>NZ_CM155275.1:0-5224863 GCF_056680305.1 Telluria sp. BA11
GAAATGGCGCGCTTGCTGCCGTCCCGCAAGGCTCAGGTCGCCGCGCCCTGGTTGCGACCTGACGTGAGCATCCGGCAGTGGGTCATCGACAGGCAGCCGCCGCCGAAAGAACTACCTATTTCGACACGGACGCTACCGTCTCTAGTTGTCTTGAAGTGGAAAGTCAGCCTCGCTCCAGACGACCCAACTACTTTCATATGGGCCCGTCGTCAGAGCCGCCATGAAAAGCTCAATCTGGCACTTCAAGTTTACCGCGCAACGATACGGCGTTTGAGGCAAGCAATTGCACGAAGCACACCATTTGATGACGCAGACTACCGGCGTCACCAGGCGCTGCCCGTCCGGGACCTCATCTGCGCCCCAGCCGGCTGCAATCTCAAGATTCTCGCTCTGGTCATGCTGCGCAGAAGCTACGAAACATATTTTAGTCAGTTTGAGGAGTCGGGCGACGAGGCATGGTTCGACGAGTACAGCGTTGGTTTCCCTTACGGGAATGAGTTTGCCATGCGTGTGAGGATCTGTTGGCGGGCGCAATTCATCGCTGAGTACGCGTCGTTTTACTGGTGGCTTGTGGCAGTAAGGGATGGCCGCAAGCGGGTTGAAGACTTTCGGAGGGAGACAGCAACCTTGAGTGATATCGATGTGAAATTCGATCACAGAAACGGTGATGTGGTTGCTGGTAGCGTCGCCTTTCCCGCAGTTGACGGACTTCACCTTGACCTGTTTCCATGAACGAGGCTCCAAAGGCGGAAGACTAAGGCATCGAGCTCCTGGCAAGCTAGAATCTCTCTACCAATTTGCCCGGTGCTTGTCTTCCGTCTCAGTGTGCCGTGCGTCGTCGGATGAATGCAGATACCGGCTCGTTGTTCCGATTGACTCATGGCCAAGGTTGTCGCGGACGTGCCGGAGATCAACCGATTTGTTAGCCATGTGCGACCCTGCGGTGTGCCTGAGCCAGTGCGCCGATGCCTGGCTTGCCTTGACTGCAACGTGCGCGTATTCTGGCCCTTTGAGCTTGAGCCGCTCGGCCGTCATCGCAAACACGGCCTTGACGATGTCGTGAATGCCGCCCCGGCTCATGGATTTTGGCTTGCCGCCAATCGGAAGCAACAGTGGTGTGGATTCGCCCGGCACCGGTAACGGTGGATAGCTTAATTCACGCCGGTAGCGACCGAGTTCGACCATAAGCTCGCTCGTGGCCGGCACCAGCCGCAGCTTGTCTCCCTTACCCAGAATTTCAAGCCACCATTGCTCGGTACCGTCACGATTGCGCCTTGAGAAGAAACATCCCATGCTGTTTTCCACGATTTCTGAAATCCGCAATCCGCACACGTATAACAACGTAACGAGCCACCTGAGTCTTAGGTAGTGTTCGCGCTCGCGCGGAGTATCGCGGGGCAGGGCGTCGATGGTTGCCTTGACCTCAGCCCACATTTCGTCATCTAGGTAACGTTCGATGCGCGGCGCCTGGCGACTGGATCGCTGGCGGGACAGTGACAACGGATTGCCAGCCAGATAGCCGGCGTTAACTAGCCAGGCAAACATCGAATTCAGGATCAAGCCCGCCTGCCGCTGGCTTGATCCTGAAAGGGGACCTGCGAATGGGCGCCACCGTGGGTCGCTTCTAGGGTGACGACGGCTCTGTTCGCTCACCCAACGTTCCCGCGGTGATGGGCTGACCAAGAATGCTTTGTAGGCGAGCCAGTCCTCGTGAGTCATGGACGATAGCGCTTTTCCGCGTTGGAGAACACACCAGAGTAGCAGACGCTCTGCTTCCTTGCGGTAAGCATCAAATGTTGCTCGCTTATCCGTAAAGTTGGCAAGCCAAGCGAGCACCGCTGCCACATCGGTATCGGCGCCGATCTGCTTCGGCACATTCGACTCTCGGTTCGTTCCACGCGAGCCGTCCAAGTCGCGTGAGACAGCCAGCACCTCCAACGGTGCTATGGCGAATACCGCTGCGGCGGCGATCTGATGTGGCATTTCCGTATCCGATGACTTATTTCCGATTGCCAGCGCACCTATGGGCCAGAGTTACGGCTTGCCGGTGCCGCTTTGGATACGGACCTCTTGGCGTACCTCGACTGGCTGTAGCGTCTGATAACGCTGACGGATATTATTGTAGACGCCTGGCGTGTCTTCGGCTGCCACAGTCACGACCATCGCGTAAGGCAGGGGCGGGAGCAAGCTGTTGTCGACGCTTTGGCCGTCTTCGCGCGCACCGTATGTGATGTCGAAGAGCGGATCGTCGAGGGTATCGACGTTAAAGCGATGCTCATGTTTGAGAGTCGTTTCCCATTTTTGTTCGTCCGTCCGCGCCTCGAGCTCGGTCGTGTACATCTTCGACGAGGAAAAAAACGGCATTGTCTTCTTCGACGTTTTCTTCGGTCGTAAAAGCACGGTCAAGCCAGCGCGCGTGTAATTCACCGCATGTTCGGGATCGGTATGGCTAGCAAAGCACAAAGTCGCTCGAAGGGTCACCTTGCCATTTAAAGGAAGCGAAGGAAATGGAATGAGCGCACGCAGATTCTGGCCGGCCGCCAAGGTGCCTTGATAGATAACGCGGACTTCGTTGTCTTCGCACGTCAATACTTCGTCGACGCTCTGGGGAAAGCGGCCATGGCCTACGTGACTCATCAGCATGCCCTTGGGCCGGCTGGCGTGATGCGACATCAGTGCACGCACCGCGAGGATACTCAACGGCGAGTTCAATGACACTTTTACGCCGATAGCGGTGCGCAAGGTCGCAGGCGAGCTGAAACTGGTGCCGCTGGTGTGGGCGTACTGTGCGGTCAGGGCATTGTAGACGACAAAAGGCTGCTGTTCGGATCCGCCGAAGCCTACGCCGTCGGGTTTGATCATGCCTGGACTACGGCCGGGACCGTGCGAGCTATAAGACGCGCGTTCCCAGGATTCAGCGGTGACATCGCAGGCGCCAACTGCTAACGCGTTAACCATATCGGACGGCGGCTGCACGCGGCATTCGGGCCACACCTTGTCACCGTCGTTACCAACTGCAACTGCAGCAAGCGTTTTGCCAGACGCGAGGTGGCTGTCAATCAGTGCCGTCCAAGGATGCACCTCGTCGTCGTCCATCGGCATGTAAGGTCCGATGCTGAAATTGACAAAGTCATGGTGTCCGGATTTGAGCACATGATCGATGTTCTTGAGCACGTCATAGAGGTCAACGTCGGGCACGCCATCGGAATGTTGCAGCGCTGGACTGATGCAACGGTAGTGATGAACGTTGGCATATGGGCGCGGAAACTGCTCCGCAGCCTCGTCGAGTGGTCCGAACAGCACCGAGCTGGTTACACCATTGCCGTGATTAAGATAGGCGGCCGACGTCGACTCGGCGCCAGGCAGTACGGTCTCCTGTACCCACTGCGATAAGTCCGTGTGACCAATACCGCCGTCAAAGACGGCAACCTTGAGCGTAGTGTCGATCGCCGACTGGATAGGCAGTGCCGGGGCGGGCACGCTCGAGCTACGCATGTCACGCCCGCCTATCCGAAGCGATGGCATAACACGCACGGCACGGACGAACTGGAAAGCAGCCAGATCTTGGGCCTTCGATACCGGAAGACGCACTGGTACGAATGTGAGAGCCGATACATTGAGCGCACGCGATACCTCGGCCAAGCCTCCAAGGGACTCGACGTAGGTAGCGAACGCCTTGATGATATCGCTGTCCTGGATTGCGGCGTGCAATACAACCTCGAGAGATGCATGCGGTTGACCTACCTGATTCGCGAAATTCTTGTCAGCCGCCGCAAATTCCTGCATCAACTCGAACCTGCAGAAGGCCTTCTGCTGAGTTTGAGAGGTCTGGCTGGAGAGGAGGAGGTCCTTTAGGCGGATGAACGCTTCGTCCGGCCCCGCAACAAATAAAGCCGCTGTAAAAAGAGACTCCCCAGCCCGTTGGCGGCTGCTGGCAATGTCACGTGGCACAACATTGGCTGAGCGGCTTCCGACACAGCGTAAGCCACTTGCCTTGAGGAGGTTGTTGGGATGGTGAGTCTTGGCGAGAAACGCGGGGTGGAGAGTGAACTTTGCAACAGACTCACCGCGTGGCTTGAGAATCCGGGACTGGGCCTGTTGAGACGCCATCAAGCGATCAAGCTGCTTGCCGAGCCATTCGCGTTGCTGAGCAATATGGTACGGGTATTTCTTCGCTCCCGATCCTTGCTTAAGCTTGAAAGGCTGCGTAAGTGTCTCGCCGTATCCCAAAATAATGTTCGTTGCTGCCATTCCTGATTACTCCCCGAGGTAACGTTTGATGACGCTGCTGACTGTCGGATGGGTTTTGCCCAACCGTGACGCTATTTCGCGACGCGAATGGCCTGCCAGATGCAGCAGAAGCATCTCTCCCTCATGCGGCTTGGCCATATCACCTTTGCTCATCCTTAGCCGTACCGCATTCTTGACCAGAACAGGAACTAGCTCTGTTTGCTCAAGTAGGGCGCTTTTACGCGCCGCGTGGATGAGATGACCGATTGAGCTGAACGATTCGCCATGGAGCAGGGCGGCCAAGTTCTGCCGTATTTTCTCTTCCATGGGCAGATCGTTCAGATACGTTACGATCAACTCGACCGATGGCGGCTCGAACTGGACAACATGGTCGAATCGGCGCCAAACCGCCGGGTCAAGCAAGTCGCCGTGATTGGTCGCCGCAATCAAAAGTGAGTTTGCTGGCCAGTCGTCTAGGGCCTGCAGGAGGACGTTAACCAGACGCTTGAGTTCGCCCACATCGCTGTCGTCGTCGCGCCGCTTGGCGATCGCGTCAAACTCGTCGAGCAGCAGCACGCAGGGACGGGAGATAGCGTGATCGAAGACCGCACGCACATTATTGCCTGTCTTGCCGAGATAGCTACTCATGACGGTGGCCAAATTTAGCGTAAGCAACGGCAGCTTGAGTTCTTGGGCGAGCCAGTAAGCAGCAAGCGTTTTGCCAACGCCAGGCTGTCCGCAAAACAGCAGCATGCGCGCCGGAGCGAGGCCTTCCTGGATCAGCAGGTCGAGGCTGCGCCACTCCTTGAGTACATCAGATAGAACCCCCTCGATAGCATCACTAAAAACAGGCTTTTTCGGCACGACAACTGGAAAAACGGTTTCGACCAGTTCCATGCGCGAATCGGCATCAACCGGGGTCGGCGCGAATTCGCCTGCGCCGCGCATGACGTTTTCAACAGAGAGAAATTGGGCAAGCTCTTGCGCCAGTACGAGGTCGGTCTGCTTGAGCTTGGACGCAAAGCGACCAACTGCAAGCGCGAAAGCGCTACGCGACCCGGTCATTCCCGATTGCACAACCTTCACTAGCTCTTTTCTCGGGAAACTTTCCACAACATTCCTTTAAAATCAACGATCTACAATCAGTGGTAAATTTATGCTGGTAATTTTATCCGATTCTTTCCAACTGTTCCACAGTTTTATCGAGCGAGCTTGCCTCGCCGTCAAATATGTCAAGGCCTTCCCGGTTAATGCCGACATAATGCAAATAATGTCAGAATTCTGGAAGAGGGCGACGGTTTTACTACGTCTTACGTAGTATTACAGACACTTAGAGGAGACCATTATGCTCGACAACACCGAAACCGCAGCCGCGATGCAGGCGGACATCGATTCGCTTCGTGAACGTTTTCCACGCACGGCCGATTTGTACCGCGAAGCTTGCGCGGTGATTTTTTTCAGATACGGCCAGATGCCAACTACAAACTCGCTATATCAGCTTGTCAGAAAGGGGAGCATGTCCGTGCCTACAGAAGCGTTGAGACGGTTCTGGAGCGATCTACGTGAACGGGCCAGGGTCGACCTTCAGCACGCAGACGTCCCAGAACAGCTTAAGCAGTCTGCTGGTCAGCTCATTGGTGAAATTTGGACAGTAGCCCGCGAGGCGGCTGATCAGTCGATCACAGTGCTACGGGAAAGCGCCTTGGAAGATCGCAAAAACGCGCTGGCGGAGAAAAACCGGTTGGAAAACCAAGTTGTCCAGCTATCAACCCAGCTTGCAGATGCGCGCGCCGAAACTGCCTGGGCAGAGGCTGATGCGGCTAAGCAGCGTGAGGAGGTCAGCGCCGGTGCAGCTGCCTTGCTGGAAATGAATCTGCGCTTGGCGGAATCGAATGCCGGCAGCGATAGACTACAGCGCGAGATAGAAGAAATGTCTATCGCGCACGCAGCCAAAATCGACACGATCAGTGCCCGCATTTTAGATGCAGAACAGCGCTATACGGACCTGGAGAAACGAACCCTGATCGACCTGGACCGGGAGCGAACAGGGATTGTCAAATTGCAGAAGCAACTCGATGCCGAGCGCAGAGCGTCTGCAAGCCGGCTCGAAGAGATGCAAGCGCAGATTCAAGTGACTCAGGTGCTGTTTACGCGGCAGAGCCAGGAGCTGGGCACTTACATGGCCAAGGCCGAACTGCTCGCCGATGAGCGTGATCGTACAGCAGATATAGCTGCAAGAAGCGAACTGCAGAGGGCTGAGCTGGACAGTGCGCTTGCTGGTGAGCGTGCACGAGTCATCGAGTTGCGCGAACAGCTTGAGCGAATAGCTAAGGCACCGAAACCCGTTGCTCGGCAATCGCGCTTAATGCTAGCAATCCCACCAAAACGACGTCGTACACCCGGTAAATAAAGCACTGACATCGCTAGCGCATCAAGCGTGTTTAGGGCCGCCAAATTTTCTCTGACTCGTCGGTTCTGATGAGGATCTGGAAGCTCTCGGGATTGACGATGGGCAGGTCTGTACCTAAAGCTAGTCTCTCGAAGAAAGTAGTCGCAGTCTTTACCTAAACTTATCTACACAGCGTCAGAAAACGCAGTTTTGCGCCGAGTGGCATGGTTTAGGTACGCAGAGTGCAAGGTTTTAGGTACGAGCACTAGCTAGCTGGTGGCTCAAAATGCAATCAGCCAAACAAAAAGTCAAACACCGCATAATCTATATTATGTTAAATGCGCCATGTGTGTGGATGGCAGATTGCAGATAGAACGTCAGGCGTGCCTCCCTCTCAGCGCAATCTACGATGTGGTCCAGATCGCTGCAGATGCATCGTCTGACGCTTTCACCGCGCGTTCTGCAGTTCGTGCACCCGTTGCCTCGTAGTTCCGCAACTTGTCGAGTTGCGCCTTGAGCCCGTGGGTGATGCACGCTTCCACCAGCGCCGAATCAGTGTACAAGCCGTAGAGATCCACCAGCCGATAGAAGCCATCGGTCATCACCAGAACGCTTGCGTCGTGCGCCAGTTCGACACTGTGTAGACGCGCCTGGAACGGCCCATCCGGATCAAGACACAGGACACCGGGCGCTGGCTCCAGGTTTTGTGATTCGCGGCGGGCTCGCAGCATCGGGAGCATCTGTTCGCGTCGACTTGCCGGATCCTCGATACCGTCGGCTGTCAATCTGGCAATCACATCCTGCAGAACAGCTTCCTGTGGATTCACGAATGGATCCAGGTCGATACAAGGCCCGCTGGTCGTGTACAGCAGCGTCTTGCAGTCGCCAAGGCAGTACAGCGTAGCGCGTGCAGCCTCGTCGTGATGCGAAATCCTCAACCAGGTCATTGCTGCAATTGGCCACGCATGCACTGGAACGTCGAGACCGGCTGTCAGGTGCATGAACTGCGCTCGAACATCGGCAATCGCCATCCTGACGCAATCAGGCTGATCGCGCCCTGGTATCAGCATTTTTTGAAGTGAATCGGTAAATGCATGAACGAACCATGCGACATCGCCGCGTACTTCGTCGATGTAATCCCGTTCCGCCACGGATGAGCCACCGTCAATGACGACAATGTCGCTCACGCCGGCGCATGTGAACACTGCGATGTGGTCATCGTTGTGTTGCGAATTGGGGTTGGCACCAGCAGAAACATGTTCAATTTTCATTAAGCAACGTATATTTGTTCATGCTCGGGACTCTACCCTTATCAAGCACAGGGGACAAGGACATACACCTGCTTCGAATCCTAACTCGACAATATATTATCTAATGTCGATTGAGATTATTTCAGGCTGAGTTACTCTCACGCCTCTCGATGTCTAATATATCTTAGCTGCACCTTGCCATTACCGTCATCTTCTCTCACCTCGCTGAAAGTCGCAGATGAAAAACCTGGCCATCCCACTTGTCTATTTTGCTGGCATCACAAGCGCTATCGGCGCCCTCATCCACTTCGCTGCCATTGCTGGCGGAACCGGCTGGTTTATATTCTTCAATGCCCCGCAGCAGGTGGTGGCATCATCGCGTGCCGGAACCTGGCTGGCACCATTGAGCACCAGCATCATCGGACTGCTCATGGCGGTGTGCGCGGCCTACGCCTTCTCCGCATTGGGACGCTTGCCGCGCCTACCGCTACCCCGCCTCATGCTGGCCGGCATGGCCGGCGTCTGCCTGTTGCGTGCTGCAGTGATCTTGCCGCTGGCGATCAATCACCCGCAGCTGCGCAATACTTTTGAACTCATCAGCGCCGTCATCTGGGGCCTGGCCGGCGCCGGCTTCCTGGTCGCCTGCCTGACACCCGTTCGCCAACCGCAGCCGGTGGCGCGCACACCGCTCGGAACGATCACCTGAAGCGCCTCCCCTTGAGGGTATCGAGATCCGTTGCCCCCTCATCTTCGACGACAGGATCCACGCTCAATGAACATCATCGAATTCTGGTTCGATTTCGGCAGCAACTACAGTTACCTGAGCATGATGCGGATACGGCGCGCAGCGGCCGCTGCCAACCTGCGTGTCGAGCTGAAGCCGTTCATGCTCGGCCCGATCTTCAAGTCGCTCGGGTGGGAGACGTCGCCATTCGTGCTGCAGACGCTGAAAGGCGATTACGTCTGGCGTGACATGCGCCGCCAGTGCGTCAAATACGGCTTGCGCTGGCAACGCCCTTCCGTATTTCCCCGCAATGCGCTGCTTGCCGCGCGCATCGCACTTCAGGGCGAAGGCACGTCCTGGCTTGAAGGTTTCTGTGAACAGGTCATGCTGGCCAATTTCGTGGACGACCGCGAAATTGGCGACGAGGCGGTGCTGGCCGGGATTCTCGCCGGACTTGGCGCTGACAGTGCAAAGATCATCGCGGCAGCTAAAACAGATGCCTGCAAGGCCGCGCTGCGTGCGCGCACAGCCGATGCCCAGGCCCGCGGGATCTTTGGCGCGCCTATGTTTTTCGTTGGCGACGAGATGTTCTGGGGGAATGACCGTCTCGAGGATGCCATCGCTTGCGCTACGACGATGGTAGCGGCGGCAGGCGCAGCATGATTGCGTGCCGTGCCGTCGAGTAGACAATCTATGTTCCGAGTTGTGTCGGGTTGAAGATCCGATAGATACAACGCTGCTCAGGAACCGGCTACGTGCAGCGGGCGCTGAACACGCAAGAAAATCGAGCGACGACATGCTCCCCTGCTCTCGCTAATTGCCGTGCGCCCGCCTGCATCTACACTTCCCATCCATTTCAGGCTGCAGCAATCCGCCACAGCCGCGCACGGCACGCAGCCGGTGATTTGCACGTAACCGATGACTGCGTGACAATGCGATAACACTGACTGATCACTCAAAGGCACACCATGAACATCACTGTCCAGAATACTGTACCCGCAACAACCCGCATCACGCTCGTCGGCGAAATGCACGATGGTACTTTCGCTGCGAAGGTCATGACCGAGACCGCCGTTCCCTACACGCCGTATTGGGATAACCTGCTCGAACAGCGAATCGTCTATATCCAACCCGATGATGAACAGCTCGACGCCATTATCACGGCGTTGAACGAACGTCGTCTGACACTCGACGAGTTACAGAATTACGGCAGTGCGGAAGGCGGCACGTCGTCCATCCCGGTATGAGCAATCGGTCATGGCATAGGGGAAGTGGCAACGCCTCCCCTGCCGATCTGTGGTGACCACCGTTGATTCAGAGCCAACCTCTTTTCTGTAGACTTGCTTGAGGTTTCGTGTCGCTTCCGAAGTAGTCAGCTTTGGAATTTTTGTTTGGTTTTATTTTATGTGTTGGTTAGTTACATTTCTAAATGGAAGACCTCGTCCTCTCTATCGTTTTAGTTGATGCCTCGGTCACCGTTCGAACGAAGAATCTCGTCATGCCGCTCGTGGTCGGTCTTGTGCAGATAAGCTGCCGTCGTCGCGATATTCGCGTGCCCTGCGGTATCTTGCAGTGTCTTGAGCTGCACCCCGCTATTGGCATGATTGGTCAGCATGCTGTGGCGCAGCCAGTGCGGTGATGCCAGCCTCAGCGTCGATGCACTGTCGCCATCCCCTTTCGCCGCCGCGTCATCCGCCGCGAGCTGGAAGATCGCCTTGAGCGCTTCGGATGCCGCTTCGTCCGTAATCCCCACGTACTCTTTCGTACGGCTCGACAGCACGAGTGGCATGCGATCCCCCCTGCTCGTCTGCTCGAGCAGACCGAACGCGCGCCGATAATCGCGGTAGGCGCCGACCGTAGCCGGGGGCGCCGGCAGGCGGCGCGGCTTGTTGCCCTTGCCCAGCACGTCGAGCCACCATCGGCCATCGCCCTCGCTATAGACGGCGCCCATGTTCGCGCTGACGATTTCGTTCAGGCGCGCGCCGGTCTGGGCGAATGCGATCAGCAGGAAGCGATCACGCGCGCGCTGACGCGCAGTGGCTTCGGTGTCGCCAGGACGTGCTTCGGCCGCAGCCAGTGCATAGGCAATCGCAGCCGGGCTCAGGTAACGGGTGATGCGGCTCGCGTGTGCAGCGCGGACATTGCGCACGAGCCGCGCAGGATTACGGCGCAGATAACCGGTTTGCTCGGCAAACGTCAGCACGCCCTTGATCGCGATCATCGCCTGGCGGCGGCTGGTATCGGACAGTGGCCCGGTGAATGGCCGATAACGCGGATCGTTGCGCGGCCATTTGGTGGTGCTGATCCACGCGGGCGGCGGTTGCCGGATGAATTCCTTGTACAGATTGAGGTCGCCGACGTTCAGCTGCTGGAATGTCTTGCCCGCTTCTTCGCGGCACCAGGTCAGGAACCGATACAGCTCCTTCTGCAGATTGGCAATCGACTTAGGGCTGAGCTCGCCATGAGAGATGTATTCGCGCGCCAGTTCGGCGTCGCTCGTGGCGGAAGTAACCGGCTCATCGTACATGCTGGAGAAGCTGCCCGCACCGAGCCGGCTGGCGGCCGCCCGATCAGGGTCGGCTGGTGGCAGTGGGTCGAGATTGATCGGTACGAACACAGGCATGAGCGCTGAACAATATAACTGTACGGATATACAGTATAACACTGTGCTGCCGGGCTTCGTAAGGGCGGATGCCCCAAATTTTTGCTGAATTACCCGTGACGGGCGCTCTCGTCCTACAGCGCCATGCCCTGCGCGCCGATACGTGTCCGCCCTGCCCTGCATGACAATGGTTCATCCACTTTACGAAGGGAACTACCATGAACAGCAACGCACCCGCATCGACGACTGCAACCCAGGACGACGCCACGGTCGGTATCGGCGGCCAGACCAGCGGCCAACAAGGCGCGACGCCATCGCATGAGTCGCAGACGGAAACCGGCGGCAATGGCGGCCCGGGGCTGACCCGCAATCAATCCGGACCGTACGTGAATGCGCCGGACGGTACCGACGGCAATGAGCCGCCTATCACTGACGGCAGCGCCGCGCCGCAGCCTGAAGCCCCAAGCACGGTACCGCTCGATACCGCAGCAACGCACACTAATCCAGGCGCGCAGGATACGCGGCCAGGCCAGGCTGGCCCGAAAGTGACCGGCATGGGCGCGCCGGAAACGGGTGGCAATCAAAACGCAGGTGATCTGCCGCCATTCACGCGCTGATGCAAGTTGTGCCTGCCGCTAAGGTTTCGATGTTTGCCTGGTCATCTGTCCACACAGGCCAGGGAGCACAAAACTTCACGGCGGGCCTCCTGCCGCAGCATACGCACCCCTTGAAGCCTGTACCGCAACCTGCTCTTGCTTCGCCAATTTGCGCCACCACATCCACGACACGATCGCATTCACCCAGAAGCACATGTACAGGAACGCCGTCAGGTACAAGCCACGGCTGAAATACAGCGGCGCGGCGATGGTGTTGACCAACAGCCAGACCGGCCAGCTCTCGATGCGCCGCCCCATCATCAATAATTGCGCGATGACGGAAAACACAAGCACCGCCGAATCGATGAACGGTGCGTAAGCATTGGTATAGAAGTGAAGTGCAGCGCCATACGCGCCAGTGGCAATGAGTCCGACAGGCGCCATCCAAGCCATGGTGCGCCAGCCCGCATTGGTAATCGGCAGCGGTGCGCCGCCCTTGCCATGCAACCAGCGCCACCACCCCAGCATACCCGTCACGACAAAGAATGCTTGCAGCACGACGTCGGCATACAGCTGCGCCCCCATGAATAGCAAGCCAAACAAGGTGCAGCCAACAATCCCGGTCCACCAGGTGTGGACGTTGTTGCGGCCTGCCAGGAAGATGGCGACAGCCGTGAAGATGTTCGCGGCCAGTTCGAGGGGAGATATCATCGGATGCGGCGAGGCCAGGCTGGGAACATAGTGAGTGTGCTCTGAATGAGAGCGGCTACTCTACGCCACTCTCATGCCCCGCCGCAAGTTAGTGCAAAGGAATACTTACAGCTTGATCGTGCCGTGCTCCGAATCCAGATCCGGCTGCTTGCCGGTCACGGCTGCCTTGGCGACGGCAAACAGGCGCACCATCTTGCTGTCGTTCGAATCCCAGTACTCGGCTGCGTGCGGAACCACGCGCACGAGCACGGCGTGCTGGTCTTCCGGGCCGGCCGGGAACCAGGCCTGGACCATCGGGTTCCACATGCTGCGAATCTTGTCGCGATCGACGATGCGCTCGGCGGTGCCGCTGACTGACACATAGGTGCTGTCGTCAGGTTCCGAGAAACTGATGTTCACTTCTGGCTGGTGCGCGATGCTGTCCCACAGGTCGGTGGCCGAGTGCACGAAGAACCAGATGCCGCCTTCAGCATCGACGTCCTGCTTGGTCATCGGCTGGCTGGCCAGGTGGTCGTGCTGGTCACGGAACGTGAACATGGCAAAGCGCAGGGATCCGATACGGTCTTCGAGGGCTGCTACGTGGGTGCGATCTGCGGTCATGGTGAATCCTTGATTGGGTGAGTAATGACTCATCCTAACGCGCCGCACGCCGGCCTTCGGTGCGCGGGCGTACATTTGCGACCCGCTGCGGATGACGTTGGCCTGGTCACGCCGTCCCGCAGCCGGTGACAAATGGCTTATAGTATTGCCTCTGTAAACATTTCAACAATCCCATGAAATTCGACGTCGCGATCGTCGGCAGCGGCCTGGCCGGCCTGTCGGTAGCCCTGCACCTGGCCCAGACCCGCAAGGTTGCCATCATCTCCAAGCGCACCCTCCTCGACGGCGCCAGCGCCTGGGCCCAGGGTGGTATCGCGGCAGTGCTCGATTCGGGCGACAGCCACGAGCAGCACGTGGCCGATACCCTGGTCGCCGGCGCCGGTCTGTGCGACGAAACGGCCACCCGTTACATCGTCGAACACGGGCGCGAAGCGATCGAATGGCTGATCGATCAGGGTGTGCCGTTCACGCGTGACGCCACCGCTGAAATGGGCTTTCACCTGACGCGCGAAGGCGGCCACGGCCAGCGACGGATCATCCATGCGGCAGACGCCACCGGATACGCCGTGCAAGTCACGCTGGAACAGAAGGTGCGCGCCCATCCGAATATTTCGCTGTTCGAGCACCATGTCGCGATCGACGTCATCACGTCCGCCAAGCTGCGGCCCAAGGTGGCACATGGCAGCCAGCCGCGCTGCTACGGCCTGCACGTACAGGATGTGAACAGTGGCGACGTGCTGACCTTCGAGGCGGAACACACGGTGCTGGCCACGGGCGGCGCCGGCAAGGTCTATCTGTACACGACGAACCCCGACACCGCCACCGGCGACGGCATTGCGATGGCCTGGCGCGCCGGCTGCCGGGTGTCGAACATGGAGTTCATCCAGTTCCACCCGACCTGCCTGTATCACCCGTATGCGAAATCATTCCTGATCACCGAAGCGATCAGGGGCGAAGGCGGCTTGCTCAAACTGCCGCCCGAAGCGGGCGCACAGGCGGGCGAGCGCTTCATGCCGGCGCATGACGCGCGTGGCGAACTGGCGCCGCGCGACGTCGTGGCACGCGCCATTGACTTCGAGATGAAGAAACGGGGCCTCGATTACGTCAACCTCGACATCAGCCACCAGCCACCCGAATTTTTGATGGAGCACTTCCCGACCATCCATGCGCGCTGCCTTGAGCTCGGCATCGACATCACGCAGCAACCGATCCCCGTCGTGCCGGCCGTGCACTTTACTTGCGGTGGCGTCGTCACCGATCTGGCCGGGCGCACCGATATCCCCGGCCTGTATGCGGTGGGCGAAGTCGCCTGCACGGGCTTGCATGGCGCCAACCGGCTGGCCAGCAATTCGCTGCTCGAATGCGTCGTCGTCGGCCGTGCCTGTGCGCAGCAGATCGCGGCGAGTCCGGCAATTGCCAACCCTGCGCTGCCGGACTGGGATGCCAGCCGCGTGACGAACGCCGACGAAGAAGTGGTGATCGCCCACAACTGGGACGAGCTGCGCCGCTTCATGTGGAATTACGTCGGCATCGTGCGCACGACCAAGCGCCTCGAACGCGCGCTGCACCGGATCAAGCTGCTCAAGGAAGAGATCGACGAGTACTACCGCAACTTCCGCATCACGCCCGATCTGCTCGAGCTGCGCAACCTGGTCGAAGTGGCGCACCTGATCGTCAAAAGCGCCATGTCGCGCCACGAAAGCCGCGGCCTGCACTATTCACGCGATTTCCCGGACACCCTGCCCAAGGCACTCCCGAGCGTGCTGACGCCGCGCCGACGCTAGCATGGAACGGCAGCGGCTTTCGCTCACCACCGTCCTGCTGCTGAGCATCCCGCCCGTACTGTGGGCGGGCAATGCCATCATCGGCCGCCTCGTGCGCGACGCCATGCCGCCAATGACGCTCAACCTGCTGCGCTGGTCGATCGCCCTCGTGATCCTGCTTGTGCTGGGCCGCGCTGCGCTGCGCCCTGGCAACGGCGTGCTGCGCAACTGGCGCCGCTACGCCCTGCTCGGCCTGCTGGGCATCGGCCTGTACAACTCGATGCAATATCTGGCGCTGACGACCTCCTCGCCGCTGAACGTGACGCTCGTTGCGTCCGGCGTGCCGGTCTGGATGCTGCTGGTCGGCCGGCTGTTCTATAACGTGCCGGTCAAGGGGCGCCAGATCGGCGGCGCCGTGCTGTCGATTGCCGGCGTGCTGGTCGTCATGTGCCGGGGCAGCCTGGCCGAGCTGGCCGCGCTGCGCCTGGTGGCCGGCGACCTGATCATGATCGTGGCGACGATTGTCTGGTCGTTCTACAGCTGGTCGCTACTGCAAAAGAACGATGTGCCGGCCCTGCGTGCGGACTGGGCAGCTTTTCTGCTGGCCCAGGTAGCGTATGGCGTCCTGTGGTCGGCCGCGCTGGCCGGCGGCGAGTGGGCGCTGAGCACGCCCCAGATCGTCTGGAGCTGGCCCCTTGCCGCCGCCCTGCTGTACCTGGCGATCGGGCCGGCGATCATCGCCATGCGCTGCTGGGGCGCGGGCGTGCAGCGCGCCGGCCCCGGGATCAGTGCGTTCTTCATCAATCTGACGCCGCTGTTTACGGCGCTGCTGTCGGTCGCCTTCCTGGGCGAACTGCCGCAGTTGTACCACGTGGCGGCGTTCGGCCTCATCGTCGGCGGGATTGTCGTGTCGGCGCGCTGATTGCGGAGCGGTGGTACGATTCCACCCATGAACGACGAACTCGGCAACCCACTCAGCGAACACCACGCGGCCACGCAGTTGGCCGCGTTTCTCGAACAGTATCCACGTGCGTTGGTGCTGACCGGCGCCGGCCTGTCAACGGCGTCCGGCATTCCCGATTACCGCGACCGGGATGGCGTGCGGCGCGGCCGGGTCCCGATCCAGGGCCCCGAATTCCGGCGCGACCCGGCAATCCAGCGCCGCTATTGGGCGCGCAGCATGGTGGGCTGGCGGATGATGTCGGGCGCTGCGCCCAATGCTGGTCACCGCGCGCTGGCCGCGCTTGGTGCGGACAACCGCATCGGCTCGATCCTGACGCAAAACGTCGATGGCCTGCATACCCAGGCGGGCAGTCGCGATGTGCTGGAATTGCATGGCAATATCCACCACGTGACGTGCCTCGGCTGCGGCGCAAACTTCACGCGCGCTGCGCTGCAGATGCAACTGGAAGCGGACAATCCGGGCCTGCGCCAAGTGCTCGCGCAGCCGCTGCCCGATGGCGACGCCGAGATCGATCCGGATGCGGTGACGGAATTCACGGCGCCGGCATGCGTGCACTGTGGCGGCATGCTGATGCCCGACGTCGTGTTCTTTGGCGACAATGTACCGGCGGCGCGCACGGCAGCCGCGCTGGCACGGATGGAAGCGGCCGACGCACTGCTGGTGGTCGGCTCGTCGCTGATGGTGTATTCGGGATTTCGCTTCTGCCGGCTGGCCGAAGCGGCCGGCAAACCGATTGCGGCGCTGAACCTCGGGCGTACGCGCGCTGACGACATGCTGACGCTCAAGCTGGAAGCATCCGCGGAGCGGGTCTTGCCGATCGTGGCCGGATTGCCGTAGGGTGGGCGCGGCCGGCGAGGCGGGTTTCCCGCCCACGCGTTCAAATTAAGCCGATTTTGTGGCGCGCAACAGATGAATGAACGCGTGGACGGCACAGCCGTCCACCCTACTAATTATTGCTGAACTTGATCACCAGGCCAGTGATCAACGCCGCCGCCATCGCGATCGACAGCACGCCGTGCAACACGGGCGACCCAATCGACGCATCCGACGCTGCAGCATCGCGTTGCATCGCCATCGCCCGGCTCAACACGACCGGGCGCAGGAAGCCGCGAATACCGACCAGCAGCATGCCGATGCCGAAGAACAGTTCGCCCTTCATATTGTAGAGAATACCGTCCATCAACTGGGGCACACCCAGCAGCAGGCCGAAGCCGAGCCAGAACAGGCGGAACACAAGCGAACGTTTCAGTTTGGTGGTGATCGACATAATGAAGTCTGAGAGTTGAGCGGTGCGATCAGACGATGCGCAGCGAGTAATCGGTGGCGTGCACATCCTTGGTCAGGCTGCCGATGGAAATGCGGTCCACACCTGTTTCGGCAATCGCGCGCACGGTGTCCAGATTGATGCCACCCGACGCTTCCAGCAGCGCACGGCCGGCATTCACCTGCACGGCCTCGCGCATCATCGCCAGGTCAAAGTTATCGAGCAGGACCGACTTGACGCCGGCCGCCAGTGCTTCTTCAAGCTGGGCGATGGTTTCGACTTCGATCTGCACCGGCGCGCCGGCGTTCAGACTGGCGGCCGCCGTCAGCGCGGGCGTAACGCCCCCGGCAGCGGCAATGTGGTTTTCCTTGATCAGGATGCCGTCATACAGCGCCATGCGCTGGTTTTTGCCCCCACCAACCCGCACCGCGTACTTCTGCGCCTGGCGCAGGCCCGGCAACGTCTTGCGCGTATCGAGGATCGCCGCACTGGTGCCAGCGATGACATCGACGTAGCGCCGGGTGGCAGTGGCCACGCCAGACAGCAGTTGCAGGAAGTTCAGCGCGGCGCGCTCGGCCGTGAGCAGCGCGCGCGGATTGGCCGTGATGGTGCAGACGGTGCTGTTGGCCGGCATCAGGTCGCCTTCGGCGAATTGCCACTCAATGTCGGTGTCCTGATCAACCGCGAGCATGACGCCCTCGAACCACGGGGCGCCACACAGCACGGCCGCTTCGCGCACGATCACGCGCGCGCTGACGCGGGTGTCGTTGGACACGAGTTTGCCGGTCAGGTCGCCGCTGCCGATGTCTTCCAGCAGCGCGGCCAGGATATTCTGTTCGAACGCCGCCTGCAGTTTGTCGTCAAACTGGGCGTGGGGATTGTGCAGACTGGTCATGCGGGGCCGACTCCGGAAAACATGGGGGCATTCTGTTCGAGCGCGCCGGTTGGCAACGCCTTGGCGCGTTTGGCCGCAGCAAAATCGAGCATGCGGTCGATGGCGCGCTTGGCTTGCAGGCCAACAGCAGGGTCGACATGCACTTGATTGGCGCCTGATTCGAGCACCTCCGCCAGATTGCGCAGACCGTTCATCGCCATCCACGGGCAATGCGCGCAGCTCTTGCAGGTGGCGCTGTTGCCGGCGGTCGGCGCTTCGATGAAGGTCTTGCCAGGCGCGGCCATCTTCATCTTGTGCAGGATGCCGTTGTCGGTTGCGACGATGAAGTGGGTAGCGTCCAGCGTCTGCGCGGCGTTGATCAGCTGCGTGGTCGAGCCGACCACGTCAGCCTGCGCGACGACGTTCGCTGGCGACTCCGGGTGCACCAGCACCTTGGCCAGTGGGTACTCGGCCTTGAGCAGGTCGAGTTCGATGCCCTTGAACTCGTCGTGCACGAGGCACGAGCCCTGCCATAGCAGCATGTCGGCGCCGGTCTTGGTCTGGATGTACGAGCCCAGGTGGCGGTCGGGCGCCCACAGGATTTTCTTGCCCTGCGCGTGCAGCTCGGCCACGATGTCCAGGCCAATGGACGACGTTACCATCCAGTCGGCGCGCGCTTTGACTGCGGCACTCGTGTTGGCGTAGACGACGACGGTGCGGTCGGGATGCTGATCGCAGAACGCTGCGAACTCGTCGGCCGGGCAGCCGAGGTCGAGCGAACAGGTCGCGTCGAGATCGGGCATCAGGATGGTTTTTTCGGGGCTGAGGATCTTGGCCGTTTCGCCCATGAAGCGCACGCCGGCCACGACCAGCGTCTGCGCCGCGTGGTCACGGCCGAAGCGTGCCATTTCGAGCGAGTCGGACACGCAGCCGCCCGTTTCTTCGGCCAGGTCCTGCAGGTCGGCGTCCACGTAATAGTGGGCGACAAGGACCGCGCCTTTTTCTTTCAGCAGGCGCCGGATCTTGTCCTTGAGCGCGTTGCGCTCGGCCAGTTCGGGCGCGCTGGGAATGCGTGCCCAGGCCTCGGCGGTGCAGGCCAGACCGGCCTGGGGCCGGTCGTATTCGTATGTCTTGATCGGTACGGTGTCCATACTCTTCTCGGTCTCCTTGGCAGGAGGCGCGCCGAACGCGCCGCCCCTGCCACTACTACATTACGCGTCGATGCCCTGGCTCGCCAGGTATTCCTCGTAGTTGCCACGGAAGTCGACGATCTCGTTTTCACGGATTTCCAGCACGCGCGTGGCCAGCGACGAGACGAATTCGCGATCGTGCGAGACGAAGATCAGGGTGCCGGCATACTTGTCCAGCGCGATGTTCAGCGACTCGATCGATTCCATGTCCATGTGGTTGGTCGGCTCATCGAGCAGCAGCACGTTGTGACGGCCCAGCATCAGCTTGCCGTACATCATGCGGCCCTTCTCACCACCGGACAGCACGTTGACCGATTTCTTGACTTCGTCGCCGCCAAACAGCAGGCGACCCAGGATCGAGCGCACGGCCTGATCGTCGTCACCTTCTTGCGTCCACTGGCCCATCCAGTCGGTCAGGTTGTCGCCCACCGCGAATTCTTCGGTCGGATCCTGCGGCATGTAGCCAGGATTGGCGTTCTCGGCCCACTTGACGCGGCCGCCATCCGGCTGCAGACCGCACAGCTCGCCGCCAATCGTGCGCAGCAGCGTGGTCTTGCCGGCGCCGTTGGCGCCGATGATCGCGATGCGCTCGCCGGCCTCGACCATGATCGAGAAATTCTTGAACAGCTGACGGTCGTAGGCCTTCGAGATGTTCTCGGCTTCCACCGCCAGGCGGTGCAGCTTTTTCTCGCCTTCGAAGCGCACGAACGGATAGGCGCGCGAGGATGGCTTGAACTCTTCGATCTTGATCTTGTCGATCTGCTTGGCGCGCGACGTCGCCTGGCGTGCCTTGGACTTGTTGGCCGAGAAGCGGCGCACGAAGTCCTGCAGTTCCGCGACCTTCTCCTTGGCCTTGGCATTGTTCGACAGTTGCTGGTTGCGTGCCTGGGTCGACGCCAGCATGTATTCGTCGTAGTTACCCGGATACACCTTCAGCGTGCCGTAGTCCATGTCGGCCACGTGCGTGCAGACCTGGTTCAGGAAGTGGCGATCGTGGGAAATGATGATCATCGTGGAGTTACGCTCGTTGAGCATGTCTTCCAGCCAGCGGATCGTGTTGATGTCCAGGTTGTTGGTCGGCTCGTCGAGCAGCAGGATGTCCGGATTCGAGAACAGCGCCTGCGCCAGCAGCACGCGCAGCTTCCAGCCCGGCGCCACGGCGCTCATCGGGCCCTGGTGCAGCTCGGTGCCGATACCCAGGCCCAGCAGCAGTTCGCCGGCGCGCGCTTCGGCCGAGTAACCATCGTATTCGGCGACCTTGCCTTCGAGCTCGGCGGCTTTCATGTAGTCGTCGTCGGTGGCTTCGAGGTTGGCGTAGATCGCATCGCGTTCGGCGATCGCGTTCCACAGCTCGGTGTGGCCCATCATGACGACGTCGAGCACGCGCGTATCTTCGTAGGCGAACTGGTCCTGGCGCAGCTTGCCCAGGCGCTCGCCCGGATCGAGGCTGACGTTACCGGCGGACGGCTCGAGGTCGCCGCCCAGGATTTTCATGAACGTCGACTTGCCGCAGCCGTTGGCGCCGATCAGGCCGTAGCGGTTGCCGTCGCCGAAGCGCACGGAAATGTTCTCGAAGAGCGGCTTGGCGCCGAATTGCATCGTGATGTTGGCTGTGGATAGCACTGTATGACCCCAAAAAGCGTATTTGATTAACCGGCTATTTTACCATCGCATGCCATCCAGGGCGAATGGGCTGGATTGGCGGGCGCCGTTACCGGGTGCCGTTGACTAGTGCGCGTTCAAGCGCGACGCACGGTCGGGTAGTCCGACAGCAGCAGGCTGAAACCGTCGGCGTCTGACTGCAGGCGCCCTTGCGCGCCGAACGGGATCGTGACGCGCCGTGGAATATGGCCAAAACTCAACCCCGTGAGCACGGGCACCGGCAACGTGCGGCGCACATACTCGAGCATGGCGTCAAAGTCGTAGCCGTTGTCCAGCGGCCCCAGGCGGTAGCCTGAAAAATCGCCCAGCACCACGGCTTGCTGGCGTTCGAGCACACCCGTCTGCATCAGCTGCAGCAGCAGTCTCTCGACACGATACGGATGTTCGCTGATGTCCTCGAGCCACAGGATGCCGCTGTCGATCTGCGGAAAGTATGGCGTGCCGATGAGCGAGCCGATCATGGCGAGGTTGCCGCCCCAGACCGTCCCGCGCACATCAATCTGCGGGTTGCCGCTGACGGTTTCGCGGATCGTGTGCGTCGGGCCGGCCAGGCAGGCCCAGAAATCGTCGAGCGTGAATGGCACCGGCTCTTCGGCGCCGAAGTCGCCGGCCACCATCGGCCCGGCGTAGCTGAGCGTGCCTGTTCTGGCCATCAGGCCCATGTGCAGGGCCGTGACATCGGAAAAGCCGACGACGATCTTGCCGCTGGCGGCAATCGCATCGAAATCGATGGCCGGCAGCAAGCGGCTGATACCGTAACCGCCGCGCAGCGCGATGATCAGGTGGATATCGGGGTCCAGTACCGCCGCGTGCAGTTGCGCAAGACGCGCTTCGTCGGTGCCGCCAAAGCGCTGGTGGATGCAGCTGTGATCGTAGTAGTTGCGGACCAGGCAGCCCTGCGCTTCAAAGCGTGCGATGGCGCGCTCGACGGCGAACGGATCGTTGGTGCAGCCGGCGGGTGCCACGATGGCGATGCCGAGACGGGAAGTGATCACTGGTGGGCGGGAAGACGTGTGTGGAATCTGGAAACATCTTACCGCGCCTACCGGTGCCGATCAAGGTTGGACAGCAGCGCCAGCCAACTCACCCGCGAAGGGTCAGACCGGGCTGGCCTTCTTTGCCAATGCACGCCGTTCGGCAAAAAAGGCACGCAACAGGCTGCTGGCCTGATCGGCCATCACACCGCCGACCACGTCGGTGTGATGATTCAGCGATGGCTCGTCAAACAGGTTCACGACCGAGCCGCAGGCGCCGGTCTTCGGGTCGGTTGCCGCATAGATGACACGCGCCAGGCGCGCATGCATCATCGCGCCCGAGCACATGATGCACGGCTCGAGCGTTACATACAGCTCGCAGCCAGGCAGCCGGTAGTTGCCCAGCTTGTCGGCGGCGGCGCGCAGCGCCACGATTTCGGCATGCGCCGTCGGGTCGTGGCCGCTGATCGGCTGGTTGAAACCGGTCGCGATGACTTCGCCATCCTTGACCACGACAGCGCCGACTGGCACTTCGCCACGGTCCCACGCCAGTTGCGCCTGGGCCAGGGCGAGCGCCATGAAACGCGCGTGCGCCGCATCCGCAGCATGGTCATGCACGACTGCGGACGGCATGTCAGGCATCGGTAATCTCGGCCCAGCAATTTGGCGTTTCGTGCAGCACGAGCTTGTGCAGGCGCAGGCCGGTACCAAAGCGGTCGATGAACACGGTCCTGAGGATCGTGAAGGCCACTTGCGCGAGGTTTTCCACCGTGGGGATACGGTCAATCACCACGGTCTTGTGATCGGGCAGCGACGACAGGAAATCCAGCACCTTGTCATCCTTTTCGTACACGATGAAAGCATGGTCCCACACGTCGACCAGATGCTGCTTGGCCAGTGCCTTGACGTCGGAGAAATCCATGATCATGCCGTTGTCGGAATTTCCGTCAGCGTCGATGACTTCGCCGGTCAGCGTGATCTCGAGGGTGTAGCGATGCCCGTGCAGGTTGCGGCACTGGCTCTTGTGGTCGGGAATCCGGTGTCCGGCATCGAATTCAAGCTTGCGGGTAATGGTCAACATTGCTGCTTTACTAGGTAATGGAGTGGATAAGTCAGGGAATCTGGAGCAGCTTGTGGGTCTGCAGGCTCAGCTTCCATTTCGGATTGGCGCGGCAGGTCTCGATGGCCAGGCGGATATTCTGCGCCGCCAGCGGCCCATCCATGGCCTGCACGAAGAAATGGTCGAAGTCGAGCCGCTCGTAGGCGGCCAGGTCTTGCCCGATTTGCGGGATGACCACCTTGATCTCGCTACCTTTTTCAACGACCAGCGTCGAGCCCATCTTGGGGCTGACGCAGATCCAGTCGACGCCGTCGGGCACCGGCAGCGTGCCATTTGTTTCAATGGCGATGGTGAAGCCGCGCTCGTGCATGGCGTCGATCAGGGCGCGGTCGAGCTGCAGCAGCGGCTCGCCACCCGTAAATACGACATATTTGCTAGCCGGATAGGTAGCAGGCCACAGGCCGTCGATCTCGGCGGCGAGCAGCGCCGCTTCCTTGAACTTGCCACCGCGCTCGCCGTCGGTGCCGACGAAATCGGTATCGCAGAACTGGCAGATCGATGTGGCGCGGTCCTGCTCGCGGCCAGTCCACAGATTGCAGCCGGAAAAGCGGCAGAATACGGCTGGCCGGCCAGCGTGGGCACCCTCTCCCTGCAAGGTATAGAAGATCTCTTTAATGCTGTAAGTCACGTTAAGCCTCTCGTCAACCTTCCATTATAGCGCGGCGCATTGGCCGGCGCAGCGGAAGTGGCCGGTCGCTGAGACGGTGTCGGAAACGTCAGGTTTGAGACTGAACAATATTCCTACATGAGCGGAGCGGTAAGTTCTTACGGAAACTTACAACACCTTGACGAGGGCAATCATGAACAAACCGACTTTTTTGCTGGTGACCTTGCCCTTCGTCGCCAGCGGCGCCAGCGCGAGTGACGCGTATTTCATGGTGCCGATGCCCCTACGCAGCGCCGCGCCGGAACTGCTGGCTTGCATCCTGGTGACGATGGCGGCGCTGGTGCTGGCATGCCTGAGCCTGCGCCGCAGCATGGGCCTGGAGGAAAGGGCCCGGGCCCTGCACGGGCAACTGGCGGCTGAACGGGAATCGCGCGCGCAGTCCGAGCAGGCACTGGCGGACAACCACGACGTCGTCTACCGCCTGGTGCGCCAGAACGAAGATGTCCGCGACAGTGAACGCACGCGGATCGCGCGCGAACTGCAGAACGAACTGGGGCGCCGCCTGCTGACCCTGCGCGCCGATCTCTCGAACCTGTACGACAGCGCCGCCACGGCCCAGGCGCCGGCCCTGGCCAGTCGCCTGGACAGCGCCATGGCGCACATCGACGGTGCGATCGGCGCCGTGCGCGCGGTAGCGAGCGGCTTGCGCGGCTTCGGTCCGGGCGATGGCCTGCGCCACGCGCTCGAACGTTGCCTGGCCGAGCACGCGCACCTGTACGGCATGCGCTATCGTTTCGAGGCCGGCGTCGACCCCAGCTCGCGCGCCAGCCAGGATCGCGCCGCGCGGCTGGCCGTGTTTCGTGTGCTGCAGGATGTGCTCGCCACTGCTGCGCGCGTCCAGCACGGCGAACTGCATGTGCGCCTGCTGGAAAACGCGAGCTCGCTCGGCCTGGAGATCGATGGCTGCGCCAGCGCCCCTGGCGAAGTCGCCTCGCTGCCGGCCGAGCTGATCGACCAGATCCGCGCCATGGGCGGCGTGCTGCGCGTCGTTGCCACCGCCGGGCATGCCGGGCGCTGGTCCCTGTCACTGCCAGTCAGGAATC
This sequence comes from Telluria sp. BA11, assembly GCF_056680305.1. Taxonomy (NCBI): domain Bacteria; kingdom Pseudomonadati; phylum Pseudomonadota; class Betaproteobacteria; order Burkholderiales; family Oxalobacteraceae; genus Telluria; species Telluria sp. BA11. The sequence goes on from NZ_CM155275.1 coordinate 24,624, forward strand.
CCGCTGCCGAACTTGCTGCGGAAATGGCCGTGGTTGCATGATCAGCGTGTGATGAGCGGCGTGTGATGAGCGGCGTGCGACCGCACAACCGTGTACGTTAAACACAACGCTCAAACCTCCTTGCTAAAGATCAATAGCATGTCTTGATGCGAGTAGCAGAATCGGTTCCTGACGGCAGCTACCCGGTTGCCGCAAACCGAAGCGCTACCACTCGCAGAGGACTGCTCATGATCAACACAAGCAGCAGCGCGGCATACCCGACAGCCCTGCTCCAGGACGTCGCCTTCGTCGGTCAGTTGATGGAAAGCCTGTCGGTACCGGTCTTCGTGCTCGATACCCATGCGCGCGTGACGATCTGGAACCGTGCCTGTGAGCAGCTGACGGGTGTGCCCGCGCCCGAAGTGCTTGGCACGGGCGACCATTGGCGCAGCTTCTACGACGTCCAGCGGCCCACCCTCGCCGATCTCGTCCTGCGCACCGGTTGCGATCCGGCTCAGGCAGGCGAGGCACTGGCTGCCACGACCGATGCCGGGCGCGCCACGCCGGGTCTGTCCATCGAGAGCTGGTGCGACATGCCGCGCGCCGGCCGCCGGCGCTACCTGGCGGCAGACGCCAGTCCGATCTTCGGCGCCAACGGCCAGTTGTCGGCGGTGGTCGAAACCCTGCGCGACCTGACCGATGAAAAGATGGCCCAGGCGGCGCTGGAGCAACTGGCAACCCGCGACGGCCTGACAGGCCTGGCGAACCGGCGCTGCTTCGATGACACGCTGCAAGCGGAATGGGCGCGCGCACTGCGTCAGGTGCAGCCGCTCTCGCTGTTAATGGTCGACGTCGACAATTTCAAGGCCTATAACGACGCCCATGGCCACCTGGGCGGCGACGAATGCCTGAAGCGCGTTGCACGCGCCGTGGCCAGCGAAATGCGGGCCAATGACCTGGTGGCGCGCTACGGTGGCGAAGAATTCGCCGTGGTGCTGCCGAACCAGTCGCTCAAGGGCGCGGCCATCGTGGCCGAGCGCATCCGCAGCCGGGTCGAACAACTGCAGTTGCCATGCCGCTTCGCCGCCGGCCACGTCACCGTGTCGATCGGTGCGGCCACGGCCATCGCCGGGCCGGACAACCATGCCAACCAGCTGGTCGCGATTGCGGATGCAGCCCTGTACCGGGCCAAGCACCTGGGGCGCAACCGGATCAGCCTGCCGATGACCGAGGCGGCGTGACAGCGCGTCCCGGAGTGCGCGTCCCGGTCACTCTACCACCCTACGCCAAACCTTTGGGATACCGCGGATGAAACAAAAAAACGGCGCCAACAGGCGCCGTTCTTACTTCTGTCAATGACCCGACAGGCTTAACGCATCATGCGTTCCCAGCCGTGACGAACCGCCGACTTCATCTTGTCCCAGGTCGATTGCTCGCCCGGATAACGGTTGTCCCAATCGCTGCGCAGATCGGCTTCGACTTCGGTCCATGGACGGTTGCGGTACTTTTCTTCACGCGCCATCTCGGTGCCGTAGTTATAGGCCGGACGGAATTCGTCGTAGGCGCCGCCGGTGCTGCCGTAGACCGAATTCCAGTGGTTGCGGTAGTAGATGTCGTCGTCATTGTCGTCGGTCATCTTGTCCCAGCCATGACGCACGGCGTTCTTAACGCGATCCCAGGCCGATGGCTCGCTGCTGTCGCTGCCAGTGGTGGAAAATTCGCGGGTGCCGTCGATGCGGCTGTCCCAGCCAGTGCGCAGGTCGGTCTCGACATCGTCCCATGGACGGTTACGATACATCTCGCTACGGCGCATTTCGGTGCCGTACGAATAGGCCGGCTTGAGGTCGTCATACTTTTCGCCGGTCGACGCATAGGTGCTGTCGTAGTGGCTGCGGTACTGATCGTCGTCGTTGTCACCGGTCATGCGCTCCCAACCGTGACGCACGGCGGCCTTCATCTTTTCCCAGGTCGATGGCTCGCCACCGGTCGCGTAGCGGCTGTCCCAGTCGTTGCGCAGGTCGGTTTCGATATCGTCCCAGGCGCCGTTGGTGTAACGGCCGCTGCGGGCAGCTTCGCTGCCATAGCTGTACGCAGGTGCGTACTCGTCGTACGATGCGCCAGTCGCGCCGTACGTGGTGTCGAAATGATTGCGGTAATAGGTGTCGTCACTGTTCAGGGAACCCATCGCGCTGCTGCCCGAACCCGAATCAAAACCCGGCGCCGTGCCCAGAGCTGCATCGGACTGGCCGCGCGAGAAGATGCGCACGCCGTTACGCTGCTTGTCGGTGAACTGGGTGCCGCTGGTGCCTGCACTACCGACGCCGCTGGTGTTGCTGGTGTTGCTCATCGTCGTATCGCGCTGGAGCGAGTCGCCACGGTCAACGGCGGTCGAACCCTGGCGGATCGAACCATCGAGAGCCGAACCCTGGATCGCCGTGTCACGCAGGGTCGAGCCTTGCAGCGACGTCCCGCCAGTGGCGGTCAGGCCGCTCTGGCCCAGTGGTTCCTGGTGCGTCGAGTTGGTCAGATCGGACGTGCCCAGCGATTCCTGGTGCTGGAACAACTGACGGTCGCCTGGATTGTCCAGCGACGGGATCGCTGCGGCTTGCACCGAACCAGCGCCAGTCGAGGTTGGGGTCGAGCTCGACTGCGCCGACATCGACGATGCCTGCTGCATGCCGATCGTGCTGCCAGCGTGCATTGCGCCGCTGCTAAAGCCGGTCGAGGCCAGATCTGGCGTGCCGCTCGAGGTTTCATCGATGTCGGTCGGACCGTAGCGTTCGACGATGTCGGCGCCGCGCTCGACTTCCGGCAGCGAGCTCGCCACCAGCGTCAGCACATGGCTACCGCGGTTGACCGCGCCTTCGTAACGGTTGGCGTGTTCGGCGTTATCCGAACCGAACAGGTCGCCGAAGAAATTCTTGATGCTGGCCGTGATGCCCGTGTCGCCATCGGCGCTGCGGGTCGTATCCAGATCGGACGATGCGTTCAGGCTATCGCTCTGACCAATCGTGTCTGCATCGGCGGTCGACAGTCGCACATCGGTGCGGGTAAAGCCCGATGACAGCAATTCGTTCATGGCGTTTTGTGCATCAGTGCGGTTATCGAACACCGCGACGAGGGTATGTTGCATGGTCGTTCCTCCGAAATAGTAGGTCGTGCGCGGGCGGCGACGCCGCCTCTTTCGTTCGCGCTATGTTGTCAACATTACTCTATTCTCGGTGGAACTCGCACACCATTGACGAGCGGAAATTTAGTTCTGCCTGACACATGCGTCAGGCGAATGGATTGTCGATCGTCTTGACTTCAGGCGGCGGTAATTGCGCCGGCAACTCGCCAGAGGACTCGCGGGCTTCCAGCGCGGCGACGATGTCGCCCAGTACGGCGTGCAGGCGACGGGCGTGCGTCAGACCGGGCACGTCCGCAGTCAGGTCGACGTCGCCGGAGATCGTGATGCGGTCGAGCCGGTTTTCCAGGGTCAGGTCGCCGATCCCGATGACATCGGCTTCATTGGCGAACGGGACAAAGCTGACGGGTTTTTTCTTGCTCATGGATCCTCCGTGTTATGAACGTTTCTTGGATGGCTTGATCGTCGGCAGGCGCAGCATGCGTTCCTTCTGCTTCGAGCTCAGCGACGGCAGCAATTCGATGCCGACGATCCGCTCGAGCTCCGCCACCGGCACGACATTGATCGGGGCATCGGCCCGGTTTTCGGTCAGCCAGGCCGCGCCCAGGCGCTGGCGCGGGCTGTAGACCACCTTGTACAGATGGGTCGGCACGATCACGTTGCCGACTTTTTTCAGGCTCGTGCCCAAAAATGCCGGCCCCGTAATCACGTACAGCTCGCCTTCTTTCTTTGCCATCGTGCGCACGGCGCCTTCGATCGGCGCCCAGATCTTGCGGTTATGATCGCGGTCCTGCGGGACCATATTGGCGAGCGAAAAGCTTTCGCGCTGGGTGCGGCGGTCGGGCATGTTCGCGTTCGGCGCCAGGTGGCCGCGGTCGAAGCCGCTGCGGGCATAATCGGACAGCTCGGCGCGCTGGCCCCGCGGCAGACGCGACTCGGCGTGGAATTTATCGTCCCGGTCGAGCCCTTGGGCACGCTTGAGATTATCGGCGCGCACATATTCGGCGGACCACAATGGCGTGCGGGTCACGCCGGAATGCACGACGCCAAATACGCCGTAACACAGTTCGCGCGTGGACACGGCCAGCTTCTGGTTCTGGATTTCCGGCGGACGGCCGTCGAGATAATGGACAGGGCAACTCGCGGCCTGAGCGGCCGCGGAGGCCAGCAGCGCGCCGGCGAATGCAACCCGGGCGACGATACCGGCAAAGGACAATCGGAACATGATGACGATACAGTGAAGGAAACAGCGGGCATTCTAGCTGAGCGACAATTTCCCGAGCATAAAATTCACGTAACGCGTGACCACCGGCGGGCCACGCCCGCAATGCAAGCAGCCGCTGATGTTGACGTGCGCCCTGCCCCCGGTTGCTGCGACATAATTGGCGCATATCAAACCAGACGTGGAGATTATCATGACCGATCAAGAACAATCCGACCGCAAGCCGGACGCGCCGGTACCGACCGGCGGGCAGGAACAACGCTCCGAAAACCTGCTGCCGGGCGAGGAAGGTTTCGAAGACGGCCGCTTCGATGTTGCCGAGGAAGTCAGTCTGGATCAGCACTCCGATGAAGCACGGCGCATCGGCCAGGCCCCGGGCAACGGCATCGACGATTCACTGCCGGAGGCACTGAAGACCCCGGTACCATCGCAGCAGGTGCCTGAAAAGCCGTAATACGGTGGCGCCGCCGGCGGGCGCCAGCGGCGCCTGTCGAATTGTTTGCTAGCAAGACTGTCATTGACACTTGCTCAGCAGCGCATTAGATTGTCAGAGTAAACACACTCGCAAGCCAGGCGCATGTTGAACACTCAGAACGACTGTCCCGACAGTCTCATTAGTAGTTGTATCCTGTTCATCTGCAAGCATGCCACCGTCGATCCGGTCGTGACGGAGGTCGCGCGCGAACTTGGCAGGGCGGTCGTGCATGCGACTTCCCTCGAAGAGGGCCTGGCGCAGGTACAGCGCCGGGATTTCGCCCTGGTGCTGGTCGGCTACGCGGGTGACGCTGAAGGCATGCTTGCCGTCGTGACCGCCGTGAGCAGCAATGCACGGTCGAGCCTGACGCCCATCGTCGCGATGGGCTTGCCGCTGCCGCTGCCGATGTCGCACGAGGCGCTGTACGACGCCGGCGTCATTGCCGTACTCACAGAACCACTCTCGCCGACGATCCTGCGCGCCAAAGCGCGCTTTTACACTGCTGCCTTCGACACACAGATCGAGCGCCGACGCGCCGAGGTGGCGCTCGACGACACCAGCCGGCGCCTCGCGCGCATCATCGAAGCTGCCGAGCTGGGCATCTGGTCGTGGGATATCGGCGCCGATCGCGTTGAGGCCGACGAGCGCGTGGCCGACCTGTTTGGCGTGCCCCGCCACGAGCGCAGCAGTGCGCCGCTGGCCCGCTACCTGGCCGCCATCCATCCCGATGACGTCGAGTCGACAACTGCCGAGATCAGCGCCGCGATCGCCGCATGCAGCGCCTATGGCGCCACCTACCGGATCCGTTTGCCGGGCGGCAGCTGGCGCTGGGTGATGGCGCGCGGTCATGTCGACACGGACGGGGACGGCGTGGCCGCAGCCGTGCGCGGCGTCATCATCGACGCCACCCGCCAGCGCGAGACCGAGCAGCAACTGCACGCGAGTGAGGAACGCTACCGTACGGTATTCAACTCGATCGACGAAGGCCTGTGCGTGATCGATATGCTGTTCGACGCCAATGGCGCGCCATGCGACTTCCGCTTCATTGAAACCAATCCGGCGTTCATCAAGCACACGGGCCTCGTCGACGCGGTCGGCAAGACCATGCGTGACATGGTGCCGGGTCACGAACAGCACTGGTTCGATATCTACGGGCGCGTTGCCAGCACGGGCGAGCCGGTGCGCTTCGAAAACGAGGCAAAGGGGCTGTCGCGCTGGTTCGACGTGTACGCCACGCGCCTGGGCGGACCACTGACGCACCGTCTCGCGGTGCTGTTTACCGACGTGACAGAACGGCGCCAGTCGGACGCCGCGCTGCGCCAGATGGCGGCCGACCTGTCCGAGGCCAACCGGCTCAAGACCGAATTTCTCGCCACCCTGGCGCACGAGTTGCGCAACCCGCTGGCGCCGATCCGCAGCGGGCTGCAATTCATCCGGCGCGCGCCAGGCGACGCCGACGCCGTCAGCCGCGTACATGAGATCATGGGCCGTCAGCTCGACCACCTGGTGCTGCTGGTCGACGACCTGCTCGATGTTGCCCGCATCCAGCGTGGCCAGGTCGAGCTGCGCTGTGAACCGCTCGATCTGGCCACGGTCGTGAACGCAGCCGTCGAGACCAGCATGCCGCTGCTCCAGGCGGCGCGCCACAGCTTCGATGTGCACCTTCCCAGCATGCCGTTGCCATTGCTGGCCGACCCCACGCGCCTGACCCAGGTCATCAGCAATCTGCTGAACAACGCCGCGCGCTACACGCCCAAGGGCGGGCGCATCGCGCTGCGCGTCGAACGCGACGGCGACGACGCCGTCATCACTGTGACCGACAACGGCATCGGTATCGCGCGCGAAGCGCTGGAAGCGGTGTTCCGGATGTTCACGCAGGTTGGCCAGGCGCAGCAACCGGGCTCCGGCGGCCTGGGCATTGGCCTGTCGCTGGTGCGCAGCCTGGTCGAACTGCATGGCGGCAGCGTGCACGCCGACAGCGCCGGGACCAATGCAGGCAGCCGGTTTACGGTGCGCCTGCCGATTGCCAGCGGGCTTGCTGGTGCAGCGCTGCCAGCAACCCGGGCGGCCCCTGCCGGTGCGGTGCCGCCCTGCAGCGTGCTGGTGGTCGACGATAACCGCGACGCGGCCGAAACCCTGGCCGCGCTGCTGTCGATGCTGGGCCACACCGCGCCGGTCGCCAACGATGGCCATCAGGCGCTGCGGATGCTGCCGATGCTCATGCCCGATGTCGTGTTTCTGGATCTCGGCATGCCGGGCATGTCCGGGTACGAGGTGGCCAGCGCGATCCGCGCCGATACCCGCTACGCCGCCGTGCGCCTGGTGGCACTGACCGGCTGGGGCGGCGAAGCCGACCGCGAACGCACCGCGCAGACCGGATTCGATGCGCACCTGACGAAGCCGGCGACGGTGGAAGCCGTCGAGGACGTGCTGCGGCACATGACATAGCAAGCGACAGGCTTCCACGTAAAAAGGGCCGGTGTCCTGCGACACCGGCCCTTTTTCAATCACGCGCTGCCGGATTTAACCAGCGTGGGCAACTGCGACCAGATCTGGCGTGCTTGGCACGGCTTCCTGGTTGCTGGCGAAGAAGCGCTCGACCTTGTTGCTGCGCACGGCGCTGTCGATCAGCTCGTGCATGCTGCGCGCGGTCAGATCCCACGACGTGCCGGCCACGACATCACGCATGCGCGCTGCCATCGTTGCACGGGCTTCGGGCGTCAGCGCCAGCTGGCGCTCGCAGGCCGCGATGAAGTCAGTGTACGATTCGGCGATCTCGACCACATCACCGTATGGCACTTTGACGTCGGTGATCGGCGTGGACACCGATGGCAGTTCAGCTGCCATGTATTCCAGCACCTTGGTCGGGCTAATGAACTTGGTCGAGTCGTTGATCGCGAATGGCAGCAGGCAGACATCCCAGCCGGCCAGAAATTGCGGCAGCTCATTGTAGGTGCGCTGACCCATGTAGTGCACATTGGCCTGCTTCGGCAGCGTTGCCGGATCGATCTTGACGACTGGACCTACCAGGACGATTTGCCATTCCGGATGCGCATCGGCCATGCTCGAGACCAGGTCGACGTCGAAGCGCTCGTCGATCACGCCGTAGAAGCCCAGGCGCGAATGCGGAATGTGGTTCTGGTCAGGATGCGAAATCGCGGCATCCTGTGCCTGACGGAAGTGGCCGGCGTCGACGCTGCTCGAGAAGCAGTGCGCGTTGGCGTGACGGTCGCGCTTGGACTGGTACAGGCTCGGGCCGCCGGTAAAGACCACGTCGGCGATATTGAGCAAGGCGCTTTCGCGCTGCAGCAGCTGCTTCGGCGCGTTCTTGAACATCGCCAGTTCGTCCATGCAGTCGTAGATCACCTTCGATGGCTTCAGGCCTTGCAGCAGTGGCAGCGCCATCGGCGTGTAGAACCAGACGATCGGCTCTTCGCCGGCTGGGACGAGGTCGGCCAGCAGGTTTTGCAGCGTTGGCAGCTGGTCATCGTGGAAGCCCCACTGATGAATCGGCGTATGCGGACGGCAGACGGTGATGTTGTCGGCAACTTCCATCTTTTCCAGGCGCGCTTCGCCGTCCGTGTGCATCGGCTCTTCGACGAAGAGAATCTTGTAGTGTTGAGCCAGACGTGTCATCAGGTGCTGGGGGCGTTGAAACACGAAATCCCAGCGGAGATGGCAGAACACGATGAGGGTCGGCATGTGAATTTTCCTTTCGCCTTGGTGGCGCTATAGTTGTTGGTAATTGTGCAGCCGGACGGTTCTTCTCTCTCTACTCGGGACCACCGCTGCTTGCGCGCGGGAACCTGGCCGGACGGAGGGATCGTAACATGCAATTTTCTTAATTTTTTGATTTGTGCAGGGCAATATTTCAGGAAATGTAACACGACCGTGGAAGATTTTTGTCGAGCTTCATAGGAGAAGTCGATTTTTGACATGATTTCCTGTCAGTGGCGTCCTACAGCGCGACAGGAAGTTCCACTACGAATACAGGTGAAAATCTTGACGAAACTCACCAAAAGTCACGCCGAAAAATCGGAAGTCCAGACGGGTTGCGCTGCACAACAGATCGGCAATTCCAGTACCTGCAACCTGCCCAAGCGCAGCTTGAAATGCGCCCGGCCAGGTTGCGCAGCTCAGCCTGGGTGGTATGGCTCGGCGCCTTCGGCATGGCCATCATCGCTGAAGCCGACGGCAATGGACACGCCTTCGAGGCCAAGCGACAGCAGCGCGTCGCACAATTCGTCGACCTCAAGTACCAGATCGGCGGCCAGATCGACCGGCTTCTCGACGCTGCCCCATGGCTGGCCACCATCCAGCGCATACAGGTTCGCGCGCAGCAGGATGTGTTCGCCCATATCGATGGGTGCGACGGCCGCATGCACGGCATCCGGTGCCAGGTCCTTGGCCTGCAGCAGACCCTTGATGTCGGCCAGCACGCCAAGCGTTGCCAGCTCGGCCACGCCTTGCTCCTTGGCGCCGTAGAACAGGTCCTGATACAAAAAGTTCAGGTCGAGCCGATCAGGGTCGGCGGCCAGGCAACGCGCCACCAGAGGCGCCGCCGCCACAGTCCAGTCACGGTAGCGGTCCATGCGGGCGGTGAAATAGGCGTCGCTGCCGGCCTCGTCCTTCGGAATCCGGTAGAAGGCATCGTCGCTGCGCTTGAACGAAAAGCCGAGCAGGAAACGCAGTTCGAGCGCTGTTTCGTCGGGCGCGACCGGCTCGCCGGTCCAGCCGCGCATGCTTGCCGCGATGGTCGGGGCCGGTTGGAGCTTCTTTTCCATCAGCGACGCGGCGGCTTCGCGCAGCATCTCGTGCAGCGTGCCGTAGGCAATATGGTCAATCTCGCCCAGGTCGAACGCGTGCTGGAGCAGGATCACGCGCGCATCCGGGCTGTCCAGGCCACCATTCTGGAAGCTGGCCACGAGCGCCTCGAAGGCCGCTTCGTCCTGGAACAGTTCCTGCGCCACCAATCCGCCCTCGCTGCGCACGAACAGCGGCACCATGAAGGCATCGATTTCGTGTTCCGGGCCGCCTTCGCGCCCCACGCGCAGCGTCGCTGCTTCTTCTTCGATGCACCCGCGCAGCACGCGGCAGGCGAGCGGATCGGTGTAGCGGGCCAGTTCGATGGCCTCGTACAGGACCTCGTCGCGCTTCTTGCGTACGGCCTTGCGCACCGCCAGGACGAGCTGGTCGCGACGCACGGTGTCGGGCTCGCCCGTTTCCAGGTCTTCGCGCTCGGCAATCTCGAGCGCCAGATCGGCCATTTCCTGGGCCTGGGCATTGGTGTCCGGTTCGCGTGTGTTGTTCGAGGTGCGGGGCACCGGACGCTTGTTTTTTGGCATGTCTGAAGTCGGAGAATGAAAATGAAAAAAGAATCGTGCCGGCATGGTAACACCCTGGCATGGGCGCTGACAGTCGCCATCCGTCGCCGTCCCGTCGGCGCGCAATGATATGCTTCGCCCTACCGTAATCTGCAGGATCACCATGCTCGACCGTTTCTTCCAACTCAGCGCCAACAACACCACCGTCCGCACCGAACTCATGGCGGGCCTGACCACGTTCCTGACGATGGTCTACATCATTTTTGTCAATCCATCGATCCTGGGTGACGCCGGCATGCCGAAGTCCTCCGTATTCGTCGCAACCTGCCTGATCGCCGCCGGTGGCACCGCCCTGATGGGCCTGTACGCCAACTACCCGATTGCGATGGCGCCCGGCATGGGCCTGAACGCCTACTTCGCCTACGCCGTCGTGCTCGGCATGGGCATCCCTTGGCAGGCGGCGCTGGGCGCCGTGTTCATCTCGGGGTGCCTGTTCATCCTCGTCACGATGGTCGGCCTGCGGGCGATGATCGTCGACGGCATTCCGCGCTCGATGCGGGTCGGCATCACGGTCGGACTGGGCATGTTCCTGGCCCTGATCGCACTCAAGAACGCCGGCATCGTCGTCGCCAGCGACGCCACGCTCGTCAAGGCGGGCGACCTGCACCAGCCGGCGGCGATGATGGCCGTGCTGGGCTTCTTCGTGATCGTCGCGCTGGACCGCCTGCGGGTGCGCGGCGCGATCCTGGTCGGCATCGTGCTGGTGACCGTGCTCAGCTTTTTCTTCGGCGGCAATACCTACCAGGGCGTGTTCTCGCTGCCGCCACCCATCTCGCCGACGCTGTTCGCGCTGGATATTCCGGGTGCACTGGCGGCCGGCATCCTGAATGTGGTGCTGGTGTTCTTCCTGGTCGAGCTGTTCGATGCAACGGGCACCCTGATGGGCGTGGCGCGCCGCGCGGGCCTTCTGGTCGAAGGCAAGATGGAGCGGCTGAACAAGGCGCTGCTGGTCGACAGCGGCGCCATCGTCGCTGGCAGCATGCTGGGCACGTCGAGCACGACGGCCTACATCGAAAGCGCGGCCGGCGTGCAGGTGGGCGGCCGTACGGGCCTGACGGCGCTGACTGTTGCGGCGCTGTTCCTGGCGTGCCTGTTCATCGCGCCGCTGGCCTCGGTCGTGCCGCCCTACGCGACCGCACCGGCGCTGCTGTTCGTTGCCTGCCTGATGCTGGCCGACCTGGGCGAAGTCGACTGGAGCGACACCACCGAAAGCATTCCGGCGGCCGTCACCGCGCTGGGCATGCCGTTCACGTACTCGATCGCCGAGGGCATTGCGTTCGGCTTCATCAGCTACGCCGTACTGAAGCTGCTGACGGGCCGCGCGCGCGACGTGAAACCGGTCGTCTGGGTGATCGCCGCGCTGTTCGCGTTCAAGATCGCCTACGTCGGGGCTTGAATGCCAGTGCGCGGCGCGATCCGGGTGCCCAGGCACGCCGCATCGCGCAGCCTATGCGTTACAATATCGGCCAACTCGCGGCAACCTGTCTGCCGCGCACGATTCATGAACGATTCACGAACGATGGGCCGGTTGCCCTGCGCAGGTCTGGTGCAGTGCGGCCCATGCTTCTCAACGGATGCTGATGAAACTATCCCCGATCCTGGCGCTGCTCGTTGTCAGCGTCCACGGCGCGGCCAACGCGGCCCCCGATCTTCCCCAGGTTGGCGACGTCCATGCGCCGCTCAAAGTCATGATGCCGGCAATTCCCGATGGTGGCTGGTTCACCTCGGCCGAGCTCGGCGCGATCAACACGTCCGGCAACACGAGTGGCACGTCGGTGACGGGCAAGATCGACGCCCGCCACGAAACGTCGGACTGGAGCCATGAATTCATTGCCAGCGGCTACTTCAAGGAAGACGAGTACGAGAACGAAGAAGGCGAACTGCTGCGCGCGCGGTCGGCGGAGCGCTGGGCCACCTCGGCCAAGGCCTCGTTCAAGCTGCTGGGCGACGGACGCCGCGCCTTCATCCTGGGCTCGCACGTGAATGACAAGTTCGGCGCCTACGTGCGCTACTCGTCACTGTCGGTTGGTTACGGTTCACGCTGGTACACGGCGCCGGACAAGACGCTCGACGTCGAGATCGGTCCGGGCTACTTCAATGGCAAGCGCGAGACGGACGAAGAAGAAGACGGCCTGACCGTGCGCGGCGCGGCGCAGTTCCGCTGGCAGGTCAGCCCGTCGGCGTTCTTTGCGCAGACGCTCAGCGTCGAGAAAGGCACGTCCAATACCCACTCGGTAGCCGAGACATCGCTGTCGACCAAGATCAACGGCAGCATGCAGATGAAGGCGGGCTTCAGCGTTCGCAACGACAGCAGCGTGCCTGAAGACAAGAAGAATACGGATACCCAGACCTCGCTGACGATGGTCTATTCGTTCTAGACGCGCAACACCGGCTCAACCCCAGGCCAGCTCCAGCGTCGCGCCGTCGTCCCGCACGACGGTAAAACCGCACGCCGCGTACAGCGCGCGTGCGGCGGTATTCTCACAGCGTACACGCAGCGTCATCGTGCGCTGCCCCCGGCAAACGTCTTGCAGCGCCGCCAGCACCGTGCGCGCGACGCCGTGGCGGCGGGCTTGGGGTGCCACCGCCAGGTCGACCACGCGCAGCGTGTCGCTCGTCCAGTCCAGCACCACCCGTCCCAGCGCCTCTTTGCCATCGGTCAGCAGCCACGTTTCGGCAGCGGGATAGCGCCGAGCATACTCCGCGACCTGCAGTTGCTGCTGGTGCTGCGCGATGCCCTCGATCACGCTGCGCGGCACCGGCAACGCGCCAAGGTCGGGCCGCGTCGCCAGATACAGCGCCGCCAGGAACGCCGAATCGGAGACGTGCGGCGCACGTCCCGTCAGCGTGCCGAAGCGGCGTTCGTTCACGCCTTCGCCGTGTGCGGTATCAGGCTGCGGGCCAGGATCAGCGCCAGCAGACTGATCAGCGCCGCGCCGCTCAGGTAGTAACCGACATATTCCAGCCCGTAGTTCGTGCCCAGCCACAGCGCGATATACGGCGCCACCGACGCGCCCAGGATACTGGCGAAATTGAAGGTCAGCGACGCGCCCGTATAGCGCACCTCGGCCGGGAACAGCTCGGCCAGCAGCGTGCCCAGCGGCCCGTACGTGAAGCCGACCAGGCACATGCCCAGGACCATGAAGGCGCCGACCGACCACGCGCCGCCTGCCCCGAACAGCGGCCCGTACAGCAGGCCAAAGAGCGCGATCGCCCCGCTGACGAGCATCATCGCGGTGCGCCGGCCCCGCTTGTCGGCCAGCAGCGCCGACAGCGGAATCGTCAGCGCAAAGAACAGCACCGCGAACAGTTGCAGCAGCAGGAATTGCTGGCGCGTGTATCCTAGCTGCGCCGTGCCCCAGCTCAGCGCAAAGACCGTCATCAGGTAGAAGATGACGAAGGTGGCCAGCGCGATGAACGTGCCCAGTGCCAGCGCGCGGCGATGGTCGCGCATGACGGTCACGACCGGCACCTTGACCCGCGCCTTGCTGTCCAACACCTTCTGGAAGTCCGGCGTCTCGGTGATCTTGAGGCGAATGTACAGGCCCACACCCACCAGCACGGCGCTGGCAAGGAATGGAATGCGCCAGCCCCAGGCAAAGAAGTCGGCGTCGGTCATCACTTCGCCCAGCAGCAGGAACACGCCGCCCGACAGGAAGAAACCGATCGGCGCGCCCAACTGAGGGAACATCCCGTACCAGGCGCGCTTGCCCGGCGGCGCATTCTCGGTGGCGAGCAGTACCGCCCCGCCCCACTCACCGCCCAGGCCAAGGCCCTGGCCGAAGCGGCACAGCGCCAGCAGCAGGGGCGCGGCCACGCCGATCTGGGCGTAGGTGGGCAAGAGGCCAATCAGAATGGTCGACAGGCCCATCGTGAGCAGCGCGGCAACCAGGGTTGCCTTGCGGCCCACGCGGTCACCGAAGTGGCCAAACACGGCCGAGCCCACCGGGCGCGCGAAGAAGGCGATCGCGAACGTCGCCAGCGACTGCAGCATCGCGGCGCCCGGATCGGCGGTCGGGAAGAACAGCCGGGGAAACACCAGCACGGCGGCCGTGGCGTAGATATAGAAATCGTAGAACTCGATCGTCGTGCCGATCAGGCTGGCGAACAGGACGGTGCGGGGCTTGTTGGCCGTGACGACGCTCATGCAGCCGCCTGCGCCAGCGCTTCAGTCACGGTATCAGCATCGGCCGGGCGCACCACGCGCGCGACTTCCTGGCCATCCTTGAGCACGACCACCGTCGGCCACAGCTTGACGCGAAACGACCGGCCCAGCGGCCGGCCGGGCCCGTCCTCGACCTTGACGTGCCTGGCGGCCGGTTGCCCGGCGACGGCCTGGGCAATGGCCGGCGCGGCCGCGCGGCAATACCCGCACCAGTCGGTGCCGAAGTCGAGGACGAGAATGCCTGGTGCCGAATCGATCTCGGCGCGCTCGGGCTGGTGGGCTACGTAGGCTGTGGACATGCGGGTCTCCTGGTATGGCCTTGTCAATAGCATAAGCCTACCCGAAATCCTGGTAGCGGCCTATCGTGGTTGCTACTGAAACATGGTCGTCCCTGGGTGTGTCACCTAACCGACCGTCGCAGCTGAGACTGTCACGCTGACGTCTCATGCAGTCTGCTCTCGAGTCAGCTCTCAATAAAGTCAGCTCAAGTCGGCTCCCCCTCAGCTCTGAATTCTGAAAGGATCCACCGATGAACATGCCATCCCAACAGCAAACACCCCCGGGCAGCGAAGCCGCCCTGCATCCGAAGGCCGATCACGGCGAAACGTCGTATCGCGGTTCCGGCCGTCTGCAGGACAAGGCCACCGTGATTACCGGCGGCGACAGCGGCATCGGCCGCGCCGTGGCGCTGGCGTACGCGCGCGAAGGCGCCGACGTCCTGATCTCGTACCTGAACGAACACGACGACGCCAGGGAAACGGCGCGCCTGGTCGAAGAAGCCGGTCGCCGCGCGATCCTGGTGCCGGGCGACCTGGCTGATCCGGCGCATTGCCGCGCGGTCATCGAGCGCGCCGTGACCGAATTCGGCCGCATCGACGTCCTGGTCAACAATGCCGCCTTCCAGATGAGCCATGAGGCCATCGAAGACATCCCGGACGCTGAATGGGACTACACGTTCCAGGTCAATATCACCGCCATGTTCCATCTGTGCAAAGCTGCGGTGAAGCACATGCCGCGTGGCTCCTCAATCATCAACACGACGTCGATCAACTCGGACAAACCCAAGCCGACACTGCTGGCCTACGCCACCACCAAGGGCGCGATCGCCAACTTCACGGGTGGCCTGTCGCAGCTGCTGGCCGACAAGGGCATCCGCGTCAACTCGGTCGCACCGGGTCCGATCTGGACGCCGCTGATCCCGTCGACCATGCCGGCGGATGAAGTGGAAAGCTTCGGTGACGAAACACCGATGAAACGCCCGGGCCAGCCAAAGGAAGTAGCGCCCGTGTTCGTGATGCTGGCCTCGGACGAAGCCAGCTACATCTCCGGCGCGCGGATCGCCGTCACCGGCGGCACGCCGATTCTCTGATCACATTCTGGTGTGCCCGTGCAGGCAGGGTTGACAAGCCCGGCCTGCACACGCACGTCACGTCGACGCATCCAACTATTAACTTAAGTACAATACGCGCTTTCCCGGCACGGCGCGCAGCATCTGCTGCATCCCGCCTTCTTGTCGCGCCCGCCGCCGACTATCGATGAAAACCCGCACTTACCTGTTCCTGATGGCAGGGGCGATCCTGCTACCCGTGGCAATCGCTTCCTGGATCGGATTATCCATGCTGCTTGACTGGGAGCGTGACTCGCGCCTGCGCAGCGTGCGCGAGATGGCCCGCGCCACCGCTTTCCAGATCGACCGCGAGATCGCCGCTGCCGAGGCGTCGCTGCGCGCCGTCGCCTATTCGGAAGGCATGCGCCAGCAGGACTATGCGCGCCTGCATCGCTGGACCTCGAGCACGAACGCCAACAATGCCCAATCCTGGACCGTGCTGTACGACAGCAAAGGCCGCGAACTGTTCACCACACAGGCGCCGGTCGGCACCAAGTTGCTGTCAAAAACCCGCGATTGGGCGAGCCAGGTCTCGCCTGCGGGCGGCACCCTCGTGTCGGGCTATTTCATCGACGAGTATTCGGGATTGCCGACCGTCGCGGTGAGCGTGCCGGCCCCGCTCGAAGATGGCCGGTACAACATCGTCAGCCAGATTTTCGACGTGCGCTTCTTCGAGCGCATCCTGCGCCATGACGCCATTGGCGAAGACTGGAAGGTCGGGATCTTCGATCGCAACGGGCTGGCCATCATGCGCAATCGCGGGTCGGACACGCTCGGCCAGCCGATGAGCGCGGACTTCCTGGCCGCCACGCGCGCCGCGAACCACGGCGTGTTTCGCCATGTGACGCAGGATGGGCGCGACGTCTACGGCGTGTTCACGCGTTCAAAAAGCAGTGACTGGACTATCGTCATCGGCGTACCGGTGGCGCAAATCGAGGCGGCTGCGCGTACGGCAACCTGGTACGCGGCGCTCGTGCTCGTGCTGCTCCTTGGCCTGGCCGTGGCCATCGTCTTGTACCTCGGGCGTACCCTGGAGCGGGCGCTGAGCCAGGCAGCGGCGGCCGTCACGCTGCTGGCCGACGGCGCGATTGCCCTGCCCGCCCGCACCCGGGTCGAAGAAGTCGACGCCCTGGTTGAAGGTCTTGCCCGGACCAGCGAAGCGCTGTCCAGCGAAAGCCAGGTGCGCAAATCGCTCCAGGAAGAACGCGAACAGTTGCTGGTCAGCGAGCAGCGCGCGCGCCGCCTGGCCGAGGCCCAGAGCCGGGCCAAGGATGACTTTCTCGCCATGCTGGGTCACGAACTGCGCAACCCGCTGGCAGCGATCTCGGGCGCGATGTCGGTACTGGACATGCCCAACCTCAAACCGCAGGTCGCGGCCAATGCGCGCGACATCAGCCGGCGCCAGATGCGTCACCTGACCTGCATCGTCGACGACCTGCTCGACGTCCAGCGCATATTGTCGGGCAAGATCGTGCTGCACCGCGCCCGCATCGATGTCGCGCAGGTGGTGCGCAGCAGCGCCGAGGCCAAGGCGCTGGTCGACGCCGGCGCGCACGCCTGGACCATCGAGACGATCCCGGATGCCTGGGTCGACGGCGACCGTACCCGTCTGGAACAGGTCGTCGACAACCTGCTGCACAACGCCATCAAGTACACCCCGACAGGCGGCCGCGTCGACGTGCGTGTCTGGCGCGACGGTGATCAGATAGCGATCAGCGTCAGCGACAGCGGCGTGGGCATCGCGCCCGAGCTGCATCCGCTGATTTTCGATGTGCTGGTGCAGGGCCCGATGAGCATCGACCGTGGCCAGGGCGGCCTGGGCCTGGGCCTGGCGCTGGTCAAGCAACTCACTGCCCTGCACGGCGGCACCGTGGCCGTCCATAGCGACGGGCCCGGCAAAGGCAGTTGCTTTGTCGTGCGCGTGCCGGCTATGGCGTGATGCGTTCCCACACATAGACACCGGCGTCGGCCGGCAAACCGGTGTGCAGGCGATTGTCCTGCAGGCGCCAGGTGCGCAGCGCCGGCAGATCCTGCGCCAGGCGCGAGCCGACTGCATCGGGCGGACACATCGCGCGGGTCGTCGCCACCGGTCCCAGGCTCAGGGTACCGCCCGTCGCATCGGTGGCCACGGCCTGCCACGGACCGTTGCCGCGATTGCAATCGAGCTTGACGGCCAGGCGGCCATCCTTGCCGAACGACAGCGTGAAGCCATCCGGCGTGCCGGGCCGCAGCGCCTGGCTGCCATCGTCGTTCGCCTGGAATGACGCCAGGCGCCAGCTCGTGCCGGCCAGCGTTGGTGTTGCGACGGCCGTCGCGGGGCCGGTCGATGGCGAATTTGAAGGCACGGTTGAAGGAATGCCGGAGCAGGCGCCCAGGGCGAGGCTGACGGACAGGAGACAAAGGCTTGCGCGCATGGTGTTTCTTTCCAGAGGTTGTAGACGCGCAGAATATCGCATTTGCAAAGGTTGACCCGCCCTGCAGACTGGGAATCCGGCAAAGCGTCCCCACCTGATTGATATCACCTTGTCAATACGAGACCACCATGCGAATTTTCCTGCGCGCCCTCGTGGTTGCCATCATCCTGATCCTGGGCTACGCCCTGTTGCAACCCACCATTGAACGGGCGCTGTACACGATGCGCCTGGCGTCGATGCCCAAGCCCACCGCGCTGCCGGTGCCCGTTGAGGGCGTTGCGGTCCGCGCGCTGCGCAACACGTGGGGTGGCGCGCGCAGCGAAGGCCGGAAACACGAGGGCATCGACATCTTCGCCAAGCGCGGCACACCGGTGTTGTCGAGCACCGAAGGCATCGTGGCGCAGGTCGGCACCAACCGCCTCGGCGGCCTGGTGGTCTGGGTCACGGGCCCGGGCGGTCAGCGCCATTATTATGCGCACCTGGACCGTTATTCCGACGTCGAGGCCGGGATGCGCATCGAGGCCGGCCGTGTGCTTGGCTACGTCGGCAACACGGGCAATGCAAAAGGCACGCCGCCGCACCTGCACTACGGCATCTACGAGACGGGCGGCGCCATCAACCCGTACCCGCTCCTGCGCGCCGAGCCGGCCGCGGAGACGACGGCTAAGGAATCGGCGTCGGCGGCAACTGGCCGCTAGATGCTGGCTGCTGCTCCTGCTGCTGCGGCTGCGGCTCGGCGACCTCGATCGCCTCTTCCTGCTGGATTGGTACCGGCTGCTGCAGGAAATCGAGCTGATCGGCACGCGAGCCCGGCGCCAGTTCGATCGGGGCTTCCTCGAAGATCTCTTCCTCGGGCGCTTCTTCTTCGTAGCGGCGCGGCTCCGGGCGTTTGCCGCCCGGCAGCAAGGCCGCCGCATCGAGGCGCTTGGAGTCCAGCGCGCCACGGAAGAAGTCACCCACCAGCAGCGCCGCATTATGGCCGCCCTGTCCCCAGTAAGTGCTGCGGATGGCCACGCGGTTGTCGTTGAACCCCACCCAGGCACCAGCCACGAGGTTCGGGTGCATCATGATGAACCAGCCATCGGTATTGTTCTGCGTGGTGCCGGTCTTGCCGGCGACGTCGCCATAGATGCCAAAACGGCTGCGCACGCCGGCACCCGTGCCGCGCGTGACGACGCCGCGCAGCATGTCGATCAGCGTCAGGGCCGACTCCTGCGACATGGCACGCTCGGGCGCGTTGCCGCCGAAATCGGCAATCACGTTGCCGTCGCGGTCTTCGATGCGGCGGACAAAAATCGGCTTGCGGTATTCGCCCTGCGCGGCAATGGTCGCATAGCTGCTGACCATTTCCAGCAGCGTCACCGGGCTGGTGCCCAGCGCCAGCGCCGGCACGGCTTCGAGCTTGCTCTGGCGGATGCCCAGCCGCTGGGCCAGGTCGATGATCGGCTGCAGGCCCACTTCCTGGCTCACCTGCGCGGTGATCGTGTTTTTGGAATAGATCAGGCCCTCGCGCATCGACATCGCGCGGCCCGTGTTGCCGCTCATGTCGGTCGGTTTCCAGACGCTGCCATTCGCGCCACGGAAGGACTGCACCACGTCGCGGTACATCTGGTCTTGCGGGATGCCCCGTTCGAGCGCAGCGCCATAGACGATGGGCTTGAAGGTCGAGCCCGGCTGGCGTGCGGCCTGGGCCACGTGGTCGAACTGGTCGCGCTCGAAGTCGCGGCTGCCGACCCAGGCTTTGACCTCGCCGGTGGCGGGATCGATGGCGACAAAGCCTGCTTCCAGGCGTGACTTGGCGCTTTTCAGGTCGGCCATGAAACTGCGGTCGGCCTTGATGCGCTTGAGCGCGTCCGCTGGCGCTTCGCCGCCTTCGACCGCGTTGCGGTACGCGCCCGTCTCGCGCACGAATGCATCGAGCTCGCGTCCGTGCGTGATCCAGTAGTACGAGAACGGATCGACATTGCGCCGCATCGACGTGTACATGCCGCCGGACGTCGAGCGCGGCACATTCGGGTTCGCCCATTCGACGTCGGCAATGGCCTGCAGCATGTCGGCCTGGCGCTTGACGGCGCGTTCGGCGTCGGCCTGTAGCGCAGTATCGAGCGTGGTGCGCACGACCAGCCCGTCGAGCTGCAGATTCACATCGTTTTCGTCGGCCCAGTCGAGCAGCCACTTGCGCACGTAGGCGCTGAAGTGGTTGTCCTTGCCGCTGCGGTCCGGCAGGCGCGCAAAGCGCAGGCGCAGCGGGCGTTTGATCAGCGCCGCATAGCGCCGCTCGTCGAACGCGCCATGCTTGCGCATCTGACCCAGTACAACGTTGCGGCGCGCCAGCGAGCGCACCGGATTGGCCACTGGATTGTAGTAATGCGTGCCCTTGAGCATGCCTACCAGTGTGGCCGATTCGAGCACATCGAGTTTGGACGCCGGCTTGTTGAAATAGGTGCGCGCGGCCATTTCGATGCCGTAGGCGTTGTACAGGAACGGCACCGTATTCAGGTACGCCTCGAGAATCTGCGTCTTGCTGTAGGTGTTCTCGATCTTGATCGCCGTGATCAGTTCCTTCATCTTGCGGTTGATGCTGCGCGCCCGGCCGATCTCTTGCGGGAACATATTGCGCGCCAGTTGCTGCGTGATCGTCGAACCGCCCTGCGGCGTGCCCTTCACGCTCGACCACAGGGCACCACCCACGCGCCGGAAGTCGATGCCGTGGTGATCGTAGAAGCGGTGGTCTTCGGTCGAGATCAGCGCCTTGACGACATGGGGCGAGACCTGCGACAGCTTGACGCGCTCCTGCAGGCCCTGCTCGAAGGTGCCGAGCGACTTGCCGCCGGCATCCAGGATCACGGTCGGGCGCGCCTGGCTCGCCTGCTCCAGGTCGTCGATGCCAGGTGTGAGGGGTATCAGCACCAACAGCCAGGCCAGAATCGCCATCAGGCCGGCGGCCATTGTCCACAAGGCGATCAGCGCCAGCTTGACCGGCATCGGCTGCCCGTGCAGGCGCTGCTGCGCGCCGGACCTGAGCGCGCCGGCCCCGGTTCGGGCCCCGGTGAACCCACGCCGGACGAGGCGTTGCAAGCGTTGCTGGAAAGTCGGCGCAGGCGTGCTGCCCGTGTTGTCATCGTTCTGGTGTTGGTCCACGCGCTATTCCTGCCTGCTCAATCTGTCAATTCGGCAAGTATAGCCGACCGGTGGCCTGCGCCCGGCGCGCCTTGCATCAGGCGTCACGCGGTGCTGGTTTTCGGCTCGATGTGACCGGCGCGCAGCAGTACCTCGATCCGTTCCCCCGTCTGCGGGCGGCTGTAGACGTGGCCCTGCACCGAGTCGCAGCCGGCGCCGCGCAGGAAGTCGAGCTGTGCGATTGTCTCGACGCCCTCGGCAATGACGTGCATGCGCAGGCCGTGGGCCAGCGAAATGATGGCGTCGACCAGCGCCGCGCCGTCGGCGCTGCCCACCATGTCCTGCACGAACGAGCGGTCGATCTTGAGCACGTCCACCGGCAGGCGTTTCAGGTACTGCAGGCTGGAGTAGCCAGTGCCAAAGTCGTCAATCGACAGCTTCACACCCATGCGCTTGAAGCATTCCATCGTGTGGATGGCTGATTCGATATCGCCCATCATCATGCTTTCGGTCAGTTCGATCTCGAGCGACGCGGGCGGCAGGCCGGTCTCGTGGAGCACGCGCTCGACGCTGTCCAGCAGACTGGGCTCGGCCAACTGGCGCGCCGACAGGTTCACGGCGATGCGCAGCGGCCCCAGCCCGCTGCGTTGCCACTGCCGGTTCTGGCGGCATGCCGTCTGCAGCACCCAGGCGCCGATCGGCACGATCAGGCCCGTTTCTTCGGCCAGACCAATGAAACGCTCCGGCTGGATCGTGCCCAGCAGCGGGTGGCGCCAGCGGATCAGCGCCTCGGTGCCGACCACGCGACCGGTGGCCAGGTCGATCTGCGGCTGGAAATGCAGCGTGAACTGCTGCTCGTGCAGCGCGCGCCGCAGCGCGCTTTCCAGCGCCAGCCGGTCGAACGCCTGTGCGTTCATGTGCGGCGCGTAGAACTGCACCGCATTGCGCCCGTTCGATTTGGCGCGGTACATGGCGATTTCGGCATGCTTGACCAGCGTATCGGCGTCGGCGCCATCGGCCGGCCAGGACGCCACGCCGGCGCTGCAGCCGAGTACCAGGTGCTGGTTACCTAGTTGCAATGGTTCGGCCACCGCGTCGCGCAGTTGCTTGACGCGGGTGGCAGCCTGGCGTTCGTCGCTGCAGCCGCACAGCACCAGCACGAAGTCGTCGCCACCGACGCGCGCCGCCGTGTCGAGCGGGCGCAGCGTGCGCCTGATGCGCGTGGCCAGCAGGCGCAGCGCCTCGTCGCCGGCAGCGCGCCCCAGCGTATCGTTGATCAGCTTGAAATGATCGACGTCGAGCAGCACGACCCATACCAGTGCCCCGGTCGCGGCGGCGGCGGCAATCGCACGCTCGATGCGATCGGCCAGCAGCGCGCGGTTGGCCAGGCCCGTCAGCGTGTCGTAACGGGCGTGGCGCTCGAGTTCAGCCTCGTAGCGTTTGGCGGTGGTGACATCGTAGACAGTGATGACGAAATGGCCGACCTTGCCGTCCGCACGGCGCACTGGCGCGATGTAGACATCGCTGATCAGTTCGGCGCCGTCGCGCGAGTGCATCGTCACCAGCGCGTTTTCCTCGCGCTGCTGGCGCAGCGACGCGCACAACGCATGCACTGACGGCTGGTCGGTGTCGGAACCCAGCAGGAGCGCGAGCGGCTGGCCGGCCAGTTCCTGCGGCGCATAGCCAAAGGTGCGCTCGCAGGCCGGATTGGCGTAGCCGATCGGGTAGCCCGGTGCACGCGCATTGACCAGCAGGATCGGATTGGCGCTGGACGCCATCGCCCGCTCGTACACGCGCAGCGAGCCGGTCGTCCGCTCGAGCGCGGCAGTGCGCTGCGCGACCAGCGTCTCGATGCGACGCGTGCGCGCCACGCGCTGCTGCACCAGCGTGGCGGTCGCGGCACTCAGCACCAGGCCCAGCGCCAGCGCCACCAGTTCGCCCGCGTGACGTCCGAACGCCAGGGACTGTTCCTCGACCATGACCTGCCAGTGGCTGCCCGCGATATCGACCGGTTCGACATGACGCAGGATATCGCCGTCGCCCACGCGGGAGAACCAGCCGCCGGCGCGCGCGCCGGGGCCATGGCGGTAGGCCGTCACGATCTGGCCATCGACATCCGGCCCGTGCAGGGACAACCCCACGGCCTCGTCATCCAGCAGGCGTACTGCATGCAGGGTGCCACCCACGAGCAGCGCGACATCGATCACGACTTCGGTGTGGCCGATAACGGCGGCGCGCCGCGCCAGCACGTCCACGGGGCGCTCGTTACCCCGGTAGACCGGCACGCTGATCAGGATGCCCCGGCGCCCGCCGCCGCCCTGCAGCAGGGTGACCAGGGGACTGGCGACCGGCTCACCGGCATCGATCGCCGTCTGGCTGACCTGTCGCTGCGGCGGATACGACCATGCGTCGTCGCCAAACGCGATGGCGTTGCCAAGGATGGGCGCAACGTAATCGTTGACCAGATAAAGGGGGCGCTCGCCGGCACGTACCAGCGTCGCAGCGCTATCTGTCGCGCCACCCGCCGCGCGTTCGCGGATCTGGAAGGCCGGCCAGAACGCGCGGCGCTCGGCCTCGAATGCCGGGCGCTCGGCGGCGCTGACGAAACGCTGGAACACGATCGCTTTCAGGTAACCATGATTCGCCACCAGCGGCAACGCAAACGCATCGAATTCTTCGCGCGAGATATGGTGCGACGCACGGAAGAACAGATTGACGGCGCGCGCCGCATCGACGGCGCCGGCAAATGCCTGTTTGACGGCGGCCACGCGCACGCCGGCGCGCTGCGCGAATTCGGCGTTGGCCCGCTCGGTCTCCAGCGTGCGCACGACGCCGCACAGCGCCGCTGTCAGCATGAGGCCGAGCAAGCAGGTCACCACCGCAGCCCGCGACAGGCCGCGTCCGGTACCCAATGAGCGGCGGGCAGAGACGCTGTACATACAGCAGATGCTAGCGCAGAACGGGACGTCCGGGCGCAACGCTGACACGGCGCCCTGGCAGAAGAATCTGCGGTGCGATGATGTGTTTTGACAACGCTTGCATTATCATCTCGCGCATGTCGTCCGAACCCCTAGCCCCTGCCCAGCCCTTGCCGCCCGATGCGCCGCCCCAGCGCGTGCTGCGTCAGTTCCGTATCGTCTTCAATGCGGTCAAGACCCACTTTCGTCAACTCGAACATGAATCCGGCCTGGGAGGCGCCCAGGTCTGGGCGCTGTCGGTGATCGACAGCCAGCCCGGGATCGGCGCAACGAGCCTGAGCCGCGCGCTCGATATTCACCAGTCCACTGCCAGCAACCTGGTGCGCGGCCTGGTCGAGCGTGGCTACGTCAGCGCCGCGCGCGAAGGCACGGACCGGCGCAGCGTCGCCCTGCGCGTACTGCCGGCCGGCCAGGAAGTGCTGCGTCGCGCACCGGCGCCCCTTGCCGGCGTGTTGCCGAATGCATTGGCCACGCTCGACGAATCGACGCTGCTACGGCTCGAACAGGATCTGGGTAGATTGATTGCGCAACTCGATGCCGATGAGGCGGCGGGCAAGATTCCGCTTGGCCAGTCATAACAGCACTACTCGGGAGACACCGGAAAAAAAAAGCCCCCCGACGAATGCGGGGGACGAAAAGACGCGGCGCTGACCGCCTCTTTGCTGATCGGGGCAAGGTGGTCGAACGACCCACTTGCCACGTCCCTATATTGCCCGAAAAGTATAATCAAGGCAACCTTATTTGTGCCAATGGACACATGAGGGCGCCGCACACCCGAACACACAGGAATAGTATGGAAATAGCAGGCTGGTTGCAGGCAGGTGGATGGGGATTGTTGGCAGGCGGCGCGCTGCTGCTGGGCGCCGGGATCGGGGTGCGCTATGCCGTGCCCAAGCGTCTGGTCGCGGCCATCATGGCATTTGGCAGCGGCGTGCTGATTTCGGCGCTGTCGTTCGAGTTAATGGATGAAGCACTCGAGACCGGCGGGCTTGCCTCGACGGCCACCGGCTTCGTGTCGGCGCCGGCATCTATACGGGCGCCAACTGGCTGCTGGCGCGCAAGGGCGCCAAGCACCGCAAGCGCTCCACACCGCAGGAGGGCGCCGATCCCAAGGCGAAAGCCAGCGGCACGGCCATTGCCATCGGCGCCTTGCTGGACGGGATTCCCGAGTCGATCGTCATCGGCCTGTCGCTGCTGGGTGGCCAGGGTGTCAGCATGGCCATGGTGGCAGCGGTGTTCCTGTCGAACCTGCCCGAAGGATTGTCCAGCGCAGCCGGGATGAAGCGCGCCGGCCATTCGACCGGCTATATCATGGGCATCTGGGCAGCGATTGCCGTGGCCTCCAGCCTGGCGGCGACGGTGGGCTTCACGGTGTTTCACCAGTTCCCGCCTGAAATGCTGGCGGCAATCACAGCGGTGGCAGCCGGGGGCGTGCTGGCGATGGTGGTCGACACGATGATCCCCGAGGCCTTCGACGAAACCCATGATTTTGCCGGCCTGATCGTCGCGGCGGGGTTTCTCGCTGCATTTACACTCAGTAAGCTTTCTTCGTGAACTTGCCGTGCATTACTGTTTATAATCGGTCGTTCAAGCGACGCCACCTCCCCGGCGTCGCAACCTTCTTCCCATCCTGAATATGCAACCCCAGTTTTCCGGCGGCACCTGGCGTGACGGCGCGGCGCCGCTCGCACTGCGCTATCTGTTCGCGCTGTTCCTGTTCGTCGTGGCGCTGGCGGCCCGCTTCATGTTGGTGGACATCTTGCCGGCGCGCGGCTTCCCGTTCCTGTCGTTCTTCCCTGCAGTGCTGCTGGCGGCCTACCTCGCCGGTCTCGGGCCGGGCCTGCTGACCGCATTCCTGAGCACCTGGGCGGCCTGGGCATTTTTCATGGGCCCGCGTCTGGCGCCGGCCGCCATGGCGCACAGCGACCTGATCGCACTGGTTTTTTTCGCGTCGATCCTGGTGGTCGACTGCCTCGTCATCGAGCGCATGAACCTGGCCATGCGCAAGCTGCGCACGACCGGCACCCGTTTGCGCGAAAGCGAAGATGCGCTGGTGGCGCGCCAGGCCGAGCTGAGCGAAGCGAACCGGCAAAAAGACGTCTTCATCGCGATGCTGGCGCACGAACTGCGCAATCCGCTGGCGCCGATCCTGTCGGCAGCCCAGCTGATCGCCATGCGCGCAGGCAACGATGAACCATTGGCCCGCGCCGCGGCCATCATCACGCGCCAGGGGCTGCAACTGACGCGACTGGTCGACGACCTGCTGGACGCGTCGCGTATCCATTCGGCCAAGCTGACACTGCAGGTCGCGCCGGCCGACCTGCGTGACGTGATTGGCAGCGCGCTGGAAACGAGCGCGCCGATGATCGAACAATCGGCCGCCAACTTCCAGCTGACGCTGCCGCCGCAGCGGATCCCTGTCGATGTCGACAGCACGCGCATCGCCCAGTGCGTGTCGAACCTGTTGCACAATGCCTTCAAGTTCTCGGGCAACCAGGGCGACATCCATCTGCACATCAGCACCGGGACCGACGGCATGGCGCGCATTCGGGTCACCGATACGGGCCGCGGCATTTCGCCGGACATGCTGCCCCGCCTGTTCGACATGTTCACGCAGGAAGGCCGCAGCGGCAACGATGGCAACAGTGGCCTGGGCATCGGCCTGGCGCTGACGCGCGACCTGGTCCTGCGCCACGGCGGCACGCTCACCGCGCACAGCGACGGCCACGGCCGGGGCGCATCGTTCGAGATCGCCCTGCCCCTGAGCACCGACGTGCACGCGACGGCCATTGCCGCGCCGGCGCCGGCCGCGCTCGAAGCACCCCGGCAGGCGCCGTCGGTGCTGGTCGTGGACGACAACGTCGATGCAGCCGAACTGTTGCAGGCGCTGCTCGCATTGCACGGCTTCGACGTGAACATTGCCCATACCGGCGCCGCCGCCCTGGCCGCGCTGGCGCACGATCGCTACCGTGTGTTGCTGCTCGATATCGGCTTACCCGATATGTCCGGCTACGAGGTCGCCATTGCGGCACGTGCGCAAGGCTTGCTGGACGACGCTACCTTCATTGTCGCGCTGACCGGCTGGAGTGACGCCGAGTCGCGCCAGCGCTCGGTCGATGCCGGCATTGACCATCATCTGAACAAGCCGGTGCAGATGGAAGCACTGTTGAACCTGTTCGATGCGCGGACATTGTCGACCAATCTTACAGTTTGATGAAGTGACTTCCTGTATCTTTACGTAAGCACCTGTTGGTATTGAGGAATTTGAACAGGCACGTTCCGTGCTTAATGGATATCGCAACAGCAGTATCCGAAAGTCGATGTCCCATGAATGTTCATCCAACCTTCACTACCACGGAGTGCTCTGTGAAACTGATCAAAAGCTTGAGGAATGTCGCCCTTGCCGCCATGCTGTTTTCTGCTGGCGTGGCCAATGCAGCGCTGTACAAGTTCCAGCTGACCGGTGACTACGCAGCCAGCTGGCAATTGAATTCGACCGTCCTGTCCGATCTCGCCGATGACGGCAAAGGCTTCGTCCTGTGGGACATTGCCGGCAATTTCCCCGACTCGTCTAAAGGCGTTGTGGACATGGCCTTTTACAACGAGGCCATCGATGGCGGCATGGAGATCATTGACTTCCATGGCAACAACTTGTTGTTCAGTGCCCTGGGGTTCCAGCTCTACACAGGTTCGGAAGACAATCCAACTTTCCGCCTGGGCACGTTTGCGCTGACCGAGTACCTGGGCGCTGGCAGATACTCCCTGACGATCACGGATCTGGATGCACTGCCTGAACCACCGGTCGATGTGCCGGAACCGGCCAGTGCTGCGCTGCTGCTCGGCGGCCTGGGCGTCCTGCTCGCATCGCGCAAGCGGCGCCAGGCCAGGTAAGCATCGTGCTACCGGCAAGGCTGCGCTAAAAGCAGCCTTGCTATCTTTTCGGCACTGGCGGCGCAGCCACTGCACCCTGCGTGCGCAGGTAGGCCACGATCTCGGCGGCCTGCTTCTCGCTCATGAAGCTGAGAAAGCGCATCTTGTTACCCGGCACGACCTTTTCACTGTCGCGAATGAACGCCACCAGATTCTGCTCGTTCCAGACGAAGCCCGCCTTCTTCAACGCCGGCGAGTAGGCATACGCAGGGGCGCTGCCCGCCTTGCGGCCCACGATCCCGTTCAATTGCGGCCCAAAGCCATTGCGGGCGCCCGCGCCAACCTCGTGACAGTTGGTACAGCGCGCGAACAGCCGGCGGCCGGCATCGACCTGGGCCTGGGCCTGAGCCGGTGCCGCCAGCGCCTCGGCCCCTGTTGCCAGCAACAGCGCGACACCGATGATGAGCGCGCGCATGATCACTTCACCCGCTGCTTCTCGAGCTTGCGCGCCAGCGTGCGACGATGCATGCCCAGCCGGCGCGCCGCCTCGGAGATATTGAAATCGGTCTCGGCCAGCACGGCGTGGATGCGTTCCCATTCCAGCGTCTTGATCGACGTCGAGCGGTTGGTGACCTCGATTTCGGCGCTGCCGGCGACGTGCCCGAACGCTGCCTCGATATCGTCGGCGTCCGACGGCTTGGCCAGATACTGGACGGCGCCGAGCTTGATCGCTTCGACCGCAGTGGCGATGCTGGCAAAGCCGGTCAGTACGACAATGAGCATGTCCGGGTCGTGCTCGTGCAGCAGTTGCACGCAGGCCAGGCCCGAGGTCTGGCCCTTGAGCTTCAGGTCGACCACGGCGTAGCCCGGATTGTGGTGCGCCAGGATGGCGGCCGCTTCATCGTGGCCGGTGGCGCCCAGCACGCGGTAACCGCGCCGCTCGAACGAGCGGCTCAGCGTGCGGGCAAAGGCCTCGTCGTCTTCGATGATGAGCAGCAGCGGCTCAGGGTTCGGCATCGTTCAGCTCCTCTTCCAGTTCAATGGCCGACATCGGCAGACGCAGCATGACCACGGCGCCGCCTTCCGGCCGGTTGGTCGCCGTCACCGTGCCGCCCAGTTTGCGCACGACGTTCACGGCCAGAAACAAGCCCAGACCACCACCGGGTTTACCTTTGGTGGACTGGTACGGTTTGCCGAATTGCGCCAGCATGCTGGGCGCAAAGCCGGGACCACGGTCGAGCACGGACAGCACCAGCGTACGCTCGTCGATGTGCGCATCGAAGCAGACCCAGTCGGGCGAGGCTTCCAGCGCATTGTCGAGCAGATTGTCAACCGTCTGGCGCAGCGCCGAGTCGCTCGCCACCGGCCAGTCGTCGGCGATGCGGTTATTGTACGTGAATGCGCGCACCGGGCGGCTGGCCTGCCAGCGTTCGACCAGGCCATCGAGAAAGCCCCGCACCGTCGTGCGTTCGGCCGACTCGCCGCGCGCTTCGCCGGCCGACAGCAGGATGCCGCTGACGATCGACTTGCAGCGCTTGAGCTGGGTCTGCATCTCGGTCAGTTCGCCCAGCAACTCGGCGTCGTCACGAAAGGCGGGCATGCGCTTCCAGTCGCCCAGGATCACCGACACCGTCGACAGCGGCGTGCCCAGTTCATGCGCGGCGCCGCTGGCAAGCAGGCCCATGCGCACGATGTGTTCTTCTTCGGCCGCACTCTGGCGCAGCGCGGCCAGCTGCGTGGCCTTGTCGCGCACATTGTCCGAAATGCGTGAGACGAACATCACCAGCAGCCCGGCATTGAGCGCGAAGCAGACCAGCAAGCCCTGGACATACAGGCTGCCGATCCCGCGCTCGTGGTCAAACGGCAGCGCGAGCGGTTCGGCGAACGCCGCCAGCCCCGCCATGCAGGTGATCGTGATGACGACGATGCTCCAGGTCCACAGCACGTCGAGCAGCACGGCCGAGACGATCACCTGCAGCAGGTACAAAAACGCAAACGGGTTGGTGGTGCCGCCGGACAGGTACAACAGCACGGTCAGGCTCGAGACGTCGACCAGGATGGCCATGAACATCTCGCCGTTCGAGACCGGGCGGCGTTCGTGCCAGCGCAGGTGGCTGGCGATATTGAAGGCGATCAGGCACGAGAGCACCTGCAGCATGTGCACCAGCGGCAGCGCGATCCCGAACAGCAGGATCGCGGCGGCGATCGTGGTGACCTGGCCGATGACGGCGATCCAGCGCAGCTCGATCAGCTGCAGCATGTTCTTGTGGCCGGCTGCGAATTCCACGTTCGCAGCCGCCGCCGACGGCGACGTGCGCGCCGCCCTGGCGAAGAAATCCAGCGGAGATTGCATCGAAACCCGTCCGTTCAATGCCCCGTGCGCGGCAATGCGGTCGGGGCGTCTTTAATCGTTGGCGTCGCGGGAGCGCTTCGCCTCGTAGCGGGCCACCCACCACCAGGCTGCGGCCACCATGAGGGCGAGAGCATACCAAGTCAGCGCGTACACGAGGTGATTATTTGGGAACGAGATGACGGTCAGACCGCCGACGGCGCTCTCGGGCGCTGTCGCAGGATCCTGGTTCTTGCCAGCATCGACGAAAAACGGCGCCGTGCGGGCCGCGTCGAACCCGCGCGCGGCGGTCAAGGCGATGATGTCGCGCGAATACCAGCGGTTGCCGGCCGGGTCGTTGTCGCGCAGGAAGCCGCCTTTGGGCTCGCTGATGCGCAGCAGCCCGGTCAGCGCCACCGGCTCGCCCGGGACGGCGCAGGCATCAGGCCCGGCGGTGCGCGCCGGGAAGCGCGTGGCGATATCGCCCGATGACGGGATGAAGCCGCGGTTGACAAACACGATGTGGCCCTCGTCCGTGCAGAACGGCGTGAGCAGCCAGAAGCCCGCGCCCAGCTCGGACAGCGCCTGGACGGGTGCGGTGTATTGGTAGAGATAGTGACCCGACAGGGCAACGGCCCGGTATTCGTCGGATTCCTTGGAAATCTGCGGCCACTGCGCCACCGGAGGGAGCGCAGCAGGCGCCGCATGAACGCGTGCATCGACGCGTTCGATCAGGTCCAGTTTCCATTGCAGGCGAAATACCTGCCAGGTCCCCAGAGCTGCAAACAGCACGAGCAGCAGCAAGGCCAGCACCGCCACCAGGCGTCGCACGAAAGGCGAGCGCCGTGGCGGGGGCTGATCCTGCGCCGACAGGGTCGGCGGCTGCTGCGCGTGCGTCACCACGGTCAGGTCATGTCGGAGGTGTTTTCAGCACCCATGCCCGGCATCATGTTGGTGTTCATGTGGTGCATGACCCAGATCGAGCCCGACATCACGATGACCAGCAGAACCAGCGTCAACACCAGTGCCATCATGTTCCAGCCGCCTTCAGCCTTCGAATTCAGGTGAAGGAAGTAGACCATCTGGACCACCAGCTGGACCGCGGCAAAGCCGAGGATGACCCAGCGGGTCATGTCCGGGGCCAGCACATTGCCCATCACCAGCCAGAACGGAATCGCGGTGAGGATCAGCGACAGCGCGAAGCCAATTGCATAATCCTTGCCACTGTAGTGGATCTGGTAGCTGTCATGACCATGATGACCATGGTCGTGCTCGTTATGATGATCGCTCATGGCAGCACTCCCATCAGGTAGACAAAGGTAAACACGAAGATCCAGACCAGATCCAGGAAGTGCCAGAACAGCGACAGGCAGGCCAGACGACGGAAGTTTTCCGGCGTCATGCCGTGCTTGGACAGCTGCACGAACAGGGTCACCAGCCACACGATGCCGAACAGCACGTGCAGACCGTGGGTACCGACCAGCG
Organism: Telluria sp. BA11; assembly: GCF_056680305.1. Lineage (NCBI taxonomy): Bacteria > Pseudomonadati > Pseudomonadota > Betaproteobacteria > Burkholderiales > Oxalobacteraceae > Telluria > Telluria sp. BA11. The sequence continues at coordinate 56,559 of NZ_CM155275.1, forward strand.
AGAAGAACGCGGTCAGGAAGCCCGAACGCTGTGGACCGGCGCCCAGGTGGATCAGGTGCTGGAACTCATAGATTTCCAGCGACAGGAACGCCACGCCCAGCAGGCCCGTGACGACCAGCCACAGCTTGGTCTTGCCCACGTTCTTGGCTTGCGCCGAGATCATGGCCATGCCGAAAGTGATTGACGACACCAGCAGGAAGCCGGTGTTGAGTGCGATCAGCGGCAGTTCGAACAGCTCGGCGCCGGTCGGGCCGCCCGCGTAGTTGCGGCCCAGCACGGCGTAGGCCGCGAAGAGCGATGCGAACAGCAGGCAGTCGCTCATCAGGTAGAGCCAGAAGCCGAGCAACGTGCCCTGCTCCGGGTGGTGCTCCCGCGCCATGTAGCGCGCGGTCACTTCGGCGGGTGTCATCCCGCCTGTCATGGTTGCTTTAATTTCAGACATGGCTTTCCAGCATACGAGTACGTGCGGTTTCGGTCTTCAGGACTTCTTCAGCCGGAATGTAGAAATCGCGTTTGTAGTTGAAGGTATGGGCAATGATCGTACCGAGCAGGACGATGAACGCCCCGATCACGAGAGCCCACATATGCCAGATGATGGCAAAGCCGACCGCGCACGCCAGTGCCGAGATCACGAAACCGGCCCAGGTGTTCTTGGGCATGTGGATCGCGACGAAATCGGCGAGCGGACGCTGGTAACCGTTCTTCTTCATGTCGGCGAAGGTGTCGTTGTCGTGCACCACCGGCGTGAACGCGAAGTTGTAGTCGGGTGGTGGCGACGAGGTCGACCATTCCAGCGTACGGCCATCCCACGGATCGCCCGTGAAATCGCGCAGACGTGCGGTGTTACGGTCACGGAAGCTGACATACAGTTGCATCAGCAGCGCGCCGATACCACCAGCGATCATCAGGGTGCCCAGGAACGAAATCTGGAACAGCCACTGGACCGACATGTCATCGAAGTGACTCACGCGGCGGGTATAGCCCATGAAGCCCAGGATGTATGGCGGCGTGAACGCGACCCAGAAACCGATCGACCAGAGCCAGAACGACACGGTGCCCCAGAATTTGTCGAGCTTGTAGCCAAACGCTTTCGGGAACCAGTAGTTCAGACCCGCGAAGATACCGAACACCACGCCACCGATAATCACGTTGTGGAAGTGTGCGATCAGGAACAGCGAGTTGTGCAGCACGAAGTCGGCCGCAGGAATCGCCAGCATCACGCCGGTCATGCCGCCGATGGTGAAGGTCAGCATGAACGAGATCGTCCACATCATTGGCAGTTCGAAGCGGATCTGGCCGCGGTACATCGTGAACAGCCAGTTGAACAGCTTCGCGCCGGTCGGGATCGAGATGATCATCGTCGTGATACCGAAGAACGCATTGACGCTGGCGCCCGAACCCATCGTGAAGAAGTGGTGCAGCCAGACCAGGTACGACAGCACCATGATGACGCAGGTCGCGTAGACCATCGAGGTGTAGCCGAACAGGCGCTTGCCGCAGAAGGTCGAGACCACTTCGGAGAAGATACCGAAGGCTGGCAGGATCAGGATGTAGACCTCGGGGTGACCCCAGATCCAGATCAGGTTCACGTACATCATCGCGTTGCCGCCACGGTCGTTCGTGAAGAACGCGGTGTCGAACAGGCGGTCCATGCCCAGCATGGCCAGCACGGCGGTCAGGATCGGGAAGGTCACGACGATCAGGATGTTGGTGGCGAGCGAAGTCCAGACGAAGACTGGCATCTTCATCAGGCCCATGCCCGGTGCGCGCATCTTGATGATGGTGACGATCAGGTTCACACCCGACAGCAAGGTACCCACACCCGCGATCTGCAATGACCAGATGTAATAGTCGACGCCTACCCCCGGACTGGCAAGGATGCCCGACAGCGGCGGATACGCGAGCCAGCCGGTACGTGCGAATTCACCGACGAACAGCGATGCCATGATCAGCACGGCGCCCATCGTGGTCATCCAGAACGAGAAGTTGTTCAGGAACGGGAATGCCACGTCGCGCGCACCGATCTGCAGTGGCACCACGTAGTTCATCAGGCCCGTCACGAACGGCATCGCCACGAAGAAGATCATGATCACGCCGTGGGCGGTGAAGACCTGGTCGTAGTGGTGCGGCGGCAGGAAGCCGGCGTTGTCGCCAAAGGCGAGCGCCTGCTGGGTACGCATCATCAGGGCGTCGGCGAAGCCGCGCAGCAGCATGACCAGACCGAGGATCATGTACATGATGCCGATTTTCTTGTGGTCGATACTGGTGATCCAGTCTTTCCACAAGGAGCCCCACAGGCGGAAGTAGGTCAGGATGCCCACGAGGGCAACACCGCCTACGATCACACCTGCGAAGGTAGCAAGCAGGATCGGCTCATGGAAGGGAATCGCGTCCCAGCCAAGCCGACCGAAGATAAACTTCGTCAAGTCGAAAGTGTCTTGCATGGTTACTTCTTCACAGTGTTAAAAGGGGCGACGCACATTTCCAGCGCCTCGGCCAGCATGGATTTGCCATCCTTCGGCAACTGGCGGATGGCCGCGGCCATTTCGTTGCGCTTGTGATCCTCGTGCATTTGCTGATTCATGCACATGGTGCCTTCAGCAACGCAGCGGTTCAGGATGCGGTTGAACAGCGCAGGCTCGACCTGTGCGTAATGGCGCACCGGCTCCTTGGCGGTCGGCTTTTCGAGCACCATGTAGTCAGCGCGATCGAGCACTTCGGTACCGGTCTTCATTTCCTTGACCCAGGTGTCGAAATCGGCCTGCGTCACGCCCTTGTAGGCAAACTTCATGTGCGAGAAACCGTCGCCGCTGAAGTTGGCCGACAGGCCGCGATAATCGCCGGTCTTGTTCAGCACCGCGTTCAGTTCCGTTTCCATGCCCGGCATCGCGTAGATCATGCCAGCCAGGGTCGGGATGTAGAACGTGTTCATCACGGTCGACGACGTGATCTTGAAGCGCACCGGCACGTCGATCGGGGTCACCAGGTGATTGACCGACGCAATGCCCTGTTCTGGATAAATGAACAGCCATTTCCAGTCCAGCGCCACCACTTGCACTTCAAGTGGCTTGACGGACGCAGCGAGCGGCCGGTTGGCGTCGATGCGGTCGAGCGGACGATACGGGTCGAGCTTGTGGGTACTGACCCAGGTAATCAGGCCCAGCACGATGATGATCAGGAGCGGTGCGCCCCAGATGATCAGTTCGAGCTTGGTCGAATGGTCCCAGTCAGGTTCGTAGGCCGCGTTGGCGCCCTTGCGGTAGCGCCAGGCGAACCAGACGACCAACAGCATCACCGGAATGATGATGATCAACATTAATAGAACCGATATTACGATCAGATCGGCCTGCTGCTTTGCTATATCGCCGGTGGGATTCATTACGACGGTATTGCAGCCAGCAAGCGCTGCAAGAAGAAGTAATGGCAGTCCGCGGCGGACAATTTGTGGAATCATGCTAGGTATCTAACGTTACATGGAGGGAGAGCATGCTACTGTACTGCCAACGGTCGTCAAAGAACATTGGACAGTTTGTCCCACCCTTTGCCATAATGCAATTTTAACAATAGTGTTACCCACAATAGTGGCGACCGCGACACGACTTTTGGAGAATTAACCATGCACAGCACTACCCACGGCAGCGACGACGCCGCTCCAATCACGAGCCCGAACAGCGGCGCACGCAATATCAACGCCCGCGACGAACACATTTCCCCCGGCGACATCGCCGTCGGCGTCATTGTCGGTCGTTCGGCGGAGTACTTCGAGTTCTTTGTGTATGCCATCGCTTCGGTGCTGGTGTTCCCGTCGATCTTCTTCCCGTTTGCCGATCGTCTCGAAGGTACACTGTACGCCTTTGTCATTTTCGCGTTCGCTTTCATCGCGCGTCCGTTCGGCACCCTGCTCTTCATGTGGATCCAGAAACGCTGGAGCCTCGACATGAAACTGCTGATCGCCCTGTTCATGATGGGTACCTGCACCGTCGTCATCGCCCTGCTCCCGAGCTACAGCGAAATCGGCGGCGCCGCCATCGTGATGCTGGCGCTGCTGCGCATCGGCCAGGGTATCGCCCAGGGCGGTTCGTGGGATGGTCTGCCGTCGCTGCTGGCGCTGTCCGCGCCTGAAGGCAAGCGCGGCTGGTACGCGATGCTGGGTCAGCTCAGCGCACCGCTTGGCTTCGTCATCGCCGCCGGCGTCTTCGCCTACCTGATCGGCAACCTGTCGCAGGAAGACTTCCTGACCTGGGGCTGGCGCTTCCCGTTCTTCGTCGCCTTCGCCATCAACGTCGTTGGCCTGTTCGCCCGCCTGCGCCTGGTCTCGACCACCGAATACGCACGCCTGCTTGACAGCAAGCACATGACGCCTGCCCCGGTTGGAGAACTGATGCGTAATCAGGGCACCAACATCGTCATCGGCGCCATGACCGCGCTGGCCAGCTACGCGCTGTTCCACCTGGTGACCGTGTTCCCGCTGTCGTGGATCCAGCTGTATGACACGCGTCCGGTCGAGTCGTTCCTGCTGGTCCAGATGGGCGGCGCCGCCCTGGCCGCACTGGGCATCCTTGCCTCGGGCTACATTGCCGACAAGGTCGGCCGCCGCACGACGCTCGGTACGCTGGCTGCACTGATCGCGCTGTTCTCGGTCTTCGTGCCATCGCTGATCGATGGCGGCACCGCTGGCCAGAATACCTTCATCCTGGTCGGCTTTACTCTGCTGGGCCTGTCGTATGGCCAGGCAGCGGGCGCCACGACGTCGAACTTCCAGAAGCAATTCCGCTACACCGGTGCGGCGCTGACGTCGGATCTGGCATGGCTGGTCGGCGCGGCGTTCGCCCCGCTGGTTGCCCTGGGTCTGTCGGCCAACTTCGGCCTGGGCTACGTCAGCCTGTACCTGCTGTCGGCAGCCGTGGCCACGCTGGCTGCGCTGAGCCTGAATCGCAAGCTGGAAATTCGTGACTGATCTGCCCCGCTCTTTTTGGCAGTGACAACGACGGCCCTTCGGGGCCGTTGTTGTTTTTGGCTGCGCGCACAGGACATGAACCGTTTAAGTTATTCAATACAACATTGCATTCCAACCAGCAATGTTTGCCGATGGTATTATCTTTCCATCTGGAATGTGTGCGCCTCGCCGGCCCGCGCTACAGTGACCTGTTCGCGCATCCATCGACGGATGGCGACGCTGGCGCACTGGCCCGACCGCTAACGCGCGTCCGGCCTGTCTGCCGCATGGCACGACATCACGGAGCCCAGCCCGGTCTCGGGACGTGGCCGTATTTCATCCTGTTCTCACGATCGCACAACCATGAATCTGCATCTGTCACTGCTGGCTGGCGCCTTTCTCGTCACGCAAGCGGCCGTCGCCGCCCCACCTGCCTGCTACAATTTTTCACCGGTCAATCAATTCAATGTCCAGGTCTCGGCCAGCTTCTGGAATCCGATCATCAGCTACGTGTCGGCCCGCAGCAAGGTCTGCATGAAGCTCAAACTGGGGCGCACCTCGGCCGACACGACCAGCTTCGTGCTGGCCCGCGAAGTCGATTTCGCGTTCACCAATCACCTGTTCAGCCCCGACCGGGAAAAGATGGGTTGGACCGTGTTCGGGCGCCGCAACTCGCCGCCGGTGCACGCGCAGATCGTGGTGCCGGTCGACTCGCCGATCAGGGACATCAAGGAACTGGCCGGCGCCGCCGTGAGTTTTCCGGGGCCCGAAGCACTGGTGGCCTACAAGGTCAATTATGCGCAGCTGCTGCGCGCCGACATCCCTATTAACGTCGTATTCGCCGGCAACCAGGACGCTGCGTTCACGCAGCTGTTCGCCGGCATGGTCAAGGCCGTCGGCGCCAATTCACAGCTGGTGGCCAACTGGCGCGGCCGCGAAGGCAGCGCGTTTCGCGTGCTGTGGACGTCGGCGCCGTTCAATGATCTTGCGCTGATGGCCTCGCCACGCGTGCCGGCGGACCAGGTACGCGCCGTCGCCAATGCCTTCCTCACGATGCACAACGACCCGGAAGGCAAGCGCGTGCTCGCCGAATCGGGCGCACTGATCCATGCCCCCGTGCCGCTGTCGTTCGTCGCCGCCAGCCAGGCCGACTACGCCAGCTACCGCACGTTCTACGCCGATGCGCCGGCCAGCCTCCGGTGACACTCCACGCCATGGTATTTGCTCCGCTGCGCCTGCTCAAGCGCGTCTTCCTGCCGCGCTCCCTGATGGGCCGTGTATTCGGCGTGTTCGCAGCCACGATGCTGCTCCTGCTGGTGGCTGGCCTGGGCATGTTCTACCGCTACCAGTACCTGCAGCATATTGAAGAGACGCAGGACAATGCGCTGATGCTGCTCGAGGCAGTGATCCAGCCGATCGAAGAAAGCGTCGTCATCGGCGATTACGACACGGTCAAGCGCACGCTGGGCAAGATGCTCGTCAAGTCACCGTTCCAGCGCGCCCAGTTCCTCGAAGTCGGTGGCGGTGCGATCAGCCTGGAGGCGCAGGCAAGCCAGCATGCAGCGCCGCCCGACTGGTTCACGGCGCTGATCGTCGAGCGGTTCTACGATGTCAACCGGGTCATCACGGTCGGTGGCAAGGACTATGGCGTCATACGCCTGTCGTTCGATGTGACCCGACTGGCAGCCCAGCTCTGGCAGCTCATCATCGAAACGGCGGCGGTCGCCCTGGTGCTGGCCTCGGCCAGCCTGCTCATGATGCGCGTGCTGCTGCGCCGCTGGCTGGACCGTCTCGGTGGCCTGCGCGCGTTTGAGCATGATGTCGCCGCGGGCCTGGTCACTGCCGAGGCGCCGCTGCACGACGATGCGCCGCTCGAGATCCAGGAAGCGATCCTGGCCGTGAACCGTGGCACCGCCAGCCTGCGCGTGCAGTATGGCGAGCGCATCGAGCTCCTGATGAATTCGCTCGTCCAGCACAAGAGCGCGATGGACCAGGCCGCGATCGTGTCCGAGATCGATGTTGACGGCCGCATCGCCGTCGTCAACGACCAGTTCATCGCCAACAGTGGCCTGTCCCGCGACGAGGTCGTTGGCCAACCCCTGGCACACCTGACCATCCCCGACCTGGCGCCGGCCTGGACACCCGGGCCGCACGTCTGGAAAGGCGACGTCACGATCGCCGGGCGCGACCGTACGCTGCAATGGCACCGCACGATCGTGCCGATGTTCGATGCGGGCGGCACGGTGCGCTATATCTGTATCGATATCGACATCACCGAGCGCAAGGCCTTCGAGCGCACGATCCTGGCCACGGCGCGGCGCGAGAACCTGATCGCCGAGCTGGGCCGCGTGGCCCTGACAGCCACCGACCTGCAGCACGTGTTCCGGGAGGCGATTCAGGCTGCTGCGGGCGGCCTGGACGCGCCGAGCGCAGCGCTGTTTTCACTGGAACCGGCGCCGATCGGGCGCTCACTGGTGATCCAGGCGGGTAGCGGCGCCCTGGCCTCGGCCACCGGCTTTGCCCTTGACTGCCCGCTGGGTCCGATGCCACAACAAGAGCCGGCCGACCTGCTGCGGCCGCTGTTCGCGACCGTCGGCGCTGCCTACCAGGTCCGCAGCAGCGTCGATGCCTGCGTGATTTGCACGGAAAGCCCGTTCGGCGTGCTGGGTGTGTTCACCGACGACGACCGCCAGTTCGGGCCGGACGACCGCAACTTCTTGCGCAGCATCGCGCACATCCTGGCCACCACGATCGAGCGCCACACGGCCCAGCAGCGCCTGACCTATCTGGCGCAATACGATGCGTTGACCGACCTGCCAAACCGGCGCTACCTGTCCGAATCGCTCGACCTGGCCATCGGCGCGGCCGCCGCGCAGGCACGCCGCGCCGGCGTCATGTTCATCGACCTCGACCATTTCAAGAAAGTCAACGACATGCTGGGGCATGGTGTCGGCGACCAGCTGCTGGTACTGGCCACCAAGCGCCTGCAAGCCTGTGCCCGGCCCGGCGATCTGGTGGCGCGGCTCGGTGGCGACGAATTCGCCCTGATCCTGCCCGACGTCGTGGAAGACGGCGACATCGCCACACTGTGCACCAGCATCATCGATGCGCTGGCGGCGCCCTTCCTGCTGCAGGGCCAGCAATTGTTTGTCTCGGCCAGCATCGGCATCGCACGCTACCCGGAAGACGGTGCCAATGCGGAGGCGCTGCTCAAAAGCGCCGATACGGCCATGTATGCGGCCAAACACAATGGCCGTGGCAATTTCCAGTTCTTCAGCGCGGCCATGCACGATGCAACCACCCAGCGCATCAAGCTCGAAGCCGAGCTGCACCAGGCGCTGGCGCGTGGCGAATTCCTGCTCCACTACCAGCCCAAGCTGGACCTTGCTACCGGCAGGACGAGCGGCTTCGAGGCTTTGCTGCGCTGGAACCACCCGCAGCGCGGCCTGGTGCCGCCGCTCGAATTCATCTCGGTCCTCGAAGACACGGGCCTGATCATCGCGGTCGGCGAATGGGTCGTGACGGAAGTCTGCCGCCAGCTTGGCGCCTGGCGCGCGGACGGCTTCCCCGTCGTGCCGGTCGCGATCAATCTGTCAGCGCGCCAGCTCGAGCAGGACGACCTGGCAGCAACGATCGAGCACATCGTGACCGCCAGCGGCATCGCGCCGGCACTGCTCGAGTTCGAGCTGACCGAATCGATGCTGATGGTGAACCCGGACGCCGCAGTGGCAATCCTGGGACGGATCAAGGCGCTGGGCATGCGCCTGTCCATCGACGATTTCGGCACAGGCTATTCGAGCCTCGCGTACCTGAAGCGCTTCCCGCTGGATGCGCTGAAGATCGACCGCACCTTCGTGCGCGACCTGCCGCATGACAGCGACGACGCCGCGATCACCCGCGCCGTCATCAATCTGGCGCACAGCCTGAATCTGAAGGTGGTGGCAGAAGGCGTGGAAAATCTCGAGCAGTTGTGCGAGCTAAAGCGCTTTGGCTGCGACGAAATCCAGGGCTATTATGTCGATCGGCCGCTGGTGCCAGCCCGCTGTTTCATTCGTGCTGACAGCGCGTCACCGATGGGAACGCAGCGCAACGCCGCACTGGTGATGTAATCGGGTGCATAGCGGCCTGCAGCAATGCGGGCGGGTTTTGGGCCAGCCGATCAGGCCAGCGCCGTATCGAGTACCGTCATCACAATGAACCCGATGACCAGCGCAATGCTGGCCTGGGTCCCATTCCCCGACTGGCGCGATTCGGGAATCACGTCGTTGACGATGACGAGCAGCATGGCGCCGGCAGCGGCGGCCAGCGCATACGGCAGCAGGCCGGCTGCGATCCCGATGAGCGCGACGCCGAACACGGCAGCGATCGGCTCGATCAGCCCGGATACGATGCCCATGCCCACCGCTGCAAGGCGACTGTAACCGACGGAATGCAGCGCCAGCGCCACGACCAGGCCCTCGGGCACGTCCTGGATCGATACACCGGTGGCCAGTGATGTGGCTTTTTCCAGGTCGATGCCAGCGAAGGCGACGCCAATGGCCAACCCTTCTGGCAGGTTATGCAGCGCGACGGCCCACACGAACAGCCACGCGCGCCGCAGCGAAACCTGGTCGGGATCGGTAGAAAGGATGCCGTCGGTATGAACCGCGCGGCTCATCAGGAGAATCGCGCCGGCGCCGGCCAGAATACCCGCGCCCACCATCAGGCTGGATTCCCAGCTGCCCGCCCCGGCCGACGAGGCTGCGTTCAGGGCCGGAATCACGAGAGAAAACGCAGTGGCGCCCAGCATGACACCAGCGCCGAAACCAAGGAATGAGTCGTAGGTGCGGCGAGAAAAATTCTGTGCAAACAAGACTGGCAACGTGCCAAGCGCAGTGGCCGCTGCCGCCGCACTACCGCCCAGCAAGGCGGCCAACATCTTCGGGTTGGCATTCATGAACTGCTCGATCATGCTGCCGATCAGGACAAACAGAACCAGGGTGCAAATACCGAAACCGATCGCGCGACGTGGGGTAAGCCAGCTCGGCATGCCACGGTGTGGTGGGGCTTTCTCGACTTGACTATCCATGCGGCTTCCTGATAACTGAATGCCGCCTGCCACAGATCATGCGGCAGGCGGCGTGGGCAGATGCTGTGCCTGTTGCTTGGGTCGTTTTGCTTACGTCGTTTTTTTGACGCTGGCCTTCTTTTTCTTGGCAATGCCGGTGTCGTCGAGCGGGCCGCCGCGCGAGGCCACGGTGGGCTCGCCCATTGCGTTTCCGCTACTGCCACCTATCGTACCACCGGATGCAGATTGCATCATGCCCAGTTCGGAACCGGTGCGCGGCATGGCCATTGGATCCGACAGCGTGCGCGCCGCCATCATTTCCAGCACGTCGATATCCTCCGTTGGCAGCGCCACTTCGGCGTCGCCCGCACCGCCATCGACGGCCATCTGCTTGTCGCGGTCACTGATGAAGTCCCAGTCGGCGCCCTGGTTCCACGCGCCGCGCACTTCGCCCTCGCCCTGCGACATATTGTAGTAGACGCTGGCAAACGCCGGCACGACGGGCATTTTCCCGGGCGGGAAGTTCGGCTCCATTGCGTACAGCGCTTTCTCGAACGACTTCATGTGCGCCACTTCACGCGTCATCAGGAAGCCCAGTGCTTCTTTGACGCCCGGGTCGTCGGTCAATGAAATCAGCCGCTCGTAGACGATTTTGGCGCGTGCTTCGGCGGCGATGTTCGAGCGCAGGTCGGCGCTTGGCTCGGTGATCGAGTCGATGTAGGCGGCCGTCCAAGGCACCCCGGCCGAATTCGTCAGCGGCACACCGGCGCCATACAGGACCTGCGTAATATGACTATCGTTACCGGCGCCGGTGATGCTGCGGTAGGTATCGGCTTCCATATCGACGCCCTCGGCCAGGCGGCCTTTGGCGCCCTTGTTGAGCATCGCAACGATGTTGCCGATGACTTCGAGGTGGCTGAGTTCTTCAGTGGCGATATCGAACAGCAGGTCCTTGCGGCCTGGATCGTCCTCGGCAACGGCCTGGGTGAAGTAGCGCATGGCGGCGGCAAGCTCGCCCTGCGGGCCGCCGAACTGTTCAAGCATGAGGTTCGCCAGGCCGGGATTGGGGCCGCTGACGCGGACGGTGTACTGCAAACGCTTATTGTGAGCAAACATGGATAGTGTCCTCGATAAGGTTGTTCATCCTTTCGGCACGCGTGGTGCGTGACCATCCAGGACGGGCCAGCGCCGGGACCGGCAGGCCAGTGGACACATGATCGCATGACAACTGTCGGTAGCTCGTCAGGGGTAATCCCGAGTTCGTGTAGGACTAATGTGACAAGTAGTTATTTCAATTCAACATGAATAGAGGGCTGGAAAAACTGCCTCGTGGTTCTGACCGATCTGGAACGGCACTGACACGACCTCGGCGCACAGGCCTACAGCCATTTGACAAGGACTCCTTCACGATGTTGATCAAACAACCACGAACGGGGGTACCACCATGTTTAACCTGAAACAACTGAGCCCAACCATCACCGACATGATCCGCTTCGATCACTCGCACGTCATGGTGACCTTCCATCAATACTCCAGCGACAAGAGCCCGACCGTCAAGAAGGCGCTGGCCGACACCATTTGCGATGCACTGGAAATCCATGCAACGCTGGAAGAAGAGATTTTCTATCCTGTGATGCGGCGTCAAGATGCGAAACAGCCGTTTATCCACGAGGCCGAACCGGAACATGACGAGATGCGCCGCCTGATCGCCCAGCTGCGCCGCACCAGCGGCGCTGATCCGCGCCACGATGATCTGGTCATGGAATTGATGCGCGACGTGATCCACCACGTGGCCGATGAAGAAACCCGCCTGCTGCCCGATGCCGAGAATATCCTGGGCAAGGCGCGCCTGTCGGAACTGGGCGCCGCGATGACGCGTCGGCGTCTGCAGCTCGTCGGGCCAAAGGCCGGCAAGCTGGCCAAGGAACATCTGGTCGGCTTCTCGGGCAGCAGCGCGGCGCTGGCCGTCGGCGTGGTTGGCGCCCTCATTGCCGCCTTCGCGCTGGCGCCAAAGACAACCTCGAACGACAAGTCGGCAGACGCATAACGCGCCGCCGACGTTGCGCAACAGCGCTCTCAAGCACCGTCCCCGGCAACGGCGACGGTGTTTTTTTTTGCGTTTTACAGGTCGGGATAAAACACGGGCATCGGGTCAAGGGTCGATTTCGCGCCGAGGTGCGCGCCGTTTTCCTTCAGCCAGGTATCGGCCGAGGCCACGCCAAGATCGTGCAAATGCTGCAGGAACGGCATCTCGGCGCTGAATTTGGCGGAAATGCCATGCGCCGCCAGATGCTCGTTACCGCTGATCAGGTGCAGGAACTTGGCGGCAGGCGTCGCCCCCGCACCGCGCATCTCATCCGTGGCGCTTCCCAAAAACTGCAGCGCGCTGACTTCACGAACGAAACTGATATTGAACGCGATCTCGTTGGCGCGATTGGCGATGTCGGCCACCGTGCGTGGCATGTCGGGACGCGCGATGGGATTGTTCTGGATGATCACGACGTCCGTTCCGTCGCCATGCGCCATCAGCGGCGCGAGCGGTGGATTAGCGACATAACTGCCATCCCAGTACATCTCGCCATCCACCTCGACTGCGGCGAACACGGTCGGCAGGCAGGCCGAGGCCAGCAGGCGCTGGACATCCATCTCGTCGCGCCGGAACAGCTTGCCCGTACCGGTGCGCACATTGGTCGCGGCAATGAACAGCTGCAGCTCTTCACAGGCGCGCACCCGTTCGAAGTCGATCGTCGCTGCGAGAAAGTGGCGTAGTGGATTGAGGGTCAGCGGCCCTTCGAGCGTTGGACCGGCCATGGCGCCTGCCATTTCCAGCAAGTGGTACACCGGCGAAAATGCCATCGTGAAGTGCGGCGCCATGCGGTCGAGCGGCGTGCGCTGCAATGGGCTCATGGATGCGGCCGTGCCGATCGCACGCCAGAATTTGTCGAGTGCCCGACGCGCACCTTCGCGGCCGCCGCCGCGTGCGTAGCCGTCTGCGACCACGACCGCATTGACCGCGCCGGCACTTGACCCGCTGAGCGCATCGATCTGCAACCCCGGCTCCTGCAGCAGGCGGTCAAGCACACCCCACCCGTAGGCGCCATAGCTGCCACCGCCCTGGATAGCCAGACTGATTGTTGTGTGGTCGGTCACGATCTGCTCCGTGGGTTGGTCAAAACGTTAGCGTAATCGGTGCGCCGATTGTGCGGCGCAGCGCAGACCGTCAGCCTACCCAGCGCGTCACGAGCGGCACCAGCCAGGGAGCAAGCAGCGCCGTCAACGCGCCATTCAGCCCCATCGCCAGCCCAGCGAACGCCCCCATTTCAGGACTGAGCTGGAAAGCACGCGCCGTGCCGATCCCGTGCGCGGCCAGCCCCATAGCGAACCCGCGCGCCGCGTCCGAGCGCACGCGCAGCCCATGAAACAGCCAGGTCGAGAATATGGCGCCAAAGATGCCCGTGCCAATCACCAGCGCGGCGGTCAGGGAAGGCAGGCCGCCCAGCCGCTGGGCCACGGCCATCGCAATGGGCGACGTGACCGACTTGGGCGCGAGCGTCGCGATCAGCGCGGGCGTGGCGCCCAGCCACTGCGCCACGACGACCACCGAGACAATGGCCGTCACGCAGCCAGCGAACAACGCTGCCGTCAGCGGCAGCCAGTGCTGGCGCAGGCGCGGCAGCTGGCGCACCAGCGGCACGGCCAGCGCCACGGTCGCGGGGCCGAGCAGGAAGTGGACGAACTGCGCGCCAGCAAAATACCGCTCGTACGACATGCCGGACAGGCTCAGGATGCCCACCACGATGGCAATCGCGATGGCGACCGGGTTGGCGATTGGCGCGCCCTTGCACCAGGCGCCGATACGCTGCGCGGCCAGATAGGCGCACAGTGTCATGGTCAGCCCCAGCAGGGGCGAGGCCGCCAGATAGACCCAGAACTGATGCAGGCCGGCGAAATCAGGCATCGTGATCTTTCGTCGGTTCACCTTTCATGCCGCGCAGCAGCAGGCCCGTGACGGCCAGCGCCAGCAGCGTGCTGACGACAACCGATGCAATAATCGCCAGCCAGTGACCACTGCCGCTGGCGGCAGCTACCACGATGCCCACGCCGGCCGGAACGAACAGCAGCGACAGGTGGGCCAGCAGCGCATTGGCCGCCTGTTCGACCAGCAACTGCAACTTGGGAAAGACGATCAGCGCAGCTACCAGCAGCAGCATGCCAGCCACGGGGCCGGGCAGCGGCAGGCGCAGCACGAACACGAGGCCCTCCCCCAGGCATTGGAACAACAACAGGACCGCAAACGCCGCCAGCATGCTTTCTCCTTTACGCAAGACGGCGGCCAGGGGCCGCCGCAAACACGCAGGATAGCAAATTACCGATCAAGCGGCGGTGGTTGCCTCGCTGGCGGCGCCGAGAGCGCCGCGCTTGACCTGGTCGCGCTCGATCGACTCGAACAGCGCCTTGAAGTTGCCTTCGCCGAAGCCGTCGTCGCCCTTGCGCTGGATGAATTCGAAGAACACGGGGCCCAGTTGCGCCACGCCGAAAATCTGCACCAACAGGCGTGCCTTGCCGTCCGTGACCGTGCCATCGAGCAGCAGGCCGCGCACCTTGAGCTGCTCGGCATCTTCGCCGTGGCCCGGGATGCGCTCGTCAAGCATTTCGTAATACGTCTCGGGCGGCGCCGTCATCAGCGGCACGCCGGCCGCGCGCAGGCTGTCGACCGTGGCGATCAGGTCGTCGCTCAGCAGTGCGATGTGCTGGATGCCTTCGCCGTTGAACTGCATCAGGAATTCCTCGATCTGGCCACCGCCCGCCTTGCCTTCTTCGTTCAGCGGGATGCGAATCATGCCGTCCGGCGCCGTCATTGCCTTCGAGGTCAGGCCCGTGTACTCGCCCTTGATGTCGAAGTAGCGGATCTCGCGGAAGTTGAACAGCTTCTCGTAGAAGCCGGCCCAGTACGACATGCGGCCGCGGTACACATTGTGCGTCAGGTGATCGATGATCTTCAGGCCGTGGCCTTCCGGGTTGCGCGGCGCGCCATCGATGAACTTGAAGTCGATGTCATAGATCGATTTGCCGATGGTGTCGCCTTCGTCGAAGCGGTCGATCAGGTACAGCGGCGCGCCGCCGATGCCGCGGATCGCCGGCAGGCGCAGCTCCATCGGGCCGGTCGGGATCTCGACCGCCTGCGCGCCCAGTTCCAGCGCCCTGGCATAAGCCTTGTGCGCATCGCGCACGCGAAACGCCATGCCGCAGGCCGACGGGCCGTGCTCGGCCGCGAAGTAGGCGGCGTAGCTTTTCGGCTCGTTGTTGATGATGAAGTTGATGCCGCCCTGGCGATACAGCGCAACGTCCTTCGAGCGGTGCACGGCCACCTTGGTGAAGCCCAGCGCCTCGAAAACGGGTTCGAGCACGCCCGGGGTTGGCGAAGCGAACTCGACGAACTCGAAGCCCATCAGGCCCATGGGATTGTCAAACAGGTCTGCCATTGTCTCTTCCTTTTATTCGTCCTACGTTGACGGTCATTCCGCGAACACGTCGGCCAGCAAACCGCGCAACCACACATTGCCCGGATCCTGGTTGAAGCGGCGGTGCCAAAAAATATTCGTTTGCAGCGGCGGCAGATCCAGCGGCGGCGTTGCCCATTCAAGTGCGAACGGCAGGCCGGCCCGTTCGGCCAGTTTTTGCGGCACCGTCACCACCAGGTCGCTCGAGCTGACGATGTACGGCACCGCCGTAAAGTGCGGCACCCGAAAGCGCGTCGTCGGCGCGATCCCGGCCCGGGCCAGCACCGCGTTCACCCGGTCGTACGGGCTGTCGGCCGCATCCACCAGCAAGTGCTCGGCCGCCGCGAAGCGTGCCAGCGTCAGCGCGCCCTTGCCCAGTGGATGGCCCTTGCGGAACATCGTCACGAACGGCTGGCGAAACAAATGCCGCTGGTACAGCGCATCGGACACATCCTCGAACGGGCCCACCGCCAGGTCGACCCGCCCGCCTTCCATTTCTTCCTTCAGCGTCGCCGCGCCCACGCGCACCGAGCTGAGTTCCACGTGCGGCGCCACCTGCCGGCAGCGCTCGATCAGCGTCGGCATGAAGTACACCTCGCCGACATCGGTCATCGCCAGCACGAAGCGGCGGCTGCTCGTGCCCGGCTCGAACCGGCTGCGCTGGTTCAGCGCCAGCGCCACCTGCGCCATCGCCGCCCCGATCGGTTCGGCCATCTGCGTCGCCAGCGGTGTGGGCTGCATGCCACTTGCCGTGCGCACGAACAGCTCGTCGCCAAAGGCGCGCCGCAATCGTGCCAGCGCATTGCTGACCGCCGACTGGCTCAGGCCAAGGCGGCGGGCAGCACTGGAAATCTGGCGCTCCCGGTAGACTTCCTGGAACACGGACAGCAGGTTCAGGTCGATGGTGCGAGGTTCGATCATGGGTTTTCAAGGTTGCCGGCGCATTGTCCATGCGCGGTGGTAGTGGAGGCCAGCAGTATTCATGGAATCAATAGTCTACATTTTTCTATTCATCTCGTAAAACCGGGCGGATTATTCTAGAGTGGCGCCATCGACCAATCGCACCACACCACCAGTTTCAGGAGACACCGCATGGCCCACCCGTCAGGTTACCTGTCCGGCTTCGGCAACGAATTTGCCACCGAAGCCATGCCCGGCGCGCTGCCGCAGCATCGCAATTCGCCGCAGCAAGTGGCGTATGGCCTGTATGCGGAGCAGTTGTCCGGCACCGCATTCACCGCGCCGCGCAGTCATAACCGGCGCTCGTGGCTGTACCGGATCCGCCCGGCCGCCGTGCATGGCAGCTTCGTGCCGCTGGACGCCCCACGCCTGGTCAGCCGTTTCGACAATGCCGCGCCGCCGAATCAGTTGCGCTGGAGTCCGCTGCCGATGCCGACGACCCCGACCGACTTCATCGATGGCTGGGTGACGATGGCGGGCAATGGCTCGGCCGAGGCCATGACAGGCTGCGCCGTGCACCTGTACGCGGCCAACCAGTCGATGGACGGTCGCTACTTCTACAATGCCGACGCCGAACTGCTGATCGTGCCCCAGCTGGGGCGCCTGCGCATCGCCACCGAACTGGGCGTGCTGGACGTCGAGCCGCAGGAAATCGCCGTGATTCCACGCGGCGTGCGCTTCCAGGTGACGCTGCCCGATGGCGAAGCGCGCGGCTACCTGTGCGAAAACTTCGGCGCTCTGCTGCAACTGCCCGATATGGGACCAATCGGCTCGAACGGCCTGGCCAATCCGCGCGACTTTCTGACGCCGGTGGCGCAGTACGAAGATATCGAAGGCGATTTCGAGCTGGTCACCAAATTCGGCGGGCGGCTATGGCGGGCACCGATTGGCCATTCGCCGCTGGACGTGGTGGCGTGGCACGGCAACTACGCGCCCTATAAATACGACCTGCGCCACTTCAACGCCATTGGTTCGATCAGCTATGACCACCCGGACCCGTCGATCTTCCTCGTGCTGCAAGCGCCATCGGATACGCCGGGCGTCGACACGCTCGACTTCGTCATCTTCCCGCCGCGCTGGCTGGTGGCCGAAGACACGTTCCGGCCGCCCTGGTTCCACCGCAATGTGGCCAGCGAGTTCATGGGCTTGATTCATGGGGCCTACGACGCCAAGGCCGACGGCTTCGTGCCGGGCGGCTCCAGCGTGCACAACTGCATGAGCGGGCACGGCCCGGACGCCGCGACCTTCGACAAGGCCAGCAGCGCGGACACACGTCAACCGCACAAGGTGGGCGACACGATGGCATTCATGTTCGAAACGCGCAATGTGCTGGTGCCCACCGAGCAGGCGCTGGCGTCACCGCAATTGCAGGGGGATTATCAGGGGTGCTGGGCCGGCATTACCAAGCGCTTTCGCGCCACGCCTTGAGAGGCCCCCGCCTGTCGTCAGGGAATGGTCCAGTCCAGGCCAAGCTTGCGGACCAGTAACAGCGTCAGGTAGCCCAGCACCGCGAGCAGGACCACGAAGATGAGGACGACTTTGGCGACGCCCAGCACCAGCGTGCGCCGGTCCATGCCGTTCTTTTTCTTGCCCTGGTCATAGTGCCATTTGATGGCGAAAAACATGCCCGTGCCGAGCACGAGCGCTTTGAACGTGAAAAAAACGATCGGGAACCATTCCATTTTTTGGGTATTTCCAAGCTGTGAGTAAAGCCAGTGGCCGCCAGAGTGCGCCAGGGCAGTCTGTCAGGATACTCCTTAAGCGCGCTGTTCATACCCGGACAAAATGTCCCAGTCGGGACCGATGGCACGGTCGATCATACGAGTACCCCGCCATCGTCCATGCTGTCCCCCACGTTTTTGTCATTTATGCCATGATTCCGCCGTACGCCATTGTGGCGGACCCGGCCACGGCCCGGAATGCCCGGCCATAGGCCTTCTGCTAGTCATGTCAGATATATTGATCATCCTCGTTCTGATCCTGCTGAACGGGGTGTTCGCGATGAGCGAACTGGCGCTCGTCTCCGCAAAACGCATGCGCCTCGAACGGCGCGCGCAGGAAGGCAGCCGCGGGGCGCGCAGCGCCATCGCACTGGCCGACAACCCGAGCCATTTTCTTTCCACCGTCCAGGTCGGCATCACGCTGATCGGCATCTTCACCGGTGCATTCGGTGAAGCCTCGCTCGTCACGCGCCTGCAGCCGCAGATCGAAATGGTGGGCTTCCTGGCCCCCTACGCTTACGAAATCTCGCTGTTCATCGTGGTGCTGGCCATCACGTTCGTGTCGATCGTGCTGGGCGAACTGGTCCCGAAACGCATCGCGATGCGCCATCCCGAGACGATGGCAACCCTGATCGCCCCGCCGCTGTCGGCCCTGTCGCTGATCATGTCGCCGTTCGTCAAGGTGCTGTCGCTGACGACCGAAGCGATCGTGCGCCTGTTCGGCATCCACGACGCCAAAGAAGAAGCGCCGACCGAAGAAGACATCACCGGCATGTTCAAGGAAGGCACCGACGCCGGCCTGTTCGAAAAGACCGAATACGACATCGTCTCGCGCGCGCTGCGCCTGGACGACCGGCATCTAAAAGCGCTGATGACGCCGCGCGTCGACCTGATCATGATCGACCTGGACGCCGAGCGCCGCGACACGCTCGAACTGATCGCCTGCCATACCTACAGCCGCTTCCCGGTCTACCGTGGCGACCGCGCCCAGATCCTCGGCTTCGTGAAGGTACGCGACCTGCTGGCCCAGTCGGTACGCCACGGCTCGCTCGAGGCGGTCAATATCGAACATGCGGTGCAGGACGTGCTGTTCGTGCCCGAGACCGTGGGCGCGATGGTGCTGCTCGAACTGTTCAAGAAAAACCGGGCCGAGCTGGCGCTGATCGTCGACGAGTACGGCGACATCCAGGGCATGGTTACACTGTCGGATGTCATGAGCGCGCTGGTGGGCGACGTCACCGTGAATGGCGAAGAAACCGATCCCGACGCCGTCCAGCGCCAGGATGGCAGCTGGCTGCTCGATGGCGGCGTGGATCTGGACCGCTTCCGCGACGTCTTCAACACCACCGAGCGCTTCCCGGACGAAGAACTGGGCGCATACCACACGCTGGCCGGCTTCGTGCTGTACCAGTTCGGATATATCCCGAAAGCGTCCGAGTCGTTCGACTGGAATGGCTACCGTATCGAAGTGGTCGACATGGATGGCAACCGGATCGACAAGCTCCTGATCGAGCAACTCGCGCTGCCCGACCCGGCGCCGGCCGAAGAATGACCCAGGCGCGCTGAAGCAGATGGACGCCATCCGGCTGGGGCCGCTGTACCTTCCGATCGCGGTCGCCCTGTCGCTGGCGGCGGTGCTGGCGGCCGTGCTCGTCGCAGAATGGTTCCGGCGCCGGCGCGGCATCGATCCGGGCGGCGCGCTGTGGTACATGATCGTGGCCGGCTTCGTCTCGGCCCGTCTCGTGTTTGTCCTGAAGCACCATACAATCTACCTGGCCGCGCCGCCCAGCGTGTTCGACATCCGTGACGGCGGCTTTGAAACGGTCGCCGGCCTGATCGCGGCCTGCGTGGTCGGGGCCGAGCTGACGCGCCGCCGGGCGGCACTGCGGCGGCCCGTGCTGGCCTGCATGCTGGCCGGCTGCGCGGTCTGGTTTGGCGGCACGCTGCTGAACCAGGCACTGACGCCGGCCCACACGCCCATGCCGGACGTGATGGTGCGCCAGCTTGACGGCCGTGAAGTCGCGCTGCGCAGCTTCGCGAACCGCCCTGTCGTGCTGAACCTCTGGGCCACCTGGTGTCCGCCCTGCCGGCGCGAGATGCCGGCCCTGATGGCGGCGCAGGCCAACCACCCGGAGATCGCGTTCGTGCTGGTCAACCAGGGCGAATCCGCCGCCACCGTGGCAGCGTACTTCGAGCGCGAGCGTCTGCCGGTACCAGCGCAGTCGAGCATGATCGTGCTGGACCCGGGCAGCCAAGCCGCCGCGCGCCTTGGCGCGGCCGGCATGCCGACGACGCTGTTCTACGATGCGGCGGGCCGTCTGCGCACGCGCCACGTGGGTGAACTCTCGCCGGCGACACTGGCCGACAAGCTGGCCGCGATCCGGCCCTGAGCCACGTTTGTGGTACAACAGGGCGCTACCGAGGAACCCATCATGCAACTCAATCCCATCCAGCTGTTCGACGCCGAGTCGTCCACCTTCACCTACATCCTGGCCGCGCCCGGCGCTGTCGACGCGGCCATCATCGATCCCGTCGACCGCCATTTCGAACGCGACCTGGCGCATCTCGAACGCCTTGGGCTGCGCCTGACGCACGTGTTCGAAGCGCACGCGCATGCCGATCACGTCACGTCGGCCGGCCGCCTGCGGGCGCACACGGGCGCGAAAGCCTGCGCGCCGGGCGGCTGCGGCATCGCGCCGGCAGAAATCCAGCTGCAGGACGGCGACCGCATCGCGTTTGCCGACGGCGAAGAACTTGCGGTGATCCACACGCCGGGCCACACGGCCGGCAGCATGTGCTACCTGTGGCGCGGCAACCTGTTCAGCGGCGACACGCTGCTGATCGGCGGTTGTGGCCGCACCGACTTTCAGGGTGGCAGCGCGGGCGACCTGTACGACAGTGTCACCGGCAAGCTGTTCACGCTCGATCCCGCCACGCGGGTGTGGCCCGGCCACGACTACAAGGGCCAATCGGTCTCGACCATCGGCTGGGAACGCGCGCACAATGCCCGCCTTGCCGGCCGCTCCCGCCCTGACTTCATCGCACTGATGGCCGCGCTCGACCTGCCACGGCCCGGCCTGATGGATGTCGCGGTACCGGCCAACCGCAACCTGGGACTGAGGCACGGCGTGTAGTTGCCATCGGCAAAAAAAAAGCGCGGCCGAGGCCGCGCCTGTCGAACCGTCACCCGATGAGTGACAGTTCTTGCTTCGGTGCTTAGTAACGCCAGGTCTTCTTTTGCGCGACCGGACGCTTCATGACCTTGGTCTGAAACTGTTTCCACAGCAGGCCCGCCAGGGCCATCATGATCATCTTGCGCATGCTTGTCTCCAGTGAGTGTCGGCGAATTGCCATCACCACCAGCATAGCGTGACAAGCAAAACCGTGGCGCGAGTTTGCCACGCCCCGCCAATGCAGTAGAATCCCTGTCTTTATAGCAAGATCAAGAAACCGACGATGGACGACGGGCACCACCAACTCAAGCGCGGGCTCAAGAACCGCCACATCCAGCTGATCGCCCTGGGCGGCGCCATCGGCACCGGTCTGTTCCTCGGCATCGCCTCGACCATCCAGATGGCCGGCCCGTCGGTGCTGCTCGGGTATGCCATCGCCGGCGCGGTCGCCTTCCTGATCATGCGCCAATTGGGCGAGATGATCGTCGACGAACCGGTGGCCGGCTCATTCAGTCACTTCGCCGACAAGTATTGCGGGCGCTGGGCGGGCTTCGTGTCGGGCTGGAATTACTGGGTCATGTACATCCTCGTCAGCCTCGCGGAACTGACGGCGCTGGGCATCTATATGCAGTACTGGTTCCCGGAACTGCCGACCTGGGTCTCGGCACTGGGATTCTTCGTCCTTGTCAACCTGCTCAGCCTGTTGAACGTGAAGGCGTTCGGCGAGCTGGAATTCTGGTTTGCCGTCATCAAGGTGGCGGCCGTGGTCGGCATGATCGTGTTCGGCCTGTACCTGTTGATCGGCGGCGGGGCCGGCCCCGAGGCGGGCGTGTCCAATCTGTGGCGCCACGGCGGCTTCTTCCCCAATGGCGTGGGCGGCCTGGCCATGGCCATGGCGGTGATCATGTTTTCGTTCGGCGGGCTGGAGCTGATTGGCATCACCGCCGCCGAAGCGGACGACCCGTCGCGCACGATTCCGCGCGCGACCAATAACGCGCTGTACCGAATCCTGATCTTCTACATCGGCGCGCTGGCCGTGCTCCTGATGCTGTTCCCATGGCAGAAAGTCGTCACCGGCGGCAGCCCGTTCGTGCTGATCTTCGCCGCGCTCGACAACGGCTGGGTCGCCAACGTCCTGAACCTGGTCGTGCTGACGGCCGCGCTGTCGGTCTACAACGGCTGCGTGTATGCCAACAGCCGCATGCTGTTCGGCCTGGCCGCGCAAGGCAATGCGCCGCGCGCGCTGATGCGCACCAATGCGCGCGGCGTGCCGCTCAATGCGCTGGCCGTGTCGGCCGTGGCCACCGGTTCAGCGATCCTGATCAATTACTTTCTGCCGGAAGAAGCGCTCGGCATGGTGATGAGCCTGGCCGTCGCTGCGCTCGTCATCAACTGGGCGATGATTTCGTGGAGCCACCTGCGCTTCCGGCGCAGCAAGGACCACGCGGGCGAGACGACGCTGTTTCGCAGCCCGTGGTTCCCGCTGTCGAATTACGTATGCCTGGCGTTCGTCGCCATCCTGCTCGTGATCATGGCGATCACGCCGGGGCTGCGCATCTCGGTGATCCTGATCCCGATCTGGCTGGCGCTGCTGGGCCTGGGGTTCTGGCTGCGCGAGCGGCGCGCCGCGTTGAAGGGATAAGAAGGGGTTCGCTGTGCCCTCGAGGGCCCAGCAACGCCTGTTGTGCTTGCACAGGAAGCCCTCCCGATGACAGGGAGTGTGGCGAAACTGGTATTTACAGCGCGCAGAAAAACTGTACAGTGATTGGCTGCTCTCCCCAGTAGTTCCATCGCTAAAGGACTGCCATGAACCAGCCTTTCAAGACGCGCTACGTCACGTATCTCACCGCACTCCTGCTGCTGATCCCGTTATCAGCCGCCGCCCAGGACGAGGCAGGCTTCTACGCCAGCGCTTACGGGGGCGTCCCCGCCGCGCCATCCACAAGCTTTTCCGAGTTCCGTCCTACCGGTCCTGGTGTAGGCGGCACGGCCAAGTTTGGTGGCGGTCTTGGCTTTGGCGCCGCCGTGGGGCGTCGCTTCGGTAACGGGTGGGCCGTCGAACTGGCGTTGGACGAACGTGGCAATTATCTCAGGCGCGTCGGTGGTGTCGAAGTCGATGGCAACATCTTTTCGGAACTGGTCCTCTTGAACGCGTACTACCGCTTCCCGGCCCGGGGTGCGTTACGTCCGTTCATCGGCGCCGGCCTGGGCTACGTCGTCGCGCTCGATATCGACGTTGACCGCAACGGGTCGGAGCAGGAGTATTCACGCGAAGGCGGCGTGGCAGTACAAGCCATCGTGGGCGCCGAATACAGCCTGTCTCCCCGCTGGCGCCTGAGCGGCGATGCCCGTTGGAGCAGCGTCGACAGCGGCACATTCAAGGCATCTAGTGCCGGCAATATGCTGATCGGCAAGCCGAAATATCGACCTGCCTCGCTCAATTTCGGCGTCACCTATCTGTTCTAAGCGGCCTGAGGCAAGTCCGACCGCCTTTCAGCGGCCTGCTTCGCTCGATGAATTTGCTGCATAGCATTTAAGCACCACCTTCCCGCTTCAGCAGGTTGGCGCTTCTGGGCCTGGGGTTCTGGCTGCGCGAGCGGCGCAGCCGGGGCCTTGTTGCGCCCGGCGCTGGCTGAGGGGAACCCGGGGCCTACGCTGCGCCCCTCTGGTCGGCACTTCGGTACACTCGGCTGCATCTACGTAGCCAGGCGCAATTATGTCGAAAATTGTCCTTGTCGGAGGTTCAGCCGGTGCGGTCAGCGCGCTTCAGGTCATCCTTCGATCACTGCCCGAAGATTTTCCTGCGGCCATTCTCGTTGTGCTCCACAGCGGGCCGGAGAAGAGCGTCGTTCCCCACATCCTGAACGGGTGTTCGGCGCTGCACGTTCGCCATGCGGTGGATGGCGAACCGATCATCGCCGGGCGTGTGCTGATTGCACCGCCCGATGAGCATCTGACCGTCGTCATGAAAGACGGCACGGCCTGCGCGCGGCTCATACATGGCCCAAAGGAAAACCACTGTCGCCCGGCCATCGATACCCTGTTCCGGTCGGCCGCAGCGGCAGTTCGGGACAATGCCATAGGCGTCGTGCTGAGCGGTCATCTCGACGACGGCACGGTCGGCTTACAGGCAATCAAGGCCGGGGGCGGCCTGGCCATCGTACAAGACCCGATCGAAGCCGAGATCATGGATATGCCGGCCAGTGCGCTTGAGCATGCGGACATCGACCGGGTTCTGCGCGCGGCCGAGATCGGCCCCGCGCTGGTCAAACTGGCTGGCAGCCACGCCAGGCCAGCCGGCACGCTTCCACGCAGCCTCGCATCGAGCCTGCCCGAATGGATCGATATCGAGAATCGGATCGTTGGCAGAGCCAGCGATATGGAAGATATCGAAAAGATCGGCAAGCCCTCGTCGATGACGTGTCCGGAATGTGCCGGCGCCCTGTGGGAAGTCACGACCAACGCCCCCGTACGGTATCGTTGTCACACCGGCCATTCGTATACTGCGAGGGTGCTGCAGATGCTGCAGCACGACGTCGTTGAAAACGCCATCTGGGCTGCGGTCCGGGCGCTGCATGAGCAGGAACGCCTGTTTATCAGGCTCGGTGAAACAGAACGCGGGGCAGACCGTGCGGTACAGGCCGCCGAGTACGAGGCCAGGGCGGCCCGCGCCAGAGCGCATTCCAAGACGCTGCGAGAGGTGATTTCATTGTGCTCGCTGACCGGCAAGGGCGAGGACGCCTGACAGACAATGCCTGGCCTACAGAAAAAATGACCTTGACCTTGATGTTGTAACTCACCGCTGGATGGCCCCGCGTCATGGGGAATCGATCGATTGCCATGGCATGGCATGGCAATCATTTGGCAGCATCGTTGCACAGACCAGTTGGAGAGCAAGTGAATACCAGAGAAGAAGATACACCTGTTCCACCGGCCGGTCTTTCCTCGGCGATCCGCTGCCTGCGTGAATGCGTGCTCGATCAGTGGCGCGCGCGAGTGACAACCGAGATCCCGGCAGCAGCATCGCTTGCCGAACCGGTGCTGGTCAATATGGTGCCTGAACTGTTCGAAAAAATTGCCGAAGCGTTGTCATGGGATCCGGCCTCATCGGCGATTGCCAAGACCAATCTTGCCAGTGCTCATGGGCGCGAGCGTGCGAACATGACGAATTATTCACCGTACGATGTTCTGCACGAGCTGCATATTTTTCGTGAAATACTCTTTTCCTTGACCAAAGAACATGGGCTGGAACTGAGCAAGCACGATGCAGAGGCAATCGGTCACACCATCGAGGCTGCAGCCCGTGAATCGGTGAGCGGCTTCAGTGAGGCCGACCGGGAAAAAAGTGTCGATTTCATTGCAACCCTGTCACACGATTTGCGAAATCCGCTGCATGTGGCCAACGCCAGCGCGCAGTTGATTCAACTGAAATCGACGGATCCCGGCATTCTCAATCTCGCGGCCCGCATCTGCAAGAAAATCGCCGAAGCCGACGCGATGATTCAAACCTTGCTCGATGCTTCGCTGCGGCAAGGGAGAATCAAGCTTAAGCTCAGTCCGGATCACTTCAACATGATGACGCTGATCGAAGAAGTGTGCGCCGACCTCCCCTTGCTCGGGCAGCGCATTCGCGTCATGGGCGAACCGGTGACCGGCTACTGGTGCCGGGCGTCAATGAAGCGGGTTCTTGAAAACCTGATCAGCAATGCGCAAAAATACGGCGATGCCGCCGAACCGATCACCCTCAGTACACGCCACGAACATGACTCTCTCGTCTTGTCGGTGCATAACAAAGGCACGCCGATTCCGTGGGCAGAAATGGACCGGCTGTTCAAACCTTACCAGCGGATGGAAGACACGAGCGTGAAGGGTTGGGGCCTTGGTCTGCCATTTGTTCAAAACGTCGTGGAGAGCCATGGCGGTACCGTCGTCATCGACAGTGATGTGGCCAGAGGCACGACATTTACCGTCAGCCTGCCGGTCGATGCACGTCACTACATCGACAATTAGCGCTGTGCTGAAACGCTGGCCTGCCGGCGCTGGCCAGGTAGCGCTTCGACGACCGGCACAGGGCCACGCATCGGTTCAATATTCCGGCCCTGTCGAACGTTAACGTACCGAATTGAAATGCTGCATCGCATTTCTGGCATGAACTTCCTGCGCAGCAAGCTGACACCTGACGCCCAGGCGGCTTCGCGCGCGCGACGCGCGCCCTTATGGTGCATAGCAATATGAAAATAACTCGCCGCAGTTGACGTAAACGTCAACTAGCACGTTATGATCTTCATGCTGCACAACACCTCACAAGGGAAGCACATATGAGCCAGAGCAATCCTCTGTCGCTGCACGTACCGGAGCCTACCGGCCGTCCGGGCTGCAAGACCGATTTTACGTACCTCCAGTTGACCCCTGCCGGCGCTGTCCGGCGCCCGCCCATCGATGTGGCCCCGCTCGAGACGAGCGACATGGCCCAGCAACTCATCCGCGTGCTCGACGAGCATGGCAACGCCGTCGGCCCTTGGGCCGAAGCGCCCGACCGCGAGCTGCTGCGCTTTGGCCTGCGCACGATGATGAAGACCCGTATTTTTGATGCGCGCATGGTCATCGCCCAGCGCCAGAAGAAAATGTCGTTCTACATGATCAGCCTTGGCGAAGAAGCGATCGGCACCGCCCATGCGCTCGCGCTGCAGGACGGCGACATGAATTTCCCGACCTACCGCCAGCAAAGCCTGTTGATGGCGCGCGAAGTGCCGTTGGTCGACATGATCTGCCAGCTGCTGTCGAACGAGCGCGATCCCCTCAAGGGCCGCCAGTTGCCGGTGATGTACTCGGTGCGCAGCGCCGGGTTCTTCACGATCTCGGGCAACCTCGCCACCCAGTACCCGCAAGCGGTTGGCTGGGCCATGGCCTCGGCCATCAAGGGCGACACCAAGATCGCATCGGCCTGGATCGGTGACGGCGCCACCGCCGAATCCGATTTCTCCACCGCCCTCACCTTTGCCCACGTATACCGCGCGCCGGTCATCCTCAACGTGGTCAACAACCAGTGGGCGATCTCGAGCTTCCAGGCGATTGCCGGCGGCGAGAGCGTGACCTTCGCCACCCGCGGCGTCGGCAGCGGCATTGCGTCCCTGCGCGTCGATGGCAATGATTTTCTGGCCGTACTGGCCGCCTCGCGCTGGGCCGCCGAACGGGCGCGCAGCAACCTGGGCCCGACGCTGATCGAATGGGTCACCTACCGCGCCGGCCCGCACTCGACGTCGGACGATCCCGCACGCTACCGTCCGGCCGACGATTACGCCCGCTTCCCGCTGGGCGACCCGATCGCCCGCCTGCGCCAGTACCTGACGAACCTGGGCTGGTGGTCGGACGAAGAGCACGACGCGACGCACACGGCGCTCGAAGCCGAGATCCTGGCCGCGCAAAAAGAAGCGGAGAGTTTCGGCATCCTGGGCGACGAGCGCGCACCGAGCGCTGCGACGATGTTCGAGGACGTTTATAAAGACATGCCGGAGCACCTGCGCCGTCAGCGTCAACAGCTGGGGGTATGAGCATGGCACGTGACGATTTACCAAAAGATGCGGCCACCGTGCCGATGACCATGATCCAGGCGCTGCGCTCGGCCATGGACGTGATGATGGAACGCGACGACAACGTGGTCGTCTACGGCCAGGACGTCGGCTACTTCGGCGGCGTGTTCCGGGTTACTGACGGCTTGCAGGCGAAGTACGGCAAATCGCGCGCGTTCGACGCGCCGATTTCCGAGGGCGGCATCGTCGGCACCGCGGTTGGCATGGCTGCGTATGGCCTGCGCCCGGTGGTCGAGATCCAGTTTGCCGATTATTTTTATCCGGCGACCGACCAGATCGTGTCCGAAGCCGCGCGCCTGCGCTACCGCTCGGCCGGCGAATTCACGGCCTCGATGGTGATCCGCATGCCTTGCGGCGGCGGCATCTATGGCGGCCAGACCCACAGCCAGAGCCCGGAAGCATTCTTCACCCACGTGTGCGGCCTGCGCACCGTGATGCCGTCGAACCCGTACGACGCCAAGGGTTTGCTCATCGCGTCGATCGAGAACGACGATCCGGTGATCTTCCTGGAACCGAAACGCCTGTACAACGGCCCGTTCGACGGCCACCATGACCGGCCTGTCGTGCCATGGTCGGGTCACCCGAAAGGCGACGTCCCCACCGGCTACTACACGGTCGAGCTGGACAAGGCGGCCATCGTCCGTCCCGGCAATGACGTCACCGTCATCGCCTACGGCACCATGGTCTGGGTGGCTGAAGCGGCCGCCCGTGAATCGGGCGTCGATGCCGAAGTGATCGACCTGCGCAGCATCTGGCCGCTCGACTTGGACACGCTCGTCAAGTCGGTGCAAAAGACCGGCCGCTGCGTCATCGTGCACGAGGCCACGCAGACGAGCGGCTTCGGCGCCGAACTGGCCGCGCTGATTCAGGAACACTGTTTCTACCAGCTGGAAGCGCCGATCGGGCGCGTGGCCGGCTGGGACACCCCGTATCCGCATGCGCAGGAGTGGGCTTATTTTCCGGGGCCCGACCGTGTCGGCGCGGCCCTGAAACGCGTGATGGAGGGTTGATCATGGGGATTCATGTCATCAAGATGCCGGACCTGGGTGAAGGCATCGCTGAAGTGGAAGTCGTGGCCTGGCACGTGCAGCCGGGCGACACGGTGCGCGAAGACCAGGTGCTGGCCGACGTCATGACCGACAAGGCGACGGTGGAAATTCCGTCACCGGTCGCCGGGACGATCACGAGCCTGGGCGGCGCGATCGGCCAATCGCTGGCCGTGGGCGCAGAACTGATCCGCCTCGAAGTGGCCGGCGCCGGCAACGTCAGCGCCGACAAGGCCCGCAAGGAGCCCGTGCAATCTGGCGCGGCCACCGCGCCGGCCGAAGAAGTGGCCGAACCGCAGCTCGAGGCCGTGGCGGCGCATGCGTCAGCCGCGCCAGCGCCGGCCGCTGCACCGGCAAAACCGACACCCGCTCCGGCAGCCAAGCCAGCGCCAGCCAGGTCCGGGGCCGGAGCCGGCGCACCACTGCGCGCCGACGGCGAAAAACCGCTGGCCCCGCCGGCCGTGCGCCAGCGCGCCTGGGATCTGGGCGTCGAGCTCCAGTTCGTGCCCGGTAGCGGGCCCGCAGGCCGCATCACGCACGCCGACCTGGATGCGCACGTGGCCGGCCGCCGCGGCGGCGCGGCCAATGGCGCGATGGACGAGCGCTATGCCGAACAGCACGGCGAACACGCGACGCAGATCATTGGCCTGCGCCGCAAGATCGCCGAGAAAATGCAGGAAGCCAAGCGCAACATCCCGCACTTCACCTACGTCGAAGAAGTCGATGTGACCGAACTCGAAGCGCTGCGCCTGCAACTCAATGCCCGCTATGGCCAGGAACGCGGCAAGCTCACGCTGCTGCCGCTCCTGATGCGCGCCGTGGTGCTGGCGCTGCGCAGCTATCCGATGATGAGCGCGCGCTACGACGACGAGGCCAATACCCTGACGACCTACGACGCGGCCCATATCGGTATTGCGGCGCAGACCGAATCGGGCCTGATGGTGCCGGTCGTGCGCCACGCCGAATCGCGCGATCCGTGGTCGAGCGCCGCCGAGATCGCGCGCCTGGCCGAAGCGGCCCGCAGCGGCAAGGCCACGCGCGACGAGCTGACCGGCTCGACGATCACGATCACGAGCCTGGGCGCGCTGGGCGGCATCGTCACGACGCCCGTCATCAACCGGCCCGAGGTCGCCATCGTCGGCGTGAACCGGATCGTCGACCGCCCGGTCATCCGTGACGGCGCGATGGTCGCGCGCAAGATGATGAACCTGTCATCCTCGTTCGACCACCGCGTCATCGACGGCATGGTGGCCGCCCAGTTCGTGCAGTCGATTCGGGGCTACCTCGAATTTCCTGCCACCCTGTTCGTGGAGTAAGCGATGGAGACGATCAATACGACACTGCTGATCATCGGCGGTGGCCCGGCCGGCTACGTAGCGGGCATCCGCGCCGGCCAGTTGGGCATCCCTACCGTCCTCGTCGAAGGCGCGCAACCGGGCGGCACCTGCCTGAACATCGGCTGCATTCCGTCGAAGGCGCTGATCCATGCGGCCGACGAATACGCCAAGACCGTGCACTACGCGGCGCAAACGTCGCCGCTGGGGATCAGGGTCGAGGCCCCCAGCATCGATCTCGACAAGACGGTGGCCTGGAAGGACGGCATCGTCAAGCGCCTGACGGGCGGCGTGGGCGCGCTGCTGAAGAAACAGGGCGTGCGCGTGGTGCGCGGCTGGGCGCGTGTCCTCGACGGCAAGACCGTCGAAGTGCAGCCGCATGAGGGCAGCGGGCAGGAGCCGGTGCGCATCCGCTGCGAACACATGCTGCTGGCGAGCGGATCGCACGCGGTCGAACTGCCGTTCATGCCGTTTGGCGGTCCGGTCATTTCGTCGACCGAGGCGCTGTCGCTGAGCGAAGTGCCGCGCCGCATGGTGGTGGTTGGCGCCGGTTATATCGGGCTGGAACTGGGTACGGCGTTTCGCAAGCTGGGCAGCCAGGTCACGGTCGTCGAGGCGGCCGAGCGCATCCTGCCAGCCTACGATGCCGATCTGGTCAAACCGGTTGCCAGTTCACTCGAGCGCCTCGGTGTCGAGGTACGCCTGGCGACGTCGGTGCTGGGCATGGAGGGAGAGCGGGTCAAGGTGCGCGACGCGTCCGGCGTGGAAGCCTATCTCGAGGCCGACCGGGTGCTGGTGGCCGTGGGCCGCAAGCCGGCAACCACCGGCTGGGGTCTCGAACACCTGATGCTCGACATGGACGGGCGCGCCGTGAAGGTCGACGAGCAATGCCGCACGTCGATGCGCAACGTCTGGGCGATCGGCGACCTGACCGGTGAACCGATGCTGGCGCACCGCGCGATGGCGCAGGGCGAGATGGTGGCCGAAATCATCGCCGGCAAGCGGCGCTGGTTCCATCCGGCGGCCATTCCGGCCGTCTGCTACACCGATCCCGAGATCGTCGTGGCCGGCATGTCCCCTGGCGAAGCGGCAGCGGCTGGCATCGATGCCATCAGCGCGAGCTTCCCGTTCAGCGCCAACGGGCGGGCGATGACGATCGAGAGCACCGACGGTTTTGTCCGCGTCGTCGCGCGCAAGGACAATCACCTGATCCTGGGCTGGCAGGCGGTGGGCGTCGGCGTGGCCGAACTGGCGGCGGGCTTCACGCAGTCGATCGAACTGGGGGCACAACTGGAAGATGTGGCAAGAACGATCCACGCCCATCCTACCCTCGGTGAAGCGGTGCAGGAAGCAGCGCTGCGCGCGCTGGGCCACGCACTGCATATCTGATGCAGGCGCCGTCCCGCACAGGGATGGCGCTTCTGCCCGGCTTTCCTTTTATTGACGGTGACTGGTTACGCGCTGCTGGCTGGCGCGACGCGCGGCCGCTTGGACAGTGCTGTGCCAAGGCGCAGCGCTGCCGCGACTGCCTCGTCGATCGGCGGCTTGTAGTCGCACGCGATCCAGCGCATCGCAATATGGATCACGCCGCCAATGACGCCTGCCTGCAGTAACTCGTCGTCCAGCAAATCCGGCGCGACGAGACGCGTGACAGCCAACCCGAATTCATGGAGCGATTCATCGAAGGTACGGTCCACCGCAGCACTCACGCCACGGATTTCGACGAGAAATACCCGTGCTGAACGGGGATCGCGCTGGATCGAAGAGAAATAAGCGTGGAGCATGGCTCGCGAGCGGGCAATCCTGCCGCCGCGCGCCGATTCCCCGGCAAGCAACACTCTTTCACGAACCAGATCGGTGATGAAAGTGTAGCTGGCGATCAAGAGCATTTCGCTGTTCGCGAACGATTCGTAGAAGTAGCGCTCGGTGAGACCCGCGGCATCGCAGACCGCCTTGACGGTCGCATTATGATAGCCGCGCTCACCATACACACTGATGGCGCCGGCAATGAGGCGGTTACGCCGGTCGGCGCGACGCTGCTCCGGCGTCTGTCCGCGATAGGAGCGAGTGTTTGAAAGCTCTTGAGTCATTGCAACATTCTGACACATTATCACTAATAATGATGACAATCTGCCATGTCAGTCATTGCAACTGGGTCAAGGGCGTGACACTCCCACGGGCATCCGATGTTCTCCCGCGGACAGCAGGGAATTGACGCACCTGCTGTTCAATTTCTCTATGCAAACAGGGTAATGGCACCGCGCCCGATGGGCAAATCTGAGCCGGATCGAATCGAAGGCGCCAGCAGTTGGCATCATGCTCTCGGTTGTGGCCAAACACCGTTATCTGGCAGACAAGGTGACCAGATCCATTCTAGTCCACCCGCGCCACGCCGGCGAGCCTTAATGGAGATCTCGCGTGGCGCCGGCGAACGCTGCAACGCGATTCGCCAGCACAGCAGCAGGTCAGTGCTTATTTGTTGTCCGCCCCTTTGCCAGCGCGGTCGCTGTTTCCGGCAGCGGCGGCCTGACTGCCTTGCGTGCCATTCTCATCGGTCTTTCCCTGGAAACCTTCATCGGTCTGCTCTTCGGTCGAGCCGCCTGCGAGCAGATCATCGGTGCGACCAAGCTGTTGCAACCCGCCGCCCGCCGTTTCGTTCTCGCTTTCGCTATTCGTACCCGGCGCTGCCTGCTTGCTGCCGCTGCCGGCGACGTCGCCGGTCGAACCGGCACCCATGGTTGCCACACTTGTCGTGCCGGTGGTGATCTGGTCCCAGTTACGGCCCTTGACGTCCTGATCCTTGTTGTCGTTATCGATTGGCATGCGGTACTCCTGATATGTGATGGATGCAGCCATCTTATGCCGATCGTGCGCCGCCGCCATAGGCGCGTGCGCCCGTTTGCTGTAGGACTGGGAGCGCACGGCATGCATCATCGAGGCCATATGGCAATCAGCACCACTACCGAGTTGCAGTTTTGCCGCACGGCAACATTTCTTCAGCGTGTCGCGGTATACTGCGACGAACCTCATGCCCGGCGCCGCCCGTGCAGGCGTGGTTTGCGCATTCCATCATCAGCAGTCCGGTATCCGGCACTCCACCACCGATTTTCAGGATCATCCCCATGAAGAACATACCTTTAGGCGCTCGCCTCGGGCTGGGCTTTGCCATTGTGCTGGCGCTGCTCGTTGCACTGAGCGCGACCGCCCTCACCCGCATGGACGAAGCAGGCAGCAAGACCCACCGCCTCGTCAACACCAGCATGAAGAACCAGCGCAATATCGCCGAATGGCGTCGCAATATCGAAGTCAACACCGCGATCAACGAAACCGTTTACCACGCGCCCGATGCGGCGGTCCTCGACGTCATCGCCGCCCGTCGCGCTGCGATCACCGCGCGCTCGAACGAACTGCAGCAGGAGATTGACGCGGCACTTGCCAACCCGGGCGTGCGCGAACAGTTCAAGACCGTCAAGGCAGAGCGCCTGGCGTATATGGCCGCGCGCGATGCGCTGTTTGCGGCCAAGCGCGCGGGCGACCAGGCCCGGCTTGACGACGTCTACCGCACCCGCGTGACACCGCAGACGGACTCGTACCTGGCAACGGTACGCAAGTTCGCCGACATGCAAAGCGCGGCCACGAGTGTCATTGCAACGACCATCCTCGATTCGTACGCCAGAACCAGGGTCATCCTGTTCACGCTCGCCGGTGCTGCCCTGCTGCTGGGCATTGGCTGCGCCTGGTGGATCACCCGCTCGATCACTCAGCCGCTGCGCAGCGCGGTCGCGGTGGCCGAGCGCGTTGCCGCGGGCGACCTGACCAGCCGCATCGAGACAGGCCGGCGCGACGAAGTCGGCCAGTTGCTCGATGCGCTGGGCCGCATGAACGGCAACCTCGCCGGTATCGTCGGGCAGGTACGCGACGGCACCGCGACGATCGCGCACGTCTCGGGCGACATCGCCAGCGGCAACCAGGACCTGTCGGCCCGCACCGAGCAGCAAGCCGGCTCGCTCGAAGAAACGGCTGCTTCGATGGAAGAACTGACGTCGACCGTCCGCCAGAATACCGAACACGCCCACCGCGCCAACAGCCTGGCCGCCACTGCTGCCGGCGTGGCCGGTGACGGCGGACGCATCGTGGGCGACGTGATCGGCACGATGGGGCGCATCGACGCCTCGTCGCAGCGCATCGTCGACATCATCGGCGTCATCGACGGCATTGCATTCCAGACGAATATCCTGGCGCTCAATGCGGCCGTCGAGGCAGCCCGCGCCGGCGAGCAGGGTCGCGGCTTCGCGGTCGTTGCCGGCGAAGTGCGTACGCTGGCCCAGCGGTCGGCAGCCGCGGCCCGGGAAATCAAGGGGCTGATTGACGATTCGGTTGCCCAGGTACGCGAAGGCACGCGTCAGGTCGACCTGGCCGGCACGACCATGCAGCAGATCGTGCACAGCATCGGCCAGGTCACGGTGATCGTGAGCGAGATCGCCGCCGCCAGCGAAGAGCAGAGCGCCGGCATCGAGCAGGTCAATACCGCGCTGGTCGAGATGGACCGCGTCACGCAGCAAAACGCCGCCCTCGTCGAAGAAGCCGCAGCGGCGGCCGACGCGATGCGCGAGCAGGCCAGCCAGCTCGCGTCGGTCGTGGCCACGTTCCGCCTCGAACCGGCCACGGCGCGCGGCGTGCGTCTGGCGCCGCCGGCGTCCCGTCTCGCTTTGGCAGCCTGAGCCGCTGCTAGAATGCCCGGCTGACGGGATCACGGGAAGGGACAGGCATGGGTATCGGTGTGTTGTGCGGTTTGCTGGCTGGCGCCATGTGGGGCATCGTGTTCGTTGCGCCGGCCTATCTGGCCGCGTTCACGCCGCTGCAACTGACCGTCGGGCGCTATCTGGCCTACGGCGCCATCGCCCTCGTGCTCCTGGGCCCGCGCCTGCGCGCCCTCCTCGCCAGTTTGTCCCGGGCCGACCTGTACGCGCTCGCGCGCCATGCGCTGGCCGGCAACCTCGTGTATTACGTGCTGCTGGCGTACGGCGTGCAGTATGCGGGCGTCGCGCCCACCTCGCTGATCGTCGGCATGGTGCCGCTGGTGGTCACGTTGCTCGGTCGCCATGACCACGGCGCCGTGCCGCTGCGGCGCATGCTGGCCCCGCTGCTGCTGGTCGCAGTTGGCATCGCCTGCATCAACATCGACACCTTCATGCATGCGCCGCCCGCAGCATCCGGCATCGCCATCGCCGGCGGTGTGCTGTGCGCCACCGGCGCCTTGCTGTGCTGGAGCTGGTACGCGCTCGACAATGCGCGCTACCTGAAGAACAACCCGCGTTTTGGCAGCGGCGAATGGTCGGCGCTGTACGGCCTGGCCACGGGCGTGCTGTCCCTGGCGCTCGCACCGTTCGCGTTCTGGGATGCCGGCGGGCCAGTGGCCGGCGAGCGCGACTGGACCGTATTCTGGGCCTGCAACGCTTTGCTGGCGCTGGGCGCATCGGTCATCGGCAACCATTTCTGGAACGTGGCGAGCCGCCGCGTGCCCGTCACGCTGACAGGCCAGCTGATCCTGTTCGAAACGCTGTTCGCGCTGCTGTATGGCTGCATCTATCGCGGCGCCGGACCACGGCCGCTCGAACTGGCGGCAATCGCGCTGATGATCGCCGGCGTGGCCTGGTCGGTCAGGCTGCACGGCGCCGTTGGGAATGACAAAATCATCAGTCCTGGTGCCGAGCTTCATTGACGGATTACTCAGTCAACACGCTGACCGTTGCGTACAGGTGTCATTTTTGTTCAATTAACTTCCCGGGACTATTTCGCCTCGGGATGTACTGCTAGACTCTCGGGCGTGGAATTGCTCAGCGCAATTAAATTTGCCACAAAGAACAACATTGGACATGCGTTGCCCAGGACGGGCACGTATCCGTCCCACCGGGAGTCGTATCAATGAAAGCAACACCAGTCCGCCCAGCGCACACGCTGCTGGCCGCGGCCGTATCCAGTATCGTCTGCAGTATCGCCAGCGCGCAAACCGCGCCCACCCTGCACAGTGGCCAGGACAGCGGCCAGGCCGTGCCGGAAGTCGTCGTCACCGCCCAGCGCACCGAATCCCTGGCGTCCCGTACGCCGCTTGCGATCAGCGTCCTGTCCGGCGAGCAGTTGCGCGACCTGGGCGCCGACGGCGCTGCCACCATCGGCCCGCGCCTGCCGAATGTCTACATCGACCAGGCGTTCTCGGGCCTGCGCCTGACGATCCGCGGCATCAGCAACAGCGACACCACCGACAAGGGCGACCCGTCGGCCGCCTTCATGCTCGACGGCGTGTATATCGCACGGCCTGCCGGCCAGAGCGGCAATTTCCTCGACGTCGACCGCATCGAAGTGCTGCGCGGCCCACAGGGCACGCTGTATGGCCGCAACACGACTGCCGGCCTGGTCAACGTGATCTCGAACCTGCCGACCGACCGTTTCGAGGGCGCCGTCGGGTTCGAAGCAGGCACCTATGACCGGCGCAAGATCGACGGCGTGATCAACGTGCCGGTGAACGACATGCTGGCGCTGCGCGCTGCCGTGAGCAAGCTGACGCATGACCCTTACCTGAATAACGGCCAGGGCACGCTGCTGCGCCCCGGCATGGACCAGGACGACCGTGACGCGCGCCTCAGCGCGAAACTCGCACTGGGCCGCGACGCCACGCTGGTGCTGCGCTACGATCATGGCCAGGCCAAAGGCAATAACGACCGCTTCGTGCCGGACACGAATTTTTATACCGGCGTATCCAGCGGCAAACCCGCATACCGCGACAGCACGACCGACGAACGCCTGACCAACAGCTTCCGCCCGCCGAACATGACGCCCGTGCAGGGCTGGCAAGACCGCGTGGCCCAGGGCTGGTCCGCCGACCTGCGCTGGGATCTCGGTCCCGCGACACTGTATTACCTGGGCGCGCGCCGCAAGCTGGACCAGGAACTGCGCCAGAACTACTACTACCGCGTGGCCCCGCAGCTCGCCCTTGGCGTGATCAACAACTACGACGGCCACAACGAGCAGGATTCGCACGAACTGCGCCTGGCGACCAATGGCGCCGGCCCGCTCAGCGCCCAGGGCGGCTTGTACTACTTCAGCGAAACGTCCGACACATCGTATGCGTTCCAGGGCCTGCAGGCGGTCGGCTTGCCGCCGTACTACGCGTTTCCGCTCGTGACCGAAGCGCGCAGCCGCGCCGTGTTCGGCCAGCTGACCTGGCGCGTGATCGACGGCCTGCGCCTGACTGCCGGCGCGCGCCGCACCGAGGACGACAAGGACCGCGTCGGCTCCACCGATTTCCGGCAAGGCCCCGTGTTCAACGCCGCGACTGACCGGCGCCTGCTCAACGCGGCCGAATTGCACACCGCGCGCACGACCTGGCGTCTGGGCCTTGACTACGACCTGCTGCCCACGACGCTGCTGTATGGCAGCCTGGCCACCGGCTACAAGGCGGGCGGCTTCAACGATGGCTGCATCGCCGGCACCACTGCGCTGGGCATCGCGTGCCCGGCGGCGGTCGCCGTGCCGGAGAGCGCGCTGTACTACCAGCCGGAAGAACTGCGCGCGTACGAAGCCGGCGTCAAGTCGCGCCTGTGGGGTGGCCGCGTCACCGTCAACGCCGCCGCCTTCGTGTACGACTACACGAATCTGCAACTGAGTGGCACCGCCATCGTCTCGGGCGCCCCGCGCATCCTGACCGGCAATGCCGGCGTCGCCCGCTCGCGCGGCCTGGAACTCGACGGCGACATCCGCGTCGGCAGCAACGGGCGCCTTGGCTACAGTGCCACCGCGCTCGACGCACACTACGTGTCGTACAACCCGACGCCCACTGTGTCATGGGCCGGCCGCAAGCTCGATCGGGCGCCGAGCCATGTCTATACGCTCGGCTACGAGCACCGCTTCGGCGTGTTTGGCGGGCAGCTGCATGCGGGGCTGTTCTCGCGCCGCAGCGCCGAGTATGTGATCACCATCCCGAGCCAGCTGCTCGAATACCGGATTCCCGCGCACACGACCACGGATGCCACGCTGCGCTACGCCCCGGCCGGCGGCACCTGGAGCCTGCTGGCGCGCGTGCGCAACCTGGAAAATTCGGTGCGCCCGTCGCTGATCGACAGCTTCGGCATGACCACGCCGACGGCGCCGCGCACGGCCGACGTGCGCCTCGATCTGCGCTTCTGATCCACCGCTGGAACCCTGCCTCCCCTTACCTCACGAGGAACGCCGATGGATCGCATTGCACCCGGGTTGCTCTGTCCAACGCTGCGCGCCGACCCGCCCGCCGATGACACCGTCGCGCGGATGCTGGCCGGCGCCAGCGGGCCGGGCGAGCTGTCGGCGCGCATCGCGCAGATCAACGGCGAACTGGCACGCTGGCAAACCAATGGCGCGCTGGCGGCCTGGCAGCCCGGGCCCGGTCTCGATCCCCGCGCGGCCGAGGCGTTGACCGATTACCTGGCCACCTGCCAGCATTTGCCGGCGTGGACCGACCGGGCGGCCACCGCGCGCGCCGAGACGCTGTTCATGGACATGAGCATGCTCTCGTGCACGCTGCTGTTCTGCGCCAGCCTGCCCGAATGCTATGTGCTGCCCGACCTGTCGGCGGTGCTGCACGCGGCCGGCCAGCTCGAGGCGCACACCGATTACCGCGTGCGCTCCACGGCCGCCATGATCTTCCCGGTCATGCTGGCCGGCGGCCTGACCACGCCTGGCGGTGGCGGCGTGGCCCAGGCGCTCAAGGTGCGCCTGATTCATGCCACCATTCGTTATCTGATCCTGCGCGGCACGCCGAATGACGCCGTGGACGCCCCACCGGTGCCGCCACTGGCGCCGGCTGGCGGCGGCATCCATCACACGCTGTACGCGCACGGCTGGGACACGTCCGTCAACGGCCTGCCATGCAATCAGGAAGAACTGGCCTATACGCTGCTCACGTTCAGCTACGTGTTCGTGCGGGGCCTGCGCACGCTGCGCCTCGCGCTGCCCCCGCAGGATGAAGAAGCCTACCTGCACACCTGGAACGTGCTGGGCCACGTGCTGGGCATCGAACAGGGCTTGATGGCGACGACGATGGCGCAGGCGCAGCACGATTTCGAGGCCATGCAGGCGCGCGCCCGCCTGCTGGTACGCAGCCCCGATCCGCGCCCGCTGCTGGCGGCGGACCTGATGAAGGCGATGGAAAACGAGATCCCGATCCGGCTGCTGAAACCCGTGCCGACCCTGCTCACGCGCCTGCTGTGCAAGGGCGACGCCAGGCGCGTTTTGGGCCTGGACGCCCGCGTGCCACTGCTGGCGCGGGCCGTGTTCGCGCTCGGGCTGGCAGCCGTGCGCTGCATCGACGCCGTGGCGCGTGTGTTCGTGCCCGGCTTTTCGCTCAGCCGCATGCTCACGCGCGCGCTGGGCCAGCGTTTGGTGACGCATTTCCTGCTCGACCTGACCCGGCCGCTGCGCCTGCCCGACGCGCTGCTCAATGACGTCAACGACGCCGCCACCGCCTGGCGCACGGACCCGAAGGCGTCGCACTGGATGCGTCGCCTGGAAGCGCGCCTGGCCGGGCGCACGCCATCACGCCCGGCTCAGCCCCTGTAACCAGGGCATCGGCGTCATGGCCAAGCCCCGGACGTGCAAAAAAGTTACACCCAAGAATCACAATGCTGTTGCTTGCAGGGACGACCTGCTAGACTGTCAATATCGCAACATCCCCCGTCAACACACGGGCGCCGACGTCATTTCGACCAAACAGTTTGCGCCTCGCACCGATGAATCCG
The DNA here is from genome assembly GCF_056680305.1 of Telluria sp. BA11. Taxonomy (NCBI): domain Bacteria; kingdom Pseudomonadati; phylum Pseudomonadota; class Betaproteobacteria; order Burkholderiales; family Oxalobacteraceae; genus Telluria; species Telluria sp. BA11. The sequence continues at coordinate 96,637 of NZ_CM155275.1, forward strand.
AAGATGATGCCCACGCCTGCTGTCTCGTCCCGTCTTGCTGCAGGTCTCGGCGGCGCCGCCCTGCTGGCGCTGCTGCTGCGCGGCTGGAACGCCGGCACACAGTTGCTGGTGGCCAGTTCGGTGCTGATGTTCATGGCATGCCTGGCCAGCGCAGCGCGTGTGCTTGGCGTGCGTCCAGCCATCTACCTGGTGCTGATTGCGCTGCCGATCGGCTGGTTTGCCGAAGAAATGGGCGCCAGCTACGGCTGGTTCTTCGGCAGTTACCACTACACGCCGGTCCTCGGCCCGCAACTGGGCAGTGTGCCCGTGGTCATTCCGCTGATGTGGTTTGCTCTGTCGTACATCGGCTATGTGATGGCCAACCTGATCGTCTGGCAGGTTCCGGCCGATGGCACAACGTCGATCCGCCGCAGCATCGTCATGGCCTGTCTTGCCGCGCTGATCGTGACTGTCTACGACCTGGGCGTCGATCCCTACATGGTCTACAAGCTCAAGGCCTGGATCATGGCGCAGGACGGTGGCGGGTGGTTCGGCGAGACACTGCAGGGCTTCGCCGGCTGGATGCTGGTGGCGTTCTGCATCGTTCTGCTGTTCCGCCTGCTGTTGCGCCGGGCCTCGTTTCCCGCGGCGCCGTCCGCGCACGTGCGCGATGTCCTGGTCCCGCTCGGTCTGTACGGTGCCTTGATGCTGTTTGAAGCCACCCAAGGGGTGCCTGTCGAAACCCGCACCATCGCCCTGTTCGTGATGGGCATGCCGCTGTTTTGCGCTGCGTGCGGGCTGTATCGCTGGCAGCTGCTGCCTGCCTTTGCAGTCGGGAGTGCGGCATGACGCACTGGATGAGGCGCGGCGCATGCGCGGTGATGGCGTCCTTTGCTCGCCTGGCAGCGCTGCTCGTGCTGGGCCTGCTGGGTCTGCTGCACACTGCGCCCGCCATGGCCCAGACCTTGCAACTCACGCGCGACGCCAACGTCGTCGATGCCTGGCCGGCCGTGACGACCCTGACCGATCCGGCCAACGCGCTTGACGCACCTGCCGCACTGGCCGCCGGCGCGCGCTTTACCCGGCCAGCGACCGCCGACGCCAGTCTTGGCATGCTGCCGGGGACAACCTGGGTCCGGATCCCGATTGCGGTGGCGCGCGACGCCACCAATGGCTGGGTGATGCAGATCGACTTCGCACTGCTCGACGAGGTCGACGTCTGGGTAAAATTCCCGAACGGCTTGCGCAAGATCGCCAGCGTCGGGCGCATGCAGCAGCAGTCGGGCGATGCGCTCAAGGGCCGCGTGCCCGCCGCCGTGCTGCGCCTGACGCCGGGCACGGACTACACCGTGCTGCTGCGCGTGAAGACGGTGGGCCCGAAGATCCTGCCGATCAGCTTCAGGCAGCCTGACGCCGTGCTGTCGGCCGAACTGGGCGAGCAGCTGATGCAGGGCATCCTGCTGGGCCTGCGCCTGACGCTGATCCTGTACGCGCTGGGCCAGTGGTATTCGCTACGCGAGCCGCTGTTCGGCAAGTACGCGCTGCTGGCCACCGGCGTCACGCTGTATTCGGCCGCCTGGTTCGGCATCGCCGGCCAGTACCTCTACCCGGGCAATGCCTGGCTGCTCGAACACGGCGCGGGCCTGGCCTCGATCATGGCCTCGTGCGGCGCCTACCTGTTCGTCGAGCAATCGCTCGCGCGGCCTGGCCAGGACCGCATCTTCAGCCGCATGATGAAGACGCTGGCCGCGCTGTGCCTGGTCACCGCGATCGGTTTCGCTGCCGGCGTCATCAACCACAAATTCCTGGTCCTGATCGTCGGCACGCTGGGCATCATGCCGATGCTGCTCGGCCTGCCCGGCGCTTACCGGCGCGCGCGGGCTGGCGACGCGGTCGGTATTTACTTTTTGGCCGGCTGGGCGGTGGCATTCGCGGCCGCATTCGTCACCGCGCAGCTCATCAACGGCAAGCTCCCGGCGAACTTCTGGACCATGCACGCGCTGGTCTTTGGCAGCACCTTCGACATGCTGGTGTTCATGCGCATCCTGGCGCTGCGCATCGAGGCGATGCAACAGGCGATGCTGCGCGCCGAAGCCAGCACGCGCATGAAATCGGAATTTCTGGCCAATATGAGCCATGAAATCCGCACCCCGATGAACGCCATCATCGGCATGAGCCGGCTGGCCCTGATGAGCGAGCCGGCGCCGCTGCTGCGCAATTACCTGAGCAAGATCCTGGGCGCCAGCGAGCACCTGATGGGGATCATCAACGACATCCTCGACTTTTCCCGCATCGAGGCGGGCAAGCTGCAGGTGGAAGCGGTGCCGTTCGACCTCGACGAGATGCTCGATCATCTGGCGAGCCTGACCGGCGTGAAGACCGACGCCAAGGGCATCGAGCTGATCTTCCGCATCGGCCCCGGCGTGCCACAGCGCCTGATCGGCGACCCGCTGCGCCTCGGCCAGATCCTGATCAACCTGACCGGCAATGCCGTCAAGTTCACCGAGCGCGGTGAAATCGTGGTGGCCGTCGAAGCGCAGCAGGCCGACGACAGCAACATCGTGCTGGCCTTTACGGTCAGCGACACCGGTATCGGCATGACGCCCGAACAGCTCGCGCGCCTCTTTGTTTCGTTCAGCCAGGCCGACAGCTCGACCACGCGCAAATACGGCGGCACGGGCCTGGGCCTGTCAATCTCGCGCCAGCTGGTCGAACTGATGGGCGGCGAGATCACGGCGCGCAGCACGCCGCACGTCGGCAGCAGCTTTACCTTTACCGTGCGGCTGGGGATCGCCGAAGGGTATGCCGCCGCCAGCGCGGTGCGCAAGGCGCTCCTGCTGGACGTGCGCGCACTGGTGGTCGACGACAGCGCCACCGCGCGCGGCGCGCTGGCCGAAATGCTCGCCAGCCTGGGCGTGCACGCCGATATGGCCGCGTCGGGCGAAGAGTGCCTCGCGCTGCTGGCGCAGGCCGCGCGCGACCGGAACCCCTACCAGATCGTGCTGATGGACTACCTGATGCCGGGCCTGGACGGCATGCAGACCATCCACCGCATTCACCGCCACGCCGAGGAACAGGGCGACATGACGCCGCCGCCGGCGATCCTGATGATCTCGGCCTGCACGCGCGAGACCGTGATGCACGAGCAAGGGCAAAGTGAGCTGCCGATCGACGCGTTCCTGCACAAGCCGGTCGGCCCGGCGCTGCTGTACCACAGCCTGTTGCAGGTGCTGCACCCGCAACTGGGCGCCGTCGAGACGGTCGACAACTACCTGCCGGCCCTGGCCGACCTGCCGCGCCTGGATGGCGCGCGTATCCTGCTGGCCGAGGACAACGACAACAACCGCGAAGTCGCCCTCGACTTCATGGCCGCCGCGCGCATGCAGGTCGATGTCGCCTTCAATGGCGTGGACGCGGTGCGCATGGCGCTGGCCGGGGACTATGACCTGGTCCTGATGGACATCCAGATGCCCGAGATGGATGGCTTGACGGCCACGCGCGAGATCCGGCTCGACCCGCGCCTGCGCGCGTTGCCGATCGTGGCCATGACGGCGCACGCGCTGCCCAGCGACCGCGCGCTGAGCCGCCTGGCCGGCATGAACGACCATGTGACCAAGCCGATCGACCCTGACCTGCTGTTTTGCACGCTGCTCAAATGGATCGATCCGGCACGCCTGGCAGGCCGCGTGGCGCCGCCCGCCATGCGGCACGCCCCGTCCACGGTGCAGCAATCGTCCGGCCGGCCGCTGCCGGCAGTGCCGGGCATCGACTGGCGCATGGCGCTGGAGAATGTGAATGGCCAGCGCAGCCGTCTGGAAAAGCGCGCCGGCAGCTTCATCCGCGAATACGCCAGCGCCCCGCGCATCCTGCGCGAAGCGCTGCAGGCGGGCGACCACCCGCGCCTGCAAGCGCTGGCGCACAACCTGAAGTCGAGCGCCGCCTACGTGGGTGCGTTTGAACTGAGCAGCGCGGCCGCGCGTCTCGAGCAGGATCTGCGCGCCGGCCAGTTCGACCGCGTCGGCATCCAGGTGCCGGCCCTCGTGAATGCGGCCGACACGGTATTGTCCGGCCTGGCCCAGATGGCAGCGCTGGCATTGCCGACAGCGGGCGATCCGGAAGCGCTGTCGCTGGTGATCGCGCGCCTGGACGGCTACCTGCGTACCGACGACGCGCGCGCCGAAGACGCCCTGGCGCAGCTCGATGCGCTGCTGGGCGCCGGGACCCACGCCGATCCCGTCGAACAGGCACTGGGCGCCGTACGGCGCGCTGTGGCCGAGATCGAGTATGCGGCGGCGCTGGGGCCGCTGGCGGCCCTGGGCGCACAACTCGATCTCAGCCTGGAAGGCAGCCAATGAATATCGATCAGTCGCAGAAAGTGCTGGTGGCCGACGACGACGCCATCAACCGCGAAGTGCTGGGCGAACTGCTCAAGCCCGACTATACGGTGCTGCTGGCCCGTAACGGCGCCCAGACCCTGGAACGCGCCGGGCGCCACCTGCCCGACCTGATCCTGCTCGACGTGATGATGCCGGACATGGACGGTTACGAGGTATTGCGCCGGCTGCGCGGCGATCCGCAGACGGCGCACATCGCCATCATCTTCATCTCCGGCCTGGACCGGCCCGAAGACGAAGCCAATGGCCTCAAGATGGGCGCGTCGGACTACATCGTCAAGCCGTTCAACCAGACCGTCGTGATGGCGCGCGTGGCACTGCACCTGCAGGTCGTGCGCCAGCGCCGGATGCTCGAGCGTCTCGCCAATATCGACGGCCTGACCGAACTGGCCAACCGGCGGCGCTTCGACGAAGTGTATGAGCAGGAATGGCAGCGCGCCTGCCAGAGCGGGCTGCCACTGTCGCTGGCCCTGCTCGACATCGACGCCTTCAAGCAGTTCAACGACCGGTATGGCCACCCGGCGGGCGACCGCGCGCTGCGCTCGGTGGCGCGCACCGCCGGCGCGGCCATGCACCGGCCGGGGGACCTGGCGGCGCGCTATGGCGGCGAAGAACTGCTGCTCCTGATGCCCGAGACCGATGCCCAGTCCGCGCATGCGGTGGCCGAAGCGCTGCGCGCAGCCATTGCCGGCCTGGCGATCCCGCACGAAGCATCGAGCGTTGCACCGGTGCTGACCGTCAGCATCGGCGGCGCCACGTTCGACCCGGCCGGCAACGAACAACCGTTCGAACTGTTCGAAGCGGCCGACGCCCAGCTCTATCGCGCCAAGCAGGCCGGGCGCGATCAGGTGTGGTGGCGCGCGCTGGCGCTGGTGGCGGCGTCCGCCTAGCCGGCAAGCCGGCCTGGCCTGGCCTGGCCAGCAGCCATGAACGGTTCAGGTCTTGCTACGCGACTTGAATGTCACCACGCGGTACAGATACCAGCCGAGCAGGCCGATCAGGACTGCCTTCGATACCGGATCGACATACTCGGCCACGCGCTCGTACTGGCTCTCGAGTGCATAGCCGGCGCCGGTCAGGATGCCGGTCCAGATCAGCGAACCGATCGTCGAGAACAACAGGAACTGGCCCATCGACATCTTGGCCAGGCCGGCCGGCACCGAAATCAGCGTGCGGATCGCCGGAATCAACCGCCCCAGCAGGACCACTTTCTTGCCGTGCTTTTCGAAGGCGTCCATCGCATGCTCGATGTCGCCGTGGGTGACGGTCATCCAGCGCGCGTGCTTGTCGGCGAAGGCTTCAAGCCGCTCCTTGCCATACACCCTGCCGGCGTAATACCAGGGCAAAGCGCCTGCTACCGATCCGGCGGTGCCGGCCAGCAGCACGCCGATCACGTTCAGGTCACCGCGCGCAGCGACAAATCCGGCAAACGGCATGATCAGCTCGGATGGAATCGGAGGAAAAATGTTTTCCAGCGCCATCAGCGCGAAGACGCCGAGATAGCCGCTCTTTTGCATGAACTCGGTGATGAACTCGAACACGGGACGTACTCCATATGATTGGGCAGCCCGTACGATACCAATTTTCAAAACCAGGCATCTGTTCTGCTGCGCACGCATGGCGCGCGCGCCAGCCAACCATGGCGACAGAATCAGACTGCTATTTTCGCCCCGGGGGCTTGGTGGCACCCGCGCTTGCCGCTACCATGGCTGAATACCGATTCCAGGATGCCTACTTGCTCAAGCTCAGCCTCGACGCCCTTCAGATCATCGACACCATCGCCCGTCGCGGCTCGTTCGCGGGCGCGGCCAAGGAATTGTTTCGCGTGCCGTCCACCATCTCGTACACGGTGTCCAAGCTCGAGGACGACCTGGGCGTGCGCCTGTTCGACCGATTCGGGCCGAAGGTCACGCTGACGCCGGCGGGCCAGGCGTTGCTCAAGGACGGGCGCTACCTGCTGCGCGCTGCCGGCGACCTGGAGTCGCGCGTGCGGCGTGTGGCCTCGGGCTGGGAAACGGACTTTGCGATCGGAATGGATTCGGTGCTGGGCGCGGGTGGCCTGCAGCCGGACATTGAAGACTTTTACCAGGTCGCCGACCACACGCGCCTGCGCATCGTGCGCGAGTCGCTGGGTGGCACCTGGGACGCCCTGCTCGACCGCCGCGTCGACCTGCTCGTGGGCGCCGCCGGCGACGGGCCGTCAGGCGGCGGCTACACGGCTGAACCGATCGGCACGAGCAGCTTCGTGTTTGCGGTCGCGCCGCACCACCCGCTGGCAGCGCTGGATCACGCGCTCGACAAGGCCGATCTGCTGCCGTACCGGGCGATCACGGTGTCGGATTCGGCGCGCGTGCTGGGCGCGCGCACCGTGGGCATCCTGTTCGGACAGGCCACGCTGGCCGTGCCCGACATGCGCACCAAGTACGAATTCCAGGTACAGGGGCTGGGCTTTGGCTTTTTGCCCGAGGCCTGGGCCAGGCCGGCCATCGCGCGTGGTCAGCTCATTGAAAAACAGGTGGTGGAACCCAAGCCCGACGAAACCTTTTATCTGGCCTGGCGCAGCACCGAGGATGGCGCGGCGCTCACCTGGTGGATCGACCGGATGCGCACGAGTTCACCGTTCGCGCGCATGACCGCCGATCCCTGTGCGGCCTTGTAAACGACACACACGACACGCCGCCCCCGGCTGGGGCGGCGTTGCTGCCATGCTGCCTGCGCGTGTTACTGCGGCAGATCGAACACCAGGACTTCGGCCGCTTCGGCCTGGCCCAGCGTCACCGCAGATTCACCGGTGATCTTCAGCGCGTCGCCACCGCTCAGTGCTACGCCGTTCACCGTGATCTGGCCACGAATCACGTGGACATAGGCCTGGCGGCCATCGGCCAGCGCATGGGTCGCCCCATCGGCGCCGTTGAAGATGCCGGCATAAATCGACGCATCCTGGCGGATCGAGACCGAACCATCGCGGCCGTCGTTCGACGCCACCACGCGCAGCTTGCCGGTCTTCGAGGCCGTGTCGAAGTGCTTTTCTTCGTAGCGCGGTTCGGCGCCGATCTCGTTCGGCTCGATCCAGATCTGCAGGAAGTGCACGCCTTCGGTTTTCGAACCATTGAACTCACTGTGCACGACGCCCGTCCCGGCGCTCATGACCTGCACGTCGCCGTAGCGCAGCACCGAGCCGTTGCCCATGCTGTCCTTGTGCGCCAGGGCGCCTTCGAGCACATACGAGATGATTTCCATATTGCGGTGACCGTGCGAATCGAAGCCGCGGCCTGCCTCTACATGGTCATCATTGATGACGCGCAGCGGGCCAAAACCCATGTGTTTCGGATCGTGGTAGTGGCCGAACGAAAACGAGTGCTGCGAGTTCAGCCAGCCAAAACTGGCGCCACCACGTTCATTGCTTTTACGGACGTTCAACATCATGTGCTCCTTTCGTGATTGGATCATCGAGCTGCTCGAATCTTGATGCCGTTGCGGGCATTTACTGATTCGCGCTTTGTTCTCGATGCGATGACGCTATTATGCGCGCCACCGGCCATGATGAAAAACGAGTTATCTATCGCCCTATGATCGATATTTTCGATTATCCAATCTGCGTCTCGGGCTGGATCGAACTCATAGCGGCAATCAAGCGGCTGGCCCGCCACGGCCAGCCGCCCGACGTTTGACGCCCGATGCCGCGGATCAGAACTTCACGGCCGCGCGCGCATAGTAGTAACCGCCGTTGATGCCATACGGCGAAAAGCCCGGGTAGATCGTCACCGCACCGTTGTCCAGATTGGCGCGCTGCTCCGCCAGCGTCAGCGCGTTGACCTTGTCCGGGTACTCGTTGAACAGGTTGTTCGCACCCAGCGACAGGCTCCAGGCCTTGCTGATCTGGTAGCTCACTTCCAGATCGGTCAACAGGCTGGCCTTGATCCGGTTTTCGCGGTACACCGCGCCGTCGGTCGAGAACTGTTCGGACGATTTGCCGAAGTAGTTCTCGCGCAGGTTCACGGTCCAGTCACCCATGCGCCACAGGCCGCCCAGATTCACCCGCACCTTGGGCGAGGCCGTTTCCAGATGCGAGATCGCGGTGGCGTCGAGGAGCGTCTGCGCACCCAGCTGCGTTGGTGCCTGGTTGATCTTGATGACCTCGACCTTGTTGTAATTGGCCGCTGCCGACCAGTCCACGCGCCCGTATGCGCCGTAGTTGCTGCTCAGGGTGGCGACGATTTCGGCGCCGCGGCTGCGGGTGTTGACCGCATTGGTGAAGATGTTGATACCGGTTTGCACGACGGTCGGGTCGAGCACATTGCCATTGGCCAGGATCGCCGCCGTGACGGCCGGCGAATTGATCGCGCCGCCCGAACCGTACAGCGAGCCGCTGCCGACAATGCGGTCGCGGATCGTGATCTGGTAGGCGTCCAGCGTGACGGACATGCCGGCCACCGGATTAAGCACCAGGCCCGCGCTGATATTGGTCGATGCTTCGGGCTTCAGGCCGTCGATGCCCACCAGGCGCGCGCCCGGCGAATTCGGCGCCAGTTGCACGAAGGCGCTGCGTGGCGACACGTTGGTGGCCGAATAGAACGATTCGGCCAGCGTCGGCGCGCGAAAGCCGTTGCTGTAGGTGGCGCGCACGGCCACGTCCGGCGTGAAGTCGTAGCGACTGGTGAGTTTGCCGACCTTGGCGTTGCCGAAGTCGCTGAAATCCTCGAAGCGTCCGGCGATGTCGACCGTCCAGCCGGTCACGGGCTGCACGGCGATATTCGCGTAGACCGCCTTGTTGTTGCGGCTGTGTTTTCCGGCGTCGGTCAGCGAGAAGCCCGGGAACGATTGCGCCCCTTCCTTGTAGCGCGATGCGGCGTCTCCGGCAACGATTGCGTAGGTGTCGCGGCGATGCTCGAGGCCCAGCGCCAGCGTCAGCGGCGTGGCCATGCCGGCGTCGAACTCGCGCCGCAGGTCGAGGTTGTTGGTCCACTGGCTGGCCTGGAACTCACCGGCCTTGAAGGACAGCGGTGTCGCGCCCGTATCGGCGAACAACGACACATTGGCCGAATTGGCCACGCCCAGCTTGGCCACGTCCTTGCCGTAGGTGCTCGACAGATCCCAGTTCCAGTTGCCGAACACCTTGCCCTTGATGCCGAACGTGAACGCATAGTCTTCTTCGTCGAACGTCTCCTGCGGGCTGAAACCCAGCGGGTAGATCGCGGGCAGGCGGTTGGGCATGCGGTAGTTCTCGAAGGCGCGCGCTTCCTTCTTGCCGTAGGTGGCAAAGCTGTACAGCTCGGTGTCGCCGCCCAGGTCCACGCCGAAGTTGGCGGCGAAGATGTGCTGGCGGTACTGGGCGTCGCCCTGGATCTTGTTCAGGTACGGGTAGCCGGGCGCATTGACGAGCGACGGCATCGCCGCCATCGTGGCCGGATCGACGACGCGCGGATCGATCCCGCCGCGCTGCGAGAAGCCGTGGTATTTCGTTTCCGCCGTCAGCGACAGCCAGGCATCGGTGAACGGGGTCAGGCCGATATTGGCCATGCCGTCGCCCGTGTGCCCGCCACCGTCCATGTAGCCGCCGCCACTGACGTTGGCGCTGCCGCCACGGTAATTGGACTTGAGGATGATGTTGATGACGCCGGCGATGGCGTCGGTGCCGTATTGCGCGGCCGCGCCGTCCTGCAGCACTTCGACGCGTTCGATCGCCGCCACCGGAATGAAATTCAGGTCGGCTGCGGCGCCGCCCTGAAAGGCGCCGGCCAGCACGGCCAGGTTGGCGGTGCCGTGGCGGCGCTTGCCGTTGACCAGCACCAGCGTGTTGTTCGGGGACAGGCCGCGCAGGCGCGCCGACAGCGTCATCGCCGCCATGTCGCTGCCGAAGGCCTGGGCATTGAGCGACGGCAGGTTCTGGGCCAGGGCCTGGATCAGGTCGGGCTGGCCGGTGCGGGCCAGCGACGACGCGTCGAGCACCTGGATCGGCGAAGCGCTGTCCTCGACCGTCAGGCCGGCTGCGCGCGTGCCCGTGACGATCACGACGCCGGTACTGGCGATCGCGGGGGCATCGGGCGCGACCGCCGCCGCCGCCGCGGTGTCGACAACTGAGTCGACAGCGGGATCGACCGCCTTGTCGGCGGCGTGGGCCGCCACGCCCCACGACAGCAAAGCGGCTGCGACACTGGTATGAATGATGGTCTTGTACATGGTGGTTCCCTGGTTGGCGTGATCTGTTATAGGTATGGTTGGCGTGGCCCGGCACGGGCCGCGCCGCTTACTTCTTTGCTGCCACGACTTCGATTTCCACGAGCCAGCCGGGATTGCTCAGGCCCGCCACCTGCATCACCGCGCGCGCCGGCAGGTTGGGCTGCGTACCGCCGAAGAACTGGGTGTAGCCGGCCATGAAGCCGGTGACGTCGGCGCGCCCTTTCTGCGCGGGATCGCCCACCAGAAACACCTGCATCTTGACGACGTCGCCCATGCCCAACCCCATGCCGGCGAGGATCTCCCTGATCTTCTGCAGCACGCCGACCGTCTGCGTTTTGGTATCGCCAAAAGCCGCGATGGTGTCGGGCCCGGCGGCCTTGTCGACGATGGGCGGCACCTGGCCGCTGATGAAGTGGATCGTCGCGCCGGGCGGCACCGACACGGCCAGGGCAATGGGAAAATCCGAGTTCGGGATCTTGTGGCGCACGATGTCCGTGGCTGTGGCGCTGGCGATGGCCGGCGCCAGCAGCAGCGCGGCGGCCAGGCATGAGGTGGAGCGGAAAGCGGCAAATGTCATTGGATCGTCTTTCATGGGCATGGGAAGGAAAAGAAAGGAAAGGAAGAGCCTCAGTGCTTGTTGCCGAAGCGGCTGTCGCCCGCCGGTGCGACCTGCAGCGCCGCGCGCCGCATGGCGACCTCGGCGCCGGCGATCGGCGGCGCGCGGTTGCCCCAACTGCTGCGCGCATAGGTCAGGACGGCAGCGATATCGGCATCATCCAGGCTGGTACTGAAATCGGGCATGCCCCCGCGCCCCTTGAGCAGCACCTCGGCCACGGCGTCGGCCGGCCCGATGGCAACCGGGCTGGCGACGAGCGCCGGGAACGCGCCGGGAATGCCGCGCCCATTGGCCTGGTGGCAGGCCGCGCAGTTCCTGGCAAACAGGGTCTTGCCGTCGGCCGGTGCGGGAGCCTGGGCCTGGACAGCGCCAGCCCATAGAACGGCGCTTGCCAGCGCAAGGATCGGGGTCTTCATGCGCTGGCCCTCCGGTGCAGCGCTTCGACCTGCTGCCATGCCGATTCGATGGCGCCGGCTTGCCAGCCCGTCAGGTAGCTCAGGTGTTCACCGGCCAGCAGCACCCGGCGCTCGCCATCGAGCAGGATCGGGTAGGCGCTCTTGCGCGCGGCGTCGGTCCATTCGGCCCAGCCGCCCAGGCTGTACTGCACGCGATGCCAGGCAACCGAGAAGCTGCTTTCGTAACTTGCGCGGTAGGCAGGAAAGATCTTTTCGCCGGCTGCGAGTGCGAACTCGGTCCGTTCGCTAGGGGTCATCCCGCTCACTTCAATGGCGTCGAGCGCGTAGTGGTAGTAGCCCAGCACGACACCCTTTTTCTGCTGCCAGCCACCGGACGGCAGCGAGATCGTGTTGATCCCTTTCAGGTCGGTAAGCACGTGGCCGCCGTAGATATGGTCGTCTTCTTCCCAGAAGCGGCGCTTCATCTGCAGGCCGATCTTGCCGACCGGCGCGTAGGGGACGGCCTTGATCGCGGCCTTGAATCCGTCGGAGAAATCGGTGTCGATCATGCGCAGCACCGACAGCGGCACCGTGCACAGGCAATAATCGGCCGTGACGCGCGAGAGCGCGCCGCTGGCCGTGTCGCGCACGTCGATCGTGACCTTGTCGTCGCCCTGGCGGATGCGCTGGACTTCGGCGTGGTAGCGGATGCGGCCGCCCAGCCGGCTTGCGAAGGCGCGCGGGATCGCGTCCATGCCGCCGACCGGCTGGAACATCGTGGCGTGCATCGGGAACTCCTGCACGGCGCTGTAGACCTTGCCGACCCGGGCGGCCAGCAGATCGTGAAACGCCAGCGGATCGGACGGCGTGCCGGCGCCCGGCACCAGCCCCGCGCCGGGGTTGGTGGCAAAGCCACGGCCGCTGCGCCCCTTGTAGGCCAGGTCGCCCGCGTCCAGCGCCCCTTCGCGCTTGAGGTAATCGAGCAGCAGGCGCTGGTCGTCGCCGGTCAGTTGCGTGTCGAGCGCGTGGCCGGTGACCGACTTGGCCAGCAGCTCGGCGACGTGGCCGCGCATGTCGGCCTTGATCTGGGCGCCGCGCAGGCGCTGCTTCGACAGCGGCCCGCCATCCTCGAGGTACACATACGCATGGTCATTCTCGTTGACCATCACTTCGAGCGGCACCTTGAACTGGCGCGCATAGTAAAGCGTGGACTGGTGATCCAGCGGGATGCGCCACGGGCCGTGGTTGATGTACTGGCCCGCGTCGAAGCGGCACTGCTGGGCCTCGCCGCCCAGTTCGTGCAGCTTGAAATCCTTGCGCGCGGTCTGGCAGCGCCCCCCTGCGTAGGGCCGCGCTTCGAGTACCTGGACCTCGTAGCCCAGCTTGCCCAGTTCATAGGCTGCCGTCAGGCCGGCCAGACCGGCGCCCAGCACGACGACTTTCTTCCCCTTGCCAGAGCCAGCGAGTACAGGTGGCGTCGTGGTCCGGGAAGCGATCCCCATGCCCCAGGCATTCATCGAACCCATCAACAGCGCCGAACCGCCAACGGCGGCGGCGCGGTACAAGAACTCACGTCGGGTCAGCGACGGTGTCAAACGTTTCATTTCTACCTCCACTTGGCGTTACTGAAAGACCTTGCAACTAGTGGTCTATCAGCAATACCTGTGCCAAGTGGGCGGTACAATCGTCAATACGCCTCGAATTAAAATAAAGTACAGCGGTAGCTTTACCGAACGTAAGCCTGACGTAAGCGTCTTTATGCAAACAAGATTCAGGGCTGACGCTTCTTCGTACGTATTGACAAAGGTGACGCGCTTCGCCCGATGCCGGGCGCATGCTGCGTCGAGACTTTATTTTTTCTGACCCGTTCGGGATCGTGCACGGACGGCGTAGCAACGCCGCGCACGCGCCGCGAGCATGCCAAATCGACATTGCACCGTTGTGGCGTAACGACGCACTTCAATGGGTGCGGTCAACGCCGTCGCGTTCCAGCCAGTAGTTGAACTGGCCATAGCTGGGAATGGCGCCGGGCGGGCAATCGGCGAAGTGGTCACGCAGCATCTGGCGATACGCGGCCGGCCGCGAAAAGCGCGGATGGGTAGCGGCAAAGTGCGCAGCAGCGGCCAGGAATAACGCCCGCAGCGCGGTGTCGGTGTTGGTGCCCGCGTTGGCGCTGCTCGTTGCACCATTGCGCGGGCGGCCGCGCTTGACACCGGCGCTGGCCACCCGCGTCTTGCCACGCGCACCGGAGTTGGCGTAATCGGGCAGCAGCGCGTCGATCGTCTGGCCCCGCTCCCAGTAGCGGCGCAGGTAGCGCATGAGGCTGGCGACGGAGATCCCGTGGGCGCGACTGTAGGCGCTGAGCAGAGCCCCGCGCGGACGCGGCAGATAGAGTTGCGGCAGGTCGCGATGCAGCGCGCTCACCGCATCCCACGCCTTCATCTGCAGCAGGTGGTGCTTGCCGGATGGGGCGTCGACGCGCGGTGCGCGGCAAGGGTCAGTGAGCAGCAACCGGGCACGCCGGGTCGACACGTCCGCTACCAGCACGTGCAGCGGCGTGCTGCGTGGTGTGGCGCTCGGACGGCGCAGCGCAAAGGTATAGGCCACGGAATCTGCCACGTCGATCCAGAGAATCCGCACCAGATGGCCGGGAGGATCGAGGTATTCGATGACATCGTTGTGCAAGAACATCGGCCGCTCCTGGCGTTGAGTTCATTGCTTATATGCAAAGAACGCGCCAGGTACGGTCAGGGCGGCCGGGACTGGGGCCGCCAATGGGTCATTTCTGCGCCAAGATCCATTTCGCCAGGACCTTGGCATCGGCTTCTGTCACTTGTGGATTGGCCGGCATCGGGATCGGGCCCCAGGTACCGCTGCTGCCTTTCTGGATCTTCTGGATGAGGCGCGCTTCGGCGCCGGCATCTTTTGCATACTTGGCCGCGACATCCTTGTAGGCCGGGCCGACCAGCTTGGTGCCGACGGCGTGGCAGGCCATGCAGGCCTTGGCCTTGGCCAGGTCGGCGTTCGCGTGGGCGGCGGGAATGGCGGCGACGGCAACGGTCGCTGCCAGGGTCAGGGTCAGGTACTTCTTCATGATGCTCCAGTGGCTGGGTTGATCGTAAGGCGCAGGCGCCTTGGGCGGGCACCGCCTGACATCATAGCGGGAAACCCCAGTGGCATGGGCAGCACGGCATTGCATGAACAGCATCCGACACGCCCGTCATGAAATTTGAATGGGAATGATTCGCATTAACCATTAGAATGGCGCCATTCTGCGATCTTTGCCTCGTTTTACGTCTTTACGCAGAGCTTTGTTTCAAATTATAAAAAGGATGCCTGAACAATGACTGACCGTTTGCCTGCCCTCCAATTTGCCCGCACCGTATTGAGCCTGGCCATCGGCGCGCTGCCGCTTGCCGCTGTTGCCGGTGTTGCCGCTAATGCGATTGCTGACGATTTGCCGGCGACCATGCCGACCGTGGTCGTGACCGCGGCCGGCTTCGAGCAGACGATCCGTGAAGCGCCCGCCTCGATCACGGTGCTGACCCGTGAACAGCTGCAGAAAGAGCGCTTCGGCAACCTGGCGCAGGCGCTCGAGAGCGTGGAAGGCATCGACGTGGGCGCGGCCGGCGACAAGACCGGCGGCATGAACATCAGCATCCGGGGCATGCCAAGCGACTACACGCTGATCCTGATCGACGGCCGGCGCCAGAACGCGGCCGGCAACGTTACGCCAAATGGCTTCGGCGGCACCTCGACCAGCTTCATGCCGCCTGTCAGCGCCATCGAGCGCATCGAAGTCATCCGCGGTCCGATGTCGACGCTGTATGGCTCGGACGCCATGGGCGGCGTGATCAACATCATCACGCGCAAGGTCGGCAAGCGCTGGGCCGGTTCGGTGGCAGCCGACTACACGCTGCAGGAAGACAGCCAATTCGGTGACGTCAAGGGCGCCAAGTTCTACCTGAGCGGTCCGCTCAAGACCGATGTGCTGGGACTCTCGCTGCGCGGCAGCACCCTGCGCCGCGACGAAGCCAGCATTGCGTATGACGGGATCAACCCGGCCCGGCCACTCACGCAGAACGCCAACCCCGTCAAGCAGCAGATCGACAACGTCGGCGCGCGGCTGGCGTTCACCCCCAACCGCAACCACGAACTGGTGCTCGACGCCGACAGGACGCGCCAGACGTATGACAACACGCGCGGCCAGCTTGGCACGCTGGGCACGGGCGGCTATGGGCCGCAACAGAAATACAACCGCGAGCAAACCACGCTGTCGTACAAGGCGCGCCTGCCGTTCGGCACCTGGGACAGCAGCTATATGGTGAACAACACGGAAACCATCGGCCGCACGATTCCGCCGGGTACGCCGGGCGCAGTCCCCGGCACGCCCCGCACGCTGGAAGTCGAGAGCAAGGTCTTCGACACGAAGCTCCTGCTGCCATGGGGCACGCACCTGACCACGATCGGCGCCCAGCACTGGGATGCGGAGATGATCGACGGCGTCGCGCCGCAAGCGTTCGCGTTCACGCAAAAAGCCCTGTTCGTGGAAGACGAGTGGCGCCTGCACGACCGGGTTTCGCTCACAATCGGTGCGCGCTACGACGACCACAGCATCTTCGGTGGCCAGACGAGCCCACGTGGCTACCTGGTCTGGAGCGCCTCGCCCCGCTGGACCGTCAAGGGCGGCGTGAGCAAGGGCTACAAGACCCCGCGCGTCGAGCAGCTCACCCCCGGCATCAACGGCTTCGGTGGCCAGGGCACGATCCCGCTCGTGGGCAGCCCGAACCTGCAACCCGAAACCAGCGTCACCACCGAACTGGGTGCCTACTTCGACGATGGCGCCGGCTGGACCGCGAACGCCACGCTCTTCAACAACGACTTCAAGGACAAGATCACCAGCGGTACTGGCCTGATTAATTGCACCTACCGCCCGGCACTCAACCGGCCGGGCTGCGTCAGCTTCGGCAACTGGCCGAACGTCGACGCCTTCGGCCAGTCGATCAACGTCGACGAGGCCGTCACGCGCGGTGTCGAACTTGCCACGCGCTTCCCGCTCGCCGCCGGCTGGGCCGCCAGCGCCAACTACACGTACACCGACAGCGAACAGGAAAGCGGCGAAAATGCCGGCAAGCCGCTGTCCGACACACCGAAGCACGCGTTCAATGCGCGCCTGACCTGGGACGTGTCGCCAGACTGGAACACGTGGCTGCGCGCCGAATACCGCAGCGAGCGCTTCCGCGATCCGGGGACGTCGGCCGCCACCCGCGCGGCGCGGGACGCGCTGGGCGACTTCAAAGGTTATACGATGCTGCACCTTGGCACCAGCTACCAGGTCACGCCAGCCATCACGCTCAATGCCGCGATCTACAATCTGCTGGACAAGGACTTCATCGACTACCGGCCGTATCGCGCAACGCCAGCGGCCGCGCCGACCTACAGCAGCGTCTACGTCAACAACCTCGACGGGCGCCGCCTGTGGCTGTCGATGAACGTGGACTTCTGAGCGGCGGGTGAACCGGCGTCAGGCATCCGCCAGGCGCAGGTCGGGGTCGGCCTCGAACACACCGGCCAGCCAGCTGGCAAACGCCTGCAGGCGCGGATTGGCGATGCGCCCGCGCGGATACAGCAGGGAGACGGGCATCGGCGTCGGGCACATGGCGGGCAGCACGACGGCCAGCGCGCCCTGCGCCACGTGCGTGCGCACCTGGTAGCGGGCCAGTTGCGCCAGTCCCAGCCCCTGCAGCGCGCACAGCAGGTTGGCCTCGGCATCGTTGACGGCGATGCCGCCATCGATGGCCACCCGGACCACGCTACCCGCGCCCTCTTCCTTCTCTTGATCGGCGAGCGTCCACTCGAATGCACGGCCGGTCTTGCCCGAGAAATGCACGATCGCATCATGCTGGCCCAATGCATCGACCGTTTCAGGCGTGCCCCGTTCCGCCAGATAGCCGGGCGTGGCGGCGATCACGAAGCGCATCAGGCCGATCCGGCGCGCGACCAGGCTCGAATCGGGCAAGTCGCCCACGCGCAACGCGCAATCGATGCCTTCGGCGGTCAGGTCGACCAGGCGGTCGCCCAGGCTGATCGTCAGGTCAAGCGCCGGAAACGCCTGGCGAAACTCACCGATGTGCGGCAGCACGATGGCGCGCCCGAGCGCGCCCGGCAGGTCAATGCGCAACCTGCCCTGCATGCGCCCGGCGTGCTCGCCCAGAAAGTCGGCTTCGGCATCGTCGATGGCGGCCAGGATGGCATTGCAGTGGGCGTAGTAGCGCTCACCCTCGGGCGTCAGCGACAGCCGGCGCGTCGTGCGCTGCAGCAGTTGCGCGCCCAGATAACGTTCGAGATTCTGCAGCGTCGCCGTGAGCGACGCACGCGGCAGGTCGAGCGACTCGGCAGCGCGCGTGAAACTGTTCGCTTCGACGATGCGCACGAACGTCTGCATCGCTTTCACCTTGTCCATGATTGTTCATATAAAGTGAATGGTATAAGCGCATTATGCCCTGATTATCTTCGCCGGCGAACTGGCTACCATGGGGTCATTCCCTCATTCACTCCCATGGAGTTCGCCATGAACACCCCCAGGTCATCATCCATCTCGTCCGGCATGGTCATGCTGCTGGCCGCTGCAGCCGGCATCATCGTCGCCAACCTTTATTATGCGCAACCACTCGTCGGCCCGATTGGCGCCGCGCTGGGCCTGCCGCCCGCGGCGGCCGGACTGATCGTGACACTGACCCAGATCGGCTACACGCTGGGCCTCCTGTTCATCGTGCCGCTGGGCGACCTGGTGGAAAACCGGCGCCTGATCGTCACCGGTCTTCTTGTCACGAGCGCTGCCTTGCTGGTCGCGGCCACCGCAACCACGGCGTGGGCATTCCTGCTGGCCGCGCTGACCATCGGCCTGGGCGCCGTGGTGGCCCAGGTGCTGGTGCCGTTTGCCGCGCACCTGGCGCCGGAAGCCACGCGTGGCCAGATTGTCGGCAAGGTGGTCAGCGGCCTGCTGCTGGGGATCATGGTGGCGCGGCCGGTGGCGAGCGTGCTGGCTGGCCTGGGCAGCTGGCACACCGTGTTCGGGATCGCCGCCGCGCTGGTGGCACTACTGGCCGTGGTGTTGCGGTTGAAGCTGCCGCTGCGCCAGCCAACGGCGACACAACCGTACCGGCGCCTGATCGGCTCGCTATGGCCGTTGCTGGCCACGACCGTGGTGCTGCGCCGGCGCGCGCTGTATCACGCCGGCCTGTTCGGCGCCTTCAGCCTGTTCTGGACCGTGGCGCCGCAGGCGCTGGCCGGCCCCGCCTTCGGCCTCACGCAAAATGGCATCGCGCTGTTTGCCCTGGTCGGCATGGCCGGCGCGGTGGCCTCGCCTGTCGCCGGGCGCCTGGCCGATGCTGGCCACACGCTGAAAGCCACTGCCGCCGCCCTGGTCGTCGGCGCGCTGAGCTTCTTGCTGCCCCTGTTTGCACCGTCGTCAAAACCGGTTGCGCTTGGCTTGCTGGCCGTGGCCGCCATCGCCCTCGATGCTGCCGTGGCCGCCAACCTGGTGCTGGGCCAGCGCGCGCTGTTCGCGCTGGGCGCGGACATGCGCAGCCGCCTGAACGGCCTGTACTTCGCGCTGTTCTTTGCCGGTGGTGCGGTCGGTTCCGCGCTGGGCGGCTGGGTGTATGCCGCACATGGCTGGCACGCGGCGCTGCTGGTCGGGATGCTGCTGCCGGCGCTGACGCTGCCGGTCTGGCTCCACGAAGCCACCGAGGATGCGGCCGCACGCCAGAGCGCCTAGACCACGCGCCGGATTAAGATATGTTTTAATCAACCTTTATCCTGATCCGGAGTACGCAATGCACACGAACGACCAAGCGGCGACGCCGACCAAAGCCGAACTGGACGAAGCCGCGCTCAACATGGCGCGCAATATGTTCCAGTACGCGCGCTCGGGCGATGCCGACCATCTCGCCGCCTTCCTGTCGCGCGGCCTGCCGCCGAACCTGCGCAACGAAAAAGGCGACAGCCTCTTGATGCTGGCCAGCTACCACTGCCACCTGGACGCGACGCGGGTCTTGCTCGAGCACGGCGCCGATCCGCACCTGATCAACGATGCGGGGCAAACGCCGTTGCACGGCGCCGCATTCAAGGGCGACCTGGCAGTCACGACGCTGTTGCTCGACAAGGGCGCACTGCCGGACTTCGCCGGCCCGTCCGGCCGCACGGCGCTGATGTTCGCCGCGATGTTCAACCGGGTCGCCATCGCCGAACTGCTGATGGAACGCGGCGCCGACCCGGCGGCGCGCGACGCGTCGGGCGTGACTGCGTACGACGCGGCGCTGAAGATGGGCGCAGCCGACACCGCCGCCCTCCTGGCGCCGGCGAACTGACGGCGCTGCCCGTGCGTCAGGCGATGCTGCGCGCCGGCCGCTGACGGCGGCGCGCGAACCAGGCTGCCACCAAGCCAAGGCCGACGATGGCGCCCGTGGCCGGCTCCGGCACCTCGATCGTTTCCTGCGCAGCAGCCACCAGCATGCCGCTGGCGCCGCTGCAGTCGGGGTACTGCCAACCGCAGCCAAACGGTTCGTCACTGTTGGCGGCCACCACGCTGAACAGCGCGCCCTGGCTCTCCATCTGGAAATCGGAATTGCCGTCCGAGGCAAAGATACTGCCGCCGAGAAGTCCACCCGCCAGGAATGTCAGGTCCATCACGATGTAGTCGTAATAATTGCGCGGCGGGGTGCGGTAGTCGTAGTCGATCAGGTTGTGCTGGCCACCGATGTACGGGTCGTCAAACCAGTAGCGCAGGGACAGCAAACTCGACTGCGGATCGAGGCATGGCGGACCGATGTCGCATTCGTTGTGGATATCCAGTGACAACCGGCCGGCGGTGACAGCCTCATCGGAGAATGCCAGTTCCAGGTTGAGGCCGGTCGGCATCGAGCTGGAGGCACTCACTTGCTGCCAGCTGTAGGTGACTGCGGCTTGCGCCGGCATCGCCAGGGCGGCGGCCAGCAGTAAGGCGACGGGGGCAATGCGCGTCATCGATGATCTCCTCGGAAAGTTCCTACAATACGTCAGCAAGAATTACGCCCGTGGATTTAATGCCAGCATCCCATTGATTCTAAACAACATTCATGATCGGTGGTTCGTCTGCGCAGACGAGGTGTCAAATTCGTCGACACAACATGTCACCGTTGCGATGCTCTGCACTGTTGCTGCGGTGACCTCATGTGTCAGCCCCTGCGCCCGGCACATCCCCTATAATCGTGAGCGCCCTGACGCCAGGGCGCAATTTTCAACTACCCGAAAGTCCCGATGAAAGCCCTGTCCCTGCCCGTCCTCATGGTTGCCCTGCTGACTGCCAGCGGCACTGCACTTGCCGACGATGCCGCGCTGCTCAAATGCCGTACCCTGAGCGACATACCGGCGCGCGTGGCCTGCTACGACGCGATTCCGGTCGGCGCCGCCGGTCCCGCCGTTGCGCCTGCGCCAGCACGCACGCCTGAGCAGAATTTCGGCCTTGAAGCAGTCAAGCAGCGCGAAGCGCAGCCGGCATCGATCCGCAGCACGGTCGTGGGCGACTTCGATGGCTGGGGCCCCGGCTCGCAGATCCGCCTGGCCAATGGGCAGGTCTGGCGCGTCATCGACGGCAGCGACGCCGTCCTGCCGCGCACGAAAGATGCGGCGGTGACCATCGAACGCAATGTGTTTGGCACGCTGTTCCTGAAAGTCGATGGCGGTAACAGCTCGGCCAAGGTGCGCCGGGTGCAATAAAGGTCAGGCGGGCGTACGCACCATGTACAGCGCGCCGGGCGGATAGGTATGCAGACCGGCGTCGTGGGTTGATGCAGCGCGCCAGCCCAGCGCGTGCCAGAAGCGCTCGCTGTCCTGCACCGACACCAGAGCCGCATGCGCCAGTCCCAGCGTGCGCGCCAGGTGCAATGCTTCGTCGACCAGTGCGTGCGCCAGGCCACGCCCCAGCGCACACGGCGCGATTGCCAGGTCGTGCAGGTACAGCGTGTCCGGCCGCTGCGCTACGTTAAACGGTGCGTTCAGATCCGTCACCAGCCCGATGCGCGACGGATAGGCGAACAGGTAACCGCGCACGATGCTCTCGTGAATGCCAACCATGCAGGTGCCGTGCGCCGCCGCCATCCGGGCCGCGACGACCGCAGCCGGCTCCTGCATCGGGGCCGGATAGCAGGCGGCCTGGATACGCAACACGGCATCGAGATCGGTGGGCAGCATTGGACGAAGGGAGATCGACATGAGAGATGGTCGGGCGAAAAAAACGCGCATCGTAGCATGCGCTTGACGCCCGTCGTGGCATCGCGCATTCTAGCTGTCTTGACAACATCGCCTCATCACCGACAGGAACAAGCATGCGCAGCACCAGCGAAGCCACGCCGCCAACACGCCCCGAATACATTCTCCACGCCAGCTGCCCGGCCGGCATCGGCATTGTCGCCGCCGTGGCGACCTTCCTGGCCGAACGCGATTGCTATATTTGCGCACTCGAACAGTTCGACGACGATTCAACTGCACGCTTCTTCATGCGCGCCGTGTTTCGCCAGCAGGACAAGTCGCCGACCATCGACACGATCCGCGCAGAATTCGACAGCACGGTCGCCACGCGCCTGGACATGGGCTGGAAAATCTACGATCCGCTCGACCCGGTGCGCACCGTGATCATGGTCTCGAAGACCGATCACTGCCTGGACGACCTGCTGTACCGCCGCCGCACGGGCGAACTCAATCTGTCGATCACGGCGGTCGTGTCGAATCACCTCGACCTGCGCCCGATGGTCGAGCGCGAAGGCATCCGCTTCATCTTCCTGCCGGTGACAAAGGACAACAAGGCGCAGCAAGAGGCGCGCCTGCTGGAAATCGTCGACGAGACCGACTCCGAACTCGTGGTCCTGGCGCGCTACATGCAGATCCTGTCGGATGGGCTGGCGCGCCGCCTGGCCGGCAAGTGCATCAATATCCATCACTCGTTTTTGCCCGGCTTCAAGGGCGCCAAGCCGTATCAGCAGGCATTCGACCGGGGCGTCAAGCTGATCGGCGCAACGGCCCATTACGCGACGCCCGATCTGGACGAAGGCCCGATCATCGAACAGGTGCTCACGCGCGTGGATCACAACTACCGCGTCGACCAGCTCACCCGCGTGGGGCGCGACAATGAATGCCTGGCGCTGGCCACGGCCGTCAAGTTCCATATCGAGCGCCGCGTGTTCGTGGATGGCAACAAGACTGTTGTGTTCCGCGGGCCGTAATGACATTGGCAACAACGTTGACTTATACTTAATATAAGTGCGTCATCTAACCGTCGCAAATGTAACAGGACGTTATGTTCATACCTTCTCACAGAGGGGAAGAACATGGAACATCAACAGCAGCATCCGGTGCGCCTGCGCATCAACGGCCAGGACCGGGAATTCAACGTCGAATCGTGGGTAACGCTGCTTGACCTGCTGCGCGAGCGCGCAGGCATGACCGGCACCAAGAAGGGCTGCGATCAGGGCCAGTGCGGCGCCTGCACCGTGCTCGTGGACGGCAAGCGGATCAACTCGTGCCTGACGCTGGCCGTCATGCAGGACGGTCGCGAAATCACCACCGTCGAAGGCCTGGCCACCGGCGAAGACCTGCATCCGCTGCAGCAGGCGTTCATCGACTGCGACGCGTTCCAGTGCGGCTACTGTACGCCGGGCCAGCTGTGTTCGGCCGTGGGCCTGATCAACGAAGGCCAGGCCACCTCGCGCGACGACGTGCGTGAGCTCATGAGCGGCAACCTGTGCCGCTGCGGGGCGTACCCGCAGATCGCCGATGCGGTCGTGAAGGTTCTCGACATGCGCGACACGAAAAAAACCACCGAAGGCTTCACGACCGGGGCGGTGCTGTCATGAACCCGTTCGCCTTTACCCAAGCCACGGACGTCGACGCGGCGCTGGCCGCCCTGCTCGACCCTGACACCCGCCCGATCGCCGGCGGCACCAATCTGCTCGACCTGATGAAGGAAAGCGTGATGAAGCCGTCACGCCTGGTCGACATCAACAACCTCGGCCTGGACCAGGTTGAGGAAAAGGACGGCGGTCTGCTGCTTGGCGCCCTCGCCCGCAACGCGGACACGGCCTATAACCCGGTGGTGCGCGAGCGCTATCCGCTGCTGTCGTCGGCGATCCTGGCCGGCGCCTCGCCGCAACTGCGCAATATGGCGTCCAACGGCGGCAACCTGATGCAGCGCACCCGCTGCGTCTACTTCTACGACGTCGGCACCGCCTGCAACAAGCGTGAACCCGGCACCGGCTGCCCGGCGCGCGAAGGCCTGAACCGCCAGCTGGCAATTCTGGGCACCAGCGAAAGCTGCATCGCCACCCACCCGTCGGACATGTGCGTCGCCCTGCGCGCGCTCGACGCAACCGTGCACGTGCGCTCGATGAGCGGCGCGCGCGAAATCCCGTTCGCCGACTTCCACCGCCTGCCAGGCGACACGCCCCAGATCGACAACACGCTGCAGCCGGGCGAGATGATCACCCACATCACCGTGCCCGGAGCCGACCGCTTCATCGACCACAGCGCCTACATCAAGGTGCGCGACCGCCTGTCGTACGCGTTTGCGCTGGTGTCCGTCGCTGCTGCGCTGGACCTCGATGCCGACGGCACGATCCGCGCGGCGCGCATCGCGCTTGGCGGCGTGGCCCACAAGCCGTGGCGTGTCGAAGCAGCCGAACAAGCGCTCGTCGGCCAGGCGGTCGGCGAAGCAGCCTTCCTGCAGGCCGCCGAAACGATCCTGCAAGGCGCCCAGGGCTTCGGCCAAAACGATTTCAAGCTGCCGCTGGCGCGCAACGCCATCGTGCAAGCCTTGACCACCGCTGCGCGTGGCACCGACCATGCGCGCGGACTCGATGCACAAGGAGAACAAGCATGACCGACCTGATTCCAGAACTGCGCGCACCGAGCGCGCCGGCCGGCACCGGCCGTGTGAAAAGCGGCATGCAGGTCTCGCGCATTGATGGCCGCGCCAAGGTGACCGGCGAGGCGCAATACGCTGCCGAATACTTCGCTCCCGACCTGGCCTATGGCGTGGTCGTGAGCGGCACCGTGGCCAAGGGCCGCATCACCAGCATCGACACGGCCGAGGCGCTAGCCGTTGCGGGCGTGCTGTCCGTGATGACGCACGAGAACCGCCCCAAGATGCGCTCGTTCGACCTGGCGTGGAAAGACATGACGGCTCCGGCCGGCTCGCCATTCCGCCCTCTGTTCTCGGACGAGATTTTCTACAGCGGCCAGCCGGTGGCGCTGGTGCTGGCCGAAACCTTCGAAGCGGCGCGCTACGCCGCATCGCTGGTGCGCGTGCACTACGATGTCGATGCGCACGAAACCAATCTGCTCGAAAGCCTGGACCAGGCTTACGAGCCGCGCAAGATGAAGGCCGGCTTCGTGCCGCCAAGCTCGATCGGCGACGGTGAAAAGGCGTTCGAGGCAGCCGAAGTACGGGTCGACTCGCAGTACTACAACGGCGTCGAGCACCACAATCCGATGGAGATGTTCGCCTCGACCGTGATTCGCGCTGAAAACGGCCACCTGACCATCTACGACAAGACGCAAAGCTCGCAGAACAGCCGCTGGTATGTCTCGCACGGCTTTGGCCTGTCGAGCGACGAGGTCACGGTGCGCAACCCGTACGTGGGCGGCGCCTTCGGTTCCGGCCTGCGTCCGCAATACCAGCTGCCGCTGGCCGTGATGGGCGCGCTGCAGCTCGAGCGTTCGGTGCGTGTCGTGCTGACGCGCCAGCAGATGTTCAGCTTCGGCCACCGTCCGGAAACCTGGCACCGCATCCGTCTGGGCGCCGCGCCGGACGGCACGCTCAAGGCGATCTGGCACGAAGCGATCCAGGAAACCTCGCGTCTCGAAGATTACGTCGAAGTGATCGTCAACTGGTCGGGGCAGCTGTATGCGTGCAGCGACATCAAGCTCGGCTACCAGGTGGTTGCAAACGACCGCTTCACGCCGCTGGACATGCGCGCCCCGGGCGCCGCCCACGGCGTGCACGCCATGGAAGTGGCGATGGACGAGCTGGCCTACAAACTCAAGATGGATCCGCTGGCGCTGCGCCTGAAGAACTACACCGAGATCTCGCCGATCGAGGACAAGCCATTTTCGAGCAAGGAACTGCGCGAGTGCTACCGCCAGGGCGCCGAGCGCTTCGGCTGGGACAAGCGTCCAATCGAGCCACGCTCGATGCAGGACGGCGACGAGCTGGTGGGCTGGGGCATGGCAACTGGCATCTGGGATGCCCTGGTCATGGTAGCGCGCGTGAGCGCCGTGATGCACAGCAATGGCCGCCTGGTCGTGAGCAGTGCGGCCACCGATATCGGCACCGGCACCTATACCGTGATGTCGATGATTGCCGCCGAGGCCATGGGCTTGCCGATGGAGCTGGTGACCTTCCAGCTGGGCGACTCGACGCTGCCGATGGCGCCGATCGAGGGTGGTTCGTCGCACGTGGCCACCGTGGGCTCCGGCGTGTTCGGAGCCTGTGAAAAGCTCAAGAAGTCCCTGCTGAAGATGGCGGTGAAGATGCCTGATTCGCCACTGGCCAAGGCACGCATGCGCGACGTCGAATTCGGCGACGGCGCAGTCTTCCTGAAAACCGATCCGTCGCGCCGCGTGGAGCTCACCCAGGCGCTGGCCAATGCAGGCGTCGACCAGGTGGAAGAAAAATACTTCATGACGCCGCAGATGCTCAAACAGCGCAAGTACGCGCGCGCCGTGCACTCGGCCGTGTTCTGCGAAGTGCGCGTCAACGAAAAGCTCGGCATGGTGCGCGTCACGCGCGTGGTCAGCGCGATTGCAGCCGGCCGCATCATCAGTGGCAAGACAGCCGCCAGCCAGATCAGCGGCGCGGTCGTCTGGGGCATCAGCCAGGCACTGCATGAAGAAACCCATACCGATCACAAGTACGGGCGCTTCATGAACCACAATTTCGCCGAATACCACGTGGCGGCCAATGCCGACATCCACGACATCGACGTGATCTTTGTCGAAGAGGACGACCGCATCGTGAGCAAGCAGCTGGGCGCCAAGGGTGTGGGCGAGATCGGCATCGTGGGCGTGGCGGCGGCGGTCTCGAACGCCATCTTCCATGCCACCGGTACGCGCCTGCGCACGACGCCGATGACGCCGGCGAAGTTGCTCCTTGGCGACCGGGAACTCCCGGTGCAGCCGCCGGTCTGACAGTACGGCGCTGCAGCGACCAAAAACGCCATCTTCGGATGGCGTTTTTTGTTTTCGGATTTGCGTTTTCTCGCTATTCGTTTTTGCTGAAAAGAGCGTCATGCAAACCACATACGTGTTTCCACGTAGTTGCACAACAATATGTTTGCTGGTAAAACATCTGGTGCGTAAGACAACGCCGCAAGGGAGCACGGCACAGAAATAGTGCCGGTTGCCAAACCAAACCAAAAAGAGATACGAGGACGACACCATGAAGCTCAAGATGCTGTGCGCAGCCGCCTGCCTGACCGCTTTCGGCACGGGCCTGGCCCATGCCCAGGCCTACCCGACCAAGACCATCACCATGATCGTGCCGTTCGCGGCCGGCGGCCCGACCGACACCGTCGCGCGTCTCGTGGCGCAGTCGATGGGCAACACGCTCAAGCAGCAGATCATCGTCGAAAACGTCGGCGGTGCCGGTGGCACGATCGGCGCCGCGCGCGCCGCCAAGGCCGCGCCTGACGGCTACACGCTGTTCCTGCACCACATCGGTCAATCGACCGCGCCGGCGCTGTACCGCAAGCTGCCGTACGACGCGATCACCAGCTTCGAGCCGATCGGTCTGATCACCGACGTGCCAATGACCGTCGTCGCCAAATCGAACTTCCCGGCCAAGGACATGAAAGAGCTGATCACGTACGTGAAAGCCAACAAGGACAAGGTCACCTACGCGCACGCCGGCCTGGGTTCGGCATCGCACCTGTGCGGCATGCTGCTGCAGACCGCAATGGGCGTCGAACTGACCACCGTGCCGTACAAGGGCACCGGCCCGGCGATGAACGACCTGCTGGGCGGCCAGGTGGACTTCATGTGCGACCAGACCACCAACACCACCAGCCAGATCAAGGGCGGCAAAATCAAGGCCTACGGCGTGACGACCAAGACCCCGGTCGCCTCGCTGCCGAACCTGCCGACGCTGGACAAGGCTGGCCTGCCAGGCTTCGAAGTCGGTGTCTGGCACGGCCTGTACGCGCCAAAAGGCACGCCGAAGCCAACCGTCGACGCGCTGTCGAACGCTCTGCGCACCGCACTGCGTGATCCGAACGTGGTCAAGCGCTTCGCCGACCTGGGCACCGAGCCGGTCCCGACCAACCAGGCCACGCCGGAAGCGCTGCGCACGCACCTGAAGCAGCAGATCGACCTGTGGGGCCCGATCATCAAGAAAGCCGGCGCCTTCGCCGACTGATGCCCTGTTGACGACCTCGCGCCGCACCGGCCTGTCCGGCTGCGGTGCGGCGTTGTCGCATCTGGAGCCCGCCCGGCGTCGTTGTCATCGTCGTTGCGCGGGCTGCATCTGTGATCTGCATTCACGCTTTTCGAACCACTGCATCTGCATCTGCATCACCGCATCTGCCACACCATAAAGGGGACCACCACCGTGCCAGCATTTATCCGCCATCCGAAAGACTTTTGGAGTGGCATTGTCTTTCTATTCTTCGGTCTGAGCGCCGTGTACATCGGCCAGGAGTACGAAATGGGCAGTGCCGGCCGCATGGGTCCGGCCTACTTCCCGATCGTGCTGGGCGCCCTGCTCTCGCTGATCGGCGTTGCCTCGTTCGTGCGCTCGTTCTTCCGTCCCGGTGAGGCGATCGGCCGCATCTATTATCGCGAACTGATCATCGTGCTGGCCGCCGTGCTGCTGTTCGGCTTCCTGGTGCGCAATGCGGGCCTGGTGCCTGCGGGCTTCCTGCTGATCCTGATCAGCTCGTACGCCAGCGATAAATTCGAATTGAAGAAGTCACTCGCGCTGGCCGTGGGCATGACGTTGTTTGCAGTTGGTCTGTTCGTCAAGCTGCTTGGCTTGCCGATGCCGATCATTGGCCCTTGGCTCGGTGGGAATTAAATCATATGGAAATTTTCAGTAACCTCGCACTGGGCCTCGAGACGGCCCTGTCCATGCAAAACCTGTTCTACTGCCTGGTCGGCGTGTTTGTCGGCACCGCAGTGGGCGTTCTGCCGGGCCTTGGCCCGATCGCCACCATCGCCATGCTGCTGCCGGCCACGTTCGGCCTGCCACCAGAATCGGCGCTGATCATGCTGGCCGGTATCTACTACGGCGCGCAATACGGTGGCTCGACCACCGCCATCCTGGTCAATCTGCCTGGCGAATCCTCGTCGGTGGTGACCGCACTGGACGGCTACCAGATGGCGCGCAACGGCCAGGCCGGCAAGGCGCTGGCCACTGCGGCGATCTCGTCGTTCTTCGCCGGTACCGTTGCCACGGTCCTGCTGGCCCTGGCCGCGCCGCCACTGGCCGATCTGGCACTCGAATTCGGCCCGGCCGAATACTTCTCGCTGATGGTGCTGGGCCTGGTAGCGTCGGTCGTTCTGGCCAGCGGCTCGCTGCTCAAGGCCATTGGCATGGTGCTGCTCGGCCTGCTGCTGGGCGTGGTCGGTACCGACGTCAACTCAGGTTCGGCGCGCTACACCTTCGACATGCCGGAGCTGGCTGACGGCATCAACTTCGTCATCGTCGCGATGGGCATGTTCGGTATTGGCGAAATCATCCGCAATCTCGAGCACAACGAAGACCGCAATCTGGTGATGAAGAAAGTCACCGGACTGATGCTCAACAAGGAAGACTTCAAGCGCATCATGTGGCCGGTCATCCGCGGCACGGGCCTGGGCTCGCTGCTGGGCATCCTGCCGGGCGGTGGCGCAATGCTGGCCTCGTTCGCGTCGTACTCGCTCGAGAAGAAAGTGTCGAAGAACTCGGCCAACTTCGGCAAAGGCGCCATCGAAGGCGTTGCGGCGCCGGAAGCGGCCAACAACGCCGGCGCGCAGACCTCGTTCATCCCGATGCTGACGCTGGGCATTCCGTCGAACCCAGTGATGGCGCTGATGATCGGCGCGATGATCATCCAGGGCATCCAGCCTGGTCCTGCCGTCATGACCGAGCAGCCTGGCCTGTTCTGGGGCCTGATCGTCTCGATGTGGGTCGGTAACCTGTTCCTCGTCGTGCTGAACCTGCCGATGATCGGCATCTGGGTGCGCATGATCATGGTGCCGTACCAGATGCTGTATCCGGCCATCCTGATGTTCTGCGCGATCGGCGTGTTCAGCTTGAACAACAGTACCTTCGACGTCTATCTGATGGCGCTGTTCGGTCTGCTCGGCTACCTGTGCGCCAAGCTCGAACTGGAGCCCGCGCCAATGCTGCTCGGCTTCATCATCGGCCCGATGATGGAAGAATACCTGCGCCGCGCCCTGCTGCTCTCGCGCGCCGACCCAATGGTATTCATCGAGCGCCCGATCTCGGGCGTGATGCTGGGTCTGGCCGCCGCCGCAATGATCGTCGTGCTGCTGCCATCGCTGCGCAAGAAACGCGAAGAAGCCTTCCAGGAAGACTAAGGCGCCAAGCCAACGTCAACCCGCATTATCCGCACCATCCGCGCCGCCCGGCGCCGGCCTCAAGGCCGGCCCGGGCGGTCGCCGTTTACGCGCGAGAAAACGCCCCCACCCCATCCACCAGATACTGAACAATTAGGGTCAGAGTCGACTTATTGGGCAATTCCTCAATGTTGTCAAACAATTCGACTCCGACCCCAATTGGAAAGCAAGCGCCGCGCGGAATGCTGCCTGAAGGCATTGCACACGGGCCATGTAGAGAAGTTTATTGCTCAATAATTCGACTCTGACCCTAATTGAGTCTTCGTGCTGAGCTGTGGCGATGCGGTGCGATTATTCGCGGCGTTCGGTGTGCAGGGGGAGGAGGACGGTGAAGGTGCTGCCCTGGCCGTCGCCGGGGCTGTGGGCGGTGACGGTGCCGTCGTGGGCTTCGACCAGGTTCTTGACGAGGGCCAGGCCCAGGCCGAGGCCGCCGCCGGTGCGGTCGGCTGAGCGTTCGGCCTGGACGTAGAGGTCGAACAGGCGCGGCATCAGGTCGGGCGCGATGCCCATGCCGTTGTCAGTGATCCGCAGGGCTGCCATCCTGCCCCGTTTTTCCAGGGCGACGTGGATGATGCCGCCACTGTCCGTGTAGCGAATCGCATTGGTGAGCAGATTGCTGGCCACCTGGATCAGGCGCGTGCGGTCGCCCAGCACCAGTAGGCTGGGTACGCCCGCTGCCTGCTCGATGCGATGCCGTTTCTGGTTTGCGGCCGACTGCACCTGCTCGAGCGCGGCAGCGATCACGTCCGCCAGCTCCACCGGCGCTTTTTCCAGTTGCACCAGGCCGCGGCTCACGCGCGAGACGTCCAGCAGATCCTCGACCAGCCGGCTCATGTGCGTGACCTGGCGCCGGATCAGTTCACCCATCTGGTTGGCGCGCTGCGACGTGACGGCCTCGGGCAGCAGCATGCTCGCTGCCATGGCGGCGGCCGACAGCGGCCCGCGCAATTCGTGGCTCAGTGTGGCAAGAAATTCGTCCTTGCTGCGATCGGCTTTCTGCAGCGCGGCAGCCTTGTCGTCCAGCAGATCATTCAGGGCTTCGATATTGCGGTTGCGCTCTTCGAGGCGGGTCGAGACGAGTTGCAGTTCTTCCTGCCGCGCCTGCAGCGCGCTGAGTGCGTCGGCCAGTTCACGGTTCTGGTGGCGCGCTTCCGACAAGGCCGCGTGATTGGGCAGCGTCTCGAACTGCGCCACGAGCGGGCCGAACCCGTCAGCGCTGATGAACCCGGCGCTGGCAGGAAAGCGCTTGCCGACCGTGATCCGGGTGCCGGATGGCCCGCTGGCGATATCAAATTGGTCCATCAGCCGGCGCGCCGACAGGATGCCGACACCCATGCCGGATGTCGACCGGTATGCGCCCGACAAGACGTGCCCGACATCGGCGATGCCGGGTCCGCGGTCGACAAACGTGATGGAAAGATGCTGCGGCGCCATTGCGCCTTCGGCCACGAAGGAGACCGAACCGGCGCCGGCATAGTTGAAGATATTGCGCGCCAGTTCGGACACGACCGTGCCGATACGGGCCTGATCGACGGAACCGAACCCGCAGGCACCGGCGATCTGGCGCGCACGCTGGCGCGCGGCGATCACGTCGAATTCGGTATCGACATTGAGCGTCAGGATGGCCTGCGTCATGCGCGCTGGGGAAAGATCATGGTGTCACTCTACAGAGATAAGTGGCATCTGAAGAGTGCAGAGGCCGGTGGCGGGCAGCATTATACCCCGCCACGACGGCGCATTATCCTACAAATTGTTACACCTGATCCCGCCGCAACGCGACACTGCCAATTACACGCCCACCATCGAGACGGCCTTCGTGTTGAGATACGATTCCAGCGCTTCCGGTCCGCCTTCCGAGCCATAGCCCGAATCCTTGATGCCGCCAAATGGCAGCTCGGCGCTCGGCGTGGCAGGCTGGTTAATCCACAACATTCCCACTTCGACACGGTTCATCAGCAGATGCGCGTTCTTGATCGAGCGCGTGAATGCGTAACCCGCCAGGCCATACGGCAAACGATTGGCTTCCGCAATCATGTCTTCCAGGCTGTCGAAGCCGCGGATGCCGGCGATCGGGCCGAACGGCTCGTCGTTGAACATGCTGGCATCCAGTGGCACGTCGGCCAGGATGGTCGGTGCGAAGAAGTTGCCGCTGGTGCCCACGCGCTCACCGCCCGTTGCCACCGTGGCGCCGCGAGTGCGCGCATCGTCGACCACCTTAGCCATCGCATCCAGACGGCGCGCGTTGGCCAGAGGCCCGAGCGTCGTGCCATCGGCCATGCCGTCGCCCAGCTTGAGGCTTTCGGCGTGCTGCACGAGCGCGCGCGTGAACTCGGCCTTGACCGCGTTATGCACGAGGAAGCGGGTCGGAGAGATGCAGACCTGGCCGGCATTGCGGAACTTGGCCGCGCCCGCCGCCTTGACGGCCAGCGCCACGTCGGCATCCTCGGCGATGATGACCGGCGCATGGCCACCCAGCTCCATCGTCGCGCGCTTCATGTGCGCGCCGGCCAGCGCGGCCAGCTGCTTGCCCACTGGCGTCGAGCCGGTGAAAGTGACCTTGCGGATGATCGGGCTCGGAATCAGGTAACCCGAAATCTCGGCAGGGTCGCCAAACACCAGGCCGACGACGCCCGGCGGCAGGCCGGCATCGACGAAGCACTGCAGCAGCGCCGCTGGCGAAGCCGGCGTTTCTTCCGGCGCCTTGCACAGGAACGAGCAGCCGGTCGTGAGCGCTGCCGCGAGCTTGCGCACGATCTGGTTGATCGGGAAGTTCCAGGGTGTGAACGCGGCGACCGGGCCGACCGGCTCTTTCAGCACGAGCTGCTGCGCGGCCGGATTGCGCGACGGGACGATGCGGCCATACACGCGCATGCCCTCGGCGGCGAACCAGTCGATGATCTCGGCGCCGGCCAGGGCCTCGCCCTTGGCTTCGGCCAGCGGCTTGCCCTGCTCCTGCGTCAGCAGGCGCGCGATGTCGCCAGCGCGCTCGCGCAGCAGCGTCGCGGCGCGGCGCATGATCGCGGCGCGTTCGGCGGCAGGCACGGCGCGCCAGGTCTCGAAGCCCTTCTGGGCGGCGGCCAGCGCGCGATCGAGGTCGGCGATGCTGGCGTGGGCAACCTTGCCGATCGGCTGGCCGGTGGCCGGATTGATCACGGGAATGGTCTTGCCGCCGCTGGCATCGTGCCATTCGTTGGCGATGAGGAGACGGGTATCGGGGTAGCTGGAAGTCGTCATGGTAAGTGGTCCTGTGGTAAGGACGACAATCTTACCGTGGATGGCGACTCCCTGCAGAGGACCCCACCGCTTCGACGGCGCCCGCCTCGGCCATCGAACGGATGCGCGCGGCCATCGCCTCCATCGAAAACGGCTTGGTCAGCACCGCCATCCCCGGATCGAGATAGCCGTTGTTGAGCACCGCATTCTCCGCGTAGCCGGTGATGAACAAGACCTGCAGCCCGGGCCGGCCCGCGCGCCCAGCGTCGGCCATCTGGCGTCCGTTCATGCCGCCGGGCAGCCCCACGTCCGTGACCAGCAGGTCGATCCGCGCATCCGATTGCAGCATCTTGAGTCCCGCCGCGCTGTCGGCGGCCTCGATCCAGCCAAAGCCGAGATCCTGCAGGATGTCGATGACGAGCATGCGCACGGTCGGCTCATCGTCGACAACCAGCACGGTCGCCACCTGCCCCGACTGCGTCAGCGCGGTGGGCGCCGCGACGTCAGGCTCCAGCTCGGTAGCACCAGCGCCGTAATGCCGCGGCAGATAGATGCTCACGGTGGTGCCCTGCCCCACTTCGGAATAGATCCGGACCTGGCCGCCCGACTGCTGCGCGAACCCATAGATCATCGACAGCCCGAGGCCCGTCCCCTGGCCGATCGGCTTGGTCGTGAAGAAGGGCTCGAACGCGCGCGCCACGACGTCCGGCGCCATCCCCACACCCGTGTCGCTGACGGACAAGGCCAGGTACTGGCCCTGCGCCATGTTCTGCTGGCGCGCGACGCGCTCGTCGATCCACTTGTTGGCCGTTTCGACCGTGATGCTGCCACCATCGGGCATGGCGTCACGCGCATTGATGCACAGGTTCAGCAGCGCATTTTCGAGCTGCGACGCGTCGACCAGCGCCGGCCAGGCATCGGCAACGCACACCACCTCGATCCGCACGGCCGGCCCCACCGTGCGCTGGACCAGCTCCTGCATGTCGGTAACGAGCCGGTTCACGTTCGTCGGTTTGGGCATCAAGGTTTGCTGGCGCGAAAACGCCAGCAGGCGATGGGTCAGGGCCGCGGCCCGCTTGGACGCGCCAAGCGCCGTCGCAATGTAGCGGTCGAACTCGTTGTAGCGGCCCTGCTGCATGCGCATCTGCATCAGCTGCAGCGCACCGGAAATACCGGCCAGCAGATTGTTGAAATCGTGCGCCAGGCCACCGGTCAGCTGGCCGACCGCTTCCATTTTCTGGCTCTGGCGCAGGGCATTCTGCATCGCCTCGAGTTCGGCCAGTTGCTCCTGGTCACGCGTGATGTCGCGGCCCACCGCGTTGATCATCGCATCGTGTGCACGCGTGGACCACGAGATCCAGCGGTAACTGCCATCCCGATGGCGGTAGCGGTTGTCGAACCGTTGATGGCCGATCCCCTCCGACAACTCGCGCGCCCCGGCAATCGTATGCGCCATGTCATCCGGATGAATCAGGTCGAACAGATTCGATCCGACCAGCTCGTGCTCGCGCCAGCCCAGCACGGACGACCAGGCCGGATTGGACGCCGTGATCACCCCATCGAACGTACAGCGCAGCATAATGTCCGACGACAGCGTCCACAGCGCATTGCGATCCTGCGCCCGCTCCGCCACCTGGCGCTCGAGATCGAGCAGTATCCGCTTGCGCTGGTCGATGTCGTCGAACACCATAATGATGCCGGCCTGCGCGCCGGCACTGTCGATCAGCGGAACGGCGCTGACAGCGACCCAGGTTTCCGCGCCGTCCGCTGCGCGCCGCAAGAATTCGTCGCCTGGCGTGACGAGCTCGCCCCGCAATGCGCGCGCACTCGGATAGTCGTCGGGCGCCAGCAAGCGACCTTGCGCATCGAACCCGCGCCAGTGTTCCCAGGCGCGCTGCAGGCCATGCGCTGGCGAGAAATCGGGGACAAAGGTCCGGAATACGGGGTTGTTCAGGATGGCTTGCCCATCCATGTCGAACAGGCAGATACCCACTGGCAGGTGCTCGATGACGGTGGCGAGCCGGCTGGCCGCCTCCCTGCGCGCCACGATCTCCTGCTCCAGCGTGATATTGCGCTTGATGAGCTGGGTCTGCGCGGCATCGCGCTCTCTGGCGGCAATGACGCCGGCCGTCGTTTCAGTGGCGATATTGAGAAGGCCAGCAATGTGGCCCTCGCTGCGCAGCGGGCTGTACGCGAACGACCACCACGTCTCTTCTTCGTAGCCACTGCGCGTCATGACCAGCGGTAGATCGGTAAAACTCACCGCTTCGCCGGCCATCACGCGCGCCACCAGCGGACCGATATCGTCCCATATTTCCGACCAGACGTCGGGCAACGGTCGCCCCAGCGCGCCTGGATGGCGTTTGCCGAGAAACGGCACGTACGCCGCGTTGTAGAGCAACGTCTGCTCCGGGCCCCAGGTGGCGCACATCGCCACCGGCGTTGCCAGCATCATGCCGAAGACGGCTTCGAGTGCCGCGGGCCAGGCTGCGCGCGCACCCAGTGGGGTCCCGCTCCAGTCGAATGCCGCGATGTCGGCGTGCGCCGCGTTCACGCCCCTTCCTCAGTGACACGTGCCAGGGTGAGGGGCGCTGGGCGACGGTTGACGAGCATGTAATGACCTTGGCGCATGTAAATATGTAGTGTGAAGCGACATCAATGACCACCGGAATTTTTGCACAATTTGGTGGTTCGCGTTGGACCGTTACGCTCAGCAGTACCGCCGACGCAACGGCGCGACAGGGGACGGCACGCATCAATTTGTTAATCATGCGACAATTCGCCACCGAATTTTCCGGCTGTATGTACCAAGACCCTTTCAAGAGAGTGCCGCCCATGTCACCGCCCAAGCCACGCCACGGTTCCCCGCTGTTATTGCTCCCGATCGCGCTGATCATCATCGCGCTGGCCGTCCTCTTCGCCTGGATTGGCGGCTGGTTCGGCAACAAGAACGTCACGCCGCAGACGATGGTCAATACCGCCGAAGCCTCCGGCACACAGCAACCAGGCGTGCGCCGTGCGCATGCCAAGGGCATCTGCATCGTCGGCACCTTCGCACCGACGCCCGCCGCCGCGCAGCTGTCCACGGCGCGCGTGTTTTCGCAGCCATCAACGCCCGTCCTCGGCCGCTTTTCCAGCCCTGGCAACGACCCGCATTCGCCCGACAACAAGGCGGCCGTGCGCGGCATGGCGCTGCAGCTGAAAACGGACGACGGCCAGGAATGGCGTATGGCGATGAACAGCTTCCCGTTCTTTGCCGCATCCACCCCCGAAGCCTTTCAGGCGCTGAACGCTGCCCGCCTGCCCGACCCGGCGACCGGCAAACCGGATCCGGCCAAGATGGACGCCGTGCTGGCTGCCCATCCGGAAATCAAGAAATTCATGGCGTGGTCCAAGAGTGCGCCCACGCCCGACAGCCTGGCCAACACGCGCTTTAACGGCGTCAATGCGTTTCGCCTGACAAATGCTGCCGGCGCGACGCGCGCCGTGCGCTGGTCGATGCGCCCGCACACGCCGTTCGTGGCGGCCGACCCGGAGCAGCTGAAAACCGCCGACCGCGATTTCCTGGCGGCCGACCTTGATCGCCGTCTGGCGGCCGGCCCGCTGAAATGGGACATGGTCATGCAATTCGCCGAACCGGGCGACCCGATCGAAGACCCATCCAAAGCCTGGCCGGAGACGCGGCCCGAAACGCTCGCCGGCACGCTGACGCTCGTGCGCGCAGAGCCGCAAGTCGCCGGCCCATGCCTCAATCTGAACTTCGATCCGCTGATCCTGCCGAAGGGGATTGCAGGCACCGACGATCCCGTGCTGCA
The DNA here is from genome assembly GCF_056680305.1 of Telluria sp. BA11. Lineage (NCBI taxonomy): Bacteria > Pseudomonadati > Pseudomonadota > Betaproteobacteria > Burkholderiales > Oxalobacteraceae > Telluria > Telluria sp. BA11. The sequence goes on from NZ_CM155275.1 coordinate 133,880, forward strand.
TGCCCGTTCGTCGATCTACTCGGTCTCGTTCAACCGCCGCGAGCGTGAAATCAGCACGGGCAACCTCCACACCGGGAGCGTACGATGAACCGTCCACGCCACTTCAACCTGCTGGCCCGCGTACTCCACTGGTCGATGGCCGTCGCGATCCTGGCGATGCTGTTCGTCGGCGCTGCCATGGTGGTGTCGCTGCGCCACCGCGAATTCCTGCTCGACCTGCACCGCCCGCTGGGCCTGGCAATCCTGCTGCTGGCAATCGTGCGTCTCGTGAATCGCTTGCTGAACGCACCACCGCCACTCCCGGCCGATCTGCCACGCATCCAGGTGTGGGCGGCCACCGCGTCGCACTGGGCGCTGTACGCGCTGATGCTGGCCATGCCGCTGATCGGCTGGGCCATGCTGTCGGCCGGCGGCTATCCGATCGTGCTGTTCGACGGCGTGAACCTGCCAGCGATCCTGCCGCACAGCCCCGCGATATACGGCTTCCTGCGTCCGCTGCACGGTGTGCTTGCGTATGTGCTGTTCTTCACGATCCTGGCGCACCTGGGCGCGGCGCTCTACCACGCGTGGGTCCGGCGTGACGAGGTGTTCGGGCAAATGGCAAAGGGCGACTGAGTTATCGGTGCAGCACCGCACCGAGCCCGGGGAGCTCGCCACGTATCGTATTGACTCCATCTGCAGCAGGCGCACGGGCGCCGCGCTGCGGATTCACTTTTCAAGCGAGACGTTCATGCAAAAATACACAGCAGCCATCGTGGGTGGCTTGATCGCAGGCGTGGTCACGACGGCCGTCATGGTCGCAGGCCGCAAATCCGGCGTGCTCACCAAAACGCTCGACCGGGATGCGGTCGACTGGATTGACGACGTGACGGGCTCGCGCGCCGTCATCGGCGACGCCGGCACCAGCGCCGTGGAATTCGTCAATCACCTGGGCGCCTCGGCCGCATTTGCCGCCGCCGTCCCCAAGCTGCGCGAACTGGCCCCAAGCCTGTCGCCGGCCGCCATCGGCACGCTGTACGGCACGGCGCTGTACGCCGTGAACATCGGCGCCATCGCGCCGGTCCTGGGCATTACCGAGGGTGAAGTCCAGGCCGGCCCGCGCAAGGCTGGCGAGCGCTGGGCGATCCACGTGCTGCAAGCCGTCGTCACCGCCGTCCTGGCCGACCGTTTCACCGGTCCTTCGCGTCGTCGTTGATCCGGCTGGACGCGGCACACGTCCTGCGTCCTCAGTCGAAGCGGCGCTGCAACACCAGCAGCGCCGCGCCACCCAGCCCCACCCACATCACGATCCAGAACAGGTCCTGACCTGCCAGCAGGCCGGCTTGCCGTGCCAGCTCGGCCCCGCCGTCGGCCAGCCTTGATGATTTTTCGGCCAGGCGCGACGCATGCAGCGCCGTGCGCTCCTGCAGCCCGATATTGGTCATGCCCACGCCCAGCGCAAGGCCTGCCTGCCCCAGCATGTTTTTAAGTTGCTGGGCATTCGAAAACACCACATTGTCCGCCTGCAGCTCCTTGAACGCGTGGATCGCCGTCGTCGCCATCCCCAGCGTCAGAAAGCCGCCGAACAGGCCAAGCCAGAAGATCACCGCGTCCCACGCATAGGCGCGCGGGTCGAGCGTCGCGAAGCGCCAGCCGAGCAAGGCCAGCATCAGAAAGCCGGTGACGAAAAACTTGGTCGGATGCGGGCGCCGCTTGACCAGTTCGAGCATCACGAAGAACGCGATGACCATGGCCAGCAACCCCGTTCCCTGCAGTTCGCCGGCCTGCTCCAATCCGACGCCAAGGCCCTTCTGCACCACCTGCGGCAGCAGCGTGTTGACCATGCCGAGCATCGCGTAACAGACGCTGAAGATGACGAGGCCCAGGCGATAGCGCGGGCTGCGCAGCACGGCCAGGTGCAGGAACGGCGCACTGCGGCGCGCATGCAGCAACCCGAACGCAGCCAGCAGCGCGAGCCCCAGCACCAGGTGCGCCAGCAGCGATGCGCGTTCGCCATGCCAGTCATACGTCAGGTGCTGCAACGCGTACAGCGTGATGGCCGCGCCGGCCGCCAGCAGCATCGCATCGATGGCATGCATGCGCGATGGCGACCCGCCGGAGGCGCGATCGAGCGTGACGGCGTCCTGCGGCATCCAGCGCGCGGCGATCAGCGCGCCAAGGGTCGCGAGCGCGGCCAGCACCAGAAACATCCCGCCCCACGCTTCGTGGCCCAGCATCTTCGCGGCCACCCAGGGCCCGAGCGCCAGCCCGCCCGACAACGCTGCGCCATACGCGGCAATGCCCTGCAGGCGCTGCGGCGATGGCGGGATCAGGTTGACCATCATGCGCGAGACTGTCATGAACACGCCGCCGCCCAGCGCCATCAGCAGGCGGCCGCCGGCAAAGCCGGCCACGCTGGCGCTCGTGGCGCACACCCACGCACCGAGCAGGTAGAACAGCACGGCGCCCAGCAGGTAGTTGCGCCAGCCGAGGCGCTGCAGCAGCACGGTCATCTGCGAAATCGCCAGCACCGCCACCGCGGCGTACAGCGCCGAGACCGTCGCGTACTCTTCGGGCGAGGCGCCGATATGGCCCATGATCGCGGGCGCAGCCAGCACCGTCATCCCGGTCGACAGAAATTCGATCAGGTTGAACACGAAGATGGCGCCCAGCAGCGCCGGGCGCGGCGTCGGGCTGCCGGCGATTGCGTTCAACGCGCCACCACGGCCGCTGGCGCGCCAAGCGCGCGGCGGATCGCCGCGTCGGCGCCAGCCGACTCCGCCTCGAACACGACGGTCTCGTACGAATGGCGCACCGCACCAGCCTGCAGCAGGCTCGGACCATCCGCGCGGCTGGTATCGATCGCGACGTGCATCGACAGGCCCAGGCGCAGCGGGTGGCGCGCCAGCTCCTGCGCGTCGAGCGCGATGCGCACCGGCACCCGCTGCACGACCTTGATCCAGTTGCCGGTCGCGTTCTGCGCCGGCACGGCGGCAAACGCGCTGCCGGTACCGGCTTCCTGACCGACCACGCGGCCGTGAAACACGACGTCGGCGCCGTACACGTCCGACGTCACGGCCACCGGCTGGCCGATGCGCACGTCCTTCAGCTGCGTCTCTTTCAGGTTGGCCGTGACCCACATCTGGTCGAGCGGGACGATTGCCATCAGCGGCGCGCCTTGCGCCACGCGCTGGCCGATCTGCACATTGCGCCGGGCGACAATGCCGCCCACCGGCGCGGCCAGCGTCGTGCGGGCCAGGCCCAGTGACGCGTCGCGCACGCCGGCAATCGACGACAGCACGTCCGGATGCTGCTCGAGCGTCGTGCCGTCGACCAGCGCCCGCGCCGCATCCACCTGCTGGCGCGCGGCGTTCAAGGCAGCGCGGGCGGCGCCCACGGCATCGTCGGCGTGACGGATGTCTTCGCCCGACACGGCGCCCGTATCGGCCAGCTGACGGCGGCGCGCCAGATCGCTCTCTGCCCTGGCCAGGTCGGACTCACGCTGCACGACAGTTGAGCGCAATTGCCCGACGCCGGCCAGTTGCGAGCGCACCTGGCGCGCCGACCTGGCCAGCGCCGCTTCGGCGCGGTCCAGCGCCAGCCGGGCGTCGACGTCATTGAGCTGGACCAGCACCTCGCCCGGCCGCACGAAATCCGTGTTGTCCGCTGCGATGCGCGTGACGGTGCCCGCGACCTGCGGCGTGACGTGCACCAGATTGCCCTCCACGTAAGCGTCTTCGGTCTGCTGGCTGTCCCAGCCGATGCCCAGCACCCCGGGCGAGGACCAGGCAATGCCGGCGGCAGCGGCCAGCACGGCGGCGCAAAGGCCAAGCGCCAGCTTGCGCCGGCTTTGCGGCGCCTGATTGGTTTGTTCAGTCATGGGATGATTCCAACGTTCTCAATGGATGGCGGCCTGAAAGCCTCCGCCGAGCGCCCGCACGAGATGCACGTCCAGCGTGTAGGCACGGGCCGCGAGGTCGGCCTGGCCACGGCGCTGCGCGACGACCTGGGTTTCGGCAATCAAGACCTGCACGAAGTTGCCCAGGCCCGCGCGGTAGCGCTGCTCGGCCAGCGCATAGGCTTCTTCGGCCGCGCCAAGCGCCGCGTCCTGCTCGCGCCGGCGTTCGCCCAGCCAGCGCAGCGACGTCAGTTGCGCACTCACGTCACGCAGCGCTTCGAGCACGGCGCCGTTGTACTGCGCGACGGCGAGATCGTAGTCGGCGTTGCGCGCCGCCAGATTGCTGCGCAGGCGCCCGCCGTCCAGCAGCGGCAAGGTCACGAGCGGACCGGCCGCAAACGTGCGGCTGCCCCCCTGCACCAGCCGGTCGAAGCCCAGGCTGGCCAGGCCACCCGAGACAGTCAGGTTCACGGTCGGATAGAACTGCGCTTTGGCGACGTCGATGTCGCCGCTGGCCGCTTCGACCTGCCAGCGCAGCGCCACCAGCTCCGGCCGGCGCCCGAGCAGCGCGGCGGGTATATCCGCCGGCACGCCCGGTGGCCGGGCCGGCGCCAGGTGCGGCCGCGCGATCGTCGCACCGGCATCCTGCCCCTGCCCGCTCAGGGCCGCAAGCTGGCCGCGCGTCAAAGCCAGCGCTTCGTCGAGCGCCGCGATCTCGCCGCGCGCCGCCGGCACGCCGATCTCGGCCTGCCGGAGCTCCGCTCGGCTGTCCAGTTGCGCCGCCACGCGCTGGCGCACCAGGTCAGCGATGCGGGTACGCTGGCGCAGCTCCTGTTCGGCCAGGTCGCGCCGCGTGTACAGGTGGTCCAGCTGCAGATAGGCTTGCACGACGGCGCCGGCAACGGCCAGACGCGCTGCCTGCGCTTCGGCCTGGCGTGCATTCACACGCCCGGCGGCAGCGGCCACGCCAGCTGCGTTCTTGCCCCAGAAATCCAGGTCGTAGCCGAGGCTGACGCCGAGGTCGTTCGCCCACTGCCAGCTGCCTGCAAGGGGTTTCGGTACGCTGCCGTTGTCGCTGTAGCGCTGGCGCACTGGATGCGCCGTGGCGCTGGCCTGCGGCGCCAGTGCAGCGGCCGCCAGGCCTTCAAGGGCGGCCGCCTGGCGCACGCGCGCCAGTGCGGCAGCAATCGTGGGGCTGGCCTCGCGCGCCCTGTCGACCAGTTGGTCGAGCTGCGGGTCGCCGTAGGCGCGCCACCAGTCCTGTGCGGGCCAGGGTGCAGGTGCAGATGTCGACAGCGCACGCATGGAATGTGCCGCCGCGTCGACATTCAGGCGCGCGGGCGTGGGCTGCGGCCCCATCGACACGCAGCCAGTCAGTAACAGGACCGCACCGCCCAGGGCCAGGCGGCATGCGCCCCGGCCCGACGTGCGTGTGGGTTGAAGCATGGTGTGCCTCGGCTTTTTCGGGAAGGCCGAAGCTTACGCGGCGCCGCCCGTGCCGGCCATGCCGCCAGGTGCATGCAGGTCATGCAGATTCTGCATGACCTGCATGCACCTGCTGCCTCAGGCGTCTGCGGATGCCGGGTCCGACGCCGTCAGCGTGGAGCGCACGAACGCGCGCAGCCACACATTGGCAGGATCGCGATGACTGCGCTCGTGCCAGTACAGCGCCAGATGCACGGGCGGCAGGTCGATCGGCAGGCGCGCCAGCACGAGGCCCAGGTCGCGCGCCAGCGGCCGGGCCAGGCGCAGCGGAATGGTGGCAATGGCGTCGGTATGCAGCGCGATGTGGGCCGCCGAGGTGTAACTGGGCACGTGACACAGGATGCGCGACGGTGCAAGCAGCGTCTCCAGCTTGCGCGTGACGGCCCCGTTGTGCTGGCTCGTCTGCTCCATCTCGATCAGCACGTGCCGGTGCGTCAGGTAGGCATCGCGATCGAGCTGGCCGGCGCACGGATGCCCGGCCCGCATCACGCACGCGTACTCGTCGGTCCAGAGCTTGCGCCGGCGAATATTGTTGACCAGTTGCGGGAAGCGGCCGATGGCCAGGTCAATGTGACCGCGTTCGAGCTGCGCCTCGATCGCACCGGGGTCGATGTGCACGCTGCGCAGTTGCAGGCCGCTGGCCCCATCTTCCAGGCGCGCCAGCCCGGCCAGCAACTGCGGCAGGATGTTCACGACGGCGCCGTCGACCATGTACAGGCCGAATGAGCGCTGCGCGGTGAGCGGATCGAAGACAGCAGGACCGCTGTCGAGTTCGCGTGCGGCGTCGAGCACGGCAGCGATCGGACCGGCCAGTTCCAGCGCGCGCGTCGTCGCGACCATGCGCTGGCCGGTGCGCACGAACAGCGGGTCGTCGAAGTGGGTACGCAAGCGGGCCAGCGCGCGGCTGACCGTGGGCTGGCTCATGCCAAGCAGTTCGGCGGTGCGGGTAAGGCTGCCCTCGCGCAGCAGGCTGTCGAGGATCAGTAACTGGGACAGGTCGGGAATCACGGCCGCATCATAGCACCGGGCCTGTGCGACGTGATTCCCCGTGGCTGGCTTAACCGCCCAGCACCTTGCGCAGCGTGCGCGACAGGTCTTCGGCCGAGAACTTGGCGACGTAGGCGTCGGCGCGCACGTTCTTGACGTGTTCCTCGTTGGTGGTGCCCGACAGCGACGAGTGGATCACCACCGGCAGGTTGCCGAAGCGCTGGCTCGACTTGATGTTGCGGGTCAGCGTGAAGCCATCCATCTCCGGCATCTCGAGGTCGGTCAGCACCATCGCGACGCGGTCGTAGACCGTACGGCCTTCGGCTTCGGCGGCAGTGGCAATCGCCCCCAGCTGATCCCAGGCTTCCTTGCCGCTCTTGGTCATGATGAACGGCAGACCCATCGCATCCAGACCCTGCTCGATCAGTGCGCGGGCGACGACCGAATCGTCGGCCGCCAGGATGACGCTTCCCGGCTTGATCGAGATCTTGTTGCCGACGGCCTGCGACAGGTCCTGGCGGTCCTGTTCCGGATTCAGACGGCGCAGGATGGTTTCCACGTCGAGCACCTGGGCCAGACGAGCCGGCTGGCCCTCGGCTTCCGGCAGGCGGGCAATGCTCGTGACCATGCCGGTGCCGGCGGTATTCTCGGCCGTCATCACCTGGCTCCAGTCGAGGCGCACGATTTCTTCGACGCTCTCGACGGCAAACGCCTGCGTGGTGCGCGCAAATTCGGTCACCAGCATGATGTTCAGACCCGTCTTGGGCGTGACACCGGTGATGCCCGGCAGGTCGAGCACCTGGATGATGTGGCCACGCAGGTTGACCACGCCCAGCACGTGCTGCGGGGCGCCGGCGACGGCAGTAATTTCAGGCATCGCCACGATCTCGCGGATCTTGAAGACGTTAATCCCGAACAGTTCGTTATGATTGCCCTCTGCATCGCCGCCGAGGCGAAACAGCAGCAATTCGAACTTGTTCGTCCCCGTCAGGTTGCTGCGCTCATCGACTTCTTGTTGTACCGATTTCATGGCTGATCCTGTCAAAATAGTGCTGTCCGGAAATCATTGTAGACGGGCTGCAGGTCCTTGGGCCATTACAGACCGAAAGCGTCGCAGATTTAGCGCCGGCCGGTGCAAAAAAACCACGAATTGTCACACCCGCCGTTCCGGACCGCCATACAGTCGCTCGCCGTCCGGTGGCCATGTGGCGAAGAATACACCCGAACCTGTGCGCATGCGCCCCCAGTCACCGCGCCTGCGATCACGCGCAACCGAGCACCGCTAGCGGACTGCCCACACCGGACAACGCAGTATTGACAGGAGATTTAGAACAGCGCCAGTATCGTCTGGAGGCGGATCAGGGATGGCGATTGCAGCACCCATTAGCGAACTCGTTGGTGGAAGGGACAACGCATGCATCTATATGGCAAATTCACCGTGTCAGCACTTGCCGCGACGCTCACGCTGTCCTCATGCGCCCAGCGACCGGCAGCTGTCGCTGGGCCGGCGGGATGGACCATACCGTGGCCAAACACGTTGACGCCCCTCGGCGACGGGTATCCAGCATCCGGTGCGCCCTGTCGGCGCGTCGGTGAAAGCGCGGCCACCATCGATTTCCTTGACCACACCACCATTCTCATCGGGTGCCCGACGCAAGACGACGCGATACAGCTCGGCGGCAAAGTGATCGCGACCGTCGACGGCATCACGCTGGTGTCGATACCGCTGCGCCCATGACAAGTGTATCCGGAGGCCCCATGCCGCATGCTCTTTTCGCTGCACTGTACACCATCTCCCTGCTGCTGGCAGCGCCCGCCACTGCGCAACAACAGACCGATGTCGTGTTTGCCCCTGGCCGCCATACCGTCACCCTGACCGGCGCGATCAAGGGGGATGCCGACCACGGCTACCTGGTCGCGGCGCGCGCAGGACAGATGCTGACGGTGGATTTCAAGCCGACCAATGCATCGGCGTACATCAACGTCATTGCGCCGGACAGCACCGGCGAAGCGCTGTTCGTGGGCTCCTCAAGCGGCAACCACTTCGCCGCGCCGGTGCCGGCCGACGGATCGTATCGTGTGCTGGTCTATCTGATGCGCAATGCCGCGCGCCGCAACGAGGTCGCCCGTTACACGCTGCGCATCGATCTTCGCGATGCGTCAGCAGCCGTCATGTCAGCCGCCAGCATGCCAGCCGCCACTGCGCCGTCCGCTGGCGACGCGCTGGTTCCCGGCACCCCCTACCACGCGACAGCAGACATCACCTGCACGACGTCGGCCGGCAGCAGGCCCGGCCCCTGCAAGGCAGGTGTCATTCGTCGCGCGGGCGGCACCACGACCATCGAGCTCACCACGCCCGACGGGGGCCACCGACGCATTTTCTTTAAAAATGGGCAGGCAACGGGCAGCGATGCCGCCGCCGGCCTGGATGTGCGACGACAAGGCGACCTCCAGATCATCCGGATCGGCGCCATCGAAGTCTATCGGGTCCCGGACGCGTTCGTCGTCGGCGGGTAAGCGCGCCGGCCATCGCAGCGTGCCTCAGTGTGCTTCACTGTGCTTCACTAAGCTTCACTGAGCTTCACTGAGCCACCGCCAGCGACTGCCAACCACTGTGGGAGAAGCGACATGAAACACATACTCCGTACTCTGTTCGCCTTGGCACTGACGTTCTGCTCGGGGTCGTGGGCGCTGGCCGCCCCCGCCGCAAAGGCCGCTATCGGTCAATGGGGTGTCGACACGGCCGGCCTGTCGACCACGGTGCAACCGGGCGACGACTTCTACCGCTATGTGAATGCCGGGTGGCTCAAGACCGCCACGGCCCCGCCCGGTCTGCCTGCCATCGACTCCTTCGTCGAAGTCTATTTGTCCACCGAACAACGCGTGGCCGGCATCGTCGCACAGGCGCGCGAAACGACGGGGGCGCCCGGCAGCCCCGAGCAGCTGATCGGCGACTTCCACCGCTCGCATGCCAACCGGGAGCGCCGCGACGCGCTGGGCATCACGCCGATTGCCAGCACGCTCTCGATCATCGCAGGCACCACCGACAAACGGGATCTGGCCCGGATCATGGCCTATCCCTGGATCGACGGCTTCTTTCCGGCCGGCCCCATGACCGATGCGGCCGTCCCGACGCGGCAGATTGCGGCGCTCGGCGTCGGTGGTCTGACCATGCCGTCGCGCGACTACTACCTGACCGAGGCCGAGCCGTATATCGGTCACCGCAAGGCCCTGCTCGACTACATCGCCGGGAGTTTTCGCCGCGCCGGTTTTGCCGACGCCGATGCCCGCGCCAGCAAGGTGCTGGCGCTGGAAACCGCGATCGCCAGGCGACACTGGACCGTGGCGCAGCGCCGTGACGTGGTCCGGATGAACCGTGTCATGACGCCAGGCGAACTGAAGAAATACGCGCCCGGCTTCCCCTGGGACACGTATCTGGCAGAACTGCAGTACAACAAGCAGCCCAAGTTCAAGGTCACCACCGATACGGCAGTGCGTGACCTGGCCCGGCTGTTCGCCGCCACGCCAGCCGCCGATCTCCAGACCTTCCTCGTCTTCAAGACGCTCGATGCATGGGCCGATTCGCTGTCGGAACCGTGGGTGCAGGCGCATTTCGATTTCCACAGCAAGCGGCTGCAGGATACGCCCCAGCGGCGGCCGCCCGAACTCGAAAGCATCATGGCGGTGGGTTCCGCGCTGGGCGAAGAGATCGGGCGTATCTACGTCGCCCAGTATTTCGGGGCCGCGGAACGCGCGCAGGTCGAAGAGATGGTGACCTATCTGCGCGCCACCTACCGCGACCGTATCAGCAAGCTCGACTGGATGGATGCGCCAACCCGCGCCGCGGCGCTGAACAAACTCGACAAGGTCACGCGCTACATCGGTTATCCCGAACGCTGGCATGACCGTTCAAACGTCCGCATTGCCGCCGACGACCTCGTGGGAAACTACCGCCGGCTGTTCGACTGGATGCGCGCCGATGACCTGCAAAAGCTGAATGAACCGACACGAAATTGGGAGTTTCCCTACAGCCCCCAGGAAATCAATGCGGGCTACACGCCATCGGCCAATTCCATCACGTTCCCTGCCGGGATACTCCAGCCGCCCTTTTTCGATCCGAACGCTGACGCAGCAGTGAACTTCGGTTCGATCGCGGCCGTCATCGGCCATGAATTCGGCCATGGGTTCGATGACCAGGGCAGTCGCTCTGACGGCGACGGGAAGCTGCGCGAATGGTGGTCAAAGGCGTCGCGCCGCCAATTCGAAAAGCGCACGCAAGATCTGGCCGTCCAGTTTGACGGGTACGAGGTGCTTCCCGGCCTGAAGATCAACGGCCGCCAGAACCTGGGCGAAAATATCGGCGACCTGGGCGGCCTGTCGGTTGCCTACGCGGCCTACCGCAGTTTCGTGCAAGAGAAACAGGGCGGCAATGCACCGATTCTCGATGGCTACACCGGCGACCAGCGCTTTTTCCTCGCCTGGGCACAACTCTGGCGCAACATCACGAGCGAGGGTGAAACACGCCGCCGCACGCTGGCCGACCCGCACAGCCCTGGCGAGTTCCGCGTCAATGGCATCGTGCGCAATATCGACGCCTGGTACAAGGCATTCAATATCAAGCCAGCCGACAAGCTGTATCTCGCGCCGGAAAAACGGGTGAAGATATGGTGAGCCGGATCTGGTGAACCGGATCTGGTGAACTACCCGATGCACTGGCTTTCTTTGACAGATGATTCCCGGGAGATCGCTGATGACGAAAACGATGAAGCAGCTTGTCGTGGCATGCGTGGCATTGGCCACTGCCGTGACGCCAACAGTGTCCATAGCCGCCAGCGCCGACGCCCTGCGCGATCTGGTAGGCGCCCGCGCTGCAGGTGGCGAGAGCGAACTCGAATCGAGGGGCTGGGTGTCGATCACCGGCCACCAGTCGGGCAGCGCTTCGTATACTTATTGGTGGAATGCCTCGCGCAAGCAGTGCGTGATGGTCAGGACCAGCGATGGCCGGTTCGCGGCAATCTCCGACGTGGCCAACGGCGACTGCAACCAGAAAGGTGACAGTAACAATGCGGCAGTCGCGATCGGCGCCGTCGGCGCCATCGCGCTCATCGCTGCGCTCGCGTCGCACAAGTCAGGTCACCACGACAATGGCCAGCACTACTCGGACCGGGAGCAGGAAGCCGATTACGAGCGCGGTCACAACGATGGCATGTACAACCAGCCGTACCACAATTATTCACGCACGGATGCCTACAGCGCCGGCTACGAAAGCGGCGTCCGGCAACGCGGCCAGAATTCATCCTACCGTGACGATCACCGCTGGGGCGGCGGTTATGCGCCGTCAGTGGATGTGTCCGACCTGAACGGCGCCCGCGCTTCGGGCGCCGAGAACAGCCTTGAGTCGCGCGGGTTCATCCGCGTCGATGGTTTCCAGTCGGGCGGCGATGGCAAAGGCACGATCTGGTGGAATGGCCGTACCCGACAGTGCCTTCAGGCCATCACCGTGGATGGCCGCGTCGACAGCCTGTCCGATATCGGCAGCCATCGGCGTTGTCGTTGAGGGTGCGGGGGCATCGGCATGGTTGCAGCACCTAGAACAACGCGCCCTGCCCACTGGTCAGATGGCGCGTGAGGTTTGCAAAACTGTCTCCCAAAAACGGCAGGATCGCGTCCGCGATGGGCTCGAGCTGGCGCGTCAGGTAATGCTCGTAATCGATCGGCGAGCGGCGCAGTTCCAGCGGCTCGGGCCCATCGTGCGTCATCACGTAACGGATCCAGCCGCCCTTGCGGTACAGCGCGTGGCGGCCATTACGCAGGTGGTGTTCGTCGGCCATGCGCGCCGCGCGCACGTGCGGAGGCACATTGCGTTCGTAGTCGTCCAGCGCCCGCCGCAGGCGCTTGCGGTACACCAGGTCGTCATCGCACTCGCCACGCAGCATCCGCGCCACCAGCTCGCGCACGAAGTCCTCGTACGGTTCGCCCTTGAAGATCCGTTCGTACAGGCCTTGCTGGAACTGCTGCGCCAGCGGCGTCCAGTCGCTGCGCACCGTTTCCAGGCCCTTGTAGACCATCTCGTCACCACCTTCAGGCGTGGTGGCCAGGCCGGCGTAGCGCTTCTTGCTGCCCTCGTCCGAACCGCGCACGGTGGGCATCAGGAAGCGCCGGAAGTGCACGTCGTATTCCAGTTCGAGCGCGCTCTCGATGCCCAGTTCATCTGCCAGATGCGTCTTCCACCAGCCGTTGACATGCTCCACCAGCGTGCGCCCGATGCGGCGCGCATCGTCTTCGGTATGCGCTCTGCCCAGCCAGACGAAGGTCGAATCGGTATCGCCGTAGATGACCTGGTAGCCCTGTTCTTCGATCAGCGCGCGCGTGCGGTGCATGATGTCGTGGCCGCGCATCGTGATCGACGACGCCAGGCGCGGGTCGAAAAAGCGGCAGCCCGTCGTACCGAGCACACCGTAGAAGGCATTCATGATGATCTTGAGCGCCTGCGACAGCGGCGCATTCTGCGCCTTCTTGGCCGCTTCCCTGCCAGCCCAGACTTGCGTGACGATGTTCGGCAGGCAGTGCCGGGTGCGCGAAAAGCGCCCGCCCCGGTAGCCGGGCACCGTGGTCTCTTCGGGCTCGCGCAGGCCCTCGATCAGGCCCAGCGGGTCGATCAGGAAGGTGCGGATGATCGACGGGTACAGGCTTTTGTAGTCCAGCACCAGCACCGAGTCATACAGGCCCGAGCGTGAATCCATCACGAAGCCACCCGGGCTGTCGGCGCCCTCGACGTCGCCGATATTCGGCGCCACCCGGCCCTGGCGGTGCAGCAGCGGCATGTACAGGTGCTCGAACGCGGCCACCGAACCGCCGCTGCGATCGGCCGCCAGCCCCGTCACGCTGGCCCGCTCGAGCAGGAAGTCCAGCAGCCGGGTCTTGTCGAAGATGCGGGTGACCAGCTCGCAATCCATGACGTTGTAATAGGCCAGCGCCGGCTTGTCCTCGTTGAACATGCGGTCGATTTCGGCCATGCGGTCATGCGGATTGTCGATCGCCTTGCCAACGCCCAGCAGCGTGCGCGAGACGTTTTCAAGGCTGAACGACGGGAAGGTCCAGGTGGCCGAATGCAGCGCATCGATACCATCGATGACGAGGCGCCCGGCGATGCAGATGAAGTAGTGTTCCTGACCGCTACCTTTACCACCGCCTTTGCCACCAGCTTCGCGCCACTCGATCGCGCTGCCGTCGCGCCCCAGCCGCAGCGGACGCTTCATGCCCTCGGCATGGCGCTGCAGCACGCGCATGTCGAACTGGATCACGTTCCAGCCGATGATCGCGTCGGGGTCGTGCTGCACGAACCACGCTTCCATGCGATCGAGCAGTTCGCGCCGCGTGGCGCAGTAGGCGAGATCGTAATCGCGCGGGCCATCGATGCCATTCGGTGGTCCCAGCATGTACACCTGGCGCTGCCCGCAGCCTTCGAGCGCGATCGAACGCAGCTCGCCCTGGAACGTGGTCTCGATATCGAGCGACACGGTGCGGATGGTCGGTCGATAGCCGGGCGCGGGCTTCATCACGCCATCGACCAGCAACTGCGGATTGCCCTCCACCGGCTGACCTGCAAACACGACGGGCGCGGTGATGAAACGCTCCATCAGGTAGCGCTCGGGCGGGCGCACGTCGGCCTCGAACACGTCCAGGCCATGCTGGCGCAGGCGCCGCTCGATCTGCATCAGCTGGCGGTATTTGCGGCAGTACAGGCCGGCGACGGGCCGGTGTTGAAAATCGAGCAGGTCGAGCGGGCGCAATTCCCAGCCCCGTTCATCCTGCAGCAGCTGTTCGACCGTGCCGCGCTGCGCTTCGGGAATGAAGGCGACCGGGGTCTGCACAGGAATGCGCACGCAGCGCGGCCCGGCGTCGGTCGCGAGCCAGAACTCGACTTCGCAGCCGGCAGGCGTGTCGCGCCAGTGGCGCGTCAGCAGAAAGCCGGTGCTGTCCGACGCCGCATCGTCCATGTCAGCGATAGCGTTCCAGCTCGGCCTCGGAAAAGCCGGCCGCACGGCGCCCTTCAATATTGAATGGGCCCTTGAGCACGGGCGCCTTGTAGCGCACGGTGAGTTCGTCGTAGGTGGCGATCGGCTCGAGGCCGCGTGCCAGGCACAGTTCGAGGTACCAGCGGTTGCCGATTTCGACGTGCCCCACTTCGTCGACCAGCAGGCGGTCGAGGATCAGCGCCGCAGCCAGGTCGCCCGCCTGTGCGATCTTCTTGCGCAGCGGCGGGATCGCGTCCAGGCCGCGCGCTTCGAGCGTGCGCGGCACCAGCGCCATGCGCGCCAGCACGTCGTCACTGGTCTTGGCGACCATTTCCCACAGGCTGTCGTGGCCCGGGAAGTCGCCATAGGCGTAACCGAGCGTGCCCAGATGGTTACTGAGCATCGTGAAGTGCAGCGCCTCTTCGTCGGCCACCAGCAACCAGTCGAGATAGTATTGCTCGGGCATCCCGTCGAAGCGCCACAGGGCATCAAGCGCCAGATTGACGGCATTGAACTCGATGTGCGCCAGCGCGTGGACCAGCATCGCGCGCCCTTCCGGCGTGCCCATCGAGCGGCGGCCCACCTGCAGCGGCGGCACCAGTTCAGGGCGCAGCGGACGGCCAGGGATGCCGGGCGGCGCCGTCATGACGGCCTGAGTGTCGATGGCGACCTGGCCGGCCTTGCTCGCAGCAGACAGCGCGGCGACCGCCCTGGCTTTGGCGGCGGGGTCGGCGTCGAGCAGTGCGTGCAGCGCGGCGGCGCGGAGTTCCATGGTGTGGCCTAGCAAATCGAGAGCAGCATTTTACTCAATCTACCGTCGTTGATGGTTCCCAATTCATCCGCAACCATGGTTTGGGATACTCCACATCGAGAAACTGCCGGGACATCTACAACATATGCGCTTCTGTCTCTACATTGTCCTGATCGCAGCCTTGCTCGCCGGCTGTCGCGATTCTGTCGAAGACCAGGCAAACAAGCTCGGTGACCGTGAGCTTACAACGGATGTCTGGGCCACGGCCTCTAGCTTGCAGCGCGGAGAGATGACGGCATCGCTGCTAAAGAAACATGATTTGAAGCGGGCGAACGGCAGTGACATCGTGGCACTGCTTGGCCGCCCTACTGGCTACTACGACGATGACACCAACCCTGCATACGTCGTCGGGCCAGCAACCGTCGAGAGCGTGTATACAAAAGGCTATTTGCTGGTGTTTGAAACCGACAAGGACAACGGCAAGGTCGAGCGCATATTCTTCGTGCCGGCCGTCGCGTGATGTCGCAGCGCCAATCCCGCTACATCTGTCTGAACAGATGCGCATACACCGGACTGACACGCGGCTTTTCGGGCCGGCCGCGCAACGTCAGCATCACCTTGCCCAGATCATCCCGCACCGCACTGGTCACGCATCCCATATTGACCACCGTGCTGCGGCTCACCTGGCGAAACTGCGCGCTGTCGAGCTGCGGAAGCAATTCCTTCAGCGGCACCCGGATCAGCGCTTCGGCGTCCGCGGTGACCACATTGACATACTTGTCGATTGCCTGGAAGTACACGACGTCGGGCACCGGAATCATGCGCACCGCGTTGCCGACCGCCGCCCGGATCGTCGTCAGGCGCTCGCCTGGTGCAGCGCGTGGCGCCAGCGCCTGCAACTGCCCGAGCAACTGGCCCAGTGCATCCGGCGCCAGCGCCGTGCGCGCGGCCAGCGCCCCACGCAGGCGTTCCACGGTCTTGCCCAGCCGCGCGCTGCTGACCGGCTTGAGCACGTAGTCGAACGCCGCGTGCTCGAATGCCTGCACCGCGTAGTCATCAAACGCGGTGACGAACACGATGTGCGGAAACGGCGCCGGTCCCTCCCAGCGCTCGGCCAGTTCTTCGGCCACTTCCAGACCGCTCTGGCCCGGCATGCGGATGTCCAGGAACAGCACGTCCGGTCGCAGCGCCAGGGCCTGCTCCACAGCGACCACGCCGTTGGGTGCGGTCGCGACGATGTCGAGGCCGTGCCACAGGCCCTGCAGTGTCCTGGCCAGCGTGGCGGCCAGGATCGGTTCATCTTCGGCAATCAGTGCACGGGTCATTGTTCGAACTCCAGAGGCAGGGTCAATCGGGCCAGCGTACCTTGCGGCTGCGCCGGATTCAAGGTCATCGATGCGCGCTCACCATACAGGGCGTCGAGTCGTTCACGCGTCGTGGCCACGCCGACGCCGCTGCCACGCCGCGCATGCGCGTTGCCAAGCCCCAGGCCGGTATCCCGAACGTCGAGCACCAGGCTGTCGCCTTCGATCGCCGCGCTGATGGTGATCTCGCCGCCATCGATCTTCGGCTCCACGCCGTGCACGATCGCGTTCTCGACCAGGGGCTGCAACAGCATCGTGGGCAGGCGCGCGGTGCGCAGCGCCGGCGGCAGGTCGAGCCGGTAGCGCAGCCGTTCACCCATGCGCACGCCCATCAGGCCCAGGTACGCCCCCATTGCGGCAAATTCCTGTTCGAGCGTCGTGGTCTCGCTGCGCGATACGCTCAGCGTGGCGCGCAGATACTGGATCAGCTGGTCGAGCATGTCGCTGGCCCGCGCCGGGTCGAGCGCGATCAGCCCCTGCAGATTGGCCAGCGTATTGAACAGCATGTGCGGCTCGATCTGCGCCTGCAGCAGGCGCAGCTGCGCCTGCAACGCTTGCCGCTCGATGATCTGCGCGCGCAGGTGCGCCTCGGCCTGCTCTTCCTGGGCACGCCGCATCCGTTCGCGGTTCCTGATCAGCACGACCATCAGTGTCGTGCCCAGGAAGGTGAAGATGATCATGCTGATGCGGTCCACGCTCGGATATTCCGCCAGCGTCGGCGTACGTATGCCGAGCAACAGCCCGGCCGTGTACAGGCCGGTGAAATGGGCAACTGGCGCTGCCAGCACCGCCAGCACGCCGAACATCGCCCATTCGCGCAGGCGCCAGACCGGCCGCTTGATGAACAGCAGGCGCCCGCCATACACGATCGTGAAGGCCACGATGCCGATCAGGACCGACACCAGCATGTTTTCGAGGAAGCGCCCCGTGACCAGACTGATGAAACACGCCAGCAGCACGCTGATGCCGATCGACAGCGGCAAATCGGTCAGCAGGCGTCGCAGGCGCGCACGTCGTTGCTGGTGGATCGGCGGGGAGAGGCTGGCCATGCGGACTCGCTTCAAAAAATAACGGTAATTAGCACAGGGACAGTCCATTGTGCCGAGACGGCGTGCCAGCGGCAAGAGGCGGCGCGACGAACTGGCGTAAGGCGGGAGTGAACCCGGCCCCACAGAGCGCGATGGCCCGATTCGCTAGCGTGCCCATCATTCCATTCCGCAAATTCATTTATGCTGGCCGCATCCATCCACGACGCTATAAGGACGCCATGCACCAGTTATTCTCGCCATTCAAGCTCGCTTCTCTTTCCCTCGTCAACCGTATCGTGATGGCGCCCCTGACCCGGGCGCGTGCGCCGGACGACGTCGCCACTGAAACCGTGGCGCTGTACTACACCCAGCGCGCCACCGCTGGCCTGATCGTCAGCGAAGGCACGCCCATTTCCCGCGAAGGCCAGGGTTACCTGTTCAATCCCGGCATCTACACCCCGGCGCAGATCGCCGGCTGGCGCCTGACGACCCAATCCGTGCACGCCGTCGGCGCAAAGATGTTCGCGCAGCTCTGGCACGTGGGCCGCGTGTCGCACCCGAGCATTCAGACCGATGGCATCGATCCGGTCAGCGCCAGCTCGAAAACCGCGCAAGGCGCCATGGCCTACGGTGTCAAGGATGACGGCACGCCGGGCATGGTGGCCACCACCCAACCGCGCCAGCTTGCGACCGGCGAGGTGGCGCGCGTGGTGCAGGATTTTGCCAACGCCGCCGCCAATGCCATCGAGGCCGGTTTCGACGGGGTCGAGATCCACGGCGCCAATGGCTATCTGCTGGAGCAGTTCCTCAACCCGCTGGTCAATGACCGCGACGACGAGTACGGCGCGGCCACGATGGACAACCGCCTGCGCTTTGCCCTGGCCGTCGTCGACGCTGTCGTTGCCCGCATTGGCCGCGAACGCGTGGGCATCCGCCTGTCGCCCTACGGCCGCCTGTTCGACATGCCGCTGTACGACGACATCGACGCAACCTATACGGCGCTGGTCGCCGCGCTGGGCGAACGCCGCATCGCCTATGTCCACATCATGGACCAATCCGGCTACGGCATGGGCGACAAGGCGTCTGGACCAACCGTCTCCGACAAGATCCAGGACTTGCTGCGCGCCTTCCGGCCCACGCTGCCCGACACTGCACTGATCCTGGCTGGCGGCATGACGCGCGAACGCGCCGACAAGATGATCGACGATGGCGTGATCGACCTGGCCGCGTTCGGCCAGATGTTCATCTCGAACCCCGACCTGGTGGCGCGCCTGCGCCACGGCTGGCCACTGGCCGAGCCGGACCGCAGCACGTACTACGGTGGCGACGCCAGGGGCTATATCGATTACCCGCCGTACGCTGCCCAAGGCTGATCGCATGGTGGGCTGAAACGGGATGCGCCATCGCGGCGCTCTCACCGGGTGGATGCACATATCACGGTTGACCCAATTCCCCCCACCATGTCATATTGCCATCCTCATCAATCCACGGAAGTCCTCGCATGCGTCACCTTGCCTCCGCGCTGTCCATTTCCATCGCCCTCGCCCTGACCGGGTGCGCCACCTCGGCCCAAGGGCCGCAGGCTTCAGGGCGCGATGCGCTGACCTCCAGCATCTCGGCCGACTCGCTGCGCGGCCACCTGTCGTTCCTGTCCTCCGACCTGCTCGAAGGGCGCGGCACACCGTCGCGCGGTGTTGACCTGGCAGCCGAATACATCGCGGCGCAGTTCCGCCGCGCGGGGCTCGAGGCAGTTGGCGACGACGGTTACTTCCAGACCGCGAACTGGCAATACGCCAAGCGCAGCCCGCAGGACATCGCCTTGACCGTGACGGTCGGCGGCAAGACCATGACCCTTGACGGCACGGGCGTATCGGCCAACTTCGTCGATCCAGTCACGCTGGCGCGCACCCCTGCCGTCTTCATGACCTGGCAGGCGGCGCTGGACGATCCGGACAAGGCCAATGGCAAGGTACTGGTCGTACCGGCCGCTGCGATCCCCGGCGCGGGCGCCGCGCTGCAAGCCAAGCTGAAAAGCAAGCCGGCGCTGATCGTGCTGATCGACCGCGAACGCCGTCAGGCCCGCACACAGGGCGGCTGGCTGATCGACCCGGGCGTGGCAGTGACAAAAGGCGGCGCGCCGGTCGTGCTGGTGCATGCGGCCGATGCCGCGACCGCACTCGAACAGGGCGGCGCCACCGTCGCCGCGAAGATCGTCGCACCCGAGATCGCGCCGACCAAGCTGCGCAACGTGATCGGCGTGCTGCGCGGTTCGGACCCGGCCCTGAAAAGCACCTACGTGATGCTCAGCGCGCACTACGACCACCTGGGCATCCGCGATGGCGAGATCTTCAACGGCGCCAACGACGATGGCAGCGGCACCGTCTCGGTCATCGAGATCGCCGCGAGCATGGCGGCGCAAAAGGAACGCCCGCGCCGCAGCATCGTGTTCGTCGCGCTGTTCGGCGAAGAACTGGGTCTGCTCGGCTCGCGCTACTATGCAAAGCATCCCGTGTTCCCGCTGAAGGACACCGTGATGAACCTGAACCTCGAGCAGCTTGGCCGCACCGACGACAGCGAAGGCCCGCAACTGCGTTCGGCCACGATGACCGGCTTTGACTATTCGACCGTGGGCACGACGCTGCAACGCGCAGGCGAGCAGACCGGCATCCGCTTCTGGAAGCACCCGACCAACAGCGACCGCTATTTTGCACGCAGCGACAACCAGGCGCTGGCCGATGCCGGCGTGCCGGCCCATACGCTGTGCGTGGCGTTCGGCTTCCCCGATTACCACGGCAAGGACGACACCTGGGACAAGGTCGACTACGACAACCTGGCCAGCGTGAACCGCATGATCGCCGTGGCGCTGCAGGACATCGCCAACGATCCGGTCAAGCCGGCGTGGACGGCCGTGCCCAACGCAGCCAAGTACCGCGCCGCGGCGGCGGCACTGCAAGCGCCGAAGTAACGCTGACCGATGATGGTGACCCGGTGAAGCTGGCCAGCCTGTCGCTCCGTCCGACTGGCAGCGCCGCGCCGCAGGCGGTCGAGCGACTCGTGCTCGTGGCCGGCGCGGGGATCGATGGCGACCGCCACCGCGACCCGGCTTCACCGCGCCAGCTGCTGCTGGCGAGCAGCGCGACCTATGCTGATTTGAATCTCGCTCCCCACGCGCTGCGCGAGAACCTGCTGTTCGATACCCCCATCGACGCCCTGCCCTCCGGCACCGTGCTGCAGATCGGGGACGGGGCGCAGCTACGCCTGATGTTCGCATGCGAAGCATGCGGCCGGCTCGACCTGCACGGCGCGCACGTCGCCGCCAGGATTGGCGCCCGACGTGGCGTGCTGGCGCGCGTCGTGCAAGGCGGTGTAATCCGTGCCGGGGATACCGTACGCGACCTGGGCCCATTGCTGCCCGCGTGGTCAGATGACTGGCACGAACGCGTGGCCCAGGTGATCGACGCAATGCCGCCCGACACCGTGATCGACTACGCGCTACTGGCGCGCCTGGCCGGCATCCAGTCGACCTACTGCCGCGCGTTCCCACGCTTCTTGGCGTCACTTGGGCCGGCGTATGCGGCCCGGGCTGTTCCGGCGCGGACCATCTCGCCCTTGCCGCGCTGGGATGGCCACGGCTTGTTCGACGCCGTCATGCCGACGCCCGTTTCGGTGCAGCCGTCGCCGCCGGCGTCGCCTTCGGCTTGAGCCGCGCCACACCCAGGATCACCAGCGCCAACCCGCCCAACTGGAATACTGACAACGGCTCTCCCAGCAGCAGCCACGAAGCGAACACCGTCAGTACCGGGCCGAGATTGCCGATCGCCGCCGTCCGGGATGCGCCGAGGCGGGCAATCGCCAGCGACAGCCAATAGATCGGCACCACGGTCGATACGACGGCCATCAGGCTGCTATTGAGCCAGACCGCTGGCGGCAGCGTCGTGAGGGCGGCGCGATTGCCGGCCAGCGCGAAATGCAGCAGGACGAACAAGCACGATGCGCTGCCTGCCAGGCCTGCCAGGCGCATCGCGCCGATCCGCTTGACGACAGCGCCGGTGCCGACGAAGTACAGCGCGTACGCTACGGCACTGGCAAAGACCCATGCAGCACCGGTCAGGAGCTCGCCGCTCATGCCGGTCACGTGCAGGTCGTGGATGAAGCCGACGCCGAGGCCCAGGTAACAGATGCCCAGCGCCTGCAAGGTACGGCTCGACGGGTACTGCTTGGTGAGACAGACCTGGAACAACAGCACCAGCGTCGGGTACAGGTACAGGATCAGACGTTCCAGCCCGGCCGTGATGGTTTCGAGGCCGTAGAAATCGAACAGGCTCGCCAGGTAATAGCCGAAGAAACCCAGGGTTGCGATGTGCAGCCAGTCCTTCGGCGTCAACCGCGCTGCCTGCGGATCGCGCGCCATCCAGGCCAGGCCCAGGAACAGCGGCAGTGCAAAACCCATGCGCAGCGCCAGCATGGTCAATGCATCCACCGGCGCGGCTGCGTAGCCCAGCTTGACGAACACCGCCTTCATGCTCATTCCCGTGGCGGCCAGAATCGCATACAGCCGGCCGTCCTGCGCCCAGCGGCGCACCCGTGTCCAATCACTCATCGTCGTCGCAGCCGTTGTCACCACATCCTCAAGACCTTATTCTGCCGCGAAACAAGACGGGCTAGAATGCGCCAATACTGAACCAGGCCTTCGCCGAACGAGAAACCCCATGCACATCGACCTGACCGACCTTCGCCTGTTACTGGCCATCGAGGCCGCTGGCAGCCTGAGCAAAGCCGCCGAACGCTTCCCCATCGCCCTGTCCGCGGCCAGCAACCGCCTGCGCGGGTTCGAGCAGGACACCGGCATTGTCGTATTCACTCGCTCGGCGGCCGGCATGACGCCCACGCCCTCAGGGCGCTTCATCCTCGAACGGGCCGCGCGCATCGTCAATGAAACGGAGCAGTTGCGCGAGACCGTGCGCGACCTGCGCGGCGGGCGCCGCACGTCGGTGCACCTGGCCGGCACCACAGTGGCGATCAGCACCTTCCTGCCAGCGGCCCTTGGCGAGTTTCTGGCCGATTACCCTGAAGTCGATCTGCAACTGGACGAACGTGCCAGCCGCGATATCGTGGCGGCGGTACGTGCCGGCGAGATCGAGCTGGGCATTTTCGATGGGAACGTGGCGACCGGCGAGATGATCTCGCTGCCGTTTCGCAGCGATCGCCTGGTGCTGCTGGTGCCGGCCGGCCATGCGCTGGCGCAGCGCGCGACGATGAAGCTGCGGGACGCTTTCGAATACGCGTTCGTGTGCCTGCCGCCGGAACGACCGATGCAGCATTTTATTGAAGCGCGGGCGGTCCACAATGGCCGGCCGTTGAAGGTGCGGGTACGGGCGCCGAGCTTCGACGCCATCGCCCAGCTGGTGGCACGGGATGTCGGCATCGCCATGCTGCCCGAGGTGGCCGCCATCCGCTTTGCCCGCGAACTGTCCGTCGCCATCGTCGCGCTGGACGACGCATGGGCAAACCGGGAACTTCGCGTCTGTGTCGCCGATCCCACATCATTGTCGCCACACGCTGAATTGTTGTTAAGTTATCTAGCGCACAGCCGATGAGTTTCGGAAATGTTTTAATACGTTTGTCGCGCACGATTGCGGTCGGGGCGTGAGTCAAAGAATTAGCAGCTGGTGTAAGCTAAACGACAACATTTAATTTTAAGGAGCACCCCATGAAAACCACGATTACCATTTCTGCCCTGATGCTGAGCGTCGCGATGCTGGCCGGTTGCAACAAAAACGACAATATGGGCCCTGCACAGGAAGCCGGCGCTGCCGTCGACAACGCAGGCGCAACCGTCGCTCAAGAGTCGAAAGAAGCCGTCGCCGCTGCTGATGCAGCTGCTGAACGCGCTGGCGACAAGCTGGAAGTTGCAGCTGACAAAGCTGAAGCCAATCTGGACGCTGCTGGTCAGCGTATCGACGCCGCTACTGACCGTGCCGGTGCACGTATCGAAGCTGCTGGCGCCGAAGTGCGTCAGGAAAGCCGCGAAGCTGCTGCTGCCGCTAAAGAAGCCACCAGCGACGCAACCGCTGCTGCTGGCCGTAGCGTCGAGCGCGCTGGCGAAAAAATGCAGGACGCTTCGAAGTAATTCATCTGAATTAGTTCGATCAGCAGTCGTGTAATGCGCAAGCCGCGACCCGGGCAACCGGTGTCGCGGCTTGTTCACATTCAGCCGTTCAAACGGGGAATGGCGTCTCGGCGATCCCCTGCACGCCCGGTCGCAGGATGACGACCGAACCGGCGTCGCCACCAGGATTGCCTGTCCCTGCCGGATCGATCGACGTCACGAGCAGCAGATCCAATGCCGGGCCGCCAAATGCGCACATCGACGGCTTGGCCATCGGCAGCGCAATTTCACGATCGAGCTTGCCTTGCGGCGTGAAGCGCTGCACCACACCGCCATCGTTGGCGCAGCTCCAGTAGCAGCCATCGACGTCGACCGCCGCCCCGTCGGGCCGGCCCCGTTGCCCCGTCAGGTCGAGAAATACGCGTTGGTTGCTCGGCAGGCCGGCATCGGGATCGTAATCGTAGGCCCACACGAGGCGCCGCTGCGGATGCGAATCCGACAGGTACATCGTGCGGCCATCGGGAGACCAGGCCAAGCCATTTTGCGTCAGCAGGTTCCGAACGACAGGCCCATGCAGGCCTTCAGCGGTGCTGTAGCGATACAGCCCGCCCACCGCGCGCGCGGCGCCCATGTCCATGAACATGGTGCCGCTCCAGAACCGGCCCTGGCGGTCGCAGCGCCCGTCGTTGAAACGCATGCCCACGCCCAGTTCCGCCTCAGGTGGCGCGGCCAGGCGGCGTGCATCGACCGTTCCATCGGCCCCCAGCGTCAGGCGAAACACGCCCGTTTCCATGCCGGCGATCAGGCCGCCGTTGCTGTCCGCGGCAATGCAGGCCACCATTTCAGGCGCCGTCCAGTGCTGCAAAGCGCCGCTGGCATGGTCGCTGCGCCAGATGCGGCGCGCAGGGATGTCGACCCAGTACCAGGCAGCCTGCTCCGCATGCCACAGCGGGCTCTCACCGGTGGCGCAATGCACGTCCCCGACGCGTTCGACTTCAGCCGACATCGATTACAACCCCTTGATTTCACGGTGCTGCGGCACCAGCATTTTCATGACTGTCCACGCCACCAGATAGGCCACGGCGCAGATCGAGAACATGATCATATACCCGGTCTGCAGCTGGCCGAGCGCGCCGTAATGGTCGAACAGCCAGCCACCGAGCTTGGTGAGCAGCACGCCGCCCAGGCCACCGGCCATGCCGCCGATGCCGACGACCGAGCCCACGCTGTGTTTCGGGAACATGTCCGAAACGGTCGTAAACAGGTTGGCCGACCAGGCCTGGTGCGCCGAGGCGCCAACGCCGATCAGGATCACCGGCACCCAGAAGCCCAGGTACCCGAGCGGTTGCGCCAGCAGCACGACCAGCGGGCACAGGGCGATGATCAGCATGGCTTTCATGCGGCCATGATAGATGTCGGCGCCCCGGTTCAGGAACCAGGTCGGCAACCAGCCGCCGCCGATGCTGCCTACCATCGTCATGCTGTACAGCACCGCGAGCGGGATGATCATGTCGGTGGCCGACATGCCGTATTGCGCCGACATGTATTTGGGGAGCCAGAACAGGAAGAACCACCAGACGCCGTCGGTCATGAATTTGCCGAACGCGAAGGCCCAGGTCTGACGGTAACCCAGCAGCTTGAACCACGAGCCCTTGACCGGCTTGCCGGTGGGCGCCGCCACCACGCCGGCGTCGCTGTTGATGTAGGCCAGTTCAGCCGCCTTCAGGCGTGGCTGGCGTTCCGGTGCATCGTACAGCCAGATCCAGAGGCCCATCCACAGGAAGCCAATGCCGCCGATGACGATGAACGCCGACTGCCAGCCCCAGTGCGCAGCGATCAGCGGCACGGTCAGTGGCGCCAGGATCGCGCCGACATTGGCGCCCGAATTGAAGATGCCGGTGGCGAACGAGCGCTCGCGTTTCGGGAAGTATTCGGCGGTGGCCTTGATCGCTGCCGGGAAGTTACCGGCTTCGCCGATGGCCAATACCGCGCGGCCGATCATGAAACCGGCCACCGCCACGGGCACCACGGCCAGGCCGATGCTGGTGAATACCGTGTTGACCGCTTCGCCGATGCCGATTGCGTACGCGTGGCCGATGGCGCCCAGCGACCAGACGACGATCGCCAGCACGTAGGCACGCTTGGTGCCCATGCGGTCGATCACGCGGCCGGCAAACAGCATCGAGATCGCATACACGAACTGGAAGGTCGCCGTGATGTTGGCGTAGTCGGTGTTCGTCCAGTTGAACTGCTCGGTGAGCACCGGTGCGAGCAGGCTCAGGACCTGGCGGTCCAGGTAATTGATGGTGGTGGCAAAGAACAGCAGCGCGCAGATCGTCCAGCGATATCTGCCCACCACCGACTGCGCCGGTGTTACGTCGATGACTTGCTGATTCATGATGATCAGTTCTTTTCAAGTTGGGTGACAGCCGGCGTCTCCTCCGGCTGGTGCTGCATCAGTCCTGGTACGTTACTTCCCCCCGGCTGCCTGCAACGCGCCGTCCTGCAGGCGTGCCAGGCCCAGCGGGTTGTCGTCGCGCAGTGCCTCGGGCAGCAGGCTGCCCGGTACGTTCTGGTAGCACACCGGCCGCAGGAAGCGGTCGATCGCGCTGGCGCCAACGGACGTCGTACGGCTGTCGCTCGTGGCCGGGAACGGGCCGCCGTGCACCATTGCATGCGCGACTTCGACGCCGGTCGGGAAGCCGTTGAACAGCACGCGGCCTGCTTTGCGCTCCACGATCGGCAGCAGCGCAGCAGCCAGATCGAGGTCGCCTTCGCGTGCATGGACCGTGACGGTCAGCTGCCCGTGCAGGTGTTCGGCTGCCTGCAACATTTGGGCGGCGTCGGTAAAGCGCACCAGCACCGCGCACGGACCGAACACCTCGTCTTCGAGCGCCGGGTTGCCCATGTACGTGGCGGCGTCGCACACATACAGCGCAGCCTGCGCAGCGCAGCCGCTGCCTTCGGTCGTGCCTTGCGCGACCAGTTGCAGGCCGTCGACGGCACCGAAGGCGGTCACGCCTTTCGTGTAGGCCTCGTGGATGCCGGCGGTGAGCATCGTGCCGGCGCCCTTGGCGCCCAGCGCCGCAGCGCTCGCATCTACGAAGGCATCCAGTTCGGCGCCGGCCAGGGCGAACACGAGGCCCGGGTTGGTGCAGAACTGGCCGACGCCGAGCGTCAGCGAATCGACGAAGCCCTGGGCCAGCGTCGCGCCGCCGGCCTGCAATGCAGCGGGCAGCAGGAACACGGGATTCACGCTGCTCATTTCGGCGTACACGGGAATCGGTTCGGCACGCGCGGCCGCGGTGCGCAGCAGCGCCAGGCCACCCTGGCGCGAGCCGGTAAAGCCCACAGCCTTGATCGCCGGATGGGCCACGAGCTGCTGGCCGACCGTGCGGCCGTCGCCGAACAGCATCGAGAACACGCCCTCCGGCAGGCCGCTGGCCTTGACGGCGCGCTGCACGGCGCGTCCGACCAGCTCGGACGTGCCGGGGTGGGCGCCATGCGCCTTGACCACGACCGGGCAACCGGCGGCCAGCGCCGACGCCGTATCGCCGCCCGCGACCGAGAACGCCAGTGGGAAGTTACTGGCGCCGAACACGACGACCGGACCGAGGCCGATTTTGCGCAGGCGCAGATCGGGCCGCGGCGGCGTGCGCTCCGGCATGGCGCTGTCGATGGTCGCGTCCATGAAATACCCGTCGCGCACGACTTTGGCAAACAGGCGCAGTTGGGTGACGGTGCGCATGCGCTCACCTTCCAGGCGCGCCTGCGGCAGGCCCGTTTCCAGTTGCGCGCGCTCGATCAGCTCGGGGCCGATCGCCAGGATTTCTTCGGCCACCATCTCGAGGAACGCAGCGCGCGCCTCGAGCGGCAGCGCGCGGTACGGGTCGAACGCTTGCGCGGCCAGCGTGCAGGCGCGCTCGACATCGTCAGGCGTCGCCTGGCCAAAGGCCGGCTCGAGATTCGTGCGGGTGGCCGGGTTGAAGCCGAACACCTCGCCGCCCGTGCCGCGCAGGCACGACTGGCCAATGATCATTTCACCGAGGATGGTCATGATCAGATGGCTCCCTGCTTCTGGATCAGCGCCAGCAGCATCGCGTCTTCTTCGGCCGTCAGATCAGTCAGC
This sequence comes from Telluria sp. BA11, assembly GCF_056680305.1. Taxonomy (NCBI): domain Bacteria; kingdom Pseudomonadati; phylum Pseudomonadota; class Betaproteobacteria; order Burkholderiales; family Oxalobacteraceae; genus Telluria; species Telluria sp. BA11. Next base: position 161,628 of record NZ_CM155275.1, read on the forward strand.
GGTGGCCGCACGGGGCCCGCGCCATGGCCGACCAGGCGTGCACCGGCCTTGATGATCGAGACGGCATAGCCGGCCTTGCGGTTGCGGATCTCCAGGTACGGCAGGAAGAATTCGTCGATCAGGCGGTTGGTGGTGGCGGTGTCGCCGGCAGCGGTGGCGTGATAGAAGTCCATCGCCAGTTGCGGCACGAAGTTGAACACGGCCGACGAATACACCGGGGTGCCCAGCGCCTTGTAGGCGCCGGCATAGACTTCGGCGGTTGGCAGGCCACCCAGATAGCTGAAGCGGTCGCCCATGCGGCGCCAGATCGAGACCATCAGTTCGATGTCGCCGATGCCGTCCTTGAAGCCGATCAGGTTCGGGCAACGGTCGGCCAGCTTGGCCAGCGAATCCGGGGTCAAGCGGCAGGCTGCGCGGTTGTAGACGACGACGCCGATCTGCACGGAGCGGCACACCGCTTCGACGTGCGCGACCAGGCCGTCCTGGCTGGCTTCGGTCAGGTAGTGTGGCAGCAGCAGCAGGCCCTTGGCGCCCTGGCGCTCGGCTTCCTGTGCGTGGGCGATGGCGGTGCGGGTCGGACCACCGCAGCCGGCCAGGATCGGCACCACGCCGGCGCAGGTATCGACCGCCGTCTTGATGATCTGGCCGTATTCTTCACCGTTGAGCGAAAAGTATTCGCCCGTGCCGCCGGCAGCAAACAGCGCGGTCGCGCCGAACGGCGCGAGCCACTCGAGGCGCGCGGCGTAGCCCGCAGGGTTGAAATCGCCTTGGGCGTCGAAGTCGGTGATCGGGAAGGAAAGCAGGCCGTGCGACAGGGTTTGCTTGAGTTCCAGGGGATGCATGCGAAAGTCTCCGTTCAGTGTGTTTGTGTTGACGACTAGGTTGTAAGTCATCGTACAACTGAAATGGTTTAGCCCGCAAGCAAAATATTGCTGGCTCAGCCGATTGCATTTTCCAGACGGCGCTGTGCCTGCACCAGACGTTCACGGCTGTTGGACAAATGGGTGCGCATCGCGGCGCGCGCGGCTTCCGGGTCGCGCCGCTCGATCGCGCGGAAGATATCGTCGTGTTCGCGGCTGACGCGCTCGAGGAAATCGGCGGGCTTGTCCTGCTCGAGCCCGGGTGTGTTCAAGCGCGCGCGCGGGATGATGGCGTTGCCCAGCTGGGCCAGGATATCGACGAAATACCGGTTGCCGGTGGCCTGGGCGATGAGCAGGTGGAAGCGTTTGTCGGCCTCCACCGCCGAGATGCCTTCGGCCATCGCCTGCTGCATTTCATCCAGCGCGCCAGCCAGCTCGCGCACCTGTTCTTCACTGCGACGACTGGCTGCCAGCCCTGCCGTTTCAGTCTCGACGCCGATGCGCAATTCAAGAATCGCCAGCACGTCGCGCAGCGTCAGGATGTGTTCGGCATCAAGCCCCAGGCCCGTCTGCGGGCGCTCCAGTACGAAGGTCCCGATGCCGTGCCGGGTCTGCACCAGGCCGGATGCCTGCAGGTGTGAAATCGCCTCGCGCACGACGGTGCGGCTGACGCCATGCTGCGCCATCAGGGACGACTCGGTCGGCAGCTTGTCGCCGGGCTTGAGGATGCCCTGCTTGACCGCTGCGCCGACCTGTTCGATCACGCCCTGGGCGAGATTGCGCTGCCTGCGCTGCGTGGGGACCATGGCTGCTCGCTTCAAATAAGGACTGGATGGGCGCGATTATACCAACAACACCGCACGCCGAACTTAGATGTCAGACATCTTATGACCAGTCATCCTTTCTTCGCAGTATTGGTAGGTCCGCCTTGCGGGATTGGTCTGGCCAAATTAGAATCACGGGACGATTCCCTCCACCCGGCAACGCTGCCGGGAGCGCCTGCCCCCGATGAAAAAACTACCCGCGTCCACCGAGCCAAACCAGCCCGAACCACGACTGTATCGCGTGGTCGCCGCCCGCATCCAGGAGCTGATCCGCGACGACAAGATCCAGCCCGGCACGCGCCTGCCTGCCGAGCGTGAACTGGCTGCCAAGCTGGAAGTGAGCCGTGCATCGCTGCGCGAAGCGCTGATCGTGCTCGAGCTGTCGGGCATCGTCGAGGTGCGTGGCGGCTCCGGCGTGTATGTCAGTGAAAAGGCGGTGGCACCCGCCGAGGTGCCCGAAGAAGGCCCGGGACCGTTCGAGGTGCTCGCTGCGCGCCGCATGATCGAATCCGAGATCGCTGCCCTCGCCGCCAAGAATGCCACTGACCGCGACATCGACGCGATCCTCAAGGCCGTCGAAGAGATGGAGCGCCAGCACGACGACCGCGCCAGCAACGAACATGCCGACCGCAACTTCCACCTCGCGCTGGCCCGTGCTACCGGCAACACGGCAATGGTGGGCGTGATCGAATACCTGTGGGCCCAGCGCGGCAGCCTGTGGCACAAGCTGAAAGAACACTTCCAGACCGAAGAGCTGCGCAAGCAGACGCTGCTCGACCACCGCAACATCCTGGCCGCGATTGCGTCGCACGACGCCAGCGGCGCCCGCGCCGCCATGCGCGCGCACCTCGAACGCGTGACGCGCACGTTCTCGCGCGGCTAGATCTCATTTACCTCGCAGGATCAAATGGCCTGACCGCTTGCTTAATTGGTCAGGCCAAAATAGAATCGGCAAACTTTGTGGAGTTTGCCCATGCTGCTTGATCGCGCCCTTCCCTGTCTGCTCATTTGCGCTGCTGCCAGCGCCCACGCCGCGTCTGCAGCGGCGCCGCCAGTGCGGATCATCCTCGTCGGCGACTCCACCATGGCCAGCAGCACGGGCTATGGCGACGCGCTGTGCGCCCGCTTCTCGCCCGAGACCGCATGCATCAATCTGGCGCGGGGCGGACGCAGTTCCGGCAGCTTTCGTGCCGAAGGCCGCTGGGATGAGGTCGAGGCGCTGCTGCGCGCACCGGCCGGCTTTAACGCCACGTATGTCCTGATCCAGTTCGGTCACAACGACCAGCCGGGCAAGCCGGGACGATCGACCGATCTCGTACACGAATTTCCCGCGAACCTGGCACGTTATGTGAACGAGGCGCGTGCGCTTGGCGCCGTGCCCGTGCTGGTGACGCCGCTGACGCGCCGCAGTTTCCGCGGCGGCTGGGTACAGGACGACCTGGCGCCGTGGTCGGCAGCCGTGCGCCGCGTCGCCACCGCCACGGAGGCACCGCTGGTCGACCTGAACCGGCTGTCGATGGCCGATGTGCAGGCCATCGGACCAGCACGCGCGGACGCACTGGCCAGGGCTGGTGCCAACTTCGACCATACGCATCTGGGGCCAGCGGGCGCTGCGCGTGTCGCGGCCACGATGACGGGCGCGCTGCTGCGGGCGGCACCACCCCTGGCGCGCGTACTCGGGAGCGCACGATGAGCGCCGCGGTTGCCGCACTCGCGCTCGCGCTGGCCGGCGCCGGCACCATCACTGACACCATGACTGCGCGGCAGCATGCGCCGGACGACGGCTGGGCCGCGCAGGAGGGCGGCACGCGTGGCGGCGCGCTGGCTGCACCCGCCAACGTCTACACCGTGCGCACCGCAGCGCAACTGCGCGACGCGCTTCGCGATATAACGTCGACTCCGGCGCCAGCACGTATTGTGCGCGTGGCCGCAGCGATCGACATGAGCGAAGGCCGGCCATTCGCCGACAGCCAGGACCAGGCGCGCCGCAGCGTCGTTCGCATCCCGGCCAATACCACGCTGCTGGGCGTCGTTCCGGGCGCCGGCTTCGTCAATGCGAGCCTGGTCATCTCCGGCGTGTCGCAAGTCATCGTGCGTAACCTGGCGCTGCGCAATCCGTGCGATATCGCGCCACGCTGGGACCCGCAGGATGGCGCCAGGGGCAACTGGAATTCGCAGTACGACGCCATCAGCGTGACGAATGCGCACCACGTCTGGATCGACCACAACCGCTTCACCGATGCACCGGTTACGGACGACACGCAACCGGTTGAAAACGGCATGCCGAAGCAGTGCCACGACGGCGCGCTCGATATCACGAGCGCATCGGACTTCGTCAGCGTCACCTACAACCACTTCGCCCTGCACGAAAAGAACACGCTGGTGGGCGGCGCCGATCGCGCGACGGGCGACCGCAGCCACCTGCGCGTGACGTTCAAGGGCAATCTGTTCGAGAATGTCAGCGAGCGCGCGCCGCGTGTGCGCTATGGCCAGGTCCACCTGCTGAACAACTACCACGTGGGCGACCGCGCCCATCCGGCTTACCCGCATGGTTACAGCGTCGGTATTGCGCACGAAGCGCACGTCATCTCGCATGCGAATGCGTATGCAATCGCGGGCGCCGCCAAGTGCGGGCACGTGGTGCGCGATCCCGGCGGCAGCCTGGCCAGCAGTCGCGGCGTGTATGCCGATACTGGCTCGCTGCTGAATGGGCAGCCGCTCGCTGACTGCGGCTTCGGGGGCGACGTCGGCTGGCGCGTGCCCTACTCGTTCGCGCCACTGCCTGCGGCCGACGTCGCGCAGCATGTACTGGCGCACGCCGGCCCGCGCGTCCCCGACGCCGGCGACGGCGTGGTCGACGTCAAGCTGGTCGTGAAGAACGAAGCGGCGCCTTTCACGCTCAAGGCACGCCAGGACGCCAACGGCCGCTGGCAGGGCGCCAGCATCGCGCTGGTCGACGGCGGCGCGGCGCTGCAGATTGCGCTGCTCGAAGGGACTGGCGCAACCACGGTGCGGTTGAAACAAGTGCGGCGGCGCGCGCCGCTGGCGGGGCAGCCGGTCGTGCTGCGCTTTGCCAGCCAGGCCGGCGAGGTGTCGCTGTGGCTCGATGGCGAGCGGGTGACGTCGGCGCGGATCGCGCCGGTGCCGGCCGAGCAAGGGGCAGCATGGGACGCTGCGCAGCACACGGTGCTCGACGTGCGTGACGGCCCGGCGGCGCTGCCAGCGGCGGGCGTCCGGCTGAAACTCGCGACGACCTCGCTGGCGCTGCAGGCTGGTGACCCGGCGCAACCCATCGCGGTCTCGGGGCACGACTTGCGCGCAGCCTCGTCCGATCCGCAGGTCGCCACGGTCGAACTGCGGGATGGCGCCGTGTACGTGACGCCGCGGCAGCCCGGCCGGTCAACCATCACCGTGACCGGCGGACCGTGGCAGCAAGCGGCGTTCGAGGCCCATGTCGGCGCCCCGTCGCATGTGCCGGCGCGCACGCTGCTTCCGCAAGCAACGCTGCAGCCTGCGCACGCCGAACGCGGCGTGCCGCCGGACACGCCCATCCGCCTGACATTCAGGCACGCGCCGGTATTGAGCGGCACCGGCAGCGTGCGTGTCGTGCGGCGCCACGATGGTGCACTGGTTGCATTGGTCCGGCCTGGCGAGACGGTCCTGACGCTTGGCCCGGCCGGTCGCCACCGCGTCGTGCGCCATCACGCCATCGACATCGAGGGCAACACGCTGCGCGTCCGTCTGCCGCAGCAGCTCGCCACCGATACCGACTACGACGTGCTGGTCGATGCGGCGCTGCTGCGCGACCGCCGTTTCAAAGGCGCACGCTGGACCTTTCGCACGACGCCCTATCGCCCGGTTGGCGACAGCGTGACCGTCGACGACGATGGCCGCGCCGATTTTCGCACCGTCCAGGGCGCGCTGGACCACGTGATGACACTGCCGCGCACCAGGCCGGTGACGGTCAATGTCCGCGATGGCGTATATCCCGAGCTGCTTTATCTGCAGGGCAAGGACAACGTGATGCTGCGCGGGCAAAGCCGTGAAGCGACCATCATCCGCGCGGCGAACAGTGAAGCGCGCAATCCGGGCTCCGGCGCCGGCCAGGACGCGGGCAGCACTGGCATCGGTGGCGGACGCGCGCTGTTCCTGGTCCAGGACAGCGACCTGCTCGAGATCCGCGACATCGCGCTGCATAACACGACGCGGCGCAGCGCTGACCCGTCAGCGCAGGCCGAAGCCCTCTTCTTCAGCAACGACAAGGGCCGGCTGATCGTGCGCAATGCCCATTTGACGAGCGAGCAGGATACGATCCAGCTGACCGGCCATGCGTGGATCTACCGTTCGCTCATCGAAGGCAACGTCGACTTCATCTGGGGGTACAACCGCGCCGCGCTGTTCGAAGAAAGCGAACTGCGCAGCGTCGGCGACAGCGCAGCCCCGACCCAGGGCGGCTATCTGGTGCAGGCCCGCACCGTCGCCCGTGACGACCCCGGCTTCGTGTTCCTGCGCTCGCGCCTCACCTCAGGTAGTGGACCGGCCGGCAACCTGCCGCCGCCGGGCAGCACGTATCTGGCCCGTTCGCCCGGCACCCCGCACACCTGGGACAACGTCGCCTTCATCGGCTGCACGATCGGCGCCCACGTCGCCCGCAGCGCGTGGCTGCGCGACCCGCCGCCGAACCCGGTGCAAGGCACTGCGCGTGCCGGCTGGCGCGAAGCGGGCAATACGTTCGCCAACGGCGCGGTGGCGGAACTTGGCGGATACGAGATGGACGAGCACGAAGCGCGACAACTGGCCAACCGGGGCGCCGTATTCTCGGGATTCAATGAGGGTGAAGGATGGGATCCGAAGCCCTGAGCGGGCGAGTGCATTTCAGCGACACCTGGCGACGCTGCAAGCGCTCTCATTTCGCCAGGCAGAATGGTTGGTTCGCCTCTCAAAACCCTGTGTACCGGTTTCGACACGTTTTGCGCCTGAGTGCGCCAAGACTTGGCCCGGGCGCGAATACCTGTTGACACTGCCAAACGGAAAAACCTACAGTTTCATTATTGAAGATCTGGTTCCGCAAAGAGAAACCCGCTTCATGGATCTGTCGTTGGCCATTGTGGTGGCTGGCGACGAGCCGGCACCATCACAATAATGGAGACAGCCCGAGTGAAGAAACACATCATCGCAATGGCAGCGCTATGCGCCTGCGTATCAGCCGCACCGACCGCGTCCGCGCAATCGGCGATTACCCTTTACGGCATCATCGATGCCGGCCTGACCCGCCTGACCAACGACGGCCCGCAAGGCGACCAGACCAAGGTCGATACCGGCCAGATGCAGGTATCGCGCTGGGGCATCAAGGGCCAGGAAGACCTGGGCGGTGGCATGAAGGCGCGCTTCGGCCTGGAAGGCACGCTGCTCAATGACACGGGCGGCGCCGGCACCGTCTTCGGCACCCCATCCGGCTCCAGCCTGTTCGACCGCGAAGCCACGGTCGGTATCGTCACCAACTACGGCGCGATCGACATCGGCCGCCAGAACATCGTCGGCATCATGTCGGTCGGCATGGCCGATCCGCTGGGCCTGGGCTTTGCCTCCAGCAGCCCGAACGTGCTGTTCTCGGCAATGAACAACGCGGCCGTGTACGGGCCCTATGGCGCCAACAACGGCGGCACGGCCCTGCGCCAGAACAACTCGGTCAAGTACACGTCACCCGTGTTCAAGGGCCTGAGTTTCGCCGTGATGCGCGCTTTCGGCGAGCAGGCGGGCAACGCGCAGAAAAGTTCGTACCAGGGCGGCGCGCTGCTGTACAACACCGGCAAGCTGGCCGTTGCCGGCGCCTATGCGCGCATGAAGAACATCACTGACACCGACCTGCTCACGTCGCACGCGTATGGCATCAAGTACGCGTTCCCGGGGGTGACGCTCAAGTCGACCTATTCGTGGAATGAACTGCGCAGCACTGGCCGCAAGATCGCGGTGCTCGGCGTCGGCGCCGATGTGCCGGTGGCGCCGGCCTTCCTGGTCACGGCCGCGGCCTACCAGGTCAAGCGCTCGGGCGACCTGAAGGACGATGCACAGCAATTCATCCTGATCGGCCGCTACCTGATGAGCAAGCGCACGACGGGCTATGTCTCGGTGGGCCACGCCGCGACCGACAGCATCGTCAAGAGTGACCAGATCAACCTGGCCCAGAACTTCGTGGCGGTCGGCAGCGACTCGGCCAACCGGTTCACGATGGGCATCATGCACATGTTCTGATGACGACACACGACGACGCGCATTCCGTACCACCCTCCGCCCCGCCCGGCTTTGAACGCCTCAACCGCGGGGGGCCTTACATGGCCAATCTGGGCGAGCTGTATTGCCGCAAGGGTGAGGCCGAGCGCGAAGGCGAGATCGTGTTCGCGATGCGCATCGAGGACAAGCACACCAATATGCGCGGCATCGCGCATGGCGGGATGCTGGCCAGTCTGGCCGATTCCGCACTTGGTCTCGGCTTGACGCTGTATTGCGAAGGGCGCCAGTCGTTCGTGACCGTCAACCTGAGCACCGATTTCATCGACGCGGCCAGGCCCGGCGACTGGGTCGAAGCGCATGTCGAGGTGCAGAAACTGGGCAAGCGGATGGCGTTTGCCAACTGCTTCCTGCAGGTCGGCGCGCGCCGGATCCTGCGCGCCAGCGGCGTGTTTGCGGTGATGAACGCGTTGAATCCTGACCAGCTGACGGCCGGATATTGAGCGCCGCCTGATTACGACTCGAGGCGCCGGGCAACCTCGATCAGGCGCGGGCGCACTTCATCGAGCAGGAAGGCGGTCGACACGCTCGACGAGGGGCCGCCGCAATTGATCGACATGATCTGGCTACCACCGATCGGCATGAAGCCGACCGCGATCCCGTTGACGTCCTTCTGCCAGTCGCCGAACGACGTCGTGCAGCGATACGTCTCGTAGTCGCTCAAGCCCTTGGCAAGACCGGTGCGCATGGCTTCGAACGCAGTTTCGTCCAGCTCCAGCGACCGGCTCAGGATATCCCTGCGTTCATTCTCGGCGGCCCGGGCCAGATAGGCACGGCCGATCGCCGATGTCGCCAGCGGCATGCGCGAGCCGACCTGCAGCGCCAGCGCCAGCGCCGCGCTGCTGCGGCACACTTCCACATAAATCATCGACAGCCGGTCCCGCATCGCGATCGACACGGTGGTGCCGGAGAATTCGGCCAGCTCCTGCATCATCGGGCGCGCCAGTTGGCGGATATCGAGCCGGGCCAGCATGGCGCTGCCCAGGCCGAGCGTGGCGCTGCCGAGCGTGTAACGCCCGCCGGGTTCCTGCGCCAGGTAGCCGAGCGTAGTCAGCGTGTAGGTAATCCGGGTGACCGTGGACTTGGGCAAGCCGCAGCGCTCGGCAATCTGCTGATTGCTCAGCCCCTTGTCGGCTGAGCGAAAGCAGGCCAGGACCTCAAGGCCGCGCGCCAGCGCCGTGATGAAGTAGCGCTCTTCGGCGCCACGCGGCGCCTCGGCCGCATCATGCGCCTGGACATCATCAGGAAGGGTGTCGCTCACTGGCATGGGAAGGCCCTGGATAAGAATGGTGGTCAAATTCCATTCTAATCCAGTTCATTTCGCCATGCAAAACCAGCAGGCAGTATCGATGCGTATTGACGTTGTTAAACGACACCGCGCTCGCGCAAGCCGGCCAGTGTCTCGGTCGACAGGCCGAGCAACTCGTGCAGCACGTCGTCCGTCCCCTCGCCCAGGCACGGCGGCGCGCTGCGTATCGGCAGGCGCTCACCGTCGAAGCGATAAGGCGAGGCCAGTACAGAAACGCTACCCACTTCAGGATGCGGCATTTTCTTGACCAGGCCGCCCTGCTGAGCACGGGTCGACGTCAATGCTTCATGCAGTCCCGCGACCTCGCCACACGGAATACCGACCCGGCTCATACACGCAAGCAGGTCGCTGCGCGTACGCTGCGCCAGTTCGCGCTTGATCTCGGGCATCAGTTCGTCGCGGTGCTGCGTGCGTGCCAGGTTGGTCTTGAAACGCTCATCCAGCGCGATGTCTGGCCGCGCGATCACGTCGTTGCAAAAGCGCACGAACTGGCTGTTATTGCCCACTGCAACGACCAGTGGACCATCCTTTGCCTCATACACGCCATACGGCATGATCGACGGATGCGCATTACCGTAACGCGGCGGATCGTTCCCGCGCAGCAGCGCTTCCAGGCCGTAGTAGGCGGTGATCATCAGGCCGCAGTCGAACAATGCCATGCCGATGTGGCGGCCCTTGCCCGTCTTCTCGCGTTCGTACAGCGCCGCCAGCACGCCCTGCGCCGCGTACATCCCCGTCATCATGTCGACTGCGGCGACGCCAAATTTCAACGGCGGCTGCGTCGGTTCACCATTGAGCGCCATCAGGCCCGATTCGCCCTGGATCACCAGGTCGTAGCCGGGCCGCGCAGCTTCCGGGCCGGTGCGGTCGTAACCCGTGATCGAGCAGTAGATCAGGCCCGGCTGCTCGTCCTTCAGGGCGTCGTAGCCCAGGCCAAGGCGTTCGATGTCGCCGAACTTGAAGTTCTGGATCACGATGTCGCTCTTGCGGATCAGATCCCGGGCGATGGCTTGGGCCTCGGGGGTTTTGAGGTCGAGGCACACCGAACGCTTGTTGCGGTTGACGCTATTGAAGTACGCGGTTTCGGTGGCGCCGATGCGCATGCCCCAGTCGCGCGTGTCGTCGCCGCGCTCCGGATGCTCCACCTTGATCACTTCGGCGCCCAGGTCGCCCAGCACCATCGCGCACCACGGCCCGGCCAGCACGCGCGAGAAATCCAGTACGCGCACGCCGGACAGAGGCAAAGCAGATTTGTCAGTCATAACACTCCAGATACCCGGCCTCTCCAGGAGAGCCGGCAAACGTCATTCTTGTGGCCGATCCGTGGCTGCAGCGCCCCGCAGCGCCGCGAAAGCGGGCGCGCGCTTGTCAAAGAAGGCCGCAATGCCTTCCTGCGCTTCGTCGTCGCCCTGCGACTGCACCATCAGCGCGGCTTCCAGGTCGAGCTGCGCGGCCAGGCTTGCGGCCCCGGCATTCTCGCACAGCACCTTGATGCGCCCGTTGGCATTGACTGGCCCGGCGGCCACGCGCGCCGCCAGAGCCAGCGCCTCGGCCAGCGCCTGCCCCGGCGCGGCCAAACGGTTGACCGCGCCCAGCGCATGGAGGCGCGCGGCCGGCAGGCGCTCGCCCAGCAGGCATAGCTCGGTCAGCAACTGGCGCGACATGCAGCGCGACAGAAACGCCGTCGCGCCGCCATCGGGGCTCAGGCCAACCTTGACATACGCCATCGAAAAGAACGCATCGTCGGCCGCGACCACCATATCGCACGCCAGCGCCAGGGACAGGCCCGCGCCGGCCGCCCCGCCCTCGACCGCGGCAATCACCGGCTTCGGGCAGGCGCGCAGCGAGCGCACCAGGTGGTGCAGGCGCTCGACCTTTGCGCGCCGCTCGTCCGGCGCCAGCGCGCGGCGCGTGGCCAGCTGGCGCAAGTCGCCACCGGCGCAGAAAAAGTCGCCGTCGCCGACCAGCACGATGGCGCCAATGGCCGGGTCCTGCGCCGCCTGTTCGAGCGCGGCCGGCAGCGCGTCGTACAGCGCCGGGGTGATCGCATTCTTCGCCGCCGGATTGCTGTTGACGAGAATGCGCACCGCACCGTCCGTGCGCATCACGATGCCAGGGGCAGTCATGCGGCTGCGGTCTCGCTGGTTTCAGTAGACTCGCGCCCGAGGGCAATGTAGCGCGCCAGGTGATGGTCTTCGTCGCCCAGCTGATGATCGATCATCACCAGTCGCTTGGCGTAGTGCGCCAGCGGCAGCTCCCAGGTCATGCCGATACCGCCGTGCAGCTGAATGCATTCTTCCGCCACCAGCGTGCCGATCCGGCCAATGCTGGCTTTCGCCGCCGACAGGCTGCGCTCACGCGTGATGCGGTCGGCGTCCAGGGCAGACGCGGCATTGATCACCGCCGAGCGGGCCTGCTCGATCTCGAGCAGCAGGTCGGCCATGCGGTGCTGCAGCGCCTGGAAACTACCGATCACGACGCCGAACTGCTTGCGCGTGCGCAGGTAGTCGAGGGTCGCTTCCTTGGCCGCTTCCATCGCGCCCAGCGCTTCCGCGCACAGCGCCAGCACGCCGCGGCCCACGGCGCGCTCGAGCGCCGCAAAACCCTGGCCCGGCTCACCGAGCAGCGCGTCAGCGCCGACCTTCACGCCGCTGAAGGTCAGCTCGGCCACACGGCCGCCGTCCATCGTCGGTGAGCCCACCATCGACAGGCCGGCCGCATCGCCAGGGACCAGGAACAGCGAAATACCCGCTTCGTCATCGACCGCGCCCGCGGTGCGCGCCGACACGACGATCCACTGAGCCTGTTCAGCGTTGGCCACGACGGCCTTGGCACCGTCGATTACCCAGCCATCGCCGTCGCGGCGCGCGCTCGTCGCAACGCGCGCCAGTTCGTAATGCGCGCCCGGTTCGTCGTGGGCAAACGCGGCGATGACTGACGCATCGGCGATGCTTGCCAATACCTCTTTTTGCGCATCGCTGCCAGCTGCCGCAATGGCTTCGGCCGCCAGCACGGCGCTGCCCAGCAGCGGCTCGAGCACCAGGCCACGGCCCAGCGCCTCGAACACGACCGCGATGTCAAAACCGGCCCCACCGAAGCCGCCGTCTTCTTCACGCAGCAGCATGCCCACCACACCCAGTTCGGCGAACTGCTGCCACATGGCGTTGGAAAAGCCTTCTGGCGAGGCGGCGATCTTGTGCCGCGCTTCGATGTGATATTGCTGGGCGATGAAGCGGTTCAGGCTATCGGCCAGCATGCGCCGTTCTTCTGTATGTTCGAAGTTCATGTCGCTTGCCCTTACAGTCCGAGGATCATCTTGGAGATGATGTTTTTCTGGATCTCGTTGGAGCCGCCGAAGATCGACAGCTTGCGGTTGTTGAAGTATTGCGCCGACGCCGCGACCGCAAAATCTGGCCCGAAGCTTGGGCCATCATTGGCCGCATCGAGCATGTCCTGCGTGAACGGCCGCGCATACACGCCCATCGCGCGCCGCGTCAGCGCATTGATCTCCTGGCGGATCTCGGTGCCCCGAATCTTGAGCATCGAGCTCTCCGCACCGGGCACGCCACCGCCAGCCACCGCCGCGATCACGCGCAGATTGGTGGTCTTCATGTTTTCCAGGTCGATCTCGACAAGCGCCAGGCGGCGCGCGAAGCCCGGATCGTCGGCCAGCGGCTTGCCGCCGCGCGTCTGCTCCTGCGCGATGCGCTTCAGGCGCGCCAGCGCCGCCATCGAGAAGCCGACCCCGGCGATATTCGTGCGCTCATAGGTCAGCAGGTATTTGGCGCAGGTCCAGCCGCGATGCTCTTCACCGACCAGGTTCTGCACCGGCACCCGCACATCGGTGAAGAACACTTCGTTCACTTCGCGCTCGCCATCGAGCAGTGTGATGGGCCGCACGTCCACGCCCGGTGACTGCATGTCGATCAGCAGGAAGCTGATGCCCTCCTGCTTCTTGGCGCCCGCATCGGTGCGCACCAGACAGAAAATCATGTTGGCGTGCTGGCCGAGCGTGGTCCAGGTCTTCTGGCCATTGACGATGTAATGCTCGCCCTCGGCGTCCACACCGCGCACGGCGCTGCACTTGACCGCCGCCAGGTCAGAACCGGCGCCCGGCTCCGAATACCCCTGGCACCACCAGTCCGAGCCATCCAGGATGCGCGGCAGCCAGTAGTCCTTCTGCGCCTGGTTGCCGTACTTGATCAGGACCGGGCCCAGCATGTTCACGCCGAACGGCACGATGCGCGGCGTATTGGCCAGCGCGCACTCGGTCTCGAAGATGAATTTTTCAATGGCGTCCCAGCCCGGGCCGCCGTATGCTTCCGGCCAGTGATTCGCCAGCCAGCCGCGCTCATTCAGGATCGCATGCCAGCGCTCCATGTCGGCCTTCGACAGGTGCTTGCCATTGGCGACCTTGCTTGAGAGGTCCTGCGGCAGCTTCTCGGCCAGGAATGCCCGTACCTCGTCGCGAAAGCGCTCTTGCTCAGGGGTGAAATGTAAATCCATGATGATCCTTTAGAAAATCTCGAACAGGCCTGCAGCGCCCATGCCGCCGGCGATGCACATCGTGACCACGGCGTACTTCGCGCCGCGGCGCCGGCCTTCAATCAGAATGTGGCCAGCCAGGCGCGCGCCCGTCATGCCGAACGGATGGCCGATCGATATCGCGCCACCGTCGACGTTCAGGCGCTCGTCGGGGATGCCGAGTTGCTGCTGGCAGTAGATCGCCTGCGAGGCAAACGCTTCGTTCAGCTCCCACAGGTCGATGTCGTCCACCGTCAGGCCGAAGCGCTTCAAGAGCTTGGGCACCGCGAACACGGGGCCGATGCCCATTTCATCCGGCTCGCAGCCCGCCACCGCCATGCCACGGAAGGCGCCCAGCGGGGTCAAGCCGAGGCGCTCGGCTTCTTTTGCTTCCATCATCACGCAGGCCGACGCGCCATCGGACAGCTGCGACGCATTGCCGGCGGTGACGAATTTACCTTCGCCCATGACCGGCGCCAGCTTGGCCAGGCCTTCATAGGTGGTGCCGCGCCGGTTGCAGGTGTCTTCGGCGATCGTGACTTCACGGTGGCTGACTTCCTTCGTCTCCTTGTCGGTGACGGCCATGGTCGTGGTGCAGGCGACAATCTCGTCGCTGTAGCGGCCGGCCAGCTGCGCCGCCTCGGTCTTGCGCTGGGACTCGAACGAGAAGCGGTCCTGCGCTTCGCGGCTGATGTTGTAGCGCGCGGCGACGATGTCGGCGGTGTCGATCATCGGCAGATACAGGTCCGGCTTGTGTTCCAGGATCCACGGGTCGATCCCGCTGTCGCCGCTGTCGCGGCTGCGGATGTGCGAGATGCTTTCCACGCCCCCGGCGATGATGGCCGGCGCGCCGTCGACGATGATGCGGCCGGCGCCGATGGCGATCGCCTGCAGGCCCGAGGCGCAGAAGCGGTTGACCGTGGTGCCGGCGATCGTGATCGGCAGGCCGGCGCGGATCACGCTCTGGCGCGCGACGTTGCGGCCAGTGGTGCCTTCCGGGTAGCCGCAACCAAGAATCGCATCCTCGATCATGGCCGGATCGATACCGGCGCGCTCGACGGCGGCGCGCACGGCAAACGCGGCCAGCTGGGCGCCGGGGGTGATATTGAATTCGCCGCGGTGCGCTTTGGTGAGCGGGGTACGGGCGGTTGAAACGATGACAGCTTCGCGCATGGCGAGTCTCCTGACAAATTGATGGCGATAGGGTCTACGCGGATTGATTCAGGCTGGCAAAATTGGCGCCCTTGTCGACCAGCTCGACCAGCAGCGGCGACGGCTGCCAGGACAGCGGGTCTTCCTTGGCAAACTCGCGGATGTCGGCCAGGATCGTGGGCAGGCCGACCGTGTCGGCATAGTGCATCGGGCCGCCGCGGTAGCGCGGGAAGCCGTAGCCGTGCACGAACGTCACGTCCACATCGAGTGGCCGCAGGGCGATCTTCTGGTGCACGACATTGGCGCCCTCGTTGATCATCGCGGCCAGGTAGCGGCGCACGATCTCGGCGTCGCTGAAGCTGCGCGGCGCTTTACCTGACAGTGCACCGGCGCGTTCACGTTCCGCATCGATGATGGCCTCGACTTCGGGGTCGGGCGTGCCGACACGGGCGCCGTCCGGATACAGGTAATAGCCACGCCCTGTCTTCTGGCCGAACCAGCCCCGTTCGCACAGGCGGTCGGCAATCTGAACGTAGCGCGCACGCGGGTCACGCGTGGGCGCGCGCCGCTTGCGGGTGGCCCAGCCGATGTCGCCACCGGCCAGGTCCGAGACCTGGAACGGGCCCATCGGGTAGCCGAAGTCACGCAGTGCCTTGTCGATCTGGTAGGGCGATGCGCCGTCTTCCATCATCGCGTGCGCGGCCTGGCCGTACACGGCGAGGATGCGGTTGCCGATGAAACCGTCGCACACACCGGCACGCACCGGCACCTTGCGCAGCTTCTTGGCCAGGTCGAAGGCGGTGGCGACCACGTCGTCGGACACCTTGGCCGGTACCACAATCTCGAGCAGCTTCATGATGTTCGCCGGCGAGAAGAAGTGCAGGCCGACGACGTCCTGCGGGCGCGAGATGGCCGCCGCGATCTCGTCGATGTCGAGGTAGGACGTATTGGTGGCCAGCACGGCGCCGGGTTTGCAGACGCGATCGAGTTCGGCAAACACGGCGTGTTTCACGGCCATGTCCTCGAACACCGCTTCGATCACGAGATCGGCCTGGGCCAGCGCGTCGTACGACGTGCTGCCATTGAAGCGCGCCATGGTGGCGTCTTTGGCGTCCGGCGTGATGCGGCCCTTGGCGATCAGGCCGTCATATACCTTCTCGACATGCTTGCGGCCACGCGCCAGCGCCTCGTCGTCGCGCTCGATCATCGTGACCGGCAAGCCGGCATCGAGGACGGCAACGGCGATGCCGGCGCCCATCGTGCCGCCACCAACGACGCCGATGCGCTCGATCGGACGTGGCTTCGCACTGCGCGTCTCGGGCGCCCTGGCGGTTTCGCGCTCGGCGAAGAAGGCATGCACCAGCCCGGCGCGCTGCGGGCTGTCGAGGCATTCGAGGAACAGCTTGCGCTCCAGCGCCTGGCCGTCGTCAAACGGCAGCTCGAGCGCGCCCTGCACTGCATCGACGATTTTCAGGGGCGAGAACAGGCCGCGTGATTTTTTGGCCGTCTCGGCGCGTGCGCTGTCGATCGCGGCGCGCTGGGCTGCCGTGTCGGCGAGCTGCTTGGCGTCACGGGTGCGGCGCACCGGCGCCCCGCCCTGCACCAGCTCCTGCGCATACGCCAGGCCGGCTGCGAGCGGATCGGCGCCATCCACCACCCGGTCGACCAGGCCCAGTTTTGCCGCTTCGGCCGCGCCCACGTGGCGACCGCTCAGCATCAGGTCGAGCGCTGCCGCGGCGCCGATCAGGCGCGGTGTGCGTTGGGTGCCGCCTGCGCCCGGCAGCAGGCCAAGCGCCACTTCGGGCAAACCCAGTTTTGCTGCCGGCAGCGCCAGGCGGTAGTGCGCCGCCAGCGCGATCTCGAGTCCGCCGCCGAGCGCCGCGCCGTGGATGACGGCGATGACCGGTTTGCTGCAGGCTTCGATACCGTTGCAGACGTCGGGCAGGAACGGCGCCATTGGCGGCTTGCCAAATTCGCGGATATCCGCGCCGCCGATGAAGGTCTTGCCACTGCCGACGATCAGCACGGCCTTGACCGCAGCGTCGGCCCCGGCTGCGTCGATCGCCGCGGTCAGGCCGCGCCGGACATCGACGCCGAGCGCATTAACGGGAGGATTGTCGATAGTGACGACAAGAATGTCGCCGTGCATGGCACGAGCGACCGGGCCAGTTGCGCCGGTGTGCATGAGCTGTCTCCTTGATTTTATGTCGGATGCTACATCGGTTCGCTATGCGAAACCGTGTTTTGCATTTCTTGTTGCGATCAACGATAACCGATTTTTCGCGAAAATGTAAACGACTTCACGGTGCCGCTTTTGCGGGAAAAACCGGAAGATCCAGTGATTCGCTCTGCGAAATGTATCGAATTACCGTAATTACTCATACTAGGTGTTTCGCTCTGCGAACGACCATTTCACAAAAACTGTTGACACTCCCGTTTTCGGTATGTGAATATCCGACTCAAGCCCAGCCGGAGATGCCGGGCATAGGAGACAAGAATGGACTCGATCCAGTCACTGGAAGACCCTTTGCTGGCGACACCTGCCACCGCGCAAGCGCTACCGGAAGGGTTACCACAAGCGCCGCAGGACGACGCACCCGACGAAGACAACGGCAAAGACCGCCAGTTCGTCACGGCCCTGGCGCGCGGCCTGGAAATTCTGCGCTGCTTCCGCCCCGGCGAGGCGTATCTCACCAATAGCGAGATGGCCAAACGCACCGGCATGCCCAAGCCGACGATTTCACGCCTGACCTATACGCTGACCAAACTCGGCTATCTGACCTATTCGGCCGACCAGGGCCGTTACCAGCTCGGCGCACCGGTGCTGGCGCTCGGCTACACCCTGCTCGCCAATCTCGACGTGCGCAAACTGGCCCGGCCGGCCATGCAGGAACTGGCTGAATACGCCCAATGTAGCGTGGCGATCGGCATCCGCGACCGCCTGCACATGGTGTATGTCGAGGCTTGCCGTGGCAGCGCTGCGGTGACGCTGCGGCGCGATGCCGGTTCGCGCATCCCGCTGGCCACCACCGCGATGGGCAAGGCGTATCTGTGCGGCTTGCCGCAAACCGACCGCGATTTTTTGATGGACCATATCCGCCTGACGGCCGACACCAACTGGCCCAAGATCAAGACCGACATCGAACAGGGCTTCAAGGATTACCAGGACCGCGGCTTTGTCCTGTCGTCCGGCCTGTGGGATGCCAACATCAGCGCAGTCGGCGTGCCGCTGCTTGACCAGGACATCGCCCGGACGATGGCATTCAATTGCGGCGGCCCGGCCTTTTTGCTGCCCTACGAAAAACTGGTCGAGGACCTCGGTCCGCGCCTGGTGCAACTGGTGCGCAACGTGGAAATCAGCATGGGCCGGCATATCGGCTAGCGGTGCCGTGGTACCGGCAATCAAGGAGCGACGCCGCCCATGCGGTGAGGCCCCCGGCTTGCCGTCGTTTTTGACTATTCCTACATTCACTAAAAAATAACGGAGACATGATGAAGGCAAACAAGATCGTCCTCGCCATCCTGGCACTGGGCACCGTCGGCAGCATCAACCTGGCCAGTGCCGAAGAATTTCTGGTCGGCGTGCAGATTCCGCTGACCGGGCCGCTGGCCCGCGTCGGACTGGGCACCCAGGAAGGCATCCGCGTCGCGGCTGAGGTCTTCAACAAGACCAACGGCAAGCACACCATCAAACTGATCACGGTCGACGACGAATCGGCGCCGGCCAAGGCCGTGGCTGCAGTGGAAAAACTGGCCAGCCAGAACGTGGTCGCCATCACGGGCGGCTACGCGTCCAACAATATCTCGCCCGCGTCGGATGCCGCCGGCAAACTGGGGCTGGCCTACGTCACCTCGGGCGGCGTCGACGATGGCCTGGTCAATGCCGGGCGCAAGAATTTCTTCCGCATCAATAATACCCAGGGTTACCAGAAGGCCCTCGTCGGTCTGCTCACCGACCTGAGCGTCAAGTCGGTCTCGATCATCTATTCGACCAAGGATGCGACCCACGGCCTGGCCGCAGACGTCGAGAAAACGCTGAAAGCCAAGGGCGTCAAAGTCGTCACGCACGCGTTCGACCCGCTGATCACCGACTTCAAGCCGATCATCAACAAGGTGAAACTGCGCGACCGCTCCGAATTCATCGTCATGGTCGGCTACGAAAACGACTACGTCGGCATCCTGCGCGCCGCGCGGGTCCTCAAGCCAAGCATCAAGGGCGTCGCCGGCGTGTGGTCGCTGGCAACGCCAAAGATGGCGGCCGATTTCCCGGACCTGATGCCAAACGTGTACGGCACTGCCGTACTGCCATTCCCGGTGCAGTTCTCGACCGAAGAAGGCAAGCGCTTTGCCGACGGCTACAAGGCGCTGCTGAACAAGGACCCGGATTACCTGGGCCAGTTCGGCTACGTCCAGTCGATGCTGCTGTTTGAAGCAATTGCGCGCGCCGCCGACAAGGGCACGCTGAAAAAAGGCGGCGTAATCGAAGAAATGCGCAAGACCGATCGCCAGACCCTGATCGGCCGGGTGCAGTTCGATGCCCGGGGCGACAACCCGAACTTCACGCAGCGCATGGGCCAGCACCAGGGCAAGAAAGTCGAACTGGTGTGGCCGAAAGAATCGGCCACCGCCAAGCCGGTGTACCCGGGCCTGCCCTGGTAATGCTGTGAGCGCATGAGTGAGCGCATGAGCGAGACGGGCAGGATCCCCCTGCCCGCGTGAATAATCGATTGGATGCAGAAATGACGGACTTGATTCTACAAGCCGTGTATTCCGGGTTGTTGCAGGGCGGCTCCTACGCCCTGATTGCACTGGGACTGGCGCTCGTGTTTGGCGCCATGAACGTGATCAACCTGGCGCACGGTGAACTGGTACTGCTGGCGGCCTACATTGCCTACACGGTCGAATCGCAACTCGGCTGGAATCCGCTGGCCGCGATTCCCGCCGCCGTGATCATCGTGACCATCACCTCGAGCCTGCTGTATTTCCTGGTCAGCCGGGTGACGGTGCACCGCGAAATCAATTCGCTGACCCTGACCTTCGGCGTCGGCGTGATCCTCACCAACCTGGTCCTGATGATCTGGAGCGCCGACGTGCGCACCACGAGCTCGACCTGGATGCAGGAAGCCTTCATCGTCGGCGAGCTCTACAGCATGCGCAGCGAAGTGCTGTTCTTTGGCGTGAGCCTCGTGCTGATCGTGGCGCTGTGGTGGTGGCTGTCGCGCAGCTGGTATGGCCGCGCCGTGCGCGCCGTGTCGAGCAACCGCGACGCGGCCAAGCTGATGGGGATCAACCCTGGCCGCACCGAGCTGGTGTCGTTCATCGTGGCCGGCATCCTGGCCGCCTTTGCCGGTGTTGCCCTGTTCAGTTATGGCGTCGTCACGCCGGGCTACGGCAGCGTACTGACCGTGAAAGCGTTCATCATCACCGTGCTGGCGGGCCTCGGCTCGATCCCTGGCGTGCTGATCGGCGCAATCCTGCTGGGCGTGGCCGAATCGCTGACGATCACGCTGGCCAGTTCGGCGCTGCAAGAGCTGGCTGGCATGGGCCTGTTCCTGGTGGTGCTGTTCGTGATGCCCAATGGCCTGTTTGGTGTGGCACGGAGGCGCGGATGAAACTCAACAAACTCCTCATCGCCACGCTGGTGGCGACGTACCTCGTGGTGCCATTCGCGCTGGGCGGCAACAGCTATGTCATGAGCCTGGTCATCGCCTCGCTGATCATTGGCGGCGTCGCGCTGTCGTGGGCGCTGCTGGGCAACCTGGGCGGCATGGTGAGCTTCGGCCATGCGGCGTTCTTTGGCGTGGGCGCCTATACGTCGGCCGTGCTGACGATGCAGTACAACGTGCCGGTCTTCATCGGCCTGGTGCTTGGCGGCGTCGGTGCGGTGCTGTCGGCGGTCCTGATGCTGCCCGTCCTGCGCCTGCGCGGTCCCTACTTTGCGCTGGCAATCCTGGCGTACGCGCACATCTTCCGCATCGTTGCGACCGAATGGACGTCAGTCACGAACGGCGCTGGCGGCATTGCCAGGATCCCGGCCCTGCCGACCGTGTTCGATTACAATTTCGGCAGCCACACCGGCAATTACCTCGTGATCCTGACGATGGTGCTGCTGTTTGCCTGGGCCTATGACGTCATCCGCCGCAGCCCGCACGGCCTGGCCCTGCGCGCCATGCACGACAGCGAGGATGCGACGCGCGTGGTGGGCGTCAACAACACGCTGCTCAAGGGCCTGATGCTGCTGGTGTCGGCCTTCATGTGCGGCGCCGTGGGCGCCTTCAATGCGCACTACATCAACTTCCTCGAACCGGATTACGCCTTCAGTGCGGTGTGGGTGACGATCCCGATCGTCGCGGCGATCTTTGGCGGCTACCGTACCATCACCGGCCCGCTGATCGGCGCCGTCGTGGTGTACCTGGTCGACCAGTTATTCATCAAGAACTTCATGCCCACCGGACACCAGTTGGTTCTTGGTGTGGTGCTGGTCGTGATGATCATCGCGAGCCCGGATGGCCTGCTGGGCATGATCCGCCGGGCGCTAAGGAAAAAACATGCTGCAACTTGAAAACGTCACCGTCCGCTTCGGCGGCCTCACGGCGGTCAACGATGTCACGCTGGCCGTCGGCACGGGGGATCTGGTGGGCCTGGTCGGCGCCAATGGCGCCGGCAAGACCACACTGTTCAATGCCATTTCGGGGCTGGTGCGCCCGACCACGGGCCGCATCCTGTTCAATGGCGCCGATGTGCTCAAGGCGCCGATGTACCAGCGTGCGCGCATGGGCATCGGACGTACCTTCCAGATCCCGCAGCCGATGCACGAGCTGACCGTGCGCCAGAACCTGGAAGTCGCGCAGCGCTTCGGCACCGGTTCGGTCGACAAACGCCGCATCGACGAGATCCTGGACTTCACCAACCTGGCTGCCAAGGCCGGGCGCGATGCATCGAGCGGCCTGGCGCTGACCGAGCTGAAGGCGCTCGAAGTGGCCAAGGCGCTTTCGACAAATCCAAAACTGCTGCTGCTCGACGAAGTACTGGCCGGCCTGGAAACCAGTGGCAAGCGCAACTTCATGAACATGCTCAAGGACCTGCACGCCAAATTCTCGGTCGGGATCCTGATCATCGAGCACGACATCGAGACCATCAGCAATCTGTGCCAGCGGGTGGCGGTGCTGAACTTCGGCGGCATGATCGCCGAAGGTACGCCGGCCGAGGTGTTCAACAACCCGGCCGTCATCAAGAGCTATACCGGAGGCGAGGTCGACCATGCTTGAAATCCAGAACGTCCGCGCCGGTTATGGCGCGATCAATGTGCTGTGGGATTTGTCGCTCAGCATCGCACCAGGCAAGCTGACCACGATCATCGGCCAGAACGGCGCCGGCAAGACCACGCTGCTGCGCGCCATGATGGGCTTGATCCCCGTGTCGCAAGGCACAATTACGCTCGACGGCAAGCCGCTCAACGGCACCCCGACCTGGGACATGCACAAAGTCTCGATGGCGATGATTCCCGAAGGCCGCATGGTGTTTCGCGACATGACGGTCGAAGAAAACCTGATGATGGGCGCTTTTGCGCCGCAGCACCGGGCGCACGCGGCGCGCAACCTGGAGCGCTCGTTCGAGATGTTCCCGCGGCTGCGCGAGCGGCGTCGCCAGATGGCCGGTTCGCTGTCGGGCGGTGAAGCGCAGATGCTGGCCATGGCGCGCGGCCTGATGAGCGACCCAAAGGTCCTGATCATCGATGAGCCATCGCTGGGCCTGGCGCCGGTGATGGTCAATGAACTGTTTGCGATCCTCAAACGGCTCAAGGACGATGGCCGCACGATGATCCTGGTCGAGCAGAACACCCACCGCGCAGTGGGCGTGGCCGACCACGTCTACCTGATGCAAAGCGGAAAAGTGGTGCTGTCGCAGGCGGCGAGCGAAGTCAGCCTCGAGCACCTGCACGGGCTGTATTTTTCGCGCGAGACCGGGGCCACGGCATGAATCTGACTGAACAATACGGCCCACGCGAGGCGATGGAATACGACGTCGTGGTCGTCGGCGGCGGGCCTGCCGGCCTGTCGGCGGCGATCCGCCTGAAACAGCTGGCGCTTGATAAAGGCCAGGAAGTCACCGTCTGCGTGCTGGAAAAAGGCGGCGAGCTGGGCGCCCACATCCTGTCCGGCGCGGTGATGGACCCGCGCGCGATCAACGAACTGATCCCCGACTGGAAAGAAAAAGGCGCGCCGCTCAATACGGCCGTGACTGAAGACCGCGTCCTGTTCCTGAGCGAAACCAAATCGTATGCGACCCCGGCCTTTGCCATTCCGCCGGCACTGGCCAATCACGGCAACTACGTGATTTCGCTGGCCAATGTGGTGCGCTGGCTGGGCCAGCAAGCCGAAGCGCTGGGCGTGGAAATCTTCCCGGGCTTCCCAGCCGCCGAAATCCTGTACAACGAAGACGGCTCGGTCAAGGGCGTTGCGACCGGCAATATGGGAATGAAGCGCGATGGCGAGCCGGGTCCCGAATTCCAGCTAGGCATGGAGCTGCATGCCAAATACACGTTCTTCGCCGAAGGCTCGCGCGGCCACCTGGGCCGCCAGCTGATGGCGAAGTATGAGCTGAACAAGGGCAAGGATCCGCAGACCTACGGCATCGGCATCAAGGAGTTGTGGGAAATCGATCCGCCCAGGCACCAGCCGGGCCTGGTGATCCACACGGCCGGCTGGCCGCTGCCGAACGACACGTATGGCGGCTCGTTCCTCTACCACCTGGAAAACAACCAGGTTGCAGTCGGCTATGTGGTCGGGTTGTCGTACCAGAATCCGTACCTTTCGCCGTATGAAGAATTCCAGCGCTATAAAACGCACCCGGCGATTCGCGGCTTCTTCGAAGGCGGCAAGCGCATCTCGTACGGCGCGCGTTCGATTACCGCCGGCGGCCTCCAATCGCTGCCAAAAACCGTGTTCCCGGGCGGCGCGCTGATCGGCTGTGATGCGGGCTTTTTGAACACCAGCCGCATCAAGGGCAGCCACACTGCAATCAAGACCGGCATGCTGGCGGCCGAGGCGGCGTTTGCCGCGCTGGGCGAAGGCCGCACGGGCGACGAGTTGACGAGCTTCCCTGCGGCATTTGAAAAATCATGGCTGCACGAAGAGCTGCACGTGGCGCGCAATTTCAAGCCGTGGATGAGCAAGGGCCTCGTGCTGGGCACGATCATGACGGGCATTGACCAGATCGTGTTCCGTGGCAAGGCGCCGTGGACGCTGCACCACAAGCACGCCGATCACGAATGCCTGAAGCCGGCGGCGCAGTTCAAGCCGATCGTCTATCCGAAGCCGGATGGCAAGCTGACCTTCGACAAGCTATCGTCGGTGTTCATCTCGAACACCAACCACCGCGAAGACGAGCCGATCCACCTGACGTTGAAGGACCCGAGCGTGCCCGTGGAAGTGAATCTGGCGAAATACGCGGGCCCCGAGCAGCGTTACTGTCCGGCCGGGGTATACGAATACGTCAAGCGCGAAGACGGCGGCGACCGTCTGCAGATCAATGCCCAGAACTGCGTCCACTGCAAGACCTGCGACATCAAGGACCCGACCCAGAACATCGTCTGGGTGACGCCCGAAGGCGGCGGCGGCCCGAACTATCCGAATATGTAACGACTATTTTAGAGAAGAGATCATCATGACAACCAAAGCCGCTTTCCACTGGGATGACCCACTGCTGATCAACAGCCAGCTGACGGACGAAGAGCGCATGGTGCGCGACGCCAGCGCTGCCTATTGCCAGGACAAGCTGCGTCCGCGCGTGCTCGAAGCGTTTCGTCACGAGTCGATGGACGTATCGATCTTCCGCGAGATGGGCGAGCTGGGCCTGCTCGGCCCGACCATTCCGGAACAATACGGTGGCCCGGCGCTGAACTACGTCGCCTACGGCCTGATCGCGCGTGAAGTCGAGCGCGTCGATTCGGGCTACCGCTCGATGATGAGCGTGCAGTCGTCGCTCGTGATGGTGCCGATCTTCGAATTCGGCAACGAAGCGACCAAGCAGAAATACCTGCCCAAATTGGCCACCGGCGAATGGATCGGCTGCTTCGGCTTGACCGAGCCGAACCACGGCTCCGACCCCGGCGCGATGATTTCGCGCGCCCGCAAGGTCGAGGGTGGTTACAGCCTCTCTGGCGCGAAAATGTGGATCACCAATTCGCCCGTGGCCGACGTCTTCGTCGTGTGGGCGAAGGACGACGAAGGCGCGATCCGCGGCTTCGTGCTCGAAAAAGGCTGGAAGGGTTTGTCGGCCCCGGCGATCCACGGCAAGTTCGGTCTGCGCGCGTCGGTCACCGGCGAAATCGTCATGGACAATGTGTTCTGCCCCGAAGAAAACGCGTTCCCCGACGTGCGCGGCCTGAAAGGCCCGTTCACCTGCCTGAATTCGGCCCGCTACGGCATCGCGTGGGGCGCACTGGGTGCGGCGGAAGATTGCTGGCACACGGCGCGCCAGTACACGATGGACCGCCAGCAGTTCGGCAAGCCGCTCGCGGCCAACCAGCTGGTGCAAAAGAAGCTGGCCGACATGCAGACCGAGATCACGCTCGGCCTGCAGGGCTGCCTGCGCCTGGGCCGCATGAAGGACGAAGGCACGGCGGCGCCGGAAATCACGTCGATCATGAAGCGCAACTCGTGCGGCAAGTCGCTCGACATCGCCCGCGTGGCGCGCGACATGCTGGGTGGGAATGGCATTTCGGACGAGTTCGGTATCATCCGCCACATGGTCAATCTGGAGGTGGTCAACACCTACGAGGGCACGCATGACATCCATGCGCTGATCCTTGGCCGCGCACAGACCGGCATTGCGGCGTTCTGACCGTCGCAATCATTGCGTATTTGTAGGGTGGACGGCATAGCCGTCCACGCGTCCACTACTATGCCAGCGCCAGCGGCGCCGCGCGGCCACCTTTGACTGCCAGCGGCCCGGCAGTGTGATCCAGCTTGAACACCGCCAGCGCCTCCGACAACTGCGCCGTCTGATCCGTCAGCGACGTCGCAGCGGCCGATGCTTCCTCGACCAGCGCCGAGTTCTGCTGCGTCATCTGGTCCATGTCGCTGATCGCCAGGCCAATCTGCTCGATGCCTTCGCTCTGGCGCTGACCGGCGTCGCTGATGTCGCCCATGATCGTCTGCACGCGGCGCACCGCAGCCACGATCTGTTCCATCGTGGTACCGGCCTGATCGACCAGCGCGCTGCCCGCATCGACCTTGGACACCGAGTCGCCAATCAATTCCTTGATTTCCTTGGCTGCGGTGGCGCTGCGCTGCGCGAGGTTGCGCACTTCGGACGCCACGACTGCAAAACCGCGGCCCTGCTCACCTGCCCGCGCCGCCTCGACTGCGGCGTTCAGCGCCAGGATATTGGTCTGGAACGCGATGCCATCGATCACGGAAATGATCTCGACGATCTTGGTGGCCGACGTGTTAATGGCGCTCATGGTCAACACCACATTGCCCACCACTTCGCCGCCGCGCGTGGCGATGTCGCTGGCCGAGACCACCAGGTCCTTCGCCTGGTTGGCATTGGCGGCATTGGCGCGCACGGTATCGGTCAAGGCTTCCATCGCACGCGTCGTGTTCTCGAGGCGACCAGCCTGGAGTTCGGTGCGGCTGGCCAGGTCGGCGTTGCCGCTGGCGATATCGCCACTGGCCGACGCGATCGTGTCCGCCGACGTCTTGATGCCGGCGACCATATTGGCCAGGCGATCGCGCATGTCGGACAGCGCGGCCAGCAAGCTGCTGTTGTCGCCTGGCTCGATGCGGATTGCCATCGACAGATTGCCATCGGCGACCATGCGGGCAATGTCGCGCGCATATTCGGGTTCGCCGCCCAGTTGCTGCCAGATCGTGCGCACCATGAACCATGAGACGGCGATCAGCACGGCAATCACGATCAGGCCGGTGACGATGGTAACCGTCAGGACATTCGTCACGCTGGTTTCGCTGCGCGTGATGCCAGCCTTGAATTGCTGCTGCGCTTGTTCATTGACCTTGGCGACGTCGGTATTGAGTGTCGCAAGCGTCGACTGCATGCGCGTCACGACCGCCTGCGGATCGCCCTGCTCCATGTCGAGCATGATCCTGGCGGCGGAAACCGCCGGTGCATAATACTGTTCGAATTCTTTGCTGAGGCGCTCGCCGGTTGGCCCCATCCCGTCGATCTTGCCGAAGCTGGCCAGCTTGGCCCGCACCTTGTCGGCCTGTTCGCCAACCTGCGTCAGGCGCGCCTTGTCGCCTTCGCTGACGGCGTCGCGCAAGCCATTGGTGACCGCCTCGATGTCGCCCGCCAGTTCCTTGCTGATGTCGAGCGCCGGGTAATCCACGCTTTCAGTCGTGTGGATCGACGTGAGTGCCTTGTTGGCGATGCCGGCACTGACGGCGACCCCAAGGGTAAAGATGATGGCCGAGATGATCGGCAGTGCCCAGATCCTGCGTTTGATACTCATGCTGCCTGCTCCTGAAGTCAAAACCCGCCGCACGCGCGGCGGGGTACCGATAAATGATCAGGAACCGGCGTAGACCACTTTGACCGACGCGTCGACCGCGCTCTTGTCGATATAGCCAATCGCTTTCGGGTCGGCTGCAACGGCTTTCTTGACGCCGGCGTTGTCGCCGACTTCCTTCGGCATCGTGGCCTTGCCGGTGAAGACCAGCTTCGACCAGAGTGCCTTGATCTGCGACGGATCCTTGTCCGTGACCTTCTTGTAGAACTCGGCGCGCGCCGGCGCATTTTCCGCCTGGTCGACCGGGGTCATGGCGGTCGATTTACCCAGGAAGAACTGGGACACCTGGTCCTTGGTCAGCGACGACTCGGCGGCTTTCGCATTGACGACGACGACGACTTCGGCAGCGGCTGGCAGCGCGAGCAATAGTGCGCTCAGGATCACGCTTGCTTTGAACAATTGATTCATTGGTGAATCCTTAGAACACGAAGTCAAGCGCGACGGCGCCGACGGTCACCGGGCCCTTGAAGCCGGGCTGGACGTTGATGAACTGGCCGTTACCTTGCGGCTTGATGCGATCGACCTGGACCTTCAGCGCGGCCGAGGTCGTGAAGTCCCAGCGCACACCGATGCTGTCGGTGGTCTGGCTCGTGCCATCGATGGCCGTGGTCAGCGTGTTCATCAGGCCCGACAGCGCCGCCAGCGTTGGCGCGCATGCGAACGAGGCACCCGCTGGGCAGTTCGCAGGGATGGTGTTGGTCACACCCTTCGACATGATCTTGGCGTGGGTGTAGTACGGCAGGAACTTGCCGAAGCGGTAACCGCCCATCACGTAAAACGACTTGGACGAGCCCAGGAACGAATCCGGCATCTTGCGCTTGGCGTATTCGGTCAGGACGACGATATTCTTCCAGTCCATGGAAAGACCAGCGGACGTGAACGTGTACTTGCGGTCCTTGGTGTTGAGCAGTACGCCCATGTCGGCCACTTGCGGGATGTTGAAGGCGGCAGCGGTGTTGTTGAACGTGATCACGGCGGCGTCCAGTTGCGCGCTTTCCGACGACAGCTTGGTGCCGCTACGGCCCACGCGCACGATGAACGGGCCATGTTCGGCCGTCAGGTTCAGCGCGTACTGGTTGCGGGATTCGGCGGTAGGGCCGCCCGAGGTCTTGAACTCGCTGCGGCCGTAGGCGGCGGTTGCCGTGACGGTCGTGTCGGCGTACTGCTGCTGCCAGGTGATGTCGGCGCCGTCGATGTTATTGAGCGGCATCTGCGAATACAGCTCCTGCGGCGGACGCAGGAAGGTGTTGGCGTAGCCGACGTTGCGGTATTCCGAAATCATGAAGGCCGGCATGGCCATGCGGCCGACGCGGATGCTCAGGTCGTCCGACAGTTTGGCCTTGACGAAGGCCCACGACAATTCGGCGCCGAAGCTGTCTTCGCCATCCTTGCGCACCAGACCCTGGCCGGTGACTGACAACCAGCTGTTGACGGTATAGTCGGCCTGCAGGCCGAGATTCGAATCGACGCCGGTGCGTGGATCCTTCTTGACACCCGACGACTGGTTCGAACGGGCGAACTCGGCCTGGTCGGTGTCGGAAAACGTGAGAGCGCCAGTACCGAAACCGCTGATACGAACGGCGTTACTATCCTGAGCAAAGGCAGATGCGACGGCGAATGGCAAAGCGAGTGCCACCACGATGTTACGTGTTTTCATAAATTCCTGGGGATTACAATTGAAGTGGTTTGTTGAATGCAAAAAGCGGCGACTAGGCCTGCGCCGAATCGCATTTTCTGAGGCAATTGTATCCATCAGGAAACTGTTGCAGCAATGAAAATTCACAGAAAGTCACATTTTGTGTTCGATATGTGTGATTTTGTTGTGAACTTCTAACGCATTATTGCAATTACCTTACTTCGGGCGTTGCACCCGGTGAGAGCTCAGGATCCTGTGCGGCCCGAACAGGCCCGCAATGCTTGTCCTGGCGTGCAGGCTGCCAATCTGGCCAACCTGTGTAGCGGTCGAACGAAGGTGGCGCCGGACCGCGACAGATCGCGCGCGGCCGGCACCGCCATGTACTGACAGTCTTTCAGAACTTCGTTCTGACACCTACGACGAGACGCCTGCCAGGCAAGGGCGCGATATCCTTGAGCACTGAGGTCGACAAACGGATATCGTCATTCAGCAGATTCTTCGCCAGTACGAACCAGGTCAGGTCAACGCCCTGCACGCGCTGCGTGTAAGACAGGTTGGCGTCGAGCTGGTTGTAAGCCGGGGTGTCCTGCAGCTCGTTGGCGGCCAGGCGATCCTGCCCGCGCGCATGGACCAGCGACAGGCCGCCGCGCCACGCGCCCTCGCGGTAGCCGACGCTGGCGCCGATACGGTCTGCCGGCTGCAGCGGCAGGTTGCCGCCGCCGTCACCAAGCTCGCCGCGTGAGGTATCGCCGAACAGCCGGCCCGACCAGCCGGCACCGGTCTGGTTATAGGTCAGCTCGGCTTCCGCACCATGAATGCGGGCACGGCGCTGCTCGAAGGTCCGGGTGCGCAATTCATCACCCGGATTGCCTTCCTCGTCGACCAGATCGCCGCCGATGCGGCCGAAGATGTAGTTGTCGATGTTGTTGCGGAACAGGTTGGTTTTCCAGCGCACCAGGCCCGTGTTCTTTTGCAGCGTCAGTTCGACGTTGCGCGAGGTTTCCTTGTCGAAGTCGGGATTGCCGATGTCAAAGGTGGCGGTTGCATCGTGCGGTCCGGCCGAGTACAGCTCTTCGATGGCAGGTGCACGCTGCGCATAGGACAGCGTTGCCCCCACGCTGTAGCCCGGCATGAAAGGCCAGGCCGCGCCCACCGAACCGGAGCCGAGGTCAAAGGTGCGCTGCCTGCCGCTCACCGGCTCGCGCTTGACGTTTTCGTAGCGCGCGCCGGCGCTCAGGCGCAGCGGACCGGCATCGCCCTCTTCCACCATGAACAAAGCCGTCGTCTTCGAATGGGTGAGCGGCACGGTGTCCGGCCCGCCTTCGGCATTGAGCGCCGAGAAGTGGGTGTTCTCGGTCTGGGCACCAACGGTGCCGCGCAGGCCGGCAATGGCCTCGTGCGTGAGTTCCAGCCGCGTTTCCAGCGAGCGGTTATTGAAGATCACCTCGGGGCCATCCTCGCCCAGCTCGGCGTGCTCATAGTCGGTATAGCCGGCCTTGAAGCGCAGCGATTCAATGCCGCGCGCCGGCTGCCTGAGCATGCTGTCGAAGTCGTAGCGGTCCTGCTTCTGGTCGATGCGCGAACCTTCGTCACTTGGAATACCGTACAGGTTGCTCAGGTGCGACGCCGACACACCGGCGTAGCCCCAGGCATCCACCCACGAGGCGCCAGCGCCGAGGTTTTTTTCGCGCGTGTCCGAGTGCGGCAGGCGGCGCATCGCCGAGTCGGGGTCCTGCAGGACCCGGCGATCCGGAATGCGGTAATCGCCGGTGTCGCGCCAGTTGCCATCGACGTGCAGGGCAATCTTGCCACTGGCGGCGTCCGCACTGCCAGAGACATTCTTGCCATTGTCGACCGTGCTGTAGCGGGTCTCGACCTGGCCTGTCGGCGCGGCTTCGAGCCGGGTCGGGATGCGCTCGTTGACGACATTGACCAGGCCGCCAATCGCGCCGGAGCCGTACAGCAGCGCCGCCGGGCCGCGCAGGATCTCGATCTGGCGCGCGACCGCGCCTTCGGCAGATACCGCATGGTCGTTCGACAGACCCGACACGTCCGACACTGACATGCCGTTTTCCAGCATTTTCACCCGCGAACCTTCCAGGCCGCGAATGATGGGGCGCGATGCGCCGGCGCCGAACGCCGACGCGGAGACACCGAGCTCCTGGGACAGCGTCTCGCCGAGCGAACTGCCCGCCTTGTCGCGCAACTCGTCCCCGGCCAGCACCTTCGCCGGGGTCAGGATCTGGTCGTTTTCACTGTTGCGAAATGGCGAGGCAGTGACGATCACCTGCGGGGTGTCGTCCCCGGGTGCGGATTGGGCGTGGGCGGGCAGATTGCAGGCGAGCAGGATGGCGCTGGCGAGCAGCGTACGTTGAATATTCATGGATACAACCTCGAGCAAAATGGGTGCGAACGGCATTGCCACGGCGGCGCCACGGCAATGCATCGATGACAGCGGATCGAATCAGTTCGCCCGAGGGGGGCCGCGTGGCAGGCACGCGCGGACGGGCTGCGCCCGCACAAGGTCGGCGCCAAGCGCCAGTGGACCGGCCACGGCCGTTTGCGGTACATGGCCCAGGTATTGCGGCAGCGGCAATCCGACATCCAACTGGGCGTCGGCAGCGCATTCGGCGCAGAACTCCTGCAGCGCCGGTGCGTCCGGCTGACCGCCCGCTTGCTGCATGACATGGCGCTGCTGCGCGCTATGCCAGTGCGACAGCCCATGCGCCAGCGCCATCTGCTGCGAGACGAGCAATAACAGCGATAGCAGGCAATGAAGAATGGAACGTGGCATGCGCGGGGAATGGCGGTTGACCGGCGCATTCTACGTGATGCAGGTCGATTGCGACAGCAATCGTCCAAGACAAGACCACATGCCCCTGATAACCAAGGGAAGGCGCTCAGGGCTTCTGCGCCGTGAGGGTGATCTCCTGCACCTTCGGCTCGCGCTCGGGTGTCAATGTAAAGCCGACGTTCACAACACCGCGCTCGCCGATGAGCGCAAACGTACCGCGCAAGGCATTTTCAGCGGCGATCGGCCCGACCGAGGTTACCTTGCCAATCGCGCTCAGCGTTGTACGCGCGTGGGCCATCCACTCGTCGCGCGAGCGATCCAGGAAAAGGTTGTCGGCGGCGATCGCGTTGCCCAAACCTTCGTCCCACGACTGCACCAGTTGCGCGACCTGCCGGTGGCGCGTCGCCAGGATGGCCGACACGGGCACCGGCTGTGGACCAAGACCGCCCTGCTCGATCAGCATCGCGAGTGCCTTGCCGGTGCGGCCATACACCGGACCGTAACGCAGGTTGGTGAAGGCAAAGACACCGACGCCATGCGCGGGCGCAAAATAGAACTGGCTGCCAAACCCCGGCAAGCCGCCCGAGTGACCGGTGATCACCACATCGCGGCTATCACGCTGCGTGTCAAGGCCGTAGCCGTAGAAGCTCACGTCGGGATTGCGTGTTTTTCCATCTAGCATGGTTGCGTTGGCGGACAATCCGGTGAAGACATGCGGCTGTTGCATCTCGCGCACCGACGCCCGGCGCAGCGGGCCCCGCTCCGGTCCGCTGCGGGCTGGCCACGCATCGAGGTGGAATGCCACGTAGCGTGCGAAGTCGTCGGCAGTGGTGATCAAGCCGCCCATGGCGGCGCCATCGCCGTCAGGCAGGATTGGTTCGGGCTCCCACCGATCGCGATCCCACCGGTATCCCAACGCAAGCTTACCCGGCGCCGCCTGTGTGTATTCCCAGCGTGTGCTGGTCATGCCCAGCGGCTGCAGGATCTCGCGCGTGACGTAATCCTGAAAGCGCATGCCGGACACCTTGCTGACCACCTTGCCCAGCATGATGTAGCCGAGGTTGCTGTATTCGAAGCCCTGACCGGGCGTGGTGGAAAACGACAGGCCGCCGGCAATCAGCTGTTCGAGCCTGCGACTGGACAACGCCATCTGGCGGTCGCCCCAGGGGTTGTCTTCGGGCAGCCCGGTGGTCATGGTCATCAGATGCCGAATCGTCACTGCCGGCGAGTCGGAGGTCGGCAGCGTGACGTCGCGCAGTTCGGGCAGATAATCGGCAACCGGATCGTCAAGGCGCAGCTTGCCACCGTCACGCAACTTCAGCACCGCCATCGCCACGAAGCTCTTGGTCATGGAGGCGATACGAAATTCAGTGGCGCTGCTCGCAGCGATCTTGCGCTCGACGTCGGCCAGGCCGAGCGCCCGCACATGCACGAGCTTGCCGTCCAGGACCACGCCGTAGACCAGGCCCGGGAGATGCTCTCTGACAGCGAGCGCCGCGTACATGCGGTCGATCTCGGGAAGCAGCGCGGTGACGCGTTCAGGCCGGCCGGGGGCCGGCGTCTGCGCCTGACCGTTGGCGGCGGTAACGGTGAAAAACGTGAACACCACGACGGACAAGATACGGCAGTAACAGCGTTGCATGCCTGGTTCCTCTGGAAAGCGATAGCTGGTGAAAAGGTCGACTAGTCCGATTGCGGCGCGCGATTTGCCCGCGCCCGTGATTGGCGGGTCTGTTCGATCCGTGCACGCACGGCATCCGCCGTTATTTCTCGCTCGTAGCAGATCGGTGCGTAACCGCCCTGCCGGCTCCAGGCGCTTCGTCCACCGCAGGCACTGCCATTTCGCGTCACATTGTAAGGACAAGGGCAGCGGCCAGGATACGACGCGATGGACTCTTCGATGATCTGGCGCTTGACCGTCTGCTCCCGCGCTTGGGCCGCCTCCTCACCATGCGCCGGCACACCGAACGCCAAAGCGACGCTGATTACAGCGCAGCAGAGCCTGAATGTCATGAACCTTACCCACAATGTTTGCCGCACAATGGCGCCCGCTGTCACTATAGCGACGATTTCTGCGAGAAAAAACGCGCTTTGTAACGATGCACGCCACTCGCATTGCGACATCACCCGCCAGGCGACCCACCAAACACGCGCTCCATAAAATCGGTCATCGCGGCAATACCAAGAATGGCGCAATACTAATTGCAGTACTCATATTGAAATTTTTCACCCGCTTGTCAGCTCACCGCGCTGTTTATTAATCTTTTTCAGATACGACCATCCTCGACTCCTGCCTAATTTTACGGAGAAAATCTGCAACAAAAGACTGAATCGTTTTACCCCAAATTCCGTTATGCCCATCAATAATTGACGAGTTAGTTTTGGCAACTAAAAACGGGGATGTTGCTCGATCATCGGCCCTCGTCCGCTCCAGGCAAACATTATTGCTGCAAAAATGACTATACCAATTATCCTCGTATTCGGATGAAAATTTGGACTCCGAAGAAATTTTTATTTCGTGGGTTGTGTAGTTTGTATAATTTCCTAAAGTGATTTTTTCTCGCTCATGCCATCGGGTACCTATCAACTGTCCGAGAGGAAAGGCGAAGCGCGTTGCATAGTCGTTTTCGGTGGCTATGGATAATAAGATCGGCTGCTGGCGCTGATGAAACTTTTCTTGCCAGCGTCGGGTTGAGTCGAATGCAGTATATCTAGCTGCATCAAAGGCCGGATTGAGCAATATAGTGAAGTCAAGAACACCTTTAAAAGGCTTATATATTCCGAAACGTTCACCAGGATGATGGGTCTGAAGTTCATGAAGTATTATTGGAGATGCAGCACTAAATAGAATTCGTGCTCCAAAGCTATGACCAATGCCTACTATAAAGTCATCATCATTTTTTCGCTGACGTCGGACATTTTCAACTGCGCTAAGAAACTTCGAGAAGTTCCCTCCTATGCTAACTCGGTCGGCAGCGCCTTTTCTTCCCCAGAAAGTCAGATTATCAAATATTGGGAGCGGAATGGATTGACCCGGCCAGGATACATAAATTCCTACAACATCAGTGTTTTCGGCCCCTTTATCAGACATATTCTTAATCCAAGAGGTGAAATTCTTAAGATCGCTATCGCTCTCTTCAGCATTATGTTTCCACCCATGTACATAAATCACAACGAACTTCGAATTTTTGTCCTTAGCTATCCTTTGATTTCCACCACGAATTTCGAAAATCGCATCGCTCCATTGACAACGATCATGGAGTTCTCCCTCTTCAGTAAATTCAATAACCTTCACAATCGGACTTTTTGAGGGGCGGGGTTCAGATTCTGGATCGAAGTGTTCTCGCGAAGCTCGATCGATAGCACCGTTATATGGACACTCCTTTCTATCATCCGCGGTTAACTTTCCATGTTGGCATCCGCTTAAAGAAAGCCAAATCAGTACGCCAATTATCAGACGAAAAGAGATTTTCATTCTAGTTAATCCTATCCGATGGCAACGGGTGCGGAATTATGACTACACTATAATTCCGAAATGTATTTACATTCGATCAAGTAAGAAATCTACCATACGGCCATTGAAATTAAAAGAATTTTCTTTAAAATAAAAATGAAATGGACAGGTATCCAACGTCGCACTGAAAAAATAGGGTGCATCGAACTTGCGTGTGAAATTTAGTATCTCACGTTAACATCTACGCGCTCACTGGCATTTGCACGGATGCAGCACTGGCAGACAGGAAGATTCATCTAGAATCTCCTGATAGACGACATCACAAGACGCATATGACATCACCCGCCAGGCACCCCACCAAACACGCGCTCCATAAAATCGGTCATCGCATCGACCGTTGGCGTGACCCACGGATCGAACAACCAGAATGAATGCGGCGTACCAGGCAACGCGACCATCTCGGCAACAACACCGTGCTCGTGCAGCTTTGCCGTCATCGCTTCGCGGCCGACCGAAAACCGCGGCACGCTGCTCACGATGAACAACACCGGCGGACTCGCCCTGCTCACGTGGTTGATCGGCGAGGCCTGCTGCCAGAGCGCCGGCTGCTCGGCGTAGCGCCCGCCAAACCAGGCACCGGCGGCGGACGGGTTCTTGCTCGGATCGTCTTCGTGGCGCAGTGCTTCTTCGCTCGTGAAATCCGACAGCCCGTCGATATTGATGACCGCCTGCACGGCGCCCTGGCTCGTCATGCCGACCAATGCAGCAATCTGCCCGCCAGCCGAACCGCCCGCGATCACCATCCGGTCTACGTCGGCGCCGTGGACATCGGGATGCGCGTGCAGCCAGCGCAATGCCTCTTTGACGTCATCAATCGCCGCCGGATAGCGCGCCTGACCCGACAAGCGATAGCTGACCGTGGCCGCCGCGTAGCCGCGCGCGGCCAGCCTTGCTGCCAGCGGCGCCATCTCGCTACGGTCGCCACTGCGCCAGCCGCCGCCATGCACCAGCACGACCAGTGGCGCCGCCTGGTCGCGCGGCCCCGGAGAATACAGGTCGAGCGCCAGCGACAATTCGCCCCGGCGCGCGTAGACGATGTCCTTGCGCACCCGGACCGGCGCCGGCGCCGTGCTGCTGGCGATGCGGATGTCGGGATAGGCGGCGACGAGCTTGCGGTACGTGGTATCGGCGTTGTACGGCTGGGCGGTAGCGATGTTGACGGCGCCGGCGACCGGCAACAGCAGCCAGATCGCCAGCGGCCAGCGTGTCACAGCGACTCGCCCCGGAAGATGACCGAGCGGCTCACACTGGCGCCGGGCGCCAGCACGGTCAGGCCAGGGTAGCCCGGCATGTTGTGGGCGTTGATCGGATGGTCGACCGGCTCGAAGCAGAAGAAATCGCGGCCCGGTGGTGCGTAAAGGATGAAGTAATCCATCGCCGCCTCGATCGAAAGGCCCACGCCCCGCCCCGGCCAGCGCACGCGCGCGACACCGTCCCAGCCGGCGAACGCGTTGTCGACGGCCTCTTTTGGCAGCGGTGCGAATGTGCGGTAGTCCCAGTGCGCAGGTACGGCGCGCCGGCTCGACGGCAGCTTGTCGGCGCCCGACAGCCAGACCGCATCGGCGCGCGCCTGCAGCTGCGCGCCGCCCGGGTCGGGCAACCATGGATGCAGACCCAGTCCGAATGGCAGCGCCACAGCGCCGGCATTGCGCACGGTGAGTTCGACGATCAGTGCGTCGCCATCGAGTGTGTAGCGCAGCGTGGCGTCATACGCGAGCGGCGCGAATTCGTGGCGGGTCAGGCGCAGCAGGATCGAATCGAAGGTCAGCGATTGCACGTCCCATGGCTGCTGCCAGCCATCGCCGTGAATCGCGACCTTCTCGCCCGGGCGGTTCGGCGTCGGCACATACTGCTTGCCGTCGTAGTCGAAGCCGGACGACGCGATCCGGTTCGACCACGGCACCAGCGGGAAGCAGGCCAGTTGGCCCGGCTGCGGCACGTCCGAAAAGTCCGGCGGCAGGCCGCGCAGCAGTGGCACCGGTTGTGCGCCGCGCAGCCAGTCCAGGCGCGCGAGGCTGCCGCCGATCTGCGGCACGATCTCGGCCGCCAGGCTGTGGTTGCGCAGGACGAGACGTTGCAGCATAGGGCGCGCCGCCTGCATCAGTATTGCGGGCCGTCGAGCAGGAATTTACCGCCCTGGAAGATCGTCGTCACATCGTCCGGGGCCGGGAATTCGGCCGAATCCGGGAACAGGTGCGCAAAGGTGCGCGAACTGTCCTTGGGCTTGAAGCCCAGGTGCGCGACCAACCGGTTGTCCCACCAGACGCTGTCGTTGTCCGACATGCCGTAGACGATCGTGTGGCCCACGCGCGGCGCAAACAGCGCGCAGCGCAGCAGCTCGGTCAGGTCGTCATACGACAGATAGGTACTCATCATGCGCTTGTTGGCCGGCTCCGGGAAGCTCGATCCGATCCGCACGCACACCGTCTCGATGCCGAAGCGGTCGTAGTAATAGCGCGACATCTGCTCGCCGAACACCTTCGACAGACCGTAGTAGCTGTCCGGGCGGGTCGGCGAATTCGCGTCGAGCATCTCGGTCGTGCGGTGGTAGCCGATCGCATGGTTCGAGCTGGCAAAGATTACGCGCTTGGTGCCGGCCTTGTGCAGCGCCTCGTACAGGTTGGCCACGCCCAGGATATTGGCCTGCATGATCGGCTCGAACGGCTTTTCAGTAGAGACGCCGCCAAAGTGCAGCACGGCGTCCACGCCCTCGAGCAGCTTGATCACCGCTTCACGGTCGGCCAGGTCGCACTGGACGATCTCTTCGCCTTCGCGGGCTTCGCCCATGTCGACGACATCCGACAGCCGCACTACGTCGGCCCACGGCTTGATGCGATCGCGCAGCACCTTGCCCAGGCCGCCGGCCGCGCCGGTCAGCAGGATGCGTTTGAATGGCTTGCCCACTTTGTTCTCAACTTCGGTCATGCACGGTCTCCTGAATGTTTCTATCTGTAGATTACGTCACCGGCGCCGGATTGAACAGCGCCAGCGAATTGTGCAGCTTCCACTGTTCGGCCCAGGTCTGGCGCCCGCTGGCGACGTCGAGGATCAGGCGAAAGAGTTCCCAGCCCACGTCCTCGATACTCGCTTCGCCGGTGGCGATGCGGCCGGCGTCGACATCCATCAGGTCGTGCCAGCGGCGTGCCAGTTCGGAGCGCGTCGCCATCTTGATCACGGGGACCGCGGCCAGGCCGTACGGCGTGCCGCGCCCCGTGGTAAACACGTGGACGTTCATGCCGGCGGCCATCTGCAGCGTACCGCAAATGAAGTCGCTGGCCGGCGTGGCCGCGTAGATCAGGCCTTTCTGCTTCAGTTTGTCGCCGGGCGAGAGCACGCCGGTAATCGCCGTGCTGCCCGACTTGACGATCGAGCCCATCGCCTTTTCGACGATGTTCGACAGCCCGCCCTTCTTGTTGCCGGGCGTGGTATTCGCGCTGCGGTCGACGCCGCCGCGCACCAGGTAATCGTCATACCACTGCATCTCGCGCACCATCGCTGCGGCCACTTCGGGCGTGGCGGCGCGCGCCGTCAACTGGTCGATCCCGTCGCGCACCTCGGTCACTTCCGAGAACATCACGGCCGCGCCGGCGCGCACCAGCAGGTCGGTCGCAAAGCCGACGGCCGGGTTGGCGGTCACGCCGGAGAACGCGTCGCTGCCGCCGCACTGCACGCCCACCACCAGTTCGGACGCCGGACAGGTGGTGCGCTGGCGGGCATTGAGCGCTTCCAGGTGGCGCTGCGCAGTAGCCATCAGGTTGTCGATCATCGACATGAACCCGACGTGCTGCGCGTCCTGCAGGCACACGACCGACGGTTCGGCGGCGCCGATCGGGATCGAGCCGGCCGGGAACAGGCGCGTTGGCGGCAGCTTCTCGCAGCCAAGGCTCACGACCATGACGTTGTCGCCAAAATTCGGGTTCTTCGACAGGTTGCGCAGCGTGCGGATCGGGATCTCCGCGCCCGGCGCATCGATCGCCACGCCGCAGCCGTAATTGTGTTCGAGCGAGACCACGTCGTCGACGTTCGGATAGCGCGGCAGCAGTTCGGCCCGGATGCGCTTGACGGCATGTTCGATCACGCCCGACACGCACTGCACGGTGCTGGTCACGGCCAGCACGTTGCGGGTGCCGACCGACCCGTCGCGATTGCGAAAGCCCTCGAAGGTGTAACCCTCGAGTGGCGGGAAGGCGGCGACCGCGTGCGTTCCCACCGGCAGGTCGTCGAGTGAGCGCGCGGCCGGCATGTGCAGCACCTTTTCCGAGATCCAGCTGCCGCGCGGGATCGCGCCATTGGCGTACCCGATCGTCACGCCGTAGCGGATCACCGCGTCGCCGTCGAGCAGGTCGACCAGCGCGACCTTGTGCCCCTGCGGGACGCCCTCCACCAGCACCAGCCCGTCCGCAAGGACGGTGCCGGCCGGCAGGCCACCGTCGTTGGCGACGATCGCCACATTGTCGCTGGCTTGCATGCGGATAGTACGAGGGACGAGCTGGTTCATTGGTCTGCCTTATCTGGAAGTTCCGAGAAAGTATGCCATACAAAATCGAAAAGTGGCTAGTCCACCTTGCGATTTTGGTCTGACCAAATTAGAATGGCCTGACCAAAAGAGCGCTACCTGCACCACCAAGACACAGGTAAACACATAAGTGAAAATCACGATGCCGATTGGAGACAAATGAAACTGCATCTGCAACGCCCCTTGCTTGCAGCCCTGCTGGGCTGCGCGTTGATATCCTCGTGCGCGCTGGCGCAGGGCCCGTACCGCAATCCCGACAACACGAATCTGGGCGACGCCGGCGAAGGCACCTACCCGATCCCCTATAAAAAGCCGGTGGTGGCCGAAGTCACCGCGCAGTTACAGGCCATCCGCGCCTTCATGGACCGCGCGACGCCAACCCGCATCGTCAGCAAGCGCACCGGCCAGCCGATCACCGACCTGAAAAAGCCGAGCGCCGACGCGATCTTCGAAAAGAGCGCCGGCGACTATGGCATTCAGGTCTACGAGATGGGCGTGGTGCATTCGGGCCTGCTCAAGGCTGCCGAGGTCACCAAGGACCCGGGCTTTATCGCCATGACCAAGCGCCACTTCGCTTTCTTTGCCGAGACGCTTCCGTACTTTCGCGCGCAGGAACAGCAGTTCAAGCTCGAACGGGCCAACAGCTTCTCGCGCTTTCTCGATCCCCGCTCGCTAGACGACGCCGGCTCGATGTGCGCCGCCCTGATCCGCGCGCGCGCCGCCAGGGTCGGACCGGACCTCAAGCCCATGATCGACACCTGCAGCGACTGGGTCGCCAAACGCCAGTTCCGGCTGGACGACGGCACGATGGCCCGCAAGCGTCCGCAGGAGGTCTCGCTGTGGGCTGACGACATGTACATGAGCATCCCGGCGCTGGCCGAGATGGGCCGGCTGACGGGCGAGCGCGCGTATTTCGACGACGCGGTGAATAACGTGATGGGCATGTCGAGCCGCATGTTCAATCCCCAGCTTGGCCTGTACACGCACGGCTGGCATGCGAACCACCCGGACGCGCCGCGCTTCTACTGGGCGCGCGCCAATGGCTGGGCGGTACTGGCGATGTCCGACCTGCTCGACGTGCTGCCGAAAGACCATCCCGGCTACCCGAAAGTGCTGGCACAGCTGCGCGCTTCGCTCAAGGGCATCGCCGAACTGCAAAGCGGCAGCGGCCTGTGGCACCAGATGATCGACCGCAACGACTCGTATCTGGAGACGTCGGCCAGCGCGATCTTCACCTATGTGTTCGCGCACGCGGTCAACCAGGGCTGGGTCAGCCCGACAACCTACGGCTCGATCGCGCAAGCCGGCTGGAACGCGCTGTCCACCCGCATCACGGCGCTGGGTCAGGTGGAAGGCACGTGCGTGGGCACGACGCTGGCCGGCGACATGGTCTATTACTACCACCGCCCGACGAGCGTGGATGCGCTGCACGGCTACGGCCCGATGCTGCTGGCCGGCGCCGAGATCATCCGCCTGGTGACAAACCCCGCGTTCGAGGTGCAGCACAAGGTGCGCACGTACCACTACATGCCCAAGGGCGGGCAGACCGACTACCGCGAACACCACTGACCTCGGAGTGACTGACATGAACCGACTCGTACTCGCCGCGCTGCTCATCCCCGCAGTGGCCGCGCCGCTGGCGCACGCCCATGCGGACAGCATCCGCGTGACCGTCGAACAAGACCTGGCCATTGCCCGCCCTTCCGAGACCATCTCGATCCCGTGGAAGGACGTCAACGCCGCGCTGCCCGGCGCGATGGTGCAGAAAATCGCGGTGAAGGATGCGCGTGGCCGCGTGCTGCCGCACCAGGTGACGAATATCGCGCCACAGGCCAAGGACCCGAAGAACGAAGGCGTCGCTTACGGTGAGCTGCTGTTCCAGCACAGCTTTGCCGCCGGCGAAAAGAGCGCCGGCTTTACCATCGAGCGCATTGACGGCGTCGCCCCGCCATTCCCGATCAAGACCTTCGCGCGCCAGGTGCCCGAGCGGCTGGACGACTTCGCGTGGGAAAACGACAAGATCGCCCA
This sequence comes from Telluria sp. BA11, assembly GCF_056680305.1. Classification (NCBI taxonomy): domain Bacteria; kingdom Pseudomonadati; phylum Pseudomonadota; class Betaproteobacteria; order Burkholderiales; family Oxalobacteraceae; genus Telluria; species Telluria sp. BA11. The sequence goes on from NZ_CM155275.1 coordinate 203,605, forward strand.
CCGCACCTACGGGCCGGCGCTGGCTGCGCCCGCCCCGCCTGGCGTGGTCAAGGAAGTCCTGGTCACGAGCGGCCTGGATATCTGGTTCAAGCGCGTCGATTATCCGATCGTCGACCGCTGGTACAACAAGGGCCACGACCACTATCACAAGGACCAGGGCGAAGGCATGGACATGTACAACGTCGGCAAGTCGCGCGGCGCCGGTGGCACCGGCGTCTGGAGCGGCGCGACCTTGTACCCGGGTGTGAACTACGCGAACTTCAAGATCCTGGCCAATGGCCCGATCCGCACGGTGTTCGAGCTGCACTACGCGCCGTGGGACGCGAGCGGGCGCCAGGTCAGCGAAGTCAAACGCTTCACGGTCGACGCCGGCCACTGGTTCGACCGCATTGACAGCACCTTCACCGCCAGCGGCGACGGCCCGTTGATGGTCGCCGTGGGCCTGAACAAGACGCCGGGCGACAAGGGTCAGTCCCCGAAGATCGCCACCACGCGTGAAGGCAAGGTGCTGCTGCAGTGGGTCGAGCAGACCACCAACGATGCCTTCGGCACCGCGATTGTGCTGCCAAACGCCGAAGGCTTCGCCCAGGACGCGCTCAATGAGCTGATCGTGGCCAAGGCCATACCGGGCCAGCCGCTGCGCTACTACGCAGGCGCCGCCTGGCGCCGCGCCGGCGAGATCACCAGCCGCGAACAATGGCAAGACCAGGCAGCGGCCGTCGCCGCGCGCGACGCCAACCCGGTGCGTGTGACGGTCGCGCCCGCCAAAGGAGACTGACGATGGCATTTCATCCCACACGCCGCGCGCTGCTGCGCACCGTGCCAGCGGCCTCGCTGCTGCTCTCAGGCGTCAAGCCAGCCCTCGCCGCCGCTACCGTTGCTGCAACTGCACCGCCCGACCCGTGGCAGCGCGCCAACGACATCATCGCCCGCTTCGCCACGCCACTGGTGTTTCGCAAGGAAGACTTCGACGTCACCGCCTACGGCGCCAAGCCGGCCGCGCTGATGGAGGTGCCGGGCCAGGTCGCCTCGCTCGTCGATGGCATGCTCGACACGCCGGCGCCCGGCTCGCCGGACTGCTATCCGGCCATCGCGGCTGCGATTGCCGCCTGCCATGCCAAGGGCGGTGGGCGCGTGGTGATCCCGAAAGGCGAGTGGTATTGCGCCGGGCCGATCGTGCTGCGCTCGAACGTCCACGTGCACCTGGCCGCCGGCGCACGCGTGCACTTCTCGGCCAACCCCGAGCACTACGCGCGTCACGGCGCGCATGACTGCGGCGCCAACGGCAAGCTGGTGCTGTCGCGCTGGCAGGGCAACGACTGCCTGAATTATTCGCCGATGGTGTACGCGATCGACCAGCAGAATATCGCCCTCACCGGCGAAGACTGGACCAGCATCCTCAATGGCCAGGGCGGCGTGCCGTTCGAGCCGGGCTTCGCGCAGCAACCCGAATGCTGGTGGGACTGGAAGGGGCGCGGCAAACCGGTACGGACCCGCACCGAAGTGGCCGCGAATCCGGCCAACGCCCCGCTCGACCGCGTCGTTCCCGGTATTGACCCAAGGCTGCAGGCAAGCATCCAGGGTAGTGACGACCGCTGGCAAACCGACTCGCGCTACCTGCCGGCGCTGTCCGAGGCCGGTGTGCCGGTCGAACGGCGCGTGTTCGGCCACGGGCACTTTCTGCGCCCGTGCATGATCGAGCTGATTGGCTGCAGCAAGGTGCTGCTGCAGGGCTACCAGGTCAATGCCGCGCCGTTCTGGCTGCACCACCCGGTCAATTGCAGAGACCTTGTGATCCGCCGCGTGAACATGGAAAGCCTGGGCCCGAACAGCGACGGCTTCGATCCGGAAGCTTGCGACGGCGTGCTGGTCGACGAGTGCCACTTCAATAATGGCGACGATTGCATTGCCATCAAGGCCGGCAAGAACCGCGACACGCAGCATGGCCCGACGCGCAATATCGTCATCCAGCGCTGCGTGATGAACAGCGGCCATGGCGGCGTCACGCTCGGCAGCGAGATGGCCGGCGGGATCGAGCACGTCTACGCGCAGCAGCTCGATTTTCGCAATACCCATTGGAAGGACGATCCGCTGAACACGGCGATCCGGCTCAAGACGAACATGAACCGGGGCGGCTTTCTGCGCCATCTGTACGTGCGCGACGTGACGCTGCCCAATGGCGTGGCGCTCGAACCGGGGCTGTACAAGCCACTGGCCGGCGCGCATGAACTCAAGCAGCCGGTCGCCTCGAGCGCCGGTGCGATCATCACGATCGACTGCGATTACGTGCCGGGCGACGACACGATGCGCAGTCGTCCGCCGCAGGTGTCGGACATCGACATCCGCAATGTGCGCGCCAGGAATGTCGCGACGGACAAGGGTCAATTCTCGTGCTACCAGGCGTTCGTGCTGCTCGGCCCCGTGGCGTCGAGCTTCAACGGCAAGCCCGGCACACCGATACCGCCGATCGCGCGCGTACGCATCAGCGATTCGGACTTCGGCACACCCGCCAACACGAGCCAGCCGTGGTTCGTGCACAACGCTGTCGACATCACGCTAGACAACGTCACAATTGCGGGCAAGCGATACAAGCAGGTCTTGCACAAAAAGACCTGACTCGCAACAGGTCAGGCCAGATGAAAAATATTTTTCAATTGGCCTGACCAAAATTGCCAGTTGTGACATAGAATTCAAAAACTGGCCTGACCAGATTAAACAATGCAGCGCCGGTGGACCAACCGATGTCCACCCCGATAAAAACGCATGGAGACAGCATGAACCAACACCCGCACCGCGCATCGCTGCGCAAACTCACCCTGTGCCTGCTCGGCACAGCCTCGGTATCGGCCATGTCGCTGGGCCCCGCCTTCGCGCAGGAAGTGGCCGCGTCACCAACGGGCACAGGCGCAGCGCAAACGGTGGTCGTCACGGGCCTGCGCGCCTCGCTCGAAAGTGCCCTGAACGCCAAGCGCCAGGAAAACGGCATCGTCGACGTCATCAAGTCGGAAGACATGGGCAAGTTCCCTGACACGAACCTGGCCGAATCGCTGCAGCGCGTGCCGGGCGTCGTCATCGACCGCGATGCAGGTGAAGGCCGTTCGATCACGGTGCGCGGTCTGGGCCAGGACTTCACCCGCGTGCGCATCAACGGCATCGAGGGCCTGGCCACCACCGGCGGCACCGACAGCTCGGGCGGCACCAACCGTGGCCGCGGCTTCGACTTCAACGTGTTTGCGTCTGAACTGTTCAGCGCCCTGACGGTGCGCAAGAGCTCCTCGGCCGACGTCGACGAAGGCTCGCTTGGCGCCACCGTCGACCTGCAGACGCTGCGCCCGTTCGACCTGAAAGGCTTCAACGCCACGGTCGCCCTCAAGGGCAAGTACAACGACGGCTCGGAGAAGACCGATCCGCGCGCGGCCTTCATGATTTCGGACACGTTCTTCGACCGCAAGGTCGGCGTGCTGGTCTCGGGCGCATTCTCGAAACGCCGTGTGCTGGAAGACGGTTTCAGCACCGTGCGCTGGGATAACGGCCCGTCGTCCGGCGGCTGGTGCGCACCGCAAGGCGCTGCCGCCGCCAACCCGGCAAACTCCACCGCGACCACCTGCGGCCCGGCCGCACAGGGCGTCGCGCGTCTGCCGAACACCCCGGAAAACCAGGCCGCCTACAACGCCGCCAGCAGCCCGGACGACTTCCATCCGCGCCTGCCACGCTATGGCCGCCTGACCCACGACCAGGATCGCCTGGGCCTGACCGCATCGGTGCAATGGCGCCCGCAGCGCGGCACGCTGCTCACGTTCGACATGCTGTACTCGAAGCTCGACGCCACGCGCCAGGAAGACTTCCTGGAAGCGACCTCGTTCAGCCGCAGCGCCAGCCAGGGCGGCAAGCCGCAAATGAGCGTCGTGCAGGCCGAGTACGCGCCGAACGGCTCTCTTCTGTACGGCAAATACAATGGCGTCGACATCCGCTCCGAGCAGCGCTTCGACGAACTGAAGACCACCTTCACGCAGCCGACGCTGACGCTCGAACACAAGATCACCGACACGCTGAGCATGAGCGCCCGCTATGGCCGCGCCAATTCGAAGTTCCGCAATCCGGTGCAGACCACGGTCACGCTCGACGCGCTGAACGTCGACGGCTACACGCTCGACTTCCGCAACGACGACCGCCGCCCGGTCATCGGCTATCCGTTCGACCCGATGGGCAACCGTCTGGGCCTCGTCGGCGTACCGCAGGTGGCCAGCGGTACCCAGCCGTCGACGGTACCCAACACCACGACCAGCGAGATCCGCACCCGTCCGCAAGGCACCGACAACGTCAACAACGTCGGCCAGTTCGACCTGGCGTGGGAAGCCAGTGACATCTTCACGATCAAGGGTGGCGTCAACAGCAAGAAGTACAGCTCGGACACCTACGAGTTCCGGCGCGTGAACCAGAACGACACGATCTTCGCACCGCCCGCAGGCGCCACCGGCCTGACGTCCAACCTGACCGGCTTTGGCAGCAACCTGGGCCTGCCAGCCGGGAATCCGACCGGCTGGGTTGTGCCGAACCTGCAGGCGATCGCCGCTGCCTACGACATCTACTGCAACTGCATCAAGAGCGGTCCTGCAGGCGGCCCGGGCGACTTCCGGCTGTCGTCGATCGAGAACGGCAATGCGCGCGGTAACAACCGCTCGGTCACCGAAAAGAGCGACGGCCTGTACCTGATGGGCGAGTTCCGCTACGACCTGTGGAACATCCCGGTGCGCGGCAACGTCGGCGTGCGCCACGTGAAGACCGACCTGTCGACGACCGGCTACCAGGCCGCCGGCGGTGGCACCGCGGTCACGGTCGACCACGACTACAAGGACACGCTGCCATCGTTCAACCTGGCCGCGAACATCACCGACGAATTCATCGTGCGCGTCGGCGCCGCGAAGGTCATGACACGGCCGCAACTGGGGTTCCTGTCGCCGGGCGGCAGCATCGCGACCACGGGCAACCTGTCGATCAACACGGGCAACCCGTTCCTCAAGCCGTTCCGCGCCAAGACCTTCGACACCAGCTTCGAGTACTACTTCAAGAACAAGGCGTTCGTCGGCGTGGGCCTGTTCCAGAAGAACATCGACACCTACATCCAGAGCCTGCGTACCAACGTGGCGTTCCGCGATTCGGGCCTGCCGCTGTCGCTGCTGCCGGCGAACTTCACGGGGGAAGAAGTGTTTGCGCTGACCACCCCGGTCAATACCGACGGCGGCAAGCTGAAAGGCTTCGAGATCAACTACCAGCAGCCGTTCACGTTCCTGCCTGGCTGGGGCAAGAACTTCGGCACGCTGCTGAACTACACCCGGGTCTCGTCGAAGATCGAATACCTGGTCTCGCCGACCAGCGACGCGCGCATCACGGACGATCTGCTGAACCTGTCGCCGAAGGCATGGAACGCCACGCTGTTCTATGACGACGGCAAGTTCAGCGCGCGTGTCTCGGCCGCCCAGCGCTCGGGCTTCGTGACCCGCGTGCCGGGCCAGAACAACAACGACGTCGAAGGCAAGAATGAAACGCTCAACGTCGACCTGTCGTTCTCGTACAAGGTCAACGACAAGCTCGAGTTCACGCTCGAAGGCGTCAACCTGACCAACGAAGAGAGCGACCAGTTCATCAGCCGGGCGCGCAACAGCGTCGTCGTCAACAACGTCACGGGCCGCGAATATCTGTTCGGGCTGCGTTACAAGTTCTGACCGAACGCGTCCTTGCGTCCTTGGGCCCGCGCTTGCGCGGGCTTTTTTTCGTCCGCGTCCGGCATGCCCCGGCGGCACGCCGGGCGTCCGCCTGGCCTCAGGTACGCTACAATCTACGGCCCGCGACGCACGCGATTTTCTCCAACCTGCCAGCGAAAGACCCATGAGCACCTCGACCGAGATTGACAACGGCCTCCCCCTCGACATGACCATCTTCGGCGGGATGGGCGACCTTGCCATGCGCAAGCTGCTGCCCGCCCTGTACATGGCCTACCTGCACGGCAACCTGCCGGCATCGACCCGCATCCTGTCGACCGGCCGCCAGGACTATGACCGCGCGGCCTATCTCGCCTTCATCGAAGAGCATTCGCGCTCGTTCATCAGCGGCGACAACTTCAACGAGAAAAGCTGGGCCGGTTTCCTGGACCTGCTGGTCTACGTGAAGGTCGACGTCGCTGAGGCGCCGGTCTTCGACACGCTGCGCGACGTCTCGCGCGACGGCGCCCAGCGCGTGTTCTATCTCGCCACCGCGCCATCGCTGTTCACGATGATCTGCGACAAGCTCGCCGCCACCGGTCTGGTCGACGCCAACGCGCGAGTCGTGCTCGAGAAACCGCTGGGCCGCGACCTGGCCTCGGCCGTCGAGATCAACGAGGCGGTCGGCAAGCATTTCGCCGAATCCCAGATCTACCGCATCGACCACTACCTGGGCAAAGAGACCGTGCAGAACCTGATGGTGCTGCGCTTCGGGAACTCGATCCTGGAACCGCTGTGGCGCGCGCCGAACATCGCCAGCGTGCAGATCACGGTGGCCGAGGAAGTCGGCGTGGGCAGCCGCGCGGGCTTCTACGACAGCGCCGGCGCGATGCGCGACATGGTGCAGAACCACCTTATGCAGCTGCTGTGCATCGTGGCGATGGAGCCGCCAACCTCGCTGTCGCCCGACGCCGTGCGCGACGAAAAGCTCAAGGTGCTGCGCTCGCTGCGCCGCATGGGTCTGGCCGACATTGCACGTGACACCGTGCGCGGCCAGTATTCGCGTGGCGTGAGCGGCAACCAGGAAGCCAAGGGCTATCACGAAGAAAGCAACGTGCCGGCCGACAGCCACACCGAGACCTTCGTCGCCCTGCGCGCCCACATCGATACCTGGCGCTGGTCGAAGGTGCCGTTCTATCTGCGCACCGGCAAGCGCATGGCGCGCCGCTCGTCGAAAATCGTCATCGAATTCGCCAATCCGCCGTTCCCGCTGTTCCCCGAAACGCCGGGCGGCGTGGCCAATCGCCTCGTCATCGAGCTGCAGCCCGAAGAAGCGATCAAGCTGCAGATCTTCGCCAAGCAGCCGGGCAGCGGCATGCTGATGCAGCAGGTCGCACTGAACCTCGATCTGCAGTCGGCATTCGCGCAGCGCCGCGCCGAAGCCTACGAGCGTCTTTTGATCGACGTCGTGCGCGGTCGCCTGACGCACTTCATGCGCCGCGATGAACTCGAGGCGGCGTGGGAATGGGTCGAGCCGATCATCAACGGCTGGGAGACCTTGGGCGAAAAGCCGCATGCGTATGCGGCCGGTTCGTGGGGGCCGCCGGAATCGTTCGCGCTGCTGGCGCGCGACGGCTTCGGCTGGGTCGAGTAAGCGACTCGACCGACCTGCCGGCGCGGCCTCAGGCCGCGCCGGCTTCCAGATTGGCGCGTACGCGCGCCAGCAACGCCATCAACTGGGCCTGCTCGGCCCCGTCCAGCCCTGCCAGGGCAATCTTTCCCAATGCGCCGCTTTGCCGGCGCAGTTCCTCAGACACCGCCTGCCCTGCACTGCTCAATGTCAGCCGTGTACTGCGCCGGTCGGCTTCGTCGGCTGTCGCATCGAGCATCCCCGCATCGCGCAAGCCCTTGATCAGGCGCGCAACCTGCGCCTTGTCGCGGCCCGAGTGCGCGACCAGGTCGCTCTGCGTCGCGCCGGGATGACGGCCAAAGAACCGCAACACCTTGATTTCCATGTGCGCCAGCTCGTGCGAACCTGACTGCACACCAGCGCGCAGGCCGCGCATCTGCTGCGAACGATACAGGTGCACGATCGCGTGCATGATCTCGAGCGGATCTTCGCCGCCTTTTTGGTTGACTCTATCAACTTCTTTTTGCATAATGGTGGACGTTATCAACTAATTGATGGAGTGTAGCATGAGTGAAAACCGCATCCCCACGATCGAACGCGTGCGCCACGACCTGAAACTGCGCGAGGTCACCGTGGCGCGCATCAACCGCGTCAGCCCCGGCTTTGCCAGCATCACCTTCCAGGGCGAGGCGCTGGCGGACTTCACGTCGCTGTCGTTCGACGACCACGTCAAGTTCATGTTCAACGATGCCAGTGGCGAACAGGTACGACGCGACTACACACCGCGCCGGGTCGACACCGACGCCCGCGAAATCGACATTGAATTTGCGCTGCACGGCCATGGCGGCGCGGCCGAGTGGGCGCGCAATGCGACCATCGGTCAGCGCGCGATCATCGGCGGGCCGCGCGGCTCGATGATCCTGCCGCTGGCGATGGACTGGCATCTGCTGATCGGCGACGACAGCGCCCTGCCGGCCGTGACGCGCCGGCTCGAAGAATTGCCGGCAGACGCCCGCGTCGACGCGGTGCTGCTGGTGGGCGCCGCGGACCGCCGCGCGTTTGCTACCCGCACCGATGCCCGCATCCACTGGGTCGACAGCGACGATGCGCTGTTGCAGGTGCTGAAGGCGTTGCCGTTGCAGCCGGGCGCCGGGCTGGCCTGGGGTGGCGGCGAAGCGGCGCTGATGGCGCGTGTGCGCCAGGTGCTGGTCGAGACGGGCATGCCACGCCAGGCCGCCAAAGTATCGGCCTACTGGAAGCGCGGCGTGGCCGACCATCACGAGCGCCTGGACTGACAGGGCAGCCGCTCAGCGCGGATAGGTGAACCCGGTGGCGATATCCATCGGCACCAGGCGTTTGCCATCACGCACCATCAGGCGGTCGGGCGGCTCGTCGCCGGCCAGTGCGCCCGGGGTATTCAGCAGGCCTTCGCCCTGGCGCACGAGCGGGTCGCTGCGTTCGTAGACGTTGCGGCAACCGGTGGCCTTCAATAGCGCCTGCACGACCGGCACCTTCCACATGTCGACACCGGCAGCGTTGAACTGGCAGATCAGGTAACCGTCTGCACCACCATACTGATGCACCTGCAGGCCCGGCAAGCCGTCCTTTTCACCATCGATCAAGCCAATCAGCGCCTGCGGATCGGCAATGCGCAAAGCCGCGGCGCGCTTGTCGATTGCGGCCTGGACCCGACGCTTGATCATCGCGTGATCGACCGGTTCGTCTTCGCGCAACGACCACATGCGCCCGACGATCTGCGACTTGGCGTTGTAGGCGGCGCGGCCGATGAACTGGCGCGTCGACGTTTGCACGATGGCGGTGATGCCCGGCTTGTTGCGTTCGTGGCCCTTGCCGTCGACTTTTTCGACGGCCGACAGGTAGATCCACGGGTCGCCGGCGAGCAGGGCTTTTTCCTTGCCCTGCTTGATGGTGATGATGAGCATGTGTGACTTTCGTTTGCAGGACGGGGATGATACAGCAATCGCGCCCCATTACCGCCCTTGAATAACGACCTCAGTCCACCGGGGTTGGCAGCGGCTCGCCGGCGAAGTGTGCCCGCAGATTGGCCACCGCCAGCGCGCCCATCGCGCGCCGCGCTTCGACCGTGAAGCTGCCCACGTGCGGCGTGAGCACGACATTGTCCAGCGCCAGCAGCGCCTCCGGCACCTGCGGTTCGTTCTCGAACACGTCCAGGCCCGCAGCGCCCAGCCGGCCATCCTGCAGCGCTGCCACCAGCGCCGCTTCATCGACCACGGTACCGCGCGCGATGTTGATCAGGGTGCCTTCCGGGCCCAGCGCCTCGAGGATCTCGCGGTCGATCATGCCCTGCGTGTCGGCGCCGCCCGGCATGCACAGCACGAGCATGTCGCTCTCCTGTGCCAGCGCGAGAAGCGTCGCACTGCGCTGCGCGGGCGCCGGCCCGGGGCTGCGCTGGTAGTAACGGATCTGCAGCCCGAAGCCCTCAAGGCGCGCGGCGACCGCCTGGCCGATGCGCCCGAACCCGACGATGCCGGCGACCTTGCCCTTCAGTGCGCGTGCCTGCACGTGCCCCAGGGGCGCCTTGGCCAGCCAGTCGCCGGCGCGCACGTAGCGATCGAGCACTGGCAGGCGGCGCACCGTCGACAGCAGCAGCAACACGGCGAAATCGGCCACGTCGTCGGTCAGCACGTCGGGCGTGTTGGTCACGTGAATGCCCTTCCCGGCCAGCAGCGACAGCGGCACGGCATCGACGCCCACGCCGTGCACCGTCACGATTTCCAGACGCGGCAGCTGCGCCGCCAGCGCTGGCGTAACACCAACCGTGCCGGTGGTGAGCACGCCGCGGATGCTGCCGGCGACCGCGTCGAATGCGGCGTCGCCGGCCTGCGGGATCGCCTTCATGAAGTGACAGTCGAAGGCTTGCGTTACCTGTTCGCGCACGTCGTCCGACCAGACGCTGCCCAATACGAGAATGCTCGGTTTCATCGTTCAACACCCTGCCGTTTCGCCGTGGAAGATGGGCCGAGTATGCCAGAGGCGCGGCTTGCCGGGCGCGGCGCAGGGTAGAATGCCGGGCTTTGCCACTGCATGAACGCCGCCGTGCACAGTCTCCCAGTCAATCCGCCAAGCCAGCGTATCGCGTCGATCGACGTCGTGCGCGGTCTCGTCATGCTGATCATGACGCTCGATCACGTCCGCGAAACCTTCTATCTGCAGCACCAGGTCAGCGACCCGATGGATGTCGCGACCACCGACCCGGCCTTGTTCTTTTCACGCCTGGCCGCGCACTTCTGCGCGCCGATGTTCGTGTTCCTGACCGGCCTGTCGGCCTGGCTGTACGCCAATCCGGCGAGCGGTCCGCGCAGCGCGACGGGGTTTCTGGCCAAACGCGGCGCGTTCCTGATCCTGCTCGAAATCGTCGTCATCAACTTCGCCTGGACCGGCACCTTCACGCCACACACCGTGTATCTGCAGGTGATGTGGGCGATCGGCCTGTCGATGCTGGCGCTGGCCCTGCTGCACCGTCTGCCCCTGCTGCTGCTGGCGGCCATCGGCGCGGCGATCGTGGCCGGCCACAATGGGCTGGCCGGCGTGGCGTTCGCGCCGGACACCTGGGCCGCGAGCGCCTGGACGATCCTCGAACAGCGCGGCAACCTGATGCACGATCCGGTGCGGGTGCGCATCAGCTATCCGCTGCTGGCGTGGATCGGCGTGATCCTGCTCGGTTACGCCTGCGGCCCGCTGTATGCGCGCAGCATGCCCGTTGCGCAGCGCCGGCGCTGGCTAATGGTGGCCGGCGCGGCCAGCCTGCTGCTGCTCGCGCTGCTGCGCACCTGGAACGTGTATGGCGAGCCGCTGCCGTGGGCGCCGCACGAGACGCTGCTGCGCAGCGCGATGTCGTGGCTGAATTTCACGAAGTACCCGCCATCACTGGACTTTCTGCTGCTCACGCTCGGCGTGGGCCTGCTGGTGCTGGCCTGGATCGAGCGCATCGACGCCGGCTGGGTACGGGTCGCGGCCGTCTTCGGTGGCGCGCCGCTGTTCTTTTATATCGCGCACCTGTATCTGTTGCTGGTGGCGCAGCGCGTGGCCGCGTTCGTGCTGGATATGCCGCGCGTCGATGTCGGGCATGTCTGGCAGGTATGGCTCGGCTCGGTCTTGCTGGCGCTGCTGCTGTACTGGCCAACGCAGCGGTTTGGCCGCTACAAGCGCGAGAGCGGCAAGGCCTGGGTCAAGTACCTGTAGCCACCGGCTGCAATGTCGGTGTGGTCATTGCCGTCGCGGCCCGGGTGGTAGCGAGCGCAAACCCCAGGGCGATTCCTGCACGCCGCGATTGGCGCAGATCGCCAGAGCAGGTAAAGTGCCATGGTCGCCACTTCGATGGGATCGCCATGTACGCCAGCAACTGGACTACCCTGGGGCCGCAGCAGGTACAAGCCCTCAGAAATATGGACCGCAGCCGCCAGGAGCGTGGCCGGCAACTCGAGCAGGCCGGTCACGGCCCGCAGGAAACGCCGTTTTCGGTCATCCTGGCCGAGACAGGCCTGCAACTGCGCCGCTACGAACCTGCCGCCGCCGGCGGGCCGGCCGTTTTGTTGGTGCCGGCGCCGATCAAGCGCGCCTATATCTGGGACCTGGCGCCCGACATCAGCGTCGTACAGCGCTGGCAGGAGCGCGGCTACCGCGTCTACCTGGCCGAATGGCTGCCGATGCCCGACGGCGACCCGGCCGTCGGCCTGGCCGACTATGGCGACCGCATGCTGTCGAGCTGCCAGCGCGCCATCCAGGCCGATAGCGGCGAAGCCAGCCTGACAGTGGTGGGCCACTCGCTCGGCGGCATCCTCGCCGCGATTTACAGCGCCATGCATCCCGAGCACGTGACGGCCACCGTGCTGCTCGAATCGCCGCTGGGCTTCGGGCACGGCGCCTCGTGCTTCGCGCCGCTGGTCAAGGCCACGCCCGATGCGCGCCAGATTGCCGACACCTTCCGTCACGTGCCGGGCGCCTTCCTCAACCTGATGAGTGCGATGGCCGAGCCGCAGGCCTTCGGCTGGGAGCGCGCGACCGACCGCTGGCTGTCGCTGTTCGACCCCAAAGCGCTGGCCACGCACATGCAGGTCGAGCGCTGGAGCCATGACGAATTCCCCTTGCCCGGCAAGCTGTTCGTCGACATCGTCGAGTCGCTCTACCGCAACGATGACTTCATGGGCGGCCGGCTCGTCATCAACGGCCGCACGATCGGCCCGGCCGACCTGCGCTCGCCATTGATCAGCGTCGTCGATTTTCGCAGCAAGGTGATTCCGCCGGCCGCGATGGTGCCATTCCACGAGGCGACCTCGAGCGCGCGCAAGCAGGTGCTGCAATACCACGGCGACATCGGCGTGAACCTGCAACACGTCGGCGTGCTCGCCGGGCGCAACGCGCATGCGACGCTGTGGCCCACCATCTTCGACTGGCTCGGCGCGCCCGCGTCGAACGGTTGAGCAATGATCAGCGGCGCAGCCTGCGCCGCTGATCCCCTGTTGCCCCCATCCCCGTCAGGCAAGTCCATCCAGGTTGAAGCGCCACGTTCCGCTTGGCAATCGCGCGCCGCCGTCCAGTCGCCGTCCACTATTATTTGATGAACAGCGGGTGCGCAGCCGCCTGTCGGCAGCACTGGATACGACCAACCACGCAAGGCGCGCCCTGAGCCGCCGGGCAACTTCCTGACATATCCACCATGGATGCCATCGAAGCTGAATGCGTTGTTTCATCACGTGCCGGCACCCGTCCCCGGCCGACGATCGGCCTGCGTGAAGCGGTGGCCGTCATCGTCGGCGTGGTCATCGGCGCCGGCATTTTCAAGGCGCCATCCCTGGTCGCCAGTCTCAGCGGCGGCGCCACGCAGATGTTCACATTGTGGGTGCTGGGCGGCGTCCTGTCGCTGATCGGTGCGCTCTGCTATGCCGAGTTGACGACCACCTACCCGCACGCTGGCGGCGACTACCACTACCTGCAGCGCGCATTCGGCCGCCCGGTCGCCTTTCTGTTTGGCTGGGCCCGCTTCTCCGTCATCACGACCGGCTCGATCGCGCTGCTTGCCTTCGTGTTCGGCGACTACATGCAGCAGGCAGTGCCCCTCACGTTCCTGCCTGGCGACTGGGGCAGCACGGCGTACGCGGTGGCGGTCATCGCCGGCTTGTCGCTGCTGAACCTGCGTGGTATCCGCACCGGCGCCGGCGCCCAGACCCTCCTGACCATCACCGAGATCCTGGGCCTGCTCGTGATCGTCGGCGCGGCCGCCCTGTTTGCCGATCCGGCGCCGGCGCGCAGCGCTGCCGCAGCTTCTGCTGCAGTGCCAGAAGTCGCCGCGCTCGGCATGGCAATGGTCTTTGTGCTGCTGACCTATGGCGGCTGGAACGAGGCCGCCTACATCAGCGCCGAACTGCGCGGCGGCCCGCGCAATATGGTGCTCGCGCTGACGCTGGGCATCGTGGTCATCACCGTCCTGTATCTGCTGGTGACGTGGGCCTACTGGGCCGTGCTGGGCCTGGAAGGCATGGCCGCATCCCAGGCCGTGGCGGCCGATGTCATGAAGACCGTGTTCGGCGCGCCCGGCGAGAAGATCATGGCGGTGCTCGTCGCGGTTTCGGCCCTCACCTCGATCAACGCCACGATGATCGTCGGCGCCCGCACCAGTTATGCCGTGGGGCTGGACTGGAACAAGCTCGGCCGCCTCGCAACCTGGGATCACGAACGCGGCACGCCGACCGTGGCCATGGCGGTGCAATGCATCGCCGCGCTGGCGCTGGTCGGTTTGGGCGCCGCGCTGGGCAGCGGGTTCAAGGCCATGGTCGAATTCACGGCGCCCGTGTTCTGGCTGTTCTTCCTGCTCACCGGCCTGTCGCTGTTCGTGCTGCGCCGGCGCGAGCCGCAGATGCCACGTCCGTTCAGGGTCCCTCTGTATCCGGTACTGCCGCTGCTGTTCTGCGCCAGTTGCGCTTATATGCTCTGGTCCAGCCTGTCGTACGTGTACAGCCAGTCGCTCGGCGGCCTGAATGCGGCATGGATCGGTGTCGCAGTGCTGGCCTGCGGCGCCCTGCTGCTGCTCGTATTGCGTTCGCGGCACGATCGGCCGGCTACCTGACCAACCCACCTGCCCGAAGGAGATGCTCCGATGACCCCGCACCCCCGCCGTCGTACGATCCTGCTGTCCGCCTCTGCCGCCACCGGCCTGATGATGCTGCCGTTCGGGCGCGTACTGGCCCAGATCACGGCCGCCATGCCCCGCCTCGATGTCCCGTACGTGCCGACGCCGCAGCAAGTCGTCGACAAGATGCTCGACCTGGCCAGGGTCGGCAAGAACGACACGCTGTTCGACCTTGGCTGCGGCGACGGACGCATCGTCGTGACGGCCGCAAAAGCGCGAGGTGCACGTGGCACCGGCATCGACATCGATCCGGTCCGCATCGCCGAGGCAATCGAAAACGCGAAAAAGGCGGGGGTGTCCGACCGCGCCAAATTTCGTGTCGGCGACCTGTTCAAGACGGATTTCTCGACTGCCACTGTCGTAACGCTGTACCTGCTGCCCAACATCAACGCGAAGCTGCGCCCGCAATTGTGGAAGCAACTGAAGGTCGGCACGCGCGTGGTCTCGCATGCCTTCGATATGGGCGCCGAATGGCCTGCCGAAAAAACGGTCGAGGTCGATGGTCGAACCATTTACTACTGGACGGTGACCGAGGCGAACAAGCGCGCGGTGGCTTGAACCAGCACGGCCGCTGCGATATCCAACGCGGTCACCCATCATTCTCCAGCCTGATGAACAGTCGCCCGGCACCATGCCGGGCGAACTCATTATATTTCCCATTAACAAGTTGACACTCTTAGATGAGAATGGTTATCATTCCCATCTTTTGGCGATCTGACCACACCCGTCCACCAAAACCGGGTACCGGTCTTGTGTCCCAACCACGAACAACAGGATAAACAGATGGATAAGCTGGTCTGCCCTACCGGGCGTCTTCACGTGAAAACACTGACGCTGTGCGTGAGCCTCGCGCTCCCGTTCGTTGCCCAGGCCCAGTCCACCGACGCGGGCACCACGTCGATGCCGCAGGTGCAAGTGCAGGCGCAGAAGCTGGGCGACGCGGTCGGCTCGTACACGATCGGCCGCACCCGCACCGCCACGCCACTGGACATGTCGCTGCGCGACACACCGCAATCGGTCTCGGTCATCACGCAGCAGCGCATCGAAGACCAGGGTCTGCTCACCATCACCGACGTCGCCAACAACGTCACCGGCGTCTCGGTCAACCAGTACGAAACCCACCGTGCGAGTTTCACGGCCCGCGGTTTCGAAGTCACCAATCTGCAAATCGACAACATCCCGACCACCTGGGACGCCGCCTGGAGCGCCGGCGAAGTGCTGGGCAGCCTGGCCCTGTACGACCGCGTCGAAGTCGTGCGCGGCGCCACCGGCCTGATGACCGGCGCCGGCACGCCATCGGCCGCCCTGAACCTGGTGCGCAAGCGTGCCTTCAGCAAGAAGCTGGACGGCACGATCGAGGCCACCGTCGGCCGCTGGGACAAGCGCCGCATCATGGCCGATGTCTCGACGCCTTTGAACGCGTCGGGCAGCATCCGTGGCCGCGCCGTGGCCGAGTACAGCGCCGGCGACAGCTGGGTGCAGTACCTCGAAAACAAGGATCGCACCATCTACGCCACCGTCGAAGCCGACATCGGCCGCGACGGCACCTTCTCGACCGGTTTCTCGCGCCAGAAAATGAACCCGCGCGGCTCGATGTGGGGCGGCCTGCCATACCGCTACAGCGATGGCGCGATCATCGACTGGGACCGCTCAAAAACCACCGGCACCCCGTGGACCGGCTATGAAAACCAGTACGACAATTTCTTCGCCGATTACGAACACCGCTTTGCCAACGGCTGGAACCTGCGCCTGACCTACACCGATGCCACCCGCGACGGCGACTCGCACCTGCTGTACCTGTCGGGCGTGCCGGATCGCGTGACGGGTTCTGGCCTGGGGGCATTTGCCGGCTCCTACGTCATCCAGACGAAGCAGAAAGATCTTGGCGCGCACGCCAGCGGCCCCTTCTCGGCGTTCGGACGCCAGCATGAAGCCGCGTTCGGCTACCTGCATGCCAAGACCGACTTCCACTCGAACAACCGCCTGGCAAGCTTCGCGGGCGAACCTGACGGTGCTGCACCAGCCGTCCGCGATTTCAACAACTGGAATCCGGCGTCATACCCCGCCCCGGTCTGGGGCCAGCAGGCCCGCTACGAGACCAGCGCAACGAAGCAGCAAGGCCTGTACGGCATGGCGCGCTTCTCGGTCACCAACGATCTCAAGGCAATCATCGGCGCGCGCGTGACCAACTACGAAAAGCAAGGCGGCGGCCAATGGCAAGACCCGTACTCGCTCAATTACGACAACGAGATCACGCCCTACGCCGGCCTTGTGTTCGACCTGAACGACACCTACTCGCTGTATGCCAGCCACACGAGCATCTTCGAGCCGCAAAACCTGAGGGACCTGGCGGGCAACCTGCTGGACCCGATCGAAGGCAAGGCCAACGAAGCCGGCATCAAGGGCGAGTTCTTCGACCGCCGCGTCAACGCCTCACTGGCCGTGTTCCATCTGAAGCAGGACAACCTGGGCCAGGCCGCCGGCCGCATCGACCGCGATGGTGCGGCCGGCCCGCTGCTCGAAGAAAGCTATTACCGCGCCGCCCAGGGCGCCACCAGCAAGGGGATCGAGCTGGATGTGTCGGGCGAGATCGTCTCGGGCCTGAACGCCAGCATCGGCTACGCGATCTTCCGCGCCAAGGATGCAACGGGCGTCGACTTCAACTCGATCTATCCACGCAAAACGCTGCGCGCATTTGCCAGCTATCGCCTGCCTGGCCAGTGGAACAAGCTGACCGTCGGCGGCGGCGTGAACTGGGAAGGGAGCACCTACACGATCGACGGCACCGTCGCCCCGGGAATCGACGGCCGCATGGAACAGGAATCCTACGCGCTGGTCAACCTGATGGCGCGCTATGAGTTCAACAAGCAGTTGTCGGCTCAGCTGAACGTCAACAATGCGACCGACAAGAAAACGTTCGCAATGTTCGCCGCCTACAACCAGTTCACGTACGGCGCACCGCGCAACACATCGCTGACGCTGCGCTACCGCTTCTGATGGGGTGACGCGGCAAAGCCCTCTGTCGTGGGCCTGGCCATGAACCTGACGCCGTCAGCGTGTGGCCATGGCCCCGACCGCATTGAGCCAGGCGCAATGTTCCGAGGCGGCGAACCCTTTCAGGAAAGCGCGCCGCACCGAGCCTGCTGCGATGCAGGCCGAGACCTGCTTCGAATGGCGTTCTGCCCCGCTCAGTTTGCGCACCCAGCTGCGAAACGGGATCAATCCCTCGGCCGTGCGCTGCAGTGCGCCCACCGCCTGGTCCTGGACCAGTGACGAGGCGCGGCGCATCACGGACGGATCGGCAGGCGACACCGGCGCGTCGAGGTCGGCGCCGAGCACCTCATCGAGCTCGCGGATTTCCAGCGAGATCGCCACGCAGTTCTGGCTGACCGGTACCTGGTACGGATGTTCCCGGGCGGCCAGCAAAATGGCTGGAATATCCTCTTGCGCGACGTTCAGGTCGGTCAGTGGCATGGTCGCTGCTGTCCCGATCCGGTTTGCGGTCGACGACGCGCAACCGGCCAGCACCATCAGCAGGATCGGCACGACCAGCGTGGGAATGGCGGCGAACTTGCGGGGTAAGGACCTACGATACGTGGTCATGGGTGGACTATTTCTGAGAGGAAAGGAAGTCAACTCTACCGAGTACGGCGCAGCCCGCCAGTACGCACATCAATCGTGCGCAGTAAAATGAACGACAATTGTCAAATCAGGAGTCACACATGAAACGAACTGCACTCGTCGTTGGTGTCACCGGTATTGGCGGCAACCACGCTGCCCGCGAATTGCTGGCGCAAGGCTGGGATGTCGTAGGCCTGTCGCGCCGCGCACCGCGCGATCTGCCGCAGGTGCGCCACATCGCCGCCGACCTGCTCGACCCTGCCGCGCTCGGCGCTGCGTTGAAGGACGTTGCCCCGACCCACGTCTTCATCACGACCTGGATGCGCCAGGATACCGAAGCCGAGAACATCCGCGTCAACGCTGCGCTCGTGCGCAACCTGCTGGATGCACTGTCGTCGCACAAGAGCGTGCGCCATGTCGCCCTGGTCACGGGCCTGAAGCATTACCTGGGGCCGTTCGAAGCGTACGCCAGTTCGGGCACGCTGCCCGACACGCCGCTGCGCGAATCGCAGCCGCGCCTGCCGCTCGAGAATTTCTATTATGCGCAGGAAGACGAGGTCTATGCGGCGGCCGAGCGCGACCGCTTCACCTGGACCATCCACCGGCCGCACACCGTCATCGGCCTGGCCGTCGGCAATGCGATGAACCTGGGCACCACGCTGGCCGTGTACGCGACAATCTGCAAGGAGACGGGCCGCCCGTTCCAGTTCCCCGGGTCAGCCGCGCAGTGGAATGGCATGTCCGATGTGACCGATGCCCGGATGCTGGCCAAGCAGCTGGTCTGGGCCGCCGATACCGACGCGTCGCGCAACGAGGCCTTCAATATCGTCAATGGCGACGTGTTCCGCTGGAGCTGGTTGTGGCCAAAACTGGCCGCGTTCTTCGGCGTCGAGGCGGCCGGTTTCAATGGCACGGTGCAACCACTCGAAGCGGCGATGGCAAACGATGCGCCGGTGTGGCGTGACATCGCGGCGCGCCACGGCCTGGTGGAAGCCGATCTGGATCGCCTGGCCTCGGCCTGGCATACCGACCTCGATCTGGGCCGGCCGCTTGAAGTCATGACGGACATGAGCAACAGCCGCCGCCTTGGCTTCACGGCCTATCAGGCGACCGACGCGTCGTTCTTCGACCTGTTTGAACGCCTGCGCGCAGAACGTCTGATCCCATAATCCACTAGGCAGGTGCGGCCCGTGCTGTCACGGCCGCACCTTGATGCCATGTTCAGGCGACAGCGGCAAGACGCAGCGGCGCAGCAGCACGCGCGGGCCGCTCTTGCCGGCCCGTGTCGCTACCGGCGCTGGAAAGCCGGAACTGGCCCACCAGGCTGGCCAGGCCTGATGCCTGCGCCTGCAGTTCCTGCGAGGCGGCCGAGGCTTCTTCAACGAGCGCGGTGTTCTGCTGGGTCATGCCATCCATTTCGCCGATTGCGTTGCTCACTTCGCCCAGGCCGACACTCTGCTCGGCGCTGGCAATCGAAATGTCGCCCATGATTTCGGTCACGCGTTGCACGCTCTCCATCAGGGTCTGCATGGTGCTGCCTGCACGCTGGACCAGTTCAGAACCCGTGTCCACTTTACCAACCGAGTCTTCGATCAGGACCTTGATTTCCTTGGCGGCGCTCGCCGAACGCTGCGCCAGGTTGCGTACTTCGCTGGCCACGACGGCAAACCCTCGCCCTTGTTCGCCTGCGCGGGCTGCTTCCACGGCGGCGTTGAGCGCCAGGATATTCGTCTGGAAGGCGATGCCGTCGATGACCGAAATGATGTCGACGATGCGCTTGGATGACGTATTGATCGACGCCATCGTGTCCGTCACCTGAAGCATGACGGCGCCGCCTTCCTGCGAGACCGAAGACGCAGACTGCGCGAACGTGTTGGCCTGCCTTGCATTGTTCGCGTTTTGCTGGACGGTCGTGGTCAGCTCTTCCATGGCAGATGCAATGCGTTCCAGTGAAGAGGCCTGTACCTCGGTGCGTGAGGCCAGATCGCAGCTGCCCTCGGCGATTTCGGACGAGGCACTCGCAATCGCATCGGTTCCATGGCGCACCTTGCCGACGATCGACGCGAGGCTGTCGCGCATGGTTTTTACCGAGAACAGCAGGCTCGTGCTGTCACCGCTGCGAACATCTACGTTCGTGGCGAGGTCGCCCGAGGCAATCAGGTTGGCAATCTGGGCGGTATAAGCAGGCTCGCCACCGAGCTGCTTAAGGAGCAGGCGCTTAATGGCGGTCGATATCACGACGCTGAACACGAACGCAGTCAGGGTCAGACCGATCACCCAGTTACGAGCGGCAGCTTCAGCCTGTTCGGCCGATGCGTCGGCGTCAGCCACCTCGCGCTCGGCGTTGGCGACCAGTACCGCGATGTCTTTCACGATCTGCTGTCGTAGCGGGCTGCACTCCTCGACCAGGAATTTTCCAAATGCTTCCATCTGGCCCGCTTCACGGAACTTGCGTGGTTTTTCCAGTGCAGTGGCCATCGCCAGCAATCCTGTGCGCACCTTGTCGAACTGGGAGTCGCCGGCAAACGCCGGCGTCATGCCCTCGAGCGCGGCGAGATATACCTTCTTTTGCTGGTCGACCAGGTCGAGCTCGTTCCTGGCCTGCGCGTCGCTGGTGAAGACGTAGGCATTGCGCGCTGCCAGCCCGGTCTGCGCCAGTGCTTCGCGGGCGATGTACAGTGGCTTGAGGTGCTCCTGATTGACGCGATGCAGCTTCTGCGATGCGGTGTGAATTGTTGTCAGGCCAAAGATGGCGAATGAACCGAGTAACAACATCACTGCAGTGACCAGGCCAAACCCCAGTATGAGTTGGGTGCCGATTCTCAAGTTCTTGAATGCGTTCATGTTTGCCTCGGAAGGGTTTTTGCTCGTTGATGTCGACAGTGCGATAGCCATGTGCACTGAAGCCGGATGCGGTTTGACTGACAACGACAGAACGACGTTGCCTCGCATATCGGTTTATCAGAGCATGGAACGCAGCAGGTCGACCCGATATATTCTTGACAGGGCGTCATGAGCGAAGCGGTACCAACGCACGCTGACATGTTCAACTCATCACTGCGTCATTACAGGCTTCAGTGTAAGCAAAATTTCTCGGCAGAATGCCATGCGCTGCACATAAAGAATAGATCGTTGCCATGAAACAACATATAAATCGACTGCACCGCATGGCGTCATCTCGCATCTTCAACGGCGCCAATGCAGGCTGATGGCATGGCCACCGAGGGATGCCCGTAGCACCTTGTCATTTTTCCCAACGCAGCGTTTGAGCGCCGACCGCGGGCCGCTCGCCCAGGGCACAGAAGGATTCGGCCGCGACCAGCGCAGCGTCTGCAATGGGCGTTTTGCTCTACACTTCCTGTCGCCCCTTTGCACCAACGGCGCCGGCGCTTACTTCGCGCGCGTGGGCGACGGGCGTGCACCACCTCAACAACCTGGCATCATTCCGCGAATGGAGATCTGGAAAACATGAATTCAAGCATGCTCGGCCTTGCCACCACTTTCTCGCTCACCCTGCTCGCGTTCGCCGCCCCGGCGGCCGCAAACGCGCAGGCCAGCGCAACCGCGCCCGGCGGCCTGCCTTTCGACGTCAAGCCGGTCGGCACCTTCAACAATCCTTGGGCGATGGCATTTCTGCCTGACGGCAACGTGCTGGTAACGCAGAAGGAAGGGACGATGATCCTGTTCGATCCTGCCACCGGTAACAAGCGGACAGTGTCCGGCACACCCACCGTCAGCAGCAAGGGCCAGGGCGCGCTCATGGACATCGTCCCCGCTCCCGACTTCGCGGCCAGCAAAATGCTCTACTTCAGCTACTCCGAAGCGGGTAGCGGCGCCGACACCCGGGTGATGCTCGCGACTGCGACACTGGATGAGGCAGGCGGCGCACTCAAGGATACCAAGGTCATTTTCCGCGGCCAGGATGCGTCGACGGGCGGGCACGATTCGGGCCGTATTGGCTTCTCGCCGGATGGCAAGTACCTGTTCTTTACCAGTGGCGACCGCCAGCTGTTCGACCCGGCGCAAGACCCCAAGTCGACGCTCGGCAAGGTGCTGCGCCTGAACCTCGACGGCACGCCAGCATCTGGCAACCCGCTCGCGGCAAAGGGGTTCAACCCAGCCGTCTGGTCGTATGGTCACCGCAATCTGCTGGGCGTGGCCTTCGACCGGCAGGGGCGCTTGTGGGAAATGGAGATGGGACCGCGCCATGGCGACGAGATCAACCTGATCAAGCCAGGCCTTAACTATGGCTGGCCGAAAGCATCGAATGGCAGCCACTATGACGGCCGGGACATTCCTGACCACAAGCCTGGCGACGGCTTCGAAGCCCCGAAAGTGTCCTGGGATCCGGCCATCTCACCAGGGGGCCTTGCCTACTACGACGCGGACCTGTTCCCGAAGTGGAAAAATTCCCTCTTCATCACCGGCCTCTCGGGCAAGTCGCTGGACCGCATCGCGCTCGACGGCGAGAACGCGAAGAAGGTGGACCATTGGGACATGGGCGAACGCATCCGCGCCGTTCGCACCGGGCCGGACGGCGCAGTATGGCTGCTGGAGGACGGTCCGCGCGGCAAGCTCCTGATGCTGACACCGAAAAAGTAAGCCCGCAGCCACTGCGTGACGCGGGCCTGCCCGCTGTTGCGCTATGGGTTGTTCACGCAGGCCAGCGTGCCGCCGGCAACCTGGCTGCGCACGCCGGCCGAGATTGCTGCAGCCAGCTTGGCCAGCGCGGCCCGGTGCCCGGCCACCAGTGCCTCGTAACCCGGTCCCACGTTTTCCTGGAACACGCTGCGGCAGGTCTGCACTGAGCCGCCATCGACCTTGCGCACGTTCCAGACCGCGTCGATCAGGGCATAGCTGCCCTCCTTCGATTCGAAACGCTGGATGTTCGCGCCGATACGGTACAGCGTGCTGCCGGCCGGCGCCGGGTTGCGGTACACATCCACCCCCCCCAGATTGGCCGCGATCCCCAGCGACAGCCCGGTGGTGATTTCATCGGCCAGCGGACCGGCCCAGCGATGGTGCTCCATCAGCTCGATCTTGCCAGCCTCGCCCGCCACCATCAGTTGCGGACGCCGCACCTGCGCGGGAATCGTCACGGGGCGCATTTCAAAAAACAGCGGTGCGCTGGCCGTTGCCGGCGGCACGACCGTGGCGGCGCCGCCGCTGAGCGTATAGAACTGGTCGGTCGGCGTGCTGGAGCAGCCTGCCAGCAGCAGCGGGGCTGCCAGCGCTGCGCCAATCAGTGCGCGGCGCGCCTGGATAAACAGCGTCATTCTTTTTTCTCCTGAGGTTTGCCGCGAATGAGCGACTGCGGATTGCGTTCGAGGTAATCGGCCAGCGCATCGATCTTGGCCATCGTGTCGGTCACCGACTGCAGCGCCTTGCGCAGGTCGGACTGCAGCGGCGCATCTTGCGCCAGCACGCTTTCGGCGCTGGCGAAGGTGGCCTTGGCGGCATTGAGCGTCTGCTGCATCTCGGGCAGCACCTTGCCATCGATCCGTGCCAGCGTCGCGTTGGCCTGCACCAGCGTGCGGTTCAGGTTCACGCCGATCTCGTCGAATGGAATCTTGTCGAGTTTGCCCGCGATGCGCGAGATCTGGCTTTGCAGCTCATCGAGCTGGCCCGGCACCGTCGGCAATACCAGGAACTCGCCCTGCTCGGCGATCGTGGCCTTGCGCGCGTTGGGGAAGAAGTCGAGCGCGATATATAACTGGCCCGTCAGCAGATTGCCGTTGCGCAGCTGCGCGCGCAGGCCGCGGCCCACCATCGCGGTCAGGGCGCGCTGGCCACCGTCTTCGCGTTCCATCGCCGCCATGAAGCCTTTGCCCAAACGGCCCGGGTACAGGTCGACCGTGATCGGCATCGTGAATTTCTGGCGTTCGCGATCGAACTCGATGCCCACGGCGCGCACCTCACCCAGCGCCACGCCGCGGAAATCGACGACGGCGCCCGGCGACAGCCCGCGCAGCGACTGGTCGAAGTACAGCATGGCGGTGACTGCCGGCCCGTCGGGCGGGCGCAGCGCGGCGCTGCGGTCTTCGGACAACAGGAAACGCGTGCCGACCGGCGCCGGAGCCACCGGCTTGCGACCATCGACCGATTCGAAGGCGATGCCGCCGGTGGCCAGCGCCGCCAGCGATTGGGTGTTGAGTTTCAGGCCGCTCGCATCGAGCCGCAGGTCGACGCCGCTGGCATGCCACCAGCGTGTGTCCGGACCCACGAGGCCGATGTAGGGCTGCTCGACGAAGACCGACATGTCGATACCCTGCCCGGCCTTGTCCAGCGCCACCGACGCCACCTGGCCCACGCGCACGCGCTTGAAATACACGGGCGAACCGGGTGCCACCGAGCCGAGTGTCTCGGCATGCAGCTTGTATTCGCGCCCCTTCAGGCCAATCGGAATCGGCGGCGCCGTTTCCAGGCCCGTGAAACTGTTGGTCGTGTCTTCCTTCACGCCGGGCGCCGCGCCGATATAAGGACCGGACAACAGCGTCCCCAGGCCCGAGACGCCGCTGGCGCCGATCTGCGGCCGCACGACCCAGAAGCGCGAGTCGATGGCGGTGAAGCGGTCGGCCTCCTTGGCCATCTCGATCTTGGCGACGACGCGGTTGCCATCTTCGCCCAGCGTGACCGACACGACGCGGCCGATGTCGACGTCCTTGTACTTGACCTTGGTCTGGCCCGCCTCGAGTCCTTCGCCGCTGGAAAAGTACACGTAGACGGTCGCACCCTTGTTGGTGACCCAGCTGACCACCTGCCAGGCGCCAATCAGCGCGGCAAGCACGGGAATCATCCAGATCAGCGATGGCAGCCAGCGGCTGGGACGGTCGATGGCGGGCGAGGCCGCCAGCGGCGCCGATGGGCCCACGGGTGGTTCAGACGGGCTCGGCGGGTTGGCAGGTGCGTGCGCGCTGTCCTGGTCAGACATGTGGTTCTCCGTTCGATTCAATAGGGTCCCAGATCAGGCGCGGGTCGAACTGGTGGGATGCGACCATCGTCACGATCACCACGCAGCCAAACGCGATCGCGCCCGGTCCGGCCGTGATCACCACCAGCGCATCGAAGCGCACCAGCGCGACGGTCAGGGCAACCACGAAAATATCCAGCATCGACCAGCGGCCGACGAATTCAATGGCGCGATACGCGCGTGTGCGCGCCATCGGCGCCGTGCGCGAGCGCGCCTGGGCCGTGGCGTTGAGCCATGCCAGGGCAGCGAGCTTCGAGACCGGCACCACGATGCTGGCCACGAAGATGATGATGGCCAGGCCCTTCGACCCGGTGTTCCAGAACAGCACGACGCCGCTCATGATCGTGTCGCCCTCCGTGCCACCGATCGAGCGGGTGTACATCACGGGCAGCATATTGGCGGGAATATACAGCAGCGTGGCGGCCAGGAGCATGGCCCAGGTCCAGCCGACGCTGTTGGGAATACGGCGATGCAGGGCCGCGCTGCAGCGGGCGCAGCGATCGGTGCCGTCGCGTGACGGGCAAGTGTGATTCACGAGGCCACAGGCGCTGCACGAGACCAGCACCGAATCGGCTTCGGGAAGCGTGGTGGTCTGGCGCGCCGGGTCGGATTTGCGCAGTGGCGCCAGCCGGTCGGCCAGTGCCCACAGCGCTCTCGGTTCGTAGCGCATGACGAGCGCGCACAGGATCGTCAGCACGCCAAAGGCAAACAGGGCCGGATGCGGCTCCACGCGCGCCAGGCTCGTCATCTTGATCACGGTGATCAGGATGCCGATCATCAGCACCTCGGTCATTGCCCAGTGGCGTGCGCCCTGGACGGTGCGCAGCACGAGGTTGAAACCGGGAACGCGCACGCCCCGGGTCAGGCCGAGCGCTACATAAAACAGGGAACCGAGCTCGATGCCGGGGAAGATGATGGCGCAAAAGAAGACCATGGCCGCGATGACCTGGTCGCCCGCCCCCCACAGCACGGCCACGGCCTGGTACAGCGTGGCGCCCGACAGCATGCCACCCATCTCCAGCGTGACGATGGGGAACCACTGCGCCAGCAAAAACACGAACACGGCGCCCAGCGTCAGCGCAGCGAGCACCTCGGCCTGGCGCGCCGGGCTGCCCTTATGCCAGCGGTACAACTCATGCTGGCAGCGGTTGCAGCTGGCACGCTCGCAGGCAGCCAGTGGCCGCCAGTGATACAGGCTGCCACAGTCATGACACGCGACCAGTTGATCCGTTTTCACCCACTCCCCTTACACCAGTGCTTCTACACTAGGTATTATGACCGAGAGCAACTGAACGTGCAGTTCCAACGTGAGCGCAGTCCCGATCAGAAGCGGACCTTGACGTAGGCCGATGGGCCGGTCAGCTTGAGGTCGATGTCGGCGGTGCGCTCGCCATTGCGATGCAGGTCGATTTTCTGGATGCCGTAGTCGAGGACCAGGCCGATGTTCTTGTGCGGGAAGTATTCCACGCCGACGGCGCCGTTGTAGATATGGCCTTCGACGTTGCCGCCGTTCTTCTTCACGCCCGAGGCTTCCGCGTAGAAGCGGACCTGGTCGTTCAGCGCGTGGCGCCATGCCAGTTCGACGGTCGGGGCCCAGACGCTTTCGCTGGCCGACGCCGAACCGCTCCACGAATAGTTCTCCACTGGCGCGCTCGCGCTGACATTGGCCGACGCGGAACCGGAAATCTTGGCGCGCAGGTGGGCCGCCCCCAGGCCGACGCCGAAGACGTTCTTTTCCTTGCCGAACCAGAACTTGTACGACAGGCGCGCCAGCTCGATGCGCAGGTTGGCGTCGGCGCGCAGCGAACCGCTGACCGGACGGCCTTCATACACGGTGTTGCCATTCAAATCGGCGCCATAGCCTTCGTCGAAGCGGAAGTAATCGAACGAAATGCCGTGGCTGTCGCCGATCAGGACTTCGGCTTTTACGCGTGGCAACGTGACGTCGTCGATTTCTTCGTCCGGGGTGTCGACGCGACCGTAGCGGGTGTCGCCGCCCAGGTGGATTTCAGGTTGGGCGTAGAACGCGCCGGCAGAAATGCTGACGCGATCGAGCGCTGGCGACTGCTGCGCCTGCGCCATGCCTGCTGCGGCGGCGCCCAGCAGGATTGCGCCCTTGATTGCGCTGACGAGGGTGGTGTGGACGGACGGGGCAGCAGTGCGTGGTGCAGGACGGGACATACGTTCTCCGGATAATCAATTGATAGAAGTGCCCGCCAGACTGTGTCTCGACGCGGCAACAATTAATTATCGCAAGATGTTAGTTTGCCAACCCACACGATTGAACTGACTTTGTGGTCATTAAGCCACAAGGGAATGTCCCGCCATGCAAGTTGCATACTTGGCACACCACCCGCGTCATTACACGAACGCACCCGGTGCTTTCAGCGGCATGGTTTATCATCCAGAAACATTAACCTTTTTGCAAACGCAGCCAATGAAGCAATTTACCCTTCCGCAGAATTCCTTTCTGCTCCTGCTCACGATCGTCACGATCGCTTTCCTCTGGATTCTGTTGCCGTACTCTGGCGCCGTGTTCTGGGGCGTCGTGTTCGCCATCATCTTCGCGCCGCTGCAATCGAAATTGCTGCGGGCAACCAAGGGCAAGCCGACCATTGCCGCCCTGCTCTCGCTCCTGGTCATCGTGCTGATGGTGCTGCTGCCGCTGGCCATGATCACGGCGTCGCTGGTCGACCAGGTCGCCGGTATCTACACGATGGTCAGCAGCGGGCAGATCGATTTCGCCCACTACTTCGAGGTCGTGATGCGCGCTTTGCCGAACTGGGCCATTTCGATCCTCGAACGCTTCGAACTGACCAACCTGGCCTCGCTGCAGACCAAGATCACCGAATTTGCCGCGCAGATCAGCCAGGCCGCAGCCACGTATGCGCTCAATATCGGCCGCAACACGCTCGACTTCGTGGTCAGCATGACGATCATGCTGTACCTGCTGTTCTTCCTGCTGCGCGACGGCCGCATCCTGGCCGCGCGCATCCAGCGCGCCGTGCCGCTGAGCGTCGAATACAAGAGCCGTCTGTTCCAGAACTTCACGACGGTCATCCGCGCCACGGTCAAAGGCAATGTGCTGGTGGCGGTCGCGCAAGGCGCACTGGGCGGACTGATCTTCTGGATGCTGGACGTGTCCGGCCCGCTGCTGTGGGGCGTGGTGATGGCCTTCCTGTCACTGCTGCCGGCCATCGGCGCGGCACTGGTGTGGGGGCCGGTGGCGATCTATTTCCTGGTGACGGGCGCGATCTGGCAGGGCGTGGTGCTGGCCGCGTATGGCGTTCTGGTCATCGGTCTGGTCGACAATATCCTGCGCCCGATTCTGGTCGGCAAGGATACCAAGCTGCCCGATTACGTGATCCTGCTCTCGACGCTGGGCGGCATGGCGCTGTTCGGCCTGAACGGCTTTGTGATCGGACCGGTGATTGCGGCCCTGTTCATCGCGGCCTGGGATCTGTTCTGCCGCTCGGACGAATTCCAGGAAGAGTAACAGGAAGGGTTGCAGTAAAGGTAAGATACGCGCTTTGCTCCGGCCAGCATCACGTTGGCCGGGGTCCTGCCGCAACCTGATTTAACGAGAAATTCAATGTTCACTACCCTGCTCGACTGGTTCCTCCACCTGGACCGCCACCTCGCCGTACTGGCGGCCGAATACCAGTTGCTCGTCTACGTGCTGTTGTTTGCCGTGATCTTCGTCGAGACGGGCGTGGTCGTGATGCCATTCTTGCCCGGCGACTCGCTGCTGTTCGTCACCGGCGCGCTGGCGGCCAAAGGCATGCTGTCACTGGAAATGCTGATCCCGCTGCTGATCGTCGCAGCGGTAACCGGCGATATCCTCAACTTTGCCATTGGCAGTGCGTTTCGTGAACGTGTGAAGCGCGGTTACCGGTTCCGCCTCATCAAGGCCGAGCACATCGCGCATACCGAGCGCTTCTTCGAGCGCCATGGTCCCAAGACCATCGTGCTGGCGCGTTATGTGCCGATCGTCCGTACGCTCGCACCGTTCGTGGCGGCGCTGGGCAGCATGCGCTATGCCACCTTCCTCGCGTACAACGTCGCAGGCGGCACCCTGTGGGTCGTGTCGCTGACGGTTGCCGGCTATATCTTTGGCAATATCAAGTGGGTCAACGACAATCTGACTGCCGTCATCATGGGCATCATCGTGCTGTCGCTGGTGCCGGGCATCGTGGCCTGGCTGATGGAACGACACCGCGCGCGCCGTGCCGGCGGCCAGGTCTGACCTGACCACATTTGCTGCCAACCAAGCCGGGGAATATCCCCGGCCAGAAGGTCAGGAAGCGCAGACGGCCACTGGCAAGGCCATCGACACGGTGGTGCCCATTCCCGGCCCCGCGCTGCGCACGAAGATCGATCCGCCATGGGCTTCGCACACGCCCTTGGCAATCGTCAAGCCCAGGCCCGCACCGACGGGCGCGCGGCCCGGCGCCAGCGCACGGCGCTCGAATGGCTCGAAAATGTGCTGCAAGTCTTCCGCCGCAATGCCGGCCCCGCAGTCGATGACCTCGGCGCGCAGCACATTGCCTTCGATATAGACCCGCAGGCAGATTTCCTCGCCGTCCGGCGTGAACGCGCTGGCATTGCACAGCACGTTACCCAGTGCCTGCGCCACCCGCTCCGGATCGCAGCGCAACTCGGCATCAGGATTGTCGACCTCGACGATCAAGCGCTGATTGCGCGAGCGCACCAGCGTTTCCACCGCGTCCAGCGACAGGTTCACGATCTCATGCTTCGTGCAACGGCGCAGCTCGACCGGCAGCGTGTGCACGCAATCGACGCGTGACGCGTCCAGCAGATCGGCAATGAAACGCGCCAGCTGTTTGGTCTGGCGCTGGACGACACCGGCCATTTTCGCCACGCCCGGGTCCTTGTTGGCGCGCTGCAGGAGGCCAGCGATGCTCATGATGGGTGCCAGCGGGTTACGCAATTCGTGCGCAAGCATGGCCAGGAATTCTTCACGCGCGTGGGCAGCGTCGCGCTCCCGCTCTTGCAGCCGGCGCTGTTCGCTGATGTCGGTCAGGCAGCACAAAGCGCCCACGACGGCGCCATCGGCGTGGAATACCGGCTTCGCGTGCACGACAATACGGCGGGGCTGACCGTCGCGGCACACGGCGAGCAGTTCAGTAGGACACGGCGATGCCCCGGCGGCTGCCTGCGCCGCCGGGCTAGCCGTCTTGTCCAGCAACTGGCCATCCAGCGACCGGAGCGTTTCGAACCCATCCCAGCGCATGTCTTCCAGCAGCGGGCAGTCATCACCCCAGATCCGCTTTGCTGCAGCATTGACGTGGACCAGTGCGCCATTGGGAGAGCAGCAGTACGCGGGGCAAGGCATTTGCTCGATGGCCCACGAATAGGATTCGGGCCACCCATTATCCAGCTCGCTAAATTCGCCCTCGAGGGCCGTGTTCTCATTGTTCATGGTGCAAATGCGGAAAGAGCACCGCTATCAAAGTCTCAATCGACATTATCGAGGTTGCAACATTTGCACTGCGTAGGAGACTCACTACAGTTCTTGTCGGAGGCTGACGTGACCGGATGTCTACGCGCAAGCAAAGTTTTGATGCAGAGAGTCACGAATTCTCACCGGACGCAACAGACAACGAGCGTTGTCTTATATGAACAATGACACTTTATTTCAATAATGTAACTTTAGTTACTCTAGTCTCAACGTACTATTTGTCGGGCGTCGCCGTATTTGATACGAACTTGCGACACGCCGCCTCCCCCGCTGCGTTTATTTCAGTGGCTCCCTGGACAGGACGCTGCACACCCCAATCGACACCATTGCTTCCTGCAAAAGCGGGAATCCACCAACACAGGAACACGTCCATGCACGCCACCCAAGCCGGCTTCACATTTGGCATCGCCCGCCGCCTTTATTGCGGATTCTCGCTGATTGTCGCCATCCTGCTGGTGCTGTTGACGGTGTCATATACCAACTTTTCAAAACTTACCCAGGCAAATACCTGGAATACGCACACCTACACCGTACTCGCCGGCAGCCAGGACATGATGCAGAGTCTTCTCAACATGGAGACTGGAGAGCGTGGGTTTGCGCTGACCGGGATGGACGCTTCGCTCGAACCATATATTGCTGCCAAGGCAGCTTTCCAGCAAAGCCTCAACAGCGTCATGGCGCTGACGTCCGACAATGCGCAGCAGCAGACGCGCCTGCGTGCACTGCAGGATATGGAGTCACAGTGGCGCGCCGTCGCTGCCGAACCGGTCATCGCCTTGCGCCGCGAGGCAAACGGCAACCCCGCAGCCATGGATGCGGTGGTCCGCTTCGAGCAGACCGCCACAGGCAAGGCGCTGATGGACCGGATGCGCGCCACACTGGGCGAGCTGGCCCAGGCAGAACAAGTGCTGCTGGCCGAACGCTCCAGCGTGGCAGAGGCGCTGCACAGCGCGACCAACAGCGCACTGATCGGCGGCGGTGGCGTGGCCACCATCCTGTCGATCATGCTGGCCATCCTGCTGACGCGCATGGTCCTGCGCCCGCTGCGCGTCATTCTGGCCGCTACCGAAGATCTGCGCAGCGGCGACGGTGACCTTACCTACCGCCTGCCGGTCTTGCCCGCCGAATTCGGGCAGGTGGCACAGTCGTTGAATGGTTTTATCGAGAAGCTGCACGTGATCATCACCGATGTCCGCAAGGGAACCCAGTCAATCGCCGTGGCCAGCAGGGAAATCGCAGACGGCAATCTGGACTTGTCATCGCGCACTGAACAACAAGCCAGTTCGCTGGAAGAAACAGCATCGTCGATGGAAGAATTGACCTCGACCGTGCAACAGAATGCCGACATCGCACGGCAAGCCACCGGTCTGGCAACGAATGCCGCCAACGTCGCCATGCTCGGCAGCGGCGTGGTGGCCGAAGTGGTCTCGACCATGAGCGCCATCAGCGATTCGGCCCGAAAGATCGGCGACATCATCGGCGTGATCGATGGCATTGCGTTCCAGACCAATATCCTGGCACTCAATGCCGCAGTCGAAGCGGCCCGCGCCGGCGAACAGGGACGCGGATTTGCGGTCGTGGCATCGGAAGTGCGCAACCTGGCACACCGCTCGGCCACTGCGGCAAAAGAGATCAAGACGCTCATCAACGACTCGGTCCAGCGTGTGGAGACCGGAAGCCGCCTCGTTGGCGAGGCCGGCAAAACCATGGACGATATCGTCGTGAGCGTGCGCCGCGTGACCGATATCATGACCGAGATCAGCGCTGCCAGCAGCGAACAGGAAACCGGCATCAGGCAGATCAATACGGCGATCAACGAGATGGACAACGTCACACAGCAGAATGCCGCGCTGGTCGAAGAGGCGGCCGCCGCCTCGCAGTCGCTCCAGGAGCAGGCATTGCGCCTCGAAGTGGTGGTAGGTACCTTCAAGCTCGATGTCGCGCATGGCGCTGCCAGTGGAGCCGGGCCAAGGCAGGCACGATCGGATCAGGGCATCGGGGCGTTGCGCCTGGCGGACGCCTGACGCGGACTTGCCGGCCCGCTCTTTCTTGCACTGCAAGCGTCGCCGCCGCGCAACCGCCCTTGCCTGAGCGACGGTTGACCATGCAGGGGGCGGCGATGCGATGATGGCCTGTTGCCGGCTGCGAAGTGCTCGCTGCCGCTCTTGCCACAACCTCATCGGATCAGCCGCTGCCCCGCCAGTGTGCCTTGCACGCTTTCCTGCCAATTCTGAACTCTAAAACCGTCATGATGACATCTCTACCTATCGATCGAATACAACCGGGCGTCCGGCCAGAGGGCCACAGCGCACCGCAGCACGCCAGCGCATGGAAGGCCCACGGCATCTGGATGCCGGGCGTTGTCGTCATGCGCACGATCGGATTTCGTGCCAAGGCCGCGATCATCGCCGCCCTGTTCCTTCTACCGCTGGCCATGCTGGCGACCATCTACTTTTCACGGGCAGCGGACGACCTTGCATTTTCACGCAAGGAGATCGTCGGCGTTCATTACAACCGCACGATCTATCCGCTGATCGACCTGGCGCAGCAACTGCGTCGCGACACGCTCGTGTTGCAGGCCGACGGCGTGGCGCCGGCGTCGATGGCGGCGGTCAAGTCGGACCTGGCGACAGGCTACGCCAGGCTGGCCGCAGCCGAACAGGCCGAGGGCAAGACGCTGCAGACCAGCCAAGCTTATGGCGCAGCGCTGGCCGCCTACGCCAACGTGATGAATGTCACCGGGAGCGCCGCCGTGTTCCAGGCACACACAGCGCATGTGCAGGCGCTGGCCCATCTGATGGAAGTCGTCACCGACAATTCGAATCTGACCCTCGATCCGGAACTATCGACTTACTACCTGATGGATGCAAGCTTCGCGCGTATTCCTGACATCGCCGAGCGAACCGCGCAATTGCGCGGGCTCGGGATCGGGGTGCTGAGCGCAGGCAATGCGACGCCAGTGCAGCGGCGTGACCTGACGACCCATATCACGGTGGCGAAATTTCAGGCAAACAGCATGGCGACCGGCCTGGCGAAGATCAAGGGTGACGACACCCTGGTCACGCGTCTGGCCCTGGCGACGCCATCGGCAGCGACGACTGCGCTCTTCGAGTATGCCGAGCGCAACCTGACCGACGGCGTGTCTCTCGAGCCGGACACCGCAGGTGCGTTCCGCAACCTGGCCAACGGCGTGCTGGAAAAACAGTACGCGCTTGCAGGCCGCCTCATGACGGAGCTCGATGCCCTGCTGCAGGCACGCGTTGCCGCCATCACGCTCGAACGCGACGTGCTGCTGGGCGTGCTGGTGGTTGCGATACTGGGCGCGGCGTATTTCTTTTATGCGTTTTACCGGGTGACGAGCGGCGGTCTGACGCTGATCAGCCGCCATCTCAAGGAAATGGCGCGGGGAGACTTGCGCCGCATACCCGCGCGGCCATTGGGCAAGGATGAACCGGCAATGGTGATCCTCGACCTGCGTACCGCGTACGACGCGCTGCATACCCTGGTGCGCGCCGTCAGCCGCTCTGCCGATGAATTGCACGGCACCAGCAGCGAGATCGCGCAAGCGAGCCTGGACCTCTCGGCACGCAGCGAAGCGGCGGCGGCATCGCTTGAGCAGCAGGCAGCAGCCATGGAACAAATCGGCGCCACCGTCGGCGGTAACGCAGAGCGTGCCGGAACTGCCGAGCGCTTCGCGGCCGACAGTGCCAGCCTTGCCGCCGACGGCGGCAAGGTGATTTCCAGCGTGGTTACCACGATGCAGGAGATCCATGCCTCGTCGGCACAGATCAGCGACATCACCATCGTCATCGATGGTATCGCCTTCCAGACCAATATCCTTGCATTGAATGCGGCTATCGAAGCAGCACGCGCCGGCGAGACAGGTCGTGGTTTTTGCGGTGGTTGCATCGGAGGTGCGTACCCTGGCGCATCGCAGCGCGGCAGCGGCTGCAGAAATCAAGACCTTGATCGCAGCGTCGGTCTCCCAGATTGCTGGTGGAACCCATGTGGTGACGCAGGCCGGCGCCACGATGACGGTCGTTGTCGGCAATGCGCACAAAATGAGCGGCTACCTGAAAGACATTGCCACAGCATCGACGGAACAGGTACACGGCGTTAAACAGGTCAGTGCGGCGATCCATGAACTGGACGATCACACCCAGAGAAATGCCGCGTTGGTTGAAGAGACGTCAGCTGCATGCACAGCCTTGAAGCAGCAGGCTGACAGCCTGCAACACAGCATCGCAAAATTTCTTGCTTGAATACCAGGTATTCATCAGGGCCATCGAAAAGGCAAGGCGCAGTCAACGTTAAATAGAGACTAGCTTTGAACTGATGAGCAGTCCAATGGTCTGACCCCTGCCCCCAGCGTCAGGAGTCGAGCATGAAAGCGCCACGTTTCAAGAATTGGTTCGCAAAACTGCCTTCACTGAACGGGCCACAGCGCCGGCAAGTGCTCGATGCCCTGCATCCTGCAGCCGGGCTCGATCAGGTGGTTGCGCTCATCACTGATGTCAGAGCGCCCGGCCGCTGCTGCCCCAAATGCGGCAACGAGCGTTGCTATCGGCATGGTTTCGCCAACGACTTGCAGCGCTATCGTTGCTGTTCCTGTGGCCGCACCTTTAACGACCTCACCGGCACGCCGCTGGCGCGCCTCAGGCAAAAAGCCGAATGGCTCGCGTATTCGCAGGTGCTGCTCGACTCACTCACCGTGCGCAAGGCCGCAGATCGGGTCGGTGTACACCGCAATACGGCCTTTCGCTGGCGCCACCGCTTCCTGCATTGGGTCAAGCTCGACCGACCCGCGGCGCTTAACGGCATCGTCGAAGCTGACGAAACATTTCTGCTCGAGTCACAAAAAGGTTCGCGAACGCTCGATCGGCCACCGCGCCGCCGCGGCGGCCGCGCTGCCAAACGGGGTATTTCCAGTGAACTGGACTGCATCCTGGTCGCGCGCGACCGCGAGGGGCGCACGGCCGATGCCGTCACTGGCCGGGGTGCGCTCACGGCTGCGCAACTCGAACGCGACTTGCTGCCCAGGCTCGATCGGCAGGCGTTGCTGGTCAGTGACAGCCACGCTGCCTACCGCGCCTTTGCACGCAAGCACAGAATCGCGCACGAGACGGTCAACGTGCGCGCCGGGGTACGTGCGAGGCGGCTAGGCGATCTTGCCATCCATGTGCAGAACGTGAATGCCTACCACCAGCGTTTCAAGACCTGGCTACAGGGCTTTCGTGGCGTGGCGTCGCGCTACCTGCCCAATTACCTGGGCTGGCGCTGGGCGCTGGATGGTGAGCGGATTATGTCGTCAGAACAATTGCTTAGTATCGCTATCAGCGTCATCAACAGATAACGTTGATAGCGCCAAAGACAGCGCTGACAGCGCAACGAAAAACGCCCTGCATCAGGCAGGGCGTTGAATCGATACCGGGAATCGTCCCGGACGTGCAATCAGTGTGAGGCGATCAGTTCGACTTGGCGTGCGCAGCCAGGCGGCGGGCCACTGCTGGCGAGACCGCATCGGCGCCGCGGGTCATGCGGTACAACGCCCAGACATCGGCGCTGCCGGTGGTGCGGGTTGCGGCGCTTGGGGCTGCCTTGACTTCACGCACGAAATCGAATGCGGTGCTGAACACGGCGGCCAGTTGGGCAGCGAACGATGGGCGAAGGGACAAGGTGGTCATGATTTTCTTCCTGTGTGTTTGATCTGGTATGAAGCTAGTATGCGCTCTCTCAGATAGAAATCAAATTGCGATCCATGATAGTCGTCATTCACAAATCAACTATCTCGACAATCCCGTATTTGATCAACAACAGGAAACCAGGCGGTACCTGCGCAATGCCGGCACCGCCATGTATTGAGCGCAGGCCGTCTCAGACGCCCGCCAACGCAAGGCGTTCCGCCGGCGCTTCCCGGCTGCGCGCTGGTGCCTGATGGACGGCGCCAGCGCGCACGTCGGTCTTGAAGACACTGACGACATCGGCCAGGTGCGCAGCCTGCTCCTGCATCGAACCGGCGGCGGCAGCGGCTTGCTCGACCAGCGCAGCGTTCTGCTGCGTTGCCTGGTCCATCTCGGTGATGGCGGCATTGACTTGCTCGATGCCGGCGCTCTGTTCGTC
The DNA here is from genome assembly GCF_056680305.1 of Telluria sp. BA11. Lineage (NCBI taxonomy): Bacteria > Pseudomonadati > Pseudomonadota > Betaproteobacteria > Burkholderiales > Oxalobacteraceae > Telluria > Telluria sp. BA11. Next base: position 240,295 of record NZ_CM155275.1, read on the forward strand.
GCTGGCATGCGAGATTTCGCTCATGATGCCGGTCACGAGGGAAATGCTCTGCACGATATTGGTCATCGTGGTCCCCGCACTGTCGACCAGACTGGTGCCAGCTTCGACTTTCTGTACCGAGTCGTCGATGAGGCCCTTGATTTCCTTGGCCGCAGCAGCCGAGCGATGCGCCAGGTTACGCACTTCGGTGGCAACGACGGCAAAGCCACGGCCCTGTTCACCGGCACGCGCCGCTTCCACGGCGGCATTCAGCGCCAGGATATTGGTCTGGAACGCGATGCTGTCGATGACACTGGTGATGTCGACGATCTTGCGCGACGACGCATTGATTTCACTCATCGTGCCGACCACTTGCGCAATCACGGCGCCGCCCTGTCCGGCAATGCTGGCCGCTTCGGACGCCATCGTGTTGGCGCGGCGGGCGTTGTCGGCATTCTGGCGCACGGTGGACGTGAGTTCTTCCATCGACGAAGCAGTTTCTTCCAGCGAACCGGCCTGCTGTTCGGTGCGACGCGACAGGTCCAGATTGCCGGCAGCGATTTCGGCCGAGGCAGTCGCGATGGTTTCAGTACCGGCCCGGACACGGGTCACGATACCGAGCAGGTTATCGTTCATTTTCTGCAAGGCCGCCATCAGCTGGCCGGTCTCGTCGCGGGTCGTGACGGTGAACTGGCTGCCCAGGTCGCCCGACGAGACGCGGTCGGCAACCGCCACCGCATCCTGGATCGGCCGCACGATCGAGCGGGTAATGAAGATGCCGAAGGAAACGCCGAGCACGATGGCGAGCGTTCCCAGGCCAATCAGGGTCGTACGCGCCGTGTCATACGCTGCAGCCGCATCGGCCACGAATTTTCCTGCCGAGTTTTGCTGGGCAACCGCAAGCTTGTTGATCGATTCGAGGTAGGCAAGGCTCGTCGGGCGCATCTGGGTGTCGAAGATGCGTCGTGCGCCTTCCGTGTCGCCGCCGTTCTTGGCAGCGAGCAGCGCGGTGCGTGCGGCCAGGTACGGCGCCCGGGCGGCCACCACTTCTTCGAGCTGAGCCTGCGACTTCGGGTTGCGCAAGCCGGCCTTGATCGTTTGCTGCAATTCGGTGGAGCGCACCGAACCCGCTGCAATACGGTCAGTGATGATCCTGACCTGCTCGGGCTCTGGCGTGCGGTACGCCATTTCCATCAGCGTGGTGTTGACTTCGATGATCTTGGACCACTCGGCCACGTTGCGCTGGTTCTTCATGCTGGTATTGACCACGCGATCGGTCGCATCTTTCATGTCGCCCATGCGACCGAGGGTAACAACGATCACGATGGCCATGAGGATCAGTACGGCCGCGTAGCTGAACGCCAGGCGCGTGCCTATTTTTAAGTTTTTCATCAACGGTTATCCGGGAGGGTGTGTGTGACCGGCGCCCTGCGTATGCAAAGGAACGCCGCATGGCAAAGATGCCCAAAAGAAATATCATCGCACATGCGACACCGTCGCGTGTTGCACACGGCCAACATCTTCGCCTAACAGAGCCGAATCTTCGCGTAGTGCACGTAAATACTTTCAACCTCAAACATGGTCGATTCAGCATGCATATGGCGCTGTTTGATCTTCTGCGCCTGTCGATCGGGCGGACTGCCGTGCAGCGCGGACCTGCGCGACCCTCTCAGTTACCGGCCACCGGAGTAATCGCGCGGAAAATCTGGATGACCGCCGGTCCCAGCAACACCACCAGCAATGCCGGAAAAATGCAGAAGATCAGCGGGAACAGCAGCTTGGTTGCAATCTGCGCCGCCTTCTCTTCCACCAGTTGCCGCCGCCGCGTGCGCAGTTGTTCCGATTGCACACGTAGCGCGGTGCCGACGCTGGTACCAAAGCGCTCGGCCTGGATCAGCATCTTGACGAGCGCATCCACGTCTTCCACGCCGGTGCGCAGCGCCAGATTGCGCAGCGCTTTTTCCTTGGCGCTGCCGGCGCGCAGTTCCAGCGTCACCAGTTGCAACTCGTCGGCCAGCACCGGACTTTTCAGGCCGATCTCATTGCCCACGCGGGCCAGCGCCGCATCCATCGCCAGACCCGCTTCAACGCAGACGGTCATCAGGTCGAGCGCATCGGGGAAGCCTTCGAAGATGTCGCGCTGGCGGTTGGCGACACGGCGCTTCAGGAGAAAGTCCGGCAGGTAGTAGCCGATGCTGGCCGCGCTCACCAGCAGCAGGAAGGTCAGCGCCAGAGGCCGGTCAGCCTGGTGCGGCAGCGCGATCCAGACCAGCAGTGGCAGGCCGATCGTCAGCACCGATTTGCCGGCGTGGTACAGCCCGGGAGCCGAGGGCGCGCGCCAGCCGGCATTGATGAAGCGCAGCCGCAATGGCGAGGATTCCCACCCGTCGGTCGGCACCGACAGCTTGGCCAGCGGCTCGGCGAAATCGGCCAGGCGCGCGCCCCAGCCGTCCCCGCGTCGGGTCTTGGGCATATCGCGCTCGTCCAGCGCCACCAGACGCGCCTTGACGGGATCGCGCGTCAGCAGCAGCAAGGCTGCCACCGCAATGCCGAACACCAGCAGGAACATCGCTGCCAGCATGAGAATGTTTGCCATGGTCATCGTGTCGTACTTTCGTTACATCCGGATGCGTACGATCTTGCGGATCGCCAGCACGCCAAAACCCATCATGCCGAGCGCCGCGCCGCTCAGCTGGCGCCCGATCGGATCGTTGACCAGCACACCCATTGTCTCGGGATTGGCCAGCGCCATCATGCCGCCGGCGCCAAACGGCAGCAGGCACAGCACCCAGGCCGAGATGCGACCCTCGGCCGACAGCACGCGCACCTGGCCGGCCAGCTTGTGACGATCGCGGATGATGCTCGAAATCGACGTCAGCAATTCAGTCAGGTTGCCGCCGCTCTCGCGCTGGATCAGCACGGCAACGACGAAGTACTGCAAATCCATGCTCGGCACGCGCTGCGCCAGGTTATTCAGTGCGTCGCTCATCGAGACGCCAAAGTTGACTTCATCGAATGCAGTCTTGAATTCTTCGCCCAGCGGTGCGCTCATTTCGTCGGCCACCAGTTTCAGCGCCGTCGGAAACGCGTGGCCGGCGCGCATCGCGCGGCTCATCATGTCGAGCGCTTCGGGCAGCTGGCGCTCGAAGCGCACCATGCGCGCATCGCGCGCGCGCGTCAGGCGCAGCAGCGGCAGCCACCCGGCAACGAGGGTGCAACCCATGAAGCCGAGCAAGGGCAGGCGCAGCAGCAACGCCGCCACGATCCCGCCAAACGCAAACGCTGCGCACACGGCCAGCAGCGACGCCACTTTCTGCGCACTGCCCGCCTGCAGCAGCATGCGGTCCAGCCGATACACGCCAGGCACGCGGCGCAGCAGCGGTTCAAGCTCCGGGTTGTCGGACAGGCGCCGTTCCTTGACGATGGTGACATCGAGTTCGCGCGTCTCGCGCCCGATCACGCTGCGCAGCCGGCGCGCGATGCGCTCGGCTTCCGGGTTGTTGTTCGCCTGCCAGGCCGTGTACACGCCCCATACCAGCAGCAGGACGGCGGCAAACACCAGCAGGATGAACAGGAGGAAGGTGGTATCCATGCCAGGGGTCCTAGCGCGGCTCGAAGATGTGCGGCGCGAGGTTCACGCCGAACGTGCGCAGGCGCTCGGCAAAGTGCGGCCGTACCCCGGTGGCGGTCGACTGCCCCAGCACCGTGCCATCGTCGGCCACGCCAGTCTGCCGGAACGTGAAGATCTCCTGCATCGTGATGACGTCGCCCTCCATGCCCGTCACTTCCGTGATCGACAGCACCTTGCGCTTGCCGTCGGTCAGGCGCGAGACCTGCACGACAACGCCCACGGCCGACGCGATCTGCTGGCGCATGGCCTTCGGCGGCAGGTTCGGCGCCGCCATGCTGATCATGTTTTCCAGACGCGTGAGCGCTTCGCGCGGCGTGTTCGCGTGCAGGGTCGCCATCGAGCCTTCGTGGCCGGTGTTCATCGCGCCCAGCATGTCCATCGCTTCTTCGCCACGCACCTCGCCCAGGATGATGCGGTCGGGGCGCATGCGCAGCGCGTTCTTGACCAGCGCGCGCTGGGTCACTTCGCCCTTGCCTTCGATATTCGCCGGCCGCGTTTCCAGGCGCACCACGTGCGGCTGCTGCAGCTGCAGTTCGGCCGCGTCTTCGACCGTCACGATGCGCTCGTTGTGGCTGATGAAGCCCGAGATCACATTGAGCATCGTCGTCTTGCCCGAGCCCGTGCCGCCCGAGATCACGATATTGACCTTGGCCTTGCCCAAGCCCTGCAGCACCTCGGCCATGTCGGCCGTCATGCTGCCATACGCGACCAGGTCGGCCAGGCGCAGCGGATCGGCCGAGAAGCGCCGAATGGACATCACGGCGCCATCGATCGCCAGCGGCGGGATGATCGCGTTCACGCGCGAGCCGTCCGGCAGGCGCGCATCGACCATCGGGCTCGATTCGTCGATGCGGCGGCCCACGCGCGAGACGATCTTGTCGATGATCTTCATCAGGTGCGCTTCGTCGGTGAAGGTCACGTCGGTCAGTTCGAGCTTGCCGCGCCGTTCGACGTAGACCTGCTTGTGCGTGTTGACCAGGATGTCCGAGACGGTCGGATCTTCCAGCAGCGGCTCGAGCGGGCCGAAGCCCAGCATCTCGTTCTGGATGTCGCGCGTGAGCATCTTGCGCTCGGCATCGTTGATGACGACCATCTCTTCTTCGAGCAGGCGCTCGACCAGGAGGCGCAGCTCTTGCCGGATCTGGTCGCCGTTCAGGCGCTGCATGCTTTCCAGGTCGATGCGGTCGAGCAGCGCTTCATGGATGCGGGCCTTGAGCTGGTGGTAGGCGCGGTTGTCGATCGGCCCGCCGCGCACGGCGGCGGCGCGTGGCGCCGGGGCGCCGCTGGTCACGCGCGTCGGTGCGCCCGCTATCGTGCTGGTGCTGCTGGCCAGGGCTGCGCTGCCGAGGCGTTCGCGCAGCGAGGCGGATGGGATCATGTTCATGTCGCTGGATTCCTTGGACAATTGGCGGGTCATGCGTCAGTCTTGCGGCGCTTGAACAGGCGCGCCATCACGCTGGCCGCCGCTTGCGGCGCCGCCTCGCCCGTCTGGCTGCGCGCCATCGTCATCAAGGCTGCGCTCAGCGGGCTGTCGGGCGCCAGGCGCGTGATCGGCACGCCCTGGTTGACCGATTTGGCCGCCGCATCGTAGTGGTTCGGCATCGTGCGCAGGTGCGTCGTGTCAAAGGCCTGCTCGAGATCCTTGAGCTTGATGTCGCTGTTGTTGTCGTGGCGGTTCACGACGATCTCGACCTTGTCGTTGCCATATTCGAGGTTGCGGAACACGTCGAGCAGGCGCTTGCCGTCGCGGATGTACGGCAGCGTCGTTTGCAGCACCGGGTAGATCGTGTCGGCATGGTCGAGCGCACGGATCGTCACCGGATCCAGGCTGCGCGCGACGTCGAGCACGATGAAATCGTATTGGCGGCGCGCCAGCTTGATGATCGCGTCGATGTGCTCCGGCTTGACGTCGCTGGCATGTGCCGGATCCGATGGTGCGGCCAGCACGCTGAAGTTCGGCGTCACGGCGACCATGCTCGACGACAAAAACGACGGATCGAGCCGGTGGATCTGGGTCGCGACATCCGACAGCGTGGCCAGTGGCTTGCTGTCCGACACAAACAGCGATGCGTCGCCGAACTGCAGATTCATGTCGATCATCGCCACGCGCTTCGTGCCGCCCGCCGACAGTGCATAGGCCAGGTTCGTGGCCAGAAAGGTTGCCCCGCTGCCGCCCTTGCAGGAAATAAAAGCCAGCACCTTGCCCTGCGCGGCGCCCTGGCTGCCGAACTTCTCGGCGATGTGGTCGACGGCCTTGGCCAGGTCTGCAGCGCCGGGCGCGGCCGGCAGCACTTCGCGCACGCCGGCGCGCATGGCGCGCAGCAGAAAGTCCTGCGACAGGTCGCCCGACAGCACGATGAACGCCATGCGCGGGAACAGGTGACCGAGCCGCTCGAGCTGGTCGAGGTCACCCTCGTCGGCGCGCGGCTGGTCGACCACCAGCAGGTCGGGGATGGCGTCGTCGCTCATTGTCGACAGGCGCGCCGGCGTTCCGGTGATCATGTCGACTTCGTCGCTGCCCGGGCGTGCGCGCAATTGGCGCGACAGCTCGATCAGATGGCGCTCGTCGCGCGATAGGACTGCGATTTTCATGATGATCTCTATTTGTTCGCGCCGAACAGCGTGCTGTCGACCTGGGGCGCGGGCGTGGCGAATGATCCCTGGTAGTTCTTGTAAGCGAGAACCGCGGTGCCGGCATCGCTCCCTGGGTGCCCCGGCATGCCCTCGGGAGCGATGATCTGGCTGGCCATGATGGCGCGCACGGTGTTGCCGGTGCCGGCGAGCGAACTGGTCGTGCAACCGCCCAGGAGCGACAGCATGCACGAGACGGCGAGAATGGAAGTAACGGTTTTCATGATCATTTCTCCGGTGCGGCAGAGGCGGCGGCGCCTTCAAGCTGGCCGCCAAGCAGGAATTCGGTGCGGGTCGGCTCGACGTACTCGTCGGTTGGCAATGCGGGCTGCGACTGCATCGGCTTGGCCAGGCGCGGCGTCACGATGAACACCAGTTCGGTGCGGTCACTCTGGAAGTCGCTGCTTCGGAACAGCGTGCCAAGCACCGGGACGTCGCCCAGGAACGGGAAGCGCCTGATGGTGCTGGTCACGTTATTGCGGATCAGGCCACCGATGGCGAAGCTCTGGCCATCCTGCAGCTGCACCGTGGTCGCTGCGCGCCGCGTCGTAAACGCTGGCAGGATCGCGGTTGCGCTGCTTGAACCGCCAGTGCTGATACCGATCCCTTCGCGATTGAGTTCCGACACTTCCGGCGCCACGCGCAGGTTGATGCGCCCGCCCGGCAGCACGGTCGGGGTGAACTTGACGGCCACGCCATACTCTTTTTCTTCCAGCGTGACCACGCCCGCCCCGCCCGCTGCATTCTGTGCAACCGGGATGAAGATCTTGCCGCCGGCAAGAAAACTTGCCTCCTGCCCGCTGATGGCCATGACGTTCGGCTCGGCAAGGATCTTGACCAGGCCGTCGCGCTTTTCACCATCGATGGTGAGTTCCTTGATGCCGGTGCCCACGGCGCTGACGGCGCCGGCGCCGCCACTGAGCAGGCTCGATACGGCGGCATAGGTCCAGTTGCCGTTGGTCTTCGAGAAACCCGCCTTGGCGCCCAGCTGGTCCACGAGCGACTTCGAGATTTCGGCGATTTTCACTTCCAGCATGACCTGCTGGGGTGCCGCGATCGACAGCATGTTCAATACTTTCGCTGCGGCGCCAGAGCCTGCAGCCGGTGCCGCCGCCGGTGCGCCGACGGACAGTGGCGACGGGCTGCCGGCGCCGCTGTCGGCCTGCTGGCCGGCGCTTTCCTGGAACGCCGTGGCCAGGTCCACCAGCTGGCTTGCCACGCCAACGTCGCTGACCATTCCCGACAGCACCACGGCATTGCCACTGGCGCCGATGCGGATATCGCGCTCATGCGGGAACAGCGCGTCGAACTGCGCGCGCAGCGCCGACGTATCGATGGCCACGTCCAGGTCGATCACGGTCGAGCGCTTGTCGCGGCCGGACACGATCAGGTTGGTACTGCCCACACTGCGCGCAACGATCACGACTTCGCTCGCGCCCGGGACCACGACGTTGGCCACTTTCGGGTCGCCCACCATGACCGCGCCGGCCGGCGTGCAGAAGCGCTTGAGGACGGATTTGCCGCGCATCAGCTGGAGCCGCTGATTTGCACCACCGCGCAGGTCGATGCAGTCGGCCGATGGTGCGACCGGTACGGCTGCGGTCACCTTGATGGCAGAGGCAGCCGGGGCAGCATGGGCGTCGAGCGTCAACGCGACGGCGCAGGCCAGCAGGGTCTTGTGAGTCAATGTGGTCATCACGAAATCTTCATTCAAAAGCTTTGCGAAGCGGCGTCCAGGCCGCGGATCACCAGGACACCGTCGCGCGGCGCGCTTGGCTGACGTGGTGCGGGAGATGCAGTACGCGGCGCTGGCTCACTCACCGGCGCCGGGGCCTTCGCCGACACGGCCGGCAGGCCAAGCACGGATTCACGCGTGGCGCCGGTCGTGTTGGCCGGTTGCGCTTCGGCCTGATTGCGCAGCACCAGCGACAGTGAACCGATCGAGCGGGCCAGGTCGAGCTTTTCGACTTCGTTTGGTGTGAGCTCGAGGGTCACGGCGTTGACGAGACGCGGCTTGTTGTCGTCCACGGCCGATTCCTGCGCCACGGCCAGCACCAGGATGCGCTCGAGCACGATCTTCGAGATCGAGCCGGTGTTCTGCGCCAGGTCGTTGTTGGTCGGTGCCAGGTTGACGAGAATGTCGACGTAGTTACCGGGCAGCGCGAAACCGGCCACGCCGACAATGTCATTGACGCCAACGGTCATGGCGCGCTTGCCGCTGGCCACGACCGCCGACAAGCCGCCCAGCGTGCCGGCCGGCGCCAGCTTCGATTCGAGCACCGGCTCGCCGCGTGCAATGTCGCCGCGGGCGATACGGCCCTCGAGCAGCTTCATATCGGTGATCGCGCCGGGCGGCAGTGCGCCGGCGGGCCAGTCGGCCAGCTGGAGGCTGGCCGGCAGGATGCGCGCGCCCTGCCCGATGTCGGCGGCGGCCACGACCACGCGGGTGCCGGCCGGACCCTGCTCGCCCATCCACTTGGCCGCCAGTACCACGGCGCCCAGCGCCAGCAGCAGTGCCACGCCAATGATCAGGATTGCTCTCGAATTACGCATGTTCATACTCCGTCGTGCCGCGTTCGCGGCGTTCTTGTGGTGCGGGCCGGCCGGGAGCGCCCGCGGCAAAGTAGTTGTCCCAGGCCCAGTCCAGGGTGGCGCGTGACAATGTGGGGGCACGGTCTTCGTAGCGTGCCAGGTCGCGCAGCTGGCGCATCAGGTCGCGCGGGTAGCAGGCCAGCAATGGCACGCCGCGCTCGCGGTGGCAGGCCAGCAGGTAGTCGAATGACGCGGCGTCGAATGCAACGCCGACGCTGTCGCAGGCCTGCTGAAACAGGCGCGTGTATTCGGCCTCGGACGCTGCCGGCACTTCGATCTTGTAGCCAAGCCGGCGCAGGAAAGCGCCGTCGGACAGGCGCTGTGGCACGAAGTTCGACGAGAACACGACGATCACGTCGAACGGCACCTGGAACGTGTGCCCCGTGTGCAGCGTCAGGTAGTCGACATTGCGGTCCATCGGCACGATCCAGCGGTTCATCAACGCTTCCGGCGTGCAGCGCTGGCGCCCCAGATCATCGATGATGAAAATGCCGTTGTTCGATTTGAGGTGCGGCGGCGCCTGGTACAGGCGGGTGTGCGGATCGAAACGCAGATCGAGCATGTCCAGCGTGAGTTCGCCCCCGGCCAGCGCGGCGGGACGGCGCACGCCGCGGACCCAGCGCATGTCGGGCGCGCTGCCGCGGTCCAGGCCCGGAAGTTCCACTGCGGTCTGTTCGGTCACGCAGTGCTGCACGTTATCGAAGAACGGAATCACTTCGCCATCGACCATCAGCGCATGTGGCACGTCGATCGTGCCGACCAGCAGATCGCGCAGGCGCTCTGCCAGGTAGGTCTTGCCGCTGCCAGCGGCGCCGTGCAGAAAAAGCGCGCGCCCCGAGTTCATGCCGGCGCCGATCTGGTCGAGCACGACCGGATTGACGACGACCCCATCGAAGGTCGCGCCCATCGCGCTGCGCGTCACCTGCATGTTTGCCACGCTGTGCGCCTTGACCTGGGCCACGTAGGCGGCCAGCGTAACGGGCGCCGGACCCGCATAGGCGTTGCGGCCCAGCGCAGCCTGGGCCCGCGCACGGCCCGCCTCGGTGAGGATGTAGCACAGGTCGGCGTCGGTGCCGCTGTTGCCGATGCGCGCCACTTCACACAGCTTCTCGGTGCGCAGGAACGCGATCAGCGGGTCGATGACGCTGACATTGAGCTTGGTGTGGCCGGCAAGTTCAGCCAGGCGCAGTTGACCGCGCTGGGCCAGCACCTTGCTCAGCAATTCGGCGAGGAACAGGAACGGCAAGCCGGTTTCCTCGACCGTGCGCGGCGCCCGGTCATTCGATGGGGCGAGCAAAGCGAGGCTCACAGCGGCATCTCCCCATGCACGTGCAGCCACAGCACACAGCACACGGTGGCGCTGGCAATCGCAATCGCATACGGCAGACGGCCGCTGGCTGCTTCCGGCGGTACCGTCGGCGCGGCGACCGTGCCGGCCAGCGCCGAGTACGTCGTGTGCAGCGCCATGTAATACGCGTTGGCGACCAGGCGGCGCAGGTTGCGCTGCCAGGCCGCGAAGCCCAGCGCCAGCACGCCGCCTGCCACCAGCGTCAGCAGGCCGACGGTGAGGATCTGGCCCGCGCCGACAAAAGCGCCGACCATGGCCAGCAGCTTGACGTCGCCGGCGCCCATCAGCTTCAGCGCGTACATAGGCAGCAGCAGCGCCAGACCAAGCGCACAGCCGCCAAGCGCAGACAGGATGCCAAGCCCGCCGACCGGGGTCGTATACAACCCTGCCCCTGCCGGCAGCAGCGCATGCAGCGCGAATGCGGCCAGCATGCCTGGAAACACGATGGCATTCGGGATGCGCCGCGCGCGCACGTCGGTGAAGACGGCAACGCCAAGCAAGACGAACAGCAGCAGGAGTGGCAGAGTTGACAAGGAAATCTCCGGGTAAAAAAAATCCGGCAGCGGGGCCACCCGTGCCGGATCGGGTCCGCCTTGGGGCGGACGGGACGTCAATTACTTCGGCGTCTTGTTGATCTTGCCTGCCAGGTTCGTGAACATGGTGCTGATGTTGCCACCCAGCAGGGTCACAGCGGTGATGATCACGCCGGCGATCAGCGATGCGATCAGTGCGTATTCAATGGCGGTTACGCCGTCTTCTTCTTTGATCAGGTTTTTGATGAAATTCATGGTGAATCCTTTCAGGGGTCTTGAAGCTTTAATGAGCAGGTTGGCTTTATGCGCTCGTCCATGCGGCCATCGCCGCGATGAAGCCGACGACTGCGAGCAGAACCGAGAGAACGACATACGACATGGCCGGATTGCTGCTGCTTTCATACTGCTGTTCCGGGTTGTCTTCTCTGTCGTGCACCGTTCGCTCCTGTTCGCTTGCCGCCGTACCGCATGTCACGATACGCAGCGCATGAACAGGATCTTACGGACCCGTGACTTCGGTGCCATCCGTCAAAACTACCTTTTTGAAAGGTACGTTGCGCCATGGCAACCTAGTACATTTGTCCTGGGTCGCGCGCCGGCGCATTCCGACGCGGGGAGAAAGGCAATGCCTCAGGAGAGGCCGTGCTTGGTGGCGTAGACGTACAACTCGAGGCGGTTGGCCACGTCCAGCTTCTGGTAGATGGTGGTGAGATGGTTGCGCAGCGTGCGCTCCGAGATGAACGCGCGTTCAGCCAGCTCCTTGTTCAGCGCGCCCTTGCCCTGCACGATCATGCCAATGACGTCGCGCTCGCGGGCTGTCAGCGTGCCGATACGTTCGGCCTCCGGATCGGCCTTTCGCGCCGGTGCCACCAGCTGACCCAGCAGCGCCTGCATCAGCGACTGGTCAAGCCACAGCTCGCCGTCGTGCACCTTGCGCACGGCCAGCAGCACGTCGTCGGTCGGCGCTTCCTTGCTGACCACGCCGCGCGCGCCGGCCTTCACGGCGGCGGCCAGCGTGCCCTGGTCGCGGTTCGCGCTCAGGATCACGACGCGCGTGCTGCCATTGGCGACCAGCGCGGGCAGAAAGTCGATGGAGCTGCTGCCTTTCAGGTCGAGGTCGAGCAGCACGATGTCGGGGTGCAGCGCGGCGCACAGGGCAGTGGCCTCCATGCCATCGCTGGCGCTGCCCACCAGCGTGAACGATGGGCCTTCGGCCTGGATCAGGCGCTCGAGACCCCACAGCATGGTCTTGTGGTCATCCACGAGCAGGATGCGGATGGTCATGGTTTCTCCATTACATTATGTCGATGCTGACTAGACCGGGATCCGGATGCGCAGGAGCGTCTGGCGCCCATCCGCTTCGACGCCCAGCGTGCCCCCCACCGCCGCCACGCGCTCGGCGATCGAGCGCGGCACGAAGGGTTTGGGCGCCACGGCGCCATCGGTTACCGGGTTGAAGATGTCGATCGCCAGCTGGCCGGCGGCGTCCTCGATCACGACGCCGGCCGTGCGCGCCCGCGTGTGCTTGCAGATATTGCTGATGCCTTCGGTGACGATCTGGAACACTTCGGCTGCCATGCGGTCGTTGGCCACGCCCTCGCCCTGCACCTCGAGCATCACGTCCAGGCCGTAGAAGGTTTGTACCTGGCGCAACTGGCGCCGCAGCGCCATCAGCAGTTCGGGTTCTTCCTGACGCCCGCTGCGAAAACGCTGGGCAAAGTCGCGCATGTCGCCGATCACGTCCGAGCACATTGCCAGCAGACGGTCGAGTTCGGGGGCCACGGCGCTGTCTTCTCCAGCGCTGTTGCGGATCGCTGCCACTGCATGGCGCAGGCCGATATACGGCTGGATCGTGCTGTCGTGCAGGTCGCGCGCGATGGTCTGACGTTCGCGAAATGCTGCTTCGGAAGCCAGCCGATCGAGCAGATCGATGGTTTCGATGACGGGAAACGCCTGCTGCACGATGTGCTTCAGGAACGTCGCATCGCCTCGGCGCAGGCGGCTGCCGGTGACGAAGATGCGACCACTGCCCTTGCGCAGCGGCAGCGATGCGCTGACGAAACCGTCGGCGTCGAGCAAATCGGCCACGTGGCCGCAAGCATCCATGTCCGTCTTGCACCACTCCTTTTCACCGGCGGCCAGGCGCACCGCACAGCCGCCGCGCGGCAGCAGGCGTACCAGCCCGGCGCCGGGGCCGCGGTACAGGGTCGCACCCGGTGCCAGCGCCAGCAGCGGCTGCACGTCCGCAGCGTCGGGCCGGCTGCGGCTGATCGGTCGGCCAGCCCTGGGGTGGTGGGCCGTATTGAGGATCCAGCGCTGATGGCTGTCCTGCATCAGCAAGGTGCAGGTATTGGCGCCGTAATAACGCAGGATCTTGTCCATCAGCGAATCGAGCGTCTGCTGCACGCCAAAACGCGGGTTGGACAGCCGGCTGACGTCACGCAGCAACGCCAGCCGGCGGCGCTGATCGACGGACAGGCCGCCCCAGAACGCGATCATGTAGCCCAGCGCAAGCATGAAGGTCGCGCGCAACAACAGGATATGAAACGACTGGAAGCCCTGCACCAGCACCACCGACAGGGTCACGATGCCGACCGCGCCCAGCGTCAGCTTGGCACCGGCATCGAACCCGTGGCGAAACGACGTGGCCAGGATGGCAAACAAGAAGAAAGAAAAGAATGGGCTGGTGCCCCCGCCGGTGGCCAGAACGATCAGCCCGTACCAGATGATGTCGATCCAGTAGACATTGGGGCCGTGCCAGAAACCCGCGCGGTAGCTCGCGATCACGAGCAATGTCAGGCTGTGCAGCACGTAGCCGGCGAGCACCAGCCAGGTCCACGGGCTGGATGCGACCACGCCATCGGGCCCGATATACAGGGTCAGCAGCGCCGACACCGACAGCAGCACACGCATCCCGAACACCATCCAGGCTTCGGCTTCAGGCGCAGCGGCCGATGGTCCGGCGACGCCGGGCGTGCGCCGCGCGGCGGCGATCAAACGACGGGTATTCGGGTACCAACTCATGTTGTTGCGCGCCGACAAACGCGTTGACTCCTCGCTAAAACGGTTACAAGGCGTGATTATTGCCCTGTAGAATCCTCGAAGTTTATCGCATACAACGTCCAAACCCCCTCACAGTTGCCTGAATATGTTGTTTAAGACACCCCAACGTCAATCTGGCGCCACACTCGTCGAGATGGCCATCATCGCGCCCGTGTTCATGCTGGTCCTCGTGGGGATTATCGAGCTGAGCATGATGTTCTTCGCCACGCTGACCATGCAATATGCGGTGCGTGAAGGCGCGCGCTTTGCCATTACCGGCCGCGCGAACGAGGGCGGGACCAGCACCGCCCAGCGCTACGCCACCGTCATCGCGACGATCCGCGACAACTCGCTGGGCATGTACGAGCGCATGAATTGCGTCGTGTCGGTCAACGGCAAGAGCTATGCAAGTACCAGCTACAGCAACACCATGTTTGGCGGCGCGGGCGAGATGGTGGTACTTCAGCTCGACTGCGCCTGGCCGGTGACGACGCCGTTGCTGTCAGCATTCTTTCCCGACGGCCAGAACAGCTTCGCCGTCGGCGCCACCATGCGAAACGAGTATTTCTGATGCGACCGATATCGTTTGCTACCGTCCGTCATGCACACCGCCAGCATGGCGTTGCCGCGGTCGAACTTGCCCTGCTGCTGCCGATGCTCGTCGTCCTGCTGCTGTGCGCCATCGATGGCGCGCGTGCATTGCAGGCCAATATCATCATCACCAATATCTCGCGTGAAGGCGCGAACATCCTGTCGCGCAGCGGCGCGGATCTGGACGACAGCAGCCAGGACACGATCAATGCGCTGATGGCCAGTGCCCCGCCGCTGAACGTCAATCAACTCGGAATGATGTACATCACCCGCGTGATGGGTGAGGTCACCAATGGCGTCTCGCGCAGTGTCGTGCTGGACCAGTACCGCTGGGACGATGCCGAGCGCGTCCAGGGGTTTCGCCGGAGCGGCTACGCCCCGCAGAGCAAGGTGTACGGCTGCAGCGCCTGGAGCGGCACCGGCAAATGTTCGAGCGTCAGCAGCGCTTCCCGCCCCACCACGTCGGTCATGACCGGCAAGCTCGACCCTGGCGAAGTCGTTTTCGTGGTCGAGACGTTCTATCGTTTCGACATGCTGGTCAGCGGATTTACCACCGGCCCCGATACCCTGCCCACGTTCGGGCCCGACCTGTATTCCATGAGTGTGTTCTGAGATGAATCCGAATCTTCCCCGTCAACGCGGTGCAATCGCCATCATGGTGGCCGTGTCGATGTTCGTGCTGCTCGCCGTCGTGGGCCTGTGTGTCGATGCCGGCCTGGCGTATCTGGTCAAGGCGCGCCTGAATGCGGCGGTGGATTCGGCAGCGCTGGCCGGCGCGCGCGCTGTCACGACCGGCAATAACCAGACCGAGCAGATCGCCAGCGCACGGGCGGCGGCCGCCGACTTCTTCGCCGCCAATATTCCCGACGACTATCTGTCGTCGTCGCCACGGATTACCAGCACCAGCGTGACCTTCAACGCCGGCCAGGCCACCATCGACGTCGTTGCCGAGGCGCCGATGCCGGTGTCGATCATGCAGATCATGAATTTCACGACACTGACACCGGTGGCGGCGGCGCAGACGATCCGGAATGACCTGGATATGGCGCTGGTGGTGGATACGTCGGGCTCACTGGTCGGTTCCGCAGCGACGGTCAGGGCATCCTCCAAAAGCTTCCTCAACAAGTTCAACGTGACGCAGGACCGGGTCGCACTGATTCACTTCGCCGCGGGTGTCGAAACGGACAATCCCATCAACCCACTGGCGCGTGGCTTCGATCGTACATCGATGAACAGCAAGATTACCGCATACAACTTCAAGGGAGGCACGTCTTCATTTGAAGGCATGTACAGGGCTCGTGAACAGCTCAACACCGTCCCGTTGGCAAATCGCTCAACGATGCGCGTCGTCGTCTTTTTCTCCGATGGCGCGCCCACATCGTTCGGCTCGTATCTCACGTTCAAGAATCAAGCCGATTGCAACCGGCCCGGGTCCGTGGACCGCGTATTGGAAGAAGGCGGCCTGGGTGATCTCAGCAGCAGTGAGCTCAAATATGTAAGCGAGGGGTGCAAAACCTGGAGAGGTAGTTATAGAAACGGAAACCTGCAGTCAGCAGTACGCAGCCTGCCTGATTGGTACAACGCACGCCCTGCGTCGTCCTACCGGGAATTTCCGATTGTGACAGATACACCGCGCTCAGTGACGGCTGACATCAGCACCCAATACCTCCTTGAGCGAAACGTCCTGCGGGCATCGCGTAACCTAGCGGAAAGCGTCGCTGAAAAAACCAGATCCGAAGGCATTTATGTGTTCACCCTCGGATTTGGCCCAGGCCTGAAAGAAGCATTTGCATCTGATACGAGTACCAATGGCGAAATGATTTTGAAGTGCATGGCCAATACGGCCGACGCGCTCCCACGCTGCAGGAAACCTGACCAACCGCTCGGCATGTACTGCTACGCCGCAACCGACAACGACCTGACGCCCTGCTTCTCGCGATTGGCCTGGGCCATTTTGCGCATCACCAAATAAATGCAAGGTGTAGCCCTATCGGCATGACGCCGGGTCGAAAGTGAGGGACGCGCGCGCAGCTTCAGTGCGCTGTGCGAAGGTGTATTCCCGGTTCGGCTGAGCGATCACCTGGCCACACGGACCAGGTCAACGCCGATTTACTGGCGTTCATCCGGGAGTAGTCGCGGCCATGCGCTAGAATCGCCCTCTTCGGTGCCGCGCGCACCAGCATTTGCAAGGTGGATTCACGTGTTTGCCGTTCTTGCCCTCGACATGGGGGCCGCCATGAAAACGCTGGTGCTCACGCTCGACCTGGTGGGCACCTTTGTGTTTGCGCTGTCCGGCGCCACCGCCGGCGTGCGGCGCCATCTCGACCTGTTCGGCGTGCTCGTGCTGTCGTTCGTGGCGTCCACCTCGGGCGGCATCGTGCGCGACCTCCTGATCGGCGCCACGCCGCCGGCTGCGTTTTCCGACTGGCGCTACCTCGGCGTGTCGCTGCTGGCGGGCGTGACGATCTTCTTCTGGCATCCATTCATCCACCGCGCGCGCAATCCGGTATTGCTGTTCGATGGCGCGGGCCTCGCGCTGTTTTGCGTGGCGGGCGCGCAGAAGGCACTCGTGTTCGGACTGGAACCCGTGATGGCTGCGCTGCTGGGCATGCTGACCGGTATCGGCGGCGGCGTCGCGCGTGACGTACTGCTGTCGAATGTGCCGGCCGTGTTCCGTTCGGATATCTACGCCGTCGCGGCGCTGGCCGGTGCGTCGGTGGTGGTGATCGGCGACGCCCTGCAGTGGCCTACGACACCGACCGCCTGCGTCGGCGCGGCCCTCTGCTTCGGCTTGCGCCTGGCGGCGATCCGCTATGGCTGGCACCTGCCGACGGCGCGCGGGATCGAGCCGCCGGACGCCAATGACCACCATCGCGACGGCCGCTGAATCCAAACGGGCAAATGCATGCACTACAATGGGGGCCAGCCACGCCCCCCATTGAATCGACATGAGCGCCACCGACCTGCCCTACCGTGCCACCCTGCCTGAAGCCCGCACCTGGCTCGAACAACAGACCGGGTCATCCTGGACCCTGGCACGCCTGCTCGAACATGCGGTCACGCCGTATGTCTGGCTCGACTACGACCCGGCCCACGCCGAGTTGTTCGGCGACGCCAATGGCGGTTATGCAGCGCCGATCTTCTTCCAAGACGACATCGCGCGCCTGATCGCCGGCAGCGACGATGTGTTGATGACGATGACCAAGGACGCCTACAAGATCGTCGCGCACCTGCCCGCGCCGGGTTTCAGGCGCCCGCTCGATGCGCTGCGATTCCAGAAAAAGGACCTGACGCAGCTGGTGGCCCGGCTGGAACGCGAGGCGCAGGCGGCCATGGCTGCAGCGGCCGCGCCGCCGCCGGAACCAAAAGCGCCGACCGAGTCAGCCTTCGGCATCAACAAGGCGCAGGTGCTGGAAGCGTTTGCTACACATGCGCGCATGGATCTGGGCGCGGCGCTCGACAATGCCATCGGCATCTTTGGCGACGACGGCGCGCGCGTGAAGGCCAGCGTGCGCAAGTCGAAGCGCAACGCAGTGTGGAACCCGGTGACGCTGGCGCTCGGCCTGCATGACCTCCACCGCGTACCACTGGGCCCGTTACGGCGCGCGTTCCAGACCCACGATTTTCTGCTGGACTGGGAAGACGACTGGGAACAGTCGCTGCGCCTGCTGGGCAAATAGCCCGGTCAGCGCGCGAGCAGGCGGCGCAGTTGCGCGGCCTGGTACGCGCCGAAGGTATCGCTGAACAGACAGCGGATCAGCGGATCGTCGACGACGTCGACGTCCAGCAGGTCACGCTCGGCATCGGCGTCGAACTGTGCGTCGTTGATCCGGATGTACATCGTCGTCAGTGACTCGCCCTGTTCCAGCGCGCCATACAGTCTGGCGGCCGGGATCTCCGTCGTCCAGCCGAGCGGGCCGGCCCCCGTCACAAGCGTGGCCACGTCGCCATCGAGCAGGTAATCGAAGACGCTCGCCTGGCCCAGGTGGTCATACACCGACAGCCGCCAGTAGCGCGGCCCGTCGAAGTAGCTTGATGCCGCCTCGACCTCGCCGTATTTGGCAGGCACACCCGCGCGGCAGTAATCCACGACGCGCGCCATCTGCGCTTCGCTCAGGGCCACAAAATGCTGTGCGATCGACGCCGTCGATGGCGGCGCCGCATTGCCTTCATAAACGTAGTCGACATCCTGCGGCCCCACGGGCATCAGCCACGCGAGCGGGGGCGCTGGCTGCAACGCCGCGCCGTCCAGGCGCACGGCGGCACCCGGATCGAGGCGCACGATCGATGCCGCCGGCAGCGCGGCGCTCACCTCGCGCGTAAACTGCACATAGGTGATCGGGAAGAACGCGCGGTTGTACCACGACCACGGCTCCTGCACGAACTGGCACGAACTGGGCACCACATAGCGCGGTTGCAGCGCCTGCAGCTGCGCAATCCACTCGGCTGGCAGTTCGGGCGGCGCGGCCACGGCGCGCGATGGCGTGAGCACCTCGATTTCGCGCATTGTCTGGAACGGCCACAGCACCATGTCCCACGGCCCCAGTTCGACCAGCTGCGCCAGCGTGTCATCGTCGATCCATGAATCGACGACATTGAGCACGTTCTGCCCGGCCGCCTGCACCTGGAACATCGAGTCGACATCGACATCCATCGCCTCACGCGGCGTGACGGTGAACGGGCCGACGGTCACCGGCGCGTTCAGGCGCAGCAGGTGCACGTGCGTGAAGCCCAGCTGGCGCACCATCTCGAACAGTTCCTCGAAGATGCAGTAGATGTACAGGGGCGTGGTGCGGTCCAGCAGATCGAGGCTGTCGAGCGAGCAGTGGTCATCATGGAAATGCGAGATGAAGACGGCGTCGAAATGCTGGCGGCGGATCGCCGCGACATCGAAGCGCACGTCCGGAAACGCATGGCAGTTGCGGCTGAACGGGTTCTCGAAGATCGTGTCGAAGGCAATCGTTGCGCCCTCGCACGCGAATACGTAACCCGCATGCAGGATGCGCGAAATGGTCAAGCCTGGCGTCGTCATTGGTCCCCCTTTGGAGGCGGCATTCTACAGGGCGCGCTCCGGGACGGCGCTTGTTGTCACCAAACCGAACCGCTACACTGCACCACCCCAGCGTTTCCGAAAGTAGCCGATGATCATGAGCCGCCCCGTCCCCCGCGCCCTCCTTGCCGTGTGCGCGTTGCTGGTCACTGCATGGGGCGCGCTGGCGCTATGGTTCCAGCTGCCGCAGCCCGGCGGCTACGCGGCGGTCGCACTCTGGTCGCTGGTCGGCCTGGCCGCCACCATTGCCATCGCACGCGGCCCCGGCAAATGGCCCGGTACCAAAGCGCTGGCCACCGGCGCCGTGGCGCTGGCCGTGCTGCTGGGCTGGTGGTGTTCGCTCACGCCATCGCACGAGCGCGTGTGGGCCGACGATGTGTCGCGCATGCTCGTCTCGCGCGTCGACGGCGATCGCCTCGTGCTGCACAACGTGCGCAACTTCGACTGGCGCACCGAGACCGACTACACGCCGCGCTGGGAGACCCGTGACTATGACCTGGCTGGCATCGTGTCGGCCGACCTGATCCTGTCGTACTGGATGGGACCACACATCGCCCACACGCTGGTGACGTTCGGCTTCAGGGACGGCAAACAGCTCGTGTTCTCGCTCGAAATCCGCAAGGAGCGCCACGAGACCTTCTCGGCGATCGGCGGCTTCTTTCGCCAGTTCGAGCAGGTGATCATCGCCTCGGACGAGCGTGACCTGATCCGCACGCGCAGCAATGCGCGCGGCGAGCAGGTCTACCTGTACCGCCTGCGCGCCACACCGGCGCAGCTGCGCGCCGTGCTGCTGGCGTACCTCGAACGCGCCGAAGCACTGCGTCGCCAGCCCGAGTTCTACAACACCCTCACCAGCAACTGCACAACGATCCTGTATGAACTGGCGCACCGGATTGCACCCGACCTGCCGCTCGACTATCGGCTGCTGGCATCGGGCCACTTCGCAGAATACGCTTACGACCAGAACGCACTGACGCCGGGCGTGCCGTACGCGGTGTTGCAGCAGCGCGGCCACATCAACGCGCGGGCGCGCCAGGCCGTTATCGACGGCAGCGATTTTTCGCGCGCGATCCGCGTCGGCGTACCCGGTATTCGCTGAGGACGATCGCGCCACCTCTCGCGATAGTTGCCGCAAGTCAAATCAGGCCCAAAGGCTTCCTCTAGTATCGGCAATGGTCGAACGCTGGAAGGAGGAAGCCATGGTTGTACGCTACAAGCGATTTCGCAGGTCGGCGCACGGCAGCGTCGCGGTCGAAATGGCGCTGATTCTGCCCTTGTTTCTGATCCTGCTGGCCGGACCGCTTTACATGGCGCGCGCGACCTGGTTTTACAGCGTGGGGCAGAAAGCGGCGCACGATGCCACGCGCTATATCGCGACCGCGTCGCAGGCTGAATTACGGACCGCTGGCGGCGGCTTCAACGAAGCACGCGTTCCGGCGATCGCCCGCTGGATCGCCCAACAGGAGCTGGGCGAACTGGTGCCGCTTACCGATGGCATTGCCATCATGATCCAATGCGATGGCGACTCATGCAGTACGGCGACGCCCACCAGGGTCCGCACGAGCGTTCAAATCGCGTTGCACGATCAGCTTCTCGGCGGCCTGACAATGGACTACCTGGGTTCTGCCGATATGATGATGACCAGCAAAGTCACGATGCGCTATGTCGCACAGTGACAATGCCGGTCCGGCGCGCCCGCGTCGGCAACACGCGCTCCACCCTGGCAAACAGACGGGCGTCATCAGCTGGATGTTCGCGTCTGCCATGTTCATCATCCTTGGATTTCTCGCGCTGGCCTTCGACCTGTCCCTCGTCACCCACCGCAAGATGGAACTCCAGAATGTCGCCGACACCGTTGCGTTGTCGGCCGCGCATGAACTTGACGGGACTGCGGCCGGCATTACCGCCGCCCTGGAAACCGCCTCGCAGCGCTTTTTGCAAGGGAGCGACAGATTCACCTACCACTACGGCAAGGCCACGATGGCCTGGTCGGATGATGCCGTGGAATTCGCCCGCAGCCCGTCCGGCCCGTGGCGACCGGTCGGCGATGCCATGACCAACCCTGAGGATCTGCTGTACGTGCAAGTCGATACGGCAGGGCTGGATACCGAGTACGGGACCGTCGCCACCCTGTTCCTCAGGACGTTCACGGACATCCCTGACACCTTCACCAGCGCCCGTGCCATCGCCGGCCGCTCTGCCATCAAGGTCACTCCGCTCGGCATCTGCGCCATGCGTGACGAAGCCCACCGCAACCATGGGGGGGAACTGGAAGAATTCGGGTTTCGCCGGGGCGTGGGCTATAACCTGCTGGACCTGAACCTGCCCGGCGCCACCGCCGGGCAGACCTTCATCGTCAATCCGGTTGCGCAGGCCACGCCCATCACTGACACAGCAACGCTGGCGCCATTCGTCTGTACCGGGACGATGGCCATGTCACGGCTGTCCGGTGGCACGGTCACGGTGTCGGCGTCGTTTCCGATCAATTCTCTCGCGCAGCAGCTCAATTCCCGCTTCGGCACCTACGGGACAGGCGCCAACGCCTGCGATGCGCGCACGGCGCCCGCCGACATCAATATCAAGGAATTCACCTTCAACAGCGGCGCCTCCTGGATGGGAGCAACGCCTGACGGGCAGTCAGCTACGCTGCTGGCGACAACAGAGCGCCGGTGGACGATTGCAGGCCCCGATACGGCGCCCGCCGGCACCCTGGCCGCGCAGTTCGGTCCGCTCTGGTCGTACGCAAAGGCGGTCCCGTATGCATCGTATGCGAGCACGGGTGCGCCGGAACCGGCAACCGGCTATGCAACCTATGACGTGACCAATTGGAGCACCCTGTACGCACCGGGTCAGCCAACCATCTCACTGACCACGCCCTATCCCGACAGCGCCGAGACACCGACGCCCTACTCCTACACGACCGGCACCCAATTTCACAAAGGACCACCGGCGAGTAACAAGAGTCTGGCCAACCGCCGCGTCCTGAATCTGCCCTTGCTCGCCTGCCCGATCACCGGGAGCGACGCCACGGTGCGTGGCATCGGCAAATTCTTCATGACCGTTCCCGCCACGCAGACCTCTCTGTACGGCGAGTTCGCAGGCCTGGCCACCGAGCAGTCCCTGGGCACCCGCATCGTCTTGTACCCCTGACGGATGGACCTGACATGACCCGCCAAACGCCAACGCGGCAACGTGGTGTCGCCGCAGTCGAATTCGCCGTGGTGGCCGTGATCTTTTTCACGCTCTTCTTCGGCATTGTCGACATCATCCGGGCACTCTATATCTGCAATATCCTGCAGGAGGTGACGCGGCGCGCGACGGCGCTGGCCGTTAACACTGACTTCTCCGATGCGACTGCGATGCTGAACGTGCGCACGCAGGCGGTGTTCCGCACGACACCCGGCATGCTTGCATTTGCAGACCCCATCTCCGACGCTCACGTCAGGATCGATTATCTGCACATCCCGGCGACATCGAATCCTGTCCCGATCGGGACAGGCTTGCCGGCAAGTCCCCAGCAAAACCGGATCAACTGCACGTCCAATCCCAATGCAGCAAACTGCATCCAGCTGGTCCGGGTGCGGATCTGTTTGCCTGGTGGCGCCAGCGATGTCTGCGATCCGGTGCCGTACCAACCCTTGGCGTCGTTCGTCCCGTTTTCATTCGGCCTTCCCAGCGCGACTACCATCGCCCGGGCCGAGACCCTGGGCATGCCGCCCGGCGTGCCAGTCCCGGTGGGCGGCAGCTAGCGTTTACAGGATGTCGGGCGCCGTGTCGCCTGCCACCCGGGAAATCGCAACCTTCGCGATGCGGCGCTCCTCGACCGCGACGACTTCATAGCGCCAGCCATCGAGCTCGACGGCCTGTCCCGGTTCGGGCATCGACGCGAAGCGCGCGAGCAGGAAGCCCGCCAGCGACGTGTAATCGTCATCGCCCACCAGGGAATCGGTCTCGAGCACCTGTTGCAGCTGGTGCAGATCGGCCGCGCCATCGGCTTCCCACAGGTCCGGGCCCAGCGGCCGGATCGCCAGTTGTTCGTCCTCGTCCGGGAATTCGCCGGCGATCGCCTCCAGGATATCCACCGGCGTGAGCAGGCCCTGGACGATGCCGAATTCATCCGTCACCAGCACGGGCTGGCCGTGTGCGCGCTTGAGCGTCTCCATCGCGCCCAGCACACCGGCCGTATCGGGCAGCAGGATCGGCGCGCGCACGATGCCGCCGTCGGCCGATGCGTCGATGCGCCCGTGCAGCATCAGCGCGCTGACCAGGTCCTTGGTGCGGGCGATGCCCACCAGCTGGTCCAGCTGGCCCCGACCGACCGGCATGCCACTGTGGGGCGACGCCTGCAACTGGCGCAGGATGGTGTCGGCGTCGTCGTCCAGGTCGACCCACGTGAGTTCCGAGCGCGGCGTCATGATCGAGCGGATCGACCGGTCGGCCAGCGCAAGCACGCCGCTGACCATATTGCGTTCCTCGGCACCGAACGCTTCCGGCTCGGTCACCGGTTCGTCCTGCGGTTCGGCATCGGCATCGACGTGCGCGCGCTTCTTGCCGCCCATCAGGCGCAGCACCGAATCGGCGGTGCGGTCGCGCAGTGGCACGCGCGCTTCCTGCTTCAGAAAATTGCGGCGTGCGAACTGGTTCAGCGCCTCGATCAGGATCGAGAAACCGATGGCGGCGTACAGATAGCCTTTCGGGATATGAAAGCCCAGGCCTTCGGCAACCAGCGACAGGCCGATCATCAAGAGGAAGCTCAGGCACAGCACGACGACGGTCGGATGCGCATTGACGAAACGCGTCAGTGGCTTGGAGGCCAGGATCATGACGCCGATCGAGATGATCACGGCTGCCATCATCACGTACAGGTTGTCGACCATGCCGACAGCGGTGATGACCGCATCGAGCGAGAACACGGCGTCGAGCACGACGATCTGCGCGACCACGGCGCCGAAGCCCGCATACACCCGCGACTTGGTCTGCACGTGCGTGATGCCTTCCATGCGTTCATGCAGTTCGACGGTGGCCTTGAACAGCAGGAACACGCCGCCCAGCAGCAGGATCAGGTCGCGGCCGGAAAACGCCATCGAGCCAAGCGCAAACAGCGGCGTCGTCAGCGTGACGAGCCACGAGACGATGGTGAGCAGGCCAAGGCGCATCAGCATGGCAAGGGACAGGCCAATCAGGCGCGCCTTGTCGCGCTGGTGCGGCGGCAGTTTGTCCGCCAGGATGGCGATGAAAATCAGGTTGTCGATGCCCAGGACGATTTCCAGGACAACGAGCGTGAGCAGACCCGCCCAGATGGTGGGGTCGAATAGCCATTCCATGTATTACCTCTTGTTTGAATCAATGTGAACGTGCCGCCGCGCGGGGGCGCAGCGAGGGTATGCCAAAAAATTGGCACAGGCAGGCGTCACACCGCGCGCGGTGGCTTGAACAAGGGGTGCCAGGACCTGCTGGCATGGGACAGGAATGGGGGTGCGAGCGCGCCGCCGCGCACATCGGCCAGGCGCAGCGAGAGCTCTTCGTTGATGGTGTCGTGTACGTCGGCGCCGGCCGGCGGTTCATCGGGATCGATGTCGCAGCTGGACTGGCAGTCGTAGTTGTCGGGCAGGTAGGCGTCGGCGAACACCGGCGCGGAGGTCAGCCCAACGAGCGGTTCGGACGCGATGACGCGCTGCGCTGGCTCGGGCGGCAGCATCGCGGATGCGGCCATGGCCAGGGCAAACATGTTCAGGGGGAGCAGCAGGATCAGGCAGATGACGAATAATCGTCTCATATACAAGAGGGAACTACCGCAGAGAAGCCGGCGACCCGATCATTTTAGCATGGCCCCGCGCACGCCATTCGTGCGCGCCGCACGCACGGCGGCCCTCTTGTACAATGGCCGCCACCTTACCCACCGGCCCCGCCGGGAAGCATCCGATGCACACATCTGCCCAGCGCATGAGCGCGCTGCTCGACTATCTCGTCGAGCAGGCCAAAGACATAGACCCTTCCGCGTTCACGCTCGCGAAAGTCACCGAATTCAAGAAAACCTTTACCGACCTGTCGACGCTGCCGTGGATCGAGTTCAACGTCGAGACCGAGCAGGATGACCTGTGGCTGCGCGTGCACCGGCTCGAGTCCACATCGCCGCCGCTGCTGGCCGATCCGGCGCTGGCGCCATACCTGCTGATCGGCGCCGACCCGTCCGGCAATCCGCCGGCGCTCAATGACGCCACGCTGGCAGATGCCCACCACGAAGATGCCGCCCAAGCCACCGATGACCAGGCGAAGCAGCGCGTTGAAGAACGCGATGCCGAGCGCCGCGCCCGCGCCGCGCAGGGGCTGGCTGCCTACCTGCCGCCATGGCAGGAATGGGCGGCGCGCGAGCGTCCGCGGCGCCAGGTGATCACGCTGTACGCGGACCTGTTCGCGCTGAAGGCACGGCTCGAATCCGAAGAAGCGGCGCGCCCGCTGGAACTGGTGTGGGGCATGGGCCTGTCGTCGTGGCAGATGCGCACCCCGGCGCCTGTCGACTTCCATTACCCGCTCATCACGCAGGCGCTGGAAATCGACATCGACCCGACCTCGCACGCCATCGGCCTGCGGCCCCGCCAGATCGACGCGCACCTGGAACTGGATGCGTTCGCGGCCTGCGGCGTGCCTGGCATCGGCGACGTCGAACGCGCGGCCCGCAGCCTGCTGGCCGCGCGCGGCGACAGCACGCTCTCGCCGTTCGCACCCGAGATGATCGAGCCGATCCTCAAGCTGATCGCCGGTCAGGTCAGCGCCGACGCGCGCTACGATATGGCCGCCACGCAGGCGCCGCCCCCTGGCGAGCGCCTCGTCGTCACGCACGGCTGGGTGATCTTCGCCCGGCCGCGCGCAACCCACTTCCTGATCGACGACATCGCGCGCCTGAAAGACCGCGTGGACGACGCCGAAGCCTTGCCGGACGGACCGCTGAGCCTTGTCACGCCACCCGGCAGCGCGGTGCTCGAGCATGAGCCGATTGCGTTTCGCGGCCTGTCCGGCGGCGCCGTCAACGCTGGCGAGCCGCGCGAGCTGTACTTCCCGCTGCCCTACAACCGCGAGCAGGAAACCATCGTCCAGCAACTGGAACGTTCGCCCGGCGTCACGGTCCAGGGTCCGCCCGGCACCGGCAAGACGCACACGATCGCCAATATCATCAGCCACTACCTGGCCTCGGGCAAACGCATCCTGGTCACGTCCAAGGGCGAGCCGGCGCTGAAGGTGTTGCAGGAAAAGATTCCGGAATCGATCCGGCCGCTGACCGTCGCCCTGCTCTCGGGCGACAAGGAAGGCATGCGCCAGTTCCAGGCGTCGATCGAAGCGATCATCCACACGCTGTCGCATCTGAACCCGCAGCTCGAGACCGAGGCGATTGCCGCATGCCGCGTCGCGCTCGACCGCGCGCACGCCGAAACCGCCGCCATCGACACCCGCATCGACGAGATCGCGCATGCCCAGCTGGCCGCCGTCAGTGTCGACGGCGTCGAGATGCGTGCGCAGAAGATGGCCGAACTGGTCATCGATGGCAAGGAGCGCTTTGGCTGGTTCGACGACGATTTGTCGCTGGCCCCGCACCACGCGCCGCCATTTGGCGATGAACAGGCGATGGGACTGCGCGAGGCGCGGCGCCGGCTTGGCGCGGATCTCGTGTACTGCAATGCGCGGCTGCCAGCAGCTGATGCCCTGCCATCGGCGCAGGCCATCGGCCGTCTGCACGACACGCTGCTGGCCATGCGCGACATCGAGCGCGACGAAGCCAGCGGCGCGCTGCCGCCGCTGCGCGCGACCACGCCCGACGTGTTTGCCGCCGCACAGGCCTTGCAGACGGCGCTGGCCGGTGCCATTGCCACCGCCGCCGAGGTCGAGGCCTCGGGCTTCGACTGGGCGCACGCCTTGCGCCTGAAATCCCGCCAGTCGCAGTTCGTCACCGAGCGCGGCGCATTCGAGGCGCTGCTCCCCGAGATGGATGCGCTGCTGCGCGCACGCGCCGAATTCATGCAGCGCCCCGTCACGGCGCCGACCGAAGCACTCGCCAATCCAAAAGCCGTCGACGCCATCAACCGCGCCGTCGAGACGGGCAAGCCATTCGGCCTGCTGTCGTTTGGCGGTGGCGACGTCAAGGGGCAGATCGCCGCGATCCGCGTGGCCGGCCTGGCGCCAGCCTCCAGCGACGACTGGGCCCACGTGCAGCGTTACGCCGCGCTGCAGAACCGTCTGCACTCGTTCGCCGTGCGCTGGAATGCGTTTGCGCCCGACCTGTCGCTGCCGGTCCTGGTGGCCGACGTGGCGCAACTGCGCGCCATCGAGCAGATCCTGACCACGGCCCGCGCCGCGCATGCCCAGGCAACCACGCACGACGTGCAATTACCTGGCCTGGCCCAGGCCGTGTTCAGCGAGCCGCCGACGAACGACCTGCTGGGCCGCGAGGCCGACCTGCTGCGCGTGCGCGACTACCTGGCGCGGCACCTGGCGCGCGCCAATCTCGAACAGGCCCGCACTGCCATGGCTGCGCTGCGTGGCTTGCTGGCCGGCGCCGATGGTCCCGTCGGCGTGCGTCTGCGTGACTTCGCCGGGCAGGTGCTGGGCACACCGGGCCTGACGGCCGATACGGTCAGCGCCGACTACGCTGCGCTGGTCGCGGAACTGCGCCGCATCGCCGCGCTGGCGCCCGACCTGGCCACCGCGCGCGACCTCGCCGAACAGGTCGCACAGCATGGCGCCGCGCGGCTGGCGACACGCTTGATGACCATCCCGGTTGACGCCCACGGCGACGACGCCGTATTCCCGGTGCGCTGGCGCGATGCCTGGACCTGGGCGCGCCTCAAGAGTTACCTCGACGGCATCGATGCCCGCGACGAGATGCTGGGCCTGGCCGAGCGCCGCCATGAACTCGAACGGGGCCTGGCGCGCCTGTACGAGCAGCTGGTGTCGAAATCGTCCTGGCTGGCCACGCGCCGCCTCGCCGGCCAGAACGTCCTGAGCGCGCTGGAAACCTACCGCACGTCGATGCGCAAACTGGGCAAGGGCACGGGCGTGAATGCGGGCCGCTACCGGCGCGACGCGCAGGAAGCGATGGTCAATGCGCAGGCCGCCGTGCCATGCTGGATCATGAGCCATGCCCGCGTGTCCGAAACGCTGCCAGCCACGCTCGGGGCGTTCGATCTCGTCATCGTCGACGAGGCCAGCCAGTCCGACCTGTGGGCGCTGCCGGCCGTCTTGCGCGGCAAGCAGCTCCTGGTGGTTGGCGACGACCGCCAGGTCTCGCCCGAAGCTGGCTTCGTCTCGGCCGCCAAAATCACCGACCTGCGCCGGCGCTTTCTGGCGGGCCAGCCATTCGAGGCGGTGCTCACGGCCGACATGTCGCTGTACGACATCGCCTCGACCGTGTTTGCCGCGTCGAAGGTCATGCTGCGCGAGCATTTCCGCAGCGTCGCGCCCATCATCGCCTACAGCAACCGCGTGTTCTACAAGGGCTTCATCCAGCCGCTGCGCATTCCCAAGGCGTCCGAGCGACTCGATCCGCCACTGGTCGACGTGTTCGTGGCCAACGGCTACCGTGAAAACAAGGGGCTGAACCGCCCCGAGGCCGAATTCATCGTGGCCGAAATCGACGCCATCCTGCGCGATCCGGCCTATGCCGGGCGCACGCTGGGCGTGGTGTCGCTGCTGGGGCCTGAACAGGCGCAGCTCATCGACAAGATGGTGCGCTCGCGCTGCGACATGGCCGAACTGGTCAAGCGCAACTTCGCCTGCGGCGACGCGCGCCTGTTCCAGGGCAGCGAGCGCGATATCATGTTCCTGTCGATGGTCGCCGACAGCAAGCAGCACCACGCGCTGTCCGGCGTGCAGTTCGACCAGCGCTTCAATGTCGCCGCCTCGCGCGCGCGCGACCGCATGTACCTCGTGCGCTCGGTGAAGCTCGAAGAACTGTCCACGCTCGACTTGCGGCGCACGCTGGTCGAGCATTTCGCCAAACCGCTCGAAGCCAATGAAGAAGCCACGAGCCTGATCGAACTGTGCGAATCAGGGTTCGAGCGCGATGTGTACACGGCGCTGTTCGATCGTGGCTACCGCGTCATTCCGCAAGTTCCGGCAGCCGGCTACCGCATCGATATGGTGGTGGAAGGTGCGCACGACCGGCGCCTGGCGATCGAGCTCGATGGCGACGACTTCCATGGACCGGACCGGTGGCAGGCCGACATGGGGCGCCAGCGCGTGCTCGAACGCGCCGGCTGGACCTTCTGGCGCTGCTTCGCGTCGACCTGGTCGCTGCAGCGCGCGACGATCCTGGCCGAGCTGCTGGCGCGCCTGGCGGCGATGGGCATCGAGCCGCTCGGGGCCATGGCGCGCACGCCACTGCTCGTCGAATACCGCGAGTGGGGACGGGACGCGCTTACCGAGGAAACGCCACCGTCACCACACAGCCTTGACCATCTGCCTTCCGGGCAATCATGACCGTGGCCCCGTGCTGGTCGGCGATCTGGCGCACGATGCTCAGGCCAAGGCCGGCGCCCGACTTGCCACCGGGCCGTAGCCGGTAATAGGGACGGAACACGTTTTCAGTTTCTTCGTCGGGCACCGGGTCGCCATCGTTCGACACGCGCAGCAGGCATTGGCCCTCGCTGCAGTCGATGGCCACGTCGATGTCGCCGCGCGCCAGGCCATGCCGGGACGCGTTCTCGATCAGGTTGCGCAGCAGTTGCTGCAGCCGGTATGGGTCGCCCTGCACGCTGCAATCGTGGGTGGCGGACAAGCCGAGTGACTGGCCACGCCGGTCGAGCAAGGGCTCCTGCAGTGCCATCACGTCGCGGCAGACTTCGGCGAGTGAGACCTGACGCTGCAACTGCATGTCGGTGCCGGACGCAAGCCGGCTGAAGGTCAGCAACTGCTCGGCCAGCTGCGTCGTGCGCTCGAGCGCGCCCACCGCCTCGCCGAGCGACGCGTCACACTCGGCCTGATTGGCCGCGCGCAGCGCGTTCTGCACATGCAGCTGCACCGCCGCGATCGGCGTGCGGATCTCGTGCGCCGCCGCATCGATGAATTGCTGCTCGCGCTCGAACGCGGCAGCCACCCGCTGCAACAGGCTGTTGAGTTCATCGACCACCGGCGCCAGCTCGCGTGGCAGATCCGGCAGTTCGACGGGCGCAAGCGACTCCGGCTCGCGCCGGGCAATGGCATCGGCCAGCGTGCGCAGCGGCGCCAGATTCGTCGCCAGCACAAGGTTGACCGCCAGCACCAGCAGGATGCCGCCGATGATGACGGGCGCCAGCACCGACGCGCCGAGCTGCTCGACCATCTCTTCACGCACCTCGTCCTTCTCGGCCACGACCACCCACACGTGGCCCGATTTGAGTGCAAACACCTGCCACAGGGTCTCGCCCAGCAGCTTGCTGGTATAGCCTGCCGCCAGGGGCCCGAGCGGCGCTTCCGGCGCCGACGCCGAGCGGGCCAGCAGGCGCCCGTCGGTGTTCCAGACCTGGAAGGCGATCTTGTGTTCGTACGGGTGGCCATACGGCGTTGCGCCGCCCGAGTGGCCGAGCCGCTGCGGAATCGGGACCACGATGGGCGCGCCGATGGTGGCGGTTTCCAGCTGGTGGGCGACCAGCGTTTCGAGCACGCGCGCCGAACTGGCCAGGCGCGCGCTGAAAAATTCTTCGGACTCGTAGCGGGCGAACCAGTGGGCGGCCAGCGAGATACCCCCGAGGATCAGGAGCATGCACGCCATCGTGCGCACGATCAGGCGCCGGCGGATCGAATAGCGGCGCCCGCTCATGCGGCCGCTCATGTGGGCAAATTCCCGATGCGGTAGCCAAGCCCGCGCACTGTCTTGATGAGGTCAGGGTCGGTCTTGCGCCGCACATGGTGCACGTAGACGTCGATGGCATTGCTGGCCACGCCCTCGCCCCAGCCATACAGCGACGCTTCGAGTTCGCTGCGGGTAAACACCTTGTTTGGCTGCTCGACGAGCCGCCGGAGCAGCATGAATTCGCGGTGCTGCAGATCGATCGGCTGGTTTTTCCAGCTGACCGCCATGCCTGCGAGATCCAGCGCCAGGTCGCCAAAGCGCAGCTGGTTGACCGACAGGCCGGCGCGGCGCCGCTCCAGTACCCGCACCCGCGCCAGCAATTCGTCGACATCGAACGGCTTGATCAGGTAATCGTCGGCGCCCAGGTCGAGCGCGACGATCCGGTCGCGCACCGCATCGCGCGCCGACAGCACCAGCACCGGCACGGCGTTGCCGGCGCGCCGCACCCGTGCCAGCACGTCGATGCCGTCCAGGCGCGGCAGGCCGAGGTCGAGGATGGCCAGGTCGAACGCATTGTGTTCCAGCGCGGCGACCGCCGCCACGCCGTCGCCTACGTGCTCGACCGTGTAACAGGCACGCCCGAGGGCGAGCTTCAGGCCCGATGCCAGCGATTCGTCATCTTCGACAAGTAGTATTCGCATCCCGCGCGTCTCCAGCAGCTTGTTATTTGCGCTTGGCCGCGACCTGCGCGAGCAACGCTTCGGCTTCGGCCCGCCGCCCTGCATCGGCCAGCTTGCGGCCGGGCCGCGCCGGCGCCTGCAGCGCCTTGCGCAGGCAGCGCTCGGCGCCGGCAAAGTCGCCCTGACGATACAAGAAGTCGCCCAGGAAGAAGTTGGCGTCGATGCCGTCCGGGTTCAGCGCCAGCCCTTGCTGCAGGTACTCGCGCGCCTTGTCCTTGTCGCCAAAGCCGATCGGCCACCCCGGCACCTGATAATACAGGCTCCCGAGGCTCGTGTACGCAGAACCGCCCAACGCCTTCGGGTCGGCCTGCAGCGCCGCTTCGAAATCCTTCTTCGCCGTCTTGGCCAGGCCAAGCGCGCCCAGACCGCCCTTGGCGCCGGCGTGACTGGCCACGACAATGCCATGCCAGATCAGCACGCCGGCGCTGTCGGGATAGCGCGACAGCACCGTGTCCGCTTCGGCGCTCAGCGCCTCGAATGCGCGCTCCTGCCCACCGGCGGGCGCGCCGTACTTCACTTGTTCCCAGCGTTGTTGCAGCGTAGTGACGGCGTCGTCGGCAGGCGCGGCCAGGGCGGCGTTGAAGGCCGCCATGCCCAATACGAATGTGGTGAGTGTGCGATGCACTATTTTCATGATGACCTCGGTTGTGCGCGCCGGACAGGCGCCGGCATGTGTTTGCGAATGACAGGCAACTGGCCACGGATGGCCCGGTCGGGCAAGGCGGGCAGCAGGTGGTTGAGCAGGACCAGCAGCGCTTCCTTCAGCCCCGGCTTGTGCTCCCACGCCGAGCCTTCGATGAACGCGCACAGCTGGCGCGCCACATCGGCCGGCTCGTCCAGCGGCACGCCCATCTCGGCGTTCATCGCCTCGACCGGACCGGCATTGATCGGCGTGCGGGTCGCGCGCGGGATGAAGTGCCGCACCTCGACCCCGGTATCGGCCAGCTCGCGCCGCAGCGCCTGCGTGAAACCGCGCAGGCCGGCCTTGCTGGCGCAGTAGCCGGCAAACCCGGGGTAGCCCAGATAGCCAAACAGCGAGCCGACATTGATCACCTGCGCGCTCGATGCGTTGCGCAGCTGGGGCAGCAGACGCTGCGTGAGCAGCATCGGCGCGAGCAGGTTCACCTCGAGCAGGTTGCGCAGCGCCGCCGGATCCTGGCTCTGGAACGCATGGAAGTCATTGATGCCGGCATTGTTGATCAACAGATTGACACCACCAAGCTCGCTCGCCGCCGCGGCTACGGCGTCGAGCGTGGCCGCCTGCGTGGCGTCGCCCACGACGATCCGCACGAGATGCGGGCCAAGCCTTGCACGCAGCGTTTCGAGGACGCCACGGTTACGGCCGACGAGCACCATCGCCGTGCAGTACGGTGCCAGGGCCACCGCAAGCGCCTGGCCGATGCCCCCGCTCGCGCCGGTCAGGACCAGCCGCCATTTCATGTGCGCCATGCTAGACCCCGGCCAGGCTGGCACTGCGCTGCGGCAGGCTGCGGAAGATGTCGCCGTACAGGCGATACATCATGCGCGCACTGTGGATGATCGCCTCGCGGTCGGCGGCACGCTCGACCCGGTTCATCAGGCTCACGAAGAACGCGACATGGGCCAGGTCGAGACTGCCGTGCGACGTCAGGTAGCTGAACGCGGCATCCGGCAGATCCAGGCGCAGCTGGATGGTCTGCGCGGCCTGCGTGGCCAGCGCGGTGCTGGTGCCTTCCAGCACATGCACCATGCCGAAGAAGCCAAGCGGGTTGCCGCGGTCGATGCCGTGGTAGGCGTAGGCCACCATCAGTTCGGTCGCCGGCAGCGGCCGCGACTCGCGCGCCAGCTTCGGGTCGCCACCACAGGCGGCGATATCGGACAGGATCCACTCCTCGTGGCCGATTTCTTCTTCGATGTATTCGGCGATGGCCTGGCGCAGCCACGCCTGCTCGTCACCCAGCCGGCTGCCGCACGCCATCATCAAAGGGACCGTGTGCTTCACGTGGTGATACGCCTGCGTCAGGAAGGCCACGTACTGGGCCAGATCGATGTCCCCCGTCAGTGCCTGCTGTATCAGCGGCGTACCAAGCAGTTGCTGGCGCTGGGGTTCGGTGTGCTGGCACAGGATGTCGTAAAACTGCATACATTGCTCCTTCAGGACTGGTAAATTTGTTCGATGTGCGCCGCGCAGCGCAAGCGCGCCGTCTCGCGCCGCAGGCGTCCGTTGACGGTCGCGGTGCCATCGGCTTCGCTGAACGGCGCGGTACGGAACCACGCGCCGATGCGCGCATAATCGGGCAACTCCTGGTTGACCAGTTCGACGGCGGCGTCGATCACCGCATCCGGCGCATCCGCCTGCAGCGGCACGATGGCTGCCGCCAGGTAAGCGCGGGCGTCGCCGACCACCATCGCCTGGGCCATGACGCCCGTGCCGAGCAGCAGCGACTCGGGCCACTCGGGCGATACGTTGCGCCCGTAGGCGGTGACCAGCACATTGTTCTTGCGACCGTCGATGTACAGGTAGCCGTCGGCATCGAGATGGCCGATGTCGCCGGTGCCGAGCCAGGTTTCCTCGCCAGGCGTACAGGTTCCGGACGCCTGGCCCAGATAGCCCGCCATGACGCCGCCACCGACTTCGATCTCGCCGTCCGGCGCGATGCGCACGCTGCGATTGGGCAGCGGTTTGCCAGCGCTGCCGATCCGCGCCTGCCCCGGCAGATTGAGCGACACGACCGAGCCGCACTCCGACAGACCGTAGCCTTCGTACACGGGGAAACCCCTGGCCTGCGCCGCCTCGATCAGCGCCCTGGGTGTCCTGGCCCCGCCGACGGCGATGAACTTGAGACTGGCAATGCGTGGATCGTCCGGCCGGACCGCGGCCACCAGCGCCTGCAGCATCTGCGGCAACAGGATCACGCTCTCGGCACGCGTGGCGGCAATGGCAGCAAGACAGATACCGGGGTCGAACGACGCCGCGCCGCGCAGACCGGTCATGGCCAGCGGCAGGCTGATATTGAGCGCGCCCGACAGCATGGCCGTGTAGGTACCGGCGATGTTTTCAAGCAGGACCGACAGGGGCAGCAGATTCAGATGGCGCCGGATCTCCAGGCCGGCCAGCGCGTCGGCCAGCACCTGCGCCAGCGCCCACTGCTGGCTGGAACCCAGGCACACGCCTTTCGGTTGGGCGGTGGTACCCGACGTGAACGTCACTTTCTGCACGCCGGGCGGCACGGTGCCCGGCAACTTGGCGCCGGCATACAGTGACAAGGCGCCCGGCGTGGCGACCGCCGTGGTGTAACCCAGCGCGCCGGCCAGCGCCGCATCGACGCAGAACAGCCCATCGACGGCGGCCTGCGTCAGCGCGTGGCGCCATTGAGGCGGCGTGAAGAACGATGGCAGCGGCACCAGCGTCATGCCCGCCTCGTGCGCGGCCAGGTCGATGGCAATCCATTCAGGCCCGTTGTCGGCCAGGATCGCCAGCGCAGCGCCGGGACGGAACGTCGCGCGCAGCATCTGCGCCAGCGCCTCGACACGCTCGATCAGCACGCTGGCGCTCCAGCTGCCGTGCGCGCCTTCCAGCACGGCGCCGCTTGCGGGGAGATTAGCGCGCCAGTTGATCATGACCGAATCCAATGTTGCCGAACATGACTTGCGGATGGGTCGCGTAATAGCTGCCCCATGCCCCCTGCGCCTGCCCCAGGCGCGCCGGGTCGGCGTCCGCCAGCACCGACGGTGCCAGCCGCAGCCGTGCGAATGAATTGAGCAGTGCGCGCGTGGCGGTGAAGGTGACCCAGACCAGGCCCTGGCAATGCAGCTGGTGCGTCATGGCCACGATCAGGGCGCGCGCGGCGCCCGCATCGGTACTGGCCAGGTTGCCCACTTCGACGATGCTGCCGCGTGCGACCGGCCGGCCGGTGCGCGCGCCGATTTCGCTCTCGACGGAACCGTCCAGATAATGTTCGAGAAACAGCCGGCCCTCGACTGCCAGCGAATAACCGAGCGCCGCTACCCAGCGCCC
The DNA here is from genome assembly GCF_056680305.1 of Telluria sp. BA11. Taxonomy (NCBI): domain Bacteria; kingdom Pseudomonadati; phylum Pseudomonadota; class Betaproteobacteria; order Burkholderiales; family Oxalobacteraceae; genus Telluria; species Telluria sp. BA11. The sequence goes on from NZ_CM155275.1 coordinate 276,190, forward strand.
GGCGCTGTCGCGGCGGCCAGCGAGCGTATGGCAGAAATGCTGCAGGGTGGCGCCGTAGACGCGGGCAAACTCGCCGGCGATGAAGGCTTCGAGCGATGCGCGTTCCGGATGGTCCGGCGCCACGAGTTCAAGAGTGCGCCCGGCCCCGGCTGCGGCGGGTGGCGTGGCGCTGGCGCGGGTAGCGCATGGCATGGTGGTCGACACTGGTCACTCCTTTTGTTGTTCCCATGGCGAAACTTATGGGGGCAACATTAAGGCCAGATTAATCGACGCGGGCAGTGCGGAGAGTCAGCGGGACAGTGCCCGTGGCCGATGCTTAGCGCCAGGCGCTGTCGGCACCGGCGTCGAAGACGAGAAAGCGCGACGGCCCATCCCTGAAATTATTATCCGAGGCGATCACCAGCGAACGGTGGCCATTGGCCAGCCTGGGCCCCCACGCCATCGCCTCATAATTATCGGACCACCCGGCAGGCAGCTGCGCATTGCCCAGCAACTGGCGCTTGACGGCCGGCCGCACGCCAGCGGCAATCGGCGCGTCCGGGTCGAGCGCGGTGGCGCCCTGCAGGTCGACGTCATACAGGCGCGCATCGAACGTGAAATCCTGCGCCGTCTGGCGGCCGGCGCGCTCGATCACCAGCAGGCGGCGCGGCCCGACGGCCAGGATCTCGGCAATGCCGTTTTCGCTGTAACCGCCCGGGCGGCCCGGCGGCAACACCGGCTCGAGCCGGTACGCGTACTGCGCCAGAATGCGGCCCTGCCGGTCCAGCAAGCTGAGCCGCGTGAATGCGCCCTCGCCCGGCGCCGACGCCTGGCCGTCCTGGATCAGCGCACCTTCCATCGCCAGCCACAGGTGCTGGCCATCGATACTGAAGCTCAGGCCCTCCGGCCCCGCATTGCTGCGCCCACCGGCTTCTTCATCGGGCTGGATCTGCAGCGCTGGAGGAAATGGCGGCGCGCCGAGGGGCGCGCCATCCATGCCGGTGCGGGCCAGCAGCATCGGCGAACGCGCGGCGCGATCGCCTTCGCCGGCAAACCAGAGACTGCGCTCGAGTGGATCGATGCGCAGCGTCTCCAGATCGGCCACCTGCCCGGGCTCGCCGCGCCGCGCATACGGCGCGCCGCCAGCCTGCACCAGCGGCTGCATGCCGGTGATCTGCACGCCCGCGACGCGTTGCGCGTCGTAGTCGATGCGGGCGCGGTAGAAACGCGTCGGGCCATGCACGCCCCGATCGTCGCTGATGATGAGCCATTCCCTGGCCACGCTGTCGTAATCGATGCCGGACAAGCCGCCGACGCGCGTCTCACTGACGCGCATGTCACCCGCCAGTTGCGCGGTGCCGATCAGGCGCAGGTTGGGAGAAGGCGTGCTGCAGGCTGTGAGCAGCAGCGCAGCAGAAATGGCGAAAAGCCGGCGAATGAAGGTCATGGCGGTTTGCGAAAAATTCCGGCGCACCCGCCGGCAAACGACCATTATCCCTCAAGCGCCGGCCCTTCCGCCAGCCTGCCCTGCCTTACATCCTGAAGCGCAGGCTCACGCCATACGTCGTCGGGTTGTAGCGGATATCGCGCGGCTGGTACTGCCCCAGCGAGCTTTCATACTTGATGCGCGTCAGGTTGATCGCGTCAAATTGCAGCGACACGTTGTCGTTGATCTCGTAGCCGATGCTCAGGTCGACGAAGGTCGCGGCCTTGACCACGCGGTCCTGGCCGAACGGCGCTTCGGCGATCTGCTCGACATAGTCGCCCCGGCGCGTGGCAGCCAGGCGGCCGGTGAAGCCGCTGCCTTCGTACAGCAGCGCAAAGTTGTAGCTCTGGCGCGAGACGCCGGTAAGCGCCGTCGTCGTGAACTGGTCGCTGTCGAACGCCGTGCGCGACTGGTTGTCGCCATCAATGTAGGTGGCGTTGAACTGCGCACCCAGGCCGCTCCAGGCGCCCGGCAAGAAGTCGGCAAACTTCTGAATGCCGAATTCGGCGCCGCGCAGGCGGCCCTTGCCCGAATTTTGCGGGCGCGTCACGCGATACAGCTGGCCGTCGATCGTTTCATCCTGCGTGAAGCTTTGCTGGTAGCCGTCGATATCGCGGTGGAACAGCGCGATCTGCGCATAGCCATTCTTCTTGAAGTAGTACTCCAGCGTGGCGTCGAGATTGGTCGATTTGGTCGGCTCCAGCAACGGGTTGCCGGCGCCCCCGCTGCCCGCCACGTTGACTGTCGGCGCAATCAGGGACAGCGACGGATTGAGCGCACCGAACTCGGGTCGCGTGATCGTCTTGCCGACCGACAGGTGCGATTGCAGGTTCTCGCGCCAGCCGATCGTCGCCGTGGCGCTTGGCAGCACATTGGTTTCCGACGTCGACTGGTCGATGTCGGTGATCACGTCGCCAATGCGGCTCTGGCCGCGCAGGTCGCGGTTCACGCGCACGACACGCACGCCGGCTTCGCTCTTGATGCCCACGCCGGCGATCTCATGGTCCCAGCGCCCCGCCGCATACAGCGTGACGTTCTGTTCTTTCTGGTCGAACGCGCGCGCCGGGTCTTCGGCAATGCGCCCGCTGGCCAGGCCATAGCCATTGCGCACCGCGTCAGCCTGGTCGATCAGGAAGTCAGCCGACGGCGCGCTCCAGGCGCCACCCAGGCGGTCCAGCCCCGGCACCAGGTGCTGGAATGCGGGGCCGAAGGCGCCGACCGGGGTCGGCCGCGCACCGGTAAAGTCGGCGTGCCCTTCGGCGCCGTGATAGCTCGCCTTGCGCGACGACAGGCGCACGCCGCCCAGCAGCGCCTTGAAGGCGCCGTCGCCCGCCATCCGGTAGACGGCGTCGGTGCGCCACTGCAGCTGGGTGCCGGCCTGCTCGTTCCAGTTCTGCACCATCCCGCGCAGCACATAGGCATTCGGGTCTTGCAGCACGTTGGCGTTGCCGCCCTTGCTGATGGCATTGAAGCCGCCATGGCCGTCGGCGCCATACGCATACACATTGGCGCTCACGCCAGGCGCCTGCTGGTCGACGATCAGCGTGTCGTTGACGAACTTCGAGCGCGTGTAGCCCACCTGCGACTCGACCGACAGCGGGCCCTCGAGGTACTTCAGGCCCAGGTTCAGGTAGTGCGTGGCGGTGCGTTCGTTCTGGCCCCAGGTGCTGGTGGCCGTGTATGGCTCCCAGTCGTTGGCGCCGCCGAACTGCGCGGCCGGCGCAGTCGCCGACAGGATCGGGCAGATGACGCCGAGCGACGTGGCGCAGCCATTGGCTTGCTGGCCCAGCGTCACGCCGGTCAGGCGCGGCGCCGAACCGACGTTCGAAAACGCGTAGTTGACGGCGTTGCGACCCTGGTAACCCATGCCCAGATATTGTGCGGTGGCCGTCGTGCGCGGATTGATCTTCCACTGGAAGGCGCCGTGCACGCTCTGGCGTTCGCGTGCGCCCTGATTGTAGGTGCCACCGATATGCGGCAGCTGGCCCAGCACCTCGCCGGGCGCGAGCGGTGCAAATGGCGCCGACTCGCCCAGGCGCGTGGCACTGCCATCGGGGCGCACCGAAAACACGTTCGACGGACGGTCGTTGTACTGCACCGGATAGGCCCAGTTGTCGCGGTTGACTGCGACGTCGAACAGCGCGCCCATCTCGCCGACATCGGTGTCCCAGCGGTTGCTGACCAAAAAGCCGCCGCCCGGGCTGTGCTTGTCGGCCGTATTGCCGCTGCCGTTGATCTGGTTGACGCGGTCTTCGACGTAGCCTGTGGCCACGAAGCCCTTGGCGTCGAACGGTGCGCGCAGGCGGATATTCACGGCGCCAGCGATGCCGCCCTCGAACTGGTTCGCGGTGGCCGATTTGTAGACTTCCATGCCGCCGATCGACTGCACCGGCAAATCCTGGTACGCCAGGCGGCGGCCGGCAGCGGTAAAGATCTCGTTGCCGTCGAGAGTCGTGGCGACGTCGGGCAAGCCGCGGATGGTGACGTTGCTGGTCTCGCCGCGATCGCGCCCGACCTGCACGCCCGCGACGCGCTGCAGCGCATCGCCCGCATGACGGTCGGGGAACTTGCCGATGTCGTCGGCGTTGATCGCATCGACCACCTGCGCTGCATCGCGCTTGATGTCCTCGGCCGAGCGCAGGCTCTGGCGCAGGCCCGTGACCTTGATGACGGTGGGCGCGGCCGGGGCGGCATCAGCAGGTGCGTCCGGCGCTTGGGGGACGGGCGCCTGGGGTGCCGGGGCCGGTGAGTCGGTGACGGCCTGCGCGAAGGCTGGCGCGCCATACGAGGACAGCAGCATGATGGCGGCACATACCGGCGTGAGGTTCAAACGGCGCATTCGTTCTCCTGAAGTCTGCATGGATCGGGCGTGCCGCGACCGGCGGCGCCTGAAATGTGTCTTCATAACGCAGCATGATGCCATCCAGTTGACATAAATACACCGGAAAAATGTTTCCCTCGAATTGCCTCGTCGGCGAAATGTGAGAATGTGCGAATAACTGACGCACGGCGCTGACTATACTTGGCGAATATGTACTTACGTCCGCTATCGTTGTCATCTTCCGAGAATCGCGTCCTGGGCATCGGCCTCGCCATGCTCCTGCACGCCGCCTTGCTGGCCGCATGGCAGGCAAGCCGCCAACGAGCGCCCGACGACGAGCGACAGGCGGTCTTCACACAGTGGATCCAGGTGCCTGACAGCAGGCCGCAGCCTGCCACACGCGATGTCCCCGCTCCCGTAGAACGCAGGCGCGCAACTGTCGCTGCACCAGCCGCCCGGGCTGGCCAAGCGATAGCGTCGGGCATCGAACAGCCAAGCGCCGGGCCGGACGTTGCTGTGCCAGCCGTTGGTATTGACGTGACGCCTGCTGAAGGGGGCGCGCGACTGAGCGTCGAGCAAGCCCTGCGCGAAGCGGGCGCCATCGAGCGCACGTTGCGCAAGAGCAGCAAGGCGTATATCGTCGCGCCACCGGACAGCCCGCAGATCCGCATGGCCCGCGGGTTTGCCGAGGCGGCGGAGGTCACGCCGGGCCGCTGGTACGAAGCGCCCAAGATTGTTGAACTCGTCAATGACGGCGGCGACGGCGCGCGACGCACGCGCGTCGTCACGGCTGGCGGCATCTACTGCATCACCGAGCGCTCCCCGGCAACGAGCATCGACATGATCGAAAAATTCGGCAAGCAGAGGATCACGAACTGCGGGCATGAACACGAGCAGCCTGTCAATGCCCAGGAATGGCGTACCGCGCGCGATTGACGCTGACCGGGCCGCGGGTCAAGCCGACTTCTTGATGTCCTCGAGCGACTTGCCGGCGGCAAGCCATGCCTTGACCCAGGCCGGTTGACGGCCACGACCGCTCCATTGCTGGGCAGGATCATCGGGATTGGTGTAGCTGACGGCGGCGGCGGTCGGCTTTCCTGGTACCGGCGCTTTGATCGCCAGCACCTGTTTCTCGGTCAGGCCGGCGTTGCGGGCGATGTGGAGGATCTGTTCGCGCGCCTTGCTGATGCTAAGGAAATGGTGGGTTTTGAGAGCATCGTTGACCTGTTCTTCAAGTGCGCGAAGTTTGGCCAGCGAATATTTGGAGAGGTCTTGCATGGTTGCAGGTTGCTTTAAGGTGAATGAAAACAGCACCCTAACATGCCGGGCCACCTGTTGGCGATCCGATCGGATGGTGTTTCGGCGTTCTTACTGGAGGCGCACCGCCACATCGAACAGCCACGTCCGGCGAATTTCCACCACATCGTACTGGCGCGCCAGCGCCGGCGGGAACGGTCCATACGGCGCGTGACTGGCAATGATCTGGCGGATTGCCTCGTCCACCGCAGGCACGCCACTCGAGGTCACGAACGTCACCCGCTCCACCGAACCGTCGCTGCGCACGGCCACGGTCACGAGGGGCTGCCGGTGCGGCTGCCTGACGATATCGCGCACGGCGCTCAAACTCATGTTCAGCTCGATCTTGCGACCCATGGCTTCCGCGTACGCCACGAGGTCGGCGTTGGCATCGGCGCGGCCCAGCAGCCAGCCGCGACGCTGTCCGCTGGCGGCCTCACGCTGCGCGGCTTCCTGGTTCAACTGCCGGCCGATCGCGCGCAGGCGCTCTTCACGCTGCGCTTCCTGCGCGGTTTGCACGAGCGCCGCTGGCGCTTGTGGCAACTGTGCGAGGCGTGCTGCTTCCTGCTTGATTGCGTCCTGGCGTGCGGCTTCCTGGCGTGCGACTTCATGGCGTGCGGCTTCCTGACGTGCTGCTTCCTGACGTGCTGCTTCCTGTTGCGCCAGTCTCGCCTGCTCCTGGCGGGCTGCTTCAACACGTGCGGCATCGAGCCGTGCCTGCTCCTGACGTGCCGCTTCGCGCTTGGTCTGCTCCTGTCTGGCGATTTCTGCACGGGCAGCCTCACGCTGGGCCGCCGCATCGCGGTTGGCTTCCTCGATGCGCTGTGCATCGGCACGTTCGGCGTCGCGTTGCGCCGCCTCGGCACTGGCCAGTGCTTCCCGCGCGGCTTGCTCACGTGCCTGTGCCTTTGCTTGTGCTTGCGCTTGTGCCTGTGCTTGTGCCTGTGCCTGTGCCTGTGCCTGTGCCTGTGCCTGTGCCTGTGCCGCCAGCTCGGCAGTCCGCTGCTGTTCGGCCACCACGGCTGCCGCTGCGCGCGCAGCCTCGCGCTGGACCACCTGTTGGCGCACGCGTTCTTCCTCGATCGCCGTCTCCCGCTTGTCGTCATCGAGTGCGATGATGCGCGCCCCGGCCGCGTCGTCGTCCTGTGGCGTCGGCGCTGGCGCTGGCTGGACCCTGGTGACCGGCGCTTGCGGCACGGAGGGCGCAGGCGCGGTTGCTGCTGGTGCGGCCGGCAGCGTCGGCTGACTCGCGACGACCGGGACTTCTGCGTTCGCCGTGAGTGCGGGCGGCGGCGCTGGCGCTGTGGCTGGTGCCGCGGCTGGCGCCGGCGCCAGCCTGACATTCAGCTCAGTCGCCGCCAGGCGCCGCTCTTCCCACGGCATGCGCAATCCTGGAAGCCCGAACACATCGCCCTCAAGCGGAATGCTCAGCAGCAGAGCGTGGATCACCAGGGATAGCAGCAGTGCCAGGCGCATTCGCCAGGAAAAAGCAGGCGTGTCGGAAGAGGTTCTCACATTGTCGGGTCGGTCGGGGTCGGCGTGATGGAGGCGAGTTGCCAATGGTGCAATATCAGCGGCGATGCTATCACACCGCTGCCGCCGTTGCCACGCGCCCTGAACCCGACCGACCTGTGGCACTATCGCTGCTAATGCCAGCGTCGTGCAGCGCAATTGCCCGCTATTGACCCTACAAGCGAAGGACCGCCTTCATGCCCCGGATATCCCACGTCGTCGGCACCAAAACGTATTGGTTTGCCGATCTGCGCGACCTGCTGGCCAAGGCCACGCCCGCGCGCTCGGGCGACCATCTCGCCGGTATCGCCGCAGGGAGCGCCGAGGAGCGCGTCGCCGCGCAAATGGCGCTGGCCGACCTGCCCTTGCGCACTTTCCTGAACGACGCCGTCGTGCCGTACGAAACCGATGAAGTCACGCGCCTGATCATCGACAGCCACGACGCTGCCGCGTTCGCGCCAATCCGCCACCTGACCGTGGGGAGTTTCCGGGAGTGGCTGCTGGGCGACGCGGTCGACGGCGCCATGCTGGCGCGCGTCGCCTCTGGCATCACGCCCGAGATGGCGGCGGCCGTATCGAAGATCATGCGCATCCAGGATCTGGTGCTGGTAGCACGCAAGTGCCGCGTGATCACCCGCTTTCGCAACACGATCGGCCTGGCCGGCACGCTGTCGACGCGCCTGCAGCCGAACCACCCGCTCGACGACCTGTCGGGCATCGCGGCCAGCCTGTTCGATGGCCTGATGCATGGCAGCGGTGACGCGGTCATCGGCATCAATCCGGCCACAGACAATGTCGCGCAGGTGGTCAAGCTCGTCACGATGCTGGACGATATCATCAGCCGCTACGACATCCCCACCCAGTCATGCGTGCTGACGCACGTGACCAATACGATCGAGGCGATCGGGCGCGGCGCGCCGGTTGACCTCGTATTTCAGTCGATCGCCGGCACGCAGGCAGCCAACGCCAGCTTCGGCATCGACCTGGCGCTGCTCGGCGAAGCCCGCGCCGCTGCCCTGTCGCTGGGCCGCGGGACGGTGGGCAACAACGTCATGTATTTCGAGACCGGCCAGGGCAGCGCGCTGTCGGCCAATGCCAACCACGGCGTCGACCAGCAAACCTGCGAGGCCCGCGCGTATGCCGTGGCGCGCGCATTCGAGCCGCTGCTGGTCAACACCGTGGTGGGCTTCATGGGGCCGGAATACCTGTACGACGGCAAGCAGATCATCCGCGCCGGCCTGGAAGACCATTTCTGCGCCAAGCTGCTGGGCCTGCCGATGGGGTGCGACGTCTGCTATACCAACCACGCCGAAGCCGACCAGGACGACATGGACGTGCTGCTGACGATGCTGGGCACGGCCGGCTGCACCTTCGTGATGGGCATTCCGGGCGGGGACGACATCATGCTCAATTATCAGACGACGTCCTTCCACGACGCGCTGTATGCGCGCCGCGCGCTCGGCCTGCAGCCGGCGCCCGAATTCGATGCGTGGTTGCGCGCGATGGGTATTTTCAAGGGCGCGGGCCAGGTCGAGCTGGGGCGGACCGTGCCCCCGGCATTCCAGCGCGCGCTGCTGCAGTCATCCTGAGGTTGCCTTCATGTCCGATTCGATTGATGACCCCATTGCCGGCGCCGCACCCTGGCAAACCTTGCGCCAGTTCACCGACGCCCGCATTGCGCTGGGCGCTGCCGGCATCAGCCAGCCGACAGGCGCGCAGCTCGACTTTCAGCTCGCGCATGCGCGGGCGCGCGACGCCGTGCATCTTCCGCTCGACATTGATGCGCTCAAGCCAGCATTGCAGGCAGCGTGGCCGCACGCCGGCCCGCCCCTCCTGCTGCACAGCGCGGCTGCGAATCGCAACGTCTATCTGCAGCGGCCGGATCTGGGGCGGCGGCTCGATGCGCCATCACGCGCACTTCTGAACAATAGTGACGACGGCAACCGCCGCTGCGACCTGGCCATCGTCGTGGCGGATGGTCTGTCGTCACACGCGATCGCGCAGAATGCCGCGCCCTTCCTCGCAGCGCTGCATCTGCAGCTGGCCGCCGAGGCGTGGACGCTGGCGCCGCTGGCGATCGTCCAGCAAGGCCGCGTGGCCGTGGGTGATGAAGTCGGTGAATTGCTGCGGGCGAAGCTGGTCGTCGTACTGATTGGAGAACGGCCGGGCCTGAGCGCTCCGGACAGCATGGGCATCTACATGACCTGGGCGCCACGCGTCGGCCTGACGGATGAGCGTCGCAACTGCATCTCGAACGTCAGGCCGGCGGGGTTGGGTTATATCCAAGCCGCCGCCAGGCTGCATTATCTGCTTGGGCAGGCGCAGCGACGGCAGCTGAGCGGCGTGGCACTCAAGGACGAGACGATGCAGGATGACGTGCTGCCGGGCGGCGGCGGGCCGGCGTTCCTGCTGTGATTACGATACTTCGTCGAACTGGAATTACCCGCCCGCCCCTTCACCTTGATTTCTAGCTTCCGTGACAGGCTGCTTTTGGTCGATTCCCGCCCTTGGTGACAGTTGGCGATTTTTGCGCATTGCCGGCCTGATATGCTGAGCTGAACGACCGGGTTCGCCCAGAAACGGAGGCCGACGCCCTGCAATGTTGCGGTAACGTGCCGCCCCGTAGCTGTACTTATGGAAAGAACCAATGCAGCCATATCGCCTTGCATCGATTGTGATCCCATCCCTTCTGGCAATGGTGCTGTTAAATGCACTGCCTGCCAGCGCCGGCCTTGTTCCCGGTGCCTGCAGCGGGCGCGCGCTCAAGTGGGAATGCGTCGGCAGCCTCGAACTCGTCAACGCGAAAGAAACGACGCGTATCCGCTTCTATGACGACGACCACACCTTGGTCGAAGTAGCCCAACCGACAACGACCCAACGTATGCTGGTCACGCCTGGGGGAGTTTGGTATCAGGGGATGCCGCTGGGGCAAGGCACAGTTCCCCATCCATTCCGGAACCTGCCAGAGGCTGCTATCCTACCGATCAAGCTGCTGGAAATGGCATTCCCGGATGGTCCTGACACGGTGCCCCAACAGGAAACCACGCAAGAAATCAAATTGGGTGATGAGCGGATCAGTATCAGTGCAATACGTGCCATTGATGGCACGGTCCGGTTTAAGGTCAGCGAACGCGGCCAGCAGTTGGGACATGGAACGTATCGCGCAGGCGAACTGCCGCTACCGCCCAGTGGATTCGACCTCACACAATGGACGCGCGGCGAGCTACCCCAGATGCTGCGCTTAAATCCCGCGCAGTAGGCCAACTCAAGGACCATCTTCCTTACCACGAGCATTCATATTTTGTTAACTATGGTGCTCACTGAGATTTCGAAGGTGGCGTTTTCCAAAATCAAGCTAGCTGCGTGTTCAGCAAGGTCCAACGCGGATAAGCTCCATGGCGGACTCCTTATTGCCAAATCTGGCACTAAGGTGCCCTCAGGGATGGGAATCGTCCATCCCGTTGCTTGTCGAGTCGAAAGGTGCAGGAGACTGAGCGGCCAAGATCGGCCAGCAGCCGGTACTTGCAACGGCTCGCATTGCATTTGTAGAACTAGAAATGAATAGTGGAGAATGCACATGCACGGCACAAGCCCGGACACGATGTATCCGACGAGTGGTTTCCCCAGATCTGCTTTCTTGAAGACGTCGTTACCCTTCCAAACATCGAAATCGGCGACTTCACGTATTACGATGATCCTCGCTAGAACGGTCGGGTTCGACCAAAGCAGTTAGTGTGAAACCGCACCTGTGGCCTTTTGACCTTTACCAACCTACAAATCAGATGTCCAATACGAGCGTACGAACTGAGATCGCCGAGCTTGAACAATTTGGCCCGCTGCCGTCAGAGGATGACGCGGACGTTAGCCAGCTCGCCAGGATCGAAGCGCTTTACCGAGCCATTAGAGGCGGACATCAGCTTTTGGGCTGAGAACCGCCCAGGGTCCGAAGCTGCCGGTCGCGATCACGATCCCAGGGCCAGTTGCAGCTGTCAGCAGAATCAACCGGGCCTGGCCCGGCACCGCAGCACCCCGCGTCACGTCTATTTTCGCAAGTCCCACTTACGGTAGACAGCAACGCGAACCGCCCGTCACCAGCTCAGCGGGCTGCCGCTTTCGCCCGCGCTGCGTGCAGCTTCTTGTAGCTGTCGATCAGGCGGTGATGACGGTCGAGACCCTCCAGCGCCATGCTCGTCGGGGTCAGGCCATGGAAGCGCACGCTGCCGTCCACCGAGCCGAGTACCGCGTCCATGCGCTCGTCGCCATACATGCGGCGGAAGTTGGCGACATAATCGTCCAGTTCCAGATCGTCGTCGAGCGAGACTTCCAGCACCACATTCATCGCCTGATAGAACAGGCCGCGTTCGACGGTGTTGTCGTTGTACTGCAGGAAGGCACCGACCAGTTCATGGGCATCCTCGAGCTGGCCCAGCGCCAGGTGAATCAGCAGCTTGAGTTCGAGCACGGTCACCTGACCCCACTCGGTATTCTCGTCGAACTCGATGCCGATCAGCGTAGCGATATCCGAATACTCGTCGAGCTCACTGTTTTCCAGCCGATCGATCAGCGCTTCGAGGCTGGCGTCGTCGAGGCGATGCAGATTCAGGATATCGCTGCGGAACAGCAGCGACTTGTTCGTGTTATCCCAGATCAGGTCTTCGACCGGATAGATCTCGGAGTAACCCGGCACCAGGATGCGGCATGCCGTCGCACCAAGCTGGTCGTACACCGCCGTATAGACTTCCTTGCCCATGTCGGCCAGGATCGCCAGCAGCGTCGCCGCTTCCTCGGCATTGGCGTGTTCGCCCTCGCTCGAGAAATCCCATTCCACGAAATCGAAATCGGCTTTCGCGCTGAAGAAGCGCCACGAGACGATGCCGCTCGAATCGATGAAGTGTTCGACGAAGTTGTTCGGCTCGGTGACGGCATTGCTGGCAAAGGTCGGCTGCGGCAGATCGTTCAAGCCTTCGAAGCTGCGGCCCTGCAGGAGTTCGGTCAGACTGCGCTCGAGCGCCACCTCGAAACTCGGGTGCGCGCCAAACGAGGCAAATACGCCGCCCGTCTTGCGGTTCATCAGCGTCACGCACATGACGGGATACGTGCCGCCCATCGATGCGTCTTTCACGAGCACCGGGAAGCCCTGCTCTTCCAGCGCCGCGATGCCGGCCACGATGCCAGGATATTTCGCCAGCACTTCTTGCGGCACGTCCGGCAGCGCCAGTTCACCTTCGAGGATTTCGCGCTTGACGGCGCGCTCGAAAATCTCGGACAGGCACTGTACCTGGGCTTCGGCCAGCGTGTTACCGGCGCTCATGCCATTGCTGACGAACAGGTTCTCGATCAGATTGGTCGGGAAGTACACGACCTCATTGTCCGACTGGCGCACGTACGGCAGCGCGCAGATGCCGCGCGCGGCATTGCCCGAATTGGTGTCGATCAGATGCGAGCCACGCAGTTCGTCGTCCGGGTTGTAGATCTCGAGACTGTAGGCATCGAGAATCTCCGCCGGGAGCGCGTCGTTCGGGCCTGGCTTGAACCAGCGCTCGTTCGGATAATGGACAAACGGCGCATTGGCGATGTCTTCGCCCCAGAACGCGCCGGCGTAGAAGTGGTTGCAATTGAGACGTTCGATGTATTCGCCCAGTGCCGAGGCCAGTGCGCTTTCCTTCGTCGCGCCCTTGCCGTTGGTGAAGCACATTGGCGAATGGGCGTCGCGGATATGCAGCGACCACACGTTCGGCACGATATTGCGCCACGAGGCGATCTCGATCTTGATGCCCCAGTCAGCCAGCATCCCCGACATATTGGCGATGGTCTGCTCAAGCGGCAGGTCCTTGCCGGTGATGTAGGTGCGCGAGTCGGTCGATGGCTGCAGCGTGAGCAAGGCCTGCGCATCGGCGTCGAGATTCTCGACTTCTTCGATGACGAATTCGGGGCCGGCCTGCACCACTTTCTTGACCGTGCAGCGGTCGATCGAGCGCAGGATGCCCTGGCGGTCCTTGTCCGAGATATCGGCAGGCAGCTCGACCTGGATCTTGAAAATCTGCTGGTAACGGTTTTCCGGGTCGACGATATTATTCTGCGACAGGCGGATATTTTCGGTCGGGATGTTGCGCGTATCGCAGTACAGCTTGACGAAGTACGCCGCGCACAGGGCCGACGAAGCCAGGAAGTAATCGAACGGGCCCGGCGCCGAACCGTCACCCTTGTAGCGGATGGGTTGGTCGGCAATCACCGTGAAGTCATCGAACTTCGCCTCGAGACGAAGCTTGTCGAGAAAGTTGACCTTAATTTCCATCGCAGATTTCCTCAGTAACGCTCTAAATCGTTCAAAAACATAAAGCCCTGTAAAAACAGGGCTTTATTATTATGCAGACACTTGCAGCTGCGCTGCCAGAAGCTGGCACCACGCAAGCAGCGCGCCATTCTAGCATTATTGCGGTGCCAGATCGTCGCTGGCGGGCGTGATTATCACGCGATCTGGCGACGGTTCCATGTACTCGCAAGGTTGGCGCCGCCGCTAACGCGGGGTTTATGGTTTCGCAGACTTATACGTTGGTTAGTTACATTTTATCGAAGAAAGGCGCCTGTCTCCTCGAGCCGGCGACGATCTTTATAGCCATTGCCCTGATCAGGTTTCAGCACGCTCAACGCTACTGGCCCGAAAACGCTTGCGGTAGTCGGACGGCGATGTACGCAGGGTTGCCTTGAAATGCTGCCGAAGCGACAGCGCCGTGCCAAATCCGGATGCGTGCGCGACGCGCTCGATCGACAAGTCCCCTGCCTCGAGCAGCCGCTGGGCATGGATCAGTCGTTGATTCTGCAACCACTGCTTGAAAGAGGTTCCGGTCGCAAGGCGAAAATGACGTGTGAAATTGCGCCGGCTCATGGCAGCGCGCTCGGCCAGCATGTCAATGCTGTGCTCCTCGTGCAGATGTTCACCGACCCACTCGAGCAACTGGGCGAACCGCCCTGCCGCAGCGTCGTCCGGCAACGGCCGTTCGATGAACTGCGCCTGCCCGCCGTCACGGTGCGGCGCGACCAGGATATGCTTTGCGACACGATTGGCGACCTCGGCGCCACAAAGCCGCCGCAGCAGATGCAGGCAGCAGTCGAGGCCGGCGGCAACACCCGCCGACGTCAGTATGTCGCCATCATCCACGTACAGCACGTGCCGGTCCACGGCAAGTCGGGGATAGTGCTGCGCGAGCATGTCTGCCGCCTCCCAGTGCGTTGCCACGGTCCGGCCATCGAGCAGGCCGGCCTGTGCCAGCGGAAACGCGCCCAGGCACAAGCCGACGATGGTGGCGCCGCGCGCATGCCCGCGACGCACACTGTCAAGCAGGCTGTCCGGTGCGCTGCGCCCGTCTGCGTGCCAGGACGGCATGACGATGATGTCAGCCTCGTCGACTGCCGAGAGATCGGCATCGATCGCGATCGCGAATCCGGCGGAGGTCGGCAACGTGCCCGTCTGCGGTGCGCAGACAGTGATCTCGAACGACATCGCACCGGCACTGGCCACGTGGCTGCCGAACACCAGGCAAGGCACCGACAGATGAAATGGCGTGATGCCCTCGAAAGCGATGATGGCAACTTTTTGGTGGTGGACTGCAGGCGCAATAGGAGGCATGGCCCGATTGTATCGAAAGTTAGCCTTCGGGCCAATGTTCGATGGTGGCCGTTGCGAGCACAATCGGTCTTCCGGCTTGCCCGACACGTCACGCGATATTGTCGCTGGCTGCCTCACTTCAACGAAAGGAACACCACCATGAACAAACGTGCTGTCGTCGTCGTCGACCTCCAGAACGAGTATCTCCCTACCGGAAAACTGGCCCTGGCCGGCATCCATGACGCCTTGGCCAATGCAGCGCGCGTGATCGCCGATGCCCGCGCCAAAGGCGACCTGCTCATCCATATTCGCCACGAGTCCACGGACCCGGACGCGCCCGTCTTCACGCCGGGAACGGATGCCGTCCAGATCCACGACACCGTGGCGCCGGCGCAGGGCGAACCGGTCATCGTCAAGAACTTCCCGAATGCTTTCCGCAAGACCGATCTCAAGGCACTGCTCGACGACCACGGCGTCGATCGGGTGACGGTCATTGGCGCCATGAGTCATATGTGCATCGATGCGACGACCCGTGCAGCGTCCGACTTCGGATACAAGACCACGGTCGTGCACGATGCGTGCGCCACGCGCGACCTCGAGTTCGGTGCACAAACCGTGCCGGCCGCGCAGGTGCACGCCGCATTCATGTCGGCACTTGCGTTTGCCTACGCATCGGTGATGTCTGCCGACGACTACCTGGCGGGCTGACAGGCCGCTGATCCCGGACAGGCTGCCGCGAGCGTTCGGCTGTTGGTAGCCCGATGCCGTGCGCGGTGGCCTGCTCCGTCCCTGGCGCTCTCGCATTCGTTCACGCCCATCCAAATCCCCGCTGACCACGATCTCGTCCCGAAGCCACTTCGGCGATAACCCATCGACCCCGGTCACCAGTTCTCACCCCCTCCCCTCTCACATCCAACCGGTTCGGCACCGTTTGATCGCGGCGCCGACCTGCCCGTGCACAGGCGCGCCTCACCAAACAAAAATCCGCGGCAGACCCGACTTTCGAATGAAAGAATTTTTATGAAATACGTTAACACAACGGAAATTCGAAAAAACGAAAGATGTTTTGTATTACACAGAATTTCGCTATAGACTTGGTGTCACAGCGATCGTTCGAGCATTGTCGAAGACTTTCGATATCTCTCAACCGAAAGCTGCGCGATGAGGATTCAAGCAATACGAAATAAAACGAAAGATAGAATCGAGTCACATCAGCTGGTAAGTACCCCGGCTCGTGGAGGCAGTGATCGCAACTAGACAGCCTTTCCGTTTGCCAGCCATTGCCACGCTGCTCCAACAACTTATAAAGGAAGCGTTTCATGAATTCTCCTTCACAGTGCCGCTCGCGCGCCGATCGTCAGGATCGGTTTATGCTCAATCCGCTCACGTCCGCTTGTCTGCTCGCGCTTGCCACACTTGCGACATCGGCCCGCGCTCAGGATGTCATCGCGCCCGATGCCGGCAAACTGGAGCAAGTCGTCGTGACCGGCACCCGTGCCAGTCTGCAGCAATCGCTGGAACTCAAGCGCAACGCCGCTGTTGTACAGGACAGCATCAGCGCGACAGAACTTGGGCGCTTCCCCGACAACAATGTGGCCGACTCGCTCAGTCATATCACCGGCGTGTCGATCACCCGTACGGCCGGCGGCGAAGGCCAGCGGGTCAGCATCCGCGGCCTGGGCCCTGACTACACGATCACCACGTTCAACGGGCGCCTGCTGGGCACCGACAGCGCGGGCCGATACTTCGCGTTCGACGTGCTGCCGGCCGACGTGATCAGCGGCGCCGACGTCGTCAAGTCGACCCAGGCGCAGCTGATCGAAGGCGCCATCGGCGGCCTGGTGAACCTGCGCTCGGCCAGCCCGTTCGACCAGAAAGGCCAGCGTGGCCTGGTGCGCGCCGAGGCTGACCGCAACGACATGAGCAGCCTGAACGGCAAGAAGCTGTCCGCCACCTACAGCAACACCTTCGATAACAAAATCGGCGTGCTGCTCGGCCTCGTGTATGCCAAGCGCGACGTGCGCACCGACACTGCCGGCAACGACGGCGGCTGGTCGCGCAACCCCATCCCGAGCGACCCGAGCCAGTTCTGGGAATTTGGCAATACCTGGGGCGGCGCCATCGATCCGAATGGCAACGGGGTACTCGACCCCAGCGAAGAAGGCCTGATCGGGCCGGGCCAGTTCCGCTTCGGCTCCATCATGGAGAAAAAAGAGCGCATCGCGCTCTCGGGCAAGGTGGAGTGGCGGCCCAGCAGCGACGTCAAGGTCATTTTTGATGGCTTCAAGACGCGGCTCGACTCACCCCAGGTGGGCTACCAGCTATCGTACTACCCGCTGTACGCCCCGGGCCGCTGGTCCGACGTCAAGGTCACCAACAATGTCGTGACGGACCTGACGTTAAACAGCAACGACCCCGAGCTGCGCCTCAATCCCGAAGTGCTGAACAAGACCGAATATCGGGTCGTCGATACCGCGATGTACGGTACCCGGGCCGAATGGCGGATTTCCCCGACGCTGAACGTGGCTGGCGACGTCTATCTGTCCACGTCGAAGCGCGACTCCGGCGGCAAGGACAGCTACGTCGTGCTGCGCATGAACCAGCCCAATACCACGCGCATCCGGCTCACCGGCGCCGCCGTGCCCGATGTGACGACCACGCTGGCCGATGGCCGCGACCTGCAGAGCGGCCTGGCCCAGGGCCTGTTCAGCGGCAACGACTTCAACACCCACTTCTACAGCCGTGCGGGCGACAATATCGACGACCGCATCGGCGGCGCGACCGTCAATGCCGACTGGAAGGTGGACCGCTACAGCATCGACTACCTCAAGTTCGGCCTGAGCCAGACCAACCGCAAGAAGTCACGCGACATGATCAACAATGCGTTCAACTCGGGCCAGGATCACTACTCTGGCGAAAACGCGATCAACGTCGGCACCCTGGGCGGCAACGTGATCAACCAGACCCTGAGCCCGAAAGGCTTCCTGTCGGGCGTCAACGGCAACTTCCCGCGCAGTTTCCTGGGCTTTGACGTCGACCGCTACGCGCAGGCACTGGCTGGCCTGGACGGCAAGCCACGGCCAGGCGGCGGCGTCTACAGCTCGACCCTGTCGGCGCCAGCGTTCAACCCGCTGGAAAGCTACCGCGTCGAAGAAAAGACCTCGACCGCGTTCGTGCAGGCCGACCTGGCCGGCGAGCGCTGGTTTGCCGACGTCGGCGTGCGCTTCGTGCGCACCAAGACCGGTGCGCAGGCGTGGGACGCCAAGATCGAAGACATCGTGCAGAACGGCGCTTTCAACTTCACGCCTGTCTACGCCGATCCGTCGATCGTGCGTCAGGACGCCACCTACAGCTTCGCCCTGCCGTCGGGTAACTTCACCTACTCGCTGACCGACAAGCTGCAGCTGCGGGTTGGCGCCGCCAAGACGATGGCGCGCCCGTCGGTCGACAAGCTGGCGCCGTCCAGCACCACCGCCAGCATCTCGTGGGGCGACTTCACGCAGATCTACGGCGGCAATGCCGACCTCAAGCCGTACACGGCGCACCAGGCCGACATCTCGCTGGAGTGGTACTACGCCAAGAGCTCGGCGCTGACTTTCGCCGTCTACCAGAAAAACATCAAGAACCAGATCACCAATCTCTACCTGGCCGGTCAGGACATCGGTGCACCCGGCGGGCGCCTGTTCAACGTGCAGCGCCCCATCAACGGCGACAGCGCCAAGGCGCGCGGCATGGAGATCGGCCTGCAGCACCTGTTCGACAACGGCTTCGGCGTACGCGCACAATACACGCGCAATCTGTCGAGCAGCTGGGTCGGCGGCGTCGAACGCCCGCTCGAAGGCATTGCGCCAGCAACCGCATCGCTGGGCATCCTGTACGAACGGGGTCCGTGGAGCATGAGTACCACAGCCGACTTCACCGATTCGTTCGTCACCGCGACCAACGTGATCGGTTCCGGCTTCAACGAGGTGACCAACTCGGTGACCTGGCTCACGGCCCAGCTGGCCTATGATGTGAACAAGTCGCTGCGTATCAGCATCGAAGGCAACAACCTGACCGATGCCGAGCAGGCACCACGACTGACCAATGGCACCGTCAGTCTGCCCAACGGCTATTACCGTTACGGCCGCTCCGTGACACTGGGCGCTAGCCTGAGGTTCTAATGCAGCACGCGGCGCCATGGTACGTGGCGCCGCACAGCCCATCGCCAGCGCGGGCCGGCCTGTCAGTTCACCGGCCCGCAACACCGAGAACTGGAATCCTGATGCACACTTCTGTTTTTTCCCTTGCCGTCCTGCTCGCCGGGGCCATCCCTTTCTCCTCGTACGCCGCGGACGAATCCAGCTACACGATGGCGGACTATGCCAGCGTTGCCAAGATCGACGCGCACCTGCACCTGCACAATGCGGCGCCGGCGTTCATGGACGCCGCCCGGCGCCAGAATTTCAAGATCCTGTCGATCAATGTCGACTACCCTGATTTCCCACCACTTGATGACCAGCAGCGCGTCGCCATCGCACTGAAAAAGCAATTCCCGCAGGACGTGGCATGGGCAGCGAGCTTTTCCGTCGATGGGTCCGCCCAACCTGCGTGGCTCGCCGCCACCCGCCACCGCATTGCCGCGTCGATGGAAGCCGGCGCCGTGGGCGTGAAGGTCTGGAAGAACATCGGCATGAGCCTGCGCGGCGCCGATAAAGAACTGGTGATGATCGACGACGCGCGCTTTGCGCCGTTGTTCGACGACCTGGCCCGCCAGGGCATCCCGTTGCTGGGCCACCAGGGCGAGCCGCACAATTGCTGGCTGCCGTTAAAACGCATGACGGTCAACAACGACCGCACCTACTTCAAGAACCACCCGCAATACCATATGTACCTGCATCCCGAAATGCCAAGCTGGGAAGCGCAGATGGCCGCGCGCGACCGCATGGTCGCGGCGCATCCGACGCTGCATTTCGTCGGCGTGCACCTTGCGTCGCTCGAGCGCAATGTTGACGAACTGGCCGCCTTCCTCGACCGGTTCCCGAACGCCGTCGTGGATGCTTCGGCCCGCATCGGCCAGCTGCAGTACCAGAGCCAAAAAGACCGCGAAAAGGTGCGCAACTTCTTCATCAAGTACCAGGACCGCATCCTGTACGGCAGCGACATGGCGCAAGAGCCTGGCCAGGATGGGGCCGCACTGGGTCGCGAGGCTGAAGGGGTGTGGCGCATGCACTGGCGCTACTTCAATACGGCAGAGTCGTTCAAGGTCGCCGATCTCGACCAGCCCGTCCAGGGGCTCGCATTGCCACGCGACGTTGTGGACAAGCTGTATCGCACGAATGCCGAGCGCGCTTTCCCCGACGCCTGGAAAGGCCAGCCATGACCGCGCGCCGTGCATTCCTCGGGTGGCTTGGCGCGGCGCCGCTGGCCACGCAGATCCCGCTGGCCCAGGCAGCGCCCGCCGCCGTGGCCGGCAAGGGCCATGTGCGCATGCGGGACGCCGCCGTGTCACTGCAGTTCGACGAGCAGTTGCGCTGCCGTGTCGTCAGCCTGCTGGGCAAGCAGCCTATCGCGCTGACCGGCTTTGACACCAGCGAACACCTGGTCGTCGGCGGCAAGCCGCTCGGCCGCTTCACGTTGCAGAAAGCCGAGCCGGCCCCGGCGACGACGCCGTTTGGCGCGGGACAGGCGCTGCACCTCGTTGGCCGCTCTGCGGAGGGCATCGAGAAGCGCGTCACCGTGACGCTACTTGACGAGCATCCGGGCGTGGCTTTGCTGGACGTGCAGTACGTGAATACAGGCGCCAAGCCGCTGACGATCGACGCCTGGGTAAATGGCGCGCACCGCCTGGCTGCCGCGCCGCGCCATGCGGGCGGCTACTGGACCTATTCCGGCGCCAGTCACGCCGACCGGCGCGACTGGGTGCAGCCTGTCAAGCGCGGTTTCGAGCAAGGCAACTTTTTGGGCATGAATGCATCCGACTACGGCGGCGGCACGCCGGTTGCGGATGTCTGGCGCCGCGACGTCGGCCTGGCCGTTGGCCACCTCGCGCTGCAGCCGCTGCTGGTGTCACTGCCCGTCAAGGCGGTCGGCGATGCGGTGGACATCTCGCTGCGCGGCGACGTCCCACAGACGCTGGCCCCGGGCGCCACGTTGGCCACCCCACCCACGTTCATCGCCGTGCACCGTGGCGACTTCTACGTGCCGCTCGACCGCTATCGCCGCCTGATGGCCGCGCAGGGCCTGGCAGCTCCCGAGCCGCCGCAAAGCGCCTACGATGCGCAGTGGTGCGCGTGGGGCTACGAACGTGACTTTTCGCTCGACTATGTGCGCGCCACGCTGCCCAAGGTGCAGGAACTGGGGTTCAAGTGGGCCGTGCTGGACGACGGCTGGCAGGTCAAGACCGGCGACTGGACGCCCGACCTCGCCAAATTCCCGCGCGGGGGTGACGACATGAAGGCGCTGGTCGCCGACATTCACGCGCGCGGCATGAAGGCGCGGCTGTGGATCGCGCCACTTGCCGTGGCCCCCGGCAGCGACGAGCTGCACGAGCATACCGATCTGCTGCTGCTCGACGAGACCGGCGCGGCCCAGGACGTGACCTGGTGGAACTGCTTCTACCTGTGCCCCGCCTACGACAAGACGCAGACGCGCCTGGCCGCGACGCTGCGCATGATCATTGCGGACTGGGGCTTTGACGGCCTGAAGGTCGATGGCCAGCACCTGAACGGCGTCGCGCCATGCTTCAATCCCAAGCACCAGCACAAGCGCCCCGAGGAATCGGTCGAGGCGGTCGCGGACTTCTACAAGGTCATGCACGACGTGGTGCATGCGGCCAATCCGGAAGCGGTGCTCGAGGTGTGCCCGTGCGGCACCAGCTACGCCTTCCACAATATGCCGTACATGGACCAGGCGCCATCGTCCGACCCGCTGTCGAGCTGGCAGGTGCGCCACAAGGGCAAGACGCTCAAAGCGCTGATGGGCCCATGGTCCGCCTACGCAGGCGACCACGTGGAACTGAGCACGGGTGGGCAGGATTTCGCTTCCAGCGTCGGCATCGGCGCGGTCGTTGCCACCAAGTTCACGTGGCCGGTGGACCCGAAACCCAAGGACTCGTTCCTGCTGACACCCGAGCGCGAAGCGCACTGGCGAAAGTGGGTGGACCTGTACAACAAGGGGCGCCTGGCCGAAGGCCGTTACCGCGGTGAGCTGTACGACCTGGGTTTCGACAAGCCGGAAACCCACGTCGTGGAGCAGGACGGTGCATTGCACTACGCGTTCTATGCCGATCGCTGGGATGGCATGGTCGCCTTGCGTGGCCTCGGCCCGGGCACCTGGACGGTGCGCGACTCGCTCAGCGGCAGCGTATTGGGGAAGGTGACAACCAACAAGCCAACGCTGCCGCTGCGCTTCACGCACAGCCTGCTGATCGAAGCGCGCCCCGACCTTCCCGACCAGCTGCCCGTTGCGTTTGCCAGCAACGTCAAGGCCGTGGGCGCGGACGGCTTCCCCCACGCATCGCAATGGGCCGACGCACCCACGACCTTCTTCCGCCACGACTGGCAAGGCAAGCCGCTCCCTGGCCCACAATCGACGCGCGTTCAGCTGCTGCGGGGCGCAGGCCACCTGTACCTGCGCTTCATCTGCAAGTACGAGACGCTCACCACCTTCGACCAGGCCGGCCCGGCGGGCGCCATCTGGCCGCTGTGGGAGCGCGACGTCGTCGAGGTGTTCCTGCAGGCGCCTGATCGCGCCGGACTGAAAAGCTATCGCGAGATCCAGGTTGCGCCCAATGGACTGCTGCAGGAAATCGCGATCGAGGTGTCGGGCAAGCGGCGCATCGACGGCGGCAGCCGCGCCAAGGCGCACGTCGATGCGGGCAACAAGGTCTGGACAGCCGAGCTGGCCATACCGATGCAGGGTGGAGACGGCTGGCGCCTGAACCTGTTCCGCATCGAAGGCCCCGAAGCTGCCGGTGACAACCGCCTGCATTCGGCGTGGAGTCCGACCCGCACTGCGGCGCCCGACTTCCACGTACCAGGCGCGTTCGGCCGGCTGCTGATCGACGCATGATGCTGCAGCGCCTGCGTCCACTCGCCCTGCTCGTCATGCTGTCGGCGCACGCCCACGCCGGGCACACGACCGACCGCCCGTCAGGCAGCCCCGTCGAGACAACGTTCCAGGCGTCGGGCGACGAGATCGCCAACCCCGAGCGTGGCATGTATGTCTGGGCGGCCGACAACCTGGCGGCCTGGACGCAGACGCAAGCCGATGCCCAGTTTGCGGCCGGCTACCGGCTCGTCTATGCCCCGGTGCGGCTGGACGCGCATGCCGGCCACGCGCTGCCTGCGACGCTGCTGGGCGAATTGACCGACGGCTTTGCGGTCGCCCGCCGCGCGGGCCTGAAAGTCATTCCGCGTTTCATGTACAACTTCCCGGCAGGCGAAACTGCTTACCGGGCGGCGCAGGATGCTCCCATAGATCGCGTGCTGGAACATATCGGGCAGCTCAAGCCGGTCCTGGCGGCGAACGCGGATGTCATCGGCTATCTGCAGGCGGGCTTTGTCGGCGCCTGGGGCGAATGGCATACCTCGTCGAACAACCTGACCCTGCCGGCGCGGCGCACGCAGATCCGCGATGCGCTGCTGGCCGTGCTGCCCCCGGACCGCTTCCTGCAAGTGCGCTATCCACCCTATCTGATGGCGTGGGCGCCGCAAGCGCCGCGCTGGCGCGACGGTTCGGCCGCGGCACGCATCGGCGTGCACAACGACTGCTTTCTGGCGTCAAGCACGGATGTTGGCACCTACAGTGAGAATGCGGCGAGCCGGCAGCGCGAGCGCGATTACGTGGCCGCGCTGTCGACGACAGCGCCATTTGGCGCAGAGACCTGCAATCCTGCCGATGCGGTCAACCCGACGCCACGCACGAACTGCGACGACATCCTGCGCGAAGGCCGGCGCTTCGGCCTGACGTACCTGAACGACACTTACTATCGCGACCGGTTTCACCAGCGCTGGCAGACGCAGGGTTGCATGGCGCAGGTCAAGCGCAGCATGGGCTACCGGTTCGAGCTCTCGACGTTGCGGCATAGTTGGCGCATCGTGGCTGGCCGGTCAGGCGAGCTGGTGCTGACCGTGAAAAACACCGGTTGGGCGCGCGCCTTCAACCCGCGAGGTATGCAGATGATGCTCAAGCACCGCGCTACCGGCAGGGTCGTACGGCTGGCCCTGACGTCGATCGATCCCCGTGCCTGGCTGCCGGGGCAGACCAGCACCGCAACCGCACGGATTGCGATCCCGGGCGGCACGCCCACCGGCGCCTACGACATGCTGCTGGCATTGCCAGATGGCGCAATGTCGCTGGCCGACGACGTGCGCTACAGCGTGCGGCCTGCCAACGCCGACGATGCCGCCAAAGCGCAGGGATGGGATGCATCGCTGGGCGCGTTCCGTACCGGGACAACGCTGAACATTTTCTGACGTGCAGCCACGCCGTGCGCGCGTGGCCGGCTTACTCGGCGATCAGGAGTTCGATGCCGGCCTCGCGCAGGCCGTCCCGGTATTGCGGACTGATATCGCCGTCGGTGATGACAGTGTGAACGCGGTCGAGCTGCACGATACGGTGCAAGCTGATGAAGCCGAACTTGGAGGAATCGGCCAGCACGATGACTTTTCTGGCGCGCTCGACCATCTTGTGGTTCAGGCTGGCTTCCGCCTCGTGGTGGGTCGTCACGCCGAACTGCAGGTCCAGCCCATCGACGCCCAGGAACAGCTTGTCGAAACTGTAGGCCTGCAGGCAGGCTTCGGCCTGCAAGCCCTGGATGGACAGCGCCTGCTTGCGCAGCAGGCCGCCCGTCAGAATGAGGTCGACGCCTGCGGCATTGACCAGCTCCCACGCGATATTCAAACCATTGGTCAGCACCGTCACGTTCTGCACGTCGCGCAGGTGGCGCGCCAGCGACAGCGTCGTCGTGCCCGAATCGATGATGATGTTTTCGCCCGGCTTGACCAGGCGCGCAGCCAAGGCGCCGATGCGCTCCTTCTGCTCGTGATTCAGTGCGTCTTTTTGCGACACCGTGTGTTCCGTCGGCGGCATGCGTGCCAGCGTGGCGCCGCCGTGGCTGCGGATGGCCAGGCCCTGCGCCTCGAGCGCACTCAGATCGCTGCGGATCGTCACTGCCGAGACCTTGAGTTGCTTGACGAGTTCACTGACCTGGACCGAGGCTTGTTCGGTAAGAGCTTTAAGAATGGTGTCGCGGCGCTGACCGGTTTGACCCATGATTGGATACGCAGATTTAATAAAAAAACAGCTTACCAGATTGGCGCACCGCCAGCACACCATGTGCTTGCCGGCGCATCATTGCGTGCCTGCCAGGCGGTCGAGCGCTGCCGGGTTCAGCGGTATGCCGACCTGCTGCGCTGCATACACGGCCGCACCGAGCACCGGCGGCAGGCGCGGCGCCATCAAGCGATACGCGCCGGCACTGCTGGTAGCCAGCGCGCTGGCAAACGGCGCACGTAGCGGGCCTTCCACGCCGAACAGGCCGCCCGAATACGAGACCGTGACTTCGGTGCCTGGATCGACCCCGAGCTGGCCCCGCACCGCATCGACCAGTGCGGCCACCTCCACCGCAGCCGACTCGAGGATCGCTGCTGCCTGCGCATCGCCGAGCGCTGCCGCTTCGGACACGAGGCGCGACAGCGCGGCCACCTTGCTGCGCTCTCCTTTGAGCTCGCCATAGACAACCTGGCACAGGTCGAGGTCATGCTGCAGCGCCAGACGGGTGCGCATCAAATCATGCAGCGGCCCGCGCGGCGCGCGGCCATCGCTCATGCGCGAAAACAGCGCGAGCCCGGCCCGGGCAATCCAGTAGGCCGAGCCCTCGTCGCTGAACAATTCGCCCCACCCGCCGGCACGCGCGCCTTGCCCGCCGATGCGCCCATAGGCCATCGAGCCGGTGCCCGCGATGACGCTGATGCCGTCGGCGCAGGCCAGCGAGCCGGCCCAGCTGCACACCATGTCGTTGTCGCACAGGTAGCGTCCATGGCCCAGCACGGGGCGCGGCAGCGCATCCAGTTGCGGCTGCACGGCGCGGTCTTCGCCGTACGCGGGCAAGCCGAAGAACGCGAACGCGACGTCGTTCGCGGTCACGCCGGCTGCCGCGAACAACCCGGCGCAGCCGCGCGCCAGCACGTCAGCAGCACCTTCCATGCCGACTTCGAGGTAGTACGCGCTGCTCTGCTCATTGCGCGCCAGGACCTGGCCCTGCCGGTCGATCAGCGCGAACGCCGTCTTGGTGCCACCGCCGTCAACCCCGAGAAACATCGTTGTCCTCCGCCAGTGGATAAATCGTGACGCCCTGCACCACGCGATTGACGGTGCCCGACACGCTCGGCGTATCCGGGCGCAAGCCCAGCGCCAGCGACTGCAGCAGTGCGAACGCCTGGCAGAACACGATGTACGGTAGCGCCAGCGCCAGGTCCGGGGCTTGCCCGACGCCATCCAGCGTGATGCAGGCGTCACCCAGCGCCGGTTCGTCGCGGCCGCTCAGCGCCAGCACGCGGCCGGCCCGGCCATCATTGCGCAGCTCGCGCAGCAGGTCGAGGTCATAGCGGCGGGCACGGGGATCGTTCGACAACAGCACGACGACCAGCGTGTCGGCATTGACGACCGTCTTCGGCCCATGGCGAAAGCCCAGCGGCGAGTCGAACAGCGCGACGACCTGGCCATCGGTCAGTTCGAGCAGCTTGAGCGAGGCTTCACAGGCCAGCCCGCGCAGCGCATTGCTGCCAAGGTAGACCACGCGGCTAAAGTTCTGGGCCACCAGCCCGTCCAGCAGCGGCAGCATTGACGCCAGCACCTGCGCGGCCGCAGCCGATGGCCCGGCGGTAGCGCCCGGCGCCAGCACGCCAAAGGCGCTCGCCGCAGTCAGCAACATCGATGTAAAACTGGTGGTCATGGCGAACCCGCGGTCGTGCGTGGCATCCGGCAGAAGGATCGCATACGCATTGTTGCGGCCCTGCGCCATCCGGCACAAGGCGCCGTCGGCATTGCAGGTGATGACCAGGTGGTAAATCTCGTCCACCACCCCGTCGGCCAGATCGACCGCCGCAACACTTTCCGGGCTGTTGCCCGAGCGGCCGAACGATACCAGCAGCGTCGGCACCTTTGGCTGCAGGAACTGGCGCGGGCCCGACACCAGGTCGGTGGTGGGCACGGCGTCTGCACGCCAGCCGCCGCCCAGCAACGCCGGCGCCAGGCATTCGCCGATGAAGGCCGAGGTGCCGGCGCCCGTCAGCACGATGCGCAGGTCGGGCTTCGCGAGCAAGGGCCCCAGGAACGCGTCGAGCGCGCTGCGCTGATGGGCGACCAGTGCCTCGATCTCGGGCCAGATGGCCGGTTGCTGCGCGATTTCGCGCGCGGTAGCGCCGGCGCCGGCGGCATCGAGCCGCTCCGCGCCAATGCCCAGAATATTCCTGTCAGCGACTAACATGCTTCCAACTCCTTCGTTGCGGCGCCTGCCATGCAGGCCGCCATGTATTGGCGCAGCACTCTGGCCACGCCTTCTTTGAGCAGATCGACCGGCTGGTTGTTCAGCCGCCCTTCGCGCACGGCGTCATATTGGAACGGCAGGTACTGGCTCAGCAGCGTGAGCGGCGGTGGCGTACGTTCCAGGTTGGCCAGCAGGCGCGCCTGCGCGGCCTGGATGGCCGGATGCGGCCAGTAGTAGCGGATCCGGTCACTCAGGCTGTATTGCTGGTCGAAGCGGGCGCGGCGCGGCTCATTGTCGTAGTACTTTTGCCACTGCGCCGGCTCGGCACGCATCACGTCCAGCACCGTGTCCTTGAACCCGGAGCCCTTGCCATCGCCCGCCATCGCTGCCTCGATATCGGCCAGCGCCCACAGCGTTTCGCGCAGAGCGAAGGTCGCGCCGGGGCCCACCTTGAGGATCGCAAAATGGCCGGCGACGAGCGCGGCCAGGTTGGCCGCCGTCTGGTAGTCGGTCGAATGGGCCTCATAGACCAGCGTGGGTACGTCTTCGATCATGCGGCCAAGGTCCACCGCGCGCTCGGGTCGGAAGTCGATTACCTTGTGGTGGTCGAATTCAACGCCCGGCTGCACCACCAGGCCAACCACGCGCGGCCACGCCGCATCCAGTCCGGCAGCAGCGAACGCAGCGCGGTGCGCCGCGATCGTCTGCGTCGCCGCGGCAGGCGTCGTAACGCTCAGTTCGGCCAGGTCTTCATGGGCGCCGCCGGGCACCGGCACTTCGGTGCCCACCACATACACGGGCGCTTCGCCGCCAGCCGCCTGCCAGGCCCGCTCGGCGACGGCGCACAACCGCGCAGCCCGCGCGGCTACTACCTCATCCTGCAGCGGCACCGGGTCGCCGGCGCACGACATCGAGCAATCCAGATGGATCTTGCGAAAGCCCGCCGTGACGTATTGTTCGATCAGCACCTCGGCCTTGGCCATGGCCGCATCCGCGTGCTCGCCCTGCCAGGCATTGGGGCCCAGATGGTCGCCACCCAGCAGCACACGCTCGCGCGCCAGGCCAACGCGGTCGGCGATGGCGTAGACGAAATCACGGAACGCGCTCGGGGTCATGCCGGTGTAGCCGCCATCCTGGTTCACCTGATTCGACGTGGCTTCGATCAGCACCGGCTGCGCCGGCCCCGCCGCGAGCGTTACTTCCATCGCTGCCTCGAGCACGATCGGATGCGCCGAGCACACCGCGTGGATCCCGACGGCTTCGCCGGCCTTGTGCCGGCGCACCAGATTCAACATGTAGTCCATTTGTCAGGCTCCTTCGGTTGATTCGGCAGGCGCGACATCGTCCGCCTGCAGCGCAAGAAACAGCGCAGCCGCCAGCGCCAAGGCGATGCCGGCCAGCCGGTAGCCGCCCGGCACGGCGCCGGCCAGCGCCATTGCGATCACGGTGGTCAACAGCGGCGCGCCGGCATTGACCAGCGGCGACACCGTCAGCGCCTTGCCGTGCCGGAACGCATACACCAGCGTCAGCGCACCGATGGCATTGAGCACCTGGGTGGCAGCGGCCAGCAGCGGCCCGGATGGCCCGTAATTGATCGGCTGCGAGAAATCGGTCATCGCCAGCGCCACTGGAATGCAGAGCAATGCGCTCGCGGTCATGTAAAAGAAGATGCTTTCGGCATCCATGCGCGTATTGGCCAGCTTGATGAAGTACGCCTGCAGGCCCCATGCGACCAGCACGCCGATCGCCAGCACGAACCACAGCCCGTACTGCTGCGGTGCGCCGCCCGGGTTGAAGTCGAACAGCGGCAATGCGCACACGGCCAGCACGATGCCGAGCACGCCCATGCGGCCCGTACGCTCATGCAGGAACAGCAGCGAGAGCACGATCGTGATGACGGGCGAAAGCGAAATCAGCGGGAAAATCAGGTAGGCCGGGCCGGCCTTGACTGCGTAGAACAGCACCATCTGGCCACCCGCGCCCAGGAGGCCAATGGCCAGCCCGTAGCCTACGGCAGTGCGATCGCGGCGTACGCGCCAGCCGGAGCGCGCCAGCACAAACAACGCCGGCGGCACCATCGTCAGCGCCCACACCACATACACCAGCGTTTCGGGGAAGCCGTTCTGGGTGGGCAAGCCGGCGAACGCGCCCCACACGCCCCACAGCAGCGCTGTCGCCAGCGCGTAGCCAAGCCAGCGCGGCCTGGCAGCACCGGTGGCGACTTGTTCAGGCAAAGTTCTCTTTTCGACGGTGTCTGCGGGATTCACAGGGCCACCCATGCTGCCAGCCCGGCCATGCAGTACGCAACTCCATCGCTCGATATGCTTTTCATCCGTATCTTCCTCCGCCAGGTGCGTTTGTTTCAAACGTTTTCGTTGCCATCGATGTGATAGTAAAGAAGTGCCAAACGAAAAGCAAAGTCTTTCCAAATATTTTCGATATCGCGTGTTTTTGATGACAAAATCGCGCCTTTTATTTTCGAATACTTTCGATTACCATCTGGACAACGGATGTACGTGCCGTCCCACCTTTTCCGCCCGCAGACAAATTCATCGTCAGGAGATTTGCATGAACCATCGCTGGACTGAACCACGTGAACCCAAAACCTGGACCGTTGTGTGCGGCAGCCTGGCCGCTGCCCTGGCGCTGTCGTTAATGCAGGTGCATGCAAAATCTCCAGATGCCCCCCTGGCTCCGGCAGGCCGCTGGGAAGGCAATACGAGCGGCAGCGCCAGCACGCCGCCGATGGGCTGGAACAGCTGGAATGCGTTTCGCACGGAAGTCGACGAAGGCAAGGTCATGGGCGCGGCACAGGTTCTTGCCGACAGCGGTCTTGCAAAGCTCGGCTACAACCATGTCATTCTCGACGATGGCTGGTGGATGAAACGCCGTACCAGCGATGGCCGCCTGCAGATCCGTACGGGCATCTTCCCGTCTGCCGCCACCGGTGGGCCGGACGGCACCAGCTTCAAGCCGTTCACCGACAAACTGCACGCGATGGGCTTCAAGGCGGGCATCTATACAGACGTCGGCCGCAATGCGTGCTCGCAAGCCTACGACCTGCATTCGCCCAACCTGCCACAAGGCACGACCGCCGAACGCGAAGTGGGCCTGGACGGCCACGTCACGCAGGACATCAATCTGTATTTCAAGGAATGGGGCTTCGACTACCTGAAGATCGACGCCTGCGGCCTGGCCGATTTCATCCCGGGCTCGGACCTGGTCAGGAAGCAGAGCTACCGCGGCATGGCGCCGCTGATCGAACGCGGGTCGATCAACCGCACGGATGTCGGCGCCGTGCGCGCCCGTTACGAAACCGTTGCTGCGGCAATCAAGGCGGCGCGCCCGCTGGGTGATTATGTGATGTCGATCTGCGCCTGGGGCATGGCGAACGTGCGCAGCTGGGGCAAGGATGTCGGCAACCTGTGGCGCACCAGCGCCGATATCACGCCGAGCTGGACCAGCATGCTGCACAACTTCGACAGCGCTGCCAAACGTGCGCTGTACGCAGGCCCCGGCCACTGGAATGACCCCGACATCCTGCACATCGGCCATGGCGAATTCGATGCCAGCAACCCGGTCGAAGTGCGCTCGCATTTTTCGCTGTGGGCGATGATCAATGCGCCTTTGCTGATCAGCTATGACTTGCAGCATGGTCCGGCGTCGCTGCTCGCCGTCCTGGGCAATGCGGACGTGATTCGCCTGAACCAGGACAAGGCCGGCCACCAGGGCATCGTCGCCTATGATTCGAACGATGCGCAGATCATCGTCAAGACGCTGGGCGACGGGCAGCGCAAGGCAGTGGCGCTGTTCAACCGTGGCGCAGCGCCCGCACCGGTGACGCTGCTGGCGATGCACCTGAAACTGGCGGATGGGGCACCGGTCACGCTGCGCAACCTGTGGACGAAGGAAACCTTGAGCTTCACCGGCGAAAAAGCCTTCACGCTTGCGCCGCACGAGACGCTCGTGTTCGAAGTGCACGGCAAACGCCAGCTGGAAAACGGCGTGTATCTGTCGGAAATTCCTGGGTCGATCAACGTCGCCGTTGACGGGACGCGCCAGCCGCAACTCGATCCGACCGTCCATCGCATGATCGACCCGTGGTCGAGCACCCGCTCCGGCGGCTCGCGGCCCCAGTACGCGGGCTGGGGCGGCGCGCAGCCGGATGCAACGCCGTTTGGCCAGAGCCTGCAGGTGGCCGGCCAGGTGTTTACGTCGGGACTTGGCGTGCTGTCCAATTCGCGGCTTCAGGTGAAGAACGATGCTGGCTACGCGCGCTTGACCGCATCGGTTGGCGTGGATGATTCGACTGAAAACACCAAGGAGCTGGTGCGCTTCTACGTGTATGGCGATGGAAAACTGCTGGCGGCAAGTGCGCCAGCAAGGTTTGGATCGAAGGCCCAGGCATTGACGGCCGATGTGCGTGGCGTGAAGGTCGTTGAACTGGTGGTGCGGGACGCCAAAACCGGCAACGCGGTGCCTGTCGTTGCGACCTGGGGGGATGTTCGGCTGACGCAGGCGGCTGCTGCTGTGGCGGGTCCGCGACCGTCGGGCAGCGCCCGCATCTGAGTACCGGGACACGACACCACCATGACCTCATTCACCGGCCTCGACACCCTCGTCTTCCTCATCTACTTCGTGGCCATTTCGGCCTACGGCATCTGGATCTACTGGAGCAAGAAACGCTCATCGGGCAAGGCCACCCACGACTTTTTTCTGGCCGAAGGCTCGCTCACGTGGTGGGCCATCGGCGCCTCGCTGATCGCATCGAACATCTCGGCCGAGCAGTTCATCGGCATGAGCGGAGCGGGCTTTCGCATCGGGATGGCGATCGCAGTATATGAGCTGATGGCCGCAGCGACGCTGGTCATCGTCGCCGTGTTCTTCATGCCGATCTACCTGAAGAACCGCATCTATACGATGCCGCAATTCCTCGAGCAGCGCTATGGCCCGGCGGTGGCGGCAACGATGGCGGTGTTCTGGCTTGGCCTGTACGTGGTGGTCAACCTTACCGCCATCCTGTACCTGGGCGCGCTGGCGATCAGCAGCATCGCCGGGCTGAACGTGCTGGCCTGCATGCTGTTCCTGGCCGTGTTCGCGACCGTCATCACGCTGGGCGGCATGAAGGTGATCGGCTACACCGATGTGATCCAGGTGCTGTGCCTGGTGATCGGCGGGCTCGTCACGACCTGGATCGCGCTCGACCTGGTAGCGGCGCTGGCCGGTGGCCAGGGCGCGGTGCGAGGCCTGAGCGAACTGTATCTGCGCGCCGGCGAGCATTTCAATATGGTGCTCACGCGCGACGATCCCAACTACATGGACCTGCCCGGCATGTCGACCATCATCGGTGGCATGCTGATCGTGAACCTCAACTATTGGGGCTGCAACCAGTACATCGTCCAGCGCGCGCTGGGTGCGAACCTGCACACGGCGCGCAAGGGGCTGCTGTTTGCCGCCTTTCTCAAGCTACTGATGCCGGTGATCGTGGTCTTGCCCGGTATAGCGGCCTACGCGCTCGACAAGTCCGGCACGCTTGGCGAGGCGATGCGGCCGGACGGTGAACTGAATCCCGACCGCGCTTATCCTACCCTGCTGGCCCTGCTGCCGGCCGGGCTCAAGGGGCTCGCGTTCGCTGCGCTCGTTGCGGCGGTCGTTGCGTCGCTGGCCGGCAAGGCCAATAGCGTCGCGACGATCTTCACGCTCGACGTCTACAACAAGCATGTCAACCGCGGGGCCAGCGAGCAGCGCATGGTCTGGATCGGCCGGATCTCGGTGGTGGCGGCGATGGCCATCGCCGTGCTGCTTGCGCCCTTGCTGGGGATCGACAAGAAAGGTGGCTTCCAGTACAT
The DNA here is from genome assembly GCF_056680305.1 of Telluria sp. BA11. Classification (NCBI taxonomy): domain Bacteria; kingdom Pseudomonadati; phylum Pseudomonadota; class Betaproteobacteria; order Burkholderiales; family Oxalobacteraceae; genus Telluria; species Telluria sp. BA11. The sequence goes on from NZ_CM155275.1 coordinate 309,211, forward strand.
TCAGGAATACACCGGCTTCGTCTCGCCCGGCATCCTGGCGATGTTTTTGCTGGGCTTTTACTGGCGCAAGACCACCGCTGCGGCAGCCATGTTCGCCACGATCGGCGGGCTGGTGTTCTCGGTGTTTCTCAAGTTCTTGCCAATGGTGATGGACCTGGGGTTTCTGGCGCCGATCGGTTTTGCGGTCAATAACGGCGCTGGTGGTTACGAAATCCCTTTCCTTGACCGTATGCTGATCGTGTTTGTCATGGTGGTCATTGGCATGGTTTTGTTGAGCACTACGGCGCAGCGGGATGGCAGCCACAAGCGCATGGTGATCGACCGGTCGATGTTCCGCGTTGATCGCGGATTTGCGATTGGTTCGGTGGTTATTTTTGCCGTGCTGGTGGTGATTTACGGCGGCTGGTAGTTTGATTGCACGTTGTCGCGCCAGTTCGATTTGTGGTTCGAAGGGAATGAAATCAGCAGCGCGCTCCTGTTCACAGCCGGGTCCGTGTCCGAATGTCAGACCTGACCCCGGCTTGTATCTGTTATAGCAACCATGTTCCCGCGCAAAAAGCAATTGTCCTTTGACATGATTGCTGCTATAATTGCGGCCCTTTTACAACAAAACCCCCGGTAGCACATCTGCTATCGATCGCTTTCCATGCCGTGCATGGGAACCGAACCCCGGGCCAACCGCCCACATCAAGCAACGTTCGCCGCATGGTGGTTGAACGGCACTCAGCGTCATTAACACGCACACAGCACCCGGCACGCGTTGCGCACACCGCAAGCGCCGGCTCGCCTTTGCCATTGTCGCCGCGTCGACAGGCCTGGCACGCGCTGTCTGCATCACGACCATGTCGCGATCTCCGCCGCGGGCCTCGTTGCCTGCTGCGATTTCATTTCATCCGACGGATCGAGGGAGAACCACACCGTGGCAAAACAAATCATCATCGACCAGGTCTTCAAAGTCTTCGGCGACAAGCCGGAAGCCGCCCTGGCCCTGGTTCGTCAGGGCGCCAGCAAGCAGGATATCCTGGCGCAGACCGCCTGCACCATCGGCGTGTTCGACGCCAGCTTCACGATTGAAGCAGGCGAAATTTTCGTCATCATGGGCTTGTCCGGGTCGGGCAAATCGACCATGGTGCGGATGCTCAATCGCCTGATCGAACCAACCTCAGGGCGCATCCTGATCGACGGCAATGACATCAACACCCTGCCCGATGCCCAGTTGCGCGCGCTGCGCCGCAAGGACATCAGCATGGTGTTCCAGTCGTTCGCGCTGCTGCCGCAACTTACCGTGCTCGACAACACGGCGTTCGGCATGGAGCTGGCCGGCACGCCGAAGGCCGAGCGCCATGCGCTGGCCTTGCAGGCGCTGGACCAGGTGGGCCTGGCCGGGTATGGCGCCAGCTATCCGGACGAATTATCGGGCGGCATGCAGCAACGCGTGGGCCTGGCCCGCGCGCTGGCGTGCGATCCCGCCATCCTGCTGATGGACGAAGCGTTTTCGGCGCTCGATCCGATCATGCGCACCGAGATGCAATCGGAGCTGCTGCGCCTGCAGCAGATCAAGCGCCGCACCATCGTGTTCATCTCGCACGATCTCGACGAAGCGATGCGCATCGGCGACCGGGTGGCCATCATGAAGGACGGGCATGTGGTGCAAGTGGGCACGCCGGAAGACATCCTGCGCCAGCCTGCCAACGACTACGTGCGCAACTTCGTGCGCGGTGTCGATGCCGCGGCCGTGTTCAAGGCCGGCGATATTGCCCGTAAAAGCCAGATCGTGGTGTCGGAGTCGCCGGCGCGCGGCTCGCGCGCAGCGCTGTCGATGCTGGAAGAACAGGATCGAGCCTATGCCTACGTCGTCGACCCCCAGCAAAAATTCCTGGGCGTGGTCTCGGCCGACTCCCTGCGCAGCGCGCTCGACGGCCACGTCGGCCCGCTGGGCCTGGCACATGCCTACCTGTCCGATGTCACCACCATCGACGCCGATGAACCGGTGGCCGGCCTGTTCGGCCAGGTCGCGCAGATGCCGTATGGCGTGCCTGTGGTGACGAACGATGGCAAATACCGCGGGGCCATCAGCAAGACCACGTTGCTGAAATTCCTCGACCGCGATACGCCGCCCCTCGCCGCATCACATATCCCGAAAGGACAAGCATGAATCCCGGCACCGCTGCAGCGACCCAACCGGTCGCCCCACAAGCTGAGCAGATCAATCCATGGCTGCCGACGCCGCCGCGCGATACCTCCTGGCTCGACGCCGCGCCAGCCGCCTCGCCCGATCAGGCCGGCGTCGGGCTGTCCGACCTGCTGAACGGCTCGCTGTCGCTCCAGTCCGGGATCAACGATGCGCTGGGCTGGGTGGTCGAACACTTCCGCCCATTCTTCCAGATTGTGCGCGCACCCATTGACGCCACGCTCGACGCCGTCAGCGCGCTGTTGCTGGCTGCGCCAGCGCTCGCGGTAATCGCCGTCATCGGCGTGCTGGCCTGGCAATTCACGACCCGGACGCTGGCCATTGGCACCGTGATTGCGCTGCTGATCGTATCGATGCTGGGCATCTGGTCCGACGCCATGATCACGCTGTCGCTGGTACTGACCTCGCTCGCGTTCTGCATGGTGATCGGCTTGCCGCTGGGGATTTTCCTGGCCAGTAGCGACCGTGCCCAGAACCTCCTGCGTCCACTGCTCGACGCCATGCAGACCACGCCGGCCTTTGTCTATCTGGTGCCGGTGGTGATGCTGTTTGGTATCGGTAATGCGCCGGGCGTGATCGTGACAATCATCTTCGCCCTGCCGCCGCTGGTGCGCCTGACCAATCTCGGCATCCGCCAGGTGCGGCCCGACCTGATCGAGGCGGCACGCGCATACGGTGCCTCGCCGTGGCAGTTGCTGACCCGCGTCCAGTTTCCACTGGCGATGCCGTCGATCATGGCCGGCATCAACCAGTCGCTGATGCTGTCGCTGTCGATGGTCGTGATCGCCTCGATGATCGCCGTCGGCGGTCTGGGCCAGATGGTCTTGCGCGGCATCGGCCGCCTGGACATGGGTCTGGCAACCGTGGGCGGTCTGGGCATCGTGCTGCTGGCAATCACGCTGGACCGCTTGACGCAGGCGATGGGACAACCACGCCGTGGCGTACGCCACTGGTACCAGACCGGCCCGGCCGGGCTCATCCTGCGCCTGACGCGCGGCAAGCCACAATCATAAAAAGGAACACGAATGCATCGCATGAGAAAATTTACGATCAAACACCAGTCACAACGCATGTTTCGCTGGATCGCCACCATTGCGCTTGGCGCACTGGCGCTGAGCACCCACCTGGCCATGGCACAAACACCGGCAGACGCCCTTCCCGGCAAGGGGGTGAAGGTGCAAGCGCTGCAAAGCCCGGTGGCCGAAGAGACATTCCAGACCATGCTGGCCGACCGCGCGCTGGCAGCGCTGGGCTACGCACCGCAACCCATCAAGGAAGTGGAATACCCCACGGCCCACGTCGCCATTGCCAATGGCGATGCCACGTTCCTGGCGGTGCACTGGGATCCCTTGCACAAGGATTTCTATGACAACGCCGGCGGCGACGCCAGGTTGCTGCGCACCGGCGAGTACGCCGGGCCAGCAGCCCAGGGCTACCTGATCGACAAGGCCACTGCCGACAAATACGGGATCACCAATATCGGCCAACTGCGCGAGCCGCGTCTGGCCAAGCTGTTTGACAACGACGGCGATGGCAAGGCGGACATGGCCGGTTGTAATCCGGGCTGGGGTTGCGAAGCGGTGATCGAACAGCATATGGACGGCTTCAAGCTGCGCAGCACGGTCACGCATGTGCAGGGTAATTACTCTGCACTGATCGCCGATACCATCGGCCGCTTCAAGCGCGGCGACCCGATCCTGTATTACGCCTGGACGCCCTACTGGGTCAATGGCGTCCTGATCCCGGGCAAGGATGTTGTCTGGCTGCAGGCACCGAAGACGGCGTATCCGGGCAAGCCCGATACACGCCTGGCCGATGGCAGCGACTACGGCTTTGCCATCAACACGACACGCTTTGTCGTGAACCGCGCCTGGGCCGAGAAGAACCCGGCAGCCGTGAAGCTGTTCCAGGTGATGCGCTTGCCCGTTCCCGATATCGACGCGCAGAACGCTCGCATGCGCAGCGGTGAAAACTCCCAGGCTGACATTGCGCGCCATGTGTCGGGGTGGATCAAGTTTCATCAGAAGGAATTTGATGGCTGGATTGTGCAGGCGCGGGCGGCGGCGGCGCGGTGAGATTGCCGCAGTCATGGTGAAGCGTCGTCAGGACGCAGAGATTGCTCTAGTCATGAAGGTGGCTGCCTGGCCGTGCTTGAACCATCTGTAGAGCCCCGTGATCAAGACTAAGCTAGTGGCAATGTCGAGCCAGGTTCACCGCAGTTCAGATCCTGGCTACCATGGTCGCCGACGTGCAGCGACCGCGGCACCTGCAGCGCGACTGGGCGGTGAACGGGGCTTGCCGAACGTCGCAAGCCTCAGCCTCAATGCCCGTGCGGCCTGCACGACGACTCAGTTCGCTGATATCCCCAAAGCCAGCGAGGTTCCGGCCCGCGCCCGGTTCGACATGGTGCCACCGAAGCGATGTGCTGCACGGATCGCGCGGTCAGGCTGCCCGCCCATGTCGATACCCTAGCGGGCCAAAACCGCCAGTCGGAGTGAGGCTATCCGGACACCGACTACCTGGTGTTTGCTGCGTGGCGCAACTTCGTGCTCTCAGCGAAGGTTGATCTTCGGGCAACTCATCCATTTCTACAGCGCGCTGCACAGCCCCAGCGTCCTGCGAAGTTGGTCATCTGAGGCGCCTCCGTCCCTACAAGCCTGGTTGATTAGCTGAGAAATTACTGTAAGTGTTGGCCGTGAAGTTATCCGTTTTTGATGCACTAAACGTTGGTTAGTTACATTTTAACGCAGTTTTTCGTTAGTGTCCAGCCTACTCCAGCCGATTTCCTGATCACTCCATGTGTGCCTGCGCGTCGATTCGCGTTCACCCTCCATGATTTAGATTATCGGCAGACCACAGTTGGATCGTGTGTTACGAGGCCTTTGGGCAGGCGCGCATCATTCCTGGGTGTATCGCCAGAGTCAGGTCGAACAGGATCTCGTACTTCCCGCGTGGATCACCGAATACCGCCGGATCGACGGCATTGCGCCGACGTTCGCACACGAAAGGACAAAGCCGCCCAGCCCACCCTGAAGCAGCATGCATGCTTCCCATTCGAGATCACGCAACTGTGCGTGATCTCGCTTTAGTACATTCCTGAGCCATCCGCCCTGCTCTCGGTAGTCGACGCACCATGCCAGGCTATTGATCTTGCATTTGGCAACAATTGGAATGACTTCGAATCATCCTGCGGAGACATGCTCGTCCGCCGAGGCCAATCGCCGCGAAAAGCAGGACGGTCCAGCCGTAGACGTACGTTTGTGACTTCAGCAGGGAGAGGCCGCAGGCACCCACTCCTCATCCTACAGAGGCTTTGTCACCCAGCAATACTACTCTCCAGCAATCCGATAGGCTCGACGATCCAACCCATCAACATCTAGGAGGGGGCATCAATGCTGCATGCACATCAAGCCGCGACGAAAGGAATCCTTGCCATCATCATCGTCTGTATGAGCTGCATGGCCTGCACCGCGGAATGGCGTGGCTCGACCGCGCCGCCAGAGGATGCGACACCGATGCTGCCGGGAGGGCTGGACAACCCGGCCTTCCTGGCCTGGCTCGGTCCGGTGCCAGCCGGCCTGACACGGGATCAGGTCGGCCAACGCAGCACCGCCGTGTTTGATCTTGTAGTGAAGGAGATGGCTGCCGACCATGACCTGAAGGCCTTCACCTGCAAGACGCCGGCCGAAGTCGGCCCGGTGCCGATGATGGACGCGGTGGAACGCTATATCGACGGACTGCCGGAAAGCCAGGACGATGATGCCCTGTTGCATGGGCTGAACCAGGCTGCCCGTGCCGGCAACTGGATTGCGCGCGCCAACCTGTTTTTCCTGATGAGCCAGCGGCAACAGTTGGATCTGGTAGGGGAGCTACGGATGATCCAGCTGCTTGAATGGATGCACAAGCGCAGGCTTGGCGCCCTGTATGCCTTCGTGGGCGACGCGATCATGGCGTCAGGTATCACCAATGGTCTCTCGGGAAACGGACCCACTGCGATGGATGAATTCGCGGCGCTGCGCAACAGCTACCAAGCCCAATACGAGGTCGGGCAAGACCTCAAGAAAAGCGCTGACCCGGACAAGGTCCGGCTGGGCGAACGGATGATCACCTGCGCGCTCGGCTCTTCCCCGGCCTATGCGCGTGTGTTTACCGGTGAAGCGAAAAAGCGACGCGATGCCCTCTATGAGAAAGAGCACGAGGCCAGCTTTTCGCCACTGCACCGTGCGGTGCGTGACGGTGACGTCGCGCAGGTGGAGAAGCTGCTGGCAGTGCCCGGCACCGACGTCAACGCCAAGAGCAGCCGCGATCAGACTCCGCTGGATATGGCATTTCTCGGCAAGGTGCAAGAAGCCCGCATCGTCGAGGCGCTGATCAAGCGGGGAGCGAACGTGGCCGGAAACGGCGCGGTCGACAAGCGCGCCGGACGCTACGATCAGGACGAGGTACTGAATCGCGCGATCAAAGCGAACCCGGCGGACCTGCAGGTCGTCGAAATGCTGGTGAAGGCGGGAGCAGAACCATTTGAACGGACAGCAGTGCATGAAACAATCATTACCACCCCGTTTAGCGATTCATTCGACGCCTACGAGTCCGGTAGGCAACCGGCGATACTCGAGTTTCTCCTGTCGACGAGAAAGCTGGACCCACGATCGGCGCTGGCGGGTGAATACCTTGAACACGCGGTCAGCCATCCGAAGGTACTGGCGCGTCTGCTCGGCTACGGCATCAAGCCCGAGCATGCGGACGATCTACTGTTCGAGCTAGCGAGCGCCGGTTCGTATCCCGCTACCCTGGCGGTGCGTCAGCAGTACCTGGCAATCGCTGCCGATCTGGTCCAGCACTACCCAAGCATGGCGAAAGCGATCAGGGGTGAAGATGGATACCGCAGCATGAAGCGGGCAGTTTCCATCTGCAACCTCGAATTCGCAAGTTGGCTTCTCGACAAGGGGGCATCCATGCGTCCCACCGATGGTGATGACCCGGGCGCACTCGTCTCGGCGGTTGTCGATCACTGCGACAAGACGTATTCTCCATCACCTGATACAGATTCGTCGGCTGACCGCGACCACTGGCGCATGGTGTTCCTTGGAAAGCTCAAGGCCAAGAGCTACGACTTCAACGTCGAGGCAAACGGATGTCCGGCCTGGTCGTACGGTGGCAGCAGTTGCCTGGGCCCCGAAGACGACAATCTGACATTGGCGCTGCTGGCACTGGGGGCGGATCCGTACCTTTGGTATCCTCGCCAGGACCGCAGTGCGCTGGTCTGGGCCATTGACCGCTGCAGGACAGTGGTGCTGGATGCAATGCTGGCGAAACCACCGAGCAAGCTCGACGCACTGACCATGAAAGGACTCGACGCTGCACTGGAAGCGACGACAAGAGAACCGTGGCCGGGCCTGAACTGCCCCACGGACTTCATGGGCAAGACAGCGAGCATGCTGATCTCGTACGGAGCGGGTCGGGACGCAGGCAAGTGACAGCGTTCACGGCTGCGGCAAGTCTCGATGAGGGCCGGGTTGTAGACCACCACTTCTCATTGGCAGCCCAAAAAAAGCGCCATGCCACCATGGATTACTTCCTGTGCCCGCCACGGAGCGATTGACCTGTGTTGTACCAGTCAGACGCACGACATCCGAATTGTTTGCGTTACCGCATACTCGCGATTCTTGTCGGCTCAATAATTTCCCTTCGTAAAATCGAAGCCGGACTTGCCCGGTGCGGTCATGCGTGCCACGCCCATGCTGCCCTGCCCTGCCCTGAGAACGAATAACGGGAGCGCTTGAAGATGGTGACGTACACCTCCAGTGTGTGGGACCGGCTGATCGCGCCAATCCCCGCATGCGCCGTCGAGCGGCGACCGCTTCAGCTAACGCTGGCGCAATACAAGCTTGCCATTGCACGCGACCTCGAAGCCCTGCTCAACACCCGCGTTGCCATTTCCCCGGAAGAGCTGGCGACGTACCCTGCCTGCAGGGAATCCATCGTCAATTTTGGCCTGGCTGACTTCGCCCAGCTGTGCCTTACCAGCAGTACCGACCGCAAGAAAATCTGCGATCTGCTCACTGCGGCCATCGTGCGCAACGAACCGCGGCTGGCACAGGTACGGGCCCGGCTGGTCGAAGAATCTGGAAGGGTAAACCGACTCAGTTTCGCCATCTCTGGCCAGCTGCGCACGCTGGCCAATGACGACCGCGTGCAGTTCGACATCATGCTCGAACCCTCGAGTCTGCAGTACGCCATTCGCTGATCCCCGGAGGCCAGATGAAGAGACTCCTGAAAGCAATCCGCCTGTATTACGAGCGCGAACTCTCCACCATGCAGTCCTTCAACGCCGAGTTCGCCGCCGAATTTCCCGCCCAGGCCGGTCAGCTTGGTATGGAAGGCGGGCAACGCAACGATCCCCATATCGAACGTTTTATCCAGGCCACGGCATTATCGAACGCTCGTATTGCCAAGCTGATCGATGACAATGATTACAAGGTGACCGAGGCACTGCTGCAGCTCAATTATCCTCATTACTTGCAACCTTTTCCCTCCACCGCCATCGTGCGCGTCGATCCCAGCGCCGGTCTTGCGACGATGACGGCGCCAGGGCTGATTCCCCGTGGCGCCACGCTGGTGGCCCGCTCGGCCGACGGACCCTCGTGCCGGCTGCGCACCGTGTTCGACGTGCACATCACCCCCCTGGTTGTGGCAAAGGTGGCCTTTCAGTCGTACTTCAACTTGTCGCCGGCGATGCCGCGACCGGCCGCTGTCACCACGATGCTTTCCATCGACATCGAATCAAAAGCGGCCACCCTGAGCCTGGGGCTGGTGCAGTTGGACAGGCTACGCCTGTTCATCGATGCCGAACCGTCTCTGTGCGCGACCACACGCGACCTGCTGTTCATGCATGCCAAGGCGGCGTACCTGGAGATCGACGGCAATTGGCTGGCTCTGCGCACCGTGCCGCTCAAAGCGGTGGGATTCGATCCGCACGACGCAGTTCTTCCGCGCAGCAACTTGTCGCATCCCGCCTATCTGTTGCTGAGCGAGTACTTTGTCAATCCTGAGAAATTCAATTTTTTCGACATTGACTGGCAGGTGCTGGCGCCCCACCTGCCGGCCACGTGCCGGCGCCTCACCCTGCACCTGGGGTTGGCTGGCGTAGCTGCCGATACGCACACTGGCCGCGCACTGAGCCAGCTCTCGAGCGAGAACTTCGTACCCGGCTGCACGCCGGTGGTGAATCTGTTCAGGCACGCGGCCTGCCCGATTGAACTGACGCACATGACGCCTGATTATGCATTGCTCGCCGATGGCGTCTACGCCGACGTCTGCGACATTTATAGCGTCGACAAGGTGACCACAGTGCAGAAATCGCGCCACGGCCAGTCCTTGACCGAATTCCGGCCGTATTACTCGCTGCGCCATGGCGAGGCTGGCGGGCGCCAGGGCCGCTACTACGTGGTGCGCCGCGACGAGCTGGCAGCGCTGCGCCACCCCGGTCACGCCACGCGCATCGCGCTTGTTGACCTGGACCTTGATCCACTGGATATAGCCGATGCCAGCGTATCGATAGAACTCACCTGCACCAACCGCGATTTGCCCAGTCGGCTCTGCTACGACACCGCGGGCGGCGACCTCAAGCTTGAGCAGGCGACTGATGGCTATCCGCTGCGTTTCCTGCGCCGGCCAACTCCCCAGTACCGCTTCAATGCGCAGGACCATTGGCGCCTGATTGCCCACCTGTCGCTCAGTCATTGCGCGCTCTCTGCCGACGGCCTGCATCTTCTTCAAGAAACGCTGACGCTGTACGACTTGCCACAGTCGTCGGTATCACAACGGCAGATCGCGGGCATCGTTGCCCTGGAACAGCGTGAGACAAGCCTCTGGCTGCGCGACGACGGTCATAGCGCCCTGGTGCGGGGTCTTGCGGTGCGCGTTACGCTCGATGAGGACGCCTTCGCCGGCAGCGGCATCGACTTGTTCGTCTCGGTGCTCGACCATTTTTTTGGCCTCTATGTGCATTGCCAGAGCTTCACCCAGTTGACGGTTTTTTCGCATGCTAGCGGAAAGGAGCTGATCCGATGCCACCCACGCAACGGCGCGCGCAAGCTGGTCTGATCGACCGGTTGATCACGCATCCCTGCCGGTTTCATTTTTTCCAGGCCGTGCACCTGATCGAGCTATGGCTGCAGCGCGACGCGGCTTCGCACGGCAAAAAACTCGAGACGGTACTGCGTTGCAAAAACAGCGTCGCACTGGGCTTTCCGTCCAGTCAGATCGAGGCACTTGCCATTCACGCCGACGCCCCCGAGATTCCGGCGACACCAGACGGACCGGTTGCAGCGCCGGTGGGCCGCCTGCGCCACGTCCGCCTCACTCCGGCCTTCATGGGTTTTCTGGGCGTGCACGGCGTGCTGCCCTACGATTACACCGCCACGATCGCTGCGCAGGTTGCCTTTGAAAAAAACCACGCCGGCCGCGCTTTCTTTGATACCTTTTCGCACCGCATGATGGTCTTGTTCTACCGGGCCTGGGCCGCCTGCCACATTGAATCCGGCGAGGACGCCGACGGCCGCGACCGTTTTCTGGAGGCGCAACTGGCCCTGGCTGGCAGGCCCCGGCGCCCAAAGACAGAGCGGGCAGGCAAGGCCACCACCGTCATCCCCGCTGAAGTCCTAGCCCGCTACGCTGCGTTGATTCGTCATCGTCCCGTGCAGGGCGAAATGATCGCCGGCGTGCTGACCGACTTTTTTGGCGTGCCCTTTCGCACCGAGCCGCTGGTGGGTTGCTGGGTCGATGCTGGTCAAGACAATCGCACTGTCCTCGGTGTACAAAGCCATGTGCTCGGCTTTGGCAATATGCTGGGCCCCCGCTACTGGCGCCGCGATGCCCTGGTGCGCCTGTGGGTTGGCCCGCTCACGCGCCTCGACTTTGACCGTTTTCTTGCCGGGGGCAGCGCCGGCCCGGCGCTCAGGGAAATGCTGGCCCTGTTCGCCATGCCTGGCGTCGCATTCGAAGTGCGCCTCATTCTACGGGCCGCCGATGTCCGCCCGATCGCCCTCGACAACCGTGCCCGGCTGGGTCGAGCCTCGGTCGTGCTCACCGCGCCGCGAACGAAAGACCATGCCGACACCCGCTACCTGATCGCCTTTTAATTGCAGCCAGGATGGAGATACCCGTGGACCATGACAACGATTTTGACGTTGCCGACGAACTCAACAAAATCCTCACCGCCAGCAACCGCCCGCTGCGCATGCAGCTGGGTTTTCCCGACGGCGTGGCCAGCGACGTGCTGCTGCCGCAGCGGATCGAAGGGGTTGAGGCGATCTGCGACGGCATCGAGATGCGCATTGACTGCCTGGCGCTCGACGCGCACCTGCAACTTGACACGCTGATCGGGCTACCCGCGCAAGTGCAGATTGTGACTGACCAGGGACAGCTGCGCAGCATTTGCGGCATCGTCGCTACAGCCAGTGCCGGCGAAAGCGATGGTGGCCTGGCCAGCTACCAACTACTGATGCGCGATGCGCTGGCCATCCTCGACCTCGATGTCGGCACCCGTGTGTTCCTCGACCAGACCGAACTCGATGTCATCAAAACCGTGCTCGGCGAGGCGCGCCGCGCCAATCCGGGCCTGGCCGCGATGTTCGAGTTCGAACTCGAAACGGCGCTGGCGCTGCGCGACTTTCCAGTGCGCCGCCAGATCGTGCAATACAACGAAGGCACGGGCGCTTTCGTGCGCCGCCTGCTCCGGCGCCGCGGTGTTTCCTGGTTTTTCCGTCCAGGTCGCGCCGGGGAAGCAAGCGAACCTGCGGCGGCCGACGGATCGGCCTTGGCGCCGGCGCACACGATGGTGCTGTTTCAGGACGCCAGGCGGCTCAAACCAAGTAGCGCCGGCACCATCCGCTTTCATCGCGACAGCGCCACCGAAGAGCGCGACTCGATCACCGCGTTCGGCGCAGTGCGCGCCTTGCGCCCGGGCCGGGTGAGCCGTCATAGCTGGGATTACGCCAATCCTCGCGGCACCGACTTCATGCGCGCCAGCTTCGCCAGCGCCGACGATCAGGGCGTCAAGGGAAACAAGCTGGCCGCCACGCTGGACCACTATCTCACCGAGGCGCCGCACGTGCGCGACACCTACGAGGACCTCGAGGCGCTGGCCCGCCAGGCGCTGGAGCGCTCGAATTTCGAGGCCAGGTGCTTCCACGCCGAGGGCGGCGTGCGTGACTGCACCGCCGGCGAATATTTCATCCTGGCCGGCCACCCCGAGATCGACCGCCACCCGGACGCCGAGCGCGAGTTCATCGTGCTGTCCTCGCATATCACCGCGCAGAACAACCTGCCCAAGGAATACGATGCACGCGTCGCGCGCCTGTTTGCGCGCAACCGCTGGCACACCGATGCCGCCGACCTGCCCCTGGCGGCGCAGAACTGGTTCGATTCAAGCCAGTTCCGCTTCCAGTGCCGCCTCACCTGCGTGCGGCGCGACATCACCTTCGTGCCAGCCTGGGACGCGCGCGTCGACGTACCGCAGGCGCAATTGCAAAGCGCCATCGTCGTCGGCGCGCCGGGCGAGGCCGTCCACTGCGACGCCCAGGGCCGCGTCAAGGTGCAGTTTACTGCGATGCGCGCAGCCGACCATGCGCACGCCGAGGGCGCAGGCGCCTCGGGAACAGACCGCGACTCGGCCTGGGTACGTGTGGCCAGCAGCTGGGCGGGCACTGGCAGCGGCATGCATTTTGGCGCCCTGGCGCTGCCGCGCCCCGGCACCGAGGTGTTGATCGGTTTTCTGGGCGGCGACTCGGACAAACCCATCATCATCGGTCAGCTCTACAACATGCTGGCCCGCCCGCCTTACCTGGGCGCCGGCGCCTTGCCCGGCAATAAATATTTGTCCGGCATCAGAAGCCTGGAAATCAAGGGGAGCCGGGGCAATCAGTTGCGGTTTGACGATACGACCGGGCAGATCAACGCACAAATGGCGAGCGACCATGGCCGTAGTGAACTGAACCTCGGCTGGCTGACACAGCCACGCAGCGAGGGGCACGGCGCGCCGCGCGGCGAAGGCGCCGAACTGACCACCGACGCGCAACTGGCGCTACGCGCCGGCAAGGGCATGTTGCTGTCGGCCTGGTCGCGCCTGAACGACGGCGGCAAGCAGCTTTACCGTGCCGACTACCTGGCGCTGATGCAGGACTGCGTCGATCTGTTCCGCTCGCTGGGCCAGTTTGCGGCGCAAAACCAGGCGCTGCCCGTCGATGACAAGCCGCAGGACGAGCTGCAGGTCGCCATCAAGCAGTGGGATAACGGCAGCAACACGGCGCCGGCAGGCACTGGCGGCGGCGCGGCGGCGATCGGCGTCACGGCGCCGGACGGCATCAGCTTTGCCAGCGCCAAAACCATCGTCAGTTACGCCGCCGTCAACATTGACAGTGTCGCCCAGCGGCATATGCAAATGACTGCCGGGCAGCGCTATAGCATCAATGCCGGCAAGGGGATTTCGCTGTTTGCGCATCATGACGGCATCGCGGCCATCGCCCACCACGGCAAGCTACTGCTGCAAAGCCAGCATGACGACACAGAAGTCAATGCTGCGAAAAACTGCAAGGTGACGGCAACAGAAGGCAAAGTCACGATCATGGCACAGGAGATCGAATTCATTGTCGACAACGGTTCGTTCATCAAGCTCGGCAAGGACGGCCTGACGTTTGGCAGCAAGATGCCGCTCAAATTCCGCGGGCCCGACTTCGATTTCGACGGTCCCGCGACGATGGCAACGGCGTTCCCGTCGTTTGGCAACGGCGCTACCGACCTGAAATTTGTCGCCAAATATTACCCACATCAAGATGGTGGTCTGCCGGCTGCCGACCTCACCCACAAGATTGCCACCACCGCAGGCGAAACCCTGGAAGAAACAACTGACATCGCGGGTAAAACCTCCTTGCTCATGAGCGACGCGATGCACACCGCCGACATCGACATCAGCGACCCACCGCCGAACCAATAGGAGAATCGAGATGGGCTATCAAAAAACATCTTTTTCACGTGGAACCGCCACTGGCATCTACACCTCGGGGCGGATTAGGGACAAGGTCGTCGCCGTGCGTCACAACTTGCCTGGCGCTGTCATTCTGGTGCATGGGGTCAACGATGTAGGCACTGCGTATGAGGCGGTCGAGAACGGATTGTGCGCAGGGTTGACCCAGCGCCTGCGCGGCGACCTGCGTCCGGCAATCTACAGCAATCCAAGGGCTGGTGACGCCGAGGTGCTGAAGGACGATCCCGATGCGGTTTATTACAAGCGCAGCGTCACGAAGGAAATGCACAGCCCGGTCATACCGTTTTATTGGGGCTTTCGGGAGGAAAACAACTCGGTCAAGCCGGGTTTCAGAACGTCGCATGGTCAGGCACTGGACCGTTATGGCAACCGCCTCGACAAGGATTTCTCCAAAGGTGGCGGCCCGTTCGCCAACGCCACGAACTCCTTGCCGGAAATGTGGAACCGCGGCAAGTCGAAAGCGCTTGGCCTGCTGGATGCCGCGCAGCGTGACGCCACCCATCCAGTGCTCGACAATCCCGGCCGGCTCTACATGGTCTTGGCCGCGCAGCGCCTGGCCGCCCTCATTACAATGCTCCGCGATTACGATGCGGACGAAACCGTCAGCATCGTCGCGCATAGCCAGGGTTGCCTGCTCAGTCTCCTGGCCCAGGCGTTCCTCCTTGAAACCGGCGGTAGGGCGTTGCAACCCGATACCCGGCCGGCCGACACGCTAATCCTCTGCAACCCGCCCTATAGCCTGGTCGACGAGACACCGATGCTGGCCAGTGCGGTCGATTATTATTCCGGCCGCGATGCGGCGATGGCACAGCGCTACCCCAGGCTCAGTGGCGGCCAAACCCTGCACGCGCGCCTGACGACGCTGGCAAATATCGTTGGCGGCGTGCAAAGGAAAAAACATACGATCCCGCCCCTTGCCGAACTGCCCGATACGTCGAAGCACCGGGGTGTGGTGGGCGCCAAATGGGTGGCCAGCGAGGACCGCGACAACCGCGGCAAGGTCTATCTGTACTTTTCGCCCGAAGACATGACGGTCGCACTGGCCAACGTGCAGGGTATCGGCTGGCAGGGCGTGCCCGAATACCTGCGCGGCACCCAGGTGTCCGCCAAACCCTATTCGATCGCCGATGACGACGGCGAACCCCTCAACATCAATGCCACTATCACCCGAGCCGAGAAGGTAGTTCGCAAACCGCTCGCCGAACTGGGGCCAGGTTTTTTTCAGCGGGTGTTCACGATCAAACGGCGCCCCGACTTCCGCACCGGTGCACAGGTGCTGATTGGTCAAAAAACGTCGCCCTACGATTTCGCCCTGCGCGTTGAAGGCGAGGACGACCAGGCGCATACCGACATCAGCGATTCCGCCGTCAGCCGCCATGCCGTGCGCGCCCGCCTCGATGAGCCGGGCCAAGCGCCGCGCACCGCGTCGGGTGAGGAAAAGGCACGCTTCGGACTGCGCAAGATTACCGGAGAGCCGTTGCCAACGCCGGTGCCGGCCAGCATGGGCGAAGGTGCGTTTGCCGATGCCAGAGGCCGCTTCGGCGCCATGGAGCGGGTCGACCAGATCGATGCGGCCATTGCCGTGACCAGCAGTTACGGTATTAACCATCGGCTGGAATGCATCGACGACCCGGTCGGCGTGGCCGTCCCGCGCGGGATCGCGCTCATGGGCAGCATCAATCGCACGCTCTATCGAGGCGTTGTCGCCAACGCCGCGCCGGCCAGCGCCGCGGTGGAACAGGCAATCAACCAGGGCAAGCAAGCCCATGCGCGCTGCAAGGTACTGGATGTGTTCGTCTGCGTTGGCGACACCGTCGCCCGGCGCCCAACCGACCCGCCAAAGCTGATCATCCAGCGCACCGAGACGGCAGACGAGGCGCGCCTTCGCTGGCAGCTCGCGTCGATGGCGCGCTCGTTTCATGGCGCGGTTTACGGCGGCAGCAAAAATCATCAACAGGTGACTGCTTACGATGTGGCGATTGGTAGCGGAAAGGCGACGACCCATCCCGTGTTTTACGCCTACCTGTGTGCGGTGGCGGATTGGCGGCTCAAAGACCCCGTGAACAAGGAACCGCTGCGGCCAGGCATCCTTGGATGGAGCAAATTCAAGAACGATTTCGCAATCTACTGGAACGACGAGCCAGCGTGGCGCAGGGATCTTATCAGTGCGAATGTTGCTTACTACTCAACTGGCATCCTTCCCAGCAGCTTGCCGTTACCACCGGAAGGTTTGCCATCCGCCATCGTTCTTCAAAACTTCAGCGAGGGCGCAATCGGCGTCAAGGGGAACCAACGATGAATGCATCAGCGCAGCATGCAGCCAAAGGACAGGTGGTCTGGAAATATCTGCTAGGCGCGGTATTGGCACTCTTTATCGTCGTCCCGCTATGGATGGCACTCGATCTCACTGTGCTTCAGCCTGATTCCATCGATCAACCGGAGATAACGATGAAAAAACTGTGGTGGTTTGGTGTACCCGTCATGCTGGTAGCCGTCTTGTTCGGGGGGCGTTGGGTCATGGCATCACAACAGGCGCAGGTGCGCCAGGCGCAATTCAGACTGGAAACGGCGAAAGCCGAGCGCGTGCTGGCGGAAGGCCGCGCGGAGCAGGGTCGACGCGAATATGTGCTCGAGGTGATCAGCATGGGCGTCACACTCGACAAGTACCGGCAAGGCAAACTTTGGGATGCACTTCAATCAGGCAATGCCTACACATCAATCCGCGAAAAAGATCCGAAGAAGTATCCGTGGGGCGAGACCGACAAGCTACAAATGATGGGTGGCCGCGGTGGCGATACGCTGGAAAATGGTGCCGGCTACACCGTAATGGACTGGGGAGTGCCGGTGTTTAACGCAAGACCGGCTTGTCATAGCCTGGAAAATGCGGATACGCCGCTCACTGCCGATTCGGGTCTGGTCGCCGGCGCCAATTCGTCAGGCTTACTAACCCACCTGTTCGTCGTCGGCCCACGACGGTTCGAGGACCGGCCCGACCACATTCTTGAAGATATTTTTGATTTTTTCGACAAGAACCCCGATCTCCCCTACGTCATCTTCAACTCCGACGATGGCATGGACATCAGGAATATGTCCAAGCCCGATGGAAGCCCGAAATTGGTCAAGGAAGGATATTACGTCCCCGAAATGCCCGATGCTTCCACGCTTTTTTTACTTGCGCGGCGCGAACGGGTGGACGCGATCCGACCCTTTGCTTTCGAAGATGTCGACGAAGAACAAAGCGTGGAGATCCTGAACCGGGATGGCATCGGCCGTCGGTTGTTCCTCGCGTACCTGGACGTCATGAACACAGTCCCTAAAAAGCCCAAGACGGCAGACCATCCTTTCGACACCCCGCGCCAACCGCTGATTGATGAGTGGCTACCCGCCGCCGCGAAATTCGCGGTCCGTCACGACATCCGCGGCACAGGCCCGACCAGTTTCCTAGACGGGGCATTCAACGCCAAACATCGCCCGCCGCTGGACTGGAAGCCGACGCCCTGGTTCCCGGTCCCCTGGAACAATCTGCAGTTGAAGGAATTCGACAGCATGCCGACCCTCGGGTTCGTCCACCGGCCGGTCTTCGTCAACATGAGCGACGAACACGGCAAACCCTTGAGCCGGCGCGATCTGCGAGAAAATGCCCTGCTTGACGGCTGGCACGCAGCGCTCAAGACGCTGCCGAAGGCGCAGCGCGCCAAGGGGCCGGCCCGCATCATCGCCGCCACTGGCAACCAGAAAGAGCAGTTACTTGCCTTGCACGGCGTGCTGAGCCGTTACGCCCACGCAGGCGGTCCTGAAATCGATACGGGCAGAATCGACCAGTTCATCAATACCGACCACCGCCTGGGCAATACCGGGGCCAACACCCTGTTCATGCAGATGGCGATTGGCGTCATGGGCAGTTACCGCGCGGGCGGCGCCAGCGCAGCGATTAATTTGCGCGACCCGAAAGAAGCGAGCATCGTTTTCATCACACCGCCATCCGACGAAAAACGCAAAACCCAGTATCACGCTAATGGCGGCGACGTCTTCAGGCACATCCACAGCCATTCCATCGACCCGGCCAATTACGCTCCTCCCGGAGCGACTGCGACAACCTCGCCTGCCCCGCCATGAGTGACGCCTTATCTCGCGTGACTAACTAATAGAAGGAGCATTGAAATGAAAAAAAATGTCATCCGGCTTGGCGATGCTACATCGCACGGCGGCAAGGTCATCGATGTGCGCGCCCGTCACTTCCAGGTTGACCAGATCCCGGTTGCGTGTGTTGGCGACCTTTGTAGCTGTCCGGTTCCGGGCCACAACGGCTGCACTGTTGCTACCGGCTCTGCACATCACCGTATCGATGGCATTCCCGTTGCCTACGACAGCGATGTGACGAGTTGCGGCGCGCAACTTAAATCGAGCCTTACGAACTTTCACTCTGTCGGTCAAGATTAGGAGACCGAGCTTTTCAGCAATGCGATTGCAACGTTGGCGATGCCCAAGTCATCCAATACATCGTTCTTATCAAAAACCGTGGCTGTACGCGACCATCCAAACTGGTAATGGAAAGCCTCACTAAGGAGCCTCCCAAGCGGCAATGTCTATGATATGTACCGCGACACGGCCTCGTGGTATCGCATGATTGATCCGGCGCTGGCTGATCCAGCAAATAAGTTCTTAGGCCCTGACAAAGTTGCTACTGAAATCAAAAATGCAATTGCGCAGGCTGAACGTTTTCATACAACGTTGCTCGGTGATTACTACCATCCCAACAGCTACGCCTTCTATGGCGACGACCCTGGTCATCTTTCGTTCGGCACCTGCCGTTGGCATGCGGTCAAGACAGCGTCTGCGCCCGAAAAAAGCGTGCTTGCTTCAGGGATGCTTATCAGCCGCACCCCCGAGACCGGCGGCCGCATGGTGAAATTTTCGAATGGCGGCACCGTGCAGTTTACGCATTCGGTCCAGGATGGCCCGGGCGACGGTACGGTGCCACAGCAATCAGGTATGGAACCGGCGCAAGGCGTCAAGCAACTGTTTCGCACTAGGGGCTACGACCACCAGGGCAGCTACTCGAATGAATCGATGCTGGCCCTTACCATGCAACTAATTGTCAGAATTGCCTTGGAGGCCAAATGACCAATGCACTTCCGTACGAGCACAGAAGGTGGCTCGCCAGACTGATCATCTCTGCTTGCCTGCTCCTCGTCTGCATCGCGTTCACGCGGAAGGTGCAAGCAGCCTTTCTCAACCACCAGGTGACGAACATGACCGCTGAAATGCAGGACCTCAAGATGAAACCAACGTGCGTCGGCCGCTTCGTGATCGACCTACCTGCCGACGCCGAAGTGTCATACCGGGGCGCGATGGTCGCTGGCTGGAGCATCGTGACCTACGAAGAGACGGATGAACACTTCACCGCGAGACTGGAGGAAAGGGAAAATCAGCTATCGGGTCAGAAAAATGAACGAGGAATGCCCAGCCTTGAAAGCACACGCAAATTTGATGGACGTGGATTGCACGGAAAGGTCCTCGTTTTCGACAGGCAGTGGATTCCCGGCCTGCCACATGAACCAATCACTGAAGCCGTCAAGGCAGAGGCTATGATTCGTGTGCAAAAGCACAGTTTTAATCTGAGTATGAAATATGTCAATGACAACGATCTCCAAGAACTTACCAAACTGGTTACTCATCAGATCGCGCGAGGAAAACGAGATCCCAGCCGAGGCTGGCTTCTGTTTCGACGGCGGATTTATCACAGAGCCATTAAAAGTCGAGCAGAGCGAACGCACAACCCTGTTCGTCGGTCTCAATGGGCACCCCGATGTGTCGATAGCGCTCAGCATGATAGCCGGTATCACCACACCAAAAACCTTGCTTCAACGCGATGCGGACGCACCAACTATCAACGCAAATCGTTCCCGTTTCCATACCTTGCGGCGCGGGGCGCGGGCGCTCAATGGCGAACCCGGTGAAGAGATTCTCGACCGCGTCCACGAGTTCAATGGGAACTATTGCCACTCGTTTATGTGGGAGCTCATCCACAATAAAACTGACACCGTTTTCACGCCTCAGATGTCATTCGAACTGAGCACCGGCCATAGTGAATCCGGCACCACCGTCGATTCCAGTCTGACGGACGCCCAAGCGCTGACACTCTGGGACAAGATGCTGTCCTCGTTGCGTGTGCGCCCCGTGGTGGTCGCTGAACCGGTCGCCGTCACACCTACCCAAGCAACTATCGGCACACGTGCCAACAGCGGCATGGCATGTCCTGCCAGCGGCTGGTGGCATTGCGTCAATTCGCTTGCGCAGGACAATACCCACTGGTTTCAACGTGGCCAGATATTGCCGAAAGCGTCTTTGCAAAGACAACAGTCAATCCTGGACCGACTTAAGGGCACGCCAGACTTGAGAAGCAAACCGACCGTCTGGGAGTTCGTCCGCATTGACGACGGTGCGAAAAACAGCCCGGAACAAGCGCTCGGGCATGACAGCATGGACAAGCCGGCATAACAGGCGCCATGACAACTAGTATCCTCGTCACCAGCATAAAGGACCACCATGCCCAACGTCATTCGACTCGGCGATCCAACCTCTCACGGCGGCAAGGTCATCTCCGTCAGTACCAGCGACTACCTGTTGGACGGCATTGCCGTTGCGCGCGTGGACGACCACTGTAGTTGTCCAATTCCGGGACATGGCATAACCAAGGTGGTGGAAGGCGATGCTAATTACATCGTCGAGGGCAAACCGGTTGCGCTTGCGGGACACAAGACTGGCTGTGGCGCGCAATTGATCTCGACAGTCGACAACTACGAGATCGGATGATAGGCCGTCGAAGATCGGACCGGCTCAATACGAGCATCAGTGAAGGCAATAAAAGGCTGAGGCGGCCATCCAAGACAGAAAAAAGCCCCTGAAATCAGGGGCTTCATTCACTTCAACTCCGGGTGGTCGACAGCTCACGCCCAGCTGGAAATTACTCCCACTCAATCGTCGCCGGCGGCTTCCCCGAAATATCATACACAACGCGGTTAATCCCCCGCACTTCATTGATGATGCGGTTCGACACCTTGCCCATCAACGCATGCGGCAGATGCGCCCACTGCGCCGTCATGAAGTCCAGCGTCTGCACCGCGCGCAGCGCGACAACATATTCATACGTGCGGCCATCGCCCATCACGCCCACCGATTTCACCGGCAGGAACACGGCAAACGCCTGGCTGGTCGCTTCATACCAGTTCAGCGGCGCCTTGCCCGCATCGATGCCCGGCACGTGCGGCACCTCGAATGGCGTATTGCGCAGCTCTTCGATGAAGATCGCATCGGCTTCACGCAGCAGGTCGGCGAACTCTTTCTTGACTTCGCCCAGAATGCGCACGCCCAGGCCCGGGCCCGGGAACGGGTGACGGTAGACCATGTCATGCGGCAGGCCCAGCGCGACGCCGAGTTTGCGGACTTCATCCTTGAACAGTTCGCGCAGCGGCTCGAGCAGCTTCAGGTTCAGCGTCTCTGGCAGGCCGCCCACGTTGTGGTGGCTCTTGATTGTCTGGCCTTTTTTACCTTTACCAGCCGACTCGATCACGTCCGGATAGATCGTGCCTTGCGCCAGCCATTTCGCATTGGTCAGCTTGCCCGCTTCGACCTGGAACACTTCGACGAACTCGCGGCCGATGATCTTGCGCTTCTGCTCGGGATCGTTCACGCCGGCCAGGTGGCCCATGAACTGGTCTTCGGCATCGATGCGGATCACTTTCACGCCCAGGTTCTTTTCGAACATGCTCATGACCATCTTGCCTTCGTCCTTGCGGAGCAAGCCGTGGTCGACGAACACGCAAGTAAGCTGGTCACCGATCGCGCGGTGGATCAGTGCGGCAGCCACGCTCGAGTCGACGCCGCCCGACAGGCCCAGGATCACGTCGTCGGTACCGACCTGTGCGCGGATCTTTTCAACGGCTTCGCCGATATAGTCCGGCATGTTCCAGTCCGACTTGCAACCGCAGATCTCGTGCACGAAGCGGCCAATGATGGCCTCGCCCTGCGTTGTGTGCGTCACTTCGGGGTGGAATTGCAGCGCGTAGAAATGGCGCTCTTCGTCGGCCATCGCGGCGATCGGGCAGCTGTCGGTCGAACCCATCAGCTTGAAGCCTTCGGGCATATCCAGGACCTTGTCGCCATGGCTCATCCATACCTTCAGCATGCCGTGGCCTTCGTCGGTGACGAAGTCGTTGATGCCGTTGAGGAGCGCCGTATGGCCACGGGCGCGCACTTCGGCGTAGCCGAATTCGCGCTTCAGTCCGTTTTCAACTTTACCGCCCAGCTGGGCCGCCATGGTCTGCATGCCGTAGCAGATACCGAGCACCGGCACGCCGGCTTCGAACACGGCTTGCGGCGCGCGTGGCGAATCGCCTTCAAGCGTCGAATTGTGGCTGCCCGACAGGATGATGCCCGAGGCGCCGTAGTTGCGGACGAACTCGTCGCTGACGTCGTAGGGGAAGACTTCGGAGAAGACGCCGGCATCGCGCACGCGGCGGGCGATCAGCTGGGTGACCTGGGAACCGAAATCGAGGATGAGGATTTTGGAGTGCATGAGTTAGCTGTCAGTAGAAATCTAGGTAGGGTGGACGGGTTTCCCGTCCACGCGTTCAGACAAAGCCAGCACTGATTGAACGCGTGGACGGCAGAGCCGTCCACCCTACGGATGCGGCCGCAAGCGGCCACCTGGGTGCGGCCGGTTGCGGCCGCGTCGCGTGTCGATTACTCCGAACGGTAGTTCGGCGCTTCTTTCGTGATCTGCACATCGTGCACGTGCGATTCGCGCATGCCGGCCGACGTGATCTCGACGAATTCGGCTTTCGAGCGCAGCTCTTCGATGGTGCTGCAACCGCAGTAACCCATCGACTGGCGCACGCCGCCGATCAGCTGGAAGATGATCGCCAGCACGCTGCCCTTGTAGGCTACGCGGCCTTCAATACCTTCAGGCACGAATTTGTCGGCCTTGCTCGACGCTTCCTGGAAGTAGCGGTCGGCCGAGCCGTCGGCCATCGCGCCCAGGCTGCCCATGCCGCGGTACGATTTGTAGCTGCGGCCCTGGTACAGGATGACTTCGCCCGGTGCTTCTTCGGTACCGGCGAACATGCTGCCCATCATGACGGTGTGTGCGCCTGCCGCCAGTGCCTTCGAGATGTCGCCCGAGAAGCGGATACCGCCGTCGGCGATGCACGGTACGCCCGTGCCTTCAAGTGCTTCGGAGACATTGGAGATCGCGGTGATCTGCGGCACGCCCACGCCGGCAACGATACGGGTGGTGCAGATCGAGCCAGGGCCGATGCCGACCTTGACCGCATCAGCGCCCGCTTCGACCAGCGCCAGCGCGGCCGATGCGGTGGCGATATTGCCGCCGATGACGTCCACGTGCGGGTAACGGTCCTTGATCCAGCGTACGCGGTCGAGAATGCCCTGCGAGTGACCGTGGGCGGTGTCGACCACCAGCACGTCCACACCGGCAGCGACCAGCAGTTCGATGCGCTCTTCGTCGCGCTCGCCGACGCCGACAGCGGCGCCCACGAGCAGCTTGCCCTGCGAATCTTTCGAAGCCAGCGGGTGCTCGTGCGACTTCTGAATATCCTTGACAGTGATCAGGCCGCGCAGCTCGAAGTTGTCGTTGATGACGACCACGCGCTCGAGGCGGTGCTTGTTCATCAGGCGCTTGGCTTCGGCCGTGTCCGCGTCTTCCTTGACCGTGACGAGCTTGTCGCGCGGCGTCATCTTGGCGCGCGCTTCGGCGTCCAGGTCTTCCTCGAAACGCAGGTCGCGGTTGGTGATGATGCCGACCACCTGGTTGCCTTCGACCACCGGGAAGCCACTGATGCCATGCTGTTGCGACAGCGCCAGCACTTCGCGGATCTTCATGGTCGGTGGAATTGTGATCGGATCGCGCAGCACGCCCGCTTCGAAGCGCTTGACCCGCGCGACTTCGCGCGCCTGGTCGGCTGGACGGAGATTCTTGTGGATGATACCGATGCCGCCCTCTTGCGCCATGGCGATCGCCAGGTTCGCTTCGGTCACGGTGTCCATCGCGGCGGACAGCAGCGGAATGTTCAGCGTGATATTGCGGGTGAGCTTGGTGCGCAGGGAAGTTTGGGCCGGGAGAACGTTGGAGTAGGCCGGGACGAGCAGCACGTCATCGAAGGTGAGTGCTTTTTGGAGGAGACGCATAGTATTTCCTATAGGCGCAAAAGCGAATTATACAGAAACCCGTGATTTCCGTCGCCGCCCTGGCCCAAATTTAGTTGGTGCGGTACGGTTTGCGATTGACAGCCAGGCCGAAGCATGGCGAAATCTGTTAATTCTCAGGAGCAATTTCTATGTCGCAGATGCCGTACCGCGCCCTTGGCGCCACCCTGCTCTTCCTTGCCGCCACGGCAGCGCAAGCCCAGTATGTCTGGATCGGCCCCGGCGGCACGCGCCAGTATTCGGATCGGCCGCCCCCGCCCGGCACGCCGGCCAGCAAGATCGTCAAGGCGCCGGGCCGCGCCAATCCCGAACTGGCGCCGGCGCCCGCGCTGCCCGCCACCACGCCAGTCGAACCAGTCGCCACCGATCCAGCCGCGAAGCCGCTGCCGCCGAAGGGCCCGCCCACATTGGCCGAGCAGGAAGCCGCCTACCGCGCGCGCACCAAGGCACGCGACGAAGCCAATCTGAAAGCGCAGGAAGAAGCACAGCGTGCGCGCCAGCTGGCCGAGCGCTGCAACGCCGCGCGCGAGACGCAGGCGCAGCTCGCGTCCGGCACGCGCATCGCGCGCTATGGCCAGGATGGCCAGAAGAGTTATATGACGGATGCCGAGCGGGCCACGCGGGCCACACAGGTCAATCAGGCACTGCAGGACTGCCGCTAGCGCCTTCCCGCTTGGCCGCGCGCTTGCGGCGCGACTCTTTCGGGTCGGCCACAAGTGGCCGGTAGATCTCGATGCGGTCGCGCTCGCGCAGCACCGTGTCGAGGGTCTTTTTCTTGGCGTAGATGCCCACGGGCTGCGTCGTCAGATTGATATCCGGGAAGGCTTCCAGCACGCCGCTGCGCTCGATGGCCATGCCGATCGTCGTGCCGGGCGCTACCTGCAAGTCGCGCAGCCACTCGACCTTGTCGCTCGCATAGCAGACCGAGATGCCCAGCAATGCCGGCGCGGCCGCAACGTCAGCCATACACGACCTCGGCGCGCTTGCAGAACGAGTCGACCATGCTGTTGGCGATCATGCCGAACACAGGCCCCACGATCTGCGCCAGGATCATGCTGGAGAATTCGTACTGCATGTCGAAATCGATCTTGCAGGCGTCAGCGCGCAGCGACTTAAAGCTCCAGGTCGCCTCGAGCAGCTTGAACGGGCCGTCGACCAGATGCATCTTCATCTGGGTCGGGCGCTGGTTGTGGTTCGATGTCGTGAAGCTTTGCTTGACGCCATGAAAATTAATTTGCAGGGCCGCGACGAGTTTGTCATCGGTGCGCTCGACGATGTTCACGCCACTGCACCAGGGAAGAAACTTGGGATAATCTTCGACTTTGGCAACGAGGTCGAACATCTGTTCTGCGCTATAGCCAAGGAAAACTGATTTGTGCACTACTGCCATTGGTCAACCGTTTGTTATGATGGGGGTCGTTTGCAAGTGGCGCCACCGTTGGCGCAATAGCAGTAGTTTAACCGACACGCGAATTTTCGCCTTTTCATGAGCATCGCTGACAATAAAAAAGCATTTTTTGACTACTTCATCGAAGACCGCTACGAGGCAGGTCTCGTGCTGGAGGGTTGGGAAGTCAAGGCCATCCGCGAAGGGCGGGTGCAGATCAAGGAAGCCTACGTGCTCGTCCGTGACAACGAGCTGTACCTGTTCGGTGCGCACGTTAGCGCATTGACGACCACGTCGAGCTTTAGCCACCCTGAGGCGCTGCGCTCGCGCAAGCTGCTGCTGCACCGCGCCGAGATCGATAAGCTGATCGGCAAGGTGGAGCGTTCCGGCTACACGCTGGTGCCGCTCAACCTGCACTTCAAGAAGGGCAATGTGAAGTGCGAGATCGGTCTGGCCAAGGGCAAGAAGCAGCACGACAAGCGCTCGACCGAGAAAGACCGCGACGCCAAGCGCGAGGTCGACGCGGCCATGAAGACCAACCGGCGCTAAGCCGTTCTACGCGTCCCGTGCCGGCAGTGCCAGCACGCGGGCGCCGGTCAGCGCGATCAGGTCGCGGTCATGGGTCGAGAACAGCACCAGGTGTTCGTGCGCCCGCGCCCCAATCTGATCGATCAGAAATGCGCGGGCGTCGGCATCGATGCCATTGGTCGGCTCGTCCATCAGCACGACCTGCGCGCCCCCCATCAAGCCGGCGGCCAGCATGAACTTCTTGCGCGTGCCAAGCGACATGTCGCCAAAGCGCGCGCCAAGATATGCCCCGATCCCGAAGCCTTCCAGCAGCGCGCGATGCGGCCCGTCGCAGCCACGCAGCGCCTGCACCATGCGCAGGAATTCGTCGCCGGTCATGAAGTCGTACGCAACCGACGCGTCGGGCACCCAGGCCAGCGCCGCGCGTGCGCCCTGCCCGCGCGCCAGGTCATGCCCGCAGACCAGCACCCGCCCCGCCTGCGGAGCGTCGACGCCGGCCAGCAGCGCCAGCAAGGTCGACTTGCCGGCGCCGTTGGGTCCCACCAGCGCCACGGCGCCTGCGCCAAAGGCCAGGTGCAGGTCCTCGAACACCACCTGGCCGCCGTAGCGCATGCCCAGTCCTTCGGCTGTCAACAGCATCGTCATTGTGTTGCTCCCATCAGGATCAGTGCAGCGAACGTCAGTGCGGCCTTGAACGCGGTGCCGTACCGGTGCCGCTGCAGCGCCGGTGCGCCGAGCAGCGCGAGCAGCAGCAGCGACAGGCCGAGGGAGCAGGCCAGCATTGGCAGCAGGTCCGGACTGCTCCCCGGCGCGGCGCGATACCCCAGCCACACCAGGATGCCGATGCCGCCGCCCAGGCCCAGCACAACCAGGTGCTCGGCCGCGAGCACTTTGGCCACGCCGAACGGCATGCTGCGCAGGTAGGATTCGAGCGGCTGGCGCGCCTGCCAGAACGCGTAATACAGGCCGGCGAGCGCAGACGCGCTCACGGCGCACGCTACCGCGATGAAGCCTGCGGCATCCTGGCGCTTGCCCACCTGGCAGATCATCCACCAGCTGGCCGCATGCGCAAGTAGCGCCGCCCCGATGCGCGGCAGCGCCACGTGCAGGTGGCCGCGCCATAGGCTACGCAGCTGCAGCAGCGTCAGGAACACCATCGGGGACCCGCGCAGCACACTGCTTGCGCCCGTGCGCTGCGGACCACGCGCGCGGCCAGCACCGAACACCACGGCATGCGCCACAGCGAGTGTCAGCAGGACCAGCCCAAGAACATACAGGGGAAAGAAACCGTCAGCGCCGGGCGGCGACGCGGGGCTCGTGGCCACAGTCCAGAAGGCGACCGCAAACGGCAGCGCCCACCACTGCAGCGCGACGAACAGCAAGGCAAGATCCAGCGCCGGCGCCACACGCCCTCCGTGCAGGCTCGCGCGGGCAAAGCCCGCTAGCGCCGCGCCACGAACGAATGGCCGGTGGACGCGCGCCCACAATGCAACCGCCGCCAGCCAGCCGGCGACGTAGATCGAACCGGTGCGCCAGTCAACAGGATCGCGCCATAAGTGCAGGATCGGCGCGCCCAGCAATGTGGGTCGCTCGACCAGCGCGAGGCCGAACAAGGCAAGACAGATGACCAGTGCGTGCGCATAACGCGCGTACAGCGCCCGCGACTGCGCGGCGAAATACCGGCGGCGCAGCAGGAACAGGGCACCGAAAGGTTCGGCCACCGCTGCCCGCCAGCGCCGCACGGCCATCATTCAGGCCGCGGCGACGACGGGTTTGACCGCCATGAGCACCGACAGGCGCCAGGCAGCAAAGCTCAGCGCCAGCCCGGCCGCCACGCCCAGCGCGAGGTGCAGCGCGCTGTGGAACAGCAGCGGCGCCACCAGGCCCGAAACCAGCGCGAATGACATCATCTGAATGAAGCCGATCATCGACGAGGCCAGGCCGCGGTTATCCGGGAACAGCCCCAGCGCGGTGATCTGGATCGCCGGCATGGCAACCGACAGGCCGAACGTGTAGACAAACAGCGGCAGCACGGCCCACGGTACGGCGGCGGTGAACACCGCGTTGTAGCCGACATTGAAGGCCGCGCCCAGCGCCATCACGCCAAAGCCCAGCCACATCATGCGGGTCGGCGTGCTTTTGTGCGCGTGCTTGCCGCCCCATGCGGAGCCAACCACCATGCCGCCGACGAGCGGGATGAACATCCAGGCAAACGCCGTCTCGGGCAGGCCCAGGATGACCATCACGAAGTTCGAGGCCGAGCCGATGTACAACGACAGGCCCGAAAACGCGAGGCCCAGCGCCAGCGAGAGCAGCACGAACTGCGGATGGCGCAGCACCTTGATGTAGTTGCGGCCGATGGTCCCTGGATGGAACACCTGGCGCTTTTCACGGGGCAGGCTCTCGGGCAGGAACTTCAGGCACACGAGGATCAGCAGCGCGCCGAACACCGCCAGGAACACGAACGACGAGCGCCAGCCAAAGGTGACGTGCAGCCAGCCACCCAGGACCGGCGCGATCGCCGGCGCGAGGCCGAACACCATCATGATGTGCGACATCATGCGCTGCGCCTGCGCGCCCGAGAAGCGGTCCTGCACGATGGCTTGGCCGATCACCGAACCCGCGCCGGCCGACAGCCCCTGCAACGCGCGAAACACGAGCAGCCAGCCAAAGCTCGGCGCCCATGCCGCGCCAATCGAGGCCAGCGTGTAGACGGTCAGCGCGGTCAGGATCACCGGACGGCGGCCGAACGAATCGGACAGCGTCCCGTAGAACAGCATCATGAACGCAAACGTGAACAGGAACACGCTCAGCGTCTGCTGCACCGCGACCGGTCCGACCGCGAATTCGGCGCCGATGGCCGGCATCGACGGCAGGTAGGTGTCGATGGCCAGGGCCCCGATCATGCCGAGGCAGGCGAGGATGACGGTGAGGAGTTTTTGCATGGACGGCGCTTTCGGAAGACCTGCCGGCGCTGCACGGTGCGCGATGCACGATGCATGGGGCCGGATGACGGGCATTGGAGGGCTGCGATTGTAATCGATTTCGGCCTTCCCGATCTGCCGCCGCCCTGTTTTCAGCGGGTGTGCAGCGCCATGCCGAAACGCTCGAAACGGGGCTTCCAGTCGTGCTGGTAGTTGGCAGAAACCAGGATGCGTTCGGCGCGGCCAAGCAACTTTGCACGCGGCACCAGGCCGATGACGCGCGAGTCGGCGCTGTTGTTGCGGTTATCGCCGAGCATCAGGTACTGACTGGGCGGTATGCGCATCAGCGCGATGTCACGCAACGCGGGCACGCCAGGGAGCAGTTGTACGCGCTGATGCGCGCCGCCCACGGATTCGCTGAGCCGGACGGCATCGACCTCGCGGCCCCAGGCGGACTCGCGTGCGGTCCCCGCCAAGCCGTAGGCAGCCTCTTCCCCATTGATGCTCAGGCGGTCATTGCGCATCTCGACCAGGTCGCCCGGCAACGCCAGCACACGCTTGATCAGGCGCGTGCCGTCGCGCGGCGAATAGAACACGACCACGTCGCCGCGGGCAGGATCCCCGAGGTGCGCCACTTGCCGTTCAGTCAGTGGTATCTTGAGGTCGTATGCCAGCCGGTTGATGAACACGACGTCGCCCTCGAGCAGATTGGGCCGCATCGACCCGGATGGAATCGGGCTCCAGTCGGCGATCGCGGTGCGAAACACGCCGAACAGCAGCAGAAACAGCAGAAAACCTTTGTTGGCGCGGATGAGTTTGGTCACGGACTGCTCCTGATTGGGTGATGGAGCCATCAATGGTAAATGTCGATCAACCGTCGATGCTTAGCCTTTCATTAACAACGCAATCCTGACAGCAGTGTCACCACGCTGTCATATTCGACAACTAGACTGATTGCGGGACGACTACGACCGCAGACCATGGATATGAAGAAAAAGGCCACCGAGGCTGACTTGAAACAATTTTCCGACGGCAGCGCCTATTTGAATCGCGAGCTGTCGCTGCTCGAATTCAATCGCCGCGTGCTGGCGCAGGCGGAAGACCCCACCGTACCGCTGCTCGAGCGCCTGCGCTTTTTGTGCATCGTCGCGAGCAACCTGGACGAATTCTTCGAAGTGCGCGTGGCCAGCCTGCTCGCCACCTACCAGATCGACCGCAACGACAGCGAATTGCCCGAGACCTTGGCCGCCGACCTCGAACGCGCGAGCGCCGAGTGCCGCCACCTGATCGCGCGCCAGTACGCGCTGTTCAATGACGAGATCCTGCCGCAGCTGTCCGGGCAAGGCATCCACCTCCTGCACCGCAGTGAACGCAATGCGGCCCAGCGCGCGTGGGTCAAGCAGTACTTCGACCGCGAAGTGCGCCCGCTGCTCACGCCCATTGGCCTCGATCCGGCGCACCCGTTCCCGCGCGTGATCAACAAGAGCCTGAACTTCATCGTTGAACTGAGTGGCAAGGATGCGTTCGGGCGCGGCTCGGGGATCGCCATCATGAAGGCGCCGCGCGTGCTGCCGCGCGTGATCCGCCTGCCGGACGACCTGTCGGACAAGCCGGGCACCTCGTACTGCCTGCTGTCGTCGGTGATCCAGTCGCACATGGCCGAGCTGTTCACGGGCCGCGAAGTCGTCTCGTACTCGCAGTTCCGCGTCACGCGCAACAGCGACCTGTGGGTGGATGAAGAGGAAGTGAAAAACCTGCGCCAGGCGCTCCAGAGCGAGCTGCATGGCCGCCAGTACGGCTTTGCCGTGCGCCTCGAAGTGGGCCGCTCATGCCCGGCGCACCTGGCCGATTTTTTGCTCAACCAGTTCCACATCGACCGCAGCCGGCTGTTCCCGGTCGACGGCCCGGTGAACCTGGGGCGCCTGCTCGAAATCGTCAACCAGCATGACCAGCCCGAGCTCAAGTTTCCGTCGTATGTGTCGGGCTATCCGGGCAAGCTGTCGGGCGCCGACATGTTTGCCGCGCTGCGCAAGCAAGACGCGCTGCTGCACCACCCGTTCGAATCGTTCCAGCCGGTGATCAACTTCATCCAGTGCGCAGCGGCCGATCCCAACGTGGTGGCGATCAAGCAGACCATCTACCGTGCGGGCAGCAATTCCGAACTGGTCGAGGCCTTGATCACGGCGGCTGAACGGGGCAAGGAAGTCACCGTCATCGTCGAACTGATGGCGCGCTTCGATGAAGAAGCCAATATCAACTGGGCCGAAAAGCTCGAGAAGGCTGGCGCCCAGGTCGTGTACGGCGTGGTTGGTCTGAAGACGCACGCCAAGATGGCACTCGTGCTGCGGCGCGAACCGAGTGGCCTGCGCCGTTACGCGCACCTCGGCACCGGCAACTACAACCCCACCACCGCCCGGTTCTACACCGACTTTGGCCTCCTCACGTCCGACGAGGATCTGACCTCGGACGTCAACGAAGTCTTCATCCACCTGACCAGCATGACGCGGCCCAAGCAGCTGGCCAGCATCTGGCTGGCGCCGTTCTCGCTGCACAAGGAAATCGTGCGCGCGATCCGCAACGAGACCGAGCTGGCGAAACAGGGCAAGCCGGGACGCATCATCGCCAAGATGAATTCCCTGACCGACGAATCGGTGATCAAGGCGCTGTACGACGCCTCGTGCGTGGGCGTGAAGATCGATTTGATCATCCGCGGCGCCTGCGCGCTGCGCCCGGGCGTCGAAGGCCTGTCCGAGAACATCAAGGTGCGCTCGATCGTCGGGCGTTTTCTCGAGCACACGCGGATCTATTACTTCCGCAACGACCTGAAACACGATACGTACCTGAGCAGCGCCGACTGGATGAACCGCAATCTGTTCCGCCGGGTCGAGGTGGCATTCCCGATCCGCGCGCCGCTGCTCAAGCGCCGCATCATGCGCGAAGGCTTGCTGCCCTACCTGAAGGACAATGTGAATGCCTGGGAACTGGGTAGCGATGGCCGCTACCGCCGCCGCCGGCCACGCGGCAAGCAGGTTGGCTTCAGCGCGCAGCAGGCGCTGATGGACATGCTCGGCGCCGAGAGCGCCCCCAACAAGGAAATCGACAATGGAACTGATCCTCTGGCGCCACGCTGAAGCCGAACCAGGCTCGCTTGAACTGGCCGACGAACACCGCGCGCTCACACCGAAAGGCCAGCGCCACGCCGCCCGCATGGGTGCGTGGCTGGAGCGCAAACTGCCGGCCGACTGCCGCATCCTGGTCAGCGCCGCCACGCGCTGCGTGCAGACGGCCGACGCGCTGGGGCGGCGTTACAAGGTGGTGGAAGCATTGAGCACGGCGTCGAGCGCGGAAGCGATCATCGAGGCCTGCGGCTGGCCAACGCACCGCCAGCCGGTGCTGGTGGTCGGTCACCAGCCGCTGCTGGGTGACGTGGCCTCGCTGTTATTGTGCGGGCAGAAGCAGGACTGGCGCATCCGCAAGGGCGGCGTGTTCTGGATCGAGCACAAGGCCAGCGATGGCATGCCGTACATCCGGCTCGTCGCCGGACCGGATGTGATTGGCAAGCTGCGTTAAACCTGGCGCACCTGGAACGGGACGCCGACCTCGCTCCAGGCCTGCACTTCTTTCTCGAGCCATGGCGCGAGCGTCGGGTGCTTGCGCATCAGCTCCGCCGGCAGATCGAGGTCGATGCGGGCTTTCATGCGCAGGCGCAGGCCGGCGATATCGTCGTCGGCGCGTGCGTGCATCAGCACGATCGCCAGGCGCAGCGCCAGTACGGCCTTGGCCAGGTCAGCCTCCACCAGCGTTTCGCGGATCTTGCGCAGATTGCCTTTCTGGCCCAGCACGAGCGTCGACAGCATGCGCTGCTCGCGCGTCGTGAAGCCACCCAGATCAGCGTGTTCGACGATGTAGGCGCCATGCTTGTGCGCGCCGCTCATCGAGATCGCCAGGCCGATTTCGTGCAGCATCGCAGCCCAGGCCAGGTACGGCCGGTGCGTCTCGCCCTGCGGCTGCAGGCGTTCGAACAGCTGCGTCGCGATGCCCACGGTGCGCAGCGCGCGCCCGCTGTCGACGCGGAAGCGTCCCATGCAGGCGCGGATCGCGGCGTCGCGCCGGTCGCGCCGGTTCGCGCGCAGTTCGAGATCGGACAGCACGCCCAGGCGCAGGCCCGCATTGATGGCCGTGAGCCGCTCGACCTTCAGCTCCTGCATCGCGCCGATCAGCACCGTCAGGCCGCCGACCATCACGGGCACGCGCTCGCGCTTGACACCCGGTAGCACGAAGGCATCCACGTGACCCAGGTCGAGCAGGATGGCGCGCAGTGCCTG
This sequence comes from Telluria sp. BA11, assembly GCF_056680305.1. Taxonomy (NCBI): domain Bacteria; kingdom Pseudomonadati; phylum Pseudomonadota; class Betaproteobacteria; order Burkholderiales; family Oxalobacteraceae; genus Telluria; species Telluria sp. BA11. The sequence goes on from NZ_CM155275.1 coordinate 342,836, forward strand.
CAGGCTGTGCTGCGAGACCGTGCCGTCGCCGATGGCGTTACGCGAGATGACTTCGGAAATCGCCCGCATCGTGCCCGACGAGCCGTAAGCGGTGTCCCAGCCCTTGGCGTGGTACAGAGAGGCGGCGTCTTCGAAGCGCGCGCGCGCGGCCGTGACGGCGGCGTCGAAATTGTGCGCGGTGATGCGGCCATCCGGGAAATACGCCAGTGTTTGCGGCTGGGTGCCGATGCCGAAGGATTCCACCAATTGAATGTCGCCCCCGGTGCCGGCGATGACCTCGGTCGAGCCGCCGCCGATGTCGATCACCAGGCGCCGCTCGTCGTGGCGCTCGATCGCGCGCGCCACGCCCATGTAGATCAGGCGCCCTTCTTCCTCGCCCGAGATGATATCGATCGGATGCCCGATCGCGTTCTCGGCCAGCGGCAGCAGCAGGTCGGCGTTTTTCGCCACGCGCATCGTGTTGGTGGCGACCACGCGCATGGCGTCGAGCTGGTATTCATCGAGGATCTTGCGGAACTCTTGCAGGCAGTGGATCGCGCTGCGCATTGCCGCTTCGCTGAGCATATTGTCGGCATCGAGACCGGCCGCCAGGCGGATCGGATTGCGCGCGGTGCGCACGATGTGGATGCGGCCACCGGCTGGCTCGCCGATGTGGAGGCGGAAGCTGTTGGACCCGAGGTCGACTGCTGCAAACATGAGGCCCTTTCGATGATGACCGGATGCCTGGGCGGCAAGGCGCCGCAGCAGGTATCCTCAAGGGACCGAGTATACAGCCTGTGCCGGTGTGCGCCTAGAGCGCGCTGCGCTGCGCTGGCGTGCGGCGCATGCCGAACCAGAAGCCCAGCAGGCAGGGGATGCCGAGGGCGACGGCCGAGACGGCATCCCAGATGCCGTCGCCCAGCAGCGCCGAGATCAGGCCAATGGTGGTGAGGATGCCGAGCACGATGGGCGCGCCCCAGATTTGTGATGGTGTGCGGATCATGAGCGTTCTCCGGTGAGTGTTGGCGTTGCCGGTAGCGGGTGCGCGTGCGCCGCGACCTTGGTGGTGGCGTTGCCCGTCTTGCCGCGCTTGAGCCACAGGTACAGGCCCGTGCCCAGCAGGATGATGGTGGCGATGTCGAGCAGCGCCCACAACAGCTTCATCGCCTGTCCCCCATAGTCGCCGAAGTGCAGCGGCTGCGAGACCAGCAGGGCTTTCAGATACCACGGCAGCACCGGTGCGTCAGTCAGCTGGCCCGTGTTCGCGTCGACCAGCACCGGCCGGTACATGCGCGAGCTGAAGGCTTCGTTGCCGTTCATGTAGATGCCGTAGTGATGTTCGCTGCTGAAATCGGTGCCCGGAAACGCGACGAAGGCCACACGCATGCCCGGCAGCGCCGCCTTGGCCGTCTCGATCGCATCGTGCACCGACGCGGTGTGCGGCAGCGGCTTCTTGCCTTCGTACTGCTTGAGGATCTGCGCCAGCTCGTTCTTCTGGTAGTACTTGTACATCAGGTCGGCCCAGGTATTGATCATCCCGGTACCGCCGACGACGAACAGCCAGACCAGCGTGACGATGCCCAGCATATTGTGCATGTCGAGCCACTTCAGACGCGCGCTGCGCTCCTTGCGCACGGTGCCGAAATCGAGCTTGCGCATGAACGGCGCATACAGCACGACGCCACTGACGATGGCCACCAGCAGCAGCAAGGCCATGAAGCCCAGGAACAGCATTCCGGGCAGGCCCATGAACAGGTCGACGTGCAGCGCCAGCATCGTCGACATGAAGACGCCGCCCTCGAACGCCGGCTCGGTGATCACTTTCGTGGTGCGTGCATCGACCGCGATCGGCTTGTAGTTCGGATCGTGCATGTGGTCGGCCAGCGTGACGTTCCAGATCTCGGGCACGTCGGCTTCCTGCGAGATGAACATCGGCTTCTTGGCCGGGTACAGCTCCTTGGCCGACGCGATCACGGCGTCGACATTCCCCTGCGGCATTGGGCTCGACAGCACGGGCGGCTCCACCTCGGTACCGAGCAGGTGGCCGATTTCGTGGTGGTAGATCAGCGGCAGACCGGTCAGGCACAGCAGCAGCATGAAGATGGTGCAGATCAGGCTGCTCCACTTGTGGATCCAGCCCCAGCGGCGCAGGGAGACGGGTGACATGATGGTTGCGCTTGCCTATGGCAAAAATCGTTGAGTCCAGAATAATAATCGTTCTCATTTACATTTGCAAGGCGCGAGGATAGAATGCGCGCTACCCTATTCACCCAGACTGCATCACATGAACACTCGCCGTTTCGCCCTGACCCCGGCCGCATTCGCCGCCGCCCTCCTCGCTGCAGGTACCGCATTCGCCCAGGACGGCGCGCCGGCCACGGACGACAGCGCCGTGCCGACCGTCGTCATCAGCGCGTCGGCCGACGCATCGGCCCAGGGCCTGCCGGCTGTCTATGCGGGCGGCCAGGTCGCGCGCGGCGGCCGTCTGGGCCTGCTGGGCAACGTCGACATCATGGACACGCCGTTCAACAGCACCAACTACACGCATGCGCTGATCCAGGACCAGCAGGCGCGCAGCGTGGCCGACGTCGTCCAGAACGACCCGTCGGTGCGCGTGGCGCGCGGCTTCGGTAACTACCAGGAGCTGTACATGATCCGTGGCTTCGCGGTGGGCTCGGACGACACCGCGTACAACGGCCTGTATGGCCTGCTGCCACGCCAGTTCGTCGCGACCGAACTGGTCGAACGCGTTGAAGTGCTGCGCGGCGCCCACAGCTTCATCAACGGCGCGGCCCCTGCCGGCGGCAGCATCGGCGGCTCGATCAACCTGCTGCCCAAGCGCGCGCCGAATCAGGACCTGAGCGAAGTCACGCTCGGCGTCGAGACGGGCGGCCAGGGTTACGGCGCCATCGACCTGGGTCGCCGCTTCGGGCCGGAAAGCCGCGCCGGCGTGCGCGTCAACGTCGCGCACCGCAAGGGCGACACCGCGGTCGATCGCGAAGGCCGTGAACTGAGCGTGTATTCGCTGGGCGTCGATTACCGTGGCCGGGGCTTCCGCCTGTCGGCCGACATCGGCGCGCAGGACCACGAACTGACCAACGCACGCCCGAGCGTGACGCTGGGCGCGACCACCCCGATGATTGCGGCGCCAAGCGCCGACCGCAACTTCGCGCAGCCATGGACCATCTCGGAAGAGCGTCACACCTTTGGCACCGTGCGCGCCGAAGCCGACCTGGCCGGCGGCGCCGTCGCCTGGGCCGCGCTGGGCGCGCGCAGCGGCCAGGAATACAACATCCTGTCCTCGATCACGGTCAACAACGCCAATGGCGACGGCACCATGAGCCGCTTCGACAATATCCGCAAGGACCAGGTGCGGACCGGTGAAGTGGGCGTGCGCGGCGCGCTGCGCACCGGCTTCATCAAGCACATGCTCAGCGCTTCGGCCTCGGGCTTCCACAGCGAGTCGCGCAACGCCTACGGCCTGAGCGACTTCGCCGGCTTCGCGTCCAACGTCTACATGCCGCGTGATGTGGCAGCGCCATCGTCATCGTTCTTCACGGGCGGCGACATGGGCAATCCCCTCGTGACGTCCAAGGCAATCCTGTCGAGCCTGGCAATCGCCGACACGCTGTCGCTGCTGGACGACAAGGTGCTGGTCAACCTGGGCCTGCGCCACCAGCGCCTCAAGGACTACGGCTACGACTATGGCACCGGCCTGGAAAACTCGGCCTACGAGGCCAGCGAGAACACCCCGTTCGCCGCCGTTGTCTACAAGCCGCGCAAGGACCTGTCGGTGTATGCCAACTACAGCGAAGGCTTGCAGCGCGGCGCGGTTGCCTCGGGCACCGAGATCATCAACCAGGGCCAGGTCTTCGCGCCGTATGTGTCGCGCCAGCGCGAAGCAGGCGTGAAGTTCGACAGCGGCCGCTATGGCGTGACCGCCGCCGTGTTCTCGACCAGCCAGCCGAGCGGCTATGTGCAGAACCGCGTGTTCGGCGTGTTCGGCGAGCAGCGTAATCGCGGCCTGGAGCTGTCGGTGTTCGGCAATCCGGTGCGCGGCCTGCGCGTACTTGGTGGCCTGACGCTGATCGATGCCGAACAGCGCGTCACGGCCGGCGGCATCAACCAGGGCAAGGATGCGATCGGCGTACCGGAAACGCAGCTGAACATCGGCGCCGACTGGGACGTGCCGGGTGTGCAGGGCCTGGCACTGAACGCCCGCACCGTCTACACGGCGACCCAGTACGCCGACGGCGCCAACACCCAGAAGCTGCCGTCGTGGACCCGCGTCGACCTGGGCGCAACGTACCGCACGACCTTCATGGACCGTGACCTGACGCTGCGCGCCCGCGTGGACAACGTCGCCGACAAGAACTACTGGGCCTCGGCCGGTGGCTATCCGGGTTCGGGTTACCTGGTGCTGGCGGCGCCGCGCACCGTGGCGGTATCGGCGACGGTCGGCTTCTAAGCTGATGTTTTAATCATCGCTGCGCCTTGACGATCTGCAGGGCGCTGGCGATGGCGGTGCTGATGTCGCCCATATTCGCGGGCACGATCAGCGTGTTGTTGGTTTTGGCCAGGTTGGCAAAGGCATCCACATAATGTTCGGCCACGCGCAGGCTGACGGCGTCCATCCCGCCCGGTGACTGGATCGCATCGCCCACCTGGCGCAGCGCCGAGGCGCTGGCTTCGGCCAGCGCGACAATCGCCGTCGCCTCGCCCATCGCGCGGTTGATGGCGGCCTGCTTCTCTCCTTCCGAGCGCGCAATCGACGCCTCGCGCTCACCGCTGGCGATATTGATCTGCTCCTGGCGCCGGCCCTCCGACGCCGCGATCAGCGCGCGCTTTTCGCGTTCGGCCGTGATCTGGGCCTGCATCGCATGCAGGATCTCAGCCGGTGGCGTCAGGTCCTTGATCTCGTAACGCAGCACCTTGACGCCCCAGTTGGCGGCCGATTCGTCGATCGCATTGACGATGTGGGTGTTGATATGGTCACGCTCTTCGAACGTTTTATCGAGTTCCATCTTGCCGATCACCGAGCGCAGCGTGGTCTGGGCCAGTTGCGTGATCGCCTGCAGGTAGTTCGATGAGCCGTACGACGCGCGCATCGCATCGGTGACCTGGAAGTACAGGATGCCGTCGACCTGCAACTGCGTGTTGTCGCGCGTGATGCAGACCTGCGGCGGGACGTCGAGCGGGATTTCCTTGAGACTGTGTTTGTAGGCGACGCGGTCGACGAACGGCACGACGATGTTCAGGCCCGGCGCCAGCGTGGCGTGGTATTTGCCGAGGCGCTCGACGACCCAGGCATTCTGTTGCGGCACGACGTTGATGGTCTTGAAGACGAAGACCAGCGCGATGACGAAGATGATCAGTGCGACGATGCTGAGGGTCGATTCCATGGGGCTCCCTTTGAGGTTGGTGTAGATCCGGATTGGATGGGACGGGGCAGCATCACTGCCGTGCCACGATGAGGCGATTGCCCTGCACTTCGACGATTTCGTGTTCGCCCGGCTGCGCGTCCTGGCCGGGCTGCAGTTCGACGTCCCACAACGCGCCGCGGTACATCACGCGGGCACGCCCGCCATGCCACTGCGGCACGCTGACGCGCTGGCCGATGTCGAGGTTGATGCTCGGGTCATTCGCCGCCGGGCGCCGGCCGCTGCGGGCAAAGCGCGTGCGGCGCAGGACCAGCGTTGCCGCGATCCCGATTGCCGCCGCGACGAGCGTCTGCAGCGCGCCGCTCGCGCCCAGCCAGGCAGCGAGCGCGCCGAACACGAGGCCGAGCGCGATCATCAGCAGATAGAACGTGCCGATGAACAGCTCCGCCACAATCAGTATGCCGGCCCCGATCAGCCAGTAGGTCCAGTCGGCCATGGTGTGTCTCCTTTTTATTGTGGTGAAAAAAAACCCCCGCTACCCGAAATGGATAGCGGGGGCCTCGCGAGCACCGGGTGCCCGCGCTTGCTTACATCTTCGCCAGCTTCTGCCAGGTGTCGATCACCGAGTCAGGATTGAGCGACATCGACTCGATGCCCTCTTCCACCAGCCACTGCGCGAAATCAGGATTGTCCGATGGACCCTGGCCGCAGATGCCGATGTACTTGCCCTTGGCGCGGCAGGCCTTGATCGCCATCGACAGCAGTGCCTTGACGGCCGGATCGCGCTCGTCGAAGTCCTTGGCCAGCAGCTCCATGCCGGAGTCGCGGTCCAGGCCCAGCGTGAGCTGGGTCAGGTCGTTCGAACCGATCGAGAAGCCGTCGAAGAACTCGAGGAACTGCTCGGCCAGGATCGCGTTGGATGGCACTTCGCACATCATGATCAGGCGCAGGCCGTTCTCGCCACGCACCAGGCCATTCTTGGCGAGCAGGTTCACGACTGCCTCGGCCTGGCCGAGCGTGCGCACGAACGGGATCATCAGCTCGACGTTGGTCAGGCCCATCTCGTTACGCACGCGCTTCATGGCCGTGCACTCCATCGCGAACGATTCGGCGAAATCGTCGGCCAGGTAGCGCGCCGCGCCGCGGAAGCCCAGCATCGGGTTTTCTTCGTCCGGCTCGTAGCGCGAACCGCCGATCAGCTTCTTGTACTCGTTCGACTTGAAGTCGGACAGGCGCACGATGACCGGCTTTGGCCAGAACGCCGCAGCGATCGTCGAGACACCTTCGACCAGCTTGTCGACGTAGAAGGCGCGTGGCGAAGCGTGGCCACGGGCGACCGATTCAACAGCCTTTTTCAGGTCGGCGTCGATGTTCGGGTACTCGAGAATCGCCTTCGGGTGCACGCCGATATTGTTGTTGATGATGAACTCGACGCGCGCCAGGCCCACGCCGCTGTTCGGCACCGACTGGAAGTCGAAGGCCAGTTGCGGGTTGCCGACGTTGAGCATGATCTTGGTCTTGATCGGTGGCAGTTCGCCACGCGCGACTTCGGTCACTTCGGTTTCCAGCAGGCCGTCGTAGATCATGCCTTCGTCGCCTTCGGCGCACGAGACGGTGACCAGGGTGCCGTCCTTGAGAACGTCGGTCGCGTCGCCACAGCCGACGACGGCCGGCACGCCCAGTTCACGCGCGATGATCGCCGCGTGGCAGGTACGGCCGCCACGGTTTGTGACGATCGCTGCGGCGCGCTTCATGACCGGTTCCCAGTTCGGATCGGTCATGTCGGCCACCAGCACGTCGCCCGGCTGGACGCGGTCCATTTCGGACGGGTCGGTAATCACGCGCACGCGGCCGGCGCCGATCTTCTGGCCGATTGCACGGCCGTGGGTCAGCACGGTGCCGGTGCCCTTCAGGTGGAAGCGCTGCTGCGCGTCGGTCGACTTCTGCTGCGACTTGACGGTCTCGGGACGCGCCTGCAGGATGTACAGCTTGCCGTCGCGGCCATCCTTGCCCCACTCGATGTCCATCGGACGGCCGTAGTGGTTCTCGATGATGACGGCGTACTTGGCCAGTTCGATGATTTCTTCTTCGACCAGCGAATAGCGGTTGCGCATTTCGATCGGCACGTCGACGGTCTTGACCGAGCGGCCGGCCTTGGCTTCGGCGGTGAATTCCATCTTGATCAGCTTGGAGCCGATATTGCGGCGGATGACGGCCGACTTGCCCATCTCGAGCATCGGCTTGTGGACATAGAATTCGTCCGGATTCACGGCGCCCTGCACGACGGTCTCGCCCAGGCCGTAGCTCGACGTGATGAAGACGACGTCCTTGAAGCCCGATTCGGTGTCGATGGTGAACATGACGCCGGCGGCGCCGGTGTCCGAGCGCACCATGCGCTGCACGCCGGCCGACAACGCGACTTCAGCGTGGGTGAAGCCCTTGTGCACGCGGTACGAGATCGCGCGATCGTTGTACAGCGACGCGAAGACGTGCTTCATCGCCTCGAGCACGTTGTCGATGCCGACCACGTTCAGGAACGACTCCTGCTGGCCCGCGAACGACGCATCCGGCAAGTCTTCGGCGGTGGCCGACGAACGCACGGCGAACGAGACTTCGGTTTCCGAGTCGGCAAACAGGCGCTCGTAGAAGTTGCGGATTTCTTGTTCAAGGCGCGGCTGGAACGGCGTGGCGACGATCCATTCACGGATTTCGGCGCCGGCGACGGCCAGCGAACGCACGTCGTCGATGTCGAGGTTGTCGAGGCGGCGCGCAATGCGCTCGCCGAGCGATGCGCCGCCGTCGATGCTGTGATCGAGGAAGTCGCGGAAGGCATCGGCGGTGGTGGCAAAGCCGGTTGGCACGCGCACGCCGGCACCGGCCAGTTGGCTGATCATTTCGCCGAGGGACGCGTTCTTGCCGCCGACCGACTCGACGTCGGTCATGCGCAAGTCTTCGAACGACGCGACGTAGACGCGGTCGGCCTGCCCCGGTTGGATCGCTGCAGTAGCTGGATTGGTCATGATAAAAAACACCTTACTTGATGATGGAAACCTGTGGGTGCATCGGTGCAAGGCGGGGGCGCGATTCGCGTATTCTTGTTATTCTGGCCCGCGTGCAGCACAATGCAAAATCCGTTGCCGAGCATTCTACCCCGCAAGACGGGGATGTGCAGCGCACTTTACATGCAACTCTGTCAGCAAAGCTTAACAAACCGACCATGATCGACGATCCCCAGTCCCTGCCCGCACTGGCGCCGGCCCCGTCCCGCACCGTGTTCTTCGTCTCAGACGGCACCGGCATCACCGCGGAGACGTTCGGTCACGCGGTCCTGAGCCAGTTCGAGATGCGCTTCCGGCAGATTCGCCTGCCCTTCATCGACTCCATCGAAAAAGCGCACGACGCCGCGCGCCGCATCAACGACAGCTTCGCGCTGCACGGCCAGCGCCCGATCGTGTTCTCGACGCTGGTCAAGCACGACCTGTCGAGCGTGATTCGCTCGGCCAAGGGCATGCACATGGACCTGTTCCAGACCTTCGTCGCCCCGCTTGAGCAAGAACTGGACGTCAAGTCGACGCACACGATCGGCCGCATCCACAACGCGGTCGACAGCGAAGAATACAAGAACCGCATTGAAGCCATCAACTTCTCGCTCGCGCACGACGACGGCCAGTCGCACAAGAACCTGGCCGATGCCGATGTGATTCTGGTCGGGGTGTCACGGTCAGGGAAAACGCCGACAAGTCTGTACCTGGCGATGCAATATGGCCTGAAAGCCGCCAACTACCCGCTGATCCCGGACGACTTCGAACGCGGCCGCCTGCCGAGCAACCTGCCGCCGTACAAGGCCAAGCTGTTCGGCCTGACGATCACGCCCGAACGCCTCTCGCAAATCCGCAACGAACGCCGCGCCGGCAGTAAATACGCCTCCATTGAAAACTGCCGCTACGAAGTCAACGAAGCCGAACTCCTGATGCGCCGCGAAGGCATCCGCTGGCTCTCGTCAACAACAAAATCCATCGAAGAAATCGCGACAACGATCCTCCAAGAAATCGCCCCCGACCGCCGCGAATACTGAACAATTAGGGTCAGAGTCGAATTATTGAGCAATTTCTTTTTCATCCCGGCGGATTCTAGCCGGGATAACTTCAACTTGCGCCAGAACTCTTGAATCCCAATTAGGGTCAGAGTCGAATTGTTTGACAACTTTCGAAAACAGAGCGACCTCAATCAGATGAGGTCGCTTTTTTAATGGGAAATTGCCCAATAATTCTACTCTGACCCTAATTGCAAATAACTTGATTAGAACCCAGGAATTAAGCTGGGAGGGCTTGCGCGATAAATCGGAGGTGCCGCCCGGCGATGATCGGCCAAGCGGCTGTCGCAGCATGGCAACGATAGTCCGGCCGACAATTAAAGCGAAGCGGGCTGGCAACGAACAATTAGGGTCAGAGTCGAATTGTTTGACAACTTTCTCGAAAAAAACACCCTTGATAAGATGGGGCTGTAGATTCGCAGATAAATTGCTCAATAATTCTACTCTGACCCTAATTGTTGGAGCTCAGTGGCTTTGTTGCATAAATCAGCAGAGTTCGTAATTCCCCAAACCCCAGGCGGAATTACGGCATGCTCACCGCCATAGTCGTAGGCGTGCCCAACCGGGTGAACCGATTGAGAATGGCGGCACGGACCTGTAGTTCCGCGACCTGACGGTCGAAATCACGTGCCATAACGCGTTCACCGAGCAGCTTGAAACAACGCATCTTGGTCTCGACAAGGCTGCGCCGGTGATAGCCGCTCCACTTCTTCCAGATTTTCCTGCCCAGTAGACGCGTGGCCGCCAGGATGGCGTTGCGGGCTGTGGCGCCTGGGCGCCGATCCTTCCATGGCTTGGCGTTCTTACGAGTTGGAATAACCGCTTGTGCCCCACGTTGCGCGATCGCTTCATGACAGTCTTTGGTGTCGTAGGCACCATCACCGCTGACGCTTGCGACGGTCTCGCTGGCGGGAATTTGGTCGAGCAGGTATGGCAGCATCTGCGCATCGCCTGTGGCGTTGTCGGTCACTTCAATGGCCCGGATTTCCAGCGTGGCCGCATCAATGCCAAGGTGGACCTTACGCCACTGACGACGATAGTCGGTCCCATGTTTTTTGGTCTTCCACTCGCCTTCGCCCAGCATCTTAATGCCCGTGCTGTCGACTAGGAGGTGCAATCCGGTTACAGTCGGCTGCGCTCCGATCGTTACCGGTAGATATTTCTGGCGCCGGCTAACGGTGCTGAAGTCAGGCACCTGCCAGTCCAGGCCAGCGAGCTTGAGCAGGCTTTGCGCCATGCCCATCGCCTGGCGCAGGGCCAGATTGAACAAGCCCTTGATGGTCAGGCAGAACTGGATTGCCGCCTCGCTGTACTTCGGTCGCCGGCCCCGCTTGCCGCTGGCACTGCCGTGCCAGCGCATGTCCTTTTCCAGCCAGATGAGCAGCGAGCCGCGCGCCTTCAGCGCCGTGTTGTAGTCTTTCCAGTTGGTCGTTCGGTACTTTGGTTTTGCTGGGGCAGTCATGCCGTCAGTTTACCCCGCACCCACGCTAGACCGCTGAACGGGGCCTATTTGTGCAACAAAGCCGAGCTCAGTAAAAAGGAAATTGCCCAACAATTCTACTCTGACCCTAATTATTGGGCTATTGGGTGGGGGCTAGAAGTATTGGCGCCAGTCGCTTAGCCAGGCGGGGAAGGCGGCGGAGGGCATGGGATTGGCGATGTGGTAGCCCTGGGCATAGGTGCAGCCGAGGGCTTGCAGGAAGTCCCAGTCGCGGCGGGTTTCGACGCCGACGGCGACCGACTTGCGGTCCAGGCTGTGGGCCAGGCTCAGGCAGGAGCGCAGGAGCGTGCTCAGTGGCAGGCGGCGTGAGGCGCCGTCGACGAAGCTGCGGTCGATCTTCAGTTCGGTAAACGGGATACGCGCCAGCAGCTGCAGGTTTGAGCGGCCGGTGCCGTAGTCGTCGATGGCCAGGCCAAAACCCATCATCCGCAGCCGGACCAGGCGCTCGATGAAGTCGGGGTCCGTATTCAGCACCGACGATTCCGAGATCTCGAATGTCACGTCGGTCGCGGCGACCCCGTGGCGCTCCAGGCACGCCGACATCTGGCGCACGAACGCGGGATGGGCCAGCGTCTCGGAGGCGATGTTCAGCGAGATCGGGATCGCGATGTCCTGATCCTGCAGCCAGCGCCGGCGCTCCACCGACAACTCGATCATGCTCCAGTCGAGAAAGTCGATGCGGCCACTCTCGCCCAGCGCATCGACGAACGAGGCTGGCCCCAGCACGCCATGCTCCGGATGGTTCCAGCGTGCGAACACTTCGAGGCCTTTGACCTGCCCCGTCGCCAGCTCGATCTTCGGCTGGAAGTACGGCTCGAACTGGCGCTTTTGCAGGCCGATGCCCACTTGCTGGAACGTGAAGCGCGGCTCGGCTGGCGCCTGCGTGAAGCGCGGCAGCGGCGTGTAGTTCTCCAGCACCGGCTTGAGCGTCACGGCGGCGACCGGTCGGCCGATGGCGCCGAGCAGCTCGATGCCGAAGGCTTCGGCCAGCGTCTCGACGGAGAACAGCAGGTCGGCCGGCTGCGCGCCGGTCACGATCAGGCGCGCGGCGCACTTGATCTCGCCCAGGCGCCGCAGCAGCGTCAAGCCATCCATGCCGGGCAAGTCCAGGTCGATCAGTGCGACGTTGACGAGCGGTGTGGCCCCGGCTTCCAGCGCCTGCAGCGCAGCCGCGCCGTCGGCGACGTCGGTGACCTGGCCCGCGCCGAGTTGCCCCAGCAAGGCGACCAGCGCCCGGCGCTCGGAAAGGTCGGCTTGCGCCACCAGAAAATGCAAATGCGCGATGTCCATCGTTACTCCACTCTACAAGCCGCTAGCCTACTGGATGGCGCAGGCGCCGTCTATGCCCGCGATGCCTGCTGCTGGCGCAGGCCTTCAAAGAAGCACACGGCAGCGCAGGCCGCGACGTTGAGCGACTCGACCTGCCCCAGATGCGGTACCGCGACGCGGTGCGTGGCCAGCTCCAGCACCTCGGTCGATACGCCCTGCCCTTCGTGCCCCAGCACCCAAGCCACAGGTAGCCGCAGGTCCAGCGTGTACAGGCCTTCAGCCGCATAGCCGCTGGTGGCCAACACCGGCACCTGCGCGGTGCGCACCAGGTCCGGCAATTCGACATGCTCGAAAATCTCCAGCACGAAGTGCGCGCCCATCGCCGCGCGCAGCACTTTCGGCGACCAGCAGAACGCGGTGCCTGGGCTGCAATACACCTGCTTGATGCCCGCAGCAGCGGCGCTGCGCAGGATCGAGCCGACGTTGCCAGGGTCCTGCACGCCGTCGAGCAGCACGCTGGCCATCACCAGCCCCGGCGCCGTCGCCGGCTGCGGCGTGTCGATCACGAACAGCAGGTGCACGCCATGCTCGACCTGGCTGACGGCGTTGAACAGCGCATCGGGCAGCGCCGTCACCGGCGCGTTGACGGCGCCGCAGCGTGCAACAATGGCCTGTACTTCGGGATTGCCCAGTGCGCCCTCGGACACCACACAGTGGCGCGGTGCGCCGCGCAGGTCGAGCCAGGTCTGGCACAGGTGCACGCCATCGAGCAGGCTATGGCCGGCCTTGCGGCGGGCCTGCGAGCTGGTGGCGAGGGCCTTGATCTCTTTGTAGAACGCGTTATCGCGCGAGGTGATGGTCTTCATGCGCTCACCACATTGCCAGCCACGGCGCCAAACAGGTCGGTCTGCAGCATGCCGCGCACCGGTGCGAACGAGCGGCGGTGTGCGGGCGACGGCCCGTGCGCGCCCAGGCGTTCCAGGTGCAGCGCGGTACCATAGCCCTTGTGCTGGTCGAAGCCGTATTGCGGATACTGTTCGTGCAGCTGCACCAGCGCCGCGTCGCGCGCGGTCTTGGCCAGGATCGACGCGGCCGAAATCGCATTGACCTTGTCGTCGCCCTTGACGATCGCGTGCGCGCGCACCGTCAGCTCGGGGCAGCGGTTGCCGTCGATGAGCGCGATGGTCGGCGCATGCTGCAATGCTTCCACGGCGCGGCGCATCGCCAGCATGGTCGCCTGCAGGATGTTGATGCTGTCGATTTCTTCGCACGAGCATTCCGCCACTGCCCAGGCCAGCGCTTGCGCGCGGATCAGCGGCGCGAGTTCGTCGCGCCGCGCGGCGGTGAGCTTTTTCGAATCGCGCAGGCCGTCGATCGGGCGGCGCGGATCGAGGATGACGGCGGCTGCAAACACGGGCCCCGCCAGCGGGCCGCGGCCCGCTTCATCGACGCCGCACACGATATCCAGTGCGGTGAACGGCCGGCCCCTGGTGGGCAGGCCGGGATACAGATTGATTCTGGTTTTTGTCATCTACGTGTTCAGGGCGCCGTGCGCCCGATAATCTGCAGCACCGCCTGCGCGCTCTCTTCGGCGCTGTTGCGCAGCAAACTGTGGTGCATGTCGAGGAAGCGCTGCGCCAGGCGCTCGCGCCCCGCGGTGTCTTCCAGCTGGTGCCAGACGGCGTTGGCCAGCGCTTGAGGCGTGGCCGCATGCTGCAGCAGTTCCGGCACGACGAATTCGCGCGCCAATATGTTCGGCAGGCCGATCCACGGCTGGTAACCCATGTGCCGCATGATTTCCCACGAGGCGCGCATGACCTTGTAGGCGATCACCATCGGCTTCTTGAATAGCGCGACTTCAAGGGTGGCCGTACCCGAGGCGACCAGCACCGCGTCGGCGGCGGCAATCGCCGTATGCGAGCCTTCGGCAGTCACCATCAGCTCCACGCCCTGCAGGCCGGCTGCGGTGACGATCTGGTCGAAGTAGGCCCGCTGGCGCTCGCCGGCCATCGGCACGACAAAGCGCAGGCCAGGATCGCGCGCCGCCAGCAGCTGCACGGCGCGCACGAACGGCTCGGCCAGGTACTTCAGTTCGCCCATGCGGCTGCCCGGCATGACGGTGACGACGCGCGCATCAGTTGGTAACCCCAGTGCGCGGCGCGCACCGGCCACGTCGGGCGCCAGCGGAATCGTCTCGGCCAGCGGGTGCCCGATATACGTCACTGGCACGCCCGCCGCACGGTAGATCGCTTCTTCGAACGGGAAGATCACGAGCATGTGCGACACGGCGCGCTGGATCTTCTTGATGCGGCCACCGCGCCAGGCCCAGATCTGCGGCCCGATGAAGTGCACCGTCGGGATGCCCGCCGCGCGCAGCTGCTCTTCCAGGCCAAGATTGAAGCCCGGGTAGTCGGCGCCGATGAAGGCAGCCGGCCGCTCGGCGATCAGGCGATCACGCAGGCGGCTCTGGATGCCCTTGAGTTCACGGTAGCGGGGAATGACTTCGAACAGGCCGCGCACCGTCAGCAGGTCCATGGGGACGTCGCTGACCATGCCCTGCTCGATCATGCGCGGCCCGCCGATGCCGTGGAAGCGCGCTTCCGGCAGGTGCGGGCGCAGGCCGGCCAGCAGGCGCGCCGCCAGCATGTCGCCGGACGCTTCGCCGGCCACCAGGGCCAGCGACACGTCGTGGCCCGCAGCGGACGGCACGCCGTCAGCGAACGATGCCACGGCTCGCGGTGCCGAGGAAATCGCGCAGCAGGCGAATGTCGTTTGCCGCTGCCGGCAGGCGTTCTTCTTCGGCTTGCAGCGCGGCTTTCGATTCTTCGAGCGTCAGGCCATTCCGGTACAGCAGCTTGTAGGCGCTGCGGATGCCGTCGAGCTGCTCGCGCGTGAAGCCGCGGCGCTTGAGGCCTTCAAGGTTGACGCCGCGCGCACCGGCCGGATTGCCCGACACCAGCACGTACGGCGGCACGTCCTGCGTCAGGCTCGTGTACATGCCGATGAACGCATGGGCGCCGATCTTGCAGAACTGGTGCACGCCGACAAAGCCGGACAGGATCGCCCAGTCGCCCACGTGCACGTGGCCCGCCAGTTGCGCGTTGTTCGAGAAGATCGTGTTGCTGCCGACCTGGCAGTCGTGCGCCAGGTGGACGTAGGCCGAGATCCAGTTGTCGTTGCCCAGGCGTGTGACGCCTTCATCCTGCACCGTGCCCAGGTTGAAGCTGACGAATTCACGCACCGTGTTGCGGTCGCCCACTTCCAGCCGGGTCGGCTCGCCCTGCCACTTCTTGTCCTGTGGCGCGGCGCCAATGGAGCAGAACTGGAAGAACTTGTTGTCCTTGCCGATCGTCGTGTGGCCGTCGATGACGACGTGCGGCCCGATGACGGTACCGGCATCGATGCGCACGTTCGGGCCGACGATCGAGTAGGCCCCGACCTCGACCGAGCTGTCGAGCTGCGCCTGCGGATCGACGATCGCGGTTGGATGAATCTTGCTCATCACGTCTCCTTACTCGGGCGTGGATGCAGCCGGTGCCGCCCCGGCGCCTTTCATCGGCGCTTCGGCGGCGCCCCGGATCGTGCACATCAAGTCGCCTTCGACGGCGACCTTGCCGTCGACCGTGGCGACGGCCTTGTACTTCCAGATGCCGCGCGAAACGCGCACGATTTCCACTTCCATGCGCAGCTGGTCGCCCGGCTCCACCGGCCGCTTGAATCGCGCATTGTCGATGCCGACGAAGTACACGACCGAGTTTTCGTCGGGCTTGACGCCCATGGTCATGAACGACAGGATCGCGGCAGTTTGCGCCATCGCTTCGATCATCAACACGCCCGGCATCACCGGCTTGTGCGGGAAGTGGCCGTTAAAGAATTCTTCGTTGATGGTGACGTTCTTGATCGCGACGATGCGCTTGCCCAGTTCGACGTCCAGCACGCGGTCGACCAGCAGCAGCGGATAGCGGTGCGGCAGGTATTCCTTGATCTGGTTGATATCGAGGGTGGTGAGTTCTGGCGTAGTCATTGTTGTTGTTCTGTGAGGGTTTTGATGGTTTTCTCGAGCGCGCGCAGTTTTTCGCGCATCGAGCCCAGGTTGCGCACGATCGCTGCGCTGCGTTCCCATTCGGCGTTCTTGGCCAGCGGGTAAAAGCCCGTGTACTGGCCCGGTTCGAGCACCGAGCGCGACACCATGCTACCCGATGAGATATGCACGTTATCGGCGATCTCCAGGTGGCCCAGCACCATGGCGGCGCCGCCGAACGTACAGCGGCTGCCGATTTTCGCGCTGCCGGCCACGCCGACGCAGCCGGCCATCGCGGTGTGCGCGCCGATGCGGGTGTTGTGGCCGATCTGGATCTGGTTGTCGAGCTTGACGCCGTCTTCGATGATCGTGTCTTCGAGCGCGCCGCGGTCGATCGTCGTGTTGGCGCCGATGTCGACGTCGTCGCCGATCAGCACACGCCCGGTCTGCGGAATCTTGATGTACACGCCGCCTTCATTGGCAAAGCCGAAGCCGTCGGTGCCGATCACGGCGCCCGAATGCAGGATGCCCCGCTTGCCGATCTCGCAGCCAGCGTGGAACGTCACGTTCGCGAACAGGTGCGTGCCTTCGCCGATGACGGCGTTGCGCCCGACGTAGCAGCCGGCGTCGATGACGGCCTGCGCTTTGACGACGGCGCCGTCGTCGATCGTCACGTGCGGCCCGATATGGGCGCTCGGATCGATCACGGCGGTCTGCGCAACGACGGCGCTCGGGTGCACGCCTGCGGGCGGCACATGGTCGGTCAGCGAAGCGAAATACTGCGCCGCGCGGGCGAAGTATGCGTAAGGGTTGGTGGTGACGATGCGCGCGCCTTCATAGGTCGCGGCTACCGTCGGGTCGTCCAGCGGCGACAGGATCAGGGCTGCGGCCCCGCTTTGCGCCGCCAGTGCGCGCAGCTTGCTGTTGGAGAGGAAGCTGATGTGCGAAGCGCCGGCCGTGTCCAGGGGAGCAATCGCCGTAACCTCAAGGTTCGGGTCGCCCACCAACTGTCCGCCGAAGCGCTCGACCAAATCGCCTAGTCGAATGCCCATCTCGGTCTTTCAGTGTGAGTCAAAATCGGTAAAGCAGGAAAACACTGCCAACAAGCTTACTTGTCGAGCAGCTTGAGGATCTTGTCGGTGATGTCCACGCGCGGATTGACCCACGCCGCTTCGACCAGCACCGCGTCCAGCTTTTCGGCTTCGGCGTACTGCTCCACGAGCTTGTAGGCCTTCTGCGCGATCGCGGCGCGTTCTTCGTTCTTGCGCTGCTGCAGGTCTTCCTGGAACTCGCGCTGCATGCGCTCGACGTCTTTCTGCATGTTGAACAGCTCGCGCGCGCGGCGCGTGCGTTCCAGTTCGGCCAGGCTGCTGCCTTCGGCATCGAACTTCTCGGACGCACCCTTGAACTTGCCAACCATCTCTTCGACGGCCTTCTGACGCTTGGAGAATTCGGCCGCCAGCTTGGCGTCGGCCGCCTTGGCCATCTTGGAGTCGGTCATCAGGCGCTCGGTGTAGACGAAGCCGATGCGGCCCGTCGCCACCTGCGCCTGCGCCTGTGCCAGCGGCGACGCGCACACCGCGGCCAGCAGCAAGGCTGGCGCCACGGTGGGCTTGAAGCCGTCAGGCAGCGAGGCAATCAGATTTTTCAACATAAAGTCTCTCGCAATCGTTCTTCAGGACGCAGTGGGCCGGTCAGAAACCGGTACCCATCTGGAACTGGAAGCGCTCCAGGCGGTCACCTGGCAGCGAATTCAGCGGCTTAGCATAACTCAACTTGAGCGGACCGACCGGGGAAATCCAGGACAGACCGATACCGGCCGAGTAGCGGAACTCGCCGAAGCGGATCTTCGCATCCTCCTGGAACACCTGGCCGCCGTCGGCGAAGGTGAACCAGCGCAGGCTGCGGTCGGTGCCGCTGCCCGGGAACGGGAACTGCAGTTCGGCGTTGACGATGATGCGTTTCGAACCGCCGATCGCATCGTAGTAACGCTGGTCGACCACGCCGAGCGACGAGCTCTCATAGCCGCGCACCGAACCGATGCCGCCGGCATAGAAGTTCTTGAAGACCGGGTAGGCGCTGCCGCCAATGCCCTTGCCGTAATCGAACTCGCCGCGCAGGGCCAGCGTCATCCAGCGCGTGACCGGCTTCCACCACTGGTGTTCGTACACGAGGCGGTAGTACTTGGCGTCGCCGATCGCGTCGACTTCGAAGTTGGCGCGCTGGAAGCGGCCGCGGCTCGGGGTTACGGCGCTGTCGCGCGTGTCGCGGCCCCACGCCACCGTCAATGGAATCGCGTTGGTGGTGGCCGAACCGACACCGCTGGCCGGACCGCCGTTCTGGCGCACGAACGTCTGGTAGATGCTCGGCGACGATTCGTCGGTTTCCAGTTCGGTGCGTTCCAGGCCCGCGCCGAAGTAGACGGTATCGGACTCGGAGAACGGCACGCCGAACGTCATGTTGCCGCCGGTCTGACGCACCGTGTACGAACCGATGTTCAGCGCCGGTGGACGCGACGTGCGCAGGTACAGCGAGAATGCGCGCGAGACGCCGTCATCGGTGAAATACGGATTAGTCTGCGAGAACGCGATCGTCCGGTTGTACTTGCTGGTATTGAGTTCGATGCCGACCGTGTTGCCGCTACCGGCGAAGTTGGCCTGCGAGATCGACGCGGTGAACGTGAACTTCTCGGACTGCGAGAAAGCGCCGCCGATCATGAAGTTACCGGTCGGTTTTTCTTCGACGGCGATGTTGACGTCGACCTGGTCGGACGTGCCTGGCGACTCTGGCGTTTCAACCTTGACGTCCTTGAAGTAGCCGAGGCGGTCGACGCGGTCACGCGAGAGCTTGACGCGATTGGCGTCGTACCACGAGCTCTCGAACTGGCGGAATTCGCGGCGGATGACTTCATCGCGGGTCACCGTGTTGCCGGAGATGTTCATGTGGCGCACATACGCGCGCTTGCCCGGATCGACGAAGAAGGTGAAGGCCACTTCGCGCTTCTCGCGGTTCAGTTCAGGGTTGGCCGTGACGTTGGCGAACGCGTAGCCGAAGGTGCCCAGGCGATCGGAGATCAGCTTGTTGGTGCCCTCTTGCAGGTCGCCCACGTAGGTCTTGCCCGGCTGGAGCAGGATCAGCTGCTTGAGCTCTTCTTCGCGGCCGAACATTTCGCCTTCGAGCTTGACGCTCGAGACGGTGTACTGCTCGCCTTCGGTGATGTTGAGCGTCAGGTAGATGTCGCGCTTGTCCGGCGTGATCGACACTTGCGTCGATTCGACGTTGGCTTCGAGGTAGCCGTGATTCAGGTACCACGACTTGATCTTTTCCAGGTCGCCGGTCAGCTTCTGCTTGGAATACTGGTCGGCCTTGGAGTACCAGGTGAACCAGCCCGATGGACGCAGTTCGAGCAGCTGGCGCAGCTCTTTGTCGCTGAACGCCTTGTTGCCGATGATGTTGATGCCCTTGATCTTGGCGACGTCGCCTTCGTCCACGTTGAACATGATCGTCACGCGGTTGCGCTCGATCGGGGTCACGGTGGTGGTGATCTTCACGCCATACAGGCCATGCGACAGGTACTGGCGCTTGAGTTCCTGCTCGGCGCGGTCGACCGACGCCTTGTCGAAGATCTTGGTCTGGGCCACGCCGATTTCGGACAGCGCCTTGACCAGCATGTCCTTTTCGAATTCCTTGGTGCCCGTGAAGTCGACCGACGAAATCGCCGGACGCTCTTCGACCAGCACGACCAGCACGCCGTTTTCTTCTTCGAGGCGGATGTCCTTGAAGAAGCCGGTTGCGTACAACGCCTTGATCGCGCTCGACGCCTTGACGTCGTCGAAGGTCTCGCCCACGCGCACCGGCAGGTAGCTGAACACGGTGCCTGCCTCGGTACGCTGGATGCCCTCGACCCGGATGTCCTTGACGACGAACGGGTTGACGGCCATGGCATTATTTGCGTACAGCGTGGCGCACAGCGCCACGACGGCGGAGCCAATCAGGCTGCGGCGAATGAACGGCAAGGCGAAACGATCTGGTTGTGATTTCATTGGCTGGATCAAAGGGTCACTCATTTGGACAACGATTGCTTGGTGATTTGACTGGGCTCCCGGGGAGCGAACCGCGGGCGGCTAGAGTAAGCGTCCCAGGTCGTTGAAGACGGCGAGCGCCATCAGCATGAACAGCAGGCCGACCCCGGCGCGCTGTGCGAACTCGACGACGCGCACAGAAACAGGACGCCCGGTCAAAACTTCCAGCGAATAATACAGTAAATGGCCACCATCCAGAACGGGAATTGGTAACAAATTCATGACGCCTAAGCTGATACTAATAAAGGCAATAAACTGTAAATAGCTCACGAGCCCAATGCGGGCGGTCTGTCCGGCGTAATCGGCGATCGTGATGGGACCGGTCACATTTTTCAATGACGCTTCGCCGGTAATCATCTTGCCGATCATTTTCAGCGTCATCGTGGACGTTTCCCAGGTGCGCTCGGCACCGCGCGCGATCGCATCGAACGGGCCTGACGAGACAGTCACCATCTCGGGCGCCTGCGCTACCATCGCCTTGATCACGCCGCGGCCATTGGCGTCCGCCTCGGGCGTCAGAGACAGCGTGACGGGCGCGCCGGCACGCTGGACCTCGACCTGCAGCGCGCGGCCGGGGGCCGCGCGCACTGCCTCGATGAAGGCGATGCCATCCACCACCGGCGCACCGTTCAGGCGCAGCACGAGGTCACCGGCCTGCAGGCCGGCGCGCTGCCCTGCCCCGTCAGCGATCACCTTGTCGATGCGCGGCTGCGGGCGCCACAGGTCCAGGCCCAGCGTCGCCATCACATCGCTGTCGACATCGAGCTTGCCGATGACGGACGCGGGCAGCACCACGGTGTAGGCCCCGCCGCCCGTGCTGCGCAGGTCCAGGCGCGCATCGGTCTTGTCGACCGCCGCATGCATGATCTGCCAGCGCAGCTCGGACCACGAGCGTACGGCGCTGCCGTTGACGGCAACCACCGTCTCGCCACCGCGCACGCCGGCGCGGTAGGCGTCGGTCGATTCGGCCACGGCGCGCAGGCGCGCCGACGGCTCGTCCACGCCATGCATGAAGAGTGCGGCCATGAGGGCGATTGCCAGCGCGAAGTTCGACAGCGGTCCGGCGGCGACGATGGCAATGCGCTTCCAGACGTTCTGACGCGTGAATTCGCGGGCCAGCTCGCTTTTGTCGATCGGGCCGGCGTCGGGATCGCGGCTGTCGAGGAACTTGACGTAGCCGCCCAGCGGCAGCAGCGAAACTGCCCACTCGGTCTGATCTCGCCCGAAACGGCGCGACCAGACGACGCGCCCCATGCCGATCGAAAAACGCAGCACCTTGACGCCGCAGGCACGCGCCACCAGGTAGTGACCCAGCTCGTGGATCACGATCAGGGGGCCGAGCGCCAGCGCAAACGCCAGCACGGTGTAAAGCAGGGTCATTGGGCGGTATCCGTCAATCAGTGCAGGCTGGCGACTGCATGCGCTGCAGCCTCGCGGGCACGCGCATCCTGGGCCAGCACGGCCTCGATCGATGGCGCCGGGCCATGCTCGACGGCGTCGAGTGCATGGCGGATCACGCGGTCGATATCGCGGAAACCAATGCGGCGCTCGAGAAACGCATCCACCGCCACTTCATTGGCGGCGTTGAGCAGTGCCGGGGCCGTGCCGCCGGCGCGCAGCGCGTCGAAGGCCAAAGCAAGGCACGGGAAGCGTGTGAAGTCGGGCGGGAAGAACTGCAGCGCCTCCATCTGCGTCAGGTCGAGTTGGGCCACGCCCGATGCGATCCGGTCCGGGTATGCCAGTGCGTGCGCGATTGGCGTGCGCATGTCCGGGTTGCCCAGCTGTGCCAGCACCGAACCGTCAACGTACGACACCATCGAGTGGATCACGCTTTGCGGGTGGATCACGACCTCGATCTGGTCGGCCGGCGCACCGAACAGCCAGTGGGCTTCGATCACTTCGAGGCCTTTGTTCATCATGGTTGCCGAGTCCACCGAGATCTTGCGGCCCATGACCCAGTTCGGGTGCTTGCAGGCTTCGTCCGGGGTCACGTCGCCGAGCGTCTCGACCGCGCGGTTCAGGAACGGGCCGCCCGATGCGGTGAGCAGGATCTTGGCCACGCCGGCCGCCGCCGGCACGCGGCCAAACGCCGCAGGCAGCGACTGGAAGATGGCATTGTGTTCGCTGTCGATCGGCAGCAGCGTCGCCTTGTGTTCGCGCACGGCGTCCATGAACAGCTGGCCGGACATGACCAGCGCTTCCTTGTTCGCCAGCAGGATCTTCTTGCCGGCGCGGGCGGCGGCCAGCGTCGGGGCCAGGCCGGCGGCGCCGACGATGGCGGCCATGACGGTGTCGGTCTCGTCGCTTGACGCGATATCGCACAGCGCCTGCTCGCCGTATTCGACGCTGGTGGGCAGGTCGGCAATCAGCGCCGCCAGGCGTGCGGCCGCGTCGGCGCTACCGACCACGGCACGCGCGGGACGGCAGCTGCGGCATGCGGCGGCCAGTTCTTCGACGCGCGTGTGGGCGCTCAGCGCGTACACCTGGTACTGCTCGGGATGGCGCGCCAGCACGTCGAGGGTCGAGGCGCCGATCGAGCCGGTGGCGCCCAGGATGGTAATGCGTTGCATGTGAACTTCCTTCTAGAGCCAGGTGGCGATCAGCGCCGCCAGTGGCAGGACCGGCACGAGTGCGTCGATCCGGTCCAGCACGCCGCCGTGGCCCGGCAGCAGGTTGCTGCTGTCCTTGGCGCCGGCGCGGCGTTTGAGCTGGGATTCGAACAGGTCGCCAACGACGCTGGCAACCACGATGAGGGCAATCACGGCGAACATGCCGAGCCAACCCAGGCCCGCCTGCACGCGCACGGCAAACGTGCCGGCGAAGGCTTCGCCGCCGAACAGCACGGTGCACGCAGCCAGCACCAGCGTGACGAGTCCGCCGCCGATGGCGCCCTCCCACGATTTACCGGGCGAGATGCTGGGCGCCAGCTTGCGCTTGCCGAAGGTCTTGCCGCAGACATAGGCAAAGATGTCGGCGGCCCAGACGATGGCCAGCACCGACAGCAGCAGCACGGCCGAATAGTTGAACAGGTACACGATAGCCACGAAGCAGGCCACCAGCGAAATCGCGTATAGCAAGCTGAGCAATGTGTTGGGTGTGCTCGACAGCGGCGGCAGGCCGAACTTGAGCGTGGGGGCGAAACGCAGCGCCCACAGCAGCACGCCGATACCGAACCAGAAGGTGGGATTGCCCTGCTCGCGCACGAAGAATGCGTAGGCAAAGGCCAGCGTCCAGGCGCCGGCGATCAGGATCGCACTACGGGCGCCGGGATTGAACAGGCGAAAACATTCCCAGATCGCGGCGCCGAAAAAGACGCAGGCCACCACCGCAAACGCCGTGTAATTGTTGGAGTACAGAACCGGCAGCAGGACTGCCAGCAGGACGAGTGCAGTGAGAATCCGGGTCTTGAGCATTTAGTTGGTCTTCTTCGCTACTTGGGCGCCGGTCTGGCCAAAGCGCCGTTCGCGCTCCTGGTAGGAGCCAATCGCCTCGTCCAGCGCCTTTGGCGTGAAGTCAGGCCAGAAGGTGTCGGTAAAGTGCAGCTCGGCATATGCCAGCTGCCACAACAGGAAATTCGAAATGCGTTCTTCGCCGCCGGTGCGGATGAACAGGTCGGGCTCAGGCGCATACGCCATCGCCAGGTGTGGCGCCAGCATCTCTTCACTGAACTCGGTGACGCCGGGGTTGGCTTTCACCATCTTGCCGGTTGCCTGCATGATATCCCAGCGCCCGCCATAGTTCGCGCACACGGTGACCGTCAGGCGCGTGTTGCCGGCCGTGCGGCGCTCGGCATTGGCGATCATGTCCTGCAGCTTGGCGTCAAAACGACTCAGGTCACCCACCACTTTCAGGCGGATATTATTGGCGTGCATCTTGGCGACTTCGCGCTCGAGCGCCGTCACGAACAGGCGCATCAGCAGCGAGACTTCGTCGGCCGGACGGCGCCAGTTCTCGGACGAGAACGCGAACAGCGTCAGGTACTCGACGCCACGCTCGACGCAGGCTTCGACCACGCCGCGCACGGCTTCGACGCCCTTGACATGGCCGGCCACGCGCGGCAGCAAGCGTTTAGTTGCCCAGCGACCGTTACCGTCCATGATGATGGCGATATGGCGTGGCACGGCGGACGTATCGGGAACGGCGGTGGTCGAGCTTTTGAACATCATGATTCCATAAAACTGCGCCATAAAACTGCGCCATAAAACTTCGCCAGAGAACTGCGCCAGAGAACTGCGCTAGAAAATTGCACCTGGCATTGCGCAATTGGCCAATCATAAGGCACGCGGACCGGCCGCGGCAAGTTGCCGGGGCCGGTCCGCAGGAAAGCCCGGGGGCTTGCCGATGAAATGCCTGCTTACACCGTCAGGATTTCTTTTTCTTTCTCGCTCAGCAGCTTGTCGATGTCGGCCACGGCCTTGTCGGTCAGCTTCTGGATTTCGTCCGAGGAACGGCGCTCGTCGTCTTCCGATGCGGTCTTGTCTTTAACCATTTTCTTCAGCGCTTCGTTGGCGTCGCGACGGATATTGCGCACGGCAATCTTCGCGTCTTCACCTTCGGACTTGGTCAGCTTGACCATTTCCTTACGGCGCTCTTCGGTCAGCGGCGGGGTTGGCACGCGGATCATTTCGCCCTGCGACGACGGGTTCAGGCCCAGGTCGGCATCACGGATGGCTTTTTCGATGGCTGCCAGCATCTTCTTTTCGAATGGCTGGACGCCGATCGTGCGGGCATCGACCAGCGTCAGGTTGGCGACCATCGGCAGCGCCGTTGGCGAACCGTAGTAGTCAACCGTGACGTGATCCAGAATGCCGGTGTGGGCGCGGCCGGTACGGACCTTGGCCAGATCGGCGCGCAGGGTTTCGATGGACTTGACCATGCGGTCTTGTGCGTTTTTCTTGACGTCAGCTAAGGACATGCTGCTCTCCTGTTGTTCAGTTAATTTAGACGTGGACCAGTGTACCTTCGTCTTCGCCCATGATCACGCGCGTGAGCGCGCCGGGCTTGACGATGGAAAACACCTTGATCGGCAGTTTCTGGTCGCGGCACAGTGCGAACGCGGTGGCGTCCATCACTTGCAGGTGCTTCGAGATCGCTTCGTCGAACGTGATGCTCTCGTAGCGGGTCGCGGTTGGATCCTTGTTAGGATCGGCGCTGTAGACGCCGTCGACCTTGGTGGCCTTCAGGACGATCTCGGCCGAGATTTCGGCGCCGCGCAGGGCAGCAGCCGTATCGGTCGTGAAGAACGGGTTGCCGGTACCGGCGGCAAACACGACGACCTTGCCTTCTTCGAGGTATTGCAGCGCTTTCGGGCGCACGTATGGCTCGACGACCTGCTCGATGGCGATGGCCGACATGACGCGGGCGGTGATGCCGACGTGACGCATCGCGTCCGCCAGTGCCAGCGCATTCATGACGGTGGCCAGCATGCCCATGTAGTCGGCGGTCGCGCGGTCCATGCCCTGGGCGCCGGGGGCGACGCCGCGGAAGATGTTGCCACCGCCAATGACGACCGCGATCTGCACACCCAGCTTGGCCACTTCGGCCACGTCGGCCACCATGCGTTCGATGGTGGCGCGGTTGATGCCGAACTGATCGTCGCCCATCAGTGCTTCGCCAGACAGTTTCAGAAGGACACGTTGGTAAGCTGGTTTTGTCATGATGAAGCGGCTCCTATAGGATGGTTCTGTGGTTCGAATTCGGGGCTGACCGGCGCCTCGTGGGCGGGTCTCATCCGCTGCGGGACGGATGGGATTGTAAAGCGGGTACGACTTGGGGCGCGCTACGCATGGCGTTTGGCTGCGCAATCATCTGGATCGTAGGGTGGACGGCTTCGACGTACACGCGTTGATCGTTGGCGATAAGGTCATCCGGAATGATAGCGGAGCCACAATATCCATCGCGCAAAACTTACGTTCGGATACCAAACCAGACCAAACCGGCTCCGCTCGCTGCCCCATCACCGCGCTGCCAACCATCACCGCGTGGGCGGCATAGCCGCCTGCGCGGCCCGGCCCACCCTACAAAAACGGGCCTCACGGCCCGTTTGTTTGATTACTGCTTGTTGGCAGCCATCTGTGCTGCGACTTCAGCTGCGAAGTCGTCGACCTTCTTCTCGATGCCCTCGCCCACCACGTACATGGTGAAGCCCTTGACGGTGGTGTTTGCCGCCTTGATCATCTGTTCGATCGACTGCTTGTCGTTCTTGACGAACGCCTGGTTCAGCAGCGAGACTTCTTTCAGGTACTTCTGCACCGAACCGTCGACGCGCTTGGCGACGATGTCAGCCGATTGTGGCTGCTTGCCTTCGGCGACGGCCTTGTCGGCATCTTCCTTGGCTTTCAGCTCAGCAACCGAACGCTCTTTTTCGATCATTTCTGCTGGCACTTGCTCCGACGACAGAGCGACTGGCTTCATGGCAGCGATGTGCATGGCCAGGTCCTTGCCGACTTGCTCGTCCGCACCTTCGAAATCGACGATGACGCCGATACGGGTGCCGTGCAGGTACGACGCCAGCTTGCCGGTGGTTTCGAAACGCTGGAAACGACGCACGGTCATGTTCTCGCCGATCTTGCCGATCAGGGCAGTACGGACGTCGTCGAAGGTACCGCCTTCGTGCGGCAGGGCTGCCAGTGCAGCGACGTCAGCCGGGTTGTTTTCGGCGACCAGGCGTGCTGCCAGGTTGACCATGGCCAGGAAATCATCGTTCTTCGCGACGAAGTCGGTTTCGCTGTTGACTTCGACGAGCGCGCCGACGTTGCCCGAAATATAGGTAGCAACAACGCCTTCAGCGGTCACGCGTGCCGATGCCTTCGATGCCTTGCCGCCCAGCTTGACGCGCAGGATTTCTTCAGCACGACCCATGTCGCCGTCGGCTTCGGTCAGTGCTTTTTTGCATTCCATCATTGGTGCATCGGTCTTGGCGCGCAGTTCGCCAACCATTGCTGCAGTAATAGCTGCCATAGTGTGTTCTCCTAAATGTGTATCCAGGGGTGCGGTCCGCTCAAGTTGAGCGTCCTGCAAGTATTTAGCTTAAAAAAAGGGGGGCTCGACAGTCCGGCGCCCCCTTCTATGTGGCAGCAGGCACATGGCCTGCCATCACTTATGCCTGCTCGGAAACTTCGACGAAGTCGTCGCCGCCGGCTGCCTTGACCATGTCAGCCACTTCGTTGGTCGCGCTGGCGCGACCTTCGATGATCGCATCGGCAACGCCGCGTGCGTACAGGCTGATGGCTTTCGACGAGTCGTCGTTACCCGGGATGATGTGGGTGACGCCTTCTGGCGAGTGGTTGGTGTCGACGATGCCGATGACCGGGATGCCCAGCTTGCCGGCTTCGGTGATCGTACCCTTGTGGTAGCCGACGTCAACGACGAAGATCGCGTCTGGCACGCCGCCCAGATCCTTGATGCCGCCGATCGACTTTTGCAGCTTGATCATTTCGCGCGAGAACATCAGCGCTTCTTTTTTCGACATCTTCTCGACCGAGCCGTCTTCGACCAGGACTTCCATTTCCTTCAGGCGCTTGATCGACGTCTTGATGGTCTTGAAGTTGGTCAGCATGCCGCCGAGCCAGCGCTGGTCGACGTATGGGACGCCGGCGCGTTGCGCTTCAGCTGCGATGATGTCGCGAGCCTGACGCTTGGTGCCGACCATCAGGATCGTGCCGCGGTTGGCGGAGATCTGCTTGATGGTTTTCATCGCATCCTGATACATCGCCATGGTTTTTTCCAGGTTGATGATGTGGATCTTGTTGCGATGACCGAAGATGAACGGTGCCATCTTTGGATTCCAGAAACGGGTCTGGTGGCCGAAGTGAATACCGGCTTCCAGCATTTCGCGCATAGTAACGGACATGTAATTCTCCAGGGTTGGGTCTTGAATGTGGCCAGTCACCAAGCAGGCACCCTTTTAGGGCCACATTCGCGATTTCTATCAATTAAAAAACTTTATTTTTACAACGTTGCACGATGCGAATCCGAGCAACCCGAGATTCTAGCGGAATTGTCAGCATTATTCAAGCGTGCAATCGCAGCCGGGCCAGGCGGCGCGTTGCCCCAGGCTCTGTCCCTGCCTTACAGCTGTGACGCGACATCACTTATAATGGCGGCCATACTGCCCCGACCATTGCCACCCCGGTCGCCGGGCGCTCACCCGATACCACGCAGGATACGACTCTCCTATGGCCACCATCATCAAGACCCTCGAAGAAATCGACGGCATGCGCGTCGCTTGCCGCCTCGGCTCGGAAGTGCTGGACTATATCACTCCGTTCATCAAGCCTGGCATCACCACCGGCGAGCTCGACCGCCTGGCGTACGAGTACATGGTCAACGTGCAAGGCACGATCCCGGCCACGCTTAACTACGCCCCGCCTGGCTACCCACCGTTCCCGGGCTCGATCTGCGCCTCGCTCAACGACGTGATCTGCCATGGCATCCCGGGCGACCGCGTGCTCAAGAGCGGCGACGCGCTGAACATCGACATCACGCCGATCACCAAGGAAGGCTTCCACGGCGACAACAGCCGCATGTACCTGGTCGGCGAACCGTCGATCATGGCGCGCCGCCTGTCTGAAGTCACCTTCGAGTGCATGTGGCTGGGCATCGCCGCCGTCAAGCCGGGCAAGCACCTGGGCGACATCGGCTACGCGATCCAGCAGCACGCCGAAAAGAACGGTTACAGCGTGGTGCGCGAATTCTGCGGCCACGGCGTGGGCCGCTCGTTCCACGAAGAGCCGCAAGTGCTGCACTACGGCCGCCCGGGCACGCTCGAAGTCCTGCAACCCGGCATGATCTTCACGATCGAGCCGATGATCAATGCCGGCAAGCGCGACATCAAGGAAATGCCGGACGGCTGGACCATCAAGACAAAAGACCGCAGCCTGTCGGCGCAGTGGGAGCACACGGTGCTGGTCACCGAGACCGGCGTCGAAGTCTTGACGCTGTCGGCCGGCAGCCCGCCGCCGCCGGCGATCGCCCTGCCGCTGCTCGGGCCGGACTTTGTCTGGTCTGCGCCTGCCCCTGCCGCCGCAGCGGCATAAGGAGCCGGCCATGGGTCACGCCGAACACCTGGACACCGTCCGCACCACGCTGCGCCAGCGCCTCAAGAATGAGCGCCAGCTCGTGTTCCAGGCGTTCCAGGAAGACGGCATGCCCGAAAAACTGCTGCGCAACCTGCGCCAGGTCGTCGATGCGGTACTGATCGATGCCTGGCAGGCGGCCGGCCTGCCGGCCGGCACGGCGCTGGTGGGCGTGGGCGGCTACGGACGCGGCGAGCTGTTTCCATATTCGGACGTCGACCTGTTGATCCTGCTGGCCGCCCCGCCGGACGCGATCACGCAGGCGCGCCTCGAAGGCCTGGTCCAGCTGCTGTGGGACCTGGGCCTGGAGATCGGCCACAGCATCCGCACGGTCGACGAATGCCTGATTGAATCGGCGGCTGACATCACGGTGCAAACAAGCCTGCTCGAGGCGCGCCTGGTCACCGGCAACGAGCCGCTGTTCGACACGCTGCAGCAGCGCTACCGCGAGGCGCTCGACCCACAGGCGTTCTTCCGGGCCAAGACGGCCGAGATGCGCCTGCGTCACGCCAAGCACGAATACACGGCGTTCGCGCTCGAACCGAACGTCAAGGAAAGCCCGGGCGCGCTGCGCGACCTGCAGGTGATCATGTGGGTGGCCAAGGCCGCGGGCCTGGCCGACAGCTGGGGGCAGCTCGCCACGCGCGAGCTGATCACGCGCATGGAAGCGCGCCAGTTGATGGAAAAGGAAAGCGCCTTCAAGGACATCCGCATCCGCCTGCACCTGCACACCAAGCGGCGCGAAGACCGTTTGGTGTTCGACGTGCAGACGGCGATTGCCAACACGCTGGGCCTGGTCGAGACGGACGACGGCCCGAACGTGCGCCGTCCGAGCGAACTGCTGATGCAGCGCTACTACTGGGCCGCCAAGACTGTCACGCAGCTCAACACCATCCTGCTGCAGAATATCGAGGCCCAGCTGTTCCCGCAGCCAGCCGTCGCCTTCCCGATCAGCGCCCACTTTTTGCAGATGGGGAACCTGATCGACATCGCGCAGGACGACACGTTCGAACAGACGCCCACCGCGATCCTCGAACTGTTCGTCGTGATGACCGAGCGCCACGACATCAAGGGCATGACCGCGCGCGCCACCCGCGCGCTGTGGCATGCACGCACCCAGATCGACGACGCGTACCGCGCCGATCCGGTCAACAAGGCGCTGTTCCTGCGCGTGCTGCAGGCGCCGCGCGGCATGGTGCACGCACTGCGCCGCATGAACGAATTCGGCATCCTGGGCCGCTACCTGCCGGCGTTTCGCAAGATCGTCGGCCAGATGCAGCACGACCTGTTCCACGCTTACACGGTCGACCAGCACATCATGATGGTGGTGCGTAACCTGCGCCGCTTCACGATGCCCGAACATGCGCACGAATACCCGTTCTGCAGCCAGCTGATCGCCGACTTCCGCGACCGCTGGGTGCTGTACGTGGCCGCGCTGTTCCACGATATCGCCAAGGGCCGTGGCGGCGACCACTCCAAACTCGGCATGGACGACGCGCGCCAGTTCTGCAGCAGCCATGGCATGACCGAGGCCGATACCGAACTGGTGGTGTTCCTCGTCGAGCAGCACCTGACGATGTCGCAGGTCGCACAGAAGCAGGACCTGTCCGATCCTGACGTGATCGCGGCGTTTGCCGCCGTGGTCAAGGACGAACGCCACCTGACGGCGTTGTATCTGCTGACCGTGGCCGACATCCGCGGCACCAGCCCGAAGGTCTGGAATGCGTGGAAGGCCAAGCTGCTGGAAGACCTGTACAAGACGACGCTGCGCGTGCTGGGGGGCGAACCGCATTCGGCCGACCGCGAGCTGCGCGCGCGCCAGAAAGAGGCGCTGGCCACGCTGCGCCTGTTTGGCCTGCCGGTCGATGCGCACGAAGCGTTGTGGAAGCAGCTGGACGTCGCGTACTTTTTGCGCCACGACGCGTCCGACATCGCCTGGCAGACGCGCGCCCTGCACGACAAGGTCGACAGCGACAAGCCCGTGGTGCGGGTGCGCCTGGCGCCGATCGGCGAAGGCCTGCAGGTGGCCGTGTACATCAAGGATCAACCCGACCTGTTCGCGCGCATCTGCAGCTACTTCGACCGCAAGGATTTCTCCATCCTCGACGCCAAGATCCACACGACGCGCCATGGCTATGCGCTCGACAGCTTCATGGTGGCCGACGAACACTTCGCCGGCAGCTACCGCGACATCATCAACCTGATCGAGCATGAACTGAGCGCCCTGCTGGTGTCGCAGGAACCGCTGCCGCCACCGTGCCGCGGGCGCCTGTCGCGCATGTCGCGCACGTTCCCGATCACGCCAACGGTCGAAGTGCGGCCCGACGAACGGGGCCAGTTCCACGTGCTGTCGATCGCCGCCAACGATCGTATGGGCCTGCTGTATGCGGTCTCGAGCGTGCTGACGCGCTACCGCATCAACCTGCACACTGCCAAGATCATGACGCTGGGCGAGCGCGTCGAAGACGTGTTCCTCGTCGACGGCCCTGCCCTGAACAACCCGCGCATCCAGGTCCAGCTCGAAACGGACCTGCTCGACGCGCTCAAGATCTGATATTTACTCCTCCACCGAAAAGCTTTGACAATGACCGAACCGCTCCGCCTCTCCAAACGAATGTCCGAACTGGGCCTGTGCTCGCGCCGCGAAGCCGATGAATGGATCGCGCGCGGCTGGGTGCGAGTGGACGGCCAGGTGGTGTCGGAGCTGGGCAGCAAGGTGCTGCCGACGCAGCGCATCACGGTCGAGCGCCAGGCCGCCGCCGAGCAGTCCAAGCGCGTCACGGTGCTGATCCACAAACCGGTCGGCTACGTCAGCGGCCAGGCCGAAGACGGCTACACGCCGGCCGTGGCGCTGATCCGGCCCGAGAACCGCTGGGCCGATGATCCGTCAACCGAGCAGTTCCACCCGACCCAGTTGCGCAGCCTCGTTCCCTGCGGCCGCCTGGACATCGATTCCGTGGGCCTGTTGGTGCTGTCGCAGGATGGCCGCATTGCCAAGCAGCTGATTGGCGAGACGACGTCCATTGAAAAGGAATACCTGGTGCGCGTGGAGTACACGAAGCCGGGCACGCTGCCCGACAGTGAACTCAAGAAGCTGAAACACGGCCTGTGGATGGATGGCAAACCGCTGCTGCCGGCCAAGGTGCGCTGGCAGAACGAGGACCAGTTGAGCTTCACTTTGATGGAAGGCCGCAAGCGCCAGATCCGTCGTATGTGCGACATGGTCGGCCTGAAGGTGCTGGGCCTCAAGCGCGTGCGGATCGGGCGCGTCAAGCTGGGCGACCTGCCCGTGGGTCAGTGGCGCTATCTGACGCCGGAAGAAGGGTTCTAAGCGTTCAGATGCGATCCTGGCCGATATTGCCTGACCGGATCACGGCTGCACAGCCGGGGTCAGGTCTGACATTCGGACACGACCTCAGCCTTAGTCACTTCTAATAGCGGGGTCACAGCCGGGGTCAGGTCTGACATTCGGACACGAACTCAGCCTTAATCACGTCCAATAGTGTCATGACCAGCATTAGCATCGCGATGTGACAGCTATTTCCGACTAACCCGGCTACCCAACTGCCGAGGCCGTGTCCGAATGTCAGACCTGACCCCGGCTTTTGGGCGGCAGGCAGGTTATGGCAATGGCGCGTCTTCGGCCACCAGACCCTCGGTGCGCAGCGCTTTCCAGAACGCCTTCGGAATCGCCATCTCCATCAAGACCGCATTGCGCCGCAGGTGCTCGGGGCTGCTTGCGCCCGGGATCGTCGCGGCGACCACCGGATGCGCCAGGCCGAACTGCAGCGCGGCGGCAGCCAGGTCGACGCCGTGGTCGACCGCGACTTTGCGCAAGCGGTCGCGCTGCGCCAGCTTGTCCGCATCAGCCGGGCCGTAATCGTAATTCGGCCCGCCGGCCAGGAAGCCTGAGTTAAATGGCCCGCCGATGACGACCTTTGCGCCGCGCTCGGCGCATAGGGGGAACAGTTCGGCCAGCGGCGTCGTTTCCATCAGCGTGTAGCGCCCGGCCAGCAAAAAAATGTCGGGGTCGGCATCGCGCAGCGCGCGCAGGCATGGTTCGACCGTGTTGACGCCCAGCCCCCAGGCCTTGATGACGCCCTCCTCGCGCAGCTTCGTCAACCCCTCGAAGGCGCCGCCCGGGCCGGATGCGATCCGGTAGTAATGGTCGAACTGGTCGCCAAACATGTCGGGCGACAGGTCATGCACATAGACGATGTCGATGGACGCCAGTGCCATGCGCTGCAGACTGTCCTCGACTGAACGGCGCGCGCCGTCGGCCGTGTAGTCGATGACTCGCTTGAATGGCAAGGCGCCGACGAACGGCGCGGCGATCTCGCCCGGGGTGGATGGGGCCAGCAGGCGGCCGACCTTGGTCGAGAGCGTGTAGTCGGCGCGCGGGCGGCGGCGCAGTGCGTGCCCGAAGCGGTGTTCGGACAGGCCGGCGCCGTAGTGCGGCGCAGTGTCGAAGTAGCGGATGCCGGCGTCCCATGCGGCGTCGGCGGTCGCCTGGGCCGCTTCGTCGCTGGTGGCGTGGTACATGTCGCCAAAGCCCGTGCCGCCCAGGCCCAGGCGGGTGATCGGTTGGTAGCGCTGCGTCATGGTGTGTCCCTTGTGCGTAAATCAGAAGCAAATTTTGCCTGACGCACGCGGACCCCGTCGCACAGCAGGCTAGCGCCGACGCCGTTCGATCTGCACCAGCGCCGCGCCCAGCACCTCGAGGTCAACCGGTTTGGCGAACAAGTCGTGAAAGCCTGCGGCGCGTGCTTCGGCGCGGTCTTTCTCCTGCGCGTAGCCGGTGACGGCGATCAGGATCGCATGGTCGGTCCCGGGCCTGGCGCGCAGTGCCCGTGCCAGCTCGAATCCATTCATCTCGGGCAGGCCGATATCGAGCAGGCACACGTCCGGCTCGAACGCCGGCAGCGCTTCCAGCGCGGCGCCCGCCGAATGGGCTACCGACACCGTGTGACCCAGTGTCTCGAGCAGCAGCGCCAGCGTCACGGCGGCGTCTTCATTGTCGTCGACCACGCCGATGCGCAGCGCGGCCGGATTGCCTTGCTGCGCATCCGTCCCTGCAGTTGGTGCAACGGCGCCAGCGCGCGACGACAGCGGCAGCGTGACCCGGAACGTGCTGCCGCAACCCGGCCCGTCGCTGGCGGCGGTTACTTCGCCGCCATGCAGCTTGAGCAGGCTGCGCACGAGCGCCAGCCCGATGCCCAGGCCGCCCTGGCTGCGATCCAGCCCGCGCGTGCCCTGCGAGAAGAGGTCAAACGCAGTGGCGATCAGCTCGGGAGACATGCCGATGCCGTCGTCGCTGATCGTCAGGTCGAGCAGCGCGCCGCGCGTGGCCAGGCGCACCTCGATGCGCCCGCCCTCGAGCGTGTACTTGGCCGCGTTGCTGAGCAAGTTGGTCATGACCTGCACCAGGCGCTTGCGGTCGCCCACGACCAGTGCCGGCATCGGCATCGCCTCCTGCACCAGCCGATGGCCGTGCTTCTCGATCAGCGGCCGTACCTGTTCGACCGCGTCGGCCAGGACATCCTTCAGGTCAAGTTCGACGAATTCGAGCTCCACCTTGCCGCGCGTGACGCGTGACACGTCGAGCAGGTCGTCGATCAGGGATGTCATGTGGCCCGCCTGGCGCGCGATGATATCGGCAGCGCGCTGCACCATGCTTGGCTGGAGCTCGAAACTCGACAGCATCGTGGCCGCCGAGACGATCGGCGCCAGCGGATTGCGCAACTCGTGCGCCAGCATCGCCAGGAATTCATCCTTGCGCTGGTCGGCGCGGCGCAGTGCCTCGTTCAGCGCTTCCTGGTCAGTCAGCGCCCGGCGCAGCTCGATCTGGCTCATGACCTGGTGCGCCATCGTCGTGAGCATGAACTGCTGCTGCTCGGTCAGCCCTTCCGGCCGCGGTTTCTTGTCGAGCACGCACAGGGTGCCGAGCGGTACGCCGTCGCGCGTGCGCAGCACGGCGCCAGCATAAAAGCGCAGGCCGCCATCGGCCGTGACGAGCGGGTTGCAGCTGAAGCGGGGATCGTCCTGGGTGTCGGCCACGATCATCTGCTCTTGCTCCAGCAGGGCGTGGCGACAGATCGAATTATCGAGCGGCATTTCGCGCGTGCCAAGGCCGATCTCCGACTTGAACCACTGGCGCCCGCGCGCGATCAGGTTGACGGCAGCAATCGGCGCATCGAGCAGCTGGCTGACCAGGCGCACCACGTCATCGAACGAGCGTTCCGGCGGCGTATCGAGGATGCCGAAGGAATCGAGGACGGCGAGGCGTGCATCTTCATCGAAGTTGGCAGAATTGGACGTCATCGCGGGAAAGCTTCAAGTGGCACGGTAAAAGGAAGCCGGCATCGGCATAGTGGAAAAGCATGATCGGCACGCACAGATGTGCCTACCGGCCAGCCATTATAAATACCAAACCGCTACCCTGCATGTGCATGGCGTCCACGAAACTGTGCATGCCCGCCGTGGCAGGATGTTAGTTGCGGTTGCGATCGGCGAGAAACTGGATGGCGCGGGGGTGCTGCGGATTGGCGAAGAAGTCGCCGGGTGCGCCCTTCTCCAGGATTTTACCTTCGGCCATGAACCAGATGCGGTCGGCCACGTCGCGCGCGAACCCCATCTCGTGGGTCACGCAGACCATCGTCATGCCCTGTTTTGCCAGCGAGCGCATCACTTGCAGCACCTCGCCCACCATCTCCGGATCGAGCGCGCTGGTGGGCTCGTCGAACAGCATGATCGACGGCCGCATGGCCAGCGCACGGGCAATCGCCACGCGCTGCTGCTGGCCGCCCGACAGCGCGTCCGGATAGGCATCGGCCTTGTGGGCCAGGCCCACCTGATCGAGCAGCAGCATCGATTGTGCGCGCGCTTCAGCCTTGCTGGCGCGCCCCAGCTGCACCGGCGCCAGCATGCAGTTCTCGAGCGCCGTCAGGTGCGGGAACAGGTTGAATTGCTGGAACACGAAGCCGATGCCGGCGCGCAGCGCGTTCACGTCAAAGCCTTTGGCGTAGATATCGCGCCCGTCGATGGCGATGCGGCCGCCGTCGATGTCTTCGAGCCGGTTGAGCGTTCGGATCAGCGTCGACTTGCCCGACCCCGATGGCCCGCACACGACCAGTACTTCATTTTTTTCCACGCGCTCGGTGATCCCCACCAGCGCGTGATAATCACCGTAATACTTGTTGACGTTATCGAGAACGATCATCGTTCGCTTCTTTCAGGAATTCAGTGCGCGCCGACGGGCCGCCGCTGCAGGCGCCGTTCGAGCAGGAAGGCCAGGCGCGACAGGCCGAAGCACAGGATGAAATAGGTCAGCGCCAGGATCAGGTACACCTCCACCGACCGGGTGAACACGAGCGTGTTGATCTGCGTGGCGATGAACGAGACTTCCGACAGGCCGATGATGTAGCCGAGCGAGGTCGCCTTGATCGTCGAGACCAGCTGGTTCACGATCGAAGGCAGGCCGTGGCGCAAGGTCTGCGGCAGCACGACGTGGCGCAGCGCCTGGCCGTAGCCCAGGCCCAGCGAGCGGGCGCTTTCCAGCTGCCCTTTCGGCAGCGCGCGGATGCCCGCCGCCACGATCTCGGCCAGATACACGCTGTCAAACACCACCAGCACGATCAGCATCGTCGCGGCCTGCGAGGTCTTCACGCCGGTCACGGCCGGCAAGAAGAAGTACACCCAGAACAGCACCAGCAGCAGCGGCACGGCGCGCACGAGCTGCACGAACGCGCCCACCGGCAGGCTGATGGCGCGCCGGCGGCTCACGCGCGCAATGCCCAGCATCAGGCCGAGCGGCATGGCCAGCAGCAGCGCGGCGCCGGACAGCAGGACGGTGAGCACCAGGCCGCCCAGCGGGCCATCCGGGTATTGGCCGACCAGGAAGTACAGCCAGTAGGTATCGATCAGTTCCAGCATCGGGACGCTTTCATGGTCAGGCCGCCGTGCGCACCGGATAGCGGCGCTGGAACAGGTAGGCCGCCGCCGAAATAAGCAGCGAGACGGTCAGGTAAGCCAGCGTGGCAAAGGTGAACGCCTCGAGGCTGCGAAAGCTCGCCGTCTCGACGCGTGCGGCCTGGTACATCATCTCGGCTGCGCCGATCACGGTGGCCACGCTGGTGTCCTTCCACAGATTGACCGTCTGCGACAAGAGCGGCGGCACGGAAGCGCGCAGCGCCTGCGGCAGCAGCACGAGGCGCACCGCCGCGGCGCGCCCCAGGCCCAGCGAACGGGCTGCTTCCAGCTGGGTCGCGGGCACCGCGCGGATACCGCTGCGGATATCCTCGGCCATGTGCACGCCGCTGTAGAGTGTGAGCGCGATGACGGCGCATACTACTTCGGGATTGTTCGCGTACAGGATCTCGCGCAGGCCCTCGGGCAGCAGCTCGGGGAAGGCAAAATACCAGAACAGCAGGTGCGCCAGCAGCGGCACGTTACGGATCGATTCGACGAGCGTGGTGCCGACCGCGCGCAGCAGTCCGGACGTCGACGTGCGCATCACCGCCACCAGCGCGCCGAACGGCAGCGCGAAGGCGAAGCTGATCACGGTCAGCTGGATCGACAGGATGAAGCCCTGCACCAGCCAGTCGTGGTACTCGCCGGATTGCAGGATGGTCGGATCGAACAGCGCCAAGGTCAGATCTTGTCAGTGCTGATCTTGAAGGTCCGCTTGGCGATATTGGCGCGCGTGCCAGGGCCATACCATTTAACGAACAGGTTTTCGGCCGCGCCATTGGCTTCGAGCTCGCGCAGCGCCTGGTCGACGACGGTCTTGAGCCCCGCCTCGCCCTTGCGCAGACCGAGGGCGATCGGCTCGACGCCGATCGACTGCGGCAGGATCACGAAGTCCTTTGCAGCCGGGCCCAGTTTGCCGTAGTCGGCCAGCAGCGACGACTCGTCGTTGACGTAGGCCGCACCCTTGCCCTGGCGCAGTGCCTGGAACGCTTGCTGGGTATTCTCGAAGGTGACGATACTGGCCGTCGGTACGGCCTTCTTCATATTGGTTTCCTGCGTGCCGCCGCGGACCGTGACGACCTTCTTGCCCGCCAGTTGCGGCAGCGCCGTGATGCCGCTGTTCTTGCGCACCATGACCTTCGAACCGGTGACGAAATGCGTCAGCGCGAAGTCGACCTGCGCTTCACGTTCCTTGTTGTGCGTGAGCGTGGCCGCCAGGATGTCGACGTGGCCCTGCTGCAGCTCGGGGATGCGGGCCGACACGGCCAGCTGCTTGAACACCGGCTTGACGCCGATTTTCTTGGCCACGGCGGTAGCGACGTCGATCTCGTAGCCCACCAGCTGGCGCGTCTTCGGGTCGATGAAGCTGTTCGGTTCATCGGTGCCGAGCACCCCGAACACGATCTGGCCTTTTTTCTTGATGTCGGCCAGCTGGTCGGCTTGAGCCATGCCCATGGTGAGCGAACTGCCCAGCGCAACGGCGCAGAGGATGAGGGAACGGCGGTTGATCATGCAAAAATCTCCAGCAACAATATTCGATGATCGAAGTATAGAACAAACACTTATATGAGAAAACGAACTATTCGCCATAAGATCATACTGTTTTACGTATATGTACCGACGCGCGCCCGATAAGGCGTGCGACTGATTCCACGCAATATTGTCATAATTACCTGTCACGATTGCGGAACACCCCATGCTGCTCGCCACCTACAACGTCAACAGTATCAACAGCAGGCTGGACGCCCTCTTGCACTATCTCGAGGAGCGCCAGCCCGACGTCGTGTGCCTGCAAGAACTCAAGGCGCCGCAGGAAAAATTCCCGATCGCGGCGATCGAAGCGGCTGGCTACCACGCACTCTGGCACGGCCAGAAAAGCTGGAATGGCGTGGCGATCGTCACGCGCGAGCCGGCGCAGGAAGTGCAGCGCGGCCTGCCGGGCGACGACGCCGACGAGCAAAGCCGCTACCTCGAGGTGGCCTACCAGGGCATCCTGATCGCCTGCCTGTACCTGCCAAACGGGAATCCGGCGCCCGGCCCCAAATACGACTAC
Source organism: Telluria sp. BA11 (assembly GCF_056680305.1). Classification (NCBI taxonomy): domain Bacteria; kingdom Pseudomonadati; phylum Pseudomonadota; class Betaproteobacteria; order Burkholderiales; family Oxalobacteraceae; genus Telluria; species Telluria sp. BA11. The sequence goes on from NZ_CM155275.1 coordinate 382,260, forward strand.
AAGCTGGCCTGGATGGAGCGCCTGCGCCTGCGCGGCCTCGAGCTGCTGGCCGCAGGCGTGCCGGCCGTGCTGGCCGGCGACTTCAATGTGATCCCGACCGAGCGCGATGTCTACAAGCCCGAACGCTGGGTCGACGACGCGCTGTTCCGCGACGAGACCCGCGCTGCGTTCGGGCGCCTGATGGAACAGGGCTGGCTCGATTCGCTGCGCGCACTGCATCCCGACGAGACGATTTACACGTTCTGGGATTACTTCCGCAACGCGTTCGGCCGCGACGCTGGCCTCCGCATCGACCACTTACTGCTGAGCCCTGCGCTGGCGCCGGCACTCAAGGCGGCCGGCGTGGACAAATTCATGCGCGGACGCGAAAAGCCCAGCGACCACACGCCGACCTGGATTGAACTCGACCTGAGCAAAATTCCGAACAAATCCGCCTGACCCAATTCACGACGGCGCCCCCATCAATGCGCCGCGACCACCACCATAAGGAATCCTCATGAAAAAACTGCTCATTCTCGCCGCTGCCCTCGCCCTGCCGATCGGCGCGCAAGCTGTCTCGATGCCAGGCTTTTGCGCCAAGGGCATCGGCTCGGCCGAAGCCAAGGTCTGCGGCCATCCCGGCTCGGCCGAATCGGAAGGCCTGATCTACGCGATGTACCGCGCAGCGCTGGAAAAAATCGATGCCGGTGCCGGCAAGACGCTGCAGGAACAGCACACCAAGTGGTGGGACGGCGTCAAGCAATGCGCCGACGCCAAGGACATGACCACCTGCATCAACAATGCCTACGGCACCCGCGCCATGCAGCTGCAGACGGCCTACAAAGTCACCAAGGCCAAGGGCCCGGTCAAGTACACCTGCAGCGACAAGAGCAAGATCACCGCCTTCTTCCTCGAAACCACGCCAGCGTCGATGGTCGCAGCGCGCAACAAGGAACACGTGCTGCTGCGCGGCGAGCCAAGCGACAACGGCGTCGCCTACGGCAACCGCGGCGAACAGTTCAAGGAACAGAATGGCAAGGTCACCATCAAGTGGGGCGAGAACGCCAAGGAACTGAGCTGCAAGAAGGCGTGATGAGCGCTTGACCCCGCACTGCGGGATGCTTGACGAAGGGCGAACATGCGCTATGCTGTTCGCCCTTTCTTCATCTCGCCGCCACCATGCTTTCGCCCGAACAGCTCTTCGGCTTTCTCGCCGCCGCCATCCTGATCACGCTCTCTCCCGGCCCCGACAACCTGATGGTGCTCAGCACCGGCATTGCCAAGGGGCGCATGCGCGGCGTGGCCTTCGGGCTTGGCTGCGCCTTCGGCTGCCTGAGTCATACGCTGCTGGCTGTCATTGGCGTGAGTGCGCTGATCGCGGCATCACCGACGGCATTCACGGCGCTCAAGGTCGCCGGTGGCCTGTACCTGATCTGGATGGGCTGGGGCGCGATTCGCAGCCGTGGCGGCGCGCGCGTCTCTGGTGAGGGATTATCGAACGAACCGGCCGGGCGCCTGTTCGCCAAAGGCCTGGTGGCCGCGGCGATCAATCCGAAAGTGGTGTTGTTCTTCCTGTCGTTTCTGCCGCAATTTGTCGTTGCGGCGCGCGGCGATGCCAATCTGCAGATCGGCGTGCTGGGGATTGTCTTCACGCTGCAGGCGGCCGTGATCTTCGGCCTGCTCGGCTACTTTTCGGGGACGATCGGCGGGTGGCTGAATCGCACCCCCACGGCCGGCATGTGGCTTGACCGGATCGCAGGGGCAGTGTTCATCGGACTGGGGCTGCGCTTGATCGTGGCCCGCTAGTCACAGCACTGTCATGCCGACGGCTCGTGGATCGGGCAGCGGTTGAACTCCGAGCGGAATTCGCGCGAGGTGGCCATCACCTGACGCCGCGCGCGGTTGACTGACCCGAGCGGGCGGTGTTCGACGAGGCAGTTCCACTGGTCGTAGGCGATTTCGTCTTCCAGCTTTTCCAGCGACGCATCCCAGCTCGTTTGCGGTGCCAGGCGCACGCGCGCCACGGCGATGAACGGACTCAGGTCCTGCGGCCACTCGACCGAGGCATCCTCGATCGGCATCTTCTCGACATCGACGTTCAGCTGCACGCGCAGTTCCCACTCGCCGCCCTGCGACGCGAAGTGCGAGCCGATCGCGTGGCGCTGCGCGTCGTCTTCGGTCTTGATCGATGCGCCATCGAGCGCCAGCAGTTCGGGCGCGACGGGCGCCAGCGACAGCTTGGCCATGTACTGGCCGTACAGGTAGGGCGTCTGGCTGAAGTAGGTCTCGCCCAGCGGATGGTGCTGCGGCTCGCCGCCCAGTGCCTTGAGCATGCCGCTCTCGCCACCGACCGCTTCCAGTGCATTTTCAGCGGTGCGCAGCACGGCCGAGATGATCTTCTTGCCGGTTTCCGATGCGTTGGTGGTCGCTGCCAGCATCTTCACACTCTTGAGGAACCCCTGCGGATCGGGCGCCGAGAACACCGGGCCGTTCACCATCAGGAAGTCCTGCGAGTTGCCGCTCTTGGCCGTGTCGAAGCGCTCGCCCGGCACGTTCAGCACTTTCATCGCCACGGCGCGGTGGGTCGAGACACCGTCCGGCAACTGCTCGGCCGGTGGCGACGACCATCGCAGCAGCACGTCATAGGTACCGGCCTGGCCGAACAGGCCCTGGGCCAGTTGCGGCGGCAGGTTGTCCAGCACGGTCAGCTTGCCGCGCACCAGGGCGTGGCCCTTGGCGTGCACGGCGCGGCTGGCGTGGCCCTCGGCGTCTGCCACCTTCTTGGCCATATTGGCAAACACGGTTTGCAGCGCGTGGATGGTCTCGGATTCGTCGAGGCCGACGTGTTCGAACTCGCTACGGAATACGAGGGGATTGGCTGGTGCGGTGGTCGTCATTGGGGGCTCCTGAAATGAAGCCTCCAATGTAGCGAACTTCACCCATGCGCGATGTTCGCCAGAGCACCGTCCAGACCACGCGCCGTTACAGCGTGACGACTACCTGCGCCGCCTGACCGGCCTTCGCCGCAACCGGCACTTCCAGCAGGTGCTGCTGGGCGTTGAACACAAAGCGCACGGCGCGTCCGTCAACGGTCACCGCCCGCGGTTTGGCCGCCACGTTGTGCACCTTCAGCGAAAAGCCCCGTGGGACGGCAGTCATCGCCTTGCCGGTTTCGGTGGCAAAGCCGATCTCGAGCTGCGTTTTGCCGTCTGCCTCGCCCAGGCGGCTGGCAAAGCGCACGATCTCGTACTTGCCCGCCGCGAAGGCGCCGGCCGTCTCGCCATCGTCGTCATACAGCTTGCCGCTGGAGGTCTTGACCGAGGCATCGTGGTAGTAATGCAGGTCGATGTGGCGGCCCGTGTAGTCGCGCGTCGTCTGCACCACCTTTGCCATTGGCACGAACGCGCCGGCGCGCACGTAGACGGGGATGTTGGCGTCGACCGGCCGCACGGTTTCCAGGATGCCGCCCTTGTGCGCCTGGCCCGTATGGAAGTCGAACCACACGCTGCCCGTGGTCGGGAAGTACACCTCGGCGCGCGTGGCGCCCGGCTTGACGATCGGCGTGACGAGGAAATCCGGGCCCCACAGATAGGTCGAGGAGCGTTCGATCGGCTGAGCCGGATCGGTTTCGACGAACATCAGGGGGCGCATCAGCGGCATGCCGGTCTGCTGGTTGTCGAACGCGATCGTGTAGTTATACGGCAGCATCGCGTAGCGCAGCCATACCGCTTCGCGTGCCAGCACCTTGGTGCGTTCGGAGCGCAGCACGGGTTCGGACGCCACCGCCTCTTGCGCATGCGGGCGGAAGATCGGCTGGAACACGCCGTACTGGAGCCAGCGCACGTACAGTTCGTCGTCGAGCACCGCGCCGGCAAAGCCGCCCAGGTCCGAGTGCATGTACGCCAGGCCCTGCATGCCCATCTGCAGCGAGATTTCCATCTGGGACTGTAGACCGCCCCAGCTGCGGCTGACGTCACCCGACCACGGGATCATGCCGAAGCGCTGCGAGCCCGAGTAACCGGCGCGCATCAGGATGAATGGCCGCTCGGCCGGGAATTCACGCCGGTAGCCTTCGGCGATCAGGCGCGCCCAGTCGTGGCCATAAATATTGTGGACCTGGTCCGCCGTGCCGGTGCCGTGCACCAGGTTTGACGGATGCAGTTCCGGTTCGCCCAGGTCGCCCCACCAGCCCGTGACGCCGCCCTTTTTCAGGTCGCGGTAGATGTTCCACCACCAGTCGCGCCCTTCCTGTTTGTACAGGTCGATCAGGCCCGTGTTACCGAAGTAGAAGTCATACGTGGCCGGCTTGCCGGCGCCGTCCAGCGCCAGCACGTTCTTGTCGACGGCTTCCTGCCAGCGCTTGGACGTGGTCAGCACGAACGGCTCGGTGATGACCACCGTCTTGACGCCCTTGGCCTTGAAGTCGGCCATCATTTTTTCGGCGTGCGGGAACGTGTCGCGGTCCCAGTCCATATTGCCCATCGTGCCCTGCACCGTTTTGCCGAACCAGTACAGGTCGAGCACGACGGCGTCGAGCGGAATCTTCTCTTGCGCGAACTTGTCGACGATGGCGCGTGTCTCGGCCTCGGTCTTGTAGCCGAAGCGGCTGGCGAAGTTACCGAAGGCCCAGCGCGGCGGCAGCGGCTGGCGGCCCGTCAGGTCGGTGTAGCCGGCCATGACGGCGTCCCAGGTATCGCCCGCGACAACCTGGTAGGTCTTGCGCCCGCCGATGACTTCATAGCGCAGCGTACCGTCCTTGCGGCTGTCGAAATCGAGCCAGCCGACCTGTGGATTGTCGAAGTGGATCGCGTATTTTTTCGACGACAGCGCCACCGGGATCGTGAAGTTGAGCAGCTCGGAACGTTCGGCGTAGCCGTAGTCGGCCTTGTTGTACAGACGCAGGCGGTTGCCGCGCCGGTTCATGCCGAGCGCACGCGCCCCGCCGCCGTACAGCGCCTCGCCGTCGTCAAGCCCGAATTCGATGGTGTCCATGCCGTCGACGCGGCCAAAGCCACGTTTCTCGGTCACGAGTGGCTTGCCCTTGTACGTATAAGCGATGCGAAACGGCTTGCGCTCGACCGTGACCGCGATGCCGTCGGTGGCGTAGGTGATGCGCGCGCCGTCGTCCTTGAAGCTGGCCGGGGCCTGCACCGGGGCCAGGATCACCGCATGCGAGGCCGGGTCCAGCTGCTCGCCATTCGGGATGAAGGTGGTCTCGACAATCGCGCTCGAATACGGCTTGATCAGGTAGCGCCCGTCGGCCGTCGCGATCTCGAGCGTGTTGCCGTTCTGCGTGACGCTCTTGAACTGGCGCTCGGCGTTCTGCGCAAACGCGAACGTGCTGGTGACCAGTGGGAGTGCGGTGATGCACAGGGCAAGGCGGGCGATCGTGGCTATTGTCATGGCTTGGTTGTCGTTATGTCAGGTTGTGCGGCTGCAGCCGAAGCATGACAGAATTCGGCCGCCACCAACAGCCTTGCCCTACATGAAACCTGAAGACCGTTCGCCGCCTAGCAGGTACCGAGCGTCAGCAGCATCAGGCGGCCCTGGCCATCTGCGCGCTCGTTGGTCACGACGATGATGCGGCCCTGCGGATCCTGGCTCAGCGCCGACACCGACGGCGTCGAGAATTCGTCATCGGTTTTCTTGTCGAAGCCCGGCACGAGCGCCGAGATGTCTTTCCACGAGTTGCCGCTGTCCTCCGACCAGGCCAGATAAGGCCGGCCATGCAGTTTGTCGAAGCCGCCGATCACCAGCGTGCCCGGCTTGTCGCGCAGCGGCAGGAAGGCGCCGATGTACGGGTAGCTTTTGGCGCTCGTCAGCGGCTCGCGCAGTACGAACCGGAAGCTGCGGCCCTCATCGAGGCTGCGCAGCAGGCCGCCTTCGACACCGACGTAGACGATCTCGGTGCCCGGCACCGATTCGATGAACTGGACATTGCGGTTTTCCAGTTCTGGCAAGGTCAGTGGGAGTTTGGCGCCGCCCGCCAGCGCGCCACCGTCTGCGGTGAGGCGATAGGCCTCGACGAAGGCCATGTCGAGCGGGCACTCGCCGCCGACCAGCACGCGCTCCCCCAGCACGTGGAACTTGGTCGCGTAGCACATCTGCGAATCCTTCGAGCCCCGGATCACTTGCCAGGTCGCGCCGCCATCGCTTGAGGTGAGCAGGTTGTTGCCGCCGCCCGCGTTGCTGTACAGGCGATTGCCGGCCAGTTTCAGGTCCTGCATCGACAGCGTCTCGCAGAAGTAGTCGTTGCAGGTGCGCAGATCCTGGTCGCGCGGCGCGAAGCTGGTGGCGGCTGGACCCAACGAGCAGGTCGAGTGCTCATTGCTGGTCTCGGGCGTATCGGCCCACGGCTGCATCAGCCACACGTCCTGCCCCACCAGCTTGATCTTCGGCGAACGCCCGATGAAGTCGCCGACCGGTGCCATGGCGCACGCGCCCAGGTCCACGGGGCGCCAGGTCGAGGCGGCAGTCACGGGCAGCGCTGTGCGCAGGACGGCCGAACCTTCGGTCGCGCTGTTGGCCAGCGACAGGTAGGCGCTGTCGCCCCGGAACACGACCGTGTCCATCGCGCGCGTGGTCGACGACAGCAGTTCGAGTTTTGTTTCGACCGGCGTGACGGCCACTGGTGGCGGGAGCGGCACCGCCGGGTTGTCCGAGCCGCCGCAAGCGGTGACGAGGGCGCCGAGCAGCAATGCGCAGGCGATGCGGACGGCCATGGGCCTGGTGTGGTCAATCATGCGAGTCTTTCGGATCTTGTGGATGTTGTCAGTGCGCGATTCTAGGCAATCACCGGCGCTCGCTTGCGGGTTTATTGTCCGTCGACTGTCGTGAAACTGTAAGCACGGCGCAACGTGCCCGACGATACGTCTTCCATCCAAATCGCATAGAATCGTCGGATTTTGCGCGCCGGCCTGACCGGGGCGCAGTTGCAGAGGACTTGTATGGACACGACACTCGGGCGCCCGGTCAGCCAGACCCGCTCATTCGCCACGATCGCGCTGATCGAGTTGTGGGAGCGCTTCGGCTACTACGGCATGCAGGCGCTGATCGTCTACTTCATGGTGCAGCGCCTGGGATTCGACGACACCCGCGCCACGCTGGTGTGGGGCGCAGCCGCCGCCCTGATCTACGTAGCGCCGGCGATCGGTGGCTGGATCGGCGACAAGGTACTCGGCACGCGCCGCTCGATGGTGATCGGCGCGATCATCCTGTCGCTCGGCTACGCGCTGATGGGCATCCCGACGACCAACACCTGGCTGACGTTTTCGGCGCTGGGCGTGATCGTCGTCGGCAATGGCCTGTTCAAGCCCAATACCGCCAACCTGGTGCGCAAGATCTACGAAGGCAACGACTCGAAGATCGACAGCGCCTTCACCATCTACTACATGGCGGTCAACGTCGGCTCGACGGTCTCGATGCTGGCCACGCCGGCCATCAAGGACCATGTCAACGCCAACTACGCCGGTGAACTGGGCTGGCACGTGGCGTTCGCATTCTGCAGCGTCGGCCTGTGGGTGGGCCTGATCACCGTAGGCCTGTTGCGCCGTACGATCGGGCATATCGGCTCACCGCCGGACAACCTGCCGCTCAACTGGGGCAAGCTCGCGCTGGTGCTGGGCGGTGGCGTGCTGGCCGTGATCGCATCGGCCTTCATCCTCGAATACGGCTGGCTCGCGCGCCTGTTCGTGTACCTGGCGGGTCTCGTCGTGCTGGGCATCTTCATCCACCTGATCCGCACCAGCCAGGCCAGCGAACGCTCGGGCCTCGTCGCCGCGCTCGTGCTGACGCTGCAGACGGTGTTCTTCTTCATCTTCTACCAGCAGATGTCGACATCGCTGTCGCTGTTCGCGCTGCGTAACGTCGACCTGGATTTCAGCCTGTTCGGCAGCCACCTGTTCACCTGGTCGCCGGCGCAGTTCCAGGCGCTAAACGCGATCTGGATCATGCTGCTCAGCCCCGTGCTGGCCTGGGTCTACACGCGCGCCAGCGACGCCGGGCGCGACCTGTCGATCGCCGCCAAGTTCGCGCTGGGCTTTGCCGTCGTCGCCGCGGGCTTCTTCACGTACGGCTTCGCCGGCGCCTTCGCGGTCAATGGTTTGACCTCGTCATGGATCATGATCGCGGGCTACGGCCTGTATTCGCTGGGCGAACTGCTGGTGAGCGGCCTCGGACTGGCGATGATCGCGCGCTACGTGCCGGCGCGGATGGGCGGCTTCATGATGGGCGCCTACTTCGTGGCGGTCGGCATTTCGCAATACCTGGGCGGCCTGGTGGCCACGATGGCCAGCGTGCCGCAGGGGATGACTGACCCGCTGCAGACGCTCCCGATCTATACGAGCCTGTTCAACAAGCTGGGCCTGGCGGCAATCGCCTGCACGCTGATCGCGCTGGCCGCACTGCCGCTGATGCGCCGCCTGACGGCCGAGCACCACACGCACCGCTAGGGTTCTTGTAAGATGGCCGGATTGCTTCTTTTCCGATCCGGCCATCATGTCTTCCAATTCCCTCGACACCAACCTGCAGGTCGCACAGCGCGTGCACGCCATCGAACCGTTTCGCGTCATGGAAATGGTCAAGGCCGCCGCGCAGCTGCGGCGCGCGGGCCACGACATCATCAGCATGAGCGTCGGCGAGCCCGATTTCACGGCGCCCGACATCGTCGCCGATGCGGCCGTCGCCGCAATCCGCGGCGGCGTTACCCAATACACCGAGTCGCTCGGCCTGCCCGAGCTGCGCGCTGCGATCTCGGGCCACTACGCCGCCACGCAGGGCCTGGACATCGATCCGCGCCGCATCGTCATCACCGCCGGCGCCTCGGCAGGCCTGCTGCTGGCCTGCGCCGCGCTGGTCGGCCAGGGCGCCGAGGTCCTGATGCCCGACCCGTCCTACCCATGCAACCGTCATTTCGTGACCAGCTTCGGCGGCACGCCGATCCTGGTGCCCTCCTCGTTCGAGGACCGCTACCAGCTCGGCGCGCACCATGTGCACGAGCGCTGGACGGCGCGCACGCGCGGCGTACTGGTGGCCTCACCCTCCAACCCCACCGGCACGTCGATGACGCCGGCGCAGCTGCGCGACATGCTCGCTGCCGTGCGCACACGCGGCGGCTTTGCCATCGTCGACGAGATCTACCAGGGGCTGTCGTACGACCACGTGCCGGTGAGCGCGCTGGCGCTGGACCCGGATGTGATCACGGTGAACAGCTTCTCGAAATACTTCAACATGACCGGCTGGCGCCTGGGCTGGCTCGTGGTGCCCGACAGCCTGGTGCCCGTGTTCGAGAAGCTGGCGCAGAACCTGTTCATCTGCGCGCCGACGATCGCCCAGCATGCGGCGCTGGCCTGCTTCCAGCCCGAAGCGCTGGCGATCTTCGAAGCACGCCGCCAGGAATTCCAGCGCCGCCGCGACTATCTGGTGCCGGCATTACGCGAGCTTGGGTTCGGGGTGCCGGTAATGCCCGACGGCGCGTTCTACGTCTACGCCGACATCACCGCGCTCGATCATCCGCTGCGCGGCGACAGCGCGGCGCTGAGCATGGCGCTGCTCAATGACGCGCACGTGGCAATCGTGCCGGGAGATGACTTCGGCGTGGCGGCACCTGCGCGCCATGTGCGTTTTTCGTATGCGACGAAGTATGAGCGGATCGAGGAAGCGGTGGCGCGGCTGGCGCGGCAGCTGAGGCGCTGAAGGCCCGGCACCGTCAATCCTCGGACACCGGCGATACTGCGACCAGGTCGACGAAGGCACGCAGCGGCGCCGGCATGCGTCGGCTCGGGAAATACAGCTTGGGGCCGTCGAATCGTTGCCACCACGTTGTCAGGACAGGCTCGAGACTGCCGTTCTCGAAATACGGATCGAGCCAGTTCCTGAAAGTGCAGATCAATCCATGTCCGGCGCGCGCCAGTTCGATACCGGCAGCGGCTGCATCGACGCCGATGATCAACCGGCTCGCCGGATCGACGGTGATTTTTTCACCGTCACGCTCGAAGTCCCACGCAGTGAGCGCGCCGCTGGCAAAACGCAGACGCACGCACTGGTGCGCCATGACGTCGCGGGGATGCGCGGGGTGGCCATGCGCCCGCAGATACGATGGCGCCGCGGCGAGCGCCAGCTCCTGGTAGCGCGGCCCGATGGGTACTGCAATCATGTCCTTCGCAAGATGTTCGGGATAGCGAATGCCGGCCGCACAACCCTGCGCAATCGTGTCCGTCAACCGGTCATCCACGACCAGTTCGACGCGCACTGCAGGGTGCGCAGCAAGAAAGCGGTCGATCAACGGCGGCAAGATGTCGACCATGACCGAACCGGCCACATTCAGTTTCAGTAATCCGGTCACTGACGTCGACGCGGCGCTGATCTCTTGCAGGGCGGTGCGCGTTTGGGACAACAAGGGGCCCAGGCGGGCTTCCAGCTCGCGCCCTGCTTCCGTTGGCGTCACGCTGCGCGTGTTTCGGGTCAGGAGGGGCAAGCCAAGCTGCTTTTCCAGACGCGTGATGGTGTCGCTGACATTCGACGGCGCCAGTCCCAGCCGTTTGGCGGCGGCGCGGAATCCCTTCGCATCGCACACGGCGATAAACACGGAAAGATCGTCCAGGGATGGCTCGCGATTGTTCTTCATGGCGATCAGTCTATTCTGAAACCACCGTCTTATCAAACTGGCTGGCCTCTTCTACACTGGTTTGCGCCGGATCCGACCGCCCGACAGGCGGCGTGTCCAGGCGCCCAGTGATCGCTGGAGAGAACGCACAAGTAGTGCCGTTCTTCTGGCTGATGTGTTTGCGACCCTTTTGAAAGAACCCCATGCCAGCATCCAACGACGCCACGTCGACCAACCCGACGAGCCCGTTTACCTCATGGCGAGGCGACCATGCCGGACTGCGCGTGCCGGACTTTGAGGCCGCTGCCGCCTGGTACACCGGTACGCTCGACTTTCGTCTGATCCGCACGATGGCCCTTGGCGAAAAAACCCTGGCTTTTCTCGCCCCTGCTGCTGACGATAGTTTTCGCATCGAGTTGATTGCCGGTCCCGGCTGCGCACCGCGTCCCGCGTACGACCAGCTGATCGATACCCATGCCGTCGCGGGATGGCACCATCTGTGCCTGCGCGTCGAGGATGTCGATGCCGCGATCGGTGAACTGAGACGTCGTGATGTGAGGATCGTCAGCGAACCGCGGGACGCCCCCGGACTGGCGCTGCGTTTTGCTTTTTTCAGCGATCCATGGGGCAATCTGATCGAACTGACGCAGCCTCTATGGAACATTCAAGCTGCCGATTAGCCTGAACAGCAACATAGCCCGACGTGCGCTGACGTCGCCGGCATATAAACAAACGGCTACACCAGCCGCTGGCGCGGCCATCGTTGATAAAGCCAGCAGTCCGGCGTGTGCATCCCGTATCATGCCATCTTCAAAAGGCATCCCATTGGTGTCATTCCATGCCGTTTGCAATGCCAGCTGTTTCCACTCAGAGAGGTGAATGCACAATGCGCATGTCAATTTCAATCGTCCTGCTGGCCGCGTTCTCGGCCGGCACAGCCCATGCCGACGCCCTCGACGCTGCCATTGAACGCATGATGCTGGCCCGCCAGGTACCGGGTCTGGCGGTGGTCGTGGTCAAGGACGGCAAGATCGTGCGTGAACGGGGCTATGGCCTGGCCAACGTGGAGCACCGCGTGCCGGTCACGCCGGACACCGTTTTCCAGTCCGCTTCGACCGGCAAGACGTTCACGGCTGCATTGGTGCTGTTGCTCGAGAAAGACGGCAAGCTGACACTCGACGACCCGATCTCGCGCTACCTGGACAACACGCCGACCGCATGGAAAGCCATCACGATCCGCCACCTGCTCACGCACACGTCCGGCCTCGGCGACCCCTACACGAAAATCGACCTGCGCAAGGATTACAGCGATGATGAACTGATCGCACTGGAGGCGTCCCTGCCCCTGTTGTCTGCCCCCGGAGAGCGCTTTGCCTATAGCAATGCCGGCTACCACCTGCTCGGCTTTATTTGCAACCGGGTTGGCGGCAAATATTTCGGCGACCAGCTTGAAGAACGCATCTTTGCGCCGCTCGGCATGACAACCGCGGGCGTGATCAGCGAATCGGACATCGTACCGGGCCGCGCCGCGGGCTACGAGCGGATCGCCGGCAAACTGCAGAATCAGCGCTGGGTGGCGCCCAGCCAGAACCGCACTGCCGATGGCACAATCCAGCTGAGCGCCCGCGACCTGGCGCGCTGGAGCATGGCGCTCGACGGCGATGCCGTTCTCGATGCCCATGCCAAGGCCGCCAGCTGGACGCCGGCGCGCCTGAACGACGGCAGCAGTGCTCCCTACGGTTTGGGTTGGTACGTGGGCAGCCAGCAGGGCCACCGTGTTGTCCAGCATGGCGGCGCCTGGCAAGGCTTCAAGGCGGCCCTCGCGCGCTACCCCGATGACCGCCTCACGGTGGTAGTACTGGCCAATTCGGCTGCTGCACGCCAGGGCAAGATCGCGGACATGATCGCCGCGCACTACGTGCCCGCACTGGCTGATCCGCGCCCGCCGGCCATTGCAGACCGCGCGCCTGCCGACACCGCCGGCGCGCGCAAGGTGATTGGCGAGCTGGCTGCAGGACAGATTCCCGCAGGCCTGTCCGAAAGCGAACGCGGCCGATTCAATGGGCGATGGGTCACGCAGATTGCCACCGAGTTCCGTGATTACGGCCCATTACGCAACGTCGATGTGCTGGCACGCAGCAACGAGGGAAACGGCAAGCAGGCACGCTATCGTTTCCTGTTCGAGAACGAGACCGTGCTGGTGGCGCTGGAGCAAGACCGCAACGGGCTGATCAAGCAGCTGGGCGTCTCGCTGGAATAGCCTCGCGGCGTGGACACAGCGCAGAATTGGCACACACCGGGTGTAGGAATAAGCGTCAAGGCGCGACAAATGCCTTATGGGTAGAATGCCGTGGACGAATACCAGCTGACAGCAAGGCCACACCCGCAAATACAGCCAACGCCACAAACGCGCTATAGCCGCTCAACAATGTGCCAAATAATGGCGATCCTGCGCTCTGGCCTGCTGCGAGAATCAGAAACGGGATGCCCAAGCCCAGGTCGGGCCGATCCGGAAGCAGCCGGATACCCTGGATCAGAAACGCGCCGGACGACGTGATATACGCAGCCCCGAACAGCGCCACGCTGATGAAAGCGAATGCCACCGAGACCGACGTGAAGGACAGGCCAAGCATCCCCACCGCCATCCCGACCAGCGAAACCCAATGAACCCGCACGAGGCCGAACCGCTGCACGAAAACGCCCGTCATCGCGCCGGCAACGCCGGCCAGACCAAGCGCCACCCAGGTCCAGGCGATATCGCTTTGCGTGAAGTCGAATTCATCGCGCAACAGACTGCCGCCAAATGTCCAGACTGCGGTACTCGACAAGCCCATCAAAAAGCTGCCCACGCAGAGCGCCAGCATGCCGGGGCGCTTGAAGATGGCGAATGAAACCGGCTCGCTCGCGGTGCGTTTGTGCCCTGTTGGCACTGCATACCATACCCACACGGCGACTGCGCAGCTGATTGCCGAAAACAGGATATAGAGTTCACGCCAGCCACCGAAGGCGATCAGGCTCGCCAGGCCGGAAAATACGATGCCCGCTGCGGTGCCCGCATTGATGATCGCATTGGCTTTCGGCCGGTGGGCATCGTCAAATTGCAATGAGACCGCCGTCGCCAGTGGCGGCGAGGTCAGGCCGGTACTCAGCCCTGCCAGCGCAACGCCCACCCCCAGTACCCATCCGGTCGTGGACGACGTAATGATGACCATGCCGATGGTCGACGCCAATCCTGCGGCAAAGGCAATCGCCCGTGGCGAGCACGCACGGTTCAACGCGAAGGTGATGCACACGCCAATGCAATACGCGACGAACGCGCTGCTGCCGATCCAGCCCGTGGTGCCGATATCGAGGGATAGCTCAGTGCGTATCTGCGGCAGCAGCAGCCCGAAGGCAAAGCGCGCGAGCCCGTACGAGACGGCAGTCAGCGCGAAAGCCGCCGCCAGAAGGTTGACGTTATGTTTCACTGTGCTTGCCTGCATGGGCCATCAGGGATGTGGCAGCAGCCCTTGCAGCGCGAATCACCGTTGTATTGTCCAGGCTGGCGATGGCCGTGGCGCCTTCGAACAGGATCCAGATCTGGGAAGACAGCAGCGCATCGTCATGACCCAGTGTGTGACTGACGCGCCTGGTGATTTCCCTGAAAAACGCGGCTTTTTGCCCGCGCACCAGGGCCACGATGTCGTCGTTCGCACCCCGGTATTCATTGCCCGCCCGCAGCAGCAGACAGCCCGAGGCACCGAATTGGTCCGACCATCGTTCGAGCGTATTGAACAGCGATTCGACAGTGCCGATCTCTGCGTCGTCATGATTCAGAAGAGCAATGAATGCCGCATGCCGCGATTCGAGCGCAGCCATGACGAGTCCGTCCCGCGAACCGAAGTGCTTGTACAGCGTGCGGGTGGATGCGCCGACCGTGGCGCCGATGTGATCAACGCCGATGCCGCGCAAGCCTTCCCGCGCGAACAGCTGTGCTGCAGCTGCAGCCATGTCCGTTTTCTTGTCCATGGCCCAAGTGTACAACGATCGTTGTACATGTCAAGCGTGCAGAGTCTGCACGTGATTTGTTTCATGATGCATGGAGAGTGAAGTCTATTTACGCTGACGCAGCCGACACGCCAGCCAGCGCCTCGACGAGCGTGGCCGGCGACACCGGCTTGACCAGGTAGCGATCGAATCCAGCTGCCAGCGCCCGTTCGCGATCACGTGGCTGACCATAGCCCGACAGCGCCACCGTCAGTGGCCGTGGGATGGACTGGGCGGCGCGCAGGCGCGCCATCAGTTCGAACCCGTCGATGCCGGGCAAGCCGATGTCGCACACGATGGCGTCGAAGCGCCCTTCCAGCGCGAGCGCCAGGCCGGCATGGCCGTCTGCTGCGATCTCGACCTGGTGGCCTTCGAATTCAAGCAGCAGGCGCAATACGTCGGAGGCGTCGCCATTGTCTTCGATGATGAGGATCCGACGCGCGGCACTGGCCGCATGTGCCGGCGCTGCGATAGCGGCGCGCGGCGCCGCGGCGGCCGACTGCGGCAGGCAGACGGTAAAGGTGCTGCCCTGCCCCGGGCCATCGCTGCCGGCAGTGACGCTGCCGCCATGCATGGTCACCAGATTGCGCACGACGTTCAGGCCCACGCCCAGTCCGCCCTCGGAGCGCGCCAGCGAGCGTGGCCCCTGCGTGAACAGCTCGAACGCGCGCCCGATGGTCTCGTCCGACATGCCGGCGCCATTGTCCGCAATCGTGACCGCGATGCCCTCGCCGCAGCGCACGGAGACGGCAACGCGGCCACCATCCTGTGTGTACTTCGAGGCGTTGTTGAGCAGATTGGTGAAGACCTGCGTCAGACGCACGCGGTCACCGTCGACGACGAGATCGCGCTCGTCGTGGGTGATCGTGAGGCTCTGCCTGCGCTCGCGTACCCGTGGCATGATCGTCTCGGCGGCGTGTTCGAGCACTTCGGCCAGGCGCAATGGCTCGATCGCCAGCGTGATCTTGCCGCTGCTCAGGCGTGCGGCGTCGAGCAGGTCGTCGAGCAAGCGCGCCATATGGTCCACCTGGCGCTGGATCACGGCCGTCAGGCGCGCCAGCGGTAACGAAGCGACCGGGCCACGTTCGAGCAGGCCTGCCGAGACGCTGATGGGCACCAGCGGATTGCGCAGTTCGTGCGCCAGCATGGCAAGGAACTCGTTCTGGCGCCGGTTGTTGTCTTCGGCATCGTCGCGCGAGGTTTGCGCATCGACCGCCGCCAGCACCAGGTGTTCGTTGGCCTCGCGCAGGCTGTCAGCCAGCGCCGTGCTGGCCTCGAGCTCACGCCGCAACTGCGCGTTCTCGCGCTCGAGCTGCGCGAGACGGCTCTCGGCCGTGACGGGTTCGTTGCCCGGAAGCGCCGGCATGGAAGTCATTCAGGTGGCGCCGCGCGTGGTCGGCAACCCGTGCAGCACACCCTCGTGCGCGGTGCTGATCGCATCGATGTGGATGCCAGCGTCGTCGATATGGAATTCCCGCAGATCGTGACTGTGGCTGCTGCCGCGTACCTTGACCACCGAAATGAACCGGCGCAGCTGGCCGGCGCTCTCGCCAAAGCGCATCAGGACGATCGCATCGGTCAGGTAGGCCACTTCGGCCTGGCTGAAGCGCAGATGGGTGAAGTCGTCATCCATCCCCATCGTGACGAGTACCGTGACGTTGCGCTTGGCCAGTGACGTGAGCATCTGGAACACGGTGGCGCGCAACTGATTGCGCCCTTCCGGCGCCAGGTACAGCGACAGCTCGGACAGTGAATCGACCACCACCCGGCGCGCGCCGGTACGGTCGATCGCATCGTTCAGCGCCTCGAGCAGCTCGTCGACCGTCAGGTCGATCATGCGGCTTTCGAGCACCACCACGTCGCCTGCGTCCACCATCGCGGCCAGTTCGGCATTGCGCAGGCGCGATGTTCCTTTCTCGAACGACAGGGCCACGCCCTTCTCGCCATGACGTACGCCCTCTTGCAGGAAGCGCGTGGCCAGGATGGTCTTGCCGCAACCGCTGGGCCCGGTGACCATCAGCGAATGCCCCTGCGGCAGGCCGCCATGCAGCAGCACGTCGAGGTCGCGCGTGCCGGTCGGGATACGCTTGTGATCGCGGTCGGTCGGCGCGCCGTCGTGATGGTCGTGGGCCAGCGGCGGCAGCATGCGTGGGTAGACGCGGATGCCGTCGCTGGTGATACGGAAGGTGTGCGAGCCGTTCATGTGGGCCTGGCCGCGCATCTTCACCACGCGCATCTTGCGCACCACCGAATTGTCGTCATGGACGGGCGTCAGCGAGATCATGCCATCGGCCACCGTCATGATCGGACTGGCCTCGACATCGCTGTTGGCATATTCGCCGATCAGGAAGGTGGTCGCTTGCCAGCTCGTCATGCGCGTGCCGAGATCCTGGATGAAGTGCTGCAGGTCGGCCACGCCCTCATTGCCGCTGCGCGCCGTCTGCGCCACCGAGCGGAACGAATCAACGAACACGAGGCTCGGCGCGAAATCTTCGACCTCTTTCATCACGCGCGCCAGGACAGTGCTGAAGTCGCCAGCGCGCAGGTCTTCGGCCAGGTTCACGTAGCGCACCGCAGTGCCGACCTTCTGCATGTCAAAGAAACTGTACTGCTGCTGGTAACGCAGCATCTTCAGCGGCGGCTCGCCCAGCACGGTGAAGAACAGCGCGCGGCGCTCGGGCGTTGCGATCGAGAACATGATCTGGTGGGCGAGCGTGGTCTTGCCCGAACCCGGTGGCCCGGCGATCAGGTTGAACGAAAACTCGCTCAGCCCTCCTCCGAGCAGGACATCGAGCCCTTGCACACCAGTGCTCAATTTCCCAAGTGATACTTTGTCGCTCATTACTTGTGCTCCTGTACTTTCTTGTCTTCTCCGTCAACCGTCGCGGCATCGAGCAGGCGTCGCGCAAGTGCGTGCCCGATCAGCGACGCCAGCAGGTCGGTAAACGTCTGGAGCAGGGCCGCGTGGGCCGCTTGTGCGAGGTCGGGTGCAACGCTGGCGAGCATGTCGTCAAGCGCGTCGATTTGGGCGGCGCGGGTCTTGCACGGCGCAGTCGTGGCCAGCCATGTGTAGTCGGGACCGACGAGGCGCAGGGCCCGGCCATACAGCGCGCAGAAACCGTTGTCGCCAATGAGTGGGCCCAACTGGTCGGCTAGACGCCGCCAGGACTGAATGAGTAACAGGTGCTCGACGGAGCGGCCGGGATCACCCTTACTCGTCATCATGTCTGGATCGAAAAGCAATTGCGGCCGTTATCATCATGAAAGGTCCATGCACGCTGCGGTGCGGATTGGTCGTACGCCCGCGTCGTGTGGTGCCCGGCGATAGGTTGGCAACATTATATCGTGGCTTTTGATCGTTTCTTTTGAAAGGCTGAAGTAAATCGTGCGCAGCAATATGCCTCTGCAGGCCATCGACAAGGCGTCAATACGCCGTGGAGAGGGTGTTTGCATGCAGTAGGCATTCCCGGCAATCCCCGCTAAGATGGCATGCGCCGGGCGAACATGCTCCCGAGCATCATGCACACTCATGGATTGGGATTCAATGGAAAAGAAGAAGCTCAGCGCCGTCATCTCGACGGCCTTCGTGGTAATGGGATTGGCCATGGCGCCAGCAGCAGCGATAGCGGCTGTGCCTGCAGCGGGCAAGGCTGCGCAGGCAACGCCAGCCGATGCGCGCTTCAAGGACATCTATACGCGAGAATGGAAGTGGCGCGTCGCCGAAAAGCTCGAGCGCGATGAGGACGCACCGGACGCCAGCCGCGGCTTCGCCCGGGTCGATGCGCCAGCGCAGGAAGCGCGCCGCGTGTACTGGGCCGGCATCCTGAAACAGCTCGATGCGATCAAGCCCGCCAGCCTGTCGCCAGCAGAGCGCATCAACTTCGCCGTGTACCGCGCGCAGATCGCCTCGCTGCACGACGCCCAGGTATTCCGCGAGTTCGAGCAGCCGGTCAATGCCGACAGCGCGTTCTGGACCGGCGTCACCTACGGCGCGCGCCGCCCGCTCAAGACCACGCAGGCTTACCGCAACTATCTTGACCAGCTCGAGGGCATCCCGGCGTACTTCGACGAAGAGATCGGCAATATGCGCGCCGGCCTCGCGCGCGGCTTCACGCCGCCGAAGGTCACCCTGGCCGGCCGCGAAAGCACGCTGCTATCGGTAACCGAGGCCAAGACACCGCAGGATACGGTGTTCTACGGCCCATTCAAAGAGATGCCGTCGACCATGCCTGCGACCGAGCAGGAAACGCTGCGCCGCCAGGCCGTGGCGATCATCGCCGACAAGGTGCAGCCGGCGCACGCGAAAACCCTCGCCTTCTTCCGCGACGAATACGTGCCGAAGGCCCGCACCACGCTGGCCGCCCAGGACATGCCGGGTGGGAAGGATTACTACCAGTCGAAGATCGTCGAATTCACGACGACCAACCTGACGGCCGACCAGATCCATGCGATTGGCCTGGCCGAGATGGCCAAGATCCGCGCCGAGATGCACGACATCATGCGGCAGGTCGGCTTCAAGGGTGACCTGCAGGCCTTCCTGCAGTTTCTGCGCACCGATCCGCAGTTCTATGCCAAGACGCCCGCAGAGCTGCTCAAGAGCGCGGCGTGGACCGCCAAGCGCTTCGACGCCAAGGCTGACCAGTACTTCGGGCACCTGCCGCGCCGGCGCTTTGCGATCGTGCCGGTGCCGGACGATCAGGCACCATTCTGGACAGCGGGCCGCGGCGGCCCGGGCATGTACTGGGTGAACACCTACAACTTGCCGGCGCGCCCGCTCTACAGCCTGCCGGCGCTGACGCTGCACGAATCGGCGCCCGGCCACGCGTTCCAGATTCCGCTGGCGCAGGAGCAGAAAGGCGTGCCGCCGTTTCGCCGCGCGTACATCTCGGCCTATGGCGAAGGCTGGGCACTGTACACCGAGCGCCTGGGCGCCGAAATGGGCATCTATGAGACGCCGTATGAAGTGTTCGGGATGCTCAGCTACCAGGCCTGGCGCGCGTCACGCCTCGTGGTCGACACGGGTGTGCACGCGAAGGGCTGGACGCGCGAACAGGCGCAGGCCTACCTGATGGAGAACACGGCGCTGTCGAAGCACGAAGTCGAGACCGAAGTGGATCGCTACATCTCGTGGCCGGGCCAGGCGCTGTCGTACTACCTGGGCCAGATGGCAATCCAGGAAGCGCGCGCCAGGGCCGAAAAGGCGCTGGGACCGAAGTTCGATATCCGCAACTTCCACGACACCGTGCTGCATATGGGATCGGTGCCGCTGCCGGTGCTTCAGCAGCGGATCAACGCCTTCATCGCCGACGGTGGACCGAGTCCGTATCCGAAGGAAAGCTGACCGCTCCGGCGTTGAACGCGTGGAAGGCAAAGCCGGGGTCACAAAGCCGGGGTCAGGTCTGACATTTGGACACGGCCTCAGCCTTAGCAAAGCCGGGGTCAGGTCTGACATTCGGACACGGCTTCAGCCTTAGCCACTTTCATCAGTGTCTTGCCTAGTGTTAGCATCGCCCCGGCCTGCTAGTCACGGCTACCTGACTGTCGAGATCGTGTCCGAATGTCAGACCTGACCCCCGCTTTTTGCATTTATCGCTGGAACAGTTTGAACTTGAGCTGGAACGAGATACCGCCGTACAGGCGGTCCTTGTAGTTCGGGATGATCCCGACATTCACGCCAACGCGCTCGTACTCGTAGGTCAGCGTGGGAATCACACCTGGGAACCAGCCGCCGTCGCGCGTCTTCGGGTAGCCGTCGAACGCCGCCAGCGCCAGGCCCACCCGCACCGGTCCCACTGCGTATGGCTGCCAGATCACGCCAGCGTAGTTCGACCAGGCGCGGTCGCTGTTGTAGAAGCGCCCGCCGGTGGCGGCCAGCGTGCCGCTGAAGCGGTATTCGAGCGCGAGGCCCTTGTTGTTATTGTTCAGGTCCTTGTCGCCGTCGAAGTGGGCCGTGTAAAAGCCTGTGTCGATCCACAATTCGCTTTTTGGCGCCGGGTCGATCTTCGTGAAGAAGTCGGCGCCGTGCGCCAGCGGGGCCGCGCCCAGGAGCGCCAGCAGATAAAGAGTGCGCATCAAGCGTCGGCTTTCTGATCAAGCTCAGGAAACATCACGTCGGTGAAACCGAAGCGGTTGAAATCGCGGATACGCGACGGGTACAGAATGCCCAGCAGGTGATCCACTTCATGCTGCACCACGCGCGCATGGAATCCTTCGGCGTCAACGGCGATGCGCTTGCCGAACTGGTCGAAGCCTTCGTAATGCAGGCGCGCGTAGCGTGGGACGCTGCCGCGCAGGCCCGGTATCGACAGGCAGCCTTCGAAGCCCTCTTCCATCGCCTCGCCGATCGGCGTGAGCACGGGATTGATCAACACGGTTTCCGGCACCGGCGGCGCGTCCGGATAGCGCTGGTTGCTGGCAAAACCGAAGACCACCAGCTGCAGGTCGATGCCAATCTGCGGCGCGGCCAGGCCCACGCCTTTGGCCGCATGCATGGTCTCGAACATGTCCGCCACTAGCGTGTGCAGCTCGGGCGTGTCAAATTGCGTGACCGGCGGGGCCACGCGCAGCAGGCGCGGATCGCCCATGCGCAGGATGGTTCGTACGGTCATTGCGCCCCCTCCCCAGCCAGCAACGCGGTCAGCGACGCGCGGAAGCCTTCGGCGGTCTCGGGGTGTTTCAGGCCCATGGCCGTCATCGCCTGAAGGTAACCTAGTTTGGAGCCGCAGTCGTAGCGCTGGCCGGCGTAGCGGTAGGCCAGCACGCGCTCGGCCTGCATCAGCGCGGCAATGCCGTCGGTCAGCTGGATTTCGCCGCCGGCGCCCTTGCCGATCGTCTCGAGGTAGCCGAAGATCGATGGCGACAGCACGTAGCGGCCAACGACGGCCAGCGTCGACGGGGCATCGGCCGGCTGCGGTTTCTCGATGATGTCGGACACCAGTTCGAGGTTCGGGCGGTACGGCGAGGCGCTGACGATCCCGTACTGGCGCGTCTGCTCGCGCGGCACGTCCTGCACCGCCAGGATGCTGCTGCGCTCATACGTGTAGAGGTCGGTCATCTGCGCCAGCACCGGCTTGTGGCCGGCGGTCGTGTCCATGAAGTCGTCGGCCAGCAGAACGGCAAATGGATCGTTGCCCACCACCGGGCGAGCGCACAGCACCGCGTGGCCCAGGCCCAGAGGTGACGACTGGCGGATGTAGATGCAGTTGACGTTCTTCGGAATGACATTGCGCACCGTCTCGAGCAGCGCCTGCTTGCCGGCCGCTTCCAGCTCGGCCTCGAGCTCGTAGGCGGTGTCGAAATGGTCTTCGATCGCGCGCTTGTTGCGGCCCGTGATGAAGATCAGCTCCGTGATGCCGGCGGCGACCGCCTCTTCGACCGCGTACTGGATCAGCGGCTTGTCGACGATCGGCAGCATTTCCTTCGGCTGCGCCTTGGTCGCGGGCAGGAAGCGGCTGCCAAGGCCGGCCACAGGAAATACGGCTTTGCGGATCAGGGTCATCGGGTTCAGTCAGGTTGGTGATGATTGGCCGAGCAGCGCGAGCAGCGCTGCTTCGTCCAGGATCGCGACGCCCAGTTCTTCGGCCTTGGCCAACTTGCTGCCCGCCTCCGCACCGGCCACCACGTACGAGGTCTTCTTGGATACCGAGCCGGCAATCTTGCCGCCGGCCGCTTCGATCAGGGCGCCGGCCGCGTCGCGGCTCATCGTCGGCAGCGTCCCGGTCAGCACGAACGTCTTGCCGGTCAATGGGCCTTCAGGCGCCAGCGCAGCTTCGGGCACCGCGTCGAGCAGTTCGCGCCGCATGGCAGCAAGCGCCGTCACCAGATCGCGGTTGGCTGCGTCGGCCAGCCATCCTTCCAGCGCGCTCGCCACCGTGGCCGGCAAGCCGAAGATCCCGAAGTCGGTGCGCGCCGCGATGGTGTCCAGGGTCTGGCCGGCGGCGATGATCTGGCGCGCGCGCGGCTCGGTCAGTTTCGGAATATCCAGCGCGGCCAGCAGCTTGATCTCGTCGAGCTTCTCGCGCAGCTGCGCCTTGGGCGGATGCTCGCCCTTGGGCGCCACGCCGGCCGCCAGCAAGGCATCCAGCGCATTCTGATTTTTTTGTTCAGCGAAGAAGTCGGCGATCGACTGCGCCACCGTGCCGCCGATATCGGGGAGCACGCGCAGTAGCGCGGCCGGGGCACGGCGCACCAGCGCCAGGCTGCCCAGATACTCGGCCAGCGTCTTGGCGGTGGACTCGCCAACATGGCGGATGCCCAGCGCGAACAGCAAGCGTTCGAGCGGTGGGGCCTTGCTGGCGGCAATCGCCGCGAGCAGATTGTCAGCCCACTTGGTCGGCACCTTGCCCTGCCGGACGGTCTCCGGTGTCGCAGCGTCGGCCTCGTCGGCCAGGCGCTTCATCTTGAGCAGGTCGTCCTGCGTCAGCTTGTACAGATCGGCCACGCCAGTGACCAGGTTCGCTTCGACCAGACTGTCGATGTAGCGATCGCCCAGCCCTTCGATGTCCATCATGCGCCGGCCGGCGAAGTGGCGGATCGCCTCTTTGCGCTGCGCGGCGCAGGTCAGGCCGCCGGAACAGCGCGCGACGATTTCGCCTTCTTCGCGCACGACGTGCGAGCCGCACACCGGGCAGGTCGCAGGCAAGGTGTACACCGGAGGTTCCGGCGTCGGGCGGCGTTCGAGCACCACGCCCAGCACTTCGGGAATCACGTCGCCGGCGCGGCGCACGATGACCGTGTCACCCACCCGCACGTCCTTGCGCCGCACTTCATCTTCATTGTGCAGCGTGGCGTTGGTGACGGTGACGCCCCCGACCGATACGGGCACCAGGCGCGCGACCGGCGTGATGGCGCCGGTGCGGCCGACCTGGACCTCGATCGCCTGGACCGTGGTCAAGGCTTCTTCGGCCGGGAATTTATGCGCCAGCGCGAAACGCGGCGCGCGCGAAACGAAGCCCAGCGTACGCTGGTCCTCCAGCCGGTCGACCTTGTAGACAACGCCGTCGATCTCGTACGGGAGCGACGCGCGGCGCTCGCCGATGTCGCGGTAGAACCCCAGCAAGCCATCGCGGCCGGTGACCACCTGGCGTTCCTTCGCCACCGGCAGGCCGAGCGCATCGAGCCAGTCGAGCATGGTCGAATGCGATGCGGGCAGCGCCGCCGGCGCGCCCTCGAGCTGGCCGACGCCATAGGCGAAAAAGCGCAGCCGGCGCGCGCTGGTGATGCGCGCATCCAACTGGCGCAGGCTGCCGGCGGCGGCGTTGCGCGGATTGGCAAATTCCTTGTGGCCGGCGGCGCGCTGGCGTTCGTTCAGGCTCTCGAAATCGCGCTTGAACATCAGCACTTCACCACGCACTTCGAGCACGGCCGGCACGGCGTCGCCATGCAGGCGCATCGGGATCACGCGCACGGTGCGGATGTTGGCGGTGACGTCTTCGCCCGTGTAGCCGTCGCCGCGCGTGGCGGCCTGCACGAAGCGGCCGTTTTCGTAGCGCAGGCTGATGGCCAGGCCGTCGAATTTGAGTTCGGCGTTGTAGGCGACCTCGCGCGTCTCGAGCCCTTCGCGCACGCGGCGGTCGAAGTTGTCGACATCCTCGTCGGCGAACCCGTTATTCAGCGACAGCATCGGCACTGCGTGCGTGACCTGGTTGAATTCGGAGATCGGGGTGTCGCCCACGCGCTGGGTCGGTGAATCGGGCGCGATCGCTTGCGGGTGCAGCGTCTCGAGCGCAGCGAGCTCGTGGTACAGGCGATCGTACTCGGCGTCCGGAATCGTCGGGGCGTCGAGCACGTGGTAGTTGTAGCTGGCGCGGTTCAGTTCCGCGACCAGCCAGGCCATCCGGGCCGGGGCATCGAGTTGCTCGGTCACGGCACGATCCTCAGCAGAACAGGCGCAGCGCCCGGGTCGAACCGGCGGCGATGTCGGCGGCGTCCATCTCGGCGTAGAACTCCACCACCTGGCCCTTGATTTCGTCGAGCGCCTCGGCTTCGAGCGGCTGGTTGCCATCGTCGACGATGGTCGCGTCCAGGCGCTGCGTCAGTGCGCGCGCGGTATCGACCATGCGGCCGAAGGGATCGCGCGCCGGGGCCACGCAAGGCACGTCCAGCAGCAGCGTCAGGCGCGACGTGGTGTCGGCGCCCAGCGTGACGTTGGTCGAAAGCGTAAACAGCACGCTGTTGCCGGCGCCGTCACGGTCCGGCATCGCAAAGCGCCCGTCGGGCCGCACGTCGAAGCCCGCGTTCTCAAGCGCGCCGATCAGCGTGGACATCGCCCATGGCGCGCCGTTGGCGGCCAGGTTGACGCTCAGTTGCGCGTCGTGACCGGCAACGAAGCGGTGCAGCGTACGTGCTTCGCTCATCACTTCGATCATGTCGGGCACGTGCGGCTCGGCGCCGATGTCGTCACCCACTGCGCGCAGGCGCGTGACGAGTTCGGAGTATTCGAGTTCATTCAGCGCCGTGGTGCGCGTGGCCATCTGGACGCCCGCCTGCAGCTTGGTGTAGACGCCGCCGTGCACGATCGGCTCCCACTCGCCGCTGACGGCAAAGCCGATGTAGTGGATCGGCTTGTTGCCCACGCGGCGCAGGCCGTGCAGCGTCGGCAGGATCTTGTCGCCACGGACCGGCGCTTCGAGCGCCAGCGGGATCATGCAGTCGATCAGCGGGTCGACCAGGCATTCGGCCAGTTCGGCTGGCGGCATGCCGGGACGGGTGCCCGGGAGCGATGCGGCCACGGCGTCCTGCGCGGCGGTGGCACCGGCGGCGCGGTAGGACGGTGGCACGACGGGTGCAGCTGGTGCAGCCGGTACAACTGGCGCGGGTGGCGTCGTTGGCGTGGCTGGCGCAGGTGCCGGCGTCGTTACAGGCACAGGCGTTTCTTCGGCTGCTGGCGCGGCAACCGGCGCTGGCGTCGGCGTGTCGCCCAATACCGGCGCATCGAGCTGCGGCTCGGGCTTGGTGTCGGCGACCGTGAACGCGTCCGCGTCGAGCGTCGGCTCGTTCACGCGCGTGTAGGTGAATTCCGTGTCTTTCACGGGCGCCGCGGCGCCGGTGACAGGGGCCGCTGGCGGGTTGGCTGGCAGTGTCGCTGGCGGCACGCCGAGGTCGAACATCGGCTCGCTGCGTTCGGCCGCCGGCGCGCCTTCGCCGGTGCGCATCAACACGTCGTCGTGGTCCGATGCGAACGCGCGCTCGACGCTTTTCCTGGCCTTGTACTCTTGCCATTTGTTGTAAGTGACGACACCGACGACGAACACGCCGCCGGCTGCGATCAGGCTCATTTGGAGATCAGTCATGCTGCTTGTGCCTCAATAGCGAAAGTCGCGCCGGACGCACGGTCCTGGTCTTGCCGCGAACTGGGTGATTCAATCGAAATGCCACGTGTGCGGGCAGTCCCCACGCGAAGGCATGCAATGATACCAACTCCCCCGCGTGAATGTCATTTATTAGCATTCTGACACGGGCCGGGCCGCACGCGAAGGCCGCGCGCTCACGCGGCGACGAGATCCGCCGCCGCTTCCATGTCCACCGCGACGATGCGCGAGACGCCCTGCTCCTGCATCGTCACGCCGATCAACTGGCTGGCCATCTCCATCGCGATCTTGTTATGCGAGATGAACAGGAACTGCGTGTGCTCCGACATGCGCTTGACCATGCGGCAGAACCGCTCGGTGTTGGCGTCGTCCAGCGGCGCATCGACTTCGTCGAGCAGGCAGAATGGCGCAGGATTCAGGCGGAACATCGAAAACACGAGCGCCGTCGCGGTCAGGGCCTTCTCGCCGCCCGACAGCAGGTGGATCGTCGCATTCTTCTTGCCCGGCGGTTGCGCCATCACCTGCACGCCCGCGTCGAGGATCTCGTCGCCCGTCATCACCAGGCGCGCATTGCCACCGCCGAACAGGATCGGGAACAGTTCCGAGAAATGGCCGTTCACGCGGTCGAACGTGTCTTGCAGCAGGTCGCGTGTTTCGCGGTCGATGCGTCCGATTGCGTCTTCCAGCGTGGCGATGGCTTCACTCAGGTCGGCGTTCTGCGAATCGAGGAAGTGCTTGCGCTCGCTGGCCTGTGCCAGTTCGTCCACCGCCGCCAGGTTGACGGCGCCCAGGCCGGCGATGGCATTGGTCAGGCGCGTGACTTCGCCCTGCAGGTATTGCGGCTTCAGATCGGGGACAAGCTTGGCCTGCAACTCGGCTTCATCGGCACCGGTGGCGGCCAGCGCTTCGGCGAACTGCTCCTGGTTCAGACGCGCCGCCTGCTCCTTCAGTTGCAGCTCGGTGATGCGGTCACGTTGCGGCTGCAGGCTGCGTTCGGTCTGCATGCGCGATTCTTCGGCCGTGCGCAGTTGCTGCGCGACCTGGTCGAGTTCATGGCGGGCCGCCGACAATGCCGCTTCCTGCGTCGTGCGCTGATCGAGCAGCACTTGCAGGCCTTCGTGGGCGCTGCCGCTTTCCAGCGCTGCCAGTTCCAGCCGCGCCTGCGCCAGGCTCGCCCCAACCTGCTCGGCCTGCGTCGCGGCGGTGGCGATCGTGCGGCGCAATTCATCGATGCGGCTGCGCTGGGCGCGCTCGGCGAACTGCGCTTCCTGCGCGCCGCGTTCCAGGTCGCGCAGGTGTTCGCGCGCGCGCGCCAGCGCCTGCTCCTGATCCTGGAACGCGGCCTGGTCGTCTTCGCTGGCGTCCTGCAGCTCGGCCAGTTGCATCTCGAGTTCTTCGAAAGTTTGCTCGGCCTCCGCCTGCGCCTGGCGCTGCTCGGCCTCTTGCGCCGCAATCTCGGTCAGGTCGGCCGCGATCTGGCCGCTACGCTGGTTGAAGCGCGCTTCGATCTCGCTTTGCTTGAGCACCTCGATCTGCAACGCGTGTACCTCGCGCTGCAGGGTCGCGACGCGGGCGCGCGCATCCTGCACACGCCGCGCCAGATCAAGAACAGCGGCGTCGGCGCGGGCGGCGCGTTCGCGCGCCTCGTTCGCCAGCAGCGCCTGCGCGCGCACCTGCTTGTCCGTGTTGTCGATCTCGTGCTGGCGCGCCAGCATGCCATCCTGCTCGGCGTCGGGCGCATGGAAACGCACGCTCGAACGCGTGATCACGTGTCCCTGGCGCGTGACGAAGCTGGCGCCGTGCGGCAGGCGGGCGCGCGCATCGAACGCTTCCGACGCGTCCTGCGCGATATACACGCCGTGCAGCCAGTCGTCGAGCACACCGCGCACGCCGGCGTCGTTGATGCGCAAGAGGCTCGCGAACGGCGTCAGGCCGGCCGGTGCCGGTTCACGCGCAGTACCAGGCTGCGGCGCGTACAGCGCCAGGCGCGCCGGTGGCGGGTCGTTGAAAAAGGCCTTGGTGGCGTCGAGGTTCGACACGTCGAGCGCGCCGGCGCGTTCGCGCAGCACGGCTTCGAGCGCGGTTTCCCAGCCCGACTCCACATCGAGCTGCTGCCACAGGCGCGGCAAGTCGGCCAGCGCGTGCTTCTGCAACCAGGGCTGGACCTTGCCTTTCGTTTGCACGCGGTCCTGCATCTGGCGCAGCGCGGCCAGGCGCGCTTCCAGCTGCGTGTTGGCGGCGCTCTCGCGCTGGACGTCGCCGTTGGCCTGGCGGCGCTCGGCTTCCACGGTGTCCTGGCGCGCCGTGGCGTCGTCCAGCGCCTGCGTCTGTTCTTCGAGCGCCAGCTGCTTTTCTTCGAGTTGCAGGCGCAGGTTGTCGAGCGTGGCGCTGTCGGGCAGGTTCAGCGTGTTGCGCTCTTGCTGCAGGCGCTCGCGCCGCACGACCAGGTTGGCCAGGATGCCGCCGGCGTTGCGTCCGTGGGCGGACGCAAGCTCGATGCGCTGCTGTACCGCCATGATGCGCGCACGCGCCGCATTGGCCGCATCCTGGCCGGCGCGCCAGGCCGCTTCGAGTTCGGGCAGGCGCTCGCCATGCACTTCGACCGCGATCTGGGCGCCCTCGGCCCGCGCGGCCAGTTCTTCAAGCTGCATCTCGGCTTCTTCCTGGCCTTCGCGGTGCTCCTCGGCCTGGGTCGACCAGCCGTCGCGCTGGGCGCTCAGCGTGGCGATCTGGTTTTGCAGGCGCGTGCGCGATTCGACGACGAACTTGATCTGCGCTTCGAGGCTGCCGATCTCCGCATTTACGCTGTAGAGCGCACCCTGCGCCGTGTGCAGGCGGTCGCCCGCCGCGAAGTGCGCCTGGCGCAGGTGTTCGAGGTCGAGCTCCACGCCGCGCAGTTGCGCGGTCTGGGCTTCGAGCCCGGTCTGCGCGTCTTCGATCTCGCGGAAGAACCTGACCTGCTCGGCGTTGGCGTCGTTCTTGCGCAGCAGCCAGAGGAGCTTCTGCTTTTCTTCCTGGTCGGACTGCATCTGCTGGAAGCGCCGCGCGACGGCCGCCTGCGCTTCGAGTTTTTCCAGGTTGGCGTTCAGTTCGCGCAGGATGTCTTCGACCCGCAGCAGGTTCTCGCGCGTGTCGGACAGGCGGTTTTCGGTTTCGCGCCGGCGTTCCTTGTATTTGGAGACGCCGGCCGCCTCTTCGAGGAACACGCGCAGCTCTTCGGGTCGCGATTCGATGATCCGCGAAATCATGCCCTGGCCGATGATGGCGTAGGCACGCGGCCCAAGGCCCGTGCCCAGAAAAATGTCCTGGATGTCGCGCCGGCGGACCGGCTGGCCGTTGATGTAGTAGGTGGAGGTGCCGTCGCGCGTGAGCGTGCGCTTGACGGCGATTTCCGCGTACTGGCCCCACTGGCCGGCGGCCTTGCCGGCGTTGTTGTCAAACACAAGTTCGACCGACGAGCGCCCCGCCGGCTTGCGATGCGTGGAGCCGTTGAAGATCACGTCCTGCATCGACTCGCCGCGCAGCTCGGAGGCCTTGGATTCGCCCAGCACCCAGCGCACGGCGTCGATGATGTTCGACTTGCCGCAGCCATTGGGGCCGACCACGCCGACCAGCTGGCCGGGCACCTGAAAATTGGTGGGATCGACGAACGATTTGAATCCCGACAATTTGATGGAAGAGAGGCGCACGTTGCGTGGGAGAAGAAGGTAGCGAAGAAGCGATCATCATACCATCGCCGGGATGGCGAAGGCCATGACCGGGAGGCCGACAAACGAGCGCTTACTCGGCGGCGCGATGATCCGCCGGCGGGCCTGCGTCGTTGACCGCCGCGCTGCCGACGGCGGCGCCGAGGATACGGCCGACGACCCCTTCGGCCAGCACGACCCGGATCGCGCCGGCGCGCAGCAGATCCGCCAGGCGACCTGCCGGCAGCGAGAACGCTTCCTGGCGCGCGGCGCCGGAGAAGATATACAGCGTGCGCAGCGGACTGACCCAGGCCAGGCGCACCTTGCGGACGCGATCCCCTTCGGCCAGTTCGAGACGCATGCCGCGCTCCAGACCCGCCAGGGTGTCGGCCTCCGGCCCCTGACTGGCGTGCGCCTCGTCCTCAGCCTGCGCCTGCTCTTGTGCCACGCGGCGCAGCGCATCCTGCTGCGCCGCCTCGACCGCCAGTTCGAGCTGGCGTTCGGGCGCCAGCTCGATCGGCGCGCGCACGATCGAGGCGTGGCATTCGGCCAGCTCGGCGAAGAACTGGAGCCGCTCGGCGTCCTGCCAGCGCGTGGCGTCGAGCCATTTGTTCAGGCTTGCCAGCAGCGCGGGCAGGCGCGCGATCAGGGTCTTGCGCTGCTCTTGCGTCGCCTTGGGTTTAACGCTCCAGATCAGATCTTCCATCGTGCGCGTGGCATTCTCGATTGCACCGGGGCGGCTGTCTTCGATCGTATAGGCCAGCGCCAGCGCGGCGCTCCAGCGCTGTTCGAGAAAGCCCGCCACCGCTGGCACAAGCTGCTCGCCGGTCAGGCGCATGGCCACGGCGCGCTGGGCCGAGCGCTCAGCCGCGAGCCGCTTTTCCTGGCGCGTGGCGTTGGCGATCGGGCCGGCAATGGCCGCCTGCTCGGCGGCCTCGCGTGCGGCCAGGCCGGCTTCGAGTTCGGCCACGGCGGCCTCGAATTCGGGCTGCTCGGCATCGCGCACCCGCTCGACGCTGCGGCGCATGGCGTGGTAGACGGGATCGTTCTGGTCGGCCGGCTGCTCCCAGCCCGTCTGCGAGAGCAGGTCGAGCAGGCGCCGGGCGGGATGGGCCTCCTCGTAGAAGAAGCTGCGGTCGCGCAGGGCCGCCTTGAGTACGGGCACCTGCAGGAATGCCAGCAGCTCGCGCGTCTCGGGCGCGACGCCGTCGTCCTGCAGCACGCCTTCGAACACGCGCGACAGCAGATCGAGCGTGGTGGCGTCGCCGCGCGAGAGTGCGCCGGGCGGCAGGCTGGCGCGCAGGCGCGGGAGGTAGAAGGCGCTGTGCGGGACGCTACTGTGAGTGCCGTGACCCGTGCTGGTGGCCCCTGGGGCACCGGCGTTGACGGCAAACGGGGGCAGATCCGGCATGCCGGGGATGGCGGCGCCGGTGCCGAGGCGGCCGAGCAGGTCGATCAGCGGCAGTGCGCCAAGCGCAGGTGCTGCGCTGGCGGCGCCATAGGTGAATCCGTGGGCGGGCATCGACATGGCGTGGCCAGGCGGGCCGGGGTGGAAGGCGGTTTGGGCGCCAACTTGTGCGCCAACCTGGACGCCAGCATCCGTGCTGACCGGCGTGCTCGCTGCCGGCGCCGCATCCGCCCCCCGTTCCGGCGGCGCGACCGCAAAGCCCGACGCGGTACTGGGCCGCCAGCCACCGCTGCCCTGCGGCAGGTTCGGAATCTCCGGCACGGCCAGCGCCGGGTCGAACAGCTGGCGCAGCTGGTCCGACAGCGACGCTTCGCGCCGTGCACGTTCGGCGCGGCGCGCAGCCCGGTCGTCGGTCTTGGCAAAGCGCGTGTCATCGCCCCTGCCCTTGCGCGCGGCCTTGAGCGCTTCGGTCAACGCTTCATAGAGCGGGCCGAGGTCGATCATCAGGCCCGGGCGCAGCAGTGGCGCCAGCAGGCCGTGCGCTTCCGGGTCGGGCTCGAACTCGCACCACGCCGCGTGCAGCGCGCCCAGGAACACGGCAGGGCGAAACGGGTTATGGGCAGCGCGCACGAGGTCGCGCCCCAGCAGCAATCCAAGGCGCACGCCGAGGGTGGCCAGCTGCTCCGAGTATTGCAGGTCGAACGGGCGGCTGACGGCGTCCAGCGCCATCTGCTGGTCGATCTGCTCGAGCGGCACGAGGCTCAGCGCCAAGGGGGCGGCCTGCGCAGCCGAGGCGCCTGGCGCCAGTAATGCGATCTCGGCCTCCAGCGCCGTTTCAAGAGCGCTGGTGGCCAGGTGGACGAACGCGTAATCGTTGCTCTTGAGGAGATTGCCGGATTTGACCCGACGCATGACGGCGCGGGGATCCGGGCCGGCTGTAGTAAGGTCAAGCAGGACCGACACGATGCGCCGCACGACGTCACCCAGGTCCGTGCCGACCTGGCGGCAGGCGATGGCGACCAGCTCGGCAAGCGTTGCCTGCTGGGCGGCGGCATTGCGCGCTGCGTTGGTCTGGACGGATGGGGTGGCCATGACGATTCGGCGAAATAAGGCGAGCCTCTATTTTGCCACACTCTTGCCAGTCAGCAATGAGCAAACACAGCGGGCCAGAGGCAGAGCGACACTGCGCAGGCTGCGCCAGCGCGGCGCTTGCCTGGGTCGATAGTAGCTTCCCAGGCAGGCGCCTGTCTACAGAGGCAGAGGCCGCTGTCTAATGAGTCTGCAGCGCGGCGCTTCGCCAGGTGGCAGTTCGCGGAAACGAACAACGCCATACCGGCGGCAGGAGTACGATCTGTCGACACTATTGAAAGGAATCATCATGGTCGAGAAAAACAACGCTGGTGCGGGTGCAGGCAATCAGGCCGCCACGCAGGCGCAGCATGTCGACGCTGAACGCCAGCGTCGCGAGAACAATCCAGCCGGGCAGTCCAATGCTTTGTCGAACCAGCAACCGGATTCAGCGACCGATGCATCGATGCAATCGGCGTGTCAGCCCACGCCGGTCCAGCAACCGGATACCCGTGTAAATGAATCGCATGAACCTGGCTCACTCTCCGCTGCCGACGTGCAGGGCGGCATTCCCGGGCCGCACGCGAGCGCAGGGCGCCAGAGCAACTAGAACGACACCAGGCGCTGAGCCAGACTCGCGCCAGGCAGATCGGACGACGGTCAGATATTGCGCAGGATTGCGCCTTTGGGCGGCGCAAAGTCTTTCACTTCATGAATCATCCTGGCCAGCTTGGCATCGCGCGCCGTCATGTGCAGGTCGCCGTACTGATGCACGCTCCATTGCTCGGGCGTGAGCTCGATCTCCTTGCGCAGGATCGCCTCAGTACGCGCATCGTCGGCGCGCAAGCCCTCGACGATGATATTGAGCGCGTCCGGCCGCGAACCGGGCGAGGCCGTCGCGTGCGACTTGTGAATCATGAACCGCGCCGTCTCGCTGGCATAGCGGCGCGACCCGGCCAGATACACGACAACGGCAATCGACGCCACCGCCCCGGCGTTGTACATGACGAATTTAATGGGCGAATTGGCCATGAAGTTATACAGGCACAGCCCATCGCTGACATAACCGCCGTTGGATTGCAGCAGCACGTGGGCGGTATCGATGCCATCTTCCGTCATATTGGCCACCGCCTCGAACATCCGGTGCACCATATCACTGTTGACATCGCCAGACAGCGTAAACCACCCCTCTTTCTCCTGCAGCGCTTTAGCTTGATTCATAGTCTGTTCCGCCTACAAAATAAGTGAACCAAGTGTAGCAAATCCCCTCGCACGCTCTCCACAACCGACCACCAATAGTGCAAAGCAATGTTTCAGGGCAATCCCACGCCAACCCACAATCAGGGTCAGAGTAGATTTAATGGGCAATTCCTCAAAGTTGTCAAACAATTCGACTCTGACCCTCATTATTATTTGCTAATTTAGCGCTACCAAAATCCGGGTTCGATTCTCTTCGTCATCTAGTTTTCTAAACGCATCGTTTTTATTGCCGCACAGGTCAAAAATAATGAGGGTCAGAGTCGATTTAATGGGCAATTGTCAAAAGTTGTCAAACAATTCGACTCTGACCCTAATTATGAGTTTGGGGGTGTGCGGTTGACAGTCGGCAAAGGGTGGAATATCCTCCGCAGTCTTGATCGGGAGAGCGCAGCTTGCTGCCGCCGAAGGGGCACTCACCCATAAACTCTCAGGCAAAAGGACCGGTCAAGGGACTGCGGCGCGACGCGCGGCGGTTCAACTCTGGAGAGCGGCCGCGGTAGCGGTCCACCGAAGGGGCAAGCGGCGCACAGCCGCTATCTCTCAGGTACCAAGGACAGAGGGGTCGACAGCGCACGACGACCGTGCTGTACCCCTATTTCTGCCTGAGGATTCCATGACGCTCAAAGCGACCCCGCTCAATTCCGCTCACCGCGCCGCCAACGCCAAGATGGTCGATTTCGGCGGCTGGGACATGCCCGTCAACTACGGTTCGCAAATCGAAGAGCACAACGCGGTGCGCAGCGACGCCGGCATGTTCGACGTGTCCCACATGTGCGTCGTCGACGTCAAGGGCGCCAACGTGCGCACGTTCCTGCGTGGTCTGCTGGCCAATAACGTCGACAAGCTGCAGGTGCCGGGCAAGGCCCTGTACTCGTGCATGCTCAATCCCGAAGGCGGCGTCATCGACGACCTGATCGTCTATTTCCTGTCCGAAGAATGGTTCCGCATCGTCGTCAACGCCGGCACGGCCGAAAAAGACGTCGCCTGGATGAACCAGCAGAACACCGCCACCAACAGCGGCGTGACCATCACCGCGCGCCGCGACGGCAACGATCCGATCGCGCTGATCGCCGTGCAGGGCCCGAACGCCCGCGCCAAGGTGTGGCAGGTGCTGCCGACCACCCAGGCGCCATCGGAAAACCTCAAGCCGTTCAACGCCGTCATCGTTCCCGATACGGCGTTTGGCGAAGCGATGATCGCCCGCACCGGCTACACGGGTGAAGACGGTTTCGAGATCGGCGTGCCGGCGTCGCAAGCCGAAGCGCTGTGGAATGCCTTCGTTGCCGTCGGCATCAAGCCGGCCGGTCTCGGTGCGCGCGATACGCTGCGCCTGGAAGCCGGCATGAACCTGTACGGCCAGGACATGGACGACTCCGTCAACCCGCTCGACGCCGGCCTGGCCTGGACGATCGACCTGGTCTCCGAGCGCGATTTCATCGGCAAGGCCGCCCTGCAGGCCAAGGGCCAGGGCGCGCAGTTCGTCGGCCTGATCCTGCGCGAAAAAGGCGGCATCCTGCGCGCGCACCAGAAAGTGGTCGCGGCCTCCGGCCTGGAAGGCGAAATCACCAGCGGCACCTTCAGCCCGAGCATGCAGCAGGCGATCGCCCTGGCACGCGTGCCGATGGACGTGGCCATCGGCGACACCGTCCACGTGATCATCCGCGACAAGCGCCTGGCCGCCAGCGTCGTCAAGCTGCCGTTCGTGCGCAACGGTAAAGTGCTGGCCGCCTGAGCGCTGCCCTGCATCCAGAACACCTATACTGCTATCCACCCAACTACCCGGAGTCCCCATGAACATCCCTACCGACCTGAAATACACCGAATCCCATGAGTGGGTTCGCCGCGAAGAAGACGGCACCCTGACCGTCGGCATCACCGAGTACGCGCAGGACGCGCTGGGCGACATCGTGTTCGTCGAACTGCCGCAGGTTGGCAAGGCCTTCACCGCCGGCAGCGACGCCGCCGTCGTGGAATCGGTGAAAGCCGCCAGCGACATCTACGCGCCAGTCGACGGCACCGTCACCGCCGTGAACCAGCCAGTGGCCGACGCGCCGGACTCGATCAACCAGGACGCCTACGGCAGCTGGTTGTTCAAGCTCGCGCCAAGCGACGCCGGCTCGTACGACAATCTGCTCGACGCTGACGCCTACGGCAAGACCACCGACCACTGATCCGCCTCCAGGTGCGCCGCCGGCCCCGCCGGGGCGCACCGCCCTGCACCACCCGCCATTCTCCTTCAACGTCGCCGCAGACTGTGTCCCCCAACATGACCCGACCAAGCCTCACCCAACTCGAAGCACGTGATTCATTCATCCCGCGCCACATCGGCCCGTCCGACGCCGACCAGGCAGCGATGCTGTCGGCCCTCGGCTACGAGACCCGCGCCGCGCTGATCGACGCCGTCGTGCCAGCCAATATCCGCCGCAAGGACAAGATCGACCTGGGCCAGTTCGCCGAGCCACGCACCGAAGAAGAAGCACTGGCCACCCTCAAGGGCCTGGCCTCGAAGAACAAGGTGCTCAAGTCGCTGATCGGCCAGGGCTACCACGGCACCTTCACGCCAAAGGTCATCCTGCGCAACATCTTCGAAAACCCGGCCTGGTACACCGCCTACACGCCTTACCAGCCAGAGATTTCGCAGGGCCGCCTGGAAGCGATCCTGAACTTCCAGCAGGCCGTGACCGACCTGACCGGCATGGGCATCGCCAACTCGTCGATGCTGGACGAAGGCACCGCCGCCGCCGAAGCCATGACGCTGATCCAGCGCGTGGGCAAGTCGGCATCGAAAGTGTTCTACGTCGCCGACGACGTGCTGCCGCAGACCCGCGAAATCATCGAAACGCGCGCGCTGCCGATCGGTGTTGAAGTGCGCACCATCGCCGCGGCCGACGTCGAGTCGCTGGGCGAAACCTGCTTCGGCGTGCTGCTGCAATACCCGGGCGTGAATGGCGAAGTGCGCGACTACCGCGCCGCCGTCGAGAAACTGCACGCCGCCGGCAGCATGGTGATCGTGGCTGCCGACCTGCTGGCACTGACCCTGCTCACGCCGCCGGGCGAATGGGGCGCCGACGTCGTCGTGGGCAACAGCCAGCGCTTCGGCGTGCCGCTCGGTTTCGGCGGCCCGCACGCCGGCTATCTGGCCACGCGCGACGAATTCAAGCGCAGCATGTCCGGCCGTCTGGTCGGCGTGACGATCGACGCGCAGGGCAACCAGGCCTACCGCCTGGCGCTGCAGACGCGCGAACAGCACATCCGCCGCGAAAAAGCGACGTCGAACATCTGCA
The DNA here is from genome assembly GCF_056680305.1 of Telluria sp. BA11. Classification (NCBI taxonomy): domain Bacteria; kingdom Pseudomonadati; phylum Pseudomonadota; class Betaproteobacteria; order Burkholderiales; family Oxalobacteraceae; genus Telluria; species Telluria sp. BA11. The sequence continues at coordinate 418,883 of NZ_CM155275.1, forward strand.
CCGCGCAAGTGCTGCTGGCCGTGATGGCCGGCATGTACACGGTCTACCACGGCCCACAGGGTCTGGAGCGCATTGCGCGCCGCGTGCACCGCCAGACCGCGATCCTGGCCGCCGGCCTGCAGCAACTGGGCTTCGAGCTGGTCAACCAGACCTACTTCGACACGCTGACCGTGCGCGTCAAGGACGCCGGCGCGATCCATGCCGCAGCGGTTGAGTACGGCATCAACCTGCGCCAGATCGACGCCACGCAAGTGGGCATCGCGCTGGACGAAACCGTCACCCGCGACGACCTGGCCACGCTGATGGCCATCTTCGGCGACGGCAAACCGGTCGACCTCGACGCACTGGACGCCGACGCCAGCGATGCGCTGCCGACGGCCCTGGCCCGCACCAGCGACTACCTGACCCACCCGACCTTCAACCGCTACCACGCCGAGCACGAAATGCTGCGCTACCTGCGCGCACTGGCCGACAAGGACCTGGCGCTGGACCGCACGATGATTCCGCTCGGTTCGTGCACGATGAAGCTGAATGCGACGTCCGAGATGGTGCCGGTCACCTGGCCCGAGTTCTCGAACATCCACCCGCTGGCGCCGAACGACCAGACCGTCGGCTACCGTGAAATGATCACGCAGCTCGAGGCGATGCTGTGCGCCGCCACCGGTTACGCCGCGATCTCGCTGCAGCCGAATGCTGGTTCGCAGGGCGAGTACGCCGGTCTGCTGGTGATCCAGAAGTACCACCAGGCGCGCGGCGAAGGCCACCGCAATATCTGCCTGATCCCGTCGTCGGCCCACGGCACCAACCCGGCGTCGGCCAGCATGGTCGGCATGAAGGTCGTCGTTACCGCCTGCGATGAAAACGGCAACGTCGACCTGGCCGACCTGAAAGCCAAGGCCGAGCAGCACAGCGCGAATCTGGCCTGCGTGATGGTCACCTACCCGTCGACCCACGGCGTGTTCGAAGAAGGCATCAAGGAACTGTGCGAGATCGTGCACCAGCACGGCGGCCAGGTGTACGTCGACGGCGCCAACATGAACGCACTGGTGGGTCTGGCCTCGCCGGGCGCGTTCGGCGGCGACGTCAGCCACCTGAACCTGCACAAGACCTTCTGCATCCCGCACGGCGGTGGCGGCCCGGGCGTCGGCCCGATCGGCGTCGGCGCGCACCTGGCGAAGTTCCTGCCAAACCAGCTCTCGACCGGCTACGTCCGTGACGAACAGGGCATCGGCGCCGTCAGCGCTGCCGCCTTCGGCTCGGCCTCGATTCTGCCGATCTCGTGGATGTACATCGCGATGATGGGCGCGGATGGCCTGACGGCAGCGACCGAAGTGGCGATCCTGAACGCCAACTACATCGCGCGCCGCCTGGCGCCGCACTATCCGGTGCTGTACGCGGGCCACGACGGCCTGGTGGCGCACGAGTGCATCATCGACCTGCGTCCGCTGCAGGACAAGACCGGCATCTCGAACGAAGACGTGGCCAAGCGCCTGATGGACTTCGGTTTCCATGCGCCGACCATGAGCTTCCCGGTCCCGGGCACCCTGATGATCGAGCCGACCGAATCGGAATCGAAAGCCGAGATCGATCGCTTCATCGAGGCGATGATCACGATCCACGCCGAAATCGTCAAGGTCGAGCGCGGCGAGTACGACCGCATGGACAATCCGCTCAAGGGTGCACCGCACACGGCCGAAGTGGTCACGAGCGACGACTGGGCCCACGGCTACACGCGTGAAGTGGCGGCGTTCCCGGTCGCGAGCCTGCGCAAGAAGAAGTACTGGCCACCGGTCGGCCGCGCCGACAATGTGTACGGCGACCGCAACCTGTTCTGCGGCTGCGCGCCGATCAGCGATTACGAGTAATCACTGACCTGCTCCCGCAGCGGCATCATTTGCGGCTCGATGCGAGCCGCAAATGCGATGCCGAGTGACGGCGGCGTTCCCGGTTTGACCCACGTCGTTCGCGCGTGGGTTCGCCGGGGACGCCGCTGTTTTCATTGGGGCCTGGCGGTACCGGCAACGTCGCCGCTGGCGCCCCGTGGCTACCCTCTTCCTCTTCCAGCCTGAACCCGGCCACGGTGCGCGCCAGCGCAATGGCCTGCATCTGCAGCATGCAGGCGGCGCTGGCGGCTTCCTCGACCAGCGTGCAGTTCTGGCGCGTGACCTGGTCCATCTGCACGATCGCCTGACTGACGCCCTGCAGCTGCTTCGCCTGGCCATCGCCGGTCGAGCCGATCCGCCCGACCAGATGTTCGACATCGCGCACCGAACTGGCGATGCGCTGCATATTGCTGCCGGCGTGCAGCGCCCACGCCGTGCCGCCATCGATCTGCGCCACCGACTGCGCGACCACGGCGCGGATTTCCTGACTGGCTGCGGCCACCCGCCGCGCCAGCGAGCGCACCTCGGTCGCCACCGCCGCCAGATCCGTGGCGCTCATTGGCGCACGCGAGGCGTCCAGCGCGGCATTCAACACCCGCGTGCCCGTTTCGCCTGCCGCCACCTCCAGCGCATCGACGATCGCCATCACCTGCTGCGCGCTGCGCCGGCTCGCGTCCAGCGTGTTCACGAGCCGCTCGACCACACCACCGCCGTCCTGCGCGACGTTACCGGCGCCGGCGGCGAGGCGGTTGGCGGCCCGGGCGTCATCAACGTTGTCGCGCACGTTTGCCGCCAGCGCTTGCAGCGTACCCTCGGTGTCCGCCAGCGCCTCGGCGCGGTACACGGCGCGGCTGCGCAGGCTCAGGCTACCCAGCTTGATGTCGCGCGACGCTGCACCGATCGTGCGCGCGGCCTCGACGACCGTGCACAACATGCCATTCAGGTTGCGGATGCTCGCATCGAGCAGGCGCGACGTGTCGGCGATTTCGTCGCTGCCATAGTCACGCTCCTGCACCGTGAAGTTGCCGCTGGCCAGGCTGCTGGCGGCCATGCCGATGCCGCGAATCTCGCCGAGCAGGATGCGGCGCACGGCGAACGTGATGGCCAGCGACAGCCCGATCGCCAGCACCAGCACGGCCGGCATCAGCAGCGAGACCATGCGAAAGTCGGCCTTGGCGCCTGCGGCGGCCTGGCGCGCCAGCGTGTCTTCGAGCGCGCTCAGGCCCGCCAGGCGCTGGTCGACCAGCGCGTAGGCAGCTTCGGCCTTCTGCATCGCGTTGGCGCTGATCGAGCCGTCCAGTGGTGCGAGCTCGATGACGTCGCGCACCGCGCGCGCGTAGCGGCGCTGCGCCTGCGCGGCCTGCTCGACGTGACGCAGTTCGGCGCCCGTCAGCGGGCCGGCCGACAGCGTCGTGAGGCCAACCGCAATGCGTCCGTGCTGCGCCAGGATGTCGCGCCGCAGCGGCTCGGTGCGGGCCGGCGGAAAGCTGCCGCCCATCCAGCTCAGGTAACGGTAGATGTCGGCATGCGCCTTGTGCGATTGCGTGCCCAGGCTGGCGGCAGCGTGCAGGCTGGCGGCGCGCTGGCCCACGATCGATTCGAGCGATGCATTCTGGCGCGCCAGTGCGACATAGGCCGCGCAGGACAGTACCAGCAGCAGCACGAGGACGGCGCCTGGGGCCAGCAGGAGCTTGGGGCCGATGCGAAGACGGGCCAGCATGTCAGGCCGCCGTCATGGCAGGTGGAACGACAGGGCGGCGCGGCGGTATCATCATGATGGTATCCCCTTTAGAGCGCAATATTTCTTGAGTGCACTCTTGAATGTACGCCGCAGAACAAGCCAGCCTTTGTGATGGCGCAAAGCGCGCGCTACACTAGCGGCATGATCTTTATTGCTCCACTGCAGCGGAACCGGCGCCTGCTCCTGGTCTGCGTGCTGTCGCTTCTGCTGCACGCACTGGTGATCGCCTGGATCGACGCGCGCCTGACGCAGCGCCCCGCCGTCATCGGCATGCCGGCGTTTACGGTGCGGCTGGCCTCGTCCGAACGGGGCATCGTGGATGCACCACCCAGCGCGGTCGAAGCACCCGCCACACCTGCTCCACCAGCCGCCCCAGCGCCGCCCGTGGCGCCCGCGCCCATCGCCATGGCCGATGGCGGCCCTGTTGCGATGCCGTCCGCCGCGCCGCCGATCGACGCTGGCGAGGCCGCGCTGCCCGCCGCCAGCGGCGGCAGTGCTGCCCCCATCCAGATGCCGGGCACCTACCGCGTCAAGCCACCGCCGTCCGGCCGCATCGACTACACCGTCGTCACGCGCAGCAGCCTGGACGCGCCGTCACAGGACGGCGGTAGCGCGCGCATGGTCTGGCGCAGCGATGGCACGCGCTATGCGGTCGAACTCGATGGTGTGCTGGGTACGATCTCCAGCGAAGGCCAGGTCGACGATGCCGGCATCGCACCGCAACGGGCATTGACCGGGATGGGCACTGGCGCCTTGACCACCGTGTTCGACCGCGGCAGCGGCACCATCGGCGCCGGGCCGCAGGGACAGCCCTTCCCGCTCGTGCCGGGAAGCCAGGACACGGCGTCGGTCTTGCTGCAACTGGCGGGCATGGGCGTGGGCGATGCAGGCCAGATCAAGGACGTGCTGGAATTCTGGGTCGGCGGCGTAGGCGGCGCCGGCATTGAGCGCTACCAGGTGACGGGGCCGGAACGGATCGCGACGGCCGCCGGGCCGCTCGAGACCTTGCGGCTGGTGCGCCTGGGCGAGCCGGGTGCGCCCGTGCTGGAACTGTGGCTGGCGCCGCAGCATGCGTGGCTACCGGTGCAGCTGCGCGTGACCGACGCGCTGGGCGCCTCGCGCACGCAAACGCTGGCATCGATTGCGATCGACACCAGCGCAGCACCAAAAAAATCAGGGGAAGAATAACGGCCCGCGTCAGGAAGACGCGGGCTCAGGCCTAAAATCAGGCCAGCTTGACCGCGTGCTCGCGGGTGGCGTGGAAGGTCAGCTTGGGCCAGCGTTCCTGCGTCAGGCGCAGGTTGACGCCCGAGGTGGCCAGGTACGCCATATTGCCGGCCGCATCGTAGGCCACGTTGTGACCGAGCGAGTTTTCGAAGTCGGCCAGCGCCTTCTTGTCGTCGCTCGAGACCCAGCGCGCGCTGCTGATGCTGGCGCTTTCGAATACGGCGTCGACGCCGTACTCGTTGAGCAGGCGGCTGGCAACCACCTCGAACTGCAGCACGCCGACGGCGCCCAGGATCAGCTCACTGCCCAGCACCGGCTTGAAGACCTGCACCGCGCCCTCTTCGCCCAGCTGCTGCAGGCCCTTGTGCAACTGCTTCATCTTGAGCGGATTGCGGATGCGCACCGAGCGGAACAGCTCTGGTGCGAAGTACGGAATGCCGGTGAAGCTGAGCATTTCGCCTTCGGTGAAGCTGTCACCGATCTGCATATTGCCGTGGTTCGGCAAGCCGATGATGTCGCCGGCGAAGGCTTCTTCGACCTGCTCGCGGCTCGACGCCATGAACGTCACGACCGACGACAGCTTGACGTCGCGACCAAGGCGCAGGTGCTTGACCTTCATGCCTTTTTCAAAGCGGCCCGAGCACACGCGCAGGAATGCGATGCGGTCGCGGTGGGCCGGGTCCATATTGGCCTGGATCTTGAAGACAAAACCGGAGAATGGCACTTCGCTTGGCAGGACCGAGCGCACCGTGGCGTCGCGCTCGCGCGGCGCAGGCGCCCAGTCGACCAGCGCCGACAGGATTTCGCGCACGCCGAAGTTGTTGATCGCCGAGCCGAAGAACACCGGGGTCTGCACGCCGGACAGGAAGCGCTCCAAGTCGAACACGTGCGAGGCGCCGTGCACCAGCTCGACTTCCATCTTGAGCTGCTCGATCTCGAGCGGGAACATCTCGGCCAGGCGCGGATTGTCGATGCCCTTGACGATCTCGAAGGCGCCATCGGCTTTTTCTTCACCGGCCTTGAACAGCATGATCTCGTCCTTCAGCAGGTGGTACACACCGCGGAAGTTCTTGCCCATGCCGATCGGCCAGGTCACCGGCGCGCACTCGATCTTGAGCACCGATTCGACTTCGTCGAGCAGCTCGAGCGGATCGCGCGTTTCGCGGTCCATCTTGTTCATGAACGTGACGATCGGCGTGGCACGCATGCGGCACACCTCGAGCAGCTTGATCGTCTGCGCTTCGACGCCCTTGGCCGCATCGATCACCATCAGCGCTGAGTCGACCGCCGTCAGCACGCGGTAGGTGTCTTCGGAGAAGTCCTGGTGGCCGGGGGTGTCGAGCAGGTTGATGACGTGGTCGCGGAAATCGAACTGCATCACCGACGAGGCAACCGAAATGCCGCGCTGCTTTTCGATGTCCATCCAGTCGGACGTCGCATGGCGCCCGCTCTTGCGGCCCTTGACGGTACCGGCCAGCTGGATGGCGCCCGAGAACAGCAGCAGCTTTTCGGTCAGCGTGGTTTTACCGGCATCCGGGTGGGAAATGATGCCGAAGGTGCGGCGGCGCCCCACTTCGCGCGCGATCACGCCGGCCTGTGCGGCCGAGTTGGTGGTAGTGGTGGTGCTGTCATCGCGCGCGTCAGGCGTGTCCTGCGCGGCGGAGGTGTCGGTATCGTTGGCCATAGTCGAGCCCTTCAAACGGCCCTTGTCGAAAACCCTCGATTTTACCGTTTTCGCAAGGCGCCGTGTGAACTCTCTTTGCTCCCTATGCCATCCCTCAGTCGCGCACGCGGCGCCAGCCGGCGCGGTGTGCCTCGATCGTTTCCGATGGCGGGAACTTGCCGGTCACCATGGTGCCGTCGGCAGTGGTGGTGATCGTCTTGAGCGCGCCCGACGGCAGGCGGATCACGATGAAGCCCACCGCGGCCGAACTGGCCAGCGGATACCCGGCCAGCCCGTCCGGCGAGGCCGCGCGGCCGGTGCAGACATTGAGCTGGTAGATATTGCTGGTGCCGCCGACCTTGCAGTCGGTCGACGAACTTGGCAAGTTGGTCACCACGTTGATGGTGCCGGCCACCACTTGCGGGTCGAGGTTGACGCGCTCGCCGGTATTGAGGTTGAAGTCGGTGAACCAGCCCTTCGTGCTGGCCAGGTTCACGTCACCGCCATCGATCGTGTAGGGCGCATTGCCCGTGTCGTCGCCGTTCACGCGCGCCAGCGTGCGCTTGACCATGGCCGAAGACTGGCGCCATGCGGCCGTGCTGATGCCCTCGCCGTCATCCTTGAGCAGATAGGCGCTCTGCACCTCGGTGCTGGTCACGTCGACCAGGTCGAGCAGGCGGCCCGTCCCGAACAGCACGACGCGCTGCGCCGAGGCGACGGTCTTGTTGTCGACGGTGGTGTCGACCCGGCACAGCGTGACTTCAGGGCGGGTGGTGACCGGCTGATTCACGCCGGCGTCGCCCATCAGCACGCGCGCCGGTGTCCCGGCGCCGGTGAAGTCGAAGCGCCACATCTTGCCGGTATTGTCGCCGCCGTACACATACGTCACACGCGGATCGTTGTTCGGATCATTCGTGATCGCCGAGATCTTGGCCAGGCCGGATGGCGTGGCGACACTGCCCTCGCCGGTCGTCGCCGAGCGCGATTCGATCACCTTGCCGGTGGCAACGTCGACCACCAGCAGATAGCCCTTGCCGTCGCCCCCATCGACGCCGTCGACACCCGGGATATTGTTGTAGCCCGAGGTCAGGAACACGACCCATTTCTCCACGCCGGCGCTGTCGACGATGGTGCCGAACTGCGGGTTGCCGAACGTGAGGCCCAGACGCGTGTCGACGTTGCCGGCACAGGCGCTGGCGTCGGCGCACAGTTCCCACAGCGCTTTTGGCGCGGCCGGGTCGGTGACATCGAGCGCGTAGTAACCGCGCCCGCCCGCGTTCAGCCCCGCCACCAGCACCGACTTCCATTCGGTGCCGACCTGGACGTCCGCAATCTCGGGCGAGCCGTCGACCGAAAAGATGTGGTTGGTGCCATAGGTGGTGCTGGCCAGCTGGTGCAGTTTCTTCATCGTGATGCGCGGGACGTACGCCCACAATTCTTCGCCCGAGTTCGCGTCGAATGCGTGCAGCATGCCGTCGTTGGCGGCGGCGAACACGGTTGCCTTGCGGCTCGCATGGGTGGTCTTGAAGGCACCATAGCCGGGCCGGTCGAAATTGCGGCGCGGTTCGCGCAGGTACGCCGGCTTGGACGAGGCGATATCGCCCAGCACGATCGGGATCGTCGTCTTGTCGGTGCCCACTTCCTGGCGCGAGAAGGCGCGCAGGACGTTGTCGTTGGCGTACTGCTGGCGACCGCGCAGCCAGTTGACGATATTGCGGCCATCGTTGACCAGCGCGCGGTTGGCCACCGACATATTGGCGCACTGCGTCAGCGCATTGCACTTGTTGTCGAACCAGGCGCGCGTGCCCGTGTCCATCGTGTCATAGCTGAACGCGGCCAGGGCCCCATCCTTGAGCATGTAGATCGAGCGGCCGTCCAGGCCATCGTCACCCACCTCGACCTGCCTGCCGAGCAGGCTCGAGGTATTCCAGTCCTCGGTTGCCGCCACGTCGCCGGTGATGGTATTGACCTTGCGTTTGGACAGGCGCCCGTACCAGTGCACGGTGGTGAACGTCGCCGAGAAGATGTCATTGTCGCTTTGCGAGATGTTCGGGGTCGAGGTGGCCGCCGCCGCCGCTGCGCCGGTCTTGACTTCGATGTTCGACAGGGCCGTACGCAGCCCTTCCACCACCTGCATCGGATCGGACGCCGAGAAGTACTTGCCATGGCCATTGATCGCGGCATGCCACAGATCGTCCACGCGCGATTGCAGGGCAGCCGAGCCGCTGTCCTCGTCGACGTCCGGATCGGGCCAGACGTAGCGCCCCTCTTTGTTCCAGGGGCAGTTGAGCGCTCCGCTGACCAGCTTGTAGAAGTCGCCGTTCGGATCCGGGTCAGTGTCGTATTTCGCCTCGTAGTTCATGATGCCGTCCACGCCCAGGCCGAGGGCATAGGTGCGCATGTGCAGGCGGTTGTTCTCGCCGGTGCCAGCCGGCACCGCGCCGGGTTTGGTGTAGTCCTCGAGCGTGGGGCGCAGTGACACGGTCTTGTCGGCCGAACCGCCGTTGTACCAGTACAGCGCGATGTCAGCCAGCGATGGCTTGCCCTGACCGCGCGGATCGACGCAGCCCTTCGATTGCAGGCAGAAGCGCGCCGGATTGTTGACTTCGTCGTTGCTGGCCACCCCGAGCGGCGCCTTGCCATTCCAGTAGCCGTCGGTGGTGATGAACGTGAAGTTCTGCTGGCACGGGAACTTCACGACTTCCTCGCCGGCCGCGTAGTTGTACGGACTCTGGTTGGCGTACATCTTGCCGATCGCGTGCAGGGCCTGGCGCACCGGGGTCGAACCCTCCGTATCCATCGCGTACAGCGCGTCGTACCAGCTGTTGCGGTCAGCGCCGGCAAACGGCTTGGGCTTGTTCATGGCGCCTTCGACCGCGGCAACCGACAACGCGACCAGCCCGACGTTGTACTTGTCGGTGACGGGCGAGAACGCCTGGCCAACGGCCGTCTTCATCATCTGGTTGCGGGTGCGGTAGTAGCCATACCAGTTGGCAAAATTTGTCATCTCCTGCGCATACGAGCAGGAGCCGCTGGTGCAGTCGGTGCGGCCGATGGCGCGCGGGTAGATAGTGCGGCCGGGAACGATGTCCGTGCGCACGAACACCGAGCCACCCAGGCCGGTAGCCGACGTCGGCACGATGTCCGAGATCGCGTTGACAGCGCTCATCGTCAGCCAGGTGTTGTTGTTGAGCCGGTTGTTACTCGGAATGGTGTAGTCGATGCCCAGCCCTTCGGCTTGGCCGGAGCTGTCCACCAGGCACAGCGTCGTGTTGGGCTCGTTCGCACAGACCGGCGACGAATTCGGGGTGCCGCCAACATAGGCGGTTACATTGCCCCGGGTGCCGATCCGGGCTTGCAGTGCAGCCACAACCGCGCTCGCGCCCGTGCTGCGGTTGAACGTGATGTCGCCGCCCAGCATGCCGCTGCCGGCAAAGTTCAGGCGGCTCATTACTTGCCTGTCGCGGTTGTTGTTGCTGTTGTTGGTGGTGCCGCTCACGCGCAACAAGGCGGTCGCGCCGGTGCCGTCCGCGACCATCAGGCCGGTGCCGGCGCGGCTGTTGTCGGACACCAGGCTGCACACGCTGAGCGACTTGGTGGTCGAACCCGCAGGACACGAGACCGGCACGACACCCACCACGTTGTCGGCGCCGAGGGCCACGCCCAGGCTGCTGCAGCTGGGCACCGCGCCGTTTCTCGGGGAGCGCACGCAGGCGAAGTAACTGTCGGCGTCGCCGACCTTGTTATTGATCGACACGGCCAGCGCCTGGGCCAGGGCAGCCTGCTTGTCGGCCGTGTTGGTGCCGGCTGCCGCAGTCACGGCGCTGTTGGTGATCACCTGCGTGCCCAGCGGACCGACGGCGGTTACCTCGGGGATCGAGCGCGTGCTGGCGGTATTGGAAGCCCCGATGGTGATCGTGCCGTACCACGGCGCCACCACGTTCTCGGCGCCGAAACGCGGAAACTTGTAGTTGCCGACGAACTTGGCCTGGCATTTGGTCAATGCTCTCGAGTCGCACCAGCGCACGCGCGCCGCGACGGTGTAGCCTGATGCCGGCGACGTGCCGTTGGCGGTCGCGGCGCGGCAATCGGTCAGGTTGGTATTGGTGCAGTATTCGGCGACGTTGTTCGTGTAGTAGTACGGGGTGCTGTAGACATAGCGTGCACGGTAGCGGGCGTTGGTCGGGTAGGCATAGCCACCCGTATTGCGCACGCAGTTGTTCATGTTACCGTCGCACCATTCGATATCGTAGAAGCCATCCACCAGATTGCTGGTGTCCGTCCTGGTGCCCAGAAAGTCCGCTTTGTTGACGCCATACACGTCGGTCGGCACGCGCTTCCAGTCGCCCGTGCGCCCGGCGTCGAGATCGGGATACGACGTGCCGTCGGCCTTGACCGGCGGGACATACCGCACCGCCGGGTCGTAGTACTGGCGGTTGAAGCCGGCACTGGCAAATGGCGGATCGCCAATCTTGCAGGCACGCGTGCCGGCCGACATCGTGGTACCGGCGCGGCAGGTGTCGGTGACGTTGATGTAATCGGGCGTGTAATTGAAATTCATCGACCCCGAGTTATCGTACAGCAGCATCAGGTTCGGCTTGACGGTGCCGCTGCCGCTGATATTGAGCAGCGGCAATTGGGCGATGGCGGTGGGTTCTGCCTGCGCCAGTGGCGCGCCCAGGAGCAGCGCCAGCAATGCCAGCGGTACCAGCTGTGCCAGCGGGCCAATGCGGCCGGCGGCACGCGTGGGGGTCGTCGAGAAGTTCATGGGCAATCCGTTCGTTTGTACGGCGCCATCAGACGCCGATCAGTACTACCATCTGGTTCACCACGGTACCGCCGCGCGCACCGTGGATGCGGGCGGTAATCACATAGTGCAATTGCGGGCTGGCGGCGTACACGACGCCATCGGTGCGAATGCTCTCGCCGATGGCGGTCGCGTTGCCCAGGCCGGCCGTGTTGGCAGCGGTCTGCACGCAGGCGTTCTTGTCGTCGAAGGTGCCGGTGCTCTTGCACAGGCGGTGGATCACGTATTCCACCTCGGTGCCGCCCGAATCCGTGACCTTCTTGCTGTCGCTCCAGAACTCTTCTTCACGGGTGGACAGACCGGGCGCCATGGTGGCGCGGTAACCCTCCGCCGGCTGGTGCGCCGTCAGCGCGCCCTTGTCGGTCTTGGCTTTCTGGTCGATCCACTCGAAGCCCTTGTGCAGCCCGAAATCGGCAGCGCGGCTGAGCGTGGCGTCGTAGGCGAGGCTCGATGCGCTCAGCGTCGTGCTATTGCTCGACTTGAGCAGATAGATGCTCGTCACGAGCATCACGAGCATCATGATCAGCATGACCGGCAGCGCGATGCCGCGCTGGGCGGCCCGGAACAACGGTTGCGGACGATGCGCCATCATGGCCTCCATCCCGCATTGCGCAGCGGGACAATGGTGTCGAATACACGGTAGCGATAGCACGTCCAGTCGACTGGATCGTTCTCCACCGCCAGGTCGATCTCCACTTCTTCCGCCGTGGCCTCGCTCGGCTGCGCGCGCGCGAACAACGTCGGCGCGGTGGTCGTGGCAGTGCACGTGCCGTCAGCGGCAGGCCGCTCGGGGTTTTTCCCGCGCGCCACCACGGCGATGCGCAGCGCCACGATGCGGCCATAGTCGCCGGGACTGCCGGTCACGCCATCGCCGTCGGCATCGATCATCGTGGACGACCAGGCACTGATGGCGGTGCCCTTCTCGAGTGCAAAGGCGGCGCCAAGGCGCCGGTCGAAACCGTACTGCGCCTTGAGCGAGACGATGTCGCCAGTCACCGCCTGCGCATTTTGGGCCGCATTGGCCATGTCGGTGGCGCGCAGGCGCAGGTAGCCACCCTCGACCGACCAGGTATGAAACGCCAGGCGCGCGCCCGGTCCGAGATTGAACAGGCGGGTCGTATTGCCCGTGTAATTCGCGCCCAGCGCGCCGCGGTTGAAGCGCTGGCTGGTCGCGCCGAAGGAGAGTTCAGGCTTGTCGGGAACGCTCGATATCTGCGCCAGCGCGCAATCGGCCCCGATGTTCTCGGGCGCGACGACGATCACGTCACCGAGCGTGAAGTAACCCCATGGATCGCGATCGACCTCGACGCTGGTGCCGCCAATGTAATTCTTGATCACGCGCATGGTCGACGTGCCGCCAGGAGCGCCGCCTGCGTACAGCGTCAGGCGGTCCGGGCCCGTGCCGCCCGGCTCGATCACGGCAGCGGCCAGCGGCCGGATCGTGGCCGCGCCGCGCTTGGCCGGCGCCAGCTCGTAGCCCTGGCTGTCGGCAAACATGGTGTTGCAGCCGGTGATCAAAGGATCGTTCAGGCCAAAGCCGGCCTGCTCGGCGTCGCTGCTGATCTGGAACATGGCCAGCATGCCGTTCTGCATCGAGTTGGAGCCGCCCAGCGCGGCGTCCTTGTTGCGCTCGCTGTCGGTCATGATCCGGGTGGCAAACAGCACTGCCAGCAGGCCGATGACGACGCTGACCATCAGTTCGACCAGCGAAAAGCCGCCGGCGCGGAGAATGGACGGGGACGGGAACGGGACCCTCATGGACGGGGCGCTCATGGTTTCGATGCCGTCAGGTAGGATTTGATCCGATGGGTATTGCGCTGGCTGTCGCTGGTGCGCTGCCAGCCGATCGCGATATTCACTTCGGTGCGGCCGACAGCCGCATTGGTGGCCACGCCCACCACGACGCCGGCGCCCGGAATCCGCTCCTGCACCGCCGCATGCCAGGCGGCCAGGCGCGCACCCGGGGTGCCGCCGGCGGCCAGCGCATAGTCAGCGGCGTGCGGCATGTCGCTGTACATGATGCCCAGCAGTTCGTTGGCAGCGACGGTCGCCTCGGCCCGCATTCCGGCATCCGACAGCGCCGCGATCGAACGCGCCTGCAGACCCAGCGTGCCGACCAGGGCAATACCCAGGATCATCACGGCAAGCAGCGACTCGAGCAGCGCGACGCCGTGTTCGGCACGGCGGATCATTGAGGTGCGAATCGTTGCAGTGCGGATCATTGCGGGCACCTGCGTGAATCGCCGGGGGCGGCGCCCGGCACACAGGTCACCGCCATGCCGCCCAGGGTCAGCACGACGGCCGAGGGCTTGAATTCACCCACGAGCGTGCCCGCTGGCGCGAGGTCGACACGGCGCACCTGATTCGGCTGGCCGGCATCGATCCAGCCCAGCGGCGTGAAATACACGGCGTCATCGTCGGCCGGATCCAGCGTGATGGTCAGCATGGTGGTCGGGGGCAGCGTGTCGGCGCTGCGCACGAGCGAGCGGTAGTCTGCCGTCGGGCCGGTTGCCCCCCTGGCCGCCGTGGTGGCGGTCGACCAGTCGTTGCTGCCATCGGTGCAGGGGTTGTCGCTGTTACGCAGGCACACATCGATCTGCCAGCCTGGCTGGCCATTGGCGGCGGGAGCAAACACCAGCCGGCTCTGGCTGTTGTGCGTCATGGCCAGGTTGCGCGCCTGCGCGAAGCCGTCGGCGTAGAACTGCGCCGCGCCGGTGGCGCGCGTACTGGCCAGCCAGCCCGTCATCTGCGGCACGCCGACGGCCAGCAGAATGCCCAGCACGACCAGGCCGACCATCGACTCGATCAGCGTGAAGCCGCCTGCAAGGCGCCGGGGTGGGCTTATTGGGTACATGCGCCATCCTTGCGGTCGACCCAGCAAGTGTCTTTCTTGGTCCAGCCGGCCGGTGCGCCGGTGGTGGCGCGGGTACCGGCCTGGTCGATGGTATAGACGAACTCGGCGGCGCCCGCGCGGCCGGTTGCGGTCAGCACATAGGCGCTGGCGCTGGCGCTCGTCAATGCGTAGGTGAAGTTCTTGGTGTCGGCGGGCTTGCCGGCAAAGCCCTCGTACGTGCGTTCGTTGGACCAGTACTGCTCCAGACGCGGCTGGGTCGACGCCAGGTCGCCATGGGCTTCAGCCAGGCGCGCGCGCAGAATGTAGCTATTGTAAGAAGGTAAGGCAATGGCGCTCAGGATGCCGATGACGGCCACGACGACCATGAGCTCGACGAGCGTAAAACCGGATTGACGTTGCTGCATGAAATTCTCCTGGGCACCGGGCGCTGATGGCCGGGCTACATTTGTTGCTCGGCATGTTTCCAGGTGGAATCATAAATCATGTAGCTGTCATTTCCCTGAGGGAATGCTGACAAATCCCTGACAACTGCGCAAAAATGCGCTGCTTGCTTGACGCAACAACATTGTTTCGGGGATTACCGTGTTTGCCGCAGCCATCGGACAGGTTGTCAGCCAGATGCGCCAAAACGCACAACGACGTGCGTGCCACCGCCCGCTGCCCCGCCGATCGTCACGTCCGCGCCGTGAGCGCGCGCGATGTCGCGCACGATCGCCAGCCCCAGGCCGCTGCCAGTGGACTTGTCATCGAGCCGCACGAAGCGCTCGAACACGGCGGCGCGCCGGGCGGCGGGAATGCCGGGACCGGAATCGACGACGGAAAACTGCGCCGCGCCGCCATCCATCCCGCAACCGACCGTCACCTGTCCGCCGTCCGGCGTATAGCGCAACGCGTTGTCAACCAGGTTGTCGATCAGATCGCGCAATTGAAAGGCGTCGCCCGTGACTGGCGCCGGTGCCAGCTCGAATCCCAGATCGATCCCCTTGCGCGCCGCCTTGTCGACGAAGAACTGGATCGATTCCTGCACCAGCAGCGCCAGGTCGAGCGGGCCGACATGGTCACCTGGCCGCCCTTCCCTTGCCCGCGCCAGCGCCAGCAACTGATTCACCTGCCGGATCATGCGCTCGTTGGCCAGGCCCATCATGGCAAGCGACGCCACGGTGTCGGCGTCCTGCGCGTGACGGGCATGCAGCCATTCGAGCTGCAGTTGCACGCCGGCCAGCGGCGTACGGAGCTGGTGCGCCATGTCGGCCAGGAAGTCGCGCTGGGCCCGCGCGCCGGCCTCGACTTTGTCCAGCAGGTCGTTGAAGCCACTGACCACCGGCGCGATTTCATACGGCACCCCGTCGGCGGGAATGGGGGCGAGGTCGCCCGGTCCCCGCCTGGCCAGCTCGGCGCGGATGCGCGCCAGCGGCCGCAAGCCATTGCCAACAGAAAGCCAGACGACGCCAACCAGCGTCAGCGTGCCGAGCGAGACCAGCACGACGAGGGAGCGCACGATGGCGGCGCGTACCTCGAGGCGCTGGCGCAATGTGTGGGCGACGCCGACGTGACGTACGCCGGTCGGCGTGGCCACGGCCAGCGCAACGACGCGGACCGGCTCGCCGTCAACGTCGGCGTCATACGCCGGCGCGCCGGGGCGCAATGGCGGAAAAGTCCTGCTTCCTTCGAGATGCCGGCCTCCCACGTCGCGCACGACGAACCAGGCGCGCTCACCCGTCGCAGCAGGGGCCACGGGCGGCAGGCTGGCAGCACTGCCGGCGGCCACGCGGCCCGCCAGGGCCGTGGCGGTGTCCATGAGGCCGGCGTCGAACGCCACCTGAGCGGGTGTCCAGGCCAGGCCCGCGACCAGCGCGGCGAGCACGAGATTGACAAGCAGAATCGGCCCGAGCAGCCATTTCAACAGGCGCAGGCGGATGCTGTTCATCGGGAGGATCCGATCATGCGGCCGCTTCGAGCAGGTAGCCGAAGCCCCGGATAGTGCGGATCGCCACGTCGGCGCCATCGAGCTTCAGGCGCAGGCGCGAGACATAGACTTCGACGGCATTGAGCGTGACATCGTCACCCCACGGCAGGATGGCGTCGAGAATCTGCTGCTTGGAGACGACGCGGCCTGCATGCTGCAGCAGGTATTCGAGCACGCCCCACTCGCGCACGGACAATTCAATAGCGCCCTCGCCGATGCGTGCGCGGCGGGTAGCACTGTCGAGGCTGAGGCGCCCCAGGGTCAGGACAGACGACGGTGGCGCATGACGGCGGGCCAGCGCGCGGATGCGGGCGACCAGTTCGGCAGTGGCAAATGGTTTGACCAGATAGTCGTCGGCGCCGGTTTCCAGGCCGCGTACGCGGTCTTCGACGGCGTCGCGGGCGGTCAGCAGAAGGACGGGGATTGCGCCACCACGCGCGCGCAGGCGGCGTACCACCTCGAAACCATCGATGCCTGGCAGGCCGATGTCCAGCACAGCGACGTCGAATGTGGGGGTGGACTCGGCACGTTGCAAGGCGGTGTCAGCGGCAAGGCCGTCGCGCACCAGGTGCACGGTCATGTCCTGCGCGTTGAGCGCGCGCAGCAAACCGTCGGCGAGCACGGTATCGTCTTCGACCAGCAATATATGCAGCCCGATTTGCAGCCCCATTTGTAGGAATATCCTGTTTTGTGGACGATGGACATCACCGCCGGCACCCTGAATTATGCGTTATTTTTTGTTTCCATAACAAAATACAACGCCTTTTAGGGGCAAAACAGGCATTTCTCCCAGTAGGACTGGGCTGACACGTGATGATGCTTGCAACCTACACCGGGGCGACTACATGTCTTATGTGCGGCAACAGACGGTAGACGTAAAGTACACACATCGCAACGAGGCAAGCACCATACGCCTTCTGACTTGCACCCGACGCACGATAGACCTAAGAGGACATAAAATGAACAACACTCAACTTGCTGGTATCACACAAAAAGCAAAAAGCCAGACCCCTGCCACGAGTGAGGCAATGAAGTCCCAGTCTAAACCGATCGTCAGCTACAGCGGCACCCAACAAAATGAATTGCTGGCAGCACTGCCACGCATGGATCTCGAAGAAATGTTCGACCACCTCGAACTGGTGGCGATGCCATTCGGTAAAGAACTGTTCGAGTATGGCAGCAAACTGGAATACGTGTATTTCCCGACAACGGCAATCGTGTCGCTGCTGTATGTGATGGAAGATGGCGCCACGACCGAAATCGCTGTCGTCGGCCACGAAGGTGCAGTCGGTGTCTCGCTGTTCATGGGTGAGCGCGCTACCTGCTCGGCTGTCGTGCAAAGCGCTGGCTACGGTTATCGCCTGCGCACCCAGTACCTGCGTGACGCCTTCAACCGCGGCGGCGCCCTGCCACAACTGCTGATGCGCTACACCAATGCCCTGTTCGCCCAGATGGCACAGAACGCGGTCGGCGGCCGTCACAGCTCGATCGAACAGAAGCTGTGCCGCTGGTTGCTCGACCGTCTGGATCGTTCAGCAAGCAACGAACTCAAAGTGACCCAGGAACTGATCTCGATCATGCTGGGTGTGCGCCGCGAGAGCATCACTGCTGCCGCCGGCAAGCTGCAAGACGAAGGCCTGATCCAGTACCGTCGCGGCAACATCACCGTGCTCGACCGTGCTGGCCTGGAAGACTACGCTGGCGAATGCTACAAGGTCGCCAAGTCGGAATACGACCGCCTGCTGTCGGACGTTGCACGCTAAGTAATCAACCCGGATTCGCCGCCCTGTGCGGCAGCGAATCCTGACAATCCGGCCCTGCACTTTGCGTCAGGGCCGTCGGTGTGTATACGGTGCCTGCCACCTCATTGCCGCCCGGCGCCAATGCCGGAATCAGCGCGCGAACACACGTTCCAACGTCATTCACTCCCCGCTCCACCACCAGCGTACCGCCCAATAGCAAGGCGCGTTCACGCATGCCAAGCAAGCCATGGGATTTCGTTCCGGTCAGCATGCCATCAGGGATGCCGATGCCATCGTCGGTAATTTCCAGGCCCCATCCAGTCGGCTCGCGTGTCAGGTTCACGATGACATTGCGCGCCTTCGCATACTTGGCGATGTTGTTGAGCGCCTCCTGCGTGATGCGGAACAAGGCGATGGCCTGCGTCGGACCAGCTTCATCGACATCAGGATCGATCAGCGCATCACAATCGAGCGATGTCACGTGCGCATAATCGGCGCAATAACTTTGCAGCGCCGCCGACACGCCCATATTGTCGAGCAGGCTCGGGCGCAAGTTTTCGATGATGCGGCGCTTGAGCTGTACGGTGTCCACCAGCGTGCGGCGCGCACGACCCAGTTTATCCGCCAGATCCGGTTCATTCGCACGCAAGCGATCAATGACCGTGGCCAGGTCGATGCCAATTGCCGTCAGGTTGGCACCCATCTCGTCGTGCAATTCGCGTGCAAGCCGTGATTTTTCTTCTTCCGACACGCGAATCAGGTGGCGCGACAGGACGGACAATTGCGCCGTACGCTCCGCGACAATGTGCTCGAGGCCGTCATTCGTCTGCTGCAACGCATGCTCGGCATCCAGGCGCGCCCCAAAGGCGCGCTGCACCAGTTTGTAAAAGAGCAGCAGGATAATGATGGCCGCGACATTGATGCCGACGCCGAACAAGGCCGCATGCCGGTATTGCTGATAAAACCCGGCGGTGCGCGACTTCAGTAACTCGTTCTGTTCACGCGCCATGATCACCACTTGCAGGCGGATTTCATCCATCTCCGCGCGTTCGTCCGGTGACGCAGCATTCGCAACGATGTCATCCAGGCCACCCTGGCGGAATATGTCAAGCGACTGATTCAGCAAGGCGAGCTTACGCTGGACCAACGCGCGCAGTTGCGCCAGATTGCGGGTCTGCGACGGATTGTCTGCAAGCAGCACACCAAGTGCGCGCAATTGGGCATCGATCTGCTGCGGCGCGCCGCGCAGCGGGCTCAGATAAATGGGATCGTTCGACAGGAAATAGCCACGCAGACTAGTTTCGGCATCCGTGACGAGGAGATTCAGGTATTGCAGCTCGTCGGAGACCTGGGCAGTCTGCGCCTGGAGCAGATTGGCGTCGCGCAAATCATCGAGATTGCGCAACAAGAATACGCCATTGACCACAAGCAGCACCACGCAGACGAGGCACAGCACCGACTTGTGAAGAGGAAGACGACGGGCCGGGCGGTCCGCCCAGGTGGTAGAAAAATACATCCAGACATCCTTTCACGCTGACAACGCGGCCTCGCATTCTACCTGTAAGGACGTATTGTTGCGCCGCAAAATGGCCTGACGTAACTATTTGTTGCAGTTGATGTTGTTGAATACTGCTAACTTCATATTACCGCTGCCCCAATGACAAAACGCGCCGAAGCGCGTTGTGGGACCAATCCGATATGAATCATCAGCGCGTGCTTAGTCGAGCAGATTGTTCTTCATGGCGTAATAGGTCAAGTCAGAGTTGGACTGCAGGCCCATTTTCTCCATGATACGGGTACGGTAGGTCGACACGGTCTTGATTGACAGCGACAGCGCATTGCCGATATCGGACACGGTCGCGCCCTTCGCCAGACGCAGAAACACCTGGAACTCGCGATCGGACAGCTCGGTGTGCAGCGCCGTGTTCGGATCACGGTCAAAACTCTGGGCCAGCAATTCACCAACCGTCGACGAGACGTAACGCCGGCCCTGGAACACGGTGCGCACGGCCGTCTTGAGCTCGTCCGCTTCGCATTCCTTGTTCAGGTAACCATTCGCACCCATCTTGAACAGGTTCAGCGCATATTGCTGCGCTGGATAACCCGACAGAATCAGCACGGGCAGATTGGGCTGGCCCTGACGAATCGTACGCAGGATGTCGATGCCGCTTTGGTCTGGCATGGCGATGTCGAGCAGCAGCACGTCGCAAATCTCGCGGCGCGCGATATCCAGTGCCTCACGGCCCGTAGCGCCTTCGGCCACGACTTCAAAGTCGCCCGACGACGAAAAAATCTGCTTGAAACCTGCTCGTACTATCTGGTGATCGTCACAAATGGCAACGCGTATCATTGTCTTCCCTTAAATTTTCCTTGCGCAGGAAAGTGCCGGATCTGCTCCGCCCGGTTGATGCGTGTCATTCAGCATCGCGCGAGTGACATTTTAACACTCCGCGGCCTGCCTTCAACAGCAGTACGAATGCATGAGTGATCAAACGTGGTGCTTGACCCGGCGACGACCCGCTGCCTGCGGGGCCGCGAGCGAACCGGCGCAGTCTGGTGCGGCAATCTGGTCGATGGCGTGAGGTGCTGGCCTGCACTAAGGCGCTGGCTGCGATCCGTGTTTCAGCAGATCGAGAATATCCAGCAAGCCGGCGCGCAGTTTGTCGCCATCGATGGCCGGTGGGGCGTCGCGCAGGCGCTCTTCGTCGAGCTCAGCCACCACGGTGGCGCGATGGTCGAGCCGGTTGCGGGCGCCGCTAATGGTGAAGCCCTGCTCGTACAGCAATTCGCGGATGCGCCGGATCAACAGCACTTCGTGGTGCTGGTAATAGCGGCGGTTGCCACGACGTTTGACAGGCTTGAGCTGGGTGAATTCTTGCTCCCAGTAGCGCAACACATGGGGTTTGACACCGCACAGCTCACTGACTTCCCCAATCGTGAAATAACGTTTGGCCGGAATCGGTGGCAGCACGGTCAGTTCGGTCTTGTTTGGTCGGTCGTTCATCGTCTATCAGGCTGCGCGCGCCATCGAACCCGAGCCCGAATTGCCTGGCCCGGCTTCTTCCACCATGGCCTTGAGCTTCTGGCTGGCGTGGAACGTCACGACGCGGCGTGCCGTAATGGGAATTTCTTCCCCGGTTTTCGGATTGCGGCCAGGCCGCTGCGGCTTGTCGCGCAACTGGAAATTGCCAAAGCCCGACAGCTTGACGGCTTCGCCGCGCTCGAGTGCATTGCGGATCTCGTCGAAGAAGGTCTCGACCATGTCCTTGGCTTCGCGCTTGTTCAGCCCGACCTGCTCGAACAGCAGTTCGGCCAGCTCGGCTTTGGTCAGCGTGGGCAATGACTGCTCTGCCTCTTTACGCACGCGCGCCACCAGCATTGCACGATCCAGATCGGCCACGAGGGCTTCCTGGAACACGGTCGAATCAACGTCGTTATTGTTAATTTTGAGGCCCTGCCCGTAAGTCAAACGATGCCGCGGCGACAGCAACACGGCTTGGGACCCGTGTGCTGTCAGCCTGGAGATGCATATTATGCACGCAGCTTCGCGTTCAATTTGGTTGAAGCAGTAGCGAGCACCGCCGCCATGATGGCGTCGACCGCATCGTCCTGCAGTGTCGATTGAGTATCTTGCAAGCTAAAGCGGAAAGCAAGGCTTTTTTCATCCGCTTCGAGACCCTTGCCGCGATATTCATCAAACAAAACAACGGCTTGCACGATCTTTCCCATAGGATTTACTGCGATTTCAGCAGTAAAAGCGTCGAGTACGGACTGGGCCGCCACGTCCTGTTTTACGACCAGTGCGAGGTCGCGCGTGGCACCTGGGAACTTGGAAATCTCGGCATAGACCGGCACGATACGACCGCGCAATGCTTCAGCATCGACCTCGAACACAACCGGTGCTTGCGGCAGATCATACTTTTGCAGCCAGCGCGGGTGCAGCTCGCCGATCACGCCAATCTGCTGGTCGTCGAGCATGACGTTGGCCGAGCGGCCCGGGTGCAGCGCTGGATGTTCGGCAGTGGAGAAACGCAGCTGACGCGGCGCGAACAGTGCTTCGAGATCGGCCTTCAGATCGAAGAAGTCGACGGCGCGCGTGGCGACGTCCCACTGCTCGTCGAGCGCAGGGCCGTAGGCAATCGCGGCGACGCGCTTTGGCTGGTCGTAACCGGCCACCGTCAGCGGACCATCCATGACCGACGCGTTGCGCTTGAACACACCGCCGACTTCGAACGCGCGCACGCGGCCAGCCTTGCGGTTGATGTTGTAGCGCACGTTGGCGACCAGGCTGCCGATCAGCGACGAACGCATCACGCTGAGCTGGCTGGCAATCGGGTTTTGCAGGCGGATCGGCTCGAGGTTACCGGCGAAATCCTGTTCCCACGTGCTTTCGACAAAGCTCATGTTGACCACTTCCTGGAAGCCCAGGTCGGCCAGCTGGTGGCGGATCGCAAACAGCGAGCGGGTGTTTTCCGGCTCGATCAGCATTGCGCTCTGCGCGGTGGGCGGCCGGGTCGGAATGTTCTCGAAGCCGTAGACGCGCGCGACTTCCTCGATCAGGTCTTCCTCGATCTCGATGTCGAAGCGGTAGGTTGGCGCCGTCACGTGGAACACGCCCTCTTGCTGCACGAAGCCCAGCTGCAGGCGCGTGAAGATGTCGGCGATCACGGCGTCGGTCAGCGGCACGCCGATCACTTGCGCGGCGCGCGCCGTGCGCAGCACGACCGGCGTACGCACCGGCAGGTTGACGATCTGGTCGTCGATCGGGCCGACCTTGCTGTCCGGCGTACCGCAGATGTCGATCAGGAGCGCCGTGATGCGCTCGAGGTGCTCGGGCACGGTCGCGTAGTCGACGCCACGCTCGAAGCGGTGCGCGGCATCGGTCGAGAAATTGAAGCGGCGGGCACGGCCCTGGATGGCGTTCGGCCACCAGAATGCCGCTTCCAGATAGATATCGGTGGTGTCGAGCGACACGGCGGTCGAGTCGCCACCCATGATGCCGGCCAGCGATTCGATCTGTGCTTCATCGGCGATCACGCCGACCCACTCGTCGACGGCAACGGTGTTGCCATTCAGGAGCTTGAGGGACTCACCGGGCTTGCCCCAGCGTACGTCGAGGCTGCCGTGAATCTTGGCCAGGTCGAACACATGCGACGGACGGCCGACTTCGAGCATCACGTAATTGGAGATGTCGACCAGGGCCGACACCGAGCGCTGGCCGCTGCGTTCCAGGCGGCGCTTCATCCACTCGGGCGTGGCCGCGCGCGCATTCAGGCCGCGGATCACGCGTCCGGCGAAACGGCCGCACAGGTCCGGCGCCGACACTTTGACGGGCAGGATTTCATCGCTGTTGACCGCGACGGTGCGGGTCGGCTCGAGCGTCAGCGGTGCGCCGGTCAGCGCTGCAACCTCGCGTGCCACGCCCAGCACGGAGAGGCAATCGGCCTTGTTCGGCGTGAGCTTGATCGTGAACTTCAGGTCGTCCAGGCCCAGGTAGTCGCGAATGCTCTGGCCCACCGGCGCATCGGCCGGCAGTTCCATCAAGCCATTGCTTTCTTCCGAGATGCCCAGCTCTTTGCTCGAGCACATCATGCCCTGCGACTCGACGCCGCGCAGCTGGCCAACCTTGATTTCAAACGGCTTGCCATCGGTGCCTGGCGGCAGCACGGCGCCGGCTTTCGCGCAGATCGCTTTCATGCCGGCGCGCACGTTCGGCGCGCCGCACACGATATTGAGCAAGGTGCCGGTGCCGACATCGACCTGGCACACGTTCAGGCGGTCGGCGTTCGGATGCTTGACGACTTCCTTGACCTCGGCCACGACGACGTTCGAGAACGGCGGCGCGACCGCTTCGACCTCTTCCACTTCGAGGCCCGACATGGTGAGCAGGTGCGACAGCGCGCCGGAGTCGATCTGCGGATTGACGATCGAGCGGAGCCAGTTTTCGGAGAATTGCATAATCTTTGTGCCTCAGCGTCGAATTAATTGAACTGCTTCAGGAAGCGCAGGTCGCCTTCGTAGAACAGGCGCAAATCACTGATTCCATAACGCAGCATCGTCAGGCGCTCGAGGCCGGAGCCGAACGCGAAGCCGATGAATTTTTCCGGGTCGAGCCCGAAGTTGCGCACTACCGTCGGGTGCACCTGGCCGGCGCCCGAGACTTCGAGCCAGCGGCCCTTGAGCGGCCCGGAGCCGAACGCGATGTCGATCTCGGCCGACGGTTCGGTAAACGGGAAGTACGACGGGCGGAAACGCACTTGCAGGTCGTCGGTTTCGAAGAAGGCCTGGACGAAGTTCAGGTACACGCCCTTCAGGTCGGCGAAGCTGATGTTTTCGCCGATCCACAGGCCTTCGACCTGGTGGAACATCGGCGAGTGGGTCGCGTCGCTGTCGACGCGGTAGGTGCGGCCCGGCGCGATGACCTTGATCGGTGGCGTGTGGGTGCGGGCATAACGCACCTGCATCGGGCTCGTGTGCGTGCGCAGCAGCAGCGGCTTGCCGGTGCTGTCGTTGCCTTCGATGTAGAAGGTGTCCTGCATCGAACGGGCCGGATGGTTTTCGGGGCTGTTCAGTGCCGTGAAATTGGTCCAGTCGTTTTCGATCTCGGGGCCGTCGGCCACGTCGAAACCGATGGAGCGGAAGATCTGCTCGACACGTTCCCAGGTGCGCATCACCGGGTGGATGCCACCCTTCGAGCGGCCACGGCCGGGCAGCGTCACGTCGATGGCTTCCATGGAAAGACGCGCCTGCAGCTGCGCCTCGGCGAGCGCCTCGCGGCGCGCGGTCAATGCCTGTTCGATTTGTTCTTTGGCGGCATTGATCAGGGCGCCCTGCGCCTTGCGCGCATCGGGGTCGAGCTTGCCCAGACCCTTCATCAGGTCAGTCACCTGGCCGGTCTTGCCCAGGTACTTGGCTTTCGCATTTTCAAGCGCGGCGGCGTCTGGCGCCTCCGCGAAATCGGCACGGGCCGCGACGACGAGTTCTTCCAGGTTCATGCTTGTTCTTTTCCTGTTTTTCGTTGGCGGGAGACGCCAGAATCAAAAACGGGGCACAGGTGTGAACCTTGCCCCGCTTCTTTGTGCGCCACGCCCGGTGAGGGGCGCGGCACCAACTTGCTTAGCAGCTTAACGAATCAAGCAGCCAGCTTGGCCTTGACGGCGCTGACAATCGCGGCGAATGCCGGCTTGTCATGCACAGCCATGTCGGCCAGGACTTTACGGTCCAGTTCAATCGCGGACTTCTTCAGGCCGTTCATGAACACGCTGTAGGTCATGCCGTGCGAACGCGATGCCGCGTTGATACGGGTGATCCACAGTGCGCGGAAGACGCGCTTCTTGTTGCGACGGTCACGGTATGCGTATTGGCCAGCGCGCATGACTGCTTGCTTGGCAACACGATATACCTTGCTGCGACGACCGCGGTAACCTTTGGCAAGGTCAAGAACCTTCTTATGACGGGCACGTGCTGTAACCCCACGTTTAACTCTAGGCATAGTAGCTCCTTAGTGTGAGATTAAGCAGATGGCATCATGCGGTAGACGGACGTGACGTCTGCTGCATTGATGTTGCGGGTGCCGCGCAGTTGGCGCTTGTTCTTGGTGGTCTTCTTGGTCAGGATGTGACGCTTGAACGCCATACCCGATTTCACAGTACCACCTGGACGCACGCGAAAACGTTTCTTCGCGCTGCTTTTGGTTTTCATTTTTGGCATAGTCATCTGCCCTCGCGGACAGTCTCATATGTAACAGGATTGCAGGTGGCAGCGACGCTGCTCTTAGATGCCTACTTTCACTTGTTTTGCAGCAGACGCAGAGCCTGCTACAACCTGCTTGTCGCAAACAGGAATCGAAGATTGTAGCACAGCTTCCACGCGCTGCGATAGCCGACAGCAAGAAACACTGCCAGCCAGCGACACCAGGCGTACGGACGCAATAAAGCCGGGCCGGGCTGCAGACACTGTCTGCAACGCGGACCCGGCTCTGGATGCTCCCGGCGAAGAATTACTTCTTCTTCCTCGGCGCGACCACCATGATCATCTGGCGACCTTCGAGTTTCGGGAACTGCTCCACCTGACCGACTGCATCGAGATCCGTACGCAAACGCTCGAGCACACGCATACCGATATCCTGGTGGGCCATTTCACGACCGCGGAAGCGCAGCGTGATCTTGGCTTTGTCGCCTTCTTCCAGGAACTTGATGAGGTTACGTAACTTGATGTTGTAGTCGCCATCATCGGTACCCGGACGGAATTTGACTTCCTTGACCTGGATGATCTTCTGCTTGAGCTTCGCCTCATGCGCCTTTTTTTGCTCCGAATACTTGAACTTGCCGTAGTCCATCAGGCGGCAGACCGGCGGGACCGCGTTTGGCGCGATCTCGACCAGGTCGACGTTCAGTTCTTCGGCCATGCGGAACGCGTCGGCGAGACTAACGATGCCCAATGGCTCGTTCTCTACGCCGTTCAAACGCATTTCGGGATGGGTGATCTCGCCATTGATGCGATTATTCTTGTCAGTAGCTATGTTGTTTCCTTTGAACGTATTGAAATTTGGCCGGGATTACTTGGTCTTGGCGGCGACTTCGCCCACCAGACGTTCCACGAGTGCATCGACGGACATCACGCCCAGATCGACATTGCCTCGGGCTCGCACAGCCACGGTATTCGCGTCTTTTTCTTTATCCCCAACAACGAGGATGTACGGCAGTTTTTGGACGGAATGTTCACGTATTTTATAGGTGATCTTCTCATTGCGCAAATCAGCGTGAACACGCAGGCCTGCAGCGCGCAACTTGGCCTCGACTTCTTTCACGTAATCGCCCTGCGCATCCGAGATGTTGAGCACCGCCACTTGCACCGGCGCCAGCCACAGCGGCAGCGCACCGGCATAGTTTTCGATCAGGATACCGATGAAACGTTCCATCGAACCGACGATCGCACGGTGCAGCATCACCGGCACGCGGCGGGTGTTGTCTTCTGCGACATACTCGGAACCAAGACGGCCCGGCATCGAGAAGTCGACCTGCACGGTGCCGACCTGCCATGGACGGCCGAGGCTATCCTTCAGGTGGTACTCGATCTTCGGACCATAGAATGCGCCCTCGCCCGGCAATTCGGTCCAGGTCACGCCGCAGGCACGCAGCGCCGAGCGCAGCGATTCTTCGGCCTGGTCCCAGACCTCGTCCGAACCGATGCGGCTGTCGGGACGCAGCGCCAGCTTGACGTCGATATTGGCAAAGCCGAAATCGTCGTACACGGCCATCGCCTGGGCGTGGAACGACGTGACTTCGCGCTCGACCTGCTCTTCGGTACAGAAGATATGGCCGTCATCCTGGGTAAAGCCGCGCACGCGCATCAGGCCATGCAGCGCACCGGACGGCTCGTTGCGGTGGCACTGGCCGAATTCGCCGAAGCGCAGCGGCAGGTCGCGGTACGAGCGCATGCCCGAATTGTAGATCTGCACGTGGCCCGGGCAATTCATCGGCTTCAATGCGTACGAACGGTTCTCCGACTCGGTCGTAAACATATTGTCGCGGTAGTTTTCCCAGTGACCGGTCTTTTCCCACAGCGTACGGTCGAGAATCTGCGGCGCCTTCACTTCGCTGTAGCCGGCGACCTGGTATTTGTGGCGCATGTACTGCTCGACCTGCTGCCAGATCGTCCAGCCCTTCGGATGCCAGAACACGAGGCCCGGGGCTTCTTCCTGGAAGTGGAACAGGTCCAGCGACTTGCCGAGTTTACGGTGATCGCGCTTTTCGGCTTCTTCGAGCATGTGCAGGTACTGCTCCTGGTCTTCTTTTTTGGTCCAGGCGGTGCCGTACACGCGCTGCAGCATCTCGTTCTTCGAGTCGCCGCGCCAGTAGGCGCCAGCCAGCTTCATCAGCTTGAAGACTTTCAGCTTGCCGGACGATGGCACGTGCGGGCCGCGGCACAGATCGGTGAAGCTGCCTTCGGTGTACAGCGAGACATCCTCGTTCGCCGGGATCGAGGCAATGATTTCCGCCTTGTAGTGCTCGCCGATCGATTTGAAGTAATCGACGGCTTCGTCACGTGGCAGCACCTTGCGGGTGACCGGCTCGTCCTTCTTGGCCAGCTCGGTCATCTTCTTTTCGATGGCGGTCAGGTCGTCCGGGGTGAACGGGCGCTTGTACGAGAAGTCGTAGTAAAAGCCGTTTTCGATGACCGGACCGATTGTCACCTGCGCTTCAGGGAACAGCTCCTTGACCGCGTGCGCCAGCAGGTGGGCGGTCGAGTGACGGATCACATCCAGGCCTTCCGGGTCGCGGTCGGTGACGATCGCGAGGTCGGCGTCGGCGTCAATCAGGAACGACGTGTCGACCACTTTGCCGTTGACCTTGCCGGCAAGCGCTGCCTTGCCCAGGCTCGGGGCAATGCTCTGCGCTACCTGCGCCACCGTCACGGGACCGTCAAACTGGCGGCTGGAACCATCGGGAAGTCGGACGTTCAACATGCTGTACTCCAATCGTGGCGCCGCGCGCCGTTAAATAACAAGAATCAAGGATAGTAAAATCTGGACGAAAAAAAACGCGGGCTAGCCGCGTTGATTCGTTGTGTTAAGCAAAAGCACACCCCTTCGCGTCTAGCGATTCCCCCACAACGTCGTTGTAGTTCGCGGTGTCATAACCGTGGTGCCTTTCTCGCTCTTACTAATGTTCTGGTGGGCGGTGCAGAATTCGAATCTGCGACCCCTTGGATGTCGACCAAGTATTCTAACCAGCTGAACTAACCGCCCGATGCCGTCATTATAGGGACCCGATGCGGGAACTGCAACCCTCGCACAAAATTTATTGCTGACCAGGCTGAAATGCTGGGGATGCACCAGATGATTTACACTGCTGATCCTGCCCCATATTGAATGCATTGGCGATGACGTACCAGCCGCACGACCCTTCCCACCTGCATGCCCACCTCGACGGTGACGCACGCCACTCCCATTCCATTGAAGCGCGCAGCCAGAAGGCGCTGGCGTTCGCGATGGGCCTGACGCTGCTGTTCGCACTGATCGAGGTGATTACCGGCTTCGTGTCGAACTCGCTGGCCCTGATCTCGGACGCCGGCCACATGGTCACCGACGCCGCCGCACTGGGCCTGGCCCTGCTCGCACAGATGATCGCCAAGCGCCCGCCATCGGCGCGCCACTCGTTCGGCTTCGTGCGCGCCGAAGCGCTGGCCGCGTTCGTCAATTGCCTGGTCATGCTGGCCCTGGTGGGCTGGATCGGCTGGGAAGCCATCCAGCGCCTGATCCATCCGGAGCCCGTCAAGGGCGGCATCGTGCTGGTCGTCGCTGCCCTGGGCGCCTCGATCAATCTGCTCGTCGCCTGGATCCTGTCGCGCAACAACGACAGCATCAACACGCGCGCCGCGCTCGTCAATGTGATGGGCGACCTGCTCGGCTCGCTGGCCGCGATCGCGTCCGGCGCGATCATCTATTACACCGGCTGGCTGCGGGCCGACCCGATCCTGTCGATCTTCGTCGCCCTGCTGATCCTGCGCTCGACCAGCGGCATCCTGCGCGAGTCGTACCACTTTCTGATGGAGGCGGTCCCGCACGCGATCGACTTCGTACAGGTTGGTGCCGACATGGCCGCCGTCGACGGCGTACTGGCCGTGCACGACATGCACGTCTGGGACATGTCGCCCGGCCATCCTGCGCTGATCGGCCACATCGAGATCCGCAGCCTGGAGCAATGGCCCGCCGTGCTGGAAGCCGTGCGCGCGATGCTGCGCGCGCGCCATGGCATCGACCACGTGACGTTGCAACCGGAAGCGGCCGGCGGCAAATCGCTGTGAAACCGGCCGTGGCAATCGGCAGCCAACCAATCGTGTAAGCGCAGGCCGACTCAGCGTGAGCGCGCGCGCCGATACCCCATCCTGCGTTCGGCGACATAATGCTGCCATGGACCTTACACCAAACGTATTCGATACCCTCATCATCGGCGGCGGGCCAGGTGGCCTGACCGCCGCCATCTACCTGCGCCGGTTCACCCGCAATGTCGCCCTGGTCGACAAGGGCAACAGCCGCCTGGCCTGGATTCCCGTCTCGCACAACTATCCCGGCTTCCCGGACGGGATCAATGGCAAGCTGCTGCTCGACCAGTTGCGCTGCCAGCTCGGCAAGTATGGCGGCCACGTGATCCCCGGCGAAATCAGCAACCTGCGCATCGACGATGGCCTGTTCATCGCCGACTGCACGAGCCCGGACGGCGACGTCACCGAAATGCGCGCCTACACGGTGCTGCTGGCCACGGGCGTGGCTGACGTGGGCATGCCGGTCGAACGCTGGGACGAAGCGGTGGCCAGCGGCGCGGTGCGTCTATGCCCCGTGTGCGACGGCTACGACGTGATCGACAAGCGCATCGCCGTGGCAACGGCCGAAGTCAATCCGGTCGGCCACGCGCTCTTCATGCGCAGCTTCAGCCGCGACGTGCTGCTGTTCGAGCGTGCCGACGAGTCGGTGGTCGACGCCGACCAGCATGCTCAGCTGCAGGCGGCGAACGTGCAGCACATCGCATCACCACTGGCCGGCGTCACGCTGACGGACGACCTGAAACCCGTGCTGCACACGCGCGACGGGCAATCCTACGAATGCGATGTGTTCTACCCGATGCTGGGCGAAAATGCGCGCTCCGCCCTGGCGGCCAACCTGGGCGCCGAAACTGTTGAATGCGACACGCTCACGGTGGACGACCATTGCCGCACGGCCGTGCCCGGGCTATACGCGATCGGCGACGTCACGCGCGGGCTGAATCAGATCACGGTAGCGACCGGTCAGGCAGCGATTGCCGCAACGACGATCCACAACACACTGCCGTGGGCGCT
Organism: Telluria sp. BA11; assembly: GCF_056680305.1. Taxonomy (NCBI): domain Bacteria; kingdom Pseudomonadati; phylum Pseudomonadota; class Betaproteobacteria; order Burkholderiales; family Oxalobacteraceae; genus Telluria; species Telluria sp. BA11. Next base: position 449,603 of record NZ_CM155275.1, read on the forward strand.
GCGCTGACGGGTTAAGGGTTACTGGCCACCGGCCAGCTTGCGGCGCCGCTCGATTGCTGCCTGCGCGGCCGTGTCACCCGCCGCCTCGGCACGCTGCGCCTGCACGCCCAGCCATGCCAGCAGCGGCCGGCGCCAGCCCTGGGTCGACGCCGTGTCGACTGCCAGCGCGATCCCCGCCGGCGTGATGCGGCTCGCCTTGAACTGCGCGCCAGCCGCAACCAGCCGCGCCAGCGGATCGGCAATGCTCTGCAGCGCGCCGCCACCAACCACAGCGCGATGCTGCTCCGGCAGCAGCGTCACATCCAGCCCATCCCACTGCCCTGCCAGATACGCTGCGTAGGCACGCTGCGCCGGTGTTGCATCAGGCGCCAGCGCCGCGTAACCTGGGCAATCCTCGAACACCAGGCTGGCCACCTGCGCCGCGCAGCGCACCAGCTCGACCTGGGCCACATGGTCGGCACGACCGGTGGCAGTCGTCTCGGCGCGCGCTTCGCGGAACTCGGTGTTCGATGCGGCCGTGTGCCCTTTGAGGTAGTCGTCAACCGACGCGTCGAGCGCGCCCTTGGCATTCGCCTGCCAGTCGGGCGGCAGCGGCTTGCTCGCGCAGCCGGCCAGCAAGGCGGCGATCAACAATGGGATGGTCTTCATGGCAGCTTGATCTCCGGATTGGTGCGCGCGAACGGCCACTTGCGGTTGATTTCCTCGACGAGGCGATTCACCTTGCGCAGGCTAGCGTCGACGTCGCCGCGCAGTGCACTCAGGTCTTCCGTCGCTTCGCGCGTGTTGGCGCCAACGGCCTGCGCTTCGACCAGCACCGCATCGACTTTCTTGAGTGTGGCGCTCGCGTCCTTGAGTACGACATCCAGCTGGCGCACAGCCGCCTGGGCATCGTCCATGACGCCGGCCTGGCCGAACACGCGCTGGTCGGCCTTGGCCAGGATCAGGTTGACGCGGTCGAGCGCTTCCATCAGCTTCTTCGCTTCTTCGTCGCCACCGAGCGCGCCACCGAGCACGCCGTAGCGCCCGGACATGCGGCCCGTCACGGCTGACAGGTTCGACAGGCTGGTGTTCACGTCCGAGCCGGACGACGTCATCGTTTCCAGGTTTTCCAGCAGCCCGCGCGCCGTGGCGACGATGCGCGGGATTTCCGCGGTGGCGTCGCCGCGCAGCACGGTGCGGGTCGAGCCGGCCGGCAGCGGCGCATCGGTCAACACGCCCGTGTAGGCGCGCAGGCGCGTTTCACCGACAATGCTCGACTCCAGCGTGAAGACGCTCGAGGTGCGCAGCCACTTGGCGTCCTTGCTCTGGACGTCGACCAGGATATTCACCTTGCCGGTATCGGCCAGCTCGACCTGGCGCACGCGCCCGATCGGAAAGCCGGCAAAGGTCATGTCCATGCCGGGAATGACGCCGGTCGAATCGTCGGCCACGAGCGTCAGGCGCTGGGTCGGCTCGAACACGCCGCGCGCGTACATCACGTAGAACACGAAGCCGCAGATCATCAGCCCCAGAAAAACGAGGAGGATCACGGCCTTGGTTTCAACGTGCTTCGGTTCGTCGGGAAGCGCGCTATCGGGAATCTGGTCCGTCATGTCAATGTGGGTCCTGTCAATCAGATGTATTTCAGTGCAAGCGAGGCCGCTTCGATCACGATCAGCACGAACAGCAGGCGCAGTGCGCCCGGCTGCACGGTCGAGACCAGACGGCGCGGGTAGCGCTGCAATTCGAGGATGGCGGCCGTCGGGATCAGCGCCACGGCCAGGCCGAACAGCACCGTCTTGAGCACGAAGCCCGCCGTGACGGTTGGTGCGAACACGCGCCCGACCGTGCGGGTATAGTCGCCCAGGCCCCACGGCGAGACGCCGTACACGTTCAGGTAGGCCAGCAGCAGCACGACAATGGACGTGACCAGCGCCAGCGTCAGCACCGCCACCGCATTGGCGATCAACTGGGGCACCAGGTCGCGGCGCATGCGGCGCAAGGCATCGTCGCTGGCGCCACTCGCAGGCAGCGCGCGACGGGCCAAGCCCAGCGCCGACGCGTCGAACGCCATGCTGGCGCGCAGCGCGACGAACAGCGCCGCGCACAGCGGAATCAGTTCGAGCACCAGTACCCTCACCACCATCTCAAGCGCGAAGCCCGACAAGCCGTAGCTCTTGGCCGTGACCAGCACGATGCGGATGATGACGAGGCTCACCAGGCACGCGGCCAGCGTGAACCAGGGCAGCACCTGCCAGGTGCTGGCGTGGATGTGGCGCGCGGTGGCGTGGAAGCGTTCGCGCTGCCAGGTGGACGGCGAGAACGCGAGCACGATGGCGATTGCGCCCAGGTGAATCATGTACCACCAGCTGCGCAGGTAGCGTCTGGCGTGCGCGAACCAGAGTTCGGGATGGGCGGTAGAAGGAAGCGAGCGCGGCATGGGCTGAATGATACTGCGGTTGCGGCAGGCTGCGCGGGTCGGTGACAAATGATTACGTCACGTCGCCGCGCACCGGGCATGACGCTACTGCCGCTTCGCCTCCATCACGCCGCCTACTTCCATGATCGCCGCCAGCGCCTTCTGCGCCTGCGCCGTCGACCCGATTTCGGCCGTGAAGATCATGCGCGCCTGACCCTTGGCGCTTTGCGTATTCACTCCGATCACATTGATCTTCTCGCGCGAGAAGACTTCGGAGATATCGCGCAGCAGCCCTTGCCGGTCCTGCGCCAGGATGAACAGGTCGACCGGATAAACGGTTTCATTCCCCGCTGAACCCCACTCGGTCTGGATGACGCGTTCCGGCGACTTGGCCTGCATCTCCGAGAAGTTCTTGCACGTCAGCCGGTGAATCGAGACGCCCTTGCCGCGCGTGACAAAGCCGATGATCGGATCGGGCGGCGCCGGCTTGCAGCACTTGGCCAAGAGCGTCATCAGCCCCTCGGTGCCCAGCACCAGCACGCCCGACTTGGCGCCCTGCTCCACGCTCGAGGCGCGGCTTTTGTTGTCGAACTTCGGTTCCTCAACGGGCGCCGGTTCGTCGCCATCGTGCAGCGCCGCTTCCACGTGGCGCAGGCTGAACTTGTCCTTGCCCACTTCGATGAACAGTTCGTCCACCTTGGCAAAGCCCAGCTTCTGCGCGAGCATTTCCAGATTGACGGCCGTCTTGCCCTCGCGCTGGAGCGACTTTTCGACCAGCGCGCGGCCATGGGCCAGCGTTTCGGCCTGGTCCAGCGCGTGGAACCAGGCGCGGATCTTCGAGCGCGTGCGGCTGCTGACCGCGTAACCGGGACTGAGCCAGTCGCGCGACGGACCCTGATTGCCACTCGATCCCTTGGCCGTGATGATTTCGCAGGTCTGGCCGTTTTTCAGTTGCGTATTGAGCGGCACCATCACGCCATCGATGCGCGCGCCGCGGCAGCGGTGGCCGACATCGCTGTGCAGGTGGTAGGCGAAGTCGATCGGCGTGGCGCCCACCGGCAGTTCGAGCACCCGCGCCTGCGGCGTCAACACGAAGATACGGTCGTCGAGCGTCGTGGCCTTGAGCTTTTCGACCCATTCGCGCTGCAGTTCTTCCTGGCCCGACACCGCATCGGACACGTCGGTCTTCCAGGCCAGCAGCTGGCGCAGCCAGGCGATCTTTTCGTCGTATTGCTGGCTCTTGAAGTTGGAACCGCCTTCTTCTTTATAGCGCCAGTGCGCGGCGATGCCGTATTCGGCAAAGTTGTGCATCTCTTGCGTGCGGATCTGCACTTCGAGCGGCCGGCCGTCTTCCGCCATGACCACCGTGTGCAGCGAGCGGTAGCCATTGGGCTTCGGCCGCGAGATATAGTCGTCGAATTCCTTCGGCACCGGCGTCCAGATATTGTGGATCACGCCCAGCACCGTGTAGCAGGTCTTGATGTCGGGGACGATCACGCGAAACGCGCGCACGTCATACAGCTCGGTGAAATCGAGCTCCTTGCCGCGCATCTTGCTCCAGATGCTGTAGATGTGCTTCGGGCGGCCGGACACATCGGCCGGAATCGACGCCGATGCCAGCTCGCTTTGCAGCCGCTCGATCGACGAGGCGACAAAGCTCTCGCGCGACATGCGCTTTTCTTCGAGCATCTTGGCGATGCGCTTGTAGGTATCGGGTTCGATGAAGCGAAACGCCAGGTCTTCCAGTTCCCACTTCAGTTGCCAGATCCCGAGGCGGTTGGCCAGCGGCGCATAAAAGTCCAGCACCTCGCGCCCGTAGGCGCGTGTGACATCGTCAAACCGTTTGTGCTCGGCGAAGTGGCGCAGCGTGGCCGCGCACGACGCCAGGCGCATCAGCACCACGCGCATGTCGGTGGCCATCGCCAGCAGCATCTTGCGCAGCGTCTCGTTTTGCGCCGCCGCCTGCTGCGCCGCGTTCTTGCCGCTGCCCACGGGCGCGCCGCCGGCGGTCAGGTCGCGCAGGCGGATCAATTGATGCACGCCCTGCACGAGCGCGACGACGCCGGCGCCGAAGCGCTCCTCGAGGTCGGTAAACACGGCCGGGTCCATCAGCGCCAGCTCGAACACCAGGCCGGCGATGCGGGTTTCGGCATCGGTATTCAGGTACGCGAGCGTGCCAGCAGCGCCAAGCGAGAATTCGAACGCGCTCTGGCCCGAGCCGGCCAGACGCGTGCCGTAGGCGCCGAACGCGTACTCGAGCGCAGCGTGCACGCGCACGCAGTCCTCAGGGCTCAGCCCCTGTACCAGGCCGGTCTTGGTATCTCCTAACAGTGCGGTGGAAACCATGCGCTCAGCGCAGTGCGGCGATGATGCACACCTCGACCAGGCAGGCCGGGTTGGCCAGCCTGGCTTCGACGGTGGCGCGCGGCGGCGTGTGGCCCTGGGCGACCCACTCGTCCCAGACATCGTTCATGCCGGGGAAGTTGTCCATGTCCGAGATGAAGATGTTGCAGGACAGGATGCACGATTTGTCGCTGCCCGCTTCGCCCAGCAAACGGTCGACGTGGCCCAGCACTTCGCGCATCTGGCCATCGATGCCCTGGGTGGTGTCCTCGGCGATCTGGCCGGCCAGGTACACGGTCTCGTTGTGGATCGCGACTTCGGACAGTCGTTTGCCTACGTGCAGTCGTTTGATTTCCATGATGTCTTTCTGTTCGATAAAGGTTGATTCAGGCCGGATCGTCATGATCCCGTGCCGGTTAAAAAATCGCGGGCAATGGCAATCTGGTCGGCGTGCACGAACGTCGGCGCATGGCCGACGCCGGCAATTTCGACCAGACGCGCACGCGGCCCGCGCGTCGTCATCTGCTGCGCCGTGGCGCGCGAGAGCAGGTCGGACTGCTCGCCACGTACCAGCAGCGTGGGACATGTGATCGCATCCCAGGCTGCCCACAACGCCGCTTCGTCCTCGGCCGCGCGTTCGACCGTCATGCTGCGAAACGGCTGTGCCAGGCCAAGGTCGTAGTGGCGCCGCCACTGGCCGTCGGCGTCCTGGCGCAGCACATCGCTGGCCAGCTTGTGCCACTCGTCGTCGGCGTGCGGCCCGAACGTGGCCGAGACAGCCTTGATGTAACCCGCGCCCGCGGCAAAGCTCGGAAAGCGCACGTCCTGGCCGATGTACTCGCCGATGCGCTGCAGCGCTTCACCGCCCAGCGCCGGGCCGATATCGTTGATCACGAGCCGCGAAATCGGCGAGCCTTCAAGGGCGGCCAGTGTCATGCCGATCAGGCCGCCCATTGAGGTGCCGAACCAGGCGACGTCTTCATTGTCGGAGCCGGCAGTCACGCGGGCGATCAGCGTGACCATGTCGGCCACGTATTGCGACACCTGGTAACCGGCCGGATCGCGCAGCCGGTCGGAGCGGCCGCGCCCGACGATATCGGGGCATACGACGCGAAAGGTATCGCACAGCGCGCGCGCCAAATGGTCGAAGTCATCCCCGACACGGGTCACGCCGTGCACGCACACGAGCACCTTCGGATTGTCCGCCGCGCCCCATTCCTTGTAGGCGACGCGGTGCAACCCGGCAGGCGACATGCACTGGACGCTCTTGAATCTGGGCTCGGACATCGCGACTCCGGAATAAGAAAATCATGAAAGGCGCCTGGCTGCTTTCGCACGCGGGAGGCGTTACGGTTAGAATTCTACCAATTCTGAGGGAGTTCCCCCCATACGCTCGCCAACGGGCATTTACCCATGAGGACACAATGACATCGACCATGCTAAACGGTAAAACGGCTCTCGTCACCGGATCGACCTCGGGCATCGGCCTGGGCATCGCACGCTCGCTGGCCGAACAGGGGGCCAATATCGTGTTCAACGGCTTCGGCGACGCGCAGCAGATCGAAAAGCTCTACACCGATATCGGCGCCGAATTTGGCGTGCAGACGGCGTACCACAATGCCGACATGTCCAAGCCCGACGAGATCGCTGCGCTGATGCAGTATGCGAACGACAAATTCGGCGGCGTCGACATCCTGGTCAACAATGCCGGCATTCAGCATGTGGCAGCGCTCGAAGATTTTCCGGCCGAACGCTGGGACGCGATCATCGCCATCAATCTGAGCTCGGCGTTCCATACGACGCGCCTTGCGCTACCCCACATGAAACAAAAGAACTGGGGCCGCATCATCAACCTGGCCTCGGTCCATGGCCTGGTGGGTTCGAGCCAGAAGTCGGCGTATGTCGCGGCCAAGCACGGGCTGGTCGGCCTGACCAAGGTCACCGCGCTGGAAACGGCGCAGACGGGCGTGACCTGCAATGCAATCTGCCCCGGCTTTGTGCTGACGCCGCTGGTCCAGAAGCAGGTGGACGACCGCGCTGCTCGCGAAGGACTCGACAACGACGCCGCGCGCAAGGCGCTGCTGCTCGAGAAGCAGCCTTCCGGCGAATTCGTCACGCCCGATGAACTGGGCGCACTGGCCGTGTTCTTCTGCAGTCCGGCGGCAAACCAGGTGCGCGGCGTGGCCTGGAATATGGACGGCGGCTGGGCCGCTCAGTAACAATTCTCCCGTCGTGGCCGGGCCTTGCGTCCAGCCGCGCACATTCCCGGTGCGCAATTTTTCACGTTGCCCTGCTGCGGTGCAGCATGCGGATTTCCACAATAGCCCGCACCGTCTGAATGCGCCACCATGGCATCACTACCAACCTCGTTGAAGAGTTGCCATGAAGAAGCCGTTTTATAAAATCCTGTACGTCCAGGTGTTGTTCGCCATTGTTCTTGGCGTGTTGCTGGGCGTATTTTACCCAGAGGTAGGTACCGCGATGAAGCCTTTGGGAGACGGCTTCATCAAACTGATCAAGATGATCATCGCCCCCGTCATCTTCTGTACCGTCGTTGCCGGTATCGCCGGCATGCAGGACATGAAGAAGATCGGCCGCGTCGGCGGCAAGGCACTGCTGTACTTCGAAGTCGTGTCGACCTTCGCCCTGGCCATCGGCCTGGTCGTGGCCAACGTCGCCAAGCCGGGCGCTGGCTTTAACGTCGATCCGGCCACGCTTGATTCGAGCTCGATTGCGCAATACACGACCAATGCGCATGCCCAGACCACGACCGAGTTCATCATGCACATCATCCCGACCACGTTCGTGGATGCATTTGCTACGGGTAACATCCTGCAAGTACTGCTGGTCGCGATCCTGTTCGGTTTCGCGCTGTCGATGATGGGCGAACGCGGCCGTCCGGTGACCAAGCTCATCGATGACGTCTCGCACGTCATCTTCGGCATCGTCAACATCATCATGAAGGTCGCTCCGCTGGGCGCGTTCGGCGCGATGGCGTTCACGATCGGCAAGTACGGCATCGCGTCGCTGCTGCCGCTTGCCAAGCTGATGGGCTCGTTCTACCTGACCTGCGCCCTGTTCATCTTCATCGTGCTGGGCGCAATCGCCCGCTTCACCGGCTTCTCGATCTTCAAGTTCATCCGCTACATCAAGGAAGAACTGCTGATCGTCCTGGGTACGTCGTCGTCGGAAAGCGCGCTGCCAAGCCTGATGCGCAAGCTGGAAAACCTGGGCTGCGCCAAGCCGGTCGTCGGCCTGGTCGTGCCAACCGGTTACTCGTTCAACCTGGACGGCACCAATATCTACATGACGATGGCGGCCCTGTTCGTGGCGCAAGCAACCAACACCGACCTGACGCTGACCCAGGAACTGACCATCCTGCTGGTGGCGATGCTGACCTCGAAAGGCGCATCGGGCATCACCGGCGCCGGCTTCATCACGCTGGCCGCGACGCTGGCCGTGGTGCCGACGATTCCGGTGGCCGGCATGGCGCTGATCCTGGGCATCGACCGCTTCATGAGCGAAGCGCGCGCGCTGACCAACTTCATCGGCAACGGTGTCGCCACGGTCGTCGTGTCGAAATGGGAAAACGAACTCGACGTCAAGCGCATGGACGATGTCCTGCATAACCGCGTGATCGTCGAAGACCAGACCACGATGAAGGCCGTGCGCGAAGCGGCGTAATCTTCTGCCCTTGCCCGTCCACGAAAGCCGCACCCTTCGGGGTGCGGCTTTTTTTTGGCGTGCCTGATCGTGCGGAGGCGGCCTGGTAGCGTCTGGTATATTGAACATCCCGACTGACGACCGGCCGCGCCGGTGCTTCCACGATGCTGATTGCCGCCACCCCCGACAAGGAAGCCGCGCGCCTGGCCGCCCTGTATGACCTGCTGATCCTCGACACGCCCGCCGAGGAGCGTTTCGACCGGATCGTGGCCTTTGCTGCCACCGAGTTCGACGTGCCGATCGTCACCATCACGCTGATCGACACGGATCGCCAATGGTTCAAGGCCCGCACCGGCACCGAACTCTGCGAAACCGGCCGCGACATCTCGCTGTGTTCGCATGCGATCCTCGAGCAGGACATCCTGGTCGTGAATGACACGCTGCTTGACCCGCGCTTTGCCGACAACCCCCTCGTTACCGGCGCGCCGCACATCCGCTTCTATGCCGGCGCGCCATTGATCCTGCCCTCTCGCCTGAGCCTGGGCACCCTGTGCCTGATCGACCGCAGGCCACGCACGCTGGACGCGATGGAACTGGGCATCCTGCGCACGCTGCGCGACCTGGCCGTACTGGAACTGCGTAATGTCGGCGAGGTGGCCGATGCCTGACGCGACCACCCACATCCTGCTGGTCGAACCGGAACCGATGCTGCGCCGTACCGTGGCGATGACGGCGCGCAGCCTGAACCTGGGCCAGGTCCATGAAGCGGCAACGAGCGCGGCCGCACTACGCTTGCTGAGCGTGCGCACCTTCCAGGGCGCGGTGATTGCAGTCGACTGCGTGGGCAGCGGCAAGGACAGCCGTTACGATCTGGGCCTGATCGACCGCCTGCGCGCCGATGCGGCCGCCAACAAACAAGGCTTGTCGATCGCGATCATGACCGAGACGGCCACGCCCGAACTCCTGAGCGACCTGCGCGAACGCCGGATCAGCCGCGTGATCCTCAAGCCGTTTCGCGCCAGGGTCGTGCTCGACACGATCGAGACGATGTGCCGCGCGCGGAAGACCTGAACCCTTCCCCGCACGGCACGCTTAAATCTTCGTAGACAACTCGATCTAGACAAGATAATCTAGCTTCATCTTGCCTACCCGAGGATGTCATGCCGCTCTCCCCTGACGCGCCCAAGCCCACGCCTGCTGAGCTCGACCTGCTACAAGTGCTGTGGCCGCTGGGCGCCGCTACCGCCAAGCAAGTGCATGAGGCGATGCTGCCGCAGCGGCCCGATGTGACGTATGCAACAGTGCTGCGGCTGATGCAGGTCATGCACGCCAAGGGCTTGCTGGGCCGCGACGAGAGCGAACGCTCGCACGTCTACAGCCCGGTCCACGCGCGCGATGCGCTGCAAGGCAATCTTCTCAACGACCTGATGCAGCGGGCCTTTGCCGGCTCGGCCAAGGCGCTCGTGCTGGCGGCGCTCAAGAGCGGCATCTCGAAGAAGGAACGGGCCGAGATCGAGCAACTGCTCAAGGACGGGGACGGCCAATGACCGCCGCCCACCTGGTCGCCAGCATTGGCTGGACACTCGTCGAATTCATCTGGCAAGGGGCGCTGATCGGCTGCGCCGTGGCGCTGGCCATGAGCCTGCTGCGCAATGCGCGCGCCGAGCACCGGTACGCCGTCGCCTGCACCGGGCTGTTGCTGTGCTTGCTCTGGCCCGCTGCCGAACTGGCGGCGCGCCTGGCTGGAACGCATGACCTGGCGACCCAGCCGATGGCAACCTTTGCCAGCGGCCTGCTGGCGGGTCCGCTCGACGAGAGCTGGCGTACCGTGTTCGAACGCAACCTGAGCTGGATCGTCGGCACGTGGGGTGTCTGCGCTGCCGTACTCGCACTGCGGATGATTGCCGGATTGCTGTGGCTGCACCGCGCTGCAGCGATCGAAGCGTCCGAACCGGTCTGGCAAGCCCGGCTCGACCGGATGGCGCAGGCGGCCGGCATTGCGCGCACGGTCAGGCTGCGCATCATCGCGGGCCTGGCCAGCCCCGTCACCTTTGGCTGGTGGAGGCCGGTGGTGCTGGTGCCGGCATCGCTCGTATCCGGCATGCCGCCCCACTTGCTCGAGGCACTACTGGTGCACGAACTGGCCCATATCCGGCGTCACGACTACCTCGTCAACCTGCTGCAGAACGTGGTCGAGGCACTGCTGTTTTATCACCCGGCAATCTGGTGGATCTCGGGACGCATCCGCGCCGAACGGGAACTGGTTGCCGACGCCATCGCAGCAAGACAACTGGGCGAACCGCGGCGCCTGGCTCTTGCGCTATCCGAACTGGAACGACGCCAGTTTTCAACCCAGCATCTGGCCCAGGCGGCCAATGGAGGCAATCTCATGCAACGCATCAAACAACTCGTTCGTCCCGACACGCAGGCATTGAACTGGAAAGCCGCGCTTCCGGTACTCGGCCTGGCCTTGGCCGCCCTGGCCGGCTGCACGAGCACGGCGCCGGTCAACCCGTTCGCCGCGATGCCCGACAACGACACGACGATACCAATGGCAAAATTCAATTCGTGTGCAAGGCCCGTGTACCCGGCCGATGCGCTGGCGGCCAAGATCGAAGGCACGGTGACACTCGCGATGCTGGTAAGGGCCGATGGCAAGGTGCGCGAAGCCGTGGTACGCAAAACCAGCGGCAATGGATCGCTCGACGAGACGGCGCGCGCGGCACTCGCCAAATGCACCTTCCAGCCGGGCACGGTGAATGGCGCACCGAAGGAACAGTGGGCCGAGGTGCAGTACGTGTGGGTCGCGAGCTGATTCGCTCTACCGCCAAGCATAACCGTAGGGTGGACGGCTGCGCCGTCCACGCGTTCAACGATTGCTGATGCGCCACGAAATCCGTGCAGGTTGAACGCGTGGGCGGCATAGCCGCCCACGCGTTCAACGACGGCTACGCGTGCTGGACGGCCGACACGTCCAGTTCGCAACCAGTCGCTGCGACAATCTCGTCCACGCTCACGCCGGGCGCCAACTCAACCAGCTTCAAGCCGGTGGGCGTTACGTCGAGCACGCCCAGATCGGTGATGATGCGATCGACCACGCCGACACCGGTCAACGGCAGATCACATTTCTTCAGCAACTTGTGGCTGGTGGAGCCATCCTTGGCGGTGGCGACATGTTCCATCACCACGACCACGCGCTTGACGCCGGCCACCAGATCCATCGCGCCGCCCATGCCCTTGACCATTTTCCCCGGGATCATCCAGTTGGCCAGGTCGCCTTCTTCCGACACCTGCATCGCGCCCAGGATCGCGAGGTTGATCTTGCCGCCGCGGATCATGCCGAACGAATCGGCCGAGCTGAAGTAGGCCGAGCCCGGCAACGCCGTCACGGTCTGCTTGCCGGCGTTGATCAGGTCGGCGTCGACCGCATCCTCCGTCGGGAACGGGCCGATGCCGAGCAGGCCGTTTTCAGACTGCAGCGAGACCTCGATATCTTTCGGTACATAGTTTGCCACGAGGGTTGGCAAGCCAATACCCAGGTTCACGTAGAAGCCGTCCTGCAGCTCCAGCGCCGCACGCGCGGCCATTTCATCACGAGTCCATGCCATGTTGTTGTCTCCGTTTCTGTCGTCGGGTTAAAGCTCAGTTGCTCGCGGTGCGCACGGTGCGCTGTTCGATACGCTTCTCGGGCGACGGGTTGTGGACGATGCGGTGCACGAAGATGCCCGGGGTGTGCACGTGGTCGGGATCGATCTCGCCGGTCTCGACCAGCTTCTCGACTTCGACGATGCAGATCTTGCCGGCCGTGGCCACGTTGGGGTTGAAGTTGCGGGCCGTCTTGCGAAACACGAGGTTGCCCGAGCGGTCGGCCATATAGGCCTTGACTAGCGACACATCGGGGAACAGCGCATGCTCCATCACGTAATGCTCGCCATTGAATTCGCGCGTTTCCTTGCCGTCGGCGACGATGGTGCCATAGCCGGTCTTGGTGAAGAAGGCCGGGATGCCGGCGCCGCCGGCGCGCAGCTTCTCGGCCAGCGTGCCTTGCGGCGTGAATTCGAGTTCGAGTTCGCCGGCTAAAAACTGGCGCGCGAACTCCTTGTTTTCGCCGACGTACGACGCGATCATTTTCTTGATCTGGCGTGTCTCGAGCAACTGGCCCAGGCCGAAACCATCGACGCCTGCGTTGTTGGAGATGGCGGTGAGTTGCTTGACACCCGAGTCGCGCAATGCCGCGATCAGGGCTTCCGGAATACCGCACAGGCCAAACCCGCCCACGGCGATGGTCTGGCCGTCCTGCACGACGCCTTCAAGTGCCGAGCGCGCGTCTGGATACACTTTATTCATACCTGTCCCTTTTATAAGTTTGAGAACCCGTCTCAGCATAGAATACCGGCAGCCCGTGCACAATACCGTAGAACTACCGCCATGCCGCGCCACCTGCACGCCAATGAACCACGCCCTGACCAACCTCACATGAACCTGCCGCACACGATTGACTACGAGATGATTTTCCAGCACGCGCCGGTGGGCATGTGCATCTCGCGCGACCGGGTGATCGAGGCCTGCAATGGCGCGCTGGCGACCATGTTCGGGTATCCGGCCGGCCATCTGACCGGCTCGTCGTTCTCGGTGCTGTATCCGACGATGGACGAATTTTTGCGCACGGGCGACCGCATCATCCCGATCATGAATGCGAAGGGGCGCTACTCGGACGAGCGCATCATGCGCCGCGCCAACGGCGAGCTGTTCTGGTGCCACGTGACGGGCCGTGCGCTGTCCCCGCTCGAGCCCCTGGGCGCGGGCGTCTGGATCTTCGAGGATGTCAGCGAGAAGCGGCCCGTGACGGCGCAACTGACGCCGCGCGAACGCGAGATCGCCGCGCTGCTGGTCGAGGGCAAGACCAGCAAAGTGATCGCGCGCGAAACCGACCTCAGTCCGCGCACGGTCGAAATGCACCGCGCGAGCCTGATGCGCAAGTTTGCGGCATCCACGTCGGTGGAACTGGTGCACAAGCTGGTGGGCGCGGGCTGACGGGCCACCAGCGCCCAAAATCACCTCCCCAGTTATTGGTACAGCTTCCAGTGCTGTTCGTGCATGCGCTCGATCAGCAGTCGCAGATCGCCATCGAGCCGCCGGTCTTCACGCACCGGCGCAATGTCCTGGCCCAGCTCCTCCAGCATCTGCGCCAGCGGTGCCGGCAACGCGCGGTCCGGCTCGAGCCGGCAGCGCAGCCACACGCCCTGACGCACCGCGATCAAGAGCGCCGCAGCCACCTGCTCGGTCAGTTCCAGCACGCGCAGGCAGTCGCGCGCGGCGATCGTGCCCATGCTGACCTTGTCCTGGTTGTGGCATTCGGTCGAGCGCGAAAAGACCGATGCCGGCATCGTCAGCTTGAGCGCCTCGGCGGTCCAGGCCGAGGCGCTGATCTGCAGTGCCTTGAGGCCGTGATTGATCGCAGCGCGCTCACCCTCCATGCCTGACAGATTGGCGGGCAGCCCGGCGTTGTAGCGTGGATCGACCAGCAGCGCCAATTGCCGGTCGAGCAGGTCGGCCAGGTTGGCGACGGCATTTTTCATGCTGTCCATTGCGAACGCGATATGGCCGCCGTAGAAGTGCCCGCCATGCAGCACGCGCTCGCCCTCGGCATCGATGACCGGATTATCGTTGGCGCTATTGAGTTCGTTCTCAATGGTGGTGCGGAAGAACGGCAACGCGTCGGCCAGCACGCCGATCACGTGCGGTGCGCAGCGGATCGAATAGCGGTCTTGCAGGCGCTTGCCATTGCGCTCCTGCTGGCCGGTATAAGCCAGATCGGCGCGCAGCCAGGCGGCCACGTCCTGCATCCCCGCATGCGGCTTGACCGAGAACAGCGTTTCGTCGAAGTGATGGGCGTTGCCATCCAGCGCGAACGAGGCCATCGCCGTGATGCGCGTGGTCAGGCGCGTCAAGTAGTCGGCGCGGTCCCAGGCCAGGCAGGCCAGGCCCGTCATGACGGCGGTGCCGTTCATGATCGCCAGGCCCTCCTTTGGCCGCAGGCGCAGCGGCGCGATGCCGGCCTCGCGCAGCGCATCGGCAGCGGGCATCTGCACGCCCCCGCGCAACACTTCGCGTTCGCCGCACAGCACGGCTGCGAGATAGGACAGCGGCGTCAGATCGCCACTGGCGCCGACCGAGCCTTCGCTGGGGATCAGTGGCAGCAGGTCGGCGTCGAACAGCCGCACGATCTGCTCGAGCAGGTCGATGCTGACGCCCGAAAAGCCTTTCGCCAGTGACGCCAGGCGCGCGGCCATCATGGCGCGCGTCTCAAACGGGCTCAGAAAACTGCCCAGGCCACAGCCATGGTAGGTGTACAGGTGATGCGGCAGTTCGGTTACGAGCGCCAGCGGTACCGGCACCGTGCACGAATCGCCGTAGCCGGTGGTCACGCCATAGATGGCGCCGTCTTCAAGCAACAGCTGGTCGAGGAAGTCGGCGCCGCGCTGAATAAAAGCGCGAAAGGCCGGGTCGGGCGAGAGCACCGGCCGCGCCGTCCCGCGCGCGATGGCGACGATGTCTTCCAGTGCGAGGCGGTTGCGGTCGATACAGACCACGGCGGTCACGCAGCAGGAAAGACGCCGCGCAGTGCAGCCGGCAACGGGGCCGACTTGCCCACCTTGAAATCGACCCACACCACCTTGGCCATCCCGTTGGCATGCAGCTCACCCGGTGCGCCGTCCGCGTCCAGCAAACGGATTTCGTGCGACACCTCGATGCTCGAGCGCCCCGGCGGAGCGACGAAGGTACGCACCTCGATCTCGCCCGGATAGGTCAGCTGCTTGAGGAAGTTCATCGACGCGTTGACGATGACGGGGCCTTCGTCGCGCGAATCGGGCAAGCCACCGACCTGCTCGAGCCAGGCAATGCGGGCTGACTCGATGTAACGGAAGTAATTGGTATTGTTGACGTGCCCCATGGCGTCCATATCGCCCCAGCGGATCGGCATGCGCATGGTGTGCACCAGCATCGGTGCGATGTTCTCACTACTCATTCTATGGTTCCTGGCGTTAGTGCGCCATCATGCCGTCGTCGGCCGTGATGATGGCGCCGTTGATGAAGTGGGCTTCTTCGGCGGCCAGCAGCAGCAGCAGGCCGTCGAGGTCTTCGGGCCGGCCGGCGCGCTTGCGCGGCAACATCTCGACAAGTTTGCGGCCCTGCTCGGTTTCGAAATAATCTTCGTTCGCGTCGGTGGCGATATAGCCGGGGCAGATGGCATTGACGTTGATGCCGTACTTGCCCCACTCCACCGCCATCGCCTTGGTCATCTGCACCACACCGGCCTTGCTCATGCAATACACGCCAATCTGCGGCAGCACGCGCAGGCCCGCCACCGAAGCGATATTGACAATGCGATGCTGCTTGCGCGGGTCGCCCTTGGCGCGCGCGATCATGCGCTTGGCGGTTTGCTGGGCCACGAAGAACGCGCCGCGCAAATTGGTGTCCATGATGTAGGTGTAGTCATCCTCGCCCACGTCGATCAGGCGCTGGGTCGAGGACACGGACGAGTTGTTGATCAGGATATCGATCGGCCCTGCCTCGGTTTCGGCATGGGCGATGGCCGCCTTGATGCTGCCGAGGTCGGTCACGTCGAGCCGCACCACGTGCGCGGCGCCGCCGTCGGCTTCGATCTCGGCGCGCAGCTCCTTGAGGCGCTCGACGCGGCGCGACGCCAGCACGACCTGTGCGCCGGCGCCGGCCAGGGCCTTGGCGAAACGGGCGCCCAGACCGCTCGATGCGCCGGTGACCATGGCGATCTTTCCTTCAAAATTGACTTCAATGCCCACGTCCGACTCCCCGATGTAAGTACGATCACGAGTTGCGAAAGCACCATGATCCCACAAATGTCTGGTATTCGATTGTCCCTTCTAATAATGCCTTTACAATGGCCGCGATATTGCAATGAACAGCGAAAACCCGCACACTCGTGCTATTTTCTGATTACCGTCATCCCTTTCCCAAAAAAACCATGACAGAGACAACGAACTTTCTCGAACAATACGGCCCGCGCGAAGCGATGGAATACGACGTCGTCGTGGTCGGCGGCGGCCCGGCCGGCCTGTCGGCGGCGATCCGCCTGAAACAGCTGGCTCTTGATAAAGGCCAGGAAGTCACGGTCTGCGTGCTGGAAAAAGGCGGCGAGCTGGGCGCCCACATCCTGTCCGGCGCGGTGATGGATCCGCGCGCGATCAATGAACTGATCCCCGACTGGAAAGAAAAAGGCGCACCGCTCAATACCGCCGTGACCGAAGACCGCGTCCTGTTTCTGAGCGAAACCAAGTCGTATGCCACGCCGGCATTCGCCATCCCGCCGGCACTGGCCAATCACGGTAACTACGTGATTTCGCTGGCCAATGTGGTGCGCTGGCTGGGCCAGCAAGCCGAGGCGCTGGGCGTGGAAATCTTCCCGGGCTTCCCGGCCGCCGAAATCCTGTACAACGAAGACGGCTCGGTCAAGGGCGTTGCGACCGGCAATATGGGGATGAAGCGCGATGGCGAGCCGGGTCCCGAATTCCAGCTTGGCATGGAGCTGCATGCCAAATACACGTTCTTCGCCGAAGGCTCGCGCGGCCATCTGGGCCGCCAGCTGATGGCCAAGTACGAACTGAACAAGGGCAAGGACCCGCAGACCTACGGCATCGGCATCAAGGAATTGTGGGAAATCGATCCGGCCAAGCACCAGCCGGGCCTGGTGATCCACACGGCCGGCTGGCCGCTGCCG
This sequence comes from Telluria sp. BA11, assembly GCF_056680305.1. NCBI lineage: Bacteria > Pseudomonadati > Pseudomonadota > Betaproteobacteria > Burkholderiales > Oxalobacteraceae > Telluria > Telluria sp. BA11. The sequence goes on from NZ_CM155275.1 coordinate 466,765, forward strand.
AACGATACCTACGGCGGCTCGTTCCTGTACCACCTGGAAAACAACCAGGTCGCAGTCGGCTACGTGGTCGGCCTGTCGTACGAGAATCCGTACCTGTCGCCATACGAAGAATTCCAGCGCTATAAAACGCACCCGGCCATCCGCGGCTTCTTCGAAGGCGGCAAGCGCATCTCATACGGCGCGCGTTCGATTACCGCAGGCGGCCTGCAATCGCTGCCTAAAACGGTATTCCCGGGCGGTGCGCTGATCGGCTGCGATGCGGGCTTCCTGAACACCAGCCGCATCAAGGGCAGCCACGCCGCGATCAAGACCGGCATGCTGGCCGCCGAAGCGGCATTTGCCGCGCTGGGCGAAGGCCGCACGAGCGACGAGCTGACGAGCTTCCCGGCGGCGTTCGAACAATCGTGGCTGCACGAAGAGCTGCACGTGGCGCGCAACTTCAAGCCGTGGATGAGCAAGGGCCTGGTGCTGGGCACGATCATGACGGGCATCGACCAGATCGTGTTCCGTGGCAAGGCGCCCTGGACGCTGCACCACAAGCATGCCGACCATGAATGCCTGAAGCCGGCGTCGCACTTCAAGCCGATCGTCTATCCGAAGCCGGATGGCAAGCTGACCTTCGACAAGCTGTCGTCGGTGTTCATCTCGAACACCAACCACCGCGAAGACGAACCGATCCACCTTACGCTCAAAAATCCGAGCGTGCCGGTCGACGTCAACCTGGCCAAGTACGCCGGGCCCGAACAGCGTTACTGTCCGGCTGGTGTGTACGAGTACGTCAAGCGCGAAGACGGGGGCGACCGCCTGCAGATCAATGCCCAGAACTGCGTGCACTGCAAGACCTGCGATATCAAGGACCCGACGCAGAACATCGTCTGGGTGACGCCGGAAGGTGGCGGCGGGCCGAATTATCCGAATATGTGATTGCCGGGCCTTCCGCTTTTATTGCTGACTTTGTAAGAATCATCCTGCAATACCACCGCCAATCTGCTGATTGGCGGTCGACGCGAACGGCGTAGCATGGGTCGCTCCTACACCAGTGGCAGGAGGCAGCGATGGGTGATTCCACACGCAGCAATGACCAATCATCGGGGCGCTCAAACCCCGGCATGCAGCAAAACAGCAATCTGCAAGGCGGCAAGCAGGATATTGCTGGCAACAAGCAGTCCACCGGCCAGCAAGGTGGCCGCACGCAGGAGGGCAAGCAGCATGATACCGGCAGCCGGCAAGGCGCTGGTGCCCAACAGCAGAACCAGCAACATGGTGGCCAGCATGCATCAGGCGGCACCCCGGCGCTGGATGACCTGAATGCCGACCGCGCCAGCCGCGACCAGGGTTCGCCGGGCAGCGGGTCCCGGCAAATGGACCAGCAGAGCGACTGGCAAGGCAAGCAGGACAAACAACGCTGACGTGGCACTGTCCACACAAAAGCGCGGCGCCATGACTGGGCCGCGCTTTTTTTTGCGCCGTCAGGATGGCGGCATGCTGCTGGCGTCGTGACCGAACCACTTGAGCGACAACGCGCGCAGCGTGCCATCGGAGCGCGCCTCGCGCAGCGCCTTGTCGATCGCCAGTTTGAATGCCGGACGGCTCTTGCGCAAGGCGATGCCAACGGGCTCAGGAGTGCCGATGCGGGCACCGGCCTTCAGTGGAAGCTGCGTCTTGCGGATCAGGTAATGCACCAGAAGGCTGTCGTCGAGCAAGGCGTCGATACGGCCAAAGGCCAGGTCCTGCAGATTCTCGGGCGCGGCCGGATAACGCTTGATCTTGATGCCCGGGACCGCCCTGGCCTGCTGCTCGAACACGCTGTTCTGTCGCACGCCCAGTGTGCGGCCCTTGAGGTCGGCCAGCGTACGGTAAGTGGCGCGCTCGTTCTTGCGTACGATGAGCTGGGACTGCGAATAGCAATATGGCGCGGAAAAGTCGAACGCTTTCGTGCGCTGTGGCGTGATGATGACCTGACTGATGGCCACATCCACCCTGCCCGCTTGCACCGCCGGCAGGATCGCGCTCCATTCGGTCAGCACGAATTGCGGCGCGAGGCCCATGCGCGTCGCGACCGCGTGCGCCACATCGACGTCATGACCGGTCAATTGCCCGCTCGCCGGGTCGGTGAAATTGAAGGGAGGATAGGTGCCCTCGAGCGCGATGCGCAGGGTGCCCTGCGGGCCGGGCGGGTTTGCCTGGTTTGCCTGGTCTGCCAGGCCCGCCGCGCCCGCCGATGGCGTACATAGTGCGGCTGACGCCGGTAGCGCCAGCAACTGCCCCAGCAGGCGGCGCCGCCCCCCGTTTGCGATCCCTTTGGCCATCCCATTGCCTCGCGCGGTCAAAGATACGTTATAACCGAAAAGCAGCAGGATGGGACAGGGTCAGGACCGCACGACGATCCGCTTCTGTTCGCGCGCCGAGCGGTACGCGGCCTCGATGATGCGGATGTCGCGCAGGCCTTCTTCGCCAGGCACGAGCGGCTCGCGGTTCTGCATGACGCACTGCGCCATGTGGTCGAGCTGGCCAACCCACTGGTTCGCATACGGTCCGGGTGGGGGTTTGACCTCGGTCTTGTCGCTGCGTTCCTGGCCCACCCACATGCGCTGGCCGCTGTAGGCAGTGGCCGGTTCCAGTTCGATGCGGCCCTTGTCACCCATCAGCACAAACTGGTTGCGGTTTGCGCTGTACATCGACATGCACGAGCCGATCGCGCCGGAAGGAAACTCGAGCTGGAAGTCGATCATGTCTTCCACTTCACGGAAACGCGGGTCGCTGCGGTTGGTGGTTTCTTTGGCAAACACCGCTACCGGCTCTTCGCCGGTCATGTAGCGCGCCGCCTGCAGCGCATAGATACCGATGTCCATCAGCGAGCCGCCGCCCGACTGCGCCTTCTTCATGCGCCAGGTGTTCGCGTCGCCCGCGACAAAGCCATGCTCCGAGCGGAAATAGCGGATATTGCCGATCGCGCCCGCGCGTGCCAGGCGGATGGCCTCGACATTGTGCGGCTCGAAGCGCGAGCGGTAGCCGATCATCAGCTTCTTGCCGGCCTTGCGGCAGGCGGCAATCATCTGTTCGCACTCGGCTGGATTGATGGCCATCGGCTTTTCGCACATGACGTGCTTGCCGGCCTGGGCGGCGCGGATCGTGTACTCGGCGTGCATGAACACAGGCAGGCAGATATACACGATGTCGATGTCGGGATTGTCACGGATGCGGTCGAAATCGCTGTACGAATAGATGCCGCGTTCGGGCACGCCGTATTCCTGCGCCACCTTCCTTGCCTTGGCGGGGTCGCCGCTGACGAGCGCAACGAGGCGGCTGTGCTGGCAATTCTGGAACTGCGGGATGATGCGGCCCAGGCCATAGCCGCCCAGGCCCACGATGGCGTAGCCGAGCTTGCGGCCGGTGCTGGCCCAGCCCGGGTTCACTGCGCTTGCGGCAAGGACGCCACCTGCAGCCATGACCAGGCCGCGCCGTTGTAAATCGATCATGCTTGTCTCCTCCAATAAGGTTGCGGGAATGTTATCGTCTTGTGGAGAGAAGGATACAATTGATTCATTTGAAATGATAGCGGTATCACCGCCTTCATCTACCGTTCACTTTGCCAGGAGTTGCCCATGTCCGTGCCCCCCCGTCGCGCCCCACGTCGCATTCCGCTCGTCCGCCTGATGTTTGCCGCCAGCGTCGCCGCCATCCTTTCGCCAGCAGTATTGGCTGCCCTGGCCGCCAGTTGCAGCGGCAAGGCCCCGTCGGGCGAGCTGAAAGCCGAGCGCATCGCTGCGATAACGCCATCGCGGGGCGAACCGGGCTTGTATGAGGGGGCGGTATGGACGAATGGCGCGCTGTATTTTTCGGACTTCAGCTTCAGCGAAGGCTTTCCGTCACGCGTGCGCAAGTACACGCCGGGCGGTGACGTCACCACGGCGATTGAAGATGCGGGCAGCAACGGCCTGGCGGTCGACGCCAAGGGCGCGCTGGTCGCGGCCACCCACAAGTACAAGGCGCTGTCGCGCTACAACCTGGCGGACGGCAAGCGCACGGGTGTCGCTTCACAGTTCCAAGGGCAGGTCTTCAATTCACCGAACGATATCGCCATCGCGGCTGACGGCACGATCTACTTCACGGATCCGGATTACCAGAAAGCCGCAGCGCCCGGCGGCCAGCCGGTGACCGGCATCTATCGCGTGGGGACGGATGGCGCGGTGACACTGGTCGATGGCTCGCGCAAGAATCCAAACGGGATCGCCCTGTCACTCGACGGCAAGATGCTGTACGTGAATGCGAGCGATGGCGCAGTGCGCGCCTACCCGATCAAGAATGGCGTGCCGCAGGCCGGGCGCGACCTGATCAAGGGCATTGAGAACGGCGACGGCATGACGCTGGACTGCCACGGCAACCTGTACGTCACGGAACATGCGCCCAAGCGCGTGCGGGTATTTTCGCCGCAGGGCCGCGAACTGGCGACAATCCGGGTCGACGCCAATGTGACGAATGTGGCGTTCGGCGGCGCTGACGGCAAGACGCTGTACATCACCGGCGCCGGCGCCGTCTGGCAATTACCGCTGGACGGCACGGGACTGCCCTACTGAAGCGGCCTACCAGCTCGGGCGCGAACCTGGCCCGAAGTTGTGGCCCGTGACCAGCGTGGTGCTCTGCACGAGCGTCGACAAGCCCAGGATCAGCTGGACGAGCTTATCGTCCGGCAGCACCCAGATCTGACCGCGCGGCTGCTCGGCGCCGGTGGCGGCCATGATCAGGGGCGCGATCCAGGCGGCGTCGCTGTCGACGTCGAGCAAAATGGCGTCGGCCGTCGTCTGCATGTGGACGAGCCCGCCTTCGGCAATGGCGAAGCAGATGCCAACGCCCGTTTCCTGCGGCGTGATCAGCTCCTGCATGGCGGCGTTGTGCTCGTCGATCCAGAGCTCGACGTCTTGCGGCGTCTCGAGCGCGGTCCAGGGACGGGGTTTGAAGCGGGGTGGTTGTTCGGGCGGGAGGGTCATGTGCTGCAAGCAAAAGGGGACGGGGCGTATCTTACGGCAATTTCCATCGCCGCGGGCCAGGTCCACGCTCGCCAGGGTCGCGCTTACATCATGGGATGTCGAGCGTCACGAGCCGCACGCTTGCATGCCCATCATCGATGATGAGTTCGCCGACCGATACGGGCAGCGTAAACCGGCGCCGCCCCGCCGCACCCGGATTGACGTACAGCACACCGCCCCGCTCGACGCAGGCCGGCTTGTGCGTGTGACCGGTGACGACAACGCGCACGCCGCTTGCCACCGGGTCGATGGCAAGCTCCTTCAGGTCGTGCAGCATGTGGATGGCGACGCCGCCAAAGGTCACCGTGACGGTTTCAGGCAATGCCCGAGCCCAGGCGCCGCTGTCGTTGTTGCCGCGCACGCTCGTGAGCGGTGCGATTTCGGCCAGGCGCTCGAGCGTGGCCGGATCGACGATGTCGCCGGCATGCAGGATGGCATCGCTACCCTGCAGGAAGTCGAGCGCCTGTGGACGCAGCAGGCCGTGCGTATCGGCGATCAGGCCAATGCGAATGACCACTTATGGGCGCTTGCTGCCGGCCATCTTGGCCATCGTGACAACCGAGTACAGTGCCGCCAGGCCAACGAGGACGTAGACAACACGGGTGAGCGTCGAGCCCGGCGCGAACAGCACGCCGACCATGTCGATGTCGAACAGACCGACCATGCCCCAGTTCAGGCCACCAATAATCAACAGCACCATCGCAATGTAATCCAGTGCAGACATGGCAGAGCGGCCGTGCGTACGCGCCGTCACGCGGCGATCGGGAATCGAACGGCGATCCATGGTTGGGGTATTGATTGTTGACATCAGAGCCTCCTGGGAAAGTGACGTGGACACCACCGGGGCGGCGCCCCGGCACTTGCTGTCCATACTAGCCCAGGTTAACAAACAGGCACGCACCGTTGCAGCACGTGCACACCGCTGCCCCGTCACGGGGCTGCGGCCGCGAACTCAGCCTTTCCAGGTACGCGCCAGGCCCGTATCGGCGTGGATCCAGCCACCGCGCGGACCGCTGCGGTAGTAGTAGCCGACGCCGCCGCCACGGAAGCTCTTGATCAGGCCGCCGAGCACTTCTTCGTTCAGGTTGGCGATACGGATATCGGCTGCCTTGCCGACCAGGTGCAGCGACTGGCGCGCCGCCGGGATGCCCTGCTCGCGCAGGCGCGCGTTCGAGGCCGGCGAACGGTAGCCCGACAAAATCTCGAGCGGCTTGATGATGCCGAAACGGGCGATGAAGGCCTGGGTGCTCCACAGCATCTCGAACAGTTTCGGATCGATGGGGGCGGACGCCTTGCCGTTCACGTCGCGCAGCAGATGGCATAGTTCCTGGTATGCCGACTCGATGACTTCGCCGTCTTTCCAGTACAGCACATTGGCCGTCTCGCCGCTTTGCGGGCGTGTGACAGACAAGGTACGTGGCTTGACCCAGAAATCGAGGTCAAGCGCCTGCGAATCGAACAGGTCAGGTGGCGGTTGAAGGTCAGTTGCCGCGGCGGCCAGCGGCGCACCGATGACACCGATGGCGGCAAGGCGCGCGCCCTGATGGAGGAAGTCTCTGCGGGAAGCCATATATGCGTTGGTGTAACTCGTGAATATCGATGGGCCGTACTATAGCGTATTCGTCATGGATAGCGCTGTGTGGCGTGCAGCGCGCGCGCCTGGTTGCGCTGCGCCCCACGCTCAGTCGCTGCAGTTGCAGAACCGCTTGCGCGCGCCGCCTTCGCTGGCGCCGTCGAGCCGCTTCCACATCAGGTCGCTATCGAGGCCGAAACAGGATTTTTCCTTGCCCGCATTGCTGTAGCCGTGACGCTCGAAGAACGCGCTCGCGCCGGCCGGGCTGTGCAGATGCAGCTTGCTGATGTTCCAGGCACGCGCCTGCTCTTCGACCGCCGCCAGCAGCGCCCGGCCCACGCCACAGCGCAGCGCATCGGGCAGCACATAGCACAGCGCCACCTTGCCGGCCGGGGTCAGCAGCGTCAATCCGACCATCCGCCCTTCACTCTCGGCGACCACGGCAAAATTGGCGGGCGCGGCAAACCAGGCGGCGACGGTGGCCGGCGTCTTGTTGCCGAGCCAGGCGTCGAGTACTGCCGGCTGGCCATGGTGGTCGGCACGGCAGCCTTCCTCGATGGAGCGGCGCAGCAGATTGCATGCTGGCGCGGCGTCGGCGGGAATTGCCTTGCGGATTTCAATACGCGTGGACATCGATCATCAACATAAATACGGTACAAAGACGTGAGGTGGCGACAGATGGCGCCCCCGGCTTAACACGGGCTCGACTATACACTGAAAGCCAACGACCCTGCTGGCGGCAGGGACAAGCGCTTGATGGGCATAACCATATGACGAAAGTATTGTTCCGTTTGCCGACCGCATCGGGGAACATGCACGCTGTCACTCCAACTTCAAGCAAGCGAGACCACATTATGCGCATCACCCCTCCGAACACGCTGCGCCGCTCGATCCTGGCGCTGGTCCTGGCTGCCGGCAGCGCCGTGCCGCTGCACGCCAGCGCCGCCGGGCCCGAGCTGCTGAACGTGTCGTACGACGTCGCCCGTGAATTGTACAAAGAAATCAACCCGGCGTTCATCGCATCCTACAAGCAGCAAAGCGGCCAGACGGTCGAAGTCAAGCAGTCGCACGGCGGCTCGAGCAAGCAGGCGCGCGCCGTGGCCGATGGCCTGGCGGCGTCAGTTGTCACGATGAACCAGGCCAATGACATCGACATGCTGGCCGACCGCGGCCTGGTGGCAAAAGACTGGGCCAAAAAGTTCCCGAACAATGCCGCGCCCTACTACTCAACGATGGTGTTCCTGGTCCGCAAGGGCAACCCGAAGCAGGTACGCGACTGGCAAGACCTGGCGCGTCCTGGCGTGGCCGTGATCATCCCGAATCCGAAGACCGCCGGCAACGGCCGCTACACCTATCTGGGCGCATGGGGTTCCGTGATCAAGAAAGGCGGCAACGAGGCCGCTGCCCGCGACCTGGTCTCGAAGATCTTCAAGAACGTGCCGATCCTGGACGGCGGCGGCCGCGCCGCGACCACCACCTTCACTCAGCGCCAGATCGGCGATGTGCTCGTGACGTTCGAAAACGAAGTGAGCATGGTGCGCAAGGAGTTCGGCAACGACTTCGAAGTCGTCTACCCGACCAGCTCGATCCTGGCCGAGTCGCCGGTGGCCGTCGTCGACAAGGTCGTCGATCGCCAGAAGCTGCGTCAGCCTGCTACGGCTTACCTGAACTTCCTGTACAGCCCGGTGGGCCAGGAAATCGGCGCCAAGCACTTCATGCGCGTTCGCTCGGAGGCCGTCATGAAGAAGTATGCGGCCAACTACAAGCCGATCAGCCTGTTCACGGTCGACGAAGTCTTTGGCGGCTGGCGCGCAGCGCAAAAGCGCCACTTTGACGATGGCGGCGAGTTCGACAAGATCTACACCGCGAAGTAATCCGCACCACCTCACAACAGCCCTGCCATGTGCAGGGCTGTTTGCATGGCTCAGTCAGCGTTATCTGTTGATGACGCTGATAGCAATGCGAAGCAACTGTTCCGGCGAAATAACCCGCTCGCCATCCAGCGCCCAGCGCCAGCCCAGGTAATTGGGCAGGTAGCGCGATGCCACGCCACGAAAGCCCTGTAGCCAGGCCTTGAAGCGCTGATGGTAGGCGTTCACGTTCTGCACGTGGATGGCAAGGCTGCCCAGACGCCTTGCATGCATACCGGCGCGCACATTGACCGCCTCGTGCGCGATCCTGTGCTTGCGTGCAAACGCGCGGTAAGCGGGATGGCCGTCACTGACCAGCAAGGCCTGCCTGCCGAGCCTGGGTAGCAAGTCACGCTCGAGTTGCACAGTCTTGAGCGCACCGCGCCCGGTGACGGCATCAATGGTGCGCCCTTCGCGGTCGCGCGCGACCAGGATGCAATCCAGTTCGCTGGAAATGCCCCGTCTGGCAGCATGGCCGCCGCGGTGGCGCGGTGGCCGATCAAGCGTACGCGAACCTTTTTGTGACTCGAGCAGAAATGTTTCGTCAGCCTCGACGATGCCATTCAGGAGCGCGGGCCGGTCGAGTTTGACCCAATGCAGGAAGCGGTGGCGCCAGCGAAAGGCAGTGTTGCGGTGTACGCCGACTCGATCTGCCGCCTTGCGCACGGTCAGTGAATCGAGCAGCACCTGCGAATAGGCGAGCCATTTGCCTTTGAGCCTCAGCCGCGCCAGTGGCGTGCCGGTCAGGTCATTGAAGGTGCGGCCGCAGGCGCAGCAGCGGTAGCGCTGCAAGTCGTTGGCGAACCCGTGCCGGTAGCAGTGCCCGTTGCCGCATCTGGGGCAACAACGGCCTGGCGCTCTGACCTCAGCAATGAGCGCAACCACCTGATCGAGCCCGGCTGCAGGATGCAGGGCATCGAGCACTTGCCGGCGCTGCGGCTGGTTCAGCAAAGGCAGTTTTGCGAACCAGCCTTTGAAACGTGGCGCTTTCATGATCGACTCCTGACGCTGGGGACAGGGGTTGGACCACTGGACTACTCGTCAGTTCAAAGCCAGTCTCTATTTAACGTTGACTGCGCCTTTGCATTTGGTCACACTAACCAAGTCAGTCGACATTTCTGTGCGACATGCCCTATTAATAATATGCACCTGCGATGCCCTATTTCGATAGAAAATTGGGTTTAGACAGGGGAATTTTCTTGTGCACCATAGACATGGTTGGCGGATGGATGCTATCTTGCCTGCCTTCTAGTTGCTCTAGAAACAGATGTTGATCCGCGCCGCCCGGCGCCCAGCTCCATCAACCTCAACCCAGATTCCAGACAGACATGATCAAACACCTGTTCGCCACGGCCCTGATGACGTTGTCGGCCGCGGCATTCGCCGTGCCGTTCGGCTCCCAGTCCGTGCTCGTTGTTGAAAACGACACCGGCAAAATCCTCCTTGAAAAAAATGCCGACACCGTCGTCCCGATTGCATCGCTGACCAAGCTGATGACGGCCATGGTCGTGCTCGACGCCAAGCTCGACATGAACGAGCAGATCGAGATCGACCGGGATGACGTCGACCGCGTCAAGTTCAGCAGCTCGCGCGTGCCGGTCGGCGCCAGCATTTCGCGCAGCGACGTGCTGCACCTCGCGCTGATGTCCTCGGACAACCGCGCTGCCGCCGCGCTGGCCCGCACCTACCCGGGCGGTAACGAAGCCTTCAAGGCGGCCGTGCGCCGCAAGATCCGCGCGCTGGGCATGACCCAGACCACGATCGAAGAGCCGACCGGCCTGTCGCCGCAGAACCGCTCCACCGCAGGCGACCTGGTCAAGATGGCCGTCGCCTCGGTGCGGTACCCGGATATCGTGCGCATGACCACCGAGACCAGGGAAACGATCGACATCAACGGCCGCGGTGTTGAATACCACAACACCAACCGCCTCGTCGGCGCCAAGGGCTGGGACATCGGCCTGTCGAAAACCGGCTACACGAACGAAGCCGGCCGCTGCCTGATCATGAACATCACGGCAGCCGGCAAGAAGGCAACGCTGGTGCTGCTGAACGCCGGCGCCTCGTCGGCCCGCGTGCTCGACGCACTGAACATCCGCCGTTTCATGACCGGCGACGCCGCACCGGTGGCCCGCGTCGCACGCGCGGCCCGCGCCTCGTCGGGCGGTCCGCGCATCAAGGCCAGCGCCGGCAGTGTGAAAGCCAAGGCAAAAGCCCGCACGAAGGTCGTCAAGTCGAAGATCAAAACGACCAAGAACCGCAAGGTCGCGAAGGTCAAGACGACGCGCAAGCGCCGCGACTGATCAGATGATTGGTAGGATCAAGGGGCCGCGAGGCCCCTTTTTCTTGCGCTCACGGTTTGACGAGTGACAGCATGTGGGCATCCACCCACTGCCGGCCCAGTTTGATTCGCTTGCGCGCGATGCCTTCGTCGACTGCTCCGGCCTTGCGGGCGGCGTTCAGACTCGCGTCGTTACCGACGGCCACCACGATTTCGAGACGCTGCACCTCCAGTTCCGTCCAGGCGTAATCGGCGAGCGCGCGGATGGCTGCCGACGCTGCGCCCTTGCGCTGCCACGATTGGCGCACCCAGTAACCAAGGTTGCAGAATCCATGCATTGCGTTCATCTGGTTCAGGCCACAGCCGCCGACGAACATGCCGGATGCGCGGTCGAAGATAGCGAACTCGAAGCACGTCGCTTCCGCCAGTCCTTTCTCGCAGGTCGCGATCCAGGCAAGGGCATCGCTCATTGAAAACTGCGCCGTCGCCCAGGGCATCCACGGCGCAAGCGTCGACGTCGATTCCAGGATGGCCGCAACCATTGCCGGCGCATCGCCAGGAACATAAGGGCGGAGGACGAAATCGGTGGAAAACAGCATGGGGCGCCCCTGTTTATTGCACATCCGGCCCGGCACGCTTTACCGGGTGGCAGCTGCCTTCACCACGAGCGCATCCATCACCTGCCCAGTCGCCGCCATGACGTCAGCGGCATCCTGGATCCTGTTCGCCTGCTGCACCTGCGATGGCGACACGACATACGTGCCATCGATGACAATGGTCGGGGTGCCAGTGACCTTGTAGGCGTCGACGATCTGGCTCAGGCGTTTAAGCCTGGTCTGGACGCCGAACGAGTTCCACGTGTTGGCAAACGCCGCCTTGTCGAGTCCATTCTCGCCGGCCCACGCGATGATGTCGGCGTCCTTCATCAGGCGCTTGCGCTCGACGTGCACGGCATTGAAGACGCGCCCGTGATACGCCTCGAGCTTGCCCATCGCTTCGAGCGTCAGGAACAGGCGCGCTTCCGGATCGGCCGGGCCCTGGAACGGCAGCGGCACGCGGCGCAGCGCGATCCGGTCGCCCTGCTGCTTGACCCAGTTCTTCAGCGTCGGTTCGAAGGCATTGCAGGCGCCACAGTGATACGCGAAGAATTCGATGACCTCGACCTTCTTGCCCTCGGCTTGGGTTGGCTGCGGCGCAGCCAGTGTCGTGAAGTCTGCGCCATCGCGTGGCGCGGCTGGCGATGCGTTGGCAAGGCCGGCCACCAGGGTGGCGGCGATGAGGGCAAGTCGCAGGGCGCGCATATCGATCCTTTTCAGTATGAAGCAAACATTCTAGCGAACGGCAACAGCATCAAATGCACGCATTCTCACGGCACCGCACGAGTGGCTTACGCCACCAGATCGCGCAAGCCACTCGTGCGGTGCGTGCGGCTGGCAATCGCCTGCTGCAGCACGTCGCCGCCAGGCGTCACCAGCGTGAACACCTCGCTGGCGCGCGTGATGCCCGTGTAGACCAGTTCGCGCGTCAGCACCGCATTGCGCTCGCGTGGCAGCGCCAGCACCGTGTGGCGAAACTCCGAGCCCTGCGATTTATGCACGGTCATCGCGAACGCCGTCTCGACATTGCGCAGGCGCGTGGCCAGCACGCTGCGCACGGCGTCACCTTCCAGGAAGTACACGCGCAGCGCGCCGGCGCGCGCCGGATCGGGCAGCGTGACGCCGATATCGCCGTTGAACACGCGCGTTGAATAATCGTTGCGCGTGACCATGACTGGCCGGCCGACATACCACTCGGCGCCATGGCGCAGCAAGTGACTCGCCGCGAGCCGCTTTTCGATGGCCTCGTTCAGGCCCGCCACGCCCCACTCGCCATCGCGCACCGCACACAGGATGCGGAAGGTCTCGAAGCTGAGCAGAATCCGGCGCACCCAGTCTTCATGCTCGTCCTGGGCGCCTTCGCGCAGCAGTTGCAGGTATGGCGCATAGCCGGCATGCGCCAGCTGCAGGAGCTGCGCCGGCTGCGCATGTTCAAGCCAGCGCACACTCTCGTCCCCGGCCCGCAGGACCTGTTCGGCGCGCGCGGTGTCGCCGCCATTGACGGCCAGCGCCAACTGGCCGATCGGCCCGCCGAAGCGGCGGCTGTAACGCAGCATCACCGTCTGCTGGGCCAGCGCGCCGCCGTCGCCCCGATAGATGTCCGGGATGACTTCGCCGCTCGCAGCCTCGATGTAGGCAATCGTCGCCGCGCTGTAGTGGCCTTCGTGCGCCGCATGGCACAGGTCACCCAGCACCGCGCCCGCCTCCACCGACGCCAGCTGGTCCTTGTCACCCAACAGGATCAGCGTCGCGCCAACAGGCAGCGCATCGAGCAGGCTCGCCATCATTTCCAGGTGCACCATCGATGCCTCGTCGACGATCAGCACATCGACGTCCAGCGGATTGCCGCGGTGGTGCGCGAACGCGCGCGTGTCGGGGCGCGCGCCGAGCAGGCTGTGGAGCGTGCGCGCCGCGCCCATGCGCGCCGTCAGTTCACGCAGCGGCAGGTCGCCGCCGACACGGTCCGCGAGTTCATTCAGGGCCTTGTCAATGGACTGCTTCAGGCGCGCCGCCGCCTTGCCCGTTGGTGCGGCCAGCGCCACGCGCTGGCGCCCTGCTTCCGGGGCCGTCGCGAACAACAGCGCCAGCAGGCGCGCTACCGTGTAGGTCTTGCCGGTGCCGGGACCGCCCGTGATGATCGCCACCGAACTGCGCAGCGCCACGGCGCAGGCGAGCTTTTGCCAGTCGGGTCCCTGGGCGCCAGGCTGCGCCACGAACAGCTTGTCGAGCCAGCTGCGCACGAGCGGTGTATCCACCGGATGCGTGGCCGCCGCGCGCTCGCGTACGGCCTGCGCCACCAGCGTCTCGTCGCGCCAGTAACGCCGCAGGTACAGGCGCTGGCCATCGAGCACCAGTGGCTGGTCGAGATCGAATTCGCCGCGGATCCAGACCTGCTGGCAGTGCGCGAGCAGCTTGCTCCATCCTGCCACGCCGCGCGGCAACGGCGCGGCCGCCTGCGCCAGCTGGCGCCACAGGTCGTCGCTCCAGCCCAGCAGCAGCGCCGGCCCGGCGGCCAGGTCGTCCAGCTGCAGGCAGCTGTGGCCATGGCCTTCGAGCTCGGACAGCACCGCCGCCGCCAGGATCAGCGCGGGCGGCGCGTCGCCCAGTTGGGCAATGAAGCGCGCGAACGCGCCCGACAGGCGACGCAGCTCGCCCGCTTCGGTCAGCGCGGCGATCTCGCGCCACAGACCATCGATATCGGCGTCAAGCTTCGCCATGTGCATCCTTGTCCAGCAAGCGTTCCAGTCCATCCAGCAGCTCGAGGTCGGGCGCCAGCATCCAGCAGCCGCGCGTGACCGGGTTGGCGATCCCGCGCAGGAACATGAAGATGGCGCCGCCCAGCTGGTATTCGGGCTCGTAGGCGTCGCCCAGGCGTGCGCGCAGCAGGCGGTGCAGGGCCAGCAGGTAGATGCTGCCCTGGATTTCGTAACGGTGCTCGGCCATCCCGGCAGTCATTGCGGCCTGGCTGTACGACGCGTCGCCCGGCCCCAGCGCATTGGACTTGTAGTCCAGCACCCAGTAGCGGCCTTCGTGCTCGAACACCAGGTCGGCAAAGCCCTTGAGCATCCCGTGCAGCACACGCTCGGGCAGCACGGGCCGTTCGAGCCCGCCCAGCAGATGCGTGCGGCACAGCGCGTCCAGACGCTGCAGGTCGAGGTGCTCGCTGGGGAACCAGAACTCCATCTCGGGCAGCACGCCATGCAGGCCGCGCAGCCGCGCATTCAGTGGCGGCAACGGCGTATCGACGATTTCGCGCAGCCACGCCAGTGCATCGGCGAGGCGGTGGCCCCAGCCCGCACGCTCGATATGCTGCACCAGGCGCGCCTCGCAGTTCGGGTCGTCCAGGCAGTCGAAGCCTTCGCGCGCCAGCCACTCGAGACGCTCGTGCATGAAGTTGCCCGGTACCGAACCGCGCGGGAAGCGGTGCCACGGCGCGTCCTCGATGCGGGGCGGCGTGGCCGCTTGCGGCACGTCCTCCATCAGCGTCTGGTCCTGCGCGCGCATCGGTGTGGGCGGCGCGATCGCATGGCGCGTGAGCGACGTGAACGAGCCGACCGACCAGTCGCGCTCGAACTCGGCACGGTAGCGCGGCGCATCGAGCAAGTCGGGGCGGATGTCCTGGCGCGACAGCATCGTCACCGCATCCGGTTCGGGCAACGCGTGCAGCGAGATGCCATCGGCGTTGCCCGCCACGACATCGAAGTGCCCGCGCAGCGCCTCGGCAGCAATCGCCTCGCCCCCGGCCAGCAAATAGCCAAGTGCCGACTCGTGCAGCTTGTTCTCGCCCTTGCGCGTGCCGGAAACGGCCGCTGCGCCGAGCCACAGGAAGTGGCGCGCACGCGTCAGTGCGACGTACAGCAGGCGCAGGTCTTCTTCGATGCGCGCGCGATCGACCGCCGCGAGCGCGTCGTCGGTCAGAGCTAAATCAAGATGGCGCGTGCCGGCATCGTCCACGTACTCGAAGAACGCGCGGTTGCGACGGTTGGTGGCGCGCGCCGTCACGGCAAACGGCAGGTACACCAGCGGGTATTCCAGGCCTTTCGACTTGTGGACCGTGACGACCTTGACCAGTTCGGCGTCGCTCTCCAGGCGCAGCACGCGCTCGTCGCCGCTCGAACCCAGCCCGTCGATCTGCTCGGCGAACCAGCGGATCAGGGCCTGTTCGCCCTCCAGCTGGCTGCTGGCTTCCTGCAGCAGTTCGGCCAGGTGCAGCAGATTGGTCAGGCGCCGCTCGCCGCCCGGTTCGCGCAGCAGGCGCGCCGGCAACCCCAGTTCGTGGATGAAGCGGCGCAGCATCGCCAGCACGCCCTGGCGCTGCCAGCTGCCGTGCAGGGCTTTCAGTTGCTCGACACGGGCTTCCCAGACCATCTCGTCGTGCGAGAACTGCGCCAGTTCGGCCAGCCCCAGGCCGGCGGTGGCGGTGGCAAACGCCGCCCGTGCCAGCGCGCCATCGAGCGGATTGGCCACCGCGTACAGCCAGCGCAGCACGTCGGCCGCTTCGTCGCTTTCGACGACCGAGTCCTTGTCGGACAGGTAGACGCTGGCCACCTTGCGCCGCATCAGCGCGCGCCGGATGGCGCCGGCTTCGCGCCGGTCGCGCACGAGGATCGCGATATCGGCCGGCATCAGGCGCGTGAACGCCGCGCTCTCCCCGGTATCGTCGTCGAAGCCCACGCGCTCGTCATTGAGCAGCCGGACAATGTGCTCGGCGCAGTGATGGGCAAACACATCGCGGTAGTCGTCGGCCTTCAAATCTGCACGGTCCACGATGTTCACGGACAGCGCACCGGTATCGTCACCCAGGCCCACGAGATGGCGGCGATGGCCCTGCGCCTTGACCGCGTCGAACGGCAGCGGGTTGTCGTCGCCGCGCCGGAACCGGAACGCCGCGCCCGGATGCGCGCCCTCGGCATGCAGGAACAGGCCATTGACGGCGCTCACGAGCGGCGCGGTCGAGCGGTAATTGGTGTCGAGCTGGTAGTGGCGCCCCGCCGTCGCGCGGCGCGCGGCCAGGTAGCTGTGGATGTCGGCGCCGCGAAAGCCGTAGATCGACTGCTTCGGGTCGCCAATCAAGAACAACCCATGCTCTGCGTCGTTTGCTTCGACCCGGTACAGCAGGTCAAAGATGCGGTACTGGTCGGGCGACGTGTCCTGGAATTCATCGACCAGCGCCACCGGATACTGGCCCACGATGCGCGCGCGCAGTGCGGCGCCGTTCTCACCTTCGAGCGCAACCTTCAGGCGTTCGAGCATGTCGGCAAAGCCGAACTGGCGGTTGCGCCGCTTGAGCTCCTGCATGCGCGCGCCGATATGGCCGGCGGCGTGGCGCAGCAGCGCGTGGGCGATTGGGTCCAGTGCGGCCAGGCTGGCCTGCAGCGCGGCGGTGGCGTCGAAACAGTCCGGCACGTCGGTCGAAAAATCCTTGCTGAACGCGTCGGCGATGCCGTCCGGCGTCAGGCGGCGCCACGCCGTGTCGGTCAGGTCAGGCATGTGACGCGCCGGGTCCGTGGCCCACGCCCGCAGCGCTTCGAACCATTTGACGAGCGAATCGGCGCGCAGTTTGTTGCCGTTGAAGCACTTGGGCTGGCGCTCGCGGTGCCCGGCGATCCAGCGCTCCATCTCGTGGGCGCGCTCGAACCAGCCATCCTTCAAGCGCATCAGCTCTTCGCGCTGCGCCTTGGCCAGCCGCGCCACCAGTTGCTTCAGTGGTTCGGCCGCGGGTGCGCCGAGCAAGGCGTCGCGCCGCACCAGCTCGCGCACGCTCGTCTTGAGCGCTTCGACATCGCGCCAGCTGTCCATCACAACCGCCAGCGACTCGGCGCCCAGCGGATAGACCTGCTGGCGCCAGTAATCATGCGCAGCGTCCTCGAACAGTTCGCGCTCGTCGCTGACCAGTTCTTCGTCGAACAGGCTGCCGCTGTCGAAGGCGTGCTCGCGCAGCATGCGCTGGCACCAGGCGTCGATCGTGAAGATCGCTGCTTCGTCCATCGTCTCGGCCGCCATGAACAGGCGGTGCCCGGCGATCTGGCGCTCCCTACCCGCCGTGTAGCTGGCGGCCAGCTCGTGCAGGTAAGGGTCGGCCACGTCGAGTTCACCGCGGAAATAGCTTGCTGCCTGCACCAGCCGCTCGCGCACGCGGTTGGCCAGTTCGCGCGTGGCGGCGCGCGTGAACGTCATCACCAGGATCTCGGATGGCAGCAGTGGCCGCACGAACCCATCCTGCCCGCCGTGCCCCAGCACCAGGCGCACGTACAGCGCGGCGATGGTCCAGGTCTTGCCGGTGCCGGCCGACGCCTCGATCAGGCGCGAGCCGTGCAGCGGGAAATCGACTGGCTCAAGTTTGGTGCTCATGTGGACGACTCCTGCAACGGCCTGACCTTGACGCAGTCCTGCATCCAGCGTGCCAGCGGTCCATACAGTTCCTCGGCCAGATCGGGCCAGCCGCCGGCGTTCTTCAACGCGTCGAAGTCCGGCCACAGGCGCGCCAGGCACAGGTCGTCAACCTCGCCACGCAGCTCGAAGCCACCGTCGTAGGTCGCGCGCGGATCGCCCTGCGCCAGATGCGCCAACGCGGTCTTGCATGCCACCGGCAGCGGGCTGTCCAGATTGGCGCGCCACAGGCGCACCAGGTCGCGCAGCGTTTCCAGCGCCGCGTCCTGGGCCAGCGGCGCCATCTCGAGCACCACGTCACGCGCCACCAGGTAGCCTGTCACCGGATTGCCGGCAGCGGCGGCGGCCAGCTGGCGCAGCCACGGCGCGATCAGCTTGTCGCCGCGCGGATTCCCGGCCCGGTCCAGCACCTTCGACGAGATCTGCATCAGCCACGCACTGCCCTCGCCGCTTGAACGCAAGCGGTCGATCCAGTCGTCCAGATGGATGTCACCCAGCAGCAGGCTGACAGCGAATTTCGGCGCCGATTGCGGGAAGCGCAAGCCCAGGCGCAGCCACTCGGTGCGCACGGGCGCCAGGCTCTCGACCAGCTGCTCCTGCCACATGCGGCCCATCAGGCCGATCGGCAGCACGCCTTCGCGCGCCAGACGTTCGGCGCGCACTGCCAGCGTGGCGCGCACATCGCCGATGGCCTCGGCCTCGCCGCTGTCGTCCAGCAGGTGGTCTTCGATCTGGTAGCGTTCAAGTGCATCGAGGCCAAACGGTTCTTCGTCATCGCCCACGTGCGCGGCATCGGCAAACACGACGCCCAGCCGGCGGCGGAAGAAAAAGCGCGCCGGCTGGCGCAGGAAACTGGCCAGCTCGCCCAGCTTGAGGACGAAGTCGGGTTCGAGCTCGTAGGCCGGCAACGCATCGTCGACCGGGTAATCATCGGCGCCGTGCGCGGTGCGCCATTCGCCCGCGTACGTGAGCAGACCGCCGCGCTGGAAATAGCGCCGGCTGAACGGCTGCAGCGGATGCTCGGTCGTGATGTGATGCAGGTCGTCCATGTCCCAGCCGGCCTTGAGGTAGTCGCGCAACTGCGCCACCAGCACCGAGGGTGGCTGCTCGCTGTTGTCGCGCACATTGCGCCCGACCCAGCTCACGTAGAACTTGTCGCGCGCGGCCAGCAAAGCCTCGAGCATCAGGTAACGGTCATCGTCGCGGCGCGAGCGGTCACCGGGGCGCGCCATGCCGGGCAGCGCCAGCAGGTCGAAGTCGGACGGGCGCGCGCGGCGCGGGAAGTCGCCATCGTTCATGCCCAGCAGGCAGACGGCGCGAAACGGCACCGCGCGCATCGGCATCAGGGTGCAGAAGGTCACGCCGCCCGACACGAACTGGTGATTCAGCGTGGGCGCATCGAGTTCGTTCATCCACGCTTCGCGCAGCACCGCCAGCGGCACCGGTTCGTCAAAGCCTGCACCGGCGCAGGTTTCGAGCCAGCATTGCAGGCCCTCGCCCAGGTTCGACAGCGTCAGGCGGTCGGCTTCGTCGCCGGCCGCATAAAAGCACGACAGCATCTCGCGCGCCGCCTCGCCCCATTCGGCCGGCCGCAGCGATGCATCGAGCCGGCCGCGCCAGGTCAGCAGGCATTCGACCAGCTGGGCGAGCGAGCCGGCCAGCGCGGCATCGAGGCCACCGACTTCGGCGTACGGCTCGATGTCGCCGAAACTGGCGCCGGCGCCGCTGGCGTAGCCGAGCAGCATGCGGCGCACGCCGAAGATCCAGGCATTCTGCTCGCCCGTCATCCCCAGACCCAACCCCGCGCGGTGGTCGTGGTCCAGGCCCCAGCGCACGCCGGCGCCATCGATCCAGCGGCCCAGGATCGGCAGATCCTCGCTCGTCACGCCAAAGCGGCGCGCGACGGCAGGCACGTCGAGCAGGTCGCGCACCTCGCTCTGGCGGCAGCGCTGCTGCGGCAGGCGCAGCAGCCACTCGAGCGAGACCAGCAGCGGATTGACGCTGCGGTCGCGCACGTCGCCGATCTCGAACGGGATGTGGCGCGGGTCGTGCCGCCGGTGCTGGTCGAACACCGCGTGGATCGCGGGCGAGAACGCATCGATGTCGGGCACCATCACCACCACGTCGCGCGGGCGCAGCGTCGGATCGAGCGCGAACCACGACAGCAGCTGGTCGTGCAGCACTTCGATCTCGCGCTGTACGCTGTGCGTGACGTGGAACTCGATCGAGCGGTCATCCATCATCGGAGGGACATGCGGGTGCTCGGACAGCGGCACCAGGTCGCGCACCGCGGCCTGGACCTGCGACAAGAGCGTGCCGCCATCGTCATCGGTGAACAGGTCGACGCGCAGTGGCGCCGGCTGACCTTCGCCGTCTTCGCTGGCCTCGTGCTGCTGGTCGAATTCATCGAGCATGCGGACGAAATCGCGGCCCTGCCTCCCCCAGCTAGCCAGCAACGGATGGCTGTGGACATGCATTTCCTCGATCGGGATCGTGCCCAGGTCGACGCCCTCGCGCTGCGGCTGGCGGCGGCGCGCCGCCTTGAGCAACTGGCTGCCTTCGATGATGTCGCCCCAGTAGAACTGGCACGGATTGGGTACCGCGAACAGCACCTGCGTGTGGCGTGCCAGCGCCGATATCGCTTGCAGTGTCTGGTACGGCAGCGTCGACATCCCGAACAGCACGACGCGGCGCGGCAGGCGGCTGGCTGGCGCCGCATCGGCCGCGACGGCGGCGAGGAACTGGTCGTGAATGGTGGCGCGGCCGCTCTCGCGCTGCGTCTCGGGCAGGCTCGCGTGCACGGCGCGCCAGAGGCAGGCTTGCCAGCGCTGCTCGGGCGCGAGCGGGACCACGTCGCCCCCGGCGCGGCGCAGCACGTCGCGCCCCGCGGCCCAATCGGCCAGCCAGTCAGCGCGATACACCTGGTACTGGTCGTACAGGTCGGCCACGCGTTCGGCCAGTTGCAGGCGGCGCTCGGCGTCGCCATCGGCGAGAAAGCGCGCCAGTGGCGCATAGCCGTCGTCCTGCAGCAGCGTCGGCAACAGGCGCATCAGGCGCCAGGTGAGCGGATCCTTGTCGAACGGCGCGCGCTGCGGCACGCGCTCGCGCCCCAGCATGCCGCGGTAGGCTTCCCACATGAAGCGCGCCGGCAGCGCGACGCGGGTGGCGGCGCAGACGCCGTTTTCCTCGGCCAGCGCGATCTTGAGCCATTCGGCCACGCCATTCGACTGGACGAGAAAAATCTCTTCCTCGAGCGCCCCCAGGGGATGGTTGCGCAGCCAGTCGAAGACGGCGCTGCGCAGCAGCTCCATCTGGTTACCGTGGAGGATCAAGAGACCGGGAGTGATCGGGGCAGACATGCGCGGGGCGTGGGCAATCGGGACCAAAGCATACCGCGTTTGGCCCCCTGGTGGTAGGGCCAAAAGGGCTGGTCAGCGGCCGTCGCTGGCCCGCCCGCCAAACTGCGCCGAGACCTCGCGCTCGATGCGCACCAGCAGCGCCCGCAGGCGCGCCGTCAATGCCCGCGCCTGCGCCGTGCCACCCCCGCGCAGGTCGCGCACCGGTTGCGCTTCCAGGTCTTCGCAGATGGCGGCGAACGCGGTGGCGCCGACCGCACGCGCGGCCGACTTCAGTTGGTGCGCCAGGCTGGCGGTATGGGTCAGATCGCCCCCTGCCAGCGCCGTGTCGATGCCGGCCAGGTTCTCGCGCGTGGTGTCCAGGAACAGGAACGCGTATTTGCGCATCCTTTCGAGGTCGCCCCCGGCCGTCGCCGCCAGCAGCGCCACGTCGAGCACCGCACTACCCGGTGCCATGGCCGCCGGCAGGTTGACGGCGACGTCCGACACCGGCGCCGTGGTGCGCCCCAGGCAGCGCGCGATGGTGGCAGCCAGCAGTTCGGGCACCACCGGCTTGGCGAGAAATTCGTTCATGCCCGCCGCCATACAGCGCGCGCGGTCGTCCACGCCGGCATTGGCCGTCATCGCTACCACGAGCGTGCCGGCCAGGCGCGGATCGCGCCGGATGCGGCGGGTCGCCTCCAGGCCATCCATCACCGGCATCTGCACGTCCATCAGCACGCAGTCGAAGCGCGCCTCCGCCATCGCCGCCAGCGCCTCTTCGCCGTTGCCGGCCACGACGACGTCGGCCCCGGCCAGTTCGAGCAATTCGCGCGCCACCTGCTGGTTGAACGGGTTGTCCTCGACCAGCAGCACGGCGCAACCGTCCAGGCGCGCCTGCGCCGGCGCGGGCGCTGCGCCCAGGCCGGAACTCGCGCCCGCCCCCACCCGCGCACCGGCGCCATCATCCAGCGCCAGACGCGCGGTAAACCAGAAGATGCTGCCCACGCCAGGCGTGCTGGTAACGCCGACTTCACCGCCCATCAGTTCGGCCAACTGGCGGCTGATCGCCAGTCCCAGGCCGGTGCCGCCGTGAAGGCGCGTGGCCGACTGGTCGGCCTGCTGGAATGGCGTAAACAGGTGCTGCAGCGCGTTTGGCGCGATGCCGATGCCGCGGTCTTCGACTTCGAAGCGCACCAGGATTTCCGGACCAAATGCATGCGCCAGGCGCGCCCGCATCGTGATGCGGCCGCGCTCGGCGAACTTGACGGCGTTGCCGGCAAAATTGAGCAGCACTTGCTCGAGGCGCAGCGAATCGCCGCACAGGGGCCGCATCAGCTCGGGCGCGATCTCGATATCGAAACCCAGGCCCTTGGCGGCAGCCGCCGTGCCCAGTTGCGCCTCGACGTTGCGCATCAGGGCGTCGGGCATGAAGCGTTCGGTGGCCAGTTCGAGCATGCCGGCCTCAATCTTGGAAAAATCGAGGATGTCGTTGATGATGCCCAGCAGGTGCTGGCCCGAGTGATAGATCTTTTCGAGGTAGTCACGCTGGCGCGGATCGGGCCCGGCCTGCAGCGCCAGGTGCGTCATGCCGATGATGCTGTTCATCGGCGTGCGGATCTCGTGGCTCATGTTCGACAGGAAGTCGCTCTTGGCCTTGCTGGCGGCGTCGGCGCGCGCCTTCAGGCGGTGCAGCTCGGTGATGTCGGTCGACACGCACAGCACGGCCGGCTCTTCGTCGACCTGCAGCGGCACGCGCACGCTCCACAACTGGCGCGTGGCGCCGTCCGGACCGGCCTGGGCCACTTGCGCGCTGCTCTGGCGGTCGGCCCGCAGCACGGCGCGGTCCAGCTCCCAGGTGGCGTCGGCCTGACCCACGTCCATCGCCTCGGTATCGGGCCGGCCGATCAGGTCCGTCGCCGGGCGCCCGAGGCGCGAGGCGCCCTTGGCATTGAGGTAGCGGATGCGGCGCGCGCCGTCCTTCAGGTACACCTCGGCGTCGATGTTGTCGAGCACCGTGTCGAGCAGCAGGCGCTGCTCGACGGCGGCGCGCCGCGCCCGGTACTGGGCCAGGAACAGCCCGTACATCAGCAGCGTGCCGATGAAACCTGCGGCGAGCGCGCCCAACGGGACATAGCGGTCGACGCCCACCAGCATCTCGTCCATGGGCGCCGAAAAGTGGGCTTTCCAGCCATTGCCGACATAGTCCACGCCCAGTACCGACACGAAGTGCAGCGCCGGATCGGGCGCCGCCCTGCGCACGTCCACGCCATGCAACAGGATATCCCCCGCCGCCGGCGCGCCCGGCAGGCCGGTGTAGCGGCGTCCCGTGCCATACAGGCTCACACGCAGCGGCTGCGCCTCGAGCGAGACAAGCGCATGACGCACCATTTCCTGCACCGAAAAGAAGATGCCGAACGAGCCCAGATAGGCGGCCCGGCGCTCGGCCACACCCAGCGGCAGCACGCCCCCGACGTACACGGGCAGGCGCATGCCAAGCGCGTTGTGCGGCACCGGGTCGGGCAGGAACACGGGTTGCCCCGACGCGACGATGGTGCCACTGTCGCGCGCTTGGGATATCGCCCGCGCGACCAGCGGACGGGACGCCATGTCGAAGCCGAGGCGCCGGGTCGGCTTGTCGGCCGGATACTGATAGGTCACCACTTCGTACCACGGGCGGCGCCCGGCCGGAAAGATCTGGAAATCCGGGTACCCGCGCACATCGACGCTGCGGTCGGCGCGCATGGCGGTAACAAAGGCGGCGCGCTCGCTATCGGGCACGCGCGTGGCGAACGTCAGGGCTTCGATGGCCGGATAATTATTCGGCAGGTCGAGCGCTGCCGCGTAACGGTGAAACGATGCGCGGTCGGGCACCGCACTGCCGCCGCCGGCCGCATGCAGGGCGGCCATCGCGCGCACGGCGCGGGCATACGAGGCGATGGCGTTGTCGAGCCGTTCCTGGGCGCCGCGCGCCAGGTTGTCGAAGCGGCGCCGGGCGTCAGTCTCGACGGCGGCACTGGCGACCGCATGCAGCAGCATGCCGATTGCCAGCGCCAGCAGCACGCCGCCGCCCCACAGCACGATGGGCCGGCCCACACGCGCTGCGGCAAATTCGATGGCGCGGGCGCCACGCAAGGCTGATCGCTTCATGCTTTCCCTTTCGGGCGATGCATGCCCCGCATATTGGTAAGAATCAAGATGAGTATATCGGTGCACCGGCGTGGCACGACCACGGTCACCATCCCGATGAGGCACGCGAGCAACAAATCGTCTCTCACGGGACCACCGCCCAAGGGCGGCTGCTGCATCTGCCGAGGCCACGGCCGTACCAGGCGCCGTGGCCCCCGTTCACGATGCCAGACGCCTGGCAAACAGCGCGTCCCAGGTCGGCGCGATCTCGACGTACAGCGCCACGGCCTGCTCGATCCCGACGGTCTGTGGCTTGCCGATGCGCGTGATGACCACGCCGGCGCGCCGCAGCATGCGTTCGATCGCCGTCGTGGTCACGGTGATGTAGCGCGACAGTCCGCGCTGGTGGGCGTCGTCGATGATGGCGGCAATCGACTCCATCGTCATGGCCGAGAAACCGTAACCGGTCACCCCATCGGTTTCCAGCGCAAAGCGTGACAGCTCCCAGATCTGCGGGTCGCTCGGCGCCACCTGCCCATCGAGCAGTTGGGGGAACGAATCCTTGAGCATGTACGGTCCCTCCGTGGGCAGCAGTCTCCAGCAGCCGCGCAGCGTGGCGTCGTCGCGCATCAGCATGTAGCGCGGCTCGAGGGCGTCGTAGCCATCGATCTCCATGCCTGACAACACCGGCACTTCCCAGCCAAGCCGCCCGCGGAATACCCGGGCGCGCAGCAAGTGCATTTCGCACAACTCGTTCGATGGAATGGCGCGGCGTGGCGCGATCCGGATATGCATGCTCATTACCCCTCCCTGAAATGACATCTGGTCGATCGGAAAATGCAAACCGCATAAAATCGTTATGCAAGTCGGGTAGCGTGGGTACTATCAGCTCTGCTAGGTGGCGAGCAATGTCGGGGGTGCAATACTTTTGCTTATGCAGTTTTCCAAGTGCTGGCCTCACTTTCCCGAAAGGAATAATCATGGCAATCGAAATGATGTCTGACGCGCTCGGCGCCGACATGCACGCCAACCACGTTATGCAGGCAGCTGGTGCTGTGCGCATGGCGCCGCATGAACTGCGCCGTCTGCGCATCACCAAGCGCGAGAGCCAGGAAAAGTTCTGGGGCCGCTTCGGCGTCACCCAGTCGAGCGGCTCCCGCTTCGAGACTGGCCTCGCCATCCCGACGCCCGTGTCGATCCTGCTGCGCATGTATGTCAATGGCAAGCTCAGCGATGGTGATCTTCAGGGGTAATCAAGCCAAGGCCGATGGCCTTGACGACTGCCTGCTGGCGGGTGTTGACGTCGAACTTCTGACGCACATTCGCCAGATGAAAGTTCACGGTCGCTTCGGAGCAGTTGGTAATGCGCGCAATTTCCCATGACGACTTGCCCGCCATGACCCACTGCAAGACTTCCAGTTCGCGCTTGGTCAGGCGCGGCGCCGCGCCCCGCCCTTCTTCAGGACGGATACCTTCTTCGCGAAAGCGCTGCGATGAGGCGAACGCGTAATCGCGTACCAGCGCCAGCATTGGCAGGGCTTCCATCACGGCGCGCTGGGCAGAAATATCCGGCCGCGCATCGGAGGCAAAACTGATCACCCCGAATTCGCCCTGCGGGCCGTGCACCGGGAGCGTCACGCCGCTGCGGATGCCATGCGCGCTCGCCTCTTCGTACAAGCCGGCTTGCTGGGTACCCGACGCGAACAGGCCCGGCTCCCACACCATCGGCAAGGTGCTGGTCAGGCAGTGCGCCACCGTCGGATCGACATAGGCAAAACCGTTGCGGTCGTAGCGCTCGCGCCAGTTGTCCGCGTAGTTACTGCGCAAAAAGGCGGACTCGAAGCGCGCATGGCGCGAACCGACCAAGCCGAACAGCACCTGATCGAATCCCAATGTCCGCGCGAGATTGAACAGGGACGCGCTCCACTGGGTCGCATCCCTGGCTTCCATCAACTCGAGTAGCAAGGCGGTATCAATCATGGGGTCGTAAGAATATGCATCAGCGCTATCCTAGTCGGTTCACCCCCCTTCAAAATCCTCGAAAATTAACAATCAAGATATTTACACGCAGCCATTTCGCTGTTGTCGTGCAATGACAACAACTATTTTCAGTTCAACCCGTATTGCAGATTGCGTTTGCCGGTCGTGTGTGGGGTCAATTGCATTGCATTCCGCTGTTGCAGTTCATCTTTATGCTTTTGTTAACGGAAAACAAATTTGTGTCTTGACGTAGATCAATGAATGTTCTGCTGCTACTGCAGGTGAAGGATCACACCGGATCGTCCACCTGCGCACGCCCGATTGCCGCCGCCTTCTGTGCTGCGATCCAGGCGTCGACTGCCTTGCCGGCGCCGGGCCGCAGGTGCAGGCCTAGCTTGCTGCGGCGCCACAGCACGTCGGCTGCGCAAGTCGCCCATTCATGCGCCATCAGATAGCGTAGTTCGGCTTCATACAGGCCGGGCGCGACCTCCAGGCCAAGGTCGTCCAGCGCCTGGCACCCGTCCAGCAGGCGCGCCACGCGCGTGCCGTACGCGCGCGCATAGCGCAGCGCGAGCAGCGCTGGAAGCCAGCCGTGGCGCTGCCGCAGCGCCGCCACCCAGCCGTCGAATTCGAGCACGGCCCGGCGATCGGGCATAGCACCGAACAGGTCGCCACCAGGCAGCACAGCGCGCGCCGTCCAGGCGCCTGAGACTGACCGGCCAAGCCGCGGTGCCAGCCAGTCGAGCGCTTCCTCGGCCAGCTTGCGGTAGGTGGTGATCTTGCCGCCGAACACCGACAGCAGCGGCGGGCCATCGGCGTCGCGTGCCAGGTAATAGTCGCGCGTGACCGCTGCCGCCGTGCCCGCATCGTCGGCCAGCAGCGGGCGCACGCCGGCGTAGCTCCAGACGATATCGCGCGGTGCAATCTGGCGCCGGAAATAGACGTTGGCCAGCGCGCACAGATAACGTCGTTCGTCGTCGGCAATGGCCACGTGGCCGGGGTCGCCCGAAAACTCGACGTCGGTGGTGCCGATCAGCGTGAACGCGTCTTCGTACGGCAGCGCGAACACGACCCGGCCATCGGTATGCTGGAACAGGTAGCCGCAGGCATGGTCGAACAGGCGCGGCACGACGATGTGGCTGCCCTTGACCAGGCGCAGCGCGCGCTGCGGCGCGGCGCCGCCGGCGCGCAGGGCCAGGCGCCCCGCCCACGGCCCGGTGGCATTGACCAGGCCGCGGGCACGCACAGCGAGCGGTCCGCCGGCGCGCGCCAGCCGCGCCTCCCAATGTTCGGCGCGCCGCACGATGTCGTCACACGCCGTGTGCGGCATGACCTGCGCGCCGCGTTCGTGGGCATCGAGCGCATTGAGCACGACGAGGCGCGCATCGTCGACCCAGCCGTCCGAATAGGCAAAGGCGCGCGCGAACCCGGGCTTGAGCGCATCGCCCGCGCGGTGCCCGGCCAGGTCGATCGTTTCTGCACCCGGCAAAAAGTCGCGCGTTGCAAGCCGGTCGTACAGGAACAGGCCAGCGCGGATCAGCCACGCCGGCCGCGCGCCACGCACATGGGGCATGATGAAGCGCAGCGGACGGGTGATGTGCGGCGCGCTGCGCAGCAGGATTTCGCGCTCGGCCAGGGCCTTGCGCACCAGGCCGAACTCGCGGTGTTCGAGGTAGCGCAGTCCGCCGTGGATCAGCTTGCTCGATGCGGACGAGGTGTGCGCGCCAAGGTCATCCTTGTCGCACAGGATGACCTTCAGGCCGCGCCCGGCGGCGTCGCGCGCAATGCCGGCGCCATTGATCCCGGCGCCCACGACCAGCAGGTCGCAATCGATGAACGTGTCCGTTGCCATCCTTCCCCCTCACCGCTGTCATGCCGGGCTGCGCCCCTGCCCGGCCAATTATGCGCAAAATGGCAGAGCCGGTGTGTAAAATCGCCACATGCACATACCATCTTCGCCGGCCCTCGAAGGCACCAGGCCGGACACCACGACGCGCGCCTGGGTCCGCATGCCGTCAGGCCGTCGCCTCGACCTGCTCGACCCCACCCCGTTCGACTGGGACGACGCCGACCTGGCGCTGGGCCTGGCCCGTACCTACCGTTGGGGCGGTCACTCGGCGTGGCCGCTGCCGCTGTCGGTCGCGCAGCATTCGATCAGCGTGATGCTGCTGCGGCGCGCGGCGATGCCCTCGTTGTCGCCGCTCGACGAACTGCGCGAGCTGCTGCACGATGCCGAAGAAGGTTTGCTGGGATTCGATGCGATTTCGGTCATCAAGCCGTTTTTGGGCGACGCCTTTCGCGCCCTGACACAGCGCCTGGAACACATGGTGTTTTTGCGCTACGGCCTGCCGGCCTGGGATGCGAAGTCGCACGCGGCGCACAAGAAGGCCGACCGGCTGGCTGCGGCCAGCGAAGCGGTCCATGTGGCAGGCTGGTCGGCTGAAGAGGTCCGGCGCACGCTCAAGATTCGCGCGGCGATCCTGCCTGAGGACCCGCTGGCGCGCTACTATGATTGCACGCCATGGGAACCGTGGCCACCGGCGCTGGCCTGTGAACGTTTTTTGCGTGAGCTCGAACGGCTCACAGAAGCTGCCGCAACGTCGTCGATCAAGCCGGCGCCCTGAGAAGCGCCGGCCTGCCACTTACGCTTTCGCGCGCGTGGTCAGTTCTTTTTCCAGAAACTTTTCCAGGCCTTCGAGGGAGCGACCGCGCGTTTCAGGCAGGCGTAGCGCAACAAAGAGCAGCGAGCCGACATTGATGGCAGCGAACAGGAAGAAGGTCGCACTGCCGAACTGCGCCAGCGCCAGCGGGAATAGCAAGGCGACGATCGCGTTGAAGATCCACTGGCACGCCACCGCAGTGCCGGTCAGCACGCCGCGCAGATGCATCGGGAACAGTTCGGACATCAACAGCCAGTACACAGGCGCGATCAGCATCTGCATGCACAGCAGGAAGCACAGGATGCAGGCCAGCGCGGCGTAGCTGCGCGTGATGCCATCGGGCATCCACAGCAGCACGGCGCCCAGCGCAAACTGCATGACGACCACGCCGGTCAAGCCCGACATCAGCATCGAGCGGCGACCGTGCTTGCCGATCAGCCAGATACCGATGAAGGTGGCGATCACGGCCACGACGCCGTTGCCGATGGTCGCGGTCAGGGCCGCATTCGTGCCCAGGCCCGTCGACTGCAGGATGATCGGGGTGAAGTACATGAAGGCATTGACGCCCGTGAACTGCGCCATGAAGCCAAGGCCGATGCCGAGCCACAGCAGTTTCCTGATCCATGGCGTGCCCAGCACTGCGGACCAGCCGGCCTGCTCGTGCTCGATCTGGTTCAGCCTGGTCATGTCGGCCATCTCGGTCTCGATCTGCTTGTCGCTTGAGCGGATCTGCTGCAACACGGCGCGCGCTTCATCCATCCGGTTCTTGCTGGCCAGCCAGCGCGGCGACGGCGGCACGAACATCATCCCCACACCCAGCAGCAAGGCGGGCACGGCGGCGATGGCGAGCATGTAGCGCCAGACATCCGGCGAATTCGAATAATGTGCCAGCACCGCATTGAGCACATAGGCGATCAACTGGCCGGTCACGATCATCAGCTCGTTCTGCGTGACCAGTCTGGCGCGCCTGCTGGGTCCAGCCATCTCGGCAATGAACACCGGCACGGTGGAGGACGCGCCACCCACAGCCAGGCCAAGCACGAAACGCATCGCGACCATAACCTCGACCGATGGCGCAAGGGTCGTGCCGAGCGCGCCGATCATGAACACCAGCGACAGCCAGATCAGCGTCATGCGACGACCGAATTTGTCCGACAGCGTGCCTGCCATCAGCGACCCCACGGCAGCGCCGAACACGAGCGCGGACGTCACGATGCCTTCGGTCAGTGGGGTCAAGCCGAGGCCGCCCTGCGATGGCGGCGCGCTCATGAACGGCAGCGCGCCGGAAATCACACCGGTGTCGTAGCCGAACGCGAGCGCGCCCATCGTCGCGACGATGGCGACCTTGAAGACGAAGCGGCTTTCCTTGGTATCGGGCGGCGCTGGCGCGTCTGCCGGGGGGACTGCTGAAGACATACGGATCCTTTGTTGGACATGGACAGGATAGGGAAACAGCGGGCCCATGTCGTCACCGTCCGGGCGACGGCGGCGTTGACAAACGCACGGAGACATTACCCATCACGGCATATTACTTGGCAAAGGATAAAGAACTGCAGATGACACGACTGTTCGATAACAAACATATTAGTGAATGTTTGCTACTGACAAAAAAACAACCGTGTTGTCGATATTGAATCGAGATCAGTTGTCAGGCCAAACATGCCGGAAGGCATTAATAGAAGCTAACTAGCTGATTTTGTTCATGGTTTTAGGCTATCCACAAGAATTGTGGATAACTGTGTGGACAAGCGCCACTTGACAAGCCACAAAGCCAGACGGGATGCGGGTTTCAACAAATTGCCCGTTCGAGAGGCAAAATTTTGTTCCAATAAAATCAACCACTTGCACGTGCACCACATGGGAGCAACAAGTTTATATGCGGTCCACTCCTACAAAAGCGTGACATGGGGGATAAGTGGCCAACGTCGCGTGATTTGCCGTCATTTCCAGGCGCTGCGGGCCCGGTCACGCACGAGCATGCGGACGCTGTCAGGCATGGGCGTGCGCAGCTCGCGCTTGTCGGCGCTCAGCCACGCCGATTCTTCGAAATGCTTGAGCATCACGGGCGTGACGAAGCGCGAACGCGTCGCATACACATGGCGATCGCCCATGTTGGATTGCTGCTTGATGAAGAAGCGGTTGGGCACGATCAGGTGCAGGTTGTCGCGGGCCCGGGTCATGGCCACATACAATAAACGACGCTCTTCCTCGATATCGTCCTGGTTGCCAGTGGCCATGTCCGACGGTATGCAACCGTCGACCACATTGAGCACATGCACCGATTTCCACTCTTGCCCTTTGCTCGAGTGGATGGTGGACAGGATCACGTAATCGTCGTCGAGCAGTGGCGGGCCGGCGCGGTCGCTCGTTGCTTCGGGCGGGTCGAGCGTGATCTCGGCCAGGAAACTCTCGCGGTTGGCATGGCCACCCGACAGGGCGACAAGCTGGTCGAGGTCGAGTGCGCGCACCTGGAAATCGTCGTGCAGGCGCTCCAGGTGCGGCGCGTACCAGTCGCGCGCCAGTTCCAGGTCTTGCGGCCAGCGCAGGCCAGGGGTGCGCAGGCGCGCATACAGCGCGCAGAACGCCTGCCACTCGACGCTGCTGCGCGCCGGCACGGGGAACGCCGCCAGCGTGGCGGCGACTTCGCTGCTCTCGCCCACCGCGTCCAGCACGCGGGTGGCAGTCGCCTGGCCGATCCCGGGAATCAGTTGCAGCACGCGAAACCCGGCCAGCCGCCCGCTCGGGTTCTGGGCAAAGCGCAGCAGCGCCAGCACATCCTTGATATGCGAGGCCTCCAGGAATTTCAGGCCGCCGAACTTGACGAACGGGACGTTGCGCCGCATGAGCTCGAGTTCGAGCGCGGCACTGTGGCTGGCCGCCCGAAACAGCACCGCCTGCGACTTGAGCGGCACACCTTCCTCGCGCTGCTCGAGGATGCGGCTGCAGACCCAGCGCGCCTGCTCGGCTTCGTCGGGAATCAGGACCAGCTGCGGCTTGATGGCCGATGCCTTGTCGGTCCAGAGGGTCTTGGCGTGGCGCTCGAGCGCCGCGCCAATGACGGCGTTGGACGCGTCCAGGATCGGCTGCGTCGACCGGTAATTGCGCTCGAGCGTGATCAGGTGCGCCGGCTGCGTGAACTGGCCCGCAAAATCGAGGATGTTGCGCACGGTGGCACCGCGAAATCCATAGATGGACTGGGCGTCGTCGCCGACCACCATCACGCCCCTGCCATCGGGCTTCATGCCGGTGATGATCGCGGCCTGCAGGCGGTTGGTGTCCTGGTACTCGTCGACCAGGACGTGGTCGAACCAGCTGCCCAGCTCGGCCCCCAGCACCGGGTCGGCGGCCATCTCGGCCCAGAACAGCAGCAGGTCGTCGTAGTCGAGCACATTCTGTTCTTGCTTGGCATCGACATACGCGCCAAACAGCGTCTTGAGCTGGGCTTCCCATTCGGCGCACCACGGGAAATAGGCTTGCAATACCTGATCCAGCGGATCGCGGCTGTTGACCACCCGCGAATAGATCGACAGGCAGGTGCCTTTCATGGGGAAGCGTTTTTCGGTGCGCGACAGGCCGATCTCGTGGCGCACCATGCCCATCAGGTCCTCGGCGTCGCCCCGGTCGTGGATCGTGAATTGCGGATCGAGCCCGATGCGCCCGGCAAATTCGCGCAGCAGGCGTGCGCCGATGCTGTGAAAGGTGCCGGCCCAGGGCAGCGCCACCGGCGCCTGGGTCCGGGCAGCCGCGCCCCGGCCAAGCAGGCGGTGCAGGACGCCGCTGGCGCGCTGGCTCATCTCGCCGGCGGCGCGGCGCGAAAACGTCAGCAGCAGGATGCGCTGCGGATCGGCGCCGGCCCCGATCAGGCGCGCCACGCGGTGCGCCAGGGTATTGGTCTTGCCCGACCCGGCGCCAGCCACCACCAGCAGCGGACGCGGCGTGGCCACGCCGATGTCATGCTCGACCGCGGCGCGCTGCTCTGGATTCAGGCTGGCGAACGGGTCCTCATTGGCAGGCTCGGCGGTAGCGGTGGTCATGGTGTGGCAGACGGAGAAAGCGATACTGTACATTTATCCAGTACCAAACCACAAGCGCTAAATCGCCTGACCGCGCCCTGCCCGCGCCTGACCTCGGGCGCGAATTACCGTCCCAGCGCCAGGCCATGAAAAATAAAACTGTTTTGGATATCCACAAAGTCTGTGAATAACTATGTGGAAAAGCGGGGGCTTGACACGCTGGACATGGCCTGCGGGGCGGCTTTCAACAATTTGCCTATTGGGAAGGCAACGACGGTGACAACTGCAAATTAGCCCCTGACAAAGGTGCCGGCACCCTTGACAGCGCCGTACCCCTGTGCGGATTACGCCAGTGCGCGGCGCCGTTCGGGCTCAAGCAAAACACGCTCGATGACCTTCGGCCGCACACCGTTGGACTTCAGGTATTCGACCGCCGGGACGACGCCGAGTTCGCACAAGGTGGCAATGCCACGCGTGACGACATCGCGCTGGTCGGCATTCGATCGCAACTCGGACACGCTGGCAGCGCGTGGATGGATGTCTTGCGCGTGCAGTGATTTCATCGCTGAACTCCGGTGATGGTGGATGCGTCATGCACCACGATTATTGGCGAACCAAATGCAAAGTCAATGGCAAACCTGTATCAGTTCGCGAATACCATGTCATGCCGAGCGCGAGCACGGCGCAACAGCGATAATGATGGGATGAGCCCCTCGCCCCTTCCCTCCCCAAGCGCGCCGCCCTCCGCAGCGCACCCGGTGCCGGCCTCGTGCACCGACCTGTTCATCTCGTTCACGCTGATCGCCCTGCAGGGCTTTGGCGGTGTGCTGGCCGTGATCCAGCGCGAAATGGTCGAGCGCAAACGTTGGCTGAGCAATGAAGAATTCATCGAGGAATGGTCGGTCGCGCAGATCCTGCCCGGGCCGAACGTGTGCAACCTGGCGCTGATGATCGGCCAGCGCCATTTCGGCCTGGCCGGCGCGATGAGCGCATTGGCCGGCTTGCTGGCGGCGCCGCTGGTCGTGGTGCTGGCGCTCGCCCTTGTGTACGCCCGCTTCGCCGATGTGCCACAGGTCCAGGGCGCGCTGCGCGGCATGGCGGCCGTCGCCGCAGGCCTGGTGGCGGCCACCGGCCTGAAGATGTCGGCCGCATTGGGCAAGAACGTGCTGCCGCTCGTCGTCTGCGTACTCATCGCCGCGGTCGCCTTCGTGCTGCTGGCCTGGGTGCGGGTGCCACTGGCGGCCGTCGTGTTGGGACTCGGCGGCCTGGGCTGCGTACTGGCCTGGCGCAGGCTCACCCCATGAGCGCGCCGCAACTCGTCTTCACCTGGACCGACTGGGTCAGCCTGTTTACGCACTTTCTGGGGTTGTCGCTGATGTCGCTCGGTGGCGCCATCTCGACCACGTCCGAGATGCAGCGCTACCTGGTCGAGCGTCAGGGCTGGCTGACGCCGGCGCAATTCGGCGACTCGGTCGCGCTGGCGCAATCGTCGCCCGGGCCGAACGTGCTGTTCGTCGCGCTACTGGGGTGGAACGTCGGCCTGAACAACGGCAGCACGATGGCTGCGCTCTGCGGCGTGGTCATCGCGATGATCGGCATCATGCTGCCGTCGACCGTGTTTACGTATCAGGTGGCCCAGTGGGCGCATCGCAATCGTGGACGGCGGGCCGTGCGCGCCTTCAAGCAGGGCATGGCCCCACTCGTCATTGCGATGCTGCTGTCAACCGCCTGGCTGCTGGCCTCGGGCGGCGCTAGCGGTCCGGATCACTGGCCACTGTGGCTGCTGTCGGCGGCCAGCTGCATCATTATCTGGCGCACCCGCCTGCACCTGCTGTGGATGCTGGCGGCCGGCGCCGCGCTCGGCGCGCTTGGACTGCTGTAGTTGGCATGTAGTTGGCATGTAGTTGGCATGCCTTCGCAGGACGCGGCATACTGGCCGCATCTTTCACTGTCCCCCACATGACGATGTCCGAACTCCTGAACCAACATGCCTGCTTCGGCGGCGAGCAGCGTTTCTACCAGCACGATTCCAGCGCCATCGGCTTGCCGATGAAGTTTTCGGTGTACCTGCCGCCCGAGTCCAGCGGCAAGAAACTGCCGGTGCTGTTCTACCTGGCCGGCCTGACCTGTACCGAAGAAACGTTCATGACCAAGGCGGGTGCGCAGCGCGTGGCGAGCGAACTGGGCATCATCCTGGTGGCGCCTGACACCAGTCCGCGTGGCGCCAACGTGCCGGGCGAAACCGACAGCTGGGACTTCGGCGCCGGCGCCGGCTTCTACCTTGACGCCACCGAAGCGCCATGGTCGACCCATTACCGCATGCACAGCTACCTGCTCGAACTGCATGCGCTGGTGCTCGATCTGCTGCCGGCGGATCCGGCGCGCGTTGGCATCTTTGGCCATTCGATGGGCGGCCACGGCGCGCTCGTCATGGCGCTGCGCCACCCTGAACTGTTCCGCTCGGTGTCAGCGTTTGCGCCCATCGCCGCGCCGAGCCGCTGCCCATGGGGTGTCAAAGCCTTTGGCGGCTACCTGGGCCCGGATGAAAGCACCTGGCAGCAATATGACGCCAGTGCGCTGATGGCGCAGCAGGAAACGGCGCCCTTCCCGGACGGTATCCTGATTGACCAGGGCCTGGCCGACAAGTTCCTGCCCGAGCAGTTGCGGCCGGAAGCCTTCGAAGGCGCCTGCGCCCGCATCGGCCAGCCGCTCACGCTGCGCCGCCAGCCAGGCTATGACCATGGCTACTACTTCATCTCGACGTTCGTCGAAGACCATCTGCGTTTCCACGCACGTCAGCTCGGCTGATTCATGACGGCTTCAGCCCGGCTGAAGCCGTTTTACCGCACGTTCCCCTCCCCGCTCTCCCGCTTCCGTCGTCAGTTCCGCTCGCCTGCGCCCTATCCGCAATGATTGCTGTCTGATAACTGCAACAAAACTCGTCATTCTTCAGATCGTCTTCACGCAAGTGACAATCACCATAGTCACAAAGTTTCCACAAGGATACAATACTTTCTCAAAATCCCCACCTGCATCCCCATCTGCATCCCCATCGTTACCGCGCGGCTCGCCAGGATGCACGTCCCCACTTCACGTTCGTCAAACACGTCAATAAAAAGATGAAACTCAGCTTCCGCACCAAACTTTACTTGCCACTCGTTCTCAGCTGGTTGTGCCTGTCAGTGATGGCGATTCTCCATGTCTACGAAAGTAACGCCCAGCGTCTCGAGGAACGTAAAATCGCGCTCAGATTTGCGACCGATGTCGGCATGTCCACCGTCAAGGAATACGCGGAATTGGCGTCATCTGGGGCGATGACCGTCGCGGAAGCACAGCAGCAAGCCCTCAAACGTCTGAAGTCCATGCGTTACGGGAAGGATGGCTATTACACGGTCGTCGATTCGACCCCGAAAATGCTGATGCACCCGGTCAAGGCGGAGCTGATCGGCAAAGACCTCAGCGACTTCAAGGATACCAACGGCACCTACTTGTACCGTGACGTGGCGGCCATTGCCAAAGCCAGCGGAGAAGGCTGGGTTGAATACGTCTGGCCCAAGCCAGGCAACCCGGACCAGCAGCAGGTGTTTCCGAAAGGCGCCTATGTGCTCACCTACAAGCCGTGGGACTGGACCTTCATGACCGGTCTCTACATGGATGACCTGCATGACGCGTTCGTTGGCGACCTGTGGCGCGCCGTCGTCTTCCTGGCGATTTGCGGTGTGGTCCTGAGCACGATTGTGTTGCTGGTACTGCGTAATATCACGCGTTCGATCCGCCAGGCGGTCAGTGCAGCGGACGCCGTGGCCGGCGGCGACCTGACCCATCACATCACGATCGAAGGCAAGGACGAGATCGCGCAACTGATGTCGTCGCTTGACAGAATGCAGCAAGGCCTTGCCAACGTGGTGAGGGAAGTACGCCAGGGCACGGACGCCATCGCTGCCGCTTCATCGCAGATCGCGCAAGGCAATCTCGATCTGTCGGCGCGTACCGAGCAGCAGGTCGCTTCGCTCGACAAGACTACCGCGTCGATGGAAACGCTGGCCGGCACGGTACGCGAGAACGGCGAGTATGCGCGCCAGGCCAACACGCTGGCGCTGTCGGCGTCCGATGTAGCAACCCACGGCGGCACGATCGTTTCTCAAGTGGTCACGACGATGGCGTCGATCAATGCCTCATCGACCAAGATCGTCGACATCATCAGCGTCATCGATGGCATCGCCTTCCAGACCAATATCCTGGCGTTGAACGCTGCCGTCGAAGCAGCACGGGCGGGTGAGCAGGGTCGCGGCTTTGCGGTCGTGGCCGCTGAAGTGCGCAACCTGGCCCAGCGCTCGGCTGCAGCGGCCAGGGACGTCAAGACGCTGATCAGCGACTCGGTTGCGACGGTCGAGGCAGGCAGCAAACTGGTCGGCGAAGCGGGCAGCACGATGGATGACATCGTCGCGAGCGTCAAGCGCGTGACGGATATCATCGGAGAAATCGCGGATGCCGGGCAAGCGCAGCAGGTGGAGCTGAAACAGATCAACGACACCATTCTCGAGATGGACAGCACGATGCAGCAAAACGCAGCGCTGGTCGAAGAAGCGGCATCGGCGTCCGCGTCGCTTCACACGCAGGCACACAACCTGACCGGTGCGGTCAGCCTGTTCAAGCTGTCGGCAAACCAGCTTCACCCGGGCACGGCGCCCCGCCTTGCACTGACGTCACGCGCCAACAACTGATCGTCGGCCTCGGTCATCGCCCTGCACTCCTGCACGGCGGTGACCGCGCGTCAGCACCGAATCACTTCGCCGGCGGCTTGCGCAGCACGAACCGGTATCGCTCGCCATGCGCCAGGAAGCTGACGCGGTCACCCCACCCTGCTGCCTTGACCTCGCGCGCGAAATCGGCGAGCGGCGACTTGAAGACATCGTAGTCGTTGTAATGGATCGGGATGGCATGGCGCGGCTGCACGATCTGCAGCAGCTGGACGCCGTCCTGTGCGTCCATCGTCACCTTGAACACGCCCAGGATGCGGGTCCCGCCAAGATGCAGCAAGGCCAGGTCGATGCCGGGGAAGCGCTGCGGAATGTCCTTGAGATCGTCGTGGATCAGGGTATCGCCGGTCACGTACATCCGGTAATCCGGTTGCGCGGGGTCAGCGCCGAAGTCATACACCGCCCCCATGACGCTGGGCAGCAGCGCCTGCGCGCCGAGCTTGCCATGCCTGCCCGGCGCTGACGTGATCCGCACGCGCGTGCTGCCTTTCTCGACGTCGAGCCGGTCCCAGTGCGCCAGGCCGATCGTGCGCACGAAGCCCAGGTTCTTGAGCGCTTTGGCCGCGCCGGGGGTCGTGACAATCGGGATGTTCTTGTCGAGCTTTTGCTGCACCCGCTTGTCGAAATGGTCTTCGTGCATGTGCGACAGCACCACCAGGTCGATGGGCGGCAAATCCTCGAGCGCGATCGCGGGGTTGGTCAGGCGCTTGGACGTCAAGCCATAGCCAAGGTGGACGTGCTCGCCCTTGTGCAGGAAATTCGGGTCGGTCAGGATGGTGAGGCCACGGTAGCGGATCAGTACCGTCGCCGTGCCGATGAACTGGACGCCGTCTTCCTCGGCGACCGGCGCGGTGGAGGCGGCCGGCAGCGTCAGGGAATACCCGGCCCCGGCTGCCGGCAGCGCTTTGGCTGGCAGCGCCGCCGGCTGCTGCCCCCCGGCATGCGCAGCGGCGACTGGCGCCATTGCCGGCGCCACTGCGAGCGCCACCATCGTCAACAGGCTACCCGCGCGCTTCGTCCAGTGTCTCATCATTGCCTTCCTTTACAGCTGCCTTGCGGATTGAGCTACAGGGTGCGCCTGAGGGTCGTCACCTGCATCTCGTCGGTCGGCGTCATCATGTCCACCACGCGGCAGTCGCCGCACATCTTGAGGCGATCCAGATTGCCCGTGAAGGCAGGATGCGCGGCGAGCCGGCCAAGCATGTTCTCGACCATGTGCAGCGTGCCGAAGGCCTTGCTGCAGCGGATGCAGTGGAACGGCTGCGACTCGTTGATGACCACCGCCTGCATGCGCTCGGGCGCGAACGACATGCGCGGCGCCAGCGTGATTGCATTTTCGGGACAGGTATTGGCGCACAGCCCGCACTGGACACAGTTCTTCTCGATGAAGCGCAGTTGCGGCGTGCCCTGCCCGTCCTGCAGCGCCGCGGACGGACACACGCCCACGCACGACATGCACAGGCTGCACGCCTTGCGATCGAGCGCCAGCGCGCCGAACGGCGCGCCTGACGGCAGACCGATATGCTGCGGCTGCAGCGGCGCGTGCCGGTGCAGGTGGTCGAGCGCGTAATCGAGCGCGGTGCGCTTTTCTGGCGACAGGTGGAACAGGGCCGGTGCGCGTGGCACATCGCCGCGCGGCGCATGCCGCAGCGCCAGCGCAAGCTCCTGCGCCGTATCGCCGTTTGCGGCGTCGACGTGGATCAGCTGGAAATGCGGCCCGGCGTATCCGAGGCCATCCAGTACGGTCTGGGCGATCTGCATCTGGTGGCTCAGGGCCTCGACATACTGCGGCGCCTCGTCGCCCGTACAGAGGATCGAGATGCCGGCCGCGCCGTAGGCCAGCGCGGCCAGCCAGACGTCGATGCCGGTCGAGGCCACGTGGTGGAGCGGGTACGTGAGCACCCGGCCCGGGATTGCATCGCCCAGCCCATCGAGCGCGGCCTGGCCGGACGCATCGTGCAGCAGCAGGACGGGCTGCGCGCCGCCGGCATCGGTGTACCCGTGCAGCAGCGCCTGGATCCGCTTGCCGGTCACCGGCACCAAGGGATACGCGTAACGCATCGCGCCTGTCGGGCACACGGTCCCGCAGGCGCCGCAGCCGGCGCACAGGTAGGGGTTGACCCGGACCTTGTCGCCAGCACTGACGATGGCACGCGCCGAGCAGATGTCGACGCAGGCGCTGCAGGCCTTGATGCCGTTGCGCCCGTGCGCACAGATGCGCTCCTTGTAGCTGAAGTAGGTCGGTTTCTCGAAGTCGCCCACCATCTCGAGCAGTGTCTCGACGGCAGCCAGGCGCGCTTGCCCATCCGGCCCCGGCGCCTGATAGCCATGCGGCCGCTGGTGGCTGTCGATCAGGCGCACCGGGCACAAATCGAGCACGAGATCGAACCTGCCCTCGCCCACCGGCTCGCCCGGCGCCTGCCAGCGCGCCTCGAACGCGCCCAGCCAGCCGGCCAGCGCCACCGTGCGCGCGGTGTGCACCGGAAAAAGACGCGCCACGCCATCGGGTTCATCAAGCAGCAGGACGGTGACCGGCAGCGCCGTCGCCAGGCGTTCGGCCAGTGGCAATGCATCGCGGGCGGCGCCGACCACGAGGGTGCGGCCCGTCGAGCGGTATTCGACCGTGGCGACCGGCTCGACGTCGGGAAATGCGTGCAGTACCTGCAGCGCGGCGCGGCGCGCCAGCGCGTCATGCTGTTGCTGGACAGGGGCGACGGGCGCCCCGTCGCTGAGTCGAATCGTCATGTGGTTCCTTGTGGTGATGCAGGTGCACCTTGCGGCATGTCGGCAAACGGCAGAGGCACGGGCGCGGGCACGGCATCGCCTTCAGCAGTCTGGTGCATAACGGCGTCCATCGTTGCAGGGGATGGCGCAGGCGCCTCGTCGTGTACGGCAAGCGTGTCGTCGGGCGGCGTGCCGTCAGGCGGGGTATCGTGGTCTGCGGCCTCATCCGGCTCGTCGCTCTTGCCGAACAGGCGGTCGAGCACACCCGGCGCATGCTTGAGCGAAGCGAGCATCGCGTCGGTGAGCGGTGAAGCCTTCGTGTAGTCGCTGATATAGATGTCAAGGCCGTCCATGACGGCGAAGTTCGGATCGGCGAACAGCTTTTTCAGTGCCAGGCGCCGCACGGCCGGGTCGACGCCGCCAGCGACAAACGCGGCGTAATCGGACTCGGGCGTCAAAAGTGCCACGTCTTCCAGTGTCGGCGCCGGCCGTTCGGCCGCACCGGCCGGCGCCACCGGGGGTTGCTGAACCGGCTGCAGCGCCGGCTGAACGACGGCGGCCTGGGCCTGCGACGCATCGGCAGGCGCCGGCTCGGGCTGTGCCTTCAGGCGTGCCCAGCGGCGCAGGAAGCCTTCTTCGGGCATCGGGGCGTCGCTCATCCGTGCTGCCGCCCCTTGCGCGGGCGCGGCGTGAAATTATCGCGCAGGTAGCTTGCCACCCACTGGTAGATCTCGGCCGGCATGGTCACGCCGTCGGCGTCCTCGCCCGAATCAAACATGCGCGTGCCTTCGACATAGCTGACGGAGGCACGCGCCGGCATGGCGCGCCCGTCCACCATGCGCCACAGCACGAACACCTTCGAGTCAGGCGCCATGATGTTCTCGTAATAGCCTTCGTTTTCATCGGTGTAGAGTTCGAGCTCGATCCCCGACACCAGGTAATAGTCGCGCTCGGCGCTTTCGCTGAGCATCTGCAACGCGGCCAGGCCGCCACGGTCGGGCACCACGCCGACGGCGCTCCAGCTGTCCATGGCGCCCCATTTGTGCATAACGGCGCGGCGTTGCATGATGAATGCAACGGGCATGCTTCCCATTTTCATGACGGTGTGCGCGCTTTCATTGTTTGGGCGCGTTGTCCGGCACGCCCTCCTTGTTCACGGTGGGCGCTGCGCCGCGCGGCAACTGCGGCGTCGGGCGGCGCTTGACGTCTTCGCTCGGCCGCGCCGTGCCCAGTTTTTCACTCTTGACCGGCACCGTCGCTGCCTTGAGCGCATGGATGCTGCGCGGCGCTGCGCCCGTCGCGGGCGCGGCTGCAGCAGTGCCGGGCGCAGCATTGGCCGGCGCGGCCGCGGGCACCCCGGCCGAAGGCGGCGTCACGTCCGATGCCGCCACCAGCGGCGCCGGCGGAATGCTGGCCCGCGCCGGTGGCGGCACAATCTTGTAGCCTTCGCTTGCGGCGCGTTCGCGCCAGTGCGCACTGACCTCGTCCATCGAGGCGGCCAGCCGTTCTTTTGCCAGCGCAGCCTTGGCATCGGCATCCGCCTTCTTGGCCGCAGCGGCCTGTGCCTGCGCCGGCGTGGGCGGCGGCAGTGCGGCCTGCGCACCGCAAGCCAGCCCCAGGCCGACGAGCGCGATGGTCAGAAGCACCTTGCCACCAGTCAGTGCCTGCGTGATATTCGCGTGCGGTGTCATTTGCCCTCCGTCTGTCGCGTTGCCGGCCCCTGAGGGGCATTATTGGATGCCGTTGGTGCGGGGGCATTCGCCGGCGCCGTTGCGCCGCCGGTGTCGCCCGACTGCGGGCTCCCGCCCAGCGCGCCGACACCCGTCGGCGTGGTCGTGCCGCTCGACGGCCCCTGGCCAGTCTCGCGCGTCGCACCGCCGATTTCCGCTCCGCTGGTATTGCCGCCAGCGCCGCCGGCGATGCCCGGCGTGCCGCCGGCATAGATGGCGTCCGTCGTGGGCCGATCGGTGGCGGCCATGATGGCGCCGCTGCTGGCGCCACCGGCGCTGATCTGCCCCGGGTATTTCGTCTGGATCACACCGTTCGCCGCCGGCGCCGGCTCCCTGTTGCAGCCGGCGAGCAAGGTCAGCGCGCCCAGCATCAGCAGCGCCGGCGCCCGGCGGGCAGCGATGGTCTTCATCGATATTGTCATGGTCGTCCTCACAGTGCCGGTCCTGGCTGGGGCCGCGGCCGCGGCCCGCGCTTGCCCGTTGCCGCTTCCGTGTCCATGCCCGGCACCACATTGCCATCCTTGTCCAGGCCAGGGGGCACGCCGGTCTTCATTTGCTCATACCACAGCCGGTGGTGCGCCTTGGCCCAGTTCTCGTCCACGGTGCCGTGGCGCATGCCTTCGTAGGCGCCGGGCGTGCCGACCGTGCCGATGAAGGCGTGACCCATCGTGAACGCCATGTACAGCGCCGCGCCCGTCACGTGCAGCACGTTTGCCACCTGCATCACGTAGCGCGTCTGGCCGACCGCAAAATCCAGCACCAGGCCGGAGACCGACACGATCAGCCCCAGCAGCGCCACACCGCCCCAGAACCACGCCTTCTCGCCCGCATTGAAGAAACCGGCTGGCACGTGCTCATGGGTGATCAGCCCCCCACCCTTCTTGATCCACAGCCAGTCGGCGCGGTTATAGAAATTGCGCTTCAGGAAGGTAGCGAACATCAGGATCGAGCAAATCACGAACAGGGGGCCGACGAAGTTGTGCAGGTACTTCGAGAGGATCGCGACCCAGGAGAACACGTTGTGTCCCATCCAAGGCAGGAAGATGTTCTTGCCATACATGATGATGATGCCGGTGATGCCCAGGGCGACGAAGGCAAACGCCGTGGCCCAGTGCACCTGGCGCTCCCAGCGGTTGAAGCGCTGGAGCTTGCGGCCCGATTCGGGCTGCGGTTCGGCCGGACCGATCGTCTTGTAGAACACGAAGATCGCCAGCGGCACGCCGAGC
Source organism: Telluria sp. BA11 (assembly GCF_056680305.1). NCBI lineage: Bacteria > Pseudomonadati > Pseudomonadota > Betaproteobacteria > Burkholderiales > Oxalobacteraceae > Telluria > Telluria sp. BA11. The sequence goes on from NZ_CM155275.1 coordinate 510,096, forward strand.
AGGATGAAGCCCGCGATGGTGGCCAGCGGGCCGTTGCGCAGATGGCGCCAGGTATTGCCGCCGCGCTGGACGATCACATTGCCCTCCTTGCTGCCGTACTGGCCCAGGAAATGGCGGTCCATGTGCACGCGGCCCGAATCGGTCGAGAGCAGGCCCGGATCGGGCACGCGTGAATCGGCCTCGATCTGCAGCATGGTCTGCTCTTCGGCATAGGCGGGCGTGGCGCGTTCATTCTTGCCCTGGGCCCAGGCCCCGGACGCCATCAGTACGCCCAGTACCAGCAGCCCCAGGCAAAGCATGGCGCGCAGCGCATTGGAAGTGGCTCGCATGATGTCTCCTCAGGGATTGGCGCGGTTGTACTCGTTCTGCTTGCCGTTGCGGTTCTCGATCGTGGCCCACCATGCCAGCCGGTCATTGTGGAAACGGCGCTGGAAATGGCGGTCGTCCGGCTTGCCGGCGTACTCGCCGCCGATCCAGTGCGGGTGCTGGTCCACTTCGAGGCAGCCGGTCAGCAGCAGGGGCGCGGCCAGCGCGCAGACCTTGAGGATGCGGGTGCAAGAGGTCATGTCGGCAGCCTCCCCGGATCGTTCTGCACATCGTTGACCTTCTGGTTCACGCGTGGCAGGTTGCCCTTGTTCGTGATCTGGCCGCCGCGCTTGGGCTTGCCATAAGCGATTTTCCAGCCCCACAGTTCGGGACCGTAGCCGCGCGTCTCGACCCGCTGGCGATAGATATCGGCAATGATGTTGGCTTCGCCACCCAGCAGCGCCTTGGTGCCGCACTGCTCGGCGCAGGCGGGCAGCTTGCCTTCGGCGATGCGGTTGCGGCCATACTTCTTGAATTCGGCTTCGGACGTGTCTGGCTCGGGACCGCCCGCGCAGAACGTGCACTTGTCCATTTTGCCGCGGTGGTTGAACAGGCCCGTTTCGGGAAACTGCGGCGCGCCGAACGGGCAGGCGTAGTAGCAGTAGCCGCAACCGATGCACTGGTCCTTGCTGTGCAACACAATGCCGTCTTCAGTGTGGTAGATGCAGTTGGTCGGGCACACTGCCAGGCACGGCGCATCGGTGCAGTGCATGCAGGCGACCGACACCGAGCGCTCGCCCGGCACCCCGTCATTGATCGTCACCACGCGGCGCCGGTTGATGCCCCAGGCCAGTTCATGCTCGTTCTTGCAGGCGGTCACGCAGCCGTTGCAGTCGATGCAACGCTCGGTGTCGCAGATGAATTTCATTCTTGCGCTCATCGTATTTCTCCTGATGGTCGCGTCAGGCCCGTACCACGCGGCACAGCGACACTTTGGTTTCCTGCATCATCGTCACGGCGTCGTAGCCGTACGTCCAGCCGGTGTTGATTGCCTCGCCGCGCACGATCGGCGCACCGCCCTCCGGGTAGTTGTCTTTCTGGTCTTCGCCCATCCACCAGCCGCCGAAGTGGAACGGCGCCCACACCAGGCCCACCGGCACGCGCTCGGTCACCATTGCCATCATCTTCATGCGCGCCCCGGTCGGGGTTTCGAGCCAGACGTACTCGCCGATCTTCGCGCCGATCTGGACGGCGTCGCTCGGGTTGATCTCGACGAACATGTTCTGCTGCAGTTCGGCCAGCCATGGATTCGAGCGTGTTTCTTCGCCCCCGCCCTCGTACTCGACCAGCCGGCCGGACGTCATGATCAGCGGAAAGTCCTTGGAAAAATCAACCGCCTGCACCGATTTGTACAGCGTCGGCAGGCGCCAGTGGTTGGCCTTGTCGTCGTAGGTCGGGTATTGCGCGACCAGGTCGCGCCGCGGCGAGGCCAGCGGTTCGCGGTGGACCGGTACCGGATCGGGGAAGTTCCAGACATTGCAGCGGGCACGCGCATTGCCGAACGGCGCGCAGCCGTGCGCGATGACGACGCGGATGATGCCGCCGGACAGGTCGGTCTTCCAGTTCTTGCCTTCGGCCATGGCCTGTTCTTGCGGCGTGAGCTCGGCCCACCAGCCCAGCTTCTTCAGGAACACGTGGTCGAACTCGGGATAGCCAACGTCGAGTTCGCTATCCTTGTTGGCCGAGCCGTCGGCCGCCAGCAGGCTCTCGCCATTGTGCTCGACGCCCCAGTTGGCACGAAACGGCAGGCCGCCCTCGGCCACGCTCTTGTTCAGGTCGTACAGGATCGGCGTGCCCGGATGCTTCATTTCGGGGGTGCCCCAGCATGGCCACGGCAGGCCGTAGTAATCGCCCTTGCACGGTCCCGAATCGGCGCGCAGCGTGGTCGGGTTGAACGTGTGCTTGTTTTCCATGTGCAGCTTGAGCCGCTCGGGCGAACAGCCCGTGTAGCCGATGGTCCAGCAAGAGCGGTTGATTTCGCGCAGGATGTCCTCGACCACCGGCTCGTTGTGCACCACCTTGATGGTCTTGCACAGCTGGTCGGCAAAACCCAGCTTGCGGGCGAACAGGTACATGATTTCGTGGTCGGTCTTGCACTCGAAGAGCGGCATGATCACGCGTTCGCGCCATTGGATCGAGCGGTTCGACGCCGTGCACGATCCTTGCGTCTCGAATTGCGAGGCCGCCGGCAGCAGGTAGACGCCATCGGTGCGGCCATGCATCGCCGCCGTCATGCTGGGGTACGGGTCGATGACCACCATCATGTCGAGCTTTTGCATCGCCGCCTTCATGTCGGGCAGGCGGGTCTGGCTATTGGGCGCGTGGCCCCAGTAAAACACGGCGCGCAGATTGCTCGGCTGGTCGATGAACTGGTTCTGCTCGTTGACCGCGTCGAACCAGCGCGACACCGTGATGCCGGGCTTTTCCATCAGCTCTTTCGAGCCGAAGCGCGATTTGATCCACTCGTAGTCGACGCCCCAGACTTCGGCGAAGTGCTTCCATGCACCTTCGGCCAGGCCGTAATAGCCAGGCAGCGAATCGCCGTTCGGGCCGACGTCGGTGGCGCCCTGCACATTGTCGTGACCGCGATAGATATTGGCCCCGCCACCCGGGACGCCAATATTTCCCAGCGCGAGTTGCAGGATCGAGAGTGCACGCACATTGGCGGTGCCCACGTGGTGCTGGGTAATGCCCATGCACCAGACCACCGATGACGGGCGGTTGAGGGCGAGTATTTCAGCCGTCAGGCGCACTGCCGACTCGGGCACGCCGGTAACATCGGACACCTTGTCCGGCGTCCATTTCGCCACTTCCTTGCGCACCTCGTCCATGCCGGTCGTGCGCTCGCTGATGTATTTTTTGTCTTCCCAGCCGTTTTCGAAGATGTGCCACAGGATGCCCCAGACCAGCGGAATATCCGTGCCCGGCCGCACCCGCACGTAATGGTGGGCAAAGCGCGCCGTGCGCGTGAAGCGCGGATCGATGACAATCATCTTGGCGCCCAGTTCCTTGGCATGCAGGAAGTGCAGCATCGAGATCGGGTGCGCCTCGGCCGGATTGGAGCCGATGAACAGGACGGCCTTGCTGTGGTGCAGGTCGTTGAACGAGTTGGTCATCGCCCCGTAGCCGAAGGTCTGGGCCACGCCTGCCACCGTTGTCGAGTGGCAGATGCGCGCCTGGTGATCGCAGTTGTTCGAGCCCCAGAAGGCCATGAACTTGCGCAGCAGGTAGGCTTGCTCGTTGTTGTGTTTCGAACTGCCGATGAGCATCAGCGCATCGGGCCCGGCCTCCTCGCGCAGTTTAAGGAGCTTGTCGCCGATTTCGTTGATGGCCTGGTCCCACGACATGCGCACATATTTGCCATTGACCAGCTTCATCGGATAGCGCAGGCGATGCTCGCCAAAAGCGTGCTCGCGGACCGAGGCGCCCTTGGCGCAATGGGCGCCCATATTGATCGGCGAATCGAAGGCGGCTTCCTGGCGTACCCAGACGCCATTGGCCACCACGGCGTCGACCGAGCAGCCGACCGAGCAGTGGCTGCACACCGTGCGCTTGACTTCGGTTGGCACGGGCGTATTGGGCAGCGGATCGGCTTGCGCCTGCTCGATGACGCCCAGGGGCAGATGGCGCCCCAGTGCGCCAGCGCCGGCAATGACGCCGGCACCAGCGAGGAAGCGGCGCCGTTTCAGGGCGCTGTCGCGCGTTGACTTGACCAGGGACATGGGGTGTTCCTATTGGATAGTGGGTCGTCGCTACCAGTAGGCAGCCGTCTGGTAGTAGCGACGGATGTGCTCCGTCTCGTGGTAGCCGCGCTTTTCCGCAGGGTCGGCCGCAACCGGGGCGAGCTCGGGCGCGGCGGCGGTTGCCGCACCAGCCACCACCAGCGCGCCCAGTGGCGCGGCTTTCAGGAAGCTGCGGCGGGCCGGGTCGGGCAGCACGGCAGGCTGTTGTTTATTGTCCATGATTGTTCTGGGCATTGACTTGTTCTCCTACTTCAAAGGCTTGCGCCTCGATGGCCAGGAAGGCAGCGCCAAGGCGCGCTACCAGGCGGTAATAATTGGCGCCTTCGGCGGCGGCGATATCGTCCAGTGCGCGTTCGTACCATGGCGCGATATGGCGCTCGAAGAAGTGTTGTTGCTGCTCGATCGATGCGCGCGCGCTACCCGGCATGCCCAGGATCAGCACACGCATGGTCTCGCACAGTGCGCCCAGGTGGTCTTCGAACTCGCCGACGCCACGCGCACGGCGCAAACCCAGACGCGCCAGGTCGGCGCGCAGTTCGGCCAGCGGCGTGTCATTCATGAAGCCGGCGATGTAGCGCGAACCGTATGGATCGACTGGCGGCGTGCCGATGCTGATGAACAGGGTGTCGAACTCGGCAGCGACGGCGCCCGCGTCCATCACGCTCGACGCCAGCGTCAGGTGCTCCCAGCAGCGCTCGAGTGCGGGGTCGCCGCCCTGCGCAACGATCGGGTTGCTGCTGGCAAGAGCGTCGAGCAGCGCCATGTCGGGCGGTGCGAGCAACAGGCGTGCCAGAAGGGCGTACAGATCGGCCCGGGCCTGGTCATCTGGGCTGGGCGGCGCGTGGACCGCGTGGCTGGCAGGAAGCTGGATGGCATGCATTGCAGGGTCGGTAGCCTGTAATTACGAGTAAGTCACGGTATGAGGTGTAACTGAACGTTACATGAAGTTTAATTGTCGGGAAATTATCGGGGCGCACAATTGAGCACATCAACCTTCGCCAGCGTGAATGCGCCGGCCACAGCACACGGCAAACCTGGAAAAGTCAGCCGCGCCTTCCGTGCGCGAGCCGGGTCGGCTTATACTTTTATAAAATATTCAACACAGGAGGCGCTGCTTGACCACCGTTGACCTCACCGCGTACACCCCGCCCGGTAAACGGCCGGCGCTGTCCGATGCGCGCGCGGTCCTTACCCGCGACATACTGTCGATCGATGAACGCGGGCGCCGCAAGGTGCTGGCGATTCCCGCCGAGCGCCCCCTGACGGTGTATGTCGACAAGCGCGAACTCGTCACCCTGATGACGCTGGGCAGCGCGCCCGAGATGCTCACCCTTGGCTATCTGCGCAACCAGCGCCTGGTGCGCAAGCTGGCCGACATCGTCTCGATCCAGGTCGACTGGTCGGTCGACGCGGTGGCCGTCGTCACCCGCAGCGGCATTGCCGACATCGAACAGCGCACCGCAAAAAAAGTCGTCACGACCGGTTGCGGCCAGGGCTCGGTGTTCGGCGGCCTGATGGATGAAGTCGACAGCATCGTGCTGCCGCCGGATGCCCGCCTGACCCAGTCGAGCGTGTACCGCATCGTCGAGACCATCCGCACCCAGCAATCGATCTACAAGCAGGCCGGCTCGGTGCACGGCTGCGCACTGTTTACACGCGATGGCGAGTTGCTGTACTTCGTCGAGGACGTGGGCCGCCACAATGCGGTGGACGCCATCGCCGGCCTGATGTGGCTGGACGGCGTGGATGGCGCCGACAAGATTTTTTATACCACTGGGCGCCTGACGTCCGAAATGGTGATCAAGGGTGCACAGATGGGGATTCCGTTCCTGCTGTCGCGTTCGGGCACCACGCAGATGGGCCAGATGGTGGCCGGGCGGGTCGGCATGGCCCTGCTGACGCGCTGCAGCGGCCGTCACTTCCTGCTGGTGGCGGGCCACGAGCGGCTGGTGTTCGAGCCGCACCTGCTGGATACGCCGCAGGTGCGGCCGGCCGGCGAACCTGTCACCTGAATGGGCCTGCTCGAAGCGACGAGCGGCGCCTTCGCATTGCTGCTGCGCGGCGATGCGGCGCTGTGGCATATCGTGTGGGTCTCGGTCAAGACCACGCTGTCGGGCCTGATCCTGGCCACGCCCCCGGCCGTCGTGCTCGGCTACCTGATCGCGATGCACCGGTTTCCGGGGCGGCGCATCGCCGTCTGGCTGGCGCAGGCCGCGTTGTCGCTGCCCACCGTGCTCATCGGCCTGCTGCTCTACCTGATGCTGTCGCGGCGCGGCCCGTTGGGCGATCTGGGATGGCTGTTCTCGCAGCCGGGCATCATCGCCGGCCAGTGCCTGATCGGCCTGCCGGTGCTGCTGGCGTTCACGCTGGCAGCCGTGCAGGCGCTCGATCCGCGCTACGCCGAAACCGCGCTGGCCCACGGCGCCTCGCGCCTGCGCGTGATGTTTTCGGTCCTGCATGAAGCCCGCTACGGCGTGATGGCGGCCGTGATCAGCGGCTTCGGGCGCGTGATCTCGGAAGTGGGTTGCGCGCTGATGGTAGGCGGCAATATCGAAGGCCATACCCGCACCATCACGACCGCCATCGCGCTCGAGACCAGCAAGGGCGATTTTGCCCAGGGCATTGCGCTGGGCATCGTGCTGGTGACGCTGGCGCTGGCCATGAACGGCGTGCTCGTGCTGTTGCAGGGCGACGCGCACAATCCGGGAGCGCGCCTGTGACGCCGCTCCTGTCCGTGCACGCGCTGCACAAGCGCCATGGCGAGCGCCTGCTGTTCGATATCGGGCGCCTCGACATCGCGGCCGGCGCTGCCTACGTGCTGACCGGCGCCAACGGATCGGGCAAGAGCACGCTGCTGCGCATGCTGGGTGGCCTGGAACGCAGTGCAGCCTGCAGCGTCGAGTTCGATGGTCTGCACCTGCCGCTCTACCCTTATCCCCGGCCACTGCGGCATGCGATCGTCTACGTGCACCAGCATCCGATCATGTTTTCCACGAGCGTGGCCCACAATATCGCCTACGGCCTGCTGGCGCGCGGCGGCGACCGGCGTCTGCTGCGCGGCCTGGTTGATGAAGCGATGGACTGGGCCGGCGTGACCCACCTGCGCGACAACGATCCGGCGCGCCTGTCCGGCGGCGAAAAGCAGCGTGTGGCGCTGGCGCGCGCCCGTGTGCTGCAGCCGCGCCTGCTGCTGCTCGACGAGCCGACCGCGAACCTTGATGGCGCAGCGCGCGAACAGGTCATTGCCCTGATCCCGACCCTGATCGACCAAGGCGCCAGCGTGATCGTGGCCTGCCATGACCGCGATCTGATCAACCTGCCCGGCGTGCAGCGCCTCAAGCTGCGCGACGGGCGCCTCGAAGCAAGATAATCCCAACCACCACCTGGAGAACCTCATGAAACGCCGCGTCGTCCTTGCCCTCGTGCTCATCCCCACCCTCGCCAGCTCCGCTGCCATGGCGCAGGACGTGATTCGCCTGTCGACCACCACCAGCACCGAAAACTCGGGCCTGCTCAAGCAGGTGCTGCCGGCCTTCGAGGCCGCCACCGGCGCCCGCGTGCAGGTCATCGCAGTCGGCACCGGCAAGGCCCTCGAACTGGCCAAGAACGGCGACGTTGACGTGGCACTGGTCCACGCCCGCACGCTGGAAGACAAGTTTGTCGCCGAAGGCTGGGGCGTGGACCGGCGCGACGTCATGTACAACGACTTCATCGTGGTGGGGCCGGAGGCCGATCCGGCGCGCATCAAGGGCTCGAAGGACGTGATCGACGCCTTCAGGCGCATCACTGCCGCCAACGTGCGCTTCATCTCGCGCGGCGACAACTCGGGGACCGACGTGATGGAGAAAGCCTACTGGCAGCAGGCAGGGACCAAACCACAGGGAAGCAACTATGTATCGGCCGGGCTGGGCATGGGCGAAGTGCTCAATATGGCCGCCGAGATGCGGGCCTACACGCTGACCGACCGCGCCACCTACGGCGCGTACAAGGCCAGGACGGGGCTGGCGATCGTGGTCGAAGGCGACAAGCGGATGTACAACCCGTACGGGATCATCGCGGTCAACCCTGCGAAGCACCCGGGCGTGAACTACAAGGGCGCGCAGCAGCTGATCGAATGGATCACGTCGCCGCAAGGGCAGCGTCAGATCACGGGGTTCAAGCCAGCGGGCGAGCAGTTGTTCTTTCCGCCAGCGCGCTGACAGCGGTATCGCCAGTGCCGCATGAAAGCTATCGCGCCCACATGCGGCAAACTGGCGTTACCGGTGTTAAAACGTGCTGCCGGCCGCGCCATGGGCCGGATCGACGTCGATCCCGCCATGGTATTCCAGAATGGCGGCAGCCCGCTCGAGCTGGAAGGCTTCTGCAACGGTGACCGTCATCATGCACAGATCGCCGCGAACGGCAGGCTTGAAGACATCCTCGTAATCGGTGCCGCCTTTGACAGCGGGCGAGTCGCCTACATAGAAATTGCTTTCGGCAGGACCGGCCTCGTCGGTGGTGACATTGACATTGATGCCGTCGCCGTCGAAGCCCTCGGCCAGCAAGCCATTGCGGGCTGCCTCGGCCGCTTCGAAGTTGGGCAACATGCGAACGATATGGTGATTCATGTTATCTCCTTGTTTCATTAGCAACCACCGTATCAGAATCCTGTGGCACGCGGCGCAGGCCACCCGAAGTCCGTGAACGTACTCATCGCTAAGGCTGGATCCAAGTCAATTGCCATGCGGCAAACGAACGCCGGGAACGCGAAACCGTGGTGTATGCTGAATGCAATGCACGCAGATACCTGCGCGGCTTCACCAAACCAACGGCGTCACGAACGGCGTGGTATCGGTGATGCTCGAGAACGGCGTACTGCTAATGATCCTGCAAAAAGCGGGGTGACAAAGCACGTCGTCTGACCATCTACTGCGCATCGGGTTCTGCCCGAATCGCGTGATGGTTCGCCGGAACGCACTGCAACGCATGACTGCGAAGCGGTGCGTTTTTTTATGCGTGCAAGTGACGCTGCACAGCGACGCTGCAAAGCACGATGAATCGTCAGTAACAGACCAGTGACGGACCGGATATGCCGTGGCACCGCCAGGCGACAAGGTCCAACACGACACAGTACAACTAACCGAGAGGAGTCGACATGAACGAATCGAACGATCAGGGAAACAACGCAGGTAAATGGATTGGCGCCGCAGTGGCTGGCGCCCTGCTGATGTATGCCTTTGACCCCGACCGCGGCCCGAAACGCCGTGCACGCGCCAAGGGCGCACTGCGCGACGCGCGTCACCGCGGCGCCGACAAACTCGAACACGCGCTGCATACTGCCGGCGAGCGCTTCGACTCGGCGCGCGAGCGTGCCGAATCGGTGTACCTGCGCGCCGGCGCGCGCCTGGCCGGCGCCGCCCACGCTGCCGGTGACCGCCTGGCCGAGGCATCGCACGAAACGCGCGACCGCCTCGAACGCGCACGCGGCCGCCTGGCCGAAGCATCGTACGATGCGCGCGACCGCGCCTCGCACGCTGCTGACTACGCCCGTGACCGCGTATCGCATGCTGCCGACACCGCACGTGACCGCGTGTCGCACGCTGCCGACACGGCCCGCAGCACCGCCGCCCGCGCCGCCGACGATGCACGTGACTACGCGGACGACGTCCGCTCGCGCGCGCACCACGTCGCCAACGACGCACGCGACCGCGCCAACTACGCTGCCGACAAGGCGCGCAGCAGCGCCAGTGACGCTGCCGACAAGGCTCGCAGCAACGCTGATGACGCTGCCGACCGCGCACGCGAACGCGCCGATATCGCCCGTGAAAACCTCGCACATGCCGCGCACAGCGCTGGCAACGGCGCCCGTGCCCACGCCAACGACGTGGGTAACCAGGTACGCGAATGGACCGATCACCTGACGCAGGCCTTCGGCTCGCGTGGCCCGACGCTGACCAACTCGGCGCTGCTGGGCACCAGTGCGCTGAGCATCGTCGGCCTGGCGCGCCGTTCGCCGGCCGTCGCCCTGCTGGGCCTGGGCGCGCTGGCAGTGCTGCTGCGCAGTGACCGTGGCCGCAACCTGGTCGACTCGCTGCGTCACCGCGGCGAAGCAAGCCGGGTCGAAGTCGAGAACAGCGTCTTCATCGATGCCTCGCCACGTGAAGTGTTCGATGCGTGGGCCGACGTGGAAAACTTCCCGCGCTTCATGTCGCACGTGACCGAAGTGCGTGACCTTGGCCACCGCCGTTCGCACTGGGTCGTGCGCGGCCCGGCCGGCATGGAATACGCATGGAACGCGGTCATGACCGAGCAGTCGCGTCCGGATCGCCTGTCGTGGCGCAGCGAGCCGGGCTCGGAAATCGAACAGGACGGCAGCGTCACGTTCGAGTCCGTCAATGGCGGCACGCGTGCAACGGTGCGCATCAGCTATGCGCCACCAGCGGGCGTGCTGGGCCACGGCGTGGCGCGCATGCTGGGCGTCGATCCACAGCGTCAGATGGATGACGACCTGGCGGAGATGAAAGCGTTCATTGAACGCGGTGGTGCGCGTGGCGCCGGCCGCCGTTAACCCGACCCGGCCCCCGCATCGCCGCGCCGAGCGGTAAATGGCACGGCGGTGCAAGACCATGAATGGCCCCCAAGCGGGGCCATTCGTTCGTCCGGGCGGCCCTCAATCCGGAATGATGGCCGTGACCTCGATCTCCACCCGCGCGCGGTCTTCCATCAGGCCTGCCACCTGCACGGCCGTCATCGCCGGATAATGGCGCCCGATGACGTCGCGGTAGGCTGCGCCCAGCGCCGGCCCGGCATCGAGATATTCGCGCTTGTCGAGCACATACCAGGTCATGCGCACGATGTGTTCCGGGCCGGCGCCGGCTTCGCGCAGCACGGCCACGATATTGGCCAGCGCCTGGCGCGACTGCCCGACGAAATCATCCGTCTCGAACCGGCCTGCCGGCGTCCAGCCGACCATCCCGCTGACATGCACCTGCCGGCCGCGCGCGACAACGCCGTTGGCGTAGCCTTTCGGGCGCGGCCAGCCGGGCGGTTGCAAGAATTCCATCAAATCTCCGGGCATGTGGCCTCAGTGTTGCGACGCGAGCAGTTCGCGCGCGATGATCAGGAGCTGCACTTCGCTGGCTCCTTCGTAGATGCGCAGCGCGCGGATCTCGCGGTACAGGCCTTCGACGACCTGGCCCTGTTGCACGCCCTGCCCGCCAAACAGCTGCACGGCGCCGTCGATCACGCGCTGCGCCGATTCGGTTGCGGCCAGCTTGGCCATCGCCGATTCTTTTGTGACGCGCTTGCCGCTGTCGCGCAGCCACGCCGCGCGGTAGGTCAGCAGCGCGACGGCGTCGATCTCGAGCGCCATCTGCGCGAGCCGGGCCTGCGTGAGCTGGAAGTCGGCCAGCAGCTTGCCGAACATGGGGCGCGCCTGCGCATGCGCCAGTGCTTCGGCCATGGCGCGCCGCGCGAAGCCCAATGCCGCAGCCGCCACCGACGTGCGAAATACATCGAGGGTGGCCATCGCCACCTTGAAGCCGTCGCCCTCGCCGCTGATCAGGCAGGCAGCCGGCACCCGGCAACCGTTAAAGCGCAGGCGCGCCAGCGGATGCGGCGCGATCACGTCGATGCGCTCGGCGACCTCGAGGCTAGGCGTGGCCGCATCGACGATGAAGGCCGAAATGCCACGTGCGCTGCGCTCGGTCGCTTCGCCCGTGCGCGCGAATACGACGTAGAAGTCGGCGATGCCGCCATTCGAGATCCAGGTTTTTTCGCCATCGAGCACCCAGACATCGCCGTCGCGGTGCGCCGCGCACTGCAGCGCCGCAACGTCGGACCCCGCAGCAGGCTCGGACAGCGCAAAGGCGGCAATTGCGTTCCCCTTGGCCACGCGCGGCAGCCAGGTGCTGCGCTGCGCAGCGCTGCCGAACAGCGAGATCGCGCCACTGCCCAGGCCCTGCATCGCGAACGCAAAATCGGCCAGACCGGCATGGCGCGCCAGCGTTTCGCGAATCAGGCAAATGGCGCGGGTGTCGATGGTGGCGTGCGCGCCGCCATACTCGACGCCGGCCACGGCGTGGCGCAGCCAGCCGCCCTGCCCCAGCCTCGTGACCAGTGCGCGGCAGACGGCGTCGACATCGGCCCCGTGCGCATCGGCCAGGTTCGCCGCAGCCCAGACGTCGAGTTCACGCGCCAGGACGCCGTGGTGCGCATCGAAAAACGGCCAGTCGAGGACATCGTGTTCCATCAATTGCCTTCGAACTGCGGCCGCTGTTTGCTCACGAACGCCTGGTAGGCGCGCTGGAAATCCTGCGTCATCATGCAGATGGCCTGCGCCTGCGCCTCGGCCTCGATGGCTTCGTCCACGCCCATATTCCACTCCTGCTGCAGCATCTTCTTGGTCATGCCGTGCGCGAACGTGGGGCCGGCCGCCAGCTGCGCAGCAAACCCCTGCGCCTCGGCGAGTACGTCGCCCGGTGCGCACAAGCGATTGAAGAAGCCCCAGCGCTCGCCCTCTTCGCCATCCATCGAGCGGCCGGTGTACAGCAGTTCGGCCGCGCGGCCCTGGCCGATCACGCGCGGCAGCAAGGCGCAGGCGCCCATGTCGCAGCCGGCCAGGCCGACGCGCGTGAACAGGAAGGCGGTGCGGCTGCGCGCCGTGGCGTAGCGGATGTCCGAAGCCAGCGCCAGGATCGCACCGGCACCGGCGCACACACCATCCACTGCCGCGACGATCGGCTGCGGACAGGCGCGCATCGCTTTCACGAGGTCGCCCGTCATACGGGTGAAGGCCAGCAGGCCCGGCATGTCCAGTTGCGTCAGCGGTCCGATGATCTCGTGCACATCGCCGCCCGAACAGAAGTTTTCGCCCGCGCCGGTAAGCACGACCGCCTTGACATCGTCGGCGTATGCCAGCGCGCGAAACAGGTCACGCAACTCGGCGTAGGCGGCGAACGTGAGCGGATTCTTGCGCTCGGGCCGGTCGAGCGTCACGGTTGCTACCCGCGTCGCCGGGTCAAGCGCCAAGCCGACGTGCTGCGCCACGTAGCCGGTCAGGCCGGTTCGATTGCCCGCTAGATCATGCATGCCTGCTCCTGATGACGCGTTGAAAAATGGACGAACCGGTCACGTTTTTGGCCGCCCGCGCGCCAGATTGCGCTCGAGCTGCTGCTTGCCGGGGACGTACTGGCGCGGCCACGCGGCGCCAGTGTAGCCGATGCGCGCTGCCTCGTTCAGCGTCCACGCGGGATTGGCCAGGTGCGGGCGCCCCACCGCGCACAGATCGGCGCGGCCGGCGGCGATGATGCTGTTGACGTGGTCGGCCTCGCTGATGCCACCGACGGCGATCGTCGCGATGCCGGCCTCGTTGCGGATGCGGTCCGAAAACGGCGTCTGGTACATGCGGCCATACACGGGTTGCTCGGCCTTGCTCACTTGCCCGGACGAGCAGTCGATCATGTCGGCGCCGGCTGCGCGAAACAGGCGAGCGATCTCGACGGCGTCTATCGGGGTAATCCCGCCATCGACCCAGTCATGGCTCGAGATGCGCACGCTGATCGGCAGGTGCGCGGGCCAGGCTGCGCGCGCGGCGGCAAACACGCGCAGCGGAAAGCGGCAGCGGTTTTCAAGACTGCCACCGTAGACATCGCCCCGCCGGTTGGTCAGCGGCGAGATGAAACTCGAGAGCAAATACCCGTGCGCGCAATGCAGTTCGAGCCAGTCGAAGCCCGCCTCGCCCGCAGCCAGCGTGGCGCGCACGAAATCGGCTTCGATCTGCGCCATGTCGGCCTCACTCGCCTGGCGCGCCATCTGCGACACGCCGGCCAGGTATTGCTGGGGCGACGCCGCCACGAGCGGCCAGTTGCCCTGCGCGAGCGGCTGGTCGATCCCTTCCCACATCGGCCGGGTCGAGCCCTTGGCGCCAGCGTGCCCCAGCTGGATGCCGATTTTCGCGTCGCTTGCCGCATGCACGAAGTCGACGATGCGGGCCCAGGCCTGCGTGTGTTCGGGCAGGTACAGCCCGGGGCAGCGCGGCGTGATGCGCGCGTCGGCCGACACACAGGTCATTTCGGCGATCACCAGGCCGGCCCCGCCCAGCGCGCGTGCGCCGAGATGGGCCAGGTGATAGTCGCCCGCCACGCCATCGACGCAGGCGTACTGCGCCATCGGCGAGACAACCACGCGGTTCCTGAGCAGCACGTCGCGCACTCTGAAGGGCGTAAACATCGGCGGCGTGGACGCCGCTGGCGCGGCCACGCCGGCCTGCGCTGCCGCCTGCACGGCAAAGCGGCGCTCGAAGCCTTCTATATAGGCGGGGTCGCGCAGGCGCAGGTTTTCGTGCGACAGGCGCTGGCTGCGCGTGAGCAGCGAGTAGGCGAAAGCGTCAGGCGGCATGGCACTGTAGCGCGCCACATTCTCGAACCACTCGGTCGAATTGCGCGCCGCGCTTTGCAGCTTGCTCACGTCGATCACGCGCGCAGCCTGGTAGCGTGCCAGCGCGGCATCGAGGTCGCCATCCGTTTCAACAGGCAGCTCGCTGGCCAGCGCGATGGCGTCTTCCAGCGCCAGCTTGGTGCCCGAGCCGATGGAGAAATGCGCCGTGTGCGCGGCGTCGCCCAGCAGCACCAGCGGCACGCGCCGGCCGTCGACGTCAAGCGCACCCACCCACTCGCGGCAGATCAAACGCGCAAAGCGGTGCCACATGGCACCGCCGCCACGGGTAGCCTGGGTCAGGAGCGGCACGCCGCCAAGAACACGGGCGAACAGGCGCTCGCAAAACGCCAGCGTGCTCGCTGCGTCCATCTCGGCCAGGCCGCTGGCGTGCCAGGTCGACTCCAGCGTCTCGACGATGAAGGTCGCGTTCTGGTCATCGTATTGGTACGCGTGGGCCTGGAACCAGCCATGCTCGGTCGCTTCAAAAGCGAACGTGAACGCGGCGAAGCGGCGCCGGGTGCCAAGCCAGACGTAGCGGCATCGCCCCTCTTTTAGATCGGGCTGGAATACGGCGGCATGGCGCGTACGGATTGCGCTGTGCACGCCGTCCGCAGCCACCACCAGGTCGGCGCCATGGCGGCGCGCCAGCGACACCTCGTCCGTCACGTCGGTGTCAAACACGAGCGCCACGCCCGCTTCTTCGCAGCGCGCCTGCAGGATGCCGAGCAGGCGCTTGCGCGCGATGCCGCAAAAACCATGGCCATGCGAAGTGACGGTGGCGCCGCCGATCTGCACGTCGATTGCATCCCAGCGGTTGAACGCGCCCTCGATGGCGTGCGCGCTGGGCGCGTCGGCCAGCGCAAGATTGCCCAGCGTCTGGTCCGAAAACACGACGCCCCAGCCGAACGTGTCGCCGGCCCGGTGGCGCTCGACGACCGTGATGTTGCGGCGCGGGTCGCGCAGTTTCATGAGCAGGCCGGCGTACAGACCGGCCGGCCCGCCACCGATGCAGACGATGTTCATGGTCTCTCCTGATACTGGCATGGGCCTATCTTACCTGCGCCGATGCTTGACATGGCAACGAGGCGTCGCGCGCACGCGACTGATTCGCTGTGGATAAGCCAATTTTTAGTACAATCAGGAAACGTTACGCCTGTATTCCCGCCATTTTTGGCGGGTCCTATCGATCAATCGTTCGCCACACATGTTCCACATCGCCCGCACATTCGCGCTGTCCATCGTCACCACCACGCCGCATCCGGCGCCGCAGCGATGAACAAGTCACCCGGACGTTTTCGCCTGAACAGCCTGCGCAGCAGGCTGATGCTGCTGGTGCTGCTGGCCATCACGCCGATCGCCATCGTCACCGTGCTGGGGGGCCTGCGCGAACGCGAAGCCGCAATCCGCGCGACCGAAGACAACCTCAAACGCCTGACGGCGCTGGCCGCCGCGAATGAGGCGCAGTCGATCGACCGCGCGCGCCAGATCCTGGTCGACCTGGCCAGCGTGCCGGACCTGATGGGCGACACGGCTGGCTGCAATGCACTGCTGGCCAATGTCCTCGACCGCAATGAACTGTATGTCAACTTTGGCCTCATCCAGCTCAATGGCGACGTCAGTTGCAGCGCGGTGCCGATGGTGCACGCGGTGAACCTGGGCGACCGCAGCCACTTCAAGCGCGCCGTGGCCGAACGCCGCTTCATCGCCGGCGACTATGTGTTCGGGCGCGTGATCCGCCGCCACACGATCAACCTGACCTATCCCGTCACCGACCGCGACGGCAAGGTGGTGGCGGTGGTGTTTGCCGCAATGGACCTGGCGGGCCTGGACACCTTCGTCAACGACATCAGCCTGCCGGCCGGTTCGATCCTCGAGACGGCCGATGCCACCGGCAAGCTGATTTCACGCCGGCCCGACCCCGAGCAATGGTTCGGCAAGCATGTTCCGGCACCGCTGTTTGCGGCGATGCGCGGCCCGCATGACAGCGCCCGCGTGATCCAGGGCGAGGATGGCGTCGAGCGCCTGCACGCATTCGCGCGCGTCGGGCCACCAACGCTGTCCGATTACACAGTGACGATCGGCGTGCCGACCGAAACCATCACGCGCGTGGCGCGTGAAGCGCAGCTGATGTCGCTGCTCGGCCTGGGCCTGACGACGATTCTGGCCTTGCTGGCCGCTTGGCTGGCGGGCGACAAGCTGATTGTCCGGCGCGTGCGCAAGCTGATGACGGTGGCGCGCCGGATCGCCGCCGGCGAACTCGATGCCCGCACCGGCATCGGGTCGAACAGCGAGGAAATCGGCCGGCTGGCCGCGGCCCTGGACGAGATGGCCGAGCACCTGCAGCAAAAAGAAGCCCAGCGCAGCCTGGCCGAGCGCGAACTGCGCGCGGCCGACCAGCGCAAGGACGAATTTCTGGCGATGCTGGCGCACGAACTGCGCAACCCGCTGGCGCCGATCAGCACCGGCGCCCACCTGCTCAAGCTGCTGCATTCGGATAATGCGCAGATCACGCAAACCTGCGCCATCATCGCGCGCCAGGTCGAGCACATGACGAGCCTGGTCGACGACCTGCTGGACGTCTCGCGCGTGACGCGCGGGCTGGTGACGCTGTCGACCCAGATCCTCGACCTGCGCAAGGTGGTCGACGATGCGGCCGAGCAGATTCGCCCGCTGATGCTGGCGCGGCGCCACAAGGTGGTACTCGACATGCCGCCGGAACCGGCAAGCGTCAAGGGTGACCACAAGCGCCTGGTGCAGGTCGTGGCCAACCTGCTGGGCAATGCAACCAAGTACACGCCCGAGGGCGGCCACATCACCCTGCAGCTGGCGCAGCAGGGCGAGACGTGGGTCATCGACGTGACGGATGACGGCATCGGCATGGATGCACGCCTGGTCGAGCGCGTGTTCGATCTGTTCACCCAGGCCGAACGCACCCCGGACCGGTCACAGGGTGGCCTGGGCCTGGGCCTGGCGCTGGCCCGCAGCCTCGTCGAACTGCATGGCGGCAGTGTCGGCGCGATAAGTGCCGGCCCGGGCCTGGGCAGCACGTTCACGGTGCGCCTGCCGTGCTATGCGCAAGCAATCCCGGCGGGGCCGGTCGCGGCGCCGCTGGCCAGCAGCGCCAGCGCCGTCGGCGCCCTGCGCATCCTCGTGGTGGACGACAATCTCGACGCCGCCCAGACACTGAGCCTGTTCTTGCGCGCGAGCGGCCATACCGTGGAAGTGGTCTATTGTGCGCTCGACGCGCTCGATGTCGCTGCCGTGTTCAATCCGCAGGTGTGCCTGCTTGACATCGGACTGCCCGACATCGACGGCAACGAACTGGCGCGGCGCCTGCGCGCGTTGCCCGGAATGGAGGGCGCCATGCTCATTGCGGCGACCGGCTATGGACGTCAGCAAGACCGCGAACAGGCCCGCCAGGCGGGGTTCGACCACTATCTGGTCAAGCCGCTCAACACGCTGCAACTAGGCGATCTTCTGGCGCAGGCGAGCCCTTACTGAGGCGGGCTCCGTGACTGAACCGCCCTTTCGGGCGGGGTCGTTTCATCGGCACAACAGAGCCGAAAATATTGCGTGACAGGTATCATTACACCTGCATAGAATTTGCTGGAATAAAATTTATTATGCTCCGGAGAAATTCCGTGCGGCGTGCCGAACAGGATGCTTCATGCCAATTCCTCCAGATGACATCGCGCAGTGGCGCATCAAGGTCTTTACCACCATCCTGCCGATCGTCGTGGCGCTGGGATTCGTTGCCGCCCTGCCCAGCATCCCGCTTCTGATCAGCAAAGGCAAATGGCCGGTCATCGTCATGGACATGGTGGCAATGGCATGGCTGCTGGCCATCTGGCGCTTCGACCGCATCTCGCACACGGTACGCGTTCTCAATTTCATTGCCATGCTGTTCCTGGTGTCCGTCGGCCTGCTGTTTGCGGTGGGTCCGGTTGGCCTGGTCTATATGACGGCGCTGCCCGCGCTGGCCGTCCTCCTGCTTGGCATGCGTCAGGCGCTCATCGGCCTGGCCCTTGGCGCTGCCTGCGTGCTGCTGCTGGGGCTGAACGGCCAGGTGCATCTGTATGTCCCTGGCCTGGAACAGAACGGCCTGGCATCGGCGGTCGTCGTCGTCATCAACTTCTGCTGCGTCGGCGCGTTGATCACGATTACCAGCGGCACCCTGCTCAAGGGGCTGGACCGGTCACTCCTCGAAGCGCGCACGGCCGCTGCCGGGCTCGAAGCGGGCCAGCTACGCCTGCACGCCGTCAACGACGAGCTGCGCCTGACGTCGGCAGCGGTCGCGCGCCTGAACGACATGGTCATGATCGCGCGCATGGTCGACGTACCCGGCGCCGAGCAGCCGATCATTTTTGCCAACGACGCCCTGCTGCGCCACACCGGCTACACCCGCGAAGAAATCATCGGGCGCAGCGTGCGCATGCTCGAAGGACCGGACACTGACCAGGAGACGGTCCGGCGTGTCATCACGGCCGTGATGCACAAGGAAGCCGCCAGTGCCGAAATGGTCCTGTACACGAAACACGGCACGCCGTATTGGGTAGAGGCCGAGATGGTGCCGTTCTCCGGCGACAGCGGCGCGATCACGCACTGGCTGATTGTCAGCCGCGATGTGACGGAGCGGCGCAACGCCGCCGATGCGATCCACCGGCTGGCCTTCTATGACGTGCTGACCGGCCTGCCGAACCGGCGCCTGCTGATGGAGCGGCTCGATGTGGCGGTAGCCGGCGCCCGCGCGGGCGGGTCGATGGCTGCCGTGCTGTACGTCGACATCGACAACTTCAAGACCGTCAACGACGCGCGCGGCCATGCCATCGGCGACCAGCTGCTCAAGAACGTGGCCGATCGCCTGGTGGCGATGACGGGCAACGACGGCTGCGTGGCGCGCCTGGGCGGGGATGAATTCGTCGTTCTGCTCGACGCGCTGGGCCAGCATGCGGGCCGGGCCACCGACCGCGCGCTGGCCGTGGCCGAGCGGATCCGGGCTGCGCTGGCCGACAAGATCGTCATCGACACCCAGCGTTACTACGCCACCAGCAGCATCGGCGTCGCGCTCACCGCATCCGCCAACGCGCAGCAGACCGTGCACGACCTGCTGCGCGAAGCCGACACCGCGATGTACCACGCCAAGTCGCGCGGCCGTAATGGCGTGGCGCTGTTCGAACCGGGCATGCTGTCCGACGCCGAAGGCCGCCTGACGCTCGAGCGCGACCTGGGCCAGGCGCTCGAGAACGGCGAGCTGTCGTTGCACCTGCAGCTGCAGGTCGACGGCGCATGCGTGCCGAGCGGCGCCGAACTGCTGATGCGCTGGCGCCGCAAGGACGGCAGCAGCGTGCCGCCAGATGTCTTTATTCCGGTGGCCGAATCCAGTGGCCTGATCGTGGCGCTGGGCGACTGGGTGCTGCGCGAAGCGTGCCTGGCCTGGCACGTGCTGGACCGCGCCGGCCACCGCTTCCCGCTGTCGGTCAACGTCAGCCCGATGCAGTTCCGCCAGCACGACTTCGTCACGCGGGTCGAGGCGATCCTGCACGAGACGGGCGTGCCGCCCGGCCAGCTGATCTTCGAGATCACCGAAGGCTTGCTGGTCGATCGCCTCGACCAGACCATCGAGCGGATGCACGCGCTGGCCGCACTCGGGATCCGCATCTCGATCGACGATTTCGGCACCGGCTATTCGAGCCTGTCGTATCTGACCCGGATGCCGCTGTATGAACTGAAGATCGACAAGAGCTTCATCCGCGACACCCCGCACGACAAGAACGGCACCGCCATCGTGCAATCGATCCTGGCGATGGCCGGCCACCTGGGCCTGCGCGTCGTGGCCGAAGGCGTCGAGACGTCGGCCCAGGCCGAGTACCTGGCCGCGCACGGCAACGCCTGCATGCAGGGCTACCTGTTCCACCGGCCCATGCCGCTCGACGCGTTGTTGGCCGAACTGCAGGCTGCGCCCCAGGCCAGTTTGTCCGCCGCCTGATCAACAGCGTCGCCACGGGCGGCGCCAATCCCTTATCATCCTGTCTTGAACAGGGAGATGTTGATGGATGAAGTGGGAATCGTGCTGGCCATGCTGCTGGCGGTGGTGGCCAGCGGCTACCTGGTGCGCATGCTGCCGTTCGCGGTGCCGCTGCCGCTGATGCAGATCGCGCTCGGCGCGGCCATTGCCGGCAGCACTGGCCACGGCGTGCGGCTCGAACCGCACATCTTCTTCCTCGTGTTCCTGCCGCCGCTGCTATTTCTCGACGGCTGGCGCATCCCCAAGATCGGGCTGTTCCGCGACCGCTCCACGATTCTCGAACTGGCCCTGGGCCTGGTGCTGTTTACGGTGCTGGGCGCGGGCTTTTTGATCCACTGGCTGATTCCGTCGCTGCCGCTGGCCGTATGCTTCGCGCTGGCCGCCATTCTGGCCCCCACCGATCCGGTCGCGGTGTCATCGATCGCCGCGCGCGTGCCGATCCCGCCGCGCCTGATGCACATCCTCGAGGGCGAATCGCTGCTGAACGACGCCAGTGGCCTGGTGTGCTTCCGCTTCGCCGTGGCCGCCGCTCTCACCGGCACCTTTTCGCTGGGAGAGGCCACGCTCACCTTCCTGTGGGTCGCGCTGGCGGGCGTGGCCATCGGCGTGGGTATCACGGTGGGCGTGAGCTGGGCCCAGCGCCAGCTGGCCGCGCGCATCGGCGAAGAAAGCGGCTCGCCGATCCTCATCAACCTGCTGCTGCCGTTCGGCGCCTATCTGGCAGCCGAGCATCTGGGCGCCTCGGGCATCCTGGCAGCAGTCGCGGCGGGCGTGACGATGAGCTACGTTGAATTGAGCGGGCGCGCGGCCGCCACGACGCGCGTGCGGCGCGCGGTGGTGTGGGACACGGTGCAGTTCGCGCTCAACGGCATCATGTTCGTGCTGCTGGGCGAGCAGCTCCCCAATATTCTCGAAGCAGCGCTGGTCGCACCCGAGCTGCCGCGCGCAAACGATGTCTGGTGGCTGGCCACCAACGCGCTGGCCATCAGCTTCGGCCTGATCCTGCTGCGCTTTGTCTGGGTCTGGGTTTCGCTGCGCCTGACGCTGCTCAACGCCCGGCGCCAGAAGCTGCCGGAGTACCGCCCCAACCCGCGCCTGATCCTGGCCACGTCGCTGGCCGGCGTGCGCGGCGCGATCACGCTGGCCGGCGTGCTCACGCTGCCGCTGGCGATGCCGGGCGGTGCGCCGTTCCCTGGCCGCGACCTGGTGATTTTTCTGGCCAGCGCCGTGATCGTCGTCTCGCTGGTGCTGGCCAGTGTCGGGCTGCCGCGCGTGCTGCGCGGCCTCGAACTGCCGCACGATTCGGCGCATGAAAGCGAAGAAGCACGTGCGCGCCATGCCGCCGCGCTGGCCGCGCTCGAAGCCATCGCCAATGCACCGCCACCGCCACCCACCTCGGGCTGCGACGCGCAAGGCGCGGTGGAGATGCATGCGAGTGCAGTCGACCAGGTGCGCAGCCTGTACCAGTACCGGCTCGATGGCGGCAACGGCAACGATGTCGATCCGGCGCACGCACGCGCCGCCGAAAGCGCCGAGCGCCACTATCGCCTGGCGGCGCTGGAGCATGAACGGGCCGTCCTGCTGCGCATGGCGCGCAACAACACCTTGTCCGACGAAGTCGCGCGCAAGCTGCTGCGCGAGATCGATCTGGTCGAGGCCCGCTATCGCTGAACCGGGTCTGTATCTGCAGCCCTTCCCGCCTGTCCCGCACTCCGTTATCTTGCGAACAGTGCAGGCCCTGGCCCGGGCGTAGCATCGACGCGATATCCACCATTCGCGAAGCAGCCATGCCCAGTCAGACAACCGACGCCGTCGACGCACTCGACACCAAAGATTCCACCAGCGCCGCGCGTGCGGCTGGCCTGCGCTACGTGCACGATGGGCGCGCCGGCATCCACCGCGAGGCCATCAAGGACGGCTTTCGCTACCTGGACGCGCACGGCGAGCCGGTGAAGGACGAAGCTACGCTGGCGCGCATCAAGGGCCTCGTGATCCCGCCCGCGTGGCAGGACGTCTGGATCTGCGCGCAAGCCAACGGCCACCTGCAGGCAACCGGGCGCGATGCGCGCGGGCGCAAGCAATACCGCTACCATCCAAAGTGGCGCACGGCGCGCGATGAAGTGAAGTACGAACGCATGCTCAAGTTCGGCGACGCGCTGCCGGCGATCCGGCATGAGGTCGACCGCGCCCTCAAGCTGCCCGGCCTGCCACGTGAAAAAGTACTGGCCACGATCGTCTACCTGCTCGAAGCGACGATGATGCGGGTCGGGAACGAGGAATATGCGCGTACCAACAAATCGTTCGGCCTGACGACGCTGCGCAACCGCCACGTCAAAGTCGATGGCAGCGACGTGCAATTCAGCTTCCGCGGCAAGAGCGGCGTGTACCACAAGGTCAAGGTGCACGACCGGCGCCTGGCCGGCATCGTCAAGCGCACGCGCGACCTGCCGGGACAGGAACTGTTCCAGTACATCGACGACGATGGCGAGACGCACAGCGTTGACTCCAGCGACGTCAACGACTACCTGCGCAACATCACGGGCGAAGAGTACACGGCCAAGGATTTCCGCACCTGGTCCGGCACCGTGCTGGCGGCGCTGGCCCTGCAGGAATTCGAAAAATTCGACTCCGAAACGCAGGCGAAGAAGAACATCGTGCGCGCGATCGAGTCGGTGGCCGAAAAGCTCGGCAACACGCCGACGATCTGCCGCAAGTGCTATGTGCACCCGGCCGTGCTGGACGCCTACCTCGAAGGCGCGCCCCTGGACGTGATGCGCGAAAGGACCGAAGAAAAGCTGGCCGAAGACCTGCACGCACTGCAACCCGAAGAAGCAGCGGTACTGGCGATGCTGCAGCAGCGGCTCAGGCACGAAGAAGAAAAGCCACGCAAGAAGGCACCGGCAAAGGAGGCACCTGCAAACAAGGCGGCACCCCCGCAGCGCCGCGCAGCCGCTAGCGGATCACGTACGTGATCGTCTTCCAGTTGCCGTCTGTCTCGCGCATCACGATCACTGTTTCGGTTACGGTCGGCCGATTGGAAAAGCTGGACTGGTATTGCAGCACGACGTAGTCGCCTTCGGGCGCGCCCGGCAGCGTGCGCGTGGCTCGCGCGTCGGCCAGGGTCCGCCTGGTCAGCGCGCCGTATGGCGTGCGCGCCTGCTCGAGCGCGGCCGTCCATTCCCTCTGGCTCACTGCCGCCTGGAAGACCGCGCCTGCGGCATGCCACGTGGCCTCGCCCTTGCCCGCATCGGCCAGTGCCAGCCAGCGCCCGGCCGCTTCGGCGCCTGCCGTGGTCTGGTCGGCCTGCTGGGCATGGACGGCCACGGTTGGGGTAGCGAACAACACGGCGATGGCGAATGGGGCGAGCTGCTGCATGGCGGTCTCCTGGGCGATGGCGGGAAACCGAGAGCATAGCGCGCGTGGCGCTGCCATAAACTCACACAATCTTGCGCACGGCTAGACCGGGTGGTTGAACACCTGACGCAGATAGGCGATGTAGGTCACGTCGGTGCACTGCGACTTGCCCGGTTCGTCCGACAGTTTGGCCACCGGCTGGCCGTTGCAGCGCACGAGCTTCATGACGATATTGATCGCCGGGAAAGGCGTGTCGTTGGTCAGCTTGGTGCCGATGCCGAAGCCCGTCATCACGCGGTCGGCGAAATGGCGGTACAGGTCAAGGGCCTTGGGGATGGTCAGCGCGTCCGAGAACACGAGGCGCTTGGTGCGCGCATTGATGCGCAGGCGCGCGTAATGGGCCAGCGCTTTTTCGCCCCACACGACCGGATCGCCCGAGTCGTGACGCAGGCCGTCGAACAGCTTGGCGAAGTACAGGTCGAAGTCGGCCAGGAAGGCGTCCATGCCGACGACGTCGGTGAGCGCCGTACCCAGGTCGCCCCGGTATTCCTGCACCCAGTTCTCGAGCGCGGCGCTCTGGAAATCGACCAGACGCGTGCCGAAGGCCTGGTGCGCCTGCAGGTATTCATGCGCCATCGTGCCGATCGGGACCAGATTGAACTTGTAGGCCAGGTAGACGTTCGACGTGCCCTTGAAGTACACCGGCAGCTCGCGCGCCAGCGTCTGCACCACTTCGTCGTGCCACTCGCCCGAAAAGCGGCGGCGCACGCCGAAGTCGAAGAACTCGAACGGGTTGGCGCGCGGGGCTTCTTCGCCAAAGGCGCGCAGTTCGTCGATCTTCTGGCGCAGGCGCGCACGCGCTACTTCCATGGCCTCGGCCTGGTCGAAGCGGCGGAAATACAGCTCGTTGACGATGTAGAGCACGAAGATTTCATAGCCCATCACGTGCACCAGCGGGCCGCTGGCGCGGATGCGCAGATGCGGGCCGTCGGTCGTGACCTGGATGAACTTGCGCTGGAAGCGAAACAGCGTGAGGAAGTCGGCGAAGTCGCCCTTGATGAAGCGCAGTCCGCGCAGGTAGGCGACTTCGTGCTCGGTAAACATCATCGAGCACAGGTGATCGAGCTCGCGTTCGATGTCTTCCTTGAGCTCCGCCAGCGGATAGGCCGGCTCGTTACGGCAGCGGAATTCATACTCGCCCGTCGCGCCCGGGTGGCTGTGCAGCAAAGCCTGCCACATCGTGAATTTATACAGATCAGTTTCAAGCAGGCTGCGAACTACTGGTTTCATCGTTGCTCCAGGTCGATGATGGGGCGGGCCGGCCTGACCAGGCCAGCCGGGGCTTGGTTCATTTGCCGGCGGCTGGCGTGCGGGTGCGGCGCTTCGGCGCAAGCATCGTGCCCGTGCAGCCGGGCGTACCGCAGCGGCAGGCGAACAGTTTCTTGAGCTTGGGCGTATGGCGCTCTTCGTAGATCAGGGCGTAATTGTAGTTCAGCTCTTCACCGGCGTCGATGTCGTGCATCGCATGGATGTAGACCTTGCCTTCATCCTCGAACGCTTCGCAGTTGGGCGAGCAGGCGTGGTTGATCCAGCGCGCTTCGTTGCCACGCCGGCCGCCGTCGATCACGCGGCCGTCGGCCAGGCTGAAATAGAAGGTGTGGTTGACCGGGCCGCCGGCCTTTTCGGCGCGCTCGGTCGCGAGGTCCCAGCTGATGCGCTCACCGCGGTACTCGATGATGCGCTCGCCCGCGGCGATGGGCTTCCTGGCGAAAACGCCGTTACCGTGGATCGGCGACTGGCGTACTTCGTACGACGGGCCGTTATCTAGCGTGGCCGTGGCGGTGCTGGTGTCAGCCGGCGTGGCTGGGGTTCGCTTGGTGGTCATCGAGGTGGCGCAAGGACGAGAAAAAGAGAGCATCCATTATGGCTGCATTCGTCCAAAACGCCACGCACTTGCCGCTAGACGGGGAAATCCTCCTCGCGGTATTCAGGCGCATCGCCCGCGCCGCCACTCCGCCCTGCTTCTTCGCGCCGCAACTCGACGCGCCGGATCTTGCCCGAGATGGTCTTGGGCAGCTCGCGGAACGTGATGCGCCGGATCCGCTGATACGGCGCCAGGCGCGCGCGGCTGAACGCGAACAGCGCAGCCGCCATTTCGCGGCTCGGTGCAACGCCGGCGCGCAGCGTGACGAAGGCCTTCGGCACCGACAGCCGCAGCGGATCGGGACTCGGTACGATCGCCGCTTCGAGCACGCTCTCGTGTTCGATCAGCACACTTTCGAGCTCGAAGGGGCTGATGCGGTAATCGGCCGACTTGAACACGTCGTCGTTGCGGCCCACATAAAAATAGTAGCCGTCGCTGTCGATCGCCGCCGTGTCGCCCGTGTGATAGTGGCCGGCGCGCATGACATCGCGCGTCTTGTCGGCATCGCCCTCGTACCCCGCCATCAGGCCAACCGGATTGGCTGCCAGCACCACCGCGATCTCGCCTTCGGTGGCCGGTGCGTCGTCGATGTCGAGCAGCGCGATGCGGTACCCCGGCAGCACGCGGCCCATCGAGCCGGGCTTGAGGGGCTGGCCTGGAGAATTGCCGATCTGGCAGGTGGTCTCGGACTGGCCGAAGCCGTCGCGGATGCGGATGCCCCAGGCGCGCTCGACCTGCTCGATGACTTCGGGGTTGAGCGGCTCGCCCGCCCCCACCAGTTCGCGCAGGGCCGGTTTGCAGGCCGCCAGGTCTTCCTTGATCAGCATGCGCCAGACGGTCGGCGGCGCGCACAGCGACGTCACGCGGCAGCGCTCGATCACGTTCAGCACGGCCGCGCCGGCGAAGCGTTCGTAGTTGTAGACGAACACGGTGGCGCCCGCGTTCCAGGGCGCGAAGAAACAGCTCCAGGCATGCTTGGCCCAGCCGGGCGAGCTGATGTTCCAGTGGATGTCGCCCGCCTGCAGGCCGATCCAGTACATCGTCGACAGGTGGCCGACGGGATAGCTCTGGTGCGTGTGCAGTACGAGTTTCGGCCGCGCCGTGGTACCGGACGTGAAGTACAGCAGCAGCGGATCGGTGGCCAGCGTCTCGCCCTCGGGCACGAACACGCTCACCACGGCGTGGCTGGCGGCGTAGTCATGCCAGCCTAAATTGCTGCCTTCGTGCGCGCCGCCCACCGCGATGCGGGTAAAACAGCCTGGCAGCGCGGCGAACTTGTGCGTCTCGGATGCCTGCGTGATCACGTGCTTGATGCCGCCGCGCGCGATCCGGTCGGCCAGGTCGTCGCCGGACAGCAGCATCGTCGTGGGTACCAGCACGGCGCCCAGCTTGATCCCGGCGAGCATGACTTCCCACAGTTCGACGCGGTTCGGCAGCATCAGCAGCACCCGGTCGCCACGGCGCACGCCGCAGTTGCGCAGGTACTCGGCGACCTGACTGGAGCGGGCGGCCATGTCGGCGTACGTGATCTTGTGCTCGGTGCCGTCTTCGTCGACGACCCACAGCGCAATGCCGTGGTTGTCCCGGGCCTGGTGGTCGAAAAAGTCGAGCGCCCAGTTGAAGGTGGACAGCTGCGGGGGCTGGTAGTCGCGGCAGGCGGTCTCGTAGTCGAGCCGGTGCTGCTGGAGGAAATCGCGCGCCTGCACGAAGCGCTGGGTGGGCGTCATGGTGGTCTCCTGATGGGGTTGCAGGGGGCAGGCTACGCCACGGCGCGCCTGCTGTCGTGCTGCCACGCCCATCATGCCACCAAATGCGCGCCGCTTGCCAATTCCCGTTGGTGGCCCGTTTCAAGAGTAGAATTCGGCTCCAACAAACTAAAGGCACGTGATGAAAAAGACTGACATGGCAAAAGGCGACGCCAAGAAGATTCAAGGCCAGATGGCTGCCCGGGGCGCCGTCGTCGGCGCGCCAGCGAAAGAGGCGGCGCCGGATCGCCGCGAACAGCGCGAACGCGACCGCGCGCTGGGACTGGTGCCGTTCGCCGTCAAGCTCAATGGCGATCTGGTGGCGCAGCTGCAAACGCTGAGCAAAGAGCGCGGCGTCGAACTCAATGCGCTGGTAGCCGAACTGCTGCAAAAAGGCCTGGCCAACTAAGCACGATCCGCACGGTCGGGATGTTCGCAAAATCGCTTGACAATACTTTCTGGCAATCCTAAAGTGATATCACTTTGATGTCACACCCACCCAGAAGAGGTTCAAGCATGAACGCATCGCACACCCGCCGCGAAAAGGCATTTTCGTCCGCGAATGGCTACCTGGCCGCTTGCGCCGGCATTGTTTTCCTGCTGGGTGCAGCCTACCTGTTCAAGACTGGCGTCGAAACGCCCGCCGGCTTGCCGCTCCTGGGTGCCGTCGCGCTGGGACTGGCCGGTCTGCTCTGCCTGACAGGCCTGTTCATGCTGCAGCCGAACGAAAGCGCGATCCTCACCCTGTTCGGCAAGTACATCGGCACCGACCGCAGCGAAGGCCTGCGCTGGGCCTTCCCGCTGTACGTCAAGCGGCGCCTGTCGCTGCGCGCCCGCAACTTCAATGCACCCACGCTGAAGGTCAACGACAAGCGCGGCAACCCGGTGGAAATCAGCGCGGCCGTTGTCTGGCGCGTGCGTGACACGGCGCAGGCCGTGTTCGAAGTCGACGATTTCGAGCGCTACGTCTCCATCCAGGCCGAAGCAGCGCTGCGGCACCTGGCCTCGCAGTACGCGTACGACGAAGGCGAAGATCTGCCGCAGGGCGAGACCACGCTGCGCGCCGGCATGGACGTCGTTGCCGACGCCCTCAAGACCGAGTTGCAGGCGCGCTTCGAAGCGGCCGGTGTCGAGGTGCTCGACGCCAAGCTGACGCACCTTGCCTACGCCGCCGAAATCGCCCAGGTCATGCTGCGGCGCCAGCAGGCCGAAGCCATCATCAGCGCCCGCAGCAAGATCGTGCATGGCGCCGTGAGCATGGTCGAAGCGGCGCTGAAAGGATTGTCGGAGCGCGGCATCGTGGAGCTGGACGACGAGCGCAAGGCGGCGATGGTCAGCAATCTGCTCGTGGTACTGTGCTCGGACAAGGAAACGCAACCGATCATCAACACGGGCACGCTGTACAACTAGCGGCCGACCAGCATGGCAAGTCCAGGAAAAAAAGCATTCGCGCTACGCATCGACCCGGCGCTGTGGGATGAACTGCAGCGCCTGGCCGCGCGCGACCTGCGCAGCGTGAACGCGGAAATCGAATTCCTGCTGCGCGAAGGCCTGGCCCGGCGCGGCGTGAAACTGGCCGAACCAAAGGGCCAGAGCGATACTGACGGGGAAAGCTGACAGCGGGACTATAATCCGGGCTGAACCTCTGCCGGCCTATCCCATGATTCCAGCTTCCTCTTCCCCTTCCGAACCGCTCGTGAGCATCCAGGCACTCAAGTCCTGCGCCAGTTGCAGCATGCACCAGCTGTGTCTTCCGATGGGCCTGGAAGACGCCGACATCGTGCGCCTCGACCAGATCATCGGCCGGCGCCGGCGGCTGGCGCGCGACGAGCGCCTATACCAGGTGGGTGAGCCGTTTCGCAACCTGTATGCGGTGCGCTTCGGCCACTTCAAGACCTTCCAGATCAACGCCGCCGGCGAAGCCCAGATCACGGGCTTCCAGATGGCCGGCGAATTGCTGGGCATGGACGCAATCAGCGGCACCCACCATTGCGACGCCGTCGCGCTCGAGGACAGCGAAGTGTGCGAGATCCCGTTCGTGCGGCTCGAAGAACTGTTCGGCGAAGTGCCGGCACTGCTGCGCCACTTCCACCGCATCATGAGCCAGGAAATCACGCGCGAGCAGAACGTCATGCTTTTGCTGGGCAATATGCGCGCCGAACAGCGCTTTGCCGTCTTCCTGGTCAACCTGTCGGCGCGCTACGCGGCGCGCGGCTACTCAAGCACGCAGTTCCAGCTGCGCATGTCGCGCGAAGACATCGGCAATTACCTGGGCCTGACGATCGAGAGCATCAGCCGCCTGCTGTCGCGCTTCAAGAAACAGGGCTGGCTCGCCGTCGACAAGCGCGAGGTCACGCTGCTCGATCCGGTCAAGCTCAAGGCGCTGGCGGCGGGCACGGATGTGTGCAGCCCGATGGAATGACGCGGGGATCGATGCAGGTAGCGCCGGGCGCACCCTCGTAGCGCAAGTTGTAATACCCGGTTTCAAAGCCAGCAGGCGCAGCCAGGCGGACGTAAGATCGGCATCGAATCGTCGTGACGATTCACCGACGATTTATCGACGATGCCCTGACTACCTACCTGACTATTTGCCATGATGCCTGCCCGCCCGTTCCTTCCCTTGCTGTTGTCTGCACTGATCCTCGCTGCCCCGCTACCGGTGGACGCGTCGATCCTGCCCGAGGTGCCGGACATCAGCGCCGTCACCGACTACCGCCCCAAGATTCCGCTGCGCGTCTACAGTGCTGACAAGGTGCTGATCGGGGAATTCGGCGCCGAGCGGCGCGACTTCGTGCAGATCGCGAAGGTGCCCGCCCTGATGAAGACCGCCGTGCTGGCGATCGAAGACACGCGCTTCTACGAGCATGGCGGGATCGACTGGATCCGGGCACTGGGCGCGGCCAAAGCGAACATCACCGACTTCGGCAGCCAGGGCGCGTCGACCATCACAATGCAGGTGGCGCGCAACTTCTTTCTGTCGCGCGACAAGACGCTGCCGCGCAAGCTCACCGAAATCGCGCTGGCCTACAAGATCGAAAAGGCGCTGACCAAGGACCAGATCCTTGAGGTCTACCTGAACCAGATCTATCTGGGCCAGCGCTCGTACGGCTTTTCCAGCGCGGCGCGCACCTACTTCGGCAAATCGCTGAACGACCTGACACTGGCTGAAACGGCGATGCTCGCCGGCCTGCCGCAGAATCCTTCCAGCAGCAATCCGATCACGAACCCGGCGGCGGCAACGAAGCGCCAGCATACGGTCCTGCGCCGCATGTTCGAGTTAAAGGCGATCACCGAGCCGCAGTACCGGCGCGCGCTGGCCGAGCCGTTGACCCTCAGGCGTGACGGCGCCGGCTACGGCGGGCGCGCCGCCTGGGTCGCCGAGATCGCGCGCCAGGCTGTGCATACGCGCTTTGGCGCGGCGGCCTACGAACGGGGAATCACGGTGACGACGACCGTCATCGCCGCCGAACAGGAGGCCGCCTGGGATGCGGTGCGCCGCAACGTCGTGGCGTACGACCGGCGCCACGGCTACCGCGGCCCGGAAGCGCGCATCACGCTGCCGGCCGCGGGCGAGGCGCGTGACGATGCAGTGGCCGCCGTACTGCAGAAACGCCCGGCCGTGGACGGCTTCGTGCCCGCCGTCGTCGTCAGCGCATCGGCCAAGCGCGTACGGGCTGCCACGACGAGCGGCGAGACGATCGAGATCACCGGCGCTGGCCTGAAGTTCGCAGCAGGTGCGCTGGCATCTGCTGCGAAAGCCGGTGTGAAACTCTCTCCCGGCGCCGTCATCCGCCTGAGCAAATCGGAAGGCGACTGGGCGATCACGCAACTACCCGAAGTGGCGGCCGCCTTCGTCGCGGTCGACGCCGGGACGGGCGCCTACCGCGCGCTGGTCGGCGGCTTCGATTTTGGACTGAACAAGTTCAATCACGTGACGCAAGCCTGGCGCCAGCCGGGATCGAGCATCAAGCCGTTCGTGTATTCGGCGGGCCTGGAACGGGGCTTCTTCCCTGGCACGCCGATCCTCGATGCACCGCTCGACCTTGGCGGCGACAACGGCGCTGCCGGCTGGTCGCCGCGCAATGACGACAATACGTTTGAAGGTTTGGTAACGGTGCGCCATGCGCTGACGCGCTCGAGAAACGTGCCCACCGTGCGCATGCTGCAGGCGATCGGCGTGGACGACACGCGTGCGCATCTGGCGCAATTTGGCTTCGACGCCGCGCGCCATCCGCGCAACCTGACCATGGCCCTTGGCACAGGCGCCGTCACGCCGCTGCAGATGGCAGGCGCCTATACGGTGCTTGCCAACGGTGGTGACCGGGTCGAACCGTGGCTGATCGCCCGCATCCAGGATGGCGACGGCAAGGTGGTCTACGAACACGCCCGCAAGGAACCGGTTCGTGTGCTCGATGCGCGCAATGCCTTCATTACCGACAGCATGCTGCGCGACGTGGCGCGCGTGGGCACGGCTGCTGCTGCGTCACGTCAGCTCGGGCGGAGCGACCTGGCTGGCAAGACTGGCACGACGAGCAATGCGATCGACGGCTGGTTCGCCGGCTACAGCGGTCCGGTGGTGGCGGTGGCGTGGATGGGCTACGACGAACCGCGCTCGCTGGGCGGGCGCGAATTCGGCGCGACGCTGGCGCTGCCGATCTGGGTCGATTACATGCGCGTCGCGCTGGCCAACGCCCCAGAACGCGCGCCGCTGGTGCCCGATGGCGTCGTGAACGTCGCTGGCGACTGGGTGTATGCGGAGTATGCAGATCAGCAGTTGGAACAGCAGCAGCGGCAGCTGGAACAGCAGCCGGCCGAGGTGGACAGCATCGACACACTGATGGAGAACCTGTTGCAGGAACGTTCGCCGCGCGAGTGACTACAGCTCGATGACCAGCGCCGGACGATACCCTTCCTGCTCGCCCTTGCTCAGATACCCGAGCGGGTTGGCCACCACGCGGCAGCCCCAAGACAGCGGGCCGTCGCGGCCCTCGACCACGTAATCGTTCGCGCAGTGCAGGTGGCCATGCATCCACACCTGCGCGCGCTTGAACAACGCGTCCAGCGAATTGCAGAAGCCGGCCGTGCCGGGCGTCTTGCCGTAGCGCGGGTCGGCGCTTTCGAGGCTCGGGGCAAAATGCGTGACGACGACCGTCTTGCCCTCGAACGGCGTGGCCAGCGCCGCGCGCAGCCAGGCCTGGCAATCAAGCGAGAGCGCGCGGATGCCTTCGGCCAGCACCGGTTCCCCATCCTTGATGGTCGTGTTCTTGCTCAGATAGTAGTTCGCGGCGCGGAAGGCCTTGGTGCGCTGCTGCAGCTGCTTCGTCAGCGGCGCGCCCTCTTCCACCAGCGCATCGAAGTCGCTCCACAGCGTGGTGCCGATGAAACGCACGCCATCGATCGTGACGATTTCGCGATCGAGCCAGGTGATGCCCAGGCGCGTGCAGGTTTCCTGCAGGCGCGCGTAGGTGGCATCGTAGTCGAGCGCGTCGAATTCGTGGTTACCGGGGATGAACAGGACCTGCGCCTGCGCCAGGGCAGGCACGAGGAGCGGTGAAAAACGTTCCAGCCCGAAGTCCTGCGTGAGCAGGCGCGAGCCGGGTTGGTACGAGCCGATGTCGCCGGCCAGCACCACGACATCCGTGCCGGGGAGGATCTGCGGCTGGAAGTCGGGGTACCGTTCGAGGTGGAGGTCGGAAAAAAGCTGTATGCGCATGGCCGGCGAGTATAGCGCAAGCGCCCTCCGCCGGCCCGCAACGCACGCGGGTCAGAAGCCGATTTCAGAACCCGATATTGGCCGTCAGGCTGGCCGAACGCGCCACGCCCGGCGTGTAGCGGTAGCCGCTCTTGTTGATCGCGACGACGTATTTTTCGTCGGTCAGGTTATAGACGTTCAGGCGCAGGTCGATGTTCTTCGTCAAGCGGTAACCCAGCATCGCATCGACCACCCAGTACGAATCGGTGTAGGCCGGGGTGCCGATGGCGCCGTCGGTGCCGCGTTTGAGCTTGTCCGAGAAGCGCGCGCCGCCGCCGATGCGCAGGCCCCATGGCAGGTCGTACGAGGTCCAGGCGGTGAACGATTGCTTCGGCGTGTAGGTCAGGCTGTTCTCCCCCGAGGCAGTCACGTTGCGGCCACGTTCGACGCTCGTGTCCATGTAGACGTAACCGGCGCTGACGAGCCAGTGCGGCGCCAGTTCGCCCGTTGCGCCCAGCTCGATGCCCTGCACGCGCTTCTCCCCCGTCTGGTAATACTGCAGGTTGACCGGATCCTGCTCGACCTCGTTCTTGACATCGGTGCGGAACAGCGCGCCCGACAGCGACAGCTTGGACTTGAGCAGATCGAGCTTGCCGCCAAATTCGGTGGTGGTCGACTCTTGCGGATCGTAGATCGGATTCTGCGCGCTGTTGGCATTGCCCGAGACGGTGAAGTTGCCGCCCGGTGGCTGCTTCGAGCTGGCCACCATCGCATACACGCTGCTGTTGGCGGTCGGCTTGTACAGGGCCGACAGCTTGCCGTTGACCAGGTTGTCGCCGACCTTGAAGCGGTTCGGCACGAGCACGTTGTTGGTCAGCGCCACGGTCGAATAATCGGCGCGGAAATGATCGACCCGCACGCCGCCATTGATGATCCAGCGCTCGCCGATCTTGGCGGTGTCAAACACGTACAGGCTCTGGGTATCGACCTCGCCTTCGTTATAGGCGCCGGTGCGGCGCGCATTCACGGGCGTGGTCGGGGCGTCGTTCGGGTTCGGGTTGTAGATGTTCGCAGCCGGCAGCGTGCCCAGACCCGTCAGGCCCCAGGTGGTCTGGCGCTCGCTGGTCAATTCCAGGCCAGCCACGAGCGTGTGCTTGACCGCGCCGGTGTCGAACTGCGACGTCAGCGTCGTCACGTTGGTCAGGATTTTATTTTCCTGATCCTTGCCGGTGCGGATGCTGCGCGCCAGCGTCCACGTGTTCGGGTCGGCCGGGTTCGGGGTGCCCAGGTTGGCGGCGCTGGTCAGGAACGCGCTCAGCAAGTAGTCCTGCGACGTCTTGCCGTAGCGGCTCGTGTTCTGCAGCTTCATCGTCGGCGAGAAGTCATGCTCGATGCGCACCGTGGCCATGTCGGCCTTCACGTCGTCATAGTCGCCGGTCGAGCCATAGAAGTTCTTCGGATCGACCTTCTTGCCGTCGGTGACAAAAGGTCGGGTGCGGTCCGGGCTCGTGTAGCCAGGCAGGCCGATGACGTAGACGCCACCGTCGGGGATGTTGTTCTGGTCGACGTGCAGGTAGTCCAGATGCACGCGCGTGGCGCCGTTCAGGCCAAAGCCGATGCTCGGCGCGATTGCCCAGCGCTTGTTTTCGACCACGTCGCGCGAGGCACTGCCCGCGTCCTGGGCCAGCACGTTCAGGCGCAGCGCGATGCCGCGCTCTTCGTTCAGCACTTTGTTGACGTCGGCCGTGACGCGCTTTTGCGAGCCGCTGCCGCCGGTGATCGCAGTGGACATAGCGTCCGTCATGCTGGCCTTCTTCGACACCAGGTTGACCGAGCCGGTTGGCGAGCCGCGGCCATTGTCGGTGCCCGCCGGGCCCTTGAGCACTTCGATCTGTTCGAGGTTGAAGACGTCGCGCGAGATCGAGCCGATGTCGCGCACGCCGTCGACGAAAATGGAGCTCGACGTATCGAAGCCGCGCATGAGGATCGCGTCGCCGGTGGTGGTGTTGCCGTTCTCGCCCAGGAAGAATGCGCCCACGCCTGGCGTGTTGCGCAGCGCTTCGGTGAGCGTCAGGGCGCCCTGCTGCTCGAACAGTTCTTTCTTGATGACCTGGAGCGTCTGCGCGGTATCGACCAGGCGCTCGGTGTACTTGGGCGACGACGCCTGTTCGGCGCGGAACGCGTTTTCGTATTTGCCGACGATCTCGACCTTGGTTTCTGGAACGACGTCGACGGGGGCCGCTGCATCGATGCCGGCTGCCTGCGCGCCGAGCGGCAGCAGGACAGCGGCCAGCGCGGTGCGCATGACCTGGTTGCGGGTGGACGAATGCTTGCGGCTTGTTATTGCTTTCATGGCGAGGCGGTCTCTTCGGTATGAGTGGGTGGAAACACTGCTTGAAAAACAATGATTCTAACGGGAATGTAAGGACATGTAAACGATAATCATTATCATTTGCATTCGTACCACAGCAACTTGAAACGGGTCAATACCCACGGAAGCATGCGGTTGGCCACACATGCCGCATGCCAAAAGTGTGCAGTCAGAACCAGTTGTTGGTGAGACTGAGTGCGATTCCTATCAATTTCTTTGTGGGAGGAGTTGGTCGAGGACACGGTAGATTGGCGTGCAGCTGCCTTCACCCTGTTAGCATGTCAGGCATCCAGGATAAAAGGAGAGACAATGAGTGATGTGCGCACTCCGGAAAATGCCCCCCCGTCGCGGGCCGCGAGTATAGGCTTGTGGCTGGGCCCGGCCTGGCTGTTGATGGTTCTGCTCACGCCTGCCCCTGCGGAAATGCCCATTACCGCTTGGCACTGCGTCGGTCTCGCTCTGTTGATGGCGACCTGGTGGGCGACCGAAGCGATCCCCATACCCGCCACCTCACTGCTTCCCATCGTGCTTGTCCCCATGCTTGGCATTGCGAAGCTTGATGTGACAACAGCCACGTACGGGAATCCGATCATCTTTCTTTTTCTTGGCGGCTTCCTCCTCGGCATTGCCATGCAGCGCTGGAACCTGCACCGGCGCATTGCGCTTCGTGTGCTGCTACTGGTGGGATCGCAGCCGAAAAACCAGATCGGCGGCTTCATGATCGCCACCGGCTTTCTCAGCATGTGGGTGTCCAATACGGCGACCGCCATCATGATGTTGCCGATCGGGCTGTCGGTCGTCAGCCTCCTGGGGGCGGATAACGATGAGGCGGAGACAGAGCGCTACGCCACTGCGCTGCTGTTGGCAATCGCCTACTCCGCCAGCATCGGCGGCATCGCGACCCTGATCGGCACCCCGCCGAATGCATTGCTGGCTGGCTATTTGGCGAAAAATCACGGAATCGACATTGGTTTCGCACAGTGGATGGCGATAGGCTTGCCGGTCAGCATAGTAATGATGGCCATTACCTGGTGGTGGCTGACGCGCGGTGGCTTCAAGTTCCGCACTGATAGCGACAGTGCGGGTGTGCTGCGTCGCGAATTGGCGCGGCTGGGCCCACTCAGTCCTGCGGAGCGTCGCGTGGGCATCGTCTTTGCTGCCGCTGCCGCAGCCTGGATGGTGCGTCCCATGCTCAATGATGTCGGCGTTGCATGGCTGTCTGACACAGCAGTTGCACTGATTGCCGGCATCACACTGTTTCTCGTACCAAGCGGCACCGGCGGCAACACGCGCTTGCTGGACTGGGAGGCAGCACAGAAGCTGCCATGGGGTGTATTGCTGCTGTTCGGCGGCGGTCTGGCGCTGGCAGGCGTGGTCAAGAGTTCCGGCCTGGCCGAATGGATTGCCATGCAGTTGTCGGTATTCAACATACTTCCGCTGCTACTGCTGGTCGGGATCATCGTACTGGTGATTATCTTTCTCACCGAGATCACCTCCAACACTGCAACCGCAGCAGCTTTCCTGCCCTTGCTGGGTGCCCTTGCGGTCTCCCTCGACATCGACCCGCTTCTGATCACGGTTCCTGCCGCCATCGCAGCAAGCTGCGCATTCATGATGCCGGTGGCAACCCCGCCCAATGCGATTGTATTTGCAACCGGGCATATGAAAATCCAGTCCATGATCCGTGCTGGACTTTTCCTCAATGTGGTTGGCACGGTATTCATTACTTTTCTGGTCGTCTTCCTGATCAAAGCGTTCTGGATCTGAAGGATGGATAAGTTCAGCTTTTGTCTTCACGGACAGGATTGATATCAGATCTGACATACGGGCACTGCCTCTGCACTAAACCAACCGTATCCATCCGACTGGAATACGTGTTTGTGTTGAGCTTGCGTCCGAATGCCAGATCTGCCACATCAATCAGCCTGATACCTCCATGCGCGCGCCTCTTAGGCTGAGAACAGGGTTTCTCGGGGTTGTCTTACGGATTGCGGCAACAGGCTTGCGTGCAACCGGTGTGGGCGAGCCACTGGCAACCGGCTGCACGTTGCCGCCTCGCGTTGTCTGCGCACCCGAAACCAGTTTGAAACTGTCGACCAGCTGGGTCAATTTTCCTGCCTGGCTCTGCATGTTTTCGGCAGCGGCTGACGCTTGTTCGACCAGCGCCGCATTTTGCTGCGTCACCTCATCCATTTGCGTGATCGCATGGTTGACCTGTTCGATGCCTTCACTTTGCTCCTGGCTGGCCGAGGTGATGTCGCTCATGTAGCCGGCGACCTGCTGCACCTGTGTGACGATTTCATCCATCGTCTTGCCGGCATCGTCAACCAGCTTGCTGCCGGCTTCAACTTTCTCCACCGAGTCGCCGATCAGGGACTTGATCTCTTTGGCGGCGCCTGCGGAGCGCTGCGCAAGATTGCGCACCTCGGCGGCCACCACGGCGAAGCCGCGGCCCTGTTCACCGGCGCGCGCCGCCTCGACTGCTGCGTTCAGGGCCAGGATGTTCGTCTGGAATGCGATGCCGTCGATGACGCCGATGATATCGACGATCCTGCGCGAGCTTTCCCTGATCGACCCCATCGTGCCGACCACCTGGCCAACCGCCTTGCCGCCTTTTATCGCCGTTTCGGAGGCAGACGCAACCAGTCGGTTCGCCTCGCGTGCACTGTCAGCGTTCTGTTTGACGGTGCTCGTCAGTTCTTCCATCGAGGAGGCGGTTTCCTCCAGCGAACTCGCCTGCGATTCAGTGCGTGCCGACAGGTTGGCATTGCCAGTTGCGATTTCCGCCGCACCGATATTGACGACATCGGTGGCTTCCTTGATCTGGCCGACCAATAGCTTCACATTCGTTTGCAGCACGCGCAGCGTTTGCATCATCTGCGCAAACTCGTCGTCACCATTGGCGTCGATCCTGGCACTCAGGTCGCCAGCGCTCATTCGTTCGATATCCTGTTTGACGTTTCGCAGTGGCACGACGACGGCGCGGTACAGCAGGAATCCGGACACCAGTCCCAGGACGATGCCGAGAACGGAAGCAGCGACCGACCACGCGTCGAATTGCTGGTTTCCAGACGCCGAGAACAGCAGATTTGCGATGAACAACAGCGTCAGCAGACCGGACGACAGCATGATTTTCGACCTGATCGACAGGATCGCCAGCAAGTCGAAGCGCCGGAAGAATGAGCGTGCAACGATCGAGCCGCCGTGCACCTCGAATTCGTTGCTGCCACTCTTGATCGCCCGATAGGCCTGCTCGGCGGCAGCCACCTGCTCCCGGCTCGGCTTGACCCGAACCGATGTGTAGCCGACCATTTTGCCGTCTTCCAGCATCGGCGCTGCATTGGCCTCGACCCAATAATAATCGCCGTTCTTGCAGCGATTTTTCACCATGCCAGTCCATGCTTTTCCAGCCTTGATCGTGCTCCAGAAGTCCTTGAACGCTTCCGCCGGCATATCCGGATGCCGCAC
Source organism: Telluria sp. BA11 (assembly GCF_056680305.1). Classification (NCBI taxonomy): domain Bacteria; kingdom Pseudomonadati; phylum Pseudomonadota; class Betaproteobacteria; order Burkholderiales; family Oxalobacteraceae; genus Telluria; species Telluria sp. BA11. The sequence continues at coordinate 549,200 of NZ_CM155275.1, forward strand.
GATGTTTTGGGGGGAACCGATGAGTTCTTCTTCCGAAAATCCGCTGATTTTGCAGAAATCATGGTTGACGTACGTGATATTTCCGTTCAAGTCAGTTTTGGAAACAACCGTTTCCGTCTCCTTCAGGATGTATTCGGAATTGGTAACTGGCATATTGGTTCGCATGGCTGTCTCCCTGGATAGTGCGTTGTCATTCAATCGAGCTGTATTACATTGTCATTGGCGCGTTTGGGCCGCCGGTGCCATGTCAGTACTGCACATCAGCGTTCGGCATTCGATGGCAGCGGATTGGGTGGCCGCCTTGACCGCTGCGAATACTTTGCCCGGCCATACTTACGCACTGCATCGATCACATCGTGCAAGGTCAGCAATAACCTGATGCCTCTGGGCGAACGGTCCAATCCTGTCGCACCTGCACCGCCTATCCAGATTTCCATGCTCTGCGGTACCACGCTGCGCAGTTCTTTTAAATAAGGAAGAATCCGTCGCTTTGGAAATGCTGCGCTAAAGCATAGACAGACGATATCCGCGCGATAATCGGCGGCGGCAATTGGTATTTCTTGAACAGGCGTCTCGGGGCCCAACGAAATGCAGCACGCGCCGTGTAGCGATGCCAAACCATTCACCATCAGGATGCCCAGCGTATGCAGCTCGCCAGATGGCGTCGTGATCAACATGCGGGGGCGGCCGTCGGGTTTTGTTACCTGTGATATTGCCTCTCGGATCAAGCCCTGTATCATTTCTGAATACACATGCTCATCTCGAATGCCGATTTTTCCTTCTTCCCAGGCTGTTCCGACAGCGCCGTTCAGCGGACACATCACTTCCAGGACAAATTTTTCCAGGCCGAGGTGTCCGACTTCCTGCCTGAGTCGGGATTCCAGAGCGATGCGGTCCCGCGACTCAAGCAGCGTCATCAACTCGTTCACTACCTGGGATTCTGTAGCAGGCACTGATGTCGCGATGCTCTGTTCGTGGAGCAGCGATTGCAACGCTTCCTCGCTCATTGGCACCAGCTGGGACGGACGCATGCCGTTGTCGATCAGCCGTTTGATCAGCTTGAGGCGTGCCGTTTGGTGCGCCGCGTAGACCCGATGGCCGCTGGCGTCTCGCTCTGGCACAGGAAAACCATAGCGTTCTTCCCACTTGCGTAACACTTCCTTCGAAATGCCACTATCAAGGGAAATTGCTGCAATTGTGCAAACATCCGACATGGAAACCTCGGTCTTTATCTAAATGTCTTAGACAAAAGTATGATTTATTCCTTGTTCTAGTGCAACATGTATTTACGTATGCAATTTATTATTGCGAACAATTAACTTTAGAATATAAGTGGATTGTTCGATAATGTCGCAACTACTCCCAGCATTGGGGTCTGCGTTTGAGATCGGGTCAGGCCTCGTATTCAGTCAGTGACGATTACGAACCGACAGTTTTCCAAGCTGAGGCTAACAGCCGGGTTCCGCCAAGAGCGAACATTTGAGTCAGATGCGCTGGTTTCCCATTCACTGCAATGCGTCGATCAATCAGACCGAGGTGCCAATGCGTCGCTACGAGCTCACGTTATTTGCCGATTATCACCAGTTCTACATTCAGGACGAGAAAGCCGACGGCGACCTCTCTGATGCCTGGACCGATGCTGCCGTCGAACGTCTTCTGGCGGTTGCCCCAGGTACTGTCGGAATCGGCACAGTCAGGAATGTTGACGTGCCCGTGACGATCTCCGTCCTGGAGCGAGAGCCGGTACTCGACGCCGACAAGTTCGATCACATCGTCGAATGCTCTGTCGCAGTGGAAACCGGAACGATCGTCGCGGCAGGCTGCACGGATTATTTTCCAGACGCAGTGCGCATCAAACTACCGGCAGTTTCTTACCGTGTTCGTGCCAGCTTTGAAGGGCTTGACTCCGTGTCAGCGAATGGGCTTGTGGGCAGCGACCATTACCACCTCCAGCTTTGGCCTGCCCCACTGGGTCCGGTCCAGGTACGCAAGCGACGTGGTGGACGCCGCTGAACGTCATGTTGCGATACCCGCTTCGGAGCGATTCACGTCTGTTGTGACAGTGGGTGACTTTTACTACCGGGCAATCTGATACGCTGAGGCAATCGGCCAGGTTCGGTCAATCGTCGTTATTAAACACTGGGGAGGCCGACTATGTCAGCACGCTCATGGCTTGGGTACATTGCTGCATTCTTTTTGGGAATGCTCGCCATGCTTCCGTATTTCCTCTTCGGCGGAACAGCCTCGTCGAGACTGTTCATCTGGTGCAAGTTAATAACCTGTGCGACTCTTTTATTCAGTCCACTGAGGCTCTTGGGACGACCGCAGTTTCGACTGGTGCCCATCTTCTGCTTGCCGGTCGTCGCACTCAGTTCGGCAATTGGCCTTCCGGGACCACACGCTTTATCCACCGGACTGCAAATTATTGCAGAGCCAATTTTATGCGTCTGGATTGGGGCATTGCTCGCCTGGATTGCGTTAAGCTTCAGGTCATCCAACGCAGTCATCCCGACACCACCACGAACGAATTCATGAAACATCTTGCTGTCGCTGTTGCGCTCATCCTGTGTTCACTCCAGGCTGTTGCATGCCCCTTGTCCGAGGCTTTATCGACCCGTTATGGCATCTCGTTCTCAGGTTTTAAAACGCCGATTCCGGCAGCGACAGCGCCGGACATGACGGATTCTGGATCATTCATTCGGTTTACGGTTCGGGACAACAGCAAGGTGGCAGATGGCTTCCGCCACACGATCGTCATGAACACCAAGACAAAGACAGCGTGGGTCCTTCGCACTGGCGGTTTCGCCAGCGTGTATGACTGGTTCGGCCCGGTGGATGCGCGTCATGTCTCGATCCAGAATTGCAGGTCGGACCATATGTCAGCGAACATACGCGGCTAATGAAACATCCCCGCGCAGGCCAGGCCTGCGCGGGGATGTCGTCATCACACCAACTCTGTAAATAACGCGCTAACGCACTGCGCCCGCCATCACGCCTTCTTCTGCCCCGCAATCCAGTTGTCCACCAGATTACCCAGCACATCCAGCGGCACCGACCCGGCGCCCAGCACCAGGTCATGGAATGCCGGCAGCGAGAACTTGTCGCCCAGTTCGGTCTGCGCCTTCTGGCGCAGTTCCAGGATGCGCAGCATGCCGATCATGTAAGCATTGGCCTGGCCCGGCCAGACGATGTAGCGCTCGGTCTCCTGCACGCCCATGCCGTAGTCGATCGCCTGCTGACGCGTCCAGTTCTTGGTATGCAGACCGGTGTCGGCCACGAGGCGGCGGGCGCGGAACAGTTCCGACCCCAGCGCGCCGAGCAGGCCCGGCACGTCGCCTTCATACCAGCCCTGCTCGACCGCCAGGCGCTCGGTGTAGAGCGCCCAGCCTTCCGAGTGCGCGCTACCGCCGCTGAAGATGCGCTGGCTGCGGAACTTCGGCAGATCTTTCATCTCCTGCTGGATCGCGAGCTGGAAGTGGTGGCCCGGCACGGCCTCGTGGTACGACAGGCTGCGCATGCGGATCATCGGGAACGTCGGGCCGACCAGCGGCACCCAGAAGATGCCCGGGCGCGTGCCATCCGGCGCCGGCATGCTGTAGTGGGCCGCGGCCGACGGCTCCGTCATCGGCGGGACGCGGCGCACATCGACCGGTGCGCGTGGCTTCAGGTTGAACAGCGGCGCACTACGGCGCTCGGCGTCGCGCACCATCTCGTTGTAGCTGGCGATGATGCCCGGGCGTGGATCGCCCTCGCCTTTCGGCTGGAAGCGCGCGTCGAGCTGCTTCATGCGCGCTTCGATGCCGCCTTCGCTCAGGCCCAGCGACTTCAGATGCTTGTCCATCTCCGCTTCGATGCGCGCCACTTCGCGCAAGCCGATCGTGTGGATCTCGTCGGCGGTGAGCTTGGTGCTGGTGAAGTTTTCCAATGCGCGGGCATACGCGGCGGCGCCGTTCGGCAGGCGCGAAATGCCGGCCACGTCGGTGGTCGCCGGATGGATCTCGGCCATGAAGGCCTGCACGCGTGCATAGGCCGGGCGCACTTTCGTCTCGACGATCCTGGTGGCGCGGGCGATGGCGGCGCTGCGCGCTTCCGGGGTCAGGTCTTTCAGCCCGGCGCTGCGCTCGGTCAGCGACGTCACGAACACGTTCTCGGCCGCCGGGGGTTTCAGGAAGTGGTCGACCTGGAACTGCGCGCGCTCGAGGATGAAGCGCGGCGGGATCAGCTTCTTGGCCGCGGCGCCCCGTGCGCGCACCAGCGCTTCGTCCATGCGCATGCCCACCTGGTCCAGGCGCGCCAGGTAGCTGTCGACGTCCTGCTTGTTGCGCATCGGGTGCGTGTTGGTCATGAAGTTGACCAGGCCATTCTGCACGCCGCTGAACTGCGAGAACACGAAGTTGTAGTCTTCGAACGGCTCGTTTGCGATCACGTTTTCCAGCGACCAGCGCATCACCGATGCCGAGATCTTCTGGGTCGCGTCCAGCGGGGCGTTCTTGAAGCCATCGAGGCGCTTGAGGCCTTCGCGGGCCAGCGCCACGGCCTTCTGGCGATGCGCGGCGGTCAGTGGCGTCAGTTCGCGATCCAGACGCGCCTGCTCGGCGCCGCTGAAGTACTGGGTCGACGTGGCCGATTGTGGCGACAGGCGCACCCAGTCTTCGGCGAAGCGGTCGGCCCAGACGTTGAACGCGGCGTCCGGTTTGCTCGCGCTGGCCTGCGCGACGGGCGCCGGCGCGGCTGCTGCCGGCAAGGCCACCCCGGCAAGCATGGCGGGAACAAACAGGGCGGCGATGATGGCGCGCGTGCTGCGCTGGCGGGTCAATGGCATGTCGTGGGCTTCCTTGTGATTGTCTGTCGTCGGCGGTGGCTGCTTTTTGCCGTCAAGAATCTAACATGGAAGTAAACAGATCGACAACATGGGTGTTGCGGTACGGCGTAAGTACCGCGCTACCGACAACGATCGTCCGTCAATCGGTGTAACCGCGCGCCGCCGTGATCATCCGGTCCTTGAAGACGCTCTCGCCGCAGTAACACAGCAGCGCGGCTGCGATGCAGGCCAGCACCTTCCAGCCCAGCAGCAGGCTGCCGATGCACACCACGGCTGCGCCGATGGCGAGGCGGATTGCGAAGGTGCGCCGCGTCATGCCGAAGACGAAACGGCTGCGCGGTCGCGTGTGCAGGAACACGACGAACATCAGCCAGTAGGCAATCGCATAGACAAAATACAGCAGCGCGCCGATGCCCAGCGCGAAGCCGACACCGGGCACGCGAAAAGCCAGCAGCCCGCCAAGGCCAAGGGCCAGCCAGTACAACATGAGGTTCCGGTACTGCACATGTTCTCCCGATCGATCGACAGCGGCATCTTACAATACCGCCACCATTCATCCGACGAGGCGACACACCCATGCAGGCATTGCGCGACAAGCTGGAACACCGGCAGATCGCCATCTACTTCGGCGCCGTTGCGATGGCCGCCATCGTGGCGGGCTTGACGCCGGCAACCTCCAGGCTGGCCGCCGTCGTCAATCCGGCCCTGGCCTTCATGCTGTTCGTGACCTTTCTGCAGGTGCCGCTGGCGCAACTTGGCAGCGCCTTCACGCACCTGCGCTTCCTGGCCGCGCTCCTGGTCACCAACTTTCTCGTCGTTCCCCTGCTGGTCGCGTGCCTGCTGCCGCTGACGCCGCCCGACCCCTTGATCCGGCTTGGTGTTCTGCTCGTGCTGCTCGCCCCCTGCATCGACTACGTGGTCACGTTCTCGCACCTGGGTCGCGCCGATGCGCGCGCCCTGCTGGCGGCAACGCCCGTGCTGCTGGTGGCGCAGATGGCGCTGCTGCCGGTCTACCTGCGCATCCTGCTGGGCGACGCTGCCGCCTCTCTGATCCAGCCGGCGCCATTCATCGACGCCTTCCTCTGGCTGATCGCCGCACCGCTAACACTGGCGGGCGCCGTGCAGTATTGGGCAGCGCGCACGCGCACCGGTGCGCAGGCCGCCGCGGTGCTGAGCGTGCTGCCGGTGCCGGCCACGGCGCTCGTGCTGTTCGTCGTGGTGGCGTCCGTGCTGCCGCAACTGGGTCAGGCGCGCGCAGCCGCGCTGGCCGTCATCCCCGTCTACTTTGCCTTCGCAGTGCTGGCGCCACTGGCCGGCTGGTTTGTCGCGCGGCTGTGCCGGCTGACAGCGCCCGCTGCGCGCGCCGTCGCCTTCAGCGGCGCCACGCGCAACTCGCTCGTGATCCTGCCGCTGGCGCTCGCCGTGCCGGGCGCGCTGCCGCTGCTGCCGGCGATCATCGTGACCCAGACGCTGGTCGAACTGATCGCCGAACTGGTCTACGTGCGCGCCATTGCACGCCTGGGCGCCGGCGACGCCGACTGACGCTTGGGCCAGCGCAGAGCCTGGTGCGGCGTCTTGGCGTGACCTGCCCGGCATCAAGGATGATCCATCGGCGCAAGGCCATGATGTTTCCATATGGAAACCAATGGAGACTGCCGTGGAAACCCTTCTTGAGGTCGCACCGGATGCGCCCCCGACGACGCCCAGCAAGGCCTGCACCCTCGACGCGAGCCTGCCCCTGTGGAATCCGCGCGCGGCGACGTATCTGGGCCTGCTGCTCTCGCCTGCCTTCAGTGCCTATATCCACATGTGCAACTGGGATACGCTGGGCGAAGACGACCAGTCTCTCGAAGCGCGGGCCTGGTGCTGCATGTTGCTGGGTTACTTCGTCACGTTCGGCGTCCTGCTTGGCGTGAGCGACATCGTCGGACGCAACCTGGCCCCGCCCGTCTCGGCCACGATCGGCCTGCTGGCGGGCTGGCATGTCTGGGGTGGTCGCGCCCAGGAACGCTATGTCGCGGTCATTACGGGCGGTGCCTACACGCGTCGCCCGTGGTATGGCGTCATCCTGGCGGCGCTGGGCGTGCTGGCGGTGCTGGTCGTGTTGGTGGCGGTCGTGGTGCGCGTCGTACGGGGCTGACGCAGCGCCTAGATCGTGCGCGAAAAGCGCGGCCCACCGACCTGCTGGCCAAGGTAGTGATCGAACACCATGCACAGGTTGCGGATCAACAGGCGCCCCTTGGGCGTGACGCTGATCCACGCGTCGTCCACCTGCACCAGGCCATCGGCCTGCATCTCGCACAGCGCCGCCAGTTCGGCCGCGAAGTAGTCGGCGAACACGATCGGAAACGCCTGCTCGATGGCGGCGACCGACAACTCGAACTGGCACATCAGCTTCTGGATGATCGCGCGGCGCAGCAGGTCGTCCATGCCCAGACGGATGCCGCGCTGGAGCGGCAGCGCGCCGGCGTCGATCAGCGCGTAGTAGTCCTCGAGCGTCTTGGCGTTCTGGCTGTAGGTCGCGCCCACGGCGCCGATGCTCGACACGCCGCACGCGACCAGGTCGGCGTCGGCATGCGTGGAATAGCCCTGGAAGTTGCGGTGCAGCCGGCCCTGGCGCTGGGCCACGGCAAGGTCATCGCCCGGCTTGGCGAAATGGTCCATCCCGATATACACATAGCCGGCCGCCCCCAGGCGCTCGATGCACAACTGGAGCATGCCGAGCTTGATGTCGGTATCCGGCATGTCGGCCTCCAGGATGCGCCGCTGCGGCTTGAACAGGTGCGGCATGTGGGCATAGTGGTAGACCGAGATGCGGTCCGGGCTGGCCTGAATGACCTTCTCGAGCGTCTGCGCCATGCTGACCAGCGTCTGCTTGGGCAAGCCGTAGATCAGGTCGATGCTCACCGAGCGGAAACCGGCGGCGCGCGCGGCGTCGATGATGGCCACGGTCTCGGCTTCGGGCTGGACGCGGTTCACGGCGCGCTGCACGTCCGGATCGAAATCCTGCACGCCCAGGCTGATGCGATTGAACCCCTGCTGGCGCAGGCTGTGCACCCGCTCGGGCGACACGGTACGCGGATCCACCTCGATCCCGTACTCGCCAAGAGCATCCGGCGCAAAACGGAAGCTGGCCTGCAGATGCGCCATCAGGTCGTCCATTTCTTCGTCGAGCAGAAAGGTCGGCGTACCGCCGCCAAAGTGCAGTTGTTCGACCTCGTTCATGCCGGCAAACAGCTGGCTTTGCATCGTGATCTCGCGCTTGAGGTAATCGAGGTAGGTGGCGGCCCGCTCGTGCTTGCGCGTCACGATCTTGTTGCAAGCGCAGTAATAGCAGACCGTGTCGCAAAATGGGATGTGCACATACAGCGACAGCGGACGCCCGCCGCGCTGGCGCCGCGCTGCGACAGCGGCGAGATAGTCGCCGGGGCCGAAGTCGGCGCCGAAGCGGTCGGCAGTGGGATACGAGGTATAGCGCGGCCCCGACTTGCCCAGGCGGGCCAGCAAGGCACCATCGAACTGGGCGGCAGGAAAGACGATGGCGGAACGTACCGCAGGAGGGATTTCGGCGTGACCCGGCATGATGAACAACTCCAGCAAAAATTTTCAGCAAACTGCGGCAATGATCGCGTTGCAGGAAGCAACGCGGCGCCAACAGCGATCAGCTTATTGATCCATGCCGGATGAATCCATGCGGTGCATCAAACGCGGCCAAGTCGGCTGTAGCCGCCCTCCCCGTGCTCCGGAATTTGAAGACCGACAGCGCCAGCGACAGGCGCGCCGCCTCATCGGCCACGTTGCCCGAGGCCGCAGCGGATTCCTCGACCTGGGCCGCATTGCGCCGCGTGATCGCATCGAGTTCGACCATGGCCGCATTCACGCCGTCGATTTCCAGCGCCTGCTCGCGGCTCGCAGCCGTGATCGCACTCATGATTGCGGCCGCATCCGCCACCTTGCCCACCACGTCGCGCATCGTCTGGCCGGCGGCGCCCACCAGCTGGCCGCCCTGGCCCACGTGCGCCCGTGACGCTTCGATCAGTCCCGTGATTTCGCGGGCGGCGCCGGCCGTGCGCTGGGCCAGGCTGCGCACCTCGCCGGCCACGACCGCAAATCCCCGGCCCTGCTCGCCGGCGCGGGCCGCTTCCACGGCAGCGTTCAGCGCCAGCAGATTGGTCTGGAACGCGATGCCGTCGATCAGACCGATGATGTCGCCGATCCGGCTCGACGAGGCGCTGATTTCCTGCATCGTCGCGCCGACCCGCTCGACGGCCTGACCGCCATGCCCGGCGACGGTGGTTGCATCCAGCACCATGCCATCGGCGCGCACGGCGCTGTCCGTGTTGCGGCTTGCTGCCTCGGCGATCGTGCCCAGGCTGCCCGCGGTCTGTTCCAGGCTCGCGGCCTGCGCTTCGGTGCGGCTGGCCAGATCGGCATTGCCGGCGGCAATCGCGCGGGTGGCGTGTTCGATCGAGCTGACGTTGTCGCGCACGTCGCCGATGATTGCCGTCAGGTTGACGGTCAACTGGCGCAGCGCCAGTTGCAGGCGGCCCATCTCGCCACTGCCGGCCGCCGACGTGGGCGCCGGGTGCGCCAGGTCGCCGCCGGCCAGCGCGTGAACGGTGGCGATCGCGTCGTGCAGCGGCCGCACGATACTGCGTTGCAGCCCGTACCAGGCCGCCAGCGTCGCCAGCGCGCCCACGCCGGCGGCCGCGCGCCAGACGCCGCCCCCCGCCGCCAAGCCCAGCGCCGCCAACAGCAGCGCCTGACCGCCCATCAGCCAGGCGAGCCGCTGACCGAGCGGCGCATCGCGCAGCAAACGCAGCAGACGCTTCAGGCCCAGACCAGTACGCACGACGCGCCCCCGCACAATGGCCAGTCCGCGCGCCTCGTTATCCGTAAACTTGCGGTACAGCGCGCCGGCCGTCTCGACCTGTTCGCGCGTGGGCGCAGTGCGCACCGACATATAGCCCGTTATCTGGCCGTGCTCGCGGATCGGCGCCACATTGGCCACGACCCAGTAGAAGTCGCCATTCTTGCGGCGGTTCTTGACCAGGCCAGTCCACGGCTCGCCGCCCTGCAACGTGCGCCACATGTCGGCGAATGCCTCGGGCGGCATGGTCGGATGGCGCACCAGATTGTGGGCTTTGCCCAGGAGCTCGGCTTCGGAAAAACCGCTGACCTCGACGAAGCTCGGGTTCACATAGGTGATGCGGCCCTTGGTATCGGTTTTCGAGACGATCGACTGCCCCGGTTGCAACCGGTATTCGGTCGTGGTGACGGGCTGGTTGTGACGCACTGCGCTCTCCTTAAAATTTCCTTAATGCAATTTTTTGATTGTACGGACAACTTTCCGAAAAAAATTTGATCTGGATCAAAAATGGGCAGGTCACTTCCCTGTAGCGCGTGCGTGATCATTGGCTGGGGTCAAGGTGTTGCTTTTCAGGATAAACTTTGCAAATGGATAATTTGACCCACTCCCTCGTCGGCCTGGCCCTCGGCGAACTCGTCGACCGCGCCCTGCCTGCCCACCCCGATCCGCAGCGCGGGCGCACCCGTCGCCGCGTCCTGCTGGCCACCGGCGCGCTCGCCAGCAATTTCCCCGACCTGGATCTGGTGCTCACGCCGCTGCTGGCCCCGCCGCTGGGTTATCTGCTGCATCACCGGGGGCACACGCACACGCTGCTGTTCGCGCTGCCGCAGATCGCCCTGCTGCTGGGCCTGATGTGGCTGCTGTGGCCGGGCGCGCGGCGGCTCATGCAGGGCGACCGGACGGCGCGCAACGCGATTCTTGCCACGGCCGCGCTCGGCATGGTGCTGCACCTGTCATTCGATTTTTTGAACGTGTACGGGGTGCACCCGTTCTATCCGCTCGATGCGCGCTGGCTGTATGGCGACATCGTGTTCATCGTCGAACCCGTGTTCTGGACCGCCCTGGGCGTGGCGCTGGCGCTGCAGGTGCGGGGGCGCGTGCTGCGCCCGCTGCTCACCGGGCTGATGCTCGCCGCGCCTGTGCTGTTTTTCGCGATGGGCTTCCTGCAGTGGGGTTCGCTCGTTGGCGTGCTGGTGCTGGCCGGTGTGGTCGCGCTGGCGTCGCGCCGGGGCGGCGCCGCCGGCCTTGTCACGGCAATCGTCGCCTGCATCGGTTTCATCGCCATCCAGGGAGTGGCCGGGCACCTGGCGCGCGAACAGATCCGCAGCGCACTGGCCCAGGTGGAACCGGGCAGCCGCGTGCTCGACATGCCGTTGTCGGCGTTCCCGTCCAACCCGCTGTGCTGGTCGTTCGCGACCGTGACCGACAATGGCGGCGCCGGCAGTTACGCGATCCGCCTTGGCGTGCTGAGCCTGGCGCCGGGTGTGACGGGCGTGGACGCCTGCCCCGCCCGCTTTGGCGGCATGCCGGGCAGCGCGCCCGCCGAATTCGCCTGGAAGTATCGCGAAGGCGGCAGCCTGGCCGGCTTGCGCGGCCTGCAGCGCGACAATTGCCAGTTCGACGCGTGGCTGCGCTTTGCGCGCGTGCCGTCGCTGATCGACGGCAAGGCCACCGACATCCGCTTTTCTGCACCTGGCGAAGACAATTTCTCGACGCTGCCGTACGGTGCGATGGCCAGCCAGCCATGTCCGGCGCCCGTGCCCCAGTGGGGGCGTCCACGGGGCGACCTGCTGGGCGAGGGGCAGGCTCGCCCCTGACCTTCCAGCGGGCCGGTCAGCAGTGCGCGCCTGAACACGGGAAAGGCGCGACACTGCTCCCGTCTACCCACATAACAAGGAAACAACAATGACGACCGAACTGACCCTGCTGGCCTGGACCCTGGTGCTGGCCCTGGTCCAGATCATGCTGACCGCCAACCTGCGCACCGCCGAGACCGGCATCCAGTACAACGCCAGCGCCCGCGACGGTGAAGCCCCGCCACCGCGGCCCGTCACGGCGCGCCTGCAACGCGCGCAGGCCAATCTGTTCGAGACGCTGCCGCTGTTCATCGGCGCCGTCCTGATCGCGCACGTGTCGGGCAGCGAAGGCGACCTGACGCTGTGGGGCTGCTGGATGTATCTGATCGCGCGCATCGTCTACATCCCGCTGTATGCGGCCGGGATTCCGTACGTGCGCTCGCTCGTGTGGCTGGTGTCGCTGGCCGGCCTGGTCATGGTATTGGCGGCTGTGCTGACTGCTTGACCTGCATCAAACGCGCGCCTGACATGGGCGCGCGCCGGGCGTATGCTTTTCGTGTCGTGCATCGTTGCACGCCCCATACGAACGGAGTCAACCATGTTCAAGACTATCCTGCTGCAGGTCGACGGCGGTGCGGGCCAGGCCAGCCGGTTGCGCGCGGCGGCAGTGCTGGCCGAGATGCACGGCTCCCACCTCGTCGGCGCCGGCGCCACCGGTATCTCGCTGGCCAACTATGCGGTGCTCAATGGCGGCATGGCCGTGCCACTGTCCGACCGCGCATTCGAGGCGCTGCGTGACGATGTCCGCATCCGGCTTGACGCGTTCATCGAGCAGGCGCAACGCCTCGGGATCGTCGGCGCCGAAACGCGCCTGTTCGAGGGCAGCACGCACGACGGCCTGCTGCTGCAGTCGCGCTACGCCGACCTGATCGTCGTCAGCCAGCCAGACCCCAACGATCGTTTCGGCGTCGAACATGGCCTGCCGCAGACCCTGGCACTGGGCGGTACACGTCCCGTATTGGTGGTGCCACCGCCTACGACGGCGCGCCGATCGCCGGCAACGTGCTGGTTGGCTGGGATGGCTCGATGCCGGCCCAGCGCGCCATTTGCGCCGCCCTGCCCCTGCTCGCGGGTGCCGGCAGCGTCACGCTCGGGCTGATCAACCCCGAACGCCAGTCCGAGCTGCACGGCGACGAACCGGGTGCGGATATGGCGCTGTACCTGGCGCGTCACGGCGTGAAGGTCAATGTCGCCGTCGCGCATACCCGTGCACGGGAGAGCGACGCGCTGATCGACATGGCGGGCGAGGTCCACGCAGGCCTCATGGTGACGGGCGCCTTTGGCCACAGCCGCTACCGCGAATGGTTCCTGGGCGGCGTCACGCGCGACCTGCTCGGTAGCGCGCCGGTGCCGCTGCTGATCGCGCACTAATCGCGCACTGATCGCGCACTGATCACACCATGGGCTTTCGCCATTATCCGGGCGGCGGGGCGGGCGCCATCGGCGCCGCCATGCGCCATGCCCGGCGCCGCCTGTGCGTGCGCCTGGCGTGTGCGCTCGATCCTGCCCGCACGCCGGATGCCGATTTCGTGCGCGAGTTTACCGTGCTCGTGGCCATGGTCGAAGCGGGATTCCGGCACGAAGAAACGATGATGGAATTGCTCGACTATCACCGTCGGCACGATCACCTGGCCGACAACGCCGTCGTCCTGGCGGCGCTGCACCGCGCCTTGCCGCTGATCGAAGACGGCGACATCGCGCTCGGCCGGCGGCTCGTTGCGGCGCTGCTCGACCTGCTGTCGCTCCATCGAATTTCCACCGACCTCGCGCTGGTGACGATGCCCGGCGCGCCCCCGGGCCGCCAGGGCAGCCACCTGGCGGGCGCACTGAAGCGGCGCGACTACTTCAAGCCGTCGCGCTGACGCCGGATCACCTTGCCCGCCACCATGAACGTGCCATCTCCCTTGTAATGCAGCGTCTCCGGATGCCGCGGCCGCGCCGCCGCGCGCGCCGCCACCACTTCCCAGATGAAAAAGCCGTAGCGCTCGACCAGGCTGTCGTCATGCAGCCGGCACTCGAACTGGGCATGGCATTCGCGAATGGACGGCGCTGCCACCAGCGCGCTGGCCTCCGGCGTCAGGCCGAACGCGGCGAACTTGTCGGTGTCGACACCGGACGTCGAGCCCACGCCCAGCACCGCCTCGAGCTGGCTGCTGGTCGGCAGGTTGATCACGCATTCGCCGCTGGCGCGGATCAGGCCGTGGCTGTGGTTGGCGGACGAGATCACGCAGCCGATCAAGGAAGGGCTGAATTCCATCACCGTGTGCCAGCCCATCACCATCACGTCGCGCTCGCCCGCGTGGGCGGACGTGACCAGCACCACCGGTCCCGGCTCCAGGAAACGGCGCACCTCGTCCAGCGGCAGGTCAGGTTTGCGCGCCATCTCAGGCCTCCGGGGTGACGTGCATTTCTTTAACCAGCAGCGCCACGAGCTGCGCCGCCGGCATGGGCCGCGCCAGCGCATACGCCTGCCCGGCCCAGTTGACCGAATAGTCGGCGAGCCCCTTGCTGCTGGCCGCGGCATGCAGCGCCTTGGCGGCGTCATAGGCGATCGGATAATCGGGCGCGGGCGGATGCCCGGGCGCACCGATCTCGCTGAAGAACCGATTGATGATGCCGCGCGCCGGCCGGCCCGAAATCGTCGCCGTCACGGCCGTGCCAAGATCGGGCTGCGCGAGCAGCGCGCGGTGGTGCGCGGATGTATTGGCTTCGGGGCAAGCCAGGAACGCCGTTCCCATCTGCACGCCGTGCGCGCCCAGGCGCAGGCTGGCGGCAATCCCCTGCCCGTCCATGATGCCGCCCGCAGCGATTACCGGAATGCGCACGGCCTGCGCCAGCAGGCGCACCAGCGCGAACGTGCCAAGGGCCGGATCGGGCACCGACGGATCGAAGATGCCCCGATGCCCGCCGGCCTCGTAGCCTTGTGCGACGACGATGTCGATGCCGGCCGCCTCGATGGCGCGCGCTTCGGCCGGGTTGGTGGCGGTGGCCATCAGCACGCAGCCGGCGGCGTGCAGCGCGTCGATCTGCCGCGCGCCGGGCAAGCCGAAATGAAAGCTGACCACGGCCGGGCGTGTGCGCACCAGCACCTCGAGCATGTCGGGGTCGGCCAGGAAGCTGCGGTAGATTTCGCGCAGCGCCGTCGGCGGCGCCTGGCCCGTGCGCGCGAAGTGCGGCGCAAGATGATCGAGCCAGCGCGCCTCGCGCGCCGCGTCAAGCTGCGCCGGCGCGTGCGTGAACAGGTTGACGTTGAACGGGCCGCTCGTGATCGCCTGCAGCGCCGTGATCGTGCTTTCGGCCTGCGCCGCCGTGCCGGCGCCCAGCGCCAGCGAACCCAGGCCGCCGGCATCGGTCACGGCCGCTGCCAGCTGCGGTGTGCCGAAACCGGCCATCGGCGCCTGGATGATCGGATGGCGGATGCCGAGCAGCGAAGTCAGGGTGTTCACAGGCACTCCATGGGCGGTTGAGATTGGTCCACCAGTATAGAGTGTCACCCGGTGCGTCGCCTGCTGCCCTGCGCTAGCGCGGAATCGACAGCGCCAGCGTCTCCTTCAGTTCTTCCATCACCACATAGCTCTTGGACTGGCCCGCATCGGCCACGTGCAGGATCTCGCCCAGGAGTCGCCGGTACTCGGACATCTCGGGAATGCGCGCCTTGATCAGGTAATCGAAGTCGCCCGACACGAGGTGGCATTCAAGCACCTCGGGAATAGCCAGCATCGCGCGCCGGAAGCGCTCGAAGGCCTTGTCCGATTTCTGGTGCAGGTTGATCTCGACGAATACCAGGATCTGCATGCCCAGCGCCTGCGGATTGACGCGCGCGTAGTAGCCCATGATCACGCCGTCGCGCTCCATGCGCTTGACGCGCTCGATGCAGGGCGTCAGCGACAGCCCGACCTGCTCGGCCAGATCTTTCATGACAATCCGCGCATCCTGCTGCAGCACCGACAGGATATGCAGGTCGATGCGGTCGAGGATGCGGTTCGAGGCCTTTTGTACGCGCATGGGCAAACTCCGTAATTTTTGCTGAAAACTGCCGTATTAACAGAAACAATTATCAGCCTTCTGGCGGTACGATGGCAAGCTTTACCAAATCCTGATTCTTTTCGAGGAAATTATGCGTGTCATCGTATTGGGCAGCGGCGTGGTCGGCGTCACCACCGCGTATTACCTGGCCCTGGCCGGGCATGAGGTCACCGTGATCGACCGCCAGCCCGGTCCCGCCCTCGAAACCAGTTTCGCCAATGCCGGCCAGATTTCGCCCGGCTACGCGTCGCCCTGGGCCGCGCCCGGGATCCCGCTGAAAGCCGCCAAATGGCTGTTCCAGCGCCACGCGCCGCTGTCGATCAAGCCCGACGGCACGCTGTTCCAGCTGCAGTGGATGTGGGAGATGTACCGCAACTGCGACCCGGCGCGCTACGCCGTCAACAAGGAGCGCATGGTGCGCCTGGCCGAATACAGCCGCGATTGCATGCGCCAGCTGCGGCGCGACACCGGCATCGCCTACGAAGGCCGCCAGCAAGGCACCGTGCAGCTGTTTCGCACGCAGCAGCAGTTCGACAGCGCCGCCAAGGACATCAACGTGCTGCGCGACGCCGGCGTGGCATACGAAGTGCTGCAAGGCGCGCAACTGGCGGCGGCCGAACCGGCGCTGGCCAATGTCGCCCACAAGCTGGTCGGCGGCCTGCGCCTGCCGAACGATGAAACAGGCGACTGCCAGCTGTTTACCACCCGCCTGACCGCGATGGCGCGCGACCTGGGTGTGCGCTTCGAATTTGACACCAAGGTACGGCGTCTGGAACAAGCCGGCGGCGAGATCGCCGGCATTGTCACCGACAAGGGCGTATTGACGGCCGACCGCTATGTGCTGGCCACGGGCAGCCACACGCGCGCCCTGTTGCAGCGCTGGTTCCCGGTGCCGGTGTACCCGATGAAGGGGTATTCGCTGACCGTGCCGATCATCGACGCGGCGCGCGCGCCCGTCTCGACGATCCTCGACGAAACCTACAAGATCGCCGTGACGCGCTTTGATGATCGCATCCGCGTGGGCGGCATGGCCGAGCTGTCGGGCTTTAATCTGGAGCTCAATCCGCGCCGCCGCGAAACGCTCGAGCTGGTGGTCAACGACCTGTTCCCCGGCGCGGGAGATACCGCGCAGGCGAGCTTCTGGACCGGCCTGCGCCCCATGACGCCGGACAGCACGCCGATCGTCGGTCCCACGCCGCTGCGCAACCTGTTCCTCAACACGGGCCACGGCACGCTGGGCTGGACCATGGCGGCCGGTTCGGCGACCGTCATCGCCGATCTGGTTGGCGGCAAGACGCCGGCGATCCGCGCCGACGACCTGGCCGTGTTCCGCTATGCCGGCGCACGCGACGTTTCACCTGACGCCGAACTGGCGCGGAACTGAAGCGATGCCTTCCGCAACGCGCGCTGGCGCGTATCTCACCGTCGACCTGCACGCGGTGCGGGCCAATTACCGCCATCTGCGTCGCCTTGGCGGCGGCGTCGAATGCGGCGCCGTCCTCAAGGCCGATGCGTATGGCCTGGGCATGGCGCCGGTGGCGGCTGCGCTGGTGGCCGAAGGCTGCCGCACGTTCTTCACGGCGCACCTGGACGAAGGCATCCGCCTGCGGACGCTGCTGCCGGCCGGGACCACCATCTATGTGATGCACGGCGCGATGCCGGGCGCAGCGCGCGATTGCCTGGCGCACGACCTGGTGCCGGTGCTGAACGATCCGGGCCAGCTCGAAGAGTGGCGCGCACTGGCGCGGGAAACCGGCCGCGTGCTGCCGGCCGCGCTGCAGTTCGACACGGGCATGGCGCGCATGGGCCTGGCCGGCGCAGATGTCGACCGCCTGCGCCAGGACCCGGCCTGGCTGGATGGCCTGCAGCCGCAACTGGTCATGAGCCACCTGGCCTGCGCCGACGAAGCGCAGCACCCGCTCAATGCGCGCCAGTGCGAGCGTTTTGACACTGTGCGCGCGCTGTTTCCCGGCGTGCCGGGCAGCCTGGCCAATTCGTCGGGCGTGTTCCTCGGCCCGGCCTTTCATCACGACCTGCTGCGCCCGGGCGCGGCGCTGTACGGCATCCACCCGCAGCCGGGCGGCGTCAATCCGCTGGCGCAGGCGGTGTCGCTCGCTGCGCGCGTGGTGCAGCTGCGCAGCATCGACGCGGGCGACATCGTCGGCTACGGCGCGCGCTACGTGGCGCCCGGCCCGCGCCGCATCGCCACGATCGCCATCGGCTACGCCGACGGCTGGCTGCGCGCGCTGAGCGGCCGCTCGTACGCGTACGTCGACGGCGTTGCCGTGCCCTTCGTCGGCACCGTATCGATGGACAGCATCACGCTCGACGTGACTGGCGTTCCGGACGAGCGCATTGCGCCGGGCCAGAGCGTCGACCTGCTGTGCGCGCAGCAGACGGTGGACGATGTGGCGGCGCAGGCCGGCACGATCGGGTACGAGGTGCTCACGCGCCTGGGCAGCCGTTTCCACCGAGAGTACATCGGCTTGTAACCCGCGGGGCTTGATCCATCGTCCACCGGTTACACTATTCGCCCGGCGACCCGCCGTATCCTGGTGAAGAGGTAACCCTTGTTTGAAATCAGCCAGCTGCGCTGCTTCGTCGCGGTCGCCGAGGAACTGCACTTCAGCCGCGCGGCCGAGCGCCTGAACATGACGCAGCCGCCCCTGAGCCGTCAGATCCGCCTGCTCGAACACAGCGTGGGCGTGGCCCTGCTCGAGCGCACCAGCCGCTCCGTCACGCTGACCGCCGCCGGCGCGGCTTTCCTGCCCGAGGCGACACGGATCCTGCGCCTGGCGCAGGAAGCCGCGGTCAAGGCGCGCCGTACCGCCAGCGGCGAACAGGGTTCGCTGACGATCGGCTTCAGCGCCGCATCGGGTTACAGCCTGCTGCCGGCCGTCGTGCGCGGCATCCGTCAGGCCTGTCCCCAGGTCGCCCTCAATCTCAAGGAGCTGGTCAGCACCGCGCAGGTCGAAGCGCTGAACGCCGGCGAAATCGACCTTGGCCTGATGCGCCCCCACACCATCAACAGCGAACTGGAAAGCATCCTGATGGTGACCGAATCGCTGATGCTGGCCATCCAGGAAAGCGACGCCCACTTGTGGCCCGAGGCCCCGACGCTGGCGTGCTTTCACGGCAAGCCGTTCGTCATGTACTCCCCCTACGAGGCGCGGCCGTTCTATCAGATGCTGAGCGAACGGTTCGCCAGGGCCGGCGTGGTGCCCGACATCGTCGAGCACATCGGCCAGGTGCACACGATGCTGGCCCTCGTCGGCGCCGGCATGGGCGCGGCCCTGATCGCGGAAGGCGCGGCGCGGCTGAAGTTCGAAGGCATCGTCCTGCGCAAGGTGGCCACCGACCCGGTGCACCTGGTGGCCACGTACCGGCGCGACAATGACAATCCTGTCCTCGCACTGCTCAAGCAGCAGGTACTGGCGCCGTTCCACCCTGCCTGACCGCGGCATTGATTCAATTCCTGTATTGGTGGCGACAGCCTTTGGATTGATTCGGCATTGATCTCCGCTCTATGATGGACCCAGCCCCAGGCATGTGACTGCTGAAGGCTGCGTACGGATCACATAAGGTCCGACCACATAACAAAGGAGACAGTCTTGAAAACAGCAGCAGCGCTTGTCCTGTTACTCGGCGCCGGCACGGCCCATGCCCAAACATCGGTCGCGTTCTATGGCCTGGTGGACGCCGCCATCGTCGTCGAGGATGGCGGCACCGCCGGCCGCGTCACCAAGGTCACCAGCGGCGCCGCTGCCGCCTCGCGCTTCGGCCTGCGCGGCGTGGAGGAGCTGGGCGACGGCATGGCCGCCTTCTTCACGCTCGAAGGCGGCACCAAGATCGACACCGGCGAAATCGATGCTGCCGGCACCATCTTCAATCGCCAGGCTTACGTCGGCTTGCGCACCAGGTTCGGCTCGGTGGCCCTCGGGCGCCAGTACACGCCGTATCACACGGCGATGGTCTCGATCGTCGACCCGTTCAACACCGGCTATGCGGGCAGCGCCAAGAGCCTGTTTCCCCACAACGGGACCAATATCCGCACCAGCAACACGATCACTTACGCCACGCCGAAGAAGAACGGCTTCGACGGTGAACTGGCGTACAGCGTGGGCGAGCAAAGCCGCTCGGCCGCGGGGCGCCAGTTCGGCGGCGCGATTGGCTACGCGGCCGGCCCGCTGGCCGTACGCCTCGTGTACAACAACAAGAATACCGATGTCGCCGCTAACGGCGCCACGCCCGCTGTTGACCGGTCGATCGGCCGCAACATCCTGCTCGCGGCTTCCTACAACGCCGGCTGGATCAAGCTGCACTCGGGGATCAGCAGCGACAAGGGCGACAATGCCGCGCCGCTGATCAACCCCAACAATCCGTACGGCGGGACGCGGCCGACACCATCGCTTGATGGGCGCAGCTACCTGCTCGGCATCTCGGCCCCGGTCATGGGCGGCACGCTGCTGGCGTCGGTCCTGCACAAGGATGATCGCACCCGTTTCAACCAGGACGCCAATGCCTGGGGCATCGGTTACCTGTACGCGCTGTCGAAGCGCACCGGCCTTTACGCCGCCTACGGCCACGTCGACAACCGCAATGGCGCCGGCTACACGGTGGCGAACAATACCGAATCGGGCAGCGGCGACACCGCGTACAACCTGGGCGTGCGCCACAGCTTCTGAGTTCTGACACCACAATAACGAGGAGACACAATGACGATCCGTACCAAGGTTTCATCCCTGTTCATCGGACTGGCAATCGCGGGCAGCGTGCAGGCAGCAGGTTTTCCCGACAAGGCGATCAATGTCGTCGTGCCGTTCCCGGCGGGCGGCTCCACCGACGCCATCGCGCGCGCCATCGGTCCGAAGGTCAGCGCCAAACTGGGCCAGCCGTGGGTGGTCGACAACCGTCCGGGCGCCACCGGCGCGCTGGGCGGCGGCTACGTCAAGCGCGCAGCGCCCGATGGCTACACGCTGATGGTCGCCTCCATCGGCGTGTATTCGGTCAACCCGCTGCTGCAAAAGACGCTGCCCTACGATCCGTCGAAAGACTTCGACTTGCTGACCGTGGCCGTGCAGGCGCCGAACGTGCTGGTGACGAATGCCACGGTGCCGGCCAACACGGTCGCGGACTTCGTCGCTTACCTGAAGAAAAATCCGGACAAGATCACGTTCGCCACGTCCGGCGCCGGCAGCTCGGACCACCTGACGACGGCGCTGTTCTGGCAAAAGACCGGCACCTCGGGCCTGCACGTTCCGTACAAGGGCGGCGCACCGGCGATCACCGACCTGCTGGGCGGCCACGCCAACGCGTCCTTCCAGAACATCAACGTCGTGCTCAGCCACATCAAGGCGGGCAAGCTCAAGGCGCTGGCCGTCACGGGCAGCAAGCGCTCGGCGGTGCTGCCGAACGTGCCGACGCTGGGCGAAGCCGGCGTCAAGGAAGTCGACGTCTATTCGTGGCAAGGCATCGCGGCACCAAAAGGCTTGCCGAAGGATGTCAAGGCCACGCTGCACACGACGATCACGGGCGCACTGCACGATCCGCAGATTGCGGCCAAACTGACCGAACAGGGTTTCGAGGTCGTGGCCTCGACGCCCGAGCAATTCGCCAGGTTCCAGGCGCAGGAGCTGGCGCGCTGGCGCGAAGTGATCATCAACGGCAAGATCACGCTGGACTGACGCCAGATTCGTTCAACATTTATTTTCAAGCAGCCCATCATGTCCCCTACTTCGGCAAATGCCCCCGTCATCACCAGCCTGCGCGTCGTCCCCGTCGCGGGCCAGGACAGCATGCTCCTGAACCTGAGCGGCGCGCACGGCCCCTGGTTCACCCGCAATATCGTGATCCTGACCGACAGCGCCGGCAATACCGGCCTGGGCGAAGTGCCCGGCGGCGAAAAGATCCGCCAGACCATCGAGGATGCCGGCCCGTTCGTCATCGGCGCCACGCTGGGCGACTACAACAAGGTGCTGAACGCGATGCGCAGCGCGTTTGCCGACCGCGACCTGGGCGGCCGCGGCCTGCAGACGTTCGACCTGCGCACGACCATTCACGCCGTCACGGCCGTCGAATCGGCGATGCTCGACCTGCTCGGCCAGTTCATGGGCGTGCCGGTGGCGGCGCTGCTGGGTGAAGGCCAGCAGCGCACGGCGGTCGAGATGCTCGGCTACCTGTTCTACGTGGGCGACAGCGGCAAGACACCGCTGGGCTACCGCAGCGAGGCCGATGCGCTTGACCCCTGGCTGCGCCTGCGCAACGAGCAGGCGCTCACGCCGGAAGCCATCGTGCGCCTGGCCGAAGCGGCGCGCGAGCGCTACGGCTTCAATGACTTCAAGCTCAAGGGCGGCGTGCTGGGCGCCGATGAAGAGATGGAAGCCATCGTCGCGCTGCATGAGCGCTTCCCGCAGGCGCGCGTGACGCTCGACCCGAATGGCGGCTGGCTGCTGGCCGACGCCATCCGCGTCTGCCGCGACAAGCACGACATCCTGGCCTATGCGGAGGACCCGTGCGGCGCCGAGAACGGGTACTCGGGCCGCGAAGTGATGGCCGAGTTTCGCCGCGCCACGGGCCTGCGCACGGCCACCAACATGATCGCGACCGACTGGCGCCAGATGGCCCATGCGATCCAGCTGCAGTCGGTCGACATCCCTCTGGCCGACCCGCACTTCTGGACCATGCAGGGCTCGGTGCGGGTGGCCCAGTTGTGCGAGATGTTCGGCCTGACCTGGGGCTCGCACTCGAACAACCATTTCGATATTTCGCTGGCCATGTTCACGCACGTGGGCGCCGCCGCGCCGGGGCGCGTCACGGCCATCGACACCCACTGGATCTGGCAGGATGGCCAGCACCTGACCAAAGAACCGCTGCGCATCGAAGGCGGGATGGTCCAGGTGCCGGCGCGTCCAGGACTCGGCATCGAACTGGATGCCGACAAGCTCGAGACAGCGCACCAGGCCTACAAGAATCTGGGCCTGGGCGCACGCGACGATGCGGTGGCGATGCAATACCTGATCCGCGACTGGAAGTTCGACAACAAGCGCCCTTGCCTGCTGCGCTGATCAGAACAACTCGCCATTGACAGGCACCGGCGCTGCGGTCGGCGCTGCTGCGCGCCTGGGCGCCAGCGGTGCCGGCCACGCCGTCATCGCCTCGGCCGGGAAATGGCGCAGGAAGCTGTGCGCCACATCGAGGTCGCGGCTGCCCAGCCAGTCGCGCACCTCGTCGTCGCCCAGCAGCACCAGCGAGCGCTTTTCGTCGCCCGGCCGGTGCATGCGGCGCATCAAGGGATGCGTGTCGGCGTTGATCGTGATCTGCGTGAAGGCACTGGTCATGCTGCCGTCGGCTTCCTGCCATTCGCGCCATAGCCCCGCCACCCAGAAGAGCGACTTGTCGCGCATGCCGATCGCCGTGCGTTCGGCGCGGCCGCTCTCGTAGCAGGGTTCGTAAAACCACAGCATCGGCACTGCGCACAGTTGCAGGCGGCGCCAGGCCGACGCAAACGACCGGCGGGCGACGAGTGATTCGGCGCGCGCATTCATCGTGTCGAACGGTTTCACGTCGGGCGGGATATGGCGGCGCGGGACCATGCCATAGCTCGCCACGCGCGCCTGCGGCGCCAGCCCGGGCGCGGCGCACAGGATCGGCGCATCGTAATCCTTCCATGTTTCTTCGGGCCACTGCCAGTCGTGCGGCAACTGGCTGAACGCACCAATGCGGCCGTTGAACATCTCGGGCGTCGGGGGATGGTAATTCACGCACATGACGCAGCTCCTGAAATATTTCTTAAAAGTAATGACGCGGCACTGCTCGGCAGTAGAAGTGTAAAATACCAGCGTCCTTTTTTAGCATTCTACCCACGATGCCAGCCAGCCTGCCCTTCCTGCCCGAAATCGACGAAACCTCGCGTTTGGTCCTGGCCTACCCCTGGCAAAGCACCGATCTCGGCCCGATCGACGCCTGGCCAACAGTGCTCAAGACGACCGTTGCGCTGATCATGGCCACGCCGACGCCCATCGTCACGCTGTGGGGCGCGGACGGCTACATGATCTACAACGACGCCTACCGGGTGTTCGCGGGCGGGCGCCACCCAATGCTGCTGGGCTCGAAAGTACGCGAAGGCTGGCCCGAAGTGGCCGAATTCAATGACAACGTGATGCGCGTCGGCCTGGCAGGCGGCACGCTCAGCTACCAGGACCAGGAACTCACGCTACACCGCAGCGGCGCGCCCGAGCAGGTCTGGATGAACCTCGACTATTCGCCGATCCGCGACCAGGATGGCGTGATTGCCGGCGTCATGGCGGTGGTGGTCGAGACCTCCAGCAAGGTCAAGGCCGAACGCCACATCCAGGCTGAGCGCGCGCGCCTGCACACGATGTTCGAGCAGGCGCCGGGCTTCATCTGCCTGCTCGACGGCCCGGAACACCACTACGCGCTGGCCAACGACGCTTACCGCGCGCTGACCGGCAGGCGCCCCCTGCTCGGCATGCCGGTGGCGCAAGCCCTGCCCGAACTGGCCGCGCACGGCCTCGTGGAACAGCTCGACCGCAGTTTTGCCGATGGCACGGCGTTTCGCGCCGAAGGTGTCGAACTGGTGCTGAACAATCCCGGCCAGGA
Organism: Telluria sp. BA11; assembly: GCF_056680305.1. NCBI lineage: Bacteria > Pseudomonadati > Pseudomonadota > Betaproteobacteria > Burkholderiales > Oxalobacteraceae > Telluria > Telluria sp. BA11. The sequence goes on from NZ_CM155275.1 coordinate 573,393, forward strand.
CGGGCCGAGCAGCACCTTCATCGACGTCGTGCTGCAGCCGCTGCGCGACGCCGATGGCGCCGTGTTCGCCACCTTCGTGCTCGGCAACGACGTCACCGAGCGCGTCCACGCCGAGCGTGCGCTGCGCGCGAGCGAGGCGCGCTTTCGTACCTTCGCCCAGGCGATGCCGAACCATGTGTGGGCCGCGCATGACGACGCCAGCGTTGAATGGATCAACGACCGCGTACGCGAATACGCCGGCTGCAGCGCGTCGCCCGACGCGGCGCTGGGCCTGGGCTGGAAGGCGATCGTGCATCCGGACGACATGGAACGCTACCGCGCCGTGTGGCAGGCCAGCGTGGCGACGGGCGCGCCGATCGACGCCGAAATCCGCCTGCGGCGCCACGACGGCCAGTACCGCTGGCATCTGGTGCGTGCCCACCGCTCGCCTGGCGAGGCTGGCGAAGCGTCGCTCTGGATCGGCAGCAGCATCGACATTGAAGACCAGAAGCGCGCGTCCGACGCGCTGGCCCTGTCCAATGCGAGTCTGGAAGAACGGGTCGAACGCCGCACCGCCGAACGTGACCGCATGTGGCGCCTGTCGAAGGACATCATGCTAGTGGCCGACCTGCATGCCACGCTGTTCGCCGTCAATCCGGCCTTCACGGCCATCCTCGGCTGGACCGAGGCCGAGGTGCTGGGCACGCCGATGCTGGCGCTCGTGCACCCCGACGACCGCGCCGTGACGGCGCAGCAGATGGAGGCGCTGCGCGCCGGGGGCCAGGTGTACCGCTTCGAGAACCGCTGGCAGCGCAAGAACGGTTCATGGTGCAACCTGTCGTGGACCGCGTCGCCCGACCTGCAGTACGTGCACGCCGTGGGCCGCGACATCAGCGCCGACCTGGCGCAAATGGACGTCATGCGCCGCACCGAGGCGGCGCTGCAGCAGTCGCAGAAGATGGAAACGATCGGCAAGCTCACCGGCGGCGTGGCGCACGACTTCAACAACCTGCTGCAGGTCATCGGCGGCAACCTGCAACTCATCGCACGCCGCGCCGACGGCCTGCCCGAGATCCAGAAGCGTGTCCAGAACGCGATGAGCGGCGTCGAACGGGGCGCCAAGCTGGCCAGCTCCCTGCTGTCGTTCGCGCGGCGCCAGCCGCTCGAACCCAAGGCAGTCAAGATCGGCCGCCTGCTGGGCAATATGGACGACATGATGCGGCGCGCGCTGGGCGAAGAGATCGACATCGAGATGGTGATCTCGGGCGGCCTGTGGACCACCGAGGTCGACCCGGCGCAACTCGAGAACGCGATCCTGAACCTGGCGATCAACGCGCGCGATGCGATGGAGGGCGCCGGGCGCCTGACGCTCGAAGTGGCCAACGCGGCGCTGGACGCCACCTATTGCCTGGCACACCCGGAGGTCACGCCCGGCCAGTACGTGATGCTGGCCGTGAGCGACACCGGCAGCGGCATGCCGCAGGACGTCATCGACCAGGCCTTCGAGCCGTTCTTCTCGACCAAGCCCGAAGGCAAAGGCACGGGCCTGGGCCTGTCGATGGTGTATGGCCTGGTCAAGCAATCGGGCGGCCACGTCAAGATCTACAGCGAGGTCGATGAAGGCACCACGATCAAGATCTACTTGCCCCGCTCCCTGCAGGTCGAGGATCATGCGGGCGAGCCGCTGCTGCAACCGGTCACCGGCGGACACGAGACGGTACTGGTGGTCGAGGACGACGAGCAGGTGCGCCTGACGGTGGTCGACATGCTGACCGACCTGGGTTATCGCGTGCTGCGCGCCAACGACGCCAGTGCGGCGCTGACGGTGGTCGACAGTGGCATCCACATCGACCTGCTGTTTACCGACGTCGTGATGCCCGGGCCGCTGCGCAGCCCCGAACTGGCCAGAAAGACGCGCGAGCGCTTGCCGAACGTGGCGGTGCTGTTCACGTCGGGCTATACCGAGAACGCGATCGTGCACGGCGGCCGGCTCGATGCCGGCGTCGAACTGCTCGGCAAGCCGTACACACGCGACAACCTGGCGCGCAAGGTGCGGCATGTGCTGTCGAACCAGCAGCAGAAGAATGCGCTGCTGGCGGCGAGTCTGCCGGCCACTGTGCCGACGCCGGTGGCGGCAAAGGCACGCGTACTGCTGGTGGAAGACGACGACGCCATCCGCGAGAACACGGCCGAACTGATGCGCTTTCTGGGGTACGAGGTATTGGAAGCGGCCGACGCCGAAGCCGCGCTGGACTTGCTGCACCAGGCGCCCGACATCGTACTGACCGACCTGCACCTGCCGAAGATGCAAGGCGATGAACTGGCCCTGAAGGTCAAGGCGCGCCTGCCGCAGGCGCGCATCGCGTTTGCCAGCGGGGCCAGTCAGGCATCCAGCGTCGCGGATGCGATTCTGGCCAAGCCGTATGATGCGCAGCAGCTCGAAGCGTTGCTGGTGCGGCTGGCGTAGGGACGCCGCCGTTACGCACCCGGCCCAGCAACCGCGCGGGGATGCCGCCCCATACCTCACCGGGGCCAATCCGCTCGCCCTTCAGGACGACCGCATTGGCCCCGATGATTGCACCATCGCCGACTGTGACGCCGGCCAGCAGCAGTGCGCGTGCGCCAATCGTGACATCGTTTCCGATTGCAATCGGATAGTGCGCCAGCGTCGTCCCTTCGATCACATGCGGTATCAGCAGTGTAGCCTCCCCCAACAGGCTGTTGGCCCCGACCGTCACGAACATGGGGTCGAACATGATGCCCGCGCAATGTGTATTGGCTCCCATGCGCGCGCCAAGCGCCAGATAGACCTGGCGCATCAGCGGAATCGGGATCAGACGGCAATGGAGCAGCGAATTGAACAAAAACAGATAGGACAGGATGTACACCTGGTACCGGAACTCCTGGCACGATCCGGCTTCGATGACCCCCGCATGCAGCGGCGCGAGGGCCAGCAGGGCTCGCAGCGCCGCGATCGCATACAGGTAGGTAATGAACATCGCTGCGCCGGCGATGACGATGCCCCTGAATTCGCCGAGTCCCGGCAGCAGTCCCGCGCCATGCCAGGCGCTGGCCAGCGCAGCCGCCAGCACCACACCTGCCAGCAATGCGAACCATCCTATCGCCGTCCACCGCATCCTGCGCATCGCGTTCCGCCATTTCAAGAAGAAAATCGTACGCAGTCCTGCGCCACCGCCATGTCGTGAGGCGATGTCCCTCTGATGCAAGACGTTGGATGGCATTGCCCGGCGTGCCGTCCAGACGCCAGAAAATTGCCCGCACCTCCCAGATGCCGTTTGTGCACCAGGGTCCCTGCCGTTCGTTCTGCATCGGACGCGCCGCCAGCGCCGCCGCCCTGCCAATCGTGCATGACGTTCAGGACATGCTGCGGCGCGCCGTGGAAACGGACGTATTCGGGGCCGCCGCAATCGGTGCGCGTAAACAAGAGGATGGCTGTTGGTGCGGCGGGACAAGCAGGTGAAAAACCACAGGTAACGCCGATGACCCCATCCACCTGCTGCTCCTCCATCAGGCTGCGGCGCAGCGCCAGATGGGACGCCGACGTGCCTGTCAGGATATGGCGGGGCACGACGACGGCGGCGCGTCCGCCGCGTTTCAGCAGGCTCAGACACCGGGCAACCATGCGTATTTCGGCCTGTACGATGCTGGACGGACTGGCGGTGACAGGCAGGTGAGACGTCGACGGATGGGCCAGCAGGACCGTATAGCGCCCTTCTGCGCGTTCCGTGTCAGGCGCGACATTGCTGGTATAGCGGATCTCCGGATTGATCACGCCGTGCAGCGCCATGCTCATGCAACCGATGCGCAGCAGGGCGCGGTCGGCGTCATGGGCGTGGAACATCCGATGGTGAAAATGGTTCCGGTCGTCAAGGTCGTCCAGCAGGCCGGGATGGCGTTGCAACAGGTACTCGCTGGCTGCAACCAGGAAATCACAGGCGCCGCCCCCCGGACTGCAGACGATATCCGCCGGACCCGGCGCAACGAAATCGACCATCAGCCGCACGATATGGCGCGGCGTGTGGTAGCGGCGGCGATGGCCAAGCCGGGCCAGCCCGGCAGCCAGACAGTCGTAGGCCGGGCAGGTGCGTTCTTCGTCGATCGGACGCGGCAGTGCCTCGATCAAGCGCACCACCCGCGCCAGCGCGGCAGCCGTGGGAATCTCGAGGCGCGCACCCTTCATGATCTGGGCATAAGCGGAACCGGGGCCGCCCAGGCAGCGCAGACGGGGAAACACGTGATCGGCGAACAGGGCGAGCATCTCCGGCCCGGCGAGATCCTTGAAGCTGGACCAGCGCATCTGCTGGTCGTGCGCAGGGGACGGACTCCAGCACGGGCCGCCGCGCGCGTCATGCAGCGCTGCGGAGCGCGCCTGGACGTCGTCGAGGCGGCGCAGGAACATCAGGTACAGCATCTGTTCCATGATGACGGCCGTATCGTGGATGCCGGCATGCCAGAACTCTTCCCATATCGCGCGGATCGGGGTGCGGATGTCGATTGTCGGCACGGGATACCTCCGCACCGGCTAGACGGTCGCCGCCGTCGCCGCGCTGTGCGCGCCGGCCCGGCCAGGCTGGGGATAGGTGATGCCGACATGCCCCAGCACATCGGCGGCCATGTTGTCCACGCTGAATCGCGCTGCCACATTGCGCGTCTGGCGCGCCAGTTGCCGGTGCAATTGCCGGTCCAGCAGCAGCCGTTCCAGCTGGTCGGCCAGGTCGCCGCTGTCCCAGGCCTTGAACGTGAGTCCGCCGATCCTGTCGCCAGCGCGCACGACTTCGGCAACGCCGCCATAGTCCGGCACCAGCACCGGTGCGCCCTGGGCCATCGCTTCGGCCACCACCATGCCGAACGGTTCGCGATTGACCGATGGATACACAACGCAGTGGCTGTGTGCGAACAGCGCGTCGCGCACCTCTCTCGAAACCGAACCGGCCTGGAACACCGGCAGGCCGAGGTGTCCGGCCAGATCGGTCAGCACCTTGCGGTAGCCGATGCCCTTGGCCGTCGAACCACAGACGACGAGCTGCGCCCGTACGTTGCGGCGCGCCAGCATGCGCATTGCGTACAGCAGCAGGTCGACGCCTTTCTCGACATCCTGGCGGCCGACATACACAACGATCGGAAAATGCGGCGACAACCCGGGAAAGACCGCCTGCAACGCGGCGAACGAATGCTGAATACCGGCCACAGCTTGCTCGACGCCGTTGTACACGACCGCGATATCAGCGCGCGCCACCTCGATCTCGTCAACGATGCGATTGGCGTAATCGGCACTGACGACGATGGCGGGCCACGGCGATGCACGCAGGCTCTCGGCGACCAGGATACGAAACCGCTCGAACACGCCGAGCCGCCTGGCATGGGCGGCAAACTCCTCGTCGCCCTGGAACGTCAGCAAGTAATCGAAGTCGTGCCCGCCCATTTGTTTGGCCTGCAGCGCCAGTGGGCCAATCGATGCGAAGCTCATCATCAGATGGGTGATCTGGTCGCCCGCGAGCAGGTCGCGCAGGCGCCGCGCCAGCGCAGGATCACCCTCGGAACTGCCGTACAGCGAATTGACCAGATTGCCCAGCAGGCGGTCGACATAGCCGCTGCGCCCCTGTACCGAGCGCACCCGGACCCGCTTGGGCAGCAGGAACAGCAAGCGGCCGAGCACCCGGTCCAGCAGCGCTGACGGGCGCGCGAAATGATAACGGGTACCGTGACACAGGATTCGTTGTTCGATGCCGGGGTCAGCCAGGTCGGCATTGATTTCCATCATCCAGTACACCACGACCTTGAAGCCGCGCCGGTGCAGCGCGTTGGCAAGCATCAGGTCGCGCACGGTGGAACCCAGGAAATCGCCGCTTCCCATCGTCACGAAAGCAAAACTCGGTGCAGCTGTCATCGTATTCTCCAAAGGTCGTGCCGCATGCCGTACACGGCCCGCCGGGGGGCGGGCGCGAGCGGGATCGGGATACGGCGCTAGAACGTGTAGGAAGCCCCGGCGAACAGGGACCGGTTCAGCAGGCTGCCGAACTCGCTCTCCCGCGTACCGTGGTACCAGGTCGGAATCACATACAACTGCCAGTGCTGCCCCAGCTCATACTCGAGGTTGACCGTCAGCTGGGACGAGCGGTCATCCAGGTTCCTGGTCGCGCGCGCGTAGACGTTCAGCTTGCCCGCGATCTCCGTCTTGACGAGCTGGAGCATCGCGTAGCGGCGGCGTACCAGCGGCCGGACGGGGTCAAGCAAGGTCCCGCGAAGCAGTACACACACCTGGATCGGGGCGTCAGCGCAACCGTCGTTGTTCCAGAAAAATTCAGCCGACAGCGTCGGACCGGATTCCAGTGTGTAGGATCCGCCCAGCAGCAGCTGGCGATCGCGCCGGCGCGTTCCGAGACGATCGTCAGCGCCGTTTCCGGCTGCACTGACCTCGGCGCGCACGCTCAACGCGTCCGACACGTTCCAGCCGGCAAAACCGCCAAGACGGACGCGCTCGCCGTCCGCCTTCGACGCGATCACGGAAAAGAACGCGCCGTCGCTGGTGTAATCCATCTTGATCGCGCTGGCCTTGCGATAGCGTTGGCCGGCATCCAGCCTGCCCTTGCCGGTATTGACGATGACCGACGCCGTCAGCGCCGGGCTGACTACCCACACGGCGCGCGCGTAATCCAGCCCGGGCAGCTCCAGGTTCGGATTGACCCTGCCGTTGTTTGCATTGAATGGATTGGATGGCGAGAGCAGCGCCGATGGTCCCCACTGCAGGTTTTCCCTGCCGTAGCTCAGCACCAGCCGCTCGCCGGCGAGAAAGCGCACCGTGCCTTCATTGATGTAGGAACTGTCCCGACTCTCGTCGGCGAGAAAGCGCACGATGCCCTGGTAGACGAAGGGAAAGTCGCGACGCAGCGCTCGCGCGACGGGGCCGGTGTACACCACGCTCGCGCGCGAAGTCTGGAAGCGCGGTTTGAGGTCGAATTCGAACTTTTTCCACTTGAGGTTGAAATCGGGACGGAACTGCAGTTCTGCCTCGTTGTGCGCGATGCCGAGGACGTTGCCGGGATTGAGCAGCGACTGCTCCACGTCCTGATACAGATCGTAGCCCAGCAGATTGATGCGCGAATAAAAGCCATTCGCCAGTTCATCGGCAAGGGTCTCGGCAGCGACCGCCGCGCCGGCACCGCAGAGTCCGAAGCCGAGCATGGGAATCAAGGCAAGGTTGCGCATTGTCGGCCTTATCGCATGAACAGATTGAGGTCGAAGACATAGTCCGGGATCGGCTCGATCCGCGGACTGCGTAATTGCAGGTACGTCACGGTGCCGTTCAGCAGTTCACCGCGCAGAGCGATGCGCGACAGGAAGGGCCGGCGCTGACCGTGGAATTCGACACTGTTCCCGTATTCCATCGAGGCCGACTTGAATTTCTTTCCGGACACCGTGAGGTAATCGGCCTTGAGCCCGAGCTGGCGCTGCTTCGACACCCAGTAGACGATCCGGTCATAGGTGACCTTCCCGATCCGGGCCTTCAGGTCGAACACATAGCACTCTTCGCCATCGACGACTTCGTCGGGGAGTCGGGTCGCGCTGTAATGCTCGGCATAATTGGTCGATGCAATGTCGCCGTACGAGGCGTCACCCATCAGCTTCTGGCGCTGCGAGATCGGCACCGGCCGGCTCAGGCCCGGTTTGTAGAACCACATGCTCGTATTGAGCATCAGTATCTTGTTGCCCCGGTACTTGGGTGGCGCCAGGCTGGTACCTGCGATGTTGAACGCCCGCACCTTGATGTCGTACTCCAGCGTATCGAGCACGCGCTCGTTCTCGGTCGATTCGACCGCTACCTGCCAGACCAGTCCACTGATGCTGCCGCGCGCTTCATCAGCTGCCTTCAGGATCGCCTCGGAAGACGGCTCGGCACCGGCGCCCGGGGACAGCAGCAGGCCCAGCAACAGGGACAGCAGCAGCGCGCCCGGCATGGCGGCCCGGCCGCGGCGCGCCGGACGGGGAAAGTGATTCAAGTTCATGGCGGTCCTTTCATGGCGCCCGGAGCAGCATCCGGGCACGGGTCGCTCAGGCATAGCCCAAGGCATGGGTAATCGGCATGCGCGCTGCCTTGCGTGCCGGCACGATGGCGGAAAAGATCGAGAGCAACATCAGCAGGACCGTACTGAACAGCCAGTACGCGGGCACCAGGTGGATCTGCAGCGGGACCCGGCGTGCCATCTGCGGCGGAATCCAGGTCGGCTGCAGCCAGCCGACGATGGCCACGATCAGCAGGGTCAGCCCGATGCCTGCCAGCGCCCCGAAACCGCCCAGCACCACGCTCTCCAGCCCGAACAGCCCGACAATGCCGCGCCGCTTCATGCCCAGCGCGCGCAGCGTGCCGATTTCGCGGGTACGCTCGAGGACCGCCATCGTGAACGTGTTGACGACGCTCATTACCACGATCGTGAACACGATCAGGAAGCTGACCACGAAGATCACGTCGAACATCTTCTTGGCCTTGGTATAGAACGGCGACAGTTCGGTCCAGGTGCGCATGTCGAGCTCCAGACCGGCCTCGCGGAACTCGGCCGCGAGGCGCTGGCGCAGGGTCTCGGGCAGCGCGCTGCGCGTCAACAGCAGCGTGATGCGGTCGACACCGGCCGTGTCGTACAGCTCCTGGGCGAACGCCAGCGGCACCACCGCCAGCTTGTCCTCCAGCGCTTCGATCGGGGCATCGACCAACTGGACCAGACTGGCGTCCAGCGCATTGATCTGGCCGCCGACGGTGGGCGCCATCGCCACTGCGGTGGTGCTGAGTTTCAGGCCGAGCACTTTTGCCAGGCCATGGCTGACGCCGATGCCCTGGCGGTTTTCGTCGGCCAGGGCCCGGCCGTCGTACATCCTGACGCCCTGGCCGTCGTTTGCCAGACCGGCAATCTTCGCGATATCGGACGGTACCCTGCCCGACGCCACGAAGATCGTCGATACCTGGCCGTTGCTCAACAACCCGGAGATCTGCAGTTGCGGCGTACTGACCAGCACTTCCGGGTGTTGCGCGAGCACCTGATGAATCGTGGCCTGCTGTTCGCGGGTCAGCAGGTAGCGGGTCGGGTCGAGTTTGCCCTGGTCGAGGAAGCCGGCACGAAACAGCGTCATGTGCCCGTTGGCCTCGGCATAGATGTAGCTTTCCTTGAGACTGTTGAAGATATAGGTTGTGAAGCCGCCCAGCACATTCACCGCCACAAAGCCGAGGGCGATCGCCAGGACCGTGAACAGGGAGCGCCGTCCATTGCGGAACAGGTTCCTGACAGCCAGTTTCATCCAGGTCAGCATATGTGCTCCCGCAGTGGCACGATGCCTGGCACAACTTGCAGGTCATCGACGATGAGACCGTCATGCAGCATCAGGCGCCGGTCCACGCGCTCGAGCAGGCGCTGGTCGTGGGTGGAAAATACGAACGCAGTCCCCTCGCGCCGGCTGATCGCGCGCATCAGCGCAATGACCTTCAACGCGTTCTCCGAATCGAGGTTGGCGGTCGGCTCATCCGCCACCACCAGCGCCGGCGCGCCCACCAGCGCGCGGGCGATCGCCACGCGCTGCTGCTGGCCGCCGGACAGCTTGGCCGGGCGATGCGCGAGGTGGCTGCCCAGGCCCATCTCGTCCAGGCGCCGGGTCGCAGCCTCGCGCGCAGCGCGTGCGCCGACATGGGCCAGTTGCAGCGGCAACATGACGTTCTCAAGCGCCGACAGAACCGGGATCAGGTTAAACCCCTGGAACACGAAGCCGATGGCGCGGTTGCGCAGCATGCTGCGCTGGTCGTCGCTCAGGCACGAGACATCCCGGCCCTCAAAATGCACACTGCCCGAGGACGGGGTATCGAGCAGGCCAATGAGATTGCAGAACGTCGATTTCCCCGATCCGGACGGCCCCCAGATCGCCGCGAATTCCCCCGCCCGGATCGTCGTGTCGATGCTTTGCAGGGCATCGATCCGGCTCTCCCCCATCAGATAATGTTTGTTTACGCTGCGCATCTCGAGCAGCGGTGCGGCAAGTGACGTCGTCATTGCGCCTCCTCGGTTATTCGCGGTTTCCATTACATTGCCGACAGGTCGACCGCCAGCATCATGTCGCCATCGCACAGGGTGGCGATGCAGGCCGCTACCCCGCTCGGCCAGTGCACCAGCTGCAGGCTGCCGTCTGCACCCAGCGCATGCGCTTCGAAATCCTGGGGAGCGCCATCAACGCCGCTGCCCATGCGTTTGCCCATCGCTTCCTTGGCACACCACAGGCGCGTCACCCAGGTGTCATGCTCCGGGTGGGCGCAGCCGGCGAGCAGGCGGCGCTCGGCCGTGCTGCTGAACGCGGCCAGGAAGCCATCATCGTGCGCGACGACCTGCTCGATATCGATCCCGACCGGGCCTGCTGCGGCCAGTGCCACTGCCTGCCCGGCGCAGTGCGCAATGCTGATGAACGGGACCGGCATGGCGTCCGGCCACGCGGCCAGGTGCGGCTGGCCACGAGCGTCGTTGATGATGGCGAACGCGGCGGGATGCAATTGGGGACCGCCATGCTGCGCGGCGCGCCAGGCCCGGGCTGCGTCCTTGGCCGCGATGCGGCCCAGCAGCCATTCGAGCTGACGCTTCGGCAGCGCCTTCTTGGCGAGAAATTGCGCCATTTCAGTGGTGTGCAGATAATGACGTGCCAGCAATGCCAAGTCGAAGCCGGCGATCTGCGCCTCCGTCACGCGTTGGCAGACGGCGCCGACACCCGCGCCCACGCCAGGCAAGGCTTGCGCTGTGCTGAGCAGCACCTGGCCGGGCCGGCGCTGAAACGCAACCAGCTGCGCCGGCCACTGGAATTCCCAGGATTTCCAGCCGCGAATGCGCATCCAGGTACCGCCGGCACCATCGCCAATGTCGACGTCGGCGCCAAACATCTTCAGTTGGCGGCTGGCGACGTGGAACACGACCGGCACCCGGGTGCCCGGCGCGGGCGTGGGACCATGGAAATCGATCCGGTCGAGGCCGATCGGAAAGGTAGTACCGCCATGTTGCATGCACCAGACCCCAATCAGCTGGCCGACCGTATCGAGCAATGCGGGATCGCACAGCAGCTGCGGGCACGGCTGTCCGGCGAACCAGTCGTGCGCCGGCCTGAGCAGCATCGTCGCGCTGGCGCCCTCCGGGCCGAGGCGGATCGGACCATCCAGGCCCTGGAAACGCGGACCATGGAACAGCTGGCGCGTCGCGTACACGGCGCTACCATCGAGTGTGACCGCATCCGGCGCGGCGCCTGCCGTGCGCGCATCGAAAGCCGGCGGCGCGGCATCATAATGCGTGGCGAACAGCAGCGTTGCCTCGATCGCGGCCGTCGCCTCGCTTCCTGCATGGACCTGCACCGTGATCCGCGCGCAGCCGTCATGGTCCCCGGCCGGTGCCTGGCGCACTACCCTGCCCTCGATCCGCAAGTCCAGCGCGCCGCCATCGGTCACGGCAATCCAGCGCCGTGCAATGACACCTTCGATCCCGACCAGCCCGTATCCGGGTGCCAGGCAGGCCGCGGTTTCGGCCATGACTTCCAGGCTCACCGTCATCGGCAGCACCGGGAAGCAGTCGGCCAGAGGCTTGACTTCCGGCGCGACGAAGTTATGGTCGGCCAGGAACAGGTCGCGTTCCAGCACCAGGCGCCGCGCCACGGTAATGCTTGCACCAGGCCGGCATGCCAGGATGTCGGCAACGAACGGAAGCCGGTGCGGGCTCTCCTCGCCCGCCGGCGCGGATGCAAGTGCAGACGCGGGTGCAGGTGCGAGGCCAGGTGTGGCCGCGTCGTCGTCGTACATGGCGGCTTCGAACATGCGGCCGACGACCGGCGCCGCGCCGGCGGCAAGATGGTGGTGGGGGTGTGCCATCAGATCTTCTCCAGTACCAGGCCGGTTACGGTCAGGCCGGGGCCGAAGCCGAGGCACACGACCCTGGTCCCCGGCGGGATCGCGGTCTCCGCGATGATTTCCTTCAGAATGTGCGGCACCGTCGCCGACGACATGTTGCCGTTTTCGCGAAACACCGCTTTGCTGACGGCGACCTGGTCGTCGCGCAGGCCGAGCTCGTCCTGGATGTGCTCGACGATCTTCGGCCCTCCGGGATGAATGGCGAACATCAGGCTTTCCTTGTCATCCTCGAAATCGATGCCGATCCCCTGCAACAGCGCTTCGACGAAGCGGTACACATGGCGCTTGATCACGATCGGCACCATCACCGACAGCGTCATCTGGAACTGATGCGAGGCAGGCACCCAGGTCATGTCCTCGGCCGAGTCGGGCAACAGGTGCTCATTGAACGCAAGGATGCGCAGCCCCGACAGCCCGCGTTGACGCGCATAGTCGTCCGAGCACATCGAATAATTGATGAAGCCGTCGGCGAACAGGGTCATCGTGATGATGTTCTCGATGCCGAAGTCTTCGACGTTGGTATGGCCCGACAGCAGTTCGGTGTGCACGATATCGACCCGCTGCTTGGGCCGCGTGACCCCCAGACGCGATGAGGCCAGGAAGCCGTGCGCCATCTTGATGGCCGGGAAAGCGCCATAGCACCCCATGTGGTAGCTGTGAGTGACGGTGGTGGCAAACCATTCCTTGCGCGCGACCATGCGTTCGACCGGACTGGGCGCGAGGTAGCCGGAACAGGTGACGTGGATCATGTCGTCCGGTGCAGACTCGGCATCGGCATACATGCGGGTCAGGCAATCCCCGACGATCTTGCCGTAGCTCTCGTGGCGCGCCTTCAGGTCGACGCCCTTGATGTCATCCGGACCGGTAAAAATGCGCAGGTATTCATGTTCCGGCTCGGCCAGCACGAGTTCGCCTTCGGAAAAACGCAGGTCGCTGATCCGGGGGAAGAAAACCAGCTGGCGTCGCTTGATCTGTTCGGCCGACACGGCGTATTTGTCGAATTTGCTCTGAATCTCGGCCAGTATCTGGCCGCGGCCCGCCACATCGTCGATGCCGCGCGCCTTGCAATAGCCGCGCGCCATGCCATAGGCAGACACCTGCAGCGCGATCCTTTGAGAAACTGGCTTCGAGACCTGTACCGGCTCGAAGTTGACCAGTACCGGCTTGGCGTTCGTCGTCATCTGCTGCTCCTGTCTGAAGGCGTGATGGATCGGTGAGGGATGGGCGAACCCGCGGCAGCGCCGCTACGACACCAGGCGCAACGCTGCGATCTGGCTGATGCTGGAAGTAATCACGATCTCGGCCTGACGCTGCGGACCATGCTCGAGTTCTTCGAGGAACAGGCGCCGTCCCGTGGCCGGTGCAATCGGCCGGATGTCGCGCGCCGCATACAGCCGGCGCAGATCGTCGTTGACCATGCCCGCATCCCATGGCCCCCAGTTGATCGCCAGCGCGTGCAGGTGCGGCCAGGCATGGCTTAATTGCCCGGCCAGTTTGTTCAACACTTCGTTGGCGGCACTGTAGTCGGCCTGTCCGATGTTGCCGAAGCGGCCTGCGACCGATGAAAAGAATGCAATGAAGCGCAGCCCTTGCATGCGCAGCCGGCTCGCCATCACCAGTGCGGGAACGACCTTGGTGTCGTACACGGCATCGAACGCAGCCAGCGGCTTGTTCGCGATGAGCTTGTCGCTGATGACGCCGGCACCATGCAGGACACCGTCGATACGGCCCAGGCGCGCATACACGTCGTCAACCAGCGCGCCAAGGGCGGCGCCGTCGCGCACGTCGAGGCAGTGGTACTCGAGCGCGCTGGCGGCCTCGCGCAGGGCCGCAAGGTTGACGCGGATCTGGCGCTCCTTCAAGACCTTGCCCATGGCCGCTTCCACCTGCACCGGCGTTACCTTGCCCCCGTCCGCCTTGAGCTCTGCGGTCAGACGGCGGCGCAGCTCGGCGCTGTCGACGATGCCGCGCGTTACCCCGCTTTCGTCGCCGGGTTCCGGGCTGCGCCCGACCAGCACCAGTCGAGGACGGTATTTCTCGGCCAGCATGCGGGTCAGGTCGGCCGTGATGCCGTAAGCTCCGCCGGTCACCAGCACCACCGCATCGTCGCCCAGCATCAGGTCGGACAACGCGCCGCTCTCGATGGTGCGCGGCGCCAGGCAGATCCGGCAGCGTCCTTGCGCGCTGAAGCCGATTTCGACCTCGGGATCGTCGCTGAACATTTCCTTGAGCACCTGTTCGGCCAGCCAGTCCGGCGCCAGCGCCGGCGCGGCGTCGATGCACTTGACGCGTATCTGGCTCCACTCCCGCGCGGCCGACTTGGCCACACCGAGCGTACCGGCGCTGCCGGGCCCCTGGCCGCCCGGCCCGTCCAGGCCAAAGCGGCCATCGAACGCGGTCACATTCACCAGGCGGCCGGCGCCGTCCGCTGTGTCGCGGCGCAAACCGGGGCCCAGCACTTTGAGCAGCAGGAACAGTGCCCGCGCATCGTTGCGATGGTCCGTTCCGGCCGCAGCCTCATCGTGGCCCATCAGGTTGATCAACGCCGCCACCGGTTCCCCTTCCGCCGCCACCAGTTGCGCGATGGGGAGCACCGATTCAAGCGACGACAAATCGACGTCGAGGCGCCATGTATCGACGGCGCGGGTGGCGGCGCCCGGCACCAGCTGCCGCACCGTGCAGCCCTGCGCAGCAAGTCGCTCATGCAGGGCGTTGGCCAGCGCCGAGACAGCGCCCACCAGCACGATCCTGCAACCTGGTGGCCAGGCCGCAGCGCCGTCAGCCGTGGCGTCAGCGCTGCGCGCCTGAACCACGTAGCTGCGCACGGGGTCGGGCTGTGGCGACAGGTCGAACGACTCCACTTCCTCATCCAGCCGAGAAAGTGGAGCCAAGGCTTTTTTTGGCAGGGCACCTCCTGCCAGTGCCACATCGGTAGACAATGCGGCCGTTGTGGCTTGCGCGAACAGCTGCGCATACCAGGCCTCGACCTCGCGCAAGGTCTTGAATCCGCTCAGCTCTTCGATCATCTTTTCTTCGTCGCGATCACCCACCAGGCTATTGCGCTGGGTCAGGCCGCTGAAGATTTCGATCCGCTTGATCGAATCGATCCCCAGGTCTGCTTCCATATGTGCGTCCAGGTCGAGCATGTCGACCGGATAGCCGGTGCGCGCCGATACCGCCTTTAACAACTCAGCGGAAAATTCGGCGACGGTCGCCGACCCCGCACTGGTCGCCGTGTCTGGCGCGCTCGCCCCGCTGAGAATGGCGGTGACCGGTTGCGGCGCGGCTGCCGGTTCGTGTGAAAACAGCATGGGCACGAGGGGCGCCTCGATGGGCTTGCGCGGCGCCGCGGATGCGGCGGTGGCCAAGGCCGATGGCGCGACCGCAGGCACGGGCGAGAACATGGGGGTTGCTGCAGGTGTGGCCGGCGACATCTGCATGGGTAACGGCGCATTGTCGATCTGCAAGCGGTCGTGGGATGGCGCCATCGTGCTGGCGGACCACATGGCCTGCGGTGGCGGCGCAAGACCCGCCAGTTGCGCCTGGAAGTCGAGGAAATGGCGCAGGCTGTGCTGCTGGTCGGACTGGAACGCAAGCAGGCGCGCCAGGCCATCCTGTATCTGCAACAACTCGTTGGCCCCTGCCGGGCGGGTCGCCAGCGGCGCCGTGGCATGCCGCGCAAGATCATCCGGAACAAACTCGTTGGTGCTCATGGTGGATCTCCTGAAATGATGGGAAACATCGCGCGGCGCCACTGCTGGCACTGGCGGTGGGTTGGCGAAAACCTGGATCGGACGGGCCGGTAACGCTGCACTGGAAATAGTGGCCGCAGGGGCAGCCGGGGCGGCTGTACCCGGGGCGAAAGAGGCAGCTGTTCCCGGGACCGGCGTGGCGGCCACCGCTGCGGCGGTCGGGCCTGCCCAGGGCACGGCGCGGCCACCGTTCACCCGCCAGATCAATGGCCCGTGTTCGGTGCGGCGGCGTTCATGCGCGAAGACGTCGTCGATCCCCTGCACAGCAAGGCCGCGCCCGGCAAACCATGGCGCCATGTCCACCAGCAGGCCAGCAGCCATTGCCTGCGAGAGCAACTGCGCCAGTTGCTCCCATCCATCCCGTTCGGGCGCATCCAGCGCCAGCACCGTATGCGCCCGCACGCCCAGGATGCGCCCCACCAGTCCGGTCAGGATCAAGCCGGGGCCGCACTCGATAAAGACCCGCACGCCGGACGCGTACAGCGCCTCGATTTCATCGACGAATCGCACCGGTTCGGCGATGTGGCGCGCCAGCAGCCTGCGAATCTCGTTCTCGTGTTCCGGATACGGTTCTGCCGTCAGGTTGCTGAACACCGGAATGCGCGGCGCCGCGAAGGGGATGTCGGCCAGTGCGTCGGCCAGCGCGCTCCTGGCCGGCGCCATGTGGCTGCAGTGAAACGCGGTCGACACCGCCAGGCGCTTGACCCGCATGCCGTCCTGCGCCAGTGCCGTCTGCGCCGCCTCGATCGCATCCTCGCTGCCGGCGATAATCGTCTGGTCCGGCGCATTCAGATTCGCGGGCGACACCGCCAGGCCGTGGCGCGCAATCGCGGCCGCCGCCGCTTCGCCGCCGACGTCGAGCGCCGCCATGGCGCCGCCCGGGGCCATGGCCGACAAACGGCCGCGCACCATCGATATCCGTATCAGGTCGTCACGCGAGATGGCGCCGGCGGCGCACAGGGCCACGTATTCGCCGTAGCTGTGCCCGGCCACGAAGTCGGGCCGCAAACCGTAGCTGGTCAGCACGTCGAATGCCGCCAGGCTGGTCATCCCGAGCGCTGGCTGGGCAATGTCGGTCGCATTCAGCGCCTGGCGCTGGGCGTCGCGCGTGGCGTCATCGAAGGCAGGCAGCGGATAGATCAGGTCGGCGATGCGCGGCTGCGACGCGTCGCCTGCCGACGGCTGCTCGAAGCACGCATGCAGCGCGGGAAGGCTCGAGACGAGTTCGCGCAGCATGTTGACCCGTTGCGCCCCCTGGCCGGGAAACAGGAAACAGATGCTGCCCACCGCCCCCACGCTTTCGCGGTAGTGCAGCCCCGGCGCCTGGCGAAACTGGCCCTGCTCGGCCAGCAGCGCCAACGCGCGCTGCAGCTTCTGGCGCAGGTCGGCGCACGATCCGGCCACCAGCACCAGCCGGCACGGCTGACCACCGTTGGCATGGCGCACGACATGCTGTTCGCTGTAGAGCGCGAAGGCCAGCCGGGCAAGGTCGACCTCCGGTGCGCCCGCCAGGCCTTCGAGCAGGCGCCGCACCGTCCCCTGGATCTCGTCACGAGTGGCGCCGGCGAAGGCGAACAGCTCCACGCCGCGCGGCTGCAGGCTGACCACGTCTGCCGGCCGGTAGGTGCCGGTATATTCGGACAGCACCGCGTGGAAATTGGTGCCGCCAAAGCCAAATGCGCTGACCCCGCAGCGCCGCGGATGGGCGCGTCCCAGGTGCAGCCAGGGTCTGGTTTCGCTGTTGACGTACAGCGGCGAGCCGGCCGCCTGCAGTTCGGCGATCGGCCGTTCGACCCCGATCGTTGGTGGCAACACCCGGTTCTGCAGCGCCAGCGCGGCCTTGATCAGGCCAGCCAGACCCGCGACCACCTTGGTATGGCCGATCATCGACTTGACCGACCCGATCGCGCAGGCGGGCGTCGGGGTTTGACCAAGCACCATGCCGAGCGCCGTGATTTCGGACTTGTCGCCCAGCGCCGTGCCCGTGCCGTGGGCCTCGATCAGCGTGACGCTGGCCGGATCGAACCCGGCTTCGCGGTAGGCACGCCGTATTGCCGCCACCTGCCCGGGCGGATGGGGCGCTGTCAGGCTACGGTTGCGGCCGTCGCTGGCGCTGCCGACACCATCGATGACGGCATAGATGCGGTCGCCGTCGCGTTCGGCGTCGCTCAGGCGCTTGAGCACCACGGCGCCCACGCCTTCGCTGATGGCAATGCCGTCGGCGCCCGCGTCGAATGGCCGGGAGCGGCCGCGCGGCGACAGCGCGTGGGTCTGGGCAAACGACATGTAGCCAACCGGGCTGTTGGTGCAGTCGACGCCGCCCACCAGGGCGACATCGGCATCGCCGTCGCGCAGTTGCCGAAAGCCGATCTCGAGCGCAGCGAGCGACGATGCGCAGGCGGCGTCCACGGCGAAGTTGCTGCCGCCCAGGTCGAACCGGTTGGCGACCCGTCCTGCCACCACGTTGCCGAGGATGCCCGGGAACGTATCCTCGGTCCACTTCGGCAGTACCTGCTCGAACAGCGTGTCGACGATGTGGCGCCGGGTCTCTTCCGGCAGGCCGTCGACCTTGTCCAGGTACAGGGGCAGCAAGGTCCGGAAATTGTAGATTGTGCTTAGCTCGTTCACGCCGCCGACGGCCATGATGCAGGCGGTGCGTTCGCGGGCGAACGGGCGCTGGACAAAACCGGCGTCCTCGAGGGCCTGGCGCGCCACCTCGAGCGCCAGCAGCTGCGCCGGCTCGATGACGCTCAAGGTCGCCGGCGCGATGCCATAGTGCTGCGGGTCGAATGCGATGTCGTCGAGGAAGCCGCCCCATTTCGCATAGATCCGGTCGGGCGCGCGCCGGGTATCGAACAATCGGGCGGACGCAAAGCGCTCGTCGCTCACCTCGGTGATCGCATCGACGCCGTGCAGGATATTCTGCCAGTAGGCGCGTAGTCCGTGTGCACGTGGAAAATTGCACGCCATACCGACGATGGCGATTGGTTCACGCGCCCGCGGCGGCGGCGCGGCCGGGATGGCCGCGGCGCGTGCGCGCAGCAGGCCTACGCTGTCGACCGACACCGCGGCGTGCAGCGCGGCCAGGGTGCAGGTACTGCGGCGCAGGCGCGCCACGTCGCCCAGCATGTACAGCCCTTCGCGACGCTGCCCTTCCGGGTCAATCGACACGTAGCGCGGCGCAGCCTCCCCTTCTGGTGCAGTGTTGCGTGTGATGCCCTTGGAGGCGATCCGCAGGCGTCCGATGTTCATCAGCTCCAGCGCCATCAGCGTGTCTTCCTCGGACTTGCTCTCGACGATCAGTTGGCGCCGCATGGCGCCGAATTCGTCGCAGAACGCGGTTCGGGCGCAGCGTGTGTAGATACCAACCCCCGACTGCAGCAGCGCCGTGTCCTCGCAGGCGATGGCCTGGCGCTGGAATTCCTCGACGATGGCACCGCTGGCCACGATCTCGTCCGTGAAGAGATAGGCGGTACCCATCAGGACGCCGACCTTCATGCCCAGCGCAGCCAGCGGCGCGGCCATCAGTGCCACCATCGCCGCCGACGCCGCGTCATGGATACCGCCGGCAAACAGCACCTGCACCGCGCCCGGGTCTTTCAGTCCGGCCTCGAGCAGGATGTCGATGGCCTGCTGCCACAGCACGAAGCTGGTGCGGGGACCGGTATGGCCGCCGCACTCGCTGCCCTCGAACACCAGGCGGCGCGCACCGGCATCGAGGAAGCTGCGCAACAGGCCGGGCGATGGCACATGCAGGTAGGTGACGATGCCCAGTTCGTCGAGTTCGCGCGCCTGGCCCGGGCGCCCGCCGGCGATGACGGCGAATGGCGGCCGCACCTCGCGCAACACCGCCATCTGTTCGTCGCGCAGCTCGCGCGGCATGAAACCGAGGATTCCCACGCCCCACGGCAGATCGCCCATCAGCGCCCGGGTCGCGCTCAGCAGCGTGGAGACCTCAGGACCGCGCAGCACGGCCAGCGCAACGAATGGCAGCGCGCCTGCCTCGGCTACCGCCCGCGCAAAGGGCGCAACGTCGCTGACGCGGGTCATCGGGCCCTGGACGACGGGGAACCGGGTGCCGTGCGCCTGCGCGAGTGCTGCATCGGGCGCCAGGACTTGCTGGGCGGCCGCCTGCACCAGCCGGTCTCCGATGGCCGCACCGATGGCCGTCACGATGCGGCCCACGGTGCCGTAGCGGCGCGCCAGCGGACCGGCCAGGGCGATATCACTGCCGACGGCGAGCAAGCCGTCCTCGGAAGCGAGCAAGCCATCCAGCAGCAGCGCCCGCCAGTCGGTCCCCTGCGCGACTGCGCGCTCGATGGCGCGCAGCCGGCTGCGCCCGCTTCTGGCAAAACAGCGGTAGCTTTCTCCGTCGCTTCCCACGAGCGCGGTTTCCGTACCGTCCAGTCCGTCCCAGTTGGCCGCGCCGGGCGCCGGCGGCGCCTCGGCAGCCAGCCACAGCTGTTCGCCAAGCACCACGCCAGCCGCGCCCGACAGCATGACCGCCGCCGCGCTGTGTATGCCGATGCCCCCCTGGATCCAGTAGGGAATGTCCAGCGCCCCGCTGCACTCCTGCGCCAGCATGAACGACGAACGGTCGCTGACCTGGCCGCCTGCTTCATGGCCTTTCAGGATCACGCCATCGGCCCCCGCCTCCTGCGCCGCGCGCGCCCCGGACAAATCGCGCACCTCGAGGTAGATCAGGCGTGCCAGCGTGCGTGCCAAGCCCACATCGCGGGCCAATGCGCCGGTGCCGACGCCGGCGCCGGCCAGCAGCAGGACCGGCACGGGCTCCTGCAAGCCGATCAGGGCGGGCAAGTGCTCCAGGGTGTCGGCAGCAGCCTCGAACAGGTCGCAGCGCAAGCCCCAGTTGGCCGTCGCACCGGCCGAACGAACGAGTTCGGCCACGGCCGCCAGCATGGCGCCACTGTCCGTCCGGAGCCCCAGATCGAGCAGGCCAAGCGCGCCCGCGCGGCTTGCGGCAATGGCCACCTGGGGCGCAAGCCGGTGTTGCGGGCTGATGGCGATCACCGGCGGCGCGTGATGAACGGGGTGGGCGAGATTCATCGGATTCTCCATGGTTGTGAGTGACAGAAGTCGCATGAACGCCTATGCGCACGAAGGGATCGTCAGTAACGCGCCGGACGACAGCGGACGCCACATTGCGGCGGGATCGGCGCCGCAGCCGGCCAGGGGCGCAGGACTGGGCATCCCGTCCAGAGACCGGGCAAGCCCGAGATGGGTACAGATCCAGATGCACATGCCGCCGCTGTGGGAAAGTCCTGCGAATGCATGCGCTGGTGTGGCGGGTCCCACCGGGACTTCGTCCGGCCAGCCATACGGCAGTTGCGCCGGCTTGTCCTCGCAGTACACAACGCGCATGGCGCCGCCGCCCGGCAGATCGCACGTGGTGCCATGCACGAACATCATTGCCGGACACAAAAGCGCCAGGACTGCTGCCATGCGCGGGGCCGACAGCGCCGGATCGAACTGCAGACAGACGGCGCCGGCCTTCAGGATGGCGAGGATTGCGCGCACCTGTGCCAGTGACGGTTCCATCCGGATGATGCAAAAACTGCCAGCAGCAAGTCCCTCGTTTTGCAGATGGAGCGCCAGTTCGTCAGCCTCGGTATCGAGTTCGCCGTAACTGAGTACCTGATCGCGGCACCGCACTGCGGGAGCGCCGGGATACGTCTGGGCAATGATCTCAAACCGCCGCTGCAAGGGAATGAGCCTCTGAGATAGTGGCCCGTGTGCGCTGCGTAAATGGGCGTTCAGAATGCTGCCCATGCACGCAATGGACTCTGCATCCGTCGAAAAGGATTCGGACGATGGGTCCATATCATTAACCTGCTGCTGTGCAGCATATAAAACCTGATTATCAGCGCACAGATAGAATTCATTAACGCAATGCGCTGAGTTATTATTACTGTAGACGTTCATTGGATTCTCCACATTCACAGCAGTGCAGCTATCAGAATCAATCGGCGTGGCGCTGCGATGCAATTGCTGCATCGCTGGCGTCTTCACGGATTTTCTGCAACATGGATTCCCGCGAAACAGATGGCTAAGTGATTATTTTGAGCGAATCGCCAATATCGTTCGCGCGTTCTTTTTTCCTGGCACTATGCTTGCGCAAGCTGGTAGAAAGTTCCGAAATAACCTCGGTCGCCGCAAACAGGATCTGATTGAAATCGAAGCCTGCCTTGAGCATTTCACGATAAAACGCTCTGGCCAACAGCCTGGCAATCTGATTGGGATGATCAACGATGCCGCCTGTCAAATTGCCGGTAGTCGACTCGTCCATCCTTGAGAGTGCCAGTTGAGCGAATCTGGACTTCAGGATATTTTGCAATTGGTTTACCTGGATGGACCTTGCAACAATCGGCGTCACGACATTGAAGGAATAGAGGTCGTCCATGCTGAAGTCGCGCTGGTGCAATGGACCACGGGCGTGAATGACGCCGACGGTTCTCCCATGCAGAACAATGGCTGACACCATGCTTTCCTTGTGCCCATCAGCATCTCTGCCACTGGCACCGCCCCTCCCTGCGAGCGGAATAACGGGGCTGGCTCCCTTCCCGCGTGCCGACCGCTGGCTTGCCAATGAGCCAAAGCATGCCTCTTCCGGAAAAGCGGCCACAGGCACCTCAGCCTCGTCGAAGAGCAGAATGATGCAATCCCTTGCGCCAACGATGGCGGCGGTCAGCTCCGAAAGCCTGCTCAGGCATTCCTGCATGCTGCCGTCTGTCGATAACTGGGCGAATCCCTCGCGCAGTGTAGAAATCGCACTTTTACGCATTCTCATGGCCAGTCCCTTTTGGTTGCCAATCCAGCTTGCGAAAAACCATCACTACGAATTCACGTCGAGTGTTGCTGCGATTAAAACAGACGAGAGCGATGCCGATGGAATGGCACGGATCCGTGAAATTCCATTAAGAAATTTCGCTCTTGAAATTTTTTATTAAAAATATTCACCAAACTGATGCGTATAACTTGTTACTCCTCAAAGTGGTGCAGTGCCATATAAGTTAATGCCGACCACATGATGACCGTAGCATAGGAAACTTAGGATTTCAACATTTTTTGTGGCGTTTTTTTTCTTCAACACGGGCAAGGCAAGGTGCATCTCCATCACCTCCGTCACTCTCAAAAACCTGTATTTACAGTGATTAAACATTCGATTTTTATTTGAAAAATCCATGCAAGATATTCCATAAAAACGACATTTTTTGTGCGTCGCACAAGATGCAAATACTAGAGGGAAACTTTTAACGGAAATCGAGCCTTCGACGCAAGCACGGACTCGCGCAGATGGCGATCGACCTGCGTGTGAGGGTGCGTGTAAAGCGTCTGGGCAATAGTGCCCTTCACGTGGAGAACGTGAACGCCTGTCAGCAGCAGTTCATCAGCTGGGGTAACGGCGCGCTATCTGCCACCTGCCGAGGTGGGCGCTGGATGCTGGGTGGCGAACGGGTGAGTTCGCCAAAACAATTGCTTAGGGTGGCTATCAGGGTCATCACCAGATAAGGCTGACTGCGCCCCGAATCACATCGAAGCGCCTGGTCGCATGTCAATGCACCGCGCCCAACTGCTGGCGTAACGTGATGATGAACTTCTCCTTGTCGAACAACGTCAGCACGTCCTCGCGCCCGTCGATGCCGGGCACTTCGAGCACTTCGGCGCTGTCCTGGCGCATGTCTTGCGGGCCGTTTACGCGCAGCAGTTGCGGTGACGGGCGGCGCTGGGTGTCCGGCAGTGACAGGATGGTGTCGACGCGGTCGACGATCAGGCCGAACCGCTCGCCGTCGTGCTCGAGCACCAGGATGCGGCGCGCTGCATCGGTCGCCGGCGCTGCCGCCAAGGGCGCCATGCCGTACAACAGGCGCAGGTCGATCACGCATACCATCTGCTGGCGTACCTGGAGCATGCCGTGCACGCAGGCCGGCATGCCGGGCGGGCGGGTGACGAGGCCGTCGAAATCGACGATCTCGCGCACCTGGCTGATGTCGGCGGCCCAGCCGGTATCGAGCGAAAACGCCAGGTACACCTGGCGCGCGCCGGTCATCTTGCGGGCAGCGCACGCGGCGCCGGCTTCTTGTGCATACAGACGGCGATGGCCGGCGCAGATGTCGCTCACTTCCGACTCCGAGAACAGATGGTCATGGTCCAGGAACAGGCTGTCGCCCAGCTCCCCGTTGGGCAGGCAGCCGCGGTACATCGCGCCGCGCGCAGTGCCCAGCAGCGGGATGGGCAGGATGTCGGTGTCGAAGTACGGGCGGATGTCGTCGACCGCATCGACCAGCAGGCCCAGTTGCTCGTCGCCGATGCGCACGATCAGGACGCGCGCATCAAGGGGCTCCGACTGCGACGGGCCGCAACCGAGCAGCGCGCCGAAGTCGACCACGCCGACCGGCACGCCGCGCAGGTTCAGCCAGCCCTTGCACAGGCGGCCAACCATCACCGATGGCAGCAGTTCGGGTACGCGCATGATTTCCTGGATCGCTTCCATCGCCAGCGCGAAACGCAGGCCGCCGACAGTAAACGAGATGCACTTGCGGCCCTGCGCCTGGCGCAAAAAACGCATGCGCCAGGCGTCGCGCGCCACGCTGGCGTGGGCGCGCACCTGGGGCACGTTATCGATCCGCACCAGCGCATCGGCGTCCAGCAGTTGCAGCACGCGCGCGCCATCGGCCAGCGTGATCGTGCCGGCGACAACACCGCGCGCAGCGCCCTGTTGCCAGTGCAGGCCGGCGCGCTGCTCGGGCCGCACGCGCAGCACTTCGCCGGTGGCGTCGAACACGAGGCCCACCTGGATGTCGTCGACATCGATGATTACCACGCGCTGCGCGCCCGTCACACCAGGTGCGGCCGGATCGAAAATGCGGCCCAGGTTCAGCAGCGGGATCGCCGCGCCGCGCAGCGTGAAGATGCCCTCCAGGCAGCGTGGTGACAATGGGATCGGCGTGATCCGCACCGGCATGCCCACCACTTCGCGCACGTTCAACGCCGGCAGCGCGAACTCCTGCCCGGCCAGGAAGAACGTCCCCATCACTTCCATGCCGGCTGCTTCGCGCAGCACGCGCGCGGCAGACGCCGTTTGTCGTTCGATGGCCGTCACGGCCGCGTGCACATCGCCCATCGTTGCAGTCATCATTGCAGTGTCTGTATTCATGCCGCCAGCACCTCCTGTTCGCGCGCGATGCGTACCACGCTGAACGTCTGCTGATCGCAATCGATCGACAGGCGCCGGCCCTGCGAGCCGCCCACATCCTGGAAGCTCACCTGCAGACCGCGCAGTGACAAATGCGAGCGGGCCGCTTCGATATTGCGCGTGCCGACCGCGCCGCCCACCGGGCGCAGGTTCAGCATGCGCGCGCCGCCGGCGATGACGACGTCGACTTCGTCGTACTGCTCGCGCCGCACACCCATCATTGCCAGCAGGCGCGGCACGGCAGCACTCACGTAGCGGGCTGAGCCCTCGCCTGCTTCGACGCCATCAGGCAGGAAGCAGTGCGCCAGGCCGCAGCGGCCCTGCTTGCGCCAGATCATGCCGATCCCGACGCAGGAACCCAGCAGCGCGGTCAGGACCTGTTCGCCCTGGCCGATCTGCATCTGGCCGGACAACACATGCGACATCTGGCTCAGGCTTTGCATACTCATGATGGTTCTCCGCCAATACGATAAACATGGGCCTGCTCGAACGCGAACGCGGTCTGCAGGCGGGTGATGGATTCCTGTTCGCCCAGGACCAGGCGGGCGCTTGGTCCCATCGCGGCCCGGGCGCCGGCCAGCACCTGTTGCTGGTGCTCGGCGTCGAAATAGATCAGCACATTGCGCAGCATGACCAGGTCGAACGCGGCGCCCCGTGGCGGGCGGCCCAGCAGGTTGTGCTGGTCGAAGCGCACGTGCTGCGCGACATCCGGACCGACCTTCACGCCGTCGCCATGCGCGACCAGGTACTTGCGAAACAGGGCCGGGCGATCGGCCTCGAAGCGTGCCACGCTGCGGCCGCAGTAGGCGCCGGCGCGCGCCGTGGCCAGCGCCGCATGCGAGATATCGGTGCCGAGGATCTCGAAGCGCAGGCCGGGTGCGTGCGACTGGTATTCGAGGCAGCTCATGGCCAGCGAATAGGCTTCTTCGCCGGTGGCGGCAGCGGCCGACCAGATACGCAGCGGCGCCGCGCGGTGTTGCGCCGCGAACGCCGGCAGGAACGTCTCCGACAGCCAGGCCCAGACGGCCGGCGTGCGGAAGAACACCGTGTCGTTGGTGGTCACCGAGTCGATGAACGACGTGACCTCGGTGCGGTCGCTGGCCAGGCGCTCGATATAGCCGGCCCACGAGGCGATGCCCAGCGCGCGCAGGCGCGGGAGCAGGCGCCCCTGCAACAGCACACGCTTGTGCTCGTTCATCGCGATGCCCGTGTGCTGGCGCACCAGGGCGATCAGGGCGGAGAGATGGTCGTCGCGCAGTTCCATGGCCGTTTCCTCGTGCTTCAGACCACGAAGCGGGCGACAGTGTTGTTCAGGTGGGTGGCGTGCTCGTTCAGGCCCTCGGTCGAACGGGCGATGCTGTCGCACGAACCGGCCGACCGCTCGGTTTCCTGGGCAATGTAGAGGATCGCGGCCGAGACTTCCTTGGCCGTGAGCGACTGCTCGCTGGCGCTGTCGGAGATCTCGGCGATCGCCAGCGAGGTCTTGCCCACGCCGCTGGTGATGCGGTCGAACGCTTCGCTGGCCTGGCGCGAGATTTCGCTGCCCTGCGCCACGCGGCGCACCGATTCGTTGATCAGCTTCGAGATTTCCTTGGTCGCCTGCGACGAACGCTCGGCCAGCTTGCGCACTTCGTCGGCCACGACCGAGAAGCCCAGGCCGTGCTCACCGGCGCGCGCCGCTTCGATGGCCGCATTGAAGGCGAGCATATTGGTCTGGCCAGCGATCTCGCCGATGACCTTGACGATCTCGCCGATGTCTTCGGACGACTGGTTGATCATCGCCATCGCTTCGATCGAGCGGGCAATCGCCTTGGCGCCGATCTCGGCTTCGTCACGGGTCGACTGGGCCAGGCTGTTGGCTTCCTGCGTGCTGCGGGCAATCGTGTTGATCGATGCGGTCAGGCCGTCCACCGAGGCATTCATCTGTTCGACCGTCGCGCCCAGGGCCTGGGCGCTGGCGGCCACCGTGTTGGAGCGCTCGGCAATCGTGCGCGACGAGACATTCAGTTTGCCGGCGGCCGAGACGGCGTCGCCGATCACGCCGCGCAGGTCGCCGATCATCTTCATCACGCCGCGGCCCAGTTCGTCGAGGGGCTCGGCGCCGCTGGTGTCGATCGTGCCGGTCAGGTCGCCGGCCGAGGCGCGCGCCACCTGCTCGAGCAGCAGGCCGACCTTGCGGCGCTCGTCTTCGGCGCGCTGGACGGCAGCTTCTTCGAGCATCACCTGGGCGGTGATGTCGGTGGCGAACTTGACGACTTTGACCGGCTTGCCGTTGGCGTCGAAGATTGGGTTGTAGGTCGCCTGGATCCACACGGTCTTGCCGTTGTTGCCGTGGCGCTTGTAGCGACCGGCGTCGAATTCGCCACGGTTGAGTTTGCCCCAGAAGCGGCGGTAGGCCGCGCTCGACGCGTATTCGTCGTCGCAGAACACGCGGTGGTGTTCGCCGCGCACGTCTTCCAGCGCGTAGTCGAGCAGGTCGAGGAAGTTGGCATTGGCGTCGAGCAGCACGCCGCTCATGTCGAATTCGACCACGGCCTGCGCGCGGCCGATTGCCGACACGAGGCCGGTCGTCTCGGCGGCCCGAACTTTCTCGGCCGTGATGTCGGTGGCGAACTTGATGATCTTGGCGACGCGCCCCGAGCTGTCCTTGACCGGATTGTAGGAAGCATTGATCCAGAATTCGCGCCCGCCCTTGGCGATGCGCTTGTATTCGGCGCGGTCCGCCTTGCCGGCGCCCAGGTCTTGCCAGAAACGGGCGTAGGCCGGCGAATCGATCAGCTCGCGCTCGCAGAACATCGAGTGATGTCGCCCCGCCAGCTCGGCGTCCGAATAGCCCGTCACGCTCAGGAAGTTGTCGTTGGCGCGCAGGATGTTGCCGTTCAAATCGAATTCGACGATGGCCTGGGCGCCATCGAGCGCCGAGTAGATCGCACGCAGGTCTTGCAGCGCGTCAGGCGATTCCAGATAGATCGTTTCCATAAATTCAGTGAGATAGGTGAGTAAGGCGCTGCGGGCGACGACGCAACGGGTGCATGTCTCCATCATGCGTCATTTCGCACAAACAGTAAATCCAGCAAAGTCAGAGTATTGATTCTGCCAGATTTATCGTTGCCTTACAACAACAAACCAACGCCTTTCAGGGTGTTGAACCCATTTTTCGCGAGATCAATCGGCTTGGTTTGTTGTTCAAGATGTTCCCTCCGCGCAACCAAATCAGTCAAAACGAAATATTTTTCTTGAGAAATTCAGTAAAGACGATAAAATTCATCGCATCAACAATCCAGTAAAAACGAAACCATGACCACTTCCAACCAATACCGTTTGACTGAAACGAATCCCCTGCTGATGCGCATCGTGATGATCCTGCTGTTCTGGACCACGGTGCTGGCCGGAACGAAAGTATTCGCTGCCGATGCGCAGGCGGTCGATGTCCGCCTGCAAGCGTTCCAGGTCGTGACCCAGGACAAGGGCGGCGAAATGCTGGTGCCTGCCCTTGAGGCCAACCCCGGCGACACCATCGAGTACCAGGTCACCTACCAGAACCATGGCAAGTCGACCGCAAAGGGAGTAGCAGCGACGCTGCCAGTCCCCGAGGGCGCGATGGTCTACCTCGACGGCAGCGCTGCCCCGAAGGCGGTCCAGGCCAGTCTTGATGGCAAGCAGTTCAGTCCCCTGCCCCTGACCCGTGAAGTGATGCGCAACGGTCGCCGAACCGTCGAGCCGGTCCCACCTGAGCAATACCGCTTTCTGCGCTGGGACCTGGGCGATCTCGCGCCCGGCAAGGCTGCCACCGTGACATCGCGCATGCGTGTCGGTGTCCCACCGTCGGCCAGGCTCGCACGCTCCTGACCCTTTGATGTCCTGACGTTTCGGCGTCGCTCTGCAACACTGTGCAAAAAGTTGTCTTTTTATTAACACAAACCCCTGATCACCCTGTTCGATCCTGACTCACGCAAGTCCCATTCCAAGGAAGCAGCCATGAAAACCCATCTCAAGCTCGTCGCCGCAGCAGCGCTGCTGGCAACCGCCAACGGCGCCTACGCCGCCACCGCGGCCGGCACCCAGATCACCAACCAGGCCACCGCCACCTATAACGATTCCACCGGCACCAAGACGGTCCAGTCGAACACCGTGATCACGACCGTGCAGCAGGTCGCCAGCCTGACGATGCCGGCCGGTACCGCCAAGAGCGCCGGCGCCGGCGCCTCGGTCACCTACGCCCACAGCGTGACCAACACCGGTAACGGCAGCGATACCTTCGCCCTGTCGCAAACCAATACCGGCACGCTGAACATGACCGGCGTCGTGTTCTACCTTGATGCCAACGGTGACGGCGTGGCCGACAATGCGACCCCGATCACCAGCACCGGCCCGCTGGCTGCCGGCGCCACCTTCCGATTCGTGGCCGTCGCCGCGCTGCCGGCCGGCGCCGCCAACGGCACCACCAATGCGATGACCGTACGCGCCACCAGCGGCTTCAACGGCGCGGTCACCGCCGCCAGCGTCGACACCACCACCGTCTCGGCCGGCGCCGTGATCGACATTACCGCCAACTCGGCCGGCGCCGGTGCACCGGGCGCAGGCCCTGGCGTCGAAGCCGCTGCCGTGGAAACCAAGACGACGACGGCCGGCACGATGACCTCGTTCGTCCTGTTCCTGAACAACACCGGTGGCAGCCCGGACACCTTCAATCTGCAAGCGAGCACCGATGGCACCTTCGGCACGCAAGTCCTGCCAACGGGTTGGACCGTGGTCTTCAAGGACGCCAACGGCGCGGTCATCACCAACGCCACCGTCGCCGCCGGCGCCAACGTGCGCGTGACGGCCGAAGTGACGCCGCCAGCCGGCACCGCGCCAGGTACGACCGACCTGTACTTCCGCGCGATGTCGGGCACCACCGGCGTGGCCGACCGCATCCACGAAGCCGTCACCGTTGCCGCTGCCGATTCGCTCGTCGAGCTGGTCAAGACCCAGGCCCTGGACGCCAACTGCGACGGCACCGCCGATACCGCATTCAGCAACGCACCGATCACGGCCGGCGCCGTACCGGGCGCCTGTATCCGCTACCAGATCGTCGGTACCAACAAGGGCGTGACCACCATCAACGCAATGGTCATGACCGACACGATCCCGGCCAACACGACCTACCACGCCGGCGCCCCGGCCAACACGCTGCTGGGCTCGATCCTGGCGCCGGCTGCCGGCCTCGTCGGCAGCGTCTCGGCCAGTGTCGGCAATCTGGCCCCGGGCCAGTCGAACACGATGGCCTTCGGCGTGAAGATCGACTAAATACACCAACGTAACCCATCGCCACACCAACGCAGCGCCGCTCCGGCGGCGCTGCCTTCGAATTCCCGGACTCCCGCGCGCGCCATGACGACCCTCCTCCGACACCTCGTATTTCTCTGCATGAGCTTTGTCCTGTGGTTGGCCTGCGACGCGGGCGCCGCCATCAACAACCGTGCCAGCGCGACCTTCGTCGGCGCGGCCGGCAACAGCGTTACCATCGAATCGAATACCGTGCGCGCCGTGCGCCCCGATGCGATCACCTATTTCACCTCGGCCGCCTACAGCCGCGTGGCGCGCGCAACCGAACTCAACGGTAATCTGTTCCTCCAGGTCGATGCCGCCGAGTGCAACATCGACAAAAATGTTGCCGAGCAGGTCAGCGTGACGCTGGTCTCCACGCTGACGGGCGACCGGCAAGCTTTTCCGGCGCGCGAGACCGGCGCCGACACGGGCGAATACCGCTTCAACGCCGTCGCGGCGAGCCACAGCGAAGACGAAGACCATGAGGACGACGCTGGCGACGGCATCATCGAAGTCATGAAAAACGACACCCTGCTGGCCAGCGTCGAAGGCTGCGGCAGCGGCATGATCCAGACCGCGATCCTGGTCGACCCGATCGGCATCGTCTACGACAGCCGCAGCAACCTGCCGCTGCCGGGCGCAACCGTGACCCTGATCGACATCACCGGCGAAGGCAACGGCGGCGCGCCGGGCGCACCAGCCCGCGTATTTGACGTGGATGGCGTCACCCCGGCGCCAAGTACCGTCATCACCGATCGCGGCGGCATGTATCAGTTTCCGCTGGTGGAACCGAGCCTGTACCGCCTGCAGGTGACCCCGCCGTCGAACTACGGCTTCCCGTCGAAGCGCGAGATCGGCGAACTGCCGGCTGGCCGCACCACCAACCTGTACGGTTCGTATGGCGGCGAGTTCACCGTCAGCGAAACCTCGGGCGTGGTCACGATCGACGTGCCGCTCGACCCGATTCCCGGCGTGCTGTACGTGGAAAAGAATGCATCGCGCGCCGTCGTCGAGGTGGGCGACGTGCTCGATTACACGGTGCGCGTGCATAACACCGCCGAACAGGCGCTGGTGGACGTGATGGTGGAAGACCGCCTGCCGGCCGGCTTCAGTTTCGTGCCGGGTACGCTGCGCATCGATGGCGCACTGGTGACCGACCGGTTCGAGAACCGCGGCCCGACGCTGCGCATTCCCCTCGATACGCTGGCCGCCAGATCGAACCGCGTACTGCGCTACCGCGTGCGCATTGGCGGCGGCGCGCTGCAGGGCGACGGCATCAACCGCGCCCAGGCCACCAGCGGCGCCCCGCTGGCCCTGGTCTCGTCGGTGGCGGCGGCCAAGGTCAAGGTCGAAGCCGGCGTCTTCAGCAGCAAGGGCTTCATCCTGGGCGACGTGTTCGCCGACTGCAATGTCAACGGCCAGCGCGACCTGGGCGAGCCGGGCATTCCCGACGTGCGTATCTACCTGGAAGACGGCAGCTTCTCGCAGACCGACGCCGATGGCCGCTACAGCTTCGCCGACGTTACCCCGCGCACCCACGTGGCGAAAGTCGACCTGAGCACGATGCTGGCCGGCCAGCTGGCCGTGCTGTCGAACCGCAATGCGGGCGACGCCGGCAGCCGCTTCGTCGACCTGAAGGACGGCGAACTGGCGCGCGCCGACTTCGCGCTGAGCGGCTGCAATCCCGACGTGCTCGATGCGATCAAGGCCCGGGCTGCCCGTCTGCGCGCCGTGCTGGCCTCGGCCGCCGTGCTGACCGCCCCAGGCCCGGCCGCAGCAAAATCCGCGCCCGCGCTGGACCTGGCCACGGTGACCAACCGCCTGGGCTTCGTCGGGCTGACCGATGGCGCGGTGCTGCCGCACGCCCAGCCGACCATCCGCGTCAAGGGCGGCGCCGGTTCGAGCTTCACGCTGCTGGTGGGTGGCGTGGCCGTGGACGACAGCCATATCGGCAAGCAGGACACGGTGGCGGCGCAGGCGCTCGAGCTGCGCGACTATGTCGGCGTGACCCTGAAACCTGGCCACAACCTGATCGAAGTGCGCGAGACCGACAGCTTCGGCAACCCGCGCGGCAGCAGCGTCGTCGACGTCATCGTGCCGGGCGCCCTGGCGCGCCTGTCGGTCGCCCCGCTCACCGAATCGGCGCCGGCCGATGGCCGCTCGCTGGCGATGGTCGCCGTGCGCCTCGAAGACGCGAACGGCGTGCTGATCGCCGAACGCACCCCGGTCACGCTGGAGGCCAGCGCCGGCCAGTGGGACCAGCCCGACCTCGATCCACGCGAGCCTGGCCACCAGGTCTTCGTCGAAGGCGGCAGCGCCGAATTCGCGCTGCGCACGGCGCCGGACGCCGGTGAAGCCCGCCTGCAAGCCACCAGCGGCCTGCTGCGCGCGAAAAACACGCTGCGCTTCCTGCCGGCCCTGCGCCCGATGGTGGCAGCCGGCGTCGTCGAAGGCGCCTTCAGCCTGAATCGCAGCCGCGGTAATACCGCGACCCCGCTGCGCGATTTCGACGGCTTCGAAGACCGCCTGCGCCACGTGGCCGGGGGCGAGACCGTCAATGCCGGCG
This sequence comes from Telluria sp. BA11, assembly GCF_056680305.1. Taxonomy (NCBI): domain Bacteria; kingdom Pseudomonadati; phylum Pseudomonadota; class Betaproteobacteria; order Burkholderiales; family Oxalobacteraceae; genus Telluria; species Telluria sp. BA11. The sequence goes on from NZ_CM155275.1 coordinate 606,146, forward strand.
GCCGCGCCGCGATGTTCGCCAAAGGCCAGATCGGCGCCAATACGCTGCTGACGATGTCGTACGACTCGGACAAGGACACCGAGCCGAAGATGTTCCGCGATATCAACCCGTTTGCCTTCTATCCAACCTATGGCGACGATGCGCGCCGCGGCTTCGAGGCGCAATCGGCCGGCCGCCTGTACGTCAAGGCCGAGCGCAACCGCTCGTACGTGATGTTCGGCGACTTCGTGCCGCCCGGCGTGACCCCGGCGCGCAACCTGGGCGCCTACAACCGCAACCTGACGGGCCTGCGCCAGCACGCCGAACTGGACGGTCTGACAGTCGACTCGTTCCTCAGCTACGACAGCACGCGCCAGATGGTCGAAGAATTCGCCGCCAACGGCACCTCGGGTCCGTTCCTCAGCGGCGGCGGCCTGATGGTCATCAACAGCGAGCGCATCGAAATCATCGTGCGTGACCGCGACCAGACCGGCGTGATCCTGTCGCGCCGCGCCCTGGTGCGCTACGTCGACTACGACATCGATCAGCTCAGCGGCCGCATCCTGCTGCGCGCCCCGGTGCCGAGCCTGGACGAGAACCTGAACCCGGTCAGCCTGCGCCTGGCGTACGAAGTCGACCAGAACGGCGCGCGCTTCCTGGTCGGCGGTGTCGCCGCCCAGTACCAGATCGGCAGCCACGTCGAGGTCGGCGCCAGCGCCGTCGAAGACCGCAACCCGGCCGCCCCGACCCGCCTGGTGAGCGTCAACGCCAGCGTCAAGCCGGATGAAAAAACCGTCGTCATCGTCGAAGCGGCGCAGATGGAAAAAGCCGGCCTGTCGGGTCGCGCCGCACGCTTCGATGCGAACCGCACCGACGGCAAGCTCGAAAGCCACCTGTTCCTGGGCCGCGCCGACGCCAACTTCGACAATCCATCGGCCAATCTGCCGAAAGGCCGTACCGAAGGCGGCGCCAATGTGCGCTACCGCTTCACCGAGCGCACCAGCGTCGGCCTGGAAGGCCTGCACACGGCCGACCTGACCACCGACGCCACCCGCAACGGCGTGCAGCTCTTCGCCGGCTACGCGTTCGAAAATGGCCTGCAAGCCGAAGTGGGCATGCGCCATTCACGTGAAGAAGGCGGCGCCGGGGTCATCGTGGCCCAGCCCGACCTGACCAGCGTGCGCGCCAAACTGGGCATGCAGATCCCTGGCCTGCCGCAGGCCGGCGTGTTCGTCGAAGGCGAACAGGATATCCACGACAATGGCCGCCGCATGGTGGCGCTGGGCGGCGACTACCGCTTCGCCGGCGGCAGCCGCGTGTATGGCCGCCATGAACTGATCAGCAGCCTGGGCTCGACCTATGCGCTGAACCAGGGCCAGCAGCGCCACGCCACCGTGTTCGGCGTCGACACCGACTACATGCACGACGGCCGGGTGTTCTCGGAATACCGCGCCGGTGGCACCTCGCCAGCGGGCACCGTGACCGGCGAGCGCCAGGCCGAAGCAGCCCTGGGCCTGCGCAATCTGTGGACGCTGGGCGACGGCGTGCGCGCCAACACCAGCTTCGAGCGCGTCAAGGTGCTCTCGGGCGCCAACAACAACGAAGCCATCGCGCTGACCGGTGCCATCGAAGTGAGCCGCCATCCGACCTGGACCGGCAACGCCCGCCTCGAACTGCGCCACGGCGCCGACAGCGACGGCCTGCTTTCGACGCTGGGCCTGGCCTACAAGATCGACGACAGCTGGACCTTCCTGGGCAAGAACACGCTGGCCGCCACCCGTTCGAATGCCAGCAAGACCATGCGCGTGACCGAGCTGCTGCAAAGCGGCGTGGCCTACCGCGCGCTGCAGTCGATCGGCCTGAACGGCCTGGCCAAGTACGAGTACAAGCTCGAACGCGACGACGGCCTGGCTGACCTCAAGCGCGCCGTGCACGCCGTCTCGGTTGGCGCCAACTGGCAGCTGCGCCTTGATACCACCGTCAGCGCCCGCTACGCCGCCAAGATGGCGATGGACCAGTCGAGCGGCTTGTCGAACCGCACGGTCAGCCACCTGGTGGCCGGCCGCGTGACCCACGAGATCAATGCCGACTGGGACATCGGCGCCACCGCCCAGATGCTGATGGACCGCGACACGCGCGGCCGCCAGTACGCCGCCGGCATCGAGGCGGGCTACCAGCTGCAACGCAATATGTGGGTCTCGGCCGGCTACAACCTGCTCGGCTTCAAGGAACGCGACCTGGCCGGCGCCGACGCGACCGCCAAGGGCGTGTACTTCCGGGTACGCATGAAGTTCGACGAGAACACGCTGCAAGACCTGCTCTCGGGCGACCTGCTCAAGTAATCAAGGATACCGACATGACTTTCGCACTGCTCTCGTCCCGCCTTCGCCACGCCTGGCTGCGCGTCTTCGTGGCCCTCGCCTGCCTGCTCGGCGCGTTGCCCGCCAAGGCCGACTGCACGGTGACCGGCGCCTGCATCACCGCCGGCCCGCGCCTGGCCAGCGTCGACACCGGCAAGAGCGCCCTGCTCGGCCCGCTGCTGGGCGGCATGCTTGGCACCGGCACGTCGCTGGGTGCCGTTGACTGGAACGCGCTGGCCGGCGGCAACCTGAACCTGCTGAATTTCCTGAACGTGCTCAAGACCGACCTGGGCGTATCGACCCCGGCGCAGGCACTGAGCACCAACGTGACGCTGGTGCAGATCGCCAATGCGCTGGCCATCCAGGCGCAGGCCGAGGCCAAGCCGCAGCTGGCGGGTGCGTTATCTGGCCTGGCCTCGCAACTCAATGGCGTGGGCGGCACCGTGCGCCTGGGCGACCTGCTCAAGGTCACGGCCGATACCGGATCGCTCGGCACCAGCACGGTCAACGCGCTCGACATGTTCACCGGACTGGTCCAGCTGTACAACCGCCGCAACGTGCTGACCACGCCGCAGCCGGTCGGGATTTCGGGTGGCCTCTTGGGTGCGACCGGCGTGGTCAACAACCTGCAACTGTATGCGCAGGCGATCGAGCCGCCGGTGTACGTGTGCGGGCCGACCGGCTCGACCTTTCATTCGGCCGCGATCCGCCTCAAGCTCAAGATGGATCTGGTATCGCTGACCCCGGCCACCGATTCGCTGATCGGTGCGGGGCTGCTGCAAAGCGCGTCGGTTGGCATCGGCAAGCTCGACGTGTACGTGGAAGTCGCGCGCGGCCAGGGCAGCCTCAGCGCCGTGAGTGCCGCGACCAAGGCGGTCACGCTGCAGGTGGCGCCGGGCGTGTCCGACATCTTCATCGGCAAGATCGACGACAGCGTGTTCTTCAACCGCAGCCGCGCGATCCTCGACTCGGACGTCGACTTCGGCACGATCGGATCGCTGCGGGCCGCCGCGCTGGGGCTGCTGCCGGTCGATATTGCGCTCGACATCAAGAGCATCGTGCGTGGCCAGGCGCCGTTCTCGACGAGCGTGACGATGTCGGGCACGTTCCCGCAGACGCGCACCGTGAGTTCGAGCACGACCTTCATCACGAATGCGGCCAACAGCCTGGCGACGAACCTGCAGATTCGCAGCATGCCGGCCCTGGGGCTGTTGCAGGGCGCGGTCGAACCGCTCGTCAAGACGCTGGTCAAGAACGTGGTCAGCCCGCTGCTCGCGCCGGTGCTCAGGGGCGTGGCCGATCCGCTGCTCAAGCTGCTCGGCATCGGCCTGGGCGAAATGGTCGTCACGGTCGAAGGCATTTGCCAGACCTGCGACGAGTTCAAGCTGACCAAGGCAGTCGACAAGGCCAATGCCACGCCGGGCAGCACGATCCTGTACACGATCACGTTCGAGAACAGCGGGACCACCACGCTGACACAATTGAAGATCGAAGACACCACGCCGGCCTTCACGACCTATGCCGACAGCAGCTGCGGTACGCTGCCCTCTGGCCTGGCCTGCGCAGTCGCCGCCAAACCCGATGTGGGCGCCAATGGCAAGATCGAGTGGGGCATCACCGGTACGCTGGCACCGGGGGCCAGTGGCACCGTCACCGTGACGGTAAAAGTACAATAATGCGCCGTTGTTCATGACCGCAAGTTACAATACAGAAACGAGTTATCACGTTTCACTATCGTAATTTGTGATAATTTGATAGATTGTTGCCTTGCCTATGCGTATTGTTACGTATCCAGGTGGCTTGATCCCGCTGTTTCCGACGCGCTGTCGCCCTCACGACAAGCGACGGGGTGGATCGTCGGCCCCCGGTCGGGAGGCTTTTAACCACCTGCACAATTCTATTTCATGATATCGCACAGCAGTCCAGCGCCCGCGCCGACCGACCCCGCTTCCGCAGAAGTCTGCTCGACCAAGGAGGCTGCGAGCCTGCTTGGCGTCTCGCACCGGACCGTGCAGCTCTGGGTCGAAAGTGGTGTGCTGCAAGCCTGGAAGACCGCCGGCGGCCACCGCCGTATCCTGCTTACCTCGGTACACCGCCTGGTCGCACAGCGCAACCACGCGGTCACCGGCGCCCAACCAGCACCGGCGCCCGCTGCCAAGTCAACGCCGGCAGGCCGGCGCATCGTGATGGCCGACGACGACGCGACCCTGCTGCGCCTGTACGAGCTGGAAATGTCAGGCTGGGGCCTCGACGCCCAGCTGATCAAGGCGCGCGACGGGTTCGATGCGCTGATCCGGATCGGCGAAGCGCAGCCCGACCTCTTGATCAGCGACCTGAACATGCCAGGCATGGATGGTTTCCGCATGGTACGTACACTGCGCGCCGACCCGCGCTATGGCAATATGGCAATCATCGTCATCAGCGGTCTTGACCCTGCGACCATCAAGTCGATGGGGCTGCCCGATGACATCCCGGTATTTGCCAAACCGGTGCGCTTCCCTGAACTGCGCGCCCGGATCGAACGCATCTTCAGTGACATCGACGCGGCGGCTGCGCGCGACTGACAGGATCAACATCATGCATTCCGAGCCGGACCGACACCCCCTTGTTGCCCCGACTTTGCCTGCCCCGCAATCCATCCCCCAGTCCGACCAGGCCCGTGTGCGCGCGCTGCACGAACTCGCCCTGCTCGACACCCCGCCCGAAGAACGGTTCGACCGCATCACGCGCCTGGCCTGCCGTTTGCTGGGCGTGCCCATTTCGCTGATCGCGCTGGTCGACACCGACCGCCAGTGGTTCAAGTCGCGCGTGGGCATCGATCTGCACGAAACCACGCGCGTGACCTCGTTCTGCACGCACACGATCGAGCACGAGGACGGCCTGGTGATCGACGACGCGCGTCTCGATCCCCGCTTTGCCCACAACCCGTTCGTGACCGGTGCGCCGGATGTGCGCTTCTATGCAGGCATTCCGCTGGCTGCGCCGGACGGCAGCCGGGTTGGTGCGCTGTGCGTGATCGACCGCGAGGTACGCCATTTTGATGAGGATCAGATGGCCACGCTGCGCGACCTGGCCGCCATCGCCGGAGACGAATTGCGTGCGCGGCCGGCTGGTCGCCCCGCGCCCGAAGGCTGGGAAAAGGCACTGGTGGGCCACCTGCCTGACGGCATCCTGATGCTCAATGCGCAAGGCAATATCGTGGCCGCGAACCCGGCGGCCGAAAGACTGTTCGGCGCATCCGGCCCGCTGCTTGCCGGCCGGCCGCTGCGCGAATTGATGGATGAAGACCTGTTGCGGATGCGCCGCACGGGCCAGTTGCGCGAAGGCGCGCGCTACGAGGCGCTGGCGCGGCGCCTGGACGGCAGCCGCTTCCCGGTCGAGTTTTCGTATTGCCGCATGATGTGGGCGGCGCGGCCGAAGTTCGCCGTGACGGTGCGCGACATTTCGCAGCGACGCGCCGCCGAAGAACGCAACCGCGCCACCGACGAACGGCGCCGGCGCCACTTCGCCACCGCCACCCATGAACTGCGCACGCCGATGTCGAGCGTGCTGGGCTTTTCGGAACTGCTGCTCAAGCGCGAATTCGATCCTGCCGTCAGCCGCGAACTGGTGGAAATCATCCACCGCGAGTCCGGCCGCCTCGTCAGCCTGGTCAACCAGATGCTCGACCTGGCGCGGATTGAAGCGGGCGGACGGGACGACCTGAAGATCGACGCCGTCCCGGTGGGCGATCTGGTCAGCAGGACGCTGGCGTCTCTCGAAGGTCTCGGCCAGGCGCACCGCGTCAGCACCGACATCCCGCCCGGGCTGCCGCCACTGGCGGCCGACGCCCAGAAGATGCAGCAGGCGCTGACCAATATCGTCAGCAACAGCATCAAGTATTCCGCCCCCGGCACGCCGATTGTGCTGCGCGCCGCGCCCGAACGGTGGGGCGACCGGCCGATGGTGGCGATTCGCGTGCGCGACCGCGGCATCGGCATGACGCCCCAGCAGCAGGCCCAGGTCTTCGACGCCTTTTATCGCGTCGACAGCGATTCGGCGGCGCCAGGCAGCGGCCTGGGGCTGACGATCCTCAAGGAGATCGTCGATCTGCACGGCGGGCGCATCGCGCTCGAATCCGAGGCTGGCGTCGGTACTGAAGTCACGCTATATCTGCCGGTGGCGAATGCCGATGACGGTCCCGCATCGGTCCGTCTCTGAGGCGAGTGTTGCAAGTGCCCATCAGTGACGACGAGACCTTCCGGTTTGCCTTGACAGCCCAATGCGAACCGGTAAAATCAGCAAATATGAACATTGCCGACCGTCAAGATATTACTGAGCCCGCCTGTGACCGCTCGGCCTTCTGTACCACCCGGCAAGCGGCCGAACGAATCGGCGTTTCGCACCGCACGGTGCAGATGTGGGTCGAGAATGGCGCGCTGCAGGCATGGAAAACGGCGGGCGGCCATCGCCGCATCACCAATGCCTCGGTCGAGCGCCTGCTCGACGGGCGTCGCGCCGTGCTCGCTGCGCCGCCCGTCGTGGCGAGCAGCGCCCGCCCGATCCTGCCGCTGGGCGCGGCGCGCACGGTGCTGATCGTCGACGACGACGCAACGCTGCTGCGCCTGTACGAACTGGAAATCGCAACCTGGGGCATGGATCTCGCCGTGCGCAAGGCGAGCAACGGCTTCGAGGCGATGATGTGCATCGGCCAGGCGCGTCCCGATGTCCTGGTGAGCGACCTGCACATGCCGGGCATGGACGGCTTTGGCATGATCCGCAGCCTGCGCGACAACCCGGCCACCGCGTCCATGCCGATGGTGGTCATCAGCGGCATGGACAAGCCGACCGTGCTGGCCATGGGCCTGCCCATTGACGTACCTTACCTGACCAAGCCGGCGCCGCTCGCGGCCCTGCGCGCCGCAGTGACATCGGCGCTGCCACCGGCTCCCTGAGACCGCTCCCGCAAGCCCCGATAATGAACGAGACGCCGACGAACCACTTCCCCGCACCCACTTTAGCCCCCCTGCCACCGGATGAAGCCCGGCGCCACGAGGTGCTGCTCGACCTGAACCTGCTCGACACGCCGCCGCAAGCGTCGTTCGACCGCATCACGCGCATGGCCACGCACCTGTTCAAGGTGCCGATCGCGCTCGTGAGCCTGGTCGACACCGACCGCCAGTGGTTCAAGTCGCGCGTCGGCGTGGCGCTGGCCGAGACGCCGCGCTCGGTGTCATTTTGCGCGCACGCCATCCTGCAGGACGACGTGATGGTGGTGCGCGATGCGCGCGCCGACGCGCGCTTTGCCGACAACCCGCTGGTGCGCGGCGAAACGGCGGCGCGCTTTTACGCCGGTTCACCGATCGATGTCGGGGACGGCATACGAATCGGGACACTGTGCATCATCGACAGCGTACCGCGCGAATTTTCCGACGCCGACCGCGCGATGCTGCGTGACCTGGCGGGCATGGTGGCGGGTGAAATCGCCACCATCGAACTGCGCGCTGCGTGCGAGCGTGAGCGCAGCAGCGCACGCTCACTGCGCACGCTGCTCGAGCACCTGCCCGACGCCGTGCTGCTGCTGGACGCGGGAGGCCGGATCCTTTCGTGCAATCCGGCGGCCGAGCAGTTGTTCGGCGCGCCCAATCCCGACCTGGCGGGCCGCTCGTCGGCCACGCTGATCGGCATGGCGCCGCAGGTGGTCTCGCGCCACGAGGGCACTGCCCGCCGGGTCGATGGCAGCAGCTTTGCCGCCGAAATCTCGATTGCCAACATGACGCTCGACGGGCATGTGCACCTGGTAGCGACCGTGCGCGACATGGACGGCCTGCGCGCGGAACGCGACCGGGTGCGCGCCGCCAACCAGCGGCGTCACGATTACTTTCGCACCGCCAGCCACGAATTGCGCACGCCGATGGCCAGCATCCTCGGGTTTTCGGAGCTGCTCCTCAAGCGCGAGTTCGACCCGGCCACCGGGCGCGAGCTGATCGACATCATCCACCGCCAGGCCACGCGCCTGATCGGCCTGGTGAACCAGATGCTCGACCTGGCGCGCATCGATGCAGGCGGCGCGGCCCAGTTGCAACCGACCTTGCTCGACCTGGCCGACATGATGGCCAAGATCCAGGGCGCGCTGGCCAACGACGCGCACGCCGCACGGATCGCGCTGGCCGTGGCGCCCGGCCTGCCGCACGTGACGGCGGACGCCGCGCGCGTGCAGCAGGCACTGGGCAATATCGTCAGCAATGCGCTGGCCTACTCGGCGCCGGACAGCATCGTCGATGTCAGCATCTCGCAGCAGGAACGCGCCGGGCAGGCAGGCGCCGCAGTGCGGGTGCGCGACCAGGGCGTGGGCATGACGCCGGAGCAGCGCAAACAGGTGTATGACGCCTTCTGGCGCGCCAACGCCCTGCCCGACGTGCCTGGCAACGGCCTGGGCATGACCATCGTGCGCGAGATCGTGACGGCGCATGGCGGCGTGATCGAGATCGTGTCGGCGCCGGGGGATGGGACTGAAGTTGCGTTGTGGCTGCCTGCGCGTGCTGGTGTTGGGGATGCAGCAGCTGTCTGATGCACCGGATTCTGCTGGGCGACGGCCAGGCCGGCCTGCGATGGCTGATTGGCCTGAGTCTGCGCACTTCGCAGTCAGGCAAGAAGTACCCCAACGCTGGCCGCTCTGTCGGCTGTCGCCAGGCCTTTGCGGCGCCTCGCCGATCTCCATGCGCAGATACCGGATGCCCCAGCCGTGAAACCGGCTGCACCAGCAATTGCAACGGCCAGTGGTTTAAGGGGAATGCGCGCCCCGGCAGCGCGTGGCCCCGGACTGGTCACTCGCGCTCCGCAGTGCAATCGCCAGCATGCTTGACCTGATCGGGAGTCACCGATACCAGAAGGTCAGCCACGACGTCGCCCCGAAGTGGGCCTTCGACAAGTTCAGCGAATTCACGCATCCGGTCTCGCAGCTCGACCATGCGGGCGGTCGCCTCGGGTTGTGCAGCCCAGAAGGCTTCAGATGGCCATTGCGCATAGGCGAAATAATAGCCATCGGCGCACCGATGCAAGCGCGACCCCAGACCGCCTCGCTCATCGCGTATCAGTTCGGTAAGTGTCAGCCAAGCGCTCTCGAAGAGTCGTTCATTGCCAGAGGCTACTTTCCATTTAAAATAAATAGCGTGCATACCATCCTGTCGCGTTAAGACCTGACCCCGCAGGCCGGAAGTGAATGCCAGCTTGCCGTTATTCGTGCAATCAACAAGGCGCGTCGGCATCTTGATAACCGCGACGACACCCTTCTGGCCAAACGGGGAATGCGTGACAGGATGCGCATCGCCGTCTTTCGTGTCAAACGTTATTATTATGTTTTCAGCATGGGCACTGTGACGCTGAACGATAAGAGAACCAGAGGGCTACTGTGGGCGAACAATAAAGCCTGAAAGTGCAACAATAAAATTGCACGCAATCTGCTGGTTCCTTCGCCTTATACGACCGGTTGAATCCAAGGTCGTTTCCTGCCCTTCGTGACATTCCGCGACTTTTTCAACGTGGTGGTCTGATATGCTCAGCTGAACGGCCGGGTTCGGCCAAGAGCGGATGTCTGGCCGTCGCCATGGTAGTCAATGGATGATTACCCATTCCTTAATACGCTACGCTTCTGCCGTCGCGCTGTTCTCCATTTCTGCATACCGATTGATTTCAAGGGATACCTCCACGCTTACAACCGGAGTATTCTTGATTTCGGCTGCGACACTGTTTTTTCTGAGCTGATACGGCGAAAAAACTAAAGTAAAAAATCAGGGTTAGACCAACTCATGCGTGCATGCTCCAGCGAGCAAATGAGATTTCGCCCAAGGACAGCTACGATGCTGATCTGAACGGCGCTAATCGGCCAGAACCGGTCGGTCAAAGCGGGGGGAACTAATTTCGAAATTAACGATCTGCTAACGTCACAGTTAGTCAACCCGGCCACTCTTGGCGCAAATTCTGTCGTTCACACATTGAAAGATTTGGTAACCCAATGCTACTTTACGTTGATTCTCAGTACACAAGCCCCTATGCGATGTCAGTATTTGTAGCGCTTAAAGAAAAAAAAATATTTCCTTCGAGTTAAGGACCATCGACTTGGAGAATGGGGCAAACCATGGCCCTGAATATGCAACGGCGTCTTTGACCGGGCGGGTGCCCACGTTAGTAGACGGCAGTTTCTCACTATCTGAGTCTTCAGCCATCACCGAATATCTGGATGAAGCCCATCCAGGCGTGGCTCTTTACCCGACTGATCCAACAGCGAAAGCTCGTGCACGGCAAGTTCAGGCGTGGATCAGAAGTGACCTCCTGCCGATCCGCCAGGAGCGCTCAACAGTCGTCGTGTTCTACCAACCTAGCCACGTTCCCCTGTCGCCCGCTGCAGAAATCGCAAGCCGCAAACTGTTCCGGGCGTCGGAGGCCCTGCTTGCGCACAACGGCGATCATTTGTTCGGCAGCTGGAGTATCGCCGATGTCGACCTGGCACTCATGTTGAATCGGCTTGCTCTGAACGGCGATGCTGTACCTGAAAAGCTTGCTGAGTATGCCCGTAGGCAGTGGCAGCGACCATCAGTACAGGAATGGGTGAGCTTGAAACGCCCAAAACTCTGACGAAACCAGCGCAGTCTGAGGTTAACTGCGCCAATCTTTACTTGCCCGCCAGGCTGCCATGGGGCGGTTGCAGCCTATCGTGGTCAGGAGACGAATTTTTGACAAAAGGGCTGGGGCGCGTGAAGACCGAAATGAGCCTGCACGTACTCGCTTATTACGTCAAACGGTTGATGAATGTTACGGCTTATGCAACTCCTGGAGACGGGTAGCAGGATTGGCCAGACGTGGATCGGCACTGAGCGCCTGTTCGTATGCACGTATTGCCAAGCCTGTCTCGCCCAGCGCTTCATAGGCCTGGCCCAAGCTGTCGAAGGTATCGCCGTAGCGCGGATTGATGAAACCGGCTAGTTTGAACAGCTCGACCGCCCCTTTGGCATGTTTGCGCGCCATGAGTTCACCACCCCACGTATACAGCTGCAATGGGCGCAGGGCAAACTCGGGGGACTGTGCACGCATCGCTGTGTAAATCGCTTCTGCATCTGTGAAACCGTGTGCCACGAACGTGGTGACGAAGCTCTCAGCGGTGAGCAAAGGCACGGAGGCGGGGCGTATTTCGAGCGCCATCATCTGCGCAGGTACGCCGTTTTTCGATGGCTGGTCGTGCAGGAATGCCAGTGCGCCGCGGTCCTGACGCAGATAGGCGTCGAGAAATGCCTTCACGTAGCGCAGGCTCCACCGATATGCGGAGGTAACGTCAACCCGGCTATCGTTGGTAGAGCGCGCCTCGCCGTTGAAGCGCAGCGCCCACGATGAAAAGTCCATGTGCAGCATGGGCGCCAAAGTCGCAAGATAGACATCGGAATAGTGCATGCCTTTGAAGTAGTCGGTGGCCACGGCGCGCCCTTGTTCGAACCGTGGGTCGGCTGGCATTGGACGCGAGCCGATCCACAGCAGTGGCATCGCCGTACGCGCTGGCGCGATGGTACGGGACCTGGTAAACAGCTCTGTGTGAGAGCGCGCCGATCCATCCAGGCTGACCAGTGCCTTGATCTTGTTCGAGCTGGCTGCCGCAAGCACGTTGGCTACACCACCCCAGCTAAAGCCCACCACCGCCAGACGGCTGCTGTCGGCATGTGGCAGCGAGTGGGCGAAGGCAACCAGGAACGTGATGTCGGCCGCCTGCGCTTCCAAGCCTTCGACGTCGTCGCTCATATCGGCGCCGCGTGGTCCAGTGCTGGGGCTGGCGATAACGATATAGCCGTGACTGGCCAGGTATTCACACAGGTCGGCGTTTTCATGTGCTCGCGCGCGGTAGCTGGGTGCATAGATCACGACCGGGTACCTGCCCCTCGCCATTACGGCATCGCGCATGGCCAACATTGGCGCGTTAAACAGGGCACGATCTTCACTGCGAAGCAATGCGTCCCGCTCCTTTGCAATTGCGGTGCTGGTGACGCTGAAGTCGTTATCGGAGAGCGCTGTCAACTCATAGTCAATCGCCTTCATTGACATGCCCCCCGCCTTGGCCGGGTACCAGAGCAGCGTTTGCACAGGGCGCGATCCGGCGCGGCGGGCAAGCTCGCCAACCGCGTTCACGGCTTGCTCCATGCCGCGCGCATGGTCGTGTTGCTGCACCACGCGCATGCCCACAGGGTAAGGCCCGATTTGCGGGATCAAGCCAGGGCCGGATGCAGCATGGGCGATAGACGGGGCGATGCAAAGGAAGAGGACGAGAAGAGCGCGCATGGGAACTGTGGCGGATGACGGCGCAGCGCGCGAAGGGATCGAGTATATCGCGACGCTTGTGCGGACAGTGAGGCGAACTGCGACCTTCTGAAACAGATACGACGAAAGGTACTGCGGCACCGGGCTGCGCCCATCAGATTTTGCTCACAAAGTTGCAACCCACTTCGTCCCCGACCTGATAGCGTCGCAACGCCACCAACAGAGGCAGGGACTTGGCCCCCCTGCTTCCGACCCATTGCGGTCATTCATGTCATGCGCTGGCCACGCCTGATTCACCGCAATATGCCATCCTCATAGATTCCATTCGTCGCTTGTACTGCTATTTGCACATCTCCATAATGTTCGCTGTTCACACAAACCACATAGAGCGCCGATGCCCGCTGAATACCCCGCCGCTTCCCGTTTCCTTCTGCTCGTCGCCGTGCTTGCGACGCTGTCCTCCGCCCAAGCCCACGCCGACGACGACGCCGCCATTGCCCGCGTCGAGGCGGGCCTGCGCCCGACGATCGCGCTGTCCAACATGCCTGTCAAGACCGAGACGCTGCAGGACGCGATGGCGCGACTTAACGTACCGGGCGTGAGCGTAACTGTGATCAAGGCCGGCAAAATAGCCTGGTCACGCGGCTATGGCGTGGCATGGGTTGGCGGGCCGGCCATCACGCCCCGGACACTGTTCCAAGCGGCCTCGGTCAGCAAGCCGGTCGCCGCGATGGCGACGCTGCGCATGGCCGAACAGGGCCAGCTCGACCTCGACGGCGACATCAACACCGCTCTCACGAGCTGGAAGCTACCGGAAGGTAAAGGCAAGCCGAGCGTGCGCCAGCTGCTGTCGCATACTGGCGGTATGACAGTCTCGGGCTTCCCTGGTTATGCGGCGGACAAGTCGGTGCCGACGCTGGTGCAGGTGCTGGATGGCGTCTGGGGCGCCAATTCGAAGGTGATCAGGGTCGATACGGCGCCTGGATCGGCAATGCGCTATTCCGGTGGCGGCTACACGGTACTGCAGCAGGCGATGATCGACCGCAGCGGCAAGCCCTTCGACGTGCTGCTACGGGAATCGGTCCTGAAGCCGCTGGGCATGAACGACAGCAGCTTCTCGCAGCCGTTGCCAGCGGCTTTGCAGGCTCAGGCCGCCCGCGCCCATCATCAAGACGGCAAACCCTACCCTGGTGGTGCCCACACCTATCCCGAGCTGGCGGCGGCCGGCCTGTGGACCACGCCGGAAGACCTGGCCAAGTTCGTGATCGCGATCCAGCAAGGTGCAGCGGGCAGCGACAACGGCGTGATTTCGGCGGCCATGACGCGCACCATGCTCACCCCGGTGATGGGCGACTATGCGCTGGGTCTGCAGATTGGCGACGGCGGCAAGGTCTTTGAACACAGCGGCAGCAATATGGGCTTTCGGGCCGTAATGGTCGGCTCGACCGACAGCGGCGATGGCGCGGTGATTTTGACCAATGGCGACGAGGGAGGCAAACTGGCGGCGGGCCTGTTGCGCGCCATCGCGCATGAGTATAAGTGGGCAAGCCACCAGACCCGGCTCCGCACAGCGGTCACGCTGCCGACTGAGACGGCAGCGTGACCGGCCATTACAAGCTCGATGGACTGCCCGACTTCCACATCGCCGAGCGCGACAGCCAGCTAATGATCGCTCCGCGCCCGGACCAGTGGGAGCCGCTGTATGCCGAATCTGACAAGCTGCTTTTCATCCTGTCGCGCGATCTCGAGATATTGCCGACTGATGCCAATAGCGGCTTCAACGTACTGGGCACCTCGAAGCGCTCGTACAAGCGCGCAAGCAGCTGGAGCCTGTTCCGATAGGCAGGAGTCGTTTCTGGCGCGCATATGACAAAGTCTGCCTGGATCAACGAGGGAGCCGGGTGCCATGCCTTTTGATACGCCTGCGCGCCAAGGCCTTTCAGCGAAGGTCGGAACATTCCGGCAATTCGACCTCTGTTGGATTCACGATCACAGATCCGTTCTGATGACAGAATCTCACCAGGATCGCGCCGGACCCAGGGGAAATGGCTCGAGTAGCTCGCCGTTCGACCTTTCACGCATCAGCTTTGCTGAAGAAATGACTTGATCAGCGTTCCCCTGGACGGCTCAGACTTGTCTCGACCATCCGCTTCTGGCCGAAAGCGGAAGGTTTCAGAGCATGTCCACCCGGCCCCTTGTGTCAAACTTTATTGCCTTGTATCCGGCTTTATTGTTCGCTCATAGTTGCGCAGGCGTTCAAAGCTCGGCCCTGTTCGACGCTGGCAGCGTTAACATTAACGATATTTAACGAATTAACCACCCGCGCTTAAGCCTGCGCCGGGCATAGTCGAAGGTAGGGAACAATACGCTCTCCACCTTGCAAACGGATCCGACACCCATGCCCTCGATGACCCTTCCGCGCCGCCCGGCGCTGGCGACCGCCATAACGGCCGCCGCGCTGCTCTCCGCCTGCGGCAACGACCCCAAGCCTGCCCCGCCTGCGGTGCCCGAAGTCGCCATACTGACCATGGCCACCACGAACGTGGCGCTGAACATCGCCCTGCCCGGCCGCACGGCGCCGTTCCTGCTGGCCGAGGTCCGGGCCCGGGTCGACGGGATCGTGCAGGAACGCCGCTTCACCGAGGGCGCGGACGTGCGCAAGGGCGAGCCGCTGTACCTGATCGATCCGGCGCCGTACCGCGCCGCCGTCAAGAGCGCCGAAGCCGAGCTGCAACGGGCGCAGGCGACGCTGGCCAGCAATGTCTCGCAACTGAACCGCAACCGCGTGCTGGTGAAGGAAAATGCGGTCAGCAAGCAGGAATTCGAGACTGCCGAAGCAGCGCAGCTGGAAGCAGCGGCCGATGTCGCAGCGGCGAAAGCAGCCCTGGACGTGGCGCGCATCAACCTCGGCTACACCACCGTGACCGCGCCGATCGCGGGCCGTAGCAGCGTGTCAGCCGTGACCCAGGGCGCGTATGTGCAAGGCAGCGCCGCCACCCTGATGACGACGATCCAGCAGATCGACCCGATGTACGTCGACCTGCAGCAATCGAGCAGCGAAGGCCTCGCGCTGCGGCGCGAGATCGCCGCCGGTCGCGTGCGCATGGAAGGTACCGATGCCGCCAAGGTCAGCCTGCAGCTGGAAGACGGCAGCACCTACAGCCGCAGCGGCACGCTCGCGTTTTCCGGTGTGACGGTCGACCAGGCCACCGGCTCGGTCACGCTGCGCGCGCGCTTCCCGAACCCCGACAAGCTGCTGCTGCCCGGCATGTTCGTGCGCGCGAGCGTCAGCCAGGGCGTGCGCCAGGGGGTCATGCGCGTGCCCGCGACGGCCGTGACGCGCACGCCGCAGGGCACGGCCACCGTGATGGTCGTCGGCCAGGACAACAAGGTCGCACTGCGCACCGTGCGCACCGGCGCGCTGGTCGATGGTTTCTGGCTGGTCGACGACGGCCTGAAGGCCGGCGAACGCGTGATCGTCAGCGGCGTGCAGAAGCTGCGGCCCGGCACCGTGGTCAGGGCGGCCGCGCCGGCAGCGCCAGCCAGCGCCGCAACAGCCAGCGTCGCAGCACCAGCGGCGGCGCCGGCCGCGGCCACCGCCGCGCGCCAGGAATAATCCAAGATGCCAAAGTACTTCATCAACCGTCCCATCTTCGCGATCGTCATTTCGCTGCTGATCATGCTGGCCGGCGGCATCGCGCTGCTCAAGATGCCGATCGAGCAGTATCCGCCGGTCTCGCCGCCATCGGTGCAGATCCAGGCGACCTTCCCCGGCGCGTCGGCCGAGACCATGCAGAACACCGTGATCCAGGTGATCGAGCAGCAGATGACGGCGATCGACAACCTGCTGTACATGCAGTCGACCAGCGATGACACGGGCCAGTCGACGACGTCGCTGACGTTCGCCGCCGGCACCGATCCCGACATCGCCCAGGTCCAGGTGCAGAACAAGTTGCAGGCGGCGGTCCCGCGCCTGCCGAGCGAGGTCCAGCAATCGGGCCTGCGCGTGACCAAGTCGACGTCCGACTTCCTGATGGTGGCGGCGTTCGTCTCGGACGACGACAGCATGACCAAGTTCGACATCGCCAACTACGTCGCCTCGAACATCCAGGATCCCCTCTCGCGCATGCCGGGCGTGGGCAGCATGAACCTGTTCGGCACCCAGTACGCGATGCGCATCTGGCTCGACCCGGTCAAGCTGACGAGTTTTGCACTGACGCCGATCGACGTGACGGACGCAATCCGCGCCCAGAACGTGCAGGTTTCGGGCGGCCAGTTGGGCGGCCTGCCTGCGGTGCCAGGCCAGACCCTGAGCGCCACCATCAACCAGGCGACGATGTTGCGCACGCCCGAGGAATTCAAGCGCATCCTGGTCAAGGTCCAGCCGGATGGATCGTCCGTGCGCATCGGCGACGTCGCGCGCGTGGCGCTGGGACCCGAAAACTACAACGTCGATGTGCGCTACAACGGAAAGTCGGCGTCAGGCCTGGGCATCCAGCTCGCGCCGAACGCCAATGCGCTCGACACCGCGGATGCCGTGCGCGCACGCCTGGAAGAGCTGGGCGAATTCTTCCCGCCCGGCCTGCGCACCGTGTATCCGAACGACGTCACGCCCTTCATCGAAACGTCGATCAAGGGCGTGACCCACACGCTGATCGAGGGCATCGTGCTGGTGTTCCTGGTCATGTACCTGTTCCTGCAAAACTTCCGTGCCACCCTGATCCCGTCGATCACGGTGCCGGTGGTGCTACTGGGAACCTTTGGCATCATGTCGGCGCTGGGCTTTACCATCAATACGCTGTCGATGTTCGGCCTCGTGCTGTCCATTGGCCTGCTGGTCGACGATGCGATCGTGGTGGTGGAAAACGTCGAGCGCGTGATGCACGAAGACGGCTTGCCGCCGAAGGAAGCGACGATCAAGGCCATGAGCCAGATCACCAGCGCGCTGATCGGCGTGGCCCTCGTGCTGTCGGCCGTGTTCGTGCCGGTGGCCTTCTCGAGCGGCACGGTGGGCGCAATCTACCGCGAATTCTCGCTGACGGTCGTGGCCTCGATGCTGCTGTCGGCATTCATCGCGCTGACGCTCACGCCGGCGCTGTGCGCGACGATGCTCAAGCCGGTCGACCCGGACCACCATGAAAAGAAGGGTTTCTTCGGCTGGTTCAACCGCTCGTTCGACGCGACGCGCGACCGCTATCTGGGCGGCGTGACCCGCATCCTGGGCCGGCGCGCGCTGTGGATGGTGGTATACCTGGTGCTGATCGGCGCCGTCATTGCGCTCTTCATGCGTCTGCCGGGCGGCTTTTTGCCGAAGGAAGACCAGGGCTATATGTTTGTCCAGGTGCAGACGCCGGCGGGCAGCACGCAGGAAACGACAGGCCGCGTGCTGGAAGAAATCAGCCAGTATCTGCTGAAAAATGAGTCGAGGATGGTCGAGGCAACGCTGATCGTGAATGGCGCCAGCCAGCCGCAGCGCGGCCAGAACCAGGGCCGCCTGTTCGTGCGTCTGAAAACCTGGGATGAGCGCAAGGACGACGCGTTGGGCGTGTCGGCGCTGGCCAATCGGATTACAGCGCGCTACGCCAACTACCAGGGGGCGACCATCAACACGGTCGAACCGCCATCGATCCGCGGCCTGGGGTCGGCCAGCGGCTTCTCGCTGCAGCTGCAGGACCGCGGTGGCAGGGGGCACGATGCGCTGGCCAAGGCGCGCGACCAGTTGCTCGAGCTGGCGCGCAAGGAACCCAACCTGCAGCGCGTGCGCTTCACGGGCCAGGCCGATAACGCCACCTACAAGATCGATATCGACCGCGAAAAGGCCGCCGCGCTGGGCGTGAACCTGACCGAAGTCGACCAGACCTTCTCGACGGCCTGGGGCTCGCGCTACATCAACAACTTCCTCGACACGGACAACCGCATCAAGCGTGTTTACGTGCAGGCCGATGCCCAGTTCCGCATGAATCCGGACGACATCAAGCTGCTCTATGCGCGCAATGGCGCGGGTGAGATGGTGCCGTTTTCGAGCTTCGCCAGTGCGCGCTGGGCCTGGGGTTCGCCAGCGATGGCGCGCTACAACGGCATCGAGTCGGCCGAAATCCTCGGCCAGCCGGCGCCCGGTTTCAGTACCGGCGAAGCAATGGTAATCATGGAGCGCCTGGTGGGCGAACTCCCGGAAGGCATCGGCTTCGAGTGGAGCGGCATCTCGCTGCAGGAGTCGCAAGCCGGCTCGCAGGCGCCGCTGCTGTATGCGCTGTCGATCCTGGTGGTGTTCCTGTGCCTGGCCGCGCTGTATGAAAGCTGGGCGATCCCGATCTCGGTCATCATGGTGGTGCCGGTCGGTATCCTCGGCGCCCTCAGCGCAGCGACGGCCTTCGGCATGGAGAACGACGTGTTCTTCCAGGTGGGCCTGTTAACTACCATCGGCCTGTCGGCCAAGAACGCGATCCTGATCGTCGAATTCGCGCGCGAACTGCAGATGCAGGGCATGGGCATTGTCGAAGCGGCGCTGGAATCGGCCAAGGTGCGACTGCGCCCGATCATCATGACGTCGATGGCGTTCATCCTGGGCGTGCTGCCGCTGGCCTTGTCGAGCGGCGCCGGTTCGGGCAGCCAGAACGCATTGGGCATCGGCGTCATCGGCGGCATGCTGACGGCGACATTCCTGGCCACGTTCCTGATTCCGCTGTTCTACGTGATCGTCGCGTCGCGGGCCAAGACGCCGACCCACATCGACGACACCCCTGCCGACGGCGAGGCGGCCGCGGAAACGTCTGAACCGCAGCCGCAAGCGCATTGAGGTTGCCGTGAAACTGCTCCTCATCGAAGACAACGAGCGCGTCGCGCGCTTCGTCACCAAAGGTTTGAGCGAAGCCGGGCACACGGTCGACCATGCCGACAATGGCCGCGACGGCATGGTCTACGCCGTCAGCGAGCCGTATGACGCGATCGTCATGGACCGCATGCTGCCCGGCGGGATCGATGGCCTGGCGCTCATCGAAACACTGCGCCAGCAGGGCAATCGGGTGCCGATCCTGATCCTCAGCGCCCTCGATGGCGTGGACGATCGCATCCGCGGCCTGCGCGCTGGCGGTGACGATTACCTGACCAAGCCGTTCGCGTTCGGCGAACTGCTCGCGCGCCTGGACGCCCTGCTGCGCCGCTCGCAAAGCCAGGCCGTCGAAACCGTCATGACGCTGGGCGACCTGAGTGTGGACATGCTGGCGCACCGTGTCACGCGCGCCGGCAAGACCCTGGCACTGCAGCCGCGCGAATTCAAGTTGCTGGCCTATCTGCTGCGCCATGCGAACCAGGTCGTCACGCGCACGATGCTGCTCGAGAATGTGTGGGACTACCACTTCGACCCGCAGACCAATGTCATCGATGTCCACATCAGCAAGCTGCGGCAAAAAATCGACGCTGGCTTTCCTTCGGCCCTTTTGCGCACAGTGCGCAATGCCGGCTACATGCTGACCGACCAGCCTTGAGCGAGGCGCACACGATGCTCAGGCTCCCCAGTTTTTCCGCACGCACGATCGCCATCGGTTATGGCTTCGTGACGCTGCTGGTGCTGGCGATGTTCGCCGGGCCGCTATGGTACGCGTGGCATACCAATATCGGCGAAGTGCGCAGCCAGTTGCTCAAATCCGATGCCCAGCATCTGAGCAACCTGTTCATCCGCCAGGGCCCGCCCGCGCTGGCCGCAGCGATCGACAGCCAGGTCCACGGGGTAAACGACGGCGTGCGCAAGATCATGCTGTTCGTCGCGCCCGATGGCACCAAGCTGGCAGGTAACCTGCAGGCGTGGCCCGAGGGCGTACCCGACCGCGATGGCCTGTGCCGGGTGACGATCGTGGTCGACGACGTGCCACGCAACGTGGAGCTGGTGCGCGTGACGCTGGAAGACGGCTACCGGCTGCTCGTGGCCAGTAACCTGAATCGCTTCCAGAAGCTCGAACGCCTGTTTGGGTATGGCTTGCTGGGCTGCGCGATCACGGTGCTGCTCAGCGCCGCGCTGGGCGGCATCATGATCCGCCGCGCGCTGCTGGGCCGCATGCAGGGTATCAGCGACACCACCGCTTCGATCATCGAGGGCAAGCTGTCGCACCGCCTGGTCGAACCGGGCGATGGCGACGAGCTGCAGCAACTGACGCGCACCGTGAACCGCATGCTCGACCAGATCGAGCATCTGGTGACCGGCGTGCAGGATGTCTCGAACGCGATCGCGCACGACCTGCGCACGCCGCTGTCCGAACTGCGCGCGCGGCTTGAGGAGTTGTCGGTGGCGCGGCCAGCGCCGGACGAAACCTTCGTCGAGATCGACGCCGCGATCGATGACGTCGACCGCGTGATGGGCATCTTCAATGCCTTGCTGCGACTGGCCGAAATCGACAGCGGCAGCCGGCGCGCCGGTTTTGTCGATGTCGACCTGGCGGCGCTGGGTGCCGAAGTGACCGAGTTCTACGCGCCGGTCGCCGAACTGAAGGACATCGCGCTGGGCTTTGACGGCCCGGACGACCTGCACGTGGTGGGCGACCCCGTGCTGCTGGCGCAGGCGCTGGGCAATATGGTCGACAATGCGCTCAAGTACGCGCCGGTGCGCGGCGCGATCGCGATCTCCGCACAGCGCATCGATGCCGACACGGTGCAGATCGTCGTGGCCGACAATGGTCCCGGCATCCCCGTGCACGAACGCACGCGCGTCATCGAGCGCTTCTACCGGGTGGACGCGAGCCGCGGCACGCCCGGCGTGGGCCTCGGCCTGAGCGTTGTCTCGGCAGTAGCGCGGCTGCATGGCGGCACGCTGACACTGGACGACAACCATCCCGGCCTGCGGGCCACGCTGCGTATCGGCGCCATGACGTTGGCGGCATCGAGCTCCACTCAATCTTCCGCTTCGGCTTCTGCTTCGGCTTCGGCTTCGGCTCCTGGCGCCTGACCGGCTGGCCGCATTTGCGCTACAGTGTGGCCTTTATTGGCGCCCCACTCTGTCGGGCCACATTCACGGGAGAGCCCCATGCCTGAACCAGTTCCACCCAACGGCGGCCTGACAAGACGCGCCGACGACCACTTCCTGCGCCACCTCGGCATCGCCTTCGAGGCGCTGGCAGCGCCGGTGGATTCCGCCAATCCGACAGGCCTGCCGGCCCGCGCAACGAGCGTGTACCGCGCCATCATCGAAGCGCGCCAGGGTGACGAAGATATCCAGCCGCGCGGGGTCTGGCAGCGGCAACCGAAGCGCTCGGACTGGCCGCATGTCAGCAACCTGGCCGCTGGTGCCTTGCGCACCCAGGGCAAGGACCTGCAACTGGCGGCGTGGCTGTGCGAGGCCCAGGTCCACGAACATGGCCTCGGCGCGCTGGCTCCCTGCCTGCTGCTGGCGCACACGCTGTGCGAGCGTTACCCAACCGCCCTGCATCCGCAACTGGAAACCGACGACACTGAAGCCCGCGCGAACATCCTGCGCTGGCTGGACCAGAAGCTGGCCCCGACGCTGCGCCAGTCACCGCTGTTCACAACGGAAGACGGCCGCGCTACGACGTGGGCCGACTGCGAACAAACCGCGCACGAGCTTGATGGCGACGCCACGACCCGCAGTACGCTGGCAGCAATGCCACCAGCAACCCTGACCGAGCGCATCACCGCACTGGAAGACGCGCACGCCACGATCACCCTGCTCCACGGCACCTTCAACACTCCCCAAAGCGCCACCGCACCGTGCCTGACGGCCATGGCAAACCAGGTACAGGCGATCCTCACGGCACTCCACAACGAACGCACCGGACGAGTCCCAGCACCAGCAGACGCGCCAACCGAAGCGCCAGCAGAACCGTCCGAAGCACCAACCACCGCAACCGCAACGAACACCCCCGCCCCCCACCACTTCCGCGACCGCGCCGACGCCTACGCCTGCCTCGCCGCCGCCGCCACCTACCTCGCCCACCTCGAGCCGCACAGCCCCACGCCCTACCTGATCAAGCGCGCCGTCGAATGGGGCAATATGAACACCGGCGCCCTCTACCAGGAACTCTTCATCCGCCTGGGCGGCCAACTGAGCATTTTCGACATGGTCGGCACCGACATGCTCCCCACCCCGCAAAAACCCACCCCACCCCAATAACCCAAATAAAAATTAGGGTCAGAGTCGAATTGTTTGCCAACTTCGATAAATCAATTGTTTATTAATTCGACTCTGACCCCAATTGATTTGCAAGATTAACTGCTGAGCTTAGGGTCGGAGTCGATTTGTTTGACAACTTTGGGTAATTGCCCATTAATTCGACTCTGACCCTAATTGTTTGGAATGATTTTCAGGAGCGTACCGATGCCCTTGGGCCATTAATTGCACAAGAGGCTTTGTCTGGTACGGGATAGCGCTAACAATCGCAAAAAATAATGAGGGTCAGAGTCGAATTGTTTGTCAATTTTTATAAATCAATTGAAAAACAATTCGACTCTGACCCTAATTCTCATGCAACGTTTTACGGGCTCATCTTTAAGAGACCGAATATGGCCGTTTGCTAAAGGCTATTACCCAACAATTCGACTCTGACCCTAATTGTTGGGGGTTAGCTGCCGAAGTAGCGGCCGGCGCGGTGCCAGGCCATGACCATGCCGCTCATGGCGACGGCGCTCAGGGCGGACCAGGCGACCTGGTGGGGGGCAACCAGCAGCAATGCCAGCGCCAGGATGACGCTGTCGATCATGATCTGGGTGCGGCCGGCGTTGATGTTGTATTGCTTTTGCAGCCACAGCGTGACGATGCCCGTGCCGCCGACGCCGGCGCCGTGGCGCGCGAGTGCGAGGATGCCCATGCCGCAGAAGGTACCGCCGCCCAGGGCTGCCACCGCTGGATGCACGCGGTCAATCACCAGTACAAATGGCATGATCTTGAGTAGGCCCATGATCATCGCGCTGCCGGCCAGCGACTTGATCGTGAAGCGCGCGCCCATGAAGAAGTAACCAAACAGGAAGAACGGCACGTTGATCATCATGAACAGCGTACCGACCGGCACGCCGGTCGAGTACGACGTCAACAAGGCGATGCCGGCGACACCGCCGGTCAGCAGGCCGGCTGCGTGCAGCAGCACGATGCCAATGACAACGAACAGCACGCCGACGACGATACCGTAGACGTCATCGAGCGTCGAATGCGGCTTGACCTCGATGATCGGACGCGATGGCTTGCTGGGAGAGCCTGGATACATGACGGACTGACTCACGCGCGCACCATCGCGCAGGCAGGACCGGACCGCGATGCGCACGTCGGCGCGAGCGATATCACCACGCAAGCGGGAAATTGGCGGCGCGGAGCTGCGCACACGGAATCGGCAAGCGTCGGGCTGGAGTTCATGGTCCTCGGATGATCGGATGGGTAAGAGAAGCTGCAGGCGGCGCAGGTCTGGTCAAAAGACGCAAACACGCAAGTTACGGCGCGCTACAGCCCGCCATTATCGCCCATGTTGCGGCGCAGTGTCGAGCTGCACGAACTCGCCATGTCGCGAATGAGCGAATGGATGGTGCGCTGCACCTTGCCGGTGCACGAACAGCGCCCATTGCGCCGCTGCGGTGCGCTACGCGACAGCATCTGGTGCCCGATCCGCGGCCATATCCGCCGCCAGTTCGCGCTCGAGAAATTCAACGCACACCCGCACCTTCGCCGAATTGCCCAGCCGCTGCGGATACACGGCCCACACATTGGCCTCCTGCGCAAACTCGGGCAGGATCTGCACCAGCTGCCCGGACGCCAGCAGCGGCTGCGCATGCCAGCGCGAGCGCAGCACGATCCCGGCGCCGTCCAGCGCCCAGCGCAGCGCGACTTCGCCATGATTGGTCGACAGCGCGCCCGACACCTTCACCGTCTCCTCACCGCCTTTCGCGCGCAGCCGCCACACGCCGAACGGATGATCGCGCTCCTTGATCACCAGGCACTGGTGGCCCGCCAGATCCTGCAGCGTGCGCGGGGTCCCGTGCTGCGCCAGATACGCGGGCGCCGCGCACAGGATGCGGTGATTGACCATCAGGCGCCGGGCGATCAGCTGCGGCGCGATCTCGTCGCCAATCCGCACGTCCAGATCGAACCCTTCAGCCACCGGATCGACCAGCCGGTCAAACACCTCGAACCGGATCTGCAGCGCCGGATACACGCGCGCCAGCCGGGCAATCGCCGGTGCGACGACCTGGCGACCGAAGCCGAAACTGCTGCAGACGCGCAGCTGGCCGCTGGGCGCCCGCCGCCGCTCGGCCGATTCCTCGATCAGGTCATCCAGGCTATCGAGAATTGCCTGCGCCCGTTCAAACGCCTGCGCGCCGTCCTCGGTGATGACGACGCGCCGCGTCGTGCGCTGGAACAGCCGCACGCCCAGCGCGGCCTCGAGCACCCCGATCCGCTTGCTGACATACGCCGCCGACATGCCGAGCGCCTGCGCCGCGCTCGCAAACGATCCCTGACGCGCCACGGTCACGAACACCCGCAAATCAGCATTCTCCAACAGATTATTCACGCTCCGTGTTCCTTAACACCACAAGAACCAGCATTATAAACGCACCGTTTTGCCTTATTCTTGACGCATTCAGATCAGCTCACAGGAGACACCCATGAAAACCCACAAGATCGCCGTGATCGCCGGCGACGGCATCGGCAAGGAAGTCATGCCAGAAGGCCTGCGCGCGCTGGACGCCACCGCCAAACGCTTCGGCATCCACCTCGAATTCACCACGTTTGAATGGGCCGACTGCGACTACTACGTCAAGCACGGCAAGATGATGCCGGACGACTGGCGCGCGCAGCTCTCGGGATTCGAGGCCATTTTCTTCGGCGCGGTCGGCATGCCCGACATCGTCCCCGACCATATCTCGCTGTGGGGCTCCCTGCTCAAGTTCCGGCGCGAGTTCGACCAATATGTGAATCTGCGCCCTGTGCGTTTGATGCCCGGCGTGCCCTGCCCGCTCGCCAACAAGAAGCCGGGCGACATCGACTTCTACGTCGTGCGCGAAAACACCGAGGGCGAATACTCGTCGGTTGGCGGCAAGATGTTCGAAGGGACCGATCGCGAATTCGTGCTGCAGGAATCGGTTTTCACGCGCCACGGCACCGACCGCATTCTCAAGTATGCGTTCGACCTGGCCCAGAGCCGTCCTAAAAAACACCTGACCGCCGCCACCAAATCGAATGGCATCTCGATCTCGATGCCGTACTGGGACGAGCGCGTGGCCGCCATGGGCGAGCAGTATGCCGATGTCAAATGGGACAAGTACCACATCGACATCCTGTGCGCGCGCTTCGTGATCTCGCCCGAACGCTTCGACGTCGTGGTGGCCTCGAACCTGTTCGGCGACATCCTGTCGGACCTCGGCCCGGCCTGCACCGGCACGATCGGCATCGCGCCGTCGGCCAACCTGAACCCGGACCGCACCTTCCCGTCGCTGTTCGAGCCGGTGCACGGTTCGGCCCCCGACATCTACGGCAAGAACATCGCCAACCCGATCGCGATGATCTGGTCGGGCGCGATGATGCTCGAGTTCCTGGGCCAGGGCGACGCCAACTACACGGCTGCGCATGACGCCATGCTGGGCGCGATCGAGCGCTGCCTGGTCGAAGGCCCGCGCACGCCCGACATGGGTGGCACAGCCAACACCACTGACGTGGGTCAGGCCGTTACGCGCTACCTCACGACTTAAGCCACGCCCCGGTTGGCCAGTGCTATTGTGGAGGTTCTTACAGCACAACCAACCGGAGCCCCCATGCAGCCGCACGAATCGACCGAACTGGAATACGTTGGCTTCTGGGCGCGCACCGGCGCGGCGCTCATCGACAGCATCCTGGTGATGATCGTCGCGCTGCCACTGCTCTACGCGATCTACGGCGCCGCGTATTGGGACAGCACAGAGATGGTCATGGGCCCGGCCGACTTCATCATCAACTGGCTCCTGCCGGCCGCCTTCGTACTCGCGCTATGGATCAAGCTCTCGGCCACGCCGGGCAAGATGGCCGTTGGCGCGATCATTGTCGATGCGCGTACCGGCGGCAAGCCAAGCACGCGTCAGTTCATCATCCGCTACCTGGGCTACTACGTCTCGATGATCCCGCTGTTCCTGGGCATTCTCTGGGTCGGCTTCGACGCGCGCAAGCAGGGCTGGCACGACAAGATCGCTGGCACCGTGGTTGTGCGGCGCAAGGGCGGCGCGACACAACCCGTCAAATTCGACGCCACTGACCCTGCCTGATCATTCGGTCAGGCGCCGCATCTGCGCAATCAGATCGGCCTTGCCTTCAAAACCAATCCCCGGCAGATCGGGCATCGTGATGTGCCCATTCTCGACCTTCACGCCATCCGGGAAGCCGCCGTAGGGCTGGAACAGGTCGGGATACGATTCGTTCCCGCCCAGCCCCAGGCCGGCCGCGATATTCAGTGACATCTGGTGCCCGCCGTGCGGGATGCAGCGCTTGGCCGACCAGCCGTGCTCCTTCAGCATGTCGAGCGTGCGCAGATACTCCACCAGGCCATAACTGAGCGCGCAATCGAATTGCAGCCAGTCGCGGTCAGCGCGCATGCCGCCGTGGCGGATCAGGTTGCGCGCGTCCTGCATCGAGAACAGGTTCTCGCCCGTGGCCATCGGATTGGCGTAGTAGTTGCGCAGCGTCGCCTGCAGCTCGTAGTCGAGCGGGTCGCCCGCTTCTTCATACCAGAACAGATCGTACTGCGACAGCGCCTTGGCGTAGCGGATCGCCGTGTCCAGATCGAAGCGGCCGTTCGCGTCGACCGCCAGCTTCTGGCCGTCGCCCAGCACACTCAGGATCGAATCGATGCGGCGCAGGTCTTCGTCAAGTGAGTCGCCGCCGATCTTCTTCTTGACCACCGTGTAGCCGCGATCGAGATAGCTGCGCATCTCGTCTTTCAGCTTGCCGTGGTCCTGCCCGGGATAATAGTAACCACCGGCCGCATACACGAACACGCGGCGCTCCGGCTGGCCATTCCCATAGCGGTCGGCCAGCAGCTGGAACAGCGGCACGCCCGCGATCTTGGCCGTCGCATCCCACACCGCCATGTCAATGGTGCCGATGGCCACCGAGCGCTCGCCGTGACCACCCGGCTTTTCGTTGGTGAACATCGTCTGCCAGATCTTGTGCGGGTCGAAATTCGCGCCCGTGTCGTCCTGCAGCGCGGCCGGATCTGCCTCGAGGATGCGCGGGATGAAGCGCTCGCGCATCAGCGTGCCCTGGCCATAGCGGCCGTTGGAGTTGAAGCCATAGCCGATCACGGGCTTGCCGTCGCGGATCACGTCGGTCACCACGCCGACCACGCTCAGCGTCATCTTGCTGAAATCAATGTAGGCGTTACGGATCGGGGAGCTGATCGGAACGGTCTGCTCGCGGATGTCGACGATTCTCATGGCGGTGTCTTTCGTGTGCTGGTTGAACGAGACACCAGATTATTCGCTGCGAAGGCGGTTATGATTGAATCACTTTCACAAGATTCTTCACCCAAAGTGAATAATGACCTCGCCTCCCATCTCGAATTCTTTGTGCTGCTGGCCCGCCACGGCAGCCTGAGCGCCGCTGCGCGCGCGCTCGACCTCACGCCGCCGGCAGCTACCAAACGCCTGGCACAGCTCGAAGAACGCCTCGGCGTGCGGCTCGTGAACCGCACCACGCGCACCAGCAGCCTCACGCCCGAGGGCGAAACCTATCTGCACTACGCGACGCGCATCCTGGCCGACCTGCACGAGATGGAGGAAGCGGTATCGAGCACGCGCGCCGTGCCGCGCGGCCTGCTGCGCGTGAATGCATCGCTCGGATTCGGGCGCACGACGATCGCGCCGCTGGTATCCACCTTCGCGCAGCGCTATCCACAGGTGGAGGTGCAGCTCGACGTCACCGACCGGCCGGTAGACCTCGTCGCAGACGGCATCGACCTGGCGATCCGTTTCGGCGACCTGCCCGACCAGCGGCTGGTCGCGCGCCGCATCATGTCGAACCGGCGCCTCCTGTGCGCGTCGCCGCGCTACCTCGAGCGGCATGGCATGCCGGCCAGCCTGGCCGATCTGGCCAGCCACCGCTGTATCGTGCACCGGCAGAACGACGAGGCGCACGGCGTCTGGCGCCTGGAACATGAAGGCCGCGCGGTGTCGGTTAAAGTTCAGGGTGCGCTGTCGAGCAACGACGGCGACATCGTGCTGGGCTGGGCGCTCGATGGCCACGGCATCCTGGTGCGCTCGGAATGGGATCTGGCGAAGTACGTCGACAGCGGCCGGCTGCGCATCGTGCTGCCCGGGTACGCGCAGCCCGAGGCCGACCTGTTCGTCGTCTACCCGAGCAAGCGCCGGCAATCGGCGCGGGCACGCGCCTTCATCGATTTTCTGGTGGCGCACTTCGGCGCCTGACATCGCGCTGCTCGGACGCAAAAACGGCCCCGATCGGGGCCGTTTTGTTGACAATGTTGCTGACAATTCTTCTGACAACGCACCGGGGCGCGGCCCCGGAGATTGTCTTTACTTCACGGCCGCCGCTGCCAGCGCCGTCATGTTGACGATGCGGCGCACGGTGGCGCTCGGGCTCAGGATGTGCACCGGCTTGGCCGCGCCCAGCAGGATCGGGCCCACGGTCACGCCCTTGCCTGCGGCGACCTTGAGCACGTTGAACAGGATGTTGGCCGCGTCCAGCGACGGCATCACCAGCAGGTTCGCGCTGCCTGAATAGCCGGCGTCGATCTTGTACAGGTCACGGATTTCTTCCGACAGCGCAGCGTCGCCGTGGATTTCGCCGACCACGGCCAGCTCGGGCGACTGCTCGGCCAGCAGCGCGCGTGCTTCGCGCATGCGTTTGGCCGACGGCCGCTCGGACGAGCCCTGCGACGAGTGCGACAACAGCGCCGCCTTCGGCTCGAGGCCGAAGTGCTGCAGCGTCTCGGCTGCCAGGCGCGTGATGGCGGCCAGCTCCTGGGCGCTCGGCTGCTCGTTGACATACGTGTCGGTGATGAACAGCGTGAACTTGTCGAGCACCAGCGCGTTCATCGCGGCCAGCACTTCGGCGCCCGGCGCCACGCCGATCTCGCTGCGCACATGCTCCAGATGGTCGTCGTAGCAGCCGGTCATGCCGCAGATCAGTGCGTCGACCGTACCCGCCGCCAGCAGGCGCGTGCCCTGCAACGTCGTATCGGCTTCGGCCGCAACAACGGTGTAGTCGGCGCCTTCGCGCAGGCGCAGGCCCGCATCCTTGATGGCGCGCTGCAGGACCGACGTGTCGCCGATCAGCACCGGATGGGCGATGCCCTCGTCGACCACGGCCTGCACCGCGCGCAGCACGCGTGGCTCGGTTGCTTCGGCGTAGGCCACCTTGCGCACGTCGGCGCGCGCCTTATCGAACACCGGCTTCATGAAGAAACCGGTGTGATAGATCATCTGGCCCAGCTTGTCGCGGTAGGCGTCCATGTCGGTGATCGGGCGCGTTGCCACGCCCGATGCGGCAGCTGCTTCGGCCACGCGTGGTGCGATCGCGCCGAGCAGGCGCGGATCGAACGGCTTCGGAATGATGTACTCGGGGCCAAAGGCCAGGTCCTGGCCTTCATAGGCCAGCGCCACGACGTCGCTCGCTTCGGCTTCGGCCAGTTCGGCAATCGCCGTCACGCAGGCGAGCTTCATCTCGTCGGTGATGCGCGTGGCGCCGCAATCAAGCGCGCCACGGAAGATGTACGGGAAGCATAGGACGTTGTTGACCTGGTTCGGGTAGTCCGAACGGCCCGTGGCGATGATGACGTCCGGGCGCGCGGCCTTGGCCACTTCAGGACGGATCTCAGGTTCCGGATTGGCCAGCGCCAGGATGACCGGCTTGTCAGCCATCGTCTTGACCATCTCGCCCGTCAGCACGCCGGCGGTCGAGCAGCCCAGGAACACGTCGGCGCCCTGGACGACATCGGCCAGCACACGCGCATCGGTCGCCTGCGCATAGCGCGCCTTGTTCTCTTCCATATTGGCGTCGCGGCCCTGCCAGATCACGCCGCGCGAGTCGACGACGTAGATGTTCTCTTGCTTGACGCCCAGCAGCACCATCATGTCCAGGCAGGCAATCGCCGCCGCGCCGGCGCCGGAGGCGACCAGCTTGATCTGGCCGATGTCCTTGCCGACGACTTTCATCGCATTGAGCAGCGCAGCGGTCGAGATGATCGCGGTGCCGTGCTGGTCGTCGTGGAAGACCGGGATGTTCATGCGCTCGCGCAGCTTCTTCTCGATGTAGAAGCACTCCGGCGCCTTGATGTCTTCGAGGTTGATGCCGCCGACGGTCGGCTCGAGCATCGCGATGGCGTCGATCAACTTGTCCGGATCGAGTTCGTCCAGTTCCAGGTCGAACACGTCGACACCGGCAAATTTCTTGAACAGGCAGCCCTTGCCTTCCATGACCGGCTTGGCGGCCAGCGGACCGATATTGCCCAGGCCGAGCACCGCGGTGCCGTTGGTGATCACGGCCACCAGGTTGCCACGCGACGTGTAATCGAACGCGGTGGCCGGATCGGCGGCGATTTCTTCGCAGGCGTATGCCACGCCCGGCGAATACGCGAGCGACAGGTCGCGCTGGTTCGACAGCGGTTTGGTGGCGATGACTTCGATCTTGCCGCGGGTGGGGCTGCGGTGGTATTCCAGCGCGTCGATCCGCAGTTGGGTGTTCTGTGCTTCGTTCAGCGTACTGTCGGTGCTCATGTTCTTCCTATGCTTATTGGGTGATGCGGCGTGGGAGGCGGGGCCGCCACAAGGCGCGCGCGCAACGATCCTCCCATTGTTGGGCAAACATTCTAGCCGAACCGACACCATCGCGTGCGCGACCGGTTCCCGCACGATCGTTCACATTTGCTGTGCGTTCAGCAGTCCGATGAAGCGCGTTGCCGCCATGCCCAGCGGCCGTTCTTCGGTCCATACGATGTCGACGAAGAAGCGCAGCACGTTGGTGAGATTGGCCATGGGGATCTCGACCAGGTCGCCGCCCTGCACGGCCTCGCGCACCTGGCTCGATGGCAGCCACGCCCAGCCCAGGCCCGCCTTGACCAGCGCCAGCGCGGCGATCGGGCTATCGGTCTTCCACTGCAGCGACGACATTGCGATGCGCTGGTCCACCTGGCCGGTGTCGCGCCCCGCCACGATGATCTGGCGCTGCAGCAGCAGATCGGTGTCGCGCACCTGCGCCTGCTCGGCCCCCTTGAACATCGGATGGGAGCGCGCCGCCACCGCCACCAGGCGCTCCTCGGCCACCTCCTGGAATGCCTGATACGGCGCCGCGCCGTAACGTTCGAACACCAGCGCCAGGTCGGCACGCCCGCTGCGCACCATGGCCAGTGCATCGGCCTGCGGCGCGGTCAGCACTTCGACCTGCAGCAGCGGATGCTCGAGTGCCAGCGCGTGCAGCGCGGCGCTCCATGGCACGGTGCCCAGCAGTTCGGGCACGAGCGCCAGCGTCAGCGACGCTTCCAGGCCGCGGTTCAAAGACAGCGCATGCACGTTCAGGCGCTGCAGTCCCTCGGCCAGCAGGCGCGCCTGCGGCAGCAGCGCCAGCGCCTGCGCTGTCGGCACCGGATTGCGACCGGTGCGGTCGAACAGCTGCACGTCGAGCTGCGCTTCGAGATTTGCGATCGCCATGCTGACGGCCGATGGCACGCGACCGAGCGCGCGCGCGGCCGCTGAAAACGAGCCATGGTCGATCGCCGCCAGGAAGGCCTTTACGTTGTCGAGGTCAAACGCCATCGTTCAATTCCATTGATAGGTGCTGACTTTTTTCATCACCAGATTCGACATAGTATCGAGCCTCACGCAATCGGAGGCAATATGGTCTGGATACTGCTGGTCCTTGCAGGACTGTTTGAAATTGTCTGGGCCGTTGGCCTGAAATACACGGAAGGCTTCACACGCCTGTGGCCAACGGTCGGCACGGTCGCCGCCATGATCGTCAGCTTCGGCCTGCTCGCCCACGTGCTCAAGACGCTGCCAATCGGGACCGCCTACGCAATCTGGACGGGGATCGGCGCCGTCGGCACGGCGCTCGTGGGCATCATCGTGCTTGGGGAATCGGCGTCACCGGCGCGGCTGGCGTGTATCGGCATGATCGCGGCGGGCATCGTCGGGCTCAAGCTCGTTTCTGCACACTGAGATCGATTCGGGGAATCAATCAAGAAATGACTAGGACATTCTGGAAAAGCCGTGTATCTTCAACGATGCACCACATCAAGTCGTTGTTATTGTTGGCTTTTCTCTCCCGCCTCGCCCCTTCCGGCAGTCCAGTTTGATTCCCCCGCTTTTATCTTCTCTTGGTTGAACGTGCGTATTGGGCGATTTTGCCCATGTCACTGCAAAGGAATTCAACATGACTACCCAAACCGGCACCGTAAAATGGTTCAACGACGCAAAAGGCTTCGGCTTCATCACGCCTGATGGCGGCGGCGACGATCTGTTCGCGCATTTCCAGGACATCCAATCGGAAGGCTTCAAGAGCCTGGCCGAAAATCAGCGCGTGTCGTTCGAGCGCTCGACCGGCCCTAAAGGCGAAAAAGCCGGCAACATCTGCGCAATCTGATGCTGCTGTCGTGACGCCGCAGCGCGCACCACGCAGATAGCGTGGGCGAAGCCGCAGCGCACATTGAAAAGCCCGCCAATCGGCGGGCTTTTTGCTGTCTGGGCGTTCGGGGGTCGTTGAACGCGTGGACGGGAAACCCGTCCACCCTACGTCAGGTCGGTGGCATGACGACAGTCCCCATGCCGGTAGGGTGGACGGCTCTGCCGTCCACGCGTTCAAACATATTACAAACTGCTGAGAAACTGCCTCAAATCCGGCCGCGCGCGCGGCGCCTTCACGGTCGACGCGGTACCCAGACCGATGAAGCAGATGGCCCGCTCGTGCGCCTCCAGCCCAAGCAACGTGCGCATGCCAGCAAAATCCATCGCCGCGCCGCTGGCCAGGCCACTTGCAAAGCCCAGCAACTGAGCTGCCACCAGCATGTTCTGGATGGCGCAGCCAAGCGACACCAGTTTTTCGTGCGCCGGGATGATGGTGCCCGGTTCGTCGCTCAGCACCGCCACCAGCAGACATGGCGCGCGCAGGGCCTTGTCGTGCGCCGTGGCGAGCGCCTCGTCGCCGCAGGCCGGATCGCGCGCCAGGACGGCAGCGGCGAACACGTCACCCAGCAGATGCCGCTTGTGCTGCGGGATCAGGATGAAGCGCCACGGCCGCAGCAGGCCGTGGTCAGGTGCCTGCGCACCGGCTTCGACGATGTGCAGCAGGGCCGCGTCGTCCGGGCCGGGCGCGACGAGACGGCGCAGCGTGTAGTTGCGCCGCGCGGCCAGGATGGTCAGGAAATCGTCGGCGCCAGCCGGATACTCGGTTTGCATGGCGCCAGTATAGCGATAGCGCCGCCTACTCGCCGGGATGGGACGAACACCGCCAGACACACACAGCACGTGCTCAATAGACGTCGCGCCGGTAACGGCCCGCATCGATCAGGCGATCGCGCCCGGCCTCGCCCAGAATCGCCGCCAGCGCCGCATCGACCTCCCCCGCCATGCCCTGCAGGCTGCCGCAGACATGGATGACGGCGTCGCGTTCGACCCACTCATGCAGCGTATCGGCGCGTGCGCGCAGGCGGTCCTGCACATACTCGGGCGCGTCATCGCGCGAAAATACCAGATCGCATTCCGGCAGCGCGCCTGCGTCGCGCCACGCGGCGATCTCGCCCATGCACAGGCTGTCGAAGGCACGCTGACGTTCGCCGAACAGCAGCCAGTTGCGGTGCTGGCCGGCCAGAACGCGGCTGCGCAGGTGCGCGCGCAGGCCGGCCATGCCCGAGCCGTTGCCGATATAGATGCAGGGCCGCGCATCCTGCGGACCATGGAAACCCGGGTTCGTCGCCAGCCGTGCGCGGACCATCGCGCCGACGGCGAGATGCGCAGTCAGCCAGCCGGATGCCAGGCCCATGCCCTGCTCGTGGCGCTGCTGGCGCACGAGCAGCGTCAGTGCGCCATCCTGCGGAATGCCGGCGATGGAATAGCGGCGCGGCGCCAGCGGCTTGAGCGCATCCGCACACTTCTGGGTCGATGCGAACGGATGCCCGGCGCCGGGCAGCTCGCTCCAGGCCAGCGCGTCGCGCAGCGGCTGCGGTTCGCCCTGCCAGGTAACGCGCGCCGTGCCATCCAGGCCGCTGGCCGCCAGCCAGGCATCGACGGTCGCCGCCGTATGGCACGCGGCGACGTCCAGCAGGTCGCCAGCCTGCCACTGCTGATCTGCCGTCGTCTGCAGCACGATTTCATACAGCGGCGCGCCCAGGCTGCCGGGATTCAAGTGGGTACGCGCGACGAGGCGCCAGTCGGTCATCGGTGCCGCGTCATTGGCAGCGGCGGGCAGCGTACCGGCGGCCGCACCCAGTGTGCCCAGCGCATGCATCCAGCGGCCCAGCGCCGCGGCGTCGCCCTGGTCGACGTCGATCCTTGGGAATAGCGCAGTGGCGCCCAGCGCACCAAGGCGCTCGTCAAGCGCGATGCCGTAGCCGCAGTAGCGCGTGTAGTTGCGGTCGCCCAGGGCCAGCACCGCGTACTTGCAGCCGGCCAGGGCAACTGGCCCTGCATGCAGCTCGCGCGTGAAGCGGCGCGCGGCATCCGGCGCCTCGCCGTCGCCGAAGGTCGCCGCCACGAACAGCGCGTGGTCGTAGCCGGCCAGTTCGCCCGGGCTGAGCGCGGACACCGCACGCAGGTCGACCGCGCGGCCACCGGCGCGCAGTGCGGCGGCGCTGTGCAGCGCAATCCGCTCTGCCTGGCCGCCCTGGCTTGCGAACGCCAGCAGGATCGGTGCGCCGGCGCCTGGCGTGGTGGATTCGCTCGTCATGGCCAGCGCCCGTTCGCGCGCCAATGCGCGCTTCTGGCGGCGCCGGCCCAGGTACAACAGCCAGCCGGTGATGGCAAAGCCGGGCAAGGCCAGACTGGCAAGCATCATGATGACCCGCCCCGGCAAGCCGAAATAGCTGCCCGTGTGCAGCGGCCGGATCGTGGTCAGGGCGCGCTGGCCAAGTGTTTGGGCGCCGTAGGGTTCGTTCTTGAGCAGTGCGCCGTCGCTGGCGCGCAGCGACATGCGGTTGCGGGCGCGCTCGTGCGGGCCGTCCTGCGCGATCCACGTCAGCTGGTAGGCGCTGCTGCCGCGTTCCGGCAGGCGGATCGTCGCGCTGGCCCAGTTCGGGGCGTGCGCGAGGAAGGTGTTCCAGGCCGGATCGAGAGCGGCAGGGCCATCCGGCGTTGCTGCGCGCTTGCGTTCACGTGGCTTCGCCATCGTCCCGGTTGCGGCGCGACGCTCGTTGCCGGCCCACGCCTGCACGGTGTCGCGCACGACGTCAAAACTCCAGTAGATGCCGGTGCCCCCCACGATCAGGTAAGCCACCAGCGCCCAGGTGCCGGCAATCGCGTGCAGCGCCCACAGGAACGAGCGGCCACGCAGGCTGGTATTGAAGGTCAGCCACGTGCGCCAGTTGGCGGGTTTGCGCGGCCAGCGCAGATACAGGCCGCTGAGCGCGAGCCCCACGAGGCACAGCGCCAGGATGCCCAGCACGAGACGGCCCGGCGCGCGCGGCAGCAGCAGCCAGCGATGCAACTCCTCGACCCAGTTGAACGCGGCCTCGAAACGCAGCGTTGGCAGCACGGCGCCGCTGTATGGGTGGACCCGCACGTCCGGACCGCGTCGCTCACCCGACGGCGCGGCAAAGCGCACCAGCGCCGTGCTGCCCGGATCCGCTTCCAGCACGATGCTCACCACGCGCTCCCCGGGACGTGCATGCTGCGCTATCTGCAGCAGCTGTGCGGGCTCGAGAGGCGGACGCGCTTCGGCATCGACCGTCATGACACCCGGATTGAGTACGTCCAGAAGTTCGTCCTCGAACGCCATGATGGCGCCGGTCAGGCCAATGACGGCCAGCAGCGTGCCGGCCGTGATGCCGACGAACCAGTGCAGCTGGAACCAGACTTCGCGTGGCGTCGGCAAGCGCCAGAGGCTCACAGCGCGACCTTCATCGACAGCTTGATCAGGCGCGGCAAGCCTGCGCTCAGGCGCGTGCCGGCGCCGGCCCAGTACTGTTTGTCGGCCGCATTGTCGACGTTGAGCTGCCACGTGGTGCGCTTGCCGGCGAACTGGCCGATGTAGCGCGCGCCCACGCCCAACAGCGTCGTGCCACCCAGCCAGGCCTGGTTCAGGTCATTCACGGGCCGCCGGCCCGTGTAGTACGCGCCGGCCGTCAGCGCCAGGCCGGGCACTGCATCGAGGTCCCAGGCCACGAACGTGCTGGCGGTGCGGCGCGCCGCATTCTCGGGCAGCTTGCCGTCATACGTCGCGTTGATATTGCGGAAGGCCGGATCGAGCCACTGGGCCGACGCCTGCCAGGCCACACTGCGCAGGATGCGGCCCTGCGACGACAGCTCCAGGCCGCGATAGCGCTGCTCGCCGTCGGCGGTGAAGACATTGGCGGCGTTGGTGTAGTAACCGGGGCGCTCGATCTCAAACAATGCCGCCTGCGTCAGCAAGCCGCCGGCCGTGCGCCAGCGCGCGCCGACTTCGCGCTGCTTGCTCACGCCCGGCGCCATGCGGGTTCCTTCATTCGCCGTGCCGGCCGGTGCGGCCTCGCCCTCTTCCAGGCCTTCTGCCGCCGATGCATACACGGAGAGATCGTCACGCAGGCGGTAGACGACGGCCGCCATCGGCGTCGTCTCGCGCGCGTCGTAGTCGTTCACGCCCTGCGTGCTGCGGTAGTCGACGCGGCGCACGCCGCCAATGAATTGCCACTTACCCACGCTGATGCGATCGACCAGATACAGGCCCTGGTCGCGCGAGTCGAGGGCCGCCGTCGTGGGCGTCACCGGCCGCGCGCTGACCGAGAAGTTCGTCACCGGCAGCGGCGCATACAGGTTCTGTGCGGGGATCGTGTAGTTGGCCTGATAGATCGGTGCCTGGCGCTTGTCGGTGTCGCTCGCGCCGATCGTCAGCTCGTGCGTCAAGGGGCCGGTGCGCAACTGGCCCGCCAGTTCGGCACGCAGCATGCGCGAATCGACGTCGGCATGCTGCAGATTACCGGTGATACGGCCCGCGCCGGTCGCGACGCTCGCCACATTATTGAAGCGGAAGATCGGCAGCGAGCGGTCGCGCTTCGTTTCGGCGTGGCCCGCTTCGAGCGTCAGTGCCCAGTCATCGTTCAGCGCGATGTCTGCGCGCAGCTGCGCATTGCGTGCATGCGTTTCGAACCTGGCCCAGTCGGGGCCGACGAGCCGGCGTGGATCGACCGCGCGCGGCAGCGTGATCACGCCGCCCACGGCCGGCGGCAGGTTGATACCGGCCTGCTCGGTCACGCGGCGCTTGTCGTATTCAAGGTCGGCGCGCAGGCGCACGCGCGCGTTGACGCGCCAGTCGAATGCGCCTGAGGCAAAGCCTCGGTTGCCGTTGCCGACGCCATCGAGGTGCGAGCCGAGCGTGCCACCGGCAGCGTTGATGCGCACGCCGACTGCGTCATCAACGCCGAAGCGGCGCGCAGCGTCGAGCGTGGCGACGACCGTCCCGTTGCTGTCGACCTGGGCGCCGACGGTCGTCAGCGGCGTGCTGCCGGCGCGCTTGGTGACGAAGTTCACGACGCCGGCCGGCGACGTGAAGCCGTAATACAGCGCCGTTGCGCCCTTGAACACTTCGACGCGCTCCTTGTTCTCCATCGACACCTGGCCGAAGTTCATGAGCGGCAGCGAACCGTTGAGGCGGTAGTTGGTGCGGTTTTCGACAGCGATGCCACGGATGACCAACTGGTCCCACGTGTCGCCACCGTTCTGCTGGCGCGTCACGCCGGCCGTATTGCGCACTGCGTCATACAGGCCGGCGGCGCCTAGCAGCTCCAGCACGTCGCGCGTGATGACGTTGACGGTCGACGGCACGTCCATCACGTCGCTGCCGCGAAAGCTCCCGGCTTCCACCGTATTGGGCATGAATCCCTGCGCCTTCACCGCCGTCACGCGCACTGCCGGCATGGCGCCACCATCGGCTTCCTGCGCCATGGCTGCCGCCGGAAACGCGTGAGGAAACACCAGGGACAGCGCAAGAACGAGACGCGACGGACGCAGGGAAAGGGACTGGGACATGAGAGGAAACAGTGATCAGGAGCAAACCGAGATTCTATCGTGAATGAGAATCATTTTCAATGACGGCTGCAGGTACACCTGGACTTGCTGCAGATGCACACTGTGTAGTGGTCGTACCTATCGCCTTTTTTGATGGAGGCATCAGAAAACGCTATTTACATGTGCATGTCATTCAATTCTATGATGACTTGACTGCATCAAACGCCACGCGCGGGGCAGCTTCGAGCACAAAAGCCTACAACAGGAGACACGCATGCCGACATACGCAATCACACGCAGAGTACTGACCACCGCCATCGCCTTGCTCGCTTCCAGCGCCGCCCTGGCCGCTGACTATCCGGAAAAGACCATCACCCTCGTCGTCCCGTTCTCGGCCGGCGGACCCACCGACGTGGTGGCCCGGATCCTCGGGCAGACCATGGCGAAGTCGCTCAAGCAATCGATCATCGTGGAAAACGCCCTTGGCGCGGGCGGCACGCTGGCCGCCGGCCGCATTGCGCGCGCCACGCCGGACGGCTACACGCTGCTGCTGCACCATAACGGCATGGCCACCAGCACGACGCTGTACCGCAAGCTCGCGTTCAACCCGATGACCGACTTCGAATACATCGGCCAGGTTGCCGACGTGCCGATGGTGCTCATGGCGCGCAAGGACCTGGCGGCCAATACGCTGCCCGAGCTGATTGCGATGATCAAGTCGAAAAAGGACGCGATGACAATGGGCCACGCGGGCCTGGGCGCCGTGTCGCACCAGTGCGGCATGCTGTTCCTGAGCGCGATCGGCGTGCCGCTGACGACCGTTCCGTACAAGGGCACGGCGCCGGCGTTGAGCGATA
Source organism: Telluria sp. BA11 (assembly GCF_056680305.1). Taxonomy (NCBI): domain Bacteria; kingdom Pseudomonadati; phylum Pseudomonadota; class Betaproteobacteria; order Burkholderiales; family Oxalobacteraceae; genus Telluria; species Telluria sp. BA11. Next base: position 645,720 of record NZ_CM155275.1, read on the forward strand.
TGCTGGGCGGCCAGATCGACCTGTTATGCGACCAGACGACGCAGACGACGTCGTACATCCGTGCCAACCGCGTGAAGGTGTACGGCGCGACGACGAAAACGCGCATCCCGTCGCTGCCGGCCCTGCCGACGCTGGCCGAACAGGGCATGGCCGGTTTCGAGATGTACGTGTGGCACGGCATGTACGCACCAAAAGGCACACCGCCAGCAGTGGTGGCGCGCATTGGCACGGCGCTGCGCGAGGCGCTCAATGATCCGAACGTGAAGGCGCGCTTTGCCGAACTGGGCGCCGAGCCGGTGTCGGATGCGAAGGCCACGCCCGAAGGTCTGCGCACGCACCTGAAGGCCGAGATCGACAAGTGGGGCCCGATCTACAAGAAGAACGGCGCGTTCGCCGACTGATAGGTGCCACACAAAAAGCCCGCGCTGCCATCACGGCGGCGCGGGCTTTTGTTATCGCTGGTCGCTAGACCGCGCCTTGCGCGTGCATGGCCGCGATGGCCGCCGCGTCGTAGCCCAGTTCCGCCAGGATCGCATCCGTATGCTGGCCCAGCGCCGGCACCGGGTCCATGCGCGGCGTGACGGTGTGCGGCAATCCGGGCGGCAGCATGGCCGGCACGCGGCCGTTGGCGGTGTCCACGTCGGTCCACCGGCCGCGCGCCTTCAGTTGCGGATGATTCCAGACTTCGTGCATGTCGTTGACCTGGGCATTGGCAATGTGGGCCAGCTCCAGCCGCTCGCGCACCTGCTGCGCCGTCAACGTCGAAAACACCGCCACGATCAGTGCTGCCAGTTCATCGCGCGCTGCGACGCGGCGCGCGTTGGCGTTGAAGCGCGGATCGTTCGCCAGTTCGGGCGTCTGCAGCACGATGGCGCAAAAAGCCGCCCACTCACGTTCGTTCTGGATGCCCAGCATGACTGACTTGCCGTCGCCGGCCAGGAACGGCCCGTACGGGAAGATGGTCGCGTGCGAGGCGCCCGTGCGCGGTGGCGGCGCCGCGCCGTCAAACGCGTAGTACAGCGGATAACTCATCCACTCGGCCATGCTCTCCAACATCGACACGTCGATGCGGCAGCCTTCGCCCGTGCGCCCACGCTGCAGCAGCGCAGCCAGGATGTTCGTGTACGCGTACATGCCGGCTGCGATATCGGCAATGGAGCAGCCGGCTTTCGATGGGTCGTCCGGCGTGCCCGTGATCGACAGGAAGCCCGATTCGCTCTGGATCAGCAGGTCGTAGGCTTTGCGGTCGCGGTACGGGCCATCGCTGCCATAGCCCGAGATGTCGCAGACGATCAGGCGCGGATGGCGTTCCTTCAGCGTCTCGTACGACAAGCCAAGGCGTTCCGCTGCGCCGGGCGCGAGATTTTGCACCAGGACGTCGGCGCGTTCCAGCAGGCCTGCCAGCACGGCGTCGGCCTGTTCGTGCTTGACGTCGAGCGTGAGGCTTTCCTTCGAGCGGTTGGTCCAGACGAAGTGCGAGGCCAGGCCATTCACGCGTTCATCGTAGCCGCGCGCGAAGTCGCCGCTGCCGGGCCGCTCGACCTTGATGACGCGCGCGCCCAGGTCGGCCAGCTGGCGCGTACAGAACGGCGCCGCGATGGCGTGTTCGAGCGTGACGACGGTGATGCCGTCGAGGGGTCGTATTGGTGTCATGAGCCTCCTCCTCAGAACGAGCGTGGCAGGCCAAGCACGTGCTCGGCGACGTATGACAGGATCAGGTTCGTCGAGATCGGCGCCACCTGGTACAGGCGCGTCTCGCGGAACTTGCGCTCGACGTCGTACTCGGACGCGAAACCGAAGCCGCCGTGGAACTGCAGGCAGGCGTTGGCCGCTTCCCACGACGCTTCAGCGGCCAGCATCTTGGCCATATTGGCTTCGGCGCCGCACGGCTTGTGCGCATCGAACAGCGCGCAGGCTTTAAAGCGCATCAGGTTCGCCGCTTCGACATTGATATACGCGCGCGCAATCGGAAATTGCACGCCCTGGTTCTGGCCGATGGGGCGCCCGAACACGACGCGCTCGTTGACGTACTTGCTGATCTTGTCGATGAACCAGTAGCCGTCGCCGATGCATTCGGCGGCGATCAGCGTGCGCTCGGCGTTCAGGCCATCGAGGATGTACTTGAAGCCCTTGCCTTCTTCGCCGATCAGATTCTCGGCCGGGATTTCCAGGTTCTCGAAGAACAGCTCATTGGTTTCGTGATTGACCATGTTCTGGATCGGCTGCACGACCATGCCCTGCGCAATCGCGTCCTTGATATCCACCAGGAAGATCGACATGCCTTCGGATTTCTTCGTGACCTCACTAAGGGGCGTGGTGCGCGCCAGCAGGATCATCAGGTCGGAATGCTGCACGCGCGAGATCCACACCTTCTGGCCGTTGATCACGTAGCGGTCGCCCTTGCGCACGGCCGTCGTCTTGATCTTGGTGGTGTCGGTGCCGGTGGTGGGCTCGGTCACGGCCATCGATTGCAGGCGCAGTTCGCCGCTGGCGATGCGCGGCAGGTAGTGGCGCTTCTGCGCTTCGGAGCCGTGGCGCAGCAGCGTGCCCATATTGTACATCTGGCCGTGGCAGGCGCCGGCGTTGCCGCCCGAGCGGTTGATCTCTTCCATGATGACCGAGGCTTCGGTCAGGCCGAGGCCCGAGCCGCCGTACTCCTGCGGGATCAGCGCTGCGAGCCAGCCGGCCTGCGTCAGTGCGGTGACGAAGGCTTCGGGGTAGCCACGCTCGTCGTCGACCTTGCGGAAGTACTCGGCCGGGAATTCGGCGCACAGGGCGCGCAGCGCGTCGCGGATGTCTTCAAAATCGTGCTCGGTGTGCATGCGGTCTCCTGATAGTTGTTTGGATGGCTCACGCCAGTTGCGCCTCGGCGCGCATGGCCAGCTGGCCGTCGTGGGTCTTGGCCCACAGGGTGATCGTGTGGCCGTCAGGCTCGACGCGACCGCAGACGCTGAAGCGGTGGATGTCGAACAGTGGTTGCACGGCGCGGAAGGAAAACGCGGTGACGACAGCGGCTGGCCGTTCGCGCCGCACCAGGTCAAGCAGCAGGCTCGCGATCAGCGGGCCATGCACGATCAGACCCGGATAGCCCTCGACCTGCGTCACGTAGGGCTGGTCGTAATGGATGCGGTGGCCGTTGAAGGTCAGCGCCGAGTAGCGAAACAGCAGCACCGGGTCGGGCGTGATTTCGCGGACCCAGTCGTGGTCAAGGTCCGCCGCCACCGGGGATGGCGCTGGATCGCCCGGCTGCGGATTGGCGCGGTACACGATGTCGTGTTCTTCCTCGATCGCCACGCCGGCCGCACCTTCGATCACGTGGCGCACCAGCACGAACACCAGCTTGCCGCTGCGGCCTTCCTTGCTCGTGATGTCGGCGATGGTCGACACGCGCCGCGCCTGATCGCCCACCTGCAGCGGCGCGACGAAGCGCAGGCGCCCGCCGGCCCACATGCGGCGCGGCAGATCGACCGGCGGCAGGAAGCCCCCGCGCAGCGCGTGGCCGTCCGGGCCGAGTTGCGATTGCCGGTGGACGGGCAAAAAGTACAGCCAGTGCCACAGCGGCGGCACGGCGCTGCCGGGGTGCGGGGCCGGGTCATCGCGATCGAGCAGCGCGGCCATCGCCGCGAGCGGCGCCGCAGTGATGGCGTCCAGCCGTTCTTCGGTGCGGCCCTGCCAGGCGGTCAGATTGTCCATGGGATGTCTCCTGTCGTTGTCTTGTTCTAGTGGGCTGCGTCGTCGACGATGCGCTGCGCCCTGAGGATCACGGGGCGGTCGACCATCTTGCCGTCCACGGCGACAGCGGCGCCGTTTGCCTCGCGCGCCGCAGCCAGCACGCGCGTGGCCCAGGCCACATCAAAGTCCGTGGGGCGAAAGCCTGCATTGACAGGCGCCACCTGGCGCGGATGGATGCACAGCTTGGCGCCGAAGCCGAAGCGGCGGGCGCGCAGGGTGTCCGCGCGCAGTTGGGCTTCATCGTCCAGCGCCACGGTCACGCCATCGATGGGGGGCGCCAGGCCGGCCACGCGCGAGGCGAGCACCAGCATCGAGCGGAAGTACAGCAATTCCTGGTCATCGCCCTCGATGCCCAGGTCGAACTGGAAATCGATCGAGCCGAATGCAAGGCGCGCGACGCCTTTGACCCGCGCCAGCGCATCGACCGCCGCCATACCGGCGGCGGTCTCGATCAGCGGCAGTACCGGGAGGCCAAGCTGCGCAACACGCTGCAGGTTTTCCACCGACTCCGCCTTCGGCAGCATGATGGCGGCCACGCCCGCGTGGCGGCACAGGGCCAGGTCGGCCTCGAACCAGGGCGTGCCTTCGGCGTTGATGCGCACGACGACGGGCATGGACGGATCGAGCGCCCCTGCCACCTGCATGCGCGCGGCGTCCTTGTCTGCGGGCGGCACGGCATCTTCCAGATCGACGATGACGGCGCCGGCGCCGCTGTCCGCTGCGCGGGCAAAACGCTCGGGGCGGTTGCCAGGGACGAACAGGTAGGAACGGGGGATGGCGGGCATGACGGACCAATCGTGTGGTGGAGTCGATGCCCATCATAAATTTGAATGACGGCGAGCCAGAAATAGAAAAACGTGATTCGACGATCACGTGAGCGCATGGCTGGCAGGGATCAGGATCCGGTATTGCAGGCTGAGGAGGAATAGCTTATGTTGATGGCACAACCACTTGAAGGACAACCATGGACATCAAGCAGATCCGCACGCTCATCGCCATTGCCGAGACGGGAAGCGCCACGAAGGCCGCGGAACTGCTGCATCTGGTGCAGCCCGCCGTGTCGCGCCACATCCGGATGCTGGAAGAAGAATGCGGCGCCCTGCTGTTCGAGCGTGAACGTCACGGCATGGTGCTGACCGACGCCGGCCGCACGCTGGCCGAATACGGCCGGCGCGCGCTGCGTGAACTGGACAAGGCGCGTGCCGAGATCGGCCCGGCCGCCAATGCGATCTCGGGCCGCCTGATGATTGGTTTGCTGGCCAGCACCAGCAATCTGCTGGCAACCGAACTGGTGGCGCGTGTGCGTGCCAAACATCCTGCCGTCACGGTTGGCATCAATGTCGGGTACGCGGGTAATGTGGTGCAGTGGCTGGAAGCCGGCGAAGTCGAACTGGCGCTGCTGTACGACACGCGTGCCTCGAATGGCTTGCAGGTCGAAGCGCTGCTCGATGAGCGTCTGTACGTGATCGGGCCACCTGGCGAGATCGATGCGTCGACGCCGTTTCCGCTCAAGCAGCTGCGCGACCGGCCGATGATCCTGCCGAACGCACCGCATGGCCTGCGCAGCATCATCGAGCACGCGCTGGCGGTGGCCGGCATCAGTGTGGATGTGGTGGCGGAAACGAACGCGCTCGACCTGCAGAAATCGCTGGTCAACAAAGGCTTCGGCTACAGCATCCTGCCCAGCTCCGCGATCCTCGACGAACTGCGGGACGGCACGCTGTCCGGCGCACCGGTCGGCACCCCCGACCTGTCACGCCGCATCGTCTTGGCACGCGCCGCCACCCGCCGTGCGTCCCCCGTCAGCGTGGCCGCCGCCCCCGAACTGGTCGGCCTGATGAAAGAAATGGTGCTCAGCGGCGCCTGGCCCGGCGCCGCCTGGATCGGCCGCTAACCGCACCAGCCGCAGCCACTAGCCAGCTGCCAAAGCAATTGCCCAACAATTCGACTCTGACCCTAATTATTAAGCAGCCTCGGCCATCAAAGAAACAATTAGGGTCAGAGTCGAATTGTTTGACAACTTTTGGGAATTGCCCAATAAATCGACTCTGACCCTACTTGTTGGCGGTGCCGAGCAATTGCCCAATAATTCGACTCTGACCCTCATTGCGGAGAAATCGGATCAATTGCTCAACAATTCTACTCTGACCCTAATTAGGGGTTGGGGTTAGAGGGATTGGCCGAGTTTGAGTGTGGCGGCGACGTTGCGGGCGGTGGTGCGCAGGTTGAATTCGGCGTTGGCGAGGGCTTCAGCGACCGTGCCGGCTTTCATGATCGTGCTGAAGGTGGCGTCGATGCCGTGGGCGTGGACGGCGCTGGCGTCGTGGCCCAGGCAGCCACCGATGGCGATCACTGGTTTGCCGTGGCGCGCGGCAACGCGGGCCACGCCGATCGGGGTTTTTCCGTTGACTGTTTGGCTGTCGATGCGGCCTTCGCCGGTGATGACCAGGTCGGCCAGCGCGACGGCGGCGTCTAGGCCGACCGCGTCGGCGACGATTTCGCTGCCCGGCCGCAGGCGGCCCTTGAGGAAGACCAGCATTGCGGCGGCGATGCCGCCACCGGCACCGGCGCCCGGGACGTCGGCCACGTCCTGGCCCAGGTCGCGTGCGATGACGGCGGCGTAGTGGCGCAGGTTGGCGTCGAGCTGGGCGACCATCGCCGGCGTTGCACCCTTTTGTGGGCCGAAGATGGCTGAGGCGCCAGTCGGGCCAACCAGCGGGTTGCTGACATCGCACGCTACCTCGAATACCGCGTCCTGCACGCGTGCGTCGAGCTGCGTGATGTCGATGCGCGCGAGGTTTGCCAACGCTGCGCCGCCGGGCGCCAGCGGTGCATCCTGCGCATCGAGCAGCCGCACGCCCAATGCTTGCAGCATCCCGGCGCCGCCGTCGTTGGTGGCGCTGCCGCCCACGCCGAGAATGAAGCGGCGGGCGCCCGCGTCGAGCGCGGCGAGGATCAACTCGCCCGTGCCACGGCTGGTCGCGTTCAGCGGATCGCGTGCGGCCGGTGGGACCAGTTCCAGGCCGCTGGCGGCGGCCATCTCGATCACGGCGATGACGTCGCCGCCCGTCAGGCCGTAGAAGGCGTCAACGGGCGTGCCCAGCGGACCGGTGGCGCGCAGGTCGACGCGGCGGCCGGCCGTCGCGGCAATCATCGCGTCGACGGTGCCTTCGCCGCCATCGGCAACGGGAATCTTGACGTAGCGGGCGTCAGGGAAGATGTCGCGAAAACCCGCCTCGATGGCGCTGGCTGCTTCCAGCGCCGACAGGCTTTCCTTGAATGAATCGGGTGCGATCACGATGTGCATGCTGCGCTCCGATCAACGATTGACGAGGCGCGCAGGCACCACGAGCACCAGCATCGCGCCGATGAACAGCACGGTCGACAGGATGTACAGCGCCATGTCCGTGCTGCCGGTAGCGTCCTTGATCCAGCCGACCAGAAACGGGCTGAGGAAACCGGCGATCTGGCCCATCGAATTGATCAGCGCCAGGCCCGCGGCAGCGGCCGCGCTGCCCAGGAATGCCGCCGGCAGCGGCCAGAACATCGGCAAGCCGGTCAGCGCGCCCATCGTCGCCAGACTCAGGCCGATCATCACCAGCACCACGTTATCCGAGAAGTTCGCAGCCAGCAGCAGGCCGACCAGCGCCATCAGCAGTGGCGCCGACAAGTGCCAGCGGCGCTCGCGCCGACGGTCGGCCGAGCGGCCCACCAGCACCATGAAGACACCGGCGAACAGGTAGGGAATCGCGCTGAGCCAGCCGACCGTCGTCGCACTTTCAAAGCCCAGCGACTTGATGATCGACGGCAGCCAGAAGTTGATCGCATACACGCCCATCTGGATGCTGAAGTAGATAAAGCCGAGCATCCACACATGCCAGTCGCGCAGCACGGCGCCGAACGAATGCACCGCATGCGTGCCGCTCGAGCGCTGCGCTTCGTCTTCGTCAAGCGCCGTCTGCATCGCCGCCTTTTCTTCGTTCGTGAGCCATGGCGCCTGCGCCAGGCTGTCGTTCAGGTAGAACAGCACCGCGACACCCAGCAGCACGGTCGGGATGCCCTGCAGCAGGAACAGCCACTGCCAGCCATCCATCCCGCCCTGGCCGGCCGAGAAGTGACTCAGCATCCAGCCCGACAACGGGCCGCCGATCAGGCCCGAGACGGGAATGGCCGACATGAACAGCGCCATCACCTGGCCACGCTTGTGCGCCGGGAACCACTTGGTGAAGTACAGGACCATGCCCGGGAAGAAGCCCGCCTCGGCCACACCGGTAAAGAAGCGCAGCACATAGAATTCGACCGGGGTGCTCACGAACAGCATGCAGGCCGACAGCGCGCCCCAGGTCATCATCATCACCGCGATCCAGCGCCGCGCGCCCAGCTTGTGCAGGATGAGGTTACTCGGCACGCCGAAGGTCACGTAGCCGATGAAGAAGATGCCAGCGCCCAGGCCATACACGGTTTCGCTCAGCTGCAGCGCGTCGAGCATCTCGAGCTTGGCGAAACCGACGTTGACGCGATCCAGGTAATTGAAGAAGTAGCAGACGAAGATGAAGGGGATCAGGCGCCACGTGGCCTTGCGGTAGGCGCCTTCGAGCAGGCTCGCGCCGGGGGTGCTGGCAATGGTACTCATGCTGTCTCCGAATATATGGTCATGTAATCATCGAGATTATCAACCAAACAAGGGCTGCCAAGCGTCGGCGACACGCACAATTCAAGCTGCCTGATTCCCGCCTTTTTTCAGGCATGTGCACAAATTGATGCCCAAGCCACTGTTCACATATCCGATCAGCATGCCAGCCCGACTCACCCGGGCCGCCCACTGCCCCGGCATAATTGTGCATAATCACAAACGCTCCTTCCCATCCAGAGATCGCCATGCACATCCTCGACACCGGCCTCGCCCAGGAAATCGTCGCCCGCACCATGCGCATCATCCCGTTCAACGTCAACGTGATGGACGCCCACGGCGTGATCCTCGCCAGCGGCAACGCGGCGCGGGTTGGCGAGCTGCATGCCGGCGCCCTGCTGGCGCTGGCCAAGAAGCTCACCACCGAAATCGATGCGGCGGCCGCGCACAAGCTGCATGGCGCCCAGCCGGGCATCAATCTGCCGCTGTGCGTCGGCGGCGAGATCTGCGGGGCGGTCGGCTTGTCGGGTGCGCCCGACGCCGTGCGCCAGTTCGGCGAGCTGGTACGCCTCAGCGCCGAGATGATCCTCGAGCAGGCCGCCCTGACCCAGACGCTGCAAAGCCACTCACGCTACCGCGAAGCGTTTGTGCTCAACCTGATCCGCTACGAGCCGGGCGCACGGGCCGAACTCGAAGGCTGGGCGCAGCGCCTCGGGATCGACATCGAGCGCATGCAGCTCGTGTTTCTGGTCGAACTGCAGGGCGTGCCGGCGACGGTGGACCATGCCCCGAGCGCCGTGCAACTGCTGCAGATGCGGCTCCTGGCGCGCCGCGACGACGCCCTCACCGCCACCGTCGGCCCTGCCGAACTGGTGCTGCTCGAAGCCTGGGAGCCGTCCCGCAAAGGACTCGAGACACCGCCCCAGCGCCGCCTGGACGCCGTGGCCCAGCTGCTGCGCGAAGAATGCACGCTGCCGTTCACGCTGTCGATGGGTATTGCCCTGCCCGGCATCGACGGCGCCGCGATCTCGTACGGCAGCGCGCGCACGGCCAGCCGGCTCGGGCGCGCGCGCCATCCGCAGCAGCAGGTCTTCAGCTATTACGAGATGGCCTTGCCGGTACTGCTGTCGGGCCTGGACAGCGGCTGGCACGCGCACCAGCTGCGCATGCCGATCGCGCGGCTCGCACACGACAAGAGCCGCGCCATGCTGCGCGCGACACTCTCCGCATGGTTCGCGCAGAACGAAAATTCGGCCGCCACCGCGAAGGCGCTGGGCATCCACCGCAACACGCTCGACTACCGGCTGCGCCGCATCGGCGAGCTCACGGGCCTCGACCTCGGCGCGAGCGAAGACAAGCTGCTGCTGTATGTGTCGTCGTTGTTAAGCCCGACTCTGAGCCCGACACTGAGCCCGATATTGAACGCGGCGGTCAGCTCCGACGACCCGCCGGCATAGCCGACAATCCGCCGGTCGCCAACGACGCCGGCATGACGCCCGACTTGTCACTACGTTCACGCCGTGCTTTTGCAGCAGCTGCGATGCGGCGCGCCTGGGCAAGGGCAGCCGCCCGCTGCTCCTGCGTCAGTTGCCCCCCAAGCGCGGTCAGCAATCCACTGCCCTCGGCGAACATCTGCGGCGACCGGTCGCCAGGCTGCGCAATCTGCGCGTCGATCAGGCCAACCGCGAGCAGGTAGCCGTACCCCTGCACCGGATGCCTGTCTGTCAGGTCCGAGCCGCCCAGCTTCTGCATTCCCCACAACATCAGTGCGGTCGTGTCGCCCGCCTCGGCCGCCGCGTCGAGCTGGCTGGCCGCCGTCGCCTTCCATTCGCGCACCAGGGGGTCGTCGGGCCGCGTCGTCAACGCACTCGGATCGCCAAACGGGCCTTCAACAACATGCATCCACGCCGCGCCCGGCACGCCGGCCTTGACGGCCGTGGCCAGGTAATCGAGCCGCGCCAGCCGCTCGCGCTCGGTCATCGCGCCGCACATGCGCGTCATGTTCCGGCGTTCATCGGCATTCAGCGCGCGTTTCGCGCCCAGCTTGTTGTCGTGCATCTCGAGATCCTGCCGCCGGTTGAACGACGCGCAGGTGGAAACGAGCATATAGGCCGCGTAGGCATCGTACGGATCGTGCGATGCCAGCAGATCGGCCACGTGCGCGCTCAGGTTCGGGTTGACGGCAGCCGCCAGCACCGACGCCGGCACTGCTGCCGACACTGCCTGCGCCGGCACGGGCACGGCGGCACGTGGTGCATCCGGCGGCGGTGCGCCCGCCACATCGACGACCGTTTCACGTGTTGAGCTGTTCCACATGAGCCCTGCCGCGCCAATGCCGGCCACCACGAGCGCACCGACCAGCCATCGTTGCAGACGTTTTTCCATCACAGCGCCTCCCGGTTGAATACATTGATCGAACCGAGTATATCCAGCGCCGGGACGCTATTTCTCACACATTATGGCGACAGCCGGCACGGATACACTTTGTAGCATTGCTTACTGGAATTCTTAACATGTTAGGCGGTGCCCGTAGTCTAATGAATTCATCGATTCAACGGATCGGCCACCAGGAGAAACAATAATGAAAACTAAGTTCATCGCCGCACTGATTGCATTGACCTTTACCGCGAGTGGCAGCGCTTTTGCACAACGCGGCGATCACGGTAACGATCGCGATCATGACCGCAACGGCTATTCGCAACAACAGCATCATGATCGCCGTGACGATGATCGCCGCGACGACAAACGAAACGACCGCAATGACCGCCACGACGGCCCGCGCGCCAACCATGGCAAGCACCGCAACGACAGCGCCCAGTATTATCGTCGTGACGATTCGCGCGGTGGCGGTCCACGCCACGACCTGCGCCGTGGCGGCAGGCTGCACAAGGAATATCGCCACGATCGCTACGTGGTCAATAACTGGCGCGGTCGCCACCTGAGCGCGCCACCCCGTGGATATCACTGGGTCCAGACCGGGAACGATTATGTGCTGGCGGCGATCGCCACCGGTATTATTGCCCAGGTATTGTTCGCGAATTAAAAGCTGGCTGATGCCCCTATAAACTGCCCGTCGAAAGACGTGGCGGTTTTTTTACGCACGCGCGTACCATATTTACAACATCCATTCATCCCTCTCCATTCGTTGCATCCCTTCAACCCTGCGCACGTTTACTATCAATCAATGCGCTTTATGTGACAACGGAGAATTGATGAATACGAATTTGAAACCAGGCGCCCGCGCCGTGCGCGGCGTGCTCCTGGCGTGCGCTGGAACGATCGCTCTGGCCAGCCTGCCCCTGGCCGCGCAGACGTTGCCTGCGATGTCGGCAGCCGAGTTGCCGCGCGTCGAAGTCACGGGCTCGGCCATCCGCCGCGTGCAGTCTGAAACTGCGCTGCCGGTGCAAACGATTTCACGGGCCGAGATCGAGAAAACGGGCGTGACCACCGCCGCCGAACTGATGGGGCGGGTTTCGGCCAACAGCAATGGGTTGACCGACGGCGCCAGCATCAACGTCGGCGGTGACCAGCGCGGCTTCAACAGCGCCAACCTGCGCGGTATCGGCACCTCGTCGACGCTCGTGCTGCTCAATGGCCGGCGCATGGCCAACTTTGCTTCGCCCGGTGACGATAGTGGCGTTGACCTGAACAATATCCCGGCGGCCGCGCTCGAACGCGTCGAAGTGCTGCTCGACGGCGCATCGGCGCTGTATGGCACCGATGCCATCGGCGGCGTCATCAACTTCATCACCCGCAAGGACTTCCAGGGACTCGAGGCGAACGTGTACGTCGGCACGACCGACGAAGGCGGTGCCGGCAAGCGCACTGCCAGCCTCAGCGCCGGCAAGGGCGTACTCGAGCGCGATGGCTACAACGTGTTTGCCGTGGCCGACTTCCAGCGCACCAATCCCCTGAGCACATCGCAGCGCAGCTTCATCCCTGGCCTGCAGGTCGAGCAGCGCCTCGGTCACCTGCTCTCCAGCTACACGAGTCCGGCCAATATCCGCCTCACCTCGGCCCAACGCGACCACTTGCAGGAGATCGGCTTCACACTCAATGGCAAGCCGATCACGAACCGCCTGATCAACCTGTCGATCCCGGGCTGCGCGCCGCCGGCCAATGTCTATCTGCCGGATGGCACGGGCGGCGTCGACGCCTGTACCTATAACTACATGGGCGACACCGAGCTGTATCCGAAGTCCGAAAAAGCCAGTGTACTCAGCCGCGCCGTCATCAAGCTGGGTGGCTCGCATCAGGCGTATGCCGAAGTGGCGCTCAGCCGCGCCAAGACCGACTACACCGGCTCGTCGGCGCGCGTGGCCGGCTACGTCGATTATTCGCGGGTGCCGCAACTGGCCGGCACCGGCCTGGACCAATTGGACGACGACATCCCGGGCGAACTGGAATTGCGCATGCGCCTGAACGAAGCGGGCCAGCGCACCAGCACGCTCACCAGCGAAGGCGTGCGTTTCGTCGTTGGCGTGACGGGCACCGTGGGCGGCTGGGATTACGACACCGCCTACAACCACAGCGTCAACACGGTCAAGGACCGCGACACCCATGGCTACCTGCTCTACAACGAGCTGCTCGAAGGAATCGCCGACGGCCGCATCAACCCGTTCGGCCCATCGAGCCCGGAAGGCCAGGCGCTGATCGACAGCATCCAGGTCGATGATGTCGTGCGCCGCGCGCGCGGCACGCTCGACGCCGTCGACGTCAAGTTGTCGCGCGCCCTGATGCCAATGGCCGGCGGCGACCTGGCGGTGGCCATCGGTGGCGAAGCACGGCGCGAAAAAAACCAGTTCACGCCATCGGCCCTGCTCCTGAGCGACAACATCAACAATGACGCGGCGCCCGAAGGCGGCCGCGCCACCAGCGATAGCCGCGATGTGGCTGCGGTGTACGGTGAAGTCCTGGTGCCATTCGCCAAACAATGGGAAGCGCAGCTGTCGGCACGCTACGACCACTACGAAAACGTGGGCGGCGCGGCCAGCCCGAAGATCGGCCTGACCTACCGCCCAAGCGAGGCGCTGCTGCTGCGCGGTTCGGCCGGCCGGGGCTTCCGCGCGCCGTCGATGACGGAGCTCTACCGCCCGACCGTCTACAGCAGCACGGCCACCCTGCCCGATCCGGTCTACTGCGCCACGGTCGAGAACAATTATTCGGACTGCGCCGACAACTGGGACACGCGCCGCTACAGCAACGACGCGCTGAAACCCGAGCGCAGCCGCCAGTTCTCGCTGGGCGCCGTGTTCGCCGCCGGCAAGCATGTGAGCGCATCGCTCGACTACTGGAACATCAAGCGCACGAACCTCATCAGTGAAATCGGCGACGACATCATCCTCGGCAACCTGGCCAAGTATGGCGACCTGGTGTATCGCGACGAGGATGGGCTGATCGACTACATCGAACTGCGCAAGGACAACCGCGGCGCGCAACTGGCGCGTGGCCTCGACCTGGCGCTGACGGTACGCGGCGTCGATACTGCCATCGGCCGCTTTGGCGGGCGCCTGAACGGCACCTATGTGCTGACGTCGAAAATCCAGAATGCGCCCGGCGATGCGTTCGTGAGCAATCTGAACCGCTTCGTGACGAAAGGCGTGGTCCAGCGCTGGCGCCATACGGTGAGCGTCGACTGGGATCGCGGACCGCTGTCGACCAGCCTGCAAAATACGTTCTCGAGCGGCTACGAAGACCAGAATACGGCGATCAATATCGACAATGGCAGCGTGGTTGCCGCCAACCGGGTCAAGCATTACTCGTTGTGGGATTTGTCGGGCGCGTATGCGGTCAATACGAACCTGAAACTGCGGGTAGGCATCCAGAATCTGTTCGACACGAGTCCGCCTTATTCGAACCAGGCGTATTACTTTTTGTCGGGATATGATCCAAGCTATACGGATCCGCGCGGGCGCCGTTTTTATGCGAGTGCCAACTACTCGTTCAGATAAGCCCTGATCGGTTTTCCCGGGATTCCACCAACCAGTGGAATCCGGGCTTTACGAGGCGGCGTCATAGAGACTGGTTCTCGATGCGGACCAGTCTCCAGCAATCGTCCATCTTGAAATAATACGACACCAGGTAATCGGTATCGGGGTTGGCCAGCTTGACCCGCGCATTCGATGCCGTCACGTCTTCCAGTTGCATGACGAGCGCGTTGTCCTTGCGCTCCTGCACCAGAGGCATCACGGGAAATTCACCTGACTGGACCGTGGTGTAGCTGCGTTGCACCGCCTCGTCGCTGGAAAATCGCTGAATGAAAAATGAAATGTCCTGAGCCGGACAAACAGACATCGACGTGTCCGTCGGCGAATCTGACTGGGTGCTCAACTGAGCCGCCTGCCCATGGCTTGCTGACATTAGCAGCAGCGCAAAGAATAGCTTGTTCAAATCACCCACGTTGACCTCCTGGATCGACTCCTTCGGAAATGGCGCGCCGCAATCAAGCCGACAGCCGGTTGACCGATCGACCGATGAACGTGCCTTGCAGCATGTGTCCAAGTTTATCAGAAGAGCAACGCTACCCTGAACACGATCGCCTGGCTGGCAAAGACCGGACCTGAATAAAACAGCAATCTTGACAGATCACCATCAAGGAAAAGCAGCGCGTGCTGCGGCGTTTTTGTCGTCATACAGGCACGAAACCCATCTGACATGACGCATTTCTGCACACGATTGCATTGTCATGCATCAAATGCAACGAATAAGCTGGCATTATGTGGAAGATAAGACATGAACGTCTGCAGTGCTCACGGGCAGCAGGCACAGAAAATCGCACGGCTTTGACAGAATGACGATGAATCGATTTCGAACTACCGGACTCCCGGCCAGCATCCGGGGCACGCTGCCCACTCATCTTGACGTATCCACTACCCCACCTCCCCACCGTCCCCGCCTGCTGCTGGTCGATGACGAACCGCGTGTACTGGCCTCGCTGCAGGAAATGCTCAAAGGTTGTGGTTATGCTATCAGTACGGCTGCCAGCGGCAACGAAGCGCTGGCGTGCCTGGCAGAGCAGTGCTTCGACCTGGTGCTGCTCGACCTGCTCATGATGGATGTCGATGGCCATGAAGTCATGGACTTCATCAACCAGCACGACATGAAGGCCGACGTCATCGTTGTCAGCGGCACCGTCGGCATCGAATCGGCCATCGGAGCCTTGAAGCGCGGCGCCCACGATTACCTGCGCAAGCCATTCAGCCGCGAAGAATTGCTGCGCACGGTGGACAACGCGCTCAGGCAGCGCGACCTGCAGCAGATCAATCGTCGCATGGTGGCGGCGCTCGCGCTGTCCGAAAAAAAATACCGCTACCTGGTCGACGCCTCGCCCGACATGATCTACATGCTCGGTCATGAAGGCCGCTTCACCTACGTCAACGATCGGGCCTGCCAGATGCTGGGTTACGAACGGGAAGAACTGCTGGGCCAGCACTACACGGCGCTGCTGCATGCCGAAGACCACGAGCGCGCACTCTACGTGTTCAACGAGCGGCGCGTCGGCGAGCGGGCCTCGCGCGACGTCGAGTTGCGCGTGACATGCCGCGCGGGCCAGCAGCACACGCACGACGCCGTCGACACGTCCGTGATGACGATCTCGCTCAACGCGATCGGCATGCACCGTGAAAAACGCGACCCGCACACGCCGACCTATGTCGGCACCTACGGCATCGCGCGCGACGTCAGCGCGCGCAAGCGTGCCGAAGCGGTCATCCATCACCAGGCCTATCACGACATCCTGACCGACCTGCCCAACCGCGTGCTGTTCAAGGACCGGCTCGGCCTGGCGATGCTGCAGGCCCGGCGCAAGCACACCGAGCTGGCGGTGATGTTCATCGACCTGGACCGCTTCAAGCTCGTCAACGACACGCTCGGCCACGGCCACGGCGACAAGTTGCTGCAGCAGGTGGCGCTGCGCCTGAAGGAATGCCTGCGCAAGGGCGACACGCTGGCGCGCCAGGGGGGTGACGAATTCACGATCGTGCTGCCCGACCTGCGCTCGCGCGACGATGCGCGCGTGGTCGCCGACAAGTTCATCGAGCGGCTGCACCAGCCCTTCGACCTGGGCGGCACCGAGGTGCATATCTCGGCGTCGATCGGCGTGGCGATCTACCCCGAGCACGGCGAATCGATCGACGAGCTGCTGCGCAATGCCGACATTGCGATGTACCGCGTGAAGGACCTCGGCAAGAACGGTCACGCCTTCTACGATCCGTCGATGCACGACGCGCTGCACCAGAACGTCGCGCTGGAACAGCATCTGCGCCGCGCGCTCGAGCGCAACGAACTCGAGATGTACTACCAGCCGCAGATCGACGCCGCCAGTGGCCGCATCATTGGCGCCGAGGCGCTGATGCGCTGGAACCATCCGGTGCGCGGCCTGATCATGCCCGCCGAGTTCCTGCCATTCGCCGAAGAGAGCGGCCTGATCGTGCCGATCTCGGAGTGGATGATCGATACGCTGTGCCGCGACATGGCGCAGTGGGGCACGGACGGTGCGGACCAATTGACGCTGTCGCTGAATCTGTCGCCGCATTATCTCGACCACAGCAAATTCTTCGAAACGATGCGCAGTGCCTTGCAGCGCTACGATATCGGCCCCGGCCGGATTGCCGTCGAGATCACCGAAAACATCTGCATCCGCAATCCGCAATATGCGATCGAGCAGTTGAAAAAGCTCGGGCAACTGGGCGTGTCGGTGGCCATTGACGATTTCGGCACCGGGTATTCGTCGCTGGCGTATCTGCACCGGTTTCCAATCCACACCATCAAGATCGACCAGTCGTTCGTGCAGCAGATCAGCGACGAGGACGGGCATTACCCGGTCGTGCTGGCGATCATCTCGATTTCACGCGGCCTGAATCTCGATCTGGTGGCCGAAGGCGTGGAAACGGAAGTGCAGGCGCGCTACCTGCGTGCGCACGGGTGCTCGACGATGCAGGGCTTTTTGTTCCACCGGCCGATGCCCCTGGGGGGCTTCGTCAACGTGCTCAATTCGTAGCACTGTGGCGCCAGGCCATGGAAGGCCTGGCACTCTGACACCACGGCCCGCACTGTCATCATGGAGACAGTCCCTCCAGCCACATCGTGTCCTGCAGCCTTGGACCTGGGCACCGAAGCGCTGATCCGACAGCACCGTCTACGCCGATTGCATGTCGACTCCCGCCAATGTTCCATCGATGGCGTACAGCCGGCTCGCGGGCTTGTTATTGGTTTTTGGGACGTGGCCGCAATACTTTCTCAACGAAGCGGACCGTTTGACCTCTTTGAGCAGAAACGGCGCGCCGGCCCTTGAAGGCAGGGCACGCATGGGCAGCGGCCATCAGCCAGGGCGACCTGCCGCCCCCGTCGGCACCTTGGCCGGGATCCATCATGTATCCAATCCTCTCGGCAATGACTTCGTTGCGGAGCAGGTCAATAACTTTGAGCGAGCTACCCGCAATCCAGTAACGGCGATCATCGGCTATCGAAATATCCTCATAAGTAACGCCATAGCGTGGTGCTGGCTCACTGGTAGGGCTGGACACCAGTACCACTCTGAAATAACCCTTCAAATAGCGCGGGTCTTTCAAACCTGGTTGCTCGATGAAACCTGTGTAGCGATATCGTTTCCCATCCTTGGGGTCACTGGCGTCCACGTACATATATCCAACTTGCCTCTGAGGAGGAGCGATCCGCCCTTCTGCGCGCTCAATATGGCCAGGCAAGTCATGGTGCGCCCCAAGAAAACCCTCGATATAGCCATCTCCGGTAAGGTCTTTCCCATACGGATCATCAAGGACGAACTGTTGGCTGTAGTTGATGTTGCGAGAACGGATCTTCAGTAGCAGCAGACCGTCCACATCCTCGACGGTCCTTTTGATTGTCTCTCCAGCCGTATTGCAACGCTGCTGGAACAGAGTTCGCGCCACTGCAATATCTTTGGGTTCTGCATAAACATGTGACGTTATGCTCGATAGAATCAATGCAACAGCAATTCCAGTTAGCACCAACATATTTTTTTCTTGATCGTGACGAGACCTTCGGAATTCTTAATTGACACGCATAAAAAGTGCGCCAATTCCTGGTAATGAATCTTGACGCTGCAAAGACAACCCCATTTTTATGGTTTGACGACTAAGGAGAACGGCATCATCGAGAACATCAGCAACCTGGCCTGCTCATGAAAAGGTCGACGAAGCGGATAAGTAAAGACGCAGATATATCCTAACGGAAAATTTCTGGAAATTACTCACCGATTGTCGCAAGGCAAGTTGTAAATTTTCAGTTCCTGCAATCGTTTCCTCGTCGCAGTACGGCGTTGTTTCGTGCAAAACCCGTGCTCGATGAATGGACTGCCGGCTTTTCGCCGCGATCATTCCCTTGACGTTGATACACCCAGTAAGCTGATTCACGCAACAAAGCCCGTACCACGCAATCCTTGGACGACACGGGCACTCACTCCCCCGTGATCTTCGCATCCTTCACAAACTTGCCCCACGTCTGATATTCCTTGCTCGTATGCGCCGCCAGTTCCTGCGGCGTCATGTAGACCGCGTACGCACCCTGCTCCTGCGCCTTGCGTTTGAATGCATCGGTCGCCATGATTTTCTTGATTGCCCCCGTCAGCTTGTCAACGATCGGCTTGGGCGTATTGGCTGGCGCGTACACGGCGAACCACGAGCTCACGTCCAGCTTCTCGTACCCTTTGATCGTCGCGGTGGTCGGCACATTGGGCAGGCTCGGCAGTGCCACGTTGCCGGTGACGGCAATGGCGCGCAGCTTGCCGGACCGGATGTGGGCCAGCAGCGGCGGCGCCGTCGTGAAGGTCATTTCGACGTTGCCACCGAGCAGATCGGTAATCGCCGGGCCCGTGCCTTTGTAGGGCACGTGCGCGATGTTCGTGCCGCTCATCTGGTTCAGCATTTCACCCGTCACGTGCTGCAGCGAGCCATTGCCGGACGACGCGTAATTGAGTTTGCCGGGGTGTGCCTTGGCATAGCTGACCAGCTCGGGCAGCGTCTTGATCGGCAGATCGGGCCGCACGACAAACACTTGCGGCGCCACGATCAGGTTGGCAACCGGGGTAAAGTCCTTGATCGGATCGAATCCGGCCTTGACCACGTGCGGCGTGATGACGTGAAAGCCCGAGTACTGCACCAGCAAGGTATAGCCGTCCGGCCTGGCCCGCTTGACGGCCGACGCAGCGATCGCGCCCGCCCCGCCCGGCCGGTTCTCGACGACGACCGGTTTGCCCAGTGCCTTGGACAGCGGATCGGAGATCATGCGCGCGGCCAGGTCGGTCGTGCCGCCCGGCGCGGCCGAGACCATCAGCGTGATGGCGCGCGCGGGATAGTTGTCCTGCGCTTGCGCGCCGATGCTGGCAAGTGCTGCGCCGACGGCGAGCAGACCTGCGCGAATGCGCAGCGAGTGAATCGATTTCATGGTGTCTCCTGAATTATTAAAATAGTTTTGTTCGTGCGGGCGATGGCATGGGTTCAAGCCGGACGCGCTTCTGCGCGCTCCCTGATCGCTTCAAAATCCCTGGGTGGCCGGTGCAGATCGAGCCGCCGGCCTGCCTTGACGATCTGGCTCGGCGTCTCGTGCCCGATCAATGCCGGCAGCCGTGCCGATGCGTCCAGCAAGCAGCCCAGATCGACTCCCGTGTCGTAACCCATCAACTGCAGCGCGTGCACCACCTCTTCGGTGCAGACATTGCCCGAGGCGCCGGGTGCGTACGGGCAGCCGCCGATCCCGCCAAGCGACGCGTCGAAGCGGTCGGCGCCTGCATCGATCCCGGCCAGCACATTGGCCAGGCCCATGCCGCGGGTATTGTGAAAGTGCAGGCTCAGTTCGGTTTCTGGCCAGGCTGCGCGAAAACGCGCCGTGAGCGATGCCACCTGGCTCGGGTACGCCATGCCGGTCGTGTCGCACAGGGTGATGCCGCCGGCGCCGGCCTCGTCGATGAAGCGCGCGCACCAGGCCAGCACCGTGTCTTCGGGCACGTCGCCTTCCATCGGGCAGCCAAACGAACACGACAACGAAATATTGACGGCCAGCGCCGCCTGTCGCGCCAGCGCCGCCACCTCGCACAAGCCCTGGAACGATTGCGCCTGCGTCATGCGCAGATTGGCCAGGTTGTGCGTTTCGCTGGCCGACATCACCAGGTTCAGTTCGTCGGTGCGGCTCTCGATTGCGCGTTGGGCGCCGCGCACGTTCGGCACCAGCGCGCTGTAGGTCACGCCCGGCACGCGCTCGATGCCGAGCATCACTTGCTGGGCATCGGCCAGCGCCGGTATGGCCTTGGGCGAAACAAACGCGGTCACTTCGATCTTGGCCATGCCAGCCTGCGACAGGCTGTTGACCAGGGCGATCTTGTCAGCGGTCGGTACGAACACGGACTCGGCCTGCAAGCCGTCGCGCGTGCCGACTTCCTGCATGTGGATGCGGCGGCCAGTGCCGTTCCACCGGTTCATGCCACCACTCCCTTGGTGCGCAAGGCGGCGATGTCAGGTTCGCTCAATCCCAGTTCGCGCAGCACGCCATCGGTATCGTCGCCAAGACCCGGGGCGGAGGTGCGCACGCTGCCTGGCGTGCCGAGCAATTTGGGGACGATGCCAGGTACCTCGAGGTCGTAACCGTCGCGCGTGGACTGGGCCAGAATCATGTCGCGCGCCCGGTAATGGGGATCTTCCGCGATGTCTTTCGCCGTATAAACCTTGCCGGCCGGGACACGGGCGCCGCCGAGCAACTCGAGGACCTCGGTGATCGGGCGCGTTGCCGTCCAGACGCTGATGGCGGCGTCGATCTCGGCCACGCGCACGACGCGGCCGGCATTATCGGCCAGCGCCGGGTCGTGGGCCAGATCGTCGCGCCCGATCACGGCCATCAGGCGCTTGAAGATGCTGTCGCCGTTACCGGCAATGAGCACATAGCCGTCGTTGCAGCGGTACGCGTTCGACGGCGCGATGCCGGGCAGCGCGCTGCCGGCTGCCTCGCGCACGGCGCCAAAGGCGCTGTACTCAGGCAGCAGGCTTTCCATGACATTGAACACGGCCTCGTGCAGGGCAACGTCGATCACCTGACCCTTGCCGCCATTGACCTTGCGGTGGTACAGCGCCGTCAGCACGCCGATGGTGCCGTGCAGCGCGGCCAGCGTGTCGCCAATGGACACGCCACAGCGCACCGGCACGCGGTCGGGTTCGCCCGTCAGGTGGCGCAGGCCGCCCATCGCTTCGCCGATGGCGCCAAAGCCCAGCAGGTCGCGATACGGCCCGGTCTGGCCATAGCCCGAGATGCGCAGCATGACGAGGCCGGGATTGATGGCCGACAGCGCCTCCCAACCCATGCCCCAGCCTTCCAGGGTCCCGGGGCGGAAGTTCTCGATCAATACATCGGCTTCAGCGATCAGCTTGCGGGCGATGTCCTGGCCTTCGGCGCTGCGCAGGTCAAGGGCGATCGAGCGCTTGTTACGCGACTGCACCTGCCACCAGACCGATGTCCCTTCCTTGATCATGCGCCAGTTGCGCAGCGGGTCGCCGCTGCCGGGCGCCTCGATCTTGATGACGTCGGCGCCGAATTCGCCCATTGTCTTGCCGGCGAACGGGCCCGCGATCAGTTGGCCCATTTCGATCACGCGCACGCCGCGCAACGCGCCGTCGGGAATGTTGTTGTTGAGGTTCATGCTGGTCTCGTCGATGGTTGTAGCTTGTCGACCCAGCATAGAGACAACGGGCCCTGCCCGTCCAACCGTTTCTTTTCAACGAGCCTTCGTCAACCGCGAACGCTCTTCGGCAGATCCCAGATGCGCGAGCAGCGCCCGCGTCACCGGCGACAAGCCCTTTTGTTCCCGCACGACGATGCGCAGCTCGCGCTCAGCCCACGGCTCGTCGATCTCGACCGCAACCAGGCCCAGCGGCTGGCCAATGGCGGTGAAGACTTCGTGCGGAATCACACCCAGGCCCATGCCCACCTGCGCCATGCGGCACACGGCGTCAAAGCCGGGCACGTGGATACGGGTTTTCAATGGCCGGCCACAGGCGCGCGAGGCCAGGTGCGTGCGCTTGTTGATCGAGCTGTCCGCATGCAGGCCGACATGATCGAAGTCGAGCGTGTCGGCGAACGGCACGCGCCCGCGCCCGGCCAGCGCATGGTCGTGGCGCATGACGAGCACGATGCGGTCGCGTCGGTACAAGTGGCTGTGCAGGTCGCGGGTATCGGTGTCGCCCGAGCAGATGCCGATCTCGGCAAAGCCGTCTTCGACGCCCTTGACGACGTCGCCGCTGGGGCGCTCTTCGAGGTCGAGCCGGATCTGGTCGTGCAGGTTCAGGAACGCGCGCAAGTCTTCCGGCAGAAATTCCACGATGGCCGACAGGTTGGCCACCATGCGCACGTAGCCGCGCAAGCCCTGGGCATGCTCGGCCAGTTCCTGGCCGATCTTGTCGACGCTGAGCAGGATGCGGCGCGCGTGCGTCAGCAGCGATTCACCGGCCGGGGTCAGGGTCATGCCGCGCGCCGTGCGCACCATCAGCGCCACGCCCAGCGCCCCTTCCATGTCGGCCAGCCGCTTGCTGGCGGCCGAGACGGCAATGGCTTCGCGCTCGGCAGCGCGGGTGAGTGAACCTTCTTCGTGGATTGCCAGGAAAAGCTGGAGGCTGGTGAGGTCCAGCCTTCTGAGGATATTGTTCAGTGCCATCGAAAAGCTGATACAGCGGGAGACGAGAGTGCCACGACTGTATCAGGTCTTCTCAGGCAAACAGGTTTCCCACCCTGGGCGCGTCCGCCAGGCTCCAGATGCGCGCGGCCAGCGCGTGCATCTCGGCCTCGCTCGCGGCTTCGCCGAACAGCGCCAGCCGCAGTGCTTTTTGTTCGAGTTCAGCGCGCGACAAGGTGTTGCCGGGGTCGCCCTTCGGTTCGTCCACGCGGCCGGTGAGGCGCCGGCCATCGGTTGTCTCGACGGTCACCTTGCCGATCCAGCGCGCCGGATACGCGGTGTCGACTTCGTCGTCGAATTCCATGCCCACCTTGCCACGAAACGCCGTGATCGGCGCTGCATTGAAGCTGTCCTCGAACTGCGTCAAGCCGGCCACATCGTAATGCGCGATCAGCCCCAGCACCGTCCCCATCGAGAATTTGGCCTGGTGCACCGTTTGCGGATCGACGACCGCGCCCAGCACGTCAATTGCGCCCTGGTGCACGTGCGCGACGACGCGCGTGATCTGCTGGGGTTGCAGGCCATGGGTTCGCATCACCTGCTGCAAGGCGTCGGCGGCCGGATGCGTGTGCCGGCACGACGCGTGGAATTTGAAGGACGTCTCGGCCAGCGCCCAGCGCTCACCCAGGCGGTCAGTCAATTTGGCCGGATCGGCGTCGCTCGACATGCCCGCCGCCATGCCCTGCGCACCCTCGAGAATGCGGCGCGCACCGGTAAAGCCGTCCTGCGCCAGGTAGGCCGACGTCAAACCGTTAGCAGCTGCCGCTGCCGTGTGCAACTGCTTCGAGTCGGCGGCGTCGCGCAGGAATTCCCACAAGCCCGCCGCCTGCGTACCGGCCGAGCCGAAGGCATGCAGCATCTGGTCCGGCGTGAGCTTGAGCAGGTGCCCTGCTGCTGCAGCGGCCGCCAGCGTCCCGGCCGTGCCCGTCGTGTGGAAGATGCGGTAATGCGAGCGGCCGAGAAATTCGCCCACGCGAATCCCGACTTCATAGCCGGCCACGGCCGCCGTCAACAGGTCACGCCCGCTGGCGCCGATCGACTGGGCAACGGCCAGTGCGGCGGGAAACACGACCGCGCCCGGATGGAATACCGAGCCGTTGTGCACGTCATCCTGCTCGGCGACGTGCGAGGCAGCGGCATTGACCATCGCCGCGAACAGCGGCGTGGTGGTGCGGCGCGAGATCAGCACATCGCAGGAACCGCCCCCCGGCCCCATCGTCTGCGCGTAGCGGTCGATGGTTTGCACGGCGCGCGAAGTGCGGCCGGCCAGCGCAGAACCAATCCAGTCGAGAAACAGATCTTCGGTGCGCATGCGCACGGCGTCGGGAATCTGCTCGTAGCGCAGGTTGGCGGCGAAGTTGGCGAGCAGCTGGCTCGGGTGCTGGTGATCAGCCATGTGGTCTCCTGGAATATTCATATCGGTGGTCGGCACGCTGCGGCGCCGCTGGCGCAGTCTGACCATCATAGAGAGCAATAGCTGACAATTAGAAATAGAAAAAATTGATACCAGCATGACGCTGTTGGATCAGTCGCTGGCTGCGAGGTCGGGTCTTATTCTGACAAGAAACCTCATTCTCTCCCAGTAATGAGATATCATTATCAATAAGGTCGTTATCCATCCGTTAGTCCGGCAACCCGCATGCCGCTGCCATCCGACCTGACAAATTCTGTTTTCACCTGCCTTCCACTCTGGAGTATCGATCTTGCAATCCGCTACCCGTCCGACCCGCCTGCGTGCGATTTCCCACGCCGTCATGCTCACCTGCCTGTTTGGCGGCGCCGCCGTCGCGGCTGACGAGACGCCTGACCTCGCCCCAATGGCTGCACCCTCGGCGCAGGTTGTCGAAGTACGGGGCCAGCGCGGCGACGATGAACGGCTCGCGCCTGGCCTGGGCGCCACCTCGCTGCCGGGCAGCGTGACCACCGTGACGGCCGAAGACCTCGCCACGCTCGACATCGGCCGCGACATCTCGAACGTGTTTCGCCGCGTGCCGGGCGTGGTTGCCAACAATATCGACCAGGGCGACACCGGCAATGGATTCCGGATGCGCGGCTTCGCCACCCAGGGCACGCACGGCGCCGACACCGCCATCCATATCGACGGCGTGCCGCAGAACATTCCATCGAGCCAGGGCGGCGCGGGCCACGGTCCGGCCTTCCTCGAATGGATGACGGGCGACATGATCGACACGTTCGACGTCATCAAGGGCCCGGTCTCGGCCCTGTACGGCGACCAGAACCGCGCTGGCGCGGTGGCGATCCGCACCCGCGAAGGCGGCGCGGCCACACCGTCGAGCGCCACGGTGACCGTGGAAAGCTATGGCGGGCGGCGCGGCTCGCTCGTGCTGTCGAATGACTTCGGGCGCATCCGTTCACTGGTGGTGGCCGACCGCTACAGCCTCGACGGTTTCCGCCACGGCGCCAGCCTCGACCGCAACAACCTGTTCTGGAAGCTCTCGACCAATATCGGTGACGGTGTCTACAGCCTGCGCGCCACCTATTACAAGTCGGACTATGCCGGCGCCGGCTACCTGTCGCTGCCGGCCATGGAAGCCGGGCTGGTCGATCCACACGACACCATGTTCAACCTGCCGGGCTTTGGCGACGCGCACCGCAAGACGCTCGTGGCCAACCGCAGTCCGGCATCGGGCGACGCGGGCTGGTTTGCCACCGCCTATGCGGAGGACTTCGCCCGCAGCCGCGCGATCCAGACCAGCACCACGCTGCACACCTATGGCTATGACGAGCGCGACATCTTCGGCGCGCGCGGCGGCAATACCTGGGTCTTCGGCTCAGCCGGCGTGCTGACGGCCGGCTTTGAGGCGCGCCAGGACAAGGGCGATGCGTTCCGCCAGCAATACCGCAACCGGCGACCGACCGCCAGCTACGTCAACAACCAGGACCTCGACCTGCTAACCTACGGTGCGTTCATCCAGGGCCAGTACCGCATCCTGCCCACGCTCAAGCTGCACGGTGGCGCGCGCTACGACCGCTTCGACTATGACCTCGTCAACCGCAAGCTGCCCGCCGCATCGACCGGCTACGAAGCCTCGGTGGTCACGCCAAAATACGGCGCGATCTGGAACGTCCTGCCCACCGTCGAGCTGTACGCGAACATCGCCCAGGGCTTCCGCTCGCCGGCGGCCGAGCAGATCAGCACCAGCGGCAGCCTGGGCCCGCTGGGCGCGCTTGGCGGGCGCAGTAATCCCGGCATCGATCCGAGCCGCGTGCGCTCGCATGACCTCGGTTTCAAGGCAGCGCCACTGGACGGCCTGAGCGTGTCCGGCGCGTTCTACTACATCCAGAATGACGACGAGATCATCAACACGGCGCCGGACGTGTTCGTCGCGTCCGGCCAGACCACGCGCCGGGGTCTCGAACTTGATCTGCACTACCAGCTCAGCAGCGCGCTGAACACCTACCTGAGCTATGGCCGCATCCTGCGCGCGCGGCTGGACAACCCGGTGCCTGGCGCCGGCCCGCGCCTGTCGGTTCCGGAACACACGTGGAAAGCCGGCGTCCAGTACCGCACCGCGATGGGCCCGGGCCGGTTGTCGCTGAGCGGCGACGTGTACGTCACGGCCGGCAATCCTTATTACATGGGCACGCCGCTGTACGAGCGCGACATGCCGACCTATGTGCGCTATGACATGAAGGCGACCTACGATCTGGGCAAGTTCCAGGGCGCGCTGTTTGCCACGCTGCAGCCGCACGAGTTCGCCAGCGACATCGCGTATGGCACGGCCGGTGGCTTGCTGGTGACGACCGTGCCGCAGGCCACGGCGGGGGCGTCGCTGCGTTACTACTTCTGATTTACTACGTCTGATCGCCGAGGAACCGCGTCCTTCATGGCGCGGTCGTTGCACCGGGCGATCCACTGGATTGATGCAGATCAACGACTGCCATACGCTGCAGGGTGTAATTTTGACGCCTGTCACATTACCCTCCATCACAGCGCATGCACCACACCTCATGGTAGTTCCCCGTCTGACCTGGCCCGCCAAAGCACATGGCGGCGCCGCGCATCTCCTCCTGCTGTTGCTGCTTCAGGCTGCCACGGGTTCCGCCGCGTTTGCCCGCGATGCCGTCGCGGGCACCGACGTCCCGGCGCCCGTGGTCAATCCGTGTGCCCCGATCGCCGCAACCGACGCATCCTGGCTGTCGGGCGCGCAGGAACTGGCGCCGCTGGCACTGCAACTGCTGCGCGCGGCGCCCGAACACGGCCTCGACATCCGCCGCTATCAGCTGGACGAGCTGACCCGGCGGCTGGCCGGCCCGGAGGGCACATCGGCGGCATTCGTGCGCGATCTCGACCGCGCAATGATGCAGTACCTGTGCGATCTGCACGGGGGCCGCGCGGCCTGGGCCAGCCGGGTTTCCGCAGCACCCGACACCGGCTTCGACCCGCGCCAGCGCCTGGCCACCGTGCGCGACGCGCAAGGGCTGGCGCAGGCCATCGACGCCGCCGCGCCCGCCATTCCACTGTATGGCAGGGTCAAGGCGGCGCTGGCACAGTACCGCGCGCTGTCACTGGCAACACCGGCCTGGCCCGCGCTGCCGCCGGTCGCACGGTCGGCCATCCACGCTGGCGAACCCTACGCGGGCGCGGCCCTGCTGCAGGCGCGGCTGCAGTTGCTGGGTGATCTGGACGCGCAGGCGCCCGTGGGCAGCGACGGCATCTATACGCCGGCACTGGCTGGCGCCGTGCGGCGTTTCCAGGCGCGGCACGGGCTGGATGAAGACGGCGTACTGGGCGCCGCGACGGTCACGGTCCTGTCGGTGCCGCCCGCGCATCGCATCGCCCAGCTGGCGCTGACGCTCGAACGCCTGCGCTGGCTACCCCCGCCCCCGGCGCACGGGCGCGTCGTCGTCGTGAACGTGCCCACCTACCGCTTGTGGGCCTTCGATGCCAGGGACAACTTTGCGGCGCCCGCGCTGGAAATGCGCGTGATCGTCGGCGCGCGTGGCCGCACGCCCACGCCCCTGTTCATCGGAGAAATGCGCTACCTGGAATTTGCGCCTTACTGGAATGTTCCTGCCAGCATCCAGAAGAATGAAATCCTCCCGAAGCTGGCGCGCAATCCTGCCTATCTGCAGCAGAATGACATGGAACTGGTGGGGTCGGACGGGCACGTGCTGCAGGTTGGTGCCGGCGATGCGGCAAGCCGCCTGCGGGCCGGCGGTACCAGGGTCAGGCAGCGCCCCGGCTCACGCAATGTGCTGGGCGACGTCAAGTTCGCGCTGCCCAACCCGATGAATATCTACCTGCATTCGACGTCGGCCAGGGAACTGTTCCAGCGCACGCGCCGTGACCTGAGCCATGGCTGTATCCGCGTCGAACAACCGGCCGAGCTCGCGCAATTCGTGCTGGCCGATCCGCAGCAGTGGAGCGGTGCACAGGTGACGGCCGCCATGAGCGCGGGCA
This sequence comes from Telluria sp. BA11, assembly GCF_056680305.1. NCBI lineage: Bacteria > Pseudomonadati > Pseudomonadota > Betaproteobacteria > Burkholderiales > Oxalobacteraceae > Telluria > Telluria sp. BA11. The sequence goes on from NZ_CM155275.1 coordinate 674,196, forward strand.
AGAACCGCTTCGTCAAGCTGGCCGAGCCGGTGCCCGTCGTGCTGTTCTATGCAACGGCCCTGGTCGATCGCCAGGGCCGGGCCTTGTTTGCACCCGACATCTACGGGCGCGACGCCGCGCTGATCGCGGCGCTGCAACTGGAATGAACGAGCCGCTGGGACGCAACCTTCACTTGGCGGGCTCAGCGGCCGCAACGAGGGCATCGACCAGTGGCGCGGCCTGTGGATTGTTGGTCGTTCCCTTGATGACATCCGTCGCCGACAGCGTGCGCTCGTAGTACGCGTTCGTCACGTTCTGGTTGAAGCGGATGTCATTGACTTGCACCGTCGCGACATCGCCGAACAAGCCCTGAGTATCGCTCCAGGCCACGACGTCACCAGCGCCAGCGGTGCCCTGCACCATCTTGTTCCACCTGACCACCGTGAGGCCTGCCTTCGCATTGACCGAGAAATTGTTTTTCTTGAGGAAGGCATTGACCGCCTTGTCGTTGTTCAGGACCAGCACCAGGTTACCGCCCTCGACGCCCGCCTGCAGGCCCACACTGAGCCCGCCCGTGTTGTAAAAGACGGGGTCGCTCCAGCCGCCATTGGCGCGCCGCACCAGCAGGATGCCGGTGCCGCCAGCCGCGCCCACGCCCACGGCCGCGCGCCGGTAATTTGGTACGATGAAGATGCCCTTGGCGCTTGTCAAGACACCCTGCATCCGCTCGACGGCGTCAAGCTTGCGCACCACGGCAACCGCGTCGCGCACGTGTTCGCTGGCGATCGCTTCCTGTTTCGCGGACGACGAGGTGGTGTCCACCGGCGTCTGCGCTGCGGCGCCATGGACGACGACCGCATGCGCCAGCAATGCATAGAAGATCGTGTTCATGCGGCGCTTTTGCTTGGTATTCATGGGGACTCCCTGATGGATGAATGGACGCCAGGATAGGTACCGGGCGCAAGATCCAGTGTGGAGAGAACGATGACGACTTTGAATGATGCACGTCAAATACTGCCGTCACCGTGCCCCATCGAGGGGAGGCGCCGGCTGCGCGTTTATCGCACCAGCACGTAACTGCCCGGTGCAGCGTCGAACACCGTGTCCGGTCCGGCAGGATCGGCCGGCGCAACAGGACTAGAGGCGATCTGCACGGTGGCATGGCTGCACAACCAGTGTTCCCAGGCTGGCCACCATGAGCCGGATTGCTGCGGCGCCGCGGCGCACCAGGCGTCGGGATCGAGATAGCGGCCATCGCGGGCGCGCGTGGCGATCTGGTAACCGTGCCCGCCGCTTGCCAGCGGCGGGTTGACGACGCCGGCATTGTGCCCGCCGCCCGTCAGGCAGAACGTGAGTTCAGCGTCGGCCAGCAAGTGCAGCTTGTAGACCGACAGCCAGGGCGCGACCGTGTCGCGCCGGGTGCCAAGCACGAACATGGGCAAGTGCAGATCGGACAGCGCGACCGGCCTGTCGCCGACGCGGTAGCGACCCTGCGCCAGATCGTTGTCGAGATACAGGCTGCGCAGGTATTCGCTTTGCTGGCGATACGGCATCCGGGTGGCATCGGCATTCCAGGCCGCCAGGTCGCTGGTGACGCGCCGGCCCTTCCCCATCAGGTAATTCTGCACCATGCGCGACCAGACCATGTCCTTCGAATTGAGCAGCGCAAACGCGCCTTCCATCTGCGTGCCATCGAGATAGCCTTTGCCGGCCATGACGTTGTCGAGGAAGTTCAGCTGGCTTTCGTCGATGAACAGGCCCAGTTCGCCCGGCTCGGTGAAGTCGACCTGCGCCGCCAGCAGCGTCAGGCTGGCCAGGCGCTCGTCGCCGTCGCGCGCCATCGCAGCTGCGGCAATCGCCAGCAGCGTGCCGCCCAGGCAGTAGCCAAGCGCCTGGATGGCGTACCCGGGGCGCCGCGCAGCGACCTGGTCGATGGCCGCCATCACGCCCAGGTTCAGATAATCGTCCATCCCCAGATCGCGATCGGCCGCGTCCGGATTTTTCCAGGAAATCATGAAGACGGTGTGGCCCTGGCCGACCAGGTAGCGCACCAGGGAATTGGCCGGAGACAGGTCGAGAATGTAGTATTTCATGATCCATGGCGGCACCATCAGGACCGGCTCGGCGCACACGGTGGCGGTCGCCGGCTCATACTGGATCAGCTCGATAAGGCGGTTGCGGTACACCACCTTGCCCGGTGTCAGGGCCACGCCCCGGCCGGGCTCGAACCCCGTTGGCGCCGTCGTAGCAGCACCGCTCGCATCCTCGATCGCATTATGCCAACCCATGACCAGATTCATGCCGCCGGAACGCCAGGTTTCCCTGAGCACGACTGGATTCGTCAGCAGGAAATTGGATGGCGAAAACATGTCCAGCGCCTGGCGCACGGCAAAGGTCCACACCTGCTCGTGATGCCGCGTCACCCCGGGTACGCCGGTGGTGGCGTTGTACCACCACTGCTGCTCGAACAGGAACGCCTGGTGGATCAGGTTGAACGGCCACGCCTGCCATTCGGGCGCGGCGAAGCGGCGGTCTTGCGGCAGCGGGGCGATGCAGGGCGCACTGTTCTGGCCGGCACTTGCTGCGGCGCCTGCCGCCAGGCGCAGCAGCTTGCGCTGCGCCTTGATCACCAGTTCAAGCTGCTTGTCAGGAGAGCCGGCCAGATGCACCAGCCAGTCCGTGGCGGACGCCGCCAGCGAGGCCGGGGACAGGCCCTGTGTCCACCAGGCGAGCTGGGCGTACAGTGCGCGGTCGAGTTCGCGCACCGGCGTGTCGCCAGGGGCCGCGGCCCCGGTCGCAGGCTGGGATGGCAGATCCGAAATGCGCATACCCCCCTCTCAGCGAAACAGTAGAACAGGCAGATGCGCGTGCTCGATCACCCGCGCCGTCTGGCTTGCCAGAATGTGCTCGCTGGCGCCGTGGCGGCCATGCGAGCTCATGCAGATGAGGTCAGCGTGATGGTCGAGCGCGGCGCGCACGATTTCACGCCACGGTTCGGCGCCGGTCAAGACCTGGCACTCGCACGGCACGCCCAGCGTGCGCGCCGTCTCGGCCACGTTCTGCAAGATGCGGCCGGCGTGGATGCGGCCGGCGCCAGAATCATCGGCGTCCGTCACGACATGCACGGCGACCACAGCCGCACCAGTGCCGGCGGCATACGCCAGGCAGGTGCGCGCCAGGGGCGTCATCGACAATGAGCCATCGACCGGCAACAGGATGCGCCGGAACATGGGCTGGTGTTCAGGCGCCGCATGCGCAGGCAAGGTCGGCACGTGCAGGGCGTCCGGGGTCACGCGATCGCCAGCGGCGTGCCGCTGCCGCCCGCTTTCTTGGGCAGTTCCAGCTGCAGGACACCATCCTTGAATTCGGCCCGGGCCGCAGCATCATCGACCGCTTGCGGCAGTGTGAAGCTGCGGTAGAACTGGCCCCAGGCACGTTCGGCGCAGATGGTGGTGGCGCCTTCGTGCGTGTTCTGCGATGACGTGTCGGCACTGATCGACACCTGATTGCCGTCGATATTGACCTTGATGTCTTCCTTCTTGACCCCCGGCAGGTCGGCCTTGACGCGGTAGCCGTCGCCATTTTCGGTGACGTCGATGCGCATGCGCGGCGCCAGGTCGGCAAAGAAGTCATCGAAGGTGCGGAACGGATCGGCACGCAGCATGCGTGCGACGGGATCGAAACGGGTCATGGAATGGGACATGGTCATTCTCCGGAAGATGGTCTCTGCGCCTGCCGTCAATGGATCGTCGGGCATCGAATTGATCCTAGTCGTGCTGGCGCAAACACCGATATGACATGCATCAAAAATCGCGGCGACGCGAAGCCTGGCAGACGCCCTTCGCCGTGTCTCGCCCTGTAAGTTTGATGCAGGTCAAATTCGGTGAAACCGGTTGCACCAAGCGCAAACGTCGCGCTGGACTGACCGCCACGACGCGCCGTACGCTGGCTGTCACGGCCATCCGGAGGTGCATCATGTGTTACAAGACCATCGTCGTTCACGTCGACCATTCCCTGCATGCCGAGGCGCGCATACGGTACGCAGCGCAACTGGCCGCGCGCTGCGGCGCGCACCTCGTCGGCAGCGCATTTTCCGGCATCTCGCGCTATGCCGAGGCCGGCAGTACCATGCTGCTGACCCAGCAGCACGAACGCCGGGGCGACCACGACACCGCACTGGCACGCTTCGACGCCATCGCCGCTGCCGCGGGCGTGGCCAGTCATGAGCGGCGCTATGCCGACGACGACCCGGCCGGCGGACTGGCGCTGCAAGGCCGTTACGCCGACCTCGTCGTCGTCAGCCAGACCGACCTCGACGATCCGGCGGCAGCCCACCTGGCCGGCCCAGTGCCGGCGCAGGTGGTCCAGGGCAGCGCGCGCCCGGTGCTGGTGCTTCCCCATGTACGCCAGCACGAGACGATCGGCGGACGCATCATGCTGGCATGGGACGGCAGCCTGCAGGCAACGCGCGCCGTCGCCGGCGCCATGCCGCTGCTGCGCGATGCCGGCCTGGTAGCGATCGTCCTGTTCCAGCCGTTCGAGGCGACCGGCCGCGAGCCGGGCACCGATCTCGCGCTGTATCTGGCACGCCAGGGCGTGCGCTGCGAGGTGCACGTCGAACCGTCGCCAATCGACGACGGCGCCGCCTTGCTGGCCTGCACGGATTGCCTGGATGCCGACCTGATCGTGATGGGCGCCTACGGCCGGCCGCGCCTGCGCGAGCTGGTGCTGGGCGGCGTCACGGAAACGCTCCTGGACCGCATGACGGTGCCGGTGCTGATGGCGCACTGATGGCCGCCGACCCGACGGCCGATGGCTTGAGCGCCGCCGAGGCCGCGCACCGCATCGCCACGGACGGGCCGAACACGCTGGCCGAGACCGAGCGCCGCACCTGGCGCCGCATCCTCGCCGACAGCGCCCGCGAGCCGATGTTCCTGCTGCTCGTGGGCGCGGCCCTGCTGTACCTGGCGCTGGGTCAGCTCGACGAAGGGCTGCTGCTGTGCCTGATGGTCGCCGTCAGCCTTGGCCTGGGCCTGTACCAGGAAGGCAAGACCGAGCGCGCACTGGCCGCACTGCGCGACCTGGCCAGTCCGCGCGCGCACGTCCTGCGCGACGGCTGCTGGCACGTGATCGACAGCGCCGGGATCGTGGCCGGGGATCTCGTCGCCGTCCACGAAGGCGACCGTGTGCCGGCCGATGCTCACGTGCTCAGCAGCACCGGACTGCAGGCCGACGAATCGCTGCTGACGGGCGAATCGATGCCGGTCGATAAGGACGCGACGGCCATGCTGTTTGCCGGGTCCCTGGTGCTGCAGGGCCACGCGATCGCCCGCGTGGCCGCTACCGGCGGGCGCAGCCAGCTGGGCCGGATTGCCGCGTCACTGCAGTCGCTGCGGCCCGCGCCCTCCCCGCTGCAGCGCCAGAGCGCTGCGCTGGCGCGTGCCTTTGCCGTGCTGGGCATGGCGTTCAGCGTCGTCCTGGTGCTGGTCTATGGCCTCATGCGCGGTGACTGGCTGCAGGCCGTACTGGCCGGCATCGCGCTGGCCATGTCGATGCTGCCCGAAGAACTCGCGATCGTGATGACCGTGTTCCCCGCGATTGGCGCCTGGCGCCTGTCGCGGCAGCAGGTGTTGGTGCGGCGCCTGCCGGCAATTGAAACGCTGGGCGCCATCTCAGTCCTGTGCGTCGACAAGACCGGCACGCTGACGGCCAACCGGATGGACGTCGTGGCGCTGTACGCGCACGGTGCGCGCCATCCGGTGATGGACGAACCCCTGCCGGCCGCGCTGGCGCCGCTGCTTGAAACAGCCGTGCTGGCAAGCACTGCGACGGGCCCCGACCCGATCGACCGGGCCGTCCAGCGACTCGGCGCGGCGAACCTGCCGCCGGCGCAGCGCCATCCGGACTGGTCGCTGGTGCACGAATACGGTGTGAGCGCGCAGCAACGGGCACTGGTGCAGGTGTGGCAGCGGCCCGATGGCGTCCTGATCGCTGCGGCCAAGGGCGCGCCGGAAACCGTGCTGGGGTGGTGCAATCCAGATGCCGATACCGGGGCCAGCGCCGGGCTGCTGGCTGCGGCGTCGTCCATGGCGCAGGACGGCCTGCGCATGCTGGCGGTGGCGCAGGCCACGCTGCCCGGCGCCAGCTGGCCCGCCCGCCCTGCCGATATCCCGTTCGTGCCAACTGGCCTGCTGGCCCTGGCCGACCCGCTGCGGCCCGAGATCCCTGCCTGCGTTGCCCGCTGCGCCGGGGCCGGCATCCGGGTGGTGATGATCACGGGTGACCATCCGGACACGGCGCGCGCCATCGCGCGGCAGGCTGGGCTGGCCGACACGCCGGTCCTCACCGGCGCCGCGCTCGATGCGCTGGACGATGCCGCGCTGGATGCGCGCATCGGTGCACTCAGTATTTGCGCGCGCATTGCCCCGACGCAGAAACTGCGCCTGGTCCAGGCATTCGCACGGGGTGGCGCCACGGTTGGCATGACGGGGGACGGCGTCAATGACGCACCGGCACTCAAGGCCGCCCACGTGGGCATTGCCATGGGCGGGCGCGGTACCGACGTGGCGCGCGAGGCAGCGGCGCTGGTGCTGCTGGACGACCGCTTCGCGTCGATCGTCGATGCCATCGGCGCCGGCCGCCGGATCCACGACAACCTGCGCAAGTCGATCCGCTACGTCATTTCGATGCACGCACCGATCGCCGGCATGGCCATCCTGCCGATCCTCGCCGGCTGGCCGCCGTTGCTGTTTCCAATGCACATCGTGTTCATGGAATTGATCATCGATCCCGCCTGCACGCTGGTGTTCGAAAACGAGCCGGCGGCGCCCGGTGCGATGCTGCGCCCGCCCCGCGATGCGCAGGCACCGCTGTTTTCGCCGAGCGCCCTGGCCCGCACGCTGGCCATGGGCCTCGGTCCGCTGCTGGGGGTGGCCCTGGCGTATGGCTGGGCACTGGGCGCACTGGCGCCGGCGCAGGCACGCGCCTTCGGCTTTACCACGCTGGTTTTTGCCAACCTGTCGCTGATCCTGGTCAACCGCGCAGCTGGCGCGAGCCTGTTCGGTTCACTGCGCCAGCCCAACCGGATCCTCTGGCTGGTCGTGGCGGCAGCCCTGGGCCTGCTGGCCCTGGCGCTGTACGTGCCGTGGCTGGCGGCGGTATTCCAGTTTGCGGCGCTGGCGCCAGCACTGGTCGCTGGCGCGGGCGTCATTGGTTTGGCAGGCGCGCTGCTGCCGGCGCTGCTCATGCGGCGACATAAACACTGATCAGCTCGCTGCACGTGCAGATTTACATCAATAACCAATCAGTTTCTTTTTGATGCAAATCAAAACTCAAGAAAATATATGGCCTCTCTAGCAACTTAATCTCGACGCGGTGCGCTGATTGGCCTATTGTAAATACATTCAGCACACCAAGCCGGAATGTCATGACATCCACGCCAGCCATGCAACCAGCCTGTGCCAGCTCTGCCGGGGAACTGGCGGCGTCCGTGTTCCATCACAGCCGCGACGCCATCATGATCACGGCCCTGGATGGCACGATCCTCGCCGTCAACCGCGCATTTTGCACCATCACCGGGTACACCGAAGATGACGTGTGCGACAAGAATCCGCGCATCCTCAAGTCGGGCGTGCAAGACCAGGCATTCTATGCCCGCATGTGGCAAGCGATCACCAGCCAGGGCTACTGGCAGGGCGAAGCCTGGAACCGGCACAAGGATGGCACCCTGTTTGCCGAGCGCCTGACGATCGTCGCAGTCCCGGGCGCTGACGGCAAGCCGCACCACTACATCGCCATGTTCGCCGATGTCACCAGCGCCAGCATGCAGCGCCGCCGTCTCGAAGAACGCGCCAACTACGACGCCTTGACCGGCCTGCCCAACCGCGTCCTGCTCGGCGAGCGGCTCGAGCAGCTGCTGGCATGTGCACGTGAAGCCTCGTCCAGCGTGGCGCTCGCTTTTATCGACCTCGACGGTTTCAAACAGGTCAATGACAGCATGGGCCATCCGGCCGGCGACCGCCTGCTGGCCAGCATCGGCCAGAACCTGCGCGCTGCACTGCGCGGGTCCGACACACTGGCGCGCTTTGGCGGCGACGAGTTCGTCGCCGCACTGCCCGGCATGCACGACGACGCGCTGCTGGCCGCCTTGCTCGCCCGCGTGGCCGTTGCCGCGCGCGCGCCGATCGTCATCGATGGCAGGGCAATCTGCCTGTCAGCCAGTATCGGCGTCGCCGTGTTTCCACGCGATGGCACCACGCCGGCGCAACTGATTGCCCATGCCGACGCCGCGATGTATGCCGCCAAGCGTGCACGCAGTGACGCGAGCCCTATCCATGTTTCCGCCGCCAGCCTGGCAGGCGGAAAGCGTCATCACCATGAGGTACTACCACCATGAATGCACCGTTACGCGTATCCCCCGGCCCGGCCCCACCCGGTTTACCAACAGTCATGAAGGGCCAGTGCGGCGACTGCAACACCGGTGGCCTGTGTCTGTCCACCGGTCTGGACTCGGGCAGCAAGATGCGCTTCGACCGCCTGGTTGGCCAGCATCGCCGGGTCGCGGCCGGTGACACGCTATACCGCACCGGCCAGCCACTGCGCAGCCTGTACGCGCTGCGCTGCGGTTTCTTCAAGACCCGCCGGCCCGGTCCTGCGGGGGACCAGATCACCGGCTTCCCGATGGCCGGCGAACTGATGGGGCTGGAAGCCGTGGGTACGGGCATCCACCAGTCCGACGCCATCGCGCTCGAGGACAGCATCGTGTGCGAACTGCCGTTCGCGGGGCTCGAACGCCTGTTCGAGGACATTCCCGGCCTGCATCGTCGTTTTTACCGCTTGATGAGCTGCGAAATCAACCGCGAACAGCATCTGATGCTGTTGCTTGGCCATATGCGGGCGGAGCAGCGGATGGCGACATTCCTGGCCGACATGGGAGCGGCCTACGCGGCGCGCGGCTATTCTCCCGCGCAATTTCAGCTGCGCATGTCGCGTGAAGACATCGGCAGCTATCTTGGCCTGACCATCGAAAGCATCAGCCGCCTGCTGGGCCGCTTTACCAAGCTGGGGCTGATCACGGTCGACAAGCGCGCCGTCGTGCTGACCGATCCGCAACGGATCGCCGCGATGGCAAACGGTTTCTCGCCCTGCAGTCCGATGGTGTGACTGGCCGCAGCGCCAGGGCACGCTGGCGGTTTTGATGCACGTCATGGAATTTGCGGCCCCTCCCCGTCATCCTTGTGAACGACACGACAGATCGGCACGTCGTTGCCGGCAGCGCGACAGCAAGCACGAAGACACCGGAGGTTTTCATGAGCATGATGAACGCAGCAGTCTTCACCGGCCCCGGCCGCATCATCCTGGACCGCAAGCCCGTTCCGGTCGCCGGGCCCGGCGAAGCCGTCATCAAGATCACGCTGACGACGATCTGCGGCACCGACGTCCATATCCTGAAGGGCGAGTATCCCGTCAAGCCGGGCCTGACAATCGGGCACGAGCCGATTGGCACGATCCACGAACTGGGCCCCGGCGTGACCGGGTACCAGATTGGCCAGCGCGTGGTCGTGGGCGCCATCACGCCGTGTGGCCAGTGCCATACCTGTCTGGACGGACGCCATTCGCAGTGCGGCGGCCACGCCATCGGCGGCTGGCGCTTCGGTAACACGATCGACGGCTGCCAGGCCGAGTACCTGAAGGTGCCGTTTGCGATGGCCAATCTCGCGCCGATTCCCGACGGCCTGACCGATGAGCAGGTACTGATGTGCCCCGACATCATGAGCACCGGGTTTGGTGGCGCCGAACACGGCGGCATCCGGCTGGGCGATACGGTCGCCATTTTTGCGCAGGGCCCCATCGGCCTGTGCGCCACCGCCGGTGCACGGCTGCGCGGCGCCAGTTGCATCATCGCTGTCGACGCCGTCCCGGAGCGCCTGAAGATGGCCCGGCAACTGGGGGCCGATCACACCATCGATTACCGCGAAACTGACCCGGTCGGCGAAATCATGCGGCTGACCGGTGGCCAGGGCGTCGATGTTGCGATTGAAGCGCTCGGCACTCAGCAGACGTTCGAGAACTGCCTGCGCGCCCTCAAACCGGGCGGCACCTTGTCGAGCCTGGGCGTGTACTCCGGCAAGCTGTCGCTGCCGATCGACGCCTTTGCGGCCGGGCTGGCCGACCAGTCGCTGGTCACCACGCTGTGCCCCGGCGGCAAGGAGCGCATGCGCCGTCTGATGGCCATCGTCGCCTCCGGCCGCCTCGACCTGCAACCGATGATCACGCACCGCTTCCGGCTCGAGCAGATCGAAGAAGCGTACGACCTGTTTGCCAACCAGCGCGACGGCGTGCTGAAGGTAGCGATCACGCCCTGACAAGCAGGCGTTGTTCGGCCCGCCCGACCATGTTCGCCACGTCACCAACCCAGGGGAAATCCATGTCCTACCAATCGATTCTCGTCCACGCCTGCCAGCCGGAACTGGCGCAAGCACGCTACCGGCTGGCAGCGGCGATTGCGCTGGCCGAAGGAACGCGCCTGACCGGCATCGCCCTCTCGGGCGCGATCGAATTCATCGTCCGCTGCAGCGCCGCCGCTGGCGTCGCGCCCATCGGACCGGACGACTACAATTTCCTGACCGACAACGCGAAACGCACGTTGACGGACTTCGAGCACGCGGTACGCGCCGCAGGCGTCGTGCCGCTGGAAAGCAAGCTCAGCGATGAATCAGCCATCCGCGCCTTGCCGCTGGAGGCGCGTTATTGCGATCTGCTGCTGATCGGCCAGGTCACCCACCCCGATGCGATCCTGGCCGACGATTACTCACTGGCGCGCACTATCCTCATCCATGCGCCGTGCCCGGTGATGGTGGTGCCCTCCACGACCACTGTCACCAGGGTACCCGTCCGGCCCCTGATCGCCTGGGATGGCAGCATGGAGGCAAGCCGGGCCGTGCGCGCCGCCCTGCCCCTGCTGCGCCGTGCGGCCAGCGTGACAGCGGCATGCTTTCACCCACAGAAATACAGTGGCACGCAAGTCCAGGCGGGCACCCAGCTTGCCACCTACCTGGCCAGTCACGGCATCGACGTCGACATACTGACGCCAGCGCCAGCACCGACTGGCAACGTCGGCGAGGCGCTGCTCGGACTGGCCGCCACGGGGGCGCACGACCTGATCGTCATGGGCAACTTCGGCCATTCGCGCTTCCGCGAACTGGTGCTGGGCGGCGTCACCGAAACCGTGCTGGCCGGTACGGTCGTGCCGGTACTGACGAGCCACTAGGCGCATGGGGTATGCAGCGGCAGCAATGGCGCCGCGCTGGTTGCTGGCGACTGTTCGCACCCACAGAAATTCTTCATTCCCACCCGGCCAAGGAGCCATCATGCACAGCCTCACTGCCGACGAAGCGGCGAACGCCCTCGGCACTGCCCTTCGGCACACCCACACGCAATTGTGCCGCCAGATCGACGCGCTGGCAGCGCAGCCGGAAGCTTCCTTCGCAGCCGGCTGGACCGACCTGGTGGCAGGGACCGAAACGGCCTTCCGGGATGAAGAGCGCGTAATGGAGCAGGTCCGGTATGCCGGACTGGCGGAGCACCGGGCCGAGAATGCCTGCATTCTCAGCGCGTTGCATCACGTGTCGCCGCGCGTCGATGACGGTGACCACGGCATCGGACGTGAGGTCTTGTCGGCACTGGCGGCCATCATCTCGTCGCACCGGTGCGGCGTCAGGATCCGGCCGCTGGCCGCTGTGCAGTTGCGTGGGTATCAGCCGCCGCTCTATGGCTAAAGTGCTGGGTCGCGGCGATATCGACAGTATCGTCTGCGCAAACGCAAAACGGGCCCTGAAAGGGCCCGTGCGATACGTTCTGGAGGCGAGGATCGGAGTCGAACCGACCTAGACGGCTTTGCAGGCCGCTGCATAACCGCTTTGCTACCTCGCCAGAGGATTTGATGCGCTCGTGATGCGGGCGGTTATGCACCGCATCAACAAGGGAAGAATGGATCTTCCTGGAATTCTGGAGCGGGAGAAGAGGCTCGAACTCTCGACCTCAACCTTGGCAAGGTTGCGCTCTACCAACTGAGCTACTCCCGCTGGGGAGTACTACGTTACTACGCCATTTGCAGGACACTGGAGCGGGAGAAGAGGCTCGAACTCTCGACCTCAACCTTGGCAAGGTTGCGCTCTACCAACTGAGCTACTCCCGCTTAGAGCCATGCAATTACTGATTACATCTACTGCTTTACTACGCCAATGCTACGTTCTGCAACAACCAGCCGAAACTGGAGCGGGAGAAGAGGCTCGAACTCTCGACCTCAACCTTGGCAAGGTTGCGCTCTACCAACTGAGCTACTCCCGCGTACAGAACAACGATTATGACAGGTTTCAGACGTTTTTCCAAGATCGCGTGCCAACTTTGCAATCTTTGGAGCGGGAGAAGAGGCTCGAACTCTCGACCTCAACCTTGGCAAGGTTGCGCTCTACCAACTGAGCTACTCCCGCTTCGTCTTTCAATCTGTCGCGTTGTTGTCGCAACAGGCAGGCATTATAGAGATTCTATTCCGTACGTCAAGGATGCTCGGAAACTAATTAAATCGGGCCCGCTTTTTCCTTGATCAGGGGCCAGGCGCGGCGCAGATAGTAGAACATCGACCACACCGTCAGCACGCCCGCGATCCACAGCAGGTACTCGCCCCAGAAGTGGATATCGATGCCGAACAGGCGGTCGTGGAACAGCAGCATCGGGATCGCCGTCATCTGGGCCGCCGTCTTGATCTTGCCGATCGAGCTGACCGCGACCGAGCGCGTCGCGCCGATCTGCGCCATCCATTCGCGCAGCGCCGAGATCGTGATTTCGCGCCCGATGATGATGCCGGCGATGATGGCGTCGACGCGGTCGAGCTGGACCAGCACGAGCAGCGCAACGGCCACCATCAGCTTGTCGGCGACCGGGTCGAGGAAGGCGCCGAAGGCCGAGGTTTCGTTCCAGCGGCGGGCCAGGAAGCCGTCGAACCAGTCGGTGATGGCGGCCACGATGAAGACAGACGTGGCAGCCAGGTTACGGTCCTGCATGCTCATCCAGTCGGAGGGAAGATAGAACAATCCGACCACCAGTGGAATCAGGGCGACACGTAACCAGGTCAGGAGAATCGGGATATTTAAAGGCATGGGGGAGCTGATTACCGTGGAAAATGCTTGGCCGTAAGTCTACATGGCTAAGGGGGTTTGGGCCAGTTGACTCGTCGGTAATGTCGACGAACAGCGGACGCTGCAGTGCGTGCAAGCTCAACGGCTGTGGCGCGATGCCGGTTGACACCGGCTGCAGAGATTGGCGGCGCCGTGGGACGCCGCGGGTCTCTGCCACCCTTCAGTGCAATTGCCGGTAAATCTCTTCAGCCAGCGCGCTGGAAATGCCCTCGACCGTCATCAGGTCTTCGACACTGGCGTCGATGACCCCGCGCAGGCCACCAAAGCGCGCCAGAAGGCGCTGGCGGCGTTTGGCGCCAATACCCTCGATCTCTTCCAGGCGCGACGCCTGGCGCGTCTTGGCGCGCTTGGCGCGCATGCCGGTGATGGCGAAGCGGTGCGCCTCGTCGCGGATCAGGGCCACCAGCATCAGCGCCGCCGATTCCTTGCCCAGTTCCTGCGCCGGACGGCCATCGGCGAAGATCAGGGTCTCCAGGCCAACGCGGCGCCCTTCCCCCTTGGCCACGCCGACGATCATCGACAGGTCCAGCCCCAGCTCGGTAAACACCTGGCGCGCCATCTCGACCTGGCCCTTGCCGCCGTCGACCAGCACGATGTCGGGCATCACGCCGGCGCCGGCCAGCACCTCGGCCGCTACTTTCTCGTAGCGGCGCATCAGCACTTGCCGCATCGCTGCGTAATCGTCGCCCGGCGTAATGCCGTTGATGTTGAAGCGGCGATATTCGCCATTCTGCATTGCGTGATGGTGGAACACGACGCACGACGCCTGCGTCGCCTCGCCCGCCGTGTGGCTGATGTCGAAGCATTCGATCCTTAATGAATCAAGATCTTCTGCCTCCAGCCCCAGCGTGTCAGCCAGCGCGCGCGTGCGCAATTGCTGCGAGCCCTGCTCGGACAGCAGGCGCGCCAGCGCGATCTCGCCGCCCTTCTGCGCCATCTCGAGCCACTGGCGGCGTTGCCCGCCCGGCTGCAGCACGAGGTTGATGCGGTGGCCACATTGCTCGCTGAGCGCCAGGATCAGCTCGGGCTGGTCGAACTCCACGTTCAGGATCAGCGTGCCCGGGATGAACTGCCCCGCATAGTGCTGCGCCAGGAACGCGCACAGCACCTCGACGTCGAGCGGGCATTCGCCCAGCGACTCGCCGACATGGCTCGGGAAGTAGGCCCGGTCGCCCAGGTGCCGTCCACCGCGCACCATCGCCAGGTTGACGCAGGCGCGCCCGCCCTGCAGCACGACGGCAATGACGTCGACATCGGCGTCGCCCACGGTTTCCATGCTTTGCGCGTGCAGCACTTTTGACAGCGCCTGGATCTGGTTGCGTACACCGGCCGCCTGCTCGAACTTCAGGTCCATCGCGTAGGTCTGCATCTTGTTCTGCAGGTCGGCCATGACTTCGCTCTGGCGCCCGCGCAGGAAGCGCGCGGCGTTCTCGACGTCGAGCTTGTACTGCTCCGGCTCGATCAGCTTGACGCACGGCGCGCTGCAGCGGCCGATCTGGTGCAGCAGACACGGCCGCGTGCGGTTGGCGTACACGCTGTCTTCGCAGGTACGCAGCATGAAGACGCGCTGCAACAGCTGGATCGATTCCTTGGCCGCCCACGCGCTCGGAAACGGGCCGAAGTACTGGTTGCGCTTGTCGAGCGCGCCGCGGTAGTACGCCATGCGCGGCGCTTCGCCGCCCGTGATCTTGATGTACGGGTACGATTTATCGTCACGAAACAGGATGTTGTAGCGCGGCTTGAGCGACTTGATCAGGTTGTTTTCGAGGATCAGCGCTTCGGCTTCGCTGCTGACGATCGTCGTTTCCAGGCGCGCGATCTGCGACACCATCATCGCGATGCGTGGGCTCGACAGATTCTTCTGGAAATAGCTCGAGACCCGGTTCTTCAGGTTGCGCGCCTTGCCCACGTACAGCACATTCTCGGCCGCATCGAAGTAGCGGTAGACGCCAGGCAGTCCCGGCAGGCGATTGACCGTCGCGAGCACCTGCGCGCGCACGTCGGGTTCGACCTTCGGGCTCAGTTCGCGGTTGGCCTCGGCGCGCGACTGATCACGCGCCTCCGCCAGGCGTTCGCGCCCCAGGCGCGCCGTCAGTTCGGGCGTGAGTTCGACACCGCTGTCGGTGGGCGTGGTGGGTACGACAGGCTTTGCTTCGGACATGAATCTCTTGAAAAGGGGTCAGGCTGCCGGCGCGGGGGCCTGGGTGACGATGACGAACGCGACGCCGTAATCGGCTTCGTCGCTGATCGACACCTGGGCGCTGAGCCGGTTCTGTTGCATGAATTCTTCGAGCGCGCCACTGCAGACGATGATCGGCTTGCCGCTCGGGGCATTGAGCATCTGCATCGAGCGCCAGGTCATCGGCATGCGGATCCCGGTACCGATGGCTTTCGAGAACGCTTCCTTGGCTGAAAAACGGGTGGCCAAAAAGCGCAGCCCGCGCACCACGTTCTTGGCGCTGCGGGCGTGGTACTTGGCCAGCTCTTGCGGGCCGAGGACTTTTTCGGCAAAGCGCGGGCCGCTGCGCGCCAGCGCTGCCTCGACGCGCGAAATCTGGACGATATCGGTGCCGATGCCGTAGATCATGCCGACTCGGTCCCGCCCGTATAGGCCGTGCCCAGGCGCGCCGCGACCATGATCGCCTTCATCTCGCGCACGGCGTTTTCAAAGCCCACAAACAAGGCGTGGCCGACGATGGCGTGGCCGATGTTCAGCTCATGCAGGTCCTTGATGGCCGCGATCGGCTGGACGTTGGTGTAGTGCAGGCCATGGCCGGCATTCACGCGCAGGCCGCGCTGGACGCCTTCGCGCGCGCCGGAGCGGATGCGTTCAAGCTCGTGCGCCACTTCGTCCGGCGTCGCCTCGGCATAGCGGCCCGTGTGGAGTTCGATGACGGTGGCGCCGACGGCGGCAGCAGCTTCGATCTGGCGCGCATCGGCGTCGATGAACAGCGAGACGCGGATGCCCTCGTCCTTCAGCTGCTTCACGGCCGCCTCGACCTCGTTGTAGTAACGCACGACATCGAGGCCGCCTTCGGTCGTGACTTCTTCACGCCGCTCGGGCACCAGGCACACGTCCTGCGGCTTGACGCGGCAGGCGAAATCGATCATCTCGCGCGTGACGGCCGCTTCCAGGTTCATGCGGGTGGCCAGCAGCGGACGCAGCGCAATCACGTCGGCGTCGCGGATGTGGCGACGGTCTTCACGCAGGTGCAGCGTGATCAGGTCAGCGCCGGCTTGCTCGGCCAGCAGCGCGCCGCGCAGCGGGTCGGGATAAGTCGTGCCGCGCGCATTGCGCACGGTGGCGATGTGGTCGATGTTCACGCCCAGGTCGATCACCTGGCCAACGGGTTGCAGGAAGCTCATGGTGTTTGCTCTTGTTTTACAGTTGCATCAAGTCGATCAGGATCTGGCGCGTGTTGAGCGGCTGGCCGCCCAGGTGGTGCGCCAGCAGGAAGCGCATCAATTGCTTGCTCTGCGCCTGCGTGGCCGGGTCAGTATAGTCTTCCCGCTCCATGTCCAGCAGTGTCTTGCCCAGCACCACGGGCCAGACTTCGCCCGCACCGGCTTCACGGGCGCCGCGTTCGGGGTCCACCACATAGTCACCGCCCGCCTCCACCCGGCTGCGCGTGGTGGTACAGCGGCTCAGGTCGGCAGCGACCCCTGTCTCCTTAAGTAAGGCCCGTTCGAATTTTCGCAAGACAATTTGCGCAGGTTCGCCGTGCGCCAACTGGTTCAAGGTCGAGACATAGTGGTCGAACAGGGCCGGATGGCGGTCGTCGCGCGCCAGCAGCTTGACGAGGAGTTCGTTGAGGTAGAAGCCGCACAGCAGCGCCGTGCGCTCCAGCGGGAGCATGCCGCCGACCCATTCGGCGTCGATCAGCGTGCGCAGCTCGGACTTGCCGCTCCACGATACGGACAGTGGCTGGAAGGTTTGCAGCACGCCACGCAGCTTGGAGAACGGGCGTTTGGCACCCTTGGCCACGACACCCACGCGACCATGGTCGCGCGTGAACATGTCGATGATCAGGCTGGTTTCTTTGTAGGGATAGCTGTGCAGCACGAAGCCGGGCTGGCCGATGACACGGCCGTCACGCGCCGAGGTCCTGGAAGATGCGTTGGTAGGTGCGCTGGCCGATGTGCTGGCCGACGCGCGGGTCCGCTTGACGGGCGGGGGCGCCGCCTGCTCGGGCGCGTCGTCGATCAGGTCATCGTGGCTCGGCATGCTGTGTGGGCGCGCTCCGGGAACTTACTCGTAACCGTAGGCGCGCAGGCCCATTTCATTGTCAGCCCAGCCCGATTTCACCTTGACCCAGATTTCCAGGTACACGGGGCCACCGAACAGCTTTTCCATATCCAGACGCGATTGCGTCGAGATTTCTTTCAGGCGCGCACCCTTGTTACCGATGATCATCGATTTATGGGTGTCGCGCTCGACCAGGATGGCAGCGAACACGCGGCGCAGATTGCCCTCTTGCAGGAACTGCTCGATCAGCACGGTGCTGGTGTACGGCAATTCGTCACCCGACAGGCGGAACACTTTTTCGCGGACGATCTCGGCCGCGAGGAACTTTTCGCTGCGGTCAGTGATGTCGTCCGGACCAAACACGGGCGCATTCTGCGGCAGGTGGTTCTTGATCTCGTTTTCCAGCGCATCGATCTGGAAGCGCAGCTTGGCCGACACCGGTACGACGGCGGCAAATTCACGCATCGCGGCGATCTTTTGCGCGAACGGCATCAACACGGCCTTGTCCTTGACGTGGTCGGACTTGTTCAGCACCAGGATCACCGGCACGTTCTTTGGCAACAGTTCCAGCACTTGCTGGTCGGCCGGGCCAAAGGTGCCGGCTTCGAGCAGGTACAGCACGACGTCGGCCGAGATCAGCGTGTTCGAGACGGTCTTGTTGAGCGTCTTGTTCAGCGCATTGGCGTGCCGGGTCTGGAAGCCCGGCGTGTCGACGTAGATGAACTGGGCGTCGTCGCGGGTCTGGATGCCGGTGATGCGGTGGCGGGTGGTCTGCGCCTTGCGCGACGTGATCGACACCTTGGCGCCGATCAGGACGTTCATCAGCGTCGACTTGCCGACGTTCGGACGGCCAACGATAGCGATATAGCCGCAGCGGAAATTGTCGGGGATGGCGTTCATGCTTTTTTGCTTCCTGGTTGTTCTGGCTTTGCCGCAGCCGGCGCCAAGGATTGGTCTGGGGCGCCGCCCTGATTGGTGGCGATGCCGGCCAGCTTGAGCTGGGCCGTGCGCGGCTTGGCCTTGCGGCTCATGGGCGACTTGGCCAGCGCCTTCTGGGCGGCGCCCAGGGCCAGGCTGGCCGCTGCCTGCTCGGCAGCGCGGCGGCTGCCACCGCGCCCGAACACTTGCACACTCAATTTGGGCACCAGGCATTCGACTTCGAATTCCTGGCTGTGTGCGGCGCCGTGCGTGGCCACCACATTATACGTCGGGAGCGCGATCCTCTTGGCCTGCAGGAATTCCTGCAGCAGCGTCTTGGCGTCCTTGCCCAGCGTGCCCGGGTCGACCGTATCGAGCAGCGGGATGTAAAAGGCGCGGATGACGTCGCGCGCACTGTCGAATCCGGCATCGAGGAAGATCGCGCCCAGCAGGGCTTCGAGCGTGTCGGCGAGGATCGATGGGCGCCGGAAGCCGCCCGATTTCAGTTCACCCTCACCCAGGCGCAGGAACTGCGACAGGTCGAGCTTCTGAGCGATCTCGAACAGCGCCTGCTGCTTGACGAGATTGGCGCGCAGGCGCGACAGGTCGCCCTCATCCAGGCCGCGATAGCGTTCGTACAGAATCGAGGCGACGACGCAGTTCAGGATCGAGTCGCCCAGAAATTCGAGGCGCTCGTTATGCAGCGCGCTATGGCTACGGTGGGTCAGGGCTTGCTGAAGCAGCCCGGCATCCCGGAATGTGTAGCCCAAGCGCGTCTGCAATAACTGATGATTCATTGTCGGTGTCGTGTGCGTGGCCGGCGCCAGGCGCCCTGCCACGAAGTCCATATGGCGTGAAAGTACGGTTACGGTGCGGCGGTGCTGGCCTCGGCGACGATGCCGCTCGGGTCCGTGGTGCCGGAAAAATCGATGAGGATGCTGACGTTGCCGGCCAGGGGCAGGCGTTTTTCGTAGGCGAAGCTGATCTCGAGGTCGCCATCGTCGCGCGTGAAAACCAGATCGGCGCCGCGGATCGCTTCGACGTCGTTGATGCTGGTATTGCGATCGAACGCTGCCTGCATCGCCCGCACGGTGCCGCCTTCGGCCTTGGTCTTGACGATCGCGGTCTTGATCGCGTTGTATTCGATATAGGCCGGAATCATGCGCATCGCAAAGACCAGCACGAGGCCGATCACGGCAAGGGCCACGATCAGGCCGGTCAAGGTGACGCCCTGCTGCTTGCTCCGGACCATATGCACCTCTTTAATGAATGCCGCCAACGCGCTTGAAGTTGCCAAAGTTCATCCAGACGACGAATGCCTTGCCCACGATATTCCGGTCCGGCACGAAGCCCCAGTAGCGGCTATCGGCGCTGTTGTCGCGGTTGTCGCCCATCATGAAATACTGGCCAGCCGGCACGACGCAGGTGAATTTGTCTTCCGTATAGTCGCAGGCTTCGCGCAGCGGGAACTGCTCGACGCTGGGGAAGTCAAAGTTGCGACGATCGGCCGTGTTCAGGATGCGGTGCTGCGTGAACCCGCCCGGGCTCGGCAGTTTTTCTTCGAGCTGTTTGTGGTAGACCGGATGCTGGTCGTCCAGGTAATCGTCCAGCGGCGTGTACTCGACGGCCTTGCCATTGACGGTCAGGCGTTTGTCTTCGTAGGTGATGGTATCACCAGGCACGCCGACGACGCGCTTGATGTAATCCTGGCTCATGTCCTTCGGATATTTAAACACCATCACGTCGCCCCGCTGCGGGTCATTGATCTGGATAACTTTCTTGTTGATGATTGGCAGGCGGATACCGTAGGTGTATTTGTTCACCAGGATGAAGTCGCCCACCAGCAGCGTCGGCACCATTGATGACGACGGAATCTTGAACGGCTCCCACAAGAATGAACGCAGGATGAACACCATCGCAATCACCGGGAAGAAACTGCCCGAATACTCGACCCAGGTCGGCTGGCGCACGTGCGCTGCTTCGATCGCGGCGCGGTTGCCGTTGTGGTCGACCTTGATGCCCTCGGCCATCAGCTTTGCATTGCGCGCATCGTACTCGCGCAGCGCGGCATCGGCGGCGCGCCGGCGCTGCTTTGCCAACACAAACCGGTCCAGGCACCAGATGATGCCCGTGATGACCATCAGCACGAACAGAATCAGGGCGAAATTGCTCAACACGGGTTGCAGGTTCATTATTTGTCTTCCACCTGGAGGATCGCCAGGAACGCTTCTTGTGGAATCTCCACCGAGCCGACCTGCTTCATGCGCTTCTTGCCTGCCTTTTGTTTCTCAAGCAGTTTCTTTTTACGGGAAATATCGCCGCCGTAGCACTTGGCCAGCACGTTCTTGCGCAGCGCTTTCACGTTTTCACGCGAAATGATCGTCGCGCCAATGGCGGCCTGGATCGCCACGTCGAACATCTGGCGCGGGATCAGTTCGCGCATCTTCGCAGCCACCTGGCGGCCACGGTATGGTGCGTTGGCGCGGTGCACGATGATGGCCAGCGCATCGACTTTCTCGCTGTTGATCAGCATATCGACCTTGACGACGTCGGCAGCGCGGTTTTCCTTGAACTCGTAATCCATCGACGCGTAACCGCGCGAGGTGGACTTCAGGCGATCGAAGAAGTCCAGCACGATCTCGGCCATCGGAATTTCGTAGTGCAGTTTCACCTGGCGGCCGTGGTAGGCCATGTCCATCTGGATGCCGCGCTTGCCGTTACACAGCGTCATCACGGCGCCCACGTATTCTTGCGGCATGTACAGATTGACGTCGACGATCGGCTCGCGCACTTCGTTGATTTTTGACGGTTCCGGCATCTTCGACGGATTGTCGACGCGGATCATGGTGCCGTCGCGCATTTCGACTTCATACACGACGGTCGGGGCCGTCGTAATCAGGTCCATGTCGAATTCGCGCTCGAGGCGCTCCTGCACGATTTCCATGTGCAGAAGACCCAGGAAGCCGCAGCGGAAGCCGAAGCCCAGCGCCTGCGAGACTTCCGGCTCGTACATCAGGGCCGCGTCGTTCAGCTTGAGCTTTTCCAGCGAATCGCGCAGCGCGTCGTACTGGTTGGCCTCGACCGGGAACAGGCCGGCAAACACTTGCGGCTGGACTTCCTTGAAGCCCGGCAGCGGTTCGGCAGCCGGCTTGTTGGCCAGGGTCACCGTATCGCCGACCTTCGCGGCGGTCAGTTCCTTGATGCCGGCGATGATGAAGCCCACCTGGCCAGCCGACAGCGACGGCAGCGAGACCGAGCGCGGCGTGAACACGCCGATACTTTCGACCAGGTTCACCGAGCCGGTCGCCATCAAGAGGATCTTGTCTTTCGGACGCAGCGTGCCGTTGATCACGCGCACCAGCATCACGACGCCGACGTACGGGTCGTACCACGAGTCGACAATCAGCGCCTGCAGCGGCGCATCGGCGTCGCCCTTCGGTGGCGGCACGCGGGCGATCAGCGTTTCCAGCACGTCTTCGATGCCCAGGCCCGTCTTGGCCGAGCACATCGTCGCGTCGCTGGCGTCGATGCCGATGACGTCTTCGATTTCCTTGCGGGCGTTGTCCGGGTCGGCGTGCGGCAAGTCGATCTTGTTCAGGATCGGCACCACTTCGACGCCCAGATCGAGCGCGGTGTAGCAGTTGGCGACCGTCTGCGCTTCCACGCCCTGCGACGCGTCGACGACCAGCAGCGCGCCTTCGCAGGCGGACAGCGAGCGGCTCACTTCGTACGAGAAGTCGACGTGACCCGGGGTGTCGATCAGGTTCAGGTTATAGACCTGGCCATCGCGCGCCTTGTAATGCAGGGCCGCGGTCTGGGCCTTGATGGTGATGCCGCGCTCGCGTTCCAGGTCCATCGAATCGAGCACCTGGGCATCCATTTCACGGTCCGACAAGCCGCCGCACAGCTGAATGATGCGGTCAGCCAGGGTCGATTTACCGTGGTCGATGTGGGCGATGATGGAGAAGTTACGTATGTTGTTCATTAACAGAGCTCAAAACCAAATAGACCGCGAATGCGGCGGATACGACTGAATCAGGGTGCACGTGCCGCGCGCGGCAAACAGAAAAAGCGCCGCGCCGGGGCCGTGCCGGTCCCCAGGCGAGCGCCATGGCAAAGCAAACAATTCTGGGGAGGGCCGTCTTGAAACACGCCAACCCGGCATTTTACCGGATTTCGGGACGGCCAACGGGATTTCCGGCCTGCCCCTCGAGGTAGGCCAGCACCGCGGCGCGGTCGAGGAAGTAATGGCACAGCTCGGGCCGGTCGAGCGCGCCATACAGCACCGGCACCAGCTCATCGAAGCGTGCCACCAGTGCGGGATCGGCGTCGACGTCCAGCACGCTGATCGCGAATGGCCGCGCCGGGGTTTCCATGGCCCGCAGCGCTGCCAGCATGTCGTCGCACAGGTGGCAATACCCGCGCGCGTACAGCGTGAACGGTACTGGTGGCGCGGCGGGCACTGCGTGCATCAGGGACGCGGCTTGATGGTCAGGTATTGCGTGGCGCCGTCGCGTTGCACCAGCAGCGCCACTGGCTTCGCCTTGTCATGCTTGGCGAGCAGGCCCGCGAACTGTTCGACGCTCGTCAGCGGCGTGTTGTTCCACTGCAGGAGCACATCGCCCGGCTCGATGCCGGCGCTGGCTGCGGCGCCGGTCGCGTTCTCGACCAGCACGCCGCCCTCCACGCCCAACTGGCGGCGGTCGGCCTGCGGGATGGCTGACAAGGTCAAGCCAAACGCATTGGCCGTCGCGCCCTGTGCCGGCTTTTTGGCCGCAGGCTTGCCGGGCGTCGATTTCTCGTCCTGCAGCTCGACGATCGTGACCGGCACCTCGACCTGCGCGCCACGACGCCAGACGGTGACGCTGGCGCGGCTGCCGACCTTGGCGGCGCCGACCAGGCGTGGCAGGTCGCGTGTGGTCTCGACCGGCTGCTTGTTGAAGGCCAGGATGATGTCGCCAACCTTGATGCCGCCCTTCTCGGCCGGCCCGCCCGCCTCGACCATCGACACTTCGGCGCCGCGCGCCTTGCCCAGGCCCAGCGATTCGGCCACGTCGCGCGTGACTTCGCTGATCTGCACGCCGATGCGGCCCCGCGTGACCTTGCCGGTGGCCTTGAGTTGTTCGGAGACGCGCGTGACTTCATCGATCGGTACCGCAAACGAGATGCCGTTGTACGCACCCGACAAGGTGGCGATCTGCGAATTGATGCCGATGACTTCCCCGCGCATATTGATCAGCGGACCGCCCGAGTTGCCGGGGTTGACCGCCACATCGCTCTGGATCAGCGGCAGGTATTCGCCCGTGTCGCGCGACTTGGCCGAAATGATGCCGGCCGTGACCGTGTTTTCGAGGCCGAACGGCGAGCCGATCGCCAGCACCCATTCGCCGACGCGGATCTTGCTCGAGTCGCCCGTGCGCAGGTACGGCAGGTTGGTGGCGGTCAGCTTGAGCAGTGCGACGTCCGAGCGGCGGTCGGCGCCCAGCACCTTGGCCTTGAATTCACGGCGGTCAGTCAACGTGACCGTCACCTCATCGGCGCCTTCGACCACGTGGGCATTGGTCAGCACGTAACCATCGCCAGAAATGATGAAGCCCGAGCCGACGCCGCGCTGGACTTCACGCTCTTCGTCGGCCTGCGGCGGGCCGCGCCGGCCGCCGCGCGGCGGCATCTGGCCACCGAAGAAGCGGCGCAAAAATTCCTGCATTTCTTCTTCGCCGGGCGCCCCGCCGCGCGTGCTGACGCGTTCGGTAGTGCGGATATTGACGACGGCCGGGCCGACCTTGTCGATCACATCGGTGAAGTCGGGCAAGCCCGTGACGGTGGGCGCGGACACAGGCGCGGCGCCGGCAGCGTAGGCCGACGAGAGGGTGAATGCAGAGGTGCCGGACACGAGCAGTGCCGACAAGAGCAGGCTGGCAGTTTTACTGGTCATGGATTCGCTGTTGAATGGCTAAGATTAATCAAATGGTAAGCCAAAAACGGCGCTTTGTCGCGTCGCCAGGCGTCGCGTGCAGGACAGCCCGGGCTGCACAGCGTGACAGCGCGGACCGTGGAGGAAGCGCAGCTCAGGAAGTGCCGGGGTTGGCGAGAATGGCCGCCTGGCCCGTTGACTCGGTGGCGCCGTTGGCACTGCCATTGCTGCGATCGCCGCTGTCGCCAGCCTCGGGCGGCAACGCCGACTCCGCCGCCAGACGCGCCGCCAGCCGCTCGGCAAAGCCGGGCGACAACGCCGGCGCCGGCGTGGCGCGCAGCGTGTCCCTGATCAGGTGATACCGGTCCCACGCCACTTTGCCATCCTTCTCCTGAAGTGCAGCAAACGCCAACTCCACATCGGCCTGCGGCAATTCGCCGTCGACCAATGCGGAGATATGCGCGCGTAGTGTCTCGTTGGTGTCCATCGGAGTGTCCGTCGACGTCGGTGTGTTCACGGTAAGTTCAATCTTAATGCTGTGTTCGTACGATCCCGCTACCTACCGTCGTTTGTCAACCGGAAATTCAAGCAAAGGCCGCAATTTTTCGGCAATGACTTCGCGCGCCCGAAAAATACGGCTGCGTACCGTACCGATAGGACAGGCCATTACTTCGGATATCTCTTCGTAGCTGAGTCCTTCTATTTCGCGCAAGACAATTGCCGTGCGTAGTTCCAGGGGCAGCGCTTCCATGGCTGCGTTCACCGTGTGGGCGATCTGCTTACTGGCCAGCATTGACTCCGGCGTATTAATGTCACGCAGGCTGTCCGCATCGTCGAAGCCTTCGGCCCCTTCCGCGTCGGTCTCCGTCGAGGTCGGCGCACGCCTGCCCTGGGTCACCAGGTAATTCTTGGCCGTGTTGATGCCTATCCGGTACAGCCAGGTATAAAACGCGGAATCACCGCGAAAATGGCGCAGTGCCCGATAGGCCTTGATGAACGTTTCCTGCACGACGTCTTCGGCCTCAGCCGGATCGTGAACAAGACGCGACACCAGGCGCATCAAGCGGCGCTGGTACTTGGAGACGAGCAGATCGAACGCCTTCTGTTCTCCTGCCTGCACGCGCTCCACCAGCAACTGATCACTCTCGCGTTCTGTCGTCACGGACCATGCCCCATTGGCGACCCTCTCCTAAGAGTTGATCCCCTGCAATAAGTTCAAAGTATTTTTGTCGCTTCGGCCCGCGCACCCTGCGCCAACGACCGTACGGCTACGGACAGCGCACGAAAGTCGCCTGACGACAGGCTGTCGCGCAGTACGACGAGCGCTACCGTCTTGCCAGCCGCCGTGCGCAGACGCAGCAGAATGCAGGCCGGCCAGACTGTGGCGCCCGGCAGCAGCGTCACCGCAACCCCTTCGGCTGTGGGTCCGGATGAACCCGCTACGTGCGGTGCGCCCGCCGCGCCGGCTGCGCGCATCTCTTGTTGTACCGTCAGGCGTAGCTGCCCAAGTCCAGAAATATCAAGGCGGTGTGCCGTTCCAAATTTGGGCAAAAGTGCATGGGAATCAGCCTGTGAGCAAGCCTGCAGACGATGCCGTGTGCGGACCAATGGCCACCCCAGCGCCACAGCGCCGGCCAGCGGCACAAGGGCGACCAGCCCGCCCAACGCGAAGCGTTCAGGTGTGCCGAGGCCGCTGACCAATGCGGTCGCAATGAGGGCGCCACCGAGCGCAGCGCACAGCCAATACAGGCAACGCGACGGCCGGACGATGACAGACACCGCACAGTTCATACAACGAGGGAAGCATGAATAACAAGAATCGGCTAGCCCGGCGGGCAAGCTGCGGACGTTGCCGCCAGCACCGGGACACTACCGCTGTAGGACAACAAGCGGGCAATGCACCGGGCTACAGAAAGCGCCCATCCCGTTCGACCGGGATGGGGCTGGTCAAGTTCAGATTTTCGCGAAAACGAGCGTACCGTTGGTACCGCCGAAACCGAACGAGTTCTTCACCGCGTAATCGATCTTCATCTCACGCGCCGTGTTGGCGCAAAAGTCCAGGTCGCACTCGGGATCCTGGTTGAAGATGTTGATCGTCGGCGGCGAGATCTGGTTATGGATCGCCAGTACCGTGAACACCGATTCCAGGCCGCCGGCGCCACCAAGCAGGTGACCGGTCATCGACTTGGTCGAATTCACGACAATCTTCTTGGCATGGTCGCCAAACACGCGCTTGATGCCGCGCACTTCTGCAGCATCGCCCAATGGCGTCGAGGTGCCGTGCGCATTCACGTACTGCACCTGATCGGCATTGATGCCGGCGTTGTTGAGGGCATTGACCATGCAACGTGCCGCGCCACTGCCATCCTCGACCGGCGAGGTGATGTGGTTGGCGTCCGCGCTCATGCCGAAGCCGATGACTTCAGCGTAGATGCGGGCGCCGCGCGCGACAGCGTGCTCATACTCTTCGACGACCATGACACCGGCGCCCTCACCCAGCACGAAGCCGTCGCGGTCGCGGTCCCATGGACGCGAGGCCGTGGCCGGATCATCGTTGCGGGTCGACAGCGCGCGTGCCGAGGCGAAGCCGCCCAGGCCCAGTGGCGACACGGTCGACTCGGCGCCGCCCGCGATCATCACGTCGGCGTCGCCGTACTCGATCAGGCGCGCTGCCGCGCCGATGCTGTGCAGGCCGGTGGTGCAAGCGGTGACGATGGCCAGGTTCGGACCACGCAGGCCGAACTTGATCGAGAGATCGCCCGAGATCATGTTGATAATCGAGGCTGGCACGAAGAATGGCGAAATACGGCGTGCGCCGCGGTTCATGTATTCCTCTTTGGTGGCTTCGATCAGCGGCAGGCCGCCGATGCCCGAACCGATCACCACGCCAATGCGATCCGCATTTTCTTCGGTAACAACCAGGCCCGAATCCTGCAGGGCCTGGATCCCGGCTGCCATGCCGTAATGGATAAAGCTATCCATATGGCGGCCTTCTTTGCCCGGCAGGTAATCCTCGACGACGAAGTTCTTTACTTCACCAGCGAAGTGGGTCGTGAATTGCGACGCATCAAATTTGGTGATGGCGGCAATACCCGACTTGCCAGCCAGCGCTGCATCCCACGCTTCGGTAACGGTGTTACCGATTGGTGAAATGCAGCCCAGGCCAGTGACGACGACACGGCGGTTGCGTGAACGACTCAAGCGATTCTCCCAAAAACTGTAAAGCGACTACTAGACCCCGACTCAGGCTTTGACGTGCGCGGTAGCGTAGTCGATGGCTTGCTTGACGGTGGTGATCTTCTCAGCCTGTTCGTCAGGGATTTCCATTTCGAACTCATCTTCCAGAGCCATCACCAGCTCGACGGTGTCCAGCGAGTCAGCACCGAGGTCGTCAACGAACGAGGATTCGATTTTGATGTCTGCTTCAGCAACACCCAGTTGCTCAGCGACGATTTTTTTAACGCGTTGTTCGATATCCGACATGTTGTAGCTCCATTAAGGTATGTGTTGCGGAAAGTGCGCGCATTTTATCAGGTTTGCGACCTGAAAAACTATTTTCGGCGACTGCGCCTAACTCGCCGGAAAGTCCTGCTAAAAGTCGGGATTGCACCGATATCGTCCTGTTCAAACGGGGCCAATTATCGTGCAATCCATCCCTTTATTGCTTCTGATTTCCTGCTTGATGCTTAATATACTTAATTCATGTACATGCCGCCGTTCACGTGCAGCTCGGTGCCCGTGATGTAGGCCGCCTGCGGTCCGGCCAGGAACGCCACCGCATGGGCGATGTCTTCCGGCTGGCCCAGGCGGCCAAGCGGAATCTGGGTCAGCAGTGCAGCGTGCTGATCGTCGCCCAGCGACTTGGTCATGTCGGTATCGATGAAGCCCGGCGCGACGCAATTGACGGTGATGTTACGGCTGCCGATCTCGCGCGCCAGCGCGCGGGTCATGCCGGCCACGCCGGCCTTCGCCGCCGCGTAGTTCATCTGGCCCGGATTGCCCGAGGCGCCCACCACCGACGTAATGTTGATGATGCGGCCGGCCTTGGCCTTCATCATCCCGCGCAGCACCAGGCGCGACAGGCGGCCGACGGCGGTCAGGTTGGTGGCGATCACGCCGTCCCACTCTTCGTCTTTCATGCGCATGGCCAGGTTGTCCTGGGTAATGCCGGCATTGTTCACGAGGATCGACAGGCTGCCGAATTCCTTCTGCACATCCGCCACGACGGCCGCGCAGCGTTCGCTGTCGAGCACGTTCAGGACGACGCCCTTGCCGCCGAACGGCGCCAGGTAGTCCGAGATCGCCTGCGCGCCGGCGTCGCTGGTGGCGGTGCCGACGACTTTCGCGCCCTGGCGGGCCAGTTCCAGAGCGATGGCCTTGCCGATGCCGCGCGATGCGCCGCTGATCAGGGCGACTTGGTTTTCCAGATTCATGGTGATCCTCTTGTTGGGGTTGTTGGTGCTGCGCCGGCGTTACGCGTTGAACGTGGCCAGCACGCGCTCGAGCGCGGCCTGGTCGACCAGCGCGTCGCCGACCAGCGCCGGGTCGATACGCTTGGCCATGCCCACCAGCGTCTTGCTCGGTGCGCACTCGATGACCTGCGTGACGCCGTCCTGCGCCATCTTCTGCATCGTCTCGACCCAGCGCACCGGACCGGCGGCCTGGCGCACCAGCGCATCCTTGATCTGCTCCGGATCATTCAACACGACGACATCGACGTTGTTGATGACGGGGATCTGTGGCACGGCAAAGGTCAACGTGCGCATGTACTCGCGCAGACGATCCGATGCGGGTTTGAGCAGCGACGAGTGGAACGGCGCCGAGACCGACAGCTTCATCGCGCGCTTGGCGCCTTTCGCCTTGGCGATCTCGCAGGCGCGTTCGACCGCCGCCGTGTGGCCGGCGATCACGATCTGGGTCGGCTCGTTGAAGTTGACCGCTTCGACGACCTCGCCCTGTGCGGCTTCAGCACAGACTGCGCGCACGTCGTCGGCCTGCAGGCCGAGGATGACGGCCATGCCGCCCTGCCCGACCGGCACCGCGTCCTGCATCGACTGCGCGCGAAAGCGCACCAGCGGCACGGCGTCGGCAAACGGGATCACGCCAGCGGCGACCAGCGCCGAGTATTCGCCCAGGCTGTGACCGGCGACAACGGACGGTATCGGGCCGCCGGCCGCGATCCAGGCGCGGTACACGGCCACGGCGGCGGTCAGCATGACCGGCTGGGTGTTGGTGGTGAGATCGAGGTCTTCTTTCGGGCCGTCGGCGATCAGGCGCTGCAGATCGAAGCCGAGGGCGTCTGAGGCTTCTTGCACGGTACGGTCGACAACCGGGTTGCCGGCGAAACCGTTCAGCATGCCCACTGCCTGGGCGCCTTGTCCGGTAAACAGGAATGCGAAGTTGCTCATCGTGATGTATCCGTAGTAATTGGTTCTTGGGAGTGCCGCCGGTGAGTGCGACGCAGCGTGCGACTCGTTACATGCGCGCCAGCACGGCGCCCCAGGTAAAGCCACCGCCCACGCCTTCCATCAGCACGTTCTGGCCCGGCTTGATGCGGCCATCGCGTACCGCCTGGTCGAGCGCCAGCGGAATCGACGCGGCCGAGGTATTGCCATGCTCATTGACGGTGACGACCATTTTTTCCAGCGGCAGGCCGAGCTTCTTGGCAGTGCCGTTCATGATGCGGATATTGGCCTGGTGCGGCACCAGCCAGTCGATCTGGTCCGGCGTGACGCCGGCCGTATCGAGCACTTCGTGCGCGACTTTTTCGAGCACCGACACGGCCAGCTTGAACACGGCCGGGCCGTCCATGTGCAGGAAACCGCTGCCGGCAACGGCGCCGCCCGCCAGGTTGCCCGGGATCGACAGGATGTCGGCGTGGCTGCCGTCGGCGTGCAGTTTGGTGGCCAGGATGCCCGGCTCATTCGACACTTCCAGCAGCACGGCGCCGGCGCCATCGCCGAACAGCACGCAGGTGCCGCGGTCATTGAAATCGACAATGCGCGAGAAAATCTCGGAACCGATCACGAGCACGCGCTTGTGGTTGCCGGCGCGGATGAACGCGTCGGCTGTCGACAGCGCATAGACGAAGCCGCTGCAGACCGCCTGCACGTCGAAGGCGGCGCTGCCATTGGCCATCCCCAGCTTTTGCTGGACGATGCAGGCCGTGCTCGGGAAGCTGCCGTGGAAATCGGGGGTGGAACTGGCGACGATGACGAGGTCGATGTCGCCCGCCTCGCGGCCGGCCATCTCGAGCGCCCGGCGCGCGGCGTGCACGGCCAGGTCGGACGAGAGTTCATCGGCGGCGGCGAAGTGGCGCGCCTCGATGCCGCTGCGGGTAACAATCCATTCGTGCGACGTTTCGACACCTTGCGCAGCCAGCCGCGTGGCCAGCGCTTCATTGGTGACACGGTTGGCCGGCAGGTAGCTGCCGGTGCCGGTGATTTTGCTGTACAGGGTCATTGCTTCACCATCCGCTCGGTTATTGCGCCTGGCGCTCGATCGTGGACACGGGCTCGAGCACCGGCATGGGCGCTTCGGCAGCGCCCGTTGAATTCGGCATCAGCTCGGTAATTAATGCCGACAACTGTTCTTGCACATTATTGTGCGCGGCCTCGTAGGCACGCTTGAGCGCCCATTCGAACGAATAGGCGTTGGCGCCGCCGTGGCTCTTGAACACCAGGCCCTTCAGGCCCAGCAGACCGGCGCCATTGTAGCGCTCGGGATTGAGTTTCTTCATGGCCTTGCGTGCGAGCACGGCGCCGACCATCGACATGATGTCGGACTTGAACGTCGTTTTCATGAAGCGCGACAGGCCTTCGATCGCCTTGAGCATCACGTTGCCGACGAAACCGTCGCAGACGACGACGTCCACGGTGCCCTTGAAGATGTCATTGCCTTCGACGTTGCCGTAGAAATTGAGCTTGCCGCGGGCAGCATCGTCGCGCAGCAGCACGCCGGTGGCCTTGACCACTTCGTTGCCCTTGATGTCTTCGGTGCCCACGTTCAAGAGGCCAATGGTCGGGCGGGGGATGCCTTCGATTGCCGAGCACAGCACCGAGCCCATGATCGCGAACTGGTGCAGGTGATGCGGTTCACAATCGACGTTCGCGCCCAGGTCGAGGATATAGGTCGGGCCGTTCTTCTGGTTCGGCATGATCGAGCAGATCGCCGGACGGTCGACGCCGGGCATCGTCTTGAGCACGTAGCGCGAGACGGCCATCAGGGCGCCGGTGTTGCCGGCCGAGACGCAGGCATTGGCGCTGCCGTCTTTCACCAGCTCGATCGCCACGCGCATCGACGAATCCTTCTTGCGGCGCAGGGCTACCTCGATCGGATCGTCCATCGCGACAACTTCGGTCGCGTTCTTGATCGTGAGACGCGGCAATTTGTCGCCGTGGTGTTTCTTGAGTTCTGCGCGCAGCACCTCTTCGACGCCCACGAGCACGAGCTCGGCGTCATCCTGCTTCTTGAGGAACGAGATTGCTGCCGGAATGGTTACTGACGGGCCGTGATCGCCACCCATGCAGTCAATGGAAATTTTTATGGTCATGTATTGGGAATGCCGCGGCTCACACAGGACTGGCGGCCAGATGGGATCGATTCGTCGCCAGGAGGCGCACAGGATCCGCGCTGCTCAACATGACGGGGCGAAATGCATGCCCGTGATGCCAACAATGCCTGAGCAGATGCCAAAGAAAAAGCGGCGCCACGCAGATAACATACGTTGCGCCGCTTTCATGGTTCTAAAAGCCAGGACGTCGATTACTCGTCGTTTTTGGTCTTCAGAACTTTGCGACCACGGTAGAAACCGTTAGGGCTGATGTGGTGACGCAGGTGCGTTTCGCCGGTGGTTGGCTCGACTGCCAGGTTTGGTGCAACCAGGAAGTCGTGCGAACGGTGCATACCGCGCTTCGATGGGGATTTTTTATTCTGCTGAACAGCCATGATAACTCCTAATACTAAGTTCTAAAATTTTAACACATTCGACGTGCAACGATTTGCGCATCGAGTATCCCAGCAGCAATCTTCAAGGATGTCCCCCGGGATTGCCGACACGTTTCCGTCTACTTCTACTACCAATGCCATACTCGAGCGCTGCACGCGTCTGACACATTCTTTGCAAATTTTGGGCGACATTCTTTCTACGCTGCCGCCACCGTACTGCGAAACCGATCCTGCTATGTTTGGTACTACATCATTCTGTCTTGAGATTCTTGAGGCCGGCAAATGGCGACGGCTTCTCGTTCTTCAGGCTGTCCAGCAGCTTGGTTTCTGGGCAGACATCGTGCTTTGGCGACTGCGGCAATGCCAGCAGGGCCTCGTCTTCGAGCAACTGGCGAATATCGCAGGTGCGGCTGCCGACGATCACATCGATGCTATCGTCGTCGAGAACGATCTCGATGGCATCGGCTTCTTCGTCATCCTTGCCCAGCACCAGCATGGTCGACGAATCGATGTCGTAATCCATAGGCTGCAGGCAACGCTGGCATTCCAGCTTCACGTGACCGGCGACCTCGAGGGTCAGCGACGGATAACCGTGACGGGTTTGACCACCTTGCATCGTCCAGCGGATGTCGCCGCCTTTTTCGGAACTCTCTGCGGCCAACCGGGTCATCTCGACCAGGGGCGTGCTGCCTTCACGAAAACCATCGCTCTTGCAAAACTCGAAGGCATCAATAATGAAAGCGCTCATTTAGAAAGTCGTCCCGGAAAACCTGCGATAATAGCAGGCTTTTCACCGCAGCGCCATGAAACTGTGGCTTCGCTGCCGATTTATCCCGAGGGCCGCATGATAACTAGCTCTACCCAGCCCCGCCTGATCCTCGCCTCGAGCTCGGCCTACCGGCGCGAATTGCTGGGCCGGCTCGGCCTGCCGTTCGAGGCCATCTCACCCGATCTCGATGAAACCCCGCTGCCAGGCGAAACGCCGCCGGCAACCGCTCTGCGCCTGGCGCGCGCCAAGGCCGAGGCCGTGGCGCGCCTGCATCCGGATGCGCTCGTGATCGGCTCCGACCAGGTCGCCACGCTCGACGATCTGCAGATCGGCAAGCCGGGTGACCATGCACGCGCGCTGGCGCAGCTGCAATTGATGCGGGGCCGTGAAGTCGTGTTCCATACGGCCTTGTGCCTGTGGGACGGGCGCGCTGCCAACCCCGCCGCCGCCCAGGTCGACAATGTGCAGGTCCGCGTGCGCTTTCGCGACCTGCCGGATGCCGAACTCGACGCCTACCTGCGCATCGAACAGCCATACGACTGCGCTGGCAGCGCCAAGAACGAAGGCTTGGGCATCGCCCTGATAGAACACATCCACTCGCTTGATCCGACCGCCCTCACCGGCTTGCCGCTCATCGCCCTGACCGGCATGCTGCGCCGCGCCGGCGTGCGCTTCTTCGGCACCTGACCACTTACCTGAAACGACCCATGCCCGGCACCCTGTACCTGATTCCCAATACCCTTGGCCCACTCGACGCCGCGCCCGGCTGCCTGAATGGCTTGCTGCCGACGCAAGTGCAGGCACTGACCAGCTCTCTCGACTATTTCGTCGCCGAAAACGCCAAGACGGCGCGCGCGTTTTTAAAACTGATCGCGATCGACCATCCGCTGGCCAAGCCACTGCAGGAAATCGAGATCGCCGAACTGAATGTGAACACGCCGGCCGCGGCGCTGACACAATTGCTGGCGCCGCTGCTGGCAGGGCGCGATGCGGGCCTGGTGTCAGAGGCCGGCGTACCGGCCGTGGCCGACCCAGGCGCCGATCTCGTGCGCCTGGCGCATCAGCACGGGATTGCCGTGCGGCCGTTGGTCGGCCCGTCGTCATTGCTGCTGGCCGTCATGGCCAGCGGCCTGAACGGCCAGAGCTTCGCCTTCAATGGCTACCTGCCGACCGATGCGGCGCTGCGCACGAAACGCATCCGCGAACTGGAAACCCGTTCACAGGGCGAGCGCCAGACACAGCTGTTCATCGAGACGCCGTATCGCAATGGTGCGATGCTCGAAGCACTGGTAGCGGGTTGCCAGCCGGGCACGCTGGTGTGCGTGGCCACCGACCTGTCGCTGCCGAGCGAGTCGGTGCGCACCATGACGGCGGCGAAGTGGAAGGCGGCGTTGGGGGCGGACAAGGGGCCGGACTTCCACAAGAAGCCGACCGTGTTCCTGCTGCTGGGACAATAAGGGGTAGGTTGGACTCAGCGCACTTCGTGGGTCAGCTCGCGGACCCAGTCGAACGCTGCCAGTTCGATCTCGCGTACCTCGGGTACGGTCAGCCCGATCTTCTTGAGTTCCGCATTGAGCTTGCGGCCGCCGACAGCGGTCTCGAGCAGCTCGGCGATGCGCAGCATCGTGCCGAAGTCGCCATCCCGGTCGATCAGCGCATCGCGTACGTCATGCGCGACCTCGACATGCACGAGGATGTCGGCCATGCGCACCGAGAACAGCGCTTCAGCCAGCGACATGATGCCAACAGTAAAGGCGCGGTCGGCGCTGGCCGTGTCGCCGGGGCGTACGCGCAGCGTCATCAGTTCGAGCAGCTTGCCGCGCGTGGTGGCCAGTTGCAGCAACGGCGAGTGAAGCGAAACCTGCGCGCCCGCCGCCGTATACAGCAGGATCTGCAGCCAGCGCCCCAGCTGGCGCCGGCCCAGCACCGCGAGCGCCTGTGACAGCGATTCGATGCGCGGACCCGGCACTGCGCGGCTGTTGACCAGGCGCAGCAGGTTCAAGCTGACCAGGGCGTCGCGCTTGACGGCCGTCTCGATGGTCTGGTTGTCGGCGTTGGAATTGACGAGCTCAAGCAGGCGCAGCAGCACGACTTCGGTCGGGGCAATCTTGCGGCCGCTGAGGATCACGGGCCGCGCAAAGTAATAACCCTGGAAGTATTCGAAACCGAGTTCCATGCACAGCTTGAATTCTTCGATCGTCTCGACTTTTTCAGCCAGCAGGCGCTTGCCGGTCTTTTTCAGCGACGCGACCAGATCGCCCAGCGCATCCGGGGCCACGCCCTTGATATCGACCTTGATAATGTCGATCAACGAGATCAGCTGATCGAGTTCGGGCGAATGTTCGATGACGTCGTCGACGGCGAACTTGAAGCCGAGGTTTTTCAGTTCGTCCACCCGCGCCAGCAACTCCGGTGTTGGCTTGACGGTTTCCAGGATTTCGAGAATGACTTTATGCGGCTGCAGGAAGCGCACGAAGTCGCTCATCAGGACGACAGCGTCGACATTGACGAAGGCAAGCTGATCGCCCACCACCTGCTCCATGCCGAGCTGGGACGCATGCGAAATGACGGCCGCCGTCGCGGCGGCGCCATCGGTCAGCTTGGCGTCTTCGTCCTCGCCGGCAGCACGAAACAGCAGCTCAAACGCGAGCAATTGCTGGTCGCGCCCGAGAATGGGTTGCCGTGCGAGGAAAAAATCGTCAGACGGCACCAAGACCGCTGCCGTTGCATCAGCATGCATTGAAATATTACTCCTGGAAACTGTCACAGCGGATCGCGGCGCGCTGGCAGCACGCACCCGCGCACCACCTGCACCGACTATACTACAAAAACATCAATCTTAGCATTTCGACATCAAATCGAACGCTAGCTGCGACCGCCGCCCTGGCGGGTGCGGCCGGTGCGCGGTGCACCCGGCGTCGCCGGGCGATCGCCACCGGTGCGGGGTGCACGCGGCGCGGCAGCATCCGACGCCGCGCGCGATGGGGCGCCGGGCGCACGGGGCGCACGAGGTGAAGCAGTCTTTGGCGCACTCGAGCGCGGTGGCGCGCCCGGCCGGCCAGCATCCTGCGTCGGACGGCCTGTGCCAGTGCGGGATGGCTTGACCGGCGCTGCCGGCTCGTCGCCTTCGCGCGGCATGACCTGGCCCGGCAGGCGCAGACTGCCCTTGCCCGACAGCGGGCTGGCGCGGCGCGCATTGCCGATCGGCTGGCGCGGCAAGCCGGCGGCCCCATCGGTGCGGCTGGCGCTACGGCCGAGGGCCGTGCCCGTGACCTGGGTGCCCTTTTCGATCGTGAAGCGTGCGCCGGCATCCTTGCCCAGCACGCGCACCAGGTACGGCAGCACTTCGCGCAGGATCGGCTCGAGCGTGTACGGCGGGTTCAGGATGAACATGCCGGAGCTGTGCAGGCCGGTGCCGTCCGGGGTCGGGGTCTGGATCGTCAACGTGACGTTGAGCCACTCCTTGGCCGGCACGCGCTTCAGGCGGTCGGCAAACTGGCGCGATTCCATGCGCTGGAGTACCGGATACCAGACAGCGTAAATGCCGCTCGGGAAGCGCAGCAGCGCGTCGTCGAGCGCTTCTTTCACACGCTTGTAGTCATCCTTGACTTCGTACGGCGGGTCGATCAGCACCAGCGCGCGACGCGACGGTGGCGGCAGCAAGGCCTTCATGCTGTCGAAACCGTCGCCCCGGTCGATCATCACGCGGCGGCCGCGCGAGCGTTCGCCCTGCTCGGCCTTGTGGGCGTCGAGCTTGCGGAAGTTATCTGCCAGGATCTTGCAATCGGCCGGGTGCAGCTCGAACAGGCGCAGGCGGTCCTGCTCGCGCGCCATCTGCTCGGCAACATACGGCGAGCCCGGGTAATAGCGCATCTTGCCGCTCGGGTTCATCCCCTTGATCAGGTCGAGGTATTCCTTGAGGGGTGCCGGAACGTCGGTGAGCGCCCACAGCGGGCCGATGCCGGTATCGAACTCGGCGGTCTTGGTCGACTGGAAACTGTCGAGTGCGTACACGCCGGCGCCCGAGTGGGTATCGATATAGGTATAGGCGGCATCCTTCTGGTTCATGTACTGGTGCAGTTGCACCTGAATGAAGTGCTTGAGGACATCGGCGTGGTTACCCGCGTGGAAGGCGTGGCGGTAGCTCAACATAAGCTGGAATTCCTAAAAGTGACGTTGCCGCGCGAAACTGGCGGCGATATTAGGCGCCATTATCCACTACAACCGACCGCGGCTGGGAATGCGGGTACGAACTTTTGGGAATGCAGGTACGGACTTGCGGGAATGTGGGTACGGACTTGCGCAGATGCGGTACGGACTTCGCGAATTCGGGTACGGACTTCCGGCAATGTAGGGTGGACGGCTCCGCCGTCCACCCTACGTCGGATCGATCAGGCGACTTTCTTTTCTTCGAAGAACTGTTCGTCCTCGGTCGAGCCGTGCAGCGCCGTGGTCGAGCTCTGGCCCTGCTGGATGGCCTGGGTTACGGCGTCGAAGTAGCCGGTGCCGACTTCGCGCTGGTGCTTGACCGCCGTAAACCCTTTTTCGGCGGCGGCGAACTCGGCTTCTTGCAGCTCGACAAAGGCCGACATGCCGGTGCGTGCGTAGCCGTGGGCCAGATTGAACATGCCGTAGTTGAGCGAGTGGAAGCCGGCCAGCGTGATGAACTGGAACTTGTAGCCCATCGCGCCCAGCTCGCGCTGGAATTTGGCGATGGTTGCGTCGTCCAGGTTCTTTTTCCAGTTGAACGACGGCGAGCAGTTATAGGCCAGCATCTTGCCCGGGAACTTGGCATGGATCGCGTCGGCAAAGCGACGGGCAAACTCGAGGTCGGGCTTGCCGGTTTCGCACCAGACCAGGTCGGCAAACGGTGCATAGGCCAGTCCGCGCGAAATCGCTTGCTCGACGCCCGGCTGGACGCGGAAGAAGCCCTCGACCGTGCGCTCGCCGGTGCAGAATTCCTTGTCGTTGGCGTCGACGTCCGACGTGAGCAGGTCGGCCGCTTCGGCGTCGGTGCGGGCGATCACGAGCGTCGTGGTCCCCATCACGTCGGCCGCTAGGCGGGCCGCGTTGAGTTTCTCGATGGCTTCGCGAGTCGGCACCAGCACCTTGCCGCCCATGTGGCCGCATTTCTTGACCGATGCCAGTTGATCCTCGAAGTGCACGCCCGATGCGCCGGCTTCGATCATCGACTTCATCAGCTCGTAGGCATTGAGCACGCCGCCGAAACCGGCTTCGGCATCGGCCACGATCGGGGCGAAGTAATCGATGTCATCCTTGCCTTCTGACCATTGAATCTGGTCGGCGCGCTGGAACGTGTTGTTGATGCGGCGCACGACCAGCGGCACCGAGTTGGCCGGATACAGCGACTGGTCGGGATACATTTCGCCAGCGGCGTTGGCGTCGCCCGCCACTTGCCAGCCCGACAGGTAGATTGCCTTCAGGCCCGCTTTCACCTGCTGCATGGCCTGGTTGCCGGTCAGCGCGCCCAGGGCGTTCACATACGGCTCATCATTGACCAGGCTCCACAGCTTCTCGGCGCCACGCTTGGCCAGCGTGTGCTCGATGCGCACCGAGCCACGCAGACGGACGACGTCAGCGGCGGTGTAATTGCGCACGACGCCTTTCCAGCGTGGATTGGTGTCCCAGTCTTGCTGCAGTTCGGCGATTTGCTGTTCACGGGTAGTCATGGTGTGTTCTCCTGAAGGGTGGTAAGACGTTTGATCAAGCCTGCGAATCCGTTGAGACAATCATAAAGCCGTTTGTGCGTGGCACCATCAGTCTTCTATAAGACATACGAGTAAAATAATTACTAGCAATATCAATGGCTTGTATCGCGTATATCATGATGCGAAATGAAATTTCTCACAATGGTAAGGAATGGCGTCGCTGTCATGCTGCGCATTCCGCATTGCACGACGATCATTTCGCATCCTGAAATCTGGCGTCTTATTTCCGGTCAAGAAACGACAAAGGGCGCGGCAATTGCCGCGCCCTTTCATTTCAACCGAACCGGCTTACTTCGCCAGCTCGACCGTCTGCTCGCCAAAGGCCAGCTCGCCACCCCGCACCCGGACCGGAATCACGTCCTTCGGTCCGAAGCGGCCCGACAGGATCGCTTTCGACAGCGGATTCTCGATCTGTTGCTGGATCGCGCGCTTGAGCGGCCTTGCGCCATACACCGGGTCATATCCTGCTTCGGCGATCTTCTGCAGCGCTTCTTCGTCGATGTCGAGCGTCATGTCCATCTTGGCCAGGCGCGCTTCCAGGATCTGCAGCTGGATGCGGGCAATGGCGCCGATGTTCTTCTCGTCGAGTGCATGGAACACGACGATCTCGTCGATGCGGTTGATGAACTCGGGGCGGAAGTGCCCGCGCACCTCGGCCATTACCGCCATCTTCACGACGGCCGGCTCATCGCTCTCCATCGCCTGGATCCGGTGCGAACCGAGGTTCGACGTCATCACGATCACCGTGTTCTTGAAGTCGACCGTGCGGCCCTGGCCATCGGTCATGCGGCCATCGTCCAGCACCTGCAGCAGTACATTGAACACGTCCGGGTGCGCCTTTTCGATCTCGTCGAGAAGGATCACGCTGTACGGCTTGCGCCGCACGGCTTCGGTCAGATAACCGCCCTCTTCATAGCCCACATAGCCCGGTGGCGCGCCGATCAGACGGGCAACCGAATGCTTCTCCATGAATTCGCTCATGTCGATGCGGATCATTGCGTCCTGCGTATCGAACAGGAAGCCGGCCAGCGCCTTGCACAGCTCGGTTTTACCCACACCCGTCGGCCCCAGGAACATGAACGAACCGTATGGGCGATCCGGGTCGGACAGGCCCGCGCGCGAACGGCGGATCGCATCCGACACCGCTTCGATGGCTTCGTCCTGGCCCACGACGCGCTTGTGCAGCTCGTCCTCGATGTGCAGCAGCTTGTCGCGCTCGCCCTGCAGCATGCGCGTGACAGGAATGCCGGTCGCGCGCGAGACCACTTCGGCGATTTCCTCGGCGCCAACCTGCGTACGCAGGAGCTTTGGCTTCTGGCCGTCGAGCTCGGCGCGCGCGGTGCTCGCTTCAGCCTCGCGCAGCTGCGCTTCGAGTTCCGGCAGGCGGCCATACTGCAGCTCGGAGGCCTGCTGCCAGTTGCTCTGGCGGCGCGCTTCCTCCATCTGGTAGCGGATGCGCTCGATCTCTTCCTTGATGTGCGTGGTGCCCTGCACCGCGGCCTTCTCGGCTTTCAGGATTTCTTCGAAGTCGTTGTACTCGCGTTCCAGGCGCACGATTTCCTCGCCCAGCAGCTCGAGGCGGCGCTGCGACGCTTCGTCGGTTTCGCGGCGCACGGCTTCGCGCTCGATCTTCAGCTGGATCATGCGCCGCTCGAGGCGGTCCATGACTTCGGGCTTCGAATCGATCTCGATCTTGATCTTGGCCGCCGCCTCGTCGATCAGGTCGATCGCCTTGTCGGGCAGGAAGCGGTCGGTAATGTAGCGGTGCGACAGCTCGGCCGCTGCGATGATCGCCGCGTCGGTGATGTCGACCTGGTGGTGCAGCTCGTATTTCTCCTGCAGCCCGCGCAGGATGGCAATCGTCGCCTCGACACTTGGCTCGTCGACGATGATCTTCTGGAAGCGGCGCTCGAGCGCGGCATCCTTTTCGACGTACTTGCGGTACTCGTCGAGCGTGGTCGCACCGACGCAGTGCAGCTCGCCGCGCGCCAGCGCTGGCTTGAGCATATTGCCGGCGTCCATCGCGCCCTCGGCCTTGCCCGCGCCAACCATCGTGTGCAGCTCGTCGATGAAGACGATCGTCTGGCCTTCGTCCTGCGCCAGCTCTTTCAGCACGCTTTTCAGGCGCTCTTCAAATTCGCCGCGGAACTTCGCGCCGGCCAGGAGCGAGGCCATGTCGAGCGACAGCACGCGCTTGCCCTTGAGCGAATCGGGCACTTCGCCGTTGACGATGCGCTGGGCCAGGCCTTCGACGATGGCCGTCTTGCCCACACCCGGTTCACCGATCAGCACGGGATTGTTCTTGCTGCGACGCTGCAGCACCTGGATCGCGCGGCGGATTTCATCGTCGCGGCCGATCACCGGATCGAGCTTGCCGGCGCGGGCGCGCTCGGTCAGGTCGAGGGTGTATTTCTTGAGCGATTCGCGCTGGCCTTCGGCTTCGGGCGAATTGACGCTTTCTCCACCGCGCACGGCCTGGATCGCCGCCTCGAGCGACTTCTTCGCCAGACCGTTTTCACGGGCCAGTCGGCCGGCGTCGGACTTGTCTTCCAGCAGCGCCAGAAGGATCATCTCGGACGAGACGAAACCGTCGCCGCGCTTTTGCGCTTCGCGATCGGCCAGGTTCAGCAGACCCATCAGGTCGCGCCCGACCTGGACGTTGCCGCCGGTACCAGTGACCTTTGGCTGACGCTCGAGCGAGGTTTTCAGCGCATTGGACAGCGCGCCGACGTTCACGCCGGCGCGCTGCAGCAGCGAGCGCGCACTGCCGTCGTCCTGATTCAACAGCGCCACCAGCAGGTGGACTGTTTCAATGTATTGGTTGTCGTTGCCGACCGCCAGGCTCTGGGCATCCGCCAGCGCTTCCTGCAGCTTGGTCGTCAATTTATCTTGTCGCATGGTGTGACTCCTGAGTTTGTTCTTGGTTGCGATACAAGATTGGGATGACGGGATGCTTTTCAAGCACCCCGTTGGGCCTGGCGTAAGAAAAACACCTACAAAGAGAAAAGCACTTAGCTGTCAGATAACCTGGACTCGGGCGCCGGCCCGGCGGCCTGCAGATCGCGCACGTTCTTTTGCACGGCAACCACGGCAAACAATGACAACGCAAACGACATCGCATAGAAGCCTTTTTCGCTCAGCGCCAGCGTGGCGTTGATGAGGCCGATGCCCAGCAGCCCGATCGATGCCATCAGCGAGAACCAGCACAGCGACACGTACAGTCCGGTGACGGGCAAGCCTTCTGCACGATCACGCACTGTTTTTTGCAGGGAAATTGCGGCGAACAGGCCGTACAGCAGCAGCACGAGGTAGTAACCTTTTTCATTGAGCTGCATCTGGGCGTTCCAGAGGCCAATGAGATAGGCCGCCATGCCGATGATGAGTGCGCCCCAGGAGGCGCCGACGAAGGCCGCAGTCGGCCGGTAGTTGGTATTCATGATCGAGCTCCTGTGTAATTACTCGACGGGAACTCTAGCATGCTTCAACCGAACCACATATGCGTTGTCAGGGGAAACCGCCCCGCGCTGCCGACTTTACCCGCGCAGGGTGCGCAGCAGGGCAAAACCGGCCATGCAGCACAGCAGCGCGCCGATCAGGTGCAACGCCGTATGCGCCAGCGCCCAGCCGATCTCGCCACGCTGCAGCAGCGTCATCGATTCGCCACTAAAACTGGAGAAGGTCGTCAACCCCCCCAGGAAGCCGGTAATGATGAACAGGCGCCAGTGCGGCGCCAGCCCGGGCTGATCGGCAAAGAACGCGAGCGCGCAGCCGATCAGAAAGCCGCCGACCAAATTGGCCGCCAGCGTGCCGACCTGGACAAAGCCGTGCAGGCTGCCCAGCCACAGACCCAGGCCCCAGCGCAGCCAGGCGCCAATGGCGGCGCCGAGCCCGACCGCGAGAAAATTTAGCGGGCTTGCCACCGCGCCCGCGCTGTATCGTCCGTCACGCGCGCATCGACCCAGCGCGCGCCGTCCGGCGTGTCTTCCTTCTTCCAGAACGGTGCTTCCGTCTTCAGGTAATCCATGATGAATTCGCAGGCCGCGAACGCATCGCCCCGGTGCGCGGCGGTCACCGCCACGAGCACGATCTGATCGAGCGGCAGCAGCGGCCCCACACGGTGGATGACCAAGGTCGCGAACAGCGGCCAGCGCGCAGCGGCCTGGGCCGCGATGTCGTCGAGCGCTTTCTCGGTCATGCCGGGATAGTGCTCGAGTTCCATCGCGGCGACCTGCGCGCCGTCATTCAGGTCGCGCACGGTGCCGACGAACGCCACGACGGCGCCGACGCGGGCATCGCCCTCGCGCAGGCGCGCGACTTCGAGGCCGAGGTCGAAGTCGCCGGTTTGCACACGGACATTGTTCATGACGCCTCCTTCGGCTGACGCAGCATCAGGCATTCGATGCGCGTCTCGGTGCGCACGTCAGCCAGGGCCGGCAGCGCCAGCAATGCGCGCAGCTCGGCCGTATTGCCGCCCGGCTTCTGACCCGACTTGAGGGAGCTTTGCAGCACCTCGACCTGCAGGCGCAGGCGGTCGCGGGCAAATTCCGCGCCGCTGTCGATGCCAGCAGCGATCTCCAGGCGCAGCAGATCGTTCAACAGGCGCGGCCGGTTTTCCTGGAGCTGGCGCGCATACGCGGCGCGATCGCCTTCGAGCGCCGCGAGCGCCGCATCGAACCGCTTCTGCAGGATCGGCTCGTAACCACCGTCGACCGGGGCCAGTGCCGCCCAGCGGGTACGCCAGTCGTCGCCCTGCGTGTGGGTGCCGGCATTGCTGTCCGGATCGGCGATTGCTGTTTCGAGCGCCTGGATCAGGCGCAGCTTGTCGCGCACGACGCCGGCCAGGACCGTGTCGGCAGCGCGCCGCACCTCTGCCACCTGCGCCTGCACCTGGGCCACGGCAGCCTGATAGCGCTGCTCAACACGCGCCTCGTGGGCGCGCGGCACCGGGCCGATTGCCTGCCATTCGGCGGCGGCTTCGCGCAGCATCCTGGCGACGTTGGACGGCGTCGCATCACCTGCGGCTGCTTCGAGGCGGGCGCACAGCGCTTCTTTGGCCGCTTCGTGGGTGCGACGTTCGCTGTCAGCCGCGTGCGCATGCTCCTTGCGGGCCGCAAACAACGCGTCGCAGGCAGCGCGGAAACGCTGCCACAGCGCCTGCTCGGCCTTGCGTTCGAGCGGCAGCGCGCGCGCATGTTCTTGCCAGCGGCTTTGCAATTCGCGCAGCATGTCGACCGCGTGCCGTTCGTTCGGGTCGAGCTTGTGGACTTCTTCGATCAGTTGTTCGCGCACGGCGACTTCGACCTTGCGCTGGTTTTCCAGCGGCCGCTGCAGCGTCGTCAGTGCCTCGGAGAACAAACCGTCGAGACGTTTCTTTTCCTTGCGGTCAACCGCGCCCAGATGGCTCCAGGCGGTGCGCAGGCGCTGCACGGTGGCCGACACGTGCTTCCAGTCGGCGTTGTCCTGCTGCAGGTTGGCGATCTCGGCTTGGGCTTCATCGACCAGCGCCTGACCGCGCGCGGCATTCGCGTGGCGCTCGTCGGCCAGCTGGCGGAAATGCGCGGCGGCCGGTGCGTAGGCAGCGCTGCAGGCGGCGTCGAACCGCTCCCACAGGCTGCGCGGCGCCGGGC
Organism: Telluria sp. BA11; assembly: GCF_056680305.1. Classification (NCBI taxonomy): domain Bacteria; kingdom Pseudomonadati; phylum Pseudomonadota; class Betaproteobacteria; order Burkholderiales; family Oxalobacteraceae; genus Telluria; species Telluria sp. BA11. Next base: position 718,521 of record NZ_CM155275.1, read on the forward strand.
CGGACAAGGTGTCGAGCGCCTTCCAGCGCTCGCGCATGCTGCCGACCTTCTTGGCCAGTTCGCCCATCGCCAGACTCTGCGTGGCCAGCGTTTCAACTGTCTTGATCAATTCTTCGCGCGACACGTTGCCGCCCCAGCGCGCCCAGTCCGACAAGCGCTTCAGGTCGGCGCGCAGATGGGTCAGGTGATCTAGCTGGGCGCCCGTCAGGCGCACGCCCTTGTCCTTGGCGTCCTTCAGCGATTTGTCGATCTCGGCAGCGGTGCCAAGCGAGCCCTGCTGCAGGGCGGCTTCGAGCGCCTCCATCTGGTCGAGGAAGGCCTGGTCGGCGCCTTTGTCTTTGGCGTGCGCGGCGCCGCTATCGGCTGGCGCTGCGACCTGAACTGGTTTCGGCTTGCGGATCGCTTGCGGGAACGACGCGAGCAAGGCGTCGAAGCGCGCTTGCAGCGCTTCAGTAGCGGCGGCGTTGGCAGGCATGGCCGGCAGGCGCTGCCATTCGCGGCGCAGGGCATCCGGCGTCAATTCTTCTTGCGGCTGCGCCGCCCATGCGGTGAGCGCCGCGTCACGGGCGGCCAGCGCTGCGGCATCCTTCTCGGCGGTGGCCAGGCTGGCCGTCAGGCGTGCCAGTTCATTGCTCACCTCACCGACCAGCGCGCGCGGCAGCGATGGGTGGCCAGGGTCGGCCAGTGCCGCTGTCTGTTCCTGCTGCAGGCGGGCCAGCGTCTCGCCAAGCGCGGCGGCGTCCAGCCCCTGCCCGTCGAGCTGGCGCAGTGCGGTCAGGCGATCAATCATGGCGCGCTGCAACTGCACCTGCGCTTCGAGACGGGCGCCAAGCTGGGCGCGCACGGCCTCGAAGTCGGCAGCGAGCTCTGGCGCGCGGATGACCGACCATTTGCGGTCGAGTTCGCCAACGTGGTTGGGCGTGAGCAACGCATCGGCCAGCATGGCGCGCGCCTGCGCCAGCGTGTCTTCACCACGACGCAGTTCGGCTTCATGGTGGCGGATCGCATCCAGCCGGCCATGCACGAGCTTGGCAACGCGGCGGTCGACATTGCGCATCGCGCCGTACACGCGCTCGAGGTGCTCACGGCCATGGAGCAGCTCGGCGGCGGCCAAGCGCAATTCGGAAAACGGGGATTGCAGGATGAACTCGGCGGCAGCAGCTTCGTCGTTGCCAAGCGCCTTGAGCTGCGCGGCCTGGCGCTCGCGGGCGCTGGCCACGGCGGCGCGCGCCTCGGCGGCCTGCGCCGCGGCCTGGTTTGCCGCCTGCTCTGCTGCTGCGGCTGCTGCCGCCCTGGCCTTGTTATTGGCTTTGCTACCAACCTTGCCAGCGGTATTGCTACCGACGGGCTGGGCAGCGCCCGATTTCGCCGGGGCCGGCTTGACGGCGCCCTGTTGCTCGCCGGACGCGGCCGGCTTGCTGCCCTGCCGCTTGAAGAGAAAATCGAACATAGGAAATTCGCACCGCTAAAACTACCATCATAGCAAAGAACATGACGCCAACCGGCGCGCACGCCCTGCTCCAGCGGCTAATTCACGATGGGCACGACGGGTGACATGGCGGGTGATTTCCTGGTTGAAACTTCTTGGGAAAGGCTGGCACGCACGATGCCACGCCCCGTGTCACGGTGTTCGTTCTGCACCGTGTCGTGGGCCAGCATCTGGTTGGCGATCGTGAACCATTGCTCACCGGGAATCAGCGTGCGCGCCAGCGGCAGCAACTCGCGCTCTTCGCGTTCGAGGCGCTCGAGCAGCAGTTCGCAGCATGCTTGCAGCGCTGCCAGGCAGCCGGGATCGCCTTCGGCAGCGGCGGCCTGGGCCGCCATGCGCGCCGCGTGCGCGCGCCGGCTCAGCGCATCGAGTTCGGCCAGCAGCGCGCCCGCATCGGCGCCACGCCGGCGCAGCGCGGGCAGCACGAACTTGTCGAGCTTGCGCCACTGGCACGCGTCGCTGACCTGGCGCAGCGCCGCGCACGCCGCTTCGTACTGGTGCGCCGCTGGCGGCTCGCCCCACCAGGCGGCGGGCCTCCAGCGGTCAAGAAGTGCTTGCAGGTCGACGCGCGCCCGGGCTTGTTCGACGGATAGCGCCACCAGCGTGTAGGTGGAAGTGAGCATGATGTCTCCTCTCAATGCGCCGCCAGCGCGCATGGCGAGGCCATGCCGGATCGGCTGGGGATGCGGGTATCGGGGTAGCCGGCGATGGATTTTGTAGTAGTAGCCGGCGACAAGAACTAGCTAGTGTAGAGACACGGTCCTGGCCAGGTTTGATGTTCGTCAAATGCGATTTGACAACAAGAGCGGGGTCAGGCACGACGAATTTCCCCACACAACATGCTTGCGAGATGGTATTGCACGGCGCGCCACGACCGGTGGCCGGCTGCGTTATAGTAGGCCCCGATTTCGGCTTTCTCAACGGTAGAACTCCCCCATGCGGCTGCTGCACACCTCCGACTGGCATCTTGGCCAGACCCTGCACAATTTCGACCGGATCCACGAACACCAGCGCTTCCTCGACTGGCTGGTCGGGACGCTGGACGAAGAGCGCATCGACGTGCTGCTGATCGCGGGCGATATTTTCGATAACGCCAATCCGTCGTCGGCCGCCCATCGCCAGCTGTATCGCTTCCTGCAGCAGGCCCGCAGCCGCGTGCCCCATCTGCAGGTGGTGGTCATCGCGGGCAACCACGATTCCGCCGGCCGGCTGGAAGCGCCCACGCCACTGCTCGAGGCCTATGGCACGATTGTCGTCGGCAACGTGCTGCGCAGCAGCGATGGCGAGGTCGACCTCGACCGGCTGCTGGTGCCGCTGCATGACCGTACCGGCAAGGTGGCCGCGTGGTGCCTGGCCGTGCCGTTCCTGCGTCCCGGCGACGTGCCGCGCCTGCGCGCCGCCGCGGGCGATGGGGCCAGCGATGCGCCAGGGCTCGATCCTTATCTGCAGGGCACGACCCTGCTGTACCGCCAGGCGTATGCGCTGGCGCGTACCCGCGCCACGGACGGCCAGGCCATCATCGCCATGGGCCACTGCCATATGGTCGATGGCCAGGCGTCGCTCGACTCCGAACGCCGCATCGTCATCGGCGGCACCGAGGCGCTGCCCAGCAGCATGTTCGATCCGGGCATCGCCTACGCAGCGCTGGGTCACCTGCACCTGGCCCAGAAGGTCGGCGGGCGCGAGAACGTGCGCTACAGCGGCAGTCCGCTACCGCTGTCGTTTTCCGAAGTGAATTACCAGCATCAGGTGCTGCGGATCGACCTGGAAGGCGATCGTGCCGTGGCGATCACGCCGCTGTTCGTGCCACGCGCGGTGGCCCTGCTGCGGGTGCCGGCCAAACCTGCGCCGCTCGACGAGGCACTCGCGGCCCTGGAGGCACTCGAACTCGATCCCGACCTGCCGCAGCACGCCTGGCCTTTTCTCGAAGTCAGGGTGCTGCTCGACGGGCCAGAACCCGGCCTGCGCGCGCGCATCGAGGCGGTACTGACCGGCAAGCCCGTGCGCCTGGCCAAGATCGAACCGACGCGCAAGCACGTGGCCGTTGACGACGCGGAACTCGCGCTGAGCCTGGACCAGTTGGCGCAACTGCAACCCGACGACGTGTTCCGGCGCCTGTGGCTGCAGAAATACGGCGCCGAGGCCCCGCCCGAGCAGATTGCGTCGTTTGCCGAGCTGTTCCACGCGGTGGAGGGCGAGCCGCGATGAAGATCCTGCGCATCAGCGGCAAGAACCTCGCTTCGCTGGCGGGCGAGTTCGCCATCGATTTCGAATCCGAGCCGCTTGCCTCCGCCGGCCTGTTCGCCATCAGCGGCCCGACCGGCGCCGGCAAGAGCACCCTGCTCGACGCGCTGTGCCTGGCGCTGTACGGCGACACGCCGCGCCTGCTGAAGCGTTCGAGCACGCGCCTGCCCGATGTCGGCGAAGAAACCGTCACCGCGCAGGATGCCCGCACGCTGCTGCGCCGGGGCGCGGCCGAAGGCTGGGCCGAGGTCGACTTCGTGGGGAGCGATGACCGCCGTTACCGCGCCCGCTGGGCCGTGCGGCGCTCGCGCAACAAGCCGAACGGCGCGCTGCAGCCGGTCAAGATTTCGCTGAACCGGCTGCCCGAACTGATCCCCGTGGGCGGCACCAACACGGAAGCCGCGGCAGAGATCGTGCAACGCATCGGCCTGTCGTTCGAACAGTTCACGCGCGCCGTACTGCTGGCCCAGAACGAATTCTCGGCGTTCCTCAAAACCGACGAGAACGAGCGCGGCGAACTGCTTGAAACGCTCACCGGGACGACGATCTACAGCGACATCTCGCGCCGGGCGTTCGAGCGCTACAAGGCCGAACAGATCCGCACCCAGGTGCTGCAATCGAAACTGGCCAATGCCGCCCCGCTGTCGCCGGAAGACCGCGCGCTGCTGGACGCCGAGCGCACGAACGCCGACCTGGCCCGGCAAGCGCTGGACGATCGCCACGCACTGCTCGAGGGACAACTGCGCTGGCACCAGGAACAGGACAAGCTCACGCGCGGCGAAGCGCAGGCCGAACAGGTACTGGCGGCGGCCAATGCGCAGCGCGTCGAGGCCGGGGAGCGGCGCCAGCGCCTGGCCACCCTCGACGCGGTGCAGGCGGCGCGGCCGCTGAGTCTGGAAGTGCAGCGCCTCGAAGTCGAGCGCCGGCAAGCCCATTCCGCCATCGAGACGACGCAGGCCCAGCTGGCCGCAGCGCTCGAGGTGCGGCGCACCAGCGTGGCCGAGACCGATGCCGCCACCGCGCAGCTGGACGCCGCCGAAGCGGCACTGCGCGCGGCCGCGCCGCAACTGGATGAGGCCAAGGCGCTCGATGCTGCGCTGGCGACATTGGCGCCGAACCACGTGCAGGCGCAGTCGGCACTCGACGCCGCGCGCACGCAGGTGCAACAGGTCCGCGAGCAGCACCAGGTCAAATCGACTGCACTGGCACGTGCGCAGCAAGCCCGTGATAACGCTGCCGCCTGGCTGGCAGCCCAGTCGCGCCTCGACGCCGTGGCCGGTGCCTGGGGCCAATGGGAACGCCTGCTGCGCCAGGGCGAAGACACGCTTGCCACGCTGGCCGCCAGCAAGGCGGCGGCAGAGACAATCCAGGCCCAGGCACTGGGCGCTGCCAAGCGCGAAGCGCAAGCCACGAGCGCGCTCGCGGCCAGCACCGCACGTCTCGATGCGCTGGAGACGACGCGCCGCACGGCAATGGCTGCGCTGGCCGGTGTCGATGCCGACGCCATCGGCGCCGAGCGCCAGGGTCTCGATATGCGCCGCGAACGCCTGACGCAGGCCGAGCGCACCTGGAATGACCTGGCCGCCGCTGCCTCCACGCTGGCCAGCCTCGCGCGCGACATCGATCGCGTGGAGACAGCGCGCTCAGGCGCCGAACAGGGGTTGGCCGAGGCACGCGCTGGCGCCCTGGCGCTGGAGGCGGCGATGACGCAGGCCGAGCGCTCGCTGGCGGCAGCGGAACTCGCATGCGCAGCGGATGTCGAACAGTTGCGTGCGAACCTGGAGGACGACGCGCCCTGCCCCGTCTGCGGCGCCCATGAGCACCCGTATACCCATCAAGCTGCGCCGTTAAAGAACATGCTCGCCAGCCTGCGCGCCGAGGTCGACGGCTGCCGCCTGCGCGTGCGCGACAACAACGCGCTGCAGGCGCAGCATGCGGCGGCAGCGGGCGCGGCGCACGAGCGGCTGGCGGCGCTGGCGCACGAACGCAGCATGCTCGCCACGCGCGTTGCCAGTCTCGAACAAGCCTGGCACGCCGACCCACTGGCCGCGGCCGCGCCACCGGCCGCCGAACGCGCCGACTGGTTCGGCGCCCAGCGCAGCGCGCTGCGCGACGCGTTGGACGCATTGGCCCGGCAAGAGCAACAGTGGCGCGCCGCTGCCGCCGCCCGCGACACGGCCCAGCACGATGTCGACGCCGCCCAGTCCGACCTGGCCCGCCGGCGCTCGGCAGCAGAAGCCGAGCGTGAGGCCGCAGCCGGGCTGCAGGCCGCGCTCAAGACCCACACGCTGCGCTACGAAGCAGCAAGCGCGCAACTGGATGCGCTGCTGGCCGAACTCGATGGCCCGCTGGCCGATGCGCATGGGGACGGCTGGCAAGCGGCATGGCGGTGCGATCCGGCCAGCTGGCGCGGGGCGCGTGCGCAGGAAGCCGCAGCGTGGCGTGAGCAGACCGACGCACTGGCCCGGGCCACCGCCGCGATTGCGACACTGGACGTGGAAACGACGGCGCTGGCCACGCGCATCGCCGAGACGGACGCTGCCAGCGCGCGCAGTGCACTCGACTTCGAACGCATCGACGCCGAGCTCACGCAGAAACGCACGGCGCGCGCCGCGCTGTGGGCCGGTCGCCCGGCACGTGATGTCGAGCGCGAACTGAACGCCGCCGTCACCGGCGCGCGCGAAGCGCTCGCGGCGCGCCAGCTGGTGGCGCAGCACGCGGCCCAGGGCGAAACGACGGCGCGCACCGCGCTGGCGGGCCTCGTCGAGCGCGTGGCGCAACTCGACAGCGCCGGCGCGGCGGCGGCCACCGCCCTGGCCGATTGGCTGGAGGACTACCGCAAGGATCCCGATGGCGTGGATGACATCGCCAATCTGGATGTGCTGGCCCGCCTGCTGCAAGTGGGCGCCGCCTGGCTGGCGCAGGAACGCACGGCTTTGAATGCGATCGACACCGGGGTCGGCCAGGCCACCGCAATCCTGAACGAGCGGCGCGCCCAGCGTCTGGCGCATCTGGCGTCGGCACCGCCGGACGGCCAGCCGGTCGAGGCCGTCACAGCGGCGTTCGACGCGATCCAGGCCGAGCGCCATGCGGCCATCGAAGCGTCGACCTCGGCGCGCTTGCGCGTCATGCAGGACGACGAGCGGCGCGTGGCCGCCGCGTCGAGCCTGCGCGAGATCGAGCAGCAGCAGGTACAGGAGCAACGCTGGGGCAAGCTGTCGGAGCTGATCGGTTCGAGCGACGGCAAGAAATTCCGCAACTACGCGCAGCAGTTCACGCTCGACGTGCTGCTTGGCTATGCGAACGCGCACCTGGCGCAGCTCGCCAAACGCTATCGCCTCGAGCGCGTCAGTTACGCGGGCATGCCGTCGCTGGCGCTGATGGTGCGCGACCAGGACATGGGTGGCGAGGTGCGCTCGGTCAATTCGCTGTCGGGTGGCGAATCGTTCCTGGTGTCGCTCGCGCTGGCACTGGGCCTGGCCTCGCTGTCGTCAAACCGGGTGCGGGTCGAGTCGCTGTTCATTGACGAAGGTTTCGGCAGCCTCGACAGCGAAACGCTGGGCGTGGCGATGGATGCACTCGATGCGCTGCAGTCACTGGGCCGCAAGGTGGGCGTGATCTCGCACGTGCAGGAGATGACCGAGCGCATCGCAACCAAGGTGCTGGTGCGCCCGGCAGGCGGCGGCAGCAGCGCCGTGGTGGTCGAATGAGTGCGGGCCGGGCGGTGTAAAATGCCGCCCTCCTTCCCTTTACCTGCTCCGTGATCATGAAACCAGCCCGTACCCTGACGTTCAAGTGCGCAAAGTGCACCAAGCCAGTCACCGTCTATCTGCAAAAAGTCTCCGCCTGCTCGCACATCCAGCCTTACCAGGGCATCTGCGGCTGCGGTGAAGTCAAGCGCCACGCCACCGGCAATGCCGACGCCGTGGCGTCCTATCTTGCCTCGAGCCACGGCAACTGGAACCACCATCACTAATACTAATAGGGATCAAGCGATGGCACGCATCGAATGGGTCGAGGACGACGTCGAACGCTCGGCCGTCTGGCGCTCGGAGAGCGGCTGGCCCGCGCCAAAAAAAGTGGTGCTGGCCGACGACACCATGAGCGCCGACACTGCCTACCGGCTGGCGCTGGACGGCACGGCGCTGCTGTGGCGCGGCGACTTCCAGAACGCCCGCCAGCTGGTGCAGGCGCTGGCGCGCCGGATCGACCACAAGGGCGAGCGTCCACGCCGCGCCAAGGCCGGCAAGGCGGTACCCACGCCGCTCGAAGCCTTCCACCGCCATCGCCTGTCCCAATTACAACGTGCCCGCACGCTGGCGATGCTGGTGCTGCCGTTCGAAGCTGATCACAGCATTCCTTTGCGCCGCGCCCCCGATGCGCAGCAGGCGTGCCTGGAAGCGTACGGCCCGGTCGACGCACCGTATGTCGCCTCGCTGCGCGAACTGCTGGGCGTGATCGGCGCCCATGAGTGGCGCAGCAAGGGCGTCATGATTCCGGCGCTGAACGACCGGATCCACCCGTGGTACGGTGTGTTCTCGCCCGTGCGCGGCGAATATGTCGAGCTGGTTGCGCAGGCGCCGCTGCCTGCCGGTGCCCGGCGCGCATTTGACATCGGCGCCGGTACCGGCGTGCTGTCGGCCATGCTGGCCCGGCGCGGCCTGCAGGTGCTGGCCACCGAGGTCGATCCACGGGCGCTGGGCTGCGCGCGAGAAAACATCGAGCGCCTGGGCCTGGCGGCGCAGGTCGAGATCGCGCAGACCGACCTGTTCCCGGATGGCCGCGCACCGCTGGTTGTCTGCAATCCACCGTGGTTGCCGGGCAAGCCGAGTTCGGCGATCGAGTATGCGATCTACGATCCGGACAGCCGCATGCTGCGCGCGTTCCTGGCAGGCCTCGGTGCGCATCTGGAGCCCGGTGGCGAAGGCTGGCTGATCATGTCGGACTTCGCCGAGCACCTGGGCCTGCGCAGCCGTGATCAGTTGCTTGGATGGATTGCGGCGGGCGGCCTGGAAGTGATCGAGCGCCACGACACCCGGCCCGTGCACCCGCGCGCGACCGATGCCGACGATCCGCTGCACGCGGCCCGCTCGCAGGAAGTCACGTCGCTGTGGCGCCTGCGCAGCAGCGCCATTTGAGGGATTTACCCCCTCTGCACGTCGCGCATTGCATATTGCTGCGCAGCGCGCTATAATTGCGCTGCGGGGTGGAGCAGTCTGGCAGCTCGTCGGGCTCATAACCCGAAGGTCACAGGTTCAAATCCTGTCCCCGCAACCAATTCAATACAAAAGCCCGACTCACAGAGCCGGGCTTTTGTTTTCTATGGCAACAAAATGCAACCTCGAAGGCAGAGGATGAGAGACAAGAAAGACCACGCAACGTTCGACCTGCCTGGTTTCGAGCCGGCAGCGCCGCTCGATACGGTCACCGAACCCAAACGCACCGGCCCTCGTCCCCGCCGCAGCTCGCTCAAGCAAGAACAACTCTGCCTGATCGACGAAACCGACAACTCCGGCCTGCCTGTCTGGCGCCGCGACGACAAGCTCGACCTGACCGGCCTGCCGGTCTGGGCGCCCGATCCCCAATAGCGTCGGCCCTGCCGGCTGGAGGCTTCCATGCAATCCGATTCGTTTACCTCGCTGGCCCTCACGCCGCAATTTCTCGCCAACCTGACCACCCTCGGTTACGACCACATGACGCAGGTGCAGGCGGAAACGCTGCCGTCCGTCCTGGCTGGCAGTGACCTGATCGCCCAGGCCAAGACCGGCAGCGGCAAGACCGCCGCATTTGGCATCGGCATCCTGCACAAGCTCAATCCAGCCTGGTTCGCGATCCAGGGTCTGGTGCTGTGCCCGACGCGTGAACTGGCCGACCAGGTTGCCGGCGAACTGCGCCGGCTGGCGCGCGGCGTGGGCAACGTCAAGATCCTGACGCTGACCGGCGGCGTCTCGATGCGTCCGCAAATCGCCTCGCTCGAGCACGGCGCGCACATCGTCGTCGGCACGCCGGGCCGCATTCGCGACCACCTGGGCCGCGCGACGCTCGACCTGGCCAACGTGCAGACGCTGGTGCTGGACGAAGCCGACCGCATGACAGACATGGGCTTCTACGACGAGATCGCGGGCATCGTGTCGGCCACGCCGAAGCATCGCCAGACCCTGCTGTTCTCGGCCACCTACCCGGACGATATCCGCTTTGCCACGCAAGGCTTCCTGCGCGATCCGCTGGAAGTGAAGGTCGAGGGCAAGCACAGCTTCGAGCAGATCGACCAGCGTTTCTATGAGATCGGCTTCGAAGGCCGCGAAGATGCGGTCGGGCGCCTGCTGCGTCATCACCGTCCGGTGTCGGCGCTGGCCTTCTGCAACACCAAGGCGCGCTGCCGCGAACTGGCCGACGCCCTGCAGGCGCAAGGCTTTTCGGCGCGCGCGCTGTATGGCGAACTCGAACAGAGCGAACGCGATGAAATCCTGGTGCTGTTCGCCAACCGCAGCTGCTCGGTACTGGTGGCCACCGACGTCGCTGCGCGCGGCCTGGATATCGCCGACCTGGACACCGTGATCAACGTCGACGTGTCGAAAGACCCCGAAGTCCACGTGCACCGCATCGGCCGCACCGGCCGCGCGGGCGGCAGCGGCATGGCGCACACGCTGTGCGCGCCGAACGAAAAGAAATGGGTTGGCCTGATCGAGCAGTACCAGGACCAGCCGGCCGTATGGGAAAGCCTGGCTGCGCTGGGCGACGACGCCGAACCGGCCGCACCGGCGCCGATGGTCACGCTGGTGATTGCCGGCGGCAAGAAAGCCAAGCTGCGTCCGGGCGACCTGCTGGGCGCGCTGACGGGCGACGCCGGCCTGACGAAAGACCAGGTCGGCAAGATCAATATCGGCGAATTCAACAGCTACGTCGCGCTCGAGCGCAGCGTGGCGCAGGCCGCCGTCAAGCGCCTGGGCGAAGGCGACGCGCCGGGACCGGGCTTTGGCGTCATCAAGGGCCGCTGGTTCAAGATGCGTTTTCTCGACGCCTGAACGGTTGCGCGGCAGCGTATTAGATGCGCCCTTGCCGCGCACGCTTAAGTTGGGGGTACCGTCTTCCCCACAAATCTGGCATTATTTGCAATAAATAAACATTCGTTCGGCCCGCGCAAGCGGCGACCGGCAAGATGCCATGAACCCCAGCACGCCCCCGCAGCAACTCGACGGCCGCACGGTCCGCGAGATCGTCGAGTACAACCACGAGATGGTCAGCGAGCCATGGTGCCGCCGCATCATCCGTCAGGTGCTGCAATCGCTCGAAGTCCAGTACGGCATGAGCGTGCCGCACCGCCGCATCACGCCTGACAGCCTGCATATTCTCGAGGCCGGTGACCCGATGCTGGTGCCGGGCTACAGCGAGTTGCCCGACACTGCCGTGCCCGCCGACTATGAAGCACGCGACCTGTACGACCTGGCCGCCGTGATGCACTACGCGATCTCGCAGGAACTGGCACCGGTCACGCTGTTGCGCACGCTTGGCCTCACTGAGTACAGCGAGAGCTTCCTCGCAGCACTCGACCGTTGCCTGTCGCCCGATCCTGCCGTACGGCCGCAAACCATCGAGCAGATGCGCGGCTTGCTGGGCATTGCCGTCATCGCGCCGAAGCCCGCCATCTCGCTGCCGCCGATCGACGACGAGCCCATGGCGCCAGTGGTGTCGCTACCAACGCCGGCGCCGGCACCGGCACCGACGCCAGCACCTCCGCCGACGCCAGAACCTGTCCGCGCGCCTGAACCAGTGGCGGCGCCAAAGCCAGCGCCGGCAGCGCCAGCCCCTACCCCCGCTCCCGGTCCGCTCCCGATGCGCGCTGCCGCCAATGCATCGACGCCGATGATGCCCGCAGCGCCCCCGGTCGCTGCCCGGCGCACCAATACACGCTGGCCGCTGATCATCGGCGCCATCGTCCTGATCCTGGCCGCGCTGGCCGCCTTGTTCGCACTGATGCCCCAGGCCGACCTGAGCGGCATGAAAGACAGGTCCGCGCTGCCGGCAACGCCCGAGGCACCTGTTCCGGCAGCTGCCCCGGCGCCGCTGGTCACGCTCGCCGAAGAGCCGACACAACTCGACGCGCCGGTCATCGACGCGACCGAACCGCGCACGGCCACGACCACCCCGCCGCCAGCCAAACCGGACGTCGCCGTGCCGCCTACCGCGGTGCGTCTGGCGCCGCAGGGCACGCCGCCCGAAGCGGCCATCGCCGGCACCACCTATAAACTCCTGATCCAGCCATGGGGGACGATCGTCGTCGACGGCGTTGAGCGTGGCGCAACGCCGCCGCTGAAGCACATCACGCTGCCGCCGGGCGAGCACACGATCCGCATCGTCAACCCGGGCTTTCCCGAGCACACGGTGACCGTGCAGTCGGTAGAGGGCCAGAGCGGCACGATCGAACTTGATTTCACCGAGGAGAAAACGCCTTGAATACCTGTTTCATGAAACACCTGCCTGCGGCGGCGCTGATCGCCGTGATGACGACGGGCTGCGCCGAATTCGGCCCGGCACTGGGCGGCAAGGAAGCCGCGCGCGCCCACCCACGCGCCGACGACGCGCGCCCGCGCGCCGAACGCGCCCAGCGCGCAGACCGCACGAACCGCCCTGCTGCCGGCACGGTCGACCGCAGCGATGTCGCGCTGCGCGAAGGCATCGCGCTGTATAACGAAGGGGACTACAACGGTGCGATCCGGCGCTTGACGAGCTCCGACATGAAAAGCGGCACCCCGCGTGAACGCCTGTCCGCCGCCAAATACACGGCGTTCAGCTATTGCGTGAGCGGGCGCCAGGCGCTGTGCCGCGAGACGTTCGACGCCGCCTTCCGGCTTGATCCGGGCTTCGACCTGAGCCCCGGCGAACACGGCCACCCGCTGTGGGGCCCGGTCTTCAGCCAGGCCAAGGGGGCGGCGCGCCGCTAGCGATTTACACGCTGACGCGCGCCCGGTAGGTCGGCGCGCGGCGGCACCGGCTGGCTTGCTCGTAGGCGTACGCCATCCCGATCAGCGCCGGCTCGCTCCACGCTGTGCCAACGAACGACAGCCCGACCGGTAAACCGTGGATGAACCCTGCGGGCACCGTGATATGGGGATAGCCGGCCACCGCTGCCGGCGATGAAAAACTCGCGCCGTAATGGTCGCCATTGACGGTGTCGGTCAGCCAGGCCGGCCCGCCGGTCGGCGCCACCAGCGCGTCGAGCTTGTAGGCGCGCAGCACCTGATCGATCCCCTTGTCGCGCGAATAGCGCTGGTTGTTGGCGAGCGCCTTCACGTAGTCGCGCGCCTGCAGGCCGCCGGCCGCCTGCGCTGCGATCAGGTGCTCCTGACCGAAAAACGGCATCTCCCGCGCTGCGTTGCGCAGGTTGAACGCAATGATGTCGGCCATGGTCTTGACCGGCGCATGCGGCGCGTACGCCGCCAGCCACGCTTCGAGATCGGGCCGGAATTCGTGCAGCAGCACGGTCAGCTCGGACGCACCGTATTTGTCGGTATTGGGCACCGTGACATCCACCAGCACCGCGCCCTGCGCCTTGAGCACGCCCAGTTCCTTCTCGATCAGCGCATTGACGCCGTCGTGCCCGCCAAAAAAGTCACGCGCCACACCGATGCGCTTGCCGCGCAAGCCATCCTTGCGCAGCGCGTTCGCATAATTGATGGCGGGGGCACGCGCCGTGGCGCCATCCTGCGGGTCGGCGCCGGCCAGCGCCGCCAGCAGCAGCGCCGCGTCGGCCACGCTGCGCGTCATCGGCCCCGCCGTGTCCTGCGAATGCGCGATGGGGATAATGCCGCTGCGGCTGACCAGGCCCAGCGTTGGCTTGATGCCGACGATGCCGCAGGTCGATGCCGGCGAGACGATGGAGCCATCGGTTTCGGTGCCGACGGCCAGCGTGGCCAGGCTAGCGGCCATCGCCGAGGCCGAGCCGGAACTCGAGCCGCTGGTATTGCGGTCGAGCGCATACGGATTGCGGGTCAGGCCGCCGCGTCCGCTCCAGCCGCTGGTCGAGCGGGTCGAGCGCATGTTCGCCCATTCCGACAGATTGGTCTTCCCAAGGATGACGGCGCCAGCATTGCGCAGGCGGGCCACGATGTGGGCGTCGCGCCGGGCCTTGACGCCATCCAGCGCCAGCGAGCCGGCTGTCGTGCTCATCTTGTCGGCAGTGGCGATATTGTCTTTCAGCAGCACTGGAATACCATGCAACGGGCCGCGCAGCTTGCCCGCCTTGCGTTCGCGGTCGCGCTCGCGGGCGATCTCGAGCGCATCGGGATTGGTCTCGATGACCGAGCGCAGGCGTGGGCCGGCGCGGTCGATGGCCGCGATGCGGGCCAGGTAGCGCGAGGCCAGTTCGTGCGCCGTGAGCTTGCCAGCGCGCATGGCTTGCGCCTGAGCGTGGACGCCGGCTTCGAGGATGGCGGCCGGTGCCGTCTTCGATGGGGCGGCGTGTGCCAGCACGCTGGTGCCGGCAACTGTGCCGGATACCGTCCCGGCCACGCCCATTCGTACAAAATCCCTGCGCTCCATGCCTGTGTGCTCCTTCAAATGGCCAAGCAATAGCATAGCAGCAACGTGACCGGCGGACTGCCCGGCTGTGATAGGTGAAACGACTCACAGACGCGTCGATCATATATTGGACAAATCCAGCGCCTGCCGTCACTCTGATCCAATCATTGTTTTTGCATTATTCTGGGAGATTGCCATGCCGACTTACCGTTCACACACCACGACCCAGGGTCGCAATATGGCAGGGGCCCGCGCCCTGTGGCGCGCCACCGGCATGAAAGACGGTGACTTCGACAAGCCGATCATTGCGGTGGTCAACTCGTTCACGCAGTTCGTGCCGGGCCACGTCCACCTGAAAGACCTGGGACAACTGGTTGCGCGCGAGATCGAAGCAGCAGGCGGCGTGGCCAAGGAATTCAACACCATCGCCGTCGACGACGGCATTGCGATGGGCCACGGCGGCATGCTGTATTCGCTGCCTTCGCGCGACCTGATCGCCGACTCGGTCGAATACATGGTCAACGCGCACTGCGCCGACGCGATGGTCTGCATCTCGAACTGCGACAAGATCACACCGGGCATGCTGATGGCCGCGATGCGCCTGAACATTCCGACCGTATTCGTCTCGGGCGGCCCGATGGAAGCCGGCAAGGTCATCAAGGTCGTGAACAACGAACGCAAGGTCATCAAGCTCGACCTGATCGATGCGATGATCAAGGCCGGCGACGCGACCGTGTCGGACGCCGACGTGGCCGAGATCGAGCGCTCGGCCTGTCCGACCTGCGGTTCGTGCTCGGGCATGTTCACGGCCAACTCGATGAACTGCCTTACCGAGGCGCTGGGCCTGGCGCTGCCGGGCAACGGCACGATCGTCGCGACCCACGCCGACCGCAAGGAACTGTTCCTGCGCGCCGGCCGCCTGATCGTCGAGACCGCCAAGCGCCACTACGAGGAAGACGATTACTCGGTGCTGCCGCGTTCGATCGCGACCAAGACCGCGTTCGAAAATGCCATGGCGCTCGACGTGTCGATGGGCGGCTCGACCAATACGGTGCTGCACCTGCTGGCCGCCGCGCACGAAGCCGAAGTCGACTTCACGATGGCCGACATCGACCGCATCTCGCGCCTGGTGCCCTGCCTGTGCAAGGTGGCGCCGATGACCGACAAATACCATATCGAAGACGTGCACCGCGCCGGCGGCATCTTCTCGATCCTCGGCGAACTGGCGCGCGCCGGCCTGTTCGACACATCGCTGCCGACGATCCACAGCCCGACGATGGCGGCGGCCATTGAAAAATACGACATCGCGGTCAGCACCGACGAAGCCGTGCACCAATGGTTCCGCGCGGCGCCGGGCGGCGTGCCAACCCAGGTGGCGTTTTCGCAGGCCGAGCGCTACGAGAAGAACGACCTCGACCGCGCAATGGGTTGCATCCGCGACCGTGAACACGCGTATTCGAAGGATGGCGGCCTGGCGGTCTTGTACGGCAATATCGCCGAAAAAGGCTGCATCGTGAAGACGGCCGGCGTGGACGAGAGCATCCTCAAGTTCTCGGGCAAGGCGCGTGTGTTCGAGAGCCAGGACGCGGCAGTCGAAGCGATCCTGGGCGACAACGTGGTGGCGGGCGACGTCGTCATCATCCGCTACGAAGGCCCGAAAGGCGGACCGGGCATGCAGGAGATGCTGTACCCGACCTCGTACATCAAGTCCAAGGGCCTGGGCAAGGCCTGCGCATTGTTTACCGATGGCCGGTTCTCGGGCGGTTCGTCGGGCCTGGTGATCGGGCACGCGTCGCCCGAAGCGGCCGAAGGCGGCGCAATCGGGCTGGTGCAGGAAGGCGACATGGTCGACATCGACATCCCCGAGCGCACCATCAACCTGCGCGTGACGACCGAGGAACTGGCGCACCGCCGCGCGGCGATGGAGGCGCTGGGCGCGGATGCCTGGCAGCCGCTGGGGCGCGAGCGTTACGTGTCGCAGGCGCTGCAGGCCTATGCGGCGCTGACCACGTCGGCCGATCGCGGCGCGGTGCGGGATCTGGCGCAGCTGCGCCGCAGGTAGAGTTGGGTAGTACTGCTGGCTGTAGGGTGGGCGGCTACGCCGTCCACGCGTTCAAACCAAACCGGCGCTGTGTTAGATCGCGGGGTTCGATGGGCTTGATTGAACGCGTGGACGGCAGAGCCGTCCACCCTACGTCACTGCACCATCCGATATAGCACGGATTGGCTTGCCCCGCCCATAAAAAAAAACGCTGCCGAGGCAGCGTTTTTTTTATGGGGAAACCCGTGCTTAGTTACGCACGACTTTCTTGTACTCGTTGGTACGGGTGTCGATTTCGATCATGTCGTCGCCGCTGACGAACAACGGCACCATCACGGTGTGCTGCTTGCCTTCGATGGCGTTTTCGATCTTGGCTTCTTTCAGGACGTTGCCCGACGTGTTGCCCTTGACTGCTGGCTCCGAGTACACGATCTGGCGTGCGATCGTGGTTGGCAGTTCGACCGAGATGGCCTTGCCGTCATAGAACACGGCTTCGCATTCCATACCGTCTTTCAGGTAGTGCAGTGCGTCGCCCAGGTTCTCTTCTTCGATTTCGAACTGTTCGTAATCGGCGTCCATGAAGACATACAGCGGATCGGCGAAGTACGAGTAGGTCACTGGCTTCTTGTCCAGCACGACGACGTCGAACTTGTCATCGCCACGGAACACGTTTTCCAGCGGTGCATTGGTCAGAAGATTCTTCATCTTCCACTTGTAGGTGAAGCCCGTGCGGCTCGAGCCGTTGACGTCGGAACGCAGCACGATGAACGGCTTTTCATCAACCATGATGATGTTGCCAACACGAATTTCTTTTGCGGGTTTCATAGATATTTTACGTAAAAAGATAGTTGCATTAAATCATCGCCGGCTGGTGGGCCGAAGGCCCCGGACCTGCGTTTGATCGTCGGAATCCGTTAGAAACTAACCGGGCATTATACGCTGTTTTCCTGGGCAAACTGCAGATCGCGCACGAAATCGAGCAGTTGCGTGACCAGATCGCCCTGCGCAAGCACCGTCTGGTGCCAGGCATCGGCTTGCGCCGCGATGTCGGGCAACGCGGCGTCGAGCGCATTCCATGCGGCCCGGTGATCATCCATCGGCTGCGCACCGTTCCAGCCAAGCATGTACGCCGCCAGTGCCGGCGCCCCTCGCGCGTACAGCGCCAAGAACGCGTGCAGCTTCTTGTGGTGCAGACTCTCGTCCTGCGGATAAATGTGCCAGACGAACGGGCGACCGGCCCATTGCGCCCGCACCCACGAATCTTCGCCACGCACGAAATTGACGTCGCAGGCCCAGAGTAACAGGTCGTAATCGGCCTGGGGCAGGAATGGCAGCACGCGTACCGTCAATTGGCCATGGCTCGCGCTCGCGCCGGCCACTGGCGCGGTGCCCAGGAAGGCGCCGACCTGCCCGGACGCGACGCCTTCCGGCACCAGGCACAGCGTGGGGGTGGCGCCGCCCCGCCAGGTGTCGAGCAGTGCGGTTACCGGCGCGTCAAGGTAGCAGAACAGCGACACCTTGCGCCCTGCTGCCTCGGCCGCGGTAACGCCGAAGCGGGCCAGGAAATCGGTCACCGCAGCGCCATCCTGCTGAAATGCACGACGGCGCGCGTCCAGTCCCGCTTCGTACAGCAGCCCGCCGGTACGCGCATTAAAGCCCGGGAAATAGAAATGCTTGGTCAGGGGCAGACGCGGATGCATCGACGGCAGGCGGTGGCAGCCCTCGACCCAGTCCTCGGCCGTCAAGCCCTCGTAGTTCAGCCATACGGGGCGCGGCGTGCGGGCGGCCATCGCCCGCTGGTAGTCGGGCGGCAGCTCACAACCGAAGAACTCGATGACGACGTCGGGGATGTCACGAGCGTGGAACTGGCCACCCTGATCCTGCCAGTGACGCACTGTGACGCCTTGTATCGCTTGCCGCGTTTCCACCGGATCCACCTCGGGGCAGATGCGCCGGAAACTGACCAGGTCGTCGACCCACAGCGTGACCGCCAGCGCATGCTCGTGGCACAGCTGGCGCGCCAGGCGCCAGCAGATGCCGATGTCCCCATAGTTATCGATGACCTTGCAGAAGATCGCCAGCGACGGCGCGGAGGAAGACAGGGACATGGATGCGGGCGGCGCCGTGATGCGCGAAGACGAAGGTCGTCATTCTAACCCGGATTTACGTGGTGATTTTTCTCAAGCCCCAGTGCGCATCGCGAAGAAAGTTGGGCCTTTCTGACGCGCGTCTGCGCTACCGCAAAGCGCGATTTTAACGTTGCCCACATCGCCATAAGACCAAAACTTCACCGCCAGACACCGGTCGAACGCCTACCTGCAGGAAAAGCAGCCTCGAAAGGCCGCCATCCTGCCCTTCCCTCGCGCCACCGGTCACGCCGCGGCGCGAATCATATGAACACGGTCGTTTGTGGCAGGCCCTTGCTGTTTCAAGCCAGTCTCAACGCGACCGATCAACCGGAGGCTTAGCACCATGAACGAATTTCAACAACCATTTGGTCAACCACAGTTTGCACCACAAGGCCTGGGCAGCATGTTCGGCGGCGCGCTAGGCGGCGCCGTTGGCCGCGGCATCGGGGGCTGGTTTGGCAATAGTGGCGCGGGCGGGCGCATCGGCGAAATGGCCGGCAACTTCCTCGGTCACCTGTCGCCATTCTCGGTCGATCCGGCCGCTGCCATGGGTGTGCAGCAGCAGATCGATCCGCAACAGCTGCAGCAACTCCAGCAGATGCAACAGCTGCAGCAACTGCAACAACTTCAACAGCAACAGCAGATGCAGCAGCTGCAAGGGCAGTTGACCCCGCAGGGTGGTTTCTTCGGCAATCTGATCAGCACGATCGGCAAGCCTGCCGGCGCCCTGGTCGGCAACCTGACCGGCAACCGCCACCTCGGCAATATGATCAGCGACTATTCCGGCTATGCCCGGCTATTGCCGCTCGGCGCCGACCCGCTAGCGCAGCAACAGGTCCAGCAGCAACACCCGATGGTCCAGCTACAGCAGTTGCAGGCCCAGCAGCAGCAATTGCAACAACTGCTGCAGCAGGTCCAGCAGCAGGCCGTCATGCTGCAACAGCAGATCGTGCAGCAAGGCGGTCAACTGGCGCCGCAGGGTTGGCTCAGCAATGCGATCACCCAGTATGCACGGCCGGTCGGCGGCTTCATCGGCGAGCAGCTGGGCAACCAGGGCCTGGGCGCCGCGATCGGCGGCGTGGCGGCGCAGCTTGGCCGTTATATACCCGCATCCGTTGATCCGTACGGGCAGCAGTTCGGCAACCAGCTCGGTGGCCAACTCGGTGGACAACTCGGTGGCCAGTTCACCGGTCAGCAAGCGCAGTACGGCCAGTCTGGCCAGTTCGGCCAGCAAACCGTGCACTAAACCATGAGCCACACCACACCATGACATACAGCCAGGTTATTGCAGGCAATTGCCTGCAGTGATCTGGCGCCGAGGAGTCCCCGCCATGCCGGCTTCCCTGCCCCCTGCTTCTCCCGGCCGCTACATCGTGCGCGCTGCAAACGACGACAACGAACTCGTCCGGTTCCTGGCGACCCTGAGCGCCGAACCCGGCGTGCAGGTCGTCGACCTGATCGGTCCGTCGTCCGGCCCGCCACACACGGCGGTCGTCGAAACCGACGCACCCACTGCCGAGCGGCTGCGGCAGCAGACTCTTGACCAGTTAACGATCGAACCCGACCAACCCCTCTCGCTGTCCGACTGAACGGCGCCGGGCAAAGGACACACTATGGCCAAACAAGCAAAAGGCGGTGCTGCCGATTCGCAGCAGACGCCCACCGAGTTGCATGACGGTGCAGGAGACGCCCGCGCCGATACCGGCAGCAGCCCCGCCCCTGCGCGCGGGCGCCCGGTCACCGAGCGCAAGAAAAAATACCTGGTGGCGCCGCGTGCCGTGCTCGGCGCATTCGGCACCAGCAGCTGGATGACGCCGCTGGGCCTGTCGGCGGTGCAGCAAGCGCTCACCGCCATGCCCGATATCGACGTGGTCGACACCATCACGCCGCGCGCCGGGCTGACCACGGCCGGTTTCGGGCCATCTTCGATGGGTGACGGCGCCGAGGGCATCGTCGTCGCGCGCATGACCGATCAAAAAGCGGGCGAACTGCTGCAGCGCGGCCAGGGCCAGTTGCTCGTCGAACGCGACCAGCACCTCGCATTGCTTGACCCCATGCTGCGCCGCCCCGACCTGGTGAGCGCGCTCACGCCCTATCAGGGACCGCAGTGCGAACTCTTGCTGGCGGTCGTGGGCACTGACGGTGCGCCCCTGCCCGAGGTCGAGGTTTCGCTGTTCGGCGGCGTGCTGCCAAGTACCGCCGTTACCGGCACCGACGGCGTGGCGCGCCTGCGCCTGTATGGCGACGATCCACACACGATCAGCGGCCTGTATGTGAAACCACGCGCCGATTACTGGAGCTTCTACCAGCGCGATCCCGACCTGAGCCTGCAAGAGGCAAACGTCGTCATGCTGCGCCCCCTGGCCGAATGGCCGGCGCTGCGCGGCCTGCCGCAGCAAAACGCCATGGGCTGGGGAGCACGGGCCATGCGCCTCGATCAGGTACCCCAGCATTATCGCGGGCGTGGCATCAAGGTGGCCGTCATCGATTCCGGCGCCGCTACCACGCATGGCAACCTGAACGAGATCCACGAAGGCTTCGACGTCATCAACAAGCGCACCGACCGCAGCACCTGGAATGTGGACACGCTTGGCCACGGCTCGCACTGCACCGGCGTGATTGCCGCCACCGATCCGACCTGGGGCATCCGCGGCTTCGCGCCCGAAGCCGAAATCCACGTTTGCAAACTGTTCCCCGGCGGCCAGGTCAGCCAGCTGATCGACGCGCTCGAATACTGCATCGAGCAGGGCATCGACATCGTCAACATGAGCCTGGGTGGCTCAGCGCCCTCCGAAGCGCTCGAGCGCCAGATCGTGCGCGCCAAGCAGGCCGGGGTCGCCTGCATTGCCGCCGCCGGCAATTCGGCCGCTGCCGTGCAATATCCGGCGTCATCGTCACATGTGCTGGCCGTCGCGGCCATCGGCAAGATCGGCGAGTTCCCGGCAGACAGCTACCATGCCGAAACCATCGGCGCCGACATCGACGTGTATGGCTACTTCACGGCGCGCTTCAGCTGCTTCGGGCCGCAGGTCGATGTGTGCGCGCCCGGTGTGGCCGTCGTGTCGTCGGTGCCGCCAAATAATTTCGCCGCATGGGACGGGACGTCGATGGCGGCGCCGCATGTGTCGGGCCTGGCTGCACTCGTGCTGGCACACAGACCCGAATTCGGGTCGATGCTGCAAGCCCGCTCGCCGGAACGGGTCGAACGGCTATTCCACGTTCTACGGATGAGCGCGCGCCCTGTCACGCTGAATGATCCCAACCACATTGGCTATGGCTTGCCCGATGCGCTGGTGGCGCTGGGCTTGCCTACGGCGCAGCAAACGATGCCCTGGCAGAGCACGGCAGCAGGGTTTGGTGCGCCGGTTGGCATGCATGGCATGGCAACCCATGACGGTGGATGGCTCAGCGCGGCGGGGGTCAGCATGCAGCATCAGGGCATGCAACAGCAGGGCATGCCGAATCAAGGCCCGACGCTGCCATATCCGTTCGGCACGCTGCGGGTGTCAGGTTGGTGAAGTACGAAGCGCCGCGCGACCGTGTCGCAGACGAAAAAAAACCGGAGCCCCACTGTCGTGGCCGGCTCCGGCTTTCTGTCTGGCGTCCCCACGGGGATTCGAACCCCGGTACTCACCGTGAAAGGGTGATGTCCTAGGCCTCTAGACGATGGGGACCTAAAACTGGTGCTGCATATTACCGACTGCGTGTTGCCCGATGCTGCTGACTGCAACGCAGAACATCACGAAACTGTCGCAACCTTCGCAAACCATCACAATGACGATCCTGCGATCCTACTTTACAACCAAACCATTGCGCACACAAATGTAGCGTCACAATAGAAAAACCGGAGCACCTCTCCGCGCAAGCGCGTTGGTCTACCCCGGTTTTAAACTGGCGTCCCCACGGGGATTCGAACCCCGGTACTCACCGTGAAAGGGTGATGTCCTAGGCCTCTAGACGATGGGGACCTAAAACTGTTTTGCTCTGACGAGCGCACTGCAACTACATGATGCTACTGGCTTTGACGCGCCGCCGCTGGCGCGGCACATCTGCCAAATTCTTGGCGTCCCCACGGGGATTCGAACCCCGGTACTCACCGTGAAAGGGTGATGTCCTAGGCCTCTAGACGATGGGGACCCTGGACTTGCTGAAACTTTTACTGCGCTTGCTTTACTACTACTGCGGTACTACTCAATGTCGTTTTCTTTTACGTGGTGGAGGTAAGCGGGATCGAACCGCTGACCTCTTGCATGCCATGCAAGCGCTCTCCCAGCTGAGCTATACCCCCCACGGGAAAACAACATTTTACTACACTGCACCTGCTTCGACCAGTAGCGCATGCTGCTCGCATACTGTGTCTTGTTATTCTAACCAGCAAGCTGGCGTCCCCACGGGGATTCGAACCCCGGTACTCACCGTGAAAGGGTGATGTCCTAGGCCTCTAGACGATGGGGACCATGAACAACCGATTACTGCATTACTACTTCACAACTACTTTGCTGCTGGCTACACAGCGTCACATCATTACCGAGGCAAAACCACTGCCACACTTCAGAGTTGGTGGAGGTAAGCGGGATCGAACCGCTGACCTCTTGCATGCCATGCAAGCGCTCTCCCAGCTGAGCTATACCCCCGCAGCGCTGAAGTGCGAGCATTATATAGGACACCCTTGCATTTCGCAAACAACGTTTTGAGACGTTGAAACGGGGTGTCCCATGCGGGCTGTTACAGCCCCTTCTGCACGCGCGCCAGCACGACGTCGCGGCCGAACAATTCCAGCACCACATCGATCGCCGGCGTCTGCAACTGGCCTGTCAGCAGCAGGCGCAGTGGCATGGCCAGTTGCGGCATCTTGAGACTGTGGGCCGCCAATACTTCCTTGATCATGGCTGCCAGCGACGCCTTGTCCCACGCGACCGTGGCGCAACGCTCCGCGAACAGCGCCAGTGCCCCGCGCACGGCTTCGGTCAGGTGCAGCGCCAGTTGCTCTGCATCCGGCTGCGGATCGCGGTAGAACAGCATGGCAGCATCGGCCAGCTCGTTGATCGTGTTCGCGCGTTCCTTCATCAGGCCCAGCACGGTTGGCAGTGCCGGCGCGCCATCGAAGCGCGCACCGTCGCGTTCGAGCTTTGGCAGCGCCAGTGCGGCCAGGCGCTCGTTGTCGGCTGCCTTGATATAGTGGTTGTTCAGCCAGTTCAGCTTTTCCGGATTGAACTGGGCCGCCGATGCGGTCAGGTGTTCCAGGTTGAACCACTCGGTGAACTGCGCCATCGAGAACACTTCGTCGTCGCCGTGGCTCCAGCCCAAACGCGCCAGGTAGTTGAGCATCGCTTCAGGCAGATAGCCCTGCTCCGGATAATCCATGACACTCACGGCGCCATGGCGCTTGGACAGCTTTGCGCCATCGGTGCCTAGAATCATCGGCAGGTGGCCATACAGCGGCAGCTCGGCGCCGAGCGCGCGCAGGATGTTGATCTGGCGTGGCGTGTTGTTGACGTGATCGTCGCCGCGCAGTACGTGCGTGATCTTCATGTCCCAGTCGTCGACCGCGACGCAGAAGTTATAGGTCGGCGTGCCGTCCGGCCGCGCGATAACCAGATCGTCGAGCTCCTTGTTGCCGATCGTGATCGTGCCCTTGACCACGTCCGTCCAGGTCACGTCGCCATCGAGCGGATTCTTGAAACGCACCACCGGCTTGACGCCTTCCGGCACGGCTGGCAGGGTCTTGCCATCTTCCGGGCGCCAGGTGCCGTCGTAGCGCGGCTTCTCGCCGGCTGCGCGCATGCGCTCGCGCATCGCTTCCACTTCGTCAGGCGACGAGTAACACAGGTAGGCGGTGCCGGCGTCGAGCATGCCAGCGACCACTTCGCGGTAGCGGTCCATGCGCTGCATCTGGTAGAACGGGCCTTCGTCGTGCTCCAGGCCCAGCCACTTCATGCCGTCGAGGATGGCCTGCACGGCTTCCGGCGTCGAACGTTCGAGGTCGGTGTCTTCGATGCGCAGGATGAAAGTGCCGCCGAAGTGGCGGGCATAGGCCCACGAATACAGCGCGGTGCGCGCGCCGCCAACGTGGAGATAGCCGGTCGGGCTGGGAGCAAAACGGGTGCGGACGGTCATGGCGGAAAGCAATCAGGTAAAAGGCGTATTCTACCCCGACGCCCGGCCGGCCAGCATGCATCCCCCATGGCCCCTCGCCCAGTCTGCCTGACGGCGCACAACGGCGCACAACGGCGCACCACGGCGCGATTGGCCGAGCGGCCTTGCCGGACACGCCCAGCACCACCGGCCGCCTCCCCACACGACATCGGCCTGCAAAATGAACAAAGCCCCTGCACAACAGCGTTGCGCAGGGGCTTTGTGAAACGGGTCCGGGCACCAGGCCCGGCCAGGCTTATGGTCAGTCGTTCCTGACGACGATGCTCGGGAACTTGCTGCTCATGTCCTTGGCCTTGTCGGCGATCTTGATCGCGACCTTGCGGGCGATCTGCTTGTAGACCGCGGCAACGGCGCCATCCGGATCGGCGACGACGGTCGGACGACCGGCATCGGCCTGCTCGCGGATCGACATCGTCAACGGCAGCGCGCCGAGGAATTCGATGCCGAAATCGGCGCACATCTTCTCGCCACCGCCGTGACCGAAGATCGCTTCGGTGTGGCCGCAGTTGGTGCAGGTGTGGGTGCTCATGTTCTCGACCACGCCCAGGATCGGGATCCCGACTTTTTCGAACATCTTGAGGCCCTTGCGCGCGTCGAGCAAGGCGATGTCCTGCGGCGTGGTGACGATCACGGCGCCCGTGACCGGCACTTTCTGCGACAGCGTCAGCTGGATGTCGCCGGTGCCTGGCGGCATGTCGACGATCAGGTAGTCGAGATCGCGCCAGTTGGTCTGCTCGAGCAGCTGTTGCAGCGCGCCACTGGCCATCGGGCCGCGCCACACCATCGGCTCATCGGGATCAATCATGAAGCCCACCGACGACACCTGGATGCCGTGGTTTTCCAGTGGCTCCATGCTCTTGCCGTCATTGGTCAGCGGGCGACCGCTCACGCCCAGCATCATCGGCTGCGACGGACCATAGATGTCCGCATCCAGGATGCCGACGCTGGCGCCTTCGGCGTGCAGCGCCAGGGCCAGGTTCACGGCCGTCGTCGATTTGCCGACGCCGCCCTTGCCCGAGGCAACCGCGATGATGTTCTTCACGTTCGGCATCACCTTCATGCCGCGCTGGACCGTGTGCGACACGATCTTGCTGTAGGCGCGAATTGCCACGCCTTCGACGCCTGGCAGGGCCAGCACGGCGCTGGCCGCCATCTGGCGCAGCATCTCGACCTGGCTGGCGGCCGGGTAGCCCAGTTCCAGCTCGAACGTGACCTGGCCATTGTCGATATTGATGTTCTTGATCGACTTGGTGGTGATGAAATCCTTGGTGGTATTGGGGTCGATCACGCTCGCCAATGCCGTCTTGATATCGCTTTCAGTGATGCTCATGGTGCTCTCCGGGTGTTCTCCGATTGATATTGGGGCGAAGTGTAGCGCAAAACGGCAGGGCAGCCAGCCTGTTGGTCGTAAACCACGGGGAATACCCCCTGCGCGCACAGGGCCATCCGCTGTTAAAATGCTTCTTTTCATATAACCGAAGCGTTTCAACCATGACCCGCAAGCTGTTCGTCACCACCGCACTGCCCTACGCCAATGCTGCCTTCCATATCGGCCACATGATGGAGTACATCCAGGCCGACATCTGGGTCCGCTTCCAGCGAATGCAGCGCGAAGGCAATGCGCAGGGCGGCCAGAAACGCGAAGTGCATTTCGTCTGCGCCGACGATACGCACGGCACGCCGATCATGATCGCGGCCGAAAAAGAAAACATCACGCCACAGGAATTCGTGGCCAAGATCGCCGCCGGCCGCGCGCAATACCTCGATGGCTTCCACATCGCCTTCGATAACTGGTATTCCACCGATTCGCCCGAGAACGTCGAACTCTCGCAAGACATTTACCGCAAGCTGCGCGATGCCGGCCTGATCGTCACCAAGACCGTCGACCGCTTCTACGATCCGGTCAAGGGCATGTTCCTGGCCGACCGCAACATCAAGGGCGAGTGCCCGGTCTGCCACGCCAAGGACCAGTACGGCGACAACTGCGAAGTCTGCGGCGCCGCCTACCAGCCAACCGAACTGATCAACCCGTTCTCGGTCTTCACCGGCTCCACGCCCGTGCTCAAGCCGTCGGAGCAGTACTTCTTCAAGCTGTCCGACCCGCGCTGCTTCGCGTTCCTCAAGGAATGGCTCAATACCCCAGGCCGCCTGCAGCCGGAAATGGTCAACAAGGTGTCGGAATGGCTGGGCGAGTCTGGCGAAAAGCTGGCCGACTGGGACATCTCGCGCGACGCGCCCTACTTCGGCATCCCGATTCCGGATGCACCCGGCAAGTTCTTCTACGTGTGGCTGGACGCGCCGGTCGGCTACCTGGCCAGCCTGAAAAACTACTTCGACAAGCAGGGCCTGGATGTCGAGGCGTTCCTGAACGACCCGGCCGCCGAACAGCTGCACTTCATCGGTAAAGATATTGTCTCGTTCCACCTGCTGTTCTGGCCGGCGATGCTCAATTTCTCGGGCCACCCGATCATCGACAACCTGAAGGTCGCCGTCCACGGCCACCTGACGGTGAACAATGAAAAAATGTCGAAGTCGCGCGGCACCGGCATTTCGCCGCTGCGCTACCTGGAACTGGGCATGAACCCGGAGTGGCTGCGCTACTACCTGGCCTTCAAGCTCAACGCCAAAGTGGAAGACCTGGACTTCAACGGCGACGACTTCGTGGCCCGC
The DNA here is from genome assembly GCF_056680305.1 of Telluria sp. BA11. Taxonomy (NCBI): domain Bacteria; kingdom Pseudomonadati; phylum Pseudomonadota; class Betaproteobacteria; order Burkholderiales; family Oxalobacteraceae; genus Telluria; species Telluria sp. BA11. Next base: position 745,768 of record NZ_CM155275.1, read on the forward strand.
GTCAACAGCGACCTGATCGGCAAGTACGTGAATATCGCCAGCCGCTGCGCCGGCTTCATCGCCAAGCGCTTTGACGGCAAGCTGGCCGACAGCGTCTCGCCGCTGGGCCGCGACTGGATCTGCAAGGCGCTGATGCACGACGGCGCCGAGCGCCAGGCATCGGTGGCCGCCAGCTTCGAGGCGCGCGAGTATGGCCGCGCACTGCGCGAAATCATGGAAATCGCCGACGTCATCAACCAGTACGTCGATGAACACAAGCCATGGATCCTGGCCAAGGACGAGACCAAAACGGCCGAACTGCATGACGTCTGCACGACCGCGCTGATCCTGTTCCGTCAACTGACGATCATGCTGCAGCCGGTGCTGCCGCAAGTGGCCGCGCGCGTTGCCGAATTCCTGGGCGACGCTGAACTGAGCTGGGCCGATACCCATGGCGCCGCCGTCTACGAATCGATGCTCGGCCGCACCATCGGCACCTACACGCACCTGATGCAGCGCGTCGATGCCAAGATGGTCGAGAACCTGTTCGACAAGCCGGTCCCGGCGGCGCCTGCTCCGGCGATCGCCGCACCGGCAGCCGCTGCGGCGATCGCCCCGGCGTCTACGCCAGTGACCGACGCGTCGGACGAAGGCGACATCGAAGCCCTGGCCCCGACCATCACGATCGACGACTTCGCCAAGATCGACCTGCGCGTCGCGAAAATCGTCAACTGCGAACACGTCGAAGGGTCGACCAAATTGCTGCGCCTGACGCTCGATGTCGGCGAAGGCCGTCACCGCAATGTGTTCTCGGGCATCAAGTCGGCATACCAGCCGGAAGACCTGATCGGCAAGCTGACCGTGCTGGTGGCCAACCTGGCCCCACGCAAGATGAAGTTCGGCGTGTCCGAAGGCATGGTGCTGTGCGCATCAAGCGCTGACGAAAAAACCAATCCCGGCCTGTACCTGCTCGACCCGATGCCGGGCGCGACGCCAGGCATGCGCATCCGCTAATGCTCCACGCCGGCGCCTGGCCTGGCGTGCCACGATGATGTGGCCGCCAGCCTGCCGTCGGACGGTCCCGGAAGCGAATTCCGGGGCCAGTACCGGGTGTACAATGCCATGTTTAAACTATGACAAGACGCCCTACAAACTCTTTTGATAGGTAGCCAAGAACCATGACCGATTTGACTCCCCTGCGCCATATTCCGACCGCCAACGTGTTCCGCAAAGGCGACGTGTTCGTCCTGTTCGGTGAACTGTTCGGCCGCGGCTACGTGAATGGCCTGATCGACGAAGCGCGCGCCGCCGGCATGACGATCGTCGGCATCACCGTCGGCCGTCGCGACGAGACCGGCGCACTGCGCCCGCTGGACGCCGCCGAGCTGGCCGAAGCCGAAGAAAAGCTGGGCGGCCGCATCATCAATGTGCCGCTGATGGCCGGCTTCGACATGGATGCACCGGAGGGCGAAAAGAACCCGACCGAAATGCTGTCCGGGATCACGCTGAAAACCTGGCAAGAAGAAACGCTGGACTGGGAGCACATCGAGCGTTGCCGCGAAGCCGGCGTGCGCCGCTTCACGACCTCGGCTGCGCAGGTCATGCAGGAAATCGACAAGCTGGTGCCGCAGGGCGCGAACGTGTTCTTCGCCCATACGATGGCCGGCGGCATCCCGAAGATCAAGGCCTTCCTGGCCATTGCCAACCGCATCTACAAAGGCCGCGGCGAGCGCTTCATGTCCTCGCGCGCCCTGCTCGAGAGCGATCTGGGCAAATTGATCCTGATGAACTTCGACGAAGTCTCGGCCAACACGCTCAAATACCTGATCGACGCGTCGGCCACGATCCGCGACCGCGTGACCCAAAGCGGCGGCGAAGTGCGCTACACGGCCTATGGCTACCATGGCACCGAGATCCTGATCGGCGGCGAGTACCACTGGCAGACCTACACCAACTACACGCAGGGCTATGCCAAGATGCGCCTGGAGTCGGTGGCCGAAGCAGCGTGGAAGAACGGCATCACTGCCACCGTGTTCAACTGCCCGGAAATCCGCACGAATTCGTCGGACATCTTTGTCGGCGTGGAACTGTCGCTGTTCCCGTTGCTGGTCGCGCTCAAGCGCGAAGGCGGCGGCGCCTGGGCCGATGAGCAGTGGCGTATCTGCGAAGAATTGCTGGGCGAAGGCACGTCATTGCAGCAATTGCTCGACACCATCGAGGGCTACAACAACGACGCCACCAGCGCCGAGTTCCGCAATTTCGAGGCCTGGCCGATGGACAACACGCCGGCCCTGGCCGATGTGATGATCGGCACCTCGGAAGCGATCACGGCGCTGCACAAGGACAAGAAAGCGCTGATCACCGATCACCTGTCGAGCCTGGTGCTGGAAGGCGCCGGCCCGCTGATGTTCCATGGCGCGTCCGAAAAAATTGCCCCGGTGCTGTGGCTGAACCACGACATCATCGCGCGCCAGCTGAACGCGCTGCACAAGTAAGCGCAACATCGTCATACTTGACGACACCCACGGCGGGGCGCAGGAATCTACCCCGCCCCAGGTGTCGTCAAGCCGCTGTTCCATTGCACCCACGAAGCCAATCATGATCTTCTCGAAAAAACACGTGAACTACGAATCCGAGCATACCAAGTTCATCTCGGAACTGAAGAAACAGCATCCAGAGATGGATGCCGGCCAGGTGGCCGGTCGCGCGCTGCTGTGGGACAAGTCCCCCGTCTCGCTCGACGAACAGGCACGCACTGAAGAGTCGCGCCTGCGCCAGCAAGCTTATCCGTACCAGAACAAGGTCTGAGGACGGTCGCGCGCATGATGCCCGACGGGGCGGCTGACGGACACGATGAGGTACACACTCAGGCTGTCCAGCCCGCCATGGAAACACCGCATCCTGCGCCGGTCGACGCCACCCTGGCACGCCTGTACGGCGAACCGCTCACGCGCTTGCCGAATGACCTGTACATCCCGCCCGATGCGCTCGAGATTTTTCTTGACGCATTTGAAGGCCCGCTCGATCTGCTGCTGTACCTGATCCGGCGGCAAAACTTCAATATCCTCGATATCCCGATGGCGCAGGTCACCCTGCAATACCTCGTCTATGTCGAGCAGATCCGCAAGAGCAATCTCGAGCTGGCCGCGGAATACCTGTTGATGGCGGCAATGCTGATCGAGATCAAGTCGCGCATGCTGCTGCCCAAGCGCCAGGACGAATTGATCGAGGATGCTGGCGACCCGCGCGCCGAACTGGTGCGTCGTCTGCTGGACTATGAGCAGATCAAGACCGCCGCCGTCGCGTTGGGCAATGTGCCGCAGGAAGGCCGCGACTTTGTCCGGCCCGAGCTGTTCGTCGAACAAGGCCTGGTCCAGCCGCTGCCCGATGTCGATCCATGGGATTTGCAGCGCGCCTGGCTCGATGTACTGCGCCGCGCGAAGCTGACCCAGCATCACCGGATCGGCCGCCAGGAACTGTCGGTGCGCGAGCACATGTCGGCCATCCTGCGCACGCTGCAGTCACAGCGCTTTGTCGAGTTCGGCGACCTGTTCGCGGGCCAGCACACGGTGCCGATTGTCGTCGTGCATTTCGTCGCGATGCTCGAACTTGCCAAAGAAACCCTGATTGAAATTACCCAGGCCGAACCGTTTGCACCGATCTACGTGCGACTGGCCTATTCGCCGGCATAACGCCGGCCTCTCCTGACCCGATCCATCATGAAAATCATCTCTTCCATCGACGAACTGCGCGACCAGCTCAGCGGCCAACTGCGCACGGCATTCGTGCCGACGATGGGCAATCTGCACGAAGGCCACCTGTCGCTGATGCGCCTGGCGCGCCGCCATGGCGACCCGGTCGTCGCGTCGATCTTCGTCAACCGCCTGCAATTCGGCCCCAACGAAGACTTCGACAAATACCCGCGCACGTTCCATGAAGACGTGGCCAAGCTGGAAAAAGAAGGCGTCTACGTGCTGTTCGCGCCGACCGAGAAAGACCTGTACCCGGAGCCGCAAGAGTACCGTGTGCGCCCGCCCGATGGCCTGGGCAGCACGCTGGAAGGCGAATTCCGTCCCGGCTTCTTCGAAGGTGTCTGCACGGTGGTCACCAAGCTGTTCTCGTGCGTGCAGCCGCGCGTGGCGGTGTTTGGCAAGAAGGATTATCAGCAGCTGATGATCGTGCGCAATATGGCGCGCCAGTTCGCCATGCCAACCCAGATCATCGGCGCCGAAACGTACCGCGCCGAAGACGGCCTGGCACTGTCGTCGCGTAACGGCTATCTGTCGGAGACCGAGCGGGCTGAAGCACCGACCCTGTACCAGAACCTGAATGCAGTCGCCGACAGCGTGCGCGCCGGCGAACGCGATATTGCGCAAGTCGAAGCGCGTGCGATGGCGGCGCTGGCCGAGCGTGGCTGGAAGCCGGACTATATTTCGGTGCGCAAGCGTGGCGACCTGCAGGCCCCGGACGCGGCCGACCTGACGAATGGCGCGCCGCTGGTCGTGCTTGCCGCAGCCAAGCTGGGCAACACGCGCCTGATCGACAATCTGGAAATCTGATCGCTTGAGCCGCCCCGCGGGCCTCAGCCCGCCGGGCAGCCCTGGCGCACCAGCGCTGCTTTCAACTCCCGCTTGAACCCGGTGTAATCGACGGCTTTCTGCACATAGTCGTCGACACCCAGCGCCTGGGCGCGTTCACGATCGGCCGCGAGGCCGGAGCCTGACACGACGATGACGGGCATCCCGGCCAGCGCCTCGGCGCGCAGACGCGCCAGCAGCTCGAACCCGTCGACCTGCGGCATCTTGATGTCGAGGAGCAGCAGATCGAAGCGCTGCTCGCGAAGCATCTCGTACGCCTGGGCGCCATCGCCTGCCACGACCAGTTGGTGGTCGAACGCGAATTCTTGCAGGGCAAGTCGCGTCAGCATGACATCGATGCCCAGATCGTCGACCAGGAGAATATTTTTCATCCGGCATGCTAGCAGAGCCACCAAACAGACGCCGCCACGTATGCACAGGGGGCGACAGACTAGCCGTCCAGCCCCACGCTCTGCGCCCACGCCAGCGCCGACAAATGCGCTTCATTGACGTCGGACGGACTCAGCCCCAGCGTCGCCGCCAGCGACGCCACCAGGTTCGAATTGAGCTCGCATGCTTCGGCCAGCGCCAGGTAGGGCCCGTAACTGCCTTCGCGCTTCGTCAGTGCCTTGACGACTTCGTCGGGCAACTGGATCGCATCGAGCACTTCCTGCATGGACAGGCCCAGCAGACGGTCGAGTAGCGAGAACATGCCGGCCACGAACAGGTGTTCACCGGCGCCCCGGCCCAGGGCTTTTTGCCCCAGCAATTCAGCCAGGCGACCGCGCACGACAGCCGTTTCCATCAGCACCGGCGAATAGCCGCTGGCACTGGCCGTGGCCAGCAGCAGCACCAGCCAGCGGTACAGCGGCGCGTAGCCCAGCAGCGAGATGGCCTGGCGCAGCGACTGCACTTCGCGCCCTGCCCCAAAGCCGGCCGTATTGATGTAGCGCAGCAGCTTGTAGGTCAGCGCCGGATCGCGTTTAAGCACGCTTTCGAGCCGGCCAACGTCGTCATTGGCCTGCACCATCTGCATCAGTTGCAGGATGATTTGCTGGCTCGGGTTCATGCCCTTGACGGGATTGCCCGGTCGCGGGGTCAGGTGCAGCTTGCCGACAAAGGCATCGAGCCCGAGCGCGGCGCAGGCATCGAAATCGGCCCACGTGCCCACCGGCCGCCCGACCATGCGCAGCGAAGAATGCTTCGCGCTCGCATAGGTCCGGGCCTGGTCCGCCACGTTGCTACCGGTAAAGCGTACTTCGACATACGAAGCGTACGGTGCCAGATTGCGACCCAGCAGCGTGAGGTCGCAGCCGCGAATGGCCACGCCCACGCCACCGGCGCGCACGGCCTGCACGGCCGAGCGCACGTCAACGTCGGTCAACTGGCGGATATCGAAGGCAAGGACGGTGCGTTCCGGCGGCAGCGCATGCAGCGCATCGGTCGACAGCATGGCGGGGACGGCGTCCAGGAACAGGATCTTGTCACGCAGCAGCCAACCCTGGTCGACATGGTTGACGTGCTCGGCGACAAAGCCGACCAGGCCTTCGAGGTCGGGACCAGTCGGGATACGGCCGTCGTGCTGTTGCCACGATAGCTCGTAACCGAGAACACGCTGCCTGGGATCGAGCAGCGGTTCACGGACAATGAAGTTGGTGCGATGCATGGAGGCGCCGTTTCAAATTGCTCGGCGCAAGCTCAAAACCCGAGACTGTCGAGCAGGTCGTCGACCTGCCCCTGGTTTGCCACGACTTCGGTACCCATCGGCTTGATTTGCGGACCGTTCATCAGGCCATTGTCCAGTTCGCGCTTGATCTCGCTTGGTGCGAAATCGATCAGGACCTGGACCAGCTGCTTTTCGAGGTTCTGTGCAATGCCCGTGATGCGACCGATGACCTGGCCCGTGAGATCCTGGAAATCCTGGGCCATCATGATGCTCATCAGTTCGCTGCGGGTGGCAACCGCCCCCGCCCGCGACTCGTCCAGGCCAGCGATCGTGCGCTGCGCCAGCGCGCGCCATTGCGCATCCGTTGCCTCACCTGCGGGCGCGTCGAGCAGTGCCTGCCAACCTGCCTTGAGCTCGGTCGAACGCGCTTCGATGGCATCCTGCAGCGGGCCGGCCGCGTCGGTTGCGTCCAGCACCTTCTTGGCAGCCTGTTCGGACAACTGCGCCACGTAGTCGAGCCGGTCGCGCGCATCGGGGATGTCGCTTGCGGCCTTCTCGATCAACTTGTCGAGGCCCAGACCGCGCAGATTCTCATGCAGCGCACGGGTCATGTGACCGACCCGGCTCAGCACCTCATCGTGCGTGGACGCGCCGGCAACAGGCGCGGTGTTCTGCTCAACCATTTCAGGCTCCGGCTTTGTCCAGTTTCTCGAAGATCTTGTTCAGCTTTTCGTCGAGCGTCGCGGCCGTGAATGGCTTGACGACATACCCGCTGGCGCCTGCCTGTGCTGCCGCGATGATGTTTTCCTTCTTCGCTTCGGCAGTCACCATCAGCACCGGCAGTTTGGCCAGCGCCGGGTCGGCGCGAATATTCTGCAGCATCGTCAGGCCGTCCATGTTCGGCATATTCCAGTCCGACACGACGAAGTCGAACGATTCACTGCGCAGTTTTGCCAGCGCCATGACGCCATCTTCTGCTTCGTCGACGTTGGCATAACCCAGTTCTTTCAACAGATTCCTGACAATGCGGCGCATCGTCGAGAAATCGTCAACAACCAGAAAACGCATCTTTGGATCAGCCATGAATTACTCCGTTTGAATCTACTAATTTGGTTTGTTGGGTAAGCTACTTTTACAGACGCAAGAATAGCATTTTTGTTGCTCTACGGCGATAAAATAGCCCACAAAGCATGGAAGGATGATGAATTCAGCTCAAACACGCAACGCCCGGCCACCTTGGGCCGCCAGATGGTCGAGTACAAGGCGCGGTAAAGCCTGCAATGGACCGACCTCATGTGCAGCGCCGATGGCAATCGCTTCACGCGGCATACCAAACACCACACAGCTCGCTTCGTCCTGAGCGAAGTTGTGGGCGCCGGCTTCACGCATCTCGAGCATGCCCGCCGCGCCGTCCTTGCCCATCCCGGTCAGGATAACACCAACGGCGTTTTTACCGGCCGCCTGCGCAGCGGAACGAAACAACACATCGACCGATGGACGGTGGCGATTGACGGGCGGACTCTGCTCGATGCGCGTCATGTAATTCGCACCGGAGCGCACCAGCAACAGGTGCGAGTGGCCGGGCGCGATATACGCGTGGCCGGGCAGCACCCGCTCGTTGCCAGCCGACTCGACCACGCTGATCTTGCACAGCGAATCGAGGCGCTTGGCGAATGACGTGGTGAAGCCCTCCGGCATGTGCTGGGCAATCAGGATGCCTGGGCAATCGGACGGCATCTGCATCAAAAATTCGCGGATTGCTTCGGTGCCGCCGGTGGAGGCGCCGATGATGATCAGTTTTTCGGAAGAAATGAGAGGGCTCCTCAACGCCGACAGTTGCGTGCTGGCCACCTGGGGCGTGCGGCTGCGCGGTGCGATGCGCGCACGCGCGGCGCCGCGAATCTTGTCAGCGATCATGTCGGCATACTCGCGCATGCCGCTCTGGATCGATATCTTGGGTTTGGTGACGAAGTCGACGGCGCCAAGCTCCAGCGCGCGCATCGTGATTTCCGAGCCGCGCTCGGTCAGCGACGAGACCATCAGCACCGGCATCGGGCGCAGGCGCATCAGTTTTTCGAGAAAGTCGAGGCCATCCATCTTCGGCATCTCGACGTCGAGCGTCAGCACGTCCGGATTGTGTTTCTTGATCAGCTCGCGCGCGACAAGGGGATCGGGCGCCGTGGCCACCACTTCCATATCGGGTTGCGAATTGACGATCTCGCTCATCACGCTGCGGATCAATGCCGAGTCGTCGACGATCAGGACCTTGATTTTCATGGTGTCTCCGTGGTTGCTCAGAACAGGTCGATCGCGCCGCCGACGGGTTCGACCTTGAGTCGCTTGGCGTAATCGAGTTCGCGCTTGGCCAGCGTGTCGTTATGGGTCTGCATCAGCTTCTTGACCAGCACCTTGCCCGTGCGCGGGAAGAAAAACACCTTGCGCGGGTAAATGTCATTCAGGTCTTCGGCCAGCACCGGAATCCGTTCGGTCTTCAGGAACTGCATGACGAACGCGGCATTGCGCTCGCCGACATTCATCGCGGTGAAGCCGCGCAGCACGGCGCCGCCGCCGAACACCTTCGCCTCAAGATGGTCGCGGCGCGCACCGGCCTTGAGCAGATCGTTGATCAGGATCTCCATGGCGAAGGTGCCATAGCGCATCGAGGCCGATACCGGGTTGTTGGGCTCGGCCGCGCCGTCAGGCAGCATGAAATGGTTCATGCCGCCCAGGCCCGTGACGCGATCGCGGATGCAGGCCGATACGCACGAGCCGAGCACGGTCGCGATCAGCATGTTCTCTTTGGTGTAGAAGTACTCGCCGGGCAGGATCTTGGCGGCATCGATCGCGAACGTGCGGTCGTGGTACAGATTGGTTGCGAATTGGCTGTTCATGGTCGCCCTTCGTTCTTACGCCGTGCGCGCGTCGAGTTCATACACGGTCTTGCCGCGCAGGCGCAGGGAATCGGACACATACAGGAAGTTCTCGGAGTGGCCGGCAAACAACAGGCCATGGCTCTTCATCAGCGGCACGAAGCGGCTCAGGATGGTGCGCTGGGTCGGCTTGTCGAAATAGATCATCACGTTGCGGCAAAAGATCGCGTCGAACTGCCCGTCCAGCGGCCAGCCATCGGCCAGCAGATTGAGCGGCTTGAACGTCACGAGCGAGCGCAGTTCGGGACGGATGCGCACCATGCCTTCGTGGGCGCCCTTGCCGCGCAAGAAGAAGCGGCGCAGGCGCTCCGGCGACACCTTCTCGATGCGCTCCATCGGGTACACGCCATTGGACGCCGTGGCCAGCACATTGGTGTCGATGTCGGTGGCGATGATCTCGACCTTCGGCGTGAGCGTGTTGAACGCTTCGCAGGCCGTCATTGCGATCGAATACGGCTCTTCGCCGGTGGACGCGGCCGAGCACCAGATGCGCAGCGGGCGCGAATCCTTCTTGTGCAGCGCCACGAGGTGCTCGAGCAGCAGCGGGAAGTGATGGGCCTCGCGGAAGAACGACGTCAGGTTGGTGGTCAGCGCATTGGTAAACGACTCCCACTCGCGGTCCATGCGCCCTGCTTCCAGGTCGTCCAGATAGCGCGTGAACGACTGGATGCCGGTCGCGCGCAGGCGCCGGGCCAGGCGGCTGTAGACCATCTCCTGCTTGCTGTCGGCCAGGGAGATGCCGGCGCGCTGGTGAATCAGCGCGCGCACCCGTTCGAAATCACGCCGTGTGAAATCGAACTCTTTGTTGGTTTCTGTTTTCTGCTGCGGCACTGTGCGTGACTTTCTTGGATACGATGGGCGGGCTCGACGAGCTTGCCGGATTGTTGTGCTTCGTGCCGACGCAGACGGGTGGCTTACGCCGCCAGCTTGTCGATCAGGCCCATTTCGCTCGACGACATCAGCTTGTCGATGTCGACCAGGATCAGCATGCGCTCGTCGACAGTGCCCAGACCAATCATGTAGTCCGAATTGAAGGCGCTGCCCATTTCCGGGGCTGGCTTGATCTGGTCTGGCGTGAGCGTGGTCACGTCCGAGACGCTGTCGACCACCATGCCCATGATGCGGCCACCGATGTTCAGGATGATCACGACGGTGAACTGGTCATACACCGGCGTGCCCAGCTTGAACTTGATGCGCATGTCGACCACCGGAATGATGATGCCGCGCAGATTGATCACGCCCTTGATGAATTCGGGGGCGTTGGCGATGCGGGTCACGGCTTCGTAGCCGCGGATTTCCTGCACCTTCAGGATGTCGATGCCGTATTCTTCCGAGCCCAGGGTGAAGGCAAGGAATTCGCTGCCGGCGCCGTCGTGCGCGGTGCCGTCGGTCGAGAGGGTGTTTGCCAGGTTGGACATGGTATTCCTTTGTTTGCAGTGAAAATAGAATTTATTGAACGACGGGATCGTCGGCCAGCTGGCGCGACGAGCGCACCAGCGCTGCCACGTCGAGGATCAGGGCAACACCACCGTCGCCCATGATGGTTGCGCCGGAAATCCCGGCCACTTTTCGGTAATTCGCTTCCAGGTTCTTGACGACCACCTGCTGTTGCCCGACCAGTTCGTCCACGAACAGCGCGGCCTTCTTGCCCTCGGTTTCGAGGATGACGACGATGCCGTCGGACGGGTCGCGGTGCACCGGTTCGATATCGAACATCTGGTACAGCGGGATCATCGGCAGGTATTCGCCGCGCACTTTCAGCACGCGCCCGCGGCCGGCGATCTCGCGCACGTCCTGCGGCGTCGGCTGCAGCGATTCGACGACAAACGACAGCGGCAAAATATAGATTTCTTCGCCGCTGCGGATCGACATGCCGTCCAGGATCGCCAGCGTCAGCGGCAGCGAAATCGAGATCGTCGTGCCGAAACCGGCCGCCGAGCGAATGTCGACCGTGCCGCCCATCGCGGTGATATTGCGCTTGACCACGTCCATGCCCACGCCGCGGCCCGACACGTCGGTGACGGTATCGGCGGTCGAGAAGCCCGGCGCGAAAATCAGTTGCCAGACTTCGGCGTCCGTCATCGTGTCGGTCACGGCCAGCCCGTTCTGGGCCGCCTTGGCGAGAATTTTTTCGCGATTCAGCCCGGCGCCATCGTCGGCCACTTCGATGACGATATGCCCGCCCTGGTGCCCTGCCGACAGGAACAGGCGCCCTGCTTCGCTCTTGCCCGCGGCAATGCGCGCGGCCGGCATTTCGACGCCATGGTCAATGGAGTTGCGCACCAGGTGCGTCAGCGGATCGACGATGCGCTCGATCAGGCCTTTATCGAGTTCGGTCGCGGCGCCATTGGTGATGAAATCGACCTTCTTGCCGAGCTTGCCAGCCAGGTCGCGCACCATGCGCGGGAAGCGCGAGAACACGAAGTCCATCGGCATCATCCGGATCGACATCACCGCCTCTTGCAGCTCGCGCGTGTTGCGGTCGAGCTGGCTGACCGACGACAGCAGGCGCTCGTGCAGGATCGGATCGAGTACGGCGCTGCGCTGTTCGAGCATTGCATTAGTGATGACGAGTTCGCCGATCAGATTGATCAGCTGGTCGACCTTTTCGACCGACACGCGGATGGATGACGACTCGTTCTTGTCGTCCTTGCGCGCGGCTTTCTTTTCCAGCGCCAGTTCGGCCAGGTGCTCCACCACGTTCTGGGCTTGTGTGGCAAGCGCCGCTACCGGTTCTGGGGCGCTGTCGACAATGCCGGCGGCAGCGCGGATCTGCTCGATCGGCTGGAAGAAGCCGTAGCCCAGTTCGTCTTCGGACGGCTCGCCCGCGGCAGGGGCGACATCGTCGTCCGGGCCGAAGAAACCGTAGCCCTGGTCATCTTCGATACGCTTGCGTTCGGCCGCTTCGATCAATCGCTGCTCGGGCGTCAATGCCGGCGCCTCGAAGATTTTCAGGTCATCGGGATCGAGCACGAACGAGCAGATGGCGATGATGTCGTCCAGGCTTTCCAGCGTCGTGATGATGACGGCAGTGCGCCCGCCGTCGAGCGGCGCGACCGAGATCCGGCCCATCAGGCCCAGCTCGTCGACCAGCGCATCGATGTCGCGCTGCGCCACTTGCGGCAATTCGATCTTGTAGCGGTGCGCGCCTTCGGTGGGCACGTCAACGCGTACCGGCGCCGACAGGTACGACGGTGCGACCAATGGTGCCGCCGGCACGAGGCCTTCGGCCAGGTCATGCAGCGCCATGCGCACGTTGGCGACGACTTCGTGGTCGACGTGCTTGCCATGGCGATGACCGTCGAGCTGCATCTTGAGCGCGTCCTTGGCCGCCAAAAACGCGTCCACGTGATTCGACGTCAGTGCCATCTCGCCCTTGCGGATGCGGTCGAGCAGCGACTCGAGCACGTGGGTGACGTCGCACATGTCGGTCAGGCCGAAGGTCGATGCGCCGCCCTTGACCGAGTGCGCGGTGCGGAAAATCGCGTTCAGGTCCTCGGCGTCGGGCGCTGCCAGATCGACGCCCAGCAGCAGGCGCTCCATTTCGGCGAGCAGTTCTTCTGCTTCGTCGAAAAAGACCTGGTAAAACTGGCTGATGTCGATGCTCATGGGGATGTCCGCTCGTGGTTGCCTAAGCCAAAATTCATGGCTTAACCGATCACTTTTTTGACCACCTCGATCAGGCGCTGCGGATCGAACGGCTTGACCAGCCAACCATTGGCGCCGGCAGCACGGCCCTTCGATTTCATTTCATCCGACGACTCGGTGGTGAGCATCAGGATGGGCGTCTTCGCGTAGCCGGGCAACGTGCGCAGCGACTTGATCAGCGCCAGGCCATCCATCTTCGGCATGTTCTGGTCGGTCAGCACCAGGTCAACCGCCTGCAGCTTCGCCTTGTCGAGGCCATCCTGGCCGTCCACGGCTTCCACCACATGGTAGCCGGCGGCTTTCAGACTGAAAGCCACCATCTGGCGTAGCGAACTGGAATCGTCGACTGCGAGAATCGTTTTTGCCATCTTGTGCTCCTGCTGTTTTTACACCGGGCGGACCCGGGTTGAATTGGTTGTTAAATAAATTCGGTGCTGCGGCGGCGCGGTCAGAACAGCTCGACGTCGCCGCTTTCCAGGTGTTTCTGTTCGACCGACCTGCGCAGCTTGCTGCGCAACTGAAGGGACTGGATCGCCAGCGCGACGCTGACCTGGCCCAGCCGGTCAACGATTTCGTCGCTGCCGTGGTCTGGCGTGATCCCTGCGCCATGGTCGTTCAGCGTGCCCAGAAAGTCACGCAAGCCCGCGACGCGGCGCAGTGTACGTTCGATCAGTTGCGCCGTCAGGTCCTGGAACTGCATGCTGGTAATGGCCGTGTTCACGTGCTCGCTCACGTCGTCCGACATCGAGCCCAGCAGCGCGCGATCTTCAAGCGACAGCACGCCGCCGGCGAGCATGCGGTCGATCGCTTCCTGGCGCGCGCCGACGACGGCGTGCACTGCCACGAAGCTGCCGGTGAGCTTGTCGATGGCTTCTTCAAGCAGCAATTCGGTCTGGAGGAGATCGGCTTCCACCTCGGTCAGGTGGCGCCGGCCATGCGCCGACACGCCTGACAGCAGGCGCTTGACGTGCGATCCGAGTATCTTTTTTCTTGTCATCGTGTTCTCTCCAAACCTGCCCGCACAGCGTCGGTCATCGCGGTTTCACCGCATTTAACGTTGCCGTCGCTGCCGCCTCGGCGTCCTCGGCCGGCACGTCCAGCGTGGATGCATCGCGCCGCACCGCGTCTTCCGTGCGCTTGTTCATGACGATGATGCTGATGCGCCGGTTGATCGGACTGAACGGGTCGGTGGCATCCAGGTGGGCGGCCGAGGCCAAACCCACCACGCGCAGTACCTTGTCGTCCTGCAAGCCGCCCAGGACCATCTCGCGCCGCGACGCATTGGCGCGGTCAGCCGACAGTTCCCAGTTGCTGTAGCCGGCGTCGCTGTGATACGGCGTCGAATCGGTGTGGCCCGAAATCCCCAGCTTGTTCGGCACTTCGTTGAGCACCATGCCGATGATGTGCAAAATTTCCTTCGTGTACGGCTGCAGTTCGGCCTTGGCCATCGCGAACATCGGACGGTTCTTTTCATCGACGATCTGAATGCGCAAGCCTTCGCTGGTGATGTCGAGCAGCAGCTGGTTCTGGTACTTCTTGAGCATCGGATTGACCTCGATGGCCGACTCGATCCGTGCCTTCAGGTTTTTCAGGCGCTCGCCTTCTTCGCGCGCCAGCGCAGCCTTGGCCGCCTGCAGGTCGTAGCTCTTGCTGACCGGCGCCGAGTCGCCGCGCTTGACCTGGCCGGCGGTGCGCGTCAGGTCTTCACCGCCGCCCTGGATCACCGACGACGAATCGCCCGAGCCCGAGCCGCCCTGCATCGCCACCTTCAGCGGGGTCTTGAAGTATTCCGAGATGCCCACCAGGTCGCCCTTGGCGGTCGAGCCCAGCAACCACATGAGCAGGAAGAACGCCATCATCGCGGTCACGAAGTCGGCGTACGCGATTTTCCAGGCGCCGCCGTGGTGGCCGCCGGCCACCTTCTTGATGCGCTTGATGACAATGGGACGTGCGTTGTCGTCAGCCACGCTCATGCTCCCTGGTGTACTCCTGCGAAAGATCGAATGCGGTCATCGCGGCTTACTTCTTCTTCTTGATGTGTTCTTCGAGCTCGGCGAAGGTCGGGCGCTCGGTGGAGTACAGCACCTTGCGGCCGAATTCGACGGCCAGCGCCGGCGCATAGCCGTTCAGGCTCGCCAGCAGCGTCACCTTCACGCACTGGAACATCTTGGTCGACTCTTCGAGCTTCTGCTCCAGCACGGTCGCCAGCGGGCTGACGAACGCGTAGGCCAGCAAGATGCCCAGGAACGTGCCGACCAGCGCCTTGGCGATCAGGATACCGAGCTCGGCCGGCGGCAAGCCGACCGATTCCATCGTGTGGACCACACCCATCACCGCCGCCACGATACCGAAAGCCGGCAAGCCGTCGCCGATCTTGGCGATCACGTGGGCCGGAATGGCGCCTTCGTGGTGGTGCGTCTCGATCTCGTTGTCCATCAGATTCTCGATTTGCATCGCGTCCATGTTCCCGGACACCATCAGGCGCAGGTAATCGGTCATGAATTCGATGATGTGATGGTCGGACACGACAGCCGGGTATTTCGAAAACAGCGGCGACGCGTCCGGGGCTTCGATATCGCCCTCGATCGACATCAGGCCTTCCTTGCGGACCTTCGACAGCACGTCAAATTGCAGCGCCATGAGTTCCATGTACATGTCCTTCGTGTACTTCGAGCCCTTGAAAATGCTGGGAAACGCCTTGAGCGTCGCCTTGATTGCCTTGCCGCTGTTACCGACGAACAAAGCGCCGAACGCGGCGCCGCCGATCATCAGCAGCTCGATGGGTTGCCACAGCGATGCAAGGTGACCACCCGCCAGGGCAAAGCCACCAAACACGCAGGCACAGACGATGATGTAACCAACAATAACTAACAAGGGATTTTGCTCCAGAAAACCCGCGCCGTGTCGCGACATGTCGACTCGGAACCGGTAATTTCAGAAAATGTTTATTCAGGGAATTACTTTAGCTGGAGAAGTGCTGTCCGGCAAGCAAAACCACCCCGAAAACTCACCGTTTGTCTCTTAAAAGTCCCATATATACAAAGCGGGCCCGCCTGTGTATGGATGCACAACACGCGTCGGTGTTTGTCCGACAACGATGAATTCGTAACTGAAAAGCATCGAACCGGGGCGCATCTCGCGCGCGGCCTTGCGCCACAGCGCGGTCATCGCGGCCGGCGACAGGTAGGCGAACACGGCGTCGTAGTCGCCCAAGTTCAATTGTTCATAGTCGCCACGGATAAAGGCGGCCGGACTGCGCGCCAGCTTTGCGCGCACGAAACTGGCCAGCCATGGCAGGGGCGCGAGTTCGATACCCTCGATGCGCGCATCTGGCCGGCGGCGCTGCAGCGCCAGCACCAGTCCGCCGATGCCACTGCCAATGTCGATCACGCGCAGTGCCCTGCCCTGCGGCAGCGCGGCGTCGACCGCCTCCCACACCTTGCGCCCGGACGGGTAATACGGCACTTGCGTGCGATAGGTCGACCAGTACAGCAGCAACAGGAAGACAAAGATGACGAGAAATGCCAGCGGCGGAATCGCCAGCGTACTGGTGGCCAGCAGCGCCAGCGGAAAACCGAACTGGATCGCGCGCCACCAGATGGCCAGGCCGCGCCACCAGGTCAGGCCTGCAGCGAGCAGGCCCTGGACCAGGGCCACGTGCCAGTATGAGACGACCAGGCCGCCTGTGGCGAGCAGGTAGACGACGGCGAGCGTAAGGGGAAAGGCCGCGAGTTGCAGCAGCAGCGCCCGGATCGCGGGCGCGCCCAGCAGGCGCCGGGGCGACGGGGAGGAAGGTGATGCTGGCAAGGGTGGCAGCCGGCGGGCTGGATCAGGCCGGGTCCAGGCCTTCGGCCTGCTGCCCCGCCTGTTCGGCTTGTTCGTCGGCCCGGGCCTGGTCGAGCGCTTCCTTGGCCTTGCGCGTCTTGCCGGCGCGTGAAGGCATGTGGCACAGCCCGCACAGGTAGTCGCTGTTCAGGTCGAGGGCATTGACGATGAACTTGCCCTGGCACTTGCTGCAGGGAGCCAGTTGCAGCATGCCGCCATTGAAGAAGCGCACGAGCGTCCAGGCGCGCGTGAGCGAGAGCAACGGCTCTTCGTTCGGCGCCGGCGGCATTTGTTCGAGGTAGAGTTTATAGGCCTTCATGACGGCCTGGATGCCGGTGGCGCCGGCATGCTCCACCAGAAACTGGTGGATATTGATGAACAACGACGAATGGATGTTCGGTTGCCAGGTCAGGAACCAGTCGGTCGAGAACGGCAGCATGCCCTTGGGTGGAGAGACACCCTTGAGCTCCTTGTACAGCTTGAGCAGGCGTTCGCGCGACAGCGAGACTTCGGTCTCGAGCAGTTGCAGGCGTGCGCCCAGGTTGATCAGTTCAATGGCGAGCTGGATTTCCTGCGCCTCGGTGACAACGCTCTTTTTACTCATGGCGATACGGCTCCCGGCACTGTCGGCCTTACAGCAAGACCGCTGACAGCGATTATACGATCTCTTCGACTGGCTGGCCGGCCATCAGGATGGCAGCGTGCGACTGGGCCAGGCTGCGTTCCTTGGTGTGGCTCGTCAGCATCGACAGGATTGCACTGTCGTCGAAGCGGAAGCGGGCCAGCATCATGTTGCCGCCAGCAAGCTTCAGGATTTGCGCATTGCTCATGCCTTCGATCAGGTCGGCGATGTCGGCCGAGACGCCCAGGCGGAAAATGGCAGTGACCTTGTCGGCACGGATCATTTGCTGAGCCAGCATCAGGTAGCTCAGGTTAGCGTCGCGAATTTCAGCCATCATGTCGTTCATCGTCATTTTCTCTCTCCAGTCGTTGTGTCGGCTGCCGTTGTGTTGCCGATGAGATAGATTCTGACCGTGGGGAAACTATTCTCAAATTGGAGAAAGTCTGTATTTTCAGTCAGTGAACGACGAGACGGAACCATAGGAGTTTGTCTGACAAACCCATCTGGTTCCCTATGAAGCCGCCGTGAAAATCGGGGCTGTTTGGTGCAGGAAAGCACCTTGATGATGTACAGCAACAAATCGCGTTTGTCGCAATTTTGCCACTCGGCAATTGCCGCTTATCTCTTTAACGGCAGCTCGCGGAGCAACTTTAGGGTCAGTTTGAAAAAATTTTCACTATTTTTGCTGACCACATAACCTGCCCGACGCCGCCTGCCCTTCCATTTACGGCAGCCTCGCCGCCAACTTTAGGGTAACCCGCAACTATTTTTGAATAATGTGCGCGGTTTGCTGCCTATCTGGGATTGTTATCGGATGGTCCTGCAGGAACTTTAGGGTTCGCTGCAAAAATTTTTGACTTTTTTTTCGACGTGTCCGTCCCTGGCCAAAAATCGTGCAATCGGCGTTTTGCTTTACTATTAATGCAATGCGCGCTCCTCCCATTTCCCTCAACCAGTCGTTCTCGGTGTACCTCGATCTGGTCCGCTTCCTGGCTGCGGTGGCCGTGGTGCTGATGCATATGCGCATGTTCAAGCTGGTCGATATTCCCGGCTCCCAGCACTGGATGCTGCTCGGCCGTGAATCAGTCATGGCCTTCTTTGTGTTGTCCGGCTTCGTCATTGCCTACACCACGCAGATGCGCCGCCCCGATGCAATCGACTTTACCGTCGCGCGCGCCGCCCGGATCTATTCGGTGGCCCTGCCCGTGCTCCTGCTGGGTTTCCTGTGCGCTTACCTGAGCCAGGGGCCGCATGTTCCCGGCATGGGCGCAAGCTATCAGGTGGCCAAACCCTGGTTTTATATACCGTTCCACCTGCTGTTCATGGGCGACTTGTGGACACTGTCGGAGTACCCGCCCTGGCTCGGCCCCTGGTGGTCGCTCAATTACGAGGTCTGGTTCTACGTGCTGTTTGGCGTCGCCTGTTATGTGCGCCAGCCATGGCGCCTGCCGGCGATTGGCCTGCTGCTGGCCATCATGGGCTACAAGCTGTGGCTCCTGCTGCCCGTCTGGCTGGCCGGCGTCGCGCTGTACCACTGGCAGGCGCGCTACAGTCTGGGCCGCACCACGGCGCGCGCCGGCTGGGCTCTGAGCATGGTCTTGCTGGTGGCGTACGAGGCATACGGCATGGAGGAACTGCTGCGCGCGGCAGGCAGGGCCAGCTGGCTCGGGCAGTACGTCGCACTCGGCAACGCCGACCGTTTCCTGGCCGACTACGCCTTCGGCCTGATCGTCGTCCTCAATTTCGCCTGCGCCCGCTTCGCCGACTTCAGAGGCCTGCTGCGCGTGGCGCGACCCATCCGGCTGTTCGCCGCCTATACGCTGACGCTGTACCTGTCGCATGCGCTGGTGCTGATCGGCTGGCCCGTGCTGTATCCGCATGATCCCGCCAGTGTGACTGACGTGCTGGCCCTGTCGGCCGCCGTCGCCCTCGCAACGGCCCTGCTCGGCATGGTGACCGAGCAACGCAAGGACGTGTTCAAGCGCCTGTTCGAGCACGCGCTGCGCCCGCTGCGGCGCCCTGCGCAGAGTGCAGTACTGGCGTCGGCGCCGACCAACCCCATCAAGGAGAAACAAGATGACGTGTGACGTATTGATCCTGCCCGGCCTGTTCAACTCCGGTCCCCAGCACTGGCAATCGCTGTGGCACGAACGCAATCCCGCGTGGCGCCGCGCGGCCCACCGCGACTGGACCAACCCCGACCGCGACGAGTGGGTGGCCGAGATGGAAGAAGCCATTGCCGGCTGCAGCGGCGCCCCGGTGCTGGTGGCGCACAGCCTCGGCTGCATGCTGGTGGCGCACTGGGCGCTGTCGGGTTCTCCCCTGAAAGTGGCCGGCGCCTTTCTGGTGGCGCCCAGCGACGTCGAGCGGCCATCGTTCCCGATCCCTGCCGGCAACTGGGCGCCGGTCCCGCGCACGCCGCTGCCGTTTCCCAGCATGATCGTGGCAAGCACGAACGATCCTTATTCCAGCCTCGAGCGCACCCAGTCGTTTGCCGACGCCTGGGGCAGCAAACTGGTCGAGATCGGCGACGCCGGTCACGTCACCACCGACTCGGGCTATGGCGACTGGCCCGAAGGCTTGCGTCTGCTGGATGTGTTTTGCGCTGATATCACGAAATAAACGATGACGGTCCTGAACAGCGCGCGGCTGCGCTTCGAGCCAATGCAGGACGCGCATTACGACGGCCTGCGCCAACTTAACAGTGACCCGCTCGTCATGCGCTTCATTTCAGGCCAGCCCGAAACACCCGACGACACGCACGCCGTGATCGCCCGGGTCAAGGCGCGCTGGGAAGCGCTCGGCTACGCGTGGTGGAGCCTGATCGAACGCGACTCGGGAGAGTTGATCGGCGCCGGCTGTATCCAGCATCTCGAGCACAACACATCCAACCCGCATGAAATCGGCTGGCGCCTGCGGCCCGATCGCTGGGGCCAGGGTTACGCGATCGAAGCAGCCGAGCGGATGGCACGCTTTGCCTTCGACGATCTGGGCGTGCTACTCCTCTGCGCGATCTGCGACCCCGCAAACGCCGCGTCACGGCGCGTGATGGAAAAATTGGGCATGACGTATCGCGGCGTGGAAACGTGGCATGGCACGTCCGTCACGGCGTACGGCATCGACCGTGCTACCTGGACGCGTCGTCATGGCGTGACTGCCTGAATGACCACCTTTCACGGCAGTTGCCACTGCGGTTCGGTACGCTATGAAGCCGACATCGACCTGGCCGCCGGCACGGTCAAGTGCAACTGCTCGATCTGCACCAAGCTGCGGTTCTGGGCCTGTGTCATCGCGCCCACGGCGTTTCGCCTGTTGGAGGGCCACGAGATGCTGCGCGACTACCGCTTTGGTGCACGCCGTGACGGCCACGCATTCTGCAGCGTGTGCGGCGTCCATGTCTTCACGACCGTTGCTGCGGGTCCGTTCATTGCCGTAACGGTCGCCAGCCTGGATGATCTACCGGTCGATGCGCTCATGGCAGCCCCGGTGCGCTATATCGATGGCCGCAACGACAACTGGCATACGGCGCCAGCCGAAGTGCGCCACCTGTAGGTCGACCAGCAGCGCCGATCAGCGCGCATAAAAAAAGCCGCCGCTCCCGGTAACGGGAACGGCGGCTTTCACACTAAGGGATCAAGCGCTTACTTCGCGCCAGCCAGCAGCATCTCGTTCAAGCGTTTCACGAACGACGCCGGATCGCTCAGGCTGCCGCCTTCGGCCAGCATCGCCTGATCGAACAGGATGTGTGACCAGTCGGCAAAGCGCGGGCTCGTCGTGTCTTCGTACTTCAGGCGCTGCACCAGCGGGTGGTCCGGGTTGATCTCAAGGATCGGCTTGGATTCCGGCGCGTCCTGGCCTGCTGCTTTGAGCATGCGCAGCAGATTGCCCGACAGCTCGTTGTCGTCCGCCACCAGGCAGGCCGGCGAATCGGTCAGGCGGAACGTCACGCGCACTTCCTTGGCCTTCTCGCCCAGCGCGCCCTTCATGCTCTCGACCAGTTCCTTGTAGCCGGCTTCGGTCTCGGCGTGTTCCTTCTTCTCGGCTTCGTCTTCCAGCGCGCCCAGGTCCAGGCCACCCTTGGCGACCGACACCAGTTCCTTGCCTTCGAACTCGGTGAAGAACGACAGCATCCACTCGTCGACGCGGTCGGTCATCAGGATGACTTCAACGCCCTTCTTGCGGAAGATTTCCAGGTGCGGGCTGTTCTTGCCGGCATTGTAGTTGTCGGCCGTGACGTAATAGATCTTGTCCTGGCCTTCCTTCATGCGGCCGATATAGTCGGCGAACGAGACGGTCTGGGCGTCCGAGTCATTGGCGGTCGACGCAAAGCGCAGCAGCTTGGCGATGCGGTCCTTGTTGGTCGCATCTTCGCCCACGCCTTCCTTGAGCACCTGGCCGAATTCCTTCCAGAAGGTCGCGTACTTGTCCTTGCCGGCCTGCTCATCCGAGTTCGCCATTTCTTCCAGCATCCCCAGCACGCGCTTGGTCGAGCCTTCGCGGATCACGCGCACGTCGCGCGACTCTTGCAGGATTTCGCGCGAGACATTCAGTGGCAGGTCGCTCGAGTCGATCACGCCCTTGATGAAGCGCAGGTAGGTCGGCATCAGCTGCTCGGCATCGTCCATGATGAAGACGCGCTTGACGTACAGCTTGATACCACCGCGCTTGTTGCGGTCCCACAGGTCGAACGGCGCGTGTGCCGGCACGTACAGCAGCTGCGTGTATTCGCTGCGACCCTCGACCCGGTTGTGGGTATAGGTCAGCGGTTCCTGGAAGTCGTGCGAGACGTGCTTGTAGAACTCGTTGTACTGTTCTTCAGTGATCTCGTTCTTCGAGCGTGCCCACAGCGCGCTGGCCTGGTTCACGGTCTCGACGTCGTCCTTCAGGACGGTTTCTTTCTTTTCTTCGTCCCACTCTTCTTTCTGCATCACGATCGGCAGCGAGATGTGGTCGGAGTATTTGCGGATGATCGACTTGAGCTTCCAGGCCGACAGCAGTTCTTCTTCGCCGTCGCGCAGGTGCAGGATCACGTCGGTGCCGCGACCAGTCTTTTCGATCTGCTCGATGCTGTAGTCGCCTTCACCAGCCGACTCCCAGCGCACGCCTTCGGATGCGTCGGCGCCAGCGCGGCGGGTCTCGACGGTGATTTTCGATGCGACGATGAAGCCCGAATAGAAGCCCACGCCGAACTGGCCGATCAGCGCTGCGTCCTGCTGCTGGTCGCCCGAGAGCTTGCTGAAGAATTCCTTGGTGCCCGACTTGGCGATGGTGCCCAGGTGCGAGATCACTTCGTCACGGTTCATGCCGATACCGTTGTCCGAGATCGTGATCGTCTTGGCGGCAGCGTCGAACGCCACCTTGATTTTCAATTCGTGGTCGTTGCCGTACAGGGCGTCATTGTTGATCGCCTCGAAGCGCAGCTTGTCGGAGGCATCCGACGCGTTCGAGATCAGTTCGCGCAGGAAGATTTCCTTGTTGGAGTACAAGGAGTGAATCATCAGTTGCAGCAGCTGTTTTACTTCAGCCTGAAATCCAAGGGTTTCTTTTTCGGCGTGTGCCATTTTGTTCCTCGTTAAAGACAAATAGGGGTTGGTCAGACCCGGACGCATATGTGGCCCTACCGGGGGATTTCAAGAGATATTTTTGATAAGCAATATCCAGGCATCCCGACGTCAGGCGCCGCGCGTCTCCAGAAAGCGCCAGACGGCCGGATCCTGAAGCGCCGCCAGGTTCAGGCGCATGCGGGTCGATGGCTGCTGGTCGGGCGAGAACAGGCTGCCTGGCGCCAGCAAGAGGTCCAACCCGAGTGCGCGCGCCGTCAGCGCGTTGGTATCGCAGCCGGCATCGACCCAGACGAACATGCCGGCAGCCGGTGCCGACTCAACCGCCAGGCCCAGCGTTTCAAGCCGGCGCAGCGCCCCGGGCCGCGCCTTGTCCAGGCGCGCCCGGATGCGGTCGAGATGCTTGCGGTAGTGGCCCTCGCTCAGGATCTTGTAGACGATCCGCTCGCCAAGGTCACTCGTGCTGAGCGTGGCGAGCATCTTGCGGTCCGACAATCGCAGAGCGCGCTCGCGCGAGGTGGCGATGAAGCCCACCCGCAGATTGGCCGCCATCGACTTCGAAAACCCGCCCAGGTAGATCACGCGCTGCAAGCCGTCCAGCGCAGCCAGGCGCGTGGCGCCACCCGGGTGCAAGTCGCAATAGATATCGTCTTCGACCACCAGAAACCCGTGCTGCTCGGCCAGGCGCAGCACCTGGAATGCCTTGGCCGCCGATATCGACGACGACGTCGGATTGTGCAAGACCGAATTGATGACGAACAGGCGCGGCCGGTGCAGTGCGGCCAGGTGCTCGAGCTGCGCCAGATCCGGCCCATCGGCCCGGCGCGGCACGCCGACCACCTTCAGGCCCAGGGCCGCGAACGATCCGAACATCAGGAACCAGGCCGGATCGTCGACCAGCACCGTGTCGCCCGGCTGGCAGAATTCGCGCGCCACCAGGTCGAGCGCCTGGGTCACGCCGAGCGTGGTCACAAATTGCTCCGGCACGGCCTCGATTTCCATCTCGGCCAGCTTCAACTGGAGTTGCTGGCGCAGCGGCAAAAAACCGTGCGGCGGGCCATAGCCCAGCAGGCCATCACAATTCTGGCGACTCAGTGCGCGCAGCGCACTGGCCACCGCCGGGCCATCGAGCCAGCCGGCCGGCAACACCCCGGAACCGGGCTGAGAACCGAGCGGCGCCTGGCGGAACATGCTGCGCACCAGCCAGGCGATGTCGAGCGAATCCGGCACCGCGGCTGGTTGCGTCGCCAGGCGCGCCGGCACAGGCTGGCGCTCTCGTACAAAGAAGCCGGCGCCACGGCGCGATTCCAGATAACCCTGCGCCACCAGTCGGTCGTAGCTGGCCACCACGGTGAATGGCGAGACACCGTGGCTGGCAGCGAACTGGCGAATCGACGGCATGCGCGCGCCAGGCCGCAGCAGGCGCTCGTCAACGTGCGCGGCCACCGCGCGCACGATTTGCTCGGCCAGCGGCTCGCCCTCGGCACGGGTGAAGGCAAACGCGGGTGTATTGGTCATCGCTCCACCACAGTGGGTAAATTATCGGGACAACTGTACTGGGACTGTATTGGTCGGTGGTCGTAGGATAGTCCCAAGTACTTGGATGACACAACCCCCGCCGAAGGAACCGCATGACCGCCATTGCCCACCCCGCGTCGTCCACCAGCCACAACGAAACCCGCGGCATGCTGCTCGGGCTGGCAGGCGTGGCCATGTTCAGCCTGACCATGCCATTCACCCGCATGGCGGTCATGGATCTCGATCCGCTGTTCGCGGCGCTGGCCCGGGCGCTGGGCGCGGCCGCGCTGGCTGCCGGCTGGCTTGCCTGGCGCCGCGCCCCGCTGCCGCCACGGGACGCCTGGTTGCCTCTCGGCCTTGTAATGCTGGGCGTGGTGATCGGCTTTCCCCTGCTCAGCTCGATGGCGTTGCGCGCCCTGCCCGCCGCGCACGGCGCCGTGCTGGCCGGCTTGCTGCCGCTGATGACAACGATCTATGCAGCGCTGCGTGGCGACGAGCGGCCTTCGCTGGCCTTCTGGCTCATCGCCGTGCTCGGCGCGGCGATCGTGGTGGCGTTCGCGCTGTTCCAGGGTGGCGGCGCGCTGGCACCGGCCGACCTCTTGATGTTTGCGGCGCTCGCTGCCGGCGCGATGGGCTATGCCGAAGGCGGCAAGCTGGCGCGCACGCTGGGTGGACCCGAGACGATTTGCTGGGCGCTGCTGCTGGCCGTGCCGCCCGCCGCATCGATGCTGGCATGGCATCTTGCGCGCCACCCGGTCGACGTTGCAGCCGTCGGTCCTGCCGCCTGGGTCGGGCTGGCGTATGTCACGGCGATCTCGATGTTCGTCGGCTTCTTTTTCTGGTATCGGGGCCTGGCGTTGGGCGGAATCGCGCGAGTCGGCCAGGTGCAGCTGCTGCAGCCCTTCATGAGCTTGCTCGGCGCGGCGGTGTTGGTCGGCGAGCGGCTGGCGTTGAACAACTGCCTGTTCGCGCTGGCCGTGATCGGCGTCGTATGCGCCGGCCGTCGGCTGCAGGTACGCCGTCAGGCCTCATGATCGGGTAGCACGACGGGCAGCACGGCGGCAGCACGACGGGCAGCATGGTTCGCTCGACAACCTGCGCTCGACGTACAATATCGGATTCATTCACGCACCCTGGAAATTCCATGACCGTCTACGACAAACTCAAAGAACTGAACATCACGCTGGAAGCGCCAGCCACCCCGGCAGCGGCCTACGTCATGTACGTCCAGACCGGCAACCTCGTGTTCATTTCGGGCCACATCGCCAAGAATGCCGACGGTTCGCCGAACGCCGGCATCCTGGGCCGCGACAAGACCACCGCAGATGGCCAGGCCGCTGCGCGCTCGGTCGCCATCGACCTGATCGGCACGCTGCAGGAAGCCGTCGGCGGCGACCTGACCCGCGTCAAGCGCATCGTCAAGCTTATGAGCCTGGTCGCATCGACCCCGGAGTACAACGAGCAGCACCTGGTCACCAATGGCGCTTCGGAACTGATCGGCGAAGTCTTCGGCGACGCCGGCAAGCATGCGCGTTCGGCCTTTGGCGTCGCATCGCTGCCACGCGGCACGTGCGTCGAGATCGAAATGATCGTCGAAGTGGCATAAAAACAGCATTTGCGTGGCAATAACCGGCGCACATTCGCCGGTGTTTCCTTTACTGTCATTACGGGTGGCGCTTACCCGGCGCCGTCCGCCGACAAGAGATCGCCTACCCGGCGTGTTCTATATAATGGCCCGGCACGACCGTGCCCCTTCCTGCGAGACAAGTATGAAAATCGAAAACCCCAATCCTATCCAGTGGCAGTTCTCGGAACGCGCCGCGCAGCTGCAAAGCTCCTTCATCCGCGAAATCCTGAAGATCACCCAGCGTCCGGACATCATTTCGTTCGCCGGCGGCCTGCCATCGCCTGCGACCTTCCCGGTCGAGCGCATGAAAGCGGCCTACGACAAGGTGCTGAGCGAAGCCGGCAAAGTGGCGCTGCAATATGGCCCGACCGACGGTTACGCGCCACTGCGCGAATGGATTGCCAATTCGTTGTCGACCGAAGGCTCGACCATCCTGCCGGAACAGATCCTGATGACGTCCGGCTCGCAACAGGCGCTCGACCTGCTCGGCAAGGTGCTGGTCGACGAAGGCAGCCGCGTGCTGGTCGAAACCCCGAGCTACCTGGGCGCGCTGCAGGCGTTCTCGGTGTACCGCCCAGAATTCAAATCGGTCGACACCGACGAGCACGGCCTGGTGCCCTCGTCGATCGATGCCGTCGCCAAGGGCGCGCGCATGCTGTACTCGCTGCCGAACTTCCAGAACCCGACCGGCCGCAGCCTGTCGCTCGAACGCCGTCGCGAACTGGTGGAAACCTGCGCGCGCCTGGCCATCCCGCTGATCGAGGACGATCCGTACGGTTCGCTGTCGTACCGCGGTGAGCCGATGCCGAAGATGGTTGCAATGAACCCGGACGGCGTCATCTACATGGGCTCGTTCTCGAAGGTGCTGACGCCAGGCATTCGCCTCGGTTACGTGTGTGCCCCGCTGCCGCTGGTGCGCCGCCTCGAGCTGGCCAAGCAGGCCGCCGACCTGCACACGGCGCAGCTCACGCAGATGGTCGTGCACGAAGTCGTCAAGGACGGTTTCCTCGACGAACACATCCCGACCATCCGCAAGCTGTACAGCGACCAGTGCCAGTGCATGCTCGACGCGATGAAAGAACATTTCCCGCAGAGCGTCAGCTGGACCGAACCAGAAGGCGGCATGTTCATCTGGGTCACGCTGCCACAGCAGATCGACGCGATGAAACTGCTCGAGCAGTCGCTGGCCGCCAAAGTGGCGTTCGTGCCGGGTGCGCCGTTCTATGCCAACGATCCGGCGTCGAACACGCTGCGCCTGTCGTTCGTGACGGTGCCACCGGAACGCATCCGCGAAGGCATCGCCATCCTCGGCAAGCTCATCGCCGGCATGCTGTAATACTCCCCGGTTGGCCCGCGATTCGTTCGCGGGCCAATAACGGTTCAGTTGCACTATTGCAACAACCGTATCATGTGGTGGGTTTCTGGCAAGATCAGTTGTCTGATTACCTCGGATTGCGGTTATGATTTCCGCACACTGATGAGGTCTTTCCGCAACTGATGATGTACCCTGCTCTAGCGCTTGCAGCTCCGGCGCGCCAATCCGCCATTTTGATCGTCGACGACGCCCCGGACAGCGTCGGCTTGTTGCAGGACATGATGCGACAGCAGGGTTACCAGACCTTCGTCGCCGGCACCGGCAAACGCGCGCTCGACATTGCGCTGCGCGTACAGCCCGACCTGATCCTGCTCGACGTACGCCTGCCCGACCTCGACGGGCTGGAAATCTGCCGCCGCCTCAAGCGCTCCCCTGACACCGCGCATATTCCCGTCATTTTCATCAGCGACTGTGGCGAGACCGATGACGTCGTCGCCGGCTTCGACACCGGCGCCGCCGATTACATCGCCAAGCCCGTGCGCATGGCCGAAGTCTGCGTGCGCGTGCGCGCCCAGCTGCGCCTGCGCAGCAGCAGCGACAGCCAGAAACAGCAGGCCGAGCGCCTCCAGCTGGTGGTCGACGGGATGGACGAAGGTCTGATGCTCGTCGATGCAAGCGGGTGCATCGCCTTTGCCAATCCGGCCAGCGAAGGCTTCCTGGCACAGCCGCGCAGCCTGCTCGTCGGGCGCCCGCTGTGCGATCTGCTCGAGCCGCCGGCGGCCCACGACTATGCTGCCTTCTTCGCCAACCCGTCGGACGAGCATGCTGCTGCGCGCTGCCGGGGCACGCGCGAAGTGCTGCTGCGCCAGCCCGACGGCGCGCTGCGTGCGATCGACATGGGGCTCTCGCCGATGGCCGGCGACGAAACCCTGTTCGTCATCCTGCTGCACGACATCACGCATCACAAGCAGTCCGAGACGGCGTTGCAGCATGCCGCCCTGATCGACCCGCTCACGCGCATCGCCAACCGGCGCCACTTCGATGCCTTCCTCGAAAAAGAATGGCAGCGCGCGATCCGCAATGGCCAGCCGCTGTCGCTGATCGTGATCGACGTCGACCATTTCAAGGGCTTTAACGACAGCCTGGGCCACGCCGCCGGCGACGCCTGTCTGCAGGCGATCGCCGAAGCGCTGCAATCGCATGCGATGCGCCCGACCGATCTGGCAGCGCGCTACGGCGGTGAGGAATTCGTCGTACTGCTGGCCGATACCAGCGCCGCAAACGCCGCGAGTCTCGGTGAAACCATCCGCGCCCACATCGAGCGCCTGGCCATGCCGAACCCGCGCGCCGACGGCGCCGGCGTCGTCACGGCCAGCCTGGGCGTGGCCTGCATCGTGCCGACGCTGTTCGACGATCTGCGTTCGCTGTTCATCTCGGCCGACCGGGCCATGTACGAGGCCAAGGCGCGCGGACGCAATCAGGTCGTCATGCTGCAGGCGGGGACGACGCTGGACACCGTGCGCGGTGGCCGCGCGCTCTGAGCCTGCGCGTTACGTGGAAGGCGGCACCGCGTGCTGCAACCGCCACGCAGCCAGATAACGTTTTTCCTGCGCCTCCCACTGCGCATCGTCCCACCCAAGCTCCTTCTGGCAGATCGCGCGTACCCGGCCCATGAGGGCGGCGCCGCCGTCGGTCAGCTGGATGCCCAGGCGCGTGCGGCGCAGCAGCAGGTCGTCGAGGCGGTACACCTGTTCGGCGCGCGCCGCCCAGCGCAGCTCGGCCCACAGCGTGTGCGTACCCGGAATGCATTCGAGCTCGCCCGCGTGGGCGGCGGAAAGCAGCGCCTTGACGTGCGCGCCGTGGCGGCCCGTCAGCCGGCGCAGTACATTGGGCGGCAGGTCGCGCCGCGCCGGCGCACTGGCCCGCGCGAACACGGCGCCGCGCTCGGTGCGCATCTGCCAGCCCGGCAACTGGCGGGCCGCTTCGCGCAGCACGTCGCGCGCGGCGAGGCGGAACGTGGTCAGCGTGCCGCCCGCGACCGACACCAGGCCGGGTTCGGACCACACCAGATGCTCGCGCTTGTCGCTGATCGATACGCCATCGGTGCCGCTGTCGAACACCAGGCGCACGCCGGCAAACGTGGCGAGCACGTCGGCATCGACCAGCGCCAGCGGCGCGAACTGGGCCTGCACGGCCGCCATCAGATAATCGAATTCGCCGCGCGTGATGCTCGGCTGGGCGTTGACGTCATCGGCCTGATCGATGTCGGCCGTGCCCACCAGCGTCACGCCTTCCCACGGGAAGGCAAACACGGGGCGACCGTCGACAGGATGCAGCAGACTGACGGCGTCGGTCAGTGGCAGGCGGTCGGCCGGCAGCAGCAGGTGGCTGCCGCGCAGCCAGCGCAGGCGGGGTGCTTTGTCGTTGCCGCCGGCGTTGGCAGGCGCCGGCGGCGCACCGGTGGCGTCGATCACCAGGCGGGCGCGCACGGCCGTCTCGGCGCCCGTACGTTCGTCGCGCAGCAAGGCCCCATGCACCTTGCCGCCATCGCGCACAAGCGATTGCACAGTCACGTAATTGCAGGCCACCGCGCCATGGGTGCGCGCCTCGCCCAGTACGCGCAGCACGAGGCGCGCATCGTCGGTCTTGGCGTCGGTGTAGCGGATGCTGCCGGCGCTGCGCGGATCGGGTGCATCCGGGGCCGGTTTGCGCAGGGCGTCCTGGCGCTGCCATTGCGGTTCGCGCCGGCCCGTGAGCAGGTCGACCACGCGCAGCATCGACAGCAGGCTCAGGCGGCGCGTGAGGTCGGCGCCATGGTTGGCGAACGCGAACGGCTGCGCATCCACCAGACCGGGCGCCGCGCGCAGCAGCGCTTCACGCTCGGCCACCGCGTCGCGCGTGCGGCGCAGGCTGCCTGCAGCCAGGTAGCGCAGGCCGCCGTGCATCAGTTTCGACGAGCGGCTCGAGGTGCCGCAGCCAAAATCGGCCTGTTCGACCAGCAGCGTTTTGAGGCCGCGGCGCGCCGCTTCGAGCAGGATGCCGGCGCCCGTGATGCCGCCGCCAATCACGAGCACGTCCCAGTCGCGTGGCGGCGGGAACGTCATCATGGCCGCACCATCGCGGTGGCGTGCATGCAGCCGTCGGGACCGGACCGGCGCGACACCACACATCGCCGGGCATCCAGCGCCCGGGGCTGGTCTTGCAGTCGCACTGCCATTACTTCGTTACTCCAGCCGTTCCAACGCCGCATCGATACGCTTCCCGTTATACTGGCACAAGTTGCCCTTTTTGCCAGACTAGTCAGGGCTTTGCCAACTGTATTGGGCATTCATGCCATCGCCTTGCTCCATCACGCCACACTTGCCGAATCCTGCCCGCGTGACTGGCGCCTACCTGCAGGCGCTGCTTGACGCTGCCCTCGCCCGCGGTGTCACGCGCGACGCGCTTGCCGCTGCCGCCGGCCTTGCAGCCGATGCACTCGATTCGCTTCCCGCCACCCTGTCGACAGCACGCTACATCGCCCTGCTCGATGCTGGCGCGCGGCTGGCGAACGATCCGTTCTTCGGTTTGCATGTCGGCGAACAGGTGCGGCCCTCAACCTATAGCGCATACGGCCTGCTGCTGCTGGCCTGCAGCAGTTTTGGCCATGCGATGGCGCTGACGCAGCGCTATGAATCGCTCGCGCACGACCTGGGCCGCAGCCGGCTGGGGATCGAGGGCCCGCAGGCACAATATGAATGGATCAGCCGCTATCCGGACGCCACGCGTCACCTGGCCGAGAGCGTGTATGCCGGCATTGCCGTGTTCGGCAGTTGGATGGCGGGCCGGCCACTGATACCGCAGGCGATGCGCTTCCGGCACGCCGATCCCGGCCACGGCCACGACGAATACCGGCGCGTGCTGGGCATTGCGCCCACCTTCGACGCGCCGCGCCACTGCGCCGCCTTCGACGTGGCGCTACTCGACATGCCGGTGCCGAACGCCGACCCCAGCCTCTACCCGGTGCTGCACCAGCATGCCGAGGGACTGCTGGCGCAACACGCCCTGGCCGCCGACGGCATCGTGGCGCGGGTGACAGCGGCGCTGACGCAGCGGCTGCCCGATGGCCAGGCACGCCTGGCGCCGGTGGCGGCAGAACTGGGATTGTCGGCGCGCACAATGCAGCGCAAGCTGGCCGAGGCCGGATCGAGCTTCCAGCAGGTGCTCGATGGCGTGCGCTTCGGGTTGGCGCAAGACTACCTGCGGCGGCGCGAGCTGAGCCTGGCCGATATCGCCTTTTTGCTGGGATTCCAGGACCAGAGCGCGTTCACGCACGCGTTTCGCGAGTGGAGCGGCATCAATCCAGGCGCATGGCGCGCGCAGGCTGCCTGACGACTCAGACCGGGCCGGTAGATTTCGTTCAGGCGTCGTGCCCCGCCCGCCGCCCACGCCCACGCCCGAGCACGCGCAGCGTGTCATCGACCACCGGCACGATCCCCAGCACGCACAGGAACGCCGCCAGTGGAATCGTCGACAGGTAGCCCAGGTGCTTGAAGCCCAGCGCGCCGGCCACGCCGCCGATGCAGAATGCAGCCAGGAGCGCCACCATCAGGCCCAGGCGGCCCAGATTGGCCGTGACCCTCGGCTGGTGCAGGCCGCCATCCCGGTTCCAGTACGCCAGCTTGCCCAGCTCGATGCCGATGTCGGTGACGATGCCGGTCATGTGGGTGGTGCGGATTTCGGCGTGCGAGACCTTGGTGATGACGGCGTTCTGCAAGCCCATCATGAAACACAGCAGCATCACGGTCAGCGGGGTGAACAGCGCATCGATGTCGTTGAGCCGCGCGCCCAGGATGCCGAACACCAGCAGCAGGATTGCCTCGAGCACCAGCGGCAGCGCGTAGCCGCTGCGCAGGCCCTGGCGCCGCACAAGATTGACGAGAATCGCGGTGCTGGCCGCGCCCAGCAAAAAGCTGAGCAAGGCACCCACCGCCGCGAGCACTAGGTCGGTCTGGCCGAGCACGAGATGGTCGGCCGCACTCGAGACGATGCCGGTCATGTGCGACGTGTACTCGCGCACCGCCAGGTAGCCGCCCGCATTGATAGCGCCGGCAACAAAAGCCAGCGCCACGCCCAGGTGGCGGTTGGCGCCCGGCGTGCGGGCGTGTCCAGTCAGGCTGCGCGCGTAATTGATCGGCACGGAAAATCGGCTTTCAGCGTGAACATCACGGGTGGGTATTGACGTTAGATGTTACCGCAAATCACTTTAATCGTATGCCCCGTGGCAGCGATTCCTGGCGCTATAATGAAAAATTAGCGAAAAGCGCACACTGGTATCGCCGTGAATCCCCATCTCGACAAACTCCACTCCTACCCGTTCGAAAAACTGCGCCAGTTGTTTGCCGGCGTGACACCGAACCCGGACTACGCACCCATCAGTCTCGGCATCGGCGAGCCGAAGCATCCGACGCCCCCGTTCATCGAGAAAGCGCTGATGCATGCGGTATCGGGCCTGGCCAGTTATCCGAGCACGATCGGCAGCGAGCCATTGCGCACCGCCATCGCCAACTGGCTCGAACGGCGCTACGGCTTGCCTGCGCTCGATGCGGCCACGATGGTGCTGCCGGTGAACGGCTCGCGCGAGGCGCTGTTTGCCATCGCGCAGTGCACGATCGACGCATCGAAGCCCGATCCGCTGGTGGTGTGCCCGAACCCGTTCTATCAGATCTATGAGGGCGCGGCCTACCTGGCCGGCGCCGCGCCGTGGTTCGTCAATTCGGAGCCGGGCCGCAATTTCGCCCCCGACTACGCGAGCGTGCCAGATGACGTATGGCCGCGCGTGCAGCTGATGTATGTCTGCTCGCCCGGCAACCCGACGGGCGCCACGCTGACACTGGACGACTGGCGCGACCTGTTCGCGCTGTCGGACCGCTGGGGCTTCTTGATCGCGGCGGACGAATGCTATTCCGAGATCTACACGGGCAGCGCGCCCCCGCTGGGCGCACTGGAAGCAGCGCACCAGCTGGGCCGCAGCAGTGGCGAACAGCCCTACCGCAACCTGATCGTGTTCTCGAGCCTGTCGAAGCGCTCGAACGTGCCGGGCATGCGCTCGGGCTTCGTGGCGGGCGACCCGGTCGCGATGAAGCGCTTCCTTCTGTACCGCACCTATTGCGGCGGGGCGATGTCGCCACCGGTGCAGGCGGCATCGATCGCGGCCTGGAACGACGAGCAGCACGTGCAGGACAACCGCACGCTGTACAAAGAGAAATTCCATCTGATCACGCCGCTGCTCAAGCAGGTGATGGACGTCGAATTGCCCGACGCCGGTTTCTACCTGTGGGCCGACGTGCGCCGCACCGGCCTGTCGGATGTCGAGTTCGCACGGCGCCTGTACGCCGACTATAATGTCACGGTCCTTCCGGGCAGCTACCTGGCGCGCGATGCGCACGGGCAGAACCCGGGCCAGGACCGCATCCGCATGGCCCTGGTGGCCAGCGTCGACGAAGGCCTGGAAGCGGCCAACCGCATCGTCCAGTTCTGCCAGGCCCTCTCCTGACGCCTGCGCACCCCTGAAATCATTCCAACCAAGACCAGCACCATGACCCAACAACTCCAGAACATCATCGACACCGCCTGGGAACAGCGCGCCGACATCAGCCCGAACAGCGCCAGCGCCGAACTGCGTGACGCAGTCGCTCACGTGCTCGCCGGCCTCGACGACGGCAGCCTTCGCGTCGCGCAGAAGGACACCGGCACCTGGGTCGTGAACCAGTGGCTCAAAAAGGCCGTGCTGCTGTCGTTCCGCCTCGAGAACAACGTGCCGGTTGTCTCGGGCGACATCCAGTTCTACGACAAGGTCCCGACCAAGTTCGCCGACTACACGCCTGAAGACTTCGCCCGTGGCGGCTTCCGTGTGGTGCCGCCGGCAGTCGCACGTCGCGGCAGCTTCATCGGCAAGAACGTTGTCCTGATGCCGTCGTACGTCAACATCGGCGCCTACGTCGACGAAGGCACGATGGTCGACACCTGGGCCACGGTCGGTTCGTGCGCGCAGATCGGCAAGAACGTCCACCTGTCGGGCGGCGTCGGCATCGGCGGCGTGCTCGAACCGATGCAGGCCAACCCGACCATCATCGAAGACAACTGCTTCATCGGCGCCCGTTCCGAGATCGTCGAAGGCGTCATCGTCGAAGAAAACTCGGTGATCTCGATGGGCGTCTACATCGGCCAGTCGACCAAGATCTATGACCGCGCCACCGGCGAAGTGTCGTATGGCCGCGTGCCATCGGGTTCGGTCGTCGTCTCGGGCAGCCTGCCGTCCGCCGATGGCAAGTACAGCCTGTACTGCGCCGTCATCGTCAAGCGCGTCGATGCACAGACGCGCTCGAAGACGGCGATCAACGACCTGCTGCGCGGCGACTGATTGCGCCGGTAGCCAGGAACAGCCGGTTGAACGGGGCAGCTTGCCCGCCCTCTTCAACCGGCGCTTGTAACTCCCCCGATTGACGGAGACGATGCCATGGCCATGGACCGCCTGTTCCAGCTGATGAAAGAGAAAAACGCGTCCGACATGTTCTTCGCCGTGAACTCACCGGTGCATATCAAGATCAACGGCGCGCTCATCCCCATCAATCAGCATCGCCTCGAACCCGAGAACATCCTGTCGCTGTTGTCCGAGATCGCAACGCCGGAACAGATCGACGAACTCCAGCGCGACAATGAATTGAACATGGGCGTGTCGGTCGCGAACGTGGGCCGGTTTCGCCTGTCGGCGTTCCGCCAGCGCGGCTCGATCTCGGCCGTGTTCCGCTTCATCCCGGCGACCATCCCGCCGCTGGCCGAGCTGGGCCTGCCACCGGTGCTTGCCGAACTGATCATGGAAAAGCGTGGCCTGATGCTGATCGTGGGCGCCACGGGCTCGGGCAAGTCGACCACCATCGCGTCGATGCTCGACCATCGCAACGACCTGCGCACCGGGCATATCCTGACGCTGGAAGACCCGATCGAGTACCTGTTCAAGAACAAGAAATCGATCGTCAACCAGCGCGAGATCGGCAGCGACACGCACGACTTCGGCATCGCGCTGAAGAACTCGATGCGCCAGGCGCCCGACTGCATCCTGATCGGCGAAATCCGCGACCGCGAAACGATGCAGGCGGCGCTGGCCTATGCACAGTCCGGCCACCTGGTGCTGGCCACGCTGCACGCGAACAACAGCTACAACGCGCTCAACCGGATCATCAGCTTCTACCCGCTGGAAAACCGCAACGCACTGCTGCAAGACCTGGCGTCGAGCATCAAGGCCATCGTCTCGCAGCGGCTCGTCAAGGCGGCTGCCGGCGGCGCACGCCGCGCCGCCGTCGAAGTCATGCTCAATACCCGCTACATTGCCGACCTGATCGAACAGGGCGAAATCAGCCAGATCAAGGAAGCAATGGACAAGAGCCTGTCGGCCGGTTCGCAATCGTTCGAAGGCGCCCTGTTCCACCTGATCAAGGAAGGCCATGTGACGCAGGACGAAGGCCTGGCCAACGCCGACTCGGCCACCAACCTGCTCTGGCTGCTCAACAACGGGCCCGATAGCCAGATCCAGCAGCAGCTGGACGACAAGGCCAGCGAACCCAAGGGCGGCGCCTCGTTTACCGAGTTCACGCTCAACTCCTGATGTTCCAGGGCGGCGCTGCCGCCCTCTTTTCCGCATATCCCATGACGACTACCCTCTACGGCATCCCCAATTGCGACACCGTAAAAAAAGCCCGCACCTGGCTGCAGGATCACGGCATCGACTTCACGTTCCACGACTTCAAGAAGCAGGGTCTCACGCCTGAACTGGTGAAGGCCTGGCTGCAAGATCTCGACTGGACCACGCTGGTCAACCGCAAGGGCACCACCTGGCGCAACCTGCCGGACGAGCGCAAGGCGGCCATCGTCGATGCCGACAGCGCCATGGTGCTGATGCTCGAGAACCCGTCGGTCATCAAGCGCCCGGTCGTGCAAGGCGCCGGCCCGGCGACGGTCGGTTTTTCGCCGGCTGCATTTGAAGAGAAATTTGGGACGGCAGCATGAGGCCGTCACGCACCCTGCTGCTCACCGAAGAACTGATCGCGCTGGACTCGATCACGCCCCAGGACAAGGGTTGCCAGCAGCGCCTGATCGAGCTGCTGGCGCCGCTGGGCTTCGTGTGCGAGACGATCGTTTCGAACGGCGTGACCAATCTGTGGGCGCGCAAGGGCGAGAACGCGCCGCTGTTCGTGTTTGCCGGCCACACCGACGTGGTCCCGGCCGGTCCGCTGCACCAGTGGACATCCGAACCATTCATGCCGACGCAGCGCGACGGCAAGCTGTACGGGCGCGGCGCCTCCGACATGAAGACATCGATCGCGGCGATGGTCGTCGCCTGCGAAGAGTTCATCGCTGCCTATCCTGAGCACCGCGGCTCGATCGCGTTGTTGATCACGAGCGACGAGGAAGGCCCGGCAGTCGACGGCACCGCCATCGTCTGCGACCTGCTCGAAGAACGGGGCGTCGCACCCGACTATTGCCTGGTCGGCGAGCCGACCTCGAACCACGTGCTGGGCGACACGATCAAGAATGGCCGGCGCGGTTCGCTGTCGGGCCACCTGACGGTCAAGGGCATCCAGGGCCACATCGCCTATCCGCAACTGGCGCGCAATCCGATTCACCAGGCCGCGCCGGCACTGGCCGAGCTGACGCTCGAAGTCTGGGACGAAGGCAACGAGTACTACACACCCACCAGCTGGCAAGTGTCGAACATCGCCGCCGGCACGGGCGCCAACAACGTGATCCCTGGCAGCGTCAGCCTGGACTTCAACTTCCGCTTCTCGACCGCCAGCACGGCCGAAGGCCTGCAGGCGCGCGTGCATGCGATCCTCGACCGCCATGGCCTGGACTACGATCTGGACTGGACCCTGTCGGGCCTGCCGTTCCTGACCGCGAAAGGCACGCTGTCGGACGCCGTCTGCACCGCAATCAGCGACGAACTGGGCGTGCATACCGAATTATCGACCTCCGGCGGGACCTCGGATGGCCGCTTCATCGCCCGCATCTGCCCTCAGGTGATAGAATTCGGCCCACCGAACGCCAGCATTCACAAAATCGACGAGCACATCGAACTGCGATACATCGATCCCCTGAAGAATATCTATCGCCGTACGCTCCAGCGCCTGCTGGCCGCTTGAAGCCCTACAACCCATCATCCAGGCCATGACCACCACCTCATTCTCCACGCCGCGCGACCTGCTGCGCTATGCGATCACCCGTTTCAATGGTGCCAAGCTGTTCTTCGGCCACGGCAGCGTCGAAGCGTTCGACGAAGCCGCCTACCTGATCCTGCACACCCTGAAGCTGCCGCTCGACCGCCTGGAGCCGTTCCTCGACGCCCGGCTGCTGGACGACGAAGTGCTGCAGGTGCTGGCCGTGATCGAGCGCCGCGTGACCGAGCGCGTGCCGGCGGCCTACATCACCAAAGAGGCATGGCTGGGCGAATACCGCTTCTATGTCGACGAACGCGTGCTGGTGCCGCGCTCGTTCATCGCCGAGCTGATTCCGCAGCAGTTCAGCCCATGGCTGGTGGACCCGGATGGCGTGGAAAACGTGCTCGAGCTGTGCACCGGCAGCGGTTGCCTGGCGATCATGATGGCCGATACGTTTGCCAATGCGGTGGTCGATGCGATCGACATCTCGAAGGATGCGCTGGCCGTGGCCGAAACGAATATCCGCGAATACAAACTCGAAGGGCGCGTGAACCCGATCGAGTCCGACCTGTACGAGAACGTGCCGTTCAAGAAGTACGACCTGATCATCACCAACCCGCCGTACGTGAACGCCGAATCGATGCGCACGCTGCCGCAGGAATACATGGTCGAGCCGCAGATCGCGCTGGCCGGCGGCGAAGACGGCATGGACCTGGTGCGCAAGATCATCGCTGGCGCCGCCGAGCGCCTGACGCCGGAAGGCATCCTGGTGGTTGAAATCGGCAACGAGCGCGAGTACGCCGAAGCCGCATTCGGCCACCTGGGCCTGACCTGGCTGACCACCAGCATCGGCGACGATGCCGTGTTCCTGCTGACGGCCGAGCAGCTGCAAAACGCGTAACAATACCCCTGGCAACATTGATCGTAGGGTGGTCGGCTACGCCGACCACGCGGTGATCGATACCAGCAAGATCATCCGGCTCAAAACCGGAACCCATCACAATCACCGCGTGGACGGCACAGCCATCCACACAACACGAAGCGACACCATGATCCGTATCCAGAACGTCAGCCTGATGCGCGGCACCAAGCCGCTGCTCGTCGATGCCGACCTGACCCTCAACCCGGGCGACAAGATCGGCCTGATCGGCGCCAACGGCGCCGGCAAATCGAGCCTGTTCGGCATGCTCCGTAACGAGCTGCACCCGGACCAGGGCCAGATCGACTTCCCGGCCAAATGGCGCATGGCATACGTGGCGCAAGAGACGCCAGCGCTGGACCGCGCGGCGCTTGACTACGCGATCGACGGCGACGTTGGCCTGCGCAAGCTTCAGGCCGAGCTGGAAGAACTGGAATCGCACCCGGACGTCGACGCCCACGGCATGCGTCTGGGCGAGCTGCACGGCATGCTGGCCGACGCTGACGGCTACACGGTGCAGTCGCGCGGCGAACAGCTGCTGCTGGGTCTGGGCTTTTCGCTGGCGCAGATGAACCAGCCGGTGGCAAGCTTCTCGGGTGGCTGGCGCATGCGCCTGAACCTGGCGCAGGCGCTGATGTGCCCGTCCGACCTCTTGCTGCTCGATGAACCGACCAACCACCTGGATCTGGATGCGATCATCTGGCTCGAAGACTGGCTCAAGCGCTACACGGGCACCCTGATCATCATTTCCCACGATCGCGACTTCCTCGACGAAGTGGTCAACGTGATCGTGCACATCGACGAGCGCAAGCTGAAACGCTACACGGCCAACTACTCGGGCTTCGAGCGCCAGCGCGCCGCCCAGATGATCCTGGCCGCCGGCGCACTCGAGAAGCAGCAGCGCCAGCGCGCGCACCTCGAGTCGTTCGTCAACCGCTTCAAGGCGCAGGCCTCCAAGGCACGCCAGGCCCAGAGCCGCATGAAGGCCCTGGCCAAAATGGAAGAGCTGGCGCCGCTGCGCGCTGCGGCCGAATTCTCCTTCGACTTCCGCGAGCCGCTGTCGGCCCCGAATCCGCTGCTGGTGCTCGACAAGGTCGATGCCGGCTACTTCCTGCTCGACGAACACGGCGACAAGGTCGGCAAGAAGACCATCGTCAACCACATCGACTTTTCGCTGACCATCGGCCAGCGCATTGGCCTGCTGGGTGTGAACGGCGCCGGCAAGTCGACGCTGATCAAGACCATCGCCGGCGAGCTGATGCCGCTGACCGGCGAAGCGACCATTGGTAAAGGCCTGTCGATCGGCTACTTCGCCCAGCACCAGGTCGAGATGCTGCGCCATGACGAGTCGCCGCTGTGGCACCTGGCCAAGATCGCGCCGACCGTGCGCGAGCAGGAGCTGCGCAACTTCCTGGGCAGCTTCAATTTCCCGGGCGATATGGTGACCAGCTCGATCAAGCCGTTTTCAGGCGGCGAGAAGGCGCGTCTGGCACTGGCCCTGATCGTGTGGCAGCGGCCGAACCTGCTGCTGCTCGATGAACCGACCAACCACCTGGACCTGGAAACGCGCGAGGCGCTGACGATGGCACTGGCGCAGTTCGAAGGCACGCTGATCGTCGTGTCCCACGATCGCCACCTGCTGCGCGCGACGACCGATGAATTCATCATCGTCGCCGACGGCCGCCTGCAACCATTCGACGGTGACCTGGACGACTACAAGGACTGGCTGTTCAAGACCAAGCTGGGCAAAGGCACCGACATCCTGCCGCTGGCCAAGGCCGCTGCGCCCGTCGCGCCGGTGCCAAGCGCCACGCCGGCCGAGCGCAAGGAACAGAAGCGCCTGGGCGCCGAAGAACGCCAGCGCAATGCCGCGCAGCGCAAACCGATCGAGAACAAGGTCAAGCGTCTGGACGAGCAGATGGCCAAGCTGCAGGCCAGGAAAGC
The DNA here is from genome assembly GCF_056680305.1 of Telluria sp. BA11. Classification (NCBI taxonomy): domain Bacteria; kingdom Pseudomonadati; phylum Pseudomonadota; class Betaproteobacteria; order Burkholderiales; family Oxalobacteraceae; genus Telluria; species Telluria sp. BA11. The sequence continues at coordinate 786,092 of NZ_CM155275.1, forward strand.
CACGATCGATGCCGCCCTGCTCGATCCGACGATCTACGATGCGCAGAACAAGGACCGTCTCAAGACGCTGGTGGCCGACCAGGCATTCGTGGCGCGGGATCTGGAAACGTTCGAGATGGAGTGGCTGGAATTGCAGGAACAGCTCGAAGCGCTGGCGTAAGCTGGCAGAGCAACACGCCAACCTGGCAGTACGACGCCGTCAGGCGGCCCTGAGCGGCCGCCGCGGCGACAACGACATCAGGCCATCGATGTCGATCAGGATTACGCACCGGCCATCGATGCGGGCGATGCCGATCAGGTAACTGGCGCCGGCCTCGCCCGGCACGGTTTGCACGGCCTCCGGGCGCACGTGCACGATGCCCGTCACCCCTTCCACGACCATTCCCACCAGGCCGCTCGACAGGCGCAGGATGATCACGTCGGTATCGGGATGCACCACACCGCCGTGCGCATTCACCACTTGCGTGGCAGTGGCACGCATGTCGATCACCGGCAGGATCACGCCATGCGACAACGCCACGCCGCCGATGATGTCGCCGTCTTCCGCGAAGCGTTCAAGGGACTTGAGCAGTTTGAGTTCTTGCACGCGCGCGCAATCGAGTCCGTACTCCTGCCCGTCGAGCATGAAGCTGAGGTAATCCCGTGGTGCGCCAGACCGTGGCGCGCGCGATGTGGTGTGCATGGTGGATCCTTCGTCAGTCCGACCACCATCGTATGCCTGCCTCCCGGCCTGATGTTGACTACCATCAACTTGAACTGGCCGCCCCGGGGCGGAAAGGTTCATCCCGGCGAGGCGGGGGATGCGGAATCCCAGGTCCAGGCGCCGTCGCGGCCGGCATGCAGCAATTCGGTGCCGATGGCATCGCGCAGGCGCAGCCGGATGTCGCGCGGCCCCTGGTCCCAGATGCAGCCAAGATCCGGCTCGTACGGCAATGCGCGCACCTGCACCTCGCCGGCAATGGCCTCGAGTGCAATCTGCGCCGCGCCGACGCGGTCGTAACGCTGCGCTTCCAGGCGGCCCAGCACCGCCATCCCCGACTGCCGTTCGGCGTCGAGCTTTTTTGCTTCGTCCGACAAGCGGCCGAGCTCCTTGAGCGCGGGCCCTGCGGTATCGGTCATGCGCTGGAACTGCGGCACCTGATCGGGCTTGAGCACCAGATCGCCGCTGCGGATGCGCGGCGCGATTTTCAGGTACTTGCTCAGGTGCGGCTGGGCCGTCAGCGTCTCGATCGATGCGCGGTGGCGCGCCGCGAGCTGGCCGAACTGCCCGATGCGCTCGCGCACCTGGGCCATCGCATCGTCGATGCGCGCACAATCGGGCCGCAGCAGATATACCAGCATCTCGCCCTGCTTCCAGGGCGCGGCGCGGCCGATCCGGACGCGCCGGCCGGCAATCGCGCTGCCTTCGGCGTGCGTGACCTCGACGTCGTCGCCCATGATCTCGCAGTTGATCGCGGTCTCGACCCGGATGCGCGCGCCGGAAATCACGCAGTTCTCGGCCCGCCCCAGCACCACGTCGCCCTTGGCCGCCTGGATCGTGGCGCTGGAGGCCACGCCCAGCACACGCACGCCGCCGTTCATGTTGCGCGCGCTGCCGCCGACCAGGTTGCGCTCCAGGCGGATCGCCCCGCCGCGCGAGAGCACGTGGCCATACACGTCCGCATGCACGGTAATGCTGTCGCCTTCGATGGTGCGCTGCTCCTGCACCTCGCCGAATTCTTCGTAGTCGCCGCTCAGGTTCAGGTTGCCCGTGGTCCTGGCGCTGACGCCATCGCGGCTGACGATCTTGTCGGAGATCGCGATGCGACTGCTTTTCGGGTCGACATTCAGAAATCCGTCGCGGCGCGCGATCAGGAATTCGCCGGCAGGAACGACGTCGATCCCGGTGCCTTCGGCGGCATAGGCGGCCAGGTCGAGGTCCTTGCCGATTTCGGCCAGGAGCGGAATACCGGTCAGCTCGAAACCGGGACTGCCCGCCGTGCGGGGCACCTTGCGCAGCAGGCGCGTACCCATGCGCACTTGCGGAAAGCGATTCTGGAAGCTCATGAGGTCGAGCTTGCCATTGGCCAGTTGGAGCGGCGCATCGCTGCGGTGCAGTTCGTTCGTGACTTCCTCGACGCGCGCGGCGTCGCCGTCGACGGGCGGCAAACGGCGCGCCACCACGTAGAGTCCGGCCGCGCCCTTGCCGATGGCCTCCGCGATGGCGGCGACATCGGCGCCGAAGCGGATCCCCTTGATCCACATGTCGGCGACAAATTCGTCGGCATCGAGCGCGGTTGGCCGCTCGCCGCCGTCGGGATCGGGTTCGACCACCGGCTCGAAATAGTATTCGGCCTGGCCGTCCGTGATTTTCACTGAACGGTACAGCGCCTGGCGGGCCGGGGTGAACGGGAGAATGTCAGCGGCAATGCGCACCTGCACCCGGCCTGCGGCATCGCGCGGCAATGCCGGGCCATGGCCATACAGCGCCTTGATGAGTATCGGGTAATCGAGTCCCGCAAGGTAGTTGCCGGCGCGCAGCAAGCTGTCGAGCGCCGCTACGAGTGTCGTGCCGAGCGCTTCCGGGTCGGCATACACGCCGTCCTCGCGCCGGACGATGCAATGCTCGGGTCCGTCAGAGGCAAAGCGTGCTACAGAAGGTAAGGCGACATCGGACACGTTTGCGCTCCAGGTTGCGGATGTTGTTGGTGGCTAACCTTACCAACAGTAAGGCGCTCGCCAACATAGCATGTTGCGCTAACTAAATAAACATATAGCAATAAATTTTGCGAAAAAGAAAATGCACAGTGGTGGACAACGGAATAGCAAGGTGGGCTGGCCGCGTGCGATTGATACCGATCAAACGCCAGATACGACAACGGCGCCAGAGGCGCCGTTGTTTTGCTGAAGCAGCCGCGTGTCAGCGGCGGCGCGAATTGGGATACAGATCCGCACCTTCCTTGATCTGGCGGCGCAGGTCGCGCCGCTCGTCCGGCGACAGGCGCCCGCGAGGCCGCTCTTCACGCACCGTGTCCTGCTGGACCTCGGGATTGCGGCGGCCCTGCTCGCGCACTTCGAATGCGCGCGCGTCGCGCAGGGCCTGCATGTCGTAACGCTCGCGCGCCTGGACGTCGTCGCTGCGGCGGTTGCGGTCCTGGTCCTGGGCCAAAGCGCCGGCGCCGGTCGCTGCAAATGCGCAGGCGAAAACACCAAGGCGCACAAGCCGGGCGAGCCGGCCGCGAGCGGTACCGGGTGCTGCTGGATTGTCGTTGAGCGCGTGGTTCATGGTGTTCCTCTTCCGTGATGCCTGATAAACGGATAAGCTGTGTTGATCACTTGACGCCAGTGTAGGTTGATCGCGCAGGCGGGGTAAGACTAATTGGGTAAAGTTTGTAACACATTGTAATGGTTGAGCTGAGTCGTGCCTGCGGCGCCGCCATAAGAAGTTACCATAGCGACATTCATCTGACAATTCTGGACAGTTCCATGACTTCATCGACTTCGAACATTAACGTGGGTACGGGCACGCAGGGCGGCCACTCCGCCAAGATCATGGTCGTGGATGACGACGTGCGCCTGCGCGATCTGCTGCGCCGTTATCTGACCGAACAGGGTTTCCAGGTCGTGACTGCCGAAAGTGCGCCCGCCATGAACAAGCTGTGGCTGCGCGAACGCTATGACCTGCTCGTGCTCGACCTGATGCTGCCCGGCGAAGACGGCCTGTCGATCTGCCGCCGCCTGCGCGGCGCCGGTGACCAGACCCCGATCATCATGCTTACGGCAAAAGGCGAAGACGTCGACCGCATCGTCGGCCTCGAGATGGGCGCCGACGACTACCTGCCCAAGCCGTTCAACCCGCGCGAACTGGTGGCCCGCATCGGCGCGGTGCTGCGCCGCAAAGGCCCCGACGAAATCCCGGGCGCGCCATCGGAAACCCCGCAAACCTTCGAGTTCGGCGACTTCATCCTCGATCTGGGCACGCGCACGCTGAAGAAAAACGGCGAGACCGTGCCGTTGACCACCGGCGAATTCTCGGTACTCAAGGTGTTTGCGCGCCACGCACGCCAGCCGCTGTCGCGCGAAAAGCTGATGGAACTGGCCCGTGGCCGCGAATACGAAGTGTTCGACCGCTCGCTCGACGTCCAGATCTCGCGCCTGCGCAAGCTGATCGAACCCGATCCGTCCAGCCCGCTGTACATCCAGACCGTCTGGGGCCTGGGCTATGTGTTCATCCCTGAGGGTCAGCCGCGCTAGTGAAGCCTCCTGCATTTACGTCGCTCGCGGCGGCGCATCGCGCCGTGCGCTTTGCCTGGTTCAAGAGCGGCCTGTTCTGGCGCACGTTCTTCCTGATGTCGGTGCTCACCGCCGTCTCGATGGGCGCCTGGATCGGCATGATCAACGTCTACCAGCGTGGCCCGCAAGTGCAGCAGACGGCCGAAACGGTCGTGTCCGTCGTCACCATCACCAAGGCCGCGCTGACGCACTCGGCGCCCGACCTGCGGCTCGAACTGCTGCTCGAACTGGCGTCGAACGAAGGCATCCGCATCTTCACGCTCGAAGACACGGACATCATCGATCCGCCGCCGCACAATCCCCTGATGCCCGAGATCGCCGCCATCGTGCGCGAGCGACTCGGCGCCGACACCCGCTTTTCCAGTGGCGTAAACGGCGTGCCCGGCTTTTACATCAGCTTCAATATCGAGGATGACAAATACTGGCTGATGCTCGAGCGCGAGCGTCTGGCGGGCCTGACGCGCGTACAGTGGCTCGGCTGGGCCGTGGTCGTCGGCCTGCTGTCGGTACTGGGCGCAGCGCTGATCTCGAGCCTTGTCAACCGGCCGCTGGCGCGCCTGACGTCGGCTGCGCGCGCCATCGCCAAGGGCGAGCGCCCGGCGCGGCTGCCTGAAAAAGGCTCGCAAGAGATCATCGAGGCCAATCGCAGCTTCAACCAGATGGTCGAAGACCTGGCCCAGGTCGAGAAGGACCGCGCCGTGATCCTGGCCGGCATTTCGCACGATTTGCGCACGCCGCTGGCGCGCATGGGCCTCGAGGTCGAGATGGCCAACCTGTCGCAGGAAGCGCGCGACGGCATGCAGTCGGACATCGCGCAAATGGACGCGATCATCGGCCAGTTCCTCGACTACGCCAAGCCGACCGAAGCGGCCACGTTCGTGCCGGTGGATCTGTCCGAGTTGCTGGCGGACATCGGCCACCACGCGGGCCGCATTCCGAGCCTGCGTATCAGGACCGACCTGGTGCCGGACGTGCACGTGCAGGGCAACGCCACCGACCTGCGGCGCGTGATCAACAACATCATCGAGAACGCCCGCCGTTACGGCGTCACGCCGGGGCAGGACTATACCGAGATCGACATCGTGCTGCGCGTGAAAGCGACAGGCCACGGCCGGCGCGCCGTGATCGAGATCGGCGACCATGGCGTCGGCGTGCCGCCAGACCAGATCGCGCAACTGATGAAGCCCTTCACGCGCCTCGACAGCGCGCGGGGCCAGGCCAATGGCGCCGGACTGGGCCTGGCCATCGTCGAGCGGGTGCTCACGCGTCACAATGCGGGGCTCGAAGTGAGCAACCGCGACGGTGGCGGATTCCTGCTGCAGGTGGCGTTGCCGCTGGCGGCCTGAGAGTTTAGCGGGGTCAAGCCCCGATCAGGCTCGCAAACCGGGCCAGATCGATATTCCCGCCGCTGACCAAGACCCCGATCCGTTTGCCACGCAAGCTATCCTTCATCTTGCGCGCCGCCGCAAAGCCCAGGCACCCCGTCGGCTCCACGACGATCTTCATGCGCTCGGCAAAAAACCGCATGCACGCCACCAGTTCATCGTCGCTGACGGTCAGGATGTCGTCGACGTCGCGCTGGATGATCGGGAACGTCAATTGCCCCAGGTGCTGCGTCTGCGCACCATCGGCAATCGTGCGCGGCGTGTCGATGTGCACGATCTGCCCGGTACGGAACGACTGCTGGCCATCGTTGCCCGCTTCGGGCTCGACGCCATACAGCAGGCACCCCGGCGACAGGGCACGCGTGGCCAGCGCCGAACCCGACAGCAGCCCGCCGCCGCCCAGGCACACGAAGAACGCGTCGAGCGGGCCGACTTCGTCGAACAGTTCCTTGGCCGCGGTGCCCTGCCCTGCAATCACGTCCGCATGGTCGTATGGCGGGATCAGCGTCAGGCCATCACGCTCGGCCAGTGCGCGGCCGATCTGCTCGCGGTCCTCGGTATAACGATCATAGGTGACGACGGTGGCGCCATAGCCGCGCGTAGCGGCGACCTTCGCGGCCGGCGCGTCCTCGGGCATGATGATCGTGGCCGGGATGTCCAGAAGCCGCGCCGACAGCGCGATCGCCTGTGCGTGATTGCCCGACGAGAACGCCACGACGCCGGCGCGCCGCTGCTCAGGGCTGAATTTGGCCAGGGCGTTATAGCCGCCCCGGAACTTGAAGGCGCCCATGCGCTGCATGTTTTCGCACTTGAAGAACACCTCGGCGCCGAACTCCTCGTTGACAGTGCGCGAAGTCAGCACCGGCGTGCGGTGCGCGGCGCCGGCAATGCGTTCGGCGGCCTGGACGACGTCGTCATACGTGGGAAGCTGGAGCATGGTCATGCGGGTGGTCCTTTCAGGGGCATGGGTAAGGAAGACGATGGCGCAGTCTATCGGCCACCCGGACGAACGTCAAACCCGACGGCAAGGTGGCTGAACAATCGTATGCAGACGTTGCCAATTAGATAGTTTTACGATGTGATTGTTGGTACAGTCATCGATCGTCCCAGAAGACGCCACGTTGTACACACCGAGGAAGCATATGTATCCGTTGCATTTTGCCGTCACCAGTTTGTTCGCTTTTCTGCTGTTGGGGCAAGCTGCCCACGCCGCGCCCGTCATCACGAAACAAGCGCTGCAACAGGATATCGATCTCGTGCTCAGGACCGTCCGCGAACGACATCCGGACCTGGGTTTTTCGACGAGCGACGCGGCCGTGACTGCTGCGCTGGCAGCGATCGGGCGCGACCTGCCGGTGTCAATGACGCGCGATGAAGCGTGGCGCCAGCTGGCCCGCATCAATCCGCTGCTGGCCGACGGACATCTTGCGATCACGCTGACCGACTGGCGCGCCGATACCGCAGCGCACCGTGCTGCCGGCGGCGCCCTGTTCCCGTTCAACGTGGCGTTCGATCCGCAGGGCCGGCTCGTCATCGATGCTGCACTGGGAGGCGCAGCGTCCCCCCTGGCCGGCGCGCGCATCGTCGCCATCGACGGCATGCCGGTCGACACGCTCGTGGCCAGTCTGGCGGCCCGCGTCCATGGTGATACCGACGCAATGCGCATGGCCCTGCTGGCGCAGCGCTGGTGGCTGTATCACTGGAAAACGCTCGGCCCGGCGCAGCAGTACCGGCTCGTGATCGAACGCGATGGCCAGCGTAGCGAGGTTGCTGTCCCCGGCAGCACGGACCAGCCGCGCATGCTGCAGGACGAGGTGGACATCGCGCGCCTGTACCGGCTCGACACCGTGCCCGGCTGTTCGGCGGTCCTGACCGTCAACTCGTTCGATAGTGCCCACCTGGCCGATTTTGTCGCTTTTACGCAGGCCGCGTTCACGCGCATGCAGCGCGAACACATCAGGAACCTCGTTATCGACATCCGCGCCAACACCGGCGGCGACGACGTCATGTGGCTCGACGGCTTGATGCCGTATCTGGCAACGGCGCATTACCGTACCGGCTCGAGCGCCGTCAAGCGCGTGTTGCGCGCCAACCCCGAGCGCGGCGAACAGGTTGGCCAGATCATCCACACGCAGATCGCCACCTGGCGCGAACCGCAACCCGACCACCCCGCCCGCTTCAACGGCAAGGTCCAGGTGGCGATCGGTCCGCTGACCTACTCGTCGAGCGTGCTGTTTGCGAACGTGATGCAGGACTTCGGCTTTGCCACCCTGGTCGGATCCGGCGGCGCGGCCAGGCGCAGCCAGTCGGGCGGCGTGTATGGCGTGCCGCTGCCACAGTCGGGCCTGACGCTGTGGATACCGCGGTTCGTGCTCGATCCACCGGGCGGCGCACCGAAGGGCGCCCTGCTCAGCGCGCAGGGGCCGTGGGATCCGGGTGCCGCGCCTGCGTGTCAGGCGCTGTGACCGTGCGCGCCTGATCCGGCGAGACGGCAAGCAGCGCTCGCCCGATCCGGCGGTTGTGCAGGGCGCAGACAATGACGATGGTGCAGGAACCCCCCACCAGCGCAATGAACGCCACCAGGGCGGCCCAGGGCCCGCCGAACACCAAGGCCGCGGCAAGAAGCACGATGCCGCTGAAGCACATCTCCAGCAGCAGATCGGTGGCAATGAACCAGGGGCTGCGCTTGAGTCCGATTCTTGAGGACGAGAGGTCGCGCCAACCGATCACGTTCTGCCAGTTGCCTGGCTCGCTCAGCGCAACAGCGAAGGTGGATCCTGCGGTGGGCACGCTCTTGTGATCGAACACAACGGAAAACTCGCGTTTGCCGTTCGCTTGAAAACTGAACAGCCCCCCGTGGACGTCGAATACCCGCTCGAAGCGGACCGTCTCGATGTGCATGTGCTCTCCTCCATGGCTGCCTTGACCCGTGCACCGTAGCGCAGACCGGGTGGCCTGTCCAGCAAACGGGGCGATTCATGCGCCCTGCATCAGCCGGGAATGCGGTTGACCAGCGCTTCGCCGCGTTCGAAGGCGCTGATGCTGTCGATGGTGGTGCGCATGATCTGGCCAATCGCTTCGACCGTGAAGAACGCCTGGTGGCCGGTGACAATCACGTTCGGAAACGACACCAGGCGCTGGATCACGTCGTCGAGGATGATCGTCGACGACAGGTCCTGGAAGAACAGGCTCGCTTCCTGCTCGTAGACGTCGATTGCCAGCCCGCCCAGCTGGCCGGTCTTGAGCGCCTGGACCACGGCATCGGTATCGACCAGCCCGCCACGACTGGTGTTGATCAGCACACAGCCGCGCTTGACGCGCGCCAGTGCGGCCGCATCGACGATGTGGTGCGTCGCGTCCAGCAGCGGGCAATGGAGCGAGACCACGTCGCTGCAGGCGAGCAGCTCGTCCACGCCCATGTAGCGGCCACCCAGCGCCTCGAACGCCGGCGTCGGGTACAGGTCGTGGCCCACGAGCGTGCAGCCAAAACCGGCCATGATGCGGGCAAAGATCAGCCCGATCTTGCCGGTGCCGATCACGCCGACCGTCTTGCCGTGCAAGTCAAAGCCCATCAGGCCGTCGAGGTCGAAGTTGCCTTCGCGCGTGCGCACGCTGGCACGCGCGATCTTGCGGTTCACGGCCAGCAACAGGCCGACCGCGAACTCGGCGACCGAATTCGGTGAATAGTCGGTGACGCGCACGACTTCGATGCCGAGCCGGCGCGCGGCGGCGGCGTCGATATGGTTGTAGCCGGTCGAGCGCGTGGCCACGAGGCGCGTGCCCTGCCGCGCCAGGATCTCCAGCACGGCAGCATCGACCGTGTCGTTGACGAACACGCAGACCGCCACGCACCCGGCTGCCTGGCTCGCCGTCTGGACACTGAGCCGCTCTTCGATGAACAGCAACGCATGGCCGACGCCGTCGTTGGCCTGCGCCAGCATGGTCTTGTCATAGCGACGTGCACTGAATACGGCTGTTTTCAAACGATTCTCCTGCTGGATGATGGTCTGGTTCTTATACGCCCTCGGACGCGATAAGGACAGTCATACCGTCGCACGCTGTCAAACGGACGGCGCGCAGGCCTACAAGCCTGTGTGAATTGGCGCACAGAGTCCAAATGATGCAAATAAGACAATGAAATTGTCGAAATTAAAACAAAGCCGAGGAGTCGATCATGAAGCGTCATTTCTGCCAACTGTGCCTGCTGGCCGCCACCATGATGGCTGCACCGGTCGCGTTTTCCGAGACCAGCATCGTCAAGTGCGTCGATGACGAAGGGCGCGTGACGCTGACCGACCGGCCTTGTGAAGTCGGCGCAACGACCGTGCACATGGCGAGCGAACCAGCCAACGAAGGCGTGACCCGTGTCCACGCGTACCCTCTGGTCGCCGAGGCCAGCGTCTTGCCGCCTCCGCGCGCGATGCAACGTAGTTATGTTCCGACCCCGCGTGCAGCCGCAAAACCGCTGGCCAGTGACGTTGCCACGCTGAAGGCGGCGCGCGCCCAGTTCGTATTGAGTGACGTGCGGTCGACCCCGGCATTGGCGGGCCTCGACTGACGCCCAATGCAAAAAATGCCGTTCAGTGCAAACTGAACGGCATTTTTATTGGCTGAACGAGCTACTGTGAGCGTGACCGGTTAATGCAAGCGCGTGACGCTGGCCAGATGTGACGTGGGCGGCTTGTCCCACTCGCTCAACAATGCCAGCAACGCGGCATCCTGGATGAAGCTGGCGCTGGAGCGGCCCTCCAGAATGCGCTCGGGCGGCATCGAGCGCGCCACGACGAACCCCTGCACGTAATCGACACCGATTTCCTGCAGCGTCTGGACCGTGGCCGCGTCCTCGGCCCATTCCGCGATTGTCTTCATGCCCAGATTCACGGCAAGGCTCACGATCGCCTCGACGATCGCCACATTGGCCGGATGCGCATTGATGTTGACGATGAAATTGCCGTCGATCTTGAGCACGTCCGCCGGCAGCTCTTTCAGGTACGAGAACGAGGTGTAGCCAGCGCCGAAGTCGTCCAGCGCCACCTTCACGCCGAAGCCACGTACCTGGTCGATGAAGCGGCGCGTGTTGTCCAGATCGTGCAAGGCAACGCTTTCGGTGATTTCGAGACACAGGCGGCTGGCCACGTGCACATAGCGGCCGAGAATGTCGAACGTGTCCTGCACAAAGCGCTCGTCATTGAGGGATGCGCCCGACAGGTTCATGCAGACGAAGCGGGTATTGACCAGTTCGTCGTTGTGCTCGGCGATCCAGGCCAGCGTACTCGTGAGCACCCAGCGGTCGATCACGCTCGCGCGCCCACTCTTTTCGGCGGCGACAATCACGGCGCCGGCCGGCACGATGCGGCCATCCGGCTCGCGCATGCGCAGCAGCACCTCGAAATTGAGCGATTCGAACGGCGTGCGCAGCGACATGATCGGCTGCATCTCAAGCAGCAGGCCATCGGTGGCGGCCGGCCCCGACAGGCGCTCGACCAGGTCGAGTTCGGCGGCGCGCTGACGGAACGCATCGGCGTCGCGCTCGTACACGACCAGGCCGTCACCCGTGCCGGTCTTGGCTTCGCGGCAGGCGCGGTCGGCGGTGGAGACGGCATCCTTCATCGGCATGCCCGGCACCACTTCGATCAGGCCGACCGACGCGCGCACGTGGAACGCCTTGTCACCGACGCGGTATGGCGTGCTGCCGAGCCGGTCGACGATGCCGCGAATGATGATCGAGGCCAGCGGAATCGCTGTCTCGGGCATCACGATCACGAATTCGTCGCCGCCCACGCGGCCCAGTTGCTGACCGCCGGCCAGCATCGCGCCCATGCGTTCGCACACCTGCTTGAGCACTTCATCGCCGGCGCCGTGACCGAACAGATCGTTGATCAGCTTGAAGCGGTCGAGGTCGACATATGCCAGCGCCATCGGCCGGCCGGCGGCCAGGCTTGCGCTGGCATTGCTGAACTCGCGCTCGATGCCGCGCCGGTTGAAGACCTTGGTCAATGGATCGTTGTTGGCCATGAAGCGCAGTTGCTCGGTGGCCTTGTGTTTTTCGGTGGTGTCCTGCAGCACGCCCTCGATGCGCGACCTGGCCAGCGTGGCGCTGACCTGGAAACGCTGGCCGCCGTCGCGGCTCGTGAGCTCCATCTCGGCTTCGACTTTTGCATGGACCTGTTCGTGCAGCGCGGCCCAGCTCGCTTCCGTGAAGTACTGGCGCCACGCCGTACGGCCAGCCGTGAAGTCGGTCATGCCCAGCATTTTCTGCAGCGCCGGATTCACGCTCAAAAAGTGGCCGTAGATATCAAGCGTAAACAGGCCCACCGGCATCGCCTTGTACGCATGCTCGAGTTCTTCCTGCGCTTCCTGGCGCTTCTCGGTTTCCATGCGCATCTGTTCTGCCACCGCCAGCGCCGCCAGCAGGCTCGATGCGAGCGCGGCGGTGACGCTGTTGATCACGCCCAGCAGCTCGCGCATGCCGAACGCGGCCGACGCGACTTCGGCCAGCGACGCCATGAAGGTGACGGCGAACGACGCCGCGAACCAGGCCGCGACCCGCGTGCGCGATTCGACGATGATCTTGAACAGGCCGATCGTCATCAACGAGAAGCAGCACGCCAGGATGCCCCACATCAGCGGCAGGTACATGCCATACGGGACCAGGATGGCGGCGGCCAGCATCGGCATGCACAGCCATTGCATGACGCGCATCGGCACCACGTAGCGCATCTCGGCCAGGTGATCCTTCAGCAGCGCCTGGTACAGCGTCAGCGTCGCGATGCCGTACATCGTGAACGTGACGGCGCGGCTGCGCAGCAGCCAGTCGGACGGTACCGCCTGGCCGAGCCACTGGATGTCCCAGCCGGCCGACAGCGCCCCCACGCGCAGGTTCAGGATCAGCCAGCCGGCAAACATGACGTACACCGGCTGCCGGTTGATCAGGGCCGTGATCAGGATGAACAGCGCCAGCACGATCATGCCGCCATCGAGCAGCCCCGACTTGCGGTGGTACTGCTTGACCGACAGCGCGTACTGTTCGATGGGCCACTGCACGACCGTCAGGCGCGCCGGGCCCGCGAACGTGCCGCGGCACAGCAGCTGGCGCGGCAACGGCGCGACGCTCAGCGCGAAGCCGGCCTTGTCGGCGCGCAGCAGGCCGGTGCTGTCGCTGCGGCTGGCCGTGCCCAGCGGGGCCAGCGAGGCGGCATTCCAGCAGGCGATATCGAGTGCATGGCGCGACGGGAATTCGAGCACCTGTGCGCCCGGGCGCGGCATCGGTTCGACGACGAACCAGACCGGTGCTTCGGACAGATGGGTGTCATGGGTGTTGGTCAGCGGGCGCTGGCGCGCCTGCCCGAGTGCGCTGGCAGGATCGAGTGTGCCGGCCGGATCGGCCAGCACATGCATCGTCAACGGCACGTCGCCGCTGGTGCGGTATTCGTCGTGCCAGAAAACGAGCGCGATCAGCGACACCACCGCGATCCCGATCGGGATGAGGTAGTAAGAAAATATCTTGAGAATCAGTTCGACCGCCGCTTGCAACGCGGATGGCAGCGAAGCACGAAACTGATGGGAAAGCTTGGGCATGAGCGGCCTTGGTAATGCGCGTGACCACCGTGCAGACAACGACGGCCATTAAAGCGCAAGGATACAGCTTTAGCGTAGTGCCGTCATGCCCTTCGTAGTTGAACAAACGTCGATACCGCGCCGTGTGACAGGGTCTCAGGCAACGGCCAGTTCTTCCCGCGCCGGCCATTCCTGCACCGATGGGACGACGACCGGACCGATGTCGATATCCGGGTGCAGCGTGTTGAAGAAGAAGTCGAGCATCGGATGCCGCGCCTCGGTCCAGCGCTGCTGGAAGGTGGCGATCTCGAAGGCCATCACGCGGTGCGGGATATTGCCGACATGGCGCAGCGGCACCAGGCCATCTTCCGGGAACACGTCGACGAACAGCATCTGCTCGTACTGCCGGTCGACCGGCGGGCGGCCCGTCGCCACCGAGAAGTCGATAGCGTTGTCTTCGCAATACATGAAACACGCCTTGACCAATGCAATTTTTACCATGCGCCCCACCCGCCCTTCGTCGACGGCCAGCCGGGTTGCCTCGACCAGCCGCTTGCCCTGCAGCCAGTCAGGCAGCACCACCGATTCTTCGACACCCAGCGGCCGGTGCAAATTGGTACGGATGCGGGTACTGCCGATCGCCGTGCCATCGAGCTTGGACTCGGCCAGCAGCACGATCGTGTCGGCATCGAAGTCAGCCGCTTCAGGCTGCGCCAGCGTGCGTGCGAAATCCGGCACGTGGCGCGCATAGGCGGCGTGCCGGATCCGCACGGCCTTCTGCAGGTCGGCCTGGGTCTGTACCCGGCGGATCGTGAACGGCAATCGTTCGGTCACGCTGCCGGCGGCCGGGGGACGCACGGAACGTGGTCGCGACAGCGTGGCTGGGTTGATGACGGCGGCGGTGAACTGCTCCATGGCGGGACTCCTGGGTTGATTGATTGAAACAGAAATTTACTGGAGTCAATTATCAATCCGCTTACGGAGAATCTATTTGCGGAGCAGGCGTACTTTTCACCTTCAGTTTGAATGAGCGGGAAACCGGGAAAAATGGCTGCGTCACGAGGACCATGTGCACTGCATAACGGCGGCGATCATCACAGCATCCGCGCACTGCCCGAGACCCGTATCGAGCCGCCAGTTTCATTGCCGAATTCGGCAAAAATGAGCGAGCGCATGCCCATGTCTTCGCCCTGCACGACCTCGATCCGGCCGCCATGGGGCCAGCCGAGATCGCGCAGATAGCCGGCAAGCGCCGCCGTCGCAGCACCCGTCGCCGGATCTTCCAGCACGCCACCGGAGGCAAAAGCGTTGCGCGTATGAAACAGATTATCGTGTTCGGCCCAGGCCAGCACGATCGTGACCAGGCCGTGGGCGGCCATCAGCGTCCGGCCGGCGTCGAGCGCGTACGCCATCGCCGCCAGCGCAGCGCGGCTGGACAGCGCCAGAAACAGGTGGTCGGCGCCGGCGTGGATAGATGCGGGTGGCAGGCGCGGGTCGAGGTCAGCGTGCACGTAGCCGAACAACGCGAGCGCGGCGTCGACCAGATCGGCCGGCGCGGGCCGGCTGCGGGTGGGCGGCGACTGCAGGGCCGCCTGCAGCCGGGCGCCATCCTGCCACCCCTCGACGCTGATGGCGGCGGCGTTCAGCGTCAGCGCAAAGCGGCCAGCGCCATGTCGGCGCGCCAGCGCAGCGCCCAGGGCGATCGTCGCATGGCCACAGAACGGCACTTCGGAAGCAGGCGAAAAATAGCGCACGCGCCACCCCTCGCCTTCCGGCGCAGCAAACGCGGTTTCGGAAAAACCGACGTCGCGCGCCATCGCGGCCATCTCGGCAACCGGCGGCAAGGCAGCGCCGATCCAGACGCCGGCCGGATTACCGCCCTGACCGTGGTCGTCGAAGGCGGCGATGCGTTCAATGTCCTGGCGCATGGATGCTTCCTCAGTCGTTGGAAACACCCATCATAGCGCCAGGCAGCTAGCGCCGGGCGTCGATGCGCGGCAGCAGCACGGCCAGGATGCCCAGCAGTGGCAGGAACGAGGCAATCTGGTACACCTGCGCAATGCCGTGCACGTCGGCGATGGTGCCCATTGCGGCCGCGCCCACGCCGCTGATGCCAAACATCAGGCCGAAGAAGATGCCCGAAATCAGGCCGACCTTGCCGGGCACCAGCTCCTGCGCGAACACGACGATGGCCGAGAATGCCGACGACATCACGAGTCCGATCACGACCGACAGCACGCCGGTCCAGAACAGGTCGGCGTACGGCAGCGCGATGGTGAACGGCGCCGCGCCCAGGATCGAGAACCAGATCACGCGCTTGCGCCCGATCTTGTCGCCGATCGGCCCGCCCGCAAACGTGCCCAGCGCCACCGATGCCAGGAACAGGAACAGGTACATCTGCGCGGTGCCAACCGGCAGCTTGAACTTCTCGATCAGGAAGAAGGTGTAATAGGTCTGCAGGCTCGCCATATAGATGTACTTGGAGAACACCAGCAGCGCCAGCACCACCAGCGCCTGGATCACCTTCTTGCGCGGCAGCGCCGGACCGGCATGCAGCGCGGCCTTCTTGACCATGTTCATCAGGTGGTTGCTGTACCAGCGGCTCACGCCCACCAGCACCGCCACCGCAACGAGCACCAGCAGCATGAACCAGGCGATCTCGGCCTGCCCGCGGCCGACGACGATCGCCGCCGCCAGCAACGGCCCCAGGGCCGAGCCGGCATTGCCGCCAACCTGGAACACCGACTGTGCAAACCCGAAGCGCCCGCCCGACGCCAGGCGCGCCACGCGCGAGGCTTCCGGGTGGAAGGTCGACGAGCCCACGCCGATCATGCCGGCAGCCACCAGCAGCATCGGATAGCTGTTCGCCCACGCGAGCAGGCCCACGCCGAACAGCGTCACGCACATCCCGGCCGGCAGCAGGAACGGGATCGGCCGCTTGTCGGTGTACAGGCCGATCCATGGCTGCAGCAGCGAGGCAGTGCACTGGAACGTCAGCGTGATCAGGCCGACCTGGGTGAAGGTCAGGTTGAATTCGTGCTTCAGGAGCGGGTAGATCGACGGCAGCACCGCCTGCACGCAATCGTTGAGCAGGTGGACAAAGGCAACCGAGAGAAGGATTTGCATGACCGCACCCGGGACGGCCGGGGTGGTAGCGGAGGTGGTGCTGGACGGCGAGGAAGATGTGGACATGGACGACGCGGGTGGACAGAACAGTCCGACAGGATATGCGAAAACCGGCGCCCGCGGGCGCCGGTTCTTTGACTAACGGTTGGTCAGCCGGCCGGCACCAGCCGGACCGCCTGCCCACCGCCCGGCGCCAGCACCATCTTGATGGTGTCAGTGCTCTTCACATTGCGCTTCTCGATCACCAGGTCGAAGCGGCGCTCGCTGCGGTAATCCGCCTTGTCGCCATCGCGGTAGATTTCGGCCACATACGATTTGCCGGCATCGAGGAACGACAACGGCAGATCGAGCGTGCGCGCATTGCCGTCGGTGACCGAGCCGACGTACCAGGCGCTCGAGTTGCGGTCCTTGCGCGCGATGGTCGCGTATTCACCCACGGCGCCATGCAGCACACGCGTATCGTCCCAGTCGGTCGGCACGTCGCGGATGAACTTGAACGCGCCCGGATAGCGGTCGTAGTGCTCGATCAGATCGGCCGCCATCACCACCGGCGAATAGATCACGACGAAGTTGGCCAGCTGCTTGGCCTGGGTCGAGTTGAACGGCTTCTTGTCCTTGCCCTCCAGGCTCAGGATGCCCGGCGTATAGTCAAGCGGACCGCTGAGCATGCGGGTGAACACCAGATTGGCCTCGTGCTCGACGCTGTTGACCGGATTGCCCCAGGCGTTGTACTCCACGCCGCGCGCACCTTCACGCGAGATCCAGTTCGGATACGTGCGGCGCAGGCCCGTGTCCTTGACCGGCTCATGTGTGTTGATCGCGATCTTGTAGCGCGCCGCATCCTCGACCACCTTCTGGTAGTGGCGCACGCCCTCTTGCGAATCCGTATAGCCAAAGTGGACCTTGCCATTCTTGCCCATGAACTGGGCGGCGCCGCCGTCGGTCACGTAGCCGGTCTTGATGCTGTCCACGCCGTTCTTTGCATACAGGCGCAGCGCCGCATCCAGCTGCTTCTCGTAGTGCGCGATATTGCCGCCGGTCTCGTGGTGACCGATCAGGTGCACTCCCTTCTGCTTGCCATACGCTGCCAGTGCCGGCAGGTCGAAGCGCGGGGTGGAACGGGTGAAGTCCATGTCCGCACCGTTGCCGGCCCAGTCGCTGTCCCAGCCCGGATTCCAGCCTTCGACCAGCACGCCACGGAATCCGTTCTTCGCAGCGAAGTCGATGTAGCGCTTCGTGTACTCGGTGGTCGCACCGAGCCGATCGCCCGCGGCCCAGGTTTTGGTTTCGAGGTGCATGTCCCACCAGACGCCGACATACTTCGATGGCTTGACCCACGAGACGTCGCCCAGTTTGTTCGGTTCGTTCAGGTTCAGCACGAGGTCGGACATGTACAGGCCCGCCGCGTCACCCGCGATCTGCATCGTGCGCCATGGCGTCGTGAAGCTCCCAGTGCGCACGACCGGCGCGCCATTGGCGGACGGGGTCAGGTGCGCGCGCAGGCGCTGGCCTTCGACCCGGCGCAGCCACATCGACGCGTAGTCGACCAGCGCCGCTTCGTGGAAGGCGATGTGCGTGCCGTTTTCCATGCGCACCGTCATTGGGGTGTTGGCCATGCCCACTTCGCGCAGCGGCGTCTTCTGGATCGGGTATTCGAGCGCCCAGACTTCACCGGCCTGCTGCCACCAGGCGGTGGCTGGCTGCGCCACCACGAATTCGGTCAGCTCGTCAGCGATGTGCACGGCGCGGTTGTTGGCCTGCTTCGGGAATTCGTAGCGAAAGCCCACGCCATCGTCGAACACGCGAAACACGATCGCCAGGCGCCGGCCATCCTTCTTCTGGTGCACATCCACGCGCATCTGGCTGTAATGATTGCGCACCGTGCGGCGCTCGCCCCACGGCTGCTCCCAGGTGCTGTCATGGGCCGTGACCAGGTGACGCTCCATTGCGAAGCCGGCATCGAGCGGCTTGTCGCTGGCCAGCACGAAGCCCAGGCGCGACGGGGCGATGACCGGCTGGCCATTGCGCTCGACCTGGTACGACAGGCGCCCGTCCGGGGCGACCTGCAACGACACCTTGAGCACCTTGCCGGGCGACTCGACGGTGGCCATCAGATCTTCAGCGGCGAACGCGCCGGTACTGATCACCATGCCCAGCGCCACGAGGCTCATCTTCAATAAACTGGTACGCATCCTTCGTCTCCTGTCTCGTCTTGTTTTCTATTGCATTTTCAACCTGAAAGCGGTCGCCCCGGATAGTCCGGCATCGGGGATGCGCGGTCAACGTATGGCTAAAGCGAATCTGAAGATTCGCTGCGACGCCCGAAGCGCAGCGCACTGCTACACTTCCGGCATGAAAATTCTGATGATCGAAGACGATCTGGCGATCGGCCAGGCACTTTTGTCGGTGTTCCAGGACGAAGGCCACACGGCAGTCTGGCTGCGCCTGGCCCAGGGCGCGGCCGCGCGCATGCGCACCGAATCGTTCGACGCCGTGGTGCTCGACCTGGGCCTGCCCGATGGCGACGGCACCGACGTGCTGCGCGCGCTGCGCGATGAAGGTGTGCGCCTGCCGGTCCTGATCATCAGCGCGCGCGACAGCCTGCAGGACCGCCTGAAAGGGTTCGACCTGGGCGCCGACGATTACCTGATCAAGCCCTTCGAGATTCCCGAACTGCTGGTGCGCCTGCGCGCGATCGTGCGCCGCAGCCACGGCGCGCTCGAAGAAAACCTGTGGGTGGCGGGCGACATCGAACTGGACGAAAACCGCATGCTCGTCACGCGCGCCGGCCAGAGCGTCACGCTGTCAAAAACCGAATTCGCGCTGCTGCTTACCTTGATGAAGCAGGCCAACCGCGTGCTCACGCGCGTCGAACTCGAACGGCGCGCCCTGCCCTCCGGCGAAGGCCAGAGTCAGACGCTCGACGTGCACATCTTCAATCTGCGCAAGAAAGTGGGCGACGGCGTGATCCGCACCGTGCGCGGCGTCGGCTACATGGTGCAGCGTGACGTTTAGGCAGTCCTCGCTGTTCCGGCGCCTGATGTTCAGCTTTGCCGGCGTAATCGTCAGCGTCGCGATCATCGGCGTGCTGTGGATGTTCTACGAAGCCAAGGTCACGCAGCGCACACGCACCTTCAGCGAAAACAAGGCGCACACGCTCAACATCCTGTCGCACCTGGTCGACACCGGCGCCCGGCCCGAACGCATGCTGCCGGCCCTCGCCGCGGTCGAGGTGAACCGCGAGCGCATGTTCAAGGAGCTCGATTACCACTCGCGCGTGCGCGTACGGGTCTGGCTCGATGGCCGCCTGCTCTACAACTCGATGCCAGAGCTGCCGGACGTGCTGCCCGAGGTGGCCGCGCGCGGCGCCTACGCGTGGGTGGGCTGGACGGCGCATGACGCGGCCAACCGCATCGTCGTCGAGCGCCGCCACGAAGTCGATGACGAGTGGATGCTGACCATCTGGGGCGTGAGCTTCCTGCTCTCGTCGACCTTTTTCAGCCTGCCGCTGCTGTTGATTCCGGCGTGGCTGATCGTCGGCATCGGCCTGCGGCCGCTGCGCTCGATCGCATCCAGCATCGCCCAGCGCACGGACGCCGACCTGACGCCGCTGCCCGACTCGAAGTACAAGGAACTCTCGCCGCTGGTGGTGGCAATCAACGGCCTGATGCATCGCCTGAGTCAGCGCATCGAGCACGAACACGAGTTCCTGACCGATGCCGCGCACGAACTCAAGACGCCGCTGGCGGCCATCCAGATCAACGCCCACGTCTTGATGAGCCGCGCCGGCGCCGAAATGGCCGAGCGCTGCGCCGAACCGGCGGCCGGCTTGCGCAGTGGCGTCGCGCGCGCCACGCACACGGTGCACCAGTTGCTGGCGCTCGAACGCGCCCGGGCCGAACCGCAGGTGGCGCAGGCGTGTCCGCTGACGGACGTAGCCGACTTCGTGCGCGAGCGCGTGGCGACGGCGGCGCACCTGGCGGTGCAGCGCAATATCGAGATCGAATTCGACGCTGCCCCGGACGCCGGTGGCGCGCTGCCGCTGCACCTGGAAAGCATGGCGTCGGCGGTCGATAACCTGATCAGCAATGCAATCAAGTATTCGCCGCGGGATGGCCGCATCACCGTGCGCCTGACCCGCGCGGCTTCTGGCTACCGGCTGGCGATCTGCGATGGAGGGCCGGGCATTGCGCCCGATCTACGCGACAAAGTGTTCGAGCGGTTCTACCGGGTGCCGGGGCAGGAGCAGCTGGGTTCAGGACTGGGGCTGGCGATTGCGGAACGGGGCGCAGCGAGAAACGGCGGGACGATTTCGCTGGAGGATGGCGAGCATGGGCGCGGGGTGTGCGCGACCATCACGCTCACTGGCGCTGTGGGCTAATTTTCCTATCAAGCTGACGCATTGAGATCGGCTTGCTCCTCCCTCGTAAGACCGGGAAGGGATACCGACTTTACTATAACGTCACCTGCTGCCTTTATCTTGGCAAAATTGGCCTTGACGGCTTCAGCATCGGATCTACTGTCCAGCAGGCTTTGGTGAATGTGTGCTGCCGCATATGCGGATGAGAAAGCCTCACGTGCTGACGGCTCAAGGTACAGGCAATTATCTTCCCACCACGTTTGGCACTCCAGGACGACAGCAGCGCAATGGCGAGAGTGAGTCGAATTAACCAATTCGCGCCATAGCGTAAAGGCTTGTTGCGCCTTTTGCAGACGGGCATCCAATGCAGCCACGCGAAGTTGATTGTCGACCTTAGCTGCCTCTACTAGAAGAGCGTACTGTGCTTTTATCGCTTCGATCTTGTCAGTAATGTGCCCGATGTCTTCCTTTGTTGCCAGGTTTTTCCCCTTCTCTCCCAAATAACCAGGTAGGAGGAATTTCAACATAACCCCGATAATTGAGGATGCTACAACACCACCGATCGCGGCTGCAGACAGTAAGTCGACGTTCATCCTTGGTCTTTTCCGGGCTCAGTTTGGCTTATGCTTTTTAACGATTGCCACAATCTCGGCGTTCAGCCGATTTTGCTCGTCTTCGAGTCGGTTTGCAGCTTTCTGCTGCAATTCACGTTGCGAGTTGACGGCTGCAGGATCGAATTTCCCGCCCACATAGTTGCCCGGATTTTCCTCTGAAAAGTCCTCAAAATATTCTGACCACTCGCCCATGTCTTTTCTCCAGATTACCGGCAACCGGCCGGTGCGGGGCGCCGTGGCGGCGCCAAGGAGTTTTCCTAGTTTGGCCGGGTAGTCGTGGGGTAATCCCTCCCCCCAAACAAAAAAAGCGCGATCAGAAATAGAATTTTCTACTTAAGGCACAGAAAGCTCTGCATGAAGACCTCCCGCTCTACCGACAGCCAGATCATCGCCATCCTCAAGCAAACCAAAGCCGCCAGCCCAGTACCAGAGCTGTGCCGCGAGCACGGCATCAGCAATGCTACATTCTACAAGTGGAACTCCAAGTTCGGTGGGATGGATGTCTCGCTGATGGCACGCATGAACGAGCTAGAAGAAGAAGAAAACCGTCGCCTCAATAAGATGTATGTCAAGGAACACCTCAAGGCCGAGATCGTCTCGGAGGCACGCAAAAAAGAAATGGTAGCGCTATCTCAGGAGTGAGAGATGGCCCAATAGGCCGTGACAGAGCGGTCAGCTACGGTGAAGCTCGCGTGCGCAGCGTTTGGCATCAACCAGACCTGCAACCGGTACAGCCGGCTTCCTCGGAAAAGCTTGCTATAGCTGGGAGAGAGTCCGATCAGCAACTTGGACTAGCTTGTGGCAAGCCAAATTTCACTGCAAGGGATGAGTTCAAAATTTGCTACCTCCCATTTTTTGAAAGCTCAACATGGCAATCGACGTCTATTTGCATATCGAGGGTATCAAAGGTGAGTTTGCCGATTCCACGCATTCAGGACGGATCGAAATTATGTCAGTCCAATGGAGTGCGAAGCAACCTTTAATATCGGCCGGCTCGGGTGTCGGCGGACGCACGGCGGGCCGCAGCGAGTACTGCGGCATGTCGCTGGCTAAGTCGTCGGATCTAGCGTCACCGGCGCTGATGCAGCATTGCGCAAACGGAAAGACGATCCCTAAGGCTAAGCTCGAATTCATGCGTGCCGATGGAGACAAGCGCGTGAACTACTCCGAGGTCGAACTGGAGAATGTAATGATCGCGGACATGGAACAGATGGCGACCGAGGGGATGCTTCTGCTTGACCACGTCTCCCTGCAATTTAGCGAAAAAAAATGGAAAAACTCGCAGCAGAGAATCGGCGACGGCGTAGTCGGCCAAACTGCTGATGGATGGGATCTGTCCTGCAACAAATCGTGTGCTTAGCCGGAGTGATCATGACTGATCTGAAACCTGATCCGCTGCGACCCACCCAAGATTCGTGCGGGTTCTTCATGCTGCCGCGAGCGGCTCGTGACGTTGGTTATTACACCTACGGCACGATGGATAAAAGACCTGATCGTGGCGGGTACCAATACGCCCACCCGATTATGATGACCGCCATCCTGCGTGTAGCGCACGAATGGCAGAAGATAGACCCGCGCCGCGTTGGTGTTGGCAATATCAGCCGAGCCGACATGCGCGACGATGGCGAGCATGCTACTCATTTGGATGGGCTACAAGTTGACTTACGGCCTATTCGCAAAGACGGCGTCGAATGTCCGGTAAGCTGCTTCTCTCCAGAGTAAGACCGAGCAGCAACGACCAAAATTATCGAGTTGTTTCGTGCGTTCACACCAGTCCAAGTGGTCTGGTTCAACGACATGTTGATACCGTTCGTTCGCACTATGCGGGGCCATCACGACCACTTTCATGTCGGACTAAGGGGATGATATGCGACGCGCTATCTCAGCAATCGCCGTGTGCGGATTGGCCACGCTGTCTGCGCTGGCGTCCGATACGCTAGGAGGGTGGACTCCGATACCCGGGGCGAATTATCGAATATTTTCCGGTGAAACTGTCGCGTACAGTGAGCCCCCTACGGCGAAAGATCGCAAATTGAGCATCCTGCTCAGGGGGCAGGCGGCCAAGGAAATTTTTGACTCGATTGGTCCCGACGCACGTGCGCAAGATATGTGCAGCACATCGAACGGCGACCGTGAGCGGGCGAAAGGGGCAGTTCAGTGTACCTTCACAGCGCTCAAGGCTTCGGAGACGGGCATGGGCTATCGGTGCTGGGTCGGTGTCGATCTAATCAGTGGAGAGGGTATTCCTAGCGTGCCCTGTTAGAACAACGCCGACATGGTCAAAGTTATCTCCCACCTAACCCGGACCCGGACTATGCGATCTCGGGAGAACAAGCAGGTGCACTTTAGCAGGCCTCTATGTCGTCAGCGCTACCATCATCGTTGGCGGTGAGCTGAGCCACGTCGATCTGGTGCGCGCGGAGCAAGGGGCCGACGGCGGCCTGGCCGGTCAGGTTTCCGCCGACGGATCTACTGGCCAACAAGGCGCTCGCACAGAATCGCATGCTGGCTGTCGTTTTTTATTCAAGCAGACACCAAACGTGTTTTCGCGAATACCATTCGTGATCGCGAAATGCTAGGGCGATCGCGCAAGTTTTTCGTGCTCGCCGACAAGCCACTCCGCCCCGCATTCGGTGAGGGTCGCTACTGCGCAGATATCGACTGCCTATCTCGATGCTGTTTATCCTCAGGTTCAGTGTTGCGCGAGAAACGGCAGCACCCGTTCAAGCAGCATATCCGGCGCTTCCTCGGCAATGTAGTGCCCACACGGCAGCGCCCCGCCCTGCACATCAGCCGCCACCCGTTGCCACTCCGCGAGCGGATCAAAGCAGCGTCCGACCACGCCCTGCTCGCCCCACAGCACCATCAGCGGCAGCGCCAGACGGCTCCCGGCATCGCGATCGACCCGATCGTGCTCGAGGTCGATCGTCGCCGCAGCGCGGTAGTCTTCGCAGATGCCGTGCGCGGCGCCTGGCAACGCCAGGCAGCGCTGGTACTCGGCCAGCGCGCGCGGGTCGAACGGCGCCAGGCCCGCGCTGCGCTTGCCCATCACATCGCGCACGTAGGCGGCGGGGTCAGCCTCGATCAGGCGCTCGGGCAGCGGCGCCGGCTGGATCAGGAAGAACCAGTGCCAGTAGGCGCGCGCAAAGGCGTCCGACGTTTGCTCGTACATCGCCAGAGTCGGCGCGATGTCCAGCAGCGCCATCCGCTCGACGGCCTGCGGATGGTCCAGCGCCATCCGGTGCGCAACGCGCGCGCCGCGATCGTGGGCCAACACGTGGAAGGTGGCAAATCCCAGTGACTGCATCACCGCCACCATGTCGGCCGCCATCGCACGCTTGCTGTAGTTGGCGTGGTCCGGCGCGCCCTGCGGTTTGGACGAATCGCCATAGCCGCGCAGGTCGCAGGCCACCACCGTGAAGTACTCGGCCAGGCGCGGTGCGACGCGGTGCCAGATGGCGTGCGTTTGCGGGTGGCCGTGCAGTAGCAGGAGCGGAGGGCCCGAGCCGCCGACGATGGCGTTGATGGTAACGGTCGGGTCGACCTCGACTTGCAGGGCGCGGAAATTCGGGAACAGGGCTGTCATCGTCTCTGGTGGTTGGTTTCTGGTTGGCGGAACCTGCCGCGCTATCGAATATACACGGGGCCGGCACGAAAAAAAAAGACCGGTCCGCGCGTGCGCCTTTGCCCTTACACGAACCTGACATTCGGCAACTGTTGTAATTACGTCATTCGCGATTAGCACGAATTGACACCCCGGCGAGCGCTGTCCAGTATGGAATCGAGGTCCCGGCCTCGACCTTCCCAGTGGACTACCGTGTCAGAACAAAAAGGATCAGCACCATGCAGAGAGCAAAGACGGAAAAGACAGCAGTTGCCCTTGCCATTGCCGCGCTGTGCGCAGGCTTTGCCCACGCCCAGGAGGCGCCCCAAGCCGAGACCACCGCAGCGTCCGCGACAGTCGTCGTCACCGGCACCCGGGTGGCCAACCGCACCGTGCTCGATACCACCGCACCTGTCGACGTGATCTCGGTCGAAACCCTCAAGAACTCGGGCAGCACCGAACTGACGCAGGCGCTGTCGATGGCCCTGCCTTCGCTGAATTTTCCGCGCCCGGCGCTGACCGACGGCACCGACACCATTCGCCCTGCCACGCTGCGCGGCATGTCGCCCGACCAGACCCTGGTGCTGGTGAACTCCAAGCGCCGCCATGCGTCGTCGCTGGTGAACGTGAACGGCTCGATTGGCCGCGGTTCGGCAGCGGTCGACCTGAACACCATCCCCACCGCCATCGTCAAATCGGTCGAGGTGCTGCGTGACGGCGCTGCGGCCCAGTACGGCTCGGACGCGATCTCCGGCGTCGTCAACATGCGCCTGCGCACCGACCGCACGGGCGGCGAAGCGACCGTCAACTACGGCACCAACAAGACCGAATACGATCTGTACAACGCAGCGCCACCGGCCGGCGGCACCTGGACCGCGCCGGCCTCGCGCAAGCGCACCGATGGCCAGACCGCCACGGTCAGCATCTGGAAAGGCCTGGCGCTGGGCGAGACTGGCTACCTGACGATCGCCGGCGAATTCCGCGACCAGAACCGCACCGAGCGTGCCGGCTACGACATGCGCCAGCAGTACGCACTGGTCAACGGCGCGTTCGATCCGCGCGAGAACACGATCAACCGTTTCAATGCGTGGACCGGTGAACCCGACATGAAGCAGTCCACGCTGTTTGCCAATGCGGGCAATGACATGGGCGGCGGCGTCAAGGTGTATGGCTGGGCGAGTTACCAGGACCGCGATGCCACGTCGGCCGGCTACGCCCGCATCCCGCAGGACGCGCGCAATATCCAGTCGATCTACCCGGACGGCTTCCTGCCATTGATCTCCCCGACCGTGAAAGACTTCTCGGCCACCGGCGGCGTGACCTGGGTTGCCGGCGCGTGGGACATGGATGCTTCGCTCGGCTACGGCAAGAACAAGATGGAGTACACCATCGAGAACACGCTGAACCGCTCCCTTGGGCCGACCAGCAAGACGGCGTTCTATGCGGGCGGCTATTCGTACGACCAGGCCGTGCTGAACCTGACCGGTGTGCGCAGCGTCGAGATGGCGTCAATCTCGTCGCCGCTGAACGTGGCCGTCGGTATCGAAGCGCGCCGCGAAGGCTATGAGCTGTTTGCCGGCGAAGAGCAGTCGTACAGCTTCGGTGGCGCGCTGCTACCGAACGGTACGCCGACGGCGCCGGGCGCCCAGGTGTTCCCGGGCTTCCGGCCATCGAATGAAGTCGATGCGCACCGCAATGCCATCGGCGCCTTCATCGACCTCGAAGCGAATGTCACACCCGAGCTGCTGGCATCGGTGGCCGTGCGCGGCGAGCGCTATTCGGACTTCGGCAACAGCCTGGCCGGCAAGCTCGCGCTGCGCTACGACTTCAACCCCAACTTCGCCGTGCGCGGCGCGATCCAGAACGGCTTCCGCGCGCCGTCGCCGCAGCAGCAGAACTTCACCGCGACCTCGACCAACTTCATCAACGGTGTACCGTTCGAGATCACCACCTTCCGCCCGGACGATCCGGTCGCCGTCGCGCTGGGCGCCAAGCCGCTCGACGCCGAGAAATCGATCAACGCGTCGCTCGGTGCCGTGATGCGGTTCGGCGCCGTCAGCCTGACGGTCGACGCCTACCGCATCGACATCGACGACCGCATCATCCTGTCCGAGAACCTGACGCAGACGAACGTGCGCAACTACATCGCCAGCCAGGGCTTCATCGGCGTGGGCGGCGGGCGCTTCTTCATCAACGGCGTCGACACCACCACCAAGGACGTCGACATCGTGCTGAGCATGCCGTACAACGCCGGCGATGCGGGCAAGCTGGACTTTACGCTGGCCGCCAACTTCACCGATACCAAGGTGACCAAGACGCCGACGACCGAGCAGCTCTCGAACCTGAGCCCGGCACCGGTGCTGTTCGATCGCCTCAACGTGCTGTCGCTTGAAAAAGGCCAGCCGAAGAACAAGGTCAGCGCCAACGTGAACTGGAAGCTGGGCCAGTGGGGCGCGACGCTGCGCGCCACGCGCTACGGCGAAGTGCTCTCGCCAGGCACCACGGCGGCATTCGACTTCGAGATGGGCGCCAAGACTACGGTCGACCTGGAAGGCCGCCTGGCGGTCACGCCGAAGCTGACCCTGGCGCTGGGCGCGGACAACGTGTTCGACCAGTATCCCGAGACACTGCCGCCGTCGCTCAACACCACCGGCAATACGCCATTCTCGACGTATGCGCCGTTCGGTCGGTCGGGCCGCTATATCTACGGCCGCGCCACCTACGCGTTCTGACCTAGCGTTCCAGCACCTCGCCCAGCCTGTGGGCGAGGAAGTCCACCAGCGCCGCCACCCGCGGCGCCAATGCACCCTGCTTGTAGAACACGGCCCACACGGGCTGTGTCCACGGCAGGGTGTGTTGTTCCAGCACCGGCACCAGCCGCCCCGCCGCGACATCCGCGCGCGTCAGAAAATCCGACAGCGATGCAATCCCCGCGCCATGCAGCGCCAGCTGCCGCAGCGTCTCGCCGCTCGACGCCACCACCTGCGGCGTGATCGTCCAGCCTTCGCCGCCACCATGACGCAGCGGCCAGGTATTCAACAACGCCGGCGCCGTGAAGCCCAGCGTGCGATGCCTCGCCAGCGCCGCAGTGTCAGGCGGGGCGCCATGGCGTTCGAGATACGCGGGTGAGGCCAGCACGCGCAGCCGCGCCGTGCCCAGGCGGCGCGCATTGAGCGTCGAATCGGGCAGCGCGCCGATACGGATCGCCAGGTCGGCCCGCTCTTCGATCAGGTCGACATAGGTTTCGCCGCTGACCAGTTCCAGCGCGATCAGCGGATACGCATCGAGGAACTCGGCGACCAGCGGCGCGAGCAGGTGGCCCAGCGCCGGCGTGGCGGCATTCACGCGCACCAGGCCCGCCGGCTGCGAACGGCGCGCCGCCGCTTCGGCCTCGGTATTGGCCAGGTCGGCCAAAATCGTCCGCGCCCGGCCCAGCAGCCAGGCGCCCTCTTCGGTCAGTTGCAGGCGCCGCGTCGTGCGCTGGATCAGCGTCATGCCCAGGCTGCCCTCGAGGCGCGAGATCGTGCGCGAGACACCCGACGGCGTCTGCCCCAGGCGCTCGGCAGCACGCGAAAACGAGCCCGTATCCATGACTGCCGAAAACACAATCAGCGCATCCACGTCGATCATTGATGACTCCGAATCAAAAGTCCATTGTAGCCGGACCTGTTTTTCCGGGCTGGCAAAGGCGGCACACTGCACGCCTGCCATCTCTCAGAAAGAACACCATGCCACTCGCACTCTGGGCGCTCGCATTGAGCGCTTTCGCCATCGGGACGACTGAATTCGTCATCGTCGGCCTGATCCCCACCATCGCCGCCAGCCTGCAGGTGTCGGTACCCTCGGCAGGCCTCCTGGTCAGCCTCTACGCACTGGGCGTAGCCATCGGCGCGCCCCTGCTCACGGCCATGACGGGCCGCGTGCCGCGCAAGCAGCTCCTGCTTTGCCTGATGGTGCTGTTTACGATCGGGAACCTGGTGGCCTGGATGGCGCCGGACTACACGGCGCTGATGGCCGCGCGCGTGCTCACTGGCCTGGCGCACGGCGTGTTCTTCTCGATCGGCTCGACCATCGCCACCAGCCTGGTGCCGAAGGAAAAAGCGGCCAGCGCGATCGCGCTGATGTTCACCGGCCTGACCGTGGCGCTGGTCACCGGCGTGCCGCTCGGGACCTTCATCGGCCAGCACTTCGGCTGGCAGGCGACGTTCCTGGCGGTGTCGCTGCTGGGCGTGATTGCCGTCATCGGCAGCGCCATCCTGGTACCGTCCGATATCGCCGGCAGCAAGCCGGCGCCGCTGTTGACGCAACTGGCGGTGCTGAAGAAGCCGCGCCTGCTCTTGGTGTACGCGATCACGACGCTCGGCTACGGCGGCAGCTTCATCGCCTTCACCTACCTGGCGCCGATCCTGCAGCAAGTGTCCGGCTTCGCCGCGTCGACCGTCAGCCTCGTGATGCTGGTGTATGGCGTGTCGGTCGCGGCCGGGAATATCTGGGGCGGCAAGCTGGCCGATCGTCTCGGACCGGTGCGCGCACTGCAGATCGTGTTCGCGCTGCTGGCGCTGGTGCTGTTCGTGCTGACCTTCACAGCGCCCAGCAAACCGCTGGTGCTGATCACGGTATTGGCCTGGGGCGCGGTCGCTTTCGGCAACGTGCCGGGCCTGCAGGTGTATGTGGTGCGGCGCGCCGAACGCGATGCGCCGCAGGCGGTCGATGTGGCGTCCGGCCTGAACATCGCCGCCTTCAATGTCGGCATCGCGCTGGGTGCCTGGGGCGGTGGCCTGATTGTTGCGCACCTCGGCCTGATGGCCACGCCGTGGATCGGTGCGCTGGTGGTCGTGGGCGCCCTGCTGCTCACGACGCTGGCCGGGTGGCTCGACCGGCGCGATGGCGTGCCAGCTAAAGGTGTGACCACCGCAGCGGTCGTACTGCACTGACCTGCTTACGCGTCCAGCTCAGGATAGCGGCGGAAGATGCCGTCCTGGTTGAACGGTATGCGGCGCGGCGATGCCAGGTAGGCCGCAATCCTTGGCCGCGCCGCCACCCGGTCGCGCAGGCCGGTGAGCTCGGGATGCTCCTGCTCGACCTTCTTCATCGCGTTGGGAAATGCATAGCGCAAGCCCTCGATGACCTGGAACAGCGACAGGTCGGCATAGCTCACGCGCTCGCCCAGCAGGTAATCGCGTGGCTCGGGATTGGCCAGCAGTCGCGCAAAATAGGCCATGAACTTGGGGATGCGCGTCTCGACGAAATCGGCCGCGCGGCGCTTGGCCTCGGGCTTCTGGTCTTCGTAGTACAGCATCGAGGCGATCGGGTGGTGCGTGTCGTGCGCCTCGGTGACCAGGTCGGCGATCGTCAGTTGCAGCTGGTGGACCCAGAGCCGGCCAGGTTCGGTGCGTGGCGCCAGGCCATGCTGCTCCCCCAGGTACAGCAGGATGTTGGCCACCTGGCCGATGGTCTGCTCACCGGCTTTCAGGAATGGCGGGGCAAAGGAAGGATGGTCGCCGACTTCGAGCGCGGACATCAGCAGATCGACACCGCCATCGCGGCGCGCCACGTCGACGTAATCGGCGCCCGCTTCTTCCAGCGCCAGTCGTACGAATTCGCCGCGGCCCTGGATTGACGGCCAGTAAAACAGTTCGTAGGGTTGCACCATGATTGCTTTTCCTGTTGATGGAGAAAAGTCATGGTAGACCGAACAGGAAGGCCGGGAAGCACGGTACGCCGGCCATGCGGACTTTGCCTGGCTTCAGGCGACTGCGCACCACCGTTTGGCGATCGTTGGCGGCAGGTTGAAATGCTTGGCCGTTTCTGCAATCGAGGCCTTGTTTTCTTTCTTCCATGCCGAAACCTGGGTGGCGTTCGGCCTTTGCGGACTGCCCGTGCTGTCCTTGTCCTTGCCCTTGGCCGTCTTGGCGGTCGCAGCGCGCGATGCCTGGCCGACGACGCGACTGGACGCCGTGCGGTGCATGCTGCGGGACTGCGTGTCATTCACAGATTCGTTCTCGGTCACAGGGCCCTGCGCGAGGGCGCCGTCCGGCGGCTGGTTGTGCGTCATGGATGTTCTTTCGTGCTGATAAATAAGTGCCGCCATTATGACCTGCTCCCGATGGCAAGCGGGTATTCGCGGCGGTCAACGTAACCCGACAAGCGTGGCGCGCCACAGACATGGACCGATTGTGGCTATTGAGCAACGTCCTTTCGGGCACTGAACCCCGTCAGCAGGGCCACTGCCCCGAATCGTGTTGGTTCCTGACGAATCATTACACTTTCTCCAAGCACACGTTGGCAATCGGGAACATAATTGCACTGAGGAACTAATTTAATAAAGTTCGCCCGTCACTTTCTGTCCAATGGAGCGCCCATGATCATCGCGCGATTGACCCAACGCTGGCACGCCCTGCGCCACTGGCGCGCGCACCAGTCCCTCGATTCCCACGGCCGCTTCGAGGAGACGACCTTCAACCGGACGTACCGGGATGCGGTGCATGGCAGTGCCGGCCTGATCTTGTGGCAGCACGATAGCGAGCATGGGCGCTTTGCGCTGCAACTGCGCACGGCGCAGCGCGACGATTCGCAGAATGGGTTGACCTTGACGCTGCTCGCCAATGACGCGGTGTTGCATCGCCTGTCCTGGACCTGGACCGACGGCGCGCAACTCGCGCTGCCGGTGGCGAGCGTGCCGCTGGTGACCCACAACGCGGGCCTGTGGCGCAATGCCGGTCCGGCCTTCGATGCGTTCGAACGCGCCTTCCCGAATAACTCGCCCAGCTTCTTCGCGTTCGCCGCCCTGCAGGGCGCGGCGCAGGCGCTGGGCATCGACCGCGTGCTCGCGCTGCGCGCCACCGCGCACCCGGCGTACCGGGCAGACCAGCACGCGACCTTCGAGAGCGGCTACGATGGCTTCTGGCGGATTCTCGGCGGCGCCGAACACGATGCGCGCCACTACCAGATCACGCTGCCGTTCTACCTCAAGCCACTGGCCGACATGCCATCGAAGCACCGCAAGCGCGCCGCCCAGCGGCGCGAACAATGGCGCGCGATTGCCGAAGCCGCCCACAGCGCGCTGCTGCGCTGCATGGCGTCGGTCCCCACGACTGCCGCCGCGACCAGAGCGCCCACTACCGCACAAGCCTGAAGCTTCACGACGCTTGCCAGATTCACCACGGCCGCCAAGCGCCGTGCTACACTCGCGCCTTCGCTAGGGGTCCTGGAACATTGTTCCGGGTGAGACATACCCTTCGTACCTGATCTGGATAATGCCAGCGAAGGAAAGCGCAAAGCAGCCCTCCCGTTCGTTTGCCCTTCCCCCACGTTGGCTCCGGCTTGAATTTAAGCGGCGCGCCCTCGTGGCGCGCAAACACGAGCACACCATGACCTTCACTCTGAAGCACCCAGTCCTTGCCTGCGCCATCGTGCAGGCCTTCGTTGTCACGCCTGCTGCATTTGCGCAGGACGCCATCCCCTCGGTCGTCGTCACCAGCAGCAAATGGATCGCGCTCGACCGCGCCAGCGTCGGCGGTTTCGCCGAAACGCAGCTGCTCGACGCGCCGGCGTCGATTACCTCGATCGGCCAGGGCCAGATGCAGGACCTGTCGATCCGCAGCGTCAGCGATGCGAGCCGCTACGACGCCTCGATCGGCGACGCCTACAACGCCATCGGCTACGCCGAACAGTTTTCGGTGCGCGGCTTTACGCTCGACAATGCGACCAGCTACCGCAAGGACATGATCGCGATCTCGGGCGACACGCAGATCCCGCTCGAGAACAAGGAGCGCATCGAAGTCCTGCGCGGCCTGGCCGGCCTGCAGGCGGGCGTCGCGGCGCCCGGCGGCATGCTCAACTTTGTCACCAAGCGCCCGACCAATGCGCCGCTGCGCTCGGCCACCGTCGAAGTGCGCGAACGCGGCACCGTGTACGGCGCGGTCGACCTGGGCGGACGCTTCGCCGACCGCCGCTTTGGCTACCGCTTCAATGCGGCCGCCGAAGACCTGAAATCCTACGTGCGCGGCGCCGACGGCAAGCGCCAGTTCATTTCGGCCGCCTTCGACTGGCAGATATCGCCCGACGCGCTGTTCCAGATCGACGTCGATCACCAGCACAAGGAGCAAGTTACCGCCCCCGGCTACCAGTTGCTGCGCAACGAAGTCCTGCCCACCGGGATCTCGGCGAAAACGCTGCTCAACGACCAGCCATGGACGCGCCCCGTCGACACCGACAGCAGCAACCTTGGATTGCGCTTCGAGTACCGCATCAGCGACGGCTGGACTGCGACCGTCAATGCCAACAAGCACTGGTTCAAGCGCGACGACTTCACCGCCTTCCCGTACGGCTGCAGCAACGAGGGCGACGGCTACTATCCGGGCTACTGCTCGAACGGCGACTATGACGTGTATGACTTCCAGAGCACCGGTGAGCGCAAGACGCCGTGGGGCGCGCAAGCGATGCTGCAGGGCCGCTTCGACACGGGCGCCGTGCGCCACGCGCTGACGATCGGCAGCGCTTACGCCGAACGTCACGACAGCTTCGGCGAATACGTCTACGACTACGTCGGCTCGAGCAATATCTGGCAGAACCAGATCGTGCCGCCGGTGGACAGCAGCCGCGTCACCGGCCCGGTGATAGAGCGCCGCGCGACCGAAGAACGTTCGCTGTTTGTGCAGGACATCCTGACCTTGTCACCGGCCTGGACGCTGCACGCCGGCGTGCGCTACGTCCAGCTCAAGCTCGACGCGCTGGAAGAAATCGACCAGGCGCGCGTGAAATCAAAAGACTCGTTCGCGCTGCCGAACGTGGCGCTCGTGTATGCACCGGCGCCGGACTGGCGCGTGTACGGCTCGATCAGCCACGGCCTGCAATACGGCGGCATCGCACCGATGGAGACCGTCAACCAGAACACAGTGCTCTCGCCAAGCCGCTCGAAGCAATTCGAATTTGGCGTCAAGCGCAATGTGAACGAACAGCTGGCGCTGTCAGGCGCCGTGTTTGAAATTACCCAGGGCCTCGAATACACGAACGCCGCCAACGTCTTCGTGCGCGCGGGCGAGCAGACGCACCGCGGCGTCGAACTGTCGGCGCAGGGCCGCGCCCTGCCCGGCCTGAACTACAACCTGTCGCTGATGGCGCTCGACACGGACCAGAAGAACACGGGCGACGCCAGCACCGAAGGCAAGCGCGTGACCAATGTGCCGGAACTGCGCACGTCTGCGTGGATCGAGTACGAAGTGCCGCAAGTGGCGGGGCTCAAGCTGGACGCGCAGTGGCAGTATTCGGGCAACAAGGTGTTCGATCCGGCCAATCGCGTCAAGGTGCCGGGCTATCACGTGGCCGGGTTTGGCGCATCGTACCTGCTGCGTGCGGGTGGTTTGAACACGATCATCCGGGCGCGGATGGACAATGCGTTCGACAAATTCTACTGGCGCGACGTGACGCAGTCGCTGGGTGGGTATTTGCTGCCGGGGGCACCGAGGACATTCAGGGTGTCGGCGCAGATTGATTTTTGATGTTCAGGAATCGATCACCGCTTATTTGACGGCCAGCGCAGTTGCTTTCTTAAGCAATTGCATGGCCTTTGCTAGCACGGGGATCAGTAGCGTTTCGACCATTATGCTCGTCTGAATAGACGCCAGTAACCGCCGTTCACCGATTACTTCGCCGATCGTTTTGACGCTTCCACCCCGATTTTTACCCAACGGGCCATCTCTTCAGCATCGTGGTAAGCGCTGTCGGGAACCGACCAGTAGGGCAAGTAAATCTTCTGGCGGTGGCCTCTACGACTTCGGTAGAACATGCGCGTGCCGCCTGCCTTCTCGATCTTCGCAGCGACCTTTTTGTCGCCTTTCACCAGCAGCTCGTCCTTACGCTGAAAGGCGATGATCTTGCCATGAAGGTAGATGCCCTTCCCACCAAAAACGGGTTTGATCGATACTTTCCCGACCGAGACGAAGAAGTCGGAGATGCGTGTATCGTCCATTACGCCGCCGCTTCTACGTCAAGCAGTACACGGCCAACCGGACGCTCGTTTTCGGCGTAGGCGTGAGCATCGCCTGCATCCGCCAATTTGAAGGATCGTTCGATAGGCATGGTCAGCTCATCCGCTGCAGCACGCGTCATCAGGTCAGCGATCAGGGCGCGCACACGTGGCGTGCCCATTTCTTTGCCGAACATGAAGCTGAACACGGTGAGACTTTGCGGTAGCAATTCCTCGAAGCCGAACTTGGCAGATGCGCCCCCCGATGCTCCAATGAGGCCGTAACGGCCTTTGAACGCGCACGCGCCAAACAGGGGATTTCCGCCCGCCATATCGAGCACGAGATCGACGCCACGACCGTTGGTCAGCGCCTTCACGCGCTTTACCACATCCTCGACCTGATAGTCGATCAGGTAGTCGGCGCCCATCGTTGCGATGCGTTCCAATCGTTCCCGCGTTCCTGCGACTGCGATCACCTTGGCGCCGGCTTGATGTGCGAGCTGCACCGCAGCGACGCCGACACCGCCTGCTGCACCTCGCACCAGTACCGTTTCGCCCGGCTTCAGCCGGCCATACTCGAATAGCCCGTCATGTGCGGTGCCGAACTCGACCGGTATTGCGGCGGCAATCGCGAGATCCAGCCCATCTGGCACCGCATAGGCATGATCGCGCTCGACCGCAAACAGTTCAGCATGACTCCCAGAAAAGGCGAAGCCCGCCACACGGTCGCCCGGCCGTAGGTCGGTAACCTCTGTACCAACTTTCTCGATTACACCTGCTGCCTGATAGCCGACGACATGCGGGGCGTCGCCTGGCGGAGGCGTGTTGCGGCGGTTGAGCAGGTCGCCGCCCTGGAGCGCGGCGTGCACGACGCGAATCAATACGGTGCTCGGGCTGATTTCAGGGTCCGTGACATCCTGATAGGCCAACACGTCTGGCTCGCCATTGCGGTAATAAGCTGCAGCTTTCATATTCGTGTCTCACCCTTCTTTCAGGTTATCAGCAGAAAAGTTCGCAGCCAAATAATCGGCAAAACGCTGTGGAGGACGGCCGGTAATGGTCTCTACCGAGTCACTGACAGGTGCGTCGCGGCGGTCAGCGAAAGGCATTAAGGTTGCCGTGGTAACTTCCGCTTCCATCTTCGTCATTGGTGTGTGCTCGGTCAGCCAGTCGACATAGCTGTCGGGTGTCAGGTCGGGCACGTCGACCGGGCAGTCGAGGGCGGCGGCATAGTGGCCTGCGATTTGGTCGATGGTCAGTGCCTCTGGTCCAGTCAGCGGCAGGATGCGCGTTTCGGGCGTAGGACTGAGCAGCAGCGCAGCGATCGTTGCCGCAACGTCGTCGGGCGCGATCGGTGCGAGCGACGTGTCCCGGCGTGGCCAAGCGAATACGTGTTGCGCCAACCCCACCTTGACTGAGGGCAGCTGGTCCAGACTTGCCCACCAAGTTGGTCGCACGATGGCGTAGGAGGTGAAGAGCCGTCGTACATCCGCCTCGTTAGCAGTATGGCGCGCGGCGACCGGATCGGTTTCGCCAGGTCGTCCCTCAGTCAGCGGCACTGATTCACTGGACAGCTTCACTGCATAGCTGACACCGGCCTTTGCGGCGGCCTCCAACGCATTGCGCTCACGATCGGGCTTAGCGTCCCCAGCGGTAATGACACACACTGCGTCCGCACCGACGAACAGGTCTGCAAGGCCATCAGGCTGGTCGAGGTCGACGACGTGCGTCTCAGCCGCGCCCTGCGCTTTTTCTCGGCCTTCTTCCGAGCCAACCAGTGCAATGACATGTGCTTTGCCAGCGATTAGCGTACAGACTCGCGCACCGATATGGCCGCTCGCTCCGGTGATGACGATTTTCAGGCTCATAGTTCATCCTTTTGCTGTAATTACTGATTCTAGGGGGAGAGAATTGGAACTTCAGAACGCTGCTTAGAGTGCTAACGCCAACAGTGGCGCATCGACGAAAGACTGAATAAACCAGGGGCGACCACGCAGATCCCAAGACATTTGCGAGGGCATTTCTCACAAAAGCTTATTACCTGACATGCAAGTCTCTTGCTAGCAAGGTAAATGAGTCTAGAAAATGTGTCAAGGCGCGCACGAATGCAAAACGGCTTCACACGAAATTTCTTGTGAGTTAAGCCCTAGTACAATAGAGAGTATGACTTCGAGACAAAATCGCCTTCGCAAGCAACTGTCGTTCGCCCTGTACAGCGCGGCGAATCGCATGGTGCGTATGCATAGACCTCTACTGGAACCATTGGGTCTTACATTTTCGCAATACTTAGTAATTCTCGAATTGCTGGATAGTGCGCCGGTTACTGTTGGTGAATTGGGAAACCGGCTGGGAATGGATACAAGCACGATTACACCGCTGGTCAAACGTATCGAGATAGCTGGTTTCGTCACTAGAACCAGAGACGTAAACGACGAGCGTCGTGTGATGGTGGACTTGACGGTAGCAGGGCGTGCCCTTGAATCGGACGTTCGTGGTATTCCGGATAAGATCGAGTCGGTCTGTCGGCTTACCGAAGACGATGTCGAGCGCCTGCATGCAGACCTCGATGAGCTTGGGCATCCGACAACTAAATAGTTGCTTTCTACCCTCACGGGCGGTTGTGGAAGGCTTAGGAGACGGTTTAATGTCGGCTCCCGGCCGAACCAGGCCGTGTACGCTTTGATGAAGGACTCACCCATCCGCGGCCAAGGTTGAAGGACCTTAATGACCGGTTGCAGACAGTTGGCAGAGCTCAATCTACTCGGCTTTAGTTTACTGACCAACTAGATGGTTTGTCAGACGCACTTAATCGGACAACTCCAACAACTTCCCCAAACACCGCCGCTCAAACCCATTCAACCCCTGCATCACCAGCGGATCATCATCACCGATCACGCCCGCGTCCAGCAGCAAGCGCAACGTGGCAATCCGGTCACCCAGCGCCAGCGCCTGCGCCGGATGCGAGCCCTCTGGCTCATGTGCATGCGCGATCGCCTTGACGACATCCGGCGGAAAATCCCAGTGGCTGGCGATCACCGATGACAGCTCGCGGCTGGCGGCAAAGAACGCGATGCCGAATTCGCCGGAGCCCGGCACCTTGCCTTGGCAGACGCGGTCGGCCACCTGAAACGCCACCTGCAAGCCGAGGTTCTGCATCAATCCGGACAGGTAGGCTTCGAACACGCCGGCCGACAGCCCCGGCGCCATGACGCTGGCGGCAAACGCGCAGCGTTCGGCATGCTTCCACACGATCGGTGCAACCTGGCGCGCCACGCCCTGGGTCGTCACGCGCAGCAGCGGGCGGAACGCGATGCGCGCAAGCAGCATGCGCAGGCCGTTCAGGCCCAGCATCGTCACCGCGCCTTCCAGCGTTTCAATCGGCGTCACCGGGCGGTAATAGGCGCTGTTGGCTTCGCGGATCACTTCGGCGACCAGCACCAGGTCTCGTCCCACCTGGGCCGACAGCGCGCCGGTCGAGATGTTCTCGTCCGACAGCGAGGTCAAGAGCTGCGCGATGAGTTCGGGGATACGTGGCACCAGGCCGGCCGCGCAGACGGGATCGGCGGCGAGCGAGCGCACTTCGCGCAGGATTTGCGCCTCCTGTTCGGGGGACGCCTTGCAGCGGCTGCTGGCCGCCAACCAACGGTAATAGGTGGCCTGGACCTCGGTCGCGACGGCTTGATCGTCGTCGAACGTCAGCGTTGCGCTGACCGGCGTCGGCGCGATGGTTTCCTTCTCGGCGCTGCCCAGCAAGCGACCAATCCAATTTTTCATCGCGTCCCGCCCCGTGTTCAGAAAGTGGCATATTGTAATGCCACAAAGAAACAAAGCGACGTGGCCATGAAACTATTTGCCGTCACCCTGCACGTCTCTGTCTTATCGGCGCAGCGCGCGACAAGCACATGATGGCGATCAAACGTCGTGGCAAGCTTGCCGACGATATGACTTACGGTGCGCCGAGCAGCTGTTCCACCTGCCCCAAGCGTTGCGGCAGGTCCCCTGCCAGCAAGGTATACGCGATGCCGCGCGCGTCGAGCGTCTCGAGCAGCAGCCGGTGCACCATCTGGCGCACCTCTTCCGATTCGCGCTGCAGGCCATCCGGTTCCCACGGACCATCGGGCGCCGTCACCAGCGTGATGGCGTAGGCGTGATCCGCGGCGAGCTGCGCCAGTTGCGCGTCCACACGGTCCCAGTACACGCGGCTGTACAGCACCGTCATCAACGCGGTCGTGTCGCAGAACAGGTAGCGCTGCGCGACACGGGCTGCCGCATCTTCGCGCGCCAGTTGCGTGCGCGCGATGCCGAACTGGTCTTCTTCGCGCGGCACGCGCGCATGGACGTCGACGAATTCGCGCAGGTACTCCGGCACCCACACAGTGCTGTAGCGGCGCGCCAGCGCTTCGGACAAGGTGGACTTGCCCGACGATTCCGCGCCCAGGATCGCAATCCTGGCTACTCCGTCAACACCGGCAACGGGCATCTTCATGCCCGCTGCTCCACATGCGCCGCCCAGGCGCGCAGCCCGGCGATGGCCAGCAGCACGAACACGCCATACAGCACGGCGGTGAGCATCAGGCCCTTGTAGACATACAGGCCGACATACAGGATATCGACCGCGATCCAGATGTGCCAGTTCTCGAGCTTCTTGCGCGCCAGGAGCAGTTGCCCCATCAGGCTGCCGGCGGTGAGGAAGCCATCGGCGTGTGGCACGTCGGTGTCGGTGAAATGATCGAGGAAGGTCGAGAGCACCACGAAGCCGGCGAACCAGGCGACGAGTACCCAGGCGCGGGTGCCCGGGTTAAGGCGCTTGACGACCAGCGGCCCATTGCCGGCGCCGCGCAGCCACATGGTCCAGCCCCAGATCGACGCGACGATGAACACGAACTGCAGTCCCATGTCGCCATACAGCCGCGCGTCGAAAAACACCACCGCGTAGGTGGCGGACGACGCGATCGAGAACAGCCAGGCCCAGTGTTTCTGGCGGATGTTGAGCACGACGGTGATGACGGCCAGCAGGAACGAGATCAGTTCGAGTGGCGACGTCGTCAGGCCGGCAAGGACAAGGGGTTCGTTCATGCGTGGATGTACCCGGCTTACTTCTTCGCTTACTTCGTCGGATACTTGATCGTCATTTCCTTGAGCAGGTTGTCGGCATGGTCGACCTCCTTCATCACCCACAGCATGTAGCGGATATCCACGTGGATCGCGCGCGTGATGGCGGTGTCGAAGTACCAGTCCTTGGTGATCGATTCATAGGTCGAATCGAAGTTCAGGCCCACCAGTTCGCCCCGCCCGTTCATGACGGCCGAACCCGAATTGCCGCCCGTGGTGTCGGCGCTCGACAGGAAGTTGACCGGCACGGTGCCCAGTGCCTTGTCCTTGAACACGCCGTAGCGCTTGCCCTGGATGGCTTGCTTGAGCGCGGCCGGGACGATGAACGGATCCTTGTCGGTTTCTTTTTCAAGAATGCCTTCGACGGTCGTGAACGGCCCTTTCAGCAGGCCGTCGCGCGGTGAGTATGGCGACACCGTGCCGTAAGTCACGCGCAGCGTCGAGTTGGCGTCCGGGTAGACCGGCTTGCCCTGCGACGTCTTGAATGCGATCACGGCCGCCATGTATTGCGGGATCACGCGTTCGAGGTTGCCGTCGATCTCGTTGCGCCCGTTTTCCAGCGCCATGCCGGCGTCGTGCAGGCGCACGGCCAGCGCGATGAACGGATCGTTCGAGGCGCGGAATGCCTGCGGGTCCTTGCCGATCCAGGCCAGGCGCTTGGCGGTGTCGGCCAGCTCGCTGCTGCGGTACATCGCCGGCAGCGCCGCTTCGGTCGGCAGCAGTGCGCCCAAGCCCTGCGGGCGCACGGCGCCGTCGATGCGGGCATAACGGGCCAGCGCGGCCTTGTAGCGCGCTTCGTCCACGCTCGGCACGAACGATTGCTCGAGCCGCGTCAGGCGCGCCTTGATGAACGACAGGTCGCGTTCCTGGTAACCGCCTTCGCGCTCTGCATCCGGCTTCTGGCGCTCAAGGGCCAGGCGATACAGCGTGCGCGCGCTCTTGAGCAGGTCGCTGTGGGTCGCCTCATTCCAGGCGGCTTCCTGGCGTTGCAGCGCCATGTCGCGGGCGATCACGGCGTCCAGTTCGGTCAGCAGGTTCTTGTTGGCGCCGGCATGGCTTTGCTGCCAGGTGCGGAACTCGGCGTCCTGCACGTCCTTGATGGCGGCGATGTCCTTGCGCGCAAAGCCGTCCATCAGGCCCTGCGTCTTTTTCAGCACGTTGTTCAGGCTCTTGGCCACGCTCGCATAGCGCACGTCCCAAGCGGGATTATCCTTGGTTGCAGCGGCGATGATGGCCAGGTCGGCGGTGATCGTGGCTGCCTTGGCCGGGAAATCGACGTCGCGCGCGAAGCGGATCTCGCTTGGCAGCTTGTAGCGGCTGGTGCGGCCCGGATAGCCGGCCAGCAGGATCGGATCGCCGTTCTTCAGGCCTTCGGCCGACACCACCAGGAAGTCCTTCGAGCGGTACGGCACGTTGTCCGGCGACGGGTCGGCCGGGCGGCCGTCCTTGCCGACGTAGGCGCGCAGGAACGAGTAATCGCCCGTCTGGCGCGGCCACTCGTAGTTGTCGATGTCGCCGCCGAAGTTGCCGATGCGGTCGGATGGCGCGTGCACCAGGCGCACGTCGCGGATCATCAGCTGCTTGATGCGGTAATACTCCAGGCCGCGGTGAAAGGCCGGTACCGAGCAGCGCGTCGATTTGTAGGTCTCGCATTCGGCGATCAGGGCTTTCACGCGCGCGGCCACCAGCGCATGGCGCTCGCTGCCCGACAGCGTGGGGGTCAAACCATCCAGCACGCGCTTGGTGACGTTCTCGACCTTTTCAGTCACGTAGATCAGCGTGTTCGGGCCGCCCGGCAGTTCTTCGGCGCGGGTCTTGGCCAAAAAGCCATTGACGATGTAGTTCTGTTCCGGGGTCGAATTGCGCTGGATCGCGCCGTAGGCGCAGTGGTGGTTCGTGACCACCAGGCCATCGGGCGAGACGAACGAGGCCGAGCAGCCACCGAGCGACACCATGGCGCTCATCGGATGCTTGCTCAGGTCGGCCAGCTTCGAGGCCGGCATCGTGATGCCGATGCGCTTGAGTTCGGACGAGAGCTGCGGCAGCTGGTGCGGTTGCCACTGGCCTTCGTCGGCGAAGGCGGCGGTCGCGGCGCCCAGGAGGGCGACAGGCAGGAAAATCGATTTGAACAAGACAACACCCTGGATGAAAAAAGCAATGCGGGAGTATATCGCCGTTGTATCCCAACCGTGTCGATTTATGGCGATGCGACCGCCGCACCGGTCGCGTCAACACTGCGTCATATTGGTCTGGCAGGATGTAATATTGTCGTTTTGCAAGACGGGCATCCAGGAAAGGCATGCAAACATGACAAGCGAGGCATCACTGTACCGACATACTGTTCTGTATCTTTGCCAGAGTTTCTTCATCAAGGACAACCGGGCAGAGTTGCTGCTGCACGCGCACAAATACGATTTCGACATCCGCTTCTTCAGCGAACTGGCGCAATTTATCGCAGCCATCGACGCCGATCGCGGCAACAGCCTGTTCGTAATCGACCTCGACACCCTGCACAATATGCAGGCCGACCTGCAGGATGCGCGCAAGACGCTGATGCTGGGTGAATTGCTGGCGCGCCTGCCGCCCGGTCACAGCTATGTGTACCTGCAATCGAGCCGCCAGGGCAGCCGCTTCCTGCTGCAGCAACGGCTGGTCGACAGCCATTGCCTGGCGTATGCCGAAAAACCGATCGCCAACGATGTGCTGGTCGACAAGCTGTTCAACCTGTTCGTGCAGAGCAAGCGGGGCGACGCCGTCACACTGGTCACGCTCGGCCTGCCCGGCAGCCTGGATGACGCGGCGCTGCGCGACCAGCGCATCGACGTCAGCTACCACGCCGACCCATCCACGTTGCACCTGCGCGTCAAGGAATTGCAGCCCGACCTGGTCTTGATCCCCGATAGCGACTACCTGCGGGCGGATGCCCTGGCACGCGTGATGCAAAAGAATATCGAGGCCGACCCGGTGCGCGAAATCGTGCTGCTGCAGCGCCGGCCCGACGACGCCCTGGCCCGGCGCGCACTGGGCGATGGCTTTGACGCCGTCCTGCCCGACACCGGCTCGGGCATGCTCGAAGCGCAACTGGCCAACCGCGCGGCCAAGATCCGCGTCAACAAGGATTTGATCGGCAAGGACCGCGCTACCGGCCTGCTCAACAAGGTCGGGCTGCGGCGTAAAACACAGGACCTGATCCGCCAGGCCACGCTGGAAGACAAGCCATTGGCCTTCGGCGTCATCGACATCGACAAGTTCAAGACCATCAACGACACCTGGGGCCACCATTTCGGCGACATCGTCATCAAGCGGCTATGCCTGTGCCTGGCGCCGCAGATGGGCGAGCGCGATCTGCTCAGCCGCTTTGGCGGCGAGGAGTTCGTGGTGGTGTTCTGGGATTGCACGCTGGCGCAGGCCTGGCCGCGGCTGGACGCCCTGCGCGCCGCCTTCGGCGCCATCGCGTTCCAGGTGGCCCCGGGCAACGAGCGGCGCTTTTCGTTCAGCGGCGGCCTGGCCGCGTTTCCCGCGCAGCGCAGTGAAAACGAACTGTTCGTACAGGCCGATGCGATGCTCTACACGGCCAAGCAGGATGGGCGCAACCGGATTTGCCCGGCGCCTTGAGCTCAAGCGCGGCCGTCGACCAGCTTGCCCAGGCAGCGCCGTTCGAAGCTGTTCAGGCCAGCGGTGACGAGGCTGTCGTCCTCTGCGACGACGTGCGCATCGATCAAGAGGCGCAGCTTGGCGATCTGGTCGCCCCGCT
The DNA here is from genome assembly GCF_056680305.1 of Telluria sp. BA11. Classification (NCBI taxonomy): domain Bacteria; kingdom Pseudomonadati; phylum Pseudomonadota; class Betaproteobacteria; order Burkholderiales; family Oxalobacteraceae; genus Telluria; species Telluria sp. BA11. The sequence goes on from NZ_CM155275.1 coordinate 829,843, forward strand.
CCAGCGCCCGGGCCAGCGCCGATGCGGCCGGCGTGCTGGACGTAGCGATGGCCTGCACGACATCCGGCGGGAACTCCCAGTGCGCCGCAATCGACGCCGACAGCCCCCGGCTGACGGCAAACAGCCGTGCGCCGAATTCGCTCGAGCCGGGAATCTTGCCAGCTTCAGCCGCGCGCTCGGCCAGGCGGAAGGCCACCAGCAAGCCCAGGTTCTGCATCAGGCCGGCCAGGTAGGCCTCAAAGACGCCGGCAGCCATGCCCGGCGCCATCAGGCTTGACGCCAGCGCACACTTCTCGGCCTGGTGCCACACGAGCGGCGCAGCGTGGCGCGCAAAGCCAGTGTCGGCCATGCGTAGTAGTGGCCGGAACGCGATCCGCGCCAGCAGCATGCGCAGACCGTTCTGACCGAGCATCAACAGCGCCGCATCGAGTGACTTGATGGGCTGCAGCGGGCGGTAATAGGCGCTGTTGGCTTCGCGGATGACCTCGGCCACCAGCACCGTGTCGCGCTCGACCGAGCGTGCGAGCGCGCCCTGCGACACGGTGTCGTCAGCCAGGTCGCGCAGCAGTTCGGGGATCAGCTCGGGAATCCGCGGCACCAGGCCGCTGGCCGCGCCAGGGTCGAGCGCCAGCGTGCGCACCAGATCCAGCAGGTGCTCTTCGACCTCGGGCGTGGCATCGTAGCCGGCCGAAGCGGTCAGCCAGCGGTAATACGCGGCGTCGACCTGTACGGCAAGGTCGTGCGCCGCTTCGCCGGCCGGCACTTCGCTGGCATCAGGGGCCGGCGTCTTGTCGGCGCCCAGCATACGGTCAATCCATTTTTTCATAAAGTCGCTCGGGCCTCGGATGCGTCATTGTAAGCCCTGGCGCGGCTTAATTGACAATTGGCGGTGCGTTGTTGACGCTACCCTCGATCCAGCCGCCGCCCAGCGCCTGGATCAGCGATACCGCCGCCGTCTGGCGGTCGGCCTGCACCTGCACCAGCTGGCGGCGCGCATTGAGCGCCGTGACCTGCGCCTGCACTACCTCGGTATAGCTCACCTGCCCCGCCTGGTAGCGGTTCAGTATCTGCTGCTCGACCAGGCCCGCCGCTTCAGCGGCTTCGACCCGCAACTGCTGTTGCTGCTCGAGCACGCGGGTGGCGGCCAGGCCATTCTCGACATCGGCGAATGCCGTCAGCACCACCTGGCGGTAGTTGGCCACGGTAGCCTGCTGGCGCGCCTCGGCACCTTCGACGCTGGCGCGCGTGGCGCCGGCATTGAACAGCGTCTGCGCCGCCGACAGGCCGAACGACCAGGCCGCATTCGACAGCGAGAACAGGTCGCCCACGCGGCTCGTGTTGTTGCCGTACGAAGCCGACAGGCCGAAGGTCGGGAAGTAGGCCGAGCGGGCGATGCCGATGTTGGCATTGGCCACGGCCACATCGCGTTCGGCGGCGGCGATGTCGGGCCGACGCTGCAGCAGTGTGGATGGCACGCCGACCGGTACGGCCGGCACCACGACCTGCCATGGCGTGCTTGCCAGCGCAAAGCTCGACGGACTCTGGCCGACCAGCACCGCGATCGCATGTTCGAGTTCGGCGCGCGAGCGCTGCAGGCCAAGCGCATCACTGCGCGCCGTGGCCAGCTGCGTCTGCGCCTGCAGCACGTCCGAGCGCGCCGAGACGCCGGCCGCAAAACGGTTCGACGTGATTTGCAGCACGCGTTCGTAACCTTCGATGGTCGTCGCAAGCATGCCGATCTGCGCATCGGTCTGGCGCAGCGAAAAATAGTTGATCGCCAGTTCGCCAAGCGCCGCAAGGCGCACGCTGGCCAGGTCGGCGGCGCTGGCCTGGGCGCTGGCTTCGGCCGCATCGACCGCCGTGCGCAGGCGGCCGAACAGGTCCGGCTCCCAGCTTGCGCCGATCTGCAGGCGGTAGGCGCTGGCCGCGCCGCGGTTATTGTCCCCGCTTCCGCCACCAGCGCGGTCGCCCCCGGCGCCAAGCGACACCACCGGGAACAGCGATGCGCGCTGCTGCGCGACGATCGAGCGCGCCTGGGCATAGTTGGCCACGGCGACGGCGATGTTCTGGTTGGCCGCTTCCACCTGGCGGCTCAGGCGATCGAGTTCCGGGTCGTTGAACAGCTGCCACCAGGGACCGCGCTCGAGCGCGTCGGCGGGCGCGGCAGGCTCCCAGCCCGGCAAGGGCGCGTTGACGCCCTTGTACGATTCGGGTACCGGGCCGGCCGGCAGCGCGGCAGGCCGTTCATAGGCCGGACCGACGGCGCAGCCGCCAAGGCCGAGGGCCATGGCAAGGAGGGTCAGGCGCAGGGAGGTAGAAATTTGCATGGGCATCATGGTTTGGCGAGCGATGGACCGGCCCCCGGCGTCGGATCGACGTCGTGCGGATGGCGGGTCAACGCGTGTTCATCGGGTTTGCGGGTGCGCAGCTTGTCGAGCAAGACATACACAACCGGCGTGGTGAGAAGCGTCAGGAGCTGGCTGGCGACCAGGCCGCCGATGATGGCGATGCCCAGCGGCCGGCGCAATTCGGAGCCTTCGCCGAAGCCGATCGCCAGCGGCAATGCGCCCAGCGCGGCGGCCAGCGTCGTCATCAGGATCGGGCGGAAGCGCAGCATGCAGGCCTCGCGCACCGCTTCCATTGCGGTGAGGCCCCGCGCGCGCTCGGCCTCCAGCGCGAAGTCGATGATCAGGATCGCATTCTTTTTCACGATGCCGATCAGGAGGAACACGCCGATCAGCGCAATGATCGAGAACTCCATCTTGAACATCAAGAGCGCCAGCACGGCGCCCACGCCGGCCGACGGCAGCGTCGAGAGCACGGTGATCGGGTGGATCAGGCTTTCGTACAGAATGCCGAGCACGATGTAGATGACGACGATCGCGGCCAAGATCAGCAGCGGCTGCTCCTGGCTCGACGCCTGCGCTGCCGCAGCGGTGCCCTGGAAGCTGCCGCGCACATTGATCGGCATGCCGATGTCGGCTTCGGCCTGGCGCACGGCGGCTTCGCCGTCGGTCAGCGTGAAGCCTTCGTTCAGGTTGTACGATACCGTGGTGGCCAGTTCGCCATCCTGGTGGCTGACTGACGTTGCCGTGGCGCTGTCGGCGAAGCTGGCAATCGCCGACAGCGGCACCATCGTCGCGGCGTTGTCGGCCAGCGCCTGGCCACCGGACGGATCGCGCGCCGCCGTCAGGCTCGCTGTCGCCGAGGTCGCCGCACCCGCAGCACCGGCAGCAGCGGCCGTGCCGGTACTGGAGGACACGACGTTTTCGCTTCCGCCAGCGGCCCGCGCCGGCACGTACACGTCCTTCAGGGCTTCGGGCGACTGCGCATACTTCTGCGCCACGCCCATCACCACGTGGTACTGGTTCAGTTCATCGTAGATGTTCGCCACCTGGCGCTGGCCGAACGCGTTATAGAGCGCATTGGTGACGTCGCGCGTGGTGATGCCCATGCGCGCGGCGCTTTCCTTGTCGATCGTGACGTAGGTTTCCACGCCGTTTTCAGCCTGGTCGGTGTCGACGTCGACCAGCGCGGGCTGCCCTTTCATGGCCTCGGCCAGTTTGGCGGCCCATTGTTTGAGGTCTTCGGCGTTGTCGCTCTTGAGCGTGTACTGGTAGGTCGAGTTGCTCGAACGCCCGCCCATGCGCAAGTCCTGCACCGGGTTCAGGAAGATCGTGATGCCGGTGACCTTGGCCAGTTGCGGCCGCAGGCGCGCAATCACGGCCTGCGCCGCGACATCGCGCTCGCGCACTGGCTTGAGGTTGACGAACATGAAGCCGCCACCGGCGCGCCCGCCGCCCGTGAACGCGACGACCGTCTCGACCGCCGGATCCTTGCGGATGATCTCGACGAGCTGGTAAATCTTCTTCTGCATGGCCTGCGACGAGATGCTCTGGTCGGCGCGGATGCCGCCATTCATCTGGCCCGAATCCTGCTGCGGGAAGAAGCCCTTGGGCGCATTGGTGAACAGGTAGATGTTCAGGCCAACCGTAAACAGCAGGATGACCATGACCAGCACCTTGCTGGCCAGTGCCCAGTCCAGGGCATGCTCGTAGACGCGCAGCACGCGCGCAAAGCCGCCTTCGGACCAGCGCGCGAGGCGCCCCGGCTTCTTGTCCTTGTCTTCGGGACGCAGCAGCCAGGCGCACATCATCGGCGTCGTCGTCAGCGAGATCACGAGCGAGATCAGCACCGCAGCCGACAGCGTGACGGCGAACTCGCGGAACAGGCGCCCCACCTGCCCGCCCATGAACAGCAGCGGGATGAATACGGCCACCAGCGACAGCGAAATCGACAGCACGGTGAAGCCCACTTCGCGTGCGCCAAGCAATGCAGCCGCCATGCGGTCCATGCCGTTCTCGATATGGCGCGCCGTATTTTCCAGCACCACGATGGCATCGTCGACGACAAAACCGGCCGCCACCGTCAGCGCCATCAGCGACAGATTGTTCAGCGAAAAGCCCAGCGCATACATGACGCCAAAGGTGCCCAGCAGCGAGACCACCGTCGCCACCGCAGGAATTACCGTGGCGCGCAAGCTGCGCAGGAACACGCTGACCACGGCCACCACCAGCACGATCGACAGCACGAGCGTGAATTCGATCTCGTGCAGCGAGGCGCGGATCGAGTTGGTGCGGTCCGATGCGATCGCCAGCTGGATGTCGCCAGGCAGCTGCGCCTGCAGCGATGGCAGCAGGTCGCGGATGCCGTCGACGGTTTCGATGACGTTGGCGTCGGGCTGGCGCGTGACCAGCACGATCACGGCGGGCTGGCCGTTGAACAGGCCCAGCGTGTAGATGTTCTCGGGCCCGTCGAACACGGTGGCCACGTCGGACAGGCGCACGGCGGCGCCATTGCGCCACGCGACCACGAGGTCCTTGTAATCGGCGGCGCTGCGGCCATCGCCCCCGGCCGGCTGCGAATAGATCTGCAGGCGGTTGCCATTGCTGTCGATCTCGCCCTTGGGGCGGTTCGGGTTCGTGGCCTGGATCGCGGCGCGCACGTCCTCGGCCGAGACACCATACCGGTTCAGCGAATACGGCACCAGCTCGACCCGCACGGCCGGCAGCGAACCGCCGCCGATTTCGACTTCGCCCACGCCTTTGACCTGCGCCAGGCGCTGCTGCACGAGATTCGAGACCGATTCAAAAATCTCGGCCGGCGCCTTGGTTTTGGACGTCAGCGCCAGGATCAGTACCGGTGCATCCGACGGGTTGGCTTTGCGGTAGGTCGGATTGCTGCGCAGCGTGGCCGGCAGGTCGGCGCGCGAGGCGCTGATCGCCGCCTGCACTTCGCGCGCGGCGGAATCGATCTGGCGATTCAGTTCAAACTGCAGGTTGATCCTGGTCGAGCCGGTGCCGCTGCTGGACGTCATTTCGTTGACGCCGGCAATCGCGCCTAGACGCCGCTCGAGCGGCGTGGCCACGCTCGATGCCATCGTGTCGGGACTCGCGCCCGGCAGCGAGGCCGACACCGAAATGGTCGGATAGTCGACCTGCGGCAGCGGCGCCACTGGCAGCACGAAGAAGGCGGCGATGCCGGCCAGCGCGATGCCGATGGTCAGCAGGACCGTGGCGATCGGCCGTTCGACGAAGGGGCGCGACAGGTTCATGCGCCCGCTCCCTCGGTTTTGTGCGGGGCTTTACCCGTCAGGCGCCGCGCGGTGCGGTCGAACGCCAGGTAGATCACCGGCGTGGTGAACAAGGTCAGGAGCTGGCTCAGGACCAGGCCACCGAACATCGCCAGGCCCAGTGGGCGGCGCAGTTCGGCGCCCTCGCCCGTGCCCAGCATCAGTGGCACCGCCGCGAACAGCGCCGCCAGCGTCGTCATCAGGATCGGGCGGAAGCGCAGCAAGGCCGCCTGGCGGATCGCGTCCAGCGGCGACTTGCCTTCTTCGCGCTCGGCCTCGATCGCGAAGTCGATCATCATGATCGCGTTCTTCTTGACGATGCCGATCAACAGGATCATGCCGATGATGCCGATCACACCCAGCCCCTGGCCGCTGACCCACAGCGCCAGCAGTGCGCCCACGCCGGCCGACGGCAGCGTCGACAGGATGGTCAGCGGGTGGATATAGCTTTCATACAGCACGCCCAGCACGATGTAGACGCAGACGACGGCCGCCATGATCAGCCACAGCTGGTTCGACAGCGACGACTCGTAGGCGCCGGATGCGCCCAGGAACGTCATGCTGACCGACGCCGGCATCCCGATGTCCACCGCAGCGGCGCGGATCGCAGCCACCGCATCGCCCAGCGAGGCACCGGCTGCAGTATCGAAACCGACCGTGGCAGCCGGGTACTGCGCCACGTGGATCACCTGCAGCGGCGCCTGGCGTTCAGTGATCGTGGCCACCGCCGACAGGGGCGTCGACTGGCCCGAGCCGGTGCGCAGTTGCAGCCGGCCCAGCGCGGCGATCGACATCGCCTCGTCCCGCTGCGCCTCCAGAATCACGCGATATTGATTGGTCTCGGTGAAGATGGTCGAGACGATGCGCTGGCCGAAGGCGCTGTAGAGCGCATCGTCAATGGACGCGGCCGTGATCGACAGGCGCGACGCCGTGTCGCGGTCGATGTCGATGAAGGCGGCGGCGCCGGTCGCGCCGGCATCGGTCACCGCCGTGCGCAGCTCGGGCAAGGTGCCGATCTTGGTCGTGAGCTTGCGCGCCCATGCGTTGACCAGCTCCGTATCGGCGCCTTCGACCGAGAAGCGGTACTGGGTCGGGCCGCTTTCGGCATCGATCGTCAGGTCCTGGGTCGGCTGCAGGAACAGCTGCAGGCCCGCGACATTGGCGACACGCTCGCGCAGCCGCAACATCGTCTCGGCCTGGTCGCCGCGGTCCGCCTTCAGGTTGATCAGCATGGTGCCGGTATGGAGCATCGTGTTGTTGGCGGCGTCGACGCCGACATACGACGCGACCGACTCGACCGCCTCGTCCTGCATGATGCGGCGCGCCGCTTCCTGCTGCAGCTTGGCCATGTCGGTGTACGAGATCGACTGGCGTGCCTGCACGCGCGCCTGCAGCTGACCGGTGTCCTGGGTCGGGAACAGGCCCTTCGGGATGACGGTCCACATGACGGCGGTCAGCACCACGGTGGCCAGGGCCACCAGCAGGGTCAAGCCCTGGCGCTTCAGCACCCAGCCCAGCATCACGTCGTAGCGCGCGATCACGCGGTCGAAGAAGGCCTGGAACTTGACGGCAAAGCGGCTCGGCTTGTCGTTCTCGTGGCTGCGCAGCCAGCGCCCGGCCATCATCGGCACGAGCGTGAGCGACACGACGCCCGAGATCAGGATCGTGATGGCCAGCGTGACGGCAAATTCGCGGAACAGGCGCCCGACCACGTCGCCCATGAACAGCAGCGGGATCAGCACGGCGATCAGCGAAACGGTCAGCGAAATGATGGTAAAGCCGATCTGCGTGGCGCCCTTGATTGCGGCGGCCATCGGGGCCTCGCCCTTTTCGATGTAGCGCGCGATGTTCTCGATCATGACGATCGCATCGTCGACGACAAAGCCGGTGGCGATCGTCAGCGCCATCAGCGACAGGTTGTTCAGGCTGTAACCGAGCAGGTACATCACGCCGAAGCTGCCGATCAGCGAGATCGGCACGGCCAGGCTGGCAATCACGGTCGCACGCAGGTCGTGCAGGAACGCGAAGATCACCAGCACCACCATGATCACGGCCAGCACCAGCTCGATCTGCACATGCTTGACCGAGGCGCGGATGCCCGTGGTACGGTCGCTCAGCACATCCATGCGCAGCGCGCTCGGCAAGCCGGCCTGCAGTTCGGGCAGGCGCGCCTTGATCGCGTCAACGGTGGCGATCACGTTCGCGCCCGGCTGGCGCTGCACGTTCAGGATGATCGCCGGCTTCATATTGGCCCAGGCGCCCAGGCGCACGTTCTCGGCGCTGTCGACGACCTTGGCCACCTCGAGCAGCTTGACCGGCGCGCCATTGCGGTAGGCGACGATCAGGTTCTGGTAGTCGGGCACCGTGACCAGCTGGTCGTTGGCATTGATCGCGTACGAGCGCGTCGGGCCGTCGAAGCTGCCCTTGGCGCTATTGGCGTTGGCGGCGGTGATCGCGGTGCGCAGCGTGTCGAGGCCCAGGCCATACGATGCGAGGGCGTCGGTATCGGCCTGGATGCGCACGGCCGGCCGCTGGCCGCCCGACAGCGACACCTGGCCCACGCCGGAGACCTGACTGATCTTCAGGGCCAGGCGCGTGTTGACGAGGTTCTGGACTTCGGTCAGCGGCAGCGTGTCGGACGTGATCGCGAGCGTGAGCACCGGCGCGTCGGCCGGGTTGACCTTGGCATACACCGGCGGCGCCGGCAGGTCGGTCGGCAGCAGCGAGCCGCCGGCATTGATCGCGGCCTGGACTTCCTGCTCGGCCACGTCGAGCGTCTCGCCCAGCGCGAACTGCAGCGTGACCATCGACACGCCGGCGGCGCTGGTGGAACTCATGCGGGTCAGGCCGGACATCTGACCGAACTGGCGTTCGAGCGGCGCGGTAACGGTGCGCGCCATGACCTCGGGGCTGGCGCCCGGATACAGCGTCTGCACCTGGATGGTCGGGAAGTCGACCTGCGGCAGCGCGGCCAGCGGCAGGAAGCGGTAGCCCACCAGGCCGGACAGCACGATCGCCAGCATCAGGAGGGCCGTGGCGACCGGCCGCTGGATGAAGGGGGTCGAGGGACTCACGCGTTGCTCCCCTGCGCCGGATACGGCACCATCATTGCGGTGCTCCCCGCGCTGGCCGGCCTGCGCCCTCGCGCCCGCCCTGCCCCGCGCCACGCGCGCCGCCTGGCTTGTCGCCCGGGAGCACCACGCTAGCGCCATCGCGCAGGCGGTCGGCGCCTTCAGTGATGACCTGCTCACCGGCTTTCAGGCCGCTGGCGATCTGCACCTTGTCCACGGTCGCCTGGCCGCGCTTGACGGTGCGCAGCAAGACGGTGCGTTTGGCGGCGTCGAGCACGTAGACGAAGTCGCCGTCGGTGCCGTGGCGCAGCGCCGTGACCGGCACCTGCACCGCATTCTGGATCGTGTTGACGGTCAGGCGCAGGTTGACGAACTGGCTCGGGAACAGCTTGCCATCGGTATTCGTAAAGCGGGCTTTGGCGCGCACGGTGCCGGTCGACGTATCGACCTGGTTGTCCAGCGCGATGAAGCTGCCCGTGGCCAGTGCATCGGTGCGGGTGCGGTCCAGCGCGGTGGCCGGCAGCTTCGCGCCCTGCGTGATGCGCTGCTGCAGCACCGGCAAGCCATCCTGCGGCACTGCGAATTCAACGTCGATCGGGGCCAGTTGCGTGATCACGGCGATGCCGGCGGTGTCGCCGCTGCCCACCAGATTGCCCACGTCGACCGTACGCAGGCCAACGCGCCCGCCGATCGGTGCACGCACCGTGGCGTAATCGAGATTGAGCTGGGCCGTGCCTTCATTGGCGCGGTCGATCGTCGCCGTGCCTTCGAGCTGCTTGACCAGCGCGGCTTGCGTGTCGACTTCCTGGCGCGCGATCGAATCCTGTTCGAGCAAGGTCTGGAAGCGCTTGAGCGTGACGCGCGCGCTGTCGAGCTGCGCTTCGTCGCGCTGGCGCTGGCCACGCGCCTGCAGCAATGCCATCTGGAACGGGCGAGGATCGATCGTCGCGAGCACCTGGCCCGGCTTGACCAGCTCGCCTTCGGTAAAGTGGATCTTCTGGACCACGCCCGAGACCTGCGGACGCACCGTCACGATCGCGGCCGGCACCACGGTGCCCAGCGCTTCGAGCGTGACCGGGATGTCGGCCACGGTTGCAGTGGCGACACCGACCGTTGTCGCCGGGCCGCCCCGTCCGCCACCGGGGCCACGACCACCGCCGCCACCACCGCCAGGCCCGCCTGCTGACATTCCCGGTCCGCCCGGGCCGCTGGCAGGTGCCGGGTTGATCAGCGTCCAGGCCAGGTAGCCCAGGGCGGCCATCGACAGCACGGCGATAGTGCCGCCAATGACACGGGTGCGCTTCTTGCGCGGCGGGCGGCTGGTGGCGGGAGGGATCGGAGAATGCTGGTCCATGCTTGTCCTTGTCGATTTTTTTTTGTCAATGCGCGCTACGCACTACTACTCACGCCGACTGTAGCATGCGAATTTCGCATGGAATGTTTCGTAACGTACATAGAATAGGGGGCGAACCGGCCTTGAAACGCCGCCCTGCCATCCTGGTTAACGCCGATTTACACGGTTAGCCCCTGAATGACGGCAGTAAACAGCAAACGGGCGCGACACCAAGGTGTTGCGCCCGTTCCGGCCTTGTATTAATCAGTTACAAAGTCGCTACATGTGGACCATGCGCGCGCTGCCGTGCTTTACCAGTTGCCGCAGAAGCAGTGCGTGACGGCCGCAAACGGTTTGCGCTCGGTCGTCAGCTCCGACAGGAACGCCATGTCGGCCGCGACCTGGTTCACGGGGCCTGCCGGAATTGCGTTCTCGATCAGGCCCAGCTTGACCTGAATGGTCATGGCCTGGACCGCCGAGGCGCCCGCCATCTGCAGGAAACGCTCGACGCGCGTGACCGGCCGCTCGACATACACGACGCGGTAATCCTTGCCCAGCTTCGCGCGGCCCGCAGCCGATGCCAGTGCATCGTTGTAGCCACCCAGGCGATCGACCAGGCCGCGTTCCTTGGCCTGGACACCAGTCCAGACGCGGCCCTGCCCCACTTCATCGATCCTGGCCGGCGTGGTCTTGCGCGCTGCCGCCGCCTTGGTGGTGAAGTCGCTGTAGACGTTGTTGATGCTCGACTGGACCAGCTGCTCGAAACGCGGATCGAGCGGACGCAGCGGATTGTAGGCATCGGCCAGCCAGGTGGTGGTGACGCCATCGGTGTGGATGCCCAGCTTGGCGGCGGCCTTGTCGGCCGTCGGCAGCAGCGCGAACACGCCGATCGAACCGGTGATGGTGGCCGGGTCGGCGATCACTTCATCCGACGCCATCGAGATCCAGTAACCGCCGGACGCTGCCACACTGCCCATCGACACCACCACCGGCTTGCCGGCGGCGCGCGTCAGTTCCAGCTCGCGCCGGATCAGCTCTGAACCGTAGGCACTGCCGCCCGGCGAATCGACGCGCAGCACGAGCGCCTTGATATTGTCGTCCTCGCGCGCCTGGCGAATCAGGTTGGCCATGCTGCGCCCGCCGATCACGCCGGGACCGCCGTCGCCATCGGTGATGGAACCGGCGGCAACCACGACGCCGACCGCATCGCCGAACTGCTTCTGCGGATGGCGCGACAGGTAGTCATAAAAGCCGATCTGGCGGAACGACTTGTTGTCGTCGTCCGGCGCGCCGCGCTTGATCATCAGGTCGCGCAGTTCGTCGCGGGTTTTCAGGCCATCGACCAGTTTTGCCTGCAGTGCCACCTTGGCGGCGCTGCCGCCGGCATTCTCCATGCGCTCCGGGAGCGATTCGATCATGCCCGCGATCGCGCCATCGGGCAGCTTGCGGTTTTTCTCGACCAGGCCCGTGTAGCCGGACCACAGCGCGTTGTACAGATAGGCGTCGGCTTCGCGCGCGGCGTCGGACGGGCCGTTGGCGATGTACGGCTCGGCGGCGCTCTTGTAGGTGCCGACCTTGATCAGGTTGACCGTGACGCCGACCTTGTCGAGCGCATCGCGGTAATAGTTGCGGCGCCCGCCGAAGCCTTCGATCATGACCACGCCCATCGGATGGACATAGACTTCGCTGGCGTGCGAAGCCACCAGGTAGCGCTTCTGGTCGTAGCTGCCGCTCCAGGCCACGACCGTCTTGCCGCTCTTCTTGACACGGTCGACCGCCGCGCCGATCTCGCGCAGCATGGCCATGCCGCCGCCCTGCATCTCGTCGAGCAGCAGCACGACGCTCGAGATGTTCGGATCGCGCGCGGCCGCGTCGAGCACGACGATCACGTCGCGCAGGCGCACGGTGCGCTTGGAATCGCCGCCGACGTTGTCGAGCACCGCGTCGCGCAGCGTGGTTTCATACTGCTCAACCAGGTCGCCCCGGATTTCGAGCACCAGCGCCGTCTTGTTCGAGAGCGGCTTGACGCCGCCGCTGAAGAACAGCGAGACGACGATGATCACGATCAGCAGGAACAGCAGGTTGACGAAGGTGCGGCGGGTCACGTCGAGCGCGGTCCACAGCATGACGAACCCGCGCCGCAGGGCGCTCAGGGGCTTGAAGGCCATCGATACTCCATAAAAGGTTGATGCATGGAAGGTTGATGCATGATTAAGCAGACTGCATGGAATGACGGCCCTGGTGGCGCAGCGAAATCGCGTACAGCCCCGCAAACACCAGCATGCCGTTGATCATCAGGAGTTCCAGCCCGAGCCGGTACGAGCCGAGCAGATACGCCTGATTGTACTCAAGGATCGCGCACAGGACCGGCGCGCCGATCGTGACCAGCGGTACAAGGCGATTGCGCGGCACGCGCGCCGTGAACATGCCGAACGCGAACAGGCCGAGCAACGGGCCGTAGGTGTACGCCGCGAGTTTAAGGATCACGCCGATCATGCTGGGATTGTCGGCCGCCTTGAAGCCCATCACGAGCAGCAGGAACAGGAACGCGTAGCCCAGGTGCACGCGACGGCGCAGGCCCTCGGCCTGCGCCTGGGTCAGGTCGGTACGCCGTTTGATGCCCAGCAGGTCGATGCAGGTCGACGAGGTCAGCGCCGTGATCGCGCCGTCGGCGCTCGGGAACAGCGCCGAGATCAGCGCGATCAGAAAGATGATCTGCAGCGCCGGTGGCAGGTGGCCCATCACGACGGCCGGGAAGATCTTGTCGCCGGTGGCTGTCACGCCCACGGTCGGCGCGTACAGATACAGCAGGCCGCCCAGGAACAGGAACGACAGCAGCACGACGACCAGCACCCCCGTCAGCGCCAGCAGGTTCTTTTGCGAGTCGGCCAAGGTCTTGACCGAGATGGTCTTTTGCATCATCTCCTGGTCCATCCCCGTCATGGTGATGGTGATCAGCGCGCCTGCGACGATCTGCTTGAGCCAGAAATTCGGGCTGTTCAGGTCTGTCGTGAACACGCTGGCCAGGCCGCTCGAGCGCATCTGCTCCAGGCTATCGGGCACCGACAGGTTCAGTTCACCCAGCAGGAACCAGGCGCACGCGAACAGGCCGAACAGCATGCCGGTCGTTTGCAGCGTGTCGGTCCAGACGATGGTCTTGACGCCGCCCTGGTAGGTGTAGAGCAGGATCATCCCCAGCACGACGAGGGTGCTGAGCCAGAACGGCACGCCCAGGCTGTCGAGGATGACCGCCTGCAGGATGTTGACCACCAGGTACAGGCGCGCAGTGGCGCCGAGCAGGCGCGAGATGATGAAGAACCCGGCCCCGCTCTGGTAGGCGCGCCGGCCAAGGCGCACGTCGAGGTAGTGGTAGATGGAGGTCAGCTGAAGGCGGTAGTACAGCGGCAGCAGCAGCCAGGTGACGGCGAGGTAGCCGATCACGTAGCCGATCAGGATCTGCGCGTAGCCAAAGCCATCGGCGCCAACCGCGCCCGGCACGCTGACGAACGTCACGCCCGAGAGCGTGGTGCCGACCATGCCGAAGGCGACCAGCACCCAGTTGCTGCTCTTGTTACCGATGAAGAAGCTGTCGTTGTTGGCGCCGCGCGAGGTGGCCCAGGCCACGGCCAGCAGCAAGGCGAAGTAGCCGATGAGAATGCAAAACAGGAGTAACGGGGACATGAAAAGCCGGGGATGATCGTTTTGCCCAGCAATATACACTGCCGGGCAACCGGCGCTCAAACCTCTTCGCTACGCACCCGCCGGAATGGCCCGATACAGGTTTGCATCGTCTGGTCGGCGCACATCAGGAAAATTGTGCGTGACGGGTGAAACTGAATGAAGTTGATGACCTGCGCGCCCGGCTTCATGACGTTGCCCGAACAATCGGGCTTGCCATTGTCTTTGACGATGCGGTCCTGCAGGCGATAAAAGCCCTGCTTGTCGGGCTGGGCGGAAACGGTGTACACGCTTTCGGAGACTTCGGCGGCGCTGGTGACGAACGTGGTGCCGTCGGCGCGAAAGCGGTAGGTCTCGGCGCATTCGGTGCCCGGCACCGTCAGTCGCCAGATGCCCAGGATCGGATGACCGGCGGCGACGTCCGCCGGCGCAGCGGCCAGCGCAGGCGCGCCCAGGCAGGACAGCAGGAACAGGACGGCACGTGTTCGCATGCGAGGCTCCATCAAACGACAACGCCTGCCCGAAAACCGGACAGGCGTCGTGATTATGGCATCGCGCAGCGGTGCGCGGCGCGCGGCAGTCTGTGATTAGCCGTTGTCGGAACCGGCCTTTGGCTTGGCCGGACGACGGCTGCGCGGCGCGGCCTTGCGCGCCGGGCGGGCGCCCTTGGTGCGTGCCGGCGTGGCCGATTCAGCATCCGCTTCTGCTTCTGCTTCTGCTTCAGGCGCGACCTCTTCCTGCGCTGCGGCAGCCGCAGCTTCGGCTTCAGCCGCAGCAGCAGCTTCGGCCGCAGCCTGCTCCGCCAGCTTCTTGGCCGACGGCTTGCGTGGTGCGCGGCGACGCTCCTTCTCGACCGGCGCCGGCGCTGCTTCAGCTTCCACCGGCTCGGCGTCGCTCACGACCAGCGTCGGTTGCGATGCCGGTTCGTCGAAGGTGTCGTCCTGTGCTTCCGGTTCGAAAGCAACCGGCTCCAGCAGCGCCGGCACGTTCGACGCGTCGTTGCGGTTGCCGCCCTTGCGCCCGCCTTGACCACGGCCACGACGGCCGTCGGTCCTGGCCGGTTGCGCTTCCAGTTGCGCTGCCGGTTCCTCGAACAGTTCTTCCTGTGGTTCCAGCTCGACCGCCACCGGTTCCATCAGCGCCGGCACGTTCGACGCTTCATTGCGGTTGCCGCCCTTGCGGCCACCGCGGCCACGGCCACGACGGCCATCGTTCTTGGCCGGCTCGTCGTTGCCCTCGACCGGCGCTGCCGCGTCGAGCATGTCCTGCACCACGGCGTCCGGCGCCTGCGTGCCGTCCTGCTGGGCTTCCTGGCTGGATGCCACGTTGCCCGCATGCGCACTGCGGAACACATAGGTGCCGGATTTTTCGTCGCGGCCGAATTCGAACAGGCCACGGGTCTGCGCTTCTTCGAGCAGGTTGCCAAAGGTACGGAAGCCGTAATAGGTTTCCGAGAAATCGGGACGGCGGCGCTTGAGCGTGTCCTTGAGCAATGAAGCCCAAATTTTGCCGGTGTCGCCACGCTCGGACGTGAGCGCATCGAACGTCTCGACCACCATGTCGAGCGCCTGCACCTTGCGCGCTTCGAGTTCTTCCTTGCGCTTGTCGTCGCCGACATTCGTGTTGGTGTTGTTGCTGGCATTCGAGCGGCGCGGTTGCGGCGCGGCCTTGCGCTCGTCGCGCTTGGCGGCGGTGCGGCGCTGTTCGCGCACGAGGTCATCATAGAAGATGAATTCGTCGCAGTTTGCCACCAGCAGGTCGGAGGTCGACTGCTTGACGCCCACGCCGATCACCTGCTTGTTATTTTCACGCAGCTTCGACACCAGTGGCGAGAAGTCGGAGTCGCCGCTGATGATGACGAAGGTGTTGACATGCGACTTCGTGTAGCACAGATCGAGTGCATCGACGACGAGGCGGATGTCGGCCGAATTCTTGCCCGACTGGCGCACGTGCGGGATCTCGATCAGCTCGAAGTTCGCTTCATGCATCGCTGCCTTGAAACCCTTGTAGCGGTCCCAGTCGCAGTACGACTTCTTGACCACGATGCTGCCCTTGAGCAGCAGGCGTTCCAGCACTGGCTTGATGTCGAATTTTTCGTAATTGGCGTCGCGAACGCCCAGTGCGACGTTTTCAAAGTCGCAGAACACCGCCATGCTGATGTTGTCGGAAGAAGAGGCCATGAGTTGTTTTTTCTGTAGTGATAGGGCAAACGTATGGCGATTATACGCACGCCCTTCCGTTTCGCGCCGTATGACATTGCCTGGCGGCCAGTTTCAGCGATTGGGTGTGGTGCGTGGGCAGCATCGGCCAAGGTTCTTTATGCTATGCCATCCGATCCACTCGAAGGAGCTCAACACATGACCGCAACAACCAACCGCCGCATCGTCCTCGTGTCGCACCCGAAGGGCAAGCCGACCGCAGAGAACTTCCGCATCGAGGATGCACCGATCCCCACGCCGGGCGACGGCGAACTGCTGCTCGAAACCCTGTTCCTGTCACTCGACCCGTACATGCGCACCCGCATGAACGGCACCGCCACCTACGCCGCCGCCCTGGAGCTGGGCGACGTGATGGTCGGCGGCACCGTCGCCCGCGTCAAGCAGTCGAACCACCCGGACTGGAAAGAAGGCGACATCGTCGTGGCCTACTCCGGCTGGCAGTCGTTCGCCATCTCGGATGGCAGCAACCTGCGCCGCGTCGATCCGGACAGCGCGCCCGTCTCCACCGCCGTCGGCGTGCTCGGCATGCCGGGCTTCACGGCGTATGCCGGCCTGCTCGAAATCGGTCAGCCGAAGGCAGGTGAAACCGTCGTCGTGGCCGCTGCCAGCGGCGCCGTCGGCTCGGTCGTTGGCCAGATCGCCCGCATCAAGGGCGCGCGCGCCGTGGGCATCGCCGGCGGGCCCGAGAAATGCGCGTTCATCAAGGACGAGCTGAAATTCGACGCTGTCGTCGACCACCGCGCACCGGACTTCGCCGAGCAGCTGGCCAAGGCCTGCCCGGACGGCATCGACGTGTATTTCGAGAACGTCGGCGGCCAGGTGCTCGAAGCGGTGAAGCCGCTGCTGAACAACTTCGCGCGCATTCCCGTGTGCGGCCTGGTGTCGCATTACAACGATGCGGGTGCGGGCGCCTCGATCGACCTGAGTCTCACGCTGTTCAAGAGCCTGACCGTGCGCGGCTTCCTGCAGAACGAATTTGTCGAGCGGCTCGAGCCGACCTTCCTGAAAGAAGCCGCAGGCTGGATCAAGGATGGGTCGCTGCGCTACCGTGAAGACATCGTCGAAGGGCTGGACAAGGCGCCCGAGGCGTTCATTGGCCTGCTCGATGGCAAGAATTTCGGCAAGCTGGTGGTACGCGTCGCAGAATGATCAAAGGCCACAATTGACGTTTGGAATTGGTGCAGCATCCGTCAAATGTGGCCTATAATTATTTAACCTTTTGCAACCATTTGTCGAACATCGATGCTGCCCACCAACCTGTTCGAGTCTGTCTTCAACCGATCGCCCTTCGGGCATTACCTGCTGTCTCCTACGCCCGAAGCGACGATCCTGGCCGTGAACGACGCTTTCCTGAAGGCCTCGGCGCGCACGCGCACCGAACTTGTGGGCCTCAGCCTGTTCACGGCATTCCCCAATAATCCGGCCGACCCGGCCGACTTCGGCGAGGCGCTTCTGCGCGACTCGCTGGCCCGGGTCCGCGCCAGCAGGCATCCCGACACCCTGCCCGCCCTGCGCTATCCGATTCCGGTCGTGCTGCCCAACGGCGAAACGGGGTTCGAAGAACGCTTCTGGACCGCCACCAGCACGCCGATCTTCGGCGCCGATGGTGAACTGGTCTGCATTTCCCACAGCAATATCGACGTCACCGACCAGGTCAACTCGGAAGCGGCCGTGCGCGAAAGCGAGAAACGCTTCCGGGCGCTGACCAATGCGACGGCCGACGTCATCTACCGCATGAGCGCCGACTGGTCCGAGATGCGCCGCCTCGAAGGACGCGGCTTCATGAAGGACACCGATGCGCCCACGGGTGATTGGCTCGACGCGTACATTCCGCCTGGCGACCATGCGCTGGTCCAGGCCGGGATCGCACGGGCAATGGAGGGTGGCGCGGTCCTCGAACTTGAGCACCAGGTATGGCGCAGCGACGGCAGTTGCGGCTGGACGTTGTCACGCGCCGTGCCGATGTTCGACGCGGCTGGCAACATCTATGAATGGATCGGCGCCGCCAGCGACATCAGCGAGCGCAAGGCCTGGGAAGACAAGCTGCGCGAAGCCGACCGCCGCAAGGACGAATTTCTCGCGATGCTGTCGCACGAGTTGCGCAACCCGCTGGCGCCGATCGGCGCAGCGGCCGAACTACTGCAGCGCACGAAGCTCGACGATGGCATGCTCAAGCGCACCAGCCAGATCATCGGGCGCCAGGTGAAACACATGACAGCGCTGATCGACGACCTGCTCGACGTCTCGCGCGTCACGCGCGGGCTGGTGGAGCTCGACCAGGCCGTGCTGGACGTGGGCGCCGTGCTGCACGAAGCGGTGGAACAGGTCACGCCGCTGATCGATTCACGTGGCCATTCGCTGGCGCTGAACCTGCCCCCGCCCGGCACGCAGGTGCTGGGAGACCGCAAGCGCCTGGTGCAGGTGGTGGCCAACCTGCTGGGCAATGCCGCCAAGTACACGCCCGAGGGCGGCCGCCTCGCCGTGAGCGCCTTCGCGCGTGGCGACCGCCTGCACATCGATGTCCTCGACAACGGGATCGGCATGGCGCCCGAGCTGGCAGCGCGCGCTTTTGACCTGTTCACGCAGGCCGAGCGCAGTTCGGACCGCTCATCGGGCGGACTGGGGCTGGGCCTGGCGCTCGTGAAAAGCCTGATCGGGCTGCATGGGGGCGAGGTCGCCTGCGACAGCGCAGGTGCGGGCCAGGGCAGCCGGTTCTCGGTCTGCCTGCCACTGCTGCAGGCGCCTGAGGCGGCTGCGCCAATGCCCGATGCGCAGCCGGGCGCGGACACGGCGCTGCTGCGCGTGCTGGTGGTCGACGACAATGTCGACGCTGCCGTCATGCTGGCGATGCTGCTGGAAGCAAACGGGCACCAGGTGCAGGTCGAACACGATCCGCTCGAGGCACTGGCCGCCACGCTGGCCAGCCCGCCGCAGGTTTGCCTGCTCGATATCGGCCTGCCCGGCATCGACGGCCTCGAACTGGCGCGCCGCCTGCGCGCCCGCCCCGGCACCGCCCACGCGCTGCTGATCGCCATCACCGGCTATGGTCAGGACAGCGACCGCCAGCAGATCATGCAGGCCGGATTCGACCATCACCTGGTCAAGCCGATCGATATCGCACAGTTGTACACGCTGCTGGACGGCGCCTACTCAGCAGCGCTCCCTGCCACGTGACCTTGCGCCGCAGCCACAAAAGCTGCCAGGTCACGTGAAAAGCGTTCCGGCTCTTCCGCGAACGGTGCATGTCCGGCCGCGGCGTAGATAAGTTGCGTCACGCGCGGATTCACCTCCCGCGCACGCGCCATGGCAGCGTCGGGATCGACCAGCGCATCGCGCGCGCCATACAGCAGCAGCACCGGCACGCGCGCCTGCGCCAGGCCGCCCAGCGGCGCATCGAGCTTGAACACCGCTGCCTGCATGTCCCACGACGCCATCGCCGCGGCGCCCAGCAATCGCTCGAACGTGGGCTGGTCCGGCCGTGTGGCAAAGCACAGCGCGAGAAAGGCCCGCTGTGCGTCCAGCCGCGTGGTCAGCACGCTTGCATTCAGATCGCGATACACCGCCGGATGCGGCTTGATCTGCTGGGGGTGGCCCAGCTCGATCACGCCATCGACATAGACCGCCCCGCCAATACCGCGGTCGCCGTGCGCCGCCAGATAGTTCGAGATCACGACGCCGCCCAGCGACCAGCCGACCAGTACCGGCCGGCGTGCGCCGGTAGCAGCGATGACGGCGGCGAGGTCGTCGCCCCAGCGTCGTCCTTCGCTGTACGCAGTGGCGGCGCGCGGCTGGCCGGAGCGGCCATGGCCGCGCAGGTCGTAACTGATCAGGCGGTACCCCTGCAGGGCCGGACTGGCGCGCTGCGCCTCCCAGTTCATGTGGCTGCCCAACAGGCCATGAATGAAGACGATCGCCGGGCCGGCTGGATTGCCGGACTCCTGGACCGCCAGCGTCACGCCGTCGGGGGCGGTGACGGTGAACTGCCGCGTTGCCGCGTGCACGAGCGACGACGCGCCAAGCAGCGCAAGAAACAATATCTGCGCCAGGGCGCGGATGGGTGAAGAAAGCAGAGGCATGATGTACTCCAGAGTCGATGAACTGCTATCCTCGAGCCTGACATTAGTGTGAGGGTCAAGCGATATGTGTGCAATGCCATCGGACGAGCAGACTCGGCTGTCGATCGGCGAACTGGCGCGCCGCAGCGGCGCCAGTGTACGGTCGATTCGTCACTACGACGCGCAGGGCTTGCTGACATCGGGCCGGGCAGACAACGGCTATCGGGTGTTCCCGGTTGCAGCCGTCACGCAGGTGCGCCAGATCGGCCGCCTGATCGCGGCCGGGTTCAGCCTGGCCGACATCGCGGCATTCCCGAACTGCATGCTGGCCGTCGACGGCGCCGCCATGTGCCCGGAAACCGCGCCGGCACGACGCAAGCTGCTCGCCGCCATTGAAGCCGAAATGAGCGCGCTCGAACACCGGCGCCTGCGCCTGCGCGCCATGCTGATCGATGGCAGCATCCCCGCCGATTGAGCACCGGCGATCGTCGCAGCGCCCGCCAGCTGCGATAATGACGCCTTTGAACCACCGACCCGGCACCGACACCATGCAAGCCAAAGCCCATTACCTGCAACTACGCCCACACGACGCCCTGCCCGACCTGACCGCCCTGGCGCCGTTCATGGCCATCGTCGTCATCGATGACGACAGCGACGAAATGTGGCGCTGGGAGGTGGCGCGCTGGCTGGTCGCGTCGGGCTGCCGCAGCATGCTGGCCTGGGGCAAGGAATGCGAAAGCTGGCACGACGCTGTCGAGGATGCCGCGCTCGAAGCATTCGACTACGACGACATCCCGCCCGAGCAGATCGTGACGGTGTCGCAGCACGCCGACGAAGACCTCGACGAGGTGTTCTGGTTTGCGCGCCACCGCGCGAGCCATCCGGCGCTGCGCCTGAACACGGCAGTGATCCTGCACGTGGCCATGCGCGGGCGTCCGGACGACCTGCTGGCGCAACTGGCCGAGGCCTGAGCGCCCCGGCAGCTACCCGGTTACAGCCGGTCCAGCGTAGCCGGGTCGGCCTGGCCGTCGAAGTATTTGTCGATGCAGGCCTGGAACACGGCTTCATCCGGCGCCACGTCGGCGAACAGCGTCATCGACGAGTGAAATTTCAGCTCGTCCGGATGGCTGAAGATGGCGCCGGCTGAATCGGCGTCGAGCGCGGCGACGATGCCGGCGCACTCACGCAGGCGCTTTCCCAGCACGGGGTGCGCCAGATACGCGGCCGCCTCGTCAGCGGACGCAATGGCATAGCGCTGCGCCATGGCGCTCGTGCCCAGGCCGGCGATTTGCGGAAACACGAACCACATCCAGTGCGTGCGCTTGTGGCCGGCGCGCAGCTCGGTCAACACCGCGGCATATACCGGATCCTGCGCCTGCACAAAACGGTCGAGATCAAATTGATTGTTCATGGTGGCCTCCCTTGTCATCGAAATGCTACAACGTCGCCGTTGTTTGCTAAAGTGCCGCACAATGAATGCTGACCATTTAGCCCTCCTGTTGGTTCGGGAAATGCCTTACGGTAAATACAAAGGCCGCAAGATTGCCGATATGCCCGGCCATTACCTCGGCTGGCTCGCCCGCGAGGGCTTTCCACGCGGCGAACTGGGCCAACTGCTGGCCCTGATGTATGAACTCGATCACAACGATTTGCGCGGCTTGCTCGATCCACTGCGCGGCGCGCCCGGCCGTCGCGGGTAATTGATACTTTGTGGCAATTTTCGTGGCATACCGGGCATCCACATCGGTATAATCGAACATTCACTGACGGGTTCATCATGCCGAACGAACAAGCATCATCGCCGCTGGTTCTGGTTGTCGAAGACGATGACCATATCGCACAGGTACTGCGCTTCATGCTCGAACGCCAGGGCTACCGTGTCACGCACCTGGCCGATGGCCGTGTCGCGAGCGCGCACATCGCCGCCGCTGCCGAAGCCCCGGCCCTGATCCTGCTCGACGTGATGCTGCCCTACCTGGACGGCTTCGAGCTGGTCGCGCTGGTGCGTGCACGGCCCGACTGGAACGCAGTGCCAATCCTGATGCTGACGGCAAAAAATACCGAACGCGATACGGTGCGCGCGCTCGACGCCGGCGCCAACGATTTCGTCAGCAAGCCGTTCGAACCCAATGCCCTGCTGGCGCGCGTGCGGCGCCTGATCCAGGTCCAGGGCGCCTGAAGGGGTCCGAACCGTACGCGCCGATTCGGGCTCTTGACTTAAAATCAAGTCATGTCCCGTTCGCTCCCACTCCTGTTTGTTGTCTCGCTGTCGATCACACCCGCGTTTGCTGCCAGCCTGCAGCTGTGCCCGGGTCCGCTGGTCGTCTCCCCTGGCGCCATCACCGCGCAGACCACCGCGCCCGACGGCACCATCCTGCACGCCATCGTGACCGAAGAACCTGGCAAGCAGCAGGCGAATTGCCGCGCGCTGCCACTGCCGACGGCCGTCATGGGTGTGCAGGCGCTGCACTTCCTGCCGCCCGACGCCAGCCCTGGCAAGACCATCCTGCTGCGCGGGATCGAGGCCGACAAGGGCAAGTCGTTCAGCGTCAGCGAACACACGCTGGTGAGCGACCAGCCGGCGCCGCGGCCCCAGACCCCGATGCCGTTCGGCGCCAGCCTGCTGGGAGCGATGCAGACCCGCACCCATGGCGATACGGCGCGCATCAGCGCCGACGTCAAGGATGGCCGGCTGTACCTGACCTGCCGCGCCGGCGCCAAACCGGCCAGTGTCACACTGCTCGGTCCATGGTTCATGCCACGCGCACGCGCCGTACTGCAGGCCGCGTATTCCGGCGAAGGCCGCTTTGCGCTGCAGGTTTCAAGCGGCGCGCCGGGCAAGCCGGACCAGACGTTCGACCTGGGTAGCCTGGACGCCGGCCAACCCGTGCAGACAGCGCGCTTCGACCTCCCCGAAAAACTGGACCGTGCCAATTGGCGCGCGCTGTCGCTGGCCTGCCCGCAAGGCGCCGCGAAACTCACGCTCGCCGCGCTGACGCTCCAGCCTGCCGGTGACGCCGATGCGGCTGCGGCAGCGCGCGCGACCTGGACCTGGAGTCCGAACGAATGGCGCGAACGCGGCGCAGCGTTTCTGGACTGGGCGACCGAGCAAAAGATGGGCGCGGTCTTCATTACGGTCCCGCTGCGCGATGGCAGTGTCGATGACGCGGCGCAGCTGGGCGCCTTCGTGCGTCAGGCCGGCAGCCGCGGCATCGCGGTCAGCGCGATGGAAGGCGCCCCCGAGATGGTGCTGCCTGCATCCCAGGACGCGGCCATCGCCCGCATGCGTGCCTACGCCGCCTACAACGCGTCTGCCGCCGAAGGGGCGCGCCTGAAAGGTGTCCAGTATCACATCGAACCGTACCTGGTCCCGGCCCACGTGCTGCCGCAGGCGCAGCGCGACCGGCGTTACCTCGAACTGGCGGCAAAACTGCGCCAGGCGGCCGGCCCGCTGACACTGGACTTCGTCGTGCCCCACTGGTGGGCCGACAAGGGCGCGCTGCTGACCGGGCTGGCAAAGCACGCTGACATCCTGACGGTCAAGAGTCCCCGCACCGATCCGGGGCAGATCTACCGCCTGGCCGTCCCGTTCCTCGACTGGGGCGTCGAGCATGGCAAGACCGTGCGCGTGGCGCTCGATGCAGGGCCGATTGGCGCCGGTGTCCAGCGCCGCTATGAACGTCGCCCACCCGGGGCGCGCGGCGACCTGCTCGTGTTCACACTGGGTGGCCAGAAGATCCTGCTGCTGCAGCAGGTGCCGGCGGCGCACGACAAGGCGCAGGCCTATGCGCTGGCCGCCAGCCAGGAGATCGATGCCGCCGACGCCAGCTTCCATTCGGACAAGGGCGCGCTGATGCGGCTGTTGCCGCAGCTCGAACGCACGTTCGGCGCCTGGGAAAGTTTTGGTGGCATGGCGCTGCACGACCTGCGCTAAGCCACGGTCACGCCAGCGGTAACTCCACCGTAAACCGCGTCCCTGCGCCGGCGCGGGTTTCGAACCCGATCGAGCCGCCATGCTCTTCGACGATCGCCTTGCTGATGGAGAGGCCCAGGCCCGAGCCGCTGCGCTGGCGCGAGTCGGCGGCGTCGGCTTGCGCGAAGCGTTCGAACACCCGGCTCTGGAACGCCGGCGGGATGCCGGGCCCTTCGTCGGTCACGCTCAGGCGCGCCCAGCCCGGCCGCTGCGCCAGGCCCAGAATGACGTCCCTGCCGCCAGGTGTGAACTTGATCGCATTCGATACCAGATTGGTTAGCACCTGCACCATGCGGTCGTGGTCGATCTCGGCCTGGACAAATTCGGCGCCTGGCGGCATGTCGAGGCGCAGCGTCACGCCCGCCTGGCGCGCCTGGCCTTCCATTGCATCGGCCACGTGATGCATCAGCGGCGCCAGCAACTGGGCGGTGCGCTGGTATTCCATATGCCCTGCTTCGATCTTCTGGATGTCGAGCAGGTCGTTCACCATCCGCATCAGCCGATCGCAGCTCTGGCTGGCAATTGCGACCAGCCGTGCCGCATCGGGCGGCAGGTTGCCGGCCATGCCGCCGTCGAGCATCGACAACGACGCGTGGATCGACGTGAGCGGCGTGCGCAGTTCGTGCGAGACGGTCGAGACGAATTCGTTCTTCATGCGCTCGACCTTCTTGCGCTCGGAAATATCGTGCAGGAAGATCGAGAAGAACGCATCCTCGCCCTCGCCAGCCAGCGTCACCGTACTCTCGACCGTGAACTCGAAGCCCTGGCGGTTGATCACGGTGCGTTCCATGCGGCGGGCGAGCATGAACTGGCCGTTCTGGCGGAATGCCTGCAGCGCCTTGCCGATGCTGTCGCGGTAGCGCTCGGGCAGGATCATTTCTGCCAGCGGCCAGCCCACGGCCTCGTGCCGGGTCCAGCCAAACATGCGCTCGGCGGCCGGGTTCCAGTCCACGATCATGCCGCGCAGGTCGACCGCAATGAATGCATCCTGCGCCGCCTCGACGATGGCGATGATGCGGCCCTCGCTGGCGCGCACCGCCACCAGCGCGCGTTCCAGTTCGCGGGTGCGGCGATCGACCCGCTGTTCCAGCGTGTCGTTCAGGGTCTGCAGATCGGCGCGGCGTTGCACCAGCGCCGTCACCAGCGCATTGAGCGCGCCCGACAGCTGATGCACTTCGGTATAGCTGCTCCCGGCCGGCACCAGTTCATGCGTGTCGCCGCGGCGCAGGCCGTCGGCCGAATGGGCCAGCGCCGCAAGCGGGCGCGTGATGCGGCGTGCCAGCAGCCAGCCGCCCAGCGAGAACAGCAGCGCCAGCGCGCCGCCGCTCCAGAGGGCGCGCGAGCGTAATTGCCGTACCGGCGCGTAGGCGTCCTCGAGATCCTGGCGCACCAGCACGTGCCAGCCCAGGCCGGGGTAGTCGCCCACAGCCTTGGTGGACGTGTAGCCGACCAGGTAGTCGCGCCCGTCCGGCCAGTGCTCGACCGTGTATCCGGTGCGCCCTTCGCGCGCCGCGTTCAGGCTGCCCAGTCTGACGGTCGTGTCGAGCAGGTCTTCGGGGCCGAGCAGCACCACGCCTTCAGCGCTGACGATCAGCGCCTGCACCTTGTTGCGGGTCTGAACCGGCGCGATGATCGAACGCTCGACCTCGCGTGCCCATTCCCACGACAGGTGCGTGCCCATCACGCCGGCCGGCTGGCCATTGGCATCCAGGTAGGGAAAGGCAACGTCGACAAACCGGCGCGGCTCGCCTTTCTGCACCGGCAACAGCTTGGCCAGCAGCACCGCCTCGTGCACGTCGCCGACATGTTTACCTGCCAGGGCATTGCTGAACCAGGGCCGCTTGGCGACGTTCTTGCCTTCGAGCAGCCCGCGCGCCTCGACCAGCACCGTGCCGTCCATGGCGGCCAGGCCGATCCATTCGTAATAACCGTAGGTGGACTGCATGTCGGCCAGGATGCGGCGCCGTTCAGCCTGGCTCGTCGCGGGGGAAATCAGGTCGTTGCGGCGCGCCATCAGGCGCACTTCGCGGAACCGTTCGTACATGCCGCGATCGAGCTTGTCAGCGGTCTGCATTGCCATCTCGCCCAGGCCCCCGCCGATACTGGTCTTGACCTGCGCCGTCGCGGAACGTTCGACCACTTCGACGAGCAGCAGCGTGAGGATGCCGCTC
Source organism: Telluria sp. BA11 (assembly GCF_056680305.1). Classification (NCBI taxonomy): domain Bacteria; kingdom Pseudomonadati; phylum Pseudomonadota; class Betaproteobacteria; order Burkholderiales; family Oxalobacteraceae; genus Telluria; species Telluria sp. BA11. Next base: position 855,975 of record NZ_CM155275.1, read on the forward strand.
ATCAGCGTGAACGCGAGAGCAAGCCGTGCACCCAGCCCGCGCGGGGTCAGGCGCTGCCAGAAGGATTGTGAATTCTGCATGGAAGACATGAGAGTATCGATTGTCCGAGCGTAGCACGCAGATGATGTTCCAAAGCAATACTACACTTGGTAATCGACCGAGAATTACAGGAAAATCTGACGCAATTACCCAATTTGCTTAAAAGTGTTGCGATAGTGTCTTGTCAGGTCATCTCCACGTCAGGTGGCATTGCAGCGTCGGCCGGGGTGATTCCGCACGGCCACGCCCGATTTCCGATAAACTTGCGCCTTACAAGTCTATCGTCATCGATTGGAAACACCGTCATGCAAGCCGCCGCCATTCCCGCCAACGTCCCGCCCGCCCTGCTCGACTACGCCACTTCGTGCGCGCTGCCGACGCCGTGGGCCGAGTTCACGCTGCACGCCTGGGTCGAGGCTTCCACCGGCAAGGAACACCTGGCGATGGCACTGGGCGACCTGGGCAACGGCGAGCCGGTGCTGGCGCGCGTGCATTCCGAATGCCTTACCGGCGACGTGATGTTCTCACAGCGCTGCGATTGCGGCGCACAACTGGAAGGCGCACTGCGCCGCATCGCCGAAGAAGGCCGCGGCATTGTGCTGTACCTGCGCCAGGAAGGGCGCGGCATTGGCCTGCTCAACAAGATCCGCGCCTACCGGCTGCAGGAAGCCGGCGCCGACACGGTGGAAGCCAATCTGCAACTGGGGTTTCACGCCGACGCCCGCAACTATGAACTGTGCCGGCCGATGCTGGCCCAGTTCGGCATTGGGGCCGTGCGCCTGATGACCAATAACCCGCGCAAGATCGACGCCCTGACCCGCCTGGGGATCACGGTCACCGAACGCGTGCCGCTGCTGGTGAACCGCAACGCCCACAACAACAGCTACCTCAATACCAAGCAGGCCAAGCTGGGCCACATGATGGCGCCCCTCACATCGCTCGAGCAGGGCGAGCCGGTCGCCCCGGCCACGCCTGCTCCGGTTGCCTGACCGTGGGCGCGCTAACGCGCGCAGCGCTGGCCGCCCCGATGGCAAGATAGCGGCTTCCCTCTGCTTCCTGGTAACCGCATGAACCGGACCGTCGTGGCACGCCTGGCCGCACTCCTGACCACCTGCCTGGCGCTTGGCGCGGGGCTCGATCTCGTCACGCGGCCAGCGAGCGCGCAGACGGGCGCGGGCACCGTCGCGCGGGCCGGACTGGCTGCGCCGGCAGGTGCCCCCGTCGCCGCGCCCGTGCCGCAGATTGCCGTCGACACGCCGCCGGCCGCGACGCCGACCGAGCTGATTGCGGGCGAGGCGGACACGCAGGACGCCCTGCCCCAGCCTTCGTCGGCCGCGCAGGACCTGTATGAATCGGCGCGCAGCGACCTGCTGCAGATCCGCATGCTGCTCAAGAATGGCCGCACGCAGTCTACGGTCGGGTCGGGCTTCTTGGTCGGCACCAGCAATCTCGCGCTGACCAATTACCATGTGGTGTCGCAAATGGCGCTTGACCCGGCCATCTACACGGCCGAATACATCGACACCGACGGCAATACCGGCCCGGTCGAACTGCTGGCGGTCGACGTGCTGCACGATCTTGCGGTCGTGCGCATCAACCGCAATGGCAGCGGCTTTTTCAAGGTGCCCGAGCAGAAAGTGAAACTGCGCCAGGGCCAGCCCCTGTACTCGCTGGGCAATCCGCTCGACCTGGGATTTGCGATTTCCGAAGGCGCCTACAACGGCGTGCTCACGCGCAGCTTCTACGACCGCCTGATCTTCAGCGGCCCGATCAACTCGGGCATGAGCGGCGGCCCGAGCGTGACCGCCAGCGGCACCGTGGCCGGCATCAACGTCTCGCGCCGGCGCGATGGCGAATCGGTCAGCTTCCTGGTGCCCGTGATGTACGCACAGGAGCTGCTGCGCAAGGTGGCCGAGCAGGCCGCGCCACCGCCTGATTTCAATCCGCTGATCGGCAAGCAGCTGCTGGCGCATCAGGCCGGCATGGTCGACCGGCTGCTCGAAGAGCCGCTGACGCTCAAGGGCATGGGGCCGTACCTGGTGCCGGTGCGCGAGTCCGGCCAGGTGCGCTGCTGGGGGCGCTCCAATGCGCGCGGCGCCGCCTACGCGGTCGACGCCATGAGCTGCGTGATGCAGTCGGCGGTGTTCGTCTCGGACGTCCAGCAGACCGGTAATGTCTCGATGACGCACCGCTACATCCGCTCGGGGACGATGGACCCGATGCGCTTTGCCGCGCTGGCCACCGACATCTTCCAGGTCGATAACCTGGGCAGCACGGGCGATCCGCGCCTGACCAAGCCGTTCTGCACCGAGCGCTTCGTGCATACGCGCACGCTGCCGCTGCGCGCCGTGACCTGCGTGCGCGCCTACCGCAAGTTCGAAGGGCTGTACAACTTCACGCTGCTCACGGCCAGCACCGACGCCTCGCAGGCCAGCCTGCAAAGCCGGCTGGATGTCTCGGGCGTCTCGTACGAAAACGGCATGCGCGTCACGCGCGCCTATCTCGGCGCCTTCGGGCGCCCGGTGCGCAAATGAGCGGCCCCTGGACCATCGAGACGCTGGCGCGCAATGGCGAGGTGCTGCACCGGCATCGCGTGACCACGCTCCCGATCCGCCTCGGTCGCGCCTACGACAACGACTTCATCGTCGACGACGAGTACGCCGCCGCGCACCATGCGCTGGTCGAGCTTGGCGCCGATGGCGCCCTGCTGCTGCGCGACCTCGATACCCGTAACGGCATCAACCACAAGGGCCGGCGCGTCAAGGAACTGACGCTGGGCGGCGACACCGTCGTGCGCATGGGGCACACGTCGCTGCGCATCCGCTCGGCCGCGCACCCGGTGCCGCCCGAACTGGTCGACCGCACGATGCACGGCTGGGAAGGCATGCTGCCGGGCGGCGCCGGCATCGTCCTGTGCCTGCTGACCGCGCTGTTCGTGGCATGGCTGCTCGACGCCGGGGGCGACCCCGAACGCTACGGGGTGTACCCGGCGGTGGCCGTGGGCGCGGGCCTGGCATGGAGCGGCATGTGGGCGTTTTCCAACCGCCTGTTCGGGCGCCGCGCGCGCCTCGGGCGGCATCTGTTCATCGTCGGCTTTGGCCTGGCCGCGCTGGTCGGTGTGCGCCTGCTGGCCAGCGTGGTGGCCTATGCGTGGTCGCTCGAATGGCTGACCGGCTATGGCTCGCACGCGGTCGTGGTGACGGTGTCAATGATGATCTACTTCCACCTGGCCACTGTGACGCCGCAGTTCCGGCGCCGGCTGCGCCTGTCCTGCGCCGGGATCGCGGTGCTCGTCTCGCTGTTGATCCTGGCCGGGAACATGCAGCGCAACGGCCGCACCGCCGACGAGCTGTACATGCCGGTGCTGCTGCCGCCCGAACTGCGCGCCAGTCCCGCTGTGCCGGTGGCCGAGTACATGGGCAGCGTGGGCGCGATGAAGCGCGAGATCGACGCCGAGCGCCGTGGCAACGCCGAGTAAAGTAAGGACCTAGTCCAGTGCCGCCAGCAGGCGGCTCACCGTTTCGGCTGCGATCGGCTTGGTGAAGTGCTGGTCGAACCCGGCCTCGCGCGAGCGCGCCTGGTCTTCTTCCGAACCCCAGCCGGTCACGGCGACGATGGTCATCCGCGCCAGTTCAGGTATCGCGCGCAGGCGCGTGGCCAGCTCGAAGCCCGTCATGCCGGGCATGCCGATATCGAGGAACGCGACGTCCGGCACGAACGCCTCGGCCAGGGCCAGCGCATCGCGGCCATTGGTCGCGGTGCAGATCTCGTGCGAGTTCAGTTGCAGCAGCAGCGACAGGCTTTCGGCGGCGTCGGTGTTGTCGTCGACCACCAGGATGCGATAGGTGCGGCGCTGCGCCGTGCGGCGGTCCTGGCGCGCCGTGTCGTCACCCGCCACCGCCATGCGCGCGCCCAGCGGCAGGCGCACGGTGAATGTGCTGCCAAGGCCGGTGCCGGGACTCTCGGCGCTGACGCTGCCGCCATGCAGCGCCACCAGCTGGCGCACCAGCGACAGGCCGATGCCCAGCCCGCCCTGCGCCAGGCCCCTATTGCGGCCGACCTGATTGAACATCTCGAAAATCGTGTCCTGGTGCTCGGGCGGAATGCCCACGCCGCTGTCGGTCACTGCCACCACGGCCTGTCCGCCATCGCTCCGGTCCTTGTGCACCGTGAGGCGGATGCTGCCGCCGGGCGGCGTGTACTTGGCCGCATTGGTCAGCAGATTGTTGATCACCTGCGCGACGCGGGTCGGGTCGATGTCCAGCAGCAGCGGCTCGGCCCACATATCGACGTCGAGCACATGGCGCGCGCCCTGGATCATCGGGGTACTGGTCTCGACCGCGCTCGCCACCACGCGATTGAGGTCGACCAGCTGCTTGCGGATCTCGATCTTGCCGCTGGTGACACGGGCGACGTCGAGCAGGTCGTCGATCAGGTGCGTCATCTGGCGCGTCTGGCGCTCGAGCATTTCGCGTACGCGCTCGATCGTCTCGGGACTGTCGGCGCGCAGGCGCATGATTTCCAGGCCGGTGCGGATCGGGGCCATCGGGTTGCGCAGCTCATGGGCCAGCACCGCCAGGAATTCGCTGCGGTGGCGGCTGGCCTCGGCCGATTCGTGCGCCTGGCGCTGCAACGCTGCTTCGACACGGCCATGTTCGCCGGCGTCGCTCGCGAGTGCGGTATGGAAGAAGCCGTGCACGGTGCCGGCCGCGTCGCGCAGTGGCGAGAAGGCGGTGTCGACGTGGCGCGCGCTAGGCCCGAGCAGCACATCGTCGAGCCAGGCCGGCGTGCCGGCAAGCGCAGCGTCGACCAGCGGCGCGAGGTGCGGCCAGGCGGCGGGCAGAATGTCGGCCAACGGCTGGCCCAGCGCCTGCGCGGGTTGCTCGCCCAGCAGGCTGGCGTAGGCATCGTTGAACAGTACCGGCATGGCGTCCGACGCAGGGGTACGCCAGCCAACCAGCGCCGGATGCCGCGCGTCGAGCATCAGATCGACGGCCACCCGCAGTTCCGGCGGCCAGCCGGCCGCGTCGCCCAGTGGGGTTGCTGCCCAATCGTGGTTGCGCACCAGCGCGCGCATGCCTCGATTGTCGGAGGACATGGAAGAAGGTCGGCCCGGATCGCTCATGGTTTGATTGTCGCATGAAGTCCAATTGACGGTAGGCAATTGCTTTCTCGATGATGCAATTGCACACTGCCGGTACGCACCATGCATGGCGCTTTGACATGCGCCCGGGAATGCTTGAAGATCGGCCGTTCCCCTTCCGGTCTGCCCCATGCCATCACGCCGCACCATGCTCGTCGCCGGCATTGCCTGGCTCCTGTTCTGGACGCTGATGGTGCTCGTCGCCGTGGAAGACTACCGGCGCGACGGGGGCAGCGCGCCCTGGCAGCCGGTCCTGTGGGAGACCTCCTCGGCGCTGGTGGCGACCTGTCTGTTCGCGATCCAGCGCCGCTTCAGTGCGCAGCATGACGTGCTGGTCGCCACGCCCTGGCGCTGGTTCGGCCAGCAGGCGCGCTGGCTGCCGCTGTACTGGTTCGGCTTCACGCCGGTCGTGTTTGCGCTGCGCCACGCCGTCTATGCCCTGGCCGGCACTCGCTACGAACACGAGGCCTGGGCCGAGGTATTCGTCTACGAGGCGCTCAAGATTTCGCTGTTCTTCGGGCTGTTTACGACGATCGGCTTCGGCCTGCTCTCGTACCGCGAGATGATGAAGGAACGCGTGCGCGCCGAACAGGCCGGCGCCCTGCTGCGCGAAGCCCAGCTCGAACGCCTGACGCGCCAGATGCAGCCCCACTTCCTGTTCAATGCGCTCAACACGATTTCCTCGCTGATGCATACCGATGTGGCGCGCGCCGATGCAACCCTCGTGCGGCTGGCCGACGTGCTGCGCGCGACACTGGCGCTGGGTGACAAGCCGCAGGCGAGCCTGGAAGACGAATTGCGCCTGGCCCAGGGCTACGCCGCCGTGATGCAGGAGCGCTTTGACGGGCGCGTGACGCTGACCTGGGCCATCGCGCCGGCGGCCCTGGCGGTGCGGCTGCCCGCCATCAGCCTGCAGCCGCTGCTCGAGAACCTGTTCAAGCACACGGTAGCGCACCGGCGCGCGTCGACCGCGATCCGGGTCGAGGCCCGGATCGTCGACGGCGCGCTGCACTTGTCCATCGAGGACGATGGCGGCGTGTTGGCGCCATTCGGCACGCCCGGCACGCCCGGCATCACGGTGGTCAACCTGCGCACCCGCCTGGCCGCGCTGCATGGTGAGCGCGCGGGCCTGGCGCTCAGCGCCCTGCAACCGGCCGGCGTGCGCGCCGAACTGAGGGTGCCATGCGTCTCCTGATCGTCGACGACGAACGGCCGGCGCGCGAGCGCCTGCGCCGCATGCTCGCGCACGAACCGGGCGTCACGTCGGTGACGGAAGCGGCGGACGGCGTGGAAGCGCTGGCGCTGATCGCGCGCGACGCGCCCGACGCGCTGCTGCTCGATATCGAGATGCCGGAACTGTCGGGCATCGATGTGGCTGCCTCGCTGGTGGCGCCGGCGCCACTGGTGGTGTTCGTGACCGCGTATGACGACTACGCGCTGCGTGCGTTCGATGCCGAAGCGGTCGACTATCTGCTCAAGCCGTTCGATGGCGCGCGGCTGCGGCGCACGCTCGACCGGCTGCAGATTCGGCTGCAGAGCCGGCTGACCGCAGCAGCAAGCGCGCCGGCACTCACCTGGACGCCACCGCGCCAGTTGCTGGTGACCGAGCGCGGGGCCACCCGCATCGTGCAGGTCGCCGATATCGAATGGCTCGAAACAGCCGACAACTACGTCGCGCTGCACACACGCGACGGCGCGCCGCTACTGCGCCAGTCCCTGGGCACGCTGCTCGGGCAACTCGGCCCCGCGTTCGTGCGCTGCCACCGGTGCGCGGCGGTGCGCCTGACCGCTGTCAACCGCATCGTCCCGCACAGCAAGGGCGATTGCACACTCGTGCTGCATAGCGGCGCCGTCGTTCCGTGCAGCCGGCAATACCGGGCCGCCCTGCTCGATCCGCTTCGCCCCGTCTGAAGTCCGGTTCACCCCATCGCGCTGGCGCCGTCATGCACGGCTGCGCGATGCTGGGGCCTTCACATTCCGAGGACACCCCATGCAGCCATCTGTTCCTGCCACCAGCGAGCGCCTGTATTTTCTCGACTGGGTACGCATCCTGGCGTTTTTCGTGCTGATCGCCTATCACGTGGGCATGTATTACGTGAGCTGGGACTGGCACGTGAAGAGTCCGTACGCCAGCGAAGCGGCCGAGCCCTTCATGCTGCTGTCGTCGCCCTGGCGCCTGACGCTGCTGTTCTTCGTCGCCGGGGTGGCCTCGCATTTCATACTGGGGCGCCTGGGCCCGCGGATGTTCCTGCGCCGGCGCAGCCTGCGTTTGCTCGTGCCGCTGCTGTTCGGGATGCTCGTGATCGTGCCGCCGCAGCCCTATCTCGAAGTCGTCGAAAAACTCGGCTACACGGGCGATTACCTGGCGTTCATGCGACTGTATATCGTCGGCTACGACGGCTTCTGCCGCGAAGATTGCCTGTCGCTGCCCACCTGGAACCATCTGTGGTTCGTGCTGTACCTGTGGTGTTACACGGCGGTGCTCGCTGCCGGCGCGGCGCTGCTGGGAGAAGCGCGCAGCGCCGCGCTCGCGCGCCGGGTCGGCGCCGTGCTGGATGGCTGGCGCCTGATACTGCTGCCGGTCGTCTTCCTGGGCCTGGTACGCATCCTGTTGCTCGACCGTTTTCCGCAAGACCATTCGCTGACGAACGACTGGTACAACCATGCCACTTACCTGCCCGTCTTCGTGCTCGGCGCGCTGCTGGCGCACACGCCACGGATCTGGGCCATGATGACGGCGCAGCGCTGGCCTGCGCTATGCCTCGCCCTGGCGGCCTGGGTCGGGATCGTGCTGTGGCTGCTGGGGCCACACGAGACCAGGGCGCCGCACGACATCGAACGCTGGCGCACTGGCATGCGGTTCGTGTACGCGCTGTGCGCCTGGAGCGCCATCATCGCTGCCTGCGGCTTCGCCCGCTTCCACCTGAACCGTGACGGCCCGGCCCGGCGCTACCTGACTGACGCCGTGTTCCCCGTCTATATCGTGCACCAGACGCTGATCATCGTGATGGCGCACGCCTTCAAGCCGCTGCAACTGGCGCCTGGCCTTGAAGCGGTGCTGTTGATGATCCTGACCGCCTGCGGCAGCTTCGCGCTGTACGAGACGGTGCGGCGCGTGCCGCCCATGCGGCCGCTGTTTGGACTGGCGCGGCAAGCGCGCCCCGTTCGGCCGAGCATATCCGTGACGGGAACCGCAGTGCCGCAGTAAGCAGCATCCCGCGCATTCGGCGTGCACCAAAAGTGGTCGCATCAAGGCGGGCCAGTCGGTCAACCGGGCTGGCCCGATCCTTGCATATATAAAAGCACACTGAACTGCGGGAGAAGTCGATGTTTACCCAAAACGATGTGCTCGAATACACGGGCATGCAAGGCCATCTGATTCGCGTGCTGTGGATCGACCGTTCGCAGGCGCTGGCCTGGACGTACCGCCTGGGCAGCCACTCGGCCCTGCCCGAGCCGGTGCTGTTGCACGAACTCGAGGAAGCATTGCATGCCGGCGGAGTGCGCCGGTTGCTGGTCGATCCGTTCGCGGCCGCGCCGCCCCAAGAGCCGGTACCGCAAGGCTATCTGGCCCTGCAGGCCAAGGCCTGGTCGGCCGTGCGCGCCCTGCACGCCGACCGCCAGGCGCTGTACCAGCCGCGCGAGCGCGCCATCCTGATGGCCGGGTACGCCGCTGCGCACGGCATCTCGAAGTCCAGCATCCTGCGCTACCTGCGCCGCTACTGGGAACGGGGCCAGACACCGGACGCGCTGCTGCCGGACTATGGCAACTCGGGTGCACCGGGCCGCACGCGCGCCGTCACCGCCGGCATCAAGCGCGGCCGGCCACGCAAGGGCGAGGCCACCGGCACCAATGCCGATGAACGGATGCGCGCCATCTTTCGCGCCGCTGCGGCGCGCTACGCGGCGAGCCACGACGATTTTTCGCGCCGCGCAGCGTACCGCCAGATGCTGGGCGACTTCTTCCAGGGCCAGGATGCAGGCGGCCTGCCGAGCTTCGGCCAATTCAATTACTGGCTCGAACGCGACGCCGCTGCCCCGCCAGCGGTCACGCTGACGCGCCCGTGTGCACCATTGCCGGGCCGCGCTGCACCACGCTTTGCCCACCACGCGGCCATGCCATAAGCCACCAATCCGGTGCGCCGCACGCCACCGTGGTGCGCACCGGACACTCGTCTAACGTGGCCGGTGCATCTGGAACAACTGTTCCGGCCCGACCGAGAAGTAATCGGCCGGGCCGCCCGCGCGCAGGATGTGGCCGGCAGTGGCCGTGTCGTAGATGCCGTCCTTCAGCGACGCTGCAGCGATGTGCACGCCCACCACTTCACCCAGTACCAGCCAGGTCGGCACCGTCTCGCCGCTGACCTGCTGCAACTGGATGATCTGCGTGACCTTGCATTCGAACGCGACCGGGGTTTCGGCCACGCGCGGCGCTGCGACCAGGCGCGACGGTGCGGGCGTCAATCCGGCCAGCGTGAATTCATCGACCTCGGGGCCGACGGCGGCGCACGACGCGTTCATTGCCTCGGCCAATGGGCGGGTCGCGAGATTCCACACGAATTCGCCCGTCTCCTGCACATTGCGCAGCGTGTCCTTGGCGCCGATGCTGGCAAATCCGACGATCGGCGGCACATAGTTGAACGCGTTGAAGAAGCTGTACGGTGCCAGGTTGCGCACGCCGGACTGGCTCAGCGATGAGATCCAGCCGATCGGGCGCGGTCCGACGATGGCATTGAAGGGATCATGGGGCAGCCCGTGGCCTTGACGGGGTTCGTAGAAATGGATCGACATGGTTTGGTTTTTCGTGAAGGGTTCGGATTGGTGTGCGCTCAAGCCCCGTTGATCGCGCGGGCCGCATCGGGGCTCAGGCAACTGGCCAGCAGCCTGACCGGGGCCGGCAGCGCCAGCGTGCTGCGCAGCGCAAGCAGCAGCGTGCGCTCGGCCCAGTCGTCGGTCAGCGTGATCAGCTTCAGGCCCATCGAGCGCACGTGGGGTTCGGCGGCCAGGCGCGGCAGCACGCCGATGCCCAGGCCGACCATCACCATGCGGCAGACGGCGTCGAAGCTGCGCACCTGAATACTGAGCTTCAACGGCTTTTCAAGGCGGCTGCATTCGGTGCGCAATCGTTCGGCCAGCGACGTGGCTTCGGACAGGCTGACAAATTCATAGTCCAGCGCATCGGCCAGCCGTACGCTGTCGTGCGTGGCCAGCGGATGATCGTGCGACACGATCAGGACCAGCCGGTCCTGCCGGTAATCGAAGACATCGATGTCGCCGACAGCGGTGCGGTCGGCGAACAGGCCGATGTCGGCGCGGTTCTCGCGCACTGCCGCTACCACGTCGCCGCTGTTGCGCTCTTCCAGGCTGACGCGGATGCCCGGATGCTCGCGCCGAAAGCGCGTCAGGTCGTCCGGCAGGAACTGCGTGACCGCGGAGGTGTTGGCCCAGATGCGCACCTGGCCCCGGCCGCCGGCTGCGAAGTCGGACAGGTCGCCCGACATCCGGTCGACATCCTGCAGGATACCGAGCGCATGCTGGAAACACGAGCGGCCCGCCTCGGTCAGCGTGACGCCATTGGCGTGGCGGTACAGCAGCCGCGTGCCCAGGTGCGCCTCCAGGTCGGATACACGCTTGCTCGCTGCGGCAACGGCGAGATTGGATTGCTGGGCGCCGCGCGTGATGCTGCCGGTGCGCGCAATCTCGATGAACAAGTTGAGCGTGACCAGATCAAAACGCGCGTAGTTCAACAGCACTCTCCTTGGATGGCCGACAGGGTGGACAGCGTGCATCTTGCCACAAGCAGGCGCAGTCGTTGCGCGCCGCTTCAGAACACCCAGTCTTCTTCCTTCCTGCGCCATGCTTCGTAGGCCTTGATCTTGTCGGCGTGGCCGATCGTCAGCGCGATATCGTCGAGGCCATGCAGCAGGCGATCCTTGCGGGCCGGGTCCACCTCGAACCGGCTGACGCGTGCTTCGCCCGGCCAGGTGACGGTCTGCGCCGGCAGGTCGACCTTCAGCGAAAATCCGGGCGTGGCATCACATGCCGTGAACAGCGCATCGACCTCGTGGTCCGCGAGCACGATCGGCAGCAAGCCGTTCTTGAAGCAGTTGTTATAAAAAATCTCGGCGAACGACGGCGCGATGAGTACGCGAATGCCAAAGTCGGCCAGTGCCCACGGCGCATGCTCGCGCGAACTGCCGCAGCCAAAGTTGTCGCGCGCGAGCAGGATGCTGGCGCTCTGGTAGCGCGGCTGGTTCAGCACGAAATCCGGGTTGAGCGGCCGGCCGCTGCAGTCCTGGTCGGGTTCGCCGGTATCGAGATAGCGCCAGGCATCGAACAGGTTCACACCGAAACCGGCGCGGCGGATCGACTTGAGAAACTGTTTGGGGACGATGGCATCGGTATCGACGTTGCCGCGATCGAGCGGCACGACCAGTCCTTCGTGTACGGTAAATTGTTCCATCAGCACCACTCCCGGATATCGACGAAATGCCCCATGACGGCAGCGGCCGCTGCCATTTCCGGACTGACCAGGTGCGTGCGACCGCCCGCGCCCTGCCGCCCTTCGAAATTGCGGTTCGAGGTCGAGGCCGCGCGCTGGCCGGGCTGCAGCTGGTCGGCGTTCATGCCCAGGCACATCGAGCAGCCCGGCTCGCGCCATTCGAAGCCGGCCTGACGGAAGATGGCGTCCAGCCCTTCTTTCTCGGCCTGCTGCTTGACCAGCCCCGAGCCCGGCACCACCATCGCCAGTTGCACGTTGTGCGCGACCTGCCGGCCGCGCACGATGGCGGCTGCAGCGCGCAAATCCTCGATGCGCGAGTTGGTGCACGAGCCGATGAAGACGACGTCGACATGGATATCGGTGATGCGCGTGCCTGGCGCCAGGCCCATGTACGACAGCGCGTGCACGATCCCGGCGCGCCGGGTCGGGTCCGGCTCGTGCGCCGGATCGGGCACCACGCCGTCGACGGTCGTGACCATCTCGGGCGACGTGCCCCACGTCACCTGGGGCTTGATCGTGGCCACGTCGATCGTCACCACCGCATCGAACACGGCCTCAGGGTCGCTCACGAGGGTGCGCCAGTACGTCACGGCCCGCTCCCATTGCGCACCGCGCGGCGCTTCCGGACGGCCCTCCAGGTAGGCGAGCGTCTTGTCGTCCACTGCGATCATGCCGCAGCGCGCGCCTGCCTCTACCGTCATATTGCACAAGGTCATGCGGCCTTCCATCGACAAGGCGGTGACTGCCGCGCCAGCATACTCGATCGCATAACCCGTCGCGCCTGCGGTGCCGATCTTGCCGATCATCGCGAGCGCCATGTCCTTGGCCGTCACGCCAGGTGGCAGCACGCCGTCGTAGCGCACCAGCAGGTTCTTCGACTTCTTGCCGAGCAGGCACTGGGTCGCCAGCACATGTTCGACTTCGGACGTGCCGATGCCGAATGCCAGGCAGGCAAACGCGCCGTGCGTGCTCGTGTGGCTGTCGCCGCAGACGACGGAGAGGCCCGGCAGCGTGACGCCCTGCTCCGGCCCGATCACATGCACGATGCCCTGGCGACGGTCCGTCATGCCGATTTCGTCGATCCCGAATTCGCCGCAATTTTTCGTCAGCGTTTCCACCTGCAGGCGCGAGACGGCATCGTCGATGCCGGCAGCGCGGTCGGTGGTGGGAATATTGTGGTCGGCCACGGCCAGGTTCGACGCGATGCGCCAGACCTTGCGCCCGTGCGTGCGCAGGCCTTCGAAGGCCTGCGGGCTCATGACTTCATTGAGCAGATGGCGGTCGACGTACAGCAGCGTGGTGCCGTCGTCCTCGACATGCACTTCGTGCCGTGCCCACAGTTTATCGTACAGCGTGTCGCCTGGCTTGTCTGCCATGATCTGTCGTCTCCATCGCGATCGTTCGATTGCCGGCACTGCCCGCTCTGCGGCGGGGTTGCCGGTGGACCGAGTGTGGCCCGAATTGCGATGGCCAGGGAATCCCTGAATCGGCAATTCCCGTTTCGCGGATGACGAAGGCTTCGCGGAATGCGAAGACTGCACGACCGATAATACGAATGCCGGCCCGGCGATAAGTCAGTACATTGGCTTGTACCTTGCTGCACCCAAAGCCCGCCCCAGAGAGCGGGTCATGACAGACATATTCACAGGAGACGTACGATGCTTCGCACCCTTGCCGGCAGCCTGCTGCTGCTCGCTTCAGCCACAGCCCTTGCCCAATCGCTGCCATCCAAGCCGATCACGCTGATCGTTCCCAACCCGCCCGGCGGCGTGGTCGACACGGCCGCGCGCGTGGTCGCGCAACCGCTCGGGCAGCTGCTCAAGCACACGGTCGTCGTCGACAACCGGCCTGGCGGCAGCGGCAATATCGCCTACCAGACGGTGGCCCGCTCGGCGCCGGACGGCGCCACGCTGCTGGTATCGTATTCGGCGTATCACACTGCCAATCCGTCCCTGATGACGAAGCTGCCATGGGCGCCGAAGGATTTCACGCCCGTCGCGCTGCTGGTCACCGCGACCAATGTCGTGGCCGTGCACCCGTCCCTGCCGGTGGGCACGCTGGGTGAACTGGTGGCGTACCTGAAAAAGAATCCCGGCAAATTCAGCTATGCGTCGCAGGGCAACGGTTCGCTGTCGCATATCGGCACCGAGCTGTTCAAGCAGCAGACCGGCACCAATATGCTGCACGTCCCGTACAAGGGTTCGGGCCAGGCGATCGCGGACGTGCTGTCGGGGCGCGTGCACGTGTTCATCACGACGCCACCGTCGGTGATGCAGCATGTCCAGTCCGGCAAGCTGAAGGCGCTGGCCATCGCCGGCAAGGCGCGTCATCCGATGCTGCCGCAGATACCGACGACGGCCGAAGCGGGCTATCCCGAGTTCACACTCGAAGCCTGGGTGGGCCTGTTCGCGCCGGCGGGCACGCCGCCGGCCCTGGTCACGCAATTGACCAATGGCGTGAAGGGCGCGCTGGACACGCCGGAGGCGCGAAAGCAGGCCGATGCACAGGGTGTCGAAATCCACTACCTGAATCCGCCTGCCGTCGCCAGTCTCGTGACAGGCGAACTTGATTACTGGAACAAAGTCATCAAGAAGGCGAACATCACGCTGGATTGAAGCCCCTGCCGTCAGGCCTGGTCCGCCGCCAGGCCCGCGCCGCAATCCTTGCAGAACTGCGCGCGCGGATCGTGCCCCGTGCTGCCGCAGGCGCTGCAGCTGCGGGGTTCGCCGCGCGGCGCATGGCGCGACAGCTTCTGTGACGTCATCTCGGCGCTGACGATCCCGGTCGGCACCGCCAGGATGCCCCAGCCGAGCAGCATCATGAACGAGGCAATCGCCTTGCCCAGATGCGTGTGCGGCGTGATGTCGCCATAGCCGACCGTCGTGATCGTCACGGTGGCCCAGTACATCGCCATCGGGATGCTGGTAAAGCCGCTTTCCGGTCCTTCGATCACGTACATCACGGTGCCCAGGATCAGGATCAGCATCAGCACGACCGACAGGAACACCATGATCTTGCGCTTGCTGGCCACGAGCGCCTCGCCCAGGCGCGTATATTCCTCGACGTAGAGCGTGAGCTTGAAGATGCGGAAGATACGCAGCAGGCGCAGGATGCGCACATCAAGGAATACCTGGCTGCCCGGGACCAGCAGCGAAATCCAGGTCGGCAGCACCGAGACCAGGTCAATCACACCATAGAAGCTGCGCACATAGCGCATCGGGCGCTGGACGCAGACCAGGCGTGCGATGTACTCGAGCGTGAAGAAGAGCGTGAACGTCCACTCGAGCACCGACATCTGCACCGCATAGCGCCGCCCGATGCCCGGTACGCTGTCGAGCACCACGGTGAGGATGCTGAGCAGGATGATCACCACCAGCGCAATGTCGAAGCGACGGCCTGCCGGCGTGTCGATACCGAAGATGACGTCGAACATGCGCGCGCGCCAACCACCTGGCGGCCGGCCCAGCAAGCTGTTCAGGTCGCGCGGCGCGGTCGGAACGATCTGGCTGTCGGTCGCCCGGCTCATCGCGCGTGCTGCGTGACCCAGGCGCCAAATGCGGCCATGAATTTTTCAAAGAATGCGCGCGCGCTGTCGTCGACCAGCCGGTCGCCTTCGTACTTGCTGGCGACGCCGCCAATATAGGCCTCTGGCGCCGGCATCGTCGGCATGTTCAGGAACGGCAGCATCTGGCGCAGGTGGTGGTTGGCGCCGAAGCCGCCCAGGGCGCCGGGCGAGACGCTGACCACGGCGCACGGCTTGTCGGCGAACGCCGCCTTGCCATACGGGCGCGAGCCGACGTCGATCGCGTTCTTGAGCGAACCTGGCACCGAACGATTGTATTCGGGCGTGCAGAACAGGATACCGTCCGCGCTCTGGATCGCCTCGCGGAACACCGTGAATGCCGGCGGCGGCGTGTCGGTTTCGTCGTCCTCGTTGTACAGCGGCAGGTCGCGCAATTCGACGATCGTCAGCTCAAAGCCGTCCGGGGCCACGGCGATGAGGCTGTTGGCAACGCGGCGCGTGAACGATTCCTTGCGCAGGCTGCCGACGAGGACGGCGATTTTCTTGGTGGTCATGAGGATCCTTTGATTGTGCATGATGTGTTATCGATCTCTCATGATACCCATTTTCCTTGCGGCGCTGGGCCGTTACAGGCGCAGGCGCCGGTACATCTGCAGGAAGCGCTTGCGCCGTGCCTTGGTCAAGACCACCACCGGATCGCCATGCCACGCGTACAGGAACGGCGCACCACCCTGGCGATCGCTGATCCGCACCGACAGTAGAAAGCTCGTGCCAAGCGGGTACTGCGCCAGGTCGAGCAGGCGGCGCGAGCATTGCACCCGCATGCCCGTCGAAAACGCCTGCCCCGAGACAGGCGAAATGCACGGCCGGCCGCGCCAGTCCAGCCTTGACTCCACCGCCACCTCGCGGTATGCCCACGCATCGCGCGCCATCGTTACGCCTTCGCCAGCGCGGGTGCGCGCACCACGTGCGCCTCGCGGATCGGCAGATTGATCAGTGCGGCAGCCGCCGCCAGGACCATATCGGCGTACCACATCCAGCTGTAGTCACCCGTGTGCACAACAGCCAACCCGCCCAGCCAGGCGCCGAAGAAGCCGCCGATCTGGTGCGAGAGCAAGGTCATGCCGAACAGTGTGGCCAGGTAGCGCACGCCGAACAGTTTGCCGACCAGCCCTGCGGTTGGCGGCACCGTGGCCAGCCAGGTAAAGCCCAGCGCGCCGGCGAAAATATAAAAGGTCCAGGCCGTCTTGGGCGCCAGCAGGTACAAGGCGACGATGACGACGCGGCTCGCGTAGATCCAGAACAGCAGCGACTTCATCCGGTAACGCGAGGCCAGCATGCCAGCCGACAGGCTGCCGGCGATGTTGAACAAGCCGATCAGCGCAAGCGCCGTGGCCGACACGGTCGTCGGCAAGCCGCACATGGCGACTTCACCCGGCAGGTGGGTGACGAGAAAGGCGATGTGAAAGCCGCAGGTGAAGAAGCCCGCATGCAGGCACAGGTAGCTGCGGTCGCGCAGTGCCTGGCGCAGTTGCTGGCCGAGGGCGACAGGTGGTACCGCCGGTGCTGCCGGTGCTGCGGCCGTCAATGCGGGTGCGACAGCAGCGCGTTTGCGCCGCAGCGGCCAGGCCAGCGGAATGGTGAGCAAGGTGGTTGCCGCCAGCGTCAGCATCGCCACGATCCAGCCAGCGCCGGCGATGATCGCGCCCATCAGCGGGGCCAGCGCGAACTGGCCGAAGGATCCACCCGCATTGATGAAGCCGGATGCGAACGCGCGGCGCTCGGGCGGCAGGCGCTGGGCGGTAGCGCCGATCAGGATCGAGAAGCTGCCCGCCCCTGCCCCGGCCGCCGACAGGAAGCCCATCGTCAGCAGCAGCGCCCACTCGGACCCGACGAACGGCGTGGCGGCCGTGCCGACCGCCAGCATCACGCCGCCCAGCGCAATCACGCGGCCCGGACCATACTTGTCGGCCACGGCGCCAAAGACCGGCTGCGCCACGCCCCACATCAGCTGCGCTACCGCCATCACGAAGCTGATCGTGGCCACGCCCAGGCCGGTGGCCGTGTTCAGTGGCGGCAGAAACAGGCCGCTCGTCAGGCGCGTCCCCGTCGTGATCATCATGACGGCGCTGGCGACCAGGATCAGTGTCCAGGCCGCGCGCGGCGACAGGTGGGCGGGGGTGTTTGTCATTTGGCAATTATAGAGCCACCGCCCCGGCCATGGGCAACGATCGGTTGACCGATCAGTCGACCGATTAGTCGGCTGGCGTGCGGATCAGCAACGCGGTCGATTGCGCGGCCATGCCTTCTTCGCGTCCGAGATAGCCGAGCTTCTCGTTGGTCTTGGCCTTGATGTTGACCTGCTGCGGCGAGACGCCCAGGTCTTCGGCAATGCGCGAGACCATCAGCGGGATGTGTGGTGCCATCTTCGGTTGCTGCGCGATGATG
This sequence comes from Telluria sp. BA11, assembly GCF_056680305.1. NCBI lineage: Bacteria > Pseudomonadati > Pseudomonadota > Betaproteobacteria > Burkholderiales > Oxalobacteraceae > Telluria > Telluria sp. BA11. Next base: position 873,630 of record NZ_CM155275.1, read on the forward strand.
GTCGCGTCGATATTGCCGATCGTGTAGCCGGACTGCAGCACGCGGTGTCCCACTTCGCGCAGCAGCGTGCGCGAATCGGCGCCGGCGAACATCGGGTCGGTGTCCGGGAAGTGCTTGCCGATGTCGCCCAGTGCGGCCGCGCCCAGCAGCGAATCGATGATCGCGTGCAGCAGCACGTCGGCATCCGAATGGCCTTGCAGGCCCAGGCGGTGCGGGATGGTCACGCCACCGACGATGAGCTTGCGCCCTTCGACGAGCGCGTGGTTGTCATAGCCGGTGCCGATGCGAAACGGTGGAGTGGGATTGTAGGATGCGAGTGCCATGATGGTCGTTTCTTGTCTTGGTCAAATGGAGTCGTCGGCGGCCAGGTACATCTCGGCAATGCGGATGTCCGATGGCAGCGTGACTTTGAGGTTGCGCGGGTGCCCTTCGACCAGCCTGGGGGCCAGGCCGAGGGCTTCCACGGCGCTGGCGTCGTCGGTGATCGCGGCAGGGTCGGTCGCCGCGTCGAGCGCGCGGCACAGCAGCGCGTAGGTAAACATTTGCGGGGTCTGGGCCAGCCACAGGTTGGCGCGGGCGACGGTGGCGACGTCGCCGTCGCTGCGCCGCTTGACGGTGTCGACCACCGGCAGGGCCAGCAGCCCGCCGGCCGGATGGTCGCCCGTCTCGGTGATCAGGCGTTCGATCAGCGCGGCATTCAGGCCGGGACGCGCAGCGTCGTGCACCAGTACGTGGTCGGCATCGGCCAGCGCGGCGCGCACGGCGTGCAAGCCATTGCGGATCGATTCCATGCGCGTCGCGCCGCCGCAGCGCAGGACCGTGACGCGGCTCGCGTCATCGCTGGCGTTTGGCAGCACGGCGTCGATGAACGGGTCGTCGGCGCTGACGACCACATACGTGTGCGCAATGAGCGGGCTGGACAGAAAGGCATCGACCGTGTGCCGCAGCATGGGCTTGGCGCCGATCGGCAGGTATTGCTTGGGACTGCCGGCAGCCATGCGGGCGCCGACACCGGCGGCCGGAATCAGGGCCACGTGGCGGCGGGTCAGGTCGGATTGTTCATTCATGTTCTCAACTGCCTATCAACGACGTTTTTTCACTGCGTTTTTTCATCCACTGCGGCGAGCAGGTCTCAGCAACGACTGTACCTCACCTGCACAAACCTTGCCCAGGCGGGCGTACTCCTGCGGCGTATCGATCGCGGCCTGCAGCACTTCCACTTTCGCCATCTCACCCTTAATGTAGGGCATCCAGCTGCGGTCGATCTCGCGCTGCAGCAGACCCCGCGCCTGGCCGATGGGCGCATACAGCGGCTTGCCGGCAAAGCGCGCCGCCAGCCGGGCGCGCACGGTGGCTTCGGCTTTCGGCATGAAGGTCTGGTAGGTCGTCAGGTGGCGCATTTCGTGCGCCAGCACTTCGCGGTAGGCGCACGACGCGGGCGGAAATTCGCGACTCACATACACGACGATGGGCGCGTAATCGAGACTGACGTCAATGCGCGGCGCCACGCATTCATAGCCCGTCGCCGCGTCGATCAGCATGCGACCGTCGACCTTGATGCGCACGCGTGCTTCGGTGTGGGTCAGGCCCAGCACCCACGAGCCGCGCCGCACGCTGGGCATCAGGCGCGTGAGGTCGTGGTACGAGCGCGTGTTGTCGATGCGATAGCCCTGCTCGCGCGTCGACAACACCGAGATGCTCTCGCCGATCGTGTCTTCGCAGCGTGCCTGCAGCGGCGTGCGGGTCTGGGCCGACGCCGCCGAAACCAATAACGACAGCAGTGCTGCCAACAACAGGTGCTGCATCGTGATCAGGCGGGGGTCCAGTCGCCGGCCAGGATCTTCTCGAGCCAGAACGTGCCGATGATCGTCTTGACGTCGGTGATCTCGCCGCGGCGCACGAGCTCCAGCAGTTCGGGCAGCGTGACACTGAACAGTTCGAGGAATTCGCCGGCATCGAGCTGTTGCTCGCCGTGCGTCAGGTCTTCGGCCAAGAAGATCTCGAGGTGCTCGTCCGAGTAGGCGATGGCATTGTGGATGGTGCAGACGAAGCGCCACTTGGCAGCCGTGTAGCCGGTTTCTTCGACCAGTTCACGTTTGGCGCAATCGAGGTGGTCTTCGCCCGGATCGATTTTACCGGCCGGGAATTCGATGAAGACCTTGCCGTTCGGGTAGCGGAACTGGCGTTCGAGCAGAATGCGCCCATCGGGCAGTAGCGGGAGGATGACGACGGCGCCGGGGTGGCGGATGAATTCGCGGTGGCTTTCCTTGCCATCCGGCAGACGAATGCGGTCGCGTTCGACCTTCAGGAAGTGACCATCGTAGACGACGCCACCGTCGAGGCGGGTTTCTTTCAGTTCCGACACTATGTGCTCCTTATCGTTGAGGCTGCGATACGAAGCATCATAAGCGAACGGCTCGATCTCTACCTGCGTGGCTTGTGCAGATACCGCAGCACGAAGCCGGGAAACGCCAGTACCAGGAACAGGCACCCGGTCACGGCATGAAACTCCCAGGTCTGCACGGCCACCGACCCGATGCGCGATTCGAGCAGGCGGGCAATGAAGCCCACCACGAAGTACAGCACGATCAGCTCGAGCAACCGCACCGGGAACGGCTTGGTGCGGCGCTCCCCGGCCGGCTTGCGGCTGGGGAGCGTCACGAGCCCGAACAGGCGCTCGTTGATGAACGGCAGGTTGGCGGCGGCCAGTGCAAGCAGCACCACCAGCCAGGCGGCCAGGTTCAGATCCACGCCTTATTTGGCCAGCGTGGCTTGCATGGCGGTGTAGCAGACGGCCAGCAGGCTGCCTGGAATCACGCCCATCACGACAATCGCCACACCGTTGAGCGACATGATGATGCGCATGTCCAGCGGGGTCGAGATGGCCGAGGTGTCGACGGCTTCGTCGAACCAGATGGTCTTGACGATGCGCAGGTAGTAGAACGCACCGATCAGCGAGAACATCACGGCGACGACCGCCAGCCACACCATGCCGGCATTGGCCACGGCCTGCAGCACCGCGTACTTGGCGATGAAGCCCACCATCGGCGGCACGCCAGCCAGCGAGAACATCAGGATGGTCATGACAATCGCGAACCATGGGCTGCGCTTGCCGAGACCCTTGAAGTCGCTGATCAGCTCGGCTTCATGGCCGGCACGGGCCAGCATCATGATCAGGCCGAAGGTACCGACCGTCGTGAGCACATAGATGATCGTGTAGTACATACCGGCGCTGTAGGCAGCGGCAGCATCGGTCGTATCGCCACCGATATTGCCCACCACCAGGGCCAGCACGACAAAGCCCATCTGGGCAATGGTCGAGTACGCCAGCATGCGCTTGAGATTGGTCTGCGCGATCGCGGTGATGTTACCGAAGGCCAGCGACAGCACGGCCACGACCATCAGCATCTGCTGCCAGTCGAATGCCATCGATGGCAGTGCTTCGACCAGCAGGCGGATGATGATGGCGAACGTCGCCAGCTTCGGCGCGCCACCCAGCAGGATCGTGACGGCCGTCGGGGCGCCCTGCACCACGTCCGGCACCCACATGTGGAATGGCACGACGCCGAGCTTGAACGCCAGGCCAGCCACCAGGAACACCAGGCCGAAGACCAGGATCATCGGATCGGCCTCGCCGGTGCTGGTGACCTGGCCGATCGTGGTGATATCCAGCGAACCGGTGGCACCGTAGATCATCGACATGCCGTACAGCAAGAAGCCCGAGGCCAGTGCGCCGAGGACGAAGTACTTCATCGCCGCTTCGGTCGAGATCGCGTGATCGCGGCGCAAGGCCACGAGGGCGTAGGTCGACAGCGACATCAGTTCCAGGCCGAGGTAGATCGACAGCATGCTGTTACCGGAGATCATGATCATCTGGCCCAGCATCGCGAACAGCGCGAGCACGTAGAACTCGCCGCCCAGGTTGCCCGACATCATGTCGCGCTCGCCAATGTACTGGCGCGAGTAGACCAGGGTCATGGCCGTGGCTGCGTAGGTGAACAGCTTGAGCAGGTTCGACATCGGATCGGACACGTACATCCCGTTGAAGGTGAAGACGGTCGTGCCGGCATTGAAATCGACGAAGGAGAACACGGCGCAACCGGCGATTGCCAGCAGCGACAGCGCATACGTCAGATTGCGCTTGCCGGCCTTCAGGTACATGTCGATCAGCAGGATCGCCGAGGTGGCGATCAGGAGGAAGATCTCGGCGTAGACCGGCACCAGATTGGTGTCGACCGCCGATAACAGGGTTGTGTTCATCTCGTTCATGGCGTTTTATTGAGGCACTTTGCTGACTGCGACATGTTGCAGGAGATCGGTGACCGACACCTGCAGGGTCTCGGCGATCGGCGCCGGGTACAGGCCCATGGCCAGGGTGGCGATGGCCAGCACCGACAGGATGGCGAACTCGCGGCCGTTCAGGTCGACCAGCTCGGCGACATGCTTGTTGGCGACCGGGCCGAAGATGACGCGCTTGACCATCCACAGCGAGTAGGCGGCGCCCAGGATCAGCGCGGTGCCCGAAGCAAGACCGGTCCAGAAGTTGAACTCGACCGCGCCCAGGATGACCATGAACTCGCCGATGAAGCCCGACGTCGCCGGCAGGCCGGCATTGGCCATCGAGAACAGCACGGCGAACGCAGCGAACTTTGGCATCGTGTTGACGACACCACCGTACGCAGCGATTTCACGCGAGTGCACACGGTCGTACAGCACGCCGATACACAGGAACATCGCGCCCGACACGAAGCCGTGCGAGATTGCCTGCATCAGGCCGCCCTGCACGCCCAGGTCGTTGAACATGAAGAAGCCCAGCGTGACGAAGCCCATGTGAGCAATCGACGAGTACGCCACCAGTTTCTTCATGTCTTTCTGGACCAGTGCCACCAGGCCGATGTAGATCACGGCGATCAGCGACAGCACGATGACGACCGGCGCCAGGTACTGGCTTGCGTCCGGGGTGATCGGCAGCGAAAAGCGCAGGAAACCATAGGCACCGAGCTTCAGCATGATCGCAGCCAGCACGACCGAACCGCCGGTTGGCGCTTCGACGTGGGCATCCGGCAGCCACGTGTGCACCGGCCACATCGGGACCTTGACGGCAAATGCCATGAAGAACGCGCAGAAGATCAGGATCTGCTCTTTCATCGTCAATGGCAGCAGGTGCCACTCGAGGATGTTGAACGAGCCCGACGCATTGTACAGGTAGATGATCGCGACCAGCGTCAGCAGCGAGCCGAAGAACGTGTACAGGAAGAACTTGAACGCCGCGTACACGCGATTCGGGCCGCCGAACACGCCGATGATGATGAACATCGGGATCAGCGTCGCTTCGAAGAAGAAGTAGAACAGCAGGCCGTCCAGCGCACAGAACACGCCGATCATCAGACCCGACAGGATCAGGAACGAACCCATGTACTGGGCGACACGTTCCTGAATCACTTCCCAGGCCGCCAGCACGACGATGATCGTGATGAAGGCGGTCAGTGGCACGAACCACAGCGACAGGCCATCGACACCCAGGCGGTAGAAGATGTTGAAGCGATCGATCCAGGCCGCTTCTTCAAAGAACTGCATGCCGTGGGCGGCGTTGTCGAAGTTCGTGATCAGGGGAATCGTCGGCAACAGGCTGACGATGGCGCCCACGAGCGAGAGCATGCGTACCATGCCGGCGTTCTTGTCGCGGCCGACGGCCAGGACCAGCACGCCGAACAGGATCGGGAGCCAGATGGCCAGGCTCAGGTACGGTGGAAATGTTGAAATTGTAGACTGCATCATTTTTCGTTATCTCTGCCTGTGATTAACCGCGCCAGAACGGGAAGAAGTACAGCATGGCCGCCAGCACGCCAACGATCATCACGAACGCATAGTGGTAGATGTAACCGGTCTGTGCTTTACGGGTGATGGTCGAGAACCAGCCGACTGCCTTGGCGCTGCCGTTGACGACCAGGCCGTCGATCAGGCCGCGGTCGCCCACTTTCCACAGGCCGCCGCCCAGCAGCAGCGAGCCGCCGGCGAAGACTTTCTGGTTGAACGCATCCATGTAGTACTTGTTGTCCAGCAGGGTGTGCAGCGGCTTGAACTTGGCATAGAACCAGGCCGGCACGCGTGGGTTGATCATGTAGCAGTAGTAGGCAGCAACGACGCCAGCCAGTGCCAGCCAGAACGGTGCGGTCTGCAGACCGTGCAGGGCCATCGCGGCAGCGCCGTGGAACATCTCGCCCAGTTCGGCCATGGCCGGGTGGTTCGGGTTCACGGTGATGACGCCATCGAAGAACGTGCCATGCAGCATCGGCTGGATCGTGAAGAAACCGATCAGCATCGATGGAATTGCCAGCAGGACCAGCGGCACCGTCACGACCCAAGGGGACTCGTGCGGCTTCTGGCCCGGGGCCAGGCCGTGGTGGCCATGGTCGTCGTGCGCGTCTTCTTCGTGGTGCGAACCGGAATCGTGCAGTGCGTGCGGATCCGAATGATCGTTGGCAGCTGCCTTGTGATGCGCGTGATCGTCATGATGATCATGTGCATGGGCTTTGCCGAAACGCTCTTCGCCGTGGAACACGAGGAAGTACATGCGGAACGAGTAGAACGCCGTGACGAACACGCCGGCCAGCACTGCGAAGTTCGCAAAGCCGGTGCCTGGCAGGTTACTTGCGTGCACTGCCTCGATGATCGAATCCTTCGAGTAGAAGCCCGAGAAGAACGGCGTACCAATCAGGGCCAGCGAGCCGATCAGCGAAGTGATCCAGGTGATCGGCATGTACTTGCGCAGGCCGCCCATATTGCGCATGTCCTGGTCGTGGTGCATGCCCATGATGACCGAGCCGGCGCCAAGGAACAGCAGCGCCTTGAAGAACGCGTGCGTCATCAGGTGGAATGCGGCGACCGAGTAGGCCGACACGCCCAGTGCAACGGTCATGTAGCCCAGCTGCGACAGCGTCGAGTATGCGACAACGCGCTTGATGTCGTTCTGGATGATGCCCAGGAAACCCATGAACAGCGCGGTGATCGAACCGATGACGATGATGAACGACAGCGCGCCGTCGGACAGCTCGAACAGCGGCGACATGCGCGACACCATGAAGATGCCGGCGGTAACCATCGTTGCGGCGTGGATCAGTGCCGAGATCGGGGTCGGGCCTTCCATCGAGTCAGGCAGCCAGACGTGCAGCGGGAACTGCGCCGACTTGCCCATCGCGCCGATGAACAGGCAGATACAGGCGGCGGTCAGCAGTGGCCAGTCGGTGCCCGGCACGGTCATCAGGGCCAGCTGGTCGGCCTGGGCGAACACTTCGGCGTAATTCATCGTGCCGGCAGCGGCCAGGATCAGGCCGATACCGAGGATGAAGCCGAAGTCGCCGACGCGGTTGACCAGGAACGCCTTCATGTTGGCGAAGATCGCCGTTGGACGCGTGTACCAGAAGCCGATCAGGAGATACGAGACCAGGCCCACTGCTTCCCAGCCGAAGAACAGCTGCAGGAAGTTGTTGGACATGACCAGCATCAGCATGGCGAACGTGAACAGCGAGATGTACGAGAAGAAGCGGTTGTAGCCGTCATCCTCGGCCATGTAGCCAATCGTGTAGATGTGGACCATCAGCGACACCGACGTGACGACGCACATCATCATCGCGGTCAGGGTGTCGATCTGGAAGCCGACGGCCAGCTTGAGCGTGCCGACGGTCATCCAGGTGTACAGGTCCTGGTTGAGCGTGAAGCCGTCGAGCGCGGCCATCAGGGTCATGACCGAGATGACCAGCGCGATCGCCACGCCGAGGATGGTCGCGGTATGCGACACCTTGCGGCCGACGACATTGCCCAGGAACTTGGTACCCAGCAGACCGGCAATTGCCGAGCCTGCGAGCGGTGCCAGTGGCACTGCCAGTAAGAGTGAGGTTGAAATTTGCCCCGCCATGTTGAACCTTATTCGTTATAAGTTATCGAGCGAGACCGATCAGCCCTTGAGGCTGTCGAGGTCTTCCACGTTGATCGTGTCCAGATTGCGGAACAGGACCACCAGGATCGCCAGGCCGATTGCGCTTTCGGCGGCCGCGACGGTCAAAATGAAGAACACGAAGATCTGCCCCGCCGCGTCGCCCAGGTAGTGGGAAAACGCGATGAAGTTCAGGTTCACCGCCAGCAGCATCAATTCGATGGCCATCAGCAAGATGATGATGTTCTTCCGGTTCAGGAAGATACCGACCACCGAGATCGCGAACAGGATCGCGCCCAGGATCAGATAGTGTGCGAGGGAGACGGTCATTTGCTTTCCTTCGGTTCGGCTGGCGCGGCTGCAGCAGCGGCTGCAGCGGCCTTGGCCACGTTCGCGGCATCGATCGCCGGCTGGTTCACGGTCGCGACCTTGATGATCTTCAGGCGGTCGTTGCGTTTCACACGCACGGCGTCGGCCGGATCGATGGCCTTGCTGTCCTTGCGGCGGCGCAGCGTCAGGGCGACAGCAGCAATGATCGCCACCAGCAGCACCACGGCGGCAATTTCAAAGCCGTAGATATAGCGGGTATAGATCTGCAGGCCCAGTTCCTTGGTGCCGCCGATGTTCAGGGCAGCCGCTTCCGGCGTTTGCTGGAAGTTGCTGTAGCCATGCCACAGCACCGCGCCCATCTCGAGAACGATCAGGGCGCCGACGCCGGCTGCCAGTGGCAGGAAGCCCCAGAAGCCTTCGCGCATGCGGTCGATATTAATATCGAGCATCATGACGACGAACAGGAACAGCACCATGACGGCGCCGACATAGACCAGCACCAGCACGATGGCGAGGAATTCGGCCTTCAGCAGCAGCCAGATACCGGCGGCGTTGAAGAAGGCCAGCACCAGGAACAGCGCGGCGTGAACCGGGTTCTTGGCGGTGATGACGCGCAGGCCTGCCAGCACCATCACGGCCGCGAACACGTAGAACAAAATATCAGTAAATGTCATGACTAACCCAGGAGCCTCTTGTAATTAACACTTAGCGGAACTTGGCGTCCGCCTCGCGGGCAGCGGCAATCTCGGTTTCGTAGCGGTCACCCACGGCCAGCAGCATCTCTTTGGTGTAATAGAGGTCGCCGCGTTTTTCGCCGTGGTATTCCAGCACGTGCGTTTCGACGATCGAATCCACCGGGCACGATTCTTCGCAGAAGCCGCAGAAGATGCACTTGGTCAGGTCGATGTCGTAGCGCGAGGTGCGGCGGGTGCCGTCTTCGCGCTGTGTCGACTCGATCGTGATCGCCATGGCCGGGCAGACTGCTTCGCACAGTTTGCAGGCGATGCAGCGCTCTTCCCCGTTGGGGTAGCGACGCAGCGCATGCAGACCGCGGAAGCGGTTCGACATCGGGGTCTTTTCTTCCGGGTACTGGACCGTGATCGAGCGCGACAGAGCGTAGCGGCCGGTCAGGGCCAGGCCCTTGATCAACTCGGTCAGCATCAGGCTGCCGAGGATTTCTTTCATACGTGACATGTGCGTCCCCTTACTTCCAAATATTCCACGACGTCTGCATCCAGGCGGCGATGAACACCAGCCAGATCAGCGTGATCGGAATGAACACTTTCCAGCCCAGACGCATGATCTGGTCGTAACGGTAACGTGGGAACGTACCGCGCACCCAGATGAAGAACGTGACCAGGCAGAACGTTTTCAGGAACAGCCAGAAGAAGCCGATGAAGCCGCCCAGGGTGCCGCCCACTTCGAGGAAGCTGAATGGTGCCGACCAGCCGCCGAGGAAGAACAGCGATGCCAGGCAGGCGATCAGGATCATGTTGCCGTACTCGGCCAGCATGAACATCGCGTACGACATGCCCGAATATTCGACCATGTGACCGGCAACGATCTCGGATTCACCTTCGATCACGTCGAACGGGTGACGGCCGCACTCGGCCAGGCCCGAAATCAGGTAGATGATGAACAGCGGGAACAGCGGCAGCCAGTTCCACGACAGGAAGTTCACACCCATGCCGGCGAACATGCCAGTCTGTTGCGCGAAGACGATGTCCGACAGGTTCAGGCTGCCCGTCACCATCAGCACGACCACCAGCACGAAGCCCATCGGGATTTCGTACGAGATCATCTGGGCCGATGCGCGCATGGCGCCCATGAACGAGTACTTCGAGTTCGACGCCCAGCCGGCGATGATGATGCCGTAGACCTCGACCGAGGTAATTGCCATCAGCAGCAGCACGCCGGCGTTCACGTTGGCCAGTGCAAACTGCGGACCGAACGGAATGACCGACCAGGCAGCCAGTGCCGGCATGATCGTCATGACCGGACCGATCACGAACAGGCTCTTGCTGGCCTTGGCCGGGATCACAATCTCTTTGATCAGGAGTTTCAGGCCGTCGGCCATCGGCTGCAGCAGGCCGCCAGGACCGACACGGTTCGGGCCGACGCGGATCTGGATCCAGCCGATGAACTTGCGTTCCCACAGCGTGGCGTAGGCAATCGCGATCATCAAAGGTGCCAGCACCGCGATGATCTTGATCAGGGTCCAGGCAATCGGCCAGACCGGGCCGAGCAGGTCTGCACCGCCGGCGTTGAATGAATCAATGTAACCGGGCGCGGCCATTACTTGCTCTCCCCTGCTTTTGCAACTTGGATGGAACCGAACATGGCGCCCAGGCCTGCCACGGCCGGATGGCCGGCGGCGACCCGCACTGCGTTCGATGGCAGCGTGGCGTCGACATCGGCCACCAGCACGGCCGAACCACTGCCTTGCGTGACGGTGACGCTGTCGCCGGCCTTGACGCCGATCGATTCAGCCACCGCTTTCGACAGCGTGACCAGCGGCGCGTTCGCGTCGGCGGTACGCTGCAGCGGCTCGGCGCGGCGTGCCAGCGCATCGGTGAAGTACACCGGCACGTCAGTCACGCGCTCGAGCTGGCCCGCTGGCGCGTAGGCGCCAACGGTCGGTGCCAGCGTGGCTTTGTTGTTCAGCTTGCCCGACAGGTCGGTGACACCCTTGCCGAACAGCTCATCGCGGATCGATTCGGACGTGTCGTAGTCGAAGCCTTGCAGGCCCAGCAGGTTACCCAGCACGCGCAGCACTTTCCAGGCAGGACGGGTGTCGCCCAGCGGACGCACGGTGCCGTTGAAGCTTTGTGCGCGGCCTTCGCAGTTGACGAACGTGCCCGAGGTTTCCGAGAACGGTGCGATCGGCAGCAGCACGTCGGCGTAGTCCAGGCCATGCTTGAAGGCCGACATGACGACGACCATCTCGGCAGCAGCCAGCGCAGCCGTGGCTTGCTGCGGGTTCGCGGCGTCCAATTGCGGCTCGGCGTTCAGCAGCACGTAGGCTTTTTTCGGCGTGGCGAACGGTGCTTCGTTCTTGCCCGACGTGGCGCCCACAAGGTGGCCGCCGATCGTGTTGGCCGATTCGACCAGGTAACCGAACGAGCAACCGGTCTGCTCGGCGATCCACTGCGCGGCGGCGTGAATTTTCGAGGCTTGCGGATGTTGCGCAGCAGCGTTGCCCAGCAGGATTGCGCCTGGCAGTTCAACGTCGCCGACGACGACCAGCGAGGCGGCGATGGCTTTTGCGATGTCCGATGCTTCGATCTGTTCGAAACCGGCTGGCGCCGCGATGCCCTTGTCGGCAGCGATGGCAACGACGATTTCCGACAGCGCGACGAGCCAGTCGCTCGGTGCAGCGATCAGTTTGTGCGCGACCTTCATCAAGAGTTCGTCGTCCGCGCCGGCAACCAGCGACAGGCGCAGGCCCGACTTGGTGGCGGCGCGCAGACGCGTCGTGACCAGCGGGTGATCCTTGCGCAGGAACGAACCGATGACCAGCGCGCGCTTGAGCGTGCTCAGCTGGGCGATCGGCATGCCGAGCCATGGCGTGACCTGGCCGTCGAGCGAAAAATCGCTCTGGCGCAGGCGGAACTCGACGTTGTCCGAACCCATGCCACGTATGGCCTTGTTCAGCAGGTGCAGTTCTTCAACGGTCGAGTGCGCAGTCGCGACAGCAGCGATCGCATCGGCGCCGTGCTCGTGACGGATATTGCGCAGGCCGTGGGCGACGTATTCGAGGGCGGTCTGCCACTCGGCTTCCTGCCACATGCCGCCCTGCTTGATCATCGGCTTGGTCAGGCGGTCGGTGTTGTTCAGCGCTTCGTACGAGAAACGCTCTTTGTCCGACAGCCAGCACTCGTTGACCGCTTCGTTTTCGAGCGGCAGCACGCGCATGACGCGGCCACCCTTGACCTGGACGATCAGGTTCGCGCCCAGCGAATCGTGCGGCGAGACCGACTTGCGGCGCTGCAGTTCCCATGGACGGGCCGAATAACGGAATGGCTTGCTGGTGAGCGCGCCGACCGGGCACAGGTCGATCATGTTGCCCGAGACTTCCGAGTCGACGGTCTTGCCGACAAACGTCGTGATCTCGGAATGCTCGCCGCGGCCCAGCATGCCGAATTCCATGACGCCGGCCACTTCCTGGCCGAAACGCACGCAACGGGTGCACTGGATGCAACGCGACATCTCTTCCATCGAGATCAAAGGGCCCGCTTCTTTCGGGGCCACCACGCGCTTTTCTTCTTCGTAGCGCGAACCGCTCTTGCCATAGCCCACGGCCAGATCCTGCAACTGGCATTCGCCGCCCTGATCGCAGATCGGGCAGTCGAGCGGGTGGTTGATGAGCAAAAATTCCATCACCGACTTCTGTGCCTGCACGGCCTTGTCGCTGTGGCTGCGCACGATCATGCCCGGCGAGACCGGAGTCGCGCACGCTGGCAAAGGCTTCGGCGCCTTTTCCACTTCGACGAGGCACATGCGGCAGTTCGCAGCGATCGACAATTTCTTGTGATAGCAGAAGTGCGGAATGTACGTTCCGAGCTTGTTTGCGGCGTCCATCACCATCGAACCCGGTGGGACTTCAACTTTCTTGCCGTCTAATTCAATTTCAACCATGGGATCGTTACCTGACCTGGTTTAAAGGTATGAGGGCACGAGGCAGTGCTTGTGCTCAATGTGATATTCAAATTCTTCGCGGAAGTGCTTGATCATGGCCTGCACTGGCATCGCGGCCGCATCGCCGAGCGCGCAAATCGTGCGGCCCTTGATGTTGTCAGCGATGTTGTTCAGCAGATCCATGTCGTCCGGTCGGCCCTGGCCATGCTCGATGCGGTGAACCATGCGGTACATCCAGCCCGTGCCTTCACGGCATGGCGTGCACTGGCCGCACGATTCTTCGTAATAGAAGTACGACAGGCGCAGCAGAGACTTGACCATGCAGCGCGTCTCGTCCATCACGATCACGGCGCCCGAACCCAGCATCGAGCCGGCCTTGGCGATCGAATCGTAGTCGAGATCGGTTTGCATCATCTGCTCGCCCGGCACGACTGGCGCCGACGAACCGCCCGGAATCACGGCCTTGATCTTCTTGCCACCGCGCATGCCACCCGCCAGTTCCATCAGGGTCGCAAATGGCGTACCCAGCGGAACTTCGTAGTTGCCTGGCCGCTCGACGTCACCCGAGATCGAGAAGATCTTGGTGCCGCCGTTGTTCGGCTTGCCCAGCGCCATGTAGTTCTCGGCGCCGATGTTCAGGATGAACGGGACCGCAGCGAAGGTCTCGGTGTTGTTGATCGTCGTTGGCTTGCCGTACAGGCCGAACGAGGCCGGGAACGGCGGCTTGAAGCGCGGCTGGCCCTTCTTGCCTTCGAGCGACTCGAGCAGCGCGGTTTCTTCGCCGCAGATGTAGGCGCCGTAACCGTGGTGCGCGTGCAGCTGGAACGAGAACGTGCTGCCCAGGATGTTGTCGCCCAAAAAGCCCGCGGCGCGCGCTTCTTCCAGCGCTTCTTCAAAGCGCAGGTAGTCTTCGAAGATCTCGCCGTGGATATAGTTGTAACCCACGGTGATGCCCATCGCGTAGGCGCCGATGGCCATGCCTTCGATCAGCGCATGCGGGTTGTAGCGAATGATGTCGCGGTCTTTGAACGTGCCCGGCTCGCCTTCGTCGGTATTGCAGACGAGGTATTTCTGGCCCGGGAACTGGCGCGGCATGAAGCTCCACTTCAGGCCGGTCGGGAAACCGGCGCCGCCGCGGCCGCGCAGGCCCGACGCCTTCATGTCGGCGATGATCTGCTCGGGCGTGATCTTTTCTTCGATGATGCGGCGCAGCGCCGAGTAGCCGCCACGGTTGACGTAGTCGGACAGGTGCCAGTTGGTGCCGTTCAGATCCTTCAGGATCAGCGGCTTGATGTGACGATCGTGCAGGCTGGTCATTTGTTCAGTTCCTCAAGCAGGGCGTCGATCTTGGCGTCGCTCATGAACGAACACATGCGGTGGTTGTTCACCAGCATGACGGGTGCGTCGCCGCAGGCGCCCATGCACTCGCCTTCCATCAGCGTGAACTTGCCGTCCGCCGTGGTGTCACGGAAGTCGATGTTCAGGGCGTCCTTGATGCGCTGGGCCGCGCGTTCGCCGCCCGACAAGGCGCATGGCAGGTTGGTGCACACGGTGATCTTGTGCTGGCCAACCGGCTTGACGTTGAACATATTGTAGAAAGTCGCCACCTCTTGCACGGCAATGGCCGGCATCTCGATGTAGTCGGCGATTTCCTGCATCGTCTCTGGCGACAGCCAGCCCAGTTCGACCTGGGCGTGGGCGAGCGAGGCCATCACGGCCGACTGGCGTTGATCGGCTGGGTACTTGGCCAGCTCCCGATCGATTTTTTGATAGCACTGCGGGGATAACATATTCTTCTCTGCCTTTCGGACTAGCGATCAATACTGCCGAACACGATGTCTTGCGTACCGATGATGGCGACGGCATCAGCGATCATGTGTCCGCGTGCCATTTCGTCGAGGCTCTGCAGGTGGACATAGTCCGGCGTGCGGATTTTCAGGCGGTATGGCTTGTTGGCGCCGTCGGAGACGATATAGATGCCGAACTCGCCCTTCGGATGCTCGACCGCAGCGTACGCCTCGCCCTCTGGGACGTGGAAGCCTTCGGTGAACAGCTTGAAGTGGTGAATCAGCGATTCCATATTGGACTTCATGTCCATCCGGTTCGGCGGCGCAATCTTGTTATTGTCGATCATGACCGGGCCCGGATTCGCGCGCAGCCAGGTGATGCATTGCTTGATGATGCGGTTCGACTGGCGCATCTCTTCCACGCGCACCAGGTAGCGGTCGTACGAGTCGCCGTTGGTGCCGACTGGAATGTCGAACTCGACCTTGTCGTACGCTGCATACGGCTGCGTCTTGCGCAGGTCCCAGGCGATGCCCGAACCGCGCAGCATGGCGCCGGTGAAGCCCATGGCTTTCGCATCTTCCGGCGTCACGACACCGATGCCGACCGTACGCTGCTTCCAGATACGGTTATCGGTCAGCAGGGTTTCGTATTCGTCGACGTAACCATCGAAGCGCTTCGTGAACGCATCGAGGAAGTCGAGCACGGAGCCCTGGCGGTGTTCGTTCAGTGCGTCGATTGCCTTGGCGCTGCGGATCGGCGAAGCCTTGTGCTGTGGCATCGTGTCCGGCAGGTCGCGGTACACGCCGCCCGGGCGGTAGTAGGCCGCGTGCATGCGCGCGCCGGATACCGCTTCGTAGACGTCGAACAGGTCTTCGCGGTCGCGGAAGCAGTACAGGAACGGGCCCATGGCGCCGATGTCCAGCGCGTGCGCGCCCAGCCACATCAGGTGGTTCAGGATGCGGGTGACTTCGTCGAACATCGTGCGGATGTACTGGGCGCGGATCGGCGCCTGGATGCCGAGCAGCTTTTCGATCGCCAGCACGTAGCCGTGTTCGTTGCACATCATCGACACGTAGTCGAGACGGTCCATGTACGGCACCGACTGCAGGTAGGTGCGGGTTTCGGCCAGCTTCTCGGTGCCGCGGTGCAGCAGGCCGATGTGCGGGTCGGCGCGCTGGATCACCTCGCCGTCGAGCTCGAGCACGAGGCGCAGCACGCCGTGCGCTGCCGGGTGCTGCGGACCAAAGTTCAGGGTGTAGTTCTTAAGCTCAGCCATTATTTCGTCCCGTAAGTCTCTTCGCGAATCACGCGGGGAATGTTCTCGCGCGGTTCGATCGTGACGGGTTGATAGATCACGCGTTTCTGCTCGGGGTCGTAGCGCATCTCGACATAGCCCGAGATCGGGAAGTCCTTGCGGAACGGGTGACCGATGAAACCGTAGTCAGTCAGGATGCGGCGCAGGTCGCCGTGGCCATCGAACAGGATGCCGAACAGGTCGAACGCTTCGCGCTCGAACCAGTTGGCGGCGCGCCAGATCGGCGTGATCGATTCGACCAGCGGCATGTCGTCGTCCGGGCAGAACACCCGCACGCGCACGCGCCAGTTGTGGGTCAGCGACAGCAGGTGCACGACGACCGCAAAGCGCGGTCCTTCGTAAGTGCCTTCGCCATATTCCGAATAGTCGACGCCGCACAGGTCGATCATCTGCTCGAACGCCAGCGCAGGGGTATCGCGCAGGGCCGTCATCGAGCGGATGTAGTCGGCGGCCTTGACCACCACCGTGACTTCACCCAGCGCCGCCGAGATCACGGCGCCCTCGCCCAATGCAGTCTGCAGGGCGAGTTGAAGGGTTTCGAGTTTTGTCGTCATGGAGTACGCCGTCCGTTTTTAGCGCGCGATGGTATTGGTGCGCTTGATCTTGTTCTGGAGCTGCATGATGCCGTACAGCAGAGCTTCGGCGGTCGGTGGACAGCCTGGCACGTAGACATCGACCGGCACGATGCGATCGCAGCCACGGACGACCGAATACGAATAATGGTAGTAGCCGCCACCGTTGGCGCAGGAGCCCATCGAGATGACCCAGCGCGGCTCGGCCATCTGGTCATAGACCTTGCGCAGTGCCGGCGCCATCTTGTTGCACAGCGTGCCGGCAACGATCATGACGTCGGACTGGCGTGGCGACGGGCGGAACACGATACCGAAACGGTCCATGTCGTAGCGGGCCGCGCCCACGTGCATCATCTCGACCGCGCAGCAGGCCAGACCGAACGTCATCGGGAACATCGACCCGGTACGTGCCCAGTTGACCAGCTTGTCGGCTGTGGTGGTGATGAAACCTTCGTTTAGTACGCCTTCAATAGCCATGGCTTATTCCCAATCAAGGGCACCTTTCTTCCAGATGTACCAGAAGCCCACGACGAATTCGGCGATGAACACCATCATCGTGATGAAACCGGTGAACCCCAGTTCGCGCATCGAGACGCCCCATGGGAAGAAGAATGCCGTTTCAAGATCAAACAAAATAAACAGGATCGCGACCAGGTAGTACCGGACGTCGAACTTCATGCGCGCGTCTTCGAAGGCTTCGAAGCCGCATTCATACGGAGACAGTTTGGCATCGTCGGGTTTGTGCGGCCCGAGCAGGCGACCAAGCACCTGAGGGGCGACACCGACACCGATGCCAACCAGGATAAAGAGAAGAACGGGGAGATAACTTTCGAGGTTCACGATGAAGCCTTCTGAACGATCGGTTAATGGAACGCTGCAGAGATGCAGCACCGAATCGTGCGAACCTGGCTTCGAGCCTGCCGCCAGGATCGTACGACAGATCCTCGTAAAAAAGCCAGCTCAGGCATGAGGTAAAAACTCGTGCGCCCTTGCTGGCTTTCTTTCTAAATTTTGGTGCCGACGGCGAGACTCGAACTCGCACAGCTTGCGCCACTACCCCCTCAAGATAGCGTGTCTACCAATTTCACCACGTCGGCTGGAGAACAGTATTTTAACCTGCTTTAGCACTATCTTTCAATGCTCAAATTGCGCAATCACAAAGATATTTGCCAATTATTTGAATCATATCGCCGAACAATCTATTGGACGCTCTTTTACTGACATGAGCATGACAAAGTTCGTTGCGACACGACCGTCAATATTGCGAGGCTGCACAGACCGGTTGTTCAACCCTGTCACGCGCCGCAGTATTCTACGCCTAAAAACGACAATGCGCCCGATAAAAAGGCGCATTGTTCTGGAACAGCATTGGCGCGCATGGCGCCGGGACTGCGTGGCTTAGTTCGTGGCTGGTGCCGGGGCTGCCGGGGCTGGCGCCGGGGTTGCCGGAACAGCCGGGACACCCGCTGCCGGCGCTGCCGGAACGGCGCTGCCCGCTGGCAGCGTCGGAACGTCGGCTGGCGCCGTCTGCACCGGGGCCGTGACGGGGATGCCGGCTGCAGGCGCCTGGGCACGGCCCATCACGCCGGCGTTGTCGCCGCCGCTGCGGTCGTTGCCGATGTAGGCCAGCGTCAGCGTGGTGCCGAAGAACACCGCGGCAGCCACTGCCGTTGCCTTGGACAGGAAGTTCGACGATCCGGATGCACCGAACAGGCTGCCAGAGGCGCCGGAGCCGAAGGCCGCACCCATATCAGCGCCCTTGCCATGCTGCATCAGGACCAGGCCAATAATGGACAGGGCCGAGATAACCTGCACGACGATAATAAGATTAGACCAGATCATTGCAATTCCATTCCAAGGTTTAACAGCGTTTCAAATTTTTTGTAATTCCAAAATCTTCGCAAAACTATATGCGCGAGATTATGTCGTTATGCGGCGCGCAGAATGGCGAGGAAATCGGCCGCTTTCAGTGCCGCCCCGCCGATCAGGCCGCCATCGATATCCGGTTGCGCCAGCAGCTCGCGTGCATTCTCCGGCTTCATGCTGCCGCCGTAAAGGATTTGTACGGTTTCCGCGGCATCAACGTTGCACTTGCGCACTAACGCGCGCATGTCGGCGTGGACTTGCTGCGCCATCTCGGGCGTGGCCGTCTTGCCGGTACCGATTGCCCACACCGGCTCGTAGGCGAGCACCAGGCGTGCGACATCTTCAAAGCCCACCAGTTCCAGCACCGCGTGCAGCTGGCCACCGACAACGTCGTTGGTCTCGCCCGCTTCGCGCTGCTCCAGTGTTTCGCCGATGCAGACGATCGGGGTCAGGCCGGCGTCCAGCGCTGCTTTCGCCTTGCGCGCGACCAGCTCGTTCGACTCGCCGTGGTAGCCGCGGCGCTCGGAATGGCCGACGATCACGTAACGACAGCCGAAATCCTGCAGCATCGAGACGCACACTTCGCCCGTGAAGGCGCCGCACGGCTCGGTCGCGACATCCTGCGCGCCCCAGGCCACGCTGCTACCGGCCAACAATTGCTCGCACTGGAACAGGTACGGCGCGGGGACGCACACCGCGCACGACGCCTGCGTGCCAGCGCCAGCATCAGCGTCGAGACCAGCGAGAATGCCTTGCAGCAGCTCGGCATTGACTGCCCGGCTGCCGTTCATTTTCCAGTTACCTACTACGAGTGTGGGACGCATACTACCCCATGTCAAATAACCCGCTATTCTAGCGGTCGATATTGTGGCGGTCAAACAATGGCTGGGAGCGCCAATCTGCCTGAAACCGCCCGTGGATGCGCCGCGCAGAGCTTGTCGTCCCCGCCGGCGCGCCTGTTGTTTTTATGGTCAGTCGGCCAGCACTTGCAGGACGATCTTGCCCACGTGGGTGCTCGATTCCATCATCGTGTGCGCTGCGGCGGCTTCTTCGAGCGGAAACACGTGGTGAATCACCGGCTTGATCTTTTTCTGCGCAAACAGCGGCCAGACCTGCTCGCGCAACTGGCGCGCAATGGCCGCCTTGAAGGCAACCGGACGCGGACGCAGCGTCGAACCGGTGATCGTCAGGCGGCGGCGCAGCACGTGGTTCATGTCCAGATTGGCCTGTGCGCCACCCAGCAGCGCGATGACGACCAGGCGACCATCGTCGGCCAGGCACTCGATCTCTCGCGCCACGTAGTCGCCCGCGACCATATCCAGAATCACATCGACACCACGGCCGTCCGTGAGTTCCTTGACCACGGCGACAAAATCTTCATCGCGGTAATTGATGCCCCGCTCCGCGCCGAGCGCCTCGACGGCGCGGCATTTGTCCTCGCTGCCGGCCGTGATGAACACGCGGTGACCCAGTGCGCTGGCGACCTGGGTGGCGGTCACGCCGATGCCCGAGCTGCCGCCCTGCACCAGCAGGCTCTCGCCTTCGCTCAGGCGCGCGCGGTCAAAGACATTGCTCCAGACCGTGAAATAGGTTTCCGGCAAGGTCGCCGCTTCCAGTGGGGTCAACCCTTCTGGTACCGGCAGGCATTGCTCGAGCGGCGCGGCGCAGTATTCGGCGTAACCACCGCCCTGCACCAGAGCGCAGACGAGGTCGCCCTTGGCAAAACCGCTGTCACCCAGGTCGCCGTCGACGATCTCGCCGGCTACTTCGAGGCCCGGCAGGTCGGAGGCGCCCGGCGGCACCGGGTATTTTCCCAGGCGCTGGAACACGTCGGGGCGGTTGATACCGGCAGCATGGACCTTGATCAGGACTTCGCCGGTTTTCAGGACCGGCAATGGCCGTTCACACAGTTGCAAGACGTCGGGCTGGCCCGGTTTGGTGATCTCGATGGCGCGCATGGAAAGCTCCCGCATTAGCAAAACCGCAATTGTACGGGAGTCGGCGGCGGCTTGCCGACGGCCGGGCGATCGTACGCGCCGCGAGTGAAGCGTCTACGAATAGGTCGTGACCGTCACGCCCTGCTCGACCGCATCGAGCGCCTGGCGCGCCATGATGCGAATGCCGTCGTAGCTGCGCGCGGCGGCAATAAAGCGCCCCGTGTGGCAGAACACGGCGTCCGGCACGCCCGTCACGGCGGCCAGGTCCGCTTCGCGCAGGCCTGCCCAAGTTTCAGGCAGGTCGGCGCGTGCATCGAAGCTTTCGGTGTCGACCGACACCGTGTGCAGGATGTAGCGGTTTTCAGTCAGGCTGTGGCTGATGACGAACAGGATCTTCGGCATTTCCTTGCGCACGATGCTGCTCCACGGCAGCGCCGCGTTCTTCAGGAACAGCAGCTTGCCGCCCTCGAGCACCTCGGCCTGGCGCACTTGCGTGACGGCCAGCATGGCGCCCACGCGGTAACGCACGGCATTGCCCATGATATCGGTGAGGAACTCCACGGCGCGCATGAACTGGCCCATGCGGTATACGTCGACCGCTTCGCCATAGCCCAGGCGCTGCTCGTCGAGCCAGCCCGGATTGAAGCCCGAGACCACAGCCGACAAGCCATAGCTGCCCGGCGCGTTCTTAGCCACGCCGACGTCCGACAGATCGAGGTATTGGACGATATCGACGTCGATCGCGTACGCGATCTGCTGCGCGGTATCGTCGGATAATGTCTCGCCTGTGTGCCGCAACGCGAGCGCAGCGACGCAGCGCGCGCCGTGGTCACGCCAGACGAGGCCGGCGCTGGCATACGGCACGCCGGACGGCCGGGTGGCATTGAATTCCTTCTGGTGGTGGTCGAACCGGCCGGTGGCCGGGTCCCAGACCCCGCCAACGTCGATCGCAAAGTCGGCGGCATCGATCCGGGCCTGCTCGCGGGTGCGAATCACGTCGGCATCGGGGAACAACACCTTCAGGACGGCGACGGCCCACGCATCGTCTGCGTGAAATTTGCCGCCGTGAGTGGCAATCAACATACAAGCTCCAAATTGCTGCAACGCCGCGATGCAATCGGGCGCGCGAATGAGTCAAAGCCGAAGCCTACCATGCGGGGACGCATCTCAGCCTGTCTCAGCGTGCTCTGCCGGCTGCGCCACGGGCTGCGACAGTAGCTCCACGGACACCCAGCGCCTGCGCCAGCTTCTTGTGACGGTGCGCGAAAAACAGCTTGACGAGGTAGCGCACGACCGGCGTGGCCAGGCGTGGCGTGAACGCCAGATGGTCGGTGACCTGGGCGCCCCGGCCATCGGCCGACGGCGTGATCACACGTTCATGGCGCCAGGAACGCATCGACAGCAGGTCGGATTCTTCGACGAAGCGATGGCCGGGTTCCATCTCGGTAAAGCGCAGCTTGGACATGTCGATGGGAAACAGACCGAACAGCAAAAACTGGCAGCGGCCCAGGACCGTGTTGAGCGCGGTATCGGGGCCAATATGCGTCATTGCCTTGGGAAAGACGACCTTGAGCAACGGGCGCATTTCGGTGCGCACGCCTTCGAGCGATGTCGACCAGGCCCAGGCTTCGCCGGTCGAGACCGGTACGTGGGTCGTCATCGTCAGTGTTACCTTGGCCATCGGGGACTCCTTGACAGTGTGTTCACACCATCATGGCTTGCCCTGCACCCCGGTTCGGTTCGCCAACCCGCATAACGGGACGATTGCCAGGCGATTACGCATGCCGCCCTGACGCGTCACGCGTCGCCGCCCGTTTTCGACGTCGTCGGCAGCGGCGTGCCCGGTTTCCAGGTACGCGACAGCGCCTGCGCTTCTTCGATCTGTTCCTGCGTCATACGTTTGGCGATGGCAGCGCGCTGGTCGACGGCGTTGCGGTTGCCGCCGGCCGCGGCCAGGTTATAGAGCATGTACGCCAGCACGACATCCTGCGGCACGCCGGCCACGTGGTAGCGGTACATCAGCCCGAGGGCGTTCTGCGCCTCGGCATGCCCCTGCTCGGCGGCCTTGCGGAACCAGGTCACGGCGTGCTTCTGGTCTTGCGGCACCGAATTGCCCGTGTAATACATGGCGCCGACGACGTACTGCGCATCGGCCTTGCCCTGGAGCGCGGCCTTCTGATGCCAGGCGAATGCCTGCTTGTAGTCGCGCGCCACGCCCCGCCCCATGTAGTACATGAGCCCCAGCAGATGCTGCGCTTCGGCGTGGCCGGCCTTGGCCAGCGGCGTGACTTCCTTCAGCGCAAGCGCATAGTTGCGGGCGTTGTAGGCACTGGCGCCTTCGGGAAAACCGGCGTGGGCGCTGCCGTGCAGGCCGAACTGCAGGCACAGCGCCAGGAGAACTGCAAAGAATGGTGTCTTCATGGTTCGCACACAGAATCCAGGTCGTTGCCGATGCCGCCGGGGTATCCCCGGCCAGCGTGGTTGTCGCGTGTCCGTCATTTCCAGTTGACCTTGCCCAGCCCGTCGAGCGCTACCTTGCGGTTGACCGGCTTGCCCAGTACCGTCACCGATCCCATGCCCGACAGCGATACATTGATGCTCTGGCGCACATTCACGGTGGCATTACCCAGCCCCGACAGATCGAGCGCGACCGAGTCGACGCTGCAGCCCTGCGCATCGAGCCCGCCCAGGCCGCCCAGCTCGGCCTTCAGGCGTTTGCTGCGGCCGGTCAGTGTCACGAAGCCGGCGCCGCCCAGGTTCAGGTCGATGCCCTCGCTGTCGATGCCATTGATCTTGAGGTTGCCCACGCCGCCCAGGTTAGCGGTGATAAAACGATAATTCGATGATGATACCGACATTGACCCGGCGCCATCGAGATTGATGTCCAGTGACTGGCCGGCAAACCCGCTGACCGTGGTGGCGCCGATACTTTCGGACGAAACGGCGCGCAGGTTTGGCAGCACGAGTTCGGCCTGGATGCCCGATGAACGCCCGAAGTTGAAGCCCCCGCGGCGGCCTTCGGTCTCGATATTGAGCGTGTCACCGCGCTGCGTGGTCGTGGTGCGCGACAGCAGGCGCGCATCGCCTGTCAGCACCAGCGTGGCCGTCGCACCCTGGCGGATGACCAGATCCCCGACCCCTTCGAGCGTCACGCGCACGACTTGCGCATCGACGGGCCGCGTCTCGCTGGCCGTGTCCGGCGCGGCGCGCACGAGGCCGGCCGTGGCGCCCAACAACGCCGCCACGGCGCCCAGCTTGAAAAGATGATTCATCGAGGTTCTCCAGTGTGTTGCGGCCCGGGCCAATGCCGAGACTTGTCATGATGAAACTATAGCCGGAAAGTCAAGCGCAGCCGCCGCCCATGCGATGAACTGCAAAAAACGGCGCCCGAGCTGCGCGGCGGTGGCGGTTTGCCTCAGAACGATGGGGGCCCATGCGGCACGCATCCCCCCAGATTATCCTGCGCTGCAACAACAAAAACATTCTTTTAAAGCATGCCATTGCGCTAAGATGTTTCGCCGGTGGCGCACCCCGCCCCGGTCACATTCATTTCATTGCGATCCATTTCGAGGTCCCCATGCGCATGCGCCACTACCCCGCCCTGCTGGCCGGGTTCACCCTGTCGATGTCGGCATTTGCCGCACCGGCCGACGGGTGGACCTTGCCGGTCACCATGAAAAAACTCGACAACGGCCTGACCGTGATCGTGTCGGAAGACCGCACCTCGCCCACCGTCGGCGTCTCGGTCGTCTACCACGTCGGCATGCGCCTCGAGCCGAAGAACCGCACCGGCTTTGCGCACCTGTTCGAACACCTGATGTTCCAGGGCACGCCGAATGCACCAAAGGGCGTCTTCGACACGACGATCACGGGCGGCGGCGGCTGGAACAACGGCTCGACCCGCCCCGACTTCACCAACTACATCGAGACCGTGCCAAGCTCGGCGCTCGAGCCCATCCTGTGGCTGGAAGCGGACCGCATGAAGACGCTCGACTTCAGCGCAACCACGCTGAAGAACCAGCAGGACGTCGTCAAGGAAGAAATCCGCGTCAACGTGAAGAACCAGCCGTATGGCGGCTTCATGTGGATCGACATCAGCCAGCACGCTTTCCAGAAATGGGAAAACAACCACGACGGCTACGGCAGCTTCGAAGACCTGGAAAACGCCAGCCTGGACGACGTGCGCGCGTTCCACCGCGATTACTATGGCCCGAACAACGCAGTGCTGGCCATTGCCGGCGACATCACGCCGCAGCAGGGCTTCGCGCTGGCCCAGAAATACTTCGGCGCCATTCCCGCGCGGCCGGTACCGAAAGGAACCGATTTCAGCGAGCCCCTCAACACGGCCGAAAAACGCCTGCAGCAAAGCGATGCGCTGGCCCAGGTGCCGGCGATCGCGGCAGCCTGGAAGGTGCCGGAACGCGGCAGCCGCGACCAGGCGCCGGTCGCCGTGCTGGCCGAACTGCTGGGTGGCGGCGATGCGTCGCTGTTCTACCAGGGCCTGGTCAAGGGCCGCGAAATCGCGCTGAACGTCGACATCCTGTTTGGCCTGACCAGCCCATGGGAATACAACGGCCCTACCCTGATGACCGTGCATGCGCTGTACAAGCCCGACAGCAGCGCGGATGCCATCCTCAAGGCCATGGATGAAGAGATCGCCAAGGTGGCAAAAGACGGCGTCGACGACGCCACGCTCAAGCGCGTCAAGACGCGCATGCTGGCCGACTGGAACAACAAGCTGGAAAGCTTCGTCAACCGCGCCGACACGATGGCCAAGCTGCAGGTACTGTGGGGCGACGCCAATGTCGTCAACAAGATTCCGGGCTGGATCGATGGCGTGACCTCGAGCGACATCCAGCGCGTCGTCAAGACCTATCTCGTGCCAACCAACCGCACCGTCATCGACCGCAAACCGGCTGCGATGATCGAGGCCGCAAAGACCGCCGCCACCGCCACCACTGCGCCTGCTGGCGCGAACAAATAAGGAGCGCATCATGAACAAATTGATGCTCGCGCTTGCCGTTTCGCTGGCGTTCGCGCCGCCACTGCATGCACAAACCAAGGCGCCAAACGGCATGCCTGCCTATGGCCAGGAAAAATCGATTCCCGCACCGAAGATCGCCAAGCAGACGCTGGCCAACGGCTTGACCGTCTGGGTCGTGCCGCGCCAGGGCTTGCCCCGCGTGGACTTCGTGCTGGCGCTGCGCGGCGCCGGCTTCGCTGCCGACGCCCCGGCCCAGGGCGGCTTCGCGGCGATGCTCGCCGGGATGCTCAACGAAGGCACGGCCAAGCGCGATTCGCGCGCGATTGCCGAAGCGGCGCAAGGCATGGGCGGTGAAGTGGCCGCCAGTCCGGCTTCCGACGGCATCATCCTGTCGGCCAACGCCGTCGCCTCGCAGGCGGGCGGCATGCTGGATTTGATGGCCGAGATCGCGCGCCAGCCATCGTTCCCCGAGAACGAAGTGGCGCTGGCGAAAGCCAATGCGCTGCAGGCGCTGCGCGTGGCCGAAACCCAGCCGGGTTTCCGCGCCGAGCGTGCGATCAAGAAAGCCGTCTACCTCGATCACCCTTACAGCCGCACCGATCCGACGGTCGAGTCGATCAATGCCGTGAATGCCGCGCTGCTGCGCACCGAACACGCGAAACGCTTCCGTCCGGACCGCGCGCTGCTGGTCATCACCGGCCGCATTACCGAGGCCGAAGCAATGAAGCTGGCGCAAGCTGCGTTTGGCGACTGGAAGGCCAGCGGCGCCGCATTGCCGGACACGCCGGCCGTCGCCACGAACGTGAAGCCAGCGCGCATCCTGCTCAAGCGCGACGGCAGCGTGCAGTCGACACTGCGCGTGGGCAGCCCCGGCATCGCGGCCAGCGCCGCCGACCAGATCCCGCTGCGCCTGACCAGCACCATCATCGGCGGCGGCTTCTCGAGCCGGATCAACACCAATCTGCGCGAAGAAAAAGGCTACACCTATGGCGCCTCGGCCGGGGCGCGCATGAGCCGCGCGGGTGGCATGATGGTCGGCGGCGCCGACGTGCGCAACGAGGTGACGGGCGCAGCGCTGGCCGAATACTTCAAGGAGTACAAGCGCCTGGGAAGCGAGCTGGTCACGACAGCCGAGATGGACATGAACAAGCGCTACGTCGCAGGCGGCTACCTGCTGAATAATCAGTTGCAGCGCTCGGTGGCCAACACGCTGGCCGCGAACTGGCTGGTGGGCTTGCCGCCCGAGTTCCTGGGCGACTACGTGCCGCTGATCCGCAAGGTCACGCCGCAGCAGGTGCGCACGGTGGCACAGAAATATTTCGCGCCCGAGAACCAGTCGATCGTGATCGTTGGCGACCCTTCCAAGCTCGATGCGCAGCTGGCGCCGTATGGCGAGTTTACGGTGCAAGACAAGTAACCCGACCAGCGCAGTCACCATGCATGCCCCGTGTCACTCACGGGGCATTTTTTTTTGGGGCGCAGTCAACGTTAAATAGAGGCGAGCTTTGAACTGATGAGCAGCCCGGTGGTCCAACCCCTGTCCCCAAGCCAGGAGTCGATCATGAAAGCGCCACGTTTCAAGAGCTGGTTCGCCAGGCTGCCATCGCTGAATCAGCCGCAGCGCCGGCAAGTGCTCGACGCCTTGCATCCTGTGGCCGGCCTCGCCCAGGTGGTAGCACTGATCGCCCAGGCCAGAGCGCCTGGCCGTTGCTGTCCCAGCTGCGGCAACGGGCGCTGCCACCGGCATGGCTTCGCCAACGATCTGCAGCGCTTTCGCTGTTGTGCTTGCGGCCGCACATTCAACGACCTGAGCGGCACACCGCTGGCACGGCTCAGGCTCAAGGCCAGGTGGCTCGCGTATTCCCAGGTGCTGCTCGATTCACTGTCCGTGCGCAAGGGCGCAGATCGGGTTGGCGTGCACCGCAATACCGCCTTCCGGTGGCGCCACCGCTTCCTTGATTGGGTCAAGTTCGACCGGCCTGCATCCCTGAATGGCATCGTCGAGGCTGACGAGACGTTCCTGCTCGAATCACAAAAAGGGTCGCGCACGCTTGATCGCCCGCCACGCCGGCGCGGCGGGCACGCCACCCAGCGTGGCATTTCAACGCAGCTCGACTGCATCCTGGTGACGCGCGACCGCAACGGTCGCACGGTCGATGCCGTCACCGGCCGCGGCGCACTGACCGCGGCCCAACTCGAGCGCGATCTGCTCCCCAGGCTCGATCCCCAAGCGCTGCTGGTCAGCGACAGCCATGCCGCGTATCGCGCCTTTGCACGCAAGCACCAAATTGCGCACGAGGCGGTCAACCTGCGCGCCGGGGTCAGGGTCCGGCATTCGGGCAGCCGCGCCATCCACGTACAGAACGTGAATGCCTATCACCAGCGCTTCAAGGACTGGCTGTTGGGTTTTCGTGGTGTTGCGTCACGTTACCTGCCCAATTATCTGGGTTGGCGCTGGGCACTGGACGGCGGGCGAGTTAGTTCCGCAGAACAATTACTAAGCATCGCAATCGGCGTCATCAACAGATAACGTTGAATGCGCCCTTTTTTCTCGTCTCGATCTTTATTGATCGACAAGTATGCAAATGGAATAGTCGTGCATATTTAGCATGATGAAACGCCATGAGCCAGCGCCACAATTGACCAAACCAATTATTTCAACAGGATTACAACAAGAAAGTATTTACTTGCGTTCAATATCAATGCAGCAATAATATCAATGCGCCCGCATTGCATTATTTTCATCGCGAAATTCGATGTGCAACGCATCGCTGGCACCACGAGGAAGCTCCGGAAGACGCATCAACGCTTACCACACCGACACACGCCCACCAGTCGCGAAAGGACTACGCATGAGAACGAAGCCTTCGAGCTCGCCGTACCACGGCAAGCAAAGCCAGCTGCACACCGCCCCCCTGAAAAAAGGTTCGCTCGCGCTCTGCGTCGCGCTGGCCCTGGTCGCCGGCACGCCATCCGTGCTGGCGGCGCAGGTCGGCCCTGTGCAGGTGCAGAACCAGCGCGCGGCCGCGTTCTGGCAAGACGTGACGGTGCCGGCTGCATCAACCACGGCACGCACCAGCGGCGCCAGGACGCCGGCGTTGCAACTGCGCCGGGTACGCGCTGCAAGCCTCGATCTGGCCGGTATGCGGGGCGTTGCCCGCGAAGCGCCGATGGCGCGTGCGGGCGACCTGTCGGCGAGCAGCCTGACCATCTCGCTGCCGCATCCGGACGGTGGCTACCAGCGCTTCACGCTCGAAGAGTCGCCGGTCATGGAGCCGGGCCTGGCCGCCAGGCACCCCGACATCAAGACCTATCGCGGCAAGGGCGTCGACGATCCGCGCGCCACGCTGCGCATGGACATCACCCAGCTTGGCCTGCACGCATCGGTGCGCTCGCCGAACGGCGGCTGGTATGTCGATCCGTACTACCGTAATGACACCAGCGTGTATGCCAGCTACACGCGCGCCGACCTGATCAATCCACGCGGCCCCCTGATCGAGGACTCGATCGAGCCGCAGCTGAGTCTGTCGCGCTCGTTCTACCAGGAAGGCGACAGCGTCGTGGTCACCGGCGCCGGCTTTGCCCCGGGCGCAAGCGTCAGCCTGAACATCGCGGCCGATGGCGATGGCGTGGCGCTGCACAATGCCACAGCCACTGCCGACAAGAACGGCGCGATCAACGTGACACTGCCGGCCGCCGCAGCGCGCCAGGGCGCGTTCGACATCACCGCCAGCGACGGCCGCAACAGCACCAGCGCGCCCTACCGCGTGGTCGACGCCAGCATGGCGGCCAATGCCGTCGTCGGCAACGCCCTGCGCACCTACCGCCTGGCACTGGTGACCGACCCGAGCTACGCGACCTACTTCGGCCCTGCCAACGTCACCGCTGCCAAGGTCACGCTGATCAACCGCGTGACCCAGGTCTATGAAGACGAAACCTCGATCAGCCTGGTGCTGATCGACGCCACCGATGCGCTCAACCTGAACACGGCGGCCCAGATGACCGGCACCAATGGCCCCTGCGGCGGCGCGGCCTGCTACACGCCAGCCCAGGCATCCGGCTGCACGGGCAGCACCCTGTCCCGCAACCGTATCGTCACCGGCCTGCTGGCGGGCGCCAGCAACTTCGACGTGGGCCACATCGCCCTCGGCCTGAACGGCGGCGGCGTCGCCAGCCTGGGGGTTGTGGGCGGCAACGCCAAGGCCCAGGGCTGCACCGGCATCCCGACCCCCGTCGGCGATTTCTTCGCCGTCGATTACGTCGCGCACGAACTCGGTCACCAGTTCTCGGGCAACCATACCTTCAATGGCACGGTAGGCAATTGCAGCGGCGGCAACCGCAGCGCCACCACCTCGGTCGAACCCGGCAGTGGCTCGTCGATCATGGCGTATGCGGGCATCTGCGGCACCGACAACCTGCAGCCGCACAGCGATCCATACTGGTCGCAGCGCAGCTTCGACGAGATCGTGGCCTATACCTCAAGCGCCGAGATCAACCTCAACGAAGTGCAGGCAGGCGCCCTGACCGGCTTTGCCACCGACGGCCAGCAGTTCCAGCTAAGCTATAACGGCAACCTGTCGGCCCCGATCGTGCGCGGCCCCAACTACACCGCTGCGGCCGTCAAGGCGGCCATCGAAGGCATTGCTGGCTGGCCAGCCGGCGCCACCGTGTCCGTCACCGGGCTGTCCGACACGGCCTTCACCGTGACGTTCAACGGCACGCTCGCCGGCACCGACGTGCCTTCGCTGATGGTGAGCAATGTCACCGGCGGTGGCGCCGGCTTCATCGGTGAAGTCGCACGCGGCGGCCCGACCACCCGCGGCGGCAGCGTCGCGGGTACGACCAATTCGGCGCCGAGCGTCACCGTGCCACCGAGCTTCACGATCCCGGTGCGCACGCCATTCGCCCTGACCGGCAGCGCCGTTGACGGCGACGACGATACCGTGACGTATATGTGGGAGCAGAACGACCGGGGCGGCAGCGCCGGTACCTCGCTGATCGATAACGTCAAGCTCAACGGTCCACTGTTCCGCCAGTTTGGCACGCGTGCCGTCGTGACCAGCGCCGGTACGCTCGAGTACTCATCGCCAGGCCAGAACCAGGTGACGACCGATCCGACCCGCGTGTTCCCGGACATGGCGCAAATCCTGGCCAACAACACCAATGCCGCGACCGGCGCCTGCCCAGCGGCCAGCACACCGCTGACGGCTGCACAGATCGACTGCTTCTCGGAGTTCCTGCCAACGGCCGCCTACGTGGGCTTCGGGGCCAACGCTGCGCCGGCGTCGCTGAACTTCAAGCTGACGGCGCGTGACGGTCGCGGCGGCGTCAACAGTGCCACCACGACGCTGGTGCTGGCGCCTGCGGCCGGTCCGTTCCTGGTCACGTCGCCCAACACGGCAGCCACCATCAACGCCGGCCCGCAGACCGTGACCTGGAGCGTGGCCAACACCAACGCGGCGCCGGTGAGCACCGCGAACGTGAAGATCACGCTGTCGACCGACGGCGGCGCGACCTGGCCACACCTGCTGGCGGCGAGCGTGCCGAACACGGGCAGCGCCAATGTCACGTTCCCGGCACTGCCAACCACGCAGGGCCGCATCAAGATCGAGGCCGTGGGCAATGCGTTCTTCGACGTCTCGGACGCCAACTTCACGCTGGCGAATGCGCCGGTCGCGGGTGACGTGACCGGTGACGGCGTGGTCGATTGCGCCGACGTGGCAGTGGTGCGCGCATCGATGAACAGGCGCACCGGCCAGGCTGGTTTCGACGCGCGCGCCGACGTGAACGACGATGGCGTCGTCAACCTGCGGGACTTGAACGCCGTAACGCAGCGCGTGCCGGCAGGTACGGTCTGCGCCTGATGCGACCGGCCGGCCGGGTGACGACATCCGGCCGGCGTCAACCATTCAACAAAAGGGATACACAATGAGCACATGGAAACACTTCATCGCCGCAGTCCTGCTTGGTGCCAGCACGCAAGCCTGGGCTGCGCCCATCCTGAGCATCAACACCGGCCCTGCCGCGCAGGTGGGCACGACGGTGACCTATAACGTGGAAATTGCCGATATCGCCGATCTGGCGGGCTACCAGTTTTCGCTTGTCTACGATGCGCGCTATCTGCGCGCACTGGACGTGACCGAAGGCGGCTTTCTGGCCACTGCAGGCACCACCACCAGCGGCGTCGACGCAGTCGGCAACGAGCCGGGACTGATCTCGTTCATCTACGGCTCCCTGTTTGGTTCTGGCCCAGGCGCTTCGGGCAGCGGCCTGCTGGCGAGCATTCGTTTCGAAGCAATTGGCGTCGGCAGTTCGGCACTGTCGTTCCTGACAGCTGATACCTTGTTCCTCAGTACCACCAATGACATCGCCGTGATCGAACAGTCCGGCATCAGCAATATCATCGGACCGGACCTGCCCGTCGATGTGCCGGAACCGGCCAGCATCCTGCTGTTCGGCGCCGGACTGGCGGGCGCCGCCGCGCTGCGTCGCCGCAGCACGGGCGCCCGCGTCTAAATAGCCACGCGCACAAGCAAACAGGCCTGCACCGCGGTGACGCGGTGCAGGCCTGTTTTCAATGACACTACTGTCGTTACGCCAGTGCTTCCTTGGCCGCCTCTTCAGGCGTGAGCGAATCGTAGAACTGGTCGGTGAACCATTCGATTTCTTCCTCGATATGGTCTTGCGCCTGCCGTACGGTCGCGCCGCCCGCGACTAAAAACCCCTCGACCTCGATACACCAGTTGACGAACGCCAGCGTTTCTTCATCGAGTTCTTCTTCCTTCTTGGCCATGGCAAATCCCCGTATCACGTTACCGCCGGTCGGCGCGACCGGCGTTGGCGTGATTCTACCGTAGCCGGTCAGCGCTCGGTGGCCACTTCCGGCATCAAGCGATTCATGACGCTGTAGTTAATCGCCGTCCACCACTCCGAGCCTTCGCCGGTCAGCGCCGCTTCGGATTGCGCGATCGCTTCGTGGTCGTTGCTGACCAGGTAATCCTCGACATCGTTCAGTGACGCGAACGACAGGATCGAGACGGCATCGATCTTGCTGCCTTCCGGGTCCTTCTGGGTCGAGCCGATATTGAGCAGCACCGCGTAGCGCTTCACGAACTCGGTCGTCGCCGACTGGCCCATGACCAGCGGCGCGTGCTCGTCCAGCAGGCGGCGCTGGAATTCTTCGCGCGACAGGTCGGGGTTGCGCATGTGGATCTTGACCAGGCTGATCGGATCGCGGTGACGCGCGCTCGGGATCAGGATGTATTCGCGCGTGATTTCACGCGTGACCATGCGAAACGCCACCTGCTCGTCGGCGATGATTCGCTCGGCAAATTTCTCCTGGCCCAGCACGCGCTCGATATCGTCCTGCTCGGCATACGTGATGTAGGCCAGGCCATCCCAGCGCGGGCGGTTGTACGGCGGCACGCACTTTTCTGGCTCGGCCGGCAGCTTGCCGTCCTCGCCGATCATCGCGCGGTACGGTGGCGGGAAGAACGACGACGGGCCCGATGCGATACGGTGCACCTGGTCGTAGCGCAGCACGCGCTCGGACGAACTGCCCGGCTCATCCCACGCGAATTTCGGGCCGTGGACCTTGCGCCAGTATTCGTCCCAGTGCTCGAACGCCAGGTTTTCATTGCCTTCCAGCGCCAGCGCGCCGGGACGCCAGTTCGGCAGATGCACCTCGTTGCCGTGCTTGCTTTTGGCCGAGCCGGCGTCTTGCGGACGCTCGCCCCGCGGCGTGCTGTCGACACGGCTGACGAAGGTCGCCGTGACGATCAGTGGATGCGTAATCGGATCGCGGGTCTGGCCCATCGGTGGGCGTTGCAGGTTGTCGCTACGGTCGAAATCAATGGTCATGACATTCCTTTTCTTGATCGTGCGTTAAAAGACAATGGTAAAAAATCAGTCAGCGTTAAACAGCGGCAGCACGTGCTCCGCGAGTTCGGCCAGCGCGTCCTGCGCCGGCCGGCGCAGCGGCTTCAGGTTCAGCGCCACGTGGCTCACGCCTTGTTCCTGCTGATGGTAAAACAGCTCGACCAATGCATGGCGGCCGCTACGAATGCCATTGCGCACGAAGCGCATCGGCTCATCCGGGTCTTCCGCCAGGTCGAACATCGTGCCGTAGCCGTACGGGCGCACCCACTGCCCCGGCTCGTGGCTGGCGCGCCATGCCTCGATCAGTTGCGCGAGGCGGGTAAAGTCGCTCAGGTGCCAGATCCAGCCGTCGCTATGACGGGCGATCCATGCCATGTCCTGGCGTGCACGGCCGACGACAATCATCGGCAGGCGCGGCGCCGCCGGCTTGGGCACCAGATCAATGCCCCCATCGAGGTTGCCGTAGTGCGCCGTGCGCGCATGCGGAAAGTCCTGTTGGGTGACGGTCTTGATCAAGCCAAACGCTTCGCGAAAACGCTCACCGCGGTTATCGAAATCCAGGCCAAACGCCGGATACTCGACGGGCCGGTCACCGGTCGACAGGCCCAGCACCAGGCGCCCGCCCAGCAGCTGGTCGACCGACACGGCCTGCTTGGCCACGATCAATGGCTCGCGCAGCGTCGCCACGATGCCGGCGGTGCCCAGCGCGATGCGGCTCGTGTGCGCTGCCAGAAAGCCCATGTACACCATCGGATCGAGCACCTGGCCGGTGTCGCCGAAGTTCGGGTCATAGAACGGCACATCGCGCAGCCACAGGGTCGAGAAGCCAGCCTCATCGGCCATGCGCGCCATCGTCTGGTGATTGGCCAGCGTCGGAAACGGCGAATCCGGATAACCTTCGAGCGGCATGATGAAGCCGAAGGTCAGCTTGCCCGGCTTGAAAATCCGCTGGTAGCCGGCATGGCTTGCCAGTTCGGCCGGCAACGGGCCAATGGGTGCAATCGTCATGATCGTTACGCCTTGGCTGCCGGGGTCATACGCGCGACCAGGCTGGTCGCCAGTGCAGCCAGCACGGCGATGCCCGCAGCCACGTAACCGAAATTGCCCGCGCCCCAGTTGGCCACTGCAAGGCCACCGATCACGGCGCCCAGCGCGATGCCACCGTTGGCTGCCGACACATTGATCGTGCCGGCCAGCGCCTGGGCGCCGGTTGCCGCCTTCATCACGCGGATCTGGCAAATCGGATACAGCGCGGTATTGGCGATACCCCACACGCCCAGCGCGACGGCAAAGCCGATGCTCAGGCCGGCGAACAGCATCGACGCGGCCATGCCGGCTGCCAGCACGAGGCTGAAGATGGCGGTGGTGGCCAGCGGTTTCTGGTCGACCCAGAGACCACCCAGCCAGTTACCGATCAGGCCAACCGCGCCAAAGCCCATCAGCCACCAGCCCACCTGCGCCGGCGCCACGCCGGCCGATTTCTCCAGCATCTCGGCCAGGTAGGTGTAGCCCGTGAACATGGCGGTAAACACCAGGATCGACAGCGCCACGTTGGCCATGAAGAACGGGCTTTTCAAAATCTTTGCCTGTTCGCGCATGGCAACCGGCTGCGATGCACGCACCGTCGGCATGCTGAAGAACATCAGCACGGCCACGAGCAGCGACAGCGCGGCCAGCAGGCCGAACGCGCCGCGCCAGCCGATCGCGTCCGCTGCCAGCGTGCCGAGCGGAATACCAAACAGCATCGCGGCCGAAATGCCGAGATACACGGTCGAGACAGCGCGACCGGCTTTTTCTGGGCCAGCGATCTGGGCTGCGGTGTCGCTCGCAGTGCCCCAGAACACGGGCAGCGCCAGCGCCGGCAGCAGGCGCGCCAGCGCCAGCACCCAGATGTTTTGCGCGACAGCGGCCAGCGCATTGGTTGCCGCAAACAGCACCAGCACGGCGATGAACAACTTCTTGCGGTCGACGTTGGCCAGCCACGCCGTCAGGAACGGGCCGCATACCATGACGACCACGGCAAACAGCGTGACCAGCTGCCCGGCCGTGGCCACCGTGATGGACAGGTCGCGTGCCAGTGCCGGCAGCAGGCCCACGATCAGGAACTCGGTAGTCACGATCACGAACGCGGCGATGGCAAGAATCGTGATCGATAGCGCGCCGCCGGTGGCCTGGGGCTTGTCGGCCATCGCGTCGACGGTGGTAGTAGATGAATTGGGCATTGCAAAAAACTCCTGTGGATAGTTGTCTAACATGATATAAAAGATAAAAATTCTCGTGTTGGATAAGAATTCCTGCATCATGTGGAATAAATTTCCAGGAGTAAGCCAATGACGCCCGCAGAACGCCTGAAAGGCCTCGAAACCTTCGTCGCCGTCGCCGACGCCGGCAGTTTTACGGCGGCCGCTGACCGGCTCAACCTGACCAATTCCGCCGTCGGCAAGGCCATCGCCCGACTGGAAGGGCGATTGAAACGGCCGCTGTTCGACCGCACCACCCGCAAGCTGGAGATGACGGACGCCGGCAACGTCTTCTACAAGGTCTGCGTGCGCGTCCTGGACGAACTCGAAGCGGCCGAGCGGCTGCTGGCACACGACCATATCGCCCCGTCGGGCCGACTGCGCGTGGACATGCCGGCCACCTTCGGCCGCATGCACGCCGTGCGGTCATTGCTGGCGTTTGCCGAGCAGTATCCGCAGGTGCAGCCGCACGTGTCGTTCACCGACCGCTTCGTCGATCCGGTTGAGGATGGCCTGGACGTCGTGGTGCGCATCGGCGGCTCGGACACCTGGCCGGCGGCACTGTGCTACCAGCACCTGGGTGACGAAGAACTCGTCTTCTGTGCGTCGCCCGCCTATGTGGCGCGCCACGGTGCGCCGGCGACGCTCGAAGCGTTACTGGGCCACGACGCCATTCTGTACGGTCGCGCGGACGGCAGCACGAGTCCATGGCTGATCAAGGATGGCGAGCTGCCACTGGCGCGCCAGCACGTGAAGAGCCGCATCGTGCTGGGGCAGGCCGAGGCGCAGGTCACGGCGGTGGAGATGGGATTGGGAATCGCGCAACTGGCGACCTGGCTCGTCGAGCAGCAGCTGCGCGATGGCAGCCTGGTGAAAATCCTGCCCGAGCTGGCCACGTCCGGCCTGCCGCTGTATCTGGTGTGGCAGCGCAGCCGCCAGCACGCGCCCAAGGTAACGGCGCTGATCGCGCACTTTGCGCAGACGCTGACGATCCGGCCTGCAGCGGCCGACGCGCCGGGCGCGCTAGCGCCGCAGCCTGTCGCGCCAGCCTGACGGGGTCACGCCGACACAGCCCTTGAAGCGCCGGGTCAGGTGACTCTGGTCGGCAAAGCCGCATTCGGGCGCCACCGCCGCGAGCGGCATCCCGCCCCGGATCAGCGTGCAGGCATGGGCGACGCGCACCGAATTGAGGTACACGTGCGGCGGCGTGTGATACGTCGCGCTGAACGCGCGCGTGAGATGCGTGCGCGACATCCCGGCCACGGCGGCCAGGTCGGCCACCGTGATATCGCGCTGGAAGTACGTGCGGATATAGTCCCTGACCTGCACCATGCGCGCATCGGCGGCGAACGCGCCGGCACATGCGAGGGACACCTCGCGACGCTCGCCATGGCGCGCCAGCATTGTGCCAAGGAACGCACGCAGCAGCGTTTCCGCCCGCAGCGACTCGGCTGGCGTCGCCAGCAGGTTGATGGACAGCTGCGCAAATGCCGCAGCCATCCGGTGGTCGGTCACGCATGGCCGGGTGAAATACCGGCCGTCGGCGCGCTCGCCCTCGGGCGCGATGCAGCTTGCCACTAACGCATCCGGTACATACCAGATCGCATAGCGGAAACCGTCGGCGCTGCCGGCGCTGCCATCATGGTCTTCATCCGGGTTGAACAGGACCAGGTCGCCCACCTGGCTGTCGTACTGCGCGCCCTTGCAGCGAAACCGCTGCACCCCGGCGGTGGTCACGCCGATCGCGAAACCATCGTGGCTATGGCGCTCAAACGCGTGATCGGTGAAGCTTGCCTGCATCAGCGTGACGCCGCCGGTCAGCGCCGAAAAGGTGGCATCGTTAACTGGCCGGGCGGGTGCGGGGTGCATGCAACAATTGTACAAGACCCCTGGCCACCCAAAGGCGCACCATGACGTTTTCACTTTTTCACTTAAGGAGAACGCATGAACGCTGCAATCGACCTGGCCGGCAAACTGGCCACATTCAACGAAGCCTGGCAACCGCGCACGGTCAGCCTGTTCAACGGCCACGACGTCATGGTGGCCAAATTGCGTGGCGAATACCACTGGCATGTGCACGACGATTCGGACGATTTTTTCCTGGTGCTGGCCGGCAGTCTGGAGATCGACCTCGACGACGGCACGACCGTGGCGCTGGGGCCGGGCCAGTTGTATGTCGTGCCGCAAGGCGTGCGGCACCGGCCCCGTGCGTCCCATGAGGCGCAGATCATGCTGATCGAGCGTACCGGCACGCCCAACAGCGGCGACCTGGCCACGGCGGCCACGCGTCGCGTCATCTAGCGTCATTACAGAACAGGCTGATTTTCGATTTTGTGTTAAAAATAAGGCAACTGAATCAATCTCGCATTCAGTTGAACAACGTATCGAATAACACTACTCGCTTAGGAATTACCATGAAATCTACCAGCCTGCTTTCTTCCGCCCTGATTGGCGCCGTCGCCAGCGCCCGCTCGATGACCCCCATGGCCACCCTTGCCGCGGCACGCCTTGCCGGCCGTCACACGTCTGGCAACCTCATGCTACTGGACCGCCCGCTGTTCAAGTACGGCGCACTGGCCATGGGCGCCGGTGAACTGTACGGCGACAAAATGAAGTCGGCGCCGGACCGCACCGTGTTCCTGGGTCTGCTGGCGCGCATCGCCAGCGCGGGCATTGCCGGTGCGGCGCTGGCGCCAGAGGGTCGTGAAAAGGCAGGCGCTGCGGTTGCCGTCGCGACCGCCGTGCCGTTGGCCTATGCCACGCTGGCCGCTCGCAAGCAGGCGATCGCAAAAATTGGCCAGACCCGCAGCGGCCTGATCGAAGATGCATTGATCGTCACGGCAGGCATTGCCGTGGTGGCGCTGGCAACGCGCGCTGCACGCGACTACTGATGTACCTGGGCCGGCATCAGCCGCCGGCCCGCTTCGCCCGATGCCCGAGTTTGGCCAGTGCCTGCAGAACGGTGTCGCAATGGTCACCCTGCACTTCGATCACACCGTCCTTGACGGTGCCGCCAGCGCCGCAGGCCGTGCGTAATTGCTTGCCGAGCACGGCCAGGGCCATCGGATCGAGCGCCACGCCCTTGACGAGCGTGACGCTCTTGCCGCCCCGCCCCTTGCTCTGCAGCGATACACGCACATTCCCATCACCGACCGGCGCAGCACTGGCGCCCGCCTTGCACGTGCACTGCGCCACAGGCTGGCGACAGGTTGGGCACATGCGGCCCGTTTCCGTGGAGTAGACGAGACCGCCGTTCGAACTACGCATGGCGATCAGTCCAGCCGCTTGAGGCGCTGCCCCATGATGCCCCAACGGCAATCCACGCCGTCGACCCGGCCGATCAGCGCCCAGCCGGTGCCGATCTTTTCGACAGTGACGCGGCTCTCGATTTCTTTCGCAAGCTTCTCGGCCCAGCCAGTGGCGGCGCCCTGCCCCTTGAAGAGTTCCTTGCCGTCGTAAATCACGGTTGCATCGAAGACGGACATGGCGAATATGGTCATTGCTTCCTCTGGACTTCTGAACGAAAGCAGCATCCTACCACCGGTCACCGTCGCGTAACCTCGCCATGCATGACGCATCGCAGGCACGCTGCCTGAACGTCGATTGATCTTCGTTGCATGGCAATCGACTTATTCGGCGGCATCGATCAATTTGAGGAGATTCGCCTTGCCGGTGTCTGACCAGCCGGTGCGCCGGTCGACGACCTTGCCGTTCCTGAGCAGATAAAAGGACGGTATGCCTGTCACGTCGATGCTCTCCCATTGCGCGGCACTATACGGCGCGTGGATTGCCATCGACGGATTGACGCCGTTCCACTCGCTGATCAGATGCGTGTCGATAGGTGCGTTGGGGGCAGTGACCAACACGAGATGTACCTGTTGCAAACGCCGCTGGAGTTCGGGGTCAGCCTGTAGCGCTTGCAGCGCGTTGGCGGAATGATGGCAGCCAGCGCCGACGACCATCACGAGTTCCGTACCGGACCGACTCGGCATGGCAACGCGGGTCAGGGTATTGTGCTTCGCGTCGTACGCGAACGCGCTGCGGCCTGCGAAAGCTGGGCCAAGCGAATCCACGACCTGAGGGATCGTGACGTCCGCGAGATCGGGACGCACGGCAGCAAACGCCTGCGCATTCGCGAAACGACGCGCAGCGAGCAAGGCGTACAGCATGGCGTCATCCAGCGTGCGCCGGGTATTGATGGCGCGTGCGGTGAGTTCGTGATGCAGCTGCAGCATGTCGTCGACTGCTGACGATGCCGGGTTGTCGTTAGCGGCCAGGCTGGCGGCGTCGAACAGGGCCACGAGATTGCCTGACGGCTCGTTGCTCAACGTTGCCGGGTTCAGACGGTTTCCGAATAGCTGCTGGTAGCGCCGGAGGACAGCCGGCGCGCCGATCCCGGTCGCGGTCACTGAAGCTGCAGCGCGTCGTGTCGCTTCGGCATCCGCGAATTGACGGAGGCGTTGAAGATCCTGCTCCGTCTGGCTGGATAGCGCCGACAAGCGCAGTGGCGGGCCAACCAACTTTTTTTCCAGCATGGGCAGATATTCGCTGGCGCCGAGGAAACTGAGCAGCGCTGCAAGTTGTCCGTGGCCCAGTTTACGGATCAGGGGCGTACTACTAAAACCAGCCAGGCCGTTTTCGTTCCAGCGGAGTTGTCGAACGACCTCGCGCTTGCCATAGGGTGTCAGGGCATCCAAGGGCGTCGGTTTGCCTGAAGCAATCGTTGCGCGCAGCGCCTCCTGCGTGTACACAGCCAATGGCGCAGGCGGCGTCACAACCGGTTCAGCTGATGTACAGCCGGCCAGCTGGCAACACAGGCAGAAAAGCAGGTGACGCGCTGGGAAATTCACTGACACTGCGTCTCTTGGCTTACTTTTCTCTGTTTTTGCCAGGCCATATAGCCAAGCATATTCCACAGAAAATCCCCACGAATGCAGCACGGCCCCAATCGAGCTCGTCTGTACTGCTCAGGAAACCGGTGTAAAGAAGTGTGCCAACGGCAACTCCTGACGCATTAAGAAAAAAGTTTTTCATCGTTTGCAAAAGTCATCTGGACGTGAAGTCAGTAATCTGCCAAGAGCAGATATTCAAGATCTTTTTCTATTTCCAAGTAATAAAAAGGTGACTGATGCAAAACCGCAAAGTATTCCTATACCAATACCTCGCACCAAAAAATTGGCAGATATCGGTCCAACGACATGCTCGTAGACGAGAACAAGCAGCGCTACAAGCAATCCAGCAAGCACGCTCTGGACAATCAATTTTTTTGTAATATTCATGCCCTGTTTTCCGTACTGAATCTGCGTTGTTCTTTGTTTCAGAAATGAGCGCTAAAGTCATCCGACTTTATCCAGCATAGCAGACACACAAGTTCCATAAGTCACAGAATGTCACAATGACTGCCTTTGGCGCTGGATTAGAATGTCGATAGGCTTTGTTGCACAAATAGGCCCCGTTCAGCGGTCTAGCGTGGGTGCGGGGTAAACTGACGGCATGACTGCCCCAGCAAAACCAAAGTACCGAACGACCAACTGGAAAGACTACAACACGGCGCTGAAGGCGCGCGGCTCGCTG
Organism: Telluria sp. BA11; assembly: GCF_056680305.1. Lineage (NCBI taxonomy): Bacteria > Pseudomonadati > Pseudomonadota > Betaproteobacteria > Burkholderiales > Oxalobacteraceae > Telluria > Telluria sp. BA11. Next base: position 914,685 of record NZ_CM155275.1, read on the forward strand.
CTCATCTGGCTGGAAAAGGACATGCGCTGGCACGGCAGTGCCAGCGGCAAGCGGGGCCGGCGACCGAAGTACAGCGAGGCGGCAATCCAGTTCTGCCTGACCATCAAGGGCTTGTTCAATCTGGCCCTGCGCCAGGCGATGGGCATGGCGCAAAGCCTGCTCAAGCTCGCTGGCCTGGACTGGCAGGTGCCTGACTTCAGCACCGTTAGCCGGCGCCAGAAATATCTACCGGTAACGATCGGAGCGCAGCCGACTGTAACCGGATTGCACCTCCTAGTCGACAGCACGGGCATTAAGATGCTGGGCGAAGGCGAGTGGAAGACCAAAAAACATGGGACCGACTATCGTCGTCAGTGGCGTAAGGTCCACCTTGGCATTGATGCGGCCACGCTGGAAATCCGGGCCATTGAAGTGACCGACAACGCCACAGGCGATGCGCAGATGCTGCCATACCTGCTCGACCAAATTCCCGCCAGCGAGACCGTCGCAAGCGTCAGCGGTGATGGTGCCTACGACACCAAAGACTGTCATGAAGCGATCGCGCAACGTGGGGCACAAGCGGTTATTCCAACTCGTAAGAACGCCAAGCCATGGAAGGATCGGCGCCCAGGCGCCACAGCCCGCAACGCCATCCTGGCGGCCACGCGTCTACTGGGCAGGAAAATCTGGAAGAAGTGGAGCGGCTATCACCGGCGCAGCCTTGTCGAGACCAAGATGCGTCGTTTCAAGCTGCTCGGTGAACGCGTTATGGCACGTGATTTCGACCGTCAGGTCGCGGAACTACAGGTCCGTGCCGCCATTCTCAATCGGTTCACCCGGTTGGGCACGCCTACGACTATGGCGGTGAGCATGCCGTAATTCCGCCTGGGGTTTGGGGAATTACGAACTCTGCTGATTTATGCAACAAAGCCATGTCGATATATCAACAGCGAATTGCTGGTCGCGCTGGAAAATGGCCGACCAGCCATTATCGGCATGGCTGTTGTTTGAATTCTCCGCGTTAGCGCAGCACGGCCAGCCTGACCTTCTTGCCTTTGCGGAAGGTATAGATCGTCATCGCGGCGTCGCGCAAATCGCCCTTCTGATCGAAGGCAATGCTGCCAGTGACACCTTCGTGCCTGACGGCCGCCAACGCCGGCAGGAACCTGGCTGGATCGCTCGAATTTGCCGTCTGCATCGCTTTGGCGAACACCATCACCGCATCGTAGGCATAGGGCGCATACGTCTGCAGCGGGATCTTGTAGCGCTGCTGGTAACGCTGTGTGAATGCATTCAGGCCCGCTTCCTGCGCAGCGCCAACGCCGCCCGCCACGACGCAGTACACCTTGTCGTCGACCAGCGCGTCACCTGCCAGCAGCGGCATTTTTTCCGAGCAGACGCCGTCGCCCGAGATAAGCTTGGCGCGCAGACCGAGCGCCTTCATCTGCTTGAGCATTGGCCCGGCCACCGCGTCCATGCCGCCATAAAAAATCACGTCCGGATCGCGCGCACGGATCTGGGTCAGGATGGCGCTGAAATCGGTGGCCTTGTCACTCGTGAACTGGCGACTGACGACGCTTGTGCCCGCCCCCGCCTTCTTGACGCCCTTGACGAATTCTTCCGCCAGTCCCTGGCCGAAGGCGGTGCGGTCGTCGATCACGGCAATTTTCTTTGCCTTCAGGGTGCCGAGCGTGTACGTGGCCAGCGTACGGCCGATCAGGTTGTCGTTGGCGACGACGCGAAACGCTGTCTTGAAACCCTGGTTGGTGTAGACGGGCGTCGTGGCCGCCGGCGAAATCTGCGGAATGCCGGCGTTGGCGTAGATCTTCGAGGCCGGCACGGTCGTGCCCGAATTGAGGTGCCCCACGACGGCCGCCACTTTCGCATCGACCAGCTTTTGCGCGACCGTCGTGCCGGTGCGGGGATCGGCGCCGTCGTCCTCGGGCTGCAAGACCCATTGGACCTTGCTGCCGCCAAGCACGATCCCTTTCGCGTTGAGGTCATCAATCGCCATGCGGGCGCCGTTTTCGATGTCCTTGCCCGCATGGGCGCTGGGGCCGGACAGTGGAGACACCGTACCAATTTTGACTTGCACAACCTTGCCTGCAGGCTGGGCCTGGGCAAGCGGTACGGCGGCAAGGACGAGCGAGGACGCAGCGGCGAGGACAAGAAAATGCATGACGGGCCTTATGATGATGCGCTTAGCGCTGCGGTGCCATCAGGTCGAGCAGGATCGCCGTCTCGGCCTTGATGGTATTGGTGAGCGTCGGCTTCAGATCCGGCGCCCATTGTGGCGAATGGGTGCCCGGCAAGGGTTTGCCAGCCTTTTTCGCTGCCTCGAGACGGCCGGCATCGACCGCGCCCACATGCAGCAGCAGCGCTTTGACGCCGGGCTGCTGGCCGTACATGGCGAAGTCTTCGGACGTCATCTTGGCCAGCATTTCTTTCACAAAATCAGGGCCGACGGCCTGCTCGACCGCCTTGACGGCGCGCGCCACCAGTTGCGGATCGTTGACCACCGAGTCAGTGCCGGTCTTGACTTCCACCAGCGGCTCCTTCGGCGCGCCGGCGGCGATCGCTTCGCCTTTGGCTTCGCGGGCGATGCTGGCCAGCACGCGCTGGCGCACTTCGGGCCGGAAGGTACGCACGGTCAGCGCGAGCTTCACCTGATCCGGGACGATATTGGCCTGGGTGCCGCCCTGGATGCTGCCGACCGTGATCACGACCGGGTCGAGCGGATTGTTTTCGCGCGAGATCAGGGTCTGCAGCGCCATGACCAGCCGCGCCGCCATCACCACCGGGTCGCGCGTTTCATGCGGCACGGCGCCATGGCCGCCCTGCCCGAACATCGTGATGGTGACGGTGTCGGCCGAGGCGCGAAATGGCCCGGCGTGCCACATGACCGTGCCCGATGCCATCGACGCGTCGTCGTGCATCGACAGCGCGTAATCCGGTTTCGGGAAGCGCGTGAACAGTCCGTCCTTGAGCATGGCGGCGGCGCCGGTCAACGCTTCTTCGGACGGCTGCCCGATCAGCATCAGCGTGCCGCTCCAGGCCTTGCGGTTCTCCGCCATCAATTTTGCCGTGCCATACCAGGCAGCCATGTGCAGGTCGTGACCACAGGCGTGCGCTACCGGCACGGTGTCGCCAGCGGCATTTTTTGTCGTGACCTTGCTGGCAAACGGCAGGCCGGTCTTTTCCAGCACCGGCAGCGCATCCATCTCGGTGCGCAGCATCACGGTCGGCCCCGGACCATTCTTGAGGATCGCCACGACGCCGGTGCCGCCGACGCCGGTGGTCACCTCGAAGCCGAGCGCCTTGGCCCGTTCGGCCAATTTGGCCGCGGTCTTGTGTTCCGCAAACCCGAGTTCGGGGTTGGCGTGCAGGTCACGGTAGAAGGCTTCGAGCTTGGGAAAGTCGGCCGCCAACTGGGTGTCGAATGGCGCCGGAAGCGACGCGGCGTGCGCGCCTGCCTGGGACAGGCCGGCCAGCAGGCTGGCGGCAAGAATGGTGTGGCGGAAGGTGCGTGAAAATGACATCGTGACTCGCTTCAAGAGTTGGGAAGAGGCAGTTCCGATTCATTCTACCTGCATGCTGCCGCGCACGATTACCTGGCAAATCGAGGGCAATTCAACACCAAGCGGCGTGAAAACTTATGCCTGCTCCTGCTGGAACTGGTCGCGCTGCATCGCGATTTCCTGCATATAGCCCTCGAATTCGGCTGACGTCTCGATGCGCCGCACGACCTGGTCGTTGCTGTCTTCTACCGTGAAGGTCCCACCGCTTTCCAGCACGCCGAGAATCGCGGCCCGTACGTTGTCCAGCGATGCATCACTGCCTGTCGTCGCCAATGCGGTCCAGGTATCCTGGTCGATTGCGACGTTATTCTCAAGAAATTTAAGGTTGAACATCATGGTGCTTGTACTCCGGAAGGAAATGGGAACCCAACATAGCATGGACACACCAGCCGCACGCTTGCAGGCAGCCGTACCGAATCGGGGGCTGCATCGACAAGGAGGATGCGGCTGCTGACTGGCTCAATCGAACGATTTGGTTGTACCGACGTCGCGATCTGCCCGGACCACAAAACGCAAGCTGTAATTGTCCAGCGTTCCCGGCAAGCGCGCCGGGTCCAGCCGCCCCTGCTGCGACGGCGTCAGCCCGTGGATCCCGTCATCCTCGCCAATCAGCGCGCCGAGCATCACGCTGGTCAGCATCAGCACCAGATTGCGCGCCGGGCACATCACCGGCCCGCTGCTGAACGGCACCAGCGGCCAGTCGCGGTCCTGCACATCGCGTACCTTGTCATCCTTCAGCCACAGCTCGGGCGCAAAGCGGTCGGCGCACGCCATGCGCCCGTCGTCGCGGTGGAAGAACGGCGTGAACAGCAGGATGCCGGTGCCCTCTGGCATCGTGCCCCCTTCCCACTGCGTTGCGCGCGTGCTCTGGCGCAGGATCGCCGGCGTCGTCGGCCACAGGCGCAGCGACTCCAGCACGGTCGAACGCAAAAATGGCAGGTACTGGCGCTCGATGCCGGGATGGCTGCGCAGCTCGGCGCGGGCGCGCGCTGCCTGCTCGGGATGCGCCGCCAGCAGCGCCAGCGCGCGGAAGGTGGCCATGCCGGCAGCATCGAACGCGAACAGCCACTGCGGCACCTGATGGTTGGCCATCGTGTCGCCGCTCTGGGGCACGCTGGCCGCGACCGCCGCCAGGCTGCCCGGCTCGGCCCGGTCGAGATAACCCTGGATGCGCGCCAGGAAGCGTGACCGCAGGCCGGTCTTCTTCGGATGCATGAAGGCCCAGTTGGCCGCCTTGCGCAGCTCGATGATCATGTCGCTGATGGTCTGGTCGCCGGCAGCAGCGTCGCCGAACACGACGCGGCGCACCATGCGCGTCCAGCCGGCGTTGAAGGTTTCCCAGTCGAGCTCGCCCTGGGTACGCGCCTTGGCCAGCAGGCGCCCTGCTTCGTCGTCGACCACCGGCAGGAATCTGTCGACCATGTGGTGCACCGCGCGTTCATGCTCGAGCACGTCTTCGTTGAAACGGCGTCGTGCAGTCCGCTGGGGACATTGCGAGATCAGCGAACCGTGCGGTTCAAAATGCGACAACGCGGCGCGCTTCTCGCTGCTGGCGGCGGAAAACGGTTCGGGCGACTCGTCCAGCACGCGCCGCGCGTGTTCGGGCGTCAGGATGACCGCCTGCTTGCGGATCGGCAGTGGCAGCATCAGCGGGCCGCTGCCATATTTGTTGCGCAGCTTTTGCATGCGGCCAATTGCGCGCCGGTCGAGCTCCAGCCGTTCGGCCAGCGCCACCACGGCCGGGCGGCGGATGATCACGCCCTTGGCAAAGGTCGGGGCCAGCACGTCCACGGCCAGGGCCAGCGTGTCGAGCACGCCGGCGGTCGGCAGCTCGCCCTCCCGGGCGCCTGGGGCGCCGCGCGAGCGCGTCATCAATTTGGTGGCAACCAGGCCGCCAGCCAGGCCAAGGGCACCTGCGAGCAGCAGGTTACGATGGTGTTTGTTCATCTCAGCATCTCTTTCAAAACAGCGTGTTAATCGGCGCTCTCCGGCTCGGGCCCGCGCGTCTTGCCCGCCGGCGGCTTGAGCTTGACCACCCGGCCGCTACGCGCCGATTCGTAGATCGCGTCCATGATGCGCTGGTCCTGCAGCCCCTCCTCGCCCGGCGTGTGCACGTCCTTGTTTTGCTGGATGCAGCTGGCGAAGTGGTCGATCATCAGCGTGAACTGGTTGGTCTTGCCGGCCGGGATCTCGGTGGTCTGGTCCTTGCCATCGACCACGCGCGTGATCCGCAGCTTGTTGCCGTGATAGGCGTAGGCAGGGTCCATGTCGGCCCATGCTTCAAACCCGTTCAGGCGGAACATCTGGGACTTGTGCGCCGAATAGCTGGTGCTGCAGGTGGCCGAAAAGCCGCTGGGAAAGCGCAGGACGAACTGGCACGATTCCTCGACTTCGCGAAAGCGCGCATCGCCTGGCGTCGACCAGATGCTGCCGAATACCTCGGTCGGTTCTTCGCCGCTGAGAAAGCGCGCGGCATTGATGCAATAGATGCCGATGTCCGGCAGCGCGCCACCGCCCGCCATCGCCTTCTTGAGGCGCCAGTGCTGCGGGTCGCCCATATTCTGCGAATTGACCGAGTTGAATTCCTTCAGCGCGCCCAGCTTTTTGTCGCGGACCATTTTTATCAGTGTGCGATCAAGTGCTTCGTACTGGCTGCGGTAAGCGATCATCAACTGGCGCCCGGCCTTGCGGCAAGCATCGATCATCTGGCGGCACTCGGCGGCGCTGTTGGCCATCGGTTTTTCGCACAGCACGTGCTTGCCGGCACGCGCCGCGCGCACGGTGTACTCCAGATGCAGATGGTTGGGCAGCGCGATATAGACGCTTTTCACATCGGCCATCTGGGCCAGCTTGTCGTAGTCCTTGTAGTCGAGCACTGCGCTCTCGGGGATGTTGTACTGGCGGGCGACCTTCAGTCCCTTGTCACGGTCCCCTGTGACCAGCGCCACGACTTTTGCATGCTTGCTTCGCTGGAACGCCGGCAGCATCTCGTCGATGGCGATGCGGCCCAGGCCCACCACGGCAACGCCCACCCGCTCATCCCACGAGTCGCCCGGCGGCTCGGTCTTCTCGGGCTTTTCGGACTTGTCGAAGATGGGCGGGAAGCTGACCCGGTTCTGTTCGCTGGCCGCGGCCTGCAGCGCCGGCGCGGACAGGGCGGCCATGGTACCGACATAGCGCAGAAAATCGCGGCGCGGCGGCTGATCGTGCTTCATGAGGATTCCTTTCGCGTAGAGGGGATGGATCCTCGCATGCGATTCGGAACAGCAGCGCTCGCTTGCCGGGCGGAAAATGGCGGTCGCATCTCCAAAACAAAGGCGTGACCGTGGCGCGATACGGGGCGTGTAAAAGTAGTGTCGCACGGCATGGCGCCCGGCTGTTGCCGCAGCCGGCCTCTCCCGCGCTCCTGCCGTCTCCGGAATCGGTACGGTCCTTGCCAGCATCTGAATGTTCCGCCCGGAATCGTGAGGCCCCGGTGAGCAGGCATCCATTAGAATTGTTGGCGCGCTGATCGACGGGCAACCGGGGATAAACAAGGACGATATGGCCTTGGACTGGCCGCGGTCGAGAGTCCATATGGATTGCACATGCCTGTTGGTTTGCCGGTCGGTGTCGCCCAGCCAGACCAACAACCCGGATGTCAACCGGGGCGTGTCCGCCCGCTTCTGTCATGCACACGGACTTATCTGAAAGGACCTGAGCTTCAATGCGTCGAATTACACAACTTCATCTCGACCATCTCCAGGCGTTGTTCATGAGCGAGCGCTCCCGTCGCGAACAAATACGCGGTAGTCTCAGCACCCCGGTTGCTTCCATTTCTTTCGCCGTGTTCGCCTTCAGCAGCCTGTCGGTCGAGGTGAACCCGGAGCAGTGGCGTGACGTTCCCACGCTTCTCATCTTCTTTCTTGGCGGCATCGCTGCGCTTGCCCTGTTTGCGTCGGCCTGGCAGGTTCTGATGGCCGAATGGCTCTTTGTCTACCACGAGCCGCCCCGCTTGATCGACCTGGTCGACGATACAACCGGCCGCAGTGTCGAACAGGAAGAAGAACATGTACGCTCGCTGCTTGCTGCCAGCTATTCCGTGGCGTATGAGCAATACCTTCAAGGCAATGCCATTAGCGCCCGCCGCCGTACATGGGCTTTGCGACTGATCCTGCTGTCGCTGCTCACCCAGGCATTGGCGTTCGTGGTGCTGCCATTTCATCGTCTAGGTTGATCCATGCGATTTATCGACAAATTCATGACCAGGGGACGGCACCGGCCCCGCTTCGCCACCTTGGCAAAACGCGTCCAGGATCGGCTTGCTCCCGTCTGCCAGGATCTGGGCAAAGCCGAGCAGGCGCTGGCGGAGCACCTGGATATGCCGCAGCCTCCGCGGCTACTGATCATCGACGAGGAAAATGCTGCCGTCCTCACCTACGATGAGCGTCCCGGAACTGACTGAGAATCCTTCCATCAACAGCTTTCTGGCATCGCTGCGCCTGATGGCCCGGTTTTGCGGCGGCGTTCATCGGCCGCCTGATTCTGATATCGGTTCGACCGGGGCCGGGTCGTGAGGCCGGCAAAAGCCGGCGTGACGCTCGATACCAGCGGCTCTGCCGTGCGCGTCTCCGGATTGCCATCATCACGGGGTAATTTCGCTAGTTGCAGAAGATGCGAAGCTAATGATCGCTAAGCTATTGCCAATTTTTTGATGGAAACGCGAACATCACAATAACCCGGCCTATAGCGGAAAAAAGGCGGTTGAGGGCGTAAAAACACATGAGGAAAACCAGCCCCTGAGCCAAGCCGGTGACAGGCCACGTGCCAGCGCCAATTAGCAAGGGAATCGACGTAAGCGCAGTGGCAAAAGAGACCATGCCAATGAACCACCATTTCTTTTCAATATTCAAATCCATACTCCGTGAAAGCTAAGTTTGGTATATCAGGCTGAAAGTACGAAAAAGTCGCAGACGCCTCAACACGGCCCGGACTGCCCCAGCCCTGAGCCTGCGGAACTGTCGTCGCCGTCGGATACACCATGGTTCTGTAGCGAGCCTTCCAGGCCCGCCACCACCCCCTGATCAGTTGTGAATGTACTTGGTGTACACGTCGCTGAAATCGCGCTTGGTATAGGTATCGAGCATCGCAGTATTCAACGCCGTCAGCAATTCATCGAACTGGCTGACGAGACCACCGGCGCCCGGTGCGATATTGAGCTTGTGCACCGATGCAGTAGCGTCCAGCGTGCGCAGCGCATTGTTGCGGCAAACCGCATCGCGCTGCTGGCGCTTGCCGATCGAAATCAAGGCTTTATAGATGTCCTTGAGCTGTTCGATGAACGCTTTCTTGACGTCGATGGAGAACTTCGTGTCGTCCAGATTGAATTTGAGCTCGATATCCATATCGAGCGTGCCAGCGGTTTCGATGGTCACGCCACTGATCTGGTGCGACGCATAATCGTAGCGCTTGATCGCGCGCTTCGACGAAATGGCCGAGTCGCCATCCACATGGATCAGGCCAAGATTGGTAAAGCAGTATTCGTCTTTCTTGCTTTTGATGAGAAAGAAGATCTGTTCGCCGTCCTCGGTGAACAGGTAGTCATCCGCATCGACATTGCCGTAGTCGGCCGGGCCGACAATGATGCCGATATCGCTGATGCCGAGTGCCTCTGCCGCCATACGCTTGAACATGATCGCCTTTCAGTGGTGGGGAAAAAAGATACATTACCACCGTTTATTCGGGCACCCCGAGAATCACGCTCGACGCCTTGAACAGGGCGGTTGCAGCCAGCCCTTGCGCCAACCCCAGCGTATCGACACTCTCGTTGGTCACGGTCGCGGCGACCGTGCCGCCACCGCCCAGTGCAATCACCACCTCGGCATTGACGGCGCCGCGCGTCAGGCGCGCAACAGTACCGGCGAGCTGATTGCGCGCCGACAGCCTCACGCCCTCGCCGGCCGTCATGACGATCACTGACGACGACTTGATCAATGCAAACACTTGCCGGCCCGGCGCCAGCGCCAGGTTGTCGGCGCTCTCGCGCGTGACGATGGCGACGATCTTCTGCCCGCCGGCGATGGCAAGTTCGATCTCGTCATTGACCGCGCCCGGCACCACGCGCGTCACGGTGCCAAAGAACTGATTGCGCGCGCTCGTTCGCATCCTGAACCTCGTGAATAAGGCGACATCGTCGGCCACGCCCTCTGCCTGCCGATTGAGCCGCTCCAGAAAATCATGGTGCAGTTGCTCGACCATGGTGAAGTTCTCGACCAGTTGCGCGCCGCGCGCCGTCAGCCGCGTGCCGCCGCCGCCCTTGCCGCCGGTCGAGCGCTGCACGAGCGGTTCGCCGGCCAGGTTGTTCATCGTGTCGATCGCTTCCCACGCCGCCTTGTAGCTCAGGCCGACCTGTTTCGCGGCCGCGGTGATCGAACCGCATTGCGCGAGGGCTGCCAGCAAGCCGACCCGGTTCGTGCCGCCTAGCTGCTCGCCACCGACCGTCATCCAGACGGTGCCCTCGAGAGCGATGTGCCTGTCATCCATGTGCGCTCCAGAATCCGTTATATACTTTCGACTATAACGCTTTTTACGACTCGGGGATGACATGAAATTCTTTGCCAGTGTGCTTGCCGTGGTGACCTGCCTGGGAACGGCGCATGCTGGCGAAGTCCAGGTGGCGGTGGCCGCCAATTTCGCCGGGCCGATGGAAAAGCTGGCCGCGCAATTCCAGAAGGACACGGGCCACAAGGCCATCCTGGCGAGTGGCGCCACCGGCAAATTCTATGCGCAGATCCGCAACGGTGCGCCGTTCGAGGTGCTGCTGTCGGCCGATGATGAAACGCCGGCGCGGCTGGAAGCCGAAGGTCATGCCGTCGCCAAAAGCCGCTTCACCTACGCGGGAGGCCGCCTCGTGCTGTGGTCGGCCAGGGCCAACTACGTCGATGCGGCTGGCGCCGTGCTCAAGACCGGCAACTTCAAACACCTGGCCATCGCCAATCCGAAGACGGCCCCGTACGGCGCGGCGGCAACCGCCGTCATCGACAAGCTGGGCTTGACCGCGCATTTGCAACCACGCCTGGTCCAGGGCGAAAACATCGCGCAAGCGTTCCAGTTTGCCAGCACCGGCAACGCCGAACTGGGCTTCGTGGCGCAGGCGCAGGTCTGGCGCGATGGCAAATTCACGGCCGGCTCGGGCTGGATCGTCCCCGCGACGATGCACGCGCCGATCCGCCAGGATGCCGCGCTGCTGACCAGGGGTGCCAGGAACCCGGCCGCGCAGGCGCTGCTGGACTATCTGCGCACCGACAAGGCCAAGGCGCTGATCCGCGCCTACGGCTACGAAGTCTAGGCACATGCTGGACGCGTCCGACTTCGCCGCGATCTGGCTGACGCTCAAGCTTGCGACCCTCGTCACGCTGCTGTTGCTGCTGTTTGGCACGCCGCTGGCATGGTGGCTTGCGCGCACCCGCTCGCGCGCCAAACGCGTCGTCGGCGCGCTCGTCGCCCTGCCTCTCGTGCTGCCACCGACCGTGATCGGCTTCTACCTGTTGCTGGCGATGGGCCCGAACGGCCCGCTCGGGCAGCTGACCGGCGCGCTGGGCCTGGGTACCCTCGCCTTCACCTTCACGGGCCTCGTGATTGCATCGGTCTTCTATTCGCTGCCATTCGTCGTGCAGCCCCTGCAGAATGCGTTCGAAGCCATTGGTGAACGCCCGCTCGAAGTGGCCGCCACGCTGCGAGCCGGGCCGTGGGACACCTTCTGGTCGGTGGTCGTGCCGCTGGCGCGTCCCGGCTTCGTCACCGGCGCGATCCTGGGCTTTGCACACACGATCGGCGAATTCGGCGTGGTGCTCATGATCGGCGGGAACATCCCCGACAAGACGCGCGTCGTCTCCACCCAGATTTACGATCACGTCGAAGCGATGGAATATGCGCAGGCCCACTGGCTCGCCGGCGGCATGCTGGTGTTCAGCTTTGTTGTGCTGCTCACCTTGTACACGCTGTACCCGCAGTCGATGCGGGGGACGCAGCGATGACGCCCATCTCGCTGGCATGCCGGATCGAGCGCGGCGCGTTCAAGCTCGATGTCGACCTGGCCCTGCCCGGGCGCGGCGTGACCGCGCTGTTCGGGCACTCGGGCTCCGGCAAGACCACGCTGCTGCGCGTGCTGGCGGGCCTGGAGCGCGTGGCCGGCGCCCGTGTCGCGCTGGGCGACGAAGTGTGGCAGGACGATGCGCGCAAGGTGTTCGTGCCGACCCACGAACGCGGTATCGGCTACGTGTTCCAGGAAGCGAGCCTGTTCCCGCACCTCTCCGTGCGCGCCAATCTCGAGTTCGGGCGCAAGCGCCTCAAGCCCGCCGAGCGCCGCTTCGACCTGCTGGCGGTGGCCGACCTGCTCGGCATTGAACGCCTGCTCGATGCCAGTCCCGCCACGCTGTCCGGCGGCGAGCGCCAGCGCGCGGCCATTGCGCGCACGCTGCTTGCCTCGCCCCGCCTGCTGTTGATGGACGAGCCGCTCGCTGCGCTCGACATGCGGCGCAAACTCGAGATCCTGCCCTACCTCGAACGCCTGCACGACGAACTGGCGCTGCCGGTCGTGTATGTCAGCCACGCGGCCGACGAAGTGGCGCGCCTGGCCGATCATCTGGTGGTACTGGAAGAAGGCCGCGTGCTGGGCAGCGGCCCGTTGGCCGCGACGCTCGCGCGGCTGGACCTGGCGGCGAATTTTCAGGACGATGCCGGCGTGATGATCGAGACCACGCTGCAAGCGCACGACGCCGATGGCCTGTCGCACCTGGCCTTTGCCGGCGGCGTGCTGCTGGTGGGCCAGCGTAACGCCGCCGTCGGCACCCGCGTGCGCTGCCGCATTCACGCACGCGATGTGAGCCTGGCGCTGGAACGGCCACGCGGCAGCAGCATCACGAACATCCTGCCGGCGCGGGTCGATGCCGTGGGCCCGAGCGGCACGCCCGGCCAGGTGCTGGTGCGCTTGCTGGTCGGTGACACGGCGCTGCTGGCACGGATCACCGAGCGTTCGCGGCGCGAACTGGCGATCGCGCCGGGCTGCGCGGTGTGGGCACAGGTGAAGGCCGTGGCGCTGCTGGCCTGAGCCTGAACCGGGTTAGCCCCGGAGCGCCGCTTCCAGATCCGACAACTCGGCCGGCTTGACCAGGTGCGCATCGAATCCGGCCTCGTGCGCGCGGCGGCGGTCTTCCGGCGACCCGTAGCCGGTATGCGCCACCAGCCGGATGTGCGCCAGTTGCGGATTGCTCTTGATGCGGCGCGCCACCTGATAACCATCCACACCGGGCAAGCCGATATCGAGCACGATCACGTGCGGCTCGTGGCGCGCGGCCAGCTCTTCGATCTCGTTGGCGTCGGCCGTGGTGTGCGCCTCGTAGCCCATCTCGGCCAGCAAAAAGCCCATCATCTCCATCGCATCGACATTGTCGTCCACCAGCAGCACGCGCATGCCGCCGCTCTGCGACTCGGGTGCGGATGACGGCGCTGAAGCATCATCCGCGCCGGCGCCAACATGCAGCAGCGGCAGGTCGACGGTGAACGTGCTGCCAAGGCCGATGCCTTCGCTGGTGGCCGACAGGTGCCCGCCATGCAGTTCAAGCAGGTGCGACACCAGCGACAGGCCGATGCCCAGGCCTTCCGGCGCGCGGTCGGGCGGCACCTCGACCTGGGTGAACATGCCGAAGATGCGCGGCAGGTTGTCCCTGGCGATGCCGATGCCGTTGTCGCGCACCGAAATGCACACGCGCGCACTGTCGGTAACGCGTACGGCCAGGTGGATTTCGCCGCCAGTGGGCGTGAACTTGGCCGCGTTGTGCAGCAGGTTGCCGACCGACTGGGCCAGGCGTACCGGGTCGCCCGAGACCCAGATCTGGTGGTCCGGCTGCTCGACGCTCAGGTGGTGCCCGCGCGCGTTGATCAGCGGTGCGGCCGTCTCGATGGCCTGGGCGATCACGCCGTTGATGTCGACTTCTTCATTGCGCAGCACGATTTTTCCTTCGGAGATGCGGGCCACGTCCAGCAGGTCGTCAACCAGGTGCGCCAGATGATCGACCTGGCGCGTGATCACGTCGCGTGCATGCGCCTGGCGCTCGGCCGCCCCTTCACCGATGGCACCCAGCAGCGCGGCCGCGTTGCGGATCGGGCTCAGGGGATTACGCAGCTCGTGCGCCAGCGTCGCCAGGAACTGGTTCTTGTTGCTGTCGGCGGCGCGCAGCAGCGCCTCCATCTCGCGCCGGCCCGTGATGTCGCTGGTCACGCGCGCCACCCGCACCACCTGGCCGCGCGCATCGCGCACCGGGAACACGCGGTCGCGTACCCAGCGCACCTGGCCGTCGGCGCCGGCGATGCGAAACTCGTCATCGTAGTGGGCTTCGAACGCCACGCGTTCCCAGCGCGCCGCCATGCGCGCACGGTCGTCCTCGTGCACGGCGGCGAGCCAGTCGTCGGGCTGCTGGCCCAGCGCCTCGGCGCTGCGGCCCCACACGGTGGCATACGCCGGGCTGACATACACCACCTCGCGCGCCGGCACCGAGAACATCCAGAACACGTCGTCGATATTGTCAGTCAGCTGGCGGAAGCGTTCTTCGCTGTCGCGCAGGTCGACCTGGATCTGGCGCATGCGCAGCAGCGCGTTGACGTTGGCGATCAGTTCATCGGCCTCGATCGGCGCGGCCAGGTAATTGTCGGCGCCGCCTTCCAGGCCGCGGATCTTGTCGGCGCGGCCCGTCAGCGCGGCCGACGTCTGCAGCACCAGCACCGTGCTGCTGTCCGATTCGGCCTTGATGCGGCGGCACACTTCGATGCCGTTGATGTCGGGCAGCTTCACGTCGAGCAGCACCAGCGCCGGCAAGGTGTTGCGCACGATTTCCAGCGCATCGGTGCCGTTGGCCGCTTCCAGCACCTCGAAGCCGGCGCTTTGCAGGATGCGGGTCTTCGCGTAGCGCGCGCCGTCGTTGTCGTCAACGTTGAGAATCTGGGTCGGATGGGAGTTCATGATCCTGTGGTATCAAATGCTGATGGCGTCGGCGCCAGGCTGCGCGGCAGGGTCAGCGTGAAGGTCGAACCGACACCGACGGTGCTGGCCACGTCGACCCGCCCGCCAAGCAGCTCGGCCAGCTTGCGGCACAGGGGCAGACCGAGACCGGTGCCCTTGCTGCGCCGTTGCAGCGGATGCTCGATCTGGCTGAATTCTTCAAAAATGAGTTGCAGGTTGTCGTGGCTGATGCCGATGCCGGTATCGGCCACGGCAAATGCGATGGTGTCGGCCTCGGGATCATGCGCGGCAAACACCAGCACCGAGCCCTGCTCGGTGAATTTCAGCGCGTTCGAAATGAAGTTGCGCAGGATCTGCGAAATCTTGCCTTCGTCCGAGTACAGGGGCTCGTTCACGCCCGACGGCTCGAACACGAGTTCGACGCGCGCCTCGTCCACCAGCGGGCGCAGCATCCCCTTGAGCGCGCGGAACAGGTTCTCGACCACCACCGGCTCGACCTGCACCTGCACCCGCCCCGCTTCGATCTTGGCCAGATCGAGCAAGTCATTCACCAGCTCGGACAAGTCGCTGGCCGCGGTGGCGATGAAGCTCACCTGGCGCTCCTGCTCTTCGGTCAGGTCGCCATCCATCCGGTTGAGCAGCAACTGGGCCAGCGCGCGGATCGACGACAGCGGCGTGCGCAGCTCGTGGCTCGTGTTGGACAGGAAGCGCGACTTCATTTCGTCGGCGCGGCGCAGGCGCTCGGCCTTGTCTTCGATCTCGGCGTACAGCGCCACGATGCCGCGGTTGGTGTCTTCGAGTTCGCGCGTGAGCGACATCAGGTCCTCCTGGCGCTCGCGCAGCTCGGCCAGTGTCGACAGCAGTTCCTGGTTCTGCATCTGCAGCTCGTGCAGGGGACTCGCGTCCGGGCTGTCGGCCAGGCGCGCGCCGATTTCAGCCAGCCGCGCCGGCGTGATACGCTCATGCGCCGGCAGCGCCTTGCGCACCGTGACGTTGGCCGCGCCGGTTTCACCGGGGTCGACTTCGCACGCGTCCATCAGGCGATGGGCGGTGACGATCGCCAGTTCGCGCAGCGACTCGGGACCTGTTTCGCCGAACGTCGGATCGCTCGAGCGGCCATTGCGCGGCCGCCCGGCGCTGACCAGGACTTCGAGATGCTGGCGCCCGTCGCGTTCACACAGCTGGAACACGGCGCGCCCGCCGGGGCCCTGGTAGCTGGCGCCGCGCGCTACTTCGGACACCGCCGTGCCAACGCGCACCTGGTCCTGTTGCGACAATCCCAGCATGGCCGAGATCTGGCGCGCACGCTGGCGCACCAGCACCACATCCTGCTCGCTGTCCAGGCCAACGCTGAGGATGCGCAGAGATGTCATGCGAGGCCTGCTACCCGGCGCACGACAACGACCATCGCGTCGTCACGGCCGCGAATGAAGTCGCGCATCAGCACCGCGGCGATCAGCGCCGGCGCGCGCCCGTGCAGGCCCGGATACTTGTGCAGATCCCACTGGGTCTGGATGCCGTCCGAGCACAGGATGCACAGCGCCCCGGGCGGGAACGGCACCGAAAACTCCTGCACCTTGCGCATATTGGCGCCGACGATGCCGTTGTGCGACACCAGCGCGCGCCGGTCGTCGTCGATCACGACGCCAGCAATATTGCCCACGCCGGCGAAACTCAGTTCGTCCTTGTAGAAATCGATGCGCGCCGCCGCCAGCGCCGCGCCGCGCGTACCGCGCAGCGCCTCGTGCGCCACGTGCACCATCTCGCCGGCGCCGACCGGGCCACGCTCGGCCAGCGCATCGATCGCTGCATTCGTGGCCGCCGCTGCGTTCGGGCCGTGACCCAGCCCATCGCACGCCAGGATGGTGGCGCCATCGTCGCCGCACGAGACGGCCCAGCCGTCGCCGCATTCGTCTTCGCCGGCGATCGGCGCCCACAGCGCGCCCACTTCCACGCCGCTCGGATGCGGGGCCGGCTCGTCACGCCACAGGCGCATGAAGAATGCCGTGCCTTCGCCGCGCCGCGTGTACACGTCGAACTCATCGGACAGGCGCAGCAGCGCGCCCAGACCCGTGCCAGAGGTGCCGGCACTCGAAACGCCATCGAGCAGACAGTTATCGATGTCGGCGATGCCGGGGCCCTTGTCGAGAGCCAGCACGTCCACACCAATGCCGGCCGGCGACTGCGCCGGACCGACGTGCATGGCGCCTTCGCCGGCGTGCTTGAGGATATTGGTGGCCGCTTCGGTGATGATCAGGGCCAGCTGGCCGGCCTTGACTTCATTGAAGCCCAGCGAGTCGGCGACCTTCTGGCCGGCGCGGCGCACGGCCGCGACATCGCTGGCATGGGTGAGGTTGAAGACGAAGTGCGACGACTGAGAACTGATCAGCGTTTCCATTTGATAATCAGCACCGCGGTGCCCTCCTTCGGACGGCTGTCGATGTCGAATTCGTCGACCAGCCGCTTGGAGCCGCCCAGGCCGAGGCCCAGGCCGCCGCCAGTGGTGAAACCGTCACGCAGTGCGCTTTCGATATTCGGGATGCCCTGGCCGGCGTCGACGAACAACAGCCCGATGCCAAGGCGCGCGCCGTCGTCGAAGGCATCGAGATGCACCTCGCCGCCGCCGCCGTATTTGATGGTATTGCGTGCGAGTTCACTGGCCGCCGTCACCAGCTTGGTCTGGTCGACCAGCGAGAGACCGATCGCCACCGCGCGTTCACGCACCTGCTTGCGCACGCCCACCACATCTTCATCCGAGCGCAGGCGCAAGGTCACGCGGCCGGTACGCTGCGCGCGGCGATGCTCCAGCAGCGGTGTCTCGAACAGCACCGTCTGGGTTTGCGCGTCGACCATTATCGATAGCTCTTTCCGAGCAGGGCCATGCCCTTCTCGACATTGAGCGCCGTCTGAACGCCATGCAGGGTCAATCCGAGTTCGACGAGCGTGATCGCCACTGCCGGCTGCATGCCCACCACCACGGTACGTGCATCGAGCACGCGCGCCATGGCGGCGGTGTTACTGATCATGCGGCCGATGAAGGAGTCGACCAGGTCGAGCGCCGAGATGTCGATCAGGACGCCTTTGGCGCTGTCGCTGACGATGCGCTGGGTCAGGTCGTCCTGCAGTTGCATCGCCAGGCGGTCATGCATGTCGACCTGGATCGTCACCAGCAACAGGTCGCCCATGCGCAGGATCGGGATACGTTCCATAGCAATCGCCTCAGGCTGCGTTCTTGATCATGATCGACGCGCCGGTGCGTTCGAGCGCGACCAGGAAGGCGTCGGCCAGCGTGGCCTTGGTGATCACGTCTTCCAGGTTCACGCCCAGGTGCACGATGGTTTGTGCGATCTGTGGCCGGATGCCGCTGATGATGCAGTCGGCGCCCATCAGCCGCGCGGCCGCGATGGTCTTCATCAGGTGCTGCGCGACGAGCGTGTCGACGGTCGGCACGCCGGTGATGTCGATGATGGCGATGATGGCGCCCGTGTCGACGATCTTTTGCAGGATGTTTTCCATCACCACCTGGGTGCGGGCCGAATCGAGGGTGCCGATCAGCGGCAGCGCCAGGATGCCGTTCCACAGCTTGACCACAGGCGTGGACAGCTCGAGCAGCTCCTGCTGCTGGCGCACGATGATCTGGTCCTTCGTTTTCTGGAACACTTCGATCGTGTACAGGCCCAGCTTGTCGATCAGCGTGTTGACGGTCCAGGAAGCGATGGCCAGGCCATCGGCATCGGTCTCGAACACGTCGCGCAGGCGCGCGAACAGCGGCTGCTTGAGCGAGAACACGAGCGTTGCCGTTTCGGCCGGGGTGGAGCCGGCCTTGGCGCGGGTGGCCGAGATTTCGCTGAGCAGGTCGCGCACTTCGTCCCACGAACGGTGCTCGATGTTCTCGAGTTCACCGCTGCGGGTCGCGACAGCGAACGCCTTCAGCAGCTGCTGGCAATGGGCGCGCAACTGCTCGCGCGCCGCGCCGCTGCTGCGCACCGTGATCGACTCCAGCTGGGCGAGCCATTCTGCGCCAATCCCTGATTCTTCTGCAAGAATCGCCTGGCTGATACGGTCCGCATAATCGTTCATGCTCATCTGTCGTGTCCTCAAATAATAGGTGGCGCCGCACAATATCCCGCCCATTCCGGGCTGATGTGGCAGAGTGCTGGTAAAAATCCAACTATACCATTTTCAATGTAGACAATCCTCCTTGTTCTGTTGGCTAGAGGATATTTTTGCGCACCCCGCGCACTCTTGCGCGATGGGCCCATTCATACAGCACGGGCAGCAATAACAGGGTCAGCACGGTCGACGACAACACCCCGCCGATGACCACGGTGGCGAGCGGGCGCTGGACCTCGGCGCCGGTGCCGGTCGCCAGCGCCATCGGCACGAAGCCCAGCGAGGCCACCAGCGCCGTCATCAGCACCGGCCGCAGGCGCGCCAGGGCGCCATCGCGCACCGCCTCGGGTAGCGCCATTCCCTCTTCGCGCAGGCTGCGAATGAACGCGATCAGCACCAGGCCATTGAGCACCGCCACACCCGAGAGCGCGATGAAGCCCACCGCCGCCGACATCGACAGCGGGATATCGCGCGCCCACAGCGCGGCCACGCCGCCGGCCAGCGCAAACGGAATCCCGGTAAACACAAGCAGGCCATCGCGCAGGTTGTTGAAGACCAGGTAGAGCAGCACAAATACCAGCAGCAGCGAGGCCGGCACGATCAGGCGCAGGCGCTCGGCGGCGGCGGTCAGGTGCTCGAACTGGCCGCCCCAGGCCATCCAGTAGCCGGGGGCAATCCGTACGTCTTCGGCGATGCGTGCCTGCGCCGCGGCGACGAACGAGCCGATGTCGCGCCCGCGCACGTTGGCGGTGATGACCACGCGGCGCTTGCCTTCTTCGCGACTGAGCTGGTTCGGGCCAGGTGCGACGTCGAAGGTGGCGATTTCGCCCAGCGTGATGAAGCTGTGTCCTGCCTCCCTCGTGCCGGGCAATGCCACCGGCAGCCGGCGCAGCGCGTCGATGTCGCCGCGCAGGTCTTCCGGCAGGCGCACGACGATGTCAAAGCGGCGGTCACCTTCGAACAGGGTCCCGGCCACGCGCCCGGCGGTGGCGGTCGCGATCATTTCCTGCACATCGCCGATGTTCAGGCCCATGCGCGCGGCGCGTTCGCGGTCGACCCGGATCTGCAGGATCGGCAAGCCGGACGTCGCCTCGACCTGCACCTCGCTCGCACCGGGCACAGTGCGCAGACTGGCCGCGATCTGGCCGGCGGTTGCTTCCAGCACCGCCAGGTCGTCGCCGAACAGCTTGACGGCGACGTCGCTGCGCACGCCCGAAATCAGCTCGTTCACGCGCAGCTGGATCGGCTGGCTGAATTCGTAGCTGTTGCCGGGCAGGCGTTCGAGCGCCGTGCGGATCGCCTCTTGCACGGCGGCGCGCGAACGCCTCGGCTTGGGCCACGCGGATTCGGGCTTGAAGATGATGAAGCTGTCGGCAACGCTCGGCGGCATCGGGTCGGACGCGATTTCGGCCGTGCCGATGCGGGCGAACACGCGCGCGATCTCGGGCACCTCGCGCATCAGCGTCGTCTCGATCTGCTGCTGCATCCTGACCGACTGGGTCAGGCTCGTGCCCGGCACACGGACCGTCAGCACGGCCATGTCGCCCTCATCGAGATTCGGCGCAAATTCGGTACCCAGGCGCGTGGCCATCAGCACCGCCAGAGCGATCACCAGACCGGCGAACACCAGCACCACGGCGCGGTTGGCCAGCGCATAGTCGAGCGCCGGCGCGTACCAGCGGCGCGCGGCCAGCATGACGCGGCTGTCCTTTTCGTCGACCTTGCGGCCGATGAACAGCGCCACCGCGGCCGGCACGAACGTCACCGACAGGATCATCGCGCCCAGCAGCGCGAACACCACCGTGAACGCCATCGGATGGAACATCTTGCCCTCGATGCCGGTGAGCGCAAAGATCGGCAGGTAGACGATCATGATGATCAACTGGCCATAGATCAGGGGCCGCCTGGCTTCGCGCGCCGCGGCGAAGACTTCGGCAAAGCGCTCTTCGCGGCTCAAGAGGCGCCCGAGCCGGTGCTGGGCGCCCGCCAGCCGGCGCACGCAGTTTTCGACGATGACGACGGCGCCGTCGACGATGATGCCGAAATCGAGCGCGCCCAGGCTGAGCAGGTTGGCGCTGACACCACCGGCCACCATGCCCGAGAATGTAAACAGCATCGCCAGCGGAATCACCAGCGCGGTGAGCAGCGCCGCGCGCAGGTTACCGAGGAAGAAAAACAGCACCGCGATGACGAGAATCGCGCCCTCGACCAGGTTCTTGCGCACGGTGGCAATCGCCTTTTCGACCAGCACCGTGCGGTCGTAGACGGTGACCGCCTTGACGCCCTTGGGCAGGCTACGGTTGATCTCGAGCATGCGCGCGTCGACCGCCTGCGCCACCTTGCGGCTGTTCTCGCCGATCAGCATGACGACGGTGCCCAGTACCACCTCGACGCCGTTCTCGGTGGCCGCACCGGTACGCAACTCGCGCCCGATGCCCACTTCGGCGACGTCGCGCACGCGCACGGGAATCCCGTTGACGCTGGTGACGACGATATTGCCGATGTCGTCCATCGACGCGGCCTGGCCCGGTGCGCGCACCAGGTACTGCTCGCCCTCGCGCTCGATGTAGCCGGCGCCGACATTGCTGTTGTTGCGCTCGAGCGCGTGCACGATGTCGATCAGTTCCAGCCCGTACGACGACAGCGTGGCCGTGTTCGGGGCCACCAGGTATTCCTTGTCGAAGCCGCCAATGGAATTGATGTCGGTGACGCCCGGCACCGTGCGCAGCTGCGGCTTGATGATCCAGTCCTGGATCTCGCGCAGGTCGGTCGGTGTGTAGGGCGTGCCATCGGGCTTCTTCGCCCCCGGCTCGCTTTCGACCGTCCACTGGTAGATTTCACTCAGGCCCGTGGCGATCGGGCCCAACGCCGGTACCACGCCGGCCGGCAGGTTCTCGCGCGCGTCCTGCAGGCGCTGGCTCACGAGCTGGCGCGCAAAGTGGATGTCGGTGCCTTCGTCAAACACCACCGTCACCTGCGACAGGCCGTAACGCGACAGCGAGCGGTAGGTTTCCAGGTGCGGCAGGCCGGCCAGCACCGCCTCGACCGGATACGTGATGCGCTGCTCGACCTCGAGCGGCGAGTAGCCCGGAGCCGCCGTGTTGATCTGCACCTGGACGTTGGTCACGTCGGGCACGGCGTCGATCGGCAGGCGGCCATAGTTGTAGATGCCGATGGCGGCCATCGCCAGCACGGCCAGCAGTACGAGCCAGCGCCGTTCGATACTGAGCGCAATGAGACGGTCAAACCACGTGGTGGCTTGCAGGTCAGTGTTCATGGCTGGCCTCACCCTTGCCCTGCTCGGCCTTGATCGTGAAGCTGCCGCTGGCGGCGTAGGTGTCGCCCGCGCTCAGGCCTGCCGTGATTTCGGTGAAGCGTCCGTCCGAGCGTCCCGTGCTGACAGGCTGCGCGATGAAGCCTTCCTTGACGCGCTTGTAGACCACCTGGCGTGCATCGAGCGTCTGGATTGCTTCGCGCGCGACCGCCACCGGCACGTCGCTCGAACCGGTCACGATGTCGACGTTCACGGCCAGGCCTGGCCGCCACGCGGCGCCCGGATTGGCCAGCACCACGCGTGCCTTGGCCGAGCGCGACGCCTCGCCTACCAGTGAACTGACAAAACTCACCTTGCCGGGCGCCGTCGTGCTTGATGCGATCGAGCGGATCACGGCGGTCGTTCCGACGCGCACGATGTCCAGGTCGCGCGCCGGCACCACCACATCGGCCCACACGGTCGACAGGTCGGTCAGCGTGAACACACGCGTATCGGCGCCCACCACTTCGCCCAGCGTGATGTGCTTTTCGACGATGATGCCGTCGAACGGGGCGCGGATGGCGAGCAGGTTCGAAGCGCCGCCACCGCCCGCGCCCAGCGCCTGCAATTGCTGGCGCACGGTGTCGCGCGCAACTTCGGCCTCGATCAGTTCCTGCTCGGCTTTCAGCAGATCCTGGCGGGCCGTGATCTTTTCTTCCCACAGCGTGCGCTCGGTCGCAACAATCCTGCGCGCATAGTCGACGCGCTTTTGCGCGGCCGTCAGCGCGCCCCGCTGGCTGGCGATATCGGCGCTGGCGATGCTGGCAAGGATCTGGTCCTTGTGTACCTGCTGGCCCAGGTCGGCGCTGACATCACGCACCGAACCGGCTGCGCGCGGCGTGACGTGGGCGGTGCGGTCTTCGTTCAGCGCGATCTGGCCCGGCATGCGGATGAAGGTGTCCAGGTGCTTCGGGCCGGCCGTGGCAACCGTGATACCGGCCACAGTGATCTGGTTGGGCGTGAAGTGGATGACGCCATCGTCGGCGTGCGCTTCTTCTTTTTCCTCAGCGTGTTCGGCATGCTCGTCCCCTGCCGGCTGCGCGCGCTCGCGCAGCATGACAAAGGCGGCCAGCGCCAGCGCGACGGCCAGCATGATGACGATGATGCGGGTTTGCTGCTTGTTCATGGGTTCTCCTGCACGGCTGCCTGCCCCAGCAGGCGTGCGATATCGGCCTGCGCGCGATGGCTTTCGGCGACGGCATTGAGGTATTGGTAGGTGGATTGCGCCAGCACGCGCTGGGCGTCGAGCACGTCGATCAGGCCGAACTTGCCAAGCTCGAAGCCGCGGCTGGCGGCGCGCTGCGCGTCCTGCGCGCCCGGCAGGATGTCGGTCGCGATCAGCGCGCATTCGGCCAGCGCTGTAGCAAGGCGTGCATGCGCCTGACCCAGTTCAGCGCGCAGGCGCGCAGCTTGCGCATCCTGTTCGTCCTGCGCCTTGTCGACGCGGCGCAGCGCATCGAGGACGGCGCCGTCGTTGCGATTGAACAGTGGCAGCGGCACCGACAGGCCCAGCACGGTGCGGTTACGGGCATCCGGCCCTTCGCGCTGGGCGCCGACGATCACGCTGACGTCCGGCGTGCGGCGCGCCTGTTCGAGCCGGGCCAGCGCCTGCCTGTGCTCGATGTTCACCTTGGCCTGGCGCATGCCGGGTGCGGCGTCCAGTTGTGCCAGCAACCGGTCGAGCGGCGGCAACGTGGGCAGCGTGACGGTATCCGGTTCGACGACCACGAGTCCGCGTGCATCGCCTGCCCACAGCGCCGCGAGCTGGATCCGCGCGGCCTCCAGCGCGCGCGCCGCCTGCAGCGCCTCGATGCGCGCGCTACCCTGCGCCACACGGGCGCGGGTCTGCTCGACCGGTGACAAGGTGCCGGCATCGACCCGCTTGCCGGCGGCATCCAGCGCGCGGCCAGCGAGATGCACCAGTTCCTGCGCCATGCGTTCGCGCGCCAGCGCAGACACGACGTCGTGGAACGCGGCAATCACATCGGCGCGCACGCGTGCCTGCTCGGCGTTCAGCGCCAGCGCCGCCAGCTGGCCTTCCTGGCGCGCCGCATCGATGCGCGCGGCGCGCTTGCCGCCCAGTTCCACTGGAATGGTCAACAACGCCGTGGTCGTGCGGCTGTCTCCCCGCGTTCCCTCACGCAGCAGCTCGAGTTCGGGGTTGGGGCGCGCCCCGGCCTGGGTCAGTGCGCCCTGTTGCGCGGCGACTTCCTGGCCGGCCGCGCGCAGCGTCGGGTTCAAACGCAGGGCCAGCGCGACGGCGGCGTCGAGCGTCAAGGGCTGCATGGGTACGGCCACGGCGGCAGCCATGGGCGCGGCCTGGGCGGCAAGTGGCAGGCCAATGGAGGCCAGCGCGCACGCCATGGCGAACGCCGCCAGCGGCGGTGTCAAACGGTGTTTCATGATGGTGCTCCGAACGGGTGAATGTCCGGCGAAGGCAATCGGGCGGCCGCGCGTGGCGGGCCGGCGATGGATGTTCGCCGCGCTAGATGCGCAGCAGGCGGTCGGGCGGTGGGATCAGGTCGGGCACGTGCGAGACGTAGCGCCGTGTTTCGCCGCGCAGGTGCGGCGCCCCCTTGGGCAGGGGCAGATTGGGTTGCGACGACAGGACCGCACTGGCCGACAGATGGTGGCAGGCGTCGCAGTCGTTGCAGGGGTCGACCGGGCTGGCGTCGTCCTGGCTGGCAGCCGATGACGCGCTCGCGGTCGAGGACGAATGCTTGTGGGTATGGTGGCCCGGGTGCATGGTCTTTTCACTGTGCGTGCAATAGGCAGCGCCCGCCGCCCAGGCAGCCTGGAAAGGCATGGCAAACAGCAGCAGGATAAGGAAAAGACGGCGCATCGGATCGGTTGTTGTCGAATGGCGCGCGACCGGATGATCGCGCGCCAGATGCCATTAAATACCCTGTAGCGGCTTGAGGGTCAAGGATTATCGTCAGGCCGCGCCATACGCGTTGCAGACAGGCTCCGCTTAACCGACCAGCACGCTCGCACGCGACTGCGGTACAGGCTGCGCTGATTGCGGTACAGGCTGCACTTCCTGGGCGCTGCTGCGTGCAGGCACCGGCACATCGAACTGATAATCGGCCGCGGCATGCACTTCCCAGCCGCCGTCGCCCGTCAGCCACAGCACATGGGTATGGTGGCGCAGCACGCCGGCGCGGTGCGCGACGCTCACCAGCGTCGTGCCCTTGTCGCGCAGGCGCTTGTACAGCGACGATTCGTTGGCACTGTCGAGCGCGCTGGTGGCTTCGTCCAGGATCACGATGGCTGGCTCGTGCACCAGCACGCGGCCGAATGCCAGGCGCTGCTGCTCGCCGATGGACAGCAGCTTTTCCCAGTCGAGGACGGCGTCCAGCCCCCCGACGCGCCCGGCCAGGTATGGCAGGTGCACCTGCTCGAGGATGTCGGTCAGCTGCGCGTCGCTCAGCGACGTGCGGGTGCTTGGATAGATGAGCTGGCTACGCAGGGTGCCCGGCTGCAGATACGGTTGCTGCGGCAGGAAGAAGAAATCCTCGCGCGGCGGATGATGAATCACCCCGCTGCCCTTGTGCCAGAGCCCGGCAATGGCGCGCAGCAGCGAGCTCTTGCCGCAGCCGCTGTCGCCGTTGATCAGCAACGCGTCGCCCGGCTTCAGGGACAGCGTCAGATCCTTGATCAGCACGCGGTCGGACTGCGGCGGGCACAAGGTCAGCGACTCGAGTGCCAGATGGTCGCCAGGGGTGCGCGTGATGCGGGCCTGCGTGTCGCACGGATTGCCGGCCGGCGGCTCGGGCATCACGTGCATGGACAGAGTCTGCAGGCGGCCGATGCCGGCGACGAAACGGCTCAGGCTCTCGAAGTTGTCGACGATGACGCCCACCGCCGCCAGCACCGCCGTGAACGCGCCGGCCGCCTGCACCGCACGACCCACTTCGAGCTCGCCCGACAGGACGGCATCGGCCAGGATCACGAACGGCAGCACGAGTGTGAGCTGGCTGAAGGTACGCTGAAACAGGTTCAGTGCGCGCTGCTTCTTGATCAGGCGCGAAAAATTATGGATGACCTTGTTGAACTTGCTGTCGATGTGCGCGCGCTCCTGCGCTTCGCCGCCATAGAAGGCAATCGACTCGGCATTCTCGCGCAGCCGGATCAGGCTGAAACGGAAATCGGCTTCGCGCCGCAACTGCCAGAAGTTCAGGTGGATCAGCGGATTGCCGAAGACCACCAGCGCGATGATCGTGCCCAGCAGCGCATACCCCACCAGTACGGCCACCAGTACATGAGAGATCGACCACAGCACGGCGCTGAACGCCACCAGCTGCATCAGCGACCCCAGGAAGATCAGCATGAAGTGGACCGAGCGGCCGGTGAACGTGTTCACATCCTCGCAGATGCGCTGGTCGGGGTTGTCAATCTCCTGGTTCGAGCCCAGCTCATAGTATTTGCGGCCGCCCACGTAGCCATCGAGAAAGCGCCGCGTCAGCCAGCGGCGCCACTTGTTCGCGAACAGGTCGCGCATATAGTAATAGAACGCATAGATCGGCACGGCGAACGCCAGCACGATCAAGCAGGCCTGGACCGCGCCCCAGAAGCGGTTGCGGTCCTTGCCGGCCAGCGCCGACGTCAGCTCACCGGCCTGGTCATTGAGCATCACGGCGAGCTTGGTTTCCACCAGCATCAGCACGATCAACAGCGCCAGCAGCAGCCAGGCCCGCTTGCGCTCATCACCCAGCCAGTACGGCTTGGCGACGCTGACGAACTGCTTCCACGCTGCCACCGACAAGGGCGGGCCTCTACGCTTTTTCTTCGTGTTGCCAGGAATGCCGCGTGGCGTTCCCTCGTCAAGCGTCTGTGTATGGTCCGTCATGATTCTGCAATGCCTGTTCCCGGCGCGTCCGACCACGAAAACGCGTCCGGTGGTACGTTGATTCGTGCTGGCATCGGCAGCGGTGATCGCCGATGTCTGCAAACCTGCGAACTGTATTTACCCAGTTCACGTACGCAGCATACGGTCGTGTCAGGAAGTAATCCGTGCGGAAACAGACATAACTACACTATCTTGATGGAATCCTTACGGGACGCAACATCAACGGCGGCGAGCGGATCGACGCGCGTACCGTCAATGCACTTTTAGCAGGGCCAGGTCGGGAAACTGCGTGACGCGGTAGCGGATCGGGTAGGTGTCGGGCTGCGGTGTCATCAGGTGCCCCGCGACCGCGCTCACCGTATCCCAGTCATAGGTGCCGGCACGCTGCGCCTCCCCCTGCTCATTGAAGCGTACCAGGGCGATCCTGTCTGCTTTGGGAAGCAGCGCATCGACACCCTCTGACCAGGTACAGAGGCTGAATTCCTGGCGCGCATGGTTGTCTTGTGCCAGCATGAAGCTCGCGACGAACAAGTCGAGGTCGTGCTTTTCATGCAGATCGTCGAGAAGTGTTTTCTGGTCCGCATAGTCTTCGGCCAGATAGCGTTGGCGCAACTGGGCCAGGCCGCGTGCAACTTCCTCGTCTTCAGGCATATAGATTTGTGCGCTGCCGTTCCGAAAATGGTACATCGCCGCCGATACCGTGCGGCCCTGCTCTTCACTGGCAGTGTGGGCCAGGGCAAGCATGGCCAGTAACGCACGGCGATCTCCAGCCGGGGCCAGCAAGATGCTGTCGCGCGTGGGAATCATCGCGACCGGGTCGCTGATGCCGGCGCGGTGGATCACGTCCGACAGCAGAAGGCGCGACGAGTCGTAGGCATCGTTCCAGTCGCCGACCATCACGCCATCGGGTTGGCGTACGAATCCGCCACCCGGCATGGCACGCAGATTGTCGAGCGCCACATCCAATGCCACTGCAAACGACACCCCCCATGCTTCGAGCTGCGTTGCAGTCACGATGCTCATCGAATCGGCGTCATCGACGGCAATCACGGTCACGACATCGTCGCCAAGTGGCGCCGCGGACGTACCCGGCAATGCCGTTCCCGCAAAACGAGCCGACAGACGTAGCGACTCGGCGTACGAGCGCGCCCGAACGGCCGGCAGCAGGTTGGCCCTGACATCCTCGAAGCGCTGCGGAAGCGAAGTGTCGCGCAAGATGGCCATGCACATCTCGAGAAAGCGCGGGCGATCGGCGCGCGCAGCATCACAATATTGTTTATGCAGGTTGGTGAGATTGACGATCTGGTCGCCGTTTGCACCGGTGAGGATGCGGGCCCGGTCCGCGTCAAAGTGCATCGGATGGGCAAAGCTGCTGTGCTGCGCATGTGCCATCAGCGCCTGAGCGAACTTTTTCAGGGATGGCTTGAACTGGAAGAGTGTCAGCATGGCGCGCCTTGATCGTGGTGATCCACGAATGTAGCGTATTGGATTGCCGGCGTCGAATCACCTTGCATAACGCATCGATCCGGCGCGTCAAGCTGGCAACGCCGTCCGATTTTCTCCCGCACACCGGTGTAAAAAAACCGCCAGGCTCACGCACTGGCGGTTTTTTCACATTGCAGGGTGATTAGACCGCTGCGCCTTCGACCGGATCGGCAGCCTTCATCGACAGCTTCAGACGACCGCGCTCGTCGGTCTCGAGGACCTTGACGCGCACTTGCTGGCCTTCTTTCAGGTAATCGGCAACAGCGTTGACACGCTCGTTGGCGATCTGCGAGATGTGCAGCAGGCCATCCTTGCCTGGCATGACTTGCACGATCGCGCCGAAGTCCAGCAGTTTCAGCACGGTGCCGTCGTAGGTCTTGCCCACTTCGACCGACGCGGTCAGCTCTTCGATGCGGCGCTTGGCTTCCTGGCCTGCAGCAGCGTCGACCGATGCGATCGTGACCACGCCTTCGTCGCTGATGTCGATCTGGGTGCCGGTCTCTTCGGTCAGCGCGCGGATGACGGCGCCGCCCTTGCCGATGACGTCACGGATCTTCTCTGGGTTGATGCGGATGGTGATCAGGCGTGGCGCGAAGTCCGACAGTTCGGTCTTCACGGTTGGCATGGCCTTCTGCATTTCGCCCAGGATGTGGTGACGGCCTTCTTTGGCTTGCGCCAGTGCCACCTGCATGATTTCCTTGGTGATGCCCTGGATCTTGATGTCCATCTGCAGCGCGGTGATGCCTGCTGCGGTACCGGCCACCTTGAAGTCCATGTCGCCCAGGTGATCTTCATCGCCCAGGATGTCCGACAGCACGGCGAACTTGCCGCCTTCCTTGATCAGGCCCATGGCGATACCGGCCACGTGCGATTTCATCGGCACGCCGGCGTCCATCAGTGCCAGGCAGCCGCCGCAGACCGAAGCCATCGACGACGAACCGTTCGACTCGGTGATTTCCGAGACCAGGCGCACCGAGTAGCTGAAGTCTTCCGGATCCGGCAGCGCAGCGATCAGCGCGCGCTTGGCCAGACGGCCGTGGCCGACTTCGCGGCGCTTCGGCGTACCGACGCGACCGGTTTCGCCGGTGGCGAACGGAGGCATGTTGTAGTGCATCATGAACGAATCGGTGTACTCGCCCATCAGCGCGTCGATCTTCTGGCTGTCGCGGGCGGTGCCGAGCGTGGCAACGACCAGCGCCTGGGTTTCACCGCGGGTGAACAGGGCCGAACCGTGGGTGCGTGGCAGGACGCTCGAACGGATCGAGATCGGACGCACGGTGCGGGTGTCGCGACCGTCGATGCGTGGCTCGCCTTCGAGGATCTGCGAACGCACAACCTTGGCTTCCATGTCGAACAGGATGTTGCCGACGTCGCCAGCATCTGCCGTCACGCCAGCGGCGTTCAGGTCAGCCATCACTTCGGACGACAGCGACTTCAGCTTTTGCTGACGCGCCGATTTTTCGCGGGTCTGGTACGCATCGCGCACTTTCGCGCCGGCCAGTTCGCCGATACGGGCGATCAGCTCTTCGTTCTTCGGCGCCGGCGCCCATTCGACTTCCGGCTTGCCGCCTTCGGCGACCAGATCGTGGATCGCATCGATCACGACTTTCATCTGGTCATGGCCGAACACGACGGCGCCCAGCATGATTTCTTCGGACAGTTGCTTGGCTTCCGATTCGACCATCAGGACGGCGGTTTCGGTACCGGCCACGACCAGGTCCATCTGCGAAGTCTTCAGCTCGGTGGTGGTCGGGTTCAGGATGTACTGGCCATTCGCGTAGCCGACGCGCGCGGCGCCGATCGGGCCGCTGAACGGGATGCCGGCGATGCACAGGGCAGCCGAAGCGCCGATCATCGCAGGGATGTCCGGATCGATTTCAGGGTTGACCGACAGCACGTGGATGATGACCTGGACTTCGTTCAGGTAGCCTTCCGGGAACAGCGGACGGATTGGACGGTCGATCAGGCGCGAGGTGAGCGTTTCTTTTTCGGAAGGACGGCCTTCGCGCTTGAAGAAACCGCCCGGGATTTTACCCGCAGCATACGTTTTCTCGAGGTAGTCGACGGTCAGCGGGAAGAAATCCTGGCCCGGCTTGGCATCCTTGCGTGCGACCACGGTTGCCAGCACGACGGTATCTTCGACCGACACCACGACGGCGCCGCTTGCCTGGCGCGCGATTTCGCCCGTCTCCAGGGTGACAGTGTGTTGACCGTACTGGAAGGTTTTCGTAACTTTGTTAAACATGGGGTATCCCTTTCATTTTGCCGACAGATTTTCAGGTGCTGTCGTTCACCTCTCACCACGGGCCGTTCACGAGCAGAACAGCCTTGCAACAACAAACAAACCGCTCAAAAACGAAAAATGCCCGCGACAGAGAACTGGCGCAGGCATCTTCAGACTTAAACCGTCTGGCGCAAACGAATTACTTACGCAGGCCCAGTTTGGCGATCAGGTCGCGGTAACGGTTCAGATCCTTGTTCTTCAGGTACGACAGCAGGCTCTTACGACGGTTGACCATCATGATCAGACCACGACGCGAGTGGTGATCTTTCTGGTGGGCCTTGAAGTGGCCGTTCAGGTCGTTGATGCGTGCGGTCAGCAGTGCAACTTGCACTTCTGGCGAACCGGTGTCTTTTTCGCCGCGTGCGTTGTCCGCGATAATCGCGGCTTTGTTCAGAGTTTCTACGGTCATGATGTTACCTTTCACATGCGGTGCAAGAGTCGCAACCCAGCGCACCGTGATTGATTGAATGCCTGCCCGGATTCGGACAGACCGGCAAGTATAGTGCAAAACGCGGGTACCCACCAGCGTTTGCCTGCCCTGCCGCCACGTAAAGGACAAAATAATGCACCCAATGATGAAAATAACAACGCTGGCCGCCACGCTGCTGCTGGCGGCGTGCGCCACCCGCCCTGCCCCGCTGCCGGGTGAAACAGCCGATGTGGTCCAGGCCAAGCTCGGCAAGCCGACGTCCATCTATGTCGATCCCGATGGCGCGGCGCGCTCGCTCGAATACGCGACGGGGCCGATGGGCCAGTACACGTGGATGGCGCGCATCGGGCCCGATGGCCGCTTGACGGCTTACGAGCAGGTGCTTTCCGGTGAAAAATTTGCCACGCTCAAGGTCGACCAAGCCACCAAGGAGCAGGTATTGTGCACGATCGGGCGCCCTGCCGAACGCTCGCGCGTGGCGATGCAGAACTACGAGGTATGGTCGTATCGCTACAAGGAGGCTGGCGTCTGGAACTCGATGATGCACGTTCACTTCGACGAACAGGGCGTCGTGCGCCAGATGATGAACGGGCCGGACCCGATGTACGAGCCAAGGGAACGCAGCCCCTGGTAGGGGCTGCTGTTTAAAGCGACTAGCGCGCGGGCGGCAGCTTGCGCCCGCCGTCGCTGTGCACGAAGTCTTCGATCGCGTCGAGCGATGGCGCCAGACGGCGCAGCGAGCTCGATAGCGTCGCGAGCAGCGTGACGTGATTCACGCCGGTGAAGCTCACCTCGCGCACCGGCACACCCGTCGCGCGCAGCCGGTCTGCCAGCGCGCCCGTATTGCGCTCGGGGTCGACCGTCGAATCGTTACGCGCCGCGATCAACAGCGCGGGCGGCGCATTGACCGTCACGTGGTTGATCGGCTGGGAGTCGCGCGGTGTATTCGGGTACAGGAACACCGGGCGCGTCGTTTCATTTTCTACGGGCAGGAAGTTATAGGGGCCGGCCATGCCGATCCAGCCACGCAGGATGCTCGGCGCCGTACCCTGCGCCCGCAGCCAGCGCGGGTCGAGCGCCAGCATTGCCGCGTTGTAGGCGCCGGCGCTGTGGCCCATCGCATAAATGCGCTTCGGATCGCCGCCATACGCCTTGATCCGGCGCGACGTCCAGGCCAGCGCTTCGGCGCTGTCGGTCAGGAAGTCCGGATAGCGCACTTGCGGGTACAGGCGATAGTCGGGAATGACCACGACGAAACCACGCGCGGCCAGCGCACGGCCGACGAAGGCATAGTCGCCCCGCTCGCCGTCGACCCAGTTGCCACCGTAGTAGAACACGATGACGGGCGCCGGGCCGGTCCAGTTTTCAGGGCGGTAGATATCCAGCACGTGGCGCGGATTGGTACCGTAGGCGGCCGAGGCCACCGTGCGCGTGGCGCCGCTCGGCGAGACCGCATTGACCAGCGACAGCGGCGAGCAGGCCGCGAGCAGCCCGGACAGCAGCAGGACGGTGGCGGCGCAGGCGGCGAAGTAAGGAGCTCTCATGGTTCAGGCAGCCTGTGATCAGCGGTGGAGGTCGTCGTCGGCGTCGTCGAGCGGGATGATGCTGACCCGCTTGCCCTTTGCACGCTGCCACACATACACGGCGTAACCCGACAGGCCGTAGATCACGAAGATCGGCCACAGTACCTTGGGCGGATCGATCGCCAGCAGCGCCAGCACCAGCGCGATCAGGAACACGGCGATGAATGGCACCGACTTGCGGAAGTTGATGTCCTTGAAACTGTAGAACGGCACGTTCGACACCATCGTCAGGCCGGCGAAGACCGTGATGCCCCACGACACCCACTCGACCTTGCGCGGGATGACGCTGATATCGGGATCGATCATCATCATGATGAAGCCGATCACCAGCGCCGCTGCAGCCGGGCTGGGCAAGCCCTGGAAGAAGCGTTTGTCGACCACTTCGATATTGGTATTGAAGCGTGCCAGGCGCAAGGCGGCGCAGGCGCAGTAGATGAAGGCGGCGACCCAGCCGACCTTGCCAAGGCCGTTGAGCGACCATTCGTACATCACGAGCGCCGGCGCGGCCCCGAACGAGACCATGTCGGCCAGGCTGTCGTACTGGGCGCCGAATTCGGACTGGGTATTGGTCAGGCGGGCGATGCGCCCGTCCAGGCCGTCGAGGATCATCGCGATGAACACGGCCCAGCAGGCCTGATCGAAACGCTGGTTCATCGCCATGACGATGGCGTAGAAGCCGCAGAACAGCGCGGCGGTGGTAAAGGCATTGGGCAGCAGGTAGATGCCGCGGCTCCGCTCACCGGCCGCGCGTGCTTGCGTACGGGGCGCGAAACGCTTTTTCAGGCGGGAGAATCGTGGACCTTTGGGCGGGGTCCCTGGCTTTCTTCTTCGTGGAAAAGTTGGCATAAGCAATCGTATTCAAGTGAGCCGCCGAGCGACTGTTCCCAACCATTATAGAGGCGGGACCCGTGTTAGCGAAACACTACGCTAACCCAGCTGGCAATTGCATGGCGCCTACTTGAAGGCGCAGTCAACGTTAAATGGAGCCAAGCCATGAACTGATGAGCGGTTTCGTGGTCCAACGCCGGTCCCCAGCGTCAGGAATCGCTCATGAAAGCGCCCCGTTTCAAGAACTGGTTTGCCAGGTTGTCAGCGCTGAACCAGCCACAGCGCCGCCAAGTGCTCGACGCCCTGCATCCCGCAGCCGGCCTCGACCAGGTGGTCGCGCTCATCGCGCAAGCCAGAGCGCCAGCGCGCTGCTGCCCCAGTTGTGGCAACGAACGCTGCAATCGGCACGGGTTCGCCAACGATCTGCAGCGCTTTCGCTGCTGCGCCTGTGGGCGTACGTTCAACGACCTGAGCGGCACGCCGCTGGCGCGGCTCAGGCACAAGGCCAAATGGCTCGCGTATTCGCAGGTGCTGCTCGATTCACTGTCCGTGCGCAAGGGCGCAGACCGGGTCGGCGTGCACCGCAACACGGCATTCCGGTGGCGTCACCGCTTTCTCGATTGGGCCAAGCTCGACCGGCCTGCATCGCTCAATGGCATCGTGGAGGCCGATGAGACATTCCTGCTCGAATCGCAAAAAGGATCACGCACGCTCGACCGCCCGCCACGCCGACGGGGCGGCCGCGCGCCCACACGTGGCATTTCCCGCCATCTCGATTGCATCCTGGTGGCGCGCGACCGGAATGGCCGCACTATCGATGCCGTCACTGGCCGTGGCGCACTGACGGCCGCGCAACTCGAACGCGATTTGCTGCCCAGACTCGATCCGCAGGCACTGTTGGTCAGCGACAGCCACGCCGCGTACCGGGCCTTTGCACGCAAGCACAGGATTGCGCACGAGACTGTCAATCTGCGCGCCGGCGTGCGCGTCAGGCATTCGGGTAGCCGCGCCATCCACGTACAGAACGTGAACGCGTACCACGGGCGCTTCAAGGCCTGGCTACTGGGCTTTCGCGGGGTGGCATCGCGCTACCTGCCCAACTACCTGGGGTGGCGCTGGGCACTGGATGGCGGGCGGGTCAGCTCCGCAGAACAATTGTTTTGCATCGCAGTCAGCGTCATCAACAGACAACGCTGACTGCGCCTTATTTGAACTTGAC
Organism: Telluria sp. BA11; assembly: GCF_056680305.1. Classification (NCBI taxonomy): domain Bacteria; kingdom Pseudomonadati; phylum Pseudomonadota; class Betaproteobacteria; order Burkholderiales; family Oxalobacteraceae; genus Telluria; species Telluria sp. BA11. Next base: position 949,342 of record NZ_CM155275.1, read on the forward strand.
CTTGCCCACCAGGCGCATCTGCAGCGTGGTTTCGCCTGGCTCAAAGCTCGGTTCGGCCATGCCGTCATCCATCTCGCGCTTGGCGCTCGAACGCATCATCATCGGCGCAGGCGCGGCTGCATCGCCGGCGTAATTGCCCGAGCCTTCGAAGTCGACCGTATCGAGCACCGCGTCGCCCGGCTGGCGGCCCATCGCCTTGGCGATCGATACGATGCGCTCGTTCAGGTTCTGGTACGTGGCGGCGATGCGCTGGTCGTCGAGACGCTTCTCGGTCGCCGGGGTCAGGCCGAAGTTGATGTTATTGATCTGCAGGACCTTCTGCGCGGCGGCGGCCGTTTTTGGCAGCGCCGCCAGGTTCGTGGTCTTGACTTCCAGGTACTGGCCGACGCGCCAGGCGATCGGCACCGGCTTGACCGGCGCAACCACGCGCCCAACCGGCTGTGGCTGCACTTCCGGGTACACCGGGTACGTGTAGTAGCCCTGGGTTTTCAGTTCGGCTTTCGGATCGGCGCGGCGCACGATCTCCGTGCCCTCTTTCATCTTGCGGTTGACGCGGTCGGCGGCGGCGTTCTTGTCCTTGTCGTGTTCTTCGACGGCGAAGGTGATCGTTGCTTCGTCATTGACATGCTTGACTTCGCCGAAGGCGGGGACGATGACCATGGTGCCGGTGGTCGCAGTCGACGGAGCGGTCTGCGCCTGGGCAGCGCTGAAGGCCAGCACGAGGGCGGCGGCGACGAGGGATTTGGTGAATGCCATTGTTGTTCTCCTGTGAGTTGCGACGTATGTCCGACTTGGTTATACGATACCTTGCACAGGGAAAACATCGGTATTTTGTAATGGACAGTTGTAAATGAGTAGCTTTTGAAACGTGTTGGCACCGTCAGACGAACGCGTGGACGGGAGACCCGTCCACCCTACGGTCGGGCGTGGCGTGGAGAACCCGGCCATACGCAGGTCGTAGGGTGGACGGCTCGCCGTCCACGCGTTGATCGCCAACGCCACACCACCGCACGCTATGGTCTGGCCACAAACTTAATTCTTCGACTGATCCACCAGCTTGTTCTTCGCAATCCACGGCATCATCGCGCGCAGCTTCGCGCCGACTTCTTCGATCGGATGCTCGGCGGTCAGGCGGCGACGCGAGATCAGGGTCGGTGCGCCGGCCTTGTTTTCCAGGATGAAGCTCTTGGCATATTCGCCGGTCTGGATGTCCTTCAGGCACTGGCGCATCGCGTTCTTGGTGTCTTCGGTCACGACGCGCGGGCCGGTCACGTACTCGCCGTATTCCGCGTTGTTCGAGATCGAGTAGTTCATGTTGGCGATGCCGCCTTCATAGATCAGGTCAACGATCAGCTTGAGTTCGTGCAGGCACTCGAAGTACGCCATCTCCGGCGCGTAACCGGCTTCGGTCAGCGTCTCGAAGCCCGCCTTGATCAGTTCGACTGCGCCACCGCACAGCACGGCCTGCTCGCCGAACAGGTCGGTCTCGGTTTCTTCGCGGAAGTTGGTTTCGATGATGCCGGCGCGGCCGCCGCCGTTGGCCATCGCGTACGACATGGCGATGTCACGGGCAGCGCCCGATTTGTCCTGGTACACGGCGATCAGGTGCGGCACGCCGCCACCTTGCGTGTAGGTGCCGCGCACCGTGTGGCCCGGCGCTTTCGGTGCGACCATGATCACGTCGAGGTCGGCGCGTGGAACGACCTGGCCGTAGTGCACGTTGAAACCGTGGGCGAAGGCCAGCACGGCGCCCTGCTTCGCGTTTGGCTCGATGTTCTGCTTGTAGACCTCGGCGATGTTTTCGTCCGGCAGCAGGATCATGATGACGTCGGCGTTCTTCACTGCTTCATCGACTTCCGCCACTTTCAGGCCGGCTTGCTCAACCTTGCCCCACGAAGCGCCGCCGCGGCGCAGGCCGACGGTGACGTTGACGCCCGATTCGCTCAGGTTCTGTGCGTGCGCATGGCCTTGCGAGCCGTAACCGATGATGGCAACGTTCTTGCCCTTGATGAGGGAGAGGTCGCAGTCCTTGTCGTAGAAAACGTTCATTTTTTTATCCTGTTATTTAATTTGAATTGTGTAATGTTGAGCGTCGCTCAAACTTTCAGAATGCGTTCGCCGCGGCCGATGCCCGAGCCGCCGGTGCGCACCGTCTCGAGGATCGAGGCGCGGTCGATGGCGTCGATGAAGGCATCCAGTTTCGATTTGGCGCCGGTCAGCTCGATCGTGTAGGTCTTTTCGGTGACGTCGATGACGCGGCCCCGGAAGATATCGGCGGTGCGCTTCATTTCTTCGCGCTCCTTGCCGACCGCCCGTACCTTGATCAGCATGAGCTCGCGCTCGATATGCTGGCCTTCGGTCAGGTCCACCACCTTGACGACCTCGATCAGGCGGTTCAGGTGCTTCGTGATCTGCTCGATGATGTCGTCCGAGCCGGACGTCACGATCGTCATGCGCGACAGCGTCGCGTCTTCGGTCGGCGCCACGGTCAGCGTTTCGATGTTGTAGCCGCGCGCCGAGAACAGGCCAACCACCCGCGACAGCGCACCGGCTTCATTCTCCAGCAGGACAGAAATAATATGGCGCATTTACAGGTCCTCCGAGCCGAGCAGCATTTCGTTCAGGCCGCGGCCCGCCTTGACCATTGGCCACACGTTTTCACTCTGGTCGGTAATGAAGTTCATGAATACCAGGCGGTCTTTCATCGCGAATGCATCGTGCAGCGCGCCATCGACATCGCCCGGTTTCTCGATCTTCATGCCGACGTGGCCATAGGCCTCAGCCAGCTTTTCGAAGTCGGGCAGCGAATCCATGTACGACTCGGAGTAGCGCGAACCGTAATCGATCTGCTGCCACTGGCGGACCATGCCCAGGAAACGGTTATTGAGCAGGATGATCTTTGGCGTCAGGTGGTATTGCTTGCAGGTGGCAAGCTCCTGAATGCACATCTGGATCGAACCTTCGCCGGTAACACAAGCGACGGTGGCGTCCGGATTGGCCATCTGCACGCCCATCGCGAATGGCAGGCCCACGCCCATCGTGCCCAGGCCACCGGAATTGATCCAGCGGCGCGGCTTGTCGAACGGGTAGTACTGCGCGGCCCACATCTGGTGCTGGCCGACGTCGGACGTGATGAACGCGTCGCCATCGGTGACCTTGTGCAGCTGCTGGATCACGGACTGCGGCTTGATCAGCGTGTCGGAGCTCGCATACGCCAGGCAATCGCGGCCACGCCATTCGGCGATCTGCTTCCACCAGCTTTGCAGCGCAGGCGCATTCGCGTGACCAGTACCGGCCTCGAGCTGCGAGAGCAGTTCGATCAGCACGTCCTTGACGTTGCCGACGATCGGGATATCCACTTTCACGCGCTTGGAAATCGACGACGGGTCGATGTCGATATGGATGATCTTGCGCGGATGCGAAGCGAAGTGCTTCGGGTTGCCGATCACGCGGTCGTCGAAGCGGGCGCCGATGGCGATCAACACGTCACAGTGCTGCATCGCCATGTTCGCTTCATACGTGCCGTGCATGCCCGGCATGCCGACGAAGTGCGGATCGGACGAACGCGACCCGCCCAGGCCCATCAGCGTATTCGTGATCGGGAAGCCGGTGGTCTCCACCATGCGGTTGAGCTCATTCGAGGCATTGGCCAGGATGACGCCGCCGCCCGCATAGATCATCGGCCGCTCGGCGTTCTGCAGCAGCGCGACGGCTTTGCGGATCTGGCCGGCATGGCCCTTGTCAACTGGACGGTACGAGCGCATCTCGATCTCGCGCGGGTACTCGAACAGGCATTTGTTGACCGTGATGTCCTTCGGAATATCGACCAGCACGGGACCGGGCCGGCCGGTGCGGGCGATGAAGAAGGCTTTCTTGATCGTTGACGCCAGATCGCGCACGTCCTTGACCAGGAAGTTGTGCTTGACCACCGGACGGGTGATGCCGACCGTATCGCATTCCTGGAACGCATCCTGGCCGATCGCGTGGCTTGGCACCTGGCCGGAAATCACGACCATCGGTACCGAGTCCATATAAGCGGTCGACAAGCCGGTGACGGCATTGGTGACGCCCGGACCGGACGTGACGAGGGCAACGCCCACGGTGTTCGAGCTGCGCGAATAGGCGTCGGCGGCATGCACCGCGGCTTGTTCGTGGCGAACGAGAACGTGCTGGAATTTATCTTGCTGGAAGATCGCGTCGTAGATATACAGAACTGCGCCGCCCGGATAACCGAAAACGTGCTTGACGCCCTCTTCTGCCAGACAACGGACAACGATTTCAGCGCCCGTGATGGGGACTGTTGGATCGAAACTCATAACCATTCCTTTCAAAACCCATAGGGTTGATTGATCGGATGCTCGTTCCTGGCGATATGCGTGCTGCGCTTACAACCCTCAGGCTCCACTTCTTTCTGCGTGCACGTCGATGGTTCGGGTCGCCGTAGGGACCGTACGCATTGACGCTGGGCGCAACTCGTTAGGCTTGAGTGTTTGTAGCGGTTGGACGCATCTCTCGCGCTTGTGGCACGGGTCGGAGCAAACTGCCTACAAATGAAAGCGTGCCATGGCGGACGGGGCGTTGTGGGCGACTCCCGCATGACGTTGATGCTTTGAGGGTGCAAAGCGTGAGGAACACCATACCGCGCCGCACCATTCTGGTCAAGCTTTGTCTTTCGACAAGGTGCGACCTTTGTTGGCGCAATAACTGCAGGGCGCTCTTGCAGAGTGGCCGCTGTAACCGAAGCACCGCACTGCGGCGTAGCGCGCAGGATGCTGACCCGCTCGTTTTTGGTGCAAGTCACGTGCGCGTGTTGTAAATCGGGCGCAACGCAGTAAAATTCGATCTATTGCTACATGGAAATCATACCCTAAAGAAAAAAACGCTTAAGATTATTGCCTCGGAAATGCCGTTTTTTTTGCTCACCTTCTGCCCCGGATTCAGCTATGCAAGCGCCCCACGACAATCTCCAGGAAATGGCCATCGCCGCGATGACGGCCATCGACCGCGCACAGGCGGTGATCGAGTTCGATCTCGAAGGCCGCATCCTGCACGCCAATCGTAATTTCCTGCTCACCCTCGGTTACGAGCAGGATCAGGTCATCGGGCGCCAGCATGCGATGTTCTGCGAACCCGCCTACCAGCGCTCGCCCGAATACAAGATGTTCTGGCACAGCCTGGCCAAGGGCGAGTTCCATACCGGCGAATTCAAGCGCATCCGCAGCGATGGCGCACCGGTCTGGATCCAGGCTACTTACAGCCCGATCTTCGACGCCGACGGCAAGCCGGTCAAGGTGGTCAAGTTCGCCACCGACATCACCGAGCAGAAGCTGCTGGCCGCCGAATCGCGCGGCAAGCTCGACGCGATCGGACGCTCGCAGGCAGTCATCGAATTCGATATGCGCGGCAATGTCTTGTCTGCTAATGAGAATTTCTTGCGCACCATGGGCTATACCGAAGACGAAATCGTCGGCTCCCACCACACGCTGTTCTGCGACCCGGAACTGGCAAAAAGCGCCGAATACCGTCACTTCTGGGCCGATCTGGGCCAGGGCCGGTTCCAGGCCGGGCGCTTCCAGCGCCGTGGCAAGCACGACGCCGACATCTGGATCCAGGCCACCTATAATCCGATCCTCGATGCCACCGGCAAACCATACAAGGTCGTCAAGTTCGCGATGGACGTGACGGCCCAGGTGCGGCGCGAAGAACTGGTGAGCGCCAAGATCGACGCCATCGGTACGGCACTTGACGGCCTGGGCCGCTCGATCACCACGATCGCCGACGGCGCGCGTGACTCCGCCGCGATGGCGGCGCGTACCCAGGACGGTGCGGCCAACGGCAGCCGCCTGCTGGAACGCTCCAAGGGCGCCATGCAAGCCATCCAGACATCGTCCGGCGACGTGCGCGAAATCATCGACACCATTACCAGCATCGCCGGCCAGACCCATTTGCTGGCCTTCAATGCTGCGATCGAGGCAGCGCGCGCGGGCGAACATGGGCGCGGCTTTTCGGTGGTGGCCAACGAAGTGCGCAAGCTGGCCGAGAAATCGGCACTGGCGGCGCGCGAGATATCCAAGCTGATCAACGAGACGGTCAGCCGGGTCGACGAAGGCACCCGCCTGGCTGGCGATGTGGAAGATGCGTTCGAGCGCATCCTCGAGTCGGTCGCCGCTACCAGCAGTTCGATCGCCGGCATTGGCAATGCCACCCACCATCAGGCCGACTCCACCCGCGACGCTTCACGCCTGCTGGCCGAGCTCGAGGCAGTGGCGCGCGAGCGCTAGGCCATGCCGGCCACTTGCAGCGCGCAGCTGACGCTGGCGCGCATCAGGATCGGCGAGGTCGGGATCGGCGTACGGATCGAGGCCGTGCTCCAGGCGCTGCCATTGCCAGAGAATTTCAGTCGCTTGCCCCTGCGCACCCACGCCCTGCTCGGCATGGTCGACCACGACGGCATGGCCGTGCCGGTGGTCGACCTGGCGCGCTGGCTCGACGTCGGTGCGGCGCCGGCGGGCGCCGTCCCGCAACTGCTGTTGCTGCGCGACGGGGACCGCACGGTCGGCCTGCGCGTCGATGCGCTCGAGGAGCTGGTCGAGGTCGAGGCAGCGGCGCTGCAGCGCCTGCATCACGGCGACGATCCGGACGACGTGTTTCACAGCGCCGTGCCGGTCGGGAACGGCGTGCTTCTGAGCCTGCTGGAAGTGACCCGGCTGACCGATCTGGCGCTGTGCTGGAGCACGGACCCGGCGGCCACCACCGCCGCTGGGCCCGCTGCCCCGCCCGCGGCCGACACGCTGCAACGCACCTGCTACGCGCTACTCGACACCGGCCACGGCCTGATCGGCGTGCGGCCGGACGCGCTGGCCGAAGTGCTGGCCTTGCCGGCGCTGACGCATATCGGCAGCAGCGCCTGGTGCCGCTGGCACGACAGCCAGCTGGCGCTGATTGCCAGCGCAGCGCTGTTCCACGAGTCAGGCATCGACACGCGTGTCGCTGCTGCGCCCCTGCTCGCCGTGCTGCAGCAGGCAGACCTGACGCTTGGCGTGCCGGTGCAGGCCGTGCTGCGGCTCGAGGAATTCGGGCCCGGCGTGCCCAGCACGGACGGGGTTGGCGAGAATGTGATTGATGCCAGCGGCGCTACCGTGCTGCTGGTCGACGTCGCGCGCCTGCTGGCGCGGCATCCCGAGGCGGCGCTGGCGCGCGGCGACAGCGTGACGTCCACCGCCAGCACCAGCGCCGGCACCAGCAATGCCGAAGCCTATGTCGTGTTCGATGCCGCCGGCCTGCAGGCGCTGCCGCTCGCCGCGATCGAACAGATCGTGCCGCTGGACGCACCGCTTGGCACGACGATGGCCTGGCATGGCGCGGCCATCCCGCTGATCGACCTGCGCGGGGATGCGCCAGGCACGGATGGCGGGGATGGCACGGTACTGGTGGCGCAGGGCACGCAGGGGCTGGCCGGTCACGTCGTGCGCCGCGTGCAGTCGCTGATTCCGGCCGGGGCCGGCCGCATGTTCAACATGGGCGCTGACGGCACCGAGTTCATCATGACCGACGACGGCGGACAGAAAGCCACTTACCGGATTGCGTCGCTGGGCTCTGCAACGGGCATGCCGCAACGGGGGACCTGAACCCGCCCATCTGCCAATCAGGCACGGTGGTCCCGATGCAGCGGGCATGGCGGAACTGGCGGCTGAGCGATTCCGATGCAGGCCGGGTGGTTTTTTGCTAGGATGCGACAGTTTTCCCTAAAGCACGACCCACTTGCGCGCCTCCCCCTGAACCTGCATGGCCACAGACAAAGAACTTAACGACTTTCTGCAGAATGTCGAACGGCGCGCGTTCAAGCAGGCAGTCTATGCGGTTCGCAAGGACGAATCGGCGCTGGACATCGTGCAGGACGCGATGATCAAGCTCGCCGAAAAATACGGCGACAAGCCGGCAGCCGAGCTGCCGATGCTGTTCCAGCGCATCCTGCAGACGACGATCCTCGATTACTTCCGCCGCGAGAAAGTGCGCAATACCTGGGTCAGCCTGTTCTCGGGCTTCGGGCGCGGCGACGGAAACGACGATGATGACTTTGATATACTCGCCTCACTCGAGGCCGAGCAGGGTTCGGCGGCCGCAGAGTCGAGCGCGGACCAGGTCGAGCGTACCCAGACCTTGCGCTTGATCGATGACGAAGTACAAAAACTCCCGACGCGTCAACGGGAAGCCTTCCTCATGCGTTACTGGCAAGATATGGACGTCGCCGAAACGGCGGCAGCAATGGGATGCTCGGAGGGCAGCGTCAAAACGCATTGCTCGCGCGCCACCCACGCCCTCGCGGCAGCGCTCCAGGCCAAGGGAATCACACTATGAACATCGACGACATCAATCTGGCGTACAAGATACGCCACGCGCTGGACGAACAGCTCGACCACCTGCCGGCTTCGACGGTTGACAGGCTGGCCGCCGCACGCGCTGCGGCCATGGCGCGCAAGAAGCCCGACGCCAGAGCCGGCTTCGGCTGGCGCGGGTTGGGCGCATTTCTTGCCGGGCCGGCCGTGTCGCGCCTGGCCATCGCCGTGCCGCTCCTGGCGCTGGTCATTGGCATGGGTGGCTTCTACGAGCATGAACAACAGCAGCAACTGGCCGCACTGGCCGACATCGACGCCGCTGTGCTGGCCGACGAATTGCCGCTGACGGCCTATCTCGACCCGGGTTTCAACGCCTATCTGGAGTCGCAGCAGCGCCAGCAATGACCAAGAAGAACGTCTCGACATCGCGTTTCCCCGTGCTGAAGACCGTCATCGGTGTGGTAGCCGCTGCTGCGCTGGCCTGGGTGATCGTCGATCGCTTTGAGACACCGTCCATCCTGCCTGCAGCCACCGAGACGATCGCGAGCGTGCGCCCGCTGCGCAAGGCCCCTGACAAGCCGCTGTGGCGCGACCTGAGCAGCGCCCAACAGGTGGCGCTTGCACCGCTCGCCCCCGAATGGGACCGCATGGAAGGCGCGCGCAAGCGCCGCTGGATCGAGGTGTCGGCCCGCTTTGCCTCGATGGCTCCGGCCGAGCAGCAACGCGTGCAGGAACGCATGCGCCAGTGGATGAAACTCACGCCCCAGCAGCGTGACCTGGCGCGCGAGAACTTCAGCAAGACCAACAAGCTGGCCCAGGGCGACAAGGCCGCCAACTGGGAAAACTACAAGCAGTTGTCGGCCGAGGAAAAGCGCAAGCTGGCTAGCAAGCCTTCCACGCTGCAAAAGAGCGTGCCGATCGCGTTGCCGGACTCGCCGCAACTGGTCGTGCCGATGCCGTGTGCGGCAAACACGACGCGCCGTGGCGCCGAGTGCGTGCTGATCGGCACGCCCGATGCGGCGCCGCCGTCGGCGATTGCCGTCGTACCGGCGCCCGTAGCGCCCACACCGAGCACCGTGCCGCCGCCCGCGCCTGCCCCGGCAGCGCCCGTGAATGGCGGCGCTGTCGCCACATCAGGCGTCCAGCCCGGTACCGCGCAGGCCGCCAATGCCAGCAACTGAGCCGCCGGTCGTGCTGCCCGAGGCTGCGCTGGCGGCCTCCGGCACGCCCACGATCAAGCGGCGCCTGACGGTGATGGTGTATGAATTTTTCCTGCTATTCGCGGTCGAGATGCTGGCCGTCCTGCTGTATCTGCTCGTTACCGGCAACCGCCAGGATCCCCTCTTCCAGCACGGCCTGAAGGTCTACCTGTTCGTGATCACGGGCCTGTACTTCACCTGGTGCTGGCGCGACAGCGGGCATACGCTGGCGATGAAGACCTGGCGCATCAAGCTCGTCAAGCCCGGCCATGCCCGCCTGCCCTGGCGCGTCGCCATCGTGCGCTACCTGGCAGCCTGGGGCTGGTTCGCGCCCGCGCTGATCGTCTGCGCGGCCTTCGGGCTGCATGCAAAAACCGACATTGCGATCGCGCTTGCACTCGGCGTTGCTGCCTGGGCGGCAACGGCCTGGCTCGACCGCGACCGGCAGTTCCTGCATGACCGCCTGGCCGGTACGCGCCAGATCAGCCTGCCCAAACCGGTACGGCGCGACGGCAAGCAGTGAAGCCGACCTGCCAGCGCCGTCCGGCATCATGCACCTGGCATGACCAGCGTGGCATCCACGCACCAACGCAATGATCGTCGCAACAAGGTGGCCAGGCTGTGACATCATGCGGGTCGCGAAATACCAATCAGCGCGAGTTTGCTTTGTCTTCTACCGCGCACCCCACGTTCTTAGAATCAGAATCAGCCAGCATGCCCGACACCCGTTTCCAGGCCCTGTTCGAACAGGCGCCAATCAGCATCCAGATCCTCGCGCCATCGGGGCGCACCACGCGTGTCAACAAGGCCTGGGAAAACCTGTGGCAGATCCACGAAGGCACGCCACTGATGGCGTATGTGCTGGGCGAGTACAACGTGCTGCACGACCCGCAACTGGCCGACAACGGCATCGCCGCGCTGCTGGCGCGGGCGCTGCAGGGAGAGCGGGTTGAATTGCCGGCGGCGCTGTACGACGTCAGCGCGCTCGATGGTCACGGTCCGAAGCGCTGGGTTACCGCGAAGGCGCGGCCGATCAAGGACAAGGACGGCAATACGCTCGAAGTAATGCTCATGCACGAGGACATCACCGAGCGCATGGCGGCCGACGGAGCGCTGCGCCTGCGCGAGCAGCGCTTCCGCTCGCTCGTGATGGCCACGTCGCAGATCGTCTGGTCGAATACTCCGGATGGCCGGGTGCTGGAAGACTCGCCGTCCTGGCGCGCCTATACCGGCCAGACCTACGACGAGTGGAAGGATTTCGGCTGGGTCGATGCCTTGCACCCCGACGACCGCGCACCGGCCCAGTCTCTGTGGCTGGCCTGCGTTGCCGCGCGCTCGGTGTTCGAGACGAAGTACCGGCTGCGCAGTGCCGACGGCAGTTACCGCTGGACCGCGGTCAAGGGCATCCCGATCCTGGCCGACGACGGCACGATCCGCGAGTGGATCGGCGCCAACAGCGACATCCACGACATGATCTCGGCCGAGCTCGAACTGGCCCAGCGGCTCGACCGCGAAAAACGCAACAGCGCCCTGCTGGCCAAGGTCGCGCAGGCAGCCCGCACGCTGCACACGGTGCTGGCGGCCGAAGACATCGCGCAGGCGCTGGTGACGGCCGTGCGCGACATCCTGCAGACCCACCAGGCGGTCGTCTCGCTGACCGAAGCGGGCGGCTGGACCCAGGCAATCAACGCCGTCTCGCTATCGGACAAGTACGCCGCTTACCGTGGCTACGATGCCAAAACAGATGGCTCCGGAATCTACGCGCAGGTGTGCCGCGACAACCGCGTGATGCGCCTCACGCAAGTGCAGCTCGAGGCGCATCCGGCCTGGCGCGGCTTTGGCGAGCATGCCGGTGCGCATCCGGTGCTGCGCGGCTGGCTGGCCGTGCCGCTGATCGACCGCATGGGCAAGAACATCGGCCTGATCCAGGCATCCGACCGGTTCGAGGGCGACTTCACCGACGAGGACGAAGCCATTCTCGTGCAACTGGCGTCGATCGCCGCGACCGGTTTCGAGAACGCGCGGCTGTACGGTTCGCTGCAGGATCAGGACCGCCGCAAGGACGAGTTCCTGGCCATGCTGGCGCACGAACTGCGCAACCCGCTCGCGCCCATCGCCGCAGCGGCAGAGATGCTCAAGTTCGGCACCGCCAACGAAGAGCGGGTACGGCGCTCGAGCGAAGTGATCAGCCGCCAGGTGCGCCACATGACGTCGCTGGTCGATGACTTGCTCGACGTGTCGCGCGTGACCCGGGGCCTGATCAAGCTGGACCGGGCGCTGCTCGACCCGATGCAGCTCGTGGCCAATGCCGTCGAGCAGTCGCAGCCGTTGATCACGGCGCGCGGCCATACCCTGAGCGTGACGGGCGACGCCGCCGGCGCCCACATTGCCGGCGACGCGCACCGCCTAGTCCAGGTGCTGGCCAACCTGCTCAACAACGCAGCGAAGTACACGTCCCATGGCGGACGCATCGAGGTAACGGTGGCGCGCGAACCGGACACTGTGGCGATTACCGTGCGCGACAATGGCGTTGGCATCGATGCGTCGCTGTTGCCGCGCATGTTCGACCTGTTCACGCAGGCCGAACGCTCGCCGGACCGGGCCCAGGGCGGCCTGGGTATCGGGCTGGCGCTGGTCAGGAGCATCATCGACCTGCATGGCGGCGACGTCATCGCCGCCAGTGACGGTATCGGCCGCGGCAGCACGTTCACGGTCCGGCTCGCGATTGCCGACACGGTCACCGGCGCCGTCGATGCGACGGACGCGCTGCGCTTGCAACAGCGTTAACTTGTCACGCGGAATTCGAAATACGTCGTCGCGGAAATACCCCAATAATTGAACGGTCTACGAACTCGTCAATTATTGAATAAGGGTACGCCATGCACCAATCACATCTTCGCGTCGTCATCATGGGCGGCTCCAGCGGCATCGGCGCCGCCACTGCCATCGCCTTCGCCCGCCAGGGCGCCCATCTCGTGCTCGGCGCCCGTGGCAAGGAAGGCCTCGACGACGTCGCCCGGCGCTGCCGCCAGGCCGGTGGCCATGCCGACGTGCTGGTCGTCGACGCTACCGATGCCGACGCCGTGGCCGCGTTTGCGCAGGATGCACGCGACCTTCTCGGCCAGATCGACCTCTGGTTCAGCAATGTGGGCAGTGGTGTCGTCGGCAAGTTCGCCGATGTGCCGATCGCGCACCACCGCCAGGTGATCGAGACCAACCTGATCACGCACATGAACGACGCGCACGCCGTGATCCCGATTTTCCTGGAACAGGATTACGGCATCTGGGTCAACATGATTTCGTCGGGCGGCTTCGTCGCCACCCCGTACGCAGCGGCCTACGGCGCCAGCAAGTTCGGGCTGCGCGGCTTCAGCGAGGCGCTGCGCGCCGAACTGGGCAAGAAGCGCGACATCCACGTGTGCGACATCTACCCGTCGTTCGTCGACACGCCGGGCTTCAAGCACGCCGCCAACTATACGGGCGCCAAGCTGTCGTATCCGCCGGGCGTGCTGGCCCCTGAAAAAGTGGCCAACGCCGTCGTCGCCCTCGTGCGCAAGCCGCGCGCCGTCACGCTGCTGGGCGCGCCCGACGTGACGAAAAAGCTCACGCAACTGGCGCCCGACCTGCTGGCATCCGGCATGAACCGCTTCATGGAAACCTGGGCCAAGCGTGCTGACCCGACCGAAGACACGGTGGGCGCGCTGTACGAGCCGCAGCAAGGCGCCAGTGGCGTGCACAGCGGCATGGTGAAGCGCCCTGCCCCTGCCCGGCCACGGCGCGACGTTCAGCCAGCTGCGCCCTCGAATGACCGCACGCTTGCCGTGGGCGCCGCGTTGATCGCGGCCGCCATCGGTGTCAGCCTGCTGGGCAAACGCTCTGACAATTAATACGTCAGATTGACCTGCATGACGGCAGTCGTTCCGCTGACCTCGTTACCGACGATCAGCAACGGCTTGCCGTTGGGTGACTTGTGTGCCGGGATGAATGTCAAGCCTTCCGGTCCCAGGTCGCCCTTGTCGCCATCACGCGTGTTCAGGTAGGTCACGAACGATGCCGACGCCGGTTTCGTGATGTCGTAGACCATCACGCCGCCGATGCGCTCCAGGCCGACGAACGCATACTGCTTGTCGCCGAACTTGCCGACCACGACGCCTTCCGGCTCCGGGCCTTTCGAGCCACTGCGGTCTTCGAGATTGTTGTTGTCGTTGCTGGCGTTGAAGCGCGCATTCGTTAGCGTGCTGGTGCGGCGCTCGAACTCGTCGCCCGAATCGTAGACGCGCTTGATATCGGTGTCCCAGATCGAGAATGAACGGCCGCCAAACGTGTACAGCTCGGTGCATTGGCCGGCGGCGTTCTTGCCGGTCATGCCGCCACCGTTGGGCGTCGTCGTCACGCGCAGCCGGCCCAGGTTCGAATCGAACGTCGCGTTGCCGGCGTTCGGGAACACGCTCGGGTCCAGCCCTGCCGTGCAATGGGCGCGGATGCGCGTCTCTTCATTGAAGCCCGGCCAGTCGGCGCGGGCGTCGCCTTCGTTTGCAGTCAGCAGGTAATGCTTGCCGTCGACCGTGTAGCCGGCAATCGCGTCCGGCAGATACATGCCCTTGACTGGCTGCGGGCCGATCTTCGTGGCCGGCGTGCCGCTGTTGGTATTGGTGCCGCCATCTTCGTCCGATGCGTCCAGACCGAAGCCAGCAACGTTGTGGTCCTTGAAGCCGAGCGGCTTGATCGACGTGACCTTCGCGCTTGCCACGTCGACGATGGCAATGGCATTGTTTTCCTGCAGCGTGACCCAGGCCTTCTTGCCGTCTTCGCTGACGGTGATGTATTCCGGCTCGAAGTCCTGCGCCGCGCTGGCATTGGGGCCAAAGATGCGGATGCCCTGCGCGCGCAGCGCCGTTTCCTGGCCATTGAAGCTGCGAAAGTCAGCAGTGGCGACACTTGGCGCGCCGCCGCGATTCACGGTGATGATGCTGACCGCGCCTTCCGGATCGCTGGTACCGGCCACGCCGTAGCCGCTTGGCTCGCCTTCATTCGCGACCAGCACCTTGCTGCCGTCCGGCGTGAACACCAGCATGTCGGGCAGCGCGCCAACCTTCACGCTGTTGATCAGCTTGAGGTCGGCCGCATTGTAGAACGCCACGGTGCCGGGGTCGGTCTTGACCGCCGCTTCGATGGCAAGTGCGACCAGGCCGTCATGCACGGCGACGCTGTTGACGGCCTTGCCGAGGCCCGCCACGCTGATCGTGCCCAGCAGCTTGGGCGCATTCGGCGCGCTCAGGTCCAGCACGTCGACGGTGCCATTGGCGCCGTTGACGACGAACAGGCGCTTGCTGGCCGCATCGTAGGCGGTGATTTCGGCCGCGCCAACGGCGCCGCCGTTGTAGCTGCCGATTTTTTCCAGCGTCAGCGTGGTGGGCGTCGGTTCGTCGTCATGGTCGCCGCCGCAGGCTGCGAGCGTGCAGGCCAGCGCAATCGTGGCAATCATCGGAAGGTAGCGGGTGGTAGCAGGGGCAGCAGGGGCAGCAGGGGCGCGGTGCAGCATGATGGTCGGTTTTCCAGGGATGAAAAACCGCCAGCATAGGACGCGTCGATGACACCAGCATGACATGTCATCAACACGTTCCCCGTCACGGGATCAGAACTGGTCGGTGTCGCGCAGGAAGCGCCAGCCGCCGGCCGGCATCGGGCCCATCGAGATGCGGCCGATGCGCAGGCGGCGCAATGCGGTCACGCGCAGGCCGACGTCGCCGCACAGGCGCTCGATCTGGCCGCGCTGGATGTTCTTGCCGGCGATGCGCAGGCGCTGCTCGCTTTGCCAACTGGCCTTGAACATGCGGCCGAGTTTGGCCATGCCATTGTCGGCGATCTGGCCGTCGACCTCGACGACGTATTCGGACTCGTTGCGCGATGCATCGTCGACCAGCTTGCGGATCACGCGGAAATCCTGGCTGAACACGATCAGGCCCGAGGCCATGGTCTCGAGCGGTGTGGCGGCCGTGGTCTTGAACAGGTGCCGCCGCAGGAACGGCTTGCCGCGCCCGTGTTCCAGTACCTGGTTCTCGGAGGTGATGCTCGCGAGCGCCGCCTCGATTTCCATACCGGCCGGCTTGTGCATCAGGATCGTCACCGGATCCGGTTCAACGGGCGTCGCGCCCGGCAGCAGCTCGACCTTTTGTTCCGGCGTGACGCGGGTGGCAGGATCTTCGGCCACGGTGCCATCGACGCTGACCCAGCCGCCGGCGATATAACGCTCGGCATCGGCGCGCGAGCACCCTGCCACGTCGGCCACGCGCTTGGCCAGGCGGATTGCTTCTTCAGTTGTCATGCACGCCAATCAGTAAAAAATGCGGTGAAGACGTCGACCGTGCGCTGGACATCGCGCGCGGAGACATCGAGGTGCGTCACGAGACGCATTCTGGGGCCGACCGTGGCGCGGATCTGCGCCCGTTCGAGCGCCGCGCGCAGCGGTGCGCAGGCGGCAGCCGGCACGTCGATCCAGAAGATATTCGTTTGCGGGGTGCTGACGGTGAGCGCCGGGATCAGGGCCAGGCCACGCGCCAGTTCGGTGGCGTTGTCATGGTCCTGCGCCAGCAGCGCGACATTGTGTTCGAGCGCGTAGTGCGCGGCGGCGGCGATCACGCCGGCCTGGCGCATGCCGCCGCCCAGCATCTTGCGCCAGCGCTTGCCCTGCTCGATGAAGGCCTTGGGGCCCAGCAGCACCGAGCCGACCGGCGCGCCCAGGCCCTTGGACAGGCAGACCGACACAGTGTCGAAGCCCTTGACGGCGTCCGCAAGGCTGATGCCCTGCTTGACGGCGGCATTGCAGATGCGCGCGCCGTCCAGGTGCGTGGCCAGGCCCTTCTCGTGCGCCAGCGTCGTGGCCGCAGCCACGTACTCCTGGCTCAGCACACGGCCGCCGATCGTGTTTTCCAGCGCCAGCAGGCGGGTGCGCGCGAAGTGCATGTCGTCGGGCTTTATGTAAGCCTCGATGTCGGCAAGCAGGATCGAGCCGTCCGGCTGGTTGGCAATCGGCTGGGGCTGGATACTGCCCAGCACTGCGGCGCCGCCGCCTTCGTACTTGTAGGTGTGCGCTTCCTGGCCGACCAGGTATTCGTCGCCGCGACCGCAGTGCGTCATCAGGGCGATCAGGTTCGTCTGCGTGCCACTCGGCGCGAACATGCCGGCCTCGTAACCGAACAGCTCCGCCGCATAATCCTGCAGGCGGTTGACCGTGGGGTCGTCGCCATACACATCGTCGCCGACGTGGGCAGCCACCATCGTGGCGCGCATCGCGGCGCCCGGCTGCGTCACCGTATCGCTGCGCAGGTCGATCCAGCCTTGCGTGTTGTCGCTCATGCTTGTTGTCACTCCGTGGTGGCGGCTTGTGGGGCGTAGAAACGTTCGGTCATCTCTGCCAGGCCCAGTTCGCCCAGCACCTCGTGCAGGCGTTCGGTCGGGCGGCGGCGCGGCAGGTTCTTGTAGGTGGCGATGATCAGTTCGTTCTTCATCGAGTGCTCCCAGCCCACCAGCTCGGTCACGGTGACCTGGTAGCCATGGGCCTCGAGCTGCAGGCAGCGCAGCACATTGGTGATCTGGCTGCCGAATTCGCGCGTGTGGATCGGGTGGCGCCAGATTTCGGTCAGCGCGTTGCGTTTCACGTCCTTGCCCTTGTTCTTGCGCAGGACAGTGGCGACTTCGGCCTGGCAGCACGGCACCAGCACCATGTGCTTCGCGTTCTTCTTCAGTGCAAAGTCGATGGCGTCATCGGTGGCGGTATTGCAGGCGTGCAGCGCGGTGACGATGTCGATCGATTCAGGGAGCGCGCTCGACGTGGTCGATTCGGCCACCGACAGCGGCAGGAACGACATGCCCTTGAAGCCCAGGCGCGCGGCCAGCTCGGTCGATTTGGTGACCAGCTCTTCGCGCGTCTCGATGCCGTAGATGTGCGAGCCTTCGCCTTGGGCTTTCACGAACAGGTCGTACAGGATGAAGCCGAGGTAGGACTTGCCGGCGCCATGGTCGACCAGCGACACACTGCCCTTCGCCCCCTGCACATCGCGCAACAATGGCTCGATGAAGTTGTACAGGTGGTAGACCTGCTTGAGCTTGCGGCGGCTGTCCTGGTTCAACTTGCCGTCGCGGGTCAGGATGTGCAGCTCCTTGAGCAGCTCGATCGACTGGCCCGGGCGAACCTCGGGTGGCAGCTCCGGCGCAGCCGGGGCTTTCTTGACGTTCTCGACACGCTTCATGAAGATCAGTGGTTCTTTTCGGCGGCGTGGTTGATCGTGTACTTCGGGATCTCGACGACGAGGTCTTCGTCGGCGACAATCGCCTGGCACGACAGGCGCGAATTGGGCTCCAGGCCCCAGGCCTTGTCGAGCATGTCTTCTTCCTGCTCTTCTTGTTCGTTCAGCGAATTGAAACCTTCGCGCACGATCACGTGGCAGGTGGTGCAGGCGCAGACGCGGTCGCAGGCGTGTTCGATGTCGATGTCGTTTTCGAGCAGGACGTCGCAGACCGATTTGCCGCTAGGCGCGTCAAGCACGGCGCCTTCTGGGCACAGCACTGGGTGGGGGAGGATGACGATTTGTGGCACTTGGGTTACCTCGGTTGATTGTTGTAGTTTACGGTGTGCGGATCAGATTTCGTCCAGCGACTTGCCCGACAATGCCTTGCGCACGCTCTTGTCCATGCGGCGCGCCGCGAATTCTTCGGTGCCGTGCGCCAGCGCCTGGACCGCATCGTGTACCACGTTCTGGCGCAGGCCCGGTTCGAGCGTGGTGTCGTTCGACATCGCCACCGCGTCGCGCACCATTTGCAATTGCCCGGCAATCGTGGCCTGCTCGTCGGGCGACAGCAGATCGGTATCGCTGTCCAGCGCCGACTGCGTCGCCAGCAGGATGCGCTCGGCCTCGACCTGCTCTTCGCGTAGCGCGCGCATCTGCATGTCGCTCGAGGCCGACGTGTACGAATCCTGCAGCATGCGCGCCACCTGGTCGTCCGCCAGACCGTACGACGGCTTGACCGTGATCGATGCCTCGACGCCCGAGCGCATTTCGCGCGCGGCCACCGCCAGCAAGCCATCGGCGTCGACCTGGTAGGTCACGCGGATGCGCGCCGCGCCGGCCGCCATCGGCGGGATGCCGCGCAGCTCAAAGCGCGCCAGCGAACGGCAGTCCGACACCAGCTCGCGCTCGCCCTGCACCACGTGCACTGCCAGCGCCGTCTGGCCATCCTTGAAGGTCGTGAATTCCTGTGCGCGCGCGACCGGAATCGTCGAGTTGCGCGGAATGATTTTTTCGACCAGGCCGCCCATCGTCTCGATACCGAGGGACAGCGGGGTCACGTCCAGCAGCAGCCAGTCTTCGCCGTCGGCGCGGTTGCCGGCCAGCAGATTGGCCTGGATCGCCGCGCCCAGCGCTACCACGCGGTCCGGATCGATATTGGCATGCGGGATGGTCTGGAAGAATTCCGACACCGCCCGGCGCACATGCGGCATGCGCGTCGCGCCGCCGACCATCACCACGCCGTCGACGTCTTCGACGCTTGTGTCGGCATCGCGCATCGCCTTGCGGATCGCATTCATCGTCTTGCCGACCAGGTGCTTCGTGATCTCGACAAACTCGGTGGCCGTGATCGTGACCTGCACCAGCTCGCCCGATTTCAGGATCGCCTCGATCGTCGTTTCTTCATTCGTCGACAACAGTTCCTTGGCCTGGCGGGCCTTGACCATCAACGTTGCGGTGTCCTGGTCCGACAGCGGCGCCAGGCGCGCTTTTTCCATGATCCAGCAGAACAGTCGATGGTCGAAATCGTCGCCGCCCAGGGCCGAGTCGCCACCGGTGGACAGCACTTCGAACACGCCTTTCGAGAGCTTGAGGATCGAGATGTCGAACGTGCCGCCGCCCAGGTCGTAGACGGCGTACACGCCTTCCTTGCCCTGGTCGAGGCCATACGCGATGGCGGCGGCGGTCGGCTCGGACAGCAGGCGCAGGACGTTCAGGCCGGCCAGCTGGGCCGCATCCTTGGTTGCCTGGCGCTGTGCATCGTCGAAGTACGCCGGCACCGTGATCACGGCGCCAACGAGGTCGTCGCCGAGCGAATCTTCGGCGCGCTGGCGCAGCGTGGCCAGGATCTGGGCCGAGATTTCGACGGGGCTTTTCACGCCGGCGACGGTGTTCAACTGAACCATGCCCTCGCCATCGACGAAGTCGTACGGCAGGTTTTCTGCGTGCGTGATGTCTTTGAGGCCACGGCCCATGAAGCGCTTGACCGAAACGATCGTGTTCTTCGGGTCGGTGGTCTGGTGCGCGCGCGCCTTGTGGCCGATGTGGGCATGGCCGTTGTCCAGGTAGCGCACGATCGACGGCAGCAGCGAGCGGCCCTCCTCGTCGCTGAGCACTTCAGGGCTGCCGCTGCGAACGGTGGCGACGAGCGAATTGGTGGTGCCCAGGTCGATGCCCACGGCCAGGCGGTGCTGGTGCGGG
Organism: Telluria sp. BA11; assembly: GCF_056680305.1. Lineage (NCBI taxonomy): Bacteria > Pseudomonadati > Pseudomonadota > Betaproteobacteria > Burkholderiales > Oxalobacteraceae > Telluria > Telluria sp. BA11. The sequence continues at coordinate 969,364 of NZ_CM155275.1, forward strand.
GCGGTGGACATGCCGGGTTCGGCGATTTGGAGGAGTGCCATAGTCGTGATACCAGTGTTATTTTTGCGTGCCGGGACGGTGCGGACGCTATTTTACGCGTACGGCCGGAATAGCGGGGCGTGGACGACACCGCCGCCCACGATGAAGAGCAGGAAGGTTATGCCTCGATCGCTTCGAAGGCGTACTGCACTTCGTCGCCGAACTTGTCGAGGAACATCAGCGAGCGCACGCCCTGCGCGGCAGCGGCGTAGTCGCCCGCATCGAGCTGCTGGCCAACGGTGACCAGCATCTGCTTGCGTTCGGCCCGCACCTGCGCATCGAGGGCGTCGAGCGCGGCAGCATCCTTGCCAGCACGCGCATCGCCAAGTTCTTCGCGCCATTCCATCTGCTGCATCAGGAACGCGGTGGGCATCGCGGTATTCGATTCGGTCTGCAGGTCGACGCCGTTCAGCTCGCATAGATACTGCGCGCGCTTTTGCGGATTGCGCAGGGTCTGGTAGGCGTCGTTGGCGCGCGTGGCCCATTGCATCGCGACGCGTTTTTCGCCGTCGCTGCTGCCGACAAAGCGGTCAGGATGGACACGGCCCTGGATCTCGCGGTAGGCGGCATCCAGGGCGCTCTGGTCGACCTCGAAGCGGGCCGGCAGTTGAAACAGTTCGAAGTGATTCTGCATGCGCGATCAGATGCGGAAGCTCTCGCCGCAGCCGCAATTGTCCTTGACGTTCGGATTATTGAAGCGGAAGCCCTCGTTGAGGCCTTCGCGGGCGAAATCGAGCTCGGTACCGTCGATGTACGGCAGGCTTTTCGGGTCAACGAATACCTGCACGCCATGCGATTCGAAGACGCTGTCTTCGTTGGCGCTTTCATCGACGTACTCGAGCTTGTAGGCCAGGCCGGAGCAGCCGGTGGTGCGCACACCGAAACGCAAGCCAATGCCCTTGCCCCGGCGTTCGAGGTAACGGTTGACGTGCTTTGCAGCTTTTTCGGTCAGGGTGATTGCCATGTTGTGCTTCTCCAGCTCAGTTCTATTACCAGGGATTACGCTGCTACCAGGGATTACGCTGCTGCTTTGTCGGCGTGCTTTGCCTTGTAGTCGGCCACAGCGGCCTTGATCGCGTCTTCTGCCAGGATCGAGCAGTGGATCTTGACTGGCGGCAGTGCCAGCTCTTCAGCGATCTGCGTGTTCTTGATGGCCAGTGCTTCGTCCAGGCTCTTGCCCTTGACCCACTCGGTGATCAGCGAGCTCGATGCGATGGCCGAACCGCAGCCATACGTCTTGAACTTTGCGTCTTCGATCAGGCCCTGGTCGTTGACCTTGATCTGCAGCTTCATGACGTCGCCGCAGGCCGGCGCGCCGACCATGCCGGTGCCGATGTCATCGTCGCCCTTGTCGAACGCGCCGACGTTGCGTGGGTTTTCGTAGTGGTCCAGTACTTTGTCCGAATATGCCATGGTGATGCTCCAGTATGTTTAGAAAATGCGCGCTCGGTATGAGCAGATCAGTGTGCAGCCCACTGGATCGAGCTGATGTCGATCCCGTCCTTGAACATGTCCCACAGCGGCGACAGTTCACGCAGCTTGCCAACTTTGCTCTTGAGCAGGTTGACGGCAAAATCAATTTCTTCTTCGGTCGTGAAGCGGCCAATCGAGAAGCGGATCGAGCTGTGCGCCAGCTCGTCGCTGCGGCCCAGGGCGCGCAGCACGTACGATGGTTCCAGGCTGGCCGAGGTACAGGCCGAACCGGACGACACGGCCAGGTCCTTGATCGCCATGATCAGGGACTCGCCTTCGACATAGTTGAACGAGACGTTCAGGTTATGCGGCACGCGGTGGTCCATGTCGCCGTTGATATAGACTTCTTCGATCTCCATCAGGCCACGGGCCAGGCGATCGCGCAGTGCGCGCACGCGTGCCAGCTCGCTGTCCATCTCGACCTTGGCCAGGCGGAATGCTTCGCCCATGCCGACGATCTGGTGCGTCGGCAGCGTGCCCGAACGCATGCCACGCTCGTGACCGCCACCGTGCATCTGCGCTTCGAGGCGCACGCGCGGCTTGCGACGCACGTACAGGGCGCCGATGCCTTTCGGGCCATAGGCCTTGTGCGCGGTGAAGGTCATCAGGTCGACCTTCAGGACTTCGAGGTTGATCTCGACCTTGCCAACGGCCTGGGCCGCGTCGCAATGGAAGATGATGCCCTTCGAGCGCAGCAGTTCGCCGATTTCGGCGATTGGTTGCACGACGCCGATTTCGTTGTTCACGAACATGACCGACACGAGGATCGTGTCAGGGCGGATCGCCGCTGCCAGCTGCTCGACGGTGATCAGGCCGTTGGCCTGCGGCTCGAGGTAGGTCGCTTCGAAGCCGACGCGTTCGAGTTCGCGCACGGTGTCCAGCACGGCCTTGTGCTCGGTCTTGACCGTGATGATGTGCTTGCCCTTGGTCTTGTAGAACTGGGCCGCGCCCTTGATCGCCAGGTTGTTGCTTTCGGTCGCGCCGGAGGTCCAGACGATTTCGCGCGGATCGGCACCGATGATCGCGGCGACGTGGCCGCGTGCTTCTTCGACGGCCGCTTCGGCGTTCCAGCCGTAGGCGTGGCTGCGCGACGCAGGATTACCGAACTGCTCGCGCAGGAACGGGATCATCTTGTCGGCGACGCGTGGATCGACCGGCGTCGTGGCCGAGTAATCCATGTAGATCGGAAAATGGGGAGCTGGCGCGAAGCTTTGCTCGGTGGTCTTGTCCATAGGCGCGTTCATCTGATTTACTCCGGTAGCTTTAGTTATGTCCGACTGCGGCGGGGGCGCCGCGGTGCACGTGCACGACGTTCTGTTCTTTCTGGCGCTGCTGGTCGACGAGGTCTTGCAACGATACCGAATCGAGGTAGTCGACCATTTTTTCGTTCAGCGTGGTCCACAGTTCGTGGGTCATGCAGCGGGCGCCGTCGGTGTGGGCGCCATGGCAGTTCTCTTTACCGCCGCACTGGGTTGCATCGAGCGGCTCGTCGACGGCGATGATGATGTCCGCCACCGTCACCTTGCCTGCCGCGCGGGCCAGGCTGTAGCCGCCGCCCGGACCACGGATCGATTCGACGATCTCATGACGGCGCAACTTGCCAAACAGCTGCTCGAGGTACGACAGCGAAATGGCCTGGCGCTGGCTGATGCCCGACAGCGTGACCGGACCATTGCCTTGACGCATGGCAAGGTCGATCATCGCAGTGACAGCAAAACGGCCTTTGGTGGTCAGACGCATTTCAACCCCGGTGAATGATAAAATATTTCTCTTGTCCAAGTACCAAGTCGGCACCGCGGTCTGCAGCACGTTTCCCTCTGAGAGCGGGGAAAGACCTGATTAGTTGAACGATTTAGTCAAGTATAGCAAATCGCAATGATCTTGTCTTGGACCACCCCAAAAACGGCGGGTCATCTCATTGACGAATAGGCGGTCTCCACGCCCCCTCAACGGGCGCGCAACAATGCCATCGGCCCGAACAGCGCCTGCATGCCCGGATGCCCGATGAAGCTCAGGTTGTAAGGATGTTCGGCCACTGCCTGCGGGAACGCGGCCGTTTCTGGCAACTTCTGCAATTGCTCGGCAATCTTGCCCCACAGGACCAGCGTCGGCACCTGCGGCTGGGCGGCCAGCGCCGCCAGTACCGTCTGCAGGAACGGCAACCAGGCGCGCGCATCGATGACCGGCTTGACATGCTTGCGAAACACCAGCGCGGCATTGAGCAGCAAGAAGCCCTCATGCATCAGATTGTCCTGCAGTTGCGCCAAGGTCTGGATCGAGCCATCAACCCGCGCGGCCTGGGCGATCGGCGCCAGCGCCTCCCCGCTCGTCGCATCGGGCTGCAACTGGCCGCCTGCCACCAGCAGCATTTTCATGAAGTTGCGCAGTGACGTCGCCCGGTTCACCGGCTTGGACAGTCCGGCATCGCTCCACAGGTCGCCAACGGCGCCGTCCATGAAACTCACGCCAGTGGCGCTTGCAGCGCGCGGGTACGGCCCCTCCCCCACCAGCACGTAGCGCACCTTGTCCAGCGGCTGGGCGAAGGCGGCGAACATGCGGTGTTCCGTGGGGACGTAATCGTCCTGCGCCAGCGCCGGCAAATAATCAGGATTGGCGCGGGCCACCGCCTGCAGGCCCGCTTCGAGAATCGGACGCCATGAGGCGTCGGCCAGGTCGAGGGCCTGCAGGATCGGTGCAGGGATGGCGATGGGACTGGAGGCAGGCGCGGCAGTGGCGGTCATGGCGAAATGGCAATCGAAGGAGGCGGCGATTGTAGCGCGCCGCCGCCCTTCGCATCCACCCGCGCGCTATTCGGAATCGGGCTGGCGCGACGGGTGCGCCGCCTGGAACGCGGGCAACGCGATGCACAGCGCATTGATGCGCTCGATATTCGGATAGGCCGCCACATCGATATTGAAGCGCTGTGCATTGAATACCTGCGGCGCCAGGTAGCAGTCGGCGATGGTCGGATGGTCGCCATGGCAGAACGGCCCCGCGCCCGGATCGCGCGCCAGGTGCGCTTCGAGCGATTGCAGGCCCTCGATCACCCAGTGGCGGTACCACTCGGTCTTGGCCTGATCGGGCACGCCGATGTCGCGCGCCAGGTAATTGAGCACGCGCAGATTGGTGATCGGGTGGATGTCGCAGCCGATGATCTGGGCCAGCTCGCGCACGCGCGCCCGGCCCGGTGCATCCTTCGGCAGCAGCGGCACGTCCGGATACACTTCTTCGAGATACTCGATGATCGCCAGCGACTGTGACAGTGTGATGCGGTCATCCTGAAACGCCGGCACCAGGCCGCTCGGATTGATCTGGCGATAGTCGTCCTGCAGGTGCTGCCCGCCATCCTTGAGCAGGTGCACCGGCACCGCATCGTAAGCCAGCCCTTTCAGGTGCAGCGCAATGCGCACCCGATACGCGGCCGAGCTGCGAAAGTAGGTATACAGTTTCATGGTTGTCTCTCGTGGTAACGGACGACTTCCTGATCGATGGCGCCAAAAATGCTGGCCCCGCTCGCATCCAGCATTTCGATGCGCACCGTGTCGCCGAATGACAGGTACGGCGTCTTGGGTGCGCCGCCTTCGATGGTTTCGTACATGCGCACTTCGGCCAGGCAGCAATAGCCCACGCCGCCATGCTCGACGCTCGAGCCATACAGCCCGCCCTGCTTGTTCGACACGGTGCCCGAGCCGATGATGCTGCCCGCGCACAGTTCGCGCGTGGTCGCCGCGTGCGCGATCAGCTGGGCGAAGCTGAAGGTCATGTCTTCGCCGGCGTTGGGTTTGCCGAACGCGGCGCCATTGAGCGTGACCAGGATCGGCAGATGCAGCTTGTTGCCCTGCCAGGCGTCGCCCAGCTCATCCGGCGTGACCGCCACCGGCGAAAAGGCACTGGCCGGCTTCGACTGGTAAAAACCGAAGCCCTTGGCCAGTTCGTTCGGGATCAGATTACGCAGCGACACGTCGTTGACCAGCATGACGAGGCGGATGGCGCTGGCAGCCTCGGCTGCGTCGGCACCCATCGGCACGTCGTCCGTGACCACGGCCACCTCGGCTTCGAGATCGATGCCCCAGTCTTCGGACAGGGCCGCGATCGGGTCCGTCGGGCCGACGAAGGAATCGCCACCGCCCTGGTACATCAGCGGATCGGTATAGAACGACGCCGGCACCTCGGCGCCGCGCGCCTTGCGCACCAGCTCGACGTGGTTGATGTAAGCCGAGCCGTCGGCCCACTGGTAGGCGCGCGGCAGCGGCGAGTGGCAATCTTCTTCGATGAACGATTCGGCCGCCTCGGCGTTGCCGTCATTGAGCTGGGCATAGACGTCTTCGAGCTGCGGCTTGCACGCATCCCAGTTGTCGAGCGCGGCCTGCAGCGTGCGCGCGATGGTCGGGACTTGCTGGCAGGTGACCAGGTCACGGCTGACGACGACCAGGGTGCCGTCGCGGCCGCCGGCTTTGAGGGTGGCGAGTTTCATGGACTATCCTTTTGTTATTGCTGAGTAGCCGCCATTACAAGGTAAAACGCACTATCATACAAACGATATTTTCAGCGTGATATATCACCTTATCTGATGAATCCAACGTTACGACAAATGCGCGCCTTCGTCGCGCTGGCCCGCACCGGCAACTTCACGCTGGCCGCGCAGTCGCTGCACGTGACGCAATCGGCACTGTCGGGCCTGATCAAGGAGCTCGAGCAGACGCTGGACGCCCGGGTCGTCGACCGCAGCACGCGCCGGATCGGCCTGACCGATATCGGTCGCGAATTGCTGCCCTTATTTAGCCAGATCATCGACGACCTGGACGGTGCGCTGGCTAACGTGGCCGACCATACGCGCCTGAAGAAAGGCGTCGTGCGCATCGCGGCGCCACAGCTGATGGCGTGCACCCTGCTGCCGCCAAGCATTGCCGCCTACCGCGCGCAGCACCCCGAGATCGTCGTACGCCTGGCCGATACCGAAGTCGAGGGTGTCATTACGCGCGTGCTGTCGGGCGAGGCCGATGTGGGGATCGGCCCGGAACGCACGCCCGCGCCGCCACTGCTGGCGCGCGAACTGTTCACCATGCCGTTCGCGCTGGTGTTTCCGCACCAGCATCCGCTGGCCGCGCTCGAGCGCGTGACGTGGCAGGATGCGGCGGCCTACCCGTTCATTTCGCTGCAGGGCCAGTTCACCGAATTGCTGCTCGACGCGGTGCAGCCCTCGCGCACGGGCGTTGCGCTCACGCCGGCGCACGAAGTGACGTTCATGACGACGGCGCTGGCCATGGTCAGCGCGGGTCTGGGCGTCACGGTATGCCTGCCCTACGCGGCGCCGCTGGCCACGCTGTACGGCTTGACGATGCGCCCGCTCGATGCGCCGACGCTGCAGCGGCGCTTTTTCGTCTACACGCGGCCCGGCCGGTCGCTGTCGCCAGCCGCCGAGAGTTATGTGGAATTCCTCTTTGCATATGTAAAACGGGCGCAAGCGGAAGGCTGATTCTCACAAAAAGGCACGCTACAATGGGTCGTGTCTTTTTTATCGGACCCACGATGTCCCTCGATACGATCGCGATCAACCGCCAGATGAACAAGTTCGATGGCCATGCCAGCGTCTGGCTGTTTGGCTACGGCTCCCTGATCTTCAAACCCGATTTCCCGTTTCTCGAAAAGCGCGCTGCGTTTATCCGCGGCTGGACGCGCCGCTTCTGGCAAGGCTCACACGATCACCGCGGCACCGAGGCCGCGCCGGGGCGCGTGGTGACGCTGGTGCAGGATCCTGACGCCGTCTGCCACGGCATGGCGTTTCTCGTCACGCCCGAAGAATTCGCGCATCTCGACCATCGCGAAAAGAACGGCTACCTGCGCCTGGCAACGCAAATGCAGTTTGATGACGGCAGCAGCGACGAAGGCATCGTGTATATCGCCACGCACGACAACGCAGCGTATCTGGGTCCGGCCGATGAACACGCCATTGCGCGCCAGATCGCCACGGCGCGCGGCCCGAGCGGCCCGAACAGCGACTACCTGCTGGGCCTGGCCCAGTCACTGCGCGCGCTGGGCAAACCCGATGCGCACGTGTTCGAGATCGAACGGCATCTGGCGGAGATGGGTGTTACGCAGCAGTACGCGTAATTGAGTTCCCCTGCGGCGCGATGGCTGCAAGTGTGGCCAGCACGCGCGCAGCACGCTGTTCGAGCGAACCCGTCAGGATCGTGTAGCCGATGCCGCGCCCATCCAGATCGTCCAGCACCAGTTGCTGGATCTGCGTGCGCCACGCCGCGTTCTCGCGCACGCCGGGCTCTTCTTCGTAGGGGATGTCGTCGGCGCACACGAAGTGGTGCAGGTAGCGCGTGCGGCATTCCAGCGCGTAGCGCAGCAAGGCCGGTGGCACCGGCTCGGTGACCTGGCCGAAGCGCAGGCCAAGCAGCAGCGTGGTCAGTGCATTGGTGTCGACGAAGACGTAGTCGCCAGCGGCGTTCGCGATAGCGGCGTCTTCGGCAGCGCGGTGCCGTTCGGCGATCTCGACGTAATCGGCGGCCACCAGCTGGCCCTGCTTTTCTTCCCAGACGAAACGGCCGATCTCGGGCACGAACTGCGCGCCCTGCCCGCGCGCCAGCATGCTGGCCAATGTCGATTTTCCCGTCGACTCGGCGCCGACGAACACTACCAGCCGACTGCCCGCCTCTTGCTCACCCATGCCTGCATCCTGTAACGATTGATGCGACATCCTAGCCGAGCCGCCGTGACAACTCAACGGTTCAGTCGAGCGCGCGCTGGCGCGACTCGGTGTCCACGCACAGGATGGCAATGGCGCCCATGAGCAGGAAACCAGAGAGCATGATCAGCGCCAGCGTGAAGTGCGTCGCCATCACCGGCGCGACGATCGCGGGCGCGAACAGGCCGCCGAAACGGGCAACTGCCCCGGCCATGCCCATGCCGCTGGCGCGCAGGCGGGTCGGGTAGACCTCGGGCGTGAACGCATACAGCGCGCCCCACGTGCCCAGCAGCGCAAAGCTCATCAACAGCGTCGAACCGACGACCAGCACGGTCGAGCTGCCCAGGCTGTAGCCGAGGCATCCGACACTACTGAGCAAGAGAAAACCGACGAGCGTCGGCTTGCGGCCCCAGCGTTCGACGCCGTAGGCTGCCAGCGCGAAGCCGGGCAACTGGACCAGCGCCAGCACGATCAGGAATTCCTGGCCGCGCATGAAGCCGAAGCCTTCCGCGCTCAGCCGGATCGGCAGGTAGACGAACACGCCGTAGTAGGCAATCGAAATCAGGCCCCAGGCGACGAACAGCGCGATGCTGCGCCGGCGCAGCCCGCCCGAGAACAGCGACAGCAATGTCGTCCTGACCTGCGGCTCGGGCAGCAACGGCGGTATTGCGACCGTGCGGCCGTTGGCCCTGGCCACGCGCGCCAGCACGGCGCGCGCCTCGTCCGGTTTGCCGCTGCGATGCAGGTACATGGGCGACTCGGGGATATACCAGCGCAGCACGATGCCGATGAGCGCCGGGATGCCGGTGACAAAGAAGATCACGCGCCACGCATCGTCGCCCCAGCCCACCGCCCACAGGGCCAGCACGGCCAGAGCGATCGTGCCGAGCGCCCAGAACGATTCGAGCAGCACCAGCCAGCGGCCGCGCCGGTCACTGGGCAAAAATTCGGCCATCATCGTGTAGTCGACCGGCAGCGTCGCGCCCACGCCGATGCCCGTCATCAGGCGCAGCGCCAGCAGCCACGTAAAATCGGGCGCGAACGCCGACGCCACGCCGAAGCAGGCATCGATCACCACCGCCATCAGCAGCACGGGCCGGCGGCCGATGCGATCCGCCAGGCGCCCGAAGGCAAACGCGCCGATCAGCATGCCGACGAAGAACACGGTCCCCGTCTGCAGTGCCTGCGGCATCGACAGCCCGAAGGTTTTTGCGATCGACGGCGCAGAAAAGCCGATCGACAGCACCTGCATCGCGTCGGCCAGCCACACCAGACCGAAGATCAGGAAAATGCGGTATTGGAACTTGCCGACGCCGGCGGTATGCAGCGCCTGTTCCATCGATACGGCAACGCCGTCAGCGCTGATTGCGCCGGGGATCGCGTCCTGTCCTGCACTGACCGAAGGGCTCATGGATTCTCTTGAAATGCAACGCGTCGGCTTCAAGCCGTGCGCTAGCGCTGCACAGCCATGCCTCGTGCGGGAGACCAGCGCCAATACCGCCATTCGGATTGGTCAGCCGGTCAATGTTGCATCTTAAGATAAAACGAACGCTTCAGTACCTTTCGCAGCAGGCGTCAGGCCGGACCGGCCATCGCGCGGCAGGCCTCGGCGCAGCGCCGGCATGCTTGCGCACAGCGCTGGCAATGATCCATTTCATGCTGCGCGCACTCGTCGCCGCAGGCCGAGCAGATCTGCGCGCAGAGCGAGCAGATTGCCGCAGTGAATTCACTACCGCGTGCCATGTACGCGGCAGCAAGCCGACAAATGGCTGCACAGTCCATATCGAGCGAGATACAGCGCGACATCATCTTGACATCCTCCTCGCCAAGGCAGGCGGCGGAGCATGCATCGCAAGCTGCCGCACAGGCGTTACAGGCATCGATGCAATCTTGAACATTGTCGTTTGTCATAGGCTCTCCAGGTTTCCGGGCTCAACCGATATCACCGTTCAACGTTGCCGCCCCGCGCCTGCGCAGCGGCTCGCCATCCGGTATCCAGGCTCAAGCCTACGCAATCTGGCCAGCGGGCGCCGTACGTTTCGGCGCGACAAGTAGCAGTTGCCAACCTGCCACGAACGGTCCCTGCTCCGTCGGCGGCGCCCGTCCGGTACGGTACACGGCATGTGGATTTGTACGAATACGTTATCGTCTCTACAATATTAAGAATCAACGACCACGCGCAACGGCACCCACCAATGAACTACATCATCCTGGATAACGAATTGACGGTCTGGGCAGTCGCCATCGGCGTCGCCCTGACTGTCTCCTTGGCACTTTTCATCATCAAGCGGGTGCTGGTCAAGCGGCTTGGCGCCTACGCCGCGCACACCGAGACTTATCTTGATGATCTCGCCATCAAGGTACTGTCAGCAACGCACCCCCTGTTCATCGTACTCATCGGCCTGTTCGCCGGAGCGCACTGGCTGACGCTGCCGCCCAAGCTTGCAACCTTGCTGTCGCACCTGACCGTGGCCGTTCTGCTGCTGCAGGTGGCGCGTTGGGCTGACGCTGGCCTGCATGCCTGGTTGCGCCGCTATCGCGCGAAGCGCAGCGCCGAAGATGTGGCCAGCGCCACCTCGACCGCGGCCATCGGGTTCCTGGCACGCACCTTCCTGTGGCTGGTCATCCTGCTGATGATTCTGGATAACTTTGGGGTCAACATTACGACCCTCGTGGCCAGCCTGGGCATCGGCGGCATCGCGGTGGCGCTTGCGCTCCAGAACATCCTGGGCGACCTGTTTTCTTCGCTGTCGATCGTGCTCGACAAACCGTTCGTGGTGGGCGATTTCGTCTCGGTCGGCGATGTGTCAGGGACGGTGGAGTATGTGGGCCTGAAGACAACCCGCATCCGCGGCCTCGGCGGCGAGCAGGTCGTGTTCTCCAACAGCGACCTGCTCCAGAGCCGGATTCACAATTTCAAGCGCATGGAGACGCGCCGTATCGTGTTTTCGATCGGTGTCGTCTACGAGATCAGCCGCGAGCAGTTACGCGCCATTCCCGGCATGCTGCGCGCAGCAGTCGAAGCGCAAGCGAACGTGCGCTTCGACCGCGCGCACTTCAAGGCATATGGCGCGTCGTCGCTCGACTTCGAGATCGTCTACACCGTGCTGTCGCCGGACTATGGCGTCTATATGGACATCCAGCAGGCAATCAACGAGCTTCTGTTCGAGCGCTTCGAGGATGCGGGAATCGGCTTCGCCTACCCGACCCAGACGGTTCACCTGGCCAATCCCGAGATCGCGGTCCGTCGCGCGCCGAGCCGGTAAGCCCGCGGCTTGAGGGCGCTGGCACACGTGCCGGCTGCCACCCGTGTGTGTTGCATCGCGAACCGACAAGCTGCGGTCCGGCATCCAGACTTTGGCGTCTGCTGTCACCGCCAGCAGGCCGGGCGCCTGCACCAGACGCTAACCGAAAGCTGACAGAATCATGCGAAATCGACTGCAGTTCCTGTTCAACCGCCTGCGGGAGCGCCTCTGGGTCAAACCGCTGATCGCCTGCATCCTGTCCGTCGGCGGCGTCCTTCTGGCGCAACTCGCCGATACCATTCCGATCGACTGGAAGGTTCCGGAGATCGCGCAAGGTTCGGTGGTCGACATGTTGGAGATCATTGCCGCGAGCATGCTGGGCGTGGCCACCTTCGCCGTCGCGTCGATGGTGTCGGCATATGCATCGACCGGGCAATCCGCCACCGCGCGCGCTTTCCCGCTGATCGTGGCGGATGACGTATCGCAGAACGCACTGTCGATCTTCGTGGGGGCGTTCATTTACGCCATCGTCGCCCTGAGTGCCACGACCAACGACTATTTTGGCAAGGCGGGCCGCTTCACGCTGTTTGTTCTGACGCTGCTCACCATCGTTGCCGTCGTGCTGGTGTTCGTGCGCTGGGTCGACAGCATCGCGCGACTGGGGCGGCTCGGCGCCGTCATTGCCAAGGTCGAGCAGGCGACCATGGCTGCCATGAAACGGCGCCAGAACGACCCGTGGCTCGGCGGCGTGGCGCTGCACGACGCGCCGCTCGGTGTGCCGATGTACAGCGAGCGCATCGGATTTCTGCAGCGGGTCGATATGGATTTGTTGCAGCGCTGCGCCACCAAACACAAATTACGTATCAGCCTGGCGGTACTGCCGGGCGCGTCGGTCGTCCCTTCGCGCCCGCTCGCCCATATCCTCAATGATGGCGTCGACAGTACGTCCCCTGCTCAAGCCGACCTCGACAAGGCATTCATTATCGGCCCGCTGCGCCAGTTCGACGACGACCCCCGCTTCGGACTCGTGGTGCTGGCCGAGATCGGCTGCCGCGCGCTGTCGCCGGCGATCAACGATCCGGGCACGGCCATCGCCATCCTCGACACGCTGCACCGCCTGTTCGCGCTCTGGGGCCGTCAGGCCGAACACGCCGAGCCGGAATGCAGCCGGGTGTCGGTGCCATGCCTGGTGCTCGGCGACATGGTCGAAGAGAGCTTTACCGCCATCGCGCGCGACGGTGCCCATCTGGTCGAAGTGGCGCTGCATGTGCAGCGCGTGCTGGGCGAGATCGGTACCTGCGACGACGCAACAACGCGCACCGCCGCACGCCATCACGCCGGCCTCGCGCTGGCACGGGCCGAGCGCGCACTCGACTTTGCCCCCGATCTGGCGCAGGTACGCCTCTGCCATGCCCGCTACGGCAAACTGGCCAGCAGGCGCGCGAGCCGCAGCCTGAAGACAGCCCCTTCCCAACCGTTCGTGGCATCCGGCACCACCACCTGTTCAAGCGAAAGGCCCAACGATGCCTGAATTTATTCCGGTCTTCCTGGTTATCACTGCCGTGATCGCCTGGTTCAACGCCCGCTTCCTCAAGCTCCCGTCGACGATCGGGGTGATGGCTGCGGCCCTGATGCTCTCCACTGCGGCGCTCCTGCTCGACTACGCGGGCGTGACCCATCCGCGGCAGTATGCGGCCGAGCTGCTCGGTACGGTCGACTTTTCGCAGGTGCTCATGGAAGGCATGCTCAGCCTGCTGCTGTTCGCGGGCGCCCTGCACGTCGACCTGCAGCAACTGGCGCGCTACCGCTGGCAGATCGGTCTGCTGGCGGTGTTCGGCACGCTGGCCGCCGCGGTGGCGGTTGGATTCGGCCTGTACTACCTGCTGCCGCTGACCGGACTCGCCCTTCCGCTGGCGTTCTGCATGGTATTCGGCGCGCTGATCGCGCCGACCGACCCGATTTCGGTTACCGGACTGCTGCGCAAGGTCGGGGCGCCGGCCAGTCTCGAGTCGGTGGTGTCAGGCGAATCCTTGTTCAACGACGGCGTCGGGATCGTCATCTTTTCAGTCATGGCAGCGATTGCGGTCGAGCACCATGTGCCGGGCGGCGTCGAAACCTCGGTGCTGTTGCTGCGCGAAGCCGGCGGTGGCATCGCGTTCGGCGCCGTGCTCGGCGGCGTGACTTACCTCATGCTCAAAAGCATCGACAGCTACCAGGAGGAAGTCCTGCTGACAGTGGCAGCGGTCCTGGGCGGCTACAGCCTGACCCATGTTCTCGGCGTGTCCGGTCCGCTGGCAATGGTTGCGGCCGGCATCCTGATCGGCAATCGCGGCCGGCGCAAGGCGATGTCGGCGCACACGCGCGAACAGCTCGACGGCTTCTGGGAACTGCTCGATTCGATGCTGAACGCCGTGCTGTTCGTGCTGATCGGATTCGAAGCCCTGCTGTTGCCGTTTTCGGGGCCGTTGCTGGCCGCAGGACTGCTCGCGGCCGGGGTGACCTTGCTTGCCCGCCTGCTTAGCGCCGGTCTGCCGGTGGCAGCGCTCGGCAAACGCGCCGGCCTGCCGGAAGGCGCGTGGCAGGTGCTGACCTGGGGTGGCTTGCGCGGCGGGATTTCCGTGGCACTGGCCCTGTCGCTGCCTGCCGGCCCGGAACGCGACGTGATCGTAACGATGACCTATATCGTGGTTGTACTGTCGGTGTTGATACAGGGCCTGAGCGTGGAACGGCTCGTGCGGAAAGTGGTGCCCTGCGCCACCTGAGGCGCAGCGCAACGCCGGTCAGTCGCCGAGGCTGCCAAGTTTTGCACAGGCGGAGCGGTCACCGGCCTGGCTGGTCGGAATGACCGACAGGCTGCCATCGGCTTCAAGGATGACGAGATCGATGTCGTGCAACGATCCGCGCCCTTGCTTGCGCACTGCGGCCATGACCTCGTCGTCGGTTACGCGCTCACGCTTGAGGGCATCCTGGCAGAGCTGGCCACCTTTCAGCAGCACGGTCGGCCTGGTCTTGACGATGGCGTTGACCAGCGATGAGCGCACCGAGCACCACGTGATCGCCAGTTGCAGCACGACCAGCAGGGCCAGTGCAGCCAGGCCCAGCGCCAGGCTGACATTCTGGTTGACCAGGATGGTCGACAAGGTCGATCCGAACGCCACCGTCACGACAAAATCGAACGAGTTCATTTTTGAAAGCGTTCGGTTGCCGCTTAGCCGAAGCAGAAAGATCAGGCCCGCATAAGCAGCAACCCCGACCACGACAACACGGTACAGACTTTCCCAGCTATCGAAAAACATCGCGCTCTCCTTTTGATTGATGCGAGTATCGCATGGGCAATCGAGGCGGGTTGCTCGGTAGATGGACGTCAATGGTGTACCAGCCAGCGCAGGGTCGGCAACCATGGCGGGCCTGCCAGGAACAAGCGTCAGACAAGCATCGATGCCGGCGGCGGCCACCATCGGCAATTGCAACATATGTGCTCGAGAATTGCGTCGATGTACACGCGCGCGTTCAGAACAGGTCCAACTGGCTCGCGACGCTTGCGCGTGCCTTCGCTGTACCCGCCGGCACCACCAGTGGCCGCCGGAATTGCGAGCGATCGAGCCGCCCGAAACGCCCGCGCAAGGATTTGAAGCCAAGGCGCTCGACCGCTTTTTCAAAGCGCTGACGGATCAGGTCGGCCCACACGCCGTCGCCATGCATGCGCCGTGCAAAGTCGGCATCGTAATCCTTGCCACCCCGCATCTCGCGGATGCGGTTCATCACCCGCTGCGCGCGGTCCGGGAAATGGGCTTGCAACCACTCTTGAAACAGCGGATTGACTTCGTGCGGCAGGCGCAGCACCGTGTAGTGCGCGCCGACCGCACCGGCATCGCGCGCCGCTTCAAGGATGCGTTCGATCTCGGGCTCGGTCACGAACGGGATGATCGGCGCCACGCTCACGCTGACGGGAATGCCGGCGTCGGTCAGCGTGCGGATCGTGCGCAGGCGGCGCATCGGTGCGGCTGCGCGCGGCTCGAGCGTGCGTGATATCTGCGCATCGAGCGTCGTGAGCGTCACCGCCGCGCACGCCAGGTTGTTGGCCGCCATCGGCGCCAGCAGGTCGATGTCGCGTTCGATCAACGATGATTTGGTGATCAGGCCAAGCGGGTGGCGGCATTCGGACAAGACCTCCAATACCTGGCGCGTGATCTGGCGTTCGCGCTCGCAGGGCTGGTAGGCGTCAGTGTTGACGCCGATGGCGATATGTTCGGGGACGTAGCCGGGCTTGGCGAGTTCGCGCCGCAGCAGTTCGGGAGCATTCACCTTGGCGAAGAGCCGGGATTCAAAATCAAGGCCCGGCGACAGGCCGAGATAGCTGTGCGTGGGCCGCGCGAAGCAATAAATGCAGCCGTGCTCGCAACCCCGGTAGGGATTGAGCGACACGCTGAACGGGATATCGGGTGACGTGTTGCGCGACAGGATCGTCTTGGCGAACTCGTCGGTAACCACGGTCTTGAACGCGGCCGATTCACCGGCCGCCCCGGTAGTCGACTCATAATCGGCATCAGACCAGCCGTCGTCAAAACGCTCGCGACCGTTGACCTCATAGCGCCCCTGCATATTCGACACCGCACCACGCCCCTTGCGTGCAACGCGCGGCGGCGCCAGCATGATGTGTTCTTCTACCCGCTGGCGGCGGATGGGCTCATCGGTGTCGATCATGGCCGCTGCTCCATACTGTATGTTTATACAGTATATTACGCCGCTACCCCATCAAATTCAAGCGCCAGCTTCTTGATGAGCATCAAACCACTTTTCCCAGCTGCTCCAGTCAGGTCGGACGGGCAAAGGTCGCCAGATAGTTCACGCTCGTATCGCTGCACCATGAGGCGCGATGCAACACCGGCAGGTAACGCATGCCGCGCAGATCGATCCGCTGCAGCCCGGCCCCGGTGGCTGCAGCCAGCATCTCGGCGGGTTTGACGAAGCGATGCCACTGGTGTGTGCCACGCGGCAGCACGCGCAACACGTACTCCGCCGCCACGATCGCCAACAGATAGCTCTTCCAGGTGCGGTCGATCGTCGACGCCAGCAGCAAACCACCGGGCGCAACGCGCCGAGCTGCCTCTTCGATGAAGGCGTCGGGGTCGGCCACATGCTCGGCCACCTCGAGCGCCAATACGACGTCGAAGCATTCATCGGGCCGCAGGACAGTCTCCAGTTCGCCCAGGCGATAATCGACTGCCGCGCCGCTGGCGTCGGCGTGGCGTTGCGCCGCCGCCAGGTTGCCAGGCGAGGCATCGATGCCGACCACGTGCGCGCCACGCAGCGCCAGCGGTTCGGACAGCAGCCCGCCGCCGCAGCCGACGTCGAGGATGCGCAGACCCGCCAGCGACGTATCGGCGCGGCCGAAATGCGAGGCCATGCATGCCAGCAGATAAGCCTGGCGCAGTGCGTTCGTGACATGCAGCGGCCGCATCGGGCCGTTCGGGTCCCACTAGGTGGCGCCGAGTCGGTCGAAGCGGGCGATTTCGTCTGCAAGCGCGCTCATGTTTGGTCTCCACTCGCAGCAGCGGTCACCAGCGCTGCCAATGCACGGCCGGAGCGCCAGGCGCCTTCCACACCGCCGCCGGCAAGGGCATCGCCGCACACGCCAAGCCCCATGCCAGCGTCCCACCAGGCACCAGCGGCCCGCTCGTCATCAGGCGCCGTTGCCAGCGTTGCATACAGCCAGCGATGCACGGCCGCGAAACGCCAGGCCAGAGCGCCGCCGACACAATCGGCAAGCGCCGCCTGCAGCATCGCCTGCACCTGGTCGGGCGGCGTGTCCAGATGCGCGCCGGTCCAGTCGGGCGCTGCGTGCACCACCCACTGGGCCTGCCCCGCCAGCACTGCGCGCGCCGGCTTGGCATCGTTGCGCACCACCAGCGCCAACGGGCCGGATGCGGGCAGCGCCAGGCCCCAGTCACAGCCCGTTGCGGGCGCGTCGGTTGTGCCCATCAAGACCCAGACGGGCAACATCGGCACGGCCTGCGCGTGCGCCGCCCAATCCGGGCGATGCATGCCCAGCAGCGCGGCCGCCTGTTTCGGCGGGATCGCCAGCGCCACTGCATCGAAGCCATCGGCCAGGGTCACACCAGCGCTCTCCAGAGACCACGTCGCGCCGCTGCGGCGCACGCCATCGACCGCGCACAGGGTATGCAACGGCAGGTCCTTCAACAAGGCGCGGCACGGGGCCGGCATGTCGGGCGTGGCAACCCAGAACGCGCCGCCAGGCAGGGCTGCGCCATGCGCTAGCCTCGGCGTCCAGCGCGCCAGCAGACCGGCGCGCTGTCCCTCTTCCACGAAACCCAGGAAGTCGGCGCCCACGGCAGCAAAGCACGGCGTCCCGTGATCCAGGCCCAGCGCGGCGTCGGCGAGCGTTACACGCCTGGTGGACATGCGCCCGCCTACGCCGCGCGACTTGTCGAACACCTGCACCGCATGCCCGGCATCGGCCAGCGCGCGCGCACAGGTGGCCCCGGCAATGCCGGCCCCGATCACGGCCACCCGCATGCTCGTGCCACTCATCGCTTGCTGCCGCGGCCGCGCCACAGCGGCCGCATGACGAGGAACAGACGGTAGGCCGGCTCCAGCAACGCCAATGCCAGCCTCGACCCCAGCAGGCGTCCAAGCCAGGCCCAGCGCGGCAAGGACCGCCACAGCAGGGTAAATGCCTCTGCACCACTGGCCAGGGTGCCATCGGGACGGCGCATGTGCAGGCGCGCCATGGCAGCCTCGCGGTTCAGTCCCGGGCCAAGCGCTTCGGGCGCGCAGTGGGCGACGTCGACCCAGCACACCTGGTCTGCGCCGTCCTGACGCTGATAGAGGGCGATCTCGCGGGTGCATACGGGGCAGCCGCCGTCGTAGTACACCGTGGGGGAGGTTAAGGATTGTTCTTGCATGATTTGATCATACAGGAAACAGGTCAAAATGCGGTTCACCGTCACGGGTGTTTCGGTTTAACGACCCACTAAACGGTTCACGTCCTGTTCATCAGATTTGCTTGCGTTGCATGCGAGTGATACGGCAGCGCAAGCGCGTACATAGGCCGCTTGTTGTGCGACAAACCCGTCGAAGGCGTCGAGCAGCGGGCCAAAGCGCCCGGGCGCGGTTTCAAGTTGTCCCAGTGCTTGCGCCGCCGCTTCCAGGCTCGACAGCTGATGCGGCGCGTGCGCTTTGCGGATGCGGTAGTTCGACGGCACTACGTCGGTCAGTGCCAGCCGCGGCAGCCGTTGCAGCGCCGGGTTCAGGTACAGCATCTTGCGGCTCTTGCGCCAGGTGGCGTCGAGCAGCACCAGCCGCAACGCGTCGGCGGGTAGCGCCGGCATTGGTGGCGGCATCGGCAAGCCCGCGTCGCCCGGCGTGGCCGGATACAGCAGCACGGGCGTGCGCCCATCCGCATGCAGCAGGCTGTCGAGCACCCCGGCATCGAAGGCTTCGCCGGTCGCCATCACACTGCCATTCACGCACAAGTGCAGCAAGCGCGCGCTGTTCTTGGCGTTGCCCACTTCCAGCGGATGCTGCAGGATCAGCAAATGCGCCTGCGCGCGCACCGGCGTGATCCAGCGGCAAATGCAGGCCGACTGCGCCCGCAAGCACCTCTCACAGACGGCGCGTTTCAAACCAGCCACATCCGTCACGGTGCCGGCGTCCAGCCACCGCCCAACGCCCGATACAGATCGACGTGCGCCGCCAGCAAACTTGTACGCAGTTGCAGCGCGGCGAGATCGGCACTGAACGCCGTACGCTGCGCGTCGAGCTCTTCCAGATACGACGCGTAGCCATTCGTGTAGCGGTTATGGGCCACGCGCAACACTTCACCAGCCGCCGCGCGCCGCGCCTCGGCTTCCACCAGTTGCCGCTGCAAGCCATCGATCGACGCCAGGGCATTCTCGGTCTCGGCAAACGCCGTGCGCACCACGGTCTCATAACCGTAGATGGCGCGGTCGCGCACCGTGCCGGCGATCTCGGCCTGGGCACGCAGGCGGCCCGCGTCGAACAACGGCGCAAGCACGCTGCCGCCGATGCTCCACAGTTCCGTCGGCGAACGCAGCAATTGCGTGATGCCACCCGCCCCTGCCCCAAGCGACGCCGTCAACCGGATCGACGGCAAGAGCGCGTCGCGCGCAACGGCCAGGCTGGCGTCGGCCGCCGCAATGGCCTGCTCGGCCTGGGCGATGTCGGGCCGGCGCCGCAGCAGTTCGGACGGCAAGCCGGCGCCCGGGGTCGGCTCACGCAGCGACAGCAGATCGGTACCGCGTGCGATCGGGCCCGGGCTCTCGCCCAGCAGCAAATTGAGCGCCTGCTCCTGCTGCGCCACCTGCCGCTCGAGCTGCGGCACGGTGCCGGCCGTCGCGTGCAATTCGGCCTCGGCCTGCGACATTTCCAGGCGCGAGCTGTAGCCCACCTCGAACTGGTGCCGCGCCAGGTTGTACGAGCGCTCGCGCGACGCCAGCGTGGCCCTGGCCAGCGCCAGCTGGGCGTCCAGGCCCAGCAGGTTCAGATAACCCGACGCCGTATTGGCCGCCACCGCCAGTGCCGCTGCTTCCAGCGCCGCCTCTTGCGACAACGCCTCGAACCGCGCCGCTTCGACGGTGTTCGCCACGCGGCCGAACAGGTCCAGCTCGTAGCTGGCCTGCACGGCGCCCACAAGCGACGTCGATTCGATCGGCGTGCCTTGCGGGCCGATGGCGCGCGCCCGGGTCGGCGCCAGCGACAGGTTCAGCGCCGGCAGACGCGCGCTGTCGGCCACGCGAATGCGCGCCTGGTATTCCTGCAGCCGCGCGCGGGCAACCTTGAGGTCACCGTTGTTCGCCTGCGCCTGTCGCACCAGCGCGTCCAGCGCCGGATCGCCGAACGCGCGCCACCAGTCACGCTCGACGCTGGCATTCGCGCCGGACAAGGTCGTGCGCCACGCCACCGGCACCGTCACCGAGGACGGCGGCGCCGGCTGCGGCGCCATCGCGCAGGCGGCCAGCAGCAATGGCGCTGCCGCCAGAACCATTAAGCGCCGCTTCACCGCTGCCCCGCGTTCGCCGTGGTGGCAGCGGCCGTATCGATCGTCGTCACCACCGACATCCCGGGCCGCAGGCGGTTGGCCAGCGGCTGGTTCGGGTCGATGCTGATGCGCACCGGAATCCGCTGGGCAATCTTGACGTAGTTACCGGTGGCGTTGTCCGGCGCGATCACCGAAAACTCCGACCCGGTGGCAGGCGCGATGCGCTCGACGTGGCCGCGCAGCTTCGCGCCGCCCAGCGCATCGACACTAAAACTGACCGGCTGGCCAACGGCCACCCCCGCCATCTGCGTTTCCTTCAGGTTGGCGATGATCCACATCTGGTTCGGCACCAGTGCGGTCAGCTGCGCACCCGCATTGACGAAGGCGCCCTGACGCACGGTCACCTGCCCCAGCTGTCCATCGCGCGGCGCGGTGATGTTGGTATTCGCTAGGTCGATCTCGGCCAGCTTGACGGCCGCTTCGGCGCTGGCAACCGCGGCTTCGAGGGCGGCGCGATTGACGCCAACCGACGCCAGGTTCTGGCGGGCGATCTCGACGGAGGCTCGGGCCTGGTCGCGGCTGGCTGCGGACTGGGCACGGGTGGCGCGCGCAGCGTCCAGTTCGCGCGCCGACAGCGAACCGTCGGCCGCCAGCTCTTCCACGCGGCGCAGGTCGGCGCTGCTGCGCCGGGCCTGGGCTTCGTTCGAGGCCAGCAGCGCCTGGTTCTGGGCGATGGTGGCGCGGGCGCTGGCGTTCGTCTGCGCGAAGTTGGCCAGCGCCGCCTTGCGGTTGGCCAGTTCGGCCCGTGCCTGCGCCAGGCGCTGGATCGGGATCCGGTCATCGATGCGCAGCAGCAGCTCGCCCTTCTTGACGGTCTGGAAATCCTGCACGCGGACCTCGGTCACGTAGCCGCTCAGTTGCGGACTGATGATCGTCACCTGGCCGCGCACCAGCGCGTTCTCGGTCGCCTGCAGCGTGCTGCGAAACGGCGGCAGATTCCAGGCATACAGCACGATCAGGATGCCGGCGAGCGCGATGGCAGCAAAGGCCAGCGCACTGAGGATGATCTTGCGCTTCGGGCGCGCGGGGGTGGGAACAGGTTCTGACATATCAATCGGTGACGGTAATAGGTGCGGGAGTATTGTTGACAGGTGCGGCGGGTGTGGGTGCAGCAGCCGGTGCGGTAGCCGGAAGGTTGTAATGCATCCAGACGGCGTGCAGGAAGATCCAGGTCGCGCTCGTGGCGGCGATCAGGGCGATCATCAAGAACACGTCGTTATAGGCCAGGATGTTCGCCTCGCGCGTGGCGCTGGCGGCCAGCGACGCCAGGCTCTGGCGCGTGCGCGCGGCCGGGTCGGCCAGCAATTGCCCGGCCGCCGCCGCGCCGGACTGGATGCGCCCGGCCACGAGCGGATCGAGCGAACTCAAGCCCTCGACAATCGTCGACGAGTGGAATTTCTCGCGCATGATCTGGAACGTGCCGACCAGCGCCGAGCCGATCAGGCCGCCCAGATTCTGGGTCAGGCCGAACAGCACCGAGAAACTGATCAGGGCGCCGGGATTGCCGATCACGGTGACGATCATTGAAATCAGCGACGGCCCGATGAACAGCGTGCCGCCAAACGCGAGCAGGCTCTGGCTCAGGTACATCTGCTCGACACGGGTCTGGTTGGTGGCGTGCGCGTCCATCCAGGCGCCCAGCGCCATCAGCAGCAGCGCAATGACCTGTGGCGCCATCAGGTGCTTCACGTTGACCGTGAGGGCCGACACCACAATGCCGGCGACAGTGGCCGCCAGCACGCACAGGAACAGCGACTGCATCTGGTTGTTGTCCAGTCCCACAGCGCGCAGGAAACCCACCGCACCCACGCTCTGCTCGGACAGCACGATGCGCACCAGCAGCAGCGACAGCGCCACGCGCAGGATGCTGCGGTTGGTCAGCCAGCGCAAGTTGAGCAGTGGATTGGCCCGGTTGTGCTCGACGCACATCGCGGCCGCGAGCAGGAAGATCGACACCGCCAACGCCACGCCGATCCACGCCTGCTCGGTCCACCAGAAGATGCGCCCGAACGTGAGCACCATGCACAGCAGCGCCATGCCCGGCGCAAACAGCGCGAACGTGACGAAGTCGGTAGGCCGGAACGCCTTGATCCGGTCGCCCGGCGGCAACTTGAGCAGCAGCACGGCGCCCAGCGACACCAGCGCCAGACCCAGCTCGAACATGTACAGGCCGCGCCACTCGGCAATGCGCAGCAGGTCGCCCGAGAAAATATAAGCCAGCGGCAGCGCCAGCTGGGCCGTGCCGAGCGCGACCGCGATGCCTTTCAGACGCCACTCCTTCTTGAACCCCTGCAGCGTGTAATACAGGCCGAGCGGACTGACGGCGGCGGCCAGCATGCCGTGGGCGGCGCGCACAGCGATGGCCGAGCCGAGGTCATTGACGAACAGGTGGGCCAGCGTGACCAGTGCGTACAGCACCAGGAAGCACTCGGTGAACAGGCGCAGGCCGAACTGTTGCCGGAATTTCACCAGCAGCAGGTTCATCGACGCGTTGGCCATCACGTACGCGGCTGGCAGCCAGGCCGTTTCGGTCTGGTAGGCGCCCAGCACGCCCTGCAGGTTGATCAGGTTGACGGCAACCAGTGCATTGCCCAGGCCGCCCGTGATCGTGACGAGGATGCCGACCGCCAGATAGGCCAATCGCAGCTTTGTCGTGTGCGCCGGCGTGGACGGAGAGCCGGGCAGCATCGGCTTTTCGTCGGGTGCCCATTCGCGTGGCGCGTACTTGCTCATCCTGCTATTTCACCATAATTGTCAGGCTCGCTATCTTACGCCTTTGCTCGACTTCACGTCGGATGGCGCTTTCGCCACACCCAAACCATTTAATGCAAAAGTTGGGCAACCAGATATTGCTCTACGGATTTATTGGCTCTAGACTCAAGTTGTGCCGTGCGGAAATAGTTTCGTATGGCAGCATTTCCAGAGTCAGCCATGTCGAACATCCACGCCATTCGCACCCTGATCTCCGCTTCGCTTGCCGCGCTGGCCATGCTGCCCGCATTCGCCCAGTCACAGGACCTGGCAGCATCCAATCCGATCACCAGCACGCTTGACTACCGGATGAACGAGCGCGTCATCCAGGTGCCGGCCGGGCCGCACGACGTACTGCTCGAAACCACGGTCTTCCAGCCCGATGGCGCCGGTCCCTTTCCGCTGATCGTCATCAACCACGGCAAGGACCCGGGCCGCCCGAGCCTGCAGCCGCGCGACCGCTTCTATCATATGGCGTCCGTATTCGTGAAGCGTGGCTACGCGGTGATGGTGCCGATGCGCCAGGGCTTTTCCAAGTCGGGCGGGCGCTACCGCGATCGCGGCTGCGACATGAAGGCCAACGGCTATACCCAGGCCGAAGACATCCGCGCCACCCTCGCCTATGCACGCCAGCAACCGTGGGTCGACGGCGGTCGCATGATCGTGGCCGGCCAGTCGTACGGTGGGCTGGCGGCCATCGCACTGGGCACCGAGGCGCTGCCGGGCGTGCGCGGCCTGATCAATTTTGCGGGCGGCTTGCGCGACGACAGCAACCGCTGCGCCTGGCGCTCGCAACTGGTGTCGGCGTTTGCCGACTACGGCGCCAAGGCAAAAGTCCCGAGCCTGTGGCTGTACGGCCAGAACGATTCGCTGTTCGGCCCGGAACTGGCCAGCCGCATGCACGCCGCCTATGCGGCGGCTGGCGGTCGTGGCCGGCTGGTCGAATTCCCCGCCTTCAAGCGCGACGCCCACGGCATGCTGGCCAGCCGCGACGGCGAAAAAGTCTGGCTGCAAGATACTGAACAGTTCCTGCGCGAGATCGGGATGCCGACCGCCGTCGTGGTCGACGTCCCTGCCCCGCCCAGCCCGGCGCGCACCGATTACGCGCAGGTCGACGATATCGCCGCCGTACCGTTCCTGTCCGAGACCGGCCGCCGCGCCTACCGCGATTACCTGACCAAGATGACGCCGCGCGCGTTTGCCGTGTCGGCCAGCGGCGGCTGGACCTGGGCGGAGGAAGGCGAAGATCCGGACGGACGCGCACTGGTCACGTGCTCGGCCAAGAGCAAGGAGCCGTGCCGGCTTTACTCGGTCGACGACTATGTGGTCTGGCATGACGAGCGCATCGACCGGACCGAGAAAGCGGCAGCCACGGCGGCGCTGATGCCGGCGCCGAACCCGATGGCCGAATCCGATCCGACAACGTCAGTGGGCAGTACGACCGCGCGCTGATCGCGCAGGCTTGTCAAGCGGCCTGCGCAGTTCTTCCTGCATGAGTTCGCTTTACGGTGCGTCCGGTCGATCCAGCGCAAACTGCCGCCTGGTGATACGCCCGACAATGCGGCTGTTGCATTGTCCGGAGCTGACCAATGGTTCGTCTCGTCCACGCTTGCGCTGCCGCGTTTCTCGTTTTCGCCATCGGGCTGCTGGCCGCCCCCGCCGCCACAGCCGCGAACAACGATCCTGTCGTGCTGGTACACGGCTTTCTGGGCTTCGGCCCCGACGAGTTCCAGAAGAGCGGCTTCAACTACTGGGGCGGCTATGGCGACATCGCCGCGCACATGCAGGTCTATCGTGGCCCGCACACGGTGGTTGCCGCCGCCGTCAGCCCGATCGCGTCGAACTGGGACCGCGCCGCAGAGCTGTATGCGCAGATCAAGGGCGGCTGCGTCGACTACGGCAAGGCGCACGTCGCAGCACAGGGCGTGCCCGGTCAGGTGCAAAAGCCGCCCGGCAAATGCTGGGCCGCCGATCCCCGCGACAATCCGCGCGCTTATCCGTCGGCGCTGTATCCGCAATGGGGTCGTGACCATCCGATCCACATGATCGGCCACAGCCAGGGTGGCACGACGATCCGCGCCCTGATCCAGCTGCTGGAACACGGCGCAATGACGGACGAAGGGGACGGCGCGCTGTTCAGGGGCGGCAAGACAGGCTGGATCCGCAGCGTCACGACGATCTCGGCGCCGCACAATGGGACCACGCTCAGCGACGCGGTCTTGAATATCCTGCCCAATGTGCCCAGCGTGCTGCGCGACATCCTGCGCAACCGGGCTGCCAGCTGGGAACTCGCGCCTGACGGCGCCCGCGAATTCAACCGGTGGGCGCTGACGTCGCCCAACGTCTACTATTTTTCAGTGGGCACGCTGGCCACCGCCAGCGGCAGCTGGTGCTGCAACGGCACCGACCGTGCGATCGCACCAATCCAGACAACGGCGTTCCAGTACGCGCGCGCCGACATGATGCCCTACTTTAAATCGTTCGCCGGCGAGTGGATCGTGCCGTCAGCCGCCCAGCGCGGCATGGGCAGCTACACCGTCAATGTGCCAAACCGGGTGCGCATCGACAGCGACTGGTTCCCGAGCGATGGCGTCGTCAACACGGTCAGCATGCGCGCCCCCGGCGGACATCCGGTGCGCGACTACAACGGAACGGCGCTGCGCGGAACATGGAACTTTCTCGGCAACTACCCGGGATACGACCATTTCGATATCCTGAACTGGCCCAATCAAGGGCCATCGGCTGATCCGCTGTACGACCGGATCAGCGACATCCTCTTTGCGCTATAGCTCAGGATGACAACACCTCGTGGGGCCGGTGGATGCGCACGATCTGCAAGCCGTCGGGCTGGTCCACCAGCATGCACAGCTTACCGGTGCGCTTGCAATGGTCCTGTACGCGCCAGTAGTCGCCGTGGCTCATGCAACCGGTCTGGCAGATCACCAGATCGGCAGCTTGCAGGCTTGCTTCCAGGTCAGCCGCCAAGCCGGCCGGCGTGTGCGCCGAGTGACCAGCTCTGCCCGTCTGCCCGGCCAGCTCACGGCGCTGCAGCGTGCGCGTCAAGTCATGCACGCGCGCCTGCAACGCGGCCACTTGCCGGCCCAACGCAACGCGCCGGCCGAGGCCCGGCAGCGCCGCGTCGAGGGCGGCGCGGTCTTCGCGTTCCCACGCCAGCGCCGTTGCAGCACGAATCGTCGCGCCCCGCGCGCGGATCAACTGCGCCTCCATGGTGGCGATGCGCGCGGCCTGGGACTGCAGCAGCGCACTGCAGCGTTCCTGCGCCTGCGCATGCGCCCGCAGCAACATCACGTGTTCGCCAGCCAGGCCGTCGGCTTCCCGGTATGCGGTCATCTGCGCCTCCTGTTCCTGAACCAGAACCAGAACCCATCTTAGATGAGAACGATTCTCATTTCAAGAGCGCGTCGAAGGGGGGACAAATCGACACATCGTGACGTAAGAACAAACTTTCACGATACAATATGGCCCTGCCCACCTGTGCGTTACCCCGACGGCCCATGACCCAGGCATCTCCCGACCAACTCGACATTTCCAGCTGCGCCAGCGAGCCCATCCGCACGCCTGGCGGTATCCAGCCCCACGGCTTCATGCTGACGCTGTCGCCTGCACTCGACGTGTTGCAGGCCAGCGCCAACCTGCTGCCGCTGGCCGGTCTTGCGGCGGAAGCGGCGATCGGCCTGCCATTGGCAGCCGTCATCGGCAAGGCCTGTGGCGAGCGCATGGCGCGCGAACTGGCCACCGACAAGCTTGGCCAGCGCCCTATGTATCTGGGCACCGTCACGCTTGGCAACGACCGCCATTTCGATGTAATGGGCCACGTCTGGGACGGCCTGGTGATCGCCGAGTTCGAAGCTGTCGATCGCGCCGAGCCCGCCGATTTTCGGCATCTGTATCCGCTCATTACCGACTTTCTCGCCAAGGTCGGCGAACACGCTTCGATCCCTGCGCTGACCGAGCTGGCTGCCCACCATATACGTTCCGTCACCGGCTACGGCCGCGTGATGGTGTACCGGTTCGACCCCGATGGCCACGGCCGCGTGG
This sequence comes from Telluria sp. BA11, assembly GCF_056680305.1. Lineage (NCBI taxonomy): Bacteria > Pseudomonadati > Pseudomonadota > Betaproteobacteria > Burkholderiales > Oxalobacteraceae > Telluria > Telluria sp. BA11. The sequence goes on from NZ_CM155275.1 coordinate 996,707, forward strand.
TGGCCGAAGCCAAAGCGCCCGACTACGACTCGTATCTGAATCAGTCTTTTCCGGCCAGCGACATTCCATCCCAGGCGCGCGAGCTGTACCTGAGCTCGCCGATCCGCGTCATCCAGAATGCCGACTACGATGCCTCACCACTGGTACCTGAGGTCAATCCCGCCACGGGCACCCGTAACGACCTGACGTACGCGGCGCTGCGCAGCGTCTCGCCCGTGCATCTGCAATACATGCGCAATATGGGCACGCAGGCCTCGATGTCGGTCTCACTGATCGTCAAGGGCAAGCTATGGGGCCTGATCGGGTGCCACAACGCCGTCCCGTGCGCGGTATCGGTCGAAAAACGCACGGCCTGTGAACAGCTCGGTCAGATCCTCGCGTTGTGCGTCGAGAGCCGCGAAGACAGCGCGGAGCTGCAGTTCCGCCTGGACGTGCGCCGCATCATGGTCGAAATCCTTGGCCGCCTGACCAAAAGCGCCGACTTCATCGACAATCTGCGCGGCGTGTCCGGCGAGCTGCTGCGCTTTGCCCGCGCCGGCGGCGTGGCCATCGTGGCAGACGAACGTATCATCACTTACGGCGATACGCCGGACGACGCCGCCATCCGCGACCTGTCGACCTGGCTTGCCGTGCATGGCCACACCGAGGTATTCCACACCGACGAGCTCGCCGCCGTGTACCCGCCGGCCAGCGCCTTTCTCCACAATGCCAGCGGCCTGCTGGCGCTGCCGATCTCGCGCATCCACCAGCACTATCTGCTGTGGTTCCGCCCCGAAATGATCCAGACCGTGGAATGGGCCGGCAATCCATACGAAAAGGAAGCTGCCCCTGGTGCGCCGACCCGGTTATCGCCGCGTCAGAGCTTCGCCACCTGGCGCGAAACCATCCATGGCCACAGCCTGCCGTGGCACGCCGCCGAAATCGAGATGACCACCGAGTTCCGCACGGCGCTGCTGGGCATCGCGCTCGAGCGCGCCGAACAGATGGCCGAACTGGCCGAAGAGCTGGGCCGCGCCAACAAGGAACTCGAAGCGTTTTCGTATTCGGTCTCGCACGACCTGCGCGCCCCGCTGCGCCACATCGCCGGCTTTTCCGACCTGCTGCTCGAATCGGCCGGCAGCGAAGACGTGGCGCTGCGCCAGCGCTTTTTGAAGAACATCAAGGAATCGGCGCGCCTGGCGGGCAAGCTGGTCGACGATCTGCTGTCGTTCTCGCAGATGGGCCGCGCCGCGCTGCGCCCGACAAGCATCGACATGACCGACCTGGTGTCCGGCTGCATCGACAAGCTGGGCCTCGAGATCGGCCAGCGCCGCGTCGACTGGCACATCGACCGCCTGCCCGTCGTGCAGGGCGACCCGAGCTTCCTGCACCTGGCGATGTTCAACCTGCTGTCCAACGCTGTCAAATTCACCAACGGGCGTGACCCGGCCGTGATCCGGATCTGGGCCGAGGATGCCGGCGACGATATCGCGTTCCACGTGGCCGACAACGGCGCCGGCTTCAACCGCGACTACGTGCACAAACTGTTCGGCGTATTCCAGCGCCTGCACCGCATGGAAGATTTCCAGGGCACCGGCATCGGCCTGGCCAATGTGCGCCGCATCATCGAACGCCACAACGGCCGCGTCTGGGCCGACTCGATCCTGGGCGAAGGTGCAACGTTCTCCTTCACCCTCCCCAAACAAGCCATCACAGAACAAGGCACCCATGCTTAAGCCCATCCTCCTGGTAGAAGACAATCCCCACGACCTGGAGCTCACCCTCATCGCCCTGTCGAAGAGCCAGTTGGCCAACGAAGTCGTGGTCGCGCGCGACGGCGCCGAGGCGCTCGACTATCTGCACCGGCGCGGCGAATTCGACGGCCGCCAGCTCGGCAATCCGGCCGTGATCCTGCTCGACCTGAAATTGCCGAAGGTCGATGGACTCGAAGTGCTCAAGGAAATCCGCACCACCGCCGAACTGCGGTCAGTGCCGGTGGTGATGCTGACGTCGTCCAAGGAAGAACAGGACGTGATCCGCAGCTATGAGCTGGGTGTGAATGCGTATGTGGTCAAGCCGGTCGATTTCAATGAATTCGTGCGCGCGATTGCCGACCTGGGGATCTTCTGGGCGGTGCTCAACGAGCCGCCGCCAGGCTCGCACCGTTACATCAAGCCGAAGTGACTGGCCGTTTGCGGCTTGCCTGAGGCACGCCGCGAACGACGCAGCAAATGACGGATGCGCGCACTGAGCGCGTCCGGATGATAGGGTTTTTGCAGCAGGTGGACCGAAGCGTCCAGCTTGCCTTCGTGGGTCAGCACGCCCTCGGCATACCCTGAGGTATACAGCACTTCGCACTCCGGCAGGTGGCGCCGCACGATCTCGCCCAGTTGCAGGCTCGACAGCGGCCCCGGCATGATCACGTCGGTAAACACCAGGTCGATATGCCGGCCTTCTTCCACCAGCGCCGCCGCGCTGGCCGCATCGCGCGCTTCCAAGACGTCGTAGCCCAGCGCCGACAGGATGCCGCAGGTCGACGAGCGCACGTCGTCTTCGTCTTCAACCACGAGAATGGTTTCCAGGCCGCCCGTCAGCGACGGGTGCACGGCTGCCTCAGCTTGCTCGGCCGGGATCGCGGTGCTGCGTGGCAGATAGATGCGCACGCTGCTGCCCTTGCCCGGCTCGCTGCGCAGCACGATTTCGCCGCCCGACTGCTTGACGAAACCATACGCCATCGACAGCCCCAGGCCCGTGCCCTGGCCCGTCGGCTTGGTGGTGAAGAACGGTTCGAACGCCCGGCGCAGCACGTCGGGCGGCATGCCCTTGCCCGTGTCAGCGATCTCGAGCATCACGTAATCGTTGTGCGGAACGTCGGGCGGCAAATCGTCGTCGGCCGCCGCGTTGATGGCGCGGATGGTCAGCGTGCCGCCATCGGGCATCGCGTCGCGCGCATTGATGACCAGGTTCAGCAATACGTTGTTGAGCTGATTGGGATCGACCATGGTGCTGCCCAGCTCGGGCGCGACTTCGGTCTCGACCCGGGTGCCGGCGCCAAGCACGCGGCGCGCCATGTCGTCGAGCTCACGCACCAGATGAGTCGGATCGATGACGACTGATTGCAACGGCTGGCGCCGCGCGAAGGCCAGCAAATGCGCGGCCAGCTTGGCGCCGCGCTCGACACCCGACAGCGCCATCTCGACGCGCGTACGCGCGGCGTCGCTCAGGTTGCCGACCATCTTCAGCAATTGCAGATTGCCGCCGATGATTTGCAGGACGTTGTTGAAATCGTGGGCCACGCCACCGGTGAGCTGGCCGATCGCTTCCATCTTTTGCGCCTGATGCAGCGCCAGCTGGCTCGCCGCCAGTTGCTCCTGGCTCAGGCGCAGCGATGCAAAGGCTTCGTCGCGCTCGCGCCGCGCAACGCAGGCGCCGCTGTGATACCGGACACGCGCCACGAGCTCACGCGGATCGGGCCACTTGACCATGTAGTCGTTGGCGCCGATGGCAAACGCCTTGGCCTTGGTATCGGGGTCGTCTTCGGAAGAGAGCAGGATGACCGGCACGTCATGGGTGTCCGGATGCGCGCGCAGCATGGTAATCACATCAAAGCCATCCAGACCGCCAGGCATGCGCAAATCCACGATCACCACCGTCGCAGCGACATCGCGCGCAACCTCGACGGCGCGCGCCGGGCTGGACTCGTAACGGAGCTGGTGACCGACACAGCTCTTGAGGCCATGGGCGATGATGTCCTGGGCAAACGACTCATCGTCGATCAACAGCACGGAACAAACGGTGGAGTTGTCTTCGATCATTGCAAACTGCGTCGCTTTCAGGGCTGGAGGGGTAACGTGCTGCGCGAGAATTCGGGGTTAATTCTACACTAATACCATTTAACAAGGGTTCGTCCCGCTTGGTATCATTCCAGCAAACACGGGTCAAGACTTGTGCGGTAAAAAATCGCCCTGCATATGGCGCGCATGCCACATCACCATGCCACGACCACGCCCGATGACCCCTGCCCGTTGTGCGGACGGCCGCTGGGAACGGAGCACGTCGACCGCCATCACCTGATCCCGAAGACGTTCAAGGGGCGCGACCAGTACCCGATCCACAAGATTTGCCACCGCAAGATCCACTCGGCGTTCACCGAGCGCGAACTGCTGCAGACCTATCACACATGGGAATCGTTACGCGGGCATGCGGATATCGCGGCGTTCATCGCGTGGGTAGCGAAGAAGCCGGCGGGGTTTTATACGCGCACGTACACCGCGAACAAGAAAAAGGGACGCTGACGGAGTAACCGGCGCCGGAAATGCAAAAAGGGCCGCATTTGCATGCGGCCCTTCTCTTGTTCTGGCTCCCCGACCTGGACTCGAACCAGGGACCTGCGGATTAACAGTCCGTCGCTCTACCAACTGAGCTATCAGGGAATTGAGGCAATATTATAGCCGGGCATTTGCGGTTTGACCAGAGCAGTGTGTGAATCGGCTGGCTGGCCGCTGCCAAAGGGCGCTTTTGCTATAGTCGCAGCTTCCCACCACCCTCTTTGATCCCCGAACGACCATGACCATTTCACGCACCCTCGGCACCCCACTCTCCCCTTCCGCAACCCGCGTCATGCTGCTCGGCTCGGGCGAACTGGGCAAGGAAGTGATCATCTCGCTGCAACGCCTGGGCGTCGAGGTGATCGCCGTCGACCGTTATCCAAACGCACCGGGCCATCAGGTCGCGCACCGCGCGCACGTGATCGACATGACCGATGGCGCGGCGCTCGAAGCGCTGATCGCGCAGGAACGACCTCACCTCGTGGTCCCGGAAATCGAAGCGATCGCCACCGACAAGCTGGCCGAACTGGAAGCGGCCGGCGTCATCACCTGCATCCCGACCGCACGCGCGGCGCAACTGACAATGAACCGCGAAGGCATCCGCCGCCTGGCCGCCGAAGAACTGGGCCTGGCCACGTCGCCCTACCAGTTCGCCAGCAGCCTGGACGAACTGCAGGCTGCCTGTGCTGCCGTGGGCTTCCCGTGCGTGGTCAAGCCGGTGATGTCGTCGTCGGGCAAGGGCCAGTCGAAGCTCGATAGCGCGGATGATGTGGCCGCGGCCTGGGCATACGCTGCCAGCGGCGGGCGTGTCGATGCCGGGCGCGTGATTGCTGAAGGCTTCATCGACTTCGATTACGAAATCACGTTGCTGACGGTGCGCTCGCTGGGCGCAGATGGCCAGGTCGTAACGAGCTTCTGCGATCCGATCGGGCACAAGCAGGTCCAGGGCGACTACGTCGAATCGTGGCAGCCACATCCGATGCAGCCGCTGGCACTGGAGCGCTCGCGCGACATCGCTGCCAAGGTCACCGGCAATCTGGGCGGGCTGGGTGTGTTCGGCGTTGAACTGTTCGTCAAGGGCGACATGGTGTGGTTCTCGGAAGTGAGCCCGCGCCCGCACGATACGGGCATGGTGACGATGGCCAGCCAGGTGCAGAGCGAGTTCGAGCTGCATGCGAAGGCGATCCTCGGGCTGCCGGTGAATGTGGCCCTGCGCGCGCCGGGTGCATCGGCCGTGATCTACGGTCAGCTCGATGAAGCCGGGATTGCGTTCGAGGGCGTGGCCGAGGCGCTGCAGGTACCGGGCGCCGATGTGCGCCTGTTTGGCAAGCCGGAGTCGTTTGCGCGGCGGCGCATGGGCGTGGCACTGGCCACGGCGGACGATATCGACACGGCACGTGAACGTGCGCTTGAGGCGGCGGCGAAGGTCAAGCCGGTGTCGGGCAAGTAAGCATCTACAGGCCCCAATACAAAAAGGGCCGCATTTGCATGCGGCCCTTCATATTCTGGCTCCCCGACCTGGACTCGAACCAGGGACCTGCGGATTAACAGTCCGTCGCTCTACCAACTGAGCTATCAGGGAATTGAGGCCGCATTATACCTGCTGGTGTCGATTTCGCAAATTTTTCGAAAAGAAAATCTAGCGAGGGATCCGCGCCAGCAAGCGTTTGAGCGTATCGATCACCAGTTCCGGCTCGGACAATTGCGGAAAATGCGCGCTGCGCTCGGCCACGACCCGCTCGCCCAATGGCGACAAGGCGACCAGCGCCAGCTGCGAACGCTCTCGTTCACGCACCAGCGCCGCTGGCACCAGCCAGCGCGGCAGGCGCTTCGTGCCCGACAGCACCGTCACCGGCACGGGCGGGAATGCCGGTGCCTCGAGAATATCCTTGACGGTCTCGCGCTCGTTGCGGAGCTCGTCGAACGCGTCGCGCGGCGACACGCGGTCGAGCAGCTTGACGAAGCCGCGCTGCAGCGCCGACTGGTGTTGCTTCAGATTGTCGACATCCTGTGGCGCCGTCGCCTCGATGAACAGCACACCTGCCACCTCGTCGGCGAACTCGCGCGCGAACAGGTTGGCGTGCAGGCCGCCAAACGAATGCGCCACCAGCACGAAGGGCGGCGGCACCTTGGCAAACTGCAGCAACAGCCGCAACTGCGCGACAACTGTTTCGCCATACTGCGCTTCAGTCGGCTTCGGACTGCCGCCCGTGCCTGGCCGGTCGTAGCTGAACACGGTGCCCAGCGCCTCGATCTCGGGATACAGCTTGAACCAGCCATCGAGCGGGCCGCCAGCGCCGCCGATCAGCACGATCGAGGGACTGCCCTGCCCGGCGCGCGCAAAGCGAAACATCTGCCCTTCGATCAGGGTGGCGTGGCTCTTGAGTGGTTGCTTCACGCGAACTCTCCAAAAAGACGACATAACGCCGCATAACGAAAAAGGCCGCATCCTTCGATGCGGCCTTCTTGTATTCTGGCTCCCCGACCTGGACTCGAACCAGGGACCTGCGGATTAACAGTCCGTCGCTCTACCAACTGAGCTATCAGGGAATTGAAGCTGGCATTATATGGTTCATGAAACGTTTCTGTCAAATCAGAACAGGCGTTTCGCTTTCCATCTACTGCTGCTCTCTTGCGCGCTTGCAGCGATCAAGAGAGCCAGGATTTTAGAGAACTTTGGCGATGGCGTCAACGACGCGATCGATGTTCGTCGAATTGAGCGCAGCCACGCAGATGCGGCCCGTGTCCACGGCGTAGATCGATTCGTCGCGCAGCTTGCCCACTTGCTCCTTGGTCAGGCCCGAGTACGAGAACATGCCGACCTGCTGGCGCACGAATTCGAAGTCGTGGTCCGGGGCCTTGGCCTTGAGCTTTTCGACCATCGCGCCGCGCATCTCGCGGATGCGCACGCGCATGCCGGCCAGTTCTTCTTCCCACAGCTTGCGCAGCTCGGGCGTTGCCAGCACGGTGGCGACGACCTTGCCGCCATGGGTTGGCGGGTTCGAGTAGTTGGTGCGCACGACGCGCTTGAGCTGCGACAGCACGCGCGTGGCTTCTTCGCTCGTGGTGGCCACGATCGACAGCGCGCCCACGCGCTCGCCGTACAGCGAGAACGATTTGGAGAACGAGTTCGACACCAGCATTGCCATCCCGGTCGCAGCGAAGCGACGCACGACGGCGCCGTCTTCATCGATACCGTTGGCGAAGCCCTGGTACGCCATGTCGAGGAATGGCACGAGGTTGCCGGCCTGGACGGCGGCAATCACCTGATCCCACTGGTCCTGGCTCAGGTCGGCGCCGGTCGGGTTGTGGCAGCATGCGTGCAGGACGACGATGGCGCCGGCCGGCATGGCCTTCAGCGCAGCAAGCATGCCGTCGAAATTCACGCCGCGGGTGGCCGCATCGTAATACGCGTAGTTGTGGACCGTGAAACCGGCGCTTTCGAACAGCGCGCGGTGGTTTTCCCAGCTCGGATCGCTGATATACACGTCGGACGCTGGCAGGAAGCGCTTGAGGAAGTCGGCGCCGATCTTGAGTGCGCCGGTGCCGCCGATGGCTTGCACGGTCAGCGCGCGTTTCTCTTGAATTACCGGGCTGTCGGCACCAAATACCAGCTCTTGCACCGCTTTGTCATACGCAGCCAGGCCTTCGATCGGCAGGTAGGTTCGCGGCGTTGGCTGCTCCATCAGTTTCGCTTCCGCTTTCTGCACGCACTCGAGCAGCGGCACTTTGCCCTTGTCGTCATAATAGACACCCACGCCGAGATTGATTTTCGCGGTGTTCGTGTCGGCGTTGAAGGCTTCGGTGATGCCCAGGATCGGGTCGCGTGGGGCCATTTCAATGGCACTGAACAGGCTGGCGGAGGCAGTGGAAGTCATCTGATAAACTCGGTTTTGTTGGCTGGATTGACAGCGGCGGGGTTTGCAATTGTATAGACAGCGGCCCCTGAACCTGCAGGGCCGCGAGCGGATTCTCATTCTAACAAAGGTCTGTAAGCATGGCTGAATTATCCATCGCAACTTCTCCCGAACCGACCGTCATCACGTTCCCGGATTCGCCGTTCAAACTGCACCAGCCGTTCGAGCCGGCGGGCGACCAGCCCACCGCGATCAAGGGCCTGATGGAAGGCATCGACGACGGCCTGATGTACCAGACGCTGCTGGGCGTCACGGGCTCCGGCAAGACCTACACGATGGCCAATGTGATCGCGCAGGCCGGCCGGCCCGCGATCATTTTTGCGCCGAATAAAACGCTGGCGGCGCAGTTGTATTCGGAGTTCCGCGAATTCTTCCCGCAAAATGCGGTCGAGTATTTCGTCTCGTACTACGATTACTACCAGCCCGAAGCCTACGTGCCGCAGCGCGACCTGTTCATCGAAAAGGACTCGTCGATCAACGAGCACATCGAGCAGATGCGCCTGTCGTGCACCAAGTCACTGATGGAGCGGCGCGACGTGGTTATCGTGGCCACCGTCTCGGCGATCTACGGTATCGGTAATCCCAACGAATACCACAAGATGATTCTGACGCTGCGCCACAAGGACAAAGTGGCCCAGCGCGACATCATTGCGCGCCTGATCCAGATGCAGTACACGCGCAACGAAATGGATTTCTCACGCGGCTCGTTCCGCGTGCGCGGTGACACGATCGACATCTTCCCGGCCGAGCACGCCGAGCTGGCAATCCGCGTCGAGATGTTCGACGACGAGATCGAATCGCTGCAATTGTTCGATCCACTGACGGGCCGCGTGCGCCAGAAGATCCCGCGCTTTACCGTGTATCCGGGTTCGCACTATGTCACGCCGCGCTCGACCGTGCTGCGTGCGGTCGAGTCGATCAAGGCCGAGCTGCGCGATCGTCTCGAAGAATTCCGCCAGCAGAACAAGCTGATCGAAGAGCAGCGCCTCGAGCAGCGTACCCGCTTCGACCTCGAGATGATGGCCGAGATCGGTTTTACCAAGGGCATCGAGAACTATTCGCGCCACCTGTCCGGCGCGATGCCGGGCGAGCCGCCGCCGACGCTGATCGACTACCTGCCGAAAGACGCGCTGATGTTCATGGACGAGTCGCACGTGATGATCGGCCAGCTCAATGCGATGTACAACGGCGACCGTTCGCGCAAGGAAAACCTGGTCGAGTACGGCTTCCGCCTGCCATCGGCGCTGGATAACCGGCCGCTGAAATTCGTCGAGTTCGAAGGCAAGATGCGCCAGACGATTTTCGTCTCGGCCACGCCGGCCGAGTACGAACAGGGCCGCGCCGACAACGTCGTCGAGCAGGTGGTGCGCCCTACGGGCCTGGTCGATCCGATGATCATCGTGCGCCCTGCCCTGTCGCAGGTGGACGATCTGATGGGCGAGATCAACGACCGCATTGCCAAGGACGAGCGCGTGCTGGTGACGACGCTGACCAAGCGCATGTCCGAGCAGCTCACCGAATACCTGGGCGACCACGGCATCAAGGTGCGCTACCTGCACAGCGATATCGACACGGTCGAGCGCGTGGAAATCCTGCGCGACCTGCGCCTGGGCACCTTTGACGTGCTGGTCGGCATCAACCTGCTGCGCGAGGGTCTCGATTTGCCGGAAGTGTCGCTGGTCGCAGTGCTCGACGCCGACAAGGAAGGTTTCCTGCGCTCCGAACGTTCGCTGATCCAGACGATTGGCCGCGCGGCGCGTAACCTGAACGGCGTGGCGATCCTGTACGCGGACCGCGTCACCGATTCAATGCGGCGCGCCATCGACGAGACCGAACGCCGGCGTGCCAAGCAGATCGCGTTCAACCTCGAGAACAACATCATCCCGAAAGGCGTGCACAAGAAGATCAAGGAAATGATCGACGGCGTGTACAACCCGAATACGGAGCGCGAGGTGCAGCAAGACGCCAAGGAAACGGCGAAGATCGAGTCGATGAGCGAGAAGCAGATCAGCAAGGAGATCAAGCGCCTCGAAAAGCTCATGGTCGACCACGCCAAGAACCTGGAGTTCGAGAAAGCCGCGCAGGTGCGCGACCAATTGCATGTGCTCAAGCAGCAGGCGTTCGGCGCGCCGGGGGCCGACAACGTCGTCTCGATGCTGGGTAAATAACGCCAGCGGGGCGTTGCCGGCTCAGCGCTCTATGCTGGCCAGCAACGTCAGCAACCGGTCCAGGTCGGCCGGCTTGACCATATGATGGTCGAAGCCGGCTTGCTGGGCACGCTGCTGATCTTCGGCCTGGCCGTACCCGGTCAGCGCCACCAGCACGGCCTCTGCCGTCGCGGGCTGTGCACGCAGGCGACGGGCCAGTTCGTGGCCGTCCATATCGGGCAAGCCAATATCGAGCAGCGCCACGTCCGGCGGCTCGCGCAATGCCGTCGCCAGCGCGCTCGCGCCATCGAATTCAACCCGAACAGCGTAACCATTCATCTCCAGCAGCGTGGCCAGCATCTCGGCAGCGTCGACGTTGTCGTCCACCACCAGCACGCGCAGGCCTGATGCGTCAGGTACAGATGCGGCCGGCGCGGGGGCTGGCACCTCCACGACCGGTTCCAGCAACGGCAGGTAGACGACAAATTCACTGCCCTCGCCCAGCCCATCGCTGAGCGCATCGACGCGGCCGCCATGCAGCAGGACCAGGCTCTTGACGAGCGCCAGCCCGAGGCCCAGCCCGCCTTGCGAACGATCGGGCGTGCGTTCGGCCTGCGTGAACAGGTCGAAAATATACGGCAGCACGGGCAGGTCGATGCCCTGGCCATTGTCGCGCACGGCAATGCGCACGTCGCCGCCGTCAGTGCGCACGCTCAGCACGATGCGGCCTCTGGCCAGCGTGTACTTGGCGGCATTGTTCAGGATGTTGGACAGCACCTGGATCAGGCGCGTGCGGTCGCCCAGCACGTACAGACCGGGTTCAATGTCGAGGGACAGTTCATGGTGGCAGCTGTCGAGCATCGGCCGCACCTGCTCCACAGCTTCGTGCACGAGCGGTTCAACCGCCACCGCTTCCTTCGCCATCGTGACCTGCCCGCGCGTGACACGCGAGACGTCCAGCAAATCGTTCACGAGCGCTGTCATGTGCTCGGCCTGGCGCGCGATGATTGCACTAGCGCGCGCAATGCCGGGCGCGTCCATCTGGCCGCGCTGCAGCAGCTGCGCGGCGGTGGCAATGGGCGCGAGCGGATTGCGTAACTCGTGCGCGAGCATTGCCAGGAAGTCATCCTTTTGACGGTTGGCTTCGCGCAGTTCATCCTCGATGCGCTTGCGCACCGTAACGTCGCTGCCTTCCAGGAAAATACCCGTCACCTTGCCGTACTGGTCGCGAATCGGCTGGTAGACAAAATCGAGATAGCATTCTTCGAGCGGGCCGCCCGGCTCGCGTTGCACGCGCAGCGGCACGGCATGACCGACGAATGGCTGGCCACTGGTATAGACCTGGTCGAGCAGTTCGAAGTAGCCCTGCCCCTGCACCTCGGGCAACGCGTCGCGCACCGGCTTGCCGATCAGATCGCGGTGGCCCACTAGTGTCAGGTAGGAACGGTTGGTCAGTTCGAATACATGGTTGGGGCCGCGCAACACGGCGATGATGCCGGGCGCTTCCTCGAAGAGGTTCACCAGGCGCGTGTTTTCTTCGTCGCGATAACGCTGCGCCAGGACTTCATTGGTAATTTCGACGCAGGCACAGAACATGCCGGCGACCATGCCGTTCTCACGTCGCACGGGCGAGTACGAAAAGCGGAACCATGTCTCTTCGTCGTAACCATGACGACGCATGGTCAGCGGAAAGCGCTCGAGGTAGATGGACTCGCCGTTCATCGTGCGATCGACCATCGGCGCGATCTCGTCCCATATATCGGGCCACACATCGCAAAAACGCAGACCGAGCGAGGCCGGGTGCTTGGCGCCCAGGATCACGCTGTAGGCATCGTTGTACAGGAAGCCAAGCTCATCGCCCCAGGCGACGAACATCGGGAACTTGGAGTCGAGCATCAGTGCAACCGTCGTGCGCAAGGCCTGCGGCCAGTCGCGCGGATGACCGAGTGGCGAGGTAGTCCAGTCGTGTTCGCGCATCAGCGCACGCACCGTGCCGTCGCCGAGGAATAATGACGGTTCTTGCCGCACGTCGGTCGGCGCTCCCACTACCTGATTCATACCCATGATGCTTCGTGTTGATCCGCGCACATCGCGCAAGCGAAGTGTGCCAGATTTGCAGCGCCGCTCACGCACGCCAGCGTGACATGAGCGTTACAGCGTCCGCACAAACTCGCGGATACCGCCCAGCAGCATCTCGACCGCCATCGCCGTCAGGATCAGACCCATCAGGCGCTCGAAGGCCGTCATGACCTGCGGCCCCAGCTTTTGCTGCAGCTTTTCGGCACTGAGGAACACGGCCAGCCAGACGATGCCGACCGCCGCCAGTGCTGCCACGTGCACCATTGTTTCGGTAAAACTGGTGGCCGACAGCAGCAGCACAGTGGCCAGCGCCGATGGGCCGGCCAGCGCAGGAATCGCCAGTGGGACGATGAACGGTTCGCCGCCCTCGCTCTTGCCCAGCACGCCATCGGGGTGCGGGAAGATCATGCGGATCGCAATCATCAACAGGATTACGGCGCCGCCGATGCGCAGCGCGATCGGGCTCAGGTGCAACGCTTCCAGGAAGTGCTTGCCGAAGAACATGAACACCAGCAGCAGCACGAAAGCAATCGCACACTCGCGGATCACGATGCGGTTGCGGCGCTCGATTGGCGTGTCTCTCAGTGCGGCCGCAAACAGCGGGACGTTACCGAACGGGTCGGTCACGAGGATGAGCAGAATGAAGGTGGAGAAAAAGCTTTGGGTCATGGCTTATTATTCTTTTGAATACGCGACTACAGTAAAGGCGTAATCTTACCAGAGTGCATCAACGTGCCGGACGATCTGGCACCAAGACCGATCACCTCTACATCGAAAGCAGACATGGGATCACAACAGAGCACTGTCGACTTCATCCTCGACCAGATGAGCGCTGCCGGGGCGGTCAGCACCAAGAAAATGTTCGGCGAATACGGCGTCTATCTCGACGAGAAGATGGTCGCACTGGTGTGCGACGATGTCCTGTTCATCAAACCGACCGAGGGCGGTCGAGCCCATATCGGGACCCCTGTCGAGGCGCCACCCTACCCGGGTGCAAAACCCTGTTTCCAGATCGACGGCGACCTGTGCGAAGACCGGGACTGGCTGAGTCAGCTGGTGCGCATTACCGCGCAGGAGCTGCCGCTGCCCAAGAAGAAAAAGAAGGCGCTGTAACGGTTATCTATTGGTGAGCTCGGTTGACACAGTGAAGCGCCAATAAAAAAGCGGGGAAAGGCATCTGCCCTTCCCCGCTCGTCGCCCGTCTGACCGGGTGAATTACTTCTCGAACTTTTTCAGCCAGGCCGACAGCTGGTGCGGACGCAGGCCGTCGTATTCTTCGAACGGCTGATGAATCCATGGGTTGTGCGGCAGGTCGTCCAGGAAGTAATCCGGACGAATCGACGACGTGCCCTTGACCCAGATGACCGCCGATTTGACTTCGGTGACCTGCGGGTAGTTCTCGGTCAGGTGCTGGCTGACTTTACGCAGCGTCACGCCCGAGTCGGCCAAGTCATCCACCAGCAGCACGCGGCCAGCCAGCGGGCCCTTGGTCATCGTCATGTACTTCGAGATGTCCAGGTCGCCTTGCTTGGTGCCGGCTTCTTCGCGGTACGAGCTGGTCGACAGGATCGCCAGCGGCACGTCGAAGATGCGCGAGAACACGTCGCCCGGACGCACACCGCCGCGCGCCAGGCACAGCACCTGGTCGAACTTCCAGCCCGATTCGTACACTTGCAGCGCCAGGCGCTCGATCAGGCGGTGGTATTCGTCCCACGAGACCCACAGGTCTTTTTCGGTCGATACAGGGGAATTCATCTTTTTTGACTCCAGATTTTGTCGTTATGCCGCGAACGGGTGGCGCAGCACGATCGTTTCTTCGCGGTCAGGACCGGTCGAGACCATGTCGATCGGCACGCCGACCAGTTCTTCGATGCGCTGGATGTAGGCGCGGGCGTTGGCCGGCAGCTCTTCCATCGACTTGGCGCCGACGGTGCTTTCGGTCCAGCCTGGCATCTCTTCGTACACTGGCTCGCAGCGGGCTGCGTCTTCAGCGCCGACCGGGAAGATGTCGACCGCGCGGCCGTCGATCTTGTAGCCGGTGCACAGCTTGAGCGACTCGATGCCGTCCAGCACGTCGAGCTTGGTCAGGCACATGCCCGACACGCCATTGATCTGGACCGAGCGGCGCAGCAGCGCGGCATCGAACCAGCCGCAGCGACGGGCGCGGCCCGTGACGGTGCCGAACTCGTGGCCCACGCGCGACAGGTGCTCGCCGACGCCAGCGTCGGTTGGCAGTTCGGCCGGGAACGGGCCCGAACCGACGCGGGTGGTGTAGGCCTTGGTGATGCCCAGGATGTAGTGCAGCATGTTCGGACCGACGCCAGCGCCGGCAGCGGCATTGCCGGCCACGCAGTTCGACGAGGTGACGAACGGGTAGGTGCCGTGGTCGACGTCCAGCAGCGAGCCCTGCGCGCCTTCGAACAGCAGCTTGCCGCCGGCTTTGTGCGCGGCGTACAGGGCGGACGACACGTCGCCGACCATCGGACGCAGGCGTGGCACGAGGGCCATCGCGTCGTCGAACGTGGTCTGGAAGTCGATCGCTTCAGCGCCCAAGTAGTTGACCAGGACGTGGTTGTGGTAGTCGAGGTTCTCTTTGAGCTTCTCGGCAAAGCGCTCTGCGTTGAGCAGGTCGGCGATGCGGATGGCGCGGCGGGCGACCTTGTCTTCGTAGGCCGGGCCGATGCCCTTGCCCGTGGTGCCGATCTTGTTCTCGCCACGCTTGAGTTCGCGTGCCTTGTCGATGGCGACGTGGTACGGCAGGATGATCGGGCAGGCTTCCGAGATCATCAGGCGCGAGACGACTTCGACGCCGGCCGCGGCCAGCTTGTCGATTTCACGCATGACGTCCGGCACCGAGACCACGACACCGTTGCCGATGTAGCAGGCGACGCCTTCGCGCATGATGCCCGACGGGATCAGTTGCAGCGCGGTTTTCTGGCCCTTGATCACCAGGGTGTGACCAGCGTTATGGCCGCCCTGGAAACGCACCACGCCAGCGGCGTGGTCGGTGAGCCAGTCGACGATCTTGCCCTTGCCTTCATCGCCCCACTGGGTGCCGATGACAACGACGTTCTTTGCCACGTTAGTATTTGACATCACTTAACCTAAGTTTTTGAGAATCCAATTTCCACTTTCGAGGACGAGTACGCGGTCGCACTCGAACTCGTCCTGAACATTGTCGTGACCCGGCATGCTCTGGATCACGACTTCGCCTGCCTTGCGCAGGTCAGCGATTTTTTCCTTCAGCTCGGGGGCATTGCCCCACGGCGCGCGAATGGAATGCTTGCGCTCGGCCATCGGCAGCAGCCGGGCCAGTTCGCGCAGGTCGAGCGAGAAGCCCGTTGCAGGCCGCGCACGGCCGAACGCTTCGCCCACATGGTCGTAACGGCCGCCGCGCGCAACCGCATTCGGCAAGCCCGTCACGTACAGCGCGAACATGGCGCCGCTTTCGTACTGGTAGCCACGCAGGTCGGCCAGATCGATCGCGATCTCGGCGCGGCCCAGCGCGCCGGCGGCCAGCGCTGCCAGTTCGGCCAGCGCGCGCTGCACGCCCGGCAGCGCCGGCAGGGCTTCGCGGGCTTCGGCCAGCACGTCGATATTGCCGTACAGGCGCGGCAAGGCCAGCAGCGCCTTGCGGGTCTGCGGGTAGTAATTCTGCGAGATGGCATCCAGGCCCGGCGCATCCTTGGCGCGCAGCAGGCAATAGAGCTGGTTCTCGTCGCGCTTGGCCGCCGGGTCGTCGTCGAGCAGTGCGCGCAGCACGCCGACGTGGGCCAGGTCGAGGCGCACGTTCGTGAAGCCGGCCAAGGCCAGCGAACCCAGCGCCAGTTCCTGGATCTCGGCATCGGCTTCGAGGCCGGCATGGCCGTAGATCTCGGCGCCGATCTGCATCGGCTCACGCGTGGCGTGCAGGCCCGACGGGCGGGTATGCAGCACGCTGCCGGCGTAGCACAGGCGGGTGATCGAGTCGCGGTTGAGCAGGTGCGCGTCGATGCGCGCGACCTGCGTCGTCATGTCGGCGCGCAGGCCCAGCAGGCGGCCGGACAGCGGATCGATGACCTTGAAGGTTTTCAGGTCGGTGTCGGCACCGGCGCCGGCCAGCAGCGAATCGAGATACTCGAGCAGCGGCGGCATGACCAGTTCGTAACCGTAGAGCCGGAAGTTATCGAGCATCAGTCGGCGCAACTCTTCGATCTTGCGCGCTTCGGACGGCAAGACATCGGCGATATTTTCAGGCAATAGCCAATTCGGCATGGGCAACGACGTTATGGGTTTGGGATAGTCAATGGCAAGCTTCGTACGACAGGCGTGCCAGCGCACGACGCGAACGCCGAATCGGTGATTTTAACCGAAAACCACCAGATTGAGGCAGCGAAAGCGGGACTGGCGGGGGTCAAGGTTGATAATCTGCCACGATGCCGGACAGTACGGGCAATGCCTGCCGCAGACGACACTGGGGGAGCAAGGCCGATGGCCCTGCTCCCCCAGATTGTTCAACTACCCCCGCAGCAAGGCGGGAACAGCGTTATTTGCCGCCGCCTGCAGGTGCCTTGAAGTACTTGAAGAACTCCGAGCTTGGATCAACAACGATGACATCGCTGCGATCCTTGAAGCTCGCACGGTACGCTTCGAGCGAACGGTAGTAGCGTGCGAATTCCGGGTTCTTGCCAAAGGCTTCGGCGTAGATGGCCGATGCTTTCGCATCGCCGTCACCCTTGACTTTTTCGGCGTCGCGGAACGCTTCGGCGATAATCACGGTACGCTGGCGATCGGCGTCGGCGCGGATCTGCTCGGATTCGGCAGCACCGGTTGAACGCGATTCGTTGGCGACGCGGACACGCTCGGCGCGCATGCGTTCGTACACCGAATTGATGTTCTGCTCGGTGTACTCGACACGCTTGAGGCGCACGTCGACGATGCCGATGCCGACTTCCGCGGCTTCAGCAATGAGCTTGGCCTGCACTGCTGCCATCACGGCTGCGCGCTGGCCCGAAATCACTTCACGCACGGTGCGCTTGGTGATCTCGTCGCTCAGTGCCGCCTTGATGACCTGCGACAACCGGTTCTGCGCGCGCGTTTCATCGCCGGCGAAACTCACGTAGTACAGGCGCGGATCGCTGATGCGCCACTTGATGAACGAATCAACCAGCACATTGCTCTTCTCGGACGTGATGAAGCGGTTCACGTCAGGCGTGTCGAGCGTCAGGATGCGCTTGTCCATATAGACCACGTTCTGGAACGGTGGCGGCAATTTGAAGTGCAGGCCCGGCTTGTCGATCACTTCCTTGACCTGGCCAAGCGCGAACACGATCGCGAAACGGCGCTGGTCGACAACGAAAATGGTGGACGACAGCAGCATCAGTGCGATGAAGCCGGCCACGAAGATGGTAACGAGGCGGTTCATTAACGGGTCTCCCGATCACGTGAGGAATCACGGCTGCGCTCATCACGCTGGCGCACCGCTTCCAGGGCCTGGGTCACTTCGGTCGGCTGGGCAGCGCCTGGCACTTGCACCGGACCCGACTTGCTGCCGACCTGGGCATCGTTGGCTGCGACCTGCTGCATCAGCTTGTCGAGCGGCAGGTACAGCATATTGTTGTTGGCACGCGAGTCGATCATCACCTTCGTGGTGCTGGAGAAGATCTGCTGCATCGTGTCGACATACATGCGGTCACGGGTCACGCCCGGGGCCTTGGCATAGGCAGCGACGACCTGATCGAAGCGCGACGCGTTACCGGTCGCGTTTTCAACCACCATCGAGCGATACGCTTCGGCGTCCTGCTGCAGGCGGAACGCCTGGCCGCGCGCGGCTGGGATCACCTGGTTGGCATACGCTTCACCTTCGTTGCGGGCGCGGGCGCGGTCCTGGCTGGCGCGGACCGCGTCATCGAACGCGCTCTGCACCTGCTCCGGCGGTTGCACGCCCTGCATCGTCACGTTGCTGATCAGGGCGCCCAACTTGTAGCGATCGGTGATCGTCTGGATCAGCGTCTGCACATCGGCCGCGACTTTCTCGCGGCCTTCGTACAGGACGAAGTCCATCTTGCTGCGACCGACCACTTCGCGGATCGCCGTTTCGGCTGCCTGACGCACGGTGTCGTCCTGATCGCGGTTGTTGAACACCCATGCGACCGGGTCTTTCAGCGTGTATTGCACGGCAAACTGGATGTCGACGATGTTTTCGTCGTCGGTCAGCATCAGCGATTCCAGCGGCTGCTTGTTGCTTGCCGTGCCACGATAGCCGATCTCGGCCGTACGGATGGTCGAGACATCGACGATTTCGTGGGCCTGGATCGGATACGGCCAGCGCCAGTTGAAACCCGGCGTCGTCGTGTGGCTCAGCTGGCCGAACGTCGTGACCACAGCAGTTCTACCCTCTTGCACGATGAACGCGCCGGAGGCCAGCCAGATGAAGCCGACGATGATGGCAATGACGCCCGCACCGATGCCGGCGCCGCGCATTTCGCGGTTCGGACCGCCACTGTCGCCGCCACCGTTGTTATTGCCACGGTTGCCGAACATCTTGTTGAGGCGCGCATTGAAATCGCGCCACATCTGGTCGAGGTCAGGCGGGCCGTCGCCCGGACGGCGACCGTCCTGGGCCTTGCGGTCATCTTCTGGGTTACGGCCCCAGCGTGGGTCGTTCAGCGACAGTTTGACGCCGAATCTTTTTAGTATGGAAACAAACATAGGCTTAGCGTGGCCCAACAAGGGTGGAAGTTGGCAGATGATCGGCAGGACCTTCGGGTAGCGCGTCAGGCAGCGCGTCCACCGACGCATCGACCTCGGCGAGCTCGAAAGCGTCGTCCTGTTCTTCGTTTTCCGGGGTGGCTCGATAACTTTGACCAGGTCCGGACTTGGCCGTTTCGGCGATCGCCGAACGCAGCAGATCCAGGCCGGCGCCGCTATGGGCACTGATAAACACCCGGTTGATCTTATCATACTCATCACGCTCGACCCCGGGCTCCAGGCCCGCTGCATCGATCTTGTTCCAGACCAGAATTTGGGGAACATGATCGGCGCCGATCTCGCGCAACACCTCGTTGACCTGCTCCACCTGCTCCATACGAGTAGGTGACGCGCTGTCGACCACGTGCAGCAGCAGGTCGGCGTGGATCGTTTCTTCGAGCGTGGCGCGGAATGCCGCCACCAGCTGGTGCGGCAAGTCGCGCACGAAGCCGACGGTGTCGGAAATGACGACACTGCCCACGTCGTCGCCCAGGTACATGCGGCGGCTGGTCGTGTCGAGCGTGGCGAACAACTGGTTCGCCACGTACACGCCGGCCTTGGTCAGCGAGTTGAACAGCGTCGACTTGCCGGCATTGGTGTAGCCGACCAGCGAGACGGAGAACGTGTTATTGCGGCCGCGCTGGCGGCGCTGGGTCTCATGCTGCTTGCGCAGCTTGGCCAGTCGTGCGCGCAGCGCCTTGACGCGTTCGCCGATGAGCCGGCGGTCGGTCTCGAGCTGGGTTTCACCCGGACCGCGCAGGCCAATACCGCCCTTTTGCCGTTCAAGGTGAGTCCAGCCGCGGATCAGGCGCGTGGCCAGGTGCTGCAACTGGGCCAGCTCGACCTGCAGCTTGCCCTCGTGGCTCTTGGCGCGCTGCGCAAAGATATCGAGGATCAGGCTGGTACGGTCGACGACGCGCAGCTCGAGACGACGCTCGAGGTTACGCTGCTGGGCAGGCGAGAGTGCGTGATTGAAGATGACGATATCGACGCCAAGTGCCTTGGCGTCGAGGGCGATTTCATCGGCCTTGCCGCTGCCGATGAAAAGTGCGGGATCGGGGCTCGAGCGCTTGGCCGTGATCGTGGTGATCGGTTCGGCGCCAGCGGACTTCGCAAGCAGGGACAACTCTTCGAGACTGGCGTTGAAGTCGCCAGTCCCGAAGTCGATGCCGACCAGGGCTGCGCGCATGAGCGGCGTGCCGGGGGCGTCAGCCATCGGCCTTACTCGGCTTCGCTGGAGTCAAGATTGAGGTTGACGGCGCGGGCCGGCACGACGGTAGAGATGGCGTGTTTATAGACCATCTGGGTCACGGTGTTGCGAAGCAGGACGACGTATTGGTCGAAGGATTCGATATGACCCTGCAGCTTGATACCGTTGACCAGGTAGATCGAGACAGGGACGTGTTCCTTGCGCAAGGCGTTGAGGAATGGGTCTTGTAACAGTTGCCCTTTGTTGCTCATAACAGCTCCGTGATGTTGTTGTAGTTAAAAGTTTGAGGCGATTTGCCGATTTTCAAGTAGTCATGCCACATGGGTGAGGCCATATTCTGCCAAAGCGAATGCGGCCCTGAACTACTGTAACCTGTTTCGCCACTTTTTGTCGTACTGCTACGGCTTCGCGAACGGGTTCTTGCCACTGCGCAGTTCGATCCGCAGCGGGGTGCCGACCAGGCTGAACGTCTCGCGGAAATGCTTCTCGAGATAGCGCTTGTAGGGCTCGCTGATCCCGTCCAGGGCATTGCCGTGGATGACGATGATTGGCGGGTTCTGGCCACCCTGGTGGGCGTAGCGCATCTTTGGACGGCCCGAGCCCTTGCGTTTCGGCTCTTGCTTCTCCACGGCCTCTTGCAGCGCGCGCGTCAGGCGCGGCGTCGACAGGTTGGCGGTGGCGGCAGCATAGGCCGCCTCGACCGATTTCATCAGTTGCGTGATGCCGGTGCCGCGCAGTGCCGAGACGAAGTGCGTGTTAGCGAAGCTCAGGAAATCGAGCTTGCGGTCGAGATCGATCTTGACTTCGTCGCGCTCGTCGGTTTTCAGGCCATCCCATTTGTTGACGGCCACGACCAGCGCCCTGCCCGATTCCAGGATGAAGCCGGCGATGTGCGCGTCCTGCTCCGAGATATCTTGCTGGGCGTCGAGCAGCAGCACGACGACGTTGGCGTCGGCGATCGACTGCATCGTCTTGACGACCGAGAACTTCTCGATGGCTTCAAAAATCTTGCCGCGACGGCGGATACCGGCGGTGTCGATCAGCGTGAACTTCTTGCCATCGCGTTCGAACGGTACTTCGATCGAGTCGCGCGTGGTGCCTGGCATGTCGAACGCAATCACGCGCTGCTCGCCGACCAGCGTGTTGATCAGGGTCGACTTGCCCACGTTCGGGCGGCCGACGATGGCGATCTTGATGCCGTGGTCGACGTGCTCGAGTTCGGCCGGTTCGTCCGGACGCGCGGCGAACGCGGCGTCGAGCGCCTCGACCACGAGGTCGGTCACGCCGTCGCCGTGGGCGGCCGAAATGACGTACGGGTCGCCCATGCCGAGTTCATAGAAGTCGGCCGTGACGGCCGTGTACTTCATGCCTTCGGACTTGTTCACGACGAGCATGACCTTGCGGCCGCTCTTGCGCAGGAAATCGGTGATGGTCTTGTCGTGCGGGGTCAGGCCCTGACGACCGTCGACGATGAACACGACCACGTCGGCTTCGGCGACGGCCTGGCGCGTTTGCAGCGCCATTTCGTGCATGATGCCTTCTTTGGCGACCGGCTCGAAACCGCCCGTGTCAATGACCAGGAATGGTCGTTCGCCAATGCGGCCTTCGCCGTAGTGGCGGTCGCGCGTCAGGCCTGGCATGTCGGCCACCAACGCGTCGCGCGAACGGGTCATGCGGTTAAATAAGGTCGATTTCCCGACGTTGGGTCGACCTACGAGTGCGATTACCGGCTTCATGTTTTCTTATTCGACCGCGATGGCGGTCACAGTTCCGTTTTGTGTTTGAAAAATCAGGTTTGAGCCAGCCACCAGCGGCGTGCCCACGATCGGGCTCCCGTCGGTTGCGGCGCGCGCCAGGAAAGAGCCATCTTCGCGCGACAGGAAGTGCACATAGCCTTCGTAGTCGCCAACCGCGACGGCGCGGCCATACGACAGCGGGGTCGACAGGCGGCGGAACGACAGTTTGTCGTTCTTCCAGCTGCTGGCGCCCGTGTCGCGGGTGAATGCATTGAGTGCTCCCTTGTCGTCCGGTGCGAACACGAACAATTGGTCGACGGCTACGCCGACGCTGGAGGACAGGTCACGCGTCCAGCGCGCCGAACCGGTCACCAGGTCAAAGCAGCCTACGCGCCCTTGGTAGGAAGCGGCGCACACCTCGTTCTCGAACAGCACCGGGGCGCCGCCGATATCGGTGACGCGTTCCAATTCGGTCGCGCCGCGCGAGATGCCGACCTCGACGTCCCAGCGCGGTGCGCCGGTAGCGATGATCAGCGCGGACAGCTTGCCGCCCGGCTGCGCGACGATGACGTCGGTGCCGGCCACGATCATGCCCGGCGCGTTGCGCAGCGTCAGCGGCGGCGCGACTTTCTGCACAGTCCATTTCTTGCTGCCATCGGTCGCGTCGACACCGACGATGCGGTTGTCGATCGAACGGGCGACGACGATGCCTTGCGACACGACCGGCGCCGACAGGATCTCGCTCGACAGCTGCGTTTTCCAGAGCAGCTTGCCATCCATGTCGTAGCCCATCAGGATGCCCTTCTCGCCACCGACGACGATCAGGTTACCGTCCGTGCCGACGCCTGCCGACAGGTCGCTGTCGGCCTTGACGCGCCACAGCTGCTTGCCGGTGGCCGCGTCGACGCGCGCAATGGCGCCATCGGCCGCGGCCACGACGAGCGTGTTGCCGCTCAGCACAGGCGAGAACTGGTAGCCCTTGGCCTTGCCGATGTCGAGTTTCCATGCGGTGCGCACGGCCATGCTGCCCTTGAGTTCGACGAGCTTGGCGGGTTGATCGCCCTTCTTGTCGGATGCAAATGGATTGAGCGAATTGAGGGTCGAGCAACCCGTCATCAGGGCCAGTACGCCGACGCCAACAAGCTTGCTGCTAATACGCATTATGTTCTACCTTGTTCCTGGACTATAAAGGACGCAAAGCCCGCGGCCGCTCGAAGGCGGACGCGGGCCATCTCATGCGAAAAATTTACGCAGCCGCTTTCTGGTCTGCGGCTGGCGATGGTGCCGTGTTCTTGTCTGCCGGCACGGTACCGCCGATGGCTTCGAGCTTGACCTGCACCAGTTGACGGGCCGGGCTGGCGGCATCCATCGCGGCCAGTGCGGCGACATACGCAGCACGTGCTTCGTTCAGCTTGTTCTGGCCGACCAGCACATCGCCCTTGCGGTCGTTCACTTCGGCAGTGAACTGCGGCAGGAACGTGCCGTTCAAGACTTTCAGTGCTTCGTCGAAGGCTTTTTCATCGAGCAGCACACCCGCCAGACGCAGCTTGGCGATCGATTTGTATTCGTCGTTGCCGTTGTCGGCCGCCCATTGCAGCTGGGCCTTGGCGGTTTTCAGGTCGTTCGCTTCGAACGCCGTCTTGGCCGCGGCCAGGGCTGCCATCTGCGTGTATGGCGAGCTTTCGTACTTGGCGCGGATGTCGCCGGCGATACGCTGCACCTTGGCATTGTCATTGGCCAGCAACGACGTCTGCAGTTCGTCGTACAGCGCCGAGGCTTCGATCGACTTGTTGGCCTGGTGGGTCTTCCAGAAATTCCAGCCGGCGAATGAACCGAGCGCCAGGATCAGGACCCAGACGATGATGTTGCCGTATTTCGACCAGAACGCCTTGAAGGAATCAAGCTGTTCCTGCTCTTGGTGATCGTATGCCATGTGCGTGTTCTTGTAGTGAGTGGATGGAATGCGTAATACGACGGGTGTTAATGCTTATGGATGTGATCGTGATCGTGACCGCAGTGTTCGTCATGCACGTGCGCGCCGGTGATCTGGTCGACCAGGTAATCGACCACTTCCAGGAACGGCACGGTGCTCTGCTGCTGCTCGCCGATCTCGCCGCGCATCGTCTTCACGGCCGCGGTTTCGTTGGCAACTTCGTCCTCGCCAATGATCACGGCAAACGCTGCGCCGGACCCGTCGGCCTTCTTCATCTGGCTTTTGAAGCTGCCGGCACCCGCTGGCGTTGCGCAATGTAACACAACATCCAGCCCGGCATCCCGAATGCGCTCGGCCAGGATGAAGGCTTGCAGCTGCGCCTTCTCGCCCTGATGGACCATGTAGACATCGCATTGGTTCGGCTCGGCCGGCTCGCCCATCGCCTTCATCAGCTCGATGATACGCTCCATGCCCATCGCGAAACCGACGGCCGGCGTGGCCTTGCCGCCAAAGGTTTCCACCAGCGGATCGTAGCGGCCGCCAGCGCAGATCGTGCCTTGCGAGCCGAGTGCATCGGTGACCCACTCGAACACGGTGCGGTTGTAATAGTCCAGGCCGCGCACGAGGCGTGGGTTCACGGTGTACTGCACCGCGTTCTGGTCCAACAAGAATTTGACGCCATTGAAGTGCGCCAGCGATTCTTCGCCCAGGTAATCAAGCAGGCGCGGGGCCGCGTTGACCATCTCCTGCATGGCCGGATTCTTGGTGTCGAGGATGCGCAGCGGATTGCTGTGCAGGCGGCGCTTGGCTTCGGCGTCCAGGATACTTTCGTGCTGCTCGAGGTAGGCGATCAGGTCGGCGCGGTGTCGCTGGCGCTCTTCGGCATTGCCGATCGAATTCAGTTCGAGGCGCACGTTCTCGATGCCCAGGTCATCCCACAGGCGACGGCACATCATGATCAGCTCGGCATCGATGTCCGGGCCCGAAAACCCGATGGCTTCGGCGCCGAACTGGAAGAACTGGCGATAGCGGCCGCGCTGCGGACGCTCGTGACGGAACATCGGGCCCTTGTACCACAGGCGGCGCGGGCCGTCGTAGACCAGATTGTGTTCGAGCACGGCGCGCACGACGCTGGCGGTGCCTTCCGGGCGCAGCGTGAGCTGGTCGCCGTTCATCGAATCCTCGAACGAATACATCTCTTTTTCGACGATGTCGGTCACGGCGCCGATGGCGCGCGAGAACAGGCTCGTCTGCTCGACGATCGGCGTGACGATCTTCTGGTAGCCGTAGCTTTTCAGGATCGTTTCAGTGGTGTTCTCGAACAATTCCCACAGCGGTGCATCGCTGGGCAGGATGTCGTTCATGCCTTTGATGGCAACAATTTTTTCTGGTTTGGACATGGTAAGTAAACTCTTCGATCACCGCGTGCTGGCGCCGCGGCGGATTTTATTGTGCGACCGACTCGCGGCTGTAATTCTTCTTCACGTAATCGAGCACGATCGTCTGGAACTCTTCGACGATTCGCTCGCCGCGCAGCGTGGCAAACTTCTGGCCATCGACAAACACCGGCGCCGCCGTCGATTCGCCCGTGCCCGGCAAGCTGATGCCGATGTTCGCGTGCTTCGATTCGCCCGGCCCGTTGACGATGCAACCCATCACGGCCACGTTCATGCCTTCCACGCCCGGATAGGTCTTTTTCCATTCCGGCATCTGGTCGCGCAGGAAGGTCTGGATATTGTCCGCCAGCTCCTGGAACACGGTCGACGTCGTGCGGCCGCAACCCGGGCACGCGATGACCATCGGCGTGAACTTGCGCAGGCCCATCGTTTGCAGGATTTCCTGGCCGACGATGACTTCGCGCGTACGGTCGCCGCCCGGTTCGGGTGTCAGCGAGATACGGATCGTGTCGCCGATGCCCTCTTGCAGCAGCACCGACAGCGCAGCGGTCGAGGCGACGATGCCCTTGCTGCCCATGCCCGCTTCGGTCAGGCCCAGGTGCAGCGGATAGTCGCAGCGGCGGGCCAGTTCGCGGTACACGGCGATCAGGTCCTGCACGCCCGAGACCTTGCACGACAGGATGATCTTGTCGCGCGCCAGGCCCACTTCTTCGGCGCGGATGGCGTTCTCGATCGCCGACGTGATCAAAGCTTCGTACATGACGGCCTGGGCCGACCATGGATTGGCGCGCAAGGCGTTCTCGTCCATGATGCGCGCCAGCAGCGACTGGTCCAGGCTGCCCCAGTTCACGCCGATGCGTACCGGCTTGTCGTACTTGGCAGCGATCTCGATCATCTGGGCGAACTGGGTGTCGCGCTTGGCGCCCTGCCCCACATTGCCCGGATTGATGCGGTACTTCGACAGCGCCTGCGCGCACTCGGGATAGTCGCGCAGCAGCAGGTGGCCGTTGTAATGGAAGTCGCCGACCAGCGGCACATCGACTTCCATGCGGTCGAGCTGGGCGCGGATCGCCGGTACGGCCGCTGCTGCTTCCGGCGTGTTCACGGTGATGCGCACGATCTCGGAACCGGCACGCGCCAGCTCCTTGATCTGGATGGCCGTGCCGATCGCGTCGGCGGTATCGGTATTGGTCATCGACTGCACGACGACGGGTGCATCGCCGCCGACCCACACCTGGCGCGCGCCGTGCGCGACCAGGACCTTGCGGCTGGCGCGGCGGGCCATCGGGCCCGATGGAATGGCTGCGGCCGATGCAAACTCGGGGACAGGGGTTTCGTTCAAGGAATTCATGTTGGTTCCAGCGAGTGATCAGCTTATTTCAGGGCCACGCGTGCGATGGTCTTGCCCGGCTGCTGTGGCAGCGGGACGTTGGCGCCGCGCAGTGTCGCCGTCACGGCGCCCGGCACGCCGACGGTCAGGTTGACAGGGCCGGCGACTTCGACCGACTCGGTGCTGCCGGCTTTGACCAGGCGCGAGATCAGCGGACGACCGCCGCTGCTCGGACGCACTTCGATCCACGAATCGGCGCGCACGTTCAGCACCAGCGTGTTGGCGCCGGCGGCAGCCGGTGCTGCGGCGGCCGGCGCTGCGGCAGCCGGGGCCGCCGCGACTGGCGCCGGCGTGGCGGTAGCCGGTGCAGTGACCGGCGCAGCGGCAGGTGCGGCAGCGGGTGCGGTCGGCGTGGTTGGCGCCGTCGTTGGCGCGCCCGCCGGGGCCGTGCCCTGGCTCGATGGCGACGGCACCGAAATGAGCGGCACGGACGGATTGATCAGGCCTTGCTGGACCGGCGCGGCGGCACCTGGCGCAGCAACGCCCGGCGCCACGACACCGGCAGCCGGATTCTCGAGCACCATCGTATCGCCCGATTCGACGTCGCGGTTCAGGCTTGGTATCAGGTCGAACTGCCAGGCCGCAACGGCGGCGCCGGCCACGATGACTACGGCGGCGATCCAGCCCAGCGGCAGGCTGCGGCGCTTGCCGTTGATCGGGAACCGGGTTTCCGAGAACGCAGCCGGTTTTTGTTCACGGCGCGCAGCAGCCATCGCCGACTGGGCGCCCGCGCGGGCTTCCGGCGGCATGTTCAGTTCGATCATCGACACCAGTGGCGCCGCGTCGATGCGCAGCAGCTTGGCGTAAGCGCGCACGAAGCCGCGCGTGACGGCCGGGCTGGGCAGCGAGGCGTAATCGCCCGCTTCCAGCGCCAGCACCTGGCGCGGCGCCAGCTTGAGCTGGTCGGCAACCTGCTCGACGCTCCAGCCCATGGTCTCACGCTGGGATTGCAGGGTCTTGCCAGGGATGCCGGACGCGTTGCCCGGTGCGGCTGGCTGGTCTGCTTGCTCGTTCATTGTCCTTGTCCTTGTCCTTGTTCTTCTTTACTCACCAAACGCCCCGCGCTCGTACGCTGCGTACTCGGGCGAACCGGGGAAGCGGCGCCGCAGCTGGGCCGCCAGCGACGCTTCATGGGTCCGGTCACCCGCCTTGCGGCCGATGCGCATGGCAAGCCACAGCGCATCGGCCGGCAGCGTCTCGAGCTTGGCTGTCTCGAGCAGACGGTTGATGAAAAAACCGGCGCGCTCAAGGTCGCGCCGCTCGTAGTACACCCGCGCCAATCCGGTATT
Source organism: Telluria sp. BA11 (assembly GCF_056680305.1). Classification (NCBI taxonomy): domain Bacteria; kingdom Pseudomonadati; phylum Pseudomonadota; class Betaproteobacteria; order Burkholderiales; family Oxalobacteraceae; genus Telluria; species Telluria sp. BA11. The sequence goes on from NZ_CM155275.1 coordinate 1,024,841, forward strand.
GACCGTCGGCAGACCGGGGTTCAGACGCAAGGCTTCGAGCAGATAGCGCTCGGCCGCATCGTTGTTCCGGTTCTTGATGCTGCACACGCCCGCATTCACCAGCGCGCTGAGCGGCGTCTGGTACGTGGGGTTCTTCAGTGCCGCATCGAAATAACGCATTGCCTCGGCCGGGCGGTTGACCGACTGGCACAAGAACGAACCGAAGTTGTTCGAAAACTCGGGGTCATTCGGGCGCAGGCGCAGCGCCTGCTGGTAATTCTCTTCAGCCAGCGGATACTGGCCCATCGACGTGTAGACCAGCGCGCGCAAACCGTAGGCGTCGGCATAGGCGGCATCGGCCGCCAGCGCCTTCTTGATTTCGTCGAGCGCGATCTCGTACTTGCCCTGCTGATAATAACCGACCGCCAGCTGAATGCGGATCGACGCACGCTTCTCGCCCGCCGTCTGGTCCGACGCTGTCTTGAGCTCGCCGGTGGAACCCGACCCGCCGCCCGCGTTGCTGGCGCATCCGGCCAGCAGGGTCAGGGTCGAGGCGAGTGCAAGCGCGGCGGCGGCAAGCTTCATCAGGTCGGGATCTCCACGATGCGCCCGAAGTCGGCGCCGAACTTTTTCTGGTACTCGGCCATTTTTTCCATGCGCTCGACCACCCGGGTGCGGTCCTTGACCTCACCGGCCAGCTGGCCGCAGGCGGCGTCGATATCGTCGCCGCGCGTCTTGCGCACGGTGGTGACGATGCCGGCATCCATCAGCACCTGGGCAAACGCCTTGATGCGGGGATTCTTGGAGCGGAACAGGCCGGACTCGGGGAACGGATTGAACGGAATCAGGTTGAACTTGCAGTTCACGCCGACCACGGGGTCGTTGACCAGCGCGATCAGTTCGCGTGCGTGCTCGTCGCTGTCGTTGAAGCCGTCGAGCATGCAGTATTCGAAGGTAATGAAGTCGCGCGGTGCGAATTCAAGATAGCGCTTGCAGGCGGCCATCAGTTCGCGCAGCGGGTATTTCTTGTTCAGCGGCACCAAGATATCGCGCAGCGCATCGTTCGACGCGTGCAGCGACACCGCCATGGCCACCGGCACGTCCTGCGACAGCTTGTCGATGTTCGGCACCACGCCCGAGGTCGACAGGGTCACGCGACGGCGCGACAGGCCGTAGGCGTTATCGTCGAGCATCAGCTTGAGCGCGGTAACGGTGGGTTCGTAGTTCAGCAGCGGCTCGCCCATGCCCATCATCACCACATTGGTGATCTGGCGTTCGCCCTTCGGGCCTGGCTCGATGCCTTTGGTGCGGCGCAGCTCGAACTCGGCCATCCACAGCTGGCCGATGATTTCGGCGACTGTCAGGTTACGGTTGAAGCCCTGCTTGCCCGTCGAGCAGAAGCGGCAGTTGACGGCGCAGCCCGCTTGCGTGGAGATGCATAGCGTGCCGCGGTTTTCTTCCGGGATGAACACGGTTTCGACCGCATTGCCATTGCCGACATCGACCAGCCACTTGCGCGTGCCGTCGGTGGACGTGTTGTCGCTGACGATGGCTGGTGCGCGCACTTCGGCGCGCGTGCTCAGCTTTTCACGCAGCGACTTGGCCAGGTCGGTCATGCTGTCGAAGTCCGCGGCGCCAAACTGGTGAATCCAGCGTTGGAGTTGCTTGGCGCGGAACGGCTTCTCACCCAAGTCGGCGCAATAAGCGACGAGTTGCGCGGGATCGAGGTCCAGCAGGTTGGTGAGCGTCGTCATGGCAAAAATTCCTCAGTTTCAGCACCCGCTCGCATCGGCCCTTGGCCGCTGGCGAGCGGGTTACTCATTGCATTAGTCCGGGGAGAATGCTCCGGGGCGCGCCCGGACTGCGCTCCCCCTTACTAATTAACGCGAGTAGACGTTCAGTGCCGGGAAGTAATAAGCGATTTCCACAGCAGCGGTGTCGGCAGCGTCCGAACCGTGAACAGCGTTGGCATCGATCGAATCAGCGAAGTCAGCGCGGATGGTGCCGGCGTCAGCTTTCTTTGGATCGGTTGCACCCATCAGGTCGCGGTTTTTCAGGATCGCGCCTTCGCCTTCGAGGGCGGTGACCATGACTGGGCCCGAGATCATGAACTCGACCAGGTCCTTGAAGAATGGACGTGCAGCGTGCACAGCGTAGAAGCCTTCGGCTTCAGCGCGCGACAGTTGCACCATGCGTGCAGCGACGATCTTCAGGCCAGCTTCTTCGAAACGGCTGTAGATTTTGCCGATCACGTTTTTTGCGACTGCGTCAGGCTTGATGATGGACAGGGTGCGTTCGATTGCCATGAGAAAACTCCAATAAAATGAAAGGTTTAGAACTGAGCGATGTAAACAAACTTTGGGACTCAATTAACCTTCAATTTTACCATATCCGACCCGAAAAGCTCATATTGCGGTGGCGGTCGGCAAGGTGGTACAGTGGCGGCAAATCTACGTCCAGTTTCTCCATCAACCTTCATGCTCGTTTAAGCTGCGTGTTATAGGATGATAGGTAGTTGCTGTACAGTACCTGCAGTCATTCATTTCTCCGGAGGCACTATGTATCCTAGTACCCAAAGTACCATCGACCTGACCAAAGGTGGCCAGGCCTCGCGTAACAAAGTGCTACGCAATACTTACTGGTTGCTGGCGCTGTCGATGATCCCGACCGTGGCAGGCGCCTTCCTTGGCGTGTCCATGGGTGTCGCGCTGTTCAGCGGTATCCTCGGCTTCGTGATCTTCATGGCCGTCGCATTCGGCTTCATGTGGGCGATTGAAAAGAACAAGGACTCCGGTCTGGGCGTTGCCCTGCTGCTGGGCTTCACGTTCTTCATGGGCCTGATGCTGGCACCGCTGCTGACGCACACGCTGAACTATTCGAACGGCGGCAGCCTGATCATGACCGCCTTCGGCGGCACCGCGATCGTGTTCGCCGTGATGGCCAGCATCGCCACCACGACCAAGCGCGATTTCTCGGGCATGGGCAGCTGGCTGATGGCCGGCGTCGTCGTGCTGCTGCTGGCGGTCGTCGCCAACATCTTCCTGCAGATGTCGGTGCTGTCGATCGTGATCTCGATCCTGGCGATCGGTATCTTCTCGGCCTTCATCCTGTATGACGTGCAGCGCATCGTCAACGGCGGCGAAACCAACTACGTCACCGCCACGCTGTCGATCTACCTGAACGTCTTCAACATCTTCTCCAGCCTGCTGCGTCTGCTGGGCATCGTGGGCGGCGACGACTGATCGTACCCTGCTCCGATAAAAAAACCGGCCACTGGCCGGTTTTTTTTCATCCTCCACTTCGTCACCCACAGCCGGGGTCAGGTCTGACATTTAGACACGACCTCAGCTTTAGCCACATCCAATGGTGTCTAGCCCAGCACAGCGGGGGTCAGGTCTGACATTCGGACACGACCTCAGCCTTAAACACTTCCAACGGTGTCTAGCCCGTCATTAGCATGGCTCGATGCCAGCCAGATTGTCGAGATCATGTCCGAATGTCAGACCTGACCCCGGTTTTTCGTGCTTCTTCACCCACAGCCGGGGTCAGGTCTGACATTTAGACACGACCTCAGCTTTAGCCACATCCAATGGTGTCTAGCCCAGCACAGCGGGGGTCAGGTCTGACATTCGGACACGACCTCAGCCTTAAACACTTCCAACGGTGTCTAGCCCGTCATTAGCATGGCTCGATGCCAGCCAGACTGTCGAGATCGTGTCCGAATGTCAGACCTGACCCCGGTTTTTCATGATCCCGGTTTTTCAATGTCAGACCTGACCCCGGTTTTTCAGGTCCACTCTTCTGCTGGGGCTGGCTTTTCGCCCAGCTCGAACACGCCGATCGATTCAACGTGGGAGGTGTGCGGGAACATGTTGACGACGCCTGCCTTCGTCATCACGTAGCCGGCTTCGTGTACGAGGATGCCGGCGTCCCGCGCCAGCGTGGATGGGCTGCACGAGACGTACACGATCCGCTGCGGCATCAGGTGCTCGTGGGTGGTGCGCAGCTCGGCCAGCGACTGCGCCAGCGCCATCGCGCCATCGCGGGGCGGGTCGATCAGCATGCGGTCGAAGCGGCCCAGCGCCACCAGGTCTTCTTTCGTCACATCGAACAGGTTGCGGGTCGAGAATGACGTTTTGGCCGCCAGGCCATTGGCGCGGGCATTCTCCAGCGCGCGTTCGGTCAGCGCGGTGCTGCCCTCGATGCCGACAACCTCACGTGCCTGGGTCGCCAGTGGCAGCGTGAAGTTGCCCAGGCCGCAGAACAGGTCGGCCACGCGGTCGGTCGGTTGCACGTCGAGCAGGCGCAGCGCCTTCGAGACCAGCACGCGGTTGATCTGGTGGTTGACCTGCGTGAAGTCGGTCGGCTTGAACGGCATGCGGATGCCGAACTCGGGCAGCGTGTAATACAGGTCTGTACCCAGCGGATAGTACGGGTGTGCCGAATCGGGCCCCTTCGGCTGCAGCCACCAGTGGATCTTCCATTCGTCGGCGAATGCTTTGAGCAGCGTTTCGTCCTTGCGGCTGAGCGGCGCCATGATGCGCAGTACCAGCACGGTCGATTCTTCGCCGATCGCCAGTTCGATCTGCGGCACATGGTCGATGACCGACAGCGCTGCGATCAGTTCGCGCAGCGGCACGATCAGGCGCGCGACGTGGTCGGGCAGGATTTCGCAGGTAACGATGTCGGCCACCAGCGCCGAGGCTTTCTCGTGAAAGCCCACCATCACCGTGTTTTTCTTCGGCACATTACGCACCGACAGGCGCGCGCGGTAGCGGTAATCCCAGGTCGGGCCGTACATTGGCCGCAGGATGGTCTCGGCCTTCACCTTGGCGATGTGCTTGAGGTTATCTTCGAGCACTCGCTGCTTCATCGCGACCTGCGCGCCCGGCTCCAGGTGCTGCATCGAGCAGCCGCCGCAGTAACCGAAGTGGATGCATTTGGGCTCGACCCGCATCGAGGACGCGCGCTGCAGCGTGACCATGCGGCCCGCTTCCCAGTTCTTCTTTTTCTTGAGCGTCTCGTAGCTGACGCGCTCGCCCGGCAGCGCGCCTTCGACGAAGACCACTTTACCGGGCGAGCCGTCGGCGTTCTCGAGGTGGCCAACGCCGCGCCCGTCCATGTCGAGGGATTTGATGTCGATGAAAATGTCGTGCATGGGCGATCAGAAAGGAGTGAGCGTCGAGGGGAGGATGCGCTGGCGGCGCGGCCGCACAGGCGCGCGCATGATAGCAAGGAAACCGATGAGGCGCTACAACCTGCCCCGATGGTTCATAACAGCGCGTCGCGCACCACGCCACGGGCGGCCATCGCCCGCTTGAGTTTCACCAGCGCTTCCTGCTGGATCTGGCGCACCCGCTCGCGCGTGACACCCAGCTCGTCGGCCAGCGTCTCGAGCGTGGCCGGCTCGTCGTTGTCGAGGCCGAAGCGGCGCGTGACGACCAGGCGCTGCTTGTCCGGCAGGCGCGCCAGCCAGTCGCGCACCAAGAGCGCGGCTTCCTGCTGCTCGGCGTGGGCATCGGGGCTGCTCTCGCCGTCATCGGGCAGCACGTCCATCAGGCTCGATTGCGGATCGTTGTCGAGCGGCGCGTCGAGCGAAGTAGGATGTTCGGACAGCATCAGGATGTCCTGTACCTCCTCGACCGGACGGCCGACCAGACTGGCGATGTCCTCGCTCGAGGCTTCCTTGCCGTCGTGGGTTTGCGCTTCGAGGTGGTATTTGGCGCGCAGTACGCCGTTGAGTTCACGCACCATGTGCACGGGCAAGCGCACCGTGCGCGCCTGGTTCATGATCGCGCGCTCGATGCTCTGGCGGATCCACCAGGTCGCGTAGGTCGAGAAGCGAAAGCCCCGCTCGGGCTCGAACTTGTCGATCGCGCGCATCAGGCCGATATTGCCCTCCTCGATCAGATCCAGCAGCACCACGCCGCGGTTGATGTAATGCTTGGCGATCGAGACGACCAGGCGCAGATTGTGCTCGATCATCGTCTGGCGCGCGCCGAAGTCCCCCGCCTTGGCCAGCGTGGAGAAATGGACTTCCTCCGCGTGCGTGAGCAACGCGCGGGTGCCGATCTGGTTCAGGTAATGCTGGGTGGTATCGGTCGCGAGCTCGGCCTGCAAGACCTTGCGCAGCTCGTCGACCGTATCGACGACGGCAACCGCCAGTGGCTCGCCGTCGCCCGCAGCAGCCACCGGCTCGCTTTCCGGGTCATCCGGAAACTCGTCGGTGTCCTGCGAATCGAGCGAGTGCGGCGGCTGTGTCATACCATCCTATCGAACGGGCAGGAACCTCGTCGGGTCGACCGGCTTGCCCTGCTGGCGAATCTCGAAGTGCAGCTTGACCAGGTCGGCGTCGGAATCGCCCATTTCGGCGATCAGTTGGCCCTTGGCCACGTTGTCGCCTTCCTTCACGACAATCTTGCGATTGTGCGCGTAGGCCGACAACAGGCTGTTGCTATGCTTGACGATGACGAGGTTACCATAACCGCGAATCCCGCTGCCAGCGTACATGACCTTGCCGGAGCCGGCGGCCACCACGGGCTGGCCGGCCCTGCCGGCGATGTCCAGGCCCTTGTTGCGGCCGTCGTCGAAGGTGGCGATGACGCGCCCTTCCGATGGCCACATCCAGCTCAGGCGCGCTTCGTCGCTGGCGCCGGCAGCCGGGGCTGCTGGCGCTGCCGGCACGACCGGCGTGACAGCCGGGACGCTCGGGCGTGTATCGGCCACCGTGGTCTCGGTAACCGGCTTCTTGTCGACGCGCGGCTCGGTCTTGCGCGGCGCGCTGGCGGCTGGTGGCATCGGAATCGGCTGGGTCTGTACATTGGCCGTGCGCTCACCACCCGGCGGGCTCACGCGCAGCACCTGGCCGACCTTGATGTCGTCCGGATTGGCCAGCTTGTTCCAGTCCACCAGATCGCGGTAGTTCTGGCCGAAGTCGAAGGCGATGCGCAGCAGCGTATCGCCCTTGCGCACGGTGTACATGCCGCGCTCGTCGTGCTTGGGGGTATCGTCGACGCGCACCGGGGCCGGGCGGGTCTGAACGGGTGCGGTACCGCGTTCGACGACGGGCGCCTGGCGGGTCGTGGTGGAACAGCCGGCAACGAGGCCGATGATGATCGTCAGGAGGGCGAAACGCGGTGCTTGTGTCATTGGCATTCTTTAGTCTTGTCGGCGTACTGCGGGCCTGGCGGCCCAGATTGAAATTAGATGGTGCCCGGGCGCAGGGGCACAAAGTGGCACGCTTCCAGCGTTTCGCTGGTCCACTCGGCCTTGCCGGTGCGGGTTATGCGGTGCAGGTGCTGCACCTCGGCGCCAACGGGCGCGACCAGATGCGCACCGATGGCCAGCTGCTCGAGCAGCGCGCGCGGCACATCGAGGCCGGCGGCCGCGAGAATGATACCGTCGAACGGCGCCACCTGCGGCAAGCCTAACATACCATCGCCATACTGCAAACGCAGGTTCGATATGCGCATCGGGCGCAGATTGGTTTTGGCAAGCTCGTGCAGGGCCTTGATGCGCTCGATCGAGTACACATCCTTTGCGACGAACGACAGCACCGCGGCCTGGTAGCCGCAGCCCGTGCCGATCTCGAGCACGCGTTCGAGCTTGCGGCCAGCGCACATCATGTCGATCATGCGCGCCACGATGTATGGCTGCGACATTGTCTGCTGATGGCCGATCGGCAGCGACGCATCGACATATGCCTGGCCCGACATTGCGGGCTCGAGGAACAGATGGCGCGGCACGATTTCCATGGCGCGCAGCACCTGCGGATCGTTCACGCCCTGGCGTGCGATGCGCGTGACCATCGCGCGGCGCACCGCTTCGGTGGCAGCCAGGTCCGAACGCTGGGCGGTCGGCGCGCCAATAGCGGCCTGCACATAGCCAGGCGCGCGTGCGGCCGGCCCGGCCTCCGGCGGCGCCTTGCTGCCGCTGGCGGCGTTACGGGTCGCGGTCTGCGGCGTGAACACCGGCGCTGGCGCGCCGGGTTTGCGCGCGCCGCTGGTCGTCGACGACAGGGGCAACGGGAAGTTCGGACGCGCGTCCTTCATAGCAAGGCTCCAGCCAGCAGATCGAGCTGGGTCTTGTGGGTGAGGTCAATCTGCAGCGGCGTGATCGACACGCGCCCCTGCGACGTGGCGTGAAAATCGGTGCCCTCGCCCGCATCGAGGCAGGCGCCAGGCGCGCCGATCCAGAAGATCTCGCGCCCGCGCGGATCCTGGGCGCGGATGACAGGTTCGGCCTGGTGGCGGCGGCCGAGGCGGGCCGGCGTCAGCGGGCCGATCTGCTCGTACGGCAGGTTCGGGATGTTCACGTTGAGCAGGAACGGCGACGGCAAGGCGGCAAACCCGCCCGCGGCAAAGCGCTCCACGATGTCGCGTGCCACGCGGGCCGCATCGTCCACGTGGGCCCAGCCGCTGTCGACCTGAGAAAACGCGATGGCCGGCACGCCGAACAGATACGCTTCGGTGGCGGCGGCCACAGTGCCGGAATACAGCGTGTCGTCGCCCATGTTCTGGCCATTGTTGATGCCGGAAACCACGAGGTCGGGCAGCGCGTCGGACATCCCGGTCAGCGCGATGTGCACGCAATCGGTCGGCGTGCCATTGGTGAAGTAAAAGCCGTTAGCCGCTTTGTGGACCGACAGGGGACGGTCGAGTGTCAGCGAGTTGGATGCGCCCGAGCGGTTGCTGTCGGGCGCGACGACGACGATCTCGGCGATTGGCGCGAGCGCGTCCGCCAGCGCCTGGATGCCAGGCGCGAGATAGCCATCGTCGTTGCTAATCAGTATCCGCATGGAGGCGATTTTACCTGAAGCAACGCTTGTATCGACACCTGGTGGCGGAAAAATGCGGCCGGATTTCATGATCCGGGACGCTGGATGCCGCTTTGGCATGCCACCGGGAGCGATGTCTTAGCGAATTGACAAGCGGCGTGGCAAGAGCGGCAACGGCCAAAAAGCCACGCTCATCCGCCGTCGTTCAAGCGCCCCAATGCCGCCATGTCGCCCTGGGTGGCGAAGATCAAGGCCAGCGCGCTGCGCGCCGCGAGGCGGGCGCCACCGTGGCGACTGGCTTGCCGTGCGCAGGCGCGCAGTATTGCTTCGAGCAGCCGGCGTGCGTGACCGAGTTCGTTTGCCTGGACGAACAGCAGCGCCAGCCGGTAGCTGCAGCGCAGCGTGTCGCCATGCTCGCTACCCTGCTGGCGCCGCCGCGCATCGAGCACGCCTTCGAGCACCGTCCGTGCACGCCCGGGTTCGTGCTGCCGCGCGAGCGTGTGCGCCAATGCTTCCTGGGCATCAAGGGTCGCGAACAATGTGCCGGATTGGTCCATGCGGCGCCTCGTGAATGGAAGGACAGCGTGCCAGGCGATAAAAACGGCGCAATCCTGTCGATCCTAGCGTGTCTGTCAGGACCACCGCTTGCGGCCGGACAGGAGAAAACAGGCCGTAAGCATGTTCACGCCGCGCCGACGCCGCTCTCATCGTCCTCTGCCGCCGCCGGATCGAAGAAGCGCAGCACCTCTTCCTGCACCCGCGTGCGCTTGAACGACGGCAGGCTCTGCCAGATGCGGCGGCCGTACGGCTTGGTGATGAGGCGCGGATCGCAGATCATCAGCACGCCCCGGTCGTCGACGTCGCGGATCAGGCGCCCTGCCCCCTGCTTGAGCGTGATGATTGCCTCGGGCAGCTGGTGATGCATGAAGCCGTTGAGGCCCTGCTTTTCCATGACTTCGATGCGCGCGGCCAGCACCGGATCGTCCGGCGGCGCGAATGGCAGCTTGTCGATGATCACGAGCGACAGCGCATCGCCGCGTACATCAACGCCTTCCCAGAAGCTCTGGCTGCCAACCAGCACGGCATTGCCGGCCGTGCGGAACGAATCGAGCAATTCGGTACGGCCCCGCTCGCCCTGCACGAACAGCGGGAAATCCCAGCCGCGCTCGGCAAACTCCACCCGCAGGCGTTCCGCCACCTTGTTCACGGCGCGAATCGTCGTGCACAGGAAGAACGTGCGCCCGCCAGCGGCCTTGATCACCGGCAGCGCAGCGTCGACGACAGCATCGGTATAGACGGCTGCCTGCGGTTCCGGCAAGCCGGTCGGCACGTACAGCAAGCCCTGGTTCACATAGTCGAACGGGCTCGGCCAGGTCTTGGCCGGCTCGCCCGTCAGCCCAAGCTGATCGGAGAAATGCTTGAAGTCGTTTTTAACCGCCAGCGTTGCCGACGTGAAGATCCAGCTACGCGGCGTGCCTTCGCGCTGGTTGGAAAAAATCGGCGCGATCGACAGCGGCGTCTTGTGCAATTGCAGCGATGACGCGAACGCCTCGGCCCACAGCACCGCCTGCTCGGCAGCGGGCGCCTTGGCGTCCGGTTTCCAGCCGTCGATGGCGGCGGCCAGGTCATGCGCCCGCACGCGGCAGGCTTCGATCGTTTCGGCGCGCGCCGCGTTTTCTTCGAGCACGGTGATCATGCCCGCCAGCTCGGCCTTGAGCTTGTCCAGCGCCGGGAAGAACTGCGACGTTGGCATGATCTGCGGCAGCGACAGGCGCAGATTGCCTTCACCAAACGCCAGGCGCAGGTCGCGCGCCGCTTTCTCGACCACGGTGACGACCTTGGCCCAGTCCGGCCCGCCCCGCGCATGGGCCAGGCCTTCGGCCAGCACGTCGCGGCACAGTTCGAGCACCTGCGAGGTCGACACCGACTGGCCGAAGAAGAGCGTCGCCGTGTCGGGCAGCTGGTGCGCCTCATCGAAGATGATGGTGTTGGCCGACGGCAGCAGCTCGGCCACGCCGGTGTCCTTCAGTGCCACGTCGGCAAAGAACAGGTGGTGGTTGACGACCACGATGTCGGCCTGCTGCGCTTCGCGCCGCGCCTTCATCACGAAACAGTCCTGGTAGTACTGGCACTCGGCGCCCATGCAGGTGTCGCGCGTGGACGTGACGAGGTTCCAGACCGTGGCGGTTTCCGGCACCTTGGCCAGCTCGGCCTTGTCGCCCGAGTTGGTCATTTTGATGAAACGCGAGATTTCGCGCAGGTGGCCGACGTCGTCGCGCGACGTCAGGCGGCCGTTCTGCAGCGTGCGCTCCAGGTGGAAATGGCAGACGTAGTTCGAGCGGCCCTTGAGCAGCGCCACCGAGACCGGCGCGCGCAGCGCGGCGCGGATGGTCGGGATGTCGCGCATGAACAACTGGTCCTGCAGGTTCTTGGTGCCGGTCGAGACGATCGTCTTGCCGCCCCACAGCAGCGCCGGGACCAGGTAGGCGAAGGTCTTGCCAGTGCCCGTACCAGCCTCGGCCATGAGCACTTGCTGGTTGTCGATGGCATGGGCGACGGCCTTGGCCATCTCGGTCTGGGCCTGGCGTGGCTTGAAGGTGCCGACGGCGGGCGCGAGCGGGCCGCCCGCACCGAACAGGCGGTCGAGGTCAGCGTCGTACTTGCCGGCAGGGATAGCGGAGTCGGTCGACGCGGCGGAAAGTGCTTCCACGGCGCCAGTGGCCGACCCAGCCGTCCCGACCGGCTCTGCGGCAGGGCCGGGAACAGGGAGATGGTCGGTCAATGTATGTGTCGTAACTTATCTTGAAGAAACGTGGCTTGCAGCAATGGCTCAGGCCGGGATATCGGGGACCAGCTGCATCTTCAGCAGCGTAATATGATCTTTGAGCTGCAGTTTACGCTTTTTGAGGCGGCGCAGTTGTAACCCGTCGGCGTGGCCGTCCGCCGTCAACATGGAGATGACGGCATCGAGGTCGCGGTGTTCCACATCGAGTTCAATAATACGGCGCTGGATGTCCTGGACATCGATCATGATGGTCTGTTCCAAACAGTGTTTACAGATGGGATTGCGGGAATGGGAGCCGGTCGGCGCTGGCGCAGCGGGCCTTCCAGTATTGCCGTAAGCAAATCTTCTTGCTTGTTGGTTGGTTCTCGGTGCATAGTTTAATCCACGCGGTCATTGCCGCCAACAAAGATTGGCGTTAGGCCTAAGAAAACAAGCATTTATGACTTCCTACAGGATCGAAGCGGGTACTGCGCAACACATCGGTAACCGCCCCCAACAAAACGATCGCGCCGCTCTGTTTACGGGTGCGCGTGCGCCCGGCTATGTGCTCGCGGTGCTGTCCGACGGCATCGCCAGCCCGGCCGGGGCCGAGCAAGTGCTGCACACGGCGCGCCAGGTATTCGACGAATTCAAGCCGGGCGACCACCCGGACATCGAGCGCCTGGCACAACTGCTGCATGAGATCATCAGCGAAACCCACACGGTGATCAAGATGAACGCCATCGCCGGCAAGACCGAGCTTCACGCCAGCTTCGTCGGCCTGGTCATCAGTCCGCATGGCGAGGCGGTCTGGGCCCACGTGGGCGACTCGCGCCTGTACCGCTTCGAGCACGACAAGTGCGCGATGCGCACGGGCGACGTCGCCTATGTCGAGCACCTGATCTCGAGCGACCGCCTGCCTGCCGATGCGGCGCGCAACCATCGCCGCTCCAAGCTGCTGCTCAATGTACTGGGAAACAGCCGCAAAGAGCCGTTCGTTACGACTGGCAGCCACACGGGGCTGGTCGCCGGCGACAGCTTCCTGCTCGGCTCCGATGGCCTGTGGCACTTCTTCACCGACGCCGAACTGGCCGCCGTGACCGCCAAGTCCACGCCGCGCCAGGCCGCCGAAAAGCTCATCAGCAAAGCCGGTGAGCGTTCTCAGGGCAAGGGCGGCAATTGCACCATGGCCATCGTCAAACTGGTCAAACCGCCCGGCGCCTAGTTGCTCGCTGCCGGCGGCTGGCCCGCCTTCTTCGCCGCGTCGTCAGCCGCGCGTTTGGCGGCCTTTGCCTCGCGCTCGGCGACACGGCGCGCGACCTGCTTCTGACGCTCGATCGATTCCACACGCCGTGCTTCGGCCGCCGCCACATTCTGGGCTGCCCTCGCCTGGGCGCTCTGGGTGCGGGCCGCGTTCTCCTGCAGGCGTTTGGTGCGGGCTGCGCGCGACTCCGCCGGCGTCGTGCGCGGCGCTGGCAAGGCAGTGCTTGGTGGCGCCTTGACGGCCGGTGGATTGGCCGCCAGTTCGGCTTCTTCTTTCTGGAAAGCCGCCTCGGACACGGCCAGCGCGCGGTCGCGCTCATCGACCTTGGCCTGGCGCAGGTAGCGCGACGCTTCGATCTCGATGGCGCGCTGCTCCAGCAGCGCCACGCGCTGCTGCTCGCTTGCCTCGTCCAGGCAACGGGTCACGAAGAATTTGTCGTAGCAGACTACTTCGCGCTCGGCGTAGCGGGTTTCGATGGCGCGGCGCTCGGCGGCCACGGCTGCCAAACGCTCTTGGGCCTGCGCGGTCGAGGTCGATGCGGGTGGTGGCACCTCCGGCGCCGCTGGCTGTGTCGTCGAGCAGGCCGCCAGCAGGCTTGCCAGGGCCAGCAGCGCGCCTGCGCGCAGCGTGGTAATGCGTGTCATGTGGATCCTTGTTGTCGTGCCTGGCCGTATCAGGCGATCTTGTCGGCCGCGCCGCGCCGCTCGGAGAGCATGTATTCGCGCGACTGCATCTCGATGATACGCGATACGGTCCGGTGGAATTCATTGGCCAGCTGGCCCTGCGTGTAGAGCTCCTCGGGCTCGACCGCCGCGGACATGATCAGCTTGACCTTGTGGTCATAGAACACGTCGATCAGCCAAGTGAAGCGGCGCGCTTCGGACGACTGGCCCGCCGACATTGCCGGGATACCGGACAGCACCACCGTGTGGAACTGGCTGGCCAGCTCCAGGTAATCGTTCTGCGAACGCGGGCCGCCGCACAGCGTGGCGAAGTCGAACCAGATCACGCCCCCGGCACGGCGCAACGCGCGGATTTCGCGGTTCTCGATGTGCACGATCGGCGCTTCGTCGGCGATGTCTGCCACCTTGGCATAGGCGTCGCGCAGGGCGCGGTCGGACGCGGCATTCAGTGGCGTGTAATAGGCCTCGACCTGCTCGAGCGCGCGCTTGCGGTAATCGTTGCCGGCATCGACGTTCAGCACATCCAGCTTGTCCTGCAGCAGCGCGATGGTCGGCAGCATGCGGTCGCGGTGCAGGCCGTCCGGATACAGCGTCGACGGCTCGTAGTTGGACGTCATCACGAAGCTCACGCCGTTGTCGAACAGCGCCTTGAGCAGGTTGTACAGGATCATCGCATCGGCGATGTCCGAGACGTGGAATTCATCGAAGCAGATCAGCCGGTATTTCTTGGCGATGCGCTTGGCCACTTCGTCGAGCGGATCGGCCACGCCTTTCAGTTCATCGAGTTGCCCGTGGACGGCGCGCATGAATTCGTGGAAGTGCAGGCGCGTCTTGCGCACTACCGGCACGACCGAATAGAACGAGTCCATCAGGAACGATTTGCCGCGCCCTACCCCACCCCACATATACACGCCCTTCGGCACCGTGGGACGGTTGATCAGGCGCTTGAAAGCGGACGACCGCTGGGCCTTGTAGGCGACCCAGTCGTCGTACGCCTGCTGCAGGCGGTCCACTGCCATTTGCTGGGCGGGGTCGGACGTGAAACCACGCGCGTTAAGCTCGTGTACATAATATTCTTGAACGTTCATGGGATACCGATAAAAACATGGGGTGGACGGCGACGCCGACCACCCCATGGAGTTCACGCGCCGGCACGCATGCCGGCGAAGTTTCTGCTGCTTAGAAGTTCAGCGAACGCTTGTCCACCGCCAGAGCGGCTTCTTTGGTGGCTTCCGACAGCGACGGGTGCGCGTGGCAGATGCGGGCGATGTCTTCGGCCGAGGCCTTGAACTCCATCGCAACGACGGCTTCCGAAATCAGCTCGGACGCCATTGGGCCCACGATGTGCACGCCCAGGATTTCGTCGGTCGTGGCATCGGCCAGGAACTTGACCATGCCCGACGTGTCGCCCAGTGCGCGCGCACGGCCGTTGGCCATGAACGGGAAGGTGCCGGCCTTGTAGGCGATGCCTTCGGCCTTGAGCTGCTGCTCGGTCTTGCCGACCCAAGCGATCTCTGGCGAGGTGTAGATGACCCAAGGAATCGTGTTGAAGTTGACGTGACCATGCTGGCCGGCGATACGCTCGGCAACGGCAACGCCTTCTTCTTCGGCCTTGTGCGCCAGCATCGGGCCGCGCACGACGTCGCCCACTGCCCACACGCCTGGCAGATTGGTACGGCACTCGTCGTCGACGACGACAAAGCCGCGCTCGTCGAGTTGCACGCCAACGGCTTCGGCGTTCAGGCCGATCGTGTTCGGCACGCGGCCGATCGAAATGATCAGGCGGTCGAACGTGGTGCTCTGTTCTGCGCCGGTGCTGTCGGCGTAGGCAACAGTGACGTTATTCTCGCCCTTGGTGATCGCGCCGATCTTGCAACCGAGGTTGATTTTGAGGCCCTGCTTGACGAACAGCTTGTGCGCTTCTTTGGCGATCTGCTCATCGACTGCGCCGAGGAAGGTCGGCAGACCTTCAAGCACGGTGACGTCAGCGCCGACACGGCGCCAGACGCTGCCCATTTCGAGGCCGATGACGCCGGCGCCGATCACGCCCAATTTGCCTGGGACCGCATCGATGGCCAGTGCACCCACGTTCGACAGGATCAGTTTCTCGTCGAATTCGGCGCCCGGCAGCTGGCGTGCGTTCGAACCGGTCGCGATGACCACGTTCTTGGCGGTCAGCGTGTCGGTGGTCGGGCCGCTGACATTGATGGTGTAACCGCCTTCGGCAGTGCCGGCGAACGCGCCGCGGCCGTGGAAGAAGGTGACCTTGTTCTTCTTGAACAGGAACAGGATGCCGTCGTTGTTCTGCTTGACGATCGTGTCCTTGCGACCCAGCATCTTGCCCAGGTCGAGTTCGAGGCCCGAGACGTTGATGCCGTGGTCGGCAAATGCGTGACCAGCGTGCTCGAAGTGCTCCGACGACTGCAGCAGTGCCTTCGACGGGATGCAGCCGACGTTGGTGCAGGTGCCGCCCGGGGCAGGCTTGCCGGCGGCGTTGCTCCATTCGTCGATACAGGCAACCTTGAAGCCCAGCTGGGCTGCGCGGATGGCAGCAATGTAACCGCCAGGACCGCCGCCGATGACGACGACGTCAAATTGTTTATCGCTCATTACATGATTCCTTTTTTATTCTTCCGGAACAAATACCCACAGCAGCAGGTAGATCAGGATGCCGAAGCCGAACGTCAGGACGAACAGCACGAAGATCAGGCGCCAGACCCATGACTCGAGGCCATAGGTGCGCGCCAGGCCGCCACACACGCCGCCGAGCCAGCGATCGAGCCGCGTGCGGCGCAGACCGCTGAGCAGATCGTCGCGGTGCGTGTCGAACGACGAGCCGCTCGTGAACGCGCTCTCCTTCGTCAGGCTGACGGTGGACGCGCCGGAGAGAATGCGCGCCTTGGCCTGCTCGAATTCGGCGTCGGACAACGCGCCGGCCTGATGCAACTCGTGCAGCCGCTTGATTTCGTCTGACAGCATGTCGTTCTCCGGCAAACTATGGCCGGCGCCACGGGGCGCCGGCCAGGTTGAGACTTACAGGTCCAGCAGCAGGCGGGCCGGATCTTCCAGCGCATCCTTCATCGCGACCAGGCCCAGGACGGCTTCGCGGCCGTCGATGATGCGGTGGTCGTACGACATGGCCAGGTAGTTCATCGGACGGATCACGATCTGCCCGTTTTCGACGACCGCGCGGTCCTTGGTCGCGTGCACGCCCAGGATGGCCGACTGTGGTGGGTTGATGATCGGGGTCGACATCATCGAACCGAACACGCCGCCGTTCGAGATCGAGAACGTACCGCCGTTCAGATCGTCCAGGGTCAGCTTGCCTTCTTTGGCTTTCTGGCCGAATTCACCGATTTTCTTTTCGATGTCGGCGATCGACATCTGGTCGGCGTTGCGCAGGATCGGCACCACCAGGCCACGTGGCGAACCGACAGCGATACCGATGTCGAAGTAGCCGTGGTAGACGATGTCGTTGCCGTCGACCGATGCATTCAGCACTGGGTACTTCTTCAGTGCGGCAACAGCAGCCTTGACGAAGAACGACATGAAGCCCAGCTTGACGCCGTGTTCTTTCTCGAACTTGTCCTTGTACTTGTTACGCAGGTCCATGACTGGCGCCATGTTCACTTCGTTGAACGTGGTCAGGATGGCGTTGGTCGACTGCGATTGCAGCAGGCGCTCGGCGATACGGGCGCGCAGGCGGCTCATCGGCACGCGCTCTTCCGGACGGTCGCCCTGGCTGGCAGGCGCGGCGGCAGCGACTTGCTGCAGTGGCGCTTTGGCAGGTGCGGCAGGTGCGGCAGCTGGTGCAGCGGCTGGCTTGCCGGCGACAGCGGCCAGGGCATCGCCCTTGGTCACGCGGCCGTCACGGCCGGAACCATCAACGCCGGCGGCGTTCATGTTGTTGTCAGCCAGGATCTTGGCAGCGGCAGGCATTGCCACGCCGGCTTTCGACTGGTTCGATGCAGCTTCCGGGGCCGCTTGCGATGCAGCGGCGGCGATTGGCGCGTTTGGTGCGGCCGACGGGATGGCTTTCACTGGCAGCGGGCTGGTCTGCGCCGATGCTTCGGTGTCGATGACGGCGATGACTTCACCGGCGATGACGGTTGCGCCGTCGGCCTTGAGCAGTTGCACGATCACGCCGGCGCTTGGCGCTGGCAGTTCCAGGACCACCTTGTCGGTCTCGATGTCGATCATGTTCTCGTCGCGATCGACGGACTCGCCGACTTTCTTGTGCCAGGACAGCAGGGTCGCTTCAGCAACCGATTCCGACAATACAGGGACCTTGACTTCGATTTGTGCCATTTAAAACTCCAGTAATTATTCTTTGCAAGAAACCCCGACGCACAGCGCCGGGGTCGTGGTCTTACTTATGCTTGTGCATCACTTCGTCAGGATGAAGCCCTTGAGCTTCGAGAACGCCGTCTCCAGCAGTTCTTTCTGCTGCGCGATGTGCTTGTCGGCATAACCGACTGCAGGCGACGCCGAGGCGGCGCGGCCGGCGTATGCCAGGCGCTGGCCATCTTCCATGCCTTCGAAGATGTTGTGCTGGATCTGGAACCATGGACCCTGGTTTTGCGGCTCGTCCTGCACCCACACCACTTCACCGGCGTTCGGGAACTTTTTCAGTTCGGCGCCGAACGACTTGTGCGGGAACGGGTACATCTGTTCCATGCGGATGATCGCGGTATCGGTCACGTTGCGCGCCTTGCGTGCATTGACCAGGTCGAAGTAGACCTTGCCCGAGCAGACCAGCACGCGCTTGACCTTCGATGCGTCGATCTTCTCGTCGCATTCGCCGATCACGGTCTGGAAACCGCCCTTGGCCAGGTCGGTCAGCGGCGAACCGGCATCCTTGTTACGCAGCAGCGACTTCGGCGTGAAGATGACCAGTGGCTTGCGGAACTGGCGCACCATCTGGCGACGCAGCAGGTGGAAGATCTGGGCGGCGGTCGTTGGCTGGACCACTTGCATATTGTTGTCTGCGCACAGTTGCAGGAAACGCTCGATACGTGCCGACGAGTGCTCCGGACCCTGGCCTTCGTAGCCGTGCGGCAGCATCATGACCAGGCCCGACGCGCGGCCCCACTTCACTTCGCCCGAGGCGATGAACTGGTCGATCACAACTTGGGCGCCGTTGACGAAGTCGCCGAACTGGGCTTCCCAGATCGTCAGCGTGTTCGGTTCGGCGGTCGAGAAACCATACTCGAAGGCGAGCACGGCTTCTTCGGACAGCACCGAGTCGATCACGGTGAAGTTGGCCTGGTTCTCGGACACATTGGCCAGCGGCAGGTAGATGCCCTGGTCCCAACGTTCGCGGTTCTGGTCGTGCAGCACGGCGTGACGGTGCACGAACGTGCCGCGACCGGCATCCTGGCCCGACAGGCGGATGGCGTAACCTGACGACAACAGCGACGCGTAGGCCAGGTGTTCGCCCATGCCCCAGTCGAGGTTGACTTCGCCGCGACCCATATTGGCGCGGTCGGCCAGCACCTTGTCGACCAGCGAGTGTGGCTTGAAGTTTTCTGGCGTCGTGGTGATGCGTTGCGCCAGGCGCTTCAGTTCGGTCAGTGGCACGGCGGTATCGGCCGCGTCAGTCCACTTCTTGTTCAGGAACGGCGCCCAGTCGACGGCGTACTTGTTCTTGAAGTTGGTCAGCACCGGATCGACCGTGTGCTTGCCGGCGTCCATCGCATCGCGGAACGCAGCGACGAGCTTGTCGCCGCCGTCGGCTTCGATGGTGCCCTGCGCTGCCAGCTTCTCGGCGTACAGCTTGCGGGTGCCCGGGTGCTTGGCGATCTTCTTGTACATCAGCGGCTGGGTCAGCGCTGGCGTATCCTGCTCGTTGTGGCCCAGCTTGCGGTAGCAGATGATGTCAACGACGACGTCCTTGCCGAATTCGGCGCGGTAGTCGAGTGCGATCTGGCTGGCCAGCACGACGGCTTCAGGATCGTCGGCGTTCACGTGCAGCACTGGCGCTTCGATCATCTTGACGACGTCCGAGCAGTACAGCGTCGAGCGCGCATCGCGCGGATCCGACGTGGTGAAACCGATCTGGTTGTTGATGACGATGTGGACCGTACCGCCCGTACCGTAGCCGCGGGTCTGCGCCAGGTTCAGGGTTTCCATGACCACGCCCTGGCCAGCGAATGCAGCATCGCCGTGCACCAGGATCGGCAAGACTTCTTTGCCCTTGCGGTCGCCACGGCGTTCCATACGCGCCTTGACCGAACCTTCGACGACCGGGTTGACGATCTCGAGGTGGGACGGGTTAAAGGCAAGTGACAGGTGGACCGGGCCGCCCGGCGTAGTGATGTCGCTCGAGAAGCCCTGGTGGTACTTGACGTCACCGGCTGGCAGGTCGTCGGCGTGCTTGCCTTCGAACTCTTCGAACAGGTCGGCCGGGCTCTTGCCCAGGGTGTTGACCAGGACGTTCAGACGGCCGCGGTGGGCCATACCGATAACGATTTCCTGGACGCCCTTTTCACCGGCGCGCTGGATGACTTCGTCCATCGACGCGATGAACGATTCGCCACCTTCGAGCGAGAAGCGCTTGGCGCCGACGTACTTGGTGTGCAGGTAGCGCTCGAGGCCTTCGGCCGCGGTCAGGCGCTCGAGGATGTGTTTTTTCTTTTCGGCCGAGAAGGTCGGGGTCGAACGGATCGATTCCAGACGCTCTTGCAGCCAGCGCTTTTCGGTCGGATCGCTGATGTACATGAACTCGGCACCGATCGAGCGGGTGTACGTGTCACGCAGCATGTTCAGGATATCGCGCAGTGGCGCGGTGTCTTGACCGAAATACGTATTGGTGATGTTGAAGACCGTGTCCATGTCGGACTCGGTGAAGCCATAGAACGCAGGATCGAGTTCTGGCAGCAGTGGACGTTCCTGGCGCTGCAGCGGATCCAGGTTGGCCCAGCGCGAACCGAGGTAACGGTAGGCGGCGGTGATCTGGGTCACGGCGACGCGTTTGCGGCCCAGTTCGGAGTCAGCCGAGGCGACCACGGTGCGGATCGGGCCCTGCTTGGCGCGTTCGGCGAACGACGCAATGACCGATGAATGGACGACGTCAGGACGGTTCGAGCCATCGACGGCCGGCACGTGCTGCATCTGGTCGAAGTAGGCGCGCCAGTTTTCTGGCACCGACGTCGGATTGTCCAGATAGGCCTCGTACAACTCTTCCACGTACGGGGCATTGCCGCCGAACAGGTATGAGTTGGCGTTTTGTTGTTGCATCATTCTTGCTCACCTTTCTTTTCGCGCTTCGCGAGGGTTGGGCGGGTTATTTAACCTTCCGCGACACGGCCTGACCGTTTAGCGGATTGCACTTCAAGACATCAAGTTGTGGGGGAAGGACTGTTTCAGTACCGATACATGTGCAAAATCCTGCCTGTTTGCGCTCATGATTGTAACGCATGATCCCATGCGGGGCAGATTACATTCCTAGAATAATTTATTTCCAAATGTGTTTTTGAACACTCGCTGCCCAGCGGCAAATGTGCGGTTGTCGTCAATACCACGTTGACCTTGTAAATGATAATCGTTATCATTTATCGCATGTCCACCTCCGCCCCATCCCCTGATGTTGTCCAGCCGGTGTTACCGGCATCGGCCAAAGCGACCAGCACGCCCACCCCTGCTGCCAGCGGCATGCCCCAGCGCCTCCCGGGCGCGGGCCGTGCCATGTTCCTCAAGCAGTTGCACCAATGGCACTGGATCAGCTCGGCGATCTGCCTGATGGCGATGCTGCTGTTCAGCTTTACGGGGCTGACGCTGAACAACGCGGCGCTGATCAAGGCCACGCCCGAGGTCACGCGCCTGAAAGCCACGCTGCCGGCGCCGCTGCTTCCGCAATTCAAGCAGTGGGCCGAAGAACATGCCGACGCCAAGGTGCCGCTGCCGAGCAGCATCGCCGACTGGACCAACAGCGCATTCCCCGTCGATGTGCGCGGCCAGCGCGCCGAATGGACCGAGGAAGACGCCTACATCGCCCTGCCCCGCCCCGGCGGCGACGCCTGGCTGCGCATCGCCGTCGACGGCAGCGCCGAATTCGAGCGCACCGACCGCGGCTGGATTTCGTGGCTCAACGACATGCACAAGGGCCGCAACACGGGCGCAGTCTGGAGCTGGTTCATCGATATTTTTTCGGTCGCGTGCATCGTGTTTTGTATCACGGGCTTTTTGATCATGAAATACCACGCGGCCAACCGGCCGTCGACCTGGCCGGTGATCGGCTTCGGCATCGTGCTGCCGGCTGTGCTGGCGTTGTTGTTTGTCCACTGATCGTTTATTTCCAAACTGAGAGAAGACCAAGAATGAAACTGTCCCACTCGCTCGTCCTGACCCTGCCGCTCGTTTCCGGCTGGGCCATGGCCGCCGACCTGTCCGTCAAATTCGACCTGCCACAACTGAACGTGGCCGAATACCACAAGCCTTATGTAGCGATCTGGCTCGAACGCGCCGACCAGAGCGTCGCGGCCAATCTCGCCGTGCTGTACGACCTCAAAAAGGACGCCGCCGGCGACAAATGGGTCAAGGACCTGCGCACGTGGTGGCGCAAGGCCGGACGTGATGCAAAATTCCCGCTCGATGGCGTGAGTGGCGCGACCCGTCCGGCGGGCAGCCAGACGATGAAGTTCGACGGCGCCAAGCACGGCCTCGACAAACTGCCGGCCGGCGACTACAAGCTGGTCGTGGAAGCATCGCGCGAAGCGGGCGGGCGTGAGCTGGTGAAAGTGCCGTTCACGTGGACCGGCAAGGGCAAGGTCGCGGCGAATGCGGCCGGCAAGGAAGAACTGGGCGCAGTCGCCCTCGAGCTCCAATAACAACAATCAAGAGAGAATCCCATGCACAACCGTATCCTCAAGGGCGCCCTGCTCGGCCTGGCCCTGGCCGGCATGTCGATGAGCGCGCAGGCGCACCGCGGCTGGCTGCTGCCCAGCACGGCCATGGTCGAAGCAAAGGAACCGTGGGTCACGCTGGACGGCGCGATCTCAGAAGGCCTGTTCGAATTCCACCACGTGCCGCTGCGCCTGGACAACCTCACGATCACGGGCCCCGATGGCGTGACGACCAAGGCCGAAGGCGCCGTGCTCGGTAAATTCCGCAGCACGATCGACATCCGCCTGCCGAAGGACGGCACTTACCGCCTGGCCATCGTCAGCAACAACGTGATGGGCAGCTACAAGATGGGCGGCGAGGTCAAGCGCTTCCGCGGCGTCGAAGGCACACCGGGCGCGCAAGTACCGGCCGGCGCCACCGACGTGACCACCAGCACCACGCACACGCGCCTGGAAACCTTCGTGTCGGCCAATGACATGAACGACACGGCGCTCAAGCCAAGCGGCGTCGGTCTCGAAATGGTCCCGGTCACCAATCCGTCCGACCTGCGCGCGGGCGAGCCGATCACGTTCCGCTTCCAGCTCGATGGCAAGCCGCTGCCGAACTTCCCGTTCAGCATGGTGCCGGGCGCCGTCAAGTACCGCGGCACGCTGGGCGAGCTGCGCTTTACCACTGACGCCAAGGGCGAGGTCAAGTTCACGGTGCCGGAAGCGAATATGTACTGGCTCTCGGCCAAGTTCCCGCTCGAGACGCCAAAGGGTCCACCAACGCCGGGCACGAAGCGCTATAGCTACACGGCCACGCTCGACGTTCTGCCGCAGTAAGGGCACACGGGCTCGATGCGCACCATTCTTGTTCCGCTGAGCGTCGATGCGGCCATGCCGCCCGGCGGCAGCACGCTGTTTACAGCATCCGGCACGTCGATGGGCACGACCTGGTCGGCGCGGCTGATGCTGCCGCCGGGCGCCGATGGCGCCGTAGTCACCCGCGCGCTGCAAGGCGAGCTGGACGAGATCGTCGCGCAAATGAGCCACTGGGACGAAGGCTCCCTGCTGTCGCGCTACAATCGCGCGCCGGCCGGCAGCTGGCACGCGCTGCCGCCGCAGTTCTTCTCGGTGGTCGAGTATGCGCTGCAGGTGGCGGCCGACAGCGGCGGCGCCTACGATCCGGCCGCCGGCGCCCTTGTCGATCTGTGGGGCTTCGGCGCCCGCGGGCGCTACGATCAGCCGGGGTTCCACGCGCCGCAGGTTGAGCTTGTTGCTGATGTCATCGCGCGCCGGGGCGAGCGCCAGCCGGTGCTCGACCATGCCCGGCGGCGCCTGCTGCAACCGGGCGGCGCGATCCTGGATTTCTCGTCAGTCGCCAAGGGGTATGCAGTCGATCGCATGGCTGCCTGCCTCGAGGATCGCAGCGTGCGCCATTTCGTCGTCGAAGCGGGCGGCGAATTGCGCGGCGCCGGGGTCAAGCCGGACGGCCAGCCGTGGTGGGTCGAGGTCGAGGGCGTGCCGGATTGCGAGGCTGTCGGGCAGACGGTCGTTGCCCTGCACGGGTTGGCGATTGCCACCTCGGGCGACTACCGTCGCAGCTTTCAATATGGCATGCGACGGATGGCGCACACGCTCGACCCGCGCAGCGGCTATCCGGTCGATCACGATCTGGCCTCGGTCACGGTGCTGGCGTCGACTTGCATGGCGGCTGACGCGCTGTCCACTGCGCTGACGGTGCTGGGGCCGGACGACGGGCTGGCGTTTGCGGAACAACGCGGGATTGCGGCGCGCTTTCTCGTGCGCGCCGGATCCGGCTTGAAGGAAACCACGACGGGCGCCTGGCGCCTCATGCTCCAATGATGTTGACAATCGAACCGCTGCGCTGGGGCAGTGCCTTGGCGCTGTCCGGCGCCTATCTTGCGATGTGCCTGGGACTGTGGCGCATGCACCTGGCCAAAACGCGCCCCACTAGCGTGGCCGCCGACTGGCTCGTGGTCTACGCGAGCCAGACCGGCAGCGCACAATTTCTGGCCGAACGAACGGCCGCCACGCTGGCGCTCGGAGGCCTGGACGCGCGCGCGGCCTGCATCTCGACGCTCGACCTGGCTACGTTGTCCAGCGCCAGCCGCATCCTGTTCGTCTGCAGCACCTACGGCGAAGGCGACGCGCCCGATCCCGCCGCGCGCTTTGCCACGCAGACGATGGACGCGACGCTGGACCTGTCGCAGCTGCACTTCGGCATGCTGGCCCTGGGCGACATCACGTACACAAACTACTGCGGCTTCGGCCGCGCGCTCGATGCCTGGCTTCGCGAGCGCGGCGCAACGAGTTTGTTCGAGCGGATCGACGTTGACCGCGGCGCGCCGGACGCGCTGGCCGCCTGGCAACATCACCTGAGCCACCTGGCTGGCACGAGCGACGCACCGGACTGGGAAGCGCCCGCCTACGGCGCGTGGCGCATCGCCGAACGCACGCTGCTCAATTCCGGCAGCGCTGGCGCGCCACTGTACCGCCTCGCTTTAATGCCGCAGGATGGCGCTCTGCCGGCGTGGGAAGCGGGCGACCTGGCGCAAGTCAGCGCGCCTGCTGACCCGGCGCATCCGCGCGAGTACTCGATTGCCTCGGTACCCGCAGAAGGCCAGCTCACACTGCTGGTGCGATTGCAGCAGCGTGCCGACGGAACGCCGGGCGCGGCGTCGGGCTGGCTCTGCACGGATGCGCTTGCGACAGACACAATCCGGCTGCGGGTGCGCGCGCATGCACGCTTCCGGCTGGGTGAGAATGCGCTGCGGCCCCTGATTGCGATCGGCAACGGCAGCGGGCTGGCCGGGCTGCGCGCGCTGCTCAAGGCGCGCATCGACGCTGGCACCCACAGCAACTGGCTGCTGTTTGGCGAACGCAATGCTGCCCATGACTTCCTGTGCCGGGGCGAACTCGAAGCATGGCGCGACAGCGGCGCCCTTGCCCGCCTCGACCTGGCGTTTTCGCGCGACGGCAGCACCGCGCGTTATGTTCAGCATCTGGTTACCGCGCAGGCTGACCTCTTGCGCCAGTGGGTGCAGGATGGCGCGGCGATCTATGTCTGCGGCAGCCTGCAGGGGATGGCTGGCGGCGTGCATGATGCATTGGTCGAGGTGCTGGGCGCGGCCACGGTTGAGGCCATGATGGGCGATGGGCGGTACCGGCGGGACGTGTACTAATGCCCTGATCAAGTTCAATTTTCTTGTCAGGTGACTTTTGTTCAGTTAGCGCGCATTGAGCATGCAGTGACTGAGCATAAAGATCTCAAAAGAAGAAATCCTGCTTAAATTTCCAAAGGGATAGAATATTTGCAGTTTATTTTGATGATCTGGTGCACTCGTCTCCGCTTGGCAACGGCTGCTCTGGGTCGATAACTGCCTGTCTAGGCAATGCGTGACTTTTATGGCCTCACAACCAGGCTAGCTGACGAGAAGAGCAGATTTCGGTCTTGGATTCAACCGGTCGACGCAACACACTAAACTCTGGGTAAGCAGAAGGAGTGTTACGGATGAAGCAGAGAGCAAGGATTTATTATACGGATGCCCAGAAGGCGTTGATGTGGGAGGGTAATCCCCCCATTTTTAGAGCACGCTAAAAGTAGAGGTTAAGCGGCGAGCGCCAATTTCTGTTTTGGCGTAATACCGCCGAGCGCCATGTTAGGCCGGTCGTGATTGTAGGTCCACAACCAGTTGGTGGCAAATTCCTGAACTTCATCGAGCGTTTCAAACAGGTGATGGGCAAGCCAATCATAGCGAACCGTCCTGTTGTAGCGCTCGACGTAAGCGTTTTGCTGGGGCTGGCCAGGCTGAATGAAATCGATGCGGATACCGTGCCTGGCAGCCCAGGCTAGCGTCACCGCGCTGATGTATTCGGGACCGTTATCGCAGCGGATGGCGTCCGGTTTGCCACGCCATTCGATGATCCGGTCGAGCGATCGAATCACCCGTTCAGATGGCAGCGAGAAATCGACTTCGATCCCGAGGCCTTCGCGGTTGTAGTCGTCGATGACGTTGAACAGCCGGATACTGCGTCCATCGGCAAGCTGGTCATGCATGAAGTCCATCGACCAGCACTGATTGATCGCCGTCGGCACCGCCAACGGCAGCGGCTTCTCGCGTACCAGCCGATGGCGCGGCTTGATGCGCAGGTTCAGCTCGAGCTCGCGGTAAATCCTGTAGACGCGCTTGTGGTTCCATTTGAAGCCCTTCACGTTGCGCAGGTACAGGAAGCACAGTCCAAAGCCCCAGTTGCGCTGGTTATTTGTCAGCCGTACCAGCCAGTCCGCGATCACGCCGTTCTCGGCATCGAGCTTGGCCTTGTAGCGATAGCAGGTCTGACTGATGTGAAATGCCTGGCATGCCAGGCCTATCGTGGCTGACCGGTTCGCCACGGCCCACTGCGCCATCTCCCGCCGCTGAGATGGCGCTACCACTTTTTTGTGAGTGCCTCCGCAACGATCTCGGCCTTGAGGCGCTCCTCGGCATACATCTTCTTGAGGCGCCGGTTCTCGTCCTCGAGCTCCTTCATGCGCGCCATGAGCGACGCGTCCATGCCGCCGAACTTGGACCGCCACTTGTAGAACGTGGCGTTGCTGATGCCGTGCTCGCGGCACAGCTCAGGGACCGGGCTGCCGCCTTCGGCTTGCTTGAGGATGGCGATGATCTGGCTGTCGGTAAAACGGGACGTCTTCATGTAGAGCTTTCTGTTCTTAAGTAGAAAATTCTACTTCTAAACGCGCTCTTTCTGTGGGGGGATTACCCAAGGAAGACTTTAGAATACCAGACACCCGCTGAACGATTCAGCAAACTTGTTGCATCGACCGGTTGAATCCAAGGTCAGAAGCGGTCGTTTGTCGTGTTAAAGATCGATGCCCACTGCATTTTAATTCTTGAGGGAATCGTTCCGTGTTCCTAATTATCTGTCCAGGAACTCAAAAGTACCTCAGTTGTGACTTCGAGACACGACCTCTGCATTAGTTACCTACGACTGTAGAGATATGGTTGGGGTCGTGTCTAAATGTTATACCCATGGCTGATGACCCTTGGCTCCATGGGCTAGCAGCCCCCAATAGAGCGTTAATTGGTGGACATTGGTAACAGACTACTCCGTCAACCCCTCAGGATGCGCGAATTCATCCGTACCTGTCTCGATTGCCCTGCGAGTTTGCAAAACATATGCTTCGGTAGAGTCGTTGGTGCGAATAGATTCCAATACGACTGCTCGTAACTCTTCATATGACGTCGCTTTCTCCAATCCATGTTGAAGCGCCATCTGCTGGCTATGTAAGAACCTAAGGTAGCCAACAGTGTCCCGCTCGAATTTGAAAAGTTTCCGAGCAATAGTAATCATCGAAGCACTTTCCCATTCTGCTAATGCGTGCGCATCACTTTCAATCTGTCTCGTTGCTGTTTCAACTGCGTCCCGTTCATACACCCTGCGAAACTTGTCTTGGCTAGACACGTCATCGTTATGAATATCTTTCCACATTTTCAACAGGTCACGTTGTGCCGGCTCCTCAAGGAATTCTTTTAGTGCTTTTAGCGCCCAAGCAGGGCACGTACGGCTACTTGGTTTTTTCGGATCAATGAGCCATGACTGAACCGTTCTTGGTGAGACTTTTCTATCTACTTTTGTACCAATAGCTCGGCTAACAAGCCACGGATTGTTCTCAAATTCATCTCTCATCAATCTCATCATTTCAAGGCGTGTGCGCTCTGCTTCCATGACTCCTCCAAAATTTATTATGTTGCGCACATTGTGCGCGCACAATGTGCAGGTGTCAAACAGGATTGTTGCAATAGTAGGATGAGGAGCAGGCAGCTTGCACTGCACGTGCCGGGGTCAGGTCTGACATTCGATCACGTGCCGGGGTCAGGTCTGACATTCAGACACACGTGCCGGGGTCAGGTCTGACATTCAGACACGAGCTCTGCCGTGCCGGGGTCACGTGCCGGGGTCAGGTCTGACATTCAGACACGAGCTCTGCGATGATCCGGCATCTTGATTTTCAAGCGCATCTTGAAGAGCCAAAGGTTTATTTGAAATGCCCTCAAGTGAGTAGAGCATGTGTCCAGATGTCAGACCTGACACCGCCAATGACGGTCGGTGCCTAAGCCGTAAGCGTCGTCCCACCACCGTCTTGAGCCGCGTGTCGATTTAGTCGAAGATGGCATCACACCGCTGGGAAGCGGCGTGTTGTTCAAGCAGGCTTGATCTGCTGGGGGCAATTCCAGGGCAGTAGCTCGTCAACGCGGTTGACGGGATGGTCGGCGATCTGCGTCAGCACATGGCGCAACCAGGCTTCGGGGTCGACCCCGTTCAGCTTGGCCGTGCCGATCAGCGAGTAGATGGCGGCGGCACGCTCGCCGCCGCTGTCGGCGCCAGCGAACAGGTAGTTGCGCCGGCCGATGGCGATGCCGCGCAGTGCCCGCTCGGCTGCCGAGTTGTCGATCTCGATGACGCCGTTGTCGCAGTAGCGCAGCAGTGCCGGCCACAGATTCAGGGCGTACAGGATGGCCGCCGACGTGTCGGATTTGCGCGAGAGCTTTTCAAGCGAGGCGCGCAGCCATTGCTCCAGGTCGTCGAGTAACGGCCGCGCGCGCGCCTGGCGCACCGACCGGCGCTCGTCGGGTGGTTTGCCGCGGATTTCGGCCTCGATCAGATACAGTTCGGCGATGCGGCATAGCGCCTCAGTCGTGAGCGGCGAAGGCCGCGCCACGTGCAGGTCGTGGAACTTGCGGCGCGCGTGCGCCCAGCATGCCGCCTCCGCGATCTCGCCGTCTTCATACAGGGCGTTGAAGCCGGCGTAAGCGTCAGCCTGCAGCACGCCCTCGAACTTGGCTAGGTGCGTTTGCGGATGGATGCCCTTGCGGTCTGGCGAGTAGGCGAACCAGGCTGCCGGTGGGCTCAAGTCACCGGCCGGACGGTCGTCCCGCACATAGGTCCAGAGGCGTCCGGTCTTCGTTTTTCCATTGCCTGGCGCGAGCACCGGTACTGGCGTGTCGTCAGCATGCAGCTTATCTGCAGCCAAGACGTGCTTGCGGATCGCGTCGACCAGTGGGCGCAGCAGCGCGCTGGCGGCGCCGACCCAACTGGCCAGCAGTGCCCGGTCCAGATCGATGCCTTCGCGCGCATAAATCACGGACTGGCGGTACAGCGGCAAGTGGTCCGCGAACTTAGCGACGAGCACATGAGCCAGCAAGCCAGGGCCGGCGATGCCGCGCTCGATCGGACGGCTCGGCGCTGGCGCCTGCACGATGGTATCGCAGCAGCCGCATGCCAATTTAGGGCGCACATGGCGGATCACGCGGAAGCTGGCCGGCACGAACTCGAGCTGCTCGGATACATCTTCACCCAGCTGCTTCAGATTTCCGCCACAGGCAGGGCAATCTGTCGTCGTCGGCAGATACACTTTTTCATCGCGCGGCAGATGCTCGGGCAGCGCTTTGCGCGGCGCACGCTGACGCGGCGCTCGATCGGCGGGCGGCATTTCCCGTTCGGCCTCGGCGTCGTCGGCCTGCAGATCTTCCAGCTGCAATTCAAGCTGTTCGATCTGGTGGTCGAGCTTCTCGGACTTGCGACCGAACTGCATGCGCCGCAGTTTCGCGATCCACAATTTCAGATGCTCGATCTCGGCCTCGCGCGTGTTCAACCGCGCTTGCAGTCCCAGGATTTGTTCATCGCGCGCCAGCAGCAGGGCCTTCAGGGCATCGATGTCATTGGGGAATTTGGCGGCGGTCAGCATGGGGCTGAGTTTACGCGAGGCCGCAGACGTTTACAAGCCTGACGTTGGACGCCAGGTACGCTCCGGCCGGCGCCAGTCGATTCCTTCAAGCAGCATCGACAATTGCGCCTGACTCAGACAGACGCTGCCGCTGTTTGCCTGCGGCCAGACGAAGCGGCCGCGTTCAAGTCGCTTTGCCAGCAGACACAGGCCATCGCCGGACCACCATAGCACCTTGAGCATGTCGCCACGCCGGCCACGAAACACGAACACATGGCCGCAGTACGGATCTTCGGCCAACGCAGTTTCGACCCTGGCAGCCAGGCCGTTCATCCCGGCACGCATATCGGTGATGCCGGCGGCAAGCCAGATCTTCGTGCCAGCTGGAAGGCCGATCATGTACGCAGACTGTTGAGAACGAGTTGGAGCAGCGCCGCATCGGCGCCAGTGCTGACACGCACTACTGCGTCGGCAATGACGATCTCGATAACACGTGCTGACGCCATGGTGCCTGAAAGTGCCGGTAGCGTCGGAGTGCTCTGCACCACAACGGGCAGCAGTTGCGCAGACTGCGGTCCTGGTTCGGTCAACAGGCCGGCGCGCAGGTCACGTCTCCATTTGAACAACATGTTCGCGTTGAGCCCATGTTGCTGCGCCAGTTTCGACACCGATACACCTGGCTCGCAGGCGGCAGTGGCCAGGCGGTGCTTGAACTCGGCCGGATAGTTCGGACGTCCCTTGCGGTTGTTCGACCCGCCAACAGTGTCCATAGTAGTTCCCATCAAAAAAGTAACGGGAACTACTTTCGCAGAGTGAAATGGCTACGTACAGACGGTGGTGGGAGGACGCTTACCCTAAGCCCTGTGAATCAATACTAATTGCTTCGGCCAGAAATCAAGTTTGCATTGATCCACGATGCCACGTCGGTAACCGGAATAGCGCGCTGGACATTGAAACTGCCACTTTTATCCCAAGCAACACCCCTCCCCTGCGCAAAGGCGGCGCGATACTTGCGCATCATGTTATGTGGGTCGCGGGCCAACTCGCTCAGCAGGTATTCCTCGCTCCACGCCGAACGGCTGAATGGTTGGCCTAGCGCTGCTTGCAGCTTGTCGGCCACTTCCCCATATGTCACCGTGTCGCCAGCTAAATAAACGATGTCGTTCCGGATACGGGGTTGCGTGAAAACGACCTCGGCAGTCAGAGCGCCAATGTCATCTGGCGTAGTCAGCGTGACAGCAGTGTCGAGGCTGCCAAGAGCGTGCACCGCATGTTCTTCAAGATCGACGACGCCGAATTCTGGCTCAAACAGGTAGCTCATGAACATACCGGTCGAGATGATGACCCACTCAGTCTTGTGCTGCCCCCGCAGCAATTCGCGCACGTCCAACTGTGCGTCGAAGATGTCCTGCGGACTGCCGCGACCGATGACGTCAAAATCGACGCCGAACTGCCATGGGAAATACCTGGGAATTTGCGCTTGCAGGGCAGCACGCGCCAATTTCATTGGCGTGTCGATACCCGCTGCATAGCCGGCACACCCTATGACTGTGTCGTATTGGCCGAACACTGCAGCCAGCTCGTCGATCGAGCTTTTCACAAGATCGCCGATGATGATGTCGATCCCGAGATTTCGGATTTCGGCCACATCACGCTGCTTGTCTGGCACGTTGGACGCGACGGCGCTTGCGCGCAGCAACACGCTGATGGTCACACCGTCGACGTCCTTCGCGCGTTGCGCGAGACTGCGCAGTACCGGCATCCCGAGTTCCCCGGCACCGAGTACAAGAATCTTTTTAGACATCGCGTCAGGGTCTGCCCGGTTCATCGTTAGCGGTACTGATAATTGGCGGACCTGGTTGGACATGTTGATTTCTTCTTTAGCGTTGATACCTGCACTATAGGGAAAGCACCGGTGCGGAAAAAGTGGTCGTGGAGGTTTTCATTGTGCAGAAAATGCGAACAATGGTGGGTTATAGTGCCGTTTTCCTTATAGCTATCAGGACAACACATGGACCGCGTACAAGCAATGCAGGTGTTTGTTCTAGTAGTCGAAGGCAAGAGCTTCGTACGCGCAGCGCAGACTCTCGGCTTACCGCCATCATCCGTCACCGGTATCGTTAAAAGGCTTGAAAAACATTTGCAAATTCGGTTGCTGAACCGTTCAACCAGAAAGCTCAGCTTGACACCGGAAGGTGAGCAATACTTCTACCGTTGCCGCGAGATACTCGACCTGATTGACGACACGGAAGCCAGCCTGAACGGCTCTGCCGAGCGCCCGCAAGGAAGGTTGCGGGTGGATATGCCGGGGGGCATTGCGCATGCCTTGATCCTGCCGCGTTTGGCACAATTTGAGCAGCGCTACCCCGACATCTATCTCATGATTGGTATAAATGATCGTCAGGTGGACCTGATCCAGGATGGCGTCGATTGTGTGATCCGTACCGGCAACCTCAATGACTCGACGCTGGTCTCACGCCGTTTGGGGGCGTTGCGCTGGGTCACATGCGCGGCGCCGTGCTATGTAGAAGAAAAGGGGACCCCCAAGAGGCTGCTGGATCTGCAGGCACACCAGGCTGTCCACTACTTTTCCAGCACGACGCGGCGGGGAAGTGAGCTGCATTTTATCGAAGACGGGCATTGCGTCACCGTTCCGGTGTCCGGCAAGGTAGCAGTCAACGAGACTGGGCTTTACATCAAGCTTGGAATCGAGGGACGCGGCCTGATTCAGTTGGCGGAGATCCTGGTGGCAGAACAATTGCGGAGCGGAGAATTAGTCGAGGTGCTGGCCGACTGGCGGCCAGCACCTGTTCCTGTATCACTACTTTATCCCTACCGCCGCTTTCTCTCTCCGGCGATGCGTGCGTTTGCCGATTGGACAGCCGACCTGTTTACCGACACCTGTTAAGGGTCGACAGTTGCCTATCGAAACAGTCTGCGACACCTTGCAGCACGATGCAACGGATGAATCGCGTCAGGGCTTTACTTCCACACCCTTCCAGAACGCGACGTGGCCAGTAATATTTGACGCAGCGGATTTTGGTGTGGCATACACCCACGCCGCATCCTTGTTAACCTTGCCGTTTACCTCAATGTTGTAGTAGCTCGCTGTTCCCTTCCAGGGACAGTTGGTTGTTGTACTCGAGTCGCTGAAGAACTGGCGGTTTAACGAGGCGGGGGGAAAATAATGGTTCCCTTCGACGACGACCGTATCGTTCGACTGCGCCAGCACTTCACCATTCCATATTGCTTTCATATGCACTCCGGTAACGCTTCGAATCTGAAGCGCGGACCAGTCTACACCGGTTGCGTGGGAAAGTTGATGCGGATGTTTGTGCGACGAGTGCGCGCGGAACGGCGTTGGGCCAGGTAGTCGCCAAACCTCGTGCGCACTCAACCTTCCGCGTCGCGATGCTGATGGCTTACCATGCACCATCACCACTTCCTTGCCCGCCCGTGAAAATCGCCATCGGCCACCGCCTCTTTGCCTCCGTGCTCCTTGCCATGCTGACGGTGGCCGCCGCCGCCGTGCTGCTGCTGCGCCAGAATGTGCTGGGCAGTTTCGGCGACTACGCGGTGGCGATCGAACTGGATCGCCTCGATGAACTCTCCGGCGCCGTCGCGCGCCAGTACAGCCAGTATGGCGACTGGACGTTCCTGCCGTCTGGTGACAACCGGCGCGACTGGATCGGCGGCGAATTGACGCGCCTGCAGTCCGTGCGCGGGAAGCCGGCGCCACCGGTCGGGCCAGTTGGTCCAGTAGCGCCGGTGGACCCCGTCGCCCCTGCTGCGCCGGCGTCGCCCGCCGCCGCGATGCACACGCGAGCGGGTCCGCCCATGCCACCACTGCCGCCGCCCCCACCCGCCCCACCCGGCGTGATCGCGGATCTGCACACACGCATCACGCTGCTCGATGCGAATGGCGGCTATCTCGCCGGCCGCCCGCCGGGCAACCTGCCCCTGGCCCGGCGCGCCATCACCGTCGATGACCGCACGATCGGCTATCTCGGCGTCGCGCGCAGCGCGCGGCCCAGCGACGCGATGGCGTTTGCGTTTCTCGACCAGTTGCAACGCAGCCTGTGGCTGATCGGCGGACTTGCCCTTGTGCTCAGCGCGCTGGCCGCGATCAGCCTGGCGCGCCACTTCCGGCGCCCGATCGACCGCCTCGCACGCGGCGCCGGCGCACTGGCCGCAGGCGACTACGCCGTGCGCCTGCCGGTTCAGCGCAGCGACGAACTGGGTGACCTGGCGCGCCACTTCAATGCGCTGGCGGAACGGCTCGATCAAGCGGAGGCGGCGCGCCGCCAGTGGGTGGCCGACACGTCGCACGAACTGCGCACGCCGCTGGCCGTGCTGCGCGCGCAGCTCGAAGCGATCCAGGATGGCGTGCGCCAGGCCACACCAGCCACTGTCGATGCGATGGTGCTGCAGGTACACGCGCTGACGAAGCTGATCGACGAACTGTATGCACTGGCGCGGGCCGACGTCGGCGAACTGGCATGCCAGCGCGTACCGCTCGACTTATGGCAACTGGCGGCGGCTGAAGCGCAGGCATTCAGCGCGCGCTTCCAGGCGGCCGGCCTGACGTTCGAGACCGGCGGGGCGCCGGCACAGTCACAGGTGCTGGGCGACCCGGACCGCATGCGCCAGGTACTGGCCAACCTGTTCGAAAACAGCCTGCGCTACACGACGCCCGGTGGCATGGTGCGGCTAAGCGCCCAATCACACGACAGCCAGTTGCACCTGACGCTCGACGACAGCGCGCCCGGCGTGCCGGATGCGGCGTTGTCGCGCTTGGCCGAGCGCTTCTACCGCGTCGATGCATCGCGCAGCCGCGCGCATGGCGGCGCGGGCCTGGGTCTGGCCTTGAGCCGGCGCCTGCTCGCCGCGCAGGGCGGCGCACTGGCGTTTGCCCACTCGCCACTGGGTGGCTTGCGCGTGACCGTGTCGCTGCCGCTGCTTGAAAAGGGCACACCATGAACAGCACGATCATGATCGTCGAAGACGAACCGGAACTGGCCGCCGTGATCGCCGACTACGCACGCGCGGCCGGCTATCTCCCGACCGTGCATGGTGACGGCGCGCAGGCCCTGGCCGCGATCCGCGCGGCGCCGCCGGATCTGATCGTGCTCGATCTGATGCTGCCTGGCCTGGATGGTCTGGCGCTGTGCCGCGCGGTGCGCGCATTTTCGGAGGTGCCGATCGTGATGGTGACGGCCCGCG
Organism: Telluria sp. BA11; assembly: GCF_056680305.1. Taxonomy (NCBI): domain Bacteria; kingdom Pseudomonadati; phylum Pseudomonadota; class Betaproteobacteria; order Burkholderiales; family Oxalobacteraceae; genus Telluria; species Telluria sp. BA11. The sequence goes on from NZ_CM155275.1 coordinate 1,060,105, forward strand.
TCGAAGAAATCGACCGCTTATTGGGCCTGGAACTGGGCGCCGATGACTACCTGTGCAAGCCGTTCAGCCCGCGCGAGCTGATGGCGCGCATCAAGGCGATCCTGCGCCGCGCCGGAAGCGGCGACGTCGCGCCGGCGGCCCTGCTGCTGGACGAGGACGCGCGCAGCGTCAATGTCCACGGCCGCGCGCTCGACCTGACGCCGAGCGAATACGCGATCCTGGCCGCGCTGGCGCGCCGGCCGGGCCAGGTGCTGTCGCGCGCCCAGCTGCTCGACGCGGCCCGCGCCGACAATCTCGACGCCACCGACCGCGCCATCGACAGCCACGTCAAGAACCTGCGGCGCAAGATCGACGGGGCGGCGCCGGGGCTGGAGCCGATCCGCTCGATCTACGGCCTCGGCTACCGCTACGACGCGTGAAGCTTACTTCGGTGCGTACATCGACGCGTAGCGAGCGCCGAAGTACAGGATGAACGCATAGCATGCGGCCGGCAGCAGGAACGAGATCTGCACGCCCAGCGTATCGGCCAGCGCGCCCTGCGCGAACGGCACCAGCGCGCCGCCGACGATGGCCATGCACAGGATGCCGGAACCCTGGCCCGTGTGCTTGCCCAAGCCGTGCAGCGCCATGCTGAAGATCGTCGGGAACATGATCGAGTTGCACAGGCCAACCGCCAGGATCGCCCACATCGCGATGTCGCCCTGCGCAAACGTGCCGACCAGCACCAGCACGATTGCCGCCACCGAGTTGAACGCCAGCGTCTTGCCAGGGCTGACCACACGCATCACGGCAAAGCCAATGAAGCGCCCCACCATCGCGCCGCCCCAGTAGATGCTGACGTAATGGGCGGCATCGGCGTGCGCGAGGCCAGCGATCTGCGGTTCGCCGATGAAGTTGATCAGGAAGCTGCCGATGCTCACTTCAGCGCCCACGTACAGGAAGATGCCGATTGCACCCAGCACCAGGTGGCGGTGCGCCAGCACCGAGCCACCTGCTGCCACCGGCGCGCCATCGTCATCGGCGGCGACGATCGTTGGCAGCTTCGCGGCCAGGAACATCACGGCCAATACGACCAGCAGGCCAGCCAGCATCAGGTACGGCCCGCGCACGCTGGCCGCTTCCGCAGCCGCATCCGTCCCAGCCACGGCGGCAGCACCCGCCGCCGACAGGATCAACACCCCGCCCACGGCCGGCCCGATTGTCGTGCCCAGCGAATTGAACGCCTGCGTCAGCGTCAGGCGGCTCGACGCGGTGCGCGCCGGGCCCAGCACGGCCACATACGGATTGGCCGCGACCTGCAGCACCGTGATGCCCGAGGCGAGCACGAACAGCGCCAGCAGGAACATGCCGTAGCCACCGGAAGCGGCCGGGTAAAACAGCGTGCAGCCGCCGGCGGCCACCAGCAGGCCCGTCACGGCGCCTTTCTGGTAACCGATGCGGCGAATCAGCGCGCCGGCCGGCAGCGACACGATCGCGTACGCGCCGAAGAAGCAGAACTGCACCAGCATCGCCTGCACATACGTCAGCGTGTAGACCGCCTTCAGGTGCGGAATCAAGACGTCGTTGAGCGACGTGATCAGACCCCACATGAAGAACAGGATGGTGACGATGACGAGCGCCCCCGTGTTACTGCCTTGTTGCGTCCCGGGGGGACCGTCCTGCCGCGCGACTGGTGCCGCGCCCGTTGCCATATTGGCCATGCTGTCTCCTGATGATTGTTATTGTGGTCGGGGTGCTTAGCGGGCCATGCCGGCGGGCGGACGTGGCAGGTCGCGGGCACGCGTGCCCCAGCCCTGCGCATCCGGCTGCGGCGCCAGCTGGTACTTCAGCGCGCCGCCCGACTGCAGTTGCTCCCAGTCGAGCCAGACGCGTTCCACCGCGCGGCCGCCGTAGTTGACCGACTTGACGAAGCCGCGCTGGCCCGGCTTGGCGCCCGCAGCGTCGATGCGCAGCGTGCGGCCCTGCGCCAGGTCGATCTCGGCGCCGGCAAAGCGCGGTGCGTGCAGCAGGAAGCGGCCGCTGCCCGGCATGTCCGGATAGATGCCCAGCGCGCTGAACAGGTACCAGGCCGACATCGTGCCCAGGTCGTCGTTGCCCGTCACGCCGCCCGGCCCGTTGGTGAACAGCGTTTCGGCAGCGCGCAGCACGGTCGTCGTCTTCCACGGCTGGCCCATCAGCGTGTACATCCACGGTGCGTGCAGGTCCGGCTCGTTGTTCGGGTTGTAGCGGAACTGGGCGTAGTAGCTGTACGGCCCCACCACCCACGACTTGCGCACGGCGTTCGGGTCGGCCAGCACAGCCTCGTAATCGAAGAACTGGTCGAGGCGGCCGAGGGCCGGTGCCTGCCCGCCCATCGCTGCGGCCAGGCCCGGCACGTCCTGCGGCGCCAGCCACTGGTACTGCCACGCCGTGCCTTCATGGAAGCCATGGTCGCCGCGCGGGTCGAACCCGCTGCCGACGTCGGCGAACCAGCTGCCGTCGATCAGGCGTGGGCGCGGGAAGCCGCGCTGGCCGGTCGGTTCGTCGACCGCGTTCGCGTCCCAGATCGTTTTCCAGTTCAGCGCGCGCTGCGCCAGCACACGGGCGTCGTCCTCGTGGCCGAGGGCCTTGGCCATCTCGGCCAGCGCGCCGTCGGCCAGCGCGTATTCGAGCGTCGCCGAGGCGCCGTGGTGCGGATCGGTGTCCATCCCTTTCGAGACAAAACTGCGGTCGTACTGCACGAAGCCCTGCTTCATGTAGTTCGGATTGCCCGAGCGGCCTTGCGGACGGATGCCGTGGGCCGGCACGCCGAATGCGTTTTCACGCAGCGCCGTGTAGGCCTGCGCTTCGCGGCCCTTCAGCGCGCCGAAGCGCCACAGATCGACCAGGAACGGCGTGACCGGATCGCCCGTCATGATATTGGTCTCGAAGTTGGCGTAGCCCCAGCGTGGCAGCCAGCCGCCCTGGTCGCGGATCGCCAGCACCGAGGTCGCGATATCGCGCGCGCGCTCGGGGCGGATCAGCGCCAGCAACTGGTTCTGCGCGCGGTAGGTGTCCCACAGCGAGAAGAACTCGTAGTAGGTCCAGTCTTTTGCGGTATGGATCGCATCGTCGTAGCCGCGATAGCGGCCGTCGGCGTCGTTGCCCGTCAGCGGCTGCAGCAGCGCGTGGTACAGCGCCGTGTAGAACACGGTGCGGTCATCCTTGCTGCCGCCCTTGATGCGCACGCTCTTGAGTTCGCGCTGCCAGGTGGCCTGCGCCTTGGTTTTCATCGCATCAAACGTCAAGGCTTTGTCGCCGGCCTTGCCGTCGGCGGCGAGATTGATGCGCGCGCCTTCGGCGTCGACGTGCGAGATCGCGCTGACGGCGGTCACAGCCTGGCCGTTCTTCAGGTCAAAGGTCAGCCACACGCCATGCGGCTTGGCCTCGCCCTGCTGGCTCGGACCGGCGGCGCCAGGCCAGCCGCCACGGTCGTCCCAGACGCCCTTGGCGGCAATCGGCTGGTCGAACTCCATGCGGAACCAGGTCGTGTACTTGGCGCCGCCGCAGAAACTGCGGGTGACGATCTTGCCTTCGACGGCGCGCTCGCCGACGACCTGCACTTCGCTGCCGATGACGCCATGGCGCTCGTTGGCCTGGGCCACGTTGAGCAGCACGTGGCCGGTCTTGGTGCCGGGCGCATAGGTGTAGCGTTCGGCGGCGGCGCGGGTCAGCGCAGTCGCTTCAGCCGTGATGCCGCCGTAGCTGGTCAGCTTGACCTTGTAATAGCCAGCCTGGCCCACCTCGCCGTCATGCGTGTAGTCGGCGGCGTAGCGCTTGTGGTCGAAGGTGCCTTTCTTGGCGGTGTCGAAATCCCCGCCCGGGCCGATGGTGCCGGTGACCGGTAGCACCGACAGCTGCCCGCCCTGCTCCCAGCAGCCGGCGCCGGACAGGAACGAGTGGCCAAAACCCCGGATTCGCTTGTCGCTGTAGCGGTAGCCGGCGTAGTGGTCGGCAATCGGGCTGACCTGGATCATGCCGAATGGCGCGGAGGCGCCAGGGAAGGTATTGCCTTCATCCTGGGTGCCGATGAAGGTGTTGACCGGCATGCTGTCGGCGGCCAGCGCGACCTGTGCGCCCAGGGGCAGCAGGCAGGCCAGCACCAGCGTGGGGACACTGAAACGGGTACGGAAATGCGGCATCACGATGCTTCTCCTTCGAGCAGTTCGAACAGTTGGTGCATGGCCGCCGGGGGCGGTGGGGTGGCGCCGGCCTGCAGGCAGGCGGCGGAGCCGGCCGCCAGTGCGGCGTGCAGGTGCGCCTGCAAGGGGCGCTGCGGATGGCGTGCAAGGCTGTGCAAGAGGCCAGCGGCGCTGGCGTCGCCCGCGCCCACGGTGTCCACGACCGCCACTTTCGGCGCCAGCGCGTGGCAGCGCTCGTCGCCATGGAACAGGCTCGCGCCCTGGCCGCCGCGCGTGAGCAGGCAGTAGGCGGCGGGGTTGAACGCGCGCAGGCGCGCCAGTGCGTCGTCCAGCCCCAGGCCGGGGAACAGGCCGCGCAGATCGTCGTCCGACACCTTGATCAGGTCAGCCAGCGAGGCCATCGCTTCGAGCGTCGGCGTGTAGCGTGCATCCATCAGGTTGCGGTAGTTCGGATCAAAACTGATCGACACGCCCCGTTCCTTCAGCCTGCGCGCCAGCGCCACCAGCGTGGCGGCCAGTGGCTCGCGCGCCAGGCTGATGCCGCCGAAGTGCGCCCAGCGCAGGCCGTCCAAGGCGCCGGCCGGCAGTGCCGATGGATCGAAATGCAGGTCGGCGCTGTCGTCGCCGATGAAGAAGTAGCGTGGCGGCTCGCCGCCCTCGACCACGGCCAGCAGCGGCGCGCGGTCCACGCGCTGCAGCAGGCGCAGGTCCAGGCCAGCCGCTTCGCTGGCGGCCCACAGCGCGTCGCCAAAACGATCGCGGCTGATCGCGCCGGCAAACGCCGTCGGCTCGCCCAGCACCGCCAGCGCACGCGCCACGTTCCAGGTGGAGCCGCCCACGCGGCTGACCCAGCGTTCGTCGCCCTGATGGATCATGTCGGTCAGCGCCTCGCCGGCGCACAGCATGAACGGCGCATCAACCATGGCGGGGTCCTTTCATCGCGGCGACGATGTCGTAGACGGCGCCCATCGTGTGGTAATCGACCTTGCCGGCCGGGCTTTTCTCGTCGCTGAGTTTGCGATTCTCGCGGTCCAGGATGCGGTACCAGGCACCGTGCTGGTGGTCGACGAAGTGGCTCCAGCTGTATTGCCAGAGCCGTTCGTACCAGGTCCAGTAGGCGTCGTTGCCGGTGCGCGTGGCCAGGAGCGCTGCCGCGGCGGCGCTTTCGGCCTGCACCCAGAAGTACTTGTGGCTGTCGCAGACGGTCAGGTCGGGCGCGAGCGAATACGCCACGCCGCCGAATTCGTTGTCCCAGCCCTTCTCCACCGCCACCTTGAACAGGCGCTCTGCGGTCGGCAGCAGCCAGCTCAGATCACCCGTCAGAACGCCCGGGGCACGTGCTTCGAGCTGCACCAGCAGCTTGGCCCATTCGGTGAAGTGGCCCGGCTGGTAGCCCCACGGGCGGAACAGGTTTTCCGGGTCGTCGATGTTGAACTTCCAGTCCGGCTGCCACTGTTCGTCGTAGTGTTCCCAGACCAGGCCACCGCAGCGCGCGGCCTGGCGCTGCGTGATGTTGCTGGCCACCAGATAGGCGCGCTCGAGGTAGCGTGCTTCGCCCGTGGCCTGATGCGCCGCCAGCAGTGCTTCGACCGCATGCATGTTCGCGTTCTGGCCGCGGTACGTCGACAGCGTGCGCCAGTCCTGGCTTGCCTCGTCGGCGTACAGGCCATCGGCTGCATTCCAGAAGCGTGCTTCCATCAGGTCGAACGTCTCGCCGATCCAGGCGCGCGTCTCTTCCAGCCCCGCCATCGCCGCATGCGAATACGCCAGCAGCACGAAAGCCTGGCCGTAGGCATGCTGGGTGCCGTCTTCGACGTCGCGTCCGTCCAGCATCCAGGCGTAGCCGCTGCCGTCGGGTGCGCGGTGCGCGTCGCGCAGGAAGCGCACCGCGTGCTGCAGGCCGTCCAGGTAAGCCGGATCGCCGAACTGGCGGTACGCCATCGCGTACGTGAACACGAAGCGCGTGCTGCTTACCAGGTGCCGGTGGCGCGGGTCGTAAACGGCGCCGTCATCCTTGAAATAATGGAACATGCCGCCGGCGGGATCGATCGCGCGCGGGTGGTAGAAGCGCATCGTGTGGCGTGCGTGGTCGAGCAGCAGGTCCGGGCTGCGAAAGTTCGGGAACGTGGTCATGGTGGGGGATGGTGGTTGTTCGCTAGTCGTCGTAGCTGCTCTCGCGCACGATCATCTCGACTGGCAGGGTTATCTGGGTGGCGTCCACGTCGCTCTGCTGGAGGCCGGGCTGTTGCAGGTTGGTTTGTTGAAGCTCGGGTTTGGCGAGCAGCGCATCGACGCCGGCGCGGCCCAGCGCTTCCTTGTCCACGCGCACGGTGCTCAGTGGCGGGATGGCGGCAGCCGCGGCGGCGATGTCGTCGAAGCCGACGATGGCGAGGTCGTAGGGAATCTTGAGCCCCTCGCCCAGGCAGTACTTCATCGCGACCAGCGCCGTGCTGTCGTTGTAGCAGAACAGCGCGTCGGGCCGCTTCGGCAGCGCCAGCAGGCTGCGCATCGCCTCAATGACGCCGTCGTCGCCCTCGCCCATGGTGGGCACGCTCACTTCGAGGTTCGGATCGGCATGCATCTTGGCGTCGAACAGCGCCTGGCGGAAACCGCGGTTGCGCTGACCGATGCTGTAGTGGGCCAATGACCCCGACAGCATCGCGATGCGCTTGCGCCCGACCCGCAGCAGGTGCTGCGTGGCGAGGTAGCCGCCGCTGATATTGTCCGGATTGATCGACGTGAAACCGCGCCGGTGCATGTCGACCAGCACCATCGGCTTGCCGGTCTGCTGCAGGGCCGTGAGGATTTCCGGCTCAAAAAAGCCGGCGCACAGGATCGCATCGGGCTGGTGCAGGCGGATCTGTTCCAGCACCGGTTCGGCCGGCCCGACGACGATCAGCGACAGCGCGATGCCCTCGCGCCGGCACGCTTCTTCGGCCCCGTGCAATACGGGTGTGAAGAAGGGGCTGGACGTGAGGGTGTTGTGCTGGCTGTGCAGCAGGAACGCGATGCGGCGGATCCGGCCTTTCTTGAGCAGCGAAAAGTCGTAGCCCAGCCGCAGTGCTGCATCGCGCACGGCCGTGCGCGTGGCCTCCGTCATGCCGCCCTGGTTTTTCAGCGCGCGCGAGACGGTGCCAATGGACAGCCCGGTGGCGCTGGCGATGTGGCGCAGCGTGACCTGGCTCACGGGCGCGTCTCCGGCATGCCGGGCATCGTGATCATGGACATGATCGGTCTCCAATCGTTGGTTTAATAAACGCCTCTGTGGGCGTTTTTTGCGTCGTCCGGATGGCATCCGGCGCGCGTTGTTCCAGTGCGTTTTATAACAGCCGCGCCTCCGGAGCGTCAACGCGGGCAGACTAAACTGCCCGTGTTTTAGCGCGTTTTAGTAAACAAGCAGCGCCCCAGAGTGCAGTGTGTTTACCGCGCTTCGAGCAGCTCCACTTCGGCCAGCTCGAACGCTGCGTCCTGCGCAAAACGCAGGCGGTATGCCTTGTACACGCCCGGCTTGGCGATGCCGAACGGGCGCAGCTGACGCTCCCAGGCAAAGACTTCGTTCTCGCGCGTGTCGAGTGCAACCCAGCCGCCCTTGGCGTCACGGCCTTCGAGCGTCCACGACACCTTGCCCAGCGGCGCCTTGCCGCCGGTGAGCGTGTAGTGGCTGATGCGGGCGCTCTTGGCCAGCGTGACACCGATGTTGGCTGCCGCCGGTACTTCCACGGCGGTGGCCGCGTCGTCGTCGGTCAGCGGCGCGGGGGCGCGTTTGCCGTCCAGCGTGAGTGTGGCGCCCTTGCTGCGGTCGGCCAGGCCTGCAGGGCGTTTCCCAACAGGCGTCAGCGACGCGGGCAAGTCACCGGCCCCGGTGCCCCAGGTCGACGGCGTGCTGCCCATCGTGAATTCCAGCGTCGCGCCGGCGGCGATGTCGTCGTGGCGGATCCAGGGTTTGGTCCACGGCTTGCCATTGACGGTGAGCGACTGCACGTAGACGTTCTCCGGGCTGTTGCCATGCGCGATCACGGACAGCGTGCGGCCGTTTTCCAGGCGCACGTCGGTGCGCGCGAACGCCGGCGAGCCGATCACGTATTCGGGTGACCCCATCCGCAGCGGATACAGGCCCATCATCGCGAAGGTGTACCAGGCCGACATCTCGCCATTGTCTTCGTCCCCCGCATAGCCCTGCCCGATCTCGCTGCCCAGGTACAGGCGCGCCAGGATGTCGCGCGTGATCTTCTGCGTCTTGGCAGGCTGGCCGGCCGCCGCGTACATCCATGGGATGTGGTGCGACGGCTGGTTGCTGTGGGCGTACATCCCCATGCGCACGTCGCGCGCTTCGGTCATTTCGTGGATCACCTGGCCGTAGCTGCCCGAGAACTTCGCCTGCGCCGTTTCTGGTGTGGCGAAGAAGGTGTCGAGCCGCTTGCCCAGCGCGGCGCGCCCGCCCATCAGGCTGGCCAGTCCTTCGGCGTCGTGTGGCACGGTGAACGCGAAGTTCCAGGCATTGGCTTCCGTGTAGTCGCCACCCCAGCGGCGCGGGTCGAACGCCTTGGCCGGTTCGCGCCATGCGCCCTTGGCGTCGCGGCCACGGAAGAAGCCCGTCGCCGGGTCGTACAGGTGGATGTAATCGGTGGCGCGCGCGCCGAAGTATGCAGCTTCCTCGCGGTAGCGGCGGCCACGTGCGGTGTCACCCTCGCCACCGGCCAGTGCCGTGGCCATCTGCGCCAGGCCGAAGTCGTTCAGTGCGCCTTCGAGCGTCCACGACATGCCTTCATGGACCGACGCATCGGCATAGCCACGATACATCGACTTGCCCAGACCCTTGCGCCCGACGTTCGACACGGGCGGCACGACGGTCGCGTTCTTCAGCGCCGCCTCATAGGCCTGGTGCGCATCGAAGCCGCGCACGCCCTTGAGCCAGGCGTCGGCGAAAGCGACGTCGGAACTGGTGCCGACCATCAGGTCGGCGTAGCCCGGCGACGACCAGCGCGCCACCCAGCCGCCGTCACGGTACTGCTGCAGAAAGCCGTCGACCATCTCGCCGGCGCGGGTCGGCGCCAGCAGCGCGTATGCAGGCCACGTGGTGCGGAAGGTATCCCAGAAGCCGTTATTGACATACACCTTGCCGGCGACGACGGGCGCGGACGTCTTGTCGTCGTCACCCCCGGTCTTGGCCTGCGACCAGCCACTCTGGTCGGCGTGGCGCCAGTCGGGCTGCTGCGCGCTGCCGACGTTTTCATGGCCGACGTTCGGGTACAGAAACAGGCGGTACAGGTTCGAGTAGACCGTCGTCAGCTGGTCGTCGCTGGCGCCGTCCACCTTCACCCGGCCCAGTTCTTTGTCCCATGCCGCCTGCGCGCGCTCGCGCACTGTGTCGAAGTCGGCGTCGCCGATTTCCAGCGCCAGATTCTTTTGCGCCTGCTCGACCGAGATCAGCGAGGTCGCGATGCGCATGCGCACTTCGCCGCCGTCGCCCTTGAACTTGATGTAGCCGGTCGGGCGGCCCGTCTCCAGGGGGCCGCTGGCCTGCCAGCGCTGATCAAAGCGGGCGAACACGAACATGCGCGTCGCGCCGTTGGACAGGCCGCTGCGCGTGTCGGTGTAGCCGCGCAGCGTCTGCGTGGCTGCGTCCAGGCGCAGGCCGCCGCGTGCATCGACGTTATCGAACAGCAGGTTGGCGTCGCCCCCTTGCGGGAAGCGGAAGCGGAAGATCGCCGCCCGCTCGCTCGGCGCGATCTCGGCGCGGATGCCGTTGTCGAAGTCCACGCGATACGTGTGCGCACGCGCCACTTCGTTATCGTGCGAAAACGACAGCGCGCGGCGCTTGCGGTCGGGATCGGGCTGGCCGGTCGCGTTTGACGGCATGATCTGGAAGGTCTGGCGGTCGCCCATCCAGGGGCTTGGCTGGTGGCTCAGCGACAGCGCCTGCAGGCGCGGCCGGTTGTTTTCGTCGTTCTGCTCGTTCCAGCGGTACAGCCAGCTCAGGGTGCTGGCATCGGTGGCGGGCGTCCAGAAGTTGAAACCGTGCGGCATCGCCGTGGCCGGGATATTGTTCCCGCGCGAGAAGGTGCCGTTAGCCTGGGTGCCGCGCGTCGTCAGCACGTGGTCCGTCGGGCGCTTCGCCTCGGCGCGAGCCTGCTCGCCGATGACGATGTCATCGAGCCAGCCGCTGGCACCGGCGGCCGCGGTGGGCTGCAGCGCCAGCTCGATCGACTTGATCCGGCGCCCTGCCAGGCTGCCCAGGCGCACCGACTTGTGCGCCCACTGCTGCGGATACAGCGTGTTCGACTTGGCCTGCGCCGCCGCGTCGATACGCACGCCGTGGTTGTCGCGCAGGTCCAGGCTCGAGATGCGGCGGCCATCGTCCAGCACCAGATCCAGCGCCACGCCGGTGGAGGTGGCGATGTCCCCATCGACGATTTCGGGCAGCACGTTCCACGACAGGACCGTGTCGGCCTTGATCGCCAGCTCGACCGCGAACAGCGGCAAGCGCCCGCCCTTGGCGTCCGCGCGATATTGCAGCGCGCGCAAACCGGTGTAGCCGGCCTTCGCCTTGGCGGCGTAGGGTTTATCAGGGCCGCTGCCCGGCGTGACCCTGATGCCCTCGCCCGTGCCGGTGGCAGGAAGGGGCTCGTTCGCTTCGAACGACGTGGCAAAACCGTTTGCAGTGCGGGGTTCGGCAGCATTGGCCATGCTGGCCAGCAGCATGGCCACGGCGGCGCCGATGGTGTGGGTCTTGTTCATGGGGTGATCTTCCAGGAAGTTGGGTTGGTCGCACGCATGGCGTCACGCAGCGAACGGACATGAAGGGCGGCGCGCAGCACGCTGTCGCTGGCGGTGGACGTCACGCGTACGGTGACGGGTTCGCCCGGCAGCACGGTCAGGGCATTGTCGTGGAACTGCGCATCGACGTCGCCGGCATCGAGCCAGACGCCGCGCGCCAGTGTCGCTGCCGTGATCTCGATGCGGTAGCCGTTACCATCGCGGCGCACGGTCGTGTGCAGGCCGGGATCGCGCCAGGCGACGTCCTTTGCCGGCACGAAGTAGACGACGCCGGTCGATGCCGGCTCGCCATCCACCTGCAGCGTGAACACGGCGACGGTCGATGCCGGATCGGCGCCGGCGAGCAAGTCGGTGTCAGCATACGCGCCCGCGTCGATGGCCGACAGTGGCGCGATGGTCATGGCCTCGCGCGTATCGCGCAGCACGGCGCCATCGAGCGACATCACGCGCGTGCGGAGCGTCCCCTGCACCGCATGCGTGCGGTCATTGAGCAGGCTGACACGCGTGGCACCACGGGTATCGCGCAATGCCGCCACGGCGACCGGTGCAAAAAAGCGGCGCGCATGAAATTGCAGCGCTTTTGGCCGGCCGAACCAGTCGATGCTCGACCACGACGCGCCCGGCCACACATCATTGAGCTGCCAGTACAACGAGCCCATCGTATGCGGCCGGCTGCGGCGATGGTGCAGCGCGGCCAGCTCGATGCCGTCGGCCTGCATCACCTGGCTCAGATAGGCAAACGCGGGAAAATCGACCGGTTCGCCGAACTGCTCCTGCACGTACTTCATCAGGCGCTCATTGCCCTTGCCGGCCATGAATTTCTGATGCGCTTCGATGACCGGCGTGGCCACGCCCTGCTCGGCGCGCGTCGCGAACGCGTCGATCGTGCGCTGCACGGGCCACGCTTGCAGCCCGTATTCGGACATGAAGCGCGGCGTGATGTCGAGGTAGTTCGAGACCGGATGCGCCGGATTGCCCCACACTTCCCAGTAGTGCATGTCGCCACTGCCAGGCGTGTTGGCCGCTTCCTGCAAATCGTTTCCAGGGGAACTCGACCAGTAGCCGATGCCGCCGCCTTCTTCGGCCACCACGCGACGCAGGTCGACGCCGAACAGCGCGACATACCCATCCCACACCTGACTGGCAAAGACCGGATCGGCGCGCTCGAGTGTCTTGCGGTGGCCCCAGTTTTTCCAGGCGATCTCCTGCTCGTTGTTGCCGCACCAGAGCACGATGCTCGGGCGGTTGCGTAGGCGCCGCACCTGGTCGCGCGCCTCGTGGACGACACTTGCGCGAAACGCCGGATCGTACGCCGGCTGCATCCCGCCGCCGAACATGAAATCCTGCCAGACCATCAGGCCCAGTTCATCGGCGAGGTCATAGAAATCCTCGTCCTCGTAATAGCCGCCGCCCCAGCTCCTCAGCATGTTCATATTGGCGTCGGCTGCCGACTGCAGCACGCGCCGTAGCTGCTCACGCCTCACGCGCGGCTGGAACATGTCGAACGGGATCGTGTTGGCGCCCTTGGCAAACACGGGAATGCCATTGATGACGAAATAGAAGCCCTGGCCGGCGGCGTCGCGGTCGCGCCGCAGTTCGACGCTGCGCAGGCCCGTGCGCGCAGCGTGTGTCGCAAGCGTGTTGTTGCCATGGCTGACGTCGAGCTGGTAGCGGTACAGCGGCTGCTTGCCGTAGCCGTTCGGGAACCAGCGCTGCGGATCGTCGATCCGCACTGGCATTTCAATGCGGTTAGCGCCGGCATTTAGATCGACGCGCCGCGTTGCGGCGAGCGTGCGCTGGCCGCCGGGCGCCGTTTGCCACAGGCGCAGCGTGAAGCGCCCTGCGCGCACTGCGTCCAGCGATGCGATGGCGGCGACGTCGGCGCGCGTGGCGTCGACGCGGTCCTGGCGCAGCTGCAGGTCGTCGATGCGCACCGCGTCCCAGCTGTGCAGCACGACGGGTTTGCCGATGCCGGCCGTGACGTAGCGCGGGCCCCAATCCCAGCCATAGTGATAGCCGGGTTTGCGCACGAAGTTCGCGCTCAATACGTCTTTCGGTTCGTCGCCATACGGCGACGCGTAATTGCCGGCGATCTTGTGCGGCATCGCGGCAACCTGCGGCAGCATCGTGTTGATCGGCGAACGGAACACGATGCGCAGGATGTTGCCGTGTTCACGCAGCCGGCCCGCCACCGGCACGCGCCAGGTGCGAAACGCGTTGTTCGCATCGAGCAGCTTGACGCCGTTGAGCCAGACTTCGGCAAAGGTGTCGAGTCCGGCGAATACCAGCTCGCTGCGCGCCCGTTGCAGCACGGCGCGCGGCACGTCGAAGGCGGTGCGGTATTCCCAATCGGCCAGGCCGATCCACTGCAGGCCCGCTTCGGGCGCGCCGACGTAGGGATCGGGAATCAGGCCGTGGGCCAGCAAGTCGGTGTGCACGGTGCCCGGCACCGTGGCGGCGCGCCATGGCATGAGGTCAGGATGCGTCGCTTCACGTGCGTCGCCCGGCAACAGGTGGAAGCGCCAGCCCCCGTCGATGACGAGCTTGTCGGATGGGTTGGCCAGGGCGAGGCCTGCGCAAAAGAAAAGAAGCAGGCCGGCGCACAGCGCGCGCCAGCCGCCGCCGGCCGTCGAGATCGTGGTGATCCGGTCGTTCATGGCGTGATCCTGGAAAAGAGACACTGGTAGGGTGGACGAGGAACCCGTCCACCCTACGCATGACCCCGGCGATGGTCGATACAGACTAGAACTTGTAGTTCAGGCCCATATACGCCACACGGCCGGCGTAGTTGTTGCTGTAGAAGCGCGACTTGGTGTCGTTACCCAGGTACGAGTGCGACTCTTCTTCGGTGGCGTTCAGGACCGATGCGGTCAGGCTCAGCTGCGGCGTGAAGTTGTACGACGCGTTCAGGTCGACCTGGCTGTACGGCGCCTCATACACGTTCAAGCCGTTCATCAGACCGTTGACCACCAGGCCGCGGCGGTTGTACGACGCGCGCAGCATGAGCCGGTCGGTCGAGTAGAACACCGTCACGTTGGCCTGGTTCTTGGCGCTGCCCACGAGTGGCGAGGTGCCGATCTCGGTGCCGTCGGCCAGCGTGATCGCGGCCTGGTTGGTCTTGTTGTACGTGTAATTGACCTGGAAGCCGATGCCGTTGTCGAACGTGTGCTGGCCGTACAACTCGATGCCTTTCGACACCGCGTCGCGCCCGCCGGCACTGGTCGCGTAGTTCTGCACCGCGATCGCCTCGCCACCGAGGTTCAGGTTGACGTCACGCACCACCGGTACCGCGAAGTTCTTGACGTTCTTGCGGAAGATGCCGGCGCCGAGCACCGAGCCGCGGTGGAAGTACCACTCCAGGCCCAGGTCGTACTGCGTGGCCTGGTACGGCTCAAGATCCTTGTTGCTGCCCGAGCCGAACCAGCCCTGGCGGTCGCCCCCGCCGATCAGGCGGCGATCGTTGACGTATTCCTGGCTGTAGTTGCTCAGGGCGCCCGGCGCGCCGATATCGTTGTAGCTCGGGCGTGCCACGACTTTCGAGGCCGCGCCGCGCAGCAGCAGCGTGTCGGTCAGGTCGTACGCAACGTTCAGGCTTGGCAGCACGTCGGTGTAGGTGCGGTCGAGCGCGCTGACGACATAGGTCGACACGTGGCCCGTGGCCGGATTGGTTTCGCTGTCCGGCACGACCGTGAAGCCACTCGTGCAACCCGAGCCGGCAGGTGCCCCAGCAGCTGGCAGTCCACCGGCCAGGCATGGCGCCGGTGTGCCGTCAGGACCGTCGAAGAAGTAGTCGTTGTAGTAATCGACCTTGTCGGTCGAATCGGCATGCTGGCGCGTGCGCACAACGCGCACGCCCAGGTTGCCGCGCAGGCGGTCGGTCTTGAAATTGCCCTGCAAGTACATCGACGTGATCTTTTCATCCACGTTGTAGATGAAGTTTTCTTCGTTGCGGGTCTGCATCTCGCCATACGTCTGGTTCAGGTACGAGATGTAGGCCGGGTAATTGATGCCCGGGAAAGCGCTGGCTTTCAGGCCGCCCGTCAGGTTGCCCAGCGATTCGTCGTACAAAAATTCAGGACGGAACTGGTTGGCCGACGAATCGCACCCGTTCTGGTAGCGGCTGTCATAGTCGCCCGGATTGGCGCCCTTGCAGACCCAGTAGTTGTTGCCGGTGCTGCGGCTGGTGCCGCCGTCGCGGTACTTGGCACCGAACTGGACCGAGTCGAGCCAGTTGCTGTCGGCGTGCCAGGTCAGGTCGGCTTGCGCGTAGTTCTGTTCGGTGCTGTTGCGGGTCCAGGACGACGAGGTCGAACCCAGGTCGATCTCGCCAATGCCGTTACGCAGGTTCTGCATCAGTTCCGGCGCGAACGTCATCGTCGGCTTGCCGCTGACGTCCCACGACGTGGCCGTATTACCGAGCGACCAGCTGCCATCGGCATTCTGCCGGCGCGGCTTGATCGGCATGCCGAATTGCAGTTCCGGGCCACCCTTGGCCCAGGTGCGGCCGGCCTTGAAGGTGGCGTCGACGTTGTCGCCCTTCCATTCGACTTCGAAGTCGGCCGTCTGCGACAGCGCTTTCTCGCGGCTGTAGCCGCCGGCGATCTGCGGGGTCGGGATCGTGCAATCGTCCGGACCGAAGCCGCCGGTGTTGGTCAGGCCGGCAGCGCCGGCCTGCGCGCTGTTGCAGTAATACGCCTTGCCCGGACGCACGCTGTACTGCGCGCCGGTGACCACGGTGCCGCTCGGGTCGAACGTGAGGCCGTCGAGCAGTCGTCCGCCCGGCCAGTTGCCGTCGCCGTCGAAGCGCGCAATATTCCACTCCGGAACCTTCAGCTGGTTCAGCTGCGAATTCTGCTGCAGGTCGAAGCGGAAATAATTGGCCGTCATGTTCAGGTTACGCAGCGGCTTGAACTGCAGCGTGACCTGCCCGCCCTTGCGCTCGCGCTCGGTGGTGCGCACGTCCAGCGCAACGGCGGTCGGCATCGCAAACTTGGTGTAGTACTTGCCCGACTGGTCGTAGAAGCCCGACTGGCCCCACCAGAACGAATTGAGTTTCGATGGCTGGCCATCGGCGCCCACCGGCGGCTGCGCCTTGTAGTCGTCGGCATACCATTGCCAGTTTTCGGTGCTCGCGCCCATCGTGCGCGTGGTGCGCTTTTGCTGGGTGTAGCCAACCAGGACGCCGAAGCGGTTGCTCTCGTCGTGCCAGGCGTACTGGCCGGAGAATTGCGGGTCGGTCTTCTTGGTGGTATCGGCCCAGGTGCCTTCGGCATTGACGAAGCCCGTACCTGACTTGACGTCGAGCGGCCGGCGCGTGCGCAGGATCACCGTGCCGCCGATGCCGCCTTCGTCGAAGCGCGCTTCGGACGTCTTGTACAGCTCGGCGCTGGCCAGCATGTTCGACGGCATCAGCATGTAGTTGAACGAGCGCGACGGATCGCCATTCGATTCGGCGGTGGCGACGTAGTTGCCGTTCAGCTGGGTCAGGGTCAGGTCGGACGACAGACCGCGCACGCTGACGTTCTTGCCTTCGCCGCCACTGCGGGTAACGACCACGCCCGGCACGCGCTGGAGCGCATCGGCCACGTTCTTGTCCGGGAATTTGCCCACGTCTTCGGCGGTCACCACCTCGACGATGGAATTGGCTTCGCGCTTCTGGTCGAGGCTTTTCTCGATGGAGTAGCGGAACCCCGTCACGACCACCGTCGACGGGCTGGCAGCGGCAGGCTGGTCGGCGGACGGCGCCTCGGTAGCTGCAGTTGCAACTGCAGTTGCGGCCGGGGTTGTCTGCACTGCGCCTGGCTGGGCTGCCGGCGGCTGGGCAGGCTGGTCGGCCGGCATGGTCTGGGCGTGCACGGTCGACAGCGACAGCAGCGCGAGGCTGACGGCCATGGCGATGGGCGTGACGCTGCAGCGCTGCCGCGAAGCGCGGTGGGTGTGTGAATGCATGTGTGTCTCCTGGTCGTGCCCTGTATGGGCTATCTTTTATGGCGGCAGCTGGTCCGGGCGGCCGTCAACCGGCAGCCTTTGCGCACCGCAACGTGAAGCGTCCCGATGTCATCGCCAGCGCGACACGTTCTCAGGGTGTCGCCTGCCGGCCTGTCGCAGATTTACTAAACGGTGGGCATCTCATCTGCATGTTGCAGGGGTCGTGCAAACCGGTACCGCAAATTTATACAAGTAGTGTGTGAAGCCTCAACAAACTTTGGCGGTTTGCGCGAAGTTTAGTGCCGTTTAGTAAACGACGACTGCACAATTTGCTTCCAGGAATTTTTCATGACGTGTACACGCTGTCGGGCATCTCCATGATTTCTCCACATTGTGGGCGCAGGATGTGTTTCATGCCCACCAAGGAGAACACCATGAACCACATCATCCGATCCAGCCTGGCCCTCGGCCTTGCCATCACCCTGCCACTGTCAGCCAGCCTGGCGCACGCCGCCGAACAACCCGACTGCCGTGGCACCAGCAGCAAATGCGCACCGCCACCACCGCCGCCTGCACCACCGGCACCGCCAGTGGGTGCAGTTGCACCAGTGGCGCCGCCGGCACCGCCGGTTGGTGCGCCGCCGCCGCCGCCACCACCAGCACAGGGTGCTCGCGCCCTGAGGGACATGCCGGTACCGCCAGCGCCACCGGCACCGCCGGCACCACCGGCGCACGCCAAGCGGATCGCACCGCCGCCGCCACCGCCAGCAGCCGGGATGCCCGACGTTCCGCCGCCCGCACCGGCTGACGGACCTGCCGTCAAACCGGTCGCAAGGTAACCGGACGCACCGCAGCATGCGACTTGACTGACCTTATGTTGCGGTGCAAAATAGCTGGCTATGACCGTATTGTTCCTCCCCGCCACCCAGCTCCACCGCGCCCAACGTGCTCACAGCACGCGTCGCGCCGTGATGCGGCTGGCTGCGGCATCCTTCCCAGGATGCGGACTGCCACGCGGTTATTTCTGCTCAGTAACACCTCCGTAATACCCCTTCCCCCATTGCACGTCCATGCACCGCCGTCATCACGACGCCGGAGCGTTGTCGTTCGTCTTGCTGCGCCCTGCTTCGTGCACGGCGCTCCCATTTCTTGCACTCGGCTGTTACAGCCCGGGAAGGTATCCTCATGGTATTTCAACACATCCGCCAGGACTGGTTCTCCAACGTCCGTGGCGACCTGCTTGCAGGTATCGTCGTCGCTCTCGCCCTCATCCCAGAGGCCATCGCGTTTTCCATCATTGCCGGCGTCGACCCGAAGGTCGGCCTGTACGCGTCGTTCTCGATCGCGACACTGATCGCCTTTTTCGGCGGGCGCCCGGGCATGATTTCCGCTGCCACCGGCGCCATGGCGCTGATCATGGTGTCACTCGTCAAGGAACACGGCCTCGATTACCTGCTGGCCGCCACCATCCTGACCGGCGTGCTGCAGATCGTCGCCGGCTGGATCAAGCTGGGCCGCCTGATGCGGTTTGTCTCGCGCTCGGTGATCACGGGCTTCGTCAACGCCCTGGCGATCCTGATTTTCCTCGCCCAGTTACCTGAACTGACGAACGTCACGTGGCACGTGTACGCCGTCACCGCGGCCGCGCTGGCCATCATCTACGGCCTGCCGTACCTGACGCGCGCCGTGCCGTCGCCGCTGGTCGCGATTGTCGTCATGACCGGCGCGTCCATCGCACTGGGCCTGGACATCCGCACCGTCGGCGACATGGGCGAGCTGCCGGACAGCCTGCCGTCGTTCCTGATCCCGAACGTGCCGTTCAGTCTCGAGACCCTGCAGATCATCTTGCCGTACTCGGCCACGCTGATGCTCGTCGGCCTGCTGGAATCCCTGATGACCGCCACGATCGTCGACGACCTGACCGATACCCGCAGCGACAAGAACCGTGAATGCGTCGGCCAGGGCATCGCCAACATCGCCACCGGCTTCATCGGCGGCATGGCCGGCTGCGCGATGATCGGCCAATCGGTGATCAACATCAAGTCTGGCGGACGCACCCGCCTGTCGACACTGATGGCTGGCGTCGTGCTGCTGCTCATGGTCGTGTTCCTGGGCGACTGGGTGCGCCAGATCCCGATGGCGGCGCTGGTCGCCGTGATGATCATGGTGGCCATCGGCACGTTCAGCTGGAGTTCGATCAGCAACCTGCGCGCGCATCCGACCAGCTCCAGCATCGTCATGCTCGCCACCGTCGTCGTCACTGTGGCGACTCACGACCTGGCCAAGGGCGTGCTGGCCGGCGTGCTGCTGTCGGGCGTGTTCTTTGCGCAGAAGGTCAGCCGGATGCTGGGCGTCACGTCGCGCGTCGAGGCTGACAAGGACGGCGGCGAAGTCCGCCACTACCTGGTCAGTGGCCACGTGTTCTTCGTGTCATCCGACCAGCTCGTCCATGCGTTCGACTACAGCCCGACGCGCGCGACTGTGCACATCGACCTGAGCGATGCGCATTTCTGGGACATCACCGCCATCGGCGCGCTCGACAAGGTCGTGCTGAAATTGCGCCGCGCCGGTGCGCAGGTGGTCGTGCATGGCCTGAACGAAGCCAGCGCCACCTTGATGACCCGGTTTGCCATCCACGACAAGGACGGCGCCGAAGACATGCTGGCCGGGCACTAATCGGATCGTGGCGCAGACGGGCGTCATGAGGTTGGCAGATTGATTACAATCAGCGCCTATTTCATGCCCCTGGAGGCGCCATGTTCGACTTCGATCTACCCTGGTGGGAGCTGATCGCGCGCGGCGCGATCGTCTACTGCGCCCTGCTCGCCATGATGCGCATTGCAGGCCGCCGTACGGTCGGGCAATTCACGCCGTTCGACCTGCTGGTGGTAATGCTGTTGTCCGAATCCGTGTCCAATTCGATGACCGGTGGCGACGAATCACTGCTCGGCGGGCTGGTCATCGCCGCGACGCTGGTGGCGCTGACCGTGCTTATCGCCTTCCTGACATCGCGCAGCCGCAAGTTCGAGGCGTTCGTCGAGGGCAGCCCCGTGTTGATCGGGCGCGATGGCGTGTTCTTCAAGGATGTGATGAAAAGTTGCCGTCTGTCGCAGGACGATGTCGAAGAAGCGCTGCGCGGCGCCGACTGCCCGCGCCCGAAGATGAAGTGCGCGTTCCTCGAAGTGAACGGCTCCATCAGCATCATGCAGAATCCGCAGTAAATCAGATCGCTGCGGCGCGTTCTGCCAGCAGGCGACCCCAGGCCGGAATTGCGGCGTGCCAGAATGCCTCGATGGAATCTGGCGCTGGCCCGTCGAGCACAAGCCCCAGGAACGCCGCAGTCTCCATCAGCACGCCGATTGCGGCAGGCGCATCGCCTGCCGTGACGGCAAGCGCGCCCGTCTGCTTCGACAACTTTTCCCCATTGCTGTTGCGTACCACCGGCACGTGCAGGTAGCGCGGTGTCGGTGCGCCTAACAGCCGCTGCAGATGGATCTGGCGCGGTGTCGAATCGAGCAGATCTGCGCCGCGCACGATGTCGGTCACGCCCTGATCGATATCGTCCACAACGACGGCCAGTTGATAGGCCCAGAACCCGTCCGCGCGCTTCAGCACGAAGTCGCCGGCATCACTGGCCAGATGCTGCGTGATGGGCCCTGAAAAGCGGTCAACAAAGGTGATGGCATCCTCGCCCGCCGCCGGCACACGTACGCGCAGGCTGCGCATCGTGCGGCCCGGACCGAGGCCATTGCGGCAGGTGCCGGGATAGATGGCGCTGCCGTCGGGCGCCACGCCAATGCGTGAATCGGCGATCTCGCGCCGGTTGCAGCCGCACGGATACGTATCGCGCTCAATGCGCGCAGCAGCAGCTTCATACAAATGCTTGCGCCGGCTTTGCCAGACGATGTCGCCATCGTGCGCCATCCCCAGCGCGGCCAGCAATTGCAGGATGCCTTCGGCCGCGCCGGGCACGCTGCGGCCTTCGTCGATGTCTTCGATGCGGATCAGCCAGGTGCCGCCATGCCAGCGTGCATCGAGGTAGCTGGCCATGGCCGCGACCAGCGAACCGGGATGCAGCGGCCCGGAAGGCGACGGCGCAAAGCGGCCGATGTAAGGCTTGTTCACTGCAATCTGCTTATTTCTTCGGTTGCTTTTCGTGGGCGGCGATGATGCCGGCGACCTGGCCGTTGACGGCATTGGGCACTGCCATTGAGAGCTGGTAGTGGACGATCTCGAAGCCGGATTTGGTCTTGCGCAGCACGCCACTGGCCATCGCCGGCCCCATGTTCTTGGTATCGAGCAGCTCGTCGAACCAGATCAGCGATTTGTCGGCCGACGCATAGACATTGCGGCGCGTGGCCTTGAAGGTCCAGGCCGACTTGGCATCAAAATATTTCTTGGCCCACGCCTTAAAGGCGTCGCGCGTCCACAGCTCGGTGCGGTCGGTGCCGATATACACGCCATCCTTGGCGATCTTGTCGAAGTACGCCGTGCGTGCGTTGGCGGCGTCATCGTGCCAGCCATCGACGAAGACGTTGACTTCGCGCGTGAGAGTCGCATCGGTGGCGGCGTGCGCGGCGCCGCCCAAGCCCAGCGACAAGGAAAGGCACAGGAAGCCGGCGGCGAAAAAGCGTTGCATGGTGGTTCCCTCGATGACGGTCATGAGCGAAACATTCTACACATGCACGCGACAGGCCGGGGCGCTACCGCTTCGCTGGTTCGGGTTGATGCTCGATGCCGAGCACCGTTGCCTCATGCGGGCCGTCCGGCTGCTGCCACGACATCCGCCCGCCCACGCGCGCGCCCAGGAGCGCCATGCCGGCCGGCGTGAGCACCGACAACCGTTCTGCGGTGTCCTGCATATCGTTGGGGTAACTCAGCGTCATCGTTTCTTCTTCGCTGGCACCAGCCACGCGAAAGCGCACGCGCGAATTCATGGTCACGACATCTAGCGGCATCTCCCACGGTTCGACCAGTTGCGCATGTTCGAGTTCACCCAGCAGCGCGTCACGCGCTCTGGCCTGCGCTGGCGAAAGCCGGTCGAGTACACGCTCGAGGCGCTCGAGGTCCAGCCATGAAACAACCATTGAATCACTCATTTCAGTCTCCACGATCAGCTTTGGAAGAGCCGGCTTGCTGCTACGGTGGCGGCGCCTGGCTATGGCGCTACGAACTGATGCCGTAAGCCGCTCGGCCGTGGGCTGCGCGGAGTAATCCCAGCCGGGCCAAAGTACGTGCGCCGATGGATTCACCTGATCGAGAAAGTTTGAAATATTTCATAGTGGCAATTGATACTGATGAGCTCAGTATAGACCTCTTCAGCAGCAACGCCAGGGGTCGGCCAACGAAATATTTTCGCTGAATGCGCCCATGAAAAAAGCGGGCCGCAGCCCGCTTTTTTAGCGATCGAACGGGCGAATTAACGCTTGTCGATTTCCGGCACGTCACGCGCCGGCGAGCCGACGAACAGCTGACGTGGACGGCCGATCTTCTGCTCTGGATCGGCGATCATTTCGTTCCACTGCGCGATCCAGCCGATGGTACGGGCCATCGCGAAGATGCCGGTGAACATGGTGACCGGGATACCCAGTGCCGATTGCACGATGCCCGAGTAGAAGTCAACGTTCGGATAGAGTTTACGCGACACGAAGTATTCGTCTTCGAGGGCGATGCGTTCCAGTTCCATGGCCAGCTTGAACAGCGGGTCGTCCTGCAGACCCAGTTCTTCCAGCACTTCGTGGCAGGTTTCGCGCATCAGCTTGGCACGCGGGTCGAAGTTCTTGTACACGCGGTGACCGAAGCCCATCAGCTTGACGCCGGAGTTCTTGTCCTTGACCTTCTCGATGAAGGCCGGGATGTTCTCGACGCTGCCGATTTCCTTCAGCATGTTCAGCGCTGCTTCGTTCGCGCCGCCGTGGGCAGGGCCCCACAGGCAGGCGATGCCGGCTGCGATACAGGCGAACGGGTTGGCGCCCGACGAACCGGCCAGACGGACGGTCGAGGTCGATGCGTTCTGCTCGTGGTCTGCGTGCAGGATCAGGATGCGGTCCAGGGCGCGTACCAGCACGTCGTTGACCTTGTACTCTTCGCACGGATTGGCGAACATCATGTACATGAAGTTGGCGCTGTACGACAGGTCGTTGCGTGGGTACACGAACGGCTGGCCGACGTTGTACTTGTAGGCCATTGCGACCAGGGTCGGCAGCTTGGCGATCAGGCGGATTGCCGAGATTTCGCGCTGCTTGGCATCGTTGATGTCCAGCGAGTCGTGGTAGAACGACGCCAGCGCGCCGACCGTGCCGACCAGCACCGACATCGGGTGCGCGTCACGGCGGAAGCCACGGAAGAAGAAGTTCATCTGCTCATGGATCATCGTGTGCTTGGTCACGGTGTCGGTGAACAGGTCTTTTTGCTCTGCGTTTGGCAGTTCGCCGTTCAGCAGCAGGTAGCAGGTTTCCAGGAAGTCGCAGTTGACGGCCAGTTGCTCGATCGGGTAACCGCGGTACAGCAGCTCGCCCTTGTCACCGTCGATGTAGGTGATGCTCGAGTTGCAGGCTGCGGTCGACATGAAGCCAGGATCGTACGTGAACTTGCCGGTCGCGCCGTACAGCTTGCGGATGTCGACGACGTCCGGGCCGATGGTGCCTTTGTAGATCGGCATGTCGATCGACGGGCTGCCGTCCGAGAACGACAGGGTGGCTTTGGTATCAGAGATGTTCATGGCACTTCCTTCTTGTGGGAGTGGGTCTACAAAATAAAACGAAACCGGGGGGCGTCGCGACGTGCCGCGTAGGCGAATCGGGTGCCCATAGTTCGCTTACGCTAGCCGCAGCTTCGCCAGCAAGGCGTGCACGTGCGGCAGGTCGAGCTCGCCGGAGGGCTCATTGCGCCCCAGCAGCAGGTCCAGCAACGGGTTATCGGCCAGATCCAGCAGGCGCGTCAGCGCATCGACCTCGTCGTCGGTCAGTTCCTGTTCGTGCGCGTCGAGAAAGCGCGTCAGGATCAGATCGTTCTCGAGCAGGCCACGACGTGCACGCCAGCGCAGGCGCGAACGGTTGGCAGGATCGGCTTGATGTGTAATCACATTGAATCCGTTGTTGGTTCGACATCATACTCCGGCTGCCATGATTCGGCAGTACGGTACTTTTACGGTAATGCACACATTCGTCGAGCGTAACGCTCGACGCACGTCTGGACACCGGAACGCGTGCGACGCCTTTTGCAGCGCCGCACACATTGCATCGCTTAAATCGCGCGACGCACCAGCAGTTCCTTGATCTTGCCAATCGCCTTGTTCGGATTGAGGCCCTTCGGGCACACGTCCGTACAGTTCATGATCGAGTGGCAGCGGAACAGGCGGTACGGATCTTCCAGGTTGTCCAGGCGATCGTTGGTCGCTTCGTCGCGCGAGTCGGCGATGAAGCGGTACGCTTGCAGCAGGCCGGCAGGACCGACGAACTTGTCCGGGTTCCACCAGAACGACGGGCACGAGGTCGAGCAGCAGGCGCACAGGATGCACTCGTACAGACCGTCGAGCTCTTCGCGCTCTTCAGGCGATTGCAGACGCTCTTTTTCAGGGCGGATCGACTCATTGATCAGGTACGGCTTGACCGAGTGATACTGCTTGAAGAAGTTGGTCATGTCGACGATCAGGTCGCGCACCACCGGCAGGCCTGGCAGAGGACGCAGCACGATCGGCTGGGTCAGCTCGTTCAGGTTGGTCGTGCAGGCCAGGCCGTTCTTGCCGTTGATGTTCATTGCGTCCGAACCGCACACGCCTTCACGGCATGAGCGGCGCAGCGCCAGCGAGTCATCGACATCCGCCTTGATGCGCTGCAGGACGTCCAGCAGCATCTTGTCGGTATCTTGCAGCTCGACCGAAACGTCTTGCATGTAAGGCTTCGAATCCTTGTCCGGATCGTAGCGGTAAATTTTCAGTTGGACAGTGCGTGCCATGTTTTACCTATCTCATCACGGCCGCCGGGCGACAATCGCCGGGCAGCCACAAAATGTTTAGAAAGTGCGTGCTTTCGGCTTGAAGGTCTCGACCGTCAGCGGCTTTTGCACAACGCCCTTGTACTCGAGGCGGTTGCCTTCGGAGAAGAACAGCGTGTGCTTCATCCAGTTCGCGTCGTCACGTGTTTCGTAATCGCTGTGGGCGTGGGCGCCGCGCGATTCCTTGCGGGCCTGGGCCGACACGATGGTCGCTTTCGCGGTCTCGATCAGGTTGTCCAGTTCGAGCGCTTCGACGCGGGCCGTGTTAAACACCTTCGACTTGTCCTTGAACGTCACGTTCTTGCGACGCTCGTCGAGCACCATGATTTCCTTGACGCCCTGCGTGAGCAGCTGGTCGGTGCGGAACACGCCGCAGTACTTCTGCATCGTGGCGCGGATATCGTTGGCGACGTGCTGCACTTTTTCGGTGCCGGTCGACGTTTCGAGGCGGTTCAGGCGATCCAGCGCGAAGTCGGCAGCATCAGCCGGCATCGGCTTGGCGACCTTCTTCTTCAAGTCGGATGCGACGACGTGGTTGCCGGCCGCGCGGCCGAACACGATCAGGTCGAGCAGCGAGTTCGTGCCCAGGCGGTTCGCGCCGTGGACCGACACGCAGGCGCATTCGCCGATCGCGTACAGACCATTGACGATCTTCTGGCCGCCCGTACCATCCGGTGCCACGACCTGACCATGGATATTGGTCGGGATGCCGCCCATCTGGTAGTGAATCGTTGGCACGACAGGAATCGGTTCCTTGGTCGCATCGACGTTGGCGAACTTGTGGCCAATTTCGAGGATCGAAGGCAGACGCTTCTTGATGGTGTCGGCACCAATGTGGCGCAGGTCCAGCAGCACGTGGTCCTTGTTCGGTCCGCAGCCGCGACCTTCCTTGATCTCCTGGTCCATCGAGCGCGACACGAAGTCGCGTGGCGCCAGATCCTTCAGCGTTGGCGCGTAGCGCTCCATGAAGCGTTCGCCGTTGCTGTTGATCAGGATACCGCCCTCGCCGCGCACGCCTTCGGTAATCAGGACGCCAGCGCCTGCCACACCAGTCGGGTGGAACTGCCAGAACTCCATGTCCTGCAGCGGCAGGCCGGCACGCGCCGCCATGCCCATGCCGTCACCGGTGTTGATGAAGGCATTGGTCGATGCGGCGAAGATACGGCCTGCGCCGCCGGTGGCGAAGATGGTGGTCTTCGCTTCCAGGATCATCACATCGCCGGTTTCCATTTCCAGGGCCATCACGCCGACCACGTCGCCTTCGGCGTCGCGGATCACGTCCAGCGCCATCCATTCGACGAAGAAGTGGGTGCGGGCACGGACGTTACGCTGGTACAGCGTGTGCAACAGCGCGTGACCGGTACGGTCGGCCGCCGCGCAGGCGCGCTGGACCGGCTTTTCGCCGAAGTTGGCCGTGTGGCCGCCGAACGGACGCTGGTAAATGGTGCCATCAGGGTTACGGTCGAACGGCATGCCGAAGTGTTCCAGCTCGTAGACGACCTTCGGTGCTTCGCGGCACATGAATTCGATCGCATCCTGGTCGCCCAGGTAGTCGCCACCCTTGACGGTGTCGAACATGTGCCAGTACCAGTCATCCTCGCTCATATTGCCGAGCGAAGCGCCGATGCCGCCCTGCGCTGCCACGGTGTGCGAGCGGGTCGGGAAGACTTTCGACAGAACAGCAACGTTCAGGCCGGCTTCGGCCAGTTGCAGGGATGCGCGCATGCCGGAACCGCCGGCGCCCACGATGACCGCGTCAAAACGACGGGTAGGAATTGCAGTTTTGATAGCTGCCACGATTACACACTCCAGAGAATTTGCACGGTCCAGGCGGCGCAAGCGAGCAGCCAGAAGATCGTTGCCAGCATCAGGAACAGACGCAGGCCTGCCGATTTAACATAGTCCATCCAGATATCACGGATGCCGACCCAGGCGTGGTAGTACAGCGCGAGGAAGGTCACCAGCGAGAACAGCTTGAACCATTGGCGGGAGAACAAGCCTGCCCAGCCTTGGTACGAGAAGTCCTGGGCAGTCAGGAACGCGACCAGCAGGATGATCGTGTAGGCCGCCATGACGATGGCGGTAACGCGCTGCGCCAGCCAGTCCTTGACGCCGTAGTGTGCGCCAACGACAAGGCGGCGCGGGCCGATATTATTCTTGGTTGCCATAATTTAGAACACTCCGAACAGTTTCAGGCCGACCAGGGCGGTCAGCGCCAGGCTGATGACCAGGACCCAGCGGGCGGTCGACTGGGCTGCATCCTTGTCCAGGGCCAAATGATTGTCCATGAACAGGTGGCGGATGCCGGCGATAAAGTGGTGCAGGTAAGCCCACGACAGGCCCAGCAGGATCAGCTTGACGAGCGGGTGGGAAACGATGCCGGCAAAGTAGCCGAACGACGATTCCGACAGCAGGCTTTGCTGGAACAGGTACAACAGGAACGGCAGTGCCAGGAACATGCCGGCGCCGCTGATACGATGCAAAATCGACACAATGGCCGATGGTGGCATGCGATATTTGCCAGTGATATCGGTGATGCCGATATTGCGGAACTCCGGCCGCCCCTTCTGCTTTGCTTCTCTCACGGCTTCGGACATGATGGTACACCTCCCTTATGACAACAATTTTTATGTGAACCCTATGGATTTTCGCTGATTTCCCTGTCCTGGTCCGTTCACGCGACGCCAGGTGGGCGGGACAGCGAGCGTAGGACCGGGTCATGTCCGCCGCGCACCCAAAACCAAACTATTTTAGTCGCTCTTGCCGACTTTCGCTGCAGTCGCTATTGACCGCTGCAAAGTATTTCCATACTGCTGAGTTACTTGTCAGGACAGCTCGTTCTGATAGTGATGTTGTTCCGTCAAGTACATCCCGCGGCGCAGCTCGACTGCCTTGTCGCCGTAGGTGAACGAAACCCGCTCGCCGCACAGCAGTGGCGTGCCCTCGGGCACCTTCAGATAGTCCGCCGTGGCGGCATCGGCCGCGACCGCGCGGATCTTTTCCGTCGCCCGGATCATGCGGGTGCCGAATTCCGTTTCGAACAGGCCGTACATCGGCCCCTTGTATTCCACCAGGCGCTCGGCGCTCAGGCCCTTGAACAACTGGCCCGGCAGCCACAGCTCTTCGAGAATGGTCGGCTTGCCCTCGAACGACTGCACGCGCTTGATGTAGACGACGGCGTCGCCCGCTTTCAGGTCGAGCAGGCGCGCCACCTCGGCCGGGGCCCGGATGCGCTTGACCTCGAGGAAGCGGTTTTCGGGATGGTGCGGCAGACCTTCGTCAGGGCGCAGGCGCAGGAAGCGAAAATGCGCGCGCTCTTCGGCGTGGCTTGCCACGAACGTGCCCTTGCCCTGGCGGCGCACGACCAGATTCTCGGCCGCCAGCTCATCGATGGCCTTGCGCACAGTGCCCTGGCTGACCTTGAAACGCCCGGCCAGCTCGACTTCGCTCGGCATCATCTCGCCCGGTTTCCACTCGCCGGCCTGCAGGCTTTTGGTGATCAGGGCCTTGATCTGCTGGTACAGCGGCCGGAAGGACGGCGAGCCGCTGGCGGCAGGGTCGGCAGCCGGATTGGACGAGGTGGAATTCATAGACCGGGATTTCACCACAAAAGTGACATACCGTCCAGCTTTTGAGGCATTCAGATATCTGTCTTATATAAGACATAAGATATGAATTGACAGCCCTGATGACGCAGGCATACACTCATGCCCGACCGGGAGTCGGTGGCACTCTTGCCAGAGTACGCGCGCGACACCCGCGATTGACTTTTGAATAGCCCGGCCGACGCTTTTTGTTATCATTGCAGTCTGATTAAAGTCTGATTGCAGCTGAGCCCTACAAGCGTATGCTCGGCGTCGACCTCGGTGCAAACCGTTTTCATTCCCACTTTTGGAGATTCATCATGGCTAAAACCCCAATGCGCGTCGCTGTGACCGGCGCTGCCGGCCAGATCGGCTATTCCCTGCTGTTCCGCATCGCCAACGGCGACATGCTCGGCAAGGACCAGCCGGTCATCCTTCAGCTGCTCGAAATCGACAACGAAAAAGCACAGAAGGCGCTCAAGGGCGTCATGATGGAAATCGATGACTGCGCATTCCCGCTGCTCGAAGGCATGACCGCGCACTCGGATCCAATGACCGCGTTCAAGGATGTCGACGTCGCCCTGCTGGTCGGCGCCCGTCCACGTGGCCCAGGCATGGAACGCAAGGACCTGCTCGAAGCCAATGCCCAGATCTTCACCGTGCAGGGCAAGGCACTCGACGCCGTCGCTTCGCGCAACGTCAAGGTCCTGGTGGTTGGCAATCCAGCCAACACCAACGCCTATATCGCCATGAAATCGGCACCGAACCTGCCAGCGAAAAACTTCACCGCGATGCTGCGTCTGGACCACAACCGCGCGCTGTCGCAAGTGGCGGCCAAGACCGGCAAAGCAGTCAAGGACATCGAAAAAATGGTCGTCTGGGGCAACCACTCGCCAACGATGTACGCCGACTACCGCTTCGCCACCGCTGGCAGCGAGCAGGTCAAGGACCTGATCAACGACCAGGAATGGAACGCCAACACCTTCCTGCCAACCGTCGGCAAGCGCGGCGCTGCGATCATCGAAGCGCGCGGCCTGTCGTCGGCAGCCTCGGCCGCCAACGCAGCCATCGACCACGTGCGTGACTGGGTCCTGGGCACCAACGGCAAGTGGACCACGATGGGTATCCCGTCGGACGGTTCGTACGGCATCCCTGAAGGCACCATGTTCGGCTTCCCGGTCACGACCGAGAATGGCGAATACACGATCGTGCAAGGTCTGGACATCGATTCGTTCTCGCAAGAGCGCATCAACCTGACCCTGAAAGAGCTGGAAGAAGAAAAAGCCGGCGTCGCACACCTGCTGGGCTGATCAGTACAAGGCGCATGGCGATTGCCATGCGCCAACCACGCCGTGCCGCTCAACCGGCACGGCGGTGTTTTATGCAACCAAGCGTTGAAAGCTATGCATCCTTCCGAGGTTTTATTCCAGGGCAAACGCCAGCCGCTGCTTCTCCCTGCCTGCGATCACTACGCCGGCTCAGAGAAACTGATGCGCAAATCGCTGACCCTGCAACAAGAGCTTGGCCCCTTGTTTGACATCACCTTCGACTGCGAAGACGGCGCCCAGGCCGGCGTCGAGCACGAGCACGCCGTCCTGGTGGCGAGCCTGGTCAACAGCGAAGAGAACCGCTTCAACCGTGTCGGCGCGCGCCTGCACGAGCCGGCCAGCATCCACTTTGCCAACGACGTCGCGCTCATCGTCGGCGGCGCCGCGGCGCGCCTGGCCTATGTGGTGCTGCCGAAAGTCGACGGCGTCGACGAAGTGCGCGGCGCGATCGATCTGATCAACAAGTATGCGCTCGCTGCCGGCCGCGCTGCCCTGCCCGTCCACGTGCTGATCGAAACCCACGGCGCACTGCGCGACGCCTACGCGATCGCGGCGCTGCCGCAGGTCGAGTGCCTGTCGTTCGGCATCATGGATTTTGTCTCGGCCCACTACGGCGCGATTCCGGCCAGTGCGATGCGCACCCCCGGGCAGTTCACGCATCCACTGGTGGTACGCGCGAAGCTCGAAATGGTGGCGGCCTGCCACGCTCACGGCAAGGTGGCGTCGCACAACGTGACGACCGACATCAAGGACAGCGCCACGGTGGCAAACGACGCCCAGCGCGCCGGCGCCGAATTCGGCTTTACCCGCATGTGGAGCATCCACCCGGACCAGATCAAGCCGATCCTCAAAGCGTTCACGCCGCGTTTGTCCGAAGTCAATGAAGCAACGAATATCCTGACCGAAGCCATGGCCGCAGGCTGGGGACCGATTGCGCAACACGGCCGCTTGCATGACCGTGCGAGCTACCGATACTATTGGTCGGTGTTGCAGCGGGCCAAGCTGGCCGGCCTCGGACTGCCCGAGGCAGCTGCAGCCATCGTCAACCTCTCCGACTCCCGATAATCCCGACCATGGCCACCCTCCTCTCCCCAATCGTTGCTGCCTGCGCACTTGCCCTGGCCACCGCCGTCGCCTGTGCGACGGCCAACGCCGCCACACCGGTAGCGCACCCGAAAGCCTCCGCCGTGCTCGCTGCCGAAGCGGCGAAAAAGCCGGCGAAGGCTGCATCCAAAAAATCGAGCAAGAAAGCGAAAGCCGCTGCTGCTGGCACTGCCGCTACCGTCACGGCCGCTGCAGTCGCTGCCAACCCGCTCGAAGTCGACGAGCCGGACATCACCGACAACAAGACCACCGATTACGACTGCGAGCTGGGCAACAAGATCACGATCTACACGAACGACAACGATGCGGCCCACATCGCGCTGCGCTGGAAGAACCGGCTGCACCGCCTGGCCCGCATCGGCACCACCACCGGCGCTTTGCGCTTCGAAAATCCGCACTATGGCCTGATCTGGATCGGCATTCCGTCCAAGGGCATCCTGCTTGACTCGAAGCTCAACCGCCAGCTGGCCAATGAATGCAAGAACGCCACCCAGTCCGCGATCGTGGCGACCGCGGCGCCGGAGGCGAGCAAGACTTGAGCCGCGGCCTGGGTTTCCCGGATCCAGACCGTCCTGTCGCCTGATGTTATTTGATGCTGTTGAAATAACAACGTTGTTGATAACAATATTCCACTGAAGGAGAGATTATGTCTCGCAACACCCTGAATACACTGAAGGAATTCCCGATCGGCGCAGGCCAGAGCGGCCAGTTTCACTCGCTGCCAGCGCTGGCGGAATCCCTGGGTGTGAACCTGTCGCGCCTGCCGGTGTCGATTCGTATCGTCCTGGAATCCGTGCTGCGTAACTGCGACGGCAAGAAGGTCACCGAAGAGCACGTCAAGCAGGTCGCCGGCTGGAAAGCCAACGCCGAGCGCACCGACGAGATCCCGTTCGTCGTGGCCCGCGTCGTGCTGCAAGACTTCACCGGCGTGCCGCTGCTGGCCGACCTGGCCGCGATGCGCAACGTCGCCGCCAAGATGGGCGCCGATCCGAAGAAGATCGAGCCACTGGTGCCGGTCGACCTGGTCGTCGACCACTCGGTCACGATCGACCACTTCCGCGAGCCAAACGCACTCGACCTGAACATGAAGCTGGAATTCTCGCGCAACAACGAGCGCTACCAGTTCATGAAATGGGGCATGCAAGCCTTCGACACCTTCGGCGTCGTGCCACCGGGCTTCGGCATCGTCCACCAGGTCAACCTGGAATACCTGGCGCGCGGCGTCATGAAGCAAGGCGACGTGTACTACCCTGACACGCTGGTCGGCACCGACTCGCACACCACCATGATCAACGGCGTTGGCGTCGTCGGCTGGGGCGTGGGCGGCATCGAAGCCGAAGCCGGCATGCTGGGTCAGCCAGTGTACTTCCTGACCCCGGACGTCATCGGTGTCAACCTGAAAGGCAAGCTGCGCGAAGGCTGCACCGCGACCGACCTGGTGCTGACTGTCACCGAACTGCTGCGCAAAGAGAAAGTCGTCGGCAAGTTCGTCGAGTTCTTCGGCGCCGGCACCCGCTCGCTGTCGACCACCGACCGCGCAACCATCGGCAATATGGCGCCTGAATACGGCGCGACGATGGGCTTCTTCCCTGTTGACGAAGCCACCGTCGACTACTTCCGCGGCACTGGCCGTACCGAAGAAGAGCTGGCGGCGTTCGAAGGCTACTACCGCGCCCAGGGCATGTTCGGCATCCCACAGGAAGGCGAAATCGACTTCACGCGTGTTGTTGAACTCGACCTGTCGACCGTCACGCCATCGCTGGCAGGTCCGAAGCGTCCGCAGGATCGTATCGAACTGGGCAACGTGAAGAACAACTTCACGGAACTGTTCAGCAAGCCAACGACGCAGAACGGCTTCAACAAGAACCCGGACGACCTTCACCGCCAGTACACGACGACCAATGGCGTGAACGTGAAGAACGGCGACATCCTGATCGCCGCCATCACGTCGTGCACCAACACGTCGAACCCGAGCGTGCTGCTGGCCGCAGGCCTGCTGGCCAAGAAAGCCGTCGAGCGCGGCCTGACCGTGGCGCCGCACATCAAGTCGTCGCTGGCCCCTGGCTCGCGCGTGGTCACCAATTACCTGACCGCTGCCGGCCTGCTGCCGTACCTGGAAAAGCTGGGCTTCGGCGTGACCGCCTACGGCTGCACGACCTGCATCGGCAATGCCGGTGACCTGACCCCGGAACTGAACGCCGCGATCACCCAGAACGACATCGTCGCCTCGGCCATCCTGTCGGGCAACCGTAACTTCGAAGCGCGGATCCACCCGAACATCCGTTCGAACTTCCTGGCGTCGCCACCGCTGGTCGTCGCTTACGCGATCGCCGGCAACATGACGCGCGACCTGATGACCGAGCCAGTCGGCCAGGACAGCAATGGCGTGGACGTGTACCTGGGCGACATCTGGCCGACCTCGCAAGAAATCGGTGAGCTGATGCGCTTTGCAATGAATTCGGAAGTGTTCAAGTCGAACTACGCCGACGTCAAGGGCAACCCGGGCGAACTGTGGGAACGCGTCACGACGACCGAAGGTCAAGTCTACAACTGGCCAGAGTCGACCTACATCGCCGAGCCACCGTTCTTCGCTGATTTCGAGATGACCCCGAAAGCGGTCGCTACCGGCATCACCGGCGCACGCGCACTGGGCGTGTTCGGCGACTCGATCACCACCGACCACATCTCCCCGGCCGGTTCGATCAAGGAAGACGGCCCAGCGGGCAAGTGGCTCAAGGAACACAACGTCCTGAAAGCCGACTTCAACTCGTACGGCTCGCGTCGCGGTAACCACGAAATCATGATGCGCGGCACCTTCGCGAACGTCCGTATCAAGAACCGCATGATCCCGGTCGGTCCGGACGGTTCGGCAATCGAAGGCGGCATCACGCAATTCCAGCCAACCGGCGAACAGATGTCGATCTATGACGCCGCCATGAAGTACGTGGCCGACGGCACCCCAACCATGATCTTCGGCGGCGAAGAATACGGCACCGGCTCGTCGCGTGACTGGGCAGCCAAGGGCACCCAGCTGCTGGGCGTGAAGGCCGTGATCGTGCGCTCGTTCGAACGCATCCACCGCTCGAACCTGGTCGGTATGGGCGTGCTGCCACTGCAATTCATCGGCAACGACAGCGTCGACAGCCTGGGCATCACCGGTAAAGAGACGTACGACCTGAAGGGCCTGGAAGGCGAGATCAAGCCGCAACAGCTGGCCACGCTCGTGATCCACCGTGAAAACGGCGAGTCGCAGGAAGTGCGCGTTCTGCTGCGTATTGATACGCCGATCGAAGTCGACTACTACAAGCATGGCGGTATTCTACCGTTCGTGCTGCGTCAGCTGCTGGCGTAAGCTGTTTGGCCAGGCCCGCGCAAGCGGGCTGCGTCCAACGAAAAGGGCTGGAATCCTCGCGGGTTCCGGCCCTTTTTACATTGTCATCCGAGTTTGCATCGACGTAGGGTGGACGACTTCGCCGTCCACGCGTTCAAGGATCACACCTCGGCCCACATCCTGAGCAGATTGTGATAATGCGCCGTCAGCCCAACGGTGGTGGCTGAATCGCCATGCTCACCCCGCAGCGCCTGAATATGCGTGTCCAGGTCAAACAGCATCGCCCGCTTGCCGTCATCCCTGACCATGCTCTGCGTCCACAGGAACGATGCCACCCGCTCGCCACGCGTCACGGGCCGCACCTGGTGCACGCTGCCGGACGGATACACGATCGCATCACCCGCCGCCAGCTTGACCTCGTGCGTGCCATACAAGTCCACCACTTCAAGCTCGCCGCCGTCGTATTCGTCGGGCTCGCTCAGGAATACGGTCGTCGACACATCAGCCCGCACCGCCGGCAAGCCGCCGCGCTGGGCCCGGATCGCGCCGTCCACGTGCAGCCCGTAATGCTCGCCGCCTGCGTACGCATTGAAGTATGGCGCCAGCACCC
This sequence comes from Telluria sp. BA11, assembly GCF_056680305.1. Taxonomy (NCBI): domain Bacteria; kingdom Pseudomonadati; phylum Pseudomonadota; class Betaproteobacteria; order Burkholderiales; family Oxalobacteraceae; genus Telluria; species Telluria sp. BA11. The sequence continues at coordinate 1,094,922 of NZ_CM155275.1, forward strand.
GCAGCGGCAATACCGCAGCGAAGAACAGCGGGTTGGCCATCAGCGCACTACTGACGACCTGGCCGAGTTCGAGCGCGAGCGGCGTGCCCTCGCCCAGCTGGCGGTTGCGCTTGACCTGGGCGCCCTGCGCGCCGACGCTCTCGCGCCCGTCGATCCACTCCGGCGCCTGATCGAGACGGGCGCGGATTGCCGAGACCTGTTCTGGCGTCAGCACGCCGGGGATATGCAGCATCATGGTGAATTTTGGTGGGTACGGTTAACAAAAAAATCCCCCCTGGCAAGCCAGGAGGGGCGAATCCGGTCTCCCGGCGGGGGTGTTACTCCGTGAAGAGCATCTGCCAGCGCTTTCCCGGTCGCCGGCAGGGTCCAACATTCCTTCCGTCTTCTCATTAATGTTTGAATGAGAATTGTTCTCATTATGGCGGCTAGGTGCGGACTTGGCAAGCGTCTTCCGGCAATCCGTCTGTAGCGGGCCCGCCCACCCCCATTGTTCATGGCATGTGGCCGAATCAACTACAATACCGGGGATAAGGGATTATCATCATTATCCGGCTCGGGACTGCGGACGCTCATCTCCGCAACGCCAGCCGCGCTCTGTCGCTACACTGACATTCGATTCACTAACTGACAAGAGACTCACTCGCCCCATGCGTCGTCCTTCCAAAGATTCAACACCTAAACTTTCCGCAGAAAGCCAGCGCCTCGTCAGCCTCTCGCAAGCCCTCATGCAAGCTGCCAGCCGTGCCGAAGAACGGGCATGGGAACGCCAGCTCGACACGCAACTGCAAAAACTGCTCAAGACCAATCACCAGGACAGCATCGACAGCGCCCTGAACGCCCTGTTCAGGGACGATCTGGCCTCGTACGACGTCCTGATGGACACCGTGGAAGCGGTCAGCGAATCGGCCATGATGGTCGAGCAGAAGGATGGCGTTGACGTCACCTGGCAGGCGCTCCTGATCGCTGCGCCGATCCTGGCCTGGACCCGTTTTTCGATCGCCACCGGCGCGATCCCGGCCGACCTGCTGGCCACGCTCGGCGCGCACTTTTCGGCCCACCTGCTTGCAGGCGGCACGAAGATGGCGATCGCCCCGACCCTGTATTCAATCGACCAGCTGCCGCGCACCCACGCCGAAACCTACGCGCTGACGCACAAGCTGGCCGCCGCCGCGCACAAGGGCGGCACGATCAAGCCGGCGCCGCAGTTAGAGGAAACCGCCCCGTTCCTGGCCGACACGCGCTACATGCTGATCGCGATCGTCGCGCCGGCAGGCGACCCGTTGTTCCGCTGGCAAGAGCCGCAGCACCAGCTGCACGTCGTGCAAGAGCGCGAACGCAGCCTGGAACAGTGGCGCACGCAAGCCACCGCCAACGTCGCGCGCCTGATGCCGGGCTGTGGCATCGAGCTGCTGCTGCCAGAAGCATATTACGTGGCCTGCCGCGAAGCCGATAAGCTGATCCGCCCAATCTCGATCCGCGCCGCCGTGCACTACCTGACGAACACGCTGGGCGTAGAACCGTCCGACCTGCGCGCCGTCGTCGCCGGCTTTGGCGAAGAAGCACCGGACATCCAGATCGACGAATACCGCGTGGCCTTCACGATGCGCCAGAGCGCCGATGTCGTGTACGGCATCGTCTGGCCACTGTACGGGCAGGAAGACGAATCCGGCACGCCGGTGGAAGGCCCGCTGGCCATCACGCACGATGCGCTCAGCCCGCTGAACGAAATCGTCGCGCACCTGAACGAAGCCGGCATCGCCCACATCAAGCGCATCAACGAACGCTACGCCGCCGAGTACTGCGACGATTGCGGCTCCCCGCTGTTCGCCGACCCAACCGGCGAACTGGTACATGCCGAAATGCCGGACGACACACCGACAGGCAGCGAGCACTTCCACTGAACTTCCACAGCCGGGGTCAGGTCTGACATTCGGACACGACCTCAGCCCTGGCCACTTCCACAGCCGGGGTCAGGTCTGACATTCGGACACGACCTCAGGCTTATCCACTGCCAATGGTGCCATGCTCAGTACTAGCATGCCCGCTTCCAACTACCTGACTGTCGAGATCGTGTCCGAATGTCAGACCTGACCCCCGCTTTTTTTACGGCGGTGGATGTTCACGGGCGCATTAATGTAAAAAGGCCGGCCACGTTGATCGTGGCCGGCCTTTTTTTACGACTGCACTAGTGCATTACGCCATCGGATCGATGGTGAATGCTGGCATGCGTGCGTTGGTGCGGGCGCTTTCCAGGAACTTGTCGGACGTGGCCAGTGCTTCGGCGATTGTGACGTCCATGTCCAGATAGCGGTAGGTGCCGAGGCGGCCGACGAACGTGACGTTCGGCTCGTTTTGCGCCTTGTTCACGTACAGTTCGAGCATGGCCTTTTCGCGGTTCTGGCGGATCGGATAGTACGGGATATCCTTCTCTTCGCACTGCCGGCTGTACTCGGCGTAGCAGATCGTCTTTTCGTGCTTTTCCCACGGCGAGAAGTGCTTGTGCTCGGTGATGCGGGTGTATTTCTTTTCGTTGTCGCAGTAATTGATGACAGCGTTGCCCTGGAAGTCGCCGTCGGCGCGGAAGACTTCGAAGTCCAGCGTGCGGTAAGGCAGGCGGCCTTCGGTGTGCTTGAACCAGGCGTCGATCGGGCCGCTGTAGAACACGTGCTCGTACTCGCCCTTGGTGGCCGGATCGAACGTGGTGTTCAGGTGCACCGTCACGCCCGGCGTGTCGATGATGTTCTGCACCAGCTGCGTGTAGCCTTCAGCCGGCATGCCCTGGTATTTGTGGTTGAAGTAGTTGTCGTCGTAGTTGAAACGCACTGGCAGGCGCTTGAGGATGCTCGCTGGCAGTTCGCTTGGCTCCAGGCCCCACTGCTTGATCGTGTACGTCTTGAAGAACGCTTCGTACAGGTCGCGGCCCACGAAGCGCAGTGCCTGCTCTTCGAAGGTGGTCGGGTTCTCGATCGTCTTGTCGCCCAGGTTCGCGAGGAATTCCTGCGCTTCGGCCGGGCCCATCGTCTTGTTGAAGAACTGGTTGATGGTCAACAGGTTGATCGGCAAGGTGAAGACTTTGCCGTCGGTGATGGCCTTGACGCGATTGACGTATGGCTTGAATTCGGCGAAGCGGTTGACGAATTCCCACGCGCGCTCATTGTCGGTGTGGAAAATGTGCGGGCCGTAGACGTGGACCATGACGCCGGTCTCGGCATCACGCTCGGAATAGCAATTGCCGGCCACGTGCGGGCGCGACTCGAAAACGTCGACGGTGTAGCCGGCCTGTGCCAGCTGGTTGGCGATCACTGCCCCGGAGAAGCCTGCGCCAACGATGGCGATGTTCTTTTTCATTCCTGTGTCCTGGTGATATTGGCAATGCCGGGGGGAGGCTTGAGCTTGACTGGAACGGGAAGATGACATCATCGCCTTCACATCACAGCCGGTACACGCGTCGCCGCATCGCGATTGTAATTAGTGGCAAAAGAATATCACTCAAACCCCCTTTTGCCCCGCACAATTGGACAACGGTGTTTGTACGAAAAGAGGGATGCAGCCATGCGGCTGAAGGACCTGCGCATGGCTGCCGGGTTACTGCTGGATTACTGCTGATTCATTACCAACTTTGTGCTCATTTGCTGCTGGCCAGCAGCCGGCCAAACGTCTATTTGCGGATCGCCCCCACCACGCGCGTGGCAAATTCGGCGGCATTGCCCGCATGCCAGCGCCAGACGATGACCAGGTCGTGCTCGGGCGAGACGACGATATCGTTGCTGCCCGCACCCAGCGCGGCGAATGTCGTGGCGGGCATGCCCGGCAAGTTCTTGCCTTTGGTATTGAGCCACCACAGGTAACCATAGTCCGGCCCGTTCGCGCTCGGCGTGAGCGCCGCCGTGACATAGGCTGGCGGCAGGATCTGCTTGCCGGCCCAGTTGCCCTGGCGCAGCCACAGGTAGCCGAAGCGCGCCATGTCCCAGCTGTCGATCCACATGCCGCCACCCCAGCGCGTGCCGCCGCTGACCGAGGCCACCTGCTTGCCGTTCAGTTCGACGTAGCTGTTATGGTACGGGACCCATTTCCAGCTCGACGAAGCGCCGATCGGGTCCATGACCTGCTGCTGGAACACGTCCGGTACCGACTGGCCAAACACGCGCAGCAGCGACAGCGCCAGGCGGTTCACGCGCGTGTCGTTGTATTCATAGAAGGTGCCCGGCGTCTTGATGGCGCGCGGCTTCTTTTCGCCTTTGCCGAAGGCGGCCTTGCCGATGAAGTTGCTGTGCTTGCCCCACAACTCGCCGTCCCATTCGGACTCTTGCTGCAGATGCTGCTTCCACGTCACGGCCGCGTTGTGCGGCGTCGCGTAGCCGCCGTCGGTGACGCGCTGCGCCACCGGCTCGTCGACCTGCAGGCGCCCTTCCCGCACCGCCACGCCCGCCACGGTGGCCAGCATGCTCTTGGCGACCGAGTAGGTCGGATCGACAAAATGCGTGTCACCGAACTCGGCCACCACATAGCCCTTGTAGATCACCACGCCATTGGTCGCAGCGCGCTTGGTCGGCATCGAGCCCAGGCGCGTGCCGAAGATGGCTTCCTGGTCGGACAGGTCGAGCGGCCGCTCGGTCTCGCGCGATTGTGCGAACGCGATAGCGGCTGCGAGCGCCACCGGATCCATTCCCAGCGCGCCCGGGTCCTTGCGGGCCCACTCCCCGGCAGGCGGGAAGTAAGAGACGTCGACGGCTGAGGCGGGCGCGGCCGAGGCGCCGGAAAACGCCAGACCCAATGCGCTAACGATGACTACTTGGAAAAGGCTGCGGCGCGCGCGATGGGTCATGTCGGGGTATCGGTCCAGGTGGAATATGGCGCCTTGATCAGGCTGGAATTGTAATAACGCTTCTCGCCAGTGACTTCCTGGCCGATCCAGTCGGGCTTGTCGAATACGGCGTCTTCTGACGGCAGCTCGAGCTCGGCCACGACCAGGCCCGCGTTCTCGCCCAGGAATTCATCGACTTCCCAAGTAAAACCGGCATGCTCGATGCGGCGCCGGGTCTTTTCGACCAGGGGCCGCTCGCACAGGCGCTCGAGCAGTTCGGCAGCCTCGGCCAGCGGGATCGGATACTCCCATTCGCCGCGCGAGGCGCCTTCGCTCTTGCTCTTGATGGTCAGGACGCCCTGCTCGCCTTCGATACGCACGCGCACCGTGCGCGTCGGATCGGCGCACAGATAGCCTTGGCGCAGCAGCGTGGCCGTGCCCAGCGTGCGCCATCCGTCGCCTGCCAGCAGGAACTTGCGTTCGATCTCGATACCCATCGCGTCAGCCCAGCGCTTGCAGGATTGGCTGCAGCATGGCAGCGCCCAGGCCCGCGCTGCGCGCGCCGTTCCAGCCGGTATGCGCGTCGGGCAGGTTGGCGTTGTCCTTGAACGGCATTTCCAGCGTCAGGGACAGGCATTTGTAGTGGTGGCCGACATACTTCGACGCCAGCGTGAGCAGTTCGTCGTTGTACTTGCTGGCGGCGTAGCCGAATTCTTTCTGGAAGTCCGGGCTGCAGGCGATGTAGCGGTCGATGAAGGCGGTTTGCTCCATTGCCCGCTCGGCCGTGAAATCGGCCAGCATTTCGCAGCCGGCCACGAAGTTGTACGGCAGCGCTTCGTCGCCATGGATGTCGAAGAACATGTCGATGCCGACTTCTTCGATCTTCTGCTTCACGCACAGTACCTCGGGGCTGCGCTCGAGCGACGGGTTCATCCACTCGCGATTCAGGTTGGCGCCGGCGGCATTCGTGCGCAGGTTGCCGCGCACCGAACCGTCCGGATTCATGTTCGGCACGATGTAGAACACGGCGCGCTGCAGCAGCGTGCGCGCCACCGGGTTGGCGCTGTCGAGCAGCGCATCCATCATGCCTTCGACGAACCACTCGGCCATCGATTCGCCCGGATGCTGGCGCGCGATGACCCAGATTTTCTTTTCCGCTTGTGGGTTACCGATCACGACCAGATTCATGTCGCGGCCTTCGACCGTGCTGCCAAGGTCGACCACGCGCGCGATCGGGTTCTCGGCCACTTCGCCCAGCAGTCGCAGGTGGCGTTCCCAGCTGTATGGCTCGAAGTAGGCGTAGTAGATGCTGTCCGTTTCCGGCGTGTGCTCGATTGTCATCACCTGGCCGTCGAACGTGGTCGGCACGCGGAACCAGTTGTCGAGGTCATAGCTGGCCACCGCCTGGTAATCCTCGAACCCCTTCGGGTACGTGGCCTGGCCGGCATTCAAGAAGCGCATCGTCACCGCCTGGTCGCGGGCGCCCTGCAAGCGAAAATGAAACCACTGGTGGATGTCGGCGTGCGAGTCGGCGCGCAGGTTCAGGTCGATCCGGGACGGATGCTCGGCGTTGACGACATCGATCGATCCGGCGTCGAACATCGTGCTGATCTTGATGGACATGGTGATCCTTTCATGGCCCGCCATGGAAGGCGGCGCTGGGTGACGGAGCGCCGGGCGTTCGCCCGGCAAGACCCCCGGACAGATGGTTGTTTACTGCGCGTCGAGGTCGATCAGATCCTTCGTATACATCGCCATGATCTGACGCATCAGCTCGACATTGCCGCGATCGAGCACGACGGTCAGGTCCGGCTTGGTCTCGAGGGCAAAGGTCATGCGGATCATGCCTGGCAGCTCTTTGCAATTGACGTACTGGACGCGCGGTGTGCTCGGGTTTTGCCAGTCGGCTTCACCGATCACCGGGCCGGCCGGCGGCGCCTTGAGTTGCGGATCCTTGTTGACCGGCAGGTGCTTGAGCAGCCAGAACACGACGTTGGCCGGAATGTGGACGGCGACATCGCTCGCACCGATGGTGGAGAACTTGGTCAGCAACAGGTTACCAACCCGGTCGCAGGACATGGACAGGCTCTTGACTTGACGAATGACCGCTGGTTTCACGACGTTGATCCTTGGGGGAAGGTTGAAAAAGGCGCTGCGATTCTACCGCATCCCCCCGGCCTTTTGGGCAGTTTGCGCCACCGGACAGCAAAACGGGGAGCATGAGGCTCCCCGTCGATGACTGCGCCGGCGTGCTGCCGGCAGCCTGCGGATTATTCCTTGGCGCCGCCACTGCGGCTGCCGCTCCCGACGCTCTGACGGTTGCCGGCCCTGGCCGACGTGCGCACCATGTCGCTGGCGCTGGCCGACTGGCGGTTACCGTGGCTCAGGCTGCCTGCGCGGCGGGCTTCTTCGGACGTGAATTCGTGCGCTGTGCCCTTGGCGTGGGCGGCCTTGCCGCCCTGGCTGGCGATTTCGCGCTGGCGTGCCGGATCCATCGATGCGAAACCACGGTTGCGGGTGCCACCGGCGCTCTGACTATTGCCGGCCGCGCCCGATTGCTTGTTGCCTTGATTGCTTGAGGCCATGATGAGGTTGCTCCCATACTTACACGGTTGGAAACCGCCGCGTCCTGCGGCAGGCTGAGGCCTACCGACACCGGAGTGGCGACGACGATGAGCCCAAATCCCATATTAGGCACGCAATCTGACAACCGCTATAGGAGTAGTCCAGATGACTTTGTAGGACAACACGTGAGAATTAGTGCAGTTACGAAATTAAAGTTTCGGTAGTAAATTTATCATTCAGGAGCAGTCCTACACGCACCCCCTACGTCTTCCTATTCTGTGCATGCCCCGATGCGCGCATGATGGACCCATGCGGCAGGCACTGACTTGCCAGTTCACCAATGCACAGGAGACGACCATGGATGCAAACCAACGTAGCGAAGTGAATAACCAGACCAATAACGGCGCCAACGAAAAATGGAATCCGGACGCCAAGGGCAACACGCGCGATGGCGCCACTGAACAACGTGCGCCATCGGGCACCGGCATGGCGCAAACTGACCTGCCGAGCGCATCGCAAGGCCAGCTCGCCAGCACCGGCGCGCAGCAGGGCACGACCGACAGCCACCAGCGCGCGATGGAAGCGCATTCCGGCGAGTGGGGTCAGTTGAACGAACCCGTAGGTAATCGCCAGGGTGAGACGCGCAATACCGATAACCCGAACGCACCGGCGTCTGTCCAGCCAGCACATGCTGGCGGTACCACCATTGGCACGGGCGTGGACACCGGCATCGTCCCGGGCACTGGCACCGAAGATCGTCATGCACGCGGCACCGAAGCCGGCGTGCCCGGTGTGCAGCACGGTGACATCTATGGCAACCGCCAGAGCGTGGACAATGCCAACGGCGAAAACCGCGCCGATACCCAGGACGCCAGCTCGAGCAAGATCCAGGAAAGCACTGACCGCCAAGGCTCGCAAACGGGCGAGACCCGTCGCGAGGTGCCTGCTGATGAGTTCCATCAGTCCAACGATCTGGCCGGCGGCCTGCCGCGCAGCGGTGGCAACAGCGGCCCGCGCACTGAAGGCGAGGGTTACCAGACCGGCGGCAGCATGCACGCTGAACCGAATCCGGTACACGAATCGAACGACGCGGCAGGCGGCTATCCGCGCAGCCCGGGCGGCGCCAACAAGCTTGCTGGCGATCGCAAGATGGATGACGACACGGGCTTTTCACGTCAGTAATCGCTTCAGTAAGCAGACCAGTACTCGCATGAGTGCAGGTCAGTAAAACCCAACGGGGTGCCATCGGTGCCCCGTTTTGCATTGCGCTTGACGCAGCTCCAAGGCGCCCTGCCCCGCTGGAACCGGGCCATTCAAACGACAGTCGAACCGCTCGCCATCGCCGTCCTTGCGCGGTGGCGCAATCAGCGGAGACCTGCCATGTCAGCGATGCACGACGCTTCCTGCCTGCCGCCGCGCCACTCCTTGGCGCGCGCATGACGCTGCATCCCTTTGACAACGACACGGGCCGCGACCTCGCGCGGTGCCAGTTGGAGATCGGTCCAGCATGCTTTGTCGTGCTCGCCCTCACGCTGGATGCGCGTCGCCTGACACCTTGCGCCGGCATCGACACCGTGATCCTGGGCGTTGCCAGGCTGCGCCAGCGGCATGATGTCGATGCGACGCTGCTCGTCGCCGCGGGCACTGTGGCCGATGGCATTGCTGTAGCAGATGCCGAACTGGCCCGACTGCGTGAACTGGTGCGCGTGCTGGCCATGAAACCGCACGTGCGCTTCTTGGTCGCGACGCCGCTGGACACTCTGCTCGACTGCCATGCGGCGGCCAATGTGCTGGTCAGCACGCCGTGGCGCGCGGCAGATGCCGGCAGCGCCGTTGACAACGGGCGCACAGCGATATGCAGCGACCTCACCGGCGCCGTCCTCCCGCCACATGACGCCGAGGCGCTGGCGGCGCGGCTGGCCCGGTTGCAACGCCTTCCACGCCTGGCGCTGGTGACGATTGACGCCGCTTGCGCACACCTTGCCGATCTGCCGGCGCCAGACAAGCCGGCCTTCCAATGACCATCACCGCACCGTGAAAGGCGCCCGCATGAAAGCCATCTTCCTCGACAACGACGGCACGCTGGTCGACGACATGCCCTTTGCTGCAGAGCCGCGCCGCATCCGCCTGGTCAACGGCGCCGGGCCCGCGCTGCGGTTACTGGCCGGCCTGGACTACCGGCTGTTCATCGTCGCCAACCAGTCCGGCATTGCGCACGGCTGCTTTGGCGAAGACGCGATGACGCCGATGTCCGACCGCTTGCGCGACCTGCTGTTTCGCGAGCAGCTCACGCTCGACGGTTTTTATTATTGCCCGCACCATCCGCTCGGCACCGTCAGCAACTATGCCCACGCCTGCACCTGTCGCAAGCCGTCGCCGGGCATGCTGCTGCGCGCCGCGCACGAGCACGACATCGACCTGCGCGCATCATGGATGATCGGCGACATCCTGCACGATGTCGAAGCCGGCAACCGCGCTGGCTGCCGCACGCTGCTGATCGACAACGGCAACGAAACCGAATGGCGCCTGGGCCCGCGCCGGCTGCCCACGCGCATCGCACCCGACCTGTACCACGCGGCCATGCTGATCGCCGGGCATGGCGACCCATGCTAGCGGGCGGGCACACTAGCGCCAGCGCCTGCGCCCTGGCGCAACTCGCCCCGCGCCTGCAGGATGATGTCGCGCGCTGCATGCAGCCCCAGCAGCGCCATGATCGACGCCACCACGATGTCGGGCCAGCCGGCCCCGGTGCCGAACACACCGAGGGCCGCGAGCATGACAGCCACATTGCCGATCATGTCGTTGCGCGTGCACAGCCACACCGAGCGCATGTTCGCGTCGCCGTTCCGGAACGCATACAGGAGCGCCGCTACCGCACCATTGGCCGCGAATGCCAGCACACTGACCACGCCCATGGTCTGGGCATGTGGCACCTGTCCACCCGTGCCAAGCCACAATGCCCGGCCCAGCACCAGAAGGCCAAATGCGCCCATCACGAGGCCCTTGGCATAAGCCGCGCGCGAGCGCCACACGACCGCCAGTCCCAGCACGAACAGCGAAACGCCGTAGTTGGCGGCATCGCCCAGAAAGTCGACCGAGTCCGCCAGCAGCGCCACCGAGCCTGCGGCCAGGCTGCTGACGATCTCGACGCCAAACATGATGAAGTTGATGACAAGGGCCGCCCACAGCACCTTGCGATAGCGCCCGTCGGGCGGCGGGGCAGCAGAACTGCACGATCCTGAACAGCATGACGACATACGCACCTCCAAAGACGATGGATGCATTAGAATCCCTGTAGTAACTACAAGGTCAATGTAAACGTCAAGGTGGATGAAGATGCGAATTGGGGAACTGGCGAAGCTGACGGGGTGTCAATCCGAAACGGTGCGGTTCTATGAACTGAAGGGTCTGTTGCCGCCACCGGTGCGTTCGCAGGCGAACTACCGGGTCTACGATGCGAGCCACGCCGAGCGGCTGCATTTCATCCGGCGCTGCCGGGCGTTGGGCATGTCTCTGGCGGAAATCGCCACGCTGCTGGGCTACCAGGATCAGCCAGAGCGCTCATGCAGCGGCGTCAATGCGCTGGTCGACCATCAGCTATCCGAAATCGATCGCCAGATCACCGAGCTGCAGCAGCTGCGCACCGCCCTGTCGACCGTGCGCGCGCGCTGCGACTCGGTGCAGACGGCCGGCCAGTGCGCGATCCTGCGCGAGCTGACGGATCCCGCCTGAGGCTGCCCCGGGGGCCGCCACCGTCCATCTCCACCGTCCATCGTCCATCGTCCATCGTCCATCGTCAATCACATGCGTGGATCCTCGATCACGAGCTGATCGTCCATGCGCACGTGCTCGCCCATCAGCACGCGGTGAATCACGGCGCCATGCACGCCATGCTGCTTGAGAAATTCGACGGCACTGAGGGTGCCCAGGCTGGCCTGGATCTGCATGCCCTGGCGCACGATGTGGGTGGCGTCCGCGTACGGGTTCGACTGCATATACGGCAGGCCCACATAGCGGCGATCGATCTTTGATACTTGCATCTGATTTCTTTCGTTGGGCACCAGCACAAAAAACTCCGTCGACAGCGACGCCGACGGAACAACGCAAAATCCTTCGGGATCACGCGAGAGAGAGACACAGCGCCGATCTTAGCGACCCTGTATTTCAGCTTGATGACATCGCAGCACCGCGCCCGCATGCCGCCGGATGTTGCACATGGCGCACGCCGATGGCTCTACAATTGCCCATCGTTGATTCAACCTGGACAGCAGATGGCAGTATCCGGCGCGGCATCCGGCTTCAATTACGGCTCCGACAAGTCGGGCCTGGTGTGGGGATTCCTGATCGACCCGGGCGCAACCGCCGCGCCTGGCGCCGTGCCTGCAGCCACCCCCATCGGCGCAGCCGACGCCCTGCGCTGGATGGCCGCGCCGCAACCTGGCCAGTTCATTTGGCTGCACTTCAACCTGTCGAACACGGCCAGCGAGCGGTGGCTGCGCCAGCACGCCGGCCTGGCCGACGAGTTCTACGCCACGCTGCACCAGGGCTCGCGCTCGACCCGCATCGAAATCGCCGATAACGCGCTGATCGCCGTCGTCAACGATGTGCTGCACGGCTTTTCGCTCGACAGCGCCGAGATTTCGACCCTGTGGGCCCACGTCACGCCGCATGCCGTCATCAGTGCGCGCCGCAAGCCGCTGGCGTCGATCGAACGTCTGCGCCAGGATGTCTTGCAGGGCGCGCCGCTGCGCTCGTCGAGCGAGCTGCTGGTGCACCTGCTGCGCGACCAGGCCGACGTGCTGGTGAACATCGTGCGCGACGCGGTCGCGCGCGTCGACACCATCGAAGACCGCCTGTTGGCGGGGCGCCTGACGCGCCAGCGCGAAGACCTGGGCGCCTTGCGGCGCGTGCTGGTGCGGCTGCAGCGCCTGCTGGCACCGGAACCGGCCGCGCTGTTTCGCCTGCTGCAGCGCCCGCCGGTCTGGGTCAATGGCGACGACCGCCAGGACCTGCGCCAGGCCACCGAAGAATTCACCGTGGTGCTGAGCGACCTGGCTGCGCTGCAGGAGCGCATCAAGCTGCTGCAGGAAGAAATCGCCGCGCGCGTCAACGAAGACAATGCGCGCAGCCTGTACCTGCTGACGATCGTGACGGTGATGGCGCTGCCGATCAACCTGATCGCGGGCCTGCTCGGCATGAACGTGGGCGGCGTGCCGCTGGCCGAAAACGGCCACGGGTTCTGGATCGTGTGCGGCCTGATCGTGACCTTCACGACGGTCGCGGCCTGGTTGCTGCTGCGCCTGCAACGCCGCGGTTGATTGGGCGCAGTCAACGTTAAATAGAGGGAAGCTCTGAACTGATGAGCAGCCCGGTGGTCGAACTCCTGTCCCCAACGCCAGGAGTCGATCATGAAAGCGCCACGGTTCAAGAACTGGTTCGCCAGCTTGCAGTCGCTGAACAACCCGCAGCGCCGGCAAGTGCTCGATGCCTTGCGTCCTGCGGCCGGCCTCGCCCAGGTGGTGGCGCTGATCGCCCAGGCCAGAGCGCCTGGCCGCTGCTGTCCCCGCTGTGGCAACGGGCGCTGCCACCGGCATGGCTTCGCCAACGATCTGCAGCGCTTTCGCTGCTGCGCCTGCGGGCGCACCTTCAACGACCTGAGCGGCACCCCGCTGGCACGGCTCAGGCTCAAGGCCAGGTGGCTCGCGTATTCGCAAGTGCTGCTCGATTCACTGTCCGTGCGCAAGGGCGCAGATCGGGTTGGCGTGCACCGCAATACCGCCTTCCGGTGGCGCCACCGCTTCCTTGATTGGGTCAAGTTCGACCGGCCCGCATCCCTGAATGGCATCGTCGAGGCTGACGAGACGTTCCTGCTCGAATCACAAAAAGGGTCGCGCACGCTCGATCGCCCGCCACGCCGGCGCGGCGGGCACGCCACCCAGCGTGGCATTTCAACGCAGCTCGACTGCATCCTGGTGGCGCGCGACCGCAACGGTCGCACGGTCGATGCCGTCACCGGCCGCGGCGCACTGACCGCGGCCCAACTCGAGCGCGATCTGCTCCCCAGGCTCGATCCGCAAGCGCTGCTGGTCAGCGACAGCCATGCCGCGTATCGCGCCTTTGCACGCAAGCACCAAATTGCGCACGAGGCGGTCAACCTGCGCGCCGGGGTCAGGGTCCGGCATTCGGGCAGCCGCGCCATCCACGTACAGAACGTGAATGCCTATCACCAGCGCTTCAAGGACTGGCTATCGGGCTTTCGTGGTGTTGCGTCACGCTATCTGCCCAATTATCTGGGTTGGCGCTGGGCACTGGACGGCGGACGGGTTAGTTCCCCAGAACAATTGCTAAGCATCGCAATCGGCGTCATCAACAGATTACGTTGACTGCGCCATGATTGCCGCGCGCCATTGGTCTTGCGAATGGCGCAGCCAGCCCGTATCTTGTCTGTTCGTACATACCACCATCGAACCCCTTGACTTCACCTTTCAGCTTCCTGGCCGGCGGCGGCGAGATGGGCGCCCTGATGCGCGCCCACGACTGGCAAGCCACTCCGCTGGGACCGCCCGACACCTGGCCAATGGCGCTCAGGACCATGGTCCGGGTCGTGTTGTCCAGCAATCACCCGATGCTCATCTGGTGGGGCGACGAGCTGATCCAGCTCTACAACGACAGCTACCGCCAGACCCTCGGTCATGAACGCCATCCGTCCGCGCTGGGCCAACCCGGCCGGGTCTGCTGGGCCGAAGCCTGGGACCTGATCGGCCCCGAGATCGAGCACATCATGGCCGGCGGCCCCGGCGCCTGGCACGACGACCGGCTGATCCCCCTCACCCGCCATGGCCGGCGCGAAGACCTCTGGTGGACCTATGGCTGCAGCCCGATCGAGGACGAGGGCGGCGTGCGCGGCGTGCTTGTCATCGTCAATGACGTCACGCACAACCATTTGCTGCGCCAGCGCCTCGAGCAAACCCACCACGTGCTGTTCGACACGATGGACGAAGGCTTCGGCATGATCGAGATGATCGACGATGCCAACGGCAAGGCAGTTGATTATCTGTTCGTCGAAGCCAACCCCGCCTTTGCCCGCCACACGGGCGTGGTCGACAGTGTGGGCAAGACGGCGCGCGAGCTGGTACCCGGCATCGAACAGAGCTGGATCGACATCTATGACGACATCGCCCGCAGCGGCGTGGCGCGCCGCTTCGAGCAGGGCTCCGAAGCGATGGGGCGCTGGTTCAGCGTCTACGCAAGCCGCATCGCGCACCCGACCCGGCGCCGCGTGGCGCTCATGTTTACCGACATCAGCAACCAGAAGAACGCCGAGCGCGCCCTGCAGGCGAGCGAAGCGGCAGCGCGCGCCGCCCTCGCCCAGGCCGAGGCCGACCGGCGGCGGCTCGATGCCCTGCTCAGTTCCGCCCCCGTGGGCATCGTCTACGCCGACGCCCAGGGCGCGCTCTCGTCGGCCAACCCGATGATGCACGTGCTGTGGGGCGAGCACCCGATGACCACCAGTCCCGAAGGTTACGGCGACTGGCGCGGCTGGTGGGCCGACGGTTCACAGCGCCACGGCCAGCCGGTCCAGGCCCGCGACTGGTCACTGGTGCGCGCGCTGCGCGGCGAACAGGTCGACGCCGACTTTGTCGAGATCGAACCGTTCGGCCGGCCGCATGAGCGGCACTTCCTGCTCACCCGGGCCGCCCCGATTCGCGACGACGCCGGCAACATCACTGGCGCCGTGGCCGCGTCGATGGACCTGACGGCCCAGGTGCAAGTGCAGCGCGCGCTGCGCGAGAGCGAAAACAAGTTCCGCACGATGACCGAAGCGATGCCGCAGATGGTGTGGTCGGGCCTGCCCGATGGCACCAACGATTACGCGAACCGGCGCTGGTGCGACTTCACGGGGATGTCGAGCCAGGCGCTGGCCGGCAGCGGCTGGACCCGCGCCATTCACCCCGACGACTTGTCGGCGCTGCGGACGCAGTGGATGGCCAGCCTGGCCAGCGGCGCGCTGTTCGAGATCGAGCACCGGCTGCGCCACCACAATGGCGACTACCGCTGGGTGCTCAACCGCGCGTTGCCGGTGCGCGACGAAGCCGGCGCCATCATCCGCTGGATGGGCACGGTCACCGACATGCACGACCACCGGCTGGCCGCCGAAGAGCTCAAGGCCGCCAATGTGCGCAAGGATGAATTCCTGGCGATGCTCGCGCATGAGCTGCGCAATCCGCTGGCCCCGATCAGCACCGCTGCCCAGATGCTCAAGCTCTCAAGCATCGATCCGAAGCGTACGGCGCATGCGGCCGACGTGATCGGCCGCCAGGTGCGGCATATGGTCGAGCTGGTGGACGATCTGCTCGACGTCTCGCGCGTCACGCGCGGCTTGGTTGAACTCGAGCGCCTGCCCGTTGATCTCAAGACCGTCATCCATAGCGCCATCGAGCAGGCGCGCCCGCTCATCGAAAAAAAGGGGCACACGCTCGCCACGCGCCTGGGCGCGGCCAACGTCACCGTCACGGGCGACCGCAAGCGGCTGGTGCAGGTGATGACCAACCTGCTGGGCAACGCGGCCAAGTACACGCCGGATGGTGGCGAGATCACTGTGTTTGCCGAAGCCGACACTGCTGCCGACTGCGTAACCCTGTCGGTCAGGGACAACGGGATTGGCATCGAGGCCAGCCTGCTGCCCGACATCTTCGAGCTGTTCACGCAAGCCCGGCGCACGCCCGACCGGGCGCAGGGCGGGCTGGGCCTGGGACTGGCCCTGGTGCGCAGCATGGTCACGCTGCATGGCGGCAGGGTCGAGGCGCACAGCGACGGCCCCGGCCGCGGCAGCTGCTTTGCCGTCACCCTGCCGCTGGGCCCGGGCGGCGCCGGTCCCGCCGCCGCCACGCACGAAGACAACGCGCTGGCTTCGCACACGGCGCTGCGCATCATGATCGTCGACGACAACCGCGACGCCGCCGAGTCGCTGGGCATGGTGCTCGCCGCCGTGGGCCATGCGGTGCAGGTCGAGGAGTCACCCCATGGCGCCCTGCTGCGGGCCGAATCCGAGGCGTTCGATGTCTGCCTGCTCGATATCGGCCTGCCCGACATGGACGGCTACCAGCTTGCGCGCCGGCTGCGCGCCGCGCCGCGCCTGGCGGGCGCAGTCATGGTGGCGCTCAGCGGCTACGGGCAGCCGCAGGACGTGGCTGCGTCGCAGGCCGCCGGGTTTTCGCGGCACTTGGTCAAGCCGGTCGACATTCCTTATCTGCTGGCGCTGCTCGACACACTGGCGCCGGACCCGGAAGCCATGCCGGCCTGACCACAATCGTACGGCGTGTGTCCGTGCCCCGGCGTAAGATGGCCGGACGTCAAGACACACGCCACTATCGAAGGGACAGCCTCCAGTGAGTTTCGCCACCGACCAGCAAGCCGGGTCCGCCCACCTCTCGGCCAATGCACAGCGGATGCTGGGCTTGCGTGGGGCCGTTTTCGCGACCTGGGAAGCACGCGTGCGCGAACGCGTCGCTCAGGCGCGCAATGTGCAGCACCCGATCCTGATCGATACGCTGCCGTTGTTCTACGAGAACATTGTCCAGAGCATCAGTCCCGACTACCCGCGCACGTCGGCCGTTGACGGCACCACGGTTGCGGCCGAGCATGGCGGCGAGCGCGCCCGCATCACCTCGTACGATCACACTGCGCTGATCGAGGAGTATCAGATCTTCCGCTGGGCCATCTTCGATGTGCTGCACCGCGAACAGGTCGTGCTCGATCACCGCGAAATCCACACGATCCACTCATCGATCGATTCCGGCATCCAGGAAGCCGTCGAAGCGTTCTCGCTGGTGCACAGCGGTTTCCGTGAACGCTTCGCTGCAGCGCTGACGCACGATATGCGCGGCCCGCTGGGCGCCACGGTCACTGCACTCGAACTCATTCTGCGCAGCAATGACCTGGACCAGATCAAGAAGGTGGCCGGCAAGGCGCTGGCCAATACCCGGCGCATGAGCGGCATGGTCGACGAATTGCTCGATACGATGGCGTTTCACAGTGGCGAGAGCATTCCGCTGACCATCACCACCTTTCCGATGGACGAACTCGTGGCCGAGGTGCTGGCCGACGCACGCACCGCGCACGGGTCCCGTTTCGAGCTGCACGCGCATCCTGTCGATGGCTGGTGGGATCGCCAGGTATTCAGGCGGGCGATCGAGAATCTGGTGTCCAACGCCGTGAAATACGGGGCGCCTGCCACGCCGATCAGCGTCAAGGTCGACCAGCTCCACGAACGCCTGCTCGTGTCGGTGCACAACGACGGCCCGCCGATCCCGCCGCACGAGCAGGAATGCATCTTCCAGATGTACCGCCGTGCCGAGCTGGCCCAGCGCGGCGATCCGCAAGGCTGGGGGATCGGCCTGCCCTATGTGCGCGCCGTGGCCGAAAGCCATGGCGGCAGTATCGGCCTCGACAGCAACAGCGACCGCGGGACGACGTTCTTCATCAATATCCCGATTGATGGGCGCCCCCATGCCGGGTCACGTACACTGGTTGCCGGGCAGACACCGGGAGCGGCGACGATCGATTGAATCACTGCCGGACCTGGCCGGCACCTCATAACCATCTCCAGGAGAACCCTCATGCCCCATGACATCACGCTGCGCACCCTTTCGTATGCCGACGCCCGCGCCTGTAGCGAGCAACTGGCCGATGTCCTGATCGACTGCGTCGAAGGCGGCGCATCGGTCAGCTTCATGCTGCCGCTGTCGCGCACGACGGCGCTGGACTACTGGCACGACATCGCAGGCGGCGTCGAGCGCGGCGAGCGGACGCTGATCGTGGCGCAGGACAGGGCTGGCATTCTCGGTACCGTCCAGCTGATTACCGCCATGCCGGACAACCAGCAACATCGGGCGGATGTGGCCAAGCTGCTGGTGCGGCGCCGGGCACGCGGCGCGGGCATCGGCGGGCGGTTGATGGAGGCAGTCGAGGAAGCCGCGCGTACGCAAGGGCGCAGCGTGCTGGTACTCGACACGGCTGACAGCACGGCCGAACGCCTGTATGCACGGTCGGGCTGGCAGCGTGTCGGCAGCGTCCCTGACTTCGCCTGTCTGCCCGACGGCCAGCTGTGTGCAACGACCTTCTTCTACAAGCACTGCGCGCCTGCCAGCGTACTTGGGCGCTGATGGGTCGTGCCCCGGTACGATACAATACAAGCAATTAAAACGAATTCAATGAATTCTTATTGAGGCAACGGATAATGCGGGAGCGGTTCAGGTGGCAACTAAGCAAAGTGCGGTAACGTCCGACGAGGTATGCACCACCCAGGTAGCGGCGCAGATGCTCGGTATCTCGGTGTCGCTGGTGCAGCAGCTGGTGGAAACAGGGGTGCTGGATGCCTGGAAGACCCAGGGCGGGCATCGCCGGATTCCACTCAAGGCCGTACTGGACTACAAGAACAAGTTGGCGGGAAGCATGGGGCGCGAGGCCAGCGGGCGCGCGACCATTCTCGTGATCGAGGATAACGCCATTCAACGCGCCCTGTACCAGCGCCAGTTTGCGGCCTGGGACTTGCCAGCGGACTTCATCTTTTGCGAAAACGGCTATCAGGCGCTCCTGCAGATCGCCCGCCGCCCGCCCGACATCCTGCTGGCCGACATCGTCATGGAGGGCATCGACGGCTTCGAAGTGGTGCGCACCGTCATGACCGACCCGGAACTGGCGGACGTCAGCATTGCCATTCTGTCGGGGCTGCCTGCCGACGAGCTTGCAGCCCGTGGCGGCGTTCCGGCAGGCGTCGTGTTCTTCCCCAAACCGATCAACTATGACGAGCTGCGCGGCTACCTGCGGGCGAGCGTCGCGCAGCGCGCCCGCAAGCCCACGCCAGCGTAGCGCCTACCTGCCAATCCAATGACCGCCATATTCGTTACTTTAATTTCAAATAAATTAAATTAACGGATTTAAAGGTTTTGATGTAAACTCGTTGTCTGCCAGGCGAACCGGCACGAGCGCGTCATCCGCCGTTCCCATGCCGCGCGTTGCCTCCCTCGCAGGGCGCCGATCAATACCGACGGAGGGTGTGGGTGAGCGCGGATACATCGATGAACGACGTGCCATGGTGGCAGCGCCTGCAGCGCCTGGACACACGTACCGTCAGCGCCATGATCTGCGCGGGCCTGGTGCTGCTGCTTACACTCGCGCTGGCCGGTTCAGCCTGGGTGTTGCACTTTCGCGAGATCGACGATTGGGCCAGCGATCTCGACAACCTGACGCTGGCGCTGGCCGAAAGCACGGCGCAATCGATGGCCTCCTCTACCCTGGCGCTCGACAGCATCCTCGCCGCGCTGCCGGCCGACGACGGCGATCCGGCGCTGGGGAGCGAGGCGCTCTATCGCACCATGAGCGACAAGATCAGCGGCCTGCCGCAGGTGGCCGTGGCCAGCGTCATCGGCGCCGACGGCGCGCTGCTCAGTTCCACACGCGCCTGGCCAACGCCGGTCATCAACCTGGCCGAGCGCGATTATTTCGTCTATCACCGCGCGCACCGCGACCCCGCCCCCTACGTCAGCCGTCCGGTACGCAACAAGATCAACGGCGCCTGGACGTTTTACCTGAGCCGCCGCCGCGAAACGCCCAATGGCCGCTTCGCGGGCGTGGCGGTGGTAGGCATCTCGTGCGCCTCGTTCACCGACTTCTTCCGTTCCGTCAGCCCCGGCCAGCAGGCAGCGATCTCACTGTTGTCGAGCGATCAGGTTCTGCTGGCCTCCTGGCCGCAGCGTGACGCCTCCATCGGCCGGGCGCCAGCAACCGCTGCCGCGAATGCCGAGGCGCGCATGGTGGCGCAGCGTCCGGTACGCAATTACCCACTGGTGATCGAGGCATCCGTGCCCGAAGCGTTGTTGACCAGCGACTGGTGGCGCAATCTGCGTCCGCTGGGCGCCATTGCGATGACCGGCATGCTGGGTGTTGCGCTGGCCTTTGGCACGGTGCTGCGCATCGTGCGCCAGCGCGAGCGCGATGCAGTTGAGGCGCTTGCGCTCAAGACCCAGGCCGATGCGGCCAACCAGGCCAAGTCGCGTTTCCTGGCGATGATGAGCCACGAGATCCGCACTCCGATGAACGGCATTGTCGGCATGTCCGAACTGCTGTTCGGCGCCGGGCTGCCGGCGCCGCTCGACACGTATGCACGCACCGTCCACCAGAGCGTGCTCGAACTGCTGCGCACCATCAACGATATTCTCGACTTTTCAAAGGTCGAGTCCGGCAACCTGGAGCTGCTGCCGCAAGCGTTTGATCCGCTGCGCCATGCTGCGCAGCGGGTCGACTCGTACCGCATGAGCGCAGAGCGCAAGCGCCTGGCGATCGTGCTGCGTCCGGGCGTGCTGCCACCGGCCGTCATGGCCGACCCCGACCGCATCGGCCAGGTGCTGGGCAATCTGCTCAGCAACGCGATCAAGTTCACCCCCGCTGGCGGCGGTCCAATCGAACTGACCGTGGTCGCCCGGCGCGATCCCGACACGAGCGGCGGGTGGCTGCTGCTGTACCAGGTGAGCGATCACGGCATCGGCATCGAGCCGGCCGCCCAGGCGCGCCTGTTCCAGCCCTTCAGCCAGGCCGACAATACCATCAGCCGCGTGTATGGCGGGACCGGCCTGGGGCTGGCCATCTGCCGCCGCCTGGCCGACCTGATGGGCGGCAGTATCGACCTGATCCCGCGCACCGGGCCCGGTGCCTGCTTCCGCCTGGTCGTACCGTGCAGCCTGGCGTCGGCGCCGGCGCCCGACACCGTCAGCGCATCCGGCCTGCGGGCCGCTGTAGGGACGCCGCGCGTGCTCGTCGTCGAGGACACCGAGATCAACCGCGAACTGCTGCGCATCCTGCTTGAAAAACTCGGTTGCCGGGTCGACGAAGCGGTGAATGGCGCGGTCGCGCTGGCAGCGCTGGAAACCAGCGCCTACGACCTGGTGCTGATGGACTGCATGATGCCGGTGCTCGACGGCTACGAAGCCTGCCGCCAGCTGCGCCAGCGCGAGCACGCCACCGGCGCCCCGCGCATGGCCGTGGTGGCACTGACCGCCAGCGCCATCGACGGCGACCGTGAGCGTTGCCTGGCGGCCGGCATGGACGATTACCTGAGCAAGCCGTTCACGGCGGAGCAGCTGGGCGACCTCGTGCGGCGCTGGACGCAGCCGGTGCGCTGACGGGGCGGCCAGGCCCTGCCCGGCCTGCCCGCCTTGTCGACGGCGAGCAGCCCAGCGCTTACAAGGTTGCCGGCACGGACGCCGTCAACAGGCGCACGGCGGCCTCGGCGGCGCGGAAATCGAAGCGCCGCAGCGGGTTCCACACACGGTCGAGTGTCACCGCTGGCAACAGCGGCGACAGCGCGGCAAGGCATGCTTCGGCCTGTTCCAGCGCCTCGGCGTCAAGCGCTTCGAGCAGACTCGTCAGGTGCGCGTGCAGCACCGCCGGCGACGCTGCCACGGGCGAGGCTGCCGGCGCTGGCGCCGGCGCCGGCCCAAGGTACTGCTCGATCGCGCGCCGCGCCTGCGCCAGCACCTGCGTCAATGGCGCCAGGTCGATCGCGACACCGTCGGCGCCCGGATCGCGCATGGCGGCGTACAGCATCCGCTCGGCCTCATGCGCGGCCACGCGCGTCGCAGGCAGGGCCAGGCTGGCAGCCACGCCGGCCAGTTTGTGGGCCAGTGCGGCCGCTTCGCCCGGCCGGCCGGCAGCCAGGCTGGCGCCGATCAGCGCCGCGCTGTCGCCATGCAATTCGAGGAACTGGGCCAGATACTGGCGGTAGGCCGCGTCGTCCAGCCACAGGGCGAGTCCGGCAGCCACGTCGAGCGCGTCTTCATCGACCTGTGCCGGCGCCGGGCCGGCCAGGGCACCCGCGCCGCCACCCTCGCCCTCGCCGTCGCTGCCGCTGCCGCTGCCGCACAAGCGTGCAATCAGCGCGAGCATCGCTGGCACATCGAATGGCTTGCTCAGCACATGGCACATGCCGGCCTCGAGCGCCGCCTCCTGCTGTTCCTTGAACGCCCCGGCAGTCAGTGCGATGACCGGCAGGCCGTCGAACTGCGGCATGCGGCGCAGCTGCCGGGTCGCCTCGATGCCGTCCATGACCGGCATCTGCACGTCCATCAACACGACGTCGGCCTGCTCAGGATGCGCCAGCAACCAGTCCAGCGCCTGCCGGCCGTCGCCGACGCAGACCGTCTCGGCGCCCTGGTCGCGCAAGATGCGCTGGACCACCTCGCGGTTGATGTCGCTGTCGTCGACAACCAGCACGCAGACGTCGCACAGAGTCTGGCCCGAGGGCGTGGCAGCCGCGCAGACGGCGGTAGCACTGGCTTCGGTAGACACCTGCAGCGGCAGACTGAAGCTGAACACGCTGCCGCGTCCGGGCGTGCTGTCGACAACCAGCGCGCCGCCCATCAGCGCGACCAGCTGGCGGCAGATGGTCAGCCCCAGGCCAGTGCCGCCGAAGCGGCGCGTGGTGGAACTGTCGGCCTGGGTGAATGGC
The DNA here is from genome assembly GCF_056680305.1 of Telluria sp. BA11. Taxonomy (NCBI): domain Bacteria; kingdom Pseudomonadati; phylum Pseudomonadota; class Betaproteobacteria; order Burkholderiales; family Oxalobacteraceae; genus Telluria; species Telluria sp. BA11. The sequence goes on from NZ_CM155275.1 coordinate 1,117,796, forward strand.
GAGAAAATCGCCTCCTGGGCGGCCGGATCGATGCCGATGCCGGTGTCATGCACGCTGAACTGGAGCACCAGGGCGTCGCCGTCGCGTCGCAGCAAGGTGCAGTGCAGCGCCACCTGGCCGTTGGGTGTGAACTTGACCGCATTGCCGGTGAGATTGAGCAGCACCTGCTCGAGCCGCAATGCATCCCCGAGCAGGATGCCGACGCCGGCCGGCGGCGTGTCGACGATCAGCTGCAGGTCCTTGCCGGCAGCGCCGATGCGCATGCTGGTGGCCACCTTTTCCAGCAACTCGCCCAGGCAGAATGGCGCGGTCTCGATGAGCATGTGCCCGGCCTCGATCTTCGACACGTCGAGGATGTCATTGACGATGGCCAGCAGCGACTGGCCGGACACGCGGATATTGCGCACCATGCTGCGGGCTTCGGCGTCGATCGCGCGCTGCTCGAGCAGATAGGCAAAACCCAGCACGGCATTGAGCGGCGAACGGATCTCGTGGCTCATATTGGCCAGAAACTCGGCCTTGCTGCGGCTGGCCGCCTCGGCCGCATCGCGGGCCAGCAGCATCTCGGCCTCGGCGCTCTTTTGCGCCGAGATATCCTGCGCAAAGACGAGGGTCGCAGGGCCATCCGCCAGCCGTACCTGCGCCGTGGTCTTGTAGACCGGCACGGAGGAGCCCCATTTGCCCAGGCCGATCGCCTCGAAATGCTGCTCGGCCGGGGTATCGGCCTCGATCAATGCCTCGTGCTGCGCCAGCCCGGCCAGCGACGGCGCAGTGATCATGGCGCGCCAGCGCAGCCCGGTCAGGTCGTCCGTCGCGCCATAGCCATGCAAGGCCCGGTAGCGCGGGTTGGAGTAGATGAAGCGCCCATGCCGCAGGATGGCGACGGCCAGCGGCGCATCCTCGATCAGCGTGCGAAACCGCGCTTCGCTGTCATACACGCCCTGCATGGCAGCGCGTGCACGCGCCTGCTCGGCATCCTGGCGTGCCCACTGCGAACGCCTGCGCTGCACCACCGCCAGCGCTCCGCAGGCACCGGTTGCCAGCACGGCGAACAGCACGGCCAGCGTCATCGCCTGGCGCCGCAGCGGTGCGACGACGGCGGTGGCGTCACGGCTCAGGCCAATCACGAGCGGATAGTCCATCGCCAGCGCTGCTGGCGCAATCGTGGCCATGGCCATCACGCGCTCTTCGCCGGTGGTGTAGACCCGGCCTTCGAGTACGCCGGCCACCCGGCCGCTGCTGCGGTGGCGTTGGTAGAACGTACCCGGGCGCGCCAGGTTGGTGCCGTCGATCTTTCCTTTCGGCGGATAGTTCAGCAATTGCCGTCCGCCGCCGTGAACCACCAGTGCCCAGACGTCGGGCGCATACATCGCTGTGCGGAACTGGCCGGTGAAATATTCGGGATCGAGCGTGGCGAGCACCATTCCTGCGAAACGGCCGGCAGCGTCCGGCACCATGCGCGCAACCGTCACCACCTGGTCGCCGCGGATCGAGCGGAACGGCTCGGCCACGTACAGGGTGCGGCTGCTGGGAGCGCGCCGCACTGCAGCCACATAGTCGCGCCGGGAAAAATCGTACCCGTACAAATCGTGTTGGCTGGCAGCGCGCACCCGCCCGTCGCGGTCGAACACCATCATCGTGCGCAGGCCCGGCATCGCGCCGACCAGCGCCGACAGACGACCGGCCAACGCTGCCTCGGCAACGGTGCCATCCGGGGCGCTCAGGTAATCGCGGACTACGCCCTCGAGCGCCACATTGGTGGCCACGAGATCGGTCTGGATATTGCTGGCCAACAGCGTGGTCAGCGAAAGCAACCGGGCCCGCTCGCTGCTCTCGAGGCGCTCCACCTCGGTCAGCTGCAGATAAGCGAGGCTGGCGCCGAGAAATACCAGCGCTGCTGCCAGCATGGCGAACTCGACATATCGACGCCGCATGGTGGTTCCGGTGGGTAGGCGGATCATCTTTCTCATGCTATACCTGACTGGCAAAAGTACAACGACGACGTGCGCGAATTGCAGCAACAACGCCGCTATCCCGATCATCCCTCCATGTTGCATCAAGGAAGCCATCCAGCGACATGCGTCGTGACAAATCACAACACTGCAGTGAAAATAAATCGATTTATTCGTTTTATTTGAGTTATTCGTTTTCCGATGGCATAAAATTGTTGCTGGTATGAATTAAACAGGTGGCGCGCCATGCCCGCCACACCTTCCAGCAGGAGTCTGTCATGCGCAATAATTTTCCGGTCACCGATGTCGAGATCGAACTGAGCGACACTGAAACGATCGTCTCGACCACGGATTTGCAAGGCAACATCACCTACGCAAACACGTACTTCATCGCCATCAGCGGCTACACCGAAGAGGAGCTGATCGGTGCGCCCCAGAACATCCTGCGCCATCCCGATATGCCGGTCGAGGCGTTTGCCGATATGTGGGCCACGATCCGCTCGGGCCGGTCCTGGACGGGCATGGTCAAGAACCGTTGCAAGAACGGCGACGCCTACTGGGTAATGGCCAACGCTACCCCGGTCATGGAAAACGGCAAGGCTGTCGGCTACATGTCGGTGCGCACGAAGCCGACGCGGGCCCAGATCACGGCGGCTGCCGAACTCTATCGCAACCTCAAGGCGGGTACCGCCGGTAATATCCGTCTTCAGCAAGGCATGGTGCGCGCGACCGGACTACGCGGCTTGCTGGCGGCCGCAACCCATATGACGCTGCGCCGCCGCATCGCGCTGAACCTGACGGGCCAGTGCGCGATGCTGCTGCTGCTGATGGGCTTTCACCTGCTCGACGGCGCAGTCCGGTTCCCCCACCTCGAAACCCCGCTCGGCATATTGACCGGGGCCGCTGGCGTGTCGTTGCTTTACTTCTGGTACGCGTTACACGCAACCCTGCTGCGGCCGATGGAAGTAGCGCGTCAGGCTTGCCAGACCATGGCGGGCGGCGACCTGAGCGTGAATTTCAGCAGCGACCGGCAAGATGAAATGGGTCAGTTGATGCGGGCCATGCACCAGCTGCGGGTCAACCTGCAATCCATCGTGGGCGACGTGCGCACCAACTTCCAGCAAATCAGCGTGGCGACTGCGGAGATCGCGACCGGCAATATGGATCTGTCGGGGCGTACCGAGTCCCAGGCCTCGGCGCTCGAAGAGACCGCGTCGAGCATGGAAGAACTGGCCTCGACCGTCCAGCAGAACAGCGCCAGCGTCGGCCAGGCCAGCACCATGGCCGAGGCCGCCGACGGCACGGCCGTAAGCGGTGGTCTCATCGTCGGCGAAGTCATTGCCACGATGGACGAGATATCGGAGGCGTCGCGCAAGATCGGCGACATCATCGGCATCATCGAAGGCATCGCCTTCCAGACCAATATCCTGGCCCTGAACGCTGCCGTCGAAGCGGCCCGTGCCGGCGAGCAGGGGCGCGGGTTTGCCGTCGTCGCCAGCGAAGTGCGCAATCTGGCCCAGCGCAGCAACACCTCTGCGCAGGAAATCAAGCGACTGATCGCCGCCTCGATCAGCAACGTCGAGGCCGGCGCCGCCCTCGCCGTACGCGCCGGGGAAACCACCCAGCAGGTGCAGGCGGCCGTGCGCAAAGTCAGCGGTCTGATGAACGAAATCGCCTCCGCCTCGCGCGAACAGGTCGCGGGCATTGGCCAGGTCAACGACGCCGTCACGCAAATGGACGGCGTGACCCAGCAGAACGCCGCCCTGGTGGAGCAATCGGCCGCCGCCGCCGCCGCCCTGCAGGAACAGACGCTCAAGGTGGTGCAGGCGCTGGCCGTGTTCAAGCTGGCCCGTAGTGCAGCGCCAGGGTCCATGCCAGCAACGCCGCCGCGCCGTTCTGCGGGCGTCGCCCGCACCGCCGCGCTGCAGCTGGCCCTGCCATGATCGGGAGTGGTCGGCAAGCCCCGCCGGTCCCGCGTGCCGGTCTGAAGAAAGTCGCCATCAAGCAGTTACGGCCGGGAATGTATGTAGAACAACTATGCTGCTCGTGGATCGACACGCCGTTCTGGCAATCGTCCTTCCTGATCGAATCGGCGGCGCAAGTCGGGCGCATCGCGACCAGTCGCGCCACTGAAGCCTGGATCGATACCGAGCGCGGACTCGATGTCGAACCCGCACCGGAGGCGAGCGCCACGGCGCCGGCCGCACCGGGCGCTGCAGACGCCACGGTGTTTCGCTTCCGCCCTGCCCCACGCGCCACGATGGACGACGAACTCGGCCGCGCCGCCGTGCTGCTCGACCAGTCGAAGCGCGCCCTGTTCGACATGTTCAACGAGGCGCGCATGGGCTGCGCAATCGAGGTGCGCGACGCCATGCCAATGGTCGAATCCATCGCCGCCTCGGTGCTGCGCAACCCTGGCGCACTGATCGGCCTGGCGCGCCTGAAGACCGCCGACAATTACACGTACATGCATTCGGTGGCAGTCTGCGCGCTGATGATCGCGCTCGCGCGCCAGCTGGGCCTCGACGACCATCTCGCGCGCGAACTGGGCCTGGCCGGCCTGTTGCATGATGTCGGCAAGATGGCCGTCCCGGCCGAGGTGCTCAATAAACCGGGCAGCCTGACCGAGGACGAGTTTTGCGTCGTGCGCGGCCATCCGGCCAAGGGCCACGCCATGCTGCTGGCTTCGCCCGGCGTCGGTCCGGTTGCACTGGAAGTGTGCCTGCACCACCACGAGCGCCCGGACGGCCGGGGCTATCCGCATCGGTTGTCGGGTGACGATCTGGGCCTGTATGCGCGCATGGGGGCTGTCTGCGATGTGTACGACGCCATCACGTCGAACCGCCCCTACAAGGCGGGCTGGTGCCCGGCCGATTCGCTGCGGCGCATGGCCGAATGGGCGCGCGCCGGGCAATTCGACGAGGCGGTGTTTGCCGCCTTCGTCAAGTGCCTCGGCATCTATCCCGTGGGCACGCTGGTGCGTCTGCAATCGGGCCGCCTCGGCGTCGTTGCGGAACAGCCCTGCGGCAAATCGCTGCTGCTGCCCAAGATCAAGGTGTTCTTCTCGACCCGTGCACGGACTTATATCCGGCCGGAGCTGATCGACCTGGGGGCGCCGGGCGCGCGCGACGCCATCGTTGGATGCGAGAACGCTGCAGATTGGGGCTTGCGAGACATTGACCGGTACTGGCTTGGCGATGGCGTCGCGAAGGTGCCCTGAATTGACACAGAGAATACTTGGGGCAATTCGACCGGACTAGCTGACGGTTTGTCAGCGACCCGGGCTGCGCGCGACGCAGTGCTTTGGCCACGGCGTCAATCGAACCGCTGTCGTTCTTTACTGCAGCGTGGTACAGATGCTCACCTGGGCGCAGAGGTGCCAGCCTTGGCGCATACTCACAATACAATAGATGAGCAGTATTCCAAACAAAAGAATTTCTACGTAAAAAATTAAATTTTCTGCGAGCACTTATAGCGACGGGTGAATCAATCATGGAGATTCATTCAATTAACAATAATTTACCAAATGGAATAAATTGTTATTATGCTTGTCGGTAAAATTTACACAACTACCAATTAGATAATGGCTGTATTTACAAGCGGTTGTTAACTAAGGATTTTATTGATGTGGCCCAGTTATTGCTTACTAAAAAAGCTCATCCACCAACTGGGGAAATATAATGAAAAACATGTTTGCTAAACTGTCAGTAGCAGCTGCGTTGGTAACGTGCGGTGCCGCTCAGGCAGCGCCAATCCCATATTCACCTGCAGGTACGGAAAACACTCAGCCGTATACATTTGTTGCAACATCCACCGGTATTGTAACGGGCTATTTTGCCGGCTCGACAGCGAATTACACGAATGAAGTGTCCATGCTTGTTAATGGTGTAGCCACCGGCGTTTATGGACTGAATAATCAGACATCGGTATATGGTCAGTCATTCGACTTCGGGCCTGTTGTTCAAGGCGACGTCCTGGTGTTCGTTCTAAAGAATCTCGAACCAGGCAATGTTGGGCCGTGGTATTCCCAAACCAGTCTGAATAGCGACTTGGTCAACCATGTTTATTCGTCTAACTACGCTGGTGATGCAAATATGATTGCCGGGATCTATGTCGCTTTCGAAGATCTGAATAATGGCGGTGACTTTAACTACAATGATGTAAGTTTTGTTTTCGCCAATGTCTCGGAAGTTCCTGAGCCCGCATCCGTCGCCTTGCTGGGGCTCGGTTTACTGGGTCTCGGAATGAACCGTCGCAAGAAACAGCACAGTGCGTAAGTAACGCTTGTTACCTATCGGCTGGCGGCTGCAAATAGCGCTGGCATGATTTATTACTTCAGGCTGCTCATTATCGAGCAGCCTTTTCCGTTTTGGCCAGCCAGAGAAAATCATACTCACACCGGCTCTTCCTGCGCTGGCCGGCTGACAGCGCGCCGGCGGCGACCAGTGCTGTGCAAGGGTATTCGCAAGGGGGAAAGCTTCGGAAACGAAAAAGGCCAACCTCTCGGCTGGCCTGACTCGTTGATTCTATTGGTCGGGGCGAGAGGATTCGAACCTCCGACCCCGTGCACCCCATGCACGTACGCTACCAGGCTGCGCTACGCCCCGACTAGTCAATAATTATATCAGAGCCACAAAAAAAATCTTGCGCTTTTGCCATACCCATCGCGGCGGTATGGCCCGGCGCTGACTTCCGCTTATTTCCGCTTACTTCCACTCCCCACGCAACGTCATCACCTGCTGCTGCAGATATTCCGGCGTCGCCAGCTCCGGTGCTACTGGCGTGCCCACCGCCAGCGACAGTTGTGAGCGCATGCCGCGTGCGATGCGCCGGCCGAACAGGTTGCCCTGGTCACGTGTAAACCAGCTGCCCCACAGGCCGCGCAGCGCCATCGGGATCACCGGCACCTTGTTGCGCTCGACGATCTTGGTGATGCCGCTCCGGAATTCGCTCATCTCGCCCGTCTTGGTCAGGCGCCCTTCCGGGAAGATGCAGACCAGCTCGCCGTCATGCAGTGCGTGGGCGATGTCGACGAAGGCCTTTTCCATCGTCCACGGGTCTTCCTTGGCCGGCGCGATCGGGATCGCATTGACGGCGCGGAAAATCCAGCGCAGGAACGGCGTCTTGAAGATGCGGTGATCCATCACGAAACGGATCGGGCGCGGGCTGGCTGCGTTGATAACGATCGCATCGACGTAGCTCACGTGATTGCAGACCAGCACCGCCGGGCCGTCGGCCGGGATGTGCGAGGTGTCGATCATGCGCACGCGATAGACGGTATGGATCAAAATCCAGGCCAGGAAACGCATCAGGAATTCCGGCACCAGCGAGAAGATATAAATCGCCACCACCACATTGAGCAGCGCCGTGGTCAGGAAGAGTTCCGGAATCGAGAAGCCCTGTCCCAGTAGCAGGATCGCCACGCCGGCCGAGGCCACCATGAAGACCGCGTTGAGGATGTTCATGCCGGCAATCGTGCGCGAGACGTGCTTCTGGTCGCAGCGCGTCTGGATCAGCGCGAACAGCGGCACAATGAAGAGGCCACCGAACACGCCGATCATCACCAGGTCGAACAGGATACGCAAGGCGCCCGGCTGGCCCAGCAGCGCCAGCCAGTCGACAATTGCCGTACCCGCCGTGAAGCCCGAGCTGGCGAAATACAGGTCGATGCCAAACACCGACAAGCCGATCGAGCCGAACGGCACCAGGCCGATCTCGACCTTGTGGCCCGACAGGCGTTCGCACAGCAGCGAGCCGGCGCCGATGCCGAGCGAGAACACGGTCAAGAGCAGCACAAACACGCTGTGGTCACCGCGCAGGTAATCCTTGGAAAACACGGGGAACTGGGCCAGCAGCAGCGCGCCATAGAACCAGAACCACGAGTTGCCGAGCATCGACAGAAACACGGTGCGGTTCTTGCGCGAGAACGCCAGATTGCGCCACGATTCGGCAATGATGTTGCGGCTGATGCGCAGCTCTGGCACCGGCGCCGGCGATGGCGGGATGCGCCAGCTGGCCAGCAGGCCCAGCACGGCGAAGAACAGCGTCGCGCCGGCCACCAGCATGATGCCGTTCGGCCTGCCAACCAGCACCGCGCCGGCCACTTCGCCCAGCAGGATGCCGACGAACGTTCCCATTTCGACGACGCCATTGCCGCCAACCAGTTCATCGGGCTTCAGGTTTTGTGGCAGGTAGGCGTACTTGACAGGCCCGAACAGCGTCGAGTGCATGCCCATGCCGATCACGGCCGCGATGAGCAGCCACAGATTGTGCGTCATCCAGCCGATACCGGCGACCAGCATGATCGCGATCTCGGCGATCTTGACGATGCGCGCGAGCCGAGCCTTGTCGAACTTGTCGGCGAGCTGGCCGGCCGTGGCCGAGAACACCACGTACGGCAGGATGAACAGGCCGGGGATCAGGTTGTTGATGAGCGAGGGGTCGAGCGTGGTCCAGTTCAGCGCGTCGTAGGTCATCACGACCAGGAGTGCCGTCTTGAACAGGTTGTCGTTGAACGCGCCCAGGAACTGGGTCCAGAAAAAGGGGGCGAAACGGCGCTGGGTCAGCAGGGAGAATTGGCTCGGTTGGCGCATGCTGGAGGGCTCGGGTGACTAGGATGCCGTAATGTACAACGGCAAGCACGGCCGAACAAAGCATGTTTCTCATATTCATGCTTGCGTATTCGCATCTGATACTGGAGGTCGTGGCCGGCGATACGAAGCAGCCCTGAAGAATCACGCTGCACTACCCGGCCCGCATGATGCGGGTGACCCTAAGCCAAGCGGCCACCCCATGGTTCTACGCTACTTAGCCCAGCGACTCCAGGCGAATCCGCGTGACCTTGCCAATCACGGCCGGCATTGCCTCGATTCTGGCAATTGCTGCATCGATGCTCTTCTCCTGCGTCTGGTGCGTGAGCATGATGATGTCGATATTGGTCTGGTTGCCCGGCTCTTTCTGCAGCACGGCGTCGATCGAGATATTGCCGTCGGCCAGGATGCGCGTCAGGTCGGCCATCACGCCCAGCTGATCCTGCACGTGCACGCGCAGGTAGTAGCTGGTGGTGATGTCGGCCATCGGCATGATCGTCACGTCGCTCATCTGGTTTGGCTGGAACGCCAGGTGCGGCACGCGGCCGGACGGGTCCACGGTGGCCAGGCGCGTCACATCGACCAGGTCGGCGATCACGGCCGATGCGGTTGGCTCTGCGCCAGCGCCCTTGCCGTAGTACAGCGTGACGCCCAGGGCATCGGCATGCACCAGCACGGCGTTCATCGCGCCCTCGACATTGGCGATCAGGCGCGCGGCCGGGATCAGGGTCGGGTGCACGCGCAGCTCGATGCCTTCGCCGGCGGCAGTCGTGGTGCGGCGGGTGATGCCCAGCAGCTTGATGCGGTAGCCCAATTGTTCGGCGTAGCGGATGTCCACCGCCTGCAACTGGCTGATGCCTTCCACATAGGCCTTGTCGAACTGCACCGGGATGCCGAAGGCAATCGCCGACATGATCGTCAGCTTGTGCGCAGCATCGACGCCTTCGATGTCGAAGGTCGGATCGGCCTCGGCATAGCCCAGCGCCTGCGCCTGGGCCAGCACGGTGGCGAAGTCCAGGCCCTTGTCGCGCATCTCGGACAGGATGAAGTTGGTGGTGCCGTTGATGATGCCGGCCACCGATTCAATGCGGTTGGCAGTCAGGCCTTCGCGCAGCGCCTTGATGATCGGGATGCCGCCGGCCACGGCGGCCTCGAAGGCGACGATCACGCCCTTCTCTTGTGCAGCGGCGAAAATCTCGTTGCCGTGCAGCGCCACCAGCGCCTTGTTGGCGGTGACCACATGCTTGCCGTTGGCAATGGCTTGCAGCACCAGTTCGCGCGACAGCTCGTAACCACCGATCAGCTCGACGACGATGTCGATATCGGGATGGTTCACCACGGCGAACGGGTCGCTGACGACTTCCACGCCATCGCCGGTGACCGTGCGTGCGCGCTCGGTATTGCGCGCGGCGACCATCGTCACTTCGATGCCGCGGCCGGCGCGGCGGCGGATGTCTTCCTGGTTGCGCTTGAGTACATTAAAGGTACCGGCACCAACGGTGCCGATGCCCAGCAGGCCAACTTGAATCGGTTTCATAAAATCTGTTTCTCGTGAGGTCTGGGCGCGACGCGCTGGATCAGGCGTGGCGCCGTCGGTAACCGTCGAGGAAGCGCGCAATGCGTCCGCAAGCGTCGGTCAGGTCGTCGGAATTAGGCAGGAACACCAGCCGGAAATGGTCCGGGGCGATCCAGTTGAAGCCGGTGCCTTGCACCAGCAGCACTTTTTCCTCGGTCAGCAGTTCGCAAATGAACTGCTGGTCGTCCGTGATCGGGTACATCTTCGGATCGAGGCGCGGGAACATGTAGAGCGCAGCTTTTGGCTTTACGCAGGACACGCCCGGTATATCGGTAAGCAGTTTGTAGGCGAGATCGCGCTGCCGGAGCAGACGCCCGCCCGGGCCCACCAGGTCGTTGATGCTCTGGTGGCCGCCCAGCGCGGTCTGGATCGCGAACTGGCCCGGCGCGTTGGCGCACAGGCGCATCGAGGCCAGCATGTTCAGGCCGTCGATATAGCCCTTGGCATGGCGCTTCTCGCCCGAAACCACCATCCAGCCGGCGCGGTAGCCACACGAGCGGTAGTTCTTCGACAGGCCGTTCAGGGTCACGAACAGCACGTCGTCGGCCAGCGACGCCATCGAGACGTGCTCGGCCATGTCGTACAGCGTCTTGTCGTAGATTTCGTCGGCGTAGATGATCAGCTGGTGCTGGCGCGCCAGTTCGATGATCTCGAGCAGCACTTCGCGCGGATACAACGCGCCGGTGGGGTTGTTCGGGTTGATGACGACGATGGCGCGCGTGTTTGGCGTGATCTTGCTGCGCATGTCGGCGATGTCGGGCATCCAGCCGGCGCCTTCGTCGCAGATGTAGTGGCGCGGCGCGCCGCCGGCCAGGCTGACAGCGGCGGTCCACAGCGGATAGTCGGGCGCCGGCACCAGCACTTCGTCGCCATTGTTCAGCAAGCCCTGCATCGACATGACGATGAGTTCGGACGCCCCGTTGCCCAGGTAGATGTCGTCGATCGTCACGCCGGTGATGTTTTTCTCTTGCGTGTAGTGCATGATCGCCTTGCGCGGCGCGAACATGCCTTTGGAGTCCGTATAGCCGGCCGCGCCATGCATATTGCGGATCATGTCGCTGACGATCTCGTCCGGCGCATCGAAGCCGAACACGGCGAGGTTGCCGATATTGAGCTTGATGATCTTCTGGCCGTCTTCTTCCATCTGGCGCGCCTGCTCCAGGGCCGGTCCGCGGATCTCGTAGCAGACGTCGTCGAGCTTGTTCGATTTGGCAATCGGTCGCACAGTATCCCCTGGAAAATCGCCTGCACTGTTGCAGTGCGCAAAAATACCATTCTGCCCAAAGCGCACGGTTTAGGCAACCTTGCCGATCCGGTTACAATGGGCATCCGCACAGTCACCGCTTACCAGCGTCTACTTCGCCTATCGCCATGAAGCTCCATTCCGACAATACCCAGCAATACCAGACCGTCACCGGCGTCGATGCCAGCGGCGTCGAGATCAATGCCCAGCGTTACGACTACAGCCTGACGCTGCTGCCCGAGGTCCCGCCGCGCCCGTGGAACGTCACCGATTTCGACCAGCTCACCGCCGCCCACTTCGATGAACTGGCGCAGGATGCGCCGGACGTCGTCATCCTCGGCACCGGCCCGCGTCAGCGCTTCGTGCACCCGCGCCTGGTGACCAGCCTGTCGAGCCGGCACATCGGCGTGGAAAGCATGGACAACGGCGCCGCCTGCCGCACCTACAACGTGCTGATGGGCGAAGGCCGCAAGGTCACGCTGGCCCTGATCCTCGAACGCACCGCCTGAATCGCTACAACAGCGGTTCAACAGGGCCGCAAACGTTTCAATCCGGGTAAATATTGCGATTCTGCCCACAAGAGTACTAGCGGCGGATAGCACCGACGGATTATCATGGGGTGCCGCTCCCCGCCATGGCGCGCCGGGAGGGTCACCCTGCAGCTGCGCTGCGACCGTCAGGAGAAACCCGTGGCCGAGAGCCAACTTGCAACCTTTGCCCCCTTCACCGCCCCGATGACGGGCGAGAAACCGTTCGAACTGCTCGGCCGTCCCGCCAAGTACACGGTGCTGTACTTCTACCCGAAAGACAATACCCCTGGCTGCACCACCGAGAGCATTGCCTTTCGCGAAGCGTATCCCGAGTTCCAGGCACTGGGCGCCGACATCTACGGCTTGTCCCGCGATTCGCTGCGCTCGCACGAGAACTTCAAGTCCAAGCTCGGCCTGCCGTTCGAACTGATCTCGGACGCCGATGAAGCCGTGTGCACGCAGTTCGACGTCATGAAGATGAAGAACATGTATGGCAAGAAAGTACGGGGGGTCGAGCGCAGTACGTTTGTCATTGACGCTCAAGGCCGATTGGTGAAAGAATGGCGTGGCGTGAAGGTCAGTGACCATGTGACTGAAGTGCTGGAATTTCTGAAGAGCCAGCCCTGACAATGGATGGCTCCAGTTTGTTCAACCTGCTGGATCGCTACCGCCTATTTTGAGTCGACCTGTAATTCAACCTGTCCTGCATCTGCACTATCCCCACCCGGTTGCCCGCCGGGCCGGCGCATTTCCCGGCTCGGCCGTGTTGCAACAGTTCAACCGTAACGCCCCTTTTCCCTGTTTAGTTGCGTCATTTCGTGCGCCAGCGCCATGTGGCCCGCGCGCGCACGGTCTTCCAGACTTTTTTTAGATTGAGAACCTGATGCCACTGCCAAAAATGCCAAATGAACCAGCAACCATGCTGCTGGTCAAAGATTACCCCAAGGCCGAACCCGGTCGTTCGCCGGTGCGTTCGATCTCGGCCAAGCCCGATCCTGAAGTCGATGACCTGATCAGCGGTCAAGCCGTGCCGACGCCGAAGTCGCGCGCACGCCGCAAAGCGCAAGACACCCTCGCCGCGGCGCAAGCACCCGTGCGTGCTGCCCCGGTTGCCGAAGCGAAGCCGCAGGCTGCTCCTGAAGTTGCCTCCAACGCTGCCCCGAACGCAGCGCCTCAAGCTGCACCTCAGGCACCGAACGTTGCCCCGATCTCGGCCAAGCTGCGCGAGCAGGATGCCGAGCAACTCCATTCCACCAAGCAGAAGCCAGTGGAAGCGCCAGTCAAGTCGTCCACCAGCCGCAAGGCCGACCGTTCGGGCCTGACCAAGGTGTTCGTGCTCGACACCAACGTGCTGATGCATGACCCAAGCTCGCTGTTCCGTTTCGAGGAACACGACGTCTATCTGCCGATGATGACGCTTGAGGAGCTCGACAACCACAAGAAGGGCATGTCCGAAGTGGCGCGCAATGCACGCCAGGTGTCGCGCACGCTCGACGCCCTGATCGCCAACGTCGACGACGACGCGATCGAGTCCGGCATTCCGCTGTCCAAGCTGGGCAACAAGGATGCCAAAGGGCGCCTCTTGTTCCAGACCCGCCTGACGAGCGCGCCGCTGCCGGAAGGCCTGCCGGAAGGCAAAGCCGACAACCAGATCCTAGGCGTCGTGCGCGCACTCGAGCAGCAGCAAGCGGGCCGCGCGATCGTGCTGGTGTCGAAAGACATCAATATGCGCATCAAGGCGCGCGCCATCGGCTTGCCGGCTGAAGACTACTTCAACGACCACGTGCTGGAAGACAGCGACCTGCTGTACTCGGGCATCGTCCAGCTGCCGGACAACTTCTGGGACACGCACGGCAAGGACGTCGAATCGTGGCAGGAAAACAAGAACGGCAACTCGGCGACTTACTACCGCGTGACCGGTCCCTTGATTCCGACGCTGCTGGCGAACCAGTTCGTCTACATGGAGCCGAAGGATGGCCAGTCGCCGCTGTACGCCCAGGTCAAGCAGATCGACGGCAAGACCGCCGTGCTGCAAACCCTGCGCGACTATAGCCACAACAAGAACAATGTGTGGGGCATCACGGCGCGCAACCGCGAGCAGAACTTCGCACTGAACCTGTTGATGAATCCGGAGTGCGACTTCGTCACGCTGCTGGGCCAGGCCGGTACCGGCAAGACCCTGCTGGCCCTGGCCGCCGGCCTGGCGCAAGTGCTCGAGACCAAGCTCTACAACGAGATCATCGTCACCCGCGTGACGGTGCCGGTCGGTGAAGACATCGGTTTCCTGCCGGGCACCGAAGAAGAGAAAATGTCGCCATGGATGGGCGCATTCGACGATAACCTCGAGGTGCTGATGAAGTCCGACGGCGATGCCGGTGACTGGGGTCGCGCGGCAACGCAGGACCTGATCCGCTCGCGCATCAAGATCAAGTCGCTCAACTTCATGCGCGGCCGTACGTTCGTCAACAAGTTCCTCATCATCGACGAAGCGCAGAACCTGACGCCCAAGCAGATGAAGACGCTGGTCACGCGCGCCGGTCCTGGCACCAAGATCCTGTGTCTGGGTAATATCGCGCAGATCGACACGCCGTACCTCACCGAAGGCTCGAGCGGCCTGACCTATGTGGTCGACCGCTTCAAGGGCTGGAACCACGGTGGCCACGTCACGCTGGCACGCGGCGAACGCTCGCGCCTGGCCGATCACGCCAGCGACGTGCTGTAATAAGTTTTACCGCCTGCCTCGTAGGCGCAGTACCGCAACGCCCGCCCTTACCGGCGGGCGTTCTTTTTGGCGCAGCATTTCTGGGTCACCACGGCTCCAATGATGACAAACCCGCTATGATCGAGGCTGGGTAGAATTGTCCCTAGATCACCTGGCAGGAATGCATCATGAAATTTCGTTTTTGGGGAGTACGCGGTTCGATCCCGTCTCCGGGGCCACGCACGGCGCGCTATGGCGGTAACACGACCTGCATCGAGGTGCGCACCGATGACGACACGCTGATCGTGCTCGATGGCGGCACCGGCCTGTTCCCGCTGGCCCAGCACCTGCTGGCCCAGCCGCCCGTGCACGCCAATCTCTTCATCACGCACAGTCACTGGGATCACATCCATGGCCTGCCCTTTTTCACGCCGCTGTTCGTCAAGGGCAGCCGCGTGCGCCTGCATGGCGCGCACGATCCGGTCACGGGCCGTGGCATCGAGCACGTGATGGGTGTGCAGCTGCAAAACAGCTATTTCCCGGTCGGCGAAACGGACATGAGCGCCACCATCGAGTACTGCACGCTGACGATCGGTGAACCGATCGCGGTGGGCGATGCGCTGGTGGCGAACGTGGTGACGAACCACCCGGTCACCAACCTCGGCTACCGCATCGACTGCAACGGCAAGTCGGTGTTCTTCACGGGTGACCACGAGCCCTGGTACAACCCGCATGCGGCCGGGAACCCGCTGCACGCGGCGGCCGAGACGCAGATGCGCGAAGCCGAACGTCGCATGGACGCCGTGATGGCGGGCGTGGACGCGCTGATTGTCGATTGCTCGTACACGCGCGACGAATACCCGTCCAAGCGGGGCTGGGGCCATGGCACCTTTGACGGCGCCATCGCGATGGCACTGCGCGTTGGCGCACGCACGCTGTACTGCACGCACCACGAACCGACCCGCGGCGACGATGAACTCGAGACGGTGTTTGCCGAAGTAATGGCGCGCCATGCCGGCTGCCTGGGCGAGCTGCAGGTGCTGCTGGCCTACGAAGGCCTCGCCGTCGATCTCGGCTAGCCGACGTCACGCCCACGCTCACCTGTCAATTCTGTCAGGATAACGCCCGCGGCTTCCGGCGTAGAATGATGTGCGGCTGTCAATACCGAACAGCCACTCTACCGAGCCTGCCACCATGACCTTTCCGCTGACATCACTCATCACCTCGTGCGCTGCCGCCCTGCTGCTGGCCGCTTGCACCAGCCCTGCCCCTGCCAGCCCTGCACCCGACGGCGCAAAGACGGCGAGCGTGCGCGAAGAACGCAGCACCCCGATCGGCACCTACCTGCCACGCAAGAAAGGCCAGACGGCCAACAACGCCGGCACCGTCAGCGAGGTCGAGCGCGAGAACATGAAAAATTCCAGCGTCGGCACGGGCGCGATGACGCAGCACTGACGCGGCACTGAGGCGCGGCACTGCGGCGCGGCACTGCGGCGCGGCATCCGCAAACAGAAAACGGCGCCGAGGGCGCCGTTTTCAATGGTGGTCAAGCCACGATTACATGATCTTGGTGCCGATCCACCAAGCCACCGCCGCCATGAAGGCCGACGCCGGAATCGTGAAGATCCACGCCCACACGATATTGCCCGCTACACCCCAGCGCACGGCCGAGGTCTTGCGCGCGGCGCCCACGCCAACGATGGCGCCGGTGATCGTGTGCGTCGTCGACACTGGAATGCCGAACGCGCTCGAGAGCAGCAGCGTGACCGCGCCGCCCGTTTCGGCGCAGAAACCGCCGACCGGCTTGAGCTTGGTGATCTTCTGGCCCATGGTCTTGACAATGCGCCAGCCGCCGAACAGCGTGCCGAAGGCAATCGCCGCGTAGCACGAGATGATGACCCAGGCCGGTGGATATTCGGCCGTCGCGCTCGTGTAGCCCGCTGCGATCAACAGCATCCAGATGATGCCCATCGTCTTTTGCGCGTCGTTGCCACCGTGGCCCAGCGAATACGCCGCGGCCGAGACCAGTTGCAGCTTGCGGAACAGATTGTCGACTTTTCGGGGCGTCGACTTCACGAAGATCCAGGCCACCATCAGCATGATGATCGAGCCCAGCGCAAAGCCCAGCAGCGGCGCGACGACGATGAACGCCACGGTCTTGATCAGGCCACCCGAGATCAGCGAGCCGGTGCCCGCCTTGGCCACGGCCGCGCCCACCAGGCCGCCGATCAGCGCGTGCGACGACGACGAGGGAATACCGTAGTACCAGGTGATGACGTTCCACGAGATCGCCCCGACCAGGGCGCCAAAGATCACGTAATGGTCGACCACATGCGGGTCGATCGTGCCCTTGCCGATGGTTTGGGCGACCTTCATGTTGACCACGAAGATCGCGATGAAGTTGAAGAATGCCGCCATTGCGACGGCGTGCTGGGGTTTCAGGACCCCGGTCGAGACCACGGTGGCAATCGAGTTTGCCGAATCGTGAAAACCGTTCATGAAGTCGAATACCAGTGCCAGGAGCACGAGCATTCCCAGCACGTAGATGCTGATGTTGAGATTATCCATGGTTATGCAGGTCTGCGACGCTTACGCGTTTTCGACGATGATGCCTTCAATGATGTTGGCCACGTCTTCGCAGCGATCGGTGACCGTCTCGAGAATCTCGTAGATGGCCTTCATCTTGATCAGGTTGCGCACGTCCGGCTCGTCGCGGAACAGCTTGGACATCGCGGCGCGCATCACATGGTCGGCGTCCGATTCCAGGCGGTCGATCTCTTCGCACAGCGCGACGATCTTGGCAGCATTGTCCATATTGTGCAGCAGGGAGACGGCTTCCTCCACCTTCAGGCAGCAGGCCAGGCACAGCTCGGCCAGACGTTTGGCTTCCGGCGTGACCGCTTGCAGGTCGTACAGCGAAATCGTCTGGGCCGCGTCTTCCATCATGTCCAGGATGTCGTCCATGCGCGTGATCAGCTTGTGGATGTCGTCGCGGTCGATTGGCGTGATGAAGCTCTTGTGCAGCAGGTCGACCGTGGCATAGGTGATCTTGTCAGCCTGCTTTTCGATCGTCTCGATCGCATGGGTGCGGGTTTCGAGGTCGTCGAAGTTGGTCATCAGGCTGACCATTTCCTGCGCCCCTTTGACGCACAAGGCGGCGTGCTGATTGAAAAGATCGAAAAACTTGCCCTCGGTGGGCATGAAACGTCCAAACATAGATTCTCCGTATTGACTCTCTGGGATTACGCGGTCGCGCCGAAAATGCGGCCACGCGTAAAGGCGGCCATTAAAACATCAATGGCCGCCTTGGTGTTACTACAAATGGTTATTTAGTCACCCTGATACACAGACAGGTTGCCGCTGTAATTGCCGAACTTGGTGTACTGGCCGATCCAGGTCAGGCGGATCGCGCCAATCGGACCGTTACGCTGCTTGCCGATGATGATCTCGGCCGTGCCCTTGTCGGGCGAATCGGGGTTGTAGACCTCGTCGCGGTACAGGAAGATGATGACGTCGGCATCCTGCTCAATTGCGCCGGATTCGCGCAAGTCGGACATCACGGGGCGCTTGTTCGGCCGTTGCTCCAGCGAGCGGTTCAGCTGCGACAACGCCACCACCGGACACTGCAGCTCCTTGGCCAGGCCCTTGAGCGAACGTGAAATCTCCGAGATTTCCGCCGTGCGGTTGTCGCCCGGCTGGCTACCCTGCATCAGTTGCAGGTAGTCGACGATGATCAGGCCCAGCTTGCCGCACTGGCGTGCCAGGCGCCGCGCACGCGCCCGCATCTCGATCGGGTTCAGCGCCGGGGTTTCGTCGATGTACAACTGGGCGTCGTTCATCTTCTGGATGGCGTGCGTCAGGCGTGGCCAATCCTCGTCGTTCAGGCGGCCCGTACGCAGGCGGTGCTGGTCGAGCTGGCCGACCGAACCCAGCATACGCATGGCCAGCTGGGTGCCACCCATCTCCATCGAGAAGATCGCCACCGGCAGACCGGCCTCGATCGCGACGTTCTCGCCGATATTGACGGAGAACGCGGTCTTGCCCATCGACGGACGGCCGGCAACGATGACGAGGTCGCCCGGCTGCAGGCCCGACGTCATGCGGTCGAGGTCGATGAAGCCGGTGGGCACACCGGTAATTTCGCCCTGGTTCTCGCGGCTGTAGAGCTCGTCGATACGCTCGACGACCTGCGTCAGCAGCGGCTGGATCGGATTCCAGCCCTGCTGGCCGCGCGAGCCGGATTCGGCAATCGCAAAGATCTTGGACTCGGCTTCGTCGAGCATCTGCTTGACTTCCTTGCCCTGCGGGTTGAACGCATTGCCCGAGATTTCATCGGCCACGGTGATCAGCTTGCGCAGGATGCCGCGGTCGCGCACGATCTCGGCGTAGCGCCGGATATTCGCAGCGGACGGCGTGTTCTGCGCCATCGCGTTCAGGTATTGCAGGCCGCCCACGTCATCGGCCTTGCCGAGCTGGTTGCAGGCTTCGTAGACGGTGATCACGTCGGCCGGTTTGCCGCCGTTGATC
The DNA here is from genome assembly GCF_056680305.1 of Telluria sp. BA11. NCBI lineage: Bacteria > Pseudomonadati > Pseudomonadota > Betaproteobacteria > Burkholderiales > Oxalobacteraceae > Telluria > Telluria sp. BA11. The sequence goes on from NZ_CM155275.1 coordinate 1,136,915, forward strand.
AGGCGCACCATCTGTTCGAAGATGATGCGGTGGTCGTAGCGGTAGAAGTCTTCCGCGTTCATGAAGTCGGCGATACGGTCCCACGCGGCGTTATCGCGCAGCAGGCCGCCAATGACGGATTGCTCGGCTTCGATGGAGTGCGGGGGGATGCGCAGGGCGTCGAGTTGCGGATCTGGAGATGCTGCGTTCATGGGCGGGATTATACCTTTTCCAGTCCTGTGACTGACATGGTTGGAAAGCCGAAAAGCAAAAAAGCCGGGCGAACCCGGCTTTTTCAGAACTGCGTGCTCAGCACATGTACAGCGTGTGCTTAGGCAGCTTCGCCCACAACGGCGACGGTGATTTCCGACACGACGTCGGTGTGCAGAGCGACTGCAACCGGGAATTCGCCGGTGGTTTTCAGCGGGCCGGTCGGCAGGCGCACTTGCGACTTCTCGACAGCGAAACCTTGCTTGGTCAGCGCTTCGGCGATGTCGAAGTTGGTGACCGAACCGAACAGACGGCCATCAACGCCGGCCTTCTGGCCGATGGTGACGGTCATGCCGCTCAGCTTGTCGCCTTCGGCCTGGGCAGCCGACAGCTTTTCAGCTGCTGCTTTTTCCAGTTCAGCGCGCTTGGCTTCGAACTCGGCGACGGCGCCGGCGGTAGCGCGGCGGGCCATCTTTTGTGGGATCAGGAAGTTACGTGCGTAACCGTCCTTGACCTTGACGACGTCGCCCAGGTTGCCGACGTTGACTACTTTTTCCAACAGAATGATTTGCATAGTGATCTCCAGATGTCTGACTGTCGTGACCGACGATTAACCGTGGTGCAGGTCGGTGTACGGCAGCAGCGCAAGGTAGCGTGCGCGCTTGATCGCGGTGTCGACCTGACGCTGGTAGTGCGCCTTGGTGCCGGTCAGACGTGCTGGCATGATCTTGCCGTTTTCCTGGACGAAGTCCTTCAGGGTGTCGACGTCCTTGTAGTCCACCTGCTCAACGCCAGCGGCGGTGAAGCGGCAGAATTTCTTGCGCTTGAACAGCGGGTTTTGCTGTTTGCGCTTCTCTTTGAGTTTCGCTTTGTTTTTGTCGAACTTTTTACCGAATGCCATTTGAGGCTCCTGTATCTAAATTGCCGGGTTAAGCGGCACTGAAATCAATGATGTGAAACACCAGGGCTTTGCTGTTGCGATTTTTCCGTGCAAGAAATCCGTTGAACCTGTAGCTGGCGCCCAATTCGGCGCTGGCAAACCTGCCCGAAATCTCACCCGCGGCGAACGCGGGGACCTCGAACGCGACCGACCTTTCGACTCCGGCCTCTTCCTGCTGCGATTCGTGCATCAGGACGGCTGAAACAATTGGCACACCGGCCGGGGTGTAACGCAGTACGTCGCGCTCGGCGATGGTCGCCATGAGCTGGAGGTGGTTTGCGTTATGCACCCGGTGTTACTGGTTACTACGAATAACTGGGAAAAACTTAAGCAGCAGCAGGCGCTGGCGCAGCGGCTGGAGCGGCTGCTGGCGCAGCGGCTTCGGCACGGTGGCTCTTGGCTGCGTCTTCGCGCTGTACCGATTTCATCATCGGCGACGGTGCGGTTTCAGCTTTTTTCAGCTTGACGGTCAGGTGACGCAGAACCGCATCATTGAACTTGAATGCAGTTTCCAGCTCGACCAGGGTCTCGTTGTCGCATTCGATGTTCAGGCAGATGTAGTGTGCTTTTGGCAGCTTCTGGATCTGGTATGCCATCTGGCGGCGGCCCCAGTCTTCAACGCGATGGATGTTACCGCCGCGGCTGGTCACCGTGGTCTTGTAACGCTCGATCATCGCCGGGACTTGTTCGCTCTGGTCCGGATGGACGATAAACACGATTTCATAATGACGCATGCATTACTCCTTGAGGACGTTTAACAAATGCCCACCTCGGCGTCAAGACGAGTGTGGGAAGGGAAAGCCGGCAATTATAACCCGAATATCGGTGACTTGGAAACCCCCGAAGATGCGATGTCGCCTCGTTAAGCGCTGCAACTGGCATATCTGACTCGACAATTCCACGGTTTTGACGGCTGTTTGCACCATGAATCGCGATTTTCACGATATTTTTTGCGTTTCCCCTTGCGCGCGCGAGAATACTGTACAAAAATACAGGTTACATACATAACCGGTTGCTGTAACACATTTATGCTAAAGCTCACTGCACGGCAAGAACAGATCCTGAACCTGATCAAGGAAGCGATCGAGAACACCGGTTTCCCCCCAACCCGGGCTGAAATCGCTTCTGAATTGGGTTTCCGCTCGGCCAATGCGGCTGAAGAACATCTGCAAGCACTGGCGCGCAAGGGCGCCATCGAAATTTCGCCGGGCACATCGCGCGGCATCCGCCTGATCGGCGCGAGCGTCGAAGCGATCCCGATGCCGCCGCCGTCGTTCATGTCGCTGCCGCTGGTCGGGCGCGTCGCGGCGGGCAATCCGATCCTGGCGCAAGAGCACGTCGAAGCCACCTACAACGTCGACGCGGCCATGTTCGCGGCGCGGCCAGATTTTCTGCTGAAGGTCAAAGGCTGGTCGATGCGCGACGCTGGCATCATGGATGGCGACTTTTTGGCGGTCAAGAAAATCGACAGTGCCAAGAACGGGCAGATCGTGGTTGCGCGCCTGGGCGACGAAGTCACGGTCAAGCGCTATCGCAAGACGGGTGACCTGGTCGAACTGCTGCCAGAAAACCCCGACTTCGACATCATTGCCGTCTCGCCAGACGAAGAGTTCGCGCTCGAAGGTCTGGCTGTCGGCTTGATGCGTAGCTGGAACTGATGTAACGGCGCCGGCCTCCCCGGCCGGCGCCTGTTCTGCCCTGCCCTACTTAGTTCGACGCCTTCTTCACCACGGCATTGTGCTGGTTGATGAATGCCTCGGTGGCATTACGCCACGCTGCAAAATCCGCCAGGATCATCTTTGAATTGACCTTCGCGCCTTCCGCGATATTCTGCCGCACCTGTTCCAGGTAGGCTGCCGAGGCGTCCGCCTCCTGCTTGTTCATCAGCTTGGCGATATCGGCCGGAATCTTCTTCGTCAGCGGCGACTGCGCGTTCAGGTTCGTCACCATCTTGTTGTAGCAATCCTGCCAGCCGGTCACCAGCTTGTTGACGCGATCGATCTCGTCATTCACCTTCGACACGGCCGGAATGCGCGGCGACGGGCAGCGGTATTCGCCCGACTGCAAGTCGGCGCCGTCGTAGCCCTTGATCCAATAGTCGATCTCGGCGCGCTTCGTGACACGCTCTTCCATGACGACCAGCGATTGGGCCGCGACCTTGTTGCCTTTGGCGGCCGACTTTTCGAACAGCGCCTTGGCGGCCGCCTCATCGACGGTGCCCGCTTCACCATACCAGTACATCTGGCCCAGTTGCTGCTGCGCTTGCGCATTGCCGGCATTGGCCAGCTTGGTATACAGCTTGAGCGCGCCCGCGTAATCCTTCTTTTCGAACAGCGCATTGGCGTCTTCCAGCTCGCCCGCATAGGCGGCGCTGGCAATAGTCAGAGAAAGGCAGAGCAGAAAACGTTTCATGGGCATCCGAAGAAAATGACAAGCTGACGATGGGGCATCATAGCCCCCTTTTACAGCCGGACTCAACCGTAAAAATGACAAGGCCGGCATTGCGCCGGCCTTCTTTGCATGGCTTTACGCCGTGCTTACGCGTCCAGCGCCTGGCGGAAGTCTTCGACCAGGTCGTCGGTGTCCTCAATGCCCACCGACACGCGGATCAGCGACTCGGCGATGCCCATGCTGGCACGGCGCTCGGCGCCCATCTCGAAGAAGATCGTGTGCGCCACCGGGATGACCAGCGTGCGGTTGTCGCCCAGGTTCGAGGCAGGAATCGCCAGCTGCAGGCGGTTGAGGTAATCGAACGGATCGATGGACTCGTGCAGCTCGAAACTGAGCAGCGAACCGCCGGCGCGGAACAGCGACGTGACGATACCGTGCTGTGGATGCGACGCCAGGCCCGGGTAGTGGACCTTGGACACGCGCTCGTCCGCCTCCAGCATGGTGGCCAGCGCCAGTGCATTGGCGCAGGTACGGGTCATGCGCAGCGCCAATGTCTCGGCGCCAACGGCGATATGATGCGCCGCTTCCGGCCCGAGCGACGCGCCGAAGTCGCGCAGCGCTTTCGCACGCAGTTGCGCCATGCCCTGAGCGTGCGCCGGCTGCTTGCGAAAGTTCGGTGCGATGTTCGGATACGCGCTCCAGTCGAACAGACCGGTGTCGGTCAGCGCGCCGCCGAGCGCGATACCGTGACCGCCAATCGACTTGGTCAGCGAATTGACGACCAGCCCGGCGCCCACGCTTTTCGGGCGGAACAGCCATGGCGAGGTCATCGTGTTGTCGACCACGTACAGAATGCCCCGCTTTCGGCACAGCTCGCCGATGCGGGCCAGGTCCGCCACTTGCGTACGCGGATTGGCGATCGTCTCGACAAACACCATGCGCGTGTTCGGCGTCAAGGCTGCTTCGACCTGCGCCACGTCGGTCGCATCGACAAAGGCGACATCGACGCCCTGCCCCGCCACCGTCTGCCACAGGCTGTTGGTATTACCGAACAGGAAGCTCGACGAGACGATGGCGTCGCCCGCCTTCAGCAGCGCCTGGAACAGCGCGCCGATGGCCGCCATGCCGGTGCCGAAGCACAGCGTGGCGACGCCATCTTCCATCTTGCTGACCTTGTCCTCGAGCGCGCTGATGGTCGGATTGCCCTGGCGACCGTAACGGAAGCCCGGCTCCTTGCCCTGGAACACGGACGCCAGCTGACGCGCATCCGTGTAGCCGAACGCAACCGACGTGTGGATCGGCTTGTGCAGCGAACCGTGCTCGATCGGCTTGTGCCGGTCGTTGTGCAGGATCGTCGTGGTAAAGCCGTAGGTCTTTTTCTCGCTCATGCTTACTCGGCTGGAACGGCAGGGTTCAGATTCAGTTGGGTGCGGACCTGGTCTTCATCCTTGGCAGCAGGATTGTGACGCGCGGTTTCCTGGCGATCAAGGTATTCCGGGGTCACGTCGCCCGTCACGTAGATGCCGTCGAAGCACGACGCCTCGAAGTTCTTCAGTGCCGGATTGACATCCGAAATCGAACGCTTGAGGGCGTCGATGTCCTGGTAAATCACGCGGTCGGCCGTGATCTCGCGGCAGACTTCTTCGGTCGTGCGGCCGTAGGCGATCAGCTCGTCGCGGGTCGGCATGTCGATGCCGTACACGTTCGGGTACAGCACCGGTGGCGCGGCCGACGCGAAGTACACCTTGCGCGCGCCGGCTTCACGGGCCATCTGCACAATCTCGCGGCTGGTGGTGCCGCGCACGATCGAGTCGTCGACCAGCAGCACGTTCTTGTCCTTGAACTCGGAAGTGATGGCATTGAGCTTCTGGCGCACCGATTTCTTGCGCATGCCCTGGCCCGGCATGATGAAGGTGCGGCCGATGTAGCGGTTCTTGATGAAGCCTTCGCGGTATTCCACGCCCAGTTTCAGCGCCAGCTGGATGGCAGCCGGACGCGACGAATCGGGAATCGGCATGACGACGTCGATGTCTTCGACCGCGATTTCACTGAGCACCTTGTCGGCCAGGTATTCACCCATGCGCAGGCGCGTGGCGTAGACCGAGGCGCCGTCGATCACCGAGTCCGGGCGGGCCAGGTAGACGAATTCGAATGCGCACGGGTTGAGCGATGGATTTTCGGCGCACTGGCGCTCGGACAGCTTGCCATCGTTGGTGATGAAGACCGCTTCGCCCGGCGCAATGTCGCGCATGAAGCGAAAGCCCAGGCCCTCGAGGGCGACCGACTCGCTGGCCACCAGGTATTCGTTGCCGTTTTCGGTTTCGTTCACGCCCAGGCACAGCGGACGGATGCCGAACGGATCGCGGAAGGCCAGCATGCCGTGGCCGGCGATCTGTGCAACGACAGCGTAGGCGCCACGCACGCGGCGGTGCACGACAGCGACCGCCTTGAAGATCGCGTCGGCGTCGAGCGAGAAGCCATCGGCTGCTTCCTGGATTTCGTGGGCCAGCACGTTCAGCAGCACCTCGGAATCGGAATCGGTGTTGATGTGACGGCGGTCGTTGCGGAACAGCTCATCCCTGAGCTGGGCCTGGTTGGTCAGATTGCCGTTGTGCGCGAGCGTGATGCCGAATGGCGCGTTGACGTAGAACGGTTGCGCTTCTTCTTCGCTCGACGAACCGGCGGTCGGATAGCGGCAGTGGCCGATTCCGGTGTTGCCCTGCAGCGAACGCATGTTCCGGGTACGGAAAACGTCACGTACCAGGCCGTTGGCCTTGAACATCGAGAACATGCTGCTGTGATTGGTCGCAATGCCCGCAGCGTCCTGGCCGCGGTGCTGCAGCAGCAGCAATGCATCGTACAGAAGCTGGTTGACGGGAGACTGCGAAACGACGCCGACGATGCCACACATGAGGTGCTCCTAAAAGCTTGGGTGCAAAATGACAGAAAACTGCGAATACAGCGAATACTGGTCTGGTAATACGGATTCAGTAATTAATATGCTCCGCGAAGGCAGCGGGCAAGAATGGTTTGACGGTGCGCGCGCCGGTCTCGGCAATGGGCGACAACAGCGCGTCGCGCCAGAATGCCTGCTGCGGGATTGCCGTCATCCCGCACAATATGACGCCGGCCAGCACGATCACAATGCCCCGCGCCAGGCCGAACAGGCCGCCCAGGCCCCGGTCCGCCAGCGACAGGCCGGTGGCGGCAACCACCGCACCGATCGCCATCGACAGCAGGCCCATCAGGATTCGTACACCAAGGAACAGCACGATGAAGGCAGCCATCAGGCGCGCACTCCCGCCCGGAATCACCTCGGGCAGCAAGGGCGCGAGCTGGGCGCCGTAGACATTGGCCAGCACGAAGGCAACGACCCAGCCCACCAGCGACAGGATTTCCTTTACCAGGCCGCGCAGCGTGCTGATCACGACGGACGCGATCAGCACGAACAGCACCAGGTAATCGAAAATCGTCACGCGGCAGCGAGGATCAGAGTGGCACCATCGAGCCGGACAGACCGATGCCGCTCAGTTTGGCGCGCACTTTCTCTGCTTCTTCCTTGCTGAACGGGCCGACCCGCACGCGGATCAGTTCGCCAGACTTCTGGGTGAACGAGGCAACGCCGGCAGCGCGCAGGCGGCTTTGCAACTCGGTGACTTTTTCCTGGCTGGCCAGCGCGGCAACCTGCACCACGAAGCGCGGCGCCGGGTCTTCGGCCTTGACCGTCTTCGGTTCGGCCTTGGCGGCTGGCTTGTCTTCGAGAATCGCGATGGCACGGGCGGCGTCGTCCGGACGGGCCGGCTTGGCGACCTGCTCGGCCTTCGGATGCGACTCGGCGGCTTTCTCGGTGACCTTGACCGGCTTTTTCTCGGGCTCGGGCTTTTTTTCGGGCTCTGGCTTGCGCTCGGCCTTGACGGGCTCGGGCTTGGTCACCGGCTTGGCTTCGGGTTCTGCCTTTGGCTTGGCTTCAGGCTTCGGCTTCACGGTCTCGACTGGCTTGACGGTCTCGACTGGCTTGGCTGGCTCGAGCATGCGCATTGGCGGCACCTCGCTGGCCACTGGCGCTGCGGCCACGGCGACCGGCGGCGTGCGCGTGCCGGCCGGCGGCGCCGGGACGGGCTCGATGATCTCTTCGTCGCTGTCGACGCTGGCCGTTGGCGCGACCTGCTCGGACGGCACCGGCAGCGGCGCAGCCTTGTCCTTGTCGGGGATGTGGATCGCGATGTCGGTGGCCAGCGGCTTGGGCTCGGAATCGAGCAGCATCGGCAGGGCCACGACGGCGGCCAGGACCAGCGCAATGGCGCCGACCAGGCGACGGCGCGCGCGTTTTTTCTCGGGCAGGATCGGATCGCCACGGCTCGAGCGGCGACCGCCCTCACCTGCCGAGCTGGCACGCTTGGAGCGTGCGCGCTCGGTGTAGGCGGCCTCGTCGTCCTTGACGAAGTGACCGCTGTCGCGAACAGTTTCTTGCTTGTTTTTAGTGCCGAACGAGAACAAGCCCATGCGATTGAGGTATCAGTGTAGTGAGGATTTACGGGCCGCCATCACGCCGGCAACCGTGTAGAACGAACCAAAGACCACAATTCTATCATTCTCCTCAACCCGGCTCAGCGCATTCGCGTAAGCGTCGGCGGGCGAATCGAAGGTAGTCACCGAAAAATCACCCGCTTTCGCGCCTGCTGGCTTCAATTCAGCGATCTTGTCGGCCAGTGCCGCAGGGTCGGCCGAGCGCGGCGAATCGAGGCGCGTGACGCACCAGTGGTCAATCACCGAGGCCATCGGCGCGATGACGGCATCGATGTCCTTGTCGTCCATGATGCCGAACACCGCGTACGTAAAGCGGTGAAAGCCCATATTGCCGAGGTTCTGCGCGAGCGTCGCCGCGGCGTGTGGATTGTGGGCCACGTCGAGCACCTGGGTCGGCCGGCCGGCCAGCACCTGGAAGCGGCCCGGCAGCTCGACCAACGCCAAACCGGCGCGGGTTTCCTGGGCGCCGCACGGCAAGGTCATGCGCAGCGCCTCGAGGGCGGCCAGCGCAGCGGACGCATTGAGCAACTGGTTGGCGCCGCGCAGGGCCGGATAGGCCAGCGAATTGCGGCGCCCGGTGCGGCCGGCAAAGCTCCACTGCTGCTGGTCGCCCTGGTAATTGAAGTCGCGGCCGAGCAGCCACAGGTCGGCGCCGATGCTGGTTGCGTGGTCGATCAGCGACTGGGGTGGCACAGGGTCGCTGCAGATCGCGGTTTTGTCGGCGCGGAAGATGCCGGCTTTCTCGAAGCCGATTTTCTCGCGCGTGTCGCCCAGATAGGCCGTGTGGTCGATGTCGATGCTGGTGACGATCGACACATCGGCATCGATCACATTGACAGCGTCCAGGCGCCCGCCCAGGCCCACTTCGAGGATGGCGACGTCGATTTCACTCGTCGACAGCAGATGGGCGATGGCCAGCGTGGTGAATTCGAAGTACGTGAGGTCGGTATCGCCGCGGGCGGCTTCGACGGCATTGAACGCAGTAATCAAGACATCATCGGACGCCATCTCGCCATTGATACGGGCGCGCTCATTGAAGTCCAGAAAGTGCGGCTTGATGTAGAGGCCGACGCGGTAGCCGGACTGCAGCAACACCGATTCAAGCATCGCGCAGGTCGAGCCCTTGCCGTTGGTGCCGGCCACCATGATCACGGGGCATGAAAACGCGAGCTGCAAGCGTTCCTTGACGGCGCGGACGCGGTCCAGGCCCATGTCGATATGGGTTTCGGCGTGACGCGATTCGAGCAGCGCCAGCCAGTCGGGCAAGGTAGTCGGAAGTGGGGACATGGTGCTCAGAAAAGAGGAAATCGGCGGCCGGTGCGGGAAATATGAAAGGCGACCGCGGGGGCCGCCGTCTGGCAAGCCCGCGCCGGTCGCCCCTGGCGATCATGTTCGCGGGTTGCCCTCGCGGCGGCCTGTGAATCGATCAGGCCAGCACTTCGGTCGCCTGGTTTTGCAGCAGGGCCAGCAGGCGCGCGATTTCTTCACGCATCTTGCGGCGGTCGACGATCATGTCGACAGCGCCCTTCTGGACCAGGAACTCGGCGCGCTGGAAGCCTTCCGGCAGTTTCTCACGCACCGTGTTCTCGATGACGCGCGGACCGGCAAAGCCGATCAGGGCTTTCGGCTCGGCGATGACGACGTCGCCCATGAACGCGAACGAGGCCGAGACACCGCCCATTGTCGGATCGGTCAGCACACTGATGAACGGCAGCTTCTTCTCGGACAGCTTGGTTAGCATCGCCGTGGTCTTGGCCATCTGCATCAGCGACAGCAAACCCTCTTGCATACGCGCGCCGCCGGTGGCGGTGATGCAAATGAACGGTACCTTCTGCTCGAGCGCGACTTGCGCGCCGCGCACGAAACGCTCACCGACCACCGAGCCCATCGAGCCACCCATGAATTCGAATTCGAAGCAGGCGACGACCACGGGCAAGCTCATGATCGAGCCACCCTGGACGATCAGCGCATCGGTCTCGCCGGTGGCTTCCATCGCGGCCTTGAGGCGGTCCGGATACTTCTTGCTGTCCTTGAACTTCAGGGTATCGACTGGCAACGTCTCCTGGCCAATGTCATAGCGGCCGCCTTCATCGAGCAGCGAATCCAGGCGCGCGCGGGCGCGGATGCGCATGTGATGGGAGCACTTCGGGCACACGTGCAGGTTGGACTCGATATCCGCCCGGTATAACACCGACTCGCACGACGGACACTTGACCCAGAGGCCCTCGGGCATGGTCTTGCGGTTAGCGGCATCGGAGCGCTGGATCCGAGGGGGCAGCAGTTTTTCCAACCAACTCATATTCTCTCCTTTGCGGCAAATCTTACAGTGAGGCGTAGTGTAGCCGCTCGGAGGCAGCTTGTCGAATCGTAGCAAGCCACCAATATTGCCAACAAAACATCACGTGCTGCCAGCACCCCGCGCCCACGGCCACCACCGCCAAACAATGAGGGTCAGAGTCGAATTGTTTGACAACTTTCGTTAATTTCCCAATAAATAGCACCGATCCTCGGCTGAATGAACGCCGAGTTTGATCTCCGAAGCAAAATGGGGGACAGAGTCACACTGATGAGCTAAATAATCAATTTCCCAACAATTAGGGTCAGAGTAGATTTATTGGGCAATTCTTCAAAGTTGTCAAACAATTCGACTCTGACCCTAATTTATTTACGCGGCAATGCTGGCGTTTATTTCGCTGGTGAAGGGATTTCGTTGACCGTGTATTCAACGCCTCCCAAGCGCGCAGCCACGATGTTATAGATCCATGCGCTCAGCATTCCTGCCAGATAGACGCTGACGATATACACGACTGAAAACAAAATGACCACGCCGGCACCAATGGGAGGCATCTCCAAGCCCGTCAGAATGGCAAGGAGAACGATCGCCAGGACTGGAAGCATAGCGACGAAATAAACTGCCGCCAACATCTTTCCAAACTGGGCCACTGCAATGTGCTTGACACGCTTTTTCATTGGACACTCCCTCAGGTTGCGCTACGGAGAGATCAATTTACTGAGGAAAAATAAAAAAGCTTTAAGCTGGCGCAATTAGCAGGAGAGATGCAGCAATACATCTGTGATAAACCCACAGGCCATAACCATTGCAACCGGACATTAAAAAGATTCGACGGGCAATCGCGAAAAGTTGTCAAACAATTCGACTCTGACCCTAATTGGATTGCAAGAACCTGGAGGCAATCACAATGAGGGGCAGCGTCGAATTAAGTGACAACATTTTCCGAAGAAATTGCTCAATAATTCGACTCTGACCCTAATTGATATGATGGTGGCGGGTTAGCGGGCGTCGAGGGCGGTGCGGATGGTGGCGGTGAAGGTACGGACGGCGTCGACGGCCTGGTCTGGCGGGCTGTTTTCGATTTCCTGGATGATGCGGCTGCCGATCACGACGGCGTCAGCCACTTCGGCGACGGCTCTCGCCGTGGCGCCGTCGCGGATGCCGAAGCCCACGCCGATCGGCAGCTTGACGTGCTCGCGGATCGCGGCCACGCGGCGGGCGACGTCGGCGGTGTCGATGGTGCCGGCGCCCGTCACGCCTTTCAGCGAGACGTAATAGCTGAAGCCGCCACCGTACTGAGCCACCTGCTTGACCCGCTCCGTGGTCGACGTTGGCGCGAGCAGGAAGATCAGGTCCAGGCCGTTGTCGCGCATCTCGGTCGCGAACGCGGCGCATTCTTCGGGCGGGTAGTCGACGACGATGGCGCCATCAGCGCCCGCTTCTTTTGCGCAGCGGATGAATTCGGTCTGGCCGATGCGCTCGATCGGGTTCGCGTAGCCCATCAGGACGACCGGCGTGTCTGGGTCGTTCTTGCGAAATTCGCGCACGAAGCCGAACACGTCTTTCAGGCCGACGTTGAATTTCAGGGCGCGCTCGCAGGCGCGCTGGATGACCGGGCCTTCGGCCATCGGGTCCGAAAATGGCACGCCCAGTTCGAGGACGTTGGCGCCGCCCTCCACCAGTGCGTGCATCAGCGGGACGGTCAGTTCGGGGCCCGGGTCACCGGCCGTGATGAAGGTGACGAGCGCGGTCTTGTTGTCCGCTTTAAGTGCGGTAAAAGTCTGTTCGATGCGGGACATGCTGGGTTCCTCTGGTAATCGGAAAAGGCGAATGCCCCGGCTGACCGGGGCACGATGGAATGGTTGATGCCGGCATCAGCCGAAATCAAGTCCCATCCGCTGCGCCACCGTGTGCATGTCCTTGTCGCCGCGGCCCGACAGATTGACCAGGATGATCTGGTCCTTCGGCAGCGTTGCCGCCAGCTTCACCGCATACGCGATCGCGTGCGACGATTCCAGTGCCGGAATGATGCCTTCGATGCGGCAGCAGTCGTGGAACGCCTGCAGCGCTTCGTCGTCCGTGATCGACACGTACTCGGCGCGCAGCGTGTCCTTCAGCCACGCGTGTTCCGGCCCGACGCCCGGATAATCCAGGCCCGCCGACACCGAATGCGTCTCGATGATCTGTCCGTTTTCATCCTGCAGCAGATAGGTGCGGTTACCGTGCAACACACCGGGCAGGCCGGAGGTCAGCGAGGCCGAGTGCTTGCCCGAATCCAGGCCCTCCCCCGCCGCTTCGACGCCCACCAGCTTGACGCCTGGCTCGCCGATGTACGGATAGAAGATACCCATCGCGTTCGAGCCGCCACCGATGCAGGCGACGACGTAGTCGGGCTGGCGCCCCGTCATCGCTGGCATCTGCACGCGGCACTCTTCGCCGATCACCGCCTGGAAGTCGCGCACCATCATCGGGTACGGGTGCGGGCCGGCCACGGTGCCGATGATGTAGAAGGTGTTTTCAATGTTCGTGACCCAGTCGCGCATCGCTTCGTTGAGCGCATCCTTGAGTGTCTTCGAGCCCGATTCCACCGGCACCACGGTCGCGCCCAGCAGCTTCATGCGGTACACGTTCTGGGCCTGGCGCTTGACGTCTTCGCTGCCCATATAGATCACGCATTCGAGGCCGAAGCGCGCGCAGATGGTGGCCGTGGCCACGCCGTGCTGGCCGGCGCCGGTTTCAGCGATGATGCGCGGCTTGCCCATGCGCCGCGCCAGCAGCGCCTGGCCGATCACGTTGTTGATCTTGTGCGCGCCGGTGTGGTTCAGGTCTTCACGCTTGAGGTAGACCTGCGCGCCGCCGGCCATTTCGGACCAGCGCCGCGCGTGGTATACGGGCGACGGCCGGCCGACGAAGTGGGCCAGCTCGTAACGGTACTCTTCGAGGAATTCAGGGTCTTGCGCGTACTTCGCATAGGCTTCGCTCAGCTCGGCCAGCGCGTGCGTCAGCGTCTCGGCGACGAACGAGCCGCCATAGGGGCCGAAGTGCCCCTGCGCGTTTGGCAGGGCGTAATCAGGGGTCTTGAACAGCGGGGCGGCGTTAGGCGCTGCCTTGAAGGGGGTGTTCTGCATGGTATGTCTCGCTATGAATAGTGGCATCGGCTGCCCGCACGGCCGCGACAAACGCGGCCATCTTGCGGGCGTCCTTGATACCTTTTGCGGCTTCGACACCACTGCTGATGTCGACGGCAAAAGGCCGAACGCGTACGACACCGTCAGTGGTGTTGTGTACGTTCAAGCCACCACTCAAAACGACCCGAGGCGCGAGCTCTTTTGGGATGAGAGACCAATCGAAGACCTTTCCTGCGCCGCCATAAGCGTCCACGTAGGTGTCAAGCAGAAGGCTTGAAAACCATGGACTGGCAGTGCGGTATGCAAGCTCACATTCTAGCAGCGTGCCAGGGATCGTGTCAGGCTTGACCCGAAACGCGCGCATGAACGGGCGCTGGACGGCCGCCGCAATGGCCGCGCACTGCTCGACCGTCTCATCGCCATGGAACTGGATCAGGGCGAGTGGCATCGCCGCCGCGACTTCCTGCACCTCGGCGAGCGTCGGATTGACGAACAGCGCGACGCCGCTGACAAACGGCGGCAAGCCGGCGCACAAGGCGCCGGCGCGCGCCGGCGTGACGTAGCGTGGGCTCTTCGGATAGAACACAAAGCCCAGGGCATCGGCGCCCACGGCGACAGCAGCGCTCAGGTCTTCTTCGCGGGTGATACCGCAGATTTTGATACGGGTACGGTGCATGAAAATCCTTACAGCCAGGGGAGCGGCGCGACCGCTTCCTGCGGCAGCTTCCAGCATGGATCGTACTCGATCCTGGCGAAATACAGGCCGTCGGGCATGAAGGTCGGTGCGGCGACGTCGCGCGAGCGGCTCTCGAGCACCTCGTGCATCCAGTCCGGCTCTTGCCGTCCCAGCCCGACATACACGAGCGAACCGACGATATTGCGCACCATGTGATGCAGGAAGGCACTGGCGCGCAGCGTAAAGACGATGATGTCGCCGTGGCGCTCGATGCGCACTTCGTGCATGTCCTTGACCGGGGTCTTGGCCTGGCAGCTCGACGCGCGAAACGCCGAGAAGTCGTGCGTGCCGATCAGATGGCGCGCGGCGTCGACCATGCGCTCGACATCGAGCGGCCGGAACATCCAGCCGGCGCGGTTCGACAGCAGCGCCGATGGCGTCGGATGGTTGTACAGCACGTAGTGGTAGGTGCGCGAGCGGGCCGAGAAGCGGGCGTGGAATTCCAGCCCGTCCTCGCCCAGTGGCACCTCTTTGGCCCAGCGCACGACAATGGAATCGGGAAGGAAGGTGTTCACGCCGCGCACCCAGGCCTGCGTCGGGCGCACCAGATCCGTGTCGAAATGGACCACCTGCTCGATCGCGTGCACGCCGGTGTCGGTACGGCCGGCACAGGTGGTGGCCAGCGGCGTGCAGGCGAACTTCTCGAGCGCCATCTCAAGGCGGTCCTGGACCGTATTGCGCTCCGGCTGTTTTTGGTAGCCGTTCCAACCAGTGCCGATGTACTGGACACCCAGAACAATCCGCGTCACGCCAGCAGCTCTCGCATCGCGCTGGCACGGCCAACCTGCTCTTTGCTGCCGCCCTTGATGACTTCATCGAGCAGCTCGCGTGCGCCTTCCTTGTCACCAATCTCCTGGTAGGCCACGGCCAGATCGAGCTTGGTTTCCATTTCCATGTGCTCGGGCGAGAGCGGCGCCGGCGCTGCATCCATGTCATCGACCGGGTCAGCATCGAACGCCGCTGGCGTCGGCGCATTGGCCGATGCCGGCAGATCCAGATCGAAGTCGAGCGCGTCGAGCGAGGTGCGCTGCGGCGTCGGCGCATCAGGCAGCGGCGGCAACGACAGCTCTTCGGGCGCCGGTACTGGCGCCGGGGTATCCGGCAGGTCGAACATGTCGAACGGATCGTCCTGGCGCGCCGCGAAGTCTTTCGGTTCGGCGCCGCCAGACGGGCGCGGCTCGGCCGGCACGCCGAAGTCCATCGCGTCCAGATCGAACAGCGGATCTTCTGACGCACTCGCGTTCGATGAGGCACGCACGGCAGGCAGCGGATCGTTCACGGGCGCCGGCGTCGCTGGCGTGACCGGTGCGCCGAAGTCCATCGAATCGAGGTCGAACAGCGGATCGCTCGGCGCGGCAGTGGCTTCTGGTTGCGGCGGACTGGCCGGCAGCGACGGCAGACCGTCGAAGTCCTTGGCCAGACCCGCCATGTCGACCGGGGTGGCCTGCACTTGCGGCTGCGGCGTCAGGTCGAGCGAAAAGTCGTCACGTGCATCGGCCGGGGCGGCCGGGGTAGCTGCGGTGGCCTGAGCCGGTTGTCCGGCAGGCGGCGCATCGAAGTCCATGTCGAATTCGAGATCATTGACGTCGGTCGACAGCGTGGATTCGGGCTTGCCTGCCGCCGCTGCCGGCGGCAGCATGTCGAAGTCGAGATCCGGCACGGCCGTGGCATCCGGGTCGGGCCGGCTTGCAGGCGCCGAGGTTGGCGTAGGCGCCTCGCGTTCAGCGTCGGTCACCGGCTCGAACGTCAGCCCGCCAAGGTCGAAGTCGAGCGTGTTGTCATCAAGGCGTGGCGCCGCCACTGGCTCGGCTTGCGGCGCTGCGGTGCGGTCCGCATCGTCTTTCGACAGCGAGAGCGCAGACGCCGCAGCGACGGCACCGGCAGCGGCCGCGCCAGCGATGGCGCCCGCACTGCTGTCGGTGCCCGCTGCCGGCTCGTCAGCACGCAGCGCATCCTGGTACTGCTGCGACAGGATGGCCTGCTGGCTGCGTTCCTGCGCCGACGGCGTGTGCGCCGGGGCTGGCGCGGCGTTCGCGTACAGCGGGTTTTGCGGATCGATCCCCAGGCCCAGCGCGGCGGCGTGTGCCCAGTCGTCGCCCTGCCCGTTCGTCAGTGCATGCAGTTCGCGCGCCTGCAGTTCGAACGCGCGGGCATCCTTGCGCGTGGCGTAGATCTCGAGCAGTTTCAAGCGCACCGGATGACGGTCCGGATGCGTGCGCAGCGCTTCCTTCAGGATTTCCTCGGCCTGCGCATCGCGGCCGTAGGCGATGTACACGTCGGCTTCGGCGACCGGATCGACTTCATTCGTATCGAGCTGGCTGGCCGATGGCGCGAAGCTCGAATTGAAGACGCTGTTGTTGGTGTCGACGCTCTGGCCGCCGCTTTCGGCGAACAGCGACTGGGCGCTGGCGCCCGGTGCGCCCAGCACCGACGGTTCGGTCGGCACCGGTTTCACAGGCGGGGCATTGCGCTTGCGGCGCTGCGCAATGCCGAACAGGATCAGGAGCAGCACCAGGAGCGCTGCGGCGATGTACAGCATATTGTCCAGCAGCGTGTCGACCAGGCCTTTTTCTGACTCCGGCGCCGGCGCCTGCTTTTTCAGGCGTGGATGCGTGACTGGCTTGGCCGGCGTCGCCACGACGGGCGCTGCTACGGCGGCCTGCTCGGCTTCGGCGCCTGCACGGCTCGGCACCGTCATCAGGTTTTCCAGTTCGCCGACGTTCTTTTCAAGTTCCTTGACGCGGGCCTCGGCCTGTTCGAGTTCGCGCTGCTTGGCCAGCGTGTCTTCGACGCTGGCGGTGCCGGTCTGCGGCGTGCCGGCGGCGCCCGCCGTGGCCTTCGACAGGCGCAGCTTGTCCTGCGCTTCGTTGGCGGCGGTCGGTTGTTCTTCGACGCGCGCGGTCACGCGCCCGGTCGCGCTCTGGCCGCCCTGCGGCGCGCTGGCCGGGGTGCTGGCGGCGACCTGGCCGGCGAGCTTGTTGCGGTAGGCGTCGAAGTCCGCCGCATGCGCCACGACCACGCCGCGCGCTTCGCTCTGGCTCGCGCCGCCACGCAGCGCGTCGCTATCGGGCACGCTCAGGATCTGGCCCGACTTCAGGCGGTTCATGTTATTGCCGATGAAGGCCTCGGGATTGGCGCGGTACAGCGCCACGAGCATCATGTCGAGCGAGATCTCGGCCGGCTTCACGCGGGTGGCGATACCACTGAGCGTATCGCCGCGACGCACGCGGTAGGTGCTCTCGGCAGCCGCGGCATCGCGCTGCGCGGCCTGGCGCTGGGCGCCCTCGCGTGCGGCGGCGATGCGGGCCCGCTCGGCCCCATCATCAACTGGTGCAGCCGCAGCAGAGGTAGACGCCGCAACGGCCGGCTGCGACGCCGCACGTGGCGCCGGGGTGCTCGCTACTTGCGCCGGCTGCGTCGTGCGCAGTTCGGCCGGGTCGAGCAGGAACGTGTACTCGCGCACCAGGCGTCCGTTATTCCAGGTCAGCTCGAGCAGCATGTCGACAAACGGTTCGTTCAGCGGCTGGCTGGAATTGACCCGGATGATCTGGCGGCCACCGCGCTGCTCGACGGCGAAACGCAGCGACAACAGCGCCGGATTGAAGTCGATGTTGGCGCTGCGGAAGGCTTCGGGCGAGGCCAGCTTGACGGCCATGCTGGCCGGGTCTTCACCGGCGCTGGTCGTCAGTTCAATCTCGGCGCGCAGTGGCTGGCCAAGTGCCGACAACACGGTCAATTTTCCAAGCCCGGCCGCGCTGGCGGCGGAAGTGACGAACACTGCACTGGCAATCGCCGCAGTGAGGGTTTTCAACGCAGGTGCCATGAGCTGAGATTGTTCCGAAAAATGCATAGTGAGCAGCGAGTAAGTTGGCCGAGGGAAAGACGGTTTCCCGGAGTCTCAACATAACATCATGCTCTAGGGCACGCAAGCGATGCGCACGTTTACAGCAGGGGGAACGGGGTGTTTTGTGGCCTGCGAGACATGCCTTTACGGGGTTCGATAACCACCAGACATGGTAGTTGCAAGGAATGCAACCGGCAATGACGAACTGGAAATAACGGGCTGGTTGCGAGGCAGCCAGCCCGGTGTGCAAAGCGTTTAACGCTCCAGCACGATGCGCAGCATGCGGCGCAGCGGCTCGGCCGCGCCCCACAGCAGCTGGTCGCCGACCGTAAACGCCGACAGGTAATCGTCACCCATCGACATCTTGCGCAGGCGGCCTACCGGGATGGTCAGCCCACCCGTGACGGCAGCCGGCGACAGGTCGCGCATCGATGCTTCGCGGTTGTTCGGCACGACCTTCGTCCACGCGTTGTGCGAGGCGATGATGTCGCTGATCTCGTCCAGCGGCACGTCCTTCGTCAGCTTGATCGTCAAAGCCTGCGAGTGGCAGCGCATCGCGCCGATGCGCACGCACAGGCCATCGACGGGAATCGGCTTGGCGTCGAAGCCTGCGCCGCGACCCAGGATCTTGTTGGTCTCGGCGCCGGCCTTCCACTCTTCTTTCGACTGGCCGTTGCCCAGGTCCTTGTCGATCCACGGGATCAGGTTGCCGGCCAGCGGCACGCCGAACTGCTTCGTTTCGTCGCTTGAGAGGCCATGCTGGGTTGCCAGCACGGTGCGGTCGATTTCCAGGATGGCCGATGCCGGATTGTCCAGCAGTGGCTTGATCGCGCTGTTGATCGTGCCGAACTGCGTGAGCAGTTCGCGCATGTGCTGCGCGCCGCCGCCCGATGCCGCCTGGTAGGTCATCGACGTCATCCACTCGACCAGGCCGGCTTCGAACAGGCCGCCCAGGCCGATCAGCATGCACGACACGGTGCAGTTGCCACCGATGTAGTTCTTGACGCCGCGCGACAGCGCCGCGTCGATCACGGCGCGGTTGACCGGATCGAGCACGATGACCGCGTCGTCGTTCATGCGCAGCGTGGACGCGGCGTCGATCCAGTAGCCGTTCCAGCCGGCCGCGCGCAGTTGCGGGAACACCTCGCTCGTGTAGTCGCCGCCCTGGCAGGAAATGATGATCTCGCATTTGGAGAGCTCCGCGATGTCGCTCGCGCTCTTCAGGGTGGTTTCATTCTTCGCCATCGCCGGCGCGGCGCCGCCCGGGTTCGACGTCGTGAAGAACACCGGCTCGATGTGGTCGAAATCGCCCTCTTCCTGCATGCGCTGCATCAGGACCGAGCCAACCATGCCGCGCCAACCTACCAGACCAACTAATTTCATCGTCTTCTTTCAGTGTGATTACAGTGTTATCCGAGCGCCGCGACGACCGCGTTGCCCATCTCTTCGGTGCCCACGCGGGTGGACCCTGCTTCGTGAATGTCCGGCGTGCGCAGACCCTGCGCCAGCACGCGCTTGACGGCGTTGTCGATGCGGTCGGCCTGCTCCGTCAGGCCAAAGGTAAAGCGCAGCATCATCGCGGCCGACAGGATCGTCGCCAGCGGATTGGCCACGCCCTGCCCCGCGATGTCCGGCGCCGAACCGTGCGACGGCTCGTACAGGCCCTTGTTGTTCGCATCGAGCGAGGCCGATGGCAGCATGCCGATCGAACCGGTCAGCATCGCGGCGGCATCCGACAGGATATCGCCGAACATGTTGCCGGTCACGAGCACATCGAATTTTTTCGGCGCCCGCACCAGTTGCATGGCGGCGTTATCGACGTACATGTGATCGAGTTCGACCCCGGCGTATTCCTTGTGGACGTCGGTGACGATATCGCGCCAGAACTGGCCCGTCTCGAGCACGTTGGCCTTGTCGACGCTGGTCACGCGCTTGTCGCGTTTCAGCGCGGCCTGGAATGCCACGTGGGCGATGCGGCGGATTTCGCCTTCGGCGTAGCGCATCGTGTCGAAGCCTTCGCGCTGCCCCTTGAACGGGCCATCCGGGCATTCGCGCACGCCACGCGGCTTGCCGAAGTAGATGTCGCCCGTCAGTTCGCGGATGATCAGGATATCCAGGCCCGACACCACCTCGGGCTTGAGGGTCGAGGCACCGGCCAGCTCCGGGTACAGGATGGCTGGGCGCAGGTTGGCGAACAGGCCCAGTTCGCGGCGCAGGCCAAGAATCGCCTGCTCGGGGCGCAGCGCGCGCTCGAGCCCATCGTATTTATAGTCGCCCACGGCGCCGAACAGCACCGCGTCGGCATCCTTGGCCAGCTTGAGCGTGCTGTCTGGCAGCGGGTGGCCGTGCGCGGCGTAGCCGGCGCCGCCCACTTCTGCGGTGTCCATCTCGAAGCGCTCACCGAGCGCGTCCAGTACCTTGACCGCCTGGGCGGTGATCTCCGGGCCGATGCCGTCACCCGGCAGGATCGCAATCTTCATGCTCGTCTTTCTTGTCTTGGTTTCTTGTCCTGGCCCGCGATCAGATCGCGTTGGCCAGCCACGGCTGGGCCGCAATATGGCGTTGTTCGAAGGTGCGGATCTCGTCCGCATGACGCAGCGTCAGGCCGATATCGTCCAGGCCATTGAGCAGGCAGTACTTGCGGAAGTCGTCGATGGCAAAGCCGAACGACAGGCTGCCGTCACGTGTGCCGATGCGCTGCTGCTCAAGGTCGATCGTCAGCTGGAAGCCCGGCTCGCGCTCGACCGCCTGGAACAATGCCTCGACTTCGTCTTCGCTCAATGCGATCGGCAGAAGGCCAATCTTGAAACAGTTGTTGAAGAAGATGTCGGCAAAACTCGGCGCGACGACGGCGCGAAAACCGAATTGCTGCAGCGCCCACGGCGCGTGCTCGCGCGACGAGCCGCAGCCGAAGTTCTTGCGCGTCAGCAGGATCGAGGCGCCCGCAAACTGCAGCTGGTTCAGCACGAAGTCGGGATTGAGCGGCCGCGCACTGTTGTCCTGCCCCGGTTCGCCGTGGTCGAGGTAACGCCATTCGTCGAACAGGTTCGGGCCGAAGCCGGTGCGCCGGATCGATTTGAGGAACTGCTTCGGGATGATGGCGTCGGTGTCGACGTTGGCGCGGTCGAGCGGCGCCACCAGGCCTTCGTGTACGGTGAACTTATCCATCTTGTCGGCCTTATTTGCCGCCGGCGCCGGTCACGACCTGGCCGACTTTCGAGACGTCGCGGCCGATGCCCGAGATCGTGTTGCAGCCGGCCAGCAGGATAGCGACGAGGGAGAGTGCGAGAGCTTTTTTCATGATGTCCTGAACGAGAAAATGGTCGTGGAATTGATCGCGATACGCCTTAACGCATCAGAGCGTGCGTACGTCGACAAAGTGCCCCGCAATCCCTGCGGCGGCAGCCATTGCGGGCGACACCAGGTGCGTGCGGCCACCCTGGCCCTGGCGGCCTTCGAAGTTGCGGTTCGACGTCGAGGCGCAGCGCTCACCCGGTTCCAGGCGGTCGGCATTCATCGCCAGGCACATCGAGCAGCCCGGCTCGCGCCATTCGAAGCCGGCGGCCAAAAAGATCTGGTCGAGGCCTTCGCGCTCGGCCTGCTCCTTGACCAGGCCCGACCCCGGCACGACCATCGCCAGCTTGACGTTGGGCGCGCGCTGGCGGCCACGCACGACATCGGCGGCGGCGCGCAGGTCTTCGATGCGCGAGTTGGTGCACGAACCGATGAACACCTTGTCGATCGCCACTTCGTCGATCGGCGTGCCCGCCGCCAGGTCCATATAGACCAGTGCTTTTTCGATGGCGCCGCGGCGCACCGGATCGTGTTCGTCGAGCGGGTCCGGCACGCGGCCGTCGATCGCAATCACCATCTCGGGCGAGGTGCCCCAAGTAACTTGCGGCTGGATGTCCTGCGCATCGAGTTCGACGACCGTGTCGAACACGGCGCCGTCGTCGCTGTGCAGCGTGCGCCAGTAGGCCACGGCCTGCTCCCACTGGTCGGCCGTGGGCGAGAGCGGCCGGTCCTTGACGTAGGCGATCGTGGTGTCGTCAACCGCCACCATGCCGGCGCGCGCGCCCGCTTCGATCGCCATATTACAGACCGTCATGCGGCCTTCCATCGACAGCGCGCGGATCGTGGAGCCACCGAACTCAATGGCGTAGCCGGTACCGCCGGCCGTGCCGATGCGCCCGATCACGGCCAACACGATGTCCTTGGCCGTCACGCCCGGGCGCAGATCGCCCTCGATCTTGACCAGCATGGCTTTGGATTTCTTGGCCAGCAGCGTTTGCGTGGCCAGCACGTGCTCGACTTCCGAGGTGCCGATGCCGTGCGCCAGGCAGCCGAAGGCACCGTGGGTCGACGTGTGCGAATCGCCGCAAACGACCGTCATGCCGGGCAGCGTGGCGCCCTGCTCCGGCCCGATCACGTGCACGATGCCCTGGCGCCGATCGTTCATATTGAAGTACGTGAGGCCGAATGCCTTGGTATTGGCGTCGAGCGTTTCGACCTGCAGGCGCGACGTGGGGTCGGCGATGCCCTGGGCGCGGTCGGTGGTGGGCACGTTATGGTCGGCCACGGCCAGCGTGCTCGATGTGCGCCATAGTCCGCGGCCCGCATCGCGCAAGCCATCGAAGGCTTGTGGGCTGGTCACTTCGTGTACCAGGTGCCGGTCGATATACAGGACGGTGGTGCCATCGGCGTCGGCACGCACGACATGGGAATCCCAGAGTTTGTCGTAGAGCGTTTTTTGCATGGTCAGTCCATTGATGCGGTGTGAGGGCGCACAGGGGGTGCGCGCGGTCGCCGGGACAGGGTGCCCGGCAGCCGGGTTTTCGATTATGCCATAGTTGTGCTGTGGTGCACCATGCCGGGGCAGCGCATGTTTATGCCAAGGACCATAACATGTGGCAAATTAAGTTTGCAAGGGGTTTGCCATGCACAAATAAAAAAAGCCCGGATCACTGACCCGGGCTTTTCCCTGCGCTTTTGCCGCCGCGTGGCGGTGGCACTGCGTGATGCAACGTTATGCTGCCAGGCGCACGCTGCTGCGGCAACCGTCCATCAGGAACGACAGGCCCACGACCAGCACCAGCTCACCCTCGGCCGAACGCGCCGTGCCGGTGATACCTTCGACGGACAATGCGGTCATCGGCTTGATGACCAGGTCGGCCGTGCCATCGACCGCTTCCATCGCCAGGATGTACGGTTGTGGTGCATTGATGACGATGCCGACCTTTTCGGAACCGGCCTCGTAACCCAGCGCCAGCGCCAGCGAACGCACCGGCAGCGGACGGCCCTGGTCTTTCAGCACCGGGGCGCCGCCGACACAGGCGAATTCGTCCGGCAGCTCGACGACGCGCTCGACGACGGCCATCGGCAGCGCCAGTTGCGCGCCCGACGTCGACACCAGCATCGTCGGCACGATCGACAGTTCGATCGGCAGGCGGATTGCAAAGCGCGTGCCCTTGCCCATCTGCGATTCGATGCGGATGGCGCCGCGGTTCTTCTCCACCGCCGTCTTGACCACGTCCATGCCCACGCCACGGCCCGAGACCGAGGAAGCGACTTCCTTGGTCGAGAAGCCCGGCAGGAACACCAGCTGGTAGGCGTCTTCGTCGCTCTGCGCGCCGTTTTCGCCGATCAGGCCCTTGTCCATGGCGATCTTGCGCAGGCGGCTCGGATCCATGCCCTTGCCGTCATCCTGCAGCACGATCATGACACTGTTGGCTTCCTGCCAGGCTTTCAGCAGGATAAAGGCCTTGGCCGGCTTGCCGTTGGCGACGCGGTCGGCAGGCGACTCGACACCGTGGTCCAGCGCGTTACGCAGCATGTGCACCAGCGGATCGTACAGGCTGTCCACAACGACGCGGTCGACTTCGGTCTCGGCGCCTTCGATGGTCAGTTCGACGTCCTTGCCCAGGTCTTTCGCCAGCTCGCGCACGAGGCGCGGGAATTTCTGGAACAGGCGGCCCACCGGCTGCATGCGGGTGGCCAGCGTGGCGCGCTGCAGTTCGGCCGAATAGCGCGAGGCGCGTTCCAGCGTTTCGGCCAGCGTGGCGATCAGCGTCGCAGCCTGGCCTTCGAACTTGAATTGCTGCAGGCGTTCGAGCAGCACAGCGGCCTGGTTTGCAGCCTGAACCGATTCGCCGGCCACTTCGAGCAGCGCGTCGAGCTTGACCGCATCGATGCGGATGCTTTCGTCCTTGGCCGGTGCGTTGGCGACCGGCTTGGTGTCATTGCGGCGTTCGGTACCGTCCCAGCCTTTGCCGCCGACTGCGGGGGCTGCCGTGGTGGCGACTGCCGTGGACGGGGTGGCGGTGGCGGCTGCGGGTGCGGCTTGGGCAACCGCAGGCGCAGGCGTTGCGGTGCTGACGGCAGCAGCAACGACTGGTTCGCCGGCGATGGCGTGGGCGGCCGGGACCACCGTGTTGTACATGCCGACCCAGTCCAGGCCATCGTCGCCGACGACCGGCGCGGCTACAACTGGCGCTTCCACGGGTGCCTGCACCACTGGCGCGGCGACTGACGCCGGCGCGCTGTTGCCCTTGCCTTCGATCGCGTCCATCAGGATGCGTTCGAGGTCGGCCGGCATCTGCGCCAGGCCTTCCGGTGGCGTGCCGTTGTTCAGGTCACCCAACTGGTCGGCCACGAAGCCCGATGCCTGCAGCGCTGCTTCGATCGCGATCGGTGTAACCGGCGCGGCGCCGGTGCGCAGCGCGTCGAACAGGTTCTCGGTCAGGTGGCAGGCCGCGACCAGCGCGGGCAGGCCCATGAAACCGGCGCCGCCCTTGATCGTGTGGAACGACCGGAACACCGCATTCAGGGTTTCCTTGTTGTCGGGATCGCGTTCGAGGCGCAGCAGGTGCTCTTCGACATTGACCGCCAGATCCATCGCCTCGACGACGAAATCCTTCAGCATATCGTCCATTAGAATCCCAGATCGGCAAGTAGATCGTCAACGTTGTCCTGGTTCAGCGCCGCTTGCGGCACTGACGGGCCTTGCATCAGTGGTTCCGGTGTTGCCTGCTTCTGCGCCAGCTTTTCCTTGAGGTCAGGTGGTGCATTGTCGCGCAGCAGCTGGGCCAGCTCGCCCTCGACGGCCTGCGTGATCTTGACCACTTTCTTGATCAGCTGGCCGGTGATGTCCTGGAAGTCCTGGGCCATCATGATTTCAAGCAGGCGCGCCTTTTCGGCTTCGGTAGCGGCCGTCACGCTGGTGGCGAACTGGCGCGAATCGCCGGCCAGTGCCTTGAATTCGTCCAGGCTCAGCTTGCCGTCGAACAGGTCGCCCCAGCGCAGTTCCATGTCTTTCGACTGCTTCGACAGCACATCCTGCGCCGGCATGCCTTCGTCGAGCGTGTTCAGGACCTTGTTGGCAGCCTGTTCGGTCAGCGTGGCGACATACTCGAGGCGGTCCTGTGCGTCGACGATCTGCGACGACGCTTCATTGAGCGCCTTGTCGTAGCCCAGTTCGCGCAGTGAGTCGTGCAGCAGGCGCACGATGCCGCCGAGGCGCTCGAACATGCCGCTGTTTTCGCCACCTTCTTCGCCAGCGGCCGGGGTCGCGCTCGTGCTTGCAGCGGCGCTCGACGGTGCAGCGGCAGCTGGTGCAGCGGGTGCAGCGGGGGCAGTCGATGTGGCGGTAGGGGACACCTGGTCGAACAGCGAATCGAGGTCGTCCTCGTCGTTGCTGGCAGCGGCTGCCAGGGCAGGCGCTGCCACGGGGGCCGCGGAAGCAGGACTTGGCGAAGCGCTGGTGCGCTGCGCCGCCACTTCCTCGAATAGTGCGTCGAAATCGTCAGCGGCGTTGGTCATAATCCCTGCTTCTCCATAATATAAATTCGCAATCAGCTCTGCAATACTGGGGGTGTTGCGTCCACCGGGCCCGTCATTTCCGCGCCCATCGATGGGACTAGTGTTGCCTGCGAGTGTATCAGCGTGGTTGCCGTAGGTAAATCTAAGAGAAGGCAATGCAACAAAATGGACGTGAAAACTTAGTTCCGCGACAATTAAAACGTGTAATTCCTGATCGTTTTTATATGCTTGGTGTTGTATTTTGTGATCGTGCTGTTGTTTTCCGTGAGAAAGTGTCGCATCCGGACGGTCACCTGACGTTTGAGCGAACTCAACACTTTGCGTTTTCAACACTGGCCATTCGGCATATGGTTGTCAGAATGGAGATGCCCTGAGGAGAATCATCATGTATCGAAAAATTTTGATTACAACCGACGGGTCCGCCGTCTCCCAGCACACCGCCTGCGCGGGCGTCAAGTTTGCCCAGCAACTGGGCGCTGAAGTGCTGGCCCTGTTCGTCGCGCCCGAGTACCAGTATCCGGTGTACGTCGAGATTATCCCGCCCTCGTATCCCAGCGAAGAAGAATACGTGGCCCAGATGCGCCGGATGGGTGAGGAATACATGGGCAAGATCACGCGCTCCTGCGCGTCGGCCAATCTTGCGCACCGCTGCCTGACGGCGTTTTCGGATACGGCAGCGCTCAAGATCGTCGACGTCGCCGAGCAGGAAGGCTGCGACCTGATCTTCATGGGCTCGCATGGCCGCAGTGGCTGGAACCAGTTACTGCTGGGCAGTGTCACGAACAAGGTGCTGTCGCATACCGCCAAGCCGGTGCTGGTCCACCGGCTGATCGCCGAGCCCGCAGTCTGAACGCGACAACACCGTCTGCAATTCGCACCAAGCCATCCAGGGCAACCCGCAGTATTGATAGCAGGACTTACCCCGGGAAACGTGTTTAACTGAACAACGGTTTCCGGGGTAGGAAACCTCTTAATGTGTGAGGAATCGACATGGTCAGAATTGTCATCGCGGACGATCACACGATCATGCGCGAAGGTCTCAAACGTATCCTGGAGGGCGCCGAAGAAGTTGACATTGTCGGCGAAGCAACCAATGGGTTCGAGGTACTGGCCCTGGTGCGCCAGGGCGGTTTCGACCTGTTGCTGCTCGACTTGTCGATGCCCGGGCGCAGCGGTGTCGACCTGATCCGCCAAGTGCGCAGCGAAGCGCCCAAGCTGGCCATTCTCATCCTCACGATGCACGAAGAAGAGCAATACGCCGTGCGCGCGATCCGGGCTGGCGCCCAGGGCTACCTGACGAAGGAAAGCGCGGGCACGCAGTTGGTGGGCGCCATCCGCAAGGTGGCTTCGGGGCGCCCTTATATCAGTACCGAGGTCGCAGAGCAATTGGCCCTGAATATCATGGCGCCAAGCGAGCAATTGCTTCACAAGCAGTTATCCGACCGCGAATTTGAGGTATTTTCCCATCTCGTGGGTGGGAAATCGATTACCGAGATCGCTAACGGCCTGCATCTTTCCGTCAAGACGGTGAGCACCCACAAAACCCGCATCATGCAGAAAATGGGCATGAGTTCGCTCTCGGAAATGGTGCAATACGCTGTGGCGCACCGCCTGCTCTCGCCGATGAAAGCCTGAGCACGGCGGGGGTTGTGACCTCACACCGACCTCCCGATCCGATGTTGCGCAACAACTGCGCCCACAAACTAGTTTGTTCAAAAACAAAGTTCTGACCTTCCTGTTTCACCCCTCCGTCAGTCGGGCAACGCCGCTTGCCAGTAGGAATTATCCTACAAACCTACCATCTGTCCTACCTACATATTCAGGCAACGCTGATAGTCGTGCCGGGCTCGTGTTGGCATACTGAATTCGCCGCTTTGACTTGCTCGCGATCCAAGTCACAGCGTCAGCCGCTAGCAATCAATGGCACGGCAGATGTGCGTCAACTTCGGCTGTGCCGCCGGGGTCGCCTCAAACCCTGAGTTTCTCACCGGAGAAGAGCATGCAGTCTCAGCCACCGTCAGAACCACGCAACGCCAACCAGCCGACCCTGCATTCCCCAATGGAGGCCGGTCGCCAGCGCCAGGGCCGACTCTGGTCCAACCTCAAGGAAGTCTGCGACCTGCTGCGTATCCAGGCCAGCGTCTCGGTAAGCTCCGAAGAACTGTTGTTCCAGCACGTCCAGTTCAAGACCGGCCAGCGCGTTCACACCATCGGGCAGGCCTTCGACACCTTGTACATCGTCAACTCGGGCTTTCTCAAGACCGTGCTGATCGACGAATTCGGCAACGAGCAGGTGCTCAGCTTTCCGATGAAGGGCGACATGCTCGGCGTCGACGGCATCCACACGCGCCACTATGCGTCCGAGGCAGTGGCCCTGTCCGATTGCGACCTGATCCTGCTGCCATTCAAGAAGCTGACGGCGCTGGGCCGCGTGCACAACGAACTCGAGAACATGATGTACGGCGTCATGAGCCGCGAACTGGTGCGTGAACAAACGATGATCGGCATGCTCGGCGCCCTGTCGGCCGAGGCGCGTGTGGCACGCTTTCTCGTGTCGCTGGCCGACCGCTTTGCCGCGATGGGCTACTCGAGTAAACTCTTCAACCTGCGCATGACCCGCCACGAGATCGGCAGCTACCTTGGCCTCACGCTCGAAACCGTCAGCCGTACGCTGTCGGCCTTCAACGAGATCGGCATGATCACGGTCGACCAGCGCACCATCGGCATCAAGGACGCCGAATCGCTCAAGACATTGCGCCGCCTGCCCCCATCGCGTTCACGCACGAAGGCAAGCGCCAAGCAAAAAGCCGAGCTCGATCAATCGGGCGACGATCAGGTACTGGCCACGGCCTGAAACCCGTCCGCCCAACGACCAACGCCCGCCAGTGATGGCGGGCGTTGTCATTGGTGCGTACTGTCCGGATTACTCTTGCTTGTCGAGCGTCAGCACGCCATCGTTGACGCGCACCCGGTCGCCGGTCCGGTAGCCGGGATTGTTGGCAAACTCCAGCACCTGCGTCGTGTCGGTCGTATTCATGCGCACCGTCACGCGGAAGTACTGGCGCGCCGTGGCGTCACTGGCCAATGGCCGTGGATTGGGCAAGGCGCCCTGCACGGTTTCCACTTTCTCGATGATGCCGCAGCTGGTGCAGTAGCGGGCCACGCGCGGGCGCTCGGTCGTACGCGGGGCTGGCGGTGGCGCAGCGCCGGGCACGGCGGCGGCGATACGCGAATCCTTGGTTGCCAGCTGGCGCGTGTCGTCCGCGGGCTGCGCCGCGTCGCTGCGCACAAGCGACTCGCGCAGCACGCTCGTGGCGACCTCGTTCCCCATGCGTAGTTCGGCCGTCACGCGGCTGTCGGCCTTCAGGCGGTCACGCGTGCCGATGACGTAGTGACCTGTGTACTGGCCGGGTTCGACTTCGGTCAGATGCAGCGCACGGTTCGCGCCATCCAGGTTCAGCGTGGCGTTGCCGCCCGGCGTGCCATACAGGTCGAACTGCAGGCGGACACCCTGGTCGAGCCGCGCGACTTCTTCGACATTGAAACCATTGATTGCCGGCGTGGCGGTGCGGCTTTGCGGCGCAGACTGCGCCAGGGCGCTGCCGCTGGCGGTCAACAGTACCGTGGCTGGCGCCATGGCGGCGGCGATGGTGCACATCATGAGGCGTAGTTTCATTGGCGTTCTCCTGGCATCAGCGGGTCAATGGATCAGTGGCCGACCTTACGCCTGCGATCGCCCCGGGTCGGTACGCTGACGTACGAAGCTGCTAGCCGACGCCGTGCACCATGTCGCCCGAGGTCACGTAAATCCGGTCGCCCGGCCCCGGTTTAACTGCATGACCACCCGTGAACGCGCCGAACGATGGCAGGAGCAGGCCCTGCGTGCCGACGACAAAGCACGGCAGGCGCAGCGCATCGAAGCGCGTGGCCAGCACGTACACCGGATGCACGTGGCCTGCCAGGCCATAGCCCGCCGCATCGACACCCGGATGGTGGCAGAACGCAAACGGCCCGATCGCATGCGGCTCGTCGACCAGCTCAATGCCCAGCGCATCGGACGGATCACCCGCGTGCAGGTCGTGATTGCCGCGCACGAGCGTCAAGGCCAGGTCGGGGTGGCGCCCGCGCCAGGCCAGCATCGCCAGCTGGGTCGAACTGGCATGGGCGGCGCGCGCATGCAGGAAGTCGCCGAGGAACGCAACGTGGCGCGCATCGTGCTGGGCAACCAGCGCGTCCAGGCCTGCCAGGTTTTCCGACGTGGTCCCACGCGGCACGGGCACGCCCAGCGAGCGAAACGCGGCCGCCTTGCCGAAGTGGATATCGGCCACGATCAGCATGCGCTGCGCGGGCCAGTAGACGGCCTTCTCGGGCAACAGCAGCAGCGTCTCGCCTGCCACCTGGATGGTTGCATGGGTCATGCGGCCGCCTTTTCGAGTTCGCGCACCATGCGCGCGACGCGGTCGCTCAATTTCTCGGTGCTGACCTTTTCGCGGAAGCGCTCGACCATCAGCGCAAAGCCGAACGGCGTGGCGCGCTTGACCTCGCGGTACGCCACCCGGCGCGCGTGCAGCTCGAGCAGCGTGTCGCGCAGGCGCGTCAGTTCCAGCTCCTGTTCCATCACTTCGCGCTCGGCCTGCGTGAGCAGCAGATTGCCGGCGTCGTGCTTGCGAAACACCTCGAAGAACAGCGACGACGACGCCTGCAACTGCCGGTTCGATTTCGGCTGGCCCGGATAGCCCTGGAACACGAGTCCCGCGATGCGCGCGACTTCGCGAAAGCGCTGCTGCGACAACTGCGTCGCATTCAGGCTGTCGATCACGTCTTCGAGCAGGCGCTCGGTGTCGAACAGCGCCACGCCCGCTCCAGTGGACGCGGCGAACATGCCTGCCCAGTCCACCGGCTCGGGCGACATCAGCTCGAAGCCATAGTCGTTGATGGCAATCGAGAACGTGATCGGCTGCACGCGCCCGACGCGAAACGCCATCAGCGAGGCCAGCCCCATGTGCACCGAGCGCCCCGCGAACGGGTACACGAACAGGTGATACCCTTCGCGGCTCTTCATCGATTCGAGCACCAGCGTTTCGCTGGTGGGCAGCGCCGACCAGCGCTGCTGGATCTCGATCAGCGGCGCCAGCGCGCGCATCTCGGGGCCGTCGAACACGCCCGCGTCGGCCAGCCGCAGTTCTTCCAGTGCCGCGTGCGCCAGCTCATTCGACATCGGCATCTTGGCACCCTGCCAGCGCGCGATGGCGCCGCGCGTGCCGGTGGCGCGCCGTACGAACGCCGTCAACTCATGGACGCGCACGAATTCGAGGATGCGTCCGCCGAACAGGAAACGGTCGCCGGGTTTGAGGCGCGAGATGAACGACTCTTCGACGCTGCCGATGCGCCCGCCCGACATGTACTTCACCTGGATCGTCGCATCGGACATAATGGTGCCGATGCTCATGCGGTGCCGGCGGCCGATCGCGGCG
Source organism: Telluria sp. BA11 (assembly GCF_056680305.1). Taxonomy (NCBI): domain Bacteria; kingdom Pseudomonadati; phylum Pseudomonadota; class Betaproteobacteria; order Burkholderiales; family Oxalobacteraceae; genus Telluria; species Telluria sp. BA11. The sequence continues at coordinate 1,168,255 of NZ_CM155275.1, forward strand.
TCCGGCACGCGGTACACGCCCTCCTCGTCCGGCAGCACGCGCCGGTATTCGGGATACACGGTCAGGCTCTGGCCACCGCGCGCGACAAAGTCGAGCGCCCATTGCCATTCTTCCTGCGTCAGATGCCGGTATGACCAGGCCTGGCGCACTTCGTCATACAGTTCGTCGGAGCGAAAACCGCCACCCAGCGCCACCGTCACGATGTGCTGGACCAGCACGTCGAACGGCTTGTTGGGCACGTAGCGGCCCTCGATGCGGCGCGCCGCCACTGCCTTGCGCGCGCCCGCAGCTTCGAGCAATTCGAGGCTGTTGGTCGGCACCAGCGTCACGCGTGAGACGCGCCCCGGCGCGTGGCCGCTGCGGCCAGCGCGCTGCAGCAGGCGCGCCACGCCCTTGGCACTGCCGATCTGCAGCACGCGCTCGACCGGCAGAAAGTCCACGCCCAGGTCCAGGCTCGCGGTGCAGATGACGGCCTTGAGGATGCCGCTTTTCAGGCCAAGTTCCACCCATTCGCGCACCTCGCGATCGAGCGAGCCGTGATGCAGCGCGATCACGCCGGCCCAGTCGGGTCGCGCCTCGAGGATGTTCTGGTACCAGATCTCGGACTGCGAACGGGTGTTGGTAAACACGAGCGTCGCCTCGTGTTTTTCAATCTCGTCGATCACGGGCTGCAGCATCTGCAGGCCCAGGTGGCCACCCCATGGAAAGCGCGAGACATTTTCGGGGATCAGGCAGTCCACGACGATCTTCTTGCGCGTGTCGCCCTCGACCAGGACGCCCGCATCCGCGCCAAGCAGCACCTGGCGCGCCAGGTCAAGGTTGCCCATCGTCGCCGACACGCCCCAGACCAGGAGCTCGGGCCGCCAGCGCCGCAGCCGCGCGAGCGCCAGCTGCACCTGCACGCCGCGCTTGCTGCCCATCAGTTCGTGCCACTCGTCGACGATGATCATGTCGAGATTGCGGAACTGCTCGGGCGCCGCCGCGTTGCTGATCATGAGCGTCAGGCTTTCGGGCGTCGTCACCAGGGTGGCCGGCATGCTGCGCGTCTGGCGCGCCCGCTCGCTGGCTTTCGTGTCGCCGGTGCGCGCGCCGATGCGCCACTCGGGCATCAGCTCGGCGGCAGAGTCTTCGAGCGCGCGTTGCGTATCGGCCGCGAGCGCCCGCATCGGCGTGATCCACAGGACCCGCAAGCCGGCCTTGTTGCGCCCGGATGCAAGGCCCGCGCGCTGCAGCGCCGCGAACCAGACGGCGAACGTCTTGCCGGCGCCGGTGTTCGCATGCAGCAGCCCCGATTCGCCCTTGAGCGCCGCCTTCCAGACATTGCGCTGGAACGGGAACACCGTCCAGCCACGCCCGGCGAACCATGCGTCGACCCGATCCTTGACTTCATTGCGACTCATGCCGTGGCCGCCTCCAGCAAACCCTTGAGCGTGTCGAGCGTATCGGCTTCCTCGACGGGTTTGTCGGTGCGCCGGCGCAGGATGCGGGGAAAGCGCACGGCAATGCCGGCCTTGTGGCGCGGCGAGAGCGCAATGCCCTCAAAGCCGATCTCGAACACCATCGTCGGTTTCACCGACCGCACCGGCCCGAACTTCTCGATGGTCGTGCGCCGGATGACATTATCTACCTGCCCGATCTCGGCATCGGTCAGGCCCGAATACGCTTTCGCGAACGGCACCAGCTTGCGCTCCTCACCCTCCCCGTCCCACACGGCGAACGTGTAGTCGGTATACAGCGACGCGCGCCGCCCGCTGCCCGGCTGCGCATACAGCAGCACCGCATCGATGGCATACGGATCGATTTTCCACTTCCACCAGGTGCCGACATCCTTCGTACGTCCGACGCCATACTGCGACGTGCGCGCCTTGAGCATCATGCCTTCGACGCTGCGGGCGCGCGAGCCGGCGCGCAGCTCGGCCAGCGCTTCCCAGCTGTCCGCCTCGACCACCGGCGACAGACGCAACTGGCGCTGGTCGAGCTTGGCCACTTCGACTTCCAGCAGCGCGCGCCGCTCGTGCTGCGGCAAGGCGCGTAAATCCACACCGTCGAGTTCAAGCAGGTCATAGCAGCACAGCACTGCCGGCAGTTCGGCCAGCAGTTTGGCGGACAAGGTCTTGCGGCCGATACGTTTTTGCAGGTCGGCGAATGGCGACGGCATCGCCGCATCGGGCTGCCAGATCAGCACTTCGCCATCGAGCACCATGCCGTCCGGCAGGCGCGCTGCGGCCAACTCGGGGAAACGTTCGGTGATCAGATCTTCGCCGCGCGACCACAGGAAACTCTGGCCGTCGCGCCGCACGAGTTGCGCGCGGATGCCGTCGTACTTCCATTCGACGATCCAGTCGGCCGGCTCGCCCAGCGTCGCCGGTTCGGCCGCCAGCTGGTGCGACAGGAAGAATGGATACGGCTGGCCGCCGCGCAGCTGGTGTTCTTCGGCCGACTGCTCGGCGATCAGTTGCAGGAAGCCGGCCGCCGTCGGTTTCACACGGCCGTCGGTCCAACCCATCAGGCGCTGGGCAATGAGTTTGCTGTCCACTGCCGCAATCGCCGCCAGCGCGCGCGTGACGAGCAGACGCGAGACGCCCACGCGGAAACCGCCGCCAATCAGCTTGACGAGCAGGAAGCGCTCGCGCCAGTCGAGCTCATTCCAGTAGCCAAACAGGGCCTCGCGGATGCGGCCCGGATCGGCGCCGCGCAACGGGCCGATCCGCTCTTCCATCCACTCAGCCAGGCCAACGTCGGAGCGTTCGGTCGGTGGTGGCAGGATGTGCGCGATGGTTTCGGCAAAGTCGCCCACGGCCGCATACGATTCATCGAACAGCCACTCGTCCAGCACGGCGTACTCGATGGCGTACTGGCGCAGCAGTTTGGTCGGCACCGCCTGGCGCGGCTTGCCGCCGGCCAGAAAGTACACGGCCCAGGCGGCGTTCTCGGGCGCGGCATTGGAAAAATATGCCTGCAGTGCTTCGAGCTTGCGTGTGGTCGACGTGGTTTCGTCGAGGTCGGCGTACAGGCGGGCGAATTCACGCATCGGCCGCTCCTGCCAGCTTCTCTGGCACTACCGGTTCCTCGGGCGCAGCCGATTCCTTTGGCACACCATCCGAGGCAGCCTCGCCTGCCTCCTCGTCGCCGTATTCAGTCTCGAAGCCGGACGCCTCCAGCCCGTTCTGGTTCAACCAGCGCACGAGCGTGGGAATCGAGCCGTGCGTGACGATCACGCGCTCGGCTTCGGTGGCCTTGATGGCGCTCATCAGCCCTGGCCAATCGGCGTGGTCGGACAGCACGAAGCCGCGATCGACGCCACGCCGGCGGCGCGCGCCGCGCAGCAACATCCAGCCGCTGGCGAAGGCATCGCTGTAGTCGCCGAAGCGCTTCATCCAGGTGGAGCCACTGGCCGATGGCGGCGCGATCACCATCGCGCGCCGCAGCAGTGCCTTTTCGACCTCGGCAACGAGCACGGTCGGTGGAATGTCGACACCTTCGGCGCGATAGGCGCGGTTGAGCGGCTCGACCGACCCGTGGCAGACAATCGTGCCGATGCTCGCATCAAGCCCGGCCAGGATGCGCTGCGCCTTGCCGAACGAATACGCGAACACGACGCTGCAACGCCCCTCGTCCGCGTTCTTGCGCCACCAGGCGTTGATCTCGGCCATCAGCTCGGCCTCGGGCTGCCAGCGGTAGATCGGCAGGCCGAAGGTCGATTCGGTGATGAACGTGTCGCAGCGCACCGGTTCGAATGGCGCGCAGGTTTTGTCCGGCTCGACCTTGTAGTCGCCCGATGCAACCCAGACTTCGCCGCCGCATTCCATGCGCACCTGAGCGGAACCCAGCACGTGACCGGCCGGATGCAGCGAAATCTTCACGCCGTTGTGGGTGACCGACTGGCCGTATTCCATCGCGTCGACCGTGATGTCGCCCAGGCGCGACTTGAGTACGCCGATACCGGGCGCAGCGGCCAGGTAGTGGCCGTGACCGACGCGCGCGTGGTCGCCATGCGCATGCGTGATCACGGCGCGCGGCACCGGGCGCCATGGATCGATATAGAAATCACCCGGTACGCAGTACAGGCCCTCCTTGCGGACAACGACCATGTCTCCCATGGCCATCCTTACGCCGGGGTGAGGAAGTCGACCATGAAGGTCCGGCTTTCTCCATCGGCAAAATCGAGCGTGATCTGGTCGCCGGCGACGGCAGTCACGACACCTTCGCCATACTTGGCCGAGCAGGCACGCGCGCCGACGACGAACTTCGGTGCCGGTACCTCGGCCACGGGCTCGTGATCGAACTCGTCGTCACGAATTTCAATGCCTTCGGTCAGCGACAGCGCAGGGGGATTCAGGCAGTTGTCGCACTTGCAGCAGTTCTGGAAGCCGGCCACCTTGTCGTCGAAATAGTCGAGGATCAGCTTCCAGCGGCAGAAGCCGCTGACAGCGTAGCCAACCATCTGTTCGAGCGCGTGCTTGTCGTGCTCCTGCTTCTGGACGTACACGGCAGCGAGCTTGTCGAAGATGCCGGGCTTTGGATCAGCACTGGAGGCGATGTATTCGAGCTTGCGATTCTGGCGAATCAGCTTGGCATCCTTGAGCAGCTTGATACAGACCTTGATGCTCGAGTCGGCCAGGTCTTCCAATGCTTCTTCGAGGCGCGCCAGCGTCACCGGGCCATCGTCGCCCAGTCCACGCACGGTGCAATGCACCAGTTGCAGCTCCTGCGCGCACGGGTAGTGCTTCATCAGGAAAAACTGCTGCAGGCGCTTGTCGTCCCGCAGGTACAGCAGCGTGCAAGTGGCGTCCAGACCGTCGCGCCCGGCGCGGCCGGATTCCTGGTAATACGATTCAAGATTTGGCGGAATCTGCAGGTGGATCACGAAGCGGGTATCGCACTTGTCGATGCCCATGCCGAACGCGTTGGTCGCGACCATCACGCGGCGTTCGCCGTCCATGAACAGGTCCTGGTTTTGCTTGCGCTCGGCGGCCGGCAGCTTGCCGTGGTAAATCGTGACCGACTCGCCCGCCTCTTCCAGCACGGCGAGCATGTCTTCCGCCGCTTTGACGGTGGCCGCGTAGACGATGCCGACCCCTTCGGAGGCCTGCACCAGGCGCAGCGCGGCCTGGTACTTCTCGGCCACGCTCGTGACCTGCTGGACCGCATAGTGCAGGTTCGGGCGGTACACGCCGGTGTTGATGACATTGAGCTTGCGGCCCAGCTGCTTGTTGATGTCGGCGACGACTTCGTCCGTGGCAGTGGCCGTCAGCGCCAGCACCGGCGGGCGGCCGATCGCTTCAATGGCAGCGCCCAGGCCGATATAGGCCGGGCGGAAATCATGGCCCCACTGCGAGATGCAGTGCGCCTCGTCGATGACGACGATGTCGAGCGTAACCTTCTGCAGCGTCGCAATGAACTCGGGCGAGACCATGCGCTCTGGCGTGCAGAACACGATCTCGCAGGTTTCCTGCTCGATGGCCGCGATCGCCGCATGTTCTTCTTCGGCGTTCAGGCAGCTGTTGACCTGCACCGCGCGCACGCCGATCTCTTCGAGCTTCTCGAGCTGGTCTTTCATCAGCGAGATCAGCGGCGAGACGACCACCGTAATCCCTTCGAGCATCTTGGCCGGGATCTGGTAGCACAGCGATTTGCCGCCACCCGTGGGCATGATCGCCAGCGTGTCCTTGCCATCAAGGACGCTGTCGATCACGCGTTGCTGGCCGTCGCGCAGCTTGGCGATGCCAAAGACACCGTCGAGAAGTCGCTGGATGGAGTTGCGGCGCACGGCCATGAGGCCGCGGTGCATGAGGGTGGGGTCGTGTCGTGTCATGGTGATATCGACTGTAGGTTGACGGCCCCGACCCGACTATAGGACGCCACCTACTTACCGCGTAGGAGCGCCACCTTCTGAAAATATTGTCGATTAGATCTCAATTGTGCGACACAAATTCTCAAGAAGGTTTAGTCCTACAGAACGACGGAGTATTTACCGATGCCCAGGGCCCGATTGGCGACTTAAGATGTGATCCACATTCACAGTACTGCCACCACCCAGGAGATTCACCATGCGCCGCCACCCAATGACCTGGACTGCCGTCCATCTGGCCCTCGCCAGCGCTGCCACCTGGTTCTTGCTGGAGTCCGGCGCCATCGCCTCGACCGTACTGTTCTCGCTGCACTAAATAAAAAACGCCATCTTCCACTGGGAAGACGGCGTTCATTGTCATTGCGAGCAAGCCTTTCGGCTCGCTCCAACTTCTTCTGCGGCGGGCCTTTCGGCCCGCGCTTCATCAAGCAGCTTTCTGCTCATCCTCTTCGAGTTCCACCGGCTGGCGGATCAGGTAGTCAAAGGCTGCCAGCGATGCTTTCGCACCCTCACCCACTGCAATCACGATCTGCTTGAACGGCACCGTCGTCACGTCGCCGGCGGCAAACACGCCTGGCATCGAGGTGTGGCCACGGGCATCGACTTCGATTTCGCCGTGTGCCGACAGATCAATCGAACCCTTCAGGAATTCCGAGTTCGGGATCAGGCCGATCTGCACGAACACGCCTTCCAGGTCGATCCGGTGGATCGCGCCGGTGTTGCGATCCTTGTAGCTCAGGCCGTTGACAATCTTGCCGTCACCGTGGATCTCGGTGGTCTGCGCCGATTTGATCACCTTCACGTTCGGCAGCGAGGTCAGCTTGCGCTGCAGGACTGCATCGGCGCGCAATTCATTACCGAATTCGATCAGCGTGACTTCCTTGACGAGGCCGGCCAGGTCGATCGCCGCTTCCACGCCCGAGTTACCGCCGCCAATCACCGACACGCGCTTGCCCTTGAACAGCGGACCGTCGCAGTGCGGGCAGTACGCGACGCCGTGGTTCTTGTACTCTTTTTCGCCCGGCACATTGATCTCGCGCCAGCGGGCGCCAGTGGCAATGATCACCGATTTCGATTTCAGGACCGCACCGCTCTCGGTGTGGACTTCGATCAGGCTGCCGCCCACGACTTTGCTGGCGCGCTGCGTGTTCATGATGTCGACGTCGTAATCCTTGACGTGCTCTTCCAGCGCGACGGCGAACTTCGGGCCATCGGTTGCCTTGAGCGATACATAGTTCTCGATCGCCAGCGTATCGAGCACCTGGCCGCCGAAACGATCGGCCAGCACGCCGGTACGGATGCCCTTGCGAGCGGCGTAGATTGCCGCAGCCGCGCCGGCAGGGCCACCGCCGACGATCAGCACGTCAAAGGCTTCTTTCTCGCTCAGTGCAGCCGCTTTTTTGGCGCCGCCGCTCACGTCGATTTTTGACAGGATCTCTTCGACGCTGGTGCGGCCTTGGCCGAAATGCTGGCCATTCAGGAACATCATCGGCACGGCAAGGATCTGCTTGCTTTCAACTTCCTGCTTGAAGACACCGCCATCGATCGTCACGACCTTGATGCGCGGGTTAATCACCGACATCGTGTTCAGTGCCTGCACGACTTCCGGGCAGTTATGGCACGACAGCGAGATGTAGGTTTCAAAGACATAGTCACCATCCAGAGCAGCGATCTGGTCGATGACCGCCTGCTCCAGCTTGATGGTGTGGCCACCCACGTGCAGCAGCGCCAGCACGAGGGAGGTAAATTCATGGCCCAGCGGAATACCGGCGAAACGCACGCCGACATCGGTGCCGACGCGGTTGATCGCGAACGACGGGGTGCGCTCGTTGGCTTCCTGGCGCACGGTGATCTTGTTGCTCAGCTCTGCGATTTCACGCAGCAGCTCGTCCATTTCGCGCGCTTTCGGCGAATCATCCAAGGATGCAACCAGCTCGATCGGCTGCACCACTTTTTCCAGATAGGCTTGCAACTGTTTCTTGAGGGTCGCGTCAAGCATGATGGTTTCCTTAAACTCTTTGAATCAATAAATGGAGGGCAGTAAAAGCACCGGGCCGCCGCAGCGGCCCGGTCAGGGGGCTACCAGACTACCGTGTTACTTAGATCTTGCCGACCAGGTCCAGCGATGGGGTCAGGGTCTCAGCGCCTTCGGTCCACTTGGCCGGGCAGACTTCGCCTGGGTGAGCAGCGACGTACTGGGCAGCTTTGACTTTGCGCATCAGTTCCGATGCGTCACGGCCGATGCCGTTGTCATGCACTTCCATGACCTTGATCTGGCCTTCTGGATTGATGACGAAGGTACCGCGCAGTGCCATGCCTTCTTCTTCGATCATGACTTCAAAGTTGCGCGACAGGGTGCCGGTCGGGTCGCCGATCAGCGGGTAGTTCACTTTCTTGATCGCGTCCGAGGTGTCGTGCCATGCCTTGTGAGCGAAGTGGCTGTCGGTCGAGACGCCGTACACGTTCACGCCCAGCTTTTCGAATTCAGGCTGGAACGAGGCCAGATCTTCCAGTTCGGTTGGGCAGACGAAGGTGAAGTCGGCCGGGTAGAACATCACCACCGACCAGGTACCCTTGAAGTTTTCTTCGGTCAGGTCGATGAATTTGCCATTCGCGTAGGCGGTGGCTTTGAACGGTTTGATCTGGGTATTGATAAGGGACATGTATTCTCCTGTTTGTGGTGGATGAAACGTATGACAAGCAGTGTACCGCTCAGCTCGTCTTTTGGGAAATTGATTGATTGGATACTGTTGATTGATTTTGGCTATCGCGCCGACGACAGCATGCCGGTTGGCCCATGGCGATGCCGTCAGGCACAGACCGGCACTGCGGTGCACGGCAACATCAGGCTGAAGGTCGAGCCTTCACCGGGGCTGCTCGTGACCCGCAGCTCGCCGCTGTGCGAGATCGCCAGCTGGCGCGAAATATACAGGCCCAGCCCCAGGCCCTTCGGCTCGCCGTTGCGGGCGCCCCGTTCGTACGGCTCGAAGATGCGCTCGAGGTCGCCCGGCGCGATGCCCTTGCCGCCGTCGCGCACGTCGATGCGTACGCACTCCCCCATCTGCTCGACACTCACTTGCACCGGCTGGCCGCCGCCATAGCGCAGCGCATTGGTCAGCAGGTTGACGATCACCTGCTCGACGCGGAACTCGTCCCAGCAGCCACTGACGGGATCGTGCGGCTGCAAGGTCAGCGAACTGCCCGTCGTGGCCGCCTGCAGCGACAGGTCGCTGACGATCCGTTCCAGTAAACTCATCAACTGCACCTGGGTCGGGCGGATCGACAGCTTGCCACTGCGCATGCGCGAGACATCCAGCATGTCGTCGATCAGGCGGATCATCGACTTGATCTGGCGCTCGTCGCGCTGGACCATCGCTTCCATCTGCTGCGGCGCGAACGCGGCTGCATTGCCGCGCTTGATCTGCAGGCTGCGCATCTGGGTTTCGAGGAACAGCGTATTGAGCGGCGTGCGCAGCTCATGGGCGACGAGCGACATGAATTCGTCGCGCATCTTGAGCGAGCGCTGCAGCTCCTGCTGGGTTTGGTTCAGCTCGCGCAGCAAGGTTTCCTGCTCTTGCCGGCTGCGCTCGAGCGCCAACATCTGGCGCCGTGTCTCGCGGCGCTGCTGGTCGAGCGCGACGAACACGGCGACCTTGCTGCGCACCGCGCCCGGGTCGATCGGCTTGTAGAGAAAGTCGACCGCGCCGTTTTCATAGCCCTTGAAGGCGTAGTCGAGCTCGCGCCCGGCCGCCGAGACAAAGACGATCGGAATATGGCGCGTGCGCGACGTCGAGCGCATCACCTCGGCCAGTTCGAAGCCGTTCATGCCCGGCATCTGCACATCGAGGATGGCCAGCGCAAATTCGTGCTCGAGCAGCAAGGCCAGTGCGGCGTCGCCGGAATTGGCCTGGTGAATCACGCGCTGGTCGTGGCGCAGCAGCGCCTCGAGGGCCTGCAGGTTCTCGGGCAAGTCATCGACGATCAGGATTTTGCTTAATTCATGGGCGCTCATGGGGTCTCCAACAGGGGCAGCGCGGCGCGAATATCGGCCAGCGGCAACACCAGGTGTGGTGCGCAGCGCCGGATGGCTTCTCTCGGCATCGTACTGGCGTGCGCTTCTTCAGGATCCTGGACAATGGTCAGTCCGCCGTGTTCGCGGATACTGCACATCCCTTCGGCGCCGTCAAAGTTGGCGCCGGTCAATAGTATACCTGTCATTGCCGGTCCATACACACTGGCGGTCGATTCCATCAGGACATCAATCGACGGCCGGGCGTACTGGACAGGCGCTTCGCAGCTGAGCGAAAAGCTGCGGTCCTGCTCGATCGACAGATGGTACCCCGAGCCGGCAAAATACACGACACCCGGTTCGATCGGGGCCTTGTCGCGCGCTTCGCGCACCGGGAGCATCACGCGCGCATCGAACAGTTCGGCCAGCCGGCTTTCGCGGTCGCCCGGCACATGCAGGATGCAGACCACGGCTGGCGTATAGCCCGGCTGCAGCGACGGCAATAAGCTCAGCAGCGCATCGACGCCGCCAGCCGAGCCGCCAATCAACACCAGCTCGATGCGCCGCTTGCCCAGCGCCGCCGCCACCCGTTCGTTCAGGGTCATGGCACGGCCTTGCGATACACCCGCTCCCGCCGCGCCAGCGGTTCGAAGCGCCCGGCGTAGCTGGAAAAGTCGATGCTTTCCTTGCTGCCCAGGCCCAGAAAGCCCCGGTAGCACAGCGATTCATGAAACAGCCCGAACACGCGGTCCTGCAGCGTGCGGTTAAAGTAGATCAGCACGTTGCGGCAGCTGACGAAGTGCGTTTCCGAAAACACGGTGTCGGTCGACAGGCTGTGGTCGGCGAAGGTCACGTTCTCGATCAGGCTGCGCTCGAACAGCGCGCCGCCGTAGGCCGCCGTGTAATAGTCCGAAAACGCGGCCTTGCCGCCGGACTTCTGGTAATTCTCGGTGTACAGCCGCATGCGGTCGATCGGGTACACGCCGCGCCGCGCCGTCTCAAGGGACTTCGGATTGATGTCGGTCGCGTAGATGATGCTGCGCTCGAGCAGCCCTTCTTCTTTCAGCAGGATCGCCAGCGAATAGACTTCTTCACCCGTGCTGCAGCCGGCCACCCAGATCTTGAGCGACGGGTAGGTCTTGAGGAACGGCGCCACCTGCTCGCGCACCGCCCTGAAGTACTCCGGGTCGCGGAACATTTCGGTGACGGGAATCGTCAGGTATTGCAGCAGCTGGGCAAAGCCGTTCGGATCGTGCAGCACGCGCGACTGCAGCTCCGAGACGGTATTGCACCCCATCTCGCGCATGGCCACCAGCACGCGGCGCTTTTGCGACGCGCCGGTGTAGTCGCGGAAGTCATAGTTGTATTTCAGGTAGACGGCTTCGACGAGCATCCGCAGCTCGATGTCGAAGTCGCTCGGCGTATGGCTCAAATGCGCTCCAGGGTCGGCATCCAGACCCGCAACAGGGAGTACAGGCGGGACAGGTCAATCGGCTTGGCCAGGTAATCGTTGGCGCCGGCGGCCAGGCATTGTTCCTGGTCGTCCTTCATCGCCTTGGCCGTGATGGCGATGATCGGGAGGCGGTCGAAGCGGCCGTCGGCGCGGATGCGGCGCGTCGCTTCCATGCCGTCCATCCCCGGCATCATGATGTCCATCAGCACCAGGTCGATGCCCGGCACTTCATCGAGTTTTGCAATCGCTTCGAAGCCGTTGCGGCCCACTTCGACCTTCGCGCCGCGCTGTTCGAGCGCCGCGGTCAGTGCGAACACATTGCGCACGTCGTCGTCCACCAGCAGGATCGTGCGGCCTTCGAACACGCGATCGCGACCGCGCACGGCCTTGAGCATGCTCTGGCGTTCGGTCGATAGTTCTGATTCGACCTTGTGCAGGAACAGCGTGACTTCGTCGAGCAGGCGCTCGGGCGAGCGGGCGCCCTTGATGATGATCGAGCGCGAGTAGCGCAGCAGCTGCGCTTCTTCATCGCGCGTCAGGTTGCGGCCCGTGTAGACAATCACGGGCGGGAACGAGCACAGCTCTTCATGCGACATGCGCTCGAGCAGCTCGCCGCCCTGCATGTCGGGCAGCTTCAGGTCGATGACCATGCAGTCAAAGATCTCGGCGCGCAGCAGATTGAGCGCTTCGTTGGCCGTGCCCACCGCCGAGATCTGCACGTCGTCGTCGGCGATCAGCGCCACGACGCTTTCGCGCTGGCGCTCGTCGTCCTCGACCAGCAGCACACGCTTGATCTTCTGCGCCGACTTCTCTTGCAGCTTGCGGAACACTTCTTCGAGTTCTTCGCGGCTTGCAGGCTTGAGCGCATAACCAATCGCGCCCAGGTGCAGCGCCTCGCCGCCGTTCTCGATGCTGGAAATGATGTGCACCGGGATGTGGCGCGTGGCCGGGTTGTCCTTGAGTTGCTGCAGCACGGTCAGGCCCGAGCGGTCGGGCAGGCGCACGTCGAGCAGCACGGCGTCGGGCCGCTGGCTGATGGCCAGCGCCAGGCCTTCTTCGGCGCTCATCGCCACCAGGCAGCGGTAATCGAGCTCGCGCGCCAGGTCGTACAGGATGCGCGCAAACGCCATTTCGTCCTCGACCACCAGCACGCTGCGGCGGCCATCGGCCGGGCGATCCCGGTCATCCGGGAAGCTTTCGTAATGGTCGGTCACGGCCGGCGCAGGCGCTGGCGCCGGTGCAGGCGCTGGTGCAGCCGAGCGGACGACCGGGGCCGGCGCGTAGTGCGGCTGTGCGCTGGTCTCGGTCGGGGCCGACATCGACGAGGCGGAAGGGATCGGCGAATCCGGCAAGCCGCGCGGCAGCGTCAGCGTAAACACACTGCCCTCGTTTGGCGCGCTCGACACGGAAATGCCGCCGCCCAGCAGGCGCGTGAGGTCGCGCGAAATCGACAGGCCCAGCCCCGTGCCACCAAAGCGGCGGCTGGTGGTGCCGTCGGCCTGGTGGAAGGCGTCGAAAATCTTGTCCTGCTGGTCGGGTGCGATGCCGATCCCGCTGTCCTGCACGCGGAACGCCACGGCGCCATCGGTGGTGGTAAGCACCGACAATGTGACGGCGCCCGCATCGGTGAACTTGACGGCGTTCGACAGCAGATTCTTGAGGATCTGCTCCATGCGCTGGCGGTCGGTGTTGATCGCTGCCGGCACGTCGGGTGCCACGTCGATGCGGAACTCGAGCGACTTCTGGCGCGCGAGCGGCTCGAACGTGCGCGCCAGGCCTTCGACGACACGCCGCACCGGCACGTCTTCGGGCACCAGTTCGAGCTTGCCTGCCTCGACCTTCGAGATATCCAGAATGTCGTTAATCAGGTGCAGCAGGTCGTTGCCGGCCGAATAGATGGTTTGCGCGAAGCGCACCTGCTCGTCGCTCAGGTTGCCCGGCGTATTGTCGGACAGCAGCTTGGCCAGGATCAGCGAGCTGTTCAGCGGCGTGCGCAGTTCGTGCGACATATTGGCCAGGAACTCGGACTTGTAGCGGCTGGCGCTTTCCAGTTCCACGGCGCGCTGCTGCAACTGCTCCTGCGCCGACTGCAGCGCCGAATTCTTCATGTCCAGGTTCAGGGCCTGCTCGGCCAGCTGGTCGTTGGTGGTGCGCAGCTCGGCCTGCTGGTTTTCGAGCGCCGACTGCGATTCTTCGAGCGCGCGCGACTGCTCTTCGAGCTCTTCGTTGGCGGTGCGCAGCTCTTCCTGCTGGACTTGCAGCTCTTCGTTGAGCGTCTGGCTTTCTTCGAGCGAATCCTGCAGGCGCTGGCGATACAGCACGGCCGCCATGGCCGCGCCCACCGCCTGCGCGATGAAGCCGAGGAATTCGCGATCGCGCAGTTCCACCGGACGCAGGAAGGCGATCTCGAACACGCCCTTGACCTTGCCATGGTTGTAGAACGGCGCAATGATCAGCGCGCGCGGGGGAGTCTCGCCCAGGCTCGAGCCGACCTTCATGTAGCCGGGCGGCAGTTCGTCCAGCACCATGAGGCGGTTTTCCTGCGCCGCCTGGCTTGCCAGGGACGCGCCAGGCTGGATGAATTCGGCGCGTTCGGACGGGGTGTGGTTGAAGCCATACGCGCCGATGCGGCGCAGCACGCCGTCTTCGCTGCGCACGTACATCGCACCCACGACACCGTCGAGGTACTTGACGACGTACGGCAGCACCGCCTCAGCCAGCGGCTCGAGGTGGTGGATGCCGGCGCTGCGCACGGTCAGTTCGTTCTGACCGGTACGCAGCCACTCCTGGTGGCGCAGTTTTTCATTGTGCTCGGCTTCGTGGCCCAGCACTTCGTTATAGGTATTGGACAGCGTCATCAACTGGCGTCGGCCGAAGATGGCCAGACCGCCGCCCACCAGCGCCGAGAGCAGCAGGAACAGCGCCACCGACCAGAAGGTCGTGTTGCGCGCATTGTCGCTGCGCTCCTGCAGCAGCCGGGCTTCGGCCGCCAGCATCAGGTCGAAATTGCGGCGCATCTCGTCGGTGAGAAGCCGGCCGCGGCCGCTTCTGACCGCATCGATGTAGGCCAGGTCATTGGCCCGGCGCCGCGCGATCATCTCGTCGGCAAACGCTTCCCATTGCTTCTGGACCTGCGAAATGCGCTTGATGCGCTCGGCCTGCGCGCCATTGTCCTTGACCAGATCTTCCAGCGTATCGAGGCTGCTGCCCATCCGCTGCGCCGACAGCAGGTACGGCGTCAGGAATTCTTCATCGCCCGCCAGCAGATAGCCGCGCATGCCGGCTTCCATCTCGGCCGACAGCTTGCGGATCTCGTGCGCGTTGCCGATCACCTTCTGGGAATGCTCGACCCAGGTCAGGTTATTGATCAGGTACGCGATGATGCCCACGAACACGACCGCACTGACAATGCTCATGCCTAGCGGCAGCGCGACATTGCGGGAAAGGATGCGGCGAAACGCGCTGTTGTCGATGTTTGGACCGGGCATGCCTGTTGTTCTGTTAGAAAAAAAATATCCCAAGTGTAACGCAAACGTGACATTGCGCCCACACGAAATGCGCACGGTCGTGCCAAAGCGCGACCGTGCACAACATCCGTAATCTTAGCAAAATGGATACGCTCTGGGCGCACCGCTTCGCGTGCTACCTGGCCTCGCCCAGATGCGGCTTCAGGTACTGCGCGGTGCGGCTTTTCTTGTTGCGCGCGACATCGTGCGGCGGCCCGGCGACCACGATGTTGCCGCCCAGATCGCCCGCGCCGGGACCGACATCGATCACCCAGTCGCTGCCGGCAACCACGCGCATCGTGTGTTCGACCACGATCACCGTGTTGCCGGCATCGACCAGGCGGTTCAGCTGCACCATCAGGCGGTCGGCATCGACCGGGTGCAGGCCGGTGGTCGGCTCGTCCAGCACATACAGCGCATTGCCGCGTGTGGCGCGCTGCAGCTCCGACGCCAGCTTGATGCGCTGCGCCTCGCCGCCCGACAGCTCGGTGGCCGGCTGACCCAGGCGCAGATAATCCAGCCCGACCTCGTTCAGCACTTCCAGCGAGCGCTCGACCAGCGCCTCGTCCTTGAAGAAGGTGATTGCCTCGCCCACCGTCATGCCCAGGACCTCGGCGATGTTCTTGCCACGATAGGTCACTTCGAGCGTCTGCGCGTTGTAGCGCGCGCCATCGCAGGTCGGGCATGGCGCGTACACGCTTGGCAGGAATAACAGCTCGACCATCACGAAGCCTTCACCCGCGCAGTGTTCGCAGCGGCCCTTGGCGACGTTGAACGAGAAGCGGCCGGCGTCGAAACGCCGTTTCTTCGCATCCGGCGTGGCCGCAAACAGCTTGCGCACTTGGTCGAACAGGCCCGTGTAGGTGGCCAGGTTCGAGCGCGGCGTGCGCCCGATCGGCTTCTGGTCGACCCGCACCAGGCGCCGCACGCCCTCCATGCCGGCCACGATGCGCCCTTCCAGCGGCAAGGCTTCGTCGCGCTCCAGGTCCGGCTCGTCGGACTGCTCTTCGGCCACGGCACTGCTCTGCCCCAGGGCTGCGCCGACCAGTTCGACCAGCACCTGGCTGACGAGGCTCGATTTACCCGAGCCCGACACGCCCGTGACGCTCGTGAGGACGCCCAGCGGGAACGCGACGGCGAGATCCTGCAGATTGTTGCGGCGTACGCCTTCGAGCTTGAGCCAGCCTGTCGGTTCGCGCAGCGTGCGCGGCGCCAGGGCCGCTTCGCCGAACAGGTAACGCCGCGTCTGCGATGCTTCGATGTCGCGCAAGCCGTCCGGCACGCCGCTGTAAAGCACCTGGCCACCGCGCTCGCCAGCCAGCGGGCCGACGTCGACGATCCAGTCGGCCTGGCGGATCACGTCCAGCGCGTGTTCGACGACAAACAGCGAATTGCCCGCGGCTTTGAGTTGCGCCAGCGCGTCGAGCAGCGCTTCGGCATCGGCCGGATGCAGGCCGGCCGACGGCTCATCGAGCACGTAGACGACGCCGAACAGGCTGGAACGCACTTGCGTGGCCAGGCGCAGGCGCTGCAGCTCGCCCGGCGACAGGCTCGGCGTGCTGCGATCGAGCGCCAGGTAGCCGAGACCCAGCGCCAGCAGCACCTCGATGCGCGCCGACAGGTCGTCGGCAATGCGCCGGCGCACGATCAGCTGCTCGGCGTGCAAACCTTTCTCGACCTTGCTCGTCGCGTGCGTGTACGGCGCCAGCAGCTCGGCCAGGCGCGCCAGCGGCAGGCGCGAGAGTTCGGCGATGTCCATGCCGGCAAAGGTCACCGACAGCGACTCGCGCCGCAGGCGCTTGCCTTCGCATTCCGGACACGCGGTGCTGACCATGTAGCGCGCCACGCGCTTTTTCATCGACGCGCTTTCGGTATTGGCAAAGGTCTGCATCACGTAGCGCCGCACGCCGGTGAACGTGCCCTGGTAGCTGGGCGTATCCTTGCGCTTGAGCGCGGCGCGGGTTTCTGCGGGCGTCAGGCCCGCGTACACGGGCACGCTCGGGCTTTCGTCGGTGTACAGGATCCAGTCGCGGTCTTTCTTCGGCAGGTCGCGCCACGGGGTGTCGACGTCGTAACCCAGCGTGACCAGGACGTCGCGCAGGTTCTGGCCATGCCAGGCCGGCGGCCAGGCGGCGATCGCCCGTTCGCGGATCGTCAGGCTGTCGTCTGGGACCATTGATTGCTCGGTCACCTCGAACACGCGCCCCATCCCCGAACAGCGCGGGCAGGCGCCCTGCGGCGTGTTGGGCGAAAACGATTCGGCGTACAGCAGCTCTTGCCCGGCCGGATAATCGCCCGCGCGCGAATACAGCATACGCAGCGAATTGGACAACGTGCTGACGCTGCCAACCGACGAGCGGGCTGTGGGCGTGCCACGCTGCTGCTGCAGCGCGACGGCCGGCGGCAAGCCTTCGATCGTGTCGACCTCGGGCACCGGCATCTGGTGGAACAGGCGCCGCGCATAGGGCGAGACCGATTCGAGGTAGCGGCGCTGGGCCTCGGCGTACAGCGTGCCGAAAGCGAGCGATGATTTACCTGAACCCGAGACGCCCGTAAACACGACAAGTTGTCCGCGCGGGATATCGAGGCTGACGTTTTTCAGATTGTGTTCGCGGGCGCCGCGGACATGGACGAAGCCGTCTTCGGCAGCGTTCTGGGGGGTGGTTTTCTTGCTGGGCATCTGCCCTCCGGCATATTCTAGATACGCCATTGGACGCCTTTATGGCAAAGGTGTCGGTGCGCTTACCAACAATCGGCTCAAGCGTGCGCCAGGTCTTCCAACCGACGACAGAGCGCATCGAGCCGGTCCGGCGTGGTGAATCGGGCAGCCACTGCCGCCGCTTGCAATACTACCGGGCCCGTGACAACCTGCTGCAGCGCGGTCGCCATCCTGGCCGGTGTGACGCGCCTGGCGTGCAGGCTGGCGCCGGCCCCCAGCGCCATCACCCTTGCCGCATTATCGAACTGATCGTGCGCGAGCGGCACCACCAGTTGCGGCGTGCCGGCGCGCAGCGCTTCGGCCGTCGTGCCAATGCCACCGTGGTGGACCAGCGCCGCAACATGCGGCAGCAACGCCTTGAGCGGCACATAGTCTTGCCAGCAGATGGATGGCGGCAGCGAGCCGGGTAGCTGCTCGCGGTGCGGCGTCAGGAAAATCGCCCGCAAGCCCAGCTGCGCGACGGCTTGCGCCGCCGCTTCGAAATAGCGCCCCGCCTGCCGGTTACCGGTGCCTGGCGTGAACACGACCGGTGGCGCGCCTGCAGCGAGAAACGCCCGCAGCGTGGCGCTTGGCGCAGCATCGGGGTCGGGATCGTAGAGGGGAAAGCCGGCCTGATACAGCGGTTGCGGCCAATCTGATACGGGCGCGGCAAACCAGTCGGGAAACAGCGCCAGCGACAGGTCGGGAATGGTGTGGATGTAGTCGATCAGGCTGCGCACCCGGGGCAATCCCCGCTCTGCACGCGCCGCGTTCAGGCCCGGCAAGGCGACCGGATCGATGAAGCGTGCGGCGAGCGTGCGCCACAACCAGCGACGCACGCCATGCGGCACCCAGGTCGGCACGGGCCAGGGCCCCAGCAGCAGCGGATCGTGTACGGTAGGAAGGTTCGATGGCGCCAGCCAGGTTGCCGCAATGCGCAGGCTAGGCCGGTTAAGACGGCACAGGTCAGCTTCGGGCAGGGCCAGCGGGTGCACGAGCAGCAGGGTGTCCTTGCCGCTGTCGAGCGCCGCCACCATGGCAGGCAATTGCGCCATCGCCGGTCGCGTTGCGTCCCACACCACGGCAAGGCCACGGGTGGGATGCCACAGATCGGGATGGTCGAGCACGGCCGGATCGGCCGGCAACCCGTGAAAGGTCAGGCCAGCCGCATCGACATACAGTGCATGCAGGTCGGGGCCGAGAAAATCGACACGGTGCCCGCGCTCGCGCAGGGCGCGCCCGATCCACAGGAACGGGAACAGGTCCCCGGCCGAGCCCATCGTCACCAGGATTACATGCATGGGCCCGCCCTTCCTGGTTTAGAAGGTCAGCGTGCCTTCAATGGAATCATCCAGCGTCTTGCCGATCACGGCGCCGATCGCCATCTTTGCGCCGGCGACGATACCGCCGTGCTTGTTATCCCAATAATAACCGGACTTCGGGGTCACCTTGATCACGATGATGCGCGGGTCGTCTTCGCCTTCGGTGAACCAGGTTTTCAGCAGCGGCTCCCACAGCTGCTTGATGCGGGCCTTGTCCTGCGAGACTTCGGCGTGGCCGTCGAGTTCGAGGAAGCCGGCGTTTTCGCCTGCCTGGAAGAACAGTTTGACGGTCGGGTTGGCCTGCAGTTCCTGGTTCGTGTGGCTGTCGATTGCGCCCAGGTACCAGATGGCGCCGTTGTCGTCGGTCTCGCGCACGCTCATCGGGCGCACGCCGCGGCTGTCGCCCGTGCCGCCGCCGGTGATGAAGAAGCCGGTTTCCGCATCGTCGATGATGTCCTTGATGCGTTCGATGGCTTCAGCGCCTGCCAGGTCGCGGCGGTTTTCTTCGGGCTGGTTGCGGTTGATGGAATCCATGGTCGTCTCCTGTTAGCGAAGGCCGTGTGGCCGATGAGACAACTGTAACGTTATCTAGAGCGGCGGTATGTGGGCCGACGAACGGATGGAAGCACATGCCCCCGCTGACGGGTCAAAGCGGGGACGCCCTGCCCGTTACAGGAAGCGATCGAGGATCTTGCGGCTGTGCTTGTCGATCTTGAACATGTCGCGCACCAGGAAGTTGATGCCGTGACTGTCGGCCACCAGCAGTGACGCTTCGCCAATGCGGCGAATATCCTCGTCGAGCTTGAGCACGAACTCGGTATCGCCCCGGTCGGTCGTCACATACCAGGTGCACGGCGTGGCAAAGCTCGACACATCCTTGATATTGATGATCTCGGGGATGAACTCGCGCCCGCCGATTTCATCGCTGACGAGTGTGCGGATATCCTCGGGCATCGTGGCCAGGTCGTCGATCCAGGCAACCTCTTTGCCGCCGTCGCGCACGAGCGAAATGCCCTTGGTGGGCGCCTGGATCGGGAAAGCACGCACGGGCGTGATGCCCACGTATTCTTCACCAGTCTCGAGAGTGATCACCAGCTTGCCGAAGCTGTTACGGCGTAGCTGGAACGGGGTTGTCGAAACAGTACTCATCATGCGTCCTTGTCGTCCAGGTCCTGGTCCACGTTGCGCGCTTGCGCTTCGTACAGGCGGTGATACGCGCCTTCGCGCGCCATCAGGTCATCGTGGCTGCCCTCTTCCACCACCACGCCGCGGTCGAGCACGACCAGGCGGTCGGCGCGGTGCAGCGTCGACAGGCGGTGGGCAATGGCAATGGTCGTGCGGCCTTGCACCAGATTGTCGAGCGCTTTCTGGATTTCTTTCTCGGTTTCCGAGTCCACTGACGATGTCGCCTCGTCCATGATCAGGATCGGTGGATCGATCAGCAGCGCGCGCGCAATCGAAATGCGCTGGCGCTCGCCGCCCGACAGGCCCTGACCGCGCTCGCCGACCATCGAATCGTAGCCTTGCGGCAGGCGCAGGATGAACTCGTGCGCATGCGCGGCCCTGGCCGACGCGATGATGTCTTCGCGCGACGCATCCGGCTTGCCGTAGGCGATGTTCTCGGCAATCGTGCCGAAGAACAGGAACGGTTCCTGTAGCACCAAGCCGATATTGCGGCGGTAATCGGCCACGGCAAACGAGCGGATATCCTTGCCGTCGAGCAGGATCGCGCCTTCGGACACGTCGTAGAAGCGGCAGATCAGGTTGACCAGCGTGCTCTTGCCCGAGCCGCTGTGACCGACCAGGCCCACCATCTCGCCAGCCTTGATGTTCAGCGAAATGCCACGGTTGACGGCGCGGTTGCCGTAGCGGAATCCGACTTCGCGCAGCTCGATATTGCCTTCGACCTTGGTGACCTTCACCGGATTGACCGGATCGGGCACGCTCGAGACGTGATCGAGAATGTCGAAGATGCGCTTGGCGGCCGACGCTGACTTTTGCGTGACCGACACGATGCGGCTCATCGAATCGAGGCGCACATAGAAGCGGCCGCTATAGGCGATGAAGGCGGTGAGCGTACCGACCGTGATGTCGCCGCGCGAGACTTGCCAGATACCGAAGCACCAGATCACCAGCAGGCCCAGCTCGGTCAGGAACGACACGCTTGGCGAGAACAGCGACCACACGCGGTTGAGCTTATCGTTGACGTTCAGGTTATGCCGGTTGGCTTCGCGGAAACGGGCCGCTTCGCGCTTCTCTTGTGCAAATGCCTTCACGACGCGGATACCCGGAATCGTGTCGGCCAGCACATTGGTCACCTCGCCCCACACGCGGTCGATCTTTTCAAAGCCGGTGCGCAGTTTGTCGCGCACGAGGTGGATCATCCAGGCGATGAATGGCAGCGGCGCCAGTGTCACGAGGGCCAGCCATGGATTGATCGAGAACAGGATCACGCCGGTCATGATGATCATCAGGACATCGGACAGGAAATCCAGCAGGTGCAGCGACAGGAACACGCAGATGCGGTCGGAACCGCTGCCGATACGCGCCATCAGGTCGCCCGTGCGCTTGCCGCCGAAAAATTCAAGCGACAGGCGCATCAGGTGCTCATAGGTGGTCGAGCGCAGATCGGCGCCGATGCGCTCGGACGCCAGCGCCAGCACATAGGTCTTGGCCCAGCCCAGTGCCCAGGCCAGTACGGCCGAAGCCAGCAGGCCGCCCATATACATATACACGAGGCTCGTGTCGATCTGCTGCCCGTTCTGGTACGGGATCAGGACATTGTCCATCAGCGGCATCGTCAGGTATGGCGGAATCATGTGCGCGCCGGTCGAACCCAGCATCAGCAAGAAGCCCAGGAACAGCTGCCCCTGGTACGGCTTGGCGAAGCGCCACAGGCGGAACAGCGTCCACGTCGACGGCGGCGTGTGCAGCACTTTCTCGCAGATCGGGCAATCGTCCTGGTCGGCGTCGAGGGGCGCCTTGCAACTTGGACAAGTGTGCTGCTCGGGCGGCTGGATGGCCACGCCCGTCAGCGAGCTTTCCATCTGGTCCTGGAACTGGTCGGCCACGCGCACGGCGTGCAGGTTCTGGCCCAGCGTGAAGCGCCAGCTGGCCAAGAGGCCATGCGCATCGGTCAGTTCGAGATGCCCGACACCGGCGTGGTCGTGGTGGCGCAGCGCCAGTCCTTCGCGGTACGGCCAGTCGCGCCACGCCGTTTCACCCGGCGCGCGTGCCAGCAAACGCCGGTCCGTGACCAGAATTAATCCTTTTGAGAAATGTAATTTCGCATCGAGGTCAACCTCCACGCTGCTTAAAACGTTTTCCCCTGGTGCAAGCTGTTTCGCGACGTCATTTTGCCAGTGATCAGGCAAGAAATTGGCGGCTGCTGCCAGCGACGACGGATTGGCAAGTTGTTGTGTTGTCATGGTTTGCGCCCGAAACGGGCTTCAATTCGGCAAAGATTCGGTATGGGTAAAGCGTGTGGCTATTGTTTTTATGCCAAGCATCAAACGCTCTACAGAGCGGTAGAACGTTTTTGGACAGCGTTTGGATGACACGGAATGTGTTTTGGTGAAAATATTGCGGCTAAGTAAAAGCCGCAACTGGATCAGATCAGCGCGTGATGTGCGCTGCGATTGGCGGCCTTTCGCTAACGTAGTGACACCTCAGGCATACAAGGATAAGTCGCCGGTGTGGGAGTAGCGCCAGGTGACCAACGTATTTACATGACGAAAAAGAACGACATCAAATTCCTGCGCATCAATTATCTGGCGGGACCAAACATCTGGACCTATCGGCCCGTGATCGAGGCCTGGCTCGACATCGGCGAACTGGAAGACTATCCCTCGAATCTGCTCCCCGGGTTCACGACGCGCCTGACCACCTGGCTGCCGGGCCTGATCGAGCACCACTGCGGCGTCGGCTACCACGGCGGCTTCATCGAGCGCCTGAACGAAGGCACCTGGGCCGGCCACATCCTCGAACACGTCGTGCTCGAAGTGCAGAGCCTGGCCGGCATGAAGACCGGCTTCGGCAAGACTCGCTCCACCGGCGAACATGGCGTCTACAAGATGGCCTTCCGCACGCGCGACAACGTCGTCGGCCGCGCCGCGCTCGACGTCAGCCATCGCCTGATGATGGCCGCGATCAACGACGAGCCGTTCGACCTGCCTGCCGCGCTTGTGCGCCTGACCGACATGGTCGACCGCCTGTGCCTGGGCCCGTCGACGGCGCACATCGTGGACGCCGCCACCGACCGCCGCATCCCGTCGATCCGCCTGACCGACGGCAATCTGGTGCAACTGGGTTACGGCGCCGCGCAGCGCCGCATCTGGACCGCCGAGACCGACCGCACCAGCGCGATTGCCGAAGGCATCGCCAGCGACAAGGACATGACCAAGAACCTGCTCGCCTCGTGCGGCGTGCCGGTGCCCGAAGGCGCCATCGCGCGCAGCGCCGACGCAGCCTGGGAAGAAGCTGCCGACATCGGCCTGCCCGTGGTTGTCAAGCCGGTCGACGCGAATCACGGCCGCGGCGTCTCGCTGAACCTGAACACCGAAGCCGAAGTGCGCGCCGCCTACGTGATCGCATCCGAAGAAGGCGACAGCCGCTCGGTGCTGGTCGAGCGCTTCATCACGGGCAGCGAGCACCGCCTGCTGGTCGTCGGCCGCAAGGTGGTCGCCGTCGCGCGCGGCGAATCGCTGTGGGTAACGGGCGACGGCCGCCAGAACGTGGCCGAGCTGTGCGACAGCCAGATCAATATCGACCCGCGCCGCGGCGAAAGCGAAGAATTCCCGCTCAGCCCTGTCGAACCGCGCAAGAGCGAAGAAAACCAGTTGCAGCTCAAGCGCCAGGGCCTCACGCCCGACACGGTGCCGCCTGCCGGCCAGAAGGTGCTGATCCAGATGAACGGCAACGTCGCCGACGACGTCACCGACCAGCTCCACCCGGAGGTCGCGCACGCCGCAGCGCTGGCCGCCCGCATCGTCGGCCTGGACATCGCCGGCATCGACCTGGTGTGCGAAGACATCAGCCGCCCGCTGGCCGAACAACGCGGCGCGATCATCGAAGTGAACGCCAGCCCGGGCCTGCTGGCCCATACCAAGCCGGCCAGCGGCACCGCGCGCAACGTCGGCAAGGACATCATCGAGCACCTGTTCGCACCGGACGACACGGCGCGCATCCCGGTGGTCGGCGTGACCGGCTCGCTCGGCTGCAGCCTGATCACGCGCCTGATCGGCTGCCTGGTCAACATCACCGGCAAAGAGGTCGGCGTGGCCAACGGCGAAGGCCTGTACCTGAATGCGCGCGTGATCTCGAACCGCGACAGTACATCCGTCGAAGCCGGCCAGCGCATCCTGATCAACCGTAACGTGCAGACGGCGGTGTTCGAATCGAACGCCCGCTCCATCCTGCAGGACGGCCTGCCGTACGACCGCTGCACCGTGGGCGTCGTGACCGACATGGCGGGCCTGGCCGACCTGGCAGAGTTCCATATCCATGACGATGACGCGCTGCGCAACGTGATCCGCACCCAGGTCGACGTGATCCTGCCGGACGGCGTGGCCGTGCTCAACGCCGCCAACGAGCAGGTCGCGGCGCTGGCCGAACTGTGCGACGGCGGCGTGATCTTCTACGCTTTCGACGAACACCATGCGGTGCTGGCAGCGCACCGCGCGGCGGGCGAGCGCGTCGTGTTCGTGCGTGACGGACGCATCATGCTGGCCGAAGGCGACGCGGAGACGCGCCTGAACACGCTGGACACCATGAAGCCGTCCACCGTGAAGTACCCCGAAAACGTGCTGGCGGCAGTCGCGGCGGCGTGGGCGCTCGGCGTGCCGAGCGACCTGCTGTGCGGCGGTCTGCGCGCCTTCGACGCGACACCAAAACAAACGACACATTGAATGACTCTGCCCGGCAATCTGCCGGGCCTGGCGCCCGCCCCCGCGCATGTGCGCACGGTGCGCGGCCCGCGAAAGGAATGACGGTTTATGGAAGTATCTCGCGTACGGGCCCTGCGTGGCCCCAATCTCTGGAGCCACCACACCTCGGTCGAGGCGATCGTGACGTGCACGCCTGAGGAAGAATCGATCGGCGAACTGCCCGGTTTCGAATCGCGCCTGCGCGTGCGCTTCCCGCAGATCGGCGGCCTGCAGCCGTTCGGCCACTATGAAACGATCCCGCTGGCCCACGTGCTCGAACTGGTCGCGCTGCACCTGCAGGCCGAAGCCGGCTGCCCGGTAACGTTCAGCCGCACCACCGCCACGCTGGAAAGCGGCACCTACCAAGTGGTTGTCGAATACAGCGAAGAAGACGTCGGCCGCCAGGCCCTCGAACTCGCGCAGCAACTGATCGAAGCGGCCCGCAACGACACGCCGTTCGACGTGCCCGCCGCGCTGGCGCAACTGCGCGCGACGGACGAAGACGTGCGCCTTGGGCCATCGACCGGCTCGATCGTGCAGGCCGCCGTGGCCCGCAACATCCCGTCCCGGCGCCTGACCGAAGGCAGCATGGTCATGTTCGGCTGGGGCAGCCGCGCGCGCCGCATCCAGGCCGCCGAGATCGACGCCACCGGTGCGATTGCCGAATCGATCGCGCAAGACAAGGAACTGACCAAGAAGCTGCTCGACGCTGCCGGCGTGCCGGTGCCGCAGGGCCGCGGTGTCTCCGACCCTGACGACGCCTGGGCCGCCGCGATGGAAATCGGCCTGCCGGTCGTGATCAAGCCGAAGGACGGCAACCAGGGCAAGGGCGTGACGGTCAACGTCACCACGCGCGAACAGCTCGACGCCGGCTTCAAGGCCGCCAGCGAATTCCGCGACGACATCCTGGTCGAACGCTACCTGCCGGGCCACGACTACCGCCTGCTGGTGGTGGGCGACAAGCTGGTGGCCGCCGCGCGCCGCGAACCGCCGCAGGTGGTGGGCGACGGCGAGCGCAGCGTGCGCCAACTGGTCGAACAGGTCAACCTGGACCCGCGCCGCGGCGATGGCCATGGCACGTCGCTCACCAAGATCCGCTTCGACGACATCGCCATCGGCACGCTGGCCCAGAACGGCTTGACGCCGGACTCGGTGCCCGCCATCGGCCAGCGTGTCGTCCTGCGCAATAACGCGAACCTGTCCACCGGCGGCTCGGCCACCGACGTCACCGACGACGTGCACCCCGAAGTCGCGGCGCGCGCCGTCGCTGCCGCCCACATGATCGGCCTGGATATCTGCGGCGTCGACCTGGTCTGCGACAGCGTCCTCAAACCGATTGAGGACCAGAACGGCGGCATCGTCGAAGTCAACGCCGCGCCGGGCCTGCGCATGCACCTGGCGCCATCGTTCGGCAAACCGCGCCCGATCGGCGAAGCCATCGTCGACACGCTGTTCAAGGACGGCGACGATGGTCGCATCCCGATCGTGGCCGTCACGGGCACGAACGGCAAGACGACCACCGTGCGCCTGATCGCGCACCTGCTCACGGCGTCCGGCCTGCGCACCGGCATGACCAACACGGACGGCGTCTACATCGAAGGCCGCCGCATCGAAAGCGGCGACTGCAGCGGCCCACGCAGCGCGCGCAACGTGCTGCTGCACCCCGACGTCGATGCCGCCGTGTTCGAAACGGCGCGCGGCGGCCTGCTGCGCGAAGGCCTGGCCTACGACAAGTGCCAGGTCGCGGTGGTGACCAATATCGGCTCGGGCGACCACCTCGGCCTGAACTACATCACCACGCTCGAAGACCTGGCGGTACTCAAGCGCGTGATCGTGCAGAACGTGGCCGTGGGCGGCATGGCGGTACTCAACGCCGCCGATCCGACCGTGGCGGCGATGGCCGAAAGAACGCGCGGCGACGTCACGTTCTTCGCGCAGGACGTGGGCAATCCCGTCATGGCGATGCACCGCGCCCAGGGCCGCCGCGTCGTCTTCGTCGAAGACGGCTATCTGGTGGCGGCGCAGGAGTCGTTCATCGAACGCATCGACCTGAAGGAAGTGCCGATCACGCGCGGCGGTGTAGTGGGCTTCCAAGTCGAGAACGTGATGGCGTCGGTGGCTGCGGCGTGGGGCGTGGGCACGTCTTGGGACGCGATCCGCCTGGGCCTGAAGACCTTTGTCGGCGAAAGCGACAATGCGCCGGGGCGCTTCAACGTGTTCGACTACAAGGGCGCGACCGTGATCGCCGATTACGGCCACAACCCGGATGCGATCGCCGCGCTGGTCAATGCGGTGGAGAGCATGCCCGCCAAGCGCCGCTCGGTGGTGATCAGCGGCGCCGGCGACCGTCGCGACCAGGACATCACGCAGCAGACCGAAATCCTGGGCGCGGCGTTTGACGACGTGCTGCTGTATCAGGATCAGTGCCAGCGTGGCCGCGCCGATGGCGAAGTCATTGCGCTGCTGCGCGCGGGGTTGAGCAATGCAACCCGCACGGGCCACGTCGAAGAAATCAACGGCGAATTCGTGGCGATCGACCGGGCGCTCTCGCGTCTGGAAGATGGGGACTTGTGCCTGATTTTGATCGATCAGGTTGACGAGGCCTTGGCGCACATTACGGCGCGGGTCAAGGCAGCAGCCTGAGTATCGTTGTTGTGTTTCCGGGGACGGGCGGCGACGCGGTATGCTGCGTCGATGAATAGCCTGTCCCCGTCATCCCTCCCTGCCCTGCCCAGGGCCAGTGCCTGGCCGCTGCTGCGGGCATTGTTCAAGCGGCCCGCGCGGCCGTCGGCGCAACCGGTCCAGGCCAGTTACCGGCTGGACCGGATCGATGCGGATCACGTGTGGCGCTACAGCAACGCATTCGGCTTCCCACCCGGCCCCGTGCCACTGACTTATCTCTATCTGCTGGCGCAGCGCGCGCAACTGGCCACGATGCTGGATCGGGCGATGCCGTTTCGGATTGTCGGGTTGATTCATGTGTCGAACGACCTCGTGATGCATTGCGAGGTACGCACTGATGCACCGCTGGTACTCGTGACGACATTATCGATGCCGGAACCTCGAGCCAATGGGGCCGTCGAATGCGTGCTGGAGACGGTGGCAAGTGCCGATGGGAAAACGGTCTTCACGTGCACCAGTCGATACCTGATCAAACGCGGGCAACGCGCCAAGCATGCGCCCGCGTCACCTTCGGTCGCACCGGTGGGTGACGTCGTCGGAGAATGGGTCGTGACCGCGGATGCGGGGCGACGCTATGCGGCCTTGTCCGGCGACTGGAATCCCATTCATCTGTGGCCATGGAGTGCGCGGCTGATGGGGATGCACGCGCCAATCATCCACGGCATGGAAACGATGGCGCGCGTCTGCGCGGCGTTCGAGCAATCGACCGATCGTCGCGTCAAGGGCTTGACATGCCGCTTCAAGCGCGCCGTGACGCTCGGTGCTTCCGCAACGTTGCTGGCCTGCGAAGTCCCCGGCAGTTTTGTCGTACTGAGCAGCGATCGCGTGGCCGTCGAAGGCACGCTAGCCTACGCGTGATGTCGCGCGACCCGCAAAAAGCCGGGGTCAGGTCTGACATTCGGACACGATCTCGACAGTAGAGCAGTCGGAACTAGCTGACACGGCGCCGTGCTGATCAGGAAAAGGCACCAATGGAAGTGGCTAAGGCTGAGCTCGTGTCCGAATGTCAGACCTGACCCCGGCTGTGCTAAAGCTGAGCTCGTGTCCGAATGTCAGACCTGACCCCGGCTGTGACCCCGGCTGTGCCGCGCGCGCAGCATCAATCGCGGTAAAATACGCAGCTCTGGCCAGCCTCTGCCTCGCCGTACCCAATCCGAAGAAATGACCACCGTTCCCACTGAAATCAACGCCGCAGCCGTCAAGAACAGCGCGACCGACAAGCACACCCCGATGATGCAGCAATACCTGCGCATCAAGGCCGACTACCCCGACATGCTGGTGTTCTACCGCATGGGCGACTTCTACGAACTGTTTTTTGACGATGCCGAAAAAGCCTCGCGCGTGCTGGGCATCACGCTGACCGCGCGCGGCAAGTCCGAGGGCAATCCGATCAAGATGGCCGGTGTGCCGTTCCACTCGCTCGATGGCTATCTGGCCAAGCTGGTGAAGCTGGGCGAGTCGTGCGCGATCTGCGAGCAGATCGGCGATCCTGCGCTGTCGAAAGGCCCGGTCGAACGCAAGGTCATGCGCGTCGTCACGCCCGGTACGCTGACCGATTCCGACCTGCTGCCCGAAAAAGCCGAGCGTCCGCTTCTGGCCCTGTGCCTGCAAACCCAGCGCAAGACCGTCACCGCCGGTCTGGCCTGGCTGTCGCTGGCCAGCGGCAATCTGCGCCTGATGGAATTTTCGGGCGACGCGCGCGCCATCGAGGCGCGTCTGGCGCATGAACTCGAGCGCATCGCGCCGGCCGAAATCCTGCGCGCCGATTGCGGCGACATGTTCGACGATGGCGCGTCCACCGTCCACACCCAGCGCATGCCGGAATGGCACTTCGACGTGGTCAAGGGCCATGGCGCGCTGCTTGAACAGTTGAAGGTCGCCACGCTGACCGGCTTTGGCGCCGATGGCCTGGGCGCCGCGTTCGGCGCGGCCGGCGCGCTGCTGCGCTATGCGCAGTCCACGCAGGGTCGCGGGTTGCAGCATGTGCGCGGACTGGCGTGCGAGAACGAAAATGAATACATCGGTCTCGATGCCGCCACCCGCCGCAACCTGGAACTGACCGAGACCATTCGCGGGCAAGAATCGCCAACGCTGTTTTCGCTGCTCGACGGTTGCCGCACGGCGATGGGTTCGCGCATGCTGCGCCACTGGCTGCACCATGCGCGGCGCGACCAGTCGATCGCGCGCAGCCGTCACCAGTCGATCGCCGCGCTGCTGCAGGCGGATGCCATCGACAACCTGTCGCCAACGCTGGCGCAGGTGCCGGACATCGAGCGCATCACGACGCGCGTGGCGCTACTCAGCGCGCGCCCGCGCGACCTGGCGAGCCTGCGTGATGGACTCAAGGCCTTGCCGATGCTGCGCGAGCTGGTGGCGCGCTGCTTCGTGCCGGGCGATACGTCGCTGCTGCGCGACCTGCATGACGACCTGGCCACGCCCACCGATTGCCTCGACCTGCTGGTGCGCGCCGTGCTCGAAGAGCCAAGCGCGATGATCCGCGATGGCGGCGTGTTCGCGCGCGGCTATGACGCTGAACTCGATGAGCTGCAGGCGCTGTCCGAGAATGCCGGCCAGTTCCTCGTCGACCTTGAAACACGCGAACGCGCCCGCACCGGCATCGCCAACCTGCGCGTCGAGTACAACCGCGTGCACGGCTTCTACATCGAAGTGACCAACGGCCAGGCGACCAAGGTGCCGGACGATTACCGCCGCCGCCAGACGCTCAAGAACTGCGAACGCTACATCACGCCCGAACTCAAGGCCTATGAAGACAAGGCGCTCTCGGCGCAGGACCGCGCGCTGGCGCGCGAGAAAATCCTGTACGACGACTTGCTGGCCCAGCTCGCGCCGCACATCGGCGTCCTGCAGACGATCGCGCGCGCCATTGCGCAGGTCGACGTGCTCGTGGCCCTGGCCAGCCACGCGCTGCGGCATGGCTGGTGCGCACCGCAGCTGGTCGATGCGCCGTGCCTGAACATCGTCGAAGGCCGCCATCCGGTCGTGGAAAACCAGATCGAGCGCTTCATTGCCAACGATTGCCGCTTCTCGAACGAGCGTCGCCTTCTGCTCATCACCGGCCCGAACATGGGCGGTAAATCGACCTTCATGCGCCAGGTCGCGCTGATCACGCTGCTGGCGTATGTCGGCAGCTATGTGCCGGCGGCCGAAGCCACGCTGGGTCCGATCGACCGCATCTTCACCCGCATCGGCGCCAGCGACGACCTGGCCAATGGCCGCTCGACCTTCATGGTCGAGATGACCGAATCAGCCGCGATTCTCAACGGCGCCACCGAGCATTCGCTGGTGCTGATGGATGAAGTCGGGCGCGGCACGTCGACCTTCGACGGCCTGGCGCTGGCGTGGGCCATCGCGCGCCACCTGATCGACACGAGCCGCAGCTTCACGCTGTTCGCGACCCACTACTTCGAGCTGACCCAGTTGCCGGAATCGTACCCAAGCGCCTACAACGTGCACCTGTCGGCGGTCGAGCACAAGGACAGCATCGTGTTCCTGCATGCAGTGCAGGATGGTCCGGCGTCGCAAAGCTACGGCTTGCAGGTGGCGCAACTGGCCGGCGTGCCGCAACCGGTGATCAAGGCCGCGCGCAAGCACCTGGCGCGCCTGGAGGCGCAGGCCGCAGGTGGCACGCCGCAGCGCGACCTGTTCGCCGCGCCGCTGCCCGAGCACGATATCGACGACACCCCGGCGCCAGCCGTGGCGGAAGTCCAGGATGACGGCCTGCGCGATGCACTGGACGCCATCGATCCGGACGCGCTGACGCCGCGCGAAGCGCTCGAGCGGCTGTACGAGCTGAAACGGCTGGCTGCCTGATGTCGATCCCGCGTCCGGTCATTGTCCACGCCGCGCTGCTGGCGACGCTGCTTGCCTGCGCGCCGCTGGCGGGCCAAGCCAAGGATAAGGACAAGGAAGAGCGCCCCACGCACCGCTTCGCCGTGGTCGGCAACGACGCGCGCGCCGACAGCGACGCCCGTCTGAAGCGGGCGCTGGCTGACTCGTCCGAAAAGTCGGTGTCATTCGTGGTCCTCACCGGCATCAAGGGCGAGAACGAAAGCTGCGGCGACAAGCTGTACCTGCAGCGGCGCGACCTGTTCGAGCATGCGAAGCGGCCCGTGATCGTGTCGCTGTCCGGCAGCGACTGGACCGGCTGCCGCAACTCGGCCAAGCGCACCAATGCGATCGAGCGCCTGAACCGCCTGCGCGAACTGCTCTACGGCGAACCCGAATCGCTTGGCGCGACCAAGATCCATCTGACGCAGCTGTCGGCCAGTCCGCGTTTTCGCAGCTACGCCGAAAACGCGCACTGGAAAGTGGACAAGGTGATGTACGCCACGATCAATATGCCGGCTGCGAACAACCATTTTCTGCCGGCCGCTGGCCGCAACAGCGAATACGAAGACCGGGCGGTGGCCAACCGCTTCTGGCTGAACCGCCTGTTCGCGATGGCGCGCAGCGACAAGGCGCAGGCGCTGGTGCTGTTCTCGGAAGGGGCCGTGCGCCCGTTCCATCTCGACCAGCCCGCGGGTTTGCGCGGCTTGCTGCGGCGCGCGCCGGTCGAACGCGACGGGTTCGAGGCAGCGCGGCGTCAGATCCAGGCGCAGGCCGTCAAGTTCGATGGGAAGGTGCTGCTCGTCGACAGTGACGCGCCGGGTGGCCACAAGCCGCAGATCGCGTGGAAAGGCAATCTGGGACAGCTGTCAGTGGGAACCAAGGCGGTCGAGGTGAATGTGATGCTGGGGAAAGATGCGGCGTTCACGGTGGTGGACGCGAAGCAGTAGAACAGAAATTACAAGCGCGGCCACCGCGTGATGCGGTGGCCGCGCTCCAGCCGGATTACTGCAGCGGCTGGGTACGGAAGTGATCGCCATCATCGCTGTCATCGATCTCGTGATGATGACCGCCAGCGCCGTGCACGTGACCGTGCTGGATTTCTTCGGCGGTCGCAGCGCGCACGTCGACCACGGACAGGTCAAAGCGCAGAGCCATGCCGGCCAGTGGATGGTTGCCATCCAGGACGACCTTGTCGTCAGCGATTTCGGTGACGGTGAAAATCACCGGCTCGTCGTCGCCGTTTTCGGCCACGCCTTCGAACTGCATGCCGACTTCGATCGGTTCCGGCAGGCGCGAACGCTCTTCGACCTTGACCAGCTCTGGCTCGTAGTCGCCGAACGCGTCGTCTGGCTCCACCTGGATCGTCGAGGCGTAGCCGGTTTCTTTGCCGTCCAGCTCTTCTTCGATCTTCGGCAGGGTATTCTCGTAGCCGCCGTGCAGGTACACCATCGGCTGGGAGCCCTCCTCGATCAGATTGTTCTGGGCATCCGACAGTTTATAGTTAACCGTCACGACTGTGTCTTTAGCAATCTTCATCGTCCATCCTTTCATTGTGAGCTGCGGATTATACTCTCGATGGGTTCAGGCCCCGCTTCGGCTGGTTATAATGTCGCATGAAAAAATTACCGCTTTTGGGGAATCTTTCCCCTGCTGAATTCCTGCGCGATTACTGGCACAAGAAGCCGCTGCTGATCCGTGGCGCCATCCCCGGCTTCAAACCGCTGCTCAAGTTCGAGAAGCTGGCCGAGCTGGCCGCACTGAACCATGTCGAATCGCGCCTGGTCTCGCTGCGCGACGGCGAGTGGGACATGCAGCACGGTCCCCTCACCGACCTGCCCGCCCGCAGCGAGCCGAACTGGACGATGCTGGTCCAGGGCGTGAACCTGCATGACGAGCGTGCCGACGAGCTGCTGCGCCAGTTCCGCTTCGTGCCGGACGCCCGCCTGGACGACCTGATGGTGAGCTTCGCCACCGATGGCGCCGGCGTCGGCCCCCATTACGACTCGTACGACGTGTTCCTGCTGCAGGCGCACGGCAAGCGCCGCTGGCGCATCGGCGCGCAGCAAGACCTGACGATCATCGAAGGCTTGCCGCTCAAGATCCTGGCCAATTTCGAGCCAGAAGAAGAATTCGTGCTCGAGCCGGGCGACATGCTGTATCTGCCGCCGCACTACGCGCACGACGGCATCGCCGAAGGCGAATGCATGACCTATTCGATTGGCTTCCGTTCGCCGTCGTTCCAGGAACTGGGCGAATCCTTCCTGCAATTCATGGCCGATTCCATCGACCTGCCGGGGCGCTACGCCGATCCTGAATTGCAAGAAACAAAGAACCCGGCCGAGATCCCAAAGCACATGCTAGCCACCGTCACCGAAGAACTCAACAAGGTGCGCTGGGATGAAGAAGACGTCACCATCTTCCTCGGCGAGCACATGTCCGAGCCAAAGCACAATGTGTTCTTCACGCCGCCCGCCAAACCGCTGACCTTCGGCCGTTTCATGGAAACGGCAGCCAAGCGCGGCGTCAAGCTCTCGAGCAAGACGCTGATGCTGTACCGCGGCAAGAACGTGTTCATCAATGGCGAATCGCTGGCTGCCGGCCGCGCCGACAAGGTGGTGCTGGACGTGCTGGCCAACGACCGCCGCATCGATGGCGCCACACTCGGCAAAGCCACCGACGACGTCACCGAATCGCTGTACGCCTGGTACCAGGACGGCTGGGTCGAACTGGGCTGACGATGGATGCGCGCGCCATCCCGTTCGACACCCGGCGCGACTGCGAGGCGCAGTTTCTCGCCGTCGTGGCGGCCGCGCAGCACAGCCTGCGCCTGTTCGATCCGGATGGTGCGGTGTTCGCGCTGGGCGGCATTCAGGTAGATGCCGCGCTGCGCGCTTTTCTGCAACGGGGCGGCACCTTGCGTCTGGCTCTGCACGAGCCGGGCCACATCGAGCGCCACTTCCCGCGTTTTTTGCGTCTGCTGCGCGACTACGGTCACGCCTGCGAATGCCGCCAGAGCCCGAAGAACCTGCGCCAGCTGACCGATTCGTTCTGCATCGCCGACGAGCAGCACGTGGTACGCCGCTTTCACAGCGACCACATGCGTGGTGAAGCCAACTTCGACGATTCCCGCGCCGTGGATATTCCCCACCACCGGTTCGAAGCGATCTGGGAAGCTTCCCGACCGACACTGCACCCGACGACTACTGGGTTGTAAGGACGCTACGAAAAGCACAATTAGTTGCTCAGGAGTTAATTCTCAGGTGTTTCGCTATTTGCGTAGCATCTTGTAACAATATAAAGCTTATCAAAGCGGAAAATTCTTACACCAGAGCATGTGTTAGCTATTGCGAAACTGTAAAATTGTCTATAATATCAATCAGGAAGGTTCCGTTGCGCCCGTGGCAGTCTTGCTATTTGTGAAGGCACGAGAATTCCATCGAGAAATAATTACCGGTAATTATTATTCGTATCAAGTAGTTCTACTTTTGTAAATACTAAGGAAAAAACCATGAAAAAATCCCTGCTGATCGCTTCCCTGTTCGCTGTTACCCTGGCTGCTTGCGCTAAGAAAGAAGAAGCTCCAGTCGCACCAGTGACCGAAACCCCAGCTGCTGTCGTCGCTCCTGCTGACGCAACCATGCCAGCTGCTGACGCAACCGCTCCAGCTGCTGCTGCTGCTGACGCTGCTGCAACCGACGCAGCTGCTGCTGCTTCGACCGCAACCGACGCTGCTGCCGCTGCTCAGACCTCGGCTACCCAAGCTGCTGACGCTGCTGCTACCACCAAGTAATTCGTTACTCGGTATGAAGAAACCGGCCTGCGGGCCGGTTTTTTTACGTCTGTTGCTTTCGAACGCGTGGACGGGCAACCCGTCCACCCTACTGGATACCATGACAACAAGCGTAAAAAAACCGGCCACTTGGCCGGTTTCTTGTTGCTGCAACGAGGATTACTTCAGCTCGTTGTTCAGCAGCGTCAGGATCTTGGTCGTCGTCGGCGACGTTTCCGCCTTGCCGTCGTTGGTCTGCACCGACACTTCGCTCACGTTCGCGCCCTGTGCGGCCTTGACCAGCACGCGGTAGCGCTGCGCTTCTTTCGCGTCATCTTCCGACTTGCCGAACGTGAACAGGCGCTTGAAGAAGCCGTACTTGGTCTCGCCTGCATCCGGATCGACATAGCGCACGAAGTAGATGCCCTGCACGCGGTCGCGGTCTTCGACGGTGAACCCGACGCGATCCAGTGCCAGGCCGACACGGCGCCATGCGCGGTCGAAGCCTTCATCGACCTCGACCTTGTCACCCACCAGCTTGGCATGCTGTGGCGCCAGCGGCGCGTTGGCGACCATGGCTTCGGCTGGAGCGACTTCCTTCGCGCCCGTCAGCAGAGCGACGATGCGGCTCAGGTATTGCGACTCCAGGCCCGGATCGTTGGGACGCACGGTCCAGGTCGTGGTTTCGCTCTGTGGGCCGGTCAGGACTTCTTCGGCACCGCGGTGGCTGACCCAGATCTCGGTCGAGCCATCCGGCAGGCGCTCGAGGCGCGTGCGGAACTTGTCGCGCTCGCCGGTCGAGTAGGCGCTGTCGAACACGCGGCCGATGGCACGGCGCACGAAGTCTTGCGGAATCTTCGAGCGGTTCTCGACCCAGGCGGTTTCCATGGTGCCGGTGGTGGCCGACTCGGTCTCGAGCGCGAAGCCCTGCTCTTCCCAGAACTGGCGCAGTTGCGGCCACAGCTGTTCAGGCGTTTGCTTGACCACCAGCCAGCGCTGGTCGCCATTGCGCTGCACGCTGACAGCGTCGGTCGAGATCGGGCCGATCGGCTGGCCGGATGCCGACATACCGGCAACCGACGGCACGCCGCCGGCAGCCGCTGCGGCCTGGCCCTGCTGGAATTCGGATGCGGTGGCAACGCCACGGCCATCCGGAATCGCGTAGCGGTTGTCGCGCTGCAGCTTGGTCAGGTCGGGCGGCACGTCCAGCGGTGCGGCCTTCTTGGTACCCTTGTAGTCGACTTTGTCGCCACTGAAAATCGTGGTGCAGGCTGCCAGGCTGAACGCGATGACCGTGAGCGAGAGCACACGGGCGGCGGCAGGAGCGTTGATCAGGGATGCGCCGTTTGAATTCTTAGTCTTGCGAATAGTCATGTCGTTCGATATCAGGTCAGTAACCCGAACCCTTGCGGATTCAGGATGGGGAATGAACGCCGGCTTCCACCAGGGCGGCACGTACGATCTCGTGGTATTGGGAGGACAGCGGCGCGAGCGGCAGGCGCAGGCCCGCCGGCATCTTGCCCATCTCGGCCAGCGCCCATTTGACGGGCACCGGATTCGGTTCGACGAACAGCCTGGCGTGCAGGCCGAGCACGCGGTTGTTGATCTCGAGCGCGCGTGCGATGTCGCCGTTCATGGCAGCCACACACAGTTCGTGCATTGCGCGCGGCGCCACGTTGGCGGTCACCGAAATATTGCCGGCGCCGCCGCAGAACATCAGCGCCATCGCGGTCGGATCGTCGCCCGAGTACACGGCGAAGGATTTATCGACCATCTTGAGCAGTTCGATGCCGCGCCCGATATTGCCGGTGGCGTCCTTGATGCCGACGATGTTCTCGATCGGCGCCAGACGCGCGACGGTCTCGTTGGCCATGTCGGCCACGGTACGGCCCGGCACGTTGTACAGGATGATCGGCAAGTCGACGGCTTCGGCAATCGTGCGGAAGTGGCGGTACATGCCCTCTTGCGTCGGCCGGTTGTAGTACGGCACGACCTGCAGGGACGCGTCCGCGCCGACGGCTTTCGCATGGCGGGTCAGCGCAATGGCTTCCACGGTCGAATTGCCGCCGGTGCCGGCGATGACAGGGATGCGGCCGGCGACATGGTCGACAGCCAGCTTGACGAGTTCGCAATGCTCTTCCGGCGACAGGGTCGCCGATTCGCCGGTCGTGCCCACGATGACGATCGCGTCGGTACCTTCGGCGATGTGCCAGTCGATCAGCGCGCGCAGGGAATCGCGGTCGACGGTGCCATCTTCGAACATCGGGGTGACGATTGCTACGATACTGCCCTTAATCATAATCTTTGGACCGTGCCATTCATTTAAAAATCTGATTGTAGCGGATAGCCCGCCCCTATGGTTCATTCCTGACCACAATATGGTCGAGCCAGGCCTCGGTTTTGCGGTACGCATGGCCGGCGGCGCACAGGCGCTGCACCTGCGCCGGATGGGGCCGCTCAACGTGGCCATCCTCATACGCCAGCACCTGCAGACCGCCATCATGGGCCAGCGCCAGCAGTTCGCCGGGCGCGAGCAGGAACGCCGGATTCGACGGCTTCCCATAGACCTCGTTGCCTTGCGCGAAGGTTTCGTAGATCAGGATCCCGTCGGGCCGCAGGCTGGCCGCGATCTGCGCAAACAGCGGCCGGTGCAGGTAATTGGTAACGACGATGACGGCAAAGCGCCCTGCTTCGAATGGCCAGCTTGCGCCATCGGCTTCGAGATCGCAGGCCAAGGTCGTCACGCCCTCGCCCGCGCTGGCGGCCAGCGCAGCCGGATTGCGATCAACGGCCAGCACCTGGAAACCTTGCGCCGCGAGCAGGCGCGTGTGGCGCCCGTTGCCACAGGCCAGATCAAGCGCTTCGCCTGGCCTGGCCAGCGGTGCGAAGCGCGCTACCCAGGGCGACGCGGGCAAGGCCGCCATATGTGTGCCGGTGGTCATCGGCTCAGAGCAGGAAGAACGTGAAGGGCGTGGCTGCCAGCTGCACCAGATAACCACCCAGCGCCATCACCGGCGTGAGCCAGTAGCCGACGACCCTGAGCATGACCAGCGCCAGCACGATGAAGAAGCCGTATGGCTCGATGCGGGCAAACGCATAGGCCGCGCGATGCGGCAGCATCGCCGTCACGACCCGGCCACCATCGAGCGGCGGGATCGGGAGCAGGTTGAAGGCCATGATCAAGAGGTTGACGACGATGCCGGCCTGCGCCATCTTGTGCGGGAATTCTTCGCCGACCTGGAAGAATACGAGCAGCACGCCCAGGATCAGCCACAGCACGGCCATGACGAAGTTGGCAAACGGGCCGGCCAGCGATACCCACGCCATATCGCGCTTCGGATTGCGCAGACGCCCGAATTCGACGGGCACCGGTTTGGCATAGCCGAACACGAACGGCGTGAACAGGAACATCAGAACGGGGATCACGATCGTGCCCCAGATGTCGATGTGCACCAGCGGGTTGAGGCTCATGCGCCCCTGCGAATAGGCGGTATTGTCGCCAAAGTACTTGGCGGCGTAGGCGTGGGCGGCTTCGTGCAGCGTGATTGCAAAAAGGACCGGCAGCGCATACACCGCGATGGTGCGAATCGTTTCTTCCATGGGGGCTGATTCTATCAGAGCGCGGCGCGTACTTGACCGGTGGAATACTTAAGGCAGCCTTGCAGGCTGCAGCCCGGTTGATTACAGGCCGAACGCCGCCGGGTCGCCCCTGCCCTCGCGAATCAGCACCGGCTCGGGACCGGTCAGGTCGATCACGGTGGTGGCTTCCAGCATGCCGGCGCCGCCGTCGATGATCAGTTCGATCTGCTTTTCGAGGCGCTCGCGCACTTCATCGGGATCGGACAGCATGTGCTCGTCGCCCGGCAGTTGCAGCGTGGTGCCGATCAGCGGCTCGCCCAGCTCTTCGAGCAGCGCCAGCGTGATGCGGTTTTCGGGCACGCGCAGGCCAATCGTTTTGCGCGATGGATGCGACAGGCGCCGCGGCAGCTCGCGCGTGGCCTCCAGGATCACCGTGTACGGCCCCGGCATCGTGGCCTTGAGCAGGCGGTATTGCGTGTTATCCACGCGCGCATACTGTGCCACCTCGGACAGGTCGCGCACCAGCAGCGTCAGGTGGTGCTTGTCATCGACGCCACGAATGCGGCGCAGCTTCTCGACCGCGTTCTTGTCGTCCAGCCGGCAGACGAGTGCGTATGCGGAATCGGTTGGCAGCGCGACGATGCCGCCGGCGCTGACGATCTGCGCGGCCTGCTTGATCAGGCGCGCTTGCGGGTTTTCAGGGTGGATCTGGAAAAACTGGCCCATGGATGGTGTCCTTGTTATTGGTTAGGCAGCGACTGGAGCGCGGCAATACGCTGCTCCATCGGCGGGTGGGTCGAGAACAGCGCGCCCCAGCCGCCGCCGCTGCCGGAAATGCCCGAGGCCGACATCGCTTTCGGCAGCGCGCCCGGCGCGAAGCCGCCCAGACGGGCCAGCGCGTGCTGCATCGGCACCGGGCTGCCCATCAGCTTGGCGGCGCCGGCGTCGGCGCGGAATTCACGCTGGCGCGAGAACCAGGCCACGATGATCGAGGCCAGCAGGCCGAACAGGATTTCGCAGACCATCACGGTCGCGTAATAGCCAATGCCGGGCGCGTCGCCCTCTTTACGGAACAGCACCTTGTCGACAAAGAAGCCGACCACGCGCGCGAAGAACACGACGAAGGTATTGACCACGCCCTGGATCAGCGTCAGCGTGACCATGTCGCCATTGGCGATGTGGGCGACTTCGTGGCCCAGGACGGCTTCGACTTCATCCTGATTCATGCTTTGCAGCAGCCCAGTAGAAACGGCGACCAGCGCCGAATTCTTGAACGCGCCGGTGGCGAACGCATTTGGCTCGCCATCGTAGACGGCGACTTCGGGCATGCCGATGCCGGCACGTTCGGCCAGGCGGCGCACGGTGTCCACCAGCCATTGCTCGGTGGAGTTGGCCGGTTGCTCGATCACGCGCGCACCGGTCGACCATTTGGCCATCGGTTTGCTGATCAACAGCGAGATGAACGAACCGGTAAAGCCGATGACCAGCGACATCACGGCCAGCGAAGCGAAGTCGATGCCCTGCGCCGAGACGGCGCGGCCAAGACCGAGCACGTTCATGACCAGCGACAGCACCAGGACGACGGCAAGATTGGTGGCGAGGAAAAGAACAATGCGCTTCATGGCAGACAACTCCTGAATTAATGACAGGATGCCAATATTGGGCTGCCTGTCGGAAAATTCAAGGGCACAGTCGCGCGTGCCTGCCGTATCAGCGTTGTGCGCCCAGGAAGAAGCGCAGCATCTCCTTCGACGCCGATGGCCCCGCCGCATCGGTATGCGATCCTGCCGCATTGCCACCGGCCCAGGCATGCCCTGCGCCCTGCACGACCCACTGCTCCGCCATCGCCCGGCCCGCATCATCGCGCCAGACACTGCGGCGGCAACGGCGCCCGCCATGGGCGGCATCGTCGTGGCGCACGCTCAGCGGCGCAGCGTGCAGGCCGGCGTGAGCGCCCACATACTGCTGCAGCACGGCGTCGCCATTGGCCGGCGTCACCACGTGATCGGTGCTGCCATGGAACACGATGACAGGCACTGCTTCGCGCAAGGTGCGCCCCTTGGCCGGCTTCTTCATGGCCTGCAAGCCGGTGATCATGTCGCGCCCGCTACCGGCCGGCAAACCGGAGTGCACGCCCACTGCCGCGAACAGGTCCGGATACTCGGCGCCCAGCACGGCCGCCATCGCCCCGCCCGCCGACATGCCGGCCACAAACACCTGCGCCGGATCGGCGCCGTGTTCCTTGACGATTTGCCGCGTCAGCCCGGCAATGATGCCCGGTTCGCCCGCATCGCGCGCCTGGTGGCCTGACTCGAACCAGTTCCAGCACTGGGTGCGGTTCGACGCGCTGTCCTGCTCCGGATACAGCACGAGGCAGTTGGCTTCTTCGGCCAGCCGGTTCATGCCGGTGCCGAGCGCGAAATCGTCGGGATTCTGCGTGCAGCCGTGCAGCATGACGATCAGCGGGCGCGGCGCGGTCGCCGGTTGCGACGGAATGTACAGCTTGTAGCGGCGGCGGCCGGCGGCGTTTGAAAAGACGCCCGCCGTGAAGGTGCCACCGGCGATGTCGTCCATGACCGCCACATCGTCATCTTGAGGCATGCCAATGCCGACACCGACGCCGGCGGCGCGCATGGCGGCCTGACCCTTGCGCAGCTGGGCTTGCCAATCCGGCGCCGGGTTGATGTCCACAAATGCCGTAGCGTCCTTGCTGGCAGGTGCGGTGCTCTGCCCTTGTCCATGCCCCTGCCCCGGCATCAGGCCGGCCTGCGCCAGCGCTTGCTGGATCGTGGCGGTGGCCGAGGCCACATCCTTGTTCTGCACGAGGCGGGCAGAGGTCATCATCTTGTTCATGAATTGGTCGAGCGATTTCATAGCATTCCAGTCTAGGTAAGGGTGCGATCTGCCAGCGCGGCGCGCACGGCAGGTGATGCAACAAAGGCGCCCAGGACCTGGATCGAAGCGATCGCATTCCGGGCAAGTTCGGGTGATACGTTGTCTTCGATGACCGCGAGGCCCAGCACATGGATATCCAGTTGCTGACCCTCTGCCACCAGTTGTTCGAGTTCCTGCACCGAGTAGCGGTACAGGCCCATCACATAGCGCTTGCGCACGATGGTCTGGCGGATCACGTCGGCATGCTGCGTGAGCAGGTTGCGAATGGCCGTGCGCACCAGATCGGTACGGTTGGAATAGAACCCTTCCTCGACGAGCAAGTCCACCTGGGCCAGGTCGACCAGGCCAACGTTGACCGTGACCTTGTCGCTGTCGGGGAGTTTCTGTTGGGGTAAAACTGCTTTCATTGTGCTCTCCATACGCTGCATATACTCCAATTGGAGTATAAAACGGCTTTTACAAGAGCTAGTCGGCAAATTCTTTATAAAAATAGGAAAGCAAAAGGCGTAACGCGGCCAGCCGCAGAAGCGGCAGCCGTACAGTCAGACGCCAGGGAGGGTTAGAACCAGTCGTGCCAGACCGGCGTCACGCCAGATGGCAATGGGGGCAGTTCGGCGAACTCGACCCGCGATTCGCCGGGCGCGTGGAAGTCGGTGCCGCGCGATGCAAGAAAACCATAACGGCGCGCGACTTCGGCGTAGGTGCCGTACTGGTCCGGCGTGTGGCTGCCGGTGACCACCTCGATGGCAGTGCCGCCCAGCTGGCGGAATTCATCGAACAGTGCGCCCTGGGCCGTGTCGCTGAAGCGGTAGCGGCCCGGATGCGCGATGACGGCGATGCCGCCCGCCCCCTGGATCCAGCCCATTGCTTCGCCGAGCGTGGCCCAGCGATGCGGCACATAACCCGGCTTGCCTTCGGTGAGGAAGCGGCGGAACACGTCGGACGTCGTCGTGCAGACGCCGATCTCGCACAGGTAGCGCGCAAAATGGGTGCGCGACATCAGGTCGGGATTGGCGACGTAGCGCAGCGCGCCTTCATACGGCGTGGGAATGCCGGCCTGCTCGAGCTGCGCCGCCATTTCGCGGGCCCTTTTTTCGCGCCCATTGCGGGTTGCGGCCAGGCCGGCGATCAGCGCAGGGTTGTTTTCATCGACCTGTAGCCCGACGACGTGCACCGTCTCGTTGGCCCAGGTCACCGAAATCTCGACGCCCGCCACGAAACGCATGCCCAGCGTCGTGGCCGCCTGCCGCGCAGCCTTCACGCCGCTGATTTCGTCATGGTCGGTCAGCGCCCATACATTCACGCCACTCTTGCCGGCGTAAGCGGCCACGTCCGCTGGCGCGAGAACGCCGTCGGAAACATTGGAATGGCAGTGCAGGTCGACTTTCAGCATGGAATTTTCAGCAGGCAGGATGGACGCTCCATTGTACGCGCATCAAACTGTCGGTGCAGCGAGGAAGTCTTCGATCATGCGCGCCAGCAATTCGGGCTGATCGTGGTGCAGCATATGCCCCGCCTGCGGCACCATACGCGCCGTGACGTGCTGCAGATACCCCATGCGGCGGTCGACTTCGGCGCGCGCCTGCTCCTTCGCGCCCATCCAGCGCCACATGTCGGTGTCCTCCGCCTCGACCCACAGCACCGGCGCCGTGATGGCCGACCAGGCCGCCATCATTTCGTCGACGTGGTACAGCAGCGGCCCCGTCATCTTGTGCGCCGGATCCCCCAGGATGCGCCACTGGCCGTCGCGGTCCTGCTCGGACCAGTGGGCAGCGAGAAAGCTCGAGCGCTCGTAGGAAAGGCGCGGATTGGTCTTGCGCAGGCGCGCGGCCACCTCGTCGAGGCTCGCATAGCCACGCATCTCGGGTGGCGCGCGCAATTCGTCGAGCCAGTTGGCCAGCCGTTTTGGATACTGCGC
The DNA here is from genome assembly GCF_056680305.1 of Telluria sp. BA11. Taxonomy (NCBI): domain Bacteria; kingdom Pseudomonadati; phylum Pseudomonadota; class Betaproteobacteria; order Burkholderiales; family Oxalobacteraceae; genus Telluria; species Telluria sp. BA11. The sequence goes on from NZ_CM155275.1 coordinate 1,211,710, forward strand.
CGCCTTCGTGGCCGGCAGGCCGAAACCTTCCAGGTTGATCAGCTTGCCCACGCGGTGGGGCCGCACACCGGCGTACAGGCCAGCGATATTGCCGCCCATGCTGTGGCCGAGCAGGTTCACGGCCTCGTCCGGAGCAAACCGGTCAAGCAGCGCATCGAGGTCGGCCACGTAATCCGGGAACCAGTAAGTATCGGCGCCCGAGCGGTCGCTGTGTCCGAAGCCGCGCCAGTCCGGCGCGATCACGTGCCAGTCGCCCTCCAGGGCATCGACGACGAACTGGAACGAGGCGGCCACGTCCATCCAGCCGTGCAGCATGAACAGCTTGGGCGCGCCCTCGTTCCCCCAATGGCGCACGTGAAGGCGCAGGCCGCGCACGGTGACAAATTCTGAGCGTGAAAGTTTCATGAAGCCTCGAAAAAAGTACGATCGTTCAGGCAATTATATCGCCGGGCCGTTGAATTCGCGCAGCGTGGCCCCATCTGCCGGTCTTCGGGCGATGGCGAAGCCGGCGCTGCCCGGGGCATGGGGCGGTAAAATAGCGCCATTCCAACCTTCTGCGAGCGCATCCATGGCCATTTACCAGCTGGGCGAACATGCACCCGAGATCGATCCGTCGGCGTTTGTCGCCGATTCGGCCACGCTGATCGGCAAGGTCACGCTGGCGGCCAATACGTCGGTGTGGTTCGGGGCCACGCTGCGGGGCGACAACGAACGCATCACCATTGGCGAAGACAGCAATGTGCAGGAAGGCACCGTGATGCACACCGATATGGGCTATCCGCTCGACATCGGCCAGGGCGTGACGATCGGCCACCAGGCCATGCTGCACGGTTGTACGGTCGGCGACGGCTCGCTGATCGGCATCGGTGCGGTGATTCTCAACGGCGCCCGCATCGGCAAGGGTTGCCTGGTCGGCGCCGGCGCGCTGGTCACCGAGAACAAGACATTTCCCGATCACTCACTGATCCTGGGTTCGCCCGCGAAAGTGGTGCGGACACTGACACAAGAAGACCTGCTGCGCCTGCAGGGCAATGCCGCGAGCTATGTCGCGCGAGGCCAGCTATTCAATACACAGCTAAAGAGAATCGGATAAAGAATGACGACACCAGACACCACGCTTGACATCACGCGCACCACCGGCGACACGCTGCAAAAATTCATCTTCGACAACGCCGCCGTGCGCGGCGAGCTGGTCGAGATTTCCGACACCTGGCGCGAGATCCAGGCGCGCCACGGCTACCCGAAAGCGGTGCGCTCGGTGCTGGGCGAGATGGTGGCCGCCTGCGCCCTGCTGTCGGCCAACCTCAAGTTCAACGGCTCGATCGTGATGCAGATTCACGGCGACGGCCCGGTGCGCCTGCTCGTCGTCGAATGCGACGCCGACCTGCGCATGCGCGCCACGGCCAAGCTGGCACCGGACGTCGACGTCACCGACGACGCCACGCTCGGCCAGCTGGTCAATGTGCAGGGCACCGGCCGCTTCGTGATCACGCTCGACCCGCTCGAAAAGATGCCGGGCCAGCAGCCGTACCAGGGCATCGTCCCGCTGGACGGCGACGACGTCGCCACGGTCATCGAAAACTACATGCTGCGTTCGGAGCAGCTCGACACGCGCCTGTGGGTTGCCGCCGACGACAAGGTCGCGCGCGGCATGCTGCTGCAAAAGCTGCCGCGTCACAGCGGTGGCGAAGACCAGACCAAGCAGGCCTCCGAGGCAGAAGACCTGGAAACCTGGAACCGCGCCGCAGCGCTGGGCGGCACGCTCAAGCACGAAGAGCTGCTGTCGACCGACATTTCGACGCTGCTGCACCGCCTGTTCTGGGAAGAGACGATCCGCGTGTTCGACCCGATGCACCCGCAATTCCATTGCAGTTGCAACCGTGAAAAGGTCGGCAACATGCTCAAGATGCTGGGCCAGCAGGAAGTGGAAACGGCGCTGGACGAGCTGGGCGAACTGGGCATCAACTGCGATTTCTGCGGCAAGCACTACTCGTTCGATAAGGTCGATTGCGCGCAGCTGTTTGCCGTCGATACTGCAGCCCAGACGCTGATCCCTCCGAGCGGCAGCACGCACTAAAGCAATGCCGTGACGCGTCGCAGCCCATCAGGGCTGCGGCGCCACCCACACCAGATTCCACAGATGACCATCGAGGTCCTCGAATCCCTGGTCGACCATGAAACCATGGTCTTCCAGCGAATGCGGAATACGGGCGCCCGCAGCGCGCGCCCGGGCGATCAGTCCTTCGAGTTCTTCGCGGCTCTCGCAACTCAGGCAAATAATCACCTCGTTGGCCTGATGCGCCGACGCCACGGGTTTATCGATCAGCGAAGCGAAGAAGGCTTCGGTCATCAGCATGGCGTGGATGCAGTCGTCGACGACGACCATGTAGGCCGTGTTGTCGCTGCTGTATTGCGGCTTGAAGTGAAAGCCAAGGCTGGCAAAGAAGGCCTTGGACCGGTCCAGATCGCTGACCGCAAGGTTGAAGATGACCTGCCTGTTCATGATGCCTCCAGTCTGACAAACGATGGGATCACGCATCTGCACCACTCACCGTGGCGCGCTTTCGTCGACACACCCTCCAAGGTAGCAGCGTTGCGCGCCCCTGTATTGCCCCGATTTCAGAAATTCTCGTGGACTTCAACTTTTCGCGCGAAGTGATAAGCTGATGCTTGTTTGATACTGTTGTATTTTCAGACAGTGGCACCAAATACATCTCACTGACTAACGGAGAAACGCATATGAACATCGATATTGGCATCAACACCGAAGACCGCGCAAAAATCGTCGAATCGCTCTCGACCGTGCTGGCCGACAGCTACATGCTGTACCTCAAGACCCACAACTTCCACTGGAACGTGACCGGTCCGATGTTCCAGACCCTGCACGTGATGTTCCAGGAGCAGTACACCGAACTGTGGACCGCACTGGACGATATCGCCGAGCGTATCCGCGCACTGGGCCACTTCGCACCAGGCACCTACAAGCGTTATGTGGAACTGTCGACCATCACCGAAGAAACCGACGTGCCGTCGGCCAAAGAGATGATCCGTCAACTGGTCGAAGGCCAGGAAGCCGTGATCCGCACCGCGCGCGCCGCCGTGCGTATTGCTGACGAAATCGACGATTTCCCGACCGCCGACATGCTGTCGACCCGCATGGAAGTGCACGAGAAAAATGCATGGATGCTGCGCGCATTCCTGGAGCAAGGCGCAGGCCACGAGCAGGGCGACGCATCGTCGCAGTCGAAAGAGTAAAAACCACTGCGGCCCTTCATGGGCCGCTGTATCGCTGATAAGTTAGCGCAAAAACGTCGTTCCAGCGCAGGCTGGAACCCAAGTAGTTCACGCAGCCGGCAACGTTGAATCAGCCGGTCTGCATGCAAACTTGGGTTCCCGCCTTCGCGGGAACGACGTTTTTTTACGTACGTGGCGAAGCGTCTTACTTGCCGCCACTCATGTGCAGGTCGACCACCTTCATGATCTCGAGGGTCAGGTCCATGTCGAACTCCCCTGCCGTCATCGCCGCCTGCAGCGCGTCGCGCGGCATGCCCACGCTGGCGGCCAGTTCACCCAGGGCGGGCGCTTGCGCCACTGCCTGCAGGGCTGCCGTAATCACGGCGCCATCGCCATCTTCGAACGCTTCGGCCAGGCAGTCTGCGATCGCATCGAGCGAATCGAGGCTGGCGGGATCGATCGGGGTAGTTTCTTCGGTCATGATGATAGGGTTCAGTGTGCGGCAGCGCCAGCTGGCTTGGCGCCCGGTTTCGGCGGTGGCGGTGGTGGCGGCACGGTCATCGATTCGACCGGGATTTCATTCTTGCGCAGCACCTGCACGAAAATCTCGTTCTGCTTGATCATGCCCAGGTCATAGCGCGCACGCTCTTCGACGGCGCCCGTGCCTTCGGTCAGGTCATCGACTTCGGAGTCGAGCTTGCTGTTGCGCGCGGCGAGCTGCTCGGTCTTGATGCGCGTGGTTTCGACCTGGTTCTGCATGTCGGCCACGGACAGCCAGCCGCCTTTGCCAAGCCAGAGGGGATACTGGATCAGCACGAGCAGAACAGCCAGGGCAATCGTGATCAGGCGCATGGTGAAAAACAAAGGAGATGAAAAAGCCGACGCGCGGGTGGGATGATCCCATCCCGCGCGCCGGCCCCAGGGGATTACTTCAGGTTGTAGAACGCGTCACGGCCCGGGTAGCTGGCGATGTCGCCCAGGTCTTCCTCGATGCGCAGCAACTGGTTGTACTTGGCCATGCGGTCCGAACGCGACAGCGAACCGGTCTTGATCTGCAGTGCGTTCAGGCCCACTGCGATATCGGCGATGGTCGAATCTTCGGTTTCACCCGAGCGGTGCGAGATCACGGCGGTGTAGCCGGCGCGCTTGGCCATCTCGATGGCGGCGAACGTTTCGGTCAGCGTGCCGATCTGGTTGATCTTGATGAGGATCGAGTTGGCGATGCCCTTCTGGATGCCCTCTTTCAGGATCTTGGTGTTGGTGACGAACAGGTCGTCCCCCACCAGCTGAACCTTCTTGCCCAGTGCCGCGGTCAGGGTGGCCCAGCCTTCCCAGTCACCTTCGTGCATCGCGTCTTCGATCGAGATGATCGGGTACTTGTCGCACCAGGTCGAGAGCATGTTGGTGAAGTCGGCTGCCGACAGGCTCAGGCCGCCTTCGCCTTCGAGCACGTAACGGCCATCCTTGTAGAACTCGCTGGCGGCGCAATCGAGGCCCAGCGCGATGTCCTTGCCGGCAACGTAACCGGCCTGCTCGATCGCTTCCATGATCAGCTTGATGGCTTCTTCATGGTTGGCCACCGACGGGGCGAAACCGCCTTCGTCGCCGACTGCCGTGTTCAGGCCGCGTGCGTGCAGGATTTTTTTCAGCGTGTGGAACACCTCGGCGCCGTAGCGGATGGCTTCCTTGAACGATGGGGCGCCCACCGGGATGATCATGAATTCCTGGATATCCAGGTTGTTGTCGGCGTGCGCGCCGCCATTGATGACGTTCATCATCGGCACCGGCATCTGCATCGCGCCCGAACCGCCGAAGTAGCGGTACAGCGGCAGGCCCGCTTCTTCGGCGGCGGCCTTGGCCACGGCCATCGACACGGCCAGCATGGCGTTGGCGCCCAGGCGGCTCTTGTTTTCGGTGCCGTCGAGATCGATCAGGGTGCGGTCCAGGAACGCTTGCTCGTTCGCGTCCAGGCCCATGATCGCTTCGGAGATCTCGGTGTTGATATTTTCGCAGGCTTGCAGCACGCCTTTGCCGAAGTAGCGCTTCGGATCGCCGTCACGCAGTTCGATCGCTTCGCGCGAGCCGGTCGATGCGCCCGACGGCACTGCCGCGCGGCCCATCACGCCCGATTCGAGCAGGACGTCACATTCGACGGTAGGGTTACCGCGCGAATCCAGGATTTCGCGGCCGATGATATCAACGATAGCACTCATGTTTCTCAGTCTCCAGAAGGTAGGTAATCTTGGGGGGACCACCGTGCTCCGGGTCCCCCAGGGATACCCGCAACACGGTGCATCCAAACCTGAACGGTTACTTGAAGTCGAATTCCAGGAACGGTGACTTCTTGACGACGCGGTCGATCTCGACCAGCGTCGTCAGGAGCTCCTTCATGCGCGCCAGCGGCACCGCATTCGGACCATCCGACATCGCATTGGCCGGATCCGGGTGCGTTTCCATGAACAGGCCGGCAATACCCGACGCCACGGCGGCGCGCGACAGCACAGGAATGTGCTCGCGCTGGCCGCCCGACGACGTGCCCTGCCCGCCCGGCAGCTGCACCGAGTGGGTCGCATCGAACACCACCGGGCAGTTCGATTCGCGCATGATGGCCAGGCCACGCATGTCCGACACCAGGTTGTTGTAGCCGAACGACGCACCGCGCTCGCAGGCCATGAAGTTATCTTCTTCGAGGCCGGCGTCGCGCGCAGCGGCGCGCGCCTTGTCGATGACGTTCTTCATGTCGCCCGGGGCCAGGAACTGGCCCTTCTTGATATTGACCGGTTTACCCGAACGCGCGCAGGCGTTGATGAAATCGGTCTGGCGGCACAGGAACGCTGGCGTCTGCAGCACGTCGACGATGCTCGCGACATGCGGGATCATCTCGGCATCATGCACGTCGGTCAGCACCGGCACACCGATTTCGCGGCGCACGTCAGCCAGGATCTCGAGACCCTTGTCGATGCCAGGACCGCGGAACGACTTGCCCGACGAGCGATTGGCCTTGTCGAACGACGATTTGTAGATGAACGGAATACCCAGCGCTGCGGTGATTTCCTTGAGCGTACCCGCCGTGTCCATCGCCATCTGGCGCGATTCGATCACGCAGGTGCCGGCGATCAAAAAGATCGGGTGCTCGAGGCCGACGTCGAATCCGGCAAGTTTCATGCTGCGTCTCCTTGGAGTGCTGGTGCAGCCAGTTCAACGTTGGCGGCAGTGTTGGTGTTCGATGCCTGGTGCGTCAGGGCGGCCTTGATGAACGACGTGAACAGCGGGTGGCCGTTGCGCGGCGTCGACTTGAACTCCGGGTGGAACTGCACGCCCATATACCAAGGGTGCGAGTTCGCGCCGGTGCGTGGCAGTTCCATGATTTCGCACAGGTCTTCGTTCGGCGTACGCGCCGACACGGTCAGGCCGGCAGCCTCGACCTTTGGCAGGTAGTGGTTGTTGCCTTCGTAGCGGTGGCGGTGACGCTCGGTGACGACGTTGCCGTAGATTTCAGCGGCCAGCGTGCCCGGGTTGACGGCGCAGGTCTGCGCGCCCAGGCGCATCGTGCCGCCCAGGTTCGAGTTGGTGTCGCGCTTTTCGACCTTGCCGTCGTGGTTCTGCCACTCGGTGATCAGGGCCACGACCGGCTGGTCGGTTTCCGGATCGAACTCGGTCGAGTTGGCGTTGGCCAGGCCCGCCATATTGCGTGCGTACTCGATCAGCGCGACCTGCATGCCGAGGCAAATGCCCAGGTACGGGATCTTGTTTTCGCGGGCATAGCGGGCAGCGGCGATCTTGCCTTCGACACCGCGCTTGCCGAAGCCGCCCGGCACCAGGATCGCATCGTACTTGGCCAGGTGGTCGCAGCCGCGGGTTTCGATTTCTTCGGAATCGAGGTACTCGATGTTGACGCGGCTTTCGGTATGGATGCCAGCGTGGCGCAGCGCTTCGGTCAGCGACTTGTACGACTCGATCAGGTCGACGTACTTGCCGACCATGCCGATCGTGACTTCGTGCTTCGGATTCTCGAGCGTGTGGATCAGCTTGGTCCACATCGACAGGTCGGCTTTTGGTGCTTCCAGGCCGAGCGCCTCGAGGATGATGTCATCCAGGCCCTGGTCGCACAGCACTTGCGGCACCTTGTAGATGGTGTCGACGTCCCACACCGAAATGACGGCCTGCTCTTCGACGTTGGCAAACAGCGAAATCTTGGCGCGCTCGTCGTCCGGGATCGGGCGGTCGGCGCGGCACAGCAGCGCGTTGGGCGAGATGCCGATTTCGCGCAGCTTCTGCACGCTGTGCTGGGTTGGCTTGGTCTTGAGTTCGCCGGCCGAGGCGATGAACGGCACAAGCGTCAGGTGCACGAATGCAGCGCCCTTGCGGCCCGAACGCAGCGACAGCTGGCGCGCCGCTTCGAGGAACGGCAGCGACTCGATGTCGCCGACGGTGCCGCCGATTTCGACCAGCGCCACGTCGACGCCTTCGGCGCCGCGGCGGATGTAATCCTGGATCTCGTTGGTGATGTGCGGGATCACCTGCACGGTCTTGCCGAGGTATTCGCCACGACGTTCCTTGCGGATCACCGATTCATAGATCTGACCCGTGGTGAAATTATTCACCTTTTTCATGCGGGTGCTGATGAAACGCTCGTAGTGGCCAAGGTCGAGGTCAGTCTCGGCGCCGTCGTCGGTGACGAACACTTCGCCGTGCTGGGTTGGACTCATGGTGCCCGGATCGACGTTGATGTACGGATCGAGCTTGAGCATGGTGACTTTGAGACCGCGGCTCTCGAGGATTGCGGCGAGGGAGGCGGCTGCAATCCCTTTGCCCAGGGAAGAGACGACGCCGCCAGTGACGAATACGAATTTGGTCATTGTGCTGATGGTGCCGAACGGCACACGCGGGAAATAGAAATTATACCTTATAGCGGCAAATATCGCCTCATATCAAGGCGTTAACTTCTCTGGCAGCACTGTCGCTGGCCGGTCACAAAACCACCAATTACCACCCATTCTGGGTGCATTTTCATTTCAGTTGGGCAATAATTGTGACAGGCAACTTTAAACTTTAAGTAAATTACAACACCGGTCGAGACAGTCGACGGGTCACCCATCCCCGGTCCTGGGCCGCGCCGCATTCACCTACTTCACGCAGATCAAAACATGGGCAACTTCATCAAACTCAATATCGGAACGCGACTGGCAGCTGGGTTCTTAGTGACTCTCATGATGACGGTCATCATCGCGACCGTTGGCGTCTGGCGGCTGAATCAGGTCGCGCAGGAAACGCAGATCATCCTGGCCGAGCCACTGGCGAAAGAACGCATGATCGCCGAGTGGTACACGCAGATTTTCGCCGCCGTGCGCCGCACCGCCGCCATCGTCAAGAGCAGCGACGGCTCGCTGACCGCCTACTTCAAGGAAGACGCGGCCGCCACCGGCAAGCTGTCGGCCGATCTGGTCAAGAAGATCGAACCGTTGATTACGGGTGACGAGGAAACGGCCCTGTTCAAGTCGGTGATGGAACACCGCGCCGCCTACAGCAAGGCACGCGACGGCGCCATCAAGGCCAAGGCCGAGGGCAATACCGAACTGGCTGAACAGATTCTGAACCAGCAATTCACGCCGGCCGCCAAGGCCTATGAAGGGCGCGTCCGTGACCTGGTCAACCTGCAGCAAAAGCACATCAGCGACAGCGCGGCAATGATTGCCGGCACCGCATCACGGGGCAAGGTCGTCATCGGCTCGCTGGCAGCCGGCGCCCTGCTGCTGGGCGGCGTCTTCGCCTGGCTGCTGACCCGCTCGATCACCGGGCCGCTGCGCCGCGCCGTGCAGGCTGCCGAACAGGTCGCTGCTGGCGACCTGACCGTGCGCATCGACAGCAGCGCCAGCGATGAAACGGGCGCCCTGCTGCGCGCGCTGGGCAACATGAATGCCAGCCTGGCCAGGATCGTCGACGAAGTGCGCACCGGCACCCAGACCATCAGCGGCGCCTCGGGCGAAATCGCCGCCGGCAGCTTCGACCTGTCGAGCCGCACCGAACAGCAGGCTGCAGCGCTGGAAGAAACCGCCGCCTCGATGGAAGAACTGACGGGCACCGTGCGCCAGAATGCCGACAATGCCCGTCAGGCCAACCAGCTGGCGATTGCCGCCTCGAGCGTCGCGACGCAGGCCGGCGCCTCGGTCGACCAGGTCGTCGCCACGATGGGCTCGATCAACGAGTCGTCGCGCAAGATCGTCGACATCATCAGCGTCATCGACGGCATCGCGTTCCAGACCAATATCCTGGCCCTGAACGCTGCCGTGGAAGCAGCACGCGCCGGCGAACAGGGCCGCGGCTTTGCCGTCGTCGCGTCCGAAGTGCGCACGCTGGCGCAACGCTCGGCGGCCGCCGCCAAGGAGATCAAGGGCCTCATCGGCGATTCGGTCGAGAAGGTCGACACGGGCACCAAGCTGGTCGACCAGACCGGCGCGACGATGCGCGAAGTGGTGGACTCGATCCGCCGCGTGACCGACATCATGGGCGAGATCTCGTCGGCCAGCCAGGAGCAGATCACCGGCATCGACCAGGTGAATCAGGCCATGGGCCAGATGGACAACGCCACCCAGCAGAACGCCGCACTGGTCGAGGAAGCCACCGCCGCCACGGCGTCGCTGCAGGATCAGGCCAAGCGCCTGGCGCAGGTGGTCGATGTGTTCAAGCTCGACGCCGCGCACACGACGCCCGTCGTCGCCAGCGCACCGGTCAAGCGTCCGCCACCGGCACGGCCGGCGCTGAGCAAGCCGGCGCCGCGTGCGGCTGCCAAGCCTGTGGTGACGCCTGCAGAGGAGCCGGTCAGCAAACCGGCAGAAAAGCAGCCAGCCAAGCCAGCCAGCAAGCAGATCGGCAAGCCGGTCAACAAGCCGGTCGCTGCTGCGAAGATGAACGAAGCGGAGTGGGAAGAGTTTTAAGCTTCCAGCCACTGCCTGCAAAAACCGCCGTCCCCGCTCCGGGCACGGCGGTTTTTTACATCCTGATCGTATCTTTCAACAACGTCGCACATCCGCACGAAATTTACTAACAAGTTAACACATTTGTGCAAATGTGATACTATTTGGAAAGATCAACTCCGGTCTTCCGTAATGGCGCGGTCACGTGTCGTTGCTTGCCGTTCCCACGGCATGTCACGGGCATCCTTGCCCTGAGTTCCTCTCCGGAACTGCCTTATTACGCGCCTCCGCCGCGCGCACTTCGCCCCTTCCGGGTTGCCCATCGCGTTCATGAACGCCACGATTTTGCAGGTGCTAATTTGTCTCCAACAACAAACCGCATGCCAACGGCATCGCCACATCTTCCAACGGCATCGCCACATCTTCCCTCTTCCCCACCGGGCATCCTTGACAGGCTATGCGAGAAACTCGGGATTCCCCGCTCACTGCTGTGGGGCTTCGTCGGCCTGCTGGTCTTCATGATCGGCGATGGCGTCGAGCTCGGTTACCTGGCGCCTTACCTGGCCCAGAAAAACATGGTCGAAGCCGACATTGCGGTGCTGTTCACCGTGTATGGCGTAACGGTGGCGATCGGTTCCTGGTGTGCCGGTGCGCTGTCGAATATCTGGGGTCCAAAGAAAGTCATGCTGATCGGCGCCGGTATCTGGGTCGTGTTCCAGGTGGTGTTCCTGACGTTCGGCGTCGGGCAGATGAGCTATCCGATGATGCTGGCCGGCTACGCGCTGCGCGGCTTCGGCTATCCGCTGTTCGCCTACGGCTTCCTGGTCTGGATCGTGGCCGCCACGCCGGCCAAGAAACTGGGCCTGGCGATGGGCTGGTTCTGGGTTGCCTATGCAGCCGGCCTGCCGACCCTGGGCGCGCTGGTCGCCAGCTTCTCGGTGCCATTGATCGGTGCGCTGGCCACGTTCTGGCTCTCGCTGATCCTGGTAATTGCCGGCGCCGCGCTGGCCCTGCTGTGCGTGAAGGACGCCGCCGGCACCAGGCGCCTGGCACCAGTTGGTGAAAAGCCGCTGACGTCACTGATGGGCAGCGTCTCGATCATGTGGGAAGAGCCGAAGACCTCGCTCAGCGGCGTGGTGCGTACCATCAACACGGCGTCGATGTTCGGTTTCTTCATCGTGTTGCCGGGCTTCTTCATGGACGTCATCGGCTTCACGCTGGAGCAGTGGCTGCGCCTGGTGACGGTGATTTTTGTCGCCAATATCGCCGGCAACATCATCTCGAGCCGCCTGGCCACCCGCTTCGGCCTGCGCAACACCGTGATCTGGATGGGCGCCGTCGGCAGCGCCATCACGACGCCGCTGTTCTTCTACATGCCGCAGCTGTTCATCGGTAACTTCTACGTCGCCGCGCTGTTCGGCGCGATGTATGGCATGACGCTGGGCGGCTTCGTGCCCCTGTCGGCACTGATGCCGCTGCTGGTGCCGAAAAACCGCGCCGCCGCACTGTCGGTGCTGAGCCTGGGTGCGGGTGCATCGACCTGGGTCGGGCCGGCGATCGTTGCCATCTTCAGCGCATCGCTGGGCGTGGCGGGCATCATCTGGATCTTTGCCGGCCTGTATGCGCTCAGTGCGTTCCTGATGATTCCGCTGCGCGATCCGGAAGAACTGCGTGACGACAAGGTGCCCAAACGTGCTTCGGCGCCGGTCGCGGCGGCACCGGCAGCGGCGCACTGACGGGATCAGAATCCCAGCTGCATATTGCCCTTGATGCCGTCCCTGATGACACGGCCAAGCTTCTTGGCCGTGTCGCCATGCCGCGAGAACTCGGCGTTGACCGATGTTGATTTGTCGAGCTTGAGTTTGGCACCAGCGCCCGTATACAGCCCCGTATCGGACCCGGAATCGATTTCCGGACCAGCGCCGTTGTGAACCCATGTATCGGGCCCGGCATTGATGCTGCGCTTGATTTCGCTGTAGGCGATCCCCGCCTTGGCATAGGCCGACAGGCGCGCATCCTCGGGCGTCGATAGCTTGACGGCCAGATGGTTGCTCGAGCCTTTCTCGCCAAGCCCCTGCGATGCATCCTCGGCCCTGCCCTGCTCCTCCCGATACAGGCCGCGGTCGGGCAGATTGACGTAACCGGCCTCAATCGCGACATGCGGGGCGACCTTGACCCCGGCAATCAGCCGCGGATCGCGCCGGAAGCCCTTGAAGATGTGGTCATTGGGTTGTGCGGCAACGTTCGCGCTGTACACGCGCGACGCGCTCGTGCGCGTTCCGGCAAACGGGTCGGGTTCGTGCAACTGATCGGCCTTGAGCACCGCCGGTCCGGCCGGCGTCTGTACCGGCAGCAGTTCCTGCGCCTGCGCTGCACACGCGGCGAGCACGCCAACGGCCAGCGCCATGATCCGGATTATCGTCATCTTCATCGCTCCAATTGACAGACCTGAAGCTTACGCCGGAAAGCGCCGTGTGCAACATGCGTATTGCATGGTTTGGTAACAAGTTGTCGCGGCGATCTGCGTGCAAGAGGGCATGCGTGGCGGGGAGCGCTCATTCCATCGCCGCATCACCCGGCACGCATGCCGGTCACCAGTAGTCAGCATGCCGGCGGCGCAGTTGCGCAAGATCTGGCGCGAAGTCGAGGGCGGCTGCCGACCGTGCCAGGGCTTCGTCAGCCTGGCGCTGCGCCATGGCGCGCAGGTGCGGATCGCCGCAGCGCCCCAGTTCGCCGCACACCCACTGCAGGTGCAGCGCGATTTCGAGCACCCCGGCGCCATCGCGGGCCAGTGGCGGGAAGATATCGTTGAACATGTCGTCCAGCGACAGCGGCGGCACCTCGACGCGGTCATGGTCCGGCTCGGCGCCAAAATCGGGATGGGTCCACGCATCGAAGATCCGGTAGACCGCATTGAGCACGACGATGGCTGTGCCCGGATCGTTGATGCCGGGGGACAGCGCGCGGCTGCCGATCTCGGTCAGCACGACCAGCCCGAAGCCAGGGTCTTCGTCGAACTGGCGCAATGGTCCGATGGTAAATGCCTTGGCGATCAGGTCCGGTTCGATCGTGCCGGCGTCTTCGCCATCGGGCAGCACGTACCCGATCGGGCGCGAGCAGACGATCAGCGCGCCGGGCGCAACCGCCAGCGTGATGCGCAGCTTGCGCTCGGCGGCGATGCGCTGCAGGGCATCCATGTCCACCCGCTGCAGATAGCCGCTCGCCAGGCTGTGAAAGGCCAGGCCGGCCGGCGGCCCGAAGGCCACCATGCCGCCCATGCAGGGCATCCGGGTGCGGCGCGCCATCGCTTCGGCGGCCGCCCGTTCGACCCGGGTAATCACCGCACCCAGGCGCCCCAGGCGGGCGATGCTGTCGACCCAGCGCACGAACACGAGCACCACAATCACCAGCGTGAGCAGAGTCAGCACGAACAGCGTGAAGCGGCCCGGCTTGCCGAAGTAATCGTTGGTGGTCGCGCTCAGGCCGATGATGGCGAAGATGAAGGCGCCGACAAAGATCGACAGCGCGTTCTGCGAGACGTCATCGGCGATCACGAGCGGAAACGCGCGCTCGGTGGCCGACTGCCCGGTCGACGCATACGCGGCCACCATCGACGCGACAGCGAACGTGGCGACGCCCAGCATGCTGGCGGCGATCACCTTGAGCAGGTCGACGATCGAGCCTTGCGCAATTTCCGGTACCTTCCAGTCGATCGGGATGCTGTCGACCAGGTGCGCCAGCGCCACGCCGGCAACGGAGAGAACGCAGGCGATCATGGGTTTGACCCACAGGCGCTCGCGCAAACGGTTCATCAGGAATTGCATCCGGGCCGGCAGGATCATGGTGGTCATCGACTCCTCTAGTCAAAACGTGGTAGGGCTAGCTGCCCCCGCAGTGTAGAGCAATGATCAAAAACACCATATTTCAGTACGGTGCCTCCGTACGCCGCAGTGTGTTGACACGCCATGCCGGCAGCGCCATACTTGCCCGATGTTAGCGTTATCAGTCAACGCTGGCATCACCATAAAAATATCTGGAGACAATCAATGTTCAAGCGCGGGCCTGAGACACCTGTAGCGACGGGCGGTAACCTCGGCTGGCGAGAAAAGATCAGCTATGGCGTGGCCGACATGGGCTTCAATTTTTATTGGGCCAATATCGCGACCTTCCTGCTGATCTTTTATACCGACACGTTCGGTATCTCGGCAGCGCAGGCGGCCACCCTGCTCGCTTCGATCAAGCTGATCAACGCCTTCACCGACCCCGTGATCGGCGCCTTTGCCGACCGCACCAATACCCGCTTCGGCAAGTTCCGCCCCTACCTGATCTGGATGTCGATCCCCCTTGGCGCGGCGGCCGTGCTCACCTACACCACGCCCGACCTGGACGCCAACGGCAAGCTGCTGTGGGCCTACGGCAGTTATCTGGCGATGATGGTCTGCTACACCTGCGTGAACATTCCCTACAACGCGCTGTCCGGCGTGATCTCGAACGACCCGCAGGAACGCTCGACAATCAACGGCCTGCGCTTCATCTTCGCTTTTGCCGGCAGCACGCTCGTCACAGCCGCCACGCCGGCGATGGTGGCGTGGCTCGGCGCCGGAGACGACGTGCGTGGCTGGCAGCTGACGATGCTCGCGTGGAGCGTGGCGGCATCGGTCATGTTCCTGATTACGTTCCTCAATACCCGCGAGCGCGTGCTGCCCCCGCCCGGCCAGAAGAACGACGTCTGGCGCGACATCCGCGACCTGGCGTCCAACCGGCCCTGGGTCGTGCTGTTCGTGCTGGCCCTGGTCATCATGGTGACGATCACGCTGCGCACCACGACCTCGGCCTACTACTTCAAGTACGTCGTCGGCCGCCCCGAACTGATGGCGACCTTCGTGCCGACCTATATGGTGTTTGCCGCCATCGGCGCGGCCTGCACGCCGCTGCTCACGCGCTTCATCGACAAGAAGCGCCTGATGATCCTGTTGATGAGCTGCACCGCCGTGCTGTCGTCGCTGTTCTTCCTGATCCCCGCCGACCGGATCGACCTGATGTTCGTGCTGCAGGCGGGCCTGGGCTTCGTGCTGGGGCCCAAGTCGCCGCTGGCGTTCTCGATGTATGCCGACACCGCCGACTACAACGAATGGCGCACCGGCCGGCGCGCCACCGCGATGACCTTCGCCGCCGCGACCTTCTCGCAAAAGCTCGGCACCGCGGTGGCGGTCAGCGTCATCGGCGCCGTCTTTACCTGGCTCGGCTACGTGCCCAACGCGGCGCAGAGCGTCGGCTCGCAGGCCGGCATCGTCTGGCTGATGTCGTTTGTGCCGGCCGCCTTTGCGCTGGTGGCCGTGCTGGTGATGTGCTTGTATAACCTCGACGCCAAGGCCCTGGCGCGCATGGGCGCCGAACTGGCCGCGCGCAAGGCGGCGCCATGACTTCAACGGAGATTGCCCTAATGCTGTACCCGCAAGACGACCGCTATGTGCTCACCAGCCCGACCGCCATGCCGCAGGCGGGCGGCTTCCTGTGGAACCGCAGGATGATGATCCAGACCACCTGCCGCGGCTACGCCACCGCGCAGTTCATGCAGCCCGAACCCGGCAAGTACTCGCACGGCCCGAACATGGAAGCCAAATCGTTCATGCAGCCGGAGCAGAATTACTATGCCCACCATCCGGGCCGCTTCGTGTACGTGAAAGACGAAGACACGGGCGAGCTGTTCTCGGCGCCGTACGAACCGGTGCGCGGTGGGCTCGACCGCTATGCGTTCTCGGTCGGGCGCACGGACCTGCAATGGACGATCGAAAAACTCGGCATCCGCATCGACCTGACGCTCGCGCTGCCGGTCGATGACGTGGCCGAACTGTGGGCCGTGGCCGTCACCAATCTGTCGGAGCGCCCGCGCCGCATCAGCATCTACCCGTACTTCACGGTCGGCTACATGTCGTGGATGAACCAGTCGGCCGAGTACCGGCACGACCTGGGCGGCATCGTCGCAACCTGCATCACCCCGTACCAGAAGCTGGACGACTTCTTCAAGAACCGCCTGCTCAAAGACCGCACGGTACTGCTGTGCGAGCAAGCCCCGGACGCCTGGGAAACCGGGCAAAAGGTCTTCGAAGGCGAAGGCGGCCTGCATGCGCCATCGACGCTGGCGCCCGCCCTGCTGCCCTGTGGCGACGCGCGCTACGAAACGCCAGCTGCCGTCGTCCAGTACCGCCTGGCCCTGGCGCCCGGCGAGGCCGCCACGCGCCGCCTGCTGTTCGGCCCCGCATTCGACGATGCCGAGATTGCCCTGCTGCGCCAGCGCTACCTGAGCGCGGAAGGCTTTGCCGCTGCCGCCCGCGACTACGCCGCCTACATCGCAGAAGGCGATGGCGTGCTGCAGATCGCCACGCCCGACCCTGAGCTGGATAATTTCGTCAATACGTGGCTGGCGCGCCAGGTGTATTACCACGGCGACGTCAATCGCCTCAGCACCGACCCGCAGACCCGCAACTACCTGCAGGACAATATGGGCATGGTGTTCGTCAAGCCGGCCGCTGCCCGCGCTGCCTTCCTGCATGCACTGAGCCAGCAGGAAGCCAATGGCGCCATGCCGGACGGGATCCTGCTGTTTGAAGGCGCCGAACTCAAATACATCAACCAGATTCCGCACACCGACCACTGCGTCTGGCTGCCAGTCTGCCTGCAAGCCTATCTCGACGAAACGGGCGACGCGGCCATCCTCGATGTGCCGGTAACCGCACACGATGGCGACGTCAAATCCGCATTCGAGCGCATCTGCCTGGCGATGGACTGGCTGCTGGAGCGGCGCGATGCGAGGGGCCTCTCCTACATCGAACAGGGCGACTGGTGCGATCCGATGAACATGGTCGGCTACAAGGGCCGCGGCGTCTCGGGCTGGCTGACCGTGGCGGCCGCCTACGCGCTGAACCTGTGGGCCGATGTCTGCGCTGCACGCGATGATGGGCCGATGCAGGCGCGCTACCGCGATGGCGCAGCGGCCATGAACGCCTCTGCCAACGCGCACCTGTGGGATGGCAGCTGGTTCGCACGCGGTATCACCGACGACGACGTCAAGTTCGGCGTGGCGGCCGATACCGAAGGCCGCATCTACCTGAACCCGCAAAGCTGGGCGTTCCTGTCGGGCGCCGCAAACGATGCACAGCGCGCGCAGATGCTGCCCGAGATCGACGCCCAATTAAAGACACCCTACGGCGTGCAGATGTTCGCCCCGCCCTACGGTGCCATGCGCGAAGACATCGGACGCGTCACGCAAAAGCATCCCGGCTCGGCCGAGAATGGCGCGGTCTACAACCATGCCGCCGTGTTCTACATCTTCAGCCTGTACACGATTGGCGAAGCGGACCGCGCTTTCGACGCGCTGCGCAAGATGATTCCCGGTCCGGACCTGGCCGACTACCTGCAGCGCGGCCAGCTGCCGGTGTTCATTCCGAATTACTACCGCGGCGCGTACCACGAGTACCCGCGCACGGCCGGGCGCTCGAGCCAGTTGTTCAACACAGGCACTGTGGCCTGGGTGTATCGCTGCCTGATCGAGGGCCTGTGTGGCCTGAAAGGTGATGTGGACGGCTTGACGGTCAATCCGCAACTGCCATCAGGCTGGCCCGGCATGACGGTCACGCGGCGCTTCCGTGGTGCGACGTTCGAGGTGGATATCCGGCGCGGCGCAGTCGAGCGCGTGACGGTGACGTGCGACGGCGTCGAACTGGCTGCGGCCCGCGTCGACAACATCGATGCGGGCCGCAGGTATCACCTGCAGGTGCTGGTGCCCTAGATCACTGCATTGTGTAGGTCTGCTGCGCCGTATCGACGGCAGCGTTGCGCGCCGTGTCCCAGTACGTGAAGGTGTAGCGCACCACGTTGCCGATCGCCAGACCGCCGGCCGTGAACGTGTTCACGCCATTGGCCAGCTGCATGCGCACGTTTTGCTGCGGGCCGTTGTTGACCGTGTAGTGCACGTCGGCCCAGCTGCCGGTGGTGGTGCGGAACTGCAGCATCGTCGATGAGGTCTGGCTCACCGATGTCGGCCCGGTCTGCGCTGGCGGCGTCGTGGTGCCGCCACCGCCCGACTCCCAGACGATATCGTCGATCGCGAACTGGAAGCTGGACGTGGGCAGGCTGCCGTCGATACTCGAGATCATGAAGATGTCGTACAGCGACTGCGCCGCCACCAGGGGCCCGAGCAGCGTCGAGACGGGGACCGATGCCTGCGCCCACTGTCCGTTGCGCGTGAGCCCATAGGCGGTGGTATTGGCCGGGAAATTCACCCAGTTCTGGTTGGTGAATGTATCGCCCACGCCGATCCGGAAGCCGACGTTGGCCGGAATCTTGATGCGGAACTTGACCGTGCCATTGGTGCGATAGTTCGACAGGTCGCGCACCTGGCGCGCCTGGATGCCGCCGCCGAACCACTGGCCGGGCGAAGTGTAGTTCCAAGCGATGACGTTGCTGCCTTCGTACGGCGCCGTGTTGCCGGTGCCGGTGGACGCCGCATTCCACAGGAAGATGTCGGAACTGGTGCCTGCTACCAGCTTGGCGTTGACGGCCGTGTTATCGGTGAAGATGCCGAACTTGCCCGCCACTTCGGGCACGCTCTGGTTGCCCAGCTTGACCTGCCCCTTGCCATCGAGCTGGTACACGCGCACATAATCGACATACATCGTGCCCGGCAGCGGCGCCGTGACCTGGCTGGCATTGGCCGCATCGGTAAAGTTGCCGCCCACGGCCATGTTCAGCAGCAGGTAGAACGGCGCCTGCAGCGCGCTCGAATTGACTGGCAGCGGCGCGTTGTACAGATTGTGTTCGACGCCGTTGTCGACGACCGAGAAGCGCATTTCACTCTCGGTCCAGTAGAAGCGGTAGGTGACGAACCGGTTCGCCAGCGACGTGGTCGGCACGTGCCAGTTATCGGTCTGCCACGCGGTCGATGCGGCGCAGCTCTCGTTGCCGGACACGCAGGCGGCCTGCTGCCAGGTGATCACGTTCGCGCCGACGAAATGGTTGGACGACGGCGCCCCGCCCTCGGCCCGCACCGCAGCCTTGTGCCCCATCTCCATCATGTCGATCTCGCCGTTGCGCGGCCAGGTCTGGGGACTCACGCCCAGCAGCCAGGCAGCGGGCCACAGGCCGGTGCCCAGGTTCGGCGTGGCCATGCGCACCTCGATCATCCCGTACTGCACCTGCACCTTGTTGCGGGTGTCGAGCCGCGCCGACGTGAACAGATTGCTGCCCACCGTCTGGCTGCGCGCCTGGATCGCCAGTGCGCGCGTGCCCGATTCGAACGGCACGTTGGCGATGGTGGCGTTGTTCGGGCTGTAGTACTGCAGCTCGGCGTTGCCGTAACCGCACAGGCCGATCTGGCAACCGTTCCCGTCCTGCAGGTTCCAGACGCCCGTATTCACGCTGGTGCCGTTGAATTCTTCGGACCACAGCAACTGGCCGATGACGGGGTTGGTGACGCTGGCGGTGGCTTGCGCGCTGCAGGCCAGCGCGAGGCCGGCGACAAGCAGCTGGAACGGCTTCCATTTGGAGTGGTGTTGCTGGGGTAGATGACTCACGTTGACTCCTCTTTTCTCACGACAAGAAAATGTGGCCGTGCCGGATTGCCGTGCCACACGCCGCCAACTTTGCGTTGGTCTCGAATGGTTTTGGTGCGGAATACCCAATTGGAAACGTTTCCAAACTCATGTGAAAAATATAGTCTGATTTTGTAAGTGCGTCAAACACATCTGCATGCCGCGCACCGGGTTATTCGGTGCGCATAATGCAGTCGCCTTTTCGGTTGGCGGGGTGATGCCTAGTAGCCCACACCGCGCACGCCGCCGGCAGCGCGCAGCGATTCGCCGGTGACCCAGTGCGCGTCGTTTGAAGCCAGGAACACGGCCACCGGCGCGATGTCTTCCGGCTCGCCGAAGCGGCCAAGGGGCGTCCCGGCAATCAGCGTCTTGCCGAAATCGCCGTCGAAATTGCCGGCGGTGGCGGGCGTGTTCGTGTGGCCCGGCAGGATCGCATTGACGCGGATGCCGCGCGGTCCCAGTTCACGCGCCAGCGCGAACGTCAGCGTATCGACGGCGCCCTTGGTGGCGGCGTACACGCTCGACGCCAGGTAGGGATCGGTGCTCAGGATCGAGCTGATGTTGATGATGCTGCCGCCATCCTTGAACACCTTGAGCGCTTCGCGAATCGCCAGAAAATAGCCAAGCACGTTGACATTGAACTGCTTGTGGAACGCGTCCTCGGTCATCTCGGCCACCATCTCGAAGACGGCCACGCCGGCATTATTGACGAGGATGTCGAGCGTGCCGTAATCGGCCTTCACGCGCTCGAACAGCCCCGCCACGTCGGCGGCCTTGCTCATGTCGGCCTGCAGCGCGACTGCCTTGCCGCCGGCGGCCTCGATCGAGGCGACCACCGCATCGGAGCCCGCCTTGCTGCTGGCGTAGTTCACGATGACGGTGGCGCCCTCGGCGCCGAATGCGCGCGCAATGCCGGCGCCGATGCCGCTCGATGCGCCGGTGACGACAGCGATTTTATTGGTCAGTTTCATGGTGTGTCCTTGGTCGATGTGTCCCGAAGCCCAATGGCTCCGGCGACCAGGACGATGCTACGCAGGGGCAGCACGCACCACATGCCGGTTCTTCGCGCATGCTTGCCTATTCTTCTCAAAGCCCGTTGCGCCGGCGTGGCCAGTGCTATATTCGGGCATGGATAAAGCGATCACCGATGCGACAGGCGAAGCAGGAAACGTCTCGATGGATGCGCTGCGCGCCATTGCGATGAGCGCGGGCGACACCTGGACCGCGACCGGTCTGCCGCGGGTGGCCATGGTGCGCGCCGAAGCGTGTTCGAACCAGGTCTATGGCCCGATGCTGCACCTGGTGCTGCAAGGGTCAAAGAGTCTGTCCATCGGCGGCCAGGTCGTGCACATCGAGGCGCCTGGCTACTTCGTGGTGCCGGTGGCGTTGCCGGCGCTTGGCCAGGTCACCGCGCAATCGGGCACGGCGCCGTATCTCGCGGTCAGCCTGGCGCTGGATCCGGCCATCATTGCCGCCATGCTGGCCGACCTGCCCGCTGCCGGCAAGGTCCCGCATGGTGCCGACGTCGGCGTGGCACAGGCAGGCCCCGACCTGATCGATGCCTGGCTGCGCATGATGCAGCTGGTCGCGCGGCCAGACGACGTGGCAATGATGGCGCCGCTGATCGAGCGCGAGATCCTGTTTCGCGTGCTCCAGGGGCCGCATGGCGACTTGCTGCGCCAGATCGCGCACGCCGACAGCCGCCTGTCGCAGGTGCGCCGCGCGATCGACTGGATTCGCGAGCACATGGCGCAGCCGCTGCGCGTCGGCCCGCTTGCGGCGCTGGCCGGGATGAGCGTCGCGGCCTTCTATCGCCACTTCAGGGCGGTCACCGCGATGACGCCGATCCAGTACCAGAAAAGCCTGCGCCTGTTGAAGGCGCGCCGGCTGCTGCTGTTCGAGCCGTTCGATGCGGCGTCGGTGGCATTTACGGTCGGCTACGAAAGCGCATCGCAGTTCAGCCGCGAGTATGCCCGCATGTTCGGCCTGCCGCCGATGCGCGACGTGGCCCGCTTCAGGACACCGGCGCCAGGCGCGCCGGCAGGCAGCGCTTAGGCGCGGGCGAGAATCTGCGCCACCAGCTGCGCCGGCGTGTCGCGGATGTCGAGCGTGATGCCCGCTTCGTCCGGCTGCAGCGGTTCGAGCGTTGCCAGCTGGCTGTCGAGCAGCGATGGCGGCATGTAGTGGCCGGGGCGGTTGCTGACACGCTCGGCCAGCAGGCTGCGCTCGCCGGCCAGGTGCACGAAGCGCACATCGCCGCCGGCGCCGCGCAGCAAGTCGCGGTAGCTGCGCTTGAGCGATGAGCATGACAGCACCGCCCCGCCCTCGCGCCGCGCCAGCAGGTCACGCAGCGTCACGAGCCAGTCGTGGCGGTCGTCGTCGGTCAGCGGCGTACCCGCCGACATGCGTGCGATGTTCACGTCGGAGTGGTAAGCATCGCCCTCGATGAATTCCACGCCGAGCTGGTTGCCCAGGCGCGCGCCGATCTGGCTCTTGCCGCAGCCGCTCACGCCCATGATGACCCAGGCCGTTCCCTTGTTATCGCTCGTTGGTTCTGTCGTCATTGCCTTATGTTACCGCTAACAAACATACCGCGATTGTGCGCGCCCCGCCTGGAAATGTAAACCCACAGGCCATGCACCCATTTCGGGCGGCTGCGCCCGCGCAGTGCGCATTTCGCTGAGATGCTGCTGGCTTCTTGCTGGCGCGGCAGGCCCGGTGTGTCTGCTTCGTCGATTTGATGCATGGCACGCGCCTTGCTGAGGTAAGGCGTGAGCACCTACCTTCCCCACTTTCTGGAGCAGCCAACATGATTTCATGCCGTGAAGATGTCACCAAACTGATCGTATCCGCGAAAGTCCGCAAGGGCATCAAATGGCGCGACGTGACCGAGGCCACGGGCCTGTCGAAGGAATGGACCACCGCCGCTTGCCTGGGCCAGATGACGCTGACCAAACCCCAGGCCGAAGCAGTCGGCAAGCTGTTCGAGCTGTCCGACGAAGCGATCGCCTGGCTGCAGATCGTGCCGTACAAAGGCTCGCTGCCGACGGCCGTGCCGACCGATCCGCTGATCTATCGCTGGTATGAGCTGGTCAGCGTGTACGGCACCACGATCAAGGAACTGATCCACGAAGAATTCGGTGACGGCATCATGAGCGCCATCGATTTTTCGATGGATATCCAGCGCACCGAAGACCCGAAAGGCGACCGCGTAAACGTGGTCTTGTCGGGCAAATTCCTGCCCTACAAAACCTACTGATGCCCCTTATGCGCTCTCGCGGTCGCGCAGCGTGAAGCCAAGGTCGATGCGCCGCTCGGCCGGCTCTTCGCCCTTGATCACCTGCAGCAGCAGGCCGGCGGCTTCGAAGCCGATCTGGTAGCGCGGCGTGTCGACCGTCGTCAGTGACGGCATCATCCAGGCCGAAGCGGGCAAATCGTTGAAGCCGCATACCGCGATGTCCTGCGGGATGCGGATGCCTTGCCGCTGGCAGTGGAACACGGCGCCGTGGGCCAGGTCGTCGTTGCAGCAAAAGACGGCGTCGCAGTCGGGCCGCAGCGCCAGCATCTGCGCCATCAGGCCGGCGCCCAGCGCGATGGTCGAGCGTTCGGGCACCATCAACTCGAGGCCGGGATCGGCCAGGCCCGCCGCCGCCATCGCGGCGCGGTAGCCGTCGGCGCGGCGCAGCGTGCGCTCGTCGAGTTGGGCGCCGATGAAGCCGATGCGTGTGTAACCCTTGGCGATCAGGTGGCGCGTCATCGCCATGCCGGCCTCGTACTGCGAAAAGCCGACCGACAGCACGGCCGGATCATCGGACAAATCCATCATGGCCACCGCCGGCACCTTCGATGCCGCCAGCATCTTGGCCACGGCGGGGCTGCGCACCTGGCTCGAGAACAGGATGCCGTCGGGGTTCGACTGCAGATAGGTGCGCAGCAGCTTTTCTTCTTCGAGCTGCGAATAATAGGTATTGCCGATCAGGAGCTGGTACTGGCCAGGCGCGACGGCGTCGTGGATGCCTTCGAGGACGGCGGTGAACACGGCATTCGACAGCGACGGCACCAGCACCACGATCACGCGCGACTGCGACGACGCCAGCGCCCGCGCGGCACGATTCGGCACGTAACCCAGTTCGGCCACGGCGTGCTCGACCTTGATGCGCGTGGCCTCGGACACCAGCTTCGGCTGGCTCAGTGCGCGCGAGGCCGTCATGATCGACACCCCGGCCATGCCCGCAACCTGCTCGAGCGTCGCACGCCCCGTCCCCCTGCCCCGGCTTCGGCTTGTCTTGTCCATGCTGTTCCCGTGATATTTACGCAATGACCATTCTATCAACGCAGCAGCCTGCCGCCACAGGAAAGTTGGCGACCAGAAGAAAAGCCGGGGTCAGGTCTGACATTCGGACACGACCTCGACAGAAAAGCCGGGGTCAGGTCTGACATTCGGACACGATCTCGACAGTCGAGTAATCGGAAATAGCTGGCACAGAGCCATGCTAATAATGGGCAAGAGACTTTTGGAAGTGACTAAAGCTGAGGTCGTGTCCGAATGTCAGACCTGACCCCGGCTTTGGAGTCTTTTGGAAGTGACCAAGGCTGAGGCCGTGTCCGAATGTCAGACCTGACCCCGGCTGTGCGGCTGTGCATCAGCAGAAATCCCTGCTGCGCGTATCGAGAGCACCGAGCAGGTGCGACAGATCCACCAGCCGCTTGGCGACCAGGTGGCGCACTTCGCCCTCGCGTTGCCAGATGCCGTAGACGCCGAGCAGTGGTGCGCTCAGGACCTCGCGCCGCTGCTGCTCTACCAGCGACGGCCACACGATCACGTTGACGTTGCCGGTTTCGTCTTCCAGCGTCAGGAACAGCACGCCCTTGGCGGTGCCGGGGCGCTGGCGCACTGTCACCAGGCCGCAGCCGCGCGCCAGCTGGCCGTTCTGGAAATCCATCAGCGTCGACGCGGGCAGGAAGCGCTGCGCCAGCAGGCGTTCGCGCAGCAGCGCCAGCGGATGGCGGCCCAGCGTGAGGCCCTGCGCGCGGTAGTCGCCCACGATCTCTTCGCCTTCGCTTGGTGCTGCCAGCACCGGTGCTTCTTCGCGTGGCACGGTCGGACGCAGCAGGTCCTTGTCGGGTGCGGCGCCGGATGCTTCCCACAATGCTTCGCGCCGGTGCCCCGCCAGCGACTGCAGCGCGCCGGCCGCCGCCAGTACCTGCAGGTCGCTGCGGTCCAGGCCCGCGCGGCGCGCCAGGTCGGCGACATCGACAAACGGCCGCACGGCGCGCGCCTGCTCGATACGCTCGGCCGCATCGACCTTCATCCCGCGCTGCAGCGACAGGCCGAGGCGCACCGCCGGCTGGCGCGTGCGCTCGTGCGGATCGTATTCTTCAAGTGCCGAATCCCAGCCGCTGACGGCGACATCGACTGGCCGCACTTCGATGCCATGGCGGCGCGCGTCCTGCACCAGTTGCGACGGGCTGTAAAAGCCCATCGGCTGGCTGTTAAGCAGCGCGCACAGGAAGGCAGCCGGCTCGTGGCACTTGAGCCACGAACTCGCATACGCCAGCAGCGCGAAGCTGGCCGCATGCGACTCGGGAAAGCCGTATTCGCCGAAGCCCTGGATCTGGCTGAAGATCGCTTCGGCGAATTCCAGCGTGTAGCCCCGTTCGAGCATGCCGGTCGTGATGCGCTCGTAATAATGTTCCAGCCCGCCCTTGCGCTTCCAGGCTGCCATCGCGCGGCGCAGCTGGTCGGCCTCGCCCGGCGTGAAACCCGCGCCCAGGATCGCCACCTGCATCACCTGCTCCTGGAAGATCGGCACGCCCAGCGTGCGCTCGAGCGCCACCTTCATTTCGGCGCTCGGATACACCACCGGCTCGAAGCCCTGACGGCGCCGCAGATAGGGATGGACCATGCCGCCCTGGATCGGGCCGGGGCGCACCACGGCCACCTCGATCACCAAGTCGTAGAAGACGCGCGGGCGCATCCGCGGCAGCATGCTCATTTGCGCGCGCGACTCGATCTGGAACACGCCCACCGTGTCGGCCTGGCAGATCATGTCGTAGGTGGCCGTATCGTCCGCCGGAACGTCCTGCATCTCGAACACGTTGCCATAGCGCTGGCCCACCAGCTCCAGCCCGCGCCGCATCATCGACAGCATGCCCAGCGCCAGCACGTCGACCTTCATCAGCCCCAGTTCTTCGAGGTCGTTCTTGTCCCACTGGATGACGCTGCGGTCGGCCATCGCCGCGTTCTCGATCGGCACCAGGCGCGAGAGCTTGCCGCGCGCGATGACGAAGCCGCCCGGATGCTGCGACAGGTGGCGCGGAAAGTTCAGCAGCGATTGCGCCAGCGTGGCCCACTGGCGCGACAGCGGCGCCTCGGGATCCAGGCCGCTCTCGGCCAGGCGCCCCAGCAGGTCGGCGCGGCTGTCGAACCAGTGGTGGGTCTTGGCCACCTTCTCGACGATACCAAGGTCGATGCCCAGCGCGCGGCCGCTGTCGCGCAGTGCGCTCTTGGGGCGGTAGCTGATCACCACCGCCGCCAGCGCCGCGCGATCGCGTCCGTATTTGTTGTAGATGTACTGGATGACTTCTTCGCGCCGCTGGTGCTCGAAGTCGACGTCGATGTCGGGCGGCTCGTTGCGCTCGCGCGAGATGAAGCGCTCGAACAGCAGGCTGGCGCGGGCCGGATCGACCTCGGTGATGCCCAGGCAGTAGCAGACGGCAGAATTGGCTGCCGAGCCGCGGCCCTGGCACAGGATGTGCTGCGAGCGGGCGAAGCGCACGATGTCGTACACCGTCAAGAAGTAGTGCTCGTAGCGCATCTCGGAAATCAGCGCCAGCTCGTGCTCGATCTGCGCCTGCACCTTGGCCGGAATCCCGTCGCGAAAACGCCGGTGCGCGCCGATCCAGGTTTCGGCGCGCAAAAAGCTCGCCGCCGTGTGGCCGGGCGGGACCACTTCGTCCGGGTATTCGTAGCGCAGTTCGTCGAGCGAGAACGTGCACAGGCGCGCCACGCGCACCGTTTCGGCCAGCACTTGGGGCGTGTACAGATTGGCCAGGCGCAGGCGTGAGCGCAGGTGCTGCTCGGCGTTCTGCGCCAGCCCGTAGCCGCAGTCGGCCACCGCCTTGTTCAGGCGCGTGGCGGTCAGCGTGTCCTGCAGCGGCTTGCGCGAGCGCACATGCATGCACACGTGGCCCAGCGCCACGATCGGCAAGCCATGCTGCCAGCCGACTTCTTCGACCGTGGCGCGGTGCGCATCGTCGAACGCGCGGTGCAGCGACGTCAGGCCGAGCCAGGCGCGCCCCGGGAAGGTGGTCGCCATCCACGCCGCCTGCGCGTGCAGGCGATCGACATCCTGCGCCTCGTGCCCCGGATACGGCGGCAGCAGGATCGCCAGGCAGTCGGGCATGTGGCGCAGGTGCGCGTTCTCCGGCGCCGGGTCGGCCAGGTCATCGGGTGTCAACAGGTAGGTCCCCTTCCCGGCCCGCGTACGCCCTAGCGTGATGAATTCGGACAGGTTGCCGTAGCCCTCGCGGTTCTGCGCCAGCAGGATCAGCGACGGTGCCGGGCTGCCATCGGGATTCTGCAAATGAAAATGGGCGCCGATGATGAGCGGCAGGCCCGCTTCCTTGGCTTCGGCATGCGCGCGCACGACACCGGCCAGCGAGCATTCGTCAGTGATCCCCAGCGCGAAGTACCCGAGCTGCACTGCGCGCAGCACCAGTTCCTCGGCATGCGACGCCCCTTGCAGGAACGAGAAGTTCGACAGGCAGAACAACTCGGCATAGGGAGGCAGAGTCGTGACTGCGGGAGGCTGGTTGGTCGGAGGCTGTGTCACGCCGGGCTCATGTCAAATGACAAATACTGTATAAAAACACAGTATAGCCGACCTTTTTCAGAGCACGTACTTTATTTACCCCAGGAAATTACTTATGCAACCGAGTTGATAATACAAAGTTATACAACAAGAACGTTGTGTTAATGCCACATTGCAACGGCAATCGAAGGATCCATTGATAGTATCCGAACATCCTTCGGAGATACCAGTGCTCAAACTCAAAATCATGCCCCGTTCCGTGTTGGCCAGTCTGTATGGCAGCACCATTCTTGCTTCCC
Source organism: Telluria sp. BA11 (assembly GCF_056680305.1). Classification (NCBI taxonomy): domain Bacteria; kingdom Pseudomonadati; phylum Pseudomonadota; class Betaproteobacteria; order Burkholderiales; family Oxalobacteraceae; genus Telluria; species Telluria sp. BA11. Next base: position 1,239,561 of record NZ_CM155275.1, read on the forward strand.
TTGCCCTCGCCCCTGGCATCGTCCAGGCGCAAACCGCACCAGCCATTACCACTGACGCCGTCGTGCCAAGCGTGAGCGTCGTCGGTTCGCGCCGCGTCGGCGCTGCCTCCAGCACCGACACCCCGGTCGCCATCGACTTCATCCCGATGACGAAAGCAGCCGAACAAAGCGGCCAGTTCGACCTCGCGCAGGTGCTGAGCAACCTGTCGCCGTCATTCAACTCGACGCGCCAGACGGGCGCCGACGGCGCCGACCTGATCGACTCGGCCGCCCTGCGCGGCCTGGGCTCGGACCAGACCCTGGTGCTCGTCAACGGCAAGCGCCGCCACACGGTCGCGCTGGTGAACCTGTTCGGCGCGCGCAACCGCGGCAACACCGGCACCGACATGAACGGCATCCCCGTGATGGCGATCCGCGAAGTGCAGGTGCTGCGCGATGGCGCCGCCGCCCAATACGGCTCGGACGCGATTGCCGGCGTGATCAACATCGACCTGAAGAAAAGCCTGGGTTGCGAATCGGTGGCCGGCTACGGCCAGTACACCGAAGGCGATGGCGAGAACTGGCAAGCGTCGGCCTACTGCGGCGTGGCCCTCGGTGGCGGCGTGCTGGGCATCACCGGCGAATACTCGGACCGCGGCCGCTCGAATCGTTCGGAGCCCGGCAACCCGCGCATCATCGGCGACACCAAAGCCGACAACCAGACCATTTACCTGAACGGCGAATTCCCGGCCGGCGCGGGCGGCAAGTTCTACTTCACCGCTGGCGTGCAGCAGCGCGACGCGTCGTCGGCCGCCTTCGGCCGCGAAGGCCTGGGCTCCGAAGACATTCCGTCGCGCAATTCGGCTGCGATGTACCCGGACGGGTTCGTGCCGTTCATTAACGGCAAGGTCGATGACCGCTGGGGCACCGTCGGCTACCGCTGGACGGCCGGCGAATGGAATGCCGACCTGTCGCAGACCTACGGCTACAACCGCCTGAAGTACGACATCGCCAACACGCTCAACGCCTCGATCGCCAACCTCGATCTGCTGGGTGGTGGCCAGGGCCGCAGCGCCGACCGCTTCTACGCAGGCGCGTTCTCGTTCCGCCAGGCGACCACCAACGCCGACATCAGCCGCTTCTACAGCGACGTGTTCAAGGGCATGAACGTCGCGTTCGGCCTCGAGCACCGCCGCGAGAACTACCAGATCTTCGCCGGCGAAGCCGGTTCGTACATCGACGCCGATGGCGTGGGCATTGGCGGCAACGCCGGCAGCCAGGGCTTCCCGGGCTTCCAGCCGGGCGACGAAACCGACACCGACCGTCACAGCAACGCGGCCTACGTCGACATCGAAACGGATCTCACCGACCGCCTCAAGATCCAGACCGCGCTGCGCCATGAGCGCTACTCGGACTTCGGCTCGACCACCACCGGCAAGCTCGCCGCCGCCTACCGCCTGGCGCCGGACCTGCTGCTGCGCGGCTCGGCCAGCACGGGCTTTCGCGCACCGTCGCTGCAGCAGGCGTACTTCTCGTCGACCTTCACCGACTTCGTCAGCGGCCAGCCGCTGGACGTCGTGCTGGCGCCGAATGGTGGCCGCGTGGCTGCCGCCGCCGGCATCCCGCAACTGAAGGACGAAGAATCGAAGAGCTACACGCTGGGCCTGACCTGGTCGCCAACGCAGGCACTGTCGGTCACGGCCGACCTGTACCGCATCGACATCGATGACCGCATCGTGCTGTCGGGCCGCTTTGACGCCGACAACTACCCGGCGCTGGGCGCGACGCTGCAGCAGCTGGGCGTGGGCCAGGCGCAGTTCTTCGTCAACTCGGTCGACACCAAGACGCAGGGTCTGGACCTGACGGTCTCGCACCGCGCCAACGTGGCCGCGGGCCGCCTGACGACGTTCCTGGCCGCGAACTTCAGCAAGACCGAAGTGCAGCGCGTGAAAGCGCCAGCCGCGCTGGCAGGCTTCGAAGACGTGCTGCTGTCCGAGCGCGAGCGCCTGTTCATCGAAGAAGGCGCGCCGCGCCGCAAGGCCACGCTGGGCTTCGACTACGTTCAGGGCAAGCTGGAAACCGCGCTGCGCGTGATCCACTTCGGCCCGCAGACGCTGGGCACGTTCTCGGGTCCACCGGTGCCGAACCAGAAGTACGAAGCCAAGACGTCGGCCGACCTGGCCTTCACGTGGGCCTTCACCGAGAAGACCCGCCTGACGGTCGGCGGCACGAACATCTTCGACGTCAAGCCAACCGTGCAGGATGCGAACGAGACCGACAACGGCTTCAAGTACGAGAGCGTGCAGTTTGGCCTGAATGGCGCGGCGCTGTTCGCGCGCCTGGCACACCGCTTCTGATCTAATCTGGCCCCGCGGTGAAACAACGGCCTGCAAGCGATTGCAGGCCGTTGGCGTTTACGCCCGCTGCCGCGGCCTGCGCCTGCGCGCCGCCAGCCACCCCGCAGCAGCAATGCCGCACAGCGCCAGCGTCCCCGGCTCCGGCACCGCGTTCGGCGTCGTAGCGGATGCCGTGAAGGCATCCATGGCCCACTGCGTACCGCTGCTGTTGTAGATCGTGAGCGTGTCGATGCCGCGCCAACCGAGTTCGATCCACTGCGGCGCGAACGTGTCGATCCCGTACGACACGTCGGTCGCGAACAGCAGCTGGCCTGCACGGCTGCCCTCGAACGAGAGTTCCTGTTCATACCAGGCCGACGTGAAGAACGCGCCGATGAAATCGAAGCCGGTCGCATTCAAGATCGTGACGGTGCCGCCCGCATGATTGAAGGCGACGTTGGCCGCCGAGACCACGCCGTTGGCAAAGCCACTGTCGGGATAGGCATCGGCGCCGATGACGCCAGCGCCGGTCCAGTTGAAGCCCGCATAGCCGTCGGCGATGACCGCGGTCTCGCTGCTGGCCAGGTCGTCGAAACCAATGACGTCGGCGTGCGCACTCGCGCAGCATGCCGCCAGCAGGAACGAAAGAATACTGTGTTTCATAGGGTGCTCCTTGATGTGTGGAGATAGAGGCGTGGCGGGTTACTGGCGCACGAGCGCCGCGATGTCGGCGTCGCTCAGTGCCGAGCCATAGATGCGCAGATCGTCCATCGCGCCCCGGTATGGCGCATCCCACCAGTTCACGCCCAGCGCAAACACGCCGCTGGTGCCGGTAAACACGTTGGGGAAGCCCGCGCCGCTGAATCGCTTGCTGCCGTCGACATACACACTGACCGCGCCGTTTCGCACGGTGAAGGCCACGTGCGACCAGCGGCCGACAGGGAGCGTCATGCCAAGACCGGCGTCATACCAGGCCGTGCCCGACCACAGCATCGATGCGCCCCCCACGCCCCCATGGCCCATCGGCAGCAGGCTGACCCAGGATTCGGTCGTGCGCGCGCCAAAGAAGGTGGTCGAAAACGCCGTCAGTGCCGCCGGCTTGAGCCACAGCGCCACGCTGTAGTTCTGGCTCGCGATGAGGCCATTGGGCAGCCGCACGCCGCTCGCGCCGTCAAAGACGGCCGCCCTGCCCTTCACGCCGGCCTCGAAGACGATGCTGCCGCCTGGCGCGTCGATCCGGTTGCCGGTCACGCTGCCGTTGCCAAAGATGCCGTTCGCGTCGGCCAGGTTGCCATCGAAGGTGTAGTGGGCCAGCAGGCCGCCGGCCTTGCGCACGGTGACGACAAACGTCTTGGTAACCGCCGTATTGCCCTTGGCGATGCGCGCCGTGAGCGTGACATTGACGTCCCCGCTGGCCGGACTGGTAACCACCCCGGTGTTGCTGATGACGGCCGGATTGGACGACGTCCAGGTAATCACCGCGCCGCGCGTGCCGCGCGTGGGCAGCGCAAGATTGGCCGTGACGGCGCTCGTGTTGCCCAGGCTGAGTTCTGCGGCGACGGCATTGACCACCTGCGCCTCGGTGCGTGGCGGCAGCCGGCTGCCGAACAGTGAGACGCCCTCGCGCGAGACCGCCGAGAAGGTCATTGCAGGGCTCTTGGCCGTTTCATCCCAGCCGTTGACAAAGACACCCTTGTACGGCGAGGCGCCGGGCAGACGGATCTCGATCCCGTTGCTGCCGGTGAGCAGCCAGCTGCCGCTCACGGCGCCCGTGATCGTGCCGTCGGCGTTGAGTGCAATGGACTGCGACTTCTTGATGGCGGCCGAGATGTCCTTGCCATGATTGACGAGCATGTAGTCGCCCTGCACGAATTCGCGCCGCACGGCGCCCAGCGTCTCGCCCGTGTAGCGGCGCGGCGCGACGACCGGCCAGCCGTCCGCATTCATGAACAACTGGTGCGTGCGGATTTCATGCTGCTCGCCGCGCTCGGGGAAACGCGCATGGAAGATCAGGAAGTGCTTGCCGCTGGCCGGATCGACATACGCCGAGTTGTGGCCGGGCGAGACGTAGCCGGTGCCGATGCCGGTGCCGGCGTCGCCCAGGCTGCGCTCGAACAGGAAGCTGCCCATCAGCTTGACGCCGTAGGGCGCGATCGATGCGTCGTCGAACAGCGGCTTGGTGGGGTCGGATTTGACAGCCGCCATGTCGTTGCCCTGGGCGTCGACGTACGGCCCGTCCGGATTGAGCGAGCGCGCGACGCGCATATTGTAGCCACCGGTCGAATCCAGGCCGCCGAAGGACGTGAACAGGTAATAGTGCGACGTGGCCGGGCTGTACATCACGTAAGCGCCTTCGATGCGTGCGTGGTTGCCGCCCATCAGGCGCTTGCCGTAGCCCTGCCCCGGCAATGGCATGCCGGTCGAGGGATTGAGCGCCAGGATGAAAATCCCGCCCGAATACGAGCCGTACACCATCCACAGTTTGCCGGCACGGTCCGAAAAGACGTGCGGATCAACGGCATTCGGGTGCTTCAGTGCGTCGTAGATCGTGCCATCATGGCTGGGCTGGCCCCACATGCCGGATTTTAAAATGATGCCTTTATCGACATAAGGACCTTCGATATTATTCGCTACCGCAATACCCAATGCGGAACGTGGCGAATCGCCCTTGCAGGCGTTGTAATACATATAGAATTTTCCGTCCGGCATACGCTTGACATCGGCCGCCCACAGTGTGGACGATTGCGCCCAGCTGAATGTTTCGGCCAGTTCGGTGAATACATTCGATGCGCCATTGAGAAATAATGGATTGCTCGCGGTGACGCCGTCGCTGACCTGCTGCCATTTCATCAAATCACGCGATTTGGCAGCCGCCAGGTGCGAGCCGAACACATAGAACATGTCATCCACCTTGATGACCGACGGGTCGTGCACGGCTGCATTCTGGAAGACGATCGGGGTGGGCGCGGCCTGGGCTGCGGCGAACGAAGGAAGCATGGCCGATGACAATACGGCCCATGTTCCAAATGAGGAAAGGGTGTGATGCACGCTGGTCTCCGTTATATTTATTTGAATTCGCATTCTGATGATCGAATGCCGGAAACGAGAATGCGATATTTTTAAATGGTTTGCAACCGGATTGCATACGCTTATTTAGAGCGTTTCTCGAGATAAATATTTGCGATAACTTAAATAGCGCAATTGCTTATAAAAGCGATTGAAAGAATATCGCAGCCACTTCTGCGATATGTTTTTTTCGCCGGAATCGTTTTAAATCCGCAAAAAAGTAATCGCCTGGTTTTTCACGCAAGAATGGCTGTTGGCGCCGCACCACAGCATCCCCAGGTACGCGATGTGTCAAAATGCCCCCTTTCCAGCGAGAACACCATGCACAAACTGATTGCCGAATTGATGCGGCTGTATCTTCCCGCCGATGTGCTGCCATCCGACATCCTCGCATTGCCGGTCAGCCTGACGGGCGGCGACGGCCAGACGCGCGCCATGATGATCCCGTTTCGCAAGACGAAGGGCGCCGACAACGAAGCGCACTGGACACGGCTGTGCGAAGTGGCCAATGCGCTGCAGACGACGCTCAAGCTGCCCGCGCCCGCAGTGAGCATCTCGGGCGGCGACGCCTATTATTTGTGGCTGTCGCTCGCGACGCCGGTGCCGGCCGAGCGTGCGCAGGCTTTTCTCGAACGCCTGCGCGATGCGTACTTCCCCGAGGTCGAGCTGGCGCCGGACGCGGTGCGCGCGCCGGTCGCCCTGCCGCCCTGCCTGCACCCGCGCACCGGCAAATGGGCCGCCTTCATCCACCCGGGAATGGGCGCGTCGTTTGCCGACGAACCGGGCCTGGACATGCAGCCGCCGCCGAACGGCCAGGCTGGATTTTTGGAAGGGTTGGAGAGTATCGATGCGGAGCAGTTCGAGCACGCGTGGCGCCTGCTCGAACCGGCCGCGGTGAGTGCGCCGGTGGTAGCGGCACGCGATACGCCGGTCGTGGCCAGCGAAGCCGCGCCCATGTCCGCGCCGCCAGCAGGCCTGCTGCTGAAAGACGCGACGCTGGAAGACATCGTGCGCCATCTGCACGCGAAGAATATCGAGCCGACTTTCCGGCACCTGATGATGTAGGCGTAGGGTGGACGGGTTTCCCGTCCACGCGTTCAAACAGTCATCGTGATGTAGCTACGCAGGCTCGGTTTGAACGCGTGGACGGCGCAGCCATCCACCCTACTTGGTCACCGTGATCAAGGAGCGCTTGCCACCCTTGAAACCGTACAGCGTGATCGTCCCGTCACGCACATCGCCGCGCGCATCGAACGCCACCGGCCCGGTCACGCCCTTGTAATTGGCTTTGGCCAGGAATGGCAGGTACTTGGCTGGCGCGGCCGATCCGGCCTTGACCATCGCATCGGCCATGACCATCGTCGCGTCATACGCATACGGCGCGTTGATCTGCACATCGATGCCGAAGCGCTTCTTGTAGTCGGCGCGGAACTTGTCCATGCCGACCTTGCCTTCACCGCGCACGCCGCCCGCTTCCGCGCACACGACCTGGCCGTCGACCATCGTGCCGCCGGAGAGCTTGAAGATCTCGTCCGAGCAGATGCCGTCGCCGCCCATCATGCGCACGTTCATGCCCAGCTGCTTCATCTGGCGCAGCATCGGGCCGGCCGTGGCGCTCAGGCCGCCGAAGAAGACCATGTCCGGCTTGGTGGCGCGAATGCGGGTGACGATGGCGCTGAAGTCGGTCGCCTTGTCGTTGGTGAACTCGCGCGCGACGATCGTGCCGCCCTGCTGCTGCAGGCTTCTGGAAAATTCCATCACCAGGCCCTGGCCGTAGGCGGTGCGGTCATCGACGACGGCCACGCGGCGCACCTTCATGGCGCCGGTCGCGTAGCGGCCCAGGGCCTGGCCCAGCTGCACGTCGTTGGCAATCGTGCGAAACGCCGTATTGAAGCCCTGCTGCGTGTATTTCGGGCTGGTGCTCGACGGCGAAATCTGCGGGATGCCGCCCGTGTGATAGATCTTTGACGCGGGAATCGTGGTGCCCGACGTCTGGTGCCCGATCACGCCATTGACCTTGGCGTCGACCAGCTTCTGCGCCACGCTGGTGGCCTGTTTCGGGTCGCCCGCGTCGTCTTCTGCCACCAGCTGGAACGTCACCTTACGGCCGGCGATCGTGGTGCCGCGCGCGTTGAGGTGTTCGATCGCCATGCGCGTGGCGTTCTCGGTGTCCTTGCCAAAGTAGGCCACCGGCCCGGTGATCCCGGCCACATGGCCGATCTTCACGATGTCCTGGCTTGACGCCAGGCCGGCCGTTGCCGCCAGTACGCTGGCGGCCATTATGTTCTTGTTCATGGGTTCCCCGGTATGCAAACAGGCGGACAAAAAGCCGCCAAACCGGTTATTTTACCGTGAGTATGCACACCGCGTCAGCGTGACAATTAACGCTATTTTGCCCCTGCCTGCTGCGGTATCCTGCCTGGCTTGACAGCACGGCGGCGGCAGACACCATGTACACCATCCCATTCAAAATCAACACTGCCATCGCTGGGAAGCTGTTGTTGCTACTTGCCTCGCTGCCCGCGCATGCGCAGCTGCCGGCACCCAGCCGCACGATCTACAAATGTGAGGTGGCCGGCAAGATCGCCTATACCGACGTACCGTGCCTCGGTGCAAAGCGGCTCGACGTGGTGCCTGCGCGCGGTGTCGACAAGCTGTCGGGCACGTCCCGCGTGGGCGCGACAGTCGCGCGTGAATATCAACAGGAGGGCATGGCCCGCGCCTTGAAACCGCTTCTGGGAATGAACGAGCAACAGTACGCCACAGCGGTGCGACGTCAAGCGCTGGATGCGAGAGCACAGCGCGAATGCCGCGCACTCGAAGCGGCGATCGTCGACCACGAACGCATCGAGCAGCACGGGCTCGCGCGCGATTCAGGGGAGACGCTGGCGCATGACACCCTCAGCCTGCGCCAGCGTTATCACGAGCTGCGCTGCTAGAGGCTTGTCTGTACCGGCGTCTTGAACGTGACGGTCGCCATCAAGCCCCCCAGTCGCTCGGACGAACCCAGCGTCAACACCGCACCATGGCGCTCGGCGATCGCCTTGATGATGGCCAGGCCCAGGCCGCTGCCGGCGGCCTCGCTGCCGGCCACGCGGTAGAAGCGGTCGAACACGCGTTCGCGTTCGTCCGGCGGGATGCCGGGGCCGCTGTCTTCCACTTGCACCGCCACCGTGCCGGCGCCGCTGAGTACCGAGATGTCGACGGTGCCGCCACCTGGGGTGTACTTGACCGCGTTGTCGACCAGGTTGCGCAGCAGGATCTGCAGCGCGTCGGGCTGGCCGTCGATGCTGGCCGGGTCGGCCTGCTGCAGGCCCAGGTCGACGCCCTTGGCGGCGGCCACGCTGGCCATGTCGGCGGCGGTGCGGCGCGCCAGGTCGGCCAGGTCCACCGGCCGGGTCTTGGCCGCCGAGCCTTCGGCGGCGGTGGCCTCTTGCCGCGCCAGGATCAGGAGTTGCTCGACCAGACGCGTGGCGCGATCGATGCCGGCCGTCAGGCGGCCCACCGCGACCTGGCGCGCTTCGGGCGTATCGGCGCGGTCCAGGCTTTGCGCCTGCAGGCGCAGCGCCGCGAGCGGCGTGCGCAGTTCGTGCGCGGCGTCGGCCACGAAGTTCTGCTGGGCCTCGAACGCAGTGCGCACGCGGCCAAACAGCAGGTTCAGTTCTTGCACCAGCGGGCGCACTTCGTCGGGCAAGCCGGTATCGGACACGGGCGACAGATCGTCGGCCTGGCGCGACGCCACCTGCGAGCGCACGCGCGCCACCGGTTGCAGCGAGCCGCTCACGACCCACCACACGACCAGCATCAGGATCGGCATCATGACCGCGATGGGCCCCAGCGTACGCAGTGCCAGATTGCCCGCCATATTGCGGCGCACGGCCAGGTCCTGCGCGACCTGCACGGTTTGATTCGAGGTCTGGATCGAGAAAACGCGGTAGGTCGTGCTGTTGGCGCGCACGTTCGAAAAGCCCAGCACCGCGCGCTGCGGCAGGCGCGCACGCGAGACGCTATGGAACATCTGGGCGCCGTCGGGGGACCACATCTGCACCACCATGTCGTCGTTGCCACCAGCGCTTTCGGCTTCCTGCCGCGCGCGCGCTTCGTCGTTCGACAGCGGTGTGCTCGAGCGCAGCGACAGGGCCATCTGCTGCATGTGGTAATCGAAGATCTGGTCGGCGTCGTGCAACGCGGTGCGGTAGGCGATCGTCGCCTGCGCCACCGCTGCAATCGTGATCGCCGCGAGCAGGAACCAGAGCAGGCGCCCGCGCAGCGAGTGCGTCATTTTCATGCTTTCGGCACCATGTAACCGACGCCGCGCACGTTCTGGATCAGGTCACTGCCCAGTTTCTTGCGCAGGCCGTGGATATACACTTCCACCGCATTGCTCGAGACTTCATCGCGCCAGCTGTACAGCTTTTCTTCGAGCTGCGCGCGCGACAGCACGGCGCCGGGCCGGGCGACCAGCGCTTCGAGCACGGCCCACTCGCGCGCCGACAGCGACACCTGGGTGCCGTCGACCATGATTTCGCGCGTGACCGGATTGATCGTGATGTTACGGTATTCGAAAATCGGCTCGGCGCGGCCGGCAGCGCGCCGCAGCAGCGCGCGCAGGCGCGCGAGCAGTTCGTCGAGATCGTAGGGTTTGAGAACGTAGTCGTCGGCGCCGGCATCCAGGCCCGCAATGCGCTGGGCCACCGAGTCGCGCGCGGTGGCGACCAGCACCGGGGTGCGGTCCTTGCGCGCGCGCATCGAGCGCAGTACTTCGAGGCCATCCTTGCGTGGCAGCCCCAGGTCGAGCAGCACCAGATCGTAGTTCTGGTTCTGCAGCAGGGCCGTGTCGGCCATTTCGCCGTCCTTGACCCAGTCGACTGCGTAGTGCTCGGCCCTGAGCAGGTCGAGCACTACTTCGCCGATCATCGTATCGTCTTCCACCAGCAGCAGCCGCATACATCCCCCGTTGTAAAAGTGCGACCCGAGGGCGCTACGCTATCTTAACCAATTAACCGATCCGCACCGGGATGAAGATTTTCTCACCGCCGCGCTGGATCAGCAGGGCCACCGACTTGCTGGCCTTGGCCACCATCTCGCGCACCTGGACTACCGACGTCACGGGCCGGCCGTTGACCGAAATGAGCACATCGCCCGGTTCGATGCCCGCCATCTCCGCGGCGCCCGAAGCATCTTCGATCAAGAGGCCAGCGGCGATGCCGCTCTGGCGACGCTCGATCGGCTCAAGGGGCCGCAACGACAGACCCAGTCTGGCGCTGTTGTCAACGGCGTTGCCCACGTCTTCTGCTTGAGCGCGGCGCGGTTTCTCGGCCGCGTCGGCCAGCGTCGCATCGATGCGTACCAGTTTGCCGTCGCGCCAGACGTCCATTGCCACCTTGTCGCCCGGCTTGGCCAGCGTCATCATCGCCGGCAGATCGGCCGAGGCGACAATGGGCGTGCCATTGGCAACGCGAATCACGTCGCCGGACTTCAGGCCCGCGCGTTCCGCAGGACTGCCACGTTCGACGCTCGACACCAGCGCACCCTCGACCGATTCAAGCTTGAACGAATCGGCGAAACTCTGCCCGACTTCCTGCACGCTCACACCGAGCTTGGCATGCTGCACCTTGCCGGTGGCGACGATCTGGTCCTTGATGCGCACGGCCAGATCGATCGGGATCGAGAACGACAGGCCCTGGTAGCCGCCGGTCTGGCTGTAGATCTGCGAATTGATGCCGACCACTTCGCCCCGGGTGTTGAACAACGGACCACCCGAATTGCCGGGATTGACCGCAACGTCGGTCTGAATGAACGGCACATTGCTGTCGCCCTGGATCGAGCGGCCGGTGGCGCTGACCACGCCGGCGGTGACGGTGCTTTCGAGGCCATATGGCGAACCGATGGCCAGCACCCATTCGCCCACCAGGACCGCTTTTGATTTGCCGATCGGCGCCACGGGCAAGCCCTTGGCATCGATTTTCAACACAGCCACGTCGGTGCGCGGGTCGGAGCCCAGGACCTTGGCGCGAAACTCGCGGCGATCCTGCAGCTTGACCGTGACTTCGTCAGCGCCCTGCACGACGTGTGCGTTGGTAAGGATGACGCCGTCCGGGCTTACGATGAAGCCCGATCCAGCGCCGAAAACGGGCGCTTCACGACCACCGCGCTCACCACCGGAGCGCGGGTCCTGAAACTGCTTGAAAAACTCATACAACGGATGGCCCGGGTCGAGGCTTGGCATGCCGCCGGCACCGCCGCCACCACGGGCGGCCGTCTTGGTGCCGCCAACGACGCGGATATTGACCACGGCCTTGCCCTGTTGCGCGGCGATGCGCGTAAAGTCGGGCAGCGCCACGGTCGACGACGGTGCGCCCACGGCAGCAGCAGGCGCGGCGCCAGGGGCGGCCGCGACGACAGCCGGCACGCTTGGGGCTGCGGCATTGGCAGTGGCGTTGTTGTGATTGACAGCGATGGCACCGACCGCGCCACCGATGACGCCCGCGGCACACAGGGCCAGCGTCAGGCGTTTGGCAGTGATGGCAGTAACGGCACTTGGGTTCGACATGGATGTGCTCCTGATGAAAATTCGGTAAATCGGTGATCGAGATTCGATGAGGCTAGTGTCGCGCAGCCGTCTTAGACCATACTTAAGTTGACAGACAACACCCCTTAGACACGGCTTAATGCACACGGTTTGCGACTGCACAGACACAAGGCTCGCCAGATAGGACAAGGGCGCCCCGATGCTGCAGGCGCCCTCCGTTCAAACCGTTATTGCATCATGTGCGCCAATTCAGGCAGCGCGCTGTTCCAGTGCCTGGACGTTGTCGCCGCTGATCGTGGTGCCGGCAGCATCGCCGATGGCGATCTTGCGCGGCTTGAGCGCCTCGGGCACTTCACGCACCAGTTCGATGGTGAGCATGCCGTTGTCGAACGACGCCGTGGTGACCTTCACGTGGTTGGCCAGCTGGAAGCGCTGCTCGAAATCGCGCGCTGCGATGCCACGGTGCAGGAAAGTGCGCTGGGCGTCGTCCTTCTGCTTGCGGCCAGTAACGTGCAGGCTGTCACGCTCGGTGATGATCTCGACTTCGTCGCGGGTGAAGCCGGCCAGCGCCATCACGATGCGGTATTGGTCTTCGCTCACCAGTTCGATGTTGTACGGTGGGTAGCTTGGCTGCGACTCGGCGCGTTGCTCGAGCAGGCTGGCCAGGCGATCGAAACCGATGGCGGAACGGTAGAGAGGGGTCAGATCGTAAGTACGCATGATAGTTATCCTTGTAAAGTTAAGCGATAAGGGTGCGGACCTCAGTTGAGCATCCGCTGGTACCAATCTAATGCCATCCATCGCGAAATCAAGACAAGCAAAATACGGAATTTAAAATATTTTTCCAAATTTTGTTTGCATGATGTATCAAGGGAAATTCAGCCCGACGGGCAGTGCTACACTGCCCGGCTTCCCTTCCCTGCCTTTTCCCATGACCGCATTCCGCACCTTCTTCGCACGCGCTGCCCGTCCGGCGAGCGCTTTGGCCCTGACTCTGGCCCTGGCGCTGGCCCTGCCTGCCGCAGCCCAGATCCCCGCCGTCGGCGACGCGCCGTATCCCGGCACGATCGCGCTGCATGTCGACGCGAGCAATCTGTCGCAGCAGGTCTTCAGGATGCGCCTGTCGATGCCCGTGCAGCCCGGCGCGATGACTCTGCTGTATCCGCAGTGGGCGCCGGGGAACCACGGCCCGAACATCCCGCTGACCCAGCTCGCCGGCCTGAAATTCCGCGCCGGCGGCAAGCCGGTCGAATGGAAGCGCGACCCGGTCAACGTGTATGCGTTCCACGTCGTCGTGCCGGAGGGCGCAACGACGCTGGAAGCCGAATACCAGTTCCTGTCGCCGCTCGATACGACGCAGGGCCGCATCACGATGACCGACGACATCCTCGGCGTGCAGTGGCAGTCGGTGGCGCTGTACCCGGCCGGCTACCAGGCGCGCCGCATCACCGTGCAGCCGACGCTGCGCCTGCCCGCTGGCTGGCAGTTCGCCAGCTCGCTGGCGGTCGAAGAACGCACCGGTGACGAAGTGCGCTTCAAGCCGCATGATCTCGACACGCTGGTCGATTCGCCCCTGTTTGCGGGCCGCTACTTCAAGCGCATCGACCTGGCGCCGGGCGCGAAGCAGCCGGTGATGCTCAATGTCGTGGCCGACAATCCCGAAAACCTCGAGGCCAAACCGGACCAGATCAAGCTGCACCGCGCGATGGTCGACCAGGCGCTCAAGCTGTTCGGTTCGCACCACTATCGCCAGTACGATTTCCTGTTTGCGATCTCGGACGAATTCGGCGGCATCGGCCGCGAGCACCAGCAGTCGAGCGAGAACGGCGTCAAGCTCGGGTACTTCACAGAGTGGAACCGCAACGAAGCCGGGCGCGAACTGCTGCCGCACGAATTCGTCCACTCGTGGAACGGCAAGTTCCGCCGGCCTGCGGGCCAGGATGTCGCCAACTTCAATACGCCGCTGCAGAACGAGCTGCTGTGGCTGTACGAAGGCCAGACCCAGTTCTGGGGCAAGGTGCTCGCCGCGCGTTCGGGCCTGGTCTCGCAAACCCATGCGCGCGATGCGCTGGCGGCCGACGCGGCGCGCTACGACGCCACCCAGGGCCGCGACTGGCGCGCAGTGCAGGACACCGTCAACGACCCGATCATCAACGGGCGCCGTCCGATCGGCTGGGGCAACTGGCAGCGCAGCGAGGATTACTACACCGAGGGCATGCTGATCTGGCTCGACGTCGACACGATGATCCGCGAGATGTCGGGCGAGCAGCGCGGCCTGCAGGACTTCGCGCGCGCCTTCTTCGGCATCGACAACGGCAGCACCCAGACCACCTACTACACGTTCGACGATGTGGTGGCCGCCCTGAACAAGGTGCAGAAATACGACTGGGCGCCGTTCCTGCGCGCGCGCCTGGACGGCCACGGCCCGGGCGCCCCGCTCGATGGCCTCAAGCGCGCCGGCTGGAAGCTGGTCTACGGCGACACGCCAAGCGACGCGGCGCGCGGCGCGGAAGAGCGCAACAAGACCACCGACTTCACGTACTCGCTGGGCTTCCAGGTGCGCGCCGACGGCGGCATCACCGGCGTGATCTGGGACGGCGTGGGCTTCCGCGCGGGCCTGGCAGCCAACACGACGATCGTCGCGGTCAACAACCGCGTCTACAAGGGCGACGTGCTCAAGGCAGCAGTGCGCGCGGCCAAGGATGGCAAGGCGCCGCTCGAACTCCTGGTACGCAAGGGGAACAACCTGCGCACGATCTCGCTCGATTACCGCGACGGCCTGCGCTATCCGCGTCTGGAACGCATTCCGGGCACGAAGGACCGGCTCGAGGTGTTGTTCAAGGCACTGAAGTAAGCGCTGAAGCACGCACTGAAGCAAGCGTCGCGGCACTGCCCCGACGCTTGACGCATGCGCCGGCATGCGGCTAAGATCGATCCATGACTTTCATCGTGACTTCCTCAGCCAGCTATTACGCCTACCGCACCTCGCAGCGGTAGGGGCTTTCACGCAACCCGGTCCGCTTCAGGCGGACATGTACGGGTAACCGGTCTTCCTGGGCGTTCCATCTCCAGGAGACTCTATGTCCATCCCGATCGACCTGCTCGACGTTCTGCAAGAACGCGGCTTCATCCACCAGTGCACCGACGTCGCTGGCCTGCGCCACGCCATGGCCACGCCCATCACCGCCTACCTGGGCTTTGACGCAACCGCCGACAGCCTGCATGTCGGCCACCTGCAAGGCCTCATGCTGATGCGCTGGCTGCAGCGCGCGGGCCACCACCCCCTGCTGCTCATTGGCGGGGCTACCACACGCATTGGCGACCCGAGTTTTCGCGACACCACGCGGCCGGTACTGGACGGCCCGGCGATCGACGCGAACATCGCCGGCATCGGCCGCGCCTTCGCACGCTACCTCGGCCCGGACGTGCCGGTGGTCGACAACGCCGCATGGCTCGATGGCCTGGGCTACCTCGATTTTTTGGGCCAGGTGGGGCGCCACTTCAGCGTCAACCGGATGCTGACCTTCGACGCGATCCGCTCGCGCCTCGAACACTCGCTGTCATTCCTGGAATTCGGCTACACGCTGTTGCAGGCGTACGACTTCACCGAACTGGCACGCCGTCATGGCTGCACGCTGCAGATCGGTGGGGCCGACCAGTGGGCCAACATCATCAACGGCATCGATCTGGGCCGGCGCCAGTCGGGCCTGGACCTGTATGGCCTGACCATGCCGCTGCTGGCCACGAGCGACGGCAAGAAGATGGGCAAGTCGGCGGGCGGCGCCGTGTGGCTCAACGCCGACCGCCTGTCGCCCTACGGCTTCTGGCAGTTCTGGCGCAATGTCGACGACCGCGACGTGGCGCGCTTCCTGGCGCTCTTTACCGAACTGCCGATGACCGAGGTGCGGCACCTGGGCGCGTTGCAGGGCGCGGCGCTGAACGATGCGAAGATCGTGCTGGCCAATGAAGCGACGCGACTGGCGCACGGACAGGACGCGCTCGACGCGGCGCTGCGCGCTGCAGCGGCGGCCTTTGGCGACGCCCGGCGCGACGACATGCCGACGTTCACGCTCGATGCCGCGCGCTTCGCGGCCGGGATCACGCTGGCCGAACTTGCCGTCGATGCCGGCCTGGCGGCGTCGCGCGGTGCAGCGCGGCGCCTGGCAGCGGGCGGCGGCTTGCGGCTCGATGGCGTGGCGGTGAACGATGCCGATATGGCGCTTCCCGCCGGTAGTGAATGGCTTCTGTCGGCCGGGCGCAAGCAGCATGTGCGCATCGTGCTTGCGGAGCGCGAAGGGTAACGCTGCGAGGCCGGCGGGCACAGGCTGTGGCACACTGGCGGCACTGCCGATTCCTGAGCCTTCACCATGCATCGCCTCAGCGCCAAGCCTTACTTGCAACGCGTGTGGGCCGACTTCGGCAACGAAGTCGGCTTCGATGACTTCCCGTTCAACATTCCTGCCGTGCGCGAACTGCAATCGATCGAGTTCCACGCCGACGTGACCTTCTTCGTTGGCGAAAATGGCAGCGGCAAGTCGACCATTCTCGAAGCGATTGCGCTGGCACTCGGCTTTGGCATCGAAGGCGGCACGCTGAACAACCGCTTGCTGAACACGTCCGGCGAGCACACCCGGCTGGCGGATCACATTCGGATGTCGCGCAGCACGCGCAGGCCCAAGGACGGCTATTTTCTTCGGGCAGAGAGCTTCTACAATCTCGCGACCTACCTCGACCAGATGCCGCAGACCACCGGCTATGGCGGCAAGCAGCTGCATGCGCGCTCGCATGGCGAAGCATTCATGAGTGTGCTGCTCGACAAATTCAGGGGCAATGGCCTGTACCTGCTCGATGAACCCGAGGCGGCGCTCTCGCCCAATCGCCAGCTGGCCGCATTGCGGGCGATTCACATGCTGGTGCAGGAACAGTCGCAGTTCATCATCGTGACGCACTCGCCGATTCTGCTTGCGTATCCTGGCGCGAAAATCCTGGCATTCGACGGCAACGGCATTGCCGAGATCGCCTATGAGGACACGGAACATTACGCCGTGACGCGCGACTTTTTGAATCACTATCCGCGCCGGCTGGAACAGTTGCTGGCGCCGGATTGAGCGTCAGCGGTTTGACTGAGCGAAGCACCAGTTCGGACATGTGCCTTTTATCGTCGCGAACAATGAAATCGAGGCGTTGAACGAGCTGAACCCGCGCAAAGCGGCACAGGCAGTGTAACAATGAAAAGGCGCGCGGAATTGGCCGCGCGCTTTACGTGCTTAGTCGTCTTCGTCCTCCGACTCGTCGCTACCTTGATATCGTTCATTGTTAGGATTTAGTTGGTCTGAACGATTATCTTGGCTCGAATCGTGCGTATCACTGTTTGGATTCAAGCTATCACTGCGGTCGTCGTTTGGCGTTCTGCTCATCATTTACCCCAAATTGTTGACCGACATATGTCGGCGAGATTGATTGTGCACGAATGCAAATCCATGCGGCGCGTAATTCCATCAACCTCATTCATCAGCCAGCCGGTAACACCTGTGACCATCCTCGACCTGTCAGGCGTGGAGACCAGGACTATTTCCATTCACCACGCTGATTCACCAGCGTTTTCTTGCCCTCGGTGACCACCAGCCGGCCATCGGCGAACACGGTGTAGTTCACGCGGCCCGAGCGAAACACATAGCCCTGGAAGGCGCCGGGCGTGACGCCATCGGCTGCCATCGAGTGCATGGTCTTGCCACGCAGCTTGATCGCCTTGCCGGTTTTCTTGCTGGTGCCGGTGTAGCGCACGTCGTCGCAGGTGACATTGCCCTCTTCGCACTGCTGCACGATCTTGACGGTAAAGCCGGACGTTTCAAGCGTCTGCTGCGTGGCGGCGTGGGCGGAAGCGGCGAATGCAAAGGCGGCTAGAGCGGTGAGATGAATGGATGGTTTCATGGGTTCTCCTGTCGACTGTCGATCGCTGAAGTATGCCTGACAGTGGCAAACGGTCCGTTCGCTGCCGCGCGCTGGCGACACGTTGACAGGCATCGCCTCACCCGAACAAGCCATGCAGGAACCAGCGCGGCGCCGCATCCTCGCCCGAGCCATTGATGCGTTCGCGATAGATCCAGTACAGCGCGTGGTCCTTGCCTTCGGCAATGAAGTAATCGCGCGTTTGCGTCTGGCTCCACCACCCCGCTTCGATGCGTTCGGGATTGGACGCCACCCGCAATGGCGAGCCATAGAACGGCCGGTGGTCGCGCATCAATAGCGCAAGCGGCTTGGCCAGCAGCCAGCTTGGCCGGGGCAGGCTTTGCACGTCGGGCGGCATCTGCGCCGCGCGCGCCGCCGCGCTCATTTTCTCGTGCACCGGCACCCAGGCGTTGGCAATCTCGGGCCGGTAATCGGCATGGGGCAGCGCCTGCAGCACGTTGTCGGGGCCCAGGCGCGCGACCAGGAGTTCGATCATGCGCATGCGGTCTTCTTCGCTGCCGCCGGGATCGGGAAACAGCGAATCGGTCGGCGGCGCCATCGCCTGCAACTGCTGCGCTTCGAGCCGGATGCCGATCACGGGCGCGACGAGTTCAAGCTTGCCCAGGCGTTCGCGCAGCAGCCGCATCAGGTGTTCGTCGCGCCACGTGGGTTCGGCCAGCGCGACCTCGACCGCCGTGGGCGGACAGGCCACCCTGCCCCGCTCGTGTTCGAGCAGCAGCAGGATGCGTTCGACTGCCAGTTGGCGCGCGCACAGCCAGCCCGTCATTTGCAGCACCAGATGGTGGGCGCCGGCCAGCAGCAGGTCGGCGTGTTCGAGCCGGTCGAACAGTTCGAGCCGGGCCTGGAAGCGTTCGGGCGGCTCGATCCATTGCAAGAGTTCGGGACTGTGGCCATACGCGGCGTCGAGCATGTCGAGCAGCGCGCGCCCGCAGCGCCGTTGCAGGCCGGGCCGGGGCAGGCGCTGCAATTCGTCCAGCCGGCGACAGCCCAGGCCATCGAACCAGGCCGCGAACGGCCGCGCCGGCGGCAGCAGACTCACGGGCAGACGATTGAGCCGCCGCACGAGCGAGTCCATCTTGACCGCACGCCCGGCATCGCGGCGCGCCAGCAGCCAGGCGCCGCGCGCGGTGGGCGCGCAGGCAATGCACCCTGTAAAGCCGAGCGTGCGCAGGTTGGCGCGCACCTGCGCGCACAACTGCCGGATGCCACCAAACAGGCGCAGGCTGGCGCCGATGTCGAGCAGCAGCGTGGCTTCTTCGGCCAGCGCCACTTGTGGCGTGTACTGCAGCATCGCCATCGCCACTGCCTGCAAGGCCTCGGCCTCGCGCTCGTGGCTGCGCTGGACGATGCGCGCGTCGGGCATCAGCATCAGCACGCCACCACGCCGCATGCCGGGCAGCACGCCTTCGATGTGCGCCGCCTTCGACAGGGCCATCACCCGCTCCTGTTCCAGAACCACGATGCCGGGATCGCCCGCAGCAGCAGCAGCTACAGCAACAGCAGCAGCGTCGGCAGCATCGGCGCCATCGGCACCGCCGCCATTGCTACTGCTATTGCACCAGCGTGGGCTGAAGACTTCGAGCGGTAGCTGGGGCAAATACAGGCCGATCCAGAGGCGCATGGCGTTGCAGTAGTGAAGAACCAAGGGGCAGGAACAGCGGCGCGTCGCGCTGCGGTCCCCGGCGTTTGATGAAGTCGACCGTCATGCCGCCAGCGGCCGGGCGCAGCGCAAGGCGCAGCGGCGCGGGCGATGCATCCTGCGCGGCAGACAGGGGACGGAGCATGAAGAACAGGGTTTCGCCACCCTGCGCCGCCAGGTGCAGGCGGCGCAGGCTGTCGCTGCGCACGTGGTTGGCCCAGAACAGCAGCGCGCCGCAACTGCCGCTACGCAAGACCTGTTCGGCCGCCCACAAGGCATCGGCGCTGCGCGTCGAGCGCAGCCACAGCAATTGGGATGGATCGAGGCCCAGCGCGGCCAGCGCCAGCGCCTGGGGTGGATGGGGTGGTTGCAGCAGCACGATGCGGCGCGATGCGCAGGCGGCCAGCGCCGGGCGCAGCAGCCGCATTTCGCCGATGCCGGGTTGTTGCAGCAACAGGTCGACTAGAGTGCCGCCGGGCCAGCCACCGCCCGGCAACTGGCCAGACAAGGTGGCATGGCCCGTGTCGATGCAGCGCGTGTCGGCATGCGCCAGCTGCGAGGCACGCCACAGCGATGGATGCAATGCCTCTGGTGCAGCAAAGATGGAAGAAGGATTCATGATAGTGATAACAATGCAAGTACTGTATAAACGTACAGTACTCGTTGAAACGGGGCTTGGCAAGCGCTTTTCATTTTGTCTACCGTATCCGCACCTTGTAGATCGGCGCTTTGGCGCCATATATCTTCTTGGTGTCCAGTGATCATGGAGTTGTTAATGAGCAACGCAGTGAGTACCGATCTTCTTCTGAAGAAAGCCGGCATCATCGAACGCTGCTGCAACCGCGCCCGCGAAGAATACGAGCGCGACCCCACGACGTTCACCGACGACATCACGCGCCAGGATGCGGCCACGCTCAACGTGATCCGGGCCTGGGAAGCGGCGATCGAGATGGGCGACCATGTGATCGGCTGCGCGCACCTGGGGCCAGCGCAGGACGAGCGCGAGGTCATCACGCTGCTCGCCGAGCATGGCTGGATCACCCCGATCGTGGCCGAAAACCTCAAGCGCACCGGCGAATTCTGCCGCGCCGAATGGGATTACCAGGCCGCTCCCCTGCCCGCCCTCGTCACGATCATCAAGCGCGGCCTTGGCGATTTCACCGATTACGCAGCAGCGCTGACGAGCGGCGCGCGCGCTGTCGGCCAACCCTGACCATGTCTTGTCAGTGCGCTAACGGTGCGCCTGCTGGTATCATGCGCCTCTTTTGGGAGCGGCATTCTCTGGCGCCGGATGCGCCGGGTCGCCGCTTTCGCACTGACCAATCAAAACAACCATGACCCAACAGACCAATTTGCCCGGCTTCTTCAGCCGCTTGTCGATCGCCTTCGGCGCCTTGTTCAAATCGCTCGGCGACGCCGAATTCGCTGCGCGCGTGCGCGATGACGGCGTCGGCCCGACCGCCGCTCCGGCACCAGTGCCGGCCCCGGCACCGGCACCTGCACCTGTCGTAAAACCAGCGCCAGCACCGACGCCCCTGCGCGCACCGACGCCGGATTCGGCCCTGCAGCTGCTGAGCCTCTTCCAGCGCGAAGCGCGCCTGATCGACTTCGCCCACGAAAACCTCACCAGCTATTCGGATGCCGACATTGGCGCCGCCGCACGTGTCGTGCACGAAGGCTGTGCGCGCGTGCTGCGTGAACACTTCACGATCGAACCGGTGCGCAGCGAAGCCGAAGGCGCTCGCGTTACGCTGAACGAAGGCTTCGATGCCGCCAGCGTGCGCCTGACCGGCAACGTGGTCGGCACGGCGCCGTTCAACGGCACCCTGAGCCATCGCGGCTGGCGCGCTGCCAGCGTCACGCTGCCGCAACTGGCCGAGCGCCACGATGCGCGCGTGCTGGCCCCGGCGGAGGTGGAACTGTGAACGACATCGTGAACGACCCATCGAACGAATCGCTGAACCATGCAGCCGAGCCGCGCTACGCCATCGGCATCGACCTGGGCACGACCCACAGCGCGCTGTCGTATGTCGACCTGCAGGCGAGCGATGGCGAACAGGCCGTCGACGCCGTGCTGCCGATCCCGCAACTGACCGCGCCCGGCACGATCGAAGCGCTGCCGCTGCTGCCATCGTTCCTGTACCTGCCGCACCCGGACGAACTGCCGGCCGGCGAACGCGCGCTGCCATGGAGCGACACCGAAGCGACTACCATGTCGGCGATCGCCGGCGAGATGGCGCGCAACCGCGGTGCGACCACGCCGATCCGCCTGGTCTCGTCGGCCAAGAGCTGGCTGTGCCACCCGGGCGTGGATCGCCGCGCCGCGATCCTGCCAACGGATGCGCCGGACGAAGTCACCCGTGTGTCGCCACTGGATGCATCGACCCACTACCTGCGCCACCTGCGCCAGGCCTGGAACGCTGCGCACCCCGAAGCACCGTTCGACCAGCAATCGGTCACGGTCACTATCCCCGCCTCGTTCGATCCGGGCGCGCGCGAGCTGACGCTGGACGCCGCGCGCCTGGCCGGCTTTACGCCGACCCTGCTCGAAGAGCCGCAAGCGGCGCTGTACAGCTGGATCCAGGGCAGCGGCGGCCGCTGGCGCAAGCAGGTCGCACCGGGCGACATCATCCTGGTGGTCGACGTCGGCGGCGGCACCAGCGACTTTTCGCTGATTGCGATTCTCGAACGCGATGGCAAGCTCGAACCGCACCGCGTGGCCGTGGGCGACCACATCCTGCTGGGCGGCGACAATATGGACCTGGCGCTGGCCCACTTCGTGGCCCGCAAACTTTCTGCCAACGGCACGCAGCTCGACGCCTGGCAGATGCGCGCGCTGACCTATGGCTGCCGCAGCGCCAAGGAAGCGCTGCTGGCCGACGCCAATGCGACGACGCACCCAATCGTGGTGCCAAGCCGCGGCTCGAAACTCATTGGCGGCTCGATCCGCACCGAACTCACACGCGACGAAGTCACCGCCTTCATCACCGACGGCTTCTTCCCGCGCGTGGAAGCCTCGGCCCGGCCAACCGTGCGCGCCCGCGCCGGCCTGACCCAGCTTGGCCTGCCGTATGCGCAGGACGCCGCGATCACGCGCCACCTGGCCGCGTTCCTCGCGCGCCAGGCCGGCGCCACCGCCGAACTCGAAGGTTTCACTGGCCGCGTCACGGCCGACCACACGTTCCTGCACCCGAGCGCGGTGCTGTTCAACGGCGGCGTGTTCAAATCCGGCATCCTGGCCCAGCGCGTGATGGACACCATCAACGACTGGCTGTACATGGAAGGCGCCGAACCGGCCCGCATGCTCGAAGGCGCCGATCTCGATCTGGCCGTCGCGCGCGGCGCGGCCTACTTCAGCTACGCGCGGCGTGGCGGTGGCGTGCGCATTCGCGGCGGCACGGCGCGCTCGTACTACGTTGGCGTCGAATCGTCGATGCCGGCCATCCCGGGCATGGAGCCACCACTCGAAGCCCTGTGCGTGGCGCCGTTTGGCATGGAAGAAGGCAGCGAACTCGAACTGCCGGGCCAGGAATTCGGCCTGGTGATCGGCGAGCCGGTCACGTTCCGCTTCTTCGGCTCCACCACGCGCCGCCAGGACCGCATCGGCGACGTGCTCGAATTCTGGGGCCCGGACGAGCTGCACGAAATGAACGAGATCCAGGCCACGCTGCCGGCCGATGGCCGCGCAGCAGGTGATGTTGTGCAGGTAAAACTGCATGCGCTGGCGACGGACGCCGGCACGCTCGAACTGCTGGCAGTGGCGCGTGACGGCCAGCGCTGGAAGATCGAGTTCGACGTGCGTACGGCGGCCGGGGTCCAGTGACCTGGCTCGTCGGCATCGATCTGGGCACCACGAACACGGTGCTGGCCTACGGCCGCAATGGCCCGGGCGGCATCGAGTTATTCCAGATCGATCAATTGGTGGCGCCCGGCGAAGTGGCCGGCGCACCGCTGCTGCCGTCGATGCGTTACCACCCGGGGCCGGATGAACTCGCGCCCGGCGCCCTGCAACTGCCCTGGCAGCAGGCGGACGTCGCCGGCGTCGAACGCGTTGCGCTGGGGCGCCTGGCGCGCGTGCTTGGTGCGGCCACGCCGGGCCGGCTCGTCACGAGCGCCAAGAGCTGGCTGTCGCACGACGGCGTCGACCGCATGGCGCCGATACTGCCGTGGGGTGTCGACAGCGACGTGCCCAAGGTCTCGCCGGTGGCCGCCAGCGCCAGCTATCTTGCGCACCTGCGCGCCGCATGGAATGCGCGCTTTCCCAAACAACCCCTCGAACGCCAGCAGATCGTGCTCACGGTGCCGGCCTCGTTCGACGAAGGTGCCCGCGCGCTGACGCTCGAAGCGGCCAGGCTGGCCGGCCTGCCGCAGGTCGCGCTGCTGGAAGAACCGCAAGCTGCGCTGTACGACTGGCTATACCGCCATCGCGCCAGCCTGGCCGACGATCTGGGCGACGCGCGGCTGGTGCTGGTGGCCGACGTTGGCGGCGGCACCACCGACTTCAGCCTGGTCAAGGTCGATACCAGGGATGGCGAGCCGCACCTGACGCGCATCGGCGTGGGCAACCACCTGATCCTGGGTGGCGACAATATGGACCTGGCGCTGGCGCACCTGATCGAAGCGCGCATGGCGGAACAATCCGGTGACCACAATGGCAATGACGCCGCACGCACACGCCTGTCGGCCGCGCGGCTGGCCCAACTCACGGAACGCTGCCGCGCCGCCAAGGAACAACTGCTGGCCGATGACGCACCCGAGTCGGTCACCGTCACGCTGCTCGGCGCCGGCAGCCGCCTGATTGGCTCCGCTCGCAAAGCCGACCTGCTGCGCAGCGACATCGAGCGCATCGTGCTCGATGGCTTTTTACCGCTCAACGCCGCGCAGGAAGAACCGACGCGCGCCCGCGCCGGCATCGTCGAATTCGGCCTGCCGTATGCAAGCGACCCGGCCATCACGCGGCATCTGGCGAGCTTTTTGCGCCAGCATGCAGCGGCGTCGCGCGAAGCACTCGGCCTGGATGGCGGCGCGATCCCGATTCCGGATACGGTGCTGCTCAACGGCGGCGTGTTCAGGGGCGCCGCACTGGCCAGGCGCCTGGTCGACACGCTGAGCGGCTGGCGTGACGCGCCATTGCGCGTGCTGCACAACGAGAATCCCGATATCGCCGTCGCCCGTGGCGGCGTCGCCTACGCGCTGGCGCGCCAGGGTCTGGCGCCGGCCATCGACAGTGGCGCGGCCCGTAACTATTACCTGCTCCTGGACGGCGAGGCGCGCGCCGGCCTGCTGCGCGCCGTCTGCCTGCTGCCACGCGGCACGCCAGCCGCCACGGAAGTCACGCTGGCAAACCGCAGCTTCGCGCTGCGCGTCGGCCGGCCGGTGCGCTTTCACCTGGTCTCGACGATTGCCGATGCCGGCGCGGCGCCACAGGCCGGCGACCTGGTCGATCTCGACCTGGCGGACGTGGTGCGCCTGCCGCCAATCGCGACGGTGCTGCGCAAATCAGGATCCGGCGCCACGGCCGAGATTCCCGTGCACCTGGTGACGACGCTGAGCGAAGTCGGTTCGCTCGAAATGCATTGCGTCGCCGAAGACGGCGGCGGGCGCTGGCAGCTCGCGTTCCAGTTGCGTGGCAATAGCGATGATGACGGCGATATCGACGCGCCGGACGAGGCCCTGCCCGCGAACCTGGACGCGGCAATCGACAAGATCGAGCGCGTGTTCGGCGCCCGCTCGAAACAGGTCGAGCCGAAAGAAGTCAAGCAATTGCGTGCTGGCCTCGAACACCTGCTCGGCCCACGCGAAAGCTGGACCACGCCGCTGCTGCGCCGCCTGTTCGACGCCCTGATGGCGCGCGCGAAAGGCCGGCGCCGCTCGGTCGAGCACGAGCGCGCGTGGCTGAACCTGGCCGGCTACAGCCTGCGCCCCGGCTTCGGCCACCCGCTCGACGAGTGGCGCATGGAGGGGCTGTGGGCACTGTTCGAAGCGGGCGTGCAGCACCACAAGGACAGCCAGGTGCGTGCCGAATGGTGGACGCTGTGGCGCCGCGTGGCCGGCGGCCTGTCGCTCGACGCGCAACTGCGCGTGCTGGACGATTTCGCGTTCAACCTGCAGGCCGATGCCGCCGAGCGTGGCCGGCGGCCCGTCACCCTCGTCGACGGCAGCGAAGAAGACCTGCTGCGCGTGGGCGCGTCGCTCGAACGCATCCCATCGGCCTACAAGGCCGAGATCGGGGAATGGCTGTTCAAGCAGATCGCCGATATCCCTGCCGGCGGCAAGCTCGATGCCCGCGCCAGCGCGCGCTACGGGCGCTATCTGTGGGCACTGGGCCGCGTGGGTGCGCGCCAGTCGTTCCAGTCGAGCGCGCACGAAGTGGCGCCGCCCGACGTGGCCGAAGGCTGGCTGCGCCAGCTCCTGCTGCTCGACTGGCGCAAGGTGGAGCCGGCCGGCTTTGCCGCCGCCCATATCGCGCGCATGACGGGCGACCGTTCGCGCGACATCGATGACGCGGTGCGTGGCGACGTGCTGCGCCGCCTGGCGGCCAGCGGCGCGCCAGCGGCGTGGACGGCGATGGTGCGCGAGGTCGTGGAACTGGATCAGGCCAGCGAAGCGCGCATGCTGGGCGATGCGCTGCCGCCGGGGCTCAAGCTGCTGCGCTAAGCGCGGTCGATCGACGCATCACGCTTCCAGC
This sequence comes from Telluria sp. BA11, assembly GCF_056680305.1. Taxonomy (NCBI): domain Bacteria; kingdom Pseudomonadati; phylum Pseudomonadota; class Betaproteobacteria; order Burkholderiales; family Oxalobacteraceae; genus Telluria; species Telluria sp. BA11. The sequence continues at coordinate 1,265,771 of NZ_CM155275.1, forward strand.
TGCCCGATCAGGATCAGTGAGACCGGCTTGCCGGTGCGCGGATGCAGCGGCTCGCGCATGGCGGTGACCCGCAGCCCGTTTGCCGCGAACAGCGCGACCCAGCTCGCGATTGTGCGGAAGTACCACGGCGGCGCATCGGCGAAGTCGCTGGAAAAGCCCGCCCAGCTGCCGCTGCGCCAGCCGTCGACATACGGCGCATCGTCGCACGCCATGAGCGGATGCACGGTCTGTACGACCAGCGAGCCGCCCTCGCGCAGATAGGTCGGCGCCGCGCGCAGCAGGCCATCGACCGCCTCGTTGCCGATCAACGAGAAATTGCAGACTGCGACATCGACTGCCAGCGCCAGCTGGCCCTGCGCGATCTGCTCGAACGACAACACGCAAAAGTCGCCGCCGCCAGCGGCATTGGCTTTTTCGACCAGCGCGGCAATCGCATCGACACCGACCATCGCCACGCCCGGTAGCGCGCGCACCAGCCAGCCTTCGCCGCAACCGAGATCGATGCCGGTGGCCGGATCAAGGCTGCGCACTGCATCGACGATGGCGGCATTGGTGACCAGCGTGCGCGTTTCGATCTCACCGCCGCGCACGGCGGTGGTCCAGGGGTCGACATTGCGTGACCACGCGTCGAGAACAGCGGCATCGGTAAGACCTGGCATGGGTTCCTCCTGTCATGACGTGATTATGCCGCAGGCACTCATGGCACACCGGTGAACGACAGCCATCCACAGGATCGGATAGACTGGCCGCCGACTCCGCCAACGCACCCGCCTCTGCCGCCCATGAAACCATCGCAACACCTGCCGATCCTGCTCGTCGCCGTCCTCGCTGCCGCCATTACCTTCGCGCTCATCAAGCGCCCGGCCGACGAAGCGCCCGCACCGCCGCCGCTGGTGTCGCTCGAGAAGATGGGGCACCTGGTGTCGCTCAAGATGAACTATTCGGACGTGATCGAATTCACGCAGCCGAATGCCGTGGACATCCCGTGGTCGCAATGGGAAGTCCGGCTTGGCAGCACCCGCGTGCTGCTGGTCGCGCGCGGCGACTGCACGCTGGCCACCGACCTGCGACAGGCGCGTTACGAAGACATCGACAACACGGCGCGCACGCTGACGGTCGTGCTGCCGGCGCCCTCGCCGCTACAGGCGCGCATCAACCATGAACCGCGCGCCAAGGGCGGCTCGTACTTCTATGCGATCACCGACCAGGGCTTGCAGGCGTTCATTCCATCGGCGCAAACGCGCACCACAGCCATGAACAATGTACTGGCCACGGCGCAAAAAGCGGTGCAGGCCGCGTGCAGCCAGCCAACAATACTGAATACCGCAAGGGACAACGCCGCTACCGTGATGCAGGCCACGCTGCTGGCCACCGGGTGGACGCCGACCGTCGTGTGGGAAGCGAGCACCGGGCAGCCCAAGGCTGGCACCACGCCATAATCTGTTGCAAGAAATTCCCACATAGAAACAAAAGATTACACCTGAGATGACGCAACCGGCGTGACCGTTCGTGTAAAATCGCCTCAGCAGGTTATCGGAACAAATCAACTATATAGAGGTGACAACACCATGCGCGTCTTCCCATCCAGCGGAAAAACCCTTGTCTTTGCTCTCGCGGCAACCGTTCTTTCCACCAGCGTCTTCGCCCAAACGTGGCCAAGCGACACCGTGACCGTCGTCGTGCCATGGCCGGCAGGCGGCCCGTCGGACATCGCGGCGCGCCCGCTGGCCAAAGGCTTGACGACCGCGCTGGGCAAGTCGTTCGTCATCGATAACCGTGGCGGCGGCGGCGGCAATATCGGTTCGGCAGCGGTCACCCGCGCCAAGGCCGATGGCCAGACCATGCTGATCACCTCGAGCGCACCAATCGTGATCAACCCGAGCCTGTACAAGAAAATGGCGTTCAACCCGGCGACCGACCTGATCCCGGTCACCAACCTGCTGCGCGCGCCGCTGGTGCTGGTTGCCCACCCATCGGTCCCGGCCAAGAATGTCAAGGAACTGCTGGCCCTGATCAAGTCGAAGAACGGCCAGTTCTCGTATGCGTCGGCCGGTAACGGTACCCCGCAACACCTGACCGGTGAAATCTTCCGAGGCGTGACCAAGCTGGACATGGTCCACGTGCCATACAAGGGTTCGGCGCCGGCGATTTCCGACCTGCTGGGCGGCCACATCCCGATCATGTTCGACAGCACCATCGCGATCATGCCGCACATCAAGAGCGGCAAAGTGAAACCGATCGCCGTTTCGGGCAACAAGCGCTCGCCGCTGCTGCCGGACGTACCGACCTTCGCCGAAGCCGGCCTGCCGATCGAGTCGTATGCGTGGTACGGCATGTTCGTGCCAGCCAAGACGCCAAAGGCCGTGGTCGACAAGATCAATGCCGAAACCCAGAAGGTCATGAAGTCGCCTGACTTCCAGCGCGTGCTGACCGACACCGGCACTGAGTACGTGGGCGACACGCCTGAGAACTTCGCCAAGTTCGTCCAGGCTGAAACCACCAAGTGGTCGAAAGTCGTGAAAGACAGCGGCGCGACCGTCGACTGATTGTCAGCGACTCGGTAGTGCCCTGAAAACGGGTGACGCGGCTTTGCCGGGTCACCCGTTTTTTTTGGGCGCAGTCAGCGTTAAATAGAGACTAGCTTTGAACTGACGAGCAGTCCAATGGTCCAACCCCTGTCCCCAGCGTCAGGAGTCGATCATGAAAGCGCCACGTTTCAAGGGCTGGTTTGCAAAACTGCCTTCGCTGAACCAACCCCAGCGCCGGCAAGTGCTTGATGCCCTGCATCCTGCAGCCGGGCTTGATCAGGTAGTCGAACTCATCAGTGAGGCCAGAGCGCCAGGCCGCTGCTGCCCCAGATGCGGCAACGAGCGCTGCTACTGGCACGGGTTCGCCAACGACTTGCAGCGCTACCGCTGCTGCGCTTGCGGTCGCACCTTTAACGACCTGACTGGTACGCCACTGGCGCGGCTGAGGCTCAAGGCCAAATGGCTCGCGTATTCTCAGACGCTGCTCGATTCACTCCCCGTGCGCAAGGCAGCAAACCGGGTTAGCGTACACCGCACCACGGCCTTTCGCTGGCGCCACCGCTTCCTGCATTGGGTCAAGCTCGACCGCCCCCCAGCGCTTAACGGCATCGTCGAGGCCGACGAAACATTTCTGCTCGAATCACAAAAAGGTTCTCGCACACTTGACCGGCCACCGCGCCACCATGGCGGCCGCGCTGCCACACCGGGCATTTCCAGCGAACTCGACTGCATCTTAGTCGCCCGCGACCGCGAGGGACGCACGATCGATGCCGTTACTGGCCGCGGTGCACTCACGGCTGCGCAACTCGACCGTAACTTGCTGCCCAAGCTCGATAAGCAGGCGTTGCTGGTCAGTGACAGCCATGCCGCCTACCGCGCCTTTGCACGCAAGCACAGGATCGCGCACGAGACGGTCAACCTGCACGCCGGTGTGCGTGCAAGGCGACTGGGCAATCTTGCTATCCATGTGCAGAACGTGAATGCCTACCATCAGCGTTTCAAGACCTGGCTACAGGGCTTTCGCGGCGTGGCGTCGCGCTACCTGCCCAATTACCTGGGCTGGCGCTGGGCGTTGGATGGAGAGCGAATTATTTTTCCAGAACAATTGCTCCGCATTGCTATCAGCGTCATCAACAGATAACACTGACTGCGCCTTTTTACGTCCGTATTGTTGCTTGCCGCAGCCATCGCAGTGCCTGGCATCCCGTGCCAGAATCTGCCCGCACGATGTCTTTACATACCAGAAATTGACCATTTACGATGTCTTATTAATAAGGTAATCTCCGCCTTACCGTTGTCATCGTCTTGTCACAGAACTGTACAGTTCCTGTTATTCGAACAGAAATTTCTTGGCGATCATCTTGGAGAAAACAATATGTCCGCCTATCGCCTGTCCAGCAGCCCCCGCTCGATTGCCTACTTTCTGGGCACGATCATCGTCTGTCTTCTGTGCGCGCACGCAGCAGGTCTTGTCATGCGTCTGGGGTTGGGGCACGACACAGTCTATGGCCTGGTTCCTCTGTTCGACGTCAATGTCGAAGGCAATATTCCGACGTTTTTCTCGGTGTGCCTCGGACTGTGCAGCGCTGCCCTGTTTGCCGTGATTGCGCTGGACGCAAAAAGTCGTGGTGACCGGGACGCTATCTACTGGACTGTCCTGGCGGCTGGCTTCCTGTTTCTGTCTTACGATGAATGCTTCCAGGTGCATGAAAGAATGACTGTGCCGATGCGCGCCATGCTGGGGGGCTCCGATCCGGCAAATGGCACAAACCTTGGCCTGATGTATTTCAGTTGGGTCGTGCCGGGCTTGATTGGCGCGTTCACGGTTTCGCTGTTCTTCCTCAAATTCATGTTGCGGTTGCCTGCCGCCACCCGCCGCCGAATGATCCTGGCAGCAAGCCTGTTCCTCGGCGGTTGTCTCGGCATGGAACTGATCAATGGCAGTGTCATGGAAAGCCAGGGCGACGGTCTGCTCTACAACGTGCTTGTCATGACCGAGGAAGGACTCGAAATGACCGGCATGGCAACCCTGATTTATGCCATGACCAGCCATATCGCTGCGAGCTGCGACAGACTCGAGGTCAATCTGCATGCCGGTAACATGGCAACGGTGCGGCAAGCGACTCCGGCGCAGTGCACTGGCGGCGCTGCCCGAACCACGTCCTCATGACGCACGCACCGGGATTCCCTGGCTGTCGTGGCGAACTTCATTGCTTCGTGGTGGCCTTTTTCAGTGTGCGGCGAGCTTTGTCAGTGGGCCACAACCGTTCTTTATCAGTCTCGTCCAGAAAGCGGTGACGCCAGCGCAGCGCGGTATTGCTGTGCACGCCAACCTGAGCCGCCGCTGCGCGCACTGATCTGGCTTCGCGCAGCATGACAATGTAATCGAGCCACTTGTCGCGCAATCTCAGCCGCGCCAGCGGAGTGCCGGTCAGGTCGTTGAATGTCCGGCGGCACTGGCGGCAGCGAAAGCGCTGGCGGTTATTGGCCTGGCCATGCCGGTTCAGTTGCCGGCTAGCGCAATGCGGGCAGCAGCGTTGCGTCGACCTGCTGTCTGCGATGAGGGCCGCGAGCCGCTCAAGGCTGCCCTGCTGGTGCTGCACCGCCATCGCCCTTGCCGGCCGGGGCTGGTCGAGCAATGCGCGACGCGGACCTGATTTCACGAATCTGAACGATGTCACGGCGGGCTCCCTTGTTACAGTCGGAGTTCGACACCTGCCTGGCCCGCCAGTTCAGTTTTCATCACCGCGATGAAGCTCGCACCCTGTTGTCGTTCAAGCGTCTTTGACTTCCCTTACAAGACATTGCTCCACCGCTACCGAACACCATGACTTTTCGATAACGACTAACATCTTTATCAACGTCGTGACCGCTATCGGCACCCTGCCACCACATCCAAGGAGCAAGCATGCATTCGGAAGACAAGAAGGTCGAGAACCAGACCACGCAAGACATGGCGCCATCGCGCCGCCGGTTCGTCGGCACCGTGGCCGCCGGCGTTGCCGCCTCGGCCGCCGCCATGCCGGCCCTGGCCCAGCAAGCCGCGAGCGGCAACCAGCCGGCCGCCGGCGCCGCGCGCGAAGCGGCCAAGCGCTATCCGCGTCCACCGTTCCCGAATCAGGATCAGCCATGGCCTGCCCTGGCCAGCAAGATGACGCCGCGCCCTGACCACGGCGAAACCACCTATCGCGGCAGTGGCCGCCTGGCTGGCCGCAAGGCACTGATCACGGGCGGAGACTCGGGCATCGGCCGTGCTGCCGCGATCGCGTATGCGCGCGAAGGCGCGGACGTGGCGATCGGCTACCTGCCGGCCGAAGAGCCGGATGCACGCGAAGTGATGCAATTGATCCGTGACGCCGGCCGCAAGGCCGTGGCCGTACCGGGCGATATCCGCGATGAAGCGTTCTGCAAGAAGATGGTGGAAACCGCCGTGCGCGAACTGGGCGGCCTGGACATCCTGGTCAACAATGCTGCGCGCCAGCAGAACCACGATTCGATCCTCGACATCACCAGCGAACAGTTCGACTGGACGATCAAGACCAATGTGTATGCGGTGTTCTGGATCACCAAGGCGGCGATTCCGCACATGAAGCCAGGCAGCGTGATCATCAATACGTCGTCGCAGACGGCCTACGATCCGCCGGAAAAACTCCTTGACTATGCGTCGACCAAGGCGTTCGAGGTGGCATTCACCAAGTCGCTGGCCAAGCAGATGGCCTCAAAAGGGATTCGGGCTTGGATTCAACCGGTCGACGCAACACACTAAACTCTGGGTAAGCAGAAGGAGTGTTACGGATGAAGCAGAGAGCAAGGATTTATTATACGGATGCCCAGAAGGCGTTGATGTGGGAGCACTGGAAAAAGGGGGAATCGCTCCAGCAAATTGCCCAGCTGTTCGATCGAAACCACTCGTCTATACAGCGAATTCTTGCCGAGTCTGGTGGCATTCGGCCCGCAGAAAGACACCGATCAAGACTGGCATTAACCTTGGCCGAGCGGGAAGAAATATCACGCTCGCTAGCTACTGGTCAATCGATCCGTCAGATTGCTCAAGCACTTGGACGAGCACCGTCCACTATTAGCCGTGAGATCAGTCGCAATGGTGGCCAGACGAGCTATCGAGCTGGCTGTGCAGACGCGGCTGCTTGGAAGCGAGCCCATCGTCCTAAGTGCTGCAAACTGGTGACCAACCCTGAGTTGGCAAATATCGTAACAAGCAAACTCCAATTACAGTGGTCGCCTGAGCAAATTGCTGGGTGGCTCAAGCATACGTTTTCAGGCAGCGAGGATTACCAGGTGTCGCATGAAACGATTTATCGCAGCCTCTTCATTCAGGCCCGTGGTGCGCTGAAAAAGGAGCTACTTGAGCATCTTCGGCGAACCCGGGCCATGCGCCGATCGCGTCATCATACGCAAAAGAAAGAAAATCACGGCAGGATCAAAGATACGGTATCGATCAGCGAACGACCTGCCATAGTGGAGGATCGCGCTGTACCAGGACATTGGGAAGGAGACCTAGTGTTCGGAGACAGAAATAGCCAGATCGCTACCCTTGTCGAACGCCACACTCGTTACGTGATGCTAGTAAAAGTCGCAAGCAAAGATACAGAAACAGTCATCAGCGCATTGATTGATAACGCCCGTCAGTTACCCCGAGAGCTTTATCAATCACTGACTTGGGACCGGGGCAAGGAAATGGCTGACCACAAGCGTTTTACCATGGCCACTGATATCGATGTCTACTTCTGCGATCCACACAGCCCTTGGCAGCGTGGTAGCAATGAAAATACCAACGGACTATTACGCCAGTATTTCCCAAAAGGCATCGATATCTCCGCGTACTCGCAGGCCCAACTTAACGAAGTAGCTCGCAAATTGAACGAACGGCCAAGGAAGACTTTAGAATACCAGACACCCGCTGAACGATTCAGCAAACTTGTTGCATCGACCGGTTGAATCCAAGGGTCAATGCAGTCGCACCAGGGCCGGTGTGGACACCGCTGCAACTGGCGGGCGGCAATTCACCGGAGGGCCGCGCGAAGTTCGGGGAAGACACGCCGATGAAGCGTCCAGGCCAGCCAGCCGAACTGGCGGCGACCTACGTCACGCTGGCGTCGGATGAGTCGAGCTACACCACCGGCCATGTGTATGGCGTGGCAGGTGGCGGCGGGCAGCCGTAAGCGCCTACTAGCATGCCCGCCCGGCATTGCCGGGTGGACCATCAACGCTGCGTGCTCAGCGGCGACGCAGCAGACGCACCAGCAACGCCGCGAACGGGCGGGTCGGGATCCGGCGGCCCAGCGGCCCCGCGTTGTTGCAGCGTGAGGTGACGGTCATGATTGTTCTCCAAAGTATTGCTTTGCAGATTAACCATTGCCGCTTGGCTCTTCTGTACGCTGGTTCGCATAGTCTTACCTGCTGGCATCAGGCCGCTCCATGGCCGTGCGACTACGCAACACTTACATTGTTTCCAGCACCGTCATTGCGCGTTTGAGCTTGTCCGTATGGGGTGTGATGCCATCGCAGGTCATTACCAGCTCATGCGTGGCGCGGGTCATCGCCACATACAGCAGGCGCGCCTCGTCCTCGACGCTGTCCTCTTCTTTCAACTCGGCGCCAAGGCCGGGAATGCCGACCAGTGAAAACTCCAGCCCCTTGCTGCTGTGCATGGTGATCAGTTTGACGCTGTCGTGTACCGGCGAATATGCCGCGCCTTTTGCCTGCTGCCACTGAAACGGAATGTCGCGGCGCTGCAGCACTTCTGCCAGCACTTTACCGACACCATAACGCCGATAGATCAACGCCATCTCGCCCCATGGCGTGCCGGTCTTGCTGGCCGCAGCGAGTTTATCGGCCAGGTATTCGGCTTCTTTCTGCAGACTCGGTAGTTGCACCAGAATCGGTTTCGGACCATGCCGGCCCGTGCTCATCGGCTGGACCGTGGGCGCTTCATCATCCTCGGTATTGTGTGCGGTGAGCAGTTCGGCGGCAAAGGCGCGCGCCACCGCCAGGATTTCGGCCGTGTTCCGATAATTGAGTTTCAGGATGGTGGTGCGCCCTGCCGCCTGTACGCCGACACTCGAGAACGAGAATTTGAGCTTCTTTGCCGTGTGATAAATCGACTGTGCATCGTCGTACAAGACCAGCAGCGATTTGGTTTCAGGATTGACCATTTGAACGATCAGCTTGAACCAGGCCGGTTTGAAGTCATGTCCCTCATCGATCAGTACGGCGTCGTACTGCCCCCGGGGAATCAGATTGCTGTCCACGCCCCGGATCACGCTATCGATGCACGCCTCGAAATAAGCATCCAGATCGGCTGTCCTGGCGGGCTTGTCGACGTGATAGGTGTCAAGCTGGCGCATGCACCACGCGTGGAAATTGATGGCCACGATTTTATCGCCCAGCCCTTTTTGCTCAATCATGGCGGCCAGCTTGGCTGCGAGGGTCTTGTTGTAGCAAAGGATCGCAATCGGCCGCTGGCTCAGCTTTGCGAGGTGCTCGGCGCGATAACCGAGGATCAGCGTTTTGCCGGAACCCGCCACGCCGTGAATCACGCGATGCCCTTCACCCAGGCTGCGCGCTAGCTGCTCTTGCTGCAGGTCCATGACACGGATGAGGTCGGGGATTTCCGTACTGATCTGGCCGTGTTCTTCGCACGCATCTGCCTGAACGCCAATACGCACTTCAGGAAACATATGCCAGCGCACACGGTCAATCTGCGGCAACGACAGCTTCATCTTGAACTTGATGGGGAACATGCCCCATAACCGTGCCTGAAACGCTTCGTCGTCCACACTCTCAGTCATCTCGTCCTGGCAAATAACGAGGTGCGCCGGAAGAACCTCGCCCAACGCACCATCGTCAAATTGCTTGCGCGTGATATTGCTCAGCACGACCCCACAACCATAGGGAAAGAAAAACTTTCCTTTCAAGCTACCCGATGGCCAGATCAGCATCGGATCACCTTCCAGCTTGTTGGTGACGGCGTACAGATACTGGCGCGCCTGCTCCAGCGGATTCAAGACCTGCCTGGTGCCGGCATCGGTGACGATCACGGCGTGCTGCTTGTCGATACTGACCAGGGTGCCGAGACGCCAGTCTTTTACTTCCAGCACCAGCAAGCCGCGCGCAGGATGAAACACGATGAAGTCGGGATGCTGGTTGCGCGCGCCGATGCTCACGTCATACCAGCACAGGTAGTCATCTTCGAGTTTGTCTTCGAGGCGCACAGCGAAGCGCCGTTCACCAGAGGTCATGCGCGCCGTGCAGGCGCTGAGTGATGGGATGAGAGTTGCCATTAACGTATTCCTGTCGATCCATCAATGTAGCTGATCGTTCCAGGGCAAACCGGTAAAAATAGTATTTCCGCAACGCATTAGTATTGTTTGTTGCATTTTGCCGTCGCCAGAGAATGCATCGGCCCAAAGCGCTGGCGCGCGCGCCCCAATCCAATAGCGTCCTACCATGGCATGACAGGGCGACGGCTGGTCCAGATCGGGTTGGCCGCGGGCACTGTTCACAACGTCACATGGAGGAACATATGGGCTACGCAGATCGCGACAAATATGGCATGTACAAGGACAGCTCCATCGCAGGTCCGGGACCATCGCTGATGGGGGCTGACACCTTGATTGGCGAAAATGTTGTCAATGCCAGCGAAGAAGACCTTGGCGAGATCAAGGAAATCATGCTCGACATGCAGACCGGCCAGGTTGCTTACGCCGTGCTGGCCTTTGGCGGCTTCTTGGGCATGGGAGAGAAACTGTTCGCCGTGCCATGGCAGGCGCTGCACCTCGATACGGTGAACAAGCGTTTCGTGCTGGGCGTCGAAAAAGACCGCCTCAAATCCGCGCCTGGTTTCGACAAGGACGCGTGGCCCGACATGGCCGACACCACCTGGGCCGGCGACGTTCATGATTTCTATGGCACCGACCCGCAGCGCGCAGGCGCACCGTCCATGGGACCAGGCGTCCCGACGGCTGGCATGGGCGGCGCGGCCACCGGCAGCAGCACGTATGCCGGCGGCGCAATGGGCTCGAGCATGGGTTCGAGCATGGGCGCAGGGTCGGCCGGTTCCGCCAGCGTGGCCGGATCGGGCAGCAGCATGAGCGACTCGTCGCTCAATCAGAGCTCGGGCGCGAGCCTGGATCCACGCGCAGGCAATCTGGGCGACGACGATGATCTGAGCCGGATCCGGGGCAGCAATATCGGCTGATCGTACGGCGACTTTACAATGGCTGGCGCTAGGCTATCAACCAAGCCGTCAGCCATCACTGCCCTTACCGCTGCATCGACTCCCACACCTTCTGCAAACGCTTGGCCGACACCGGCATCGGCGTTCTCAACTCCTGCGCGAACAGCGACACCCGCAGTTCTTCCAGCATCCAGCGGAACTCGATCATGCGCGGATCGTTGTTCTTCGCCCCCATGTTCTTGAGCGTGCGCTGGAACTGCGCCGCCGCCGACTGCCACTCCGCCATCAGCTGCGCGTCGCGCGTCGGATTGCCACGCAGCTTCTCCAGCCGCACATTGATTCCCTTCAGATAGCGCGGGAAGTGCGCCAGCTGGCTGTACTCGTTGTCCGCGATGAAGCGCTTGTGCACGAGCGCCTGCAACTGCCCCATGATGTCGGCAGACACTGCCTGCGGCAGCGTTTGCACGCGCTTGGGCATGCCGTGGAATTCGGCCAGCACCTGGCCCGCCAGGCGCGCCACCTCGTTGATCAACAGGCCAATGCGGCCCTTGCCCTGATCACGGCGCGCGTTGAACTGCGCCGCATTGAGCGGCAGCGGATCCTGCAGGCACGCGATGTCGATCGCCTTGGCCACGATCTGGTCGCGCAAATCTTCCTGCGAACCCAGGCTCATGAACTGCATGCCCATGCCCTGCAGACCGGGGATGTTCTTCTCGGCGAACTTGAGCTGCTCCTTGAACTGCAGCGCGAACAGGCGGCGCAGGCCCACGCGGTGCGTGCGCGCCGCCACGTTCGGGTCGTCGAACACTTCCAGGTCGCAGTGCGTGATCTTGTCGACCAGCGCCGGGAAGCCGATCAGCGTCAGCTTGCCCTGGTTGATTTCCAGGAGCTCGGGCAAGTCGCCGAACGTCCACGCGGTCAGGCCCGTGTGCTGGCTGCTGGTCGACGCACCTTTTGCAGATGCCACCGCCGGCGCGGCCGGCTGGGCGCCCTTGCCCTTGGCCGTCGGCGCCGCGGCGGGTGCAGCGGCAGCAGTAGCAGCTGCGCCGGAACCGACTGCACCAGGGCGCGCCAGCCGCGCGAGCGAGCCGCTTGACGCCGGCGCCGACTCGGCCATCTTCTGGAAACTCTCGCGCGCCTGCCCGCCCAGTTCTGCCTGCAGCGTGGCCAGGTTGCGGCCCATGTCCAGTTGGCGACTGTGCTCGTCGATCACCTTGAAGTTCATGAACATGTGCGCCGGCAGCGTCTCGATCTTGAAGTCGGCCGTCAGCACCAGCGTGCCGGTCTGCGCGCGCACGTCGGCGATCAGCACGTCGATCAGGTCGCCCCGTCCGAACGTGCCGGCCGCGTGGATGCGCTCGACGAACTTGGCCGCATAGTCCGGCAGCGGCACGCAGTGACGGCGCAGCTTTTGCGGCAGCGACTTGAGCAGCAGGTGCACCTTTTCCTTGATCATGCCCGGCACCAGCCACGCCGCCCGCTCTTGCGGGATCTGGTTCAGTGCGAACAGCGGCACGGCCAGCGTCACGCCATCGCGCACGCTGCCCGGCTCGAAGTGGTACGACAGCCCCATCTCGATGCCGGTGACGGTCATCGTCTTCGGGAACAATTCGGTGGTGATGCCGGCCGCTTCGTGCCGCATCAGTTCTTCGCGGTTCAGGTACAGCAGCTTCGGATTCTCGCGCGCGACGTCCTTGTACCACTTCTCGAAGCCGGCACCATTGACGATGTCGCGCGGGATCTCGCTGTCGTAGAAGGCCGCGATCAGCTGGTCGTCCACCAGCACGTCCTGGCGGCGCGACTTGTGCTCGAGGTTCTCGATGTCCTTCACCAGCTTGTGGTTGTGGATATAGAACGGCAGGCGCGTTTCATAGTCGCCCGCGACCAGCGCGTCGCGGATGAAGATCTCGCGCGCCTCGGTTGGATTGCGCTGGCCGTAGTTGATGCGGCGCGCGCCGTAGATGACGATGCCGTGCAGTGTCGCGCGTTCGAGCGCCGTGACCTGCGCCTGCTTTTTCTCCCAGCGCGGCTCGCCCCAGGATTTTTTCAGCAGGTGCGCGCCGACCTTCTCGACCCACTCCGGCTGGATCTGCGCGATCGTGCGCGCATACAGGCGCGTGGTTTCGACCAGTTCGGCCGCCATGATCCAGCGCCCTGCTTTCTTGCCCAGCGTCGAGCCGGGCCAGATGTGGAACTTGATGCCGCGTGCGCCCAGGTAGATACCGGCCTGCTCGTCCTCGGCCTTGAAGCCGATATTGCCAAGCAGGCCCGTGAGCAGCGAGATGTGCAGCTGTTCGTAGGTCGCCGGCGACTCGTTCAGGCGCCAGCCCTGCTCGCGCACGATGGTCAACAGCTGTGAATGCACATCGCGCCACTCGCGCAGGCGCACCTGCGACAGGAAGTTGGCGCGGCAGTTTTCCTGCAACTGGCGATTGGTTTTCTTGTGCTCGATCGCGTCTTCGAACCAGGCCCATATCTTCAGGTAGCTGAGGAATTCCGAGCGCTCGTCGGCGAATTTCTTGTGCTTCTCGTCGGCCTGCTGCTGGTACTCGATGGGACGGTCGCGCGGGTCCTGCGTCGACAGGGCCGAGGCCACGATCAGCATCTCGGTCAGGCAGCCGTTGTCGAGCGCCGCGAGGATCATGCGGCCCACGCGCGGGTCGAGCGGCAGCTTGGCCAGCTTGCGGCCCAGCGGTGTCAGTTCATTGGTGTCGTCGACCGCACCAACCTCTTGCAGCAGCTGGTAGCCGTCGGCGATCGCGCGGCCCTGCGGCGCCTCGATGAACGGGAACGTCTCCACGTCCGTCAGGCGCAGCGCCTTCATGCGCAGGATGACGGCGGCCAGCGACGAGCGCAGGATTTCGGGCTCGGTAAACTTGGGGCGCTTGAGGAAATCGTCTTCTTCGAACAGGCGGATGCAGACACCATCGGCCACGCGGCCGCAACGGCCGGCGCGCTGGTTGGCGGCCGACTGCGCGATCGGCTCGACCTGCAACTGCTCGACCTTGTTCCTGAAGCTGTAGCGCTTCACGCGCGCCAGGCCCGTGTCGACGACATAGCGGATGCCAGGCACGGTCAGCGACGTCTCGGCCACGTTGGTCGACAACACGATGCGGCGCGCATTCGTCGTGCGGAACACGCGATCCTGCTCCTCGACCGACAGGCGCGCGAACAGCGGCAGGATCTCGACATGCGGCGGATGGTGCTTGCGCAGCGCCTCGGCACAATCGCGGATTTCGCGCTCGCCCGGCAGGAACACGAGCACATCGCCCTGCCCCAGGCGGCACACTTCGTCGACGCCATCGACCACGGCGTCCATCAGGTCACGCTTGTCGCGCGCGGCTTGCGCCTTCGGGGCCAGATTTGGTGTCTCGCCAGGCTTGGGTACATTGACGCCCACGACCGGATCACGATCGACGGCGCGATAACGCACCTCGACCGCGTACAGACGGCCCGACACCTCGATCACCGGCGCCGGTTTCAGGTCGGCGCCATCGCCCTTGCCGAAGTGGCGCGCAAAGCGCTCGGCGTCGATCGTCGCCGACGTGATGATGATCTTCAGGTCGGGCCGGCGCGGCATCAGCTGCTTCAGGTAGCCGAGCAAGAAGTCGATGTTCAGGCTGCGCTCGTGCGCCTCGTCGATGATGATCGTGTCGTAGTTGCGCAGCAGCGGATCGGTCTGCGTCTCGGCCAGCAGGATACCGTCGGTCATCAGCTTGACCGACGCGCCCTTTTGCAGCGTGTCGTTGAAGCGCACCTTGAAGCCCACGTGCTCGCCCAGCGGCGTGCCAAGCTCCTGCGCGATGCGCTTGGCGGTGGACGACGCGGCGATCCGGCGAGGCTGCGTGTGGCCGATCAGGCCCTTGCTGCCGCGGCCCAGTTCCAGGCAGATCTTCGGCAGCTGGGTGGTCTTGCCCGAACCGGTTTCGCCCGAGACGATGACCACCTGATTTTCCTGGATCGCCTTGGCGATTTCGGCGCGCCGGCCCGAGACCGGCAAGTCTTCGGGGAAGGTAATCGGTGGCAGCGGATTGCGCTCGCGCGGGACATCCTCGCGGGGCGGCCGCTCCTGGCGTGGCTGCCCCTCGCCACGCGCGCGGCGTGGACGTGGTTGGGCAGATGCAGGGGCCGCCGTGGTGGTCGAAGTGGCGTCTACGGCGCGCGCCGGTCGTTGCGAAGGCTTGTTACTCTGTTCAGACATTGATTTTTACAAGGTTTTGGTGCGCACATCGCGCAGCGAATTATAATGCGGCAAATGGAAACTCCTACCCAATTCGTCCAGTGGCTGCGCTCGGTCGCGCCGTACATTCACGCATTCGGCGGCAAGACCTTCGTGGTCGCCTTCCCCGGCGAGCTCGTTGCTGCCGGCGCGCTACCGGTACTGGCGCAGGACTTGTCACTGCTGGTTGGCCTGGGCATCCGGATCGTGCTGGTGCACGGCTCGCGTCCGCAGGTGGCCGAACAGCTCGATCTGCGTAACGTCGAGGGGCGCTTTCACAACGGCGTGCGCGTCACCGACACTGCCGCCCTCGAATGCGCGAAAGAAGCCGCCGGCGAACTGCGCCTCGATATCGAAGCCGCCTTCAGCCAGGGCCTGCCCAACACGCCGATGTCCAACGCCCAGATCAGCATCGTCTCCGGCAACTTCGTCGTCGCCCGCCCGCTTGGCGTGATCGACGGCGTCGACTTCGAACTCACGGGCGTCACGCGCAAAATCGCCGCCGAAAAAATCCACCCGATCCTGCAGACCGAAGACAACCTGGTGCTGCTCTCGCCGCTGGGGTTCTCGCCCACCGGCGAAATCTTCAACCTGACGCTGGAAGATGTCGCTGCGTCGGCCGCGATCGCACTGCACGCCGACAAGCTGATCTTCATTACCGAAACGCCGATGATCGTCGACGCGGCTGGCACCGAGATCCGCGAGCTGTCGTCGCACATGGCCGAAGCCGTGCTGCAGGCGGGTTTCCTGTCCGACTCGGCCGCGTTCTACATGGAGCATGCGATCAAGGCCTGCAACGCCGGCGTCGATCGCGCCCACATCATTCCGTTCGAGATGGACGGCTCGGCGCTGCTCGAGGTCTTCACGCACGATGGCGTGGGCACCATGATCAGCCACGAAAACCTCGAAAGCCTGCGTCAGGCCACAATTGAGGACGTTGGCGGAATTATCAAGCTCATCGAACCACTCGAAGCCGATGGCACGCTGGTGTATCGCGGCCGCGAGCTGATCGAACGCGAGATCGACCAGTTCTCGGTCATCGACCACGATGGCGTGATCTTCGGCTGCGCGGCGCTGTATCCGTTCCCCGAATCGAAGATGGGCGAGATGGCCTGCCTGACCGTGAGCCAGGATGCGCAGACGCAGGGCGACGGTGAGCGCATCCTCAAGCACATGGAAAACCGCGCCCGCGCGGCTGGCCTCACCAAGCTGTTCGTGCTGACCACGCGCACGTCGCACTGGTTCAAGAAGCGCGGCTTCGTGCCTGCGACCGTGGACGACCTGCCGAAAGACCGGCAGCACATGTACAACTGGCAGCGCCGCTCACAGGTCTTGATCAAGACTTTATAATACGCGTCTTACATGACCGAATCACCGAACGAATAACAGGAGTACTCGATGGCCCGCACCGTCCACTGCATCAAACTGAACAAGGAAGCCGAAGGCCTGGACTACCCACCGGTCCCCGGCGAGATGGGCAAGAAGCTGTACCTGCAGGTGTCGAAAGAAGCCTGGCAGGCATGGCTCAAGCACCAGACCATGCTGATCAACGAAAACCGCCTGAACCTGGCCGACGACCGCGCGCGCAAATACCTGGCAACGCAGCTGGAGAAGCACTTCTTCGGCGAAGGCGCCGACCAGGCGATGGGCTACGTGCCGCCACCGGTGTAAGCCAAACAGCACACGCCCGCATTCAACCACTGCACTAAAAACCGTCCTTCCCGCGCAGGCGGGAATCCAAGTTTTCCAGCGTACCCGCTTCGTTTGATCGGACTGGCACGCATAGGACTTGGATTCCCGCCTTCGCGGGAATGACGTTTTATGGCTGCGGGTTCAATCAAACCATTACATCTTTTTGCACTGGCGCAGCTCGCAGCGCGCCATGAATACCTGGCCATTCTGGCACTGCATCCGATAGACCTCGATCGGCCCCGGCTCGGTCACCAGCCCCGCGCCCTGCGTGCTGGTGCAGGCCTGCGCCTTGGCCAGCTTCTCGACCGTGTGCGACGATTCCCCGACCTTGAACGGCGTGCGCTGGATCGCTGTCACGTCGGTCGACGCCGCCGGCGCTACAACGGCAGGCTCGGACAAATCGATCGAACTGCCAAAGACAGAGCAACCCGCCAGCAAGGCAGCGAGCAAAGAAGCGGACAGCAGCAGCGCACGATTCATGGTCGGGTTTCCGGTTACAGCGACAGGGTCTTGACGCCGTCCGCCGTGCCGAGCAGGCAGACATCGGCGCCGGCTTTGGCGAACAGGCCAACGGCGATCACGCCGACGATCTGGTTGATTTTCTCTTCGAGCGCCACCGGATCGGTAATCTTCAGACCTGCCACATCGATCAGCTCACCGCCGTTGTCGGTGATGAAGGCCTGATCGGTACCGGCCTTGAGGCGCAGCTTCGGCTGGCCACCCAGTGCCGCCAGCTGGCGCATCACCGACGCGCGCGCCATCGGGATCACTTCGACCGGCAGCGCGAATGCGCCGAGCGTCTCGACCAGCTTGGAGCCATCGGCGATGCAGACGAATTTCTTTGCCACCGACGCGACGATCTTTTCGCGCGTGAGCGCCGCGCCGCCGCCCTTGATCATCGCGCCCTGCGCGTTGATTTCGTCGGCGCCGTCGATGTAGACCGCCATCGATTCGACGTCGTTCAGGTCGAACACAGGGATGCCGTGACCGCGCAGGCGGCTTGCCGTGGCTTCGGACGACGCGACCGTGCCCTTGATGCGGTCCTTGATCTTTGCCAGTTCGTCGATGAAGAAGTTGGCGGTCGAGCCGGTGCCCACACCGATGATTTCACCCTCGACCACGTAATCGATGGCGGCGCGCGCTACGGCTTGTTTCAGTTCGTCTTGAGTCATGATGCTTCGGTAAAAAAGGAATACGCCATTCTAGCGGATCGGCGGCGCCCTTTTTCCAAAATTGGGGGGCCTTCGCCGCCAAATTCAGGCATGCCAATGCGCCATGCATTGCCATTCGCGCACCGGTGCATCAAACTCGGCCTTTACTTGGTATTTATCTGGCATACATACAATGAACATCTTCACCAGGAAGCGCGTTGTCATCGCCGTTGCCGTCCTCGCCGCTGTCGCCGTCGCCGTTGCCGTGGTGAAGCGCAAGGACGACGCCGTACCACCATCCCAATACCGCAGCACCGTCGTCGACCGCGGCGCCATCAACCAGACCGTAACCGCCACCGGCACCATTAATCCGGTCGCGCTGATCAATGTCGGCTCGCAGGTGTCGGGCACCGTGGCCGAACTGAATGCCGACTTCAACGACCGCGTCAAAAAAGGCCAGGTGCTGCTCAAGCTTGAGCCGACCATCTTCAATGCGCAGGTGCGCCAAGCCGAAGCCAACATCGCGTCGGCGCGCGCCAGCCTGCGCCTGGCCCAGGCCACGCTCGAGCGCAACGAGCAGCTGGTGGCGCAGAACTTCCTGTCCGGCCTCGCGCTCGACCAGTCCAAGCGCGAGATGCAGGTCGCGCAGGCCAACCTGACGCTGGCGCAGGCACAGCACGACCGCGCCAGGGCGGACCTGAACAACAGCGTGATCCGCTCGCCGATCGACGGCGTGGTCATCAAGCGGACGATCGACCTGGGCCAGACCCTGGCGGCGTCGTTCAACACGCCGAACCTGTTCCAGATTGCGCAAGACCTGACCAAGATGCAGATCGATACCAGCGTCTCCGAAGCCGACGTCGGCCAGCTCAAGGACGGCCTGCCGGCGCGCTTTGTCGTCGATGCCTACCCCGACCGTGAATTTGCCGCCACCATGCGCCAGTTCCGCCTCGCGCCGAACGTCGTGCAGAACGTCGTGACGTACAACGTGGTGCTCGACGTCGACAACGTCGACGAACTGCTCAAGCCCGGCATGACGGCGCAGGTGCGGCTGGTGGTGGCGAACCGCCCGGACGTGCTGCGCATCCCGACCACCGCGCTGCGTTTCCGGCTATCCGAAGAAGAACAGGAGGCCGAGCGCAAGCGCAACAAGGATGCCAAACCGGGCGCTGTTGCGGCCACGCCTGCACCCGTCAAGGACGACGACATCGCGTTTCGCAACGCGAGCGACACCACGCGCATGTTCAAGATTTACAAGCTCGACGCGATGAACCGGCCGCAGCCCGTCGACATCCGCGCCGGTCTGTCGAACTTCCGCTATACCGAAGTCGTGTCGGGCGACCTGAAACCGGGCGACCGCGTCGTCACCCGCTCGCTGGCCACGCCGGACAATCCATGACCGGGCCGCTGATCGACATCCGCGGCGTGGTCAAGACCTACCTGAGCGGCGCGGTCGAAACCCCGGTGCTGCATGGCGTCGACCTGCGCGTGGAGCACGGCGACTTCGTCTCGGTCATGGGCCAGTCGGGTTCGGGCAAATCGACACTGATGAATATCCTCGGTTGCCTGGACCAGGCGACCGGCGGCACCTACCTGCTCAATGGCGTCGACACGCGCACGCTCGGGCGCGCCGAACTGGCCGACATCCGCAACCGCACGATCGGCTTCGTATTCCAGAGCTTCAATCTCATCAAGCGCATGAGCGTGGCGGAGAACGTCGCACTGCCCCTGATCTATGGCGGCATGGGCCGCACCAAGGCGCAGGCGCGCGCGGTGCAGGAACTCGAGCGCGTGGGCCTGGGCGAGTTTGCCAAACGCACGCCAAGCCAACTGTCGGGCGGCCAGCAGCAGCGCGTGGCAATCGCACGCGCACTGGTGACCGATCCGCCGCTGCTGCTGGCCGATGAACCCACCGGCAACCTCGATACCCACACGAGCAACGACATCATGACCAGCTTCGGCACCCTGAACCGCGAGCGCGGCATCACGATCGTGCTGGTGACGCACGAACCCGACGTCGCTGCCTACAGCCGGCGCCTGGTGCGCCTGAAGGATGGCCGCGTGCTGTACGATGGCCCGGCGGCAGAAGGCCTGCAACTGGCGAACAGCCAGGCGGGAGTCGCGCGATGAACCTGGTCCAGGTCCTGATCGAGTCGTTCCGTTCGATGGCGGCCAACCGGCTGCGCACCGCCCTGACGATGCTGGGCATCGTGATCGGCATCGCGTCGGTCGTGCTGCTGCTGGCACTGGGCGACAGCATGCAGCGCTTCATCGGCAAGCAATTGCAGATGCTGGGCACGAATATGGTCTACGTGATGCCGGGGGGTGACCGCACGGCCGCCCAGCGCGCCCGTGAAGGCAAGGTCGCGGTGCTGACGCAGGGCGATGCCGAAGCACTCAATGCGCTGCCCAGCCTGACCGGCGCCGCGCCGGCGCTGCAGGGCAGCTTCAAGGTCACCGCCGGCAACGAGAACGCCAGCAGCATGGTCATGGGCGTGACGCCGGCGATGTTCACGATCCGTAACTGGAAAGTCGATCAGGGCACACTGTTCAGCGAAAGCGACGTGCGCGCCAGCGCGCGCCTGGTGGTGATCGGCCAGAAGGTGGCGGACCAGTTCTTTTACCGCGCCGACCCGCTTGGCCAGTTCCTGCGCATCGAGAACGTCGCGTTCCAGGTGGTGGGCGTGCTGGCCGGTGAAGGCCGCCAGACCGATGGCACCGACCTGGCCGAACAGATCCTCGTGCCGATCACGGCGGCCAGCGCGAACCTGGTCAAGTCGCCGTTTCCGCAGAACGTCCATTACATCAATGCGCAGGGGCGGCCCGGGGTGGCGATGGCGGATGCCATCGAGGACATCAAGGAAGTCATCCGCAGCCGGCACCGGATCCGCGTCGACGATCCCGACGACTTCCGGGTGCAGAACCTCAATACCATCGCCGAGACGGCCAACAAGATCACGGCCGGCGTGGCGCTGCTGCTTGGGCTCATCGGCGCGATCTCGCTGCTGGTCGGCGGGATCGGCATCATGAACATCATGCTGGTGTCGGTGACCGAGCGCACGCGCGAAATCGGCATCCGCATGGCCATCGGCGCGCGGCCCAACGACGTGCTGATGCAGTTTCTGGCCGAGGCGGTGGTGATCTGCCTGGCCGGTGGCCTGGTCGGCATTGCCATTGCCGCCGGCGGCGCGGCGCTGATCACGAAGTTTGCGGACTTTGAGGTCTATCTCACCATCAGCGCGGTGATGGTGGCGTGCGGGTTTGCCACGGCGGTGGGCGTGTTCTTCGGCTTTTATCCGGCCCGGCGCGCTTCACGGCTGCTACCGGTGGATTGCCTGCGCTACGAATGAGCGCAGCGCAGCAGGCTACCCATCCTGCCTGCTGCGCTTGCGGGGCTTGACCGGCTTTGCCGCCACCGCTGGCGCGCCGTCGGTCGTCGACTGCGCCGGCGTGTGCGACGACATGATCGCCTGCATCTGCTCCTCATCCTCGCTCGACATCACGGTCAGCACCTCGGCCTCGTCGCACCCTTCCGGCGCCAAGTACGCGTGCCCCATGCTCGAGTCGAAGTAGATCGACTGCCCTTCCCTGAGCACCACCGGATCGTAGAACTCGCTGTGCAGCACGACCGCGCCCTTGAGCACGTACGTGAATTCTTCGCCCGAGTGATGCACCAGCTGCCCGAACTGCTTGACCGACTTGGCGCGGATGCGCGCGATCACGGGAATCATCCGCTTGCGGCGCAGCTCCGCGCACAGGTAGTGGTAGTCGTAGTTGGGCGTCTCCACCCGCACCGCGCTGGCCAGGTCGCCGATGCTGCGCCGCGCCGTCACTGGCGTGTCTGCCCCCTTGTCTTCTTCGGCAAATAACTCGGACATGCGCATGCCGAGCTTTTGGCTCAGTTGGTACAGCTTGTCGTAGCTGAGCGTCAGCTGGCCGTGCTCCACCTTCGACAGCGTGGAGACCGGGATGCCGCTGTTTGCGCTCATTTCTTTCAGCGTCCACCCCTTGCGGCTGCGCAGGCCGCGGATCAACGCGCCAAGGGTCGGGGATTCAGAGGTCATGGACGGCAATCATAAAGTGTTGACATGGTTTCCGATTGGGTAGATATTTCTCTAATCAGAGAAAAATACTCGGATCAAGCTTTATTTTATAGGCTGGCCCGATCGACCGCAATCAACCGTATGGATAGGGAGCCTTGATGAGATTTCTGAAGATGGTCTTGATGAGCGTTGTCTGCTGGAGTGCCGGCGCCGCCGCACAACAAGCGCCCCAGGCCCCGGCCGTGCCGCCCTCGCCTGCTGGCGCGAAGCCGGCGGTAACGCCGCCATCCGGGCCGCCGCCAACACTGGTTGCGGCACCCCGCGCCGGCAATGGCAAAACGCTCGACAAGACGGATGTCGACACCTGGCTCGACGGCTACATGCCGTTCGCGTTGAACAAGAGCGACATCCCCGGCGCAGTGGTTGTCGTGGTCAAGGACGGCCAGATCCTCACCGCGCGCGGCTTCGGTTACGCCGACGTCGACAAGCGCACACCGGTCGACCCGGAGCGCACGCTGTTCCGGCCCGGCTCGGTCTCCAAGCTCGTGACCTGGACCGCCGTCATGCAACTGGTCGAACAGGGCAAGCTCGATCTGGATGCCGACATCAACGGGTACCTGGATTTCAAGATCGCCCCGCGCGCCGGCAAGCCCGTCACGATGCGCCAGATCATGACCCACACCGCTGGTTTCGAAGAGTCGGTAAAGTACCTGATCGTCTATGACAAGGCGGATATCCGCCCGCTCGGTGAACTGCTCAAGGAGCGCGTCCCGGCGCGCATCTTTGACGCCGGCACCACGCCCGCCTACTCCAACTACGCCACCTCGCTGGCCGGCTACATCGTCGGGCGCATTGCCGGCATGTCGTTCGACGATTATGTCGAGCAGCGCATCTTCGCACCGCTGAACATGCGCACCGCGAGCTTCCGCCAGCCACTGCCGCCTGCACTGGCGCCGCTGGCGGCCACCGGCTACAGCAAGCCGGGCCAGCCGTCGCTGGGCTTCGAAGTCGTCAACTCGGCGCCGGCCGGCGGCCTGTCGGCCAGCGGCACCGACATGGCCAACTTCATGATCGCGCACCTGCAGAAAGGCCAGTTCAACGGCGCCCGCATCCTGTCCGAGGCTACCGCCAACGCGATGCACAGCAGTTCGCTGGACAAGGTCAACCCCGCGTCCCTGCTGCCACCGCTCAACCGCATGGAACTGGGCTTTTTCGAAACCAACGTCAATGGCCGCAGCGTGATCGCCCACCTGGGCGACACCGAAGCGTTCCACACGTCGCTGCACCTGTACATGGACGATGGCGTCGGCCTGTACCTGTCGGTCAACAGCAGCGGGCGCGAAGGCGCCTCCAATCCGCTGCGCAGCGCCCTGTTCCAGGACTTCTCGGACCGCTACCTCCCTTCCACGCTGCCGCCCGATGGGCGCGTCGACGCGAAGTTCGCCGCGCAACACGCGCAGATGATGACCGGCTCGTGGGAAAGCAGCCGCCGCGCCGAAACCAACTTCTTCGCCATCTTCGACCTGCTCGGCCAGGTCAAGGTGACCGTTGACGACAAGGGTGCGCTCGTCATCCCGGCCATGGTGGGGACCAATGGCCGGCCCCGCGAATGGGTCGAGATTGCGCCGTTCGTCTGGCGCGACCGCAATGGCGAAGACCGCCTCGCGGCGCACGTCGTCAACGATCGCGTAATCCGCTGGAGCATGGACTTCATGTCGCCGTTCATGGTCATGGAACCCGTCCCGGCCGGGAAGAACGGCGCCTGGCTGCTGCCGGCCGTTGGCGCGGCGCTGGCCGTGTTCGTGTTCGCGGTACTGGCCATGCCGGCCGGCTGGATCGTGCGCCGCCGCTTCAAGCTGCAGCATGTGTTGACCGGCCCGGCGCGCAGCGCGGCGCTGGCCACGCGCATCGCGGCTGCAGCCTGCCTGGCGGTGCTGGCCGGCTGGGTAGGCATCGTGTCGGTATTCGATATCAGCCTCAAATACGCCACCGCCTCACTCGACCCTTGGCTGTGGATCCTGCAGATCGGCGGCTTGCTGGCCTTCGTGGCGGCGCTGCTGGCCGGCGCGCGCAATCTGCAACTGGCGTTCGCGCCTGGCCAGGGTCGCCTGCGCCGCGTGTGGAGCGTGCTGTTCCTGGCTTCGGCGCTGCTGATCGCTTATGTCTGCCTGCGCTTTGGCCTGCTGTCCATGACGGTGGCCTACTGATGGCCCGCCTCACCGTATCGATCGCCGTCGAGAAGCTGCGTTTGACCACGCCGTTTCGCATCTCGGGCTATCTGTTCGACGCGTTCAACGTCGTCGTCGTGACGCTGGGCGATGGCCGCCACAGCGGGCGCGGCGAAGGCGGCGGCGTGTATTACCTGGGCGACGACGTGCCGCACATGCTGGCGCAACTCGATGGCGCCAGCGCCGCGATCGCCGCCGGTCCCACGCGCGACGAGTTGCGCGCGATCCTGCCGCCCGGCGGCGCGCGCAATGCCGTCGACTGCGCGCTGTGGGAGCTGGAGGCGGCGCGCGCCGGCGTGCCGGTCTGGGAGCTGGCCGGCAAGCGCGCGCCACGGCCGCTGCGCACGACCTTCACGCTCGGCGCTGACACGCCATCGGCGATGGCCGCCACCGCGCAGCGCCACGCGCAGGCGCGCTCGATCAAGATCAAGCTGACGGGCGACCTGGCACTCGACCTGGCGCGCGTGGCGGCGATCCGCGCCGCGCGGCCCGAGGTCTGGCTGGGCGTCGACGGCAATCAGGGTTTTACGGTAGGCCAGATCGATGCGCTGATTGCCGGCCTCGTGGAACAGGACGTGGCCCTGCTCGAACAGCCTCTGGCGCGCGGTGACGAAGCCAGCCTGGAAGGCCTGCGCTCGCCGATTCCGCTCGCGGGTGACGAAAGCATCCAGTCGCTGGACGACATCGCCGCCAGCGTCGGGCGCTACGACATCGTCAACATCAAGCTCGACAAATGCGGCGGCCTGACCGAGGGCCTGCTGATGGCGCAGGAAGCGCGGCGCCTGGGCCTGCAGGTCATGGTCGGCAATATGGGCGGATCGAGCCTGGCGATGGCCCCGAGCTTCGTGCTGGGCCAGGAATGCGACATCGTCGACCTGGATGGCCCGATCTTCCTGGCGGCCGATCGCCGTCCGGGCGTCGAGTACTTCGCTGGCAATGTCTGGTCGGGCCCCGACGTCTGGGGCGGCGCAGCGAGGGCCACGGCATGACCGGCACGATGCAGATCCAGCCCACGTGGTTCGGCCATCCGCGCGGCCTGACGGTGCTGTTCCTGACGAATATGTGGGAACAGTTCTCGTACTACGGCATGCGCGCGCTGCTGGTCTACTTCATGACCAAGGAACTGCTGTTCGGGCAGGCGCACGCCTCGTTCATCTACGGTGCCTACACGGCCGCCGCTTATTTCACGCCGATCCTCGGCGGCATGCTGGCAGACCGTGTCCTGGGCAAGCGGCGCGCCATCATCATCGGCGCCTCGGTCATGGCGGCCGGCCACTTCATGATGACCTTCGACGCCCTGTTCTACCTGGCACTGGCCACCATTGCGCTGGGCAACGGCCTGTTCTTGCCCACGCTGCCAAGCCAGGTCGGCGACCTGTATGCGCGCGGCGACGCGCGCCGTGGCTGGGCCTTCAATGTGTATTACGTTGGGATCAATATCGGCGGCTTCCTGGCACCGCTGATCTGCGGCACGGTGGGCGAGCTGTATGGCTGGCATTACGGTTTCGGCCTGGCCGGCATCGGCATGCTGCTCGGCCTTGCCATCTATGTCGGCGGAGCACGCTACCTGCCGCCCGAGACCCTGCCCGCCAGATCCACGGCGACAACGGAAGCACCGCGTGGCCTGGGCCGCGAAACGATCCTGGTGCTGATCGGGATCGGCCTGGCCGTCACGGTGTTTCGCGCCGCCTACGAGCAGGTCGGCAACACGGTCGCGTTGTGGGCCGACAGCGGCGTCGATCGTGCGGCCGGGGGCTTTCTGATTCCGATGACCTGGTTCCAGTCGCTCAATCCACTGTTCGTGATGCTGCTCACGCCGCCCCTGCTGGCTTACTGGCACCGCCGCGCGGCGGCCGGCATCGACCAGGCGCCGCTGCGGCGCATGGCGTGTGGCGCGCTGATCGTGGCGCTGGCCTATCTGCTGCTGGCGGTGGTGGGCTGGACCGCGAATGGCCAGGTCACGGGCTGGATCTGGCTCGTGCTGTTCTTTCTGGTGTTGACGATCGGCGAGCTGTTCATCCTGCCGACCGGCCTGGGTCTGTTTGCCCGCCTGGCGCCGCGCCATCTGGGCAGCACGACGGTGGCGGCGTGGTTCCTCGTCACCTTCTCCGGCAGCCTGGCGGCCGGCCTGGTGGGCAGCCTGTGGAGCCGCTTTGCCCCAGGGGTGTTCTTCGCCCTGCTCGCGCTGCTGTCGGCGATCGCCGCCGGCCTGCTGTGGCGCCTGCACCAGCCGATGCAGGCGGCGGACCGCCTGCACGCAATGACGCCCGCACCATCCGCACCCTAATCACAACGACTACCGGGAGAGATTCACATGGCAACAGTAGCAGGCCGCATCGCAGTGACTTCCATGGCGCTGGCCGTATCGGGCGCCATATCGCAAGCCTTCGCCGCAGAACAGGCCGCGCCGCAGGACGACGTCCAGCAAGTCGTCGTGACGGCGCAAAAACGCGCGCAGACGATGGTCGACGTGCCGCAATCGATGTCGGTGGTGGGCGGCGACACGCTCGACAGGCACCAGGCCACCGGCTTTGCCGATTACCTGAAACTCGTGCCCAGCCTGCAACTGGTGCAAAGCACGCCCGGCGAAGGCCGGCTCGTGCTGCGCGGACTGGACACGGGCGGCGTGGCATCGACCGTCGCGGTCTACCTCGACGAAACGCCGTTCGGTTCGAGCAGTGGCCTGGCCAATGGCGCGATCCTGGCGGGCGACTTCGACACGTTCGACCTGGCCCGCATCGAGGTCTTGCGCGGGCCGCAGGGCGCGCTGTACGGCGCCAGCTCGCTCGGTGGCCTGGTCAAGTTCGTGACCAATGCACCGGAGCTGGACCGCTTCGCACTGCGCGCGCGGCTGGGCGCGGCGACGGTCGACGGCGGCAAGGTGTCGTACCGCTCGAACCTGGTGGTCAACACGCCGCTCAGCGACACGGTGGCGCTGCGCATGTCCGGCTCGTACCAGAAGGAGCCTGGCTTTATCGATTCGATCGGCACCGCCGGCTCGGACATCGAACGCAACATCAACGGCGCCCGCAACTACGGCGGGCGCGCTTCGCTGCTGTACAAACCGAGTACCACATTCGACCTGCGCCTGAGCGCCGTGGCGCAGAACATCGCCACCGATGCACCCGGTACCGTGGAGAGCGACCCGGACACGCTCGAGACGCTGTATGGCCGCCCGACGCAATCGCAGTTCATACCGCACATGCGCGACATCCACTACCGCGTCTTCAATGGCACCGCCAACTGGAACCTGGGGCCAGCCAGCCTGACCTCGTCGACCAGCTACAGCACGCAAAAGCAGTTCGCGCGCGAAGACGTCAGCTTCAACCTGAGCGAGCTGGTCGAAGGTGTGTTCGGCGTACCCAATGAGCTGTATCTGGGCCAGGAAACCGAACTGAAAAAATTCACGCAGGAGCTGCGCCTGAGTTCCAACGCCGGCAAGCGGTTCGACTGGCTGGCCGGCTTGTACTACACCGATGAAAAAGGCGCGATCGCGCAGCGCTACCACGCCGTCGTGCCAGGCTCGATGACACCGGCAACCGGCCTGCCGCTGCTGGCCGACATCCGCCTGCGCTCGAACTACCGCGAGGTGGCGGCGTTTGCCAACACGACCCTCCACCTCACGCCCGTGTACGACCTCGATGTCGGCGGGCGCTATAGCCACAACAAGCAGGACGCCCGCCAGATCGGCGACGGCGCCCTGGCCGGTGGCCCGGCCGACAACCGCGCCGATTCGTCCGAAGGCGTGTTTACCTATGCCGTAGCGCTCAAGCGCAAGTTCAGCGAACGCAGCGCCGTGTATGCGCGCGCGGCCAAGGGTTTCCGGCCCGGCGGGCCGAACGTGCTGCCGCCCAATCCCGGCCCCGGCACGCCCGCCACCTATGATTCGGACAGCGTGATGAGCTACGAGGCCGGCATCAAGACCCAGACGGTGGACGGCATGTGGTCCCTCGACCTGTCGGCCTTCCACATCAAATGGAAGGACATCCAGCTGCTGGCGGTGGTCAACGGGTTTGGCGTGAACACCAACGGCGCCGGCGCCACCGCCGACGGCGTCGAGATCAGCGCGGGCTTCCGCCCGATGCGTGGCCTGCGCCTGTCGGCCAACGGCGCCTGGAACAAGGCGCGCCTCGACGGTGCGACCGATCCGCTGGTGGGCGGCTTCAAGGGCGACCGCCTGCCCTTCTCGCCGAAGTACACGGCCGCGCTGCTGGCCGACTATCGCTGGACGATCCGCGACACCACGCCCGCCTACGCCGGCGTCTCGGTGCGCCGCATCGCGGGGCAGTTCGCATCGTTCGACTTCGACTACCGCACGGCCAATGGCCGCCAGCGCGAGATCCCGTCGTACAACGTGTTCGACGCCCACGCCGGCGTCGAACTGGGCGCCTGGACGGTTGAACTGTACGGCAAGAACCTGGGCAACAGCGACGGCCGGACGTCCACCGCATCGTTGCTGGCCAACGGCGGCTTCGTCCATCCGAATGGCGCGCTCGGCACCGGCGTGATCGCGCCGCGCACGCTCGGTTTCACGCTGATCAAGGAGTATTGATGGCGCCCGCATCGAACGACGCACGTGCCGTTGGCCGCTGCCTGCTGTTTCTGGGCGACGTGACCGAATCCGGTTTCGCCAAGACCGCCTTTGGCCTGCGCGACTGGGCCAGTGAGCGCTGCGTGGGAGAGCTGCGCCTGCCAGGTGCCACGGTAACCACCGGCCTGCCCGGGCTCAGCGCCAGGCAGGCCGCAGCGCGGGGCGCGACCACCATCGTCATCGGCGTGGCCGCGCCAGGCGGCACGATCCCCGCAAGCTGGGTGCCGGCGCTGGCCGAGGCGCTGGCGGCAGGCCTGGACATCGTCTCGGGCATGCACGTGCGCCTCGACCAGTTCGCCGTGCTGAAGGACGCCGCGGCGCGCCACGGCCGGCGCCTGATCGACGTGCGCACGCCGCCTGCCGACATCCCCATCGCCAGCGGGCGGCCACGCACGGGCCGGCGCATCCTCACGGTCGGCACCGACTGCGCACTGGGCAAGAAATACACCGCGCTTGCGCTCAGTCGTGGCCTCGCCGCACGCGGCCTGGACGTGACCTTTCGCGCCACCGGCCAGACCGGCATCATGATCGCTGGCAGCGGCATGCCGATCGACGCCGTGGTGTCGGACTTCGTGGCTGGCGCGGCCGAGATGCTGAGCCCAGCGGCGGCGCCCGGGCACATCGACGTGATCGAGGGCCAGGGCTCGCTGTTTCATCCCGCATTTGCCGGTGTCTCGCTCGGCCTGCTGCATGGCAGCCAGCCCGACATGTTCGTGGTCTGCCACGACCCGGCGCGCAGCCACCAGCTCGGGTATCCGGGTTCGCCATTGCCGTCGATCGAGACCGTCATCGAGCAGACGATCGTGCTCGGACGCGTGACCAATCCGGCAATCCGCTGCATCGGCATCGCGCTCAATACCGGCGGCATGGATGCCGCAGCTGCGCAGGCCTCCATCGAGGCGCATGCCCGCCGTTTGCCGTACCCTGTTGCCGATCCGATGCGCGGCGGCGCCGATTTTGACCGCCTGCTCGACGCTTGCCTGGAGATGCCATGAACTGCCCTTGTCTTGTTCCTTCCATTTTGCTGGCGCTTGCCTGCACCCCTGCGCTGGCCGCGCCGCCGGCCGGCTTCGAAGCCCGCGTCGAGGCGCTGCGCCAGCGTGTGGGTACGCCGGGCCTGGCCATCGCCATCGTCGAAGACGGCAAGACGACGCTGGCGCGCGGCTTCGGTGTGCGCCAGCTGGGCGCGCCGGCGCCCGTCGACGGCGACACGCTGTTCCCGATCGGCTCGACCACCAAGGCGATGACGGCAGCCGCACTGGCCACGCTGGTCGATGCCGGCAAGCTCACGTGGGACGACAAGGTGACCGACCACCTGCCCGCCTTCCAGATGTACGACCCGTGGGTCACGCGCGAACTCACGATCCGCGACCTGCTGACACACCGCGCCGGCCTGGGGTACGGCGCGGGCGACCTGCTGTTCGTGCCGCGCACGAACCTGTCGCGCGCCGAGACAGTGCGCCGCGTGCGCTACCTGAAACCGGCCACGAGCTTTCGCAGCACTTACGCGTATTCGAACCTGATGTATGTCGTGGCGGGCCAGCTGATCGAGCAAGTGAGCGGCCAGCCGTGGGAGGCCTATGCGCGCGAGCACGTGCTGCGCCCAAGCGGCATGCGGCTGTCCACCACCGACAACGTCGACAACTTCGCCACTGCCAACCGCGCCTTCCCGCACGCGCGGATGGATGGCGGGCTGCGTGGCGCGGGCACGCAGGTACGCCTGGACGAGCGCGATGACCTGGGCCGCAACGCGGCGCCCGCCGGCGGCGTGGCCAGCAGCGCCAACGACCTGGCGGCGTGGCTGCACACGCAGCTGGCGGGCGGCGTCGCGCCGGGTGGCAAGCGTGTCTTCAGCAAGGCCACGCATGCGCAGATGTGGGCGCCATCGATGACCGTGCCGCTCGACGAGATGCCGCCGGAACTGAAGCTCATCGAATCGACCTTCGCCAACTATGGCCTCGGCTGGGACGTGGTGGACTACCGCGGCGCGCGCATGGTCTGGCATGGCGGCGCGGTGCTGGGCTTCGGCACGGCCGTCGTGATGCTGCCCGAGCAGAAGGTGGGCTTTGCAATTGCGATCAACAGCGAAGACGGTGAGCTGGTACGGGGCCTGATGTATGAGCTGGCCGACCATTACCTGGCCAAGCCAAAGGCCGACTGGCCGGCCACGTTCGAAACCTACAAGGCGAAGAAGATCGCACAAGGCCTCGCGCTGCAGAAGAGCAGCGCCGCCAAACCGGTGCGTTCAACGCCACTGGTGGCGCCGGCGGCGCTGGCCGGGACGTATGCCGACCCGTGGTATGGCAAGATCACCATCGCGGCGGCGAAGAATGGTTTGCGGGTCGACTTCGGCTCGACGCCGCGCATGGCGGGCCCGCTCGTGCACTGGCAATACGATACCTGGATCGCGCGCTTCGACGACGAGACCATTGAGCCTGCGTACCTGAGCTTTGCATTCGACCAGGACGGCAAGGTCGAACGCATCACCCTCAAGCCGGTCTCGCCCATCGCCGATTTCAGCTGGGATTACGCGGACCTGAATTTCACCCCGATCAAGGCGCCCGAATGAACCGCACCATGACGTCCACCATGGCATTGGCCTGCGCACTGCTGGCCGGCTGCACCACGCCAGTGCCGACGCCGGGTCCAATCGATCCGACACACCGCAAGCTGCTGACACTCGACGCGCACCTCGACACGCCCGTGCATTTCGGCCGCGCCGGCTGGGACTTCGGTGCCCGTCACGATCCGGCCACCGAGATCGCACAACTCGACCTGCCCCGCATGGCTGACGGCAGCCTCGATGGCGGTTTCTTCGTGATCTATACCGAACAGGGGCCGCTGACGGCGGACGGCTTTGCCGCCGCGCGCCGTCACGCGCTGGCACGTTCGGCGCTGATCGACACCACGCTCGCGCGCCATGCGGACCGCATCGGCGTGGCCACGAGCGCGCACGAAGCGCGCCGCCTCGACGCGGCCGGCAAGCTGGTGGCATTCAAGAGCATCGAGAACAGCTATCCGCTCGGCGAGAGCCTGACTGCGCTGGCGGAATTCCAGCGCCAGGGCGTGCGCCTGGTGGGCGTGGTGCATAGCCTGAACAACCAGTTTGCCGACTCGTCGACCGACAAGCCGCGCTGGAATGGTCTGAGCCCGCTGGGGCGCGACTGGGTGGCCGAGATGAACCGACTCGGGATGGTGATCGACGCGAGCCACGCGTCCGACGCTGTCGTCGATCAGTTGCTGGACCTGTCGCGCGCCCCGCTGCTGCTGTCGCACACCAGTTCGCGCACGAGCTTCAACCATCCGCGCAACCTGGACGATGCGCGCATCCGCCGCATCGCCGCGGCCGGCGGCGCGGTCTGCGCATCGACCATCTACCTGGGCACGATGCGCATGAGTCCACGACGGAGCGAACTGTTCGACCAGATCGATCACATCGGCGGCATGACCCCGGCGCAGCAGACGGCGCTGGGCAAGGAGTGGCTCGCGCTCGAAGCGGTCACGCCGATGTGGAGCACGAGCTTCGACCAATACATGGCCTCGCTGCAGCACCTGATCGACGTCGCCGGCATCGATCACGTGTGCATGGGTGCGGACTTCGACGGCGGCGGCGGTTTCCCTGGACTGGACAACGTGTCGCTGCTGCCGCGCATCACCGCGCGGCTCAAGGCTGGCGGGATGTCGGACACCGATCTGGGCAAGCTGTGGAGCGGCAATCTGCTGCGTGTGATGGATGCGGCAGCGAAGGCAGCGCATTGAACAGGGGCCACCGACCATAGCCCTGCGTTATGGCAGGTACATCCATCGACATTGGCTCGCCGATAACTCCGATATGCAATCGTTATCGGATAATGGCAACCAAGTATCATATTGTTTCGCACAAGCAACAATTATCGATATTGCCGGATTTTTTGATGTCCAATCAGCTTGCCTGCGTTTACGCTTGCCACTGTGCACTTGCGTTCCCGGCATGATGCACGCCCCGGCTTCACCAGGTTGTCGGGGCATCACTTGCTACCTGAACGGATACTATGAAAATCAACGATCTCAAAATAGGCGTCCGCCTCGGCGGCGCTTTTGCCGCCGTGCTCGCCCTGATGGTCCTGATGCTGGGCGTCGCCTTCTGGCAGCTCGAACGGATCGCCGACGCCAAGCAGACCATGGCGCAAACGTCCTACCGCGCCAAGCTGGCCAAGGAATGGAGCCAGGGCACCGTCACCAACAGCGTCAGCACCGTTGCCAAGTACAAGAGCATCGATCCGGCTGACGAGAAATACCACGACGCGCAGATGAAAGTCATCAGCGACAAGGCCGGCAAGCTGCAGAAAGAGCTCGAATCCCTCGTCCAGAGCGAACAGGGCAAGGCGCTGCTCGCTGAAATCGCGACCGAACGCGCCAAGTATTCGGTCATGCGCAACGAGGGCTTCAAGATGAAGAGCGCGCTTGGCGCCGACAACGCCGAGGTCAAGGCGTTCTTCGAGACCAAGGTCATTCCCGAAATGCGCATCTACGTTGCCACCATCGAGAAACTCGCGACCTACCAGGAGCAATTGTTCACTGATGCGGACACCAGCATCGACGCCATCGTCGTGTCGGCAACGCGTATCCTGATCGGCCTGGGCATCGCGGCGCTGGCCATCGGTGCGGCCTGCGGCTGGTTGCTTACCCGCAGCATCACGCGCCCGCTGGCACACGCGGTGGGCCTGGCGCGCCAGGTGGCCTCGGGCGACCTGACGGCGGATATCCGCGCCGAATCGCGTGACGAAGTGGGCGACCTGGTACTGGCGCTCAAGACCATGAATGACAACCTGCTCAAGACCGTGACCGAAGTGCGCGCCGGCACCGAGACCATCGTCACGGCATCGCAGCAGATCGCCTCGGGCAATCTCGACCTGTCGTCGCGCACCGAGCAGCAAGCCAGTTCGCTCGAAGAGACGGCGTCGTCGATGGAAGAACTGACCAGCACCGTGCGCCAGAACGCCGACAATGCGCGTCAGGCCAATGTGCTGGCCAAGAATGCGTCGCAGATCGCGGCGCATGGCGGTGAAGTGGTGTCGCAGGTGGTGGCCACGATGGCGTCGATCAACGCGTCATCGAAGAAGATCGGTGACATCATCGCCGTCATCGACGGCATCGCGTTCCAGACGAACATCCTGGCCCTGAATGCAGCGGTCGAAGCAGCGCGCGCCGGTGAGCAGGGTCGTGGCTTTGCCGTGGTGGCGAGCGAAGTGCGCAACCTCGCGCAGCGCTCGGCCGCGGCGGCCAAGGAAATCCGCGGCCTGATCAGCGACTCGGTCACCAAGGTCGAGGCCGGTGGCCGCCTGGTCGATGAAGCCGGTGTGACGATGCAGGAAATCGTCCAGGGCATCGGGCGCGTGACCGACATCATGGCGGACATCACATCGGCCAGCGCCGAACAGTCGACCGGCATCGAGCAGGTCAACGAAGCGATCACGCAGATGGATGGCGTGACGCAGCAGAATGCAGCGCTGGTGGAAGAAGCCGCGGCCGCCGCTGCATCGCTGCAGGAGCAGGCGATGACGCTGGCGGAGTTGGTCAGCGTGTTCAATGTCGGTCATGGCAGGCCGGGTGGTGTGCGCCAGGCTGCGCAGCCAGCAGTGGCCGGGCGTTCGCTGACCGTACGCCGCGCCACACCATCGCGCGCCGATGTTGAGCGGGTCGAGGATGAAGAAGACGCCATCGCCTGATGGTGTCTGCCGCAACGGGCCGCCCTGGCCCGTTGTAGCGTATGAAATAATCATCTTTACAACGTTATTATGCGTGTTACCTGCCCAAGGTAATGTTCACATATTATTTCGTTTACTCCCCGCAACACATTCAACGAATTTTTCATTCCCGCTGACAATTCTCCTCAACCAGAGATTATTCTGCAACAAGGGTTGCCTGTAAGTACGATTACTTGAAGGCCCCACGATCGTCTCCCCTATTGTCAGGAATGGAATAGAAATGAACATCAAGGACCTCAAGATTGGCACCCGCCTGGGTGCGACGCTCGCCATTATCGTGGGCCTCATGGCCCTCATGGCAGGCAACGCACTATGGCAACTCTTCCAGATTTCAAATGCGAAGACAGAGATGTCTGAGGCCTCTGAAAAATTCATGCTGGCCACGGAATGGCGCCAGGGTGTAGCGGTCAACCGGGTCAGCACCATCGCCCGCTTCAAGAGCACCTCCCCCGAAGACGAGACCTACCACGAGAAGGAAATGAAGGCGGTCAGCGCCAACGTGAGCAAGGTACAGGATGAGCTGGAATCGCTGATAAAAAGTGATGAAGGCAAGGCGTTGATCGCCACGGTGGCGACACGTCGCACGACCTACCTCGACGCGCGCAATGCGGCTTACAAGCTCAAGCGGGAACTGGGCCCGGACAATCCGCAGGTCCAGACATACTTTGAACAAAAAGTGATGCCGGCGATGCTCGCCTACACCGAGAGCGTCAATAAAGTTGCAGGCTTCCAGCAGATGCTGTTCAAGAATGCGAATGAGCAGATCGAGGTTCTCGACCAGTCTGCACGGCGCTCGCTGATCGTACTGAGTCTGATCGCGCTGATCGTCAGTATCGTGCTCGGGATGATGCTGGCACGCAGCATCACCACGCCGCTCAAACGTGCCGTGAGCCTGGCGCGTCAGGTTGCTGCCGGCGACCTGACCACTGAAATCCGCACCGAGTCCCGTGATGAAGTCGGTGACCTGCTGGACGCCCTCAAGACGATGAGCACGAGCCTGCACAAGACCGTGACCGAAGTGCGCGCTGGTACTGAAACCATTGTCACCGCATCGCGCCAGATCGCGTCGGGCAATATGGACCTGTCGTCGCGCACCGAGCAGCAGGCCAGCTCGCTGGAGGAAACGGCGTCGTCGATGGAAGAAATCACCAGCACGGTGCGCCAGAACGCCGACAACGCGCGTCAGGCCAATGTGCTGGCCAAGAACGCGTCGCAGATCGCGCTGCATGGCGGCGACGTGGTGTCGCAGGTGGTGTCCACGATGGCGTCGATCAACGCCTCGTCGAAGAAGATCGGCGACATCATTGCCGTCATCGACGGCATTGCATTCCAGACCAATATCCTGGCCCTGAATGCTGCCGTGGAAGCAGCGCGCGCCGGTGAACAGGGTCGCGGCTTTGCGGTCGTGGCCAGCGAAGTGCGCAACCTTGCGCAGCGCTCGGCCGCTGCGGCGAAGGAAATCCGGGGCCTGATCAGCGACTCGGTCGCGAAGGTCGATGCCGGTGGCCGCCTGGTGGGTGAGGCAGGCACGACGATGCAGGAAATCGTGCAGGGCATCGGGCGCGTGACCGACATCATGGCCGAGATCGCGTCGGCCAGTGCCGAGCAAACGACCGGCATCGAGCAGGTCAACGAAGCCATCACGCAGATGGACGGCGTGACGCAGCAGAATGCGGGGCTGGTCGAGGAAGCGGCAGCCGCGGCGGCGGCGCTGCAGGAGCAGGCGACATCGCTGGCAGAGCTGGTCAGCGTGTTCAATCTGGGACACGGCGACGCACCACGCGTTGGCACCAGCCGCTCGCTGGTGCTGCGCGCGCCAGCGCCGACACGTGCCGGTGCCAAGCTGATCAAGGAACACGAAGGCGCCATCGCCTGATGGTGTCTGCCGCGGCAAGCCGCCCTGGCTTGCTGCGGCGACTGTGCGTGGCATGGCGGTCAGGTATCTCGCCAGGCACGCCACAGGACAAGCTCGGGGCGAAGATCTGAATGCCAGCACGATCCGTCCCGACATGTATTTTCGATAACGCCAAATTGAGCATTACACCGGAAAGCGTAATACTCACACATTGTTTCGTTTACTTGCAGCAACAATTCCATCCATTTTTTCTTCCTTCCGGTTCTGCGGCAAGCGCTGAGCCTATCCTGTGACACGGTTACCGCGTCTTTACAAAAATGTACGCTGGCGCAACCTGGATCGTGTCTCCTATCGTCAGGAATGGAATAAAAATGAAAATCAACGATCTCAAGATTTCAACTCGTCTGGGTATTACATTGGCCATCATCGTGAGCCTCATGATCACGATGGCAGGAAACGCAGTCTGGCAATTATCTCGAATCAAGGATGCCAAAGTCGCCATGGCGGAAGCCTCGCACAAATACATGCTGGCCAAGGACTGGAGCCAGGGCGTTGCAGTCAACCGGGTCAGCACCATTGCCCGGTTCAGGAGCCCTTCTGCAGAAGACGAGAAGTACCACGAGCAGGAAATGAAGGCGGTCAGCGCCAACGTGAGCAAGGTGCAGGAAGAACTGGAATCGCTCGTGGACAGTGCCGAAGGCAAGACACTGATTACCGCCGTCGCAACGCGCCGCGCCGCGTATGTCGCGGCACGCAACACCGCTTACAAGCTGAAGAACGAGCTTGGTCAAGACAATCCGCAGTCCCAAGCGTATTTCGAACAGAAAGTGATGCCCGAGATGCGCGCCTATCTCGACAGCGTCATGAAAGTCGCTGCCTACCAGCAGAACCTGTTCCAGGCAGCCAATGAGCGCATCGATTTGCTTGACCAGTCGGCGCAACGCTTCCTGATCGGACTGGCCTTGGTCGCACTGATCGTCAGTATTGTGCTGGGCTTGCTGCTGGCGCGAAGCATCACCATTCCGCTCGTTCGCGCCGTGGGGCTGGCGCGCCGGGTTGCTTCCGGCGATCTGACGGCCGATATCCGGGTCGATTCACGCGATGAAATCGGCGACCTGCTGGACGCACTCAGGACGATGAACGGGAGCCTGCACAAGACCGTCACCGAAGTGCGCGCCGGTACTGAAAACATCGTCACCGCATCGCGCCAGATCGCATCCGGCAATATGGACCTGTCTTCCCGTACCGAACAGCAGGCCAGCTCGCTGGAAGAAACCGCGTCCTCGATGGAAGAGCTCACCAGCACCGTGCGCCAGAACGCCGACAATGCACGCCAGGCCAATGTCTTGGCCAGGAACGCCTCCCAGATCGCCGCGCATGGCGGCGAGGTGGTGTCGCAGGTGGTGTCCACGATGGCGTCGATCAACGCGTCATCAAAGAAGATCGGCGACATCATCGCCGTCATCGACGGCATCGCGTTCCAGACGAATATTCTGGCGCTGAATGCCGCGGTCGAAGCGGCGCGTGCTGGCGAACAGGGTCGTGGTTTTGCGGTGGTGGCGAGCGAAGTGCGCAACCTCGCGCAGCGCTCGGCCGCTGCAGCGAAAGAAATCCGCGGCCTGATCAGCGACTCGGTCACGAAGGTCGAGGCCGGTGGGCACCTGGTCGACGAAGCCGGCGTGACGATGCAGGAAATCGTGCAGGGCATCGGGCGTGTGACCGACATCATGGCCGACATCGCGTCGGCCAGTGCCGAGCAAACGACCGGCATCGAACAGGTCAACGAAGCCATCACGCAGATGGATGGCGTCACGCAGCAGAATGCGGCGCTGGTCGAAGAGGCAGCAGCGGCGGCGGCGGCATTGCAGGAGCAGGCGACAGCGCTGGCGCAGCTGGTCAGCGTGTTCAATGTGGGGCATGGCGACGCACCGCGCGCTGGCGCCAGCCGCTCGCTGGTGCTGCGTGCGCCAACGCCGGCACGTGCCGGTGCGAAGATGATCAAGGAACACGACGGCGCCATCGCCTGATGGCGTCTGCCGCGGCAAGCCGCCCTGGCTTGCCGCGGCACGTTGGCTAGAGTCGCAACCCCGCATCGACCGGCTTCGCACCACGCTGCCTGCCACTGGCCGACAGCCGCGCCTCGATCAATTCGAGCATGCCCTGCGCGGCATGCGATAACGCCCGGTCCTTGCGCTGGACGATCAGGATCGGGCGCACCACGGCCTCTGCATCGAGCGGAATGGCAATCAGGTCCAGACTGCGGAACTGGAACAGCGTCAGCTCCGGCACCAGGCTCACCCCG
The DNA here is from genome assembly GCF_056680305.1 of Telluria sp. BA11. Lineage (NCBI taxonomy): Bacteria > Pseudomonadati > Pseudomonadota > Betaproteobacteria > Burkholderiales > Oxalobacteraceae > Telluria > Telluria sp. BA11. Next base: position 1,304,324 of record NZ_CM155275.1, read on the forward strand.
AGTCCCTGTCCGATCAGGCCCGCCACCGTAGCCAGGTGCTCGACCTCAAGACCGGAATGGCGCACGTCGAGCCCCCGCGTCAGCTGGTCGACGTGCTGGCGCACGCTGGTCGATGGCGCAAGGTGAATCAGTTCGCAGCCCACCAGATCCGGCATCCGGATTTTGCGCTTGCGCGCGAGCGGGTGATCGCGCCGGCAGACAAAGAAAAACGGATCGCTGCACAGCGTGCGGGTTGAAAACTCAGCCAGGTTTGCCCCGGGCGCCGTCAGCGCCAGATCGACCCTGCCCTGGCGCAGCAGGTGCAGGCATTGGTCCGACAACGCATCGAACAGCTGCACCGTGATGCCGGGATAGGTGGCCTTGTAGTGCGCGATGACCTCGGGCATGCCATTGGCCGCCAGCGATGGCAGCACGGCCAGCGCCACCCTGCCCTTGCGCCGCGCGATGAAGTCGCCCATGTCGGTGAAGGCCGCGTCAAGGTCGGCCAGCAGCGTGCGCGCCACTTCCACGAACAGTTCGCCTTCGGTGGTCAGGGTGACGTTGCGCGTGTCGCGCTGGACCAGCTTGGCGCCGACGGTCGCCTCGAGCTTCTGGATCACGGCACTGAACGCCGATTGCGACAGATGGCAGCGCTCGGCCGCCTGGGTGAAATGCCGGTGCTGCTCGAGCGCCAGGAACGCCTGCAACTGCTTGGTGGAGATATTCGGAAGCATCGCGCCTGCCACTTATCGAAAAAGCCGCACAATCAATCGGAAAAATCCATTTTACAACAAAAACCAACGCCCCCCAGAATGGCCTCAAGTGCTGCATCGATCAGCACATACCAATAAACTGGAGACTTCCATGCTGGCCTTCCTCGGCTTTCTGACTATTTTCGCCCTGCTGTTCGTTATCCTTGGCAGGAAGATGTCTGCGCTTGTCGCGCTGATTGCGATCCCCGCACTGACTGCACTGATTGGCGGCTTCGGCGCCGAGATCGGCACCTTCATCACCGACGGCATCAAGGCGATCGCACCGGTGGCCGGCATGCTGCTGTTTGCGATTCTGTTCTTCGGGATCCTGACCGACGCCGGCATGCTCGACCCGATCGTCAACCGCATCCTGAAAATCGTCGGCACCCACCCGGCCCGCATCACGCTTGGTACTGCGGTGCTGGCGGCAATCGTCCACCTCGACGGTTCCGGCGCGGTGACCTTTCTCGTCACCGTGCCGGCGATGCTGCCGCTGTATATCAAGCTGAAGATGGACAAGCGCATCCTGGCCTGCATCGTTGCCATGTCGGCCGGTGTGGCCAATGCGCTGCCATGGGGCGGCCCGACCCTGCGCGCGTCGGCCGCGCTGCATATTCCGATGACCGAACTGTATCTGCCGATGGTGCCGGTGCAGATCGCCGGGATGCTGTTCGTGTTTGCCTGTGCCTGGATGATGGGCGTGCGGGAACAGCGTCGTCTGGGGCTCACCGGGGCCACGCCTGCCGGCGCCGGTGGCAGCATGGGAAGCCATCATGTGCCCGAGATCGACGAGGCACAACTGAAGCTGCGCCGGCCCGGGCGCTTCATCCCCAACCTGCTGCTGGTGGTGATCGTGCTGGCAACGATGATCAGCAATGTGCTCAATCCGGTCGCCTGCTTCATGTTCGGCACCGTGCTGGCCCTGATGATGAATTACCCGGATGTCGCCGAACAGCGCGCCCGCGTCGATGCGCATGCCAAGGCCGCCCTGATGATGGCGAGCATCCTGTTTGCCGCCGGTGTGTTCACCGGCATCATGAAAGGCAGCGGCATGCTCACCGCGATGGCCCAGGTGCTCGCGGCCAGTATCCCGGTCAGCCTGGCGAGCCACCTGCCGTTTGTCACCGGCCTGGTGTCCATGCCGCTCAGTTTGGTGTTCGATCCCGATTCGTTCTATTTCGGCGTACTGCCGGTGCTGGCCGAGGCCGGCAATACCCTCGGCGTGCCGCAGGTGCAGCTGGCCCAGGCCGCGCTGCTCGGGCAGATGACGACCGGCTTTGCCGTCAGCCCGCTGACACCGGCCACCTTCCTGCTGGTCGGACTGGTGGGCATCGACCTGGGAGAACACCAGCGCTTCACGATTCCGTACCTGCTCGCCACCACGGTATTCATGACCTGCGTCGCCGCGCTGATCGGGCTGTTCCCGTTCTGACGCACCCATTGACCCTTTCGACAGACTGCACCATGAAAACCCTACGCATCGGCTGCGGCGCCGGCTATTCGGGCGACCGCATCGAACCGGCGCTCGAACTGGCCGAGCATGGCGACCTCGATTACCTCGTGTTCGAATGCCTGGCCGAACGCACCATCGCCCTGGCCCAGCAAGCCCGGATGAAAGATCCGGCGCTCGGTTACGACCCGCTGCTCGAAGCGCGCATGCTGGCCGTACTGAAGCCCTGCGCCGACAGGGGCATCAAAATCATCACGAACATGGGCGCGGCCAATCCGCTCGCGGCGGCCGCCAAAACCAGACAGATCGCCGTCTCGCTCGGCCTTGGCCACCTGAAGATCGCCGCCATCACGGGTGACGACGTCCTAGAGCAGCTGCGCCAGGGCGACTACCTCGACGACACGGGCGAGCCGGTGGCGGCATTGGGCAACCGGCTGCTGTCGGCCAATGCCTATCTGGGCGCGCAGCCGCTGGTCGACGCGCTGGCGCAAGGCGCCGACATCGTCATCACCGGCCGTATCGCCGACCCGGCGCTGGTGCTCGCGCCGGCCATCCACGCCTTCGGCTGGGCGATGGACGACTGGCAGCGCCTGGGCCAGGGCACGCTGGCCGGACACCTGCTCGAATGCGCCGGCCAGGTGTGCGGCGGCTACTTCGCCGACCCCGGCGTCAAGGACGTACCAAGCCTGGCGCGGCTGGGCTTCCCGCTCGCCGTGATCGGCGAGGACGGCAGCGTCGAGATCACCAAGGTGGCCGGTTCGGGCGGCTATGTGACGCGCGCCACCTGCACCGAGCAGCTGCTGTACGAAATCCACGACCCGGCCGCGTACCAGACGCCGGATGTCGTGGCCGATTTCTCGGCGGTGACGATGACCGAGTGCGCACCGGACCGCGTCACGCTGCACGGCGCGAGTGGCCATCCGTGCAGCGGCCTGCTGAAAGTATCGATCGGCTACATCGACAGCTACATCGGCGAAGGCCAGATCTCGTACGCGGGACCAGGCGCACTGGCGCGCGCGCGCCTGGCGCAGGCGATTGTCGCCGAGCGATTCGCGCTCACAGGCGTCGCACTGACCGAGGTGCGCTATGACCTGATCGGCGTGAATGCACTGCATGGCGACCGTGACGTGCCGGGCGACGCCGAGCCGCGCGAGGTGCGGCTGCGCGTCATCGGCCGCACCGACAGCCTGCAGCAAGCGATCCGCATCGGCAACGAGGTCGAAACCCTGTACACCTGCGGGCCGGCGGGCGGCGGCGGGGCCACCCGATCGGCGCGCGAAGTGATCGCGATCCGCTCCACACTGCTGCCTGCCGCACAGGTCAGCCCAGTGATCCATTTCGAGGAAACCTGACATGAAACTTCGCGACATCGCGCATTCGCGCGCCGGCGACAAGGGCGACATTTCCAACCTGTCCCTGATCGCGTTTCACGCGGCCGATTACGCGCTGCTGGAACAGCAGGTCACCGCCGAACGCGTACGCCGGCATTTCGCCGGCATCGTGCACGGCGAGGTGACCCGCTACCTGTTGCCGCAACTGGGCGCCATGAATTTCGTCATGCAGCAGGCGCTGGGCGGCGGCGTGACGCGCTCGCTGGCCCTGGACGCGCATGGCAAATCGCTCAGCTCGATGCTGCTCGACATGGAACTCGACTGAGTCGACATTCCTTCACGCTGTACCCCATAAAAACACGGAGACAAACATGAAACCATTCGCGGCGATTCCGATCGTCATGCTTCTTGCCGCCAGCGGCGCAGCCACGGCCCAATCCAATATCACGATCTATGGCATCGCCGACGCTGGTATCGTCAACGAGCGCGGGGGCGCAGCCGGCAACGTCACCAAAGTCAGCAGCGGCGTCGCATCTGCCTCCCGCCTGGGATTCAAGGGATCGGAAGAACTGGGCGCCGGCGTCTCGGCGCTGTTCGTGCTCGAGGCCGGGATCTCGATCGACACCGGTGCGCTGGCCTCGTCCGGCCAGGCATTCAACCGCCAGTCCTTCGTGGGGCTGGCCAGCAAGGACGCCGGCAGTCTGACGGTCGGGCGCCAGTACACGCTGACCTACAATGCCCTCGGTCAGGTCGGCGATCCATTCGGCAGCGGCCTGTCGGGCAGCGCCAAGAACCTGTTCCCGGTCGCGGGCGCCAATCTGCGCGCGAACAATTCGATCATCTACACGACGCCCGTGAAGAATGGCTTCAGCGCAGGGCTGCTGTACTCACTGGGCGAGACCGCCGGCGACAGCCAGGCCGGCAGCCAGTACAACGTCAGCATCAACTATGCCAATGGGCCGGTCAACGCCCGGCTGGCGCACAACCATCGCAACAACGACAGCGCCACCCTCACCGGTACCGACAGCGGTCGCAACACGCTGTTCGTGGCGAATGTCGACTTCAAGGTGGTCAAGGTCTTCTTCGCCTACAGCAACGATAAAGGACTCAACAGCGCGCCACTGAACAATGCAACGCCACTCCCCTACGGCAAGGTGTTCAGACCGAGCCTGCGCGGCGACGACACGCTGGTCGGCGTCACCATCCCGGTCGGCCCGGCGGGTACCATCATGACTTCGTACATCCGCAAGAATGACAAGACCGCGCCGAACCAGGACGCCGCCCAGTATGCAGTGGGCTATGTGCATGCGTTGTCAAAGCGCACCAGTGCTTATACCTCGTACGGCATGATCGACAACCGGAACGGGGCTGGTTATACGGTGGGTAACAATGCCGAGACCGGCTCAGGTGACCGGGCTTTCAATATCGGATTGCGTCATACGTTCTGAGCGAGGCAGGCTGGCGAGCGGTTCGATGGCGCAACTGGCAACGGTAGCTCCCGCCGTCGATCTACCCGACGCACTTGACCGCAAAATCAACGTGGTAATGCTCGTCATGCCGAACCCAGGGCCTGGTCTTCATGAAGGGCAGAGCCTTGATACGCTGGCCTGCGGGTGTGGCGAGTACACGCGGGATATAGGCCGGCTCCAGAATGACACGCGCGATACCGAAGCCATGACGCCGCGCCTCCACATCCAGCTGCGCCAGATGCGCTGCAATGGCGGCGAAGTCGATGCGCAAGTCCGCAAGCTTGCCTGCGTCATCGAACTCCAGATCGTATCCGTAATGGTTTTGCGCGGTACGCGGTAACGGCGCCGGCCGGCCATCCCGGCCGCGCACCGGCACCATGAAGTCCACCGATGTCCCGTTCTCGTGCGTGCGATGGGGCGGCATCGGGCCGCCTGTTCGCAGGCCGGTCTCCCCGTAGACGTACTGCACGTCCGGCGTGCTGCGGGACAGTGTCGAATACGCGCCCAGCACGACGTCGCGCACCTGCGCATGAACCCAGGTGCGGCCAAGCTTGAGACCGAGTTCCGAATAGGCCGCGAAGTTGGGGCCTGCAAGCGGCAGGGCGACCGCGCCGTCGATGCGCCCGCTCCCGCTATTACCGAAGCAGCTGCTGGCCAGCGCGGGCGCGCACAGGACCATGGCGGCCAGCATCGCCCCCACGGAAAACGGGCGCATCATGCCGCCAGCCAGCGCGCCGGCCCACGGGGCAAACTTGCGCGGCTGGCAGGATCGGCCAGAAACAGCGCCAGTACCTTCTCGTACAACACCAGGCTGTCGCGATACCGCTGCTGGCGCATCGCCTCCGGCCGGCGCAAGTGTTTGAGCATGAAGTAATCCGCCAGCAAATCGCCCTGCGCTTCCATATTGAAGTCCTCCAGCGTCGAATCGTCGGTCAGCGTGTAGCCATAGGATAGCCCGATCCGGAACGCGCCGCGCAGACGCACCGGGTACCCGAGCTGATGCTGCCAGACGTGCACCATCTCGTGCATGAACCAATGGATCGCGGGCGGATCGCCGCGTGCATAGTCGGGGAGAAAACAGGAGTGGTGAAAATACATACTGCCGTTGGGCGTCATGCAGCAGTTCCGTGGCTGGAACGGCATGTAGCGGCGGTTGTGGATCCGCACGCGGGCGACATCGATGGCGTCGCCGAACAGCAGCGACGCCAACTTGATTTCACCTTCGCTCAGGGGGCGAAAGTACGAGCGCACGATGTGTCGCCCGTCGCCAGTCAGCTGGCGCGCAGCGCTGCGGCGGCTTTGGCCAGCGCGGTGATGTGGGCCCAGTCGCCGGCCTCGATCGCGTCCTTCGGCGTGAGCCACGAACCGCCCACGCAGGCGACGTTCTTGCAGGCCAGGAAGGCCGGTGCGGTCTCGATCGTGATGCCGCCGGTCGGGCAGAACGTCATGTCCGACAGTGGACCGCGGATCGCATTGAGCATGCCCACGCCGCCTGCCTGCATGGCCGGGAACAGCTTGACCTGGCGGAAGCCCGCTTCTCGCGCGGCCATCACTTCGGATGGCGTCATGACGCCCGGCAGCAGTGGCAGGCCGCTCGATTTGGCGGCGGCGATCAGCGCTGACGTCAGGCCCGGCGAGACGCCGAACACGGCGCCGGCGTCGCGCGAGGCGACGAATTCTTCGGGCGACGTCAGCGTGCCGACGCCGACGATGGCGCCTTCGACTTCGCTCATGGCGCGGATCGCGCCCAGGCCGTGCTCCGTGCGCAGCGTGACTTCGAGCACGCGGATGCCGCCAGCGACGAGCGCCCTGGCCAATGGCACGGCATGGGCCGGATCGTCGATGGCGATGACAGGGATCACGCTCGCCGAGCGCATAATTTCAAGTAAGGTCATTTCTGCGTCCTAAAGAGAAAGTCTTCGTCTGAACCCGGCACGACCTCATTGGCGTCCAGGCCTTCGTGCAGCGGCACGATGGTGGGGATCGGCGACGGCAGCGGGAACGTCGCCGCGCCCTGCTCCGCGGCGCTGATCGAGGCGCGGAACATCGTAAACAGTTCGCGGCCCATGCCAATGTGGCTCTTGCTCAGGTCGGTCGTGGCCTGCTTGCGCGCGGCCCACTCGTCGGCCGGCACGAGTGCCTGCAGCGTGCCGGTGGTGGCGTCAACGCGGATGATGTCGCCGTCGCGCACGAGGCCCAGTGGGCCGCCGGCCAGGATTTCAGGCGACACGTGGATCGCCGCCGGGACCTTGCCCGACGCGCCCGACATGCGGCCATCGGTCACCATCGCCACCTTGAAGCCGGCATCCTGCAGGTTCGACAGCGCTGGCGTCAGGGCGTGCAGTTCGGGCATGCCGTTGGCACGCGGCCCCTGGAAGCGCACCACCGCCACGAAATCGCGATTGAGCTGGCCGGCCTTGTAGGCGCCCATGAAGTCTTCCTGCGAATCGAATGTGATCGCCGGTGCTTCGATCACGTGGTAGTCGTGCTTGACGGCCGAGATCTTCATCACGGCGCGGCCCAGATTACCCTGCACCAGCACCATGCCGCCGTTGGGGCTGAACGGGTTCGATGCCGGACGCAGCACGGTCTCGTCGCCGCTCTGGGCCGGCGTGTCGCGCCAGATGGTCTTGCCATCTTCACCCAGGAACGGCTCCTTGCAGTGGGCGCGCAGGCCGTGGCCCAGCACCGTGTTGACGTCTTCGTGCGCCAGGCCAGCGTCCAGCAGTTCGCGGATGATGAAGCCCGGGCCGCCGGCGGCCTGGAAGTGGTTCACGTCGGCTTCGCCGTTCGGGTAGATGCGGGTGAGCAGCGGCACGACCTTCGACAGCTGGTCGAAGTCGTCCCAGTCGATCACGATGCCGGCCGCGCGCGCGATCGCCACCAGGTGCAGCGTATGGTTGGTCGAGCCACCCGTCGCGTGCAGCGCGGCGATGGCGTTGACGATGCATTTCTCGTCGACGATGCGGCCGATCGGCATGTAGGTGCCGCCCTGCTGCGAAATCGCCACTGCCTGGCGCGCTGCGCTTTTGGTCAGCGCGTCGCGCAGCTCGGTGCCCGGCGTGATGAACGCGGCGCCCGGCAGATGCAGGCCCATGACTTCCATCAGCATCTGGTTGCTGTTGGCGGTGCCGTAGAAGGTACAGGTGCCGGCGTCGTGGTACGACGCGGCTTCGCATTCCATCAGTTCTTCGCGCGTGGCCTTGCCCTGCGCGTAGAGCTGGCGCACGCGCGCTTTCTCTTTGTTCGACAGACCCGACGTCATCGGGCCGCCCGGCACGAAGATGCCCGGGATGTGGCCGAAGTGCAGCGCGCCGATCAGGAGGCCCGGCACGATCTTGTCGCAGATGCCCAGGTACAGGCTGGCGTCGAACATATTGTGCGACAGGCCGACGGCGGTGGCCATGGCGATGGTGTCGCGCGAGAACAGCGACAGTTCCATGCCCGGCTGGCCCTGCGTGACGCCATCGCACATGGCGGGCACGCCGCCGGCAAACTGGGCCACGGCGCCGATCTCGCGCACGGCGTCCTTGATGATCTTCGGATAGCTCTCGAACGGCTGGTGCGCCGACAGCATGTCGTTGTAGGAAGAAACGATCGCCACCGACGGCTGCTTGACTTCACGCAGCTTCAGTTTGTCGTTGGCCGGGAACGCGGCGAACCCGTGGGCGAGGTTCGTGCACGACAGCGCGCCGCGCTGCACGCCCTGGATGCGGGCGGCCTCGAGGTGCGCCAGATAGGCAGCGCGCGACGGGCCGCTGCGCTTGATGATGCGGTTGGTAACCTGTTCGACTACGGGGTGGAGCGCCATGTTCGTTCCTTCCTGAATTTAGTATCTGAAATTTTACTACAAATTGGACCACTGCGCTCTTCAGCGCCTCCCGATGCTGTATGGATGAGCATGAAGGCGCGTTCCGAAAAGCACCAGTAGTTGGTATCCTGGCGGTGCACACGCGCTTTTATGTAGTGAATTTACGCGCAGATAATTGTATTATTCGATAATCTGTTAACGACAACATTGTGCCACGCACCCCGGACCCCATGCGCCAGCCATCCTTGACCAGTACCGCCAGCTTCCAGGCCCTCGCCCAGCACGCCGACATCGCCACCACGTGGCAGATGCGCGATCTGTTTGCCGCCGACCCGCAGCGCTTCGAGCGATTCAGTGACGAGGCTGCAGGCCTGTTCCTAGACTATTCAAAAAATCGCCTCGACGGGCGCACGCTTGAACTGCTGATGCAGCTGGCGCGCGAGCGCGGCGTCGAAGCGCGGCGCGATGCGATGTTCCTGGGCGCGCGCATCAACAACACCGAAGGCCGCGCCGTGCTGCACACTGCCCTGCGCGCCCCGCGCGGCGCGTCGCACGTGGTCGACGGCGTGGACATCAACGCCGACATCCACGCCGTGCTCGATCGCATCAAGACCTTCACCGACGCGGTGCGCAGTGGCGAATGGCTGGGCCACACCGGCAAGCCGATCACGGACATCGTCAATATCGGTATCGGCGGCTCGGATCTGGGCCCGAAGATGGTCGTACTGGCGCTGCGCCACTATGCGCATCCGCGCCTGCGCATGCACTTTGTCTCGAACGTCGACGGCCATGACATGGATGCCGCCCTGGGTCAGGTCGATCCCGAAACGACGCTCTTCATCGTCGCCTCGAAAACCTTCACCACCACCGAGACGATGATGAACGCGCAGACCGCGCGCCGCTGGTTCCTGGCGCACGCGCCTGAAGAGGCGTTGGCAAAGCACTTCGTCGCCGCATCGACCAACACCGAGGCAATCAAGGCCTTCGGCATCGACCCGGCCAATATGTTCCCGTTCTGGGACTGGGTTGGCGGGCGCTATTCAGTATGGTCGGCGATCGGCCTGCCGGTCGCGCTGGCCGTGGGCTTCGGCTACTTCAAGGACTTCCTGGCCGGCGCGCACGACATGGATGAACACTTCCGCAGCGCGCCGCTCGAGCAGAACCTGCCGGCGCTCCTGGGCCTGATCGGCTTCTGGAACCGCCAGTTCCTCGAGTGCAGCTCGGTCTCGATCGCGCCGTACCACCAGGACCTGAACCGCTTCCCGGCCTATCTGCAGCAGCTCGACATGGAAAGCAACGGCAAGCGCGTCACGCGCGACGGCCAGCCAGTCGACACGCCAACCTGTCCGGCAATCTGGGGCGAGTGCGGCACCAACGGCCAGCACGCCTACTTCCAGCTGCTGCACCAGGGCACCGACGTGACGCCGATGGATTTCATCGCCGCCCTGCGCCCGGCGCACGAGATGGACCACCACCACACTGCCCTGCTGGCGAACTGCTTCGCGCAGTCGGAGGCCTTCATGAAGGGCAAGACCGCCGACGAAGTACGCACCGACCTGACGGCGCAAGGCTTGCCGGCGGACGAAGTCGAGCGCCTCACGCCACACAAGACCTTCCCCGGCAACCGCCCGAGCAACACGATCCTGATGGAGCGCCTGACGCCCACCACGCTGGGCGCCCTGATCGCACTGTACGAGCACAAGACGTTTGTCCAGGGCGTGCTGTGGGACGTGAACAGTTTTGATCAGTGGGGCGTTGAGCTGGGCAAGGTATTGGCCAAGAAGATCGAGGCCGAGCTGGCGGGTGAGCCAGTGCCCAACCTGCACGACAGTTCCACCAACGGCCTGATCGCGCGCGCGAAAGCGGCCGTCTGATCGTAATCCTGTAGGGTGGACGGGTTCCCCGTCCACGCGTTCAACGATCTCTGGTACACCACAAAATCAGCTTGATTTGAACGCGTGGACGGCATAGCCGTCCACCCTACGCCGGCTGAAGCACCTGCGACGCGAAAGAAGACTATGGCAACCGAAAAATTTGAAGTGGTACACGATGCGCCGATGCTGGTGGGCGAATCGGCGATCTGGCACGAAGTCGAATCGGCCCTGTACTGGGTCGATATCGAAGGCCTGACCGTCAACCGCCTGCACGCGGCCAGCGGCAAATTCAGCTCATGGAAGATGGGGTCGAACCCGTCGGCGCTGGCCATCGACGACAACAATTTTCTGGTGGTGGCCACGCGCGAGCGGCTGCTGCGCCTGAACACGACCGACGGTGCGGAAACCCCGATCGCCGACGCGCCCTACGATACGTCAAAGGTGCGCTTCAACGACGGCCGCGTCGACCCGGCGGGCCGCTTCTGGATCGGCACCATGTACGAACCGCGCGACCAGCCGGCCGCCGAGATGTACGTGCTCGCGCGCGACAACCTGCGCTGCGCCTGGCGCGGCGGCATGACCAACTCGAACGGCCTGGCCTGGAGCCTGGATGGCCGCACGATGTTCCATGCCGATACCACCACGCACCGCATCGACTGCTACGACTTCGATGTGGCCACCGGTGAGCACAGCAACCGCCGCACGATCCTCACCTTCCCGACCGATAAAACGGCGCCGGACTACGGTGGCCGGCCCGATGGCGCGACGATCGACTCTGAAGGCATGTACTGGGTCGCGATGTTCGAAGGCGGTCGCGTGCTGCGCATCTCGCCAACCGGCGAGATCCTGCGCGAGATCAAACTGCCGGTGCGCTGCCCGACGTCGGTCTGCTTCGGCGGGCCCGACCTGCGCACGCTGTACATCACCAGCGCCAGCCAGGGTCGCTCAAACGAAGAGATCGCGCAGTATCCGCACACCGGCAAGGTGCTGTCGGTGCGGCTCGATGTCGCCGGCCGTGAAGAGCCCGAATACGCGATCTGAAGCCCGGGCGCAATCTGAACCCGGGCCCGCACCTGCTTACCAGGTGTAGCCGGCCTTCACATAGAAGTAGCGGCCATTGAAGCCGTTCGGCGCCCACACGCTGTACGGCTGGGTGCCGTTCACGTTCAGGTTGGCCCGCGACGTGACCTGCGCAGGATAGCGGTTGGTCACGTTGTCGATGCCGGCCGTCAGGCGCCACTGGTTCAGGCGCACGCTTGCTGCCAGATCAAGCACCCATTGTGGGTCGTAGTTCTGGTCCAGCGCCGGATCGTTCTGCGGCACCGTGAATTCGCCGTAACGCGTCACGACTGCGCGGCCATTCCACGCACCCTGCGTAAAGTCACCCGTCAGGCCAAGCTTGTCCTTCGGCGAGCCGACGGTCAGGCGGTTGATGCTCTGGCGGTCCACCAGCGACAGTCCCTGCCCCGACAGCACGGCCGGCGACGCCGCCACACCCTGCACCTCGTTGTCGTTATGGTTGTAGGCCAGCGTCAGGTCGGCGCGCGCGCCCTGCGCGAAGTTCAGGCGGTACGTGCTGACCACGTCGACACCCTTGGTGCGCGTGTCGACCGCGTTGGTGAAGTAGCGCGCCGCGCCGACGAAGACGCCCTGGGCCGCGAGCGCGCGCGACAGCGCCGGTGCATTGGCCAGCTGCAGGTTCGACGAGAACACGATGCGGTCATCGATATCGATGCGGTACAGGTCGACCGTCGTGGTCCAGTTGCGGGTTGGCTGCCACTGCGCGCCGATGCTCAGGTTGCGCGCCTTTTCGGCCTTGAGCGGCTGCGCGCCCAGTGCACGGGCGGCAGCGCTGCCGACCGGGAACGTGCCCGTCTCCACCAGCGCGCTGGCGCCGTTGACGAGCAGCGTGTTGGTGGTGGTGATCGTGTAGAACGACTGGGCCAGCGACGGCGCGCGGAAACCGTTCGAGGCCGTGCCACGCAACGCGAAGGCTGGCGTGAACGCGTAGCGTGCCGACGCCTTGGCCGAGTTCGTGCTGCCAAAGTCGCTGTAGCGCTCATGGCGCAGCGCCAGGGCGCCCGACAGTGCGCTCGTGATGTCGCCTTCCAGGTTCAGGTACACCGATTTGTTGTTGCGGCTGTTTTCGCCTGCATTCTCAGGGCGGAAGCCCGAATAGCCCTGCGCGCCGGAACCGAAGTACGAACCGGCTTCGCCCGCGCCGATCTCGTAGGATTCATGGCGCGCTTCCAGGCCCAGGGCCACCGTCAGCGGCCCGCTCATGAACGACACGGGAATCTCGCGCGCCACGTCCAGGTTGGCCAGGCTTTGCTTCGAGGTCAGTTCGCCGGCATAGAAACTGGTCGGGCTGGCCGCGCCCAGGCTGTAGTTGACCGTGTCGTTGACGTCGAGCGTGAAGCGGTTGCGGCCGTGGTTCAGGCTCGCATCCCAGCGCCAGCCGCCGGCCACGCCGCGCAGGCCCGAAACGATCGAGGCATCGACCGAGGTGCTGCCCAGCAGCGGCTGGAAGCCTTCCGGATACAGCGGCGAGCGCAGCGTGGTGCGGTTGTTGTCGGTGAATGCGGTGCGGAAGGTCGCCGCCGACGAGGTGTCACGTTCGCCGTAGCTCGCAAAGGCGTACCAGTCGACGTCGTCGTTGATGCGCACTTCGCTGTTGACGAACAGCGTACGTGGCCGGCTGTCCGGGTCACCGTAGCGCTGGGTGATCAGGCCCTGACGTGGGCCGGCAGACGGGCGCGGGTCGGCGAACGAGCGGTTGGTGGCGTTGCGCTCGGCCGCTTCGACGGCGATGCGCACCCAGCCATCCTGGCCCAGGTTAAAGCCGGCCGAGCCGCGCACGGTGGCCTGCTCGCCGTCGCCCGCGTCATACTGGCCATACACCACTTCCGCTTCGCCGCCCTTGGCGCCGCGCTTGAGAATGATGTTGACCACGCCGGCGATGGCGTCCGAGCCGTATTGGGCCGCGGCGCCGTCGCGCAGCACTTCGATGCGCTCGATCGCTGCCAGCGGAATCGCGTTCAGGTCGACCGGGGCCGAGCCGCGGCCCAGCGTGCCGTTGACGTTGACGACGGCCGACGTGTGGCGGCGCTTGCCGTTGACCAGCACCAGCGTCTGGTCGGGCGACAGGCCGCGCAACTGCGCCGGACGCACCGCGTCGCTGGCGTCGGCGCCGCTCGGGCGCGGGAAATTCATCGATGGCAGCAGGCGCGAGAGCACGGTGGCCAGCTCGCCCGAGCCGGTGCTGAGCAGCTCCTTGTTGCCGATGACGTCGACGGGCGACTCCGAATCCAGCGTGCGGCGGTTCAGTGAACGGGTGCCGGTGACGACGATCGTCTGCACGTCCTGGGCGGCCGGCGCCGGTGGCGGCGTCTCCTGGGCCAGCGCGGCGGTCGGCGCCAGGGTCGCGATCAGGCTCAGGATCAGGACCGCGCGATGCGGGTTGGCGTGATGGTGCTTGCAGCTCATGGGGGCTTCTCTTCTTCTGGTCGGTGACGGCGGTACCTCGACCGCCGAAGGGACGCGAAGCTTAACAGGCCTCCAATTGCGTTGCCAATATCGATTTTGCCTATGCTTATATCCGGAAACGGCAGATGGAAACAGGCCTCCCGCTCAGCCCATCATCCGGGCCGAATCGTAGCCGATCCGCACTGCGCCCCAGTGCTTCCCATCGAGTACGATCGGCATCGACAGATCGTTGATCACCTCGCCCGTATCGCGCAGATAGGTCTGCAGCAGGAATGGCTCGCGGTTCTTCGCCAGCCGGATGCCCACCGGGTCGTCGAAGATGCGCTTGTTGCGGCAATACACCAGGTCGTGCTCGCGCTGCCCGTTGGGCGGGCGCGAGAACTTGGTGTTGTGGGTCGGCGCGAAGCCGCGGTTATCCACGGCCAGCGCATAGGCGGCGCCCGGCAAATCAGTCAGCACGCGGTCGAACAGCATTTGCAGGTCGCGCTCGACGATGCGATCGTAGGACGTGGTAAAGCGCGGCGGATCGGACTGGGCGATCGGCTGGTAGCTCTGGTCGAACACGTTGGCCCCGCCGTCGGCGTGCCGCTTCAGGCAGGCCAGCACCTCTTCGCGCAGGACGGTAGTCGCGTCGACCAGCGCGTCGAACGGCGTGCCGCCGGTGCGGAAACCCGCCAGCACGCCTTGCAGCTCCTCGGTGGCCAGCCGCACCTCGTCCACCCGGCGCGACGCGTCGTGCATGGTTGCCGCCGCCCCGGATGCATTGCTCGCCACCTCGCCGACGCGCGCCCCGATCTGCTGGTTGACGCCGTCGAGCGACTGCATCGCCAGCGCCATCTGGTCGACGGTTGCGGTCATGCGCTCAAAATCGGCCACGAACGTCGTCAGGTGGCTCGCCGCGCTGCCGGCCTCGCGCGCCGAGACGTTCACGCCATCGAGAATATTGGCCGTCGCGCTGGAGGTCGATGCCACCAGCCCGCGCATCGCAGTGCTGGCGGTCGCGATCTTGACAGCTTCGGCGTTGACCACTTGCGACAGGCGCCGCACTTCGGACGCCACCACGGCGAACCCGCGCCCGGCCGGGCCGGCGCGCGCCGCCTCGATCGCGGCATTGATCGCCAGCAGGTTGGTCTGGTTGGCGACATTCTCGATGACGGTGCCGAATTCGCCGATCTCGTGCAGGTGCCCGACCAGTTGCGAGACGGTGTCGGAAAAACCATGCACCTGCGCCTCGATGGTGCGCATGCGCGCTTCGAGGCGTGTCAGTTCATCCATCGACTCGCGCGCCGTGTGCAGGTTGCGCTGGGCGGTGTCGGCGATGCGCAGCGTACCGGCATTGACATCGGCCGACAGGTCGGTGACTTCGCGCGCCGCGGCGGCCAGCGCGCCAGCCGCCTGATGCTGGCGCGCGGCCTGGGCCTGCGCCTGATCGACTTCCTTGCGCAGGCGCGCGGCATTGATCGCCGTGCGGATGCTGCCATCGCGGGCCTTGACCACCAGCGCGCGCATGCTGCCGCCCACACTACCGCCAACTGCCCGTCCACCGAACGGCGACAGCGCGCGTCCCAGACTTTGCATCCAACCCATCATGTCTCCCTCGTCTTCGCAGCTCGCATGGCTGCGATATTTACGTGTGGAAACTATAGTCCCATTCGGTGGAACTGTCATTCATCCTGGATGCCGGTGGGCCGATTGTCTGCGCGGCGCGACAACTGCGTGAGCCAGGTGCGGATGTCCGAGGTCGGGATACCACGCTGCGCGTTGTAGGTATTCTGTTTGCTCCAGGCCAGACCGTCACCGCGCGCGAAGGCGAGGCGGTAGCGCGCCTTCGCGTCGTCTGGCTGTGCGGCGAGATCGGCCTGCAGCGCTTCGCGGGTCAACAAGGTACGTTCGGTGGCGCGCCCCGTCACCTGCTCGACGATGTCCGCCAGCTGCCCGTACGAGACGGTGTCGCTGGCCAGATACACGACCTGGTTCGCAATGCGGGGCATCTCGAACAGGATCGCGGCGGTACACCGGCCGATGTCATCGGGCGTGGTGACCGTCACCTGCGTGGCCCAGCTACCCAGGCCGCGCACGATGCCGGCATCCAGGTCGACGATGCCGACCGTCTTCTCGAACAGGAAACTGGTGAACATGCCGGTCGAGATGATGATCCACTCGGTCCGGTCCTGCCCGCGCAGCATGCCGCGCACATCGAACTGCTCGTCGAAGACCGGCTGGCCACTGCCCTTGCCGACAATGTCGTAATCGACCCCGAGCTGCCACGGAATATGCCGCCGCACGCCGGCAGCCAGCACCGCCCGGGTCAGCCGCAGCTGGGTACCCGGGCCGGCGACGAAGCCGGTACAGTTGATGACCGTGTCGAACGGACGCAGCAAGGCAACCAGTTCTTCTTCGCGGCGCTGTGCCAGATCGAACGGCACCAGTGCCACATCCAGCGTGCGTAGCGTGGCGTGATCCTGCCGCTGGCGCGCGGTTGGCGTGGTGATCGAGCCGGGCGTGACCAGAACGGCCAGCGCGCGCCCTGCAGCCTTCTGGCGCGGCGCCAGATGGCGCAGGATGGCCATGCCAAGTTCACCGGCGCCAAGCACCAGCGTGTGCGGGGCATTGTTTGCATTGTGGTGGGTCGTCATGCGAGCTCCTGTCGTGATCAAAGACGTGAAGTATGGTCACCCGCCCTTCCACGCGTAAGCCCGCCCGCCGGCATTTCAGAATTGCGATGGGTGGGATAATCGACGATCGGGGCAGATCAGCGAGGCAGGATCGATGGACAAGTTACGGGCAATGCAGATTTTTTCGCGCGCCGTCGAAGCACGCAGTTTTGCCGGCGCCGCCAACATCCTGGCCGTCCCGCGTTCGACGATCAGCCGCGCGATCCAGGAGCTCGAGGCGTCCCTGGGCGTGCGGCTGCTGCAGCGCACGACGCGTACCCTGCACGTCACGCCCAACGGCAGCCTGTATTACGACCATTGCCAGCGCATTCTGGGCGCCATCGAAGGGGTCGAGGCAGCGCTGTCCGACAGCACGGCCGCACCACGCGGACTGCTGCGCGTCGACATGACCTCCTCGTTTGCACGGGCCGTCGTCCTGCCGGTCCTGGGAGAATTCCAGACCCGGTATCCGGCCATCGACCTGACCCTGACGCTGGGCGACCGCCCGGTCGAACTGGTCCAGGAAGGCGTCGATTGCGTGGTGCGGGCCGGCACGCCGGCGTCATCGGCGCTGCTGGTGGCGCGCCATCTCGGCAGCTTCGACTGGATCACCTGCGCCTCGCCCGATTACCTGGCACGCTGCGGCACGCCGGACTCGCTCGATGCGCTCGATGGGCATGACATCGTCGGCTACCAGTCCGCCGCCACCGGCCGCGCGACCGACTGGCGCTTCACGGTCGCTGGCGCCGAGCACACGATTGCGGCCGGCGCGCGGCTCATCGTCAACGATACCGACGCCTATCTGGGCTGCGGCCTGGAAGGACTGGGACTGATCCGGGTCGCCAGCTACGTGGCGCTGCCGCACCTGAAAGCCGGCCGCCTGGTGCGCGTCCTGCCGACAGTCCAGGGGCCACCCGTTCCGCTGTCGCTGATCTATCCGCAAGACCGGCATCTGGCCTCGACCGTGCGCACGTTCGCCGACTGGCTGGGCCAGCAGGTGCATGCGCAGCAAAGTACGTGGCATATACCCCTGCCCCGCGGGTGACACGTCCGCCTGCGCTGCGCGCGCGGCGAATATGGCACCATAGGCCATCATAGGTCATCGTAGAGCGCAGACGTAGTAGATTTTCTTGATCCCGCATAAATTATGTAGTAAATTTACAAAACCCTTTTACTGACGCAGATCCGACCCATCATGGCGATTCCCGATTTCGACCTCGTATTCTTTGGCGGCAGTGGCGACCTTGCGATGCGCAAGCTGTTGCCTGCCATGTTCGCGCGCGACGTGGCCGGCGACCTGCCGGCCAGCGCCCGCATCATCTGCGTCGGGCGCGACGACGCCACGCAGGAAGAATTCCTGCACATGGTCGAGACCAACTCGAAGCCGCACATCAAGGAAGCGCCATCTGGCGCCAACTGGGACAAATTCATCGGCCGCATCACCTATGTGGCACTGAACGCCACCGATGCGAGTACCTTCGGCGACCTGGTCGCGGCCCTGCGCGCCGATGAATCGCTCACACGCGTGTACTACCTGGCCACGCCGCCGCAGATCTTCGCCAAGATCTGCGACAACCTGGCCGCCACGGGCCTGGCCACGCCCAATTCGCGCGTGGTGCTCGAAAAGCCGCTGGGTCGCGACCTGGCTTCGGCCAAGCAGATCAACCTGGATGTGGGCAAGGTCTTCGCCGAGTCGCAGATCTACCGCATCGACCACTACCTGGGCAAGGAGACCGTGCAGAACCTGCTGGCCCTGCGCTTCGGGAACATCCTGTTCGAGCCGCTGTGGCGCCGCGAATGGATTTCGGACGTGCAGATCACTATCGCCGAGAAGATCGGCGTGGGCAACCGCATGGGTTACTACGACAACTCGGGCGCGCTGCGCGACATGCTGCAGAACCACCTGCTGCAACTGCTGTGCATCGTGGCGATGGAGCCACCGGCCTCGATCGCGCCGGACGCCGTGCGCGACGCCAAGCTGCAGGTGCTGCGCTCGCTGAAACGCTTCACGCCAACGACGCTGACCCACAATATCGTGCGCGGCCAGTACCGCTCGGGCTATATCGACGGACAGCCGGTGCCCGGCTACCGCGACGAACCGGATGCGCCAAAGAGTTCGCGCACCGAGACCTTCGTGGCGATGAAGGCCGAAATCGACACCTGGCGCTGGGCCGGCGTGCCGTTCTATCTGCGCACCGGCAAGCGCATGTCCGACCGCCTGGCCGAAATCGTCGTGCGCTTCAAGCCGATCCCGCACTCGATCTTCAACCAGCCGACGTCGAGCTTCCAGCCCAACAGCCTGGTGATCCGCCTGCAGCCCGACGAAGGGCTGTCGATGAACCTGATGGCCAAGACGCCGGGCGATTCGATGCGCCTGAAACAGGCCGAACTCGAACTCGATTTTCGCGAACAGTTCACGTCGCCGCGCATGGAAGCCTACGAGCGCCTGCTGCTCGATGTGCTGCGCGGCCAGCTGACATTGTTCATGCGCGGCGACGAGCTGGAAGCGGCGTGGGAATGGGTCGAGCCGATCCTGGAACACTGGGAACAGGACGACACCTCGCCCGCCCCGTACACGTCCGGCACGTGGGGCCCGGCTGCGGCCAGTGCCCTGATCGGGCGCGACGGCTTGCAGTGGCGCGAAGAATCGCTGCCTGAAGACTGAGGCCCACCAATGCTGCTCGACTCGATCCGCACCCAGCTCGACACGCTCTCCAAATCGGAGCGCAAGGTGGCGCTCGCGGTGCTGGCCGCGCCGTCGGGCACCGTGAGCCAGAACATCACGGCGCTGGCGCGCAACGCGGGCGTGTCGGAACCGACCGTCGTGCGTTTTTGCCGCACGCTCGGTTACGACGGCTGGCACGAGTTCAAGCTGAAGCTGGCGCAAGGCCTGGCGCTGGCCCTGCCCGGCGCGAATGAGGCACCGCACCAGGACGACCTGGCATCGGACCTGATCAACAAGATCTGCAGCCGCTCGATCAACACGCTGCTCGACCTGCGCAACAACCTCAAGCCGGAGCTGGTCCAGCAGGCCCTCGAGATCCTCGCACGCGCGAACAAGATCGAATTCTACGGCCAGGGCACGTCCGGCTTCGTGGCGGCCGACGCGCAGCACAAGTTCTTCCGCTCGGGCGTGCCGACGGTGGCCTACACCGACCCGGCGATTCACTCGATTGCGGCGGCCCTGCTGCGCGAAGGCGATGCCGTGGTCGCCATTTCGCAGCGCGGCAACAACCCCGCGCTGACCCGTTCGGCCAAGCTGGCCAAGGCGGGCGGCGCGCAGGTCATCGTGCTGGCGCCATCGGGCACCCCGCTGGCCGAGATGGCCACGCTGCTGATCCCGATCGACCTGGTGTTTGCGACCGACCCGTACACGCCAATCTCGGCGCGCCTGGCCTATCTGGTCGTGATCGACGTGCTGGCGGTGGGCCTGGCGCTGCGGCGCGGGCCGGAGTTTCGCAAGAAAATGCAGAACGCGCAGAAGGCGCTGCAGGAGTTCGACATGCAGTTCGATTCGTTCATCGGCTAAAATAGTTTTTTTATTGACCGCCAAATGGCAACGCCATGCACATCAATCCAGAACGCAGCGACCGCCCCGATTACGACCTGCTGGTACGCCAGGTCACGAGCATCCTCGAAGGTGAACGCGACCTGACGGCCAATGCGTCGCAGTTCTCGGCCCTCGTCTACGACACCATCGCTGACCTGAACTGGGCTGGCTTCTACTTCACCGTGCCGTCCAAAAAAGGCGAAGGCAACGATCTGCTGGTCGGCCCGTTCCAGGGCAAGCCCGCCTGCGCACGCATCCCGTTCGGGCGCGGCGTGTGCGGCGCCACCGCCGTCAAACGCGAGACCATCGTGGTCGCCGACGTGCATGCGTTCCCGGGCCATATCGCCTGCGATTCGGCGTCGGCCTCCGAGATCGTGATCCCGGTGCTCAAGGACGACCGGCTGATCGGCGTGTTCGATATCGACAGCCCGAAGCTCGAGCGCTTCAGCGACGAAGATCGCGTCGGCCTGGAAGCCATGCTGGCCGCGTTTGTCGCGGGCACCGATTTCTAAGAATATTCAAGAGACCACCATGAACCAACTCGAACAGCTCAAGCAATTCACCACCGTTGTTGCCGACACCGGCGACTTCCAGTCGATCAAGGCCTACACGCCGCAGGACGCGACCACCAACCCGTCGCTGATCCTGAAGGCCGTGCAAAAGCCCGAATACCGTCCACTGCTTGAAAAAGCCATCGCCAACGCGCCCGACGCATCGATCGACGGCATCATCGACAGCCTGTTGATCGCCTTCGGCGTGGAAATCCTCAAGTTCGTGCCAGGCCGTGTGTCGACCGAAATCGACGCGGCGCTGTCGTTCGATACCGAGGCCACGGTTGCCAAGGGCCGCGAACTGATCGCGCTGTACGAAGCCGCCGGCGTGTCGCGCGAGCGCGTGCTGATCAAGATCGCCTCGACCTGGGAAGGCATCCGCGCCGCCGAGATCCTGGAAAAAGACGGCATCCACTGCAATCTGACGCTGCTGTTCTCGCTGTGCCAGGCCGTGGCCTGCGCCGAAGCGGGCGTCAAGCTGATTTCGCCGTTCGTCGGCCGCATCTACGACTGGTACAAGAAGTCGACCGGTACCGATTACCAGGGCGCCGAGGATCCGGGCGTGCAGTCGGTCAAGGGCATCTACCAGTACTACCGCAAGTTCGGCTACGCCACCGAAGTGATGGGCGCGAGCTTCCGCAATACATCGCAGATCCTGGAGCTGGCCGGTTGCGACCTGCTCACGATCTCGCCGGACTTGCTGCAAAAGCTGGCCGACAGCGACGCGCCGTTCGAGCGCAAGCTGGTCAAGGACGACAGCGCCAATATCGAGAAGATCGCAATCGACGAAAAAACGTTCCGCTTCATGCTCAATGAAGATGCGATGGCAACCGAAAAGCTGGCCGAAGGCATCCGCGCGTTCGTGGCCGATTCGATCAAGCTGAAGGTGATGATCGAAGGCATGCGCTAGGCACACCCGCTGCGCAAAACGACAAACCCGGCTACGGCCGGGTTTTTTCTTGTTTCTACATCTGCACAACCAGACGTCTCACAGCCGGGGTCAGGTCTGACATTCAGACACGACCTCAGCATTAGCCTCTCACAGCGGGGGTCAGGTCTGACATTCAGACACGACCTCAGCCTTAGCTACTATCAACGGCGTCTTGCCCGATACCAACATGGTCCGATGCCAGCTAATCCCGGCTGCCCGACTGTCGAGATCGCGTCCGAATGTCAGACCTGACCCTCGCTTTTCTTGATCGACTGTCGAGATCGTGTCCAAATGTCAGACCTGACCCTCGCTTTTTTTGATCGACTGTTGAGATCGTGTCCAAATGTCAGACCTGACCCCCGCTTTTTTACATTTGTAAAACCAGGGGTCAGCGGGCGCGCAAGCCTGCCATGTAGGTATCGATCAGCTCGGCCCCCAGGTCGACCAGCTCGAATGCCCCAGGCTCGAAGATCCAGTTGCGGATCAGGCCGTCGAGCATCACCCAGACCGACATCGACGCCTTGCGCGGATCGACCGAGGCTGGCAACGTGCCGGCAGCCACGGCTTGCGTGAACTGATCCTGCAGTCGCCCGCGCCAGCGCGCTACCGATTCGCGCTTGTGGGCGCGCGCCGAATCGACCTCGTCGGTAAATTCGGTCTTGAGCGTGGCGATCTCGAACACGCGGCGCGCCTTCTCGTCGCCTTCCACGATCTGCAGCACGGCCAGCATTTCGTCGCGCAGGCTTTGCAGCGGATCGGTGTCCGCGCGTTCGCCTGCCAGCTTCACGGCGGCATCCATCGGCATCGTGGCGCGTTGCATCATGGCGCTGAACACGGCGCCCTTGTCGACAAAATGCCAATAAATCGCACCGCGCGTCACGCCCGCCGCGGTAGCGATATGCTGTAAAGTCGTTCTTGAAACGCCATGTTTTGCGAACAAAATTTCTGCTGCGTCAAGGATGCTATCGCGTGTTGCGGCGGCTTCTTCTTTCGTCCTGCGGACCATATTCGGGGGATACTCCAAAATTCCAAGGGGGCAAAACATTTTACATACAGTCGTGATAGTATATAAAACTATTTGCAAAAGCCAGTGTTGATATCACCCTTCGCCATGTTTTCCTGAGCGCCGGGTGATGTCGACGCGTTACTAACTAGAAGGAAGCACACGTAATGCGCCCTGCCCAATCCTCGTCCCCGTCCCTGACCCGGGTCGCTGCCGCCACTCTGGCAGCCCTGGTTCTGTTGTCCGCCTGTGGCAAGAAAGATGCAGCCCCAGCCGGCGCCGCCCCTGGCGGCCAGCAAGCTCCTGCCGTCCAGGCTGGCGTCATCACCACCAAGATCGAAACCGTCGCATTGCAGACCGAGCTGCCAGCCCGCGTCGAGGCAATCCGCACCGCCCAGGTTCGCGCCCGCGTCGATGGCAACGTCCAGAAGCGCTTGTTTACCGAGGGCAGCATGGTCAAGCAGGGCCAGGCGCTGTATCAGATCGACGCTGCGCCCTACCAGGCCCAGGTCGCTTCCGCCCAGGCTGACCTGGCGCGCGCCCAGGCCAATCTGGTGGCGGCCAAGTCGATTGCCGATCGCTACAAGCCGCTGGTCGAAGCCGCTGCTGTCAGCAAGCAGGAATTCGACAACGCCGTCGCGGCGCAACGCCAGGGTGAGGCCGAAGTGGCCGCCGCCCGCGCGCAGGTCCGCGTGGCACAGATCAATCTGGGCTACACCAACGTCAATGCGCCGATCTCCGGCCGCATCGGCCGTTCGCTGGTCACCGAAGGTGCGCTGGTTTCGGCAACCCAGTCGACCGAGCTGGCCCTGATCCAGCAGACCGACCGCATGTACCTGAACATCACGCAATCGGCGAACGATCTGCAGCGCCTGCGCAAGCAGGCTGGCGGCAGGATCGATGCCGAGCTCCCGGTCACGGTCGTGCTCGACGACGGTACCGTGCTGCCGCGCAAGGGCAAGCTGCTGTTCTCGGACGTGACTGTCGACGAAACGAGCGGCCAGGTCACGCTGCGCGCCGCCATCGACAATCCGGACAACGCCCTGCTCCCGGGCCAGTACGCACGCGTGCGCCTGTCGCAGTCGGAAACGCGTGGCATCCTGGTGCCGCAGCAAGCGGTCACCCGTGGCGGCCAGAACGGCGATACCGTGATGGTCATCGGCGCCGACAACAAGCCAGTGTCCCGCACGGTCAAGATCGCTTCGCAGCAAGGCGAGAGCTGGATTGTCACCGACGGCCTGAAAGAAGGCGAACAAGTCATGGTCGACGGCTTCCAGAAGCTGCAGATGCTGCCGCCGGGTACCCCGGTCAAGCCAGTGCCATGGACTCCGGCCGCCGCCCAGGCGCCGGTCCAGGCCGGCGCTCCGGCTGCCCAGCCGAACGCTGCCGGCACCCAGGCCGCCGCCGGTGCGAATGCTTCCGGTGCACGTACCCCGAGTTCCGGTTCGCCGGCAGCGGGTGCAACGACCCCGGCCAACAGCAGCCGCTAAGAATAAAACGAACAGGACTTTTCAATGGCACGTTTTTTTATTGACCGCCCAATTTTTGCATGGGTGATCGCGCTGTTCATCATGGTGCTGGGTACTGTTGCGATCAAGCAGTTGCCGATCGCCCAATACCCATCCGTGGCGCCACCCGCGATCGTCGTCAACGTCACCTACCCGGGTGCGTCGGCGCAGACTCTGGAGGATTCCGTCATCTCGATTATCGAACGCGAGATGAACGGCGCCCAGGGCATGATCTATATGGAATCGACCAGCCAGGCCAACGGCACTGGCTCGATTACCATTTCTTTCGAGACCGGCACTGATCCGGAACTGGCCCAGGTTGATGTTCAGAACCGCCTGTCGCGCGCGACCCCGCGTCTGCCGCCGGCGGTGACGCAGCAGGGTGTGCGCGTCGACAAGTCGCGCTCGAACTTCCTGCTGTTTACGATCCTGTCGTCGGATGACCCGAAGATGGACAATATTGCGCTGGGCGACTACGCCTCGCGCAATGTGCTGCCTGAAATCCAGCGTATTACCGGCGTTGGCCAGGCCCAGCTGTTCGGTACCGAGAAGGCCATGCGGATCTGGATCGATCCGACCAAGCTGGTCGGCTACAACCTGTCGCCGGCCGACGTCACGAGCGCGATCTCGCAGCAGAATGCCCAGGTCGCATCGGGCACGATCGGCGACTTGCCGATCGCGCAAGGCCAGCAGATCAGCGCCACCGTCATCGTGACGGGCCAGCTGTCGAACGTCGAACAGTTCGGCAACATCGTGCTGCGCGCCAACCAGGACGGCTCGACCGTGCGCCTGAAGGACGTGGCCCGCATCGAAGTCGGCGGCCAGTCGTACAGCACCACGGCGCGCCTGAACGGCAAGCCATCGGCCGGTATCGGCGTGCAGCTGGCGCCATCCGGCAACGCCCTTGAAACCGCGGATCTGATCAAGGCCCGCATGGCAGAGCTGCAGAAGCTCTTCCCGAACGGCATCAAGTACTCGATCCCGTACGACTCCACCACCTTCATCTCGATTTCGATCGAGCAAGTGGTCCACACGCTGATCGAAGCGATCGTGCTGGTGTTCCTGGTGATGTACCTGTTCCTGCAGAACTTCCGCTATACGCTGATCCCGACCATCGTGGTGCCAATCGCACTGCTGGGCTCGTTCGCCTGCCTGCTGGCGATGGGCTTCTCGATCAACGTGCTGACCATGTTCGGCATGGTGCTGGTGATTGGTATCGTCGTCGATGATGCCATTGTGGTGGTCGAGAACGTCGAGCGCATCATGAGCGAGGAAGGCTTGCCGCCGCTGGAAGCCACGCGCAAGGCAATGGGCCAGATTTCGGGCGCCATCATTGGCGTGACCGTCGTCCTGATCGCCGTGTTCGTGCCGCTGGCCTTCTTCGCCGGCGCGGTCGGCAACATCTACCGCCAGTTCTCGGTCGTCATGGTGACCTCGATCGCCTTCTCGGCGTTCCTGGCGCTGTCGCTGACCCCGGCGCTGTGCGCACACCTGCTCAAACCGATCGAAGCCGGCCACAATCACACCAAGAAGGGCTTCTTTGGCTGGTTCAACCGCAAGTTCACCACCGGTGCCAAGAAGTACGAAGGCTTCGTCGGCGCTCTCATGAAGCGTGCCGGCCGCTGGATGGTCGTGTTTGCCGTGCTGGTCGTCGTGGTCGGTGTGATGTTCACGCGCCTGCCGAATTCGTTCCTGCCGAACGAAGACCAGGGCTATGTGATCGCCAACGTCCAGCTGCCGCCAGGCGCGACTGCCGAACGTACCGGCACCGTGATGCGTGCAATGGAAGAGTTCGTGATGAAGCAGCCGGAAACGGCCAACATCGTGGCCATTACCGGCTTCTCGTTCTCGGGCCAGGGCCAGAACATGGGCCTGGCGTTCATCCCGATGAAGGCATGGGACGAGCGCAAGGGTGACGGCCAGGACGCGCAATCGTTCGCGGGCCGCATCACCGGCCACATGGGCGCGCTGCGCGACTCGTTCATCTTCGTGGTGAGCCCGCCGCCGATCCCGGAGCTGGGTACCGGCACCGGCTTCTCGTTCCGCCTGCAGGATCGTGCCGGCAACGGTCACGCAGCCCTGCTGGCGGCGCGTAACCAGATGCTGGGCATGGCGTCGCAGAGCAAGATCCTGACGGGCATGCGTCCGGAAGGCCTGGAAGATGCGCCGCAGCTCAAGCTGAACATCAACCGCGACAAGGCGCAAGCCCTGGGCGTGACCTTCGCTGCGATCAATACGGCGCTGTCGACGTCGATGGGTTCGTCGTACGTCAACGACTTCCCGAATGCCGGCCGCCTGCAGCGCGTGATCGTGCAGGCCGATGCGCCACAGCGCATGCAGCCGGACGACCTGCTGCGCATCAATGCGATGAATACCCAGGGCCAGCCGGTGCCGCTGTCGTCGTTCGCGACGACCGAATGGACCACCGGCCCGATGCAGACCAACCGCTACAACGGCTATCCTGCAATGAAACTGACGGGTGAAGCAGCGCCGGGTTACTCGAGCGGCGAAGCGCTGGACGAAATGCAGCGTCTGGCCGAGCGCCTGCCGCCTGGTTTCGCTTACGAGTGGACCGGCCAGTCGCGCGAGGAACTGCTGTCCGGTTCGACCGTGTTCATCCTGATCGGCTTTGCACTGCTGGCCGTGTTCCTGGCCCTGGCCGCGCTGTATGAAAGCTGGACCATCCCGGTGGCCGTGCTGCTGGTGGTACCGCTGGGTATTCTCGGCTCGCTGCTGGCGGCCAATATGCGGGGCTTGTCAAACGACGTCTACTTCAAGGTCGGCCTGATCACCATCATTGGCCTGGCGGCGAAGAACGCGATTCTGATCGTCGAATTCGCCAAGGACCTGCAAGCCGAAGGCAAGTCACCGTTCGACGCGGCGCTTGAAGCGGCTCACCTGCGCTTCCGTCCGATCATCATGACGTCGCTCGCCTTCATCCTCGGCGTGCTGCCGCTGGTCCTCGCGGGCGGCGCTGGTTCGGCATCGCAGCGCGCCATCGGTACCGGCGTAATGGGCGGTATGATTACGGCCACCGTGCTCGGCGTGATTTTCGTGCCAGTGTTCTTCGTCGTGATTCGCACGCTCTTCAAGGGCAGCGAGCGCCAGAACAAGATGTACGCCCATGCGCAGGAAAAACAGCATGCCCTGGAAAAGCAGGAACGCCAGGCCGCAGAAGAAGGGAAACAAGTATGATCAAGCATATCAAACTGATCGTCACGCCACTGGCGCTGTCGATGGCACTCGCCGGCTGCATGTCGCTGGCGCCGGACTATGAGCGCCCTGCTGCCCCGGTGGCAAGCGCCTTCCCGGCCGTGCCACAGGCCGCCACGGCATCGACCAGCCCGGTAATCACCCAGGCGCCTGCCGCGGTCGCCTGGCAGCAGTTCTTTGCCGATCCACGCCTGCGTCAGCTGATCGACCAGGCACTGGTGAATAACCGTGACCTGCGCATCGCCATCGCCAACATCGAGCAGGCGCGTGCGCAGTACCGCATCACGCGGGCCGATCGCCTGCCATCGGTGGGCCTGGGTGTCAGCGGCAACCGCCAGACCGTCGGTGAAGACCAGCCGATCAACAGCCAGTACCAGGCCGGCCTGCAAGTCACGTCGTTTGAGCTCGACCTGTTCGGCCGGGTACGCAACCTGAGCGAAGCCGCGCTGGCGCAATACTTGGCCACCGAAGAAGCGCGCAAGACCACGCAGATCAGCCTGATCGCATCGGTCGCCAACGCTTATCTGCAATTGCTGGCCGACGAAGAGCTGCTGCGCATCACGCAGGACACGCTCAAGACGCGCCAGGATTCGGATCGTCTGACGCAGCTGCGTTTCGAAAACGGCGTCGCATCGCGCCTGGACATCCAGCAATCGCGTTCGCTTGTTGAAACGGCCCTGGCCACGCTGGCGCAGCAACAGCGCTTCCGCGCCCAGGACATCAACCTGCTGACGCTGCTGGTCGGCCAGCCGCTGCCGGCCGACGTCTCGACCGGCGCCACGCTGGCCAAGACCGAGCTGCCCGACCTGCCGGCCGGTCTGCCATCGGACCTGCTGGCCAACCGCCCGGACATCCGCGCGGCCGAGCAGGAACTGATCGCGGCCAACGCCAATATCGGCGCGGCCCGCGCGAACTTCTTCCCGCGCATCTCGCTGACGGGCAGCGCCGGCAGCGCCAGCACCGAGCTGTCGGGCCTGTTCGAGAGCGGCACCTGGGGCTGGTCGTTCGCACCGCAGGCGATCCTGCCGATCTTCGATTACGGCCGCAACACCGCGACGCTGGGCGCCGCACGTGCCCAGCGCGACATCGCCGTGGCGCGCTACGAGCAATCGATCCAGACCGCGTTCCGCGAAGTAGCGGACGCCCTGGCCGGCCAGGCGACGTACAGCGAACAGCTGCGCGCGCAGGCAGCCGTGACCGAAGCCGAAGCCGACCGCTTCAACCTGTCCGACCTGCGCTTCCGCAGCGGCGCCGCCAGCCAGCTCGACCTGCTCGACGCACAGCGTTCGCTGTTCCAGTCGCAGCAGTTGTCGGTGCAGGCCAATCTGCTGCGTTTGCAGAACCAGGTCGCGTTGTATCGCGTGCTGGGTGGTGGTTGGGTGGAACCAGCGGCGCAAGCTGATGGGGCGCCGGTGGCGGCGAGGTAAGTTGCGACGTTGCTGACGCAAACGAGAACCGGGCCTGTGTGGCCCGGTTTTTTTTTGTGTGAAGGCGGTCATCGTTCCCGCTGTGGCATCCACGCCGCAGCACGTTGTAGCGCGGCATTGCCCTCCCCTGGCGCCGCAGATATCCGCGGGATTGGCTACACTGGTCGCATCGATTGCCGACGACGCGCCGCAAGGCGCTGTGTGACGCCATGAGAAATTTCTTCAATTCGCACTGGAAAGTCATCATCGCGATCCTGCTCGCGATCGTGCTGGCGACCCTGACCGTCGACACCCAATCCGACGCCGCGCCTTTGGCGGCGCGCCTGCAAGCTCATGCCCGGGCTCTGGCGCCGGACGCGCCAAGCAGTCCCATGCAGTACGTCGACACATCGCTGCGCCGGTATGGCTACGTGCTGGACAGGCAGCGGATCGGCAGCGGCAACGCCAGCCATCCCGGCGACAGCATCGAAGCAACGCTTGCCGGCGTGACGCCCGGTGTCATGCCAATCCGTACGTTCGTGATCGGCGCCCGCGTCGGGCCGGGCGGCGATGTCGGCGCGGCGGCCGTGCTTGAACTGGCGCGCGCCGTCAAGGATCTGCGGCCCGCGTGGGGGACAGAGATCCGCTTCGTGTTCTTCATGGGAGATGCGGGTTCAGGTGAGGAGGACACTGGCGCCGGCAACTTCATCGCGTTCATCGGCACACCCGATGGCGCGCAGCGCGTGAGCCAGGCCTTTGCAGCACTACGCAGCGACCCGCAGCTGATGCACCACGGGCTGGCGACGTCGGCCCACGTGATGGGCTTGACGCTATCTAGCCATGGCGATGGCAGCCCAGCCAAGACGACCCTCTTGATCACCGGCAGCGACTTTCTCGGCTACCCCTATTTCTACACCGCGCCATTGCCCGCCGACGAGAATGCCGATATGCAGCAGCGCGGCGAATTCGACGGCCTGGCGCGCGTCGTGGCCGGCCTCACACGCACGCTCACCGCGATGGCAGGCGTCGTGCAGGCCTGAAAAACCGAGACGCTTACTCGGCCAAAAACATTTCCTGCAAATCGTTCAGAAAACGCTGGCCCAGTTCCGTTGGTTTGATCAGCTTGTGATCGCGGTAGATCAGCCCCCTGGCCTCGGCCTCGTTGAGCGACTTCGTGATCGTATTGATGCTCATCCCGGTGCGCTCGCCGAACAGGTTCGGATCGAAGCCGCCAGTCAGGCGCAGCGTGTTGAGCATGAACTCGAAGCCCATGTCGGTGCGGCCGATTTCGTGCTCTTCCTGCACCGGATTGCCGCGCTTTGCCGCCTCGATGAACGATGCCGGCTGCTTGTAGCGGGCCTGGCGCAGGATGCGATGCGGGAACGAGATCTTCGAATGGGCCCCGGCGCCAATGCCCAGGTAGTCGCCGAACTGCCAGTAATTCAGGTTGTGGCGCGCGCGCCGGCCCGCTCTTGCGTAGGCCGAGACTTCGTAGTGATCGTAGCCCGCAGCGCCCGTCACTTCGGCAATCATGTCCTGCATGTCGGCGCTCAGGTCGTCGTCCGGCAGTGATGGCGGGTACTTGGCGAAGACCGTGTTCGGCTCCATCGTCAGGTGGTAGAGCGACAGGTGCGGCGGCGCGAACGCAAGCGCCGTTTCCAGGTCGTGGCGCGCCTCAGCCAGCGTCTGCGACGGCAGCGCGTACATCAGGTCGAGATTGAAGTTGTCGAACGTGTTCTTCGCGATCTCGACCGCGCGCAGCGCTTCGTCGCCGTCGTGGATGCGGCCCAGCGCCTTCAGGTGCGCCGGGTTGAAACTCTGGATGCCGATCGACAGGCGGTTGATGCCGCTCTCGCGATAACTCTTGAAGCGCTCGGCCTCGAAGGTGCCGGGATTGGCTTCCATCGTGATCTCGGCGTCGAGTTCCAGCGGCAGCAAGGTGCGCAGGTCGGACATCAGGCGATCCAGCCCTGCCGCCGACATCAGGCTCGGCGTACCGCCGCCGATGAACACGGTGTGGATCTTGCGGCCCCAGATCAGCGGCAGCGACTGTTCCAGGTCCAGGCGCAGCGCGTCCAGGTAATCCTTCTCGGGCAGCTCGCCCTTGCCCTCGTGCGAATTGAAATCGCAGTACGGACATTTGCGCACGCACCATGGCCAGTGCACGTACAGCGACAGCGGCGGCAGTGCCGTCAGGTTCAGCGCGCCAGGCTGCAGGTATTGCAGCGCGGCCGTCGCGGGCGAACGGGGCTCGCCGGCCAACGGTTGCGGCACGTTTTCGCCGACGAATTTAATGGGGATCATGTCAGGTGTTTTTCAGTTTCTCGACCAGCGCGCGCAGCGCCTGGCCACGGTGCGACAGCGCGTTCTTTTCGTCCGGCGCCAGTTCGGCCGTGGTCTTGCCCAGCGACGGGATCAAGAAATACGGGTCGTAGCCGAAGCCGTTCTCGCCGCGCGGCGTGGCGATGATTTCGCCGTTCCAGCGGCCGTCGGCGATGATCGGCTGCGGGTCTTCCGGGTGGCGCACGTAGACCAGCACGCAATAGTAATAAGCCGATTTGTCGCTGAGCGTGGACAGATCGGCGACGAGCTTGCGGCTGTTGTTGGCGTCGGACTTCGGTTCTCCAGCGTAGCGGGCTGAATACACGCCGGGCGCGCCGCCGAGGGCATTGACGCAGACGCCCGAATCGTCGGCCAGCGCCGGCAAGCCGGTCAGGCGCGACGCGTGGCGCGCCTTGGCCAGCGCGTTTTCAACGAAGGTGCCGAACGGCTCTTCTGCTTCCGGGACGTCGAATTCGCCCTGCGGATGCAGGTCGAGGCCGATGGGGCCGAGCAGCTGGGCGAATTCCTTGAGTTTGCCGGCGTTGTTGGAGGCGAGGATCAGGCGCTGGGTCATGGTGGTCACGGTGCTGGTGAGGAAACCGGTCATTTTACCGGCTTCGCGCACCTGCTGCGCAGGAACTGGGCAACCGCAGTCAGCCCACGCGCAGCGCCTGCTTCTGCAAATGGATCAGGTCGGCGATCCCCGTCTGGGCCAGGTCGAGCAGGCGGTCCATGGCGGCGCGGTCGAACGCGGCGCCTTCGGCCGTGCCCTGCACTTCGATGAAATGGCCCTGGTCGTTCATCACCACGTTCATGTCGGTATCGCAGTCCGAATCTTCCGGATAGTCCAGGTCGAGCACCGGCACGCCGTTCACCATGCCGACCGACACGGCCGCGACGAAATGCCGTACCGGCAGCGCCGTGATCGCGCACGACGACAAAAGCGTGCTGAAGGCGTCGTGCGCAGCCACCATCGCGCCCGTGATGGCGGCGGTGCGGGTGCCGCCGTCGGCCTGGATCACATCGCAATCCAGATGCAGCGTGCGCTCACCGAACGCGTGCAGGTTGAACGCGGCGCGCAGCGAGCGGCCGATCAGGCGCTGGATTTCCTGCGTGCGCCCGCTCTGCTTGCCGCGCGCCGCTTCGCGGTCCATGCGCTTGTGGGTCGAGCGCGGCAGCATCCCGTATTCGGCGGTCAGCCAGCCCTGGCCCTTCCCTTTCAGGAAGGCCGGCACCTTGTCCTCGATGCTGGCCGTGCAGATCACCTTGGTGTCGCCGAACTCGATCAGCACCGAGCCTTCGGCGTGCCGCGTGTAGTTGCGGGTGATGACGATCGGGCGCAACTGGTCTGGCGCGCGGCCGCTCGGGCGCGGTGGGTAGGTCATGGGGTCGGTCCTTACTTGAGCAGCTGGGAGGATTTTTCGATCGCTTCGCGGATCTCGGCGATGGCTTTTTCGATATCGTCTTCGTCGAATGCATCGCTGCCTTCGGGCAGCGGGTCGCCCGCGACGATGGTGGAACTCACGGCATCCTCGGCCAGCATTTGGGTCGAGATCACATTGAGGGCATCGGCATCGATGGTGCCGGCCGCGCCCTGCCAGGCAATGGCCAGCGCGGTCGTGTTGTCGGCCTGCGCCCCGCCGATGGCGGCGGCCATCTGCACCAGTTCCGGCACCGCCTGCACGACGCCGCTGGTGGCCAGGCGATGCACGATCTCGGTTTCGGGCAGGGTCGACCACAAGCCGTCCGAGCACAGCAGCAGCATGTCGCCATGCTGCAGGCTGTGCTGCTGCGACAGCTCGATCTTCGGCGCACTCGAAGCGCCCAGGCAGTTATAGAGCCTGTTGCGGTCGGGGTGCGTGTTGCGCTCGGACGGGTCGGCGCGGCCGCGCTCGAGCAGGTACTCGAAATGCGAGTGGTCGCGCGTGCAGGCCAGCACCTGCTTGCGCCGTACCCAGTACAGGCGCGAGTCGCCGACGTGCGCCCAGACGGCGCAGTTGTGCTGGATCAGGCACGCCACGACGGTGGTGCGCGGGATCTCGGACAGGCCGTGGGTGACGGCGTAGGCCTGGATATCGTGGTGCGCCTGCAGCAGCGCTTCTTCAAGGAAGCGCTCGGGCTTTTTCACATACGGACGCGCCTGCAGACGAAACATCGCCGACACCGTCTGCAGCGCAATGGTCGCGGCGATCTCGCCGCCCAGGTGCCCGCCCATGCCGTCGGCCAGCAGCAGCAGCAAGGCGTCGCGCGTGTAGCAGTAGCCCATCCGGTCCTGGTTGACCTTGCGCCCGCCAATATGGCTTTGTTGATACACCGAGAATTGCATGACTTCCTTTAATCGCGCCGGAATGCGCCGAGACGGTCGACCAGTCCGCGCCAGCCGCCGCGTGCTTCATGTGCGTCCACCGCCTCGTCCGAGGCGCCGGGTACCGATGGGACCGTGGCCCGCGCCGGGGGCGGCGCGGCCGGCGCGGCCTGCAGCACCTTCTGTATCTCGAACACGCTTTGCGGCCGCATCAATGGGTCGAGCGCCAGGCACGCGGCCACCAGTTTGACCAGCTCCGGTGAATAATAGCCTGCCAGGCGCGCCAGGTGGCGCGGCACGTGATCGTCCATGCGACGCGCATCGACCGGTGGCGGCATCGAGCGGCTCATGCAGGCGAGCATGGCCGCGCCCAGGCTGTAAATATCGGTCCAGGGGCCGAGCGCCGCGCCGCGTGTATACAGGTCGGGCGCAGCGAAGCCCGGCGTGTACATCGGGGCGAGCATCGGGGCGTCGGTGTGCAGCGTCTGGCGCGCGGCGCCGAAGTCGAGCAGCAGTGGCGAGCCGTCAGTACGCAGATAGATGTTGGCCGGTTTGAGGTCGAGGTGCAGCAGCTTGTTGGCGTGGACTTCGCGCAGGCCGCTGCAGACGCCATGGAACACCTGGCGCACGAAGTTTTCACTCAAGCCATTGCCTTTGGCAGCTGCGCGCGCGATGTGTTCCTGCAGCGAGTGGCCGGACTCGTAGGCCATGACCATGTATACAGTCTCATGGGCGCGAAAGAAGTTAAGTACGCGCACCACGTTCGGGTGGACGATGCGCGCCAGGGCGCGGCCTTCTTCGAAAAAACACTTCAGGCCGATGCGAAACACCGCCAGGTGCGGCTTGGCCACCACGGGAATCAATTGCCCCGGCTGACGCAGCGCCAGCGCACTTGGGAGGTACTCCTTGATGGCTACTGCATTGCCCTCGCTGTCATAGGCAAGATAAACAATACTGAACCCGCCGGACGCAATTTTCTTTACAATGCGGTATCCGGCAATTTCGAGTCCTGCGGGCAGAGGAGCGTTATTCTGTGCAGCCATCCAATTGAGTTTCCTTGCTAAACAGCGCGATTGTGTGGATAAATGTCGGCTTTGTAAAGAATAAAAACCGGGGATTTCATTGAGCATTTCAAGCATGACAGGTTATGCGGTCGCCACCAGCGAAGGCGCTGCGGGAACCCTCACGATCGAAATCAAGAGCGTCAACTCGCGCTTCCTCGATTTGCAGTTCCGCATCAATGACGATTTGCGCGCGCTGGAACCCGATCTGCGAACGGCCATCATGGCCGCCATCCAGCGCGGCAAGGTCGAAGTACGCGTCTCGTTTGGCCGCAAGGTCAGCGGCGGCGCCGCAGCGCTCAATCAGGAACTGCTGGCCGACCTGGCCCGCCTGCAAGGCGAAGTGACACGTCACTTCGCGCAGGCCGCGCCCATGACAGTGGCTGAGCTGCTGCGCTGGCCCGGCGTCATCGAAGAATCGACCATCGGCCAGGAGTCGCTCCAGGCCGACGTCGCCGCGCTCACGATCACCACCATCGCCGCGTTCGTCGACAGCCGCCGGCGCGAAGGCGCGGCACTCGAAACGATGCTGCAATCGCGCATCGAATCGATGGAAGCGATCGTCAAGCGCATCACGCCGCTGATCCCGCAAGTCATTTCGCAATTCCAGAACAAGGCCATCGACCGCATGCAGGATGCGCTGGGCCTGGCCGGCCACGGCAATCCGTCGACGCTCACGCGTCAGGAAGTGCTGGAGCGGATTCGCCAGGAAGTGACCCTGTACGGTATCCGGATCGACGTGTCCGAAGAATTGTCGCGCCTGTCGGCGCACCTGAACGAAACGCGCCACATCCTGAAAAAGGGTGGCCAGGTCGGCAAGCGCCTCGACTTCATGATGCAGGAGCTCAATCGCGAAGCCAACACGCTGGGCGCCAAGGCGTCGGTGAAGGAGCTGGCTGATGCGTCGATGGAGCTCAAGCTGCTCATCGAGCAGATGCGTGAACAGGTGCAGAACCTCGAGTAAGCACGAGAATTGAATCGGTAGCGATACCAGCGCCGGTTGAACGCGTGGACGGGTTTCCCGTCCACGCGTTCAACGTTAACATGACCACCCGCGACACCATGCTCGCGCACATACCCGTACTGACAAAGGACCCCCGCCATGCTCCTACAAGCCTTTTCCGGCAGCCTGTTCGTCGTCGCCGCGCCATCCGGCGCCGGCAAATCGACCCTGGTCAACGCCTTGCTGGCGAACGAACCGGGCATCAAGCTGTCCATCTCCACCACCACCCGCGCACCGCGCCCGGGCGAGCAGGATGGCCGCGAATACCATTTCACGACCGCCGACGACTTCGTCACGCGCGCCGACCGGGGTGAGTTTCTCGAGTGGGCTGAAGTGCACGGCAATTACTACGGCACGAGCCGCTTGTCGGTCGAGCAGGAAATGAAAAACGGCACGGATATCTTGCTCGAAATCGACTGGCAAGGCGCGCGCCAGGTGCGCAAGCTGTTCCCGGACGCGGCCGGTATTTTCATCCTGCCGCCATCAATCGAAGCGCTGGAACAGCGTCTGCACAAGCGTGGCACCGACGAGCCGCACATCATCACGCGGCGCCTGCTGGCGGCGGGCGGCGAGATCGCTCACGCACCCGACTTCGAATATGCTATCATCAACGAAGAGTTTAACGTCGCCCTGGCTGAGCTGCAGGCGATTGTCAAAGCGACACGTTGCCGATTTGCCCAACAAGCTGCCCGCAACGCTACGCTGTTTGCCCAGCTGGGAATCCACGCGAATCAACCACAATCTTGACGAGCGCGCCGTTGCAGGCGCGCCGCACGCGTTGTTTTCACTCTTTGTCGCACTCATTGTCATCCAACATTCAGCAACCCAGGAGCACACATGGCCCGCATTACCATCGAAGACTGCCTCAAGAACATCCCGAACCGTTTCCAGCTGACCCTGGCAGCAACGTATCGTGCGCGCCAGCTGCTGCAAGGCCACACCCCAAAGGTCGAAGCCAAGGACAAGCCAACCGTCGTCGCCCTGCGCGAGATCGCCGCTGGTAAAGTCGGCATCGAAATGCTGAAAAAAGTCCCGATGTAATCCCATTCGGGGTTGCCTGAATTTGCGTTATCCCGTCTTCTGTTATTCTGATCTCACCGCAGCCAGACGATTAACGTAATGAACCTGTTACCTCCAGATTCACCCGCTTCACGCAACCCCGCTCCGCGCGAGCGGCGGGCAGACAATCGTCCGCCCGATTTCATCGAGCCCGTCGGCCCTATCGTGCCCGGCGTGGCCTCGGTGACGCAGCTGATCACCAAGCTGTCCGAATACCTCACCCCTGCCGAGCTCAAAAAGGTCAAGGAAGCCTACCGCTTCTCCGACGAGATGCACCTGGGCCAGGTCCGCAAATCGGGCGAGCCCTATATCTCCCATCCGATTGCCGTTGCCGAGATCTGCGCCGAGTGGAAACTTGATGCGCAAGCCATCATGGCTGCGCTGCTGCATGACGTGATCGAAGACCAGGACGTCAAGAAGGATGAGCTGATCGAGCGCTTCGGCGCCCAGGTCGCCAACCTTGTCGACGGCCTGTCCAAGCTCGAGAAAATCGAATTCCAGAGCCAGCTCGAAGCGCAGGCGGAAAACTTCCGCAAGATGCTGCTGGCGATGGCGTCGGACGTGCGCGTCATCCTGATCAAGCTGGCCGACCGCCTGCACAATATGCGCACGCTCGGCTTCATGATTCCAGCCAAGAAGCGCCGCATCGCCGGCGAGACGATGGAAGTCTACGTGCCGATTGCGCACCGCCTCGGCCTGAACAATATCTACCGCGAGCTGCAGGACCTGTCGTTCTCGCACCTGTATCCGGTGCGCTACCAGACGCTGTCCAAGGCGATCAAGTCGGCGCGCGGCAACCGGCGCGAAGTGGTCAAGAAAATCCTCGAAGCGGTCAAGAACCAGCTCGAGGCCGGCGGCCTGAAAGCCGAAGTGCACGGCCGCGAAAAGACCCTGTACGGCATCTACAAGAAGATGCGTAACAAGCACCTGTCGTTCTCGCAGGTGCTCGACGTGTATGGTTTCCGCGTTGTCGTCGACAGCGTGGCCGAGTGTTACGTGGCCCTCGGCACCCTGCACGCGCTGTACAAGCCGATGCCGGGCAAGTTCAAGGACTACATCGCCATCGGCAAGATCAACGGCTACCAGTCGCTGCACACGACGCTGATCGGCCCGTACGGCACGCCTGTCGAATTCCAGATCCGCACGCAGGACATGCACCGGACCGCCGAAAGCGGCGTGGCGGCGCACTGGCTGTACAAGACGGGCGAATCGAATATGTCCGATCTGCAGCAGCGCACCCATGCGTGGCTGCAGTCGCTGCTCGACATCCAGCAGCAGACGGGCGACTCGGCCGAGTTCCTCGAACACGTCAAGGTCGACCTGTTCCCCGATTCGGTGTACGTGTTTACGCCCAAGTCGAAGATCATCGCCCTGCCCCGCGGCGCGACGGCGCTCGACTTCGCCTACTCGATCCACACCGGCATCGGCGACCATACGGTGGGCGTCAAGATCAACCACGAAGAGCAACCGCTGCGCACCGAACTGCACAACGGCGACATCGTCGAGATCATCACGCAGCCCGATTCGCGCCCGAGTCCTACCTGGCTGACGTTTGTCCGCACCGGCAAGGCGCGCTCGGCGATCCGCCATCACCTGCGCCTGGTCGACGTCAACGAGTCGGCCGAGCTGGGTCTCGAACTGCTGACCCAGGCACTGGCCGTACGCAACATCAAGCCCGATTTGCCGGCCAGCGTCGTCGAGCGGCTGCTGGGCGAGTCGTCGGCCAATTCGATGGAAGAAGTGTACGCCGACATCGGCATCGGCAAGCGCATGCCGACGCTGGTGGCGCGCCAGATTTTCGGCCTGATGGAGGGCGACCCCGATCTGCTGCCGTCGAGCAAACCGCTGCCAGCCAGCGACATCGCACCGGTGACGATCTATGGCAGCGAAGGCGTGGCGGTCCAGCTGGCGCCGTGCTGCCTGCCGATTCCGGGCGACCAGATCACGGGCCAGCTGCGCCGCGACCAGGCGCTGGTGGTGCACACCTGCGATTGCCAGACGGCCAAGCGCCTGCTGGCAAAGGAACCCGACCGCTGGATCGCCGTGCAGTGGGGCGACGATCTCAACCGCCGCTTCGACTGCCGTATCCGCCTGCTGATCAACAATGAAAAAGGCATCCTCGCCCGCGTGGCTGCCGAGATCGGCGAGTCCGACGCCAACATCACGTATGTGGGCATGGACGAAGACGACGAAAACATGATGACGCAGCTGCGTTTCACGATCCAGATCGCCGACCGAGTGCACCTGGCGCAACTGATTCGCAATCTGCGCCGAGTGGCCGGGGTGAATCGGGTGGAACGCGAGCGGACCTAATTTTCGTTGTCGGGGGGCTTGCCGGTAGGGTGGGCGGCTATGCCGTCCACGCGTTCAAACCAAATTCGCTCCCTGGTAAGCGGAGGCCTGTTGAACGCGTGGGCGGGAAACCCGCCCACCCTACTTGTCCAGGCTCAGCTTCAGAATACTGTCAAACGCCGCGCAGGCTCCCTCGCAGGCATCGGCGATCTCGTCCGCCGACCTCACATGTTCTTTCAGCGCCAGCATGAACGCGCGCCAGCGCGGGCCCGGCCCGGCGTCACTCCCCTTCAGATACCGCAGCGGATGCGGCGCCAGCGTACCCGCCAGCTTCCCGTACAGCACCTTGCCACCCAGCTGCGAGCCTTCGATCACATAGCACACGCCCCAGCGATAGGCCGCGCTGGCGTCGCGCGGCCACGCGTATGCGAGCGCGGGGGTACGCAGCGGCGGCATGCCTGGCTCGTTCAGGTCGGCTTCGATCAGTGCCAGGCGTTCGACTGGCGACAAGACCTGCTGCGGCCCATCCGGGAACGATTCCAGCCAGGGTAGCAGCGACGCCAGCCAGTCGCGCACCATCGTCAGGTGCGCCGCGTAGTCGTTCAGGTCGGGAGCAGGTCCGGACAGCGGCAGGCCGCTGTCGAGCCGTTCGTGTTGTTCAGTGGTTGCGGCGCGCAGCGCCGCAAGGGGGTCTGCCTGCTGGTGCATCGGACTGTGCGCCGCTTCATGAGGTCGGTTCATGCGCACATAGTAGCACCGGGCTGCGCGCTCAGTCGGCGACGGGCTCGGGATAGTCGACCGAGATGATTTCAAGCTCGTCCATGCCCAGTGGCGTGTGCAACTGCGCGACGTCGCCTTCGCGGCACTTGGTCAAAGCGCGCGCTACGGGCGAGACCCAGCTGATCTTGCCGTGCAACGGATCGAGCTCGTCGATGCCGACGATGGTGATGGTGTGCTCTTCGCCGGCCCCGTTGACATAGCGGACCGTGGCGCCGAAGAACACCTGGTCGTTGCCATGCTGGATGCTCGGATCGACGACAAACGCCGAATCCATGCGCTTGGTAAGAAAGCGGATGCGGCGGTCGATTTCGCGCAGGCGGCGTTTGCCATAGATATAGTCGCCGTTCTCGGAGCGGTCGCCATTGGACGCGGCCCAGTGGACGATGCGCACGACTTCCGGGCGGTCGACGTCGATCAGCTGCAGCAGCTCATCCTTGATGCGCTGGTAGCCGGCCGGGGTGATGTAGTTCTTGGCGCCTTCAGGAATCGCCTGTGCCAGCACCAGGGCTTCATCATCGTCGTCGTTGTCCGACTCTTTTACAAATGCCTTGTTCATGGACGCATTGTAACGAGACTTGCGCGCCCTTGTCGTATCATTCGACCATGCGCCAACCCACCCTGCTCCAGCACGACCGCGACGACGCCGCCCGCCAGGCCGAGCGTACCCGCATTGCGCGCGAACTGCACGATGACCTGGGCGGCAACCTCATCGCCATCAAGATGGCGCTGGCGCGGCTGGCGGCGCGCGTGCCGGCCGACCAGCCCGGCCTGGCCGGCCAGGCGCAGTACATCGACGAGCTCGTCGATCGCACCATCGAGACGGTGCATCGCATCTCGTTCGGCTTGCGCGCCACCGCGCTCGACCTGGGACTGGCGGGCGCCCTCTTATGGCAGGCGGACGAGTTCGCGCGGCAGACCGGCATCGCCGTGATCAGGCACTGTCCCGACGCGCTGACGCCAGAGCCGGCGCCGGCCCACGCCGATGCCCTGTTTCACATCGCCCAGGAAGCATTGACCAATGTTGCCACGCATGCACGCGCGACGCAGGTCACGCTGACGCTGGAAGATGACGGCGGCGAGCTCACGCTGTCCATCTGCGACAACGGCTGCGGCATCGACCCGGCCGCGCGCACCCGGCAGCACGCGTTTGGCCTGCGTGGCATGCACGAACGGGCCAGCGCGCTTGGCGGCGTGCTCTCCTTGTCGCCAGCGCCCGGAGGTGGCACGATGTTGACCGTCAAGACCAGGCTGGCGCCGCCCGTGGCCCCGGCACAGAACAAGAAGCAGAATGAGTGAAAAAGTAACCATCCGGGTATGCATCGCCGATGACCATGCCATCGTGCGCGAAGGACTCAAGCAGATCCTCGCCGACGAGCGCGACATCGTTGTCGCCGGCGAGGCCGAGGATGGCCACGATGCCGTGCGCCTGGCGGGCAAGACACGCTGCCACGTGATGCTGCTCGATATCTCGCTGCCCGACCGCAATGGCATCGACGTGCTCAAGCAGATCAAGAAGGACAAACCCGAACTGTCGGTGCTGATGCTGTCGATGCACCGCGAAGACCAGTACGCAATCCGCGCGCTCAAGGCCGGCGCTGCCGGCTACATCACCAAGCAGAGCGCGCCACGCGAACTGGTCACGGCCATCCGCCTGGTAGCGGGCGGCCAGAAATATGTCAGCGCCGCGCTTGCGCAAACGCTGGCCAGCGCGATCGGCGAAGACCACGAAAGCGCCGCCCACGAAGGCTTGTCCGACCGCGAATACCAGACGCTGACAATGATCGCGTCGGGCATGACCGTCACGCAGATCGCAGGCGAACTGTCGCTGTCGGTCAAGACGATCAGCGAATACCGCGCGCGTCTGTTGGTAAAGATGAAACTGCGGAGCAGCGCCGAGCTGACCACGTATGCGATCCGCAACGGCCTGGTCGACTGACGCCCCTGCCGCGTGTCTTGCCACTGAATAGTTGTTGATGCGAGGCAAATAAACTGCCTATCATGTCGTCAATCCCGCAAACCCGGCACCGCGTTGCAACCCATGTCCACTCCGTCCACACCCGTTCCCGCTGCATCTGGCACTGGTTCCGCTGCAGCTCCCGCAGCGAATCCGGCCGACATCGCACGCGAGGCGTTCCGCCGCCTGGCCACGCGCCGTATCGCGCCGACGCCGGACGCTTATCGCGCCATCTATGACGAGATCGCCGGCACCCCGCCGCCGCCGCCCGCGCCGGCCCCGGATCCAGGGGCCATCGAGGTACTGAACGGGTTCGCGCGCCGCCTGCTCGATACGCCGGGCGAGCTGGCCGACTACGGCCGGCGCATGACGCGCGCCGTCAAGACGGGGGACTGGGGCGGCTACACCCAGGCACTGGGCCAGTTGAGCGAGCGCCATCTGCGGCGCAACACCCCGGTGATGGCGATGGGCGACGAAGAGCCCCAGACGCGCCTGCTGCGCGACATGCTGGCGCGCACGCTGTCGTTCGCCTGCGCCTCGTTGCTGAGCGACAACCCGGAACAGGTCAAGGAGGCCGAAGCGCTTGGCGCACTGGTCAAGACGGCGGTTGGCGAAAGCGAACTGCAGGACATCGAGGCGCGCCTGAAGCAGTTGTGCTTCCAGATCGAACTGCGAAAGGACGACAGCGCCGGCCAGCAGGAACTGCTGCTGCGGCTGTTCCGCCTGCTGCTCGACAATATCGAAGGCTTGCTCGAGGACGACAACTATATGCGCGGCCAGGTTGTGGCGGTGCAGGAACTGATCGCCGGGCCACTCGAAACGCGCGCGCTGGAAGACGCCACGCGCAGCCTGAAAGACGTGATCATCAAGCAAAGTCATCTGAAACATGGCATCGCCGACGTGCGTGCGACGATGAAGAACATGATGATGACGTTTGTCGAGCGCCTGGGCTCGGTGGCCGCCGCGACCGGCGATTATCACGCCAAGCTGGGCGACTTTTCCGAGCGCATCGGCGGCGCGACCGACATCAACGAACTCAATACCCTCCTGAATGACGTGCTGCGCGAGACGCGCCATGCGCAGGACGAAGCGCTGGCC
Organism: Telluria sp. BA11; assembly: GCF_056680305.1. Taxonomy (NCBI): domain Bacteria; kingdom Pseudomonadati; phylum Pseudomonadota; class Betaproteobacteria; order Burkholderiales; family Oxalobacteraceae; genus Telluria; species Telluria sp. BA11. The sequence goes on from NZ_CM155275.1 coordinate 1,347,166, forward strand.
TCGCGCGACCGCATGGTGGGCGCGCACCGCGAAGTGCAGGAAGCCGAGCAGCGCATCCGCGAACTGGAAGCCGAGCTGCAGCATATGAGCGAGCTGGTGCGAGAGGATCAACTGACTGGCAGCCTGAACCGCCGCGGCCTGGACGACGTGTTCGAGCGCGAAAGCGCCCGCGCCGACCGCCGCAACACGCCGCTGTGCGTGGCGCTGCTGGACCTCGACAACTTCAAGCGCCTGAACGACACCTACGGGCACATGGCGGGCGACGCCGCGCTCAAGCACCTGGTCAAGGTCGTGCGCGAGACGCTGCGCGCGATGGACGTGATCGCGCGTTTCGGCGGTGAGGAATTTTTGATCCTGTTGCCCGAGACGACCGTCGACGCGGCAGCGGCGGCCATGGTGCGGGTGCAGCGCGAGCTGACCCGGCATTTCTTCTTGCACGATAACGAGAAGATGCTGATTACCTTCTCGTGCGGGGTGGCGCTGCGGATGCAGAACGAGGAACAGGCGTCGCTGATGGCGCGGGCGGATAAAGCGATGTATCAGGCCAAGAGCAGCGGGAAGAACCGGGTAGTCGTGGCGGAATGACAAGTTCTGAACAGGTGTTTTTCCAGACAGGTAAAAAAAACGATTTATTTTGCGTCCGGCCCTAAACTTTTTCCACAGGGCACCGTTACCAGCAACAACAGCGGTTTGAACGTCACTGAATAACGGGACGGACCAAAGTGAACAGCAGCACGGTCGCTGCACCCCTAGTAAGACCTAGTCTGGAGAAACACCATGGCATCAGTAATCAACACCAACGTCGCATCCCTGAACTCGCAGCGTAACCTGTCGGCGTCGCAATCGCAGCTGAACACCTCGATCCAACGCCTGTCGTCGGGTATGCGCATCAACAGCGCCAAGGATGACGCCGCTGGTCTGGCGATTTCGGACCGCATGAATTCGCAAATCAAGGGCATGACGCAAGCCACCCGCAACGCCAACGATGGCGTGTCGATGGCGCAAACCGCTGAAGGCGCCCTGTCGAGCTCGGGCGACATTCTGCAACGTGTCCGCGAACTGGCTGTCCAGTCGTCGAACTCGTCGAACTCGGCCAGCGACCGCAAGGCCCTGCAGACTGAAGTTACCCAGCTGACCTCGGAATTGAACCGTATCGCCAACACCACCGAATTCAACGGCCAGAAGCTGCTTGACGGTTCGACCGGCACCTCGAATTTCCAGGTTGGCGCCAATGCAGGCCAGCTGATCTCGATGACCGGCGCAAACTTCAACACCTCGACCTATGGTAACAACAGCGTTGCTGTCGATGCCAAGCTTGCCAGCGTTGGCGACTCCAATGGCGTTGTAGCCGGCGCAATCGTCATCAACGGTTCGCAAGGTTCGAAATCGTTCACACCAGTTGCCAACGACACTGCGAAAACCACTGCTGCGAACATCAACAAAGTCAGTGGCGATACTGGTGTGACCGCCTCTGCCAAGACCGATGCCAACCTGGATCTGAAAGCAGGCCAGTCTTTCTCGCTGGAACTGAAGTCGGACAACAGCACTGCAGTGACGATTTCGTTCTCGATCGGTACTGACGACGCCAATGGCCATGCAGGTGCGATCAGCGCCTTCAATGCGCAATCGGCCAAGACCGGTGTCACGGCATCGTACGACACCACGAACGGTGGCATCAAGCTGTCGCACACCGAAGGTAACGACATCAAGGTGAAGAACACCTCCACGGGTGCAGCAACTGGCGATGCGATGTTGTCGACCTACACGGCAGCCGGTGGCAAAAGCACCGCAGCCGAGACAAACGGTACGACGGGCGCTACCGCGATGGGCAAGATCACCATGGACTCGGAGAAGAGCTTCTCGGTCGTCGATGCCACCAGCCTTATGGGCATGACCAAATCGTCGGACCTGAAGTCGGTCGCCAACCTCGACATCAGCACCTTCGACGGCGCCCAGGCAGCCATCAAGGTTGCCGACGCTGCCCTGGCATCAGTCAACAGCCAGCGCGCTGAATACGGCGCACTGCAGTCGCGCTTCGAATCGGCGATCTCGAACCTGTCGTCGTCGACCGAGAACCTGTCGGCATCGCGCAGCCGCATCGTCGACACCGACTTCGCTGCTGAAACCGCCAAGATGACCCGCGGTCAGATCCTGCAGCAGGCTGGTACGTCGATGCTGGCCCAGGCCAACTCGCTGCCGAACGGTGTTCTGTCGCTCCTGCGTGGCTAATCGCTAACGCGTAGTAACAGCACCACTTGGTAAGCGGTTCCCCGGCTGAAGAAATTTGGCTGGGGAATTTTCGTTAGGATACGCCATGCAAATTCCATCCGTTGCAACGTCACCCCTCGCCAAGCTGGACGAACGTCCAGCGGTTGCGAGCGGGCCGGCTGCCCCGGCACCACGGGCAGCACCGGAGAAGGCTGAAGTCGAGCCGAACCGGGACGAGGTGTCGTCCGCCGTCAAGAAGCTCAACGAAGCGCTGCCACAATCGGCGCAGAGCCTGCAATTCGAGATTGACGAAGAGAGCAAGGACCTCGTGGTCAAGATCATCGACCGCGACACGAAGGAAGTCGTCCGCCAGATGCCGACCAAGGAGGCGCTCGAAATGGCCAAATCGATCGACAAGATGGTGGGGCGCCTGCTGAACCAACGTGCCTGACGCGATTCGCTGCTCACCCAAAGCGCCGCACCCCACCAGGTGCGGCGCTTTTTACATGGCGCCGCGACATCATTGGTGACGATCCCCACCAAAATAAAAAGAGAGCCGCCTTTACCGCTCTTAAGTACGGTTTGTTTCTGCCGATAATGACTTACATTATTGCTTTCACCGGAGAAACAAGTGGCACTCGACATCGAAGGCATCGTTACCAAACTGATGCAAGCTGAAGCAAGGCCGCTCGACAATTACGCCAAGAAAACGGCAGCATTGCAAGCGAAGAACTCGGCCTTGAATCAGGTGAGCGCTGCCGTGGGTGCGTTCCAGGGCGCACTCTCGTCGCTGAACCAGTCGAACACCTTCCAGGGTCTGAGCGCCATCCCCTCCAACAAGGATATCTTCACTGGCACCGCCGGCGCCGGCGCCGTGCCGGGCAAGTACAAGGTCAACGTTACCCAGCTGGCCCAGTCGCAAAGTCTCAAGACGACGGGCATGGCCAGCAGCACCAGCACCATCGGCGCCGGTGCGCCAACCAATCTGACATTCCAGTTCGGCACCGTGACCGGCGGGACGTTCGGCGCCACCGGCACTGCGCTGGGCCTGGCCGCGGCCGCGGGCGGCATCGCCAACGGTTCGCTGAGCCTGAACGGTGTGGCAATCAGCACCAGTCCGACTACCCGCAGCGCCCGCGCCCTGGCCGAGGCCATCAACGCGCAGAGCGAAAAAACCGGCGTGGTCGCCACGGCTGGCAGCACCGAAACCGCCGCTGACCTGTTCGCCGGATTTGGTGATGTCAGCGTGACTGCAGGTTCCAGCTATGCACTGTCGGTGGGCGGCGTCCAGCTGGCCAACCTGAATACCGGCAGCGCACCACTTACTGGCGCCAGCCTTGATACCACCCTGGCCAGCGCCGGCACGCGCAACGCACTGGCTGCAGCGAACATTACCGTGAGTGGCAGCGCCGCCGACGGCACGCTGCAATTCAAGGCGGCCGACGGCAATACCATCGACGTAACCGAAACCGTGGCCGGCACTGTCAACGGCGGCATCAAGCATGCTGCTGGCGACGTCAACACCGGCGCGACCACAACCGCCACCGCTGGCGTCACGCTGCGCTCGAACGACGGCAACCAGATCCTGGTCGGCGGTAACAACCCGGCGTCTGCCGGTTTTACTGCAGGCAGCGTCGGAGCCCACCAGGGTTCTGGCTTCTCGCTCAATGGCGCAATCAACAGCAAAACCATTACGCTCGAAGCGGGCGACCAGACGCTGCAAGGCATCCGCGACGCCATCAACAAGGCCGATATGGGCGTGACGGCGACCATCGTCTCCGATGGCAGCAGCAAACCTTTCCACCTCGTGGTCACGTCGAACAAGACCGGCGAAGCCACGTCGATGAAGATTGGCGTCTCGGGTGAAGACGGTTCGGCAGCCGACCCGGCCCTCGCGGCCCTGCTGGGCTACGATCCCACCGGTGTGCAAGGCATGGCCCAGACCGCCGGGGCGCAGAGCACGCTGCTGAACATGAACGGCATCGAAATCAAGAGCGACAGCACCAGCGTCAAGGATGCGATCCAGGGCGTGACGCTCGACGTCAGCGCAGTCGGCAGCAGCACGTTGACGGTCACGAAGGACACGGGGGCCATCAGCACGGCCGTCAACGACTTCGTCAAGGCATACAACACGCTGAACTCGACGATGAGCGGTTTGACCAAGTACAACGCTGAGACCAAAAAGGGCGCGGTCCTGCAGGGCGACGCCAGCGTGCGCGCGATCCAGAGCCAGATGCGCCGCCAGATCAGCGCTGTCGTGGAGGGCACCGGCGGCAAGCTCAATTCGCTGAGCCAGATCGGCATTGGATTCCAGCAGGACGGCAGCCTGAAGCTGGATTCAACCAAGTTGAACAAGGCAATCACGGACAATGCGGCTGACTTCGGCGGGCTGTTTGCGGCGATGGGTTCAACCACCGATGGTCTGGTCAAGTTCGACAAATCGACCGCTGCCACCAAAGCGGGCACGTACGGCGTGAATATCACCAGCCTGGCTACCCAGGGCACGCTGGCGAGCAGCGCCGCACTTGGTACGACGACGACAATCGCCCCGAACACGGTCTGGCGGGTAACGTTGAACGATACCGATCCGGTCACCGACAGCAAGACGCAGGAAATCAAGCTGCCCGCTGGTAATTACAGCAAGGATGACCTGGCTGCGCTGCTGCGCTCGTCCATCAATGGCAACGCCGTCTTCGCCGGCGCCGGCGACACGGCCGAATCAAAGGTCGACGATGCAGGCATCCTGACGCTGTCGTCGAGCAAACATGGATCCACGTCGAACATCTCGATTGTCGGTGTCAGCGGCAGCGCGGTCAATTCGATCTTCGGCAGTGCCGCGCCAAGCAAGGGCGCCGATGTGGTGGGCACAATTGGCGGCGTAGCCGCCACCGGCAACGGCCAGGCGCTGACGGCAGCGCCTGGCTCGAACGCAGAGGGCATCCAGGTCTCGATCACCGGCGGCATCCTCGGTGATCGCGGTACCGTGACGTTCTCGCAAGGCTTCGCGTTCCAGCTCAATAACCTGGCCACCAGCTTCGTCGGCAAGGACAGCCTGCTCAAGAGCAAAACCGATGGCCTGAACGTATCGATCAAATCGGTCGCCGACCAGGCAGCGCGTTTTGAAACGCGCCTGGACAGCATCGAAAAGCGCTACCGCGCCCAGTTCGTCGCGCTCGACGCCATGATGAGCTCGATGCAATCGACCTCGGACTATCTAACCCAGCAGTTGGCGTCCATCGCGGCCAACTCATAATTTCAGCATCACCGGAGAATCTCATATGTTTGGAACCCCGAAACGCGGCGTCGGCGCCTATGCAACGGTTGGTCTGGAGACCGGCGTCGCTGCCGCCTCGCCACAGAAGCTGGTGGTCATGCTGTACGACGGCGTGATCGTCGCCCTGCTCAGCGCGATCAACCACATCAAGTCGTCGAACGTGGCCGCCAAGGGCGCCTCGATCTCGAAGGCCATCACGATCATCGACAACGGCCTGCGCGCCTCGCTCGACCAGAAAGCTGGCGGCGAGATCGCACAGAACCTCGATGCGTTGTACGATTACATGAGCCGCCGCCTGTTGCAGGCCAATATGAAGAACGATATCGCGATCATCGAAGAAGTCCATGGCCTGATGTCCGATCTGCGCGAAGCCTGGGTCGCGATCGGCGAAAAGAGCGATACGGCCGAGCAGGCCGTGCCGGCCATCCAGCGTGCCCCTACCCTGATGAGCGCATAAGGTTGACGATGACGATGACGATGAATGGACAAGAAGTGGTGACGGTCTACGAAACGATGGTCGGCATCACCGAGCGCATGCTCGACGCGGCCACCGCCAGCGAATGGGATCGCCTTGCCGAACTCGAGCAGGAATGCGCCGCCCATGCGCGCCGCCTCAAAGCCAACGAAGGCGTGGCCCCGCTGGCCGGCCAGGAACGCATGCGCAAGGTCAATGCGATCCGCCGCATGCTCGACGCCGACCGCCGCATCCGCGACCTGACCAGCCCATGGATGGCGCACCTGTCGTCCCTGATCAACAACAAATCGACCGAACGCCGCGTCGCGCGCGCCTACGGCATCTGATGCGCCCGGCGGGGGTTGACTGATGCTGCCCCGCGATCTCATTGGCGCCGTTACGCGCGTCACGCCGGGCCAGGCCGCCGAGCAGGCCGTCGACCCGCGCCAGCAAGCCTTTGCGCGCGCCGTCGCGCCGTTGCTGGGCAAGGCGATCCACGGCGAAATCCAGGCCAAACTGACTGACGGCACCTTCATCGTCAAATTCGCCGACACCCAGGCGCGCATGCAACTGCCCCCCGGCGCGCTGGTCGGCGCCGACGTGCCGCTCACGCTGATCGGCCTGCATCCCCGCCCTACCTTTCAGGTCGGCGCCCAGACCACTGCCACGGGCTTTGCTGAAGCCGGCCCCGCACCGCAAGCCGAAACCGACGCTCCCGGCGCGCCGCTGGGCTACCGCGAAGGCGCCGCCCTCGGCCGCGCCGGCGCCCTGCTGGCCTCCAGCGCCGGACTGGGCACGCAGGCCTTTGCCGGCGGCACCGAAGCAAAAAACACCACGCTGAGCCCTACCGCCCAGGCCCTGGCCGGCGTGCTGGCGGCCGCCCAGAAAGCCGAGACGGTGCTCACCGCCGTCACTGGCAGTGCGCCACTGGTGGCCACGCCGGACGCCGATCCGGCGGCGCTGGCTGCCGGCCTGAAGCAGGCGTTCGGCAAGAGCGGCCTGTTCTACGAATCGCACGTGGCCGAATGGGCGCAGGGCTCGCGCGCACTGGCCGAACTGGCGAACGAACCGCAGCAGCAGGCCGCACAAAACGGCGCGCGCCCGAACCCGCAGGATCCCGCCACCGCGCAGTTCATCAGCATGCAGCTGGCGGCGCAGGAGCAATCGCAACTGGCGTGGAAAGGCCAGCTGTGGCCCGGCCAGCCGATGGAATGGGATGTGCAGCGCGAAGCCCACGGCGGCGGCGGCGACGATGACGGGGCGATCTGGAACAGCCGCCTGCGCCTGCGGTTCCCCGAACTGGGCGAACTCGATGTGCAGCTGCGGATGGTGGGCGGCGCCTTGCAGATCGGGCTCGCAACCGGCGACGACGCCACCGCCGCCCTGCTGCGCCAGCACGTGCCGAACCTGGCGGGCGCACTCGATTCGGTGGGCACGCCGCTGGCAGGGTTCGATGCGCGCGCAAGGGCCGAGGCGGCGCCGAAGCATGATGATGATGGCGACCATGAATAAGCTGGCCAACCAGCGTATCAAGAGCGCGGTGGCAATGGCCTACAGCGCCGGCGAGAAAGCGCCGACGGTCGTGGCCAAGGGCTCCGGCATGGTCGCCGAACAGATCATCCGGCGCGCCCAGGATGCGGGCGTGTTCGTGCACGAATCGAAAGAGCTGGTCTCGCTGCTCATGCAGGTCGATCTGGACCGCGAAATTCCCCCAACGCTGTATCGAGCAATTGCGGAACTGTTGGCATGGCTATATCATATTGAGTCGGCTAAAAAGAACGGTGAGTCAATGCCCACCGCACCTGATCCGACGCCTCACCTCCCCCCGGAACAAGCGTCAAGGACATAAAGCCTAGCAATGGATGAAGCAGAACTGGAAGACTGGCACGACTACGAAGTCGCATCGCGCCGCGAGATCGTCTCGCTGCTGCGCCAGATCGGCGAACACAACCAGCTGATCCGTCTGCTGATCAGGGGTGAGGCCGACGTCTGCGTGACCTCGATCCTGGCCGTGGACGAAGACAGCAACACGCTCGTGCTCGATCGCTCGGTCGATCCGGCGCAGAACCAGCGCATGACGGGCGCAGCGCGCGCGAAATGCGAAACCACGCTCGACAAGATCCGCATCCTGTTCGGCGCCGCCAACCTGGCCCCGACAGTCTGGCGCGGCGAACCGGCACTGCGCGCCGACATTCCCCCCACCCTGATCCGCCTGCAGCGGCGCGAGTACTACCGCATGGCCACGCCCGTCACCAATCCGGTGCGCGCACTGATTCCAGTGCCGATGGAGGATGGTACCGGCGGCATGAGCGTCTTCGCGCTGCACGATATCAGCGTCGGCGGCATTGCGCTTCTCGATAGCAAGCTGCTGCTCGATACCACGGTCGGGCGCGTGATCGCCAACTGCCGCATCGAACTGCCCGAGATCGGGCCGATCGCCACCTCGCTCGAAATCCGCAATTCGCTCGACCTTACCCTGCTGAACCACAAGAAGACGCGCCGCATCGGCTGCCGGTTCGCTGACATCTCGCGCAGCGGACTGGCGGCGGTGCAGCGCTACATCACCAAGCTCGAACGCGAGCGCAACGCGAAGCTGGCCGGGCTGGCCTGACCGGCCGTGACTGGCCGTGCCTGACCAGTTTGCGGTCAGCCTTGTTTGCTGGCCGCGACCGCCTCCAGAATCACCTTTGCCACATCGGCCGGGCGCGATTGCTGCGGCACGTGGCCCGATGGCAGCACGGTGGTGTGGGCGCCAATTTTCTTTGCCATCGCGCGCTGCTGTTGCGGATCGATCATGCGGTCCTTGCTGCTGACGATATACCACGACGGTTTGACCTTCCACGCAGCGTTGCTGACTTTCTCGCCAAAGGCGCTGCCCTTGATCGGCCCCTGAGTTGCGCTCATCACGGCCGTTTGCGTGGCCGGCACGTCCTGCGCGAAGTCGTCGCGCATCGCCTCCGGCGGCAGGGTCAGGAAGCCTTCGCTGTCAGCCACAAGCTTGCCAATCCCCGGCGCCGGCGCATACCCGTTGCCCAGCTCCGCGCTGGTCTGGCCGGCATCCGGCGCGAACGCCGCCACATACACCAGCGCTGTGACCTTGTCGTGGGCGCCGGCTTCGGTAATCACGGTGCCACCCCACGAATGCCCGACCAGCACCACCTTGCCGGTCTGCGCATCGAGCACGCGCCGGGTGACGGCGGCGTCATCCTTCAGCGACGTGAGGGGGTTCTGGATCGCGGTGACTTTCACACCTTTCGCCTGCAGCAACGGAATCACTTTGGCCCAGTCGGACCCGTCGGCAAAGGCGCCGTGGACGATGACGACGGACGTTGCTGCAGGCGCCGATGCGGCCGCCGGTGCTGCCGGTGCTGCTGCCGGTTTTGCTGCGTGAGCCGTGCCGGCGACGACGGCAGCTGCGATGGCGATGGTGCGAAGCGTGGTGGTGAGTGTGGTCATGAAGTTCTCCTGGTGGGTGGTTGCTACGGTGAACCCAGTATAGGAAGTGGCTTGACAATCCGGTATCGGTCGATCGACCGATGCAGGCCGAACTGGCTATACTATCGGCGCCATCCGGCACGCAGGTGCGTCACCTGCCCATCCCACATAAAGGCATCATGGACACGCTAACCCAGGCATCCACGCCACCGCTCTCGCCTGCCAGCATCAGCCTGCACGGCCACGATACGGTGACGCTGGCGCAGGCCATGGGACTGCTCGCGATCGTCGGCGACCTGAGCATGGGCCAGCCCATTGATGCGTCAAGGCGCGCCGCGCGGCTCGCCGCACGCATCGCGCGAACCGCCGGCTGCGATGCTACTGCGGCTGCCCACGCGCGCATGGTGGCCCAGCTGCGCTGGTCGGGCTGCACCGCCAATGCCGCCGGGTTTGCCACGCTGCTGGGCGACGACGTGGGTGGCCGCCACGCGATGCTGGGCCGCACCCTCACGGCGCAGCAGGCCGCGCGCCTGGCAGACATCACCCCGTTGGCCGAAATACACTGCGAAGTCGCGGGCGACATCGCCGCCATGATGGGCTTGCCCGCCCCGGTCGAACACGGCCTGCGCCACGTGTTCGAACAATATGATGGCGGCGGCCTCCCCTATGGCCTGGAAGGCGGCGCGGTGCCGGCCGTCGTGTATCACGTGGCGCTGGCCGGCGACATCGAGATCTTCGCGCGCGTGCATGGATTGACCGTGGCGCTGGCCATGGTCGAGCGCCTGGGCGGCGTCAAGTATCCGGCAAACCTGGTGGCGCAGGTGCTTCCGCAGGCGCAGGCCTGGCTGGAGGCACTCGACAGCGCTGAAGAGCCGGCGCCACTGAACGACTTCCTGCCGCTGTCGGTGCCGCTGACGCTGGTGGCCGACATGATCGAACTGAAGCTGCCCTGGCTGGCCGGCTATTCACGCCGCGTGGCGCTGCTGGTGCAAGGCGCCGCGCAAGGGGCCGGCCTGCCGGACGCCGGCCAGCGCAGCCTGGCGCGCGCGGCGCTGCTGCACGGGATCGGGCGCGTGGCTGTGTCGAACACCGTCTGGGAGCGCAAGGGAAAACCGAGCGACGTCGACTGGGAAGCCATTCGCCTCGTGCCCTACTGGACCGCACGCGCCGGCAGCCGGATCGACGGCATGGCGGCCGACGCGCAACTGGCCTCACACGTGTATGAACGGCTGGATGGCAGCGGCTACTTTCGCAGTCTCGATGCCGACTCGCTCGGCCTGCCGCAGCGCCTGCTGGCCGCAGCGGCAGTCTATGTGGCCCTGCGCTCGCCGCGACCATGGCGCGCTGCGCACGAACCGGCGGCAACGCTGGCGCTGCTCGAAGCCCAGGTGACGGGCGGGCGCCTTGATCGCGCCGCCGTGGATGCCGTGCTGGCCGCCGCCGCAGGCCGCGCCGCGCCAGCCACCAGCACGGTCTCGACCACCGCGCCGGCATCGGCATCGGCGCGCCAGTTATTGTCGGCGCGCGAGGTCGATGTCCTTCAGCGCATCAGCCTGGGCGAGACCAACAAGGAAGCCGCCCGCGCAATGCGGATCAGTCCAAGCACCGTGCGCACGCATGTCGAGAGCATCTTTCGCAAGCTCGGATGCTCGACCCGCGCTGCGGCGACGTTGCGCGCGCTGACACTGGGACTGATTTAAAACGACGCGCGGCGCACCCGTAACACGCCGGCCATGCCAAGTCCGGCCAGCAGCAGCGCCAGCGAACCCGGTTCCGGCACCTCGGTCACACTGACAAAGCTGAAGTCGTCCATCGCATACGAACCCTGCGCGCCGCTGGAAACGACGACCGTATCGATCGCGCCATCCCAGCCGGCGTCCAAGAACGCGGCCACGCCGGACAGTTGCAGCGCCGACGTACTGGCGACCAGCAGACCCTGGAAGTACAGGTCGAAGCGCACGCTGCTGTCCTCGTAGCCCGAGAACCAGGCGCCCTCGAAGACGGTGGGCGCCAGGAAGCGGATGGTGCTGGCGACCGGCCCGCCGTCGGTCCAGTCGGTGGTGACCCGGCCCGTGCCGGAACGGGCGGCAAACGGATCCTGCTCGCTCGTGAAGACATTCAGACCGGCGCCCGACCAGTCGAGGCCACCGTAGTTGGCAGCGACGGCAGCGTAGCCGTCGGGGCCGACGATGTCGTCGAAATCGAGCACGGTGGCCGAGGCGAAGGGGGCGCACAGCGCGAAGGCAACGGCTGCGGCCGCGTTACGAAGCATGGGATGCATGGGAATCCTGTTAATGGTGATGGAAGCGAACATGGTCAGACCAGGCCCAGCGCCGGATCGCTGACCGTGTGGCGACCGGTTTCGACGCGCCCGGCAAAGCGGCGCAGGTAGTCGGGCTGGCCCGAGACCGTGGCGCTCAGGTCGTACCAGAAGCCATTGGCCGCCAGCGGAATGCGCACGAGCAGTTCGGTGCGCGGCGCCAGCGTGTGCAGCTGGCGCAATTGCGCGTAGGCGTTCGCATTCAGGTTGAACGTGCACGGCGCCGCGCCGGCATTCAGCAGGCGCAGTACCAGTTCCCCCGTGGCGGCGTCGCAGCGCACGTGGACGTCCGGACGTGCCTGCCCTGCCGCGACGGCGCGCAGCGCGCTGCCCGTGAAGTGGCGGTGATAGCCGTTCGGACCCAGCACCCACAAATCGTAGGCGCCGCCCACAGCGGGCGTCCAGCTGTCGGCCAGCGATTTGCCTGCCTCGACGGTGTAGCGGCGCGGCACGGCCGCCAGGTTCTTGCGGTCGTAGACGTGGAAGACCGCGCCCTGGCGCCCGCTATTGATGAAGTTCAGCGTCACCTGCACGGCGGCCATCGTGGCGCCGGGCTGCACCTGGCAGGTGGTGGCCAGTTCATACGGCAGCGCGCGCGATGGCCGCGTGCCCGGGGCCTGCAACGGCATTTGCGGCGACGCCGGCGGCGCGATCTGCGCCAGGCGTTGCTGCGCGGCGCGCAGGGCGTCGGCCTGGCTGCGATTGGTGCGGCCCTGCAGTGCCGGCAGCGCCTCGTCGTTCGGTGTCGCGAAGTTGAAGGCGCTCGTCAGATCGCCGCAGACGGCGCGGCGGTACGCGCTGATGTTCGGCTCGATGACACCGAAGCGCGTTTCCAGGAAGCGCAGCACCGACGTGTGGTCGAACACCTGCGAATTGACCCAGCCGCCGCGGCTCCACGGCGAAATCACGTACATCGGCACGCGCGGACCGGGCCCATAGACGCGCCCGTCCGCCGCCGGTTGCCGGGTGCTGCCGGCAGGCCGGGGGTGCGTGTAGTATTCCGGGCCCAGCGCGCCAGGGGACAGCGTCGTCTTGCCGGCGTAGCCGCCCTTGCCGTCCGGCGATGGCGCGGAGGGCGACGGCACGTGGTCGAAGTAGCCGTCGTTCTCGTCGAAGTTGACGATCAGGACCGTTTTGCTCCAGACCTCGGGATTGGCCGTCAGCGCGTCCAGCACCTCTTGCAGGAACCAGGCGCCCTGCACCGGGCTCGATGGGCCCGGGTGTTCGCAGTAGATCGATGGTGCGTTGATCCACGACACCTGCGGCAGCTTGCCTTCGCGGATGTCGCGCCTGAAGGCGTCCAGGTATTGCTCGGGCTTGGTACCCGGCAAGGTGTTGGCAATGCCCTTGTAGAGCGGGTTCTTCGCGTTGTCGGTGGCCGCATCGTAGGCGTGATACGGCAGCGCCTGGCCCGTGTTGGTGTATGGCTGGCCGGGGGCGCCGCCGCTGGACACCGGATAGCCCGACGCGATATTGGCACGCCGGAACTGGCGGAATGCCCCCAGCATATTGTCGCCCCATTCGTCGGGCATGTTCTGGTAGCTGATCCAGCTCACGCCTGCCTTCTCCAGACGCTCGGCATACGTGGTCCAGGTATAGCCGGTGTTCACGCCGCCTGGCAGGCCGTCGATGGCATCCCACTCATTCGAGACGAAGGCCGTGCCGGTGGGTCCGGCGCCATTGGTGCCGGTCAGGAAGAACGACCGGTTCGCGTCGGTCCCCGTGTGCATCGCACAGTGGTAGGCGTCGCAGACCGTGAACGCATTGGCCAGCGCAAACGCGAACGGAATCTCGCTTTCCTTGAAGTAGCCCATCGAGATGGGATTCTTGTAGCGCGGCCACTGGTCCATGCGGCCGTTGTCCCAGGCCAGCTGGCTGTCGAGCCAATCGTGGGGCGTTCCATTGACGCGCTGGGCGTTGCCACGGCTGGCGTCCAGGTGGAACGGCATCACGACGTTGCCGTTGGCCAGGCGCTGCTGCCAGACACTGCGCCCTTCGGGCAGCGGGATCGTGAAGCGGTCACCGAAGCCGCGCACGCCCTTGAGCGTGCCGAAGTAATGGTCGAACGCGCGGTTTTCCTGCATCAGGATCACGACGTGCTCGACGTCGCGGATGGTCCCCGTCGCGTTATTGGCCGGGATGGCAAGGGCGCGCTGGATGGCGGGCGGAAAGGCGGCAAACGTGCCGGCTGCGATACCCGCGCGCGCACTGTTGCGCAGGAAACTGCGTCGTGAAGTCATAGGGGCGTATCCAAAGACGTGAATGTTTTAGCCGGGAAATTTATGTTGCAATTTATTGTCTTGTCGACATGATGCAAGACGGCGCCAGCGTACGCCCGGATCGTGACGACGCCATGACACATCCATGGACTGACGGTGGACGTGAAGACAACGTGAAAACAACATTCAACGTTGTCACACAATTATTTTTTTAAAGAAATGTTGCGCACAATTGGAATTTTATTTGCCTGTTTGCAACCGCCAACCTATAGTTTTGATCGTTACAGTTCGCTAGATTCCATTTCGCCAAGTCCATCCGCATGAAACTCAACCGCATCGGCATCATCCTCATCGCCTGTGCACTGGCGGCCATTACCCTCGTCGTCGCATTGCTCGTGGTCCGGCAGCAGGCCAGCCAGGCTGCGCAGGTGCGCAACAAGGGTGTCGGACTGGTCAAGGCGCTCAGCACCGTCCCGATGGCGCTCCTTGCCGACAGCAGCGGCCGCAGCGGCGTGCTCGCCGCAGTGCTTGCCTCGAACGACGGCAGCGACTTTGCTTATGTGACAATTGGCGATGCGACCGGCCGCACGCTGGCCGAGATCGCGGGCAGCGGCAGCATCGCGCCTGCCACGCCGCTGCCTGCCGATGCGCAGGCCGGCTTCGGTGAGCGCACGCTCCCGGCAACCGGCGGCAGCGAGCCGCTGCGCGAATTCTATGGCCCGCTGGCCGACGGCAGCGGCGGCAAGGCGTTTGTCCGCGTCGGCTTCCACCAGCCGGGCTTTACCGTGCTGGCGCAGGATGTGTCGTTCCTCGCGCTGCTGGCGCTGATGATGTTTCTGGTCGTGCCAGTCATGTACGTCGTCATCAAGCGCGAGATGGCGCCGCTCGCGGCGCTCAGCCACCAGCTGCGTGGCCAGCTGCGCCAGCTTGCCGCGCCCGGCAGGCCGGATCAGCCAGGCGCTGACGACATGCGCGAGCTGATCACCAATATGCAGCACTACCTCGACCAGGCCGGCGCCCGCATCGTCCAGCTCGAGGAAGGCTCGCTCAACACCACCGCCGACAACCGCCTGCTGCAATACGGCAGCAAGAAGCTCAATGCGGCGCTGCAGTCGCTGCCGGACGGCCTGTTGATGCTCGATCCGGCCGGCGACGTCACGTTCGCCTCCGGCAAGGTCGAGCCTCTGCTGGGCATCCCGATGGACCAGATCCTGGGACAGCCGCTCGATGCCTGGTGCTGCGATCCGGCGCTGCGCACGCTGTTCGGCCGCTACAGCGGCGACCTGCGCGACAACGCCCGCTCGCACAAGATCGACTTCGCGCCGCTGAATGTCGAAGGCCGGCAGCTGAGCGCCACCGCGCAACCGCTCAGCGGCGGGCACGGCACGATGTCGTTCGGCACGCTGGTCGTGCTGCGCGACGTCACCCGCGAATACCTGGCGCGCCAGGCGGGCAACGACTTCGTCGCCCACGTCTCGCACGAACTCAAGTCGCCGCTCAACGTCATCGGCATGTACGCCGAGATGCTGGCCGACAGCGACGACGAGAGCATGCGCGTCGAATCGCTGAACGTGATCCAGGACGAGATCGAGCGCATGAATGCGCTGGTGGGCAACCTGCTCAACGTAAGCAAGCTGGAAACCGGCAGCATGAGTCCCGAACGCAATCGCGTGCGGCTCGACGACATGCTGCGCGACGCGTATGAGCAGGCGTTGCCACGCGCCGAAGGCAAGCAGCTGCGCGTGCTGCTCGACCTGCCGCGCGAACTCGAGGCCGTGGCGATCGACAAGGACCTGTTCCGCATTGCGCTGAACAACTTGCTGACCAATGCCATCAAATACAACCGCCCGGGCGGCAGCGTGACGCTGGCGGCCCGCAATGAGGACAATGAAATCGTGATCAGCGTACGCGACACCGGCATCGGCATCGCGCCGGAAGCCCAGGACCGCATCTTCGAGAAGTTCTACCGCGTCAGTGAAGCAGGCGCCGCCACCCAGCGCGGTGGCCACGGCCTGGGCCTGTACCTGGCAGCCCAGATCGTCGAACTGCACCACGGCCGCCTGGTCGTCGAAAGCGAACCCGGCGTGGGCAGCACCTTCTCGGTGCACTTGAAAATCGTTTCCGCGCCCGCCGGCGCTGCCGTGCTATGAGCGCGCGCCACATCCTGCTCGTCGACGACGAGCCCCATGTCCTGCGCGTGCTGCGCCTGTCGCTCGAACGCGAAGGCTATATCGTGGCCACCGCCAGCGATGGCAACGCCGCGCTGGCCGCGATGGCGCAGCAGCTGCCCGATGTCTTGATCAGCGATATCCAGATGGACGGGATGGACGGGCGCACGCTGTGCCCGCTGGCTCGCGCCACCTATCCGGACCACCCGTTCCTGATCCTGGTCATGACGTCGATGACCGCGCTCGACGAGCGTGCCTGGGCGCGCGAACTGGCCAATACCGAATTCCTTGAAAAACCCCTGAGCCCGCGCCAGCTGGTGGCGCGGTTGTCCCGCCATTTCGCGGCCCTGGCGTAACGCCGCGCCAGCCACCAAAGCCTGCCCATGTCCCTTGATCTTCTGCCCACCCTCGACTACACCCGCCACGAGCGCTGGCTGCGCCGCAGCACCGGGAGCGATTATTCACTGGCCGTCTGCGACGCCGCTGGCGCGCCCTGCTGGAGCGCGCCTGGCGACACGACGCTCGCATCGTGGATCACGGCGCTCAATGCGGGCGGCTTCGCCTGGCCATCCACGGGCGACGGCATGCAGCGCCACGATGCGGGCGATGCCACCCTGCTCTACACGCCGATCATCGCCAAAAGCGGCCTGATCGGCTACCTCGCGGTTCGTGCGGACAAGGCGACCACGGCGGCCACCGACGTGCCGTTCGCCTGGGACGCGCTGGCCGAAGCGCTCGAAGACATCGCCAGCACCATCGCCGACGACTGCCGCACGCAGGGCGAGCTCGATGCGATGGCCGGCGAACTGTCGGACCGCTACGAAGAGCTGCACCTGGTGTACGCGATCGACCGCCAGGTGCAGGACATGACCACGGGCGAAGACCTGTTCGGCGAGCTGCTCGAGAGCTGGGCCAGCCACATGGACGCCGACGTCGCCGCCTTCATCAAGCCGGGCGAGAACCTGTGCGTCTCGGCCACCAACCTGTCGGCGCCGATCCATAACCTCGACCTGGTATTGGTCGAGATGCGCGGCGACCTGTACCGCTTCTCGCATTCGTCGCGCCAGCCGATCGTCATGAACGAACCCGACGATCCGCGCCGCGCCTACATCTTCACCGACATGCCGTTCAAGATCCTGTGCTGCCCGGTCTTCCAGGACAAGTCGGTCGTGGCGATCCTGGTGCTGCTCAACCATGCGAACAAGGAAGACTTCAGCAACAGCGACCGCAAGCTGGGCGAAGTGCTGGCCAATCACCTGTCGAGCCTGTCGCGCATGCACAGCATGCTGGCCGAAACGAGCAAGTTCAACCAGCAGATGGCGGCCGCGCTGATCGAAGCGGTCGAAGCGAAAGACCCGTACACGCGCGGCCACAGCGAGCGCGTGCACCACATCGCGATGGAAATCGGCCGCGCGCTGCGCCTGCCGCCGCGTGAACTGGACAACCTGTTCTGGGGTTCGCTGCTGCACGACGTCGGCAAGATCGGCATCCCCGACGCCGTGCTGTGCAAGCCGGGCCGCCTGACGCGCGATGAATTCACCTTCATCATGGTCCATCCCGAGCGCAGCTACGAAATCCTGCGCCACATCGACCGCCTCAAGGGCGCGGTGCCGGGCGCGCGCCACCACCAGGAAAAGTACGACGGCACTGGCTATCCGCATGGCCTGGCCGGCAACGACATCCCGTACAACGCGCGCATCATTGCAGTGGCCGACACCTACGACTCGATCACCAGCTCGCGCGCCTACCGCGCCGGGCGCAGCCACGAAGTGGCGATGGCCGAGATCGCGCGCTGCGCAGGCACCCAGCTCGACCCGGGTGTCGTGGCGATGTTTGAAACGGTATGCCGCGCCGAACCGGGCTGGATCGCCGAATTCCGCATCGCCCGCGATCCGGTGCCAGCACCGGCCCCAGCGCAGGTCGCCGTCACCGCATGAGCGAGACCGCTGCCCCCGAGCGGATCACCCGCAGCCGCATCGGCGCCATGACGTATCTGGCGCCGCTGACGGCGCTGGTGGCCGACGAGGCCGTCCAGACGCTGCAGGCGGCGCTGAACGAATGCGTGGCCCAGCACCAGGTGTCGATCGTGGTCGACCTGGGCAAGGTCACGCTGCTGTCCGGGCGCGCGCTGAGCATGATGGCCGACATGGGCGAGCGCCTCGGTGAGCTTGGCGGCTGGCTCAAGCTGGCCTACCCGAATGCCCTGCTGCAGGACATCCTGGCGGCCACGGGTCTGCTGGAACAGCTGCCGCTGTTCGATGCGCGGCCTACCGCGCCGCGCCGCGTGCGCGAACCGGGCAGCAAGCTGGGCGACATCCTGGTCGAGCGTGGCGCGGCCAGCGCTGAACAGGTCGCCGAGGCGGCGCGCCTGCAGGACCAGACCGGCAAGCGCATGGGCCTCATCATGGTCGAGCGCAAGTGGATCACCGAAGCGGCGCTGTACCAGGCGCTGGCCGACCAGCTGGGCCTGCCGTATGTGCAGCTGCGCACCGGCCTGTACGACCCGGGCGCGCTGGCGCTGCTCGAACGCGATGTCACGCGGCGCCTGAACGTGCTGCCGCTGTTCCAGGTGCAGGGCACACTGACCGTGGCCAGCGCCGAACCGCAGGCGATCCACAGCATCGACGAACTGCGCGCCCGCACCGGCGTGCGCATCCGCATCGTGGTCGCGCCGCCGGCCGATATCCGGCGTCTGGCCGACGAAGCCTATGGCGGCGCCCTGCCCGATTTCGTGCAGACCGAAGCGAGCGACCTGGAACTGATCGAGTCGACGATTCCCGACGACTACACGCAGATCGACGAGATGGCCGGCGCCAGCCCCGTCATCAATATGGTCAATGCCGTGATCCAGCGCGCGATCCGCGATGGCGCCAGCGACATCCATATCGAGATCTCGCGCAACCGCGCCCGCATCCGGCTGCGCATCGACGGCGTGCTGTACGAAGTCATGTCGCCGCGCGTGGACCAGCACCCCGCCATCGTCTCGCGCCTGAAGGTGATGGCCAACCTCGACATCGCCGAGCGCCGCCTGCCGCAGGACGGCCGCATCCAGGTGGCGACCCAGGGCCGCACGGTGGACCTGCGCTTCTCGTCGCTGCCCGGCATCTACGGCGAAAAGGTCGTGCTGCGCGTGCTCGACAAGAACCAGTCGATCCTCGACGTCGACAAGCTCGGCATGAATGCACATGCGGTCGGCGCGTTCAAGCGCCTGCTGGGCCGCAGCCATGGTCTGATCCTGGTTACCGGCCCGACCGGCAGCGGCAAGACCACCAGCCTGTACGCGGCGATCAGCCACCTGAAAAGCATCGAAAAGAACATCGTCACGATCGAGGATCCGGTCGAATACCAGCTCGACATCATCAACCAGAACCAGGTCAACGACGCCATTGGTTTGAGCTTCCCGAAGATCCTGAAACACGTGCTGCGCCAGGACCCGGACATCATCATGATCGGCGAAGTGCGCGACCGCCAGACCGCCGAGATCGCGGTGCAGGCGGCGCTGACCGGCCACCTGGTGCTGACCACGCTGCACACCAACGACACGCTGGGCGCAGTCTCGCGCCTGGTCGAGATGGGCGTGGAGCCGTACCTGCTGTCGTCGGCGCTGATCGGCGTGATGGCGCAGCGTCTCGTGCGGCGCGTGTGCCAGGGTTGCCGCACCAGTTACCTGGCCACGCCCGAAGCGGCGGCGGCTTACCGCTGGCGCGGCCAGGGCGACCTGCGCCTGATGCGCGGGCGCGGTTGCCCGGCCTGCTATGACTCCGGCTACAAGGGCCGCATGGGCATCTACGAGCTGCTCGAAGTCGGTCCCGACCTGCAGCGCATGATCGTGGCCAATGCCAGCAAGGACCAGCTGGCTGCGCACGTGGCCTCGACCGGCCACCATGACCTGTACGCCGACGGCATGGCGCGCGCCTTCGATGGCCACACGACGCCCGAGGAAATCGCGCGCGTCGTGCATTCGCTGTAACCGCCATGCCGATCGAACTCGACGCCGCCGGCCCGGGCCCCGACCCGGCCCGCAAGACCGCACCGTCAGCCGCCTCGTGGTGGACCCTCGGCGCACGTCCGCCGGGCATGCGCGAACGGGCGCTGTTTACCGAACGCCTGGCGCTGCTGCTCGAAACGGGCGTGCCGCTGCACACGGCGCTGCAATCGCTGCACGACCAGACCGAGCCGGGCCAGCTGCGCACGATGATCGGGACCATCGGTGACGACATCCTGGCCGGTGAACGCTTTTCGTCGGCGCTCGGGCGCCATGCGCTGTTCCCGGGCAGCTACGTCAACCTGATCGCGGCCAGCGAGGCCGGCGGCTTCATGGCCGAGGTGCTGGTGCAACTGGTCGAGCTGGACGAAAAAGAAGAGCGCCTGCGCGCGATGCTGGTCTCGGCCCTGTCGTATCCGGTGATCCTGCTGACGTTTTCGTTCGCGGTGGTGGTGTTCATTTTGACGTTCGTGTTCCCCAAGTTTGCCGTCATGTTCGCGTCGATCCATGACCAGTTGCCGATCACCACGCGCGTGCTGTTGGTGGTGAGCGAGGTACTTACGGGGCATGGCGCGATTGTCGCGGCGCTCACGGCCGGCGCTGTTGGCGCGGGCTGGGTGCTGATGCGTCAGCCCGGCGTGCGCGTCGCGATCGACCGCGCCAAGTTGCGCCTGCCGGTCGTGCGCGACGTGTTCGCCAAGATCTATCTGACGCGCCTGCTGCGCGTGATGGGCATTTCTCTCGAACACGGTGTGACGATCCTGGCCACGCTCGAGGCCTGCCGCGCGGTGGTGACCAATGCCGACTTCCAGCGCTTCATCCTCGACCTCGAACGCGACGTCACCGAGGGCAAGGGCATTGCCGCCGGCTTCGAGCACAGCAATTTCGTGCCACTGTCGGTGCGCCAGATGATCGCTACCGGCGAGGCGACCGGCACGCTGGGCCGCGTCATGACCCGCGTGGCCGACTCGTACGACCGCGAATTGACGCGCCTGCTGGCGCGCCTGACGAAGATGGCGGAACCCGTGATGCTGCTGGTAATGGGTGTACTCGTCGGCACCATTGTCAGTTCGCTCATCTTGCCGATATTTAAATTATCACGCGCTGTGCACTGAATCGTTTCTCAAAAACCACACATTCTTCACACGATACATTTCGACATTCCGTGCGGAAACATGGTCATGTTACTCTACGGCATTGTGAATTTTAACAAGCCATCACTGCCGGGCAGTGTGGTTCAACCCAAGAGAAAAGCCATGTTCCGTTCATTCAAGCGCACCGCCGCAGCCGGTTTTACCCTGATCGAATTGCTGATTGTTGTGATTATTCTGGCAATTATTTCTGCGATTGCGATTCCACAGTTTTCGGCGGCGACGGCTGATGCGCAGAACTCGGCACTCGATGCAAACCTGGCGTCGGTTCGCAACGCCATTGAACAGTACCGCGCCCAGCATACTGGTTTCATCTACCCTGGCGTCAACGCTTCGAGCGGCGGCACTTGTCCAGCCGGAGCAACGCAAGGCACTGGTGAAGCAGGCTCGTTCCAGGCTTTCAGGGACCAGATGCAGTTCGCATCCAATGCACGAGGTCAGACTTGTTCGGTCGCTGGCGGTGAATTCCGCTTCGGTCCCTATCTGCGCCAGGGTGTCCCTAACGAGCCAATCAATAACGTCGCCACCATTACGGTCACCAACACCGGTGTGCCGATTGTCCCGACCGCTGCTATCGGAGGCTGGGCCTATGACATCCGTTCCGGCCAGTTTGTTATGAACAGCAACGCTGTGGGTCCTGACGGCCGGGCTTTCTCGGCCCACTGATCCTGAGTCAGTCAGCATGTACGCACGCCATTGCGCAGCCTACACGCTGACCGAACTCCTGATTGTGGTCGCCATCCTCGCCATCGCCGCCGCCGTTGCCATCCCGACGGCGCAACCGGTGGCAGAGTTTCGCGCCGATGCAGCCGCCGGCGAAGTGGTGAATGCGCTGCGCTTTGCCCGCGAAGACGCGCAGTACAGTGGCGAGCAACGGCTGTTTGACTGCGATGCGCCGGCCAATGCGATCGCCGTGTACGCCCTGGTTACTGCCCGGACCACCACTACGGCGTCGAACATACCCGTCGAACACCCATT
The DNA here is from genome assembly GCF_056680305.1 of Telluria sp. BA11. Lineage (NCBI taxonomy): Bacteria > Pseudomonadati > Pseudomonadota > Betaproteobacteria > Burkholderiales > Oxalobacteraceae > Telluria > Telluria sp. BA11. The sequence goes on from NZ_CM155275.1 coordinate 1,369,358, forward strand.
CGCCCGCGCACCCTACCTGCTCAACCTGAACGCTGCCCCCGCCGGAAACACCATGGCCCTCGTGCGCTGCACCTTTACCTTCGAGGACAACTCGACCGCTGCTGCCGTCGCATTCGATGCAGCCGGCAAGCTGCTGCGTGGTGCAGGCAGCGGCGCGGCGCGCGATCGTGTGCTGCGCGCGGGCCAGGTCGTACTGGGCGCCGGCAATGTCGAGCGCACGATCACCATCGACGCCACTGGTCGCATCACGGTTTCCTGACCATCTTGCCGACCATGCATGTTCTCCCATCGCGCACCAGGGGTGCCGGCATGACGCTGCTCGAAGCCGTGTTCGCCCTGCTGCTGCTGTCGGTCTGCCTGATCCCGGCCGCCAATGCGCTGCGCGGCGCCATCAACGTGCCTGCCGACAGCGCCCTCGCGGCACGCGATCTCGACTGCGTCAGCACGCTGATGGAATCGGTGCTGGCTGAACCCTATGGCAACCTGTACGCCGCCGTCGGCGAACCCGATGCACCATCGACCTACTCGACGCCGGCCGGCGCCAACGCGCTGCCGACGGCGCCCGATTGTCCCCCGATGACGGTCACCATCACCTCGTACGGCACTGACCGGACGCGCAAGCTTGGTGCCTCCGGCACCAGCAGCTACCTGCTGCGCGTGGTGGCGTTCGTGACGGCCGACGGCCGGTTTCCCCTTGCCACGCTGGTGGCGCAATGAACGCGCTTCGCCTGGCACGCGGCTATACGCTGCTCGAACTGCTCATCGGCCTGGCCATCGCGGCGATCGTGATGCTGCCCCTGACCGACATGCTGCGCGCGGGCGCCGACAATGCGCGCTTCGTGCGCGCGGAACTGGACCGCAACGCGGACGCGCGCTACGCCATCAACCGCATTGCCGCCCAGTCCACGCGCAACGGACCGGTGCCCGGACCGATACCCGATAAGGCAAATGCCGGCAACCCCGCGGCCTGGCTCGCACCGCTGCAATACACGCTGCAGAACGGCGTCCTGCTGGAAAGCCACTCCACCGCCACCCCTGCGCGCCAGTCCGTGCTCGCCACCAGCGTGCAATCGTTCGCCGTCGACATTCCCGACAACGGCGTGGGCCAACCGGTCCTGCGCATCGCCCTGGTACTGGCGCGCCCGGATTGCGACGGCAGTGGCGTGCAAGCCTGCAGCGTAGCGTACACGCGCAGCGTGCGCCTGGGCGCGCCGCTATGAGGCCGCCGCGCCAGGGCGGCGCCTTGCTGCTGATGGTCGCGCTGCTGCTGGCCACGCTGGCGGCGCTGGCATTCGGCATGCACCGCGCGGGGAGCGTCGAACTGCGCTCGATCAATGACGATTACGAAGGCCGCGCCGCGGCCTACGTGGCCGAAGCCGGGATTGCGGCTGTGCGCTGGTCCAGCCAGCTCAACGATTGCAAGGGCACGAGCTACAAGGACCAACCCTTCGGCGCAGGCACTTTCACGGTATCGGCCAAGGAGAATTCCGGAAAGATCAAGATCACCGCCAGCGGGCAATTCAACGGGGCCGTGCGCACGCCGGAAGAGCGCGAAGTCCGTATCTACAAGCTGACAGACCCAAAAAGTTACGATATCGACGACGATGTGAAGGACACCACGATCGCCCGGCAGAGCGGGCCGCTCAACAAGGGCAATCTGAGCCTGGTTTCAAACGGGGCGCACATCCTGATGTCCTGGAAGCTGGACGATGTCGACGACGATGTACGGGTGCTCTCGGCCACGCTCACCCTGGTGCAGGCAAGCACAGGCAGTACCGCGCGCCGGATCGCGGTGCACCGGGTCACAGCGCCCTGGGATGACAGCGCGACCTGGACCAGGCCGCGCGGCGGCGCCACCTGGGATGGCGGCGCCTACAACAGCGCGGTGCTGGCCAGCGCCAGCGTGACCAGCACCGGTCCGGCCATCCTGAACGTCACCGGCCTGATTGACAGCTGGGCCGCCAAACGCTTCCCCGAGCACGGCCTGCTGTTGCGCCTGCCCGATCCGGGCCAGGCTGCCACCTTCTACAGCAACGAAGCGAGCGACAGCCGGCGCCCGCTGCTACGCGTTGTCGCAGCCGACAAATGCTGATGAACGAACCCATGCATCCACACGCGCCTGGCGCCATGACTGGAGACGCCGCGCCATGACCCTCCATCGTCTTGTGGCTGGCCTGCGACGCCGCCTGCAGCCCTCAAGCGCGCGGCCCATTGGCGCCGACTTCGCCGCCAACCGGCTCAACCTGGTACAGGCCGACTGGCGCGATGGCGGCTGGCGGCTGCGCGCTGCCAGTTCGCTGCCCTATCCGATGCCGCGTGACGTGCTGCTGGCCTCCCCGAAGGCGCTGGTGCAATTCGTCGATGCCGCGCTGGCGCAGGCGCCTTTCCAGGGCCGCCGCGTGATTTCCGCGCTGCCCCCGGCCGACGTGCGCATCCTGCCGCTCACCGTGCACGTCGCCACCGGCCAGACCGAGGCGCAGGCAGTGGGCCGCGCGGTGAGCGAGCAACTGGGCGAGCGCGCCGGGCAGCACGTCATCGATTATTACCAGGTGCGCGGCGCCGACATGGATGGCGGCGAACGGCAGGTGCTGGTCGCTGCCGCGCTCAAGCACCGGGTGCTCGATTACCTGGCGATGCTGGAACACGCGCGCCTGGAGCCGGTCGCCCTTGACATCGGCCCGGCTGCCATCGGCCGCCTGCTGGCCACGCTGCACGGCAGCGACGTCGGCCAGTCGGTCGCGCTGCTCAATTTCGGCGCTGCCAAAAGCTACCTGACCGTGATCTGGGGCCGGCGCCTGATGCTCGATCGCGAGATTGCGTTTGGCGAAGACATGCTGGCGGGGGCTGTTGCGGGCGCGCTCGACCTGCAACCCGATACGGCCGCCAGCCTGCTGCGCCAGCACGGCATCGGCGCGCGCCCCGGCATGGCCATCGACGATCCGCACATCGAGCTGCGGCGCGCGATCCGCGCCATCCTGCACCCGGCCTGCCAGGCACTGGCAGACGAACTCGCCCATACCCAGGTGTACGTGGCCTCGCGCACGCGCGGCAGCTCGATCAGCCGCCTGTACCTCAATGGCAGCCTGGCGCGCTACCCCGACATCCAGTCCCGGATCGCCGAGCTGATCGACGTGCCGGTGCACCTGCTCGATCCGTTCGGTGCTTTCCCCGAGTCGGCCCAAAATATGGCACACGGCACGGCAGGCGAACAGGCGACGACATCGCTCGCGCTGGCCACCGGCCTGGCGCTGCGCGGAGGCGCCGATGGCTGATATCGACATGATCCCGCGCAGCTATCGAGATGGCGTGCGCGTGCGCCGCACGCTGCGCCGCGCCGGCATGGCGCTGACGGCGATCGTCCTGGCCGCGGCGACAGGCAGCGGGGCGCTGCGCTGGCAGAGCGCCGCGCTGGAGCGCCGCACGGCCACGCTGCAGCAGGCAGCCAGCGCGGCGCAGACCAGCCAGGCGCAGGCGGCCACCGCGTACGCGGCGCGCGAACGTCTCGTGCAGCAGCAGGGCCTGCTGCGCGCGCTGCGGCGCGAAGGCGAACTGGCCGCACTGGCCGCCGCCATCGACAGCGCCCTGCCCGCGAATGCCTGGCTGACCGCCATCAATCTGCAGCGCGACCTGCAACTGGCCACGGCGGCCCCGGCCACCGCTTCGGCCCCGGCCCCGGACAGCCGGGCAACGACATTCGCCACCGGCAACGCCGATGGCGGCACGCTGGTGATGATCAGCAGCGTCGAACTGGCCGGTCAGGCTGCCGATTACAACGGCATCACGGATTTCCTGTCGAACCTGGGGCGCATGCCCGGCATGCATGGCGTCGAACTGCTCTCGAGCAGCGCCAATCCGTCGACGGCGGCGATCGATTTCCGCGCCGTGGTCATGCTGGTCCCGCCGGTGGAGGCGCCATGAGCCCGAAACTGCGCGACCTGCTCGCCGCCCTGCCCGCGCGCCAGCTCAATCTCATCGTCGGCGGCGCGATCGTCATCGCGCTGCTGCTGGCCTGGACGCTGGCCCTGCGCGCGCCGCTGGCCGCCTACCGGCAGCACAAGGCAGCGCTGGCCGCACTCGAAGCAGCGGGCACGGCCACACCAGGCGCTGCGCCGCCGACGGTCTTCGCCGCTGCCATCACGCCGGCGCCAGCGCCCCCGGAGCCGCTGGCCCTCATCGCGGCGGTCAGTCGCATTGCTGCAGCGTCCGACGTGGCCGTGTTGTCGGCAGCGCAAGGCGCGCAGCGCACCGTGGGCGGCGTGCGCCTGCTCACGGTCGAGATCGTCGCCAGCGCCCGCTACACCGCCCTGCTGGACTGGCTCGCCGCCATCGAGCGGCAGCAGCCAACCGTGGGCATCCACCAACTGACCGTGGAAGCCGCCGACGATACCGACGACCGCGCCATCACCCTGCAGCTTGTCATCCACGACACTGGAACACCACCACCATGAAACACACTTTGATGCCGACGCTGGCGCTGGTCCTTGCTGGCCTGGCAGCCAATGTGCTGGCCACGCCGCCCCGCATCGTGCGCGATCCGTTCGTGAGCCGGCTCCCGGCCAGCGCGCCATTGGCCGCTGATGCGCCTGCGCCCGTGCCCGCCACGCCGCCACGCCTGCGCGCGGTGGTGCTCAACGGCGCGCATTCGCTGGCCAATCTTGACGGCAATGTCGTGGCCACCGGCGAGCGCGTCGCCGGCTATACGGTCGTGCGCATCGATGCGCGCGGCGTGCTGCTGGCGCACGCCGGCAACCAGCACCTGCTGACCATGCAGGACAAGGACACCCAATGACGCCGCGCTTCCTGCTCGTCGCCCTGTGCGCAGCCTGGGCGTCGCTCGCACTGCCCGCAGCCGCGAACACTGTCGCGCCGGCCGTGGTGACGAAAAGCACGGCCACCGCACCGGTACCGCTGGCCCCGGTGACGATGTCGTATACATTCCGCGACACGCCCATCGAAGAATTGTTCAACATGATTGCGCGCAGCGCGCGCATCAATATCGTGCTTGGCAAGGGGGTTGGCGGCAACGTCTCGATCAACCTGTACGACATGACGGTGCGCGAGGCGATCGAGGCAATCGCCGAAGCCGGCGGCTTTGCGGTCACGGAACGTGCGGGCGGTTTCCTGATTTCGGATCCGAAGACCGCGCTGCCCGAGCGCGGCGCCATTCTGCAGGTGAAGGCGATGAAGGTGCGCTACGCCGACGTGACCAAGGTGGGCGCCATCCTGGCGCGCCAGATCGGCGTGCCCGGCACGGTCACCGTGCTCGACCAGACCAAGACGCTCGTGATCGAAGCGACCGCGGCGGGCCTGGAGCGCGCAGCGCTGGTGCTGCGTGAAATCGACCGTGCGCCGCAGCAGATCCTGATCGAAGCAAAGATCCTGGAAATCACGCTCGACCAGAACGAAAACTTCGGGGTCGACTGGTCGCGCGTGTTCAGCGGCGATGGCCCCGACACAGTGGGCGCGACAGGCTTTGCCACGCGCGCCGGCCCGCGCTTTTTCCTGAACCTGGTCAATGGAAATATCGAGGCCTACCTGAGCGCGCTGAGCAACAAGGGCCGCGTGCACACGCTGGCCACGCCGCGCCTGCTCGCCCTCGAGGATCAGGAGGCGAGCACGAATGTCGGCGACCAGCTGGGCTACCGGCTGACGACGACGATCAACAATGTCACGTCCGAATCGATCGAGTTCCTCGACACCGGCGTGATCCTGCGCGTGACGCCGTCGGTCGACGCCGACGGGCGCATCATGATGAAGATCCGGCCTGAGGTCAGCTCGGGCTCGGTATCGGCCGGCATTCCGTCAAAGAAGACGACTGAAGTGAATACGCAACTGGTGGCCAGTGACGGACAACCGGTGCTGATCGGCGGCCTGATCAAGCGCAGCCGCACCTACCGGCGCCTGGGTATCCCGCTGCTGTCGGATATTCCGGTGATTGGCGGCGCCTTTGGCAGCACCGACGACGGCGGCGCGGCCACCGAAACGATTGTCGTCATCACGCCGCGCATCGTGCCTTCCAGCGGCCCGGCCATCGATGGCGTTACCGAACGCACGCTCCAGCAGGCCGAGCAGACCATGCGCACGCGCGGCGATATGCTCGACCGCAAGCTCGATACGCTCGACCGCTAGGGCATTACACCTGCATGTTCATGATGTCCTGATAGGCGGAAATCATTTTGTTGCGTACCTGCACAGTCGCCTGGAACGCAATGCTCGATTTTTGCATCGCCACCATCGTGTCCGACAGGCTGACCGTATCGTCACCCATCGTGAACCGCTTGCTCAGGGCTTGCGCCTCGGCCGAACGATCGCTCACGCCCTGCAGCGTGCTGTGCAGGGCTTCCGCAAAATCGAGCTTGACCGTGGGTTTGCCCCCGATCGCGCTCGCGCCGCCCAGGCCATTGGCCACCTCGGGCGCTGCCGACGCCTTGGTCGCTGCCGCCTTGAGCTGCTCCATCATGGCCTGGATCCGGCTTGTATCAATCCCGCCGATGCCGCCAATACTCATCTTGCCCTCCGCTTGTGTTCGCCTTGCAGAAAACTCTACAAATGCACTCAGGAAAGCAGAATAGCAGCGCAAAAGCGAATTTGACGTGCGAATCAGGCCCGTAAACGCCCGCTATTTCGGGGTTTGAATGTTGCCCGGTGGCTCCATAATGCGTGCTGTCCCCACCCATTTTGACCAGGCCCCTCCACCATGGCAGCAACTGCTGAAAACCTTATCGACACGCCACCAGGCACGCCGGCCCCCGCTACCCCGTCGTTTTTCCAGACGACCATGGGCAAGCGCGTTGCCGTGGGTGGTGGTGTCGCGCTCATTCTGGCGTTGATGATTGCGGTCTGGATGTGGAGCCAGGCGCCGGAGTACCGGATCCTGTTCGCTAATTACAGCGACCGTGATGGCGGCGCCATTACCGCGTCGCTCGACCAGATGGGTGTGCAGTACAAGTTTTCGGAAGGCGGCAATGCGATCCTCGTGCCGGCCGAGCAGATCCACGACCTGCGCCTGAAGCTTGCGGCCCAGGGCTTGCCGAAAGGCGGCAACGTCGGCTTCGAGCTGATGGAAAACCAGAAGCTGGGCGTCTCGCAATTCCTGGAACAGGTCAACTACCAGCGCTCGCTCGAAGGCGAGCTGGCGCGTTCGATCCAGTCGCTGGGTTCGGTCGCCGCCGCGCGCGTCCACCTGGCGTTGCCAAAACCGTCCGTCTTCGTGCGCGACCAGCAAAAGCCGACCGCGTCCGTGCTGCTGAACCTGCAGCCGGGCCGCGCGCTCGATCCGGGCCAGGTCAGCGCCATCGTCCACCTGGTTGCCTCGAGCGTGCCGGAACTGACCACCGGCAACGTCACCGTCATCGACCAGAACGGCGCGCTGCTGTCGGATACCAGCAACAAGGGCGCGGGCGGCAAGTCGCTCGATCCGACCCAGCTCAAGTACGTTGACCAGGTCCAGCAGAACATCATCAAGCAGGTCGAGTCGATCATCAAGCCGCTCGTCGGCGAAGGCAATGTGCGCGCCGAAGCGACCGCCGAGGTGGACTTTGCCCAGGTCGATACGGCTGCCGAGATGTACAAGCCGAATTCGCCACCGGAGCCGCAGGCGATCCGCAGCACGCAAAGTTCGGAAGTGGTCGGCGCAGGTGGCGCGGCATCCGGCGTGCCGGGCGCGCTGTCGAACCAGCCGCCGGGCGTGAACACGGCGCCGATCGACGGCGCACCGCCAGCCGAAGGCGCGCAGCCAAGCGCCCCGACCAGCAAGAACTCGACCACGAATTACGAAGTCGACAAGACCATCCGCTACGAGCAGCGTCCGATGGGCGGCATCAAGCGCCTGACGGTCGGCGTGGTCGTGAATCACCGCCGCATCGTCGATCCGGCCACCGGCAAGGTCACCGTGCGTCCGCTGGCCGCGGCCGAAGTGGCCCAGATCAATGAGCTGGTCAAGCAGGCGATGGGCTACAACCAGGCGCGCGGCGACACGCTGAACGTGACCAACGCGCCATTCGACGGCGTGGACAAACCGGCCGAGGCAGTGGTAGAACCGACCTGGTGGAGCGATCCGGCGAACTTCCCGCTGTTCAAGGACCTGGCCCGCTATGCCTTCGTGGCTGCCGTGATCGCCTTCCTGTACTTCCGCTTCCTGCGTCCGCTGCTGCGCCCGGCCATCAAGAAGTTCGACGAAGCCACGGCCGTGCCGGAAGAGCCGAAGGAAGAAGAAAAGGACGAGAACGCCGAAGAAGAAGTCGCCGACACGCCGGCCGAAGAAGCGATCAAGGAAGAAGAAAAGATACGCCAGGACATGGGTTACCGCGCCAACCTGAAAATGGCGCAAGAGCTGGCAAGCAAGGATCCGCGCATCGTCGCCAACGTGATCAAGGGATGGTTGGGTTCAAATGAGTGATAAAGACAAAGACAATACCAACAAGGCCGCCATCCTGATGCTGGCCCTGGGCGAGGCCGAAGCGGCCGAGGTGATGAAGTTCCTGGGCCCGCGCGAAGTGCTCAAGCTGGGCGCCGCGATGGCGCAGATGAAGGCGGTGCAGCACGATCAGGTGGTCACGGTGCTCGAAGACTTTGTCACCGAGACCAATCTGCACTCGACCGTGGGACTGGATTCGGACGAGTACATCCGCCAGGTGCTGACCAAGGCGCTGGGCGACGACAAGGCGGCCGTGCTGCTCAACCGGATTCTCGGCGGCAAGGACGCGTCGGGCATCGAGAGCCTGAAGTGGATGGACTCGGTGTCGGTCGCCGAACTCATCCGCAACGAGCACCCGCAGATCATCGCCACGATCCTGGTCCACCTCGAGCGCGACCAGGCCTGTGAAATTCTGGCAAACTTTACTGAGCGGTTGCGCAACGACGTGGTGCTGCGTATCGCGACGCTCGACGGCGTGCAGCCGGCGGCGCTGCGCGAACTGAACGACGTGCTGACCAAGCTGTTGTCGGGCAATGAGCACATCAAGAAGTCGTCGCTGGGCGGTGTGCGTACTGCGGCCGAGATCTTGAACTTCATGAGCGGCGAGCAGGAATCGGCCGTGATGGACAACATCAAGAACTACGACAACGACATGGCGCAGAAGATCATGGACGAGATGTTCGTGTTCGACAATATTATCGATATCGACGATCGTGGTATCCAGTTGCTGTTGCGTGAAGTACAGTCCGACATGCTGATCATCGCGCTCAAGGGCGCCTCGCAGGATCTGCGCGAGAAGGTGTTCAAGAATATGTCGCAGCGCGCCAGCGAAATGATGCGCGAAGACCTGGAATCGAAAGGTCCCGTGCGCTTGTCTGAAGTGGAATCCCAGCAGAAGCAGATTCTGCAGATCGTGCGGCGACTGTCCGATGAAGGCCAGATCGTGCTGGGTGGTAAAGGAGAGGATTCGTTCGTCTGATGGCAATTTCAAAAGAACAGCAGAGCGCCTACCAGCGCTGGGAGATGGCCTCGTTTGGCGACGAGCGCCCCAGCACGCTTGCCCGGCGCGCTGCTGAGCAGCCATCCCCGCCCGCAGTGCCGGCGGGCGTGTCGCTGAACAGCATCGGTGCCGGCCTGCCGCCGAACGTCATGCTGCCCAGCGTCGAAGAACTCGAAGCGATGCGCGAGGCAGCGCGCCAGGAAGGCTTCGCGCAGGGCCTGGACGAAGGCCGCACGCAGGGCCATGCCGAAGGCCACGCTGCAGGCCATGCCGAAGGCTTCGCCGCCGGCAGCGCTGAAGGCGAGCAAGCGGCCAAAGAAGAACTGGAGCAATTGCGCACGGTCGCTGCCAGCTTTGGCGACGCCGTGTCGCAGGCCGACGAGACGATCGCCAAAGACGTGCTCGACCTGGCGCTGCGCCTGGCGCGCGGCATGGTGCGCACCGGTCTGGACGTGCGGCCCGAGCTCATCATGTCGGTGGTGCGCGACGCCATCAACCAGTTGCCGATCCTGCAGCAGCCTGCCCTTCTCATGCTCAACCCGCAGGACGCCGAACTGATACGCCATGGCATGGCCGAAGAACTGGCCACCGGCGGCTGGCGCATCATCGAAAATGCCGCAATCGCGCGTGGTGGCTGCCGCGTTGAAACGGCCAGCAACCAGATCGATGCCCAGGTCGAGGCGCGCTGGCAACGCCTGACGCACGCGCTGGCCGCCAATGTCGACTGGCTGAGCCCGTAACATGGACGACCACACCACCCTGCACCCGCCCCAGGCGTCCTCGCACGACCGCCATACGGCGCGCTGGAAAGCGTATATCCGCGATTGCGACACGCTCGTCAGCTTTGCCGAGCCGCTGCAGATTTCGGGCCGCGTCACGCGCGTGGCGGGCCTGGTCATGGAATGCGTTGGCCTGCGCCTGGCTGTGGGCGCGGCCTGCACGATTCCCACCGCCAGCGGCCAGATCGAGGCCGAAGTGGTCGGGTTCGAGGGCGAGCGCCTGTTTTTGATGCCGCAAAGCGACACCGAAGGCGTCGTGCCCGGCTCGCGCGTGTTCCCCGTCGAGAGCGTGCTGCCGCCGCCGGGCAGCGTGCCGCACGGGCGGCGCCGGCCGCAAGACCGCGCGCGCCACCTGCCGGTAGGCATCCAGCTGCTGGGCCGCGTCGTCGATGGCGCCGGCCGGCCACTCGATGGCCTGGGGCCGCTCGGCACGTCCGACATGGCGCCGCTCAACGCCCGCCCCGTTAATCCGCTCGACCGCGCGCCGATCAAGGACACGCTCGACGTCGGCGTGCGCGCCATCAATTCGATGCTGACGGTCGGCCGCGGCCAGCGCCTGGGCCTGTTTGCCGGTACCGGTGTCGGTAAATCGGTCTTGCTCGGCATGATCGCGCGCTACACCGAAGCCGAGATCATCGTCGTCGGCCTGATCGGTGAACGGGGCCGCGAGGTGAAGGAATTCATCGATCAGATCCTGGGCCCGGAAGGCCGCGCGCGCTCGGCCGTGGTCGCCGCACCGGCCGACTCGCCGCCACTGCTGCGCCTGCAGGGCGCGGCCTACGCCACCGCCATTGCCGAATATTTCCGCGACCAGGGCAAGAACGTCATGCTGATCATGGATTCGCTGACCCGCTACGCGATGGCGCAGCGCGAGATCGCGCTGGCCATCGGCGAGCCGCCGGCGACCAAGGGCTATCCGCCATCCGTGTTCGCCAAGCTGCCGGTACTGGTCGAACGGGCCGGCAACGGCCTCGAAGGTGGCGGCTCGATCACGGCGTTTTATACCGTGCTGTCCGAGGGCGACGACCAGCAGGATCCGATCGCCGATGCGGCGCGCGGTATTCTCGACGGCCACATCGTGCTCAACCGGCACCTGGCCGAAGCAGGCCACTATCCGGCCATCGACATCGAACAATCGATCTCGCGCGCCATGCACTCGATCACCACGCATGAGCACCAGCTGGCGGCGCGCAAGCTCAAGCAGCTGTATTCGCGCTACCAGCGCTCGCGCGACCTGATCAGTGTGGGCGCGTATGCGGCCGGCAGCGATCCGGTGCTCGACATGGCGATTGCCAAGAACACCGAGATCGAGGAATTCCTGTGCCAGGAAATCCATGACAATGCCTCGCTTCCCGAGAGCTTGGGGCGATTGACCACGTTATTCTAGTGATTGCGGGCAACGTCATGCCGGTAGAATGTAATTCACCATGGCACAAGCTTCCGCTCTCGAAACACTGATCGACCTGGCGCAACGCGATTCCGACGCGGCCGCCAAGCGGCTCGGTGCGGCCCTGAAACTGGTCGAGGACGCCGAGCAGAAGCTGGCCATGCTGGTCGGTTACCGCGACGAATACGCGCGCAAGCTCGACACCGCCCAGATGGACGGCATCACGCCTTTCGCGTACCACAACTTCGTTGCCTTCATCGGCAAGCTGGACCACGCATTGAATGGCCAGCGCGAAGTGCTCAAACACGCGCAGAACAAGGCGACGTTCGAGCGCACGACCTGGCAGGAAAGCGAGCGCAAGCGCCTGTCCTACCGCACGCTGAACGAACGCGCAGCAAGCGAAGCACTCAAGGTCGAGAACAAGCGCGACCAGAAGCAGATGGATGACCACGCAGCCCGTGGCGCCCGTTACAAACAACGCTGAACCAACGTCGATAGTCGAGTCCACCATGACGATGCAGACCAACACCCTCCCGTTCCAGATCACCGGCGCCAACGCCACGACGCAGCGCCCGGCCACGCCGGATCGCCTGGCCGACGCAGCACGGAGCAGCGGCACTGGCGGATTCAGCGCCACGCTGAACCGTGAAATGGCCACGCGCCAGCCGGCTGCGCCGCCGCCACAACCGGCCGCGCAACCGAAACCGGCGCAAGGGCCAAAACCGGCAAATGCCGACAAACCGGCCAACCGCGATCCGGTACGCGACGGCCCGACCCGCTCGACCATCCGCCCGCCGATGCACGACGGTGACGCCAAGTCCACGCAGGCGGCCAGCAGCAACACGGCGGATGCGGCAAGCGATGCCGACGACGCGGCTGCAGCAGAAGCGGCCGCGGCCGCAGCGGCAGCCACCACGCCGGTCACCGACATGCTCGCCTTCATGGCCAGCCTGAGCCAGCCGGCCAGCACCGCTGCCACCATCAGCACCGACGCAGCCGCAGCCGGCGCCGCCACGGAAGGCGACGCACAACTGACGGCGCTCGAAACGGCGCTCGACAACATGAAAGCCATGACCACCGGCGCTACCGACGACACGGACGCCGCCGGCGGCAAGGGCCAGGCACTCGCCAGCGGCGTGCAGCAGGCACCTGCCGACCTGCGCACCACTCAGGCACCCGGCACCGCGCTGCCACAGGGCGAGCAGGACGTCGGCCAGTTCCAGGCCCAGTTGCGCGATACACAGCAACAGCAGCAGCAATTGCCAGTGGCCGAAGAAGCCCCGGCCCCGCTGGCCGCGCTGCAGGCCCAGGCGGCCAGGGTCGATGCCACGGGCAATCCGGCGATGCCGGGTGACCGCATCCCGGCGCGCCTGGGCACCCAGGCTTGGGACAACCAGGTCAGCCAGCGCATCGTGTACATGGTCGGCAAGGAGCAGGCGGCCACGCTGACCCTGAACCCGCCCGACCTGGGCCCGGTGCAGATCGTGCTGAACGTGAGCAACGACCAGGCCACCGTGGCCTTCTCGTCCGACCAGCTCGACGTGCGCCAGGCGCTTGAAAACGCCCTGCCCCGCCTGCGCGAAATGATGAGCGAAAGCGGCATCGCGCTCGGCAACGCCACGGTCGACGCCAATGTGCCCGACCAGCGCCAGCAGCAGGACAGTGACCGCCGGGCGCAGGGCGGCCAGGGCGGCCAGGGCGGCGCCGGTGGCCTGACGGGTGACGGCCAGGATGCCGCGCCGGCCGTGAACGAGGTCGCGCCGCGCACGCGCACCGTCTCGATCGGCGACCGTGGCATGGTCGATCTGTTCGCCTGATGCCGCATTGGTGTCCCGGGGGCGGCCGCGCGGCCGCCCTTTTCTATTCTGTCATCGCGCCCCAGCAACAATCACACGGATTACCACGGCTTCCACCCTCTATTCGAGGCTTGCTGGGACGCATCTTTCCACGACAATGCCATAATGATGAACCCTCACCAACCAGCGGCAAAGACACATCTTGAAAGCGAATCCGAAAATGAAAGCTGATCCGAAAGCGGACACCGCAGCGGCACCTTCCGGCTCGAAGAAAAAGCTGATCATCATGATCCTCGCCGCCGTGCTGGTACTGGGCGCAGGCGCCGGTGCAGGCTGGTACTTCACGCAGGGGTCAGCGGCCCATGGCGAAGAAGAAGAGGCGCCGGCCAAAGAGCACAAGAAAAAGAAAAAGAAGAACCCGGACGCGAAAGCCGAGTACGTGCCGATCGAATCGTTCACCGTGAACCTGCAACCGGAAAACGGCGAACAGTATTTACAAGTGCAGTTCACGCTGCAAGTGGCGGGCGCCGAGCAGGCCACGCTGGTCAAGGACAATATGGCGATCGTGCGCAATCGCATGCTGCTGCTGTTGTCGAGCAAAAAGGCATCCGAGATCAGCACCGTCGAGGGCAAGCAGCAGCTCGCCACCGAGATCCGGACGGCCATTACCGAACCCTTCGAGAAAGATGGCGACGAACAGGAAGTGTCCGACGTATTATTCACCTCGTTCATCATCCAGTAAATCCAGACAAACATGGCCGATAATTTCCTCTCCCAGGAAGAAGTCGATGCCCTCTTAAAAGGGGTCAACGGCGATCAGGACGACATCTCGGCGCCTGAAGACACCTCGGGGGTCCGCACCTACAACCTGGCAACGCAGGAGCGCATCGTGCGCGGCCGCATGCCGACGCTCGAGATCATCAACGAGCGCTTCGCCAGGTATTTGCGGATTGGGTTGTTCAACTTCCTGCGCCGCAGCGCCGAAGTGTCAGTCGGCTCGGTGCGGGTGTCAAAATACAGCGAGTTCATCCGTAACCTCGTGGTCCCGACCAACCTGAACCTGGTGCACATGAAGCCGCTGCGCGGCACGGCGCTAATGGTGCTCGATCCGGGCCTCGTATTCCTGCTGGTGGATAACCTGTTCGGTGGCGACGGGCGCTTCCACACCCGCGTCGAGGGCCGCGATTTTACCCAGACCGAGCAGCGCATCATCATGCGTATCCTCGACATCATCTTCGAGGCGTACGCCAAGTCGTGGGAGCCGGTGTTCCCGGTCGAATTCGAGTTCATCCGTTCCGAGATGAACACGCAGTTCGCCAACATCGCCACGCCGAACGAAGTGGTCGTGTCGTGCACCTTCACGGTGGAGCTGGGCTCGGTGTCGGGTCAGATCCACTTCTGCATGCCGTATTCGATGATCGAGCCGATCCGCGATGCACTGACCTCGAGCCTGCAGGGCGAAGCGCTGGAAGTCGACAAGCGCTGGGTGCGCCTGATGACGCAGCAGATCCAGGTCGCCGAAGTCGAGCTGGTGGCGGTGCTGGGCCATGGCAAGGCCAACTTCGACGAAATCCTCAACATGAAAATCGGCGACGTGATCCCGATCGTGGTGCCCGAGATGGTGCAGGCCACCGTCGACGGCGTACCCGTGATGGACTGCAGCTACGGCGTCTTCAGCGGGCAATACGCGCTGAAGGTCGAGAAGCTGCTCGCCAATAGCGACACATTCAACAAGTAATCGGTATATTGGCGAGGCGCGCAGCGCCCGCCGCACAGGAGAACACCATGTCCGACAATCAGGAAGACCAGGAAAACATCGACGACGATTGGGGCGCCGCCATTGCCGAACAGGCCGCGGCCGAAGCGGCAGCACTCGAACGCCAGACGTCCTCTGCGGCCGCCGCACCGGTGGCCGCCGCAGCCGTGTTCAAGGATTTTTCGAACAAGGGCGCGCGCAACGAAACGCCGAACGACATCGACTTCATCCTCGACATCCCGGTGCAACTGACGGTCGAACTGGGCCGCACCAAGATCGCCATCAAGAACCTGCTGCAACTGGCGCAGGGTTCGGTCGTCGAGCTTGATGGCCTGGCGGGTGAACCGATGGACGTGCTCGTCAACGGTTGCCTGATCGCCCAGGGCGAGGTGGTGGTCGTGAACGACAAGTTCGGCATCCGGCTCACCGACATCATCACGCCATCCGAGCGGATTCGCAAACTCAATAAATGATCGCACGCCGCGCCGCCAGCTATTCCACGACCATCGCTGCGCTGCTGCTGGCGGCACCGCTCGCGCTGGCGCAGCAGACGGCGCCAGCCAGTGATACCACGACCGGCCGGCCGGCGACACCCGCTGTACCGGCGCCGGCCACGGTGCCCGCCGTGACCGCACCGCCGGTTGCCGCGCTGCCGGGCGATGCTGCCGTGCCTGCAGTGCCTGCAGAACCTGCAGAGCCTGCCGAACTTGCTACACCGGCAGTGACGGCGGCCACGACGGCGCCCTCCACCACGACCACCGCGCCGGCCATCACGCCGATGCGCCCGCCGCCGCAAGTCGCGCTGCCGGCATCGGGCGGCTCAGGCGCGGCCGGTCTGCTGCAAACCATTTTCGCGCTGCTGCTCGTGCTGGGTCTGTTGATCGGCCTGGCCTGGCTGCTCAAGCGCTACGGCCCCAAGCCGGGCGGCGGCCTGGCCAATCTGCGCGTGGTCGGGGCGCTGAATATCGGCGGACGCGAACGCATCATGGTGGTGGAAGTGGGCGACCAGTGGATCGTCGTCGGCGCCGCACCGGGCCGCGTGAACGCGCTGCACACGATGCCGCGCCAGGACGTCGACCTGGGCGCAGGCACGGGCGCCGGACAAGGCAGTCTCCCCGCCACACGCTTTGCCGACTGGCTCAAGAACACGATGGACAAACGCAATGCGTCATAAACACCTGTGGCTGGCCGCTGGCCTGGCCCTGCTGCCGCTGATCGCGGCGGCCCAGCCCGGCATTCCGGCGTTCCAGAGCAGCCCGGCAGCCAATGGCGGCACCGCGTATTCGCTGCCGGTCCAGACGCTGCTACTGCTCACCTCGCTCACCTTCTTGCCCGCTGCCCTCCTGATGATGACGAGCTTCACGCGCATCATCATCGTGCTCTCGCTGCTGCGCCAGGCGCTTGGCACCCAGACCGCGCCGCCGAACCAGGTGATGGTGGGGCTGGCGCTGTTCCTGACGTTCTTCGTGATGGGGCCGACTTTCGACCGCATCTACAGCGAAGCGTATCTGCCGCTGCAGAACAACCAGATCCAGATGACCGAGGCCATGAACCGGGGCGCCGTGCCGCTCAAGGAATTCATGATCAAGCAGACGCGCGAGTCCGACCTGGCACTGTTCGTCAAGATTTCGCGCTCGCCAGCGCTGCAGGGCCCCGAAGACATTCCGCTGCGGGTCCTGATTCCGGCGTTCGTCACGAGTGAACTCAAGACGGCGTTCCAGATCGGCTTTGCGATCTTCATTCCGTTTTTGATCATCGACATGGTGGTGGCGTCGGTCCTGATGGCGATGGGCATGATGATGATGTCCCCGGCCGTCATCGCGCTGCCGTTCAAGCTGATGCTGTTCGTGCTGGTCGACGGCTGGCAACTTCTGCTGGGCTCGCTGTCCCAGAGCTTCTACTAGAGGACGCCGCGCGATGACTCCCGAGAGCGTAATGACGATGGGCCGCACGGCCATGGAAGTGACCCTGATGGTCTCGGCGCCGCTGTTGCTGGTGGCGCTGATCGTCGGCCTGGTCATCAGTATTTTCCAGGCCGCGACCCAGATCAACGAGGCCACGCTCTCGTTCATCCCGAAACTGGTCGGCGTGTTCGTCACCCTGGTGGTGGCCGGCCCGTGGATGCTGTCGGTGATGCTGGACTATATGCGCCAGGTGTTCACGGGTATTCCCGGCCTGATCGGCTAAGGCCCGCGTGCGCACGCCCGGAGGCGCCCGATGCTGACGCTGACCTCGGCGGAAATGAATGCCTGGATCGCCGGCCTGCTGTGGCCGCTGTCGCGCATTCTCGGCCTGATCGCCGCCGCCCCGCTGTTCGGCAATGCCAGCGTGCCGGTGCGTGCCAAGCTCGCGCTGGGCATCCTGCTGGCGATCGTCATCGCGCCCCTCGTGCCGGCCGTGCCGGCGGCCGATCCGACCTCGTGGGCGGGCCTCCTTATTTTGACCAAGGAAATGATCATCGGACTGGCGATGGGCTTTGCCATGCGCATCGTATTTGCCGCGATCGAGTACGCCGGCGAAGTATCGAGCCAGACGATGGGCCTGGGTTTCGCCATGTTCTTCGACCCCAGCACGCGCGGGCGCTCGTCGGCCATCAGCCAGTTCATGGCGCTGGTCGCGACGATGGCGTTTCTGGCCGTGAACGGCCACCTGATCCTGCTCGAGGCGCTGGCCGAAAGCTTCATCACGATGCCCATCACCGACACGCCATTTTCATCGAACACGGCGCTGGAACTGGTGCGCTGGGGCGGGCGCATCTTCTCGGCCGGGCTGCAGATCGCCATGCCGATCATCGCCGCGCTCTTGATCACGCAGGTCGCCCTCGGCATTCTGACGCGCGCCGCACCGCAGCTGAACATCTTCGGCATCGGCTTTCCGATCACGCTGGGCGTGGGCTTTTTGACGCTGAGCCTGGTGCTGCCGTACCTCGGCGCGCCGATCGTCAACCTCTTCAACCAGGGCATTGAAGTGAGCCGCTCGCTGCCGCGCGCCAGCAATCCACAGCCGGGGGCGGCGGGTGCGCAGCCGGCGGCGACGCCGGTGGTGCCGGCGCCGGGGTAACGGCGGCCAGCGCGCTGCGTTACAATGAGAATCATTCTCATCTTTAAACACGCGCATGGCCACTCCTGCTGCCGTTCCCACGTCCTTTCCACGCCGCCGCATCCTCGGCGCCGCTGCCGCACTGACCGCCCTCGCCACCCCGCTGGCCCGCGCCGCGGCTGAGTGGCAACCCGCCACGCTGCACCAGGCCCGGCAGCTCGACATCACCTCGCCCATCACCGGCCAGACCTACCGCATCTTCGTCAGTATCCCGACCACCCCGCCCCCGCCCGCCGGCTACCCGGTCGTCTACGCGCTCGACGGCAATGCGACCTTCCCGACGCTGGCGCTGATGGCGCGCACGATCCTGCGGCGGGGCGCTGCGCTGCCCGTTGTCATCGGCATCGGCTATCCGGGCGAGTTCGATTACGGGATGGGGCGTGGTCGCGATTACACGCCGCCCCCTGGTGCAGGCGGTCCTGCGAAGGAAGGCGGCGCCGACCTGTTCCTCGACTTTGTCGAACGCGAACTCAAGCCGCTGATCGCCGCGCTGGCGCCGCTCGATCCGGCACGCCAGGCGCTGTATGGTCATTCGTACGGCGGGCTGTGCACATTGCACGCTTTGTTCACCCGCCCGGCAATGTTCCAGACTTACCTGGCGGCCAGCCCGTCGATCTGGTACCGCGAGCGTGTGGTACTGGATGGCATGGACGGTTTCAATCGGCGCGTTGCCACCCTGCCCGCGAAACCGTCGCTGATGCTGGCCGTGGGTGAACTGGAACAACCGTCAACTGCACATGGTCCGCTGCAGGGCCGTGACGCCATCGCCGCTGCGCGCCGCATGGTGGACAACGCGCGCGAACTGGGCGAGCGGCTGCAAAAGACCAACACCCTGGCGCGTGTGCAGTTCCACCTGCTGGCGCATGAAGATCACGGTTCGGCAACCTTCCCGGCGATGGCGCGTGGCCTCGAGTTTTTCCTCGTGTGAATCAGGGAAAGTACCTGACCAGATACGCAACGCTGCGCCTTACAAGAGCGCGAGCGACTTACCCATACGGCGTATAGGTAAAGCCATTGCCAATCACGTCCGCCAGTTGCGCGCGATTTTCTACGCTCTCGGCAAATTCAATGAGTACGTCCGCGCGACTGGTTCCATACTCCAGCGCAGCATTCCAGAATGCGACACCGGACGCTTCGCCGTCGCGATGCAGTACGTTGTCATACAGCGCATCGATGAAGGCCATATTGCTGGTATTGGCGCCATACAGGTCGGTGAATTCTGCGCTGTCGATGAAGCTCTGCGAGATCGCCGTCAACGTCTGGCCCGCGTCGCTGACCGCTAGCCAGAAACCGAAACCGATCTTGTCGGGTGTACGGTCGAACGCGGCCTGGTACAGGCGGTACACCTGGCCCAGGTTGCCCGCCATGGACAGGGCCAGCGCGTCCTTGCTTTCAGTGAACAGGGCGCGTTCGATACTGGTCAGCTCCGACGAATCTTTGGCCCAGGGGATCGGCACGGTATAGCCGGTCGCGGTCTTGGTGAATGTGAATTCGGATAGAGCTCCGGGAAAGACTGCCGTATCGCGCGTGTTGGCATCGGTACCGGTCACACGACCACGAGTTTCGGCGCTGATGCCGGAAAGCGCGGTGTCGCCATTACGCAGTGTGTTGATCTCGAACGGTCCTACGAATCGGCTAGTCTCGTAGGGGTTGCCGGCGGCGTCGGTGATCCCGCGGTTGAAGGCCACCGTATAACTGCGTACATCAAATAAATGATCGGGGGTCAATGTGAGCGTATTGCCGCTGACCGTCACCGCGGGGCCGGTCAGGTCGAACGATTCGAGCTGCGTCGACAAATTCCCGGCCAGCAGCGAGAGATGGCCGCCACGCACCTGGATGACCTCGTCAAATACCAATGTGAGAGGCCCGTCGACGGTCCCGCTGACCGACACGACTCTCGGCGCTGTTGTGTCAGGGACCGTGGTAGCGGAAGTCGTTGCGACGACGCGTTCGGCGGTGGGGGCATTGGCGAGCAGACTGTCGGTGTGCATGAGCGTGACAAAAGGGTCGGGAGAGAACCAGTATAGCCCGATGAAAGCCGCATCCAGATAACCGGAAAGCATAAAATCACGCCGGGCCTCCGCGCATGGCGCGTGGCCTTGAATGTTTCCTCAGCTAACGTACAGCGTAAAAAAATACCAATTAATTGTGCAGTAGTGCGACTTAGCCAACCAACAATATTGCCTGGACCCTGCTAGCCTGACGATCCCGGTGCCTCGCTGCGCCAGCCGCCGACCCACTCATGGGCACGAACGACAATGACCCTTTCCAGACCTCTCAAAATTACCGGCTGGATCTTGCTGGCCATCACCGTGGCAGTGATCCTGTTCCTCATGCTGTTCGACTGGAACATGCTGCGTCCCTACATCAACCGCAAGGTGTCAGAGACAACCGGGCGTGAATTTGCCATCCGCGGTGACCTGGACGTCAAGTTCCAGCGTGACCGCAACGGCGAAACGGGCTGGCGGCGCTTCGTGCCGCAGCCGCATATCACGGCTGACAATGTCTACATGAGCAATCCTGCCTGGAGCACGGTCGGCAAGCAGATGGCCGCCGCCCAGCGCATCGAAGCCGGCGTGCGCATCCTGCCGCTGCTCACTAAAGATGTCGTGATCACTGACCTGCGCCTGGCCAATCCGGACATCGCCGTCCAGCGCCGCGCCGATGGCAGCAATTCGTGGACCTTCAAGGACAACGGCCCATCAGAATGGAAGGTCGATCTGCAGCGCCTGGCCTTCGACAGTGCGAAGGTGCGCTACGTCGACGAGCCGGTGGGCCTGGACCTGCGCGCCACGGCCGATTCGATCAAGGGCGGCGAAACCGCCTCCACGGCGGCAGGCGTACCGCCGTATGGCCTGACGTTCACACTGGCCGGAACCTACAACAAGGCGAAGATCACCGGTGGCGGCAAGGCCGGCGCGGTGCTCTCGCTCACCGGCGACGACACCAGCTTCCCGATCGAAGCCGAAGCCACGGCCGGCGAAAACAAGCTTGGCCTGCGCGGCATCATCCGCGATCCGCGCTCGCTGTCGGGCTTTGCCCTGCAGATGCAACTGGCCGGCGCCAGCATGGCCGACCTGTACGGTCTGACCGGCGTGCTGCTGCCGGAAACGCCGCCATATGCCACCAAGGGCACCTTGCTGGGCAAGAAGGACGGCGACTTCTGGACCTTCACCTATAAAGATTTCACCGGCAAGGTCGGCGCCAGCGATATCGCGGGTACGCTCGCCTACGCCCAGCGCAAGCCGCGGCCGCTGCTGACGGGTGCACTGACTTCGAAACAACTGCGCCTGGCCGATCTGGGTCCGACTGTGGGCGCGGATACGGGCGAAGGCACGAAGGCCGCGGGCAAGGTCAAGGCGCCGGCACCGGGCAAGGCGTTGCCGGTCGATCAGTTCAACACGGCCAAATGGGGCGCACTCGATGCCGAGGTCAAGTTCACAGGTAAACAGATCCTGCGCACGGCCGACATTCCGCTGCGCGACATCGAGACCACGATCCGCATGAAGGACAAGGTTCTGACGCTGACCCCGCTGAGCTTTGCACTGGCCGGCGGACGCATCACGTCGAATATTCGGCTTGACGGTCGCGAGAAGGTGCTGGATGCATCGGCCCGGCTGGCGGCGCGCGGCGTGAAGATCCGCGAACTGTTCCCCAAGCTGCAATCGATGCAGGCGACCTTTGGTGAAATCAATGGCGATGGCGCGCTGGTCGGCAAGGGCAATACCGTGGCGGCCATGCTGGGCACGTCGCAGGGTGAAATCAATGCCGTGGTGACCGAAGGCACGGTCAGCCAGTTCGTCCTCGAACTGGCCGGCCTGAACGTGGCCAATGCCGTCTACGTGAAAATTTTCGGTGACAAGCAAACCATGCTCAACTGCGTGGCAGCGACCACCACGGTGCGCAATGGCCGCGCGAACATCGATCGCTTCGTGCTCGACAGTGAAGATGCGGTGGTGAACGCGACCGGCTATGTGGACCTGGCCACCGAGAAGCTCGACGTGGACGTGCGGCCAAAAACCAAGGGCGCGCGCATCCTGTCGCTGCGCACGCCGCTGTATGCGCGCGGCACGTTCAAGGATCCGAAGGTGGGGCCGCATGCCGGGCCGCTGGCGCTCAAGGCCGGTGCGGCCGTGGCGCTGGCAGCGATCAATCCGCTGGCCGCCCTGCTCCCGTTGATCAACGTCGACAAGGCGCCCGATACGAACTGCGGCGCCGAAATCAGCGCCGCGAAAGAACCACCGAAGGTGAACGGTAAGGTCGCGCCGAAGATCAAAGGTAGTTAAACAGCGACAGGCCTGACATCGTCTTGAACGACATCTGCGCCGCCTGCAGCGTCATTTGCTGCTGCGAGAAGTCCGAGATGGCCTTGACGGTGTCGAGGCCCACCAGGTCGTCGAGCGTGGCCGCGTACTGGATATCCAGATCGTCGCCGGTGCTGTCGAGGTAGTCGAGCTCTTTCATGTGGGCGCCGACCGACGATTGCACCGTCAGCACGTTGTCGTGCGCATTCTTCAGATTGTCGAGCGCCGTGTTCAGGCCATTGGTCAGCGCTGCCTTGCCGGCCGAGCCTTCGCCCGGCATGCGCAGTGTGGCGATCAGGTCGGTAACCGTGGTAAACACCGACTGCTTCTGGCTTGGCTCGACACTGAACGTGTCGCCGTTGGCCGGCGCGCCCTTGATGTCGAAGGCCATGCCGCCAAAGGTAATCTGCTTGCCCGGTTCATAGGCGTTGCCGCCGCTGACCAGGGCTTGGGGATTGCTGCTCGTGTTGTAGACCGAGTACGTGGTCACCGGGGGCGTGGCGGTGCTGACCGCAAATTCGATCCCATACTTGGTGCTGTTGAACGCTTGGCGGTCCACGACTGAACCGGACGAGATCAGCGCTGCGCCCTTGTTGGCGCTGCCGGCCTGGGTCTGGAACGTGCCGTTGCCAGTCGGGATCGCCTCGAAAATGGCACTGCCCGATGCCGACAGCGGCAATTTGCGCGAGTCGCTTACCTGCAACTGGCGTACGCCCTGGTCGCCCTGGTAGGCCGCGCCCGTCGGGGTGCTGGTGAACGGCTGGGTCGTGGTCATGTAACCCGAAAACAGGTAACCACCCGCGCCGTCGGCGGTATTGGCGATGCCCAGCAGGTCGGCCAGCCGGCCTTCGAGTTCGGTCGCCAGCTTTTCGCGGTCGCTCGGCAGCATCGTGGCGTTACCGGCCGTGACGGCCAGCGTCTGGATGTCCTGCAGCACATCGCCCGTATTTTGCAGCGTCGATTCCACCTGCGCCAGCGACGACTTTGCGCTATTGCGGTTGGTGGCGAACTGGGCATTGATTTCCTGCGACTGGCTCACTTCGAGCGCGCGCGCCGACGCGACCGGATCGTCGGCGGCGGTCAACAGGCGGCGGTCGGTCGACAGCTGCATCTGCGTGCGCGCGAGCGCGCTTTGCAGCGTGTTGAGCTGGTTGGTCGAGGTGGAATACAGGTTCGCGGTACTGATACGCATGATGTTCTTTCGCTACGTTAGCGGCTGATCGACAGCAGCGTGTCGAAGATGGTGCCGGCGATCTGCATCACCTTGCTCGACGCCTGATAAGCCTGCTGGTACTTGATGAGATTGGCGGCTTCTTCATCCAGATTCACGCCCGACACATCGGCCTGGGCACCCTCGGCCTGTGCCAGCAAGGCATTGCCGGCCTGCGCATTGACCTGCACTTCGCGCGTCTTGTTGCCCACCTGGCTCACCATCTGCGCATACGACGACGTCAGCGTGGCGGTGCCATTGTTGAAGATATTCTTGGTCTGCAGTTCGCCCAGCGCAGCGATATTGCGGGTGTCGCCCACGCCGCTGCTATTGGCCGCGATCGTGAACTTGTCGTTGTCGCCCGGCTTGCCGGTCAGCGTGACACTCACACCGCCAAAGCTGTAGGTCGAGCCGTTGTCGAATTTGACGTTGGCAGAATTGACCTGGCTCGAGACGCCCTTGCTGTCGACCACGGTCACCATGCCTGCCGGGAAGCCGGACAGATTGCCGCTGGTTTCATCGAATTCCAGCGTCACCGGCAATGCGGCGGGTGTGGTCAGGAAATCCTTGGACACCTTGCCTTCGCTGATCTTGCCGGTGCCGGTATTGGCCAGCGGCATGCTGGTCAGAATCGGGGCCGCGGCGGCGATCTGCGAGACATCGTTGGCCAGCACATTGAAGTTGGCAGCGCCGTCGATGGTCGGGCGCACCAGGAAGGTATCCTTGTTGCGCGCATTGTTCTTGAAGCTGAACTCGACGCCATCGACTTCAAACGTGGCCACGCCATTTGCGCCCGGCGTGACGGTGCCCACATCGGTGTTGTCGGACTGGCGCACGACCTTGTAGTTGGTGCCGTTGAACGTGACTTCGTAGTCGCTGTCCTTGAGCTTGCTTGGATCGGTGACCTTGGCGGTCAGCTCGGCCGCGGGATCGGTGCTGGTGCCCTTGGCATTGTTGATGCTCGCGCCAACAAACGCCGGCGCCACGTTGAAGAACGGCTGACCCTTGTTGCCGTTCTGGTCCAGGCCCAGCTGGTGCTGGGCGTTGAATTCAAAGGCCATGCCGATCGCGATCTTGCCGAGCGAACTCTGGGCGGTATCGAGCGTCTCGGTACGAAACTCGAGCAGGCCGCCCAGCTTGCCGCCGGAGAGCGCGCCATCGGGCAGCACCGCCACTTTCGAGCCCACCTGGTAACCCACTTCCATGCGGGTCAGGTCGGTTGGCGAGACCATCGCCGCCAGCTGGAACGAGTCGTTGCCCACCACCAGTGGCTGGCCATTGCCGATGGAAATCGTCAGGCTGCTGTTGTCGCCCGGCGTGACGCTGGCCTTGACGAACTTGTTCAATTCGAGCACCACCTGGTCGCGCTGGTCGAGCAGGTCATTCGGCGGGCGCGTCGCCGACGAGGCGAAATTGGAAATCTGCTCGTTGAGCTTGGCGATCTGCGTGCCATAGGTGTTGATCGCGGTGACGCTCGCTTCGATTTCGCCGTTCACGCCGGTGCGGATTTCGCCAAGGCGCGAATCGAGGTCTTGCAGGCGCGTGGCCAGCGTTTCGGCACTCGACAGCATCGCCTGGCGCGACGGCACCGACGCGCGGTTGGCCGCCATGTCCTGCACGCCCTTGAAGAAGCCCTGCATCGCCGGCGACAGGCCGGACGTGGTGTCGGCCAGCAGGTTGTCGATCTGCTTGATCTGTGAATAGTACGACTCCAGGCCGCTGGTGCTGGCCTGGGCGTTACGCACCTGCATGTTCAGGAAGTTGTCGCTGTAGCGCTTGATCTGCGCGATCTCGGTCCCGGTGCCCAGGAAGCCGACACCCGTATCGAGCGCGGCCGACGTGGCCTGGACCACGCTCTGGCGCGAGAAACCCGCCACGTTCGCATTGGCGATGTTGTGGCCGGTCGTGGCGAGGGCTGCCTGTGCTGCATACAACCCTGTCTTACCGATGGCGAGGAGGCTACCTGACATAATTTTTTTCTCTCTGTGACAGTACAGTCAACGGCAGTTTTTCAGAAAACTTGACGGTCTCTGGATAACATTAGCGTTCAACGATCGTTGGTGCGCCACCAAATCACGTTAATTTGAACGCGTGGACGGCATAGCCGTCCACCCTACAACTGGATAACATTAGCGTGTAGGGTGGACGCGGCCGGCGAGGCGGGTTCCCCGTCCACGCGTTCAACGGGCGCATGCGCGTTACGCCAGCGAATTCTTGATCAGGCGGGTCAGCTTGGCCGCGTAGTTCGGATCGGTGGCATAGCCGGCGCGCTGCAGGCCCTGGGCAAAGGTGGCCGCGTCGCTGCTGCCGATGACTTTTTCGTAACGCGGGTTCTTCGCGATCATGTTCGCGTAATCGCGGAACGAATCGGCCGGGCTGTCGTAGGCGCGGAATTTCTCGACCTTCGTCTGCGGCTTGCCATTCACGTATTCGGTGGTGACAGCGGTGGCGACCTTGCCTTTCCAGCTGGCCCCGGCCTTGATGCCAAACAGGTTGTTGCTGTTGCTGCCATCGGCGTTCCTGATCATGCGTTTGCCCCAGCCGGTCTCGAGCGCGGCCTGGCCCAGCATGAACTTGGCCGGCACGCCCGTGGTCTGCTCGGCGGCATGCGCGTGCTCGTGCAGTTTTTCCTGGAACGCGCGCACGTGCGGCGCCTGCACCCGGCCCGTCTCGGTCGTCGCCGGCAGCGGCGGCGCCTTGCTGGCGGCAGTGCCGGATACCGCACTTGCTGCAGCGCCAGCACCGAGCGCCGCGCCGTTGCCATACATGGCCGCGGCGTTGTTCAGCGACGGTGTCAGACGGCCAGCGCCAGCAGCAGCATCACTGCCCATGCCATCGGCGCCAATGGCCAGCGCCTGCTGCCCCATCTGGTTCGCGCTCAGCTGGCGCACCAGCACATCGGCCAGGCCGACGCCGCGCTTGGCGAGGTTCTGGCTGGTCTGCTGGTCGAGCATCGTCGTGAAGGTCTTGGTCTGCTGGTTGTCCAGCATGCCTTCCTGCGGCGTCGCGTCGCGCATGCTCTTCATCATCATGTTGATGAACATCGCCTCGAACTGGGTCGCCGCTTCTTTCATGGCGGCCGGCGTGCCGGCTTTCGCGCTGTTCTTCAGCCCGTTGAGGCTGTTGGTGTCGAGCGCGAGCTTGCTGGTCTGGTCAAGGTTGGGCGATGCGATCATGGCGTGTCTCTCGATTTAGATGATTTCGAGCTCGGCGCGCAGCGAACCGGCGGCCTTGAGCGCTTGCAGGATGGCCAGCAAGTCTTGCGGGGTGGTGCCGATCGAGTTCATCGCCTTGACCACTTCGGCCAGCGATGCCCCGCCCTTCACGTTGATCATCTGGCCCGGTTCCTTCTTGATCTCGACCGACTGGTTCTGCGTGACGACGGTCTGGCCACCGGCCAGCGCGTTCGGCTGGCTCACCTGGGTGTCCGAGCCAATGGTGATCGACAGGTTGCCGTGCGAAATCGCGCAGTTATCGAGCATCACGGCCCGGTTCATCACGACCGACCCGGTGCGGGCGTTCATGATGACCTTGGCCGAAGCCAGCGGCTGATTGACGTCGATCTGTTCCAGCATGCCCAGGAAAGCCACGCGCTGGTCGCTCGACGACGGCGTGCGCACGCGCACCACACGGCCGTCCAGGGCCGTGGCGATGCCGGGTCCGAACTGGTCGTTGACGGCGTCGACGACGCGCGCAGCGGTGGCAAAATCGGTCTCTTTCAGTTCCAGGCGAATCTGGTTGTTCTCGCCCAGGTTCGATGCGACGGCGCGCTCGACCGTGGCGCCGGCCGAAATACGACCGACGGCCAGGTGATTGACCTGGACCTGCGCGCCACCGCCCTGCGCCTGCACGCCCACGCCGCCGACCACCAGGTTGCCCTGGGCCATGGCGTAGACCTGGCCATCGGCGCCATGCAGCGGCGCCATCAGGAGCGTGCCGCCGCGCAGGCTCTTGGCGTTACCGATCGACGACACGGTGATGTCGAGCGTCTGGCCCGGCTGGGCAAACGCCGGCAGCGAGGTCGTGACCATCACGGCCGCCACGTTCTTCAGTTGCAGCTGGGTGCCGGCCGGCAGGTTGACGCCCTTCTGTTGCAGCATCGCGCGGATCGACTGCACGGTGAACGGCGTCTGGCTGGTCTGGTCGCCGGTGCCGTCCAGGCCCACGACGATGCCGTAGCCGGACAACTGGTTCTGACGCACGCCGGCGATGGTGGCCAGGTCCTTCAGGCGCTCGGCCTGGGCCAGGGGGGCGATGCCGCCAAAAGCGGCAGCCAGCAAGACAACGGAAGCAAATTTACGCATGGGTTTGGCCTTTTAGAACGGCAGCATCGACAGAAAGAAACGCGACAGCATCGACGTCACTTCGGCGCGATCGAGTCGGCTGTTGGTGCGGTATTCGACGCGCGCATCGGCGATCACGTTGGACGAGACCATGTTGCCGGCCTGGATCGTGTCGGGGCTGACCATGCCCGAGAAGCGGATGAATTCGGTGCCCTTGTTCATCGCGACCTGCTTTTCGCCGGCCACGATCAGGTTCCCGTTCGGCAGCACTTCGGTGACAGTCACACCGATCGTGCCGGTGAAGTTGTTCGATGCGCTCTGGTTGTCGCCATCGGCAAACTTGGTGCCCGATTCCAGCGCCACGCCGGCGCCGATCACGCCGGCCAGCAGGCCCGGGCTGGTGAAGCTTGCGCTGCCAGTCTTGTTGCCCGAACTCGCGCCGGCCTTGGTCGCCGTCGTACGCTCGCTGATATTGACAGTCAAGAGGTCGCCGATATGACGGGCGCGGCGGTCTTCGAACATTGGCCGGTAGCTGTTGACGTTGAAGATCGCGCCATCGGTGGCCGGAGCGCCATCGACCAGCATCGGACGCGCGCTGGTCGGGCCCTGCACGATGGTGGTGGGGGTGGCGGCGCAACCGGCGAGCAGTACCAGCGCAGCGAACGAAGTCAGGATTTTCATGATGGCTGAAGAAATTAAAGCTGCGACAGTTTTTGCAGCATCTGGTCGGATGTCGTGATCGCCTTGCTGTTGATCTCGTAGGCGCGCTGGGTCTGGATCATCGCGACCATTTCCTCGACCACGTTGACGTTCGACGATTCCACATAACCCTGCATGATGTTGCCGGCGCCATTGGTGCCAGGCACGTTCAGGTTCGGGTTACCGGAGGCGGTGGTTTCGGTGTACAGGTTCTCGCCGCGCGACTCGAGGCCGGCCGGGTTGATGAAGGTAGCCAGCTGTAGGGCGCCGATCTGGGTGGTAGCGGTTTCGCCGGAGACAGTGACCGATACGGTGCCATCACGGCCTACCGTGATCGACTGGGCATTGACCGGCACGGTGATCGGCGGCTGGATGACGAAGCCGCTCGACGTCACGAGCTGGCCGTTCTGGTCTTTCTGGAACGAACCGTCGCGGGTGTAGGCCTGGGTGCCGTCTGGCATCAAGACAGGGAAGTAGCCAGGACCGTTGACCATCACGTCCTTGTCGTTGCCGGTCAGCTGGGGATTACCCTGGGTATGGATGCGCTCGGTGGCGACGGTGCGCACACCGGTACCGATCTGCAG
Source organism: Telluria sp. BA11 (assembly GCF_056680305.1). NCBI lineage: Bacteria > Pseudomonadati > Pseudomonadota > Betaproteobacteria > Burkholderiales > Oxalobacteraceae > Telluria > Telluria sp. BA11. The sequence continues at coordinate 1,398,671 of NZ_CM155275.1, forward strand.
GCCCGACGGCAGATTGGTCTGTTGGGACGATTGTGCACCTGGCTGGCGCACGTTCTGGTACAGCAAGTCCTCGAACACGGCGCGCGACTTCTTGAAACCGTTGGTGCTGACGTTGGCGAGGTTGTTCGAGATGACGTCGAGATTGGTCTGCTGGGCTTCCAGGCCGGTCTTGGCGATGTAGAGCGAACGGATCATTGCATTCTCCTATTGGTGGCAGGCGAATGCCTCCACGGACAATAGAATTATGCAGCGGCAACACTTAATTCAAAGCGAGGATCTGGGTGGCTTTCGCCGCGTTGTTCTCGGCGTTCTTCAGCAAGCTCATTTGCGTGTCAAAAGAACGTGCCAACGCAATCATGTCGACCATGCAATCGACCGGATTGACGTTGCTGCCCTCGAGCGCCCCGCCCGCCACCTGCACGGTCGGGTCGGCCTGGACCGGCGCGCCGTTCTTGACCCGAAACAGCCCATCGTCGCCGCGCACCATGTCGCCCTGTGGGGGATTGACCAGTTTCAGGCGGCCGATCACCGTCGGCGCGGCCGGCGTGTCGACGTTGGAGATGGTCGAGATGGTGCCGTCGCCGCCGATCGTCACCGTGGCGTCGGGCGGGACCGTGATCGGCCCGCCTTCGCCCGCAATCGTCTGGCCGCCCGGCGTTTGCAGCACGCCATTCGGGCTCATCTGAAGCGAGCCGTTGCGGGTGTAGGCCTCGGTGCCATCGGGCATCTGCAGCGCCAGCCAGCCCTGCCCTTTCACCGCCACATCCAGATCGCGCCCCGTGGCCTGCAGCGGGCCGGCCGCGAAATCGTTGCCGGCGGTCGAGTCGACGACGAACGCGCGGGTCGGCATGCCCGGGCCCTGCACCGGCGCCGCACGGAACATGTCGATCTGGGCGCGAAAGCCCGTCGTGCTCACGTTGGCCAGGTTGTTGGACGTCGTGGCTTGCTGCTCGAGGATGTGCTTGGCGCCGGAGGCGGCGGTGTAGATCAGGCGGTCCATGGTGGTTTCCTAGATGTGTTTAACGCAGGTTCACCAGCGTCTGCAACACCGAATCCTGCGTCTTGATCGTTTGCGCATTGGCCTGGTAGACGCGCTGCGCGGTGATCATGTTGACCAGCTCGGCGGTCAGGTCGACGCTCGATGCTTCGGTGGCCGACGCCTGCAGCACGCCCAGGCCGCCGGTACCGGCAGTGCCCATCAGCGGGATGCCGGAGTTCGACGACTCAGCCCAGGCGTTGTTGCCCAGCGGCTGCAGGCCGTTCGGGTTGGTGAAGTTGGCAAGCACGACCTGGCCCAGGACCTTGGTCTGGCCGTTGCTGTACTGACCGAGGATGCTGCCGTCGGCGCCGGTGGAGAAGCGCTGCAGCGAACCCGGCTTGTAGCCATCCTGCGCCAGGAACTTTTCGCTGGTGGTGGTGCCGTACTGGGTGGTGCCGGCGAAATCGATCTGCACTGGCAGTTTCAGCTCGGCGCCGGTCGATGGCACGATCGGAATATTGATATTGAACCTGCCGGCGGTGCCCGTGCTGGCCAGGTTCAGCGCGCCATTGGTGTCGAACTTGAGCGTGCCGATGGATTTCGGCTCCATCTTGAGCGCCTTGGCAATCGCGGCGTCGATCTGCACCGGGGTGGCGCCCGGGATCGCGGCGGCGGCTGCTGCGGCCGCGCGCACTTCGGTCAGGTTGTCGGGGGTGGCCAGGTTGCCGGCGCCCGTCACGACCGCATTGGCGGCGTCAGTGGCGTAGGTACCAATGGCCGTGGCCAGCGTGGCGGCCACAGGCGGCACGACCTTGCTTGCCGTATCCCAGGCGTTGCGCGAGGCGACCGCCGTCGGGTCGGTCTGGGCCTTGCCAACCGCGTCCAGCGCGCCGATCTCGGTGCCGTCCTTGGCCGCGTACACGTTCCAGGTGCCGTCGCCGGTCGGCGACTTGACATAGAAGGTCGACAGTGTGTGCGAGTTGCCCAGCGTGTCGTACACGCTCATCGGCACCTGCTTGTTGTAGGTGTCCGGATCGGCCGGATCGAATTCGGTCTTCTTCGGCGTGCTGGCACGCGAATCGAGCTGGAGCTGGATCTGCACTTCCGACGTGACCTTCGGTGGCTGGTCGGCGGTATCGATCTTGAGCGGCACGGCGGTGCCGGCGGCCAGCAGGCCGTTGGCGCCCAGGCCATAGCCGGTCAGCTTGGCGCCCTGGGCGTTGACGATGAAGCCCTCTTTGTCGAGCGAGAACTGGCCATTGCGCGAGTATTGCGTCACGCCGGCCTGCTCGATGCGGAAGAAACCGGCGCCGTTGATGGCGATGTCGAGCGGGTTGCTCGAGGCTTCGACGTTACCCTGCGTGAACTGCTGGGCGATGGCGGCGGTCTTCACGCCGATACCGGCGCTCAATCCGCCCGCGCCGTTGAGCGCATTGGCGTAGACGTCGGCAAACTGGGTGGTCGAGCCCTTGAAGCCGACCGTGCTGGCGTTGGCGATGTTGTTACCGATAACGTCGAGCGATTTGGCAGCAGCGTTCAAGCCGCTCAGGCCTTGTTGGAAAGACATGGTGATGCTCCAGTATAAGGTGAGAGAGTAAGCGGCCTGGCTTACAGAACTTGTTTAATGTCGGCCAGGGAAACAGCGCCCTTGCCCGGCAGGTTCAGCTTGACGCCGTCCTTGCCATTCGTCGTAACGCTGGCCACGCTGTCGAATGACAGGGTCTTGGCGTCGGTGAGCTGTTCGCCCGCGCGTGTTGCGATCACGCGGAAGGTGTAGTTCCCATCTGGCAGCACGACCGGCTTGCCATTGGCGTCCAGGTTGGTCGGGTCGGGGATGCCATCCCAGGCCACCGGCACGATCCCGGCTTTCTGCTCGCCCAGGTCGATCGCCGCCACATCCTTGCCCGTGGCCTTGTCGACGACAACGACCTGCAGCTTGTCGGCCGGGCTCTCCAGCTCGACGCCCAGGATCGCCTGGCTCTTGGACAGCAGGATGCCATTGCCTTCGACCAGCACGCCGTGGCCGATCAGATTGGTCGCCGACAGCGATTCGCTCGACTGGTAGCTGGCCTTCAGCGACTCCAGCGTGGTGTTGAGCTTGTTCACGCCGGTGACGGTCTGCAGCTGGGCCAGCTGGCTCGTCATCTGCGCGTTGTCCATCGGATTGAGCGGATCCTGGTTCTTCAACTGGGTCACGAGCAGCGTCATGAACTTGTCGGTGTCGGCCTGGACGCCATCTTCGGCGGTTTTCGCCTTGGCGTTCATGGTCGCCTGCAGGCTGGAAATGTCGGACGTTGCGGTCGAGCTGGTAATTGGACTGGTCATGGTATCGATCTGGGGGCGCTTACTGGCCGATGGTCAGGGTCTTGAGCAGCATGGTCTTGGCTGCATTCATGGTTTCGACGTTGGTCTGGTACGAGCGCGAGGCGGACAGCATATTGACCATCTCGTCGACCACGTTCACGTTCGGCATCGATACATAGCCCTTGTCGTCGGCCATCGGATGCTTGGGGTCGTACACCTGCTTGAGCGGCGACGGGTCTTCGACCACTTCGCGCACGCGCACGCCGGTCGCGCCCGAGGCGGTCGGCACCGACTCGAACACGACCGACTTGGCGCGGTAGGCTTCGCCCGACGGGGACGTGGCGCTGTCGGCATTGGCCAGGTTGCTGGCCACCGTATTCAGGCGCTGCGCCTGGGCGCTCATGGCCGAACCGGACACATTAAAGATATTAAACAGCGACATGGCGAGTTTCCTTATTGGCCCTGGATTGCGCTCAGGAGGCCCTTGATCTGGCTGTTGATCATGTTGATCCCGGCCTCGTAGCGCAGCGCGTTGTCGGCAAACTGATTGCGCTCGACGTCCATGTCGACCGTGTTGCCGTCGACACTGCCCTGCACAACGCCGCGGTACAGCACCGGCGTGCCGTTGGCCAGCGTGTCGCCGGTGGGAGCGCCATGCGCCATGTGGTTGGTATTGGTGGTGTTCATCGCACCGCCCGGCTTGCCGCCTGCCATCGCCCCCTGCAATGCTGCCGCGAAATTGATGTCGCGCGCCTTGTAGTTGGGGGTGTCGGCATTGGCGATATTGGACGCCAGCAGTTCCTGGCGCTGCGAGCGCAGGGACAATGCCGTTTCATTAAAACGCATGTAGTCGTCGAGTTTGCCGATCATGCCGCCTCCGGGCTGTGCTTTGTTGGGACAGAAGCGATCATACGGTTCGGTTCGCCACACCAATCGACGGAGAAGAGCGACCATTCCCCCCGCTATTCAAAGTTTCACTACGGAATCATTCGACCTAAGATAGCAGCATTCCCGAATCTCAGCCCGAACTCCAAACCATGACATCCCAACTTGTCGCTTTTTCGCTGCTGGCACTTATATACAGTGGTGCGCAGGCCCAGCAGGGGGCAAACAGCCGCCAGCAGCCCGAGGCCGTGCGCGCCGTGGTGGAGCAGTTCCTGACCACCCAGAGCGCCGGCCTGCCGGGCCAGGTAAGCGTGAAGGTCGGCGCGATCGATCAGCGCCTGAGCCTGCCCGCGTGCCCGGCGCCGGAAGCCTTCCAGCAACCGGGCGCCCGCCCCTGGGGCAAGACGACGGTGGGCGTGCGCTGCACGGCGCCGGCGTGGACGCTGTATGTGCAGGCCCAGGTCAGCGTGGTGGCCGAGTATGTGGCGGCCGGGGTGCCGCTGGCCCAGGGCCAGCCGCTGTTGCCGGGTCAGCTGGTGATGGTAAAAGGCGATATCGCCGCCATGCCGAACGGGATCATCACCGACATGGCGCAGGCGCTGGGCCGTGCACCCACGGTGTCGCTGCCTGCCGGCACGGCGCTGCGGGTGGACGCCCTGCGCAGCCAGACCGTCATCAAGCAGGGCCAGGCAGTACGGCTGGTATCGCGCGGCTCGAACTTTTCGGTGAGCAGCGAAGCCAAGGCGATCAACAATGCCAGCGATGGCCAGATCGTCCAGGTGCGCACGACGGCGGGCCGGATCATCAGCGGCACCGCGCGCGAAGGCGGGACCGTGGAAATCGTTTTATAGGAATTGCGTTGTTCTCTTCGTCGAATCGGTGTTGATTGCTAAAGTTTGTAAAGGCGCGGCCGTTACAATGAGCAGATCCCGGAGCTTGTGCTCCGCGCACCGAGAAGGATGAAGCCGTGAAAATCAACGATACACTCAAGAGCAACCCAGGCCTTCAACCCGCCACCACGCAGACGAACAATGCGCGTGGCGCTGACAAGGCGGCAACAACCGCGCCCCTGACCGGTGCGCAAACCGACAGCGTGCGCCTGTCTCCGCAAGGCCAGGCCATGGCAAGCAGCGTCGGCGGCGGCGCAGCCGTATTCGACGCCAAGAAAGTAGAACGTATCAAGATGGCCATCGCCGATGGCCAGTTCCAAGTCAACTCCGAGAAAGTGGCTGACGGCTTGCTAGACACCGTACGCGACTTGCTCCATTCGAGACAACGCTAAACCATGACCACCAGCCCGTTCCAGACCCTCGCCGCCGAACACCATCACCTCACCGCCCTCCTGGCGTTGATGAAGCAGGAGCAGCAATCCCTGGTGTCGCTCGATGCCGACACCCTGGCCGAGCTGACCACGCGCAAGAATGCGATGCTGGCCGATCTGGCCTCGTTGTCGCAACAGCGCCACGCGGCACTGGCCGCGGCGGGCTGCGATGCATCGGAAGCGGGCATGGAACCCTGGCTGGCAGTCAATGACGACGGCGACGTACGGCAACAATGGGAGCGCATGCTCGACGCTGCGCGCGAAGCAAAAGAACTCAACCGCGTCAATGGCATGCTGATCAACAAGCAGCTGGCGCACAACCAGGGCGTGCTCAACGCCCTGCGCACCCCGACCAACGCCCCGACCGGCACCATCTACGGCGCCAGCGGTCAGACCATGGGCGTGGGCGTCTCCAAACGCTACGTCATCGGCTGAAGGCCGTCGCGGGCAAGCCCCTTCTGCGGCTTGCCACGTTAAATTAAAGTAATTGAACAACTGCGCCAAATAAGCGCACGGCCTGGATACAACGACGGCATAATACCGGCTCAGTTCGGTTTGCCCCCTCTTTGTCCATCACTGCGCATCCCATTGCGCCAGGCCCGTTCGCCATGCTCGCCACTCAGCAGATCTTCCTGATCGCGTCCCTGCTTTGCTTTCTTGTCTATCTTGCGTTGGTGTCGGCGGGCTCGCAATCGCTGCGCGGCATGCGTGCAATGCGCGCCGCCGCGCTGCTGGGACTGCTTGGCAACCTGCTCTATGCCTTTGGCCGTGAACTGCCGACCCTGCTGGGCTACGAACTGGCGAACATGACCTATTCCGGCGCCGGCGCGGCCCTTGCCGCCGGTTATCGCCAGTTGTCCGGCCGCCAGGCGCCTGTCAAGACGCTGGCCTTGCTGGTGGGTGCGGTCGGCATCCTGACCGTGGTATTTCATGACTGGTTCGACTCGTTCACACTGCGCAGCGCCGTCGTCTCGCTGTTCCAGGCTGGCGTCTGCATGGACATCGCGCACAGCGTGCTTGCCGGGCGCGGCGAGCAGCAGCGCCGCTCGCACGGCCAAATGCACCTGCAAGGCCCCGGACAGCAGCACGTGCAACGCTTCGTGCTGCTCATGTGCGTGCTGGTGGCCGGCGGCCATGGCGTGCGCATGCTCTGGCTGCTGGTCGCTACCACGCCACCGACCTCGCTGCTGCAGCCAAGCATGGCCAGCCTGGCGATCCTGACCGCCGCCGCACTGGCATTGCCGGCACTGACCCTCGGTGGCCTCTTGACCCTGCACCGCCACATCGTGCACCAGGCCGAGTACATCGCGAACCACGATCACCTGACCGGCGCCTGGTCGCGCAAGGCGTTCTTCGAGATCGCCGAACGCGAGACGACGCGCGCCAGGCACCGGCGCCAGCCACTGGCACTGATGCTGATCGACCTCGACCACTTCAAGGCGATCAACGACAGCGCCGGCCACGAAGCGGGCGACATCGCATTGCAGCTGGTGACCACCAGCGCGCGCGAGACGCTGCGCGCCGTCGACTGCATCGCCCGCCTGGGCGGCGATGAATTCGCGGTGCTGCTGCCGGGCGCCGATCTGGCGCGCGCCAGCACGGTAGGCAAGGCGCTGGCGGAAGCACTGCGCGCGGTCACCAGCACGATGCCGGCCGCGCAACGCCGGCTGACGCTGAGCATTGGCGCGACTGTCACGCTGGACGGGGAACCGTTCAAGACGACGCTGGCGCGCGCCGACTCCGCGCTGTACGCCGCCAAGTCGGCCGGCCGCGACCAGGTGATTGCGCTCGCCCCGCCACTGCACGCCGTGCGGCCGTCGCACAAGGTCAGCGCCAGCCGCTGAGCGACCAGTCCTACGTCGGGACGCTCTTTGCTCCTATTGGGAAGGCAGGATGGTGCACCCAGATGCATTGCATACCAACGCATCCAGGAGAGCAGCATGAACAACGACAATACCAACAATCCAAAAGATACCGACATGCGTGACGGCGGCCTACGCGGCGGCGGTCCTGATTCATATGCCGGCTTTGTGGCGAATGACGCTGACGGCGATTCGAGCATCGGCCATGCTGCCAAGGGCGACAGCCATTCGGGCATCAACAGCAATTTCGCGAAAGCCTCGCCTGAGAGCAATGTCGGCCCGGCCGGCGCGCCGCAGGCCAGTCATGGACATGCGACGGGTGACGTGCCGGGTGGCTCGCGGCCCAAGGCGCCGGGTGAGCCGGATGGTGCGGCAGCAGATGGTGGCGCCGATACATCGGCGTCGGAATCCGGGCGCGATCGCTGATTCAGTACACGAACGGCGGACTTTCGTTTCCGCCGTTTCACATTTTTGCAACACTCTTACGCGCGGCGCCCTGCCGCGCGTTGTCGTTTACGCGCAGCCCCGCCTTTTCTGCGCCAACGTCGTTCGCATCATCGTTCAATATGTCTTAATAAAATTGCTACCCAGCATGGATACCAACTGTCGGAAAGTGTTGTATTTGTTAGTTATTGAACGAAAAACGTGCTGCACTGCACGATAAAGCATTGAATCCTGCATGCTCCGCAGTAAAGTTACTCCAGACGAACCTGCGCCAACCTGCTGTATTTACAATTTTTTTTAACCAACCAGGTTAGGTGACAATTAGTTGGGTATTGAGACATTTGGTGAGAATATCCGCACAATTTCTCTGTAGAATCTGAACAGGATCGTGTTGGTTTTTAGAACGGATGACCTGAACACTCTGCCATATCCACACTGAATAAATTCTTAGGTACGTCGCGTATTGGCCAGCCCTGGCCGTGCATGCTTGTCCCCTGGAGCACCCGGCGAAACCGGGAAACTTTAATCCTTTTAGGAGTAGTGAATGTACGATAGCAACGCCCAAGCAGTTAGCAGCGCGCTGACCGCCACCTCGACCGAAGTCTTCAACGCAGCCACGATCCAGCAGATCCTGTCGCTGGTGTCGTCGCCAACCGACACCAAAGTCGTCGTCGACAGCACCACCGTCGTCAACAACGCCACCGTCACCGGCGCTGCTGGTGTTGAAGTCCTGTTCGTGAACACCGCGCCAAACGCAGTGACGAATGTCACCCTGACCGGCGATACGCCAGTCGTGTTCTTCCAGGGCGCTGGTGGCGTGAACGCTACTGTCGGTACCGCTCCTACTGCTAACACCGCTGAAGCTGGCGCATCGCTGGCAACCGTTGCTGGCGTGGACATCGAGCGCGTCATCGTGGGCACCGCAGGCGCCGACACCATCACCATCGTTGACGGCAAGAACACCCAAGTCATCGTTGGCGACAAAGACACGGTCGTTGCAGGCACGGGCCAACTGGTCGTGAACGCAACCCAGGGCACCAGCAAAGTGACCGGTAACGACGAAACGGTCATCGTGACCGCTGGCGTTGAAGATGACTTCACCATCATCACCAACAATGGCATGTCGAAAATCACCAACACGAAGACCAACGTGTCGGTTGAATTCACCGATGTCGACTTCGTCCAGCTGAACGGCACCGATGCGCTGATCTTCGCAGACAACGCTGACCAGGCCGTCGTTGCCCATATCTACCAGGCGCTGCTGGGTCGCACCGCTGACGCTGGTGGCCTCGACTTCTGGTTCGACCGTGCTGATGACGGCGCTGCTCTGACCTCGATCGCCATGGGCTTCATGGACGCTGCCGAGTACACCGGTGAAACGCAGACCAACGCGCAATTCATCGACGCACTGTATGACGGCCTGCTGGACCGTGATGGCGATGCAGCCGGCACCGCATTCTGGACGGCTCAGCTGACCGCCGGCATGTCGCGCGCTGCAGTCGCTGTCGAGTTCGTCGAATCGGTGATGTCGGGTATCGAAACCGAAATCGTCGGTAGCGTCACCATCGTCGATCCAATCGGCTAAGCAGTCGTACTATGCAGCATCCAAAAGGGGGCCCCGCCCCCTTTTTCCTCACTTCGTGCACGTCCCGCTTGCGGGACGATGCATTACTGACGCGAGCGCTTGAACTGTTCGCGGCGGGCCACCACGCCGATGCGCTGCTGGCTGCCGAGTACGTCTGCCGCCGCTTTCCCATGAAACGCATTCCAGCCATCTTGCGCGCCAAGATCCTGCAGACGGGCTATCCATCGTTAGCCGCCCGCGCATGGCATGCCGCATGGATGACCGAAGCTGAAAACCCGTTATTACAAGACATCATGCTGCAGAGCTGGCTCAAGGACGGCGGCCGTGCCGACGTCGCCAGCCTGGGCCCTGCATTTTTGCCTGCGCGCTGCCGCGCAGGCCAGCACGCCAGCCTGCTGCCCATATTGCGCACGGCCGGCGTTGCCCATACCGGCGCCTGCTGGACTGAAGGCGACGCCATTGACGTCATGGTCTTTCTTGGCACCAGCAGTGCGACCGCGCCACGCGCGACCCTGCTGCTCTCCGACGAAACCACGCAATACCAGTTCGAGATCCCCGGCGACGGCACGCGGGTACGCTTGAACCCGCCCCGCCCCGGCGCGGTCTGGTCGATCACCCTGCTGCAACCCGACGGCCGCCGCCAACTGCTGCCTGGCTCGCCATTGGCGTTTTATCCGGCGCCATCGATCCGCGCCGACGCTGCGCCCGACGCCGCCGTGACGGCGACCCCACGCCCGGTATCGATCGTGGTGCCGGTGTACCGCGACCTGGCGCTGGTGCGCGCCTGCATCGAGAGCGTCCGCACGAGCCTTCCGCTGAACCGCACGCCGGCCCGCATCGTCGTGGTCGATGATGCCAGCCCCGAACCGGCCGTCTCGGCCTGGCTCGACAAGCAAGCCATCAGCGGTGCGATCACGCTGCTGCGCAATCCATGCAACCTCGGTTTTATCGAAACGGTGAACCGCGGCATGCGCATGTTCGACGACCATGACGTGTTGCTGCTCAATGCCGACACGCAGGTCCACGGCGACTGGATCGACCGCCTGGCCACCGCCCTGTATGCCACGCTGGATGTGGCGTCGGTGACGCCATGGACCAACAATGGCGAGATCAGCAGTTTCCCGGTGATCAGCCAGGCCGCACCGGCGCCCGATACGCGCGAACTCGCGCTGATCGACCAGACCGCCGCCGCCGTGCGCGCCGCGCCGGGCGGCGCCGACATCGAACTGCCGTCATGCTGTGGCTTCACGATGCTGATCCGCCGCACGGTACTCGACGCCGTCGGCATGCTCGACGGCACCGCGCTCAATCGCGGCTACGGCGAAGAAGTCGACTGGTGCATGCGCGCACGCGCCGCCGGCTGGCGCCATCTGCAAGCCACCGGCGTGTTCGTCGCCCACGAAGGCACGGTCTCGTTCCGCGCCGAAAAGACGCTGCGCGTCGCGCAGAACCGCGGCGTGGTGGTGGCGCGCTATCCAGATTACTACGGCGAGTTCGCCGCATTCCAGCGCAACGACCCGCTCTTCGGTGCGCGCGACCTGCTGCGCAGCGCGCTCGCCCAATCGCGCGCGGCCGCGTGGCTGCGCAAGGCAGAGACGGCCGAATACACGGCCGCGCTGCCCAACACCGTCGCAAAAAAACCGATACCGGCGAACCTGCCGGCACTGGCCTCGTCATACGATCGCATCGCCGTCTGGCGCCACGATCCGCTCGCGCCGATGGCGCGCCAGGTACTGGCGCTGGCGCGCATGATTGCCAGCCGGCCGCAACTGCGGCTGCGCCTGCTGATTCTTGGCGGCGCCAGCGACGCACTGCTGCATACCGGCGTGGTCGACCAGGTTCCGGCGCTGCTCGGCGAAGCCCTGCCGCTGCTGGACGATCTGCGCCTGCTCCAGGTGGCCGGCTGCCGCGCCGTGCTGACTGCTTCCCCAGCGGGCTTGCCCTCCCGGGTACGCCCTGTACTTCTCGACGACAGCTTCGATGCTGCCGCGTGGCTGAACAACTGGATGTCCCGCAACCCAGGTGCCAAGGCTGCCTGAATTCCCTTTCTCGTAATGAACACCGAATCTGTATTACCTGCTGGCGCTACCGCCGTCGCGGTGCGATGGCATGGCGCAGTAGATGGCCTTCATGACAAACTGGTGTATGGCTGGGCCATCGATGCAGAACGGCCCAATAGCCGCGTCGTGGTCGAAGTGTGCCTCGATGACGAACCCATCGCCTGCATCATCGCCGACGTGGCCCGATCCGACCTGATCGAACCCCTGATGGCACTCGGCGCCACCGACGTCTGCCACGGCTTCGTGGCAGATCTTGGCGCGCTGCCGGCACATTCGGCCGGCGTGATTTCGGCGCGCATCGCCAACACCAACGCACCATTGAACGGCCACGTGCGCCTGCGTCAGCCGACCTTACCGCCGGCCGCAGCCGTCAACAGCGTGGTCGGCGACGGCGGCCTGCGCCTGCACGGCTGGGCGCTCGACCCGGCCGATCCGCACCGGACGCTGACGGTGCGCGCCTTTGTCGGCAACGACATGGTGGCGCAAGCGACCGCCAACATCATCTTCCCATCGATGCGCGGCCATATCGACGGCGCCCATGGCTTCGACCTCGCCCTGCCCGCCTCGCTGGCGGACGGCGCCATGCACAGCGTGCGCGTGGTGGACGAAGAAGGCCGCCCACTGAACGGCAGCCCGCTGACGATCTGCTGCGCCCTCGATGGCCTAGCCGGCCTGCTGCCGGCTGACGCCGACGAATTGCTGCTGAACGTTGCCGACATCTACCAGCGGCACCTGCCACGCAGCCTGCCCATGTCGGCCTGGCCGGAATGGTCGGCCCGCTTCGACCGCGAGGGACCGGCGACGCTACCGACCCTGCGCACCGCCATCATCATCACGGGCGACGCCGATGCGGCGCAGCTGGAACGTACGATCGCCAGCGTACAAGCGCAGCACGGCATGACCGCGCAGACCTTCTCCGGACAACCATTCCCAGTGCTGCTGACGCAGGCACTGGCATCCGGCAGCGACGTCATCGGCTGCATACGCGCCGGCGACACCCTCGCGCCGCATGCACTGGCGTACGCGCTGGAAGGCTTTGCCCTGCCGAATGCCAAGGTCGTGTACACCGACAGCGAATTCGAAGGTCGGCCGTGGTTCAAGCCGGCATGGAATCCCGATTACGCGTTCGCAAGCGATTATCCGCTCGATTTTTTGCTGGTGCGCAGCGACGTCGCGCAGGGTTTGTCAGACATCGACAATGCCGCTGTCTTCGCATGGGATGCACTGGCCGCGGTGTGGCACGACGGCGCCACCAGCGTCGTACACGTGCCGCGCGTGTTGCTGCGCGTGTTATCCCCATTGAATGCCGAAGAGCGCACTGCGCGTTTTGCAGCTGCCACGCGTGCATCGCTGGCAGTGCAGCCGAACGCAGTACTTGAGCCGTTGCCGAACGCACCGCAAGGCGTTGCCTGGGCGGCGCGGCGTGTGCGTCATCCGCTGCCGGAAGGCGCGCGGGACATGACCATCAGCCTGGTGATCCCGACGCGTGACCGTGTCGACCTGCTGCAACGCTGCATCAGTTCAATCCAGCGCTTCACCGATTGGCCGAAGCTCGAGATCATCATCATCGACAACGGCTCGACCGACGATGAGACGCACGCTTATTTTGCGGAGGTTGCGCAGCAGGGTGTTCGGGTGTTGCCAATGCCAGGACCGTTTAACTACGCGGACCTGAATAATCGGGCGATTGCACAGGCTAATGGCGAGATCATTGGCCTGGTGAACAACGACATTGAGGCGCTGCATGATGGGTGGCTTGATGAGATTGTCTCGCAGCTGTTGCGGCCAGGCGTCGGTGCCGTTGGTGCGAAATTACTTTGGCCGAATGGGATGGTGCAGCATGGGGGGGTGTTGCTTGGCGTGGGTAACGTGGCTGGACACTTTGGTAATCTTTTAGCTGACGCTGACTGGGGCGATCATGGGCGCAACCAATTGGCGCAACAGGCCAGCGGGTGTACAGCCGCATGTCTATTCCTAAGACGACAGGAATTTTTCGAACTCGGCGGTATGGATGCCGATTCGTTTCCAGTAGCATTTAATGATGTAGATTTATGCTTGAAGGTGCGAATATCTGGCAAGACTATTGTATGGACCCCGTATGCAAAGTTATTGCATGCAGAGTCTGCTAGTCGAGGCAGCGAAGACACTTCGCAAAAAAAAGCGCGCGCCAAACGCGAAGTAGAAATTCTAAGAAAATTTTGGGGCTCCATACTAACGCACGATCCTGCATATCACCCTAGTTCAAACCTTGATGTCGCAGTTCATGCATTCGCTGGCTTATCAATACCTCCCAGGTCACGTAAAGCGCGTCTTGCATGGCCTAAGAGTTAAATTTTTCAGCCAAACCATCAATATTTTCATCCTCCATCGCCTATGTAAACCGGCAATGGACCACTCAAATTTACTACTTTTAGACTAAAATGTCTCAAGAAAAATCATTAAAAGCAGTTGGCGGCATCAGCCATACCGATACAGAAAGCCTAGCTGAGAAATATTTTGGCTTCGTCGAGGTATGTGACGGTAAAATCCTCTCTGGCTGGTGCCTTAAAGTGGTTGGAAACAAAATATTCCCCTCTCATGTCATGGTTATAACCAACAATAATAAATACCAAGTTCTTGCAAATGGATTTCGTCAAGATCTTCACCAGAAAACCGGGGCGAGCTTTGGGAACTTCTCGTTGGATCTTCCTATAGGAACGGCTTCAATTCCAACGGTTCTTTTTGAAAACGGCACGGTAGTACCCGTTGCACAGGGAGTCCGCCAATTAGTAAAGTCGTCGATCGATAACGAGCATGATGCATTTTTCAGTGGATGGGCTGTCTCAGCCGACAAATTAGTCCCTGTAGTTCAGGTTTTTTGTGACGACGAGTTGGTTGTTGAAACCTATGCTAGTCGCTTTAGGGAGGATTTGGCATTAGCCGGTTTAAACAACGGATATGCTGCTTTTCGCTGCCGTATACCAGCCAATATTCGTGGGCGTCAAAACGTCGCAACTAAAATTACAGTAGATGGCGCAGAAATATACTCAACAACAAGAACTTACTCTCCACTCTCGGTGCTTATTGTTTCGGAAACCGAGAGACTCGAAGATGCATCACGATACTACCGCTGCGAAAACTTACGGAAACTCCTTCAGACTGAGCAGTTGGATGCATCAGTTATCGGCCCAGGGGAATTCAGCTCAAAAGTTTGGGCTCACGTTGACGTAATAATTTTTGCACGATTCAGTGCCGACGAAACAATGTTCGATAAGGTCAGGCAGTACAAGGAGAATTACGGCATCAAGATATTATATGAAATCGATGATCTTGTTTTTCTTCCTTGGCACACATTTGATCTTGGATCGGTCCGATCCGGCGTCGAAACCGCCGACAATCCCCATTTGGCCAGCATGTTCGCACGTAGACTCCGTTTAATTACGCTAGCTGATGGTGCAATTACCACTACCTCGAAAATCGAGCAGCACCTTGATGCTATGGGAATCCCATGCAAATTAATACCAAACATGGTACGCCCACATGAGATCACGAGACGCAATCCTACATCAAGCGAAAAATTACGCATTTTATGTATGTCGGGATCTCCAACTCACTACAGAGACTTTCAAGATATTGAGCAGGTCCTAATAAAATTCTTACGCGAAAATAGCAAAACTGTAGAAGTAACTTTACTCGGGCATTTCCGTACTGGATTACAAATAATGGACTTGCCAAACGTAAAACACATTCCAAGAGTGCCTTACCCTCAAATGCTTCAAGCAATTGACAAAAGCGATCTTTGCATTGTCCCATTAGAAGACACTGAATTCAATGACGCAAAATCGTGTCTTAAATTCATTGAATGTGGTGCTCGTGGCGTGCCGGTACTGGCTTCGGCTACTGCAGATTACCGCAGGGTCATCACCGATCAGATTAATGGCTTAATTGCTTACGATGTTGACGACTGGGCACAACATTTAAAAGCTTGTGCCAGCAAAAAGTATGATTTGCATGAGATGGGCTTGCGAGCTCAGGCTGAGGTCATGCAAAAGTTTAATATTGAGAATGCGAAATTCTCACTTCGTGATTTTGTGAACGGAATTTAAAATGCGCGATACAGTCTTGTTTATTTGCGAAGGCACTCAGCACCTCTCGTCTGCAATCGCGCTTGCAAAAAATCTGAAAAAAACAGGTATCGATGCTAGCCTTTTCTATGCTCACGCGTACCCGAATGATCCTGGATGTCGCATATTTAAGCACATCCTAAACGACAACATGATTATCCCTGGCTTCCTACAAAATGTCGGACTGGCAGTATTTTTCACAAACGAGTCATCGCCTTTCTGCATGACTTCAATTCGCATCGGTTTCATCGCGAAGCGTACCGCAACACCAACGATAACAATTCAGCATGGGTGGATCCAACCTGGTCTAAATTACCAATCCGACCTTCAAAAAGTTGGATTCCTGGGCCGAGGCACTGATAGCTCAGCCGCCCTTTGGCATTTCACGCCAGTGCTGCGGTATTTTGGGAAGGATGGGATTGGCTATCCTTTGGGAGCCAACGATGTAGCTATAAAAATTCCACAAAAAGATAATATCAACGTCCTAATATCGACAAACCTGAATTGGAATGTTTATTCTCGAGAGAACATTGTTGGCTTCTTGCGTACGTTAATGCACCTAAAACAGGAATTTCCATTTCTTAAATTTATGCACCGGGCTCACCCTGCTGAAAAAGCGAATGTAATTGCAGCAGAAATAGGCATGTATATGGAAACACTGGGTATTAGCGTAGGACCGTGGCAGGACATTGGAACTGCGATAGATTGGGCGGACCTAGTGATATCAACTCCAAGCACTGTTGTGCTTGATGCCTACTTCAAAGAGACCCCAGTATTTGTTTATGCATTTCAAAGTTTTAAAGAGGCACTGGCGGAAGTGGAAGGTATTACTTTTGGGTCTGGCAAAGAACTAACATCGCTAGTAGCTGAATTACTAACAGAAGGTAAGTATTCTGATCCAAAATTCTCCGGACTTCAGCCTGAAATTTTTGAAGGAGTAGTCAGAGAAAAAATGAAAAGCGTTAAAGACTTCTGCTTAATTGAAGAAGACTATCTGCAATACCGTTTATTCTGCACTTCCTGATATTTCTATTTTAATAAGCATTCGACTGCTGAACTAACGCGACGCAGTCTACACAATTCCGGCCAAATCTAATTTGGCTCTGAATATTTTATTCAACCAGCTGCATTGAAAAGCTGCAGCAAAAGGAATCGCATGTATATCGAATGGGGATTTAGAAGTTGTCCTTTCGAGCCTGAAGCTCTTAGAGCAGACGCCATTGGGCATCAGTTATTAGTTGGAAGAGATGTCGAGACAAAGAAAGTAATGACTCGCTTGAAGGCGTCTAAAAAATTGGTTACGCTTGACGGTTCAAATGGTGTTGGTAAAACAAGTTTAGTTAATATAGCGCTTTATCGTTGCTATCTTGAATATTTGAAGTCACCATCAAATAGTTTGTTCATTCCCTGCAGAACAGTCTTTCAACTAGACCATATTGATGACTTAGCGGCTTTTCAAACCCATGTGCTGTCAGAGATTGCCTTTACCCTCAGTGAGCGTAAGCAGGAACTAGATGCACTAGAAACTGGGATGCCGGGTGCTGTAGTTTTAAATTCATTCCTTGATCAAGACCTACTAGGAAAATGGAGATTTTCAATCAGTGGGTCTAACTCCACAAATACCAATCAAAGTGAGCAAACAGCCCCAAATCCTTTGGTGACCTCTCAGTTCGAGAGCGGACTTAAAGAATGGCTTGCGAAAACACTCTTCGAAAAGCATGAAGGCGCTATCGTGTGCGTCTTGGATAATCTCGAATTGCTTCAGACTTCGAAACGTGCAAGGCAATGTCTAGAGTCGTTGAGAGATACTCTTTTTTCCGTTAAAGGAATTCGCTGGGTTTTATGTGGCGCTAATAACATCATTCTGTCGGTCGCCTCCACCCCACGTCTTGCTGGACATTTGGAAAGCCCAATTGACGTCACTCCGCTCAAGAAAAATTGTACAGAGCAAATTTTCTCCAGTCGTCGTCAGGCTTACCAACTTGCTGAGCAAAACTGGTACCTACCTTTGACAAGTTCTGAGTTTGATCTACTTTATACAGTATTGAACCAAAATTTGCGAACAACGCTATCCAAATGTCATGATTACTGTATATCAACTTACGAAAATGGGCTTCGTCCAAAAGATGACACTGAAAAGAAAATTCTGTTTGAGAAATGGTTAACTAAAGAGGCTTTAGAGAATGAGAAAGCCTGCAGCGGCGCGGTTAAACAGAAGGCATTTGAAATTTTTGATCGTGCGGCAACAGACGAAGAGTTAAAAGATTCTTTTTCTCTCAGTCAGTATCAAAATTTCGGTTTTGATAGTGTAAATACACTTCGCCCACTTGTAAAAGAACTCGAAGATGCTGGCCTCCTGATTAGCCAAATTGATGAGGACGATAACCGTCGAAAGACGATTAGCGTGACGCCAAAAGGATGGTTAGTAAACTATTCAAGGATTTTATCTGGAAAATCTTCGTCTAGAAAATGATAAATAAGGATGAACGCTACGAGAAAAAACAATCTAGAAAATGATTTAAAAGAACTAGACAGCCGAATAAGCTTATCTAAATGGATAATACTTGGATTTGGATTACTATTACCCATACTTTATTTCAGTTGGTTCATCTATCAATCAATTCCAGTTTCGATTGACAGTGCCGATTGGGGTACTTTAGGTGACTTTATTGGAGGAATATTAAATCCATTAATCGCATTTTCGACATTTTATTGGCTCACGAAATCTGTCCGCATGCAGAAAGAAGAACTGGGTGAAACTAGGGCTACGCTAGATGACACTCTGGCTGCGCAAAGCGCTCAGGTTAAGATATCTGCTTTTACAGCTCTTATAAGTTCGACGACTAACGAGGTCGAAGTCTTAAATACACGCTTAAGTTACTTGTGCAATCAATTTAAAATAGACGACTCTACGGGGATTTTAAATTTTGACGGGGAATGGTTTAGCATAGAGAATGCTCGATCTCAAATTTCTATACTAAACGACGAAATATTTACACAATTAGAGCGGAAACGTGGTTATGAAAAAAGCATTCTAAGCCTTTTGAAAAATTCTGAGAACTAAATAGTTTTTCTGAAAATAATAGACTAGCGAATAGTGATTAAGGCAAAATTTAAACCGAACGTGAAGCAATGGCGCTTAACGTAAATTAGAATTTTTATGAACTTTGAAAAATCTTTACGTTCACTATCGGCAACAGAAATTATTAAAGTTTTAAATTTTATGAGCCAAACTTTTTCTTAAGTCAAAAAGAAGTGTCGAAGTTCGAGAACCGAGGGTAAGCGTTAAATTTGAGTGCGAAGAGGTTTCCTCAGTCTGTGTCCTTATTTCGGGAATCGGTTTCTTCGCGGTTAGCCAAAGTACTGCATCAACGTGTAGTCTGCTGGAAAATAGACGATACTCCCAACAGCGCTCCTGCTTCAATCCTTCGGGGTTTGGTTATCAGTCTGCCTAGGCTTACCAACCGTAATATTTAAACCATCACTGCCCATTCGTCCGGTTATGTGCCCCTGCTAATTTACCAAAATTGCATGGCATCAATACTACTGGCATGGTCGGTTTTCTCAAAAAAGTTCTCTATAACTTTATTGTATCTGGTGATATTTTCGACGACACGAATAGCATTTTAAATGATGACGTGTTCGGTTACTATCACGGAATTACCTACTTCTGCGCTCTTTAATGCGCGCATCTAACAACTATTTTTCAGATGGTAACGCGCAACCTGAGCACCAGTCTTTTAGAGGCTTATAGGCTTGCCACAACTAATGGCTTATCATTTCAATATTACAAGATTTAAATATTTATGACGCCCTTTAAAAACTCACTGCCAGGTGTTCCCAGTATTGAACATCCTCTGTTTGCGCGCATCTTCGACGAATCCATCGACCCAGAAACCCGTCGCATAGCCTTCGAACTGGCAATCAAAGGCTACGCAGTACTGGACTTCCCCGACCAGGATTTCAATTCGATGGCCGAGTCGATCAAGCAAAAGCTTCACCCCCACTACGATTTTGAGGGCTGGCGTGACCACGGCCACAATGCTGGCATCAGCCTGCGCGTCCAGGACGCATGGGAGTTTGACGACAACGTCAAACGCATCGCCTGCAACGAGAAGGTGCTGGCCCTGCTGTCACAACTGTATGGCCGCCAGGCCTGGCCATTCCAGACACTGAACTTCCCGGTTGGTACCCAGCAGCACTTTCACACCGACTCGATTCACTTCAGCTCCAGCCCTGAACGCTTCATGTGCGGTGTCTGGGTCGCCATGGAAGATATCGATGCGTCCAATGGCCCACTGATGTACTTCCCAGGCAGCCATCGCTGGCCGATCTATACGAATGAGCACATCGGCAAGTGTATTGCGGAGCTGGAAGGTACCAAGTCACAGGCCATTTACGAGTCGATGTGGCGCGACCTGGTAGAAGCACATGACGCGCAGCCGGATTACTTCCATGCGAAGAAGGGACAGGCGCTGATCTGGGCGGCTAACCTGATGCATGGCGGCACGAAGCAACTCGATCCGAGCCGCACCCGCTGGTCTCAGGTCACGCATTACTTTTTCGACGACTGTGCGTATTACACGCCGATGATGTCCGACCCCTTTTATGGCAGCATCGCGTTCCGCACGCTCACCAATATCGTGACGGGTGACCCTGTCCCCAACTGCGTCGCCGGGTATGAGATTCCCGAAAGTTTTATTGAGGCGACAGCGCCGGGGCAAACAAACTGGCATGCCGCGCCCGTTTTTGATCCCCAGCTGTACCTGCTGGCCAATCCGGATGTGGCAGCAGCTGGTGTCGATCCGGAGCAGCACTACCTGCAGCATGGGAAACGTGAAAAGCGCCGGCTGCGTCCCTGAGCTGAAGCAGTGGCGGCCATGTGTCGATGCACGGCCGCTACCTGGCTCAGCCGCGCAATAGACGCGATGACGCCTTGTCCGGCCGCGAATCGGGGAACAACACCTGCGCAGTGCGTTGCGGATCCAGCAAAAACGCATCGGCGCAGGCCTGCGCCACCAGCGTGTCAAGGCCGAGGGTCGGTCGCAAGTCACGATTGTCGAGCAGGTCAGCGGGAGCAAGTCCTGGCCAGTCTGCGACGATCTTCCCGCCTCTCACCGCACCGCCAATCAGCATGGCAGCCGATGCAGTCCCATGGTCGGTCCCGCCCGTGCCATTTGCCGCGACTGTGCGCCCAAACTCGGTGGCAACGAGAATCGTCGTCTGCCGCCATGTATCGCCAAGCCCCTGCTGCAGTCCGCTGATCAGGTTATCGAGGTTGTTCAGCTGCGTGGCCATGCGCCCTTTTTGCGCACTGTGCGTATCCCAGCCATTGGTTTCGATCATGGCAATCCGGGGGCCGTCCGCGCGCGCCAGAAAGCCCGCAGCAACTTTGCCCAGTTCAGCCGGCGACTGCTGGCCCTTGCCGCCGGCAGCCGCGCCAGCCATGCCCTGCGCCTTGAGCGCCGTCGACCAGAGTCCGCTCAGCTGGGCATCGCCTTCGTACAGCTTCTGCACGCGCAGCAGCAGATCGTCGTTGGCGTGCGGCAGGCCAGATGGCGCGTACGACGCAACATCGATCGCGCCGCGCAGCGCCAGCGGCAGTGTGGGCGCAAACGCGATGGCCTGATTGCTGCGCCGTGGCAGCATGCCGGCCAGCCGGTTCATCCAGCCATCCTTGACGTCGAATGGCGCTTTGCCGCCCGTCTCAAGAACATTTTGCGCGTCGAAGTGCGAGCGATCGCGGTACGGTGACGCCACCGCATGGAACAGGCTGGCCTGCCCCGCCTTGTACAGCCCGGCAATGCCGGTCAGCGACGGGTGCAGCGCAAACGTGCCGTCCAGCTTCAATGCTTCGGTGGGATCGATGGCAAGCGCCCCGCGCAACCTGGCATACGCAGGGTCGGCGTAAGGGATCAGCGTGTGCAGGCCATCGGCGGCGCCTCGCTGGATGATGAACACGAAGCGGCGCTCGGTGTCGGCGCCTGCAAATGCGATCCGGGGCGCGGCAAGCAATGCGGCTGCGCTGGAAATAAAACCTCGTCGGTTGAGCATGTTTTACCTTCTCAGGAATTCAGGCGATGCCAATAGCAACGCAAGCGCATTGGCCGGGCTTTCTGCCTGGGCAATCGCCGTCGCGGTCGCGCCGCTCAAGGTACCCGGCAGCACACGCGGCGCCAACGCGCGCGCGTCGATCTTGCTGCCAAACTCCGTGGCCAGGCGCTGCGCGATTTCTACCCGGCGCAGCAGCGCATCGGGCGCCGCCCAGGTGGCAGTCACGTCGCCATAACCGGCCGGCGAACCGGGCCGCCAGACGGGCTGGCCAAGCCGGGCCATCAGAAACTGGATGCGCGCCGCCGGCACGGTCTGCACGCCCATGGCGCGCAGGCCGGACAGCGTCCAGTCCCATGGCGACTTGAACTTGGCGGCCACTGGCGGCAAATCACCTGCTGCGCTCACCAGTTCCCGGTACAGCGCCGGCAAGTCGCCGCCGGTCTGCAGAAACCGGTCCGCCAGCCGCTTGACCAATGCCGGTGGTGGATCGTCGGTGATGAAGTGGCGCGCGAGCTTGGTAGCGATGTGGCTAGCTGTGGCCGGCGCGCTGGCCAGATCGCGCAGGATGGCCGTCGCCTGCTGCTGCCCATCGTCGGCGTAGCTGCGGCCAAGCACCGTCCGCACGCCGGGCTCGTGCTGGTTTGCCTGGAACCGGAACGTTTGCGCGGCGTCCTCAAGCGACTGCTGGCCGGGCAGCGTCCAGCCGGTCAGCGCGCGGGCGAATTCCAGCACGTCGGCCTGGGTATAGCCGCTGCGCACGCCCAGCGTGTGCAGTTCGAGAATTTCGCGCGCCAGGTTCTCGTTCAGGCCACGGGTCGGGCGGTCCGGCGCTTTTGCGCTGGCCCGGCGCGCGGCGACGCTGTCCGGCCCCGTCGAGGCGGACTGGTCGAGATACAGCAGCATGGCGGGATGGCGTACCGTGGCGAGCAGCAAATCTTCGAACCGCCCCAGGACATTCGGCCGGATGGCATCGGCCTCGAAGCTGGCGGCAAAACCCAGCACTGGTACTTTGTCGACCGAGATCGCGAAATGGTTCGCCCAGAAGTGGACCAGGCGCTCGACGAACGGCGTGCTGCTCTGCAGGGCGCTGTTGGTGCGCGCCTCTACGCCGGCAAGATAGGCTGCCCTGCCCGCGCGCTGGTACGCTTCACGAACGCTCGCACGCTGCGCCTCGGGTGCGCTGCGGATGGCGGCTTGCTGCTCGTTCCACTGCGCGGCGCGCTTTGACGTGCGCTCGATGGCACGCCATGGCGGCGGCAACGGCTCGTAAGCATCGAGCTGCGCCAGCAACCAGCGCCGTGGATCGGCAACGGGCTGGTCGTCCGGTCGCGCACCGAGGCCCAGGCGGTTGCGCGCAATGGAATCGTTGATCATGCACCGAGTATAGAACTGGAACTGTGCTGGCAGGTCATACCGGCATGTATGGTCTGTAACTGTCCGTAACGGCTGGTCCGGCAGTGCGTGCAGAAATTCTTTTATATTTGTGTCATTACAACAGTGTGGGCGCAAATACATTCGCACAAATCTATATAATATGGCCTCGTCCCCTCGAGCCCACCATGTCCCACGACCCTTCTCCGCACGACGTACGATCCGCCTTCAAACGCGAACTCATTTCTGCCAATCTCTGGCGCACCCGCATCGTCGTCGTCGGCACGGCTTCCATCGCCGGCCTTGTGGTCGTGGCGTTTACCTGGCTGGCCGAGCTGGCATTTGGCCAGTTCAACAAGATCGCCGACTTCGCCTGGTGGGTGCCCCTGATCTGGACGCCGCTCCTGTGCGCCGCCATCGTCTGGGTCACCCGGCGTTTCGTGCGCGGCGCCGGGGGCTCCGGCATTCCGCAAGTGATGGCGGCCCTTGACCCGGCTATTTCCGGCGGCCGGCGGCCCCTGCTCGTGTCCCTGAAAATCAGCTTTGCCAAGATCGGCCTGACCTCGGCCGGCCTGCTGGGTGGCCTGTCGCTCGGGCGTGAGGGCCCGTCGGTCCAGATCGCTGCCGGCGTGATGCTCGCCGCGCGCCGCTGGCTGCCGCGCGGCAGCGGCATCAGCGCCCATTCGCTGCTGGTGGCAGGCGGCGCGGCCGGTATCGCGGCTGCGTTCAACACGCCGCTGGC
Source organism: Telluria sp. BA11 (assembly GCF_056680305.1). Classification (NCBI taxonomy): domain Bacteria; kingdom Pseudomonadati; phylum Pseudomonadota; class Betaproteobacteria; order Burkholderiales; family Oxalobacteraceae; genus Telluria; species Telluria sp. BA11. The sequence continues at coordinate 1,422,381 of NZ_CM155275.1, forward strand.
GGGGATCATGTTTGCGATCGAAGAATTGTCGCGCGCACCCGAGCAGCGTAACAGCGGCCTGATCGTCGCGGCGATCGTGCTGGCCGGTCTGATCGCCGTGTCCGTCCATGGCAATGGCCCGCACTTCGGCGTCATTCATCCGGGGCCGATCGGGCTGTCGCTGCTGTGGCCCGGCTTGCTGGCCGCCGTCGTGTGCGGCTTTGCCGGCGGCCTGTTCGCGCGCGTGCTGATCGCCAGCCTGCGGGGTGTCTCGCCCGACCTGCCCACGCGCTGGCGCGCCCGCTATCCGGTGCGCTTCGCACTGGGCTGCGGCTTCCTGATCGCGGTCATCGGCGTGCTCAGCGGTGGAGCGACCTATGGCAGCGGCAACGAAGCCACGCGCAGCCTGCTGGAGAACGAAGCCAACGTGCCGGCGGCGTTTGCGCTCTTCAAGTTTGTCGCGACCTGGCTCACCGCGTGGTCGGGCGTGCCGGCCGGTATCTTCGCGCCGTCGCTGTCCATCGGCGCGGCCATGGGTCAGAACATTGCCTCGCTCACCGGCTACCCGCATGGCGCGGCGCTGATTGCGCTGGGCATGGTGGGTTTTCTGGCGGCCGCCACGCAGGCACCGCTGACGGCCTTCATCATCGTCATGGAAATGGTCGATGGCCACAGCATGGTGCTCAGCCTGATGGCTTGCGCGGTCGTCGCCAGTACGGTCTCGCGCGTGCTCACACCGCCGTTGTACAGCGCACTGGCGACGATCCAGTTGCCGCCGCGCCCCGTTCACCCGGCGGGTCCGGGCGAACCGCCCGAGCGTGCGCCATGACGCGCAGCCCGCGCCGTAGCGTGGGCGGCATGTCAAATAATTACGTTATAATCCGACCAGGGTGTTCATGCCGCCAGGCATGACAGGATTTGCGCTGGTCGGGCCGCCACGCGGGCCACTACGCGACCACCATGCACCTGCACTTCTACCAGGCTTACGGGCCAACATCCGCTGTCCACGATCCGATCGGCCACCATGGCCGGGTCTTGCCATACCTCTCGTCACACCTCACGCCCTACCCTACTTTCACGAGCGCCCCGGCAGCAGCTGCGCCGCCTCATTCCACACGGGGGTTGCCAGATGACGCCCAAGCACTTTTGGAGATTCACCATGCGCATTGAAAAGCGTCTATCGAACACATTCAAGGAATTCGCAGCGTCCGGCAAGGCGGGCGGCACGATCCTGATCCTGTGCACCATCCTGTCGCTGATGGTCGCCAATTCACCGTGGGGTGCGCCGTACCTCGCGTTCTGGCAGATCAACCTGGCCGGCCTGAGCGTCGAACTGTGGATCAACGATGCGCTGATGGCCATCTTCTTCCTGTTGATCGGCCTGGAACTGCAGCGCGAACTGAACAACGGCGAACTGTCCGACCTGCGCAATGCGCTGCTGCCGATCATTGCCGCGGCAGGCGGCGTGGCGGTGCCGGCGCTGATCCACTTCACGCTCAATGGCGGCACGCACACCCAGCCGGGTATGGGCATTCCAATGGCCACCGACATCGCGTTCGCGCTGGGCGTGCTGGCCCTGCTGGGCAGCCGGGTGCCGGCGTCGCTCAAGATTTTCCTGACCGCGCTGGCCGTCATGGATGACCTGGCGGCCATCATCGTCATCGCCGTGTTCTATACGGCCGAGCTCAAGGTCGGCTACCTGGTCGGCGCGCTGGGCATGTTCGTCGCCTTGTTCCTGATGAATCGCCGCCTGCGGGTGCTGGCGCTGTGGCCTTACCTGCTGGGCGGCGCGGTGATGTGGTTCCTGATGCTGATGTCGGGCGTGCACGCAACGATTGCCGGCGTGCTGCTGGCCTTCACCATCCCGTATTCGCACACGCAGGACGATCCCGCGTCGCCAGCTCACCGGATGGAGCACGTGCTGCACACGCCGGTTGCTTTCCTGATCCTGCCGATCTTTGCGCTGGCCAATACCGGCATCGTGATCGGTGCCGGCTGGGCCGGCGACCTGATGTCGTCGAACAGCATGGGCATCATCGCCGGTCTGGTCGCCGGCAAGCCGGTCGGCATCTTCCTGTTCACCTTTGCCGCCGTGATGCTCGGCGTGTGCCGCCTGCCGCTCGACCTGGCATGGCGCCACGTGATCGGCGCCGGCCTGCTGGGCGGGATCGGCTTCACGATGTCGATCTTCATCACCAACCTGGCGTTTGTCGGTGAGGCCGAGATCATCAACGCGTCGAAGATGGCAATCCTGGCGGCGTCGCTGGCGGCCGGCATCCTGGGCTTCGTCTGGCTCAAGCTGTTTGGCGCGCCGGCCGAAGGCGATACCGATCCGGACACCATGGATTTCGACGACGGCACCACGGACACCGGGCCAGCCCGGGCGGCATGACCGCTATCCTGCACCCGGCCAGGGTCGTCGTCCTGCTGTTTGCAGGCGCGATCCTGGCCGGCACGCTGCTGTTGATGCTGCCGCTGGCCAGTGCCAGCGGCCAGGGCGCGCCGCTCATGGTGGCGTTCTTCACGGCGGTATCGGCCGTATGCGTCGGCGGCCTGGCCGTGGTCGATACGGGCACGTACTGGTCGGGTTTTGGCCAAGCGTCGATCATGGTGTTGTTCCAGCTGGGCGGCTTCGGCATGATGACGGCCGCCACGCTGCTCGGCCTGATGGTCAACCGCTCGTCGCGCCTGCGCACGCGCCTGATTGCGCAGACCGAAACGCGCTCGCTGGGCATGGGCGACATCGCGAGCGTGGCCCGGGTCGTGCTGACCGTGTCGGTGCTGCTGCAGCTCGTGATCGCCGCCATCCTGTTCGTGCGGCTGCGCGCCGGGTACGATCTGGCGTGGGGCGACGCGGCATGGAGCGCCCTCTTCCACGCTGTCTCGGCGTTCAACAACGCGGGCTTTTCGCTGCATGCCGACAGCCTTACCCGTTATGCAAGCGATACGCTGGTGCTGCTGCCGATCATGATCGCCATCGTGGTCGGCGGGATTGGTTTTCCGGTGCTGCACGACCTGCGCCACCGCTTGCGCGATCCGCGCCATTGGTCGCTGCACACCAAGCTCACCCTCACCGGCACGTTGTTCTTGCTCGTGGGTGGCTTCGTCACGGTGCTGCTGTTCGAGTGGAACAACGCCGCCACGCTGGGCGCGCTGTCGACGCCCGACAAGCTGATGAACAGCATGTTCATCTCGGTGGCGTCGCGCACGGCGGGTTTCAATACCGTCGACTACAGCGCGCTGACACCCGAGACCTGGGCGCTGCACTATCTGCTGATGTTCATCGGCGGCGGCAGCGCAGGCACGGCGGGCGGCGTCAAGGTGGCCACTGTCATGATCCTGGTTTTGCTTGTCGTGGCCGAAGCGCGCGGCCAGTCCGACACCGAGGCCTTCGGCCGGCGGGTCGGGATGGCGGCGCAGCGCCAGGCCGTTACCGTGCTGGTGCTGGGCAGTGTGATCGTGGCGCTGGGCACGGTGGCACTGCTGCGGATCTCGCATTTTCCGACCGATCAGATTATCTTTGAAGTCATCGCGGCCTTTGGCAGCGCGGGCCTTTCCACCGGCATCACCGCCCAGCTGCCGGCCTCCGGCCAGCTGGTGCTGGCCTTGCTCATGTTCATCGGCAGGGTCGGCACGATCACCCTCGCGACCTCGCTCGTTCTGGGCAAGCGGCGCATGCCCTATCGTTATCCGGAGGACCATCCAATTGTTGGGTAGAATTTTCACAGAACAGTTCGCCTTTTCGGCGGGCGACAGCGTCGTCGTCATTGGCCTGGGCCGCTTCGGCGGCGCGGTGGCGCAATCGCTGATGCGCCTGGGGCACGACGTCATGGGCATCGACCGCAAGGAAGAGCTGGTGCAGCTCTGGAGCGAGCGGCTCACGCACGCCGTGCAGGCCGACTCCACCAACGAGAACGTGATGCTGCAGCTGGGCGTGCCCGACTTTTCGCACGCCATCGTCGCCATCGGCTCGGACCTCGCGGCCAGCCTGATGACGCTGATGGTGCTGTCCGAACTGGGCATCAAGGATATCTGGGTCAAGGCGATGACGCCCGAGCACGGCCAGATCGCGCAGCGCATCGGCGCCCATCACGTGGTCTACCCCGAGGCCGACATGGGCGCGCGCGTGGCCCACCTGATCACCGGGCGGCTGATGGATTTCATCGAGTTCGAAGACGGGTTTGCGATCGCGAAGATCAATGCGCCGGCCGAGACGCACAACCTCACGCTGGCCGAATCGCACGTGCGCGCGCGCTTTGGCGTCACCGTGGTGGGCGTGAAACGGCTCAACGAAGACTTCCAGCATGCACTGGGCGAGACCCGCATCCTGCCGGGCGACCTGTTGATCGTATCGGGCCCGACCAAGAAGATCGAGCTGTTTGCCGGCGGCGAGAAGAAAGGCAGGAAGCGCTAGGGCCGTGCCAGGGCCCCGGGGCTAAGCGACCGCTTACTCGAACACTTCCGCGGTAGCGAACATGGTGCCCTTCTCGTCCTTGGCCGACACCGATGGCGTCGCGCTGATCGGCCAGGTAATCGCCAGGCTCGGATCGTTCCAGACGATGCAGCGCTCGTGCTCGGGCGCGTAGTAGTCGGTGGTCTTGTAGACGAACTCGGCCGTTTCGGACAGCACCACGAAGCCGTGCGCGAAACCTTCGGGCACCCACAGCTGGGCCTTGTTCTCGGCGCTCAGGATTTCACCCACCCACTGGCCGAATGTCGGCGACGCGCGGCGCAGGTCGACCGCGACGTCGTAGACGCTGCCGGCGACCACGCGCACCAGCTTGCCCTGCGGCTGCTTGATCTGGTAGTGCAGGCCGCGCAGCACGTTGCTGGTGGATTTCGAGTGGTTGTCCTGCACGAACGACACCTTGCGGCCCACCGCTTCTTCAAAGCGGGCCTGGTGGAAGCTCTCGTAGAAAAAGCCGCGGTCGTCGCCGAACACGCGTGGTTCGATCTTCAGGACGTCTGGAATTGCCAAGCGAGTAATCTGCATCAAAATACCTTTTCATTCAAAACACGCACCAGATACTGGCCGTAGCCGTTCTTGCGCAGGGGTGCTGCCAGTTCTTCGAGCTGGGCGGCGTTGATCCAGCCCTTGCGAAACGCGATTTCTTCGGGGCATGCCACTTTCAGGCCCTGGCGCTGTTCGATCGTTGCGATGAACTGGCCGGCGTCGAGCAGCGACTCGTGGGTGCCGGTGTCGAGCCAGGCGTAGCCGCGGCCCATGATCTCGACGTTGAGCTTGCCGATGTCCATGTACATGCGGTTCAGGTCGGTGATCTCGAGCTCGCCGCGTGGCGACGGCTTGAGCGTGCGCGCCATTTTGGCGACATTCTCGTCATAGAAATACAGGCCCGTCACCGCATAGTTCGAGCGCGGCGTGGCCGGCTTTTCTTCCAGGCTGATGGCCTTGCCGTCGTCGCTGAATTCCACGACGCCGTAGCGCTCGGGATCCTGCACGTGGTAAGCGAAGACGCTGGCGCACTCGGTGCAGGCATCGGCGCGCTCGAGCAGCTGGTTGAAATCGTGGCCGTAGAACAGGTTATCGCCCAGCACCAGTGCCGACGGCGAATTGCCGATGAAGTCTTCACCGATGATGAAGGCTTGCGCCAGGCCGTCGGGCGACTCCTGCACCGCGTACGACAGATTCAGGCCCCAGCGCGCGCCGTCACCCAGCAGTTGCTGGAAGCGCGGCGTGTCTTGCGGCGTCGAGATGATCAGGATGTCGCGGATGCCGCCGAGCATCAAGGTGCTCAGCGGGTAGTAAATCATCGGCTTGTCGAACACGGGCAGCAGCTGCTTCGAGATTGCCAGCGTGGCCGGGTGCAGGCGGGTGCCGCTGCCACCGGCGAGGATGATGCCTTTGCGTTGCATAGCGTTGCTCATAGGTTTCCTTGCGCCGACAGTTCGGCGATCAATCGGTTGACGTGGTGGCGCCAGTCGGGCAGGCTCACGCCGAAACTGGCGCTGAACTTGCTGCAGTCGAGCCGCGAATTGGCAGGCCGCGCGGCCGGGGTCGGGAACGCGCTGGCCGCGATCGGCTGCACGGCATCCGGCCCGGCCTTGAGCACGGCGCCGTGGCTTTGCGCCTGTGCCAGCACGTGCTGGGCGTAGGCATGCCAGGTGGTGGCGCCAGCGGCGGCCAGGTGGTACACGCCCGACAACCCCTGCGCATCCACGCCAGGGGCGGCGATGCGGTGCAGCGCCAGCGCCGTGACGTCGGCCAGCAGTTCGGCGCCGGTCGGCGCGCCATGCTGGTCGGCGACCACGTTGAGCGACTCGCGCTCTTTGGCCAGGCGCAGCATCGTCTTGGCGAAGTTGCCGCCGCGCGGTGCGAACACCCAGCTGGTGCGCAGGATCAGGTGGCGCGCGCCGCTGGCGGCGATGCGCTGCTCGCCGTCGTACTTGGTGCGGCCATACACCGACAGCGGATTGACGGCGTCGGTTTCGACCCAGGCGCCCTCTTTCGTGCCATCAAAGACATAGTCGGTCGAGTAATGCACGAGCCAGGCATTGCCGGCTGCGGCTTCCTCTGCCAGCACGCCCGGCGAGACGGCATTGACGTTGTGCGCCATGGCGGCGTCGCTCTCGGCCTTGTCGACCGCGGTGTAGGCAGCAGCATTGACGATGACGTCGGGCGCAAACGTGCGCACGACGGCGCGCAGCGATTCGGGATCGGTGAAATCGGCGTCGGCGCGGCCCAGCGCGCGCAGTTCGCCCAGCGGCGCGAGCGCGCGTTGCAGTTCCCAGCCGACCTGGCCATCTTTACCCAGTAGCAGGATCTTCATGCGGCGGCGTTTTCTGCCGTGTACTGGCGGTCGACCCATTCCATATAGGCGCCGCTGGTGACGTTCTCGACCCAGGCGCCGTTGGCGAGGTACCATTCGACCGTCTTGCGGATGCCCGTGTCGAAGGTTTCGGCCGGGCGCCAGCCCAGTTCGCGCTCGAGCTTGCCGGCATCGATCGCGTAACGGCGATCGTGGCCCGGGCGGTCTTTCACGAACGTCATCTGCGTTGCGTACGACGCGCCGTCGGCGCGCGGCTGCAGTTCATCGAGGATCGCGCACAGCGTGCGCACGACGTCGATATTGGCTTTCTCGTTCCAGCCGCCGACGTTGTACGTTTCGGCCAGGCGGCCGTCTTCGAGCACGCGGCGAATCGCGCTGCAATGGTCGGTGACGTAGAGCCAGTCCCGGATCTGCTGGCCATCGCCGTAGATCGGCAACGGTTTACCGGCCAGTGCGTTGTGGATCACGAGCGGGATCAGTTTTTCCGGGAAGTGGTACGGGCCGTAGTTGTTCGAGCAGTTGGTGGTCAGGACCGGCAGGCCGTAGGTGTGGTGGTAGGCACGCACCAGGTGGTCGGACGCTGCCTTGGTGGCCGAGTACGGGCTGTTCGGTTCATAGCGGTGCTGCTCGGTGAAGGCCGGCGCATCGCTCTCGAGCGTGCCATACACTTCATCGGTCGACACGTGCAGGAAGCGAAAATCCGTCTTGGCCTGCTCGTCCAGGCCGTTCCAGTAGGCGCGCACGGCTTCGAGCAGGTTGAAGGTGCCGACGATATTGGTCTGGATGAAGGCGCCCGGGCCTTCGATCGAACGGTCGACGTGGCTCTCGGCCGCGAAGTTCAGCACGGCCCGTACCTTGTGCTCGGCCAGCAGGCGCGCCACCAGGGCGCCATCGCCGATGTCGCCGCGCACGAAGTGGTGGCGGCTGTCGCCTTCCAGGCTCGTCAGGTTTTGAAGATTGCCGGCGTACGTCAGCTTGTCGAGGTTGACGACGGGTTCGTCATTGTGAGCGAGCCAGTCGATGACGAAGTTCGAGCCAATAAAGCCCGCTCCGCCAGTCACGAGGATAGTCATGCCTGCAGTTCCTGGTAAAGGTATCGGTGGCTGCGCGGCGCCCTGGGCGCTGCGCGAACCTGAGAATTGTCGTGGACGAACGGCGGTGGCCGTTCATGCGGTGTTGCTTCTATTTTATGATGACTAGGTAGCAAAAATGTGACATGTCGCCACATTCTCCGGGCACTGTAGGTATTCTGTCAATGCCGGATAGCCTGTAGGTTTCGTTGGGGTAATCCTAACATCTGCCTGGAAAGTATGTCACGCAAATAACCGACTGGCTGTGTACAGTCAGTTACATCCCGTTGTCGTGTCTGGTCTTCACAGATTGTGGGAACAACAGGGCGAAACGATTGCCCGTGTCGTCGCTTTCAGCCTGCGCTTCACCACCGTGCAAATGCATGATCGAGGCGACAATGGCCAGTCCCAGACCACCCGAATCACCGCCCTGGCTGCGTGCCGGGTCACAACGATAAAATCGTTCGAACAGGTGTGGGAGATGGGCGGCCGGGATCGGTATGCCGGTATTGTGCACGGCGATGCTGACCGTTGCGCCATCGGCGCAGGTCTGGATTGTCACCGTGCCTTCGGCCGCACCGTAGCGCAGCGCATTGGCCAGCAAGTTAGCCAGCGCACGCCGCACCAGCGCGCGGTCAGCAACCAGTTCGCCTGCCGCGTGCACCACGACGCTGATCCCGCGTTCTTCGGCCACGCCTTCGAAATAGTCCACCAGCTGGGTGCACAACTCTGCCAGATCGATCGTTTCAAGCGTGACGCCGCTGGCCGGCTGCTCCGAGCGCGCAAGAAACAGCATGCTGTCGATCATGCGCGCAAGGCGCTCGTATTCTTCCAGATTTGACGCCAGCAGCTGTTCATAGTCATCCACGCTGCGGCGCTTGCGCAGCGCGTGTTCAGTGTGCCCCATCAGGTTATGCAAAGGCGTGCGCATCTCGTGGGCCAGATCTTCGGAAAAGCGCGACAGCTGGACAAAGCCGTCGGCCAGGCGCGTCAGCATCTGGTCGAGCGCTGCCCCCAGTTGCTGCAGTTCCTGCGTTTCTTTCAGCGGCACCGGTGTCAGCTTCACCGCCACGTTCTGCTGCAGGCGCCGCACGTCGACGGCGGCGGCCCGCTCCGCCATCAGCCGCACAGGCCGCAGTGCGCGCTGGCTGATCAACCAGCCCAGTACGAACGACAGCAGCGCCCCGCCGGCCAGCGCCGCCCCCAAGGTCATGCGGTAGCTGGCCAGCATGCGCTCGCGCTCGGCCAGCATTTTGGCGGCGACCACGGTGAACCGGCGGTTGCCCTGCCAGACATCGACCCAGGCCAGCCGCGCCGCCTGCCCGGTCGCGACATCGGTGAGGCGGATCGAGGACGCGGGCGGCAGGGACGGCAGCGTCAGGCCGCCCGGATTGACAGCGATCAGCAACTGCCCCTTGGCGTCGAGCATCCACAAGGCATTGTCGCGATTGCCCAGCATGTTGGCGTACAGCTGCGGGCGCCTGCGCAACGCCTCGATACTGGCGCTGTCGGCAACCAGCGCGTGCATGCGGTCGATCCTGCCTGCCAGCGCGATGTCGTCGCGCCACGCCAGCTCGCTTGCCAGGGACCGGTACAGGAACACGCCGATGGCCCCCAGCAGCAGCGCGCTTGCCAGGGCAAACCACAGCGCCAGGCGCATGCTCAGCGAACGGGGCGCGAACGCAAGCCTCATGGCGTCTCGCCCAGCATGTAACCCATGCCGCGTACCGTATGAATCAGTTTCAGTGGGTAGGGATCGTCGATTTTCACGCGCAGGCGGCGGATGGCCACATCGACGACGTTGGTGTCGCTGTCGAAGTTCATCTGCCACACGTGCGAGGCGATGACCGCACGCGAGAGCACCTCGTCGACCCGGCTGACCAGCAGGTGCAGCAGCGCGAATTCCTTGCCCGTCAGGGTAATCCGGTCGCCCTGACGCGTGACCCGGCGGCGCAGCACATCGACCTGCAGGTCGGCGACGCGAAATTCCTGCATGTCGCGCGGCGGCCCGCGCCGCAGCAAGGTGCGCACGCGCGCCAGCAGTTCAGCAAACGAAAATGGCTTGACCAGATAGTCGTCAGCGCCCAGTTCGAGTCCGCGCACGCGGTCTTCGATTGCGTCACGGGCCGTCAGGAACATCACCGGCGTGGCCGACCTGGCACGCACCAGTTGCAGCAGCGCCCAGCCGTCAAGGCCCGGCAGCATCACGTCGAGGATCACCAGATCGAAGTCGAACTCCTCGATCATATAACGGCCGTCAAAGCCATTGCTTGCCACTTCGACGATGTAGCCGGACTCGCGCAAGCTCTTTTGCAGGTAGTCGGCTGCCTTGCGTTCATCTTCCACGATCAGTATGCGCATGCATGGCTCCTTGTTTCGCAATCTTACTGCCCGCCGCGCGCCAGATGACAAAACTGTCATCTGGCCGTCATCTGGTTGTCGCCAGGCGCTGCGTACCATGCGGCCATTCGAACACCACCGGGATCATTCATGTACCACCAACTGCCTGCAGGTTTGCTGATCGCGTTGTCGCTGGCCTGCACCCAGGCCAGCGCCGCCGCCCCGCTGACCATACCCCACCGCACTATCTCACTCGATGGCGCGAGTCGCCTGCTCGACGCGGCGATGACTGCCTGCCATGCCGACGGCAAAGTGCTGGCCGCCGCCGTGGTCGACCGCGGCGGCAACCTGGTCGCCCTGCGCCGCGACGATGGCGTCGGATCGCACAACACCATCGCTGCCCAGCGCAAGGCCTACACGGCGCTGTCAACCAGAACGGCGACCCGCCTGCTGGCCGCCAATGCCCGCGCCAGCGCCGAAGCAGCCAACCTCAACACCGTCGACACGCTGCTGCTGCTTGGCGGTGGCGTGCCACTGATGGCTGACGGCGAGCTCATTGGTGCCATCGGCATTGCCGGCGCTGGCGGACCGGCCACAGACGAAGCCTGCGCACTGGCCGCAATCGACAACGTGTTCCGCAAGACGCCCTGATCGCTGGCGACATTGACGTTCCGATTATTTCTACACTCACCCCATATGGAGAACACATGAAATTCCTTCAGACCCTGCTCGTTGTGACCCTCGGCGCTGCTGCGCACTGCGCCAGTGCCGCGGCCGCACCCACCGTCGCACCTGCCACAGCGATCAACCCGCTCAGCGTCCATGTCCTCAACCTGCAGGACGGTTTGCCATCAGCCGATGTGGCTGTCACCCTCGAACAGCGCGTGGGCGACGGATGGACGATGCTCGGCGAAGGCGTCACCAACGCCCAGGGCCGCATCCCGGCGCTGTTCCCCGCCGGCGTGGCAATGGTACGCGGCACTTACCGGGTCACATTCAAGACCGGCAAGTGGTTTGCCGAGCACAAGAGCCCGACGTTCTTCCCCGAAATCCCTGTCATCTTTACGGCTGACGGCAGTGTGCCGCATTACCACGTGCCGCTGCTGCTGAGCCCGTACGGCTATTCGACCTACCGCGGCAATTGAATCCGTACAGCGGCAAAGACTGTCAGCGGCGCGCCGGCACAGAGCATCACGCGCCTGACGTCAAATCCCGCACCAGGTCGGTCAATACGTCGACCAGTGCTTTGCTTGCCGCTGTGCGATACGCCCCCTTGCGCCAGGCGTAGACGACATGGCGCGACGGCATCGCCGGCAGCAGTGCAACCGCGTGCAGATCGGTATAGGTGGCAGAAATCGGGTTGGGCAGAACTGTGCCCAGCGTTCCCTGACGAACGATCTCGACCAACGCGCCAATGGCATTGACTTCGACGGCGACCTTTGCCGCGATACCTTGCGATGCGCAGTACGCGTCGATTTGCTGGCGGGTAGCGAACGACTTGTTGAGCAAGACCAGCGGTTCGGTAGCGAACGCCGCCAGCGGCAACGCGGCAGACCGGGCTGCGAGTCGATGACTGGCGGCGGTCACGAAGCCAAGGTGTTCTTCGTACACCGGTGTGTAGTCGAGTTCACCCGGCTGCAGCGGACTGAAGGCGATGCCGAGGTCGAGTTCGTCGTTGATCAACATCGCTTCAATGTCTTCCTGCGCAATTTCCAGAAAACTGACTGTGACCCCTGGATGCAGTGCATGGAAACGGGCGATCAGCGGACCGATCAGATACAGCGATAACGTTGGCGGCGCAGCGCAACGCAGCACGCCACGGTGTGCAGTGCCGACATCCTGGATCGCGCGGACGCCGGCGTGAAGATGCTGCATGCCGAGTTTGGCGTGGCCCATCCATGCCTCGCCGGCGTCGGTCAGGCGCACGCTTTTTCCACTTCGGTCAAACAGCTGGACACCCAGCAATGCTTCGAGCTGCTTGATCTGCTGTGACAGCGCTGGTTGCGACAGATGCAGCGCGGCGGCGGCACGGGTGAAGTTGCGATGCTCTGCAACGGCAAGAAAATAGCGGATATGGCGCAGCAGCATGGACGTTCCGATGATTCGTTTTACTTATCGACATCATCGCATATCGGTCTTGGACCTTATGGTTGTGCGTTGTTATATTTGCCGCCCGAACAATCCACTCAGTTTTTTAGAAAGATGTCATCTTGTCGTCCTTTCAGCAATGGTGTCGTGACTTCCTTCCCGCCCCGATTCAAATAGCGCCTCGTGAACAATTACGCAGCAGTCTGGGCGCGCTGATCGGGATATTGTTTACGGGCATGATTGCCTGGTTTTTCGGCGGACCAGTCGACAATCTGCCATTGCTGGCAGCGCCCTTGGGCGCGTCTGCCGTGCTGTTGTTCGGCGTACCGGCAAGCCCACTGGCCCAGCCATGGGCGATCATCGGAGGAAATCTGATCGGCGCAGTAACAGGCGTCAGCTGCGCTTACTTGATCCCGATGCCGCTCCTGGCGGCAGCAGTCGCCGTGGCAGTCACAATCATGCTGATGTTTTCGTTTCGCTGCGTGCATCCACCGTCCGGTGCGGTGGCGATCACAGCGGTGCTGGGAGGCAGCAAGATTCATGCACTCGGCTATGCATTCGTGCTGTTCCCGATCGGTCTCAATTCTGTCGCCCTGCTTGCCGGCGCACTTGTTTACCACAGGCTCACCGGGCATCGCTATCCTCACCGCGCGATTCACAAGACGCCTGCGGCCAACCATGACGCGACGGAGATGTTCACACGTGCGGACCTTGATGCGGTATTACGCAGGCGCACCGAAATACTGGATGTCGATGCCGATGACCTGGAATCGGTGCTGGAAGAAGTGGCGCAGGAAAGTCAGCGACGTCGTGTGAGCATGTCGAATTCGTCCTGAAACGGGAGATGGTTGATCAGTGTGCGTTGCGGCGGAAGGTGCCATGCCACTTCCGCCCCCAGGCCGCAACGCATCGACAGCAGCGGCCAGAAAACCTGGCGCTCAGGGCTTGCGAAACACGACCGCATGCTGGATCGGCAGCGACTTGATGCTGCGTTCCCATGTCAGGCCATGCGCCGTGGCTTCACGCCGTATCTGCGTCTCGCTCATCTTGTGCAGCGGCTTGATCGCAACTGCCGGATCCTCGGCACGATATTCGACGAAGACAACGCGCCCGCCCGGCTTGAGGGCAGCAACGATGCTATCGAGGACTTCTGCGGGATAGGAGAGCTCGTGATAGACATCGACCATGATTGCCAGGTCGATGCTGGCCGGCGGCAGTTTGACGGTGGTTTCGCTGCCCAGCACCGAAACCACATTGCGCACGCCGCGCTTTGCCATCTGGCTGTCGAGCATGGCAATCATTTGCGGCTGCACATCGACGGCGTACACACGCCCATTGGGGCCGACTTTTTTCGCCAGCTGCCAGGTGTAGTAGCCGGTGCCGGCACCGATGTCGGCCACCGTCATGCCGGGCGCCAGCGCCAGGTCCCGCAGCAGCAATGCCGGCCGCTCCTCGTGTGCGCGGCTTTCGCGCTCGAGCCATTGCGCCCCCTCCCATCCCATCACACCGGAGATTTCGCGGCCCATGTAGCGCTTGCCGATGCCATCCGGGCTGGGTGCAACACGTTCATAGCGCGTATCGGCGGTGGCTGGCTGTGCCACAGCATCGATACTGAAGGATGACAGCAGCGTCAGCGCCGACAGGCAAGCCAGCAGGATGGGGAGCGTACGGTGAGTGCGGCCGGTGCGGCAGTTGCTCGAGCGGGTGCGGTGCATGATCGGTTTCCGTAAGAAGTCGCTGCCTGCAATGGCGCGGGCAGGCTTGTCGTGAATGGGAATGATCAGTGTAGCTGCGTTGGCTGTTCGATGTACTTTCCCGTGGCGACCGGCGTCGAACGATGTGCGCTGTTCACAGGGACTCAGCGAATCCGCGAATCGGGCTCGGCTCGTGACACCTGCGCTGTCCACTTGATCCGCTTTGGTGGGAACCAATTGTTCGTAAGGGTATGCGACGCTTTCGCCCTTGCCTCCCTGGTACGATAAATTTAATGAAAGGGTCCGGCCTTGGATTCAACCGATCGATGCAACACACTACACTCTGGGTAAGCAGAAGGAGTGTTACGGATGAAGCAGATAACAAGTATTTATTATACGGAAGCCCAGAAAACTTTGATGTCGGAGCCCTGGAATAAAGGGCATTGCCGTTTGTCCAAATCCTTGAAACCCTTTTTTCTCCAATCCATAGTTCATTTCTAAAGCTTCCCGGTTTGAATTGATACGTTTGCGACATAGTAACCCCAAGAAATTTAGGGATTACAAATCATAGACCAGGTTTCATCTAATTTTTTCATGCATTTAAAGCACACGTGGCTGGAAGCATTAATTTTCTGTTTTCTGAAATATATTCCTCAAAAAATCAATTACTTGCGCCGAAATTTATGTCGGGCAACCGACTAAATCAATGGATTCCTATATAGGTATTGTTAAAACAGACGATTTGACGCTGCTTACCAGCCTACTGAGGCATTAAAAGAAATCGACAGCCCATCTGAATTATTGTAAATTTAATAGTGCAGCAAAAATTTCAATTTGGTATTTGAATCATTGACCAAAAGGAGAATAGACATGGATGCTGATGCTAATTTTTCACTAAGCGATTGCGAACACGAGACATTGAAGCGAGCTGCCCAACAAAGGGTGATGCCGTTCGACGAGGAAAGACGTGAATATACCGGATCCGAGCTTGAAACCTTCGGTCTCGTGCGGGAAGGATACAATCGTCGGGAAATGCATAAGGCCGGCGTAAAACCTGAACGTGTATCATGCTTTGATGAAATAGCTGTACTGGCCGAAAGAACAATGCCATTGGATACTCCTTTTGGGAGCAACATTCGAAAATGGCAACTTCCAATCGACATGATGCCAATCCGCGTTTCAAAAACAGTGTTTCCGAAAAATTCTGTCGTCCGGCCCCACGTTCATCCGGAAGGCGAAGTTGGAAATCCCGGCGGAGGTCTGCGCGTTGTGACAAAAGGCTGTATTACATTTGATGGAAAGGCATATGGCCCTGGTGACTGGTTCTTCGTGCCAAACGGCGTTCCCTACGAATTTTTGACATCGTCAGAAGGAGACACAGAAGTGATGTACACCTATGCCTTCTTTGCGGCTGCTGAGGGAAATCGGTTCTCTCATCCTCACGCTTGATCTTTCTATACGAGAGGGCTGACTGATGACAGTTTTGTGGCCCTCTCATGCCATTCAGTGCTGAAGATAGGTGTCGAAGGGCACGCGTTTAGTGAGATGACGAAAGCTTCTTCCTTGCCATCGAATGGAGCCTTGTATTGGCTGCCATACGCACGCGATCACATACGCTGACCGACCTTCGCAACACCTTATAGCTGTATGTTGTTAATCATCGCGACATTTTTTATGTTTTCCGTGAGTATCAACTTCAGGTCAAAGTCGGACTGTCGCACACCTGCATGCCCTGCTGACTATGGGCATACGTTATTGTTGAAGCAACTGGTGAATAACGCTTTGCCGACGTGCCCTGACAGACCGCCCATCGCGCGACGTGCGTGCGCCTACGCAGCGGCCGTAAGATTGCCTGGCTGGCTCTGAACAGCAGGCGCCGCGCGCAGCAACGCTTCGATGGCGTTCGGCGCCACCGGCCGGCTGTAGCAGAAGCCCTGCATCTGGTCGCACCCGTGGGCCAGCAAAAAGGCGAGCTGGTCCGCCGTTTCGACGCCTTCGGCAATCACGTTGAGCTTCATCGAGTGGGCCAGGCCGATCACGGCGTCGACAATGGCGGCGTCATCGGCATCGTCGATCAGATCGCTGACGAACGAGCGGTCGATCTTGAGGCTGTGGATCGGGAAGCGCTTCAGGCTGGCCAGGCTCGAGTAGCCGGTCCCGAAATCGTCGATCGCCAGTTGCACGCCCATCGCCGCCAGGCGCGCCATCGTGGCGGTGGCCGCCACCGGGTTCTGCATCAGCACGCTTTCGGTGATTTCCAGCGTCAGCGCGCGCGGGTCGCACCCGGTTTTCTCGAGCAGCACAGCGACGCGCTGGGCCACGTCCTGGCCCAGGAACTGACGCGCTGACAGGTTCACGCTGACGCGTACCGGCGGCAGGCCGCCCTGCTGCCAGGCCACTTGCTGGGCCATGGCGGTTTCCAGCACCCACTCGCCAATCGGCACGATCAGGCCGGTTTCTTCGGCCAGCGGGATGAAGTCGGCCGGCGACACCATCGGCTTGCCCTGCGGCTGCCAGCGCAGCAGCGCTTCGACGCCACCCAGGTGGCCGGTGGCGATATCGACCACCGGCTGGTAATGCAGCACGAATTCGCGGCGCTGCAGCGCCCGTTGCAGCTCGCTTTCCATGCGCAGGTGCAGCGCGGTCTGCGCGCCCATGTCGGCCATGTAGAAGCTGAAGCCGTTGCCGCCCTCGCCCTTCGAGCCGTACATCGCGCTGTCGGCACACTTGAGCAGCGTGGCGCTGTCGGTGCCGTCGCGCGGGTACATGGCGATGCCGATCGAGCCGGTCGGGAAGACCTCTTGACCGCACAGCAGCAGCGGCTGAAACAGGTTCTCGAGCAGCTTGCGGGCCACGCGCGCGGCGTCGGTCTCGCCGTTCATCTCGGGCAGCACGACGACGAATTCGTCGCCGCCCTGGCGCGCCACGGTGTCGCTCTCGCGTAGCGAACTCGACAGGCGGCGCGCGATCTCGACGATCAACTGGTCGCCCGCGTCGTGCCCGAGCGTGTCGTTGACGTGCTTGAAACGGTCGAGGTCGATGAACATCACCGCCACCTGGCTCCCGGCGCGGTGCGCATGGGCAATCGCGCGCTCGAGCCGGTCCTGCAGCAGCACGCGGTTCGGCAGGCCGGTCAGGGCGTCGTGGTTGATGACGCGCAGCAGCGCTTCTTCGGCGCCCTTGCGGCGCGAGATGTCTTCGACCACCGAGATGAAACGCTGGTTGCCATAGGCGTCGCGCATCGTCGAGACACTGACATTGACCCAGATCGGCGTGCCGTCGCGCCGCAGCAGGCGCCGCTCGCGCTGGTAGTCGCTGATCTCGCCGTCGCGCAGACGTTTGACCAGTGTCAGCTCGTCCGGCAGATCGTCCACGTGCGTCAGTTGCTGGAAGAAGCGCTGCAGCAGTTCGATTTCCGTGTAGCCCAGGATCTGCGCCATCTTGCCGTTCACGCGCAGCAGGCGTCCGTCCGGGCCCAGCAGCACGATGCCAACCGCCGCCTGGCTGAAGGTCAGGCGGAAGAACTCCTCGCTCTCCTGCAGGCGCAGGCGCGCCTTGCGGCGGAAGGTGATGTCCTGGCCGATCAGCAACAGCATGCAGCCGCCGGCCTGCTCGGTGCGGCGGATGTTGAATTCGAGGTGGCGCACGCCGTCCGCGTGGCCTTCGAGCGAGACGAGCACGTGGTCTTGCGGCATGCCGGTGTCCAGTGCAGCGCTGACGCGCGCGGCCAGGCCGGCGTCGGGCAGCCAGCGCGCGAGTGGATGGCCGGCGCTGGCCGATTCTTCCGGTGCGTCGATCAGCTCGGCCATCATGCGGTTCATCGAGCGTACGCAGCGCTCGGCGTCGATGACCAGCAAACCTGCCGGCATGCCGTCTATCACTTGCTCGAGGTAGTTGCGGTTGTGGCCGAGCAGCGCGTGGGCGTCACGCAGCGCATGCGCCTCGCTGGTGTCCCAGGCGAGTTGGCCGGTTGTGGCGCCCAGGTTGGTTGCCGCAAAAGCTTGCGGTGCGGAAGTCTCATTTGGCTGGATCATCATGGGAGGCACCTGTAGCTATGCAACGTAATCGAGTGTTATTTTTTGTTGGATACGATTGTTGCATAATAGCAAACTAAGCCTGTTCAGGCGACGGTTGTCGCTCCTCTGTTGTTATTTCGTGTGAGATTTTTGTGTAGCAGAAGACACGATTCAAGCTCGCCATCGCCCGGTGCTGCAGCGGCTCAATGTGGGCAGAAAAAATAAGGTGAGAGTTATCCGGTCCAACCCAACCGGAGTCCACCATGCATTCAGGTTTTCTGCTGTCGCGCGCCGCTGGCGCACTCGCCGTTGTGTGCAGTGCTGGCGCGGCGCATGCCCAGGTCAACGTCACGCTGAGCCCGGCGCAACCGGCGGTTGGTCGCGGCGACAACGTCCTGGTGAGCGTCACGCTGACCAATACCTCGTACACGGTCCAGCACCTGCTGCGCTGGCGCACGCCGCAGCAGGGCCTGGAGGCGCCGCTGTTCGAGGTGCAGCGCGACGGTCAGCCGGTGCGCTACCTGGGCCGCCGCATCAAGCGCGCCGCGCCGGGGCCGGCTGATTACCTGCAACTGGCCCCGGGCGCGGCGCTCACGCACACGGTCGAGCTCTCGCGGTTCTACGAGATGACCATTACCGGTAACTACACGATCCGCTATCGCAGTCCGGCCATGCCGTCGCCGGGCACGACCGTCGGCGCGGTGGTGGGCGAGCTGGCCTCCAACCCCGTCACGATCTGGATCGACGGCCGCCTGCCGCGTGGCAGCAGGACGACGATCCTGCCGGAGGCAGCCGCCCCTGCCACGGGTTTTGCCAATTGCAGCAATGCGCAGCAGGAGCACCTGGTGACGGCGATCGACGCCGGGCGCGCAATGGCGGCCGACAGCCAGGCCTACCTGACCTCGGGCACGCCATATGGCGCGCGCTATGCGATGTGGTTCGGGGCGCAGGACGCCGCGCGCGGCGCGAAGGTCACGGCCAATGTCACGGCGATCAAGGAAGCGTTCGAGAGCAAGCCCCTCAAGATCAACTGCGATTGCGACGAGCCGTATTTTGCCTACGTGTATCCCGCGCGGCCGTACACGGTCTGGGTGTGCAAGGCGTTCTGGGCCGCAGCGGCGACAGGGACCGATTCGCGCGGCGGCACGCTGCTGCACGAACTGAGCCACTTCGACGTGGTGGCGGCGACCGACGACCACGTGTACGGCCAGGCTGCGGCAGCGGACATGGCGCGCAGCGCGCCGCAGCGGGCAATCAACAACGCCGATTCGTATGAGTATTTCGGCGAGAACACGCCGCGGCAGGCGACTGCGGCTCAGGCTGCCGGGGAGTGATCGACCATGACACGGCTCCCGACCACCCTTGCCGCCGCCAAATTCGCCCAACACCCCGGCTTCGACCGCCCCGAAAGCACGCTGCTCGACGACTACAAGCGCTGGGCCAATACGCCCCCGAAAGACTGGAAACCCACCCCCTGGTTCCCGGTCCCCTGGAACCGCAACCCGCTTGCCGCCTTCAACGACCTGCCCTCGATGGGCTTCATCCACTGCCCCGTGTTAGTCAAGTTCGAGGATAACGAAGGCAAGCCGGTCAAGCGCCGCGACGCCCGTCAAAAGCTGCAGGAAGCCGGCTGGCAGCAGGCGCTGCAAACACTGCCCGAAGCGCAGCGCGCTGCAGGCCCGGCGCGCATCATCGCCGCGTTCAACCACGACACCGAACAGAAGATCGCGCTGGCAGGCATCGTGTTCATCAGCCCGCCCAGCAAGGAACGGCGCGAGGCGCAAGGCGCGAACATCTTCAAGCACATCGTCCAGCCGTCGATCGACCCGGACAACTACAAGCCACCGACCGTGGCCTCGGTACTGGGCGCAGACGCCATCCCCGAACACGACACCGCATCCGACTGAAGTACCGTCAGAAGAAAGGCTCAATCATGCGCAATATCATCAGGCTCGGCGACGCCACGTCGCATGGCGGCAAGGTCCTTAGCGTCAGCGCGCGGCATGTGAAGGTGGGCGGTATTCCCGTGGCGTGCGTGGGCGACACTTGCAGTTGCCCCATCAAAGGTCACAATGGCTGCAAGATCGTCAGCGGCTCGGCGCATCATAAAATCGACGGCAAGCTGATTGCCTTCGATGGCGACAAGACGAGTTGTGGCGCGACGCTGATCGCCAGCGCCACCAATTGCAAAGCGCCTTGAATCAGCGCGCGGCCATCCTGACCGTGTGCGAGAACTTGACCGGCAGCGCCGGGCTGCTCTTGATGCCGCCCGCGTCGAGCTTGCGCAAATCGGTCACCCATGGGCCGGCGTAGCGGATCTCGTAACTGTGCTGGCCAGGCTTGAACGCATAGGCCTGCGTGATGTCGAGCGTGTTCAGATAGGTCGTCTGCGGCTTGACCTCGAGATAATCAGCAGCGTTCAGCGGGCCGCGCTTGACCATGCGACCCGTGTAAGCGACCGTGTCCGTCAGTGAACTCAGCGCAAAACGGGGGGCGCTCAGATCGTCGCCCAGCGCGATCTCGCGCGGGATCCATATCGGTACGTCGCCCCGGTTCTCGATCAGCACCCGCACCTTGACCTTGCCGGCCCCGGTTTCCACTTCGAGCCGATGCTGGACGTTCACCTTGGCCTCCACGGCCTTGACCACGCCAACCAGGCCGACCAGCGACAGCACCATTGCCAGCTTGGCCGCCGGCGAGCTTCGTTTGACATGCATTGCGACTCCTCGAGGATTCACGGCAGGCGTCACCCGCGCGACGCTGCCTGTCGATTATGCCATGATTCCATCAATACATTCACGGAAGTATGTTACCGCCGGTCTCGGGCAGTGCTGCCAGGATCATCACCGCCACGCGCCGGTTGCGCGCCTTGCCGGCCTCGTCGGTGTTGGGCGCCACCGGGCGCGTCGCGGCAAAGCCGATCGCCGACAGGCGCACCTCGGGCACGCCGTTGGCGGCGAACAGCCGCACCACGCTGCTCGCGCGCGCGGTCGACAGTTCCCAGTTCGATGGATACAGTGGATTGGCGATCGGCAGGTCGTCGGTGTGGCCTTCGACCTCGATGCGGTGCGTGTCGTTCCTGAGCAGGCCAGCCACCTGCGCGAGGATTTCCTGGCCTTCGCCGTCCAGCACTGCTTCGCCCTGCGGGAACAGCACACTGGCGTTGATCTCGACGCTGATGCCGCGCGCGTTCTGGATCACCCGCACCTGCCCCGACTTCACCAGCGGCAGCAAGGTCGCCGACAGTTCGCGCGCCATCACGCCCATCTTTTCCTGCTCGCGTCGCGCTGCTTCGTTGCGGCGGCGGTTGATGATGTGCGACAGCGGCAGCACCGGTTCGACATTGGTGTTGACCTGGGTGGCTGCGCCGCGGCCGCCGAACGCATCGCCGAGCGCCTCGGACAGCACCTGGTACTTGCCCTCGTTGACGATGGAGATGGCGTACATGACGACGAAAAACGCGAACAGCAGCGTGATCAGGTCGGCGTATGAAATCAGCCAGCGTTCGTGGTTTTCGGTGGGGACATCGTCGTCGTAGCGCTTGCGTGCCATGGCGCTGGCCTAGTGGTGCGTGAGCAGGCTGGCGACGCGCTCGTCGACGACGCGGCCGTGGTCACCGCTGGCCAGGTCGGAGAACACTTCGGCCAGGATCTCGTACTGCGACACCTTGTCGCTGACGATGGCCTTGAGCTTGTTGCCGACCGGGTAGAAGAACAGGTTGGCCATGCCCACGCCGTACACGGTCGACACGAACGCGACCGCGATGCCCGAGCCCAGACGGGCCGGATCGGACAGGTTTTCCATCACGTGGATCAGGCCCAGCACGGCGCCCAGGATGCCGATCGTGGGCGAATAGCCGGCGGCCGATTCCCAGATACGCGCCGCCTGGCGCTGGGCGAATTCGTAGCCGTTGATTTCGTGTTCGAGCAGGCTGCGCACCTTCTCCGGCGCGATGCCGTCGACCACCAGGCGCAAGCCTTTGGCGACGAACGGGTCGGCCTTGCTCATGAATTGTTCGAGCGACAGCAAGCCATCGCGGCGCGCCGTCAGGCTCCATAGCGCGATTTCGCGCGACAGTTTCTGGCGGCCGTTTTTTGGTGGCACGAACACCCAGCGCAGCATGGTGATGCCGCGCAAGAAGGTGCGTGTCTCGCTTTGCAGCAGCACGGCGCCGAAGGTACCGACCACCACGATGGCAAATGCGGCAGGCTGGATCAACGACGAGAACTTGCCGCCGTCGAGGGTGTAACCGAGAAAGATGCCGGCGATTGCCAGCACCAGGCCGATTACGCTGGCCCAGTCCATAATTGCTCCCGTAAGGTAGTGCGCAAACGTGCGACGGCCTGGGTGTGCAGCTGCGACACCCGCGATTCACTCACGCCCATCACGGCGCCGATTTCCTTCAGGTTCAGTTCTTCTTCGTAATACAAGCCCATCAGAAGTTTTTCGCGCGGCGGCAGCTTGTCGATCGCGTCGATGACGGCCTGGCGAAAATCGGTTTCCATCAGGCTGCGCAGCGGATCGGCATCGTCCACCGCATAACGGTCGAGGAAATTGTCGCTGCCTTCGTCGGCATGAAAGTCCTCGTAGTACAGCAGCTGGTGGCCGCCCGAGTCGGCCAGCATGTCCTGGTACTCGTCGAGCGAGATCTTGAGCGACGCGGCCACTTCGGATTCGCTCGGCGGGCGGCCCAGGCGCTGCTGCAGCGACTGCATTGCACCCTCGACCTTGCGCATGTTCTGGCGCGTGCTGCGCGGCATCCAGTCGCTCGAACGCAGCTCGTCGAGCATCGCGCCGCGGATGCGCAGCACGGCATAGGTCTCGAACTGGGCGCCGTGGTCGTCTTCGTAGCGGTTGATCGCGTCGAGCAAACCAATCATGCCGGCCTGGATCAGGTCATCGACCTCCACCGAAGGCGGCAGCTTCGCCTTCATGTGGTGGGCAAGACGCTTTACCAACGGCATATGCTCCGTCAGCAAAGAATTCTTGTCCGCTTTCCCTTTGACCGTATACATGCTGGCGTATGTCTTTTTCTTTATATGTCGATGGCGACTGTGTCAGGAACCGATGGACGCGCTGCCCTGGCGGCCGAACTGCGGCAGTGCAGGCAGTGCGAACTTGCCGGCCAGCTGGCGGAACGCAACCGATGCGCCGGCCAGCGGGAAGGCATCGACCACGGCCCGGCCCAGACGCGCGGCGCGGTGCAGGTATTCGTCGGCCGGCACGGCGCCCATGAAACTGAGCTTGACGGCCAGATAACGTGTTGCTGCCAATGACATATTATCGTATACCACCTTGGCCTCCCCCTCAGTCGCGCCGGTCACCAGGATGCCGAATGGCCGGCGGCCCAGTTCCTGCGTCAGGCGCTTGATGAGCGAGTAGGCATTGGTGATCGAGGCCGCGCTGGTCGACACCTGGATCACGATCTCCGAACTGGACATCAACGGCACCGGAAACTCACCGTCCGGACCCAGTTCGCCATCGACGATCACGATGCCCGCTTGCGTGGCCAGCACGTCGAAGGTCTTGCTCAGACGGCGCACGTCGTCGGCCGATTCGGGCGTGCCCATGGGCACCACCGAGAAGCCTTGCGGGGCCGGATGGATCACCTGGTTCAGCGCGCTTTCCTGGCGCGCGACCTGCAGCAGCGAGGCGCCGCGGTTCAGGCCCAGGCGGCGGGCGACGCCGTACTCGACGTTGCAGGCGTCGACGATCAGCACTTCGTTGCCGGCCTGGGCCAGCGAGGCGCCCAGGTTCACCAGCATCGCGCCCTTGTCGTCTTCCGGCGTGGCCGACAGAAACGTGACCACGCGCGGACGCGGGCCTTGCAGCATGCGGCGCAGGCCTTCGGCCTGGTCGAAGTCAAAACTAGCCATGCGACACCTCGCGGCGGTTGGCTTGCGCGGTGGCTGCCATCAGCATCGGCAGGTCGGCGTCCGCCGGGGCGGTGCCACGGTTGCGGAACGCGCGGTCGATCAGCATCGCGCTGTCGGCCACATGCAGGTCTTCCGGCACGCGCTGGCCGTTCGAGACGTAATGCAGTTTGAGCTTCTGGCGGATCACGATGTCGAGCACGCCACCGGTCGAGGCAGCCTCGTCCATCTTGGTCATGATCGCGCCGTGCAGGCCGCTGCCCTGGTAGGCGCGCACGACTTCGTTCAGCGTCTCGTTGGTCGACGTCGAATTCAGGCACAGCAGGCGTTTGACTTCGGCGCCCGAGCCCGACAGCATCGCGACCTGCTCGGCCACCATGTGGTCGCGCTGCGACATGCCGATGGTGTCGATCAGCACAGTGTGCTTGTTGCGCAGTTCTTTCAGGGCGATGCGCAGGTCGGCCTCGTCCTTCACCGAGTGCACCATGACGCCGAGGATCTTGCCGTAGATGCGCAGTTGTTCGTGACCGCCGATACGGTAAGCATCGGTGGTGATCAGGGCCAGCTTGTCCGGGCCGTGGCGCATCACGCAGCGCGCGGCCAGCTTGGCCGTCGTGGTGGTCTTGCCCACGCCGGTCGGGCCGACCAGTGCGAACACGCCACCTTCGGACAACATCGCATCTTCGTTGCCGATGGTCGCCAGGTTACGTGCCAGCACGGTCTTCACCCAGCGCATCGCTTGCGCCGCGTCGTTCATGGCCGGCATTTTTTCGATGATGTAGCGTGCCAGCGTGGCCGAGAAACCGGCAGCGAGCATTTCACGCAGCACGGTGGCCTTGTGCGGCTCGCGCTGGGCGGTCGAGCCCCACGACAGTTCGGCCAGCTGGGTTTCCATCAGGCCGCGCATGGCACGGATCTCGCTCATCATGTTGCTGACTTCCGAGGTCGCCGATTCCTTGGCCTGGGTGATGGCGGCGCTCATCATGGCGGTCATCGCGGCCATGTCGATCGTTGGTTCAGGTGCGGGGGCGCGGCGTTCGGCGTAGGTCGACACCGGCTCGGCCGGCGCCAGCGGCGCCATCGGTGCCACGGGCGCGACGTAGGCAGGCGCGACCGGCGCGTTCATGACCGGACCGGCATCCTGGTAGCGGCGTGCCGGGGTGGCGCGCGGTGCGGCTGGTGCGAGTTCGTCGAAGTGCTGCAGCTGCGGTTTTGGCTGCGCCATCTCGGAGTCGGCGACAGGCGCGGACAGCGACGCGACATCGTCGTTGTCGAGTGCCAGGATTTCGACGGCGCCATCGACCGGACGGTTGGACAGGATGACGGCATCCGGGCCCAGGGCTTCGCGCACCTTGCGCAAGGCATCCCGGGAAGTTGCCGCTGTAAATTTCTTCACTTTCATCGTGGTTCTCCGCACTTCAATCTATGTTCTGCATGACGGGCACATGCCCATCGATAGGAATCATTATTGTCGATGCCGTGCGGAAACGATCAACCGAGAAGGATGGGGAAAAGGGCCTATTTCCCCGCAACCAGAAAAAATGATACCGGTTTATTGGAATCAGACAGGATTGGTGCAGACGCCGCCCCGGTTTGCGCTGGCGCAAACAGGTGGCGTCCGGGTGCCGATCTTGCGAATGCCGGCCAGGTCGAATCATGACTGGCACGGCTGGCGTGCCGCAAACGTTCATCAGGAGAACCCCATGGCACGCTCGATCCGGCTGATCTACCGCAATGTACAGGGCCGTGTACGCCGCAATTTCAACTGGCCCGGCCTCACCGAAAGCTCGGCCGTCCTCATCACGGCCGCAGAGTGGGCACCGGTCCTCGACCCGTTCGATTCACCGCCCGGCCGTCCTCACCTGGGCGAGGCCAATGTGTATGTCACCAATATCGGGCCTCACGATCCCGAAGGCGGTCCCGGCGGTGTCGAGTTCCATCTGCATGTCGACTGGGACAGTCCGTTGCATATTCTTGTCACGATTACCGACCTGGGGCCTATCGAGAAGCAGATCGTGATGGACTAGGGCATCTGGCCCCTGGAGCCTGGCAGCGGCATGGTTGTGGGACGTCAGCGGGTACCTGCATCAGCCACCTATGATCAAAAACTTCTCAACCAGGCTTCGAGGGGTCGCATATGGTCGAATGTACGTTCAAACTCAACGGTAAACCGATGAGCACGTTTGAGATGAACTCTTTAAAATTTCCCGCCTTCTCAGGGCTTGGCGAACATAAAAATCGACGCGAGTTCGCTTGTGCAGCAGGCGTAGGCCCAATTCCGCCGGGGGCCTACTACATCGTGAATCGTCAGTCAGGCGGCAGACTCGGTCCGCTACTTGATTTCATCAAGGACAGGTCCGACTGGTTTGCCCTGTACGCAGCCGACAAGCACATTGACGATGAAGTCTTTTGCAATACCGTGAAACGAGGAAATTTCAGGCTGCATCCAGCGGGTACGCGCGGCATTAGTCAAGGGTGCATTACGCTGACAACCCGGACTGACTTCGACGTGCTGCGACATCAACTCATCGCAGCCGGTCATGTTCTCATTCCAGGCACCTCATTGCACGCTTATGGCCGAGTAACTGTCCAATGAAGAGAGCACTGATACGACTGTCTCTGATCATCTGGATCCTTGCTGGCACTGTTGTGCTCGCTCGTTTTCTGATTATCCATCACGACCTTTTCCCACCGTTCCCGGAAGCGTGGGCAATCTGGCTGATCAACCTGTACGGCTCAAGGGATGGCGAAGAGCTCGCCGATCTTGAAATACTCGTCGCCCTGGGGCTGGCCTTCAGCGCGATTCTGACGGTCACGACGCTTGGCTGGCTGGTGTGGCGTCAAGTCCATCGCCCTGCTCCGGCATGATGAGCACGGGGCAGCGCGTGCGCTGCCCCATCCCTGTTACATCGGCACGCCCACCAGACTTGTCACACGAATCGTCTTGGTCTCGGGCACTTCGGCATGCGACAGCACCTTGAGGGCTGGCACGGCGCGGCGCAAAAAGCGCGAAAGCAGCACGCGCAGTGGCGCCGGCACCAGCAGCACGGGCGACAGGCCCATCTGCTCTTGCTGGTTGGCGGCGTGCGCTGCCTGCTGGGCGATCGTGTCGGCCAGGCCTGGCTCGATCCCGGTACCGTCGCCACCCGCGCCCATCGCCTGCATCAACAGGCGCTCGAGGCGGTTGTCCAGGGTCATTACCGACAGCTCGTTCTCGCCCGGGAACAATTGCTGGACGATCGCGCGGCCCAGCGACACGCGCACCACGGCGGTCAGTTCGGCCGGGTCCTGCGTCATGCCGGCGTGCTCCGACAATGCTTCGATGATCGAGCGCATGTCGCGGATGTGCACGCCTTCGACCAGCAGGTTCTGCAGCACTTTCTGCAGCGTCGACAGTGACACGACTTTCGGCACCAGGTCCTCGACCAGCTTCGGCGTTTCCTTGCCCAGGTGGTCCAGCAGCGCCTGCACTTCCATGCGGCCCAGCAGTTCCGACGCGTGCAACGTGATCAGGTGGTTCAGGTGCGTGGCAACGACGGTGCCCGCATCGACCACCGTGTAGCCCATGCTTTGCGCTTCGTCGCGCAGGCTGGCTTCAATCCAGGTCGCCGGCAGGCCAAACGCCGGGTCGGTCGTGACCACGCCTGGCAGCGTGCCGCTGGCCATGCCCGGGTTGATCGCCAAAAACTGGCCATTGAGTGCTTCGCCGCTGCCCACTTCGACGCCCTTGAGCGTGATGCGGTAAGCCGAGGGCTTGAGCTCCAGGTTGTCGCGGATGTGCACTGGCGGCGCCAGAAAGCCCACTTCTTGCGCGAACTTCTTGCGGATGCCCTTGATGCGCTTGAGCAGCTCGCCGCCCTGGTTCTTGTCGACCAGCGGAATCAGGCGGTAGCCCACTTCCAGGCCCAGCGTGTCGACTGGCATCACGTCCTGCCAGGTCGCTTCTTCGCTCTCGGCCGGCGCCGTACGGGCAGCGGCGGCGGCATCGGCCACGGCGGCGGCTTCCGCCTGCGCCGGTGCTTCTTTCTTGCGCTTCGAGATGAAATAACCACCGGCAGCCAGCGAGCCCGCCAGCAGCAGGAACACCACGTTTGGCATGCCCGGGATCATGCCCAGGCCCCCGATGATGGCGGCGGTGATGTACAGCGCTTCCGGGCGAGCGAACAGCTGGCTGGTCAGCTGCGAGCTGACGTCTTCATCGTTGGCCACGCGCGAAACCACCATACCGGCCGCGATCGAAATGATCAGCGACGGGATCTGGGCCACCAGGCCGTCACCGATGGCCAGCAGCGTGTAGATCTTGGTGGCTTCACCGATGGCCAGGTCGTGCATCACGACGCCGACGATCAGGCCGGCGATCATATTGATCACGGTAATCATGATGCCGGCGACGGCATCGCCCTTCACGTACTTCGAGGCACCGTCCATCGCGCCGTAGAATTCGGCTTCTTGCGAGACTTCCTGGCGGCGCTTGCGCGCTTCGTCTTCACCGATCAGGCCGGCGTTCAGGTCGGCGTCGATCGCCATCTGCTTGCCCGGCATCGCGTCCAGCGCAAAGCGTGCGCCGACTTCGGCGATACGGCCCGCGCCCTTGGTCACGACCGAGAAGTTGATGATGGTCAGGATGATGAAGACGACGATACCGACCGTGTAGTTCCCGCCGATCAAAAAGTGGCCAAAGGCTTCGACGACCTTGCCGGCAGCGGCGCTGCCGGTATGGCCCTCGGTCAGGACGATACGGGTCGACGCGACGTTCAGCGCCAGGCGCAGCATCGTCGAGACCAGCAGGATGGCCGGGAAAGCCAGAAAGTCGAGCGGCTTGACCGTGTACAGCGCGGTCAGCAGCACGATGATCGACAGCGCGATATTGAAACTGAAAAACACGTCCAGCACGAACGCCGGCAACGGCAAGATCATCATGGCCAACAGCATGATGATCAGGATCGGGGCTGCCGCCTTGCCGCCTTGTGCTCCAAGGCCGCTCATCCAGGCTGGCAGTTTCATGCTGTTGGTCATTCAGTTGCTCCATTTTCGGGTGCCGGTCGCTGTTGCGAGGCCGGGTTCAGCGGGTCCATCTCGGCAGGTACTTTCAACCTGGTCGGGCGATCCGGATAGTCGCCCTCGCCTTTCTTGTAAGCCCGCAGCTGGTACACGTAGGCCAGCACTTCCGCCACCGCCGAGTACAGCTTTTCCGGGATCTCTTCATCGATCTCGGTGTGCTTGAACAGGGCGCGGGCCAGGGCCGGGGCTTCGAGCATGGGCACCTTGTTCTCGGCGCCCATTTCGCGGATCTTGGCCGCGACGTCATCGACGCCCTTGGCCACTACCCGCGGTGCTCCCTTGCCATCCGCGTACTTCAGTGCGACTGCATAATGGGTCGGATTGGTAACGATCACATCAGCAGTAGGGACATTTTGCATCATCCGGCCCCGGGCCATTTCGCGCTGCATCTGCCGAATCTTCCCCTTAATCTGAGGATTGCCGTCCGATTCCTTCGATTCCTGGATCATTTCCTGGCGCGTCATTTTCAGTTTGTCTTTCCAATGCCACAACTGATACGGGCCGTCGATGAGGGCAATCACCCCCAGCGCGCCGGTGATGAACAGGAACGAGCGGCCAATCATATCGCCGACGTGGGCGCTGCTTTCATTGAGCGGCTCGACCGCCAGCCCCAGCATCGCTTCCTTCTGGCCACTGACGACGATCCAGGCAACGACGCCAATGACGATCGTCTTGATGATGGCTTTGAGCAGCTCGACCAGCGCGTTCTTGGAGAACATATTGCCGATCCCCTTCATCGGGTTGAGCTTGCCGAAGTTGGGCATGAACGCCTTCGACGAAAACAGCCAGCCGCCGATCAACATCGGCGAGATCAGGGCGATGAGCATGACGGCCCCGGCAATCGGCAGACAGGCCAGCATGACGCTGACGATGTCGTTGAGAATGCGTTCGAGCAGGATGTTGGGATTGAAGATCTGTTCGCGGTCGAGCGTGAGACCGGACTTCAGCGAGGTCGCCAGTCTGCCGACGAGCATGCCGCCAAATGCCCACAGGCAGGCGCCGGCCGTCATCAGGACAGTGAACGTCGCCAGCTCGCGCGATCGGGGAACGTCGCCTTCTTCGCGCGCTTTCTCGATCTTTCTGGGCGATGCGTCTTCGGTCTTTTCTGCGTCGCTATCATCCGACATGGTGCCCCCGCTCGATTGCTCTTGAATGTCTCACTGGCGCCTTTGTACTGCGCGTGCGAGATTATCGCTGAAATTGCCGTGCAGACAGATCGAGAACAAGCGGGGAAACCTGCCCCAGTTCAGGGGCGGCGTCGTGCGGATTGGGGACTGCGGGTTGCTTGGGAGATTACATGCGGCGGCGCGCGAGAACCGGCGCTGCTTGCTTGTGGCTGTGATCGGCCAGGCCGCCAGGCTGGTTGGCGGAGGGATTGGCAGCAATGCGGGCAGCAACCAGGCCGGACGTGGCGCCCTGGCCATTGCTGCTGGTCGTGATGAGGGGGTTGACTGCCACCGGCTTGACGGCGACGGTAGCCGCCTTCGGTGCCAGCGGCGCGGTAGCGACCGGCATGATGAACGGGGCATGGCGGCGACGGGCACGCCAGGCCGAAACGACCAGCGCATACACGCCCAGATACAGCGCGAAACTGGCCAGTGCGCCCTGCACCAGCACGGCCGGATCGCCCGCATAATTGACGGCCAGCGCTGCCGGCACCAGGGCGATGCCCCACGAGACCGGCGAGACGAAGGCATTGCGCAGCGGCGGCGGCAGCATGCGCAGGTAGCGCGCCGTGATCGCGGTCTTGACCAGGCTGTGCAGGTGCCAGCTGTCTGGATGCCCCGGATGACGACGGCACCAGAGGCGGCGCATGATCGTAAACAACGTCTCAAAAACCGGGTAAGCGCAGGCCAGCAGCGGCGCCCAGGCCGATACCGACGGATTGCGGTAGACCAGCATCACGGACAACCAGGCCAGCAGGAAGCCAAGCAGGTAGGCGCCGCCATCCCCAAGGAACAGCTTGCCCAACGGGAAATTGACGACGAAAAAGCCGGCCGTCACGGCGCAGATCACGAAGCACAGCTGCGCCAGGTGAATGTCGCCAGCGCCCATGGCGATCAGGCCCAGCGTACCCAGGCCGATGACGACCGTGCCGCTGGCCAGACCATTGAAACCATCGATGATATTGACGGCATTGGCCACGCCGCCGACGGCAAACGCGGTGAACAACACCGAGAACGGGAGCCAGCCGAGCATGCCGTCGAGCAGTGGCAGGCCCGTGTGCTGCAGCGTGACGCCCGTGAGGAACCAGCACACCACGCCACTGCCGATCGTGGCCAGCAGGCGGGTGCGTACAGAGACGGTGCGGGTCAGGTCTTCGGCCAGGCCAAAGACAAAGGCTGGCAGCGAGGCAATGAGGACCGGCAGCAGCAAATCGCGCTGCGCCTGCGGCAACACGCCCAGCGCCAGCCAGAGGCCGGTCATGATGGCGGCGCCGCCGATCCGTGGGGTTGGGGTGATATGAAATTTCTGCACGCCACGCGTTGCATCAAGCGAGTAGCGGCCGTGCCAGCGTGTGGTGAGCACGAGCAGGAGCGATACGATCAGCGATGTGGCGAAGCCGATTTCGAGGCCGGCTAATGGCAGGTTATAAATACTCATAGAACCACTTTGTTAACTCGTCAATTCTATCGCATTTCGGGTCATTTCTTCCCCAATCGTGTTGCTGCAGGGTTTCTCACGCAATTTCACTCATCATTAACGGTGTAGTGCAAGCCCTTGATTGTGAACGATTTATTTAGTGATTTTAGGTACGTTGCGCTGCAACAATCAATAGTACAGATACTTCTCCTACCATTTCTCCACAAATTGTTACACTTTTCTATAGTGATATTTAGATAGATTTATTTCTTATTACCCAATTGGGGCGAATCATGGCGCGTCGATATTCAACCGTACGAGCGTTCTATTCGATCGTCATGTTATGTCTGGGCGTTATGCACTCTGCACATTCAATGGCCCAGAGCGCTACGCCGTCCGACCTGCTCGAAGCACGGGCGCGGCTGCAGGAAGCCGAAGCCCGGCAGGCAATCGCCGAAGCAGAGCGCGCCGAATTGCTGGCGCGCCTGCCACCAGCACAAACCAAAGCGCTGGGCGGCAGCGTCGATACGCGCGGCTTCGGCGCCGCCGGTCTGGCGCGTGCGTTCGACCTGACGCTCGAGCTGGCAGCCGGGGTCTGCCACATATTGCCGCCCGACCGCGTTGTCATCCTGTTTGACCCGCTTGTCAGCCAGGGCATCGTGGTGGCGCGTACTGTCGATGCCGCGCTGGTCCGCCAGGCGCAAGAGCTGGCCGTGCGCAACGCCGCGCTGCAACGCTATATCGAGGCCAGCACGCCGGCGGCCGCGCGCCAGCGCAGCGCCCTGCTGCTGGCCTGGCTGACCGCGCCGACGATGGTGCTGCGTGCCGGGGCCGACCTGGCCAGCCTGTTCAAGACCGACACCACGCTGGCCGGCACCGCCTACGGCGACGGCGCCCGCGCCCTGTTTGCCAGTGCCATGGCGCGCAACTGCCCTGCGCGCCTGGCTGGCCTGAGCGGCGGCTATATGGGCGAACTCGACGTCACGCGCCATGCGGCGCTGCTGGAACGGGTGCGGCTGCTGGGGCTGGAACGCGCCGCGCTCGCCCAGCACATCGACGCACTCGACGCACTGGCCGCCGCCGCCAAGGGCGAGCGCAAGAAAGAGCTCGCCGCTATTGCGGCCGCTGCGACGGTGCAGCTCAAGGCGGTCGACAGCTTCATCGACTCGCTGCGCGCGGGCGAAGCCAGCGACAAAAGCCCATTGTTTACAACGGCGCGCTATCTCGGCCAGGCCGAACACAGCGCCGGCGCACTGGTGCTCGATGTCGACCTGCGCCTCGAAGGCCTTGCCGTACAGCGCGATCACCTGTTCACGGGCGAGCACCTGGCCTTGTCCGGCGTGGCGTTTCTCTGGTACCGGCTGCATGAACCGGATGGGCGGCTGGTGCGCGCCGATGCGCTGCGCCGGATCAGCCGGCCGGTGCGGGTCGATCTGCGTGGCGTGCCAGGTAATGACGGCTTCTGGGACGAACCCGGCGTCAAGCCACCGCGGCCTTGAGCGTTTGCTCGATCGCGCCAAACAGCGATGTGCCCTTCTCGTCGAGCATCTCGATGCGCACCGTATCGCCAAAGCGCATGAACGGCGTGACCGCGTCGCCGCCAGCAGCCATCTCGATCCAGCGTGCCTCGGCAAGGCTGGCATAGCCCGGCGTGTGGCGCCTGGTCGCCCGGTTCGACACGACGCCCGAGCCGACGATCGTCCCGGCCGTCACCGGCCGCGTCAGCGCCAGCGCCGACAGCAGTTGCGCAAAATTGAACGTCATGTCCTCGCCCGCTTCGAGCGTGCCGACCGGATTGCCATTGAGGCGCACACGCAGCGGCAACGCGGCTTTTCCGGCCGCCCAGGCGTCGCCCAGCTCGTCCGGCGTGACCGCCACTGGCGCAAACGCGGTGGCGGGTTTGGCGTGCAGCAGGCCGAAGCCCGCCGCCAGTGCATCCGGCGCCAGGTTGCGCAGCGTGATGTCATTGGCCAGCAACAACAGGCGGATCTGGCCCAGCGCCGCATCGGGCGTCGCGCCCTGGCGCAGGTCACCGCTGACAATGGCCAGTTCGGCGCCGAAGTCGATGCCCCATTCCTCGCGCGCCAGCACCAGATCCTGTGTGGGGCCGAGCAACCCATCGGCTGCGGCCTGGCGCAGCTGCGGCGCGTCGCGCCATGCGGCCGGCAAGCTGCTGCCAAGTGCACGTTGTTCCAGGTCGTGATGGTGCAGATAAGTCGCGCCGCACACGCGGGCGCTGGCGCGCGGCAGCGGCGCCATGCATTTTGTAGGGTCGAAGTCGAACGCACGGCGCGCTCTGGCGTCGCCCTTGCCGTCGTTCAGTTGACGGTAGAGTGCATCGAGTTGCGGGGCAATGAAGACCCAGTCATCAAGCGCGGCGCGCAAACTCGGCGCGATGCCGTCGGCAATGTGGGCAGTGGTCAGGTCGCGCGACACCACGGCCAGTTGGCCGTCGCGGGTGCCGTCGTCCAGCGAGGCAAGTTTCATGGGCGGGCTCGAAGAATCAAGCCCGCCATTCTACGGTACGGCAGGTGTGAAGCGATCAATACTTGACGATGACACCGACGCCCAGGCTGCGCTGGAAGTAGTTGTAGTCGATCATGCTCTGGCCGTAGCCGGCGAACGCATTGACATAGCCCTTGATCGGGCCGACGAGCGGGAATGCCCAGCCGACCTGGACTGCACCCTTGTCGGTGCTGAAGTTACGGCGCACGAGGGCCGAGATTTCGTGGCCGCTACCCATGCGGTAATTGCCGGCCAGCTCGAAGCGACCCATGAAATCGGTGATGTCCGGGTTGTTGTCGTCTTCCAGCGATTCATTGACGCGCTTCCAGAGCTTGGCGGTCATGGTCAACGGGCCACGCTCCAGGCCGACCTGGGCGTAGTAGCGGTTCCAGCTGCGCGACAGGCTCGACGACTGACCGTTCGACTGGTGCACGAAGCCCAGGTTCAGGAAGCGCACATTGATGCCGGCCAGGGCGAAGTCCAGTGGCATGACTGCCATGATCTCCGGCTGGTAATTGGTTTCGCGGAACGGGCTCGATGCCTTGTGGTTGGCCGCCTGCCAGAACGAATTCTGGGTATAGCCGAACCAGACGTCGATCGGTTGCTCGAACAGCGTCTCGACCAGCTTCATCTTCACGCTGAGCTGGAATTCCAGTTCGGCCTTCGACAAGCCTTCGGCATCCGGGTCGGTCGCCAGGAAGTCGGCGTACGGCGCTTCGTTCGGGCGGTGGGTACGGGTCGCGATCAGGTAGTTCGGGTGGTGCGGACGGAACTTGAACGCGCCGCGCTTGTCGCGTGGATCGAGTTCCCAATGGCTGCTCAGCGTGTATTCAGCGGCGGCCTGGACGGTTGGATCGACGGTGGCGGTGTGATCGACGGCGCTGTTCAGCGGTGCGTCGAACGCGCTCTGGGCAGCCACGGCCGGTGCGACGACCGGGGTCGATGCGGTGCTCGCGGCAGCGGCGCTGCCGGTGCTCGCAACGCGGTCGAAACAGGCGAGGCGCTGGGCACTGTCGAGAATCGGGGTGCATTCGGCCAGGGTGGCCGGCTGGCTCTGTGCCATGACTGGCAGCGCCAGCAGCAATGGAATCAGGGCGAGGGAATGGGAGAGGCTCGGTCGGTATGCGTACATGGTTATTTTTCTGGAAAATTCATTCGTGCGACAACCGGTGCCCGGACGCCGTCGGAACGGAGTGTCGCGGAAATCGGCTGACTATGTCGCACGAATATTGTGGTTAAGCATGTTCCGTTGTGAAATTTCCACAACAGCATGCGGATGTGGTATGTCAGTCAGGTACGAGCAGGTCGAGCTGTGCCTGGTCGAGGAAGCACCACTCGCCTTCTTCGAGTCCCAGCGCGGCCAGCGTCAAGCCGCCGATCTGGGCCCGGTGCAGCGCGCTGCAGTGATTCTCGGCAGCGGCCAGCATGCGCTTGACCTGGTGATATTTGCCCTGCTCCAGCACGATCTCGATGGATTGTTCGCCCAGCTTGACGCACGACACCGCCTTCAATGGCGCCGGCTCATCGTGCAGTTGCACGCCAGCGAGCAGCTTGGCGACGAGTTCCTCGGTCACCGGTTCAGCCGTCGTGGCGTGGTACACCTTCGGTACGTGGCGCTTGGGCGACGATTGCGCGTGGATGAACGGACCGTCGTCCGACATCAGGAGCAGGCCAGTGGTGTCATGATCAAGCCGGCCGACGGGCTGCACATCGCGCCAGGTAAATTGCTCTGGCAACAGGGTCAGCACGCCAGGATGGTGGCTCGGCTTGCGCGAACATTCAAAGTTGGCCGGCTTGTACAGCGCAATATAGACATGCTCGCGGTACGCCCATTCTTCGTCGAAGACGGTCAGCACCAGGCCGTCGGTCTCGAACGTGGCCTTGAAGTTGTCGGCGACCTCGCCATTGATGGTGACGTCGCCATCCTCGATCAGGGCGCGGCAGTATTTGCGGGTGCCGAATCCCTGCGATTGCAGGATGCGGTCTAGGGACAGTTTACTCATGGGGCGAGACTTTACCAGAACAGGTCCGGCACGGACAGACTGACAATTAGAGCAATGTTTTTTAGTCAACTTGCATGCCGCGGTTCATTTGAGCAGCGTCAAGTCTGCAGAAATTCTTATTGATAGACTTCAACATGTTAGGAATCCGCCTAACGACCATGATGGTTGTTTGCCATACATCAAGGTGCAATTCCGCCAGAGAACAGGACTGAACGTGAACGATGATCTCGACACCTGCTACGAAAAGCTTTCCCCGCATGAAGTGCATTGCGCGCGCCAGCGCGTTGCACGAGTACATGCGGCGCTTTTTCCCACGCTGATGGCATTGTCGCGCTGGAGCAGCGGCGCCCGTCCCTTGCCGCATCATGACCAGTTCCGGCTGCGCGCTGCGTGGTTTGCCCGTGTCGGCGGCGACCATCAGGGCTGGCTCGAACGCGGCGGCTTTGCCCAGCATGACGATTTGCCACCCTTGCGCCAGCCCACCATGTGGCACCCGCCGCGCCTCGTGTTGCCTTCGACGCCGCAGGCGAATGACACCATGACCGACCACTGCAACGACAACGAACTGCACCACCCGTCACGCCGCATCGGCCGCGATGACGACGCCGCCAGTGCGGCAGCCTGACCTGATTCCTGCAACGCCCGTCACTGCAGCGCCAGCCCGCACTCCCTGTCCACCAAAAAAAACACGGCAGCCTGGTCGGCAGACGTAGGGTGGGCGGCTGCGCCGCCCACGCGTTCAAACCAAGCGTGCTCCGTGATAAGCGAAGGTGCGTCGAACGCGTGGGCGGGAAAACCCGCCCACCCTACGTCCTACATCGCTCCGTAACATGCCAAGGCGAGTTGGACGCATCCACGCGTAATTGCTCCACCAAAAGAAAACGACGGCCTGGGCCGTCGTTTCCATTCCCGCCACGCGCATGCACGCGCCCGGGACAGTCTTACCGCGAGGAATAAAAATTCTCTCGAAAACCGCACAGAGGTGCGGTCGCCAGCGTTCGCCGTCCGGGATCAATAGGTGAGCAGGTTAACTGATCCACCGCAGCGTCGGCCACCGTTTCACTATAGCCGCATATCCTCTGGTTTCAAGGACAACATGCTTAGCGCAATTTGGGCACGGCGCTGTGATACGCCGCCCGGACGGCGCTTTCACCCACCGACGCCCCAAATTTCTTCAGCACCCGTTCCGGCAAGCCTTCGTGCGCCGTGTAGTCGACGATGTCTTCGGCCTTGACGATGTCGCGCGCCACCGTATCGACCGTGCCAAAGGCATCGGCCAGGCCCATGTCGATGGCGCGTGCACCGGTCCAGTACAGGCCAGAGAACGTCTCAGGCGTTTCTTTCAGGCGCTTGCCGCGCCCGGCGCGCACCACCGAAATGAATTGCTGGTGGATTTCGTTGAGCATCGTCTGGGCATGTTCGCGGTGTTTTTCCGATTGCGGGCTGAACGGATCAAGAAACCCCTTGTTTTCGCCGGCCGTCAGCAGGCGGCGTTCGACACCCAGCTTTTCCATCGTGCCGGTAAAGCCGAAGCTGTCCATCAGTACGCCCACCGAGCCGACGATCGAGGCCTTGTTGACGTAGATACGGTCGGCGGCCGAGGCGATGTAGTAGCCGCCCGAGGCGCAGATCTCGTCGACCACGACATACAGCGGTTTATCGGGATAGCCGCGCTTGAGGCGCTGGATTTCGTCGACGATGATGCCTGCCTGCACCGGGCTGCCGCCAGGGCTGTCAATTCGCAGCACCACAGCGGCCGAGCCGGGATCGGAAAACGCCTTGTTCAGCGACGGGATCACGGTGTCGGCCGCGCCGCTGCCTTCGGCTTCGATCTCGCCGTTGATTTCGATCAGCGCCGTATGGCGGCCGAGGTTTTCGGTGTCGCCGCTGGCGAAGTTGAAGTCGTAGTAGGCCCACAGGGCCAGCAGCGCCACGATCAGGAAGCCGAGCTTGAAGAAGATGCTCCAGCGACGCGCGGAGCGGCGCTCCTGGACGGTGGCAAATACCAGTTTCTCGAGCGTGTCGCGCTCCCAGTTGCTCATCGTCGGATTCGACGCGAGCCGGCTGTCGCCGGGTTGGTCAATGCTCGTATGGTCACTCATAAAGTCGGGAAGGTGGACGACGAAACGCCGTCCCCGCGCGTCACGCGCGGGGCTGTTCGTGCGGCAATCAGTATATCGTGCCAGCGCCCTCGCGTACGGTCGGCAAGACCACCCGTACGCAGCAGGTCCGCTTCAGCCCGCTCTCAGGCTTCAGTGAACCCGACCTCAGGCGTGCTCGAGCAGCCAGTCATGCAGCTCGGGGATGTTCTTGGCAGAGAACAATGGCTGGCAGGCGTGGAGCTGGCTGACCGGATGGGCACCGAACTCGACCGCGATACCGGCCGCGCCGGCATTGGTGGCCATCAAGAGGTCATGCGTCGTGTCGCCGATCATCACCGTCCGCCGCAAATCCTGGCCAAGCTCGCGCGTCAGCTCTTGCAGCATCGCCGGATGCGGCTTGGAGAATGTCTCATCGGCGCAACGTGTTGCATCGAAGATCGACAGCAGCCCGGTCGCATTGAGCGCGCGGTTCAGACCAACCCGGCTCTTGCCGGTGGCCACGGCCAAAAAGTAACCTTCGCCCGACAACGCATTGAGCATCTCGGGCACGCCCTTGAACAGCACCAGCTGGTGGTCCTTGGTCAGGAAATGGTGCCGGTAACGCTCGACCATGCGCGGATACAGCGCCGGCTGGATATCGGGCATCACCGCCTGCATCGCTTCGGCCAGGCCGAGGCCGATGACGTGCGCGGCCGACGAGTCGGTTGGTACCGGCAAGCCCAGGTCGCGCGCCGCCGCCTGGATGCACTTGACGATGGCGGCGGTACTGTCCATCAAGGTGCCGTCCCAATCGAAGACGATCAGGTCGAATTGTTTTCTAGCCATAATTAGTGGCGGCAAGGCCGCCGGTCCCCTGTTGTTTTTTATTGGTGCGCTGTCGTACTTGCGCGATTCGATTGCTGTGCGCCAGGTGCTGCTACACCGGGGCGCCCAGACTGGTCAGGAAGCGCTCGCACTCGGCCGGCATCGGCGCGCGCAGAGTCATGCGCTCGCCCGAGTCAGGATGCGTGAACGTGATCTGGTGCGCGTGCAAAAACATGCGCTTGAGCGCGCCACGGCTTTCATTCGCCTTGTGCAATTGCTTGTTGAACGCGAAATCACCGTATTTTTCGTCGCCCAGGATCGGAAAGCCCGACGAGGCCAGGTGAACCCGGATCTGGTGCGTGCGCCCTGTCTTGAGCTCGGCTTCGAGCAAGGCGAAATTGTGCCATTTTTTTAACAAACTGAAAATCGTGTGCGCTTCCTGACCGCCGGCCTGGACCAGCACGCGCTTCTCGCCTTCCGCGCTCGTGTATTTATGCAGCGGCAAGCGGATGTGCTGGCGCTTGTTGACCCAGTCGCCTTTCACGGCTGCATAGTAACGCTTGTCGGTCGTGCCTTCGCGCATCTGGTCATGCAGGTGCGTCAGCGCGCTGCGTTTCTTGCCGATCAACAAGAGGCCCGAGGTTTCGCGGTCGAGCCGGTGCACCAGTTCCAGAAACTTCGCTTGCGGGCGCGCGGCGCGCAATTGTTCGATCACGCCGTACGACACGCCGGAGCCGCCATGCACGGCCACGCCGCATGGCTTGTCGATCACGAGCAGATGCGCATCTTCATAGACGACGGCAAATTCGGCGCCCGGCGCGGCGTGCTCGGCCGACTTTTCAGCAATGCGGATCGGTGGAATACGGACGGTGTCGCCGGCAACCAGGCGGTACAACTGGTCGATGCGGCCCTTGTTGACACGGACTTCGCCGGAGCGAAGGATGCGGTAAATGTGGCTCTTTGGTACGCCTTTACAGACACGCAACAGGTAGTTGTCGATGCGCTGGCCGGCTTCTTCTTCGTCGATTGTCACGAACTGCGCTTGCAGTGCTGCGGGGGATGAAGGGGGGACACTATCGTTCTGCATTGCCATTCGGTCTGTCTTCCCAGAAATTCTCTCTAAGTCCTTCATTTTGAATATATAATCGACAGGCGGCGGTCAAACCTCTGCTGGTGTAAGAATTAAAATGAAATTTTACACTGGGGCACGCCCCATCGGCCCCGCCAAGTGCAAATTCGATGGAAAGAACGTGTACGCACATCCTTGCGCCAATCAAGGTTGCAACCGATTTGTAATCGGATTGCGCGCAATGATGCCGGATTGGATTGTCAGGATTCTTAAGGATAAGTACCAGCAAGCATCCTTAACAAAGTGCTTGCCGGTTGATGGTGTCGATAACGCTTGTCGTTTTCGCTGACCCCGCTGCTGCAGCATCCACACCGCTTGAGCAAGGCTGTCTCTTCGCCTCCAGGCCGGTCGGTTGCTGGCGCCCAGGGTCGGCTGGCTGTGGCACACCCTCCCTTGTTCGTTGCTGTGCCAACCCCAATGTGGTGGCAGGTAACGAACAAAAGTTGCGGCGTGTTTAGACAATGACGTTCGGCCCCACAGCGCCCCGTTGCGGCAGCGAAATTACTTTGCTGTACCGCACGCCCGGGCATACCCCCTCCTGTCACCCGTCCCCGCATACATCCCTGTAGCTGCGCCGCCCGCGAGGGCGGCCTTCACACGGCCCCCGGGTCACGGAGTACTAAAAATGAAACGCATGTTGTTTAACGCGACGCAGCAAGAAGAGTTGCGCGTCGCTATTGTCGATGGCCAGAAGCTGATCGACATCGATATCGAGACTGCCGGTCGCGAACAGCGCAAGTCGAATATCTACAAGGGTGTCATCACCCGCATCGAACCCTCCCTCGAAGCCTGCTTCGTCAGCTACGGCGAAGACCGCCACGGCTTCCTCCCCTTCAAAGAAGTCGCCCGCACGTATTTCCGTGAAGGTGTTGACGTGCGCAATTGCTCCATCAAGGAAGCGCTGCGCGAAGGCCAGGAAATCATGGTCCAGGTCGAAAAAGAAGAACGCGGCAACAAGGGCGCTGCCCTGACTTCGTTCATCTCGCTGGCC
This sequence comes from Telluria sp. BA11, assembly GCF_056680305.1. Lineage (NCBI taxonomy): Bacteria > Pseudomonadati > Pseudomonadota > Betaproteobacteria > Burkholderiales > Oxalobacteraceae > Telluria > Telluria sp. BA11. Next base: position 1,463,407 of record NZ_CM155275.1, read on the forward strand.
GGCCGCTACCTCGTCCTGATGCCGAACAACCCACGCGGCGGTGGTGTATCGCGCCGCGTCGAAGGCGAAGAGCGCCAGGAACTGCGCGAAACGATGGACAAGCTCGACCTGCCGCAAGGCATGTCGGTGATTGCCCGCACCGCCGGCATCGGCCGCAATGTCGAAGAGCTGCAGTGGGACTTGAACTACCTGATGCAACTGTGGCGCGCGATCGAAGGTGCCGGCAAGTCGTCCAACGGCGCGTTCCTGATCTATCAGGAATCGTCGCTCGTCATCCGCGCGATCCGCGATTACTTCCAGCCGGACATCGGCGAAGTGCTGATCGACACCGACGAAATCTATGAACAGGCGCAGCAGTTCATGAGCCACGTGATGCCCGACATGGCGCACCGCGTGAAGCGTTACAGCGACGACGTGCCGCTGTTCTCGCGTTTCCAGATTGAACACCAGATCGAAACCGCCTACGCGCGCACCGTGCCGCTGCCATCGGGCGGCGCCATCGTGATCGACCACACCGAAGCGCTGGTCTCGATCGACGTCAACTCGGCCCGCGCCACGCGCGGCTCGGACATCGAAACGACCGCCTTCAACACCAACTGCGAAGCAGCCGACGAAGTGGCGCGCCAGTTGCGCCTGCGCGATCTGGGTGGCCTGATCGTGATCGACTTCATCGACATGGAAGTGGCCAAGAACCAGCGCGAAGTCGAACAGCGCCTGAAGGACGCCCTGCACCATGACCGCGCCCGCGTTCAGATGGGCAAGATTTCGCGCTTCGGCCTGATGGAACTGTCGCGCCAGCGCCTGCGTCCGTCGCTGTCCGAAGGCTCCCACGTGACCTGCCCGCGCTGCTCGGGCACCGGCCACATCCGCGATACCGAATCGTCAGCCCTGCAAGTCCTGCGCATCATCCAGGAAGAGGCGATGAAGGAAAATTCGGCCGCCATCCACGTGCAGGTGCCCGTCGATGTCGCCGCCTTCCTGCTGAACGAAAAGCGTGGCGAAGTGCTCAAGATCGAGAATCGCCACCGCATCACCGTGATCCTGATCCCGAACAAGCATCTGGACACGCCGCACTACAAGCTCGAGCGCATCAAGCACGACGATCCGCGCCTTGAAGACGCACACGCCAGCTACGCGATGGCCGAGTCGGCCGATACCGACATGGCCTACGCAAAGCGCCAGAAAGAAGAAGCCAAGCCGCGCCAGGAAGCCGTCGTCAAGACGATCACGCCGGCCCAGCCTGCGCCACTGGTCGACCGCAGCGAAGCAGCCAAGCCAGTCAAGCCCGCCGCCGCCCCTGCTGTTTCGGTGCCGGTGGCTGCACCGGTGGAAGAAGAAGGTTTCTTCGCCAAACTGCGCAACTTCTTCTTCGGCAAGCCAGAACCGAAAGGCGCCGCACCCGCCGTGCTGGTGGAAGTGCCTGTCACCACTCCTGCGCAGGCAGAGCGCGACCGCAACAACCGCACCAAGAATGGCCGTACCGGTGGCCGTCCAGGTGGCAAGCCAGGCCGTGAACGCGAAGAGCGCGAGCCGGTTGCCAAGGCGGCCGCACCGGGCGAAGAGCTGACCAAGGGCCCGGACGCCGAAGCGCGTCCACCACGCCCGCCGCGTCCTCCACGTGCACCGCGCGAAGGCCGCGAGCCGCGTGAACCACGCGAGCCGGCCGACGCCGCGCCACGTGCCGAAGGCGCCGAGCGTCCGGAACGTGGCGAGCGTCCTGAACGCGGCGAGCGCAAAGAGCGCCAGCCACGTCAGCCACGCGAGCGCACCGAGCGTACGGAACGCACCACCCAGGTCATCGAAGCCAAGCTCGACGAAATCAATGTCAGCCAGGTGATGTCGAACACCACCGTCGCCGTGACCACGACCGGTCCGGAAGGCAGCCAGGAAGTCGTGCAGCAAGTCATCAAATCGGTGACCACGATCGGCCCGGATGGCGAAGAAGTCGAGATGGATGGCGACGAGCCACGCCGTCGTCGTCGCCGCGGTGGCCGTAACCGCAACCGTCGCGACCGTGACCAGATCGAAGGCGAAGGCGGCGAAGGCAACGAAGACGCACCAGCGTTCGCGCCGGTAGCGGACGAAGAAGTGGCCAAGGTGGCAGCAGCTGCCCGCGCCGCCCGTGGCAAGCAGGCGCAGTCCGGCGCCCAGGCGCCGTGGCCGTTCCCGACCTCGGCATCGATCGCTGCCAAGGATGATGCGGCGCAAGCTGCAGCTGCAGCACCAGCACCAGCACCAGCGGCAGCGGCTGCGCCGGTGGCTGCGCAAGCGGCGCCGGTCGACGGCAATATGTTCCCGACGTCGGCATCGATGGCGGCAACGACGGCCGTGGCAGCGCCTGCCAATGTCGAGCCAGTGAACTTCCCGACGGCGGCATCGATGGGGGCGCCGGCAGAGGTTTCGGCACCAGCATCGGCACCGGCATCGACCGAACCGGTCATGTTCCCGACGGCGGCGTCGGTGGCGGCTGAGCATTCTGCTGAACCGATCGTGGCCGAGGCTGCGCCTGCACCAGCGCCTGTCGAGCCGGCGCCGGTGGTGGAAGTCGCCCCTGCGCCAGTTGTCGAGCCTGTTACCGCCGTGGCCGTTGAGCCAGCGCCAGTGGCAGCACCGGAAGTGACCACGGCGCCTGCGCCAGTGGCTGCTACCCCTGCGCCAAAGCTGGACGACATGCTGGCCGAAGCAGGCCTGCAACTGGCTGCGACCGATCCTGAAAAGCTGCGCGCCGCCCAGGCCGCAGCAGCGCAGGCGGCCACGCCGGTGCGCGTTGGCCGTGCCCGCAAGCCGGTCGTCGTGCCGGTCGACGAGCCGCTGGTGCAGGTCGATACCAGCCGTCAGTAAGCACTTGGCAATAAGCAATAAGCAATAAGCCGTAGCGTACGTCGTTCCCGCGCAGGCGGGAATCCAAGTTCATCAGCGTTGCGATAACGCTGGCACCTTGGGTTCCCGCCTTCGCGGGAACGACGCATTTGGGCCGCATTACTCCCTCCAACGACACACCCTCGCCCGGCAGTATTCCCGGGCGCATGCTATCGTATTGGAATGGCTGAAAAAATCATCCTTATCAATGACCTGCGCTCATCGAAGTTGCGGGTCCCGGCCGTGCCGGAAGCACCTACGGGCCTGCTGAGCGACGCGCTCGGCCGGCCGCTGCACGACTTGCGCATTTCCGTCACTGACCGCTGCAATTTCCGCTGCGTGTATTGCATGCCGAAGGAAGTGTTCGACAAGGATTACCAATACCTGCCACACGGCGACCTCTTGTCGTTCGAAGAGATCACGCGCGTGGCGCGCCTGTTCGTTGCACACGGCGTTGAAAAGCTGCGCCTGACGGGCGGCGAGCCGCTGCTGCGCAAGAATCTCGAACGCCTGGTCGGCATGCTGCGTGCGCTCCCTACCCCCAGCGGCCGTCCGCTCGACCTCACACTGACGACCAACGGTTCGATCCTGGCGCGCAAGGCGCAAGCCCTGAAAGACGCGGGTCTGGACCGGGTGACGGTGTCGCTCGATGCGCTCGACGACGGCGTGTTTCGCAGCATGAACGACGTCGACTTTTCGGTGGCCGACGTGCTGCACGGCATCGACACCGCGCATGCGGTGGGCCTGGGGCCGGTCAAGGTGAATATGGTCGTCAAGGGTGGCACCAACGTCGACCAGATCCTGCCGATGGCGCGCCACTTCAAGGGCTCGCCGACGATCCTGCGCTTCATCGAATTCATGGATGTGGGCGCGTCGAACGGCTGGGACATGCGCGACGTCGTGCCGTCGGGCGACGTGGTGCGCCGCATCTCGGCCGAGCTGCCGCTGGCGCCGGTGGCCGCCAACTACAGCGGCGAGACCGCATCGCGCTGGCGTTACCTCGATGGCGACGGCGAAATCGGCGTGATTTCCAGCGTCACGCAGGCGTTCTGCGGCGACTGCAGCCGCCTGCGCCTGTCGACCGAAGGCAAGCTGTATACCTGCCTGTTCGCCACGCGCGGCCACGATATGCGCGCACTGCTGCGCGAAGGGCATGACGACCTGGCCCTCAGTGGCGCCATCGCGCAACTGTGGCGCGGGCGGGCCGACCGCTATTCCGAAACCCGCTCGGCAGAGACCGGTACGGGCCAGCTGGACGGGCCGCGGCGGGTTGAAATGTCCTATATTGGTGGCTGACAGCCGGTGGTTAATCAAACGATGGAGGCAGGCTTGATCAGCGGGTTGATTCTGGCGGGCGGGCGTGGCTCGCGCATGGGCAATGTGGACAAGGGCTTGCAACCGTTCCGTTCCAGCACGATGGTCGAACACGTGCTGGCGCGTTTGCGGCCGCAGGTCGGGCCATTGCTGATCAGCGCCAACCGCAATCTCGACACGTACCGCGCATTTGGCGCGCCCGTGCTGACCGACGAGATGGCGGATTTTCCGGGCCCGCTGGCCGGGCTCGAAACGGGCTTGCGCCACTGCGCCACGCCGTATCTGCTGACCGTGCCATGTGACTCGCCATTTCTGCCCCCCGATCTGGCCGCGCGCCTGTTCGCTGCGCTGCAGGAGCACGACGCCGACGTGGCCTACGCCGCAACGCAGGAAGCCGGCATGCTGGTCCAGCCACATCCCGTGTTCTGTCTGGTGCGCGCTGACCGCCTGCCCGTGTTGTCGGCCTATCTGGCCCAGGGCGGCCGCCGGGTCGACGGCTGGTACCGCGACCTGAAGGCCGTCGAAGTCGTGTTCGACGACGCCGACGCGTTCCGCAACATCAACACGCTCGACGAGCTGCGCGGACTCGAGCAACCGGCCTTCCCCGCCAGCCTGGCGCAAGTGGCCAGCTGCATCAATGGCTATGACCCGGACGCGCTGCCGGTGCGCGATGCCCAGCGCATCATCCGCGAATTCGTCCAGCCGGTGCGCGCCCTCGAGATGGTGGCGCTGCGCGCAAGCCTGGGCCGCGTGCTGGCGCGCGACCTGGTCTCGCCGATCAACGTCCCGGCGCACGATAATTCGGCGATGGACGGCTACGCACTGCGCGGCGCCGACCTGCCGCAGGACGGCGTGGCGACGTTCAAGGTGGTCGATATCGTCTATGCGGGCAAACCGTCCGCTGTCGTGCCCGGCCCAGGCGAATGTGTGCGCATCATGACGGGCGGCGTGATGCCGGCCGGCTGCGACAGCGTGCTGCCACAGGAATTTGCCGACAGCGGCGACGACGTTGCGATGACCGTGCGCGCCGGCGCTATCCGTGCCGGCGATAACCGCCGGCTGGCCGGCGAAGACCTGAACATCGGCAGCGCAGCGCTGAAGGCGGGCCGCATCATCCGGCCGGCCGACCTGGGGCTGTGCGCGTCGCTGGGCTTCGCCGAAATCCCTGTGCAACGGCGCCTGCGCGTGGCCTTCTTCTCGACCGGCGACGAACTGCGCTCGATCGGCGAGCCGCTGGGTGAAGGCTGCGTCTACGACAGCAACCGCTATACGATCTACGGCATGCTCCAGCGCCTGGGCTGCGAGATCATCGACATGGGCGTCGTGCGCGACAGCCCGGAAGCACTGGAAGACGCGCTGCGCACCGCCTGCGAAAACGCCGACGCGATCATCACGTCGGGTGGCGTCTCGGTCGGCGCGGCCGACTACACCAAACAGGTGATGGCGCAACTGGGCGACGTCACGTTCTGGAAAGTGGGCATGCGCCCGGGCCGCCCACTGGCATTCGGGCGCATCACATCGAACGGCCGCAGCGCCTTCCTGTTCGGCCTGCCGGGCAATCCGGTGGCCGTGATGGTGTCGTTCTACTTCTTCGCGCGCGACGCGCTGCTGCAGATGATGGGCGCCAACGCCCCACTGCCGCTGCTGCAGGCGCGCTCGTCCGAGGCGATCCGCAAGAAGCCAGGCCGCACCGAATACCAGCGCGGCATCGTCGCGCGCAGCGTCGACGGCACGCCCGAAGTCCGCCTCACCGGCGCCCAAGGCTCAGGCATCCTGCGCTCAATGTCCGAAGCCAACTGTATGGTCGTCCTGCACGACGAGCAAGGCAACGTCGCCGCCGGCGACATGGTCGACATCTTGCCATTCGAAGGCCTGTTCTAACCCCCTAGACGCAGCGCCACACCTACCGCAATCACCAAATTCTTGCCCCCAGCCCCTTACAAAACAATAAACAATTAGGGTCAGAGTCGAATTGTTTGACAACTTTGGGTAATTGCCCATTAATTCGACTCTGACCCTAATTAATTTTGGCTGTTTTTTCGACTAAATCGAGTCGTCCTGGCAATTGAGTTCCGGCCGGAATCAGATTCGGCGTTTGGCGACTAAAACCCCGCCAAAACAATTAGGGTCAGAGTCGAATTGTTTGACAACATTGAGTAATTGCCCATTAATTCTACTCTGACCCTCATTGTTTTTGTGACCTGGGGGAAATTGTAGGGGTGCTGTCAGTCTTCGCGTTCCAAGCCGTCAGAGCCCAGGAGTAATTGGGCGGCTTCGGTTGGGAGAGCTTCTACCGACTTGAGCTTGCGGGCCATCTGGCGGCTGCGCACTTCGGCGTTTTCGATGTTTTTCGCTGCCCGCTCCAGCGTTGTTTTCGTCGCGGCCAGCACGTCGCCGAATTTGGTGAACTCGGTTTTGACTGCGCCCAGCACCTGCCACACTTCGGATGAACGCTTTTCCAGCGCCAGCGTGCGAAAGCCCATTTGCAGGCTGTTGAGCAAGGCGCTTAGTGTCGACGGGCCGGCGATCGTCACGCGCAGCGTGCGCTGCAGGTCGTCGGCCAGGCCCGGGCGGCGCATCACTTCGGCGTACAGGCCTTCGGTCGGCAGGAACAGGATCGCGAAATCCGTCGTCTGTGGCGGCGAGACGTATTTGTCGCAGATGGTTTGCGCCTCGCGCCGCACTGCCCGTTCCAGTTCGGCGCCGGCGCGGATGACGCCTTCCGCATCCGCAATGTCGGCCGCGGCCTGCAGGCGTTCGTACTGCTCTTTCGGGAACTTGGCGTCGATCGGCAGCCATAGTGGCGCGCCGCCGTCGACGGTGCCCGGCAGCTTGATCGCGAACTCCACCCGCGCGTTCGAGCCCGCCACCGTCTCGACGTTCTTCGCATACTGCTCGACCGTCAGCACCTGCTCGAGCAGCATCTCCAGCTGCACCTCGCCCCATGTGCCGCGCGTCTTCACGTTCGTGAGCACGCGCTTGAGGTCCCCCACGCCGATGGCCAGCTGCTGCATCTCGCCCAGGCCCTGATGGACTTTTTCCAGCCGCTCGGACACCTGGCGGAACGACTCCGTCAACCGCGTTTCCAGCGTCGCGTGCAGCTTTTCGTCCACCGTCTGGCGCATCTCTTCCAGGCGCTTGCCGTTGTCTGCCTGCAGGTCGCGGATCTTCGACTCGAGCGTGTTGCGCACTTCGAGCATGCGCTGGGCGTTCGATTCGGTCAGGTTGCCCAGCGTTTGCTGCAGCGTGTCGGCAAAGCGCTTGAGCGCGCGCGCCTGTTCTTCGCGGCCGCTGCTGGACTGCAGCTGCATCTGCTGACGCATGCTGTCAAATTGCTGGACCGAGGCATTGTGATACTGGGCCAGGTGGCCGGCGGTCTCCTGGCGCGTCGATTGCGCACTGGCCTGCAGTTCCTGGCGCAGCTCGCGCTCGAGCCGTTCGATGTGCGCGCCGTTGCCATCGCCGCTGCCGCGCAGGCGCAGCAAGACCAGCACCAGCAATGCGATGATGAGCGCGAGGCCCACCAGGATCAGGATCTCTGCTGTCGTCATCGTCTCAATCGGCCTTGTTGCGCATCCAGTCGGCGGTCTCGAAAAACGACGTCAGCAGGCGCACCCGCAGCGCGTCGTCATAGCCCAGGTCTTCCATCGCCCACGCCATCGCGCGCAGCCACGCGTCGCGCTCCTTGGTGCCGATCGCATACGGCAGGTGGCGCGCGCGCAGGCGCGGATGGCCGTAGCGTTCTATATACAGGTCCGGGCCCCCCATCCACCCGGACAAAAACATGAACAGCTTGTCGCGCGAGCTGTCATTGGGCACCGGGTGCATCACGTGGATATTGGCGAACTCCGGTTCGAGCTGCATCAGGTCATAGAAACGATCGACCAGCGCGCGCAGGCGCTCGGCGCCGCCCATGATCTCGTACAGCGTTGGCGTGTCGGCTTGCGTATCTTGCATGCTCACGCCTCCCGCAACGTCTGCAGCGGCGGCTGGCGCAGCACGCCGCGCAGGCCGAACCAGCCGCCGACGATCGCGCACAGGATCCCTACCACCAGACCAGCCAGCCACACGCCCGGCGCGAACGTCCACGGGAATTTGAATTGGTACGTCGCCAGCGCCCAGCCCAGCGCCGCGGCGCCCGTCGCGGCGAGCAGGCCTGACAGCCCGCCCACCAGCACGAACTCGATCCGCTGCGCCCGCGCCAGTTGCTGGCGCGTTGCGCCCAGCGCCCGCAGCAGGCCGCCTTCACGCGTGCGCTCGGAGGTCGAACCCATCAACGCCGCATACAGCACCAGCACGCCCGAGGCCAGCGTGAACAGGAACAGGAACTCGACCGCGACCACCACCTGGTCCAGCACGTCCTGCAGCTGGCGGATGATGCCCGATACATCGACCACGGTCAGGTTCGGGTACGCGCGCGTAAGCGCATTGCCCAGGTTCGCGCCTTCGGCCGGCACGTGGAACGCCGTCATGTAGGTGGTCGGCGCATTGGCCATCGCGGCCGGATTGATGATGACGAAGAAGTTGGCGCGCATCGAGCCCCATTCGAGCTTGCGCACGCTGGTGATCTTCGCGTCCACCATCAGCCCCGCCATGTCGAAGCGCAGGCTGTCTCCCAGCTTCAGGCCAAGGCGGTCCATGATGCTTTTCTCGACCGACGCTTCGGCCAGGCCAGGGGCGTCCCTGAACCAGGCACCTTCGACGACCTCGTTCCCCTCTGGCAGCGCATTGGTCGTCGACAGGTTGAATTCGCGGTTGGCCAGGCGGCGCGCCTCGCCGTCGGCAAAGGTGTCGCTCTTGATGGCGGCGCCGTTGATCGCCGTGAGACGCCCGCGGATCATCGGAAACAGCACCGGTTCCTTCACGTTGGCCGCCTGCAGCTGGTCTTCGACGCCCTTCGTCTGCTCGGGCAGGATGTTGATCACGAAGCGGTTCGGCGCGTCGGCCGGCGTGGCCGACTGCCAGGCCGCCATCAGGTCACCCCGCACGACGGTCAGCAGCAGCAGCGCCATCAGGCCGAGCGACAGCGACACCACCTGCACAACCGTGGCGCCGGGCCGGCGCTGCAGCGACGTGACGGCAAAGCGCCAGGCCTGCTGCGGGAACAGGTTGCGCATGCGGCGCAGCAGCTTGAGGCCCAGCCAGGCCACGAGCGCGAACACCGCAAAGCCGCCGAGGAAGCCCCCGGCCGTGATCAGCGCCAGCGTCAGGTCGCCCGCCTGCCAGTAGAGCAGCAGGACGAACGCGCCCACGCCCAGGCCATAGGTCGCCAAAGCGGCCGGTTGCGGCGCGCCGGCTTCGCGCCGGATCACGCGGTTGTGCGGCACATTGCGCAATTGCAGAATCGGCGGCAGCGCAAAGCCCACCAGCAGCAGCATGCCCGTGGCCACGCCCTGCAGCGCCGGCAGGATCGAGACCGGCGGCAGCTCGGTGCGGATCAGCGATGCGATCAGTTCGAGCAGCACGAAGTGCGCGCCAAAACCCACCAGCACGCCGAGCACGCTGCCCAGCAAGCCGACGAGGGCAAATTCGGTCACGTACATGACGGTGACCTGGTTCTGGGTCAGGCCAAGGCAGCGCAGCATGGCGCAGGCATCCAGGTGCCGGCTCATGAAGCGGCGCGCCGCCATCGCCACGGCCACCGCTGCCAGCATCGCCGACAACAGGCCCACCAGCGACAAAAACAAACCCGCCCGATCGAGCGTCGCGCGCATTTCGGGGCGCCCGTTCTCGAGCGTCTCGATGCGCACGCCCTTGAGGTTGCCGTCCCTGATTTGCGCGCGCAGCCAGGTTTCGTAGGCCTTGATGGCCGCCAGGTCGTTGCGGTTGGTCGAGGCAATCTGCAGCCTGAAATCCACACGCGCGAAATCGTCCACCAGGCCCGTGGCCTTCAGATCGGCCATCGACAGCATCACGCGCGGCGCGAAGTTCGCGAACGACGCGCCTTTATCGGGCTCGGTCGCGATCAGCTGGGTGATGCGCAACTGGCTGTTGCCCAGCGTAAGCATGCCGCCCACCTGTGTCGACAGCTGCGCGAGCAGGCCGGGATCGACCCACACGGTACCGGGCGCCGGCACGGCGCGCGTCGGCTCGCCGCGCGCGCCACTGGCCGCAACCGGATCGGTCGTGATCTTCATCTGGCCACGCAGCGGATAGCCTGTTGACACGGCCTTGATCGACGAGAGCTGCGCCAGCGACTCATCGCCCTCGCCGGCCTGCGCCATGCTCGGGAAGGTGACGGTATCGGCCAGCAGCAGGCCGCGCCGCGCCGCTTCATCGCGCCAGGCTTGGGGCACTGGGTCATCGGTCTTGACCAGCAGGTCGGCGCCCAGCAGCTGGTGCGCGTCGCGGTCCATGCCGGCGCGCATCCGGTCGGTAAAGAAGCCGACCGACGTGAGCGCCGCCACGGCGACGATCAGCGCCACCAGCAGGAAGCGCAATTCACCGGCGCGCCAGTCGCGCGCCGTCATGCGAAGTGCCTGGACGAACATGGCGTCGCTCCGTGGTTGGGTCAGGCGTTGGCGAAGAAGTCGTCGACTTCGGCCAGGAAGGCGCGCTTGCGCTCCGGGTCGATGAAGGCGGCCTGGAAGCTGTTGCGCGCCAGTTGCCGCGCGTGCGTCGCATCCAGCGGCAAGGCGTCAAAAGCGGCGAAGTAGTTCTCGTTGACGTAGCCGCCGAAATAGGCCGGATCGTCCGAGTTGACCGTGACGGCCAGGCCGGCATCGAGCAACGTGCGCAGATTGTGCGAACCCATGACGTCGAACACGCGCAGCTTGATGTTCGACAGCGGGCACACGGTCAGCGCCATCTGCTCACGCACCAGGCGCTCGACCAGCGCCGGGCTTTCCAGGCAGCGCACGCCGTGGTCGATGCGCTCGACCTTGAGCACGTCGAGCGCGCTTTCGATATACGCTGGCGGGCCCTCTTCGCCGGCATGCGCGACCAGGCGCAGGCCCAGGTTGCGGGCGCGCTCGAAAACGCGCGCGAACTTCTCGGGCGGATGGCCTACCTCGGACGAATCCAGGCCCACGCCAATGAACTTGTCGCGGTACGGCAGCGACTCGTCCAGCGTGGCGATCGCGTCGTCTTCCGACAGGTGACGCAGGAAGCACATGATCAGCTCGGCGCTCAGCGGCGCATCCTGGCAGGCGCGCCAGATGCCGTTGATGACGGTCTCGAACGGCACGCCGCGCGCGGTGTGTGTTTGCGGGTCGAAGAAGATTTCGGTATGGCGGACATTGTCGGCATGCGCGCGCGCCAGGTAGGCGGCGGTCATGTCATAAAAGTCCTGCTCGGTCAGCAGCACGCTGGCGCCTGCATAATAAATGTCGAGGAACGATTGCAGATCGCTGAAAGCGTAGGCATCGCGCAACGCTTCGACCGAGGCATAGGCCAGCTGGACGTTATTTCTTTGTGCCAGAGCAAAAATCAGTTCTGGCTCGAGCGAGCCCTCGATATGGATGTGCAGCTCAGCCTTGGGCATGTTCTGCAGCAGGGTGCGCAAGCGGTCGTCAAGCATGGTGTTCTCCAACAGGTGTTCAGTGAATAAGGTCGCGTTGAGGCGACCGGCAAGTGTAACGCATGCGTGCAATCGGCTCATGCCACAGCGAAAAAGCGTGAGTTCATCATGGGGCCGCGCACGATGCGCGTGCACCGCCTGTTGTACCGTTGACGAAAACTCGCTACGCTTTGCATCACGGCCCGCACACGCATACGGCGAAGGCAAAAAGCCAAATTTTTGTTGTCGAATCAAGCGCTTGTTACCACTTCATCATGTCGTGCAACACGACTTTGACTTCGGAAACTATTAGGCACATAATAAATTTCAGTAACGCAAAAAGACGCTCTCCATACTGCGGTTAGTTCGATATTTCCGGATCGACAACAAGCAATCGCACGCGCACCATCCACGACGCCGACCACACTGGCGCCGCACGTGACGACCGAATAAGGAGTACGCCAAACATAACCGGGCCCCCGGGCAGCGCCATGCGTTGCTGTGACAGTGATTCGTTGTTGGCACATTAAAGGAAATTCAATGAGCATCTTTGAAAATTACACGGCCCGCTATGAGCGTACTCGCGAAGAGGAATACTCGATGTCCGAGTTCCTGCAGATGTGCAAGCGTGACCCGCTGACCTATGCCAGCGCACCGGAACGCATGCTCGCCGCCATCGGCGAACCGACGCTGGTCGATACCCGTCTCGATTCGCGCATGTCGCGCATCTTCGCCAATAAGGTCATCAAGATCTATCCGGCGTTTCGCGAGTTTTATGGCATGGAAGAAGTGATCGAACAGGTCGTTTCGTATTTCCGCCACGCGGCGCAAGGCCTGGAAGAACGCAAGCAGATCCTGTATCTGCTGGGCCCGGTGGGTGGCGGCAAGTCGTCGATTGCCGAAAAACTCAAGAGCCTGATGGAGCTGGTGCCCTTTTATACGATCAAGGGTTCGCCCGTCAACGAGTCGCCCCTGGGCTTGTTCAGCGAAGACGAAGACGGCAAGATCCTCGAAGAGGATTACGGCATTCCCCGCCGCTACCTGCGCGCGGTGCCGAGTCCCTGGGCCGTCAAGCGCCTGCACGAATTCGGCGGCGACATCAACAAGTTCCGCGTGGTGCGGCGCTATCCGTCGATCCTCAAGCAGGTCGCCATTTCCAAGACCGAGCCGGGCGACGAAAACAACCAGGATATCTCGTCCCTCGTCGGCAAGGTCGATATCCGCAAGCTCGAGGATTTTTCGCAGGACGATCCGGACGCCTACAGCTATTCGGGTGGCCTGTGCCTGGCCAATCAGGGCCTGATGGAATTCGTCGAGATGTTCAAGGCGCCGATCAAGGTGCTGCACCCGCTGCTCACGGCCACGCAGGAAGGCAACTACAAGGGCACCGAAGGCTTTGGCGCGATTCCGTTCGACGGCATCGTGCTGGCGCACTCGAACGAATCCGAATGGAAGACCTTCCGCAACAACCGCAATAACGAGGCATTCCTCGACCGCATCTATATTGTCAAGGTGCCGTATTGCCTGCGGGTGTCGGACGAAGTGAAAATCTACGACAAGCTGCTGCGCAATTCGTCGCTCGACAAGGCGCCCTGCGCACCGGGCACGCTGCGCATGATGTCGCAGTTTGCGGTGCTGTCCCGCCTGAAGGATCCCGACAACTCCAGCATCTATTCCAAGATGCTCGTATATGACGGCGACAACCTGAAAGACACCGACCCCAAAGCCAAATCGCTGCATGAATATGTCGATTACGCGGGCGTGGACGAAGGCATGAACGGCTTGTCGACCCGCTTTGCTTTCAAGATTCTGTCGAAGGTGTTCAATTTCGACAATACCGAAGTGGCGGCCAATCCGGTACACCTGCTATACGTGCTCGAGCAGCAGATCGAACGCGAGCAATTCCCACCCGAGACCGAGCAGCGCTACCTGTCGTATATCAAGGAACACCTGGCGCAGCGCTACGTCGACTTCATCGGCAAGGAAATTCAAACGGCCTACCTGGAAAGCTATTCCGAGTATGGACAGAACATCTTCGACCGTTACGTGACGTTTGCGGACTTCTGGATCCAGGACCAGGAATTTCGCGATCCCGATACCGGCGAGAGTTTCGATCGCGAGTCGCTCAATGCCGAACTGGAAAAGATCGAGAAGCCGGCCGGGATTTCGAATCCGAAGGATTTCCGCAACGAGATCGTCAACTTCAGCCTGCGTGCGCGCGCGACCAATGCCGGCAAGAATCCCGCCTGGACCAGTTATGAAAAGTTCCGCAGCGTGATCGAGAAAAAAATGTTCTCGAATACGGAGGAACTCTTGCCGGTGATTTCATTCAATGCAAAGGCGAATACCGAAGATGCGAACAAGCACGCCGATTTCGTGGCGCGCATGGTCGAGAAAGGCTATACGCCGAAGCAGGTGCGGTTGCTGTGCGAGTGGTATCTGCGCGTGCGCAAATCGTCGTAAGCAACAGCGCATAAGCAACAGTATAAGTAACAGCGTTGCCGGCTGGCCGCAGGCCGCCCGCCGGCAACGTCCCGCGCTGTGCGTGCGTCGCACGTCCGTTCGCGTAGCGTATTAAGATAAGGGCGCTGCTGTTTGGACGGCAGCGCCACAGCGCCAACGGCGTGTCCAACACGCCAGATCCGCGCTTACATTGAGCAGGAGGCCTGTTTTGACTTACCTCATCGACCGTCGCTTACAGGGCAAGAACAAGTCTGCGGTCAACCGCGAACGCTTTCTGCGCCGCTACAAGGCGCAGATCAAGGATGCCGTTGGCCGCGCCATCAAGGGCCGTTCAATCACCGACATCGAAAACGGCGAAAAGGTCACCATCCCCGTCAAGGATGTGAACGAACCCCACTTCGGCCACGCCCATGGCGGCGTCTGGGAAACCGTCAACCCCGGCAATACCGAATATCAAAAGGGCGACCAGTTCAGCCGCCCGCGCGGCGGTGGCGCCGGTGCCGGCCGCGGTCGCCCCGGCAACAGCGACCAGACTGTCGAGGACGATTTCATTTTTGAATTGTCGCGCGAAGAATTCATGAATTACTTCTTCGAAGACCTCGAGCTGCCGAATATGGTCAAGACGCAGTTGACCCAGACCATTGAGTACAAGAATCAGCGCGCCGGCTACAACGTTTCGGGCACCCCATCGAATATCCACGTGCTGCGCTCGCTGCGCGGCGCCCTGGGCCGGCGCATCGCCGTGGGCGGGCCCACGCGGCGCCAGTTGGCCGAGGCCCAGGAACAATTGCAGGCCTTGTTCGACGAAGGCGCACCGGCCGACGACCAGGGCGTCGTCGAACTGCGGGATCGCATTCACCACTTGCGGATCCGGCTCAATGCGATTCCGTTCATCGACCCGTTCGACCTGCGCTACGCCAACCGGATCAAGGTTCCCAAGCCAAGTACCCAGGCAGTGATGTTCTGCATCATGGACGTGTCAGGCTCGATGGACGAAACGCGCAAGGACACGGCCAAGCGCTTCTTCATCCTGCTGTATCTGTTCCTGAAACGCGTGTACGAAAAAATCGATGTCGTCTTCATTCGCCACCACACGGCGGCGGCCGAGGTCGACGAGAACGAGTTCTTTCATTCGCGCGAGTCGGGCGGTACCGTCGTGTCGTCGGCCCTGCACCTGCTGCAAAAAGTCATCAACGAACGCTACGGCAGCGCCGACTGGAATGCCTACGTGGCGCAAGCCTCCGATGGCGACAACTGGGATAACGATTCGGTGCTGTGCAAGCAGATCCTGTCCAATGCGATCATGCCGCGCGTCCAGTACTACACGTATGTCGAAATCACGGACGGCCCGCCACAGAATCTGTGGGAACAATACTGCGACGTCGCCAGCCAGCACCGCAACTTCGCGATGCAAAAGATCGTGACCCCGGCCGATATCTATCCGGTGTTCCGGGAGCTGTTTAAAAAGCAGGCCAAGTAGCCGCGCGAACAGCCGAACCAGCCAACAGCAGCGAGGTACCTCATGCCAAGAGATCCGGACAACCCGCGCGCCCTGCCCGAACAGTCGGAATGGACTTTCGACCTGATCGAGCAGGCCCACGAAGAAATCAGGCGCGTGGCCCAACGCTACGGCCTCGACACCTACCCGAACCAGCTCGAGATCATCACCGCCGAGCAAATGATGGATGCCTACACCTCGGTCGGGATGCCGGTGTCATACAACCACTGGTCGTTCGGCAAGCATTTCCTGAGCACCGAGAAAAGCTACCGCCGTGGTCAGATGGGGCTGGCGTACGAAATCGTCATCAATTCCAATCCCTGCATCGCCTACCTGATGGAAGAGAACAGCCTGACGATGCAGGCCCTGGTGATCGCGCACGCGGCATACGGCCACAACTCCTTCTTCAAGGGCAATTACCTGTTCCGAAGCTGGACTGACGCTGACGCCATCGTCGACTACATGGTATTCGCCAAGAACTACATCGCCGAATGCGAGCAGCGGCATGGCATCGATGCGGTGGAAGAATTGCTCGATTCGTGCCACGCGCTGCAGAACCATGGCGTCGACCGCTACAAGCGCCCAGCCAAGCTGTCAGTGGCGCAAGAGGCGGCGCGCACCAAAGAGCGTGAAGACTACGCGCAGTCGCAGGTCAATGCCATCTGGCGCACATTGCCACTGCGCGAAGAGCAGGTACACAACGCAGCGCCCGTGCGCTTTCCGCCCGAGCCCGAAGAAAACCTGCTGTACTTCATTGAAAAATATGCCCCGCTGCTGGAGCCATGGCAGCGCGAGCTCGTGCGCATCACGCGCAAGATCTCGCAATACTTTTATCCGCAGCGCCAAACCCAGGTGATGAATGAAGGCTGGGCCACGTTCTGGCACTACACGATATTGCAGGACCTGTATCAGGAAGGCATCGTCGGCGACGGCTTCATGCTCGAATTCCTGCAAAGCCACACCAACGTCGTCTACCAGCCGCCGGCCAACAGTCCGTATTACAGCGGGATCAACCCGTATGCGCTCGGCTTCGCGATGATGAGCGACATCCGCCGCATCTGCGAACACCCGACCGACGAAGACCGTACCTGGTTCCCTGACATCGCGGGGAGCGACTGGCGCAAGACGCTGGACTTTGCGATGCGCAATTTCAAGGACGAGAGTTTCATTGCGCAGTACCTGTCGCCAAAGCTGATCCGCGAATTTCACTTCTTCGCCGTGCTGGACGACGATCGCAGCGACAAACTGTCCATTTCGGCCATACACGATGACGCCGGTTACCGTTATGTACGCCACAAGCTGGCCGAACAATACAATCTGGGCAGCCGCGAACCGAACATCCAGGTCTGGCAAGTCAATACACGCGACGACCGCGCGCTGACGCTGCGTCATACGCAGTACAACCGGCGCCCGCTCAATCAGCAGGCGCAAGAGGTCCTCAAGCACGTTGCCCGCCTGTGGGGCTTCGACGTGCGCCTCGAGACGGCCGATCCCGATGGCCACGTGGTCAGCTTCATCGATTGCCGGCGCGAAAAACGCACGCGCTGATTGCCTGTCCCTACACAGGATCGGCGTTCCCGCCGATCCTTCCCACCCCGCTCTTCAGCCCTCGTCACCTGTCAATACCACGCGTGCGTAGGAACACGTACGTACTTGTGTACGCTTGGTATCGCCAATATCGGAATTTCATGGTATGTTGCCGTCATCACATGTTGGCGCTGTCACATCTACGTCATGGCAATATGGTGGTGAAGTACCTAGCAAAACTAAGTAATATAGTTTGGCGAAGCAGGTGTAGAGCCTCGCAGCTTTTATTCCTGCCAAGTTGAACCTCTGTTAGGCGCACGGTTGAGTTATCTCAATGGTGAGAAGTCGTATAACTTTTATCTATAGCTTGTGAAGGAAGGTACCTGTTCCAAGTGATTCGTTCTCCGATGCAAGACCCGGGGAACAGCGATAGCTTGTACAAAAGCCGTCGCTTACTCATAGGAAATTTGCCAAACTGCACAATTAACGACAATAATTTGGCTAAACCAGCCTGAGCATTGATCTTCCACGTAATGAGGAGAATCCATAGATAAGACGACACATTTTCCGGACCTCCAAACCCCGCCGTACAGCCCATCCGTTCTTGTATAGATGAGCAGGTTTGCCTGCTTTTACAAGCAGTTAGCGGTCCTTTCGCTGCTGTAAAAATGTATGTGCAAAAAAGAATTCGTAGGTATAATTCCTCGAATGTCCCGGATGCGGCTCTAGGTTTCCGTCGTATTTAGTGGGTTTGGTAGCAACAAAAAAGAGTTGGCATTGGAGAAATATGGCATGAATTTTTCGAACGAAAAGCAACCCGGGAAAAATTTCACAGGATTCATCGTTGTGCTCATCTTCCACATCCTCGTGGGTTGGGCACTCGTTGCTGGCCTGGGGACCCGGATCGTCAGCACGGTGACCGAAGCTGTGGAGACCAAGCTGATTGAAGAAGTGGCTCCGCCGCCACCACCGGAAACCCCGCCACCGCCGCCACCGCCGGAAATGAAGGCTCCACCGCCTCCATTCATCCCGCCGGTCGAAGTGCAGGTGCAGCAGCCGCCACCGCCGCAGAACGTGATCGCCGCTGCGACGCAGACGCCGCCACCGACCACGTCGCTGGCACCGCCTGCACCACCGGCACCATCGGCGCCGCCAGCACCACCGGCACCGCGTGCAGTCAGCCGCAGCGAAGCAGTAGCAGACTTTAATACTTGCGCACGTCCGGAATATCCGCGTTCGTCGCAACGCAATGAAGAAACGGGTACCACGACCCTGCAATTCCTGATTGGTGTCGATGGTCGCGTGTTGGAAGCCAAGCTGGCGAAGTCAAGTGGCTTCCGAGACTTGGACCGGGCCGCGCAATCGGCTCTGAGCAAATGCCGATTCAAGCCAGCCATGATCGATGGCAAGCCGGAACAGGCGTGGACAGCGGTGCAGTACGTCTGGACGCTGGAATAAAACCGGGACAAAACACCGTCTCAAACTTTGATTGTCGTTGTCGTAAGTTCAGCGAACTGTCTATTTAAATATTTTGGAGGAAGCATGTTTAAGAATACCCGTTTGTCCGCTTTCCTGGCGGCTGTCCTGTTGTCGGTAACCGCAGCATCGGCGCTGGTGTCGGCACCAGCCTTCGCGCAAACCCCGGCAACCGACGCAGCTGCTCCAGCGGCGACCGACGCAGCTGCACCAGCCGTTGATCCGGCTGCTGCGCCTGCTACTGATGCTGCTGCTACCGCTGCTCCGGCCGATGCCGGCGCGCCAGCTGCTGCACCAGGCACCGAAAAAACCGAAGAAGTCTACAACCCGTACGGCCTGCAGGCTATGTGGGAACACGGCGACTTCGTCAACAAGGGCACCCTGATCATCCTGTCGCTGATGTCGATCGGTTCGTGGTACATCATCATCACCAAGCTGATCGATCAGCAAAAAGTGATGAACCAGGCTAAAGACATGAAAGCCAAGTTCTGGAAAGCACCGTCGATCGTCGCTGGTTCGGCTACGCTGAAAGAAGGTTCGCCATTCCGCTTCATCGCTGAAACCGGCACGAAGGCTACCCAGCACCACGATGGCGCCCTGCTCGAGCAGATCGACCTGTCGACCTGGGTTACCATGCAGATCCAGCGCGCTGTTGACCGTGTTCAGTCGCGTCTGCAAGATGGCCTGTCGTTCCTGGCAACCGTTGGTTCGACCTCGCCGTTCATCGGCCTGTTCGGTACCGTCTGGGGTATTTACAACGCACTGACCGCCATCGGCATGTCGGGTAACGCATCGATCGACAAGGTTGCAGGTCCAGTCGGTGAAGCACTGATCATGACCGCCTTCGGTCTGTTCGTTGCAGTTCCTGCCGTGCTGGGTTACAACTGGCTGGTTCGTCGTAACAAGACCGCGCTGGAAGACATCCGCTCGTTCTCGGCTGACGTGCACTCGGTACTGATCTCGGGCGCAATGTCGACCTCGAACGCAGCAATCAGCGCCAAGAAGATTGGATAAATTATGTCGATGAGTGTCGGATCCGATAACGGAGAAGATGAGCTGAATTCAGAGATCAACACGACGCCACTCGTTGACATCATGTTGGTTCTGCTGATCATCTTCCTGATCACGAGTCCGGTGGTTCTGAAACTGCAAAAAGTTGCACTGCCTGCAGAAGAGAACCAGGTCACCCTGACCAAGCCGGAAGACATTAATATCACCGTCAATAAAGACGGCGAAATGTACTATAACCAGCTGCACCTCGCGAACACGGACGAACTGTTCAAGTTTCTCGCGGAGCAGTCGGTGAAGGTGCCGCAACCGGCAGTAAAAGTTCGTGGCGACCAGGAAGCCCGCTACGAAGCAATCGGTCGGGTCATCTACACGGCACAACGTGCTGGGGTGCAGAAGGTTGGCTTCGTGATCGAGCCACCGGGCTAATTGCCCTGCACGCGGCGTCAGGCTCATCGAGCCGGGCGCCGCGCCCTTCTCCCGACATTTGAAAAGGAAACACCATGAGTATGAGCGTAGGTTCGAGCTCCGCTAAGGATGCTGATCCGGAACCGATGATGGAAATGAACATGACGCCGTTGATCGACGTCCTGCTCGTTCTGATCATTATGCTGATCATCACGATTCCGAAGCAGAACCACTCGGTCAATCTGAACATGCCGACGGGTACCCCGCCACCGCTGACGGATGTCAAGCCGGTCGTGGTCACCATCGACGTGGACTTTGACGGCACCATCCTCTGGGATGGCGAAGTGATTCCGGATCGTGCAGCCCTCGAAGCAAAGATGAATGCAGTCGCAGCAATGGCTGACCAGCCTGAAGTGCACCTGCGTCCAAATAAGCTGGTAGAGTATAAAGTTGTAGCCGGCGTGATGGCATCTGCCCAGCGCATCGGCGTCACCAAAATCGGCATGGTCGGTAACGAGCAATTCCAGTAATCGTTCCATGTTTTGACCAACACGGCAGGGCTACCCCCTGCCGTGTCCATTTTGAAATAAGGATTTTTCAGATGATCAAGTTCCGTCTCGCTCACCTCAGTATCGCGATGGCCGCACTCGGCTTCGTTGCCGCCACTCCGGTGATCGGCCTGTCCTCCGCTGTCGCTGCAGAAGCACTGCGCGCGGAGATCGGCAAACCACTGCAGCAAGCCCAGGCACAAATGAAACAGGGCAAGCACAAGGAAGCACTGGCGACCCTGCGTGGACTGGACAAAGTCGGCAACAAAACCGCCAACGAGAGCTACACGATCGAGCGCGTGCGCGCTGCGGCAGCATCGTCGGCCGGTGACTTTGATACCGCCGCCAAATCGTTTGAAGCACTGCTCGATTCGGGCAAGCTGAGCGCCACCGAGCGTTCGCAATTCTCGGAAGGCCTGGTCGGCATCTATATGCGCGCCGGCGATCTGAACAAAGCCAACAGCACGATCCAGAACCTGCTCAAGCAGAAGGACGATCCGAAGCTGCGCGCTTACCTGCTGCAGAACTACTACAAGCAAGGCAACACCGCTGCGCTCGAGCAAGAACTGCGCACCATCGAAAAAAGCGGCCGCCTGAGCGAAGATCAGCTCGGCATGCTGGCCAATATCCAGCTCAAGAAAAACGATACGGCCGGCTATGTCCGCACCATCGAGAAGCTGGCAGCAAGTTATCCGAAAGCCCAGTACTGGACCGACCTGCTGAACCGCGTGCAGCGTCAGCCTGGCTACTCGCAGCGTCTGAACATCGACGTCTACCGCTTGAAGCTGGCGAATAACCTGCTCAAGAAGCCGAGCGAGTTCATGGAAATGGCCCAGCTGGTGCTGCAGGCGAAAGCCCCGGCCGAAGCGCTCAAGATCATCGACCGCGGCTACAAGGCCGGCGCACTGGGCACCGGTACCGATGCCGCGCGCCACCAGCGCCTGAAGGAACTGGCCGAGAAAAACCTGGCCGAGCAAAACAAGAACTTTGCTGCGCTCGAAGCCGAGTACACCGCCGCCAAGGACGCAGACCAGATGGTCGGTCTGGGTTACGCGATGGTGCAGGCTGGCCAGGCCGACAAGGGCCTGAAGATGATGGAAGCAGCGATCAAGGCCGGCGGCCTGCGCAATGCCGAAGAAGCCAAGCTGCGCATGGGCGAAGCCTACGCCGTCGCTGGCAAGAAGCAGCAAGCCATCGCTGCGTTCAAGACCGTTGGCGGCAAGGACGGCACTGCCGAACTGGCCCGCTACTGGATCCTGGCAGTCAACCACCCACTGTCGTAACTGGTTAGAAAGCGGTAGGGTGGACGGGTTTCCCGTTCACGCGTTCAACGTAACGTCGCATACCATGAGCGAGGTTGGTTTGAACGCGTGGACGGCATAGCCGTCCACCCTACGTTGCAATTGACCAGAACGCAGCCCGCGGGCAGCGTTTTGATCGGCCAGAACGCCGCCCTCGGGCGGCGTTTTTGTTTGGTCCGCATCCTCATGCCGCGCCCTGCAAGATCGACGGCTATCCATTCCTTCTATGCAACGTCGGAGTTGCCGCGTAGTTCCCGTATAATCAGGCTTTTGGCGCCGCATACCGACAGCATGGCGCGCAACCGGAACCAGACTTGATGAAGGTATTTCGCGGACTTCCCAACGACAGGGCGCGCGCACCCTGCGCACTCACGATCGGCAATTTCGACGGTGTCCATCGCGGCCACCAGGCCCTGCTGGCGCAAGTGCGCGGCGCAGCCGACCGGCTCGGTCTGGACGCGGCGGTGATGACGTTCGAGCCCCATCCCCGCGAATACTTTGCCCACAAACTGGGCGACCCGTCCAAAGCCCCGGCGCGCGTGGCCAATCTGCGCGACAAGCTCGAAGACCTGGACAAGGCCGGCATCGACCGCGTCATCGTCGAACATTTCAACGAACAGTTTGCCGCCATGTCGCCGCAGGATTTCGTCCAGCGCGTGCTGGTCGACGGTCTGCACGTCAAATGGCTGATGGTCGGCGACGACTTCTGCTTCGGCGCGCGCCGCGCCGGCAACATTGCCATGTTGACCGAAGCCGGCCGCAAACACGGGTTCGAGGTCCACACGCTCGGCACTGTGATGCATGGCGACGAACGCATCTCATCGTCGGCCGTGCGCGCGGCGCTGGCCGCGGGCGACTTTTGCGCCACCAGCCGGCTGCTCGGCCATCCTTATGCGATGTCGGGCCACGTGATCCACGGCGCCAAGCTTGGCCGCACGCTGGGCTTTCCCACACTGAATTTGCGCGTCACGCACCGCCCTGCCCTGTCCGGCATCTTTGTCGTGCAAGTGCATGGCCTGGCCGAGCACCCGCTGCCGGCCGTGGCCAGCCTGGGCGTGCGCCCCACCGTCGAAGACGCTGGCCGCACCTTGCTTGAAGTGCATGTGTTCGACTATGCCGGCCAGTGTTACGGCAAGCTCGTGCGCGTGGAGTTTCTCGCCAAGCTGCGCGACGAAGAAAAATACGCTGACCTTGCCCTGCTCACGGCTGCGATCGACAACGACGCGCTGCAGGCGCGCGCGTTCTTCGACCGGCGTAATGGCGCGCTGAACGCGACCGACCGAATTTGAGTGCGCTTCCCGGCCAGTCGACGATTGGCAGGAAGCGCCTCACCCTGTTTGCCAGACCCCATTCGACGCGGCGCACGGCGCCGTGCACACGAACACCCAACAAAAGAACCTTATGTCCGATACCAAACAGCACAACCCTGCCAAGGGCGGCAAAAAGCCCGAGAGTAAATACCCGGTCAATATGACCGACACCCCGTTCCCGATGCGCGGCGACCTCGCCAAGCGTGAACCGGGCTGGGTCAAGCAATGGCAAGACAAGAAAATCTACGAGCGCGTGCGCAAGGCAGCCAAGGGCCGCCCGACCTTCATCCTGCATGACGGGCCGCCGTACGCGAATGGCGACATCCACCTGGGCCACGCCGTCAACAAGATCCTGAAAGACATGGTGCTGAAGTCGCGCACGATCGCCGGCTTCGACGCACCATACGTGCCGGGCTGGGATTGTCACGGCATGCCGATCGAGATCCAGATCGAAAAACTGTACGGCAAGAACCTGCCGACGGCCGAGGTGCTGCAAAAGGCCCGCGCCTACGCGCTCGAGCAGATCGACCGCCAGCGCGCCGGCTTCATCCGCCTGGGCGTGCTCGGCGAATGGGACAACCCGTACATGACCATGGCCTACAGCAATGAGGCCGATGAGCTGCGCGCGCTCGGCACGCTGCTCGAAAAAGGGTATGTCTACCGCGGCCTGAAGCCCGTGAACTGGTGCTTCGATTGCGGTTCGGCCCTGGCCGAAGCGGAAGTCGAATACCAGGACAAGCGCGACCCGGCAATCGACGTCGGCTTCCCGTTTGCCGAACCGGAAAAAATCGCGGCCGCCTTTGGCCTGGACAAGCTCCCGGCCGGTGACGGCTTCATCGTCATCTGGACCACGACCCCGTGGACCATCCCGTCGAACCAGGCGCTCAACGCCGGTCCGGAAGTCCAGTATTCGCTGGTGCAGGCCGAGCGTGACGGCAAGCCGCTGCTGCTGATCCTGGGTTCCGAGCTGGTCGAGTCGTGCCTGGCGCGCTACAAGCTCGAAGGCACGGTGGTCGCCACGACGGTTGGCGAGAAGCTGGCCGGCATCAACTTCAAGCACCCGCTGCATGCACAGGACGCATTCTACGACCGCCTCTCGCCGCTGTACCTGGCCGACTACGTCACGGTCGACAGCGGTACGGGTGTCGTGCACTCCGCGCCTGCCTACGGCCTGGAAGACTTCGTGTCGTGCAAGGCGCACGGCATGCAGGACGACGACATCCTCAAGCCAGTCATGGGTGACGGCCGCTTCGTCTCGACGCTGCCGCTGTTCGGCGGCCTGACGATCTGGGAAGCGAGCAAACCGATCTGCGCCGCGCTGACCGAAGCGGGCGCGCTGTTCGAACTCAAGATGTTCGATCACAGCTACATGCACTGCTGGCGTCACAAGACGCCGATCATCTACCGCGCCACCAGCCAGTGGTTCGCCGGCATGGACCTCACGCCAAAGGATGGCGGCCCGACGCTGCGCCAGACCGCGCTGGCCGGCATCGCCAAGACCCAGTTCTTCCCGGACTGGGGTCAGGCGCGCCTGCACGGCATGATCGAGAACCGCCCGGACTGGACCCTGTCGCGTCAGCGCCAGTGGGGCGTGCCGATGGCCTTCTTCATCCATAAAGAGACCGGCACGCTGCACCCGCGCACGCCGGAACTGCTGGAGCAAGTAGCCAAGCTGTTCGAAACCGGCGGCATCGACGCCTGGCACACGCTCGACCCGGTCACGCTGCTGGGCGACGACGCCGCGATCTATGAAAAGAACCGGGACACGCTGGACGTCTGGTTCGATTCGGGCGCGACCCATCAGACCGTGCTGCGCGGCTCGCACAAGGAGCAGCTGGGCTTCCCGGCCGACCTGTATCTGGAAGGCTCCGACCAGCACCGCGGCTGGTTCCACTCATCGCTGCTGACGTCGTCGATGCTCAATGGCGAGCCACCGTACAAGGCGCTGCTCACGCACGGCTTCACGGTCGACGAGCATGGCAAGAAGATGTCCAAGTCGCTCGGCAACACGATGGCGCCACAGAAAATCTCCGACACGCTCGGCGCCGACATCCTGCGCCTGTGGGTGGCCTCGACCGATTACACGGGCGAGCTGTCGATCGGCGAAGAGATCCTCAAACGCGTGACCGAATCGTACCGCCGCATCCGCAACACGCTGCGCTTCCTGCTGGCCAACACGTCGGACTTCAACCCGGCGCAGCACGCGGTGCCAATGGGCGAGCTGCTCGAGATCGACCGCTACGCGATCGCTTCGATGGCCCAGTTGCAGAAGGACGTGGCGGCGCACTTCGAGCGCTACGAATTCCACCCGGTCGTCTCGCGCCTGCAGAACTACTGCTCGGAAGACCTGGGCGGCTTCTACCTGGATATCCTGAAGGACCGCCTGTACACGACCGGCATCGATTCGGCAGCACGCCGCTCGGCCCAGACCGCGCTGTGGCATATCGCGCATGCGCTGCTGCGCGTGATGTCGCCGGTGCTGTCGTTCACGGCCGAAGAAGCGTGGGCCGTGTTTGCGGACCAGGAAACGTTCAACGCCAGCGATGAAACCATCTTCACGCAGACGCTGTGGACCTTCCCCGAACTGCCGGATGGCGATGCGCTGCTGGCCAAGTACGCCTTGCTGCGCCAGGTGCGCCTGGACGTGACGAAGCAACTGGAAGAAGTGCGCACCTCGGGCGCGATCGGTTCGTCGCTGCAGGCCGAGCTGGCGATCAAGGCCTCGGGCGAGAAGTACCGCGCGCTGGCCAGCCTGGACGACGACCTGAAGTTCGTCTTCATCACGTCGCAGGCGAGCGTCACGGAAGTGGCAAGCGAGGCTGAAGAAGCCGTGGCCGTGGTGCCGTCGGACGCCGAGAAGTGCGAGCGCTGCTGGCACTATCGCCGCGACGTCGGCCACGACCCTGCGCATCCAACGCTGTGCGGCCGCTGCACCAGTAACCTCTTCGGCGCCGGCGAAGCGCGCCGCTTCGCATAAGTACCGGGTCCAGACACCATGGCAACCAAAAAGAAACCAGCGCCGTCCGGCGCCACCCTGATCAAGCGCAGCACGAACAAAAGCGTCGGCGCCAGCATGTTCCCCTGGATCGGCCTGTCCCTGATCATCGTCCTGCTCGACCAGGTCACCAAGCTCACCGTCGAACGCACGTTTGCGTACGCCGAGACGGTGCCGATCACGGGCTTCTTCAACCTGATCAAGGTGTACAACCCGGGGGCGGCGTTCAGCTTCCTGGGCGACGCGAGCGGCTGGCAACGCTGGCTGTTTCTGGGTATCGCCATCGGTGCCGTGGTGTTCTGCCTGTACATGATGAGCAAGAACGCGACGCAGCGCCTGTTCTGCTTCGCGCTCGCGCTGATCATGGCCGGCGCGGTCGGTAACGGCATCGACCGTGTCGTGCACGGCCACGTGATCGACTTCCTCGATTTCTACTGGACCGGCATCGGCCACTTCCCGGCCTTCAATATCGCCGATATCGGCATCTCGGTCGGTGCCGTGCTGTTCGTGCTGGATGAATTCCGGCGCGTGAACAAGTCGTGACCGGGACGAAACCATGAGCATGGACCTGAAAGGCAAGCGCATCGTCCTGGGCCTGACTGGTGGTGTCGCCTGCTACAAGGCGGCCGAGCTGTGTCGCGCCCTGGTCAAGCACGGCGCCAGCGTGCAGGTCGTGATGACCGAGGCGGCGACGCATTTCATCGGTGCGGTCACCATGCAGGCGGTGTCGGGCAACCCGGTCTACCTGGACCAGTGGGATGCGCGCATGGCCAACAATATGGCCCACATCGACCTGACCCGGGGTGCCGATGCAATCCTGATCGCGCCCTGCTCGGCCGATTTCATCCGCAAGCTGGTGCACGGCACGGCCGACGACCTGTTGTCGCTGCTGTGCGTGGCGCGCCCGCGTCACGTGCCGCTGCACGTGGCGCCCGCGATGAACGTCGAGATGTGGGACAACCCGGCCACGCAGCGCAATGTGGCGCAGCTGCGCGCCGACGGCATTTGCCTGTTTGGTCCTGGCCGCGGTGCGCAAGCCTGTGGCGAGACGGGCATGGGACGCATGCTCGAAGCGGATGAACTGGTCGACGAGCTGATTGCCTCGTTCCAGCACAAGGTGCTGGCGGGCCGGCGCGTGATGATCACGGCCGGGCCGACGTTCGAACCGATCGATCCGGTGCGCGGCATTACCAATCTGTCGTCCGGCAAGATGGGGTACGCCATCGCGCGCGCTGCGCGGGAAGCCGGCGCCGATGTGACGCTGGTCTCCGGGCCGGTGTCGCTGCCCACGCCGCACGGCGTGCGCCGCATCGACGTGCTCACCGCGCAGCAGATGCACGACGCGGTGATGGCCGGCGTCACGGGCCAGCACGTGTTCATCGGCGTGGCCGCGGTGGCCGACTGGCGCGTGGTGAATGCCAGCGACCAGAAACTCAAGAAGACGCCTGATGGCGCCCCGCCGGCGCTGGAATTCGCGCAGAATGCGGACATCCTGGCCTCGGTCGCGGCAACCGTGTCGCTGTCGGGCTGGCCGTATTGCGTGGGCTTTGCCGCCGAATCCGAGCACCTTGAAACCTATGGTGCAGCCAAGCGTGAAAAAAAGGGTATCCCCCTATTGGTCGGCAATATCGGGCCGCAGACCTTCGGCCAGGACGACAACACGATCATCCTGTTCGACGAACACGGCCACGTGCTGCTCGAGCGCGCCGACAAGCTCACGCTGGCGCGCCAGCTGGTCTCCGAGATCGGCAAGCGCCTCGAACAGCGCTCCCTGCTCACCTGAGCTGATTATCTGATTACGCAAGAATTTGCAATGAAACATATCGACCTCAAAATCCTCGACCCGCGCATGCAGGACCTGCTGCCGGCCTACGGCACGCCGGGCAGCGCCGGCCTGGACCTGCGCGCCTGCCTCGATGCGCCATTGACCATCGTGCCGGGCGAAACCGTGCTGGTGCCCACCGGTCTGGCGATCCATATCGGCGATCCGGGTTATGCCGCGATGATCCTGCCGCGCAGTGGCCTTGGCCACAAGAGCGGCATCGTGCTGGGCAATCTGGTAGGCTTGATCGACTCGGATTACCAGGGCCAGCTGATGGTCTCTACCTGGAATCGCAGCAGCACCGCCTTCGTGCTGCAACCAATGGATCGGCTCGCGCAGCTGATCATCGTGCCGGTACTGCAAGTGGCTTTCAACGTGGTGACGGACTTCGCGTCGAGCGACCGTGGCGTCGGTGGCTTCGGCAGCACCGGCAAACAATAACAAACCATGAGGAGCACCCCGATGCGCATCCAGCGCCTGCACCGATTCACTTCCCCGGCGTTGATCGTCGCCACGGCAGCGTTGCTCGCTGCCTGCAGCACGCCGGGGCCAATGCAATCGTCGACCGAACCGGGCGCCGTACCGGTCGAACAGGGGTCGGGCAAGCCCGAGGTCACGCCGCAGATGGCCGCTGCCGCCGAGGTGCTCCAGCGCATGGCCACGCAGCACGACCGCCTCTACCGCGTCGCCGCACCCCTTCTGATCGACAACGCCGCGCTGTGCACCAAGCACGCGCGCAACCTGCTGGGCTTCACGGCAAAGAACCGCTACACCTATCCGGGCCAGTACAACGAGGCAGCGTGGGTGGTGCTCGGCATGGACGAGCACCTGCAGGTCACGAATGTCCTGAACGGCAGCGGCGCCGCCAAGGCCGGCCTGCGTCAGGGCGACCGCCTGCTGGCCGCCGCCGGCACGCCGCTCCCGGTGGGGCCGAATGCCCTGAGCAAGGCCGGCGCCGTGTTCGGCCCGATCATGGCCAAGCAGGCCAGCCTGCCGCTGTCGATCGAGCGTAGCGGCAAGCCGCGCGACCTGACCATTCCCGTCACGCGCGCCTGCGCCTTTGCCATTGAGCTTGGCAACGCCGACAACATCAACGCGTACGCCGACGGCAGCCGCGTGATGGTCACGCGCGGCATGCTGGGCTTCGCCCAGAGCGACGACGAACTGGCGTACGTGGTGGCGCGCACGATGGCGCACAATATGCTGGGCCACGCGGCCACGCAGCGCAATGCGGCCACCATCGGCAGCATCATCGACAACCTCACCGCCATCACGCCGGATACCTCGATGCTGATTGGCAGCGGTGGCATCAGGGCGATGCCGGCGGCCGACGACGTGGCGGCCGACCGCCTCGCGGTCTACCTGCTGGCGCGCGCCGGTTACCGCTACGAGGGTGCGTCCGCATTCTGGAAGCGCCTGGCGGTGACCTATCCGGCCAAGGTCCTGAATGGCTACACGGCGAACCACCCGGCCACGCCAATGCGCGTGGCGGCGATCGACAAGGCCGTGGCGGAAGTCAAGGCCAAGCAAAGCGCAAAGAAACCGCTGGTGCCTTGACGTCTGGCCTGCGCGCCGACACGTGCGGCGCTTTTTTTGTATGATTGTCCATCTTATTCACCCGCCCCGGCGACACGAACACCATGGACAGCATCGACCTCGACGTACTGAAAACCTGCGCCGCCTGGCTTGACGGCGGCCAGCGCTGCCAGCTGGTCACGGTCATCAAGACCTGGGGTTCCAGCCCACGCCCGGTGGGCGCCACGCTGGCCATCTGCGAAGACGGCCAGGTGGTCGGCTCGGTCTCCGGCGGCTGCATCGAAGACGACCTGATCGCCCGCGTGCGCGACAACGGCATCGAAATCACCCTCCCCGAAATCATCAGCTACGGCATCAGCGCCGACGAAGCGCACCGCTTCGGCCTGCCCTGCGGCGGCACCATCGAGCTGGCCATCGAACCGCTGTCGGTCGACAGCGGCATCAAGGAGCTGCTCGCGCGTCTCGGCGAGGGTGAACTGGTCGAGCGCAGCGTGCAGCTGGATACCGGCGCCGTTACGCTCGCCACGGCGCAGGCCACGGCCATCCAGCGCGTCGAGGATGGCGTGCTGCACACGCTGCACGGCCCGCGCTGGCGCCTGTACATCATCGGCGCTGGCCCGCTGTCGCGCTTCTTGGCGCAAATCGCCGCCGGCATGGATTACCGCGTCACCGTGTGCGACCCGCGCGAAGAATACCGCAGCGGCTTTCACATCCCCGGTGTGACGCTGGTGCACGCGATGCCCGACGATCTGGTGATCGACGCCAGGCTCGATGCACGCAGCGCCGTCGTGGCGCTTACGCACGACCCGAAGCTGGACGACCTGGCGCTGATGGAAGCGCTCAAGTCCGAAGCCTTCTACGTCGGCGCGATCGGTTCGCGTGCCAACAACGCCAAGCGTCGCGAACGCCTGAAGCTGTTCGATCTGACCGATGTTGAACTGGCGCGCCTGCACGGGCCGATCGGCCTGTACATCGGCAGCAAGACCCCGGCCGAAATCGCGGTGTCGATCATGGCCGAAATGACGGCCGTGAAGAACGCGGTGCCGCAGACGCTACTCATGCCGCATGCGGCCGCGCTGACGCTTGCCAGCGCCGCCTGATATCGGTGGCAAGAAGCGGTTGGCACATTGCTGCCGGCCCTGCCACAATGGTCAGCTTAACAACTGGCCATTTTTTTCGACCTCATGAACACCGCGAACATGCTGCGCCTCGTTGCGCTGGCCGCCATCTGGGGCGGCTCCTTCCTCTTCATGCGCATCGCCGCACCGGTGCTCGGTCCGGCCGTGCTGATCGAATACCGGCTCGCGCTGGCAGCCATGTTTCTTGCGCTGGTGAGCTGGGTGCTGCATCTGCGCGGTCGCGGCGCGCCGCTGAACGTGCGGCGCCACTGGCAGCATTACCTGATTCTCGGCCTGTTCAACTCTGCCCTGCCTTTCCTGCTGTTCGCGTTTGCGGCGCGCACGCTGTCGGCGTCGGTGCTGGCGGTGCTCAACGCCACCGCACCGATGTGGGGCGCGCTCGTCAGCGCCGTGTGGGCGCGCCAGCACGTCACGCGCCGCAGCGCCCTCGGCCTGCTGCTGGGCACCGCCGGCGTCGCGCTGCTGGTCGGCTTTGATCATGTGGCCGAGCGGCCCGGCGCGGGCCTGGCCGTGGCCGCGGCGCTGATCGCCGCCTTCAGCTACAGCGTCGCCAGCCAGTACACGAAGTCGGCCGCCGCCAGCAAGGGTGGCGTGGCGCCGTTCGCCAATGCGCACGGCTCGATGTGGGCTTCGGCCCTGCTGGTGCTGCCGCTCGTCGCGTTTTTCCCGGCGCCGGGCGCGCCGACCGCTGGCATCATGGCCGCCGTGGTGACGCTGGGCGTGGTCTGCAGCGGCATTGCCTACATCGTCTATTTCAAGCTGATCGAGGACGTGGGCGCCACATCGGCGCTGACGGTCACGTTCCTCAGCCCCGTGTTCGGGATCCTGTGGGGCGCGCTGTTCCTGCATGAGGTGATCGGGTGGCACACGATCGCCGGCTCGGCGATCGTCCTGCTCGGCACGGCGCTGGTGACCGGGTTCAAGCCGGCCTGGCGGCGCGTGCCGGCGCCGACGGGAACTTGATGACTGCATCCCATGCGATCGCCCTGCCGCCCGGCTACCGCGTCGCCGACGTGCTGGCATTTCACGGCCGCGATCCCGAGCGCGTCGCTGAGCAGGTCGATGCCGATGGCTTGCGCAAGGGCGTGCTGCTCGGTGGCGTGCCGACGCTGTTCGACATCCGGTTCGAGGGCGGCGCAGCGCACTGCCGCGTGACGTTCGACGGCCCGGTCACGCCGGATGTGCAGGCACGCACGCACGAGGCGCTGCTGAACGTGCTGGGCCTGCGGATCGACCCGGCTGCATTCGGCGCGGCGGTGCAGGACGACCCGTGGCTGGGGCCAGTGGTGGCGCGCCAGCCGGGGCTGCGCATCGTGCAGTCGGCCACAATCTTCGAGGCGCTGACCTGGGCCATCATCGGCCAGCAAATCAACCTGACGTTTGCCATCACGCTGCGCCGCACGCTGATTCAACTGGCGGGCCGCGCGCATTCGTCAGGCTTGTGGTGCTATCCGGAGGCGCTAGATGTGGCCCGGCTCGACATCGGCGAACTCACGGGCCGCAAATTCTCGAACGCCAAGGCCGAGACGATCCTGCGCGTGGCGCGCATGGTGGTCGATGGCAACCTGGTGCTCGAGCGGCAGGCTGGCGTGGAAGATATTTCTGGCTCGGCAAGCGCCGAGGTCAGCGAAAGACTGCTGGCCATCAAGGGCATCGGCCCCTGGACCGTCAATTACGTGCTGCTGCGCGGCTATGGCTACCCGGATTGCTCGCTGGAAGGCGACGTCGCCGTGCGTGCCGCCCTGCACAAGCTCTCGGGCAGCGCAGCCCGGCCAACCGTACCGGAAGCCGAGCGCATGCTGGCACGCTATGCGCCGCACCGCACGATGGCAGCGGCCTACCTGTGGGCGAGCCTGGCCGACACACCGGCGGCGGACAAGCCCGCTTAGTTCCAGCGCGGCAAACCATCAAACTGCTGCGCGCCTTCTCCCGAAAACCGGATCAACGCTGCCAGCGGTGCGATGGCGAGATTGTCACACCCGTACTTCCCGCCGAGCGCACTGGGAATTTTAAGGCAGTAGGTGCGCCCGTCGGTCAGCGGCCCCAGCGCGGCTTCGGCAAGGCATACGGCCTCGGGCATGTACCAGTCGTTGAGAAAATCCTGGTTGTACGACAGCGCATCGAGCGCAGCGCGGTTGCTGGCGAGCGGCTCGCAACAGAGTTCGTGCGGGCGCAGGCACCAGAACCGGTCGTCCTCGTCGCGGATGATGAGATTGCCGAAGGCATTGGCGCCGAGCACTTCCACCGCGCTCATGCCGACCCAGCCCCAGGATTGGTTGATGTCGTCTACATCGATCATGACTTGCCCCTGACTTGTCGTCCGTTGGAAGTTGGACCGGGCAAGCTGCCGTGCATTGCAGCAGAGGCGCGTGACGTTGCGCTGGATCGAGGCCGTTACAGCCAAGCAAGAACCTCAAGGACGAGGCCAGAAAAACGAAAAGCCGCTGATTCTTTCGAATCAACGGCCTCTAATCTTGGTTGCGGGGACAGGATTTGAACCTGTGACCTTCGGGTTATGAGCCCGACGAGCTGCCAGACTGCTCCACCCCGCGTCTGTGAAATGAATTATACGCCCCCGTGCGTCATTTAGCAAATCCAATCCTCATTGCATGGCTTATTGAAGAAACTTATATCTCGGTCGAGCGCGCGGGCGCCAGCTGTGAACGCGCCCCCTGCCCCTGCCAACGCCGCATTCGGTGTACAGTATTGCCACGACCAACCTGCCCTATCCACCATGAAATTCTGCTCCGAGTGCGCCCACCCTGTCGTGCTGGCCATTCCCGAAGGCGACAACCGGCCGCGCTACGTGTGCACGCACTGCAACACGATCCACTACCAGAACCCGAAGCTGGTCGTCGGTTCGATTCCCGTGTGGGAACGCGATGGCGAACTTCAGATTTTGCTGTGCAAGCGCGCGATCGAGCCGCGCTATGGCTACTGGACGCTGCCGGCCGGGTTCATGGAAAACGAAGAAACCACCGAACAGGCGGCGCAGCGCGAAACCGAAGAAGAAGCCGGCGCCAATATCGAGCTTGGCCCGTTGTTCTCATTACTGAACGTCGCCCACGTGCACCAGGTCCATCTGTTCTACCTGGCACGCCTGCTCGACCTTGACTATGCAGCGGGCATCGAAAGCCTGGACGTGCAACTGTTCACCGAAGCCACCATCCCCTGGGACGACCTGGCCTTCCCCACGATCCGCACGACGCTGGAACTGTTCTTTGCCGACCGGATCAAAGTGCGCGAGGGTGGCGACTTCGGCTTTCACAGCGTGGCCGTGAACCGCCCCATGATGGCCCCACGCGAACCGGACTGACATGATTCCCTGGCTCGAGATCGATACGCCGTTCCCCGACGTCTCGAAGGCATTGACCGTCGAAGCGCCGGGCCTGCTTGCAGCCGGCGCCGACCTGTCGCCGGCGCGCCTGCTGCAGGCCTACCGCAACGGCATCTTCCCGTGGTTTTCCGAAGGCCAGCCGATTCTGTGGTGGAGCACCGATCCGCGCATGGTGCTGTACACCGACCAATTCAAGGTCAGTAACAGCCTGGCAAAAACGCTGCGCAAGATCGAGCGCAGCCGCCTCGATGGCGGGCGCTGGGACGTGCGCTTCGACAGCGCGTTCGACGACGTGATGCGCGCCTGCGCTGCCCCGCGCCGCGACGGGCCAGGCACCTGGATTTCGGATGAGATCATTGCCGGCTACACGGGCCTGCACGCGCTGGGTTACGCGCACTCGGCCGAAGTCTGGCTCGACGGCGAACTGGTGGGCGGCGCGTATGGCGTGTGCATCGGCCGCATGTTCTATGGCGAATCGATGTTTGCGCGCGTGTCCGATGCATCCAAGGTCGCGCTGGCCTATCTGGTGGCGTTTTTGCAGCGCCATGGCGTCGAGATGGTCGATTGCCAGCAAGAGACCGGCCACCTCGCCTCGCTCGGTGCGGCGCCGATCCCGCGCAGCCGCTTTCTCGAGCATGTCCACCGCGCGACCGCCAGGCCGGGCATCGGGTCATGGACAGTGGCGGCACCGTTGCCTGGCTAACGGAATCGCGGCGCGGTTTTCGCTAGAATAGGCGGCAACCCCACGTCGTCCCGAGAGCTCCTTGCATGACGCACCTACACGACCTGCCCTTTGCCACGCTGCAGTTCTACACCACGGCGCCCTACCCGTGCAGCTATCTCGACGCACGCCAGGCGCGCTCGCAGGTCGCGACACCCTCGCACCTGATCAATGCCGATGTGTATTCCGAGCTGGTCAGAAATGGCTTCCGGCGCAGCGGCATCTTCACCTACCGCCCGTATTGCGATGGTTGCCAGGCCTGCATTCCGGTGCGCGTCAGGTGCGCCGACTTCACGCCCAACCGCACCCAGCGCCGCGCCTGGAAGCGCCATGGCAACCTGGTGGCGATGGTCGCCAACCTGGCGTTCTCGGACGAGCACTACGCACTGTATCTGCGCTACCAGACGACGCGCCATGTCGGCGGCGGGATGGACCAGGACAGTCGCGACCAGTACGCGCAGTTCCTGCTGCAAAGCCGCGTCAACACGCGCCTGGTCGAATTTCGCGAGCCCGATGGGACCTTGCGCATGGTGTCGATCATCGACGTGCTGTCCGACGGCCTGTCGTCGGTCTACACCTTCTTTGACCCGGATGTCGAGAACGCGTCGTATGGCACCTACAACATCCTGTGGCAGGTGAACCAGGCGCACGAACTCGGCCTGTCGCATGTGTACCTGGGCTACTGGATCGCGCAAAGCCCCAAGATGGCCTACAAGATCAACTTCCGGCCACTCGAAGCACGTATTGACGGGCAATGGGGCGTTCTGGACGCCTGAACCTGTTGCGTGCCGGGTCTTCGGACACAACCGCTAACAATTGCCTTGATACTTCGTTACGTACGCCCCCTCGCCGCACGTTAGAATGATGAAGATACGTCAACCGAGTACCCCATGCCAGACAAAATTCTGTATACCCTCGTCCGTCCCGCATTGTTCTCGCTCGATCCCGAAGCGGCGCACAACCTGACCTTGCCCATGCTGCGTCGCGCAGCAGCGCTTGGCCTGACAGGCGCATTCCGGAAACCACGGCCCGATCCGCGCACCGTCATGGGTATCACGTTTCCCAATCCTGTCGGCCTGGCCGCCGGGTTGGACAAGGATGGCGCGTATATCGATGGCCTGGCGGCACTGGGCTTCGGCTCCATTGAAATCGGCACGGTCACGCCGCGTGGCCAAGCCGGCAATCCGAAACCGCGCATGTTCCGGCTGCCGCGTGCGCGCGGCATCATCAATCGCATGGGCTTTAACAACGGCGGCGTCGACGCGTTCGTGGCCAATGTGCAGGCCTCGCGCTTTTTCCAGGAAAAGCAGGGGGTGCTGGGGCTGAACATCGGCAAGAACGCCGATACGCCCATTGAGCGCGCCGCCGACGACTATCTGGAATGCCTGCGCAAGGTGTACCCATACGCCAGCTACGTGACGGTCAATATCTCGTCGCCGAACACGCAGAACCTGCGTCAGTTGCAGGGGGCGTCCGAACTCGACGCCCTGCTGTCGCAGCTCAAGCAGGAGCAGATGCGCCTGGCCGACCAGCACGGCCACTACGTGCCGCTCACGCTCAAGATCGCACCGGACGTCGACGGCGACCAGATCCGCGATATCGCCGGCGCCCTGCTGCGCCACAAGATCGACGGCGTGATTGCCACCAACACGACGCTCAACCGGCGCGATGTCGAGGGCATGAAGCATGCGCAGCAGGCGGGTGGCCTGTCGGGCGCGCCCGTGTTCGAGCAGTCGAACATCGTGATCCGCGCGCTCAAGACCGAGCTGCGTGACGACATCCCGATCATCGGCGTGGGCGGCATCATGCGCGGCGCCGATGCACGCGCAAAAATCGCGGCCGGCGCCAAGCTGGTGCAGTTGTACAGCGGCTTGATCTACGCCGGGCCGGGCCTGGTGCGTGATTGCGCGGACGCGCTGCGCGAACAAAAAAAGAAGTAAAACCGGCCGGCGCGCCAGTGCGGCGTGCCGGCAGCACCACCCTATTGTGCAGTCGCAATCGCCTTTTCGATATCGGCCCGCGTGTAGCCTTGCGCGAAGCGCTCGATGAAGTGAAACGCGTACGAGCGCAGGTACGACCCGCGCCGCACCGCCAGGCGCGTCACGTTCTGCGCGAACAGGTGCGATGCCTCGATCGCGCGCAGGCCCTTGTCGCGGCCATGGTCGAACGCCATCGACGCCACGATCCCTACACCCATCCCCAGCGACACGTACTGCTTGATCACGTCCGAATCCATCGCCGTGAGCACGATGTCTGGCGCCAGCCCGGCTTCAAGGAAGGCCGCATCGATGTGACCCCGGCCAGTAAAGCCCTGGTCATACGTGATGAGCGGATGCTCGGCCAGGTCTTCCAGGCGCAGCGGCGAGCCGCTGGCGAAGATCGGATGGCCTTCCGGCGCCACGATCACGTGGCTCCAGCGGTAGCACGGGAACGACACCAGGTCGGGAAACGCCGACAGGCCTTCGGTCGCGATGCCAATATCGGCCTTGCCCGAAGCGACCCACTCCGCGATGTGTTCCGGCGCGCTTTGCTGCAGGGCGATGCGCACATTGGGGAACGCGGCGCGAAACGATTGCACCACCTGCGGCAGCGCGTAACGGGCCTGCGTATGGGTCACGGCCACCGTCAGCGTGCCGCTGTCCTGGCCGGCGAATTCGCGGCTGGCCTGCTGCAGGTTCTCGGCTTCGACCAGCAGCTTTTCGACGATGCGCAGGATGCCCTTGCCAGGCGGCGTGAGGCCAGTCAGGCGCTTGCCGTTGCGCTCGAAAATCACCACGCCCAGTTCATCTTCGAGTTCGCGGATCTGGCGCGATACGCCCGGCTGCGACGTGAACAGCGCATTGGCCACGTCGGTCAGGTTGAAGTCGCGCCGGGCTGCTTCGCGCACCGAGCGCAGCTGCTGGAAGTTCATGCGGCGCTTCCCTGGTCGACGAAGACTTCGATGCGGCGCGGGCGCACCACCAGCGTGTCGCCCTCTTTCAGGCCCAGGCTGGCGAAGCGTTCATTCGGCAGCACCGCCTCGATCATCTGGCCATTGTCGGCGCGCTCCAGATCGAGCTGGGCCAGCGGCCCGATCGCATGCGCGCGGCGCAGCTTGGCCACGACGCCCGCAGCGCCCGGGGTGTAGCGCTCGACATCGAGGTCGTGCGGGCGCACGTAACCGATGCCGGCGCCGTCGCGCACGTCGATGTGCTGCGGGGCCTGGAAGTTGACGTCACCGCTGGCCAGCACGCCTTCGTGGATGCGGCCGTGGAACAGGTTGACGTTGCCCAAAAAGCCGTACACAAACGGCGACGCCGGATGGTTGTAGACCTGGTCGGGGCTGCCCAATTGCTCGACGCGGCCCTTGTTCATCAAAACCACCTGGTCGGCCACTTCGAGTGCTTCTTCCTGGTCGTGCGTGACGAAGATCGATGTCACGTGCAGGTCGTCGTGCAGGCGGCGCAGCCAGCGGCGCAGTTCCTTGCGCACCTTGGCGTCGAGCGCGCCGAACGGCTCGTCGAGCAGCAGCACGCGCGGCTCGACGGCCAGCGCGCGCGCCAGGGCGATGCGCTGGCGCTGGCCGCCCGACAGCTGCGGCGGATAGCGGTCGGCGATCCAGTCGAGCTGCACCAGTTCGAGCAGCTTTTTCACCTTGTCGCGGATCTGGTCTTCGCTCGGGCGCTCGCTGCGCGGTTTCACGCGCAGGCCGAACGCAACGTTTTCGAACACGGTCATGTGCTTGAACAGCGCGTAGTGCTGGAACACGAAGCCGACCTGGCGCTCGCGCACGTGGCGATGCGACGAATCCTGGCCGTCGAGCAGCACGGTGCCCGAGTCCGGATATTCCAGGCCCGCGATGATGCGCAGCAGCGTGGTCTTGCCGCAGCCCGACGGGCCGAGCAAGGCGGTCAGTTCGCCGTCCGGGAACTGCAGCGACACGTCGTCGAGCGCCTTGAACTGGCCGAAATTTTTACGGATGTGTTGGACTTCAATCGTCATGCGTGGCTCCGGCGGATATTCAGTGAGGGGCGTCCAGCGAGGCCGACTTGGCCTGGTGCAGACGCCATTCGATAAAGGACTTGATGGCCAGCGTCACCAGCGCGAGCAGCGCCAGCAGCGACGCCACAGCAAAGGCGGCCGTGAAGTTGTATTCGTTGTAGAGGATCTCGACGTGCAGCGGCATCGTGTTGGTCTCGCCGCGGATGTGGCCCGAGACCACCGAGACGGCGCCGAACTCGCCCATCGCGCGGGCGTTACACAGGATCACGCCATACAGCAGGCCCCATTTGATGTTCGGCATCGTCACGCGCCAGAACGTCGACCAGCCCGATGCGCCCAGCACCAGCGCCGCTTCTTCTTCTTCAGTGCCCTGCTGCTGCATCAGCGGAATCAGCTCGCGCGCCACGAACGGGAACGTAATGAACACGGTGGCCAGCACGATGCCCGGCACCGCGAACAGGATCTTGATGTCGTGCTCGGCCAGCCACGGACCGAACCAGCCCGATGCGCCGAACAGCAGCACATACATCAGGCCCGCGATCACGGGCGAGATCGAGAACGGCAGATCGATCAGCGTAAGCAAAATGCTCTTGCCACGGAATTCGAACTTGGTGATGGCCCAGGCGGCGGCCACGCCGAACACGAGGTTCAGTGGCACCGAAATCACGGCGGCGATCAGCGTGAGCTTGATGGCCGAGATCGCATCCGGATCGATGACGGACTCGACATACACTTCCCAGCCCTTCTTGAGCGCTTCGGTAAACACCGCAGCGAGCGGGATGAACAGAAACAGCGTGAGAAACACCAGGGCAACGGCGATGAGCACATAGCTGACCCAGCGCGGCTCGAGCACGCTCGTGTCGAGGCGCTTGCCCCGGGCCGCCGGTGGGCGTGGCGGCGTGACTTTGTCGAGAACGGCGCTCATGACTTGCCTGCCCGTTTGCGTGTCCAGGCCTGCAGCAGATTGATGGTCAGCAGCAGGATGAACGAGAACACCAGCATCACGACGGCAATCGCGGTGGCGCCGGCGTAATCGTATTGTTCGAGTTTGGAGATGATGAGCAGCGGCGTGATCTCGGACACCATCGGCAGGTTGCCGGCGATGAAGATGACCGAGCCGTACTCGCCGGTGGCGCGCGCGAAGGCCAGCGCAAAGCCGGTCAGCAGCGCTGGCACGATCGTCGGCAGCACCACGCGGGTAAACGTCTGCAGCGGCGGCGCGCCCAGGCTGGCGGCGGCTTCTTCGAGCTCGCGTTCGGCTTCTTCAAGCACCGGCTGCACCGTGCGCACGACGAACGGCAGCCCGATGAAAGTCAGCGCAACCACGACGCCCAGCGGCGTGAACGCAACCTTGATGCCCCACGCGGCCAGGTACTGGCCGATCCAGCCATTCTGCGCGTACAGGGCGGTCAGCGTGATACCGGCCACGGCGGTAGGCAGCGCGAACGGCAAATCGACCAGCGCATCGATGAAGCGCTTGCCGGGAAATTTATACCGCACCAGAACCCAGGCGACGATGCCGCCGAACACGACGTTCAGGGCGGCTGCGATCAGCGACGCGCCAAAGCTGAGGCGATACGATGCCATGACGCGCTCCGACGTGACGGTGGCCCAGAACTCGGACCAGGTCATGCTGAAGGTATTGAGGAACACCGCCGACAGCGGGATGAGAACGATCAGCGCCAGGTAAAACAGCGTGAAGCCGAGCGAAAGGCCAAAGCCGGGAATGACCCGGCCCGGTGCTTTCGACGACTTCGATGCTGCCGTGCTGCCTGGCATAGCAAGCGATGTCATGCGAGTCCTTATTACAAATTCTTCTATCGGACGCTCATATTCTCACGTGATCTTTATAACGCAAACGAAGCAATCCTTATTTGTATAGACACGAAACGCTATGTAGACGTGCAGCGCTTGCATGGCGATATGCGGAAATCTTCGATGGCTGGACAAAAAAAAAGGCGCAGTCAACGTTAAATAGAGACTCGCTTTGAACTGACGAGCAGTCCAGTGGTCCAACCCCTGTCCACAGCGTCAGGAGTCGATCATGAAAGCGCCATGTTTCACGGGCTGGTTTGCAAAACTGCCTTCGCTGAACCAACCCCAGCGCCGGCAGGTGCTTGATGCCCTGCATCCTGCAGCCGGGCTCGATCAGGTAGTCGCGCTCATCAGTGAGGTCAGAGCGCCAGGCCGCTGCTGCCCCAGATGCGGCAACGAGCGCTGCTACCGGCACGGGTGCGCCAACGATTTGCAGCGCTACCGCTGCTGTGCCTGCGGCCGCACCTTCAACGATCTGACCGGCACGCCGCTGGCACGGCTCAGGCTAAAGGCCAAATGGCTCGCCTATTCGCAGGTGCTGCTCGATTCGCTCCCCGTGCGCAAGGCGGCAGACCGGGTCGGCGTACACCGCAACACGGCCTTTCGCTGGCGCCACCGCTTCCTGCATTGGGTCAAGCTCGACCGGCCCGCAGTCCTTAACGGCATCGTCGAGGCCGATGAAACATTCCTGCTCGAATCACAAAAAGGTTCGCGCACGCTCGATCGGCCACCGCGCCACCGTGGCGGCCATGCGGTCAAACGGGGCATTTCCAGCGAACTCGACTGCATCCTGGTCGCGCGCGACCGCGAGGGACGCACGGTCGATGCCGTCACTGGCCGCGGGGCCCTTACGGCTGCGCAACTCGCCAGTGACTTGCTACCCAGGCTGGATCGGCAGGCGTTGCTGGTCAGTGACAGCCATGCCGCCTACCGCGCCTTTGCACGCAAGCACAGGATCGCGCATGAGACGGTCAATGTGCGCGCAGGTGTGCGCGTGAGGCGTCTGGGCAGCCTTGCCATCCATGTGCAGAACGTGAACGCTTACCACCACCGCTTCAAGGCCTGGTTACAGGGCTTTCATGGCGTGGCGTCGCGCTACCTGCCCAATTACCTGGGCTGGCGCTGGGCGCTGGATGGCCAGCGGATCATTTCGCCAGAACAATTGCTCCGCATTGCTATCAGCGTCATCAACAGATAATGCTGACTGCGCCAAAAAAATGGCCCAGGCATGTGCCTGGGCCATTTTTCTGGGGCGTACAACCTGAATTACTTGTTCGGCTGTGGCGTCATGCGCAGGTAAGGCCGTGGCGATTCGAAGCCTTTTGGATACTTTTGCTTGATCACGTCAGGATCGGTGACGGTCAGCGGAATGATGACGTCGTCGCCATCTTTCCAGTTGCCCGGCGTGGCGACCGTGTAGCCGTCGGTCAGTTGCAGGGCGTCGATCACGCGCAGCACTTCGTCGAAATTGCGGCCGGTGCTCATCGGGTAGGTGATGGTCAGGCGCACTTTCTTGTTCGGATCGATGATGAACAGCGAACGCACGGTGGCGGTGGCCGATTGTTCCGGATGGATCATGTCGTACAGCGTCGAGACCGAGCGGTCGGCATCGGCGATGATCGGGAAGCCCACCACGGTTTGCTGGGTTTCTTCGATGTCGCGGATCCAGTCGCGGTGCTTTTCGGCCGCGTCGACCGACAGCGCGATCGCCTTCACATTGCGCTTGTCGAATTCAGGCTTGAGCTTGGCGGTCAGGCCCAGCTCGGTGGTGCAGACCGGCGTGAAGTCGGCCGGGTGCGAAAACAGCACGACCCACGAGTCGCCCGCCCATTCGTGGAAACGGATCTTGCCAATGCTGGAATCTTGCTCGAAGTCGGGGGCGGTATCGCCGAGGCGTAAGGTCATGGTCATCTCCTGTGATTGATCAAACTTGTTCGGGGCGCCATCCTGTACGGACGGCGCGTTGCATGGTCTACATGAAGCGATTGTAGAGGACGACGGCCCAGGTCGCGAACGCCAGCAACAGCGCCAGTGCGACGGCGGCGCTGCCGATGTCCTTGGCCGCTTTCGACAATGGATGGCGCTCGAGCGAGATACGGTCGACGACCGCCTCGATCGCTGAATTGATCAGCTCGACGATCAGCACCACGATCAGCACGCCGATCATCGCCAGGCGCTGGAAGCCGGACACCGGCAACAGCAGAGCGATCACGCTGGCCACGACGATCAGCACCACCTCTTGCCGGAACGCCGCTTCACTGCGCCAGGCCCAGCGCAGGCCGTCCCAGGTGTTGCGGCACGCCGCGCCAATGCGCTCGAGGCCGCGCAAGGTCTTGAATTCGCTGATCGGGTTGTCCATCATTGTCCAGTGAGGATGCAGGAACGTCATTATGCAGCCTCCCGATCAGCATGTGGCATGCAGGCCCACAATGCAAGGGCGGGTTTGCGCGAGCGTTTCACATCATGGTATAAAGAATGGGCCTACTGCACCGCACAACCATCATATGAACATGGAAACGCCCCAACCCGCCAAGACCTCGATCCAGGTGATCGAACGCATGACCTCGCTTCTGGACGCCCTGGCCACCTATTCCGACCCGGTCAGCCTCAAGGAGCTGGCGCGCGTGTCGGGTCTGCACCCGTCCACGGCGCACCGGATCCTCAACGATATGGTGGTCACGCGCTTCGTCGACCGTGTCGAGCCAGGCACGTACCGGCTGGGCATGCGCCTGCTGGAACTGGGCAATGTGGTCAAGAGCCGGCTGTCGGTGCGCGAAGCGGCGCTCGACGCCATGCGCGCCCTGCACCGCAAGACGCAGCAGACGGTCAATCTGTCGGTGCGTCAGGGCGACGAAATCGTGTATATCGACCGGGCCTTCTCGGAGCGTTCCGGCATGCAGGTCGTGCGCGCCATCGGCGGGCGCGGTCCGCTGCACCTGACGTCCACCGGCAAGCTGTTTCTATCCGTGGACGACGTGAAAGCCACGCGCGCCTACGCGACCCGCACGGGCCTGTCGGGCCACACGCGCAACTCGATCACCGAGCTGGCGCGGCTGGAGCGCGAGCTGAGCCTGGTGCGCTCGCGCGGCTATGCGCGCGACAATGAAGAGCTGGAACTGGGTGTGCGCTGCATGGCGGCAGGTATCCACGATGACAGCGGCAAGCTGGTGGCGGGTTTGTCGATTTCGGCGCCGGCCGACCGCCTGCAGGAAGATTGGCTCGATGACCTGGTGCAGACGGCGGCGCGCATTTCGGCGACGCTCGGGTATCGGCCGATGCCGACGGTATAAAACACGAGAGCAGGTACAACAAGGGCAGGCGCAAGGCCTGCCCTGTTTCTTAGCGCGCCAGGCCTGGCGCGCTGGCGGTGATGGTCGATGGCCGGATCGCATCGACATCCATGCGGTCGGGCAGCGACTCGATCAGGCGGCGAATTCGGCCGGCGTCGGCCGTGCGCGACATCTTGCCCTTCGAATCCAGGAACACCATCACCACATTGCGGCCATGAATCATGGCCTGCATCACCAGGCAGCGCCCTGCTTCGTTGATGAAGCCGGTCTTTTGCAGGCCGATATTCCAGTCGGGCAGCGACACCAGGTAGTTGGTATTGCGATAGTGCATCGTGCGGCCGCTGGCTTGCACGGTGGAGTTGGGCGTGGTCGAGAATTCGCGCAGCACCGGGTCGCCATGTGCCGCCATGACGAGCTTGGCCAGGTCGCGCCCACTCGAGACGTTGCGGCTCGACAGGCCGCTGGAGTCGACGTAATGGGTATCGCGCATGCCCAGCTGGCGTGCTTTGGCGTTCATCGCGCCGACGAACGCGTTGATGCCGCCCGGATAGTTGCGGCCCAGCGCCGACGCGGCGCGGTTCTCGGAACTCATCAGGGCAATATGGAGCAATTCGCGGCGCGTCATGCTGGCGCCGACCGGCAAGCGTGAGCTGCTGAACTTGTGGCGATCGACGTCGTCATCGGTCACGCGCAATACTTCGTCGAGGTCTTGCTTGGCGTCCATCACGACCATGCCCGTCATCAGCTTGGTCAACG
Source organism: Telluria sp. BA11 (assembly GCF_056680305.1). Classification (NCBI taxonomy): domain Bacteria; kingdom Pseudomonadati; phylum Pseudomonadota; class Betaproteobacteria; order Burkholderiales; family Oxalobacteraceae; genus Telluria; species Telluria sp. BA11. The sequence continues at coordinate 1,508,009 of NZ_CM155275.1, forward strand.
ACGCAATCGGCAGTGCGACGTTGGCGTTTTTCTCGAACAGCACTTCGGCGCTGTTCTGATCGACCACGTAGGCCACGTTCGAGCGCAGCGCCAGCGGATCGACGGTGTTGTCGAGGCCAGCCATGTCGCCGACGGTCTTGGCAGCAACGCCAACCGCGACGGCAGCGGCGGCAGTGCGCACCGGCTGGTACGTAACAACGCGCTTGCCGCGCACTGTCTTGACACGGCGGATCATGCGCGGACGGTCGCCTGCGGCGGCGAGTTCCTGGCGTTTGGCTTTTTTGGTGCGTGTGGCCGTGGTTTTGCGCACGACCTTGCGTTTGACTTTTTTCTTGGCGGCAGACGATTTCTTCGCCTGCTCGGTGGCGCCCGCACCCGCGCCTGCGCCGGCACCGGCGGCCTGGACTGGGGAAAAGGCAAATAAAGCGGCAACCACGGCAGCCACAGCAAGTTTGAACATGATGAAGCCCCTGACCCGAACAGATGAGATACGTAGTGAAGTGTAGCGGAACGACGTCCGATCGCAAGCAAAATTCACATTCCGTGCGGCAATAAGCGACTTAATACAACAAGAAGCGCCCAACCATTTTCCTTTTGATATCAACAGGATATTGACGGTATTTACGTTACTCCATGAAGCGGGCGAAGCCGTGGCTCGGTTCGCGCTCGGTCACCAGCGTGTTCTCGATGCGCTTTGGATCGGCCCAGCCCAGCGCCATGCCGCAGACCACCATCTCGCTGCCCGGAAGATCGAGTTCGGCGCTGATGATCCGATGATACTGCGTGAACGCCGCTTGCGGGCAGGTGTCGAGGCCCCTTGCGCGCGCCGCCACCATGATGTTCTGTAAAAACATGCCGTAGTCGAGCCACGAACCCTGCGCCATGATGCGGTCAATGGTGAAGATCAATCCTACCGGCGCGTCGAAAAAGGCGTAGTTGCGGGCATGCTGGGCCGCCATGCCGGCTTTGTTGTCGCGGTCCAGGCCAAGCAGGCTGTAGAGATCCCAGCCGACCTTGCGCCGACGGTCGATATACGGCGACGTCCATTCGCGCGGGTAGTAAGCGTATTCCTCGGTGTGCCCGCGCGCCTGTTCGGGATCGGCATTGACCGCCAGAATCGCATTCGACAGCCGCGCGCGCGCCGCGCCAGTGAGCACATACACCTTCCACGGCTGCGTGTTGGTGCCGGACGGTGCCCGCGCAGCAACGTCGAGAATGCGCGCAATCTCGTCGCGTTCCACCGGCTTGTCGAGAAAAGCGCGAATCGAGCGGCGCGACGTGATGGCGGCATCGACCGCTTCCTGGCTAGGACTGCTGATCATCGGAGGTTCCTTGGTTTTTTAACGACAAAGGCGACGCCGGTCACGGCGACGACCATCCCGACCAGGCCGAGCAGGCTGAACGATTCGCCGAACAGCAGCCAGGCCATGATGGCGGTGGTGGGCGGGGTCAGGTACATCAGGCTCGTCACTTCGGTGGCCTGGCTGCGCCGGATCAGGGTAAACAACAGGAAGATGGCGCCAATCGACAGCGCCAGAACCGACCACACCAGCGCCAGGATGAAGTCGCTGCTCCATGTGATGCGGCTGAACGCCGGGTCAAGGTCTTCCAGCCAGATGGCCAATGGAATCAGGGCCAGCACCGTCGCGCTGAACTGGATTGCGGTGCCGGTGCGCAGATCGAACTGTGGACAGAAGCGGCGCTGGTACAGCGTGCCAGTCGTGATGCACAACAGCGCAAACAGGCACAGGGCCAGCGCGACCGGCGACATGCCGGCAACGCCCAGCTTGGCATACACGACCAGGGCCACGCCGGACAGGCCCAAGAGCAGACCAAGCCACTGCAGGCGCCGCACGCGTTCGCCGATCAGCGGCGCGGCTGCAGCGGTCAGGATGGGCTGCATGCCGACGATCAGCGCCGTCAGGCCGGCCGGCATGCCCAGATTGATGGCAGCCCAGACGCCGCCCAGATACCCTGCCTGCAACAGCAGCCCCGCCAGTGCGATGTGCAAGATCTGCCCGCGCGGCCAGGGTGCACGCCAGATCAGCACGATCGGCAGCAGCACCGCCAGTACGCCCATGCAACGCACGATCAGGAAGGTCAGCGGCGGCGCATGGGGCAGGCCGAACTTGGCGACGATGAAGCCGGTGCTCCACAACAGGACAAAAAACAGTGGTATCGGCGACAGCCATGGAGCAGTCGGGACGGGAGCGGTAACCGGCGGCAGAATGGCAGGCTGTGACATGAGCGCAGTAATGTCCCGAAAGAAACGACAGAGTTAAGGTAAAGACAAAAACCGAGTCTAGCACACCGTTTTTGTGCAATTAAACAGCAAAAAAGAATGTTCGTTTGCGGTACATCAATTGAGCTTTTCATAGCAAATGCATTCTTGTCACTTCTGTACCACGGATTGTGCATCGCATCAAAATCGCTTGACGCCTCAAACGAAGTGGCACAAAATCTGCCCTGTTGCGGTGCACAAAAGAAGAGTTTCATCGCGTTTGCCGAAGAGCCTGCCCCACCCGAGCAATAGTCCATTCACGAAACGTAACATTTTGGAGAGACACATGTTTGCAATCCCTGAGCAGTTTTCGACCGCCACCAAGACCAGCCTGGAGTCGCAGTTCGCCCTGTTTTCGTCGCTGACGTCGAAGACGTTCGAAAGCATGGAAAAACTGGTCGCCCTGAACATCAGCACCGCACGCGCCAGCCTCGAAGAATCGTCGGCCCTCACCAGCAAGCTGCTGAGCGCCAAGGATCCGCAAGAGTTCTTCTCGCTGGCCGCCACCCAGGCACAGCCAAATGCTGAAAAAGCCATGGCCTACAGCCGTCAGCTGGCGTCGATCGCCAGCGGCACCGGCGCTGAATTCTCGAAAGCAGCCGAAAGCCAGATCGTCGAAGCCAACCGCAAGGTGATTTCGCTGGTCGACGAAGTGAGCAAGAATGCACCGGCCGGTTCGGAGAACTTCGTCGCCGCCGTCAAGACCGCCATCAGCAACGCCAATGCCGGTTACGAGCAGTTCAGCAAGACCTCGAAGCAGGCTGTCGAAGCCATCGAAACCAATGTCAACGCTGCCGTGTCGCAATTCTCGGCCACCGCTGCCAAAGCCACCAACGCCGCAACGGCTGCTGCTGCGTAATACTGCAGCATCACTGATCGGTAAAAAAATGGCCGGGTCGCGCAAGCGACCCGGCCATTTTTACGTGCGCGTACGTTATTCGCCCAGATATGCCGCCTGCACGCGCGGATCGGTCAGCATGTCGCGCGCATTGCCAGTCATGGTGACCTCGCCCGACTCCATCACATAGCCGCGATGCGCGGCCTGCAACGCCAGCTTGGCGTTCTGCTCCACCAGCAGGATCGTGATGCCCTGCTGCGATACATCACGGATCACCTCGAAAATCTTTTCGACCATGATTGGCGACAAGCCCATCGACGGCTCGTCGAGCAACAGCAACGTCGGATGGCACATCAGCGCGCGCGCCATCGCCAGCATCTGCTGCTCGCCGCCCGAGAGCGTCCCGGCCAACTGGGCCGCACGTTCCTTCAGGCGCGGGAACACGCTGTACCACTTCTCGATATCGGCGTCGATGCCGGCCTTGTCATTGCGCGTGTAAGCGCCCATCAACAGGTTTTCGTGAATCGACATGCGGGTGAACACGCCCCGCCCTTCCGGCACCATGGCCAGCTTTTGCTGGACCATGCGGAACGACTGCGTGCCGCGCAGCGGCTGCCCCAGGTAGCTGATGTCGCCTTCGACCTTGCATGGCGGCAACGTGCCGGTGATGGCTTTGAGTGTCGTGGTCTTGCCGGCGCCATTCGCGCCAATCAGCGTGACCAGTTCGCCCCGCGCCACTTGCAGATCGATGCCCTTGACCGCCTTGATGCCGCCGTACGCGACCTTCAAGCCCGTGATCTGCAGGATCGTTTCGCTCTTCATTGCATTCATCAGTGGGCACCTCCCAGATAGGCGTCGATCACGGCCTGGTTCTTCTGGATCTCGGCCGGCACACCTTCGGCGATCTGCTTGCCGTATTCGAGCACCGTGATGCGGTCGCACAAGCCCATCATCAATTTGACGTCGTGCTCGATCAGCAGCACGGTCTTGCCCTGCGCCTTGATCTTGACGAGCAGCTCGCGCAGACCCAGTTTTTCGGTGGCGTTCATGCCGGCCGCCGGCTCGTCCAATGCCAGCAATTGCGGATCGGTCGCCAGCGCGCGCGCGATTTCCAGGCGGCGCTGGTCGCCGTACGACAAAAACTTTGCCGTGCGGTTGGCAAACTGGCCGATACCGACGAAATCGAGCAGTTCCTGGGCGCGCACACGGATCGCCCGTTCTTCTTCACGCGCCGCCTTGTGGCGCAGGATCGCGCCGAGCACGCCCTGTTTGGTGCGCACATGGCGGCCCACCATGACGTTTTCGAGCGCACTCATCTCGCCGAACAGGCGGATGTTCTGGAACGTGCGCGCGATGCCGGCCCTGGCCACGTCGTGCGGGGCCGACGGCGAGTACGCCTTGCCGGCCAGCTCGAACGTGCCGCTGTCGGGCTGGTACAGGCCCGTGATCACATTGAAGAACGTGGTCTTGCCAGCGCCGTTGGGGCCGATCAGGCCGTAGATCTGGCCCTGCTTGATCCGGATGCCGACATCGGTCAGCGCCTGCAGGCCGCCGAAGCGCTTGTTGACGCCGGCAATATTGAGAATGACTTGTTCGCTCATGTGGTACTCGCTTCTTCGTCGTCACGCGCCAGCGCGGCGTTCGGCCGCTCTTCCTTGTTGGGCGACGGCCACAGGCCAGCCGGGCGCACCAGCATGATCAATACCAGCGCCAGGCCGTACAGCAACTGGCGCAGCACTTCGGCTTCAATGATCACCTTGCCGAACAGCGCCTGCTGGGCCGGGTCGACCACGTGGCGCAGCACTTCCGGCAGGGCCGCCAGCAACACGCCGCCCAGCACGACACCCGGGATGTGGCCGATACCGCCGAGAACCACCATGGCCAGCACGGCGATCGACTCAGTCAGCGAAAACGATTCCGGCGAAACAAACCCTTGGAAGGCGCCGAACATTGCGCCGGCCACGCCGCCAAACGAGGCGCCCATGGCAAAGGCGAGCAACTTGACGTTACGGGTATTGATGCCCATCGCCTTGGCCGCGATTTCGTCTTCGCGGATCGCCACCCAGGCGCGGCCCAGGCGCGAGTGCTGGAGGCGGCCCGTGATGAAGATCGACACAATCACCAGCGCCAGGAACAGGAAGTAATAGGCGTTCACCGACGGCATCGCGTAGCTGCCGATATGCACGGTGGCGTTGGAGCCCGCCTCGCCCGCCAGCGACACCCCGAAGATGCGGATCGGGTCGATCATGTTGATCCCCTGCGGCCCGTTGGTGAAGTTGATCGGGTCGTTCAGGTTGTTCATGAAGATCCGGATGATCTCGCCGAAGCCCAGCGTCACGATGGCGAGGTAGTCGCCGCGCAGTTTCAGGGTCGGGGCGCCCAGCAGCGCGCCACACAGCGCGGCGGACAAGGCTGCCAGCGGCACGATCGCCCACAGCGACAGGTGGATGCCGTTCTGCTGGATCTCGGGACCGAAGAACGCAACAAGCGCTTCGCCGATGGCGGGCGAATAATAGATCACCGATTCCAGCAGCGCGGCGAACTGTGGCGACGAGAACAGGCCGACCAGGTAGGCGCCTACAGCGAAGAACGCGATATAGCCCAGGTCGAGCAGGCCGGCAAAGCCCACTACGATGTTCAGGCCGAGCGCGAGCATGATGTACAGCAGCGCGATGTCGATGATGCGCACCCACGAGTTGCCAAATTGCGCGGCAAAGAACGGGAAGATCAGGAGCAGCACCAGCACAATCGCCATGCTGGTGTAGGCCTGGCGCGGCTTGTGCTGGGTGTCGAACGTCAGGAGTGCCATGGTGTGCTCCGGTTAAGCGCGGTCGGCCACGCGTTCGCCCATGATGCCGGACGGGCGCAGGGTCAACACGAGGATCAGCACCACGAAGGCGAAGATGTCCTGGTAGTGGCTGCCGAGGAAGCCACCGGTCAGGTCGCCGATATAGCCGGCGCCCAGCGCTTCGATGATGCCCAGCACGAGGCCACCGATCATGGCGCCATAGATATTGCCGATCCCGCCCAGCACCGCGGCGCAGAATGCCTTCAGGCCCGGCAGCACGCCCATCGTGAACGTGATCGACGCGTAGTTGGCACCCCACATTACGCCGGCCACGGCGGCGAGCGCCGCGCCGATGGCGAAGGTGGCGACGATCACGCGGTTCGTATCGATGCCCATCAGGCCAGCCACGCGCGGGTTTTCGGCCACAGCGCGCATTGCGCGGCCCATCCGCGTGCGCTCGACCAGCAGCACGAGACTGCCCATCGCCAGAGCGGCCAGCACCAGCAGCAAGACCTGGGTCTGCGAAATCATGGCGCCGCCAATCATGATCGGTTCGGACGACAGCAATTGCGGGAACGGCAACGGGCTGCGGCCCCAGATCATCATCGCGAACGTTTGCAGCAGGATCGAGATGCCGATGGCCGTGATCAACGGCGCCAGGCGCGGCGCATTGCGCAGGCGGCGGTAGGCGATGCGTTCGATCAGAATATTGACCAGCATGGTGACGGGAATGGCGCCGAGGATCGCGAGCGCCAGCTGCACATAGCCAGGCAGGCCGGGCACATAGGCTTCAAGCAATTGCAGGATGGTCAGGCCGATCATTGCGCCGATCATCAACACGTCGCCGTGGGCAAAGTTGATCAGGTTGAGGACGCCGTACACCATCGTGTAGCCGAGCGCGACCAGCGCATACATACTGCCGAGCACGAGCCCGTTCAGTAGTTGTTGGATAAAGGTTTCCATCGTTCCGCCTGTTGTGCAATAACAAAAAACGGCACGCCGGGGTATCCCGACGTGCCGCTCAAGGTCTGAAGCTGCTGCTTTACCGTTGTCTGCGGCCGAACGACGCGCTGGTTAGCACATCGCTACGACAAATCCGAGCGCCGCCATCATAGCTTGGCTGCCGGAAAACTAACAACGGTAAATGGCGGCAGTAGCTAATTTTTGTTTTCTGCCAGAACGAAAAATAATGTTCAGCCTTCCGCCTTGAAGGCAACCTGTCGAACGCCATCCAGGCCTTTCGGCAGCGGGAAAGTGACGTTCTCTTCAACGCCTTCAAGGGCGCGCACACTGGCCGCGCCCAGTTGCTTGAGGCGATCGATCACGGCTTGCACCAGTACCTCGGGCGCCGACGCGCCGGCGGTGACGCCGATGCGTTTCTTGCCGGCGATCCAGGCCGGATCGATGGCGGCGGCGTTGTCGACCATATAGGCAGGCGTGCCCATCTTGTCAGCCACTTCGCGCAGGCGGTTCGAGTTCGAGCTGTTGGGGCTACCGACGACGATCACCACTTCGACCTGCGGCGCGAGGAACTTGACGGCTTCCTGGCGGTTGGTGGTGGCGTAGCAGATGTCGCCCTTCTTCGGCTCGATAATGTTCGGGAAGCGCACCTTGAGCGCGTCGATGATGTCGGCCGTGTCGTCGACCGACAACGTGGTTTGCGACACATACGCGAGCAGGTCCGGGTTGCGCACTTGCAGGTTCTCGACATCGGCAACGGTCTCGACCAGGTGCATGCCTTCTTCGGCCTGGCCCATCGTGCCTTCGACTTCCGGGTGGCCGTCGTGGCCGATCATGATGATCTCGGCGCCGAGTTTGCGCATCTTGGCCACTTCGACGTGCACCTTGGTCACCAATGGGCAGGTCGCGTCGAAGATCGTCAGGCCGCGCGCTTCGGCGTCGGCCCGGACTGCTTTCGAGACGCCATGGGCCGAGAACACCAGGGTGTTACCCGGCGGGACGTCTTCGAGCTGCTCGATGAAGATCGCGCCCTTGGTGCGCAGGTCGGCCACCACATACGCGTTGTGGACGATCTCGTGGCGCACATAGATCGGGGCGCCGAATTGGGTCAGGGCGCGCTCGACGATTTCGATGGCGCGGTCCACGCCAGCGCAAAAGCCGCGCGGCTGGGCAAGCAGAATTTCGTTTTCCATAGTCTTCCTTTACAGCACCGAAATCAGTTTCACTTCGAACTGGAGCGCCCGGCCAGCCATTGGGTGGTTGAAGTCGAACAGGGCCGAGTCATCGCGCATTTCAAGCAGCACGCCGGCAAACCGGCCGCCCTTCGGCGCGTTGAACTCGACCACTTCGCCAACCAGATAATCGGCGCCCGGCACCGAATTTTCCTCCAATGTCGCCTTCGACACCGACTGGATCAGTTCGGGGTTACGTTCGCCGAACGCTTCCTGCGCGCTGAGCTCGAAGGTCTGGTGCGTGCCTTCGGGCAGGCCGATCAGGCGCTCTTCGAGGAACGGCGCGAGCTGGCCCTGACCGAGCAACAGGGTGGCCGGCGTGCCATTGAAGGTGGTGATCACATCAGAACCACCGGCAACAGCCAGGCGGTAATGCAGTGTCAGGTACGAGGATTCATTGACGACAGGAGCAGCGTTGGCCATGTTCTTTGCGACGTTTCGTATGAGTGCGGGCAGCCCCGGTGGGGCAAACCGCTATTGTAAGCCACGCGCGCAGCTTGCGCCCGGGCTGCCTCTTTTTTTGGCGAGGAATCACGATGGGAATTTGTGACTGGCCCGAGCAGGACCGCCCGCGCGAGCGCTTGCTGCGCGATGGCCCGGGGGCATTGTCCGACACCGAATTGCTGGCGATCTTCCTGCGCGTGGGCGTGGCCGGGAAAAGCGCCGTGACGCTGGCCGGCGACACCCTCACCCACTTTGGCTCGCTGCAGCGGCTGCTGCATGCCGATGCGGGTGAGTTCGGGCAGCTGCACGGGCTCGGGCCGGCCAAGTATGCGCAGCTGCAGGCAGCGCTCGAACTGGCGCGGCGCGCGGTGGCCGAACAATTCCGGCGCGAGGCGCTGTGTTCGCCCGAAGCCGTGCGGCACTATCTGCGCAGCCACTTCGCGCTGCGAACGCATGAATCGTTCATCGTGCTGTTTCTGGATGTGAAGAATCGCTTGATCAATTGCGATGAAATGTTCCGGGGCACGCTCACGCATACCAGTGTCTATCCCCGCGAAGTCGTCAAGGCGGCGCTGCGGCGCGATGCAGCGGCCGTGATCCTGGCGCACAACCATCCTTCAGGCGTGGCCGAGCCAAGCGACGCGGATCTGCGGCTGACCAGCGCGCTCACGCAGGCGCTGTCACTGGTCGAAATCCGGGTACTGGACCATTTCGTGGTGGCGGGCAGCCATGTGCATTCGTTTGCCGAGAATGGGCAGTTGTGACGGATTTGCTACCTTCGCCTGGCCTGGTCATTGGCATGAATTACATCGCGTAAACAGGGGCTTACCCGTGCAAATGTGCTCGAATTCGGGATTGTTAAATTTTTTATCCACGCTAATTAACCATTGTTTTTCGCAAGTGATTGATTCCGCTTCATTTTTCGCGCTATACTCTCGTTTTTCCAGTCCTGGAACATATTTAAGGAGTGCACTATGGCACGTGTTTGCCAAGTAACCGGCAAGGGTGTGATGGTTGGTAACAACGTCTCCCACGCTAACAACAAAACGAAGCGTCGTTTCCTGCCTAACCTGCAGAATCGCCGTATCTACGTCGAATCGGAAAACCGCTGGGTTTCGCTGCGTTTGTCGAACGCCGGCCTGCGCCTGATTGACAAGCTCGGCATCGATGCCGTGCTGGTCGACATGCGTGCTCGTGGCGAAAAAGTTTAATTAGGGAGCTATCATGGCAAAAACTGGCCGCGACAAAATCAAGCTGGAATCGACTGCAGGCACGGGTCACTTCTACACCACCACCAAGAACAAGCGCACGATGCCGGCGAAAATGGAAATTACCAAATTCGACCCTAAGGCACGTAAGCACGTGATCTACAAAGAAACCAAGATCAAGTAATTGATCCTGTTGTCTTTCAAAAAGCCGCCGGCGCAAGCCTGGCGGCTTTTTTTATGGCCGGACACCGTCCGCGTTACCATGGCGGAATGACCAGCTCGTCCCTGCCCGCCCTCTCTCCCGCCAACGACCGCCTCGATGCCCTTGATGTACTGCGCGGTTTTGCGCTGATCGGCATCTGCATCGCCAACGTCGAATTTTTCAACCGGCCCGTGGTCGAATCCGGACAAGGCATCCCGGCTGGCCTGCACGGCCTCGACTGGCTCGTGGCGTTCCTTGTCGCGTACCTGGTCAGCGGCAAGTTCTGGACGATCTTTTCGCTGCTGTTCGGCATGGGCTTCGCGCTGATGCTCGAGCGCGCCCGCGTGGCCGGGCGGCCGTTCGCGCCAACCTACGGCCGCCGGGTCGGCGTGCTGCTGGCAATCGGCTTGTTGCACCACACCTTGCTGTGGAGCGGCGATATCCTGATCAGTTATGCGGCCGGCGCACTCGCGCTGATGCTCGCCCTGCTGGCGCCAGCGCGCGTGCTGGTGATTGCCCTCATTGCCTGCATTGCGCTGCCCCAGGTTCCGGGGCTGGGCCTGCTGGGCTGGCTGCTGGCACCTGTCATCCTGGCGTCGCTGGTCGCGCTCTACCTGCGCACCCGGCAAGCCTGGCTATTTCCGCTGGTGACGATCGGTACTGGAGTACTGATGTTGCTGGCGGCACTGCTCGCCGCATCGGGCAGCAAGGGCGACGACACGACGATGCTGACCGCGGTGGGCGCCATCTTCACGGGCCTTGGCCTCCTTGCCTTATGGCGCGGACCGGCCGAGCAGAAGCCGCTACGCATCGGCGTCCAGATCGTGATGCTGACCTATTGTCTGATCGCGGTAGAAGCCGGCATGCGGCACTTTGCGCCTGCCGTTGGACAGACCGCGGGCGTCAGCAGCGTGAGCAGCACTGGTAGCGCTGGTATCGCTGGTAGCGCCCATGCTGATGGCGAGTCCCTGCCTGCCGACAGTGGCCGCGTTTTGCGCTACCAAGAACAAGTCGCACGCAGCACTGAAGAACGCGTCGTACTGACGCAGGGCAGCTATCCGGATGCAGTCGCAATGCGGTTCAAGCAACTGGACGAACGCATGGTGGACGAGGTCGGTTTCTCGGTGTTGCTGGTGGGCGTGTTCCTGATCGGTATCTGGTTCGTGCGATCGGGTGTGATTGCACACGCAGCCGAGCACAAGCCGCTCTACCAACGCCTCGCCATTGTTGGGATCCCGCTAGGCATCGGACTTGGCCTGCTTGGCAGCCTGATCGCGACGGGCCGGCCGCCTGGCGTCAACGATGGTGGCCATGATCTTGCCCACGCCCTGCTGTCACTGGGTAGTCTGCCAGCTGCGCTTGGCTATATTGGCGCCGTCATGCTGATGCTGCACAGCCATGGCGCGCTGGCACGGATCCGCCTGCTGGCACCATTCGGACGCATGGCACTGAGCAATTACCTGACGCAATCGCTCGTATTTTCATTGTTGTTTTATGCCCACGGAATGGGGCTCTGGGGCATCGGGCGGACAGCGCAAGTAGGCATTGCGCTGGGACTATGCGCGCTGCAGATCGGCCTGAGCCACTGGTGGCTGGCACGTTACCAGTACGGCCCAGCGGAATGGCTCTGGCGCGCGCTGACCTATCTGACTTGGCCACCGATGCACATAAAAAGCCGGGGTCAGGTCTGACATTCGGACACGATCTCGACAGTCAAGTAGTCGCATGGTCGAAAATAGCTGGAACTGCTACGTGCTAACGATGGGCGAGACACCACAAGAAGTGGCTAAGGTTGAGGTCGTGTCCGAATGTCAGACCTGACCCCGGCTGTACCGGCTGTACCGGCTGTATGACCCCGGCTGTACAGCTGTGACCCCGGCTGCGGAAGTGGATAAGGCTGAGGTCGTGTCCGAATGTCAGACCTGACCCCGGCTTTGGTGTGCGGGCGCGACCAAATGCAAAACGGCTCCCGAAGGAGCCGTTTCTTTTTAATGCGCTGATACCGAATCAGGCATAGGTGCGCAGGCGCAATGAGAACTCTTGCAGCGCCTTGATGCCCGACGCCTCGGCGCGGTTGCACCAGTCCTGCAACTGATGCAGCAACTGATCGCGGGTATGGTGCGAACGTTCCCAGATCGCGCCCAGTTCCACGCGCATATTGTGCATGGTTTCCAGCGCCTTGCTGTGCTGGAACAGCTCAACCAGCTGCTCTTTCTGCGACAACTCCAGCTTGGCCGGTTCACGTTGCATCAGCTTGCGCGAGCTTTTAAGGAAGCGCGTTTCCAGGCCACTTGCATGCTTGCGCTGCTCGAATTCTTCATGGAACGCGTGACGCACCGATTTCGCATACTTCGCCATCACGTCATACCGGTTGGCGATCACCGATTGCAGCGTGTCGAAGTCAGCCTGTTCCTTGTTCTTTGCAAGCTTTGGCTTCGGCGCCACTTTCTTGACCTTGGCCAAGCCCACCATCTCGAGCATGCGGATATAACCCCAGCCCAGGTCGAACTCATACCACTTGCTCGACAGCTTGGCCGACGTGGCATACGTGTGGTGATTGTTGTGCAGCTCTTCGCCGCCAATCAGGATGCCCCATGGGAAGATGTTGGTCGCGGCATCGCTGCAATCGAAATTGCGGTAGCCCCACCAGTGGCCGAGACCATTGATGATGCCGGCAGCAGTGATCGGAATCCACATCATCTGCACGGCCCACACCGACAAGCCGATGATGCCGAACAGCGCAATGTTAATCACCAACATCGCGACCACACCCATCATGCTGCGGCCGGTGTACACGTGGCGCTCGATCCAGTCGTCCGGGGTGCCATGGCCATACTTGTCCATGGTTTCCTGAACCTTGCTCTCAGCGCGGTACAGCTCGGCGCCTTCGAACAGCACCTTGCGGATGCCGCGCGTTTGCGGGCTGTGCGGATCTTCTTCGGTGTCGCACTTGGCGTGGTGTTTACGGTGGATCGACGCCCACTCCTTGGTGACCTGACCAGTGGTCAGCCACAGCCAAAAGCGGAAGAAGTGACTTGGAATCGGATGCAGGTCAAGCGCGCGGTGCGCCTGATGGCGGTGCAGGTACACAGTGACGCTGATGATGGTGATGTGCGTGACCACCAGCGTGTACAGAACGACTTCCCATGCCGAAAAATCCAGCAGGCCAGTCGACAAGAACGACAGCACAGCGTGCAAAGTGTCGTTAAAGAAATTCATTCAGTCTCCAATGGCAGGGCTTGTATGACGTCGATCAGGAAGATCGCACATGCATAACCCTTGCATTTTACGTGTTTCTACTGCCGCACGGCAGCAGCACGTCTTCAATTTTTGCCTAAATCCACGCCAGTCTGTTTTACGCCACCTTCGGTAGCGTCTGATGCACCCTCGGGGGTGCGCGCCATCATGGATGTGATGTGCGCGTCGAGCAGGCGCGTGTCCATCGAAGGATGGCCGAGCTTGATGGCGCCCGTGTGCACCAGCGCGTAAATCTTGCGGTTGACCTCAGAGATCGGCCCGCCCTGCCCGTTTTCCGGGTCGCCCAGGAAAAACCCGACTTCCAGCTCGTAGCCGTCGGCGACAAAGGCAGTGAGCAGCACATTCGGGGCCGGCGTCTCAAGCACGCGGGCAACGCCCTTGGGTTGCTCTTCCAGCAACGGCATCACGACCGCTAGATCGCTGTCGTACGACACCACCAGCTTGGTGACAGCGCGCACGTTCTTGTTCGTCACCGACTGGTTCAGCACCACGCCGGTGATCAGCATTTCGTTCGGCAACAGGGTCTGCGTACCGTCGGCGCTACGCAACACCGTGTAGCGCGTATTGATGCGCGAAACCTTGCCCGAATACTTGTCGAGCGTGATCGGATCGCCAATCGCCAGGCTGCGCTCGAACAGGATGATGAAACCAGACACATAATTACTGGCAATGCGCTGCATGCCCAGACCCAGACCCACACCAAGCGCGCCGCCGAACACCGACAGCACGGTCAGGTCCAGCCCCGCCAGCGACAAGCTGAACAACACTGCAACAAGGATCATCGCAGCGCGGCCCACGCGCGCTAACGCGACGCGCAGCGACGAGTGCATGCGCTCGACATGCATCAGCCGCTCTTCGAGCGCGGCGCCGGCCCACAGCGCCAGGATCATCAGCACGACGATCGACACGATGCCCTGCAACAGGTCGAGCAGCGAGGTTTTCTTGGCCCCGACCGGTAGCATGGTCGTCTCGAGCGCACGCAACACGTCCGGCAGGATGCCGGTCAGGTGCAGCGCCACGATAATCCAGGCCGTGAAGGCAAACACGCGCTCGAACGTCTGCAGCGCCTCGCCCACCTGGCCACGGCGCGCAAAAGCACGGCGCAGCAGGTAGAAGAAGGTGCGGATGACTGCCAGCGACACGAACAGCGGCAGCGCCACGCGCAGCAGGTTCACGGTCTGGAAGTGTTCCAGAATGACCTTGCTCAGCGACAGCAGCGCCACAGTCAACAGCGGCCCGAGCACACGGGCAACGCCGCCCAGCCCGACACGCATCAAGCGGCCCTGTTCATCCCGGTTCTTGAGCAGCGACCGCCCGATCAACCCTGCCAACCCCCAGCCCACCGCCACACAGAAGACAATCGCAAGCGCCTGCCACAACAGGGCCGGGTTGCGGATGTCGGCAATCATGACATTCCAGAGGTCGGACAAGGGCATCGCAGGGATTCCTTATTCTTCGTCGGTTGCCGTCACATCGGCGTCAAGATCGGCGTCTGCCTTGACTGGCGCTGCCTTGACCAGCGCCTTGCGTTGCAGCACGGCGGCGAAGAAGCCATCGGTCTGATGCTTGTGCGGCAAGAGCTTGAGATACTTGTCCATTTCGAGTGGAATCTTTTGCTCGGCCAGCACCTGGCTCATCGGCACCAGATCGAAATCCGGATGCGTAGCCAGGAAGCCTTCGACGATGACGTCGTTTTCTTCATTCAGCAGGCTGCAGGTGGCATACACGAGGCGGCCACCGTTCTTGACCAGGCGCGCAGCACCGTCCAGGATTGCGGCTTGCTTTTCCTGCATCTCGGCAATCGCGCCCAGTTGCTGGCGCCACTTGACGTCCGGATTGCGGCGCAAGGTGCCCAGGCCCGAGCATGGCGCATCGACCAGCACGCGGTCGATCTTGCCGGCCAGACGCTTGACCTTGGCATCGCGCTCGTGCGCGATGAGCACCGGATGCACGTTCGACAAACCGCTGCGCGCCATACGCGGCTTCAGTTTGGCCAGGCGCTTTTCGGACACGTCGAACGCGTACAGGCGCCCGGTGTTGCGCATCAGTGCGCCCAGTGCCAGCGTCTTGCCGCCAGCGCCGGCGCAGAAGTCGACCACCATCTCGCCGCGGCGCGCGCCAACGATCTGCGACAGCACCTGGCTGCCCTCGTCCTGCACTTCGATCGCGCCTTCCTTGAACAGCGGCAGATTCTGCAGCGCAGGCTTTTGCTTGACGCGCAGCCCCAGCGGCGCATACGGCATCGGCTCGGCGACGATCGGCGCTTCGAGCAGCGTAGCGATGACAGCGTCGCGCTCGGCCTTGATCGAATTGACGCGCAGGTCGAGCGGCGCCGGCGTGTTGAGCACGACAGCCAGTTCCAGGGCTTCGGCTTCGCCGAACTGGGCGACCAGCTTGTCGTACAGCCATTGCGGCAGATTGGCTTGCACCGGACCTGGCAGCAACGTGCGATCGACTTCCTTGATACGGGTCAGGAAGTGGGTTTCATCTTCGGTCAGGCCACCGATCGAATCGATGCCAGCCGTTTCGGCCAGGCCCAGCAGCGCCAGGCGACGCATCGATGGCGTGCTGCCATGGCCGGCGAAATCGGTGAAGAATGATTTGTTACGCAGCACCGAATACACGGCTTCGGCAATCACGCCACGCTCACGGCCGCCAAAACGCGGATTGTCTTTGAAGAAACGCGACAGGGTGACGTCGGCTGGGGAGGTAAAACGGAGAATCTCGCGCAGGACTTCTTCAGTCTTGGCGACGATCGCTGGAGGCAATCTCATGTAAATCCTTGGGTTGTAAACTGCTTACTTAAAACAATGCGTTTTAAATACTAATGGCGTCAAAGCCAGGCTCGACGATGCGCACCGCACCGTTCTCGACGACCAGACGGTCTTCAACGAACAGGCGCACCGCGCGCGGATAAAGCTTGTGTTCTTCGACCAGCAGGCGGGTAGCCAGCGTGGCTTCGGTATCGCCCGGCAGCACGGGAATGCGTGCCTGCAAGACAGCCGGGCCGTGATCGAGTTCGGCCGTAACAAAATGGACCGTCGCGCCATGCTCGACACAACCGGCATCGAGCGCCTGCTGGTGCGTGTGCAATCCCGGAAACAGCGGCAGCAGCGACGGGTGGATATTGAGCATCCGGCCTGCATAATGCTCGACGAACGGCGCCGTCAGGATGCGCATGAAACCGGCCAGCACGACCAGGTCGGGCTCGAAGACGTCGATGGTTTCCTGCAGCTTGGCGTCGAATTCGGCGCGGGTGGCGAACGACTTGCTTGGCACCACCGCAGTGGGAATGCCGCGCGCCTGCGCAAACGCCAGGCCACCGGCTTCAGGTTTATTGCTGATGACGGCGGCGATACGGGCTGGCCAACCTTCGGCATCAAGCGCTCGCACGACCGCTTCCATATTGCTTCCGCGGCCCGAAATCAGGATCACGATATTTTTCATAGCCGGCATTGTACCGTAACGACGGGCACCAAATGCTGCCTGAAATGGCGACCTTGGCCCTCGCTCAGGCGGTCGGCGGCACCGTCGCGAACGAGTAGAACACGCGGAACGGGACCTTCTTTTCGGCCCAGAATTCGGCCGCATCGCGAAATACGTCAAGCAGGTTTTCGCGCGCTTCCTTGTCGAACTTCTGGGCGCTTGGCAGCTGCTCCAGCACCACGATGAAGCCCGGCTGCGGGCCTGCTTCGTGGACGGTTTCGGTCAGGCATTTGCGCAGTGCATCGAAGTTCTTGCTGCAGGGCTTGGGGAAGTAAAATTGTTCGCCGATGCGGGCGCAGACTTGTTGTTTGGTGAGCGTATTGGCGCAATGTGCGTACAGAAAATGATGCCCGAGTTGCCCCGCCTCCTGTTGCAGATCGCCAACGTTAAACGCGCGGATCGCTTGCACAATATTCGGCGCCACTCTCATCAACAAACTCATTTTTTCCTCAAGTTGACCTGTCAATAACGCGCCATCGCGCAACCTGTCGCGACGCCATGGGGCGTTGCTGCCGCTAACCTCGCTGTCGTTGCTATACGCCAATAAGTCCATGATTTGTGTAAGGGTAACGTTTTGTGGTATTGGAAGCAACCCAAATGTGCATTGCGAATAGTCATTTGTAAGAATCGGTACCACCTTGACTGCCTCAAAAACAAGGCGAATCGGGCGGATTCATTCTGGCGTGCCTCGAACGCCTCGCCATCGGCTGTTACATTTTGTTGCCACGGGGACTCGATGCGTTTTTGCGATCGGCGTACTATCAAGACTTGAACGCAGACTGTATTTATTGTCTCAACCAACGTCGCACCACTGAACGAGGACCATCATGAAATTCCAAGCCAAACTGATCATCGCAGCCCTGGGTGTGGCCACCCTGCCGCTGGTACAGGCTGCCGACTTTGAAGATTTCGGCCGGGTGGTGCGCGTCGAGCCGCGCGTCGAACAAGTCCGCACCCCGCGCCAGGAGTGCCGAACGGAATACGTGCAAGTGCCGGTGCAACAAGAGCGCAATGCGGGCGGCACGATCGTCGGCGGTATCGCCGGCGCGCTGCTCGGCAGCCAGATCGGTGGCGGTAACGGTAAAGTGGCCGCGTCGGCCGCTGGCGCCATCGCCGGCGCCATGGTAGGCGACCGCGTTCAGAACAATGGCCGTCAGGGCAGCAGCGTGCAGGAACAAGCGGTGCAGCAATGCCGCACCGTGGAAGCCATCGAGTCGCGCACCTCCGGCTACAACGTGACCTACGAATACCGTGGCCAGAATTACACATCGCTGATGCGCAACGACCCGGGCAACCGCGTGCGCCTGCGCGTGTCGGTCCAGCCACTGGACAGCTACGACGACGGCCAGGCCTACAGCCAGTACCAGCGCTAAGATTCGTCATTCATGAACAACCACGCGGCCCTGGTGGCCGCGTTGTCGTATGCAGGGTGCGGATCGTGGACCGAGCTTGCGCTGTGGGAACGCAACCGCCGATAATAGGGCGATTCCATCAGGCAGTCTTATGCTCATCAAACGCAAATCCATCGAACAGGCCGAATCGTCGCGCCGCCCTTCCCGCAAACCCAAGTACGCGCCCGTCACGCTGTCCGAACAGGAAGGCGTGCGCTACCTGCATTTCGGTACCGAATGGGTCCAGGGTGCCATGCGCATCCGCAAGCCTGACTGGCCCGAACTCGAGTATGCGCAGCAGATGATGGCGTGGATGCTGTTCATCGAGTCGCCACGCGCCATCGTCCAGCTCGGCCTGGGCGCGGCGACGATGACCAAGTTCTGCTACCGTCAGTTCCCCGAGGCCACCGTCACCGCCATCGAACTGAACCCATCGGTCATCGCCATCTGCAACTCGATGTTCAAGCTGCCGGGCCTGGACGAGCGCCTGACCGTGCTCGAGATGGACGCGCTGGACTTCGTCGAAGACCAGGAACACCACAATGCGTTCGACGTGTTCCAATGCGACCTCTACGACGCCACCGCGCGCGGCCCGGTGCTCGACACCCCCGAGTTCTACGTGGCCTGCGCCAATTGCCTGACCGACGACGGCATCATGACCGTCAACCTGTTTGGCGACCACCCGAGCTTTGCCAAGAACCTCAAGGCCATGAAATTCGCCTTCGGCCACGTACTGTGCCTGCCCGAGGTGCACGATGGTAATGTGGTCGCGCTCTGCTTCAAGACGCGCCCAACGCTTGACGAGGACGCGCTGACCAAACGGGCGGCGCAGATCAAACTCCAGACCAAGCTGCCCGCCGCATCCTGGGTCAAGGGATTGTTCGCCACCGATTGATTCGCCAAGGGCCACCGTGAACGCCATCCCGCAAAAACCCGCCAGTCTGCGCAAGCTCGACCTGCAATCGATTTTTTCGTGGCTGCTGGCCGACGGGATCGTCACGAAGGACAATGTCAAGGCCCAGTTCGCCCAGGCCCAGGGCATTCTCAAGAATGCGCCTGGCTCGATGCACCCGCTTACGGCGGTGGCGCAATGCAAGCTGGTTTCCGAACTGCCCCCCAACCGCCTGCTCACGCTGGACGTGCTGACCGAATGGTGCGCGGCCAAGGTCGGCCTGCCCTTCATCCGCATCGATCCGCTCAAGATCGATTTCACGAAAGTGGCCGATGTGATGTCGGCCGGCTACGCCGCGCGCTTCAATATCCTGCCGGTGGAAATGACGGCCACGACGCTGGTGGTGGCCACGGCCGATCCGGCGCTGACCGAATGGGAAGCCGAAATCGCGAAAGTCGCCCGGCGCCGCATCGAACTGGTGCTGGCCAATCCGCTCGACATCGCCCAGTACATTTCGCAATTCTTTGCGCTGGCCAAGTCGATCCGCGACGCCAACCGCAGCAGCGGGCAAGACGTCGCGATGCGCAACAACTTCGAGCAGCTGGTGGAAATGGGCAAGGCGAACAAGCAGTTCGACGCCAATGACCAGCACATCGTCAATATCGTCGACTGGCTGTGGGGTTACGCCTTCGAGCAGCGCGCCTCGGACATTCACCTGGAACCGAAGCGTGAATTTGCTGTCGTACGGTTTCGCATCGACGGCGTGCTGCACCAGGTCTACCAAGTGCCGGCCGTGGTCATGATTGCGATGACGGCGCGGATCAAATTGCTGGGGCGGATGGACGTCATTGAAAAGCGCCGCCCGCAAGATGGCCGCATCAAAACCCGCACCGCCGGCGGCCAGGAAGTCGAATTGCGCCTGTCGACGATGCCCACCGCGTTCGGGGAAAAGCTCGTGATGCGTATTTTCGACCCTGAAGTCGTCGTCAAGACATTGCCCGAGCTGGGCTTTCCGGCTGACGACGCCCTGCGCTGGGATCGCCTGACCAAGCGCCCGCACGGCATCATTCTCGTGACCGGCCCGACTGGCTCGGGCAAGACGACCACGCTGTACACGACGCTCAAGGCGCTGGCGACGAGCGAAGTCAATGTCTGCACGGTGGAAGACCCGATCGAGATGGTCGAACCGGCCTTCAACCAGATGCAGGTGCAGCCGGGGATCGATTTGTCGTTCGCCGACGGCGTGCGCTCGCTGATGCGCCAGGACCCGGACATCATCATGGTCGGCGAGATCCGCGACCTGCCAACGGCCGAGATGGCGATCCAGGCCGCGCTGACCGGGCACCTGGTGTTCTCGACGCTGCATACGAACGACGCGCCATCGGCGGTCATGCGCCTGATCGAACTGGGCGTGCCGGATTACCTGCTCGAGGCCACCCTGATCGGCGTGATGGCCCAGCGCCTGGTGCGCACGCTCTGCCCTGCCTGCAAGACGCCCGGTGGCGAGTTGAGCGACGACGTGTGGGGCAGTGTTGGCGGTGCGTGGAAGATTCCGAAGCCCGCGGTTGTGTACCGGCCCATTGGGTGTCCGGAATGCCGTCAGACCGGGTATCGGGGGCGGACCGGGATTTATGAGCTGTTGAGCGTGAGTGAGGGCTTTGGCAAGCTGATGCGGGGTGCGGGCGACCTGGTCGCGCTGCGCCAGCAGAGTGTTCTCGATGGCATGAAGCCGCTGCGCATTGCCGGCGCCATGAAGGTGGTCGAAGGCGTGACCACGGCGGACGAGGTGCTGAAGGTCACGTCGGCGCTGTCTTGAGCAGTTCCTCGCAGAAATTTATGCGAGAGGCCTAGCGCGATGCCGGATCGCCCGCTATAATGCTGCCTCCTTGGGTCGTTAGCTCAGCTGGTAGAGCAGCGGACTTTTAATCCGTTGGTCGCAGGTTCGAATCCCGCACGGCCTACCAAGAATTATCGAGAAGCCCACGAATTTCGGTTCGTGGGCTTTTTTGTTTCTGGTCGCTCTCTGGTCGCACCGGAACACTACCGGCCACCGTCCCCACCCTATCATTTCCCGCTACGTACGCAGATATTTCCGACGAGTGCAAAGGGAGGACTTGAAATAGTCGCTCTATCCCTTAATATAGTTGCAAACTTTGCCGAATCGAAATTTCCCCGAAGGGGGTAATCCCCCCATTTTTAGAGCACGCTAAAAGTAGAGGTTAAGCGGCGAGCGCCAATTTCTGTTTTGGCGTAATACCGCCGAGCGCCATGTTAGGCCGGTCGTGATTGTAGGTCCACAACCAGTTGGTGGCAAATTCCTGAACTTCATCGAGCGTTTCAAACAGGTGATGGGCAAGCCAATCATAGCGAACCGTCCTGTTGTAGCGCTCGACGTAAGCGTTTTGCTGGGGCTGGCCAGGCTGAATGAAATCGATGCGGATACCGTGCCTGGCAGCCCAGGCTAGCGTCACCGCGCTGATGTATTCGGGACCGTTATCGCAGCGGATGGCGTCCGGTTTGCCACGCCATTCGATGATCCGGTCGAGCGATCGAATCACCCGTTCAGATGGCAGCGAGAAATCGACTTCGATCCCGAGGCCTTCGCGGTTGTAGTCGTCGATGACGTTGAACAGCCGGATACTGCGTCCATCGGCAAGCTGGTCATGCATGAAGTCCATCGACCAGCACTGATTGATCGCCGTCGGCACCGCCAACGGCAGCGGCTTCTCGCGTACCAGCCGATGGCGCGGCTTGATGCGCAGGTTCAGCTCGAGCTCGCGGTAAATCCTGTAGACGCGCTTGTGGTTCCATTTGAAGCCCTTCACGTTGCGCAGGTACAGGAAGCACAGTCCAAAGCCCCAGTTGCGCTGGTTATTTGTCAGCCGTACCAGCCAGTCCGCGATCACGCCGTTCTCGGCATCGAGCTTGGCCTTGTAGCGATAGCAGGTCTGACTGATGTGAAATGCCTGGCATGCCAGGCCTATCGTGGCTGACCGGTTCGCCACGGCCCACTGCGCCATCTCCCGCCGCTGAGATGGCGCTACCACTTTTTTGTGAGTGCCTCCGCAACGATCTCGGCCTTGAGGCGCTCCTCGGCATACATCTTCTTGAGGCGCCGGTTCTCGTCCTCGAGCTCCTTCATGCGCGCCATGAGCGACGCGTCCATGCCGCCGAACTTGGACCGCCACTTGTAGAACGTGGCGTTGCTGATGCCGTGCTCGCGGCACAGCTCAGGGACCGGGCTGCCGCCTTCGGCTTGCTTGAGGATGGCGATGTGTAGTGGTCTAATGTCTCCGGACACCTCGATAGGTGGATAATTCACCTTCGAAGGAGTTTACATGACCAGGCAGCGCCGCAATTTTGACCCTAGCTTCAAGCTTGAGGTCGTTCGAATGATCACAGAACAAGGCCTCAGCATTTCGCACGTCAGCCAGACGATGGACATTGGCGTTACCGCGATCCGTCGCTGGATGGAACAGTACGAGGCCGAGCAACAAGGCCAGCCAGGCATTGGCAAACCGTTGACGGCTGAGCAGCAGCGAATCCGTCAGTTGGAGCAGGAAAACCGTCAACTTCGTAGTGATGTGGACGTCTTAAAAAAGGCATCGGCCTTCTTTGCCCGCGAGCTCAAATGAGCTATCGGCTCATCGATGAGCTGCAAACGAAGGCCGTACCTGTCGCACAAACCTGTCGTCTCCTTGGTGTTAGCCGGGCTGGATTTTACGAAGCCAAGCGTCGTGCAACTGCGCCGATGTTTTGCAAAGCGAGCGTGCATTTGCGTGCCGCGTTCATGAGCAGCGGCCAAAGTTACGGCAGCCGTCGGCTTGTCACGGCACTGGCCAACAGAGGCCTGCAGGTCGGGCGTTACAAGGTGCGCCGCCTGATGCAACAGGCCTGCCTGAAGCCAGTCTGGAAGCGCAAATTCGTACACACAACCGACAGTAAGCATGCCCTGCCGGTTGCGCCGAACGTCCTTGCCCGACAGTTCAACCCGGCAGCGCCGAATCAGGCTTATGCCTCGGATATCACGTACATCCGTACTGGCGCAGGCTGGCTCTACTTGGCTGTCGTGCTCGACCTGTTCTCGCGCAGAGTCGTGGGCTGGGCAATGGCGCCGAGCATGCCAGCTGCCTTGGTTTGCGATGCCTTGCGTATGGCGATCCAAGCTCGGCGACCAGCGGCCGGACTGGTCGTCCACTCCGACCGCGGCAGCCAATATGCAAGCGACCAGTACCAAGCGTTGTTGACCGAGCATGGCTTCGTTTGCAGCATGAGCCGCAAAGGCAACTGCTGGGATAACGCCGTCGCTGAACGCTTCTTCTTAAATTTAAAGATGGAGCGTGTCTGGCAGCGCAATTATGCGAACCAAGCCGAAGCCAAGCTTGATGTGGCCAACTACATCGTCGGCTTCTACAACTGCGAGCGCTTGCATTCTGTATTGGGCAATCTGCCGCCCAGCGTCTATGAACGCGCAATGGCAGAGAAAGAACTTATCGTTGTGTCCGAAATTACTTGACCACTACAATGATCTGGCTGTCGGTAAAACGGGACGTCTTCATGTAGAGCTTTCTGTTCTTAAGTAGAAAATTCTACTTCTAAACGCGCTCTTTCTGTGGGGGGATTACCAGGGTACCTATGGATATCCAAATCGAAGTCAACGAGACCGTTCAGGACCGCTTTTTCTGGCTGGGTCAGGGTCTTGCACATAACAATCTTGCAGAAGTCTCAAGTGCAGATTTACTCATCGTTCCCCTGAAAGATTTCCGCGAAGGAATTCCGTTCGCGTTCCACCAAGACACAGCCTCGCTTGCCCGTTTCCTCGCAAAAAAGATGGCCGGGCAAGCGAAAGTCGAAGTGCTGGCCGATGACGAGGAATACCTGGAACTCGCATTACATGGTGCAAGTTTTAGATTCTGTACGATTTTTGTAAGCGTCGCGTTAGCACCATTACTAATAAATCTACTTTCCAGCTACATCTATGATGAGCTCAAGGCGAAGCCTTCTGACACAATCGAAATGAGCGTCGTTATCGAGGATCACCAATGCCGCTCAATGCACATAGGATTCAAAGGTGACGCGAAGGACTTCAATTCAGTCGTGGATAAAGTTAGCGAACTATCCCACGAATGCATGACTGCGAAGCCTGCAGCTGATTCGAATACGCAATCAAGTGCCAGGAAGTCCCCTGCTGAGATCGAGCTCCAAGATACCGCAGACGATGGGGCATAATATGGCGGCTGACGATAACGTTCCGCAAGAATTCCGCCACCATGCGCGGCCCCTTCTCCTGAATGGGTTATTAGCGGCCAGCGAGGCCATCCAACGGCTCGAACGCCCAGAAACCCCATCCGCCGACGCCCGCTCGCCTGACCTCCTTATACAGATAGCCTCCGCAAAGGCCGCAGCGGTGTCCGCGGGTGATCAGGACGAAGCGAAGCTGTGCTGGCAAGCAGAAGCCATAGCGCGCGCTCAGCTTAGCTTCGAGGACTCGTTCGAGCTCATGAAAAATGAGAGATTTTACGAAGCATGGTGCGAGTTAGAGCAGTGTGAGATTATCGTGGCGTCGATAAAAAGGCACTACACGCCGAGCCCAGACGATCTCCAACGGATAGGCTACATCGAAACGATGGTGGCTAGGTGGCAGTCAATTTACCCATATGCGATCTTTTTTAGCCCCGAATTTCTCAAGAAGCGTGTTGAATGTAGTACTTGTGGCGCCAAGGTATCGCTACGAAATCCTTGCGGACATGAGAAGGGGGAAATCTACGACGGAGAACAGTGCTATCACCGCGTTGTAGAGCTTAAATTGCTCTCCATTTCTGCGGTAGAGAATCCGGTACAGAAATATTCTGTGGCGTTCCTTTCGTCCGAAGATGGCTCAGGGCATCGCGACCACTATGACTACTCCATCGTCAAGTTTGCGGTAGACCGGCTGATTTCTCCCTACCACGGCTGGCACAAAGAGATTCAGACGCGGACGGTACCCATCGAAGCACTAGCTCATCTGCTGCCATCAGCTACATGTCCTTGCGGATCAGGTACTGGATTCGGAGAGTGCTGTGCCTCCAAACAGGAAGTCATCACCCCACATTTGCAGTTCGTTTTCTATGTACAGCCGCCAGAAGGACTGCCTCCGGAGCAGTTGAACTTCTAGCGACAACAGGACCCCAATGTGCCGTCGGCAAATTGGAGGTTCTCTTCTTCGCTACCGCTCTAGCGCATCACGCTCTTTTGCCGCGTCAATTTGATCCTGACTCCATAGCCCATAAATATAGTCAGATACATCAAAGTGCTGGAGTTTAAGTAGCAAATCTTGCTCATTCGCGATTGCAGCGGCAAGCCATAAATCTGTAGTTGCCCAAGAGCGTAAATCTTCCGCGCTGCCAACCCGGTTAAATCCGTCCAAGAGTGTGCAGGGCGTGCAGACGCAGATCTCCCCGCTCCACGCAACGCCCCAAGCAAAGCGCCTTGGACCAGAAATGGACCAGCCCCCCATCCCCGCGTCGAGAGAGTCCGCACCTGAATGCGCGAGGCGCGGCAGCACGCATCAACGAAGCAAACCGCCCCTTACTCGCAGATCCACGGATTCGAACTTCCCGGGACACCAAACACACCACCATTAACCAACCAACGAGACCGCTATAGGAGCGCAAACAATGAACAAACAATTCCGCTTCAAGAAAAAGCTGATTGATGGGATTTCCGTCCATCCGGAAGAGGCAAAGTCAAAAGAGAGTGAATACTCCGACACCGAAGTGGCGGGCCTCCGCGTAAGCGCCCCCACTTCACGCTGGCATTCATGCGCGCTTGCGCCCCATTGCGACAAACGGCAATTCAACTCGCGTTAGCGTCGAGCGCTGCCGTGACACGCGCTCGCTTATTTGAATCATGGTTGCGCCAGGGATGGACGAAGGATCAACGCCAAACCGTACAACCACCTTGTCTGCATCAATCGACCTATTTGCCGACTTCGACGCCGGCCTGCCTAGTCCGAGCGTCCAAGCGGCTTTATATCCCTTGGCCTTTCGGCGCCTATCGACGCAGCGTTTAACATCGACACCAAAGGACAGCTTAAAGCGCATGTACGGCGTCGACCGGCCTGGTTTAACGCTCAAACATTGCTCCAACAAATAGATCACGAACCGATTGAGCAAATAGGCTTTATCAAAGTGCTGCCCACGGACGATGTGGAGCACCTGTCCAGTGCCGGGACGCAAGGTCTTGCGGACCTGTCGCACCACCGCTAGGTTACACGCAAGACGCGCCGCTGCTCGCTTGCATGCAGCATCGGCCATTGCCAAACCTGAACTGTCGCGAGACCACGATCCGTGCTGTCGCAGCTGCCGGTCAATGCTCAGCAGCGCAGGTAGCTCATCCTGCAGAGCGCCCCGCACTGCCGGTGCGGATTCGATGTCCCGTATTAGCGAGAGTGGGTGATCATGGCGGGTGAGAATCCGCAAGGTGTCTTGGATAGCACCATCCCCTCCTCCGAGTACCACGATACGCCCTTTGGTCACTGCAGGCGATTTCAGATCATCGTCGGCCCAAAACGATGGTGACGCTGGTTGAAGAGCACCGGGCACGCGCACGACTTCCGTCCCCATGCCTGCAGCGATAATGACGTAGTCGGGCGCAAACGGCTGCGCCGGCATCGCCGCCAAACCGTTCCAGGGCACGGCTCCGGCCCCCATCGATCCCAACAGCACCTTTTCGCTTTGATAGGCGCCATGCTCGTCCTCGATCGCACGGACCGCTTCACGCTGCGCAAAATCCTTGACGAAGCTGCCAATCTGTCTCGGTCCCACATTGACGTAGAACGCCGGGATTGGTAACGGCGGATTAAATTTCAGCGCTGTCGCTATCCAGTTTTGTACCGATTGCGTCAGTTGTTCCGCCAACTCGTCGGCGCTGATGGGATGCTCTGCCTCCCAAGACAAGGGCGATCGGCCATAGCCACCCCAAGCCGCAGTGTCATGGCTTGGGTAGGACTGATTGCCGTGAAACGCACTTGGCCACTCGTACATGTACGGGCCAACGAAACGCCCTTTTACGTTGCGGAACAAGCTAAATGGCTGATCCTTCGTGTCCACAATGCGCACCTTGTCGAAACCAGCTTCGCATGCAGCAAGTGCGGCCGTCATTCCCGCAGCGCCCATGCCGACAATGAGCAGCGATCTGGACTCCGGATGAGCTTGTTTCAAGTCCGTTATCAGTTGCTGAGCGCGTACGAGTTGATCGCGGATGCTGACATTGAACTGACGACTGGAAAGATCGAAAACGTTCGATGCAACCTTATGTGCCAGAAGGCTCAAACAGTCGATCTCCTCAATACGTTTCTCACTTCCGCTCATGGGGCCCCCGGTCCATTAAACATGCCATCGACGAGATTGGTGAACTCCTGATTTGGCAGTGCAAATAAATAAGGATGGCCAAGTACCTCGCGAACGCCTCCGCCAGATGTTCCACCATCTCCTGCGCCGTTGCCATCGCTGCCGCCACCGCCGCCGTCACTGCCGCCCCGGCCTTCTCCGCCTCCCGGACCGTTCCGCCCGTCCTCGGGAAACCTTTCGTTCAGGGCGGAATGATTGACCACACCCCACGTGGCTGCCAGACCGTCGACATCCCCCTCCGGCGCATCAATATTTTGGGCCAACCCGAGCAGAGACATTGCGCGCAGGTGGCGGGCTATTACGCCGATTCTGTCATGCAAGAGAGCTTTACGGAACTCAATATAAAACCTGTAGTCCTCTACGCTATGCCAGTAGGGCCATTTATTGGTCAGTTCGCGGTCGAGCAACACCAGCGAAAATGCTCGATGCGGGCGCCTTGCCAACGTCAGCAAAATAATACCGATGAAGGAGGAGTGGATACCATCCATTGTTCAATTCCTTTAAGACCGAAAACACGCAGAATGCAGCGGACATATCGCAAGCTGTTCGATGTCGAGCGATGCCAGCGTCCGCGCCCATCGATGCACCGCCGGCCCCTCCATTCGAATGTTAATCCAGTAACGTAGCGACCAATCAGACACTCCCGGCCAACAGGATGTTCGACCTTGTCGCTTGCTAAATTAACTATGCGAAACGCTCACAGTATTGCATACCGTGAATTGCAACAGAAGCATTTATTCGCTCGTAAATCGGCCGGAGAAACCGGCTCGAATTGATCACGCAGGCAAACGGACGTCTCTGGTTGATACTTTAGCTGTCAAAACACGCTTGGTTGTAGACACGTTTTATGAATAATTCCGGCTTTTTGTCCTGCCGTTCCTTGGGTGCCTGGATCGGCATTTTATGATCGAGCGCGCGCTGCCGTATGTTGTTGTTGTAGAGTTTTAGGTGGTTGCGCAGCGTCGATACAAGCTCGGCAGAGGAGCCGAATCGTGTTTGGCCGACGGTGTTGCTGATGCGGCCGTTGAAGCGCTCGACCATGCGATTCGTCTGTGGGTGGCATGGCGGAATGAAGCGGTGTTCAATGGCGAGGTCCTTGCGCAGCACGTCGAACACATGCTTGCCGGCAGGGGAGCGGTTGCCGGTCACCGGATGTTTCTGCTTGCTCGTGAAGCGGCCTCTAAACTGGGTGCCGTTGCCGGTGAGCAGGTTGATTATGTGGATCGAGCAGGCGTTTTTCACCTTAATCAGGAAGGCGGTACTGCTGCTGTCAGACGCCGCGCCGTATCGTCGGGCAGCTGCCATCCAGACACCACAAACAGCATCGAAGCCGGCGTCTGGTCGCCCTCTGGTCGTGGCCAGATACATGAAGGTCAAGAGGCATCCATCGCCGTCAAGGTCGAGAAGAACGGAATCGGAAGAGAAATTCGCAATGATTCAACTGCGGCAAGGAAGTCCCTACTGCAATGGATTCGGTAGCGCCAGGAATGCACTAGACAATAGAGGATGATCTAGGAACTTTTAATCCGTTGGTCGCAGGTTCGAATCCCGCACGGCCTACCAAGATACATAAGAAGCCCACGAATTCACGTTTGTGGGCTTTTTGCTGTCTGCGCTGCGGAGATTAGCGATCTGCTCCGGATTAGCCGCCCCTTTTTTTCGACTTTCCTTACAACGCGTATTGACGCACATCCTAATTAGGCTAACCATTAGGCATAAATCATTGATTACGTGATTTATTTTGCCTGTTAAAGGCACAGGTGCGGTTATTGCTACAGCTCTCTCACAGCCCATTCGAGGCCTCGTAAAACATACTGAGAGAGACATATGACTAAACTGCACACACTTATCGCTGCCGCAACCTTACTGGGCAGTGCAAATTCCTTTGCTGCCGACATCACCGTACTACCTTCCGACCTGAACGGCGGCGGCTTGAACCAGTGGAACTTGTCGAACTACCGTGGCACGTCGAATGGCTACACATCGACCACCAGCGCAGGCATCACAACGAACAATCCGCGTAACGGCAACGGCTCGGTCGAGATGTCGCTGACAAACAGTACTGGCAAAGCCGACTATGCTTATACCTGGGGCTTCGACAGCACGCGCACGTTGGGCAGCCTGACCTCAATGAGCTACGACTGGTATCGCAGCAGCGCGAGCAGCGCTGGCGGCGTAATGCCGGCCTTTCGCCTGCTCTACGATGCGGACGGCAGCGCTATGACATCGGCAGACCAGGGCTACCTGATTTTCGAGCAGGTGTACAACCCGAACGTTGCTTCGGTCGTCAGCGACCAATGGGTCAATAGTGATCTGATGACAGCGAATCTGTGGCAGCGCCAGTTCTCGCCGGGATTCACTGTGGAGTCTTACGGCGTAACGCTGGCAGACTGGGCATCTGGCAGCAATCAACCTACCAATGCCGACCGACTTGGTGCTGGCACTGCCATTCTGGGGATTGAATTCGGTATCGGCTCTGGCTGGAATGGCACGTTCAGAGGCTTTGTCGACAACGTCAGCTTCGGCTTCAACAGTAACGTGACAACGTTTAATTTCGAGGTGGTGCAGGCTGCAGAAGTACCGGAACCAGATAGCGTCGCACTGCTCGCCCTGGGCCTGACTGGTCTTCTGGCCGCGCGTCGCCGCCGATTGATCACGTCCTCGTGATCGGAACGCTGGCTGCCAGTCTGCGCTAGTCGATGCTTCACGAAGGCGTGATGAGTGATCGTGACGCCTTTGTGAACGATGTTGTATCGAGCGTCCGCTGATGTCTCAAGTACCCGACAACACGCTTCTCACGAACATAACCCGCTTTACATTTGGTGCTAAAGTCTCGCATCTTTACAACCACCGCTCCCCCGTGAAAGCCATAACAAAACTCTTCGAACTCGGTTACGTGTTCATCGTCATCCTGTTCTTCGCCTGCGGCATCGGCCTCGTCGTGCTGGCTGGCGTCGAAATCTGGTCTGCCCTCAGTCCTTCCGCCGATACCGTTGCCCGCGAACGCTTCGACCTCATTCTTGAATGCATTGGCATGCTGACCATCGCCGTTGCCGCGCTCGGTCTTGGCCAGACCGTGCTGGAAGAAGAAATCCAGCGCGAAGCCAACATCAGCTCGCCTACCCGCGTGCGTCGCTTCCTGTCGCGCTTCCTGATCGTGGTCGTCGTGTCCCTGTCGGTCGAGTGCCTGATCGGTGTGTTCCAGTTCGTCCATGGCAGCCCGGAATACTTGCCGCACGCTGCGTCGATTGGTGTTGCTGCTGCCGCCCTGCTTGCCACCTGGGGCCTGTTCGTCCGAATGAACGTCAGCGCCGAAGAACTTGAGCCGCACGCCATGCACGATGTGCAGGCTGAAGACAAGGTCATCGAAGGCGAAGATGTCTCGGAAGAAGGCGAACAACACGCCGAAGAACAAGGCGACGAGTACCACGCTGACATAGACAAAAAGAAAGAATGAGCGGAAGCACTTGGTAAATCTGCCAAGTGCCGCTATAATCTCGTCTTCTTCGGGTCGTTAGCTCAGCTGGTAGAGCAGCGGACTTTTAATCCGTTGGTCGCAGGTTCGAATCCCGCACGGCCTACCAAAGATTCAACGACAACGCCAACCTTCGGGTTGGCGTTGTCGTTTTCGTTGTCCTTTTACTGCGCGCCCCATGCCCCAGACCATTGCCAGCGCCGTCCACCACGAACTGATCATCAAGAAAAGCCGCTTCATCGCGTGCGTGCAGCCGATGGCTGACCGTGCTGGCGCGCAGCAGGTCGTGGCGGCGCTGCGCGCGCAGCATCCTGGTGCGGCGCATGTTTGCTGGGCCCTGCTGGCCGGCGGCCAGTCGGCGGCGGTCGATGATGGCGAGCCGAGTGGCACTGCCGGGCGGCCGATGTTCGATGTGCTGCGCCACCAGGATCTCGATGGCGTGCTGGCCACGGTGGTGCGCTACTTCGGCGGCGTCAAGCTTGGCGCGGGCGGCCTCGTGCGGGCCTATACCGACAGCGTCGCGCAGGCGCTGCTCGGCGCGCCGAAGATTCCGATCATCAAGCTGCGCCAGCTGCGCTGCAGCGCGCCGTATGCGATGGAAGGAATGCTCCGGCGCGAGCTCGATGCGGCCGGCGCCACGCTCGATGAGGTAGCGCATGGCGACGACGTGCAGTTCACGTTCAGCCTGCCGGCAAGCGACGCCGCCGGCATCCGCGCGCGACTGGGCGACGTGGGCCATGGCCGCATTGTGTGGCCGCCGGACGACGACGAACCACTGCCCGCCTGAGCCGGCCCATTCGGGCGCCCTATACCTGTCATCACGACTCGTGAGCGGACGTTTAGTCGTGCAGCCGGTATAGTGGCAGACCCGGCCGCAAATTCCTCCGACGGCAGGGATCATTTTCCACCGCAGTACAACCACCTCCCCTGTGATCAAGAAAAGCCTACTCCCCCTCGCCCTTGGCGGCTTCGGCATTGGCATGACCGAATTCGTCATGATGGGCATCCTGCCCGATATCGCCCGTGGTCTGCAGATCACGATCCCGCAAGCCGGCTACCTCATCACCGCCTACGCGCTCGGTGTCGTGGTCGGCGCGCCGACCCTCGTCACGATTGTCGCCGGCCGTCCGCCGCGCACCGTGCTGATCTGGTTCATGCTGATGTTTGCCGTGTTCAACGCGATGTCGGCGTTCGCGCCGAACTTCGAGACGATGATGGCGTCGCGCTTCCTGGCCGGCTTGCCGCATGGCGCTTTCTTTGGCGTGGGCGCGGTCGTCGCCAGCCGCCTGGCCGAGCCGGGCAAGACGGCGGCGGCGATGGCCATGATGTTTACCGGCCTGACGCTGGCCAATGTGCTGGGCGTGCCGCTCGGCACCTGGATCGGCCATGCGTTCGACTGGCGCATGGTGTTCCTGATCGTCGCGGTCATTGGCTTGCTGACCATGTGGAGCCTGTACCAGTGGGTGCCGCCGATCGCGCCAGGCAAACGTACGGGCCTGATGCAAGACCTGCGCATCTTCCGGCACCTGGATCTGTGGCTAGCCCTGGGCATCGTGTCGATCGGCACTGGCGGCTTCTTCGCGTGGTTCAGCTATATCGCGCCGCTGCTGACCGACGTCACGGGCTTCAGCACGGGTGCGCTGCCGCTGATCATGACGGCGGTTGGTGTGGGCATGACGGTCGGCGTGCAGTTTGGCGGCTATCTGGCCGACAAGTTCCATCCGCTGCCAGCCCTGCTGATCCTGATGGTCTCGATGGTGGTACTGCTGCTGTGCAATGGCCTGATGGCCGAGTCGAAGATTGCGATGGTGGTGCTGGCGTTCCTGACTGGCGCCAATGCGCTGGCCATTGGTCCGCCGGTGCAGGTGCTCCTGATCGAGCATTCGCGCGAAGCCGAGATGCTGGGCTCGTCGCTGGGCCAGGCGGGTTTTAATGTCGGCAATGCGCTGGGCGCCTTGCTGGGCGGGATTCCGCTGACGCTTGGCTTTGCCTACACGGCGCCGCAGTGGGTCGCGGCAGCGATGGCATTATGCGGCGTGGTCTTGACGGCGTTGATGCTGACGCGTCGCCGCTGGAAGGCACGCGAATTGGCCCGGACGGTCGAGCGCATGCTGGGCGAAGCGCAGCCGGCGACCTCGCCGCCAGCGTAACGGCCAGGTCGATTCAGGCGCAGGCTTCACGCAGGCGGCGCCTGCGCGAAGCGCCAACGCCGACGACACCTGCGGCGCCGGCCAGCATCAACGCCAGCGTGCCCGGCTCGGGCACATCGGTCGGCGGCACGTCCTTGACGAGCTCGAAGCCCGCGACCTCGACCGATTTGAAGTAATGGTTCGAGTTCACCTGGACGCTCGAGTTCCACGTATTGGCAATGACCTGGCCATTGATCACGCCCCAGCCATTTTCAACTGTGGCATACGGCGCCAGCACGCTCCCGATGATGCCCTTGACGTTGATCGATTCGGCTTCATAGAAGTTAAACAGCACGTTGTAGCCGCTCAATGGGTCAAAGCCGATATTGCCACCATTGAACCCGCCCTGCTTGCCGCTGATATTGAAAATCAGCGTCTGACCTGCACTCAGGCCAGTCAGCATCCAGTTATTGCCGCCGTTGAAAAAGTCGGCATTCACGTTGAACACGTCGACGCCACCCTTGCCGCTGCCGGTGACCTTGTTGGCACTGTACTCGCGTGTGATCGTGCCGGTGGATGCGAGCATGCTCAGGCCGCTGGCAATATCCCTGAACTGCTGGGCTGCAGCGACAAAGTCGACAGGGCTGATGGTGGTAGCAGGCGTCTGCGCCGCGTTGTTCAGCGTGGTCGTTCCGCCGGCATAGGTCTTGCCATTGCTGATCGCGCCATTTTGCAGGAACAGATTGCCGCCCGCGGCCACCGCGTAGCCACCATACGCAGCCTTGCCGTTCTGGTTGACCGCGTAATTGGCGATCGAGACATTGCCACCCGAAACGATGGCGCCTTCAACATCGCTTGAATTGGCCGTAAAACTGCCCGCGGTGAAAACGTTTGCGCCGCCCATGACCGAACCGATATCGAGCACACCCGCGTGTGCACCGGTCATTGCCAGTAACGCCGTCAGACATACGCCAAGCTTGATCACGATAGTTCCATGTGGGAATTGGTAATGATCAATAGTATCACTTCCAACATTGTATTTACACAGAAAATCAGATCACACCAACGAGATGCCACCCATTGCTCGAGCGGTCTCGGCCGCTTCTTCCAGGATCTCGGCCAGCGTGGTTTCATCGAACACAAAGTCGATTGCGTTTTCACCATGTGGCGGCAATGGCTCGCGCCGGCTATCGAGCGGCGATGGCACCGGTGCATATTGATTGGCCATCAGCAGCGTGTCGAGCAGCGTGCCGGGCGGCATATTGAGCCAGCCGCCGCGCATGTCGGCAATGGCGTCGGACACGGCCGGTGGAATCGACAGCTTCTTCATGACCTCGGCGCTGACTACATCCTCGCACAGCGCGCCCCAGTTGTCGGCATCGTCGTCGAGCAGGCCGGGAAATTCGTCGGCCCGTGCCAGCAGGTAAAAAGCGCCCACCTCGTGCACGATGCCGGCAAACAGAGCGGTGTCGGGATTGACGCCCGTCACGCGCCGCGCCAGCGAATAGGCGATCGCGGCCATGTGGGTCGTGTGCTCCCACAATTGTTCGGCCTTGGCACGCAGCTGCGGATCGTTGATACGGTTACCGAACTGGCGCACCACCAGGCTCGCGACCAGCGCCTGCAGGCGGCGGTAGCCGATGCGCGTCACGGCGGTGCGGACATTGGTCACGGGCACCGAGCCACCGCCGCCAAATGCGGCCGTGTTGGCCAGGGCGACCGTGCGCGCGGCCAGTTGTGGTTCGGCCAGCACCAGCCTGATGGCCTCATCGATATGGCAATCGGGATTGTCGAGCGCCTGCTGCAGGCGCAGCACGGCATTGACGCTGGTGGGGAACGTGATTTCGCCGCGGACAGCTTGCGCGGCGATATATCCAAAGGCTTCGAGTTTATTCACCGGGCGATTATAGCGCCCGCCATCTGCCCCATCGGGCGTGTCTGCGCCCGGCATGCCTGGCAGGTGCCAACTGTGGCGTCAAGACCACACGTACGCCGGATACAAAAACGCCGTCCGCAGAACTAGTCCGGGGACGACGTTTTCATGACAGGCGCCGACCGCAGTGAGGTGCGGCCAGGCGCGCATCAGGAATTACTTGGCCTTGTTGGCGTCGCGCGCTGCGTCGCGGGTCGACTTGGCTTGCATTTCGCACTTGTCTTCTGCATCGCCTTTCAGGGCGTCGCATTTTTCGTCAGCCAGGTCGTACTCGGCTTCGATGACGTTACCGCGGGCTTTCATCACGTTGTTGCCGGTGTTGTCGAACTTCACCGCTGCATCGTGCTCGGCCTTGGCACGCATCAGCTTGGCTTCATCTTCGCAGATGTCTTCTGCGTTGCCGCTCATGGCGTCGCACTTGTCTTTGGCGACTTTGTAGTCGGCCTTGGCCTTGTCCATGGCCGTTTTGTGCGCAGCCTTGTTGACGGTCTGGGCAGCTGCAGGTGCGATACCAACGGCGGCGAAGGCAGCGGCGGTGATCAAGGTGGCGATGAACGATTTCATGGTGAAGTCCCTTATTAGGTTGTTGGTGTAGCCATTAAACGCCATCCTCAACAACCGCTCTGTGCGACACCGTACACTTGCAAAAAAATCAATTAAGCAAATGCGGTTGATAGCCTGATGCTTTCTGTACGGCGTGTGCGCCGTCGTTCAGCCGGAAGATGCTCACCAGCTGCGCCAGGCGCTGCGATTCATCCTCGAGCGTGGCGGCCGAGCCGCTGGCCTGCTGCACCAGCGCCGCGTTCTGGCGTGTGGCTTCATCGATCTGTGCGATCGCGCCATTGACCTGCTCGATACCGGCATTCTGCTCGACGGTCGCATGGCTGATCTCGGCCATGATATCGGTGACGCGCCGCACACCCGTGACGATCTCGCCCATGGTCGCGCCGGCGCGGTCGACCAGCACGGCGCCCGCATCGACACGCTCGACCGAACTGCCGATCAACACCTTGATTTCCTTTGCTGCTGCGGCCGAGCGCTGGGCCAGGTTGCGCACCTCGGTGGCGACGACCGCAAAGCCACGGCCCTGCTCACCGGCGCGCGCCGCTTCGACGGCGGCATTGAGCGCCAGAATATTCGTCTGGAACGCGATGCCGTCGATGACGCCGATGATGTCCACGATCTTTTTCGACGATTCATTGATCGACGCCATCGTGTCGACCACTTGCGCGACGACCTCACCACCGCGCAGTGCCACGGCCGAGGCCGACTCGGCCAGGCTGTTGGCCTGGCGTGCATTCTCGGCGTTCTGGCGCACGATGCCGGTCAGTTGGGTGACCGACGTGGCGGTGGCGTGCAGCGTGCCGGTCTGGCGTTCGGTACGGTTGGACAGGTCGCGGTTGCCGTCGGCGATTTCGGTGGAGACGGCGCTGATTGCCAGCGTGCCGTTGCGCACCTGCGAGACGATGCGCACCAGGCTGTCGCGCATGCCCTGCATCGCAAACAGCAGGCTTGTATTGTCGCCCGGACGGGTGACGATCGCCACGCCCAGGTCGCCACCGGCAATCGCCGAGGCGATCGACGCCGCGTAATCCGGCTGGCCGCCCAGTTGACGGAGCAGGCCACGGGCCGTGTACCAGGCTGCCAGCGAACCGGCGGCAATCGCGCCCAGGCACAGCAGCGCCATCCAGCCAACGAATCCCTTGGCCATCGCGCGTGCATCGGCGGCCGCTTCGTTATTCAGTTTTTCTTCCAGGTCGATCAGGCGGTTGATGCTGGCGAGCCAACCGGTAAACGCCGGTGCGGCCGATTGCGACAGCAGCGCGGCTGCCTCGGCACCCTGGCCGGCGGCGTGCAGCGCGACCACGCGCTCGATCAGCGGCTTGGTGAGGTTTTCCTGCGCCTTGATGGCGGCCAGCGCGTCCTTCTCTTCGGGGAGCATGTCGGTGCGCTCGGCGAACAGGGCGTCCAGCGGGCCGGCCGAACGCGCGTAGTTGTCGTCCAGCGTCTTGATCAGCGCGATGGAGGTCGCGGCGCCAGCCGGGTCCGCCGCCAGCACCACGTCACGCAAGGCGATCGCGCGGTCATGCACGCTGCCGCGGAAATTGATCGCATAGCGCTGTTTGACGCTGTTGACGTCATTGATGTAATTCAGGACATTTTCGATGCGCCCCACGCGGCTCGCGCCCAGCGCAACCAGGACAATCATCAGCAAAAAGACAACGCCATAGCCGAAAGCCAGCCGGGCGCCGATCGTGAGGTTCTTGTTTTTCATGGGGAGATCGAGATAAGTGGGTCGCAAAGAAAACTGTCTGTTTTCTTTCAGCGAGCGCAAATATATCACCCGATATTGCCCATTGGAATCAAATCTGAATCGTGTGCACCTCGTGTGCACCATTACGCAACACCTGCCCGTGGTTGGTCGTGACAACCACGGGTCGGCACGTCTCAGCGCACGGTAGCCAGTGCCGCGCCCTGCTCCCAGCCACCGCCCAGCGCACGTGCCACCGCCACCGTTGCCAGCAGGCGCTGGGTGCGGATCTGCGCTGCGGCGCGGTCGGCGGCCAGCGTGCTGCGCTGGGCATCGGTCACGTCCAGATAGGTCGAGACGCCGCGGTCATAGCGCGCCTGCGCCACCAGCAGTGCGCGCGCCGCCGCCTGCTGCGACTGCGCCTGCACATCGCCCTGCTTGTGGCGCTGCTCGACGTCCGACAGCGCATCTTCCACTTCGCGCAGCGCCGTCAGCAGGCGCGTGTCGTGATTCGCGCGTGCCTCGTTGTAGCGCGCCTGCGCCAGCGCCAGGTTGGCGCGGTTGCGGCCACCGTCGAAGATCGGCAGCGACAGGGCCAGCGGCCCGGCCGAAAATTGGCGTGCACCACCGCTGGTCAGATCGTTCAGGCTTTGCGACGCATAGCCGAAATTGCCCGTCAGCGACAGCGCCGGATAGAACGCGCCCTCGGCCACGCCGATCTGCGCATTGGCCGCCTTCAGCTGCGCCACGCTGGCCGCAAGATCAGGGCGCTGGCCCACGAGGCTGGCCGGCAGGCCCACCGGGATCGCTGGTGGCTGCGGCAATGCGCCGGCCGCCGTCTCGGGCAGCAGCGGCGCAGTGGGCGAAGCGCCCACCAGCGTGGCCAGCGCGTGTTCGACCAGGTTGCGCTGGCGCTGGACTTCGTGCAGGTCGGCTTCGGCGTTGGCGCGCTCGATGCGGGTGCGCGACACATCCAGCTCGTTCGACAGCCCGGCATTGAAGCGCGCTTCGATCAGATCCTGCGATTCGCGCCGCGTGGCCAGCGCGTCGCGCAGGATCGCCAGCTCGGCGTCCAGCCCGCGCAACTGCCAGTAGTTCGACGCCACCTGGCCCGAGAGCATCAGCAGCACGCCGTCACGATCGATCTGCGCAGCCAGTGCCTGCGCGTCGCTGGCTTCGACGATGCGACGCACGCGGCCCCACAGGTCGAGCTCATACGAGAACGACGCAGCCACACTGTAGTTATTGCCTTCGATCGAGCGGCCACCGAGGGCCAGGCCCTGCGACGTCTCGCTCGACGTGCGGGCATTGGACAAGCCCGCGCCCACCGACACCGACGGCAACTGCCCTGCGCGCACGACGCCCAGTTGCGCCTGCGCCTGCAGCAGGCGCTGGGCTGCCGCTTCGACGCCCGGGTTGTCGCGCAAGGCACGCGTCTCCAGCGTATCGAGCGTTGCATCGCCAAACACCTGCCACCAGGTGGCCGGCAGGCGCGCGCCGTCCGTGCTGGCGTCGACATGGCGGAATGCCGCATCGGCGGGTGCCAGCGGCGCCTTGAAATCCGGGCCCAGTGTGGTGCAGCCGGCGAACAGGGTGCTGATGGCGATCGCGAGGACGCCGTTAAGTACAGGCTTGAACATGGTTTGTCTCTTCAATTGAATGCGGGTTCAGTGGCCACCGCCGCCGCCGCCGGGCGACTTGACCTTGTCGGCCATCCAGATCGCCGCGATGCAGCCGAGCAGGATCATGCCGATGATCCAGAAGCCGTCGTTGTAGGCCATCACATACGATTCACGCCGTACGAGGCGGTCGACCACGCCCAGCGCCTGGTTGGCCGCAGCCGCCGGGTCAATGCCCTTGGCGATGAAGGCCTGGGTCAGCATGTCGAGCCGCTCCTGCGTGGCCGGCGCATAGGTCGACACGGCCTCGCCCAGGCGCGCCGAGTGAAAGTGTTCGCGGTTGGTCAGCGTGGTGGCCAGCAGCGCGATGCCGACCGAGCCGCCAAGATTGCGCGTCATGTTGAACAGGCTCGAGGCCGAACCCATCTCGCGCGGCGGCAGGCCGGACATGGCAAAGTTCGACAGCGTCAGCATCACGAACGGCTGGCCGATCGCGCGCACGACCTGCGTCCACATCAACTGGTCGTAGCCGGTGGTCGCATCCATGTACGAATTCATGATGCACGAAATGCCAAACATGAACAGGCCGAAGCTGCACAGGATGCGATTGTCCACTTTCGAGGACAGCTTGGCCGCGAACGGCATCACCAGCAGTTGCGGCAGGCCGACCCAGGCGATCACTTCGCCGATCTGCATCGGCGTGTAGCCGGCGATCTGGCCCAGGTACAGCGGCAGCAGGTAGGCCGAGCCATACAGCCCCATGCCGATCACCGCCGACAGCGTGGTCGCCACCAGGAAGTTACGCTGGCCGTACAGCGCCAGGTTCACGAACGGATCGGGCCGCGTAAAGCTGAGCGCGATCCAGCCCAGGATGCCCGTCAGCGACAGCGCGGCGAAGGTCACGATGAAGCTCGAATCGAACCAGTCCTTCGAGTTGCCTTCTTCGAGGAAGATCGTCAGGCAGGCCAGGCCCATGGCCATCAGCCCGATGCCGAGCCAGTCGGCCTTGATCAGCGTGCGGACGTTGGACTTCTCCGAATCCATCCCCCACATCATGCCGGCGATGAGCAGCACGCCCGGCACCCAGTTGATGTAGAAGACCGACGGCCAGCCATACAGCTCGGTGAGATAGCCGCCCAGCGTCGGACCCATCGCCGGCGCCAGCGTTGCGGTCAGGCCGAAGATGGCCATGCCGGTTGCGCGCTTGGAGGGCGGCAGGCGCGTCATCACGAGCATCATCGCCATTGGAATCAGCGCGCCGCCGGTGAAGCCTTGCAGCATGCGAAACACGATCATGCTCTCGAGGCTCCAGGCCGCGCCGCACAGCGTCGAGAACACGAGGAACAGTGCGGTCGTGCCCATCATGTAGTTGCGCATGCCGAAGGCGCGGGTAAACAACGCCGTCATCGGGATCACGACGATCTCGGCGCACAGGTAGGCGGTGGAGATCCACGAGCCTTCTTCCTGCGTGGCCGACAGCGTGCCGAGGATGTCGCGCAGCGACGAATTGGTGATCTGGATGTCGAGCACCGCCATGAAGGCGCCCAGCATGCCGGCGGCGATCGCGACCCAGGTGCGCAGGTCCACCGCAGCGCCATTCGCGGGTGCGCCCGGCATGCCGCTGCCCATCGCGCCCGGCGGGGCTGATTTGCTCAAGCTGGTCATGGTGTGCTTAGCGCGCGGCTGCGGTCTGCGTCGGTTTCACGTCCTGGCCCAGCTCCACCTCGGCCACCACCGACATGCCCGGCACCAGGCGGCCCGCATACTTCTTGACGTCCTTCGGATCGAGCGTGATCTTGACCGGCACGCGCTGGACGATCTTGGTGAAGTTACCGGTCGCGTTATCGGCCGGCAGCAGTGCGAACTGGTTGCCCGACGCCGGCGAGAAGCTGTCCACGCGGCCGACCAGGTGATGATCAGGCAGCGCATCGACTTCGAGGCTCACGGCCTGGCCCGGCGCAAGGCCGCCCAGCTGCGTTTCCTTGAAGTTGGCGACCACCCAGACGTTGTCTTCGACCACGGCCAGCATTGCCTGGCCCGGCTGCACGCGCGCGCCGACTTCGACGCTGCGCCGGCCGATGCGGCCCGCCACCGGCGCCACGATGCTGTTGTAGGCCAGTTGCTGGCGCGCGTCTTTCAGCTGCGCCTGCAGCACCTTGATTTCGGCCTTGAGCACGTCGCGGCCCGCTTCAGCGGCGCCAATCTGTGCCTGCGCGGCGGCGGCGTTGTCGCGGCGCGCGGCCACGTCAGCCACGGCGCCGGCGCGCGCTGCGCTCGACGCATCGACTTCGGATTTCGACACGGCCTTCATCGTGTCGTTGTACAGCTGGCCGAAACGCTCGGCGTCCTGCCGTGCGCGCAGCAACTGGGCTTCGGCCTGGCGCACCTGGGCGCCGGCGGCGCTGGCCTGGGCGCGCACCTGCAGCAACTGGGCGTCGGACTGCTTGACCTGCTGCTCCATGCTGGCGATCTGCGCCTGGATCTGCTCGACGCGCACGGCCTGGTCGGCCGGATCGAGCAGCGCCAGCACATCGCCCGCCTTGACCATCTGGTTGTCTTCCACCAGCACTTTTGTCACCACGCCCGCCACGCGCGACGAGACCTGGTGCATGCGGCCGGTGACGTAGGCGTTTTCGGTTTCCACGAAATGGGAGCTGCGGTACCACATGCGGCCACCGGCACCGATGGCCAGTAGCGCAATCACACCGACGACGATCAGCACGCGCTTGTTGGGCGGCTTCTTGGCGGCGGGAGCGTCCGCCTTCGGTTGCGCTGCGCTCGCCTGCCGTGCCGTGATGTCGTTCTCTGCCATGGTGCTGCTCCGAAATGAAATGAAATGGATTCGTCGCATTATTCGCCATCAATACAACGAAGTCAAGAAATGAAACGGTTGCATTTCATTTTATTTTGCTCTAGAGTCCAGCGTATGAACACAGCACCGACCTGCACCAAATCCGCCGGGCGTCCCAAGGCAGCCGATATCGAAACGCGCAACCAGGAACTGATCGAGGCCGCCGGCCGCCTGTTCCTGAAAAACGGCTACACGCGCACCAGCCTGGAATCGATCGCGCGCGAAGCGCGGGTTGCCGTGCGCACCATCTATGTGAAGTTCGGCGGCAAGGCCGGCTTACTCAAGGCCGTGCTCGCCTCGCGGCGCGAGCGCCTGTTTGCCAAGCGCAATATGGACGTCGATCCGCGCCCGTTGCGCACGATCCTCGATGAATTCGCGCGCGATTTCTACGCCCTGCTGGTCGAGCCCGATGCCCTCGCACTGCAGCGCGTGGTGATCGCCGAGGCAGGCACCAATCCCGAACTGGCGGAAGCGTTTTATGAAGGCGGGCCGCGCATGACGCGCGAGATGCTGGCGCGCTTTTTCGCGCGGCCCGATATACGCCTGCAATTGCGCGATGACGTGCCGCCGGCCATCATCCTGACCCACCTGATCGGCTGTATCAACGGCGACCCGGTCGGGCGCTTCCTGTTTCCGGATGCCGAACCGTCGGGCGAGGAAGCACAACGCCAACTGGCGGCGCGGATGGAACTGTTCTATAGCAGCGTGCTCAAACCCGGCTGAGTTTTATGCATGTAGCCTCGTGGAAAGTTCAGTGTGCCATCGTACCGACTATTACGATTAAACTGTGTCATTATGTAAATGTTCACAACGGGTGTCGTGAATGCAAATAAGAGCGGTGTGACCGCGAGGAGAAAGTATGAGCAAGTCGTCCAGATATGAATGGCGTGATCAGGCAGCTGCCCTGCAAGAGCGTATGAAGAGTTTTATCGAAAATCCGGGCGATGACCAGCTGGAAGCAGTCATCGCCGACATGCGTACCTACGCAGCAGCCGCCAAGAATGGCGCAATCGATATTCCGGAGCGTTTCGTCAGCTTCGCCTGAAGCCTGCGATACGTCTCCATGCATGCCGTCCGGTACAAACCGGGCGGCATTTTTTTTCGTGGAACGCCCTCAGACGGACGACAGTGGGACTGGCCTGCCCTGCTCTTCGACCTCGTGAACGCGGGTCAGGAAGTGCATCTTGTGTGGCGCCCGGTGACGTTCGTGGAGTACACGCGTAACTACCTCGACACGGCGCGGCCGCAGGGCAAGCTGGCATGGATCGGCGACGCCGCCACCGCCCGGTATGGCATCGGCCAGTTGCTGCGCCAGTGGCTGGGCCACGGTGCCGGTGATGACGGTGGCTGCGCCATGCAGCACCGTGTGGAGTTCGAATGCGTGCGATTGCGGC
This sequence comes from Telluria sp. BA11, assembly GCF_056680305.1. Taxonomy (NCBI): domain Bacteria; kingdom Pseudomonadati; phylum Pseudomonadota; class Betaproteobacteria; order Burkholderiales; family Oxalobacteraceae; genus Telluria; species Telluria sp. BA11. The sequence continues at coordinate 1,551,031 of NZ_CM155275.1, forward strand.
AGCACGTACACGGTGCCGATGTATTCATTGCTGTACTCGTCCATATGCCCTCCGGCATGTTGCGAGAAAGGCGGCAACGCTGCTGCCGCCGTATCACTTCATCTTAGACCTTTGGCGGCGTGCTGCAAGCGGCACGCACGCTGCGCACTGGCATAAAAAAACCGGGACCATGAAGGTCCCGGTCTCGCCTGCCACGTTGCCGATCAGCGCTTGCGCGGTGGCGGCAAATCGGTGCAGACACCTTCATACGCTTCGGCTGCCATGCCGATCGACTCGCCCAGCGTCGGGTGCGGGTGGATCGTCTTGCCGATATCCACGCCGTCGGCGCCCATCTCGATCGCCAGCGCGATCTCGCCGATCATGTCGCCGGCATGCGTGCCGACGATCGTGCCGCCGATGATGCGGTGCGTTTCAGCGTCGAACAACAGCTTGGTGAAGCCCTCGTCGCGGCCATTGGCCACGGCGCGCCCGCTGGCGTTCCACGGGAAGTGGCCCTTCTCGACCTTGATGCCCTGTTGCTTGGCTTCGTCTTCGGTCAGGCCGACCCATGCCACTTCCGGATCGGTGTACGCCACCGATGGAATGACCTTGGCGTCGAAGTGCGTCTTCTTCTCAAAAGCCGCCTCGGCCGCCACGTGCGCTTCATGCACCGCCTTGTGCGCCAGCATCGGCTGGCCCACCAGGTCGCCAATGGCGAAAATGTGCGGCACGTTGGTACGCATCTGGCTGTCCACGGCGATGAAGCCGCGATCGCTCACCGTCACGCCAGCTTTGTCGGCAGCAACCTTCTTGCCGTTCGGGCTGCGGCCCACGGCCACCAGGACCAGGTCGTACAGCTGCGGTTCCGGTGCGGCTGTACCCGCTTCGGCTGACTCGAACGTGACCTTGATCCCTTCCGGCAGCGCTTCCACGCCGACGGTTTTCGTCTTGAGCATGATGTTGTCGAAACGGTGCGCGTTGTACTTCTGCCAGACCTTGACGGCCTCGCGGTCTGCGCCCTGCATCAGGCCATCCATCATCTCGACCACGTCGATGCGCGCACCTAACGTCGAATACACGGTCGCCATTTCCAGGCCGATGATGCCGCCACCGATGACGAGCATCTTCTTCGGCACCTGGCGCAATTCCAGCGCGCCCGTCGAATCGACGATGCGCGGGTCTTCCGGCACGAACGGCAGCTTGACCACCGACGAACCGGCCGCAATCACGGCCTTCTTGAAGGCGATGACCTTCTTGCCGCCATCGGCTGCCGTGACTTCGATGTGGTTCGGGCTCAGGAATGCGCCCACGCCCTGCACCGTGTTGACCTTGCGCGCCTTGGCCATGAAGGCCAGGCCACCGGTCATCTTCTTGATCACGCCATCCTTGTAGCCGCGCAGCTTGTCGATGTCGACTTCTGGCTTGGCAAACGCCACGCCCAGATCGGCCATGTGCGCTGTTTCATCCATGACGGAGGCCACGTGCAGCAGCGCCTTCGACGGGATGCAGCCCACGTTCAGGCACACACCGCCCAGCGTTGCGTATTTTTCGACCAGCACGGTGTTCATGCCCAGGTCGGCCGCGCGGAACGCAGCGGAGTAGCCGCCGGGACCGGCGCCCAGCACCATCATGTCGCATTCGATGTCGACCGCGCCGCTGTAGCTCGACGGGGTCGGCGCCGGCGCTGCGCCCGGCTGGACCGCTGGCGCCGGATGGGCCGGTGCGTACGAATCGGTCGGGCCGGCGGCAGCCGTCGGCGCCACCGCTTGCGCGCCGATCTGCGCGGCTGGCTTGGCGTCGGCTGGCTTGGACTCGGCCGGCTTGGACTCGGCCGGCTTGGCGTCGGCGGCAGGGCTGGCTGCGCCCTCTTCCACCGTCAGCAGCAGCGTGCCTTCATTGATCTTGTCGCCGACCTTGACCGTGATCGACTGCACCACGCCCGCGTGCGTCGACGGGATTTCCATGCTGGCCTTGTCCGACTCCACGGTGACCAGGGACTGGTCGACCTTGATCGTGTCGCCGGCCTTGACCATCAACTCGATGACTTCGACGTCCTTGAAGTCACCGATATTCGGGACTTTCACTTCAACAGTGCTCATCAGTGCGCTCCAATCACAGAAGGGTCTTGCGCAGGTCCGCCAGCACTTCGCCCAGGTAGGCGGAGAAGCGCGCGGCGCCGGCGCCGTCGATCACGCGGTGATCGTACGACAGCGACATCGGCAGCATCAGGCGCGGCTGGAAGGTCGAACCGTCCCACACCGGCTTCATCGCCGACTTGGACAGGCCCAGGATCGCCAGTTCAGGTGCGTTGATGATCGGGGTGAACGCGGTACCACCAATGCCGCCCAGCGACGAGATGGTGAACGTTGCGCCCTGCATCGCGGTCGGCGGCAGCTTGCCGTCGCGCGCCTGCGCCGACAGTTCGCCCATTTCAGTGGCGATCTGCGAGATGGTCTTCTTGTCCGCATCTTTCACGACAGGGACCACCAGGCCGTTCGGCGTGTCGGCCGCGAAGCCGATGTTGTAGTACTGCTTGGTGATCAGCGCTGCGCCATCGCCCGACAGCGACGCATTAAATTGCGGGAATTTCTTCAGTGCGGCGACGCTCGCCTTGATGACGAAGGCCAGCATGGTCAGCTTGACCGCCGACTTCTGCTTGGCCAGCGACGCGTTGGTGTCAACGCGGAACTGCTCCAGGTCGGTCACGTCGGCTTCGTCGAAGTGCGTCACGTGCGGGATCATGACCCAGTTGCGATGCAGGTTCGGGCCCGAGATCTTCTTGATGCGCGACAGCGGCACCGTTTCGGTCGGACCGAACTTGGAGAAGTCCAGCGATGGCCAGGCCAGCAGGTCGAGGCCAACACCACTGCCACCGGCTTTTGCCGGCGCGGCGGCAGGCGGCGCTGCCATCACGCCCTTGACGAAGTTCTGCACGTCCTGCTGGGTGATGCGGCCTTTCGGACCGCTGCCCGGCACACGGCCCAGGTCCACGCCCAGTTCGCGCGCGAACTTGCGGATCGACGGCGAGGCGTGGGCTTTCGAGCCTGTCACGCCTGGTGCGGCTGGTGCCGGTGCAGCGGCTGGTGCAGGCGCTGCGGCAGGTGCCGGTGCCGGTGCAGCAGCAGGCGCGGCGGCCGGTGCAGCAGCGGCTGGCGCAGCGGCCGGTGCAGATGCGGCAGCAGGTGCGCCGCCGGTCGCTTCCACGACCAGCACGAGCGAATCCTTGGCGACCTTGTCGCCAACCTTGACCTTGATTTCCTTGACCACACCGGCATGGCTCGACGGGATTTCCATGCTGGCCTTGTCCGATTCAACGGTCAGCAGCGACTGATCGACCTTGATCGTGTCGCCCACCTTGACCATCAGTTCGATGACTTCGACTTCTTTGAAATCGCCGATGTCCGGCACGGTCACGTCGACCAGGCCACCGGATGCAGCGGGTGCGGCGGCTGGCGCTTCGGCGGCAGCCGGTGCAGCGGCAGCAGGTGCAGCAGCGGCAGGTGCAGCTTCGGCAGCAGGTGCGTCAGCCGCGCCACCCGCTTCTTCGAGCAGCAGCACGAGCGAGCCTTCGGCGACCTTGTCGCCGACGTTGATCTTGATTTCCTTGACCACGCCGGCGTGGCTCGACGGGATCTCCATGCTGGCCTTGTCCGACTCGACGGTCACCAGGGACTGGTCCACCTTGATGGTGTCGCCCGGCTTGACCATCAGCTCGATCACTTCCACTTCCTTGAAGTCGCCGATATCAGGGACTTTGACTTCCACAATGCTCATAGTGTTAGCTCCAATTGTTATGTGAGTTAGCCTCGACCCGCCGCCCCGAACAGCACGGGGCGGCGGACGTGAGCATTACTGGGTCACCGGATTCGGCTTGTTCTGGTCGATGCCGTACTTGGCGATCGCCTGCGACACGATGGCGCGGTCGATCTTGCCTTCGTCGGCCAGTGCGCGCAGCGAAGCCACCGTGATGTAGTAGCGGTTCACTTCGAAGAACTCGCGCAGCTTGACGCGCGAATCCGAGCGGCCAAAGCCGTCCGTGCCCAGCACTTTATAGGTGCGGTCCTTCGGCATGAAGCCGCGGATCTGCTCGGCGAACATGCGCATGTAGTCGGTCGTCGCGACGATCGGGCCACTGGTGGCGCCCAGCATCTCGGTGACGTACGGCACGCGCTGCGGCTGCTCCGGATTGACCATGTTCCAGCGTTCGCAATCGTTGCCGTCACGTGCCAGCAGCGTCAGCGACGGCGCCGACCACACGTCCGCATCGACGTTCCAGTCGTTCTTGAGCAGTTCGGCCGCAAAGATCGACTCGCGCAGGATGGTGCCGCAACCGATCAGTTGTACGCGCTGGGCATTGTCCTTGCCGCCTTCCTGCAGCAGGTACAGACCCTTGAGAATGCCCTCTTCCTGGCCAGGCTTCAGGCCCGGCTGCGGGTAGTTCTCGTTCATGATGGTGATGTAGTAGAACACGTCTTCCTGTTCTTCCACCATGCGGCGCAGACCGTCCTGGATGATGACCGCGACTTCGTGACCGAAGGTCGGATCGTACGGCAGGCAGTTCGGCACGGTCGCGGCGATGATGTGGCTATGGCCGTCTTCGTGCTGCAGGCCTTCGCCGTTGAGCGTCGTGCGGCCAGCGGTGCCACCCATCAGGAAGCCGCGGGCACGGATGTCGCCCGCCAGCCAGACCAGGTCGCCCACGCGCTGCATGCCGAACATCGAGTAGAACGTGTAGAACGGGATCATCGTGCGGTTGTTCGACGAGTACGACGTCGCTGCAGCGATCCACGAGCTCATGCCGCCCGCTTCGTTGATACCCTCTTGCAGGATCTGGCCTGCCTTGTCTTCTCGGTAGTACATCACCTGGTCGCGGTCGACCGGCTCGTACAACTGACCCTGCTGGTTGAAGATGCCGATCTGGCGGAACAGGCCTTCCATGCCGAAGGTACGCGATTCGTCGACCAGGATCGGCACAATGCGCTGGCCGATGCTTTCGTCCTTCAACAGGCTCGTGATCACGCGCACATACGCCTGGGTCGACGAGATTTCGCGGCCTTCCGGGGTTGGCTCGAGCACGCCCTTGAACGATGCCAGTGCCGGCACCGTCAGCTTTTCGTCCGACTTTTCGCGGCGCTGTGGCAGGTAGCCGCCCAGTGCCTTGCGGCGCTCGTGCAGGTACACCATTTCAGGCGCATCGTCGGCCGGCTTGAAGAACGGGATGTCGGCCAGCTGGTCGTCGGGAATCGCGATGTTGAAGCGGTCGCGCATGTCGCGGATCGCCTGGTCATCGAGCTTCTTGGTCTGGTGCGCGGTGTTGCGCGCCTCGCCCGACTTGCCCATGCCGAAGCCCTTGACGGTCTTCACCAGCAGGACGGTTGGCGTGCCCTTGTTTTCTTGCGCGTTCTTGAACGCGGCGTAGATCTTGTGCGGATCGTGACCACCGCGGGTCAGGCGCCAGATGTCGTCGTCGCTCATCTTCGACACCATCTCGAGCAACGCCGGATCCTTGCCGAAGAAGTGCTTGCGCACGTAGGCGCCGTCCTTGGCCTTGTAGTTCTGGTATTCGCCGTCGACCGATTCCATCATCACGCGCTGCAGGATGCCGTCCTTGTCCTGGGCCAGCAGCGGATCCCACTGCGAACCCCAGATGACCTTGACGACGTTCCAGCCGGCGCCGCGGAAGTCGGCTTCGAGTTCCTGGATGATCTTGCCGTTGCCGCGCACCGGACCGTCCAGGCGCTGCAGGTTGCAGTTGACGACCATGACCAGGTTGTCCAGCTGCTCACGCGCGGCCATGCCGATCGCGCCCATCGATTCCGGCTCGTCCATCTCGCCGTCGCCGCAGAAGACCCAGACCTTGCGGTTGTCGGTCTTGGCGATGCCGCGTGCGTGCAGGTACTTCAGGAAGCGCGCCTGATAGATCGCCATCAACGGGCCCAGGCCCATCGACACGGTCGGGAACTGCCAGAAGTCCGGCATCAGTTTCGGGTGCGGGTACGACGACAGGCCCTTGCCGTCGACTTCGCGGCGGAAGTTCAGCAGCTGCTCTTCACTCAAGCGGCCTTCGAGGAAGGCGCGGGCGTAGATACCAGGCGACGAGTGGCCCTGGATGTACAGCAGATCGCCGCCGTGGTCTTCGGTCGGGGCGTGCCAGAAGTGGTTGAAGCCCGTGCCCAGCATATTGGCCAGCGAAGCGAACGACGAGATGTGGCCACCGAGGTCGCCATCGGCGCGGTTGGCCTTGACCACCATCGCCATCGCGTTCCAGCGCATCCACGAGCGCAGGCGCTCTTCGTATTCGAGGTTGCCGGGCGAGTTCTGGTTCAGGTGCGCGGGAATCGTGTTGACGTACGCGGTGTTGCTCGAGAACGGGACGTGCGCGCCGCGACGGCGTGCCAGGTCCACCAGGCGCTCCATCAGGTAATGGGCGCGTTCCGTTCCTTCATGTTCGATCACCGCCTCCAGCGCATCGAGCCATTCCTTGGTCTCGATTGCATCCGGATCGTTGGCGGTTTGCGAGGTCAACTGGTCGAGTTGAGCTGCCATGTCATGCGTCTCCTAGTGTGGTACGCCCCATCCGATCCCTGCGCAGGCTGGCGGCGGTTGATGAAATTCGAACTATCTTTTAGCTAAACCATCAGATTCTAACAGTGGACTTCCCCATTTTCAAACTATGATATTGGATTTCATAATGTGAAAAACCATGCTGCAACTGCACAATTTGCATAGGGAAATGTTGAACTTCCTGCCACCAATCATCGTATACCGAAGCGCCTGAAACACGGCAAAAAAGGCCCATTTCAGCCATGCGGAACGGGCGACAGCGAACGGCAACACAGGCGCGGGCCGTATAATTCTGTTTTTGCCCAGGACGAGCCTCCCACCATGCCAGCCCAACACATCGACGGAATCCTTCTCTCCCAACAACTGCGCACCGACATCGCCGCGCGCACCGCCAAGCTCACCGCAGCCGGCAAGCAGCCCGGCCTGGCCGTGATCCTGGTCGGGGAAGATCCTGCCAGCCAGGTCTATGTGCGCAACAAGGTCAAAGCTTGCGGCGACGTGGGTTTCCACTCGGTGCTCGAAAAATACGACGCCGATCTGAGCGAAGCCGCCCTGCTTGATCGCATTGCAGCATTGAACACCGACCCGGCCATCCACGGCATCCTCGTGCAAATGCCGCTGCCGAAGCACATCGACCCCAACAAAGTCATCGAAGCGATTTCGACGGCCAAGGATGTGGACGGGTACTCGGTGCTGTCGGCCGGCGAACTGATGACGGGCCTGGAAGGCTTCCGTCCCTGCACCCCGTACGGCTGCATGAAGCTGATCGAAACCACGGGTGTCGACCTGCGCGGCAAGCACGCTGTCGTGATCGGCCGCAGCAACACCGTCGGCAAACCAATGGCCATGCTGCTCTTGCAAGCCAATGCCACCGTGACCATATGTCATAGCGCGACCGCGGATCTGGGCTACCACACCCGCCAGGCCGATGTCGTGGTGGCCGCCGTTGGCCGCCGCAATACCCTGACCGCCGATATGGTCAAGCCGGGCGCGATCGTGATCGACGTGGGCATGAACCGCGACGACGCGGGCAAGCTGTGCGGCGACGTCGATTTTGCCGGCGTACGTGAAGTGGCCGGCCACATCACCCCGGTGCCGGGCGGCGTGGGGCCGATGACGATCACGATGCTGCTGCAAAACACGGTGGAATCGGCGGAACGCGAACTGAAGAACCAACGCTAACGAATCTGGAAGGACTATTGATGACGAACGAAACGAGCAATCCCCTCCTCGACTTTTCCGACTTGCCGCGCTTTGACGCGATCAAGCCCGAACACGTCACGTCCGCCATCGACAGTCTGATCGCCGAGGCGAACGCCGTCGTGGCGCAGCTCGAGGCGCCGCTGGATGAGGTTACCTGGGCCACGCTGGCCCCGCTCGACGACGTCGGCGAGCGCCTGGGCCGCGCCTGGGGCGTGGTCGGCCACCTGAACCACGTGGTCGACACCCCCGAGCTGCGCGCCACCTATAACGAGAACCAGCCGAAGGTCGTCGAGTTCTCGACTGCGCTGAGCCAGAACGAAGCACTGTTCACCAAATACAAGCAGCTGCGCGAAAGCGCCGGTTTCGAGGCGCTGAGCGACACCCGCAAGCGCATCGTCGAGAACGCACTGCGCGACTTTCGCCTGGGCGGCGCCGAGCTGGCGGCCGACAAGAAAGAACGCTTCGCCGAGATCCAGGAACAGCAGTCGCAACTGTCGACGCGTTTCTCCGAAAACGTGCTCGATGCCACCAACGACTACAAGCTCGTGGTCGACAGCGAAGCCGACCTGGCCGGCCTGCCGGACGACGTGAAGGCTGCTGCAAAGGCCGCCGCCGAACGCGATGGCAAGACCGGCTGGCTGTTCACGCTGCACTTCCCGTCGTACTTCCCGATCCTGCAGTTCAGTACCAACCGCGCGCTGCGCGAAACGATCTACCGCGCCACCGCGACCAAGGCGTCCGACGCCGGCATCATGTTTACCGATGTCGCGAAGTGGGACAACTCGTCGAACATCGTCAAGTTGCTGCAACTGCGCAATGAAGAAGCGAAGATGCTCGACTACGGCAGCTTCGCCGATATCTCGCTGGTGGCCAAGATGGCCCAAAGCCCGCAGCACGTGATCGAATTCCTGGAAGACCTGGCGCGCCGTGCCCGCCCGTACGCCGAGAAAGACCTGGCCGAACTGCGCGCGTTTGCGCGCGACGAGCTGGCAATCGACGACCTGCAATCGTGGGACGTGGCCTTCGCCTCCGAAAAGCTGCGCGAGCAGCGTTATGCATTCTCGGCCCAGGAAGTGAAGGAATACTTCCCCGAACCAAAAGTGGTCGCGGGCCTGTTCGGCGTGATCCAGGAGCTGTTTGGCGTGACCGTGCGCCCGGACGACGCACCGACCTGGCACCCGGACGTGCGCTTCTTCCGCATCGAGCGCGATGGCCAGCTGGTCGGCCAGTTCTACCTCGACCTGTATGCGCGCGCCGGCAAGGCGCAAGGCGCGTGGATGAACGATGCGCGCGGGCGCCGCCTGCTGCACGGCGGCACCGTGCAGACGCCCGTGGCTTACCTGGTCTGCAACTTCACGCCACCGGCGATGAAAGACGGCGTGCTGCAGCCGTCGCTGTTCACGCACGACGAAGTGACCACGCTGTTCCACGAATTCGGCCACGGCCTGCACCATATGCTGACCGAAGTCGAAGAACTGTCGGTCTCGGGCATCTCGGGCGTCGAATGGGATGCGGTGGAGCTGCCGTCGCAGTTCATGGAAAACTTCTGCTGGGAGTGGGACAAGCTGCAGCAGATGACGGCGCACGTGAAAACCGGTGAGCCGCTGCCGCGCGCGCTGTTCGACAAGATGACGGCCGCGAAGAACTTCCAGTCCGGGATGCAGACGCTGCGCCAGGTCGAGTTCTCGCTGATCGACATGCACCTGCACTACGACTTCGACGCGCACAACGGTGAAGTCCAGGCGCTGATCGACGACGTGCGCCGCAACTTCGCGGTGATCACGCCGCCGTCGTTCAACCGCTTCCTGCATTCGTTCAGCCACATCTTCGCGGGCGGTTACGCGGCCGGCTACTACAGCTACAAGTGGGCCGAGGTGCTGTCGGCCGACGCCTATGCCGCATTCGAAGAAGCCGTTGTCGATGGCGGCGCCGACCTGTTTGAAACGGGCCGGCGCTTCCAGCGCGAGATTCTGGCGGTGGGCGGTTCGCGGCCGGCGCTCGATTCATTCAAGGCCTTCCGCGGCCGCGAGCCATCGATCGATGCCTTGCTGCGCCATAGCGGCATGAATGCCTGACCAATTGGATTGACCCTGTCGGGAGTGCCAGCGCACTCCCGATTTTCCATAAGCGCCCATGACACGCATCGACTTTCATACCAATATCCCGGATAAGCTGGCCTATGCCTGCCGCCTCGCGCGCAAGGCATATGGCGCGCGCGCCAAAATCGTCGTGCTGGCCGATAGCCCCGAACAAGCCGACGCCTTGAATGCCGCCATGTGGACCGTGTCGGATACTGATTTCATTCCGCACGTGATGGCTGGCGACGGGTTGGCGGCGCAAACGCCGATCGTGATTACCGATAATGAAGACAGCGAGCTGCCGCACCACGATATGCTCGTGAACCTGACGCGTCGCAGGCCGCGCAATTTCACGCAATTCGCGCGCGTGTTTGAAATTATCTCGATCGATGAAGAAGATGCCGCCGAAGGCCGCAAACGCTATGTCGCGTATAAAAAAGAATCCTATCCGCTGACCCACTTCGTCGCAGGACAATCATGAACCACGATCCCGCTTTCGATGCCAGTATTCCCGTGTTGACCGAAGTGGTCGCGGAACCAAACGCGCCGGGCGCGCCAGTCGCGCAGCCGGCGCCGATCATTGAGGCGGAGGCCCCGCCACCGCCTGCGCCCGTGGTGGCCGCACCGCAGGATGCGCCGGAGGCGCTGGAACGGCGCGCTGTCGACCACTGGAGCGGCGAACAATGGAGCGTGATGGAACGGCGCGTCACCGAGCGCATCCTGCAGCAATTGCAGGGCCGGATCGATTTCGTGCTCGAACAGCGCCTGCGCGACGGTATTGCCGATGCCGTCGACAAAGCAATGACCAGTTTCTCGGCCGATATTCGCAACAGCCTCGGCGAAACGCTGAGCGATGTCGTGACGCGCGCAGTTTCGCAAGAAATTGCACACATCAGAATGCTGGAAAAATAAACCCGCTCTACATGCTGCTCTGCCTTCCATTTGATTCGAAATTAACCCCGCGCACGATTGTTATTCCAAATTGGCGGTTCAATAGTAAAATCCCTGCGCGGCTCTTCGAAACGAATCGAATCACCTAATCAAGGAAGAAACAAAATGGCAAACATCAATCTGTCGGGTTATAACCTCGCCGAACTGAAAGGTCTTCAATTCGATATCGAAAAGGAGATCAAAAACCGCCAGCATCAAGACGTAAAGAAAGCGCGTGAGCAAATTCTCGAGATCGCCCAGAATATGGGAATCTCGGTCGAGGAACTGCTGGCCAAGGGCGGTACCAAAGCCAAGAAGACGGGCGGCGCCAAAGTCAATCCGCAATATCACAACCCGGCTGACAATACCCAGACCTGGACCGGCCGTGGCCGTCAACCAAAATGGGTCGTCGATGCCCTGGGCAAGGGCAAGTCGCTGGACGACCTGCGCATTTGAGCCTCGCAGTAATACGCAAGACCTGCACGCCGCCGCGACCTTCGTCCGGCGGCGTTCGCATTTCCACCTACCCCATCCATTCGCGTGTTTCGGCTAAGATTGCAACTTCAGCAATCAGCCGGTCGTCGTCGTGAAACGCACTCCCCTCATCGCAGCACTCGCCGGCGCCGCCATCCTGGCCGTCGGCACCGTCTTCTGGTTCACTGACCGGGTCGAACCCCGCAGCGGCGCCACCCCGGTACTGACCGCCCCGGTCGCCAAAACACAGCCATTCTGGGCTGCCCGCGTGCACCTGCTGGCGGGCGACGGCCAGGACGGCGTGCTCGATGGCGCAGCACCCGCCAGCCGCTTCAGCGATCCGTACGGCGTGGCCATTGGCCCGCGTGGCGCGATCTATGTCGCCGACGGGGGCGAGGCCAACCGCATCCGCGTCGTGCAGCCCGATGGCGCAGTCTCGACGCTGGCCGGCGGCAAGGAAGGCTTTACCGATGGTCTGGGCACGGCCGCCGCGTTCAATACGCCATCTGCCATCGCGCTCGACCATCTGGGCAATCTGTACGTGGCCGACACGGGCAATCACGCAATCCGCCGCATCGCGCCAGATGGCGCCGTGACGACGCTGGCCGGCAACGGCAGTCCTGGCTATGCTGATGGCATCGGCCGTGCCGCCCAGTTCAACGGCCCGGTCGGCATCGCGGTGGATGACGCCGGCATCGTCTACGTGGCCGATACCTACAACGACCGCATCCGCCGCATCGCCCAGGACGGCACGGTAACCACACTGGCCGGCACCGGCAAGCCGAACCTGTTCGACGGCCCCGGCCCGGCCGCCGCCTTCGACACGCCAAGCGCGCTGGCCGTCGACCATGACGGCAACCTGTACATCGCCGACACCGGCAACAACGCGGTGCGCCGCCTGCGGCCCGATGGCACGGTCGACACGCTCGCGCTGCCACCCGAGGCCGAACGCCGGCCCGCGCTGCGCCGCCCGGTTGGCCTGGCCGTCACGCGCGACGGCTACCTGTACATCGTCGCCAGTGCCGGCGGGCGCATCCTGCAGATGACGCCAACGGGCGAATTCCGTCCGCTGGAGGATACCGACCACCCGCTCGAGCCGAACGGTTTCGGCAGCGACGGCACCGTGCAACTCAACGGCCCGCGCGGCATTGCCGTGGCGCGCGACGGCAGCCTGGTAGTGGCCGACGCCAACGCCCATCGCCTGCACCGCCTGGCGCCGCCGCGTGCGGGCGAAGCCGCGCCCGTGCTGGCGCGCCCGCCGCTGCAACGGCGCACGGCACCGATGCCCTGGCCGCTTGGCCCGCAAGACACCGTCCATGAAGTCGTGGGCGTGATGGGCGAAGTGCGCGGCACGTATGGCGGCGACAGCCGCGACCATTTCCACGCGGGCCTGGATGTGCGCGGCGATGTCGGCGCAACCGTGCTGGCGATCCTGCCGGCCAAGGTGACCGATCCATATGCGAACTGGGGTTTCAACAACCTCGGCGAAGGCATGAGCGTGGGGCCGCTGTCATACATTCACATGCGCGTGGGCCGCGATCCGCAAGGCCGCGCGCTCGATCCGCGCTTCCAGATCCAGCGCGAAGAAACCGCCAATGGCAAACCCGGCAAGGCCGTGCGCGTGCGGGTGCCGCGGGGCACGCGCTTTGCCGTCGGCGACAAGCTCGGCACACTCAATGCGCTGGCGCACGTGCACCTCGATTACTACCAGGGCGGCACGCTCGTCAATGCGCTCACGCTGCCGTTCACCGGCTTTACTGACACGGTGGCGCCGACGATCTCGCGCATCGCCCTGTACGACACTGCCGGCAAGCGCATCACGGCGAAAAAGGGCCAGCCCCTGCAGCTGGAACGCACGCTGGGCGAGCTGCAGATCGTCGTGAACGCCTACGACCAGGTGGATGGCAACCTGGCGCGCCGCAAGCTGGGCCTGTACAAGCTGGGTTACCAGGTGCTGCGCGCCGACGGCACGCCGCTGCCCGGCTTCGAGCAGCCCGTCATCACGCAGGTCTACGACCGCCTGCCGCGCAACCCGGACGCCGTGAAAGCGGTCTATGCACCGACCAGCGGCATCACGGTCTACGGCAGCGCGTCGACCCAGTTCGACTATGCGCTCAACAACCGCCTGCGCGATGGCAGGATCGAGACGGGCAGCTGGCGCATCGCCGACCTGGCGCCCGGCGAGTACCTGCTGCGCATCCACGCCGCTGACTATGCGGGCCAGGTGGCGCAGAACGGCCGCGACCTGGCGTTCGTGATCGAGTAGGCGCGCATTGACGGCGCAGCTGCCGTCATGCACGCCACATAATCTAGACCTTGATATCTACTTTATATAGACATCAAGGTCTAGAAGCTTTACGCTGGCCTTGCCACGGGAATGTTCCCGCTACGACAAGGATCATCATGCTCAAGATGTTTGCCACCGCATTGGCTGTCGCCGCCGTGCTGCACGTTGCCCCTGCGCGCGCTGCCGATCTGCCCGCCTACCCCTTCATCCACGTGACGGCCGCTGCCGACCTGCACGTGATGCCGGATACGGGCGAGATCGACTTCGACATCGTCAGCACCGACGCCGACCTGGAGGCGGCATGGAAACTGGTCCACGAGCGCCTGACAGCGAGCCGTGCGCTGCTGGCCGAACAGGGTGTGAAGGTCGAGGACATTTCGGTGCAGGCCGTGCTGCGCCGCCCGCTCAAGGAGGGCGAGCGGGTGACGGCGATCGAAACCCGCGCCGCCGTGCACGCGACGGTGCGTGACTTGAACGGGTGGACGGCGCTGATCCAGAGCCTGATGGGCCTGCCCAATGTCGAAGCGCTGGCCGTGGCCTTCAGCCGCAGCGACGCCGACAGGATCGAGGCGGAACTCGTCAGCCAGGCGCTGGGCGCGGCGCGCGTGAAGGCGCAGAACATCGCCCGCGGCATTGGCGCCAAATTGGGTCCGGCGGGTGGCGTGGCGCTGGCACCACTGAAGAACCTGTCCAACGCGATGGGGCTGGCCAGCGATGCGCCCCGCTACCCATCGGTGTCGTCGCCACGCGATCCGCAGCTGGTGGGCGTGCAGAAATTCGTGCAGGGCGTGGACGTGATTTACCGGATCGGCAAATAAGCTGACCTGCCCTGCAGTGCGCAATGTCACGTGCCTGTCATGGAGATGTGAACGGATGAGTGCTCAGGCGTATGATGGATCCATCCACTGTCCACGAGAGGCACCAGCATGAGCAAACACCACAAAACAAAACACCTGACGCCCGGGATCGCGGCGGTTGCGACGCCCGATCTGACGGAAGCAGTCACGATCACAGAGGCGACCGATGTGGCCGACGTGCCCGACGAACCGCAAACGGACCAGCCGCTGCCAGCAGAGCCAGCACCTGACGTCAAAGAAGCGCCGATCGGCGCCGTCAAGGCCGAACCGGTCCACCTGCGCGGGCGCATGACGCTCGAAGACGCGTTCCAGGCCATTGGCCTCAACTGCGTGGCGCAGATCGAAGCAAACGTACCGGGCGTGCTGAAACAGCACGTCGAGAGCCTGCACCAGATGCGCGTGGGCCTGCGCCGCCTGCGCGCGCTGCTGGCGATGTTCGAGGAACTGGCGCCGCCACCGGTGCCGCTGCATGCAAGCATCGAGTGGCTGTCCGGCGAACTCGGTCCCGCGCGCGACTGGGACGTGCTGGCCGATTCCACCATCAAGCGTGTGCCGGGCATCGATGCGCACGCGCTGCGCCAGGCCGCGCACGACCGCGCCACGGGCCACCACGCGCAGATCCTGCACGTGCTGCGCGATGCGCGCTATACCGAGTTGATGGCGCAACTGAAGGACTGGCTGGGCGAGCGCCGCTGGCAACCCGAAGGTGGCCTGCCAAAAGATTCGCCGCTGCTCGAACGCGCCGCGAAAAGCGCCCTGCCCCTGCTGCGCACGGCCGAGAAGCGGCTGGCCAAACGCATCGACGGGCTGGACGAAGCCGATGCACCGGGTCGTCACCGCGTGCGCATTGCGGCCAAGAAGGCGCGCTACGCGGCGGAATTCTTCCGCGACCTGCTGCCGGCGCAGCGCGTCAAGCGCTACCTGGGCCATCTCGAAAAGCTGCAGGACCGCCTGGGCGCGCTGAACGACCTGGCCGTGGCTGACCAGCTGCTCGAAGAACTCAAGGGTGGCAGCAGCCAGGTCGCCAAGCAGGCGGCCTATGTGCGTGGCTATATCGCGGCAACTGGCGAGGCCGATGCGCAGGGGTTGTCGAAGGTGCTGGCCGATGTCGCCAAGCGCCGCATCACGCGCTGATGTGAACGGGCCAGGCTGAAAAGAAAAAGGCCCGGGGTTCACCCCGGGCCAGACGACAGAGTTACTTCACGTCGAAGCGGTCCAGCTCCATCACCTTGGTCCAGGCCGCCACGAAGTCCTTCACGAACTTCTGGCCGGCGTCGGCGCTGGCATACACCTCGGCGATCGAACGCAGCTGTGCATTCGAGCCGAACACCAGGTCGACGCGCGACGCGGTCCACTTCTTCTCGCCGGTCTTGCGATCGCGGCCTTCGAAGCGTTCGACGCCCTGGCCCGGCCGCGTGGCAGGCCGCCATTCGGTGGCCATGTCGAGCAGATTGACAAAGAAGTCATTCGTCAACGCGCCCTTCTGCTGCGTCAGCACGCCATCGGCGCTGCCGCCCGTGTTGGTACCCAGCACGCGCATTCCACCTACCAACACTGCCATTTCCGGCGCCGTCAGCGTCAGCAACTGGGCGCGGTCGATCATCAACGATTCGGCCGGGATGCTGTACAGGGCTTTCTCGAAGTTACGGAAGGCATCTGCCACCGGTTCCATCGCGTGGAACGATTCCACGTCGGTCTGCTCCTGCGACGCATCGGTGCGACCCGGCGTGAACGGCACGGTGATGTCGTGACCCGCCGCCTTGGCTGCCGCCTCGACGCCTGCATTGCCGGCCAGGACGATCAGGTCAGCCAGCGAGACCTGCTTGCCGCCCGTCTGCGCCCCGTTGAACTCGCCCTGGATGCTTTCCAGCTGCGCCAGCACGCGGCCCAGCTGTTCCGGCTCGTTGGCAGCCCAGTCCTTTTGCGGGACCAGGCGGATGCGGGCACCGTTGGCGCCGCCGCGCTTGTCCGAACCGCGGAAGCTTGCGGCCGAGGCCCACGCCGTCGATACCAGCTCGCCGATGGCCAGACCGGATGCCAGCACCTTGTCTTTCAGTGCTTTCGCATCGGCGTCGTCAATCGCCGCGCCTTCAGCTGCCGGCACCGGATCCTGCCAGATCAGCACTTCGGCCGGAACCTCCGGGCCGAGGTAGCGGGCACGCGGCCCCATGTCGCGGTGGGTCAGCTTGAACCAGGCGCGGGCAAAGGCGTCCGCGAACTGGTCCGGGTTTTCCAGGAAGCGGCGCGAAATCGCCTCGTAGGCCGGGTCCATGCGCAGTGCCAGGTCGGACGTCAGCATCGTCGGACGATGACGCTTGGTGGCGTCATATGCGTCCGGGACAGTGGCATCGGCGTCCTTGGCGACCCACTGGTGGCCGCCGGCCGGGCTTTTCGTCAGTTCCCACTCGTGACCGAACAGGTACGTGAAGTAATCGTGGCCCCACTGCGTTGGCGTGCTGGTCCAGGTGACTTCGAGGCCGCTGGTGATCGTGTCCGGGCCCTTGCCGCTGCCGAAGCTGTTCTGCCAGCCGAAACCCTGGGCATGCAGGCCGGCCGCTTCCGGCTCTTCCTTGACGTGCTCGGACGGACCGGCGCCATGGGTCTTGCCGAAGGTGTGGCCGCCGGCGATCAGCGCCACGGTTTCTTCGTCGTTCATGGCCATGCGGCCGAACGTGTCGCGGATGTCGCGGGCCGATGCAACCGGGTCGGGCTTGCCGTCCGGGCCTTCCGGGTTCACATAGATCAGGCCCATCTGCACTGCGGCCAGCGGGTTCTCGAGGTCGCGCGAATGGGTGATCTCGCTGTCGTCGTCCTTGTCGATGACGCCGCGGCCTTCGACGCCGGGCGAACCCACCGTGTAGCGCTCGTCGCTGCCCAGCCACTTGTTCTCGCGGCCCCAGTAGACGTCGAGGTCGGGTTCCCACACGTCCTGGCGACCGCCGGCAAAGCCGAAGGTCTTGAAGCCCATCGTTTCGAGGGCGACGTTACCGGTCAGGATGATCAGGTCGGCCCACGAGATTTTCTCGCCGTACTTCTGCTTGACCGGCCAGATCAGCCGGCGTGCCTTGTCGAGGCTGACGTTGTCGGGCCAGCTGTTCAGGGGTGCGAAGCGCTGCTGACCGCGGCCAGCGCCGCCACGGCCGTCGCCAATGCGATAGGTGCCGGCGCTATGCCACGCCATGCGCACGAACAGGCCGCCGTAGTGACCGAAGTCGGCCGGCCACCACTCCTGGGAATCCGTCATCACCTTGGCCAGATCGGCCTTGACTGCCTCGAGGTCGAGACTGTTGAAGGCGGCGCGGTAATCGAAGTCGCCACCCATCGGGTCGGACTTGGCCGAATGCTGGGCGAGCAGATCGAGACGCAGTGCTTTTGGCCACCAGTCACGATTGGTCGTACCGGTGCCGGCTGCGCCGCTGAACGGGCACTTGGCCGGGATATTGTCCACACTCATTTGTTTCTCCTGTCTGATCGGTAAGATTTGACAAAATTATAGAAAAACTTCGTGTACTCGTGGATTGGCAATGTTGATGAGTGCGATAGCGGGCGTCGCACCGACGGGTGCAGCGCGCACCTTTGACCCGCTCAAATTTTCCAATCGGCAACATTGCATCGACAATCGCTGTGTGTCGCGCTATCGTACTTTCTTTCCAATAAGAAAGAAGTTCTTTCATGTCGATCAATCAACTCGTCTACGTCAGCCAGGCCACCCGCAAGATGTCCCCTACCGACCTGGCAGCAATCCAGGACACGGCGAAGAATAACAATGCCCCACTCGACGTGACCGGAAGTTTATTCTACAACGGCGGCTGGTTCCTCCAGGTGCTGGAGGGTCCGGTAGCAACGCTCGACAAGCTGTACCAGAAGATTGAACTCGATCCCCGCCACAAGAATTCGCGCGTTCTCTATAACGAACCAGCCAAGTTTCGCACATTCCCGCGCTGGAGCATGAACATGATCAACCTGAATGATCGTCAGGCCGACAAATACGATGAGCTGGTGGAAGTATTGGAAGCTGCGCAAGCCAACCGGCGCATCGGCTCGGCGGCCCCGGCAGTGGCGTTACTGAAGATGTTTGCAAGCTGACGCTGCATCGGCGCTCACTACCGGCACTTACTACCGGCGCTCGCTACCAGCGGTCGAGCGTGACAAAATCGCCCAGCGTGCCCCGCTGGGCCCAGCCTTCGAGTTCCAGCATCGGCTTCGGATAAAACTCGGCGACATGGCCCAGGCACAGGATCGCCACCGGCTTGCCGCCTTCCGGAATCCCGAGCAACGCCGCCAGTTGCACGGGATCGAACAGCGACACCCACCCCATCCCCAACCCTTCGGCGCGCGCCGCCAGCCACATGTTCTGGATCGCGCAGGACACCGAGGCCAGGTCCATCTCGGGCAACGTGCGGCGCCCGAACACGTGCCGTTCGCGCCCGTCCATCAGCGCCACGACAAGCACCTCGCCGCATTCGCGCAGTCCCTCGACCTTCAGGCGCATGAATTCGGCGCCGCGCTCGCCCAGGGCGTTGGCGGTGGCCACGCGCTCCGCTTCAACGAGCGCGCAGATCTGTTCACGCAATGGCGCTGACGCGATGCGGATGAAGCGCCACGGCTGCATCATGCCGACGCTAGGGGCCTGGTGCGCCGCCGTCAGCAGGCGCAGCAGCACCGCCTCGTCGATTGCGCCGGGAATGAAGTGGCGCACGTCGCGCCGCTCGGCGATGGCGCGGTAGACGCCGTCGACCTGGGCGTCGTCGAAGCGGTGCGCCATCGTCGTCACGCCTCCGTGCCCGCCTGGTGGAATACCAGGTCTTCCACGCGCTCACCCTTGCACAGGTGCTGGTCGATGATGCGGTCCATATTGTCCGGCGTGACGTTGTAGTACCAGGTGCCGTCTGGCTGGACGCAGACGATCGGCCCGCCCTTGCACGCCGCGAAGCAGCTCACCCGGCTGCGCTTGACGCGCAGCGGGCCGCCATCCAGGCCGCTGGCCTTGAACTTCTCGCCCAGGCTGTCGAACAATGCCTGCGAAGCGCCGTCAGCGCTGCAGCGTGAGCCGGTGCACACGAGCAGGTGGCGGCGGTAGACGCCGATGGTGGGCTTGACGACCTCGCGGGGCGTATCGGGTGCGGGAGAATCGATGGTGGTCATGCTTTGGTCAGGTGGGAAAGGCGGGAGAATAGCCGGCGATCTTACACCACGTGGCCTGCGGATCGCCCATAAAAAAGCGCGCCTTGCTCACGCAGGCGCGCTTCGTGTCGTGCAGCAGCCGGATGGCTTATTTGGTCGCGAGCACCCACTTGACCAGCGAGCGCGCTTCGGCCTCGCTGACCTGCGGATTGGCCGGCATCGGGATCGGGCCCCAGGTGCCTGAGCCGCCCTTGAGTACCTTCTGCACCAGCTTGTCTTCGGCGCCCTTCTGGCCCGCGTATTTCTCGGCGACGTCCTTGTAGGCCGGGCCAACCAGCTTGGTGGCTGACGTGTGGCAGGCCATGCAATTCTTGGCCTTGGCCAGGTCGGCCTGGGCCAGGGCGCTGCCAGACGCAAACGCCGACAGCACGACACACAACAACAGGGACCGCTTCATGGAATTCTCCGGATTAGTGACTGAGTGAATTTTACCGGCAATCCGGCAGACCTTCTGCAAGCGATACACTCTGTAACGCGATCACCACATTTGCTCATACGGTGTAACAGAAAACTGCTAGATTTTCCCACAAGCATCATTTACGCCGTAAGATGTGTGGCTACAAGGAGTTTTCATCATGCCTCTGATCCTCTTGATCGCCCTGCTTGCCTCCCTGCGTGGCTTTGAGGTCTGGCGTTTTGCCGACCTGTCCTGGTGGTACATCATCGGCCTGATGGTCGTCGCCTTCATCTGGTTCGAGTACATCGAAAAGGCGCTGGGCCTGGACAAGCGCAAGGCGCACGACGTCGATGAACAGCGCCGCACCGACCGCGTGAAGAAGTCGCTGGAAAAGCGCCGCTGACCAGACCCCGGCGCTGTCATGGTGGCGCTGTGATACTTGTGCTGTGATACATTGGACAACTCACCGAGTCCTGTCCATCCATCACCGCCATCAATGCATCCCGAACTGCGCCAGCTCCGCCATTTCGTCGCCGTGGCCGAAGAGCTGCATTTCGGTCGCGCCGCGCAGCGCCTGCACATGACGCAGCCGCCGCTCTCGCAAAGCATCGCCAATCTCGAAGACCTGCTCGGCGCGCCGCTGTTTTTGCGCAACCGCCGCATGGTCGGCCTGACGGCGGCCGGCAGCGCGCTGCTGCCCGAAGCGCGCCGCATCCTCGATGAAGCCGGCGCGCTGCCCGAACTGGTGCGGCGCGCGGCCAGCGGCGAAGCGGGCCGCCTGGCGCTGTCGTTTGTTTCCACGGCCGGCCTGGGCATGCTGCCCGACGTGCTGCGCCGCTACCGCGCGGCGTTCCCGGGCGTACGCCTGGTGCTGCACGAGGCGACGTCCGACGTGCAGTTCGACGACCTGCTGTCCGGCCGCATCGATGCCGGCTTCGTGATCCCGCTGCAGCCGGGCGCACCCGCGGGAACGGCCGATCCGGCGCTCGACTACCGCAAGCTGCTCGACGAACCGCTGGTGCTGTGCGCGCCCAGCGGACTGGCAGCGCTGGCTACACCAGGACCGGTGTGGCTGCGCGACCTGCCCCCGCTGCCGCTGGTAATCTTCCCGCGCACGGTGGCGCCCAGCCTGCACGATGCGATCCTGGCCTGCTACCGCGCCGCAGGCGTGGTGCCCACGATCGGGCAGGAGGCAATCCAGATGCAGACCATCGTCAGCCTGGTTTCCGGCGGCATGGGCTTGGCACTTGTGCCACAATCCGTGTCGAACCTGATGCGCCCCGGCGTAGAATACCGTGCCCTGCGCGACGCCGCGCCGTTGGCCGAAACAGGCCTGGCGTGGCGGCGCGATAACGATTCGCCCGTCCTCAAGGGCTTCCTGGACCTATTGAAGAAAGACTGATTATGCTGATTCATCCGCAGCCGGACCCGATCGCGCTCGCGCTCGGGCCGGTGCAAATCCACTGGTATGGCCTGATGTACGTGGTCGCCTTTGCCCTGTTCATCATGCTGGGCCGCGTGCGCATCCGCATGCCGCACGTGGCGGTGCAGGGCTGGACCAAGGATGACCTGGACGACATGCTGTTCTACGGGATGCTCGGTGTGATCATTGGTGGCCGCCTGGGCGAAGTGCTGTTCTACCAGCCGCTGTACTACCTGGCCCACCCGCTCGAGATCTTCATGATCTGGCGCGGCGGCATGTCGTTCCATGGTGGCTTCCTGGGTGTCTTGATCGCGATGGCGCTGTGGGCCCGCAAGCGCCGCCGCAACATCCTCGACGTGTACGACTTCATCGCGCCGCTCGTGCCGCTCGGGTATGCCGCCGGCCGCATGGGCAACTTCATCAACGCCGAACTGCCGGGCCGTCTGGCCGATCCGAGCCTGCCGTGGGCCATGCTGTGGCCGGGCGTGACCGGTCCGCGCCATCCGTCGCCGCTGTACCAGGCGCTGATCGACGGTGTGCTGGTCTTCATCATCCTGTGGATGTTCGCACGCAAGGCGCGTCCGCGTCTGGCCGTCGGCGCCATGTTCACGCTGCTGTATGGCTGCGCGCGCTTCTTCACCGAATGGTTCCGCGTGCCGGATTGGGAAACCACCGTGTTCGGCTTGCCGATCACGTCGGGCCAGGTATTGTCGCTGCCGATGATCATCGCTGCGCTGGCCATGCTGGTATGGGCATACCGCAAAGCGCCCACGCGCCCCGTGACGGCATAAGTACCCCCTGGGTGGGCGAACGCACAGAGCGCCCACCCTTGCTGCATCCACAATGGGCCTCCCCGACACGGAGTCCCGATGGTTCAAGTCCAGCGCAAACGACATACCGGCTGGTGGCTGCTGCTCGCAGCCGTCATCGTCGCCAGCGGCATCGCGTTTGCCATCATGTGGCGCCCCGCACTGGCGCCGCAGACCGCGCAACAATCCTTCGACACCACCCGCATCGGGCGCGGCGCCAACCTGGCGCGCCTTGGCATGTGCGCCTCGTGCCATACGCCGGATCTGTCGCGGCCCTTTGCCGGCGGCAAGCCGATGAACACCCCGTTCGGCACGGTCCACAGCACCAACATTACCCCCGACACCAGGACCGGCATCGGCGCCTGGAGCGAAGCGGCTTTTACACGCGCGATGCGCGAAGGCGTCGCGCGCGATGGCCACCTACTGTATCCCGCCTTCCCGTACAACCACTATGTACGCATGACCGACGGCGACATCCAGGATTTATACGCCTACTTCATGACGCGCCCCGCGATCGTGGCGCCGGCACGCGAGAACCGGATGACCTTCCCGTTCGGGTTCCGCCCTCTGGTCGCGTTCTGGAACGTGCTGTACCTGGACGACACGCCCTGGCAGCCGGTCGCCGGTCAATCGGCCGAATGGAATCGCGGCGCGTACCTGGCCGACGCGGTCGCCCACTGCGCCGCCTGCCACACGCCGCGCACGCTGCTGGGCAGCCCCGATCTGAAGAAGCAGCTTGACGGCGGCGAAGCCGATGACTGGTACGCGCCGGCGCTGAACGAACATTCGCCGTCGCCCCTGCCCTGGACCCGCGACCAGCTGCATGCGTATCTGCGCACCGGCGTCGCGCACGACCACGCGATGGCGGCCGGGCCGATGCAGGATGTGGTCACGCACCTGGCGCAAGCGGACGAGCGCGACGTGGCGGCGCTGGCCGCCTGGACCCACAGCCAGCTGGCCAAGGCGCCGCCGCGCGCGACGCCGGCGCAGCAGGCCGGCCCGCTGCCCAAACCGGCCAATGACGATCCTGACCTGCAACGCATGACGCTTGGCTACGCGGTCTATGACAATGCGTGCGCACGCTGCCACGACGCCGGACGCGACGCCAGTTCCGGCACCGCGCTGCCGCTGCAAAAGGCGATCGCGCTGTACGACCCCGACCCGCGCGACCTGATTCACATCACGCTGGACGGCATCACGCCGCCCGATGGCGAGCCGTCGCGCTTCATGCCGGCCTTTAAAACGATTCTCACCGACGAACAGACCGGCGCCCTGGCAGCCTACCTGCGAAAATATGGCGCGAATCAACCCGTGTGGCCCGATCTGGACAAGGCCGTGCGCAAAGCGAGCAAAGAATGACGACCTACCGCCTGCAAGTGAACGGCAAGGTGCACGCCGTCGACCAGGATGCCGATACTCCGCTGCTGTACGTGCTGCGGAATGACCTCGAACTCAATGGCGCGAAGTTCGGCTGCGGCCTGGGCCAGTGCGGTTCGTGCACGGTGCTGCTGGACGGGAAGCCTGCGATGTCGTGCATGGTGCCGGTGTCCATCGTCGGCCAGCGGCCGGTGCGCACGGTCGAAGGCCTGGGCAATGCCACCACCCCGGGCGTACTGCAGCAAGCCTTCATCGACGAGCAGGCCGCGCAGTGCGGCTACTGCATCGCCGGCATGCTGATGCAGGCCACGGCGCTGCTCGAAAAGACGCCGGCGCCGACCGACGCCCAGATCCGCGCCCACATGTCGCCGAACCTGTGCCGCTGCGGCACGCACATGCGCATCCTGCGCGCCGTGCGGCGCGCCGCCAATACGCTGGCAGCGAAGGGCAAGCCATGATGATCGATACCGGCCGCCGTGCCTTTCTCGCTGGCGGCGGCGCCCTGACGCTGTCGTTCGCGCTGCCGGCAACCGCCGTTGCCGCCCCCGGTGAGCTGCCCAAGAGCCTGGACAAGTCGCCGTGGCTCGACGCCTGGATCCGCATCGAGGCCAATGAACGCATCACGGTATTTACCGGCAAGGCCGAACTGGGGCAAGGCATCAAGACTGCGCTCTTGCAGGTAGTGGCCGACGAACTGCGCCTGGCGCCTGGCCGCCTGCAGCTCGTCACCGCCGACACGGCGCGCACGCCGGACGAAGGCATCACCGCCGGCAGCAATTCGATGAAGGACAGCGGCACGGCGCTGCGCCATGTGGCCGGCCAAGTGCGTCTGCGCCTGGGCGAACTGGCTGCCACGCGCCTGGGCGCGCCCGCGGGCAGCCTGGCGCTCAAGGATGGCGCATTCAGCACGGGCGGCCGGCGCGTCACGTTCGGGCAACTGGTGACGGGCCAGGAACTGCACCTGCGCGCCACGCCAACGCCCGCACCACCCCCGCCAAGCCCGCGCACGGCAATCGGCAAGTCGGTGCCGCGCATCGATATCCCGGCCAAGGTCACGGGTGGCGCTGCCTACGTGCAAGACCTGCGGCTGCCGCAGATGGTGCATGCGCGCATCGTGCGGCCGCCGTCGCAGGCCGCGCGGCTGATCGCTGTCGATGCCGCCGCGATCGAACGCCTGCCGGGCGTGCTCAAGGTGGTGCAGGACGGGCGCTTTCTCGCCGTGATCGCCGAGGGCGAGTACCGCGCCGTGAAGGCGGCGACGGCGCTGGCGCGGGCCACGCGCTGGGAGACGCCAGCGTCGCTGCCGGTGCATCCCGACGTGAATGCCTTTATCCGCGCCCAGCCGGCCGAGGCGCTGCCGATCCTGGCGCGTGGCACCGCCGGATCGGCCGGCCGCCAGTTTGCCGCGCGTTACACGCGCCCGTTCCAGCTGCACGCCTCGATCGGCCCCTCGTGCGCCGTGGCGCAACTGGTCGATGGCCGCTATACCGTCTGGACCCACGCACAGGGTGTCTTCCCGCTGCGCACGGCCCTGGCCGAACTGATCGCCGTCAACGAAGACACGATCCGCTGCATCCACGTCGAAGGGTCGGGCTGCTATGGCCACAACGGGGCCGACGATGTCGCGGCCGACGCCATCCTGCTTGCGCGCGCCCTGCCCGGTCGGCCCGTGCGCGTGCAGTGGATGCGCGAAGAAGAACACGCGTGGGAGCCGTTCGGCGCGGCGATGGTGGTGCAGGTGGCCGCCACGCTCGACAGCACCGGCCGCATCGCCGACTGGCAGCACGACGTCTTCACGCCACCGCACAACACGCGCCCCGGCAAGGCCGGTAACCTGCTGGCGGCCACGCACCTGGCGCGCCCGTTTGCGCCACCCGTTGCCAAGCCTGCGCCGCAACCCGAAGGCAGCGGCGACCGCAATGCGATTCCGTATTACGTGCTGCCCAATGCGCGCGTGGTGCACCACTTCCAGCCAAAGCCGGTGCTGCGCTCGTCGGCGCTGCGCGGCCTGGGCGCCTACTGCAATGTGTTTGCCATCGAAAGCTTCATGGACGAACTGGCGCGCGCCGCGAACAGCGACCCGGTCGCGTTCCGGCTGCGGCATCTGGACGATCCACGCGCTCTTGACGTGGTCAAGCTGGCGGCAGCAAAATTTGGCTGGGATGCGTACCGGCGCCCTGCCCGGCGCGGCCGCGGCTTCGCGTTTGCGCGCTACAAAAACCTGGCCTCGTACTGCGCCATCGCGGTGGAAGTCGAGGTGGCGCGCGAGACGGGCCTGGTGCGCATCACGCGCGCGGTGAGCGCCGTCGATTGCGGCGAGATCGTCAGCCCGGACGGCGTGCGCAACCAGATCGAGGGCGGCATCATCCAGTCGGCCAGCTGGACCTTGCTGGAACAGGTGCGCTTCGACGCATCGCGCGTGCTGACGGTGGATTGGGCATCATATCCGATCCTGCGCTTTGCCCAGGCGCCGGAGCAGATCGACGTGCACCTGATCGACCGCCCCGGCCAGCCGTTCCTGGGCACCGGCGAAGCGGCGCAGGGCCCGGCGGCAGCGGCGATTGCCAACGCGGTGTTCGACGCCTGCGGCCTGCGCATGCGCGACCTGCCGCTGGACCGCGCGCGGGTGCGCAAGGCCTAGCTACAGTCTAGTTGAACGCTTTCCAGAACATGTAGGCAGCCAGCGCGCACAGGATGACGCTGAAGATGCGCTGTAGTTGACGTACCGGCAGCTTGTGCGCGGTGCGCGCGCCCAGCGGCGCCATCGACACGCTGGCCAGCACGATGATCGCCAGCGCCGGCAGGTAGATGAAGCCCAGCGACCAGGGCGGCAACCCAGGTTCGCCCCAGCCGAAATAGACGTTCGACAGGGTCCCCATCAGCGCAACCGGAAAGCCGATCGCGGCACTGGTGGCCACGGCGTTATGGATGCGTACATTACAGCGCGTCATGAACGGCACCGAGACGAAGGCGCCGCCCGCCCCCACGAGCCCTGCCAGGATGCCGATCACGCTGCCCGCGGCAAACATGCCCGGCTTGCCGGGCAGCTCACGCGCCGCTGCCGGTTTTTTCCCGATCAGCATCTGGATCGCCGAGTACGCCACGAAGCAGCCGAAAAAGAAGGCCAGCACCGGGGTGTTCATCTGCTTGCCGATCCAGGGCCCGATCCACGCGCCGAGCAGGATGCCGGGCGTGAACAAGCGTACGATCGGCCACAGCACGGCGCCGTGCTTGTGATGCGCACGCACCGACGACAACGAGGTAAAGAAAATGGTGCCCAGTGAGGTGGCGATCGCCATGTGCACCACGAGTTCCTCGGGAAAGCCGCGCGCCGTGAAGATCATCGTGATGAACGGCACGAGGATCATGCCGCCGCCGACGCCAAGCAGGCCAGCCACGAAGCCACCAAACGCGCCCATCGCCAGCAGGGCCAGAATCAGCAGCGGATCGAATGCGAGCGCCATCATGTCGTTCCTTTGCCGCGCACGAGCGCGACGATGGTCGTGTACTGGGCTTTCGTGACCGGCGAGATCGACAGACGGCTGCCCTTTTGCAGCAGCACCATGTCGTCCAGCGCAGCCACCGTGCGCAGTTCGGCCAGCGGCACGAAGCGGCCCGCTTCGACCGCCTTGACATCGACCGAGATCCAGCGCGGCGTTTCGGGCGTGGCCTTCGGGTCGTGGTAATGGCTGGCGGCGTCGAACTGGGAGGCATCGGGGTACGGGCCACTGACGATTTCGGCGATGCCGGCCACGCCGGGCAGCTTGCCGCCCGAGTGGTAGAACAGCACGCCGTCGCCGACGGCCATGGCGTCGCGCATGAAGTTGCGCGCCTGGTAGTTGCGTACGCCAAACCAGGCCACGGTGGCACCGGGGGCGGCCAGGACGTCGTCGAAACTGACTTCGTCGGGCTCGGATTTCATCAACCAGTAGCGCATCGCGCTGTTCTCCCTGCCAGCACACGATGCATCGGATGCATCAGTGAATGCGCACATAAAAAAAGCGGCTGCGTACCGAGTGCGCAACCGCTTGTATGTTTAGTCCCCGCCTGTGCCGTTTTTGCCGGCATCCTGAACCACAACGGTTCAAGGCGGTCACGGTCAGATCAATTTCGGGTTCGTCGGACTAGCGACGCTCACACCCATCGAACTTGTTCCACGACCTATGCGTAAGAATGGTTCAAGGAATATATGGCAAATCTCGAACACCGCAGGGCAGAAGAGAGTTTACTCCTTTGACCAGCCCTGTCAAACGGATTCGGCCTTTCAGGACAGATTTTCCTGGCCCGCCAATACCCGATCGAGGACCGTGTGCATCGACTCGAGTTTTTGCTTGACCTCGAGGATCGACATGTCCGACAGCGGCCCTTGCGGCGACTTCACCGACAGGAATTCGGCAGCCACGCTCAGCGCCGCCATCACGGCGATGCGGTCGGTGCCCTTGACCTTGCCGGAATCGCGCAGCTGGCACATCTTGCCGTCGAGGTAGCTCACCGCTTCGCGCAGCGTGCGCTGTTCGCCGTCGCGGCACGCCAGACGGTAGGACTGGCCCATGATATGCACGTCGAGATGGATCATAGTGCCCCCTGACGACGAGCGTGGGCGAGATGCGGCGGGATCGGCGCATTGGGATCGGGCGGCGCCTCTTCGGCTGGTTCGGCTGCGGCAGATTCGTCTGCGTCGCCCGATGCGTCCGGCGGCTTCGGCAATTCGTCGAGCAATGCTTCGACGCGGCGCTGCGCCTCGATCAGGCGCTCCTTGAACGCGAGGTTCTCGGTGCTGAGCAAGGTATTGGCCTGGCGGAGCAGGTAATTCTCGGCGCGCAACGACTGGGTCAGTTGCGCAAGCCGGTCGATTTTGTCTGAGAGGTCTTGGAATTCGGAAATCATTCGACACTATAGGATCGAGTTGCTTTTTCCGTCAACCGGTGCCCATTGCCGTGCGGCAGTAATAACACGCTGGCGTGCGGCGTCAATGTGGTCGGCGGTGTACGCTGCCGCCCTCCGGTCGTGCCATCCACAGCCGACAAACGCTGGCAAACATTGCGCATATGCCAATGTCATGATTGCGCTATATCAAGTGTTTAAAATGTTTTCGCCATCATGCGCCTTGAAAAGGCAGGTTATCGTCCCTATAATTAGCACTCGTTAGCTGAGAGTGCTAACAACTCTTTGCAGACCGGCGCAGCATCATCAACTTGCTGCGACGGCGTCAAAAACGCCAGTTAATCCATTGAATATTAAGGAGTTTTGCATGAACCTTCGCCCTCTGCACGATCGCGTAATCGTGAAGCGTCTCGACCAGGAAACCAAAACTGCGTCCGGCCTGATCATCCCTGATGCCGCGGCAGAGAAGCCGGACCAAGGCGAAGTTCTCGCCGTTGGTAACGGTAAAGTGCAAGATAACGGCCAGCTCCGCCCTCTGGAAGTGAAAGTCGGCGATCGCGTGCTGTTCTCCAAGTATGGCGCTCAGACCGTCAAGATCGATGGCCAGGAACTGCTGGTGCTGCGCGAAGAAGAAATCCTCGCGATCGTCGCACTGTAATTTCTGACCCCACTCACGAACATTTCGGAGAAATAACAAATGGCAGCTAAAGAAGTAGTATTCGGCGACGCAGCGCGCGCCAAGATGGTCGAAGGCGTCAATATCCTCGCCAATGCAGTCAAAGTCACCCTGGGCCCGAAAGGCCGTAACGTCGTGCTCGAGCGCTCGTTCGGCGCGCCGACCGTCACCAAGGATGGTGTCTCGGTCGCCAAAGAAATCGAACTGAAAGACAAGCTGCAGAACATGGGCGCGCAGATGGTCAAGGAAGTTGCTTCCAAGACCAGCGACAACGCCGGTGACGGCACCACCACCGCGACCGTGCTGGCACAAGCCATCGTTCGCGAAGGCATGAAGTTCGTTGCCGCCGGCATGAACCCGATGGACCTGAAGCGCGGCATCGACAAGGCAGTTGCTGCCACCGTCGAAGAACTGCGCAAGATCGCCAAGCCAACCACCACCACCAAAGAGATCGCACAAGTCGGCGCCATTTCGGCCAACTCGGAAACCTCGATCGGTGAGCGCATCGCTGAAGCGATGGAAAAAGTGGGCAAGGAAGGCGTCATCACCGTGGAAGACGGCAAGTCGCTGAACGACGAACTGGACATCGTGGAAGGCATGCAGTTCGACCGCGGCTACCTGTCGCCGTACTTCATCAACAACCCGGACAAGCAAGTCGCCGTGCACGAAAACCCATTCGTCCTGCTGTGCGACAAGAAGATCTCGAACATCCGTGACCTGCTGCCGGTACTGGAACAAGTCGCGAAAGCTGGCCGTCCACTGGTCATCGTCGCTGAAGACATCGACGGCGAAGCGCTGGCGACCCTGGTCGTCAACAACATCCGCGGCATCCTGAAGACCGTCGCTGTCAAGGCCCCAGGCTTTGGCGACCGTCGCAAGGCCATGCTGGAAGACATCGCTGTCCTGACCGGCGGCCAGGTCATCGCTGAAGAAGTCGGCCTGACGCTCGAAAAGGTCACGCTGGAAGAGCTGGGCCAGGCCAAGCGCATCGAAGTCGGCAAGGAAAACACCATCATCATCGACGGCGCCGGCCAGGCTGAATCGATCGAAGGCCGCGTCAAGATGATCCGCGCCCAGATCGAAGAAGCGACCTCGGACTACGACCGCGAAAAACTGCAAGAGCGCGTGGCCAAGCTGGCCGGCGGCGTTGCCGTGATCCGCGTCGGTGCAGCCACCGAAGTCGAGATGAAGGAAAAGAAAGCACGCGTCGAAGATGCACTGCACGCTACCCGCGCTGCTGTGGAAGAAGGCATCGTTGCCGGCGGCGGCGTGGCCCTGCTGCGCGCTCGTGCCAACATCACTGTCAAGGGCGACAACCCTGACCAGGACGCTGGTATCAAGATCGTTCTGCGCGCAATGGAAGAGCCACTGCGCATGATCGTCCAGAACGCCGGCGAAGAGCCATCGGTCGTCGTTGCAGCAGTGTTGGCCGGCACCGGCAACTACGGCTACAACGCAGCCAACGGCACCTACGGCGACATGGTCGAAATGGGCGTGCTGGATCCAGCCAAGGTCACCCGTTCGGCACTGCAGAATGCAGCGTCGATCGCCGGCCTGATGCTGACCACCGATTGCATGGTGTCGGAACTGGCTGAAGACAAGCCAGCCGGCGGCATG
Organism: Telluria sp. BA11; assembly: GCF_056680305.1. Lineage (NCBI taxonomy): Bacteria > Pseudomonadati > Pseudomonadota > Betaproteobacteria > Burkholderiales > Oxalobacteraceae > Telluria > Telluria sp. BA11. The sequence continues at coordinate 1,581,770 of NZ_CM155275.1, forward strand.
GGTGGTATGGGCGGCATGGGCGGCATGGGTGGTATGGACGGCATGATGTGATTGCCGGGGCAGTCCGGGCGAAGCGCGCTGCAGGCTTCGCCCCCGCTACCCACGATAAAAAACCCGCGAGGTTCACACCTCGCGGGTTTTTTGTTGTCTGCGTTGTCTGCGTCTTTCAGCGGACGCGCGACCCCTTGCGACGCAGCCACAGCAGCGCAGCCAGTGCGATACCGCCGAGCCACAGCGTGCCTGGTTCAGGTACTTCGGTCGGCACGACCGGTTCGACCACGGTGTCGCCCGGCGGCGTTGGCGTCGTTGGCGTCGCCGGTACGGTCGGGATACCTGGCGTGCCAGGAGTACCCGGCGTACCAGGGGTACCAGGCGTACCAGGGGTCCCCGGCGTGTCGATACCGGTGCCTGGCGTCGGCGGGGACGGCGGCGTCTTGACCGGCAGTTCGGGCACGTCATTGCCGCCGCCGTCCGGCACGGGGACCGGAGGCGGTACCTCTTTGACGCCAGGGCGATCCGTGCCACCCGTGTCACCGGCGCCGACTGTCGGACTGACGCTTCCCGGCACCGTGCTTCCGCCACTATCCGTGGCCGGCGCTGGCACGTCATCGCGACCGCCGACAGGGCTGGCAGGGCCCAGCACGCCGCCAGCATAGATCGGCGTGCCATACCAGTTCGGCGCGCCAGGTGGCTGACCCTGGCGAGACGGCGTCGGCATTGGCGTCGTATTTTCCGGCGTCAGCAGACCAGCGCCATTGGGAAAGCTGATGGCATTGTAGCGCTGCCCCCCTTCCTCGCTGGTGATCAGGTCGTCCATGCCCACGGGCAGCATGTTGCCTTCTTCACCAATCGCGCCAGCCGTATCGGAGAAGTTGCCGACAGCAACCACGGTATCGAGTTCGGCTTCGGTTGGCCCGTGGGGTTCGACCGGATACTGCGGCACGTCCGAGATGCGGTTGGCACAGCGGGCGCGGATCTCGTGCTCGCCGTCGGTCAGGAGCGTCTCGCCCTGCTCGAGCATGACCTTCTTCGAGGTCCAGTAGATTTGATCGTTCTTCCGGTACGACACATAGACTGCGCGCGGGGCCGTCACCGTCACGGCGCGGGCATTGCCGACATTGAAGCTCGCGTAGTGCGCCGCCACGAGCCGGTCAGTTCGCAAGATCTGCGCCAGTTCGACCTTGTCCGCCACGCCACCCGGCACGACCGAGTGCCGGTAAATGCGCCGTGCCGCAGCTGTCTGCTGCGCCGTTGGTGGCGTCGCGCTCAATGCATGCGCCGGTGCGCCAGCGACCGGGGCCGCGTTCGACGCTGGTCCGAACATCGGCCAGCTGATCGATGGCGATGGCAGCACGACGCCGGCCACACCGACGGCAACGCCCAGTACGGCAAGCGTCATCAGGCGTTTTTCGCGGTGGGAGCTTCGTTCGAGACGACGTTGGTAAGTAGCGCGGTTGTCCATGCGGTGTACTGACTGGTAGGAATGTTCCTACAGAATATCATTACTCACATCAACTAAATCAGATGCCAACATGAAACATATGCAGAGCGTGGCGAAAACCACGAAAGCATTTCCATGTGGAAATAATAACGTCCGTATGGACGTCACAGACGACGCATATTGCCGCTAAAACAAGCATGGTTTAGTATGGCCGTCTTATCTCACGGAACCTGCCATGTCCCCTCGCGCTGCCGTCTTCCCTACCTTGCGCACGACTCTTGCGGCGCTTGCCCTGTGCTGCGCAGTTGCTGCCTGCCAGCGGGCCGAGCGGCCCGCGCCGCCGCCCGCCCCGGCGCCGGCCGCACCTGTCGTCCAGGCACCTGTGCAGAGCAAGGAACAGGCAATGACCGCATTGCTGGCGTTACCGGAACTGAAGGCCTGGTCGGCGCAGATCGAACGGCGCACCGGCGGCAAGGCGCATGGCGCCGTGGTCGAGGACAACCCGGCGCCGCGCGAGGTGAACGGCAAGACGTACTACCAGCTGAGTTTTGTCGAAAACCGCGCACAGGACGCGCGGCGGCAGGAAAGCTTCCTGGTCGCGCAGGACGGCAGCGAAATCCTCGTCGACGACACCGAATCCGACACTCTCCTGAGCCTGCAGGAATGGCGCCGCACGATCGAGCGCGTCAACCTGAAGAGCGCAGATTAACTATCCAGATGCGAGATCAGCAGCCGGCGCGGATCCTGCCCCGGCGCCGGTCCATGCTGGCCATCGACCGAGATCCCGACGGCCATGATGTCGATCAGCAGCAATTGCAGGATGCGCGAAATCATCGACAGGAAGCTCGTACTGTCCTCGGCATGATCGACCGCCAGGCACACGCTGGCCTTGCGCGCCAGCGGCGACTGGCTGTTGCTGATCGCGATGACATCAGCGCCGGCCGCGCGCGCGATGTCCACTGCTTCCAGCAGTTCGGGCAAGCCGCCTGAATTCGATACCGCAATCACCACGTCGCCCGGCCCCAGCAATTCGGCGGCCAGCGTGAACAGGTGCGCATCGCCATACAGCGCGGTCGGGATACGGAAGCGGAAGAACTTGTGCTGACCATCGAGCGCCACCGCGCGCGAATTGCCCATCGCGTAGAACTCGACGCGCTTGGCGCGGCTGACCATCTCGATCGCGCGGTCAAGAGAACGCACGTCGAGCTGGTCGCGAAAACGCAGGATCGCCGACACCGTGTTGTCGATGACCTTGGCCGACAGATCGTGCGTGCTGTCGCTCAGGCGCACCTGGCTGTGGCGCACGGGGATCGAGCCGGTCAGGCTACTGGCGAACTTGAGCTTGAAGTCGGCCAGGCCCTGGAAGCCCAGCGAGCGGCAAAACCGGATCACGGTCGGCTGGCTCACGTCGGCCAGGCGCGCAATCTCGGCGATCGGTTCATTGAGCACCATGCGCGGCTGGTCGATCACGAGGCTGGCCACGCGCCCTTCGGCCGGCGACAGCTCGTGGCGCAGCTGCGTGATGCGCTCCATCAGCGTGTTGGCGCCGCTGCGCCCGCGCAGGTGTTCGGCCAGAATGGTGGCCACGCCGTGAAAGGCGGGGTTGGGCGTCGTGATCACCCAGGTCGGAATGTCGGCCAGGTAGTCCGAGAAACGGCCCTTGGCTTCGAAGCGCGCGCGAAACGGCGAGCTGGCAAACCACTCGCCCAGGCGCGGCACGATGCCCCCGCCGATGTACACGCCGCCAAACGCGCCGAGCGTGACGGCCAGATTGGCCGCTGCGCCGCCCAGCATGCCGCAGAAGCACTCGAGCGTTTCCAGGCACAGCGCATCGTTCTGTTCGAGCGCGCCGGCCACGATCGTCGCGGCCGTGCGCGGCGCGGCGTCGATGCCATTGCGGTCGGCCAGCGCGCGGTAGATCACTTCCATCCCGGGCCCGGAAATCAGGCGTTCGTTCGACACGTGCGGCCACTCGCGCCAGGCGTATTGCAGAATCGCGAATTCGCGCTCGTCGAACGGCGCGAAGTTCACGTGCCCGCCTTCGCTGCCCAGCGTGACGAAGCCGTCGGCGGTCGGAATACCGCCCGAGACGCCCAGGCCCGTGCCCGGCCCCAGCACGCCGATGACGGCGCCCGGCACCGCCTTGCCCGGACCGACCTGCATCAGATCGTCGCGCGCAAAATTGGGCAAGGCCGTGGCCAGCGCCGTGAAGTCATTGACGATCAACAGCGTGGCCAGGCCCAGCTCGCGCCGCACGGCATCGGTGGAAAACTCCCACGCGCGGTTGGTCATGCGCACATAGTCGCCGCTGATCGGATTGGCCACCGCAAAGGCGCCGTGGTGCAGCGTAACGTCCTGGTGGTCGAGCAGATAATGGCGCAGCAGCGGCACGATGCCGGCGAAGTCGTCGCAGCGCAGCACCGCCACGTCGCGAAACACCCCGGGCGCGCATTGCAGCGCGAAGCGCGCATGCGTGGCGCCAATGTCCGCGAGCAGGCGCGGGCCATCGGCAAACGCCGTGCGCGCGAATTTTTCGGGCTGCGCGCCGGCCATCAGCGATTCGCCGCCACGGTGCCGAACCAGGCACCGTACGGCGCCAGCGTGACGCGGCCCTGCTGCGCACTGCCCTGCAGGCCGTCGACCGGCATCTGCGCCACGCCGTCCGTTGCCGGCCAGTCAAAGCTGACTTCTTCGTTCGACAGATTGAACGCGGCCAGCACGCTGTCATGTCCGGCCAGGTCGCGGCGCAGCGCCAGGACCGGCTCGGGCGCATCGAAGAACGCGATCTCGCCGCGCGTGAGTTGCGGCAGGCTGCGGCGCAGGGCGATGAAGCGGCGCTGGAAGTTCAGCATCGAATCGTGGTCGCGGTCCTGCAGATCGACGGCGGCCTTGACGTGCGCGGCGTCCACCGGCAACCACGGCTGGCCGTCGGTAAAGCCCGCGTGCGGCGCATCGGCCACCCATGGCATTGGCGTGCGGCAGCCGTCGCGGCCCTTGAACTCGGGCCAGAAGGTCTTGCCGTACGGGTCCTGCAGCAGTTCGTACGGCACATCGGCCTCGGTCAGGCCAAGTTCATCGCCCTGGTACAGGCATGGCGTGCCCTTGAGCGAGAGCTGCATCGCCAGCACCAGCTTGGTGAAACCAGGCGCCGGGTTGACGCCGCCCCAGCGCGTGGCGACGCGGATCGCGTCGTGGTTACCGACCGACCACGACGCCCAGCCATCCTTGACGCGTTCGTTGAATTCCTCGACCTGGCGGCGCACATGCGCGGCCGTGAAGACCGGCGTGAGCAGGTTGAAGCTGTAGGCCATGTGCAGCTTGTTGCCGCCTTCGGTGTACTCGCTCATCTGGGCCAGCGCGTCGTCCGAGCTGATCTCGCCGATCGAGACGGCGCCGAATTCATTCAGTTGTGCGCGCACGCGCTCGAGAAACGCGATGTTCTCGGGCTGCGTCTTGTCGTACAGGTGCGCCTGCATGCCGTACGGGTTCACGTCCGTCACGGTCGACGTATCGCGCACCAGCGCCGGCGGGTTGCTGCGCAGCTGGCGGTCGTGGAAGTGGAACACGCACGCATCCATGCGCACGCCGTCGACGCCGCGCTCGAGCCAGAAACGCTGCGCATCGAGGTGCGCCTGCTGCACCAGCGGATTGTGGAAGTTCAGCTGCGGCTGGCTCACGAGGAAGTTATGCAGGTAGTACTGCTTGCGGCGGGTGTCCCACTGCCACGACGAGCCGCCGAACACCGACAGCCAGTTGTTGGGCGGGTTGCCGTCCGGGAGCGGGTCGGCCCACACATACCAGTCCGACTTCGGATTGTCGCGGCTGGCGCGGCTTTCGACGAACCATTTGTGCGTCTCGGCCGTGTGCGACATCACCTGGTCGATCATGATCTTCAGGCCCAGGCTGTGCGCCTTGGCGACCATGCGGTCAAAGTCGGCCAGGTCGCCGAACAGCGGATCGACGTCGCAATAGTCTTCGATGTCGTAGCCGAAATCGGCCATCGGCGACTTGAAGAACGGCGACAGCCACACGATGTCCACGCCCAGGCTCGCGATGTAGTCGAGCTTTTCGGTCACGCCGTTCAGGTCGCCGACGCCATCACCGTTGGTGTCGAGGAAGCTGCGCGGGTATACCTGATAGATGATGGCTTCGCGCCACCAGTTCGGGTTGTCGGTCGTCGAGATCTGGGTCATTGGCTGGTCCGGGCGGATGCGTGATGTGGAATTCTAGGCAATATACATCAGGCGACTCGTCTTGACAATTCCAGTCAGCCAGCCATAAATCCCATTTAGTCATTTAATTTCAATGACTTGAAGCGTTATAGCCGATTCTGCCGATTCTTCATCCGTACCTAAACTACGTATGCATGTTGCCACTTTGTTTCTAGTTTGTTTCACGACAATTTTTATGTTGCAAAGAGAGGCGTCCCCGTCATAGCATCGCGTCTGTTTGCCAATTCAAGGAAGCGGTTCGATGACATCTCTCGCAAAACCAGGCACCGGGCGCATGCCCCGGCAAATCCCCTACATCATTGCCAATGAGGGGTGCGAACGCTTCAGTTTCTACGGGATGCGCAACATCCTGACGCCGTTCCTGATCACGACCCTCTTGATGTTTCTGCCGGAAGACATGCGCACCGGCGAAGCCAAGCACGTGTTCCACACCTTCGTCATCGGCGTCTACTTCTTCCCGCTGCTGGGTGGCTGGCTGGCCGACCGCTACTTCGGCAAGTACAACACGGTGTTCTGGCTCAGTCTCGTGTACTGCCTCGGTCACGCCTGCCTGGCCATGTTCGAGGACAACGTCAACGGCTTCTACTTCGGCCTGTTCCTGATCGCGCTCGGCTCGGGCGGCATCAAGCCGCTGGTGGCCAGCTTCGTCGGTGACCAGTTCGACCACACCAACAAGGACAAGGCGAAGGTCGTCTTCGACGCCTTCTACTGGATCATCAATTTCGGTTCGTTCTTCGCCTCGCTCCTGATGCCGCTGCTGCTGCGCGACTACGGTCCGGCCTGGGCCTTCGGCGTGCCCGGCATCCTGATGTTCATCGCGACGATGGTGTTCTGGAGCGGCAAAAAGAAGTACGTGCACGTGCCGCCTGCACCGGCCAATCCGCACTCGTTCATGCGCGTGGCGAAAAGTGCGCTGCTGGCCAGGCAGCCCGGCCAGGGCCGTCCAGGCCTGAACCTGGCCTTGCTGGGCGCAGCCGGCGCCTTGGCTTCGCTGGCCATGGCCGCGCAATGGGGCTTCGTGATCGCTGCCTGTACGGCCCTGGTGCTGTTGATGGCCTTTGGCGGCATGGGCACGTCGATGCAGCTGGACCGCGCACGCGGCCTGCATCCCGACGACGCCGTGGACGGCGTGCGCGCCGTGCTGCGCATCCTGATCGTGTTCGCGCTCGTCACGCCGTTCTGGTCGCTGTTCGACCAGAAGGCCTCGACCTGGATCGTGCAGGCCAACACGATGACCACGCAAGTGAACCTGCTGGGCTGGACCTTCGATGTGATCCCGGCCCAGATGCAGGCCCTGAATCCCCTGCTCGTGATGCTGCTCATCCCGATCAACAACATCGTCCTGTTCCCGCTGATGCGCAAGATGGGCGTCGAGCCCACGCCCCTGCGCCGCATGACGGCCGGCATCGCACTATCGGCTGCGGCCTGGATCGTCGTGGGCAATCTGCAGGTGGCGCTCGACGCCGGCGACGCTGTCTCGATCGCGTGGCAGATCGCGCCGTATGCGCTGCTCACGCTTGGTGAAGTGCTGGTCTCGGCGACGGGTCTCGAATTCGCTTACAGCCAGGCGCCAGCATCGATGAAGGGCGTGATCATGGCGCTATGGTACCTGGCCGTTACGGTCGGCAACCTGTGGGTGCTGATCGTCAATGCCAGCGTCAAGAACGAGGCAGTGATCGCGTATATCGAAGGCTCGGGCGTGGGGGTGATGGCGTTCCAGATGTACTTCTTTGCCGCGTTCGCGCTGCTGTCGGCGGCGGCGTTCGGGTGGTATGCGACGCGCTACCGCATGGTCGACCACTATCGCAGCAGCGTCGCGGGGTAAGCGGTCCATGAAACGTCACCTTGTCCTGCTTGCAGCATCGCTGTCCTCCAGCGCGTATGCTGCCGTTCCTCTCGCCACCTGCGACAGCCCGGCCTTCCAGGAGGTACTCAGCGCCTCCGCCACCAAGCTCGATGCGCGCGCCGTCTGGCTCGACCGCCGCCTCGTGCGCTGGCCCGGCGCCTCTGGCGATGGCGTATACCGCCTGTACCACTCCCCTGTCGGCGGCATCCAGGCCACGGCGGGCAGCAAGGTCACCGGCAGCGCCGGCGCGATCACGCTGGCCGTCTCGCGCGTCGCGGTGCCGCAAGCCGTCGCCACACGCTTCAAATGGGTCGCCAGCGGCCCGACCCTGAGCGTGCAGGAAGCCGACCTGGCGCGCCTGCCTGCCCTGCACCGCGAACAGCTGGTGCTGGTGCATGAGAACCCGGATGGCACCGTGCGCGACGCAACCCGCGTGCAGGCGGCCGGCGCGCTCGACGACCTGTATGCGGCCGCCGAACGCATCCCGGACCTGGGCGCGACGCCCACCGGCGACAAAACTGCCTTCAAGCTGTGGGCGCCAACTGCGCGCGATGTGGCCGTGTGCACCTATGACAGCGCAACGGGCCGCGCGAACGCCGTGCTGCCGCTGACGCTGGACGCACGCACCGGCGCCTGGGCTGCCAGCGTCCCGCGCGATTTGTCCGGCACCTATTACAAGTACGCGGTCGACGTCGTCGCCGATGGCGCCGGACTGGTACGCAACCTGGTGACCGACCCGTACTCGGTCAGCCTGAATGCGGACTCCAAACGCAGCTACATCGCCAACCTGGATGCGCCGAACCTCAAGCCCGCCGGCTGGGACACCACGCAGCCACCGGCCACGGTCAAGGCGCAGACCGACATGGTCATCTACGAGCTGCACGTGCGCGACTTCTCGCTGATCGACCAGACCGTGCCGCCGGCCAAACGCGGCAAGTACGGCGCGTTCGGCGAGACCAATTCGAACGGCATGCGGCACCTGCGCGCGCTGGCAAAAGCGGGCCTGACCGACATCCACCTGCTGCCCGTGTACGACATCGGCAGCATCCCCGAAGTGGCGTGCGCGCAGCCCGCCCCTGCCGGCGCGCCGGATGGCGAGAGCCAGCAGGCGCTGGTCGTCAAGACCGCCCATACCGATTGCTTCAACTGGGGCTACGACCCGCAGCACTTCAACGCTGTCGAAGGCAGTTACGCAAGCGACCCGCAGGACGGCGCGCGCCGCATCGTCGAGTTCCGCCAGATGGTCATGGACCTGCACAAGGCCGGCCTGCGCGTGGGCACCGACGTAGTCTACAACCACACCTTCATCGCCGGCCAGGAAGAAAAATCGATCCTCGACCGCGTGGTGCCGGGCTACTACCATCGCCTGAACGCCGTGGGCGGCATCGAGGCCTCGACCTGCTGCTTCAACACGGCGACCGAAAACACGATGATGGCCAAACTGATGATCGATTCGTCGGTGTTGTGGACGCGCCAGTACAAGATCGATTCGTTCCGCTTCGACCTGATGGGCCACCAGCCGCGCGAAGCGATGGTGCGCCTGCAGCAGGCTGTCGACACGGCGGCGGGCCGCCACGTGCAGCTGATCGGCGAAGGCTGGAACTTCGGCGAAGTGGCCGATGGCGCGCGCTTCGTGCAGGCCTCGCAGCTGTCGCTGAACGGCACGGGCATCGGCACCTTCAGCGACCGCGCGCGCGACGCCGTGCGCGGCGGCTCGCCCGGCGACTCGGGCGAACCCGTGGTCAAGCAGCAGGGCTATATCAATGGCCTGGTGTATGACGCCAACGCCCTTGGCGGCGACGCGAAGAAGGCGGACCTGCTGCGCGCCGCGGACCTGATCCGCGTCGGCCTGGCCGGCTCGGTGCGCACGTATCCGATGCAAGGATTCGATGGCCAGGTGCGCCAGTTGCAGGCGATGGTCTACGGTGGCAACCAGCCGGCCGGCTACGCCAGCGAACCGGGTGAAGCGGTCAACTACGTCGAGAACCACGACAACCAGACGCTGTACGACATCAACGTGCTCAAGCTGCCTGTGGCAACGAGCAGCGCGGAGCGCGCGCGGGTTCAGGTGCTGGGGATGGCGATCAATGCGTTCAGCCAGGGCGTGGCGTATTACCACGCCGGCATCGACACGCTGCGCTCGAAATCGCTGGACCGCAACAGCTTCAATTCGGGCGACTGGTTCAACCGCATCGACTGGACCTACCAGGACAACTTCTTCGGTACCGGCCTGCCGCCGGCGCCGGACAATGCCAAAGACTGGCCGCTGTTCAAGCCGTTGCTGGCCAATGCCGCGATGAAGCCGGCGCCCGCCGACATCGCGTTTGCGCGCGACGCCTTCCGCGACCTGCTGCGCATCCGCGCCAGCAGCACGCTGCTGCGCCTGCGCACGGCCGACGACATCAACACGCGCCTGCGCTTCTTCAATACGGGGCCGCAGCAGGAGCCGACCGTGCTGGCCGCCTGGCTCGATGGCAAAGGCTATCCGGGGGCCGGCTTTGCCGGGATGGGTTACCTGGTGAACGTCGACAAGCGGGCGCACACGATCAAGGACGCCACGCTGCGCGGCAAGCGCCTGAAGCTGCATCCGGTGCACAGCGCACCTGGCGCGGCCGACAAGCGCGCGCTGAAGGCGCGCTTCGACAGCGCCAGCGGCACCTTCACGGTGCCGGCCCGCACGGCGGTCGTCTTCGTCGAGTAGGGTGGACGGCTACGCCGTCCACGCGGTGATGGTTGGCAGCGAGATCATCCGGCGCCTAAGCGGCGCCGGTATCAGCCGGCATGCTCCAACACAGGCACCGGCGCCGTCACCATCGCCAGCCGCGCAATCGCAAACGTGTTGCGCCCCTTGTCCTTGGCTTCGTACAAGGCGCTGTCGGCCAGCTCGCTGATCGTCAGCGCCGTCACGCCCGGCGCGTCGGCCAGCGCAATGCCAATGGTCGCGCTCACTGAAATCGGCTGGGAGCCGACCATGAACGGTGCTTCCATCGTCTGCATGATCTTCTTGGCCACCAGCTCGACGTCGCGCGGCGAATTGACTTCGTCGAGCAGCACCGTGAATTCGTCACCGGCCAGGCGCGCCACCATGTCGGAGCTGCGCACCACCTTGCGCACGCGCCGCGCAAATTCGACCAGCACCATGTCGCCCACCGCGTGGCCGTAGGTATCGTTGATGCGCTTGAAGAAGTCGATGTCGAGATAGAACAGCGCAAAGGCGCGCTCGCGTTGCGGCGCACGTTCGACGGCTGCCTGCAGCGCCAGCTCGAACTGGCGCCGGTTCGGGATGCCGGTCAGCGCATCGGTGTGGGCCAGCGCATGCAGGTTGCGTTCGTGCATGCGTGCGGCGGTGGCGTCGGTCGTCAGGATATACACGCCCACCACTTCACCGTCGCGCAGATGTGGCAGGAAGGTCGAGTGGACGATGCGGATGTGCTTCTTGCGCACGATGTCATGCTCGCACTGCGAGGCCTTGCCCAGCCAGGCGTCGTCCAGCGCTTCCTTCTGCTGCAGGTAGAAGTCTTCGCCGAAGGCTTCGACCATGGTCTGGCCGACCACCTGCTCGGACGCCTTGCCAAGCCACGACTGATGCACCGCATTGGCGAACATGTAGCGGTGATCCTGGTCGAGGTGCGCGATCAGGACCGGCAGGTTGTCGGTAATCGTGCGCAGGCGCTCTTCGCTGTCGGCCAGGCGGTCGCGCGATGTCTTCAGTTCGGTGATGTCCTTCATCGCCACCACGGCGCCAAGGGTCTTGCCCTGGGCGCTGCGCAGCGGCCGGCCGCTGGCCAGCAGCGTGTACGGCGCGCGGCCGGCCGGTGCGATGACCATCGCGCCGTCGCGCACGACTTCGCCCTTGAGCGCGCGCACCAGGGGCACGTCGTCCATCGCCATCGGGGTCTGGCCGTCGCCGTGGTACAGCGAGTAGAACTGCGGCCATTCCGATGGCGCAATCGCCTTCAGGTCGTGACCATGCAGGGCGCGCGCCGTGCGGTTGAACAGCGTCAGGTTGCCGACGGCGTCGCAGGCGACCACGCCGACATCGATCGATTCGAGCACCGCGTCGATCAGTTCCTGTTTTTCTTCCAGCTGCTGCTGCGTGCGGATGCGCTCCGAGATGTCATTGACGAAGGCGCCGATGTAACGCGCGCCATTCCATTCGTGCGCCGCCACCGTCATCTGGATCGTGATCTGGCGCCCGCTCTGGGTCAGCGCCGGCAGTTCCACATTCTGGTTCAGGTACGGGCCGGCGCCGGTATCGAGCAGGCTGCGGATGTTCGCGTCATGCGCTTCGCGCTGCTGCGCCGGCATGACCAGATCGGACAACTGGCGGCCGCGCGCGTACTCGCCCGACCAGCCGAAGATGCGCTCGGCCGACGTGTTCCATGCCACCACCACGCCGTTGCTGTCAGCGCCGATGAAGCCGCTGAACGACGAGTCGATGATCGTGCGGTTCCAGGCTTCGCTCTCGCGCAGCAGCGCTTCGGCCGCTTCGCGTTGCGTCACTTCGTGCGACAGTTGCCCGACCTTGTCTTCCAGTTCGGCGGTGCGCGCGACGATGCGCGCTTCCAGATCGGTATTGAGCGACTTGAGCGCCTGCTCGGCGAGCATGCGCGCGGTGACCGCCTTCAGGTGATTGATTTCGATTTCGACCAGCCCGGCCAGGTCGGCCAGCACCTGGCGCTGCTCCTGGTTCAGGCGGCGCGGCGCGCGGTCGATGATGCACAGCGTGCCCACGGCTTCGCCATCGCTGTAGACCGGATGGCCGGCGTAGAAGCGGATATGCGGCTCGCCGGTCACCAGCGGGTTCTCGGCGAAGCGGGGATCCTGCGCCGCGTCCTCGATCACGAGCAGCGCGCGCGCCTGTACCGCGTGGCTGCAGAACGACAGCGAGCGCGGGGTTTCCGACGCTTCCAGGCCATGGTGCGACTTGAACCACTGGCGCTCCGCATCGATCAGCGACACCAGCGCAATCGGCACGTCGAACGTCATGGCGGCCAGGCGGGTAAAGCGGTCGAAGCGGGTCTCGGCAGGGGTGTCGAGAATCTGCAGTTCGGCCAGCGCGGCAAGGCGGGCCTGTTCAATTAACATTTGGCTGACGATGATAAAACCTCTTCCATGGTCCGGAGCGGAGACGACAAGGCAGGACGGCCCTGTCGACACGGCGCCGGGGATTGGGGGAGCCACATGAAATGGTAGCACGCAGTGCCGTGCGGAAACTACACGTTCCGTCCCGTGCGTCGCGTGGCGTTGACGTTTTTTTGACAACTTTTAGCGAGACATCGGTACAAAAGCACGCGCACAAGCCATGCGTGACCCGATGCAGCGCATTCTCGTCAGCACGCGTGACATGCGCGTGACATGCGCTGTCAGATGTCCAGGTGCGAGATCAGCAGCCGGCGCGCATCGATATCGCCCTGGTGGTCCGGGCTGCCCTCCCCTTGCGTGCCAAGGGAAATCCCGACCGACATGATGTCGATGAGGAGCAGTTGCAGGATGCGCGAAATCATCGACAGGAAGCTTGTGCTGTCCTCGCTGTGATCCACCGCCAGGCACACGCTGGCCTTTTTCGCCAGCGGCGAGCGGCTGGCCGTAATCGCAATAATGTCAGCGCCGCGTGCGCGCGCCGTGTCAACCGCCTCAAGCAGCTCGGGCAACTGCCCGCCGGTGGAGATGGCGATGACGACGTCGCCCGGCCCCAGCAAACCAGCCGCGAGGTTCAGCAGGTGCGAATCGCCATACGACGCCGCCGGGATGCGAAAACGAAAGAACTTGTGCTGGCCATCGAGCGCCACCGCGCGCGCATTGCCCAGCGCGTAGAACTCGACCCGGCGCGCGCCCCGCAGCAGTTCGATGGCGCGGTCGATCGCGTGCACGTCGAGCGCATCGCGAAACTTCAGGATCGCCGAGACCGTGTTGTCGATCACCTTGGCCGACAGGTCATGCGTGCTGTCGGTCATGCGCACCTGGCTGTGGCGCACGGGGATGGTGCCGGTCAGGCTGCCGGCGAACTTGAGCTTGAATTCGGCCAGGCCCTGGAAACCCAGCGAACGGCAGAAGCGGATCACGGTCGGCTGGCTCACGTCGGCCAGGCGCGCGATCTCGGCGATGGGCTCGGACAGCATCTTGCGCGGATGCTCGATCACGAGCGCGGCCACGCGCTGCTCGGCCGGCGAGAGCTCGTGCAGCAGTTGCTGCACACGGTCGGTGAGCGTGTTGGCGCCGCTGCGCCCGCGCAGGTGCTCGGACAGGATCGCCGAGACGCCGTACAGCGCCGGGTTGGGCGTCATGATGATGTAGGTCGGGATCTGGGCGATGTAGTCCCGAAAGCGCCCCTTGGCTTCGAAACGCGCACGAAATGGCGACTGCGCGAACCAGGCGCCCATGCGCGGCACGATGCCGCCGCCGATGAACATGCCGCCAAACGCGCCCAGCGTCACGGCCAGGTTCGCGGCCGCGCTGCCCAGCATGCCGGCGAAGGTTTCCAGCACCTCGAGGCACAGCGGATCGTGGGCATCAAGGGCGGCGCTGACGATGTCGGCGGTGCTGCGCGCCGGGGCATCCACGCCGTTGCGCTCGGCCAGCGCCCGGTAGATCAGTTCGATGCCCGGGCCGGAAATCAGGCGCTCGTTCGACACGTGCTTCCACTCGCGCCACGCGTACTGCAGGATCGCGAATTCGCGCTCGTCGCTCGGCGCGAAGTTGACGTGCCCGCCCTCGCTGCCGAGGGTGACGAAACCGTCAATGGTCGGGATCACACCCGAGACGCCAAGACCCGTGCCCGGTCCCAGCACGCCCGACACGGCATGCGTCTGCGGCGCGCCGCCGCCGATCTGCAGCAGGTCCTTCGGCTGGAAGCCCGGCAGCGCCATCGCCAGCGCGGTGAAGTCGTTGACGATCAACAGCGTCGACAGGCCCAGCGCGCGGCGCACGGCATCCGTCGAAAACTGCCAGTCACGGTTGGTCATGCGGATGAAATCGCCGCTGATCGGATTGGCCAGCGCAAAGGCGGCGTGGTGAATGCGCCCGCCCGGATGCTGTTCGAGGTAGGCGTGCAGCAGCGGGATGATGCCGTCGAAGTCATCGCACAACAGCACGGCAACCTGCCCCAGCACGCCGGGCGCGGTCTCCAGGCCCAGGCGCGCATGAGTGGCGCCGATGTCGGCCAGCAGGCGCGGGCCGTCGGCAAAGGCGGCGCGCGGGGGTTTGCTTTTTGGATCAGGGTCTTCCGTCATCGCGCAAGGATAGCATTAACCGAATGACAAAAGAATGGCCCCTGATCAGCGCACGAGCCCCTTGAGCAGCGCCTTGTGGAACTGTACCGGGTCCTGCATCTGCGGCGCGTGCCCCATCTCGGGGAAGGTCACCAGCACCGACCCCGGGATTGCCTTGCGCGTGGTCTCGGCCAGCACCTTGTAGTTGCCCAGTGTCGGGCGCACGTCAGCGGGCGCGGCGTCCTTGCCGATCGCGGTGGTGTCCTTCAAGCCCATGAGCAGGAAGGTCGGCGTTTTGATCAACGGGAATTCATGCACGACCGGCTGCGTGTAGATCATGTCGTAGATGAGCGCCGAATTCCAGGCCACGAGCTCCTTGCCCTTGCCACGGTACATCCCGGCCAGCATCTGCACCCACACTTCGTACTCCGGCTTCCACTGACCGTTGTAGTAGGTCGTGCGCTCGTACTCGCGCACGCGCTCGGCCGATAATTTCAGCTCGCGCTCGTACCACTGATCGACACCCAGCGACGGCACGCCCAGGTTCTTCCAGTCTTCCAGGCCGATCGGGTTGATCATCACCAGCTGGTCCGTCAGTTCGGGATACATCAGCGCGTAGCGCGTGGCCAGCATGCCGCCGGTCGAGTGGCCGATGATGATGGCCTTCTTTACGCCGATCGAGGCCAGGAGCTTGCGCGTGTTGTCGGCCAGTTGCTGGAACGTGTACTGGTAATGCTGCGGCTTGGTGGATTTGCAAAAGCCGATCTGGTCGGGCACCACGACGCGGTAGCCGGCCTCGCTCAATGCTTTCGTGGTGCCGGCCCAGGTCGCGCCGCAGAAGTTCTTGCCGTGCATGAGCACGACGGTGCGGCCGTTCGGGCTGGCCGGCTTGACGTCCATATAGGTCATCTGCAGATCGACGCGCTGCGACGTGAAACGGTATTGCTGCGTCGGTGCAGGGTAGGCGAATTCTTCGAGTTCGGCGCCGTAGACTGGTTCGGCGGCCGATTGCGCCTGCGCCGGGGCCAGCGCGAGGGCGAAACCGAGGCCCGCGATGGCGCGGGCGATGTGCGTAAAGTAGGACATGAAGGCGGGCAGACTGGCAGCCGAAAAGTGGACGGAACGGCCAGTCTACCCGGAACCCGGTCAGTCCTGCGCGATCAGCGCGACCTGTGCGGCGGTTGCGAACCGCACCTTGCCGTCCTTGACCACGGCGGTGTTGCCGGTGTACCAGTCGCGTACCGTGGCGCCGTCGTTGAAGACGCCCCCCACCGAAATGGCCACCGGCTGCTGCGTCGACAGGCCCAGCGCGACGACCACGCGGTCGCTCACGCCATTCTGTTCCCACGTGCGCTTGAACGTGTACGGGCTCGAGCCGATCATCTGGTGCTTGCCGGCGCCGACGGCCGGATGCGCGGCGCGGAAGCGCCCCAGGCGCGCCCAGTGCGCGCGGATATCGGCCACGCGGTGCAGGCCGCGCTCGGCGTTCGACGCCAGCTCGTCCCAGTTCATGAAGGTGCGCAGGTTGGCGTCGCCCTCGGCGCCATCGAACTTCAGGATGCGCGCCGTTTCGTCGCCGTAGTAGATCTGCGCCGCGCCCGGCGCCAGCAGCAGCTTGTTGGCCGACTCGAACGGCTGCTGGCGCAGCGGATCGAACGGGCTGCTGTCGTCGTGCGAGCTGATGTAGTTCAGCACCGAGAACCCTTTCATGTCGCCATGCAGGATGGTCGAGTATTCCGAGAATACCTGTTCGTACGGGCGCTTGGCGTCGCTGCGCAGGCTGAAACTGATCATGCTGTCGAAGCCCTGGTCCAGGTAGTCGACGAATTCGCCGCCGCCCAGGTCGAACTTGCGCGCGTGCTTGATCTCGTAGTTGTAGACCTCGGACACCATCCAGAACGGCTTCTGGTCGATGCTCTTGGCCGGGTTGGCGCGCTTCCAGTCCGCCAGCGCCAGGCTCGCTTCTTTTTTCAGTTCCTTCCACAGGCCAGGCTCGGTGTGCTTGACGGTATCGGCGCGGAAGCCATCGATACCGAACTTGCGCACCCAGTCGGCATGCCATTTCATCAGGTAGTAGCGCGGCGCGCGCGGGTAGCCGGTGCGCTTGAAGAAGGCGTCGAGCTCTTTCACTTCGCGCTCGTAGCGCCCTTCCTTCTTCCACTTGGCCACCAGATGCGGCGGCAGGTCGACCGGCTTGTCGCTGCCGGTCAAGAAGTCCGGCAGGTTCGCCACCAGCGTGCAGTCGACCGTCGTGCGCGCATCCTTGTAGGTGCAGGTGGGGCCGGTGCGCACCCACGACGCCGGCCAGACCTTGTCCTGCGGCGTGACGGGGCCCGTGTGGTTCATCACCACGTCGAACACGATGCGGATGCCATTGGCGTGCGCCGTGTCGACCAGCGTGCGCAGCTCGTCCTCGGTGCCAAATGCAGCGTCGAGCGCCGTGAAGTCCTTCGCCCAGTAGCCGTGGAAGGCGTAGCTCTTGCCAGTGCCTTCATCGGTCGCGCCGTGGATCTGTTCGATCACGGGCGTCAGCCAGATCGCATTCACGCCCAGGTCGGTGAAATACCCTTCCTTGATCTTGGCCGTGATGCCGGCGATATCACCGCCCATGAAACCGCGCAGCGGCGCTGCGTCGTCCTTGCGGCCATAGGCCTTGTCGTTGGCCGGGTTGCCGTTGTTGAAGCGGTCCGTCAGCAAAAAGTAGACGGTCGCGTTCTCCCAGACGAACGGCTTGGCGGCGGGCGCCGGGCCGGGCAGCTGGGCGCTGGCAGGGGCCATCGCGCCGAAGGCGAGCAGCATGGCGGAAGCAAGGACGGGTAGTTTCATGCGGGGTTCCTGTGTGGTGAAGGGGTCAGGTGACGACCGTGGGTTCGCTGCGGCCGGTGCGCTGGCGCAGATCGGACAGGCTCTCGGCCAGATCGATCAGGCCTTGCAGCGCGGCCTGCGTGTCGAGGTTGTGGTGCGCCGGATCGGCTTCGTAGCGTTCGAGGTAGACCCGCACGGTAGCGCCTTCGGTGCCGGTGCCGGACAGGCGGAACACGATGCGCGAGCCATCCGCCATGATGATGCGGATGCCCTGCCTGGTGGAGACCGAGCCGTCGACCGGGTCGGTATAGGCGAAATCGTCGGCCAGCGCGATCTGGTGGCCGGCCAGTGTCTGCCCTGACAGCTCTGGCAGGCGCGCGCGCAGCGCATCCATCATGGCGCCGGCAGCGCCGGCATCCACGGCTTCGTAATCGTGGCGCGAATAGTAATTGCGGCCGAAGCGCGCCCAGTGCGCCGCCAGCAGCTGTTCGACCGTCTGGCCGCGCACGGCCAGCAGATTGAGCCAGAACAGCACGGCCCACACACCGTCTTTTTCGCGGATGTGGAACGAGCCGGTGCCATAGCTCTCTTCGCCGCACAGCGTGACGAGACCGGCGTCCATCAGGTTGCCGAAGTACTTCCAGCCGGTGGGCGTCTCGAAGCAGGCGATACCCAGTGCTTCGGCCACGCGGTCGGCCGCCATCGACGTGGGCATTGAACGGGCGATGCCCTTGATGCCGCCCGCGTAACCCGGCGCCACGGTGGCGTTGGCCGCGATGATGGCCAGGCTGTCCGATGGCGTGACGGCGATGCCGCGCCCGACGATCATGTTGCGGTCGCCGTCGCCATCGGAGGCGGCGCCGAAGTCCGGCGCATCGGGCGCAGCCATCGCGGCGATCAGCTCGGCAGCGTTGACAGGGTTCGGGTCCGGATGCCCGCCGCCGAAGTCTTCGCTCGGCACGCCATTGACGACCGTACCGGCAGGTGCCCCGAGGATGCCTTCGAGGATCGTGCTGGCATACGGGCCGGCCACCGCGTGCATGGCGTCAAAGCGCATCCGGAAGCCGCTCGCGAACAGGCCGCGGATCGCATCGAAATCGAACAGGCGGCCCATCTGTTCGGCGTAGTCGGCCACCGGGTCGATCACCTCGATCTGCATGTTTTCCAGATGCGTGGTGCCCAGCACATCGAGGTCGACGGCCGCTGCGTCGCTGATGCGGTACTGCGTGATCGTCTGCGTGTGCGCGAAAATGGCGTCGGTGATTTTCTCGGGCGCCGGGCCGCCATTGTCGATGTTGTATTTGATGCCGAAGTCGCCGTCCGGGCCGCCCGGATTATGACTGGCCGACAGCACGATGCCGCCCTGGGCGCCGTGCTTGCGGATCACGCAGCTCACGGCCGGCGTGGACAGGATGCCGCCCTGCCCCACCAGCACGCGCTCGACGCCGTGCGCCGCCGCCATGCGCAGAATGGTCTGAACCGCCTCGCGGTTGAAGTAGCGGCCATCGCCGCCGACAACCAGGTGACGGCAGGCGCCTTCGCCCAGCGTCAGGAAGATCGACTCGACGAAGTTTTCAAGGTAGCCGGGTTGCTGGAACTCGGTCACTTTCTTGCGCAGGCCCGATGTGCCGGGCCGCTGGCCGGCGAACGGGGTGGTCGCGACGGTCTGGATGGTCATGCTCTACTCCTGTCAATGTAAGCGTTCACAACACCGCCGGACAGAGCCGGACAATGTTGATAAAACGTTACGATACGACAGACGCCGGATTCAAGGCGCGCACGCGCGCACCGTGTACTCCTGACGTCACACGGCAGCGCGTACCGGCGCCGCCTTGTCCGTCACCAGCAGGGTCAGCAGCGCGGCGATGAGCATGCAAACGCCGCCCAGCACGAGCGTCAGCACCGCGTGACCATCGAACAGGTGCTTGGTCACGAAACCCAGCAGCAGGCCGCTGACGATCTGCGGAATCACGACGAAGAAGTTGAACAGGCCCATGAAGTAGCCCATGCGCTTGGCGGGCAGCGAGCCGGCCAGGATCGCGTACGGCATCGTCAGGATCGAGGCCCACGCAATGCCGATGCCGATCATCGGCACGACCAGCATGTTCTTGTCGGTGATGAGGAATACGCTGGCCAGGCTCAGGCCACCGATGGTCAGGCACGTCGCATGGACGATCTTGCGGCTGGTCATGCGGGCAAACACAGGCAGGATGAAGGCAGCCAGTGCCGACACGCCGCTGTAGACGGCGAACATGATGCCGACCCAGCTGCCGGCGTCCTGGTACGCAGTTGACTGCGCGTCGGTGGTGCCGTAGACGCTGTCGGCAATGGCGGTGCCGGTATAGATCCACATCGCGAACAGCGCGATCCAGGTGAAGAACTGCACGAACGCCAGTTGGACCATCGTGCGCGGCATCTTGCCAAAGCCGCCGAAGATCTCGGCAATGGCCACGCCCACGCTGCGCGAGGCGGCGCGTTCCTTGTTGAACGCTTCCATGTCGGGCGGCGGCAGCTCGTCGGCGGACACCACGGTCCAGGTCACGGCCAGGAAGAACACGAGGCCACCGGCATAGAACGAGTAGCGCACGGTGTCGGGGATCACGCCGCCGATGACGGCGTTCGACACGCCCATGCTTTCAAAGAACGTCGGCAGGAGCGAGGCGATGACCGCGCCGCAACCGATAAAGAAGGTCTGCATCGCATAGCCGGCCGTCTGCTGCGACGGATCGAGCTTGTCGCCGACAAACGCGCGGAACGGCTCCATCGACACGTTGATCGCGGCGTCCATCATCCACAGCACGGCCACGGCCATCCACAGCGCGGTGGAATTGGGCATCAGGAACAGCGCGATGGCGGCCAGCACGGCGCCGATGAAGAAGAACGGCCGGCGGCGGCCCCACTTCGGATGCCAGGTATTGTCGCTCAGGTAGCCGACGATCGGCTGGATCAGCAGGCCAGTGACGGGCGCAGCGAGCCAGTACAGGGAAAAGTTTTCGGGGTCGGCGCCAAGGGTGGCGAAGATGCGGCTGGTGTTCGCGTTCTGCAGTGCAAAGCCGAACTGGATGCCGAAGAAACCGAAGCTCATGTTCCACAGCTGCCAGAACGACAGGCGTGGTTTGAGCACGGTCGATTGCATATCCATGTGTGTCCCCAATCTGGCCCGACACGGGAGCGGGCGCTGTTATGTGAATGCGCGGCGCACTGGTGGTGCGCGCCGTTGATGCGGAGGCGTGCCGGAACAGACAACAATCCTGCCAGCGTATCTGTAGCAAAATAACATGGGGGTATCGGGGTGTCAATCGTGGAGATCTCATAGTGAGATCGGTGAGACACCTGCGGAACATGTAGCGTTTTGTAGTCAAACAACATGAGCAAGAGCGCCCGTTATTCGACGTGCAAATGCGAAAACGTCGCTCCTGCTTGCGCGGGAACGACGTTTTTCAGCTTATGGTGAGACGATCAGTCCCTGTTGCCCTCGCCCTTGCGATGCGGCTTCTTGCCCGGCATCGGCTTGTCCGTCACGCGGCGGTCGGCGCCGCTTTTCGTGAACGGCTTCTTGGCGCCGGCGGCTGGCACGGCTGGCGTTTCGCCATCACGCGTGATCGACAGCTGGCGGCCGGCGACCCAGATCGACTTGAGCTGCGTAAACAGCTCGGCCGGCATGTCCGATGGCAGGTCGAGCGTCGAGTAATCGTCATAGATTTCGATGCGGCCGATCTGCTTCGACGGGATGTTCGCTTCGTTGGCGATCGCGCCGACGATATTGCCCGGCTTGGCGCCGTGGGCAAAGCCCACTTCGATGCGGAAGGTGGCCATGCCTGGCTCAGGGTCGCGCATGACGCGCTCTTTCTTGAAGCCTGGCTCGCGTGCAGGGCGTGCCGGACGCTCTTCCCAGTCACCGCGCGGCTCGCGTGGTGCACGCTCGTGGCTGCCGCCAAATTCGCGCTGCGACGGCATGCTTTCAGGACGCACGTCGCGGTCAGGCTTGGTCAGCAGCAGCGGCTCGTCGCCACGTGCCATCTTGGCCAGGGCCGCAGCGATGTCGATCGCCGGCACGTTGTCGTCGCGCTCGACGTCCTCGATCAGCGCGCGGAACACTTCGAGGTTGCCTTCGGCCAGCGTGGCGCGGATCTGGTCCTTGAAGCGCGTCATGCGCACTTCGTTGACGGCCTTGACAGTCGGCAGCTCGAGTGGCGACACCGGCTGGCGGGTCGTGC
Source organism: Telluria sp. BA11 (assembly GCF_056680305.1). Classification (NCBI taxonomy): domain Bacteria; kingdom Pseudomonadati; phylum Pseudomonadota; class Betaproteobacteria; order Burkholderiales; family Oxalobacteraceae; genus Telluria; species Telluria sp. BA11. The sequence goes on from NZ_CM155275.1 coordinate 1,603,522, forward strand.
GCTCGATCAGCTTGAGCAGGCTACGCTCGCGCGGGGTGATGAACAGGATCGCTTCGCCGCTGCGGCCAGCACGGCCGGTACGGCCGATGCGGTGGGTGTAGCTCTCTGGGTCCGACGGCACGTCGTAGTTGATGACGTGGCTGATGCGCTCGACGTCCAGGCCGCGCGCGGCAACGTCGGTCGCGACCAGGATGTCGATCTTGCCCTTCTTGAGGTTATCGATCGTGCGCTCGCGCTGCTGCTGGGCGATGTCGCCGTTGATGGCAGCGGCGGAGAAACCGCGCGCCTGCAGCTTGGTCGCCAGTTCTTCGGTGCCCAGCTTGGTGCGCGCGAAGATGATCATGCCGTCGAAGGCTTCGGCTTCGAGGATGCGGGTGAGCGCGTCGAGCTTGTGCATGCCGGCCACCAGCCAGTAGCGCTGGCGGATATTGTCGGCGGTGCCGGTCTTGGCCGCGACCGTGATCTCTTGCGGCTCGCGCAGGTAGGTCTTGGCGATGCGTTTGATCGCTGGCGGCATGGTGGCCGAGAACAGCGTGGTCTGGCGCGTGGCCGGGGTCTTTTGCAGGATCTGTTCGACGTCGTCGATGAAGCCCATGCGCAGCATTTCATCGGCCTCGTCCAGCACGAGGGTGGTCAGCTTCGACAGGTCGAGCGAGCCCTTCTGGATGTGATCGATGACGCGGCCTGGCGTGCCGACGACGACGTGCACGCCGCGGCGCAGCGACGACAGTTGCGGGCCGTAGCTCTGGCCGCCGTAGATCGGCAGCACGTGGAAGCCCTTGATGTGGGCAGCGTAGCTCTGGAATGCTTCGGCGACCTGGATCGCCAGTTCGCGCGTCGGCGCCAGCACCAGCGCCTGCGGCGCGGTCTGCTTGACGTCGATGTTCGACAGGATTGGCAGTGCGAAGGCGGCGGTTTTACCGGTACCGGTCTGCGCTTGTCCCAGCACGTCGCGCCCTTCCAGCAACAGGGGAATGGTGGCTGCCTGGATCGGCGACGGCGTTTCGTATCCGACGTCTTTCAATGCTTTCAGGACAGGCGCCGAAAGATTGAGGTCGGAAAACGATGGGATTGGGGTGTCTGACATAGAGGAAGTTGCTCTTATTAAGTAAGTACGAATGCGACAGTTTACACCGTTGCTTCGTTGGGGGCGCTAAATACAATGGACCGGGCGGCCGAAACCACAGAATCCGAACAATGAAAAATGCCCTTGCAGGCACACCTGCAAGGGCATTGGCGATCGCGACAGCGCCCCGTTGGGTGGCGCTACCTTCGCTTGATACCGGATTACAGCTTGTAGTTCAGGCCGAACAGCATCTGGCGGCCATACTTGGCATAGCCGCGCGGACGGTCTTCGGTACCAGCGTAGCTGCGGAAGGCGGTGTCGGTCAGGTTGTTGACCTGGAACAGCACGGACAGACCTTCGACTTGCTTGAAGTCATAACCCAATTGCAGGTCGACTACTTTATCAGCTTTTACGTAAGTCAGCTCGGTTGCACCACCAATTCCGCCGATTTCACCCACAAAATCGCTGCGATAACGCTGGCTGATACGTGCCGAGAAGCCATCTTTCTCGTAATACGCCGTGAAGTTGAACACGCGCTTGGACAGGCCTGGCAGCGGAATCGCGACATTGCCGAAGCGCTGGTCAAGAATCGAGATTTCGCTGTTGGTGAACGAGGCGTTGGCGGTGATGCCGAAACCGTCGAGCATTGGGTGGATCATGTCCAGCGGCGTCGATGCAGCAAACTCCAGACCACGCAGGCTACCGCCCTCGCCGTTACGCGGCTGGGTGATGGTACCGATGTTGGTCAGGGCGCCCTGCAGGTTGAACTCCGAGAAGTCACGCGGCACGGTCACGCTGTAGATGTACGAGGACAGGTCCTTGTAGAAACCAGCGGCCGAGATATAGCCCTTGTTGCCGAAGTACTTTTCGTACGACAGGTCGACCTGCTTGGCGCGCCATGGATCGAGCTGCGCATTGCCGCCGTTACCGTATGGGGTGCCGGTGGTCTGGGCGGTCAGGCCCACTTCCAGCGCCGCGTTCAGCTGGTTCAGCTTGGCGCGGGCCAGCGTCTTGCCGGCGCCGAAGCGCAGGAATTGCTGGTCAGGCAGGCTCCATGCCAGGTTGATGCTTGGCAGGTAGTCGGTGTACTTCTTGCCGTCGGTCAGTGGCACCAGATCGGCGAATGGCCAGGCCCGCAGCGTGTTCGCGGTCGAGCTCTGGTCGGTTTCGATGACTTGCATGCCAATATTGCCGCGCAGTGGCATCGACATCAGCTCGGTGTCGATGTTCAGCTTGGCGTAGCCGGTCTTGACCTTCTCTTCGATGGTCCAGTTCTTGGTCGCGCCCCATGGCACCAGCACGGCTGGCGTGAATGGGCCGAAGTTGTTGGCCAGCACGCCGTCGATGTCCCAGCTCAGGCTGTTCTGCAGGCCGTACAGCGCTTGCGAATCGTTCAGCACATTGGCGCCGAAGGTGCCGTTGCCGATCTTCGAGAAGCCCGTTTCCAGGTGTGCTTTTTCCTTTTCGCGCTTCGAGTAGTTGAAGCCGACTTCCATGCTGCTGAAGTGTGCATTGTCGAACTTGCGCTCGATGCTCGTGCGGAACGAGGTCATCTTGTCGGTCATGTTCGGGGCATTGACATAGCCTTCGCCGAACTGGCCGCCGATGGCGAGCTGGGACGGATCGTCGTAGGTGCCCGACAGGCCCAGCACAGGAATCGTGCCACCGTTGTAGCTGTAGTTCAGCGTCTGGCGCGCAGCGCGGCCGGCGTTGATCTCGATCAGCTGTTCCTTGTGGTCAGCCTTCGAGCGGCTGATGTCGACGATGCCGACCCAGTCGCCCGTCGTGTAGCGGTTGTTCCAGCCGAAGGCAGTCAGCTTGTCGTCGCGCGTCAGGCGGTTGTTGCGCACGACCGGATTGACGTTGTTGGCAGTGCCGCTGATCATCGTGCCGTTGACGACGGTCGGGTTCGAGAAACGCACTTCGCCGTCGTCCTTGAGCGGCATTTCGATGCCGCGGCGAATTTCTTCCTGGTCGAAACGCGAGTGGTAGACGTCGAAGGTCGAGCTGAAGTTGCGGTTAGGACGCCATTCGAGCACACCCATCAGGCCATCGCGCACCTGGTTGCCGGTCGTGGCGATCGACTTCATGCCCTTCGGCACTTTGACGGTCGAGCCTGGCACGACATTGGTGTCGTCCACCCAGTCCCACGTTTCGAACTGTTCGCCGACGTTCGGCTTGTCCTGGCGGGCGTAACCGATGGCCACACCGAGCGTGCGGTTGGCGAACTGGTCGATGTACGACGCGCTGACGCGGCTGCCGGTGTCGGGCGAGCCGGCGCTGATTTCGCCTTTGGAATTCTTTTCACCGCGCACATTGACGGTGACGACGCGTTCGCGCAGCGACAGCGGCTTGATGGTCTGCAGGTCGACCGTGCCCGACAGGCCCTGGCCGATCACGGCGGCGTCGCCGGTTTTATACACGGTGACGGCGCTGATCAGTTCGGATGGGTACTGGTCGTATTCGACGGTACGGTCCGAGCTGGTGGTGACTTGTTCGCGGCCGTTGAGCAGCGCGGTCGACAGGTCGCCCGAGGTGCCGCGGATGCTGATCGACTGGGCCTGGCCGTTGACGCGCTGCGCCGACAGACCCGGCAGGCGGGCCAGCGATTCGGCGATCGACACGTCCGGCAGCTTGCCGATGTCTTCCGACGAAATGGCTTCGACGATACCAGTCGATTCGCGCTTGACGGCAATGGCGTCCTCGATGGCGCGGCGGATGCCGGTCACGGTGACGGTAGCAACTGGCACATCGGTTGCGGCGGTGTCAGTCGTCGTGGCGGTTTGCGCCTGCGCGCTGCCGGCCATGATGGTGACAAAGATGGCGCACCCGGCGGCCACTGGGCTCAGCTGGAACGCGGAACGCTTGTTGGCGAAAGTTTTCATGATCTCCTCAGAACGACGTAATTTCCCTAGAGCAGCTTTCGACCGCATGTTCGGGACTTTGTTATGACACGCCTCAACATCAACGCTCGGCGGGATTCTGTATTAAAACTAGATGCACTGTCAACGGGAGTTGGTTTCAAACGAACTCGGGTCATCCATTGACACGATATTCAATGAAAACAATGACTTATTAACTGATGAGCAGCTCACGTGTGGTTTTTAACGCGTGTAGTTGGGCTACAAACGCTCTAAAAAGCAACGGTTTATGCTTGATTGCACCGAATCAGTGCGCAGGATGTAGTAAAACAATCAGCCCCTGAAAGCCAGGTTGTAACTTCACTACATGAATTTTGTATTTTTACAACAGACCAAAAAAATCCCCGGCAGCCTTTCAGCTGTCGGGGATTGCTTGACGCGGATCGAAGGCTGCTACGCAGCCTCGCCGGTCATCAGAACTTGTAGTTGGCGCCGAACTGGTAGGTGCGGCCGTAGTCGACGCGACGGGTAATCGAATCGCTGCTGTTCGTGTACTCCTGGTACGGCGCATTGTTCCAGTTGTTGGCCTGTGCAAACACCGACAAACCTTTGGCGAAGCCCGACTGGATTTCATACGACAGCTGGAAGTCGACGATCGTCTCGCCCTTCACGAACGTGTACTGCAGCGTATCCGAGAAGTCCGGCGACTGGCCCAGGAAGTCCGAACGCTTGCGCGCTGCAGCAGCGATCTGGAAGCCGTACTTTTCGTAGTACACGCGCAGGTTGCTGACCTTGCGCGACAGGCCTGGCAGCGGGATCGATTGCGCCGAGGTCTGGACGTTGCCAAAGCCCAGGGCCGGGATATCGATCGCCGAGCTGGTGAACGAGTGGTTGGCCATGATGCCGAAGCCGTCCAGCCAGTCGCTGACCATATTCAGCGGAATGTTCACCGCCAGCTCGTAACCCTTGATGTTGCCGCCTTCGCCGTTTTCAGGACGGTTCAGCACGCCAACGGTCGAGCCGGCGAAGTCGCCGGTGGTCGGCAGCGGCGTGGTCGAGGTCGTCCATGGCGCGAAGTCGTATTCCGACGGCGTGCGCAGGATGAACGTGTCGAGCTTCTTGTAGAACACGGCTGCGCTGACATAGCCCTTCTTCGCGAAGTACTTTTCATACGACAAGTCGAACGCCTTCGCCTTGAACGGCTTGAGGCCCGGGTTACCGCCGCCACCGCTGATGAACGGGTTGGTCACGCCGGTGTTCACGCCAAAGCCGATGCCGCCGCGCAGGTCGTCCAGGTTCGGACGCGACAGCACTTGCGCCAGACCCATGCGCAGCACCTGGTCATTCTTCAGGTCGAACGACAGGTTCAGGCTTGGCAGCACATCCCAGTAGCTGACGCTGTCGACGACGCGCACGGCCGGGCACGCATCGGCCGTTTCGCCGGTGCAGTTGCCGCTGTTGTAGCCGCCGCCCGTCTGCTTCGTGTGCACGAATTGCGAGCCGACGTTACCGCGGTATTCAAAGCCAAACAGCTCGCCGTTCAGGTCGCCCATCAGGTAAGCGGTCTGGACCGTTTCCTTGACATCCCAGAACTTGGTCAGGATGTCGGCGTTGACCTTCGTGGCCAGCTGGTACACGGTGCCGAGCGAGCCGGACGGATTCCACGTAGCGATCGGAAGGCCAGTGGTGCCGGCAACGCCGGTACCCGTGCCCGGCATCGTCTGCGCGGCGAACTGGGCGCCGCCCAGGATCTCGAGGCGGCCTTCTTCGCCGCTGCGCGCTTTTTCGCGGTCGGTGAAGTTGTAGCCGAACTGCACGGCCGACATCGGGCCCCACTCCACCGGACGCTTGGCGTTCAGGCGGATTGCCTTGAGCGTGTCTTCCACGTACGGCTGGGCCAGGTAACCGGCTTGCGGCAGGATGTTGGTAGCAGTGCCCGACCAGCCGTTCACGTCGGTCAGTTGCGCAACCGCGCGGTCCGAGTAGTTCAGGCCAGTGCGCCAGGCGACGTCGGTGAAATTGCCGCCGTTGAAGCCCGTCCACGAGATCGTGTCCAGCGGATTTGCATTGCCCGGCAGGCCGGCGGTGGTTTCGTAGCGCGCGCTCAGCTTGGTCGCTTTCGACCAGGTAATGTCGGCGCTGGTGCTCCACTCACCCAGCTTCAGTTCGTTCTTCCAGCCGACCGTCTTCAGGTCGTCTTCCGACGTCTCGACGTGGTTACGCACCACGCCCTTGTAGTTGGTCAGCGTGCCGCTGGTGGCGACACCGTTCTGCACGACGACGTTCTGCAGCACGCCGGCCGGGTCATACAGGCCCGACGTGTTCGAGCCGACTGCGCCTTCGAAACCGCTGCGCTTCAGGCCTGTCTCGCCAGCCGAATAGAACAGGTCGAGGGTCGAGCGGAAATCGCGGTTCGGACGGAACTGCAGCGACATGAAGGCGCCGTCACGCTTGTGCGACGTCGATTCGGTGTCGGCGGTAAAGCCCAGCGGCACCAGCACATTTTGGCCATTGAATGGCAGGGCTGCCGTGTTGCCGCCCCAGGCGTCGAACTTGCGCTGCTCGCCGCCGGTTTCGTCGTACGACGTGATGCCCAGCGCGATGCCGAACTTGCGGTCGGCGAACTGGTCGATGTACGAGAACGAGACGCGGTCGCCGCTGCCTTCTTCGGCAGTGCGCACACCCAGACGGCTGCGCTTGTAGTTGGCAGCAATGACGCGCTTGCCGAAGTCCAGCGGCTGCACGGTTTTCAGGTCGATCGTCGCGGCCAGGCCCTGGCCGATGACGCTCGCGTCCGGCGTCTTGTAGATCACGACGCCGCCCATCAGCTCGGATGGGAACAGGTCGAATTCAGGATTGCGGGCATTGCCGGTCGAGGCCATTTCGCGGCCGTTGAGCAGCGTGCCATTGAAGCTTGGCGACAGGCCGCGCACCGAGATTTCCGATGCACGTCCCGAACCGCGGCTGCGCTGGGCGGTCACGCCCGGCAGGCGGGCAATCGATTCGGCAACCGATGTATCCGGCAACTTGCCGATGTCTTCAGCCGAGATCGCCTCAACGATCGAATTCGAATTGCGCTTGATCGAAATGGCCGCTTCGATGCCGGTACGGATGCCGGTCACGGTCACTTTCGAGACGGCGCCGTTCGGGAACGCGGTGGGCGCGGCGGCCGGTGCTTCAGCCGGCGTCTGCACCGTGGCGGCAGCCACGGGCGTGTTCGGTGCGACGGGGGTGGCTTCTTCGCTGCCCGAGGCTTGCGCATACGCGTTACCTGCCAGGACCGACAGCAGCACGGCGCAACCGGCGGCGAACGGGTTCAACGGGAATGCAAAAGTGGCTGCAGTACGGCGACGGGCCTGGGTGGCCCGGGTAGCGGTGGCGTTCATGTGTCTCCTCGGTTTTTCTTAACTGCTGGTCACGACTCTGTACTAAAACTAGAGCCTGAACAGGGCAGCAATGTGTGGCGAGGATCATGGCATGCTTTGCACGACAACAACATTGTGCACGTTGTACTTGGGCTACACATTTGCGGGGTTTTCAGGCCCTCTATACGACTTTCGCACCGGATCTGAAGGCAATCTGAAGGTTGCGCCATCCTGCGCCTATGTAGTCGGGGTGAAATCGAATCCGCCCCGCATGATTGTTGGGCCGCAGGGTTTATAGTAACCTTCCATCAACACAACAATTACCGGCCCCGCGTTCCACCGTTGACATGCAGACCCTGTAGTCCAACTACGTCAGCAATATCGCGACTGGCACCAGCCCCCAGAACCCATGAGACAACTCCTCGCCACCATCGTGCTCGGCAGCGCTTCGCTTGCCGCCTTCGCCCAGGCCCCTGCCATCGACCGCATGGAGCCGCCGTTCTGGTGGGCCGGCATGCACGACAACAAAGTTCAGCTGATGGTGCATGGCGAGGCGATTGGCGATCTGACGCCGACACTGACCTATCCCGGCGCGCGCATCGCGTCCGTCACGCGCACACCGAACCGCAACTACCTGTTCATCGACCTCGTGCTCGACCCGAAGGTGGCGCCCGGCACGTTCGACATCACGTTCAGCGGCGCCGGCCGCACGACCACGCATGCTTACCGCCTGCTGGCGCGCGACCCGGGCTCCGCGACCCGCCAGGGCTTTTCCAGCAAGGACGCGATCTACCAGATCATGCCGGACCGCTTCGCCAATGGCGATCCGTCCAACGATAACGTCGCCGGCATGCTCGACAAGGCCGACCGCAAGGGCGGCCTGGGCCGCCACGGTGGCGACATCCAGGGCGCGATCAACCACCTCGACTACATCGCGGACATGGGCTTCACGCAGCTGTGGCCGACGCCGCTCATCGAGAACAACATGCCGGGCTACTCGTACCACGGCTATGCGGCCACGGACCTGTACAAGATCGACCCGCGCTACGGCAGCAACGAAGACTTCGTGCGCCTGTCGACTGAAGCGAAGAAACGCGGCATCGGCATCATCCAGGACGTGGTGCTGTCGCACATCGGTTCGCACCACTGGTGGATGAAGGATGTGCCGGCGCCGGACTGGATCAACTACAGCGACAAGTTCGTCCCGACCCAGCACTACCACACGGCGGTACAGGACCCGTACGGCTCGAAGGAAGACGCCGACAACTTCACGCGCGGCTGGTTCGTCAAGAGCATGCCCGACCTGAACCAGTCCAATCCGCTGCTGGCCAACTACATCATCCAGAACAACATCTGGTGGATCGAATACGCGAAGCTCTCGGGCCTGCGCATCGACACCTTCGGCTATTCAGACAGCGCGTTTTTGTCGGAGTACACGCGCCGCATCATGGCCGAATACCCGAACCTGAACCTGGTCGGCGAAGAGTGGAGCATCAAGGTGCCGGTCGTGGCGCGCTGGCAGCGCGGCAAGGACAACTTCGACGGTTACCGCGCCTACACGCCAAGCCTGATGGACTTCCCGGTGGCCGAGGCGATGCGCACCGCGCTGGCGGACAAGAAAGGCGGCAACGTGTTCTCGGACGTCTACGAGACGCTGTCGCTCGACTACCTGTATCCGGAACCGGGCAACCTGGTGCTGTTCGCGGACAACCACGACATGTCGCGCATCTACAGCGTCGCCGGCGAAGACTTCGACAAGTACAAGATGGCGATGGTGTTCATGATGACGGCGCCGCGCATCCCGCAGTTCTACGTGGGTGACGAGCTGCTGTTTACCAGCCCGACGAAAGACCGTGACGACGCCAGCTACCGCATCCCGTTCCCGGGCGGCTGGGCCGGCGACAAGGTCAATGCCTTTACCGGCACGGGCCTGAAGGACAAGCCGCGCGCGGCGCAAGCCTTCGTGCGCAAGCTGACCAACTGGCGCAAGAGCCAGCCGGTGATCCACAGCGGCCGCATGATGCATTACGGGCCGCAGAACAATACCTATGTCTACTTCCGCTATAACGCGGACAAGAAGGTGCTGGTCGCCTTCAACAACAACGCGAAAGAAATGGCGCTCGATGTCGACCGCTTCCGCGAAATGCTCACGGGCGTGACCAGCGGCGTGGATGTCCTGACCGGCAAGACGTTCGACCTGCGCTCGAAGCTCACGCTGCCTCCAGGTGCTTCCGTGATTTTGGAGCTGGAGGCAGCGCGATGATGCGCAGCGCCATCGCACTGGCCGCCCTCCTCGCCTGCGGCACCGCCCACGCGCAGTCAGATGCCGCCTTGTTCGTGCGCGGCGCGTTCAATGGCTGGGGGACGGCCGATGCGCTGGCGCCCAAGGGCAAGGGCATTTACCAGGCCGACATCGCCGTCGCGCCGGGTAACCACGCCTTCAAACTCGGCAGCAGCGACTGGGCTGCCGAGTGGGTCATCGATCCGGACAAGAGCGTCAATGTGGCGCCCGATACCGCGTACCAGCTCGAACGCCAGTCGGGACCGGAGACGTTCCTGTTCGTGCGCACGTCGGGCACCTACCGCTTCACGCTTGATGCGAGCGACCCGGCCAAACCTGCGCTGAAGGTCACGCGTCTTGCCGATGCAGACCGTGCCAACGCGCCCGATCCGCATGCGGGCCACGCTGCGATCGTCACGCAAGCCTGGCCAACGTGGGACGGCAAGACCGAGACGGTGCGCTACTCGACGCCGGATGCCCAGGCGCCACTGCGCCAGTATGTCCAGTCGAGCACCATGAGCTTGCGCGATCCCGGTCCGCAGCATGTCGCGTACGCCGAGCAAAAAGGCTTGCCGCGCGCCCGCACCGGCAATCTCGCCTTCGACGCGCTGTTCGCGCTGGCCGGCGCCGAGATGCGCCTCAATTCGGTCAGCCAGATCAAGGACGGCAACTACAACGGCGGCAACGCCATCGATTGCGACTGCTTCTCCACCGGCGAGAAGTGGGCGTATGTCTGGACGCGCGACCTGTCGTATGCGGCCGACCTGGGCCTGGCCCTGCTCGACCCGCAGCGCGTGCGCAATTCGCTCGACTTCAAGCTCTCTGGCTGGCGCGCCGGCGTCACACCCGCAGCGCAGATCCCCGCCTCGGCAGGCGGTCTGCAAATCGTGCAGGACACCGGCAGCGGCGGCAGCTGGCCGGTCAGCACCGACCGCCTGACATGGGCCTTCGCGGCCGAAGAAACGCTGCGCACACTGCCGGCTGCGGAGCGCGCGCCTTTTGCCAGCAAGGCGTTGATCGCGCTATCGAACACACTCGAGATCGACCGCGTGGCGGCATTTGACGCGGCCACGGGCCTGTACACGGGCGAAGAATCGTTCCTCGACTGGCGCGACCAGACTTACGCTGCGTGGATCCCGGGCGACCTGGCGTCGATGGCCAGCTCGAAGGCGCTGTCGACCAACGTCGTCATCTTCCAGGCCCTCAAGCTGGCAGCGCAACTGGCGCGCGAACAGCGCGATGCGGCCAAGGCTGCGCGCTACACGCGCTGGGCACTTGAGCTGAAACGCGCGATCAACAAAGAACTCTGGCTGGCCGACGAAGGCATGTACAGCAGCCTCACCGCCGGCCACCTGGACGGCGCGCCGCTGCACAAGTTCGACTGGCTCGGCCAGGCGCTGGCGATTGTCAGCGGCGTGGCCGACGACAGGCAGACGGCGTCGATCCTGGCACGCTATCCGCATGGCCCGATGGGCGCGCCCGTGATCTGGCCGCAGCAGATCGGCGCGCCGGTGTACCACAACCGCGCCATCTGGCCCTTCGTCACCGCGTACGGCTTGCGCGCTGCGGTGCAGGGCAAGAACGCGGCGGTGGCCGATGCCGCCTATGCAACGCTGATGCGCGGCGCAGCGGTGAATCTGTCGAACATGGAAAACCTCGAGTGGTTGTCGGGCCAGCCGCTGCTGCTCGATGAAACCACGCCATCATTGAGCGGCCCCGTGATCAACTCGCGCCGTCAGTTATGGTCGGTCGGCGGGTATCTGGGCATGGTGATCGACAACGTGTTCGGCGTGACGGTGCACGACGACGGCATTGCGCTGCGCCCGTTCGTAACGGCCAAGCTGCGGCGCGAGACCTTCGGCGCGTCGAGCGAGATTGCCTTGCACGACCTGCGCCTGCACGGCAAGCGCATCGACGTGGTGCTACGCCTGCCGCCAGCGGCCGAAGGCGACGGCTATCACCTGGTCGAGCGCATTCTGTTGAACGGCAAGCAGGTGGGGGACACGCTGCGTACGAGTGATTTGCAAGCCGGGAATCGCATCGAGATCGTGCTGGGCAAACTCGTCGCCGGGGCGCAGGGCATCCGCCGCGTGCAGGCCAATCCGTATGAAGAATCGTCCGTCACGTTCGGGCCGCGCGAACCGGTGATCGAGGCGCTGACGCGTGCATCGTCCGGCGCCGTGGGGTTGACGATTGGCGCGAACGGGAATGCGGCGGGTGTGACCTACCGCGTCTACCGCGATGGCAAGCTGGTGGCCGACAAGCTGCCGGCCGGCGCCTGGACCGACGACAAGGCCGGTGTGGCGTCGTGCTATGCGGTGGAGGCGCGCTTTGCCGACAGCGGCAATGTCAGCCACCACAGCCAGCCGCGCTGCATCGATGCAGTTGCTGGCACAGGCGTCGACATCGGCGTTACCGACCCGCGCGTGACGTCGAACGTGACAACCACGGCGCCGGATGCGCGCTTTTCACTACCCGCGATCCGCGACTGGGGCCGGCCGCAAGACCGCTTCGCCGTGGATGGAATTCGGGTTGAAAGCGCAGGTGACTATCGAGTTCAGGTGCGCTATCACAATGGCGCGAACCAGGTGAATCTGGGGATCAGCGGCGGCGTAAAGTGGCTGGCATTGAAGAATGGCGCTGGCAAGGTCGTGGCCCAGGGCGTGATCCAGTTGCCGCATGCGCCGCTGTTCAAGGGCGCGACGCCGACCGTGTATTCGACGCCGCTGGCCGCGCGCCTGACGGCTGGCAGCTACCGCCTGGAGATGACGGACTTCTACAATATGAGCTACCTGGAGAGCAACCGCACCTTCACGGGCGCCGGTGGCGCCGAACCGGCCAACCGGTTCGACATCCATGGCGTGCGGCTGGTGCGGGTGAAGTAAGCCGGCTGGCTCAGGCAGCGTCGCCAGGTGCGGCGGCGGCTGCCTGTGGCGGCGCCAGCAGCAGCTTGAGCCGCCCTTCCAGCACCCGGAACTCGAACGGCGTCGCCATCTTGCTGACCTCGCCATCGACGGCGACCTTCAGGCGCTTGCGCCCGTACAGCGACGGCGTGCGCACGGTCATGCGCTTGAACGAGAACGCCACGACGTCGTCGGCGCCGCCCAGTTTCCCAAGCGCACCCCGTACCAGCAAGCCCAGCAGCCCCAACTTGCCCATCGGCTTGGGCGCCAGCGCTGCCAGCTGGCCATCCTCGACCGCATCGGTCAACTGTTCCATGCCGACCTGTTCCATCTGCAACCGGTTGTTCCCCACGAACAGCGTCGTCGTGCGCAAGCGCTGCTCCTTGCCGTCGAGCTCGAGCCGGATCTGCAGGTGGCGATGCGCGCGCAGTGCCATCTTGATGGCCGACAGAAACGCGACCACGCGGCTGCGTCCGAACTCGCGCTTGTCGTGCTCGCGTTCTTCGAGCAGCGCCGGGTACAGGCCGACACTCGCATTGACCAGGAAAATCTTGTCGTTGAGCATGCCTACCTGCACTGGCTTGATCTCGCCGCGCAGCAGCGCATGCACAGCCTCGGCCAGGTCTTCCGGAATCCCGTGGGTGCGCCCGAAGTAGTTGAAGGTGCCCTGCGGCAGCACGCCAAACGCGCACCCTGCCAGCACCGCCTGGTGCGCGACCGTGTTGATGGTGCCATCGCCGCCAGCGGCCACCAGCACCCCGCCGCTGGCGACGGCCTTGGCCGCCATGTCCTTCGCGATCTGTTCGATGCGCTCGGGCTCGTCCACCACTTCCAGATGGCACACGCGGCCACCGGCGTCCATGACCTCGTTGATCGTGGAGATGCGCATCTCGGTTTCGGAATGACCCGACCCCGCGTTCAGAACAATGAAAAAAGGAGCGTCAGGTAGCAACTCGGTGGATGGCATCGCAGGGTCGATTCGGTAAGAGGTGGTTGATCGAGAATGCAGCCATCGTATCACCGGCATTGACGCCGCTGGGTGCGTTACACAACGCTCGCGTGCATGGGCCAGGGCCCGTAGAGCAGGCTATGAACCATGAGCGAATTTCATCGTTGAATGAGTTAACATCACTTTTATTCAATCGACCGGCTGGTCATAATCGACGGACCGGGCACACACAGGTGTGCTCTCAATCCCGGAGCAGCTGGCTATGATGAATGAAGATTTTACGTTTGCGATCAAGACCGTTCGGTTCGATGAACATTACCGTCCGGCCGATGGGACGCGGATCACGACCAATTTCGCGAACCTGGCCCGGGGAGAACATCGGCAGGACAATCTGCGCAAGGCCTTGAACATGATGGACGCGCGTTTCAACGCGCTGGCCCAGGCGGACAATCCCAGGGGCGATCGGTATGCCCTCGAACTCGATATCGTGTCGGTGGAGATGGCGTTGTCGGCTGAAGGCGGTGGTGATGCGTTCCCGCTGATCGAAATACTGAAAACCACGATTGTCGATCGCGAGACCAACCAGCGCATCGAAGGCATCGCGGGAAATAATTTTTCTTCGTACGTGCGCGATTATGACTTCAGCGTGCTGCTGTCGGATCACAACAAGGATCGACAGGAATTTGGCGTCCCGGATAACTTTGGCGACCTGCACGGAAAACTGTTCCAGTGCTTCATCGCGTCGGCGGCCTATAAAGAACATTTCAGCAAGCCGCCGGTGATCTGCCTGAGTATTTCAACCAACAAGACGTACCACCGCGCCGACCATCAGCATCCTGTACTGGGCGTGGAATACGTCCAGGACGAACCTTCCCTGACCGACCAATACTTCAGCAAGATGGGATTGAAGGTGCGCTACTTCATGCCGCCCAACAGCGTCGCTCCACTGGCCTTCTATTTTGTCGGCGACCTGCTGGGTGACTACACCGATCTGGAACTGATCGGCACTGTCAGCACGATGGAGGCGTTTCAGAAGATTTACCGGCCCGAGATCTATAACGCCAATGCTTCGGCGGCGAAACACTTTCAGCCGAAATTAAAACACCAGGATTATTCACTGACGCAGATCGTGTACGACCGGGAAGAGCGCAGCCAGCTCGCCGTCAAGCAGGGGAAATTTGCTGAGGAACATTTCATCAAGCCATACCAGCCAATCCTCGAGCGCTGGGCAGCCAGCTACACCTTCTGAAGACCAAACACGCAAAGCGATCTGACATGAAAAAATTATTGCCCACTTCAACTGCCGGCAGCCTGCCGAAACCCGCCTGGCTCGCAGAACCAGAAACCCTTTGGTCGCCCTGGAAATTACAGAACGAAGAACTGGTCGAGGGCAAACATGATGCATTGCGCCTGTCACTCGAAGACCAGCAACAGACAGGCATCGATATCGTCAGCGATGGCGAGCAGACGCGCCAGCATTTCGTCACGACCTTCATTGAACACCTGAGCGGTGTCGATTTCGAAAAGCGCGAGACGGTCAGGATCCGCAATCGTTACGATGCCAGTGTTCCGACCGTGGTTGGCGCCGTGAGCCGCCCGAAGCCGGTATTCGTCGACGATGCCAAATTTTTGCGCCAGCAAACGAACAAGCCGATCAAATGGGCCCTGCCCGGCCCGATGACCATGATCGACACGCTTTACGACAGCCACTACAAAAGCCGTGAAAAGCTGGCCTGGGAATTTGCAAAAATCCTGAATCAGGAAGCGCGCGAGCTGGAAGCGGCCGGTGTCGACATCATCCAGTTCGATGAACCGGCGTTCAATGTGTTTTTCGATGAAGTCAACGACTGGGGCATCGCCACGCTGGAACGGGCAATCGAAGGTCTCAAATGCGAAACGGCGGTCCACATTTGCTACGGCTACGGCATCAAGGCCAATACGGACTGGAAAAAGACACTGGGATCGGAATGGCGCCAGTACGAATCCATCTTCCCGCAGCTGCAAAAATCGAACATCGATATCGTCTCGCTGGAATGCCACAACTCGCATGTTCCGATGGATTTGCTGGAACTCATTCGCGGCAAGAAGGTGATGGTCGGTGCGATTGACGTGGCCAGCAATATTATCGAAACGCCGGAAGAAGTTGCCAATACCTTGCGCAAGGCGCTGAAGTTCGTCGATGCCGACAAGCTGTGCCCTTGCACCAATTGCGGGATGGCGCCGTTGTCGCGGCACGTCGCGAAAGCCAAGCTGGCTGCGTTGAACGCAGGCGCAGACATCATTCGGCGGGAACTGTCGGCTTGATTTGGTGATGTGACAGAGTCATGCAGGCCGAGTGCGGACAGTGCATTCCTACACTCGCGCCAGCTTCGGGACTATTCGTGCGCTGAAGATACCTGACTATGATGAGGCCATATTTCATGACAAGGAGACCAGCATGGCAATGCAAAATGAAGACAATGACGTCCAGGCAAATCCTGACCAACGGCGCACAGATGACGGTACCGGCAGCGACGCCGCCGTAGGCGAACCAGCCGCAACTGAAGACGACCAGCAGGCCGCAATGCCGCCGAGTGAGACCGACGACGACCAGTACGACCAGGGCACTGTGCAGCGCGAGAGCTGAACATCGTTGTTCAAATGGTGGCGGCCCTGTGGCTGCTACCCGGCTCCAATTGGGTCACAGGCTCCACTCGGGGTCAATCCAATCGGGGTCAGGTCTGACATTCAGACACGAGCTCAACAAGCACAATCGGGGTCAGGTCTGACATTCAGACACGAGCTTAACAATAGGTCTATCCGTGATAGCCCTCGTGAAGGACCAAGGTAGAGTCCGGGTCCAAATGTCAGACCTGACCCTCACCTCTTGACCCTCACCTCTTGACCCTCACATCGTGTTGGCCGCCCAGCGCAGGATAGCAGGGTGCTGAGCTGAGGAAATTACGGACTGTCACCATACCCAGGAAACGACCCATACCGGACGTTTGTGAATCCGTGCCAATCATGATTTCTCTGAGTCAGTAGCACAGCCACACTGCATTGTCTCGTGTCCGCGCGTCAATTTCACCCCAAATTACACCGTCGGAAACAGTTCAGGAAACGCTGCTAAAGCTCGTTGATAAATTTGATTCGTCACCTCCGCCATGACATTACCGAACGCTAGCTTAAACTTCTGTACCTGCTAAAGGACAGATCTGCTATCACTGCCATCGCTATCTGCGCTTTTTTGTTCCAAAGCTGCCTGGCAGTGGTTTCATTGCACAATTCTTTCGTAGGCGTTCCTTCAGGTCTTTCCCATAATGAGAAACTACTTGCCCCTTGCCGGTAAGAGTATTGGCGAAAGCCCGGTCTTTAGACATGATGACTTCCCAGTACGATCGCCAATATCCGCCACGCACGGCAATTTGCTCAAGTGCGGCCTCTAATTGTGAGTGTGCATCGTCGACCGTCCGCCCTACAGTTTCAACGAAGGTTGATTCGGTAGGCGAATCGAGGTCAGCACGAACTAACCTGTCGAGCTTTTCCCGCAGATCCGTCCGTGCTGCTATCGTACGTTCGGAGCGGTCTATCTGCATGACCAGTCCTTCATATACAGCGTGCGCGTCCGCCCGCGCACGCGCCACTTCTTTCTCTTTGTGGCGCAGATCAACTAGCAGTTGGGAATTAGTGCACTCCATCTTGCGCCGCCGTACGTCGTCCAGCAGCCGCGACACGCGTCGAGTTCCTTCCTCCGTAAGCCCAAGCCAGTAGCGTTCGCCTTGGACGACGCGCTCTTGTCAACCTAAGTTGGCGAGTTCGTCAACGTTTCTACGTGCACCACTCCAGCCCGTACCGTCCCAAATGGCATAGGCCAGATAGCTGGTCGCCAAATAGTGCGGCTCCACCCGGTAAACACCTGGTAGGGCGGGGGTAACATCTGGTTCGAACCAATCAGTCAGATAGCGTCGGTCTAGTGTGTCCAGGATTTCGTCCAGCGACTCCATCTGTGGGTCTGGTGCCGCACTGCTTCCGGTGGTACCTGGGGCGAGGTTGAACTCCTCGACTTCGATTGAGAATGACCAGACAGTATCGGCATCCTGGTCGTCCCAGCGCCCCTCAAACTGCAGCGACTCTGGCTGCCAGCTCATCCGTCCCACCACGCCAGCAAAGGTGCGTGTCCGGTCGTCCTCATCATAGACAAAACGGGCGCTGGCGAACTGCTCTGCGGTAGTGATGGCCAGTGTTATCTGTCCTTCACCAACGTCGCGGCATGTAAACACGACATTCAATCGAGTGTCGTCCTGCTTACAAATGGTTACCTTGCCATAACCGCTTTCGTACCCTTCTGCAGTCCAACTGACTAAGCCTTTCATGGGCAGTCTCCGTAATTTCGTAGATTCATAAGTCGCTGTTCAGGTAAGCCAGCACATGGGGTTACCGTGCGATCGTACATACATGAGCCACCGCGATGCAGGCATGTGCCACTTCCGGGGCAGTCGGAAGACAGCCAGGCACGCGGCGAATTCAAAGCGACGATAGCATTCGGCGATTTCGTCAACTTCGAGATGGGGAGCTGCGCAACTGAGCCTCTGGTGGAATCGTTCGTATATAGCCCCTCTACCGTCGTCACAACCGGCCAGCATCGAACGGACGCTGCGCGGATCGTGCAGGAGATCGACGCTCTCTCTGCTGCCAATGTCGCCCAGTAGCGTGCGACCGAGGGAATGATCACTCAAAACCGTGACAGGATCGTAAGGAAGCGGGGGTTTCATGGGCAATGTTGCTTAACGCATTGGTGCGAAATCGAAGTCTTTCACGAAGGCTACGACTGCATGTCCTCGTACGAACAGGACGCTTTCCGTTCTCAATTGCTCCTTTAAGGCCTCGATGAAACTTTCTTTGATTCTGTCACGCTCGCAGAATTCGTAGAACTTCGACCAACGCATCGTCACGACGTCCCGTGAATCGGTTTGCATATGTCTAACGATATTGTCTGAAATCTGTCGCACTGATAGCGGCATATAGACCTCCTAAAATTCGCCGTATGGAAACAGCGAGAGGGAGAATAACACTATTTAATATCTGTGTAAGATATTTGTATGGCATTCGTACGGCAATTCTAAGTAATTTTTTGTTGCGGCGGACAGGTGCTTTGCTCCCGATCCTGCCGGTGCCTCCCGGCGGCTAGGCAACTACGTACGTCTGGCGCATTCATCATCAAGTTTTCAATTTTCGATGGAATGATGCTAACCCAGCAACAAAAAGAACACGTACACCTGCGTTACGAGAAGGACGGGCCGAAAAGGATTACAACCTGCACCTGAAGCAGGATGCAGGCAGCACTGGCATGTGATGCTGGTTCCACTCGAACAGCAAGCAAGGGGCAACCCTCAAGCCCGAAGAGAGGATCGAGGGTACAGATTCGTATGACCAGACGAAGAAAGTCTTCAACCAGACTCTGAAAGAAGATAGGCGCCAAGGGAGGTTACGTGTCGCAACTGGCTGGCAGGTTGCCAAGATCGAAAATGCTACGAATGACCGAGTTTCTACCCGAGAGGCACATGCAACCGCCTCCGCAGCACCCGTCACCCGCCCGGCGCGTCGTCAGCCGTCGGCCAGTGATCCGGATCCTGCAGCAACTGGTACATCACATAGGCATCGATATAGCCCAGGCGCTTGTGGCGAAACGCCTTGGGCAGCGTGCCGACAATCGAAAACCCGAGCTTCTTCCACAGGCCGATGGCCGGCCCATTGGTGCTGACCACATGGTTGAATTGCATCGCCAGATAGCCGCGGCTGCGCGCTTCATTCAAGCTGTGCTGCCCCATCGCGCGGCCCACGCCCGCCCCCTGCGCCGCCGGGTTGACCATGTACGAGGCATTGGCCACGTGATGGCCACGCCCGACTTGGTTCGGCACCAGGCGGTACATCCCCAGCACCCGACCGCCCGGGCTCACCGCGACAAAACTGCCCACGCCCTCGCCCAGCCAGTAGCGGTAACCGGCTTCGCGGGACGTCGCCGTGCTGAAGACATAGGTTTCACCCGCCTCGATATGGGCGCAAAAAATAGCCCAGATCGACTCGAAATCGGCTTCGAGCGCAGGGCGGATAACAAGGTCTTTCACAACAATCTACGGGAGTGCCAGGACAGGACGGTCCGCTATTTTGCCTGAAAATACACGAATTATCACGCGCTATATTGACAGTTTAGCCACGGCCGAGGCGGAAGTCGGCGCTGTCGGGCCGGCCGGGCAGCTGCAGGCGGCTGGCTGCCGCTGGGGCTTCAGCCACGATCTGGCCGCGCCGCAACACGAAGCGGCGCGGGGCGCGCAGGCGGATCGCTTCCACCGTCGAGCCGGCGTCCAGGATCACCAGATCGGCGTGACAGCCCGGCGCCAGGCCGTAGCCTTCCAAGCCAAGGATGCGGGCGGGCGTCTCGGTGATGGCGGTAAAGCACGACTGCATCGCTTCCAGCCCCGTCATCTGCGCCACGTGCAAGCCCATGTGCGCCACCTCGAGCATGTCGCCCGAACCCATCCCGTACCACGGATCGAGCACGCAATCGTGGCCGAAGGCGACGTCGACGCCCGCTGCCATCAGCTCGGGCACGCGCGTCATGCCGCGGCGCTTCGGGTAGGTATCGTTGCGGCCCTGCAGCGTGATGTTGATGAGCGGATTGGCGATCGCCGCCACGCCGCTTTCCGCGATCAGCGGAATCAGCTTGCTCACATAATAATTGTCCATTGAATGCATCGACGTCAGGTGCGAGCCGGCTACCCTGCCCTGCAGCCCCAGGCGCTGCGTTTCATAGGCCAGAGTTTCGATATGGCGCGACATCGGGTCGTCGCTCTCGTCGCAGTGCATGTCCACGCGCAGACCCCGTTCGGCCGCGAATTCGCACAGCAGCCTGACGGATTCGGCGCCCTGCGCCATCGTGCGCTCGAAGTGAGGAATGCCGCCGACGACATCGACGCCCATGTCGATCGAGCGCTTCAGGTTCTCGAACGCGTTGGCGCTGCGCAGCAGGCCGTCTTGCGGAAACGCGACCAGTTGCAGGTCGAGATACGGCGCGACGCGGCGCTTGACTTCCAGCAGCGCCTCGACCGCCAGCAGCCGGTCGTCGCAGACGTCCACGTGGGTGCGGATCGCCAGCAGGCCGTGTGCCACTGCCCAGTCGCAATAACGCAACGCGCGCTCGATCAGCGCATCCTGGCTCAGCTGTGGTTTCAGCTCACCCCACAGTGCGATGCCTTCCAGCAAGGTGCCGCTCTGGTTGACGCGCGGCAGGCCGTAGCTCAGCGTGGCATCCATATGGAAGTGCGCATCGACGAACGGCGGGCTGACCAGGTCGCCGGCGGCGTCGATCTCGCGCACGCCCCGTGCGGCCAGTTGCGGCGCCAGCGCCGTGATACGGCCGTCCAGAATGCCGATGTCGATGCCGGTGCGGCCATCGGGCAGCGTGGTATTGCGGATCACGAGGTCCATGGTGACTCCATTGAGTGGTTGTCCGATTGTAGCAACTGTGGCACAACCGTATGGCAATGCTGCAACGCAATATCATCCGCGCCGAATAAGCGACCGACGTTCATTGCACCGGCCGACAATCGTGGGTACACTGACTTTATTGCAGCGCGCCATACTTGATAGATAGGAAACTTCATGACCTCACTCTCCGAGCAGTTGTCCGCAGCACCCAACAATTACCTGACTGCACCGATGAACGCTCAGCTCACGGTGCTCAATGCACTGGCCACCCAGGCAATCGACAGCGCCAGCCGCATCACGGCGCTGAATCTGACCACGTCCCAGGAAGTCCTCGAGCGCTCGGCGCAGACGGCCCGCCAGCTGATCGGCGCGCGCGACGCGCGTGACCTCGCCGTGCTGCGCAGCCATGCCGAAGAACAGGTGCACAGCCTGTTTGCGTATAGCCGCGAGTTGCTCGGTATCGCTGTCGGCGCCCAGCCATTCCTGCTGCGCAGCGCGACGCCCGCACCGGCACCCGCACCTGCAATAGTAACGGCGCCGGTCGCCGAGATGGCACCGGTCGCCGAGATGACGCAGGCCGTCGTCGATGCCGGCAAGGCCACCGCCGACACCGTGCAGGCAGCAGCAGAGCGCACGATCGATGCGGTTGCAGCGGCGCCAACGCCAGAACCCGTCGCCGTCGCCCCGGCGCCGGTTGTCGAAGCGCCCGAGCCGGAAGTCGACGCAGCGCCAAGCGCAGAGGCGGCGCCCCAGCCTGCCCCGACGATCGACGCCGTGACAAGCATGCTGCAGGAACCAGCACCCGATGACGCGGCGCTCAATGTGCTGTCCAGCCCTGCGGCGGCCAAGCCCACGCCAATCGCCCAGGCAGCTGGCAACGGCGCCGTCATGGCGGCAACGCCACTGGCGCCAGCGGCCGCGCCGATCGAGCGGCGCGACCCGGACGCCCCTGCCACGGCGGCCACGCCGCGCCGGCGCCGCAAGTAACGGGCACCTGACGCCACAGCCAGGACGGCAGTAGCCAAGCGGCCACCACGGCCCCGCGCTGCGCCAACTAGGCAAAACGACTACACTAGCGGGCTCTGGCCCGCTTTTTTTTCGGGCGCAACCGCAAGGAATTCGAATGAGTCTGTCCAGGCTGATCGGCGGCTTCGTGCGCCGTCATTGGCAATCCTATGCCTCGTCGGCCGTGATGCTCGTCGGCGTCGCGATCTGTACGGTTCTCATCCCCCGCAAGGTCGGCGCACTGGTCGACGCGCTCGCCAATAACCGCCTCGGCGAGCAGGATCTCCTGCTCGGCATCGCCCAGGTTCTCGGCCTGGGTGTGGCCATTTACGTGCTGCGCGTGTGCTGGCGGATCCGCCTGTATTCGGCCGCCTACCAGCTCGGCGTCGAGCTGCGCACGCGCCTGTATGCGCGCCTGGCCGCGCAAGGCCCTGCCTTCTATCAGCGCCAGCGCACCGGCGACCTGATGGCGCTGGCCACCAACGACATCGACGCCATCGAGATGGCCGCCGGCGAAGCCCTGCTGGCCGCGTTCGACGGCACGCTCACGCTGGTGATGGTCCTCGGGATCATGACGCTGGGCGTGGACTGGCGCCTGGCGCTCGTCGCGCTGCTGCCGTTCCCGCTGATGGGGCTCGCGTTCTGGTACATCTCGACCCATATCCAAAAAGCCGAGGGGGATGCGCTCAAGGGTTTCTCGAAGCTAAACGACCACGTGCAGGAGTCGCTGTCGGGCGTGCGCACGCTGCGCGCCCTCGGCCTCGAAGCGCGCAGCAGCACCCAGTTCGGCGTGCTGACGGCCAACGCGGCCGAGGCCAGCCTCACCGCGCAGAAATGGGAAGCGGCCTACGAGCCGGCCGTTGGCCTGGCGCTGACCGCCGCCACCGGCCTGACGCTGGGCCTGGGCGGCTACCTGGTCTGGCAGAACGAACTGACGGTCGGCGCGCTGACCAGCTTCACGATGTACCTGGGCCAGCTGATCTGGCCCATGTTCGCCGCCGGCTGGGTGGTCACGCTGATCGAACGGGGCCGCGCCGGCATGGCGCGCCTGCAGCCGCTGCTCGAGGCGCCGCTGTCGGTCGAAGACGCCGGCACGATCGACCAGGTGGGCCAGGGCCCGCTGGTGCTCGAAGGCGTCACGTTCACGTATGGCGTGAACGGCGCCGGTAAAGACGGCGCGGCCGCTGACGACACGGCGCAGGCGCCTGCCCTCTCCGGCGTGTCCGTCACGCTCGAACCCGGCCAGACGCTGGGTCTCGTCGGCCCGACCGGCTCCGGTAAATCGACGCTGCTGCGCGTGCTGCTGCGCCAGGCGACGCCGCAACAGGGCCAGGTGCGCTGGGCCGGGCAGCCGCTCGACGCCTATCGCCTGAGCGCCCTGCGCAGCGCCACCAGCTGGGTGCCGCAAGAGTCGTTTTTGTTCTCGTCCACGATTGCCGAAAACATCGCGCTGGCCCGGCCTGACGCCTCGCGCGCCGAGATCGAAGACGCGGCGCGCATGGCCGCCATCCACGACGACATCCTGCGCTTCCCGTATGGCTACGACACCCCGGTCGGCGAAAAAGGCATCACGCTCTCGGGCGGCCAGCGCCAGCGCGTGGCGATTGCCCGTGCGCTGCTGGCCGACAATCCACTGCTGCTGCTCGACGACGCGCTGTCGGCGGTGGACACCGGCACCGAAACGCGCATCCTCGAACACCTGGCCGAATTGCGCCGGGCACGGCCCGAGCGCGCCGCCATCATCGCCAGCCACCGCCTGTCGGCCGTGGTCGGGGCCGACCACATCGTGGTGCTGCGCGCCGGGCGCGTGATTGAAGCCGGCACGCACGACGAACTCTTGCTGCTGGATGGCTGGTACGCCAGTCAGTGGCGCTATCAACAACTGGAGGCCAGCCTTGACGCAACCTGAAGCAACGCTGGACACAGCCGACGCATCTACCACCACCCCGCCGCCGCCCAAGACCGATAACAGCCTGGAACGCGGCGTCATGCGCGACCAGGCCAAACTGGCCACGCGCCTGCTGCGCCGCGCCGCCGCGCCCGAACAGCGCCACCTGATCATCGCCACGCTGTGGCTGATCCTGGCGGCGGCCTTCGAAGTGGTCGGCCCGCTGCTGGGCAAGGCGCTGATCGACGACCACCTGCTGCCGCGCAATCTCGACTGGCCGCAGATGGCCCTGCTCCTGGGCGGCCTGGTGGTCACCGGCTGGGTGTCGAGCTGGGTGCGCTACCTGCAACTGATCCGCCTGTCCGGCGTGGCGATGCGCTCGGTGCAGCGCCTGCGCGAATGGGTCTATGGCCACGTGCTGCGCCTGCCGATGGCGTTCTTCGACCGCGCCATCACCGGTCAGCTGGTCAGCCGCGTGACCAACGACACCGAGGCCGTCAAGACGCTCTATATCCAGGTGCTGTACGTCATGCTCGACAACTCGATCGTCCTGATCGGCACGATGGTTGCAATGGCGTGGCTCGACTGGCGCCTGATGCTGATCGTGCTGTTGCTGGTGCCGGCGGTGGTCGGCATCGTCTGGCTGTATCAGCGCCTCTCCGCGCCGGCCGTTACCCGAGCGCGCGCGCTGCGCAGCGACATCAATGCGCAGATGGCCGAGTCGATCGGCGGCATGACCGTGCTGCAGGCCAGCAATGCCGAACTGCGCTTCGGCGAACGCTTCCTCGTCACCAACCGCACCCACTACACGGCGCGCCTGGCCGAGCTGCGCGCCAACGCGTTCCTGCTACGCCCTGCGCTGGACCTGCTCAACGTGGCGCTGCTGGCACTGGTGATTTTCGCGTTCGGCCAGCGCGAGATCGGCGCCGTCGAAGTGGGCGTGCTGTACGCGTTCGTCAGCTACATCGCGCGCGTCGTCGAGCCGCTCATCCAGATCACGATGCAGTTCAGCGGCCTGCAGCAGGCGGTGGTCGCGGCCGCGCGCGTGAACACGCTGCTCGACGAAGCGGGCGCGCCCGAACATGATGTGGACCGCATCCATGGTCAGAATGCGTTTTCGCCCGACGCTCCGGCCGTCAGCGTGCGCAATGTCGAATTTGCCTACGTGCCCGGCCAGCCGGTGCTGCACGACCTGTCGCTGGACGTTCCGCAAGGCGCGTTCTTCGGCATCGTCGGCCACACGGGCAGCGGCAAGTCGACGCTGCTGTCGCTGCTGCTGCGCTACTACGTCGTCGAACAGGGCAGCATCGAGATCGGCGGCGTGCCGCTGGCGAAGATCGGCAACGAGCGCTTTCGCAACGAAGTGGGCCTGGTGCCGCAAGACCCGTTCATCCTGGCCGCCAGCGCGCGCGAAAACATCGACATGGGCCGCGGCCTGCCGCTCGAACGCCTGATGGATGCGGCGCGCGCGGCGCATGCGCACGATTTCATCAGCGCGCTCGAACAGGGTTACGACACGCAGCTGGGCGAAGGCGGCTCGCGCCTGTCGTCGGGCCAGAAGCAGCTGATCGCCATTGCCCGCGCACTGGCGGGCGAGCCGCGCATCCTGCTGCTCGACGAAGCGACGTCGCGCATCGACAGCGCCACCGAACAGGTGGTGCAACAGGCACTCGAAGAACTGCGCGGCAAGGTGACCATCATCGCCATCGCGCACCGCCTGTCGACGATCCGCGACGCTGACCGCATCATCGTGCTCAACCACGGCCGGATCACCGAAGCCGGGCCGCACGAAGAACTGATGCGCATCGAGGGTGGCCTGTACCAGCGCCTGTATCTGCTGCAGCAGATCGCCCTCTAGGACGGCACGCACCGACTGTGCGTCCGATTTGCCCGCCCCGGCTTATGATGACGGTTCATCATCACTGCGCGCGATCATGACCTTACAACCGGCTGCAGTTCCCTCGTTCAACCAGCCGGGCCGCATGGCCCGGCGGCTGCGCGAGCACGACTGGAGCGTCTCGACGCTGGGGCCGCGCGCCACGTGGCCGCACAGCCTGAACCTGGCCCTGAACATCTGCCTCGACTCGCATTTCCCGATCGCGATCTGGTGGGGGCCCGACCTGATCCAGTTCTACAACGACGCCTACCAGCCGATCATCGGCGACGACAAGGACGTCACGGGCTTTGGCGGGCCGGCGTTCGAGTCATGGCAGGAAATCTGGGACACCATCGGCCCCATGGTCGAGCAAGTCATGCAACAGGGCGAAGCCGTCCGGGGCGAGGACCTGCCGCTCTGGATCCGCCGTAATGGCGTGCTGGGCCTCGCGCATTTCACGTTTTCGTACAGCCCGATTCGCGACGACAGCGGCGCCGTGCTCGGCATGTTTACGGCGGCCGTCGAAACCACGGCGCGCATGGACCTCGAACGGCGCCAGGCGTTTCGCCTGAAGCTGGCGCAGGACCTGCGCCAGATGCCGGGCCCGGACGCCGCGATGCAGGCGGCCAGCCTGGCGCTCGGTGACTACCTGGACGCGCCGTTCGTGCGCCTGGGCGCCATCGACGCGGCGACGCGCTCTCTGGTCCTCGAACCGGCCACGCCGGACGGCGCCGCGCTGACGATTGCGCTGGACGGCCCGCGCGCCGCCTGGTGCACCGCGCTCGATGAGGGTGCGCCCGTGCGGCTCGACGACCTGCGCGATCAGGCGCCCGTCCCCGGCATCGCCTCGTTGCTGATGTTGGCGGCCATCGAGGATGGCAGCGTCGGCACGGTGCTGGTCGTCGGCAAGCACGCGCCGTACCGCTGGACCGATGGCGACGTGCTGACGGCCCGCGAAAGCCTGGACCAGATCGAGGGCGTGCTCCGGCGCCTGCGCGCCGAGCAGCTCGTGCGCCAGAATCTGGCCACTGAAATCGAACGCCTGCGCCACATGTTCGACCAGGCGCCCAGCTTCCTGGCCGTCACGCAGGGGCCGCAGCACGTGTTCGACCTGGCCAATGCGGCCTTCGGGTCCCTGGTGGGCGAGCGCGAGATCCTCGGCCTGCCGGTGCGCGCCGCACTGCCCGAGCTCGGGGGCCAGGGCTTCTTCGAACTGCTCGACGAGGTGTATGCGACGGGTGTGCCGTTCATCAGCCGGGGCACGCCGATCAAGCTTCAGCGCACGCCGGACGCACCGCTCGACGAACTGATGGTCGATTTCATCTACCAGCCGGTGCTGGACGCCGAAGGCACCGTCACCGGCATCCTGATCGAAGGCACGGACGTCTCGATGCAGTACAGCGCCCAGGCCGAACTGGTGCGCGAGCGCGATCTGAGCCAGCACGTGTTGTCGAGCATGAAGGAAGGCTTTGCCATCGTCGGCAGCGACCTGACGGTACGGCAGGTGAACGACGAAGGCGTGCGACTGGCGCAGCGCCCGCGCGAGGCGATTGTCGGCATGCCGGCCGGCGCCGTCTGGCCCTGGCTTGACGGCGACGCGACCGACGCGCTGTCCGGGCGCGTGCTGGCCAGCCACGCCGCCGAAATCCGGGACGTGCCGTTCGCCTGGCCGGACGGGCGCCAGGCGTGGATGGAGCTGCGCATCTACCCGTCGCTCGACGACAGCATGGCGCTGTTCTTCCGCGACATCACCGAGCGCAAGGTGGCGCAGCGCCAGCTGCGCGACGCCGACAAGCGCAAGGACGAATTTCTGGCCATGCTCGCGCATGAACTGCGCAATCCCCTCGCCCCGATCGGCGCCGCGGCCGACCTGCTGCGCATGGCACATCTCGATGAAGCGCGCCTGCGCCAGACAAGCGGCATCATCACCCGGCAGGTCAGGCACATGACAAGCCTGATCAACGACCTGATGGACGTCTCGCGCGTCACGCGCGGCCTGATCACGCTCGAACACGACATCCTCGACGCCAAGGCGCTGATTGCCGATGCCGTCGAGCAGACCAGGCCCCTCATCGCCGCGCGCCGGCACAGCCTGGACGTGCACACGCCACACGAACCGGCTTTCGTGCGCGGTGACCAGAAGCGCCTCGTGCAGGTCCTCGCCAACCTGCTGGGCAATGCGGCCAAGTACACGCCGGAAGGCGGCGAGATTGCCGTGTCGCTGGAGGTGCGCGGGGCGCTCGTGCGCTTTACGGTGCGCGACAACGGCATTGGCATGGCGCCGTCACTGATCGCCAGCGTGTTCGAGCTGTTCATGCAGGGCGAGCGCACGTCGGACCGCTCGCAGGGCGGTCTGGGCATCGGCCTGGCGCTGGTACACAGCCTGGTCGAGCTGCATGGCGGCGCCGTGTCGGCGCACAGCGCGGGCCTCGGCCAAGGCAGCACATTCACGGTCGTGCTGCCGGCCGTGGCGAGCGATGTCGACGCGCTGCCCACGCCGGCGCACCGCTTGCCCGCGCCCACCGGACCGCGCCTGCGCATCATGGTCGTGGACGACAACGTCGATGCGGCGCAGATGCTGTCGATGTTTCTCGAGGCGGCCGGGCACGACGTGGTCACCGAACACAGTCCGTACGCGGCGCTCGAACGCGCGCGGGCCGACACAGTCGATGTGTTCCTGCTCGATATCGGACTGCCCGACATGGACGGCTACGAACTGGCGCAGCGCCTGCGCCAGCGCGCCGGTGGCGCAGGTGCCACCTTCATCGCGATCACCGGCTACGGGCAGGAGTCCGACCGCGGCTCGAGCATGAACGCGGGCTTTTCGTACCACTTCGTCAAGCCGGTCGACACGCTGGAACTGGCGCGCCTGCTGGCGACGCTGGCTGAAAAGCCGGCCAGGTTCAAGGCCGGCTCCAGTTGACGCAGCCGCCCGGCGCGCCCGCCCCGCTCACGAGCAGCGCGCCGTGCCGGTACAGGGTCAGGTGGTGGCGGGAAGGGATGGCCATCACCACCACACCCATCGCGCGGTCGCTCCAGACCAGGCGTCCGTCGACGGCGTCGAGCGCGGCGAATACCTCGCGCGGTCCGGCGCCCGGATGAAACACGACCGTGGTGAGGTTCTGGCCGGGCGGCGGCACGAGCGCCCAGCCACCGAGGGCGGCGCTGCCGGCGGCCAGCAGCACCAGGCCGGCTACCGAGGCGCGCGCGCCCGTGCCGCCGCCATCCGGCCGGCGCAGCCAGCGCAGGCCCAGCAACAGCGGCGCGATGCCGAACACGACGAGCCAGCCCAGGTCCCACAGCAGCGGATCGGGACTGTCGACGCGGATGCGGTGGATGCCCAGCAGCCAGTGCGACAGCAGCGCATCGATCGCATGCCACGATCCGAAGCCGGCCAGCATGGCGCCCGCCAGCGGCCGGCCCCAGTGCATCGCGCCGCGCCGCTGCGCGCGCCACAGGCCCGCCAGGCCCACGAGCGCGACCACGTACATCAGCAGGTGGAAGTAACCATCCCACAGCACCTGCAGGCGCAGGTCGTCCATCCCGGGCACCAGGCTGAACAGATGGTGCCATTGCAGGATCTGGTGCAGCAGGATACCGTCGAAAAAACCGCCCAGGGCAAAGCCCAGTGCTACGCCCCACCTGACCCACGGTGATTTCCACATGGCTGACCTCTATCCGGATAATTGTCCGGCCAGTATAGGTCGATGGTCCGACGGCGCACGCACGCTTGCCTGCGCCGCGTGGGACACTTGGAAACGATGCCGCTGTGTCATTTTTGTGACATTTCACGACAAACTGAATTTCTTGTTTGCAACAGCAATATAATATTCCAAACCAACTTCCGCCGGCTTCCCCGGTGCGACGAAACCACGGCATGTTCGCTATCCTGCATCGCGCCTTGTCGCGCTCCCGATTCAACGCCGTGGCCTTGTCACTGTGCGTTGCGTCGGCCTGCGCGCTCGCCGGTGACGGCCCGGCGCTCGACGCGCGCCTGGCCGAGATCCGCGAAGTCAACCGCATCGTCCCTGAACGCGCCCTGCCGATGCTCGAAGCCATCGAGGGCCAGGCACGCGTGGCCCCGCTGCCGCAGCGGATCGAATTCCTGAACCAGCTGGCCGCCGCCCGCCACGGGATGGGCCAGCATGCGCAGGCAGTCGCGCTGGCCAACGAGCTCATTGTCCTGGGCCGCCAGCACGATCACACCGGCGCACTGGCCAAGGGCCTTTTGATGCAGGGGTACGCTGCGTTCGCGCAGCACCGCCCGGGTGAATCCCACCGCCTGATCTGGGAGGCCGAGAAACTGGCCAACACGACGAACGATATCGACCTGCGCGTGCGCGCCGCGATTTCGTCGGGTGAATCGTATGCCGAGGAAGGCAATCTGCCGCGCGCCCTGCAGGGCCTGCAGGGCGCTGCCGCGCTGGCGCGTTCAAACGGCGATCCGGTCCATATCGTGATGGCGCTGTATTCCCTGGCGCGGCTGTATACCCAGATGCGCGAACCCGAAAAAGGCTTCGACGTGCTGGACGAGGCCTATGCCGCCGCCGCCAGCGCCAACTCGCCCGGCCGTACGGCGCTGCTCAAGCGGATCGAGTATGGCCTGGCGATCGATACCGGCCAGAACGAGCGCGCCCTGCGCGCGCTGCAGGAAGGCCTCGCGCTCGAGCGCAAGATCGGCGCTACCAATCGCATCGCCGGTACCCTGGTCAATCTGTCGGACTGGTATCTCAAGATGGGGGACTACCCCAACGCCGTCGTCTACGCGCAGCAGGCGCTCGACGCGCTGAAAACCCTGAACGATCGCCGGCTCGACGCGATCGCGCACCTGAACCTGGGCCAGGCCTTCCTGGCCACCGGCCGCCTCGTCGAGGGCAAGCGCCATATCGAGGCCGGTATTGCCGGCTATGAAGAAATGGGCGACAAGCCCGAACTGCAGACCGCGCTGGTGGAATACGGCCTGGCGCTCGAGCGCGTGGGCGACCTGCCAGGGGCCCTGAAGGCCTATCACCGCGAGCGCACGCTGTCGAACGAACTGTTTGAAAAGCGCCGCCAGCAGGCCATGCTCGAGCTGCAAGAGAAGTACGAGGCCGAACGCAAGCAGCGCCAGATCGAACTGCTGCGCAGCGAAAACACGATCAAATCTGCCGAAATCGACAACCGCCGCCTGCAGCAGCGCGTCTGGTGGCTGGTGCTCGTCGTGATCGCGCTGGCGGCGATCGTGGTGGGTCTTTTGTACCGCAAGGTACGCCATGCGAACGCACAGCTGCACGCGAAGAACTGGGAACTGAAACAGCAGAGCGTGCGCGATCCGCTCACGGGCCTGTACAACCGCCGCCACTTCCTCGAGTACATGCGCGCGCTGCCCCCATCGACGCCGTCAGCGGCCGGGACGGACGGCGTCGGCGCGCTGTTCCTGCTCGACGTCGACCACTTCAAGCATATCAACGACACCCACGGCCACGCGGCGGGCGACACGGTGCTGACCACGATCTCGGCCAGCCTGGCCGAGATCCTGCGTGAGACCGACATGATCGTACGCTGGGGCGGCGAAGAGTTCCTGGCGTTCCTGCCATCGGTGCCGCGCCATCGCATGGATGAAGTGGCCGCGCGCATCCTGGGCGGCATCAACGCCACCGTCATCGACCATGCCGGCGTGGAGATTGCAGTGACCGTGTCGATCGGTTTCGCGCCGTTCCCGCTTGCCATCGGCAAGCAGGCCATGGCCTGGGAACGCGTGGTCAACCTGGTGGACATGGCCCTGTACATGGCCAAGTCGCATGGCCGCAACCGTGCTTACGGCGTGCGCGGTTTCGCCGATGGCGAGCGTGTGAACCTGGATGTGATCGAGCAGAACCTGGAGCACGCCTGGCGCTCGGGCCAGGTCGACATGGCCATCGTGTACGGCGATCCGGACATGCCGCGGGCCGCCAGCGCTTGAGTCGGCGCGGGCGATGTCCGGGTTCAGCGCGAAGGATCGGCCAGCGGGTGGTCGCGCCGGCCGGCGTCGATGCGCGCCTTGACTTCGCGCGTGCGCGCATCCTCGCCCCAGCGCTTGGTAAACGTGGCAAGGCGGGTGCGCGCCTGTTCGAAGCTGCCCGTATTCAGCAGACGCTCGATGGCGTTGTTGGCAGTGGTCCAGGCAGCGCGGCGCTGCCCGGCGCGCGTACAGGCCGCGGCCGCCGTATTGAGCCCGCTTTGGACTTGGCGCAGCTGCTCGGGCGTCGCACGCGTCTTGCGCAGCGCGATCAACTCGTCCTGCGCTTCCTTCGGCTTGCACTCCTTGGCCAGGGCGATGGCTGACGCCATGCGGCGCTCGATGCGGGCCGCGGTCGGCTTGGTCAGCATCCAGGCCAGCCACAGGAGACCCAGGCCGATCAGCCACCAGCGCAGGCGGATCGGTCTGCGCGTTGGAACAGCCGGGCGTGGTGGGAGGGTGGCGCGCACGGGTGGCGCGGGTGGCACCGGTGGCGCTGGTGGTGCTGGTGGCGCCGGCGCCGGAATCGGCTTCGGCGCGGGCGGCGGTTGAACGACTGGTGCAGCGATGACCGGCGCCGGCGGCACGGGTGGCGCGGGTGGTACGGGAAGCACGGGAAGCACGGGTGGCATCACGACCGGCGACGCCGGTACGGCGTTGAGCGGCGCCTGCGCCGTTCCGCACCACGGACAAAAATCGACCGGCTGTGGAAACGCGCGGCCGCAGCCGATATTGATGCAGGAATCGTTGTGTGCCATGGTGCCCCGTATTTCGCTGTTGCCGTACATGCCGAAAGACGGCCTGCCAACCGCTGTCTTGATCGTGATCGAAGGCCGCATGATAGCGCCCCGCACTGCCGCGCGTCGCGCTGTTTGCCCGGTAGCGCCGCCTGATCCCTCGCGGTGCACCGGAACGTATAATGGCCGCTTCCCTCTTGCCTCCTGTGCGCCGATGACCGCTGCCGCCCCCCTCCTTTCCGACGACGACCTGCCCGCCACCGTGGTGGACGCCGCGACCGCGCACCTGGCGGCCGTGCTGTCGATCGCCCTCGAACACGGCCCGGCGCACAAGGCGCTGGTCGTGTACGACACGCGCACGCCGCTGGCGCGCGCCCTGCTCGCGGGCTACCGGCGCAATCTGCCCGAGGCCGCGTTCGTGGACTTTGACAGCGTGACGCCCGATGCGGTACTGGCGGCGTTCCGTTCGATGGCCGCGCACGACCTGGTGGTGCTGGTCCAGTCGACCAATTTCCGGCTCGACGGCTTTCGCATCCGCGTCGAGCTGTTCAAGCTCGATCTGAAAGTGATCGAGCACGTGCACCTGTCGCGCATGCCCGGCATCCAGGGCGAACACTATGTCAATGCGCTGGCCTACGATCCCGCCTACTTCCGCGGCACCGGGCGCGCGCTCAAGGCGCTGATCGATGCCGCGCCGCATGGCCGCGTGGTCGGCGGCGGCGAGACGCTCACCTTTGCCTCGCCGTTCGAAGCGGCCAAGCTCAATATCGGCGACTACAGCGAGATGAACAACGTCGGCGGCCAGTTTCCGATCGGCGAAGTGTTCACCGAGGCGCAGGACCTCGAAGCCGTGCATGGCCGGGTCCAGATCCACGTGTTCGGCGACACCAGTTACCGCTCGAACCATCCCGACGTACCGGTCACCTTGATCATCGAAGCGGGCCGCGTGACCGGAACAGAAAACGCCACGCCCGCCTTCCTGCAGGTGCTCGAGAACATCCGTCTCGAGGAAGGCGAAGTGTGGGTGCGCGAGCTGGGGTTCGGGCTGAACCGCGCCTTCACGCGCGACCTGCGGGTGGACGATATCGGGACGTATGAGCGCATGTGCGGCATCCACCTGTCGCTCGGGGCCAAGCATGGCGTGTACACGAAGCCGGGCTTCAAGCGCAAGGATGCGCGCTTTCACATCGACGTGTTCGCAGTCACCGATGCGGTGTTTCTGGGCGACGTGCAGGTGTATGCCGACGGGCGCTGGCTGGCCTGAGCCGGACCGTGCCTGCCGGCCGGTGGTATGATTTCGACCTCATCTACCAGGGCCCCATGATGCCAGATACCGTCCCCCAGCATGTCCGGGAAATCCAGGCCATTGCCGCCGTGCCGCGCGTACTGGAAACAGTAGCGACCATGACCGGGCTGGGGTTCGTCTGCATCGCGCACGTCACCGACACGACCTGGACCACCTGCGCCGTCCACGACCAGCTCGGGTTCGGCCTGCAGGCGGGCGACCCGCTCGACGTCACCACCACGCTGTGCGAAGAAGTACGCGCGACGCGCCAGCCGATCGTCATCGACAGCGTGCGTGACAGCGATTCGTATCGTGACCACCACACGCCGCGCCTGTACGGCTTCCAG
This sequence comes from Telluria sp. BA11, assembly GCF_056680305.1. Lineage (NCBI taxonomy): Bacteria > Pseudomonadati > Pseudomonadota > Betaproteobacteria > Burkholderiales > Oxalobacteraceae > Telluria > Telluria sp. BA11. The sequence continues at coordinate 1,637,526 of NZ_CM155275.1, forward strand.
AGCTACTTTTCGATCCCGATCTTCCGTCCCGAGGGCGACTACTTCGGCACCCTGTGCGGCCTCGATCCCGAACCGGCAGCATTGAGCACGGGCGCCACCGTGTCGGCGCTGACACTGTTCGCCGAACTCATTTCGCGCCAGCTCGAAACCGAGCGCTCGCTGCGCGCCACCCGCTCGGACCTGCTGTCCGAACGCGAAACGGCCGAACTGCGCGAGCAGTTCATCGCGGTGCTGGGCCACGACCTGCGCACGCCGCTCAGCGCCATCCTGACCGGGGCCGAACTGCTCAAGCGCCGCAGCACCGATCCGGCCACCGACAAGGTCGTCGAACGGGTGCGCAGCAGCGCCATGCGCATGGCCGGCCTGGTCGACAACGTGGTCGATTTTACGCGCGGGCGCATGGGTTCCGGCCTCGCGCTCGAACTGTGCCAGAGCGCCGACGTGCACCTGATGCTCGACCAGGTGGTCGACGAGCTGCGTGGCGTGTACCCTGACCGCGTGATCCAGTCCGACATCGCGCGTGACATCGCACTGCGCAGCGATCCGCAGCGGCTCGCGCAACTGCTGTCGAATCTTCTCAAGAATGCGCTGCTGCATGGCGACAGCGGGAAGCCGATCCATGTGGAAGCGCGCATCGACGGCGCCAGCTTCGTGCTCGCCGTGAGCAACGCCGGCCCCGACCTGAGCCAGGCCATCATCGCCCAGCTGTTCAAGCCCTACTGGCGCGCCACCTCACGCGCCGGCGACGAAGGCCTGGGACTGGGCCAGTACATCGTCGACCAGATCGCGCGCGGCCACGACGGCGCGATCGGCGTCACATCAACGGACGGGCGCATCACGTTCACTTTCAGAATGCCGGCGGCATAGCTTTCTCCCGGTGCTTGCCGGCCTGGCCGCACCTGCCCATACTGTTTGCCATTTGTGCAACCATGTCTGGAGAAGAAGATGCGTTCCGCCCTGCCCCGCCGCCATTCCCATGTTGCTTACTTCGCCGCCTGCATCGCAATGCTGGCCGCTGCCGGCGCGTATGCCGATGACAGCGCCGCCATCGCCCGCATCGAGTCCGGCCTGCGCCCGGAAGTCGCCCTGGCCGATGTGCCGGTAGCGCCGCTGGCCTTGACCGACGAAATGAAACGGCTGAACGTGCCGGGCGTGAGCGTGGCTGTGATCAAGGACGGCAAGGTGGCCTGGACGCGCGGCTACGGCGTGGCCTGGACCGGCGGGCCGGCCGTCACGCCGCAGACGCTGTTCCAGGCAGCCTCCCTCAGCAAACCCGTGTCGGCGATGGCGGCGCTGCGCATGGTCGAACAGGGCAAGCTCGCTCTGGACGCCGGCATCGACCAGGCGCTCACCAGCTGGACGCTGCCGAAGGGTAACGGCACGCCAAGCCTGCGCCAGCTGCTGTCGCACACCGGCGGCATGAGCGTCTCGGGCTTTCCCGGCTACGCCGCCGGCAAGAGCGTGCCGACGCTGCAGCAGGTGCTCGATGGCGCCGGCCCTGCCAACACGAAGGCCATCCGGGTCACTGCGGCGCCTGGGTCGGCCTTCCGCTACTCGGGCGGCGGCTACACGCTGGTGCAGCAGGCGATGATCGATCGCGCCGGCCAGCCGTTCGACGCGATCCTGCACGAACTGGTGCTGGCGCCGCTGGGCATGACCGCCAGCACCTACGCCCAGCCTCTCCCGCCGGATCTGGCGCCCAATGCCGCGCGGCCGCATGACGAAAACGGCAAGCCGTTCCCCGGCGGCGCCTACACCTATCCCGAACAGGCTGCCGCCGGCCTGTGGACCACGCCGCACGACCTGGCGCGCTTCGCGATCGCGATCCAGCAAGGCGCGGCGGGCGCAACGGACGGCGTGCTCACGCCCGCGATGACGCGCACGATGCTCCAGCCAGTCAAGAACAACTATGCGCTGGGCTTGCAGATACAGGACGGCGGCAAGGGCTTCAGCCACGGTGGCAGCAACCAGGGCTTCAAGGCGGTGTTCTACGCTGCCGTCGCTGACGGCAGCGGCGCGGTCATCCTGACCAATGGCGACAATGGCATCGACGTGGCGGCAGGTCTGATGCGCGCCATCGCCTACGAGTACAAATGGGACAGCAACCAGACCAAGCTGCGCAAGGCCGTCGCGCTTGCGCCGGAAGCGCGGCGCACGCTGGTGGGCCGCTACAAGCTGGACGGCGCGCCGGACTTCGACATCGCCGAGCGCAAGGGCCAGCTGATGGTCAACCAGAGTGGCCAGTGGGAACCGCTGTACGCCGAATCGGACAAGGTGTTGTTTGTCCTGTCGCGCGATATCGAACTGCGCCAGCAGGATGCCGACAATGGCCAGATCGTCATGGGCACGTGGGTACGGGGGTATGCACGCGTGGCCAACATGCAATGAGCACGTACTAATCGGGCAATTCCATGCAGGCGCGCGTCATTGGTGTGGTGCGCGCCACATGTATCCGGATTTTTACAAATACGTTAAGCAATTGAAGAATATCAACGATAGAATTCCTGTCATATTCCAACAACAAATCCAGGGGAATCATGTTTCGTTTGCCAATCGGCGTAGCAGCTCTATGCCTCGCAGCATCTTCGTTTGCCGCAGCACCGTTCGACGACAAGTTCCGCCAGCTCGATGAGCTGCTGCCGACCCCAGGCACGATCCGCACCGCCTCCGGCGCCCCGGGCCACGCCTACTGGCAGCAACGCGCCGATTACACGATCCGCACCACGCTCGATGAAGCCAAACGCGCGCTCTCCGGCGCTGGCACGGTCACCTACCACAACAATTCCCCGGACACCCTCAAATACCTGTGGGTGCAGCTCGACCAGAACATCTACAAGACCGATTCGGATGCACGCCAGAGCGCCATCCTGCCTTCGCGCGAGGCGTGGGCCAACGGCACCCAGACCACCGGCCTGAAATACGATGCCCTGCGCACCGTGCTCGAGGGACGCACCTTCCCCGGCGGCTTCGACATCCTGGCCGTCAAGGATGCGGGCGGGCGCCCGCTGCCGTACACGATCAACAAGACGATGATGCGGATCGATCTGCCGCAGCCACTCAAACCGGGCGCGAAGGTGACCTTCGGCATCGACTGGCGCTACAACATCAATGAGCAGAAGGTGCTCGGCGGACGCGCTGGCTACGAAAAATTCGACGACAAGAACGACCTGTTCGAAATCGCGCAGTGGTTCCCGCGCATGGCCGCCTACTACGACGTGTACGGCTGGCAGCACAAGCAGTTCCTGGGCTCGGGCGAATTCACGCTGGAGTTTGGCGACTACGACGTGCGCATCACGGTGCCGGGCGACCACATCGTCGCTTCCACGGGCGAGCTGCAAAATCCGGGCGAGGTCTTGACCGCGGCCCAGCGCGATCGCCTGCAACAGGCCAAGACGGCGAAAAAGCCGGTCATCATCGTGACCCAGGCCGAAGCCGAAGCGGCCGAGAAGGTCCGTAGCACGGCCATGAAAACCTGGCACTTCAAGGCCAAGAACGTGCGTGACTTCGCGTTCGCGTCGAGCCGCAAGTTCATCTGGGATGCACAGGCGGTCAAGAGCGGCAAGCAGGACGTGCTGGCGATGTCGTACTACCCGAAGGAAGGCAATCCGCTGTGGGAGAAATACTCGACCCAGGCGATCATCCACACCATCGAGCAGTACAACAAGTACTCGTTCGACTACCCGTACCCGACGGCGATCTCGGTCAACGGCCCGGTGGGCGGCATGGAATACCCGATGATTTCGTTTAACGGTCCGCGTCCGAGCAAGGACAAGAAGACCGGCGAACTGACGTACTCGCAGCGCACCAAGTATGGCCTGATCGGCGTGATCATCCACGAAGTGGGCCACAACTACTTCCCGATGATCGTCAATTCGGACGAGCGCCAGTGGACCTGGATGGATGAAGGCCTGAACTCGTTCGTGCAGTTCCTGGCACAGGAAGCCTGGGAAGCCAACTGGCCGGGCGGCCGCGGCGACCCGCGCGCCATCACCACCTACATGAAGAGCACCAATCAGGTGCCGATCATGACCAACTCCGAATCAGTTCTGCAATTCGGTAACAACGCCTATGCCAAGCCGGCCACCGCACTGAACGTGCTGCGTGAAACGGTGCTGGGCCGCGAACTGTTCGACTTCGCGTTCAAGGAATACGCCGAGCGCTGGAAGTTCAAGCGTCCGACCCCAGCCGATTTCTTCCGCACGATGGAAGACGCTTCGGGCACGGACCTCGACTGGTTCTGGCGCGGCTGGTTCTACACCACCGATGCGGTGGACGTGAGCGTCGACGGCATCACCGAGTACACGGTGTCGTCCAAGGACCCTGAAGTCGAAAAAGCCATGGCGCGCGCACGCCGCGCCGCCGAGCCGGTGTCGATCACGGACCAGCGCAACAAGGGCATGCCACGCCGCGTCGATGCGCACCCGGAACTGAAGGACTTCTACAACGAGAACGACGAGTTCACCGTCACCAACAAGGACCGCAACAAGTTCGCGGAAACGACGGCCGAGCTGGAAGACTGGGAAAAGGCGCTGCTCAAGGAAGGCAAGCACCTGACGCTGGTGGACTTCTCGAACGTGGGCGGCCTGGTCACGCCACTGATCGTGGAACTGACGCTGAAGAACGGCCAGAAAACCATCGAGCGCATCCCGGCCGAAGTGTGGCGTTATTCGCCGACGAAGATCACGAAGCTGTTCGTCACCGATGAACCGATCGTCGGCCTGACGCAAGACCCGAACTGGGAAACGGCCGACGTCGATGTCAGCAACAACAGCTGGCCACGCAAGGCGACACCGTCGCGTCTCGAACTGTTCAAGACCGAACGCGATCCGAACAACCTGATGCGCGACTTCAATTCGAAGCTCAAGACGAAGGATGCGGAAGGTACCTCCGCAGTAGCGCCAGAAGCGGCGCCAACGCCGGCGGAATAACGCAGCATCCCGTTGGTTCATTACCCGGGCGGAGCGATCCGCCCGATGTCATTTTTTGGGTACCACGATCATGAAACTCCCCCACCTGCACGCGGCCTTCGCGACCCTCACCCTCGGCGTCGCGATGACCGCCGGCGCGGCCGGCCCGGCCTTCGACGACAAATTCCGCCAGCTGGACGAGCTGCTGCCGACGCCCGGCGTCACGCGCAACGCCGCCGGCGCACCGGGCCACGCCTACTGGCAGCAGCGCGCCGACTACAAGCTGCGCGTCACGCTCGACGAAGCCAGTCGCGCCATCAGCGGCGCCGGCACCGTCACGTACCACAACAACTCGCCCGACACGCTGTCGTACCTGTGGGTGCAGCTGGACCAGAACATGTTCCGCAGCGACTCGGACAATCGCAAGATCACCACGCTGCCGTCGCGCAGCGCGTGGCAGGCCAGGGGCAACGATGGCGTGAAGTTCGACGCACTGCGCTTCACGCTCGAAGCAGGCAAGTTTGCAGGCGGCATCGACATCCAGAGCGTGACCGGCAGCGACGGCCGCGCGCTGGCGCACACGATCAACAAGACGATGATGCGGATCGACCTGCCGCAGCCATTGAAACCCGGCGCGCGCGTGTCGTTCAACGTGGCCTGGCGCTTCAACATCCCCGAAATGAATGTGCTGGGTCGCCGCATGGGCTTCGAGCGCTTCAAGGATGGCAACGACATCTACGAAATCGCGCAGTGGTTCCCGCGCATGGCCGCCTACTACGACGCAGCCGGCTGGCAGAACGCGCAATACCTGGGCGACGGCGAATTCACGCTGGAGTTCGGCGACTACGATGTGGCGATCACGGTGCCGAGCGACCACATTGTGGCCGCCACGGGCGAGCTGCAGAACGCGGGCGATGTCCTGACCAGCACCCAGCGCGGGCGCCTGCAGCAGGCGAAAACCGCGGGCAAGCCGGTGATGATCGTGTCGCAGGCCGAAGCGCAGGCGACCGAGAAGGAGCGCGCCACCGGCAACCGCACCTGGCGCTTCAACGCGAAAAACGTGCGCGACTTCGCGTTCGCGTCGAGCCGCAAGTTCATCTGGGATGCGCAGGGCATCAAGAGCGGCAAGCAGGACGTGATGGCGATGTCGTACTACCCGGCCGAAGCGAACCCGCTGTGGGAGAAATACTCGACGCCGGCCGTGGTCCACACAATCGAGCAGTACAACAAGTACTCGTTCGACTACCCGTATCCGGTGGCGATCTCGGTCAACGGCCCGGTGGGCGGCATGGAATACCCGATGCTGTCGTTTAACGGTCGCCGCCCCGTCAAGGACGCCAAGACGGGCGAGCTGACGTACTCGCAGGCCGCCAAGTATGGCCTGATCAGCGTGATCATCCACGAGGTGGGCCACAACTACTTCCCAATGATCGTCAATTCGGACGAGCGCCAGTGGACCTGGATGGACGAAGGGATGAACAGCTTCCTGCAGTTCCTGGCCGAGCAGGCATGGGAAGAGAACTATCCGGCGCGCCGTGGCGAGCCGCGCGACATCGTCGACTACATGCGCAGCACGAACCAGGCGCCGATCATGACGAATGCCGAGTCGACGCTGCAGCGCGGTGCGAACGCCTACGCCAAGCCAGCTACCGCATTCAACATCCTGCGCGAGACGGTGCTGGGGCGCGAGCTGTTCGACTTCGCATTCAAGGAATACGCCGAGCGCTGGAAGTTCAAGCGCCCTACCCCGGCCGACTTCTTCCGCACGATGGAAGACGCCTCGGGCACGGACCTCGACTGGTTCTGGCGCGGCTGGTTCTACACGACCGACGCGGTGGACATCAGCGTCGACGGCATCAGCGAGTACACGGTGTCGTCGAAGGACCCGGAAGTCGAAAAAGCCTGGCAGCGCGCCCGCCGCGCGGCCGAGCCGGTGTCGGTGACCGACCAGCGCAACCAGGGTATGCCACGCCGTGTCGATGCGCATCCCGAGCTGAAGGACTTCTACAACGAACACGACGAGTTCACCGTCACCAACAAGGACCGCAACAAGTTTGCCGAAACGACGGCCGACCTGGAAGACTGGGAAAAGGCGCTGCTCAAGGAAGGCAAGCACCTGACGCTGGTCGACTTTTCCAATCGCGGTGGCCTCGTGATGCCGCTGATCGTCGAGCTGACCTTCAAGAGCGGCAAAAAGACGATCGAACGCATTCCGGCCGAAGTGTGGCGCTATTCGCCCAAAAAGATCACGAAGCTGTTCGTCACCGATGAACCGATTGTCGGCCTGACCCAGGACCCGTACTGGGAAACGGCCGACATCGATGTCAGCAACAATAGCTGGCCACGCAAGGCGACGCCGTCGCGCCTGGAGCTGTTCAAGACCGAGCGCGATCCGAACAACCTGATGCGCGACGCGGCCACGCCGTTGAAAGCGGCACCGAAGGCGGCGCAATGACGCTCGGCGGACTCAAGTCGCTGCTACTGGCCCTGCTGCTGTGCGCCAGCGCTGCGGCCAGCGCGCACCGCTTCCACTTCGGCATGACCGACATCTCGTACAACGCGCGCACCGAGAGCACGGAAATCGTCCACACCTACACGGCGCACGATATCGATGCGCTGCTGCTCAATCTGTACGGACGCCAGTTTGACCTGAGCGACGTGGAAGACCAGGCGGTGCTGCGCACCTACGTCGAGCGCCACTTCTGGCTCGTCGACAAGGACGGCAAGAAGCTGCCCATGACCTGGGTCGGCATGACGGCCGATGCGCAAAGTGTCGTGATCTACCAGGAGCTGGCCGCCACGCCGCTGTCGGCAACGGCCGTGATCCACCAGGGCGTCCTGGTCGACTTCATGGCCGAACAGGTCAACACCGTCAACCTCAACGAAGGCGGCGCCGTGCGTTCGCTGACCTTCATGCGCCAGACGCTCGAACAGCCCGCGCGCTGACCCTTATTCTGAATTTGCCCATGCTGCTTCGTCCCATCCCTTGCGTGCTCGCCGCGCTGTTCGTCTCATCCACCGTTCATGCCGATGATTTCCAGCTCCAGCGCGTGCTGGTCGAAGGCGCCCGCGCCAGCCAGCTCGGCATCGCCGATTCGGCCGGCGCAGGCAGCGCCGGTGCGAAGGACCTGGCCGGGCGCATCGCCTACCGGCCGGGCGAGCTGCTCGAAGTCACGCCCGGTCTGATCGCCAGCCAGCACAGCGGCGAAGGCAAGGCCAACCAGTTCTACCTGCGCGGCTTCAATCTCGACCACGGCACCGACCTGGCCACCTGGGTCGACGGCATGCCCGTCAACCAGCGCAGCCACGCGCACGGCCAGGGCTGGACCGACCTGAATTTCCTGATTCCCGAACTGGTGGGCCGGCTCGATTACCGCAAGGGCCCGTACTCGGCGCGCGAAGGCGATTTTTCGTCCGCTGGCGTGGCGTCGCTCAGCTATGCCAATCGTCTGGTAAAAAGCATCGCCTCCGCAACGGTCGGCCAGGACGGCTACGCCCGCACGATGCTGGCCGGCTCGCCCGAGGTTGCCGGCGGCAGCCTGCTGTACGCGCTGGAATTGATGAAAAACGATGGCCCATGGACGCGCCCCGACGGCTACCGCAAGGTCAACGCCGTACTGCGCTACAGCCAGGGCTACGCCAACAATGGGTGGAACGTCACCGCGATGAGCTACAGCGGCCACTGGAATTCGACGGATCAGATTCCGCTGCGGGCCGTCGAGGATGGCCGCATCGGGCGCTATGACCTCATCGACGACAGCGATGGCGGCAAAGCGCGGCGCCAGAGCATCTCGGGCATCTGGCGCAGCACGGACACCGATTCGGCCTCGAAAGTCAGTGCCTACGTGATCCGCAACGAGCTCGAACTGTTTTCGAATTTCACCTACTTCTTGAACGATCCGGTGAGCGGCGACCAGTTCGCCCAGCCCGACCGGCGCGTGACGACGGGCCTGGACGCCACCCACACCTGGCACATGCACCGCAGTGACACGCTGTCGTCCGACCTGACGGTGGGCGCGCAACTCCAGAACGACAATATCTACAACGGCCTGTACGACACCCGCAAGCGCGCGCGGATTGCCACCACGCGCGAAGACCACATCGTCGAGACGAGTGGCGCGGTGTTCGTCGAGAATGCCACGCGCTGGAGCGATGCGCTGCGCACGGTCGTCGGTGTGCGCGCGAATAACTACCGCTTCCGCGTCGATGGCGACCGGCCTGAAAACGCCGGCAAGGCGCACGACACGCTGGTGACGCCGACGCTGAACATCGCCTATGGCCCGTGGACCTCGACCGAGCTGTATGCCAACTACGGCCACGGCTTTCACAGCAACGACGCGCGCGGCACGGTCGCCACGGTCGATCCGAAAACGCTCGATGCGGTGGATCGCACGCCAGGCCTCGTGCGTTCGCGCGGCGTGGAGTTTGGCCTGCGCACCGAGGCGATTCCGAAGATGCAGATGTCGCTGGCCGTGTACCGCCTCGACTTCGATTCCGAGCTGACCTATATCGGCGACGCCGGCAACACCGAGGCGGGCGATCCGAGCCGCCGCTACGGCATCGAGTTCTCGAACTACTACCGGCCCTACAAATGGCTGTCGGTCGACTTCGATGCGGCCTGGGCGCGCGCCCGCTCACTGGGCAACCGGATCCCGGGCGCCATCGAAGGCGTCGCGCAACTGGGCGTGACGGTCGACCGCAGCGGCCCATGGTCGGGTTCCCTGCGCCTGCGCTGGTTCGGTCCGCGCCCGCTCATCGAGGATGACAGCGTGCGTTCGAAGGCAAGCGTGACGCTCAACGGGCGCGTGGGCTACCAGCTGGCGAAGGACCTGCAGCTGGAGCTCGAAGCGTTCAACCTGACGAACCGGCGCGCCTCGGCGATCGACTACTTCTACGAGTCGCAGTTGGCAGGCGAAACGGCGCCCGTGGCGGACGTGCATTTCCACCCGATTGAACCGCGCTCGCTGCGCCTGACGCTGGTCAAGACCTGGTGAAGTCTGGCCGGGCGGCAATGAAAGTGCTAGGCTAGCGGGATGACCACTCCGCCCCTGCCCTATCTCGATCCGTCGCGCCTGACGGCCGCACTGCGCGACACCGGCTACGCCCTGCTGCGCCCTGACGACGTTGCGCTGCTGGCCGGCTGCAGCCTGCCTGAACTCGCCACGCTGGTGCCCAGCTGGGACCGCCTCGAACTCGACGACTACCTGAAGGATGGCGGGCGCTATCGGCGCCGCCGTCACTCCTGCTTCATCGACGATGGCGCCAGCCTGACGCAGACGCCGCACCGCGCGCACTGGCAGCCGGTCGAATACAACGCGCTGCACGGCGGCATGCACCGCCTGTTCGCACCAATGGAAACGGCGACCGTCGCCAACCCGGCCTGGGAACGGCTGCTGCGCGCGCTCGGCGCCGCATGTTCGGCGGTGACGCCAGCACACCCATGGTTCGTCGAAGCGCACCAGTTCAGGATCGACACGGCGGACGGCATCGGCCGCCCGACACCCGAAGGCGCGCACCGCGACGGCGTGAACTTCGTGGCCGTGATCATGATTGGCCGCCATGGCATCAAGGGCGGCGAGACGCGCGTGTTCGACGCCGATGGTCCATCTGGCCAGCGCTTCACGATGACCGACCCGTGGACGCTGCTGTTGCTGGACGACGCGGCCGTGATCCACGAATCGACGCCGATCCAGCCGCTGGGCGAGCATGGTTACCGCGATACGCTGGTGCTGACCTGGCGCGCCGGGTCGTTCCAGGGCGAAAACGCTTAAATAGAGCAAAAAAAACGCCCGCAGAACCTGGTGGTTGGCGGGCGGCAAATCCAATTTTCGGAGAAAACTGGAGGAGACAGTTCCAATATAGTCTTTTTTATTGTGCAGTGCAATACGGTAGATCTACTGTTGTAAATTTGCAGAACGCCCTGCCAAACCGCCCATTTTTCCGCACTGCACTATTTGTAACGACAACCGTGCAGCCCTGCGGGGGGCGTCACATTTGCTACACTCAGTTGCTTGCCGGAGCGCCGGATCACCGGATTGCTGGACCAGGCCGCGATCACCCAGACACCATGAAAACCATTCGACATCCACGTGCCCTTGCCACCGCCCTCGGGGCTGCGTCGCTGTGCGCCGTCATTGCGCTGACAACGATCAACCGCGCCGACGCCAAGGAAGAAAAGGCCGCGCCACGCCCTGCCCTGAGCGTCACCACCACCCGCCCCGCCACCACCAGCCTGCCGATCAGCCTGACCGCCAACGGCAGCATCGCCGCCTGGCAGGATGCCGTCATCGGCAGCGAATCGAACGGGCTGCGTTTGAACGAAGTGCGCGTCAATGTCGGCGACGTGGTCAAGAAGCGCCAGGTACTGGCCGTGTTCGCGGATGAAACCGTACGCGCCGATATCGAGGGCGCACGCGCCGCGCTGCTCGAAGCGAAGGCCAATGCGCTGGAATCCAAGGCAAACGCCGACCGCGCGCGGGCACTGGAAAGCTCCGGGGCCCTGAGCGCCCAGCAGGTCACGCAATACGTGACGGGCGAGCAGACCGGCGCCGCGCGCGTCCAGTCGGCCCAGGCCACGCTCACGCAGCAGCAGTTGCGCCTGAAGTACACGCAGGTGACGGCGCCCGACAGCGGTGTGATCTCGGCGCGCAGCGCCACCGTTGGCGCCGTCGTCGGCGTGGGCACCGAACTGTTTCGCATGATCCGCCAGGGCCGCCTCGAATGGCGCGCTGAAGTGACGGCGCAGGACCTGGGCCGCATCAAGGCAGGCACGCGCGCCATCGTGCGCGGCGCCAGCGGCCTCGAAGTCACGGGCAAGGTGCGCGTCGTGGCGCCGTCGGTCGATCCGCAGACCCGGCTTGCGCTGGTCTATGTCGACCTGCCGCCAGCACTGTCGGGCGACATGCCGCTCAAGGCCGGCATGTTTGCCAGCGGCCGGTTCGAACTGGGCACGTCGAATGCGCTGACCGTACCGCAGCAGTCGATTGCCGTGCGCGACGGCTTCAGCTATGTGTACCGCCTGAATGCCGACAGCCGCGTGAGCCAGCTGAAGGTCACCACGGGTCGCCGCCTGGGCGACCGGGTCGAGATCGTCGGCGGCCTGGCGGCCGACGCGCCGATTGTTGTCACCGGCGCCGGGTTCCTGAATGACGGCGACCTGGTGCGCAATATTGCGACGCCAGCTGCAGCCCCCGCAAAGGCTGCGCGATGAATTTCTCCGCCCTGTCGATCCGCAATCCGATCCCGGCGATCATGCTGTTCGTCCTGCTCACCGTGGCAGGGCTGATGGCCTTCAATGCCAGCAAGGTGCAGGACTTCCCGGACATCGAGCTGCCGATTGTCACCGTCACCGCCGTCCTGGACGGCGCCGCCCCGGCGCAGCTGGAGACCGAAGTCGCGCGCAAGATCGAGGACTCGGTCGCCACGCTGCAGGGCATCAAGAACATCTACACGCGCGTGCTCGATGGCGTGGCCACCGTCACGGTCGAATTCATCCTCGAGCGCGATTCGGCCGAAGCCGTCAACGACGTGCGCGACGCGGTCTCGCGCGTGCGCGCCGACATGCCGGCCGAGCTGCGCGAACCGACCGTGACCAAGGCCGCCACCGCCGGGCGCGTCGTCTCGACCTTCACGATCGCCGCAGCCGAAGGCTCGGGCCTGGACGACCAGGACCTGAGCTGGTTCGTCGACAACGACGTCGCCAAGCGCATGCTGGGCGTGCCGGGCCTCGGTGAAATCCGGCGCGTGGGCGGCGTCACGCGCGAGATGCGCGTGGAGCTCGATGACCAGAAGATGGCGGCGCTGCGCGTCTCGGCGCTCGACATCTCGCGCCAGCTGCGCAATGTGCAGCGCGAAGCGCCGGGCGGCCGGGGCGATGTCAGCGGCGTCGAGCAATCGGTGCGCACGCTGGCCACCGTTGGCACCGCGCAGGCGCTGGCCGCGATGGAGATCCCGCTGCCGGACGGGCGCCACGTGCGCCTGGACCAGGTCGCGCGCGTGCTCGATACCGTGGAAGAACCACGCGCGCTGGCCGAGCAGGATGGCCGCCGCGTGGTCGCCTTTGAAGTGTTCCGCACGCGCGGGGCCGGCGAGATCGATGTCGCCACGGGCGCCCGCGCCGCGATGGAGCAGCTCAAGAAAGAAAACCCGAAGCTGATCGTCAATGAAGTGATCGACAACTCGGTGTCGGTCGACGAGAACTTCGACGCCTCGATGCACATGCTGTACGAAGGCGCGCTGCTGGCGGTGCTGGTCGTGTGGTGGTTCCTGCGCGACTGGCGCGCAACGCTGATCGCCGCGGCCGCCCTGCCGCTGTCCGTGATTCCCGCCTTCCTGGGCCAGTACCTGTTCGGCTACACGCTCAATATGGTCACGCTACTGTCGCTGGCCCTCGTGATCGGGGTGCTGGTCGACGATGCGATCGTCGAGATCGAAAACATCTCGCGCCACCTCCACATGGGCAAGTCGCCAATGCAGGCCTCGCTCGAAGCGGCCGACGAAATCGGGATGGCGGTGATTGCCACCACGTTCGCCCTCGTGGCCGTGTTTCTGCCGACCGCCTTCATGGGCGGCATCCCCGGCAAATTCTTCAAGCAGTTCGGCTGGACCGCCGTGCTGGCGATCCTGGCCTCGCTGCTGGTGGCGCGCCTGCTCACGCCGATGATGTGCGCGTACCTGCTCAAGGCGCCGAAGAACGCCGGCGTGGCCGGTCACGAGCCGCAGGACGGCGCCATCATGCGGCGCTACCTGGCTGTCATGCAATGGTGCCTGCGCCGCCGTGGCCTGACGATGCTGGGCGCGGCCGTGTTCTTCGCGGGCTCGCTGGCGCTGGTGCCGCTGCTGCCGACCGGCTTCATGCCACCGGCCGACCGCTCGCAGACGCAGGTCAATGTCGAACTGGCGCCGGGCGCCACGCTGGCCCAGACCCGCGCCGTGGCCGAACAGGTGCGCCTGGAACTGATGAAGGTAGAAGGCGTGACGAGCGTCTTCAGTTCGATCGGTGGCGGCTCGAGCGGCGACGCGTTCTCGCCCGGCGCCGCTGCCGAAGCGCGGCGCGCGGTCCTGACCGTGAAAACGGTGGACCGGAGCGATCGCGACGTGAAGCTGGGCGTGATTGAAAACACGATCCGCGAACGCGTGGCCGCCATTCCCGGCGCGCGCTTCACGGTCGGCATTCCGGATGCCGGCACCAAGATGCAGCTGGTGCTGCGCAGCGAAGACGCCAATGCGCTGAGCACCGCGGCGCGCCAGGCCGAGCGTGAATTGCGCGGCCTGCCCGGCATCGGCAACGTCAGTTCGAGCGCCTCGCTGGTGCGCCCTGAAATCATCGTGCGCCCCGACTTTGCGCGCGCGGCCGACCAGGGTGTGACGGCGGCGGCCATTGGCGAGACGGTGCGCGTGGCCACCGCCGGCGACTACGAGCAGTCGCTGGCCAAGATGAACCTGGACGAGCGCCAGGTGCCGATCCGCGTGAAACTGCCGGACGCCGTGCGGGCCGACCTGGACGCGATCGGGCGCCTGACGGTGCCTGGCAAGAACGGGCCGGTGCTGCTCTCGACCGTGGCCGACATCACGATGGAAAGCGGCCCGGCGCAGATCAACCGCCTGAACCGCACCCGCAACGTCACGCTCGACGTCGAGCTGTCGGGCCGCTCGCTCGGCGAGGTCAATACCGAAGCGCGCGCGCTGCCCGTGTTCCAGTCGCTGCCGTCGTCAGTGACGATCGCGGAGCTGGGCGACGCCCAGGAAATGCAGGCGCTGTTTGCCAGCTTCGGCCTGGCGATGCTGATCGGCGTGCTGTGCATCTACGGCGTGCTGGTGCTGCTGTTCTCGGACTTCATGCAGCCGGTGACGATCCTGGCCGCGCTGCCGCTGTCGATCGGCGGCGCCTTCGTGGCGTTGCTGGTCACGAGCAATGCGCTGTCGATGCCGACGATGATCGGCCTGATCATGCTGATGGGGATCGTGACCAAGAACTCGATCCTGCTGGTCGATTACGCGATTCTGGCGCGCCAGGCGGGCATGAACCGCTTCGACGCGCTGGTCGACGCCTGCCACAAGCGCAGCCGGCCGATCGTGATGACCACCATCGCGATGGGCGCCGGCATGCTGCCGCTGGCGCTCGGGTTCTCGGGTGATCCGAGCTTCCGCTCGCCGATGGCGGTGGCCGTGATCGGTGGCCTGATCACGTCGACGTTACTGAGCCTGCTGGTGGTGCCGGCCGTGTTCACGTATGTCGACGACTTCGAAAACTGGCTCAAGCGCACCGGACGCAAGATGCGGCGCCAGCCGGCGCGGGCCGTCGAGGTGGACAACACCCCGGCCTGAGCGCGCGCCCTTTAACGAGGTTCTTCGCCGGCAGCTTGCAGCAGCTGCCAGAGCGCGAAGAACTTCGCGCCATCGTTCGCCGGGCAGTACTGCAACAGCCCGGCCCTGCTGGGTTCATCCATCGCAGCGACGATCCGTCCGATCAGCGCCGCATCGTCGGCGCTGACGATGGCCAGCGGATGCGCCCAGCGCGGGCGGCCCGGTTCGCGGCCGAACAGCCAGACCGGCAGCACGCCCACCAGCAGCAACGGGCAGACGACGGGAATCAGGTAGGTCCACCAGGGCGACCAGAGCGCGCCGACCAGGCCAGTCAGTCCCAGACTGGCCACGATGGTCGCGCCATATAACAGCGCGCCGCACCGCTCGAGCCAGTCTGGCGGATACGCCCTTGCCAGCCGGTTCACCACGCCCTGCAGACGGACATGGTCGCCGCGTGACAAGGCAATCCGGGCAGGATCGACGACGGTGCGAAGCATGCTCATGATGGCCTGCCCTGCAAGGTGGCGATCAGCGCCACGACGATCGTGCATGCGATCCAGATCGACCACAGCGTATGCGTCATGAAATGCGCGCCGCGCAGCTGCTGCAGATAGCCGACCGTGGCGCCGGCGCCGATGGCCAGCAATGCGGCGGCGCGCGCCCGCGCTGGCCGCGCCGGCAACCAGCAGACGGCCAGCCCCACCAGCCACAACGCGCTCGACGCATGGCCGGCAGGCAGGCACTGACCCGGCGCCATGCCCGTAGGGAGCGTGCCGAACAGGCGCACGTACGGCTGCTCGCCGCCATAGCGCAGCAGGTCCCATGGACAGTGCGATGCGCTGAGCTGTTTCAAGGTACTGGTCACGGCCGGCACCAGGATGGCGGACAGCGCGACGATGCGCAGCTGCACGCGGCCAAGCGCACCCAGCGCGGCGCGGGGCCGGCAGGCATCGACCAGCGCATAGCCGATGACGCCCACCGCAAACACGATCATGAACTGCTTGATGATGACGTGGTTGAACGTGACGGTCAGCCACGCATCACGCCAGGGAAAGACGCGGCGCTGTGCGTCGAACACGGCATCGGCCAGCATCAGGTCGAGATCCGTATAGCGGCCCAGCCACAGGATGGCCAACGCGGCCGCCGCCAGCAGCGCGGTCAGGCGTCTCAGGGCGTGCGCCGACAGCAGCGTGGCATCGGCCCGCACCTCACGCACCCCGCACGCACGCATGGAACAGGTCCAGGCGCGGGTTGAGCACGGCCGTGTTCACGTCGAGCATGCCGAGCACCGAGTGAAACACATTGTCATGCGATAGCGGTTCGTTGCGCCGCGCCGCCAGGCAGCGCCGGTCGATGCGGAACCGGTCGCTGAAGCTGTCGGACATCCACAGCATCATCGGTACCTCGGTCTGTTCGCGTGGCGCGAACATGTACGGCGCGCCGTGCAGATACACGTTGCTTTCGCCGAGCGACTCGCCATGGTCCGAGAAGTACAGCATGGCCGTATCGGCGTCCTGCGCGGCGGCGATCGCGCGCAAGCCGTCGATGGTCTTGCTCAGGAAGTAATCGGTGTACAGGATCGTGTTGTCGTAGGCGGCCCGGATCGAGTCGCGCGAGCAGGTGTCGAAGTCATTGCTCGCGCAGACCGGGCCAAAGCGGCCGAACCCTTGCGGATAGCGGCTGGCATACGCCGGACCATGGCTGCCCTTCTGGTGCAGCACCACGACCAGATCCTTGCTGCTGTTGGCGAGCAAGCCGGGCAAGCCATCGAGCAGGCGCTCGTCATAGCACTCGTCGCCGCTGCAGTGCACATTCTTGCCGTCGGGCCGGGACAGGTCTTCGTACTGCACGCGGTTGCACACGCCCTTGCAGCCCGAATTGTTATCGCGCCACAGCACGGCGAAACCCGCATGCGCCAGCACGTCCAGCAAGCCTTCCTGGCTCGACGCCTTCGACTGGCTGTAATCGTTGCGCCCGAAGGCCGAAAACACGCACGGCACCGACACCGCGGTTGCGGTACCACACGAGCTGACACGCGAAAAATTGATCAAGCCAGCTTGCCGCGCCAGCAGCGGATTGGTGTCGCGGGCATAGCCATCGAGCGAAAAATTCGCTGCCCGCGCCGTCTCGCCGACGACGATCACCGTCAGCGTCTTGCGGTGATGGCCCGCCCAGGCGGCGCCTTTCACGGCATCGCGGCCCAGCGGGGCGACCACGATCTCGGCCGCCCAGCGGCTGCGCAGATACCCATGCACGGCCTGGATGAAATTGGTGGGCGTGAGCAGGAAGCGCAGTTCACGGTGCTCATGCAGCGTCGGCGCCAGGCTCTTGAACAGCAGCGCCAGCAGCACGAACGCCAGCAGCAGCGAGCCGCCGGCATTGCTGCTGCGCTTGAGCAGCCCTTTCACGCCGCTGGGAAACTGGATATTCGCGCGCGCGATCCACAGCGATGGCAGCACGCCCAGCAACCCGATCCTGGCGGCCATCTGCCAGCTGATCAATTCGGTGGCTTCGCGGGTGTCGGTCTCGAACACGTTCTGGATCATCGCCTTGTCGATGACGATCCCGTAGGTCGCAATGAAGTAGCCTGCCGCGGATGCCGCCAGCACGAGAGCGATCAGCACCGGCTTGGCGAGGTAGCGAAAGCTGGCCAGTGTCAGGCAGGCGTTGAAGAACAGGACGACGATGAGGAACGTGCCGGCAAGCAGGGGCAGGCTGGCCAGCGATATGCCACCGGTTGCATGAACCAGCACCTTCCAGAACGTGACATTGCCGAGGCTTGCCAGCAATAGCGCCACGCCAAGTACCAGCAGCGATGCATCGATCCGTCTTGCAAACAGCTTGTCCATCTCACGCCCTTGTCCACAGCGCAGCCGACGTCGCTGCAATGCCTCAAGGATAGAAAGGGTGATGGCAAGCCACCGTCAACACGGCGTTAGGATGGCGTGAACGACGCAGGAAAAACGATCGTGAAGCGGCTGCCGCCGCTCGGGCGGTTTTCGTAGACGAGCGACGCGCCCAGGTATTCGCAGATGCGCTTGACCAGCGACAGCCCCAACCCGGTGCCGGCCGATCCGCTCGACGGGATCGGGCGTGCGCCTTCGCCCAGCGTCTGCCGTACCGCCTCGGGCAAGCCGCGCCCCGTGTCTTCGACCGTGATGCGCCCCTGTTCGATGACGACCGTCACTTCGCCCTGCTCGGTGTACTGGCAGGCGTTGCGAATCAGGTTGGCGATGGCCGACACGCACAGTTCGGCGGGCGCGCAAATGCGAAACGCCGCATCGCCGACACAGCGCAGCGTAACGGGTTTGTCCGCCACCATGGCCTGGTAGCGCTCGGTTTCGCGGCACGCGATCTCGTTGACCGAGACGGGAGAAAACAGAGCGAGCTGGGGTGCGCGCGCCAGCACCAGCAGCACCGTCACGCACTCCGTCGCTTCCTGCGCCGCCCGGTAAATGCGCTGCGCTGGCGCCTGTACCGCCGGGCTCCTGCCGTTTTCGACGAGGATTTCGGCCGCGCCCATGATGACGGTCAGCGGCGTGCGCAGCTCGTGGCTGACGTCGCCCGTAAACAGGCGTTCACGATCGAGGTATTCGCGCAACTCACGCGTGTGCGCAGCCAGCGCGCGCGCCAGCGTTCCCAATTCGTCGGCCCGTTGGGTATGTGGCAAGGCAAACGCGCCCTGCCCCACGGCGTCGGCCAGTTCGCGCAGCGGCGTGACGATGCGCCTGCCGACAAAGCGACCGAGAAACAGCGCCAGCGTGACGAAGCCGGCAAAAAAGGCTGCGAACATCGAGTACACCAGGATCTCGATCTGCTCGTAATCGCTTTCATGGTCGACCACGACATATGGCCCCCGTTCATCGGCGCCGGACAGCACGTGCAGGCCGATGCCATCGACGTCGGCCTCGGACACGCCGGCCGGCAGCGCGCGCAGCGAGAGCGGGATGTCGTCGCCCCGGTGGAAGCGCAGGCCGGCCGGCAGGTCGGCCGGCAGCCCGGCAGCGGCCCTGGGACGCGCCCACTTTTCGACTTCGGCCAGGCGCTCGTCGACCAGATGCACTTCGATGCCCTCGACCACCAGCGCGGCCAGCACCGCGAAGAACAGCGACAGGACCACGCCGAACAGGATGAAGGCGCCGACGATCGGCCGGCTCAGCGAACTAGCCGGGCGCATCGGGCATCGCCAGTTTGTAGCCGACACCGGCAATGGTATGGACCAGGGGCGAGGCAAACGGCTTGTCGACCGCCTGGCGCAGCGCGTGGATGTGCGTGCGCAGCGCGTCACTCTCGGGGCGGTCTTCGCCCCAGACCGCCTGCTCGAGCGCCTCGCGCGGCACGATGCGCGGGGCCGCCGCCATCAGGCAGCGCAGCAGGACATACCCGGTCTTGGTCAGCACGATCCTGACGCCGTCACGCGAAGCCTGCTGCTGGTCGGGATCGAACACGAGGGGGCCAAAGCGCAGGACGCGGCTGAACGCATGCTGCCCGCCGGCACGGCGCGCCAGGGCTTTCAGGCGCACGTCGAGTTCGACCAGCGAAAAAGGCTTGACCAGGTAGTCGTCCGCGCCGCTGTCGAAGCCCAGCACCTTGTCCTGCAGGCTGTCGCGCGCCGTCAGCATCAGCACCGGCGTCGCACTGGACAGCTCGGTGCGCAGCTTCTGGCACAGCTCCAGGCCGCTCAGGCCGGGCAGCATGACGTCAAGGACGATGACGTCGTAGTTGTTTTCGGACGCCAGCGCCAGGCCGCCGTAGCCGTTGCGCGCCGAATCGACGGCGTAGCCCTTCGGTTCAAGGAACCCGTAAAGGTTGGCCAGGATGTCGGGGTTGTCTTCAACGATGAGGATGCGCATGCCGGTCATTGTAAGGCGAATCGGTGGCCGTTTTCAGCGCGGGCGATAGCGCTGCTCGCGGTACAGGATCGACGGCAGGATCACGTGCGCCATCGCCTTGTCGACCTGCGCCTGGATCGGGCTGCCGCTGCCCGGGCTGAAATGCCCGCTGGCGGCGTCGTACCGGCCCGCCAGCGGCGATTGCCCGGGCCGCAGCACGGTGGCCGAGGCCCCTTCGAGGTAGGCAAAATAATCGTTGAACTGGATCAGCGCGCGGCCCGGCGTCGTGCTGTCTTGCGCGAAGTCGCGCCCGATCATCGGATGCGTGCTCGACACGCCCAGCAGCGACAGCAGCGTCGGCGCCAGGTCGATCTGGCTGGCGATGGTTGCAATGCGCTTGGGTTCGATGTCCGCGCCCAGGATCAGGCCCGGGATGTGGAATTTCTTGATTGGCACGAGGCTGTCGCCGTACACGCGGTTGTCGTGGTCGGCTACGATCAAAAACACCGTGTCTTTCCAGTAGGCCTGCTGTTTGGCTGCGCGGATGAACTTGCCCAGCGCGTAGTCGGCATACTTGACGGCGTTGTTGACGGTCTGCTTGTCGGGGTCATGCAGCCCAATCTTACCGTCCGGGAATTCGAACGGCTCGTGGTTTGACGACGTGAAGATCAGGCTGAAGAACGGCTTGTTCGCGGCGTGCAGGGTGTTCAGGCGCTCAAGCGACTTGTCGAACAGGTCTTCATCCGATGCGCCCCAGCTGGCGACGAACGCCGGTTTCATGTCGCCGATGTCGACGATCTTCTGGAAGCCGTTGCCGGTGAAGAAGCTGCGCATATTGTCGAAGTGCGCTTCGCCGCCGTAGACGAATTCGGTGTGATAGCCCTGGTCGCCCAGGCCGGCGGCCAGCGTGTAGAAATTCTGCTGCGACAGCGACAGCTTGACCGTGCTGCGCGCGGGCGTGGGCGCGTAGCCGGCAACCACCGCCTCAATGCCGCGCACCGAGCGGGTGCCGGTGGCGTACAACTGCTCGAACCACCAGCCCTCGCCCTTGAGCTTTTCGAGCTCCGGCGTGACGGCCAGGCCGCCCAGCGACTCGACGAACGTCGCGCCCAGGCTTTCCTGCAGCACGATGACAAGATTCAGCGGCTTGGCGCGCGTGACGGCCGCGCTCTGGTAGTGCCGCGTCGGCTGCTCTGAGTTACCGAACTGATAATCACGCAGCCATGGCGCCGCCTTCACTTCGGCAAACACCTTGGCGCGCGGGAAGTCGCCGTAGATATCGGACGACTTGGCTTCGTTGTCCATCGAGCGCATCGCGTCGAGCACCGACCATGCCGAATTGATGACGAGCGAATTGACCATCGCATCGCCCGTCAGCGCGAACATGGCCGGATTGGCAGGCCGGTGGCCGGTGGTCGAGCGGATCTGCATGAACACGAGCAGGCACAGGACCGGCCACACCAGCAGCAGCCTGCGGCCCGGCCATATCGGCGTGCTGGCAGATGCACCTTTCAGCAGGCGCACCAGCGCGACACCCACGAGCACGGTGACTGCGCAGCCCAGCAATACCGCCGTGCGGAAACCGTGCCACAGCGTGGAAAAGACTTCCCGGGGATTGTTCAGGTATTCGATGAACAGGCGGTTGGGACGCACGTCGTACTGCATGATGAATTGCGGCGACGCGACTTCCATGAACAGGATGAAGATCAAGGCCAGCATCGTCCAGCCCAGCGTGAAGCGTTGCCACAGGCGGGCCGTACGGCGATGCGCCAGCAACGGCGCGGCCAGCAATGGAATGGCCAGGCAGTAGCCAAGCAGAATCAGGTCGGCGCGCACGCCCTGCACGATGATGTCCAGCACGACGCCGGTGGCACGCACGCGCTCCCATTGCCAGGCCAGCATCGCCAGGCGAAAGCCCGAGAGCAGCACGAGGCCGATGAGCAGCATCTGCACCAGCGGTGCGAAGGGGCCGGCGATGCGTGTACTGCGTGCCAGCCAGGAAGATGCAGGGCGTGTCGGGGCGGTGGCCACCCGGTGCAGGTAAAGCTCGTCAGTCTTCATGAATCCGTCGGATATGCCGGGCCATGCGCTGCCCGGCGATGAATCGATCACGCGGACCTGGATCCAACGCGCCTTCTGATGCGCTATGGATGCTAGATTGCCCACCGTCATCGTCACGTTAATCAGACGTTAAGAAAGCGTTAAGATCAGAATGAAAAAAGCCCGGCCAGCAGATGCTGGTCAGGCTTTGGATCGGCACATCGATGATGCGCCGGAATCAATCCACGGTATCAAGCCGTGGATTCGTTGCGCGTAGAATTAATCGCGGTACGAGTTGTAGTCTTTGCGGTAGTCGTTGCGATAATCGTCACGATAGTCGCTACGGTCGCTCGAGCCACCCAGCAGCTTGGCCAGGATGAAGCCGACGCCCACTGCAGCCAGCAGTGCGCTGCCTGGGTTGTTCTTGACGTATTCCTTGCCCTGAGCCGACAGGTCCGAGTACTTCTCGGTGATCTGGGTCGAACGGTCGCCGAATTTTTCTTGCGCGGTGCTGATCAGGCCAGTGACCTTTTCGACGCCGGCGTGTGCCTTCGAAGCGATGTTGTCGACGACTGGCTGAGCGGCTTGCGCTGCCTTGTCGATGGCGCCGTGTGCTTTCTCAGGCGTGATCGACGACATTGCTGCCTTGATGCCACCAGCGGCGTTCGCTGCGGTGTCGCTGATCGACGATGCGGTCGACGACGTCGACGAGGTCGATGGGGTCGACGACGAACCGGTGGTCGAACCCGACGTGTTGCCGGCGCCGGTGCTGGCGCTGCTGCCGCTGTTGCCCAGACCGCTGTTGCCGGTCACGGTGCTCGTGCCCAGCGAACCGGTGCCGGTGCTGGTGCTCGACGACGCGTTTTGCTGGTTGCCCGAACCTGGGTTCGAAGCGTTGGTTGCGTTGATGCCTTTACCCTCGGTAGACTTTTGATTATCCATGATGTAACCCTCATAAAATAGTGATCAACGCGGAGTAGAACGAAATTCGACTAGCACCACATCTTTGATTGAATAAGTCCGATACAACAAGCGGGAACGATCTTTGACTGCGCTACATCAACATCGATTTGACTCGGCGTCTCTGTACATTTTCTTTGCGTCCCATCCCGGTTGGCCACCTTGCGGCAACTTTCCGAGTCGCAGTATCGGATTCACTGCGTCGCGATACAAAAAATACAATGGGCACCCTGCGCAGACCGTGCGCTGACTAACAGAACCGTCACATCGGTTCATAAAGCGGTCATTTTGGGTGATTTAGGCGCACTTTATGGCAGCTGGCGGTACCATACGCCCCCTCATTACAGACAGGAACGCCTGACATGGCAGTAGAGAAGGACCCGGGCGCTGCGCGCCTGCCGCCGCTGCGGCGTACGGACGTGGCGCAGGCGGAACAGGACGCGGCAGCGCGCGCGCAGCGCGATGCACAGGTGCGCGGCGTCGACTCGATCCCCGCCATGCGCGAGGCCATCAAAGCCGCGGCGCGGGCGCTGCCCCCGTTCACCCACGTGCCACGCCTCGCGCGCCTCGATGCAGCCGCGTTTCGCGCGCATGCGCTGGCCGGGATGCCGTTCCTGGTCACGGACGTGGTCGGGCGCTGGCCGATCGTGCAGCTCGACATCGCCACCCTGCGCGCGCAGTACGGCCACCTGCCCGTGCGCGCGCGCGTGGGCGACTACGTGCATACCGCCTTCGCGCCGGACCGGGCCATGCAGGACATGCTGCTGCGCGACTATCTCGATCTGTCCACGCCGGTCGAATCGGGGTTGCCGCCGTACGTGGGCAACCTGGCGCTGCGCGAACTGAACCGGCTGTGCCACTGGCCGGCGTATTTTGACAAGATGGGGCCGCCCCGCTTCTGGATCGGTCCGGCGCGCACGATCACGCCGCTGCACTGCGACTACGATGACAATATCTTCGCCCAGATCCGCGGCGTGAAGCGCATCTTCCTGGCCCCGCCCCACCATGACGCGTTCTTGTATACGCGGGAAGCCAATCCGCTCCTGTTCGGCTCACCCGTCGATCCGGAAGCGCTGGACGACGCGCGCTTTCCGCTGGCGCGCCAGGCGGCGCTGGTGGAAGTGATCGTCCGCCCGGGCGACATGCTGTATGTGCCGGCCGGCTGGTACCACCAGGTGCGGGCGCTGGAGTTTTCGCTGTCGTCGAACCGCTGGGCGCGCGGGTTGCCGCTGGCGCTGGTAGGCCGGCAGCCGGGCTAGGCGGCCTTCTTCGGCCGTTCGACTGCGCGCTCGACCGCCTTTTCCTCACCAAGCTTCAAAAACTGCGTGGAAGGCCGGCCATCGGCATTGTGCTGCACGATGCGCTCGGGCCGGCCCTTCGCATCCAGCCACACCTGGCCGATGCCGGAGCCGTTCCACAGGCGCTCGCCGTGCTTGCGCTGGTCGGGCAGGTGCGGCGTGATCGACATCGCGCGCCGCTTGGTGAACCAGTTCAGCGGCGAGCGCGGCGAATACAGCCAGCGGTTGAGGCGGTCGAGCCAGTTAAGCAGGTCTTCGGGGAATTCGTTCTTGAAGCCGCTGCTGGTGATCTGCCAGATATGCGGCGGCCGGGTATCGTCGCGCACTTCGACGTCATAGGCGAACGAATAATGCACGTCGCCCGAGAGGATCACGTAGTTGCCCGGTGTGCGCGAGTGGCGGAAGATATTCAGCAGGCTGCGGGCTGCGCCGCGGTGCGCCATCCAGTTTTCGGCGTCGACGGTCAGGGCCTGGCCCATCAGCGTCGCAATCTTCTGCACCACCTCGATCAGCTTCACACCGAACATCGGCGCCGCCGACACGATCACCGCCGCCGTTTCATCGATCAGCTCATGCTGGAATTCGGTCAGCGATTCCCAGTCCATCAGACCGGACGGATGGCTCGGACGGCGCTGGTTGCGCCAGCGCCGCGTGCGGGTATCGAGCACGATCACGGCCGGCTGCGTGCGCAGCATGTAATCCCACTGGCGGAACGTCAGCAGCCGCTCGATCAGCGCGCCGTGCGGTTCGGGTTCCAGGCGATTCCTGGAATCCGGCCTGGCGGCCATCGCCGCCATGTCGTCGAGCACCTCGCCAAAGACGTCGGGCCGGTTGCCCCAGCCCTGGCACAGCATGTAGGCCACCAGCGCATTGCCCATGATGCGGCGCGAGAAGGGGTGGCCGTAGGCGGTCTTTTCCCACTTGTACGACAGGTTCCAGTCATCGGTGACGTCGTGGTCGTCGAAGATCATCAAGGTCTGCACGTGCGCCATCAGGCGCGCGGCGCGCGGCAACTCGTCACAGAAGCCGTGCAGGATGCCGGCTTCCTCGTGCCAGCGCTCCTGGTGCTTGGGGTCGAGCTGGGGCATCGCGATTTCGCCAATCACCTGCCACGGCACCGGCGACCAGACCAGCAGGTACATCGCCAGCACTTCGCCCAGCGTCATCAGGTGGTTGTCGGCATTGGCCGTCGTGAAGATCGGCTTTTCGACGCCGCCGAAGAACTTCTCGCGCAGCGCCTCGCTCGATTTAACTGCCGGCAGCAGTTGCTGGCGGCCATAGTAACCGTCGGGATGGGCGTACAACTCGTCGCTGTCGGCGACGACGGCGCCTTCGACGCATTCGCCGAACAGGCCCAGGCGCTCGATCAGCGCGTGGGTGGCGCCCAGCATCGGGCCGGCCACGTCATCGGCATACACCTGGTCGCCAGCCAGCAACAGCATCGACGGGCGCTCGCCGGCCTGCCCCAGGTGTTCGGCAATCAGATCATCCCCCCGCGCCAGACCGTCGCGCGACGGGTGATGCGGCTTGCGGCACGAGCCATACAGGATGTTGTCGGAGCGGCTGCGCAGCACCATGTTCGGCATCGTGGCGCCTTCGTGCACCAGGTGCGGCGCCCAGGCAGCGATGCCCTGTTCGACGCCTTCGACATCCGTCAGCAACAGGTCGTAGTCGATCAGCGTGTCCTGCGGCAGTGGCTCGGGCAGCGTGACATCGATGAAGTGAATGTGCGCATCGCGCCCGATCGGAATGATGCGGCACGAGTCCTCATCCACCACCAGTCGCTGCGTCTCGCCGCCATGCGGCGCGACCACCAGGGTCAGGGACAACGGCGTGCTGCCCACCAGCCAGAGGACGAGACGACCAGGTTCGAGGCGGCGTAACAGAGGACCGGCGAGGACAGATGGGAGGCCGTTGGGAGTATGTATGTGGATCACGCGAACGACGGCGGGCTGTGGAAAAGATCGGCTCAGTGTAACAGAGCCATCCGGAAAGCAAAGTTGCTCATTCAGGCGCGCGGGCATGGGTGAGCACGCCAGATGCGTTGTCGGAAATCGTAAGCGCGTTGTAAATTTTGCTTGCGCGGGGCGCAGACTGCGATAGAATAAATGAGAATCATTATCATTTGATGGAGGGCACTGACCTCCTGCCCTTTCCGTGCCACGAGGATCTGCCATGTGCGACAAACATGCTTCGACCGTAACCTGCGCCAACGATGGTGCCCAGAGCTCGCGCCGGCGGCGCGTCTGGGAGTTGTCCCATGCGTCGCATTGTCCGCTGGTGGGCGTGGGGTTGCCGTTAAATGGCTTGCGCAAGCTGGTCGAGAAGGTCACGGGTGGGAAGGTGCTGCATGATGATTACGATATTCACGTCGGCACCGTCAGTGAATGCGCATTGCGCACGCCTGTCGCCGATGCGGTTCAGAAAGAGCTTGAACGTCGCTATGCCCAGCATGTCCAGCGTTTCCGCGCGGCCAAGACCACCGAGCAGGTCGAGGCGTTGTGGTCGGCGGCCGTTGCTGCCGGTGACGTGGCGGGCGCGTTCTGGGCCGGGCTGTCGCATCCCCGCTGCACGGTGTCGCTCGAAGAGAAGATGTGCCGCGATATCCACATGGTCCAGCACCAGGCCGGCGCCTGTGCCCGCGCCGACATCAACAAGTTCAATGCAATCGTTGCCGACAATTCCCGGCTCGAACGCGAGGTCGTCCGCCTGCAGGAGCGCTGCAACGCGCTGGCACAAGAAAAAGCGCTCGACGCCGAGCGTCACGAGCAACTCCTGATGACGGCGCGCGCTGCCACCATTGCCCGCGACGGCGATGTCGCCACCCTGCGCGCCGAGCTGGCGCGTCTGCAAGCCAGTGTCCCCGACCTCGACACCCGCGAGCGCATGGCCGAACGCATCGCACAGCTGGAAGCGCGCGAGCAGGCCCTGCGCGCGCAGGTGGCCGAGCTGAAGGCGTCACGTGCCACAGCGCCGGATGCCGACGAAGCGCCCGTGCCGGAACCCGTCGCCGTGCCCGTTGCGATGCCGGTACGGCTGCACAACCGCGCCGTGCTGTGCGTGGGCGGGCGCAGCAGCAGCGTGCCGATCTACCGGACGATGATCGAGCGCGTCGGCGCCCAGTTCGCGCACCACGACGGCGGCCTGGAAGACAGCAGCAGCCAGCTCGATGCCAGCCTGGCCGCGGCCGACCTGGTGATCTGCCAGACCGGCTGCATCAGCCACAGCGCCTACTGGCGCGTGAAGGACCATTGCAAGCGCCATGGCAAGCGCTGCGTGTTCGTCGACAATCCGAGCGTATCGAGCCTGGCACGCGGGTTGCAGGAAGCCGCGACCGAAGAGACCCAGGCGAGTTGACGGTTTGGCGTCAGGCGGCCAACAGACAATCTGGCAGTACCGCTACCCCGATGTAGCGTTGAACCAATAACGGTCAGGCCAGGTCGATCGTCGTGCTCATCATCCCCACCAGCGCCGTCATCTCGGCCGAATCGGCAATCCCCAGCAGCAGGTCGCCACGATTCAGGGCGCCCTCGTCCATCAGCTTGATCCAGCCGGCGATTTCGCCTGCGCTGGCGGTGCGCTCGAGGCCCGACTGATACAGCTGCGCGATGAATTCGGCATCGGTCATGGCATTGATGCCGCCTTCAGCCATGGTCACGAAGGCGTCGGCGATCGTCGCAATCGTATTGCCGCTCTCGAACGCACCGATCCAGTAATTCAGGCCACCGGCATCCGGTGCGCGGTCGAACAGGGCGTCGTACATGCGTACCAGGCTGCCAATCTCGGTATCGGCGATGTGGGTCGTGGCGCCTGCATATCGCGCATACGACAGCATCTCGAACGAGTCGGCAAACTCCAGCAGAACCTCGGCACGCGTGTCGCCTGCACGCAGGCCGACAAGGAGGTAATACAGTTCCTTTTGATTGCCCACGCGCTCAGCGCCATTCAGGTACAGGGATCTGCCGAAATCGTCGTATGTGAGTGCGTCGTCACCGTGGTAGTCCTCCAGCAGGCTGGCCGCGATGCCCACCAGTGCCGTCCCCGACGCATGCGCCGCTTCCCAGCCATCGAGCTCAACACGCGTGGCAACGCGGTCTTCCAGTGCATCGATCATGCGGGTGATCGTGCCACGTACCGACAGGTCCGCGCCCGCACCACCGAAGTTCAGCAGGTCCACATTGATCAGATGGTCAGTGCCATCGTCCCCGGTGCGCGCACTGACCACCATCTGACCCTGCTCCACGCGGATCGTGTAGTCGGCCCGCGTGGCACTCAAGCGCGCCGTATCAAGGCCTGCGCCGCCATCGATCCGGTCGTTTCCGGCGCCCCCAGTCAGCTCGTCGTCGCCTGCATCGCCGTACAGGCGATCGTCGCCGGCGCCACCATCGAGCAGATCGTTTCCGCCGCCAGCGTGCACGATGTCGTTGCCTTCGCCGGCATTCAGGCGCTGTACAGCGTCGTCGGCCACCAGGAACTGATTGCCCGCGCCGCCGCCATACTGGTAGCCCACGGTCATGGCACCGGACAGCGCGGCAAAGCCGATGTGGTCGAGTTCGAACGTGTGCGATCCGACACCGCGTGCATCGATGACCAGCGCAGTGACCGGATTGGCGCCGTCCTGCGGCGTACCTGTCAAGGCCATGCTGACGTAACTCTGACCCGTGCCAAGTGCGATCGTCGGGACAATGGTTTGCAACAGCAGCGGCGTCGCAGGGGCGAGGCTGGCCAGGAACTCGGTGGCACCGGCCCTCAGCCCGGCCTGTGAGGCAGAACCGGCTGCGCTGTGCTGACCAATCTCGCGCAGCACCTCGTCCAGCGATGCGGCGGCGGCGTGTGGCGTCGTGCTGCCGGACGCCGTCAGGCCAACGCCGTCGATATCATCAGCGTGCAACAACACGGCCCCGCTGCTGTCCCTGACGATGGCAAACCCATCGGGCGGGTTGGGGTTCGATGGCGCGTCAGGCAGCGCTCTGGTCGGGATCGAGAGTAGCTGGCGCACCGTCCCATCGGCTTCGGTGACATAGCGCACCACGACTTCGCGCCGCTCGTCGAGCGTCGTCTGCGGCGCGGTGCCAGGGCGCTCGTCGACATCGCTCACCCACACCGTCAGCATCTGCGCAGCCGTGCCGGCCCACTCCTGGCGCGTGACTTCGACTTCATAGGTATTGTTGCCGACGCCATCCCCGAGGTCGCGCGGCGTTTCGTAGTCGGGCGCGTCGATGAAGACCAGATGACCATTGGACGGATCGATCGAAAACAGGGCGGCATCGCGGCCGCCGGTGATCGTATAGACGTTCGGTGTGGGCAAAGGAACGGCAAACACGGTATCGATGGCCACGTCGCGCGCGTTCTCCATGACCTGGACGACGGGGCCGCCGGGATAACTGAAACGCGGAAGAAAGGGGCCGTCGTAGGGCGGGCTTGCGGTGCTCGATCCGGGTGTGGTTGCCATCATCGTTCCTCAAGGTGATTTACCAGGAGTATAGCCATGGCGGCCGACACACGATTCATAAATTGAACACCCGGCGCTTTTCATGCGCCGGGAATACAACTGCACCACCTGAACTATGGACGCAAGAAAAAAGGGTTACCGGCCGAAGCCTGTGACTGTCCAGACGCTCAGTAAGTTTCTTACAGAGACGTGTGACCCTGTCCCGCAAAGTGATGCGCAGCTGCTGCCGAGATCCACCTCATCAGTTGCAGTCGCACAAACCAATAGGCAAGTCACACGATCCATTGCGCGCTCATAACCCCTATCGCGGTCGTTGGTAAAGAATGACCGATGCACTTGACCCATCGGAGACAGCACATGGCACTCGACGCATATCTACAAATTGACGGCATCAAAGGGGAATCGGCTGATTCAGCGCACCAAGGCTGGATTGAAGTCGCCTCAACTCACTGGGGCGTGACGCAACCCAGAGTCACCAGCGTGTCGACCGCAGGGGGCCACACGGCCGGGCACTGCGAGCATCGCACCCTGTCGCTCACCAAACTGGCCGACCTCGCCTCGCCGGTCCTCATGCAGCACTGCTCGATGGGCAAGACCATCCCAAAGGCCAAGCTGGAGTTCATGCGTGCCGATAGCGACGGCAAGCCCGTGAAGTACTACCAGGTCGAACTGGAGAACGTGCTGCTGTCCCATATGGACCAAGTGATGCATGATGGTGGCCTGCTCCAGGATGAGATCGGGCTATGCTTCTCCAAGATCAAGTGGACCTACGTCCAGCAGAAGATCGGCGGCGGAGCCAGCGGCAGTACGTCAGGGGGCTGAGATCTCGCCACCAAAAAGTGTGCATGAGGCCGGACCATGCCGATACCCATTCAACCAAGGGATCAACTTGGCCACTTCATGCTCCTGCAAGCGCCGGAAGAAGCGGGCTACTACGTGTACGGCAATATCAAAGGCGTGCCCGGCACTGGTCATCTGGCCCAATATGCCCACCCCACTATGCTGACCGTGATATTTCAGGTTGAACGCGAGTGGCAGGCAATCGATGACCGAAAATTTGGCATCGGGAACATCAGTGTGGCGGGTGGACTCAGATTCGACCATGCCACGCACATGAGGGGCATCGACATGGATATCCGCCCGGTCCGCAAAGACAAGCTGGTCGGCCAGGCTGCGCGGTGCTCGTACCGGGACGCAATCTACGATCAAGCAGCTACGATCAGACTGGTCAGCCTGTTTTTGCGGCACCCCCTTGTCAAGCTCATCTACTTCAACGACGCCAAGGTGCGCGAGGTGTGCGGTCCGCTGGTAAAGACATGGCGTGACCATGATGATTATCTTCATATTGGACTTTGGGAGCGGCCATGAACATTCGCCTGGCGTGTCTTGCCGGAGCCATTGCGCTAGCTTCATTCGCCTCTGCTGGCGAGAGCAAGAGCCAAAGCCGGTACCTGGCCAAACCGCTCACCGGAGATTTTTACATGTACGGCGGCAGCCTCGGCGACTCGACCCTACCGACGGAGAAGGACAGAAAACTATCGTTGATGGTGACAGGGCCGCTTGCCAAGGATTTGTTCGACCATCTAGGCCCCGACATCAAGGACGCGTGTGGCGCCGGCCCTGATCAGCGGGAACGTGGCAAAGGCGATCTTAGCTGCATCTGGACGAAGAGCGAAGGGTACTCGTGCTACGTCGGCCTCGATCTCCGGACAGGGAAAAGCATGCGAGGGCTAACCTGCTGACCGAGTGGTTGCACGATCAGACGAAGTGCAGGGAAAAGAAAAAAGGGCTACCGGCCGAAGCCTGTAACCCTTTGATCTGACTAACTAATTTTGGTGCCGCTGACCGGAATCGAACTGGTGACCTTCGCATTACGAATGCGCTGCTCTACCGACTGAGCTACAGCGGCGAAACCTGTGCTTCGCCTTCCATCATGCCCGACAAACAAGCAGTCGTTCACGAAAGAGCCGTATTCTAGCAAACAAACCGGCAACCTTGCTAGTGTGTATCGCGTCACTTTCGCAAGATTTCCGGTTTGCCTAATTTATCAGCAAGTCTTCACGCAGCGTGATAGCCCGTAACCACGTCCACTTCGTCCTTCGAACCCAGGAACACCGGCACGCGCTGATGCAGCTTGGTCGGTTGAATATCGAGAATGCGGCCCTGGCCGTCGGTCGCTGCGCCGCCGGCCTGCTCGACGATCATCGCCATCGGATTGGCTTCGTACATCAGGCGCAGCTTGCCTGGCATGCTGGTGTCGCGCAGGTCGGCCGGGTACATGAAGACGCCGCCGCGGGTCAGGATGCGGTGCACGTCAGCCACCATCGAGGCGACCCAGCGCATATTGAAGTCCTTGCCGCGCGGGCCGGTAGAGCCTGCCAGCAGCTCGTCGACGTAACGCTGGACCGGCGGGTGCCAATGGCGCTGGTTCGACATATTGATCGCGAATTCCTTGGTGGCTGCCGGAATCTGCATATCGCTCTGGGTCAGCACCCACGAACCCTGCTCGCGGTCGAGCGTGAAGCAATGCACGCCGTTGCCGGTGGTGAGCACCAGCATCGTCTGCGGGCCGTACACGGCGTAACCGGCGGCCACTTGCGTGCTGCCGGCTTGCAAAAAGTCTTGCTCGGTCGGGTCCTGCATGCCTTCCGGCGCCTTGAGCACCGAGAAGATCGTGCCGATCGACACGTTGACGTCGATGTTCGACGAGCCGTCCAGCGGATCGAACAGCAGCAGGAATTCGCCTTTTGGATAGCGGCTCGGGATCTGGCGGATGGTTTCCATTTCTTCGGACGCCATCGCGGCCAGGTGGCCGCCCCACTCGTTGGCTTCGAGCAGGATCTCGTTGGAGATCACGTCGAGCTTTTTCTGCACTTCGCCCTGGATGTTTTCAGTGTCGGCACTGCCGAGCACTTCGCCCAGCGCGCCCTTGCTCACCGAATAGCTGATGCGCTTGCAGGCGCGGGCCACGACTTCGATCAGCAGGCGCAACTCCGCATTGATGCTCTGGTGCTGGCGTTGCTCTTCCACCAGGTACTGCGTCAGACTTACGCGTTTCATGGGTTCCTCAGGTTGTGTTGAATGTGTTTAGTTGGCCAGCGCCTTGCCGACGATTTCGCGCACGTCGTTCGACAGCTTGACCTGCCCCGCCACCTTCTGCAAGGCTTCGCGCATCTGCCATTGCAGCGACGGCGCATAACGGCGCCAGCGGTCCATCGCGCGTGCCAGGCGGCTGGCCACTTGCGGGTTGAGGGCGTCGAGTGCGATCACTTGCTCGGCCCAGAAGGCGTAGCCGCTGCCGTCCGGCGCGTGGAACTGTACCGGATTATTCACGCAGAACATCGCCACCAGGCTGCGCGCGCGGTTCGGGTTGCGCAGCGTGAAGGCCGGGTGCGTCATCAGCGCGCGCACTGCCGCCAGGTCGGTGGTCGGGCTTGACGCCTGCATCGCGAACCACTTGTCCACGACCAGTGCCTCGTTCTGGAATTCGTCATAGAACACGGCCAGCGCGTCGGCCGCCTGCGGCACGCGCGCGGCGACCAGGGCAGAAAGCGCCGCGGCGCGGTCGGTCATGTTGTCCGCTTCATCGAACTGGCGCTGCGCCAGCGCGACGCTGGCGGCATCCGGCGCCGCGTTCAGATATGCCAGCGCCAGGTTCTTCAGCGCGCGCTTGCCGGCCGAGGCGGCGTCCGGGCTGTAAGGGCCGGGCGTGGCGTTGGCCTCGTACTGGGCCATGAGCTCGCTGCGCAGGCGCGCGCCGAGGTCGGCGCGCACGAACTGGCGCGCGATGTGCACGGCCAGCGGATCGACGCACTCGAGCTGCTCGGCCACCATCGATTCGGATGGCAGCGTCAGGCACTGCTCGCGGAAGGCCGGATCGAGCGTCTCGTCGACCAGGATCTTGCGCAGCGCTTCGATGAAGGTCTCGTCCAGGTTCAGGCTGGCGGCTGCATCGTCCTTGCTACCTGCTTCACCGGTCAGTTTCAACAGGCGTTCCATGGCCAGGCGCTGACCTGCCTCCCAGCGATTGACCGGGTCGCTGTCGTGGCTGAACAGGTGCAGCAGGTCGGCATCGGTGTAGCCGCCCTGCAGGATGACCGGCGCCGAAAAATCGCGCAGCACCGAGGGCACCGGCTGCCCGGTCACGCCGGTGAAGACGAAGGTCTGCTCGGCTTCGGTCAGTTCGAGCACCGCTGTCGTGCCACGTTGCTGGCCATCGACGACGAGCCGCATGTCGGCGCCGGCGGCGTCGAGCAGGCCAACGGCCACCGGGATGTGGAACGGCAGTTTTTCGGGCTGGCCGGGCGTGGCCGGGCACGACTGGAACAGCGTGAGCGTGTAAGTCTGCGCGGCTTCGTCCCAGCGGCCTTCGAAGCGCAGCACCGGCGTGCCGGCCTGGCTGTACCAGCGCTCGAATTGCCCCAGTTCGCGGTGGTTGGCATCGGCCATCGCGCGGCGGAAGTCGTCGCACTCGACGGCTTGTTCGTCATGGCGCGCGAAATACAGGTCCATGCCCTTGCGGAAACCGTCGACGCCAAACAGCGTCTGGTACATGCGCACGACTTCGGCGCCCTTTTCGTACACCGTCACGGTGTAGAAATTGTTGATCTCGACAAACGAGTCGGGCCGCACCGGGTGCGCCATCGGGCCGGCGTCTTCCGGGAACTGCGCCTGGCGCAGCGTGCGCACCTGGTCGATGCGGGTGACGGCGCGCCCGGTGGCGGTGCCGATCATGTCGGCCGTGAATTCCTGGT
Organism: Telluria sp. BA11; assembly: GCF_056680305.1. Taxonomy (NCBI): domain Bacteria; kingdom Pseudomonadati; phylum Pseudomonadota; class Betaproteobacteria; order Burkholderiales; family Oxalobacteraceae; genus Telluria; species Telluria sp. BA11. The sequence goes on from NZ_CM155275.1 coordinate 1,672,074, forward strand.
CGCGGAATACCGTCAGGCCTTCTTTGAGCGACAGCTGGAACCAGTCGCGGCACGTCACGCGGTTGCCGGTCCAGTTGTGGAAGTATTCGTGCGCCACCACCGCCTCGATGCCCTGGAAGTCGATGTCGGTGGCCACGCGCGGGTTGGCCAGCACGAACTTGGTGTTGAAGATGTTCAGGCCCTTGTTTTCCATCGCGCCCATGTTGAAGTCGCTGGTGGCGACGATCATGAAGCGGTCCAGGTCGAGTTCGAGCCCGTATTTTTCTTCGTCCCAGCGTATGCTGTGCTTGAGCGACTGCATCGCGTAGTCGGTCTTGTCCAGGTTGCCATCCTCGACCCACACCTGCAGCAGCGCGTCGCGGCCATCGGCCAGACGGAAGGTTTCTTCCTGGCAGACCAGTTGCGCGGCAACCAGGGCGAACAGGTACGACGGCTTCTTGAACGGGTCTTCCCACAATGCATAGTGGCGACCATCGTCCAGGTCGCCTTCTTCGATCAGGTTGCCGTTGGACAGCAGCACCGGATAACGGGCCTTGTCGGCGCGCAGCATCACGGTGAACTTGGCCATCACGTCCGGACGGTCCGGGAAAAACGTGATGCGGCGGAAGCCTTCGGCTTCGCATTGCGTGAAGAAGTTGCCGTTGGACACGTACAGGCCGCTCAGCGTCGTGTTCTTGTCGGGCGCGCACAGCGTTTCGATCTCGAGCACCACGTCGTCGGGCGCCGAACGGATCGTCAGCATGTTGTTGGCCAGCGTGTAGTCGCGCTTGCCCAGCAGCTTGCCATTCAGGCGCAGCGCCACCAGCTCGATGTCTTCGCCATGCAGTTCGATGCCGCGCGTAGTGGCGGCCGGGTTGCGCCGCAGCGTCAGGCGGCTGGCCACGACGGTGCGCGCCGGGTCCAGGTCGAAGCCCAGTTCGACGGTATCCACCAGATAGCTGGGCGGGGTATAGTCCTTGCGGAAGATGGTCTGGGGCGTATCGGTGCGCATGATGGGCTCGGGCTGACACAGTGGATGAGGGGCTTATTTTACCAACAAGCTTTTGGATCGCCGCCGACGAATTGCCATGTATCGCTTTGTAGGCACGGTAACCGGGTGTAAAAGTGGCTCCCCTGAATCTGAACAAGGGGTAATCTTGAAGATCGGGGAAAGACCGACAAGACAAACGGGAGATTTGCATGAAACGCTTCATCACCATCGCTCTGGGTACCGCGTTCGCGCTGCTGCTGGGCGGCTGCGCGACGAGCATCCGCAGCGATGTCACCACGTTCCACCAATGGCCGGCGCAGATTGCCGACAAGACCTATGTGTTTGAAGTGCCGTCGCCGCAGGACGATACCCTCGAGTGGCGCAGCTACCAGGACCTGGTGCGTGGCCAGCTGGCGCGCCAGGGCTTCCGCGATGCCAACGGCGCCACGCCGGCGCTGACCGTGGCGATGCGCTTTACCACCACCGACGTGCCCGTGCGCGTGATCGAACCGCTGATGACGCCGTATTTCTATCCGAGCGCACGCTTCGGCTACGGCGGCTACCGCGGCGGCTTCAACCGCCGCTACTGGGGCGGCTGGTACAGCCCGTTCTACGATCCGTTCTGGGGTCCGTATCCGTCGTACCAGACGTCGATCGAGCACCAGTACCGGCGCGAGCTGCAAGTGGCGATCAAGTCGTCGCGCGACGGCAAGCGCCTGTTCGAAGTAACCGTGCACAACACGAGCCGCAATATGTCGACGCCTGAAGTCATGCCGGCGCTGGTGCAAAGCGCGTTCGAGGGCTTCCCCGGCCAGTCGGGCGTGGCGCGCCGCGTGGTGGTCACAAAAGAACCAGGCGCTTGACCATGTCTTGAAGACGGACCCGAGAGCCAGACAACGCTGTCTGGCTTTTTTTACGTCCGTCTATTGATCGTTAGCTGAAATACGCCTCCGACCCGAACGTGATCGCCACGACCAGCAGCAAGGCCAGCACCAGCACGGCCAGCAGCCGCCCGAACTTTGGCGTGCCATCGCCCGTCGGCCGCGATGGCGGCGTGAACGGCGCCTCGTCGCGGGTATCCCTCATGGCAGCAGCACCGTCGAGCCCGTGGTGCGGCGCGATTCCAGCGCGCGGTGCGCCTCGGCCGCCTGCGCCAGCGGGAACGTCTGGTTGACGTTGATGATCACCTTGCCGCTCGTGACCATCTCGAACAGCTCGGCCGACATCGTCTCGGCTTCCTGCTGATTGGTCATGTAGTCGAACAGGGTCGGGCGCGTGATGTACAGCGAACCGCGTTTGGCCAGCTCGCTCGGGGTGAACGGTTCCACGGCGCCGGACGCATTGCCGAAGCTCACCATCAGGCCACGCCGCTGCAAGCAGTCGAGCGACGCGGCAAACGTGTCCTTGCCCACCGAGTCGTAGACCACCGGCACGCAGGCCCCGCCCGTGATTTCTTTCACGCGCGCCACGATGTCTTCGTCGTTGTAGTTGATGACGTGCGCGGCGCCATGCGCCAGCGCCAGTTCGCCCTTTTCCTTGGAGCCGACGGTGCCGATCAGCTGCACGCCAAGGGCGCGCGCCCACTGGCAGGCGATCAGGCCCACGCCACCGGCTGCGGCGTGGAACAGGATCGTCTGGCCAGCCTGCAGCGGGTAGGTCGAGCAAAACAGGTATTGCACCGTCAGGCCCTGCAGCATCATGGCCGCTGCCGTCTCGAACGAGATCGCGTCGGGCAGCTTGACGACGACCGCGGCCGGCATCACGCGCAGGTCGGCGTAGGCGCCGTTGGGCCCGCCTGCGTACGCGACGCGGTCGCCCGGCTGCACGTTGGTCACGCCCTCGCCCACTGCCTCGACCACGCCCGCACCTTCCTTGCCCAGGCCGCCGGGCAGCGGCTGCGGATACAGGCCGGTGCGAAAATACACGTCGATGAAGTTCAGGCCGATCGCATGCTGGCGCAGCAGGATCTCGCCCGGCCCGGGCGCGCCCACGTCGACATCGACATATTCCATGACCTCGGGGCCGCCATTGGCGGCGATGCGGATTGCTTTGGCGTGCATGCAGTTCTCCTTTGTGTGCACCAAGAATACCGTATTCGTGCCCGTCGCCGGCGAAAGCACCGGCGCGCAAGACTGTTGTTTCCATGCCGATTCGCGCCCCCGGCTTGATGGCCCTTGGACCTTTTTGCAAGGGGGCGCTATGCTAGAATGTCGGCCACTCTTGCATACCGTCTAAGGAATTCTCGACATGGCTGGACACAGCAAATGGGCCAATATCAAGCACAAAAAGGCCGCAACTGACGCCAAGCGCGGCAAGATCTGGACGCGCCTGATCAAGGAAATCACCGTTGCCGCGCGCATGGGCGGCAGCGACATCCCGTCCAATCCGCGCCTGCGCCTGGCAGTCGAGAAGGCGGCCGATGCGAACATGCCGAAAGATAACGTCACGCGCGCGATCCAGCGCGGTTCGGGCGAACTCGAAGGCGTCAACTACGAAGAAGTGCGCTACGAAGGCTACGGCATCGGCGGCGCGGCAATCATCGTCGAGTGCCTGACCGACAACCGCGTGCGGACCGTGGCCGAAGTGCGCCACGCGTTCAGCAAGAACGGCGGCAATATGGGCACCGAAGGCTCGGTTGCGTTCATGTTCCAGCACACGGGCCAGTTCCTGTTCGCACCGGGCGTCGACGAAGACAAGCTGATGGAAGCGGCGCTCGAAGCCGGCGCCGACGATGTCGCGGCCGACGATGAAGGCGGCTTCGAAGTGCTGTGCGATCCGCACGCCTTTGCGTCGGTGAAAGAAGCGCTCGAAGCGGCCGGCTTCAAGGCCGAAGTGGCCGAAGTCATCATGAAACCCGCCACCGAAACGGTGTTCACGGGCGACGATGCGATCAAGATGCAAAAGCTGCTCGATGCACTGGAAAACCTGGACGACGTCCAGGAAGTGTTCACCAACGCCGTGATCGACGAATAACCTGGTAGGCAATATGAAAATTCTCGTAGTCGGCTCGGGCGGCCGCGAACACGCTCTGGCGTGGAAACTGGCCCAATCGGAACGCGTGCAAACGGTCTTCGTCGCTCCCGGCAACGGCGGCACCGAGCTCGACACGCGCCTGGTGACGGTCGACCTGCACGAGCCGCAGGCGCTGGCCGACTTCGTCGTGGCCGAGCACATCGCGCTGACGCTGGTGGGCCCGGAAGTACCGCTGGCCGCCGGCATCGTCAACCTGTTCCGCTCGCGCGGCCTGAAGATCTTCGGCCCCACCCGCGAAGCAGCCCAGCTCGAGAGCTCGAAGGATTTCGCCAAGTCGTTCATGCAGCGCCACGGCATCCCGACCGCGAAGTACGAGACGTTCTCGGACGCCGCCGCCGCCCACGCCTACATCGACGCCAACGGCGCCCCGATCGTCATCAAGGCCGACGGCCTGGCGGCCGGCAAGGGCGTCGTCGTGGCCATGACGCTCGAAGAAGCACACGGCGCCGTTGACCACATGCTGGCCGATAACGCCTTTGGCGACGCCGGCGCGCGCATCGTCATCGAAGAATTCCTGGCCGGCGAAGAAGCCAGCTTCATCGTCATGTGCGATGGCAAGAACGTGCTGGCACTGGCCACGAGCCAGGACCACAAGCGCCTGAAAGACCACGACCAGGGCCCGAACACGGGCGGCATGGGCGCGTACTCGCCGGCGCCAATTGTCACGCCATCGATGCATGCACGCGTGATGCGCGAAATCATCAACCCGACCATCCAGGGCATGGCGCGCGACGGCATCCCGTTCACGGGCTTCCTGTACGCCGGCCTGATGATCGATGCCGACGGCAATCCGCGCACGCTCGAATTCAACTGCCGCATGGGCGACCCGGAAACCCAGCCGATCATGGCGCGCCTGAAAAGCGACTTCGCCACCGTGCTCGAACACGCCTGCAACGGCACGCTCGACACGGTCGAACTCGAATGGGACCGCCGCACTGCCGTGGGCGTCGTGATGGCCGCTGCCGGCTACCCCGACAGTCCGCGCAAGGGCGACGTCATCGACGGCATCCCGCCGGAAGCGCCGGAATGCGTCACCTTCCACGCCGGCACGCGCGTCGTGGGCGGCACGCTGCAAGCCAGTGGCGGCCGGGTGCTATGCGTCGTGGGTCTGGGCGACAGCGTCAAGATGGCGCAGAAGCGCGCCTACGAAACGGTCGAGAAGATCCACTTCAATGGCGCGCAGTACCGGCGCGACATCGGCTGGCGCGGCATTAAGTAAGCACCATCCTCACAACGAGTGACCACCACGTGCGCAGGTGTACAATCTGCGCTCTTTTCATTTCCCGACCGCGATCGTTACATGCCTTCCCTCCATAGCGCAGCCATCAAGGCCTGGTTGCTCGACCTCCAGGCGCGTATCGTCCAGGACCTCGAACAGGTCGATGGCAAGCCGTTCCTGCGCGACGCGTGGGAACGGCCCGAAGGCGGCGGCGGCATTTCGCGCCTGATCGAAGAAGGTAATGTGTTCGAGCGCGGTGGCGTAAACTTCTCGCATGTGATGGGCGCCGCCCTGCCCCCGTCGGCCAGCGCGGTGCGCCCCGAACTGGCGGGCCGCGCCTGGGAAGCGATGGGCGTGTCGCTGGTGCTGCATCCGCGTAATCCGTATGCGCCGACGGTGCATATGAACGTGCGGTTTTTCGAAGCCACCGCAGCCGGCGAAGAGCCGGTCTGGTGGTTCGGCGGCGGCATGGACCTCACGCCGTATTACGGCGACGAGGCCGACGCGCGCCACTTCCACCAGACCTGCCACGACGCCCTGGCGCCATTCGGCCCAACGCTGCACCCGCGCTTCAAGACCTGGTGCGACGAGTATTTTTACCTGAAGCACCGCAAGGAAGCGCGCGGCGTGGGCGGCATCTTTTTCGATGACCTGAACGAACTGGGTTTCGAGCAGTCGTGCGCGCTGATGCAAAGCGTCGGCAACAGCTTCACCACCGCCTACCTGCCGATCCTGGCGCGCCACAAGGACCGCCCGTACGGCGAGCGCGAGCGCGATTTCCAGGCTTACCGGCGCGGCCGCTATGTCGAGTTCAACCTGGTGTGGGACCGCGGCACGCTGTTCGGCCTGCAGTCGGGCGGGCGCACCGAGGCGATCCTGATGTCGATGCCGCCGATCGTGAAATGGCGCTACGACTGGCACCCCGAGCCGGGCAGCCCGGAAGCGCGCCTGGCGACCGACTTTTTGCCGCACCGGGACTGGCTCGCGCCGTGACGGCCTGCATCGCCGTGCTGGGCGGCAGCTTCGATCCGGTGCACCTTGGCCACGTCGCGCTGGGCCAATTGTTTTGCGGCTTGCTGCAGGCGGACGAATTGCGCATCCTGCCGGCCGGCCGCCCCTGGCAAAAGAACGGCATGGAAGCCGGTGACGCGCATCGCATCGCGATGCTCGAACTGGCGTTCAGGCCACTGAACAACGACAAGCTGAACGTCGTGTTCGACCTGCAGGAAATTGAACGCACGACGCCAACCTACACGGTCGAGACCCTGCGCGCGCTGCGCCGGGAACTCGGCCCGCAGGCATCGATCGTATTCCTGATGGGCGCCGACCAGCTGCGCAATCTGGATACCTGGAATGAATGGCGCGAGCTGTTCGCGCTGGCCAACCTGGGTGTGGCCACGCGCCCGGGTTACGACCTGGCGCAAGAAACCTTGCCACCACCGGTGGCACAAGAATTGTCGACGCGCCTTGCGACGCCCGACACCGTGCGCGCAAGCAGCCACGGAAAAGTTTGCCTCGCACCGACGCTGGACGTCGACATTTCGTCAAGCCGCATTCGTGCGGCCTTGCACGCGGGCCTCGAAGCGGACGCAAACGCGCTCGCAATGGCGCAAGTGCTAGACTATATTCAACAACATAACCTGTACAAAAACTAATGGATCTCAAGAAACTTCAAACCCTCGTCGTTGACGCCCTGGAAGATGTCAAGGGCCAGGACATCGTCATGTTCGACACGACGCACCTGACCAGCCTGTTCGACCGCATCGCCGTCGTCTCGGGCACTTCGAATCGCCAGACCAAGTCGCTGGCCGCATCGGTGCGCGACAAGGTCAAGGCTGCCGGCGGCGACGTCATCGGCATGGAAGGCGAGGACACCGGTGAATGGGTGCTGGTCGACCTGGGCGACATCATCGTCCACATCATGCAGCCAGCCATTCGCCAGTACTATCGTCTCGAAGAAATCTGGGGCGAAAAGCCGGTCAAGCTGGGCGCCGCCAAGCGCAAGTCGACCGCCGAAGGCGCGGAAGCCGACGAAGCCAAGCCGAAGTCGAAGCACCTTGCCGCCAACCAGGACAAGGTCGAGGCCAAGCCGGTCAACGAACGCAAACCTGCCGCCAAGCGCGCTGCCACCGTCGCCAAGACCATCGCTGCCGAAGGCCCTGCTGCTGCCAAGAAGCCGGCTGCCAAGAAGGTCGCCGCCAAGGCTGTCCCAACCGGCAAGACCGTGAAGGTCAACCCGAGCAAGACCGAGACCGCCGCTGTCGAAGCAACCAAGGCCAAGCCGCCAAAGCGCGCCGTAAAAGCTGCCGCGCCGAAAGAAGCGCCAGCGGTCGAAGCGCCGGCCAAAAAAGTGATCCGTCGTATCAAGAAGGATGCCGAGTAAGCGTTCATGCAACTGATCATTGCCGCGGTCGGTCACAAGATGCCGGCCTGGATCGAGTCGGGTTTCACTGAGTACACGAAGCGCATGCCGCCCGAGCTGCGCATCGTGCTCAAGGAAATCAAGCCGGTCGAACGGTCCGGCAGCAAGACCGCTGCCACGGCGATGGCGCTCGAACGCGAGCGTATCGAGGCGGTCTTGCCGAAGGGCGTACGCATCATCGCGCTCGACGAGCGTGGCCGCGACCTGACCAGCGTCGGCCTGTCGCAGCAACTGGAAACCTGGCAACGTGACGGGCGCGACACCGCGTTCCTGATCGGTGGCGCCGATGGCCTCGATCCCGAGCTCAAGGCACGTGCCGAAGGCTTGATTCGTATTTCCAGCATGACGCTGCCGCACGGTATGGTGCGGGTGATGCTGGCCGAGCAGCTGTACCGTGCCTGGTCGATCACCCAGAATCACCCTTATCACCGGGTCTGAATTTTGCTTCTGCAGTAATTCCTTACCTGCCCGACAGCCATGCCTGATCGTCCGAATCGATGAGAAACAACCAGAACAAGATTTACCTCGCTTCGAAAAGCCCGCGCCGACGCGAATTGCTGCGGCAGATCGGCGTGGACTTCGAGCTGATGCTGCTGCGCAGTGATCCGTCCCGCGTGGTGGACGTCAGCGAAGACGTGTTGGCAAACGAAGACGTGCACCATTATGTAGCGCGCGTTGCCAAGGAAAAAGGCGCGTTTGCCTTCAACCTGCTGCTGCAACGGCGCCAGCCGCTGCGCCCCGTACTGACGGCCGACACGACCGTCACGATCGATGGCGAGATTCTCGGCAAGCCAGCTGATAACCGAGAGGCGATCGCCATGCTCGAGCGCCTGTCGGGTCGCACGCACCAGGTGCTGACCTCGGTTGCCGTGCACGCTGAACGCGTGGCCGAGCAAGTCACGCAAGTATCGAACGTGCGTTTTGCCAAACTCACGCCGGAACAGATCCGCGCTTACTGCGCGACGTCCGAACCCTATGACAAGGCCGGCGGCTACGGCATCCAGGGCCCGGCGGCGCTGTTCATCGAGCACATCGAAGGCAGTCACTCGGGCATCATGGGCCTGCCCCTGTTCGAGACCGCCAGTTTGCTGCGCAAGGCGGGCCTGACGGTCTGAATTGATCGCCTTCCTGCCCCGGCGATGCCCCGTGAGCGTGTATCATGATCACCCTGAACAATACGTGCGGCAGGGTCCATGAACGAAGATATTCTCATCAACATCACGCCGCAGGAAACACGCGTCGCGCTGGTCTTGCAAGGCGCGGTGCAGGAACTGCACATCGAGCGCACGCTCACGCGTGGGTTGGCGGGAAATGTCTATCTGGGCAAGGTCGTGCGCGTGCTGCCAGGCATGCAATCGGCCTTCATCGACATCGGGCTGGAACGCGCCGCCTTCCTGCACGTGGCCGACATCTGGGAAGCGCGCAGCCACGACGGCGCCAATGTTCCCCCGACCGCGATTGAAAAGCTGCTGTTTGACGGCCAAGTGCTGACGGTCCAGGTCATCAAGGATCCGATCGGCACCAAGGGCGCGCGCCTGTCGACCCAGATCTCCATCGCCGGCCGCATGCTGGTGTATCTGCCGCAAGACCAGCACATCGGCATCTCGCAGAAAATCGAAAAGGAAAGCGAGCGCGAACGTCTGCGCACGCGCCTGCAAGGCATGCTGCCGCCCGACGAAAAAGGTGGCTACATCGTACGCACGATGGCCGAAGAAGCGCCGGACGACGACCTGGCCGCCGACGTCGACTACCTGCGCAAGACCTGGGGCGCCATCGTCCAGGGCGCCCGCACCCGGCCGCCGACCACGCTGCTGTACCAGGACCTGTCGCTGGCCCAGCGCGTGCTGCGTGACTTCGTGCACGACGAAACCGCCACCATCCAGGTCGACTCGCGCGAGAACTACCTGAAGCTCGTCGAATTCGCGCAGGTCTACACGCCGAGCGTACTGTCGCGCATGGCGCACTACACGGGCGAGCGCCCGTTGTTCGATCTATATGGCGTCGAAGAAGAAATCCTGCGCGCGCTCGGCCGCCGCGTCGACCTCAAATCGGGCGGCTACCTGATCGTCGACCAGACCGAGGCGATGACAACCATCGACGTCAACACGGGCGGCTACGTTGGCGGACGCAATTTTGCCGACACGATCTTCAAAACCAATCTCGAATCGGCGCACGCCATCGCGCGTCAGCTACGCCTGCGCAACCTGGGCGGCATCATCATCCTCGACTTCATCGACATGGAGAACAACGAGCACCGCAACCAAGTGCTCGCCGAGCTGAAGAAAACCCTGGCACGCGACCGCACCAAGGTCTCCGTGAGTAATTTCTCGGCGCTGGGGCTGGTGGAAATGACGAGGAAGCGCACGCGCGAATCGCTGGCCCACATCCTGTGCGAACCCTGCCCGGCCTGCTCGGGCAAGGGCCAGGTGAAAACCAGCCGCACGATCTGCTACGAAATCCTGCGCGAACTGCTGCGCGAAGCCAAGCAGTTCAATCCACGCGAATTCCGAATCGTCGCCTCGCAGGAAGTGATCGATTTGTTCCTGGAAGAAGAGTCGCAACACTTAGCTATGCTGGGGGACTTCATCGGCAAGCGCATTTCGCTGCAGGTCGAGAAGGGGTATCACCAGGAACAGTACGATGTGATTTTGATGTGAATAAATTCTTTTTCAAAATCAAAGACTTATTGCTACTCCATAGGAGAAAAAAATACTGCTGGCTACGTCGCTCCATACGCCAACACGCGCGACCTACTTATGTTGAGCACATCAAAGCAAAGTGCTTTAGCCTAAGGGTTCTTTAACGAAATGAGCAAATTTCATAAAGCCAAAAGACCGCGCAGTAGCTTTGTTGCATAATCAGCTGAGTTCGTGATATTCCAAACGCCGGATGGAATTACGGCATGGCGACGGTAGTAGGGGTGTCCAAACGTCTGAAAGATCGATAGCGGCACGTGCCGGCAAAGCGGCCAAATGGCGGTCGAAGTCACGCGCTATGACTTGTTTCCGAGCAAGTTGAAACGGCGTATTTTGATTTCGAAGTGGCTACAACTATGATAGCCACTCCACTTCCTCCAGAGTTACAGCGGAGCCAGTGACAGCGTTTAGAACAGCATTACGAGCAGCGAAGCGAAGACGTCGATCGCTCCATGTCTTGGCATTTTGCGTACCGGGATAAGCGCTCGTACACCTCGGTGTGCGATGGTCTCCTGACAGCTCGTCGTGTTGTAGACGCTGCTGACGCTGACGATAATTTCGTCAACCGCGACTATATGAGCAGGCATCAGAGCATTGGAACATCACAGGAGGGCTTATAAGCGACCTCGAAGGCGTAGGTTTCCGGGGGGTGGTCTCATCAGGACACAAGTGCACCTTGTTCAACCGCCGACGTTCGTTAGCACCAGCTTTCTTTGATTTCCCATCTGCCTTTTTCCAGCATTCGTACGGTGCTGTTGACCAGTAAGTGCCAGCCCCGCGCCATCGGGAGCGCCAGGCATCGCTGCGAGATGCTTTCAACGCCTACTGACCAGCGCAAGCCGGCCAGCTTAGTCGGACGTGACATATTCATGGCCTGCGCAGCGCAAGATTAAACACGCACTTGATGAGCAGGCAGAACTTATTTGATGAGTCACCGTCTTTCAGACTGAGGTGAATTTCCCTCTAACACCACCATAACATCATATATGACTGTCGAACCGCATCAGCAGTGAACCACGCGCTTCAGCGCGGTGTTGTAGTCTTTCCAATTGGTCTTGTGCTAGTTCGGTTTTGCTGTGGCATTCGTGTCGCCAGTTTACAAGCACCTGATCAGGGGCGCCGTACGGACAAGTTCTTGCAACATTATGCAGCTGGATGCTTTCAATCAAACGACTAGCTATGCCCAGTTATGCCGAAAATATCATCCTAATCGTTTTCGATAGTCTAGTAAAATGACGTTGCATTCATTCAACTCACAAAACAGTTATGGGCGTTGGATATTACGATTCAACCAAACAAGCAAAGGGAATACGAATGTCCACACAATCCGTTTCGTTAGAAAACACCATTTACTACCCACTGAACCAAGGTGAACGGGCGAACCACCTATACGTGGATCAGTTGTTGCCTAGGTCAATCTACGAAAGATTAGCGGAGCTGTTGGCCGAGTCTCTGCAGCAGCTCCCCCCCTCTACTGCAATGGAAACGGACGAACAGCAAGAATTTTCCCGCAGGAGAGGCCACACTACTATCTTTCTTGACGGAGACAGAGGTACCGGTAAGACCACCGTGATGGTTAATCTGCAGGCATACCTACAAGCGCCAGAAGTACGTGCGCGTTTCGCAGGCCTTGCGGATCAAGTTCATGTCCTACAGCCAATCGACCCATCACAGCTTGAGGACAACGATGACTTGTTTCTGAACGTTATTGTAGCAGCTGTCCTAGGGGACGACGAGATCAAGCGTGGTAAAGAGAGAAATCCGGAATGCTGGCAAGCCCTATATAACAGTCTCCAACTGTTAGGTACGGCTCTGGCAGGAAAGGAAACGCAAAGTGACGGTGTAGGCCTTGACCGTCTTCGTTCCTTTATGGGAGCGCAAGAATTAGCAGGTGCTGTGCACGATTTTTTCGTGAACGCTGCACGCTTATTAAATAAGCGACTCTTGGTACTTCCGATTGACGACGTCGATACCACGCTTCATCGAGCATTTGAGAACTTAGAGGTTGTGCGCCGCTATCTTGCGAGTCCTGTATTGGTGCCAATAGTTTGCGGAGATTTACGGCTCTATCACGATGTAACATGGCGAGATGCATTTCGTCGTTTAACTACCGATATCGTAGGCTTCTACGACGAAGCCAAGTCTACAGCTGAGTCTCTCGCGCTAGAATATTTGCGAAAAATTTTACCTTTGCACCGCCGCTTACGCATGCCAGAGGTAGACACTTTTCTACATAATGACAAAGTTCTTCTCGGTACGCCGCGTGACCGCGACACTCCGCCCCGCCTTACCTTGCCGAACTTAGAAGCCTGGTTGACAGCTCTGTTAGCAGGTCCGGTCAATAATCATGAAAATAGCCGTCTCCACATCCCCATTCCGACTGTAAGAGCCCTATCGCAACTCCTGTCCCGCGTACGTGAAGAAATTTCCGACCTTGAATTAGCGTTTCATGGCGAAACAGCACCATCTCCTATCACCGACTTAATGCGAAGAATTATGTATTGGCGAAATGGGGAAGCGCCTCAATATAGAAGAAATGGAATGGATGGCTCGGAGCAGGCCACTGCTAGCGACTTATCTAAGGGGGAGTGGCAGACAGCGCTACTGGACCATTTCATGTTTGAACCCGATGCTGGCGCCGTATGTCTAGTCCTTATGGCCGCTCAACACTGGCAGGACTCCCCAAACACATCAGTTCTTGCAACGCCACTTTTTACCCCCCTTAAACAAGTTGGACACCCAACACTTCGATATATCCAGTCCCGCGCAGCACTTAATTGGACAAATGATCTAAGTGGGCGACTCCCCGATTCTTGGGTGAGCGAATTAGCGAGTGAATCGGTTTTACCGTTTGCTAGTCCAGAGATCGGAAGAGCTGTAGTGGCGGACGGATGGCACGATAAATCTAAAATATCTAGCAAAGCGTTTCCTATTGAGTTGTCTAACGTCTTGATTGATTTAATCACGCATCGAAATTTTTACAGTCCAAGTAAGCGTGCTACGTTGATTTGCAGTGGTCGAATTCTTGAACTCATTGCAACCAGTCTGGTTAGAAATGTATCTCCCCTAGATATTGATCGAATTTTGTCGATGGCCCCCTATCACAGTGCAGTTAGTGTTGCGGGAACAAAAGCCGTGCAAATTTCTATAGACGAAATCGAAGAAAGTAGTGAATCAGAAGCTATTGATGACGCTAAGTATCAAGAAGAATCATATGGCGAAGACGCTACCGATGCGCATTTAATGATTCTGAGACAAGACCGAGATCTCACTATTCATACAATGGCTTCCGAAATAAATATTTGGCGAGACGAAGTTCAAGCCAATCGCTTACCACTGTCGCCGTGGCTGATATATTGCGCCCTAAATAAGACCTTCAATCAAGTACCCTTCTTCACTCGCCCGTTGCAATACAACGAACAGCCAAATAAGGAAGCCTTAAGCAATGTCGCAGCATCTGGCCTTTCAGCATTTAACTCATTTTGGGCCGCAATAGCAAGTTTCGAGAAAGGACCTTTATTTGGCCTTCCACTGGAGCTTTCCAATGTCAACCTCATAAATCGGCGCGGCGACTTCCTACGAACTGACTTATTTACTCAGAATATTAAACCCCTATTAAAAGATGACCAGCGAACATTTCGGGGAGAACAACTAATTTCTACTACTTCGGTGCTCAACAAACACCCTCTGCGCAGGTGGCTCAAGGAATTTTTTGAACATACTAAGCAACTTGAAACGCCTTTGCCTCGGTCGGAAAGTGAAGTGACTGACGGACGAGTTCAATTTTTGAAGAATTTAGGCTTTGCAGAGACTCGACGTCGTGTGACGGTGGCCGATCTTGTCAAAGCGCTTGAGCGCAACGCACCAAAGGGCGTGCCTACATTACGTTATGCACAAGCTCTACTGCAGCAAACTACTCGGAACTTTCCTAAGCTGAAAGAATTGTCTACCTTAAAGCGCGCGATTGCTGAATTGCAAAAACATCATACTGGTTCTAACTGATGCTTTTACGTGCCGTCCCAGAGCGAATGCTAGGAGCTTTATTTGGTAGCGACCAAGTAGCTGAAATCCTACACAACCACTTGACTGAGCTACCGCAATTTGGAATATCTAAAGACGCAGCTTCCGTCTTATATGCACTCAGAAGTCAGTTAACAATAGCGGTTCAGTCCGACGTAGATCAACGCACTAGTCGACGTCACCGTCTTAACGAGCTTGAAGCAGCTGCTCAAAAACTGTATCCGCAAAATTTCCTCAAGTCAAAAGAATTTCCTTTACTCGACACGGTATTTAAAGAGCTAATGGAATGGTAATCCCCCCACAGAAAGAGCGCGTTTAGAAGTAGAATTTTCTACTTAAGAACAGAAAGCTCTACATGAAGACGTCCCGTTTTACCGACAGCCAGATCATCGCCATCCTCAAGCAAGCCGAAGGCGGCAGCCCGGTCCCTGAGCTGTGCCGCGAGCACGGCATCAGCAACGCCACGTTCTACAAGTGGCGGTCCAAGTTCGGCGGCATGGACGCGTCGCTCATGGCGCGCATGAAGGAGCTCGAGGACGAGAACCGGCGCCTCAAGAAGATGTATGCCGAGGAGCGCCTCAAGGCCGAGATCGTTGCGGAGGCACTCACAAAAAAGTGGTAGCGCCATCTCAGCGGCGGGAGATGGCGCAGTGGGCCGTGGCGAACCGGTCAGCCACGATAGGCCTGGCATGCCAGGCATTTCACATCAGTCAGACCTGCTATCGCTACAAGGCCAAGCTCGATGCCGAGAACGGCGTGATCGCGGACTGGCTGGTACGGCTGACAAATAACCAGCGCAACTGGGGCTTTGGACTGTGCTTCCTGTACCTGCGCAACGTGAAGGGCTTCAAATGGAACCACAAGCGCGTCTACAGGATTTACCGCGAGCTCGAGCTGAACCTGCGCATCAAGCCGCGCCATCGGCTGGTACGCGAGAAGCCGCTGCCGTTGGCGGTGCCGACGGCGATCAATCAGTGCTGGTCGATGGACTTCATGCATGACCAGCTTGCCGATGGACGCAGTATCCGGCTGTTCAACGTCATCGACGACTACAACCGCGAAGGCCTCGGGATCGAAGTCGATTTCTCGCTGCCATCTGAACGGGTGATTCGATCGCTCGACCGGATCATCGAATGGCGTGGCAAACCGGACGCCATCCGCTGCGATAACGGTCCCGAATACATCAGCGCGGTGACGCTAGCCTGGGCTGCCAGGCACGGTATCCGCATCGATTTCATTCAGCCTGGCCAGCCCCAGCAAAACGCTTACGTCGAGCGCTACAACAGGACGGTTCGCTATGATTGGCTTGCCCATCACCTGTTTGAAACGCTCGATGAAGTTCAGGAATTTGCCACCAACTGGTTGTGGACCTACAATCACGACCGGCCTAACATGGCGCTCGGCGGTATTACGCCAAAACAGAAATTGGCGCTCGCCGCTTAACCTCTACTTTTAGCGTGCTCTAAAAATGGGGGGATTACCGAATGGCGAGGATCCGCAATATCCTTTATTCCGGAGCATGTTCAACGATATGCAGAGCTCGTTTCTGAACTTGATCCAACGGTCTTAGTGGCATGGCAACTCGCAAAAATCGAAGACAGCGCTGTTTTAAAAGAAGCAGTAGAAAACATGACCACATTGTTTGTGAATTCAATTTTTTTCGATTCACCATTTGCAGACAACCACTCTCATCTTGGCGGAATTACCGGAGATGATGTCGTTTTAGCTGAGATAGTATTACTTAAACAGGTTTTCGATACAAATCAAAATGAAGATAACCCTGAAGTAGACTTACTGAATAGTGGAAAGGAAAAACCTCCACTATCGCCAAACGTTATCAGGATAAACCGTATCCACCTCATGCTTTCTGCGTTCGTGGAGCTATGGAAGGCTTTCGCAGTCAACGAAACGACAACTGTAGCGCAATATGAGAGCGAATTGATAGACGCATGTTTGCATGATGCAATGTCAACGGCCAGTTACATGACGTTCGACTGGACAACAGAAAATGCCGGAATCATCGTGGATAGTGCGGAAGTAACGAGCCGTTGGATGGTAAAGCAGATGGCCTCTGCCGCGAGTTGTCATGATATTCAAAAAGCATGGATGTGGTTGTTTATACTTTTATGGCGTACTTATCGCCTTAAAACGAGCTCAGCAACAATTAGTGCAGCTGTACTGCTGTTCGTTACTGATGTCATGGTACTACGAAGACAATTGATTATGGACGGGAACGGTTTGAGACGATTCACTACCGGTTATCCATTTTCACCGTTGCGTGTAGTTGCAAGCAAGAGCAAAGAATGGAAAAATCTATCTTATAGAGAATCGGCCCGCCGTACATTCGCGCGCGCCGGCGACAAGGCTGAACTTAAAATCTCGGCCGGCAATTTTGGCGAATCAGATCCTCTTACAGAGCAATTCTCTCGCGTCGCCAATGAACGTATTCAATTCATTCATCTAAAAGACAATCAAGATTCAGATGGCAATACAGCGCCGGGTTTTCTTGATCACTGGCACTTTTGCCTACATTTCAACCGATCAGGAAAGAAAGGGCGCTACGTTCGTCGACAGAAGCTTTGGGAAGAAGCACGTTTATTAAAGAAATTCTTAGGTTCAAAATCCGTATGGAAATACGTATTACCCTTGGAGGCATCTGGAGGCGAGATAAGTAGCCGCTTTTTGCCATCACAGTTTGTTCGTGCCTTAGATGTAGCCGGGGATGAAACAAAATGGCCAATTGAGGTATTTTCCCCAATGCTACGGTGGGTACGATATCAAGAAAATTTTAAAGATCTTATGGGAATGAGTTGCGTCCCGCCGACTTGGTTACATCTGAGCATTCATGCTGGAGAAGATTATACCCATCCATTGTCTGGGCTTAGAAATATAGATGAAACAGTAACATTTACTGGCATGACCAAGGGGGACCGGATCGGACACGGATTGGCTTTGGGCATTCCTCCTGCTGATTGGCTTCATCGCCACGGCGATGTCCTGCTGCCGGTTGATGAACATGTCGATAATTTAGTTTGGGCATGGCAAAAAGCTCAAGAACTAGGGGGAGTAAAAAATCTGGAAGTAGCACCAATACTACAAAGAATTGAAAAGAGAATTACACGTTTTCTCCCTTATGT
Organism: Telluria sp. BA11; assembly: GCF_056680305.1. Taxonomy (NCBI): domain Bacteria; kingdom Pseudomonadati; phylum Pseudomonadota; class Betaproteobacteria; order Burkholderiales; family Oxalobacteraceae; genus Telluria; species Telluria sp. BA11. The sequence goes on from NZ_CM155275.1 coordinate 1,689,571, forward strand.
TTCATGGATTTCTACATCCAAAACGGTATGCCCCCCCAAGATACAGGATTTATATAGGGCTTGGCAGTACCGCCTTAACTGTCCCACCCTAATTCTAGAGCAACATAAGGACTTACAAATTGGAAGCTCGAGTCTAAAAGTAGGTGCTCCCGATTATGATATTCTTTGCGCCCAGTTAGGTAATCCAGATCTTTCAACTGCGGAAGGAATCTATGTACATAGGGCGATTTCCGAGCGCGATGTCTCCACTGTTTCGGGAAGGCAAATCATAACTGTACGATTGACATATCCTAGACACGGACACCCGTCACGTGCTCAGGTGCGGCTAGAAGAACTGGGCCCAAACAACCTTTCTCAAATGTACGACCATGATAATGCTCTCGATTTAAAATTTATGATGGCATTACAGGACTTATGCATAGAGCGTTATGCGCAGACTGGAATTTCTATCGAGACGAATCCAAGCTCTAACGTTTACATAGGACAAATTGAGACGCATAGTGACCATCCTATTTATCGTTGGTTTCCTCTAGACATGCAAGATCTGGAATCCGGAAAGAAGTATAATGAATTCGGTCTACGCACGCTGCGCATTCCTGTGACTATTAATACGGACGATCAAGGTATTATTCCTACAACTTTACGTATGGAATATCATCTTATGCATGAGGCGGCACTTGACCATGGACATTCAGAGCCAGTTGCTGATGAATGGATTGAAGAGCTTCGTAAAATCGGCATGCAACATTTTAACGAAGCCCATTACGGTAATAATCAGAGCTAAAATTAATCAGTGCATTTTTTTCCTGTCACTAGATGACTTGTTCTATAGAGCCACTGCCCCGAATTATTGATAATGGTGGCTTCCCCCTAGCTGGCGTCAATTCGCACAAAAAAATTTCAAATAGCAGGCTCTATCAACGGCAAGTACACTAATTAGTCATGTGGTCGCTATACTGCATTATACTGACTAAATATCTTTCGACATTTACACAATGGATCAGTGGCGCCCAAAATCTGCAATGGGCAAGTGCTTAATCAACAGCACGGAAAATGGCAAAGGCAACTTTATCGAACCGTCTAACAATGCCGATGCATTTTTCGTGATCGAGTGAGCCATGAAAATTCAATATGCAGTCGCAGCAGCTTTGCTGTCGGCCCACCCCGTGGCCCACGCAGCGCCAACAAGCTATGTGTGCCCCCAATCGATCCCTGAGGCATCTTTTCACTTGGCCGCGCCGGGTGAGGAGTGGACACCGTTTGTCTCTTCGCCGCTGTACTTGAGCAGCGCTGCGCCGACTGACGGTTCGCCTGCACGGCTCGGCGTGCTTCGTGAACGCGATGCCACGAAAACCAAGACAGGTTGGAGACGAACATACTCATTAGATGGTCAGTACCCTGACGGTAAATGGCTCAGGTGCGACTACGGTGCGTTCGGCGAGGTGTCGTTGGCGAAACGGCTGCCTGATAAGATCACCACATGCACAGTGACAGGAATGAAAGGCGCCCATGCCGGAGAGACTCAGGTCGACGTCAGATGTCGATAGCGTGGCGTACTTCCTAGGAACAAGGTGTTTAACTGATGCATTCATCATTAATGCCCCATCAAGATAACCTGGCGCGCTGGCGCGCCACCTGGGCATCCCTGAACCTGGCCCCGCCCCCCGGCTTGTGCGAGCAATTGCTGCGCGCATGGGACGAACCCCAGCGCCACTACCGCACGCTGCATCACCTCACCGAATGCCTGGCGCTGTTCGACACGCTCCGCGCGCATGCCGAGCAGCCTGCCGACATCGAGCTGGCTCTGTGGTTCCACGATGCCATCTACGACGTGCAAGGCCACGATAACGAAGCACGCTCGGCGCGCTGGGCGGTCCAGGCCCTGGTGGCTAGCGGCGTCGATGCGGCCCGCTGCCAGCGCGTGCATGACCTGATCATGGCCACCTGCCACACTGCCCTGCCCGCCTCGCCGGACCAGGCTTTGCTGGTCGACATCGACCTGGCCATCCTGGGCGCGCCCGCTGCGCGCTTTGCCGAGTACACACGCCAGATCAGCGCCGAATACGCATGGGTGCCGCCAGAGGTCTACGCGGTCAAGCGCCGCGCCGTGCTGCAGGGTTTTCTGGATCGCGCACAGATTTACACGACGCCCGCCGTCGCGCAGTGCCTGGAACAGCACGCCAGAGACAATCTGGCCAAGGCGATTTCGTCGCTCTGAACAACGATCCATCAACAGGCAGCATGCTTGATCCAGATCGATTGCAGCCTGCTTGACGAACGCGCCCGCAAACCTATTGATATCCATTCCATCCAAGCTGCATGGTGCGCCGTTGCTGCCACCCGCAAACAGACACGCAGCCAACATGCGCGCGTGATTTTGCGTGCATTCCCATCGGTTCCGCTTGACTTGCGTCAGCAAAATACTTAGCGTCTCACAACAGGCAGCAGGAAACTCATCCCTTTTTCGCGCGTGAACCACAGGTGATTGCCATGCGAACCCGACTCCGCAATCGTCACAGCAAAGCACCGGACCAACTGCGCGATGCCTTGGCGCCGTCGCGTTATGCCGATGTGGTTGCGGATGACGGACTCGAAGCGTCCATGCGACAGCTGACCGAAGGACAAATGCTCGTCAACCAGGCGCTGGTTGAAAAGATCATCGCCTGCCAGCATTCCGAAGCATCGTTACGCGCATCCGAGCAGCAACTGCACTCGTTACTGGCCCACCAGCGCGCCAGCAGTGAGGCCGAGCGCAAGCGGATCTCGCGCGAGATTCACGATTGCCTTGGCCAGAACCTGCTGGCCTTGCGGCTCGACATCGTCACCCTGCACCAGCAAACGGACGATCAACGTGGCCGCCTGCACGATTGGGTGAGTGCAGCGCTGGGCAATGTCGACGAGACGCTGCGCACCGTCAAGCACCTGCTGAGCGAACTACGGCCTGCCGGCCTTGAACTGGGCGTCGTCGCCACGCTGGAAATCGAGGCGCGCAAGTTCACCCGTGCGAGTGGCATCGCTTGCGACGTACAGGCTGACGGGCATCTCGACGATCTGCAGATCGATGAAGATATCCTGATGAGCTTACACCGCGTGCTGCGCGAGTCGCTCGACAATGTGTGTCGTCATTCGCGTGCCAGCCGGGTTCAGTTGCATCTGGCCAGCGCCGATGCCATGCTCGAACTTAGCATCAGCGACAACGGTGTCGGGTTCAACCCGCAGGCGCCACGCAAGTCCGGCAGTTTTGGCCTGGCCACGCAGCAGGAACAAGTGGCTGCGCATGGCGGCACACTGGTCATCAACAGTGCCCATACGCAAGGAGCCCGCCTCGTCGTGCGCCTCCCCCTGATAGCGCAGCAAGCCGCTTCGAAGCGCGTTGATCGACTGACCTAGTAGCCTGCTGACACCCTCGTTGCGATGCCGCATTGCGTACTGAATGCACATCAATGCTGCACGACTATCTTGTTTATTTTGGAGCAAGGCACCGATTAAAAATCCTGATCGATATCATAGGAATAATTAAATACTGATCCTCCTGTGTGTGTGTGAACTCACAGTGGAGGACTGACGTGCTGGGCTATGTTATTGGGAGTTCAATTATCTCTACAACAAACAAGGAACAGCATGCCAACATCAAAGCACCCCAGCTCATTCGATGGCGCCGGATCGGTCCTGAGCACGGTAGCCGGTCCATCCGATGCCAAGCCGCCCCAGAGCCTTGGCGTCAGCAACCCGATCGCGGATCGTCTGCTCGACAAAATCCCTGCTGAGCAAGAGCTTGCAGCAGCACGTCCATTCAATGCCAACAAGGCTGGCGAGTATGGCGACGCGTCGCGTACGCCAGCAGTCGGCGAAACCTTCAAGCCGTCGACCCACGCCGCCACCGGCAGCACGTCGAGCGAAATCATCGCCAATGACAAGGTTGGCGACGGCAACCCGCCAAAAGGCGAGAACGCCACCGTCGATCCACTCGACCGCGTGCGTGTCGACCCGGCCGACCGTCACCTGACGACGAACCAGGGCGTCCCAGTCTCGGACAACCAGCATTCGCTGAAGGCCGGCCTGCGTGGTCCGACCCTGCTTGAAGACTTCGTGCTGCGCGAGAAGATCAGCCATTTCGACCATGAGCGTATCCCTGAGCGCGTCGTGCACGCACGCGGCTCGGCTGCCCACGGTTATTTCGAGTCCTATGACAACTTCAGCGCACTGACCCGCGCGATTCCGTTCGCCAAGAAGGGCAAGCGCACGCCAGTGTTCCTGCGCTTCTCGACCGTGGCCGGTGAGCGTGGTTCGACCGACACCGCACGCGATGTGCGCGGTTTCGCAGTCAAGTTCTATACCGAAGAAGGCAACTGGGATCTGGTGGGTAACAACATCCCGGTGTTCTTCATTCAGGACGCCATGAAGTTCCCTGACCTGGTGCACGCAGCCAAGCCGGAACCGCATCACGCAATGCCGCAGGCAGCTACTGCGCACGACACGTTCTGGGACTTCGCCTCGCTGTCGCCGGAAATCGCGCACATGCTGATGTGGACGATGTCGGACCGCGCCATTCCACGCAGCTACCGCACGATGCAGGGCTTCGGCGTGCACACGTTCCGCCTGATCAATGCACAGGGCGAAGCGCGCTTCGTGAAATTCCACTGGACGCCAATGCAGGGTACGCACTCGCTGGTGTGGGATGAAGCTGTCCGCATCTCGGGCGCCGATTCCGACTTCCACCGCCGCGACCTGTGGGAAGCCATCGAAGCCGGCAACTTCCCTGAATGGGAACTGGGCCTGCAGATCTTTACCGAAGAACAGGCTGCCAGCTTCCCGTTCGACGTGCTCGATTCGACCAAGCTGATCCCGGAAGAACTGGTGCCGCTGACCCCGGTCGGCAAGATGGTGCTGGACCGCAATCCGGACAACTTCTTTGCCGAAACCGAGCAAGTCGCATTCTGCACGTCGCACGTCGTGCCGGGCATCGACTTCTCGAACGATCCACTGCTGCAAGGTCGTAACTTCTCGTACCAGGATACTCAGCTGACCCGTCTGGGCGGCCCGAACTTCCACGAGATCCCGATCAACTCGCCGATCGTCCAGATCCAGAACAACCAGCGTGACGGTTTCCATCGCCAGGCCATCAACCGTGGCCGCGTGAACTACGAACCGAACTCGCTGGGCGGCGGTGTGCCATACCAGGCTGGTCCTGCAGGCTTCACCAGTTTCCCGGAGACGATCGCAGCGGACAAAGTGCGCGGCAACCCTGAACTGTTTGCTGACCACTACTCGCAGGCGCGTCTGTTCTGGCAGAGCCAGACCACGGCCGAGAAGAACCACATCGTCAATGCATTCCGTTTCGAGCTGACCCGCGTGCAGACGCCGGCCGTGCGCGAGCGTGTGCTGGCGCTGCTGGCCAACGTCGATGACGTGCTGGTGTCCCGCGTGGCCGAAGGTCTGGGCATGGATGTGCCGGCACCGTTGCCACTGGCCACCGATGCACCGATTCCAACCTATCCGCCTTCGCCAGCGCTGTCGCTGATGAGCCGTCCAGGCGTCACTGGCATCAAGGGCCGCCGCGTCGCCGTGCTGATCGCGTCGGGTGTCGATGACAAGGCAGTCAAGAGCCAGTATGGCAGCCTGCTCAAGGATGGCGCCGTGCCACGCATGGTCGGTAACATGCTGGGCAAGGTCAAGGCGCTTGACGGCGATCCGATCGACGTCGAGATCTCGGTCGAAGCTGGCCCATCGGTCATGTACGACGCCGTGATCGTGCCGGACGGCGATCAGGCCGTGGCCACGCTGGCCAAGAACGCACAGGTGCTGGAATTCCTGCGCGAGCAATACCGTCACGGCAAGCCGATCCTCGTGTTCGGCGCCGGTTCGGACCTGCTGACCAAGGCCATGATCCCGACCACCCTGCCGGACGGTTCGGATGATCCGGGCCTGATCATGGGTGATGCTGCCAACGGCGATGCGGCCCTGGCAGCATTCAAGACGGCACTCGCCGGCTTCCGCGTGTTTGCACGCGAAACCGATCCACCATCGGTGTAAGTCAGTCCAGACCGCCTGTCAGCGATCACCCCTGTGATTGCCGGCAGGCGGGACAGGCAAAAATTTAATGAGAAGTAAGAAAAAAGACACCAGCTGGTGTCTTTTTTTTTGCTCGTTCCACCACCGCAGTGAGTGTCGGTATAGACGGGCATCAATATTGATACGTGGAATTGGGTGAGACTTCCGCAGTGCCACGATCGCTATAAATGTCCTGCGGCATTGACTGGCACAGCATTGTGCCCTTCTCCCACTTTCACGAAAGCTCCCATGTTCTGTTCTCATTGCGGCGCCCCGATGGCGCCGGATGCTGCCGCGTGCGCCGTGTGCAGCAAGGCGGCAGCGGTCCTCGCAGCGCCGGCAGGCAGCCTCGACAAACCATCGCTTCGCGGGGCCAGCGGCGATATTCCCGATGGCGTCAAAGGCTGGAGCTGGGGCGCATTTTTCCTGAACTGGATCTGGGCGATCGGCAACCGCTCCTGGATTGGCCTGCTGGCGCTGGTGCCGTACGTGGGCTGGCTCATGGTGTTCTGGCTGGGATTCAAGGGCCGCGAAATGGCCTGGAAAAACAAGCAGTGGGACAGCCTCGAGCACTTCAACCGCGTCCAGCGCAAGTGGTCGCAATGGGGTGTCGGCATCACGGTGTTCGTATTTGTCGTCGGCATCCTTGCGGCCATCGCCGTCCCTGCGTATCAGGACTACACGACACGCGAGCGCGACGTGCAGCGCGCTGCCGACCAGGCCGAAGACACCGCGCTGCTTCCCGGTGGCAGTGTCATCGACAGCAATGCCGACAACCTGCCGACGTCGCTGCGCACCGTGGCCGGCCTGCTGGAACGCAAGACCGGCCACGGTGCGCTGCTGCTCGATGGCCAGGCGCTGTTCACGGGCGAGGATGCGCGCTGGCAGTTCCCGCTGCGCAGCTTCAAGCTTTCCGGCGGCAAGGAAGCGATCCTGGTCGCCAGCAGCGGTGGCCGCGGCAACAGTTGCGAAACGCTGTTCTACTTTTTGCTCGTCGACGCATCCGGCGTCACGCCCACGCCGCTGTTCGGCACCTGCGCCGCGCAAGGCAGCATCGCGCAGCGTGGCGACGTCATCACCATCAAGCTGCCGGACGTGAACGGCGCGTCGACGACGGTGTTCGAAGACGGCGTCGTGCGCGCCGACGGCCAGGTCGTGAGCCTGACCGGCATGAACGATCCATCGCGCTAACTGCGCCGCTTCTTCCAGTTATAGTCGGCGCCCGTGACGTCCACGCCGGGATGGCCCACGACGTCCGGATGCTCCGAACACATGGTGATGAAGCGTATGCCTTCGCCTTCGCGCTGGCGCTTGCGCAGCGCCTCCATGAATCCCATCGCCGGGACCATGTCGGCCGTGTCGAAGCCCTGCGCATGCGCGTGCGTGGCTGCGCCATCCACCACCGTCCAGTAGACCATGTACATTGGATTCCCCTCCTGCATTGTGATGACAGGCATTGTCGCTTGAATAGATCTGCTCTGCAGAATTGCCACGCTACCGAAAAAACCGCCGCAAGAAGGTAGGACTGGTCCGAAAAACGCCTGCTATGTGAACCACTTAACATAGTGACTGCCCGGTGACCGTTAGTCTGTTGTCATGTTCACTACGCAGGTAAGCCTTCATGACTCTTCGCACCGATTCCCAGCCCGACCTCGCCCTGTGGGGCGGGCTCGAATGCACGGTTAACCGCGTACGCGACGACTATTTCAGCCAGATGGACCGCAACGGCCATGCTGGCCGCCTGCAAGATATTGAACGCTTCGCATCGCTCGGCATCCAGGCGATCCGTTATCCGGTGCTGTGGGAGCGCACTGCGCCCGACGGTATCGACAAGGCCGACTGGTCGTGGGCCGACGAACGGCTGCCGGCGCTGCGCGACCTCGGGGTCAACCCGATCGTCGGCCTGATCCACCACGGCAGCGGCCCCCGTCACACGAGCCTTGTCGATCCCGCCTTCCCCGATCAGCTGGCCGAGTACGCCGGCGCCGTGGCCGCCCGTTATCCGTGGGTCGAGCACTACACGCCCGTCAACGAGATCTGCACGACCGCGCGCTTCTCGGGTCTGGCCGGCGTCTGGTACCCGCATGGCGGCGACGAAGCCACTTTCATCCGCGCGCTGCTGATCCAGTGCCGCGCGACGGTGCTGTCGATGCGCGCGATCCGCGCCATCAACCCAAACGCAAAACTGGTCCAGACCGACGATCTGTCCAAGACCTACGGCACGCCCGAGATGCAGGACATCGCGAACTACTTCAACGAGCGCCGCTGGCTGGCCTGGGACCTGCTGTGCGGCATGGTCGACACCCATCACAAGCTGTGGGACTACCTGCTCGACTCGGGCGCCACGGTCGACGAGCTGCGCTGGTTCCGCGACAACCCGTGCCCGCCCGATGTGATCGGCGTGAACTACTACGTCACCAGCGAGCGCTGGCTCGACCACCGCCCTGAACGCTATCCCGAAAGCCACCGCCACGTGTACCGGGGCGTGGCGCATGCCGATATCGAGGCGCCGCGCGCACTGGCCACGCCCACGCCCGGCATCGCCCCGCTGCTGATGGAAACCTGGGAACGGTACGGCATCCCGATCGCGATCACCGAAGCGCACATCGATGCCAACCGCGAAGACCAGTTGCGCTGGCTCGTCGAAATCTGGAATGCCGCGCTCAAGGCGCGCCAGCAGGGCGCCGACATCCGCGCCGTCACGGTCTGGGCGCTGCTGGGCTCGTTCGACTGGAACAGCCTGGTGACCGCGTGCCACGGCTACTACGAGCCGGGCCCGTTCGACGTGCGTTCACCAACACCCCGCCCGACCGCGCTGGCAACCCTGATGCGCGAACTGGCCAGCAAGCGTACGCTGTCCAATCCCGTCCTGCAGGGCGAAGGCTGGTGGCGCCGGCCGGGCCGCTTCTGGTGCAAACCCGTGGCTACCCGCACGGCGGTGGCCGACATCGCCGTGCGCAGCCAGTTCAAGTCGGCGCCCGTGCAGCCGATCCTGATCACGGGCGCGAGCGGCACGCTCGGCGCGGCCTTCAAGCGCATCTGCGAAGCGCGCAACCTGGCCTGCCACGCACTCACGCGGCAAGAGATGGACATTACCGATCCGGCCTCGGTCGACGCGGCGATCGTGCGTTTCAAGCCGTGGGCGATCATCAATGCGGGCGGCTTCGTGCGCGTTGACGAGGCCGAAACCGACAGCGAGCGCTGCATGCGCGAAAACACGCTGGGCCCGACCGTGCTGGCGCTGGCCTGCATGCGCCATGCGCTGCGCTTCATGACGTTCTCGAGCGACCTGGTATTCGATGGCGCCAAGGGCGCGCCGTATGTCGAATCCGATGCGACCAATCCGCTGGGCGTTTACGGGCGCAGCAAGCTCGATGCCGAAACCCGCGTGCTGGACGCCGATCCGCAGGCGCTCGTGATCCGTACCAGTGCATTCTTCGGCCCGTGGGACCGGCACAACTTCGTGACCCAGGCGCTGGGCGCGCTGGCCAATGGCGAGCCATTCCAGGCGGCGGGCGACATGATCGTCTCGCCAACCTATGTGCCGGACCTGGTGAAGGTGGCGCTCGACCTCATGATCGACCGTGAGCGCGGCATCTGGCACCTGACCAACGGCGATGCCGTGAGCTGGGCCGAATTGGCGCGGCGCGCGTGCGCGGCAGCGGGCATGTCAGCGGATGGCTTGCAGGAGGTTGCGGCCGATGCTGTGGATTATCCGGCGCAGCGACCGGCATTCAGTGCGCTGGGCAGCGAACGTGCGCTGCTGCTGCCATCGCTGGACAATGCATTGCAGCGCTATGCGCACGCAGTGCAGGAAGCTGCCGGCGGCGCCGGCATTCGGCAGGCGGGCGAAGCGGCGCATTACGCGCGCTGATACTGTTGGCTTGACGTGGGGTGGACGGCGTAGCCGGCCACCCCACGCAGGCTAGATTGCCTGCTTCTTCTCGGCCGTAAACTGCAGATAGTACAGATTCGCATACATGCCCTTCATGGCCAGCAGTTCGTCGTGCGTGCCCTGCTCCACGATGCGCCCTGCTTCCATCACCACGATCCGGTCGGCCCGCTCGATCGTCGACAGGCGGTGCGCGATCACGATGGTCGTGCGCCCGGCCATCAGCGTGTCGAGCGCCGACTGCACCGCGCGTTCACTCTCGTTATCCAGCGCCGACGTGGCCTCATCCAAAATCAGGAGCGGCGCATCCTTGTAGATCGCGCGCGCGATCGCCACGCGCTGGCGCTGGCCGCCCGACAGGCGCGAACCGTTCTCGCCGATGCGCGTGTCGATGCCATCCGGCAGGCGCGCCACGACGTCCGTCAGGTGCGCCGCGCGGATCGCGCCGGCCAGGCGCTCGTGGTCGATGTGCTCGGCCCCGTAGGCGATGTTGGCCCCCAGCGTGTCGTCGAACAGCACGACATTCTGGCTCACCATCGCCAGCTGGCTGCGCAGCGACGCGAGCTTGATGTCGGTGTACGGCACGCCGTCGAGCAGCACGCGCCCTACTTGCGGATCATAGAAGCGCGTGACCAGGTTCACGAACGTCGACTTGCCGCCACCCGAGACGCCCACCAGCGCCACCGTCTGCCCCGGCAACACCTCGAGCGAGACATCGTCGAGCGCGGGACCGGCTGCATTCGGGTACTGGAACGCGACCCGTTCGAACACCAGGTGGCCGTTGGCACGGCCCAGCTCACGGCTACCGGTGTCGACTTCCGGCTCGGCGTCGATGATGCCGAACACCGTCTCGGCGGCCGACATCCCTCGCTGCATCGGGCCATTCACCTCGGCCAGCGACTTCAGCGGCGTGAGCAGCATCAGCATCATGGTGACGAACTGCGTGAATTCGCCGACCGTCATGTCGGCCTGCATTGCCAGCACGACCACCAGCGACAGCGCCAGCGAGGTCGCGATCTGGGTCACCGGCGTGGTGGCGGCGAAGGCCACCGTCATGCGCTGCGAAAAGCCGCGCAGCGCGACACTACGCTGATGAAAGCGGCGGCGCTCGTAGGCTTCGCCGGCGAACACACGGATCACCTGGTGGCCGCGCGCGGCTTCCTCGACCACGCCGGTCATCTCGGCAGTCACGCGCTGGCTTTCGCGATTCAGGTTGCGCAGGCGCTTGGTGGTGGTGCGCACGATGACGGCGGTCAGCGGGATCACGACGATGGCGATCAGCGTGAGCTGCCAGTTCAGGTACAGCAGGCTGCCAAGCAGGCCAATCACGACCAGCACATCGCGCACGCAGGCGACGAACACCGACTGGATCATGTCGACGACCTGGCGCACGTCGTTGACGACGGTGTTGATGATCTTGCCGGTGCTCTCGTCCTGGTAACGCGCGACCGGCAGGCGCAGCACGCGCTCGAAGGCCATCGCGCGCATGTCGTTGAGCACGCGCGAGAGCACCCAGTTGTTGAAGTAAGCGGTGCCGAAGGTGCCGATCCCGCGCAGCACGAAGATCGACACCAGCACGGCAGGAATCAGCCACAGGCTGAACGAGACGCGCTCTTCGAAGCCGCGGTCGAACAGCAGCTGCATCGCCTTGGCCAGCAGCGGCTGCGTCGCGGCGGTGATCGCCATCGACAGCAGCGCCAGCGCCGCGCGCGATTTGTACGGTTTGACGAGCGCCAGCAGGCGCCGCACGATGACCTTAGTTTCCACGTTGTTCAACCTTCTTTTCAACCATTGCAGCTTTCGCCTGACGCGTTTTCGCGACCAGGCACAGTCCCATCAGCAGGAACACCATCAGCGCATAGAACATGCTGCCCTTGAGCGACCAGAAAATCACTTCGGTGAGGCCAAAGCTGAAATAGCTCAGCACCACCAGCATGCCCGCCAGCGCCGGCGCGAACTGCGGCAGGCCGGCGCCGCGCGCATGCGCCTGGGCCTGCGCGCCGCGGCCGAGCTGGCGCGCGAAGAACACGAACGGCGTGACCAGGATGCCGGCCCAGGCCAGCAGCCCGAAGATGCCGCCGGTGGCCAGCGCCTGCAACCCGTCATTATGGAGGTGTTCCAGGGACAAGATCGCCGGATCGAGCGTGCCCTGCTCGACCATGTTGCGGATTTCGGTGCGCAGCGTGTTGCGGTCAAGGCCGAACAGCGGCCGCTGTTCGATCAGGATCGCCGCGCCCTTCCACAATTCGAGCCGGGTGCCGACATTGGTATGCACATTGCCGCCATCGACCCAGGTCTGGACATCGTCCACGCCCTGCAGCGCGCGCTCCTGCATGCCGGTGGCTGGCACCAGGAATGCAGCGGCGACCAGCGCGAAGCTGCCAGCCAGCAGCAGGCGCAGCTTGCGGCTGTGCAGCAACTGCGCGTAACTGAGAAACAGCACGGCGGCCAGCGCCAGCGCAACCCAGCTGCCGCGGGTACCGGTGAGCAGGCAGGCGGCCAGGCCGGCCAGCGCGCCCAGGCCCGCCAGCGCTGCCTTGCCGGCGTGATGGCGATAATCGATCGCCGCCGCCAGCGCCACCAGGCCCAGGCACAGCGCCAGGTCGCCGAAGGTAATCGCGTTGAGAAAGCCGCCCGGGCGCTCGACGCCCATCGCGATGCGCTGCCAGGCCACGAATGGCAGCGCCGCAATCGCGCCGGCCACCACGCCCCACCACAGCATCGCGGCGCGCGGCCTGGCCAGCACGACCAGCGCCATGGCGCTCATGGCCAGCAGCAGGCGTGATGGTTTGTCGAGCGAATCCAGGTGCGCCTCGGGCCGCAGCGCCACGGCGGCCACGGCCAGTGCGAACTGGAACACGAAGGCCGCGAGCACCCAGCGGATCTCTTTCCAGTACGGCGTCATCGCCGCCCAGGCCTTGCGCGGCACGAACAATGCGGTGAGCAGAAACAGGAGGCTGGAAAAACCGATGCCGGACGGCGTGGTCAGACTAATCAGGGGAAACAGGAACATCTGGAAGCCAACCAACAACTGCAGCGGCTCCCGGGCCATGATCGACGTATTGTTCATTCTTGTTCTTGTGGGCTATTCTTGCGGCCTAGAGAGCATTTGTATCGGACACCATGCAGCAAACACAGACATTGTCGGTCGTGATCACCACGTACAACCGGCCCGACGCACTGGCGGCGGTGTTGGCCGCCTGTTTCTTGCAGGACGACAAGAATTTTGAAATCATTATCGCTGATGACGGCTCGACTGCCAACACGCGGGACTGCGTCACGCGGCTGGCGGCAGGCGCCCCGGTGCCCGTCAAGCATGTGTGGCAACCGGACGACGGCTTTCGCGCCGCCATGGCCCGCAACCGCGGCACGCTGGCGGCAACAGGCGACTATATCATCTTCCTCGACGGCGACTGCGTGCCGCAGCGCGACTTCATCGCCCGCCACCGCGCGCTGGCCCAGCAGGGCTTCCTCGTGTCGGGCAGCCGTATCCTGCTCAGCCAGGCGCTGACCGAACGCGCGCTGCAGGGCGGCATCGACGTGGCTGGCCTGAGCGTCGCCGAGCGCCTGCGCCTGCGGCTGTCCGGCGACATGAACAAGGTGCTGCAGACGATCGTGCGCTGGCCCGACGTTGGCCGCGTGCGCCGCAAGTTCAGCTGGCGCCGCATCAAGAGCTGCAATCTGGGGGTATGGAAGGCCGACCTAATAGCAGTCAATGGCTTCGACGAAAGCTTTACCGGCTGGGGCCACGAAGATTCGGATCTCGTGGTGCGGCTGTTCCATGCCGGCGTATTGCGCAAGGATGGCGCCATGGCAACTGAAGTGCTGCATCTGTGGCACGCCGAAGCCGAGCGCGACCAGGCATCGAGCAACCGGCGCACCGTGCTCGAGCGCGCCGCCAACGGCACCACGCAGGCCAGTGTCGGGCTGCGTGAACACGCTGCCCCGAACTGACCTGACCCTGACCTGGCCAGGCCTTAGACGCCCACCGCCGGCAGTGTCTGCGCAAACTGCGAGACGCCGTCGAGATTGAACAGCTCGACCTTCATCGCCTTGGTGCGCGGGTCGATATTGACCTCACCAAAGAACTGGTAGCCAGAAAACGGCGAAGAATTCTGGATCACCGGACTTTTCGAGAAAACCGCCGTAGGGCCGAAGGTCTTGTCGAGCACGCCCGGACCGAAGGCGCCGGCATTCATCGGGCCGGCAACGAATTCCCAGAATGGTGAAAAGTTCGTGAACCGGGCCTGGGCCGGATCGTAATAGTGGGCCGCGCAGTAGTGAACGTCGGTGGTGATCCAGACCACGTTGGGGATCGCCTTGATACTGCTGAGCAGGCGCGCCATTTCGAGTTCGCGCCCGAGCGGCACGCCATTGTTGCCGTTGGCGATCGCCTCCCACACGTCTTCACCCCGGACGTTCTTGCCGTCGCCAACATTCAAGCCGATGGGCATGTCGGCGGAAATGACTTTCCAGGTCGCGGTCGAGGCTTTCAGCCCGGCGATCAGCCATTCCACCTGTTCACGGCCCAGGAACGCCGAACTGGCGTCTTCCCCGGTTTGCAGATTGGCGCTGTTCGGACCGCGATACGTACGCATGTCCAACACGAAGACGTCCAGCAGCGGGCCGTGCGAGATGGTGCGATAAATGCGCTGCGGTTCGCTTTGCTTGTAGTAGCGCATCGGCGCATATTCGAGAAAGGCGCGGCGACCACGGGCCGTAAGGGTGGCGATGCTTTTCTCGGTATAGCGTGCGTCCCCCGACAAATCCTTGGCCGCGCTGTAGTTGTTCGTGACTTCGTGATCGTCCCACTGCCAGATCTGCGGTACCTGGGCCGCAAACTTGCGAAAGTTCGCATCCAGCATATTGTAGGCGTGACGGCCGCGGTATTCCTTCAGTGTTTCGGCGACCTTGCTCACTTCTTCGGTGACCACATTGCGCCAGACCTGGCCGTTTTCTGCCGTCACCTGGGCCAGGATCGGCCCATCGGCATAAATCGTGTCGCCGTTGTGGATGAAAAAGTCCGGGTCGCGCAAGCGCATCGCTTCATAGATTTTCATGCCGCCAAAATCGGTGTTGATGCCCCAGCCCTGGCCGCACTGGTCCCCGCTCCAGTGAAACCGCACAGCCCGGGTGCTGTCCGCAGCCGGCGTGGTCCTGAATTGGCCCGAGATGGTTTCGCTTTCGATCTTTGCATTATTGGGATCGACGTAGCGCACGCGCACGAAGACCGTCTGGCCGGCGGGCAAGCCGCTCAGGTCGATACGGCTCGTGAAATCGGTCGCGTCGCTAGCCGTGGGGCCGACGATGCGGCTGGCGTTGCTGAAACGCTCGCTGGTATCGTATTCGACAATCATCTGCGCGGTGCGGTCGCTGCGGCTCCAGATGATCGCCCGTTGATCGGTAATGTCGCCGAACTGTATCCCCGATGGCATCTTCGGGCGTTCCTTGTCACTGACACCGATGGCGGCCTGGCTGCTGCCGCCGCAACCTGCCAGCAGCAGGGAGCCTCCCAACGCCGAACTGCCCACCAATGCCCCACCCTGAGTCAGGAAAGTGCGACGCGAATGCGATGAAGTCATGCCTGCTCCGTTCATGTAAGAGCCGACAAGCTTATTTTTTCAATATGACGTGGGCATGAAATCAACAACCGGATCGCGTCAGTCCTTGTGATCCAGCGCCGGGATGTCGCTCTGACGGTCTGCATACCCCGCCTGGAAGCCGGGCCGCTATTGCGGTGGCCGAAGCGGTCAAGCGTGGGGATCTGGTAGAGATTCTTCAGCCCTACGGCGGTCGCTGCCGCCCGTTTTCCATTCTGTATCCACAAAACCGGCATTTGTCGGCGCGGGTGCGTGCGTTTGTGGATTTCCTGCGGCTGGCGGTCAGCATTCAACATGTTTGACAGGCGGGCCGGTGCAAGTTTTCGTGCATTTTGCGCCGTTCTGCATGTGTAAGATCCATGCTATCGCCATATACCGAAAGACTTGTCATGCTCAATGCACGCCATCTTGCGATGTTCTCGGCAGTATTCCTGACTGCGTGTGGTGGTGGCAAGCACGACAGCGCGCCTGTGTCATCGCCGCCGCCTCCGCCGACGATCGCGCTGGCCTCTTCGGCCGCGTCGATGATCCTCAATGGCTCGGCGGTCGAGATCACGCCAACGCTGACGGGTGTCACGGGGCCGGTCACCTGGTCAGTGATGCCCAAGGCCGGTATTGGCGATACCTTGTACACGGATCCAAACAAGCCGATTGCCGCCTACGCGGCCTCTCTTGATCTGACAACAGACAAGGCGACAATCACGGCCAGCGCAGGCGGCATCTCGAATTCGATTCAGCTGAACCTGAAGCCATCGCCAGTGCCCGTGCCCTGGGTCACCCTGCCGCTCACGTGGACGGTTCTCATCGCCGATCCGTCCCAGCTCAAGGGAGCGCGGCCCGTCGACTCGGCCGCCGATCCATCCGGCACTCTGTACATCGCTTATTCATCCCCCGTGTCGGACATCAAGAAGGTGACGACGGACGGCAACATCACGACCTACGCAAACGTGGCCGAACCACTATCGCTGGCGTTCGGGCCAGACCGGGCGTTGTACGTCGTGGACCGAGTTGGCGCCGCCGCGTATGCAATCCGGCGGATCGCAGGCGACGGTACGGTGACCACGCTGACGCAGACCGCGCCCTATGATGCAGCGACCGGAACGATCGATGGCGCCTCCGGCGTTGCCACCGCGTATACGTTGAAGCTCGCGGTGGCGCCAGACGGCACCATCTACGCAACCGACGGGTCGAGAGTTCGCAAGATCGCGCCAGACGGTGCGTTTTCAACGTTTGCTGGCGGCGGTTGCGAGGCTGTCAGTCCGCCGGGATCGCCCTGCGCCGGCCGCAGAAATCCAGTCGACGGACCTGGAACGCAGGCACGATTCATGGGACCAGCCCAGATCGTCGCCGACAAGGCCGGAAACCTGTACGTCAGCGATGTATTGCTGATCCGGAAGATTACCCCTGCAGGCGCGGTCACGACGCTTGCCGGTCGAACAGACCGGAACTTTGATTTTCTCGACGATGTCGATGGCACCGGCACTGCTGCCTTCTTTGGCAGCAACGGCCCGATGGACATTGATACCGCAGGCAACCTCTACAAGCTCGGCTCCAGAGGGCAGCTGAGGAAGATCACGCCCGCTGGCGTTGCCAGCACGGTGGCGGCCAGTCTGGGCTTTACCGGAGCGCTACCTCAAAACGGCCTCGTCTCGCTCCATGCCGGTACGCCTGGGGTTGTGACACTGATGTCCTACGCTCAGTTAAGCAAGATTCGGGTCGACTGAGGTCCAAATGAAACCCTAGGCAGCCCCGCGCCGCGCTCCCGCCCCACCCCAGGCGCGCACCCGCGCGGCCACATCCTGCGGCGTAATCGACCCCATGCAGGAGCAGGTCGCCGAGTCCGTGCAGCCGGCGCACGGCTGGCGGGCAACCGCCACCTCGGCCAGCGCCCCCAGCGGCGCCCAGCGGCCCGGATCCATCGGCTTGATCGGCGGGAACAGCCCCAGTGTCGGCCGCCCCAGCGCCGCCGACAGGTGCATCGGGCCGGTGCTGCACGCCACCAGGCCATCACAGGTGCCGATCAGCGCCAGCAGTTCATCGAGGTCGAGCCGGCCGCACAGATTGTCCACGTTCGGCAGCGCCAGCAAGGCCGGCGCCTGCGCGGCCAGCAGCACGCCCTCGGCGGCGCTGCCGGTGACGAACAGGCGCATGGCCGGGTCGCTCCCGAGGTCGCGCGCCAGCGCCGTGAAATGGGTCAGCGGCCATTCACGGGCGCTGCCATTCGATTTGGGATGCAGGATGACGTGCCGCCGCCCCGGCGCCAGCAAGGCGTCAACGGCGGCGCGCTGCGGCGCATCCAGCCCGTACAACTGCGGGATCTCGGCCAGCGTCGGCACATGGTCGATGCCCAGGGGGCGCAGCAGCAGAAAGTTCAGCTGCGCCTCGTGCAGGTCGGACTTCGCGCGGCTGAAGCGGGCCAGTCGGTTGCAGGTGAACCAGTGATACACGCGGTGGCTGGTGCCTACCCGGTTGGGCACGCGCGCTGTCTGCGCCGCGCGCGCCAGGCGCCGGTCGGGAAACGCAAAGATCACGGTGTCGTAGTCGCCGTCGGCAAACAGGCGGGCCAGATCGTTCGACGCTTCGAGCGTGATCACGCGGTCGAGATGGCGGCTGTGGCGCATGGCCGGGGCCACGTAGGCACGGCACAGCAGGTCGATCTGCGCCTGCGGAAAGCGCTGCTTGAGGTAGCCCGCCAGCGGCAGCGTCAGGACGACGTCGCCGATATTGTCGGTGCGGCAGATCAGGATGCGTCCAAAGGCCGATCTGCCGTCGGTCGAACGTGCGCTAGTACTCAACGGCGACGTCCTTCGCACCCAGCGACAGCTCCAGCGCCGCCTTGAGCGTATCGGATGGCGCCACGCGCCAGTCGTCGCCCAGTTGCACGGTGAACGGAATATCCTGCGTCTGCAGCCGCAGGCTCACCGGCATCCCGTCATGCACCCGGTGCGGCTGCAGGATCTCGGCCAGGCGCGCCGCGCTGACCGATTTGTCCAGGTCCATCTCGAGCTTGTGGCCGTACTGGATGCGCGCCGTGGCCAGGTCGAACACTTTCTCGGCCGTGATGCGCAGACCGCCGTTGAAGCGGTCTTCGGATACCTTGCCCACCACAAGCAAAAATTCGTCTTCCTTGAAGGCGTTCTTGTTGGCTTCGAAGACTTCGCTGTAGACCGTCACCTCATGCACGGCGGTCTTGTCGTCCAGCGCCACGATCAGGATCTTGCCGCGCTGCGTCATCTGCGTGCGGATGCCCGAGATCACGCCGCACATCATGCGCGGGTCGCGCGACGGCTCGAGGTCTTTCATGCGCGTCTTGGCAAAGCGCCGCACCTCTTGCGCGTACGAGTCGAACATATGGCCCGACAGGTAGTAGCCCAGCGCGATCTTTTCTTCGGACAGCTTCTGGCGATCGGTCCACGGCAGCGCCTTCACGTACTCGGGCGGCGCGACCAGGTCGGCATCGTCACCACCGAACAGGCTGACCTGGTTGATGGCTGCCGCAGCCTGGCCGGCCGCTTCCATCGCGAACGACACGGACGCCAGCAGCACGGAGCGATCCACCCCGAATGCGTCCATCGCGCCGGCGCGGATCAGCGATTCGATCGTGCGGCGGTTGATCTGCTTGCGGTCGACCCGGTTGCAGAAATCGAACAGATCCTTGAACTTGCCGCCTGCCGTGCGCGCGGCGATGATCGCCTCGATCGCGCCCTGCCCCGCGCCCTTCACGCCGCCCAGGCCGTAGCGGATATTGGTGACCGGCTTGCCCGTTTTCGAGCGCGCCTCGCCTTCCGGCGTGAAGCGGAACTGCGATTCGTTGACGTCCGGCGGCAGGATCGTGAGCTTGCAGACTTCTTTTGAATCCTCGACCAGGATCTTGATCTTCTCGGTGTCTTCCATCGCCAGCGACATGTTGGCTGCCATGAACGCGGCGGTGTGGTGCACCTTCAGGTACGCCGTGTGGTACGACAGCAGCGCGTAAGCAGCCGCGTGCGACTTGTTGAAGCCGTAGCCCGCAAACTTTTCCATCAGGTCGAAGATCTCGTCGGCCTTGGCGGTGGTGAGGCCATCCTTGGCCGCACCAGCGCGGAAGATCTCGCGGTGCTCGGCCATTTCTTCGGCCTTTTTCTTGCCCATCGCGCGGCGCAGCATGTCGGCGCCGCCCAGCGAGTAGCCGCCCACGATCTGCGCCATCTGCATCACCTGCTCCTGGTAGACCATGATGCCGTAGGTCTCGGACAGGATCGACTCGGTGCGCGGATCGGGATAGTCGAACTTTTCGCCATGCTTGCGCTTGCAGAAGTCGGGGATCAGGTCCATCGGGCCCGGACGGTACAGCGCGACCAGCGCAATGATGTCCTCGAAGCGGTCGGGCCGCGCATCCTTGAGCATGCCCTGCATGCCGCGCGATTCCAGCTGGAAGATCGCGACGGTCTTGGCGTCCGACAGCAGCTTGTACGACGCGCGGTCGTCCAGCGCCAGCTTGGCGAGATCGAATTCGCTCTCGGCCGGATCGAGCTGCTTGATGTACTTGACCGCGCGGTCGAGGATCGTCAGCGTGGTCAGGCCCAAAAAGTCGAACTTGACCAGGCCCACGGCCTCCACGTCGTCCTTGTCGTACTGCGAGACCACGCCGGTATCGCCGCCAGCCGTGTAGAGCGGGCAGAAGTCGGTGAGTTTACCCGGCGCGATCAGCACACCACCGGCGTGCATGCCGATATTGCGGGTGATGCCCTCGACCTTCTGCGCCAGTTCGAGCAGCGTCTTGACCTCTTCTTCGTTCTCGAGGCGCTCCTTGAGCATCGGTTCTTCTTCGATCGCCTCGGCAATCGACACCTGCTTGCCCGGCTTGAACGGAATCAGCTTGGAAATGCCGTCGCAGAAGTTGTAGCCGAAATCGAGCACGCGGCCGACGTCGCGGATCGCGCCCTTGGCTGCCATCGTGCCGAAGGTGGCGATCTGCGAGACCGCATCGCGCCCGTACAGGTCTTTCACGTGCTGGATCACCAGCTCGCGCTTTTCCTGGCAAAAGTCGATGTCGAAGTCGGGCATCGAGACGCGTTCGGGATTCAGGAAACGCTCGAACAGCAGGTTGTACTTGAGCGGATCCAGATCCGTGATCTTGAGCGCATACGCCACCAGCGAGCCCGCACCCGAACCGCGGCCCGGGCCGATTGGCACGTCGTTGTTCTTGCCCCACTGGATGAACTCGGCCACGATCAGGAAGTAGCCGGGGAACTTCATGTTGATGATCGTTTGATTTTCGAAGTCCAGGCGCGCCTCGTAGCGCGGGCGCTCGCGTTCACGCTCCGCCTCGTTCGGGTACAGCTGCAGCAGGCGGTCTTCCAGGCCTTTTTTGGTTTCGGCGATCAGGAATTCATCGATCGTCATGCCCGGCGTCGGGAAGTTCGGCAGCTGAGGCTTGCCCAGCGTGAGCGTGACGTTGCAGCGCTTGGCGATTTCAACCGAGTTGGCCAGCGCGCCCGGCAGGTCCCTGAACAGTTCGGCCATCTCGGCCTGCGACTTAAAACACATGTTCTCGTTGAAGCGGCGCACGCGCTTGGCGTTGGCCAGCATCTCGCCCTCGGCGATACAGACGCGCGCTTCGTGGGCGATGTATTCGTCCTTGTCGAGGAACTGCACCGGGTGCGTCGCCACGACCGGCAAGCCGAGACGACCGGCCAGCGCCACCGAATGACGCACCTGCTGCTCCTGGTTGAGCTGGCCGGCGCGCTGGATCTCGATATAGAAGTGGCCCGGGAACACGCGCGCCCAGCGCGCAGCATTGGCCTCGGCGCGGGCGATGTCGCCGTTCTCGATGGCCTGGCCGATGTCGCCGAAATGCGCGCCCGACAGCACGATCAGGCCATTGGCCTGCGACTGCTCGGGATTGAGCGTGGACGTGGACGTGGCCAGCGCTTCGAGCCATTCGGCGCGCAGTTCGGCGCGACCCTTGTGCTGGTTGGTGAGCCAGGCACGCGCCAGCAGGTCGCACAGCTGCAGGTAGCCGGTGTGGTTCTTGGCCAAAATGAGCAGGCGGTGCGGCTTGTCGCGGTTGTCGTCGTTGGTGATCCAGGCATCGACCCCGACGATCGGCTTGACGCCCTTGCCGCGCGCCTCTTTGTAGAAGCGCACCAGGCAAAAGGTGTTGGCCAGATCGGTCACGGCCAGCGCCGGCTGCCCATCCTTGACCGCCGCCTTGACCAGCTCGTCAATACGGACCAGGCCGTCGACGATGGAGTATTCGGAGTGGATGCGCAGATGGGTAAAAGTCGGGGAAGTCATCCCCGCATTTTACCGCGCCCGGGCTTCGCGCGGAGGGGCTGGCGGGGTTGGCGGTTCCGGGGGGCGGGTCAGCGTGGCGTTCTCGCCAACGGCAGGCAGTGCCCCATAGCTGCGACGCCCGCGCAGGAATGGCTCTTCGACGATATTGAAGCTGAGGGTGGCCAGCGCCCAGGTGACGGCATAGGCGCACGCAGCCATGAAAGCGGCGTTCAGCCAGCCGATACCGGTCGGGCGCATCAGGCCGACCGCTTCGGCCAGCACGTGCAGCACCGCCATGTGCAGCAGGTAGAACGAAAAACTGATCTTGCCGCCGTGGCTGAGCACGCGCCCGAGCGGGCCCTGGAAACCGGGCTTGAAGGCGACCCAGGCCAGGATCAGCAGCGCCCAGCCGGCGCTTTCGAGCATCGTCCAGATGATCCAGAACGACGCATGCGGGGCGGTCAGGAAGCTGGCGTTGACGTGCATGAGCCGCGTATTCCAGACCACCAGCGCGGCGCTGGCAAGCACCAGGAAAGGCGCCCAGCGGCGCAACGTGGCTTCATGACGCGCGTAGGTCATCGCCGCGATCATGCCGATGATGAACTGGTCGAAGCGCCCGACGAAGGTGCTGAAATACATCAGCGTGCTGTTGGTGTTGACGGTAAATGCCGCTGCCTTGAAGAACAGCAGCAGCACCAGCCAGCCGGCCAGGTAGCGCACGCCCCGCTCCATCGCAAAACGCGCCAGAAACGGGAACACCAGGTAAAACAAAAATTCAAGAGAGATCGTCCAGGCTGCGCCGGTAATGACGGTCTGCGACGTGGGCGGCATGCCGAGATTCGACGCGAAGAAGAACAGCAGGTCTTGCGGCTGGAACTTGTCGCGCGAAATCGACGTGGCCACCAGGAAGATCACCACGTACAGCGGCGCGATGCGCAGCACGCGGTTGCGCAGGAACTCGCCATACCGGATCTGGCGCTGGCGCAGCGCGATCTGCATGAACAAAAAGCCCGACAGCGTGAAGAACAGCCCCACGCCGGTATGGCCTTCGATGATCAAGGAGGTCCACGGATTGACCAGGCCATTGCCGCCAAGGCGGCGATATTCCAGGTGAAAGTGGAACAGGAACACGAGCGTCGCCGCCAGCCAGCGTAGCTGATCGATACGTGGATTGTACTGGATGTTCAATGACCGCATGACATACCCTGGCGCTTGTGCACAATGCAATATAGTAACTGACAAGGTGCCATCGCCGTTGCCTGTATCGACCGGCAATCGTCTTTTTGGGACTGGGTTTTAGGCAGCCACGCCCAATGCCTGAAAAACGGGCAAGCGCGTTGTGTCGAACGCATGCGCCTGGCTGCGCAGCATCTCGATCTGGCGGGCATCGTCCAGCACCGGCTGGCCATCCTTCATGATGCGCTGGCCTTGCGCCTGCAGTGCAGCGGCCGCGAAATCGGCCAGCGCCGGGGTGCTGGCCGCACCAACGCTGCGCGCCAGCAGAAACAGCTGGTCGATGCGGCGCACCGGGAAGCCGCCGCCCGTCACCGGCGAAGCCAGGCAACCGACATCTTCGGCATAGCGCGCCATGGCGCACAGGCGGGTATTGAGCAGGAGTGCGCCGGCCCTGGCAGCGTCGATGGCCTCGTCGGCCTGGGCCGGGTGCAGGTTGCCGGCGCCGGTCAGGAGCATGACTGCCTCGACGATCCGGGTCAGCGTGGCGCCGTGCGGGGCCAGCGTGATTTCAAGTTCGCCCAGACTGTGCGGCCGGTGGTCGGCCAGCGCATCGAGGATCGGGCGGTAGACGTCCTCGTGCAGGTTCGCTTCGCCCAGCGCGCCACTGATCTTGAGCTTGACCTTGGCGGCCGGCGTGGCCAGCACCACCCGCATGGCGCGCAGGCGCTCGGTGCGGTCGGCCGGCGCCAGCCGGCGCGCGCCGCGCACCCAGTAATCGCGCCGGAACAGGCGGTTGACGATGAAGTCACGCGCCGTTTCGCGAAAACCCGCATCCGGGATCGCGGCCAGCAGATCCTGCTGCTGCGCGGTCAGATTCAGCATCGGCACGTGGTCGATGAACTGGGCGGATGTGGCGTAGCTCAGCCGTGCCCCTTCCATCCAGGTACGCATCTGCGCGAACGGCATCGGCTGCCAGTCGCGGTTGAAATATTCGTGCGCCAGATAGCGCCGGTCCTGGCTGCGCAGGCGCTTGAGGTGCTCGGCCACCTGGGGATTGACCTTGCCGTACAGCGCGCCACTTGCGACCAGCCCGTCGACGAAGTCGAGCGCCGCGTCGATGCGCGCTGCCGGACCGATGCCGGGGGGATTGAGGGCCGCGTCGAAGCCGGCCATCAACTCGGTCAGCGGTCCGGTCGCGGCCCAGCCGGGCTGGGTGTTGTAGCTGACGTAGACAACGCCGCCCACCTTGAGCTTGCGCTCGATGAAGCTGGCGATCACGCGGCGGTTGGCGTCCGACACCCAGCTCCAGATGCCGTGCAGCGCGATGAAATCGAACTGCGGCAGATCGGCGCGCTGGCAATAGGCCTCGAAGGCCTCGTCGGACAGATTGGCTGCCAGCGGCAAGTCCTGCGCCAGCTCGC
Source organism: Telluria sp. BA11 (assembly GCF_056680305.1). Taxonomy (NCBI): domain Bacteria; kingdom Pseudomonadati; phylum Pseudomonadota; class Betaproteobacteria; order Burkholderiales; family Oxalobacteraceae; genus Telluria; species Telluria sp. BA11. Next base: position 1,713,969 of record NZ_CM155275.1, read on the forward strand.
GCGCAAAACCGACCTGGGCCGGATTGAAGTCGGTGCCATGCCAGGCCGCGCCGGCCGCGACCGCATGGATATTGATGCTCATGCCCTGACCAAAGCCCAGCTCACAAGCGGTCTGGACATCCGGCGGGACGATGCCCGCCTCGAGCAGGGCCAGCCGTGCACGCAACGGGTTGAGTTCGGGATAGTAGCCGTAGGTATAGGCTAACTCGGTCATGTAGCCTTCGGACCAGTCGTGCATGGCGTTCCTGTCGGTGATGGAGCAATGCGAGGCACTCTAGCACGGCGTATCCGGGACGCATATGGCGACCTTGCGCGGCCACCCGGTACGGTGTGTTGTTAACGCAAAAACGTCGTTCCTGCCTGCGCAGGAACGACGTTTCCAGTCTGCTGTCAGCAGCGCGCCGGTATTTCTGGCGCGCCGAGCGGCAATCAGCCGCGCTTGTTGCGACGGGTAAATGCCAGGCCAGCCAGTGCCAGACCCATCAGGGCAACGCTGCTTGGCTCAGGCACTTCAGACTCGAGTCCGGTGACGCGCAGATTATTCACGTTCACGCTCAGGCCTTTGTCCAGACCCAGGGTACGAACGCCGATCGTGTTGAACGACGCCAGGTTCGTGTTGCCGGTTGCCTTCAGGTCGGCGCCGGTCAGCGACGCCTTTTCGGCAGCCGTTGCATTGAGCCACATGTCGAAGCGGTTGTAGGTCGTCGAGCCAGCGGCCTTGTACAGGTTCGCGAAGATGTTGTAGGTGGTGCCTGCAACCAGGTTGCTGTTGTTCATGAACGGGCCGCTTTCGCCGCCCAGGCGTGCGAACAGGTCGTTGCTGCAGGTACCGTTACCGCAGTTTGCCTTGAAGCCGACGTTCGGACCTTTGTAGGCTTGGGACAGATTGTTCGAATTGCCGAACCACAGGGCCAGGAAATCGTTGTTGTCGACCGTTGCGCCCGTGTAGGTGAAGTTGAAGTCGATCAGCACGCTGCCGCTCTGGGCTGCCGGCATCACATTGGTGTAGGCAGTGTTGCTGTCCGAGTTGAAGGTCAGCGTTGCAGGAATGGTAGCGGCCGAAGCGGCACCGGCAGTCAGCGAAAGGGCCAGCAGAGCGATATTACGGATCATTGTTGTTTTCCTAGTTGATCAAAGTTTGTACAGCGCAGCCCTCCTATAAGCAAACTTGGTGCCAGGTCGTTACCTACCATACAAATCAATGACTTATTTGATATTCATCAATGCTATGAAGCAATGGTGTAAATCTATTCGACAAGGATATGGCGGGCCGCTGACGGTTGGCGCTTCTGACTGACTTATAATATCGACCTGTCCGTTCACCGCGTTTCTTCTTCTATCGCCATGTCTTCCGCTCAACAGTACGTCAACATCGCCGCCTACAAATTTGTCACGCTCGACGATCTGGAAACCTTGCGCCCGCAGTACCAGGCGCTGTGCAACGAGCTTGCTCTCAAGGGCACGGTGCTGCTCACGCCGGAAGGCATCAATATGTTCTTGTCGGGTACGCGCGAGCACATCGACGCGTACCTGGACTGGGTGCGCAGCGATGCCCGCCTGGCCGACCTGACATGGAAAGAAAGCCTGTCGACCGAACAGTCGCACAAGCGCATGCTGGTCAAGATCAAGAAAGAGATCATCACGATGCGCATGCCGCTCATCAAGCCCGAACTGGGCCGGGCGCCGGCGGTCGATCCCGTCACGCTCAAGCGCTGGCTCGACCAGGGCCACGATGACGACGGCGTCGAGGTCGTGATGATGGAAACGCGCAATGCCTTCGAAGTCGACGTCGGCACGTTCGAGAACACGCTCGACTACCGCATCGACAAGTTCACCGAGTTTCCCGAGGTCGCGGCGCAGCACCGCGATGCGCTGGCCGGCAAGACGGTCGTGACCTTCTGCACCGGCGGCATCCGCTGCGAAAAAGCGGCGATCCACATGAAGGAAATCGGCTACGAGCGCGTGTACCAACTGGAGGGCGGCATCCTGAAGTACTTCGAGGACGTCGGCGGCGCGCACTACACGGGCGATTGCTTCGTGTTCGACTACCGCACCGCGCTCAATCCGAAGCTCGAGCCGACCGAAACCGTGCAGTGCTTCGCCTGCCGCGCCGTGGTGACGCCGCGCCAGCAGTTATCGCCTGATTATGTGTATGAGGTGTCGTGCCCGCACTGCATCGGCAGCAGCAGCGCCGCTGGCCAGGCAGCAGCCGGCGAGGCCGCGGCCTGATTCAAGCCAGCGGCACCACGCCGACCAGGCCCACATCCTCGATGGCGGTGCCGTCGGCACCCACGATGCGCGCGATCCACGCATCGACCACGACCGGGTCGGCCGCGTCGAGCGCGCTTTTGGCATCCTTGACAGTGGCGAGAAATTCCATGGCCAGCTCCAATCCCGTATCGCGGCCGTAGGCTGCCACTTCGTTCGGCGTATCGAGGCGCAGCGTGAAGACAGTGGCCACAGCCGCCTTGCCGTTGAACACGATTGCATCGGCACCAACCGCCGCTTCTGAAATTTCCCTGACCGCGTCGTCGATCGCGATGACCCCACGGTCGATCAGGTCAGCCCAATAGGTGATACCGACGGTTTCGGCGTCGCGCCCGAACAGGTGGTCGTAGATCCTGGTGACCACGGTGCGGCTGTCCATGTGGCTGTAGTTGTCACGGTATTCCTGCGACTCGGCAAAGGAGCGCGAAATATCATCGGGTGTCACCACATTCCCGGCCAGTGTATCCATCCAGTAATCAAGCCCGACAGGATCGGCCGGGCGGCCAAAATAGGCGACGTAGAGTTGCTGGACTTCGAGCGGGTTGACGGCCATGAAGAAGTTCCTCGATTGGTAATAAATTGATATTAATCCAATCGAGGCAGGTGTGGCGCAAATCCGCCCGCAGGATCAGCGGAAGAACGCCGCGATCTCGCGAATCGATTCCGGCTCGAGCGTGCCGGCGGCAGAGCGCAGGCGCATCAGGCCGACGAGGTAGGAATACCGGGCCTGGGCCAGGTCGCGCTGGCTGGTGAACAACTGCTGCTGTGCATTGAGCAGGTCGAGGTTGATGCGCACGCCACCCTTGATGCTCTGCTGGGTGGCGGTCATCAGGAGCTTGCCCGAATCGACGGCCTTGACCAGCGCATCGATCTTGCGCCCGCTGCTGAGCACGAGGTCGTGCGCGCGACGCAGCTCGATCAGGATCTCGTTGCTGCGTGCATCGAGCTCGGCCTGGGCGCGGCCCAGATTGGCTGCGGCCTGGCGCGTGGTGGCATTGACCGAACCACCCGAATAGATCGGGAAGTTGACCTGGAAGCCCACCGCGCGGTTGGTCGATTCGGTGCCACGAAGATTCAGCGTTTCACTGTCGTTCTTGCTGTAGGCAGCCACCAGATCCACGCGTGGCAGGTGCCCGGCGCGGTTGCGGTTGATGTCCAGGCGCGCGTTTTCCACGCCCAGGCGCGTGGCGGCCAGCGTGTTGTTGCGCGCCAGCGCCAGGCTGCGCCATTCTTCGAAACTGCCCACATTGAGCGTGACCGGACGGAAGTTCTCGGCCAGCTGGTCGAGCGAGCCGGGGTCGGTGCCGATCACGCCGGCCAGCGTGTTGCGCACGGCGACCACATTGTCCTGCGCCTCGACCAGCTGGGCCTCGGCCAGATCGAGCCGAGCCTGGATTTCCAGCATGTCGGTGCGGGTGCCTTCGCCCAGCTGGAACAGGCGGGTGTTCACTTTTTGATGCTCGACGTAGGCATCACGCTGCACACGCGCCAGCGCCAGCTGGTCTTCGGCGAACAGTGCGTCCATATAGGCGCTGACGACGCGCACCGAGACTTCATCCAGGCCTGCTTCGTAGGCCTGTTCGGCCTGCTCGCTTTGGACCTTGCCCTGGCGGTAGCGCTGTATGCCGTCCATATTGAACAACGGCTGGCGCAGCTGCACGACCGACGAGCGGCTCAGGTAACGCGGGTGACTCAGGCTCTGGACGTTCGGAACGTTGGTAGGCTGCAGCAGGTCCGTGATGTTGCGGTTGAACGAATGGCTGGCCGAAATCTGCGGCAGCAATTGCGCGCGACCGAGAATGCGGTTCTCCTTGCCGCTCTCGTTCTCGAAGTAGCGCATGCGAAACACCGGATCGTTCTTGAGCGCGGCCTGGTAGGCCTGCTCGAGCGTGATCGCGCCGGCGCTGCCGGCAGCAGCGGCCAGCAGCGCGCCGGCCACCAGGGTGCGCAGGCGGGAGGTACGAATCGACGTCATCGCTTACTCCTCGCTCAGGGCCGTGTGGGCACGGTCCATGATTGGCTTGAACAGATAGCTCATCATCGTGCGCTCGCCCGTCTTGACGAACAGTTCGACCGGCATGCCGGAACGGATATCCATATTGTTTGCGATGATTTTCTTTTCACCGGCCGGTGCCACCTTGACGTGCACCTTGTAATACGGGACACCGGTTTTTTCATCGACGGCGCTGTCGGCCGAAATATGGGTCAGCTCACCGTCGATGTGCGGGGTCTTGTTGGTGTTGAAGGCCGAGAAGATCAGCTCGACCGGCAAGCCTGCATGAACCTTGTCGACCAGATTGGTCGGCAGACGGCCGTCAATGATCAACGGTGCGTTGCTCGGGACGATGTCCATCATCTTGAAGCCAGACGGTACGACGCCGCCGTTGGTAAACACGGCCAGGCCGACCACAGTGCCGTCGGCAGGCGAGCGCACCGCGACGTTGGTCAGCTCGAAGCGCTGGGCCATCAGGCGGGCATGCTGCCCTTCGGCTTCACGTTGCTGGTCGTTGAGCTGGCTGCGCACTTCCTTCTGGTATTCCTGCAGGCGCTGCGCGCGGCGCATGGTCAGTTCGACCACCTGGCGCTGCGAGCGGCCGATATTGCCGATGTCTTCCGAAATGGCGCCGCCGAGCTGGGCATAGGTACGCTCCAGATCAAGCAGGCGGTTGCGGGCAACATAGCCTTCCTTGGCCAGGTCGCGCATGCCACCGAGCTGTTCTTTCAGGAAACCGACCTGCTCCTTCTTGCTGTCGCGCGATTCCTGCAGACCGGTGATCTGCATCTTGAGGCCTTCGATACTGGCGTCGACACCCGACAATTCGTTTTGCAGCGCGCCCTGGCGCGACATCAGCAATTGTTCTTGCGAGCTCATCAGCTCACTGATGCGCGGTTCGCTGCGGCGTGATTCCAGGTCGGCAGGCCACTTGATCGTGCGGGCGCCGTCGCGCTCGGCCAGCAGGCGCGAGACGCTGGCCAGAGCCGACAGGTATTGCGCTTCGGTGGCCTGCACTGCGGACTGGGCCACGATCGGATTCATGCGCACCAGCACCTGGCCCTTCTTGACCACGTCACCATCGCGCACCAGCAATTCCTGAACGGTACCGCCGCTCAGGTGCTGCACGGCCTGGCGATTCGATTCGCTGGCCACGGTGCCGGACAATGGCACGCCCTTGTCGAGCGGCGCCAGCAGGGCCCACAGCATGAAGCCGCCAAAGCCGAGCAAAACGACCAGCCAGCCGATGCGGGCAAATGCGCGTGCATCCGTCTTTACTTCGAGCGGGGTCACGTCATGGGTAATGACGTCCGCTGCATCTTTCTTAAGCAACTTCATCAGTTAATTTCTCCAGGTGCTGGCGCTGCAGTCGCAGCGGGGGCAGCAGGCGCTGCAGGGGCTGCAGGGGCAGCGGGTGCGGTTGGGGCTTGCGGTGGCGTGGCGGCGGCATCGGGGGCGAGGCGCTCGGGCACGGCATAGCGCGGCCGGTGAGTCTTCTCGGCAGCCGGCTTCGCGCCACCCTGCTGTGCAACGCGCTGTTGGGCCGCTTCGACGGCTTTCTTGCTCGCTTCCTGCATCGCCGTCATCACTTGCTGGGTCGGGCCAAAGGCCTGAACCATGCCATCTTTCATGACCAGCAGTTTGGTCGTGGCGCCCAGAATGCTCGGGCGGTGCGTGATCAACACGATGGTCTTGCCGCGCTTGCGCAGTTCGAGCACGGCGGTGACCAGTGCCTGTTCGCCGACTTCATCGAGGTTCGAGTTCGGTTCGTCGAGCACGATCAGGGCCGGATCGTCGTACATGGCGCGGGCCAGGCCCAGGCGCTGCTTCTGGCCGCCGGACAGGCCGCCGCCCGCGTCGCCCAGCGGCGTGTCGTAACCCTTCGGCAAGCGCAGAATCATCTCGTGCACACCGGCGCGCTGGGCGGCGGTGACGACTTTCTCGGCATCGACTTCGCCAAAACGGGCGATGTTTTCGCTGACGGTACCGCTGAACAGTTCGATGTCCTGTGGCAGGTAGCCGATGTTCGGGCCCAGCTCCGCCTTGTTCCACTGATAGATGTCGGCGCCGTCGAGACGGACCTTGCCCATCATCGCCGGCCACACGCCCACCAGCAGGCGCGCCAGCGTCGACTTGCCCGAGCCGCTCGGGCCGATCACGCCCAGCACGTCGCCGGCCACGATGCCAAAGCTCAGATTGCGCACGATCGGCGTGGTGACGCCCGGTGGCGCTGCCGTGATGGCTTCGACCGTCAGCTTGCCTTCCGGTTTCGGCAGCGCCATGCCGGCAGCACGCGCCGGGTTGGTTTCCAGCAGCTTCGTCAGGCGCTCATGCGCGCTGCGGGTGCTGCTCCAGCTCTTCCAGACGCCAATCACTTGCTGCACCGGCGACAGCGTGCGGCCGACCAGAATCGATGCGGCAATCATCATGCCGGGGGTAATCTTGTTTTCCAGGACCAGCAGTGCGCCAAAGCCGAGCACGAGCGATTGCAGCGCGGTCTGGACGAATTTGGTAATGGCGCCAATGGTGCCGGCCTTCTGGCTGGCATCGGCCTGCAGCGACAGGAACTTGCCATGGGTCTTGAACCAGCGGCCCATCAGGTTTGGCAGCATGCCCATCGATTCGATGACTTCGGCATTGCGCAGATTGTTGGTGGCCATCGCACTGGCAGCCACGGCCATCGAGTTCGCCTCGGACAGTGGCGCGCGCGTGACGCGTTCGTTGACGACGGCCAGGACGATCAGAATGATCGTGCCGCCCAGCGCAAACCAGCCAAGTGCCGGCTCGAACAGGAAAATGACGAACAAATAGATCGGGAACCATGGCGCATCGAAGAAGGCGAACAACGCATTGCCAGTCAGGAACTGGCGCAGGCTGGTCAGGTCGCTCAGCGCCTGGCCGGCATTGCCGCCGCTCTGCTTGAGGTTTTGCTCGAATGCGGCGGTGTAGATGCGCTTGTTGAGCATCATGTCGAACTTGGCACCAACACGCACCAGCACAAACGACCGCACGACCTCGAGGCAGCCAATGAACAGAAACGCGCCCAGCATCAGCAAGGTCAGCATCAAGAGCGTGATCTCGTTGCGGCTGGCCAGCACCCGGTCATACACCTGCAGCATGTACAGGGATGGCGTGAGCATCAGGACATTGATGATCGCGCTGAACACCCCAATCGTGATAAATGTGCTCTTGAACGCGAGCAATGCGCGTTCGATTTCGTTTTTAGCGTTTAGCAGTTTTTTCATGGACGATGGTCTGAAGGCAGAATCGGGTCAGGGCTGGTTGACCCCGCATGTTGCCGTAGTACAAGCAACCAGTTAGCGCGTTCATTATGCCGCATAACCCTTAAATTTTGTGACAGAGATCACAAATTATGAGCTTTCTGACTACATTCAGTCGCATCATGTCCACAACAGACTCATACAAGGCAGGCAAAAAAAAACCCGCCACCTTGCGGTGGCGGGTTTTGGCGTTACCAAGCCCGCCGAAGCGGGCTAGATAATTAGGCGCCTGCCTTCATCGAGATGATGCCATCGACCAGTTGCAGGTCAGTAGCGTCAACACCGATCAGGGTGATGACAGTGACGTCGTCGCTGGCCGAACCGAAAGCTTCGGTTTCGACGTGGACTTCGGTACGGGTACCGTTCTGGATGAAGAAGACTTCCAGTGCGGCGTTATTGCCGGTGGTCAGGGCGCCGCTGTTCACGACGTAACCTTCGCCGATGACCAGAGCATCCGAACCCGAACGGCCGAAGGCGCTGATGGTCACTGCCATTTCATCGCCCAGCAGGAAGACGTCCGAAGCCGAAGTTGCAGCAGCCGAAGGGCCATCCAGCATCACTGGGGCAGCGAAGCCAGCGGCCTCGAATGCAGCACCTGCATCGACAACTGCCTTGTTCAGAGCAGCCAGCTCGGTCTTCAGAGCGCGCGCTTCGGCCAGATCGGCAACAGCGTCAGCCAGTTCTTCGATGTTGGTGTTAGCAGCTTCGATTGCGATGTAAGCATTAGTAACGGCAAGCACTTCATCCGAGTTAGCAGCCAGCAGTGGGTCAGCGTTTGCATCGGTCAGGTCAGCAGCAGCGAAGCCAGCGTCGACATCAGCGTCGACGTCAGCAGCCAGTGCATCGCGCAGTGCGGTCACGCCTGGGTACTTGACTTCGGTCGCGCCGGTTGCCAGCACGAAGTTACCAGCAGCGTTGATCGAGATCAGGTTGACGGTGGTGGTGCCGTCAACGAAGGTCACGACTGGGACTGGGGCAGCGCCAGCTGCAGGAGCAGGAGCCAGTTCGATGTCCAGCGTGCCACCGACGCGGGTGTTCAGGCCCGAAGCAGCGACTTCCAGTTCGACTTGGGTCTCTTCAGCCAGCGTGATTGCAGCTTCGTTTGCAGCAACTGCAGCACGCTGGTTAGCGATCGCAGCGCTCAGGCCGGTGATGGCAGCAGCGTCAGCGTTGGCGGTAACCAGTGCTTTGTTGGCATCGCTCAGTGCTTTGGTGTTGGCAGTGCGCTGATCAGCGATCAGAGCAGCTTGCACCGATGCGGTAGCACCGGTGTAGGTGCCGGTGACTTCAGCATCGATTGCAGCGATTGCTGCGGTTTCGGCAGTGCCGATTTCGGTGCCAGCATCAGTTACCGATGCGAATTCGTTTTCTTCCAGGAACGTCGCCAGGTTGTCGTCAGCCGCTTCAACAGCAGCCAGGCCGCTCGACAGCGTGAATGGGGTACCGGCTTTGACGACAGCAGCAACTTGTGCGGTCAGGTTAGCTGGTGCGACTGCGGTTGCCAGGGTTGCATCGGTGGTGACGGTCTTGATGAACGCTTTAGCCAGGGTCAGTGCCGAGTTGCCAGCATAGCCTGCGTTTTCAGCGGTGGTGTCCAGAGCAGCGGTGAAGGCGGTCGAAGCAGCGACCTTGTTTTCAACGGCTTCTGCGTCGGTGGTCAGCGCTGCTTTTGCAACTTCAGCAACGATGGTGTCGACCTTGATGGTGCCGTTGGTCAGCAGGTTTGCCCAGTAGGTGCGACCAGCTGCATCAGCGTCGCGACCGAACAGGTTTTGATAGATGTTGTTGACGATCTGGGTGTTGGTCTGACCGAAGTAGGTCACGATGTATTCTGGCGATGCGGCGAAAGCGGCCGACACTGCAGTGGTTGCGCCGGCGTTGGCTTCAACGACGTTGGTCCAGTAGTCCAGGCCTGCGGTGTCAGCAGGACGACCGAAGTAAGCAACGTACAGTTGTTGAACTGCTGCAACGTGGGTGGTGACGATAGCCATGTGTAACTCCAAAAAAAATGAGATCGATCGATCGAATGTTGATTCTTTATTGCAAGAGCCGAGGACACTCTTGAAGTCCAACGAGCCGCATCATGACAGATACGTCGGCATGACTCGTGTGACGGCCATCACAGTAATGACCAAGTTTTCCTAAAAACTGACAATTTCCAGACAAAATTGCGGGGTTAAACCGATTCCCCATGGAGATTCTCTTCAATTATCACAGTATACACTCAGAATCTTGTACTTTGATAATCTTTACGGGCGTTACATCTTGAAACAAAATGAGGCTGGATATACTCGACCATTAATTCTTGGCACATAAAAAAACCCGGAATTACCGGGTTTTTTTATTATCGGATATACAAAAACTCAACGCCAGGTCGCAGCACCATTGACTGTACGACGATCATCGATGCGCCCGTCGAAGATAGTAGCGGCAGTCGACGACGGCCCACGTTCATTGGTCAGCAGTCCCTGAATGTTCAAATACCCCTGACGCCCGGCAGCATCACCTCGCAGGCGACCGTCGCTGCTGACCGTGCCGTCGCCGCGCAGCTTGACGATATCGCTGCGCGTAGTCAGATCCATATTGGTGTTGAAGCTCCGTTTACCGAAATCGACGTTCAGCGCACCATTCGACAAGGTCGCCGGCGCCGTCACGATAATGCCGTTGCCATATTCGGTCATGACATACGCTTCACTGCTGCGCAGGCTGAATCCGACGCTGCCGTTATTCGGCGCGACATACTCTTTACCTGGCGTGCGGAACAGTGCGAAATAACCATTGAGCGCAATCCGTTCATTCTTTGCCTCTTGTGCGGCAAAGTCGAACGGCGCCGCATCGCCGTTCACCGGTTGCCAGCGTCCCCAGATGGCAAAGCGCTCGGCCGGGTTCGGCACACCGACCGGCGGCAGCGGCGACACTGGCGTCTCGGGTACCGGCGTTGGTGCAGGTCCTGGCGTGACCGGGGTTTCAGGCACCGGGACCACCACGACCGGCGTTTCCACGTCAGGCAGATCGACCGGCGGGTTCGCCGGCTCGGCAGGCCCAGGATTGACGACCTTGTCGATGGCAGTGTTCAGGCCGATGTTCTTGGCGACCTCGACATTGACCTTTGGCTGATCGGCGTCCTTCTTGGTCAGGGGTTCATCGGGACGCGGCGGAGCGGCCTGGTCCGGGCTCTGGCCGCCGGCTTCCAGCACCTGCGGCGCGGCCTGGCCACGCGTGACCTGCACGAGTTGTCCGCGCTGGGCCGCGCTCAGTTCACGGCTGGTACCGCCTTCGCACGGCCCTGCCCCATCCGGCCGGCAACTGCCCACGAAGCCGCTCACGACGACGCCGCCCGAAAACACGGAGACGCGCGACGTGTCGTTGTCGGTCGTGACCGTGAAATCGGTGCCGCGCACGCCGATGGCGGCCACGGGCGTGTTGAAGCGGAAGTTCTGGCGCGCCTGCTTGACGGCCTCGCCCGACTTGCTGCGCGCCGTACCACTGAGCAGCTCGAACTTGACGCGGGTGTTGGCGGGATTCTGCTTGTCGATCTGGTACGTGACGATACGGGCCCGGGTCTGTGGGCGCAGGATGAAGAGGCCATTGTCGGCTGTCTTCACATACATATAGCCATCGGCGCCCGTGGACAGCATCTGCCCTTCTTCGACGCGCGTGCCTTCGACGGCCGCGCGCTCGCCGGCCGAGGCTGCGCCGGTTACGAAAATGATCTTGCCCGCCTCGGCGGCATGGGCAAACTGCGCGGCGCATGCGAGCGTGGCGGTAATGAATAATTTGTGCAAGATAGACCCCTTTCCTTCCCACTGTACCGCGTCGCCTTGACGCGTTGCTGTGACGGTTATCACATTCTAGCGCAAAGGAACGGTGCCGATATTGGCATTTCAGCGTGTGATATTTCCAAATAAACAATGCAATCGAGCAATGCGACCAGTTATACTGCGTCACTACACTTGACCAACCAATTCTTTGACAAGAGCGCAGCGCGTGGCTGAACCGAGAACGCAAGCACGTACCCGTGGCCGCTGGATCATCGCTGCGCTGGCTTTCATGGTCACTCTCTGGACACAGTGGAGCACCACGGCGGGCGTGTCGCCATCTGACAACAGGTGGTCGCGGATCGGCGTCAACCAGGTGGCCTTCCTGCCCAATGAATGGCTGCGCGACGCCTTCCTGCGCCTGCAGGTCAGCACCGCGCCCGAACCGCGCATTCTGGTCGTCGATATCGATGAAGCCTCGCTGGGCGAACTCGGTCCATGGCCCTGGCCGCGCGAGCGCCTGGCGCACCTCGTGGAAATCCTGCTTACCCGCTACGCCGCGCGCGGCGTCGCCCTCGACATCCTGCTGCCGGCCGCGAGCGGTACCGATGGCGACATGCGCCTGGCCCTGCTCGCCGCGCATGGCCCGCTCGTGCCGGCCCAGGCCTTCGATTTCGACTTTGCCGGCAACCGGCCGCAGCCGGTACTCGACGGCTACCTGGGCGGCGCGATTGCCGGCCAGGCCGGCGGCGTGCCGGCCACCGGCTTCATCGGCAACTTCCCGGGGCTGGCGCGGGCGCCGCATGTCGGCGCCATCGGTTTCATCCCCGATGCCGATGGCGCCCTGCGCCACGTGCCGCTGGTGACGCGCTTTGGTGGCAAGGCGTATCCGGCGCTCGGGCTGGCACTGGTCAACTGCTGCACCGGGCGGCCGCCGCTGGCCATCGAGAACGCCGGCCTGATGCGCATTCCCTATACACGCGACTGGCGTGCCTATACGGTGGTCAGCGCCGGTGACATTCTCGCCCAGCGCATCGCACCCGAGGGTGCCAGCGAGCGCCTGGTGCTGATCGGCTCATCGTCGCTGGGCATGGGCGACCGGGTCTCGACGCCGCTCGCGGCCAACCGCCCGGGGCTCGGTGTGCAAGCCACCATCCTGTCGGCCCTGCTTGACCGCCAGGAAGGCAAGCAACCGGCGCCATGGCCGGGGCGCCTGATCGCCTGCCTGTTTGCGCTGGCGTCATGCATCGCCTGCACGCTCGCCTTCCCGCGCCTGTCGGCCGCCAATTGCGTATTGCTGCTGGGCGCCAGTTCGGCCTTGTGGCTGGGACTGGCTTACATCGTGGCGCCGCACGACCCGGTGTTCGCGCCAGTGGGGCCGCTGGGCACCAATCTGTTCCTGCTGGCGGTGGCGGTGCCCTACGGCTGGCAGCAGGCCCAGCGCCGCTCGCGCCATTTGCTGCAGACGCTGCGGCAATACGTGGCGCCGGCCGTCGTCGAGCAATTGCTGCGCAGCGAAGAAGAAGACCCGCTGCGCCCGCGCCGCTGCGACGTGACCACTCTCGTGGCCGACATGGAGGGGTACACGAGCCAGGTCGAGACGCTGCCGGTGGAAGCGGCGGCCACGCTCACGCGCGACTTCCTCGATTGCCTGACCGGACCCGTGATCGATCACCAGGGCACGCTCGACAAGTACACGGGCGACGGGATGATGGCGTTCTGGGGCGCACCGTTGCCGCAGGCCGAGCATGCCGACCTGGCGCTCGATGCGGCGCGCGCGATCCAGGTGCGCGTCGACGAACTCAGCGCAAGCCGGGTGCGTCAGGGTTACCAACCGCTGCGGGTGCGGATCGGGATCGAAAGCGGCGCCGCAATGGCGGGCGACTTTGGCACGATGTTCCGCAGCATCTATACTGCGGTCGGCGACGGCGTCAATACGGCCGCCCGCCTGGAGCAGGTCGCGCGTGATTTCACGCACAATGTCATTATCGGTCCGGGAACGGTCGAGCGCAGCGAGCGCCACCGTTTCCTCGCCCTGGGCGAGCGCCTGCTGCGCGGCAAAGAAAGAGCCACCCCTTTGTATACATTCGAACCCAGTCTGCAAGCCAGCAGCGCCGCGCCGGAGCAGGCATCGTGAACCAGACCCTCATCGTGCGCGCGATAGCGGGCCTCTGCCTGGCACTGGCCTGCAACGGCGCGCTCGCGCAATCGGGCAGCCCGTCGCCTGGTGCCAGCCCTGAAGACGCTGCCCTGCCCCGTCCATCCGGGCACACGGCGGAAGAACTGCTGTATCAGGAAGCCCTGCAGTCGCTGGCCGAAGGCCGCAAGAGCGATGCGTCGGAGCAGATGACACGCCTGATCGGCATCGTGCCGCAGCACGCCGGCGCCTGGCTCGACCTGGCGCTGATCCAGTGCAGCCTGGGCCAGGGCGATGAAGCCGAGCGCCTGTTCGCCAATGTCGAGACCCGCTTCAATCCGCGCCGTGAAATCCTCGAACTGATCGCCGAGGCGCGCGACACCGGCTGCGTGCGCTGGACGCCGGCGAGCACTGCCGCCATCAGCGTCAGCCGCGGCGTCGACGATAACGTGAACCAGGGCGCCAGCAATTCGACGTTCATCGTCGAAGGTCCGGACGGTACGGTCGAACTGCCACTGCTGGCCGATTTTTTGCCCAAGCATGACGGCTACACGCAAGTGAGCGCCGACTACCTGCGTGACATCACGGCCAACGGCACACTCGGTTTTCTGCAATTCCAGGGCCGGCGCTACGACAGCCTGCACGACTATGACACCACGGCACTGTTCGGCGGCGTCGAATCGCCGTGGCGGCTGGGTACATGGCTGGTGCGCGGCACCGCCTCGCTCGGACTCACGGGCATGGGCGGCCATCTGTACCAGCGCCAGGGCCAGGCCCAGGTGCGCGTGACGCCACCCGTGCCGCTGCCGCCACGCACCCAGTTGCACCTGATCGGCGCGGCCACCCGCACCGACTACGCCACCCTGAGCGCGTTCGACGCCAACCTGATCGAGGCACGCGCGCTGCTGAGCCACTACACGGGCGACCTCAGCGCCACCGTGACTGCGGGCGTCCAGTCCGACCGCGCGCTGGCCGACCGCCCCGGCGGCAACCGGCATGGCGCCTACGTCAGCCTGAACCTGCGCCGCCCGCTCGGCTGGAGCACGACCGGCGAACTGGCCTATACCCGCCAGAGCTGGGACAGCGCCAGCCCTTATTCGCCCGAACTCCTGATCGACCAGGTACGCGCCCAGCGCACGCAGGTGCTGCGCGCCTCGCTGACGTACCAGATCGGCAAGCAGCAGCGTATCGTTCTGGAGGCCCGCGCAGTGCGCAACCGCGAGAACATCTCGATCTTTCAGTACAATAATCGCCAACTGCAGTTGAGCTGGCAATGGCATACGCCGTAGGCGGTACAATCGCGGTCCGGATTTGTAGAGGACCCTCTGGTGAGACTGGAAGCGATTTTGTTGGTCTGCGCGTCGCTCGGACTGTTGGCCGGGTGTCTGGTGCCCAACCGCTGGCTGCCGCCTCTGCCGAACGATAAACTGATGCATTTTGGCGCCTTCGCGCTGCTGACCGTGCTGGCCCTGCGCATTGCGCAGGACGGCCTCGAGGCAGCGTGGTGGATGGCCGGCCTGCTGGTGTTCGGCTGGTTGATCGAATGCCTGCAAGCCCTGGTGCCCGATCGCCGCTTCTGCTGGCGCGATCTGGCTGCCAATGCGGCCGGCATCGGCTGCGCCGCCCTGGCCGTCTTCGTGGCCGGGCATTTTTGACGAGACCGACACACCCATGAGTTCCAGCGCCAAGCTTTCCCTGAAATCCGCCGCCGCTGCCGCTGCCGCCGCTGCCGCGCCTGCGCAAGAAGCGGCCGCTGGCGCTGCGCCGCAACTCCAGGAACACCAGGTCCAGGTTCACCTGCGCAAGATTCCGCTGTTTTCGGACCTGAGCGACGAAGACATCGCGCGCGTCAAGAGCGAAATGCGTTACCGCCATTTCCCGAAACGCACGGTGGTCCTGCACAAGGGCGGCGTCGCCGATGCGCTGCTGTTCCTGCTCTCGGGCCAGCTGCAAGTGGTCGACGTGACCGAAGACGGGCGCGCGGTCGGCCTGCGCATGCTGGCGGCCGGTGATTTCTTTGGCGAGATCGCCCTGATCAACGGCTCGACCCGCTCGGCGTCGGTGGTGGCCATGACCGAGGTGCTGGTCGCGTTCTTGCCAGCCTCGACCGCGATGCACCTGTTCTCGCACTCGCCATCGGTGGCGCACAAGATGCTCGGCCACCTGGCCCAGAAAATCCAGCGCGATTCCGAGTTCCGCGCGCTTCTCAGCATCAACAACACGACGCGCCGCATCTACACCTACATCGCGCTGATGCCGCAGACCGAGGACAAGGAAGGCCAGCGTGTGGTCGAGAACCTGCCAACGCACCAGGACATTGCCAACATGATCAACACCAGCCGCGAAACGGTCACGCGCGCCCTGCTGGTGCTGGCGCAGCAGGGGGTCGTGCTCAAGGACGCGCACCGCCTGGTAATCCTCGATCCGGATGCGCTGCAGCGGCTGGCGCAAGGCAGCTGAACGCCTTTCGCGACGCCTTTCAAGGTGTCGCGCAGCACGACACGTCGTTACAATTGAACAATTTGTAGGCAGGACCGTGCGGTATAATTCCGCTCTTATTGCAGCCTGCATTACTATGACGACAACACTTCCGCCCTCTTGCGAGGCGCTTCCGAACACCCTCATTCCATGATCCTGCCCCTGATGCTGCGCGGCCTGTGGGCCTATCGCGGTTTCGTCCTGGGCAGCGTGCAACGCGAATTCCAGTCGAAATACGCCAATGCGATCCTGGGAGCCGTCTGGTCGCTGCTCAGTCCGCTTGCGATGATCCTGGTGTACACCGTGATCTTCGCCGAGGTCATGCGCACCAAGATGCCGGGCTCGGATTCGACCTTCGCCTATTCCATCTACCTGTGCGCCGGCATCCTGACCTGGGGCCTGTTCGCCGAGATGGTCGGGCGCGGGCAGACCATGTTCCTGGAACAATCCAATCTGCTGAAAAAAGTCAGTTTCCCGCGCATCTGCCTGCCCGTGATCGTCACGCTCAATGCGCTGGTCAACTTCGGCATCATCTTCGGCCTGTTCGTCGTGTTCCTGATCGTCACCGGCAATTTCCCCGGCCTGACGTTTTTCACTCTCCTTCCGGTGCTGGTACTGCAGGTGATGCTGGCGCTCGGCATCGGCATGGTGGTCGGCATCCTGAACGTGTTTTTCCGCGACGTCGGCCAGTTCATGACGATCGCGCTGCAGTTCTGGTTCTGGCTCACGCCGATCGTCTATCCGGCCAGCATCCTGCCCGAGCACGTGCGCCCGATCCTCGACTGGAATCCGATGGCCCCGATCATCGCAACCTGGCAGGGCGTGCTGGTCAAGGGCACCCCGCCGGACTGGGGCAGCCTGGTCTATCCGCTGGTTGTCGCACTGCTGCTGTGCACGCTCGGCCTGCGCATGTTCCGCAAGCGCGCCGGCGAAATCGTGGATGAACTGTAATGGGATCGATCGTCGCCAGTGGCCTGGGCAAGGCCTACAAACAATATAACAACCGCTGGGCGCGCCTGGCCGACTGGACCCTGCCGGGCCAGCGCCACACGCTCAAGTGGGTGCTCGAAGACATCGGCTTCACGATCAAGCCGGGCGAAGCCGTCGGCCTGATCGGCGTGAACGGCGCCGGCAAGAGCACGCTGCTCAAGCTCATCACGGGCACGACGCAGCCGACCACCGGCGCGGTGACCCTGGAAGGGCGCGTTGCGGCGCTGCTCGAACTGGGGCTGGGCTTTCATCCCGACTTCACCGGGCGCCAGAACGCGCTGATGGCTGGCCAGATGATCGGCCTGGACGCCGAGCGCGTCGAAGCGCTGATGCCCGAGATCCTGGCCTTTGCCGACATCGGCGAGTACATCGACCAGCCGGTGCGCGTGTACTCGAGCGGCATGCAGGTGCGCCTCGCGTTTGCCGTGGCCACCTGCGTGCGGCCCGACATCCTGATCGTCGACGAAGCCCTCGCCGTGGGCGACGTGTTCTTCCAGCAAAAGTGCTATGCCCGCATCGAAGGCTTCATCAAGGCCGGCACCACGCTGCTGTTCGTGTCGCACAGCGCCGGCACGGTACTGAATATCTGCAATCGTTGCATTTTCCTGCGCGGCGGCAAGGTCGCCTTCGACGGCTCGCCGGCCGACGCCCTCGATCTGTACCAGGCCGAATTGCTGGGCCGGCTCGACCAGGCGCCGGATGCGATCCAGATTCAGGGTGACGCGGCGCCGCTGGCCCCGATCGAGCGCGAGCACCTGACGGTCGTCGCCGGCAAGACTGGCAGCATCACCACGCCCGGCGCCGATTGCGTCGGCGTGCGCCTGCTCGACCGCCATGGCGCCGAACGCGCTACGCTGATGGCCGACGAAATGGTCACGCTGCAGGTCGACTACCTGCTGCACGAAGACGTCGCCGATCCGCACATCGGCTTCAAGATCCGCAACCGCTACGGCGCCACGCTGTTCGAGACCAACAGCTACTGCATGCGCCACGCGCCCGGCCCGACCGCGCGCGGCGCGATCATCAGCGCCAGCTTCGCCCTGAACCTGTCGCTGTTCCCGGACGAGTACACGCTCACCGTCGGCCTGGGCGCCGGCGGCCATGGCGAAGGCGCATTCGAAAAAGTGCTGAACTACCTGCACGAGGCGCACAGCTTCGTGGTCGCGCCGAATCCGTCAGCGATCGTCTGGGGCGGCCTGGTCAACCTGCATCCGCAGCTCAAGTTCAGCATCCGCTGACCCGATTGGATACCACCATGCCTGAACACGATTCCACTTCATCCCGGCAGGACCACGCCGCCATCGTGCGCGGCCTGTACCGGGGCTTCCTGGGCCGCGAGCCCGATCCGGCCGGCCTGGCTTACTGGAGCGCGCGGCTGGCCGAAGGCGCCGCCGCCGACGAATTGCTGGCCGCCCTGATGGCGTCGGGCGAATACGGCCTCGGTCACGGCGCGCCCGGCGCGGCCGGCATCGATGCCATCAAGGCGCAGGTCGCGGCGGCCGCCGCGCCGCTGCTGGCGCGCCCGCTCACCGTGGTCGACATCGGCGCCCAGGAACTGGAAAACGAAGACCACGTGTATGCGCCGCTGACGCGCCACGGCCTGCCGTATCGCATCATCGGCTTCGAGCCGCAGCAGGACAAGATCGACGCGAGCCGCCGCAACAACCCGGACAGCCACGTCACGCTGTACCCGACCTTCATCGGCGACGGCGGCCAGCACACCTTCCACATCAACAATGACGATGCCACGTCCTCGCTGCTGCCGTTCAACCGGACCCTGACCGCGCAACTGCGCGATCTCGATCATCTGGCGACGGTGCAGACCGAGAGCGTGGCCACCAGCCGCCTGGACGACGTGCTGGCGGATGCCGGCCCGATCGACTTCCTGAAACTCGATATCCAGGGTTTTGAGCTGCCGACGCTGCGCCATGCGACGGCGGTGCTGGCGCGGACCAACGTCGTGCACTGCGAAGTCTCGTTTGCACCGATCTACGAAGGACAGGCCCTGTTCTCGGAGATCGAGACGCTGCTGCGCGCGGCAGGCTTTTACCTGCTCGACTTTTCGTCGCTGTGCCGTTACCCGAGCGCGGGCAGCGCGGCGCGCTCGCGCGACCGCCTCGGCTGGGGCGACGCCGTGTTCGTGCGCGAAGCCACGGCGCAGCAGGACCTGCTGGCGCAGGCACTGGTGCTGCTGCTCGTGTATGACAAACCGTCGGCCGCGCATGCGCTGGCGCGCCAGGCCGATGCGGCCGGCGCCGGTACTGGCGCAGGCAATACGCCACTGGCCCACCTGTTCGGGCAGGCGCAGGCATGAAAGACCGCATGAGCTATTTCATCTCGTATTCCCAGAACAATGAAGACGTGCTGCTGTGGCGCGCGCTCGGCCACATCAAGAACGGCTACTACATCGACGTCGGCGCCAACGACCCGGTCGAGCACTCGGTCACCAAGGCGTTCTACGACGCCGGCTGGAACGGCATCAGCATCGAGCCGCTGCCGTCGTTCCACCAGGCCTTCCAAGAGCAGCGCCCGCGCGACGTCAACCTGGCCGTCGCCGCCGGCGCCACGGATGGCGAACTGACGCTGTACGACGTGCCGGCCGTGCGCGGCTGGGCCTCGCCCGAAGCGTCGGTGGCCGAGATGCACCGCGCCGAAGGCCATGACGTGGCCGAGATCACGGTCCCCGTGCGCACGCTGGCCGGCATCTGCGCCGAACACGTGCGGGGCGAGATCCATTTTCTGAAGATCGACGTCGAAGGCTTCGAAGGCGAAGTGCTGCGCGGGATGGACTTTCAGCGCTGGCGCCCATGGGTGCTGGTGATCGAAGCAACACTGCCGAACAGCCGCGAAACCAACCACGCCAGCTGGGAGCACATGGTGCTGGGCCAGCGCTATCACTACGCCTGGTTCGATGGCCTGAACCGCTATTACGTGGCCGAGGAACACGCCGCGCTGATGACGCAACTGGATATCCAGCCCAACGTGTTCGACGGCTTCGTCTCGCACCATCTCGAGAAAGCCTGGGCCAGCGAACATGCACTGAACAAGGCGCTGGGTGAATCCAACGAGCATGCACGTGAACTGACCGCCAGGATCAATCACGTCGAATCGCGCGAACAGGCCTTGCACGGCCACCTCGAGCGCGTCGATGCGCAGGCCAAGGGCCTGCTCGAGCAGCTCGACGGCGCCTACCGCCGGCTCGACGAAGCCAATGCGCGCGTCAATGACCTGGGCGAGCGGGCCGACCACGCCACGCGCCGCGCCAGCGAAGAAGCGCAGCGCGCCAACGACGCCGAACAACGCAATGCGGCACTGACCCACGACCTGGCCCAGGTCCATGCGCAGGCCGAACGCCTGACCAACTGGGCCAAGGGCATGGAAGCGCACATCGTCGCAATCCAGCACAGCACCTCGTGGCGCGTCACGCGACCGCTGCGCCGCGCCGGGACCGCGCTGCACGGGCTGCGCCGCCCGCACCTGCTGCGCCGCGTCGTCACGCGCCTGACCCGCATCGAACTGCTGCGCCGCACGATCATCCCGGTGCTGCTGCGCTTCCCGTGGCTGGCCCGCCGCGTGTCGGTGCAGCTGGCCACGATCAAGCAGACGGCCCCTGCGCCGCTGCCGGCGGACGTGCCGCCCGTGCCCGACGAACTGCGTGGCCTGCCAGAGTCGGTCCGCACCGTGCTGGCCGACCTGCAGCGCGCCCGCAATCTTCCTACAGGCAGTTGAACTCCATGCGTATCGTTATCGACCTTCTCGGCGCCGCCGACCGCGCCAGCGTGCCGGCGCCGGCCCTGGCCCTGTCCACTGCCCTGGCGCGCCTGGCGGCTGCCGACAGCCTCCACCACACGCTGTGGATCGCCGCCCCGCTGCACGACACCGTCACCCTCGAACTGCTGCGCCTCGAACCGGCGCTGGCAGCCCGCGTGCGCGCATTCGACCTGCCGGCCGGCCCGGTGCATGCGCTGCTGCGCCGCCATGCCGTGGCAGGCCTGGCGCCCGACGCGGTGCTGGTCATCGGCGCCGGCGCCGACGCCGCAGATGCTGATGCGCCGTATCCGGTGCTGGCGCACGACGCCGCCGACACCGCGCAGGATGCCGCCGGCCTGCTGGCGCGCCTGTACGCGCTGGGAGAGGCACCGGCCCGGCTGCTGCCAACCGGGCGGCCAAAGCTGGCCTATGTGTCGCCGCTGCCGCCGGTTCATTCGGGCATCGCCGACTACAGCGCCGAACTGGTGCCCGAGCTGGCGAAATACTACGACGTCGAACTCGTGGTCGCGCAAGAGACGATGGTCGACGCGCGCCTGGACGGCATGCTGCTGCGCGATCCGGCCTGGCTGCGCGCCCACGCGCACCAGTTCGAGCGCGTGGTCTACCACTTCGGCAATTCGCACGCCCACCAGCACATGTTCGAGCTGGTGCGCGACGTGCCAGGCGTTGTGGTGCTGCACGACTTCTTCTTCTCGGGCGTGCTCGACAACCTCGAGCGCGAGCAATACCTGCCCAAGGGTTTCCTGCGCGCGCTGTATGCGTCGCATGGCTACTCGGGCCTGCTGTCGCACCGCAAGGAAGGCCGCAACCCGTCGATCTGGAAGTTCCCGCTCAATAAGGGCGTGCTCGATGCCGCCAATGGCGTGATCGTGCATTCGGACTTTTCGCGCCAGCTCGCCGCCGAATGGTATGGCGACGGCGCCGCCGACGACTGGCGCACGATCCCGCTGCTGCGCGGCCGGCCGGACGGCTGCGTCACCGACGAAGCCTGCCACAAGGCGCGACGCGCTGCGCGCAAGCGCCTGAAACTGGCCGACGACGATTTCGTCGTCTGCACCTTCGGCATGCTGGGCAGCACCAAGCTCAATGCCGAACTGCTCGACGCCTTCCTGGCCTCGCCGCTGGCGGCCGATCCGCATTGCCACCTGGTGTTCGTCGGCGCCAACGATCCCGGCCCGTATGGCGAGGTGCTGGCAAAGACGATCAAGGCCAGCGCTGCAGCTGCGCGCATCCGCATCACCAGCTTCGTCGATGCCGGCGCCTACGCCGACTGGCTTGCTGCCTGCGACGGCGCCGTGCAGCTGCGGGGCGTCACGCGTGGCGAGACGTCGGCCTCGGTGCTCGACTGCCTGCTGTACGGCGCGCCGACGATCGTCAACGCGCACGGCTCGACCGCCGCACTGCCGGACGACGTGCTGATCAAGCTGGAAGACCGCTTTGCCACCGCCGATCTGGCCGCAAGCCTGGGCCGCCTGCGCCTGGATCGCGGCCTGCGCGAGCGCCTGTCGCAGCACGCCCTCGAATTCATGGCGGCCCACCACGCGCCAGCGCAGGTCGGGCGCCAGTACGCCGAAGCGATCGAAGCGTTCGCGCACAACGGCCGCGACGCCGTGTATCGCCGCCTGGTGACGCAGGCCGCGCCGCTGTGCAGCGCGGCCGACCTGCCGGCGCTGGCCGCCGCGATTGCGTTCAACCGCGCGCCGACGCCGCAGCGCCAGCTGCTGGTGGACGTCTCGGCGCTGATGCAGTCCGACCTGCGCACCGGCATCCAGCGCGTGGTGCGCAGCATCCTGCGCTCGATGATCGCCAATCCGCCGCCGGGCCTGCGCATCGAACCGGTGTACTCGCATGGCGGCAACCAGCCGTATATCTACGCGCGCAGCTTCGGCATGAAGGTCGTCGACGAGACCGACCTGGTGCTCGAGGATGCGCCGGCCGACATCCGCCCGGGCGACATCTTCTTTGGCCTGGACCTGTTCACCAACGGCACGTCGCAGAACGAAGAGCGCCTGCTCGACATGCGCATGCGCGGCGTCGAGGTGTACTTCGTCATCTACGACGTGCTGCCGATGCTGCGCCCCGAAGTCTTCCCGTTCGGGACCGAGCAGTATTTCGGCGACTTCCTGCGCACCGTGCACAAGGTGGCCGACGGCGTGCTGTGCATCTCGCGCGCCGTGGCCGACGAATTTGCCGGCTGGATCGCCAGCCAGAATCTGACGCGCACCACGCCATTCAAGCTGGCCCACTTCCACCTGGGCGCCGACATCGACGCCAGCGCGCCGAGCTTCGGCCTGCCGCCGGAAGCGGACCACGTGCTGGCCGAACTGGCCGCGCGCCCGAGCTTCCTGATGGTCGGCACGGTCGAACCGCGCAAGGGCCACGCCCAGGCGCTGGCCGCATTCGAGCTGCTGTGGGAAGCCGGCGTGGACGTGAACCTGGTGGTGGTCGGCAAACAGGGCTGGATGGTCGAGAAGGTCTGCGAACGGATGGCGGCCCATCCCGAGAAATCGGTGCGCCTGTTCTGGCTGCCGGGCATCTCGGACGAGATGCTGCTCAAGCTGTACGCCGGCTCCGCCGCCCTGCTGGCGGCCTCCGAAGGCGAAGGCTTCGGCCTGCCGCTGATCGAAGCGGCCCAGCATGGCATCCCGATCCTGGCGCGCAGCCTGCCGGTGTTCCGCGAAGTGGCGGGCGAGTACGCGTCGTACTTCGATGGCCTGGCTCCGAGCGACCTGGCCGACGCCATCACGGCCTGGCTGGCGCTGCACCGCGAGGGCAAGGCGCCGGCGTCGACCGGCATGCCGTGGCTGACCTGGGATGGCAGCGCGCAGCAGGCGCTCGATGCGCTGGTGCGTCAACGCTGGTATACAACCCTGCCGGGAAGCAAACCAGTAGTCAACTCAACAATAAATACCCGATAATGCACTCCTTGACCGATTCCCCCGTGAACGATATGAACGTTACCGCCCCGGCAGCGCCGCTGCCCGCCCTCGCGGCGGCGCAGATCGCAGTCGTGATCCCGAGCTACCGCGTCACGCGTCACATCATCGGCGTCATCGCCGGCATCGGCCCTGAAGTGTCGCGCGTCTACGTCGTCGACGACCGCTGCCCCGACGGCAGCGGCGCGTTCGTCACCGCGAACTGCCACGACCCGCGCGTGACCGTGCTGACCCACACCGAGAACCAGGGCGTGGGCGGCGCCGTCATGACCGGCTACCGCGCCGCGATTCTTGATGGCGCCACCGTCATCGTCAAGCTCGATGGCGACGGCCAGATGGACGCGTCGCTGATCCCGATGTTCGTCGCACCGATCCTGGCCGGCGAAGCCGACTACACCAAGGGCAACCGCTTCTTCGACCTAGAGCGCATCGGCGCGATGCCGCCGATCCGCCTGTTCGGCAACGCGATGCTCTCGTTCATGACCAAGCTCTCGTCGGGCTACTGGCATCTGTTCGACCCGACCAACGGCTACACCGCGATCCATGCCGATGCGGCGCGCTACCTGCCGTTCGAGAAAATCAGCAAGCGCTACTTCTTTGAAAGCGACATGCTGTTTCGCCTGAACACGCTGGGCGCGGTGGCGGTCGACGTGCCGATGGACGCGGTCTACGGCGATGAGGTGAGCAACCTGAAGGTCTCGCAAGTGATCACCGAGTTCGCGGCCAAGAACGTGCGCAATTTCTTCAAGCGCCTGTTCTACAACTACTACCTGCGCAACCTGTCGGTGGCGTCGCTTGAACTGCCGATCGGCGTGGCCCTGAGCATTTTCGGCACCGTCTTCGGCATCACCCACTGGATCGCCTCGGCCCAGAGCGACGTCGCCACGCCGGCCGGCACCGTGATGCTCGCTGCCCTGCCCGTGATCATGGGCGTGCAGTTCATCCTGGGCTTCCTGAACTACGACATCGCGTCGGTCCCGACGCGCCCCCTGCACAAGAAGACGCTGTTCCGGCGCCGCAGCAATGGTTGAATCGGCGCGCCTGCGCCAGTTCTTCATCTACGTCGCCGGGGGCCTGCTGTGCGCGGCCATCGACGTCGGCCTGATGCACCTGCTGATCACCAACGGCGTGCACCCGGCAGGCGCGGCCAGCGTCGGTTTTGTTGCGGGCCTGGTGGTGAACTACGCATTTCATAGCAAGGTCACGTTCTCGCAGGCCGCCACGAAGGCGAGCTTCGCGCGCTATATGTGCGTGGTGGGCCTGAATTACTGCCTGACGCTCGGCTGCGTTGCGCTGGCCGTGGCCATGTTCGACAGCCCGATGGCCGGCAAGATCGTGTCGCTGCCGCTGGTAGCGGTCAATGGCTATCTGCTTGGCCGGTTCTGGATTTTTCGCTAATCGCGGCGCGCGGCGCCGCTTCACTCACCACGATGGATAACACGATGCTGCCTGCGTCCTCCCCCCTTGCCGCGCCTGTAACGACCAGGCGCGACTGGCTGATCCTGGTCGCTGTGCTGGGCGCGGTGTTCGCCTGGCTGCTGTACCGCAATCTTGGCCTGAACCCGGCCATCTTTGCCGACGAGTGGTACTACAGCAAAATGGCGCGACTGGTGCCGCTGAGCGAATCGATCCTGCCGTCGTACCTGTACCTGTGGGTCTTCAGCGCCAGTTCGTCCTGCGGCACGGGCTTTCTGGACTGTGTCCGCATCGGCAATGCGATCCTGTTCGTTGGCGCCGGACCGTTCATCTACCTGATCACGCGCATGGTGGCGCGGCCGACGATGGCCGTGGCCGTCACGGTGTTCTCACTGCTGGGTCCGGTCAACATGTACACCGCGTTCTTCATGCCGGAAGCGACCTATTACGCCGGCTTCATCGTCCTGAGCTGGGTGCTGCTCACGCGGTCAGGCTGGGGCTGGGCGCCGATGAGCGTGGCCGCCGGCCTCGTGCTTGGCATGATGAGCCTGGTGAAAGTGCATGCGATGTTCCTGCTGCCGGCCATCGCCCTGTTCCTGGTCTGCGCCGGCTGGCTGCAGGCGCGCCAGCCGGGAACCCGCCATTGGCTCGTCACCGGCCTGGCCGGCGCCGTGCTGTGCGTGGCAGTCACGCTGGCGGTGCGCTTCGGCCTGGGCTTCCTGCTCGCCGGCGCACCGGCACTGAGCGTGTTCGGCGATTTTTATAACAACACTGCCAGCTCGAGCACCACGCGCTCGGTGTTCCACCTCGTCGCGCCCGGCTTCATCAACGGGCGCGGGCATGTGATGGTGCTGGCCTTGCTGATGCCGCTGCCGATGGCCCTGCTGCTGCTGTCGGTCGTCAGCCGCAGCACGCGCCGCGAATCCAGCGCGCCGTTCAACCGTCTGGCGCTGTACACGCTGCTGGTGCTCGGGTCGACGGTGGGCATGACGGTAGCCTACACCGCCTCGATCGCCGGCGTCGGACCGCTCGAAGTCATCCGCCTGCACCTGCGCTATTACAGCTTCACGTTCCCGCTGCTGCTGGCGCTGGCCGCGGCCATCGTCGGCCTGCCGGCGAGCATGACGGCCCGGCGCGCCCGCACCGTCGTGGCGCTGCTGGTGGGCGCCGCCGTCCTGGCCGCACTGGTCATGATTCCGCGCTACGCCGCCACCGATATCGACGGCCCTGAAATCGCCGCCATCCATTTGGCCAGCTGGACCGGCTGGGTCATCGTCGCCCTCGACCTGATCGTGCTGGCATTGTGGGCGCGCGGTTCGCGCTGGGCCGGCTCGGCATTCCTGTTCGTGGCGCTGCCCGCCATGCTCGTGCTGGGTATGCACGCGACCGGGAACTACCTGCGCCAGCTCGCACCGCCAGGCTGGCCACCGGATAACGCCGGCAAGATGGCGCGCGACACCGTGCCGAAGAACGAGCACAAGCTGATCACCATCGCTGCGGACAGCGTGATGGACATCATGCGCGCGCAATTTCACATCGACGACAAGGACGCCGGCATGCTCGAGCTGGTCAAGGGCGCGCCGATCGAACACTACCAGCTGCCGGCGCGCCACAAGTGGCTGCTGGTTGTCGGTGAGCACGCGCTGCCCGATGGCGTCGAGGTCGTCTCGAAAACGAACGAGTATGCGCTGGTGAAACTGGCGTCGGACTTCCAGCCGATCGGCTCCGTCGAGCTGTCCAAAGCGTATGGCGCAGGCAGCATGCTGACGCAGGTCGACGGCCTGTCGGTTTCCGAACCGTGGGGCCGCTGGTCCGACGCCAAGCAGGTCGTGCTGCACTTCGACCGCCCATTGCCGGCGCAGCTCGACGTCATCCTGAAAGGCCGCGCGTATGCCGACAACACCAATCTGCCGTTCACGATGCGTGTGGGCAGCGGCGACGCTGCGCCGAGCGCCACCTTCCGCCTGCCGGCCAGCTTCCAGGAAGTGCGCCTGCGCTTCGTCACCGACGGAACGCAGCGCACGCTGACGATCGACGTGCCGCGACCGATTGCGCCGAGTTCGCTGGGCGAGTGGCCGGACAACCGCGAACTCGGTATCGGTATCGCCGAAGTCAGCATCGGGTCCAGCGCCGCCAGGTAAGCGCGTCAGCGACACAAGCCACGGCATCGGCGGCAGCGTCGCCGATGCCGTCCGTGGTTCCACTGTCCCTTGCCGGGAGTGCCATGATCTCGTCCACCTTTGCGCGTGCGCGCGGCGCCTGGCGCCCCGCACTGTTCCTGGCGCTCGCTGCCACCCTCGTCCTCGTCTACCTGCGCAACCACGGCCTGTATCCGGCTGTCTTCGCTGACGAGTGGTACTACAGCAAGATGTCGCGCCTGATGCCGCTGGCCGATTCGCTGCTGCCGTCCTATCTGTACCTGTGGCTGTTCAGTGCCACCAATGCCTGCGGCGCCGGCTTCCTCGAGTGCGCCCGGGCCGGCAACCTGCTCCTGTTTGCGGCCGGCCTTCCCTTCGTCTATCTGGTCGCGCGCCGCTTCACGACGCCGCCCTGGGCCGGCCTGATCACGCTGCTGGCCGCCGCCGCGCCGCTCAATGTGTACACGATGTACTTCATGCCGGAAACCACCTACTGGTTCGGTTTCTGCCTGCTCAGCTGGATTGTGCTGACCCGCACCGCGTGGCCCCTCGTTCCGCTGGGACTGGCTGCCGGCGTCGTGCTCGGCGCGATGAGCCTGGTGAAGGTGCATGCGTTGTTCTTGATCCCGGCGCTGGGCCTGTACCTGCTGTATGCGAGCTGGTTGCAGGGCGGCGCCACGCTGCAGTGGCTGGCACGTGGCCTGGGTGCGGCGCTCGCGGCAACTGTCGTGACGGTCGCGCTGAAATTCGGCCTTGGCTGGCTGCTGGCCGGTGACGCCGGGCTCAGCCTGCTTGGGCCGTTCTATCAGGGCAATGTCAGCTCGGGCAGCACGACGGTACGCGCATCACTGCTTGCGCCGGTCCTGACCAGCGCCCTTGGTCACCTGATGGCGCTGGCGGTGCTGCTCGGCGTACCGCTGGGAATCCTGTTCCATGGCGTGGCCACCGATTCGCTCGGCCGCAGCGCGCCTGGCGCCAACCGCCTGCACGCCTACGTCTTGCTGATGCTGGGCGCCGCGCTCGGCATGACGGTCGTCTACACGGCCACGCTGGCAGATCGCGATGCAGTCGAAGGCATGCGCCTGCACCTGCGCTACTACAACTTCGTGTTCCCACTGCTGTGGTTGGTGGTCGCCGCCAGCCTGCGCACGGATCCCGGCGCCGGCCCGCGGGCACGGTGGTTGCGCTGGGTGCTGGCGCTGGTCCTTGGCATGCTGGTGCTGCTGGCCTTCAACAGCCTGCCGGCCTACGCGCCCTCGATTGTCGACGGTCCCGATATCGCATCTATCAATATGCGCTCGACGTCGGGCCACGTCACGGTGGTGCTGCAACTGGCGCTTCTGGCAGCCTGGGCCAGCGGGCGCTTCAATGCGGCCCGGCTGTTCTTGCTGGTACTGCTGCCGATCACGGTCCTGATCGGCCAGGACCGCATCGCCAAGTCGGCATCGGCGCACCGCGCCAGCAGCCTGGGCGACCGCGCCGGCGCGCTGGTGCTCGCAACCGTGCCGGCGGCCGAACGCGACCGCATCATTCTCGCCGGCGCCGATGCAATCGTGCCGCATATCATGCGTGCGCAATTTACCATTGACCGCGCCGACACCACGATGCTCGTGCTCCCCGAAGGTGCGCCGGTGCCGATGCAGCAGGTCACCGCCGGGCAGCAATGGCTGCTGGTGCTGGGGCAACACGCGGCGCCGCTGGGCATCGTGATGGAGCAGACCGATGAAATGACACTGGTGCGCCTGCCGCAACAGCAGGCGCCGTTCGTGCACGCCAGCCTGGCCGCACCGCTCGACGGCGGGCCATTCACAAAGGTCGAGGGATTATCGGTGAGCGAGCCGTGGGGCCGCTGGTCGGATGCGAAACAGGTGGTGTTCCACTTTGCGCAGCCGCTGCCGCGCGGGCTGGTCGTGGTGCTCAAGGCGCGTGCCTTCGGCATCAATGCCACGCTGCCGTTTACGTTGCGGGTCGGTGGTCAAGCCACGCAGTTCAGCGCCGGGCCGGGCTTCGAGCAGATCAATCTGTACCTGACGACCGATGGCGCCCAGCGCAGGCTGAGCATCGAGGTGCCGCAGCCGACATCGCCGGAAGACATCGGGACGCCCGGCGATCCGCGCAAGCTCGGCATCGGTATCAGCGAGCTGAGCTTGCGTGAGTCTCGCGTGCCGGCGCCGCTGCCTTGAGCCGTTGCTCTTCGGCGAACTTTGCGCCGATGTACAGGTCGCCTTCATAGGTCAGATGGCTGATGTCGCGATACATCAGCTTGTCATCGATCATCGCCTTGCAGCGCGTCGCATCGCACAGGTACTTGACCGGGTCGAACACGGTAATCGACGGGAACTCCTTCAGAACGGAGGCCACGATATCCCGGTGCGCGCCATAGGCTTTCTGGAAATCGCTGGCA
This sequence comes from Telluria sp. BA11, assembly GCF_056680305.1. NCBI lineage: Bacteria > Pseudomonadati > Pseudomonadota > Betaproteobacteria > Burkholderiales > Oxalobacteraceae > Telluria > Telluria sp. BA11. Next base: position 1,743,539 of record NZ_CM155275.1, read on the forward strand.
TCCATCGCGCACTCGCGGTTCGTGGTCGAGCTGGCGACGCCGGCGCGCTTGATGCACGCGCGCGGCTCGAAGTTCAGCAGCGGCACGTCGTAGAAATAGACGACGTGCTTGCCGGCATCCAGGAAGGTCTTCAACGTGTTGCGCAATTTATCGACGTACTGCTTGCCGTCTTCCCATTCGATATGGTGCTTGAGGGCCGTGGAAATGACGACGGTCTTGATGCTCGGCGTTGAGAGCGCAAGGTCGAGCATCTGCGGCGTGGCTTCCTGGTAGTGGTCGTTGGGTTCGGGCTTGACGCCAAAGTACGGAATCCGTGTGCCCAAAAACAGCAGATTTTCGCCCTGCCCGGCATAGTATTTCGTCAGGCCGGCCACGACGTGATAGGCATGACTGTCGCCGACCAGCGCCACCGTCGGCGGGCGATCGACCTGCGCCAGCAGGCAGTATTTGTAGACCGTATCGAATCCAAACCGCTTCTTGCAGGCGGCAACGTTCGCGCTGTCTTCGACCAGGACCAGCGCGCCCTGCAGATTCGCATTCTCGACGATGTGCGGTCGCGCCGGCATGCCTTTCTTGTTGTATACCCAGTTGCCAAACGCGCCCAGCAGGACGATCAGCAGCGCCAGCACGATCGCAACCGTGTTGCTGCGCTGGCCGCGACGGCGGATCGGTTGTTCGACCAGCTTGAAGGTCAGCCACGCCAGCAGCAAGGCCGCCAGCACTGCCCCAATGCGAATCTTCAGTGCCGGTACGCCCGACTCGACGATCTGCGCGAATGACAGTAGCGGCCAGTGCCACAGATACAGCGGATAACTGATCAAGCCGATCCACACGATGGCCCGGTTCGACAGGATGACGCGGTTGAACCAGGCCCGCGGGCCCGCAGCGATCAGGCATGCCGCACCGAGGGTCGGCAGCAGCGCCCACCAGCCAGGAAAGCCCTTGCCGCCCCGCACCAGCGCGCACGCCAGGACAATCAGGGCCAGACCGGCAAACGACAGCAGATTGCGGCCGGTCGCGCTGTCCGAATCGAACAGGGGTCGGCTGTCCACACCCGTCCCGCTCGCGGCGGGCCGGCGCACGCTGCCGAACGACACCGACACCTTGTGCAGGGACAGATAGGCGAGCAAGGCGCCGATCAGCAATTCCCACGCACGGCTGGCGATCGAATAGAACGTCGCGCTCGGGTAATTTTCAATAAAAGCGACGTTGACCAGCATCGAGGTCGCCAGCAGCGAGACGGTCAGCCAGAACAGGTTGAGCCGGAACCGGAATGCCAGGGCCAGCAGGATCGGCCAGGCAATGTAGAACTGCTCTTCGATGCCCAATGACCAGAGATGCAGCAGCGGCTTGGTTTCGGCAGCGGTATCGAAGTAGCCGACCTCAAACCACAGGAACACATTCGACAGGAAGGTCGAGCCACCGACGATATGCTTGCCGAGCATCCTGAATTCGTCGGGGAACAGCGCGATCCAGCCAAAGGCCAGCGTTGCGGCCATCACCAGGATCAGGGCCGGGAAGATGCGCCTGGCGCGGCGGGCATAGAAATGGCCATAGCTGAACGTCTTTGTTTCAAACTCGGCAATCAGGATCTTCGAAATCAGATAACCGGAAATCACAAAAAAGATATCGACGCCAATGAAGCCCCCAGGAATCAGCGTGGGGAAGGCATGGAACAGAACGACGATGGCCACTGCAATGCCGCGTATGCCATCAATGTCTGCGCGATATGGCAAATGTTGAGCAGCGGCGATTGCCTGACGATCAGTGTGCACGAGAACTCCATAGGGAAAGCAAGCCAAGAGAATAGCTTTAAGGCAAGATTATCGCATGCAATCCTTATTACCAAAAGGCATTGCATGGCAATGCACCCAAGGTGTGCGTTTTTGTGCGCTCACGAACGGAATCCCCCACGATCGGACAGTTATATTCATTGCCATATCCCGAGATGCGTCTTCACCGCATCCCGGCCTCCCACGCTCAAGGAAACGCATGGTACTCGGACCACCCAAGGACGACACGCTCAAGAAAGACCTCGATGTGCAAGGAGGCGGCCAGAGCCGCGGCGTACCGGCCGCCGGCCAGGTCGAGGGCAATGCCGTCAACCCGATGGGCCCGACCGAGGACAATCCCGGTGTGAATCACTGGCAAGCCAGCTATATCGAGCACGGCGGCCTGGACGAGCGCGGCAATATCTTCTTCGCGGCCGTGGAAATGACCCGCATGCCGATGCTGATCACCGACCCGCGCCAGCCCGACAACCCGATCGTGTTTTCCAATGGCGCGTTCGAAGACCTGACCGGCTACAAGCAGGAAGACATCCTGGGGCGCAACTGCCGCTTCCTGCAGGGCCCCGACACCGACCGCAACACCGTGGCCGAGCTGCGCCAGGCCGTCGATGAAGCGCGCGCCGTGGCGGTCGACCTGCTGAACTACAAAGCCGACGGCACGCCGTTCTGGAATGCGCTGTTCTTCGGTCCGATCTTCGACCAGGAAGGGCAGCTGCTGTTTTTCTTCGCTTCGCAGATGGACATCACCGAGCGTCGCACGACGCAGGAATCGTTCCTGCAGGCGCAAAAGATGGAAGCGATCGGCCAATTGTCGGCCGGCATGGCGCACGATTTCAACAATCTGCTGCAGGTCATCAACGGCAATCTGGACGTGGCGCTGCTGGGGACCGAGCGCCAGCACAAGGCGCTCGAGCCGATCCGCCGCGCCCAGCGCGCGACGATGCAGGCGGCCAAGCTCACCCAGCAACTGCTGACCTTTGCACGCAAGCAGCGGCTCGAGCCGAAGCGCCTGAGCCTGAACAGCCTCGTGGTCGAGTTTTCCGACATGCTGGTACGCACGCTGGGCGACAAGATCGATCTGCAGCTCGACCTCAAGCCGGGCTTGCCGGCCTGCACGATCGACCCGACCTACCTCGAAATGGCGCTGCTCAACGTGGTGCTCAATGCGCGCGATGCGATGCCGGGTGGTGGCGGCGTGAAGGTTGGCACCACGGTGCTGTCCGAAGAGCGGCGCCGCCAGCTGGGCCTGCGCGCCGGCGACTATGTCTGCATCTGCGTGATCGACGAAGGTCAGGGCATGACGCCCGACGTACGGCGCCGCGCGACCGAGCCGTTCTTCACGACCAAGGGGCCGGGTACGGGCCTGGGCCTGGCGATGGTGCACGGTTTCGTGCAGCAGTCGCACGGGCGCCTGGACATCGACAGCGAACCGGGGCGCGGCACGCAGGTGCGCATGATCTTCCGTGTGGCCGATCAGGCCGAGGGAGCTGCGGACGCCGGCGCAACGGCGCAGGGACCGGGCGCCGATGGCAAGCGGCGCTGCCGCATCCTCGTGGTCGAAGACAATGTCGATGTGCGCGAACTGGCCGAAGCGATGCTGCAGATGGCGGAGTACGACGTGGTGGCCGCGCCCAGCGGCGAGCGCGCGCTCGAAATCCTCGATACCGACCAGGAGTTCGACCTGCTGTTCACCGATGTGATCATGCCTGGGGGAATGAACGGACTGGAGCTGATCGAGCGCGTGCACGCCCGGCTGCCCGAGATGCCGGTGCTGGTCACGACCGGCTATATGGAACAGTTGCCGGGCGCCGACCTGCGCAGCGACGGCCTGAACGTGCTGGCCAAGCCGTACCAGCATCAGGACTTGCTCGACCGGATCAAGGCGGCGTTGAGACGTACACCTTGAAGTTGGTTTGAACGCGTGGACGGGGAACCCGTCCACCCTACCCTTTGCTTACTTCGGCCCGCCGCCGAGCAGGAACGCCAGCTTCTGCTTGCCCGGCTTGGCCGGTGCGTTGACCGGATCGGGATCCTTGCGCGGGCTGCTGGTTGGCTCGTAGGGCTTCAGGAACCACGGGTCGACGCGCTCGCGGCGCGAACCCGGGCCTGGTCCGGTGCGCGGCGTGCGCGGCGCGCCACGGCCGGCTTCGGCGTCGCGGCGCGGGCCGCGTTCGGTATCGCGTGGTGCTGCCGCGTCACGGCTGCCATCGCGCACGAATTCGCGGCTGGCGTCGCGCGGCGGACGAGCAGAATCGCGGCCAGTGTCACGACCGGATTCACGACCGCCAGCCGCATCACGCCCACGGCTAGCCGGCGCGACGAACCCGTCGAGCGTGCCGCGCGTGATCGTCTGCTTGATCAGCTTTTCGATGTCGAGCAGCAGGCGCTCGTCTTTTTCCGAATACACCGACAGCGCATCGCCCGAGGCGCCGGCGCGGCCCGTGCGGCCGATCCGGTGCACGTAGTCTTCGGCGTTGTACGGCAGGTCGTAGTTGATCACGGCCGGCAGGTCGGTGATGTCCAGGCCGCGGGCGGCGACGTCGGTCGCCACCAGCACTTCGACACCGCCATCCTTGAACGCGTCCAGGGCCGCCATGCGCTCCTGCTGCGTCTTGTCGCCGTGGATCGCCGACGCCTTGATGCCGCGCTTTTCGAGGTGCGTCGACAGGCGCGAGGCGCCGATCTTGGTGTTCGAGAAGATGATCACCTGCTTGAGGTTGCGCGAGCGGATCAGGTGCTCGACGACATCGCTCTTCTGGCCTTCTTCGACCTTGTAGACGATCTGCGTGACCTTGTCGGCGGTGGCATTGCTGCGCGCGACTTCGATGGTCAGCGGATTGTTCAGGAAGGTGTTGGCCAGCTTCTTGATCTCGGGTGAGAACGTGGCCGAGAACATCAGGTTCTGCCGCTGCTTCGGCAGCAGGTTGATGATGCGCTGCAGGTCGGGCAAAAAGCCCATGTCGAGCATGCGGTCGGCTTCGTCCATCACCAGCATCTGCACCTGGCCGAGGCTGACGTTCTTTTGCTCGATGTGGTCCAGCAGGCGGCCCGGCGTGGCGATGACGATCTCGACGCCGCCGCGCAGGATCTCGGTCTGCGGCTTCATGTCCATGCCGCCGAAGACGACGGTGGCGCGCAGCGGCGTGTGCTTGGCGTAGGCCTTGACGTTTTCGGCCACCTGCACCGCCAGTTCACGGGTCGGCACGAGGATCAGCGCGCGCACCGGGTGGCGCGCCGGCGACATGCTCGGGTTGGCATGCTGCATCAGCAGCTGGATGATCGGCAGCGAGAAGCCGGCCGTCTTGCCGGTGCCGGTCTGGGCGGCGCCCATGACGTCACGGCCCTGCAGCACGACAGGAATGGCCTCGGCCTGGATCGGCGTCGGGTGCACATAGCCCTGGTCCGTCAGCGCGCGCAGGATTTCCGGCGCCAGGCCGAAATCGGCAAAGCGCACGACCGGGACGGCGTCGGCAGCGACCAGCACGTCCACGTCTGGCGTGACAGCGACTTCGGTATTGTTCGGGGTATCAGACATAGTTTTTTCGGGAAATCATTCGTTCAGCTCTACGATCGGGCATGTTGACCCATCGCGATCGGCAGTACGCAGCGAGGGGTGACAACGGAAACCGGACGCCGGCGCAAGGCGGCGGGACCGGAAGATTGGCCTGCAAGCGGGCCGGAGAAAGCGGACGTAGAGACACTTTTAGCGGGTGACAAGATACCCGAAATCGGCAACCCTGTATATGCCCGCCACTTTTTTAAGCAGTTTATCAGAAGAAACAGCAGGGAGCGTGCAGCGCGCGGCGTTGCCATCCTCACCGGATCCAGCCGCGTTGCTGGGCGGCGCGTTCGGCGGCCGGGTCAAGTGCATTGCCGGCGATGCGGGCCTCGATGGCGGCGCGCACGGCAGGTGGCGGAATGCTGCCGTCGAGCCAGGCGGCGCCGGCCGTGCCCTGGGACAGGACCGGAATCGTCCAGCGCCCACGGCGCAGGCAAGCCAGGCCGGCCGTGGTATCGACCACGAAGCTGCGGCAATAGCCGCCATCCTTGGCCACGAACGTGATGCCGATGCGCACGCCGCTGTCGGATGGGCCTGGCGTGGCCAGTTGCTCGGCCAGGGCCGTCACCAGTGCGCCGCGCGCGATCAGTACGCCGTTGTCGTGGTCGAGCACGGCCACGCCGGTGCCCTGCCCCAGGTGATGCCAGCCGACCGCGCCCAGTATCGCGCTGCCCAGCAGGGCAGCAGCCAGCGTTACCCAGTGCAGGCCGACGACGCGGTTGGGCGCGGGCGCTTGCGGCATTGGCATCGGGCGCCCGGGGCGCAGGCTGTTCAGGTGCACCACCTTGGCCCCGTGCGGCACCGCGCGCTGCGTGCCGGGGCCGCCATCGTGGCCGTTGGCCGAGACCCCGATGCTGCGCCCGTGCCTGCTACGCAGTTCGGCCCGGAGCTGGGCCACGCGCGCGGCCAGGACCGGATCGGCCCGAGCGGCCCGTTCGACCGCCGCACGCGCCGGCTCGGCAAGGTCGCCGTTGATGTACGCAATGAGCAAGTCGTCCGAGAATGTCATGCTGGCTGAACCCCGATGAGCGGCTAGGAAGTGATCAACCCATGTTCGTCGAGGACATCGTGCAGCAGTTCGAGCCGGATCACGGGGTTATCAAGCATCAGCATATTGTGCTTTTGCTGGTTGGGCAATGGCAATAGCTCACACCAGCGATTGGCGACCCAGCCACAGTCGTCCAGCCGGAACGGCGGCTGCACCGGCCAGCGGTGCTGCGGGACTTCGTGCAGCGAATTGAGTACGCGGTCGAGCGCATCGGCGGCGCCCTGCAGCTCGGAGGGAATGCGCACGATCTGGTCATCTTCGGCCAGTTCGGCTTCGGCCACCCACAGGCCGTTGACACGCTGCTCGGCGGTGACGACATTGAAACGCGCCCCGCCACGGCACAGCACCTGCAGCAGGCCCGGGGCTTCGGCGGTGGTTTCGGTGACCGAGGCGATGGTGCCGGCTGCCACAAAGCGTTCTTGCTGGGCGTCGGCTTTGCGTACCTCGTGGCCGCTGGTGAGCAGGACGACACCGAACGGCGTGCCGTCGACGATGCAACGGCTGATCATGTCGAGATAGCGCACCTCGAACACCTGCAGCGGCAGCACCCCGTCCGGAAACAGCACCGTACTGAGCGGGAACAGTGGCATGGAAATCGTCGACATGGGTTCATGATGACAGAATCGTCGCCAACGCGGGACACGATTGCCCGGGCCCACGGCTGCTGCGAATTACCCTGCCTCAGAGCCCCCGCCGCAGCCCATCAGTCTTGCGGCGAGCGCAGCGGCAGGTAGCGCACCCACTGGCGCAGGCTGCCCAGGCGCCATACCAGGCGCGCCCAACCGGGGCCGGGTGCCGCCACCACGCGCACGCGCACCACCTTGCCCAGTACCGGTGGGCACACGTACTCGAACATGCCTTCGTCACTGAATGGCAGGCGCACGTCGCGCCCGGGCGCAATCTTGAGCGGACCGAACACGATCGGCACCCGGTCGCTGTTGCGTAGAAGCAGCACATCCTGCACGCCCCGCGTCAGGCGGATTTCGCCGGGCACGGCCATGCCGCTGACCGTCACGCCGGGTGGAAATGCCAATAGCAACTGGTGACTGCCGCCCTTGATCGGCGCCAGCATGCTCCACAACACGGTCAAGCCGAGCGCCGCGGCGAGCACCGTCAATGGCAGATGGCGATGCAAGAATTGCCTCATATCGCACCCACGTACTTACAAGAAAGAAGATTCGGGCTAGAATGTTTCATAAAATAAATTAACAAGGAACGAGCCCGATCGACAGCTCATTAACAAATTAGCAAAGTTGCGTGCGCCCCGTGAATGCGAGGGTGCGTATCCTGTGGAGACCTTACCGCTCCCACCTACTGCGCCACCACGGCTGCACTACACAAGGACATGCAGCAAACCCCCACCCGCCCCCCTGCCTCACCGCCGCCGCCCACCGCCGGCCACGCGCCACTGTTGATGGCGCTGCTGGTGTTCGTGATCACGCTGCTGGTGACCTGGGCGGCCTGGTCGAGCGCGCAACGCAATGCCGAGGCGCAGCTGCGCGAAGCCTTCGATTATCGCACCCGCGCGATGACCTACAACATCAGCCGGCGCATGCTCGTCTACGAGCAGGTACTGCAAAGCGCACGCGGCTTCCTGCGCGGCTCGGTCGACCTGCCGCGCGCCGTGTTCGGCGAGTATTACCAGAGCCTGGACCTGGTCCAGAATTTCCCCGGCATCGGCGCGCTCGGCATCGCCACCCGGCTGGCGCCCGGCGACGTGGCGGCGCACGAGGCGCAGGTGCGTGCCGACGGCTTTCCCGATTACCGCGTACAGCCGGTGCCAGCCGATCCGGCCGCCGGGACGGTGCTCGCGGTGATCTCGCACATCGAGCCGTTCAATCCGCGCAACCTGCGCGCGTTCGGTTTCGACATGGCCAGCGAACCGGCGCGCCGCGCGGCGTTGCTGGCAGCGCGCGACAGCGGCCAGGCGACCCTGAGCGGCAAGGTGGTACTGGTGCAGGAAGACGATGGCAGCGCCGAGTCGGGCGTGCTGATGTACCTGCCCGTGTATCGCACGGGGCGCCTGATCGACGACGTCGCGCAGCGCCGCGCCGCGCTGACCGGCTGGATCTACGCGCCGTTTCGCATGAATGACCTGATGCGCCGCGTGGGCGGCGTCAGCGCGCCCGAACTCGATGTCACCATCCACGACGGCGACACCCTCTCACCGGCCACGCTGCTGTACCAGTCGGCCAATGTGGCCACGCATACGGCGCCGCGCCTTTCCACGACCACGCGGATGATGATCGCCGGCCGTGTCTGGACCGTGCGGATGGGCTCCGGCGCCGCGCTGGACGCCACGCTCGACACCGCACGGCCGCGCATGATCGCGATCGCCGGCATCGTGCTCGGCGCACTGGCCAGCCTGATCGTCTGGCTGCTGGCCAGCTCGCGCCGGCGTGCGCTGGAACTCGCGCACGCGATGACGCTCGAACTGCGCGAATCGCACGACCGCATCGCCGCCGACGGCCGCCGTACCCGGGTGATCCTGGAAACCGCCTACGACGGCTTCGTCGCACTCGACCGCCAGGGGCGCGTGACCGACTGGAACGCGCAGGCGTCGCAGATCTTCGGCATGGAAGCCGAAGACGCCATCGGCCGCCCGGCCGAAGAATTGCTGCCCGCCGAAGGCCATGCGGCCTTCCGCAGCGCGTTCGACGCGTTTGCCAAGAGTGGCGTGGGACCGTTGCCGGGCCAGCCGGCCGAGACCGAGGTGCTGCACACCAGCGGCCGGCGCGTGCCGGTCGAACTGGCGGTGGCGCTGTTACCGCCATCGGACGGCGCCGGCGCCACGGTGTTCGTGCGCGACATCACGTCGCGCCGCGCCGCCGAGGAACGCGAACTACAGCGCCAGGCGCGCCTGGTCGAAGCGCGCATGGCGCTGCACCGCGCGCAAAAGCTCGAAGCGGTCGGCAAGCTGACGGGCGGTGTGGCGCACGACTTCAACAACATCCTGCACATCATCAGCGCCAACGTGCAGTTGATGCTGCGCGCCGATGGTCCGCCCACGCGCAAGCGCCTGCACAATGTGCTCGATGCAGTCGATCGCGGCTCGAAGCTGGCTGGCCAGCTACTCGCGTTCGCGCGGCGCCAGCCCCTGCACCCGAGCGTGGTCAACGTGGCCGAGCTGCTCGACCGCAGCGACAGCCTGCTGCAGCGCGCCGCCAGCGACGCCGTCACGCTCGAGCGCAGCAGCGCGCCCGACCTGTGGCCGACACTGGTCGATCCGAACCAGCTCGAGCACGTGCTGCTCAACCTGATCATCAATGCACGCGATGCGATGGACGGCGGTGGCCACATCGCACTGCGACTGGCGAACGTGACGATCAGCACTGCAGCCGGCCAGCTCGATACCGAACTGGCGCCGGGCGACTACGTGATGATCACGGTGGCCGACACGGGCCACGGCATGCCGCCCGAGGTCATGGAACACGCGTTCGAGCCGTTCTTCACGACCAAGCCGGAAGGCAAAGGGACGGGGCTGGGACTGTCGATGGCGCACGGCTTCGTGCGCCAAAGTGGCGGGCAGATCCGGCTGGCCAGCAAGCCGGGTGCCGGCACCACGGTGACCATCTACCTGCCGCGCCATACGGCGCATGTGCTGCCGACGCTGGCGGCGCCGGACATGGGCGCGCTGCTGTGATGCCGGCGGGCGGCTGTCAGCCGACGCGGGTGCGGTAGCTGCCCGAGATCCGGTTGCGCCCATGTGCCTTGGCGTCGTACATGGCCAGGTCGGCGCAGTGCAGCAGCGCTTCGGCATCGTCGCCGCAATCGGGATACAAGGCGTAACCGAGGCTGCCGGAGATATTCAGTTCGCGCGGGCCGTCGATGAACGGTTGCTCCAGGCAGGCCAGGATGGCGGCGGCCACGCGCTCGGTGTCCCCGGCCTGCGCGCAGCGCGGCAGCAGCACGGCGAATTCGTCGCCGCCCACCCGCGCCAGCGTGTCCGATTCACGCAGCACCCCGCGCACGCGCTCGGCCACCATGCGCAGCAGACGATCGCCCACCGCGTGGCCGTGCGTGTCGTTGACCGGCTTGAACTTGTCGAGATCAAAATAGATCAGGCCCGCCTTGTGGCCGTCGCGCGCCGCGCCCCGGATCGCCTGATGCATGCGGTCGTCGAGCAGCACGCGGTTGGGCAGCTTGGTCAGCGGGTCTTCATGCGCCATGCGCCGCATGCGCTCTTCTTCCTGCTTGCGCGCGTCGATATTCGAGAACGTGCCGACCATGCGCAGCGGCTCATTGCGCTCGCCCCGCTCGGTGACGGTGCCACGCGCCTCGATCCAGCGCCAGCTGCCATCGCGCATGCGGATCCGGTGCACCATCGCGTAATCGGGCGTGACGCCCTCGATATGGTCGCGCAAGGCCGCGCGCACGGCCCCGAATTCGTCCGGATGCACCAGCTCGGCCAGGCCATTGCTGCCGAACCACGAGACGGTCGCGTGTTCGCTGTCGAGGATGCGCTGCGCACTGGGCGAGAGCAGCGCGGTGCCTTGCGTGATGTCGCAATCCCAGACGCCGTCGCCGGCAGCGTTCAGCGCCAGTTTCCAGCGCGCCTCGGCTGCCGCCAGCGCCCTGAGCGCACGCCGGCGCCGGTCGGCAGCACCGATCGCTGCCCACCCCAGCACGCCCAGCACGAGCGAGACGACCACGCCCACATTGCGCATCATCGCGCTTTGCTGGGCGAAGCGCGCTTCGGCATCGTGGACGGCCTGGCCGACCGTGACCACCAGGCCATAGTCCGGCAGCTTGTGCCAGGCATAGAAACGGTCGATGCCATCGAGGGAGCTGGTCTTGCGAAACATGCCGCTCGCATCGGCCGCTGCCGTTTGCGGCGGGTTGGCGAGCCTGGTTCCCATGTGGCGATTGCCATCCGTGCGCGAGCTGCGCGCGATGATCGTATTATCCAGGCGCATGAGGCTCACGGTCGCATCCGGCCCGAGCTCGATGCTGTCATAAAAGCGCAGAAAGTAGGCCGGCGACATCGAGGCAGCAATCACGCCCGTCAGGCGGCCGCCGGCATCACGGATCGGGCGCGTAAACTGGACTGTCCACTGCCCGCCAGCGCGCTGCTTTTCCGGGCGGCCGACATACAGCCGGTCACCATCCTGCGTGCGGTGGATGGCGAACTGGCGCACCTCACCCAGCATCATGCCCGGTGGCGCTGCGCCATCATCCGAATACAGCAGCCGCCCCGCAGCATCGGTGACGGTGAACCGGATCGGCATGCGCAGATGGCGCGCGTGTTCGGCCACATCTCGTGCGAAATCGGCCGGATCGCGCTGCCACGTACCGCGCAGCTGGACCAGCGACAAATCGATCAGCCCGACGGTGGCCTTGACCTCTTCCGAAAATGCGCGCGACAGGTTCTGGACATTGTTCTTGCCGCCGGCTTCGGCCAGCTCGGCAAAGCGCGCCTGCTCGACCGCGACCAGGCCCCAGACGACCAGCAACATCAGCGCAAGGTACAGCAGCAGGTGGCGCAGTACGCGACGCTTGACGTAGCCGCCGAACACGGCCACGGAAGAATGGGACGACATGGGATAAGGCATGGAAGACGGCCGGATCGAGCCAGGCAGCAGGCGGACAGCACATGGAATGGATAGCCGGGCGTCAAAACAATTCCTGGTACTGCCAAATAAACGCGCCCGTCGTTGGACTGGACATTATACTGATTTATGCGTTAAAAGTTGCAAAGAGGAATTTAAAGTTGTGTAACAATATACGGCTCAACCACGTTTCATGTGGGTAAGTTGCAAACGATGCATGTTGGGTAGTCATTTCGACAAGTTTGTTCCGAGGGTGCTAGAGTAACGCCATGAAAGTTTTCTATAACGTCCTCGGCGTGCTGGCTGTACTGCTGGGCATCCTCGGTATCTTCCTGCCGCTGCTGCCGACGACGCCCTTCCTGCTGCTCGCCTCGGCCTGTTTCGCGCGCGGCTCGGTGCGCCTGCACCGCTGGCTCATCGGGCACCGGGTATTCGGCAAATACATCGCCAATTTCGAGGCGGGCCACGGCATCCCGCTCAAGGGCAAGATCGTGGCGACCGTGATGCTGTGGGGCTCGATGGCATGGTCGTCACGCCACTTCGACAGCATCGCGATCCTGATCATGATGGGCGTGATCGGCGCCTGCGTGAGCACGTACATGTGGTGGTACCTGCCAACCCTCAAGCTGCCTTCCACTTCCGCCAAACCCGCCGAACCCATCGTTTCCCGCACCGAGCTGCCGTAAATTCCTGTTTTTCAGCGCGTGGTGATCTGCTGCCTATTTTTGTACTATCATTAGTTACATGAAACGCGACAGCAAACTCTCTTCCGTCCTCCACGTGCTGCTGCACCTGGCCCACAGTGACCGCCCGATGACCTCGGAGCAGATGGCCGGCATGCTCGGCACCAACCCGGTACTCGTGCGGCGTGTGCTGGCCGGCCTGCGCGAACGCGGCTACATCAGCTCCGAGCGCGGCCATGGCGGCGGCTGGACCGTGACGTGCGACCTGGCCCAGGTCACGCTGCGCGATGTCTACGATGCCGTCGGCGCGCCCACCGTGTTCGCGATGGGCAACCGCAACGAGCACAGCGAGTGCCTCGTCGAGCGCGTCGTGAATGCCTCGCTCGAAAGTGCCTTTGCCGACGCCGAGGCGCTGCTGGTCGAGCGCCTCGGCCAAGTGAGCCTGGCCGACCTGTCGCGCGACTTCAACGGCCGTTACGACAATCACCTTCACACGAGGCCACAGCATGAGCACGATTGAACCGACACCTGCAGCGACAACGCACTACGACGCCATCATCATCGGCGGCAGCTATGCCGGCCTGTCGTCCGCGCTGCAACTGGCGCGCGCACGGCGCCGCATCCTGGTGGTCGACGCGGGCCAGCGCCGCAACCGCTACGCCGCCAATTCGCACGGCTTCCTGACACGCGACGGTCAGCCGGCCGCCGACATCGCCGCCGAGGGCCGCGCCAATGTCGTCGCCTATCCCAACGTGGACTGGCACGACGGCACGGCAATCTCGGCACGCCAGGATGGCGATGGGTTCGTCGTCGAACTCGACGGCGCCGCCACCGTGCGCGCTGCGCGCCTCGTGCTGGCCACCGGCGTGCGCGACGACCTGCCATCCATCGACGGCCTGGCCGAGCGCTGGGGCAAGAGCGTATTCCACTGCCCGTACTGCCACGGCTACGAACTGAACGAAGGCCGCATCGGCGTGCTGGCCAGCGGCCCGCTGTCGGTACACCAGGCGCAGATGCTGCCGCACTGGGGCCAGGTGACGTTCTTCACCAACGGCGTGTGTCCGCTCGACGACGCGCAACGGGCCGACCTGCACGCACGCGGCGTGGAGGTCGATGAGATGCCGGTGCGCCGGCTGGTGAATGTCGCCACGGTCGTGCTGGAAGACGGGCGCCAGGAAATCATGACCGGGCTGTTCACCTACGGGCGCGTGCACATGGCCAGCCCGATTGCCGAACAACTCGGTTGCGCGTTCGATCAAGGGCCGCTGGGACCATTCATTCGCACGGACGACAACCGACAGACCACGGTGCCAGCCGTGTTCGCCGCGGGCGACGCAATGCGGGCCGCCAGCTCGGTGGCGCTCTCGGTGGCCGATGGTGCCATGGCGGGCGTCGGTGCGCATCGCTCGCTGCTGTTTGGCGTGACGCCGTTTGCGGCGCCAATGGTCCCTAGTGCGGCATCGGCAGCGCCTGCTGGCACACGCGAATGAGCTTCTGACCGTTTGCGTTGGCGTGACGGATAATGGCACCGTCACTTCACGGGAACCGCTTATGGAAATCATTGTCCTGGGTACATCGGCCGGCACGCCGACCCGGCAACGCAATATGTCCGGCCTGGCGCTGCGCCTGCGCGGCGCCAAGAAGTGGATCCTGATCGATTGCGCCGAAGGCACGCAGCACCGCATCCTGCGCACATCCCTGTCAGTCATGAGCCTGCGCGCCGTGTTCATCACGCACCTGCACGGCGACCATTGCTACGGCCTGCCGGGACTGCTCGCCAGCGCCGCGATGGCGGGCCGCAGCGACGCCTTGACGGTTGTCGGCCCGCCGCCGCTGCGCGGCATGATCGAAGCCATCATGGTGCCGAGCCAGCTGAGTCTACCCTTCCCGCTCGTCTGGCTGACGCCGAACGACGTGGCTGGCGACCTGGCCGATGCGCCGCTCCTGCCCGAGCTGACGGTGGATGCAACGGCGTTGTCACACGGCCTTCCCTGCTGGGCCTATGGATTCACAGAGGCGGCAATGGCGCGCCATCTGGACACGGAAAAATTGCGGGCGGATGCCGTGCCGGCGTCGCCATTGTGGGGCGATCTCCAGAAAGGGCGCGATGTGACGCTGGCCGATGGGCGCGTCATCAAGGCGACGGACTACCTGCTGCCGCCACGCAGAGCGCGACGTATCGTCGTCGCCGGCGACAACGATCGGCCAGAGCTGCTGGCCACCGCAGCGCATGGCGCGGACGTGCTGGTGCACGAGGCGACCTACACCGAAGACGTGCTGCAAAAGATCGGGCCAGGTCCGCAGCATACTTCAGCAATGCGGGTGGCGCACTTTGCCGAAGAAGCGGGCGTGCGCAACCTGGTGCTGACGCATTTCAGTCCGCGTTATCAGGACCGTGGCGCGCTGCCGATGTCGCTGCTGGAGGATGAGGCGCGCGCGCAGTACAACGGCAATCTGATCCTGGCGCGCGATCTGGATCATTATGTGCTGGACCGCAGCGACGCCCTGGTGCGCACTGAGCAAGGGGCAACTGCCAGGATGCCTGCGATCGGTACGGCTGATGCAAGCAGCGGATAGTGTGACGCATCAGATAACACGGCCGTAAAGCCCGGACCAGCCGCCATGCGGCGCCGTATTACGCGTCTGCGCCAAATTTGGTTCTGGCGGCCTGCACCCGTTTCATCGCGGTATCCGGATCGATGCCCGCCATGATCAGGTTGACGATTTCCTGCTTGTCCTCCTGCCCTATCCAGGCGCATTCCTTGCGGTGCGAGCAGAAATAGGCGTACCACGACACGTCGGCGGGCCGCTCCTTGCGCGGCTTCAGGCGTGCCGACACGGCGGCGCGTGCGGTCTTGGCATAATCGGCAAGCTGCGTGTCGATGGCAGACCAGTCGAACGCGGCGACGGCGTGGCAGTCAGCATCCCAGTCGCCCTGATACTGCGCAGGCGGCCGCATCGTTGTTGGGCCGACGGCAAGGGCCGCGAGGTTGGGAAAGCCATGGGCCGCGCAGAATGCTTCGACGAACCGGAGTTTGGCACCGATACCAACCTGCACTGCGCGGTCGAGGACCAGGTCTTTGGGGTATAGAAGACGGGCCAGCCTGAGCAAATCCTTGTAGGCGATGGGCACGCCCCTGGCAGCGTCCGCGTGGTGCCGTAGAGCGTCGACCAGGCGCACGCCGACGTCGATATCATTGTGCGTACGCTGTGTATCTGCGGCGGTATGAATAACCATGCGAATGTTTGTCAGAAGAATCTGGCCGTGGGCCCAATCCGTCATTATGCATGGCTTTGCACGCCCGATGAATGGTGCTCGACCAGATTCCACGCCCCGCGGCGAGCGGATATGGCATGTCAATGTTTCGCCGAACGCTGTGCTTCATGATTTCGCCATACAATGGGACGGATAACGTTCTGACATACAGCACTCACACCGATGGAGGCTGCAGGCGTCTTGCCTGGGAGGCCCACCATGATGTATGAATTCCTGTCCAACAATGCCGACGATCTGATCCAGCGGTGTATCGACAAGGTGAACAAGCGTCCTCAACGGAACGCATCCAGAGAGCAACTGCGTACTGGCATACCGATGTTTTTGGAGCAGCTAACGAAAACGCTGTACGCAGAAGAGAAGATTGACACAACGGCTGCGATGGCCATCTCCGGCGCCTCCGGGGGCGAGAGAAAGGACGCATCGGAAATGGGTGCGACAGCTGCCGCGCATGGCGCCTCGTTGCTTGCGCTGGATTACACGGTGGACCAGGTGGTGCACGATTATGGCGACTTGTGCCAGGCGATCACGGACCTGGCCATCGAGCGGGACGCACCGTTTTCAGCGAATGAATTTCGTACCCTCAACCGCTGCCTGGACAACGCCATCGCCAGTGCAGTCACTGAATTTTCCTTTCTGCGCGACTGCGCCATCTCTGATCGCCATGCCTCCGAAACCAACGAGCGCCTTGGGTTCCTGATGCACGAGCTGCGTAATTCGCTGAGCGTGGCCACCATGGCGGTCGCAGCGATGGAAGCGGGCCAGCTGTCCATTTCGGGCGCCACCGGTGCCTTGCTCAAACGTGGACACGCGGCGATGCAGCGCCTGATCAACCTGTCACTGGAAGATGTCCGAACCGAGGGCGCAGCGTCGGGGCCGAAGGGCGTTTTCTCGCTTGCCGATTTCATTCACGAAGCACGTGATTCGGCGCAACTTGAAGCCGACACGCGAGGCTCGGCGCTTGTGGTCCCTGACGTCGACAAGTTGCTGGCCATCCAGGGCGATCGGGATCTGTTACTCGCCGCGCTGGCCAATCTGCTCAATAACGCGCTGAAGTTTACGTGCGCGCATACCGCCGTCTCACTGACAGCGTATGCGGAAGGGCAACGTGTTCTGATCGTTGTGCGAGACCACTGTGGTGGTTTGCCAGCGGGGAATGCAGAAAAGATGTTTTCACCGTTCACGCAACGTGGCGATGATCGCTCGGGGCTTGGCCTGGGCTTGTCGATTGCGCGCCAGAGCATTTCTCGCAATGGTGGTCAGCTGTCGGTGGAGGATTTTCCGGGTGTGGGCTGTGCTTTTACGATGAGTTTGCCGCGGCATCTGGCGCTGGATGGGATTCCGCCTGCTGAACAGACGCATTGAGCGGCGTGGCATCGGATTCATGCGCGCGCTAAGACCGATAAACGGTCAATAGCAAGTGAGGTAAAGGATGTATTGCAGCTTGCGTGGACTTCAGGTGCAAAGAATGCTTGGTGTGCTGCACTTGGCGGGTATCCAGGTCGACCGGGCAGACACGATTATGCTCAGTGCCTACGTGGACGAGACAATATCTGAGCTCGACTTGCCGGCGCAGTCACATCGATTCCAGAAGATGGGCGCCTGCCATGACTGGTAGCTTGCTCATCGCGAGACGCTTATCGGGACATACAACTTGCATATATCAGTCGAATTCAATTTGGCAGAATTTCAGGAATCGATCATGCGCGACTTTATTGCCTTGCATGGTAAACGCTAGCCTTTTATTCCCTGTGCATGCTTTTGCGCGACGAAGTCGCGCAACATCTGATCTCCTCAAAGGGTCAGCGGTGATCAGGCAGCTTGGAATGACCATCAAGCAACATCTGATCAAAAATAGACTCGTTACAAAAATTAATTCTTACTCATAATCGCAAGCAATTTACGGCATTCCTTATTTGCAAGGAAAACTTCGATGGTGGCGGCAACATAAATCGTACAACTTATCGTCACCTTGTTGATTTCGATAAAACTTTAAACACATTAAAAGCGAAAGCATCCTTAAGCGTTCATAATTTACTCGCTTGGAATCCAAAATCAAGCGTCGATCCCATACTGTATTTCAGGAAACTTCAATTGGAGATAATTATGACTGCTAAAAATGAGAAAATTGCCCACCCACAGCGGTCTGCTGAGGATGACTTTGAAGTACTTTTCAAGGTACAGGGAGAAAGTTATTCATTGTTCATACCTATGGAAACGATTAAATCAAAATCAAAGCAGGATATAGTTCAAGCATTTAGAGACGCCTTTACATGCTCCATCTGTTGTAGCCAGAAGGCCAGTTTTGCGCTGTGCATGGCACGCTGCGTAGAAGGTGATGGAAAATGTTGCGATGGCGGCGCAACCAACTGCGACTAAAGCCTCAGTAACAACCAGCTGAGTCACAGGTTTTGCAAAGGCAGGCCATTCCTTACCTGTAATCATGAATAATTCTCTTTTTACCTGCTTACAGGTGAGGCTTCCGAAGACCAACGCACGCTAGCCAGCTCCTTTATTTCCTAAATTATCCCCTAATTTCATTTTTTTATTAATGATGCCTTATGGCTACCATTAAAACCTTCTCCTGTTTCGAAGCGGCCCCTATAAAATTCTGATATCTACCCGAACGACGAGCTTGCTCTATGATGATGCCCATACCTAGCCTGTTTGCCAAATAAGAACACGGAAACCGACGTTCGAAGCCTGACCATCCGCTCTTCGGCTTGAGCAAGCAGGTTAATTTCAGCGCATTGCCCAACGAAATCCAAATCCAAATCCAAATCCAATTCAATATCGCCCTATCGAGCCCGTAGCCTGTCAAATGTGGGCGTCCGCCGTGCCCCACCATATTGATGACCAAGATACTGATTCTGCAGCAATTCTAAAATCTGGCTCACGACGCGCTCGAATTATCCCGAAACATATTTTTCTCGTGCCAATGCAGACATAGCAACATATCGGGTAACGTGGGCGCTGAAGTGTTAGATTGGGGTTGATGTTCAACTGTAGAGCGATGCCTGATCGCAAATGCGGGCTAATCTTGATTCGAAAGCGCTAATCACACGTAATTAGATCCCTGCTGAGTAATTTTTCCCAGAGTACGGATTAACAGAATCCCATTAGCTACCGTCAACGCTCGGGGCAGCACTCGGGATTTTTTCATAGCTTGCAAAATGACATTAGCGAATCGTTGTCGGCTTACCCACATTCAGCCGACGAGGTTCACTTTAATTGCAAGATAATCACCACTACTGAGGCCGAATCACTATGCAGAGTAAACGCAGCTGGTTTTATGCAAATCAAGAGCAATCCGAGAGCTTCATTGCCGAAGCTATTCCGCTAATGAACGAACAGAAGGCTACGGTGATTGTTGAACACCTTGTTTACGATCCGGTCGAAGACAAGTTAGACCTGAGCATCTTTACCGCAGGACAGACTAAGCAAGACTTCAGCAAGCCTGGCGAGCAGCTCCGGCATCATGTGTATGTCTACATACCGACCGACCCTACTATCAGGCGCGAATCCGTGAAGTAGCTGGATACCTGCACCGATGTGGTCGCATTTGCGAAGCTGCCGCTTTGCTTCCTTATCCCAACGCCAGTAGGCGATTACAATCCAGACTGAGCTGTTCCGTTCAAAAGAGGTACAGCTAAACATGTTTACTTCGTGCCGAACGAAGGGTTCGATGTCGTCCATGAAGCTCACGCCAATTAAGCAAATCAGGATCGATTGCGCACGTAAGTTCTCGTGAAGTAAAAACGGAAGTATGGATTTTGGGCCAGAATTAACTTGAAACGAAAAAGGCTTACGCAGATCCGCGTAAGCCTTTGTTTTTATTGGTAGGCCTCCCGTGAGTCGAACACGGCACCAACGGATTATGAGTCCGCTGCTCTAACCAAGCATGAGCTAGAGGCCCAGAAACTGGGATGATGGCAAGCAACTCGCCACCTGCGCATCAACACGAACGTGATGAGCGAAGTGGCGAGAGCATATTGCCTTTAGTACAGGGCCGTCAAGCCCGCATCAGCAATCAGCTGTTGTTCTCGAGGAAGCTCTTGAGCTTGTCCGAGCGCGACGGGTGACGCAGTTTGCGCAGCGCCTTCGCTTCGATCTGGCGAATCCGCTCACGGGTGACGTCGAACTGCTTGCCGACCTCTTCCAGCGTGTGGTCGGTCGACATCTCGATGCCGAAGCGCATGCGCAGCACCTTGGCTTCGCGTGGCGTCAGCGAGTCGAGCACATCCTTGACTACGCCGCGCATCGAGGCGTGCAGCGCAGCGTCCGATGGTGCCAGCGTGTTGTTGTCTTCGATAAAATCGCCCAGATGCGAATCGTCGTCGTCACCGATCGGCGTTTCCATGGAAATCGGTTCTTTCGCGATTTTCATGATCTTGCGGATTTTATCTTCCGGCATTTCCATCTTGATCGCGAGCGTGGCCGGGTCGGGCTCGGCGCCGGTCTCTTGCAGGATCTGGCGCGAGATCCGGTTCATCTTGTTGATCGTTTCGATCATGTGCACCGGAATACGGATCGTGCGCGCCTGGTCGGCGATCGAACGGGTGATCGCCTGGCGAATCCACCACGTTGCGTAGGTCGAGAACTTGTAGCCGCGGCGGTACTCGAACTTGTCCACGGCCTTCATCAGGCCGATGTTGCCTTCCTGAATCAGGTCGAGGAATTGCAGGCCACGGTTCGTGTACTTCTTGGCGATCGAAATCACCAGGCGCAGGTTGGCCTCGGTCATTTCGCGCTTGGCCTTGCGCGCCTTCATTTCACCGGCCGCCATCTGGCGGTTGATGTTGCGCAGGTCAGGCAGCGGCAGCACGACGCGCGCTTGCAGGTCGATCAGGCGTTGCTGCAGTTCCTTGATCGTCGGGATGTTGCGGCCCAGAATCGCGCTGTAAGCGTGGCCGGCATTGACTTCGCCATCCACCCATTCCAGATTGGTTTCGTTGCCCGGGAAGACCTTGATGAAGTGGGCGCGCGGCATGCCGCAGCGGTTCACGGCCACGTCGAGGATCTGCTTTTCGATGTGGCGCACTTCGTCGACCTGGCCGCGCAGCGTGTCGCACAGCTTTTCCACGACCTTGGCCGTGAAGCGGATGCCCAGCAGCTCGTTGGAGATCGCGTCCTGTGCCTTGACGTAGGCTTTCGAGTTGTAGCCGTCCTTCTCGAACGCCTTGCGCATCTTGTCGAATTGCTGGGCGATCTCGGCGAACTTGGCCAGGGCCGTGACTTTCAGCGCTTCGAGCTGCTCGGCCGAGTAGCCGGCGGCGCCCGAGTTGCTTGGCGCCTCTTCTTCTTCCTCTTCGCCTTCGGCGTCTTCTTCTTCGTCCTCGTCGTCGTCAGACTCGCTGGCGACAGGCGCGGCGACCTGCGGCGTGTTGTCTTCGCCTTCCTGGTCGACCAGGCCGTCGACGATTTCGTCGATCTTGATTTCGTCGCTGTCGATCTTGGCGGCGGTGCCGATGATCTCGGCGATCGTGACCGGGCAGGCCGAGATGGCCTGGATCATGTCCTTCAGGCCGTCTTCGATGCGCTTGGCGATCTCGATTTCGCCTTCGCGCGTGAGCAGCTCGACCGAACCCATTTCGCGCATGTACATGCGAACCGGATCGGTGGTGCGGCCGAAATCGGAGTCGACCGTCGACAGCGCAGCTTCGGCAGCCGCTTCGGCTTCATCGTCGCTGGTGGCGTTGGGGACATTGTCTGACAGCAGCAGCGTCTCGGCATCGGGCGCGTGCTCGTAGACAGCAATACCCATGTCGTTGAACGTGCCGATGATGCCTTCGATCGCTTCCGGATCGACGATGTTTTCGGGCAGGTGG
Source organism: Telluria sp. BA11 (assembly GCF_056680305.1). Lineage (NCBI taxonomy): Bacteria > Pseudomonadati > Pseudomonadota > Betaproteobacteria > Burkholderiales > Oxalobacteraceae > Telluria > Telluria sp. BA11. The sequence goes on from NZ_CM155275.1 coordinate 1,765,270, forward strand.
TCGTTGATCTCGGCGTACGTGAGGAAGCCGCGCTCCTTGCCCGACTTGATCAGGGCCTTGAGCTTGCTGCGGCGCAGCTCGAGTTCTTCTTCGCTGGCCTCGGTATCGGACGAGAACGCATCCTTGAGCAGCGCCTTCTCTTTGGCCTTGCGGTCCTTGGCCTTGGCCTTGTCCGCGGCCTTGAGTTCGGCGCGCTCGACCGCGTTCAGCGCGGCGATCTCGTCGTTTTCAGGGGTAAATTCTTTTGGCTTGCGACCGCGCCGGCCCGGCACTTTGACAGAAGGCAAGACGTAGCCCGACGTGTCGATGGCGGCAAGCGTGGCCGCATCGGTCGTCTGGTTGACAGGCGCAGAGGTCGCCGTGCGCACCTCAGCCTTGTCTTGCGCGTTGTCGGCCTTGGCGGCGGACGTTCTCGTGGTCGTGGCAGCCACGTTGGTTTCGGGTTTCTTGGTTGGCACAGGCGCTTTCGATGTCACAACGACTAACTTTACGGTGGTTAAGAATAAAGTTTTGTTACCTTCATCATCCTGCAGGCACAAATCCATGCCCCGCTAACTAATACTCCACGCACGCAATTGAACCAAGAAGTGTTTCAACAGTTGCAATAGTTAGCGTTTTATTATAGCACGCACCCTTTCTTTTTCCAGTCGTGAACGCCTTGGCCCACGGGGAGAAAGCCAGTGTTCATCGGGGTGCCATCGCCGCAGTGGCTTCACGTTCCAGAAGGTCCAACTGGGCAGTAATCTCGCGGTAGCGAGTACTGACCTGATCTGGGGTCAAGCCGGCAGAAAACAACTGGTTCAATTCTTCTCGTAACGAATCCATCTTGATTTGGCGTACTGAACTGAGCAAAACGATGCGGTCGCCATCGACCTCGTTCTCGGGTTCGGCGGCGATTTCAGCAATCATGCCATCATACTCGTTAGTGACTTCATGCAACTGTTGTGACAGTGCGGCAAACGTGCCGTGCGGGCCCAGGGCCTGCGCGGTGTCGATCAGATGCCGCAGGCGATCCGCGCCCTCTTCGCCGAAATAGTCGAAGGCGCTCAGCGCAACCTCGTCGAGTTCCAGCGCCAGGTGCGGATGCGCAACCAGGATGCGCAGCATCTTGCGTTCCAGACCCACGGGCTCGGGCCGGCCCTGGCGCGGTGGCGCGCGGCGCGCCGTGGCCACCGGCTTAGACAACTCAAACAGGCTTTCGATCTCCGCCGGCGTCGATTGCGTCATGCTGGCCAGGCCGCGCACGATCTGCAGGCGCAGGCTCGACGGCGTCATCGATTGCAGCAGCGGCTTGGCGTCAAATTGTGATTTGGCGCGGCCTTCCGGCGTATCGAGGTCGTGCTCTTGCGTCACTTCGCGCAGCAGAAATTGCGACAGCGGCATCGCATCGGCAATTTCTTGCTCGAAGGCTTCAGCGCCGCGCTCGCGTACGAAGCTGTCCGGGTCGTGCTCTTGCGGCAGGAACAGGAACTTGATGGTCTTGTTGTCGCTCACTTGCGGCAGGCACGCTTCCAGCGCGCGACGGGCGGCCTTGCGGCCGGCCTTGTCGCCATCGAAGCTGAAGATCACGTCGTCGGTCTGGCGCAGCAGCTTTTGCACGTGGGTACTGGTGCAGGCGGTGCCGAGCGTGGCCACCGCTTGCGGGAAGCCCAGCTGGGCCAGTGCGACGACGTCCATATAGCCTTCGGTCACCAGCACATAGCCGGCGTCGCGGATTGCCTGGCGCGCCTCGAACAGGCCGTACAGTTCCAGGCCTTTCTGGAACAGCGGCGTTTCGGGCGAGTTCAGGTACTTCGGTTCGCCGCTGTCGAGCACGCGGCCGCCAAAGCCGATGACCTGGCCTTTGGTGTTGCGGATCGGGAACATCACGCGCTCGCGGAAGCGGTCGTAGCGTTTGTGGCGGTTGCCCTCTTCATCGACCTTGTCGATGACGAGGCCCGACTCGACCAGCACATGGGCCTCGTACTCGGGGAACACGGCGCGCAGGCTGTCCCAGCCGGCCGGGGCGTAGCCCATGCCGAAGCGGGCGGCCACTTCGCCGGTCAGGCCGCGGTTCTTCAGATACGCGATGGCGTCCGGCGCTTCGCGCAGCTGGGCGCGGTAAAACGCACACGCCTGCGTCAGCGCATCGGTCAGTGCCAGCGACTGCGCCTGCTGCGCGGCGCGCTGGGCCGGCGGGATCTTGTCGTCGACGTCGGGCACGATCATGCCGACGTTCTGGGCCAGGTCTTTCACCGCATCGACGAAGCCCATGCCCGAGTATTCGATCAGGAAGCCGATTGACGTACCATGGGCGCCACAGCCGAAGCAGTGATAGAACTGCTTGGTCGGACTGACCGTGAAGCTGGGGGACTTTTCGTTGTGAAATGGGCACAGGCCCATGAAGTTCGCCCCGCCCTTCTTGAGCTGGACGTAGCGGCCCACGATATCGACAATGTCGACCCGGTTGAGCAAATCGGTGATGAAAGTTTGCGGAATCACTTGAGCTTACACAGTGTTTGTCTAGGGCCAGACTATACCGCAGCGCCTGCTGCAAATTGATATGCAACAAGTTGTCGTCCCTGCCCGAGGGTGGGCAGGGACGACGCGTTGCAGATGGTGTTTACGCGCCAGCCAGGGCTTTCTTGACCAGGCCGGAGACCACGGTCATGTCGGCGCGGCCAGCCAGCTTTGGCTTGAGCACGCCCATCAGCTTGCCCATGTCTTGCGGGCCGGTCGCGCCGGTTTCGGCAACGGCCGCAGCGACTTCGGCGGCGATTTCTTCATCCGACAGACCGGCCGGCATGTACGCCGACAGGATGACCATCTCGGCCTTCTCGATGTCGGCCAGGTCAGGACGGTTGCCGGCTTCAAACTGGCTGATCGAATCCTTGCGCTGCTTGATCATTTTTTCGATCACGGCCAGCACCTGGGTATCGTCCAGCTGGGTCTGCTCGTCGAGTTCCTTGCGCTTGACTTCGGAAATGATCAGGCGCACCGCTGCCAGGCGGCCGGTTTCCTTGGCGCGCATGGCGCTTTTCATGTCTTCGGTCAGTTGTTCTTTTAAGCTCATGGGATCTCCGTATTCAAAAGGGTGAAACGACAAAACCCGCTGCGGCGAAACCGAAGCGGGTTTGCGGACTTCAGCGACTCGCCGGGACTGGCAATGCCGTCACCGGGTCTTGGCCGTCTGAACTGTCTTAGTACAGTTTCTTCGGCAGTTGCTGGCTGCGGATGCGCTTGTAGTGACGCTTCACTGCTGCTGCCAGCTTGCGCTTGCGTTCTGCGGTCGGTTTTTCGTAGAACTCGCGTGCGCGCAGTTCCGTCAACAGACCGGTCTTTTCGATGGTGCGTTTGAAGCGACGCATGGCGACTTCGAACGGCTCGTTTTCTTTAAGGCGGATAGTGGTCATGTAAAAATCAAACCGTTGGATTTAGGGAAGAACGAAATTCTAGCATCGTTTGCAGTTCAGTGGAAGCTTTAATCACGAAGTGGTGTTTTCAAACGTCAACTATTTGCCACCGCCAGACCGGCCGCCACGCCCGATGCCCAGGCCCACTGGAAGTTGTACCCACCCAGCCAACCGGTCACGTCGACCGTCTCGCCGATGAAGTACAGGCCGGGCACATTGTTGGCCATCATCGTCTGCTGCGACAGGCCCTTGGTATCGACGCCGCCCAGCGTGACCTCGGCCTTGCGGTAGCCTTCCGAGCCGGTGGGGACGATGGCCCAGCGGTTAATGGCGTCGCCCAGCGCGCGCAATTTCGCGTCAGCCATGTCGGCCAGGCGCGCAGTAGCGTCAAAGCCATTGGCCGCGAGCAAGCCTTCGGCCAGGCGCGCGGGCAGCCACTGCGTCAGCACATTGCCCAGCTGCTTTTTCTCGGTTTTCTTCAGGCCGATCAGCGTGTCGGCCACATCCATTTCAGGCAACAGATTCAGCACGATCGGCGTGCCCGGCTGCCAGTAGCTGGAAATCTGCAGGATCGCCGGACCCGACAGGCCGCGGTGCGTGAACAGCAAGTCTTCGCGGAAGTGCCCTCCCCGGGCGCCCTTGCCTTTGCTGCTGCCCGTGCTGACCTCGACCTCGAGCGCGATGCCCGCCAGCGGCACGAACGGCTCCCAACTCGGGCCGTCGAACGTCAGCGGCACCAGACCCGGGCGCGTCTCGATCAGTTTCAGGTCGAATTGCGTGGCGATGCGATAGCCGAGATCGGTCGCGCCGATCTTGGGGATCGACAGGCCGCCCGTGGCCACGACGACACTACCCACCAGCAACTCGCCGGCATCGGTCTCGATGGCAAAGCCATCCTCCGTCTTGCGCACACCGGCCACCTTGCACGGCATGCGCCATTCGACGCCGCCCAGGTCGCACTCGGCGCGCAGCATCGCGATGATCTGCTCGGCCGAATCGTTGCAGAACAATTGGCCGCGATGCTTTTCGTGGTGGGCGATCCGGTATTTCTTGACGAGTGCCAGGAAGTCCTGCGCCGTGTAGCGCGACAGCGCGCTGCGGCAGAAATGGGGATTGTTCGACAGATAATGCTGCGGCCCGGCATTGACGTTGGTGAAGTTACAACGTCCGCCGCCCGAGATGCGGATCTTTTCGGCCAGCTTGGCCGCGTGGTCGACCAGCACCACGCGCTTGCCGCCCTGCGCCGCCACGGCCGCGCACATCATCCCGGCCGCGCCCGCGCCGATTACCGCCACATCGAATTGATTTGCCATGCCTACCACCTTTGCTCAACCCGCCATTGTAAGGCAGCGGCGGATCGGCGAACAGCGGCGTGGTAAGCCTTTACTCGGCCACAGGCAGGCTACGGGCGCGGATCTTGCGCGAGACTTCGACGCAGTACGCCACCTGCGTGGCAATCGATGGCGGCACCGGCACCTCACCGCGCAGCGCGGCGCCGATCCAGGCAGCGGTGGTGGCCGCATCGCGGCCGTCGGGCACGATGGCCAGGTCGTCGGTGGGCGCGTCGCGCTCGACCAGCAGGGCGCGCTGGCCAGCGTGGAACCAGTCGATGCGCTGGGCGCGGTGCGGGTGGGCGACGGTCTCACCCTCGGTACCGCGCATCAGGAATGCGTCGCCCCGGGTTTCGCTGTCGACGCCTTCGAAGTACTCGCCCAGCGTTACCAGGTATTCAGGATGCGTGTACGAGACCAGGCGCAGCGCCGGGCCGTCGAAGGGCTGCAGGATCTTGACAATGGTGTGGGTCGAATTACGCACGCCCAGCACGCGGCGCAGCGCGAGCATGCGCGCCAGTTCCGGGGCCAGGTGCTCGATCGGCATGAAAGCCACGCGACCATGGACGAATTCGTTGTGCACCTCAGCGCCGGTGGTCGCATCGGTCACGCCCAGCTGGTGCAGGATTTCCGCAGTGGTGACGCGCCCGGGATCGTTGCTCACGCCATGCACCAGCACCGGCACGCCTTCGCGCGCCAGCAGCAGTGCCAGCAGTGGCGTCAGATTGGCCAGCTTGCGCGAACCGTTATAGGTAGGAATCGATACCGGCGCGAATTCGCCGCGCGGCGCCGGCAACGGCGTGAACGCGGCGCTCGCTGCATCCATGAAGCCGGCCAGCTCATCCACCGACTCGCCCTTGATACGCATGGCAAGCAAAATGGCGCCCAGTTCGAGGTCGGACACGCGGCCCTCGAGGATGGCCGCGTACAGCCGGTGCGCGTCGTCGCGCGTCATGCTGCGCGCCCCTTTTACGCCGCGGCCGATTTCCTTGATGAAGGGGGCAGCGACAAAGCGTTCGATATCGGTAGTCATGACAAAAGGATACACGGGAACGTCGCGCTGCGGCAGCACGCACGGGTGCAGAGCGCAGCGAGACGCCGCCCGACGCCGCCATTTGGGGCCACGCATGTGCACATACAGCAATTTCCGCTTACACTGATCCATCCCCCAAAAGAAATATAGATCGCATCATGACCAGTACGCCACAAATCGAAAATACCAACGTCAGCTCGTTCGCCCGCATGCCAACGCCGGTCGAGCTGCACACCACCTTGCCGCTGAACGAACGCGCCTATGCCACCGTGATGCAGGGCCGCGAAACGCTGCGCAATATCCTCGACCGCAAGGACAAGCGCCTGTTCGTCGTCGTGGGTCCGTGCTCGATCCATGATCCCGAAGCCGGCCTCGACTATGCGCGCCGCCTCAAGGCGCTGCAGGACGAGGTCAGCGAGACGATGGTGCTGGTGATGCGCGTGTACTTTGAAAAGCCGCGCACCACCACCGGCTGGAAGGGCTATATCAATGACCCGTTCATGGACGATTCGTTCCGCGTCGAGGTCGGCATGGAGCGCGCGCGCCAGTTCCTGCTGGATGTCTGCGAAATCGGCTTGCCGACCGCCACCGAGGCGCTCGACCCGATCTCGCCGCAATACCTGGGCGACCTGATCGCCTGGACCGCCATCGGCGCGCGCACGACCGAATCGCAGACGCACCGCGAAATGTCGTCCGGCCTGTCGACGCCCGTGGGCTTCAAGAATGGCACCGATGGCGACGTGAGCATTGCGATCAATGCGGTGCTGTCGTCGTCGAACCCGCATGCGTTCCTGGGCATCAATGGCCAGGGTTCCGTGTCGATCGTGCGCACCAGCGGCAACGCCTACGGCCACGTCGTGCTGCGCGGCGGCGGCGGCCGGCCGAACTATGATTCGGTCTCGGTGGCCATTGCCGAACAGGCGCTGACCAAGGCCAAGCTGCCAGCCAACCTGGTCGTCGACTGCTCGCACGCTAACAGCTACAAGAAGCCGGAACTGCAACCGCTGGTCATGTCCGACGTCATCCAGCAAATCCGTCATGGCAACAAGTCGCTGGTCGGCGTGATGATCGAGTCGAACATCGTCAGCGGCAGCCAGTCGATTCCGAGTGACCTGTCGCAGCTGACCTACGGTTGCTCGGTCACCGACGGCTGCATCGGCTGGGAAGAAACCGAAACCATGCTGCGTGAAGCGCACAAGGAATTGCTGCAGCGTCCGTAATAAACCGCGCAACAACCGCAGGGTGGGCGGCGGCGCCCTCTGCCCTGCGGTAGAATGCCCGGTTCCGCTCAATCCACCTGGCTTTCCACATGATCGTTCTCGGCGTCGAATCCTCCTGCGATGAAACCGGCTTTGCTCTGTATGACACCGAGCGCGGCCTGCTGTCCCACGCCCTGCACTCGCAGGTCGCGATGCACGAAGAATATGGTGGCGTGGTGCCCGAACTGGCGTCACGCGACCATATCCGGCGCGCCATTCCACTGCTGGACGAGGTGCTCAAGCGCGCCAATCTGCCGGCGTCGAACATCGACGCCATCGCCTACACCCAAGGTCCTGGCCTGGCCGGCGCGCTGCTGGTCGGCTCGTCGGTGGCGTGCAGCCTGGCGCTCGCGCTCGACAAGCCGGTGCTGGGCGTGCATCACCTCGAAGGCCACCTGCTCTCGCCGCTGCTCGCCTCGGAACGGCCGGACTTCCCGTTCATTGCCCTCCTCGTCTCGGGCGGTCACACGCAGCTGATGCGCGTCGATGGCGTGGGCAGTTACACGCTGCTGGGCGAAACCCTGGACGATGCCGCCGGCGAAGCGTTCGACAAGTCGGCCAAGCTGCTGGGCCTGGGGTATCCGGGTGGCCCGGCGATCTCGCAACTGGCCGAGCGCGGCGATCCGGCAGCCTACAAACTGCCGCGGCCAATGTTGCACAGCAAGGATTTCAACTTCAGCTTTTCGGGCCTGAAAACGGCGGTGCTCACGGTCGTCAAGAATCACGACGTCAAGGTGATTGCGGATATCCCCGAACAGGACAAGGCGAACATCGCGCGCGGCTTCGTCGACGCGATTGTCGACGTGCTCACCGCCAAGTGCGTGAGCGCCATGAAGCACACGGGTTTGAGCCGCCTGGTGATCGCCGGCGGCGTGGGCGCCAACAAGCAGTTGCGCGCTTCGCTCAATGCCGCCGCGGCCAAACGCAAGTTCAAGGTCTATTATCCGGAGCTGGAATTTTGCACCGACAATGGCGCGATGATCGCGTTTGCCGGCGCGATGCGTCTTGAGCGCAACCCAGCGTTGGCACAGCGCGATTATGCATTCAATGTGCGTCCGCGCTGGCCGCTGGACGAGCTCGAAGCGGCCTGAACACAGCCTCAAAACCAGCCCTAAGCCACGAGAAACAGCCTGCCGCCAACATTGAACTTGCCTGTCTGACACCGATCCTACGGTGTGACCGTTGCCATTAAAACGGTGGCAATATCCGTCGATCAAGTTTTACGGAGGTGAGCAATGCGCGTAGTCAGCTGGAATATTCATTGGGGTTGTGGCAAGGACGGTCGGATCCGCATTCACGCGATGATCGACGTGCTGCGCCGCTTGAACCCCGATGTGATTTGCCTGCAAGAGGTGGCTGCGAATCACCCCGAGCTCGAAGGCAGCGCCAGCGCCAACCAGTTCAAGCAACTCGCCGGCGCCTTCGGCGGCTACCACGCCATGGAGCACGCGCCGAGCGAGATTTACCAGAACAATGTCCCGCGCCTGTTTGGTAACCTGATCCTGTCCAAGTACCGCATCTCGCAGGTGCACCGGCATCTGCTGCCGTGGCCAGCTGATCCGGACCATGCGGCTGGCATGCCGCGCGGCCTGCTGGAAACCGTTGTCGAAGCACCTGGCGGCAAGCTGCGCCTGCTCACGACGCATCTCGAATATTACTCACCCGTGCAGCGCATGGCGCAGGTCAACCGCATCCGCGAACTGCATGCCGAGGCCAGTGCCCGAGCCCTGCTGTTCCAGCCCGATCCGAACCTGGACGCGCCATACCAGCTGGGCTTTCGGCCCGGCTCGGCAATCCTGTGTGGTGATTTCAATTTCGCGCCCGATGCGCCGGATTACGCGGCGCTGCTGGCCCCGCCGGAAGGCAGCGCCCTGGCCCTGGTCGATGCCTGGCGCGTCGTGCATGGCGACATGGCGCGCGCGCCGACCACCGGGCTGCACGGCTATCCGTGGCCCGAGCGGCCTGAATGTTACGATTATTTCTTCGTCACTGACGACCTGGCGCCACGCCTGACCGCACTTGATGTGCAGTCCGAGACGGCGGCGTCGGACCACCAGCCGGTGGTCCTCGATCTGACTTAAACGACGGCGTCGGCCGGCGTTTCCAGACCTGGAATCTCACGCAGCGCGCGCTCGAATACCTCAGGCAACTGACCGCCGGAAATCAGATGTTTCTGGTTGATGATCACGGCCGGCACCGACTTGATGCCGGCATTGAGGAAGAACTGCTCGCGCTCGCGCACTTCGTCCTTGTACTCGTCCGACGCCAGGATGCGCGCCGCCGTCTCGCGCTCCAGGCCCACGCTCTCGACCGCGCGCAGCAGCACGGCGTGGTTGCTCGGGTCTTCGCAGCGGGTGAAATAGGCTTCGAGCAGCGCGACCTTGAGCTGGCGTTGCTTACCTTCTTCTTCGGCCCACGACAGCAGGCGGTGCGCGTCGAAGGTGTTGTAGATGCGGCCGCGCCGCTCCATGTCGAAGGTGAAGCCCACGGCGGCGCCGCGCTCGCGGATCATGTCGCGGCTGGATGCCTGCTGCTCGAGGCTGGCGCCATATTTTTCAGTGACGTGCTCGACGATGTCCTGGCCTTCCGGCGGCATGTTCGGGTTCAGTTCGAACGGCTGGAAATGCAGGTCGACGCGCACGTCGTCGCCCACGTTCAACAGTGCCTGTTCGAGCGATTTGAGACCGACCGCGCACCATGGGCACGAGACGTCCGATACGAAATCAATCCTGAGTTGCTTGGTCACGGCGTACCACCTTTCTGTCCGGCGCGGCACGAATGTGCCGCTATTGCCGACCATGGTAACGCCTCGGCAAAAAAGCCGCGCACGCTGCCCTGCTTTGTCTTACTTTGCCTTTTTGGCGCCGCCCGACTTGCTGCCGAGCTTCGATTCCTTGCCCGCGATCAGGTTGCCGATATTGCCGCTGTGACGCCATACGAGCAGTGCGCTCATGACGATCACGGCCAGCAGAATGGCATCGACGCCGAACAGCAGGCCGTAGTACAAGGGCGCGAAGACCGCAGCCACCAGCGCGGCCAGCGACGAGTAGCGAAACGCATAGGCAATGATGACCCAGGTGGCCAGCGTCGCCAGGCCCAGCCATGGATTGATGCCGAGCAGCACGCCCAGCGCGGTGGCCACACCCTTGCCGCCGACAAAGCGGAAGAACACGGGCCACAGGTGGCCGATGAACACGGCGATGGCCACCAGCGCGATGCCCGTATCGTCCAGCCCGTAGTCGTAGCCATAGCGCACCGCCAGCCAGACGGCCAGCCAGCCCTTGGCCGCATCGCCGACCAGCGTGGCAATCGCGGCTTTCTTGCTGCCGCTGCGCAGCACATTGGTGGCGCCGGGGTTTTTCGAGCCATACGTGCGTGGATCAGACAGGCCGAACGCGCGGCTCATCACGACCGCGAAGGAAATCGAACCGAGCAAATAGGCGGCAATGGTGGCAATCAGGGTGTTCATCGTGTCTCTTTCGTGGGCGCCGGCATCGGGCTCATTCGTCTACCGGAAATTGGTGCGTGAATATACACCATCGGATGGGTACGGCGAAGCTACTCGGCGATGGCGCAGTTCACCGGCTGCGCCTGCAGCACATCGACCAGCACGCGCGGATCAATGCCCACCAGATAGCCGCGGCGCCCGCCGTTGATGTAGATTTTGTCGAGCTGCAAGATGCTTTCCTCGACATACACCGGCATCGCCTTGCGGATGCCGAACGGCGATGTTCCACCAACCAGATACCCTGAATGGCGCTGGGCCACATCCGGCTTGCATGGTTCGACCGACTTGCAGGGGATGGCGCGGGCCAGATTCTTGGTCGACACCTTGCAATCGCCATGCATCAGGACGATCAATGGCCTGGCTGCTTCATCCTGCATGACCAGGGTCTTGACCACGTCATGTTCCGGCACGCCCAGCGCGCCGGACGAGACCGATGTACCGCCGTGCTCCTGGTACGCATACGGGTGCTCGGAAAACGCCACGCCATGCTTGCGCAGGAATTGGGTGGCGGGGGTCTCGGAGACGTGCTCTTTCTTGGCCATGCGTGTTACGCTAAAGACGAACAATAGGGGTTTCTATTATGCAGGAAGAACTTCGGTTTGCCACCTTCAACACTTTCAATCTGGCACCGCCCGGTGCACGCTTGTACGACAATCTGGCACCCACGACGGCCGACGAATACGAAGCCAAACTGGACTGGACGGCGCACCAGCTCGACCTGATCAATGCCGACGTGATCGGCTTTCAAGAAATTTTCTCGCAGAGCGTGCTGGCGGAAGTCCTGCAGCGCACGCGGCGCTACCGCGACGCGCACCATATCGGCTTCGATCCCGACCCGGGCGCCGTGCGCCTGACGCCCAGCGTGGCCCTGGTCTCGCGCCTGCCGCTGGCCGAGCCGGGCACCGAGCTGGGCAAGTTTCCGGCCAATGTCACGATGCCGCCGGGCAGCCGCGACCCCGATCGTTTCACGCGCGCGCCGCTGCATGCGGGCGTGATTGCGCCGTCGGGCGTGGTGATCGACGTCATCGTCGTGCATTTAAAATCGCGCCGCCCCGATTACCGCTCGAGCGACAGCGGGGCCGACCCGCATCTGTACGCGCTGGCGTGCCTGCGCTCGCTGATCCGGCGCGGCACCGAGGCCACGGCGCTGCGCGTGCTGCTGACAAATATGGCGCACGCGCACCGCCGCCCGCGCATCGTGCTGGGCGACTTCAACGACGTGGCCGATGCGGTGACGACCGAGATCGTGCTGGGGGCGGGCACGCCGCAGGCCGAGCGGCTGTATGATGCGAGCCAGGTGCAGCGCCGGCTCGATCACCAGCGCCATGTGGGATTTTCGATCCTGCACGACACGCGCCATTCGACGATCGACCATATCCTGGTGTCGCCCGAATTCAACCCGGCGCTGCCCGAGGCGATCGGCGAAGTCATTGATGTGGTGTACCTGAACGATCACCTGAACCTGGCATTGCCCGAGTCGTCGGACCACGGGCAGGTACTGGCCAGGATCCGGTTGTTCGACTAGGGCTGCCGCATTACGGCCTCCGCATTACGGCCTCCGCATCAAGGCCTGATATACCAGGCCCGGTGCGGACTCAGGTTGGGCCGCGTACTGGCCGCGCTGGCATAGAACCCCTGGTAATCGTCGCACCCATGCCGGCGCAGAAAGTCGAGCTGCTCGGCGGTTTCCACGCCCTCCCCCACCACCCGCAGCTGCAGGCTGCGCGCCACCGCGATGATGGCTGGCACCATCGCGGCATCCACCGGATCGTGCCCGACGTCGCCCACGTAACTGCGATCGATCTTGACCGTGGTGAGCGGGAAGCGCCGCAATGCTTCCAGGCTCGACAGGCCGGTGCCAAAGCGGTCAATGCTCAGCCGCACCCCGCGGGCACGCAGCGCCAGCGCCGTATCGGCAAACGCGGACTCGCCCCGGATCAGCGCGTCTTCTGCGATCTCGAGTTCGAGCGCGGCGGGCGGCAGGCCGGCGCCCTCCAATGCGGCGTCGATTGCCGGCAGCAAGCCGTCGTGTTCCAGTTGGGCGTCCGACAGGTTGACGGCCACCGCGACGGCGGCCCCGGCATGGCGCCACGCACGCGCCCGCTGGCACGCTGCGCGCAGCACCCATTCGCCGATCGGGACGATCAGCCCGGACTCCTCAGCCACCGGCAAAAATTCGTGCGGCAACAACAGCCCGCGTTGCGGATGACGCCAGCGCAGCAACGCTTCGACCGATGTCACGCGCCCGGTCGCCACTTCGATTGCAGGCTGGTATTGCAGCATGAATTCCTTGCCGTCGAGCGCCTGGCGCAGGCGGTTCTCAAGCTCGACGCGCTCGATCACGTGGGCGTTCATGGCGGGGCTGAAAAACTGGAAGCTGCCGCGCCCGTTCTGCTTGGCGTGGTACATCGCGACATCGGCGTGGTGCAGCAAGGTATCGACTTCGGCGCCATCGTCCGGGCACAGCGCGATGCCAATGGAGGCCGACAGCGTCACCTCCTGGCCACCGATGTCGATCGGCAGCGCCACGGCCTGGGTCACGGCGACGGCCACGTGGGCGGCCTGGTCGGCGCCCTTGATGTCGGCCAGCAGCACGACGAACTCGTCGCCACCGAGCCGGCTGATGGTGTCGACCTGGCGCACACAGGCGCGCACCCGCAGCGCCACTTCGCGCAGCACGATGTCGCCGGCCTGGTGACCATGGGTGTCGTTGACGGCCTTGAACTTGTCGAGATCGAGGAACATGACGGCGGAACAGCTGCCCTGGCGGCGCCAGGTGGCCAGCGCCTGCTGCAACCGGTCCAGGAACAGGATGCGGTTGGGCAGGCCCGTGAGGGCGTCGTGCTCGGCCTGGTGGCGTACCTGCTCTTCGATGCGCTTGCGCTCGCTGATGTCGGACAGCATCGCCATATAGCTCGACACATCGCCGTGCGCATCGCGAATGGCCGTCAGCGTGACCCGCACCGGATAGCGCTGGCCGTTGCTGCGCGCACTGGCCAGTTCGCCTTCCCAGTGGTCGGCGCCTTCGAGCCCGGTCCAGATGCGTTGATAGAAGTCGTCGTCCACGCCCCAGCCGAGGCTGGCCAGCGGCTGGCCGATGATCTGCTCGGGCGCATGCCCGGTGATGGCGGTGAAGGCGCCATTGACGGCGCGCACGCGGTATTGGGCATCCATCATGATGATGGCGTCGCGCGCATTCTGGAACACTTGCGCGGCCTGCTCGAGATTGGTCTCGGCCTCCTTGCGCGCCGTGATGTCGATTTCCATGCAGAACACTTCGTGCATCACGTCGTCGTGCTTGACGGGATAGTGGCACGAGTAGACCCAGTGGCGCCGGCCCGTCATCGATTGCACGAGCCAGTCGCTTGCCTGTGGCGCCTGGCCGGTGCGCCAGATGGTGGCAATGACGTCTTCGAATTCGCTCTGGCGGTCGAGGTGGAATACCAGATCGCGAAACGCGCGGCCGACGGCGTCACCCGACGGGATGCCGTACAGCTCTTCGCTGGCGTGGTTCCAGAAGCGGATGATGCCGGCGCGGTCCATCGAGTGCACGGCAACGGCCGGCGCCAGCTCGAGGGCCGTGACGAAATGGTAGAGCCAGTCGAAGGCTTGTACGCCGGCCCCGGATGAGTCAGCCGCCGGACGACCCGGGGAATCTGGCAGTAGCTTGCTCACGGCAGCGCCTTTCGCTTGGGCAGTGACAGCGATCAGGGAGACAAGCCTGTCAGTGGCATGCTGCGAGACACGCTTTGTGTGCGAAGCGGCAAATGGCGCGCTGGCAAAAAATCAAGGAGGTAAGAAGGCAATTGCACCCTGCAATCAACTCGGGCAGCCAGCTGGCAGCTTGTCGCATTCAGATGGCTCAGACCGCAATTGCCGCGGTTAGTTCAATGATGGGTTCAGGCCGGGCTGGCAGGCACGGCTGCCGGAGCGACGGCGTCGCTGTCGGCATTGCTGTCGCTGTCGGTACTGGTGTCGCTGTCGCTGTCGCTGTCTTGCACGATGGCGTTGCCATCGGCATCGACGTCATTCTTTGGTTCGAGCTTGCGCTTGGCCTTGTCGTCAGCCTTGCGCTTCTTGTCGAGTTCCCGTTGCCGTTTTTCGTATTGAAAATTATTCCGTGCCATAGTCACCTCGATATGATGGAGCGGTAGGGCTACCGTCCTGACCGGCCATTATGGACTACCGCGCGGATCCCGGCTTGCCTTAACGCTAACCGCGGGGATGATGCTCGGTGTGCAGGCGCTTGAGGCGTTCGCGCGCCACGTGCGTATAAATCTGCGTGGTCGAGATATCGGCGTGGCCCAGCAGCAGTTGCACCACGCGCAGATCGGCGCCATGGTTGAGCAGGTGCGTGGCGAACGCGTGGCGCAGCGTGTGCGGCGACAGCGGCCCGGTGATGCCGGCTTTCTTGGCGTGCTTCTTGATCAGGATCCAGAACATCTGGCGCGTCATCGGACCACCGCGGCTGGTGACGAACAGGGCGTCGTCGATCTGGCCATTGAGGATGGTGCCGCGCGCATCCTTCAGATAGCGCTCGATCCAGCGCCGCGCCTCTTCGCCAAACGGCACCAGACGCGTCTTGCTGCCCTTGCCCGTCACGCGCAGCACGCCATCGTTGAGGCTCACTTCGACCAGCTTCAGGGCCACCAGTTCCGACACCCGCAAGCCGCTGGCATACATCAGCTCGAGCATCGTGCGTTCGCGCAGGCCCAGCGGCGTGGCCACGTCGGGCGCAGCGAGCAGCGCCTCGACCTGGCTTTCGTTCACCGTGTGCACGAAACGGGTCGGCTGGCGCGCTGACGCCATCTTCAGGCACGGGTCGACGTCGATGCGGTTGCGGCGCAGCGCCAGGCCATAGAAGCGCTTGAGCACCGACAGCCGGCGGTTGGCCGTGCTCGGGCGCGAGTCGGGATGGCGGTCGGCAAAATAGGCGGCCAGGTCGTCCGCGCCGACAGTCAGCAAGCCGCGCTCGGGCTGGCGCGCGTTCAGCCAGGTGGCGAACAGGCGCATGTCGCGCCGGTAGGCGTCGAGCGAGTTCTTGGCCAGGCCCTGTTCCAGCCAGAGCGTGTCGCAGAACTCGTCGATCAGGGAAAGATCGACTGCTGTTGCCATGGGCTTGCGGTGGCGCCTTCATGGCGCAGCAACCAGCGTTTCACCGACAGGTGAAAGCCGTTTTCGTCATCCTGGTTGGCAAAGCCGCCCAGGCCGCCGGTGGCGGTGACGCGGTGGCACGGGATCACGAGCGGGAACCGGTTGGCGCCGCAGGCCTGGCCGACGGCGCGCGGGGCCGAGCCGATCACGCGCGCCAGGTGCCCGTACGTGCGCACGGCGCCACGCGGGATCGCGTGGATGTGCTGCCAGACCTTGCGCTGGAATTCGGTGCCGACGTCCAGCAGCGGCAGGTCGAACACGGCATCGGGATCCTGCAGGTACCGCGCGACCTGCTGCGCTGTCTGCTCGGCCAGCGCGCTGTCGGCGCTTTTCTCGGCGAACGATGGCGGCAGGTAGACCAGCTCGCATACCTTGTCGTCGGCCGTGCGGATGCCCAGCGCGCCAAAGGGCGCCGATACGATGGCGTTGAACAACAGGGAGGCGCGATCTGGCTTCATGGCGACGGTTGACAGTGCGCGGCAACGGGACCATCCCGCTGGCAGGCACCCCGGCATCTTACCCGCCGCAACGAGTGCGCGGCCAGTCGTTTGACATCGGGAAACGAAAAACAGGCGAAAAAAAAGCGCACCATCAGGTGCGCTCCAATTCGGGTCACGTCTCCGGTCGTTTGGCAGTGCCAACGACTTCTGTAAAACGTGGTGTCTCCTCGAATATTCTCCGGTACGAGTACCGTTCTTATATCAATGCTCCCCCAAAACCTGTACTGCTTGTTACTGGCCCTGCACCGCACCACTTCAGTGCGTATGAGCGCCATGATAACGCAAATGCTTATAGAAAATGTATCTTTTAGGTCACAAAATTACAAAATTGTTTTACTTATAAACAAAATGCACTTGCCAAGCAGCCCGCAGGCTCAGCGTGCAACTTCGCGCAGGATAGCATGTACGGTCTCCTTGCCGATCCTGTTTTCCATCTGGCCGTACACCGGCTGCAATGCGCGGCGCCATTCGGCCTGCTGGGCCGGGTTGAGCGTATGAATCACGGTCGTGCCGGCCCGGCGGATTTTTTCCATTGACTCGTCGTTGGCACGCTGGGCGATCTGCTTTTCGTACACGGTCGCTTCGCGCATTGCACGCGCCAGAATCGTGCGGGTCGCCGCCGGCAAACCGTCCCAGAACTTCTTGTTGACGATCACGGCGTAACCCAGATAACCGTGGTTCGACACGGTCAGGTGTTTCTGCGTTTCGTGCATGCGCTGCGTGTACATGTTCGACGGCGTGTTTTCCGTGCCTTCCACCACGCCATCGCGCAGCGCCGGCGCGGCTTCCGAAAACGCCAGCACCATCGGCTGCGCGCCCAGCGCACGCATCTGCGCATCAAGCACCATGGAGGCCTGGATACGCATGCGCACCCCGTCGAAATCCTTCAGCGCGACCAGCGGCTGATTGGCCGACATGACCTTGAAACCATTGTCCCAGAACGCCAGGCCGGTGATGCCCTTCGGTTCGAGCTTGCGCAGCAGCTCGCGCCCGATGCGCCCTTCCGTCACCTTGTACAGGGCCGCCTTGTCCGGAAAAATATACGGCAAGTCGAACGCTTCGAATTCGCGCACGCCCAGCGGCGAAAACTTGGCCAGCGACGGCGCCAGCATCTGCACCGCGCCCAGTTGCAGCGCTTCGAGCTCTTCGCGGTCCTTGTACAGCTGGCTGTTCGGATAGACTTCCACCCTGACCTGACCGCGCGTCATTTGCTCGGCCAGCGCCTTGAAACGCTCGGCGGCGCGGCCCTTGGGCGTGTCCGGCGCCACCACGTGACTGAACTTGATCACGATCGGCCCTTGTGCCCAGGCATTCATGCTGGCGGCTGCGGCCAATGCAGCGCACAGCGCGCGCACGGCCAGGAGATTGAATTGCATGACGGTTCGATTCTTCCTGATGAAACGTTACACTGGCACATGTCGCATTGCCCGCCATCGCGACGATGCCACGATGCGCCCGACAGTGTAACCAAAACAGGACCTTGCATGAAATTTCCGTTCATCCAGCCCGGGGAGACAGACGACCTGGACGCCGAACCCGAGCCGCGCGCGCGCTCGCGCGGCTGGCGTTTCCTGCGCTGGATGGTGCCGATCCTGCTGGTGCTGCTGTTTCTGGCCGTGCTGATCTGGCTGCCATGGCAGGCGCGCCAGATGGAAAGCAACGATCGGCAAGAGCAATTGATTGCCGATACGCTGTGGGTCGAGCAGACGCTGCGCTTCGAGCTGGCGCGCAGCGAAGAAGCACTGGCCGCCCTCGGCGCCGACCTCGTCGTCGCGCCGCTGCCGCCGGCCAAGCTGACGGCCCGCTTCCGCCAGATGTTTACCAATGGCCCCGAACTGGTGCGCGTGGTCTGGAGCGATGCCGACGGCGTCCAGCAAGCCATCCACGGCAGCGATCTGCCTGCCGCCGGCCTGCCCCCTGCCACCTTGCTGGCCGGCGAGATGGCGCGCTCGATACGGCGCGGCCGCTACAGTGTGCCGTATGGCGCCACGGCCTCCACCCACGGCGTGATCGATTATTACCTGCCGCTGTTTCGCGGCGGCCAGTTCGCCGGTAGCCTGGTGGCAACCTACAGCCTGCAAGTGCTGCTGGATGAAACGGTGCCGTGGTGGTTCGCGCAGGACAATGCGCTGACGCTGCTCGATCGTAACGAGCTGCCGGTGGCGCGCCGCGCGTCGGGCGGTCCGGGTCGCAACGTCTACACCCATCAGCGCGAGCTCGACCTGCCCGGCGCGCAGCTGGTGCTGTCGACCAACAGCGTCAAGCGCGCGCCGCAACTCCTGCCCAATCTGCTAGTGGGCTCGGTGATCGTGCTGGCGCTTGGCTTGTTGATGAGCCTGGCCGCGCTATGGCGCCACATCTCGCGCACGCTGGCGGCCGAGGCCGCGCTGCGCCAGCAGATGGCGTTTCGCACGGCCATGGAAAATTCGCTGATCACGGGCTTGCGCGCGCGTGACCTCGAAGGCCGCGTCACGTACGTGAACCGCGCCTTTTGCCAGATTGTCGGCCTGTCGCAAGAAGAATTGATTGGCAAAAAGCCGCCGATGGCGTACTGGGCGCCCGAAGCGATGGCCGAATACGAGGACCGCTTCCAGGGCATCCTGTCGGGCAAGGTCACGCCGCAGTTCGAGACCGTGTTCCAGCGGCCCGACGAAGTGCGCGTGCCGGTGCTGGTGTTCGAGTCGCCCCTGGTCGATGTCGACGGGCGCCATACCGGCTGGATGAGTTCGGTGCTCGACATCACGGACCGAAAGCGCGTCGAAGAACTCAACCGCCAGCAGGAAGAAAAGCTGCAGGCCAGCGCGCGTCTGGCCACGATGGGCGAGCTGTCGTCGATGCTGGCGCACGAACTGAACCAGCCGCTGGCGGCCATCTCGAGCTACACGGTCGGCGCGCTGAACATGCTCGACCGCGCCGCCGGCACCGGCCAGGAAGTCAAGCCCGGCATGCTGCGCCACGCCCTGGAACAGGCGCGCCAGCAAGCCCAGCGCGCCGGGCACATCATCCGCAGCGTGCACGAGTTCGTCAAGAAACGGGAACCGCTGCGCCAGGAACTGACGATCCGCAGCGTGATTGCCAGCGTGCATGCGCTGATCGAATTGCAGGCGCGCCAGGCCGGCGTGGTGCTGCGCGTGCACTTGCCACCGGGCCTGCCGTCCGTGCTGGCCGACCGCGTCCTGCTCGAGCAGGTGCTGCTCAACCTCACGCGCAACGGCATCCAGGCCATGCAGGACACCGTGCCGGACCAGCGCGTGCTGCGCATCGAGGCGGCGCACATCGACGACCAGGTGGCCGTCTCGGTGATCGACCGCGGCCACGGTATCTCGCCCGAAGTGGCCGAGCGGCTGTTTTCGCCGTTCTATTCGACCAAGGCCGAAGGCATGGGCATGGGGCTGTCGATCTGCCGCACGGCGATCGAGTTCCATGGCGGCACCCTGAGCCATGCGCCGTATCCGCCCGGGGGCACCGTATTCACGTTTTCGCTGCCGGCGCAGGCAGGGAGTCGGGCGGTCGGCTAGAATCGCGTGCGGCGCCCTGCCCGACTATTACGGAGACCCCCATGCTGCACATCGTCGACGACGAAGAAGTCATACGCGATTCGCTCGCCTGGCTGGCGCAATCGCGCGGCCTCAACGTGCGCAGCTATCCCGGCGGCCAGGAATTCCTCGATGTCATCAAGGACCTCGACGGCAGCGGCGACTGCGTGCTGCTCGACGTGCGCATGCCCGGCATGAACGGCATTGCCGTGTTCGACCAGTTGATCGGCCGCGGTTTGCTGCCGCGCCTGCCGGTGATTTTTCTGACCGGCCACGGCGAGGTGCCGATGGCGGTCGATTCCCTCAAGCGCGGCGCCTTCGATTTCTTCGAGAAACCGTTCAATGACAATGTCTTGATGGACCGCGTGGAAGAAGCGCTGGCCGCCTCGCGCAAGGCGGCCACATCCGCTGCGGTGCAGGCGCGGCTGGCGACGCTGTCGACGCGCGAACGCGAAGTGCTCGACCTGATCCTGGCCGGCATGATGAACAAGGTCGTGGCCGACAAGCTCGGCATCAGCATGCGCACGGTGGAGGTGCACCGGGCCCATATCTTCGACAAGATGCAGGTCAAGACGGCGGTTGAGCTGGCCGGCTTGCTCAAGTAAATACCGGCGGCGCGCTCGCGCTGCCTTCACACTGTCTTCATTTCCTGCGCGTAAAGGGTCTGAAGGGTGCGCAACAGCCTTGTAAAATAAAGTCTGAACGCGCCGCGGCCAGGGCGCCGCGATGCACAGGCTCTTTCAGGAAACGCGCATGAACGAAAAGACAGTTGCAGACAAGATGTTTTTACGCACGGCGAAATCGATGCTCGTGCTCAATGGCCAAGCCAATCCGACCATGACGGCGCAACTGCCGGCCGACATCGTCAAACAAGGGGACGGGCCGTTCGACGTCATCCTGATGTTTTGCCTGGGTCAGAACGACCTCGCGCATTACCTGCCGCTCGCCAAACAACAGTTGCGTGATACCGGCTCGCTCTGGATCGCGTACCTGAAGCAGACGGCCTCGAAGGCGACCGATATCAACCGTGACTCGATCAATGCCTATGCCAAAGAGCATGGGATTACCGGCGTGGCCATGATTTCCATCGATGGCGACTGGTCGGCGCTGCGCCTGAAACGCATCGCAGTCTAGGTGGCAGAGTCGGGCCAGGCACCATGGCGCGCCAGCGCCCACGCCACGTGCTCGCGCACCAGTTCGGATGGATGATCGGCCCGCGTTTGCAGCGCTGCCACGATGGCCGCGTCGCCGCGCAACTGTTCGGCCGCATTGCCCAGCCCCACCGCCAGATTGCGCAGCCAGCGCTCGTGCCCGATGCGGCGGATCGGACTGCCTTCCATGCGCCGGTTGAATTCGGCTTCTTCCCACGCGAACAGGCCGATCAGGTCGCCCTCGCCCAGGCCATTGCGCTCGTCGAAATCGGGCACCTGCGCCCGCTGCGCGAACTTGTTCCACGGGCATGCGACCTGGCAATCGTCGCAGCCATAAATGCGGTTGCCGATCAGCGGGCGCAACTCTTCAGGGATGCTGCTTTTCAGCTCGATTGTCAGGTACGAGATACAGCGCCGCGCGTCGAGCTTGCCCGGGCCCAGGATCGCTCCAGTGGGGCACATGTCGATGCAGGCGGTGCAGCCGCCGCAATGCTTGCCGGTGGGCGGGTCGACCGGCAGCGGCAGGTCGATCAGGATTTCACCGATGAAGAAGGTCGAGCCGGCCGCGCGCGACAGCAGCAGCGTGTGCTTGCCGCGCCAGCCCAAACCGGCTTTTTCGGCCAGCGGCAATTCCATCACGGGCGCCGAATCGGTGAACACGCGAAACCCGAACGGTCCGATTTCATCCTGGATCTTCTCGGCCAGCGCCTGCAACCGATTGCGCAGTACCTTGTGATAGTCGCGGCCCCGCGCATACACCGACACGACGGCCGCGTTCGGGTCAGCCTGGCGCAGCCGTTCCCCGGCGCGCCAGTCGCCCTGGCGTTCGGTTGGCAGGTAGTCCATCCGCACCACGATCGCGCGCACGGTGCCGGGCACGAGTTCGGCCGGCCGCGCACGCTTCATGCCGTGGGTTGCCATATAATCCATCTCGCCGTGGTAGCCCGCATCCAGCCAGGCTTGCAGGCCCGCTTCCAGGTGCCCCAGATCGACATCGGCAATGCGCACGTCGGCAAAGCCCAGCCCCGCGCCCCATCCCTTGATGGCGCGCGCTAGCTGGGGCAGGTCGACGGATGAGGTTGGGGAATCGGACATACCGGGGTGGGAACACCACAAGAAGAATGCAGTACAACACGCTATTTTATGCCATGCAGCCCATCAAAGCGCACCAGCACCACTATTTGCCGGACGAGTCGGCCACCGATGCACTGGGCGGCGCGCTAGCCCGCGCGCTGGCGCCGGGCCTCGTCATCTATCTGCACGGCGACCTCGGCGCCGGCAAGACCGCCCTCACCCGCGCCCTGCTGCGCGCGCTCGGTCACACGGGCACGGTCAAGAGCCCGACCTACACGCTGTCGGAGCCGTACAACGTGACGCTTGACCATCAACCGCTGAGCGTGATCCACTACGATCTGTATCGCATGTCGAGTCCGGAAGAATTCCTGGACGCCGGCTTTCGCGAAGATTTCGACGGCCACAACGTCTGCATCGTCGAGTGGCCCGAAAAAGGCGAGCCCGTGTTACCGCCGCCGGACATCCGTTTACTGCTGAGCGTCAGCGGAAACGGCCGTGCTGTAGAATTGCAAGCGTTGTCTGAATTAGGCCTGCTATGCCTCGATCGTCTCGCTTTCCTCCCGCCGCCCCAGTAAATACTGCTTCCGCACGCCGCCGCGTCATGCTCAAGGCCGGCGGCACGCTGCTGTTGTCCGTCGTCGCGCCGCTGCCTGCCAGCGCCAACCAGATCCTGGCAGTGCGTGTCTGGCCCGCGCCCGAATACACCCGCGTCACGCTCGAAAACGACACCGATCTCAAGACCGAGCACTTCCTGATTCCCGATCCGCCGCGCCTGGTCGTGGACATCGAGGGCCTGGGCTTGAACCCCACGCTCAAGAGCCTGGTGGCCAAGATCGAATCGAACGACCCGTACATCAAGCAGGTGCGCGTGGGCCAGAACCGGCCGAATGTCGTGCGCCTGGTGTTTGACCTCAAGGCCGAGGTCAAGCCGCAGGTGTTTACGCTCGCGCCCGTGGCTGGCTACCAGCACCGCCTGATCTTCGATCTGTATCCCGTCACGCCGGTCGATCCGATCGCGGCGATGATCGAAAGCGGCGAATGGAGCACCGGCCCGACCAAGACCGTGGCGGCCGGCACGCCGGCGCTGGGCGATCCGGTGTCCGGCCCGCCGGGCGCCACGATGCCGGCCACCGTGCTGCCGCCGTCCGGCGCCATCGGTCCGGGTACGGCCGCAGCGGCAGGCGCCATCGTCGCCGCCACGCCGCCGGTGCAGATCCCGACCCCGCCGCCAGTGGCGCCACGCACGCAGCCGAACGCCGCGCCGGACGCCATTGCCCGGCTCGAATCCGCGATCTCGGGCCTGCAAGGCACGCCGCCGGCCCAGGCAGTGCAGCCTACGCCCGGCAGGGCCAGTGCCCGCCAGCCGCAGAAAGTGGCGCGCATGGTCACCATCGCGCTCGACCCGGGCCACGGCGGTGAAGATCCAGGCGCGATCGGCGCCAGCGGCAGCCGCGAGAAAGATATCGTGCTCGCAGTGGCCAAGCGCCTCAAGACCAAGCTCGAACAACTGCCGAACACGCGCGTGATGCTGACCCGCGACGGCGACTTCTTCGTGCCCCTGAACACCCGTGTGCAAAAGGCGCGCAAGGTGCAGGCCGACCTGTTCGTCTCGATCCACGCCGACGCCTGGGTCTCGCCCACCGCGCGCGGCTCATCGGTGTTCGTGCTGTCCGAAAAAGGCGCCAGTTCCAGCGCCGCGCGCTGGCTGGCCAACGACCAGAACCGGGCCGACCTCGTGGGTGGCGTGAACCTGGCCGGCGGCAGCGCCGACAGGCAGCTTGCCAGCGTGCTGTTCGACCTGTCGACGACGGCGCAGATCACCGACAGCCTCAAGCTCGGTAAGGCCGTGCTGCGCGAAATCGGCGGCATCAACCGGCTGCACAAGGCGTCGGTCGAACAGGCCGGCTTTGCCGTGCTCAAGGCGCCCGACATTCCGTCGATTCTTGTGGAGACCGCGTTCATCTCGAATCCGCAGGAAGAAGCGCGCCTGAACGACAACGGCTACCAGGACCAACTGGCCAACGCCATCACGAACGGCATCCGCCGTTATTTCGCCGACAACCCGCCGATGGCCAAGAGCCGCCAGACCTGACATGGACCACATCACTTTCGGGCAGCTGCCCGCGATCCGCATCACGGCGCCCGACGGCGCCACCGCCGTCGTCACGCTGTACGGCGCGCACCTGGTTTCGTGGCACGGGGCCGATGGCGGAGAGCGCATGTTCCTGAGCGCCCGCTCGGCGCTCGACGGCAGCCGCGCGATCCGTGGCGGCGTGCCGGTGATCTTTCCGCAATTCGCCGAGCAAGGCGACGGCATGCGCCATGGCTTTGCGCGCGTGTCCACCTGGCGCCTGGAAGACAGTGGCGTTGAAGATGGCGAGGCGTGGGCCGTGTTCGGCCTGAACGAGGCCGATCTGCCGCCAGCCATGGCGGGCGCGTGGCCGCACCGGTTCGCGCTGCAGCTGCGCGTGGCTGTGCGCGCCAATGAACTGATCATGGCCTTGAATGTGCGTAATACGGGCGACGCAGCGTTTCCGTTTGCGGCGGCGCTGCACAGCTACCACCTCGTGCCACACCTGGCCGACGTGCGCATCGAAGGCCTCGAAGCAGGCACGCTATCGATCGCCGACAAGCTTGACGTGGTGTACGAACAGGTCGACGACACCATCTTCCTGGGCACCTGGGCGCGCGTGCTGACGCTCGAACAGGAAGGCTTTTCCGATGCGGTCGTGTGGAATCCGGGCGCGGCCGACACGGCAGCGCTGGCAGATATGGAGGACGAAGAGTATCAGCGCTTCGTCTGCATCGAACCGGCGCAGCTGACGCCGGTGCAGCTCGAGCCTGGCGCAGCCTGGGAAGGCCGCTACCGGGTCAGCTGAGCGCCGTCACATAGACTCTTTGATCATCCGTCCATTGCTCGGCTGCACAGGCCGCGCATTGTACGGATAGAGGCGCGAGAACAGGGCCATCTGCTGCGGCGAGGCCGTCATCGGCTGCTTCATCACGATCCACAGCACGTTCTCGGTACATGGCGGCTCGCTCAGAGAGCCCATGTACGTAAAGTAATCGCGCCGCGCCGGCAGGATCTCGTTCACATTCAGCACGATCGACGGCGTCACGGTCGTCAGCTTTTCCAGCGGCAGATTGTTCCACACGGTCTGGATCATCGGATTGGCATCGCCACGCTCGAGCTGCACCGCCAGCACGGCGATCTTGTTGTCGTAGCTCTTGTGCACCATGTGCACCACCATCTCGGTGCCGCGGCCATTGACGCGTTCTTCACCCGGCCGGTGAAAGTGAAACTGCTGCAGCTCGTAGGTGGTGCCACCCACGGTCAGGAAGTTCCCGCCCGCGACATTGACTTGCACCGTGTGGCCGTTGTCGATTTCGTTGAACGAGCTCGGCTGATAGTCGAAGGTGATCTGCTCGAGGTTGACCTTGATGCCGTCGCGCAGGTCGATCGGCGACTGGCGATTGCCTGCATTGCAGGCCGCCCACGCAGTATTGATCTTGGACCAGTTCTCGGGTCCGAATTCACCGTCATAACTCCAGTGCGTGCCGTTCTTCGGTTTGGCCGCTTCGACGGCCACGGCCGCCACCATTGCGGCTTCCCGCTTGCGGCGCGCGTCGGCCGCCTTGCGGGCACGCGCGGCTTCTTCAGCGCGCAGGGCCTGCTTGGCGCGCAGCTCGGCGAGCTTTTCGGCGATGCGCACCGACAGATCGACCTCGGTATCCTCTTCGGATTTCGCGGGCGTAGCGGCGGCGGCAGGCGCAGCCGGCTTGAGGTTCGGCCGGATTGACGCGATCGCAGGCTTGGCCGGCTCGGCCACAGGCTTGGCGGTCTTCGGTGTCGGTTCGTTCGCCTGTGCCAGGGCGGTGACCAGGCCCAGGGTACATAGTGCGATCAGGTTACGCATGTGATTTTCGGATAGTTTGATTCTCTCCATCCTTTATCGGAGCCGGCGCCTGTAACTTGAGTGCGCGTCGGCAACATGGGGCATTTAAAGTCCGGATTGGCCGGTTTGCTGGCCGGGGCAACAACACTTCGTACCTTCCTTGCATCACACGCTTTGCCCTCGATTACAATTGTTCGATAAACATGACAGCGGCGCCGCCGCGACAGGGAGAGCAGATGCAGGCAGCGTCATCAAAAAAGAACACGATCCACGCAACCGTCGGCGCGGCGCTCTGCGCGCTGCTGACCATGTCCAGCGCGCACGCCGCGCCGGCCAAGGCAGGGCAGGAATTGCCGCCCAGGCTGACGGTGGCCGATGTCGTCAAGGCATCCAAAGCAGCCGAATGGCGCGCGCTCGATCCCGAGAACACGATGTACATCGAACTGCCAACGGGCCGCGTCGTCATCGAACTGGCGCCGCGCTTCGCGCCGAACACGGTGGCCAATATCCGCGCGCTGGTACGCGAGCGCTACTTCGACGGCTTGTGGGTGATGCGCGCGCAGGACGGCTTCGTCGTGCAATGGGGCGATCCGGATGAAGAAAAGCCGCGCCCGTTCAAGGCCGCCAAGACCGTGGCTGCCGAATTCACCGTGCCGTACACCAAGAGCGACGCCTTCACCCGCCTGAAGGAACGCGACGTCTACGCGCCGCAGGTCGGCCACGTCGACGGCTTTCCCGTCGCGCGCAATCCGGCCACCCGGCAAACCTGGCTGCCGCACTGCTACGCGATGATCGGCGTGGCGCGCGACAACGGCGCCGATACCGGCAATGGCTCGCAGCTCTATACGGTGATCGGCCACGCGCCGCGCCACCTGGACCGCAACATCACGGTCGTGGGCCGCATCGTGGCCGGCATGCCGCTGCTCACCGTCATGCCGCGCGGGACCGGTGCCTCGGGCTTCTACGAGAAGGCCGAACAGCGCACGCCGATCGCCAGCGTGCGCATGGCAGCGGACGTACCGCCCGCCGAGCGCAGCAAGCTCGAAGTCATGCGCTCGGACAGCGCTGCGTTCCAGGCCGTGATCGACGCCCAGCGCAATCGCGGTGGACCGTGGAGCAAGGTCGCGGCCGGCGCGATCGACCTGTGCAACGTGCCGATTCCCGTGCGCGAGCAGCCCTGAAGCCACAGGGGCGGCGGCGCAATTTGCAGCCGGGGACGATCCGGCGCTTTTTGGGCGGGCTATAATCTGCGGATGAACGCCCCTGCCCCGACCATCCGCCCCATCCAGCAGCTTCCCGACCAGCTCATCTCGCAGATCGCCGCCGGCGAAGTGGTCGAGCGGCCCTCAGCCGTCGTCAAGGAACTGCTGGAAAACGCACTCGACGCCGGTTCGACGACGATTACCATCCGCCTGGAAGAAGGCGGCGTCAAGCGCATCGCCATCACCGACAACGGCCGCGGCATCGCGCCCGAGCAGCTGCCCCTCGCGCTGTCGCGCCACGCGACGTCGAAAATCGCCTCGCTGAGCGACCTGGAAAACGTCGGCACGCTGGGCTTTCGCGGCGAAGCGCTGGCCTCCATTGCGTCGGTCGCCTCGGTGCGCGTGACCTCGCGCACGGCCGACGCCGCGCATGCGTTCGAGATCGTCGGCTCGCACGAGGGCGTGGTGGCGCCATCGTCGGGCGCCTGTGGCACCACGATCGACGTGCAAGACCTGTATTTCAATACGCCGGCGCGGCGCAAGTTCCTCAAGTCCGAACAGACCGAATACGCGCACTGCGCCGAGGTCGTGCGCCGGATCGCGCTGTCGCGCCCCGACGTGGCCTTCAGTCTGTCGCACAACGGCCGCACGATCGACCACTGGAACGTCAGCGAAGCAGCCAAGCGCAGCGCCCACATCCTGGGCAACGATTTTGCCGAGGCGCGCCTGGCGCTCGACGAAGCAGCCGGTCCGCTGCACCTGCACGGCTACGTCGGCCTGCCAACCGCCTCCAAGGCGCGCGCCGACGGCCAGTTCTTCTACGTGAACGGACGCTTCGTGCGCGATAAGGTGCTGGTGCACGCAGTCAAGGCAGCCTACCAGGACGTGCTGCACGGTGACCGTTTCCCGGCCTATGTGCTCTCGCTCGACCTCGACCCGGCGCTGGTCGACGTCAACGTGCACCCGTCGAAAACCGAGGTGCGCTTTCGCGACAGCCGCGCGGTGCACCAGTTCGTGTTCCACGCGGTGCAGCGCACGCTGGCGCAAACGTCGGCCACCGCGCACGGCAGCGTGCCGGGACCGATGACGGCCGCCGAGGTACGCCCGAGCGGCACGCCGCTATGGCAAACCTCGCAACTGTCGCAATCGCCATCGCAGCCGCAACAGCGCCCGCACGAGCAGACCTCGTTCGGCGCGCAGCTGACGCAGACCTTCTCGCCATCGCCATACGCAGCGGGCAGCCGCTGGGACGATGCGGCCACGGGTGGCGGCGTGCCCCAACGCCTTGAAGCCTACGGCGCGCTGTTTGCATCCGATGCCGCCAGTACGGCCGCGGTGCAGGTGCCGGTGCCGGTGCCCATGACGGCCGCCGACAAGCCGCTGTCGAACGACGACTTCCCGCTTGGCTTCGCGCTGGCCCAGCTGCACGGCATCTACATCCTGGCGCAGAACACGCGCGGCCTGGTGCTGGTCGACATGCACGCGGCCCACGAGCGCATCCTGTACGAGCAGATCAAGAATGCGCTGGACGCCCAGGCGCAGGGCCAGGAAATGCAGGTGCAGGCGCTCCTGATCCCGGTGACGTTCTATGCCGACGCGATGGAGGTCGCCACCGTGCACGAGCACGCGGACACCCTGGCAACGCTGGGCTTCGATATCGCGGCCCTGTCGCCCACGACGCTGGCAGTGCGCAGCGTGCCGACGCTGCTCAAGAACGCCGATGCGCAAACGCTGGCGCGCGACGTGCTGCGCGACGTGCGCGAATTCGGCGGCTCGCGCGTGCTGATCGAACGGCGCAACGAGCTGCTGGGCACCCTGGCCTGCCACACGGCGGTGCGCGCCAACCGCATCCTGAGCCAGCCCGAAATGAACGCGCTGCTGCGCCAGATGGAAAGCACCGAGCGCGCCGACCAGTGCAACCACGGCCGC
Organism: Telluria sp. BA11; assembly: GCF_056680305.1. Lineage (NCBI taxonomy): Bacteria > Pseudomonadati > Pseudomonadota > Betaproteobacteria > Burkholderiales > Oxalobacteraceae > Telluria > Telluria sp. BA11. The sequence continues at coordinate 1,794,235 of NZ_CM155275.1, forward strand.
CCGACCTGGGTGCAGCTTGAGATCTCTGCGCTCGACAAGCTGTTCCTGCGCGGTCAGTGATGGTGGCCATGAACACACCGCTGGCCGTGGCCATCATGGGCCCGACCGCCTCCGGCAAGACCGCCGCCGCCCTGCGCATCGCCCAAACGCGCCCCGTCGAAATCATCTCGGTCGACTCGGCCCTGGTCTATCGCGAGATGGACATCGGCACTGCCAAGCCCACACCCGATGAACTGGCCGCCGTGCCACATCACCTGATCGACATCCTCGATCCGCTCGATGCGTATTCGGTCATGCAGTTCCGCAACGATGCGATCCGCCTGGTGGCCGAGATCACGGCGCGCGGCGCGCTGCCGCTGCTGGTGGGCGGCACGATGATGTATTTCAAGGGCCTGGTCGAGGGGCTGGACGATCTGCCGACTGCCGACGTGGCACTGCGCGCTGCGCTCGACGCCGAAGCGGCGCGCATCGGCTGGCCCGGCATGCACGACAAGCTGCGCGCGCTCGACCCCGTCACCGCTGACCGGCTGGCACCGAACGACGCCCAGCGCATCAACCGCGCTCTGGAAATCATCGAACTGACCGGCAAGCCGATGTCGGCGCTGCTGGCGCTGCGCACGAAGCCCGTGCTGCCGTTCAGGCTCGTCTCGTTTGGCCTGGAGACCGATGACCGCGCGGTACTGCACAAGCGCATCGCGCAGCGCTTTGACACGATGCTGGGCTCGCGCGATGACAGCGGGCTGGTGGCGGAGGTGGCGCGGCTGCGGGCGCGCGGTGACCTGTCGCCGCTGCTGCCGTCGATCCGCTGCGTGGGCTACCGCCAGGCCTGGGATTATCTCGACGGACGCATCGACCGCGCCACGCTGCGCGAGACGGGCATCATCGCCACGCGCCAGCTCGCCAAGCGCCAGATCACGTGGCTGCGCGCGATGCCGGACCGGATCGTCATCGATTGCCTGGGGCCGGATCCGGCCGGCGCGATGCTGGCGCACCTTGCGCTGTTGGAAAAATGACATGCGCGGCGACTATTTGTGACGTATACGCGCCGGCGATCTTGACAGCCATCCACTCACGCCGGATAATACTTGCCGTTGCGGTGATATAGCTCAGTTGGTTAGAGCACAGCACTCATAATGCTGGGGTCGGTGGTTCAAGTCCACCTATCACCACCAAAGATTTCAGGCGATGGCCTGGCTCCAACGAGTCAGGCCATTTTGCTTTTGCCCGTTCCGGTGATATAGCTCAGTTGGTTAGAGCACAGCACTCATAATGCTGGGGTCGGTGGTTCAAGTCCACCTATCACCACCAAGAATCATGTGTTTGCAGTATCGCGATGTTCAGGAAGCCGCAGTTCTCCAGGGAGACTGCGGTTTTTTTATGCGCAAAGCATTGCTGACGTCGACGCTGCCCTCCTTGATCGAGTTGGATTTGCCCGCGACGAGGCGGCATGTGATTGGCTTCGCCAACCAGGCCAGCCCAAAAAAAGAGGTGGGGCATGCACCACCGTGCATAATGAGCTGAATAACTACAAAGAACTTGGCTTTATCCATGGTGAATATCCGGCGCTCCCTCTTTATCACCTTTTTTTCCTCGACTGGTCTCACGGTCATCCAATTTTCGGTCAATCTGTTTCTGGCACGTCTGCTGAGCCCTGCCGAGATTGGCGTCTATTCAATGACCATTGTGCTGGTCAATATCGCGCACATTTTTCAGGATTTTGGCGTAGGAAGTTACCTTCAGAGAGAGAAGGATCTGACGCCAGAAAAACTTCGCGCGGCAAGCGGCGTCATTTTCACGACATCATGGTTATTAGCGGCTGCCATCTATGCCAGCAGCGACTGGATCGGCAGATGGTTCAATGAGCCGGAAATGATTCCAGTGATGAAGGTGCTGGCCCTCTGCTTCGCGTTGATACCCTTTGGCTCCATTACAGGCTCCCTGCTCACCCGCGAATTCGCTGCAGGCAAGCAGGCGTGGGTTGCTGCAGCAAGCACGTCAGCGTCGGCCATTACTTGTATCACCCTTGCCATCATGGGTTTTGGTGCGATCAGCATGGCTTGGGCCAATCTTGCCAATATCATCGTCTGTTGCCTCATTTATATACCACTCAGGCCCAAATATCTTCCATGGCTGCCTTCTTTCAAGCACTGGCGCGGCGTGGTGCATTTTGGGGTCGGTTCGATGCTCACGAATTGCATGAATGCGGTCAATAGTTCGATTCCCGATATTCTTTTGGGTAAACTGGGAAATGCGAGCCTGGTGGGCCTTTTCAGTCGGGCCAACTCCACCGTGACCATCTTTTTCCATATCGCCGGTAGCACGGCGAACTATGGCTCGGAGGCTTACCTTGCCCAAGCTCACTACCGTGGCGAGTCTCTCCCCGCATTGCTGAGCAGGGCGACGGCCCTCCTGACCGGTATCGCCTGGCCAGCTTTTGTACTGACCTACATATTTTCGACCGAAATCATTGTCGTGCTCTATGGTGAAAAATGGCTGCCTTCGGTGCCTGCCATGGATGGATTATTGGTGGCGTGCGCGATCAGCACGATGTTCAACTATTACCCTGCCGCAGTGAGTGCAATCGGCCGACCTTACCTGGGGGCGCTGCCTGTTTTGGTTACCCTTGTAACGCGCATTGCCTTTGCTTTCGCCTTGTTCGACGGCAGTATTCAAAGTTTTTCCTGGGTGATCTGCGCTGCAACGGTGCTTGCGATGCCAGTTGTAATTATCCAGCAACGCATTTTTCTTCAGTACCGCTTCACCAGCATGCTACTGGCTTTATGGCCCAGTGCTGCAGTTGCAATCATATGCATGGCGGGTGCGGGTTTGCTGAAACTACTTATTCCGGCTTCCTTTGTACCGGTGTTTGTTCTCGTTGTTTCAGCCGTGCCCCTCGCATGCCTCTGGTATTTTTCGCTTCGAATCACCAAGCATCCGTTGACCGGCGAGATCCACAAAATAGTGTCAGGGCTTCAGGTTCGCGCTGCACAAAGGCGGGTACAGGACCAAACCTGAGACCATATGCGACTTGAATAGCTTTAACGGTTTCCAGGGCCAAAAAACGAATTAGGCAGCGATCAGCATGGCGCCGGGTGATATCATGAACGAATTCGTTCATGACTCTGTCTTATTCACAGGCGCTTGCAGGTTCCTTACTTTGCCCAAGTGCCCTTTTCAAACCATTGGCCTGAATGCCACACCTTAAACAGCAATTGTCCCAATATGTATTTGTCGTTTTTTCCGACGATTGGGGCCGCCACCCGTCAAGTTGCCAGCATTTGTTCTTGAGGATTATTCCGCAGGTCCAAGTTATCTGGGTGAATACCATTGGCTTGCGTACGCCTCGATTCAACTGGCATGACTTCAAAAGGACGATGCAGGTTATTCGCTCCTGGATTCGTCCCGATGCCAGGTTCAGAACACGCTCGGAAGATCGATCGAGTGATGTTGGGAACATGCGCTCTGCACCATTATGCAAGGACAGCGTTTTCCCCTATATCGTCAATCCGGTCATGTGGCCCTCGTTCCAAGGGCCCACATCCACTGCACTGAATCACCACCTTCTCTCTGGCGCCGTTTATGAGGCGCTCCGGCATGTGGCACCGGGCAAGCATCCCATCCTGGTAAGTACATCGCCCATCGTCCCCGGCCTCTTTCGCGATCATATTTTCAGGCGCAAGGTCTATTACTGTGTGGACGACTTCACGCATTGGCACGGGATCAATGGCCAAGCCATGCATCGCCTGGAGCAAGAAACGTTGAATGCTTGCGATCTCATGATTGCCACATCCACCTCGATTCTTGAAACCCGCGCCCCTTTCGCGAGCGCTTCGACCTTGCTGACCCATGGGGTGGACCTCGCGCATTTTTCCGACGCCATGCCGGATCCTTCGAGTCCCCTGGCCGACGTGCCACATCCCATGGTCGGCATGTTCGGCGTATTCGATCAGCGTGTCGATGGACCAGCCCTCAAGGCGGCAGCCCTTTTGTCACCGCAAGCGACCTTCGTCGTGCTGGGGCCAGTCGTGGATCGCGATCCGGGTGAATTCCGCGATGTGCCGAATCTGCGTTTTTTCGGCGCAGTGCCCTATGCCGATTTGCCCGGACACGTTGCCCATTTCGACCTCTGCATCCTGCCTTACGTGGTCAATGAATCAACCTGGAACATCAATCCTCTCAAGCTCAAGGAGTACCTGGCCACGGGCAAGCCGGTCATCGCGTCCCCCCTTCCTGAAGCGATCCGGCTCGCCCCGTACCTGACCCTGGCGGGGCCGGAAGCACTTCCCCAGGCTGTGGCATCGGCCCTGGCCACGATCGAATCGGGCGCCTTGACCCAGTCAGGCGACTCGCACACCAGCCTCGAGCGCTTTCTTCAGAGCGAAAGCTGGGAGGCGAAAGCGAGCCGCTTCCTGTCCGATGTCATGGACGACGTATGAAGAGTCGTATGCGCATTCTCTGCATCGCCACCATGTTTCCCAATCCGCAGATGCCGGTACATGCCCAATTCGTGAAGCAGCGGCTGGATGCATTGTCCGACAAGGTCGATCTGATCGTGGTCTCACCGATTCCCTGGTTTCCTGGCGAGCGATACTTTCCACGTTATGCCAACCGGAGCCAGATCGCCTCGCGAACCGACGAGAACGCGTACCCCACGTATTTCCCGAAATTTTTCTCCATTCCCGCAGTATGCAAGCCTCTGGAAGGTGTGTTCCTGGCCTTCGCGCTCTGGCGCTTCATCGAATCCCATGGCCTCAGGAACAAGATCGATATGCTCGATTGCCACTTGGCGTTTCCCGAAGGGTTTGCCGGTGCCCTGGTTTCGCGCGTCCTTGGCAAGCCCTATGTGGTCACCTTGCGCGGCCACGACATCAACGATCTTCCCCGCTTTCCCGTGCGGATTCGGCAAGTGCTGTTCGCCCTGCGTCATAGCGCACGTTACTTTGGCGTTGCCAGAGCACTGGTGGACGGCGCCATAAGGCTGGGAGCGCCGTCGGACAAGGGCCACGCCTCGACCAACGGCGTTGACACCAAACGGTTTCGTCCCACCGCGAAAGCCGATGCCCGCAAAGCGCTCGGCCTACCGCCTGGCAAACGCTACATGCTCTCGGTGTCCCATTTGGTACCACGCAAAGGCGTGGATATCCTGCTGCGAGCCCACGCTTTGCTGCGCGCCGAAGGTCTGACGGATCTGTGCTTGATCATCGTGGGGCAAGGGGGCGAGGAAGGCGACTGCGAGGCCAGGCTGCGTGCCCTGGCGGCAGAGCTCGGGATTGCCAACCAGATCGTGTGGGCTGGCGCCGTGCTGAACACTGACTTGCATACCTGGTACTCTTGCGCTGACGTGTTCTGCCTCGCGAGTGAAAAGGAAGGCTGGCCCAATGTCATCCTCGAGGCCATGGCGTGCGCCACGCCGGTGGTGGCCCATCGTACCTGGGGCGTGCCCGAGATCATCACCGGACCGGACCTGGGAATCCTCGTCGACACCAGACAGCCCGAGCCGTTCGCGCAAGCCATCAGCCTGGCTCTGGCGCAGACCTGGGATCCGGAGCGGCTACGTGATTACGCGCTGGAAAACACTTGGGACAATGTGGCAGAAGGACTTCTCAAACACTTCGAGGCGATCGTCGAGACTGGCCAGCCTGCGTAGTCAGCCGGTTGCCTCGTGTGGCGCGATTGCCGGACAGGCGCCGTCAAGTCGGCGTGCGCCACTCGCCATCGGGCGCATCTTCATCAAGCGCGAAGTCCCCGCGCGCCAGCGCCAGCAGCACCTCGTGCGCTGCCTGCACGTGCTCGGCCGGGACCAGGAGCCGCACGCCGCCCAGCGCGGGCGCCAGCAGAAGGTCGGTCTGCATCAGGTGCGCGTCGGCCAGCATCGCCGGGATGCCCGATGCTTCCAGGCAGCCCTGCGCCAGGGTGGCGTCCACGGGAATCATGTAGCGCGCCACGACATATAAATCGCGCTCGGGCACGGCTTCGATATCGGGGTGGGCGGCGAGCCAGTCGTTCAGGGAGAGCGTGTGCATCTGGGTTCCTTGGCTTAGCGCAGCAGTGCGGGAAGGTGCGACAACAGGTACAGGACCACACCGATCATCCCGCCGACGATAGTGCCGTTGATGCGGATGTATTGCAGGTCCTTGCCGATATTGAGTTCGATCTGGGCCGACATTTCGCGGTCGTCCCATTGCTTGACGGTGTCGGCGATGTGGCGCGTCAGGTAGCCTGCGAATTCGGGCGCCACGCCACGGGCGGCAGCCTCGAGGTTCTCTTGCAGCGACTGGCGCAGCTGCGGATCGTCGCCCAGCGCCTTGCCGATCCAGGCACCCATGCCGATGATGCGGCGGCGCATGCTCGAATCGTCGCTGGCCAGATCGCGCTTGAGCCACGCCTTCAGTTCGGCCCACAGCGAACCGACGTAGCCATTGAACGTGTCGTCTTCGAGCAGGTAGCGCTTGACGTCGTCGGCCTTGGCAATAAAGTCGGGATCGGCCTTCATGCGCTCGATGAAATCGGCCACGTACTCGTCGAAGCGTTCACGCAGCGGGTGCGCGGGGTCGGCCGCGACCTTGTTGAGAATACCCGAGGCCAGGCGCACGGCGATGTCGGCGCCCTTGCGGCCAATGAGTTCGGACGGCAGCATGCGTTCGACCAGCGCGTAGTCTTCCTTGAGCCAGTCGACAATGCCACCCGCGATGGCGCCCTGGGTCTCGGTATTGTCCAGCAGATGGGCGAGCTGGCGGATGCCTTCGTCGAGCAGCTGCTGGTGGCGCCGGCCGCGCGTCAGGCTCTCGAGGATGGCGCCGCCGGACTTCGACAAGTCGACGCTGCCCACCATCGTGTGCACCGCGCGCCGGATGACGTTCTGCACCGGTGCATCCTCGATGAAGTCGAGCATGAAGGTGGCAGCGCGCACCAGGTGCGCGCCCATCAGTTCGGTGTTGGCGGGTTTCGCCAGCCAGTCGGCCAGCAGTTGTACCGGGTCGTGGCGGCGGATCAGCTTGAGGATCGACTCGGTGTCGAGGAATTTTTCGCGCACGAACAGCGCCAGGTTGTCGGCGATCTTGTCCTTGTTGCCGGGGATGATGGCAGTGTGGCGCGAGATGATCGGAATCGGGATGCGCTTGAACAGCGCCACCACCGCGAACCAGTCGGCCAGCGCGCCCACCATCGCGGCTTCGGAAAACGCGCGCAACAGGCCCGTCCACCAGGTCTGGGGCAGCAGCAGGCTGACCACGAACAGCACGGCTGCGCCGACAAAGAAGCCAAGGGCGATCAGTTTGGACTTGCGCAGTTCGTCGTGCTTTTGCATGCGGGGCGGCCCGGCTGTGGCGATGCTGCCATGCTAGCCGACTTTGCCCGCGCGTGACGCGCCGGCTGCCTTCAGCGCACCAGTGCCAGCACCCGCCTTACGCCGCCACTTCTTCCTCGCACAAGGTCAGCTTCGCGCAGCGCTGTCCATGCAACTGCGGCAGCAGGAGTTCGCTGCGTTCTTCCAGCAGCGCGAACACTTCGTCCTTCGACAGCACGTACTGCTCCAGCAGCGTGTCCTTGAGCGACTCCATCATCAGCTTGTAGTCGCGGATCGCGTCCAGCGTGTAGCTGTACAGGGCATCGGCCTTTTCTTCCACCAGCCGCACGGTGTGCTCGCCGCCGATATCCTTCTGCAACTGGCTGTAATCGATCTTCGAGCGCGAATACATCGACAGGCGGCTCACCATCAGGTTGAGCATCCTGGTGATCTTTTCGATGTCGTTCTGGCTGCCCACCGAAATACCGCGCGGACCGTAGAACATTTCTTCGGCCGCGACGCCGCCGTACAGGCCCACGACGTCGCGCTCGAGTTCTTCCAGTGTGCGCAGCGACATGTCTTCGCCCGACTGCAGCACATAGCCCAGCGCGCCGATCTTCGACACTGCTTCGGTGCTGATCTTGAGCAAGTGCGAGCGTTCCTTGACTTCGGCCAGCGTCAGGCCCTGACGCAGAAACGGGTCGATCTGCATGAAGAAGTGACCCAGCTCGTGCAGGGCGATCCGCTCGCGCTGCTTGTGCTTGTCGAGCGTCGTGGCGCGGTCGGTCAGGCCGATCGTGGCGCGCTCGTAGGCCCGGAACAGCAGGTTCGTGTTGATGATCGTCTTTTCCTGGATCGACAGCATGCTGGCGCGTTCGACCACGGTTTCCAGCAATGCCGGGCTCAGGTTCTGGGTGATCTCGGCGACCTGGTCCAGGTTCAGGTCGTTCCAGTCGACGAGGCCATCCTTCTTGCGCGACAGGAAGCTGCGCAGCAGTTCGCGGCGCTCGGCCTTGTTCGGCAGGCGGAAGTTGATCTTGACCGAGAAGCGGCGCAGCATCGCTTCGTCCATCTCGGTCGAGCTGTCATCGAAGTTCGAGGCGACGATCCAGATGACGCCCGCGCCCTTGTCGCTTTTCACGCCGTCCAGCAGGCCAAGCATCGTGTTGGCGGTGTCGTCTTCCCATTTCTTTTCGCTGCGCCCGCGCGGCATGAAGAGGCTCTGCGCTTCGTCGAGGAAGATGATGCACTTGCCCTTGGCGCAGGCTTTGCGGTGCAAGGCGTTCAGCGCCTTGGAGCCGCCGCCGACATAGCCTGATTCGAGCGCCGAGCCGGACGCCGAAATCATCGGCAAATTCAGGCGCTTGGCCAGGTAGCCGACGAGCTTGGTCTTGCCGGTGCCGGCCGGGCCGGTGAGCATCACGTTGAACGGCTTGTCGATATTGTGCGACTGGTACTCGGCGCGGTTGCGGATCATTTCTTCCAGGTGCAGCACTTCCTGCTTGATGTCTTCCATGCCGATCAGGTCATCCATGCTGCCCTTGAGCTTGTCCGGGCTGATGACCGATGCGCTCATGCCCGTGCCCGGCATGCCGAATTTGATGAGGTACAGCACCAGCAGCACGATCGCGATGTTGAACGCGTTCTGCTTGAAGAAGGCGCCGGTGCGCGCCAGCGTGCTTTCGCCTTCGTCCATGACGGCTTCGTGGGCCGCCAGGTAGTCGTCCTTGGCGATCGAATACGGAATCGCGTTCTTGAGCAGCACTTCGCGCTCGAGCGACAGGTGTGACGTGCTTGGTACCTTGACCACGTTCAGTGCTGCCGAATCCTTGAACTTGTAGATATAACGCGGCGCTTCGGACAGCGGTTTGGCAATCAAGAGGTATTCCAGCCGGGCTTTCTGGCTGGCCAGTGCGGTAATCTCGGCGATGTTCTGCGAATGGACCACCGGGCGCGCGTCCTGCGGCACATTGGATTTGAAGATCGCCAGCGTCACCAGCATGCCCATCAGGATGACGGCGAGGATGCGGACGTAGACGTTCTTGAATGCAATCTGGAGACGGGAAAAATTGGGCATAAGGTGTACTCGTCGAAAATGCGTGAAGCAAAGAGAGACTGGGGTGCCATGCCACCGGTAACGGTCGCCGGCGTCGGCAATGGGCCGACGAATTCGAGGTCTTGCGGCTTGCTTTTTGATGCTTGGCGGCAAGGGAGTAAGAAGACTATACCTTCAAAAAAAACCGCCGGGAATACCAAAAAGTCAAAAACGCACGCGATTTAAGGCGAATGAAAGTCTTGATAAGAGAATTGATTATCCGACTGACAGCATTCGTGATGAGTGTGTCAAATAAATCGGAAATACTTGCGAGAACGGCATGATGAAATGCGTGGAGAATGCATACCTATATTGCTGAGCGCTGCATATTTACCACAGTCAACTTTTTCAGACTGCATGCAATGTGACGTTATCGGTATCGAAAGTGATGGCTATTTCTGCAACTGCTTCAGAAAAGGCATGCAAACTGGCACCGATTGGAAAAACCAGCCGGAGAGAATCGGTTAATAATATTTATGCCACCAAAGGCGGCAAATGCTTATTCAGACAGGCGTCAGTTAATCGGCGCCAGCGCAGCACAGGCCATGCAATTTGATCATCGTATTCCAGTTGCGCGACGTGGCGCCATCCCCCAACCGCTTGCCGAGCGCTGCCGCGGTTGCGCTGTCGAGCAAGCCTTGCGGACACCAGACGTAGACTGCGTGACGTCCAAGCGCCACCGTCTCGGGCGCCCAATCCTGGCCGCACAGGTCGGCCGCCAACGCCCGTTGCGGCGCACCTGCCAGCAGGAAGACGAACAGGCGCGCGTGGTCAGTGGCAACGTGCAGCAAGGGGTTGTCGTCAACGATCTCGGCCACTTCATCGCATGCGAACACGAACACGCGCGCGCTGACACCCAGATGCAGGGCGATTGCCGCTTCGATCTCTTGCGCCGCATCGACGGGCGGGACGGCGGCGTCGAACACGATATTGCCGCTATTGAGCAGACTGCGCACGCCCGTATAGCCAAGGTCTTCGACCAGTTGACGCAGGTCGGCCATCGCAATGCGTTTGGCGCGACCGACGTTCACACCGCGCAGCAGGGCAATGTAGCGCAACCGCGGCGCGGTGTCGGTCCCCATGCTATTGCAACCCTTCCTGGCGCAACGCTTCCTGCACCGCAGGCAGCGTCTTGATGCGCGCATGATAGGCCTGCAATGCCGGCCAGTTATCCAGCGAAAAGCTGGTGAACCCCACCCAGTTCAGGACTGTGAACAGGTAGGCATCGGCCACGGTGAAACTGTTCCCGATCAGGTACCCGTCGTCGCCGATCTGGCCCGCCACATACGTCAGTGGCGCCGCCAGTGCTGCCCAGGCCGATTCCTTGGCATCGCTCGACGCGCCCGGTGCGAAGATGGGCGAAAAGCGCTTGTGCAGCTCGGTCGATGTCCACGCCAGCCATTCCATCGATTCGTAGCGCTCAAACGTGCCGAGGGCAGGCGCCAGCACGCCTGCCGGGGCCTGGTCGGCCACGTACTGCAGGATGACCTGGCTCTCGGTGAGCAGGTGGCCATCTTCCAGCGCCAGCGCCGGCACATAGCCTTTGGGATTGATGGCCCGGAAATCGTCGCCGCCTTCGGTCAGCTTGGTGCGCAGATTGACGCGCTCGCTGTCGAACGGCAGGCCGGAGACGATCAGGGCGATACGGGGCGCAAGCGAGCAGGCGCCGGGACTGAAATAGAGTTTCACGGGGTTCCTGAAAATAATGATGGATGGCAAAAGCCTACAGTATTTTGGTACCGCCCTCCAGCCACAAGTCGTGCGGCATGAATGCGACATATTGCGTCGCCGTCGTGATCGGCCTGCACACCGGTGATACCATCTCCAGAGTATTGAATGGAGGAAACTATGAGCGACGATCACGCGCTGGTCCCGGTAGCCAGCGCCTTGCCGGGCATGGTGCTGTCGGATGAGCTGCTCGACAGCCACGGCCTGGTGCTGCTGGCCAAAGGCACGGTCTTGAGCGAGGCGATCATCGCGTCGTTCGCGCGCCATCAGATCGACATGGTGCCGGTGGCGCGCGTCGAAGCGCACCGCGCGCCGGATGCGGCCGCGGTGCAAGCGCGGCTCGACATCCTGTTCCGCCGGCACGACCGCGACGACGACAACGACTGGGCCGGCAACCTGCTGCGCCGCTACGTCGAGGATTACCGGCTCGAGCGGCAGGTGGCGCCATGACCCTCGATGAATTGACGGCCGGCCTGGACGACCTGCCCTCGCTGCCTGCTGTCGTGATGGAGCTGCTGGGCAGCATCGACCAGGAAGATGCCGATCTGGCCTTGCTGGCCAAAAAGGTGGCGCTTGATCAGGCGCTGACTGCCAAGACACTGCGCCTGGCCAATTCGTCGGCCTTCGGCCTGCAGGTCAAGGTCACGACGATCCAGCAGGCATTGACGTTCCTGGGCGTGCAAGCAACGCGCAACCTGATCATGGCGGCATCGATCACCGGCTGTTTTCCCAGCGGCCGCTGCCCGGCATTCAATGACAAGGCCTTCTGGCGCCTGTCGATCGCCACGGCTGCCTGCGCGCGGGTGCTGGCGCGGCACATGCACTTCAATCCGGACGTGGCGTTTACGGCCGGCCTGTTGCACGGCATCGGTCGCCTGGTGCTGGTGATGCGTTATCCCGAGCAATACGACGCCGTCCTGCGCGAACGCGAGCGCGTCGATGGCGATCTGCTCGAGACGGAGCGCGCCATGCTGGGTGTCGACCACGTGCTGGCAGGCCGGGCACTGGCCGAACACTGGCAATTTTCGGATACGCTGCGCCAGGCCATCGCGTTCCATGGTCAGCCGGAGATGCCGGGTGCGGGTTTCCTGGCCACCATCGTGCATGTGGCAAGCGCTGTGGCGCATGCGCTCGATCTGGCGGGCTATGCGAACGAGGTGGTGCCGACGGTGTCGAGTGTCGCCTGGACGGCGCTGGGATTATCCGAGGAAGCGTGGTTGCAGGTGTTCCGCGAGACGGAGCTGCAATTTGAAGAAATGACCGCCATCCTGTTGGCGTAGGCCGCAGGACGGAATCAGGTAGTACGGAGAAAACTGCGGTGCGGCGCCACTCAGGCGGCGCCGCGGCACGCCAACAACGAAGGCATGACAGAAACGGCTGCCATGCCCACGATTTCAGTGCGCATAATTACCGGTTTTTGGCGTCACGTCGCCCGACTGATTTGCCTGACCCTGTGCTGGCTGACCTGCCTGCTGAGCTGCTGCGGCAGCGGCTGCTGCTGCTTTTTCTTCTGGCTTTGGACGGCCTTGTGCATCCGACAGACGGTACTTGGTGCGGCGATCGCCCATCAGATCACGCAGGTCACGGATGCTCATGCCCGTCACTTCGTGCATGCGGATCAGCAGCGACGCGCCAACCGGCAGACGGTGGTGACGAATCTTGCTGATCACGGGCGGCGCCACCTCGAGCATGCGCGACAGCGCAGCGTCGTTCTTCAGCTGCATCTTACCCAGCAGAATGTCGAGCAGATGGTTCGGGTTGTAACTCTCTTGCGACGACAGAGCGTGATGTTGTTGTGCCATGATATTACCTCACGAGTTGGTTAAAATAGTTCCCTTGTGAACCTTAGTAGGAGACAACATGTCTTCGACTTAAGTTCCCGGAACGTGTTCAGGAATTAAACAGGGCGAATCTGAGTAGTTCCTTAAGAATTCCGGTCTTGCCGTGCACTACGTCGTTTCTGCAAGCGCACTTGTCTTTCAAACAAATTATGGCGGCGCGCGCCGGATCGAGGCCGACCCTGCGCACGTGACTCCTTGTCAGAAATCAAGCTAACGTATGGAAAGCTTGTCACGTTTGCATTTCAGCACATGGGGGCACATTGTGGCGCACGCAAGAGATTTCCCTGATAAATTTTTCCAATCAGAATGATCACGGAACTCTTTGATTTACATAGAGAAATACTTAGTGCACGTGACGCCATACGGCGACGAAAATAAAGTATGTTCGCTAGCGGACATTTAACATTGTAAATAAAACGATGATTACTTTAGGTAAAGGAACTTAACATTCCCTTCGGAATGATTCGTTCTTTCCTGCCCGTGTTTTTATCGGGTCAATACCGAATTACGGTAAACTGATCCCCCAGCCTTGTCGGCACAGCAATTCGTCCCCAACTACCCTCTCCATGCAGAAAAAAGTCTTTATCAAAACCTTCGGTTGCCAGATGAACGAGTACGACTCGGACAAGATGGTCGATGTCCTTGGCGCCTCGGACGGGTTGGTACGCACCGACAAGCCGGAAGACGCGGACGTCATCCTGCTTAACACGTGCTCGATCCGCGAAAAAGCGCAAGAGAAAGTGTTCTCCGATCTTGGCCGCCTGCGTGAACTCAAGCGCAACAAGCCTGACCTCGTCATTGGCGTGGGCGGCTGCGTTGCTTCGCAAGAAGGCCAGGCCATCATCAAGCGCGCCCCGTTTGTCGATGTCGTGTTCGGCCCGCAAACGCTGCACCGCCTGCCCAAGCTGATCAGCGACCGGCGCGCATCCGGCGTGGCCCAGGTCGACATCGCCTTCCCCGAGATCGAAAAGTTCGATCACTTGCCGCCGGCCAAGGTCGACGGCCCTGTGGCGTATGTGTCGATCATGGAAGGTTGCAGCAAGTACTGCAGCTACTGCGTCGTCCCGTACACCCGCGGCGAGGAAGTCTCGCGCCGCTTCGACGACGTGCTGACCGAGGTCGCAGGCCTGGCCGCGCAAGGCGTCAAGGAAATCATGCTCCTGGGCCAGAACGTGAATGCGTTCCGCGGCACCATGGAAAACGGCGAGATCGCCGACTTCGCGCTGCTGCTCGAATACATCGCCGAGATCCCCGGCGTCGAGCGCCTGCGCTTCGTGACCAGCCACCCGAAAGAATTCAGCCAGCGCCTGATCGACGCCTACGCCAAGATCCCGCAACTGGTGAACCACCTGTACCTGCCCGTGCAGCATGGCTCCGACCGCATCCTGTCGGCCATGAAGCGCGGCTACACGGGCCTCGAGTACAAATCGATCATCCGCCGCATCCGCGCGGTGCGTCCCGACATCACGTTCTCGTCCGACTTCATCGTGGGCTTTCCCGGCGAGACCGAGGCCGACTTCGAGGCGATGATGAAACTGGTGGCCGACGTCAATTTCGACAACAGCTTCAGCTTCATCTTCAGCAAACGCCCCGGCACGCCGGCCGCGAATCTTGAAGACGACACGCCGCACGAGGTCAAGCTGGCGCGCCTGCAGCGCCTGCAAGCCCTGATCGATGCCAACACCCGCAAGCACAGCGCCGCCATGGTCGGCACGGTGCAGCGCGTGCTGGTCGAAGGGTATGCCAAGAAAGATGTAACCCAGCTCCAGGGCCGCGCCGAGAACAACCGCGTCGTCCTGTTCCCCGTGGATGCAGCCAGTGTCCAGCTCATCGGCCAGCTGGTCGATGTGCGCATCAGCGCCAGCCACGATTATTATTTGCGCGGCGAACTCGTCGCCAACCTTGATACGATTGCCATCGCCAGTTGAAAACACAGCCAACCCAGCCCTCGTACTTCATTCCTGAGCCGCTCGACAACACGCGGCTTGCCCACCTGTGCGGTCCACTCGATGAAAACCTGCGCCAGATCTCGGCCGCGCTCGACGTGACCGTATTTCGCCGTGGCGAGAAATTCATCGTCACCGGCGACAACGCCGAGCGCGCTGTCGAATTGCTCGAACGCTTCTACGCGGTCGCCAACAAGGTCGTGCCGATCGAAGAAGTGCAGCTGGCCCTGGTCGAGCAGCGCGCCGGCATCAAGCCGCGCAGCCTCGACGCCCCAGGCGGCGAGCCGCGCGCCATCAAGGGCGTTAAGGCGGTCAAGGCCGTGCCCGACATGGCGCAGGCCGACGCGCAGGACGACGTTGCACCCAACGACACCGACAGCCCGGCCCTGAGAACCCGCCGCAGCGACCTGCGCGGGCGCACGCCGCACCAGATCCAGTACCTCAACGATGTGCTGAACCATGACATCGCCTTCGGTGTGGGCCCGGCCGGCACCGGCAAGACCTACCTGGCCGTCGCCTGCGCCGTGGACGCGCTCGAGCGTGATGCCGTCAAGCGCATCATCCTGACCCGGCCTGCAGTCGAGGCCGGCGAGCGCCTGGGCTTCCTGCCGGGCGATCTGGCGCAAAAGGTCGACCCGTACCTGCGTCCGCTGTACGACGCGCTGTACGACCTGCTCGGCTTCGACCGCACGCAAAAGCTGTTCGAAAAGCAGGTCATCGAGATCGCCCCGCTGGCCTACATGCGCGGGCGCACGCTGAACCACGCATTCGTCATCCTCGATGAAGCGCAGAACACGACCGTCGAGCAGATGAAGATGTTCCTGACCCGTATCGGCTTTGGCAGCAAGGCCGTGATCACCGGCGACGTGACCCAGGTCGACCTGCACAAGAACCAGCGCAGCGGCCTGGTCGACGCCATGCACGTGCTCAGGGACGTGCGCGGCATTGCCTTTTCCCAGTTCTCGAGCGTGGACGTGGTGCGGCACCCGCTGGTCGGGCGCATCATCGATGCCTACGAATCCGACAATTCGGTACAGGAACTGGCCGATCTCCCCAAACCGATCCCGGTGAAAAATGCAAGAAAAAAAACATCCGCTTGAACTCGAGGTGCAGTTCGCCGACCTGCGCCTGGAAAGCCTGCTGCCCGAGGCCACCTTGCGTACCTGGGTCGAGTCTGCCCTGCTCGGCCCGGCCGAACTGACGATCCGCTTTGTCGACGCGGCCGAAGGCCAGGCGCTGAACCTGGCGTATCGGGGCAAGGACTACGCGACCAACGTCCTCACCTTCGCCTACAACGAAGATGAAGACCTGGCCGAGGACGATCCGGTCAAGGCCGACATCGTCCTGTGCACCGACGTGCTGCAGCGCGAAGCCGACGAGCAAAAGAAAACCGTCGAGGAACACACGGCGCATCTGGTCGTGCACGGCGTGCTGCATGCGCAGGGCTGGGACCACGACAATGATGACGATGCCGAAGAAATGGAACAGTTCGAGCGCGACATCATGGAAGTACTGGGGTTCCCGGATCCCTATGCGGACTGAGTGAAGATGGCTTGAACGTCAGCCTGGCCTGCATCAAAAACAGGCAATGTGCCTTTTGGTGTATCCTACGCCCATCGCAACAACGGCTTCTCGCCAACTATGCCCGAGTATCCCAGTGACGTCCGTCCGGACGCCAAACCCCATCGGTCCCTGCTGGAAAGGTTGACCGCATTCATCTCCCCCGAGCCTGAAAACCGCGCAGAGCTGCTGGAAGTCCTGCACGACGCCCACGAACGCAACCTTCTCGATGCCGACGCCCTGTCGATGATCGAAGGCGTGTTCCAGGTGTCCGACCTGTCCGCGCGCGACATCATGGTGCCCCGTTCCCAGATGGACGTGATCGATATCACGAAGCCCATCGAAGAGTGGATGCCCTACGTGCTCGAGACCGCCCACTCCCGCTTCCCGGCCATCGAAGGTGAACGCGACAAGGTCGTGGGCATCCTGCTGGCCAAGGATTTGCTGCGCTATTACGCCGAAGAATCATTCGACGTGCGCACCAAACTGCGCCCGGCCGTGTTCATTCCCGAATCGAAACGCCTGAACGTGTTGCTGCGCGACTTCCGCGCCAACCACAATCACATGGCGATCGTGGTCGACGAATATTCCGGCGTGGCCGGCCTGATCACGATCGAAGACGTGCTCGAGCAGATCGTCGGCGACATCGAGGACGAATACGATTTCGACGAAGAAGAAGACAATGTGATCTCGATCCGCGAAGGCCAGCTCGGCCCGCGCTGGCGCGTCAAGGCGCTCACCGAGATCGAGCAGTTCAACGACGAAGTCGGCACCAACCTGCCGGACGACGACGTCGACACCGTCGGCGGGCTGGTCGCCAGCCACCTCGGCCACATGCCCCACAAGGGCGAAGTAGTCGATCTGCACGGTGTGCGCTTCGAAGTGCTGCGCGCCGACGCGCGTCAGATTCACGTCCTGCTGGTCGAAAAACTGCCATTGGCGGACGACGAACACGACTGATGCTGCGTCGCCGTACCTCCCCAGCCGCAGCGCCGGTTCCGGCGCTGCGCGCCAACAAGCCCTCGGCCCTGCTGCTGCTGGGCGCCGCACTCGCCGGCGCTTCTTCCCTGTTGTCGTTCCAGCCCGTTGGCTGGTGGCCGCTGCAATTCCTGTCCTTGGCCTGGCTGTTCTACCAGGTCGGCATGAGCCCGTCCATCAAGCGCGCCACGCTGATCGGCTGGGCCTTCGGCTTTGGCTGGACGCTGGCCGGCGTGCACTGGCTGTACGTCTTCATGACCGATTTCGCCCACTTGCCGGCCGTACTGGCGGTGGTGGGCTTGACGCTGCTGTGCCTGTACATGGGGCTGTGGGGCGCCTTCACGGCGGGCGTGGCCACCTGGCTGCGCCGCCGCTGGTCGCTGCCGGTGGCCGCCTTCCTGCTGCTCGTGCTGCCCGTGACCTGGGGGGTGTCGGAATGGCTGCGCGGCTGGGTATTCACCGGTTTTCCGTGGGCCTCGTCCGGCTACGCACATGATCTCGCGCCACTGGCAGGTTACGCGCCGCTGATCGGCGTGTACGGCATGGGCATCGTCGTCGGTGTCATTGCCGGTTGTTTCGCGATGCTGACCCAGCGCGCGCGCTGGCCGGCAATGGGTTTGATGGCCGCCCTGCTGCTGGGCGGCGCAGGCCTGCGCACGGTCGAATGGACGCAGGATGTCGGCCAGCCGATCAGCGTGCGCCTGCTGCAAGGCAATATTGCGCAAGACCGCAAGTTCGACGCTGAATTCTTGAACAGTATCCTCACGCGCTATCAGGGCCTGATCACGGCGGCGCCGGCCGACCTGATCGCCACGCCGGAAACAGCGATCCCGACCTTTCCGCAACATCTGCCGGATGGTTACCTCGCGGGTCTGCAGCGCTATGCCACCACCAGCAGCAGCACGCTGGCCATCGGCATGCCCCTGCTCGACGGCCCGGGCAAATATGGCAACAGCCTGGTCACGCTGACGCCGCAGCCCCAGGCCACCGTGTACCGCTACGACAAGGCGCACCTGGTGCCGTTCGGCGAATTCATCCCGCCGGGCTTTCGCTGGGTGACGGACATGCTCGACATTCCGCTGAACGACGCCACCCGTGGCGCCGCGCTGCAGGCGCCGTTCGCCGTCAAGGACCAGCTGGTGCTGCCGAATATCTGCTACGAAGACGTGTTCGGCGAAGAGATCGCCTACCAGCTGCGCAACGCGCCGCAACCGGCGACGCTGCTGCTGAACGTGTCGAACCTGTCGTGGTATGGCCAATCGGTCGCGATCCCGCAGCACCTGCAGATTTCCCGCATGCGCACGCTGGAGACGGGCCGTCCGATGCTGCGCGCGACCAACGACGGCGCCACCGCCATCATCGACCGCCGCGGCAATCTCACGCACGCGCTGCCGTTCTACACCGACGGCGTGCTCGCCGCCACCGTGCGCGGCGCGACCGGCATGACGCCGTTCATTCGCCTGGGGAGCGCGTCGTTCCTGCTGCTGGGGGCATGCATGCTGCTTGGCGCGTGGTTTGCCGGGCGGCGTTATCTGCGCACAAAAGCGTAAGGTGGACGGCATCGCCGCCCACCCCGCCGAAATCCCTTCCCAGAGGGTACGAAAAATTCAGTAGAATTGGCCATTTGGCAAACATACCGCGTTCACGGTCCACGGGCCGCGTTCCACTCGACATGCTCACATTCCAGCAAATCATCCTCACCCTGCAGTCCTACTGGGACAAACAGGGTTGCGCACTGCTCCAGCCCTACGACATGGAAGTCGGCGCCGGCACCTTCCACACCGGTACCTTCCTGCGCGCGATCGGCCCGGAGCCTTGGCGCGCCGCCTATGTGCAGCCATCGCGCCGTCCGAAGGATGGCCGTTACGGCGAGAACCCGAACCGCCTCCAGCACTATTACCAGTTCCAGGTAGCGCTCAAACCCGCGCCAGAGAATATCCTCGACCTGTATCTCGGTTCGCTCGAGGCACTGGGCCTGGACCTGAAGAAGAACGACGTGCGCTTCGTCGAGGATGACTGGGAAAGCCCGACGCTGGGCGCCTGGGGCCTGGGCTGGGAAGTCTGGCTCAACGGCATGGAAGTCACGCAGTTCACCTATTTCCAGCAAGTGGGCGGTCTCGATTGCAAGCCGGTGCTGGGCGAGATCACGTACGGCATCGAGCGCCTGGCCATGTACCTGCAGGGCGTCGAGAACGTGTACGACCTGGTCTGGACCGAGTGGCAGGAAGACGGCAAGACCAAGAGCCTGAGCTACGGCGACGTGTTCCATCAGAACGAGGTCGAGCAGTCGACCTACAACTTCGAACACTCGAACGCCGAGATGCTGTTCCAGGCATTTGCGAACCACGAGTCGGAAGCCAAGCGTCTGGTCGAACTGGCGCTCACGCTGCCGGCCTACGAGCAGATCATGAAGGCCTCGCACAGCTTCAACCTGCTGGACGCACGCGGTGCGATTTCCGTGACCGAGCGCGCCGCCTACATCGGCCGCGTGCGCACGCTGTCGCGCCTGGTGGCGCAAGCCTATTACGACTCGCGCGAAAAGCTGGGCTTCCCGATGGCGCCACAAGCCAAGCCAGCCGAACCAGCTGCTGACCAAGCCGCAGCCTGAAAAGAACAGAACAGACCATGAACCAAACACTCCTCGTCGAACTGCAGACCGAAGAACTGCCGCCGAAGGCGCTCGTCAAGCTGGGCGCCGCTTTTGCCGCCGGCATCGCGAACGGCCTCAAGGCGCGCGACTTCCTCGAAGCCGACAGCGTCGTCACCACCCACGCCACACCGCGCCGCCTGGCCGTCTCGATCACCAATGTGCGCGACACGTCACCTGACAAAGCGATCCGCGAAAAAGTGCTGCCGGTGACGGTAGCCCTGGACAAGGAAGGCAACCCAAGTGCGCCATTGGCCAAGAAGCTGGCCGCACTGGGCTTTCCCGACCTGACGATCGACCAGCTCGAACGGGCTCCGGATGGCAAGACCGAAAGCTTCTTCTACACCTACACCGCCGCCGGCAGCGCCCTGACCGGCGCCCTGCAGGACGTGCTGCAGGACGCAGTGAACAAGCTGCCGATTCCGAAGCTCATGAGCTACCAGCGTCCGAACGGCGACACCGTGCAGTTCGTGCGCCCGGTGCACCGATTGCTCGCGCTGCACGGCGAGCAGGTACTGCCACTGACGCTGCTCGGCCTGACGGCCGGCCGCGAGACCGCCGGCCACCGCTTCCTGTCGCATGGCGGCGCGATCACAATCGCGCATGCGGATCAGTACGCGAACACGCTGGAAACCGAGGGCAAGGTCATCACGTCGCCACAGGCGCGCAAGGACAGCATCCGCGCCCAGTTGCTCGAACAGGCCGGCGCCGACCAGGTCCTGATGCCCGAGTCGCTGCTCGATGAAGTCGCGGCCCTGGTCGAATGGCCGGTCGTCTACGAATGCCGCTTCGAAGAAGAATTTCTGGCCGTGCCGCAGGAATGCCTGATCCTGACGATGCAGACGAACCAGAAATACTTCGCGCTGACCGATGCCGACGGCAAGCTGCGTTCGCGCTTTCTGATCGTGTCGAACATCGCGACGGACGACCCGTCCGCGATCGTCGGCGGCAACGAGCGCGTCGTGCGCCCGCGCCTGTCGGACGCCAAGTTCTTCTTCGAGCAGGATAAAAAGAAGACGCTCGAGTCGCGCCTGCCGGCGCTCAGCAACGTCGTGTACCACAACAAACTGGGCTCGCAGGCCGAACGCAGCGAGCGCGTGACCAAGCTGGCCATGTACATCGCCACGCGCCTGGGCTTTGACGCGTCGCTCGCCGAACGCGGCGCGCGCCTGTCGAAGGCTGACCTGCTCACCGACATGGTCGGCGAATTCCCGGAACTGCAAGGCATCATGGGCACGTACTACGCGCGCCACGATGGCGAGCACGATGAAGTGGCGCGCGCGGCGTCCGAGCACTACCAGCCGCGCTTTGCCGGCGACACCCTGCCAACCACCGATACCGGCCTGGCCGTTGCACTGGCCGACAAGCTCGAAACGCTGGTGGGCATCTGGGCCATCGGCCTGCAGCCAACGGGCGAAAAAGACCCGTTCGCGCTGCGCCGCCACGCGCTGGGCATCATGCGCATGCTGGTCGAAAAGCGCCTGCCGCTCGAACTGTCCGACATGCTGCGCGACGCCGTCACGACGTTTGCCGACCAGCCGGCGTTCAAGGACCCGAGCGCGGAGGTCACCGCCTTCATGCTCGACCGCCTGCGCGGCCTGCTGCGCGACCGGGGCTTCTCGCCGAACGAAGTCGAAGCCGTGCTGGCCCAGAACCCGGACCGCGTCGACGACGTCGTGCAGCGCCTGGAAGCCGTGCAGGCCTTCGCCGCACTGCCCGAAGCCGCCTCGCTCGCCGCCGCCAACAAGCGCATCACCAACATCCTCAAGAAGAACGAGGAAGCACTGGCGCAAGCCGGCGCGGTCGATCCGGCCCTGCTGCAGGACCAGGCCGAGAAAGACCTGGCCGCTGCCGTCACGCGCGTGCAACCGGCCGTCGATGCAGCGTTTGCCGCAGGCGACTTCGCCGGCACGCTCAAGACGCTGGCAGAGCTGCGCGAGCCGGTCGACGCGTTCTTCAACGACGTGATGGTGATGGCCGACGACATTGCGCTGCGCAACAACCGCCTGGCGTTGCTGGCATCGTTGCACGGCATGATGAACCGCGTGGCCGACATCTCGAAGCTGGCGACGTAAGCACCGCATGCAGGCACCCCCGATGAAACTCATCATTCTCGACCGGGACGGCGTGATCAACCACGACTCGCCCGACTTCATCAAGTCGCCGGCCGAGTGGATCCCGATCCCCGGCTCGCTCGAGGCCATCGCCCGCCTGAATCAGGCGGGCTATCGGGTGGTGCTGGCCACGAACCAGTCGGGCATTGCGCGCGGCCTGTTCGACATCGCCACGCTCAACGCCATCCATGCCAAGATGCACGCGGCGGCGCAGCTGGTGGGCGCCGACATCGACGCCATCTTCTTTTGCCCGCACGCGGCGCTCGATGCCTGCGACTGCCGCAAGCCCAAGTCGGGCATGTTCGAAGAAATCGGCAAGCGTTTCAAGATCAACCTGAAAGGCGTGCCGACGGTGGGCGACTCGCTGCGCGACCTGCAGGCAGGCTTCAACCGTGGCTGCACGCCCTACCTGGTCCTGACCGGCAAAGGTGAACGCACGCAGATGACGGGCGGCCTGCCGCCCGGCACGACGGTGTATCCGGACCTGGCCGCAATGGTCAGCGCCCTGCTCAAGCCCGCCAGCGCCACTGGTGCTGGCGCTGCCCAGGCGTCATAATCAATACAACACCACGATAAGAATAACCAGATCGTTTTGTCCGGAGTCCCTTTGCGTAATTTCAGTCTGTTTCTGCGTTCCCTGCTGTTCACGGTCGTCATGATGGTGGCGACGATCATCTGGGCTTCACTGTGCTTCCTGGCAGCCCCGCTGCCTTACAACCAGCGCTTCTGGTTCACCTCGCGCTGGAACGTCTTCATCATCTGGTGCGCGCGCGTCATCTGCGGCATCCGCTACGAATTCAAGGGCTATGACAACCTGCCCGACGCGCCGGCCATCGTGCTCTCGAAGCACCAGTCGGCGTGGGAAACGATTTTCTTGCTGCCGAACCTGACCCGTCCCCTGGTCTACGTCTTCAAGAAGGAAATCCTGTACATCCCGTTCTTCGGCTGGGCCATGGGTTTGCTGCGCATGATCCCGATCGACCGCAAGCAGGGCAAGAACGCGTTTTCGCATGTGGTGCGCCACGGTAAACGCCGCCTGGCCGACGGCCAGTGGATTATCATGTTCCCCGAAGGTACCCGCATCCCGGTGGGCCGCAAGGGCAAGTACAAGAGCGGCGGCGCGCGCCTGGCGGTCGAGACCCAGGCAGTGGTGGTGCCGATCGCGCATAATTCGGGCGAGTGCTGGCCCAAGAATTCGTTCATCAAACGGCCCGGAACGATCACGGTATCGGTCGGCAAACCGATATCGCCGCAAGGCCATACCCCTGACAGCCTGATGCAAGAGGTAGAAAATTGGATAGAATCGGAAATGCGCGTCATTTCGCCCCACGCCTACAAAGGTGGTTGAGCGACGTTAGCACCCAGATCAGGAATTCGCGTCCGCAGCAAACGGCGGCGTCGTCGAAGATCGACGGCGACCAGCTCGAACTGTTTGCACAAGAATTCTTTGCGGCGCTCAAGCCTTCCGACAGGCCGGCGCCGCCGTCCCAGCCATTGTTCAAGGCGCCGCCGGCGCCGCCCCGCACCAGGCTTCCTTCGCCGCCCGTCGGCCCGCAAGACCCTCCCCTCAAACGCATCGCGCTCGGCCAGCATTACGTCGACTACGCGCTGCGCCGCTCGTCGCGCCGCTCGATCGGCTTCATGATCGACGACGACGGCCTGCGCGTGACCGCACCGCGCCGGGTGACGCAGGACGACATCGAGAACGCGCTGCGCGCCAAGAGCCGCTGGATCATCACCAAGCTGCTCGAACGGGGCGAGCGGCGCGAACTGCGCCAGCAACGCGCGCCGGTCGTCTGGGTCGATGGCGCGCTGCTGCCGTTCATGGGTGGCGAGATCACGCTGCGGCTCGAGCCGGCCACGCGCAGTCATTGCCGGTTTGATGAAGCCACGCGCGAACTGGCAATTGGCGTGGTGCCAGGGCTGGCCGAGTGGCAGCTCAAGGAACGGGTCAAGCTGTGGTTCCAGGCCGAGGCCAGGCGCGTATTCACCGAGCGCCTGGACCACTATGCGCCGCGCCTGAACGTGCGCTATACAACCTGCACGCTGTCGTCGGCCGGTTCGCGCTGGGGTTCGTGCACGGTGGGCGGGAGCATTCGCCTGAACTGGCGCCTGATCCACTATCCGCTCGCGCTGATCGACTACGTGGTGGCGCACGAACTGGCGCATCTGCGCGAGATGAACCACAGCCCGGCGTTCTGGGCGACGGTGGCCGAGGTGTATCCGGATTACGATGGTGCGCGTCTGGCGCTGCGCAAGCAGTCGCACCAGATGCCGGTCTTGTTTGAGGAGTAGGTAGGCCGCTGGCCTGCCAAGTTCACGCCGGTCAGCGCCGGCGCAGTGTCGTGATCAGTGCAGACTCAATGCATGGCGCGCTGCCGCCAGATCGCGCATGCTGGCAGTCTGTTGCTGCGACAGGCAGCGAAACGGGATCGGCAATGTGCCGCGTTTAAGCACCATCATGAAGCCGCGCGAGTAGGTGCGCACGGCGGCCACGTCGGCCCATTCGATCAGCGTGACGCCACCACTGGTGCGCACGATGCCGTGCGCGTCGATGGTGAATTCATAGGTGCGGCGCCCGCGGCCGAGCAGCACGAAGTTCAGCCCCGCGCTCAGCGTGCTGCGCAGGCGCAGCAGAAAGCTCGCAGGCCAGCGCACGCGCCGGCGGCGGATCAAAAAGCCCCCGTGCTGCCACATGAAACTGACGTATTCGCTCAGCGAGTAGCGGACGAAAAAATGCAGTGCATCGAGCGGCAGCACGCTTGCCGCTTGCTGCTTTGCCGGCGCGTGGTCGGCCAGGCCTGAGCCCAGGATCGTTCCCAGCGTGTCGACTACCCCTTCCTGGACCCGAAGAGACACTGGCTCTCCATCACTGCCCGGTGTCGCGCGATTCAATGACAACATGGCGCATCCCCTATAGTTATGTAGCGTGCAGATGGGAATGGTAACAAAACCTACCCAATAAGCCGTTGCACGAGTTCAACAGTGCGCAGGGTTGCCCCGCGATGGCGCCCGGCAAACGCCAGCGCCCTGGCGCCCATCGCCGCGCACGCCGCATCGTCACGCAGCAGGCGCGCGGCCTGGGCGACGAGCGCGTCGGCGTCCGGCACGCGCAAGGCAGCGCCGCCATCGACGGCATCGATCGTCGCGTCGAGAAAATTGAACGTGTGTTCGCCCACCAGCACCGGCTTGCCCAGTGCGCAGGCCTCGATCAGGTTCTGGCCACCCAGCGGCAGCAGGCTGCCGCCGATATAGGCGCAGTCGCAGGCGGCGTAATAGGCGAACATCTCGCCCATCGAGTCGCCCAACAGCACGTCGGCGTCGATGGCGGCGGTGTTGTCAGCTGCGAGCTGCGAGCGGCGCGCAAGCGTCAAACCGCCTGCCTCGACCAGCTTGGCCACATCGTCAAAGCGCTGCGGATGGCGTGGCACCAGCAGCAGCAACGCGTTCTGCGGCTTGTCGCGGTTCTGCCGCCAGGCGTCCAGGATCAGCGCTTCTTCGCCTTCGCGCGTGCTCGCGCACAGGAACATCGGGCGGCGCGCCGCGCCATCGATGCGCGTACGCAGCCAGGCGCCCTTCTCCAGCGCGCTCGGCGGCGGCACGATGTCGAATTTGACGCTGCCGGTGACGACGACGTTCGGCGCGCCCAGCGACGCAATGCGCGCCGCATCGGCGTCGGTTTGCGCCGCCACCAGCGTGAACGAGCGCGCCGCCTCCAGCATCACGGCGCCGGCCTTGCGGCCCCGCTTGAGCGAGCGTTCGGACAGGCGCGCATTGGCCAGCACGACCGGCACGCCTTGCTGCGTGCAGGCGTGGATCAGGTTCGGCCAGACTTCGGTTTCCATCAGGATGCAGGCACGCGGACGATGCCGGCGCAGGAAGCGCGCCGTCATCCATCCCGTGTCGTACGGCAGGTAGGCCTGCACGACGCGCTCACCGTGACGCGCAAACAGGTCGCGCCCGGTGGCGCGGCCGGTCGGCGTCATGTGGGTCAGCAGAATGCGGCTATCCGGATAGGCCAGCAGCAGCGCATCGATCAGCGGCTCGCTGGCGCGCGTCTCGCCCACCGACACCGCATGCACCATGATCGTGGGCCGCTCGCCAGCCGCCGGGCCGCCCAGGGACAGGCGTTCATCCCAATGCGCGCGGTAGCCCGGCTCCTTGCGGCCGCGCCACCACAGCCGGCCCAGCACGGCCGGCATGGCCAGCCACCAGAGGCTTGAGTACAGCGTGCGGTTCATGTCATGCCGGCGCCAGCAGGCACCGTGCGGCCGCGATGACGTCGCCGCTTGACGGCGGCGCGCCCAGGTCGCCCAGATTGACGATGCGATCGGACCAGTTGCCTTCAGTCTTCCACTTCGGCGAATCGCAATAAATCTCGATCGTCGGCCGCACGAAGGCGGCGGCGATATGGGTCAGGCCCGTGTCGACGCCCACAGCAAGGCGCGCATGCTGGGCCAGCAATACCGCGTCCATCATCGACAATTTTGGCAGCACGCGGGCATTGGGGATCGCTGCCGCCAGCGCCTGGGCATCCTCGTGCTCAGCCTGCGAGCCCCACGGCAGAAGCACCGGCATCGGTGCGAGCGCCGCGCCCAGTGCGATCCAGTTGGCGTCTGCCCACTTCTTGGCTGCGCGCGCCGTGCCATGGAAAAAGACCGCGTAGTCGTCGTGCGGCAAGAACGCCGGCCGCGTGGCTTGCGTTGGCGCCGGCAACCCGAAATCGGGTGCCGAGTCGACGCTGTAGTCGAGCGCAGCGCCGGCGACCATGCGCCCGCGCGCCACGGCATGCGTGCGGGGATTCAGCGGGATGCTGTCGGTATGGAAGATACGCGAGATGCCTTCATAGCCCGAGCCTTCGCTGCCGTTGGCCAGGCCGACCTTCTTGCCACCCTTGCGCACGCGCGCCGCGCCCATGATGATGCCAGTCTTGAGCAGGCCCTGGGTGTCGAACACATAGTCGTATTCTTCTTCGCGCAGCGTGCGGAAGAACGCGCGGATTTCAGCCCGCGTTTCTTTCCTGCCCAGGCTCTTGCGCCAGCGGCGCAGTGACCACGGGATGATCTTGCGCACATGGGGATTCAGGCGCACGAGGCTCACGTACCCTTCTTCGACCACCCAGTCGATCGTAGCGCCCGGATGCTCGCGCAGCAGGTCGGCCACCATCGGCAGGTTATGCAGCACGTCGCCCAGCGACGACACGCGCACGAGCAGGATCTTCAAGCGCCTATCCTCAGAACGGCAGGTCCGCGTCCGGCTTGGCGGCCAGGATCACGGTCTTGAACTCAGCCTGGATGCGCGCCAGTGCTTCCGGCGACTCGCCCTCGAAGCGCAGCACGACGACCGGCGTCGTGTTCGACGAACGGGCCAGACCGAAGCCATCGGCGTACTCGACGCGCAGGCCGTCGATGTCGTTGATTTTTTCGGACGTCGGGAACGTGGCGTTGGCGCGCAGGTGGTCGATCAGCGTGAAGTTCTCGCCCTCTTGCAGCTGCAGATGCAGTTCCGGGGTGCTGCTGGCCATTGGCAGGCTGTTGAGCAGCGCCGACGGATCCTGCTGCTTGGTCAGGATCTCGAGCATGCGCGCGCCTGCATACATGCCGTCGTCGAAGCCGTACCAGCGCTCCTTGAAGAAGATATGGCCGCTCATCTCGCCGCCAAGCGGCGCGCCGGTTTCCTTCAGCTTGGCCTTGACCAGCGAGTGGCCGGTCTTCCACATCAGCGGCTTGCCGCCATGCTGCTCGATGTACGGCGCCAGGTGGCGCGTGCACTTGACGTCATACAGGATCTCGCCGCCGGGAACGCGCGACAGCACGTCGGCCGCGAACAGCATCATCTGGCGGTCCGGGAAGATGATCTGGCCATCTTTGGTGACGATGCCGAGGCGGTCGCCGTCGCCGTCGAAGGCCAGGCCGATTTCGGCGTCGGTCTCTTGCAGCGCGCGGATCAGGTCTTGCAGGTTTTCCGGGTGCGCCGGGTCAGGATGGTGGTTCGGGAAGGTACCGTCGACCTCGCAGAACAGCTCGACCACTTCGGCGCCCATGCCGCGATACAGGTCACCCGCGAACGCACCGGCCACGCCGTTGCCGCAGTCAACCGCGATCTTGATCGGGCGCGCCAGCTTGACGTCGCCGATGATGCGCTCGAGGTAGGCGGCCCGGATGTCGTGCGTGCTGTAGCCGCCGCGCTGCGGCGCGATCGCGCCGTCATACGCTGCGATGCTGTCGTGCAGACCGGTGATCGCGTCGCCGTAAATGGCTTCGCCGGCCAGGACCATCTTGAAGCCGTTGTAGTCGGGCGGGTTGTGGCTGCCGGTGACCATGATGCCCGAGCGGGTGTCGAGCACGTTGGTGCCGAAATAGACCATTGGCGTAGCGACCATGCCCAGGTCGATCACATCGACGCCGGCGTCACGCAAGCCTTCACCCAGTGCGCTGGTCAGTTCAGGGCCGGACAGGCGGCCATCGCGGCCGATGACGACCTTGCTCTCTCCCTTGGCCAGCGCGGCAGCGCCGAATGCACGACCGATGTGACGCGCGATACCGGCGTCCAGGGTCTTGTCGATGATGCCGCGAATATCGTAAGCCTTGAAAATCGTTTTGGAGAGAGCGACCATTTTGTTTCCTGGAATATTGGAGGATTGATAAGTAAGCACTATTGTAACGGCAAGCGTGGCTCGCGTGGGAATGGCGCGCGTGCGCAAGCCTGGCAAAAGCCGAATGACAGAGCAAGGGAATATCGGGAAATAGCCGGAGCCGCGAATGGGCGCCGGAGTCGATGGCAGCACGCCACCGGCGCCGGCGCTGGAGAAGCGCGCGGCGCATGCTCCGCATTGCGGAGCGGTGCAGATTGCTTAGACGCGCAGGTCGTCGATCGACTTGCCGCCGTCGACCCATTCCTTGACCCACTTTGGCTGACGGCCACGGCCGGTCCACTGCTGGCTGGAATCCTGCGGGTGACGGTAACGCACGGCGACGGTCGCGCCTTTCGAACCGCGGCCGGTGGTGGCCATCAGTTCTTTCAGCGGCATGCCGACGCTTTGCGCGATTGCCAGAATTTGTTCACGTGCTTTCTGCACTTCCTGGGTTTCACGCGTTTTCATTTCCTGCTTGATTTGTTCTTGCAGGTTGCGCAAATCGCCTACCGACATATTCGACAGATCCATCATCGTTCCTCGTTCGTTAAAAAATTGAATGCATATTCAGCAATTGCTGACGCTCGGCGAATACTCACCAAATGTCGCAATATACTACAACAATAATATTCGGTCAGTCTTTCTTGCTTAAAAAGAGCCAGCGTGGCGACTTGAATCGAACAATACGCCCATACAACCAGAGGTAACTGATTATAAACAACAGACAGAACACCATCAATGCGCCGGTGCTTTCCCAGAACACGGTTGCCGGTATCACTGCCAGCAATGAAATCAGCCATAAATAAGGCGAAGTGCGGGCATTGCGTTTCATCAGTGCGCGGGCCTCGCGCGGCCCCACGGTCCATTGCACGATGCGCCGAAAAATCAAACTATGCAAGTGAATACCATCGGGCAGCGTTGGTGATTTGCCGCGAACAAACATGCGGCGGTATGCAGAGAATATGGTTTCAAATGCCGGGTAAATCAGCAATAGCGCTGCATACCAGGTGGAGACAGCCGGATTGCGCATTACCAGCAGCAGGGCCAGCTCGCCCAGCAGGAAGCCAAGGAAATACGCCCCGCCATCGCCCAAAAAAATCAGTCCGACCGGATAATTCCAGATCAGGAAGCCGGCCGTGGCCCCGGCGACGATCAATGCCGCCACCAGCACGAACATATCGCCCACCTGCAAGGCGACGTAGGACAGCGACAGCAGCATGAAAATGCTGATCACGCCGGCCAGACCATTGAAGCCGTCGATGATATTGATGGCGTTGGCCACGCCGGCCACGGCCAGCATCGTCAATGGCAGCACGATCCAGATGGATTCGAGCGGCACGACCGTCCACGGCAAGTCGAGACGGCCAATACGCGCGTCGAGCAGCCAATAACCAAAGCCTGCTGCGAGCATCGTCAGGAACAGGCGACGGCTCGGCGAGACCTTTCCCGTATAGTCTTCGGCAATACCGCCGGCCAGGGCAATCGTGGCGCAGGCAATCAGGGTTGCCAGCCACGCTGCCATTTGCGGCTGGCGCAGGATCGATAAACCGGACGCCACCACCACTGCCAGAAAGATGGGAATACCGCCGATGCGCGCGACTGCATGCGTATGGTTTTTCTGTACGCCGGTAAAATCACCATCGAGTCCCAGGCCATGTTTTCGCGCGGTCTTGATGACCAGCAGCGTGAGCAATGCGCAGGAAAGGAAACTGACAAAAAACGAGAACATTATTGTTTTCTTTCGGAGCGATTCTTGTGCAGCGCTCCGCGAAGGAAGCGAATTGGCGCAGCCACGATACGCTATTCATCAATGGAAAGCCGGCCTCATTGTACCGGACTGGACGTGGATGCCGGCGCGCGTATTTATGTTTTCATCCGCTTGCACGGCGACGCAAAAAACTTCCCTGGCGCGTAAAATCATTTAGTATCCGCCAGAGCATCATATGCTCCATTTTTCATAACGCCAGGCAGCAGGACGGCAATGTCCTGCCAGAACAAGAATATGACCACTTACGCCATTGGCGACCTCCAGGGCTGCGCACATGAAGCGCAGCTGCTGCTTGACCGCATTGCCCTCGTTGCGGGTGATGACGCGCGCATCCTGTTCGTGGGTGACCTCATCAACCGCGGCCCCGAATCGCTGATGGCGCTGCGGCGCATGAAAGCGCTCAACCAATCGAGCGGCGGGCGGGTCGATGCCCTGCTCGGCAACCACGACCTGCACCTGATCGCGGTGGCCGGCGGCGCCCAGCGCCTGAGCCGCTCCGACACGCTCGACGAGATCCTGGCCGCCCCCGACCGCGACGAACTCATCGCCTGGCTGCGCGCGCGGCCGCTGGCGATGTTCGTCGACAATCACCTGCTGGTGCACGCCGGCGTGGCCCCGCAATGGGATGCGGCGCAGACGATGGCGCTGGCCGGCGAAGTCGAACGCATGCTGCAGGGCGACGGCTGGCTTGATTTCCTGAGCCAGATGTACGGCAACCAGCCCGACCGCTGGGACGACAGCCTGACGGGCATCGAGCGCCTGCGCTGCATCGTCAATGCGCTCACGCGCATGCGCCTGTGCGCGCCTGACGGCGCGATGGATTTCAAGCACAAGGAATCCGACACCGGCCCGACCGGCAGCGACCTGCTGCCATGGTTCGACCTGCCGGCGCGCCGCACGCAGGACGTGACGGTGGTGTTTGGCCACTGGTCGGCGCTGGGCGTGGTGCAGCGGCCCAACCTGGTTGGGCTGGACAGCGGCTGCGTCTGGGGCGGCAAGCTGACAGCCGTGTGCCTCGATGACCGCACACTTCTGCAGGTGGATTGCCCCGAGTACCGCGAGCACGGCGGCAAGCAGCGCTGAACTAGCGCGGGACCGGGTTGACCACCGCGGTGGCTACTGCAGTTGCCACGGCCTCCTGCGACGCCTGCGCCAGTTCGCGCCGGTGCGCGCCGTAGCTTTCGAGGGGCGCCAGGCAGGTCAGACGCGCCATGACGGGCGGCCCCTGCAAAATCCGGAACAGGCTGTCGACAAAGGTGGTCTCGCCGACGTACTCGATCGACGGGTGGTGCGCGCCGTCGGCGCCGACATAGGCCAGCGCATACGGCTGCACCCGCACGCCGGCATCGATGGCCGCTTCGAACAGGTTGGCGTGGAACGGCAGCACCTGGCCTTGCAGGCCGGTCGTCCCTTCCGGGAACAGCGCCACGCGCTCGCCATGCTGCAGCACATCGACCAGCCCCTTGAACACGTGGCGCAATTCGCGCCGGTTGCCACGCGCGATGAAGACGGTGCCGGCGCCGGCGGCCAGGCGCCCCATCACGGGCCAGGCGCGAATTTCGGCCTTGGCCACGAACCGGCACGGGCTCAAAGCATTGATGACGAAGATATCGAGCCACGACACGTGATTGGCCACCACCAGCGCGTGCGCGAGCGGCGGTACGCCGCCGTCGCGGGCGACGCTGACACGGCACAGACGCAGCAGCTGGCTCGACCAGCGCCGCGTGATCCGCGCGCGCAGTGGGGGGGACGCAAAGGGAAACACCAGCGCGCACGTCGCCAATCCTTCGCACAGATGGACGGTAACGCGCGCAAGGCGCCAGGCAAGCCGGATATTCAAGGTGATGGGCGCAGTGAAGGCGCGCGCTTCAGACGAAGCGCGCACAGTGGTGGAATCAACGCTGGTAGGCCACGCGGCCGCGCACGACGGTCGCGCGCACCTGCCCGGCCAGCTCGTAGCCGAGGAATGGCGTGTGCTTGCCCTGGCTGGCCAGCGCCTTGCGGTCGACAGTCCAGCGCGCGGCCGGGTCGAACAGCACGACATCGGCTGCCGCACCCACGCCCAGCGTGCCCGCCGGCAGGCCCGCAATGCGCGCCGCTTCGCAGGTCACCTTGCCGAGTGCCAGCGCCAGCGCGCCCTGTGCATCCTGTGTGCTATGCGGCTGGTCTTGCGCCCACTTGAGCGTGAGCGCCAGCAGCAACTCCAGGCCCGTGGCGCCCGGCGAAGCTTCGCCGAACGGCAGCAGCTTTTCGTCGTCATCCACTGGCGTGTGGTCGGAGCAGATCGCATCGACCGTGCCATCGACGAGCGCAGCGCGGATCGCGTCGCGGTCGCGCTGCGAGCGCAGCGGCGGCGTGAGGCGCGCGTTGGAATCGAAGAAGCCGATATCGGCGTCCGTCAGGTGCAGATGGTGCACGCCCACGTCGACTGTCAGGTTCAGGCCTTCTTTCTTTGCGGCGCGAATCAGGTCCAGGCCCGCAGCGGACGAAATCCGGCACAGGTGCACGCGCGCGCCCGTGGAGCGCATCAACTCGAAGATCGTGTGCAGCGCGATGGTTTCGGACATCACCGGCACGCCGGACAGGCCGAGGCGCGAGGCCAGCGGGCCGGCATGGGCCACGCCGCCGCGGCCGATGTGCGCGTCCTGCGGGCGCAGCCAGACGGTGTACTCGAACGTCTTGGCGTACTGCATTGCGCGCAGCAGCACGTTGGTATCGAGGATCGGCTCTTCGGCCTGCGCGAAGCCGATGCAGCCGGCTTCGGTCAGTTCGGCCATCTCGGTCAGCGCCTGCCCTTTCAGGCCCACGGTCAGTGCGCCCAGCGGGTGCACATTGGCCTGGTCGACGATGCGCGCGCGGTGCTTGAGCATTTCGACCAGGCCTGGTTCGTCGAGCACCGGGTCGGTGTCGGGCGGGCAGACCAGCGTGGTCACGCCGCCCTGCATCGCCGCCTGCAGCTCGGATTCGAGCGTGGCCTTGTATTCGTAGCCGGGCTCGCGCAGGCGCGCCGACAGGTCGACCAGGCCCGGGGCGACCACGAGGCCGCTCGCATCGATGCTTTGGTCGGCCGTGAAGCCTTGGGGGGCGACGCCAAGCGCCGCAATCTTGCCGTCGACGATGAACAGGTCTTGCACGGCGTCGACGCCGTTCGCCGGGTCGATCACGCGCCCGTTCTTGATATGGAGTTTCATGCGTGGGTTCCTGCCAAAATGCTCATGACTGCCATGCGTACCGCGATTCCGAACGTCACCTGCGGCAGGATCACTGCCTGGCTGCCATCGGCCACCGCCGAGTCGATCTCGACGCCGCGGTTCATCGGCCCCGGGTGCATCACGATGGCATCGGGTTTCGCCAGCGCCAGACGCTCGGGCGTCAGGCCGTAGCTCTTGAAATATTCTTGCGCCGACGGCAGCAGCGCGCCGCTCATGCGCTCGTTCTGCAGGCGCAGCATGATGATCACGTCGACGTCCTTCAAGCCTTCGTCGATATTGGTGAAGGTGCGCACGCCCATCTGATCCAGGCCGCCCGGCAGCAGCGTGTGCGGGCCGATGGCGCGCACTTCGGGCACGCCCAGCGTGGTCAGCGCGTGGATGTCCGAACGGGCCACGCGGCTGTGCAGGATGTCGCCGACAATGGCCACGCGCAGGTTCGTGAAGTCTTTCTTGTAGTGCCGGATCGTGTACATGTCGAGCAGGCCCTGGGTCGGGTGCGCATGGCGCCCGTCACCGGCATTGACGACGTGGACATCCGAACGGGTCCGGTTCAAGTGCTGCGCGATCATGTACGGCGCGCCCGACTGCGCGTGGCGCACCACGAACATGTCGGCATGCATCGCGGCCAGGTTGTCGATCGTGTCGAGCAGCGACTCGCCCTTGGTGGTCGACGAGGCCTGGATGTTCAGGTTGATGACGTCGGCCGATAGGCGCTTGGACGCAATCTCGAACGTGGTGCGGGTACGCGTCGAATTTTCGAAGAACAGGTTGAACACGCTCTTGCCGCGCATGAGCGGGACCTTCTTGACTTCGCGGTCGGAGATCCCCACGAAGCTCGATGCGGTGTCGAGGATGTGGTCGATGTGCGACTTCTTGAGGCCCTCGATGGTGAGCAGGTGCTGCAGCTCGCCGTTTTTGTTCAGTTGCGGATTATTGTGCAGGATCGGCATTGTCTTGTTCGATGGTAAGCGAAAGTTGGCCTGTCTCATCGCGCTGCAGGCACAGCGACTCGTTGGCTTCGAGCACGGCGTGGGCGCCGACGAAATCGGCGGCCACCGGCAGCTCGCGCCCGCCCCGGTCGGCCAGCGCGGCCAGGCGGATGCAGGCCGGACGGCCGTAGTCGAACAGCACGTTGATCGCCGCGCGCGTGGTGCGGCCGGTCTGCAGCACGTCGTCGACCAGCACCACGGTGGCGCCGTCGACCGCGAAGCGGATGTGCGTTGGTTTCACGTCCGGGTGCAGGCCCTTGCGCGCATAGTCGTCGCGGTAGAACGAAACGTCGATGGAGCCGAGACGATGCGTCAGGTCGAGGTCGCGCGCAAGGCGCTCGGCCAGCCAGGCGCCGCCCGAATGGATGCCGACGATGGCCGGCTCGGCGACACCGTCCAGGCCAGCGCGGACCTGGGCCAGCAGCTCGCGGTAGAGCGCTTCGGCATCGAATGCGTGTTTGTTGGTGGGCATAGGGTTAGCGTGATGCGTCAAAATACTGTTGCAAAATAATGGCGGCCGCCTTGTCGTCGATGACGTCGCCGCGCTTTGATGCAATCACGGCCGACGAATAACGTTCATCGACCAGTTCGACGGGAAGGTTGAAGCGGCCATGCAGCTGGTTGGCAAAGCGGCGGCTGCGCAAGGTCATGTCGTGCTCGGCGCCATCGGGATGGCGCGGCTCGCCCACGATCAGGCGCGCCGGCTGCCATTGGGCGATCAGCTCGCCAATGATCTGGAAGCGGGTGGCGTTGTCGATCGCACTGACGACTCTCAAAGGCTGGGCTTGCCCGGTCAGGGTGTTGCCCATGGCGATGCCGATCCGCTTGATGCCGAAGTCGAAGCCCAGGACGATATCAACCATGCATGCGTTTCTTATACGGAAGCGCCTTACGCATGGCCGGCTTCAGTGGCGAGCATCAGGGGATCGATGCCCAGCAGCTTGATGGCAGCGTGGTAGCGCTCTTCAATCGGCAGGTCGAACAGCACGCGCGCGTCGGCGCCCACCGTCAGCCAGCCATTGCGCGAAATTTCTTCTTCGAGCTGGCCCGGGCTCCAGCCAGCATAGCCGATGGAGACGAGCATGCGCGCCGGGCCACCGCCGTTGGCGACGGCCTCGAGCACGTCGATCGAGGTCGTAAACGAGACGTCGTCGGTGACGGTCAGCGACGACGAATAGCGCCCGCCCGGCGAATGCAGCACGAAGCCGCGGTCGTCCTGCACGGGGCCGCCGAACATGATCGGCTCGTCGACGACGGTGGCGCGCAAGCCTTCGGCCAGCTTGAGATCGACGCGGTCAAACAGGGTTTCCATCGTCATGTCGGTCGGCTTGTTGATGACCACGCCGAGCACGCCCTTGTCGTTGTGCTCGCAGACGTAGACGACGGTGCCGCCGAAGACGGGATCCTGGATCGACGGCATGGCGATCAGGAAGTGATTTGCCAGGTTCAGGCCGGACGCTGCCGGGCCCGCCATAGTAGGGGAGCCATCCTGCTCACGGGGCATGCCCGGCATGGGAAGAGTTTGGCCAACTTTGGTTTTTTTCATACGATTGCTCTCAAAAGGCGCACTCTCGCGTTGTTACTTCTGTTGAACGGCTGCCAGGTATCTGCAGAACAACCTTACGCTTTTCGACAGTTTACACCCATTTGCCCCTGAGGCCATTGGAAGCATTCCTCGGGCGCCACACGTTTCGATGATGGGCAGTAAAATCTGGATCCGCCTTGACCTCGCACACGATGATGAATTTAAGCAAGTCTTTAGTCTGGTTTCGCCGTGACCTGCGCACGTTCGACCACGCCCCCCTGCACCACGCCCTGCGTTCATCACAGCAGGTGTATTGCGTGTTCGTGTACGACACCGACATCCTCGATGAGTTGCCAAAGGATGACCGGCGTCTGCGTTTCATCCATGCCAGCCTGGCCCAGCTCGACACTGAACTGCGTCACCTTGGAGGCTACCTGATCGTGCGGCACGGCAGCGCGCGCGATGAAGTCGTTGCTTTAGCGGAAGAACTCGGGATCGATGCCGTGCATGTTGGCACCGACCATGAACCGTCGGCCATTGCGCGCGACCTCGCCGTGGCCGAACAACTGGCCAAGCGCGACTGCGCCTTCCATACCTACAAGGACCAGGTCATCTTCGAGAAGCAGGAAGTGCTCACGCTCGCCGGCGGCGTGTTCTCCGTGTTTACGCCGTACAAGAATGCCTGGCTCAAGCGCCTGGCGGCCCATCCCGAGACGCTGGCCACCTACCCGGTCGACGCCCATGCGCACGCGTTCGCGCCCCCTACCGGTGCGCCGGTCGCCCTGCCGGCCCTGGAAGACATCGGCTTCACGTCGGGCGAGCCGCCGCTGCCTGCCGGAATGGATGGGGCCGAAGAGATGTTCGAGGCGTTTGTGACCGAGATGGCCGACTATGGCCGTGCGCGCGACTTCCCGGCCGAGGAAGGCACCTCGCGGCTGTCGGCGCACCTGCGCTTTGGCACCACATCGATCCGCCACCTGGTGCGCAGCGCCCGCGACATGGTGCAGTCGGGCACCGGCGGGACCGGTGCGTCCGTGTGGCTGTCGGAACTGATCTGGCGCGACTTCTACGCGATGGTGCTGTCGCAGAACCCGCACGTGGTCGAACGTTCGTTCAAGCCGGCGTTCGACGCGGTCGAGTGGGATACCGGGGACGAAGCCGACGCGCTGTTCGCGGCCTGGTGCGAGGGCCGCACCGGGTATCCGCTGGTCGATGCGGCGATGCTGCAGCTGAACCAGACGGGCTTCATGCACAACCGGCTGCGCATGGTCACGGCGAGCTTTTTGACCAAGGATCTGGGGATCGACTGGCGCCGCGGCGAGCGCTATTTCGCGCGCCAGCTCAATGACTACGAGCTGGCCTCGAACAACGGCGGCTGGCAGTGGGCGGCGTCGACCGGATGCGATGCGCAGCCGTGGTTCCGGATCTTCAATCCGGTCACGCAATCGACGCGCTTTGACGCGCGCGGGGAGTTCATCCGGCGCTACCTGCCGCAACTGGCAAAGCTCGACGGCAAGCAGATTCACGCGCCGTGGCTGGTGAAGTCCGATGTGCTGGCAGAGCGCGGCGTGGTGCTGGGACGGGGTTATCCGGCGCCGGTCGTGGAGCACGACGCGGCGCGACAGCGCACGCTGGAGCGCTTTGCGGTGGTGAAGAAAGTGGTGGCGAAGGCAGAGGACGAGAAGGACGACGCGAACGACGACTGAACGCCGTCGTTACGCCATTACGCTGCTTCGCGCCCCAGCAAGCCCTCGATCGCCGCCAGCAGCACCGTCTCCTGGTACGGCTTGCCGAAGTAGGCATTCACACCCAGCCCGAGCGCCACGTTGCGGTGCTTGTCGGCCGTGCGCGACGTGATCATGATGATCGGGATCGCCTTCGTTGCCTCATTGCTCCGCACATTGCGGGTCAGGTCGAAGCCATCCATGCGCGGCATCTCGATATCGACCAGCATCAGGTCGGGTGCGCCCTGCCCGATCAGTTCCAGCGCCTCGATGCCGTCCTTGGCCAGCACCACGCGATAGCCTTCGCGTTCGAGCAGGCGCTGCGTCACGCGCCGCACCGTCAGCGAATCGTCGACCACCATCACGGTAGGGCGCCGGACCTGCAGCGCGACGGCCTGCTTCACGCGAGCTTCACCCTGTGGTTGCTGCGCCAGTGCCAGCGGATCGAGGATCAGGACGATCTCGCCCGAACCCAGGACCGTGGCGCCGTCGATGCCCGGCATGCGCGCCAGCTGGCGGCCGATGTTCTTGACCACCACCTCGCGGTTGCCCAGCACCTCGTCCACGCGCAGCGCGATGCGGCGGCTGCCGCCATTCAAGACCAGCACCGGCGTCGAACGCTGCGTCGTGATGCGCTCGTCGTCGTCCATGCCCAGCAAATCCGGCAAGCCATACAGCGCCAGTTCGTGGCCGGCCAGGTGGATAGTGCCGGCGTCGATCGCGGCGGCCAGGTCGGCCTCGCGTACCTGCTGCACCGCCTCGACCAGCGTCGACGGCACCGCATGGGTGCGGCCACCGGCCACCACCAGCACGACCTGCGCCACGGCCAGCGTCAGTGGCAGCGTGATCGTGAAGCGCGCGCCCTGCCCCGCCTCGGACGCCACTGCGACACGTCCGCCCAGCGCCTGCGCTTCGGAGCGCACCACGTCCATGCCGACGCCACGCCCGGCCAGTTCGGTCAGCGTGTCCGCCGTCGAAAAGCCCGGCGCGAAAATCAGGTCGGTCACCTGGTCGTCCGGCGCCTCGTCGCCTTCGGCAATCAGGCCGCCGGCCAGCGCCTTGGCGCGGATGCGTTCGAGGTCCAGCCCGGCGCCGTCGTCGCTGAAGTTGATCAAGACTTCGTTGCCGTGCTGGCTGACCTGCACCAGCAGTTCGCCCGTCTCGGCCTTGCCAGCGCTTTGACGCGCCGCGCGCGGCTCGATGCCGTGCACGATTGCGTTGCGCAGCAGGTGTTCGAACGGCGCCGCCATCTGCTCCAGCACGCCGCGATCGATTTCCACCGCGCCACCCCGGATATCCAGGTTGACGCGCTTGTCGGTTTCTTTCGCGGTCTGGCGCGCGACGCGGAACAGGCGCTCGGACAGGCTGGCAAACGGCACCATCCGCACCCGCATCAGGTCGCGCTGCAAGTCGCGCGTCATGCGCGCCTGGGCCGACAGTTCTTCATTGGCCGAATCGACCGTGCGCGCCAGGCTTTCCTGGAACGAGGCGACGTCGTCGACGCTTTCGGCCAGCATGCGCGTAAGTTCCTGCAGACGCGTGAAGCGGTCGAATTCAAGTGGATCGAATTCGCGCTCGCCGGCGATCGACAGACGCGAGGCGATCTGCGATTCGGCCTGCATCTCGATCTCGCGCAACTGGCGCCGCAGGCGGCCCACGTTGTCCGAGAAGTCGCCGAGCGACGATTTGAGAACACCGATCTGGTTTTCCAGGCGCGAGCGCGTGATCGATACCTCACCGGCCTGGTTCACCACGCGGTCGAGGATGTCGGCGCGCACGCGCACCAGCGGCGCGCGGGCCGGCTCGGCCGGCGCGGCTGCGGGGGCATCCACGGAGGCCGGCGCCGCTGCCGTTGCCGAACCAGCGCTGGCCTCCGGCTGCTGCAAGCCCTCGAACAGCAGCATCGCGCTGTCGTAGTTGGCCAGCAGCTCGTCGAACGCGGTCGGCGGCAGCGTCGAGGTGCCGGCATGGACCATGTTCTCGATCTGCGTTTCCAGTTCGTGCGCGTGCTGGCCCAGGCGCATCGCGCCGGCCATGCGCGCGCTGCCCTTGACCGTGTGCAGGTCGCGCTGCATGCGCTGCGCGACGCCGGCGTTGGACGGCTCCTGCTGCCACTGGCGCAGGTCGTGCCCGATGCGCGGCAGCAGGTCGGTGGCTTCTTCGAGGAAGACCGGCAGCAGGTCGGCGTCGATCTCGTCGACGTACCCGCTGGCGCCCACTAGCTCGGGCTCGTGCAGGTCGTCGAGCGCCAGATCGGGTTCCGGTGCAGGTTCCGGTACAAGTTCAGGTTCCGGCTCGGCTTCAGGTTCCGGTGCAAGTTCAGGTTCCGGCTCGGCTTCAAGTTCCGACACCTGTTCTGACGCAGATTCGGCCAGCACGGCTTCATCGGGCGTCACCGCCACGAAGCCGGCCTCTCCCGGCTGCGGGGCGGCCTGTTCCAGCGCCGGCGCCGCGAACGGGTCGTCGCCGAATGCGCTGAAGATGTCGTCGATATCGTCCGGCTCTGCCGGTGCCGGCGCAGCCGCGCGTGGCGCTGGCGCCGTGAATGGCGGCGGCTCGGCCAGCAACTGCTTGTAGGCGTCGGCAAACAGCGTATCGAGCCGGCTGGCCAGCGCCGGTTCGAGCTTATCGAACGGCGATGTCCCCAGGCGCGCGCGCAGCGCAGCCAGCTGTTCGATCAGGTCCGGCTGCGCCGGGGCCAGTTCGCCCAGCGTGAACACGTGCAGCATCGCGCGCATGCGCGCCAGCGTCGTGTCGAACAAATCCAGCCCGTCCTCGCCCATGGGCGCGCCCGGCACGGTGAGCTTCTCTAGCGTTCTTTCCAACGCATGCGCCAGTTCGCACAGGTCGGTGTAGCCGACCGTGGCCGAGGTGCCGGCCAGCGTGTGCGCGGCCGTGATCGCATCGGCGGATGCACGCTGCGCCGGGTCCTGGCGCAGCGCGGCGAACGCGTCTTCCAGGGTGGCGCACAGCGATTCGGTTTCGAGCAGGTAGACGTCGTGCAGCGCCTGGCCGATGGTCAGGTCGCCCACGCGCCGCACGGCATCCTCGCCCGGCGGCGTGATCTGGACGTCGAGTACCGGGATGTTGTCGAACTGCGCGTCGAACTGCGCGTCGAACTGCGCGTCGAACTGCGCATCCGGCTGTGCATCGGCCGGCAGCTCGAACGCGCCGCCCTCCTGCACCCGCGCCGCTGCCTCGATCAGCGCCGCGCCATCGCGCAGCGAAGCCTGGCCGGCGGCCAGTTCGGCCACCCAGGCATCCAGTTCGGCGTAGGCGTGCGCGAGCAGCGCCAACAGGTCGGCGGTGGCCGCGCGACCGTCGGCCAGCCAGATGTTCATGACCCGCTCGATGCTGGCGGCGGTCGCGCCAAAGGCTTCCAGGCCCACCATGCGGCTGCTGCCCTTGAGCGTGTGGAAGGCACGACGCAGGCCCGTCAGGGTTTCCTGATTGCCCGGCTCGTCGGCCGCGCGCGGCAGCGTCTCGACCACGACGCCAAGCACTTCCTGCGCTTCGGCGATGAAGATCCCGAGCAGTTCGGCATCGACGTCGTCCTGTGCGTTGGCTCCCGCGACAGGCGCCACCGGCGTCTCGACGGCGGCGGCATCGGTGAACTCGAACGGCAGTTCGCGCAGCAGCTGCTTCTCGGTGTCGAACGTGAAGCGGCCGCGCGCCAGCGCGCTGTCCTGCGCCAGCAGATCAGCGAAGAAGCCCAGGGCGCCGATATTCTGCGCGATATTGTGCAGCGATGCGTGCTGCGCGGTGACATCGCTGGCGCTGTCGGCCAGCGTGCGCACTGCGTCTTCGACGTGACGCACGGTCAGCACGGCCTGCTCCTGGTCGAGGATGGCGAACGCGCCCTGCAAGCCATGCAGCGCCGGCCCGGCCTGTTCCAGCACCTGGCGTTTCGACGGGTCGTCGTAATAATCGTCGAGCAGTTTCTCGATCTGGCGCAGGCCGGCCTTGACCTCGCCCGCCAGCACGGCCACGGTCTGGCCCTGCTGGATCTGGCGCGCCAGTTCGCCCTGCCACTGCGGGGCGTCGGGCGGCGTTTCGCCGGCGGCCAGCGCCAGGAGGCGCGCGCCGACGGCTTCGGCGTTCTGTGAAAAATCGTCGGGCAACTGGCGCAGCTGATCCAGGCTGTTCTCGACGAACAGCATGGCGGCGGCCATCTCCAGCCCGAACTGGTCATCGCGCCCCGACTGCACCGAGTCGCCCGCCGCGCGGCCCAGCTCACGCAGCAGCTGCGCCAGCGCGGGCGCGCCCAGCTTGTCGCTGGCGCCGGCCAGGCGTGCCAGCGCATCGTTGAAATCGCTCTCGATGGCGGCGTCGGGCTTGCCGTCACCGGCGATCAGATCCCAGTCCGACTTGGTGCGGGCCAGCGCTTCGCGTGCATCCTTCAGCGCCTGCGGATCGAGTTTGCCGTAGCGGCGTTCGGCGTAGTCGTGCGGCACAGCGCCGTCCAGGCCCAGGGCCTGGCGCAGCGCACCTGCCTCCGGGCCCGGCGCGCAGGCGGCGGCCACGAAGAACAGCGCGTCGCGCAGCATCGTTTCTGGTGAATCCTGCTGGCCCTTGGCCAGGCGCCGCAATTGCAGGTTGATCTGGCCAAAGAGCTGTTTGACATACAGGTCGGTGGCAACCTGGCCGCCAGCCACCACGGTGGCAAACGCATGCAGCGCCTGCCAGAACAGGCGCGCGCGTGCGCTTTCC
The DNA here is from genome assembly GCF_056680305.1 of Telluria sp. BA11. NCBI lineage: Bacteria > Pseudomonadati > Pseudomonadota > Betaproteobacteria > Burkholderiales > Oxalobacteraceae > Telluria > Telluria sp. BA11. The sequence continues at coordinate 1,836,991 of NZ_CM155275.1, forward strand.
TGCGCGCCGGCGATCGGCGCGATTGCCGCGGCCATGTCGTGCGCCTGCGCGCGGCGCGCGGCGTCGTCGTCGGCCTTCAGGTACGGCAGCAGGGCTTTTTCGAATTGCGCGCGGCAGGCCGCGATGTCGACCTCGCCCACGGCAGTGGCACTGGCAGGCAGTTCAGGCAGCACCGACAGATCGAGTGGCAGCAGGTCGGCCGGATGGACCTTGGTCTCACCCTGGCGTTCGACCATGTCGCGGTAGTACGGGAACAGGCGCGCCGGCTGCTGCGGGGCGCCGCCCAGGAGTTCGTCGAGGTATTCGCCCAGCGCACCGAAGGCGTCCAGCACCACCTGCACGCTTTCGGCGTTGCATGGCAGCTGGCCATCCTTGAAACGATCGAGCACCGCTTCGGCGGCGGCGGTGAACACGCCAACGCCTTCGACATCGACCATCTGCAAGGCGCCGTGCGCCTGGTGCAGATGCGATTTCGCATGCAGCAGCAGCGTTGGCTGCGCCTCGGGCGAACGGCCCGCTGCATCGCGCAGGGACGTCGCGGCGCGTGTGAGGGCGTCGCGGATTTCGCCAATGACCCAGGACAGCGGGCCGGTATCAAAACTGCTGGAGCGGTTCAAGGTCGTCATCGCCCGGTCAGGATACCACGCGGAAGCGGGACACCGAATCCTTCAGTTCCTGCGCCAGCGTGGCCAGTTCCTGGATCGACAAGGCGGTCTGGCGGGTACCCTGGCGGGTCTGTTCGGTCACGGCGAGAATCTGCTGCATCTTGTCGGCCACACCGGTGGCCTTGGTGGCCTGGCGTTCGGTGGCGGTCGACATGTCGCCGATCAGGTCACCGAGGCGGTTCGAGACGCGCGAAATGTCCGACAGCGCGGCGCCGGCGGCGTCCGACAGGCGCGCCCCCTCGACCACACCCTGGGTCGATTTTTCCATTGCCGCCACCGCGTCGTGGGTGTCGGTCTGAATGGTGCGCACCAGCGCGCCGATCTGCTTGGCCGCGTCGCCCGAGCGTTCGGCCAGACGCTGCACCTCTTCGGCAACCACCGAGAAGCCGCGCCCTGCTTCGCCGGCCGATGCGGCCTGGATTGCGGCGTTCAGCGCCAGCACGTTGGTCTGCTCGGTAATGTCCGAAATCAGCTCGGTGATCTCGCCAATCTCCTGCGAGGATTCGCCCAGGCGCTTGATGCGCTTGGAGGTTTCCTGGATCTGCTCGCGGATCTCCTGCATGCCCTCGATCGCATTCTGCACCGCGGTCGAACCCTGCGCCGCCGCCGCCACCGACTGGCGCGCCACGTCGGCCGATTCGAGGGCCGAGCGCGACACGTCGGTAATCAGGCCGGCCAGGCGCAGCGTCGTCGCCGACGCATCCTGAATTTCGCGCGACTGCTGCTCGGCCGCGCCGAGCAGTTCGGTCGAGACGTCCTGCGCACCGTTCGATGCGCGCGCCACCTGCTCCGCCGTGCGGATGACCCGCACGACCAGCTCGCGCAGTTCTTCGACCGTATAGTTGACCGAGTCGGCAATCGCGCCGGTGATGTCTTCCGACACCGTCGCCTGCACCGTCAAGTCACCGTCGGCGACGTCCTGCAGTTCGTTCATCAGGCGCAAAATGGCGGCCTGGTTCTGTTCATTGGTGGCCTTGGCTTCTTCTTCCTTGGTCTGCGCCAGGTGGCGCATCGCTTCGGCTTCCTGGCGGCGCCCTTCGGCGCCCGCGGCGCGTTCACGCGATTCCTGCAACATGGCGCGGGTGGTGCCCAGGGTAGCCAGCAGCGTGAACACGCCGGCGCCGATGGCCAGCCAGAACCACGGGCTGATCCCGGCCTGGTCGCGCTGGTAATCCATGTGCAGCTTGGCGAGCATCACGCGCAGCGGTTCGCTGTCGCGCGAAATCAGGCGCTCGGCGGCGCGGGCGCCGGCGTAGCTGGTCAGGTTGCCGATCAGCGGCGTGACGGTCTTGACGTATTCGCGCAGGCTGTCACGGGTGCGCGACAGCCGCACGCGCATTTCGAGGTCCGTCAGCGGCGCCAGGCCAAAACGGCCGCCGCCATCGAGCAGGCCGTCGACGAGCGCTTCGAGCGAGGCGATGTCGCCCAGGATGTAGGTCACCGCGTTCTGGGTCGAACCCGGCGTGTTGAAGGTCTGGGCGCCGGCCGTCAGGCGCTGGGTCACCGACAGCAGGCTCAGTGCCGCCATCTGGCGCCGGGCGTCGGCGGCCTCGTCGCGCTGCAGGCGTTCGGCAATGGCGACCAGTTCCGGCCCCACTTCTTCGTACTGGGCCAGGCTCGCGCCGAAGGCGATCAGGTTGCGCCGGTTGCCGAGAATATTGGCAGCGGCCTTGGACGAGCGGTTCCACAGCACGATGGCTTTTTGCAGGTCGTCGGCGCGGGGACCGCTGGCGGCGGGAATGCGGCCGGTCGGCGACTGGCCGCCACGCGCCAGCAGATCGAGTTCGCGACCCAGTTCGGTGCGGCTCTCTTCCAGCTGGAAGAAGGCTTGCGCATCGCCGCGCAGCGCGATCGGCGCCGCCTTGGCGAAACGCTGCGAGTGCATCACGGCGTCACCGGCGACCTGGCTCTGCCCCGCCAGACGGGCGTCGCTGGCGGCGTTCTGCCACATGGCCAGCACGGTCAGCACCGCGCCGGCGGCAACGGCCCCCAGCAACAGGCGCAGGCGATTCGGCTGGAAGCTGCTGCCCATGAGCGTGGCGCGCATGTCGCCCCCGCCATCGGCGGCGCCGTCGTCACGGCCACGAAAGCCGCCCAGGCGCCGCGCCGCTGCGGCGGCCGAACCACTGGCAACCGCGTCGGGCGCCGCAGCATCGGCGACGGGGACCGGTGTTACCGGCCGCACCGCGTCATCGGCTGCGCCACCCCTGGCGAAGACATTCATGGTCAATTTCGAGGCGAATCCCATTCCGGCTCCCTGTGCTGCAAGTTAGTGTGTTCGGTTAGCGTGCAATGTGCAGGAAGCGCTCTTCGCGCACCAGCGCCGCCAGCGACAGCGGCATCCATGTGTTGCCATCGGCATCGCACAGGGCGTCGCCGTCGCGCGTCATCGTCCCGGCATGGCGCAAGCCATACACCGCAGACGCGAGCAGCGCGCAATTCAAGCCCAGGCCAGGTGCAAACACCAGCAGGCGCGGGGTGCTGCCAGGCGTGGCCGGCGTGGCGGCCACATGCTCTTCATCGAGATAGCGGGCCAGGTCGATCACGCCCAGCAGGCTGCCGCGCACATTGGCCAGCCCCAGGTACCACGGGCGGGTCAGCGGCACGGGTGTGACCGGCACGGGCGCGACGATCTCGCCCACTTCGGCCAGATCGATCAGGTAGCGCGCGCCGCCGATGGCCAGGCCCAGCTGCGCCACACTGGCGCCGGCGCCGTTTTTGGCCGCCTGCATCCGTTCGAGCAGCTGTTCCTGGTACAGGCGCAGGCGGGTGCGCCGCGCCGCGGGATCGCGGCGGCCTGCACGTTCGTCCGCGCCGCCGGTGGTCATGCCTTCACGCTGCCGGTAGCAGCGCCCGGCACGGCCAGCGCCGCAATGGCCGCCAGCAGGCGCGCCGGATCGACCGGTTTGACGAGGTATTCCTTGGCGCCCTGGCGCATGCCCCAGATGCGGTCGGTTTCCTGGTCCTTGCTGCTGCAGATGATGATCGGCAGCGCCGCCAGTTCCGGATCGCGCGAAATGGCGCGGGTCACCTGGAAGCCGTTGGTGCCGGGCATGACCACGTCCATCAGGATCAGTTGCGGGCGCTCGGCGCGAATGCGCTCGATCGCTTCGTCGCCACTGACGGCGGTGCACACGGTAAAGCCGTTCTTGACCAGGATGTCGGTCAGGTACAGTCGTTCGGTCGGCGAATCGTCGACGATGAGAATCTTTTGAATGGCCACGCAGGGCTCCAGCGTTGGTTGAATCGTCAGCCTGCTGCCGGCGCATGCTCGCGCACGGCCGCCAGCAGGCTGTCTTTGGTAAAGGGTTTGGTCAGGTAGGCGCTGGCGCCGACCATCGCGCCGCGCGCGCGGTCGAACAGGCCGTCCTTGGACGAGAGCATCAGCACCGGGGTCGCGTGAAACCGCACGCTCTTCTTGATCAGCGCGCAGGTCTGGTACCCGTCGAGACGCGGCATCAGGATGTCGCAGAACACGAGCGCAGGATGGTGGTCGTTGATCTTGGCGAGCGCGTCGAAGCCATCGTCGGCCAGCACCACGTGGTAGCCCGCCTGGGTCAGGAAAATCTCTGCTGACCGGCGGATCGTGCTGCTGTCATCGATCACCATGATGGTCAGGCTTGATGATTGCGGCGATGTCGTCATGGTCGTTTCACTTCGGCTTGAAGTGCCACGATAGCATAACGAATCTTTCTTGTGCGCAAAGTGTTGCAGGGAGTCAACTACACGTTTGCGATGGCATCAGGGGCTTACCAGGATGCCATGCAAGCACAACAACAGGTGTTATATCGCTGTCATTTCAAAGTCGTCCTTGCGTGCGCCGCACTCGGGACAGGTCCAGTTCATCGGTACGTCGGCCCAACGGGTGCCCGGCGCAATGCCGTCCTCCGGTGCGCCGGCAGCTTCATCGTAGACCCAGCCGCAGATCAGGCACATCCAGGTCAGGAACGGGGCGGTGGATTCAGTACTCACGGTGTTGATCCTTGTATCTAGTAAAATGTGGAATCAGAATCCGGCATCTTAATCTACCCGTCGTGCAAAACCAACCGTTACCCCTCATCCTGAGTTTTGGCGTCTGCGATCCCGTCGGCGCGCTGGGCGTGCAATCGGACGTCGCCGCCTTTGCCGCCCTCGGGTGCCACGGGCTGTCGGCCATTGCAGGCCTGCTGGTGTCCGACAGCGCCCGCGTCGAGCACATGTATGAGCTCGACAGCGACTGGATGGCCGAACAGGCGCGCGCGCTGCTCGAAGACATGCCGATCGCCGCCTTCAAGGTTGGCGCCGTGGGCACCGCACTGCACCTGGCCGCCATTGCCGAGATCGTGTCCGACTACCCGGACGCGCCGCTGATCCTCGACCCGTTCCTGTCGGCCCTGCCCGACGCCGGCATGGGCGACGAAGAAATGCTGATGGCCCTGCGTTCCATTCTGGCGCCGCAAGCCACCGCGCTGATCCTGTCGCAGGCCGAACTGGGCCGCATGGCCGAGCTGTGGCGCGATGGCGGCGATGCCGATCCCGGCAACCTCGACGAAGACGTGGCCGAACTGACCTCGTCCGGCCTGCAGTATGTGCTCGTGACCGGCACGCGCGACACGGCCGGCGCCTGCTCGAACCGCCTGTTCGACACCAGCGGCGAAGTCGCGCGGGTCGACTGGCAGCACCTGCCCGGCCCGTTCCTGGGCGCCGGCAACACCTATTCGGCCGCGTTCACCGCCCTGATGGCGCGCGGCATGGATGCGCCGACCGCGCTGGCCGTGGCACAGGAATACACGACCGGCGCGCTCGAGAACGCACAACGCTTCGGGATGGGCAAATTCATTCCCGCCAAATTCTTCCGTCCCTGAGTTTCAAGCGCGCTGCGCGGGACGGTCTTTCCTCTTCTTGAAACGTCAACATGACCATTGAACAAGCCACCTCGCGTAACGACACCCTGTTTGCCCGTGCCCAACTGACCACGCCCGGCGGCGTCAATTCGCCGGTGCGCGCCTTCCGCTCGGTCGGCGGCACCCCGCGCTTCATCACGCGCGCCCTCGGCCCGCACTTCTGGGACGCCGACGGCAAGCGCTATATCGACTACATCGGCTCGTGGGGCCCGGCCATCCTCGGCCACGCCCGCCCCGAAGTGGTGTCGGCCGTGCAGGCCGCCGCCGCAAATGGCCTGTCGTTCGGCGCGCCGACCGAAGGCGAAATCGAGATCGCCGAAGAAATCTGCCGCCTGCTGCCATCGATCGAGCAGGTGCGCCTGGTGTCGTCCGGCACCGAAGCGACGATGAGCGCGCTGCGCCTGGCGCGCGGTGCCACGGGCCGCGACAAGATCGTCAAGTTCGAAGGCTGCTATCACGGCCACGCCGATTCGCTGCTGGTGAAAGCCGGCAGCGGCCTGCTCACCTTCGGCAATCCGACCTCGGCCGGCGTGCCGGAAGACTTCGTCAAGCACACGCTCGTGCTCGACTACAACGACGTGGCGCAACTGGAAGACGCATTCGCGACGATGGGCGACGAGATCGCCTGCGTGATCGTCGAGCCGGTCGCCGGCAACATGAACCTGATCCGCGCTACGCCAGAATTCCTGCAGAGCATGCGCGACCTGTGCACGAAGCACGGCGCCGTGCTGATCTTCGACGAAGTGATGTGCGGCTTCCGCGTGGGCCTGCAAGGCGCGCAGGGCATGTACGGCATCCAGCCCGACCTGACCGCGCTGGGCAAGGTCATCGGCGGCGGCATGCCGGTGGCGGCCTTCGGCGGGCGCGCCGAGCTGATGCAGAAGATGGCGCCAATCGGCCCGGTGTACCAGGCCGGCACGCTGTCGGGCAATCCGGTGGCGGTGGCGGCGGGCATGACGACGCTCAAGCTGATCCAGGAAGCCGGGTTCTACGAGCGCCTGAGCGCCACGGCGAACCGCCTCGTGGCCGGCTTGAGCGACGCGGCGCGCGAAGCGGGCATCGACTTCTGCGGCGACGCCGTGGGCGGCATGTTCGGCATGTACTTCTCGAAGGAAGTCCCGGGCAGCTACAGCGAAATGATGGCGGGCGACAAGGAGCGCTTCAACCGCTTCTTCCACGGCATGCTGGACGAAGGCGTGTACTTTGCACCGGCGATGTTCGAGGCAGGCTTCGTGTCGATCCAGCACGACGACGCGGCGATCGACGAGACCATCGAAGCGGCGCGACGCGTGTTCAAGCGGATTGGGTGACCATCACACGCGTTCTTGTGAAATCATGAACGTCATCCCGGCATGTATTCCGGGCACGCCTGCCGCTAGCAGGTCTCGCCCGGCATGCTCTTTCCTGTTTTGAGGTCGAGCCCCACGAAGCATGTGTACGGGGCAGACTTTATCTCGTGGTCATAGGCACATGTGACATCGCCTCGCTGTCTGATACGCACGCCGGTTGACGCGCCACAGGCCTGCTTCTGGTTGGCGCCGAGCGAATCGAACAGTTCTTTTGCCAGCGGCCCTTCGATCATCAGCGAAAGCTTCTGACTGCCTGTCCTGGGCGGCTCCTTTTCGCTGAGACTACCCGAATACATCAAGTAGCTGGTCTTCGTGCTGGCATAGTCGCCGTCCCATTGCCTGGGCGTTTCGGCGTACGACGGTGGAAGCATCAGTATCGACAAGAAAAGCATCACAGAACGTTTCATGGCTGCGCCTTCACTTGAATTCGACATGAAAATGGTTGTCATGACCGCGTAGCGCCAGGACACCGGGGATGCGTAGATCGTTGAAGAAAATTGTCAGTTGGCCAGGAAAGCATCGGCGAAATATCTCGATCAGCCGTTGTGTGCCTGCACGATCATAATCTGGCCATGTATACGAAACCGGGATTGTATGGCCATCTTTGCGTAGCGGTCGAAGATCGACCTCAACGCCTTTCATGTGGGTTGCGTGATCGTATTTGACACCTTCAGCCTTGCTCATGTTACCAATACCAAACTTGCGATTATCGACAGCTGACCATTCTCTTTCGACAGCGAAAAGCAAGGAGAGCATGCGAGCATCCGCATATTGTGCCCTGCCCTTGTCGGGGGTGCCGTACACGTAGTATCCCGATTCTTCTGGTGCTTGGGGCAACATGAAATGGCCGCGGGAGTCTCTGGGCTGGAAACCAGACATGAGCAGCTCCTCAGGCTATTCGGTTAGCTGCCAGATCCCAACCACCCGAAGTATTGCCACTGCTGCCGCCGGCAATCTTTTGTTGGGTATATTTCCATTTCACTTTCGAGAACCGGATACCGATCGAATCATGGATACCGCTACCTTCAAGTGCAGTTTGATCCATGTATGCGATGAGAGCGTTGTGGAGTTCGATGACGTAGTATTTGATGGGAGCACCGTTGCCATCTGCCCGCATAAATTCCAACGTAGCTTTTGGAATCGTCTTGCCACATGAGCAAAGCTGCAAGAGTATCGGAGAACACAGGTCGGCCAACTTCGTCACTGCCAATGTCTTGTGCTCGCAACGTTCTGCTGTGTGACCACCGGCTGTAGATGCGGTAGCGCTTCTGGGCTGTTTCACACCCCATGTAGCTGAAGTAAGTTCAATCCATCCGGTGTGATCGGAATCAGCCGACTCCCCTTTCACGCCATCAATAAACAGGTATGCGTCGATAGCCATGTCTTATCTTCCGAGAAGTCAAGTTGATCGAACAGTGTCGACCGGCTAGAAAGACGCAGTATGGAGAATGGTCAAGCTAACTCAGCTTGCAAGTCCTGAGCGCACCCGGCGCGCTTACACGCATCGTCCGGGACGCTTATTTCAGCCAGCCACGCCTTCTGAAATACCACAGCGGCGCCACGCCGCAGCCAATCATCAACAGAATGGCCAGCGGGTAGCCGAAGCGCCATTGCAGCTCGGGCATCACGGCGAAGTTCATGCCGTAGACACTGGCGATCAGGGTCGGCGGCAGGAACGCGACCGAGGCCACCGAGAAGATCTTGATGATCTTGTTCTGGTTAATGTTGATGAAACCGACCGTGGCGTCCATCAGGAAGTTCACCTTATCGAACAGGAACGACGTGTGCCCGTCGAGCGACTCGATGTCGCGCAGGATCTGGCGCGCCTCTTCGAACTGGTCCGAGTTCAGCAGGCGCCCGCGCATCAGGAAGCTGACTGCGCGGCGCGTGTCCATCATGTTGCGGCGAATGCGGCCGTTCAAGTCTTCCTCGTGCGCGATCGCGTTCAGCGCCGCGGCCGCGTCCTGGTCGGTAAATTCCTTTTGCAGCACGCGGGTCGAGACTTCTTCGAGACTTTCGTAGATGCCCTCGAGCGAGTCGGCCGAATACTCGGCGTCGGTCGCGTACAGGTCGAGCAGCACGTCCATATAGTCTTCGATCGAGCCGGGCCGCGAACGGGCGCGCATGCGCACCAGGCGGAACACCGGCAAGTCGTCGTTGTGCACCGAGAACAGGATTTTGCCCGACAAGATGAACGCCACCGTGATCACGCGCGACGGGCCGTCTTCTTCTTCCAGCAGGAAGTCGGTGCGCAGGTGCAGGTCGCCATTTTCGGCTTCGTAGTAGCGCGCCGATGCTTCGATGTCCTGGACTTCGTCTTCGCCCGGCAGGATCACGTTGTACTTGGCCTTGACCCAGACGCGCTCTTCCTCGCTCGGGTCGGTCAGGTCGACCCAGACCGGCGCCACGCTCTCGAGTTCCTCGCGGGATTCGATCGTGACCTGGTTCAGGCGGCCGTTCTGTAGGACGAATACATTGATCATGCGCTGGGTCTCGCTATTCTTGGCCGGTCGACAAAAGTAGCGCAAGTGTAACCGTTTGCCCGCCGCGGAGCCAACTCCAGCGCCATAAACGCGCGTTTATGGCCGCTCATCCGCACGTGGCACGTCGGCCGACGGGATCCGGCGCTGGATCGTGCTGGTGCGGCGCTCCAGGTAGCGGGTCGAGCGGTTCTTGTCGTAGAAGCGCGGATTGGGCAGCATCACGGCCAGGCGCGCGGCTTGCGCCGTGCTCAGTTTGGCGGCGGACGTCTTGAAGTAATAGCGCGCCGCCGCTTCGGCGCCGAACACGCCACGGCCGAACTCGGCCACATTCAGGTAGATTTCCAGGATGCGCTGCTTGCTCATGATGGCTTCGAGCATGAACGCGATGATGGTTTCCTGGCCCTTGCGCAGATAGCTGCGCGAGCCGGACAGGAACAGGTTCTTGGCCAGTTGCTGCGTGATGGTCGAGCCGCCGCCGACCAGCTTGCCCCGGCGCTCGTTGCGCTCGTAGGTACGCTCGATGGCTTTCAGGTCCACGCCATAGTGCTCGTTGAAATTGGCGTCTTCGGACGCCACCACTGCACGCTTCAGATTGTACGAAATCCGCTCGTACGGCACCCACTCGTGCTTGAGCGTCGCGTTGGGATTCGTTTCGCGCAGTACCGACAATTGCGCGCGCATGAAGCTGGTCGAGCCGGGATCGACCTGGGAATACCAGCACACCATCAGGAAGAAATACAGCTGCACCAGCAGCACGAGCAGCAGCGGCCCCAGAAAAATCCACTTGATCCAGCGCCGCTTGGCTGGCGCCTTCGCGGATCCCTTCGCTGGTGTCTTACTACGCGATGTAGCCACGGGTTACCCCTGTTATTGTGATTGACGCATCGATGCCAGCACGTGCGCCGTGCCCGGCCGCTTGCCCCGCCACAGCGCGAACGCTTCGGCGGCCTGTTCCACCAGCATGCCCAGGCCGTCGCGCACGGCAGCGCCATGACCCGCGGCAAAGTCCATGAACACGGTTGGCTTGTTTCCGTACATCATATCCAACGCGAGCGTGTCCGGGCCGAATACCGTCGCCGGCACCGGCGGCACGGCGGCGTCCAGGCTGGCCGACGTCGCATTGATGATCACGTCGAACGGGCCGTCGACATCGGCAAAGCCGCTGACCGCCAGGCGCGCCGCATAATCGGCAAACTCGGCCACCAGCGCTTCGGCGGTGGCCAGCGTACGGTTGGCAATGACGATCTGGCGCGGACCGGCGTCCAGCAACGGCAGCAGCGCGCCACGGGCGGCGCCACCGGCGCCCAGGAGCAGCACGCGTTTGCCGTCCAGCGACACGCCGGCATTGCGCACGATGTCGGCCACCAGGCCCACGCCGTCCGTGTTGTCGCCGACGATCTCTCCGCCGTCGAACACCAGCGTATTGACGGCGCCGGCCGCCTGCGCGCGCGGGGTCAAACGTGTGGCCAGGCGCGCGGCTTCGAGCTTGAATGGCACGGTGACGTTGGCGCCCTTGTAGCCTTCGCCGACCAGGCGCGCCACCGTCGCGGCAAAGCCATCGACGGGCGCCAGGCATTGTTCATACTGGAGATCCTCGCCCAGCTCCGCGGCATATTGCGCGTGGATCCGGGGCGACTTGCTGTGGGCAATCGGGTTGCCGATGACGCAGTAACGGTCGGTCATGGCGATGCATTCCCCAGGGTTGCGCGCAGGCTCTCTTCGCGGGTGAACTGGAAGCGCGTAAACACTTCCCACAAATCGTCCTTGCCCTTGGTGCGCATATTGGCCGGGAACGCGCCGTACGGCGCCGAGCGGCGCACGATGTCGAGCGCTGCCTTGTCGAGCGCAGGATTACCCGAGCTGCGCTCGACCTTCGGACCGCCATCCTTCAGGTACAGCGTGCCGTCCTGGTACACGGGGATGTACACCACCAGCTCGCCATACAGCTTCTTGCCGGCCTGCTGCGGGAAATTGAGCGTGCCGACTTCCTCGATCCGCTTCTGCATCGCCTTGTAGTACAGCGCGTACCCGGCCTCGCGCGTGCTCGGCGTGATCTTCGTGCGTTTCGGACGGCGGTTTTCTTCTTCGATGCGCTCGAAGATTTCGGCAGCGCTGCGCGAAATGGCGCGCGACGTGTCGAGGTTGTCCTCGCCCGTGCGCGACGGGTCCGGCCTTTCCTTTTCGGTCACGGGCGGCGCAGTAAAGCTCGACGTGCGGGCGCGCGTGACGACGTTCTGCTGGATCTGCTCCAGCACGGCGATGCGGCGCTGCAGCGCCTTGATGCTGTCGCCATCCTCCACCTTGCGCAGGTCGGGCAGCGGCGACTTGGCGCGGCCCGCTTCGGCGGTGCCGCCACCGTCCAGGTTCGCCTGGGCCAGTGCGTCGGCCTTGACCGGCGCCCGGTCATGCTTGGCGTTGACCAGAATGACCTCGAGGCCCGGGTCGGCCGGGGTCTGGCGGAACGTTTCAGGCGCAGCAAAGCGCACCGCCAGCAGCGCCGCGTGGGCTGCCACCGATACGGCCAGGGCAATGATCAGGGGACGGTTGTGTAGGAGAGACTTCACGCGCTGCGGGTGAGAATTGAATCGGAGAATTGATTCATTCTAACCTGAGGCGAACTCATAGGGGGAGGTGGAATTGGCGTGCGGGATAACGTGGTGCGTTCGACAATAGTAGCCGGAGGGTTGAATGGCCTTGCCAATCCTTCAATGTCCGCTTGATCTCGGGTACCTACGACCCTGACTCGTGACAAGCCTACAGCGTCATACAGGGTGAATAATCGTCGGTCTTATCCAACTCACAACGGAGAGCCACATGGCGAACGATGCATGGTCACGGCAAGTGGCATTGTTTTCGACAGTCCATACGGGGCGGAACGAATTGTCCATCAATGGAACCGTTCAAACCATGAAAGCCATCCTCAGTACCTTGAAATACCTGCTGATCGCAATTGGTTCGACACTGTCAGTTGCGGTACTCGTCTGGCTGGCGATCTTCCTCTTCGATCAGTCCATGAGCATTGACAAGGCGTTCGCGCTGATCTTCTACCCGTCCGTCGTTGCGGGTGTCATTGCGCCGTTGGCGTAGTGGCTGCGAAGGCGCAGGCTGCAAGCCTGAGCAGCGGGCGGCCTGCAAAATCCCGCACTCAGTCTCCTTGCCAACGGCCACAGAGCCCGCGGCTTCAGATGCCGTCCATGCCTTCGGCGTCGTTTGCCAAATCGATTATGGTGCCGAAGTACTGGACGGCGTTGCTGACGATGCTGGTTCCGTCACGTCAGCCGTGTCCACCACGGCAACGGCGCCTTCCGCCTCCACCGCTTCGGCCGCTGCCGCTTCGCCGGTGTCGGCTTCGGTGTCCTCCTCATCGGCGATGGCCGCATCCGGCGCAGCGCTTGCCACTTCCAGCAAACGTGCCTCGAGGTTCAGTTCGATCTCGTCCCAGCGGACGATGTCGAGCTTGACCTGCGCGCCGCGCGCCACCTGCGACATGCCCGGCAAACGCACCACCAGCGGCACGTCGGTCAGGCGCACGAGCTCGTCCTTGAGCACGACGGCATCGACCATCTTGACGCCCTCCTGCCCCAGCCAGCGCAGGCACCAGTAGCGTTCCATATTCTGCTGGAACTCGTTATAGGCCGCGTACGCCGCGTCGAAGCTCGACACGATCGAGAACAGCGTCGCATCGCGGTGCTTGAATGGCGCGACGAGTGGCGCGGTGACGCCGTTTTCGGCCGCCGCGATGATCTGCCACTGGTTGACCAGGTCGGTGTAGCGGCGCAGCGGCGACGTGCTCCATGCGTACTGGTCCACGCCCAGGCCCTGGTGCGGCGCGGCGTGCGTGACCATGCGCACCTGCATCTTGGCGGCCCAGCCGCCGGCGCCCGGCCCTTGCGAGCGGTAGATGCCCGGCACGCCCGAGTCGTGCAGAAGCTTGCCCCAGGTGCTGTTGGCAAAGATCATCAGCTCGGCGACGATCTTGTCCAGCGGCGCGCCCCGCTTGCGGCGCACGATCGAGACCACGTCATCCTCGACGTAGAAATTGAAGTCCATGCGGTTGGCCTGCTCGGGCTTGAGGCCAAAGGCTTCGCGCTTTGCCATGCGGCCTGCTTCGAGCTGCAAGGCCCACTGCCACAACTGGCCCAGTTCTTCCTTGTGCGGATACTCGCCCTCGCCGCTGGCCAGCGTTTCTTCATTGACCAGGTCGTCCAGATCGTTGTGGCGCAGATTGCTCTTGATCGGCACCAGCTCGGCGCGCGTCGTCGTCGACACCACGCTCCAGTCTTCGGGATTGAGCACGGCGTACAGCGACAGCGCCGGGCAATCGTTGCCCTCGGCCAGCGTGAACGCGTTGACCACCTCGTCCGGCAGCATCGTGATCTTGTCGCCCGGCATGTACACGGTGGACATGCGCGCGCGGGCGATCTTGTCGATCGCATCGTCCGGACGCACAGCCAGGCCCGGCGCGGCGATGTGGATGCCCACGCGCACGGTGCCATCGTCCAGCTTGACGACGGAGAACGCATCGTCGATCTCGGTCGTGGTCACGTCGTCGATCGAGAATGCGGCAACGTCGGCGCGTGGCAGGTCGGTCGGTGCTTTCGGTACGTCCACCGGCGCAAAGCCGGCGCCGCGCGGGAAGTTCTCGAACAGGAAGCGGTCCATGTGCAGGTCTTTGGGCGAGGCCAGGCCGCCGACGTCCAGCATCAGGCGTGCCGGGTTGGTCTGCAGCTCGTTGGCCGCAGCCTCGAATGCCTTGTATTCAATAGTGTTCTTGTCCGGCTTGAACAGCAGCTGGTGCACGAGCGGCTGCATCGATTCAGGCAGCTTGCCGGCTTTCAGCTCGTCGACATAACCGGCCTGGATGATGGCCTGCTGTTTTTTCTTTTCAATACCGGCCAGCGCGGCCTTGAGCGACGCTTCCGGCGCAGCCTTGTAGCGGCCACGGCCCTTCTTGTAGAAGTAGATGGGCGAGCCGTGCAGCGTCAGCACGAGGCCGGCCGCTTCGTGCGGCAGCGGTGCGTGGCCGAAGTATTCGGCGCCCAGCTCGGCAAAGCCGAATTCTTCTTCGCCCGCGACTTCCCACAGGAACTCGAGGTCGACGTCTGCCGCCACGGCCTTGGCCGCGTCCATCAGCTCTTGCGGGCTGGGCTTCTCAAATTGCAGCAGCACGTCGCGCGTCTTGACCTTGGTGCGCTTGCCGCTGGCCAGTTCGACCTGGTATGCCTCGCCGGCTTGCGACAGGATGGCGCCGACCTTGAAGTCGCCCGATTCCTCAAAAAATACATTCATGATTATTCTGTGTTGTTCGTGGTTGCGCCCGCTCCCAGGCTGAGCACCGCCGGCAAGAATACCTCGGTGACCAGGAGCAGGCCTTGACGGCGGCGATAGACGCAGCGCCGCGCATGGTAAATCGGCTGTTGGACGCCTGCGCCGCCAATGGCCGCGTGCGCACGGCGCACGAGCGGATGGTCGGCGCCCAGGCGCGCAAATTCAAGTGATCCGCGCCGCACGAGCGGATCGTAAAACAGGGTCGAGCCGAGCGAGCGTTCGCCCAGCGCCGAAAACAGCGGCCAGTCGCTCGCGTCGGCATCGGGCGGCACGACCGTGTGGGCAAAGACCACCGGCGTGCCGTCGCAGACGAGCAGCACTTCACGTTCCCAGACCCGTTGCGGTCGTGCCAGGCCAATCGCCGCCGCTTCGTCGGCCAGGCACACGGCGCCGTGCTGGTGCAGGCGGCGCACGCGAAACGCGTCGCTGCTGGCGACCAGGCGCGCGGTCAGCGAGCCGGGCGTGACGAGCCAGTCGTGCATTGGTGGAGAAGCACGCACGGCGCGCGCATGCGGCTGCCAGGCGGCCAGGCGCAGCGAACGGTTCCTCACTGCGCCTGATCCCCGACAGAGTCCATGCCGCAGAACGCCAGCACCTCATCGACATAGATCGGAAACTCCGACACCGCATGGTCGCTGCCGTAGATCACGTGCTGGCGCGCGCCCGCGTAGTGGGCCACCATGTCGCGGTAGTCGAGCACTTCGTCGCCGGTGGCCGCCAGCAAAAAATAGCGCTCGGGCTGCGTGATGGCCGCGACGCGCAGTGCCTTGAGTTCATCGATGTACTCAGGGCGAAACTCGAACGGTTCGTCCGAATGCCAGTTGGTCGTCACGCCCACGTGGTGTTCGAGGTTGCGGGTCGGGTCGACCGACGGATTGATGATGACGGCCGGCACGCCCAGGCGCTCGGCCAGCGCACACGCATAGAAGCCGCCAAGCGACGAGCCGACGATCGCGAGATTGCCAGGTGCATGCTGCGCGGCCAGGTCCAGCGCCAGCGCGAACGCCGCCTTTGGCGACGCCGGCAATTGCGGGCAGATCAGGCGGTCCAGCAAGCCGCGCTCTTCGAGCGCTGCCTGCATGACGCGCGCCTTCATCGATTTGGGCGACGAGCGAAAGCCGTGCAAATAAAGAAGGTACGGTGGCAAATGCGGCGCCGACGTCATGGGGCCAGCGCGTCCAGCAGCTTCTGGTGCACGCCGCCGAAGCCGCCATTGCTCATGACCAGGATATGGTCGCCCGGCTGCGCCTGCTGCACGATGGCCTGCACCATATAGTCGATCTGGTCGAAGCTGTGTGCGATCGCCCCCATCGGCTTGAACGCATCGGCCAGCGACCAGCCCAGCGCCTGCTGGCTGCCGAACCCGAACACCAGGTCGGCATCCTTCAGGCTGCCCGGCAGCGCATCCTTCATCGCGCCCAGCTTCATCGTGTTCGAACGCGGCTCGAGCACGGCCAGGATGCGGCCGGAACCTTGCGCGCCCAGCTTCTGGCGCAGGCCGCCGACCGTGGTGGCAATCGCCGTCGGGTGGTGCGCGAAATCGTCGTAGACGGTGATGTTGTTGACCACGCCGCGCACTTCCATGCGGCGCTTGACGTTCTCGAAGCGGGCCAGCGATTCGATGGCCTGCGCGACCGGCACGCCGACGTGGCGCGCGGCGGCAATTGCGGCCAGCGCGTTCGAGCGGTTGTGCTTGCCAGTCAGGTCCCAGTGCACGGTGCCTTGCGGCGCGCCCTTGAAGATGACGTCGAAACTGGCGCCGCCCGGATGCTCGACCATTGTCCAGTCGACGCCATCGGCGCCGCCAAAGCTTTCCTTCTCGCTCCAGCAACCGCGCTTGAGCACGCGCCCGATCGACGCTTCGTCGCCATTGACGACCAGGCGACCCACGCCCGGCACCGTGCGCACCAGATGGTGGAACTGGGTTTCGATGGCGCCGATGTCAGGGAAGATGTCGGCGTGGTCGTATTCCAGGTTGTTCAGCACGGCCGTCTTGGCGTGGTAGTGCACGAACTTGCTGCGCTTGTCGAAGAATGCCGTGTCGTATTCATCGGCTTCGATGACGAAGAAGTCCGATGGCTTGTCGCCATGCAGACGCGCCGAGACCCCAAAGTTCATCGGCACGCCGCCGATCAGGAAGCCCGGCGCATAGCCGGCATCTTCCAGGATCCAGGCCAGCATCGACGTCGTGGTCGTCTTGCCGTGCGTACCGGCCACCGCCAGCACCCATTTTTCGCGCAGGATATGCTCGCCGATCCACTGCGGCCCCGACATATATGGCAGGCCGCGGTTCAGGATTTCCTCGATCAGCGGATTACCGCGCGTCATGACATTGCCGACCACGTACAGATCGGGATTCAGCGACACCTGCTCCGGGCCATAGCCCTGGATCAGCTCGATCCCCTGGGATTGCAACTGCGTGCTCATCGGTGGATAGACGTTGGCGTCGCAACCGGTCACGCGGTGGCCGGCTTCCTTGGCCAGGACCGCCAGGCCACCCATGAAGGTGCCGCAAATGCCGAGAATATGAATGTGCATGGGAAGGTGCGCTGGTGCGATGTAAATGGACGAAACCGGGATTCTACCCGAGCCGCAGCCGTTTTCCGTTCAGAGTATGATCTCGATCATGATGCCGAACTTGAACAACGATCTCATTCAATTGCGCGCCGAGATCGCCCTCGTGGCTGCGCGCATGGTTGCCCAGGATGGCGCCGACATCGATACCGCGCGCCGCAAGGCGGCCCGCCAGGTGCTCGGCGTGAACCAGCCTGTCCCCAATATGATGCCCGACGACATCCAGGTCGAAGACGAAGTGCGCAAGTACCTGGCACTGTTCGGCGGCCCGGACCACAGCGAGCGCCTCGCGCAATTGCGTGCCACGGCGCTACAGGTGATGGAGGCGCTGGCCGACTTCAATCCGTACATCACGGGCCCGGTGCTCCAAGGCACCGCCGGCGAGCACGACGATATCCATCTGCAATTGTTCGCCGACAGTGCGAAAGAAGTGCAGATCTATCTGCTGAATCGCAATGTTAATATCGAGATCTCGGAAACCCCGCATTTCAAGGGGGGGCGCCATGCGCCCGTCGAGACCGTCAGTTTCCCGTGGATGAAGGAAACTGTACATGCGCAATTGTTTGAATACCAAGACCTGCGCGGCGCGCTCAAGCCGCGCGCGGATGGCCGCCCGCAACGCCTCGACGCTGCCGGCCTGCACGCGCTGATCGCTGCCGACTCAACACTGGAACAGAACGAATGAACAAGAAACATCTGGCCACCTATGTGGCAGTGGCCGCGCTGTTCGGCGTGATGGGCGCCGTCGTTGCGCTCTATAAGAAGGCGCCGGCACCGGTCTCCCCCCAGATCAGTACGACTGCCGGCGCCGGTGCAGTAACCAATGCCGTCACCAACCTGTATGCGCAGTCGCTCAACAACCTGGCGGGCGAACCGCAGCCGCTGGCCCAGTGGAAGGGCAAGCCCCTGCTGGTGAATTTCTGGGCCACCTGGTGTGGCCCGTGCGTGCAGGAAATGCCCGAGCTGTCGCACCTGGCAGGCGAAGACAAGGGCAAGCATTTCAATGTGATCGGGATCGGGATCGACTCACCAACGAATATGAGCGAATTCGCCGCCAAGCACCAGATTGCCTACCCACTCTACGTGGCCGGCATGGGCGGGACCGAGCTGTCGAAGGAATTGGGCAACACGATGGGCGGCTTGCCGTACACTGTGCTGATCGGCGCCGACGGGCAAGTGCTCAAGACGTATATTGGCAAGCTCAAGTTCGACGAATTGCGCGCCGACCTGGCCAAATTGAAGGGTTAAACGGGCGTAGATCGCGGATTTAACGAACGATCGTACGATTTGCAATTGCGGCCAATTTCGGCTAATCACCAGCAATTTTACCGCTTGCCAACAGCCGAGCTAGGCGGCACAATGCCTGACTTTCGGGCTACCAGACTCTCATTATGGCGAAAAAGCTACTGCTTCTCAACGGCCCCAACCTCAATTTATTGGGGACGCGCGAGCCTGCGGTGTACGGCACGACGACATTGGCCGACATCGAGAACGCAGCAGTTGCACAAGCCACGAACGCCGGCGCAGGACTGGAGCATTTCCAGAGCAACCATGAGGGCGCCCTGATCGATCGCATCCACGCCGCACGCACCGAAGGCGTGGATTTTATCGTGATCAATCCTGGTGGCTTGACCCATACCAGCGTAGCACTGCGCGATGCGTTCGCGTCGGTGGCCATTCCATTCGTCGAGGTGCACGTGTCGAACGTGCATGCCCGCGAATCTTTCCGGCAGCATTCCTATCTCTCCGGCATCGCGCGTGGCGTGATCTGCGGACTGGGGCCGGACGGATACAGGTTTGCCATCGACTTCGCACTTAAATAGCGTTAATCTACGTCAACTTCATGTATCAGCAGCTGCGCGGCCTGTTGGACGCGCCGGCCTGCTCTCTAAAACGAATAATTCCAAGGGGTTTCACATGGATCTACGAAAACTCAAGACCTTGATCGACCTGGTCGCTGAATCGGACATCGCCGAACTCGAAGTGACCGAAGGCGAAAGCAAGGTCCGCATCGTCAAGTCGTCCACCGTTGGCCAGGGCCAGATGATGATGATGCCGCAACAAGGCGTGCAACAATTCGCGGCGCCAGCCCCGGCCGCGGCGCCTGTCGCTGCAGCACCGGTCGTGGCCGCCGAGCCAACCGGCCACGTCGTCAAGTCGCCGATGGTGGGTACCTTCTACCGTTCGTCCGCACCGGGCGCTGCCGCGTTCGTCGAAGTGGGCGCGAACATCAAGGAAGGCGAGACGCTGTGCATCATCGAAGCGATGAAGCTCCTGAATGAAATCGACGCCGATGTCTCGGGCGTTGTCACCAAGATCCTCGTGGAAAACGGCCAGCCGGTCGAATTCGGCCAGCCGCTGTTCGTGATTGGCTAAAGCCTCAAGCTGGGCGGCAGTCCTGCCACCAGCTCACCCATGACGTGTCCGGCGCCGCTTGTCTTTCAGCTGCGCCGGTTTTCACTGAACCACCGGACCAACCATGTTTGAAAAAATCCTCATCGCCAACCGTGGTGAAATCGCGCTGCGTATCCAGCGCGCCTGCCGCGAGCTGGGCATCAAGACGGTCGTCGTGCACTCCGAGGCCGACAAGGACGCCAAGTACGTGAAACTGGCGGACGAGTCGGTCTGCATCGGCCCGGCGCAATCGAGCCTCAGCTATCTGAACATGCCCGCGATCATCAGCGCGGCCGAAGTGACCGACGCCGAAGCGATCCACCCGGGCTACGGCTTCCTGTCCGAAAACGCCGACTTCGCCGAGCGCGTCGAGAAATCGGGCTTCGTCTTCATCGGCCCGCGTTCCGAATCGATCCGCCTGATGGGCGACAAGGTTTCGGCCAAGCAGGCCATGATCCGCGCCGGCGTGCCGTGCGTGCCAGGCTCGGACGGCGCCCTGCCGGACGACCCGAAAGAAATCGTGCAGACGGCGCGCCGCGTCGGCTACCCGGTAATCATCAAGGCTGCCGGCGGTGGTGGCGGACGCGGCATGCGCGTGGTGCACACCGAGGCGGCCCTGATCAACGCCGTGGCGATGACCAAGACCGAAGCCGGCGCCGCGTTCGGCAATCCGGAAGTCTATATGGAGAAGTATCTGGAAAATCCGCGTCACGTGGAAATCCAGATCCTGGCCGACGAACACAAAAACGCCGTCTGGCTCGGCGAGCGCGATTGCTCGATGCAGCGCCGCCACCAGAAGGTCATCGAAGAAGCGCCGGCGCCGGGCATCCCGCGCAAGCTGATCGAAAAGATCGGTGACCGCTGCGCCGAAGCCTGCCGCAAGATCGGCTACCGCGGCGCCGGCACCTTCGAATTCCTGTACGAGAATGGCGAGTTCTACTTCATCGAAATGAACACGCGTATCCAGGTCGAGCATCCGGTCACCGAGATGATCACCGGGATCGATATCGTCCAGGAACAGATCCGCATCGCCTGCGGCGAAAAGCTGCGTTTCCGCCAGCGCGACATCATGCTGTCGGGTCACTCGATCGAGTGCCGCATCAATGCCGAAGACCCATTCAAGTTCACGCCGTCGCCAGGGCGCATCACCAGCTGGCATCCGCCGGGTGGCCCTGGCATCCGCGTCGACTCGCACTCGTACGCCGGCTACTACGTGCCGCCGCACTACGACTCGATGATCGGCAAGGTCATCGCGTATGGCGCCACGCGCGAGCAGGCAATTCGCCGCATGCAGATCGCGCTGTCCGAGATGGTGGTCGAGGGTATCCTGACCAATATTCCGCTGCACCGCGAACTGATGGTCGACGCCCGCTTCATTGAAGGCGGCACCAACATTCACTACCTGGAGCAGAAACTGGCCGCCAAGCCTGACCTGCCGAAGGAAACGGCGCTGTCCGCCAAATCCGAAGTCAAGGTGAACGAATGAGCTGGACTGAAGTCGTCATCGAACTGGCGCGCGAACACGCCGAAGCGCTGTCGGACGCCCTGATGGAAGCCGGCGCGCTGTCGGTGTCGGTGGAAGACGCCGACGAAGGCACCGAAGACGAAAAGCCGCTGTTCGGCGAGCCGGGCATGGAGCCGACCGAAGCGGCGTGGGATCACAGCCGCGTCGTCGCGCTGACCGATGCCGACGCCGACCAGCTGGCAATCGTCACCGAGGCCGCGCAAGCGATCAACCTGCCCGTCGTGCCGGCGTTCACCACCCGCAAGGTGGAAGACGCCGACTGGGTGCGCCTGACGCAGTCGCAGTTCGAGCCGATTCACATCGGCACCAATATCTGGGTCGTGCCGAGCTGGCACGTGGCGCCGGATCCGAATGGCCTGATCCTCGAGCTGGACCCGGGCCTGGCCTTCGGCACCGGCAGCCATCCGACGACGCGCCTGTGCATGGAGTGGCTCGAAGGCCATCCTGCGCCGGGCAAGTCGGTGCTGGACTACGGCTGCGGCTCGGGCATCCTGGCGATGGTGGCCAAGAAGCTGGGGTCGCAGGACGTGGCCGGTGTCGACATCGATCCGCAAGCGATCGAATCGGCACGCGCCAACGCTGAGCGCAACAACGTCGCCATCGACTTCTACCTGCCTGACACGTTTGCCGCTTCCGGCAATGCGCGCCATGCCGGCGGCAAGTTCGACATCGTCGTGGCCAACATCCTGTCGAGCCCATTGAAGCTGATGGCGCCGATGCTGGCTGGCCGCGTGGCCGATGGTGGCTCACTCGTGCTGTCGGGCGTGCTGGCACGCCAGGCCGACGAAGTGGCTGCAGCCTACGCGCCATTCATCAAGCTGGGCGTCTGGGCCGAGCAGGATGGCTGGGTTGCCCTGCACGGCACGCTGGGCCAGGACACACCGCCGGCACGCACTGCCACTGCCACTGCCACTGCCGGATAAAGGCATGGCGCTCGCCACACAATGCCCCCACTGCGGCACGCAGTTCCGCGTCGCCGCGGATCAGCTCAAGCTGCGTGGGGGCATCGTGCGTTGTGGCGCATGCCAGCAGATTTTTGACGGGAACAGCGCGCTGATCGATCTGGCGGCCGGGCCTGCACCGGTTGTTGCGGCGCCTGCCGACGCGGCGGACGAAGTTTCTTCCCCTCCCGTTGACGAGACGCCGGTCGAGACGCCGGTCGAGACACTTGCCCCGGTGAGCGAGCCGGTCGCGCAGCAGGAACCAGACCCAGAACCGGCGCCGACGCCGGCATCAACACCCGAACCGGACACCCTCCCCGCACCCGAGCCAAGCCGCGAACACACGGCAGACTCGATCGGTCCGCCGACCCTGCTGCTGCGCGAATCGTCGGGCGGCTCGCCGCCGATCGTATCGAACGTGCCTGCCTCGCCGCGCAACCGCGCCGCCGAAGCACGCGCGCGCCGCGTCAAGGCCGCACCGCCGCGCATCGACGAGGCGCCCAAACCACCGCCACCACCGCCAAAGCCGAAGCCGGACATCGACGAACCCGAGTTCGTGCGCAGCACGCGCCAGCGCGAAGCTTCCAGCAAGACGAGGCGCATCGCGCTGGCCGTGGGCAGCGTGCTGCTGCTGATTGCGCTGGTCGTACAGGCGGCGTTGAGTTTTCGCGACGTGCTGGCGGCGCGCCATCCGGGCCTGCGCCCGGCCCTGGTCTCGACCTGCGCCCTGCTCGGCTGCAGCGTCAATCTGCCGGCGCGACCGGAGCAACTGGTGATCGAGACCGGTGAGCTCATCACGCTGGGCGGCAACGCCTATACCTTCAGTACCGTGCTGCGCAACCAGGGCGACATGGCGCTGGCCTGGCCCAGCCTCGAGCTGACGCTGAACGACCTTGACGACAAGCCGCTGGTACGCCGCGTGTTCGCCCCGCGCGATTACGCCGGCGCCGCCGCTGCCGCGCCCACCGGGTTCGCCGCACGCGGCGAGCAGCAGGTGCGCATCCATTTCAGGCTGGAGGGCGCAGAGCCGTCCGGCTACCACATCGCAGTGTTCTATCCATGAAAGCCTCACCATGACCAAAACCGCCCTGATCTGCGGCTCGCTCGCGTTCGACAAAATCATGCAGTACCACGGCCGCTTCGGCGACACGCTGCTGGCCGACCAGCTGCACCGCGTGAACGTGTCGTTCCTGGTGCCGACGCTGCGCACCGAATACGGCGGCTGCGCGGCCAATATCGCGTACAACCTCAAGCAGCTGGGCGGCGAGCCCCTGATGATGGGCACGCTGGGCCAGGATGGCGCCGACTACCTCAAGCGCATGCAGGAACAGGGACTCGAGACGCGCGGCATCCGCACGATCCCCGAGGCCTACACCGCGCAGTGCTTCGTCACGGCCGACCAGGACAACAACCAGATCAACGCCTTCCACCCGGGCGCGATGGAGTACTCGAACCAGAACAACGTGGCCGACCAGGGCCCGATCCGCGTGGCGATCATCTCGCCCGATGGCCGCGACGGCATGATCAAGCACGCGCGCGACTGCGCCGAACAAAAGGTGCCGTTCATGTTCGACCCGGGCCAGCAACTGCCGATGTTCTCGGGCGAAGAACTGATCACGTTCATCGGCCAGGCCAGCTACCTGGCGTGCAATGACTACGAATTCGAGATGGTCATGGACCGCACGGGCCTGAGCCATGCCGACATCGCGGCGCGCCTGGAGGCCTTGATCATCACGCGCGGCGAAGCCGGCTCGGACATCTACGCGAACGGTGAGCACATCAAGATTCCAGCTGTGACGGCCACGAACGTGGTCGACCCGACCGGCTGCGGCGACGCCTACCGCGCGGGCCTGCTGTTCGGCATCACCAATGATCTGGACTGGGCCACGAGCGGGCGCATCGCCAGCCTGCTGGGCGCGATCAAGATCGCGTCGGCCGGTGGCCAGAACCACCACTTCACGCCGCAGGAATTCGACGCGCAGTACGAGCAGGCGTTCGGTAGCAAGTTCCGTTAAAACGAAGGCGCCGCTGGCGCCGTGCATGACATAAAAAAAGGCCTCTGCATGCAGAGGCCTTTTTTACGACCGGTGATTCAAACGTAGCCGAATACCTGCCGCAGCACGAACAGCAGGATCTGGATCAACACCAGCGCCACGAGCACCGACAGGTCCATCCCGCCAATCGGCTTGACGACACGCCGGATCGGCCGCAGCAATGGCTGATTGAGCGCGTGCACGAACGGCGCCAGCGGCGCGTTCGGATTAACCCAGCTGAAGATCGCTTCGATGATCAACAGCGCCATGAAGCCGTACAGGATCCACGTCAGGAAACGGTGCAGCGCGTACAGCAGCATCGTCTCGCCGCTGGCGCCGGCCAGCAGCAGCACCGTGCTGGCCACCAGGACCACCAGGAAGGCGCCGATGAGGCTTGCCCAGTCGTAGCCGCGGGTGCCGGGCACCACGCGCCGCAGCGGCATCACCAGCCAGTCGGTGATGGTGTGGACGAACTGGCGAATCTGGTCGGGAAGACGTACGCGGATGGCATTCGTCCAGAAGCGCAGCAACAGCACCCCACCCAGCAGGCCTGCAACGATATCGACGATAAACTGAAGAATGGACAGCACGGACTCTCCTCAAAAAAAAACCGCTGTGCGAAGGATCACACAGCGGCATTGTGCCTGAAGCGCGCCCCACTTGCCATGCTGCGCAAGACGCGCGGCAGGCAGGCAGGGCGGCGTTCGCGATTACGGACGGCTGCTGGTCGGGAATGGCCAGGCGGTTGGCGCGATCACGCTTTTTGCTGCAGTGGTCGCTGACGCTGCCGGAGCGGCTGCAGGCGTGTCGCCCGCTTTCGCATCAGCCGCTGCCGGCTTGGTGGCTGCCTTCTTCGCGGCTGGCTTCTTCGCTTCTGGCTTGGCGTCGGCCTTGCTGTCCACTTTCGCGTCTGCTTTTACATCGGCTTTGACGTCGGCCTTCGCGTCGGCTTTGACTTCCGGCTTGGTGTCAGCTTTGATGTCGGCCTTGGTGTCAGCTTTCATGTCCGGCTTCGCGGCAGCTGGCTTGGTGGCGGCTGGCTTGGCGGCGACGGTCTTGGTCGCAGCGGTCTTGGTGACAGCTGGCTTGGCCGTGGCCGTGGCCGTTTTTGTAGCAGCGGTTTTGGTCGCAGCAGGCTTGGCGGCAGCGGTCGTGGTCGCGGCAGCTTTGGTCACGGCTGGTTTGGCCGCGGCGCTGGTGGTGCTCGCTTTTTTCGCGGCAGGCTTGGCAGCAGCGGTCTTGGTGACGGCCGGTTTGGCTGCGGTTTTGGTCACCGTGGCTTTTTGCGCTGCCGGCTTTGCCGTTGCTTTGGTCGTGGCCGCTTTTTTGGCGACTGGCTTGGCGGCTGCCTTGGTGGTGCCCGCTTTTGCGGTGACCGGCTTGGCTGCAGCTTTGGTCGTCGTTTTAGCGGCTGGCTTGGCGGTGGTTTTCTTTACTGCCGGCTTGGCTGCTGATTTAGCGGTCGACTTGGCCGGCGATTTCGCTGGCGACTTGGTGGCCGATTTGGTGGCCGATTTAGCAGTCGACTTGGTAGCCGATTTAGCGGTCGATTTAGCTGGCGATTTGGTAGCAGCCTTGGCCGACGTTTTCGTGGCAGCAGGTTTGGCTGCTGGCTTAGCTGCTGGCTTAGCTGCTGCTTTCTTTGCAGCCGGCTTGGCCGCAGGTTTCGCTGCTGCTTTCTTTGCCGCCGGCTTGGCTGCAGGTTTCGCTGCTGCTTTCTTTGCCGCTGGTTTGGCTGCTGCTTTCTTCGCTGCCGGCTTGGTTGCTGCTTTAGCTGCTGGCTTGGTTGTTGCTTTAGTTGCTGACTTAGTTGCTGGCTTAGCTGCTGGCTTAGTTGCCGGCTTCACTGCGGACTTGGCAGCGACATTCTTGGTTACCGGCTTCGCTGCAGTTTTAGCAGCGGTTTTGTTTACCATTGGCTTTGCTGCAGTTTTGGTGACGGTTTTCTTTACTGCCGGCTTTGCGGACGACTTGGCGGTCGATTTAACTGCGGCTTTGGCTGCAGTGGTTTTGGTCGCCGTGGTTTTGGTCGCAGCGGTTTTGGTTGCAGTGGTTTTCTTTGCAACAGGTTTCGCCGTGGTTTTCGTCGCTGGCTTGGTCACTGCCCGGGCTGCCGGTTTGGCCGCTGCCTTGGCGGTGGTCTTGGCAGTGGTTGCCTTTGCCGTGGTGGTCTTGGCGGTGGTGGCCTTGGTCGCGGCTTTTTTCGCGACTGGTTTCTCTGCTGCAGCCTTTGCGGTCGACTTCGTCGTGGACGAAGGCGCGCTCTTCACTGCTGCCTTTACAACTGTTTTTTTAGCGGTTGCCATTTTAATTCTCCTTCATCTGCGATGAGAAATACGCTCAGGGTTTAAAACCCGCCAGGTCGTTGTTGACCGGCGAGTTATTCATCGACGCAAACCGAAGATCGATATGCGTCAATGAATCCGGCACCGGCTGAACTGCTGCAACTCCTCACAGTTGCAGCGCTTCAGCCAACGTCGACAGGCCACCGTTCCAGCGTCGTCACAGCGCTACCCTTGCGGGTGCGAAAAGAAAAAGCCGCCTTGCCTGAGCAATTGGTCAGGCAAGGCGGCTTGTTCTTTTCGCTTCGCTTCCGTGCATACTGTTTGGTTCAGCGCCCTATTATTCGATCGATTTGCCCGATGCCCGCGACAATATCACATCTTCTCGATTTGACAAATTCAATCGCGTAAAGTACGTGCTTTCTTTGTGTGTGCGCAACCGAGAATCGGAAACAAGCCGCGCAATATGATCGGCCAAATAAGCAAGCGCGCCTGAATTGACGGGGATTCTGCAAATGGCGCCGAATTCACGCGCGCCTTTCAACCCGCAGTTGAATCGATTCACAGATCGAACGGTCCGAACCAATAGATACTGTCGATGACGCCGCCGCGTTTGGCAATATAGGCCAGTCGAGTCTGGCAATTGACGAATACCGAATGGAACGAGCCATCCAGTTGCCGCGCCATTCGCTCCACCGGGTGGCTACCGAGCGGCACCAGGTAGACGGATCGCGGCGTCGCATCCGCCGGCGTGCCGGCCAGGGGTGCGACCACCATCTCCTTCGCCATCAGATCGAAACCGTGGTTGGTGACGCGGGCACGCGCGCCATCATCCAGGGCTAGGCACGCCGCATCGCGCGGCGCGCCGTCCACGTAGTCTTCGAGAACCAGCGTCGGCTTGACCGCCGTGGGCGGTGTGCCGGCACAGCCAGCCAGCAAGGCCGCGCCACAAAGCGCCAGCCTGAAGGTATGCGGAATCATGAAAGCCCCTGCCAATAGGAGATGCCCATCCTAGCGCATGCGCGGTCGCTTGTGCACGCGCGTGTCCAGGTCGCGTCAGCGTCCCGGCGCCACGCGCCACAGCGTGCCGCCGGCATCATCGACCACCAGCAGCGCGCCATCGCGCGCGACTTCGACTGCCGCCGGCCGGCCCCACACATCGCGGTCGCTGACCACCATGCCGCTCATGAAATCCTGATACTGCCCGGTGGGCACCCCGTTCTTCATGAACACGCGCACGACCTTGTAGCCGGTGCGCACGCCACGGTTCCACGAGCCGTGCAGCGCCACGAACACATCGCCCTCGTACTCCTTCGGGAACGCACCCGTCGCACCTTTGGGCGCGTGATACACCACCATGCCCAGCGGCGCCGAGTGCGCCTGCAGCAGCACGTCCGGCGTGATCGTCTTGCCCTTCAGGTCGGGCCGGTGACCCGCCAGGCGCGGGTCTTCGTTGTCGCCGATGTAGTACCACGGCCAGCCATAGAAACCGCCCTGCTTCACGCGTGTGAGGTAGTCCGGCGGCAGGTTGTCGCCCAGCGCATCGCGCTCGTTCACATTGCACATGACGTCGCCCGTGGTCGGCAGCACCAGCAAGCCAACGCAGTTGCGCAGACCGGTCGCGAAGGTGCGGCGGTTCTTGCCGTCCGGGTCGAACGCCATCACGGTGGCGCGGTCCGTCTCGACGCCCCAGGCGCCGCCCACGCCGTGCTCGCGCTCCCACTGCGCCAGCGGCACTGGCGGCGTACGCCCGATGTCGGCCGCGACGTTGGTGGCCGAGCCGATCGACAGCAACAGGGTCTTGCCGTCCTTCGAGAACGCCAGCGTGCGCGTCGTGTGCCCGCCGCTGGTCTCGGACAGTTCGGCAATCACGACCTCCGGCGCGGCGCGCGCCGTCAGGTCGCCATTGCGGTACGGGATGCGCACCACCGAATTGACGCCGGCCACATACAGATACTGCGGATTGGCGCCGCTCGGCCAGAACGCCATGCCGTACGGACGCGCCAGGCCAGTGGCGAACACGCCGGCGCTGTCAGCCTTCCTGCCATCGCGCGAGCGCAGCACCTTGATCGCGCCGGCGCCGGTCGCGGCCAGGAACACATCGCCATTCGGCGCGCGCAGTGCCACGCGCGGCTTGTCGGCGTCCTGCGCAAACACGCTGACCGTAAAGCCGGGCATCACGGTCGGCAGCGTGCCGTTGGGCCGTGCCTGCACACGCGCGCTGTTGCCGGCGCTGTCCGTCGCAAATGGTGCGGCCAGGTCGGTCGGCTTGATGTGCCAGATCTTGCCGGGCTGGTTCTCGGTCCAGGCGCCGGCGCGGGATGCAGGTTGTGCATCGGCCTTTGCAAGGGCTGGCGCGGCGGCGGCAGCTGCAGCGCCCTGCAGGCTGGCCAGGTAGTCGATCAGCGCGCCGCGCTGTTTTGCGTCCGGTACGCCGACCGGCATCATCGTGCCGGGCACGCGCTTGGCCGGGTCGAGCAGGAACACGTCGAGTTCGTCGCGCGTCCACACGGTGCCGCTTGCGCCGGCCTTGGCCAGCGCCGCCGAATAATTGAACCCGGCGATACCCGCCGCCTTGCGCCCGACAACGCCGAATAGGCCCGGGCCAGCCAGCTGCGCCATCCCGGTATCGACCGTGTGGCAGCTGGCGCAGTTGTTCTGGAAGATGGTGCGGCCCGTGGCCACCTGGGGCGCAGCGTGGACGACTGAAACTGTCGCCAGGCCGGCGAGCATGAGGGCGGGCAGCAGCGTGGTGTGGGCGTTCAAGGGTGTCTCCTGGTCAGGCTTGAAAGATCGCCATCATAGGGTATGCGCGCCGCTACGTCGCGTCGAGAATCGCCTGGTAGTCGCGCAACAACGCTGCCCGCCGCGGCCGGAAACTGGCACCCGTTGGCGCGAGCGTCGCGATGCGCTCGGCACGGAACATGCGAAAGTCCTCGCGCAGGCAGCAGCGCGCCAGCACGACCAGCATCCCGTCGAGATACACAATGGCCAGCGGCCAGATGGTGCGCGTGCTGGCCGCGCCGTGGCGGTCGCGGTAATCGATCGCCAGCGCCTCTTCGCGCCAGCAGCAGGCGCGGATCGTGGCCATGTCGGGCAGGCTGGAAAAGCGCTGGCCGAAACGGTGGACCTGCGACACCGCATGCAGCAGGTGCTGCTGGCCGAGCGACGGCAGGGTTGCCGCCACCTTGGCCAGCACCGCGTCGGCCGCACTGGCCAGCGCCGGGTCACCCATCTGCCGTACTTCGGCCAGGCCGAGTGTCAACGCTTCGATCTCGATGCGGCTGAACGTGTGCGGGCGCAGCGTGCCGTCGTCGACCAGCGTGTAGCCAAAACCGCGCTCGCCGCCGATCTCGGCGCCACCCGCGCGCAGGGTCTCGATATCGCGATAGACCGAGCGCACCGAGACGCCGGTGTCGTGCGACAGCTGCGCCGCCGTCACGGGGGGCGGCAGACGGCGAAGTGCATCGAGCAGGCGAAACAGGCGCTGTGGGCGGGACATCGGCAACTGACAAAAAGTGGCAGGAGGGATTGCTATCGTAGCACCTGTCTTCCAACCCTCATCAGGAGTTCTTCATGTCCGTCCAGGCAGTCACCCATCTCAACTTCCAGGGCCAGGCGCGCGCCGCGCTGGCCTTCTATCAACAGGTCTTTGGCGGCCAGCTGATGCAGTTCACTTACCGTGACGCGGGCCGCACCGCAAACGAGGCAGACCTGGACCTGATCGTCTGGGGCCAGGTCGAGGCGCCCAACGGCTTTCGCATCATGGCCTTCGATGTAGCGGCTGACAGGCCGTGGCACCAGGGAGAGAACGCGTTCTACGTCTCGCTGCGCGGGGACACGCAGGAAGAAATCCAGGCCCTGTGGGACAAGCTGGTCGACGGTGCGGCGATCGTACAGGGACTCGCGCCCTCCAGCTGGTCACCGATGTACGGCATGGTGAAGGACCGGTTTGGCATCGCGTGGGTAGTCGATGTGGTGGAACACGCCCGCGTCGCCTGACGCGCAAACAACAAAAAAGCCCGGCTGATCCAACGCCGGGCTTTTTGTTCGTGGCTGACGCAGGGCGATCGACGCCCCCGCATCAATCCCAGCTCAGCGTGCCGCCAGTCTGGTACTCGGTCACGCGCGTCTCGAAGAAGTTACGCTCTTTCTTCAGGTCGATCATTTCGCTCATCCACGGGAACGGGTTTTCTTCGTTCGGGAACAGCGGCTCGAGGCCGATCTGCACCGCGCGGCGGTTGGCGATGAAGCGCAGGTAACCCTTGAACATCGGGGCGTTCAGGCCCAGGACGCCGCGTGGCATCGTGTCTTCGGCGTAGCGGTATTCGAGGTCGACTGCTTCGATGAACAGGGCCTTGATCTCTTCGCGGAATTCCGACGTCCACAGCTGCGGATTTTCCATTTTGATCGTGTTGATCACGTCGATGCCGAAGTTCACGTGCATCGATTCGTCGCGCAGGATGTACTGGTACTGCTCGGCGGCGCCGGTCATCTTGTTCTGGCGGCCCAGCGCCAGGATCTGCGTGAAGCCCACGTAGAAGAACAGGCCTTCCATCAGGCAGGCAAAGACGATGATCGACTTGAGCAGCTTCTGGTCGTTTTCTGTCGTGCCGGTCTTGAATTCAGGGTCGGTCAACGTGTCGATGAACGGGATCAGGAACTGGTCCTTGTCGTGGATCGACTTGACTTCGTTGTAGGCGTTGAAGATCTCGGCTTCGTCCAGGCCCAGCGACTCGACGATGTACTGGTAAGCGTGCGTGTGGATCGCTTCCTCGAACGCCTGGCGCAGCAGGTACTGGCGGCACTCGGGGGCCGTGATGTGGCGGTAGGTGCCCAGCACGATATTGTTCGCGGCGAGCGAGTCGGCCGTCACGAAGAAGCCCAGGTTGCGCTTGACCAGGCGGCGCTCGTCTTCCGACAGGCCGTTCGGGCTCTTCCACAGCTCGATATCGCGCTGCATGTTCACTTCTTGCGGCATCCAGTGGTTCGCGCAACCGGCCAGGTACTTGTCCCATGCCCATTTGTACTTGAATGGCACGAGCTGGTTCACGTCGGTCTGGCCGTTGATGATGCGCTTGTCGTCGGCGTTGACGCGCTTTGCCACTTCGGCGGCAGGCACGATGGCGAGGCCGGCGTCGGCTTGCGGAGCGCTTGGCGCGCTGGTTGGTTCGTCGTCCCAGTTAAGCATGGTGGTCCCTTCTGTGGTGCGCTGGCGCAGCGACTGCGGCCGGGGCACGTTGATGCATTGGTTATTCGTGTTGTCGGCGACTGGCGCCGTTGTGTACTTGCCGGAGGGCGAGCCGGCCTTGCAGGCGGCTCGCCTCCCTTACTACATTACTGGCAGGCTTCGCATTCCTCGAAACCGTCGTCGCCCGGACGCAGATAGCAGGCGGCGCCGTCTTCTTCTACTGCTGCCGTCGCCGTATTGGCCGCCGGTGCTGGTGCCGGAGCAACCGGCGCTTTCTCGCCAGCCGACAGGCCACCGGACAGGCCGCCCGAGACCGACACGGCGTTCAGCGCGCCGGTGCGGGTGGTCGACTTTTCCAGGTGCGTCGCGGCGATCGTACGCAGGTAGTACGTGGTCTTCAGACCGCGCAGCCACGCCAGCTTGTAGGTTTCGTCCAGCTTCTTGCCCGATGCGCCAGCCATGTAGATGTTCAGCGACTGGGCCTGGTCGATCCATTTCTGGCGGCGCGACGCAGCGTCGACCAGCCACTTCGGCTCGACCTCGAATGCCGTTGCGTACAGGTCGCGCAGGTCTTGCGGTACGCGGTCGATTTTCGACAGCGAGCCATCGAAGTACTTCAAGTCGGCGATCATGACTTCGTCCCACAGGTCGCGCGCCTTCAGGTCGCGCACCAGGTACGAGTTGATCTCGGTGAATTCACCCGACAGGTTCGACTTCACGTACAGGTTCTGGAACGTCGGCTCGATACAGGCCGAGACGCCGATGATGTTCGAGATCGTCGCGGTCGGGGCAATCGCCACGCAGTTCGAGTTGCGCATGCCGAACTGCTTGATGCGCTCGCGCACCGGGGTCCAGTCCATCTTCGACGACGTGTCCTGCTCCAGGTACTGGCTGCCACGTTCGTCGGCCAGCAGTTGGATCGAGTCCTGCGGCAGGATGCCGCGGTCCCACAGCGAACCGGTGTACGTCTCGTAACGGCCACGCTCTTCGGCCAGTTCGGTCGAGGCCAGGTAGGCGTAGTAGCAGACCGCTTCCATCGACGTGTCGGCGAACTGCACCGCCCGGTCTGACGAGAACGGAATGCGCATCATGTGCAGGCAATCCTGGTGGCCCATCACGCCCATGCCGACCGGACGGTGGCGCAGGTTCGAGTTGCGCGCTTTTTCGACGGCGTAGTAGTTGATGTCGATGACGTTGTCCAGCATGCGCATCGCGGTGCGGATCGTCTTTTGCAGCTTGACGTGATCCAGGCCATCGCCCTTCATGTGCTGCGGCAGATTGACCGAGCCCAGGTTGCAGACGGCGATTTCATCGGCGCTCGTGTTCAGCGTGATCTCGGTGCACAGGTTCGACGAGTGCACGACGCCCACGTGCTGCTGTGGCGAGCGGATGTTGCACGGGTCCTTGAACGTGATCCATGGGTGACCGGTTTCGAACAGCATCGACAGCATCTTGCGCCACAGGTCGAGCGACTCGATCTTTTTGAAGACGGCCATTTCGCCGCGCTCGGCCTTGGCTTCGTACGCCAGGTAGGCTTGTTCGAAGGCCTTGCCGGTCAGGTCGTGCAGGTCAGGCGTCTCGGATGGCGAGAACAGCGTCCAGTGCGACTTTTCCATCACGCGCTTCATGAACAGGTCGGGAATCCAGTTCGCCGTGTTCATGTCGTGGGTGCGGCGGCGATCGTCGCCCGTGTTCTTGCGCAGGTCGAGGAATTCTTCGATGTCGAGGTGCCAGGTTTCCAGGTAGGCGCAGACAGCGCCCTTGCGCTTGCCGCCCTGGTTGACCGCGACGGCCGTGTCGTTGACCACTTTCAGGAACGGGACCACGCCCTGCGAGCGACCGTTGGTGCCCTTGATGCGCGAACCGAGTGCGCGCACTGGCGTCCAATCGTTGCCCAGGCCACCGGCGAACTTCGACAGCAGCGCATTCTCCTTGATGGCGTCGTAGATGTCTTCCAGGTCGTCGCCGACGGTGGTCAGGTAGCACGACGACAGCTGCGAGCGGCGGGTGCCCGAGTTGAACAGCGTCGGGGTCGAGCTCATGAAGTCGAACGACGACAGCAGGCTGTAGAACTCGATGGCGCGCGCTTCGCGGTCGTCTTCACGCAGGGCCAGGCCCATTGCCACGCGCATGTAGAACGCCTGCGGCATTTCGATGCGCACGTCGCGCACGTGAAGGAAGTAGCGGTCATACAGGGTTTGCAGGCCGATGTAGCCGAACTGCAGGTCGCGGTCGGCGACGATGGCCTTGGCCAGGCGCTCGAGGTCGTACTTGCCCAGTTCTTCGTCGAGCAGCTCGTTGGCGATGCCCTTGGCGATGTATTGCGGGAAGTAGGTCAGGTATTCGGCGGCGGCGCCGGCTTGCGCCACTTCGCGGCCGAAGACTTCCTTGCGGATCGTGTGCAGCAGGATGCGGGCGGTGACCTGGCTGTAGGCCGGGTCTTTTTCCATCAGCGCGCGCGCAGCCAGGATGGCCGACTTGTGCAGCTCTTCGACCGGCACGCCGTCGTACAGGTTCTTCATGGTCTCGGCCAGGATCGCGTCGGCGTCGACGTGCTTTTCGAGGCCGGCGCAGGCGGCGCCGATCAGACCGATGACGGTGTTGATGTCCAGCAGGCGACGCTCGCCGCCATCGACGACGTGGATCTGCGGCGCGACGACGGCGCCACCGCCACCGGCGGCTTCTTTTGCGGCGCGGCGCTCTTCCATGCGCTTGGCGCGGTACAGCACGTATTCACGCGCGACATCGTGTTCGCCCGAACGCATCAGCGACAGCTCGACCTGGTCCTGCACGTCCTCGATGTGGAACGTGCCGCCGTTCGGCTGGCGACGCACCAGCGCGGTGACGACGTTGTTGGTCATCTGCTCGACCAGCTCGCGGATGCGCGCCGACACGGCGCCCTGGCCACCGGCGATTGCCAGGAAAGCCTTGGTCATCGCGACCGAGATCTTGTGTGGCTCGAACGCCACCACCGAACCGTTGCGGCGGATGACGCGGTAGTCGCCACGGGCGACGATGTCGGCCGGGGT
Organism: Telluria sp. BA11; assembly: GCF_056680305.1. Lineage (NCBI taxonomy): Bacteria > Pseudomonadati > Pseudomonadota > Betaproteobacteria > Burkholderiales > Oxalobacteraceae > Telluria > Telluria sp. BA11. The sequence goes on from NZ_CM155275.1 coordinate 1,871,668, forward strand.
GGTGCCGGCGGGCGCCGATCCTGGGGTGACATGTTGGTTGATCGAACTATTCTGTGCTGTTTGCATTGCGCCTCCAGGAGCGGTCGGACCGCCGTTGTCTACGTGGCAACCGTCTTGCCGTATTGCGCAAACCCGGTCCGTCAACAAATTAAAAAACGATGCCCTGCCAGCCGGTGGCCTGTGGTGGCAAACCAGAGAAGCAGGGTAAGAACTAGTAAATATTGCGTGTCGACAAGTGCTTAACTAACCGATCGATGGATAAGTTTGTGTGCAACTTGTGGACAACGTATGAACAACTCGCCGCAGCCCGCAATCCTGGTGCCTTTTCAGTCACTACCACTATATCTAGTGCCGGGCGTTGATATCAGACTAATTGTAGTACCTCGTTTGCGGTACAGGCAAGCAAATAAATGTCCAAAATTTTCAGTTTTATCGCGTGCGAGCCTTGACTTTCGAGAGTCGCCATAAGGACGGGGAGTACGCGGTAAGCGACTACTAACCTGAAAAAACTGTAGGGAAATGACCGGGCGCGCGGGTCCGCCGCGCGGCCGCAGACCGGCCGTCAATCGTCCGGCGCGCTGATGTCCAGCTTCTGCATCTGATAACGCAACTGGCGGACACTGATGCCGAGCAGGCTGGCGGCCTGGGTCCGGTTGAACTGGGTTTGCTGCAGGGCGCGGCCGATGATGTCGCGTTCGACCTGCTCCAGGTATTCGGGCAGGTTGCCGGGCAATTCGGCGGGACCGACGCCCGGCGGCGCCGATACCGTTGGCGCGGCCGGCGCGACTGGCGCCGCGGCAACGGGCGGCGTGACCGCCGGCGGCGCCAGTTCCGCCCGTGCCGGTTCGATCGGCCGCGCCGCCTTGAGCGACAGGTCGCCCACTTCGATCACGCCATCGTTGGCAAACGCCAGCGCCCGCTCCAGCACGTTTTCCAGCTCGCGCACATTGCCGGGGAACGAATACGCCCGCAGCGCGTCCAGCACCCCGGCTCCGAGCGTGGCCTGCCCTGCCCCGGCCAGGCGCTGCAGGATGCCGTTCACCAGCGGTGCCAGATCGTCCAGGCGCTCTCGCAGCGGCGGCAGCCCCAGCTCGATCACGTTCAGCCGGTAGAACAGGTCTTGTCTGAACTTGCCCGTTTCGACGCAGCGCGCCAGGTCCTGGTGCGTTGCGCTGATGATGCGCACGTCGACCGGCTCCTCGACCGTCGCGCCGATCTTGCGCACGCGCCGCTCCTGGATCGCGCGCAGCAGTTTCACTTGCATTGCCAGCGGCAGGTCGGCCACTTCGTCGAGCATCAGCGTGCCGCCGTTGGCCGCCTGGAAGAAGCCGTCGCGCTCGTCGGACGCGCCCGTGAACGCCCCCTTGCGGTAGCCGAAAAATTCGGCCTCCATCAGCGTTTCGGGAATCGCGCCGCAGTTCACGGCGATGAACGGTTTCGCGGCGCGCGAGCTCTGGGCGTGGATTTCGCGCGCGGCCAGCTCCTTGCCGCTGCCGGATTCGCCCGTGATCGAGATCGGCGCCATCGAGCGCGCCAGGCGGGCGATCTGGGCCCGCAATGCCGCCATCGCGGGCGAGCTGCCGATCATGCGCGAGTCGGGCGCCGCGCCGTCACCGAGCGCCGCGCTTTCGGATTGCTTGAGCGCCGCGCGCACCATCACGCGCAGTGCGTCCAGCGCCACCGGCTTGGCGATGTAGTCGAACGCACCGGCTTTCAGCGCCACCACTGCGTTTTCGGCGCTGCCGTAGGCGGTGATCACGGCCACCGGCGTACCCTTGCCGGACGCGCCGATTTCGCGCACCAGTTCGAGGCCCAGGCCGTCCGGCAGGCGCATGTCGGTCAGCACCAGCGCGTAATCGCGCTCGTCGAACAGCGCGCGCGCCTCGCGCAGCGTGGCGGCGCTGTCGACGTCCAGGCCCATCTTGAGCAGCGTGATCTCGAGCAGCTCGCGCAGGTCGGCCTCGTCGTCCAGTACCAAAACGCGCGGCGCGCTCATGACGGCTCCCCGGCCACGTCAGGCAAGGGCAAAGGTGATGACAAAGCGACCGCTGGCCTTGCGCGGGCCCAGTGCGGACGGGTCGAACCGGTATTCATAATCAAGTTTCGCATCGTTGTTGAGGCACAGTTCGCGCGCCAGGTAGAGTCCAAGGCCGGTGCCCTTGCTCGAGGTGGTATAGAACGGCTCGAACAGGTGGTCGCGCACTTCGGGCGTGATGCCGGGGCCGTCGTCCTGCACGTGCAGCTCGCGCCGCCCGGCCGCATCGCGCGCCGGAAAGATGCGGATGCTGACCGGCTGGCGGCTGGCGTAGCGCACCGCGTTGTTGAGTAAATTGAGCAGGACTTCGTGCAGGTGCAGCGGATCGAAGCGCACGGCGCTGCCGCCCGGATCGCCGATATAGACTATATCATCGGCCAGGCCGTGGATTTCGCAGAACTCGGCTTTGAGCTGTTCCAGAAACGCGCCCAGCGGCACCGGCTCGCCATTGGGCTGGGCCTTGCGCGACAGCTGCAGGATGTCTTCGACCATGCGGTTCACGCGCGCCACATTGTCGCCGACGATTTTCAGCAGCCGCACTTCGGCCGGGCCGTGCAGGTCTTCGGCCAGCAGCGCCGTCGCGTGGCCGATGGCCGACAGCGGGTTGCGCACCTCGTGCGCGATGCTGGCGGTCAGGCGCCCCATCGACGCCAGCTTGAGTTGCTGCGCCTGGTTTTCGATGGCGCTCACGTCCTGCATGAAGATCACGCTGCGCCCACCTGCCTCGCCCACGGCATCGCCCACCGCATTGGCCGGCGCCGCCACACGGGCAAAGCGCAGCTTGACGTGCACCGGCTGGTCTCGCCGGCCACGCACGTCGCCGGCGCCGTCGCCTTCGCGGTAGGGCTTGACGGTGACGAAGGCGGTATCGTTCTCGGGCGCGGCGAGCCAGGCATCGAACGCGCCGGCCAGCGGCTCGAAGGCCGGCGCCGCGTGCAGCAGGAAGCCCGACGTGTCGGCCTGCAGCCCGAGCATGCGGCGCGCCGCCGGGTTACCTGTAAACACTGCGCCGTCGGCGCCCACCACCAGGATGCCGTCGCCCACGTCGGCGATCACGATTTCATTGATCGCCTGCTGTATGCGCAGGTCGGCGCCGCGCTGGGCCGCCAGTTCTTCCTGTCCCAGCAGACGCGCGGCCATGCGGTTGGTTACCAGCACGGCGGCGAAGAAGGCTGCGCCAAACAGGCCCGCCTGCATCAGCGGCGGATCGAACCCTTCGACCAGTTGCCACACGCTCAGGCCAAGCAAGAACAGCGTGGCCACCGCCGCCGCGAACAACGCCAGCAGCAAGGGCGCGAGGATCGCAGCGCCGGCCAGCGGGAACAGATACAGGATGCCAAGGCCGCTGCGCAAGCCGCCGGCTGCCAGATACAGCAGCGATATGACCAGGAGGTCGAGCGCGACCTGCACGCCGAGCTGCACCAGGAAGCGGCGCTGGCGGCGCGCGGCGAACGAGAACACCAGCGCCATGATGGCGTAGCCCAGGCAGATCTGGGCCACCTGCTGCGTGACGCGCAGCGTGCCGTTCTCGAAGTTGAAACCGAAATACAGCAGCAGTACCAGCGCGATGACGATGCGCGTGAGCGTGAAGGTCTGCAGCGAGCGCCACAGGGCGACGCGCGCTTCGGGCGACAGGATGCGGCGTTGCGTCAAGGCCGGCCTGCGCCTACGGCGGCGGCAGGCGCACGTGGCCTGGCGAACAGTAGTCGTGGCCGTCGGCGCGCACCGATTCGGACGCCGGAAAGTACATGCCGCAGTGGGTACATTGGGCCATCGCTTCGATCTGCACCGGCGCCTTGGCCGCGCCGGGGCGCGCCTGCGGCGGTACGGCCGCGCGTTTGCTCATGGCGCGCAGCTTGTTGCGCACCGCGAAGACGACGAGGGCGATGAAGGCAATCCAGAATAATAGTCGCATCAGATGGTTCCCCGGTGCAGGATAACTTCGAGCACGAAACGGCTGCCGACATAGGCCAGCGCCAGCGTGGCAAACCCGGCCAGCGTGAAGCGCAGCGCGGTCTTGCCGCGCCAGCCTCGCCAGCGGCGCCCGGCCAGCAGCGCCGCGAACAGCGCCCACGACAGCAGCGCGAACACGCTCTTGTGGTCGAGCAGCAGCGGCCGGCCGAACACCTGTTCGGAGAACACGAAGCCCGACAGCACCGTCAGGCTGAGCAGGACGAAGCCGATCCAGATCACGCGGAACAGCAGTTTTTCCATGGTAAGAAGCGCCGGCAACTGGTCGAGCGCGGCGTCAAACCGGCCGCCACCGGCGGTGCGGGTGTGCAGCCGCGCTTCCTGCAATGCCATCAGCACGGCGTGGAAGGCGGCAATGGTCAGGGTGCTGTAGGCCAGTACCGCAACCGCGATATGCCAGCCAAACGCCGGCGACTTGCCGGCCAGCGGCGTCAGGGTGCCGGGAAACAGCAGCGGCAGCAGCGCGGCCACGGCGGCGAACGGCATCACCAGGCGGCGCATGCCATCGAGGGCGAAATTGCGGTTTTCGAGCCAGTAGGCGGCCACGGACACCCACAGCGCGGACGAGAGCATGATGGCGAAACCGACGCGCAGCCGGCCCGGCACCATCACGTCCATGCCGAGCGAGACGCCGTGCAGCGCCCACGCGCCGGCCGTCACGGCCGAGATGGCCGGCGCGCGGCGCGATGGCAGCAGGGCGCATACCGCGTACAGGAAAGCCGCGGCAAGGAAGAGGAAATTCTGCATGACGGGAGTCTACACCATTGCATGGTGCCGCCGTGGGGTGAGCGGATTTTTCGCCCACCTGGCATGCGAGCGGCGCCGCCCACGCTTTCCTCCAGCGCAAAACGCCACGGTTTGCTGAAAAAATGTGCGCCTGCCGTCCGCCGGAAGAACCAGCAGCACCTGCGCAAGGTAAAATGCCGCTTTGGCGGCGCTCGCCTACCGGCATTTTGCCCGGGACCGCGCGTCCGATGTGCCCTTACTAATTAGGTTGAACATGCTAGATAACCTCACCCAACGCCTTGCCAAGGTCGTCAAGACCATGCGCGGCGAGGCGCGCCTCACCGAGGCAAACACTGCAGAGATGCTGCGCGAAGTGCGCATGGCCCTGCTCGAGGCCGACGTGGCGCTGCCGGCGGTGCGTGAATTCATCGCCAAGGTCAAGGAAAAAGCCCTCGGCGAAGAAGTCGTCGGCTCGCTCAGCCCGGGCCAGGCGCTGGTCGGCGTGGTGCAGAAGGAACTGGCGGCCCTGATGGGCGCCGACCTCGGCCCCGAGGCCAGCCAGCTGTCGTTCGCCCAGCAACCGCCGGCGATCATCCTGATGGCCGGTCTGCAGGGTGTCGGTAAGACCACCACCACCGGCAAGCTGGCCAAGTACCTGAAGGAACAGAAAAAGAAGAAGGTCCTGACCGTCTCGGCCGACGTGTACCGCCCGGCCGCAATCGCGCAGCTCGAATCGGTGACCAGGCAGGTCGGCGCCGACTTCTTCCCGTCGACGGCCAATGACAAGCCGGTCGACATCGCACTGGCCGCACTCGACTGGGCCAAGAAGCATTACCACGACGTCCTGATCATCGATACCGCGGGTCGCCTTGGTATCGACGAAGCGATGATGCAAGAGATCGCGGCCGTGCACGCCGCCGTCAACCCGATCGAGACGCTGTTCGTCGTCGACGCCATGCTGGGCCAGGATGCGATCAACACCGCCAAGGCGTTCAACGACGCCCTGCCCCTGACCGGCATCGTGCTGACCAAGCTCGATGGCGACTCGCGCGGCGGTGCGGCGCTGTCGGTGCGGCACGTGACGGGCAAACCGATCAAGTTTGCCGGTGTCTCAGAAAAACTCGATGGCCTCGAAGCCTTCGATCCGGCCCGCATGGCCAACCGCGTGCTGGGCATGGGCGACATCCTGGCCTTGGTCGAAGAAGCGCGCAAGGGTGTCGATGCCGAAGCGGCAGCCGAACTGGCCAACAAGATCAAGGTTGGCGGCCGTTTCGACATGAACGACTTCAAGTCGCAGCTGACGCAAATGAAAAAGATGGGTGGCATGGCCGGCCTGATGGACAAGCTGCCGGCCCAGTTCCAGCAAGCCGCGGCAGGCGCCAACATGGGCCAGGCCGAGAAATCGGTCCAGCGCATGGTCGGCATCATCGATTCGATGACGCCGCTCGAGCGCGCGAAACCCGAACTGATCAAGGCCAACCGCAAGCGCCGCATCGCGGCCGGCGCCGGTGTGCAGGTGCAGGAAGTCAATCGCATGCTCAATCAGTATGACCAGATGCAGACGATGATGAAAAAGCTCAAAGGCGGCGGCCTGATGAAGATGATGCGCGGGATGAAGGGCATGATGCCCGGCATGCGCTAATCTGCTGTTTTCCGCCCGCAGAACCGCGCAACGTATCGCTTTGCGCGGTTTTTTACGCCCCTTGTCGGCGTTTTATCGCTCCCGCGCGTTGTTGTGTGCGATAGCGCCCATTTAGCCGCTTATCAGAGTGAAAAAGTTTGGAAAAAGACTTGCACGAACAGTAAAACGCTACCAATATAGGCGTGCGATAAATTACGCATTTTTCCATGTGTTCGTTTTAGGAGGCTCGAAGATGGCAACAGCCAAAAAAACCACTGCAGCACCAGCAAAAAAAGCAGCTGCCAAGCCTGCTGCAGCGGCCAAGCCCGCAGCAAAAAAGGCAGCAGCACCAGCAAAAGCAGCCGCTAAAACGGCTGACAAATCAGCTGACAAATCGGCCGACAAGCCAGCAGTTGCACGCAAGCCAAACGCCGCGTTCATGAAAGCCATGACCCCGTCGGCCACGCTCGCTGCAGTCGTTGGCGACAAGCCGCTGCCACGCACCGAAGTGACCAAAAAGGTCTGGGATTACATCAAGTCGAAAGACCTGCAAGATCCGGCAAACCGTCGCATGATCAATGGCGACGACAAGCTCAAAGCAGTCTTCGGCGGCAAAGAGCAAGTCTCGATGTTTGAAATGACCAAACTGATTTCGGATCATCTGAAATAAGTTCAGGTTATATTCACTCGGCGTCTCGCTGATTAAAAAGCCCCGGATTCAAACCCGGGGCTTTTTGTTATTCAGCTGTAAATAACCTGAATCTGCACTTACAAGCCGCCGGCAGCCTTCATCAGTTCGAACACGCGGGTATTCTCCATCGTGCCTTTGAATGACGCCGAACCGGCGCCAGTCGCATACAGTTTCACGTCGCCGCCGCCATGGGTTTCGGACGACTTGTGCACGCCCGTTTCCTGGTGGTAATCGTCGCCCTGCGCGGCCATGCCATCGACATCGGCGCGCACGTCCGGCCGGTTCGGACCATTGCCGAACACCAGCGTGGTGAACGTCTTGCCGTCCGCGTCCTTCTTCGGCTCGCCCGTCGCATAGTCGCGCACGACATCCAGGATCGGGTTGCCGCGTTTCGGGTAGCCGTTGATCTGCATCGTGTGGTCATGGTCGGCGGTGAGCACGATCAGCGTGTTCTGCAGGCCCGGATCGATCGCGCGCATGCGCTCGACCGCCAGTTGCAAGGCGTCGTCGAACGCCACCGTCTCTTCCAGCGCGTGCTTGGCGCGGGTGTCGTGCAGCGCGTGGTCGATCTTGCCGCCTTCGACCATCAGGAAGAATCCGTTCGGATTGGTCGACAGCAGGTCGATCGCCTTGCCCGTCATCTCCGCCAGCGTCGGCTGCTCGGGACGGCGCTGGTACGCATAATCGAGGTGGCTGCTGGCACTGTAGATGCCGACGAACTTGCGCCCTGCCTTGGCCGACATCATGCCGGCGCGCGTGCCGGCCACGTAATAGCCGGCGCCGGCAAATTCGGCCATCAGGTCACGCCCGTCGGGCCGGCCCTTCGGATTGAGCGCCGCGTCGCGTGGCGTGAAGTGATTGCGCCCGCCGCCCATCAGCACATCGACACCGTCGCCCAGCGCCGCGTTATAGCCGGCGCCGCCCGGCACAAGCTGCTGCGCGATCGTGTAGGCCGCGTCGCGGCTGCAGGTGTGCGCGAAGGTCGACGCCGGCGTGGCGTGCGTCAGTTCGGTGGTGGTGATGGCGCCGGTGGCGCGGCCCCGGGCCTTGGCCAGCTCCAGGATCGTCACGGCTGGCGTGCCGTTGTTCGGGCCGCACTGGTCGACACCGTCTTTGGTCGGGTTGATCGTGCGGGCGCCGGCCTGCGAGATGACGTCGTTGTTCAGCTTCATGCCGGTCATGTATGACCCCATCGACGGCGCGCTGTCGGTGGTCTGGTAATCGAGCGAATAGGTCTTGATGCGCGCGGTGCGCTCCATCAGGCGTTCGAAGTGCAGCAGGCTGTCTTCGCCGCCACGATAGATGCGGGCGGCGGTGGTGACGGACGGGCCCATGCCGTCGCCAAGGAAGAAGATGATGTTCTTTGCTTTTTGCTGGGCCGAAGCCGTTGCCGGCAGCGCTGCGCCAAAGGCGGCGGCCAGCAGCAGCGGGAGAATGCGTCGTGAAGTCATGGTGGATTTCTCGTGCTTACAGACCGGCTGCGGTCTTGATCAGATTGAAGACGCGCGTGTTGTCGATGGTCCCGCGAAACAGCTCCGCGTTCGCGCCGGCCGCGCCCAGGTAGACGTCGCTGCCGCCATGCGTCTCGGCGCCTGCGCGCGTGCGCACGACCGCTTGCTGGTGGTAGTCGTCGGCCGTCACGACAGCGTCGGTCAGCGCCGTGGTGCGCCCGCCCTGGTGGCGATTCTCGCCCGTGCCGAAACCGATGATCGTGTACGGCATGCCCTGGCTGTCGAGCGTCGGCTTGCCATCAGCCGTGCGCACCAGGCCCAGTACGCCCGGATTGGCAGGCGTGGTCTTGCCGGTGCGCGCTGCATAGCCGTTCAGCAGCAGCGTGTGGTCATGGTCGGCAGTGGCGACGATCAGCGTGTTCTTCAGGCCCGGGTCGAGCGCTTCCATGCGTTCGAGCGCCGCCTGCAGCGCGGCGTTGTACGTCACTGTCTCCTGCAGCGCGCGTTTGCCCAGCGTCGCGTGCAGCGCATGGTCGATCAGGCCGCCCTCGACCATCAGGAAGAAACCACCACGGTGCGGCGCCAGCAGGTCGATTGCCTTGGTCGTCATGGCCGGCAGCGCCGGTTGGCGGGCGGCGTCGCGGGTCGCGTCGAAGTCCATGTGGTTGGCGGCGAACAGGCCCACGACCGGCGCGCCCGGCGTCAAGGCATTGAACCCGGCGGTGTCGCCCACGACCCGGAAGCCCTTCGCCTTGAACTCGGCCTGCAGATCGCGGTTGTCGGCGCGCTTGCCTCCACGCGCGAACGGCGTGAATTGCTGCGCGCCGCCGCCGAACAGGACGTCCAGGCCATTGGCGCCCAGCGCCCCGTTGTAGCCGGCGCCGCCGGGCACCAGGCTGGCGGCGATGTCGGTTTCCAGCTTGCGATGGCAGGCGTGGGCATAGGTGGCGGCCGGGGTGGCGTCGGTGACGCTGGTATTGGTGACCACGCCCACGGCCATGCCGCGCTTGCGGGCCAGTTCGAGCAGCGTGACGGCTGCTTCGCCGTTTTCGCAGCGGCTCACCAGGCTGTTGCCGTTGGCGTCCTTGCCGGGCGCGATCGAACGGGTGCCGGCCGACATCGAGATCACGCCGTTGTTCTGCTTCACACCCGTCATGTAGGCGGCCATCGAAGCGGCGCTGTCGGTGACCTGTGCATCGTTGGAGAAAGTTTTCACGAAGGCCGATTCAGGTAGGCGGTCAATCGCCAGCTCGCCCTCTTCGCCGACAGCAAAGATGCGCGCCGCGGTCAGCGTGTTGACGCCCATGCCGTCGCCCAGGAAGAAGATGATGTTCTTTGCGCGCTGGTCGACCGGATTGGCCGTCAGGGCGGGGGTTGCGGTCGGGGTCGCGTTCTGGGTCGAAACCGGCGGCGTGGCCGCGCAGCCGGTGAGCGCCGCCAGCAGTGCGCCAGCGGTGAAAAGAATGGGTCGCATGCAGTCCTCACTGGGGAAAGCGGGAAGTCTACACTGCGTCGATGACGGCGTGGTGGATTGCTATGTTAGGGTTTTGTACAAGGCAGGGACGCTTCACGCCCCCGGTTTGAATTCCCAGTTCTTCCATGCGGCCAGCACCGCGTTCGGGTACTTCGGCTTGCCCCGGCTGCCGTTGTAGCGGCCCAGCGCCAGGTACAGGTCGCCCCGCTCCATGTCGATATACATGCGCAGGATCGCGCACCCGTAGCGCAGATTGGTCTGCATGTGGAACAGGCGGCGGCGGTCGCCGTCGCCGATTGCCTTGGTCCAGAACGGCATCACCTGCATGTAGCCGCGCGCGCCGGCAATCGAGATCGCGTACTTGCGGTAGGCCGATTCCACCTGGATCAGGCCCAGCACCAGCCCCGGATCCAGGCCCGCGCGGGTTGCCTCATACCACGCGGTCTCGAGGAACTCGGTGCGGGTCTGGACGTCGGGCAGGCGCTTGGCCAGGCGGGGCGACATCTGGTCGAACCACGCCTGGTAGCGCGCCCGCCCCGCCTCCGTGCGGAAGGTCGGGCGCGGCGGGCGTGCGTCGGCGATGGCGTTGGCCAGCGCCAGACGCACCGAATCCGACAGCGCTTCTTCTTTCTGGTTGCCGGCATGCGCCGGCGCTGCCAGACCGAAGGCCAGCGCCAGCAGCACGCCTGTGGACCAGGAGGCCAGGCGCAATGCCATCACTTGCCCAGCTTGGCCTTGATGAAGCCGAGCATATCGCCGACAGCCACGCCACTCGCTTCTGCATCGCGACGGCCCTGGTACTCGAGGTTGCCTTCCTTCAGGCCACGCTCGCCGATCACGACGCGGTGCGGCACGCCGATCAGCTCCCAGTCGGCGAACATCGCGCCTGGGCGCAGGCCGCGGTCGTCGACGATGACGTCGATGCCGATGGCCGACAGCGACGCATACAGCTGCTCGGTGGCGTCCTTGACCATCTCGCTGCGGTCCATGCCCATCGGGCACAGCACCACTTCGAACGGCGCCAGTGCGTCCGGCCAGACAATGCCCTTGTCGTCGAAGTTCTGCTCGATCGCCGCGCCCAGGATGCGGGTCACGCCGATGCCGTAGCAGCCCATCTGCAGCGGCGCAGGCCGGCCGCCGTCGTCCAGGAAGGTCGCGCCCATTGCCTGCGAGTACGCGGTGCCGAGCTGGAACACGTGGCCCACTTCAATGCCGCGCTCGATCGCCAGCACGCCCTTGCCGTCCGGCGACGGGTCGCCTTCGACGACATTGCGCAGGTCGGCCACGAGCGGCTCGGGCAAATCGCGGCCCCAGTTCACGCCGATGTGGTGGAAGTCTTCTTCGTTCGCGCCGCATACGAAATCGGCCATGTTGGCGACCGTGCGGTCGGCCACGACGGTAACCGGCAGCTTTGTGCCGACCGGACCGAGGTAGCCCGGCACGGTGCCGAACACCTCGAGGATTTCCGCTTCGGTCGAGAAGCGGTGGCCGGCCAGGCCTTCCACTTTGCCGACCTTGATCTCGTTGAGCTCATGGTCGCCGCGCAGCAGCAGTACCCAGTAGCTCTTCTTGCCGTCGTTCTCGACCGTCAAAGCGATGGTCTTGACGGTCTGCGCCAGGTTCACGCCCAGCAGCGAAGCGACGGTTTCGCACTTGGTCGTGCCCGGGGTCGGCGTCTTGGTCAGCGTTTGCGTGGCGGCGGCGCGCTCGCCGCTTGCCACGGCTTCTGCTGCTTCCATATTGGCCGCGAAATCGGACGTCGGGCAGTAGACCAGCGCATCTTCGCCGGTGCTGGCGATGACGTGGAATTCGTGCGAGCCGGTGCCGCCGATGGCGCCGTTGTCGGCTGCCACCGCGCGGAACTTCAGGCCGAAGCGCGTGAAGATGCGGGTGTAGGCGTCGAACATGGTCTGGTACGACGTCTGCATGCCGGCGACATCGCGGTCGAACGAATACGCATCTTTCATCGTGAATTCGCGGCCGCGCATCAGGCCGAAGCGCGGACGACGCTCGTCGCGGAACTTGGTCTGGATGTGATAGAAGTTCACCGGCAGCTGGCGGTACGACTTGATCTCGCTACGCACGACGTCGGTGATGACTTCTTCGGACGTCGGCTGGATCGCGAAGTCGCGGCCATGGCGGTCTTTCACGCGCATGAGCTCGTCGCCCATCTTGTCCCAGCGACCTGTCTCTTGCCACAGTTCGGCCGGCTGCACGAGCGGCATCAAGAGTTCGATACCACCAGCGCGATTCATTTCTTCACGGACGATCGCTTCGACCTTGCGGATGACGCGCAGCCCGACCGGCATATACGTATAGATGCCGGAACCCAGGCGCTTGATCATCCCGGCGCGCATCATCAGCTTGTGGCTGACGATCTCGGCATCGGAAGGCGCTTCTTTCAGAGTTGAAATAAAAAATCGTGAGGCACGCATATCTGTGAATTCTTTTTAAAAAGAGAGGGTTATAATCGACCTAATTTTAAAGGATTAGCCGGCTGATGCGTCCAATCTTTCTACAAACAGGGTCCGGAACCAGCATCATCGACCGCGCAAGCGGTGCGGAAACCCCTTGGGCATGACAATACGTAAGTAAAAACACAAGGGTACCGAGTGCCCGCAAGAGGGAACGTCCGCCGGCAGAAAGTATCGAGGTGCACTTATGCTCGACCGTGAAGGGTTCAGGCCCAACGTCGGCATCATCCTGCTGAACGCTAACAACGAGGTCTGGTGGGGCAAGCGGGTGCGAGAGCACTCATGGCAATTTCCTCAAGGGGGAATCAAGTACGGCGAAACACCCGAGCAGGCAATGTACCGCGAGCTCGAGGAAGAAATCGGTTTGCGTCAGGAGCACGTCAAGATCGTGGGTCGCACCCGCGATTGGCTGCGCTATGAAGTGCCCGATCATTTCATCAAGCGTGAAATTCGCGGGCATTACCGTGGCCAGAAGCAGATCTGGTTCCTGCTGCGCATGGTCGCGCGCGACAACGAAGTCAATCTGCGCCTGACCGACCACCCCGAGTTCGACGCCTGGCGCTGGCACGACTACTGGGTGCCGCTCGACGTCGTGATCGAGTTCAAGCGCGACGTCTACCAGCGCGCCCTGCAGGAACTGTCGCGCTTTCTGAGCTGGCCGGCCAAGGGCCAGCACGGCGAGCGGCGCCACAGCGCGCGCTATCTGCGCCAGCCGCATGGGCGCTCGCAGCCTGGCGCCAAGCCGGGGCAGGACATGCTCGGAGCGGCCGGGCCGGGCAATCCGGCGGCGCCCGATGCACTGGTGCTGGCGCCGAACAAGTAGGCTGTAACGATCGGAAGCGGCGCAGGCCGCTTCTCGATTTCATGCTTAAAGCATTGCTTTGATAGCAATATTCGCCGGTACAATGGTGGCATGAGCCCACTTATCCGTCACCTGCGTTTGCTGCTATTGCCTTTCGCCGTGCTGACAGCGGCGCCTGCTGCCCATGCCTGGCAGAACACGCCGGCACGCTGCCAGCTGAGCCTGTTGACCACCCTCCCCATACGGTACACCGGCCCGAGCCTGAGCCTCACGCTCGAAGGCCGGATCGACGGGTCTCCGGCCGACATGCTGATCGACACTGGCGCTTCCGGCAGCATGCTGACGCGCACCGCGACCGAGCGCCGTGGGCTGCCACTGCGCTCGAACGACGCACTCGCAATCGGTGTCGGCGGCGTTTCGCGCATTTACACAACGCGCATCAAGCAATTCAAGGCCGGACCGGCGTCGATCACAAACAGCCGCGTGAACGTGCTGAGCGACTTCGGCACCGCACCATCGTTCGACGCCATCCTGGGCGCCCCGTTCCTGCTCCAGTCCGACCTCGAGATCTCGCTGGCGACCAAGGAAATCAAATTTTTCAAACCGGCCAACTGCGACAATGCGGTGCTGTCGTACTGGGACCATGACGCGGTACAGATCCCCTTCAAATGGCGGTCGGCCGGGCGCGACAATCCCCAGTTCAAGGTACTGCTCAATGGGAAAGAAGCAACGGCGATCATCGATAGCGGCACCTCCACGACGGTCATCACGCACCGGGCGGCCGAAAAGGCGGGCCTGAAGATGGATGCGCCCGGTGTCGAACAGGCAGTTGCGACAGGCGGGGTGGGTTTGAAGCGCACCGCGCGCTGGAACGCGACGCTGGGCACGCTGCAAATCGGCCGCGAAACCATTGAAAACGCCGACGTCGGTGTGATCGCCGCGGACGATTTCGATGCCGACGTGATCCTGGGCGCCGACTTCCTGCGCTCGCACCGTGTACTGTTCGCCATGAGCCAGAAGAAGCTGTATATCAGCTACGTCGGTGGCGATGCGCTTGGCCAATGGCGCCGCATCGAGCCCTGGTTGCAACAGGAAGCCGACGCCGGCAACGGTGACGCCCAGATGATGGTGGCATCGATGCATGGCCGCGGAAACGGCGTCCCCCTGGACAAGGTACAGGCGCATGCCTGGGTCGACAAGGCGGCGGCCGGCGGACATCCCCGCGCCAACCTGATGGTCGGCGCGCGTCTGGTCAAGGAACGGCGCTACGCCGAAGCAGCCGTGCGAATCAGGCAGGCGCTCGACCGCCTGCCGGCCGATCGCAGCGGCGCACTGCTGCTGTACACGGCGCGCATGCACAACGGTGACACGGCGCTGGCGCGGCGCGAACTGGAAACCACGTTCAATCACGACACCGATGAATGGCCGGGGCCGCTCGCCGATTTCTATCTTGGCAAGATCGATGAAGACAAACTCATGCAGCTGACCGTTGCAGCGCCCGACCCCTCGGTACAGCGCTTTTGCCAGATGCGCTTCGCGATCGCCGAGGGCTACCTCTTTGCGGGCGATATCGAACGCGAGAAACTGGCGCGGGAGAAAGAGGCTGTCTGCCACCCGGCGCCCACATCCACGCCCTGACGGCCCGCCCCGCGCCGGATCGGCGGCTGCGCTACAATGCCCGCTCTCCCCTTTTTTCGCCCCCTCCTGCCATGTTCACTCCGTCCTCGCACGACGTGCGCCGCTTTTTCTGCGACGCCTATCGCAAGCAACGCAATGGCGAAATCCTGACGCCGATGGACGCCATCGCGGCCGACTGGATCGTGCAGCATCCCGAATACCACGACCAGTTCGAGGACATCGAGGCGGCGATTGCGCGCGACTATTCGGTCGAAGGCGGCAAGCCCAATCCGTTTTTGCACCTGTCGATGCACCTGTCGATCGCCGAGCAGATCTCGATCGACCAGCCGCGCGGCATCCGCGCCGCGCACGACATGCTGGTGGCCAAACGGGGCGAGCACGATGCCCACCACGAAATCATGGAATGCCTGGGCGAGATGATCTGGGCGTCGCAGCGGGGTGGCGTGCCGCCGGACACCGAGGCGTATATCGAGTGTGTGCGGCGCCGTGCGTTTGCCTGAATGCCGACGTGACTTGCGCGTGATTTACGCCAGCTTATCGTCCGCGACCCGGTAACGCGGGTCTTCCACCAGGTTCACCTCGATCATGTCCTGCGCCTTTTCCAGCAGCTCGCGGCAGTCGGGGCTAAGATGGCGCAGGTGCAGGCGCTTGCCCAGCAGGCGATAACGCTCGGCCAGCGCGTCGATCGCCTGGATCGCCGAATGGTCCACCACGCGCGCGTGCAAAAAGTCGATCACGACATCCTGCGGATCGTCCTTCGGCGTAAAGATGCCCTGAAACGCACTCACTGACGCGAAGAACAGCGTGCCGTCGAGCGCGTACACCTTCCAGCCTTGATCATCGACCGCGACCGCCGCCTTCACCTGGCGCGCATGCTGCCACGCGAACACCAGCGCCGAGACGATCACGCCGGTCAGCACCGCCACCGCCAGATCGACCAGCAGCGTGATCGCCGCCACCAGCACGACCACGAACAGGTCCGCGCGCGGCACGCGGCCGGCCAGGCGGAACGTGCCCCATTCAAAGGTCTTTTCGCAGACGACGAACATCACGCCGATCAGCGCCGCCAGTGGAATCGCCTCGATCCAGCTGGAGCCGAACAGGATGAAGCACAGCAGGATCAAAGCCGCCGCGATGCCCGACAGGCGCCCGGTCGCGCCGCTATTCACGTTGATCATGCTCTGGCCGATCAGCGCGCAGCCGCCCATCCCGCCAAACACGCCGCTGACGACGTTGGCCGCGCCCAGTGCCAGCGATTCGCGGTTCGGCTGGCCGCGCGTGTCGGTGATTTCGTCGATCAAGGTGAGCGTGAGGAGCGATTCGATCAGGCCCACGCCCGCCATCACGAGCGCGTACGGGAACACGATGCGCAGCGTGTCCCACGTCATTGGCACGTCGGGCAGTGCGAAGCTGGGCAAGCCGCCGGCGATGGAACCGAGGTCGCCCACGGTGCGCGTCTCGACGCCCAGCAGCGCGCAACCGACGCTGGCCACCAGGATGCCTACCAGCGTGGACGGCACCGCTTTGGTGATGCGCGGCGTCAGGTAGATCACCGCCATCGTGATGGCGATGATGACGCCCATCGTGACCAGCTGCACGGCCGGCATCCATTGGGGCGTGCCGTCAGGGCCCGCCACCTTGAAGTGCCCGAACTGGGCGAGAAAAATCACCAGCGCCAGCCCGTTGACGAAGCCGAGCATCACCGGATGCGGCACCATGCGGATGAATTTGCCGAGCCGCGCGGCGGCAAACAGCAGTTGCAGCACGCCCATGAGCACCACGGCCGCCAGCAGGTACTGCGCGCCATGCTGCACCACCAGCGCGATCATCACGACGGCCAGCGAGCCGGCGGCAGCCGAGATCATCCCGGGCCGCCCGCCGAACGCGGACGTGATGAAGGCAACCAGCACGGCCGCGTACAGGCCGGTGAGCGGCGACAGGTGGGCAACCAGGGCGAAGGCAATCGCCTCCGGCACGAGGGCCAGGGCGACCGTCAGGCCGCTGAGCAGGTTGGTTTTGAGGTAGGAAGGAGAAAGAGGTAACACGAAGAGCTCCGGCGGGTGACGCGGCAAGGGGCTCGCATGTTACCAGCAAGCGCCTTGCGCGTCTGGCGCCGGGCTTATTTTTTGGTCACCAGCTGGCCCGGCAAACTGCCCAGGTACGCGCCCAGATCGGCCATGTCGCGGTTCGACAGCGGCTGCACCAGCGCCGCCATGATCGGGTTCACGCGCCCGTTCGGGCCGGCGCCGCGCTTGTAGGCACGCAGCGCCGTCGTCAGGTAGTCGGCGTGCTGCCCGGCCAGCTTGGGGTAGCTCGGGTCGATCGGCTTGTTGAAATCGGCGCCATGGCACGAGGCGCAGTTGTGCGTCTTGGCCAGCGCCGCGCCGCGCGCGACGTCGGCGGCCGATGCGCTCGCGCCCAGCGCGCCCAATACCATTGAAAAGACAATCCGTTGCATGGCGTGGTTCATCGCGAGGCCACCGTCTGTTGGGAGTAATAGGCCGCCACGTCGGCAATGTCCTGGTCGCTCAGCGACTTGGCGATATTGACCATCGACGGATGCTTGCGGTCGCCCTTGCGGTAGGCCTTGAGGGCCGCTTCGAGATACTTTGCCGACTGGCCGCCGATCATCGGCACCCGGTAGACCTCGGGAAAGGCCGTCTTGTAGCCGCCCTGGATGCCGTGGCAACCGATGCACATCTCGATCTTGGCGACGGCCGCCTTGGGGTTGCCGACGACTTCTGCGGCCGTGGCGACGGCGCTGCCGGCGGTACAGGCGCATGCTGCCAGTACCAATGGTGCCAAACTTGTTTTCATGGGCGTCTCGTTAGTTGTAATTCGAAAACCGCAACCGCATAAAAAGTTAGCAAAGGTCTACCAACGGGCCGATTCTATCTGAAGACTTGTCACCAGTCTACAAACCGGACGGCGGCGGCGCGCCCGGGGTTATGGCGTATACTTCCTGCCACCGACCGACTCGACAAAGCACCCGCCATGCATGCTGCTCCCCGCTTCGAAGGCAGCGACAAATACGTCGCCACCGCCGACCTGAAACTGGCCGTCAACGCGGCCCTGACGCTGGGCCGCCCGCTCCTGATCAAGGGCGAGCCGGGCACCGGCAAGACCATGCTGGCCGAAGAAGTCGCGGCCAGCCTGGACATGCCGCTGCTGCAGTGGCACGTCAAATCGACCACCAAGGCCCAGCAGGGCCTGTACGAATACGACGCCGTCTCGCGCCTGCGCGACTCGCAACTGGGCGACGAGCGCGTGCGCGACATCCAGAACTACATCGTCAAGGGCGTGCTGTGGCAAGCCTTCACGGCGCCCGAACCCGTCGTGCTCCTGATCGACGAGGTCGACAAGGCCGACATCGAGTTTCCGAACGACCTGCTGCGCGAACTCGATCGCATGGAGTTCTATGTGTATGAGACGCGCGAGATGGTTGTGGCCACCCACCGCCCGCTCGTGATCATCACATCCAACAACGAGAAGGAACTGCCGGACGCGTTCCTGCGCCGCTGCTTCTTCCACTACATCCAGTTCCCTGACCGCGAGACGATGGCCGACATCGTCGGCGTGCACTTCCCGAACCTGCGCCAGGACCTGCTGGCCGCGGCGCTGCAAAGCTTCTATGCCATGCGCGATGTCCCCGGCATCAAGAAGAAGCCATCGACGTCGGAATTTCTCGACTGGCTCAAGCTGCTGCTGGCCGAGGACGTGCCGGCCGAGGCCCTGCGTGCGAGTGCCGAAGGCAAGGTGGGCATCCCGCCGCTGCACGGCGCCCTGCTCAAGAACGAGCAGGACGTGGGCCTGTTCGAGCGCCTGATGTTCATGGCGCGGAACAACCGGTGATGGTGGCGCCAGCCCCCTCGATGCGATGCTGATCGATTTTTTCCGCGCCCTGCGCGAGGCCCGCATCCCGGTCTCGATCCGCGAATTCCTGACGCTGCTCGACGCGCTGCAACGCGGCGTGATCGCCCCGTCGCTCGACGACTTCTACTACCTCGCGCGCCTGACGCTGGTGAAGGACGAAGCCCACTTCGACAAGTTCGATCGCGTCTTCGGCGCCTGGTTCCGCGGCATCGATGCGGTGTTCGACGCGAAAGCCGAGATTCCACTCGACTGGCTGATCAAGCGCTTCGAGCGCGAACTCACGCCCGAGCAAAAGGCGCAGCTCGAAAAATTCGGCTACGACAAGCTGCAACAGCGCCTGCAGGAACTGCTCAAAGAGCAGAAGGAACGCCACGCGGGCGGCAGCAAGTGGATCGGTACCGGCGGCACGTCGCCATTCGGGCATGGCGGCACCAACCCGGAAGGCATCCGCATCGGCGGCGAGAGCCGCAACCGCACCGCCGTCAAGGTATGGGACCAGCGCACCTACCGCGACTACGACGGTGAGCGCGAACTGGGCACGCGCAACCTGAAGGTGGCGCTGCGCCGCCTGCGCCGCTTCGCGCGCCAGGGCGCGGCTGATGAACTGGCGCTGGACGACACGATCCGCGCCACCGCCAGCAATGCCGGCTGGCTCGACATCCGCATGCGGCCCGAGCGCAAGAACCGGATCAAGGTCGTGATGCTGTTCGACGTCGGCGGCTCGATGGACGACCATATCGAGCGCACTGAAGAACTGTTCTCGGCCGCCAGCAGCGAATTCAAGAACATGGAGTTCTACTACTTCCACAACTGCGTCTACGACTACCTGTGGAAGAACAACGCACGCCGCCACAGCGAGCGCTTCGCCACCTGGGACGTGCTGCGTAAATACCCGGCCGATACGCGCGTGCTGTTCGTCGGCGACGCGACCATGAGTCCCTACGAAGTCATGGCGCCCGGTGGCTCGGTCGAATACAACAACGACGAAGCCGGCGCGGTCTGGCTGGCGCGCTTCATGACCGCGTTTCCGAAGTGCGCCTGGCTCAATCCGGAGCCCGAGCACCTGTGGCAGTACCGCCAATCGATCGCGCTGATTCGCCAGGTGATGAGCAACCGGATGTTCCCGATCACGCTGGAGGGCCTGGAACGGGCCATGCGCCTGTTGAGCAAGTAGTGTTAGCACGAACACGGACGCGAGCCGCCGGGCGCACTAGAATCGCGCAACGATAAGAAGAAGGAGACCGCATGCCTGACCTGTTGTCCGTATTGACGAGCCTTGCCTGGCCCCTGGCGATTGCGCTGGCGTGGCTGGCCGGTGAATTTGGCCAGCGCTGGACCGGCCTGCCCCGCATCAGCTTCTACGGCCTGGTGGGCTTCGCGCTGGGCAGCTCGCAGATCGGCGTGCTGCCTGCGGCCGATCTGGGCCCGGTCTCACTGCTGGCCAATATCGCCTTCGGCCTGGTCCTGTTCGAACTGGGCAACCGCATCAATCTGCGCTGGCTCGTCAACAATCCGTGGATCGGCGTGGCCGGCCTGGTCGAGTCAAGCCTGACGTTCGGCCTCGTCTACCTCGTCGCCATCGCATTTGGCGCGGCCCAGATCACGGCGCTGCTGATGGCGGCACTCTCGATGGCCACGTCGCCCGCCACCGTCCTGCGGGTCATCAATGAACAGAAAAGCTCGGGCCAGATGACCGAGCGCGTGCTGCACCTGTCGGCCCAGAACTGCGTGCTGGCCGTATTCGCGTTCAATGCCATCATCGGCGTCTGGCTGTTCCACACGCAGGACGCCGTCAGCGAGGCACTGTGGCAAAGCCTGGTCATGCTCGCCGCGTCGATCGTGGCCGGTGCCGTGTTCGGCCTGCTGGTGCCGGCGCTGCTGCGCGCGATCGGCAATGCGCAGCAGGACACAACCGTCGCGTTTGCGCTGGCCGTGATTTTGCTCGTATCGATGTGCGACGTCGCCGGCCTGTCGCCGGTCGTGGCGGCGCTGGCCTTCGGCCTGACCGTGCGCTCGCGCCGCGCGACCTTTACCCAGACCCAGCGCAATTTCGGCGCGCTCGGCGAAGTGCTCACCGTGCTGCTGTTCGTGTATGCCGCCTCGACCCTCGACTGGCGCCTGGTGGCGGCCGGTGGTGTGATGGCGGTGGTCGTGGTGCTGGTGCGGCTGCTGGCCAAGACCGCCGGCGTGGCCGCGTTCTCGCACCTGTCGGGCGTCACCTGGCGCAAGGGCGCGCTCACGGGCCTGGGCCTGGCGCCGCTGGCCGTGTTCGTGATCCTGATGCTCGAACATGCGCGCTATGCCGGCCTGAAAGTGGTCGACGACCTGCACGCGATGGCCGCGGTGGCGATGCTGCTCGAAGTGGTTGGCCCGATCATCATCCAGCGCGCCCTGATCTGGGCGCACGAAGCACCGGAGTCCCATCATGCCGCTTGACGCGTTTACCCCGTCCACGCCGCTCACCTTCGGGGTCGAGCTCGAACTGCAACTGGTCAACCTGTCGGACTTCAACCTGACCGCCGCCAGCCCCGACCTGATGCATCTGCTGGAGCGCAAGCCGTTCCCCGGCAACGTCACGCCCGAGATCACCGAGAGCATGATCGAGATTAATTCGAGCGTGCACACGGCGTATGGTCCCTTGCTGGCCGAACTGACCGAGATCCGCGACACGCTCGTCGCGGCCAGCGACACGCTCAATATCGGCATCGCCGGCGGTGGCACGCACCCGTTCCAGCACTGGTCCGACCAGCGCATTTCAGCCAAGCCGCGCTATGAATACCTGTCGCAGCTGTACGGCTACCTGGCCAAGCAGTTCACGGTATTCGGCCAGCACGTGCACATCGGCTGCGCCAATGGCGACGATGCGATGTACCTGCTGCACGCGCTGAACCGCTACCTGCCGCACTTTATCGCGCTGTCGGCGTCGTCGCCGTACGTGCAGGGCCACGACAGCCTGTTCGAATCGGCACGCTTAAATTCCGTGTTTGCGTTTCCGATGAGCGGGCGCGCGCCCTTCACGCTCAGCTGGCAGGAGTTCACCGACGTGTACTTCGCCAAGATGGAACGCACCAACATCATCAAGAGCATGAAGGATTTTTACTGGGACCTGCGGCCCAAGCCCGAATTCGGCACGATCGAGCTGCGCGTGTGCGACACGCCGCTGACCGTGGAGCGGGCCGCGGCGCTGGCCGCCTACCTGCAGGCGCTGTGTCGCCATCTGCTCGAGCGCAAGGATGATGCCCCTGTTGAAGACGACTACCTGGTCTACAACTACAACCGCTTCCAGGCCTGCCGCTTTGGCCTGGATGGCAGCATCACGCACCCGAAAACCTACGACAGCATCGTGATCCGCGACGATATCCTGGCCACGCTCGAACGGATGCTGCCGCACGCGGAAGCGCTGGGCAGCGTCGAGGCGCTGCAGCACCTGGCAGCAGCCGCGCGCGGCGGCAGCGACGCGGCGATCCTGCGTCGGCACGCGGAGCGCGAAGGCTCGGTCGAAGGCATGGTCAATGCGGCGATCGGGCACTTCCGGGGTGACCGCAGCGCCTGATCGGGCAACCGCTTACCCGGCCACTGGCATGCCCTTGCCCACCCAGCCCGTTTTCATGAAGCGCGCCAGCAGCGGTTGTTTGGCTGGCGCCGGCACCGGCAGCCTGGCGTCGACCACGTTCGCCCACTGATCGGCCAGTTGCTCGCAGGTAGCGCGCAGCACCGGGTCGATCGTCGGCAGGCGCGCCAGCGCGCACAGGTGGCGCTCGATCACGGACGCCAGCTTGACGCACGGCGGCTCGCCGTCGCCTTTCGCGCTGTAATGCGACATCAGGTGCAGGAGCGAGGCAACCAGGAGCGTGTCCTGGTTGCGCGGCTCGGCTACTGCGGATGGCGTGGCGGATGTGGGGGAAATCGTCATGCGAAAGTCTCCATGGGCCGAAGTGAAGCAATGAAATGAGAATGATTCTCATTTCATTATTCACGTGCCACACGGTGAAAGCAAGCGTTTTCGCGCGCGCTCCGGCAGTATCGCAGGCAGACTGCTGACGAATTTCTACAGGCGCGTCTCGCGCGCTGCGCGCAGGAATTCATCCAGCACCGGCGTGCAATCGAGCAGGTCGACGCCGCCCGCGCGGTGGAACTCGGGGTGCCATTGCAAGCCCATGACGAAGTTGGCGCGCTGGTAGCGGATCGCCTCGATGATGCCGTCCGGCTCGGACATGGCTTCGATGCGGATATCGCGCCCCAGGTCCTTGACGGCCTGGTGGTGAATCGAGTTGACCATCGCCTGCTGGATATTGGGGAACATGCGGCCCAGGGACGAGCCCTTGGGGAACACGATCGCATGACGGTGCGCATCGTACAGGTCGTGCACATGTGCCAGCGCGTCGGGACGGTCGGTGGCGACGTCCTGGTGCAGCGTGCCGCCAAAGGCGACGTTGATCAGCTGGCAGCCACGGCACACTCCCAGGACCGGTTTGCCGGCGTCGACGAATTCGTGCAGCAGTTCGAGTTCGTACACGTCGCGTGCGCGGTCGCCGCTCCATTCGGGGCGCGTGGGCGTTTCAGAATAGGTTTGCGGCGCGACGTCGGCGCCGCCCTGCAGCACCAGGCCATCCAGGTGACGTGCATAGTGGCGCAGCGTGATGTTGCTGGGGTGGAGCAAGCCGTTGGTGTTGACCGTCGGGATCATGAACACCAGCACGTCGCGCGACATGACCCACTGGGCAATGGACTCCTCGAGATACTGCAGGTTTTTGCTCAACAGCCCCTTGGCGCCGGCTTCGGGATGGAAGATGCGGGCCGAGACGCCGATGTGCAGCGTGCGCTGCATGATGTCGCGACTGAAGCGTTCACGCAGCGAGCGAAAGCGCGACGTGATGACCCGGCCAGCCAGGGCCACCGGGTTGTCGCCATCGCGCATATAGCGCGCCGGTCCGCGTGCGTGCTGGCCGCCGCTGGCGCGCCGGTCGGGCACGCGCACGCGCGTCTCGCGACGTTCATCGATATCCGCCTCGGGCGAGGGGTCGTCTGGCTTGCGCTTGATGGGTTCGTCTTCGGTCATGTCAATAATATAACTTCGGCAATGCTGCGCACGATTCAAAGTTGTTACAAAAGGTCGCCATGCGCTCAGACCGGCACGTCGAGCAGCTTCTGGAAGGTCAGCATCAGGTGGCGCCCTGCCACGGGCGTCTCGAGCAAGCCGCGCGCGCCGGCCAGCCGGGCGCGGGCGCTGTCGTACTGAAACGATGGCGCGACCATGAACACGACCGGCGTGCGCCCGGCGCCGGCCTGCGCCTTGATCGATGAGCACAGCGCATACGGTTCGATGCCCGGGGCGGCCGTGTTGATCAGGACCAGCGCCACCGGCGTCTCGTCGCACAGGCGCACGGCGGCGGCCCGGCTGTCGGTCCATTCGACGCCGATCCGGCGCGGCCCGAGCACCTGTGCCACCCGGTTGCGCAGGTTGCACGCCTGATCGACGATCAATACCGAACCATCGACGGGCCCATGGCGCAGTCGCGTGTAGAATGCGGGCGTTTCAAGATCCGGCCCCAGACGCGGACGGCGGCGGCGTTCGGCCAGCACGCGGCGCGCACGGGCGCCCTGCTGGGCCAGCGCATGCACGCGCGTGTCGAGCAGTTCGGCCAGCCGGCCATGCAATGCCCGTTGGTCAAGTGGGCGGGTCAGAGTTGGCCAACAAGTGGCGTCAGTGCCGCCGATGACCAGTGCCGGTTGCAGTGCATCGGGTGGCCGGCGCGCCAGTTGTGCCAGCGCAAACGGGTTGTCGCCATTGGCAACCAGCAGATCCGGCTCTTGCAAACTATCGGCATGCAGGCAAGAATACGACGGCCCGGCGCCCGGCGCGTCTTCGAGCAGCGCCGCCAGCCGGGCGGTTTCAACCGGATCAAAGCCGATCGGACGCACGGTGAACAGACAATGGGATCGCTGCATCGGGCCCCACCCTTCTTGCATCGATTATGTATTTACAGCGTAATCTAACACAAAGATGCAAGGCGAAAAGCACGACATAAGCGCAAAATACTGTATATTTATACAGTTAAAAAGCATTTCCTTTTCCGCTCGACAAGATAGAATGCCAACGCATTCTACAAATACTCTTCAAGATGGCCTCCAAGAAACCCGCTCCAGACTACAGCGAATCATCCATCCGTGTCCTCAAGGGACTCGAACCTGTGAAACAGCGTCCGGGCATGTACACCCGCACGGAAAATCCGCTCCACATCATCCAGGAAGTGATCGACAACGCCTCCGACGAGGCGCTGGGTGGCTATTGCAAGAACATCAGCGTCACGATGAACCCGGACGGCTCGATCACGGTCGAAGATGACGGCCGCGGCATCCCGGTCGGCATCCACCCTGAAGAAGGCGTGTCCACGGTCGAGATCGTGTTCACGCGCCTGCACGCCGGTGGCAAATTCGACAAAGGCTCGGGCGGCGCGTATGCGTTCTCGGGCGGCCTGCACGGCGTCGGCGTGTCGGTCACCAATGCGCTGTCCAAGCGTCTCGAGATCGAAGTCTGGCGCAAGGACGATCAGGGCAACGGCCAGCACAAGCTGGTGTTCGCCGCTGGCGACGTGATCGAACCCCTCACCTCCGCGCCATTCGAGCGCGGCGGCAAGAAGAACGGCACGCGCGTCACGGCCTGGCCGGACGGCAAATACTTCGATTCGCCAACCATCCCGATGAACGACCTGCAGCGCCTGCTGCGCTCGAAAGCCGTGCTGCTGCCGGGTGTGACGGTCACGCTCACGAACGCCAAGGGCGAAGTGCAGACCTGGCGCTACGACGAAGGCCTGCGTGGCTACCTGACCGAGGCGCTGGCGCAAAGCTCCACCGGCGAAACCCTGATCCCGCTGTTCGAAGGCGCGCAGTACGCGGCCGCCGGCGACGACAGTTTTGCCGAAGGCGAAGGCGCGGCCTGGGTCGTGGCCTGGACCGAAGAAGGCGGCGTGGTGCGTGAATCCTACGTCAACCTGATCCCCACCGTCAGCGGCGGCACGCACGAAGCGGGCCTGCGCGACGGCCTGTATGGCGCCGTCAAGAACTTCGTCGAGCTGCATGGCCTGCTGCCAAAAGGCGTCAAGCTGCTGCCCGAGGACGTGTTCGCGCGCGTCTCGTTCGTGCTGTCGGCCAAGGTGCTGGACCCGCAATTCCAGGGCCAGACGAAAGAACGCCTGAATTCGCGCGATGCGCTCAAGCTGGTCTCGACCTTCACCAGGCCGCCGCTCGAACTGTGGCTGAACCAGCACGTCGAATACGGCAAGAAGCTGGCCGAACTCGTGATCCGGCAGGCGCAATCGCGCCTGCGCTCGCTGCAGAAAGTCGAAAAGAAAAAATCGTCGGGCGTGGCCGTGTTGCCAGGCAAACTGACCGATTGCGAATCGAACGACATCACGCGCAATGAGCTGTTCCTGGTCGAGGGCGACTCGGCCGGCGGCTCGGCCAAGATGGGCCGCGACAAGGAATTCCAGGCCATCCTGCCGCTGCGCGGCAAGGTGCTCAACTCGTGGGAGACCGACCGCGACCGCCTGTTCGCCAACAATGAAATCCACGATATCTCGGTGGCGATCGGCGTCGATCCGCACAGTGCCAGCGACTCGCCCGACCTGACCGGTCTGCGCTATGGCAAGATCTGCATCCTGTCCGATGCCGACGTCGACGGCTCGCACATCCAGGTGCTGCTGCTCACGCTGTTCTTCAAACACTTTCCGGCGCTGTTCGCGAACGGGAACATCTGCATCGCGCGCCCGCCGCTGTTCCGCGTCGACGTGCCCGCGCGCGGCAAGAAGCCGATCCAGAAGCTGTATGCACTCGACTCGGGTGAGCTGCTGGCCATCGAGGACAAGCTGAAAAAAGAAGGCCTGAAGGAAGGCGTGTGGAGCATCTCGCGCTTCAAGGGCCTGGGCGAGATGAACGCCGAGCAGCTGTGGGAAACGACGATGAACCCGGACACGCGCCGCCTGCTGCCCGTGTTTTTGGGCGACTACGACCACGCCGAATCGTCGGCACGCTTCAATATGCTGATGGGCAAAGGCGAAGCCGCCGCGCGCCGCGCCTGGATCGAAGAACACGGAAACGAGACCGAGGCCGATATCTAATACGCCGCACCGGCCATCCGCCCCGCGCGCAACAGAACAGACACCATGACGAACCAACCAAGTCTCTTTGAACAGCAACACGAGCCGTCCGACGTCGAGACGCTCACCCTCTCCACCTTCGCCGAGCGCGCCTACCTCGACTACGCCGTTTCGGTGGTCAAGGGCCGCGCACTGCCGGACGTGTCGGACGGCCAGAAGCCGGTCCAGCGCCGCATCCTGTACGCGATGAATGAACTGGGCCTGGGCCCGACCGCCAAGCCGCGCAAGTCGGCGGCCGTGGTCGGCGACGTGCTCGGCAAACTGCACCCGCACGGCGACCAGTCGGTGTACGACGCGCTGGTGCGCATGGCGCAGGACTTCTCGCTGCGCTACCCGCTGATCGACGGCCAGGGCAACTTCGGCTCGCGCGACGGCGACGGCGCCGCCGCGATGCGCTACACCGAAGCGCGCCTGACGCCGATTGCCCGCATCCTGATGGATGAAATCGACATGGGCACGGTCGATTCGCAGCCGAACTACGACGGCTCGACGACCGAGCCGCGCACGCTGCCGGCACGCCTGCCGATGGTGCTGCTCAACGGCGCCTCGGGCATCGCGGTCGGCCTGGCCACCGAGATCCCGTCGCACAATCTGCGCGAAGTGGCTGCTGCCGCCGTCGCCATGATCCGCAATCCCAAGATGTCGCACGCCGAGCTGATGGCCATCGTGCCGGGCCCCGACTTCCCGGGCGGCGGCCAGATCATCACGCCAGCGTCCAGCATCGCCGACATGTACGCGGTCGGCCGCGGGTCGATGAAGGTGCGCGCGCGCTGGAAGATCGAAGAACTGGCGCGCGGCCAGTGGCAGGCGATCGTCTACGAACTGCCGCCGGGCTGCTCGTCGCAGCGCGTGCTCGAAGAAATCGAAGAACTCACCAACCCGAAGGTCAAGGCCGGCAAGAAGGCGCTGCTGCCCGAGCAGCTCGCGCTGAAGAACACCGTGCTGGGCGCGCTCGACACGGTGCGCGACGAATCGGGCCGCGAAGCCGCGGTGCGCCTGGTGTTCGAGCCAAAGTCGAAGAACCAGGACCAGAACGAATTCATGCTGATGCTGCTCGCGCACACGTCGCTCGAGTCGTCCAGCCCGATCAATATGGTGATGATCGGCGGCGACGGCCGTCCGCGCCAGAAGGGTCTGGGCACGATCATCCAGGAGTGGATCGACTATCGCTTCACGACGATCCGCCGTCGCACCGACTTCAAGCTGGCCAAGGTCAACGACCGCATCCACATCCTGGAAGGCCGCGAGACCGTCCTGCTGAACATCGACAAGGTCATCGCCATCATCCGCAACTCGGATGAACCGAAGGCCGCGCTGATCGAGGAATTCCGCCTGAGCGAGCGCCAGGCCGAAGACATCCTCGAGATCCGCCTGCGCCAGCTGGCGCGCCTGGAAGCGATCAAGATCCAGCAAGAGCTGGCCGACCTGCGCAGCGAAAAGGAAAAGCTGCAGGACATCCTCGAGAACCCATCGTCGATGAAACGCCTGATCATCCGCGAAATCGAAGCCGACGCCAAGCAGTTCGGCGACGAGCGCCGCACCGTGATCGAAGAAGCGCAGCGCGCAGTGGCCGAGCAGAAGGTCGTCGACGAACCGGTGACCGTCATCGTGTCCGAAAAAGGCTGGGTGCGTGCCCGCACCGGCATCGGCCACGACCCGGCGCAGTTCGCGTTCAAGGCCGGCGACTCGCTGTACAAGGCGTTCGAATGCCGCACGGTCGACCATCTGCTGGGCATTGGCGACAATGGCAAGGTGTATTCGGTGCCGGTCGCGGCGCTGCCTGGTTCGCGCGGTGACGGCGTGCCGATCACGACGCTGGTCGATTTGTCGGGCGGCATCCGCATCCTGCATTACTTTGCCGGCAATCCCGAGACGCGCCTGCTGCTGTCGACGTCGGACGCCTTCGGCTTCATCACCAAGGCGGGCGACATGGTCAGCCGTCTGAAAGGCGGCAAGTCGTTCATCACGCTGAACGACGGCGCGACGCCGCTGCCGCCAAGGGTCGTGACCGACAGCTGCGGCGCGATCGCGTGCCTGTCCGAAAAGGGCCGCGTACTGGTGTTCGGCATCGACGAGATGAAGGTGCTGACCAATGGCGGCCGCGGCGTGACGCTGATGGAACTCGAGCCAAAAGAAACCATGCTGGCGGCGCAGCCGATCAATCAGAAGGGGCTGAACGTGATCGGCACCTGGGCCGGCGACAAGGCGCGCACGGTCGAGCTGTTCGCATCGGGGCTGGAGCCACACTTCGGCAAGCGCTCGCGCAAGGGCAAGGCCTTGTCAGCGCGCATGAAGGCGCATGATCTGGGAATGCGGGCAGCCGAAACCGATACCGTGAAAACGTAACGCGACCACAATCCCGTTCAGTAACACAGCTGGGGTCATAAAACAGCTGGGGTCAGGTCTGACATTCGGACACGACCTCAGCTACGCCATTTCCCCAGCCGGGGTCAGGTCTGACATTCGGACACGACCTCAGCTATGCCATTTCCCCACCCGGGGTCAGGTCTGACATTCGGACACGACCTCAGCTATGCCATTCTGAATGGTATTTTGCCCCAGTAGTAGCATGGCGCGGTGCCAGCTAGTTTTGACTACCGGACTGTCGAGATCGTGTCCGAATGTCAGACCTGACCCCCGCTTTTCCCCGCTTTTCCAGACAAAAAAAATGCCGGCTGAGCCGGCATTTTTCATTGGAGCTACTTGCTTAGTTCTTTGCAGCAGCCTTGTGCACGTCAGCCTGGGCTTCGGCGCGGACCTGTTCGGTCTTGGCAGCAGCGGTTGCCTTGTCGGCAGCAGCGTCGACCTGTGCTTTCAGCACTTTCTCGTCAGCCTTGATCATCTTCTTCTCGGCCTTCAGGTTGGCGTCAGCCACTTTGCCTTCGGCCTTGGCCATTGCCTTGGCGCGGTCTTCAGGATCGGCCTTGGCGACGTTCGCAGCAGCGTCGGTGTGGGTCTTGACCAGCTTGGCATGTGCGTCGCCCTTGGCTTCGGTGGCCTTGGCCACGGTCTTGTTCAGCTTCTGGTCAGCCTTGACGGCGGCCTTGATTTCTTTTTGTTCGGCCTTGATGACGTCTTTTTCAGCGCTGGCTTCCGCCTTCACGATGCGGTTGTCCGCAGCGGTGGTGGTTGGTGCGGTGGTTTGGGCGTGAGCAGCGGTAACCATCAGGCCGGCGATAAGGGTTGCGATCAGTTTGTTCATGATGAATTTCCTTTTGGTGGTCGCTGTACAGAGCGGGTTGCCCGTGCAGTCGTTGTTGTTTTTCAGTGATTCCAGAATACGGCTTCACCACCGTCCGGTCTGTTAGCCAGCACACGCAGAAATTGTCAGAGTTGTAAGCAAAGATTACTGATGAACAGAGCCTGCGTACAAGTCGATGATGTCAGTGACGCCGTCGCGGCACACCGGGCAGAACGCATCGCTGCGGTCGAACATCAGGCACTGCATCGCGGGCCGGTAGTAGCCGCTGGCCTCGTAGTTGGCGCCTTCAAAAGCCCCGACCGCGTGGCGGTGCGGCTGCCCGTCGAACAGCGCGTTGGTCTGCTTGAGGTCTTCACGGAACAAGGCGCTCATTTCCGACTCCGGCCGGTTGGCCTCGCGCAGCGCGGCGCGCTTTTTCTGGTAGGCGCGCGACGCGGCTTCGTACTCGGCCTTCGGCCACGGCGTCGGCAACGGCGTACCAGCTGTCACATGACGCTGCCATTTGAGTCTGGCCGGGTCACGCAGCGCGGTGACGTTCGGTTCCCACGGCTCCATGCGTCCACTCGCCGCAGCGTACGCCACCGGCGACGTGTAGTACTCGTCGGCCAGGCCCGCGAAGTGGTGCCCGAACTCGTGCACGAACAGGTAGTCGGCCCAGTCGTTGCTGGCTGCCGCGGTGCTGAACTGGCCGAAGATCCCGCCGCCGCCGTAGGTCTCATTGTTGACAAGGATTTCGATGAATTCGTACGGCGCATGCTGGGCGATATCGCGCAGCGCGCGGTTGTCGAGCGTGAGCACATAGCGCTCGCTCCCAAAAATGTCGTAGCGCGTACCCAGCGCCGAGGAATGGTGAACGCCGGTCGATGGCCGGCTGATGCCCGATTGCCCGGTCGGCACGGCCATCGCCAAGACATTGAAGTCCTTCGCCCGCTCCTTGAACGGCGACACCGAAAACAGATGCGCCGACAGGCGCCGCGCATCCTGCTCGAACTTGGTCATCTCTGCCTGCGTGTAGCCATCACCCAGAATCAGCAGGTCGACCTTGTCGGGCGACGGGCCACTGACGCGGATCGGGATCGGCTTTGCCGCTGGCGGCGGCTGGCGCTTGACCACATCGGGCGCGTTCGGATCGACGTCGATGCTCCAGGCGACTGAGAACTGGTTGCGCTCGTCGCGCTTCAGGATGCGCACGCGCACCGGCTGCGCGAACTGGGGGAAGCGCACCGACTCGCTGAAACTGCGGCTGATGCGCCCTGCTTCCTCGGTCGTGCGCCATTCGCCGAACACGGTGGAGAAACCGCGCGAGTACAGCACGTCGCCCGTTTTCGGATCAACCACTTCGACCCGGTTCTGGCCACGGTTGGTGTCGTCCAGATTGCGCGCGGCGCTGCCTGGCCAGGGCAACGGCTCGATAACGACGCGTTCGATCGCGTAGCCATCGGCCAGCGCATTGCCGCTGTGCGTGTAGTCCAGGCGGACCGTAGCCGGCTGCGCGGCGTGGGCAAGTGAAGCGAATGCGCCAAGCAGCAGCGCAGCGAAGGAGTGAAACAGGCGCATTGCGAATCCCCGACAAGTAGATCGCGCTATTCTAAGCCCGCGGTGAGCTGCGGCGACGCCGTCACCTGTCAGATGTGCCAGGCCAGGGCGATTGACCCGGTTGGGTAGCCACGCCACAATCAGCCTGGTCATCCTTGTCCATCCGGAGTCCCGATGTTTTGCCTGCGCGCCTGCCTTGCTGTTCCGCTGTTCAGTGCCTGCCTGGCCCATGCCGCTCCAATCTGCAAGCCCGGCCAGCCGATCGACGAAAGCGGTTTCGTGGAGATCGGTGGCATCGCGCAGTGGGTCACCGTCAGCGGCGACGACTGTGCCAATCCGGTGCTGCTGTACGTGCATGGCGGCCCGGGCAATCCGACTTCGGTGTTTGGTGCCGGCCCGTATGCCTCGTGGCGCAAGCACATCACGCTGGCGCAGTGGGATCAGCGCGGCAGCGGCATGACCTGGGGCCGTCACCGCCCCGGCGAGGACGTCCCCTTGCGCATCGACCAGCTGCGCGACGATGGCCTCGATGTGGCGCGCTATCTGACGCAGCGTTTCGGCAGAGACAAGGTGATCCTGCTGGGCAGCTCGTGGGGCTCGATGATCGGCGCCCACATGGCCAAAGAAAAGCCGGGGCTGTTCTGCGCCTATGTTGGCGTGGCCCAGTTGGTAGGTTACCGGGACAATGCCACGTCGTGGAACACGGTCATTGCACGCGCGAGGGCAGCGAACGACACTGCCACCGTCACGCAACTGGAGGCGCTTGGCCCGCCGCCCTGGACCAATCCGCGCAACTTCGGCATCGTGCGGCGCGCCGTGCGCAAGTACGAGGCGCCCAACATCGATCCAACGCCGCCATCCTGGTTCGAGGTACTGCCTTTGTATGCTTCGCCGCAGGCAAAGGCCGACTACACCGAAGGCGAGGATTATTCGTTCCTGAAGTTCGTCGGCTGGAAAGGCGACGGCATGGCGTCCACGATGGACCTGTACCGCCTGGGAACGCGCTACGAGCTGCCGGTCTATCTGGTGCAGGGAACTGAAGACCTGCTGACCGAGCCGAAGGTCACGCGCCGCTTCTTCGAGGCCATCACGGCGCCCGACAAGGCTCTGGTCGAGGTGCCGCGCGCCGGCCACGATCCGAACGGCCCGCTGATCGACGCACAGCGCCAGGTGCTGGCCGAGCGGCTGCACTGGCGCTGCGACTGAGCGATCACCGGTACTGATACAACGGCCGTTGCACCACGATCGGCCGGATATCGAGCCGCACGTTGTAGACCGAATAGGCTTCGCTGTACGCCGACTGGTAGCCGACCGTCTCGTTCACCCGGCCGAGCTTGAACTCGAAGCCGAGGTCGGGCCGGTCGGCATTCGGGCTGTCGAGCGACAAGCCGATTGCATCCGGCTGGTCACTGTCGACCAGCTTGGACATCAGGTCGACCACCGTGCCGTTGCCGAGGATATCGGCCGAGAACAGCGGCCCGCGCCAGTACGGCTTGTTCGCATCGAGCTTGCCGCGCACTTTCTCGGGCGCCGGTGTGAACACCTTGCTGTCCAGGTTGAAGCGGTCGCCGTTATCGAGATAGCTCAGCCGGCCGTTACTGAGGTTGAACGTACCGTCGCGCGTGGCGGCGTTGCTCAGGTCAACCAGCAGCGCGCCACGATAGCCGAGCACTTCGACGTCGCGCTTCGGGCCAACGACCATCGCCGTGTTCTCGTCGATGCCCAGGCCGATGTTGTAGCCCTTGGCCAGCATCGCTGGCAGCATGCGCGCAAAGCGCCCGCGCACCAGCAGGTGCTGGTCGATGAAGACGTCGTCGCCGATGAAGCCCAGGCCGCGCGTGATCTGGCGGCCATCGGCCACGCCATGCTGCAGCGTGCCCAGCACCGAGCGCGGATGGCCGAACATCGTGGCGCTCATGATGGCAGCGCCGGCGCTCGAGCCGGCGATGACGCCACCGCGCCGGTACATGTCCCACAGCGCATCGAGCAGTTGCGTGTTGCTGCCGTCGGGCCGGCGCAGCGCATTCGTGATGCGCGCCTGGTCGCCGCCCGAGAAGTAGGCGCCGCCAGCCGAACGCACCGCCTCGACCAGCGCCGGATCTTCGGCTGCGGCGCGCACGTCGGAACCGTCGAGGCGTTCGGCGACGGGGACGAAGAAGGCGCTGGCGCCGTGCTGGTTCAGACGTTCGATGAGATAGTTGCCGGCCCGTTCCGGGCTGGCCGAGGCCGAAGCGAACACCGCGATGCGGGCGTTTTTGCCGCCGGCAAGCTGCACGATGCGCGTCCAGACGGCGTCGTTGTCATCGCGCAGCGCGCCACCGATGATGACGAGCGAGCCCTTCGGCTGCGGTGACGATGGCATGGACGGCAACTCAGCGGCGTGGCTACTGATGCTGGTGACGACGCCCAGTGCGAGCGTGGCATGGACAACAACACGGACGACAGATTGGAACATGCGGCTTCCCCCGATAAGTCATCAGCGTAAGCCTGATTCCAGTTTCACGTCGCCGTGTTGAGTGCGCTCAGGATAAGTAGATGTTGGGAAAGTAACGCTCCATCAATGTCTCTGGACGCAACGGCGGCGTGAACCCGAAGCGTTCGTACAGGCCGTGGCAATCCGACGTGGCCAGCGTGAAGCGGCGCAATTGCTGCAGGCTGGGATGCCGCATCACCACACCGATCAATTGCTTGCCATAACCACAGCCACGCGCTTCCGGCACGACGAACACGTCCACCAGGTTGGCGAAGGTGGAAAAATCGGTGATCACGCGCGCAAAGGCGATCTGGCGACCATCGAGGTAGCCGCCAAAGCACAGCGAGTTTTCGATGGCGCGCTCGACGACGGGCCGCGAAATCCCCACGGCCCAGGTGGACTGCTCGCTGAGAAAGCGGTAGATCATTGGAATGTCGAGACGGGTCTGGTCAGTGCTGACCTCGAAGCTGGAATCGTTCGTCATCATGGCCTGGACAAGGTGACAAAAAGTCATTCTAGCGCCGATTGGTACCAACGCAAGCGGCGATGTGACGTGCCGCACCGGATTTTGCCAGGGCCTGCCTGCGAGTCTGCCTGCAAGCCTGCCTGCGAGCCCGGCCAGCCATGCCGCATGGCACACAGGCAGCGCAGTTTATAATCGAGGGATCCCCAACCGGAATCCCAACATGACCGAACAATTCTCCAAAAAAGCCGAAGCCTGGTCTGCCCGCTTCTCCGAACCTGTATCGGATCTCGTCAAGCGCTACACCGCATCGGTCTTCTTCGACAAACGCCTGGCGCCGCACGACATCGAGGGCTCGCTGGCGCATGCCGAGATGCTGGCCGCGCAAGGCATCATCAGCGAACACGACCGCGCTGAAATTGAACGTGGCATGACCCAGATCCGGGCCGAGATCGACGCCGGCAGCTTCGAGTGGCTGCTCGACCTCGAGGACGTGCACCTGAACATCGAAAAACGCCTGACCGAACTGGTGGGCGACGCCGGCAAACGCCTGCACACGGGCCGCTCGCGCAACGACCAGGTCGCAACCGACATCCGCCTGTACGTGCGCGCCGCGATCGACGACATCGTCACGCTGCTCGCCAGCCTGCGCGGCGCCCTGACCGACCTGGCCGAACGCCACGCCGACACGATCATGCCGGGCTTTACGCACCTGCAGGTGGCCCAACCGATCACCTTTGGCCACCACATGCTGGCCTACGTCGAAATGTTCGGCCGCGACGCCGAGCGCATGCTCGACGCACGCCGCCGCGTGAACCGCCTGCCGCTGGGCGCCGCCGCATTGGCCGGCACCACCTTCCCGATCGACCGCCTGCGCGTGGCCAAAACGCTTGGTTTTGACGACGTGTGCCACAACTCGCTCGATGCAGTGTCAGACCGCGACTTCGCCATCGAGTTCACGGCCGCCGCATCGATTCTGATGATGCACATCTCGCGCATGTCCGAAGAACTGGTCATGTGGATCAGCCCGCGCATCGGCTTCATCGACATCGCCGACCGCTTCTGCACCGGCTCGTCGATCATGCCGCAAAAGAAGAACCCGGACGTGCCGGAGCTCGCGCGCGGCAAGACCGGCCGCGTGTATGGTCACCTGATTGGCCTCCTGACCCTGATGAAAGGCCAGCCGCTGGCCTACAACAAGGACAACCAGGAAGACAAGGAACCGCTGTTCGACACAATCGACACCGTGATGGACACGCTGCGCATCTTCACCGACATGGCCTCGGGCATCACGGTCAAGGCCGAGAACATGCGCTCGGCAGCGCTGCAGGGCTATGCCACGGCCACTGACCTGGCCGACTACCTGGTCAAGCGCGGCCTGCCGTTCCGCGACGCCCACGAAGCGGTGGCGCATGCCGTGCGCGCCTGCGACGATGCCGGTTGCGACCTGTCCGAAATGTCGCTCGAGACGCTGCAGACGTTCTCGTCGTTGATCGAAGAGGACGTGTTCGCGGTGCTGACGCTCGAGGGTTCGGTGGCCGCGCGCGACCACGTGGGCGGCACCGCGCCGAACCAGGTCCGCATCGCCATCGAGCGCGTGCGCAAGCAGCTGGCCGAGTAATCTCGCACCCCGAAGCGGGCCGGCGCTGCTACAGCGCCGGCCCGCTTTTCCATGCCCTTTTTAGATTGATGACGCCATGACCGCACTGCCCGCACGCGACTACGCCGCCTTCCTGTTCGACATGGACGGCACCATCCTGACATCCATCATCGCCGCCGAGCGCGTCTGGGCGGACTGGGCCCGCAGCCACGGGCTGGACGTCGACGTGTTCCTGCCGACGATCCACGGCAAGCGCAGCGTCGACACCGTGCGCGGCCTGGGCCTGCCCGACATCGACGCGGAGGCAGAAGCGCACCGCATCACGCTGGCCGAGATCGAGGACGTCGACGGCATCGAAGCGATTGCCGGTGTGGCTGCTTTCCTGGCCACGCTGCCAGCGGAGCGCTGGGCGATCGTGACGTCGGCGCCGCGCGCGCTGGCCCAGGCGCGCATCGCCGCAGCCGGCCTGCCGCTGCCGCCGGTGCTGGTCGCAGCCGAAGACGTCAAGCACGGCAAGCCGGCACCGGACCCGTTTTTGCTCGGCGCCGAGAAGCTGGGCATGCGCCCGGAAGAATGCCTCGTGTTTGAAGACACGCTGGCCGGCCTGCAGTCGGCCGCCGCCGCCGGCATGGACAGCGTGATGGTCACCGCCACGCACAAGCATCCGGTCGAGACCGATGTGACGGGCGTGCCCGATTACGATGATTTGCGGGCGATTCGTACGGCAGACGGGTTGCTGCGTCTGCAGCGTACGCGCTCGTAATTTTTTTCAAGCCGTTCGACGGTCGTTGAACGCGTGGACGGCACAGCCGTCCACCCTACCTAATGCATCGGATAGTAGGGTGGACCGGGACGCGCAGTCGGGTTCCCCGTCCACGCGTTCAAACCGTTGCTCAATGCCGCGGCGATTCTTCCACTGCGCGCTTCTGCACCAACGTCAAAATGTCATAACTGGCCACCAGCTCATCGCGCTGGTTGGTCACCTGCACATCCCACGCCACCACGCCCTGCCCCCGGCCCTGCTCGTCCGTCCGGTTGCGATCGACCTTGCGCTTGCACGTCAGGCGCGCGCGGATCGTGTCGCCGATCGCCACCGGCGCCACGAAGCGCAGGTTGTCCAGCCCATAATTGGCCAGCACCGGCCCCGGCGCCGGCGAGACAAACAGGCCCGCAGCCGCCGACAGCACGAAGTAACCGTGCGCGATGCGCTGCCCGAACTGCGTGTCCTTGGCCGCGATGGCGTCGAAGTGCATGTAGAAGTAGTCGCCCGAGACGCCGCCGAAATTGACGATATCGGCCTCGCTCACCGTGCGCCGGTGCGTCAGCAACGAGTGCCCGACTTCCAGGTCCTCGAAATGCCGGCGGAACGGATGCAGGTCGCTTTCCTTGACCGCCCCGCCGCGCACGTATTCGCCCGTGACGGCGCCGAGCATCGTGGGCGAACCCTGGACCGCCGCGCGCTGCAGAAAGTGCTTCACGGCCCGGATACCGCCCAGTTCTTCACCACCACCGGCGCGCCCCGGCCCGCCGTGTTTCAGTTGCGGCAGCGGCGAGCCGTGGCCGGTGCTGTCCACCGCCGCCTCGCGGTCGAGGATCAGCACGCGGCCGTGCGATGCCGCCACGATCGGCACCGCGTACGCAGCCAGCGCCGGGTCTTTGGTCGCAAAGGTGGTCACCAGGCTGCCCTTGCCGCGCGCCGCCAGCTCAAGCGCTTCGTCGATGTCGGTGTAGGTCATCAGGGTGCTGACCGGGCCGAACGCTTCCACGTCGTGCACGGCGTCGTTGACCATCGCATTGCGGCATAACAGCAGCGTCGGCGAGAAGAAGGCGCCGCTGGCGACGTTCTCGCCGACCGGCTTGAATCCGTCGCGCGCACCGAACAGCACCTCGTTGCCGCGCGCGAGCAGTTCGACCCGCGCACTCACGTCGCGGTGCTGGTCCATCGAGGCGAGTGCACCCATGCGTACCCCCTCCACCTTCGGGTCGCCCACCGTGATCTTCGCGAGCCGCTCGCGCAGCCGCTCGCCGACCGCATCGACCAGCGCTTCGGGCACGATCACGCGCCGGATCGCCGTGCATTTCTGGCCGGCCTTGCCGGTCATCTCGCGTGCGACTTCCTTGATGAACAGGTCGAACTCGGGATCGGAAGGCAGCACGTCGGGCGCCAGCACCGCGCAATTGAGCGAGTCGGCTTCGGCGGTGAACGGCACCGAGGCGCGAATCAGATTCCCGTTCGCGCGCAGCATCGCCGCGGTGTCGGCCGAGCCGGTGAACGTGACGGCGTCAAAACCACCGAGGCGATCGAGCAGGTCGCCCGTGCTGCCGATCACGAGCTGCAGCGCGCCATCGGGCAGCAGGTTCGAGTCCACCATCATCTTGACCACTGCGTGGGTCAGGTAGCTGGTGGCGGTGGCCGGCTTGGCGATGCACGGCATCGCGGCCAGGAAACTCGGCGCAAATTTCTCGAGCAAGCCCCAGATCGGGAAGTTGAAGGCGTTGATGTGCACCGCCACGCCGCCCCGCGGCACCAGGATGTGGGTGCCGGCAAAGCCGCCCCGCTTGCCCAGTGCGATGGCCGGGCCTTCGTGCAGCACGTTCGACGACGGCAGCTCGCGCGAGCCCATGCTGGCGTACGCAAACAGCGTGCCGATGCCGCCTTCGACGTCGACCCAGCTGTCCTGGCGCGTAGCGCCGGTCAGGTGCGAGATCGAATACAGTTCTTCCTTGCGCTCCATCAGGTACAGCGCGAGCGCCTTCAGCACGGCGGCGCGCTCCTGGAACGTCTGGCGCATCAGCGCCTTGACGCCCGTCTTGCGCGCGAAGGTGAGCGCTTCGTCGAAGTCGATCTTCTCGGCGTGCGTGTGATAGATCAGGGTGCTATCGAGCGCGCTGTGCAGCGGCGTGTGCGATGCGGCGCCGTGCCAGCGGCCGGCGATCAGGCTCTGCAGTGTCGGGATGTGGCCCATAAGGTCTCCAGTAGGTTCAGGACTTCGGCGTGTGCAGCGCGCTCGTGTCGAATGCAATGCGGCCACGGTCCGGCGCCACGGCGGTGTCGGCATCGACTTCGCGCATCGTCTGCAGCGAGCGCACGGCCAGCTCGTGGTACTGGCGCGTGCCGAAGCTCTTCCACGCAACGTCGTCGTCGCTCAAGGCGCGCACCACCTTGGCCGGCGTGCCCATGACCATCGAGCGCGGCGGGATGACCATCCCCGCTTTCACGAAACTCATCGCGGCGACGATCGATTCCGCGCCGACGACCGCCTTGTCCATCACCACCGCGTTCATGCCGACCATCGCATTGCGCCCCACGCGGCAGCCATGCAGCACGGCGCCGTGGCCGATGTGACCATCAACTTCGACCACGGTGTCTTCCAGCGGAAAGCCGTGCATCACGCACGAATCCTGCAGGTTGGCGCCTTCTTCGAGGATCAGGCGCCCGAAGTCGCCGCGCAGGCTCGCGCACGGGCCGATATAACAGCGCGGGCCGACGATCACGTCGCCGATCAGCACGGCGGAAGGATGCACGTAGGCGCTCGGATGCACGACGGGCCGCACACCATCGATTTCATAGACTTTGACCATCGTGCTAGACCCGCTCGACGATCAGCGCGATGCCCTGGCCGACGCCGATGCACATCGTGCACAGCGCGTAGCGCCCGCCGGTGCGGTGCAGCTGGTTCACTGCGGTCATGACGAGGCGTGCACCGGACGCGCCCAGCGGGTGCCCCAGCGCGATCGCACCGCCATTCGGGTTCACGTGCGCCGCATCGTCCGGCACGCCCAGGTCGCGCAGCACGGCCAGGCCCTGCGCGGCAAACGCTTCGTTCAATTCGATCACGTCCATCTGGTCCAGCCTCAAGCCCGTTTGCGCCAGCAGCTTCCTGACGGCGGGCGCCGGGCCGAAACCCATGATGCGCGGCGCCAGGCCGCTTGTCGCCATGCCGATCACGCGGGCGCGCGGGGTCAAGCCGTGGCGCGCTGCGGCCTCGCCAGAGGCCAGCAGCAGCGCGCAGGCGCCGTCGTTCAGGCTCGAGGCGTTGCCGGCGGTGACCGAGCCGTCCGGGCTTACCACGCCCTTCAGCTTGGCCAGCGCCTCGATGCTGGAGTCAGCGCGTGGTTGTTCGTCGGTGTCGACCACACGCGTTTCTTTTTTGCCCTGGAGCGTGACCGGCACGATCTCGTCCTTGAAGACGCCAGCGGCATGCGCCTGGGCCCAGCGCTGCTGGCTGCGCAGTGCGAACGCGTCCTGGTCGGCGCGGCTGACATTGAATTCACGCGCGACGTTTTCGGCCGTTTCGGGCATCGAGTCGATGCCGTACTGCGCCTTCATGCGCGGATTGACGAAGCGCCAGCCGAGCGTCGTGTCCTCGATTTTTGCGGCGCGCGAAAACGCGCTGTCGGCCTTGCCCATGACGAACGGCGCGCGCGTCATGCTCTCGACGCCGCCCGCGATCACCAGGTGCGCTTCGCCGGCCTTGATCGCGCGCGCGGCGGTGCCAATGGCGTCCATGCCCGAGCCGCACAGGCGGTTGATCGTGTTGGCCGGCACGTCCTGCGGCAGCCCGGCCAGCAGCGCGGCCATGCGGCCGACGTTGCGGTTGTCTTCGCCCGCCTGGTTGGCGCAGCCGTAGAACAGGTCATCGACCTGGGCCCAGTCCACGCCGGGGTTGCGCGCCATCAGCGCGGCGATGGGCAGCGCGGCCAGATCGTCGGCGCGCACGGTCGAGAGAAGCCCGCCGTAGCGGCCGAAGGGCGTGCGGATTGCGTCGCAGATGAAAGCGTCAAGCATGCTGGTTTCCTTGTTCATTGTTTGGGACGGCCGTCGACCACGCGCCGGGCCTTGCCCGTCAGCGTGCGCTCGATGCCTTGCGGCGGCAACAGGCGCACGCGCGTGGTCACGCCGACATAGGTCTTGATGCAGTGCTGCAGTTCGCGCGCCTGCGCCTCTACAAAGTCCGGCGCAAGCAGCGTATCGCGCAGCTCGCACAGCACCTCGAGCGTGTCGAGGTGGCCGTCGCGCGCCACGACCAGCTGGTAGTGCGGTGCCAACGCCGGCATGCGCAGCACCAGTTCCTCGATCTGGCTGGGGAACACGTTCACGCCGCGGATGATCAGCATGTCGTCCGAGCGCCCCGTGATGCGGCCCATGCGGCGCATCGCGCGCGAGGTCGGTGGCAGCAGGCGCGTCAGGTCGCGCGTGCGGTAGCGGATGATCGGCAGCGCTTCCTTGGTCAGCGACGTGAATACCAGCTCGCCCTCTTGCCCATCGGGCAGCACCTCGCCCGTGTCGGGGTCGATGATCTCGGGATAGAAATGGTCTTCCCAGATCACCGGGCCATCCTTGCTCTCGATGCATTCGCTGGCCACGCCCGGGCCCATTACTTCTGACAGGCCGTAGATGTCGACCGCATCGATACCGGCGCGCGTCTCGATCTCGCGCCGCATCGCATCGGTCCACGGCTCGGCGCCGAAGATGCCGACCTGCAGCGACGACGCTGCAGGGTCCAGCCCCTGGCGCGTGAATTCCTCGACGATGTTGAGCATGTACGACGGCGTGACCATGATGATCGATGGTTTGAAGTCGCAGATCAGCTGTACCTGCTTCTCGGTCTGCCCGCCCGACATCGGCACGACCGTGCAACCGAGGCGCTCGGCGCCGTAGTGCGCACCCAGGCCCCCGGTGAACAGGCCGTAGCCGTAGGCGATGTGCACCAGGTCGCCCCGGCGACCACCGGCGGCGCGGATCGAACGCGCGACGATATCCGCCCAGGTGTCGATATCGTTCTGCGTGTAGCCGACCACGGTGGGCTTGCCGGTGGTGCCGGACGAGGCATGCACGCGCACCACCTGCTCGCGCGGCACGGCGAACATGCCGAACGGGTAGTTGTCGCGCAGGGCTTTCTTTTCGGTGAACGGAAATTTCGCCAGGTCGGCCAGGGTTTTCAAATCGCCCGGGTGCACGCCTGCGGCGTCGAACGCGGCGCGGTAGTGCGGCACGTTGTCATACGCGTGCTGCAGCGTCCATTGCAGCCGTTGCAGTTGCAGCGCCTGCAGTTCGTCGCGGCTGGCGCGCTCGATCGGTTCCAGGTCGCCCGGTGCGGGAATGTGTTGGACCATCTGTCGACTCCTTGTGGTTCAGGCGTCCACGGGCGCCACGGTGCCGCCGATGCGATGCGATTTGCCACGAAACAGCGCGATGGTGCGCCCGTCCGCGGCCTTCACCGTGACGTCGTAGACGCCGGTTTTGCCCTGCAGCGCCTGCTCGGTGGCTTCGGCCACCAGCACGTCGCCCGCGCGGCCAGGGGCGAGATAATCGATCGTGCAGCCGGCGCCCACGGTGCTGAGGTTGTGCGAGTTGCAGGCGAAGGCAAAGGCGCTGTCGGCCAGCATGAAGATGTAGCCGCCGTGGCAGGTCGCGTGCCCGTTGAGCATGTCGGCGCGCACAGTCATTGTCATGCACGCGTAACCGGGCCGGATGTCATCCAGCACCATGCCCAGCGCCTGGCTGGCCGGGTCGCGTTCGAACATCGTACGCCCGGCCAGCTCGGCGAGCGCCTGTGCATTCTGATCCTGACCTTCATGCATGAAAGCGCGCCCCCTGCGGATCGGCGGCCAGCTTGCGGCGCAGCAGCGGCGAGACGCGGTAGCGGTCTTCGCCATACGTCGCGGCCAGGTTCGACAGCACGGTCACAACCTGCCCCATGCCGATCGCGTCCAGCCAGGCCAGCGGTCCGCGCGGATAATTCACGCCCTTCTGCATTGCGATGTCCACGGCGCGCGCGCTGCACACTCCCTGATGGACGGCGTCGGCCGCTTCGTTGGCCAGCATTGCCACCGTGCGCATCACGGCCAGCCCCGGGACGTCGTCCAGGCGCGTGACGACGAAACCGGCGGCCTGGAACAGGCCGACTGCCGCCGTCCAGGCTTCATCGCTACAGCCATCGGCACGCGCGAGCGCGATGCGCGGTGCCGTGGTCGCATCGAACAGCAGGTCGAACACGATCGTGTCCCGCCCGTTATCCGCCTGCGCACGCTCGGTGGCGCTGCGCCCGTCAGTGAGATGGATCGCCGCG
Source organism: Telluria sp. BA11 (assembly GCF_056680305.1). Taxonomy (NCBI): domain Bacteria; kingdom Pseudomonadati; phylum Pseudomonadota; class Betaproteobacteria; order Burkholderiales; family Oxalobacteraceae; genus Telluria; species Telluria sp. BA11. The sequence continues at coordinate 1,914,927 of NZ_CM155275.1, forward strand.
CCGCCGCAGTACAGGCCCGGTGCCGCTTCGATCTCGGTCAGGTCGATGCCGAAAGTCTGCAGCCGCGCGACAAGCGCATCGACGCTGCCGGGTGCACCGGCGTACTTGACTGCTGTCGGCTTGTCGCAGACGGCTTCGGCTTGCGCGACCGGCATTGGCACCCCATCGCCATAGCGATAAAACCCGCGCCCCGTCTTGCGGCCCAGATAACCCGCATTGACCAGCTCCTGCTGCAGCACCGATGGCGTGAAACGCGGGTCGCCAAAGTACGCCGCAAACACCGACTGCGTGACCGAGAAGTTGACGTCGTGCCCGATCAGGTCCATCAGTTCGAAGGGGCCCATGCGAAAACCGCCGCACTCGCGCATGACGGCGTCGAGCGTGGCGACGTCGCCCGCCTGTTCGAGCAGCAGGCGCAGGGCTTCGCCATAGAACGGGCGCGCCACGCGGTTGATGATGAAGCCGGGCGTCGATTTCGCATGCACGGGGCTCTTGCCCCATTTTTCAGCGGTGGCATACACGATCTGCGCGACCTCGCGCCCGGTCGCCAGGCCGCTCACCACTTCCACCAGCGCCATCAGCGGCGCCGGATTGAAGAAGTGCATGCCGACCAGGCGTTCGGGATGCGCCAGTTGCGCGCCAATGGCCGTGACCGAGATCGACGATGTGTTGGTCGCCAGGATGCAGTCGCTGGTGACGACGGCTTCGAGCGCAGCAAACAGCGCGCGCTTGACCTGCAGGTCTTCGACGATGGCCTCGATGACGAGCACCGCACCGGATGCTTCGTGCAAGGCATCGATGCGGCGCAGGCGCTCGCGCGCGAGATCGGATTCGACGGCACCCATGCGGCCCTTGGCGACCAGGCGCGCATAGGTGGCGCCGATCTGCGCGATGGCCTTGTCGGCGGCGCCGGTGCGGGTATCGAACAGCAGGACCTGATGGCCGGCCGTGGCCGCGACCTGGGCAATGCCGGCGCCCATCGCGCCGCTGCCGATGACGGCAATCGTCGAATGCGGTGGCAGTGACTGCATCCCTACTCCCCCTTGAACTGCGGCGCGCGCTTGGCCAGGAATGCAGCGACACCTTCGCGGTAGTCGTGGCTGTTACCGAGTTCGCGCATCATGTCGGCTTCGAGCTGCAATTGCTGCTCCAGCGTGTTGGCGTAGCTGGCCTGGAAGGCGCGCTTGGTGAATGCCAGGCCCTTGGTCGGCGCGGCGGCAAAGTGTTTCGCCATGGCCAGCGCTTCATCCATCAGCACGTCGTCCGGCACGCAGCGCCAGATCAGGCCCCAGGCTTCGGCTTTTTCGGCGCTGAGTTTTTCGCCCAGCATGGCCAGGCCCAGCGCGCGCGCGGGGCCGATCAGGCGCGGCAAATGCCAGGTGCCGCCGGTGTCCGGAATCAGGCCCAGTTTGCTGAAGGCTTCGATGAAGCTGGCCGATTGGGCGGCCAGCACGATGTCGCAGGCCAGCGCCAGGTTGGCGCCAGCGCCAGCGGCCACGCCGTTGACGGCGCAGATGACGGGCATCGGCAGGTTCTTCAGCGTGAGCACGAGCGGCGCGTAGAACTCCTCGACCGACGCGCCCAGATCGACACTCGGCGCGCCCGGGTCGACCGCGCGGTCGGCGAGATCCTGGCCGGCGCAAAAACCGCGGCCGGCGCCGGTCAGCACCAGCACGCGCACGGACCGGTCGGCCTGCACGCGCGTGAGCGCATCGCGCACTTCGAGGTGCATGGCACGGGTGAAGCTGTTGAGGCGATCGGGGCGGTTCAGGGTCAGGACGGCGACGCCGCCTTCTGCCTTGAACTGGATGCTGTCGTAGTTCATCGTGGTCTCCGTTTTTGTTCTGGTTGCGCGCGGTTATTCGGCGATATCGAAATCCACCACCACCTTGTCGGTCACCGGGAAACTCTGGCAACTCAGCACGAACCCGCGCGCGACTTCATAGTCTTCCAGCGCGTAGTTCACGTCCATCTCCACTTCGCCATCGAGTACCTTGCAGCGGCAGGTCGAGCACACGCCGCCCTTGCACGAATAGCGCATGTCGATGCCGGCGCGCAGGCCCGCGTCCAGCAGCGATTCGGTGTCCCGGTCCATCGTGAAGCTGGCGGCGCTGCCGTCCATGATCACGGTCACTTCGGTGTGCTGGCGCGCGCTGGCAGCAACCGCGCGCGGCGTGCGCTCGCGGGTCGGCGCGCTCGCCGCAAACAGCTCGATGCGGATCTGCTCTTTTGCCAGCCCGGCCGCCTGCAGCGCGCGCGAGACGCCATGCATCATGTCTTCGGGCCCGCAGATGAAGGCGACATCGATCGCCTTGATGTCGATCCACTGGCGCAGGAACTGCGTGCACTTGTCTTCGGTGATGCGCCCGTTGAAGAGTTCAATGTCCTGCTGCTCGCGGCTCATCACGTACACCAGGCGCAGGCGGTCCATGTACTGGTCTTTGAGGTCGGTGAGTTCGTCGCGAAACAGCACGCTCGACGAGGCGCGGTTGCCGTACACGATCGTGAAGCGGCTACCCGGTTCGGCCAGCAGCGTGGTCTTGACGATCGACAGGATCGGCGTGATCCCGCTGCCGGCAGCAAACGCCAGGTAGTGGCGCTGGCTGGCTGCGTCGAGCGGCACGTTGAAGTTGCCGCTCGGGGGCATGACGTCGAGCTGCGCGCCCGGTTGCAGGCTGTCGTTGGCCCAGCTGGAGAACTGGCCGCCCGGCGTGCGCTTGATCGCCACGCGTAACTGGTCGTCCTGCACCGCCGAACAGATCGAGTACGAACGGCGCACGTCCTCGCCATCGATCGTGGTGCGCAGCGTCAGGTACTGGCCCTGGCGGAAGGCGAAGGTCTCTTTCAATGCCGGCGGCACGTCGAACGTCACGCACACGGCGTCGCGCGTTTCGTGTTTCACCTTGCTGACGGTGAGAGGATGGAATTGGCTCATGCTGGGCTTTAATGACACTTGAAATAATCGAACGGCTCGCGGCAATCGAGGCACTTGTAGAGCGCCTTGCACGGCGTCGAGCCGAATTCGCTGGTCAGCTGGGTGTGCGCCGAACCGCAGTGCGGGCAGCTCACGGCCGGCGCGGCGCGGCGGCGGATGCCGGCATGCAGGCCGCTGATGTCGATCGCCTGCTGCACGGGCGGCGCGATGCCGTAGCCGGTGAGCGCGACCTTGCCGGCAGCGCTCATCCAGTCGGTGGTCCAGGCAGGCGCCAGGCGCGTCGCGATGCGCACGCGCTCGAGGCCATGCGCGCGCAATGCGTCGCCCACGCTGTTGGCGATCACGGTCATGGCCGGGCAGCCCGAATACGTCGGCGTGATCGTCACCACCCACGTGTCGTCGTCCAGCACCACGTCGCGCACGATGCCCAAGTCGACGATCGAGATGACGGGGATTTCCGGATCCGCGACCTCGCCCAGCCAGGCCCAGACCTGCTCGACCGAAACGGCCAGCGCAGTCATCACCAGGCCGCGCCCGGATAGGCGCGCTGCAGGAACTGCATCTCGGCCAGGATGAAGCCGAGGCGCTCGCTGTGCCGGCCCTGCTTGCCGCCGCGCTGCATCCAGGCATCTGGCGATGGCATGGTCAAGGTGGCTTCGGCGAATATCTCAGCCAGGTGGTTCAGGTAGGCTTCACGCAGCGGCCCGACGGCCGGCGCCACGCCCTCTGCCACCATCGCCTCGTCGACCGCGTCGTACAGGAACATCTCGCCGCTGTACATCCACAGGTCGTCCAGCGCGGTCTGCATCATCGCGTGGCTGGTGGCCGTGCCGTCACCCAGGCGCACCACCAGGTCGCCGCTGCGGCGCAGGTGGTACGTGACTTCCTTGAGCGACTTGGCCGCGATCTCGACGATGCGCGGGTCGCTCGAGCGGGTCAGGCCATCCATCAAGAAGTAGTGCCAGGCGTCGAACAGGAACTGGCGCATGACGACGTCGGCATAACTGCCATTGGGCTGCTCGAGCAGGATGCAGTTGCGGTACTCGCCGCTGTCGCGCAGGAAGGCCAGGCGGTCTTCGTCGCGGCCCTGGCCTTCGAGTTCGGCGGCGTACGACAGCCACATGCGGGTCTGGCCCAGCAGGTCGAGCGCCACGTTCGACAGCGCCATGTCTTCTTCGAGTGCCGGGCCCTTGCCGCACAACTGGCACAGTTGCTGCGACAGGATCAGGGCGTTGTCGCCCTGGCGCAGCAGGTAGTCGATTTTTGCATCCATGGGATTGGTCTCCGGCGCGCTCACAGATTCTTGACTTCTTCCGGCATTGGGAAGAACGTCGGGTGGCGATACACCTTGCTATTGGCTGGCTCGAACAGCGACGATTTATCGGCCGGGCTGCTGGCGACGATGTCGGCGGCGCGCACGACCCAGATCGAGACGCCTTCGTTGCGGCGCGTGTAGACGTCGCGCGCGTTGTTGACGGCCATCTCGGCGTCAGGTGCGTGCAGGCTGCCGACGTGCTTGTGGGCGAGGCCGTGCTGGCTGCGGATGAAGACTTCCCACAGGGGCCATTCTTTGCTCATTGTTGTCTCCGTATTGCCTTCGCATCGTATGAGTGTGCGAATGTGCGTTGGAATCAGGCGGCCACTTTTTTTGCGGCCTGCTTGTCGGCGTGCGCCACCAGCGCGTCGCGGAACCATTCGCCGTCGTCCCAGGCTTTGACGCGCGTGCGCAGGCGCTCGCGGTTGCACGGGCCGTTGCCCTTTAAAACGTCGTAGAACTCGCTCCAGTCGATCGCGCCGAAGTCGTACGAGCCGCGTTCGGCGTTCCATTTGAGGTCGGGATCCGGCACCGTGAGGCCCAGGTACTCGGCTTGCGGCACGGTCTGGTCGACCATGCGCTGGCGCAGTTCGTCGTTGGAGAACAGCTTGATGCGCCAGGCGCTCGACTGCGCGCTGTTGACCGACTCGGCATCGGACGGCCCGAACATCATCAGCGACGGCCACCACCAGCGATTGAGCGCGTCCTGCGCCATCGCCTTCTGCTCGGGCGTGCCCCTGGCCAGCGCCATCATGATGTCGTAGCCCTGGCGCGCATGGAACGATTCTTCCTTGCAGACGCGGACCATGGCGCGCGCATACGGCCCGTACGAGCAGCGGCACAGCGGAATCTGGTTGATGATCGCCGAGCCGTCGACCAGCCAGCCGATCGCGCCCATGTCGGCCCAGCTCAGGGTCGGGTAATTGAAGATGCTCGAATACTTGGCCTTACCGGCATGCAGGGCCGCCAGCAGCTCGTCGCGCGAGACGCCCAGAGTCTCGGCCGCGCTGTACAGATACAGGCCGTGGCCCGCCTCGTCCTGGATCTTGGCCAGCAGGACCGACTTGCGCTGCAGGGTCGGCGCGCGCGTGACCCAGTTGCCTTCCGGGAGCTGGCCGACGATCTCGGAATGGGCATGCTGCGAGATCTGCCGGATCAGCGTCTTGCGGTATGCTTCCGGCATCCAGTCCTTCGGTTCGATCTTGATCCCGGCGTCGATGCGCGCCTGGAATGCCCCCTCTTCGGCGCTCATGTCCTGTTCTGTGCGGACTTTATTGAGGCCTGTCTCCACCATTTGTGCGTACATGGATCTCTCCCGTTGCAAAATCTGTGCGAATCATAATACGATACAAAAAATCGGAAGTACACAATAATTTTGAATCATATCGAGCCCGATCGTGAATGACATGACCAGTACCCAGTGGATCGCCCTCAGCCTGGCCACCGATCCGCCGCGCCACAAGTCGCTGGTGATGACGATCTGCGGCGACGCGATCGCGCCCCACGGTGGCGCCTTCTGGCTCGGCAGCATGATCGAGCTGCTCGCCCCCTTTGGCGTGAACGACCGGCTGGTGCGCACCAGCGTGTTTCGGCTGGTACAGGAAGGCTGGCTGACGGCCAGCCGCGAGGGCCGGCGTAGCCGCTATGCGCTGGCGCCGACGGCGCTGCCGCGCTTTGAACGCGCCAACCGCCGCATCTACGCCGCGCCCGGACAGGACTGGGATGGCCGCTGGACGTTCGTGCTGGCCACCAACGGCAGCATCGACAGCGACCTGCGCGCGCTGGTGCGCAAGGAACTCGAATGGGAAGGCTTTGCGATGCTGGCCAGCGGCGTGATGGCGCATCCGGCGCCCGACCGCGACCTGCTGCGCGACATCCTCGCGCGCACGGGCGCCGAAGGCCGCGTGTTCGTGTGCCAGGCCGATGAGGTGCCGGATGCCGGATCGCGTCCGCTGCCCGAACTGGTGGGCGACTGCTGGAACCTCGATGCGGTGGTGCTCGCGTACCGCGGCTTCATCGAGACGTTTGCCCCGCTGCCGGCCTTGCTGGCGCGCGGCGACGTCAGTCCGGCGCACGCGTTCGCGATCCGTACCTTGCTGATCCACGCCTACCGCCGCGTGCAGCTGCACGACCCGATGCTGCCGCTGCCCCTGCTGCCCGACCCGTGGCCCGGCGCCGACGCGTATGCGCTGGCGCGCACCATTTACCAACTGAGCCACGAACGCGCCGAGGAGCACGTGCTGGCCATGCTGCGCGTCGAGGATGCGGCCACGCCCGAGGCGGATGCGGCGTTTCGCGGCCGCTTCGGCGGGCTGGCGCCACGGTAGCGCGGCGAAAGCGGTATCATTTCTTCTTTGACGTCTTCCCAACACAGGACAACACCATGTCTATCAAGATCAGCAGCCAATTCGACGCTGGCGCCATCGAGGTCGTGAACGCCACGAGCGCGAACGCCATCGACCTGAACATCCGCAAGGATTCGCACGCCGACATCATCCAGTGGTTCTACTTCCGCCTGCAGGGCGCGCAGGGGCAAGCCTGCACCATCCGCCTGCTCAATGCCGGCAAGGCCGCTTATCCGGCCGGCTGGGAAAACTACCAGGCGATGGCGAGCTACGACCGCGTGAACTGGTTCCGCGTGCCGACGTCGTTCGACGGCAGCGTGCTGGCGATCGAACACACGCCCGGCATGGACAGCGTGTATTACGCCTACTTCGAGCCGTATTCGTTCGAACGCCACCTCGAACTGCTCGACCGCGCCCAGATGGCTGAAAACGTGCGCATGCTCGACCTGGGTTCGACCGTCGACGGCCGCGATCTGAACATGCTGGTGATCGGCGAGCCGGCCGAAGGCAAGAAGAAGGTCTGGGTCATCGCGCGCCAGCACCCGGGCGAGACGATGGCCGAATGGTTCGTTGAAGGCATGCTCGACGCGCTGCTCGATCCCGCCAACCCGTTCGGCCGCCAGCTGCTGAAAGAGTCGGTGTTCTACGTGGTGCCAAACATGAACCCGGACGGCTCGGTGCGCGGCAACCTGCGCACGAATGCCGCCGGCGCGAACCTGAACCGCGAGTGGCTCAATCCGAGCATGGAGCGCAGCCCGGAAGTCTTCCTGGTGCGCCAGAAGATGCACGAGACGGGCGTGGACGTGTGCCTCGACGTGCACGGCGACGAAGGCTTGCCATATGTGTTCGTGGCCGGCAGCGAGTCGCTCCCGAACTTCACCGCCGAGCAAGGCGCGGCGCAAGCCAGCTTCATCGCCGACTTCAAGATCGCCAGCCCGGACTTCCAGGACGTGCACGGCTACGGCAAGACGCCCTACACCGACCAGACCTTGACGATGGGCTCGCCGCACATCACGCACACCTTCGGCGCCCTGTCGCTGACGCTCGAGCTGCCGTTCAAGGACAATGCGAACGACCCGGATCCGCTGGTCGGCTGGGACGGCGCACGCAGCGCGCGCCTGGGCGCAGCGGTGCTGCAGCCGGTGCTCAAGGCAATCCGCTCGCGCAAATAAGGAAGTAAGCCAGCCTCACCCATCCCAACACAGCTGGCACAGCTGGGGTCAGGTCTGACATTCGGACACGACCTCAGCCTTAGCCACGTCCAGTGGTGTCTTGCCCAGCACTAGCGTGGCCTGGTGCCAGCTAGTTTCGACCGCCCGACTGTCGAGATCGTGTCCGAATGTCAGACCTGACCCCGGCTTTTCATTAGCCACGTCCAATGGTATCTGCGCAGTATCAGCGTGGCCCGTGCCAGCTAGTTTCGACCGCCCGACTGTCGAGATCGTGTCCGAATGTCAGACCTGACCCCGGCTTTTCATTTAGAGCGCGCGGGTAGCTGCAGGCCGTGCAATGCAAAGCGCCGTCAATCGACGGCGCTTTTTTTGTGCCAATACCACGCAAGAGCGTCAGCCGTATGGCACGTACTCGAAGCCGTTGGCGATCAGCGGCGCGACTGCAGCAACGTTTTCAGGGCTGTCGCTGATCGCGTCGAGCACCTGCGCAGTAGTGGCCTTGCCGCTGTCGAGCAGGCCGGACCAGTAGGCTAGGCCGCCCGCATCGGGCGTACGTTCGAGGATGTTGGTGTAGTACTTTGTCACCAGATCGGTATTGCTGGTCACGCCGCTGTACAGCCTGGCGTATTCGGCGCTGCCGATGAAGCCGGCGGCGATGTCGACGATGTCCGCGCCATCGTCGAGGCGGTTCATCCAGTACCCGAGGCCGACCACGTCAGGCGCCCGGTCCAGCGCGGCCTCGTACAGGCGGTAGATGGTGCCGCCATTGTCGAAAGCGCCGACGTCGATGGCGATGTGCTTGTCGGTGAAGGCCAGGCGCTCGACATTGATCAGGGTGTCGCTGCCGGCGGCGCCGGTCACCGCGAACGAGCTGTCGCTGGCACGCAGCGTGTAGCTGGCGGCGGTGCCGCGATAGACGGCGGTGTCGATGCCGCCATAACCATTGAGGAAGTCATTGCCGGCGCTGCCGACGACCGTGTCGGCGCCCGAGAGCACATAGGCGTAGGTCAGCTGCGTATCGAGTTCGTTGCGCGCGAACTGCGCGATCCGGGCGGCATCGAGCTGTGCACCCGAGACCCGGTAGACTTCGACGTCGTTCTGGAAATAGGACGTGCCGGTGACCGTGCCGGCCACCCGGTCGATGCCGAGATACGAGAAAGCGCCGTTGAAGGTCTGCTTGCTGCCCGCACCCTCGATCGTGATGCGATTCTGGATCGCCTCGGTGATGGTCCACTCCCAGTCCTGGGCAGTACGGAAGTCGAATGCTCGATACAGCTCGATAGTGGCCATGCGCGATCCTTTCGGTGGATTACAGATCGACGCCCAAATGTGCCTTTACCCAGGCGTTGGCGTCGCTGCTGCTGTCGAAATGCAGGGTGGCGATCGCGGTTTTATCCGGCGCCAGGAAAGTGGCATACACCTTGCGGCCGTCCCCGCTCGAGCTGAGCAGATCGGATTGGGGAGCGAGCTCCACGGTGGCTACCAGGTCGAGGTTGAGCAGCACCGTCTTGGGGCTGCTTTCCTTGTCGATGCGAACGAAGCGGGTCATGCGTTTTCCTTAGTTGCCGGCAATGACCATGTTCTCGATCAGGATCGAGCCCGTGGTCTTGTTGCCGCGAACCAGCGTGTCGGTGCCGACGGCAACGATCTGCTGGAACATATCGCGCATATTGCCGGCGATCGTGATTTCTTCGACCGGGTACTGGATCACGCCCTGCTCGACCCAGTAACCGGAGGCACCGCGCGAATAGTCACCGGTGACGTAGTTGACGCCCTGCCCCATCAGTTCGGTAACCAGGAGGCCCGTACCCAGCTTGCGCAGCATGCCCTCGAAGTCATCGGTGCGGCGGGTGGCTGTCGAGACGATCTCGAGGTTGTGCGCGCCGCCGGCGTTGCCCGTCGTTGGCATGCCCATCTTGCGCGCCGTATATGACGACAAGAAATAGCCTTGCAGCACGCCATCGCTGATCACCTTGCGGCGCACGGTTTTGACGCCCTCGTCATCGAACGGGGCCGAGCCGACGCCGCCGATCAGGTGCGGGTCTTCGACCACCTGGATATGCGACGGGAACACCGGCTTGCCCAGCATGTCGAGCAGGAACGTGGACTTGCGGTACAGCGCGCCACCGGAGACGGCTTGCACGAACGCACCCAGGAGGCCCGCAGCCAGCGGCGCCTCGAACAGCACCGGGCAGGTGCGGGTGTTGAGCTTGCGGGCATTCAAACGCGCCAGCGCGCGCTCGGCGGCGTAGCGGCCGACTTGTTCAGGTGCAGCCAGTTGCTTGGGATCGCGCGACGACGTGTACCAGTCGTCGCGCTGCATCCCGTTGCCCTTGCCGGCAATGGGCGCAACCGAGATCGTGTGACGCGAGAATGGGTAGCCGCCCAGAAAACCACGCGAATTGGCGGCGACGAAGTGCGACTGCTGCACGTAGACGCTGGCGCCTTCGCTGTTGGTGATGCGCTTGTCGACGGCGAACGCGGCGGCTTCGCAGCGCTGGCCCAGCTCGACGGCTTCTTCGGTGGAGATGGGCCACGGGTAGAACAGGCGCAGGTCGCGCGGCGCGGTTTCGATCAGGTCGGCGTCGGGCAGGCCGGCGCAGTCATCCTCGGCGGTAAAGCGCGCGATGTTGGACGCGGCTTCGACCGTGGCCTTGAGCGAATCGGCGGAAAAATCGGACGTGCTCGCGTTGCCGCGGCGCTGGCCAAAATACACGGTGATGCCCAGGCCCTTGTCCTTGTTTTGCTCGATTGTCTCGATGTTGCCTTTACGCACAGAAACTGACAGCCCGCTCCCTTCACTGATTTCGACCGCTGCATCGGACGCACCCTGCTCGCGCGCAAGCGCCAGCATGTCGCGCGCCAGCTGTTTCAGCTGATCCTGGGTGTGGGTAAAAGGGGTGTCATTCATGTGTGTTTTTCGTGGCCGTCCCTAAAACAGTTATCATAGCAGCCGTTTACTGTTTTCACTGATCGGCCCAGCGCCAATCAAATCATCCAAATCATGCCTAATCCAAATCGCGGCTCGGTGGGCTTCCAGTCCAACGAGTTCGAACCAGAGTACGACCGTCCTTCCAAATCTGAGCTCAAGCGCCAGTCGAACGAGTTGCAGAAGCTCGGCGAGCAGCTCGTCGAAGCGGCGCGCGACCGCGTCAAGCGCGTCGAGATGCCTGAAGACGTGCGCGATGCCATCCTCACGTGCCAGAGCATCACCAACCACGAAGGCCGGCGCCGCGCGCTGCAATTCGTGGGCAAGAAAATGCGCACGCTGAACGAAGAAGAAGTCGCCGTCATCCAGCGCACGATCGACAGCTGGAAAGGCGCGTCGAAGGCCGAGACAGCATCGCTGCACGCACTCGAACGCCGCCGCGACAAGCTGTTGTCGGACGACACGGCGCTGACCGTGCTGCTCGAAGAAAACCCCGAGCTCGACGTCCAGCACCTGCGCACCCTGATTCGCAACGCGCGCAAGGAAGTGGCCGAATCCAAGCCGCCGAAAGCCTTCCGCGAAATCTTCCAGATCCTCAAGGATCTGCAAAAGAAGAAGAAAGCCGATGCGGCTGCCGCTGCCGACGACGAAGAAGCGAACGATGACGAGTCCGACGACGAGTAATAACGATGTGCTGGTGATCGGCCTTGTCTCCGTTTCCGACCGCGCCAGCGGCGGGGTCTACGAAGACAAGGGCATCCCGGCGTTGAACGACTGGCTGGCCAGCGCGCTCACGACACCGTACCGGATCGAGACGCGCCTGATCCCGGACGAGCGCGCGGCCATCGAAGCCACGCTGATCGAGCTGGTCGACACGGCGCGCTGCCACCTGGTGCTCACCACCGGCGGCACCGGCCCGTCGCGGCGCGACGTGACGCCCGAGGCCACGCTGGCGGTTGCCACCAAAGAGATGCCGGGCTTTGGCGAACAGATGCGCCAGATCAGCCTGCGCTTCGTGCCGACCGCGATCCTGTCGCGCCAGACGGCCGTGATCCGTGAAACCGCCGACCATGCGGCCCTGATCATGAACCTGCCGGGCCAGCCCAAGTCGATCAAGGAAACGCTCGAAGGCCTCCGGGACGACGCCGGCGCCACGATCGTGGGCGGCATCTTCGCGGCCGTCCCCTACTGCGTCGATCTGATTGGCGGCCCGTATATGGAAACCAATCCGGCGGTCAGCCAGACCTTCCGCCCCAAATCGGCATTGCGAAAGACACCATGAGCCAGCTGCTGGACAATATCGAAATCGAGACCGCCCCGAATCCGACCATCGCCGTCGTCTGGCTGCACGGCCTGGGCGCCGATGGCAACGACTTCGTGCCGCTCGTGCGCGAACTGGACCTGACCGGCCTGCCGGGCATCCGCTTCGTGTTCCCGCATGCGAACACGATGCCGGTGACGATCAACGGCGGCTACGTGATGCGCTCGTGGTACGACATCGTCGCCACCGACCTCACGCGGCGCGAAGACGAAGGCGGCCTGCGCGCATCGCAGCTGCAGGTCGAGGCGCTGATCGCCCGCGAAAAAGCGCGCGGCATCCCGGCCTCGCGCATTATCCTGGCCGGCTTCTCGCAGGGTTGCGCGATGACGCTGCAAACCGGTTTGCGCCATCCCGAGAAACTGGCGGGCATGCTGTGCCTGTCGGGCTACCTGCCGCTGTCCAGCGTCGCCGGCGCCGAGCGCAGCGAAGCAAGCCTGGGTACGCCGATCTTCATGGCGCACGGCGTGCAGGATCCGGTAGTGCCGTTTGCGCGCGCCGAGGAGTCACGCAAGGTCGTCGAGGCGCTCGGCTACCAGGTCGAGTGGCATGCTTATCCGATGCAGCACACGCTGTGCCTCGAAGAGGTGCAGGACATTTCAAAGTGGATTCGCAAGGTCGTCGCGTAACACCGTCAACGGCGGCCCTCACCCCACGAGGGCCGTCGCCAACGCGGCCTTGACCGCCGCGTCCAGCCGCGACACGATCTCCGACAACTCCCCCGGCGTCACGATGAACGGCGGCGCCAGCAACACGTGGTCACCCAGCTGACCATCGATCGTCCCACCCATCGGATACACCAGCAAGCCGCGTGCCATCGCCTCGGCCTTGATCGCCGCGTGCAGTTTGACCTCCGACGCGAACGGCGCCTTCGTCTCCCGGTCCCGCACCAATTCCAGCGCCATGAACAGCCCGCGCCCGCGGATATCGCCCACGTGCTCGTGCGTGCCAAACGCATCGCCCAGCATCTGCCGCAGCAATGCGCCGCGGCGCCCTACCTGCGCCAGCAGGTCGTCACGCTCGATCACCTGCTGCACCGCCAGCGCCGCCGCTGCCGCCACCGGGTGGCCGATGTACGTGTGCCCGTGCTGGAACATGCCGCTGCGCTGGCGCAGCGTGTCGACGATCGCCTCGTGCGCGAGCACCGCGCCGATCGGCTGGTAGCCGGCGCCCAGGCCCTTGGCCACGGCCACGATGTCCGGCGCCACGCCCTCCTGCCCGATCGCGTACATGCTGCCGGTGCGGCCCATGCCGCACATGACTTCATCGGCGATGAACAGGATGCGGTGCCGGTCGCAGATATCGCGCACGCCCTGGAAGTAGCCCGGCGTGGGCGGGATCGCGCCGCCGGTGGCGCCCACCACCGGCTCGGCGACGAAAGCAATGATGGTGTCCGGCCCGGCCTTGATGACGGCCGTTTCGAGTTCGTCGAGCAGGCCGGCCGTGTAGTCGTCGAGCGACATGCCTTCGCCGCAGCCCCGGTAGGCGTAACAGGGCGCGACGCGCAGCGCCTCTTTCAGCAGTGGGGCAAAGGCGCGCTTGCGCCACTCGTTGCCGCCCACGCCCAGTGCGCCCAGCGTGTTGCCGTGGTAGCTCTGGCGGCGCGCAATGAATTGCGTGCGCTGCGGCTCGCCCGCCTCGACCCAGTACTGGCGCGCCAGCTTGAGCGCGGTTTCCATCGCTTCCGAGCCACCCGAGACGAAGTACACGCCGCCCATGTCCTGCGGCCCGCCGGCGATCAGGCGATCGGCCAGTTGCTCAGCGACTTCGGTGGTGAAGAACGCGGTGTGGGCGTAGGCGCAGCGGTCGATCTGGCGGTGCATCGCTGCAATGACGTCCGGGTGGCCATGGCCCAGCGACGACACGGCCGCGCCGCTGCTGGCGTCGAGGTAGGTCTTGCCGCTGCTGTCGCGCAGCACGATGCCTGCGCCGCCAACCGCCGTGGGCGGCATCTGGCGCAGGTTGCGGTGGATGATGTGGCTCATGGACGGCTCCCTCGGCGGTGACTGCAACGCTTGACGATAAGCGTGCTCCGAGGCACTTCTTTTGATTTTTAGCGCGGGCCGTGCGAATATTTTCCTGCCTTCAATTTCGATACAACAGGCGGGTATGCTCGATGAATGAACGTCTCGGCCCCATCCCCGATCACGCTTTGACCACGGCCCAGCGCGCCGCTGCGCAGGAGATCATCGACGGCCCGCGCGGCGCCGTCTACGGCCCGTTCGTGCCGCTGCTGCGCAGTCCCGAACTGATGCTGCATGCGCAGCGCATGGGCGAGTACCTGCGCTACTGCAGCGCGCTCGGCGTGCGGCTGTCGGAGCTGGCAATCCTGGTCACGGCGCGCCAGTGGGACCAGGCCGTCGAATGGGCGATCCATGCGCCGATCGCGGCGCAGGCGGGGATTCCGGCGGCGGTGATTGAGGCAGTTGCGGCGCGTGAGCGGCCCGCCGACATGCTGGTCGACGAGGCGGTGGTGCACGACTTCTGCATCGAGCTGCACGAGACGAAGGCAGTGTCGGACCGCGTGTACGCGGATGCGCTGGCGCTGTTCGGCGAACAGGGCGCGGTCGATCTGACGGGGATCTGCGGGTACTACACGCTGCTGGCGATGGTGATGAATACGGCGCGCACCGCCGTACCGGATACCGGCGAGCCGCGTGGCGGCCCGCCTGCTGGTCTACCTTGATACCCCTTACTTCGGATACGCCACGACGTCGGCCTGCTGCTCGCCGAGACCGGCAATCCCCAGGCGCAGCTGGTCGCCCTTCTTGAGGAAGCGCTGCGGCTTGCGGCCCATGCCCACGCCCGGCGGCGTGCCGGTGGTGATGATGTCGCCCGGTTCGAGCGTCATGAAGCGCGACACGTAGCTCACGAGCTGCGCGACGCTGAAGATCATGCTGGCCGTGTTCCCGGTCTGCATGCGCTTGCCGTTCAATTCCAGGTACAGGTCGAGGTCCTGCACGTCGAGGATTTCGTCGCGCGTGACGAGGAACGGGCCGACCGGGCCGAACGTATCGCAGCCCTTGCCCTTGTCCCACTGCGAGCCCATCTCGAACTGGAAGGCGCGCTCGGTCACGTCGTTGACCACGCAATAACCGGCGACGAACTTGAGCGCCTCTTCTTCGCTCACGTACTGCGCGCGCGTGCCGATGATCACCCCGAGCTCGACTTCCCAGTCGGTTTTCTTCGAGCCCTTCGGCAGCTGGATCGGATCGTCCGGGCCGTTCAGGGCGCTGATCGCCTTGGTGAAGAAGATCGGTTCGGCCGGCACCTCGGCGCCCGTTTCGCGCACGTGGTCCAGGTAGTTCATGCCGATGCCGATGAATTTGCCAATACCCCTGACCGGCACGCCCAGGCGCGGATTACCGCGCACGAGGGGCAGCGTTTTCTGGTCGAGTTTGGCGAGTTTGCGCAGCGCCTTGTCGGACAGCTGCGACGGATCGATGTCGTCGATGATGCCGGACAGGTCGCGCAGGCGCCCCTCTTCATCGAACAGGCCCGGCTTTTCCTTGCCCGGGCGGCCGTAGCGAACCAGTCTCATGATGTCATTCCTGTAGAAAAACGCGAATGATACCAATGAATGGTGTCAACCAAGCCTTAGTGGCTCAGCAGGTAGGCGCTGATGTCGATCGCGTCGCGCTCGCTCACGCCCATGTTCGGCATCGCGTTGCCCGGATCGATCGCCTGCGGATCGCGGATCCAGCGCACCAGGTTGGCCTGGGTGTTGGGCAGTTTGCCCGCAATGTAGCGCTGCTGCGCAAGCTCGTCGAGCGGCCGGCCCACGCGCACGTCCGAGCCCGGCACGCCCGGCACCACGTGACATGAATGGCAGGCGTATTGCGCGGCGGCGATCTTGCCGCGCACCGGATCGCCCACCAGGCCGGGGGCCAGTTTCGGGCCGCAGCCGGCCAGCAGCGCGGACACGCCAAGGAGGATGGTGATCGTGGATTTCATGGCTGGCCTTCCTGACCCTGCTGTGCGCGGCCCGTTGCTGTCTGCTCGACATGCGGCGGAACGGCTCCGCCCGCCGTCATGCGTTTGAAGTCCTGGCTC
Organism: Telluria sp. BA11; assembly: GCF_056680305.1. Lineage (NCBI taxonomy): Bacteria > Pseudomonadati > Pseudomonadota > Betaproteobacteria > Burkholderiales > Oxalobacteraceae > Telluria > Telluria sp. BA11. The sequence goes on from NZ_CM155275.1 coordinate 1,930,994, forward strand.
GTCATGCCCGGCATGGCGCCCACGAACGCCACCACTGCCCACATGTCGGGCTCACTCAGGTGGTATTCCCAGGCCGGCATGCCGCTCATCTTGATGCCGTTGCGGGTGATCCAGTACAGCTCGCGCGTCTTCCAGTTGACATCCGCATCGACCAGCGGGCCCGGGGCCGGCTGCATGCTCATGCCGATCGTGCTGGGCGCCACGCCCGGCCCGCCGTGGCATTGCACGCAGTTGGCCTGGTAGACGAGCGCGCCGCGCTGCAGGCGTTCGGGCGTGTTCAGGTTGGGTGGCACCACGATCTCGCGCGCATGGTTCTGCACCGAGTACTGCATGCCTTCGCCGAGCACCCGGTAGACGAACGCGTAATGCGGCGTGATCGCGCTCAGGTCATAAAAGCCGCCGCGCAGCACGATCAGGCCACCCACGGCGCCGATCGTGCCGGCGCCGAGCAGAGTCAGCAGCATGGTCTTGACAATAAGTCGGGCGCGATTCGATAGCATAGCCTAGGGTGTCCAGTTGAAAGAATGACATCTGAATTCCTTGTATTATAAAAGCCATCGCTTTTTTACGAAAAATCAAACGTGCGCAACCCACACCGTCCCTACGAACGCTGGCTTCCGGTACTGAGCAGAAGCGCTCTGGTCTTGTGCGCAGCCCTTGCAAGCGGCTGCACTACGGAAGAACCCGCCTCACGCGTTTCTGGCGGCGATCCCGAACGTGGCCGTTTGCTGGTGCAGCAATACCAGTGCGCCGCCTGCCACTACATTCCTGAGGTCCAGGGTGTGAACGGCGATGCCGGCCCGTCGCTTGAGACCATGGGCCGCATGAGCTATATCGCAGGCAGCATTCCGAACCAGCCCGAGAACATGATTCGCTTCCTCCAGAATCCCCCTGCCGTGAAACCAGGCACCCTGATGCCGGCGCTTGGCATCAGCGAAGACGAGGCGCGTCACATGGCCGCTTTCATGTACACGCTGCGATGATGTGGCTCCAATGAGTATGGCTCCCATGAATATGGCTCCCATGAGCAACATCCAGTCCGTCATGCATCCGGCCGGTGCCGACGCGGCAATCATTTACCAGTTCACGTGGGTCCTGTTCGTCGGCGGCACGGTGATCTTTGCCATCGTCATGGGCCTGCTCGCGCTGGCCATGCGGCGTCAGGCGCGCCCGATCACGCCCGGTGTCTGGATCCTCGGCGCAGGCATCGCGTTTCCGGTCATCGTGCTCACCGCGCTGCTCACCTGGAGCACGTGGCGCACCGGGCAACTGGTGCCGCAAACCTCGCACAAGGCATTGACCATCTCCGTCACCGGCAAGATGTGGTGGTGGGAAGTGCGCTACCGCGACCCGACCAGCAACCGTGAAATCATCAGCGCCAACGAGATCGTCATTCCGGTTGGCGAATCGGTGTATCTGGGCTTGACCGCATCGGACGTGATCCACAGCCTGTGGGTGCCGTCGCTGGCGGGCAAGCGCGACATGATCCCGGGCCGCGTGACGGGCCTGAACCTGCGCGCCGACAAGCCGGGCACCTACCGCGGCCAGTGCGCCGAATACTGCGGCGAGCAGCACGCGCGCATGGCGTTCCACGTGATCGCCCTGCCACGTCCCGAGTTCGACGCCTGGCTCGCGCGCCAGGCCCAGCCGGCCGTGCCGGCCGACACCACGGTGTTGCAGCGCGGCCGCGAGGCGTTCCTCGCGCAGCAGTGCCAGACCTGCCACACCATTCGCGGCGTGACCGATGTCGCGCCGCAGCTGGATGCCCGGATTGCCGATGCCCCGCGCCTCGGCCCCGACCTGACGCACATCGGCAGCCGCCGGCACATCGCCGCCGGCACGCTGCGCAATCACCGCGGTACGCTGGCCGGCTGGATCGCCGACCCGCAAGCCATCAAAACGGGCGTCTTCATGCCGCCCTCCCCGGACCTGGACGGCGAGACCCTGCGCGCACTGGCCACCTACCTTGAGCACCTGAAATGACGCGCGACGCAACCTTACCGAACTCCGCCCCACGCCCGCCAGAGGAGCTGGAAAAACTGGAGGCCGTCTGGAAAACGCCCTCCGGTCTGGGCTTCTTCAAGTCGGTCAACAACACCAATATCGGCCTGCTGTACATCGGCACCGCGATCCTGTTCTTCATCCTGGCCGGCATCCTGGCCCTGATCATGCGGGTGCAGCTGTCGGTGCCGGACAACGACCTGGTCTCGGCCGGCACCTACAACCAGATCTTCACGATGCACGGCACCGTGATGATGTTCCTGTTCGCGATTCCGATCGTCGAGGCGATCGCCGTCTACCTGCTGCCGAACATGCTGGGCGCGCGCGATCTGCCATTCCCGAGATTGTCCGCGTACGCGTTCTGGTGCTACGCCTTTGGCGGCCTGGCCTTCTTCTGCACGCTGTTCTGGGGCCTGGCGCCGGACGGCGGCTGGTTCATGTACCCGCCGCTGACGGGCATGAAGTATTCGCCCGGCCTGAACGCCGACTTCTGGCTGCTGGGGATTGGCTTCATCGAAATTTCCGCCATCGCCGGCGCCATCGAACTGATCGTCGGCATCCTGTTTACCCGCGCGCCCGGCATGACGCTGCGCCGCATGCCGGTGTATGCGTGGGCCATGCTGGTGGTGGGCGTGATGATCGTGATCGCTTTCCCGGCCGTGATTGCCGGCACGGCGCTGCTCGAACTCGAGCGCGCGCTGAACCTGCCGATCTTCGACCCCGAGCGCGGCGGCGACCCGATCATCTGGCAGCACCTGTTCTGGTTCTTCGGCCACCCCGAGGTCTACATCATCTTCCTGCCAGCCGCCGGCATGATCTCGACGATGATCCCGACCATCGCCGGCAACCGTCTGGTGGGCCGCCGAACGATCGTTGTCGCGCTGGTCGGCGTGGGCATCTTCAGCTTCGGCCTGTGGGCGCACCACATGTTCACGGCGGGCCTGGGCGTCATTGAAATGAGCCTGATCTCGGCGGCCAGCATGGCCGTGGCGATCCCCACCGGCATCCAGGTGTTCGGCTGGATCGCCACGCTCTGGAGTGGCCGCATCAGGATGAATGCGCCGACGCTGTTCATGCTCGGCTTCATGTTCATCTTCGTGCTGGGCGGCCTGACCGGCGTGATGGTCGCCGTTGTCCCATTCGACTGGCAGGTACACGACACCTACTTCATCGTCGCCCACCTGCACTATGTGCTCATCGGTGGCATGGTGTTTCCGGTGTTTGCCGCGATCTACTACTGGATGCCGCTCATCAACGGCAACACGATGTCCGAGCGCCTGTCGAAATGGACGTTCTGGCTGCTGTTCGGAGGCTTCAACATCAGCTTCTTCCCGATGCACATCACGGGCCTGTTCGGCATGCCGCGCCGCGTCTACACGTATTCGAGCGAGATGGGCTGGGATGCCCTGAACATGATCTCGACCCTGGGCTCGTTCCTGTTCGCGCTTGGCATCCTCCTGATGATCATCGACGCCACGCGCACGCTGCGCCGTCCGACCAAGGACGTGGGCAATCCGTGGAATGCCGCCACCCTCGAGTGGCTGCCGTCGGAAGACTACGGCAACCGCAGCATCCCGATCATCACGTCGGACGACCCGCTGTGGGACCAGCCGACGCTGTCGAAGGAAGTCGCCGAAGGCCGCCACTACCTGCCCAACACCGTCACCGGCCGCCGCGAAACCATCTCCACCAGCCCGGTCAGCGCCAAGCCGACCTACCTGATGATTCTGCCGGGCGACAGCTGGCTGACCGTGCTGGGCGCCTTCGGCACCGCCGGCTTCTTCCTGCTGCTGACCGTCAAGGCCAACGTGCTGGCGATCATCTGCGGCCTGATTGCCATCGGCTCGATCATTGCCTGGCTGTGGCAGTCGGACCAGAAGGTGCCGATGCGCGAGGCCGACATCGGCGGCGGCGTCACGCTGCCGATCGGGGCACGCGGCACGGCGTCGCACTCGTGGTGGGGCACGTTCATCATGCTGATCGTGCTGTTCCTGATCTACTGCTCGTTCGCCTACGTCTACATCCACACGTCGATGCGGCTGCAGATCTGCCCACCGCCGGGCGCATCGCTGCCAGCGTGGTCGTGGACGCTGCTGTCGGCCGCCCTGCTGCTGGGTGGCTCCGCGCTGGTGTGGCTGAGCGACCGGGTCTCGAACAAGCTCACGCCGTGGGTGCTGATCGTGGCACTGGCCTGCACCGCCGGCGCCTTCGGCGTCGACGTCCACAGCTGGCGCCTGGTGAACCTGGACGGCACGCGCGATACGTGGAGTGCGTCGATTTCGATCCTGCTCGGCTTCCAGGGCATCATGCTGTTCGTGCTGCTGCTGGCCGCGCCGTACCTGTGCGTGCGCGCCTGGCGCGGCATGATCGTCCCCGAGAACCGTGCCACGCGCGACAATATCGCGCTGATCTGGCACTACGTGACGCTGCAGGGCCTCGCCGGATTCCTGGTGATCCGCGGCCTGCTGCTGGTGATGGAGTGATGCGATGAGCGACCATTTCTTTTCGCGTGCCACGCGTGCTTCGCTGCCCCTGCTGATCTGGGGCGCGCACTTCGCGTTCGCCTACATCGTCGCAGCGAGCCAGTGCACGCCGGGCGCGCTGCGCGCTGCGGGTCCTAATCCGTGGCTCTTGGGCGGTGCGACGCTGCTGTCGATGGCGGCGTGCGTGTGGGTCGGCGCCCTGGCCGGCAAGCGCCTGCGCCAGGGGTCCGACGAGTTCGTGGATTATGTGGGTGCGACCAGCGCGGTGCTGGCCGTGGTGGCAGTGGCTTGGACCGGGATTCCGGTGCTGCTGGTCACAGGCTGCGCCTGAGGATCCAACATCGGTAGGGTGGAAGGCTCCGCCTTCCACGCGGTGATCGACGGCGTTTCCCGTCTCGTGTCGGATGATCTGGCCGCCAACCATCACCGCGTGGACGGCGGAGCCGTCCACCCTACGAACTGGCGATCAACCGGCGTCCGGCACCACCCGCCAGATCACGTTGCCGACATCGTCGGCCACCAGCACCGCGCCCTTCTTGTCCACCACAACGCCCACCGGCCGGCCCTGCGCCTCGCCATCCTTGTTGACGAAGTCGCTGAGGATGTCGACCGGCTTCCCGTTCGGCATGCCATCCCGGAATGGAATGAACACGACGTTGTAGCCCGAGCGTGGCTTGCGGTTCCATGAACCGTGGTTGCCGATGATCGCGCCGTTCCGGTACTGGGTCGGCAGCAGTGCTCCTTCATAGAACGTCAGGCCCAGCGCGGCCACGTGCGCGCCCAGCGCGTAGTCGGGAACGATCGCCTTGTCCACCAGGTCTGGCCGCTGCGGCTTGACGCGCGCATCGATGTTCTTGCCGTAGTAGCTGTATGGCCAGCCATAGAAGCCGCCCTCTTTCACCGACGTCAGGTAGTCGGGCACCAGGTCGCTGCCGATTTCGTCGCGCTCGTTTACGACCGTCCACAACGCGCCCGTCTGCGGATTCCACGCCATGCCGTTCGGATTGCGCAGGCCCGACGCGAACACACGCGTGGCGCCATTGGCCAGATCCACTTCAAGGATCGCGGCGCGGTTCTTTTCGGCTTCCATGCCGTTTTCGGCGACGTTGCTGTTCGAACCGACCGTGGCATACAGCTTCTTGCCGTCCTGGCTGGCGATGATGTTCTTGGTCCAGTGGTGGTTCAGCCCGGCTGGCAGCGGCGCGACCGGCTGCGCAGCTTCCGTGATTTCGGTGGCGCCTTCCTTGTAGTTGAAGCGCACGATGGCATCGGCATTGGCCACGTACAGCACGTCGCCCACCAGCGCCATCCCGAACGGCGAATGCAGATTTTTCAGGAAGACTGTTTTCAGTTCGGCCACGCCGTCGCCGTCGGCGTCGCGCAGCAGCGTGATGCGGTTCGCGCTCGGCACGCCGGCGCCGGCGCGGGCCATTACCTTGCTCTGTATCCAGTTGCGGATCCCGCCGGCGTCGGGCTTGGCCGGGGCATTCGATTCGGCTACCAGCACGTCACCGTTGGGCAGCACGTACAACCAGCGCGGATGGTCGAGCGCCGTGGCGAAGGCATTCACGTCCAGGCCGGCCGCCGCCGTGGGCATCACGCCCGCAGGCCAGCCGGTGGCCTTTGCGATGTTGACCGTCGGGATCAGGGTCTTGTTAGGCGCCTTGAGCTCGGGCTGCGGCCCGATGTCGGCGCCTTGCGGCAGCGTCGACTTGTCGCCGCAGGCGGCCAGCAACAGGATGGTGGCGCCGGCGCACAGGCGCGGCAGATGATGTCGCATGGTGTTCCCCCAAAATACAGAATGGGGAAATCTTATATTGACAAAACATTACACCATGTACGTTACGGGGCAGCAATCTCAGGTCACCGGCAACGGTGCCCCCCGGCGGCGCCGCGCGTACTGCCACAACCCTGGCACCTGGATCAGCACCAGCAGCGCGAACGCACAGCGGTAAGCGGCCGCAGGCGCGTGGCCCAGCAGGTCGGGCTGCCACAGCCCGATCACCACGCCAAAGCCCGCCTGCACCAGGAAAGCGCCGATGAAGATCAGGAGGTTCAGGAAGGTGGCGGCGCGCCCGGTCAGGGCCCGGGGCATCGACTGGGCCACGATCGCGTAGTCGATGCCGGTGACCGTACCGGCCAGCGTGAACATCACCGAGAGCCACGGAAAGCTGGGCCGGTAGCCGATCACGAACGCCGCCTGGATCAGCACGAACATCGTGATGCCGGCGGCGGCCACATCGAGCGGCGGCATGCCGCGCCGCCCGGCCCATTCGGTGATCATCCCCACTGCGATGGCGCCGAACACCACGGCCGCCATGCCCAGGTACAGCAGGTAGGCGACGGCGTCTTCCGGGTACAGCGCCACGTCGGCCAGCCAGCGCCCGATCCACAGGCCCTGCACGCCGAAGAACACCGCATGCGGCACCAGCACGAGGGCCACCACGGCGCGAAAGCCGGGCGCGCGCCAGACCTCGCGCAGCGCCGGCAAGAGCGGTGATAACGGGCTCCGGCCAGGCGCGGCGTCGGCCGTCTTCGGGTACAGCAGCGCGATCAGCAACCCGGTGCAGGCGACCAGGCCGGCCAGCAGCAGAAACAGGCCACGCCAGTCGGTGTACTCGAGCATCGCGCGCACCGGCATCGTCGCACTGGCCGCGCCCATGCCGCCGACGGCGATCAGGTAGCCGTGCACCGACGGCAGCCGGCTGGGGGCGATCCAGATCGACACGGCCTTGACCGCCGCCATGAAGCAGCCGCCCAGGCCACACCCCATGATCGCGCGCGCCGCGAGCAGGCTCCAGAAGCCGCCGCCACGCGCAAACAGCACCGCGCCGCAGGACGCCACCAGCAGCATCGCCACCTGCACGCGGCGCGGCCCATAGCGGTCCAGCGCCATCCCCACCGGCAGCTGGACCAGCGCGAACGCAAAGAAGAACGCGCTGGTGAGCAGCCCCAGTTGGCCCGGCGTGAGCGCGAGCGCGCTCGCCAGTTGCGTCGCCAGCACCGCGTTCACGTTGCGCAGCAGCGAGGACAGGTAATGCCCCAGCGCGAACGGCACGAACACGTACACGAACACCGCCAGGCCGGACAGACGCGGGGTAGCGGGAGACACCAGCGTGGCAGCAGGTTGCATGGCGCAGGCTCTGGCTGAACGTCGACCCGTTATGCCGCGTCGGGCTGGGCATGGCCGCGCTGGCCGGCCGGCACCAGCGGGATCACGCGCCCGCCCGCGCCCCGCAGCGGGCCGCCGCTTTCCGTCTCGAAGAAGAAATGATCGCGCCCGAACGCGGGTTTCAGGTGATCGAGCCAGGTCGCCGTGGCATCGTATTTGGCAAAGAACGGCCGCCGCACCCATTCCGGATTGCGGGCCTGCAGGAACTGCAGCGCGAACAGCTTTTCGCCATTGATCGTGACGACGCCGTCGATCACGACCTTGCCGGGGAAAGCGCTCATCGACGGTCCGCGCACGGTGCGCGACAGGCCCGAGACCATCGAATAGGCTTCCTGGAAGATCTCGTGGGCGCGCGCCAGCGGCAGTGCGAAGTAGTCGCGCGGGCCGGTGTCGCGCTCGACGAACATATAGTAGGGAATCGCGCCCAGGCGCACGCCCGTCGTCCACAGCTCGGCCCAGCTTTTCGGGTCTTCGTTGATGTGGCGGATCAGCGGGCCCTGCATGCGCAGCGTAGCGCCGGTGCCGACGATGCGCTTGACCGCCTGCTGCGCGATCGGTGCACGCAGTTCGACCGCGTGGTTGTAGTGGCCCATGATGGCCAGGTTCTTGCCGCTGGCGACCACCTTCTCGAACAGGCGCATCAGATCGTCGCTGTCCTTGTCCGACACGAAGCGCTGCGGCCAGTACGCCACCGACTTGGTGCCGATGCGGACGTTCTGGATGTGGGCCAGTTCGGGGATCAGGAGCGGCTCGAGGAATTCGGCCAGCGAGCGCGTATTCATGATCATCGGGTCGCCCCCCGTGATCAGGACGTCGGTGACCTCCGTGTGCATCTTCAGGTAGTCCACCAGTTCGCCGCATTCGCGCGCATCGAACTTCAGGTCGTCCATGCCGACGAACTGCGGCCAGCGGAAACAGAACGTGCAATAGGCGTGGCAGGTCTGGCCGGCGCTGGGGAAGAACAGTACCGTTTCCTTATACTTGTGCTGCAAGCCCTTGAGCGGCGCATCGTTCACGCGCGGCACGTTGTGCGTCATCTGCCCGGCCGGGTGCGGATTCATGCGCATCCGGATCGCGTGCACCAGGCGCGCGATCGCGGCGTCATCTTTTTTGACCAGCACCAGGTCGCGCAGTTGTTCGTATTCGGCGCGCGGGAGCATGTCGCGGTGCGGAAATGTCAGGCGATAGATCGGATCGTCCGGCACACGCGACCAGTCGATCAGCGTATCCATCACATACGCATTGGTGCGAAACGGCAGCACATGCGAGACCACCTGTACGGCTTCCTGCAGGTCGGGCGTGAGCCACTCCCATTGGCGCGCGGTCATGATCGACTGGCGCGTGAAGGGCTTGAACTTGGTGGGCGTCGTTGCAGTCGTGTTCACGAAAATCTCCAGAAGAAGATGATGGGAAGGCGGCGGATTGCCGGAAAGAACCCATCTTAGGGAGGCCGAATGGACAGCAATTGCCATCAATCAATGAGATGGTGTCTGACGGCGTGAATAGGACAATCACAGGCTGCTGTAGGAAAAAGTGCGGCATCGGCGCAACGGCGGCAGGGCGATTTCCACGGCCTTGTGCGCGCGCAATCCGGCAAAGGCACGCGCCGCTAGAGTAGTGAATGCACTTAAGCAATATTTCTGATGCATTCAACGCGAAAGGACCGCCATGAAACTGATCGCCACCGCCGCCGCCCTGTGCCTGGGGCTGGCATCGACCGCCGCCCTGGCCAACGAACCGACCGAGAAGGACGCCATTGCCATGGCCGAGCGCGGCGCCGCCCTGATCAAGGCCAAGGGCAAGGATGAAATGATGAAGCGCATCAATGCCAAGGACCCGGATTTTGTCCAGGGCCAGCTGTACATCGACCTGCGCGACGTCAAGACCGGCATCGTGCTGGCCCACCCGTACAACCCGTCGATCGTCGGCAAGGACCTGACCGACGTGCCCGATGCAAACGGCAAGAAGTACCGGCGCGAGATCATCGAGCTGGCCGCCGCCAAGGGCAAGGGCTGGGTCGACTACCAGTACAAGAATCCCTCCACCGGCAAGATCGAACCCAAGACGACCTACATCCTGCTGGTCGACGGCGTGGTGCTCGAAGCGGGCATCTACAAGAAATAAGCCTGCGCCGGTCTCGCGCATCCCCTGCTGTCGCTGCCGTCGCCCTGCCCGCGATGGCAGCTTTTTTTGTAGAGTGACCCATGCTGAACAAACTGCGGATCGGCCAGAAACTGCTGCTGGCCCCGGGCCTCGTGCTCGTGCTGCTGACCATGCTGTCGGGCGCCGCCTACTATGGCATGGTGCGCCAGAACGCCTCGCTGGAACACATGGTGCAGGTGCGCGCCGCGCGCCTGCAGGCGGTGGCCGATGTCGCCGGCGAGGCGCGCTTTGCCCACGCCAACGCCTACCAGTTGCTGGCCTGGACCAACGGCAGCTTCGCCCAGAACCGCCTGAGCGCGCTGACGGCCGACATCGGCCGCCGGCACGCCGCCATCGGCGACAAACTGGGCAAGTTCGCGCATGCCGCCGAGCGCGAAGAACGCGCGCCGGTCGAGGCATCGCAGGCGGCGCTGACGCGCTATCGCAAGGCGATCGGCGAGACGATCGAGATGGCAGCGGTGGATCAGTCGATCGCCACCAATGCGATGCAGAAGGCCGAGCAGCAGTTCGGCGCACTCGACACCGCGCTGACGCAACTCGCGCACATCGAAAAGACGATGAACCAGGAGGCCTACGCCGCCGCCAGGGCCGAATTTCGCACGCTGGGCTGGACCATGGCCGGCCTGGTGCTGCTGTCCATTGCACTGTCGCTGGCAGTGACGATGCTGGTGCGGCGCGCGATGCTGGCCGGGATCCACTCGATCGCGCACACGGTGGGCGAACTGGCCGAGGGCCGGCTCGACGCGCCGCCAGTGGACGCGCAGGGCCGCGACGAAATCGCCGACACGGGCCGCGCGCTGGATCACACGATCGCGCGCCTGAATGCCGCGCTGCGCAGCGTGATGACGGCGGTGCGCTCGATCGACACGGCGTCGCAGGAAATCGCCACCGGCAATATGGACCTGTCGAGCCGCACCGAGATGCAGGCCAGCTCGCTCGAGCAGACGGCCAGCACGATGGAGACCTTGACCACGGCGGTCAAGGACAACGCCACCAATGCGCGCCAGGCGTCCGAACTGGCGGCCGAAGCGGCGCAACTGGCCGCGCGCGGCGGCCAGGCGGTGCAAGGGGCGGTGACGACGATGGAATCGATCCAGGCCAGCTCGCGCAAGATCGTCGAGATCATCGGCGTCATTGACGGCATCTCGTTCCAGACCAATATCCTGGCCCTGAACGCGGCGGTGGAAGCAGCGCGCGCCGGCGAACAGGGGCGCGGCTTTGCCGTGGTGGCGTCCGAAGTGCGCACGCTGGCGCAGCGCTCGGCGGCAGCGGCCAAGGAGATCAAGGGCCTGATCGCGGACTCGGTCAGCATCATCGAACGGGGCAATGCGTCGGTGAGCGAAGCCGGCGCCAGCATGGGCGACATCGTCTCGTCGGTGCGCCAGGTGAACGACATCATCGGGCGCATCAGCATCGCCAGCACCGAGCAGGCCGACGGCATCGCCGACGTCAATCGCGCGGTCGGGCAGATGGACAGCATGACGCAGCAGAATGCGGCGCTGGTCGAACAGGCCGCAGCGGCGGCCGAGAGCCTGCACGAGCAGACCGTCAATCTGGCCAAGGCCGTGGCGATCTTCCGCATCGCACCGGGTGACGACGACGTCGAAGAGGTGGAAGAAGCGCATGACGACGCGCTGGCGGTGGGCTTCCAGGGCGTGGCCGATCGCCGCAGCCGCGCCAGCACGATGCGCGCGAAGCCCGTGCCGGCCCTGCCGCCGGCGACGGCGCGCCGGCGTGGATCGGCTTAGTTGCGCGCTTCGCCGCGGATTGGCCGGCTCAGAAAGCGCGAGCCGGCCAGGCCAAAGCGCCACGGCACGTCGACCGCCTTCGAGATACCGATGCGGATGCCCTCCACGACGACCAGTCCCGCCTCTGCCGGCAGCAAGGTAAACGACGCTCCCGCCAGCGCCATCCCGTCGTGCGCACGCGTCACGCCCAGCGCCTGGCACAACTTGCCCGGCCCCGAGCACAGCGCGCGCTCTTCCAGCGCATCGCGGCGCGCGCGCATGACGTCCAGCCCCGCCACCGGTTCCAGCGCGCGGATCAATACCCCGGCCCCGTGCCCTGCTTCGCGGCACACGAAGTTCAGACACCAGTGGATGCCGTACGAGCGGTAGACGTAGGCATGCGCAGGCGGCCCGAACATCGAGGCATTGCGCTCCGTCTCGCCGGCAAACGCGTGCGAGGCCGCATCGTCGCGGTCATATGCTTCGGTTTCGACGATACGCCCGCCCACCCCGTCGAGCAGCACCGTCACCCCGATCAACTGGCGCGCCACGGTGGCGGCGTCGGCTGAAAAATCAATTCCTGCAATTGTCGAAATAGCCATGCCGGGATTCTAGCGCGCACGCCCGTGCCCTGGCGCTATGGTGGAATTGCCACATTAACCAGTTGATTTGCACATTGCCTTGCTGCAATATTTTATCGGCTCGGGTATAGTGACACGTTCCCCCGCAACGTCCGAGATGCCCTCTCGCGCCCCGCCATTTCATGAATACCGTCGTCGAGTCCGCCCCCCAAACCGACCAGGTCGATGCCCTGATCAAGTCGATCCGCATTCCGCCGCGGCCGAGCCTGCTCGCCGATCTGCAGCGCGAGCTGGGGGCCGACGATCCATCGCCCGACGCCATCGGCCGGATCGTGGCGAGCGACGTCGGCATGTCCGGCGCCCTGCTCAAGCTGGCCAATTCGGCCGTCTACGGTGGCCGGCGCAAGGCCAAGTCGATCGAGCAGGCCATCCTGTTCCTGGGCATTAATCAGGTTGCGGCCCTGATGACCGGGCTGCTGGCGCGCCAGGCGATTCCCGTCAACAGCGCCGCGCTGGCCACCTTCTGGGATCTTTCGACCCGCCGTGCGCACGCGATGGTGTTCCTGACGCGCCGCCTGCGCATGGGCGAGCCCGACGTGGCGCACACGTTCGGCCTGTTCTGCGACACCGGCGTGCCCCTGCTGATGGACCGCTTCAAGGACTACGAAGCCACCTACGGCGCTGCGTCGATGGAAGCCCATCGTCCGTTCACCGACCTCGAGAACGAACGCCATGCGACCAGCCACGCCGCCATGGGCTGCCTGCTGGCCCGCAACTGGGGGCTGTCCGACCACGTCGCCTGGGCCATCCTGCACCATCACGACTTTGCCGTGATCGACGATGCCGCCACCGCGGGGCCCGTGCGCTCGCTGGTCGCCCTGTCGCTGCTGGCCGAGAACGCGATCTGCCGCTACCAGGGCCACGCCGAGTCGAACGAATGGAACAAGGGTGGCGTGGCGGCCTGCGCGTATCTGGGCTTGTCGGACGAAGAAACCGCCGAGATCATGGACGAACTGCTGGAAGCGTTTCACGAAGACTGAGTTTTGACTTCGCCCGCAAGGGAGCGGATACTGCCATGTCAGTACGCTCGTTTGCAGGAGGCGCCATGCGCTGGGTCTTGTTCAATTGGCCGTCGTTCGGTTGGCTGTTGTTAAGCATGCTGCTGGCCGGCTGCGCCAGTCTCGCTCCTCCCCCGGCCCCGTCAGAAGCCCTGTTTGCCGATGCACGCTTCGCGTCGCCATCAGAACCCATCGGCGCGGACGACCTGTTCGCGCTCAGTCCCGCAATGCGCACTTACCTGAACAGCAGCGCATTCACGTCGCGCTTGCGGACCAAGGGCCTGCAGCACGGCCTGGTCGATGCGCTCTACAGCAAGTCCGACCTGAAGCTCGAGTACGAATCGAGCATCACCCGCACCGCCAGCCAGACCTACGCCGCGCGCACGGGCAACTGCCTGTCGCTGGTGATCATGACGGCGGCCTTCGCCAAAGAACTGGGCATGCCAGTCCGGTTCCAGAGCGTGGACGTCGACAACACCTGGAGCCGCACTGCGGGCCTGTACCTGTCCAGCTCCCACATCAACGTCAGCCTGGGCGAACGCCCGGCCGACGCGCCGCGCGGCTACCACCCGCAGCGCGTGCTGGTCGTCGACTTCATCCCGCGCGACGAGGCCGCGCGCCTGCGCACCCGCGAGCTCGAAGAAGACGACATCGTCGCCCTGTTCCTGAACAACCGCGCCGCCGAGGCGCTGGTGCAGGGCCGGAGCGACGACGCCTACTGGTGGGCACGCGCGGCGGTCCTGGCGCGCCCCGGCGTGGCGAGCACGCTCAACACGCTGGGCGTGATCTACCAGCGGCATGGCGAACCGGCGCTGGCCGAGCGCGCGTTCCAGGCGGCGCTGGTGCGCGAGCCCGAGAACCTGGCGGTGCTGCACAACCTGCAGCCGGTACTTGTGGCGCTCGGCCGGCCGCTGGAAGCGGCGGCGCTGGCCGCGCGCATCGCGGCGGTCGATCCGACGCCGCCCTACCACTATTTCGATCTCGGCACGACCGCGCTCAAGGCCGGCCGGTACGACGATGCGGTAACCCACTTCGCGCGCGAGGTGCGGCGCGCGCCGTACAACGACGAGTTCCGGTTCTGGCTGGGCGTCGCCCATCTGCAGCTGGGGCATGTGCGCGATGCACGGGAACAGATCGCGCTGGCGGTCGATCACAGCACGCGGCAGGATATGCGCGAGGTGTACGTGGCAAAGCTGGCGTATCTGCGGAAGATGGCGGCGGGGACCGGGACGCATATTCGGTAGGCATGCTCGCAAACGAGGCACAATCCCATGTCAACGATCTCACTGAAACTTCCCGATGAACTCAAGCAGCGCGCAATCGATGCTGCCCACGTGCTTGGCATCAGCCCGCATGCGTTCATGGTCGAGGCAATCCGGCAAGCCGTCCATGCGGTTGAGAAGCGTGCCGCCTTCGTTGCGCAAGCTCGTGACGCCAGAGCAGAGATGTTGGCGCAGGGCCAGGGCTATGCGCCCGACGACGTGCGCGCATATCTGCATAGCCGCCTGACAGATCGGTCGGTGGTCAGACCTGCCAAGACACCCTGGCGCAAATAGGCTGCGCGAGTCGCATGCCCTGCGACCTGGAACGGGTCAGCGCCGTCAGTCCGCCAGCAAGCGCTGCCAGGCCAGCAGCTTTTGCGCAAACGGCATCGCCGCATACGCCGGCGAAGTCGATGGCAGCAGCACCGTCCGATAGCCGGCGGCGGCAAATTGCGGTGCAAATTTGCCCGCCGTCTTGCCATTGAAGCCAACGGTTGCAAGCAGCGGGCAACGCTCGCGCAGCCGCGCGAAGTCGTTCGCGGCCGGCGCACGGATGGCGGAATCGAGACTGCCCGTGCGTTCGCACGCACCCAGCACATCCCACAAACCGATACCGTGCGCCAGGAGGCGCGGCAGGCGCTCGTCGTAGGGCAAGCCGGCCAGGTCTTCGCCCGTCAGTTGCGACAGGATCGGCCATAACAGATTGCGCGGATGCGCATAATACTGCCCGGCCGCCAGCGACGCGGCGCCCGGAAAACTGCCCAGCACGAGAATGCGGGTAGTGGCGTCGATGACGGGCGCGAGGCCGGTGAGCGGTGGAACAGGAACACAAGCAGATGCGATGGACATGGCGCCATTGTAGCGGCGCCCAGCCGCATCACGTCGACGACCGGCCGCCGTCGCCGGCAGCCGGTACGTCACACACACAGCGGATCCTTACTTCATCCACACCGCGTAATTGCTGCCCGACGTCTGCAGCACCCAGCCCGTGCCGGTCGGGCTCCAGGCGTTTGGCCCGATCTTCATCGCGAGCTGGCGCGTGTTGCCCGTGACGACTGCCGCATACAGTCCCTGCGCCGCCTGCTGGATCGCCACCGGCGACGTCGAGGTCACCCCGGCCGCCCGGCGCGCGGCCATCAGCGCGGCGATCGGGGTTTTCAGGCCCCAGTTGTAGATGTGCGGGTAGTACACGGTCGGAATGCCCGGGTGGCTCAGCACATAGGCGTAGCCCTGCATCACCGAACCGCATGGCACGGCCCAGTGGTTCTGGCCGTTGCCGCAGCTTTCGGACGGACCGGTGTCGTGGTTGTCGACGAACGTCACTGCCATCGCCGGCCACCAGCCAATGGCGCCTTGCGGCTTGCCAGAGGCATCCTTCAGGCGCCAGTAGTTGCCGTTGGCCAGCGCGTCGTTGAGCAGGCCCTTGGTGGTGAAGTCGAATGCGCCGCAGCTGTTGCTGGTCCCGTTAATCCAGTTCATGATTTCCTGGCGGTGCGCGTCGACGTTGTTCAGGTTCAGGTCGTTCCACAGTTCGCCGACGCAGAACTCGGCGTTGAAGGCATTGGCATACTGCCCGACGTAGCTGGGGCTGAAGCCCCGTACATAGTCCACCCGCATGCCGGTAAAGCCCACGGGTTTGAGCGTGTAGTTCAGCCACGTGGTGATGCCGTTCTGGACTTCGCCGACGTTGCGGTGGTCGATGTCGCGCCCGCCGTTGAAGCCGAGCGCCGTATCGGCGCTGCCCAGGCCGCAGTTGCACTCGTCGTTGTTGACGATCGAATACGTGGTCCAGTTGGGATTGGTGAAGTCCGACCAGCCGGTGGTGCCGACGCGGTGGTTGACGACGACGTCGGCCACCGCCTTGATGCCACTGTTCGTGAACGCGCGCACGACGTTGGTCAGCTCGGCCGAGCTGCCGTAGGCGGAATTCAGGTTGTTCAGCTGGCGCGGCAGATAGCCCTGCAAGGCCGCCGAATCGGATGGCGGCGGGAACCAGACATGGCTAAAGCCCATGGTCTTCAGCTCGCCCACATTGCCCTGCAGGGTGTTGTACCAGTTCGGACTCCTGGCGCTCGACGAGTTCCAGTGGAAGCCCTGCAACAGCACAGCTGAACTGTTACCCGCCTGGGCAGGCGGGGTGGCGGCCAGGGCCGGGTTACTCAATGCCACAACGCTGGTGGCAAGCATGGCGATGATGCTTTTCTTCATTTTGTCTCCTCCGGTGTAATTGATGTGTTTCAGTCCTTCAGGACATCGACGGACATACTGTCGGTCACGTAGATAAACTACGTAACTGGTTGCCGTGGTCTCTGAGCGGACACTTTCGGCCCACAGATTCTGTTCTTGTCGTTTAATCGAGTCAATTGAATCTGAACATTTTTGTAGTTTTGCTACACCGGCGAAAAAAAAGCGGCGGTGCGTTCACACGCACCGCCGCAAAGGGCAAACAACTTTTATACGGGAATCAACGTTGCGCCACCGCCGCATTCACCGGCTGCGTCGCATCCCAACCGCCGCCCAGTGCGCGAATCAGGGCCACCGTTGTCAATGCGCGCTCACCGCGCAACTGCACCGCCGTGCGTTCGACGACCGCCAGGTTGCGCTGGGCATCGAGCAGTTCGAGATAGCTCGAGCGGCCGGCGTCGTACAGCTTCTGCGCCAGGTCGGCCGAACGGCGTGCCGAGACCACGGCCGCGTCGATCTCACCGGCCTGCCCTGCCAGGATGCGCAGGCCGGCCAGGTTGTCCTCGACTTCGGCGAACGCCACCAGCACGCTCTGGCGATAGGTGCCCACCGATTCCTCGAGCACCGCTTCGCTGCGCACGATGTTGTTGCGATTGCGGCCACCGTCGATGATCGGCATCGAGGCCAGGGCCCCGAGCACCCACGAACGGCTGCTCCACTTGAACACTTCCGAGAACACGCCGCCCACGCCGCCGCCATCGGCATTGATGGTCAGGGCCGGGAACATCGCCGCGCGCGCCACGCCGATGCGGGCGTTGGACGCTTCCATCGCACGCTGGGCGGCGACGATGTCGGGGCGGCGCTCCAGCAGGCTCGATGGCAGGCCGGCAGGAATCGCCGGCATCAGGCTCGCATCGAGCAGCGGGCTCGGACCGGCCACATAATCGGCTGCCGGCTTGCCCAGCAAGACCGCCAGTGCGTGCTCGGTCGTGGCGCGCTGGCGCTGCACGCCGATGGCTTCGGCGCGCGCGGTGGACAGCTCGGTGCGGGCCCGCGACAGGTCGAATTCACCGATGTCGCCCAGGTCGAAGCGCCGTTGCGTGACCTTGATGCTTTCTTCACGCAGGCGCACCGTATCGGCCAGCGTCACCAGTTCAGCGTCGAGTGCGCGCAGCCTGAAATAGGTCTGCGCGACGTCCGCCTGCAAGGCCAGCAGCACCGAGCGGAAGTTGGCTTCGGAGGTCGCCGCATCGCCCCGCGCTGCCGACACGCCGGCCGCCACGCGGCCGAACAGGTCGACTTCGTAGCTGGCCGACAGGCGCGCGCTGTAGCTCGTGTACGCGTCGGTCCCCACACCTTGCGGCAGGTTCGATTCGCGCGGCGACAGGCGCGCACGCTGGGCGCCGATGCCCACGCCCACCTGCGGGATACGGTCCGCTTCGGCGATGCCGGCAATCGCGCGCGCCTGCTTGACGCGGCTGGCCGCGACCGACAGGTTGGCGTTGTTGGTGGCAGCTTCGTCGATCAGCGCGGTCAGCGCCGGATCGTTGAAGGCCAGCCACCACTGGCCGCGCGGCTGCTGCTCGGCTGGCTGCGCCGGCTTCCAGCGCGCGCCGTCAATGCCCGCCACTTCCGCGGCCGGCACTGGCGCCTGCGACTCGCGGAAGGCGTCCGGCGTGGCCACGTGCGGCTGCACGAAGTCGGGCGTGGCGCAGGCTGTCAGCAGCAGCGCCGCCAGCAGGGGCGCGACGCCCTTTGCAATCATCGTATTCATCAGTGCACTCCTTCTGCGCTGTGCACCACCGCAGGGGCGGCGTGCACGGGTTTTTCAAAACGCTTGGCCAGCGAGCGCAGCAACACGTAGAACAGCGGCGTGAGGAACAGGCCGAAGAAGGTCACGCCCAGCATGCCCCAGAACACGGCGACACCGATGGCGTGGCGCATCTCGGAACCCGCGCCGCTCGAGAACACCAGCGGCACCACGCCGGCGATGAACGCGATCGACGTCATCAGGATCGGCCGCAGACGCAGGCGGCTCGCTTCCAGCGCAGCCTCGACGACGCTGCGGCCATGGTCTTCCAGCTCGCGGGCAAATTCGACGATCAGGATCGCATTCTTCGATGCCAGGCCGACCAGCACGAACAGCGCGATCTGCGTGAACACATTGTTGTCGCCACCGGTGAGCTTGACGCCAATGAGCGCGCACAGGATCGACATCGGCACGATCAGGATCACCGACAGCGGCAGCGTCCAGCTTTCGTACTGGGCCGCCAGCACCAGGAACACCAGCAGCACGCACAGCGGGAACACATAGATCATCGTGTTACCCGACAGGACGTCCTGGTAGGTCAGCTCGGTCCATTCGTACGACACACCCTTCGGCAGCACTTCTTTCGCGATGCGTTCCATCGCCGCCTGCGCCTGGCCGGACGACACGCCGGGTGCAGCGCCGCCATTCATCTCGGCCGAGACGTAGCCGTTGTAGCGCGTGACGCGGTCCGGACCATAGGTGTCCTTCACGCGCATCATCGACGACAGCGGAATCATTTCGCCCGTATTGCTGCGCACCTTGAACTGCTCGATCTGCTCGCGCTGCGAACGGAACGGCGCGTCAGCCTGCACCCGCACCTGATACGTACGGCCGAACTGGTTGAAGTCGTTCACGTACAGCGAGCCGAGGTTCACCTGCAAGGTCTGGTTGATGCTCGCCAGCGGCACGCCCAGCTGCTTGGCCTTCACGCGATCGATGTCCGCGTACAGCTGCGGCACGTTGATCTGGAAACCCGAGAACACGCCGGCCAGTTCCGGCGTCTGCGCGGCCTTGGCCGTCAGCGCCTGCACTGCCTTGTTCAGCTCTTCGTAGCCGACGTTGCCACGGTCTTCGATCATCATCTTGAAGCCGCCCGTCGTACCGAGGCCATTGACCGGCGGTGGCGACAGCACCATGACGAATGCATCTTCGACGGCGCCCATGCGCTTGTTGATCTCGGCGGCGATGGCTTCGGCGCTTTTCGCCTTGTCCTTGCGCTGGTCGAACGACTTCAGGCCGACGAACACGATGCCGGCGTTCGGCGCATTGGTAAAGCCGTTGATCGACAGGCCCGGGAAGGCGATCGACGATTCGACACCGGGAATCTCCTGGGCGATCTTCGACATCTGGCGGATCACGGCGTCGGTGCGGTCGA
Organism: Telluria sp. BA11; assembly: GCF_056680305.1. Lineage (NCBI taxonomy): Bacteria > Pseudomonadati > Pseudomonadota > Betaproteobacteria > Burkholderiales > Oxalobacteraceae > Telluria > Telluria sp. BA11. Next base: position 1,950,810 of record NZ_CM155275.1, read on the forward strand.
GCGAAGCGGCGTCCGGCAGTTGCGCGAAGCCGATCAGGTAGGCCTTGTCCTGCGGTGGCACGAAGCCCGGCGGCACTGCCTTGAACATGAATACCGCAGCCACAGCCAGCGCCAGGTACACAGCGACCGAAGCGCTCTTGCGACGCAGGACACCCTTCACACCGTGTTCATAGCGCACCGACGAGCGGCCGAAGAAGCGGTTGAAAGCGCCGAAGAAGCGGCCCAGCACGGCGTCGATCATGCGCGTCAGGCGGTCCTTCGGTGCGTTGTGCGGTTTGAGCAGCGCGGCCGACAGGGCCGGCGCCAGCGTCAGCGAGGCGAAAGCCGAGATCACGGTCGAAATCGCGATGGTCAGTGCGAACTGGCGATAGAACTGGCCGGTCAGGCCCGACACGAACGCGATCGGCACGAACACGGCGCACAGCACCAGCGCGATGGCGATGATCGGCCCGCTGACTTCCTTCATGGCCTGGATCGTCGCGTCGCGTGGATTGAGGCCATCGGCGATATTGCGCTCGACGTTTTCCACCACCACGATCGCATCGTCGACCACGATACCGATGGCCAGCACGAGGCCGAACAGCGACAGCGTATTGATTGAAAAGCCAAAGGCCAGCATCACGGCAAAGGTACCGACCACCGACACCGGCACGGCCAGCAGCGGAATGATCGAGGCGCGCCAGGTCTGCAGGAAGATGATCACCACCAGCGCGACCAGCACGACCGCTTCGAACAGGGTCACGATGACCGAGTTGATCGACTCGCGCACGAACTGGGTCGGGTCATACACGATCGAATACTTCACGCCTTCCGGGAACTCCTGCGACAGCGCTTCCATCGTCGTGCGCACGTCGGCGGACAGCTGCAGGTCGTTCGCGCCAGGGGCGGCGAAGATCGGGATCGCGACGGCCGACTTGTTGTTCAGCAGCGAGCGCAGTGCATACGAGCTCGAACCGAGCTCCATGCGCGCGACATCCTTGAGCAGCGTGGTGCCGCCTTCGGCATTGGTCTTCAGGACGATGTCACCGAATTCGTCGGTGCTTTGCAGGCGCCCTTGCGTATTCACGGTGAGCTGGAAGTCGGCGTCCTTGGCCGGACCCTGGCCGATCACGCCAGCCGCGACCTGCACGTTCTGTTCGCGGATCGCGTCGATGACGTCGCCGGCGGTCAGGCCGCGCGCAGCGACCTTCTGCGGATCGAGCCAGATACGCATCGCGTAGTCGCCCGAGCCGAACAGCTGGACTTCGCCCATGCCCTTGATGCGGGCCAGCTGGTCCTTCACGTTCAGCACCGCGTAGTTGCGCAGGTACAGGTCGTCGTAGCGGCCATCCGGGGAATTGAGGTGGACCACCATCGTCAGGTTCGGCGACGACTTCACGGTCGTCACGCCGATCTGGCGCACTTCTTCGGGCAGCCGTGGCAGTGCGCGCTGGACCCGGTTCTGCACTGCAGTTTCGGCCTGCTCGACATCGGTGCCGATTTTAAACGTGACGGTCAGCGCCAGCGCGCCGTCGGACGTGTTCTGCGACGACATGTACAGCATGTCTTCGACGCCGTTGATCTGCTCTTCCAGCGGCGTGGCCACCGTTTCGGCGATGACCTTCGGGTTCGCACCCGGATACTGGGCGCGTACCACCACGGAGGGTGGCGTGACTTCCGGGTACTCGGAAATCGGCAGCATGAAGATCGAGATCAGGCCGGCGACGAAGATGATCACCGACAGCACGACCGCGAAGATCGGTTTGTCGACAAAGAATTTAGGAAAGTTCATGGTGACTTATGCTCCCGTTGCAGCCGCTGGGGTGGCCGGTGCCGGTGCTGCGGTGGCCACCATCGGCACGACCTGCGCCGCGATCGGGGCGCCCGGGCGCACGCGCTGCAGGCCGTTCACGACGATCTTTTCGCCTGGTTTCAGGCCTTCGCGCACGATGCGCAAGCCGTCGTCCAGCGGGCCCAGTTTGACGCTGCGGTATTCGGCCTTGCCATCCTTGTCGACGACGTAGACGAACTTGCGGTCCTGGTCGGTGTTGATGGCGCGGTCGACGATCAGGATCTGCGGGGTCGGCGCGCCGCCGGCGATCTGCACGCGGGCAAAGAGGCCCGGCGCCAGCGCGCGGTCGGTGTTGGCCAGCGTGGCGCGCATGCGCACGCTGCCGCTGCGGCTGTCGAGCTGGTTGTCGACGAATTCGAGCTTGCCGCTGTGCGGGAAGCCTTCTTCGCCGGCCAGGCCCACCTTCACGTCCACCGGCTGGCCGGCGTTGGTGCGGCGCGACACGCGCAGGTAGGTGGATTCATCGCCATCGAAGCTGGCATAGATGCGCTCGAGCGAGACCACCGAGGTCAGGACCGCCGTGGCGTCCACCAGGTTGCCCAGGGTGATTTCGGCCTTCGACACGCGGCCGTCAATGGGCGACGTGACGCGGGTGTAGGCCAGGTTCAGGCGCGCCGTTTCGTGCTCGGCCTGGGCGGCGCGCACGCTCGCATCCAGTTCCTTCTGGCCGGCCGAACGTTCGTCGAATTCGCGCTGGGCGATGGCCTTGTCGGCCAGCAGGCGCTCGGCGCGCTGCAATTCCAGGCGCGCCAGGTCGGCGCGTGCCTGCGCCGCGGCAGCGACGGCTTTCGTGCGGTCCGCTTCGGCCTGATAAGGCCGTGGATCGATCACGAACAAGACCTCGCCCTTTTTTACTTCGGCGCCCGGTTTGAAGTTGACGGCCGTGATGTAGCCCGACACGCGGGGGCGGATTGCAACGACTTCGATCGCTTCCAGGCGACCGGAGAATTCCTGCGTTTCGGTGACGGCGCGCTGGATGACGACCGCGCTCGTGACTGGCGGCGCACTTGGCGCTGCCGCTGCCGGTGCGTCGTCGCTGGTGGCGTCGGCGCAGCCGGTGATACCGGCGCCCGCGAGACCTGCGATTGCCAGCGCGGCGATGATGACGCGCAGTTTGCCCATCCCTGATTGGTTATTCATGATTAACCCTTTTATTAGAAACGATGAAATACGACGATGAAAAAAAAGACAATAGAACCCCGTCCCGCGTCGCTGGCATGTCGGCCAGACGAAACGCAGGCAAAACGAATCCCCTTCCGCGCCGGGGCGTGGAAAAAATTTCTTGTTAGCTGATGTAGAGCCGGTGGTTTAGTCCGGCGGGTGGTTGTGCGTTATCTGCGAGGCAGATACTGCGATTGGGCGCTGTGATTCATTTGCACTCTCTTATTGTGATGAACTCTTACTTACCATGTTGGCTGCACGTAGGGTGGACCGGGACGCGCAGTCGGCTACGCCGTCCACGCGTTCAAATTCATGCGGTTATGGCACGCCATCGTTCGTTGGACGCGTGGGCGGGGAACCCGCCCACCCTACGGTGTGCGGTCAGAACAACCCGGCCGCATCAAGCCCCCTGCCGCCCCTCCAGCCGTGCCAGGAAGTTGGCAATCTCGCCCATCGCCTGCCATTTGCAGGCGCATTCATTGCGACCGTTCGGGTCTTGCAGATCGGCGGGCGCCATGCGCCGCACCGTGGTGCAGATGCCCGCATTGATCAGTTTTGCGCCATACAGCTCGGCTTCGTCGCGCAGCGGGTCGTCTTCGGCCGACAGGATCAGTGCCGGCGCCAGGTTTTTCAGCCGGCTTGAATGCAGCGGCGCCGCGTACGGATGCGAGCGGTCCGCCGCGTGGGGCAGATAACCGCGATAGGCTTCGGCGCAGATCGTGGCGGCCTTTTCGCGGTCGGAGCATTGCGTGAGCTGGCGCATCGAGCCGGTGCTCAGGGCCGGATCGAGCATCGGCATGACCAGGATCTGGCCAGCGAGTGCCGGACCACCACGATCACGCGACATCAGCGCGCACACGGCCGCCAGGTTGGCGCCGGCTTCGATCCCGGCCGTCACCAGGAGCTTGCCGTTCCAGCCAAGCTTGGCCTTGTTCTTCTTGGCCCATTGCAGCACTGCATGGGCATCCTCAACGGCCGCCGGGAACGGGCTGACCGTGGCCAGCGTGTAGCTCGGCGCCAGCACCAGCGGCAGGTGATCGCATTCGGCCAGCGAGCGCAGGAAGTCGTCCGCCTCATCGAGGTCGCCGCTGTCGAAGCCACCACCGTGGTAGAACACGACCAGCATGTCACGCTTGGCCGCCGGGCCGGCAGCGTACAGGCGCGCCGGCAGCGGGCCGGTGGCGCCCGCGACCTCGAGGTCGCGTACTTTCAGCGCGCGCTCCGGCATGTCGCCCACGGCGTTCATCGCGGGACCTGCCCGAGCTCAAGTTCGACGATACGCTCGTCAACGGCAGCGCAATCACCCACGCAGCTCATCTGCATCTGCATCGACAGCGCCCGCACACCGCGTGCTTCGGCGCCGGCGGCGCGGGAGTAAGCATCCGTGCAAAGCAATCCCGCCAGCGCAACGCCGCTAAGCGTGACTGCAACCGTGGTAAAAATGCCATCTCGAATACTCATGTCCTGCTCCGTCTTCTCAAGTAAATACTTTGTTGCGATGCACACATAATAGTCTTGATCCCGAATCGGATAAAGATGACAATACCGAATTGATTGTTCAGATTCCTGAACAATGGCGTGATTTTTGAGTCAGAATCCAGATGAACAAGCTGCAAGCCATGGAAGTGTTCGTGCAAGTTGTCGATGCGGGCAGCTTCACGCGCGCCGCCGATACCCTGCAAATGCCCAAGGCAACGGTGTCGACACTGATCCAGGCGCTCGAAACATCGCTCGCCTCGCGCCTGTTGCATCGCACGACCCGCCACGTATCCGTGACATCCGACGGCGCCGCCTATTACGAGCGCTGCGTGCGGATCCTGTCGGATGTGCGCGACGCCGAAGAATCGCTCACGCGCCACCGCTTCAGCCCCAGTGGCCGGCTGCGGGTGGATGCGCCCACGGGTCTCACCTGCGAGATCCTGATCCCGGCCCTGCCCGATTTTTTTGCGCGCTATCCCGATATCACGCTGGAGATGGGCAGCACCGATCGGCCGGTCGACCTGGTCGAGGAAGGCGTCGACTGTGCCGTGCGCGGTGGCGACCTGATCGACAACAACCTGATTGCGCGCCGCGTTGGCGTGATCAACTTCGTCACCTGCGCAGCGCCCACGTATATCGAGCGCTTCGGCATGCCGCTGCATCCGAACGATCTGGAGCGCCATCGCTGCGTTAATTATTTCTCGTCCAAGTCGGGCAAGGTCAGCGGCTGGGATTTCACCCGCGATGGCGAGCGCATCGAGGTCATGCTGCCCGGCGCCATCGCGCTCAACGACTCGAATGCCTATATCAAGGCGGGCCTGGCCGGCCTGGGCGTGATCAATATGACCGACTATCTTTTGTCCGAGCAGCTCGCCACCGGCAAGATGGTGCGGCTGCTGCCGGATTGGCGCTGCGATCCGATTCCCGTCCATGTCGTGTATCCGCACAACCGCCATTTATCCGCCAAGGTGCGGGTATTCGTCGAATGGATCGCCGAGCTGTTTGCGAACCATGCCCATCTGCGCGTGCAGCCGGCCGACACCACGGCGCCCACGCCGGCGCTGCCGCCACGATAGACCGCCGCACGGGGAACAGCGGCGGTAGAATCGTCCTTACAACAATACAGGGAGACGCCGCCATGTACACCGCATCCACGTCCCGCGCCATCGATGTCCTGCTGGCGCGCTATGGCGAAAGCCACCGCAATCCCGTCAATGAACTGATCCACATCGTCTGCATCCCGGCAATCGTGTTCAGCCTGCTGGGCATCCTGTGGGCGCTCCATCCGGCGGTGGCGCTGCTGGTCGTGGCGGCGGCGCTGGCCTATTACGTCACGCTGTCGCGCACCTTCGCACTGGGGATGGGCGTGATGGCCGGTGCGATGCTGCTGGTGCTGGCGATGCTGCCGGACGGGACCGTGCTGCCGACGTCGATCGGCGTGTTCGTGGCGGCCTGGCTCGGCCAGTTCGTCGGCCACCATATCGAGGGCAAGAAGCCATCGTTCTTCGACGATCTGCGCTTCTTGCTGATCGGGCCGCTGTTCGTGCTGAGCATCCTGTACCGGCGCATCCGGGTCGCGTGGTGATGTTGCATTTCTACTACATCGGCTGAGCTGGTCGATGAACTGATGCCGACAGGACCTTAGCGGGCCATCTATACTCCCGCGATGTCTTCCCCCATCCTCTTTACCATCGCGTCCCTGATCTGGGGCTCGACCTTCTGGGCCATCACCTTGCAACTGGGGCATACCGCACCGGCGGTATCGGTGGCCTACCGCTTCTTCCTCGCCGCCGCGGCCCTGTTCGCCGTATGCATCGCACGCCGCGAACGCCTGAGCCTGCCATGGCGCACGCACCGCTGGATGGCGCTGCAGGGCGGCCTGACCTTCGGCATCTCGTATATCTGCACCTACCACGCGGAGCAGCACGTCGTCTCCGGCCTGGTGGCCGTGATGTTTGCGCTGATGGTGTTCTGGACGCCCATCTGGAGCCGCCTCTTCTTCGGCACCGCCATCAACCGCCGTACCTGGACCTGCGGCGCGGCCGCCACGGTCGGCGTCGCGCTGCTGTTCTGGCACGCCATTGGCGACGCCTGGCAGGCGATCCGGGCCGGCGGCAACGGCCACTTCATTGCGGGCGTCGTGCTGGCGCTGGCCGCGACCATGGCCAGCGCGGGCGGCAGCGTTGTCGTCACCAAGGTCAAGCAGCAGTGCGCGAACCTGCCGCTGACGATGGCGTGGTCGATGCTGTGGGGCGCATCGATGGTGACGCTGTGGTCGCTCGCGAACGGCGACGCCTTCACGCTGCCCGACAGCGGCACCTACTGGGCCGGCCTGTTCTACCTGTCGATCTTCGGCTCGGTCGTCGCCTTCTTTGCCTACTTCACGCTGATCGCCCGCATCGGCGCCAACAAGGCCGTGTATGTCACCGTCGTCACGCCCGTGCTGTCGGTACTGCTGTCGGTCCTGCTCGAAGATTACCGCCCCGGCGCGCTCGAATTTCTCGGCATGATCGTATGCCTGGCGAGCGTGGCCTGGGCCGTGCGCGCACCCGCACCGAAAATCGTGCAATCCGCTAACCTGAACAATCCCATCGAATCGCCATGACCGCTGCCCCATTTTCCATCCGCCCTGCCCGTCCGGACGACGTCACCCACATCCACGCCATGATCGTGGAACTGGCCGTCTTTGAAAAACTCGAACACATGGTCGTGGCCACCGAAGCGCTGCTGCACGAAGGCCTGTTCGGCGCGCACCCGTCGTGCGAAGCCATCGTTGGCGAAGAAAACGGCGAGGTCGTCACCTTCGCGCTGTTCTTCCATAACTTCTCGACCTTCCTGACCAAGAAAGGTTTGTATCTCGAAGACCTGTATGTGAAGCAGGCGCATCGCGGCAAGAACATCGGCACGCGCATGCTGCAACGGCTGGCGCAGCTGGCGGTCGAGCGCGGCTGTGGGCGTTTCGAATGGTCGGTGCTGGACTGGAACGAGCCTGCAATCAATTTCTACAAGGCGATGGGTGCGGACGTGATGCCCGAGTGGCGCATCTGCCGCGTGACGGGCGAGAGCCTGACGGCGCTGGCCGAACGCAGCTGATTTCGGCTGACGCTAAACCCGACCGACAAAGAAAAACCCACGGCGCGTTGGCGCCGTGGGCAAACCCATTTTGGCAAATGGGGAGGGGAGAAGTTGAATCACGAGAAGGACTATAGCCAGCGATCCTTAACGATTGATTAAGCCTTACATTTGCTTACGGCCGTCACCGTTTTTTTTACACGTCGTGAAATTCATCTTCTCCGAAACGCAGATGACAGCCTTGCGGGCGATCAAAAGCTCAGCCGATGGTGCGCAAGACGCCGCCATGGATGACGGCCTTGCAGGGATTCAAACCCATCGCGTAAGCAAGATCGGCAGGTCGCGCGATGTTCCATAACGCCAGGTCGGCACGCTTGCCGATCGTGAGCGTGCCGATCTCATCCTGCAGACCGAGCGCGCGCGCTGCGTGAGCGGTCACGCCCAGCAATGCCTCTTGCGGCGTGAGACGCCACAAGGTGCACGCCATGTTCAGCGCCAGCAGTAATGACGTCAGTGGTGACGTGCCTGGGTTGCAGTCGGTGGCCACGGCCATCGGCACGCCGGCGGCGCGCAAAGCCGCGATCGGCGGCATGGTCGTTTCACGCAGATAGTAATAGGCGCCGGGCAGCAGCACGGCCACCGTGCCAGCGCGCGCCATCGCGGCGATACCCTCTTCGCTCAGATATTCCAGATGATCGGCCGACAACCCACCATGGCGCGCCACGAGCGCGGCGCCGCCCTGGTCGGACAACTGCTCGGCATGCAGCTTGACGGGCAAGCCCAACGCGCCTGCCTTGTCGAACACGCGCGCGGTCTGCGCGCTGGTAAAGCCGATGCGCTCGCAAAATGCATCGACTGCGTCGACCAGGCCCTGCTCCGCCAGCGCCGGCAGCATGACATCGCACACGTAGGTAATGTAGTCGTCCGGGCGTTCCTCGAATTCAGGCGGCAGCGCATGCGCGCCGAGAAACGTGGTGACGACACGCACCGGCAGCAGCTCGCCGATACGGCGCGCCGCGCGCAGCATGCGTTCTTCGGCGTCCAGCGCGAGACCGTAGCCCGACTTGATCTCGAGCGTCGTCACGCCTTCGGCCAGCAAGGCCTTCACACGCGGCAGGCTGGCCGCGACGAGTGCATCGATGTCGAGCGCGCGCGTGGCGCGCACGGTGGCCATGATGCCGCCGCCCTGGCGCGCGATGTCTTCGTAGGTGGCGCCGTTCAGGCGTGCTTCCCATTCGTTGCTGCGGTTGCCGCCGTGGACGATGTGGGTGTGGCAATCGATCAGGCCGGGCGTGAGCCAGGCGCCACCGCAGTCGTGTTCGCGCGCGGCGGCCGGCGCATCGCAGCGCGCGCCGATCCAGGCGATGCGGCCATCCTTGATCGCCAGCGCGGCGTCGTGCAGCACGCCGTAGCCATTGTCCATCGTGGCCAGGTGCACGTTGGACAGCAGCAGATCAGTCATACATTCCCATGTCGTCGTCATCGTCGTCGGAGTAATAATGGACGTCGACGATATAGATGGTGGCCTGCCCCGCCTCGAGCGTCCACACGGTGCCCTGGTCGAGCACCACCGCGTCGTAGCGCACGAGGCCGATGCGCTCGTTGTCGCTGGCCAGCTGCAGGCTGTCGCCTTCGGCCAAAAACAGCACCGTGATCTCGGCGCGCGCGATGAAGGTCGAGTCGCCGCTCAGGCGCCGCCGGCCGAACTGGTGATAACAGCGCTCGCTGCGCGACATGACATTGAAGTCGGTCGTCGGCCCGCGATTGAGCTTGGCCCGCACTTCCGAGCTGCCATCGAACGCCACCACCGGCTCGGCATGCGTGATCAGGGTCGGCTCGCCATCGATCTGCAAGGTCATGCCGTGGCCGTCGACCAGCGCCAGCGTGCGGTCGACACCCTCGAACTGCGAGAACGCGCCGTCTTCGGCGATGGTGGCGAGGCTGACGCGCCAGTCGAAATCGTCGAAGCCGGCGTCGTGCGGGCCGATCGCGATCTCGGTCGTGTTGCCGCCGCCGTTCTTCCACGGTACCGGGGCCAGGCCTGCAAACGGAATCAAGACAGTCATGTGGTCACCTTTCTAAGAACGCAAATCCCTGAGCGCCTGGCGGTAGCGCGCCGCAATCGCCTCCTGCGCCCGGTGGCGGCCGCCCTGCACCACCCAGCGGCCGCCGCACAGCACGTCGCGCACGAGGTTATCGTTACCGCAAAATACCATGCGACCAAGGACCTCGGCGTGGTCAATGCCGTCGAGGTTCGGATGCTGTGCATCCAGCACCAGCAGATCGGCGCGCCGCCCTGCTTCCAGTGCGCCCACGCGCCGGCCAGTGGCCTGCGCGCCGCCAGCCAACGCAGCTTGCCACAAAAAGTCGCCAACGCTGCGCTGCGCTGGTACGTGCGCCACATTGCGCTGCCGGTGCTGCAGGCGCTGGCCGTATTCGAGCCAGCGCAATTCTTCGACGGGACTCTGCGATACATGGCTGTCGCTGCCGATGCCGAAGCGCCCGCCGGCCGCAATGTACGGCGCCAGCGGAAACAGGCCGTCGCCCAGATTCGCCTCGGTGGTCGGGCACAGGCCGGCGACGGCGCCGCTGGCTGCCAGCGCCGTGACTTCGGCCGCGTCCAGGTGCGTGGCGTGCACGAGGCACCAGCGCGCGTCTGGCGCGAGCTGGTCGAACAGGTAGGCAACGGGCCGCTGGCCCGTGTGCGCGATGCACTGCGCCACCTCGGCCTCTTGTTCGGCGATGTGGATGTGCAGCGGCCGCGCGGCGGGCAAGCCGGCCGCCAGCGCGCGGATCGCATCGATGCCGGCCGCACGCAGCGAGTGCGGCGCGGCGCCCACTTCGAGCTGGCCGCCCCGCAGCGGCGCCAATGCCTCGACGATGCCCAGCACGTCGTCGACGTCCGTGCGAAAGCGCGCCTGGCCCGGCGTGAGCAGTTGCGCGCCAAATCCGGCGTGGCTGTACAGCACCGGCAGCAGCGTCACGCCCATGCCGGCCAGTTGCGCGGCCGCGGCCACGCGTTCGGCTGTTTCGGCGGGCCGCGCATAGCTGGCGCCATCGACCGCGCGCTGCAGGTAATGAAATTCGCAGACCGAGGTATAGCCATGACGCAGGCACTCGGCGAACAGCTGCGCGGCGATGGCTTCGATCCCCTCCGGCGTGATGCACGCGGCGAAGCGGTACATCAGGTCGCGCCAGGTCCAGAAGCTGTCCGGCCCATCGCTGCCTGTTTCGGTCAGGCCGCCCAGCGCGCGCTGGAACGCGTGCGAGTGCAGGTTGACCATCCCCGGCAGCACGTACTCGGCGCGTGCCACGTTCAGGGGTGGGCGCGCGCCGGGCGCGACCTGCGTCAGGTCACCCCCGCTGTCCCATTCGAGCAGCACGTCGCGCTGCCAGCCCTGCGGCAGCAGCGCGTGGCGCGCGAACAGCGCTGTCATGGCCGCACCCAGTCGACGGCGGCCTTGACCATGTCGCGCAGCAGCGGCTGCAGCGTCGCGGCGACCGCTGGCCGGTACTCGAACGGCGGCGCTTCGTTCATGTACAGGTACTGGCATTTCTCGAGCTGGATCGCATGCACGCCCGATGCCGGCTGACCGTAGTGGCGCGTGATGTGGCCGCCCTTGAAGCGGCCATTGAGCGCGATCGAGAAGCGCTCCTGCGCGCGCGCCACGTCCAGCACCGCGGCTTCGAGGCCCGGGGCGCAGGACGTGCCTTCGGCCGTGCCGAAGTTCAGGTCGGGCAGCTTGCCGTCGAAAAAGCGCGGGACGACCGAGGCGATGGAGTGCGCTTCCCACAGCACCACGCGCCCGTGCTCCATCTTCAGGCGGTCGAGCTCCGCGCGCAACTGCGCGTGATACGGCTGCCAGTAGCGCGCCAGGCGCCGCTGCACCTCGGCCCCGTCAGGCTCCATGCCATCGCGGTACAGGCGCTCGCGCCCGAACGTGTCGAGCGGGCACAGGCCGGTGGTATCCAGGCCCGGATACAGGTTCGTGTCTTCGGGCGGACGATTCAGGTCGATCAGGTAGCGCGACCAGCGCGCCGAGATGGTCGAGATGCCCATCTCTTCGAGAAAACCGTACAGCTCGGGCAAGTGCCAGTCGGTGTCGGCGCGTGCGGCGGCGCACGGCGCCAGGCTGGCCACCACCTCGTCGGGAATATCGGTGCCCGCATGCGGCATCGATACCAGCATGGGAAGCCTGCCTGCCTTGAACCGGAATTCCATTGCAACTCCCTGGTCGATTTACGGATGCAGCGCCGAAAACAGCGTCTTGCACGAGGCCGACAACGCGCCCTGCCACACCATCGTGCGCGCCGCTTCGATGTCCGGCGCAAAGAAGCGGTCGGCATCGTACGGCGCAACCTGCTCGCGCAACTGCGCGTGGACCGATTCCAGCGTCTGCGAACTGCGCAGCGGACGGTGGAACTCGATGCCCTGGCACGCGGCCAGCAATTCGATGCCGACGATGACGCAGGTATTGTGCGCCATCTGGTGAAGACGGCGCGCCGCGAAGGTGGCCATGCTGACATGGTCTTCCTGGTTGGCCGAGGTCGGCAGACTGTCGACGCTGGCGGGATGGGCCAGCGACTTGTTTTCGGACGCCAGCGCCGCCGCCGTCACGTGGGCGATCATGAAGCCCGAATTCAGGCCCGGCTCGCGCACGAGGAAGGCCGGCAGGCCGGACAGGTTGGCGTCGATCAGCAGCGCGATGCGGCGTTCGGCCAAAGCGCCGATCTCGGCGATGGCCAAGGCCAGCGAATCGGCGGCAAACGCCACTGGCTCGGCGTGGAAGTTGCCGCCCGAGAGGATGACGCTCCCGGCTTCGTCGTCGGTGAACAGCAGCGGATTGTCGGTGACGGCATTCGCCTCGATCAGCAGCGTGCGGCCGGCATTACCGATCAGGTCCATCACGGCGCCCATCACCTGCGGCTGGCAACGCAGGCTGTACGGGTCCTGCACGCGCTCGTCGCCAACCAGGTGCGAGGCGCGGATCGCGCTGCCGGCCACCAGCTCGCGGTAAATGGCCGCCGCCGCGATCTGGCCCGGCTGCCCGCGCACCGCGTGGATGCGGGCGTCGAACGGCGCGTCGCTGCCGCGCGCAGCGTCGACCGACAACGCTCCGGTGACCAGCGCCGCTTCGAGCAGGCGCTCGGCCAGGAACAGGCCGTGCAGCGCCAGCGCAGTCGACACCTGGGTGCCGTTGATCAGTGCGAGTCCCTCTTTCGCGCCCAGCACGACCGGTGCGATGCCGGCCGCCGCCAGCGCATCAATGGCCTCGACCAGCACGCCGTTGTGGCGCACCTGGCCCACGCCCAGCATGGCCAGCGTCATGTGCGCCAGTGGCGCCAGGTCGCCCGATGCGCCCACCGAGCCCTGCGCGGGAATGGCCGGCATGATGTTGGCGTTGTACAGCGCAATCAGCGTCTCGACGATCAGCGGCCGCACGCCCGAGTAGCCGCGCGCCAGGCTGCCGATCTTGGTCAGCAGGATCAGGCGGACAATCTGGTCGTCGATCAGCGGCCCCGTACCCACCGCGTGCGACAGGATCAGGTTGCGCTGCAGCGTGGCCAGTTGCTCGACCGGGATATGGGCCTTGGCCAGGATGCCGAAGCCCGTGTTGATGCCATAGGCCGGATCGCCCTTGGCGCCGATGGCGGCGACGGCGGCGCTGGATGCGGCGATGTCGCGCCAGGCCGCGCTGGCCAGGGTCAATGGTGCGTGCGCGCTCCAGGCGGCGCGCAGGTCGCCCAGGGTCAGCTGGCCGGGTTGCAGAATGAATTCGTTCATGGATTTATTTGATCATCGGAAGATTGAGGCCATTGCGCCGGGCGCAGTCGATGGCGGTGTCGTAGCCGGCGTCGGCGTGGCGCATGACGCCCGAGCCACAGTCGTTGACCAGCACCCGCGCCAGGCGCTTGGCGGCGGCATCCGTGCCGTCGGCCACGATGACGACGCCGGAGTGCTGCGAGTAGCCCATGCCCACGCCGCCGCCATGGTGGAGCGAGACCCAGGTCGCGCCGCCGGCAGTATTCAGTAACGCGTTCAGCAGCGGCCAGTCGGATACGGCGTCGGTCCCGTCGCGCATCGCTTCGGTTTCGCGATTCGGGCTGGCGACCGAGCCAGTGTCGAGGTGGTCGCGCCCGATGACGATCGGCGCCTTCAGTTCGCCCGTGCGCACCATCTCGTTGAACGCGAGACCCGCCAGATGGCGTTCGCCCAGGCCCAGCCAGCAGATACGCGCCGGCAGGCCCTGGAACGCGATGCGGTCGCGGGCCATGTCGAGCCAGCGGTGCACGCGCGCGTCGTGCGGGAACAACTCCTTGATCTTGGCGTCTGTTTTGTAGATGTCTTCGGGGTCGCCCGACAGCGCTACCCAGCGAAACGGCCCGCGCCCTTCGCAGAACTGCGGCCGGATATACGCCGGCACAAAGCCAGGAAAGTCGAACGCATCCCCCACGCCTTCGTCCTTGGCCACCTGACGGATGTTGTTGCCATAGTCGACCGCGTGGCAGCCCATGGCCTTGAAGTCGAGGATGGCGCGCACGTGCTGCGCGCAGGATGCCGCCGCGTCGCGCGTCAGGCGCGCGTGCTGGCCGGGATCGCGCTGCGCGGCCTGCCACTCGGCCACGCTCCAGCCGCTTGGCAGGTAGCCGTTGATCAGGTCATGGGCCGAGGTCTGGTCGGTCACCAGGTCGGGCTTGATGCCGCCAGCCCGGGCGCGCCGTACGAGCTCCGGCAGCACGTCGGCGGCATTGCCAAGCAGGCCAATGGAGACGGTCTCGCGTTGCGCCGTGTACTGCTGCACCATCGCCAGCGCCTCGTCGATGTCGCGCGCCTGCTTGTCGAGGTAGCGCGTGCGCAGCCGGAAATCGATGCTGCTTTGCTGGCACTCGATGGTCAGCGACACGGCGCCAGCGAAGCTTGCGGCCAGCGGCTGCGCGCCGCCCATGCCGCCCAGGCCCGCCGTCAGGATCCAGCGCCCCAGCATGTCGCCGCCAAAGTGCTGGCGCCCTGCTTCGGCAAAGGTTTCGTAGGTGCCCTGCACGATGCCCTGCGTGCCGATATAGATCCAGCTGCCGGCCGTCATCTGGCCGTACATGAACAGGCCGCGGCGATCGAGCTCGTTGAAGTGGGCCCAGTCGGCCCATTTCGGCACCAGGTTGGAGTTTGCCAGCAGCACGCGCGGGGCGTCCGGGTGGGTCTGGAATACGCCGACCGGTTTGCCGGACTGGATCAACAGGGTCTGGTCGTCATCGAGCTCGCGCAGGCTGGCCAGGATCTGGTCGTAGCAGGCCCAGTTGCGGGCTGCGCGACCGATGCCACCATAGACGACGAGGCGCTGCGGGTTTTCCGCGACCTCGGCGTCGAGGTTGTTTTGAATCATGCGGTAGGCCGCTTCGGTCAGCCAGCTCTTGCAACTGAGCGTGGTGCCGCGCGGGGCCTGGATTACGCGCGAGGGGTCGAAGCGGGGATCGTCGGCAACATCAGCATTGTGGTTCATGGCGGCTCCTTCGATAAGGAATGGGCTCCGCGTGCGTACCGGATGAGTTGAGTGCCAACCATCACCGCGTGGACGGAGAATCCGTCCACCCTACCGCATTCAGGTTGTCTATACAACCCTATCAGGTTACTTTTTGAAGACCTGTTTGCCCGCCACCCAGGTTTCAAGCACGCCCGTCTTGTGGATGTCGTACGTCGGCATCTTGAACAAGTCCTGGTCGATGATGATGAAGTCGGCCAGCTTGCCGGCTTCGAGCGAGCCGAGGCTGTCTTCGCGGTGTCCGGCGTAGGCGGCGTCGAGGGTGAAGCAGCGGAATGCCTCTTTCAGCGACATCGCCTGGTTCGGGTACCAGCCGGCCACTGGCTGGCCCTGCGCATCCTGGCGCGTGACGGCGGCGTGCAGGCCGAAGAACGGGTTTGGCGCTTCGACCGGGAAGTCCGAACCGCAGGCGATGCGCGAACCCTGGTGCAGGAAGGTGCGCCAGGCATACGCGCCTTTGATGCGCTCGGGGCCGACGCGGGTCTCGGCCATGTTTTTATCCGACGTTGCGTGGGTCGGCTGCATCGACGGGATGATGCCGATCGACTTGAAGCGCGGGATGTCGCCCGGCTGCACGACCTGCGCGTGCTCGATGCGGTGACGCTGCGCTGCGCTCTTCGTTGCGGACACCTCTTTCTGGTAGATGTCGAGGATCTGCTTGTTGCCGGCGTCGCCGATCGCATGCACATTGACCTGGTAACCGCGGCGCATCGCCTTCGTCATCATCGTGTCCATCTGCCCGCTCTTGAAGAACAGCAGGCCGTGCGAATGCGCGTCATCGCTGTACGGCTTGATCAGCGCCGCGCCGCGGCTGCCCAGCGCGCCGTCCGAGTACAGCTTCACGGCGCGCAATGCGTACATGCCGTTGCCGTAGTCGTTCAGCGGGCCGTTCTTGGCCAGCACATCGAAGTCCGCGCCGGCGCCGCCGATCATGCCGTACACGCGCGTCGTCAGCTTGCCCGCATCGGCGTAGGCGCGGTACAGGCGGTCCTGGGTCACGTCCACGCCGGCGTCGTGCACGCTGGTCAGACCCACGCGCGCCAGTTCGCCCAGGGCGCGGTCGAGCATCGTGCGCGATTCAGCCTCGGTCTGCGGCGGCAGCACCTTGGTCAGCAAATCCTGCGCGGTATCGACCAGGACGCCGGTGGCTTCGCCATTCGCGTCGCGCACGATCTTGCCGCCGACCGGATCCGGCGTGGCTTTCGTGATGCCGGCCAGCGCCAGCGCGCGGCTGTTGGCCCAGCCGGCATGGCCGTCGACGCGTTCGAGCCACACCGGCCGGTCGCTGACGACGGCGTCGAGTTCAGCGGCGGTGGGGAAGCGCCCCAGCTTCCAGTTTTCCTGGTTCCAGCCGCGCCCGCGCAGCCATGGGTGCCCCGGATTGGCGCCCGCATACTCGCCGATCGACTTCAGTGCGCCGGCCAGCGACGTGCTGTTGAACAGGTCGAGCTGCGTCAGTTGCTGGCCCAGGCCGAACACGTGGCCGTGGGCGTCGATCAGGCCGGGCAGCAGCGTGCGGCCACCCATGTCGATGCGCTTGGCCTGCGGCGCCTTGGCAGCGACATCCGCGCTGGCGCCCACGGCGATGATGCGGCCCGCGTCATCAAAGGCGAGCGCGGTGAACTGCACCAGGTCGCCCTTGGTGTTGAGGGTATAGCCGTTGGCATTGTCGATCAGGGTCGCGGCGTGGGCTGGCAAGCTGCCGGCAACGGCCAGGACGATCAGGGAACACAGGGGGGTCAAGCGGGCGCGCATGCGTGGTTTTCTCCGTCGGTTGGGATCCCGCGCCTCGTGGGCGCAGCTCGGGAGAGTGTATCGAAATTTGCATGCCCGGCATAGCACCGGCGCCCGTTCAATCCGGGTTGGATGCTACTTGCTCCAGCTCGCGTTCGAGCAAGGTGCGCTTGCGCTCGATCCCCCACCGATAACCCGACAGTGCGCCCCCCGTGCGCACCACGCGGTGGCAGGGAATCGCGACCGCCACCGGATTGGCGGCGCAGGCCCCGGCCACGGCGCGCGCGCCACCGGCCACGCCAACGATGGCGGCCAGCTCGGCGTAGCTGACCGTGCGCCCGGCCGGGATGCTGCGTAGCGCCTGCCACACGCGCTGCTGGAAGGCGGTGCCGCGCACGTCCAGTGGCAGCTCGAAACCGATGCGCGGCGCTTCGACCAGCGCGACCACCTGCGCCACGGTCTGCCCGAATGCCGCGTCGGCGCCTTCCAGCGTGGCCTGCGGAAAGCGCGCCTGCAGATCGTCCAGCAGCGGCGCCGGCGCGTCGCCGATCAGGATCGCGCAGATCCCGCGCCCGGTCGCCGCCACCAGGATCGCGCCCAATGAACACTGCCCGATGGCGAAGCGGATCGTCTCGCCGCGCCCGCCAGCCCGGTAGTGCGCCGGCGCCATGCCCAGCACCGCCTGCGCCCCCGCATAGAAGCGCGTGCTCGAGCCGTAGCCGGCGTCGAACAGCGCATCGAGCACCGGCGCGCCCTGCGCCAGCCCGCGCCGTACGCGCTCGCCCCGCCGCGCGGCCGCATACGCTTTCGGCGTGATCCCGGTCTGCGCCTTGAACACGCGGTGGAAGTGAAAGCGGCTCATCCCAGCGGCCTGCGCCAGGCTGTCGAGGTCCGGCGCTTCGTCGGCGGCATCGATCAGGCGGCACACCCGCGCGACGGCTTCGCGCTGGCGCTCGGCGAGCGGCGGCAAGTGCGGCGCGCAGCGCAGGCAGGGCCGAAAGCCGGCCGCTTCGGCGGCATTTGGGTCTGCATGAAAGGCCACGTTGGCGCGCCGCGCCGCGCGCGATGGACACGACGGCCGGCAATACACGCCGGTGGTACGCACCGAGTACACGAAGCGGCCATCGAAGGCCGGGTCGCGCCCCTGCACGGCGGCCCAGCGCAGATCGGCGCTGTCTGCGCCGGCGTCGGCGTCGGCATTGGCATCGGTGGGAATGGTCATGTTCATCTCCAGGGGTCAGGCGGCAAGCCTATCGTAGCCCCATGCCTGGTGCCATGCACGCCGGGTCTTGCTTTCGAATCGAATGCTAAAATCGCAGCTGGTCAGACAGGCCGTCACTCCGGAGAACCGCTTGGACCCAAGGACCACACACGATCCCCTGCAAGACAGCCCACCGGACAAAGCACCCATTTTCCGGCAAATCAAGGATTACCTGGTCGGCGAAATCGCGACCGGGCGCTGGAAGGAAGGCGACCTGGTGCCGTCCGAACAGGCGCTGGTGCGCCTGTTCGGCGTCTCGCGCATGACCGTCAACCGCGCCGTGCGCGAACTCACCGCCGAGCACGTCCTGGTGCGGCGCCAGGGCTCGGGCACGTATGTCGCGCCGCAGAAGTACCAGGCCACGCTGGTCGAGATCCGCAACATCGCCGACGAGATCCGCGAACGCGGCAGGCAGCACACCAGCCGCGTGCTGGTGCTGGCGGCCGGCGTGGCAGACGATGGACTAGCGGCTGAATTCGCGCTCGAAGCGGGCAGCACGCTGTACCACTCGCTGATCGTCCACTTTGAAAACGACGTGCCGATCCAGTTTGAAGACCGCTGGGTGAATCCGGCCTGCGCCCCGGCCTACCTGGAACAGGATTTTTCCAGCATCACGCCCAATGAACACCTGATGGTGAGCGCGCCGCTGCAGGGCGCGACCTATACCATCGAGGCCTTGCCGGCATCGGGCGCCCCGGCCACGCATCTTGGCATCGCGCCTGGCGCGCCGTGCCTGGTGCTGCATCGGCGCACGACCTCGGCCGGCCGGATCGCCTCGGTGGCCACGATGTGGCATCCGGGCCACCTGACGCGCTTCACGGGCAGCGTGTAGCAATTAATTATGCGAACAGACAATAAACCATGCCACACTCTGGCCATCTGGCGGAACAGCCATCATCTTCCCCGTCAAGTATGACCATGCCATCGCAAGCCGCCAAGGCGCCAATCCCTGAAGCGCCCCTGCACGTACTGGTGCTTGACGACGATCCGCTGCTGCTGGACGTGATGCGGGAAATGCTCGCCGTATGCGGACTGCGCAACATCGCGCTCGAAACGCAGGCGTGCAGTGCGCTGCGGCGCCTCGATCAATCGATGCCAGACGTCGTGATCTGCGACCTGATGATGCCGGAAATGGATGGCATCGAGTTCCTCCAGGCTGCAGCGGCGCAAGGTTATCAGGGCAAGGTGATCCTGATGTCGGCGCTCGAAGACGGCGTACGCGAAGCGGCTGGCGAACTGGCGCGTGCATTGGGGCTGCAAGTCGTCGGTTCATTTCGCAAGCCGCTCGAACAAAACCAGTTGCGCGCAGCGTTGGCCTGTTGAATTTTTGTACAAGCGGCTAAACACTTTTCAAAAAAATGCGGTATTATTCGGCTCATTCCCCGCCTGACACCCTCTAGCCGTTCTTCCAATATTGAAATTCGCACACAGTGCCTCCACCATTGTGTAGTAACAATATTAAGCAACACAGGAAGATACCCGGTAGCCGGTCGAGACGTTCCGCATGTCCTGTCTCAAGGCGTTAATCACAGTTACTACCTCTTATCGAGGAAACCATGAGCGAAAACATCAAACACATCAGCGATGCATCCTTTGAATCCGACGTGCTCAAATCCGAGCTGCCGGTGCTGGTCGATTTCTGGGCCGAGTGGTGCGGTCCTTGCAAGATGATTGCCCCAATCCTCGAAGAAGTCGCCAAGGAATACGGCGGCAAGATCACGATCGCCAAGATGGACGTCGACGCGAACCAGGCTGTCCCAGCCCAGTTCGGCATCCGCGGCATCCCGACCCTGATCCTGTTCAAGAATGGCGAAGTCGCTGCGCAGAAAGTCGGCGCACTGGCAAAAGGCCAATTGACCGCGTTCATCGACAGCAACATCTGATTCAGCTGATACAATAAGCGGCGACGACGCGCCCGCGTCATCGCCTCCCGGCCGGGAGGGCCCACGGCCCATCGCCACCTTCCCGCCTTGATTAACCCACGCAGTTCCCTCCCCTACCTTTTTTACCCGTCACGGGTTACCCAAACACATGCATTTATCTGAACTGAAGGCGATGCACGTTTCCGCGCTGCTGGAAATGGCAATCGGCCTCGATATCGACAACGCAGCCCGCCTGCGCAAACAGGAATTGATGTTTGCAATCCTGAAGAAGCGCGCAAAAGGCGGTGAGCAGATCTTCGGCGACGGCGCTCTGGAAGTGCTGCCGGACGGTTTCGGTTTCCTGCGCTCGCCTGATGCGAGCTATATGGCCTCGACCGACGACATTTATATCTCCCCGTCGCAGATCCGTCGTTTCAACTTGCATACGGGTGACTCGATCGAAGGCGAAGTGCGTACGCCAAAAGACGGCGAACGCTATTTCGCGCTGGTCAAGGTCGACAAGGTCAATGGCGAATCGCCGGAAGCCTCGAAGCACCGCATCCTGTTCGAGAACCTGACGCCGCTGCACCCGAACGAGCCGCTGCGCCTCGAGCGCGACATGAACGGCGCCGAAAACATCACCGGCCGCATCGTCGATTTGATTTCGCCGATCGGCAAGGGCCAGCGCGGCCTGCTGGTGGCGTCGCCAAAGTCCGGCAAATCGGTCATGCTGCAGCACATCGCGCATGCCATCACGGCCAATCACCCCGACGTCACGCTGATCGTTCTGCTGATCGACGAACGTCCGGAAGAAGTGACCGAGATGCAGCGTTCGGTGCGCGGCGAAGTCGTCGCCTCGACCTTCGACGAACCAGCAACCCGCCACGTGCAGGTTGCCGAGATGGTGCTGGAAAAAGCCAAGCGCCTGGTCGAAATGAAAAAGGACGTCGTGATCCTGCTGGACTCGATCACCCGCCTGGCGCGCGCCTACAACACCGTGATCCCTGCCTCGGGCAAGGTCCTGACCGGTGGTGTCGACGCCAACGCGCTGCAGCGTCCGAAGCGCTTCTTCGGCGCGGCCCGTAATATCGAAGAAGGCGGCTCGCTGACCATCATCGCGACTGCGCTGATCGAAACCGGTTCGCGCATGGATGACGTGATCTTTGAAGAATTCAAGGGTACCGGCAATATGGAAGTGCACCTCGAGCGCCGCCTGGCCGAAAAGCGCGTCTACCCGTCGATCAACCTGAACAAATCGGGCACCCGTCGCGAAGAACTGCTGATCAAGCCGGACCAGCTCCAGAAAATCTGGATCCTGCGCAAGCTGCTGTACTCGATGGACGAGATCGAAGCGATGGAATTCATCCTCGACAAGATGCGCGCCACGAAGAACAACGTGGAGTTCTTCGACATGATGCGCCGCGGCGGCTAAGCCACCGCAACGCAGTACGCGCAAAGGCAGCCTTCGGGCTGCCTTTTTTGTTGGGCATTGCCGGAAGCTGAAAACCTATTTATAATCGCCGGTTCTGCCCAACCCTGGCAAGTGATCGGCAATCGGGTCAAGAAGCGAGACGACCGACGAAGTGCTGTTTGGCTACCAACTCTATAGAAAGCAAGACCATGAAGACCGAAACTCACCCAGAATACCGCGACGTCGTGTTCCATGACGTGTCATGCGACTTCAAGTTCATCACGCGCTCGACCATCAACACCCGCGACAAGATCGAACACGAAGGCAAAGAATACCCACTGGTCAAGATCGAGGTGTCGGCTGAATCGCACCCGTTCTTCACCGGCAAGCACAAGATCGTCGATACCGCCGGTCGCGTCGAGAAGTTCCGCCAGAAGTTCGGCGCAGTTGGTTCGAAGACTTCGGTCGCCAACGGCTAATTGCCGACGTAATACCGTCAAAGCCTTCACCGGCTTTGGCCAGACAGCCGGCTTTGCCGGCTTCAAAAAAGAAGCCGCTTACCCGGCTTCTTTTTTTTTCGCGGCTATACTACGCGCTCATTTCCGCCATCAGACTTATCGATGAAACCAGTCCGTCTTCCCGCCGCCGCCACCCTGGCACTGCCCCGCTGGGCCCTGCTTGCGCTGGGCCTGTTCTACATCCTGCCAGGCCTGATCGGCCGCGACCTGTGGAAGGAAGACGCCGCCAGCTTCGGCATCATGTGGACGATGGCGCATGGCACGCTGGCCGACTGGCTGTATCCGAACATCGCGGGCCTTGCCAGCGTCGACGAAGGGCCGCTCGCGTTCTGGCTCGGCGCCGTGTGCATCAAGCTGTTCGGCTGGCTACTGGGCGACGTGCTCGCCGCCCGCGTCTCGACCGTCGGCATCTTCGTGCTGGGCACGATGTCGCTGTGGTACACCGCCTTCCACCTGGGCCGGCGCGCTGAAGCGCAACCGCTGCGCCTGGCCTTCGGCGGCCAGCCCGAACCGGACGACTACGGCCGCACGCTGGGCGATACCGCCGTCCTCATCTACCTCGGCAGCCTGGGCCTGCTGCTGCAAAGCCACCTGACGCTCGCAGCGACGCTCCAGGGCGCGCTGCTCGCCTTCTTCCTGTACCGCGCCGTGCGCTACGTCGAGCTCGCCGGCACGCGCAACGCGGTGCTGGTGGGCATCGCCCTTGGCGCACTGACGCTCACGCAAGGCTTCCTGCCGCCGCTGGTGCTGCTCGTGGCACTGTTTGCCTGCACCCGCTACCTCGAACTGCCCGCGCCACGCGCGCTGCGCGACCTGGCCGTTGCCGCCGGTGTCGGCTTCGCCCTCACGCTGATCTGGATCGTACCCGCCACGGTATTGCAACCCTATGGCCTGTCGCCGGTCGCCGACTGGCTCGACTGGAACGCGCACCAGATCGGCTTGCCCGGCTGGCCAGCGCTGAAAGCCTTCTTCCGGATCGGCATCTGGTTCTTCTGGCCAGCCTGGCCGTTCGCCCTGTGGGCAGTCTGGGCCTGGCGCCGCCAGCAGATGCTGCACATCGTGCTGCCCGTATTCTTCTTCCTGGCACTGGTGCTGCAACTGCTGGCCGACCCAGCGCCCGAAAACAGCGACTTCCTGAAAATGCTGCCGCCGCTGGCACTGATGGCCGCTTTTGGTCTGCCGACGATGAAGCGCGGCGCGATCAACGCCATCGACTGGTTCTCGGTGATGGTGCTGACGATGCTGAGCGCGATCATCTGGCTGTTCTGGATCGCCAAGCTGACCGGCTGGCCGGCACAGCTGGCCAAGAACGCGCTCAAGCTGGTGCCGGGCTTCACGCCCGAAATCGGCGTGGTCACCTTCATCGTTGCGGCCGGCGCCAGCGTCGGCTGGATCATGCTGGTGCACTGGCGCCTGTCGCGCCAGCCGGCGGTGCTGTGGCGCGCCGTGGTGCTGTCCTCCGGCGGCCTGATCCTGCTGTGGGTGCTGTTGATGACGCTGTTCCTGCCCGACCTGAACTACGGCAAGAGCTACGCCGGCGTCGCCCAGCAGATCGCCGCCCGCCTGCCGGCGGACGCCAACTGCATCGCCACCAACGTCGGCGCCGCCCAGCGCGCCTCGCTGGCCTTCTACGGCCGCCTGCCGTTCGTGACGCTCGCTGGCGGCAAGTGCGACTACGTGCTGCTGCAAGACAGCCTGCGCAACCGCCGCGACGCCACCCTGCTGCCTAAATGGAACGTGCGCGACGCAGTGCCGCTGTGGGAAGGCCGGCGCGCCTCGGACCGCGACGAACGCTTCCGGTTATTCCGCCAGAAACCCTGAGCACTTCCCCGACAAGCCGTACTTCTGTGCGGCTTGTTCGTTCTGGGCCAATGCCTGGCCGAAATCCACCTGTGCGC
Organism: Telluria sp. BA11; assembly: GCF_056680305.1. Taxonomy (NCBI): domain Bacteria; kingdom Pseudomonadati; phylum Pseudomonadota; class Betaproteobacteria; order Burkholderiales; family Oxalobacteraceae; genus Telluria; species Telluria sp. BA11. The sequence goes on from NZ_CM155275.1 coordinate 1,974,575, forward strand.
GGCAAGTGTTGTCTTTATGAGAAGCTGGCTTCAACGAGTGCGTGTTTGCGCGCAGTCAAACGTCAGCCACTAAGTGCTTGTCACAATGATCAAGTCAATGACGATTCAAATAATAGTTGGCTGGATATTGCACCAGTTTTCTTGATCGGCGCGAACACGGACTGATGCAGGCAGCCAAGGAGAGCAGCATGAACAGCGTGACATTTTCTGAAATCGAGCGCGTCAGGAAACGCCCTGGCTTCCTGCAGCGCATCGATACCTGGCGTCAGTCGCTGCCATGGGCGCTCACGCTACTGGCCGGGTTGCCGCTACTGGTACTGGCCCTGCACCTGATCGATCCCGGCACCCCGATGCCGTTTCTCGTTGTGCCCGCCGTCGTCGGTGGCTTGCTCCCCATCTGCATGCTGGGTCCGGGCCGCTTTGAAATGCGCAGCCGCGCCGATGACTGTCAGATGATCGACAGGCTCGACGAAGCGCTGGGAGCGCTTGGCTACCGGCGCACGGCCGCCGACAGCACCAGCATCCGGTACTTCCGCCCACGTCCCTGGTTGCGCGGGCAGGAAGGCGCGATCGATGTCGCGGTGCGCGAGCATGTGCTGGAGATCATCGGGCCGATGGGGAGCTTGCGGTTGTTGCAGCATCGGATGACGTGTTAGTCAGCGGGGCGCTTACCGCTGGAGTGTCCATCTGGCAGCCCGCACACCGAATTTTGTTGCGGACTGGCCAGCTGAGCAATCGATGTGCTAAGATGCCCGCCTGCGATTGGGCCTCTGTGGCGGAATTGGTAGACGCACTTGACTCAAAATCAAGCGCCGTAAGGCGTGCCGGTTCGATTCCGGCCGGAGGCACCACCTACTCGCATGACGCTAAAAACCCGCACTCTTCTTAGGAAGCGCGGGTTTTTTGCTATCTGGCCTCAGCATCATCAAGCGCTGTCATTTCAACACCCCCATCTCCGTCCTGCACGGCTGACACTGAGCGTTCCCTCGTACAGCTCGATGAACCAAAGCCTGATGATCGTCGGGTCGAAGCTGAAGCCTGTGTTCACCCAAGCGCGGATAAGTAACAACGGCGGCTTCAGATCGGCTCTACTTTTCACATTGGACGCGGGATTTTCAGCTCGACAACCTGCTATTCTCAATGGCTCCGGGGTTTGGTCTGGCATTTAGACATGAACTCTAATGTAGTCAAACTTGTTCGTCTTTCAACGGCATTGCTGAGTGAGTATCGGCTCTTCCAAATGCCGTCGCTTAGCTTTGAAGATGACGCCAAACACCAAATTTAAATCCGCTTTGACCGGGTTCGCGCAAAGCTGAGTCCGTGTCCAAATGTCAGACCTGCCCCCAATTTTGTGACCCCAATTTTGCAGTCAACCCGGTCTGCACGAGGCCAAGCCCTATATCGAGCTAAGGAAGTTATCCAATGGGCTTCGCGGTATCAAGACAGAAACTAATAATCAATCTCGCTCATAAGAACGGGAGTTCTAATCGCTAGTTCCTCCTTTAAAGTTATTCGTGCCATCGTATACAAAACCAACCCCTAAATCTTTTGGGAGCAAAGGCGGAACATTCTTAAATTCAGGCGTAAGTGGCTGGATAATCTGCGTATGCTCTTTAGGCACATCAAGACGATGAGTACCGTCTCCGAATCGTTCTTTGAATTTTCCTGCCTGGGCCATGAAAGATTGAATAACGTACGCGGGATAACCGAGAGGAAGTGTGTCGAAAGTAATTAAGGGAATATTTTCTTTGTCCCCATCTAGCACTACTATTCTATTTCCCGTCCAGTAGAAGATCTTTCGGAATCCGTGCTTTGCTGTGCGCTCCCCATACGATACGCCCCTGATAAAACCTTCATGGTCATACTCAACGATGTCTCTGGGGCCAAGCATCGGAGGGTGAACCAAAAGAAAAAGATTTAGCGTGTACGGTCCTTTTTCATATCCTTGAACTTTTTTCCATTTTTTTTCTATTGCATTTTTCATCCAAGAATGTGGTTCAATTGGGATAACAATTTTTGCTACATCCACACCCTTCTTGAACTTATACCGAAAAAAAGTCTTTATTGCTTTTTGCATGTCGCTAGGCATTAGGCTAACGATCTCGCACCCTACTGGAACGTTTTCAAGCGCAAATCTTAGGTCTGGTTTATCCTTAAAATCAACATCAGTTACCGGCACCCCAAGTGCCATGAAGAACTTCAGCAGAGCATCTCCTGCACTAAGTTCCTCCTTCGTCGGCTCGTTCCGTGACATTTTTTTCTCACATAAAATATACACTATCCTGCCACACATGCTTTGAATTCGGTAGTCAGACCATGGAATTTGCTGATTTAGTAGCCTGTTGTGCCGAAGCTTAGCAAACATACGTTACCCACTTTTTACCCGTCGATATGCTAAGTTTATGATTTTAATAGGAACTATACTCCGGCCGAATACAACTCAGCAGTATGCCGAGCAGAGATCCGTTGCAGCCCTGTAACGATTACAAGTGTTTCGCTCAAGATGCAGTAGTAACCTATACTGAACATGTCCGACCGTCCGGTATCGGCCACAAGCACCCACTTAGCCTGCAAGGAATATATTTCCGGCTGCTGCCGCAACGTTTAGATGAGAGACAGCGGTCGTGATCGAGATGGACACTGCGGAGCACGCACCTGAGTAATGCGTATGATGTTCTCAGAACGAATTGACAATCAATTATTGGCTTTACTTCATTAACTTCAATCACTGAAACAAGGGGAAACAATGGAACAACTGCCTACAAAAAGAACACCGGGCGATGTTGCGCATGATGTGGCAAGAGGACTGATTTCAGCGATACCGGCTGCTGGTGGCCCACTTCAGGTCTTGTTCGAAACTGTTTTTTCCGCCCCGCTGGAAAAGCGCAAAGAAAAATGGATGCAGGAGCTTGCGCTCGCATTAATAGAGTTACAACAAACTGTCAATGATTTTACGCCTGAGAAACTCGCCGAGAATGAGGCTTTTATCACGATGGCGATTCGAGCTTCTAACATCGCCATTCGTAGTCATCAACAGATCAAACTAGACGCGCTGCGAAATGCAATAGTTAATTCGGCAAGGTCCTCTTCGATAGATGAAGATGAGCAGATGGCTTTTATTCATCTCATTGATCAATTTACGCCGTCACATTTGCGCTTACTTGGACTTCTTCACGACCCTCAACAATGGATAACGATAAATGGTTGCCCAGAGTCCAGCGATAGATTTAAGAGCGTATGGAGCCTTATTGCGCTCTGCATGCCAGATTTGATCGTTCGGGAAGACACGGTAAATAATCTTGTCCGCGATCTTCAATCAAGCGGGATAGTTGAACAAATGTTGTCAGTAGGCGCGGTGATTGAAGGGTCTGGCGCGCTCGAGCCGCGAACTACAGCGTATGGTAGGAGGTTCGTTTATTTTATTTCTGTATCGTAGCTATTGAGTGGAAACAGGGAGCACGGCCGTCTGCTCGCTTGGTTGTCTACTTTTTTCCAAGCGGAAGCCAGCCTCCAGCAATTTGATGCCATCCCTCGCACTCACAGATGAGCTGGTTTCAAGCCAGCAAAGGTCCGCTATAGGTCTTGGATTCAACCGGTCGACGCAACACACTAAACTCTGGGTAAGCAGAAGGAGTGTTACGGATGAAGCAGAGAGCAAGGATTTATTATACGGATGCCCAGAAGGCGTTGATGTGGGAGCACTGGAAAAAGGGGGAATCGCTCCAGCAAATTGCCCAGCTGTTCGATCGAAACCACTCGTCTATACAGCGAATTCTTGCCGAGTCTGGTGGCATTCGGCCCGCAGAAAGACACCGATCAAGACTGGCATTAACCTTGGCCGAGCGGGAAGAAATATCACGCTCGCTAGCTACTGGTCAATCGATCCGTCAGATTGCTCAAGCACTTGGACGAGCACCGTCCACTATTAGCCGTGAGATCAGTCGCAATGGTGGCCAGACGAGCTATCGAGCTGGCTGTGCAGACGCGGCTGCTTGGAAGCGAGCCCATCGTCCTAAGTGCTGCAAACTGGTGACCTGTAGTGGTCTAATGTCTCCGGACACCTCGATAGGTGGATAATTCACCTTCGAAGGAGTTTACATGACCAGGCAGCGCCGCAATTTTGACCCTAGCTTCAAGCTTGAGGTCGTTCGAATGATCACAGAACAAGGCCTCAGCATTTCGCACGTCAGCCAGACGATGGACATTGGCGTTACCGCGATCCGTCGCTGGATGGAACAGTACGAGGCCGAGCAACAAGGCCAGCCAGGCATTGGCAAACCGTTGACGGCTGAGCAGCAGCGAATCCGTCAGTTGGAGCAGGAAAACCGTCAACTTCGTAGTGATGTGGACGTCTTAAAAAAGGCATCGGCCTTCTTTGCCCGCGAGCTCAAATGAGCTATCGGCTCATCGATGAGCTGCAAACGAAGGCCGTACCTGTCGCACAAACCTGTCGTCTCCTTGGTGTTAGCCGGGCTGGATTTTACGAAGCCAAGCGTCGTGCAACTGCGCCGATGTTTTGCAAAGCGAGCGTGCATTTGCGTGCCGCGTTCATGAGCAGCGGCCAAAGTTACGGCAGCCGTCGGCTTGTCACGGCACTGGCCAACAGAGGCCTGCAGGTCGGGCGTTACAAGGTGCGCCGCCTGATGCAACAGGCCTGCCTGAAGCCAGTCTGGAAGCGCAAATTCGTACACACAACCGACAGTAAGCATGCCCTGCCGGTTGCGCCGAACGTCCTTGCCCGACAGTTCAACCCGGCAGCGCCGAATCAGGCTTATGCCTCGGATATCACGTACATCCGTACTGGCGCAGGCTGGCTCTACTTGGCTGTCGTGCTCGACCTGTTCTCGCGCAGAGTCGTGGGCTGGGCAATGGCGCCGAGCATGCCAGCTGCCTTGGTTTGCGATGCCTTGCGTATGGCGATCCAAGCTCGGCGACCAGCGGCCGGACTGGTCGTCCACTCCGACCGCGGCAGCCAATATGCAAGCGACCAGTACCAAGCGTTGTTGACCGAGCATGGCTTCGTTTGCAGCATGAGCCGCAAAGGCAACTGCTGGGATAACGCCGTCGCTGAACGCTTCTTCTTAAATTTAAAGATGGAGCGTGTCTGGCAGCGCAATTATGCGAACCAAGCCGAAGCCAAGCTTGATGTGGCCAACTACATCGTCGGCTTCTACAACTGCGAGCGCTTGCATTCTGTATTGGGCAATCTGCCGCCCAGCGTCTATGAACGCGCAATGGCAGAGAAAGAACTTATCGTTGTGTCCGAAATTACTTGACCACTACAACCAACCCTGAGTTGGCAAATATCGTAACAAGCAAACTCCAATTACAGTGGTCGCCTGAGCAAATTGCTGGGTGGCTCAAGCATACGTTTTCAGGCAGCGAGGATTACCAGGTGTCGCATGAAACGATTTATCGCAGCCTCTTCATTCAGGCCCGTGGTGCGCTGAAAAAGGAGCTACTTGAGCATCTTCGGCGAACCCGGGCCATGCGCCGATCGCGTCATCATACGCAAAAGAAAGAAAATCACGGCAGGATCAAAGATACGGTATCGATCAGCGAACGACCTGCCATAGTGGAGGATCGCGCTGTACCAGGACATTGGGAAGGAGACCTAGTGTTCGGAGACAGAAATAGCCAGATCGCTACCCTTGTCGAACGCCACACTCGTTACGTGATGCTAGTAAAAGTCGCAAGCAAAGATACAGAAACAGTCATCAGCGCATTGATTGATAACGCCCGTCAGTTACCCCGAGAGCTTTATCAATCACTGACTTGGGACCGGGGCAAGGAAATGGCTGACCACAAGCGTTTTACCATGGCCACTGATATCGATGTCTACTTCTGCGATCCACACAGCCCTTGGCAGCGTGGTAGCAATGAAAATACCAACGGACTATTACGCCAGTATTTCCCAAAAGGCATCGATATCTCCGCGTACTCGCAGGCCCAACTTAACGAAGTAGCTCGCAAATTGAACGAACGGCCAAGGAAGACTTTAGAATACCAGACACCCGCTGAACGATTCAGCAAACTTGTTGCATCGACCGGTTGAATCCAAGGTTGAAAGCAGACGTTAGTAGCATTCGCACCTGCATGATGGACTCGCGTTGCACTTCTTAGACGGCTCATAGCAACTACGCATAAATTACGCAATCAATTTACAACTCATTAATTATAAATGGATGTGGATTCCGGCCGGAGGCACTACCTACTCGCACCACGCATTCGTATCACGTTAAAAACCCGCAATCTTCTCAGGAAGCGCGGGTTTTTTGCTATCTGGCCTCGGCATTACACAAGCGCCGTCAGCCTAGCGCACCCCTACCGGCAATCGAATTGCATGGCACTGTGGGGCATGGCCTTCTGGGGCACCCACTCCGGATCAGGTCTGACATTTGGACACCAATTCTGATGTAGTCAACTCATTCGCTTTTCAAGGCTTAGTTGAGGAAAATATCAGCTTTTCCAAGTGACGTCACCTAGAATTGGAGCCGGGGCAAAACATAAACCCAGACTCTGCACTTGACTCATACAAAGCTGAGGCTGTGTCCAAATGTCAGACCTGACACCATCACGGACACGCCAAACACATGCGGCAGATCGTCCGCCTCAATTTCCTGCCTGGAATCGGCGATATCGATCTTGACCGACGCCCTGGCACAGCGGATACCGATGCCGATCACCCCGCCAACCGGTGTTAACTTGACCGCATTTAACAGCAAATTCCAGCTCTAGGTTCGGTCCAACTCTGAGAGTTGGCCTGGTATCCGGACACGAACTCTAAGGTAGTCAAACTTGTTTGCCAATCAATGGCGCTGAGTGAGTATCGACTCTTCCAAACGCCATCTATTAACTTTGGTGATGAGACAAAACATCTAATTTAAGTCCGGACTCTGATTTGGCTCGTGCAAAGCTCAGTCTGTGTCCGAATGTCAGACCTGACCCCAATTTACATGACCCCAATTTATGCAAAGCTGAGTCTGTGTCCGAATGTCAGACCTGACCCCAATTTATGATTTATGCAAAGCTGAGTCTGTGTCCGAATGTCAGACCTGACCCCAATTTATGACCCCAATTTATGACCTCCAATTTATGACCCCAATTTACTGTGACCCCAATTTACTGTGCACGCTTGGCGAAGAAGCTCAACGTGCTCGACTTGGCGCGCATGGTGGGACACAAGGACCTACGGCAGCTGCAGGTGTACTACAACGAAACGGCAGAGACGATGGCAGCACGCTTGGATGAAGAGCTGCGATTAGCGAACAGGACTGTGATTCATATTGTCATGACTTCAAGCCCCATCAGCCACGCCAAATAATTCTTATTAAAAACAAAGGGTTAAATGCTTCTCGCTTGTAACCATTTTGTCTTTTTTGGAAAATGAATTCCAAATTTTTGGGAGATCATGTATCGACAGCAGTCAGACGCCTATGACACGTAGGCCGGTTCCCCTCGAGAGTTTTTTTCTATTTCTATGAAGCTACGCTGCTGATCTGCTTGCTCACTACTCGTGCCTTGTTGGAATTTTGCACAAGTCAATACAAACCTTGCCTAAATGACAAAACATTGTTAAAGTTTCCAGAATATAACTATATTTGGGGAACTGAAATGAATTCGCAGGGTCATATCGCACATCTTGATGGTTGGCGGGGACTTGCCATCTTCGCAGTCTTTTTCGGGCATTTTGTCAGTAAAGCGCAATACTGGTGGATTGGCACGTTCGGAGTTGCGCTATTTTTCGTACTATCCGGATTTTTAATGTGCAATATTCTGTTCTTCAAAAATACTAAACTACCTGATTTTTTTGCCCGAAGGATCATTAGGGTTGGTCCTACATTCGTATTGTTTGTCCTTGCAATTACGGTGTACGCGTCGACGATGCAGCCCGTTCGCTACACTCCTTCGGCCACCGAGGTACTATCGACCCTACTTTTTCTGAGATCTTATCTTCCGTCTAACTCTGGCATCATTAACGACGACTGGCCAATTGGGCATCTGTGGTCACTCAACGTCGAAGAACACACGTATATTTTTCTGGCTATAGCCGCGCTCTGCGCAAGGAAACTTAATCGCCGATGGATGACTGCCGCAATTCTCCTTGTGGCGACTGCCTCCGCTTTGTACTTTTCAGTATATTACGTCCTACACCCAGCATCAGGTAATGGAACGCCGGCGTACTTCCGTAGTGAGGCGGCATCTCTCGGAATATTGGCTGCGGTATCGCTAAGCTATATCAAGCGCAGTTGGCCCCATCGCGTTTTTGACCGAATTCATCCGCTACTTCCCGTTGTCAGCTTGGCGGTTGCGTTTGTCTGCTTTACTGATCCCCTCCGTTGGCGTGGCTTCCACCTCATCATTGCGCCGCTTTGTCTTGCTTTCACTGTCAACTTTCTAGACCGCCTGCCCGCTGCATTTATCTGCCTCCTCTCGAACGAGCGGCTGTGCTGGATTGGGCGCATTTCATTTTCACTGTATATTTGGCAGCAACCATTCCACTTTGCTGTTTGCCACTACGATATGAATGCTTGGCTGGCGGTACTCCTCGCTGTCGGCCTTGGCCTCGTCTCGTTCTATGGGTTTGAGAACCCGGTAAGGCTTTGGCTGACCCAAGCGTGGGATGTCCGGAAATCTAATACGTCGCAAGTGGGGCAAGCCATAATCATTCTCAAATAATTCCAATCCATGGCCCGTTGAATCTGCAAGCAATCCGAACTTCACTGAGAATATGAAGTTTGGAATCGAACAAGAGTTTCCCGTACTATATAAGTACATCAAGCTGCGTCACGTAACCAGCACGTTGCAGGACGGGAGTTTCAGGATCGGTACGCTCCGAGAACACCAAGGCTAAGACCATGAAGAGATCGGCGATAAAGAAGAGGCGATTCTGGTCGTCTCTATATCCCACCGATCGTAACGTAGCCCCTTGATGCATGGGGGGTGCTCCTATCGGACTGAGCGGGATTTTGGCGAAGCTACGCTAAAAGTTACGCCACGACGGGCGCACCCTGAACACAGCCAGTGTTATAGCTTCGGCTGCTCTTGGACTACCGGCTAGTCCGCTAGCATGGCGTGCAGTGTCTCCGCCATGACCGGGGCGGTAAAGGATGATCCCTGTCGGAAGTAGTCATGTGTGCGGAGGGCTAGGGCGCCAGTGGTCAGACGCTGAGTGGGTGTGATCTTCCGCAGAACAAGATCGGGTAGTTTCAAGGTTTTTCGCTATCCACCCTCAGGATCACCAGGCGCCGCCAGCCCAATCCCCCCAACCGGCAACCGAATCGCAAACGTCGCCCCCCGTCCCCGCCCTTCACTGCTGACACTGAGCGTCCCCTCATGCAGCTCCACAATCCGCCGCGCGATATACAGCCCCAATCCAAGCCCGGTCGCATTGTCATGCTGCTGCAGCTTGAACGCGCCAAACACATGCGGTAAATCGTCCGCCTCGATCCCCTGCCCTGAATCGGCGATATCAATCTCGACCCATCCCCCGCTGCGGCGGATGCCGATGCGAATCACCCCACCCACCGGCGTGAACTTGACCGCATTGAACAGCAAATTCCAGCACACCTGCTGCAGCCGCTGCCCATCCGCCTCGAAGCGGATGTCCGCGCCGTAATCAGCCGGCGTCACCTGCATCAGGATCTGCTTGGCATGCGCATGCGGCTCCACCGTGGCGATGGCTTCGCGTAACACTTGCCCCAGCACGATCGGCTTGCGCACGATGGACATCTGCCCGGTCAGCGTGCGCGCCGCGTCGATCAGGTCGTCGACCATGCCGGCTTCCTGGCGCACGTGCACGCGCATCGCTTCCAGGCCGCTAACGGCCTTCTCTGGCAGGTCGGGGATCGTACGCAGCATCAGCTCGATGCGCATCGACAGCGCCGACAGCGGCGTGCGCATCTCGTGCGAGACGGTCGCCAGGAACAGCTCGCGCGTGCGGTTCACGCGCGTCAGGTCGTCGATGGTTTCGCGCTGCCGGTCGAGCGTGCCCGAGAGCGTGAGCAGCAGGGTTTCGTAGGTTGCCATGCGCTGCGCCGATACGGGCGCATCAAGCCGCACTTCGCTCCACAGCAGATGGCCCGACACGCCGATCTGCCGGCCGATGCGCTCGCAGGCCAGCGGCGAGCTGAAATCGGCAAAGCGCCAGCCGAAGACCAGCACGCCGTACACGTCGCCATGCAAAAGCAGCGGCAACGCGCGCACGCAGAAGCCTTCGCTGAATTCGCTGGCCGCTGGCGTGCCCTGCTGGCAGACGTCGCGCGCCAGGCTGCGCTCGAGCGCCGTGCCGGGGCCGTCCTCGGCCCACAGCGTCGACTGCTCGGCGAGGAAGGTCGACATGCGCGAGCCGGTCAGCGGGCCGATGCGGCGCACGCCGGTCGCGTCGTAGACGGACGTCACCAGCCCGGTCGCCTCGGTGTACTGGCGCAGCGGCGCTCGCCAGTCGTCCCAGTCGATGGGCGGCTTGTCGGGCAGGTCGACGGCGATCACCGATTCGTTTCGACCGGCTGGTGCGTCGACTCGGGCAAGGGCTCACCATTGGCGACGGCTTCCTCGATCATCGGACTCTGGCGCGATGGCGAACGCGACAGCAGACCGTAATACGACGAGAACGGCAGTTGCGGGACGGCCTGGTTATTGTTGTCGCTTTCGTCCAACAGATTCAGGCCGCCCACGCCGATCGTGTATTCGCGCGTCACTTGCAGGTTGCGGCTGCCGCGCACTTTCGGCACGGCCAGCGCGCGCCGCAACACGGTAGAGATTTCGACGTAGTTGAGCAGGATGATGTTGTCGACCAGATGCGAGCCCTTGAGCTCTTCGCTGATTTGCGATACGCCCAGCAGTTCGGGGCTTTCGTAGTTGAACAGCGTCGTGGCCAGCCGGTTCTTGAAGAAGCTCGCCAGCGCGTACAGGTAATCGGCCACTTCGCTGCGGCTGGTCATTTCATACACGGCGATCGAATCGAACACGACGCAGTCGATGCCTTCCTTTTCCACCAGCTTGATGATGCGGTCGAAGTGCACGTCCAGCTCGAGTTCGAGCGGCGACTCGTAATGGATGAACAGGTCGCCCGCATCGACCAGCGCCTGCAGATCAAAGCCGAGGGGCTTGGCGTTGCGCATCAGCTGGCGTGCGTGCTCGTCCAGGCTCACCAGCAGCGCCTTATGGCCGTTCTTGATCGCGTCGCTCAGGAACTGCACGCTGAGCACCGTCTTGCCGGTACCGGAAATGCCGCTGACCAGCGTCACCGAGCCCTTGTAGATGCCACCGTCCATCATCTTGTCGATGGCGGGCGAGCCGGTCGACAGGCGTTCTTCCGACGTCGGCTGATCGGGCGACATGACCGGGCGCGACTGGGCGCGGCGGTACACGTGCACGCCCTGATGCGCCTCGATGCGCATGGTGTGGCTGCCGCCGATGAAATCCTGGCCGCGCGACTTGGCCACCGTCAGGCGGCGGTGCACGCGGCGGCGCGATTCTTCGAACGTCAGCGAGATGATGGTGTCGAACACGAAGCGCTCGTGTGCCAGCACGCCGCCGAGCGACGCGTCCTTTTCGGCCGTGACCATCGTCGTCACGCCCAGGCGCGTGAGTCCCTCGATCAGCAGATGCACGTCTTCACGGAACGGGATGTCGTTGCCTTCGGCGTACAGGCGCAATGGCGTCAAGCCATCGATCAGCAGGCGCTTGGCGCCCATCGCGATCAGTGCGGCCGAAAACGCACCGTCGCTGCTGCGAAATTCGCTCATCAGCACGGCGGGGCTGGTCTGGATGATCTTGATCCGGCCCTGGTCGATCATGCCCTGCAGGTCCCAGTCGAAGCCGGCCGCGTCGCGCAGCAGCTTGGCCGGGTCGAGCTCGAACGAGACGATGGCGCCCGGCTCGTCGAAGTCGACGGCGCCGCGGTAGATGAAGCCCAGTCCCAGCGTCGTTTTGCCCGCACCGGGCGGCCCTTCGACGAGCAGGTTGTTATTGCGTGGGATGCCACCGTGCAGGATCTCGTCCAGCCCCACAATCTCCGTCCTCACCAACGCGCTCATGAACTCACCTTTTTTGCAGAATGGGGCAGCTTATCATGTGTGCAAGCTGCGCTCCAGCAGCAGCGGCACACCGCCGATTCTTGACCCTGGCAAGCTCATGATCTATTGTGTCGAATGATGCTGTAGAACAATCCGGCCTGCGCTCTCTACTACCCCGCGCCGGTCGTCACATCCGTACTTCCTGCACGCCCTCTCGATAGGCAAAGGCCGCCGCCCGCATCCATGGAACAACAGCGCACTCCCCTCAGCGACGCGGTCCGGCACATCGTCGATGAAGCATTGCAGGCCGCCGAAAATGAAACCGCCGCCGGCCAGCCGGCGCAGGCCGAAGCACTGTACCGCGCCGTGCTCGACCTGGCCCCCGGCCATGCCGGCGCCCACTTTGGCCTGGGCCTGCTGGCGCGCCAGGCCGGCGACCTGGCCGCCGCGATTCCGCACCTGACCGAAGCCCTGCAGGGCGCCACGGGCGAAGGGCGCTACTGGCTCGCCTACATCGAGGCGCTGATCGCCGCGCGCCAGTTCGCCACCGCGCACGACTTGATCGCCCTGGGGCGCAGCCACGGCCTGGCAGGGCCGGAGGTCGATGCGTTCGAGCAGCAACTGGCCACGGCCGGCGCGCCGGATCCCGAAACGATCGCCGCCGCCACGGCGCTGTTCGCATCGGGCCGCCTCGATGAAGCCGGTTATGCGGCGCAGTTTTTAACCGAGCAGTTTCCGCAGCATCCGTTCGGCCACAAGCTGCTGGGCGGTATCCACCACCTGCAGGGCAACCTGCTGCAGGCGCTCGAGTCGATGCAGGTGGCCGTGCAGTACGCGCCGGACGACGCCGAGGCGCTGAGCAACCTGGGCTTGCTGCTGCGGGGCGCAGGCCGGCTGGCTGACGCGCAGGCCGTGCTCGAACGCGCCGTCGCGCTGCGGGCGGACGATGCCCACGCCCACAACCACATGGCGCTCACGCTGCTTGACGCAGGCCGCCTGAGCGAAGCGTATGCCAGCGCCAGCACCGCGCTCGCGCTTGATCCGGCCCATGCGCAGGCCGGCAATACCCTCGCGATGATCCTGCAGCATCAGAGCCGCGCGCTTGAGGCGGTCGAGGCCTACCGCAGCGTGCTGGCACGCGATCCGCACAACACCGATGCGCACAGCAATATGCTGTTCTGCATGAGCCAGGTGAGCAGCATCGGTGCCGATGCGCTGTTTGCCGCGCATTGCGCTTTCGGGCAGCAGCTCGAAGCGCGCATCGGGGCGCCGCGCACCACCTGGCACAACACGCCGGACCCCGGGCGCACTCTGCGCGTCGGACTCGTCTCGGGCGACCTGCGCAACCACGCGGTGGCCGCGTTCATCGAACCGCTGCTGGCGCGCCTGGCAGGCCGGCCCGGCCTGGTGCTTTACGCCTATTACAACTATCCGGTGCACGATGCAGTTACCGCGCGCCTGCGTGGCCACATGGCCCAGTGGCGCGATGTGGCCGGCCTGGACGACACCGCGCTGGACGCGCAGATCGTCGCCGATGGCATCGACATCCTGATTGACCTGGCCGGCCACACCGCCCACAACCGGCTGCCGGTGTTCGCGCGCAAGCCGGCGCCGCTGCAGGCGACCTGGATCGGCTACCCGGGCACCACGGGGTTGGCCGCGATGGATTACTACCTGACCGACCGCTTCATCCTGCCGGCCGGCCAGTTCGACCACCTGTTCACCGAAAAACTGGTGCGCTTGCCGGTCTCGGCGCCGTTCCAGCCGGCCGCCGACGCGCCCGACATCGTCGCGCCCCCGGCGCTGGCCAATGGCTACGTCACGTTCGGCAGCTTCAATCGCCTCAGCAAGATCAGCCGCGCCGTGGTCGCTGCCTGGGCCGGTCTGCTGCGCGCCGTGCCCACTGCGCGGCTGCTCGTGGCCGGCCTGCCCGACCACGGCCACGAGAGCCTGCTGCCATGGTTCGACGAAGAAGGCATCGCGCCCGAGCGCCTGCGCTTTCATGGCCGCGCCGGCATGCACGACTATCTTGCCCTGCACAACGAGGTCGACATCTGCCTCGATACCTTCCCGTACTCGGGCGGCACGACGACGCTGCACGCGATGTGGATGGGCGTGCCGACGCTGACGCTCGCGGGCGAGACCGCCGCCGGCCGTCAGACGGCCTGCATCCTCGAACACAATGCGCTGCCACAGTTCATCGCGCACGACGCCGCCGCCTTCGCCGCAAAAGGTGCGGCCGCGTGCAGCGACCTGCCCGCGCTGGCCGTGCTGCGCGCCGGCATGCGCGGCCGCTTCGCGCCCACCGCGTCCGGCCCCATGAATCGGATCGCCGACAGCGTCGAGCATGCATTACGGTTGATGTGGCGGCGCTGGTGCGCGGGCCAGCCGGCCACCAGCTTCGACGTGCCGTTGCCGCCAAAGCACAAGCCGCAGCACGAGCCACACCAAACGCTGAATCAGCAACCGGATACTGTGCCGGCGCCGGCGCCGGCAGCACCCCCGATCCGCGTCACCCAGCCGCACCTGCCACCGCTGCAGGACTTCATTCCCTACCTCGAGCAGATCTGGGAGAGCAAATTCCTGACCAATGGCGGCCAGTTCCACCAGCAGCTCGAAGCAGCGCTGTGCGATTACCTGGGCGTCGCGCATATCTCGCTGTTCGCCAATGGCACACTGGCCCTGATGACGGCCCTGCAGGCACTGGGCATCGAGGGCGAGGTGATCACCACACCCTATTCGTTCGTCGCCACCAGCCACGCGCTGCTGTGGAACGGCCTGCAGCCCGTCTTCGCCGATATCGACCCGGTCACGTTCAACCTCGATCCGGCGCGCATCGAAGCAGCGATCACGCCGCGCACCACGGCCATCATGCCGGTGCACTGCTACGGGATCCCGTGCGACGTAACAGCCATCGAACGCATCGCCCGCAAGCACGGCCTGAAGGTCATTTACGACGCGGCCCATGCCTTCGGCGTACGCCAGGACGGCGCCAGCATCCTGCGCCACGGCGACCTGTCGGTGCTGAGTTTTCATGCGACCAAGGTATTCAATACCTTCGAAGGCGGCGCGATCATCTGCCACGACGCGGCCACCAAGCGCCATATCGACCTGCTCAAGAACTTCGGCATCCAGGACGAGCAAACGGTCGTCGCGGCCGGCATCAACGGCAAGATGAACGAGGTCAGCGCCGCCTTCGGCCTGCTGCAACTGCGTGGCATCGACGCCGCGCTCGCGCAGCGCCGGGAGATCGCCGCGCACTACCGGCGCCTGCTGGCAGACATTGCCGGCATCGATCCGATGCCGGACCTCGGCGACGACGCCAACAACAGCTACTTCGCGGTGCTGGTGCGCGACACCTATCCCCTCAGCCGAGATGCGCTGCACCAGAAGCTGCACGATGCAGGGGTTCACGCGCGCCGCTATTTCTATCCCCTGATCAGCCACTTCCCGATGTACCGCGCCATGCCGTCGGCGGCGCCCGCGAACCTGCCCCAGGCCAACGTGATCGCGAATCAGGTCATTTGCCTTCCTATTTATCCGGCACTCGGCGCGCAGGATGTCGAGCGCATCGTCGGCCTGATCAAGCAATCCTGAATCGCACGATGCATCTACCCACGCCTGACGCCCTGCTCACCCGACTCGACCTGGGCGTGTTCGACCCCGGCGCGGCGCCGGGTCGACATCATGTCGACCGACCGTAACCTCACGAACCACAGGACACACCATGACCATCCAGCCATTTCGCCACGCGACGCTCGCCGATTTCAACGCGCTCGCCGGCCACGCCGATACTGCCTTCGACGACCTGCATGCGTTCGACGAGGTCTACTTCCTGGGCGACCATACCGGCAGCTTTGCGCTGCGCGCCAACACCATCGCCAGATCACTGCCCAATTTCGCCGGCATCGCCGTGTTCTCGGTTTCGCCCGAAAAGCGCACCCGCATCGCGCAGCAGTTGCCGCTGCGGGTCAACTGGGGGTTCATCGAGATCGCCGATCTGGTCGCACGCGCGGCCGGCAAACGCATCGTCGTCATCGATTTCAACGACAACCTGGCCGGCAAGCAGGTCGCCGCGAAGATCGCGGCGCAGGGCGTACCGGTGCGCGACTGCCTGTACGCGATGCATCAGCTCGATAACGTCCACACCTACCAGACCGTGCGCCAGGAACGCGAGCACGTGGTGGCCAACCTGGACCAGTTCATCGCGCTGGCCGGACGTTTCAGCGACGACTGGTCGCGCACCACGCTGCTGGCGCGCCTGCGCGCCTTCCTGACGCTCGATCGCCGTCCGCTCATCGAGGCCGCCTTCCCGCTCGGTGAATTCATGAACAGCTTTTCCACCCAGGCCGGGCTGAAGGTCGGCACGAACGACATCTTCATCGATGCCGGGGCGGCGCACGGCGACACGGTGGCCCACTTCTTCCACATCGCGCGCGGCCAGTACCGCGCGGTGCATGCGTTCGAGCCCGATGCGACCAATTTCGCAGCGCTGCGCAATCTGGCTGCGCACCTGCCCGACGTGCACCCGTATTTCGCCGGCCTGGGCGCAGAAGATGGCGAGGTCGATTTCTACGAAAACCCGGACAACCGTTTCGGCAGCAACTTCGCCGGCGGGGGCATCAAGACCACCATGAACATCATGGCCATCGACAGCGTCGTCGACGAAGCCACGATCATGAAGATCGATGTGGAAGGCTGGGAAGCGCAAGTACTCAAGGGCGGCGCGCGCACGATCGCGGCCTGCAAGCCGGACATGACCATCTCGGCCTACCACTATGCAAAGGACATCCCGGAGCTGCTGGCCACAATGGACGACATCACCCGCTACCAGCACGTGGCGATGCGCCACTATTCATCGAGCCTGTACGACACGCAATTGCTGTTCTCGGACCGCCAGGACTTCAATTAGGCGCCGATGATGACGATTGGCTGGGCGTGGGTCGCGTGGATGAACGTTTTGGCAGCGATGTCATGCTCGATGCGCCCCGCCTTGTCGACGATGCACAGCTTGCCGATCTGGCGGCCATGACCGACGATCACGCCCAGGCCGAGCGTGACCTGGGCGCCGATGCGCGCACCGCGCCCGATCACCACACCCTCGTCGATCCAGACCGAGTGGCCGACCGTGACGCCGCTGCCGACGACGGCGCCGGCACCGATCACGGTATTGAAGCCGATCCGGCTGCCATGCTGGATGATCGCGCCGGCGCCGATCCAGCAGTTGTCGTCCATGCGCACGCCAGCGGCCACCAGGGCGCCGGGTTCGACCAGCGCCGGCATGGCGATACCGCGCAACCGCAGGCTCGCCATCAGGTCCAGGCGCATGCCGTTCAGGAAGCGTGCATCGAGCGCGACGAAGGCAGTGGCGCCCTCACCATCCAGGCCATCGAGGCCGTCCAGCGCTGCCGCCAGCGCCGCCTGGCCGGCGGCCGGGTCGAGCTCCAGCGGCCGCAGCTCCAGCGCCGCCGCCGGGGCGACAGAGCGCCACGCCGCCAGTGCGCGTGCCAGTTCCGGCCCATGACCGATCACGTGCTTACAAGGCAAACTTCCCCTCCATCAGGTCCAGGTACCAGAGTTCCAGGCTGGCGTTGATGAATTCGTAGTCGCCCAGATGGGGCGAGCGCGCGCCCGGGTGCAGCGTGCGCTGGATCTGTTCCATCACCTCGATATCCTCGCGCATGACTATATCGGTACCCATCATGTGTGCATGCAGGACCGCGGCCGACGACGCGTACGGCTGCTTCTTCTTCGCCGTCAGGTAGTACACCACCAGGTCGGTACGCCCGGCCGCGACGGGGATGTGGTGCTCGATGATGAAGGCATGGCCGCCGTTCGCCGAGGCGATGTGCAGGTTCGGGAACGCCAGCCAGTTGTAGTACCAGTCCTGGTCGCGGTAGCGCTCGACGTGAACGTGGTACGGCTCGTCCGGGGGCGACGCCATCGGCGCATCGCGCCCGCCGCCGCTGAAGCTGCGCATCAGGCCCAGCGCGCGGTTGCGCTCGCCAATGCCGGCCTGCTGCAGGCGGCGCAGGCCCGCCACGCCCTCTTCGCTGATGCTCGCCTCGAACTTGACGTCCTGATACAGCGAGCGCGCATGCAGATAGCGCGGGTGGTGGCCGTCACGCAGGTTTTCGTAGGCCAGCTTCCAGTTGAAGTGGCCCTCGTACGTCGTCATGATCACTTCGCTGTCGTAGGCCAGCGACGAGGCCGTGAGCGAAGCCAGCATGGCTGCACCGAACTGCTGCTTGATCGGCAGGGGCGTCCCGGCCAGGCACACGAATACCAGGTTGCCGACGACTTCCAGCGCGAAGCGGCGCAGGTGAATGCAGGCCCGCTCTTCCTGCGGGAAGCGGTACAGCGCATCCTCGTGCGGGATGCGCGTGGCGCCCTCGCGGTCGAAGCTCCAGCCGTGGTAGCCGCAAAACAGCGGCCGCACGCCATGCGGCTGGACCTGGATGGGATTTTGCCGGTGCGGGCAGATGTTTTCAAACGCGCGCAGCTCACCATGGAAGTTCTGGACCACGACCGGGATGCCAAACAGCGTGCGCGTCATGAAGGCATTGTGCTTCTCGAGCATGACCTTCAGGCCGATGAACTGCCATAACGGCTTGAACAGCAGTTCGCGTTCGCGCGCGAACCAGGCCTCGTCGATGTACGCCTGCGGCGGCATGCGTGAGCGCATTACTTGAACCGGAAGATCTTGGCCGGGTTGCCGATCATCGTCACGCCCGGCGGCACGTCGGCCATGACGACGGCGCCGGCGCCAATGACGGCGCCATCGCCCACCGTCACGCGCGGCAGGATGGTCGCGTGCGGGTGGATGATCACGTCGCTGCCGATGCGCGCCCCACCGCCCACGAACACGAAACTGCCGATCGTGGTGTAGTCGCCGATCTGCACTTCGTAGCCGATCACGCTGGTGGACTGGATGAACACGAAGTCGCCCAGGCGCGTGTCCACGCCCATACGCACCTCGGGCTCGAACAGGCAGCCGGCGCCCATCCGGACACCGATCGCCTTGTGCAGGCCGGTGCAGAGACTCATGAAGGTCGCGCCCTGCGCCAGCAGCGGCGCAGCGAAATGGCGGCGCTGCGCCGGCTGGCCCAGCGCGCACAGGAATTCTTGATTCGGACCCGCGCGCCAGGTCAGCGGGTCACCCAGCACCGGCAGCGGCGTACCGGCCGCCAGCTCGCCGCGGTTGTCGAGAAAGCCGGTGACGGTCCAGTCGACGCCATTGGCGATGTCGCTTTGCATGATGTTGTAGACGCTGCGGCCAAAGCCGCCGGCGCTGATGATCAATGCGTCTTTCGGGCGGGGCGTCACGTCCATGGAATGCCTCCGTCCAGGTGCAGCTGCATGCCGGTCACCTTGCGGCTGATATCGGCCAGCAGGTAGATGGCGGCGTAGGCGACGTCTTCGGGCTTGCCCAGACCCAGCGGATACATGTTGGCCTTTTCGTCGAGCCAGGCGCGATCGTCGTTGACCAGCGGCGTATCGACCAGGCCCGGTGCGATGGCGTTGGCGCGCATGGCGCGCGGCGCGATCTCCAGCGCCAGCGGGCGAATCATCCCTTCGAGCGCCGCCTTGGACGCCGAATACGGGCCCACGCCGACGGTACCGGTGTGCGCCGCAATCGACGACATGAACACCAGCGAGGCGCCGTTGCGCAGCGTCTTTTTGGCCAGCAGTTGCTGGGTGAGCATGAGCGGTGCCAGGAAGTTTGCATCGAGCACCGTCTGCATGAAGCTCTGGCGCAGCATGCGCAGCGGCGTCACGCCATGCACGCCGGCGGCGTGCACCACGCCATCGAGCTCGCCGCACGCGGCCACCAGGCGCGCCATCTGCGGCGGATCGGTCAGGTCGGCCACGCAGGCCACGTGTTCGGCCCCCGCATCGGGCACGGCGTCGAGCACTGCAAGCGTAGCGGCCAGGCGCGCTGCATCGCGGCCATTGATGACGACGCGCGCGCCGGCGCGGGCGCATTCGACGGCGACGGCGCGGCCAATGCCGCTCGATGCGCCGGTGACCAGCACGGTCTTGCGGCGCAGGTGGAACGGATGCTGGAACAGGGATGTGTCGTTCATCGCACGTGCAGGGTCAAGCCCGAATCGATGACCAGGGAAGTTCGTGATACCCAGCGGCTGGCCGGCGCCAGCAGCCAGGCGATGGCGCCGGCCACGTCGTCCGGTTCGATCATGCCCAGTGGCGCCAGGGCTGCCTTGTCGCCCGTGCTCATCACATTTTGCAGGCCATCGAGCATCGGCGTGGCGACGTAGCCGGGCGAGACGCAGTTGGCGCGCACGCCCTGCTTTGCGTGTTCGACCGCGATCGTGCGCACGGTGGCGGTCAGCGCCGCCTTGGCGCCGGAGTAGATGCCCGTAGCGTGCGGCGCGACGTGTTCGGCCACTGCCGTCACGTACACGAGCGACGCATTGGCTGCGACCTTGCGCCTGGCCAGCAAGGCTTGCGTGAGCAGCACGGGCGCGTCGTAGTTCACGGCAAACAGCTGATCGAGGTGGCGCTGGGTCACCATGCGCATCGGCGCGAGCTGCGCGGCACCGGCGCTGAACACGCAGCCGTCCAGGCTGGGCGCGGCATCGACGAGGGCCTGGCGCGCGGCCGGATCGGTCAGGTCGCCGACGATGGCCTGGTGGCCTGCGCCGGCCAGGCCGGCAACAACGCGCGCCAGCCGGTCGGAATCGCGTCCGCAGGCGAGAATGCGCGCGCCCATGCCGGCGCACAGGCGGGCCGTGGCTTCGCCGATGCCCGACGACGCGCCGGTGATCAGGATCGTCCGGTCCGCGAGGCTGAATGGCGATGCATTCATGATTCGACCAGCGCCGGGAACACCGCGCGGTCGATGTCGACGATGCAGCTGCCCCACGACAGGCCGATGCCGAAACCCGACATCAAGACCTTGTGCTTGCCGCCCTGCAGGGCTTCGCGCAGGCGCGCCGTCATCGTCACCGGGATCGAGGCCCCGCTGGTGTTGCCGAAGTCATGCAGCGTCGACGGCACCTTCTCGACCGGCAAGCCAAGCTTCTTGCGGATGGTGTCGTTGATCATCCGGTTCGCCTGGTGAAAGATGAAGTAGTCGACAGCCTCGATCGGGCATTCGGCATACGCCAGCAGCGCACGCACGGCGGGCGGCACGCGCTGGGTCGAGAAGCTCAGCACCGCCGGACCGTCGAGCACCAGCGCGGCCGGACTGCGCAGGATTCCGTCGTCGTCCTTGTACGGAAGCAGGTGCTGCAGGCCGATCGGTTCGCGATGGCCGCCCGCCGGCAGCATGATGGCGCGGTAGCCGCTGCCGTCGCTATTGAGGTCGAAGTACATCGGCGGCGCCGCCGGATCGTATTCGAGCGCGGTGGCGGTGCCCGCGTCCGAGAACAACGGCTCGACCACGGTGGCGGCCCTGTCGCCCACCAGCAGCAGCGCCTTCCTGATGCCGCCCGAGGCCATCATCGCGCCCAGCACGTGCAGGCCGAAGGCATAGGCCGAACAGCCCAGGTTGATGTCGAAGGCGATCGTGCCGGGCTTCAGGCCCAGGCGGTCCTGCAGGATGATGGCGGTGGCCGGAATCAGGTAGTCGGGCGACTGGGTGATGACGATCAGCGCGTCGATCTCGTCCTTGTTCCACTGCAGCTCGGCCAGCAGGCGCTCGCTGGCGTCGAACGCCAGGTCCGAGAAGGTTTGCCATTCGGGGCAGATGCGGCGCGTCTCGATGCCGATATTGCGCACCACACGTTCGCGCGCGCTCTTGATCTGCGGTGGACAATCGTGCAGGTTGGACAGGACGCGCCGTGGCACGCAGGACGCCATGCCGGCATAGCGCACATTGCGGATGGTCGCCTGGGCCATGGTATCAGCCGATCAGCTTGTAGACGTCGCTCACGAGCTGGCACTCGACCAGGTCCTTGCCGGTGATCGCCTTGTCGTACTCCATGTCGAACATGATGATCACGCCCAGCGCCGCCAGCGAGTCCCATTCGGCCAGCGTCTTGAGATTGGTCTCGCCGGTCAGGTGCACATCATCCTGGAAGTCGACCGCGTTCTTGAATTTTTCGACGAATTGCTCGAGTGTGTCCATTGCAGCCTAATGAAATCGTGTACTTGCGAAAAGTGGTGCCAAAAAACGTTGCGAATAACAAGTTCGCTTGATTAAAAACAATCATGACGCACTATAAGTCAAACGTAAGGCCCTGTCACCGTGTAGTAGCACGCCGCTCGTAGCGCTGCTCGATGGCGCGTGCCGTGCCGTCGCGCTCGATCGCGTCAAACCCGGCATTCAGGCGCTTGACCAGTGCATCGGGCACGGCCCGGTTGCAGGCAAGATAAACGGCGACACGGTTGAACACGAACACCGGCACGATCTGCTTGTCCCAGCCATTCCGGGCCAGCACGTCGCTGCCCGCGCGCCAGCTGGCGGCCCACAGATCGATGCGGCCCTGCAGGAGCTTGGGCGGATTGAGCATGTCATGGGGCGACGTATCGACGACATGGCCCCGGCTACGCAGATAAGTGTCACGTGCGTCGCCGGCATAGGTGCCAATGCGCAGGCCGCGTGCGTCTTCCAGGCTCGTGATACGCCAGGCGCGGTCGATGCGCCCCATCAGGACCCACTGCGCCTCGTCGGTCGGCCCGATCCACTTGAACAGGGCTTCCCGTTCCGGCGTGCGGGTGGCGGAGTACACGCAGCCATTGGCCTGCTGCAGTGCCGCTGCGTATGCGCGCTTCCAGGGCAGCAGCGTGATGTCGTGGGTGACCCCGACCCGTTCCATGACAACCCGGATCTTGTCGGTGGCGATACCGACCACGCGCCCGTCCTCGAGCATGCTCGATGGCGCCGAGCTTTCGGTGGTGATCGACAGGTAGGGCGCGGGCAGCGGGGCCGCCCGCGTCGTTGCCGACAGGCTGCCTGACAGGATGACAAGGCCAATGCAGAGTTGCCGAAATCGCATCTGATTCTCTTGGGATGAGCGCCACGGATGCGGCGCGCAAGGGCGACGGGATGTAGTTTGTTGCGCCCTCAGCATACCAGCGAGCATGATTTTTACGCAATGAACAGGCTGAATTGGTCGCTTGGACGCTACAGAACACAACAATTCGTCCAGCAATCTCACGTGCACCAACACAGTAAATTCGGAAAATGCGATACTTCGGTTTAATGCCATATGGAAGTTTTTTTTACTTCAATACAACTCTGCCTTCACCATGCTGCCATCGTTTGCCGTTCCTGAAGACCCATCCTTGCTGACGTACGGGATGTACGACCCTACTCTGGTAGGGCTGTCGCTGCTGGTGGCGATCTTCTCGTCGTGGATGGGGTTGCAGGTGACCGGGCAGGCCAGTGCCCATCCGTCGCACCGCGCCATCGCGCTTGGCACGGGTAGCCTGGCGCTGGGCGCCGGAGTCTGGGCGATGCACTTCATCGGCATGCTTGCCTTCGACCTGTGCACGCCGGTGCATTACGACCACTGGACAACGCTGCTGTCGGCGCTGCCCAGCATCGGTGCGTCGTGGGTGGCGCTGAGCCTGATCTCGCGTTCCGAACTGCGCCTGTCCCATTTGCTCGTGGGCGGCGTGCTGGTCGGCGCCGGTATCGGCGCGATGCACTATGCCGGCATGGACGGCATGCGCATGCGCCTGTCGCTGCACTACGATCCGTTCACGTTCGCGGTCTCGATCCTGGTGGCCGTGATCCTGGCCACGCTGGCCCTGAGCGTGCGCCACGGCCTGTCGCGCTTCCAGTCGGTGTCCGAACCGCGCCGCCTGCTGCTGTCGGCCTGCGTGATGGGCTGCGCGATCGCCGGCATGCACTATACCGGCATGGCGGCTGCGCGCTTCTCGGGCACGGTCGATCCAGGCGGCGCGGCCGATACCAACAGCGGCTTCCTGGCGCTGTCGATCACGGTGACCACGGTGGCGCTGTCGGTGGCCGTGCTGGGGGTGAACGGCCTGCTGCGCTATCGCCAGATGTTCCAGGACCTCTCGCGCAGCGAAGCCTGGATGCGCGCCCTGCTCACCACCACGGTCGACGGCGTGATCACGGTCGGGCGTGACGGCATCATCACCGAATTCAATGCCTCGGCCGAGCGCATCTTCGGCTGGCGCCGCGACGAGATCGTCGG
Organism: Telluria sp. BA11; assembly: GCF_056680305.1. Taxonomy (NCBI): domain Bacteria; kingdom Pseudomonadati; phylum Pseudomonadota; class Betaproteobacteria; order Burkholderiales; family Oxalobacteraceae; genus Telluria; species Telluria sp. BA11. The sequence continues at coordinate 1,998,729 of NZ_CM155275.1, forward strand.
GCGCAGCATCGGACTGCTGCTCACCGAGCGCGGTCGCGCCGCCAACCTTAACGTACTGACCGTGCTGGCGCGTGGCAGCCTGGAAGGCATCAACACCAGCACCGAGACCTGGTGCCTGCACAAGGATGGCCACGAAGTCCCGGTACGGGGCGCAATCGGCCATGCGCGCCTGCGCGAGCAGGACCTGTTCGTCTGCTTCGTCACCGACATCAGCGAGCGGCGTGCGATGGAGAGCGCGCTGCAGGCCAGCGAGCAGCAGTTCCGCTCCCTGATCGGCAATATTCCCGGCATCTCGTACCGCAGCGCGCTCAATGAAGACTGGCCACTGATCTTCATCAGCGATGCGGTCGAACGCGTTACCGGTTACCCGGCGCGCGACTTCCTGGGCAGCCCGCCGCGCCGCGTGTTCGGCGCGATGATCCACGCCGAAGATCGCCTGCGGGTGGGCAAGGAAACCAGCGCCGCGATGCGCGAGCACCGGCCGTACCTGGTCGAATACCGCCTGCTGCATGCCGATGGCAGCGTGCGCTGGCTGTGGGAAAACGGCACCGGCGTGCACGACGAAGCCGGCAACCTCCAGTACCTCGATGGCGTCATCCTCGACATCACCGAGCGGCGCGAGATGGAAGAAGCGCTGCGCTGCGCCAAGGAGAAGGCCGAGCAGGCTGCGGCCGCCCGCGCGACCTTCGTGGCGAATATGAGCCACGAAATCCGCACGCCGATGAATTCGATCCTGGGCTTTACCGACGTGCTGCTCGACGGCGAACTCAATGTCGAGCAGCGCCGCCACCTGGACACCGTGCGCAGCGCAGGCCGCGCCCTGCTGCGGCTGCTCAACGAAATCCTCGACACGGCCAAGCTCGAAAAAGGCGCGGTCGAACTCGAACAGAACGACTACAACCTGCTGTCGCTGATCGATGAACTGTCGTCGACGCTGGCGGCCAATGCGCGCGCCAAGGGCCTGCACCTGGATATCCAGTACGACCCGGCGCTGCCCACCGGCCTGCGCGGCGACGAACTGCGCATGCGCCAGGTGCTCACCAACCTGCTCGACAACGCGATCAAGTTCACCGCCACCGGCGGCGTGACGCTGACCGTGCGCGCCGATGTCGACCAGCTGTGCATCGCCGTGATCGACACCGGCATCGGCATCGCGCCCGAGCGCCTGGCCGCGATCTTCGATCCGTTCACCCAGGCCGACGCGTCGATGACGCGCCGCTTCGGCGGGACCGGGTTGGGCACCACGATCAGCAAGCAGCTCGTCGAGCTGATGGGCGGGCGGATCTGGGCCGAGAGCCAGCCGGGCCAGGGCACAACCTTCCACGTGCGCGTGCCGCTGATCCTGGCGCGCTTTGGCAATCAGGCGCCGCGTGTGCGCAGCGCTGCCGTGCTGCCGCCGCTGCGCGTGCTGGTGGCCGACGACGTGCCGCAGAATCTCGAACTGATGCAACTGTTGATGACGCGCCGCGGGCACACGATGACGGCTGCGCGCGACGGCGGCGCGATCGTCGAACTGGCCACCAGCGGCGAGTACGACGTGGCGCTGATGGACTTCCAGATGCCGGTGATGGATGGCCTGGACGCAACGCGCGCCATTCGCGAGCACGAGGCGCGTCATGGCACGGCGCGCCTGCCGGTGATCGCGATGACCGCCAGCGTGCTGGCCGAGCACCGCCAGGCCAGCGTCGATGCCGGCATGGACGGCTTTGCCAGCAAGCCGGTCGACTGGTTCGCCCTGTCGCACGAGATCGCGCGCGTGCTCGGTCTCGAAGGCGGGGTACCGGCCGAGGCGGCCGCCGTTCCGACGGCGCCACGCGAAGTGCTCAACCGGCGCGCCGGCCTGCACCGCTGGAGCAACCGCGAAGACGCTTATGCCGAAGCCCTCGACCACTTCGGCCGCCAGTACGCACAGCTGGACGGCGCGATGCGCCTGCATGCCGCCGGTGGCGAGCACGTGCAACTGCGCATGCTGGCGCACAAGGTGCGCGGCGCCGCCGCCAACGTCGGCCTGGAGCGCTTGTCCGACGCGCTGGCGACGCTGGAGCAGGCGACCAACGCGGTGCCGACGGACGAGCGGCACGCGGCCGAGGCCCTGGGCGTGGCGGGACAGGCGCTCGAAGCTGCGCTGGCCGCGATCGGCAACGTGGCCGCCACGCCAGTGCCGGCCACGCCAGGTGCCAGCGTCGACCTGACACGCGCGCGGCGTGCCGGCGGCGTGCTGCTCGAAGCGCTGCGCCGCGGCGCCCTGAACGACGGCGCCATGACCAGCCTGGCCGTGGCGCTGGCCGCCCACCCGGCCATCACCCGCGTGGCCCAGGTGCAGTCGGCCATCGCCGATTTCGACTTCGATCTCGCCCTCGATCACCTGGAAGCCGTGCTGGCGATCCTGGGGGCCGAGTCCTCTGACGGCGCGCCTGGCGACGCCACCAACGATCCTTCCGCATGAACCAACCGAATACCCGACCGCTGATCCTGGCCGTCGACGATGAAGCGAGCAACCTGCAGCTGCTGCGCCAGATCCTGCAGGACCACTACCGCCTGCTGTTCGCCAAGGATGGCGCGCGCGCGCTCGAACTGGCGCGCCAGGAGCAGCCCGACCTGGTCCTGCTGGACGTGATGATGCCGGGGATGTCCGGCTACGAAGTGTGCGCGGCGCTCAAGGCCCATCCGGCCACGGCGTCGGTGCCGGTGATTTTCGTGACCGCCCTGACCGAGACTGCCGATGAAGTGGAAGGCTTCGAGGCCGGCGCGGTCGACTACATCACCAAGCCGGTCAGCCCGCCGGTGGTGCGCGCGCGCGTGCGCACCCACCTGTCGCTGGTGCGCATGGAAGCGCTGCGCGCGAGCCGTCTGGAGATCGTCCAGCGCCTGGGCCTGGCGGCCGAGTACAAGGACAACGAGACCGGCCTGCACGTGATCCGCATGAGCCATTTTTCGCACATCCTGGGCATCGCAGCCGGCCTGAACGAGGTGGAAGCGGACGACCTGCTGCACGCGGCGCCGATGCATGACGTGGGCAAGATCGGCATCCCGGATCGCATCCTGCAAAAACCGGGACCGCTCGACCCCGACGAATGGAAGATCATGCAGAGCCACGTGACGATCGGCGCCGAGATCATCGGCGAACACACCAGCGGCATGCTGGCGCTGGCGCGCAAGATCGCGCTCACGCACCACGAAAAATACGATGGCAGCGGCTACCCGAACGGCCTGGCCGGGGAAGCGATCCCGCTGGTCGGCCGCATCGTGGCCATCGCCGACGTCTTCGACGCGCTGACCTCGCTGCGACCGTACAAGAAAGCCTGGACCGAAGAAGACGCAGTCGCCTTCCTGCACGACCAGAAAGGCCGCCACTTCGATCCCCAGCTCGTCGACCTCTTCACCACCCGCATCCCCGCCATCCGCGAAATCCGCACCCGCTGGGCCGAAAAACCCTAACCCCCCCCTAAAAATTAATTAGGGTCAGAGTAAAAATTAATTAGGGTCAGAGTAGAATTATTGGGCAATTACCCAGAGTTGCCAAACAATTCGACTCTGACCCTAATTGTTTTGGGGGCTTTTTCGATGGTGCGCGGCGTTTCTGATGCCGTCAGTAATTGAATTTTTTCGGAGCATCAAATTACACGCCAAACTGGCAAAAATTAATTAGGGTCAGAGTCGATTTATTGGGCAATTCCTCAAAGTTGTCAAACAATTCGACTCTGACCCTAATTGTTTTTCAAGGGTTTTGGGGCATGGATTTGTGTGGTGACAGCGACTCAGGCGGGGATTGGGGGTGCGATCGGCGTTGCCGATCGCGGGGTGATGCGTCGTCTCAGACTTTCGTCTGCGATGCGTCGTCCCAGACTTTCGTCTGCGATGCGTCGTCTCAGACTTTCGTCTGCGACAAACCTGCTTCCGTTTGCTCAAGCGCGGCGGTGCTTGAGCCGGTGGCGCGGCGGGCGATCAGGTCGTGGTAGAGCGCGGTGTAGTTGGCGGCCATTTGTTCGGAGGTGAACAGCTCTTCGAAGCGTGCGGCGGCGCGCCGGCCCATCGTGCGGGCGAGCTCGGGGTTGTCCCACAGCGTGCGCATTGCGGCGCGCAAGGCCAGCGCGTCCGATGGCGGGACCACCAGGCCCGTGTCGCCATCGATGTTGATGTACGTGGTGCCGGTGCCGATCTCGCTCGAAATCATGGGCTTGCCGTACATCGCGCCTTCGAGCAGCGAGATGCCGAAAGCTTCCGAGCGCAGGTGCGACGGGAACGAGACCGCGTAGCACAGCGTCAGCAGCGCGGCTTTATCGGGTTCGTCGATTGCGCCGACGAACAGGACGTTCTTCAGGCCCAGGCGTGCGGCTTGTTCCTTGAGCTCGTGCTCGATTGGTCCCGCGCCGACGATGACGACCGGGTAATCGGTGCCGGCCGCCGCTTCGAGCAGGATGTGCAGGCCCTTGTAGTAGCGCAGCACGCCCACGAACAGGAAGAACTTGGGACCGACCCGCTCGCGCCAGTGCGCCAGGCGATCGGGGTCGGGCTGCGGGTAGGTGGTGCGGTCCAGGCCGAACGGGATCACGCTGGTCTTGCCCGGATACCGCGCCAGCACGGTGGATGAGCCCAGGTAATTGGGCGAGGTCGCGACGATGGCGTCGACGCTGCGCAGGAAGCGGTGCTTGAGTGGCTGGTACAGGCGCAGCAAGTGGCGCTGGCGCACGATGTCGGAGTGGTAGGTGACCACCGTCGGCTTGTTCACGCGCGCCATGAAGTGCGCCAGGTCCATGAACGGCCACGGGAAGTGGTAGTGCACGACGTCGGCTTCACGCGCCAGGCGCGCCAGCGCGCCGATCGACTGGACCGAGATGGCGTTGGACGCGATCTCGGCATTGAGCGGGACCCGGTGCACCATATGGCCCTCGAACTCGAACGGTGCGAGGTTCTGGTGGCGCGACAGCGACAGCACGGTATTGGTCACGCCAAGGCGCCCGGTGCCCACGGCCATCTGGCGGATCACCTGTTCGACGCCGCCGACTGAATCCGGGTGGTAGGTCTTGTAAAAATGAAGGACGCGCATAATCAACTCAGCTTACTGCGAAAGTACGGCTCGGTACACATTTGCCGTCAGGCGTGCGGTGTTTTGCCATGTCAGTTGTTCGGCACGTGCACGCCCGGCGGCGATACAGCGCGTGCGCGCAACGCTGTCCTGTGCCAGCGTGCGCATGGCCTCGGCCAGTTCGCCCGCCGACAGCGGGTCCACCAGCAAGGCCGCATCGCCCGCCACTTCGGGCAGCGAGGTCGTGTTGGACGCCACCACCGGCACGTTCGATGCAAACGCTTCGAGCACCGGAATCCCATAGCCCTCGTACAGCGAAGGGAAGACGAACACACCGGCGCCTGCATACAGGTGGCGCAATTGTTCCTGGTCGGTCAGGCGATCGAGCCAGACGAGGTTCTCGCCCGCCGCGCGCGCCGCCCCCATGCTGGCCACCAGGGCGTCGCTGCGGCTGCCGGGCGCGCCGACGATCACCAGCGTGCGCTCGGCGCGCACGGCCGCCGGCAGCATCAGCCAGGCGGCCAGCAAGCGCTCGACATTCTTGCGCGGCTGCAGCGTGCCCACGAACAGAAAATAGCCCGGCTGCAGCTTGTGGGCCGCCAACGTGGCCCGCGTGGCCTCTGGCGCGGGCGGCGTCAGCCAGCTTTCGTCGACGCCGCACGGCACCACCGTCACGCGCCGTTCGTCGACGCCAAAGCACTCGACCAGTTCGGGAATGGCGAAGTGCGACAGCGCGATCACGTGGTCGGCCTTGCGCGCAGCCTTGGCCTGCAACTGGTTTTTCAGCCCGCGCAAGCGCGGATTGCACCACTCCGGGTGCTTGATCGGCAAGGCGTCGTGCAGGCTGGCCACGACCGGACAATCCATGCGCACCACGCGGTAATCGGTCACATGGAACAGGTCGAGCGGCATATGCACGCGGTGCGCCGCCGGCGTCACCAGGTCGAGCAGCGTGGCGGCTTCGAACGAATAGGGAAAGGCCTGGCCGACACTGATGTCAGCGGCCCCGCCGCGCGCACGCGGCCAGGACCACGGCGTCACGGTGCAACCGGTGGCCGGCAGGTGGCGCAGCAAGGCATTGGTGTAGACGCCGATGCCATCGAGGCGTCCGCCCGTCAGCCCCGGTTCGATCATGGTCGTCCCGAGGCCGACGTTGATCGCTGCGGCGTTCACGCCAGGTACATCCAGCGCAAGGTCTCGTACAGCGGCGTCGGGGCCAGGTCGCCCACCACGGCAGTCAGCTTGCGATTGCTGCCAGTCAGTTGCAGCACGTCGTTGGCACGCACGAAGGCCGGATTGACCTGCACGTCGATGGGATAGCCGGCGATCTCGCCCATCATCTCGATGACGTTCGACAGCGAATGCGGCGTGCCCGAGCAGACGTTGAACGCTTCGCCAGCCGGCGCTGCCGCCAGGATGCGGCGGTAGGCACGCGCCACCATGCGCACATCCGAGAAGTCGCGCGCGATGGCGAGATTGCCCAGTTCGATGCGCGCCTCGTTGCGGCGGAAATGCGAAACGATTTTCGGCAGCAGGAAATTGTCCGCCTGCCCCACGCCGGTGTAGTTGAACGGCCGCACGATCGTGATCGGCAACTTGTCCATCCACAGGCGCGCCATGTATTCCATGGCCAGCTTGCTCACCGCGTAATCGTTGGCCGGTGCCGGCGGCACGTCTTCATCGATGACAGGCACGCTGGCATTTCCATAGATGTTGGCCGATGACGCCAGCAGCACGCTGGTTGGCCGGTGACTGCCTGAAGCAAGCGCCTCGAGCAGATTGCGCGTGCCCACCACGTTGACGCGGTAAATCGCTTCGACGTTGGCGTGGCCGACAAACGCGATACCGGCCAGGTGCGCCACGACATCGGGCTGCACCTCGGCCACCATGGCAGCGACCGCATCGCGGTCGCACAGATCCACCGCGACCATGTCGGGGCCGACCTCTTCGCCCGGCATCACGGTGCCGAACACGCGATAGCCGGCGGCCGCCAGCTCTTGCGCCAGGTAGTACCCGGTGAAGCCGCGCAGGCCCGTGATCAGGGCGCGCCGCCCCTCCCCTTCACGCAGCGGGGCAAGCCCCGAAGATGCGCTGGTGTCGTCCGTGGCCAGGCGCGTCATATCAGAACGAGAAGCCCAGTTCGTTGCGACGCAGGTCGGCATCGACCATCATCTGGCACAGCTCTTCGAGCGTGGTCTTCGGTTCCCAACCCAACTCGCGTTTGGCCTTGGCCGGATCGCCAATGAGCAGCTCGACTTCGGCCGGACGATAGAACTTCGGCGAGACGCGCACCAGTTGCTTGCCGCTGGCGGTGCAATGGGCCACTTCGTTGTCGCCGCTGCCGCTCCAGTCGAGCGTCACGTCCACGGCCTTGAAGGCCATGTTGACGAAATCGCGCACGGTCTCGGTGCGGTTGGTCGCCAGCACATAGGTGTCAGGCTTGTCGGCCTGCAGCATGCGCCACATGCCTTCGACGTATTCCTTGGCAAAGCCCCAGTCGCGCTTGGCATCCATATTGCCCAGCTCCAGCACGTCCTGCTTGCCCAGCTTGATCTTGGCGACGGTATCGGTGATCTTGCGCGTGACGAACTCACGGCCGCGCAGTGGCGACTCGTGGTTGAACAGGATGCCCGACGAACCGAAGATGTCATACGACTCGCGGTAGTTGATCGTCATCCAGTGCGCGTACAGCTTGGCCACGCCGTACGGGCTGCGCGGGTAGAACGGGGTTTCTTCGATTTGCGGGATCGCCTGCACCTTGCCGAACATTTCCGACGTCGACGCCTGGTAGAAGCGGATCTTCGGGTTGACGATGCGGATCGCCTCGAGCAGGTGGACCGCGCCCAGACCGGTAATCGATGCGGTGGCCAGCGGCTGGTCGAACGACACGCCAACAAAACTTTGCGCTGCCAGGTTATAGACCTCGCCCGGCTGCGCCGTTTCCAGCAGGCGGATGCTCGAGGCCAGGTCGGTCAGATCGTATTCGACGAGCGACAGGTTCGGATGCGTGGTAACGCCGAGCTCATCCATGCGCCAGAAATTGACTGAGCTCGAACGGCGATAGGTGCCGGTGACGTGGTAGCCTTTTTCGAGAAGCAGTTGCGCCAGATAGGCGCCGTCCTGGCCGGTGATGCCGGTGATGAGGGCTCGTTTGTTATGCATATGATGGATGATTTGAAGTTGGTCTTGCAGGCGCAACGTGATGAAAAAGGCGCCCGGCCAAACGAAGATTGTAACAGAGGAGGTCGCCAGACTGGCTCGCGCTCCGGAGTTTGGTGCAATTCAGACAACGCTTACCCGGTCAATTATGACGCGAAAATGACGCGGTAAACGGCGTGCTTACGGTTTGTTACGAGTGTCCCCGGGGCGCGACAAAGGGCGACAGCCCGAGACAAAGTACGGTCAGGCGGCGCGTGGACGGCAATGCCATCCACGCATTCATTGCCCCCGCTTAGCGTGGCGAAACCGCCTCGACGACGGCCAGCGCCGTCATGTTGACGATCCGGCGCACGGTCGCTGACGGCGTCAGGATATGCACCGGCCGCGCGCAACCCAGCAGCACCGGGCCAATGGCGATGCCGTTGCCGGCCGCCGTCTTGACCAGGTTATAGGCGATGTTCGCGGCGTCGATATTCGGCATCACGAGCAGGTTCGCATCGCCCTTGAGCGTCGAGTTCGGCATGATCTTGGCGCGCATCTTGGCGTCGAGCGCCGTGTCGCCATGCATCTCGCCATCGATTTCGAGGTCAGGCTTCTTCTGCTGCACGAGTGCCAGCGCGGCGCGCATCTTTTGCGCCGATTCCGAGTTGGCGCTGCCGAAGTTCGAGTGCGACAGCAACGCTGCGCGCGGGACGATGCCGAAGCGCTCCATCTCTTCGGCCGCCATCACCGTGATCTCGGCCAGTTGCTCGGCGTTCGGATTTTCGTTGACGTGGGTATCGACCATCGCCAGCTGACGCTCCGGCGTGATGACGAAGTTCATCGCCGCATACACCTTGGCGCCGGCGCGCTTGCCCAGTACCTGGTCGACGAATTCGAGGTGCATCTGCGTGGTGCCGTAGGTGCCGCAGATCATGCCGTCGGCTTCGCCCTTGTGGATCATCATCGCGCCGATCAGCGTGTGGCGGCGGCGCATGGCCAGCTTGGCCAGGTCCTGCGTGACGCCCTTGCGCATCACCATCTGGTGATAGCTCTGCCAGTAATCGCGGTAACGCTCGTCGAAATCGGGGTTGATGACGTCGAAGTGCACGCCGAGTTTCAGGCGCAGGCCGAATTTTTCGATGCGCTGTTCCAGCACGGCCGGACGACCGACCAGGATCGGACGCGCGAGCTTTTCGTCGACCACCACCTGCACGGCGCGCAGCACGCGCTCTTCTTCGCCTTCGGCGTAGACGATGCGCTTGAGCTCATCCGGTGCGCTCTTGGCGATCGTAAACAGCGGCTTCATGAAGGTGCCGCTGCGGTACACGAACTGCTGCAGGTTCTCGGCGTAAGCCGCCAGGTCCTCGATCGGGCGGGCAGCAACGCCGCCGTCCATCGCGGCCTTGGCCACGGCCGGCGCGATATGGGTCAGGAGGCGCGGATCGAACGGCATCGGGATCAGGTATTCCGGACCGAACGACAGGTTCGAGATGCCGTAGGCCGAGGCCACGATGTCCGATTGCTCGGCGTGGGCCAGGTCGGCAATCGCGTGGACGACGGCAATTTCCATTTCGCGCGTGATCGTCGTCGCGCCGCAATCGAGCGCGCCGCGGAACATGTACGGGAAGCACAGCACGTTATTGACCTGGTTCGGATAATCCGAACGGCCGGTGGCGATGATCGCGTCGCTGCGCACGGCTTTCACGTCTTCGGGCAGGATCTCGGGATTCGGGTTGGCCAGCGCCAGGATCAGCGGGCTCGGACCCATCGACGCGACCATTTCCTTCTTGAGCACGCCACCAGCGGACAGGCCCAGGAAGATGTCGGCGCCCGGAATGACTTCGGCCAGGCTGCGGTGCGGCGTGTCCTGGGCGAAGCGTTCCTTGTCCGGGTCCATCAGTTCGACGCGGCCCTTGTAGACCACGCCGGCCAGATCGGTGACATAGATGTTTTCGATCGGGAAGCCCAGGTCGACGATCAGGTCGAGGCAGGCCAGCGCGGCCGCGCCGGCGCCGGACACCACCAGTTTGCACGACGTAATGTCCTTGCCCACGACTTTCAGGCCATTCATGATCGCGGCGCCGACGATGATCGCGGTGCCGTGCTGGTCATCGTGGAAGACCGGAATCTTCATGCGCTCGCGCAGCTTGCGCTCGATGTAGAAGCACTCGGGCGCCTTGATGTCTTCGAGGTTCACGCCGCCAAAGGTCGGCTCGAGCGAAGCGATGATGTCGACCAGTTTGTCGGGATCGGTTTCGTTGATCTCGATGTCGAACACATCGATGGCGGCGAACTTCTTGAACAGCACGCCCTTGCCTTCCATCACCGGCTTGGAGGCCAATGGGCCGATATTGCCCAGGCCCAGCACGGCGGTGCCGTTGGTGATGACTGCTACCAGGTTACCGCGCGCCGTGTACTTGTAGGCGTTGGCGGGATCCTTGACGATTTCTTCGCATGGCGCCGCGACGCCCGGCGAGTACGCCAGCGCCAGGTCGCGCTGGTTCAGCAAGCCCTTGGTGGGCGTGACGCTGATCTTGCCGGGACGTGGGAACTGGTGATATTCGAGCGCTGCTTGGCGCAATTGCTGACGCAATTCTTCTTTTTTGTCAGATGACGAATCCATGCTGAGAGGCCTTCCTGGTGCGAAACGGGGCTTTCGATTCTATCAGAGAGGGTCTTGGCAACGACTACGTATTTTCAACATGATTATGTGCGGTTGCAGCAAAATCGCCCGTACTGGCTGGCGGTTGGCGCCACGGTACAATCGCCGCCATGCTTTCCGAATTCGACCTCATCAAGCGCTACTTCAAGCGCGACCGGCCTGGCCGCGCGCCGCTGGGCATCGGCGACGACTGCGCCCTGCTCGCCATCACGCCGGGCCGCCAGCTTGCCATCTCGTCCGACATGCTGGTGGAAGATCGCCACTTCTTTGCCGGCGCCGACCCGCGCATGCTGGGCCACAAGGCGCTGGCCGTGAACCTGTCCGACCTGGCTGCCATGGGCGCCCGCCCCGTCGCTTTTACCTTGGCTCTGGCGCTGCCCGAGGCCAATCCGGACTGGCTCGCCGGCTTCTCGCAAGGCCTGTTCGCACTGGCCGACGCACACGAATGCGAATTGATCGGGGGCGACACGACCAAGGGGCCGCTCAATATCTGCATCACCGTATTCGGCGAACTGTCGCCCGGCCACGCGCTGCGGCGCGATGCGGCCCAGGTGGGCGACGACATCTGGATTTCGGGCACGCTGGGCGACGCCCGGCTGGCGCTGGCGGGCTACTGGAACGAGCTCGAACTCGACCCGGCATTGCACGCGCAGGCGGCCACGCGCATGCACCTGCCGACGCCGCGCGTGGCACTCGGCCTGGCGCTGGCCAGCCTGTCGGTCGCCCATGCGGCGCTGGATATCTCGGACGGGCTGGTGGGCGACCTTGGCCACATCCTGCACGCCTCGCGGGTGGGCGCAACACTCGACGTCGATGCGCTGCCGGCCGGGCCGGTGCTGGCGCAGCAGGCGCCGGCATTGCGGCGGCGCTTCACGGCCGCCGGCGGCGACGATTACGAGTTGTGCTTTACCGCGCCGCGCGCCGCGCGCGAGGCCGTGCTGGCGGCGGGGGCGCAGGCCGGCACGCCGGTCACGCGGGTGGGCACGATCGACGCCGCACCGGGACTGCGCCTGGTCGATGCGCACAGCGTGGCGCTCGATCTGGCGCTGTCAGGCTGGGATCACTTCAGCGGCGCCTGATGCGCGGTGTCGCCATGCGCAGGATCGTCGCCTTCGCGCGGCGCCTTGCGGTCGTCATACGGCCCATGCGTCATCCAGTAATGGCGAAACGCCAGCCGGATATTGTCGCGCAGTTCCATGTCGTCCCACGGCTTGGTATAGAAGCGGTAGATCGCGCCGCGGTTGATCGAATCGAGCACCGCCTCCACGCCCGTGTCGCCCGACAGGATGATGCGGATCGTGTCCGGATACATCTCCTTGACCTTGCTGAGAAACTCGGTCCCGCTCATCACCGGCATGCGCTGGTCGCACAGGATCACGTGCACGTGGTACAGCGCCAGCAGTTCAAAACCTTCGCTCGATGACGATGCCGTCAGCACGCGGTAGCCGTCGCGCCGGAACAGCCGGTGCAGCGCAGCCAGCACGTTGATGTCGTCGTCGACGATGAGCAGTGTCTGCACGTTGTCGATCACTTCCGGCGGCTCGTTCGGATTGGCGCGGTTCGACACCACGAGCTTGGCCAGTTGGGCGGCCGGCAGCGCGCGCGAAAAGTAGAAGCCCTGGATTTCGTCGCAGCGGTTGCGCCGCAGGTACGCCATCTGGGCGCGTGTCTCGACGCCTTCGGCAACCACTTGCATGTGCAGGCTGTGCGCCATGCTGATGATGGCCAGCGCGATCGCGGCGTCGTCCGGATTGGTGATGATGTCGCGCACGAATGCGATGTCGATCTTGAGCTTGTCGATCGGGAAGCGCTTCAGGTAGGCCAGGCTCGAGTAGCCGGTGCCGAAGTCGTCGATCGCGATGCGGATCCCCAGCGCCTTCAGGCGTGTGAGCACCGCCGTCGTGCGCTCGACATTTTGCATCAGCGCGCTTTCGGTCAGCTCCAGTTCAAGCAGGCCCGCCTCGATGCCGTGGCGTTCGAGGGCGCTGCGCACCACGTCTTCCAGGTCGCCCTCGACGAACTGGCGGCTCGACACGTTCACCGCCACCCGCACGTCGCGCACGCCCTCAGTGTTCCAGGCCGCGATCTGGCGGCAGGCTTCGTTGATGATCCAGTCGCCCACGCGCACGACCAGGCCCGTCTCTTCCATCACCGGCACGAATTCGGCCGGATACACGAGGCCATAGCCGGGCCGGTTCCAGCGCAGCAGCGCTTCGCTGCCGGCAATGCGGCCTGTATTGAGTTCCAGCTTGGGCTGGTAGTGCAGCACGAACTGGTTGTCCGCCAGCGCGCCGCGCAGCGCCAGTTCGAGGTCCAGGCGCGCCAGCACCTGCACGTTCATGCCGGCAGTGAAGAAGCGGTAGCCGTCGCGCCCTGCTTCCTTGGCCCGCACCATGGCCGTGTCGGCGTACTTGACCAGCGTGCCCGGGTCGATCGTGTCGTCCGGATACATCGCGATGCCGATGCTGGCCGTGAGCGCGGCCTGCTGGCCGTGCAGGTCGAACGGCAGGCGCAGCGCTTCGCGTACTTCGTTGGCCATGTTCACGGCGTCCTGCTGCTCGCGCGGCATCGTCAGGATCAACGCGAATTCATCGCCGCCCAGGCGCCCGACCGAATCGCGCACCTTCACGCAGCGCACCAGGCGCGTGCTGAACTGGCGCAGCAGCTCGTCGCCCGGCGCCGTGCCGAGCGAATCGTTGATCACCTTGAAGCGGTCGAGAGTGATGCATAGCACCGCCACGCGCCAGTTCTTGTCCTGGGCCAGCTCGATCGTGCCGCGCAGGTTCTCAAAGAACAGCGTGCGGTTCGGCAGGCCGGTCAGCGCGTCGTAGCTGGCCGCGTGGCGCAGCCGTTCCTGCGCCTGCAGACGCTCGCTGATGTCGCGCGCCACGGCAATGAGCATGCGCTGGGCGTTACGCTGCCCTTCCGGGTCTTGCAGCTTCCAGCTGATTTCCACCGGCACCGAGCCTTCCCCGCCGGCGCGCAGCAGGTCGGTCTCGACGATGTCGGGTTCGGGCCGTCCGCCCTGCGCCGCTGCACCCATATGGCGCTCGAGCTGCGTGCGCGAGGCCAGGCCCAGCGCCACCGGATCGATGCGCAGCAGCGCGTCGCGCGAAAAGCCCAGCATGCGGCAGGCGCCTTCGGACACGTCGACCATCGCCATGCTGGCCGTGTCGATCAAAAACAGCGCATCGGGCGTGGCGTCCATGGCGCCGCGAAAGCGCGCCAGTTCGGCGGTGCGCTCGCGCACCTGGCGTTCGAGTTCGCTGCCGTAGTCGAGGGATTCGCGGTGCAGCAGGCGCACCTCGAGCAGGTTGCGGATGCGGGTCATGACCTCGACCGTGTCGAACGGCTTGCCGATGAAGTCGCGCGCGCCGGCTTCGAGCGCCGCCAGTTTCTTGTCCGGCTCGGCCGTCACCACCAGCACCGGCAGCCACGAATCGCTCTCCAGGGGTTTTAGCGCCTCCATCACGTCGAAGCCGTCCATGCCGGGCATGTGCAGGTCGAGGATGATCAGGTCGAAGCGGTGCTTCAGGTGCAGCGCCACGACCTGGCGCGGATCGAACGTCGAGGTGACGTTTTCGTAGCCCGTGGTCTTCAGGAGATATTCGAGCAGTTGGACGTTGACCGGTTCGTCATCGACGACCAGAATGCGGGCCCGTCTGATGTCGGACAGGGAAATCATGGGTGGTTCCTTTCGCCTGACGCGGCCAGGTCAGGGCCCTCCGCCAGGGTGCTGTTGATCGCCTCAGTGAACTTTTCGATGTCGATCGGCTTGGTCAGGTAGCGGTGGAAGCCCGCCGCCATGCCGCGCTCGATATCGCGCGGCATGGCGTTGGCGGTCAGCGCAATCACCGGGATGTCCGCGGTTTCCGGGTCCGCCCCCAGCTGGCGCAGCACCTCGAAGCCGCTCATGCCGGGCAGGTTCAGGTCCATCAGGATGATGTCGGGGCGGTGCGCCCGCGCCAGTTGCAGGCCCAGGTGGCCGTCGTGCGCCGACAGCAGGCGCAGGTCGCGCCGGAACGCCACGATCTCTTCGACCAGGCGGAGGTTGGCCGGATTGTCCTCGACGTACAGCAGCAGGCGTGGCGTGGTGTCGGATGTGGAAGCGGACGACGTGGCCCCACTGCCGCCGGGTGCGGCGCGTTCGGCCAGGCTGGACGTGCGCGGCGCGGTGCTGGCCAGCTCGATCCAGAACACGCTGCCCACGCCCGGGCTGCTGGTCACGCCGATCTCCCCGCCCATCAGCTCCACCAGGCGCTTGGTCACCACGAGGCCGATACCGGTGCCTTCCTGGGTGCCCGACTCCTGGCCCAGCCGGTTGAACGGCTGGAACAGGCTCGCGACCTGCTCGGGATTGAGCCCGTTGCCGGTGTCCTGGATCGACAGGCGCATGCGCGAGGGCGTGGTCTGGTCGCACGTGAGCACCACGGCGCCCTCGTCGCGGTTGTACTTGACGGCATTCGACAGCAGATTGAGCATCACTTGCTTTAAGCGTGTGCGGTCGGCCATCACCACGGCGCCGTCGACGTCCGGGAATAGCACCCGCACCTTGCGCGTGGCGGCGATCGGCTCGATCATCGTGCGGCACTCGAGCAGGATGTCGGCCAGCGCCACCGGTTCCATCGACAGCGTGATGGTGCCCGATTCGACCTTGGCCAGGTCGAGGATTTCGTTGATCAGCGTGAGCAGGTGCCGGCCGGACTTGAGGATGTGGTTGGCAAATTCCTTCTTTTGCTCGAGCGTCGACGGCAGCGTGTTGGATGTCAAAATCTGCGCAAAGCCCAGGATCGCATTGAGCGGCGTGCGCAACTCGTGGCTCATCGACGACAAAAAGGCCGACTTGGCCTGGTTGGCGCTGCGCGCTTCTTCGTTGGCGTTGGCCAGTTCGGCGTTGGCCAGCGCCAGCTGCAGCGTGCGCTCATCGACGCGCTGCTCGAGCTGCTCGTTCAGGCGCATCACTTCTTGCTGGGCATGCGAGCGCTCGGTGGCGGTGCGCAGGGTGGCGTTGTGCGAATCTTCGAGCTCGCGCGTACGGCCTTCGATCTCCGTCAGCATGGCGTTGAACGAGTCGGCCAGCTCGGCCGCCTCGTCGTCGCCGATGCGCGGCGCGCGGCGCGAATAGTCGCGCGTGGCCACCACGTCGCGCGCCACTTCGGTGATCGCGATGATCGGCGACGTGAGCACGCGCCCGAAGCGGCGCATGAGCAGGTAGGCGATCGCCATTGCGATCAGGGTCACGCCAACGGCGATGGCAAGGTAATCGATGAAGCGCGCCAGTATGCGATTCTCGGCGCGCATCACGACAGTGCCGACCGTCTCGCCATTTTCGACGATCGGCTGGCTGACCACCATGATGCCGTTGCCGCTTTCGTCGATCTGGTCGAGCCGCTCGGGCACGGGCTGCTTTTCACCGGCGGCAGAATAGGACGCGAACAACTGGCCACGCGCATCGTAGATGGCGGCGCCGCGCACCAGGGGACTGGCCCGCAGCAGCAGCAGGTCTTCGTTGGCAAGGCGCGGGTCGTCGAACGTGAGTGCGGCAGACGTCATGTGGCCGACCAGTTCGGCGTCGGTCGACAGGTCATTGACGAGCGTGTGGTGATAGCTGCGCAGGTCGTAGGCCACCACCAGGGCGATCGAGACCAGCAGTGCGACGAGTGTGGTCGTCATCACCATTGCTACCAGCTTCTTGCGAATCGAGCGCTGGCGGCTCATGCTTCCTCCACGAACCGTTTCACGAAACGGCTACGCGTGTGCGCGGGGCGCTGACCCGGTTGGGCTGGCGACTTCACGATCGGGCCAACCCTGGCTGGCCACATGCGATGCGTCCGTACGGCATTGTAAGATCTACGTAAAACAAAAAAGAGGCATCCAGCCACGGAGGCCAGCTGCGTTCCAGCATAGCAGTCCGCCCAAGCCGCATGTCGCACGGAACATCTGTCAGGGTTCGACAACAACTTTGCCTTCGATGCGTCCATGCCGAGAGCATAGCATCTTTGCGTATGGCAATATTCAACGAGACTGCTCTGCTGCCAGCATGCCGTACCGGCACACTGCGCGCTAGAATGGAATCACCCGGACAAGCCCGTCCGCCGACTGCACAAGGAGACGCACGTGACGCATGAACTTACCGATCTTGCAAATCAGGTCAGCCAGACGCTTGGCGCCAAAAAAATGATGCTGGCCACGGCCGAATCCTGTACCGGCGGCGGCATCGCCCAGGCGCTCACCGACATTCCCGGCTCGGGCGACTGGTTCGATTGCGGCTTTGTCACCTATTCGAACACGGCCAAGAACGACATGCTCGACGTGTCCGGCGCCGTCATCGCGCAATTCGGCGCCGTCAGCGAAGAAGTGGCCGCCGCCATGGCTGCAGGCGCCGTCGCCAACAGCAGCGCCGATGTGGCCGTTTCGACCACCGGCATCGCCGGCCCGACCGGCGCCGTGCCCGGCAAGCCGATTGGCACCGTGTGCTTTGGCTGGGCGCAGGGCGACCGCGTGCAGACCGAGCGCCTGGTGTTCCAGGGCGACCGTCAGGCCGTGCGCGCGCAGGCTGTGGCGCATGCGCTGCGCGGGCTGCTGCGCTTTGTCGAATAGACGGGCAAAGGCGGCGCCGGCCCACGCCTTTCGCGCGTATCCGCGATAATAGCGTGTTGTGCGAGGCCGGTTCGACGGTGTCCTGCAGCCCCCCACCCTGCCGGCTGGCCGGGGCGTCGCCTGGCCGACGCCAGCGTCGTTGCCAATGAATTATCTGGAGAATGCTTGAATATTCCTACCCTGATGGTCCCGCTGATGCTGGCCGCTGCGCCGGCCTCCGGCCCGGCCCAGGCGCAGCCCCCCGCCCCTGCATCGTCACCGGCAGCCGCGCCGGTGCCGTCGATCGCCTTTGACAAGCTGGTGCTGCCCAACGGCCTGCAAGTCATCCTGGTCGAAGACAAGCGCCTGCCGATCGTGGCCGTGAACCTGTGGTACCACGTCGGCCCGGCCAACGAAGCGCCCGGCCTGACGGGCTTTGCCCACCTGTTCGAGCACATGATGTTCGCCGCTACCGCGCACATCCCGCGCGGCATGGCCGACCGCCTGCTCGAAGGCGCCGGCGCGACCGACAGCAATGGCGGCACGGGTTACGACAGCACCAGCTATTACGACACGGTGCCGTCGAACCAGCTCGAACTGGCGCTGTGGGTGCACGCCGACCGCATGGGCTACCTGCTCGACGTGCTCGACCAGCAGGCGCTGACCAACCAGCAGGACGTGGTGCGCAACGAGCGGCGCCAGACCGTCGAGGGCGAGCCGTATGGCATCGTCGAGGAAGCGCTGGCGCGCACGCTGTTCCCGCAGGGGCACCCGTACGCGGCGTCGATCATCGGTTCGCATGCCGACATCCAGAGCGCGCGCCTGGAAGACGTGCGCGCCTTCTTCACCCAATACTATGGCCCGAACAATGCCAGCCTGGTGATCGCCGGCGACATCGACAAGCAGACCGTGCGCGACCTGGTCACGCGCTACTTCGGCGGCCTGCGCCGTGGGCCGGACGTGGTGCGCCCGCACGTGGTCACGCCACCGATCACGGCCGAACGCCGCGTCGTCGTGCGCGACCGCGTCGAATTGCCGCGCGTGTTCATGGGCTGGCTCACGCCGCCGGCCTATCAGCCGGGCGACGCCGAACTGATGGTGGCGGCCACGATCCTGGGCGGCGGCAAATCGAGCCGCCTGTACAAGTCGCTCGTCTACGAACGCCAGATCGCGCAGGACGTCTCGGCCTCGCAGGGCTCACTGGGCCTGGCGTCGACCTTCGTCATCGACGTGACGGCGCGCGCCGGCCACACGCCGCGAGAGATCGAAGCGGCGATCGACGCCGAACTGGCCCTGCTGCGCACCGAAGGCCCGACCGCGCGCGAGGTCGAACGCGCGCGCAACAGCCTGGAAACGTCGCTGCTGGCCTCACTGGAAAAACTGGGCGGCGATGGCCTGGCCGAGCAGCTCAATCACTACAACCTGTACACGGGCGACCCGGGCTACCTGGACAAGGACCTGGCGCGCCTGCGCCGCATCGACGCCGCCGCCGTCCAGCGCGCAGTGCAGACCTGGCTGCCGCAGCAGGCGCGCGCCGTCGTCACGGGCGTGCCGGGCAAGCCGAAGGTGGACGATCCGCGCGCCGGCAAGCCCGCCCGCGCTGTGGCCGCGCCGACGCCGGTAGCTCCGGTCAACGTGGCCGAAGCGTGGCGTGCGACGCCGCCGAAGGCCGGCCCGGCGCCGCGTTTCAAGCAGCCGCGCGGCGAGACCTTCACGCTGGCCAATGGCCTGACCGTCATCCACTACCGCAATCCGGCGCTGCCACTGGTGTCGAGCCAGCTCGTGGTGCGTAGCGGCGGCGCCGCCAATCCGCCCGACCTGCCCGGCCTGGCCGGTTTTACCGCCCAGATGCTGGAGGAAGGCACGGCCACGCGCAGCGCGCCGGCCATCGCCGACGACATCGCCCAGCTGGGCGCGTTCATGGACACGGGCAGCAGCGACGACGTCTCCACCGTCTCGCTGCTGGCCCTGACGTCCACCTTTGCACGCGCGCTGGAAATCGTCGCTGACATCGTCCAGCGCCCGGCCTTCCCGGCCGCCGAGATCGAACGCCAGCGCCAGGACCGCCTCGGCGCGCTCACGCAGCAGCGCGACGACCCGGAAACCGTCGCTGCGCTGGCGGCGGCAGGCGCGCTGTTTGGCGCGGGCCACCCGAAAGGCTATGGCCAGCTTGGCCTGGAGCCGGCCATCCGGCGCACGACGCGCGACGACATCGTGGGCTTCTGGCGTCGTCACTACGTGCCGTCGAACGCGGCGCTGGTGGTCACAGGCGACATCACGCGCGCCGAACTGGAAGCGCTGGCGCAGGCGCAGTTCGGCGGCTGGACGGCGTTTGATGCCCCAGCGGCTGCGGTTGGCCCGGCCAAACCGACCGCGGCGCGTCTGGTCGTGATCGACCAGCCGGACGCCGGCCAGACGGCGCTGCAGGTGGCGACGATGGGCCCGGCGCGTGACACGCCCGACTTCCCTGCCCTGCAAATCATGAACGGGGTGCTGGGCGGGATGTTCTCGAGCCGGCTCAACAACAACCTGCGTGAAACGCGCGGCCTGACCTACGGCATCCATTCGCACTTCGACTACGACCGCCAGCCGGCGCCGTTTTCGGTGGAAGCGAGCGTGCAGCAGGATGCGACCGGCGAAGCGGTGCGCGAAATCCTGCGCGAAGTCGCGCTGCTGCGCGACCAGCCAATCTCCGCCGACGAACTGGCGGCGGCGCGCAATGCGCAACTGCTGTCGCTGCCGGGGCAATTCGAGACCAATGCCGACATCGGCGCGAGCCTGACGGAGTTGTTCGTCTATGGCCTGCCGGCGGATTATTACGACAGCCTGGCCACGCACCTGGCGGGCGTTGGCGTCGACGATGTGCAGGCGGTCGCGCGCCGCTGGCTCGATCCGGACCGGATGATCGTGGTGGCGGTGGGCGAACGGCGCAAGATCCTGCCGCAGTTGCAGAAGCTGGGGCTGGGACAGCCGGAGATTCGGGATGACGATGGGCAGGTGAGCAACAAACCACGCCACTGAACCGGTAACCCACTACGCCGTGCTTGCCCGGCGCGGCTCGTTGCTCTAACATGTGAACACCTATTCACATGTTAGAGTCGCATGCACGAACACACCCACACGCACCCGGCCGCCCAGCCGATCGCCCCGCCGCCAGAGGAAGCGATCGGCCAGCTGGCCGACCTGTTCCACCTGCTGGGTGATGCAACGCGCCTGCGCATCGTGCTGGCCTGCCTGACGCAACCGACGGCCGTGGGCGATATCGCCAATACGCTGTCGCTGTCGAGCTCACTGGTCAGCCACCACCTGCGCCTGCTGCGCGCGGCCCGCATCGTCAAGGCCGAGCGCCAGGGCAAGCAAGTCTTCTACGCAGCTGCCGACGCCCACATCAGCAGCCTGCTTTCCACCATGTTCGAGCACATTGCCGAACCCGCCACCGGAATGGACGCATGAGCCAACATCACGATCACGATCACGATCACGACCATGATCACAAGCGCGAGCACAAGCACGACGATCACGGTCATGGCTTCGGCCACCATCACCACCACATGCCCTCTCCCGAAGGCAACGGCCGCGCTTTCGCGCTGGCGATCGGGTTCAACATGGCCTTTGTCATCATCGAATTCGCCTATGGCTTCATCGCGCACTCGACGGCGCTGATGGCTGACGCCGGCCACAACCTGTCCGACGTGCTAGGCCTGGTGCTGGCCTGGGGCGCGGCGGTGCTGGCCAAAAGCGTGCCCACCGGCCGCTACACCTACGGCCTGCGCGGCTCGTCGATCCTGGCGGCAATGGGCAACGGCCTGCTGCTGATGGTCGCTTGCGGCGCCATCGCCTGGGAAGCGGTGCAGCGCTTCGCCGAACCGGCGCCCGTAGCCGGGGCCACGGTGTCGATCGTTGCCGCCATCGGCGTGCTGATCAACGGCTTCTCGGCCTGGCTGTTCCTGGCTGGCAGCAAGGGCGATCTGAACATCCGCGGCGCCTACCTGCAC
Source organism: Telluria sp. BA11 (assembly GCF_056680305.1). NCBI lineage: Bacteria > Pseudomonadati > Pseudomonadota > Betaproteobacteria > Burkholderiales > Oxalobacteraceae > Telluria > Telluria sp. BA11. The sequence goes on from NZ_CM155275.1 coordinate 2,020,132, forward strand.
ATGGCGGCCGATGCGGCGCTGTCGCTGGGCGTGGCGATCTCGGGCCTGATCATCATGTTCTGGGGCTGGACCTGGATCGACCCGGCGGTGAGCCTGGTGATCGTGGTGGTCATCGTGCTGGGTACATGGTCGCTGCTGCGCGAATCGGTGCAGCTGTCGATGGCGGCCGTGCCGCCTGGCGTGGATGCCGACAAGGTGCGCGGCTTCCTGCTCGCGCAGCCCGGTGTGACCGACCTGCACGACCTGCACATCTGGGCGCTGAGCACGACCGAGACGGCGCTGACGGCGCACGTCGTGATGCCCGCCGGGTATCCGGGCGATGGGGCGATCGATGCGATGGTGGACGGGTTAAGCGCGCAGTTCGCGATTCATCACTGCACGCTGCAGGTCGAGGAAGGCACGACCCATCATCACTGCACGCTGCACGGGCACGCGCACTGAAGGACCGGCGCGGCCCGAAAGCGGGCCGCGCTGTTAAAGCATTACTTCACGTTGAGGAGTTCGACGTCGAAGATCAGATCCGAATCCGGCGGAATCATTCCGCCGCCCGCGCCACGCTTGCCGTAGGCCAGCGCGCTTGGGATGATCAGGGTGCGCTTGCCGCCGACCTTCATCCCGGCCACGCCCTGCTCCCAGCCCTTGATCACGCGGCCTGCACCCAGCTGGAATTCCAGCGGATCGCGGCCGTTGTCGAGCGACGAATCGAACTTGCGGCCGCGCTGCTGCTTGGCCAGCGGTTTGTGGAACCAGCCGGTGTAGTTGACGACGACATTGCTGCCCAGCGAGGCTTCCTTGCCGGTGCCGACCACGCGATCGACGATCTCGACCTGCGGTGCCTGGGTTTCGGCGGCGACCGGCGGCGTGACCGGGGTAGCAGCAGGCGCAGTCGCTGGCTGCTGCGCTTCCGGTGGCGGCTGGGTTGCGGGCTTGCTGGCGTCCTGTGCGCCTTCCTGGGCCTGGGCGCTGCCTGCCACCAGGAGCAGGGCGATGACTGCGGATCGACGAATCATGTGTGCTCTTCCATCAAAGGTCGCAACCGGGCGGTTGCATCTGGCACCTATGATAGCAAGGCAGCCTCAGCTTGCACAGTTTGCCCGGCAGCGGCATTGGCATCGGCATCGGCAGCCGCAGCCTGGGCATTGGCCGCCTCGGCCAGCCGGCGCAGCACCTGCCCCGCTGTCACCATGCCGAAGGTGGCGGTCACCACCATGCACGAACCGAAGCCAGCGCAGTTCAGGCCTGTGATGCCGTTGTCGTCGATCTCGCAAGCGTCCCCGGTCTCCGGATACCGCAACGGCTCCATCGAAAACACGGCGTCGATGTGGTACTTCTGCTTTTCGCCACGCGAAAAATCGTATTGGGCGCGCAGCAGCTTGCGCACTTTTTTCAGCAGCGGTTCCTGCTCGGTGCGGGCCAGGTCGCGGATCTCGACCTTGGTCGGATCGATCTGGCCGCCCGCGCCGCCCACGACCACCAGCGGCATCCGGTTGGCGCTGCACCAGGCAATCAGCGCGGCTTTCGGCTTGACGCTGTCAATGGCATCGACGACGTAATCGAAGCCCTGATTGGCCACCAGCGTCTCGATATTCTCCAGGTCGATGAAGTCCTCGACCAGGGTCACCTGGCAAAACGGATTAATCTCGGCAATGCGCTGGCGCAGCGCTTCGATCTTCGGCATGCCGATGGTCGACGACAGCGCCTGGATCTGGCGGTTGATGTTCGATTCGGCCACGTTGTCGAGATCGATCAGGGTCAGGTGGCCAATGGCGCTGCGCGCCAGCGCCTCGACCACCCACGAACCGACGCCGCCGACGCCGATCACGCAAACGTGCGCCGCGCGGAAACGTTCCAGCGCAGGCTCACCATACAGGCGTCCGATGCCGCCGAAGCGGCGCGCAAAGTCGACATCCTCCGTGGGCGTTGCCGCCGCCTCTTGCTCAAGTAATTGATTCATCCCGATATTGTAGCGGACAGGTGTTTCGCGACTACACTAGAATAATCGTTCGTCAACCAAATAACCTGCGTGTCTCCCACAGAACAATGACCTCTCTCCTGCCCGACACCGCCCCCGATTTCTCCCAGCCGATCGCTGTGCTCAAGCATTGCCATGGCCGCATCCGCAAACAACTGTCAACACTGGAAAAGCTGCTGCCGCACCTGGCCGAACACGGCGTCGACAAGCAGGCACGCGACGCCGCCGGCGCCGTGCTGCGCTACTTCGACAAGGCAGCGCACCTGCACCACGACGACGAAGAGCAGGACCTGATCCCGATGCTGCGCGCCACCGCGCAGGGCGACGACGCCGCCACGCTGCAAGCGCTGGCGCCGACGATTGTGCAGGACCACAACGACATGGATGCCCTGTGGCAAGACCTGCACGAGCAACTGACCGCGATCGAAGCCGGCACCGGCACCATGCTCTCCAGCACGGCGGTCGAGCGCTTCGTCGCCCGCTACACGGCGCACATGGAGCGCGAGGAAAGCACGCTGGCGCCGATGGCAATGCGCCTGTTCTCGCCCGAGCAGATGGCACAGCTGGGCCAGGCGATGCAGCGCCGCCGCGGCCTGCTGGCGCCCGAGGCGTTTGACCAGCCGGTGGCATCGGCCACCGCATCGGCCACCGCAGCGGCCACAGCAGCGGCCACAACATCGGCCACGGCGGCGGCCAAGACAGCCGGCGTCGGCCAGGCAGTGGCCGACCTGCGCCAGGATTACGGCCAGGCAAGCCTGAACGAAGACGATGTGCTGGACGACCCGATCGCGCAGTTCACGGCGTGGTTCGAGCAGGCACTGGCCGCGCAAGTGAACGAGCCGAATGCGATGACGCTGGCGACCGTCGGCCCGGGCAACCGGCCGAGTTCGCGCATCGTGCTGATCAAGCAATTCGATCCGCGCGGTTTTACCTGGTACACCAATTACGACAGCCAGAAGGCGCAGGAACTGCGCGGCAACAACCAGGCCGCCCTGCTGTTCTTCTGGAGCGAACTCGAGCGCCAGATCCGCATCGAAGGCCGCGTCGAGATGACGTCAAGCGAAGAAAGCGACCATTATTTCCGCAGCCGGCCGCTCAAGAGCCGGGTGTCGGCCATTGCTTCGCAGCAGAGCAGCCCGATTGCCAGCCGCGCCGCACTCGAAGCGAATTACGAGGCCGTGGCACAAGTGGCCGGCGACGATCCGGCGCGCCCGGACAACTGGGGCGGTTTCCGCCTGGTACCGGAGCGCATCGAGTTCTGGCAAGGCCGCCGCTCGCGTTTTCACGACCGGATCGTCTACCAGCGCCAGCCGGATGGCAGCTGGACGCGTGGCCGCCTGCAACCGTAATCGTTACGCCTTGAGGCGGTCGCTGAAGGTCGCGCGGAACTTGCTGACTTTCGGCGCCACCACGAACGCGCAATACCCCTGCAACGGGTGTTGCGCGAAGTAATTCTGGTGGTAATCCTCGGCCTTGTACCAGGTTTCCTGCGGCAATACCTGCGTCACCAGCGGTGCATCCCACACCATGGCCATCTCGGCCATCACGGTGCGCGCGACGGCGTCCTGTTCCGGCGACGTGGTGAAGATCACCGACCGGTATTGCGTGCCGACGTCATTGCCCTGGCGATTGAGCGTGGTCGGATCATGGATCGTGAAGAAGATCTCGAGAATGTCGTGGTAGCTGATCACCGACGGATCGAATTCCAGGCGCACGACTTCGGCGTGGCCAGTGGTGCCGTTGCAGACGGCCTCGTAGGTTGGTTGGTCGGCATGGCCACCCATATAGCCTGACTCCACGCGCGTGACGCCGCGTGCTTCGAGAAACACCGCCTCGATGCACCAGAAGCAGCCGCCCCCAAGGATGGCAACGTCGCCCGTTGTTTGCTCACTCATGATGAACCTTGTTTCGTAAAATTTCGATAAGCTTAATGTAGCGCAAAGCCCGGCTGCCCGCTGTATTGACCCGCTGCCGATGCTGCTAGAGAGCAAGGCGCGGCAAGCTTGCGCAGGACGGTGGCATAATGAGCGTCACAGTTCCAGGAACACCATGAATACACTTTCTGCCCGCGCGACCACGCGCGGCTTCGATACGACGCATTTCCGCCAGGCGCTGTCGCAATTTGCGACCGGCGTTACCGTCATTACTACCCGCCTGGCCGATGGCACCTTCCGCGGCCTGACGGCCAGCTCGTTCAATTCGGTCTCGCTCGATCCGCCGCTGGTGCTGTGGAGCCTGGGCGCCGGGGCCAACAGCATGCCGATCTTCAGCGGCAACTCGCACTACGTGATCAATGTGCTGTCCGCCGGCCAGGAAGACCTGGCGATGCGCTTTGCGCGCCGCGGCGAGAATCCGTTCGAGGGCGTCGACTACGAACTGTCGCGCACCGGCCTGCCGATCCTCAAGGGCGTGTCGGCATGGTTCGAATGCCACAACCGCAGCCGCTACCCGGAAGGCGATCACGTCATCTTCGTCGGCGAGGTCGAAGAGTGCCAGTTGCAGCCGCAGCCGGCGCTGATCTTCCACGGCGGCAAGTTCGGCAGCACCGCCAGTCAAAAATGAAAATGCCTGTCGCAGTTTGAAAAGATCGGGCTGCGCCACGTTTCTATAATGGTTGGGTAACTTCTAACCAGAATTCAGAGACAGGATTTCCGATGACCCGTACCGACTCGCCCAAGAAAGCCGCTTTCCATTGGGATGACCCGCTGCTGCTCAATAGCCAGCTGACCGATGAAGAGCGCATGGTGCGCGACGCCAGCGCCGCCTATTGCCAGGACAAGCTGCGCCCGCGCGTGCTCGAGGCGTTCCGTCACGAGTCGATGGATGTCTCGATCTTCCGCGAGATGGGCGAGCTGGGCCTGCTCGGCCCGACCATTCCCGAAGAATACGGCGGCCCGGCGATGGGGTATGTCGCCTACGGCCTGATCGCACGCGAAGTCGAGCGCGTCGATTCCGGCTACCGCTCGATGATGAGCGTGCAGTCTTCGCTCGTCATGGTCCCGATCTTCGAATTCGGCAACGAAGCCACCAAACAGAAATACCTGCCGAAGCTGGCTACCGGCGAATGGATCGGCTGCTTCGGCTTGACCGAGCCGAACCACGGCTCCGACCCCGGCTCGATGATTTCCCGCGCACGCAAGGTCGAGGGCGGCTACAGCTTGAGTGGCGCCAAAATGTGGATCACCAATTCGCCTGTGGCCGATGTGTTCGTCGTGTGGGCCAAGGACGATGAAGGCGCGATCCGCGGCTTCGTGCTCGAAAAAGGCTGGAAGGGCTTGTCGGCCCCGGCGATCCACGGCAAGTTCGGCCTGCGCGCGTCGGTCACTGGCGAAATCGTCATGGACAATGTGTTCTGCCCGGAAGAAAACGCGTTCCCGGACGTACGTGGTCTGAAAGGTCCGTTCACCTGCCTGAATTCGGCCCGCTACGGCATCGCCTGGGGCGCGCTGGGCGCGGCCGAGGATTGCTGGCACACGGCGCGCCAGTACACGATGGATCGCCAGCAGTTCGGCAAGCCGCTGGCAGCGAACCAGCTGGTGCAAAAGAAGCTGGCCGACATGCAGACCGAGATCACGCTCGGCCTGCAAGGCTGCCTGCGCCTGGGTCGCATGAAGGACGAGGGCACGGCGGCGCCCGAGATCACGTCGATCATGAAGCGCAACTCGTGCGGCAAGTCGCTCGACATCGCCCGCATGGCGCGCGACATGCTGGGCGGTAACGGCATCTCGGACGAGTTCGGCATCATCCGCCACATGGTCAATCTCGAGGTGGTCAACACCTACGAGGGCACGCACGACATCCACGCGCTGATTCTCGGGCGCGCGCAGACCGGCATCGCCGCGTTCTGATCTTGTAGCCCCCCGGCGCGGCAATCGCCGCGCCGTTCAAGAACCATCCGCAATCTGCTCCTGCAACAGCGCCAGCATCGCCTGCGCCGCTGGCGTGAGCGCGCCTTCGCTGCGCCGGACCACGCCGATCGAACGCCGGATCACGGGATCGACCAGCTCGCGCCGCACCAGCCCGGCGCTGGCAATCACATCGGCTGCCAGGCTCGGCAAGGCCGCCACACCCAGCTCCTCCACCACCATGGCGCCAATCGTGGCCAGGTGATCGACTTCGAAGGCCGGATAAAAATTGATCCCCGCCTGCAGCGCGGCGGCGTCCACGTATTGGCGTACGCTGGTATGGCGCGACATCGAAATATGCGGATACGGCAGCGTCTCGGGCAGGCGGATCGGGCTGCTGTCGCGGCCCAGCGGATGCCCGGGCGCGGCCAGCAGCACGAATTCATCGGTTGTCAGCGGGATGTATTCCAGATCCTGGTAGGCCGGATTGGCGGCAGTGATGGCGAAATCGACACGCCCCTGGCGCACCAGCTCGAACGCAGGTTCGGACAGCGTGTCGGCCAGCGACAGCGCGATGTCGGGATGGCGCGCATGGAAGACGCGGAACAGGCGCGGCACGAGCCGCGCTGCCAGCGAGGGCATCGCGGCCAATGCCACCCGGCCCCGGTGCAGCGCCGTCACGTCGCGTACCGCGGCGGCCGAGCGCTCGATATCGGCCAGTAACTGCTGCGCGTGCAGGACCAGTACCTCGCCGGCAGCACTCAAGGCGACCGAACGCGTGGTGCGCGAGAACAGGCGACTCCCATAGCCCTCCTCCAGCCGACCAATGAGTGTCGACAGGGCTGATTGCGACAGGCAGACCTGCTGCGCCGCCTTGCTGAAGCTGAGCGTGTCCGCCAGGGCGAGAAACGCACGCAATTCACGTGCAGATAGATTTATTTCCATAATCGATAAGTTTATAGAAAAAATGCGTTTCTCAGATAATTTGATGAAGCGCAAACTAAGTTCATTCTCATTTCGAAAATGGTCATGGAAAATCTGACACTTCCCAAGCCTGCGCACGCGCTGGCCCTCGTCGCAGGTGGCGGCACAATGGGCGCCGACGTGGCCATCGTGCTGGCACGCGCCGGCTGTCGCGCGATCGTGCTCGAACCTGGCGCCACGCGCCGCGCCGCGCTCGACACCTATTTTGGCGACACCCTGGGCAAGCTGGGACTGGAACACAAGCGCGAGCGCATCACGACCTGCGCCAGCCTCGATGAACTCGACTGGCAGGCCATTGACCTGGTCATCGAGTGCATTCCAGAGAAGCTGGCGCTCAAGCAGGCACTGTTTGCCGAGCTGGTCCGGCGCGCGCGTCCCGATACTCTGCTGTGCAGCAACAGCTCGAGCTTTCCCATTTCGGCCATCGGCGAACACCTGGAAACGACCGGGCGCATGCTGGGCCTGCATTTCTTCATGCCGGCGCATCTGGTGCCGCTGGTCGAGGTGGTGCTCGGCGCGAACTCGTCGGGCGAGCTGGCCGAGGCGTTGATGGCCTTCATGCGTGCCTGCGGCATGGTGCCGGTGCTGGTACGGAAGGACCTGCCGGGTTTCCTGGCCAACCGCCTGCAGCATGCCCTGGCGCGCGAAGCGTTTGCGCTGATCGACGCCGGCATTGCCACGGCCGAGGACGTCGACGCTGCGGTGCGCTTCGGCTTTGGCTTCCGCTTTCTTGCGGCCGGCCCCGTGCTGCAGCGCGACCATGCCGGCATTGACGTGCACTACCCGGCCGCTGCCACCATGTACCCGTCGCTGGCCGCCAACACGACGCCGGCCCGGGTACTGGCGCAGCGCTACGACGCCGGCCACTACGGAATGAAAACGGGTGAAGGTTTTTATCGCTGGACGCCGGAAACCATTGCCGCCGAGCGCGCACGTTACGATGGCCTGTTGATGGCCGGGTTGCGCCTGCTGGCGCCTGAACTGCCAAAGATCGAGGACCAATGATCATGTCTGCCTCCCCTTCAGCGGCGAACCGCCCGGCGCCACGCATCGCCCTGATCCACGCCCTGAGTCATTCGGTCGAGCCGATCAATGCCTTCATGGCCGAGCAATGGCCCGAAGCCACGCGCATGAATCTGCTCGACGATTCGCTGTCGGCCGACCTGGCGCGATCCGGCCGTGGCCTCGACGATGCGATGCACAAGCGCTTCGCCGATCTGGCGGATTACGCGCTTGGCAGCGGGGCCGAAGCCATCCTGTTTACCTGCTCAGCCTTTGGCCCCTGCATCGAAGCGGTGGCGCAGCGCTATCCGCACATCCCCGTGCTCAAGCCAAACCAGGCCATGATTGCCGATGCCGAGGCCAGTCAGGCGGCCGGCCCGGTAGGCCTGATCGCGACGTTCGGCCCCACCCTGGCCTCGATGCCGCCCGAATTTCCGGCGCGCGTCGCGCTGCGCTGCGCGCTGGCCGAAGGCGCGCTCGATGCGCTCAACCGGGGCGACGTCGACCTGCATGACGAGCTCATCGCTGACAGCGCACGGCGGTTGATCGACGATGGCTGCGCGACGATCGCACTGGCGCAATTCAGCATGGCGCGCGCGCATGACGCCTGTGTCCGTGCCGCGGGTGCACCCGTGCTGACCACGGTGCACAGCGCCGTGCATGAACTGAAACGGCGCCTGGCGCAGCGGGCACCCTGAACGACAACGTACTACCCCACCAAAACAAAACAAGACAAACCGGAGACAAAGCATGCTCAAGAAGGTACTTCTCGCAACGCTGTTCATGACCCAGGCGCTCGTTGCCGGCGCCGCCGACGTGTATCCGTCGAAGCCGATCCGCTTCGTCGTGCCCTATCCGCCAGGCGGGCCGACCGACGCGATGGCGCGCCTGATCCAGGGACCGCTGCAGGCAAAGTTCAAGGTTCCCGTCATCATCGACAACCGGGGCGGCGCTGGCGGCAATATCGGGACCGGCATGGTGGCGAAATCGGCGGCGGACGGCTACACGATCCTGCTGGCGGCCAGCGGGCCAATGGCGGTGAACAAGACGCTGTACAAATCGATCCCGTTCGACCCGGACAAGGATTTTGCACCGGTGATCCAGATCTCGGCCTTCCCGCTGGTGCTCGAAGTGCACCCTTCGGTCACGGTCAAGAACGTCAAGCAGTTCATTGCCATGGCAAAAGAGCATCCCGATACGCTGAGCTTTGCCTCGGCCGGCAACGGCACCCCGCAGCACCTGGCGGGCGAACTGTTCAATACTGCGGTGGGCACCAGGCTGCAGCACGTTCCCTACAAGGGCGCCGGCCCGGCGCTGAACGATGTTCTGGGCGGGCACGTCAAGGTCATGTTCGACATCCTCGGCAGCTCGGTCCAGTACATCAAGACGGGCAAGCTGCATCCGATCGCCGTGACGACAGCCACGCGCGTGCCGAGTTTGCCGGACGTGCCGACCCTGGCCGAGTCGGGCCTGAGCGGCTACAACTTCACGGGCTGGCACGGCATCGTGGCGCCAGCCGCCACGCCCAAGCCGGTGGTGATGCGCCTGAATCAGGCGCTCAACGAGATCTTCGCCGATCCGGCCTTCCGCAAGAAATGGGAAGAGCTGGGCACGCCGGTCGTTGGCGGCACGCCCGAAGCGTTCGGCGCCCTGATGCGCACCGAATCGGTCAAGCTGGGCAAGGTCGTCAAGGACGCCGGTGTAACGGTCGACTGACGCAGGGCGGCGCCCGATCACCGCTACCTACCGCCGGTGATCGGGCGCAACCGACCGCGCGTCATCATGACGTCACACGCACTTCTTATCATCCCTTCAATTTTTCGCCTCACCACCATTGAAGGGTTCACATGCATCACGTCGTTCTCCGCCGTCTTCCGCTTGCCGTCGCCATCGGCGCCGCACTTGCCCTGTCCGCCTGCGGTGGTTCCGACCACCATGACGACGCCACCGCCGCCGATGTCGCCATCGTCATCCCGGCCGCGCCAGCTGACCAGGGCGCGGCCGACACCGCGCCGGTGCCATCCGTCCTCGCTTTTGTCGACACCGCCGCCACCAACCAGCGCGGCGACGCCCGCTACGCCACGCTGGCCACGAATGCCGGCGTGCGCGTGCTGGGCGGCATGCTGGCCATCTGGAAGCCGGTAACCGAACTCGTCGATGCAGGCCAGACGGCGCCGGCCGTCGACGGCTTCCCGGCCGTTGCCGCATCGACCTGGACCGGCGTGCCGAACGACGGCACGAATGGCGGCACGATCGTCAACGCCGCCGTGCACAATGCCAACATCGATTACGTCGTTAAGGCCACCGCCAGCCGCACCTCGGAGCAGGCTCTGCTGGCGTATCTGGACGACCGGCGCGGCAAGGGCTACAGCGTCACCGGCGGCATGGGCCCGCTGACCGATGCGTGGCGCAGCGCCACCCGCCAGACCACCACCATCAACGACATGCCGGCGGATGCCATCAAGGTCAAGTATGAAGATGGCGGCAACAACAACGGCGTCGGCGGCGCCGCCAATGCCGAGTTCGGCAAAGTCGTCGACCTGGTCAATGCGATGGGCGGCAACGGTTCGACCGAGCCAGCCAAGCGCTTCTACAAGTACGCGCGCCCTTACCGCTGGAGCAGCGCGGTACAGGTCGTGCCGCAGCTGGAACCAGCCAAGAGCGCGACGCCGAACACCGACGGCGGCTTCACCAGCGGCCACTCGGCCGAGGCCGTGCGCAACGCCGTCGCCATGGCCTATGTGCTGCCGGAACGCTACCAGGAACTGGTCGGCCGTGGCCTCGAACTGGGCGAGAGCCGCATCTACGCCGGCATGCATTCGCCGCTGGACGTGATCAGCGGTCGCGTGCAGGCGCAAGCCGTTGCTGCCGCCAACCTGATCGCTGCCGGCGCCACCACGCGCGCCGCAGCCCGCGAACAGGCGCAGACCACGCTGATGAAGCTGACCGGCACGACCGCCAGCACCTTCCCGAGCTACGCCATCTCGGGCACGCCGGCGAACGACCGCTTTGCCGACTACGCGACGAGCAAAGCCAACTACCTGCGCCGCATGACCTTCGGCCTGCCACTGATCGGCTCGACCACCGCGCCGGCCGTCGTGCCAAAAGGCGCCGAAGTGCTGCTGGAAACGCGCCTGCCGTACCTGACCGATGCGCAACGCCGCGTGGTGCTGAAAACCACCGCGATCGGTTCCGGCTATCCGATCCTGGACGATGCTGAAGGCTGGGGCCGCCTGAACCTGTTTGCTGCGGCCGAAGGCTATGCGGTGTTTTCCGGCAACGTCGTGCTGAACATGGACGCGAGCAAAGGCGGCTTCAACGCCGCCGACCGCTGGCGCAACGACATCACCGGCAGCGGCAAGCTGGTCAAGCAAGGTTCGGGCGCGTTGAAGCTGGGCGGCAAGAATGCCTGGACCGGCGGCACGCAGGTCGACGCCGGTAGCCTCGAAGCGCTGTCGACAACCGCCTTCGGCACCGGTGACGTGTATGTCGCCGGCGGCGGTACCGTGATCAGCAACGCGCCGGCCACGCTGGTCGTAGGCGGCAAGTACACGCAGCTGACCGGCGCGACGCTGGAACTGCGCCTGGGCGCGGCCCAGGGCGGCCGCATGAGCGTGACGGGCGCGGCCACCATCGGCGGCGGCACACTGCGCATCAAGTTCCAGGACGGCGTCAAGCCGGCCGTGGGCGACACGCTCACCGTCATCAGCGCGGCAAGCCTGAAGGGCAAGTTCGAGACCATCACGGTCGACGGCTTTACCGTGACGCCGACCTACACCGACACGGGCCTGCAACTGCGCCTGGGTTCGTAAGCGCAGCGCAGGTTCCACGAAAATGGGGCCGGGTTCGATGACGAACCCGGCCCCATTGTTTTGCCACGTTGCTGCCGCAGCTTACTCGTCGAACTCTTCCGCCAGATTCTTCCAGCCACGGCTCTTGGCGAACGCCGAAAACTCTTCCGGCGCCTCGAGCACGATCAGACGGCTCTCCTGCAGGCCCGGGTCGCTGTGGCCAAAATCTGGCCCCTTGTACCCGAGCGTGCGCAGGCGCTCGACGAGTTGACGCACTAGGACAGTGTCCTTGTAGGCATCAGGATCGAGCTTGGCAGCAAACTCCACGTACACATCGATGATCCCGTAACCCTCGTCGAAAATGCGGATCTCTTTGACGTCGAGGGTACGGCCGTTGCTGTCCTTGGCCTGAAAGGCGCCGGACAGTTCAATATCGGTATCAGTAGTCATGGTGAAAGCATAGCACCGAGCCGCAGGTTGCGTAGCGCACGCCAAAATCGCAAAAGCGGGGGTCAGGTCTGACATTCGGACACGGCCTCTGCACTGGCGTCTATTTTTTGCTTTTCCAAGAACAACAATTCCAGGCGGATCGCTTAATACTGCCTCTGAATTTCAACGCGATCCTTAAATCAAGCGAATAAGGTTGAGGTCGTGTCCGAATGTCAGACCTGACCCCGGCTTTACCTCCAATCAAGCAAATAAGGCTGAGGTCGTGTCCGAATGTCAGACCTGACCCCGGCTTTACGGCTTTACCAGCTTTAATTGTGACACCTTGCCAATGCCGCTTTACCTTGCGTGGCATACCGAATGCATCTGATGACGATTCGTCTGGTCATCCGTACTTGGGACTTGCGAGCGGCCCGATTTGCGCTACCATCGAATGCATGTTGCATGGCCTGCACAGGCTGGCGCATTTCACGGTAGAGGCATGATGAGCTTGACGCACCCCGTATCCGATCCGTCCGCATCCAGCCGCAGCGATGCCTTGTCGCTCGACCTGCTGCTGAGTAATTTGCCGGGCGCTGCGTACCGCTGTCGCAATGACAGCGAGTGGAGCATGGTGTTCATCAGCGACGGCGTCGAAAAAGTGACCGGCTACTCGGCGGCCGCGTTCACCGGTCGCCCGGGCCTGTCGTATGCGAGCATCATCCTGCCCGAAGACCGCGACCAGATGCATGCGGCGGTGGCGATCGCACTGGCCCAGAACCAGCCCTTCCAGGTCACGTACCGGATTCGCACTGCCAATGGACAAATCCGGTGGATCTGGGAACAAGGCGCCCTGAACCGGCAGGCCGGCATGCTCGAAGGTTTCCTGGCCGATTTCACGCGGGTCAAGCACGCCGATCTCGTGATGCTCGAGCAGGCGTCGTTCTTGCAGCAGGCGCGTGATGCGATCATCGCGATGGACATGGTCTCGCGCATCAGCTACTGGAACCATGGCGCCGAGCGCCTGTACGGCTGGAGTGCGCACGAAGCGATCGGCAAGCGCTTTTGCGAGCTGCTGTGCGACGAGCAGGCCCACTACGAAACCGCGTTCGCCCACACGCTGGCCGATGGCGAATGGTGCGGCGAACTGGCGCACATGCGGCGTGACGGCTCGAAGGTCGACACCGACACGCGCTGGACCTTGCTGGCGCCCGATGCCGTGCCGGGCGCGAGCCAGAAGATTCTGGTGATCGGCACCGACATCAGCGAGCGCAAATCGAGCGAAGCGCGGATCTTCCGGCTGGCGTTTTTCGACCATCTCACCGACCTGCCCAACCGCGCCAACCTGCTTGATCAGCTACGCCGCGCCCTGCTCGGCAGCGCCCGCAGCGGCAAATGCGGCGCGCTGATGTTCTGCGACCTCGACAACTTCAAGTACCTCAACGACAGCCAGGGCCACGCCGCCGGCGACCTGCTGCTGCAGGCCGTGGCGCGCCGGCTCGAAGGCTGCGTACGCGAAGCGGACATGGTGGCGCGCCTGGGCGGCGACGAGTTCGTGGTGCTGATCCGGCCGGTCGAGGATTCGCGCGATGTGGCGGCGGCGCAGGCCGAGACGGTCGCCAAGAAGGTGGTCGCAGCGCTGGCGGCGCCGTTCCAGCTGGGCGAGTTGCATTACACGCTGTCGGTGAGCGTCGGCGTGGTGACGCTGTGCGGCTTGCACGACACGGTCGAATCGACCTTGCGCCAGGCCGACGCCGCGATGTACCAGGCCAAGGCGGCCGGACGCAACACGTTTCGCTTTCACGACCCGGCGGTGCAGGCCGCGTGGCTTGCGCGCGCTGAACTCGAAAGTTGCTTGCGGCGCGCGCTGCAACGCCAGGAATTCGTGCTGCACTTTCAGCCGCAACTCGACCGCTCGGGCCACGTGATCGGGGCCGAAGCGCTGCTGCGCTGGCACCAGCCCGATGGCAAGGTCGTGCTGCCGGCCGAGTTCATCCGCATCGCCGAAGAAAGCGGGCTCATCATCGAGATCGGGGCCTGGGTCATGCGCACTGCCTGCCTCGAGCTGGCACGCTGGCAGCGCCAGCCGGCAACGGCCGGCCTGACGCTGTCGGTCAACGTCAGCGCGCGCCAGTTCACCGAACCGGATTTCGTCACGCTGCTCGCAACGATTTTTGCCGAAACCGGCGTGCAGCCGTCAGGGCTGCGCCTGGAGCTGACCGAAAGCCTGGTCGTGACTGATTTCACATCGACCGCGCAGACGATGGCCACACTGAAACAGCAGGGTGTCTCGTTTTCGCTGGACGACTTCGGCACCGGCTACTCGTCGCTGGCCTACCTGCGCAAGCTGCCGCTGGACCAGCTCAAGATCGACCGATCGTTCATGCGCGAGGTCCTCACCGACCAGAACGATGCCTCGATCGTGCGCTCGATCATCGGGCTGGGCGACAGCCTGGGCTTGCAGGTGATCGCCGAAGGCGTGGAGACGGCGGGCCAGCACCAATTTCTGGCCAATGCAGGCTGCCATCTCTACCAGGGCTTCCTGTACCAGCCGGCGATGAGTGCCGAACTATTCGTGCAGTACGCCAGCGCTGTGCATTGAGGGCGCCGTGAATGCCGCTGTGCATTCCAACACGTCCAGAATCGGCGCCCAAATCTTCACAAAAGCCGCCTCTTACGGTACGCGCTTGAAACGGACATCGAAAGGCCCGGCGACGATCTGACCCGTATCGCCAGGCAGCGCATCGAAGCGCAATTCAAGTCGTTGCGACAGCACGAAAAAACGCGTTTCCGACTCGCGGTACAAGCGCTCACCCTGGCCCGCCTTGATCCAGAACATCGGTTGTCCGTCCTGCACGGTGATGTCGAAGTCACCCAACCCGGGGATCGCGTATTTCCCGGTCATCTGTTGCGCCATCACGGCATCGATCGGCATTGCTTCGCGCAGTGCGGTTTGATAGCTGGGCCAGCCATACTCGGCGGCGATGGCACGCATGGTCGCGCGCGCCACTTCGTCGCCAGCGTCGCCGTTTGTCATGACCACTGCGCCACGGCCGCCATCGACGTAGCCAAACAAATAGTTCTGATACCCGCGGTTACTGCCACCATGGGCGAAGGACGCGGCGGCGCCGCTGCCGGCGGTCTCGAAGCCCAGTGCGTAGTCGTTACGGACTGCAGCGAGCATCCTGCGCGCGTTCTGTGGTTGCAGCACCTTGCTGCGCCCGGCGGCAGATGCCTGAACACCGATGACGAAGCGGGCCAGATCGCTCGGCGTTGTCCACATGCCGGCCGCAGCGAGCTCCGGATAGGTGGACGGGCCACCGGCGTACGGCTTGCCGGCGCTGTCATGCGGCAAAGCTGCCTTCCCAAGGGTCGCGGTGCTGGCTGGCTGACTGAAATGGCTGGATGGCATTCCCAATGGCGCCAACACGCGCGCTTGCATGATCGTTTCGAAAGCTTGGCCAGTCACGTCGATCATCAGCTGCTGCACCACCGTGTAACCGCCGCCCGAATACTGCCACGTGCCGCCTGGTGGTGATGTCATGCGTACCGGCGCTGTGGTGGCAGGCGCCACGCCGTCCAGAACCTGCAGCAGGGTTGGGACGGGCATTCCTGGCGCATACCCGGGAAACCCACTGACGTTCAGGCCGCCGGTGTGCGACAGCAATTGCAAAAGACTCACTGGCGCGCCGCCAAATGCAGCAGGCAATTTCCAGCTGCGCAGCTGCGTATTGATATCGGCGTGCAGGTCGAGCTTTCCGGACTGAACCAGCGTCATGGCGCCAAATGCTGCAACAGGCTTACTGATCGATGCCGCCTGGAATAACGTTTCTGTCGTCACAGGCTCACCGCCCGGACCCACGACGCCATAGCCTTTTGCCCATGCCAATCGCCCATCATCGACGACTGCGATGCTCAATCCAGGTACGTGAAGACGACGCATCTCACCCTCGAGCGTGCTCAACGGCACCGGCGCGCCGGCAAGTGCCTGAGCAGGCCGCAGGCCCCGCTCGATGTTGGCGATACGGTGAGCGTTATCGGTCGCTGCAGCAGCAACAGGGAACGCTAATGCGGCCACTATTGGCACGGTAGCGATACATTGTAATGGCGTCATCGGAAGCTTTCGCATTGGCGATTAGCAAGTATAACGGACAGCCACAGCGCCGACGCGCCATGAAAAAAGCCCGCACGCGGCGGGCTCTCGTCATGCGGCTTGCGCCGTACTTAAAACTTGTAACCCACCGCCAGCACGATCGCCACCGGATCCAGTTTCATGAACTGGGTCTGGCCGGTCGAGAAGTGCACGTCCGTGCGCAGGCGCGTCTTGATGACCGTCGCGTCGGCGAACCAGCGCTCGTCGAAGTTCATCGCGATACCCACTTGCGCGCTGTAGGTCAGCTTGTTGTCGATCTTGAAGGTGGTCGGCACGTCGCTGCCAGGATTGGTGATCGAGGTCAGCTTGCCGTTACCGCGTTCCTTCATGAAGTACGCGTAGGTCGGGCCCACGCCGATGAACGGACGGAAGGCCGCGGTCGGCGCGAAGAAGCGGTACTGGAAGAACGCGGTCGGCGGCAGCGCCTCGACCGTGCCCACCGAACCCACGCCGGTGATCGCGCCCGCACCATAGATCTGGTGCTTGTAAGGCGTGCCGAGGGCGCCCTCGACCGACAGGTTGTCGGTGAAGCTGTACGACAGGATGACCACTGGCTGCATGTCGTTGCCGACGTCGGCCTTGGTGCCTGGCAGTGCCGGCGCGCTGATGTCACCGCTTTCGACCTTCGGCATCAGGCGGTTGAAACCGACCTTGGCGGTGATCTGGCCAGCCGATTGCGCCGATGCGCCGGTGGCGAACGCCAGTGCGGCAGCGACACCCGCAACCTTGGCGATACTGCTAAAACGAACTTTCATGACTTCTCCTGATAGATGTGTGAGGCCCGCCGCCAGGGCAGGCCCGCCGCTCGTTGCTGAGAACCTGCTTACAGCCAGCCCTTGATAGCCATGTCCTTGAAGACGTAGCGGGCGATAAGGTCGTTCTCGAACGGGGTCGGATGGATCCCGTCGGCGAACATGTAGCGGCTCACATCACCCGCCACCGTGTTGTTGGCGGTGCAGATCAGCGAGGTCCCACCCAGCGCGTTGTTGGCGCACGCCGGGGTGCTGGTGTTGGTCAAGCCATACGGGCCAGGATTTTTCACCTGGTCGTTGCTGACCGAGTACAGATCGGAGTACAGCACGCGCGCATCGTCGGCGCCCAGGCCGGCCTTGAGCTGCGTGTTGAAGGCGTTGACCATCGCGGCGACCAGCGCCTGGATCGCAGCCGGACGCGATTTCGCGGTCGGCGTGCTGGCCACGTCAGGCAGGTTGGCGACGATGACGTACTTCGCGCCCTTGGCCAGCAGTTCGTTCTTGACCAGGCCAGCCATCTGCGCACCGGCGGTACCCAGCGCCGTCACCATCGCGGTGGCGTTGGCAGTGGCGTAGGCGCCGGCGGCGGTGTTGCCAGCAGCGGTGCCGTCCGCTTGCGCGGCGGTCACGAGCGGACCATACACAGCAGGTGCGGCAACCGCCGAATTGCCTGGCTGGGTAGCGGCGGCGCGCACGGCAGCAGCGACCAGCGTTGCATCGGTCTTGCCTGGGCGGGCATTCTCGGTAGCGATCGCAGCCAGGATTGCCTGGGTAGCGGCTTGCGGATTGGTGGCAGTTGCGCCAAGGCGGGTGGCCAGGGCGCCAGCGAAGGCCTGCGCACCGGCAGCGGTGCCGGCGCTGGTCACGGCTGCCAGTTGCATCAGCACGTCATTGCCGCCCGACAGAACCGTCACGAGCTCGGTGCCGGTGAACTTGTTGCCAGACCGGGCCAGGTGGTTGGCGATCTGGGTGACCATCGGGGTAGTCATTTCGCCGATCGGCGAGCCGGTCGCAGCATTGCCCGGGCCGATCGGGTTGACCACGCGCGAACCGCCCTGGGCGTAGTTGAAGCAATTCGGATTGTTGACAATCGGAACCGAGAAGCCAAGCGATGCGTCGCCTTGCAGGCCGGTCTGCGCAGCGCATGGCGCCGGCAGTTTCAGCTGGGCAGCCATGAAGTCGAGCCAGATCTTGCCGTTCAGGTCTTCGCTCTTGGCAGTGCTGTCACCGTTGATGGTGAATTTGCCGCCACCAGCTGCCGCCACGGCGCCGACGCGGTAGGTACCGACGTCCGACAGGCTGTCGCCGAACGAGACCTGCTTGGTGAACGTGACCTTGGTCGCCTGGTCGCCGCCTGCCGGGCTCGTGCCGCCGCCGCACGCGGACAGCAGCGCTGCCGTCAGCACGGCCAGCGCAAATTTGGTTTGACGCATTGTGTCTCCTGAGTTGAATTTTTTTCTAAACGAACGCTCGTGCTATTCGCTGCGTGCTTACTATGCCAGCGTTCATTACCCATGTATAGCAAAATCCATTGCTTAATGGCCGTTGCGATACGTACCTATCAGATGCGATGGGTCTGGCTGTCGGGGTCGGATTATAACCAGCCTTTACTCGGCAGAAAGTGGGGAATTTGTAACGAGTGGGGCGGCAAGTTGCGGCGTACTTACGCCCCATCAATCGATTCGTTGACGTGAATTAAACGTTTGGTCGACTGTTGAGCAATCCGTGGACGATGCCCGTCGATCCATGCGCAGCGCGGCGCAGGCGATCGTTGACGCCCAGCCACTCGCCATGCTGTGGCGGGGATTCGACCAGGATGACGTCAGCGCCCTGCCCGTCCATCGCGCGCAGCGCGGCGTACAGCGCATGGGCGAAGCCTGCAGGCTGGGGCGGCAGGCGCTGCGCGGCGTGGGTTTCCGGCATGGTGCTGACGTGGATCAGCGCGACCTTGCGCCCGGCTGCGTGCAGCTGTTCGATCGTCTCGAGCAGCACCGCGCGCGCCTGCATCGCGACCGGCGTGTGCGGCGCGTAATGCGATTCGAGCGTGCCCGAGGCGCGCGGCGCGGCCGCATCGGCTGCGGCCGGCATGCGGTCGATCACGGCCGCGATTGCCTCGGCGCTGATGTGGCCAGGGCGCAGTAGCACTGGACCAAGTGTGTCCAGCCGCGACAGGTCGACGATGGTCGATTCGATGCCGACCTGCGACGCTCCGCCATCGAGCACCATCGCCACCGTGTCGTCCATCGCGAATTCGTCGACGACGTGATCGGCCAGCGTCGGGCTGACGTGCCCGAACTTGTTGGCCGACGGCGCGGCGATGCCGCCCTTGCCGCCCTTGAACGCGCGCAGCAGCGCCAGCGCCACCGGGTGCGACGGGCAGCGCAAGCCAACCGTGTCCTGGCCGCCGCTGACAGCGTCGGGGATATTCGACGCGCGTTTCAGGATCATCGTCAGCGGGCCGGGCCAGAAGGCCGCGGCCAGCGCGCCAGCCTCTGGCGGGATGTCGCAGGCCCAGTAATCGAGCGGGGCTTCCGGCGCCAGGTGCACGATCACGGGATGGTCTTGCGGCCGGCCCTTGGCAGCGTAGATGGCGGCCACTGCGGCTGGATTCTCGGCGTCGGCGCCCAGGCCGTACACGGTCTCGGTCGGAAACGCGACCAGCTCGCCCGCGTCGAGCAGGCGGGCGGCGGTGTCGATGACCGACTGGTCGATCTGCAGGTCGGTCATGGTTACGCGGCGATCCCGAGGATGGCGCAGGCAGCGCGCAGATTGGCCTGCGCTTCGCCCAGCGTCGGCGCAACGAAGGTCACGTGGCCCATCTTGCGGGCGCGGCGCGGATCGTTTTTGCCGTACAGGTGCAGGTTGGCGCCCGGCAGCGCCAGCACGCGGTCCCAGGCCGGTTCGCGCGTGTTGTCAGTGTCACCGTCAAACCACACGTCGCCCAGGATGTTGAGCATGACGCTTGGCGAATGCTGGCGCACGTCGCCCAGCGGCAGGCGGGCCATCGCGCGTACCTGCTGCGCGAACTGGCTCGTGATGCAGGCGTCGATCGTGTAGTGGCCGCTATTGTGCGGGCGCGGCGCCATTTCGTTAACGACCAGCGTGCCGTCGTCGAGCACGAAGAACTCGATGCACAGCACGCCGACGTAACCCAGCTGGTCAACGATGGCGCGCGCTGCATCCTGGGCCTGGCGCGCGCATTGCGGCGACACGTTCGGACCCGGCACGGTGGTGGTAAACAGGATGCCGTCGCGATGCACGTTTTCGGCGATCGGGTACACGACAGAGGCGCCGTCACGGCCGCGCGCGGTCAGCACCGACACTTCATAGGCCAGCGGCAGCATCTTTTCGAGCATGCAGGTCACGCCGTCCATGTCATCAAACGCCGCGCGCACGTCGTCGCGCGTGCGCACGCGTACCTGGCCCTTGCCGTCGTAACCCATGCGCACGGTTTTCAGGATGCCCGGCAGCAGGTCGTCACCGATGGCGTCGATGTCGGCGTGCGAGGCGATCGTCTTGTGCGGCGCCGGCATCACCTTCGAGGTTGGCGCGCACTCGACAAAGAAACGCTTTTCGGCGATGCGGTCCTGGGCGATCGACACGCACGATGCGCCCGGTGCGACAAAGCTGCCTTCGGCCAGCAGTTGCAGGCTGTCGGCCGGGACGTTCTCGAACTCGGTCGTCACGGCGGCGCACAGCGCGCGCAGTTCGGCCAGCGCCGCCGCATCGTCGTAGTTGCCTTCGATGGTGCGATCGGCAACCTGCCCGGCCGGACAATCGGCGCTCGGCTCGAGCACGGCAACCTGGTAGCCCATGCTTTGCGCGGCATGCGCGAACATGCGGCCAAGCTGGCCGCCACCCATCACGCCAAGCCAGGTGGACGGATCGGCCGATGGAAGAATTGGAGAAGTCTGCTGCGCTTGGGTCATCGGTTCAAACAGGTAAGGTCATGGCCTGGGCGGCGGCGGTCTGGTCGCGGCGGAACTGCTCCAGTTTGTCGGCCAGCGCGTCGTCATTGGCAGCAAGGATCGCCACGGCGGTCAGCGCTGCATTGGCGGCGCCTGCTTCACCGATGGCGAACGTTGCCACCGGCACGCCTTTGGGCATCTGCACGATCGACAGCAGCGAGTCTTCGCCACGCAGGTACTTCGATGGCACGGGCACGCCCAGCACCGGCACGATGGTCTTGGCGGCCACCATGCCAGGCAAGTGGGCCGCGCCGCCGGCGCCGGCGATGATCGCGCGCAGGCCACGCGCGCGGGCTGTCTCGGCGTAGGTGAACATTTCGTCCGGCATGCGGTGCGCCGAAATCACCGACGCTTCGAACGGCACGCCGAACTGCTTCAGGATCGCGACCGCGTTCTGCATCACGTCCCAGTCGGACGACGAGCCCATGATGACGCCGACGAGCGGCTTGGATTGCTCGGTCATCACTTATGCCTTCAGCTTTTCGCCGGTCAGGCGTTCGATGGCCTCGAAATACTTGGCCTGGGTTTTGTCGATGACGTCCTGCGGCAGGCTTGGCGCCGGTGCGGTCTTTGGCCACTCGGTCAGCGTTTCGAGATAGTCGCGCACGAACTGCTTGTCGAACGACGGCGGCGACATGCCCGGTGCGTACGAGTCGGCGGGCCAGAAGCGCGACGAATCGGCGGTCAGCACTTCGTCCATCAGGTGCAGCACGTTGTTGTCATCCAGGCCGAATTCGAACTTGGTGTCGGCGATGATGATGCCGCGCGTGGCCGCGTATTCGGCAGCGGTCGTGTAGAGCTTGATGCTGATGTCGCGCATTTTGGCAGCCAGTTCGGCGCCGATTTTTTCTTCCATCTGGGCGAACGAGATGTTTTCGTCGTGCTCGCCCAGGTCGGCCTTGGCGGCCGGCGTGAAGATGGGCTCCGGCAGCTTTTCAGCTTGCTGAAGGCCGGCTGGCAGCGAGATGCCGCAGATAGCGCCGCTTTGCTGATAATCCTTCCAGCCCGAACCGATGATGTAGCCGCGCACGACGGCTTCGACCATGATCGGTTTCAGGCGCTTGGCCACGACCGCGCGGCCGGTCACCTGCTCGACCTCGTTTGGTGCGACCACGCTTTCCGGCGCAACGCCGGTCAGGTGGTTCGGCACGATGTGGCCGAGCTTCTCGAACCAGAAATCGCTCATCTGGTTCAGTACCTTGCCTTTGCCGGGAATCGGCTCGTTCATGACCACGTCGAAGGCCGACAGGCGGTCGGTGGTGACGATCAGGATCTTGTCGTCGCCAACGGCGTAGTTATCGCGCACCTTGCCGTGACCGAGCAGTGGCAGGGACTGAATGGAGGATTGGTAGAGGCTGTTCATAGATGGGGTATCAGGAAAGCGGAACCGGCGGAACGGGCCGCCGGTTGTGAAAGTCAGGCGGTAAAGCCTGGTCAATGCGATATTTTACGTCAATTTGCGACGCGGGCGATCGAACCCGGGGATGGCGGCGTTGCCGCCATCCCTATGATTTATTGAACGATCTGCGACAGCTCGCCGGCCTTGTAACGCTCGGCCATCTTGTCGAGCGGGATCGGCTTGATCTTGTCGGCCTGGCCTTCGCAGCCGAACGACAGGAAGCGCGCCTTGCACACGTCCATTGCCGCTTCGCGCGCCGGCTTCAGGTAGTCGCGTGGATCGAACTTCGACGGATTCTGGAACATGTACTTGCGAATCGCTGCCGTCATCGCCAGGCGAATGTCGGTGTCAATGTTGATCTTGCGAACACCGTGCTTGATGCCCTCTTGAATCTCTTCGACCGGCACGCCGTAGGTCTCTTTCATGTCACCGCCGAATTCGCGGATGATCGCCAGCAGCTCTTGCGGCACCGACGACGAACCGTGCATCACCAGGTGGGTATTCGGGATGCGTGCGTGGATTTCCTTGATGCGGTCGATTGCCAGGATGTCGCCGGTTGGCTTGCGCGTGAACTTGTACGCGCCGTGCGAGGTACCGATGGCGATGGCCAGGGCGTCGCACTGGGTGCGCTTGACGAAGTCGGCGGCCTGGTCGACGTCGGTCAGCAGCTGCTCGCGGGTCATGGCGCCGTCGGCGCCGTGGCCGTCTTCCTTGTCGCCCATCATCGTTTCGAGCGAACCGAGCACGCCCAGTTCGGCTTCGACGGTCACGCCGATCGAGTGCGCGAACTTGACGACTTCTTGCGAGACAGCGACGTTGTATTCATAGCTGGCGACGCTCTTGCCATCGGCCTCGAGCGAGCCGTCCATCATCACCGACGAGAAACCCGAACGGATCGCGGCCATGCAGACGGCCGGCGACTGGCCGTGATCCTGGTGCATGACGACCGGAATGTGCGGGTACGCTTCGACGGCAGCGTCGATCAGGTGACGCAGGAAGGCTTCGCCCGCGTACTTGCGCGCGCCGGCCGAGGCCTGCATGATCACCGGGCTGTTGACAGCGTCGGCGGCAGCCATGATGGCCTGCACCTGTTCGAGGTTGTTGACGTTAAATGCCGGCAGGCCGTAGCCGTTTTCGGCGGCGTGGTCCAGCAACTGACGCAGTGATACGAGTGCCATGGTAGTACTCCAAAACAATAAAGAAACTTGTCGGGAAGTGGCGCGTGCCGAGCGCGGCATGCCGAACTACCGGCATGCCGTGAACGCATCAGGCGCGGCGCCCTATCCCGTTAATCATATTCGCCCACACGCACGATCTTGAGCGCATTGGTACCGCCGGCTTCGCCCATTGGCGAACCCCACGTCACCACGATCAGGTCGCCCTTGCGCACGTAACCTTCGTTCATCAACAGCTCTTCGGCCTTGCGCAGCACGGCGTGGCTGCCACCTTCCTGCTCGAGGTGGAAGGCGCGCACGTTGCGGTACAGCGAAGCCTTGCGCTCGGTCGTCTTGAGCGGGGTCAGCGCCAGGATCGGCGTGTCGATGCTGTGACGGCTCATCCACAACGCGGTCGAGCCCGACTCGGTCAGCGCCACGATCGCCTTCACGCGCAAGTGGTGCGCGGTAAACAGCGTACCGTACGCGATGGTCTGGTCGATGCGGGTGAACTGTTTGTTGAGGAAGTCGACGTCGACCTTGTTGTATTCGGACATCTCGGCTTCGAGACAGACCGCGGCCATCATCTCGACGGTTTCAATCGGGTACTTGCCCGATGCGGTCTCGGCCGAGGTCATGACAGCGTCGGTGCCATCCAGCACGGCATTGGCGACGTCGGACACTTCGGCGCGGGTCGGCACGGCGTTGACGATCATCGACTCCATCATCTGGGTCGCCGTGATGGCCAGCTTGTTCGAATCGCGCGCCATGCGGATCATGCGCTTTTGCAGCGCCGGCACGGCAGCATTGCCCACTTCGACGGCCAGATCGCCACGGGCGACCATGATGCCGTCCGACGCGTCCAGGATCTCCTGCAGCAGCGGAATCGCTTCGGCGCGCTCGATCTTGGCAATCATCATCGGCTTATGGCCGTACGGCTCGCCGGCGATATTGGCCAGCTGGCGCGCCATTTCCATGTCGGTCGCGCTTTTCGGGAACGAAATGGCCAGGTAGTCGGCCTGGAAGCTCATCGCGGTCTTGATGTCTTCCATGTCCTTCGACGTCAGGGCTGGCGCGGTCAGGCCGCCACCCTGGCGGTTGATGCCCTTGTTGTTCGACAGCTCGCCGCCGACCTTCACGGTGGTGCAGATTTCATGACCGGCGACGCGGTCGACGATCAGCACGATCAGACCGTCGTTGAGCAGCAGCCTGTCGCCCGGCTTGACGTCGCGTGGCAGCGCCTTGTAGTCGAGGCCCACGCGCTCCTGGTTGCCCAGCTCGCCGTTCTCGCCCCACTTTGCGTCCAGAATGAACCGGTCACCATTGTTCAGGAAGATCTTGCCTTCTTCAAACTTGCCGACGCGGATCTTCGGACCCTGCATGTCGGCCATGATGGCCACTTCACGGCCGCACTCGGCGGCGGCGCGACGTACCAAGGTGGCCCGGTCGATGTGATCCTGGGCCTTCCCGTGCGAAAAGTTCAGGCGTACGACGTCGACGCCGGCGCGGATCATTTTGACGAGAATATCGAAGTCGGTCGATGCTGGGCCGATGGTTGCGACGATCTTGGTGCCACGGTACATGAAGTGTCCTTGTAAAAAACAAAGCGCAGCCACTGGCTGCGCTAGGGTCTCATTTATGCTGCAGACTGCGCGCTGCGTTGCAGCAGGATATCCACCGCCGGCAGCGTTTTTCCTTCGAGGAATTCCAGGAAGGCGCCACCACCGGTCGAAATGTAGCCGATCTGGTCGGCGATCTTGTATTTTGCGATCGCGGCCAGGGTGTCGCCGCCACCGGCGATCGAGAAGCCCCTGGAACCGGCGATGGCCAGCGCCAGGGTCTTGGTGCCCTCGGCAAACTGGTCGAATTCGAACACGCCGACCGGACCGTTCCAGACGATCGTACCGGCCGTGGCGACCTGCTCTGCCAGCATGGCGGCGGTCTGCGGGCCGATGTCGAGGATCATGTCGTCGTCTTGTACGTCCGCCACCAGCTTGACGGTGGCGACGGCCGTTGGCGCGAATTCCTTGGCGCACACGACGTCGACAGGGATCGGCACTTGCGCGCCGCGCGCGGCCATCTTGTCGATGATCGCCTTGGCTTCGTTCACCAGGTCGTTTTCAACGAGCGACTTGCCGATGTTCAGGCCGACGGCCTTCATGAACGTGTTGGCGATGCCGCCGCCGACGATCAGGTTGTCGACCTTGTCGGCCAGGCTTTGCAGGATGGTGAGCTTGCTCGAAACTTTCGAGCCGGCGACGATCGCCAGCAGCGGACGCTGCGGCTGACCGAGGGCCTTGCCCAGCGCGTCGAGTTCGGCGGCCAGCAGCGGGCCTGCTGCGACGATTGGTGCGAACTTGGCGATGCCGTGCGTGGTGGCTTCAGCGCGGTGCGCGGTGCCGAAGGCATCGTTGACGTACACATCGCACAGCTTGGCCATTTTCTGGGCCAGTTCGTCGTTGTTTTTCTTTTCGCCGGCATTCACGCGGCAGTTTTCCAGCAGCACGACCGAACCCGGCGCGACATCGACGCCGTCGACCCAGTTTTGCTTGAGTTCGACCGGCTGGCCGAGCAGCTCGGACAGGCGCGCGGCGACCGGCGCCAGGCTGTCTTCCGGCTTGAACGCGCCTTCGGTCGGCCGACCGAGGTGCGACGTCACCATCACTGCCGCACCCGCCTTGATGGCGGCCTGGATCGCCGGCACCGAAGCGCGAATGCGCGTGTCTTCGGTGATATTGCCAGCGTCATCTTGTGGCACATTCAGGTCGGCGCGAATGAAGACGCGCTTGCCCTGCAGGGCGTTCTGATCGATCAGGTCTTGCAAACGGGTGAAACGGCGGGAAGCGTCCATTGGTCAGCGTGGCAATAGTGAAAAAACGTCATTGTACATTAGGCTGCGGCGCCAAAAACGTGCAGGACGCGCAGGGCAGTAAAGACAAGCATGCCGAATAAAATCGTCAGCAGCATGTTACGGCGCCACACATAGAACGCAAACGCGGCCAGCCCCGCCAGCAGCTTCGGATTGGCCAGCGTGAACTGCAGTCCGCCCTGCGGATCGATCAAAAAATCGGGTCCGATGATGGCCGCCAGCGCGCAGGCCGGCGCATAGCGCAGCATTTCCTGCACCCGTGGCGGAATCGATACGCGGTGGCCGATCAGCCAGAACGAACTGCGCGTGGCAGCCGTGGCCACGCACAGCACGCCAATCACGACCCAGATTTCCCAATCAGCCACGGCGCGCCTTTATCTTGTCCATTGTTTCTTCGATGACCATCGCCGTCACCATCCCGACCAGCACCGCCAGCAGCAAGCCCAGCTTGTAAGGCAACTCATAGGCCAGCACCGAGACGGTGCCCGCCACCAGCACGCCGCACAGGGCGGCGCGGTTGATCATCAACGGCACCATGATGCAGAGGATGGCCAGCGTGCCAGCAAAGCCCAGGCCCCACTCGGCCGGCACGGTGCTGCCCAAAAACACCCCGATCACCGAACCAATTTGCCAGGCGCCCCAGTTCGGGAACATCAAGCCCTTCAGGTACGACAGCTTGCCCACCGCCGGCGTCGGACTCGGATATTTCTGCAGGAACAAGGCGACGGAAATATCGCCCGAGATATAGCCGAGATACAGGCGCTGGCGCCACGGCAGATGGGCAAAGTGCGGCGCGAGCAGCGCCGAAAAGATCACGAAGCGCAGATTGACGACCAGCGCCGTGGCGAAAATCACCCAGATCGGCGCCTGCGCCGCGATCAGCGGCAGCGACGCCAGTTGCGCCGAGCCGGCGAACACCAGCAGTGTCATGCCCAGCGCCTGCGGCACGGACAGGCCGCTCTTGACCATGGCGATGCCCACCACCAGGCCCCAGGCAGCGATGCCGAACAGCGTTGGCAGGCCAGTCTTGAATCCGTCGCGAAACGCGTCGCGGTCGGGCGCGTCGCCGATCGTGACCGGTGGCTGGCCAGCCGGCTCGCCGGTGCTCACGGGCATGGTGGTGTGGCGTTCGTGCAACTTCCCAGCAGCGAAATGACGGCTGGGACGACAGCGGTGGTCTGGAAACAGAGGGGCATGAAACGCATGGAATGGGTCGTGGCCTCTTGAGAAAGGGCACTTGGGCTCAATATGTTGAGCGCATTATTTTACGGTCATTTCGACAATAGAGCGAATCCGTTAGAATCCTGTCTTTGCCCACCTGCCAGACGGAGACACCAGATGACCCAAAAGACGATGCCAATCGTGGAACTCACGGCGAAAGACTTGCCGGCGCACTGCCCGAACCCGGCCATGCCGCTGTGGTCGTCGCACCCGCGCGTGTTCCTCGATTTCGACCACCACGGCGAGGCGAAATGCCCGTACTGCGGTACCGGCTACCGCCTGGCGCCGGGCACAGTGCTCAAGAACCACTGATCTTTCGGGGCGTACGCGACTGCGCGCGCCCCTCTCCTCACTTCTTCATGCCTTACCGCGCACCACGCTGGCTGCCTGGCGGCCATCTCCAGACCATCTACCCGGCGACCTGCATCGCCAAGCCGCACGTTGCCTACCGCCGCGAGCGCTGGACGAGTGCGGACGGCGACTTTGTCGACCTTGATTTTGTCGATGGCCAGCCGGGCCAGCCGCTGGTGGTGCTGTTTCACGGCCTGGAAGGCTCGTCGGAGAGCCATTACGCACGCGCGTTGATGGCGGCGCTGGCCGCGCGCGGCTGGTCGGGCGTGGTGCCGCATTTTCGCGGCTGCTCGGGCGAGCCGAATCTGGCGCCCCGCTTTTATCACTCGGGCGACGCCGCAGAAGTCGAGTGGATCGCGCGCTCGCTGCGCGCGCGCCATGACGGTGTGTTCTACGCGGCTGGCGTGTCGCTGGGCGGCAACGCGCTGCTGCGCTGGCTGGGCGAATCGGGCCATGGCGCATCGATCGTCGATGCGGCATGCGCGGTCTCGGCCCCGCTCGATCTGGCGCGCGGCGGCGCAGCGCTATCGTCGGGTTTCAACATGATTTACACCCGGATGTTTCTGCAGACGCTCAAGCCCAAGTGCCTGGCCAAGCTCGACCAGTTTCCGGGTCTGTTCGACCGCGCCGCCCTGCTCGCCGCGCGCGACCTGTATGCGTTCGACAATGTGGTGACGGCGCCGCTGCACGGCTACCGCGACACCGATGACTACTGGCACCGCGCCAGCGCGCGCCATGTACTGGACGCGATCACCGTGCCGACACTGGTGCTCAATGCGCGCAACGATCCGTTTCTGCCAGGGATGTACCTGCCGGCGACGGCATCGGCTGCGGTGACGCTCGAGTACCCGGCCACGGGCGGGCATGTGGGCTTTCCGACCGGGCCGTTTCCGGGGCGGATCGACTGGCTGGCGCAGCGCATCCTGCAGCATTTCGATGCCGTAGCGGGCACGCGCGCGCTGACCGGCGCCGAACTGTGCGATGCTGGCTGACACTATGGACGATATCGTAAAACAGGCAATGGCCAAGTGGCCAAACGTACCGCACTGCTACGGCTGGCTCGCGCTCGATGCGCGCGGCCACTGGCGCATGCGCGACGAAGCGACCCAGCAGGCCGGCTCGCCCGGCGACCGGCTCGAAAACGAGAAACTGGTGGGGTTCATCAACCGCAATTACCTGCACGACGAGCGGGGCAACTGGTATTTCCAGAACGGCCCGCAGCGCGTGTACGTGAATCTGGAGGCCGCGCCGTTCATCGCACGCACCGATCCGCAGCAGGGTTTGCTATTGCAAACCGGGCAGGCGCTG
Source organism: Telluria sp. BA11 (assembly GCF_056680305.1). Taxonomy (NCBI): domain Bacteria; kingdom Pseudomonadati; phylum Pseudomonadota; class Betaproteobacteria; order Burkholderiales; family Oxalobacteraceae; genus Telluria; species Telluria sp. BA11. Next base: position 2,049,327 of record NZ_CM155275.1, read on the forward strand.
ACGACTGTCGAGCACGTGTTCCTGAGCGATGCCGGCGCTGTGCTGTTCGTGGCCGGCGAGATTGTGGCGCAGCTCGATGACCGCGATGTAGCGCAGGTGCTGGGCCAGTTCACGCTGGATGGCCGCGTCGCATCGGACGACGCCGTGATGGCGTGGCTGGGCGGCGGCGCTGGCACATTGGCGTTGCCGTGGCAGGGCGAGGTGTTCACCGTGGAACGGGTGGCGGACGCCGACCTGGCGCAGCGGTTCGGGTTCAACAGGATGCCGGCGCCATAAGCAGGTGATGGTGGCCAAGTGATCTGGCTGCCAATCCGCCCGCGCCACGTAGGGTGGAAGGCTCCGCCTTCCACGGGGTGATTGTTGCCGGGGCCGCTTCCGGGCCGGATGATCTCGCTGCCAACCATCACCGCGTGGACGGGGAACCCGTCCACCCTACCGTGATGGTCGTTACCGGCGCCACGTTCGGACCGGCTGATCTGGCGGACCGTCAATCGTCCTTCTCTTCCTTGTCCTTCTTTTGCTGCGCCTCGAGTTCGCGGGCGCGTGCATCGATCACAGCCTGGTCGTAGAACGATGCGTCGCGCGCCTTGCGCGCCAGCTCGAGCTGCGCCATCGCGGCCGGCGTGGCGCCGGCCAGCACATACGATTCGGCAAGCGCCATATGCTGCAAAGCGATCTTGCCCTGCTTTGCATAGGCCTTGGCCAACAGATCCTGCAGCTTGTATTCCTCGCGGTATTGCTGCGACTGGTCACGCAGAAAGCGCGTGGCCTCGTCGAGTTTGCCGGTGGCGATCATGGCGTCGGCGTACTGGTGTGCCAGCGAGCGCGACAGCGGAAAACGCGCGTGCATCGTCTCGGCTTCCTTCACGGCCCCGGCCAGCACTGACGCCGGCTGGCCCGGCGCCATCTTGATCTCGATCGCCAGGCCCGCGTACATGGTCGCGCCATCGCCGACGTTCGACGCCGCCGACAACACGCCTTCGCGCGGCTTCATGGTCTCGCGTGATTTATCGAGCCAGCTCTGCGCGTCAGCCAGGTTGCCCTGCTTGAGCGCGAGGTAGGCCAGGCCATACTGCGCGCCGGCCTGCTGATGGCGGTGCGTTTCCCTGAGCTGCGTGTTGAACGCACTGCGCGTATTGCGCTGGCCCTGCTCGCTTGGTTCCTGCAGCACGCGGATGCGCGCGCGCACCAGGTGAAAGTCGAGGCTGTCGACGCGCTGCTTCTTGGGCATTTCGCGGATGCGCGCCTGCATGTCGCTGATGCGCTCCTGGGTCAGCGGGTGGCTGCTCAGGTTGCTCAAACCAGACGGCAGTTCGCCATACAACTTTGACGCATTTTGCAGGCGACGGAAAAACGCGACGATGCCGGTGGTGTCGTAGCCGCCCGCCTCCATGATCTGGAAGCCCACGCGGTCGGCCTCACGTTCGGCGTCACGGCTGAAGTTGAGCTGGCGCTGGACTACCAGGCCCTGGCCGCCCATCAGCACGCCCATCGCCGCATCCGAGCCGGCCTTGGCGGCCAGCGCCGCCAGGATCATCGACGCCAGCGGCAGCAGGATATCCTGCCGCTGCTGGCCCAGCATGCGCGCAATGTGGCGCTGCGTGACGTGGCCAATCTCGTGCGCCACGACGCCGGCCAGTTCGGATTCGGTCTGGGCCGCGATCACAAGGCCCGAGTGCGCACCGATGAACCCGCCCGGCAGCGCGAACGCGTTGAGCGCCGCATCGCGCACGGCAAAGAAATGAAAATCGGCATTGGTCTCGCCGCGCGCACCGGGCACCGCAGCCACGAGGCCATTGCCAAAGTTGTTCAGGTATTCGGAGATCGGTTCGTCGTCGAGGTAATCGCGGTCGCGCCGGATGTCGCGCATGATCTCTTCGCCAAGCTTGCGCTCGACGACCGGCGACAGGTCGACGCGCGCGGTGTCGCCCAGCGTCGGCAAGTGGATGTGGTCGGGGCGCTGGAGCGGATCGGACTGGGCAGCCACGGCAAACGCTGCCGTCGTGCACAGGGCAACAGCGGTCAGGACGGGGCGCCAGCGGCGCACGGATGCTGGTCGGACGACAGATTTCACGGTGCTATCATAACCGTATCCGCATGCACCCTGCTGCTCCCAGAACACTTTGTTACCCAACGATACCAAGCCATTCATGACGCAATCCACCCCGACCGCAGACCATCTGACCCACTTCGACGCCACCGGCCAGGCCCATATGGTCGATGTCGGCGCCAAAGAGGACACGCACCGCATCGCAGTGGCCGCCGGCACCATCCGCATGCAGCCGGCCACGCTGGCCCTGATCACGTCGGGCAGCGCAAAAAAAGGGGACGTGATCGGCATCGCGCGCATCGCTGCGATCATGGCCTCCAAGCGCACGAGCGACCTGGTGCCGCTGTGTCATCCGTTGCCGATCACGCGCGTGGCGGTCGATTTCGAGATTGACGAGGCGGCCAACAGCGTTCATTGCCGGGCGCAGGTGGAAACCATCGGCAAGACCGGCGTCGAGATGGAAGCGCTGACTGCAGTGCAGGTGGGCTTGCTGACCGTGTACGACATGTGCAAGGCGGTCGACCGCGGCATGGTCATGACCAATGTGCGGGTGCTGGAAAAGCATGGCGGCAAGAGCGGTGACTGGACGGCGCAGCCCGAGGACTAACGCTCGGGTGCGCCGCGTTCCAGCGTATTCAGACTACTGAAACAGTCAGGGTTACGGAGCGGACAAAGTCAGTTTGCGGCCAATCTGCAGTTCCCGTGGATCGTTGATGTTGTTCCACTTCGCCAGATCGCCATGCTGAATATTGTTTTTCTCTGCGATGCTCCACAGCGTGTCGCCCTTGTCGACCACGTACGTGCCCTCGCCGCCGGATGCAGTCATCCCTGCCGCCGATGAGCCCGATGCGGAGGATGACGCCGCCGGCGTGGTTTCGGTAGCAGGCGCCTCAGGCACCAGGACCGCTGCCGGGGTAGGTGCCTCGACCGGCGCTGACGCGACAGGCGGAGTAGCGACCGGTGCGGGAGTGACGGGCTCAGGCGCATCTTTATTACATGCGACCAGCAGGGGAATACAAGCAAGTGCAGTCAGTAGCGTTTTCATGTCGACCTCTATGGTTGTTGGAAAGGTATGCCTCCACATGACGGCAATGCACCACCGGCGTGACGCCGAAGCAGTGCCGGATACTCTCGAACTCCCATGATAGACCCTATGATCAAAAAATCAAGATGTATTGTACAAATGTAGTTTGATCGACTCTGCTCGTGGTCTGGGTCACCGCGCCAGCCCCGCTCGCGCATTCGGATGACCTCAGCCTTTCGGCAACGGCAACCCTTCCGTGATGGCCAGATGCTCCATCGCATCTTCCATCACGACGCGCGCCCGCCCTGCCGCCATCTTCAGCCGCGCATGCAGCACCTCATCACCCGGATTGCGATGGGCACACTGGTCGCTATAGCGCTCGAAGCTGGAAATCATCATCAGGATCTCGGACAAGTGCCGGGGACATTCGCAATCGAGGCGGATGCCGGCCGCCGTCATGATGTTGCTCAGCGCCTCCTCATCGAAGCGGGGCGGCGCTACAGGCGGCAGCGGCTGCTCCTGCAGCGGCGGACGGTGGCCCGTCAGGGCCGACTGGCACAGCAACGCCAGTTCGGACAGGTCAGCCGGAATGCGCGCCACCAGGCAGCCCTGCGCGCGCAGGGCGCGAATCGTGGCACTGGAACAAAAGCGGTACAGCACCACGACGGCTGCAACCCCAGTGGCCTCGCGCGCGGCGGCGATCGGCGCCAGGCCGGTGTCGTCGAGTTCGGACTGTTCGATCACCAGCACGTCCGCCCCGACATCGCGCGGCAACGCCAGCGCCTGTGCGAGAGTGGCGCAATGACCGCGCACGTCCAGGCCCAGCGCAGCTTGCCCGGTGGCGGCGATCCGGCGCGACAGCATTGCGCCGACCAGCAGCACGCGCGCTGGCGAGGTGGCAATCGCCCTCGCCTGGCCATCCAGGCCCAGCATCGATTGCAGCTGTTCACGGTTCAAGCCGGCCAGCACGCCAATCGAATGGCCCTGATCGACCAGTTGCTTGAGCAGGCCGAGGCGCGCGACTTGTTCGGCGGAATACAGGCGCTGGCCGCGCTCAGAACGCTGCGCATCCGATAAACTGTAACGGCGCTCCCACACCCGCAGGGTTTCTACAGGCAATCCGGCCAGGCGCGCAGCAGCACCGGTCCGGTACATGATCGGTTCATGATGGGTTCTTAATGAGTTTTCCATGATTTTTGTCCCTTGATTGAACCTTTATTATGCTACAGAAACGGTGCACACGTTAGACAAGTTGTAAAAAGAGGATTACATTGGAATCAACGCGGTTCACGACGAACTGCAAAAACCACATGGAGTCATACGATGAAAAAATTTCTGATCGCACTGCCACTCGCCTTCGCCTTCGGCGCCGCCAACGCAGCAGATATCGTTGATACCGCCAAATCGGCTGGCACGTTCAATACGCTGGTCACGGCTGTCCAGGCTGCCGGCCTGACGGACACCCTGAAAGGTCCGGGCCCGTTCACCGTGTTCGCACCGACCGACGCCGCATTTGCCAAGATTCCAAAAGCCAAACTCGACGCACTGCTGAAAGACAAGGCCGCGCTGACCAAGGTGCTGACGTACCACGTGGTGCCAGGCACCGTGAAAGCAGCCGACGTCAAGCCAGGCGACGTCAAGACCGTCGAAGGCAGCGCCTTCAAGGTCAAGGTTGCTGGCGGCAAAGTCATGGTCGACAAGGCCACTGTCACCAAGACCGACATCGTTGCCGACAACGGCGTGATCCACGTCATCGACACGGTCATCATGCCAAAATAATCACAAACTTCCTGTGCGTTAGGGAACGTTAAAGCGCCCCCGCTGCCCGGCATTGCCGGATAGCGGGGGCGTTGTCGTATCGGCTGGCGTGGCGCGCGTGGTACATTCCCGGCTTGCCTGCGGCACCCGGCCGCGGGACTGATCGACGAGGATGGCATGAAATTTCGTTTGATGACGGTGGCAGCGGCGACCCTGGCCGCCACCACCGCAATGGCCGCGCCGCGCGGCTTCACCGTGGAAGACCTGGTCAATATGGAACGGGTCGGTAGCCCGGCCGTATCGCCCGACGCCACGCGCGTGATCTACACCGTGCGCAGCACCGACATGGAAAAGAACCGCGGCAACACCCAACTCTGGATGATCGACCTGCGCGCCGCCAAGCCGACGCCGCAGCGCCTGACCGACCATGCGTCGAGCAGCGCCGATCCGGAATGGTCGCCGTCGGGCGATGCTGTGTATTTCCTGTCCGCGCGCTCCGGCTCGTCGCAGGTTTGGCGCCAGCCGGTGGCCGGCGGCGCCCCCGTCAAGGTCACCGACCTGCCGCTGGACGTCGACAACTTCCGCGTCGCACCCACGGGCGACCGCCTGGCGTTCAGCCTGGCAGTGTTCCGGGACTGCGCCGACCTGGCCTGCACCAAGGCACGGCTGGACGCGAAAGAAAAAGAAAAGGCCACCGGCAAGGTGTATGACCGCCTGTTCGCGCGCCACTGGGATACCTGGAGCGACCACCGCAATGCAGTGCTGTTCTCGGCGCCGATCGGCGCAGCAGGCGCGATCACCGGCGAGCCGGTCAGCCTGTCGGGCTCGCTCGACGGCGACGTGCCCTCGAAGCCTTTCGGTGACCGCGAAGAATACCGCTTCAGCCCGGACGGCAAGACGGTCGTGTTCTCGGCTCGCATCGCCGGCAAGACGGAAGCCTGGTCGACCAACTTCGACCTGTACAGCGTGCCAGCGGCAGGCGGCACGGCCCCACGCAACCTGACGGCGGACAATCCGGCCTGGGACACCAAGGGCACGTTCTCGCCCGATGGCCGCACGCTGGCCTACCTGGCGATGGCCCGCCCCGGCTTCGAGGCCGACCGCTACCAGATCATGCTGATGGATGTGGCGACCGGCACCAAGCGCCCGCTGGCAGCCAGCTGGGACCGTTCGGCCGGCAGCCTGGTCTGGCGCGCCGACGGCAAGGCACTGATCGTCGATGCGGAAGACATCGGCCAGCACCGCCTGTTCTCCATCGACGTGGCAGGCGGCAAGGTCACCCCGCTGACCGACACCGGCGCCGTGGGCGCCTTCGATCTGCGCCGCGATACGCTGGTCTATACCCATGCGAACCTGTCTGCTGGTGCGCAATTGTTCTCGATGAAGCTGGGCGCCAAGCCGAAGCAGCTGACCACGTTGAACACCGAGCTGCTGAAAGACGTGCGCTGGGGCGAGGCCGAGCAGTTCTCGTTTGCCGGCGCCAATGGCGACACCGTCTACGGTTACGTGATGAAGCCGTGGAATGCGCAGCCGGGCCAGAAATACCCAGTCGCGTTCATCGTCCACGGCGGGCCGCAAGGAAGCTTCGGCAACAGCTGGAGCTATCGCTGGAATCCACAGACCTATGCCGGCGCGGGTTACGCGGCCGTGTTCATCGACTTCCACGGTTCGACCGGCTACGGCCAGAAGTTCACCGACTCGATCAGCAACGACTGGGGCGGCAAGCCGCTGGTCGATCTGCAAAAGGGCTACGACGCGGCGGTGAAGAAGTTCCCGTGGCTGGACCGTTCACGCGATTGCGCACTGGGCGCGTCGTACGGCGGCTACATGATGAACTGGATCGCCGGTAACTGGTCGGATGAGTTCAAGTGCATCGTCAATCACGACGGCGTGTTCGACACGCGCGGCATGGCGTACTCGACCGAGGAGCAGTGGTTCACGGACTGGGAAAACGGCGGGCCGTACTACAAGGTGCCGGAGAACCATGAGCGCTTCAATCCGGTTCATCACGTCGCCAAGTGGAAGACGCCGATGCTGGTGATCCAGGGTGATCTGGACTTCCGGATTCCGACGGCGCAGGCGCTGGGGACGTTCACGGCGCTGCAGCGTCAGGGCGTCGAGAGCAAGTTGCTGGTGTTCCCGGATGAGAATCACTGGGTACTCAAGCCAGCCAATTCGGTGCAGTGGCATCACACCGTGAATAGGTGGCTGGATCGGTTCTTGAAAGCGCAGCCAGCGAAGTAACGCTGCAATGAAAAAAGCCCGCTGGGAAGCGGGCTTTTGCGCTGAATTTAGAGCAGTAGCTTCATGCTCAGTGTTGATTAGTCCTCATTGTTCTTAGTAATTGCATCCAGCGCAGCCGAGTTTGTGACCGTAGTGGTGTTTTCCCATGCAAGATTTGCGTCGTTCAGGGTTGGAGTCATGGTGATGGTGCCGCCGTCCACATCCGTACCGATGCCGCTATCTGCCAGCGTGATGAGGATGGTTCCACCGTCGACAGCGACACTAGCGATTTCTTTGGTGGTGAAGGTGGCAGGGACACCGCCTGCGCCAGAATCACAAGCGTCCAGCGAACCACCATTTTCCTGTGCGCAAACACCAACGGCTGTTTTGACCGATGAAACCGCGCCCAGTACTGAAGCTATTTTTGCTTTGATGGTGTAGTTGCTGTACTGCGGAATTGCCACAGCAGCCAGAATACCGATAATTGCAACGACGATCATCAGTTCGATCAGGGTGAAGCCGCCTTCGGCTTTTTTGCTTGGCATTTGCTTGAAGTTCATTTTAAATCTCCAGGTGGGTATTTCAAAAAAGTGGACCTACGTATCTTGTGCTGCTCACTGCTACGCTTTCTTATATGCAAGCGCTGTGCCAGCCCAAAAATGGCGTAAAACGGTCGATTTTATGAACAACAAACCAACAAAATCCTGTTCCAGCACAAAAAACGGCACCTCGGATGACAAAATTTGTCAGTGCCCTACGGCAATTTTTGTCACGCGCGATGCGTATCAACAAAAAGTGGCGCACCAAATAGAAAACGGGGAGCTCACGCTCCCCGTCTTATCTTTCGATCAATAGATCGTCAGGATTACAGCATGGCCTTCAGCAGACGCGCCATTTCCGACGGGTTCTTGGTGACGGTGATGCCGCAGGCTTCCATGATTTCCAGCTTGGCTTGCGCAGTATCTGCACCACCCGAGATCAGCGCGCCGGCGTGGCCCATGCGCTTGCCTGGTGGCGCGGTGACGCCAGCGATGAAGCCGACGACTGGCTTCTTCATGTTGTCCTTGATCCAGTAAGCCGCGTTGGCTTCGTCAGGACCACCGATTTCGCCGATCATGATGACCGCGTCGGTATCAGGATCGTCGTTGAACATCTGCATGACGTCGATGTGCTTCAGACCGTTGATCGGGTCACCACCGATGCCGACTGCCGACGACTGGCCCAGGCCCAGTGCGGTCAGCTGTGCAACTGCTTCATACGTCAGGGTACCCGAACGCGAGACGACGCCGATGCGGCCCTTGCGGTGGATGTGACCTGGCATGATGCCGATCTTGATTTCGTCAGGGGTGATCAGGCCTGGGCAGTTAGGGCCCAGCAGCAGGGTCTTCGAACCTGCTTTGGCCATACGGTCCTTGATTTCCATCATGTCACGGACTGGAATGCCTTCGGTGATGCAAATTGCCAGGTCCAGCTCGGCTTCGACGGCTTCCCAGATTGCAGCGGCTGCGCCTGCTGGTGGGACGTAGATGACCGACACGTTGGCGCCGGTTTCTTTTTTCGCTTCAGCAACGGTTGCGAAAATCGGGATGCCTTCGAAATCTTCGCCGGCTTTCTTCGGGTTCACGCCAGCAACGAATGCTTCCTTGCCGTTTGCGTACTCACGGCACATGCGGGTGTGGAACTGACCGGTCTTGCCGGTGATGCCCTGGGTGACTACTTTGGTATCTTTGTTGATCAGAATCGACATTTTTTTATTTCCTTAGCAATTAGGCTTGACCGGCAGCAGCGGCGACGACCGACTTGGCTGCGTCTTCCATCGTGTCTGCGGCGATGATTGGCAGGCCCGATTCGGCCAGCATCTTCTTGCCCAGGTCTTCGTTGGTGCCCTTCATGCGCACGACCAGCGGCACTTGCAGCGAAACGGCTTTCGATGCAGCGATCACGCCTTCGGCGATGACGTCGCAACGCATGATGCCGCCGAAGATGTTGACCAGGATTGCTTTCAGGTCAGGGTTCTTCAGCATGATCTTGAACGCTTCGGTCACTTTCTCAGCCGTGGCGCCACCGCCGACGTCGAGGAAGTTGGCCGGCTCGCCGCCGAACAGCTTGATGGTGTCCATGGTGGCCATGGCGAGGCCGGCGCCGTTCACCAGGCAGCCGATGTTGCCGTCAAGCGAGATGTAGGCCAGGTCGAATTTCGATGCTTCGACTTCAGCTGGATCTTCTTCGTCCAGATCGCGGTAAGCGACGATTTCAGGACGGCGATACAGGGCGTTCGCGTCGAAGTTGAATTTGGCGTCCAGGGCGATGATCTTGCCGCTGCCGGTGACGATCAGCGGGTTGATTTCGGCCAGCGATGCATCGGTTTCCCAGTAGGCTTTGTACAGGCCCTGCAGGTTCGCGCGTGCGTCGGCGATCGAGCCGGCTGGCACACCGATCTTGGCGGCGACGTCATCAGCCTGCTCATCGGTCAGGCCGACTTTTGGGTCGATGATGACGTTGTGGATTTTTTCCGGGTTGCTGTGCGCGACTTCTTCGATGTCCATGCCGCCTTCCGACGAGGCCATCAGCACGACTTTCTGGCTGACGCGGTCGGTGACGAGCGAGACATACAGTTCTTGTTTGATGTCGGCGCCTTCTTCGACCATCAGGCGACGGACTTTCTGGCCTTCCGGGCTGGTCTGGTGCGTGATCAGCTGCATGCCCATGATCTGGTCAGCGTATTCCTTGACCTGCTCGAGCGATTTGGCGACCTTGACGCCGCCGCCCTTGCCACGGCCACCAGCGTGGATCTGTGCCTTGACGACCCAGACCGGACCACCCAGTTCTTCAGCAGCTTTGACAGCCTCTTCAACCGACATGCACGGAATGCCGCGCGGAACGGTCACCCCGAATTTTCGGAGGATTTCTTTGCCCTGATACTCATGGATCTTCATGCTGGCTTCCCTTCTATCTATTACTGAATTAGAAACGGTTGAACTACAGAAAAAACAAACGACGACTTAACCCGACACTGCCTTGATGGACCAGCGCGGGTAATATTTGGCCACGGCGGGGCCGTCGCTGCGCAAGGCATGGCAACGGTCGAGCTCAAATGGACGGTCGGATGACGTGACGCCTTGCCCGCCTGGGGCATCGACGGTGTCGTCAGCAAAGGCTTGCAGCGCTGCAGTGGGCAGCACCTGGGCCAGTTCGGTCAGATGGGTGCAGCCGAGCACGCCGGACAGGCGGTCTTTCAGATGCAACCGGAAATGGTTCACGAGCGAGAGCCCGATCAACTTCTTGTAGGCAGGGCCGATGGTATCGCAAAAGCCCGGATACGGGACGGCATCGGATGCGGCTTCGGCATCGACGATGTTCAGGTCGCGGTCGATCGTGACGCGCAGCTTCAGGTCGTGCACTGGCGTGCCGCCGGGCCGTTCGCCGGAAGCAAGTTCAACAGTACGCGTTTTCACATCGCGGATGCTGGCATCAAGATCCCACATGCCATCGTCGCGCGCATAGGCATCGACTGTGATGGCGCGCGTATGCCGGAGCGAGCGCGATACGGGAAGAGACAAAGGCATAAATACCAGTGCCGTCGAGACGGCGGTTAGTGATGCAGCCGGTGTGCTAGTGCACGTCACCGCAGCTTCTGCGGCAACAACCGCTCATGCGGCGCTGCTTAAACCCCTAAAGTTTAGCACAGCGTCCCGCCCGGCGCATCGCTAAAAGGGGACATCACGGCCAACGTCGACGACGATGCCCGGACTTGGCAGGCGCTTGACAGCGTGTTTGACGCATATGGTATGCGCATGAAGGACAGCCGGTGGTGGTCGCCATTCATGTCATGAATGGGAGATATGGGATTTTTTTCTGAGTACTGCCAACGTAAAAAAGCGCCAGCGTGCAGCGCCATCGCCCGTTGAGGAATATGCGTTCGCATATCGGGGATGACGCTCCACGCTGACGCCTGGGGCAGCATCGAGTTGTACCTCGTGACTGCAAGCGATCACGAGAACATTAATTAGTCGGGAAACTCGTCGTCGTCGGGCGCGCCCTGCATCGCCGCCCGTGCCGCGCGCTGGGAAAAGCCACGCTGCAGCAGGAATCGCATCTGCTTGGCGCGCGCCGCGGCATCCTCGGCAACCGTGCCGAATTTGCGTTGCCAGACTTCGACCGCACGCGCGGTCTCGCTGTCGGACAGCCCGGCCTTGATATCGACCAGGGCCTCGCCCGTTAATCCATGACTTTTCAATTCGGCCATCACGCGACTGTCGCCATAACGGCTCGCTTTACGGTTGACCAGGGATTCGGCAAAGCGTTCCTGCGACAACCAGTTATTTTTTTCAAGAAAATCGAGCAGGGCATCGACGTCATCCCCCTCTTCCGCATACTTGGACAGCTTGCGGCGCAATTCGAAGCGGCTGTGCTCTCGCTGCGACAGATAGCGCAGCGCGCGGCCCTTGAGACTCAGTTCGGGTGCTCGCATGGGGAACGTCAGCCCATCAGCATGGCGCCAGGCGCCGGTGGCAAGCTGCTGCCACCGCGCCCTGCGCCCGGCTGATTATTCACCAACCGCCTGCAGCTTCGGCTTGTCGTCGCCACCGATCGTCGGTGGCAGCTCACGCACACCCAAGGCGGTACGGACCTTGTTTTCAATCTCGCGCGCCAGGGCTGGACGGTCACGCAGGAACTGACGCGCGTTGTCTTTACCCTGACCGATACGCTCGCCGTTGTAGCTGTACCACGAGCCCGACTTCTCGACGATTTTGTTATCTGCGCCGAGATCCAGAATTTCGCCTTCACGGGACGTGCCTTCTCCATAAAGAATGTCGAAGTGCGCTTCCTTGAATGGCGGGGCGATCTTGTTCTTGACGACCTTGACCTTGGTTTCGTTACCGATCACTTCGTCACCCGACTTGATCGAGCCGGTACGACGGATGTCCAGGCGCACCGATGCGTAGAACTTCAGCGCGTTACCACCGGTGGTGGTTTCAGGGCTGCCGAACATGACACCGATCTTCATGCGGATCTGGTTGATGAAAATGACCAGGGTGTTGGTGCGGTTGATCGAGCCGGTGAGCTTGCGCAGCGCTTGCGACATCAGGCGCGCCTGCAGGCCGGGCAACGAGTCACCCATGTCGCCTTCGATTTCGGCGCGTGGCGTCAGGGCCGCGACCGAGTCGATGACGACCAGGTCGACACTGCCCGAGCGCACCAGCGCGTCGGTGATTTCAAGCGCCTGCTCGCCGGTATCCGGCTGCGAGATCAGCAGTTCGCTCAGGTTGATGCCCAGCTTTTGCGCGTAGGTGACGTCGAGTGCGTGCTCGGCGTCGATGAACGCGCAGGTGCCACCCAGCTTTTGCATCTGGGCGATGGTTTGCAGCGTCAGGGTGGTTTTACCCGACGATTCAGGACCGTAGATCTCGACGATACGGCCGCGCGGCAGGCCGCCAACGCCCAGCGCGATGTCCAGGCCCAGCGAGCCGGTGGAGACCGTTTGTACTTCTTCGACCGGCGTGTTCGCATCCATGCGCATCACCGAGCCCTTGCCGAACTGCTTTTCAATCTGCGCCAGGGCGGCAGCCAGCGCCTTGCCCTTATCAGCGGCGTTCAATGCGGTTTTTTTGTCGTCCATGGTGTACTTTCTGTCGTGGAGTAGGCAAGGTGTGGGCGGTCACGCGCACTTCAAGAGCCAGTACTGTATAAAAATCCAGTGGTTTTTGCAAGCGAAAAGACGTGGTTATCTTACCAACAATCGCTCGGGACTCGCATTGTGGCGGTAAATCCAACACAATGAGAACCGGTTCGATCACGCGTGTTCGATGAACAAGCGACAACGTCAATAAGAGGTGCCCCATGCGAATTCTGCTTGCCGAAGATGATAGCGTACTTGCCGATGGCCTGACGCGCTCCCTGCGCCAGTCCGGCTATGCCATCGATTGTGTCAAGAACGGCCAGGATGCCGATACTGCCCTGTCCACGCAGGAGTTCGATCTGCTCATTCTCGACCTGGGCCTGCCGAAGATGTCCGGACTCGAAGTGCTGCGCCGCCTGCGCGCCCGCGCCTCGCTGCTGCCCGTATTGATCCTGACTGCGGCCGACTCGGTCGAGCAGCGCGTCGAGGGTCTCGACCTGGGCGCCGACGACTACATGGCCAAGCCGTTCGCGCTGTCCGAGCTCGAAGCGCGCGTGCGGGCGCTGACCCGGCGCGGCGCTGGTGGCGGCGCGGCCGTCGTGCGCCATGGCCCGCTGGTCTACGATCAGGTTGGCCGCAGCGCCTACATCAACGACCAGATGCTCGACCTGTCGGCGCGCGAGCTGGGCCTGCTCGAAGTGCTGCTGGCGCGCACCGGGCGCCTCGTCTCCAAGGAACAATTGGTCGACCACCTGTGCGAATGGGGCGAAGAAGTTTCCAACAATGCCATCGAGGTGTACGTGCACCGCCTGCGCAAGAAGATCGAGGTCGGCGGCGTGCGCATCGCCACCGTGCGCGGCCTGGGCTATTGCCTCGAGAAATTCTCCGAGGCCAGCGCGGCCGCCGCAGCCGCTGCGGCCGCGAACGACGCCCGCATCGCCACCTCCGCCGCCGACAAGTGAACGCCGGCTTCACGCCCGAGCCCGCGCAGCAGCAGCCGCAGCAGCAGCAACAGTTCGAGCCGCTCTACGTTCCACCCAACCCCGAGCCGGACGAAAACATCCGTCACTCGCTGTTCGGGGAAATCCTCGACTGGATGCTCGCGCCGCTGCTGCTCCTGTGGCCGATGAGCATCGCGATCACCTATCTGGTGGCGAAATCGATCGCCAATCAACCGTTCGACGACGCGCTCGAAGACCGGGTCACGGTGCTGGGCCAGCAGATCCGCACCGTGGACGGCAAGACGGTCGGCCAGCTGCGCACGGCCGGACGCGACATCCTGCGCGCCGACGACGTCGACAGCGTGTATTACCTGCTGGCCGGCCCGGCTGGCGAACACCTCGACGGCGACCGCGACCTGCCGCGTCCGCGCGCCAACCGCGCTGGCGAGCCGGCCCGCAGCGGCACGGTCGAATTTCGCAACGACACGATCCACGGCACGCCGATCCGCGTGGCCTACGCGTATGTGAATCTCGATCCGCTGCACGAGCGCACGGCATCACCGACGCCGTCGCTGGCACTGGTGCAGGTGGCCGAAACGCTCGACAAGCGCGCGCACCTGGCCAATGAAATCATCAAGGGCGTGATCCTGCCCCAGTTCATCATCCTGCCGGTGATCCTGGCACTGGTCTGGTTCGCGCTTTCGCGCGGCCTGAGTCCGCTGGCCGAGCTGCAGCAGCGTATTCGCGCGCGGCCGCAGGACGATCTGTCGCCGATCGATCCGCGCCAGGTGCCCGAAGAAATCTCGCCGCTGGTCGGCTCGTTCAACGACATGCTCGAGCGCCTGGGCAAGACGGTGGAGATGCAGAAACGCTTCATCGCCGACGCCGCGCACCAGATGAAGACGCCGCTGGCCGGCATGCGCATGCAGTCTGAACTGGCCCTGCGCGAAGTCGATCCGGCCGAGATCCACCGCTCGCTCGAGCAGCTGGCCAAGAGCTCCGAATCAGCCACACGCCTGATCAACCAGTTGCTGGCCCTGGCGCGCGCCGAGAACCAGCCGCAGGCGGGCCTGGCGTTCGACGAGATCGACCTGGCTGCGGTGGCGCGCGAGACCGTGCAGGACTGGGTGCAGGCGTCGTTCGCCCACCAGATCGACCTGGGTTTCGAGCCGCCCGCCAATGACGACGAGCGGGTGATGATCGCCGGCCAGCCCCTGATGCTGCGCGAGATGCTGTCGAACCTGATCGACAATGCGCTGCGCTATACGCCCGCTGGCGGCAGCGTGACGGTGCGCGTGCGCAGCAGCGGCGAACACGCGCTGCTCGAAGTCGAAGACACCGGCCCCGGCATCGCGCCGACCGAGCGCCTGCACGTGTTCGAACGCTTCTACCGCATCCTGGGCAGCAATACCCAGGGCAGTGGCCTGGGGCTGGCGATCGTGCGCGAAATCGCGCAGCAGCACGGCGCCGACATCGACATCTTCAACAATCCACGCAGCGTGTCCCCACGCTTTCCTGGCAGCCTGTTTCGCCTGACCTTCCCACCGCCTGTGGGTGAACCCGACCATGCCGACTGATTCCATCCCTGAACCGACCTCCGACACAATGGCACGTGCGCGCCTGGAACACGCCCGCGCGATCCACTGGCACCGCACGCGGCGCATGTCGCTGCTGTTGCTGGCCGTCTGGCTCGTCACGGGTTTCGGCACCGTGTTCTTCGCGCGCGAGCTGGCGCGCTTCGAGGTGTTCGGCTGGCCGCTGTCGTTCTACATGGCCGCGCAGGGCGCCGCACTCGTGTCGCTGACGATCATTGCCATCTACGCCTGGCGCATGCGCCGGCTCGACCGCGATTACCACGCCGCACTGGCGCCGCGCCCATGAGCACGAACCCTACGCCGGTTGTGAAGCACGGCTATTTCAGGAAGCTCTCGCGCTACTACCTGTCGTATACCGGCGCCTTCGCCATATTCCTGGCGGCCCTCGCCCTGCTCGAGCAGGAAGGCATGCCGCGCCTGTGGATCGGCTACCTGTTCATGTTCGCCACGATCGCGCTGTACGCGATCATCGGCGTGATCTGCCGCACCTCGAACGTCACCGAATACTACGTCGCCGGCCGGCGCGTGCCGGCCATGTTCAACGGCATGGCAACGGCGGCCGACTGGATCTCGGCGGCCAGCTTCATCAGCCTGGCCGGCGGCCTGTATCTGCAGGGCTTCGACGGCCTGGCCTTCATCATGGGCTGGACCGGCGGCTTCGTGCTGGTCGCGCTGCTGATCGCGCCCTACCTGCGCAAGTTTGCGCAGTACACGGTGCCCGACTTCCTGGCGGCGCGCTACGGCGGCGGCGCGGGCGGCCGTGGCGGCCCAGTGCGGGCGCTGGCCGTGAGCGCGACCATCCTCGTCTCGTTCACGTATGTGGTGGCGCAGATCTATGCGGTCGGCCTGATCGCGTCTCGCTTTACCGGCGTCGATTTTTCAGTCGGGATTTTCCTGGGCCTGGCCAGCATCCTGGTCTGCTCGTTCCTGGGCGGGATGCGCGCCATCACCTGGACCCAGGTGGCGCAGTACATCATCCTGCTGGTCGCGTTTCTCATCCCAACCATGTGGCTGTCGGTGAAGCACGCCGACAATCCGATCCCGCAGGTGGCATACGGATCGCTCCTGCCCAAGCTCACCGCGCGCGAAGCCGAACTGGCGAAAGACCCGCGCGAAGCCCAGGTGCGCGCCGAGTTCCTGCGCCGCGCTGACGGCTACGCCGCGCGCGTGGGCGCCCTGCCCGAATCGTGGGAAGCCGGCAAGCTCGACGCCCAGCGCCAGCTGGCTGCAGCCCGCGCGCGCAACGCGTCGCTGACCGAAGTACGCCAGGCCGAACGCGCGCTGACCACGTATCCCAACTCGGTCGACGATGCCCGCGCGCTGTGGCTCGAACGGCGTGACGCCAACCTGGCACGGGCACGCCCGCCCGAGCCCCATGCGCAGCCGTTCCCCGGCGCCACGCCGGAAGAATCCGACGCACGCCGCAACAATTTTCTGGCGGTGGTGTTCTGCCTGATGTTCGGCACCGCCGCCCTGCCCCACATCCTGATGCGCGCCTACACGACGCCCTCGGTGCACGAGACGCGCGTGTCGGTGTTCTGGACGCTGTTCTTCATCCTGCTGGTGTACCTGACGATTCCCGCGCTGGCCGTGCTGGCCAAGTACGACATCTATACGTCGCTCGTGGGCAGCGATTTCTCGTCGCTGCCCACCTGGATTTCGTACTGGGCCAATGTCGACAAGGCCAATCCCCTGATCAGCGTGGCCGACATCAACGGCGACGGCATCGTGCAGCTGGCCGAATTCGCGATCGACGCCGACGTGCTGGTGCTGGCCACGCCCGAAATCGGCGGCCTGCCCTACGTGATCTCGGGCCTGGTCGCAGCCGGTGGCCTGGCGGCGGCGCTGTCCACGGCCGATGGCCTGCTGCTGGCCATTTCCAACGCGCTGTCGCACGACGTGTATTACAAGATGGTGGAACCGGGCGCGTCGACCCAGAAACGGGTGACGATCTCGAAGCTGCTGCTGCTGGCAGTGGCCTTCATCGCGGCGTACGCGGCGTCGCAAAAGCCGGCCGACATCCTGTCACTGGTGGCGGCGGCGTTCTCGCTGGCCGGCTCCACACTGTTCCCGGTGCTGGTGCTGGGAGTGTTCTGGAAGCGCGCCAACCACATCGGCGCCATCACCGGGATGATCACGGGATTTGCCGTGTGCCTGTATTACATGCTGCGCGCCAGCCCGGTCCTGGGCGGCAATGCGCTGGAAACCTGGTTCGGCATCCTGCCGATGGCGGCCGGCGTGTTCGGGGTGCCGGCAGGCCTGCTCACGGTGGTGGTGGTGAGCCTGCTCACGCCCCGCCCGAGCCGGGCCAGCGCCGGCATGGTCGACTATATCCGGGCGCCCGAATGACACAGACAGGTGGAAACTGAGGTGGGAATTGAAGAGATTTTCCCGGTGACGCAAATGCTATTCTGGGCCGCGCCAACATAGGCCGAACCATGCCAACACCAAGCATTTCACGGAAAACTTCATGTCTGTATTTACCCGCGCGCTGCGGAGGGCCACCTTCGCTGCGCTCGTCCTCGTCGCTTCGCCACTGACCCTCGCACAAACCCCGCCAGCCCCGCCGCCCGTCTCGGCCTTCTTTGGCAACGCGCCATTCGGCGACGCCAGGCTCTCCCCGAGCGGCCGCCATCTGGCCGTGCGCGCCAGCGCCCCGGGCAAGCGCGACTTTTTGACGGTCATCGACCTGGACACCAACAACGCCAGGATCGTCGCCCATTACAACGACGCCGATGTCCGCAATTTCTACTGGATCAACGACCGGCGCCTGGTGTTCGACACGCATGACAAAGGCGTCGGTCCGGGCGACCAGCGTTTCATGCCCGGCATGTACGCGGTCGACTTCGACGGCGGCCGTTTCGTTGAACTGGCCAGCCGTAACTTCGTCAACAGCAGCACCGGCACGCGCATCGCGCGCCGGCTGCTGCCACCGTGGAGCCAGATGGCCGGCAACACCCCGTGGGTTGACTCGGATGACACCTACGCGCTGGCGGCGGTCGGCGACACCCGTAGTGAACTGAGCCATGTCGACCTGCTGCAAGTAAACACCGTGTCGGGCCAGTACAAGACAGTACCGCGCCCTGGCGCCACGCGTGGCTGGCTGCTCGATCACAAGGGCGAACCGCGCCTGGCGATCACCTACAAGGACCTGACCACGACGCTGCAGTATCTCGACCCGGCCACCGGTAAATGGCGCGAACTGACCAGTTTCCCGACCTTCAAGGAAACCGCCGCGACGATCGAACCGGTGGCCTTCGGGCCGACCGGCACGCTGTTCGTGACGGCGCGCGGCAAGGCCGGAACAACCGCCATGCACACGTTCGATGTGAACACCGGCAAGCTCGATCCGCAGCCGCTGCTGTCGGCGCCCGGCTACGATATCGACGGTGAGCTGGTGATCAACCGCGACAAGGTGCTGGGCATGCAGTTCCGTACCGATGCGGTATCGAATGAATGGTTCGACGCCGGCATGAAGGCGATCCAGCAGGACGTTGACAAGCTGCTCCCGACGACGGTCAACCTGATGTCGGTGCCGGCCCGGGGTGACTCGCCGCTGCTCGTGGTCACCGCCTATTCGGACGTGGTCGCACCGGTGTTTTTCTTGTACAACAGCAAAACCAAATCGCTGAACAAGGTCGGCGAAGCGCGGCCAGGCATCGATCCGACGCAGATGGGACGGCAGCAGTTCCTGCGCTACAAGGCGCGCGACGGCCTGGACATCCCTGCCCTGCTCACCCTGCCGCCGGGCGCCAGGCGCACCGGCCTGCCGCTGGTGGTGATGGTCCATGGCGGCCCCTGGGTGCGCGGCAAATCCTGGGGCTGGGCCGCCGACTCGCAATTTCTGGCCACGCGCGGCTACGCCGTGCTCGAACCAGAATTTCGTGGCAGTACGGGTTTCGGGTCCAGGCATGAACGTGCCGGCTACAAGCAATGGGGCCTGGCCATGCAGAACGACATCGCCGACGGTGTACGCTGGGCTGTCGACAAGGGGCTGGTCGACCCCAAGCGCGTCTGCATCGCTGGCGCCAGTTATGGCGGCTATTCGACGCTGATGGGACTCGTCAATGATCCGGACGTGTTCCGCTGCGGTATCAGCTTTGTCGGCGTGACCGACATTGGCCTGCTATTCGACAATGGCGCGCATTTCAGCAGCGACACGTCACGCGACGTGAAGAAGCACACCCTGCCGGAACGGATCGGCGACCCGGTCAAGGATGCCGACCAGTTCAAGGCCACGTCACCGCTGCAGCAGGCGGCGCGCATCACCCAGCCGCTGCTGCTGGCCTACGGCGGCGTCGACCAGCGCGTGCCGATCAACCATGGCACCGCGCTGCGCAACGCCGTCATGCGCACCAACAAGCAGGTGGAATGGGTCGAGTATCCCGAAGAGGGTCACGGCTGGGCACTGGAAAAGAACCGCATCGATTTCTGGGGGCGGGTCGAGAAGTTCCTCGACAAGAATATCGGTAGCGGAGCGGTGCGCTGACATCGCGGTGCTTGACTAGAGCACCACGACCAGGTCGATTTTAAGTCCCGGGATCCCGTCCGGCGCATACACCGCCAGCACGCCTGCCTCGAGTGCCTTGTCGTACAAGGGATTTTTGGTGGACAGCGAAAAATAGTAGGTGTTGGGCCGCACCGGGATCGCCGGGGGCACTTGCGGCATGTGCGCGATCGGCACGCCTGGCAACGCTGACCCGACGATGCTTTCCATATTCTCGGGCGCAGCGACCTTGAGCCGGATCGGTACCGTCGCCACCAGATCAAGGCCCGCCATATCGGCAGTAATCGCAAGATAAAGCTGGCTTTGTTTCGTGACCTTGGCCGGATCCAGGATCGCCTGCGAGAACGTGCGCCGGCTCTTGTCGGCCACAAACGGGATGATGAGATAGTTGGTGCCGATCGCCGTATCGACCAGATCGCGCAGCAACGCGTCGAGCTCGGCGAATGCCTCGCCCATCGCCTCGTGGCGGTAGGCGGGCAGGTCGGCTGTTTTGTAGCGATCGGAAAACGTCATCAGTCCACCGGCGGCGGCGAGCATCTGCCGGAACATCACTTCGGGATGAAACCCGGGCGACCTGGCGCAGTGCATCAGCAGCGCATTGGCCGTGCTCAGGATGTTGAGCATCCACCACGACGAGATATCGCCCGCGCCGGCTTCGTACATGCTGTTGTTCGTCATGCGGTGCGTGCGCTGGAGCGATTCGATCTTCGTCGTGATCACACTGCTCAGGCCATCGAGCATGCGCACCAGGCCTGGCGCTGCGCCCACCGTGACGCTCGGCGGGATGAACTCCGGCACCAGCTCGAAGCCCCCTTCCGCTACCCGCCGCAGCCGCACCACCGGGATGCTGGCACGCGCCCCATGCGGCTCGGCCTGCAGCAACAGCCGCACCTGCTTTTTAAGGAAAGGCACCTCGATCGCCAGCGCATCACTGAACAGGTCAGTGGTATCCAGGTCGCAGCGCACGTAGCGGCTGTTGTCGTCGGCATTGCCCCCATGCGGCTTGACCACGGCAAGGGCTGCGTAGAACGTGAATGATTCTTCCTCTGGCGGCAAGCGTGTGAGATCAACCGGCTCGGGCAGCAGGTCGGCGCCGGGCGCTTCGACGATGTCTCCGTCGGGATAGATGAGCGACATCGTGTTCGCGCTCAGGCGGTTGTGTCCCAATCCGTCCACATTCCACGTCACCTTGCACACACCCCAACAGTACGGATTGAGGGCCGAAGCGATGCGCTGGAGCCGGGTTTCGTGATAGAGATCCTGACGCTGAAAGTGCTGCGGGCCCAGCGTCAAGCCTTCCGACCACAGGACCTTCGATGTTGCGCTCATGGTTTCTCCCGTTGAAGTTTCGCTGGACACATTCTCGGAAGGATGGCGTTGTGCCTGAAGCGCGATATTGATTTCGCGCAGCCAGGCAGCGTATCGATCAACCAGTGCATTCCCTTGTGGCGGCGCAACATTGCTGAGATTCACGATCCGACAATGGCTCCCTTGGGTGTTGTCCGGCTTTGACGAGAGGAACGCGATGCGCGGCTTTACTTCCGGTCTGTTCGACCGCCTGGACGACACCGGTGAGCCCCCATCGGGTAATCGGCGCGACGCCCGCGCGCGCGCTGTCGAGCATGCGCTGCGCAGCGTCACGCGTGACCTGCAGGCGTTGCTCAATACCCGCTGCGGCGTGCACCAGGCGTCGTTCAGCCCGCTCCCGGCGGTATCGGGCTCCATCCTGAACTACGGCCTGATCGACTTCGCCGGCATGTGCATGAACAGCGATACGGACCAGCAGGAAATCTGCAAGGCCGTCCAGCTGGCCATCCAGCGCCATGAACCCCGGCTGCACAAGGTCTTTGTGTCACTCCGGGGCGCCAAGAGCGCCAGGGGCACCATCAACCGCGTGGAATTCGTGATCACTGCGCAGCTGAAACATGCGTCGATGCCCGAGGCGATGTCGTTCAATGCGGTATTTCGCCCCTCGCTCCAGCAGTATTCGATCGAAGGTGCCAAGTAGAGGGCGCAAGCGCCGATCCCATGGACGAATTGTTGACAAAGTACGAGCGCGAACTCGTCATTCTCAGGTCACTGTGCAGGGAATATGCCCAGCGCTATCCCAAGGTTGCCGCCAGGCTGCAAATGGGTGGCGATACCTGCGACGATCCGCATGTCGAACGCCTGATCCAGAGCACGGCCCTGCTCAGCGCGCGCGTGTCGAAGCGACTGGACGATTCGTATCCCGAATTTACTGAAGCCCTGCTCAACCTGCTCTATCCCCACTACCTGCGCCCCTTTCCGTCGTGCGCAATCGTGCGCGTTTCCAGTACACTCGATCGCCCGGACACGATCCCCGCCATGCCGCGCGGGACGTTGCTGGAATCAAAGCCAGTCCACGGCGTGGCATGCCGCTTCAAGACCATCCACGACGTCAAACCATCGCCTGTCGCACTGGGCGCCGCAAGTTTCGAAACCGTCATTCAGGCGCCGGTCGCAACACGCCTGCCGGACGACGTTACATCGTCGCTGACGCTGACATTCGGCGCCGCCGGATGGGGCCCGCTGCCGGCGCCGGACACAGCGACCGTGCTGCGCGTGTATGCCGATGGCGATGCCTCGTTCTGCGCCACGCTGCGCGATGCCCTCTTCATGCACACGGTGGCGGCGTACGTGCAGATTAACGAGGACGGCCCGTGGGAACGGTTACCCTGCATACCGATCGCACCGGCTGGCTTTGCCACCGACGAT
Organism: Telluria sp. BA11; assembly: GCF_056680305.1. Taxonomy (NCBI): domain Bacteria; kingdom Pseudomonadati; phylum Pseudomonadota; class Betaproteobacteria; order Burkholderiales; family Oxalobacteraceae; genus Telluria; species Telluria sp. BA11. Next base: position 2,071,781 of record NZ_CM155275.1, read on the forward strand.
GCCCTTATTCCGTTCGACGCCCGCTCGCATGGGGCTTACCGCATTCTTGCCGAGTATTTCGCCTTTCCCGAGAAGTTCAATTTTTTCGACATCGATATTGCCGTGCTGCTGGCACGCGTATCTGCCGGCTGCGCCAGTGTCACGTTACGTCTGGGCCTTGCCGGCATCCGCCCCGACGCCGACAAGGCGCGCATGCTCGCCGGCCTGTCGACACAGCATCTGGTGCAAGGTTGCACGCCCGTCGTCAATCTGTTCCAGCAGCCTGGCGTGCCAATTACGTACGACCAGCGCGCGGCCGACTATACCCTTCTGGCGCACGCCAATTTTCCGCAGGCATATGAGGTGTATTCGGTCGATGCGGTGCACCTGGTGCGCCAGAACGGCAACGACACGTCGACCATGGCATTCCAGCCGTTCTATGCGCTTCGGCACGGCGCACAATACGCCAGCGAGCAAGGACGCTACTGGTTCCTGCGGCACGACGAGACGCTTGCCTTGTGCAGTCCGGGCCATGAAAAATCGATCACGCTCGTCGGCGCCGATTGCGACCCGTTCGAGATCGAACGAAATATCCTGTCGGTTGAACTGAGCTGCACCAACCGCGATCTGCCCTGCTCACTGGCCATCGGTGCGCCTGAAGGTGACCTGTTCATCCCTGGCGCAACACGCAACGCAGCGATCCGCATGGTGCGCAGGCCAACCCGCCCTGCCCGCTTGACGAATGACGCAGGCATGCACTGGCGCCTGATCTCGCACCTGGCGCTGAACCATCACTCCTTGATGGACGACGGCGTGCACGGCCTGCGCGAAATGCTGTCCCTGTACGACCTGGCCTCGTCGTCCGTCTCGCGGCGGCAAATCCGCGGCATCATCGCGCTCGACCAGCAGGACACCACGGCCTGGATCAGGCACAGGAACGGCACATCGCTGGTGCACGGCCTTGAAGTGCGCATCACGCTCGACGAAGAAGCCTATGCCGGCGCCGGCCTGCACCTGTTCGTCCAGGTGCTGCACCAGTTCTTCGCGCTGTACGTTCACCTGAACAGCTTCGTCGAACTCGTCGCCCTCTCGCATCAAAGCGGAAAGGAGCTGATCCGATGCGCCCCACGAAGCGGAAGCATGAGCCTGCTGTAATGGCCCTACTCCTGGCTGAACCATACCGGTTCAGCTTCACCCAGCTGGTCAGCATCCTGCTACGCGCGCTGCAGCGCCATGGCATCGGCCGCGAGCGCGCCTTGCGCACCGTGCTCTCGTTTCGCAACAGCCTGTCGCTGTCGTTTCCTGCCAGCGAAGTCGAAGCGCTCGACGTCGAGCCGGCAACACAAGATCCACTTGGCGCGCTGCGCTCGGGAACATTGCGCCGCGTCCGGATTACGCCTGCATTCATCGGCCTGCTCGGCGCCAGTGGCACCCTGCCGGTGCACGATACCGAACGGATCGCAGCGCGCAAGTCGCTTGGGGACGATGCCAGCCAGCGCGAACTGCTCGATGTCATGTCGACCCGGTTGATCGGCTTGTTTTATGAAGCGTCGGTCAAGTACCGGGTCGAACACGACCTGGCCATTGGCGACGGGGACCGGTTGCTGCCGATGATGACTGCCTTGGCAGGCACGTGCCCGCCACGGGCCGCAAGCGCCGGGCAACCCGTCAGGCACGTCAGACCGGACACTGCAGCCTGTTTCGCCGGGCTGCTGCGCACCCGCCCGGTGGCGGCCGGCACAGTCGAACAGGTGTTGAGCAGCTACTTCAACGTGCCGGTCAGACTCGAACAATTTGTTGGCTGCTGGGATCCGGTTCCCGAAAACCGGCGCAGCACATTGGGCGTCACCAAGCCCGTGCTCGGCATCAGTACGGTGCTGGGCACGCGCCTGTGGCGGCATGACATCTGCGCGCGTCTGCATGTCGGGCCACTGGACGAAGCGCAAGCACGCAGTTTTCTTCCCGGTGGCACGGCGCTGGCGGCATTGCGGGAAATGACAAGGATGTTTGCGGTGCCGACCTTGCACTACGGACTGCGGTTACTGCTTGCACCGCCTGCCATCAAGCAGCTTACCTTGAGCACGAGGACGCCGTCGCCTCAGCTTGGATGGAATACGTTTCTTACCGCGACACCAGGCGTTACGGATCGTCCCGACGTCCGGTTGATGCTGCAGGCCCCGATGACTCGAAAAAGAGACAGACAGGAACACGGTGACGTGGCTTAAAAAACGGCGTTGATGCCAGTCAATTGAGGCTGCGTGACAGCGGGCTAACGTGGTCGCTGACCATGTCGATTATTTCAACTGCGGCCGTGCAGCGGCCATCGGGAGCAACGCAATGGGCGAGAGCCAGACCATCGCAGCCGGCGCCGCACTATCGGCATTTCGCGGTAACTCGCAACACAACCGGCTGATGCGACTGGACTTTCCTTTCGAGGACGGCCCGCCCGCCATTTTGCTGCCAAACAAGCTGGTCGCACACGAGGAAGTCTCACGCGGATTCCGGTTCGAGGTCGACGTCCTGTCGGACGACCCGCGCATTCCGCTCAAGATGCTGATGGGCCGGCTGGTCACGATTTCGCTGGTACGCCAGGACGGTTCTCTGCGTTACTTCAACGGGTACATCACGCAGCTGTCTTTCTTGCGCGCCGATGGCGGCTTTGCCTTTTACCGGATGGTGCTCGAGCCCTGGCTTGCCTTCGCGCGACTGCGCAAGGACAACGTGTCGTTCCATGGCAAGAGCGTGCAGCAAATCACCGAAGAAACGCTCAAGCACTACCGCCAGGCCGAGTGGCACATGCATGTGTTTGAAGAAGATCCGCCACTGACCGTTGCCAATAAATATAACGAGACCGACTACAACCACCTGCACCGCCGTTGGGAAGCGCGGGGCATGCATTACTGGTACGAACACCGCTTTGATGGTCACAAGCTCATGCTCTCCGACAAGAGCTTCCATAACGAGCCGGTCGATGCCACCAGCTATGACGACGTGGACGTTATTGCGTTTCATGACAAAAGCGGCTCGCTCGAAGATGACGGCATTCACCTGTGGAGTGCGAGCCGGCGCCTCGGCTCCGGCACGACCACGCTGGCCAGCGTCGACTACAAGAATCCCGGCGCACAGCACGCCACCGGCTATTCCGCCAACCGGCAAGGCGACATATTCGCCTACGAAGTGTACGAAGACAGCGGCGCCTACGGCTTTCGCATGCGCAGCGATGGCGAACGGCTCGCAACGCAGCGCATGGTGGAGCAGGACAAGGATACGCAGACGTTCGATGCCACCAGCAATGCCCGCAGTGTCCAGCCCGGGCGCACCTTCAAACTCGGCGGGCATTTCAGCGCCGAGCCGCGCTCGATGGACTACGACCCCGAACCGCGCCGCAGCATTGGTGACCGCAGTTACCTGATCCTGTCCGTCGAGCACGAAGCTACCAACAACTACCAGGCCGGCGCGGGCGCCCCGTCGCACTACGAAAACCGGTTCACCTGCATCAACAGGGACATCCGCTGGCGGCCGGGTCGCGACTTCAACAGCGAGCCAGGCGCCTACATGGGCTTGCACACGGCGACGGTCGTCGGTCCGGCTGGCGCCGACATCCACACCGATGGCTTCGGCCGGGTCAAGCTGCAATTTCACTGGGACCGGCTGGGCCAGCACGACGAAAATAGCTCGCCATGGATTCGGGTGCTGAGCCCGGCTGCGGGGAAGGAGTTTGGCCACATCCGCCTGCCGCGCGTTGGCGAAGAAGTCGCTGTTGTCTATCTGAACGGGAACATCGACCATCCACTGATACTGGGCGCGCTGTACAACGGCACGCACATGCCGCCATGGGCGCTGCCGGCGCAATCGGCCCTGGCAGGCTTGCGCAGCCGCGAGTTCGGCGGTGGTGCACGCGGCAATCACCTGGTGCTGGATGACACGAAGGAGATGATCCAGGCACAGCTGAAAAGCGATCACCAGTGCAGTCAGCTTTCGCTCGGGCATATCACGCGGATCGAGGACAACGCCGGGCGCAAGGATGCGCGCGGGGAAGGCTGGGAACTGCGTACGGACGGACATGGCGTCGCACGGGCAGCCAAAGGGCTGTTGATCACGACCGAGGCAAGGCAGGCGGCGCGTGGGGCGATCAAGGATATGGATGAGACGGCGCGCCGGCTCACGCTCGCTACCGAACAGCATCAATTTCTGGCGGAGATCGCGCAAAAGAACGGTACCCAAGAGCCTGTCGACAATCAGAACGACGTTGCCGCACTCCTGCAAGCGCAAACCGATGCGGTGCAGGGGGCAGGATCAAAGGCTGGCAGCTTCCCGGAACTGGGTAAACCGCATCTGGTTCTGGCAAGCCCCGTTGGCATCGCCACGACGACAGCCGGCGACACGCACATCGCCAGTGACCGCCATACCGCCTTCACATCCGGAAAAAGTCTGTCGCTGGCTGCCGGTACGCATTTCTTTGCCAGCATCCGCCAAAGCTTCCGGCTGTTTGTCCAGAAGGCCGGCATGAAAATGGTCGCTGCCGCTGGCGACATCGATCTGCAGGCGCTGACAGACAATATCAAGCTTCTGGCAAAACTGGACATCACGCAGACGGCCAATCGGATCACGGTCACCGCCAAGGAAGAAGTCGTCATCAACGGTGGAGGCAGCTATGTCAAATTCACTGCTGGCGGCATTGAGCATGGCACTAATGGGACGTTTGTCGCGCACGCTGTGAATCACAGTCTGCTCAGCGCAAAGAACATGGCGATGGCGGTCAATATGCCGCCGGTGGCCGATGTCTTGCGCAATGGGAGCGGCACTCTGAACATCGGTAGCCATGCCGAGACCGCCGGGCGCATCAGTGCCGGGCTGCCCTTCAAGCTGTTCAAGAACGGCGCATTGGTCGAGCAGGGACAGTTCGATGCCAAGGGAAATATCGGGTTCGCACACGAACTCGATGCCATGGCGAACTACAAGGTTGAGCTTCCAACTGGCCCGTCCTTTGACATCGCGCCCGGTGATCACGCCGAACAGCATGAAATCAATGCGGGCGTGGGATACCACGGCTACGAGAATCCTGGCGGACTTCTGCCCGAAGACGTCGTGTCTTCAGAACAGGATCGCATCGATGCCAGTCCCTTGACAGGCGAGAAGCCTTGATGCGGTCTTTCATAGCAGCCCTATCCAAAGAGGATCCCAATGGGAATGGACGAGAATGCAGGACTGTATACGCAGAAGCTCAGCTACAACAAGACAATGGGGCCGTACCAATGCCTGTCCAAACCCTGGTGGATACGGACTGGCAAACACGCAATATACCCGCCGCGCCACGCATGCTGCCTTGAGGCGCTCGTCTGTGGCGAAGAGGTATTTCGCAGCATACAGACCGACCTTCTGGCAGCACAGCACAGCGTAGATATCATCACCTGGGGATTTGATCCGGGCATGGTGCTGGTTCGCACTGGCGCAGGCGAAACCGGCCTACGCTACGGAGACCTGCTCAAGCGGATTGCGACACGCAAGGACAACCCGGTCATGGTTCGTCTTCTTTTATGGAACGACGACGTCGCCTCGCACTTAATGGCCAAGAACAACCCCGGCTATTACGGGGGCCGTATCCCGACTATCAAAGGCTATGCCGGTTTTTTCGGCGAACTGCGCGAACGCTATAACTGCGAGTGGTTCAAGGACATCATCGGGGGTAAGGTAGCGAATATTGTGCTGCAGGGGCGTGAAGTCGCATTGAAATGTCGCGGCCCTGCGCTCGAAGGAGAAAACTATAAAAGCAGCGCCAAGGGCATGCTCGGATCCGCCTATCCGACACACCACCAGAAGTCGCTGCTGATCGACTACGAAACGCCGGCGAGGGCCGTTGGTTACGTGATGGGTCATAACTCGACGACCGACTTTTGGGACACGATCGAGCATCGCTTCCACGACCCGAATCGTGAAGTACTCTTCAATAAAAATCCGGCCGAAGCGATCAGCCAGTATGCGGCCACGATCGATGAAGCCCACGATCGTTACGAACAAATGGCTTATTCCGCCACCCCTTTTCAACCGGGACTCAGGCGGGCCGGGCGCATGGCTAAATTCGCGGAACAGCACGCCCTTGTCGCCAAACCCTACCAAGATGTATCGCTGCGCGTGTGCGGTCCCGTCCTCTACGACCTGAATCACAATTTCTGCACTGGCTGGGCCGAAACCGGGTCGGTGAAATCGACCTTCAGCACGGCCTTGGGCCTGACCCCAATTGGCCTTGCAGTCAAGGCGACACAGGCCATTGTCGGGGCGATCGTCACCGCAGCGCCGCGCCTGCCCGATCCGGCGCAGAGCAGGAAGCACATCAAGGCAGCCGAATTCATCGTGCGCGGCGCTCGCCACAGTGCGCAGCTCCTGCGCACCTACCCGGCCACGAAAGAAAAAGCGATCAAGGAATGCTATGCAAATCTGAATCGGCTCACCGAGCACTACCTTTTCATCCAGAACCAGTACGTCCAATATGAAGACTGGGCCACCCATCTGACCGAGTGCGCCGACAAGCTACGTAACGCCGGCTATCTCAAGCCGATCTACGTGTTTATCGTGACCTCGACGCCAGAGTCGGATGGCATGGATCTGGCGACCTACGACATCGCCTTGCGGCTTGGGAGCAGTGAGAAGATGAAGGTGGAGCACAAGGAAACCGTGGCACAGGCAATGCGGGGCAAGACCACGATGCCGATAACCGCCGACGCATTGGCTGAGAGAGGTATCCGTGTCCTGATGGCGTCGATGTGGAGCGGTGCCGCCAAGCCGACGTCAATTGCCGACTACGAGGAAACCTATATCCACGCCAAGGTAGCGATCGTCGATGACGCTGCTTTCACGGTCGGGTCGGCCAACCTGAACGTGCGCAGCATGGCATTGGACAGTGAGCTGAACATACTCAGTCAGGCCATGGATGTTGCTTTCGACTTACGCCGGAAACTCTTCAAACAATGCGCTGACGATGAAGGGCCGGTGCAGTTCGGAGATATGAATAAGACGTTCGAAAAATGGCTTGATCTAATGGCGAAGAATACCAAGGCGATGTCGAATTGCTCGCCTTTATCTGGCCAGATTGCTAATTTTCAAGTCAACAGAGAACCCGGCTGGCCAGTGATCTGATATGCATCTGACACGTCGCCGCTGGATTTACACCATCGTCGTGCTGATCGCCGTCGCGACCGGCGCTTATTTCTTGCAACGACATTTGGAGTACGTGAAGATGCATACCATTCCCGCCGGCTTGCGCGCGTTCGATATCAATGATCCGATCCCTACCTGCGGCCGCTGGAAAGACACGATGCCGAAGGCTCGAGATGCTAATGCCTATCGACTCTATATCAATGCCCGCAAATTATGGCGCAGTAAAATTGCTTGGCAACTGACACATGAAGAATTTCTTATCATTTTTCACGCTGTGCAGACGGCGGCAAACCAGGGGGATTGGGGAGCGCGCGCCTTGTTGGCGCACTTCTACCGATCTGGCCTCGGTCCTCTCAAATCCAACCACACGCTGGATATCGACCTCGACAAATCGGTCGCAATTATCCGCAACGCTGTCGCGGCAGGCCAGGCTTGGGGTTACTACGATCTCGGTGTCGCTCACGAGCATGGCTACGGACGCGCGGTACACGATGGGAAAATCGCGTGGGCGTACTACCTGAAAGCTGCAGAGCTTGGCAGCCCAGAGGCCCAGATGGCATTGGCAGGAGCCTACCTGAAGGCACAGCTTCGCGATGCTGAGCATACGATGGTGATGTGCGCATATAAACAGGGTCACGGCCCTGCGGCATACGATCTTGGAATCTCAGCTGAGCTTCAAAAAAACTTCAAGCTGGCGCTGGAATATCACCAGGCGGGAACAAGATTCGGTAGCAAGAATTCCGCAGTATCACTGCGGATGATGTTTGACATCAGGGAATGGGACCTACGCGACAAACAGGATCAGGCTGCCTTTAAAGAGTTGCAAATTCTTCCGGATCCGGAACGCGAGTATCGGTACGACCAGCTCGCCGACGCGCTCGACCTCAACCCAGATCTAAAACTTACGCGATTGGATCAGGTGCTGCCATTGCCCCCTGCCGAACTGCCCGCATGGCAGAGCATCAATGACGCGATCGAGCCGGAGCCGGACGGCCCCCCGACCTACTGACATCAACGACTTCAAGGAGAACGACGTGTCCCTGAAAATCATCACCGTCGGCGACAAGACCGATCACGGCGGAACCGTCATCAGCGGCGCGCCCAACCAGAATATTCATGGTCGCGCGGTCGCAAGGCTTGGAGATAAAGTCGACTGTCCACAGTTCTACCCCGGAGGAAAACCGCACGGCATCAACAAAATCATTACCGCCTGTAATACCGTCACGATTAACGGCGTACCTGTTGCTGTCGAAGGGTGCACAACAGAATGCGGATGCAAGCTGATCGGCAGCCAGCCCGCCAGCGTCGGTTAGCGATCCTGCATCGATGTTTGAAATGCCTGCGACAGGATTACGCGCCGTCGGCGTTTGAGGTATTGATCATCCCGTGCTGCCGCAGCCAGACCAACACCTTCTCCACCCCATCATCAACCGAAGCCGCAGCACTATCAACAACCACCTCAGGCGCCTGAGGCGCCTCATACGGCGATGAAACCCCAGTAAACTCCGCCAACTGCCCTGCCCGCGCCCGCCGGTACAACCCTTTCGGATCGCGCGCCTCGCACACCGCCAGCGGGCAGCGGCAATACACCTCGATGAACTGCGGCGCCGGCACCAGCGCGCGCACGCGGGCGCGGTCTGCGCGCATGGGCGAAATGGCCGAGACGATCACGATCTGGCCGGCCTGGCAAAACAGGTGCGCCACTTCGCCGATGCGGCGAATGTTTTCGGAACGTTCAGGGAGAGAAAAACCGAGATCGGCGCACAGGCCGCTGCGGACCTTGTCGCCATCGAGCGCGAATACCTGGCAGCCCAGGTCAAACAGCGTGCGTTGGAGTGCGTCGGCCAGCGTGGTCTTGCCAGCGCCGGACAGGCCGGTGATCCAGACCACGGCGCCGCCGTGGCCGGCCCGCTGGCGCCGTTCCTCGTCGCGAATGGACATGGAAGGCGCCAGGGATGTCATCGAGGTTAGACGACGATGGTTTGCGCTTCGCCGTCGGCGCGGGCGCGGATTTCGCCGATGCGGTAGACGGTCTCGCCAGCCGCTTCGAGCTGGGCGAAGGCGGCGTCGGCGTTCTCTTTCGAGACGATGACGGTCATGCCGATGCCGCAGTTGAACACGCGGTGCATTTCGGCGTCAGCCACGCCGCCGTGCTGCTGCAGCCACTGGAACAGCGGCGGCATCGTCCACGACGAACCATCCAGCACGGCCGTCAGGTGATCCTGCAGCACGCGTGGGATGTTCTCGACCAGGCCGCCACCGGTGATGTGGACCAGGCCCTTGACTTCCATCGACGCCATCAGCGCCAGCAGCGGCTTGACGTACAGGCGGGTTGGCGCCATCAGCACGTCGGCCAGCTTGCGGCCGTGGAAGTCGCCGTCGAGGTCGGGCTTGGCGACTTCGATGATCTTGCGCACCAGCGAGTAGCCGTTGGAGTGGATGCCCGACGAGGCCAGGCCCAGCACCACGTCGCCCGGGACGATCTTGCTGCCGTCGATGATCTGCGACTTTTCGACGGCGCCGACGGCGAAGCCGGCCAGGTCGTATTCGCCGTCCGGGTACATGCCCGGCATTTCGGCAGTTTCGCCGCCCAGCAGCGCGCAGCCCGACTGTTCGCAGCCCAGGGCGATGCCCTTGACCACGGCGGTGGCGGTGGCCACGTCCAGCTTGCCGCAGGCGAAGTAGTCGAGGAAGAACAGCGGCTCGGCGCCCTGGACCAGGATGTCGTTGACGCTCATGGCCACCAGGTCGATGCCGACCGTGTCGTGGCGGTTCAGCTCGAACGCCAGGCGCAGCTTGGTGCCCACGCCGTCGGTGCCCGAGACCAGGACCGGCTCCTTGAACTTCTTGCTGATTTCGAACAGACCGCCGAAGCCGCCGATGCCGCCCAGTACGCCCTCACGCATGGTGCGCTTGGCAAGTGGCTTGATCGCTTCGACCAGCGCGTCGCCGGCATCGATATCAACACCCGCATCGCGGTAGGAGAGAGAAACATTAGATGGTTGGTTCATGGTATTTGGCAGCGGAGGCGGTAAAATAGGAGGCGACCGGCGAAACTGGTCAATCCACTATTTTAGCAAAACGGCTTCCCCTGTATTCCTTTTATAGGCCGATCACTGCCGTTTAACGTACATAACAACGAAAACTTATCCTTACTGGCATGCCCATTCCTCCATCTTCCGGCATGAATCGGCCCTCGCGATGAAACAGCTGGTGCTCGATTTAGGCGCCGAACCGGCCCAGAGCCTCGACACCTTCCAGGTCGGGGCCAATGCCGAGCTGACGCACCTGATGCACCTGTTCGCCGAGCGCAGCTCGCGCGAGCATTTCGCCTATCTGTGGGGCGACACCGGCGCCGGCAAGACCCACCTGCTGCACGGCCTGGCCGCCAGCCCGGGCGCGCGCTACATCCCGTTCGATGCGCCAGCGAGCCAGTTCGTGCATGCCGCCGGCACCACGCTGTACCTGCTCGACGACTGCCATCGCCTCAGTGCCCGGCGCCAGATCGACGCGTTTGCGCTGTTCAACCAGATCCGCGAACACGGCGCCTACATGGTCTGCACCGGCCCCGTGCCGCCGGCGGTGCTGCAGGTGCGCGAAGACCTGCGCACGCGCATGGGCTGGGGCCTGGTGTACCAGATCCACGGCCTGTCCGACGACCAGAAGATCGAAGCGCTGACGCACGCTGCCGAGGCGCGCGGTTTGACGCTGTCGGCCAGCGTGTTACCCTATTTGTTGTCTCATTTCAAACGCGACATGCGTTCCCTGTCGACGATGCTCGATGCGCTTGACCAGTATTCGCTTGAAACCCAGCGGCCGGTCACGCTGCCGCTGCTGCGCGACCTGCTGTTGCAAGAAAACCTGCCGCTCGAATCCAAAGAATGAAAAACCTCGCCCTGTTTGACCTCGACCACACGCTGCTGCCGATCGACTCCGATCACGAATGGGGCGAATTTCTGGCGCGGGTCGGCGCGGTCGATGGCGACGCCTACCGCGCCCGCAACGATGCCTTCTTCGCCCAGTACAATGCCGGCGTGCTGGATCCGGTCGAGTACCTCGAATTCGCACTTGGCACCCTGGCGGCGTTCCCGCGCGCGGAACTCGACGCGCTGTATGCGCGCTATATGCGCGAAGTGATCGAGCCGGCCATCACGCCGCAAGCCATCCAGCTCGTGCGCGATCACCAGGCAGCCGGCGACCTGGTGGCGATCATCACCGCCACCAACCACTTCATCACGGCGCCGATCGCGGCAGCCTTCGGCGTCGAGCACCACATCGCCGCGATGCCCGAATTTGATTCTGCCGGCATGCTCACCGGGCGCCTGGCCGGCACGCCGACATCGGGCCCCGGCAAGGTCGTTCACATGCACGCCTGGCTCGAACGCCTGGGGCAGCCGTTCGACAGCTTCGGGCGCAGCTACTTCTACAGCGATTCGCACAACGACATTCCGCTGCTGTCGATCGTGTCCCATCCGGTCGCCACCAATCCCGGCAAGGCGCTCGCAAGCCACGCGCGCGAACAGGGCTGGCCAACCATCCAACTATTCAATGATTAAAACCTTCATCCGTAAAATCCTGGGTGTGAAAGACCAGCGCGACCCGACCGAGCCGGTCATCCTTGGCCCCGACGAACACGGGATCGACCCGCGCAGCGTGTCGTCCAACGCGATCCGCGTGACACAGGCGTTGCAGGAAGCCGGCTACCAGGCCTTCGTCGTCGGCGGCGCCGTGCGCGACATGCTCCTGGGCGTCAAACCCAAGGACTTCGACATCGCCACCGACGCCACGCCCGAACAGGTGAAAAAACTGTTCCGGCGCGCCTTCATCATCGGCCGGCGCTTCCAGATCGTGCACGTGATGTTCGGCCAGGACCTGCTCGAGGTGACCACCTTCCGCGGCAACGGCAGCGACAACGCGCCGAAGGACGAACATGGCCGCGTCCTGCGCGACAACAGCTTCGGTCCGCAGCACGAAGACGCGGCGCGCCGCGACTTCACCATCAACGCCCTGTACTACGACCCGGCCAGCCAGCAGGTGCTCGATTACCACGGCGGCATGGAAGACATCCGCAACAAGCTGCTGCGCATCATCGGCGTGCCCGAAGAACGCTACCGCGAAGACCCGGTGCGCATGCTGCGCGTGGTGCGCTTCGCGGCCAAGCTGGGCTTCTCGATCGAGCAGGCCACGCTGGCGCCGATCCCCGTCATGGCCCCGTTGATCGACAACGTGCCGGCCGCGCGCGTGTTCGACGAGATGCTCAAGCTGCTCATGTCCGGCCACGCGCTGGCCTGCCTGCAGCAATTGCGTTCGGCCGGCCTGCACCATGGCCTGCTGCCGCTGCTGGATGTCGTGCTCGAGCAGCCGATCGGCATGAAGTTCGTCACGCTGGCGCTCGAGTCCACCGACAACCGCATCAAGGCCGGCAAGGGCGTCTCGCCAGGCTTCCTGTTTGCGTCACTGCTGTGGCACCAGGTACTCGAAAAATGGACGGCCTATGTTGCCGGCGGCGAGTCGCCGATCCCTGCCCTGCACTTGGCGGCCGACGACGTGCTCGAAACGCAGACCGAGAACCTGGCCCTGCAGCGCCGCATCGCCACCGACATGCGCGACATCTGGGCCATGCAGCCGCGCTTCGAGCGCCGCGCCGGCCGCGCGCCGTACAAGCTCCTTGAACATCCGCGCTTCCGCGCCGGCTACGATTTCCTGCTGCTGCGCTGCGAATCGGGTGAACTCGACATGGAAATCGGCGACTGGTGGACCGATTTCTATGCCGCAGAAGGCGGTGACCGCGAGCGCCTGGTCGAAGTGGCTGTCTCGCGCGAGCGCGAAGGTGGCCCGGCCAAGAAGCGCCGGCCACGGCGCGCGCCGCGCAAGAGCGGCGGTGAAGGCGATGCGGGCGACACCATGCGCGCGCCGGACCCTGACGATGGCCTGACCGCCGAAGACCGGGCCCGCGACGCTGCGTATGCGGCGCACGAAGAAGCCAAGTACCGGGCGATGCGCGGCAAATGATCGCCTATATCGGCATCGGTGCGAACCTGGGCGACGCGCGTGGCAACGTGCTCGATGCGCTGGCGCGCCTTGCGCGCATGGACGGCGGCATGCTGGTGCACACGTCCAGCATGTACCGCACCGCCCCGATCGATTCAAACGGCGACGATTACATCAACGCCGTGGCCTGCCTGGATACGTCGCTTGGCGCGCACGACCTGCTGGCGGCGCTGCAAGCCATCGAACAGGCCCATGGCCGCGAGCGCCCGTACCACAACGCCCCGCGCACGCTCGACCTCGACCTGCTGCTGTACGGTGATGAGACGATCGCCACCGCCACCTTGAGCGTGCCGCATCCGCGCATGCACGAACGCGCGTTCGTGATCGCGCCGCTGCTGGAAATCGCGCCGGACATCGACATTCCCGGCCACGGCGCCGCGCGCGACTTCGCGCAATTGGTGGCCGGCCAGACGATCGCCAAACTCGACTGATATCCGCGCGCCAGTCACGGCGTGCCGGTTGCGGCCTTGCCACCACGGCGCCCACTTTAACGAAGTACCAGGAGCTTTTGTGACGCTGCTGCATACACTGACCCATCCTGGCGTCTCGCTCGAAGGCACCATCTTCGAACGGCAGGCCGTGCGCGCCATCATCCTGCGCGGCCGCGACATTTTGCTGCTGTATACCCGCCGTTACGATGACTACAGCTTCCCGGGCGGCGGACTGGATGCGGGCGAAGATCCGATGGACGGCCTGCGCCGCGAACTGCTGGAAGAAACGGGCGCCGCCAACGTTACTGTCGATGGTTATGTCGGCTATCTCGACGAGCATCGCCCGCCGCTGAAAAGTGGCTACGACGTGCTGTTCATGCGCTCGCACTTCTATCGCTGCCACGTTGACGGCGAATTGGGCGCGACCTCGCCCGAAGCGTATGAGGTTGCCAACGGCATGGTGCCGCGCTGGATCGCTATCGACGCCGCCATCGAACACAACGAGCGGATACTCGGTACCAAGCCGGCGCACATGGGGCTGTCGATTGCGCGTGAAACGTGGATGCTCAGATACGCGCTGGTCATGCTGGCTGCAGGTGCTGCTGTGGGCGGACAATAAAGTTTGACGCAAGCCCGGCTATGAGGCGAACGATTTAGACATGCTGGGCACGCAAGAAAGTTTGATACAAACGCAAGTCGAAGCTCCGCAAATCTCAGGTTTGCAACAACACAACCTGCTGGTTCCCTCACCCTATTCGACCGGCCGCTTTCGACCTTGGATTCAACCGGTCGACGCAACACACTAAACTCTGGGTAAGCAGAAGGAGTGTTACGGATGAAGCAGAGAGCAAGGATTTATTATACGGATGCCCAGAAGGCGTTGATGTGGGAGCACTGGAAAAAGGGGGAATCGCTCCAGCAAATTGCCCAGCTGTTCGATCGAAACCACTCGTCTATACAGCGAATTCTTGCCGAGTCTGGTGGCATTCGGCCCGCAGAAAGACACCGATCAAGACTGGCATTAACCTTGGCCGAGCGGGAAGAAATATCACGCTCGCTAGCTACTGGTCAATCGATCCGTCAGATTGCTCAAGCACTTGGACGAGCACCGTCCACTATTAGCCGTGAGATCAGTCGCAATGGTGGCCAGACGAGCTATCGAGCTGGCTGTGCAGACGCGGCTGCTTGGAAGCGAGCCCATCGTCCTAAGTGCTGCAAACTGGTGACCAACCCTGAGTTGGCAAATATCGTAACAAGCAAACTCCAATTACAGTGGTCGCCTGAGCAAATTGCTGGGTGGCTCAAGCATACGTTTTCAGGCAGCGAGGATTACCAGGTGTCGCATGAAACGATTTATCGCAGCCTCTTCATTCAGGCCCGTGGTGCGCTGAAAAAGGAGCTACTTGAGCATCTTCGGCGAACCCGGGCCATGCGCCGATCGCGTCATCATACGCAAAAGAAAGAAAATCACGGCAGGATCAAAGATACGGTATCGATCAGCGAACGACCTGCCATAGTGGAGGATCGCGCTGTACCAGGACATTGGGAAGGAGACCTAGTGTTCGGAGACAGAAATAGCCAGATCGCTACCCTTGTCGAACGCCACACTCGTTACGTGATGCTAGTAAAAGTCGCAAGCAAAGATACAGAAACAGTCATCAGCGCATTGATTGATAACGCCCGTCAGTTACCCCGAGAGCTTTATCAATCACTGACTTGGGACCGGGGCAAGGAAATGGCTGACCACAAGCGTTTTACCATGGCCACTGATATCGATGTCTACTTCTGCGATCCACACAGCCCTTGGCAGCGTGGTAGCAATGAAAATACCAACGGACTATTACGCCAGTATTTCCCAAAAGGCATCGATATCTCCGCGTACTCGCAGGCCCAACTTAACGAAGTAGCTCGCAAATTGAACGAACGGCCAAGGAAGACTTTAGAATACCAGACACCCGCTGAACGATTCAGCAAACTTGTTGCATCGACCGGTTGAATCCAAGACCCTAAGCCGCCGTTCGCTAGCTATCGGTATGTAGCTGCGCGTAGGCTTCAGCCTCAACGCGACCATCGCCACAAATAAGATCGCCGTCTTCATCAAGCACGCCATAGCTATGTTGGACGCCGCCGATGCTTGCGGCGCCGTCGAGTCCAAGCAGCAAGGTATAGAACGTGTCCGTGAGCGCGAGGTTCAGTACATCGCGCAGTGCAATGGTCTGCTGTTCGCTAAGGCCCATCGATGCGATCCTTTGGGAGACTAAAGTTTCGCCGGCCGTACTCATGAATAGCTCAAGCAAGCCATCCTTTTCCGTCTGCCAGTGCCTCACAAACTCGGCAGGAGTCATCTCGTGTTCCCTCTAAGTCAGCACAGCATGGTGTACGTCTGCTCTTGGCCGAACTCGGCCGTTCGCGCCAGCTTAGCAGCTTGCCGGGCTGGAAAGTCACTGACTGTCGCGACCGGCAGCTGTTGGCCGAAAGCGGCCTGTCGCACTAGGTTAGCAGCTTGTAAAACAGAAAAATCCACAGGTTGTCACAGACGCCGTTTTCCTTGATGGCATCCTTTAGATCGGCCAACGTGAGCAAATTCTTGATCTGATATTCCGAAGTCGTGGCAACGAATGCTACGTAGTCCGGAACGGGAGCGTAGCAAAGTTTCCTTGCATGGCTGCGCGTACCTTCACTTCCATTGCCCCCTTGCGTCGAGCACTTTCTTCCTTTCCTTCCCGGCGCCGTCGAACCGGTTCGCCAAGACGAAGAGAATTTCGGCCGCTTCTTTGAGGATGCGCTGTTTTTTATCGTTCAGCCCGCCCACCGCTCAACCGGGCTCTTATGCCAGCCTCGTTGCACGCGACAACGATCTTGATGCCCAGCCAAAAGCATCTACAGGAAGAGACGGAAATCGTACGATAAGGTGAATCGAGGCGGCGATGATCATTCCTGGCGATCCTCAACCGTTCTGCGCCGCCTTGGCGTCTGCCAGCTCGTCGGTGCTGACCATGTAGCCCTCATCGGCGGCCAGCTGCGCGTCCGGCTGCAACTGCTCGTGTTCGCGCGCGCGGGTGAGGAGCACTTGCACCGTGTCGATTTTATGGCGCACAGTCTCGGATAACGCGGCCAGGGTCAGCGGCTCCGGGAGCATCACTTCGCATTCCTCGGCGGCGCGCGCGACTGGGTGCTCGCGCGCCAGTTCGCCGGATTGTCCCGTCTCGTCGCGCTCGATCAGGCGCAGCACGTTGCGCAAACCCTGCTCCAATTGTTCCAGCCGGCTCGATTCCATTCAAAACCTCCCGTGTTCGCGATAGAAAAAAGGCACTTCGGCCAACTGCACGCCGCAACGCCCTGCAAAGCATACACATTCTTCCTCGCCGACGACGCCCTGCTCGGAGCTAACGCCAGTGAGATGGATGCGGCGACATGTACCTCAACGTGAAACGCCGTGGCGGGGCCTAAAATTGGCTGGAACAGCTATCGCTGCGTGATTTACCGCTCTTCCTGCAGACGCTTTTAACTGAGTGTGCTTACCTGCGGCTTTAGCATCGAGGCCGGCACACTAGCCGGTTGAGTAGTGGGCGGGGCGCGGAGTTTGCGACACGTCTAGAGCGATTTATCTGGGTCTTGCGTCCCGAAGCGATGGCCGCTTGCAAGTGACGGACTGTCACGACAGGCAGCAATCGCCCGATTGCTTTCCGTTCTATTTCCTGTCCGCTTAGGAGGCCGACCGCCTCAAGCCGCAAGGCATCCGAACTTCCGGTTTCGACCCATTGCGGACCTTCGCAGTATCCAGTCGGAGACCAACGAGGCGCAACGCAACTAGGTAATTTCGATCCAATAGCGACGCGCCAAGTGCCCTTCGTCGTAGGTAGTTCGCTCAAACACGCCACCATTCGATTCGATGACCTTCCAAGACCCAATATTCTCGTCCTTACAAGTGACAAGGAGGCGAAGAAGACCGATTTTTCTCGCTTCTAGAAGAGCGAGTGCCAGCATTTTTGTCGCAAAACCCTTGCGCCTTTCGCTTGGGCAGACGCCATAGCCAATGTGTCCACCAGTGTCGATTAGGTTCGGATGGTTGATGTGGTGGCGAATCTGGATGGCGCCGAGAAGTCTCGAATTTTTGGTATCAGCAAGAAAAAACAAGTGTGCTGGCACGGCTGCCGGATCTGACTCGGTCCGGTCGCTCTGGACTATCGACAGGAATTCGTCGAAGTCTTTTCCCGTAAAAAGCTTACCTGGAGACGTAGGCGTTTCGATATTACGCCACCCACGGACCATGTCTTCGTACGCGGCACGATGTTTTTCCTTAGGAAATTCAAGAATGAGCATAAGAAATACCGGGTGCCGCGCCCCGGAAAAATTCAACATAAAATCGATTTCTGACCCGCCGAACGACTGCTCTTGGCCGAACCCGACCGTTCACGTCAGCTTAGCAGGTTGCCTGGCTTGAAAAAGCACTGACTGTCACGACAGGCGGGTACCGACCCGAAGCGGACATGTCTCGACTGACTATTCGTAATCGAAATTAGCTTTGAACGTCCAGCTGTCACCCTCTTGTTTGGCGAAGTAGACCGCTCTCACCAGCAAGCCTCGAGCATCTTGCAATAGTTCATCAAGTTTGTACGTCGCTGCGTAAAGACTGTCGGCAGGTCCAACGGGAGCATGTCCCTGCGGACTTGATAGCTCATGGTGGAAATTTCCGAAAGCTCCAAGCGTAGTCGCCCCATTCGACGCAGTTGATGGCAATCTAGTTAGCGTCAGTACGATTTGCTCCCATGACTCAGGGGTGCTTTCGATCATGGCTTGAACTAGTTCAGCATCGACTAGACGCTGCTGCTCCTGAAGATTTTGCATTCTTGATTTTCAAGTAGGTCATAGTGCCGATATCGACTGGAGGTCTGCTTCTGGCCGAACCCGGCCGCTCACATCAGCTTAGCAGTTTGCACGGCTTGAAAAAGCACTGACTGTCACGACAGGCCGCTACCGACCCGGCGCGGAGATGGCGACCTTATGCGCTCTATCTAATCCGCTGCCAGACTCACTTCGTTGGGACCGAAGATAACGCTGGATGATTGAATTCGCATTTATGCATGAGCCAGAGTGAAATGCACAATGCGACAAGGTTTATGCCGATGGCGAAGCGCGCACCCGGTTGTCCCAGGTTGATACTGAATTGCGCACCAAATCCCGAACCGAAAAAGCCGACTTGAAATGGTGAGAGCTTGGCGAAGACCTGAAGTTGCGCACCGCAAAACACTGTGTAGCCGAGAAAGGGTGTCTATAGCAGAGGCGTCTGTACAAACCAGAAAATCACATTTCGGTATAGGGCGTTCCGAGTGCCTTCAAGCATTTGCACGCCACACCATATACCCTATAGAAAAAACCCCATGCCGAGTGCGAAGGGAACGATATTTGTTGGGGCTAGCTCCTGACCTTGCAGAACTGCGGTCATGCTTGAGCCGAATCCAAGTGCCCCGCCACCGATGGACAGGACGCCAAGTCCACGACGTTGCCAGTTACTGAAGGAGCCGATCATGTGAATCTGCGCATTGTTTTTTGTTGAAGATGCGCGAGATTACCAGACGACAGCTCGGAGGAAATGCTCGGATTCTCACCACGACAGACAGGAAACGATATATCAACGCTTATGCCTTCTCGAGAAGTCCGCTTTTGGCCGAAAGCGGAAGTTCGCCAGAGCATGTCCGCTCTGGCCTCTCGTGTCGAACTTTATTGTTTTATGTCGAACTTTATTGTTCGTCCACAGCTGCGCACGACTGACATCGATGTCATTCAAATTTTCCCGATCTGCCGGTCAATCGCCTTCAGCGCCCTTTCGTTACGCTCGCTATACCGGTCGGTCAGGTAATCGCTCCGGCCCCTGGTCAGCAGCGTGAACTTGACCAGCTCCTCCATCACGTCGACCACGCGGTCGTAATAGGCCGAGGGCCGCATCCGGCCTTCCTCATCGAATTCCTTGTACGCCATCGGTACCGACGACTGGTTCGGAATCGTGATCATGCGCATCCAGCGTCCCAGCAGGCGCAGCGTGTTGACGACGTTGAACGATTGCGAACCGCCGCAGACCTGCATCACGGCCAGCGTACGGCCCTGGCTTGGCCGCACGGCGCCCTGCTCCAGCGGGATCCAGTCGATCTGGTTCTTCATCACGCCGGTCACCGTGCCGTGGCGCTCGGGGCTGCACCAGACCTGCCCTTCCGACCACAGGCACAACGCGCGCAGTTCGACGACTTTCGGGTGCGTCTCCAGCACGCTGCCCACCATCGGCAAGGTCATCGGATCGAAGATTTTCACCTCGGCGCCGAAGTGTTCGAGGATGCGCGCTGCCTCGAACGTGAGGAAGCGGCTGAACGAGCGTTCGCGCAGCGAACCGTAGAGCAGCAGGATGCGCGGCGGATGATTCATGTCGCCCACCGGCTCGAGCTTGTCGATGGTCGGCATGTCCAGCAACTCGGGCCGGATGTTGGGCAGGTTCGGGATGGTGTCATTCATGGCGATAGGCTTTCTTAGCTCAGGCGCAGCGCAAGCGCGCACAGGGTAACGAACAGGACCGGCAGCGTCAGCACGATACCGACCCGGAAGTAGTAGCCCCACGAGATCCGGATATCCTTCGTCGCCAGCACATGCAGCCACAGCAGGGTGGCCAGGCTGCCGATCGGGGTGATTTTGGGGCCAAGGTCGGCGCCGATGACGTTCGCATACACCATCGTCTCGCGCACCACGCCAGCGGTGGTCGTGGCGTCAATGGCCAGCGCGCCCACCAGGACCGACGGCAGATTGTTCATGATCGAGGACATGATCGCCGTGATGAAGCCGGTGCCAAGCGCCGCGCCCCAGACACCGTATTGCGCGCACCAGTTCAACAGATCGGTCAGATACACCGTCAGCCCGGCATTCCTCAGGCCATACACGACCAGGTACATGCCGAGCGAAAAGATCACGATCTGCCACGGCGCATCGCGCAGCACGGCGCGCGTCGAGATGCGGTGCCCGCGCGCGGCCACGGCCAGCAGGAGTGCGGCGCCGGCCGCCGCCACGGCGCTGATCGGCACGCCCATGTCGTCAAGCCAGAAGAAACCGACCAGCAGGATCCCCAGTACCCACCAGCCGGTGATGAAGGTTGCCCGGTCATGGATGGCATCGCCTGGATGCTTCAATTGCGCCATGTCGTAGTTCGCCGGGATGTCCTTGCGGAAGAACCAGATGAGTGCGCCAAGCGTTGCCGCCACCGCGACCAGATTGACCGGCACCATCACCGACGCATAGCGGGCGAAGCTGATGCCGAAATAGTCGGCCGAGACGATGTTGACGAGGTTCGACACGACCAGAGGCAGGCTGGCCGTATCGGCGATGAAGCCGGCCGCCATGACGAAGGCTAGCGTGGCCTTGGGCGTGAAGCGCAGCGCCAGCAGCATCGCGATCACGATCGGCGTCAGGATCAGCGCTGCGCCATCGTTGGCAAACAGGGCCGACACTGCAGCGCCGAGCAGCACGAGCAGGATGAACAGGCGCAGGCCATTGCCCTTGCCCCAGCGCGCAACGTGCAGGGCCGCCCACTCGAAGAAGCCCGCCTTGTCCAGCAGCAGGCTGATGATGATGATGGCGACGAACGCACCCGTCGCATTCCAGACGATGCCCCACACCACCGGAATGTCGGCGACGTGGATGACACCGGTCAGCAGCGCGACCGCAGCGCCGGCCGTGGCGCTCCAGCCGATGCCCAGCCCACGGGGCTGCCAGATGACCAGAATGAGTGTTGCGAGAAAAATCAGCGATGCGATCAGCACGAAGGGTCCTAGTGAACAGGTCAATCAAATACAGCGTCGGCAGTGCCGGATGCCGTTCAGGGCAACAGGGTGCCGATGCGGTCGAGCTCGGCCTTGAACCGGTTGCGGTCAGCTTGCAGTTCTTCCAGCGGCAGGGCCAGGAAGGCCTGCGTGCGGGCCAGGATGATGGCATAAGTGCGCTCGAACGCCGCTTCGATTTGTTCGTCGGTACCGACGACGTGGCTCGGGTCGTCCAAGCCCCAGTGCGTGCGCAGGACCGGGCCCAGGTAGGCAGGACAGGTCTCGCCGGCCGCGCTGCCGCAGACGGTCACGACGATATCGGGCGTGACCGGCAAGTCGTCCCACGACTTGCTGTAATAGCCCTCGGTCGAGATGCCCTTGCGGTGCAGGAGCGCGACAGCGCGCGGATGCAGCGTGCCCGTCGGCTGGCTGCCGGCGCTGATTGCCTGCCACCCCTCGGGCGCCAGATGGTTGAAGGTGCCCTCGCTGAGGACGGAGCGGCACGAATTGCCGGTGCAGAGAAAGAGAATGTTCATGGGATGGTTGGTCTGGTGAAGGGTTATGTGCAGCGTCAATTTGGTTTGCATGGCTCGCCAGCGGCCACGTCGCACGGCACGCCGCCACAGCAGTTCTCGGTCAGAAAGCCGACCAGGCCATTCATCGTCGCGATGTTGGCTGAATAGATCACGAAGCGCCCGTCCTGCCGTGACGACAGCAAATCTGCGTGCGACAGCTCTTTCAGATGAAACGACAGCGCCGAAGGCTGCACGTCGAGGTGCTCGGCAATCCGGCTGGCTGCAAGCCCCGCCGGCCCCACCTGGACCAGCAGCCGGAAAATCGCAAGGCGGCTCCCCTGCGACAAGGCTGACAGGGCGGCAAGTGTGGCTTTGGTATCCATAGTGTTCCCGATTGATGCATTACAAGATATAAGAATGATAGCCGAACGGTACAACAATTCAAATAATATTGAAGTATTTTGACGGCTTGATGACATGGGAGTGGCCGTGTCAGGAAAGGCAGGCTGCAGTAGAATGCGCGCTGACTGCAGCTTCGCAGGCGCCGCATTACACTAGGCGCCAGGACGTATCGTTTTAAAGGATTTCTTCATGAGTGGTTATTTGCAGGGTAACGACATGACGGCTGGCGCAGGTGTAGCCACGCCAGCCGCTGTGCCAGCGCCCGCCGCCCCCGTACCGGCAACCCCAAAAGCCGTCACCGTGCCATCGCTGCTGGCCATGCGCGCAGCCGGCAACAAGATCGCGATGCTGACCTGCTACGACGCGAGCTTTGCGTCGCTGATGGACCGCTGCGGCGTTGAAATCCTCTTGATCGGCGATTCGCTCGGCATGGTCTGCGCCGGTCACGATTCGACGCTGCCGGTGACGGTGGCCGACATGGTCTATCACACGGCCTCGGTCGCGCGCGGCAACAAGCACGCACTGGTGCTGGCCGACATGCCGTTCGGTGCCTATGGCAACCCGCAGCAAGCCTATGACAGCGCCGTGCAGCTGATGCGCGCCGGCGCGCAGATGATCAAGATCGAAGGCGGCGCCTGGCTAGCCGACACCGTGCGCCTGCTGGTCGAACGCGGCATTCCGGTGTGCGCGCACATTGGCCTGACGCCGCAGTTCGTGCACCAGCTGGGTGGTTTCCGCGTGCAGGGCAAGACCGACGCCGGCGCCGACAGCCTGAAGAACGATGCGCTGGCGCTGCAGGCGGCCGGCGCGGCACTGATCCTGATCGAGGCGGTGCCGGCGGCGCTGGGCAAGGAAGTTACCGAACTGCTGTCGGTGCCGACGATCGGCATTGGCGCCGGTCCCGATTGCTCGGGCCAGGTGCTGGTGATGCACGACCTGCTCGGCGTATTCCCGGGCCGCAAGGCACGCTTCGTGAAGAACTTCATGGACGGCCAGACCAGCATCGACGCAGCCGTCACGAGCTATGTGACGGCCGTGAAGGATGGCAGCTTCCCGGCTGCCGAACACTGCTTCTGATCGTGATGACGCCCTGGCGCCGGCTTAGCGTCGAATCACGCGGGCGCTCAGGGCGATCACGAGGCCCGACAACGACAGCCCGCCCAGCGCCACCATGATGCTCGAGTGCATGGCGACCCAGCCCAGCACCGGCGGCGCCAGCAGCAACCCACCGTAGCCGAGCGTGGCCACCGCTGCCACGCCGTTCCCGGCGCTCATGCCGGGGATGCGCGCGGCTGCCCCGAACAGCAGCGGCACCACGTTCGCCGCGCCCAGTCCCACCAGCGCAAAACCGACCGCCGACAGCACGAAGTGCGTGCTGGCCACTGCCAGCGCCAGTCCGGCAAACATCGCCAGGCCGCCAACCACCATGATGCGCAGCGCGCCGAAGCGCACGATCAGCCGGTCGCCGGCGAAGCGGCATGCCGCCATCGCAATCGAAAACGCCGAGAAGCCCAGCGCCGCCGATGCCGGCGTGGCGCCGGTGCGCTCCTGCATCAGCAACGCGCTCCAGTCGACCAGCGCACCTTCGACCGCAAAGCACAACAGCGCCAGCAGGCCCAGGCCAAGCGCCGCACCACGCGGCAGCGAGAAGTGGCTGCCGGCGCCATGCGTGGCCGCAAAGCCCATCACGCGCGGCGCGGACAGCGCCAGCACGACTGCCGTGACCACGCCGACCATCAGCGCGCCCTGGCCATGGCCCAGGCCCTGCCCGACCAGCAGCCCGCCAATGCCGGCGCCGAACAGGCCGCCGAGGCTGAAGAAGCCGTGGAACGACGACATCGTCGGCAAGCCACGCGCGGTTTCGACTTCGCTCGCGTTGGCGTTCATTGCGACGTCCAGCGCGCCATTGCTGACGCCGAACAGGAACGCGGCGATGAACAGGAGCGGCAGACTCGGCGCGCCCATGATCAGCGGCGTCATCGCCGCAAACGCAAAGCCGGACAGCAGCACCATGCGGCGTGTGCCCCAGCGCCCGGTCAGCCCACCCATCAGCGGCATTGCCAGCAACGCGCCGCCGGCGACGGTCAGCAGCACCATGCTCAGCATGCCGGTATCAATCCCCATGCGCGCCTGCACGGTCGGCACGTGCGCAGCCCACAGGCCGATGCCGGCGCCGTTGAGCAGGAACACGGTGGAGATGGCCCAGCGCGCCGCGTCGATGCTGCGTGGATTGGCGGTAGTGACAGGATTCATGCGGCAGCCTTTGTGGTCATGGTGATGTCGAGCGCCGGATGGTGCTGGCGCAGCAGGGCAATGCTGGCGGCGGGTGCGTCGTGCTCCAGCACCAGATGGTCGATCTCTGACAGCGCACCAAACAGGAACGCCGCGCTGTCGTCGAAGCGTTCGTTGAGCGCCGCGACCGCGCGGCGCGTGCTGGCTGCGAACATCGCGCGTTTGAGCGCCGTTTCTTCGGGATCGGATGCGCTCACGCCACGCGCGGGATCGAGGCCGCACACACCGACGAGCGCCAGATCGAGTCGCAGGCGCGCCACCTCGGCCAGCGTGGCTGCGCCGACCGTCGCGCCGAGCGACGGATGGTAAGTACCGCCCAGCAGCACGATGCGCGTAAGCCTGAATCCCCCCAGCGCCAACGCGATCTGCGGGCTATTGGTGACGATCGTCGCGGCGCAGCCGTCGTCGAGCAGGCGCGCCAGCGCCAGGTGCGTCGAGCCGGCATCGATCAGGACCGTATCGTCCGGCCGGATGCAGGCGCGCAGACCATGCGCCAGTGCGGTCTTGCGTGGCAGGTCGGTGGTTGCACGCTCGTTGAAGCTGGGCTCTGGCTGACGCCGGATCGCGCCGCCATGCACGCGGCGCAGCAGGCCGGCTGCATCGAGTTCGCGCAGGTCGCGCCGGATCGTGTCTTCCGAGGTTGCCAGGCGTGTGGCCAGTTCTGCCGCCAGTACCCTGCCCTCGCGCTCGACCGCATCGACGATGGCATCGCGCCGTTCTTCGGCTAATTGCATGGCGTTCTCCTTGTTCTAGACATGTCACTGTACACAAACATGCACGTTCGTGTAATAACGTGCATAAAAACGCAAGGACGTGATCCGTGTCCTGATGACGCAATCCTGCAGTTCGCACCGGATTCCCGCATTTCGGCACAAG
This sequence comes from Telluria sp. BA11, assembly GCF_056680305.1. Taxonomy (NCBI): domain Bacteria; kingdom Pseudomonadati; phylum Pseudomonadota; class Betaproteobacteria; order Burkholderiales; family Oxalobacteraceae; genus Telluria; species Telluria sp. BA11. The sequence goes on from NZ_CM155275.1 coordinate 2,097,281, forward strand.
ACCCGCCGCAGCACGGTTTTTCTACGCGATACTCGACAGATGACCACGACCAAGTCTTACGCACTGTCACCGATGTGGCGCCTGTACATCGCCGCCTGGCTGAGCTACATGCTGGTGATTGCGCTGGTGATGCAGGCCGACACCCTGCTGGCGGGCCGGCTCGACCCATCCCTGTTCTGGCGAGCCTTTGTGAGCATTGCGCCATCGGCTGCGATGCTGGCCCTGCTCTGGCCGCTCAGTGGCCGCTTCGAGCGGCGCGCCGTCCCCGGCGTGCAACGCTTCGTCATCCATGTCGTGGCGGCGCTGGCGTTTGCCACCTATGCGCACACGGTGCTGGTGGTAACGCAGAACCCGCCACCCCATCCGCTGTCCTGGCACCTGTGGCCCTTCCTGTACAACATGATGAGCTACGCCGTGGTGGCCGGCGTGTTTCACCTCGTGCGCGCCAACGCCGCGACCCAGCGCCAGGCGCTCGCCACGCAGCAGGCGCAGACGCTGCTGGTGGCGAGCGAACTGGGCGCGCTGCGCAGCAAGCTCAATCCGCACTTTCTGTTCAACACCCTGCACTCGATCATCGCCCTCACCGGGCGCAATCCGGAAGCGGCCGAGACGGCGCTGTTCCAGTTTTCGAACATGCTGCGCTACGTGCTCGACACCGAGCGCGCCGGCATCGACCGCGTCACGCTGGACGCCGAACTCGATTTCGTGCGCGACTATCTGGAGCTGGAAAGCCTGCGCCTGGGCGAGCGCCTGCGGGTCGAGTGGGATCTCGACCCCGACCTGGGCGATTGCCTGGTGCCGGCCCTGAGCCTGCAACCGCTGGTCGAGAACAGCATCAAGCACGCCTTCAATCCATTCACCCGCCATGGCGTCCTGCGCATCGAGAGCCGACGCGAGCCCGCTACCGGCCTGTTGCGCGTGACCGTGCGCGACGACGGCCCCGGCGCCACGCCGGCCACGATCGAGGCCTCGCCCGGCCTGGGCATCCGCACCATTGGCCGGCGCCTGGACCTTGACTACGCCGGCCGCGCTGCGCTGCGCATCGACTCCCAACCCGGCGCCGGCTTTGCCGCCTGCGTCACCGTGCCCACGACGCCATGACCACAAAGACCGTATTCTTCGCCGAAGACGAACCGCTCGCGCGCGACGTGCTGCGTGACGCCATCTACGCCCATCCGGGCCTGCGGCTGGTGGGCGAAGCGGCCGATGGCGCGAGCGCACTGGCGCGCATCGGGGCGCTGCGGCCCGACGTCGTGTTCATGGACATCCAGATGCCCGAGATGACGGGCCTCGAGGTGCTGCGCCAGCTCGACTACCTGCCGCAGATCGTGTTTACCACCGCCTACGACCAGTATGCGGTGGCCGCGTTCGAACTGCACGCGGTCGACTACCTGCTCAAGCCGTTCACGCGGGCGCGCTTTGCCGACAGCGTGGCGCGCCTGCTCGATGGCGCGCGGTCCGAACGCGCGGCCGTCGAAGGTGCGCTGGTGCGCGCCAGCACCGGGCCGGCGCCGCTCGATCGCATCCTCGTGCGCGACCGTGGCCGCATTTTTCCGCTCGCGGTGCACGAGATCGAATACATGAAGGCCGATTCGAAGTACACCGTGATCTCGGCGCGCGGCCAGCATTTCCTGGTGCGCATCGGGATGTCTGAACTCGAAGCGCAGCTCGATCCACGGCGTTTCATCCGCGTGCACCGCTCGGCGCTGGTGAACCTGGACTTCGTCGAATCGATGCGCGCCGACGACCAGTCGCAACTGCAGATCTTCATGCGCGACGGGACCTGCATTGGCGCCAACCGCGAGGCTTCCCGACTGTTGCGTGAGATGGCAATTTAGGCCGCCGGCCAGGTTTCGGATTTATAATCGCGGAATTTTCCGCTCATAAATTTCCTGGCCTCGGAGCACCTACTGCATGAACCTCACTTTGATCACCTTCGTCGTGCTCTATCTGCTCGGCACGCTGGCTCTCGGCATGTGGGCGGGCACGCGGATCAAGAACACCAGCGACTTTGCGGTCGCCGGGCGCAGCCTGCCGCTGGTCATGGTGATCACCACCACGTTTGCGACCTGGTTCGGCGCCGAGACCGTGATGGGCATCCCGGCCAAGTTCGTGCAGGGCGGCCTGAACGCCGTAATCGAGGACCCGTTCGGCGCCGGCATGTGCCTGGTGCTGGTGGGCCTGTTCTTCGCCACCAAGCTGTATAAACTCAACCTGCTCACGATCGGCGACTACTACCGCCAGCGCTACGGCAAGGGCATCGAGATCTTTTGCTCGGTCGCGATCATCATGAGTTATCTCGGCTGGGTCGCCGCGCAGATCACGGCGCTGGGCCTGGTGTTTTCCGTCCTGACGGCCGGGGCGATGTCGCCGGCCGCCGGCATGATCGTCGGCACGCTGACGGTGCTGATCTATGTGGTGGTCGGGGGCTTCCTGGCGGTGGCGATCACGGACTTCATCCAGATGATCGTGCTGGTCGTGGGCATGAGCGTGATCGCCTGGTTCGCGGCCGATCTGGCCGGCGGCGCCGGCAACGTGATGGCGATGGCGCAGAACGCCGACCTGTGGCGTGTGTGGCCCGAGCCGAGCTTTACCGACATCATGTTCTTCATCGCTGCGGCCGTGACGATGATGTTCGGCTCGATTCCGCAGCAGGACGTGTTCCAGCGCGTGATGTCGGCCAAAGACGCGCCGACCGCGCGCACCGGCGCCGTGATCGGCGGCGTGAGCTACATCCTGTTCGCTTTCGTGCCGATGTTCATCGTGGCCGCCGCCGTGGTGGTGATGGGTAGCCAGGCGCTCGAGATCGCGCAGAACGACTACCAGCGCCTGCTGCCGACCTTCGTGATGACCAAGATGCCGCTGGTGATGCAGATCCTGTTCTTCGGCGCCCTGCTCTCGGCAATCAAGAGCACGTCGTCGGCCACGCTGCTGGCGCCGTCAACGAGTTTTGTGGAGAACATCCTCAAGAATATCCGGCCCGGCATGACCGACCGCCAGCAGCTGCTGGCGATGCGCATTACGATCGTGATCTTTGCCACGCTGGTGCTGCTGTATGCGATCGCGATGGAAGGCACGTCGATCTACGAACTGGTCTCGAGCGCGTATCAGGTGCCGCTGGTGGGGGCGTTCGTGCCGCTGGTGATGGGGCTGTACTGGAAGCGTGCTACCACCCAGGGTGCGATCCTGTCGATCGCGGGCGGCTTGCTGACGTGGATACTGTTCTTCGAACAGATCACCGGCTGGGGCGTGCATTTCCCAGGGCAGCTGGCCGGATTGATCATGGCGTTCGTCGGCATGGTCGTCGGGTCGCTGGCGCCGCAGGTGCTGGTCAATCGCCGCGAAGTGGCAGCATAAGCCGTGGTTGAACGCGTGGACGGCACAGCCGTCCACCCTACACTGCTCATCAGGGCATTACCAGGGGACGATGCCGTTCTCGTCCGAAAAAGTACCGTTCGGACCATCGTCACCGATCAGCGCCAGGCGCACCGGCTCACGCGCTCCCTCCTCGACGCTGCGCGTCCCATTGAAATTGTTCAGCGCCGTCGACGTGAATCCCGGGCAGGCCGCGTTCACTTTGATCCTGGTGTGTTCGAGGGCGAGCGCGAAGGACAGCATCACGGCATGGACTGCCGCTTTCGACACCGAGTAATTGCCAAACATGCGCCGGTGCGCATTCGACTCGTCCGAATTGAGCGTCAGCGACGCGCCGGAACTGCCGGTGATGACAATCCGGCCGGCCGGCGCTTCAGTTAACAGCGGCAGCATTGCCTGCGTCATGGCGATCACGCCAAACACATTGGTCTCGAACACTTTGCGCACATTCTCGAGCGGCGCAGTGGTCAACAGGTTGGTGTTTACCGCTTTGTCGAATGACTGGTTCGACGCCGCACGCGAGATGCCGGCATTGTTCATCAACACATCCAGCCGGCCGAACTCGCGCCGGATGCGCTCGGCTGCTGCCTGAATCGACGCCGCATCGGTGACATCGAGCTGGATGGCATGTGCGCGATCGCCAAGTTTGCTTGCTGCAGCTTCGCCCTTTGCCAAGTCGCGCGCACCGACCAGTACGGTAAGTCCTTTCGCAACCAGCTCCTTCGCGATCTGCAACCCGATCCCTTGATTTGCGCCGGTGACCAGAGCGACACGTTGTTCGTCCATGAGAATGACCTTTCCAAGATGACGACGAGTGCCGCCTGCTGGTATGATCACCATAAGCGGAACGCCATTCCGCCTTTATACGGAACAAGGTTCCGCTTGTCAACGGGCGCAGGTGGCCGCTTTTTCCAACGAAGAAACGAGTAGAACAACAATGAGCGATGCAACGGGACGCCGCGTGCGGGCAGATGCGCTGCGCAATATCGATACGGTGGTGGAAGCGGCGCGCGATGTCTTTGCCGAGCAGGGTGTGGATGCACCGATGCGCACGATTGCGCAAAAAGCCGGCGTGGGTGTGGGCACCATCTACCGGCACTTCCCGCAGCGGGCCGATCTGATCGCGGCAGTGTTCCGACACCAGGTTGATGCCTGCGCCGACGCGGCAGCGTCATTTTTGCAGCAGCATCCGCCGGGCGAAGCACTGGATCTGTGGATGCAGCGCTATGTCGACTTCATTGTTGCCAAGCGGGGCCTGGCGGCGTCATTGTATGCAGGCGGGGCCGCCTTCGAAAACCTGCCAGCGTATTTCGACAGCCGTTTTGAGCCAGCCCTTCAATCGCTTCTTGATGCTGCCGTGGACGCCGGCGAGTTGCAGGCCGGCGCGGATCCTCGTGATCTGCTTCGCGCTGTTGCCAGTCTGTGCATGCCGACCAGCAATGGCGATCCGACGTCTGCGCGCCGCCTGGTTGCACTGCTGGTGGATGGTCTGCGTTACCGTGCGGTGCCACGATAATCATGCAGGTCCTGGTTGCAATAGCATCCACCGTGCACGTTCAACCCTTCACCGCGCCATGCAGCCAGACCGGCGGCATACGGTGAACGGGGGGTTAACTAACGATCAAACGTGCGGTGGCGGCGTAGGCAGTGGTTGAACGCGTGGACGGCAAGCCGTCCACCCTACGTTGGTCATCATGACAATCGGTGGAACGATTCAACCACCGCGCAAACATGTGTAGGGTGGACGGGTTCCCCGTCCACGCGTTCAACGGTCGTTCGATCAGACGTGCAGCAGCAAGTGCTCGCGTTCCCACGGGCTGATCACCCGCATGAACTCCTGGTGCTCCAAATCTTTCACCGCCGTATAAACGTCGATGAAGCGCTCGCCCAGCACATCGCGCAGGCGGTCTTCGCGGCGCAGCACCGTGATCGCTTCGGACAGCCCTTGCGGCAGGTCCACCGGCATGTCGTAGGCGCTGCCTTCGACCATTGCTGATGGCTCGATCGCTTCGACCATCCCCAGGTAGCCGCAGGCCAGCGTGATCGCCAGCGCTAAGTACGGGTTAGCGTCGGCGCCGATCACGCGGTTCTCCACGCGCCGGTCTTGCGAACCCGACACCGGCACCCGGATACCGACGGTGCGGTTATCGATCCCCCACTGCAGATTGATCGGCGCAGCCGTGTGACGCACGATGCGGCGGTACGAGTTCACGTACGGCGCAACGATCGCCATCGCCGATGGCATGTAGCGCTGCAGGCCGCCGATGTAATGGTGGAACAGCTCGGACGGCGCGCCGTCTTCGGTGCTGAAGATGTTCTTGCCTGTCTCGCCATCGATCACGCTCTGGTGCACGTGCATCGCCGAACCCGGCTCATTGGCCATCGGCTTGGCCATGAAGGTCGCGTACATGTCGTGCTTGAGCGCTGCTTCGCGCAGCGTGCGCTTGAAGTAAAACACCTTGTCGGCCAGGCCCAGCGGCTCGCCATGCTGGAAGTTGATTTCCATCTGGCCGGCGCCGATCTCGTGGATCAGCGTGTCGACGTCCAAATTCATCAGCTCGCAGTAATCGTAGATGTCCTCGAACAGCGGATCGAACTCGTTGACCGCATCGATGCTGTAGACCTGCCGGCTTGTTTCAGCGCGGCCGCTGCGGCCAATCGGCGGCACCAGCGGCAGGTCGGGATCGATGTTCTTGGCCGTCAGATAGAACTCGAGTTCCGGCGCCACCAGTGGTTTCCAGCCGCGCTGCTCGTAGAGCTTGAGCACGCGGCGCAGCACGCTGCGCGGCGCAAAGTCGACCAGGCGGCCGTCGGCGTAATAGCAGTCATGGATCACTTGCGCGGTCGGGTCGACCGCCCACGGCACCATCGTGATGGTGGTCGGGTCGGCCTTGAGGATCATGTCGCGGTCGATGCTCGAGATGGCGCGCTCGTAGGCGTCGTCACGTTCCGGCGTGTTGCCGGTCACGGTCATGCCCAGCACGACTTCAGGCAGGCGCATGCCACGGTCGTCCGTGAACTTCACGCGCGGCAGGATCTTGCCGCGCGCAACGCCGGTCAGATCGGGCACCAGGCATTCGATTTCGGTGACCCGCTTTGCATCGAGCCACTCGTCCATATCGGTATAACTGAAATTTTCACGTATTGCCATCATTGCCTCATGTCGGTAATCGATTGCGCGCCCGCTTCATGCAGGGCGCGCCGGGTCATTTCAACAGCGAGCCGCCACCCAGGCGTTGCTCGCGGTAAGCGCGGCAGGCGTCGCCAAAGGCGCGGAACATCTTCATCGAGTACGGGTTGTGCTGGATGCGCCATTCGGGATGCCACTGGACGGCCAGCGTGAAGCCTGGCGACGTCGATACGGTGAACGCTTCCACCAGGCCGTCTTCGGCCACGGCTTCGACCGACAGGCCCGGCGCCAGTTCATTGACGCCCTGCCCGTGCAGCGAGTTCACGGGGATCTCGGCCGCGCCGAGAATGCCCTCGAGCATGCCGCCGGGGGTGACGGTGACGTTGTGCGCGTCGCCATATTGCTCATCCATGCCGAGCTCGGCTTTTTCTCGGTGATCGAACTTGCCCACGACCGTCTGCACCGCCTGGTGCAGGCTGCCGCCAAGCGCCACGTTCATCTCCTGGAAACCGCGGCAGATGGCGATGATCGGCACGCCACGGCGCACCGCTTCGCGGATCAGGGGCAAGGTAGTCTGGTCGCGCGCCGGGTCTTGCGGCAGCGTTGGATCCAGCACTTCTTCCGAGTAGTAGCTGGGATGCACATTGGAGGCCGAGCCGGTCAGCATGATGCCGTCGATGGTGCCGAAGATGGTTTCCAGGTCCAGCGATTCGCCGGACGATGGCAGGATCAGCGAGGCGCAATCGGCGCCCAGGGTGACGGCGTCGACATACTTGTGCTGGGCGGCGTGATACGGATGTTCGCCGAAATCACGCGTGCATGCGGGGACGATTACGATAGGGCGCATGGTGTTGTCCTTCTCTTTGAGGCGCGCGACCACAAGGCGGTCAAAGGGTCGGGCGCGGGGGAAATTTCATGTCAAAAGCTTAACTTCATTCGGCTAAGGCAGCCCACACGTTTCCAAAAGTCATCACAATTTCGAGAATTTCAGTATGCAGTAATCGGGCGCGGCGGCACGTTCGTTTGCAAATGGGTCTACCATGACGGCTTGCATCCGCGCTCTGCAGCCGATGCTCGACATGAATTGACGAGGACACTATGCCGAATTTGAAAGACCCTTCCCTGCTGCGCCAGCAAGCCTTTGTTGGCGGCGCCTGGTGCGACGCCGACGACGGCCAGACCATCGCCGTGACCAACCCCGCCAATGGCGAAACCGTGGCCAGCGTGCCGCATATGGGCGCTGCCGAAACAAAGCGCGCCATCGACGCCGCCAACGCCGCCTGGCCGGCGTGGCGCAAACTGCCCGCGAAAGAACGCGCCGCGATCCTGCGCAAGTGGAACGATTTGATGCTGGAAAATGCCGACGACCTGGCATTGCTGATGACGCTGGAACAAGGCAAACCGCTGGCTGAGGCCAAGGGCGAAGTCGCCTACGCCGCCTCGTACTTCGAGTGGTTTGGCGAAGAAGCCAAGCGCGTGGCCGGCGAGACGCTGGCCTCGCCATGGCCCGATAAGCGCATCGTCGTGACCAAGGAGCCGATCGGCGTGTGCGCCGCGATCACGCCGTGGAACTTCCCCGCCGCGATGATCACCCGCAAGGTCGCGCCGGCGCTGGCCGCCGGTTGTCCGATCGTGCTCAAACCGGCCGAACTCACGCCGCTGTCAGCACTGGCGCTGGCCGTGCTGGCCGAGCGTGCCGGCGTGCCGAAAGGCGTATTCAGCGTCGTCATTGGCGACTCCAAGGCGATCGGTGGCGAGATGACGGGCAACCCGCTTGTGCGCAAGCTGAGCTTTACCGGCTCGACCGCCGTGGGCCGCCTGCTGATGGAACAGTGCGCACCGACGGTCAAGAAGATTTCGCTCGAACTGGGTGGCAACGCGCCGTTCATCGTGTTCGACGATGCCGATCTGGATGCGGCGGTTGAGGGCGCGATCGCCTCGAAGTTCCGCAATGCCGGGCAGACCTGCGTGTGCGCCAACCGCCTGTACGTGCAGGATGGCGTGTACGACGAATTCGCGCGCAAGCTCGCCGTGGCGGTGGGCAAACTGAAGGTGGGTGACGGCCGCGAAGAAGGCGTCACGCAAGGCCCGCTGATCGAAGAAAAAGCCGTGCGCAAGATCGAGCAGCACATCGAGGATGCGCAGGCCAAAGGTGCCAAGCTGCTCCTGGGCGGCAAACGCCACGCGCTGGGGCACAGCTTCTTCGAGCCGACGGTGCTGACCGATGTGACGTCCGATATGCTGGTGGCGCGTGAAGAAACCTTCGGCCCGCTGGCGCCACTGTTCCGCTTCAAGACGGAAGACGAAGTGATTGCCATGGCCAACGACACCGAGTTCGGGCTGGCGTCGTACTTCTATGCGCGCGACATCGGCCGCGTCTGGCGCGTGGCCGAGGCGATCGAGAGCGGGATGGTGGGGGTCAATACCGGCATCATCTCGACCGAGGTCGCGCCGTTCGGCGGCGTCAAGCAGTCAGGCCTGGGGCGTGAAGGCTCGACCTACGGCATGGACGATTACCTGGTCGTGAAATACATCTGCATGGGCGGCATGTAAGGGGCGCCGGCGATCACGTTTTTTTGTACTCTTTGTACTCGTAATACTTGCGTGCATCGCCGCGCACCAGCTCGGCCGGGTACTTCGCCCGGTTGAGCACCATCTTTTCTTCGACCGCCGCGACCAGGTCGACGTCGAGCTTGTCCGCCAGCCGCACGAGATAGACCAGCACATCGGCCATCTCGTGCCGCACTTCGACCAGTTTATCCGCGCCGAGTTCTTCGGCACGGCCCGACTGCAGCCACTGGAAATGCTCCAGCAACTCGGCCGCCTCGACCGTCAAGGCCGCGGCGAGGTTCTTCGGCGTGTGGAACTGATCCCAGTCACGCTCGTCGACGAACGCGCGCACCAGCGCGCGCAGTCGCATCAGATCACTGTCCACGCCGCTCTTCACGCACGACGCCGCCCTCGACGTAGCCATCAAGCACCCGGCGCAGCTTCGGCTCGATCTCTTCGAAGCTGCTGACGGTGATGCCCAGGTCGCGCAGCAGGCCGTCGTGCACACCGTACACCCAGCTGTGGATGGTCAGCGGCTGGCCACGTTCCCACGCATCGCGCACGATGGTCGTGTGGGCGGTGTTCATGACCTGCTCGGCCACGTTCAGCTCGACCAGGCGGTTGGTGGCGGCGCGGCCGCTCACGTGGCCCAGGTACTTGCCATGCTTGTCGCGCACATCGCGCACGTGGCCGAGCCAGTTGTCGGCCAGGCCCACGCGCGCATCGGTCAGCGCCGCGTGCACGCCCGAGCAGCCATAGTGACCGCAGATGATGATGTGCTTGACCTTCAGAACGTCAATCGCGAACTGCAGCACACTCAGACAATTCAAATCCGAATGCACGACGACGTTGGCGATATTGCGGTGAACGAACAGTTCGCCCGGCGCCATGCCCAGCAATTCGTTGGCGGGGACGCGGCTGTCCGAGCAGCCGATCCACAGGTATTCCGGCGCCTGCTGTTCCGACAGCGCCTTGAAGAAGTTCGGGTCCTCGGCCACCATCGTGGCTGCCCACGTCCGGTTGCGCTCGAACAGTTCTGCCGCGGTCAATCCCTTGGTCTTGTATTTGTCCATCATGGTTCCTTGTGCTTGTTACCGTCCCAAAAGGGGCGTTGCCAGGCCTGTTCTGGAGCAGGCTTCAAAGGCGGGTAGGTCTCGAAACAGGGGGAGTATAACCGTGTTGGCGGGCCAACCGGACAGGCAAAAAAAAACCGCTGAAGGCATATGCCATTCAGCGGTAAGTAGACTTACTCGAAGAAGTCCTTGACCTTGTCCATCCAGCCCTTGCTTTGCGGGCTGTGCTTGGCGCCGCCTTCGATCGTCAGGCGTTCGAACTCGCGCAGCATGTCCTTCTGCTTGTCGGTCAGCTTGACCGGCGTCTCGACGATCACGTGGCAGAACAGGTCGCCCGTGTAGCCCGAACGCACGTTCTTGATGCCCTTGCCCTTGAGGCGGAAGGTCTTGCCGGTCTGGGTGCCTTCAGGCACCGTGAACGACACCTTGCCGGTCAGGGTTGGCACTTCGATTTCGCCGCCCAGTGCCGCTTTCGAGAACGAGATCGGCATTTCGCAGTGCAGGTCGTCGCCTTCGCGCTGGAACACGGTGTGCGGCTTGATGTGGATCTCCACATACAGGTCGCCTGCCGGCCCGCCATTGGTACCCGGTTCGCCATTGCCCGACGAGCGGATGCGCATGCCGTTGTCGATACCGGCCGGGATCTTCACTTCCAGCGTCTTGTTGCGCTTGATGCGTCCGGCGCCGCCGCAGGCCGCGCACGGCTCGGGGATGATCTTGCCGCTGCCATGGCATTTCGGGCAGGTCTGCTGGACGCTGAAGAAGCCCTGCTGCATGCGCACCTGGCCATGACCGGCGCAGGTGGTGCAAGTCACAGGCTGGGTGCCCGGCTTGGCGCCGCTGCCGTGGCAGGTGTCGCACTTGTCCCAGCTCGGCACGCGGATCGTCGTGTCGAAGCCGTGAGCGGCCTGTTCCAGCGTGATCTCGAGGTTGTAGCGCAGGTCGGCGCCGCGGTACACCTGCGGGCCGGCACTACGGCCGCCACGGCCACCGCCAAAGATGTCGCCGAAGATGTCGCCGAACGCATCGCCGAAACCACCGGCGCCGCCGCCCATGCCGCCCATGCCGCTGTTTGGATCGACGCCCGCGTGACCGTAACGGTCATACGCTTCGCGCTTCTCCGGGTTGGTCAGCATCTCGTAGGCCTCTTTGACCTCCTTGAACTTCTCTTCCGCTTCCTTGTTATCCGGATTGCGGTCAGGGTGGTACTTCATCGCAAGCTTGCGATAAGACTTCTTGATCTCGTCTTCCGACGCACCCTTCGCGACCCCAAGGATCTCGTAAAAATCACGCTTCGCCATGGTCGGCACCTAAAGTTATCTGAAAACTGAATTCTTTAAACCAAAAAAACCGAGCCGAGTACCTGGAAGGTGTCGGCTCGGCCTGTACGCGAAGGCATCAAGCCTTCGCGCCGGAGACGCTTACTTCGCGTCTTTCACTTCCTTGAAGTCGGCGTCGACAACGTCGTCATCCTGCTTGCCCGACTGCTCGCCACCGGCTGCACCGGCGCCTGGGCCACCGGCCGCGCCAGCGCCACCAGCCTGCTGCGCCTGCATGTCGGCGTACATCTTCTCGCCCAGCTTCTGCGATGCGCTCGACAGGGCTGCCGTCTTGGCATCGATGTCCGCCTTGTCGCCGCTCTTGATCGCGCCTTCGAGGTCGGTGATTGCCGCTTCGATCTGCTCTTTCTCACCGGCTTCCAGCTTGTCGCCGTATTCGGTCAGCGATTTGCGGGTCGAGTGCACCAGGGCGTCGCCCTGGTTGCGCGCTTCCGCCATTTCCTTGACCTTCTTGTCTTCTTCGGCGTTCAGCTCGGCGTCCTTGACCATCTTCTGGATTTCTTCTTCCGTCAGACCCGAGTTCGCCTTGACGGTGATCTTGTTCTCTTTGCCGGTGGCCTTGTCTTTCGCGCCGACGTGCAGAATGCCGTTGGCGTCGATGTCGAAAGTCACTTCGATCTGTGGCGTGCCACGCGATGCTGGCGGGATGCCTTCCAGGTTGAACTCGCCCAGGCCCTTGTTACCGGCCGCGATTTCACGCTCGCCCTGGAACACCTTGATGGTCACGGCCGGCTGGTTGTCGTCGGCAGTCGAGAACACCTGCGAGAACTTGGTCGGGATCGTGGTGTTCTTGTGGATCATCTTGGTCATCACGCCGCCCAGGGTTTCGATACCCAGCGACAGTGGCGTCACGTCCAGCAGCAGCAGATCCTTGCGCTCGCCCGACAGGACCGAACCCTGGATCGCAGCGCCGACAGCGACGGCTTCGTCCGGATTGACGTCCTTGCGTGCTTCCTTGCCGAAGAACTCCTTGACCTTCTCCTGCACCTTCGGCATACGGGTCATACCGCCGACCAGGATGATGTCGTCGATGTCCGAAACCTTGACGCCGGCATCCTTGATGGCCATGCGGCATGGCTCGATCGTCTTGATGATCAGCTCTTCCACCAGCGACTCGAGCTTGGCACGGGTCATCTTCAGGTTCAGGTGGACCGGCGCGCCGTTCGCCATGGCGATGTACGGCTCGTTGATTTCGGTCTGCTGCGACGACGACAGTTCGATCTTTGCGCGCTCGGCCGACGCCTTGATGCGTTGCAGGGCGATCGCGTCTTTCGACAGGTCCAGGCCGTTGATCTTCTTGAACTCGTCGATGATGTAATCGATGATGCGCTGGTCGAAGTCTTCGCCGCCCAGGAACGTGTCGCCGTTGGTCGACAGCACTTCGAACTGCTTTTCGCCATCGACGTCGGCGATTTCGATGATCGAGACGTCGAACGTGCCGCCGCCCAGGTCATACACGGCGATCTTGCGGTCGCCCTTGTCGGTCTTGTCCAGGCCGAATGCCAGTGCGGCAGCGGTTGGCTCGTTGATGATGCGCTTGACGTCCAGGCCCGCGATACGGCCGGCATCCTTGGTTGCCTGACGCTGCGAGTCGTTGAAGTACGCCGGCACGGTGATGACCGCTTCGGTGACTTCTTCGCCCAGGTAGTCCTCGGCGGTCTTCTTCATCTTGCGCAGCACTTCAGCCGAGATCTGCTGGGCAGCCAGTTTCTTGTCGCGCACACCAACCCATGCGTCGCCGTTGTCGGCCTTGACGATGGCATATGGCATCAGCGAGATGTCTTTTTGCACTTCTTTTTCATCGAACTTGCGGCCGATGAGACGCTTGACGGCGAACAGCGTGTTCTTCGGGTTGGTCACGGCCTGGCGCTTGGCCGGCGCGCCGACGAGGATCTCGCCGTCTTCCTGGTAAGCGATGATCGATGGCGTGGTACGCGCGCCTTCGGCGTTTTCGATCACTTTTGGCTGACCGTTTTCCATGATGGCCACGCACGAGTTCGTGGTGCCAAGGTCGATACCGATAATTCTGCCCATGATGTATTCCTTTTTATATGCTGAGTTTCTGATGGATTCAATATTGGGAAAAACGGCGTGCTTTCAAGAGCATTACGCGGCACGCGGCCATTCTTATTTTGGTGCTGCTGCCGTCACGATGGCTGGCCGCAGCAGGCGGTCGGCGATCATGTAACCCTTTTGCAGCACGGTGACCACGGTATTGGCTTCCTGCTCCGCCGGCACCACGGCAACGGCCTGGTGCTTGTTCGGATCCAGCTTGTCGCCCACTTGCGGCAGCACCTCGACCAGGCGGTTCTTTTCGAACGCGCTGGTGAGCTGCTTGAGCGTCATCTCGACGCCTTCCTTGATCGACTCGACCGTCGGCGCTTCGACCTTCAGTGCCATCTCCAGGCTGTCGCGCACCGGCACCATGGCCTCGGCGAAGCTTTCGATCGCAAATTTGTGGGCCTTGCTGACGTCTTCCTGAGCGCGGCGGCGGATGTTTTCCGCGTCGGCCTTGGCGCGCATGAAGGCGTCATGCATTTCGGCCAGCTTGGCTTCGGTGGCGCTCAGTTGTTCTTCGAGGCCCGGCGTACCCGTCTGCGCGGCGCCAGCGGTAGCACCATCATTGATGTCAGCGCCAGGCGCCTGTACATCCTGCTCGTTGCTCATCTCTTTGTTTTCTTGGTCTTGCATCGGAAAAACTCCTGGAATCAAGGACTTGGCTGATTTAAAAACGTATCCTGATTGATACACAGCGCACCAGATGGGGCGATCTCCTACAATTACAAGGGGAATTGCAGGAAAGCCATCTGAAATTCAGGCAAATGCGGCCCTGCAGCGCCAACAACCCGCTATTTTAGCAGGTTGTCAACAGGCAAGTCGGTATGGACTAGTTGGGAGCGCCGAGGCTCTTGGCGCGCGCGGCGCCACGTTCGGCATCGATGCGGCGCGCTTCGCGCTGTGCCGGCGTGAGGATGGTCGGCCAGCCAATCAGGTGCTGCTCGGCGATTTCGGCCAGGCCTTGAATCCAGGCCGGCGACGCGTTCAGGCACGGGATGTAATGAAACTCCTTGCCACCGGCCGCTTCGAAATCATGGCGCACTTCCATCGAGATTTCTTCCAGCGTTTCCAGGCAGTCGCTGGTAAAGCCAGGACAGATCATGTCGATGCGTTCAAGGCCATCACGCGCCAGTTGCGCGACGGTCGGCGCGGTGTACGGCTGCAGCCACTCGGCCTTGCCGAAGCGCGACTGGAACGTGACCATGTACTCGTCCTGCGACAAATCGAGCGCGGTGGCCAGCAGGCGCGCGGTTTTATAGCACTCGCAGTGATACTGGTCGCCCAGCAGCAGGGTGCGCTTGGGCACGCCGTGAAAGCTCATCACCAGCTTCTGGCCGCGGCCATGGTTGTCCCAGTGCGCCAGCACGTTGTCGCGCAGCGCGTGGATATAGCCTTCGTGGTCGTGATAATGCTTCACCAGGCGCAACTCGGGAATGTTGCGCACCTTGGCATAGTGCTGGAACACGGCATCCCAGATCGAGGCGGTGGTGGTGCCGGAATATTGCGGGTAGGCGGGCAGCACGACGATGCGGTCGACACCCTCCTCTTTCAGGCGATCGAGCACCTCGGGCATCGATGGCGAGCCGTAGCGCATCGCCATCGCCACACTCACGTCTTCGTGGCCGCGCTCGGTCAGCATCGCTTGCAGGCGCGTGGCTTGCAGGGCCGTGTTCACGCGCAGGGGCGAACCGTCGCGGGTCCAGATCGTGCGGTATTTCGCGGCCGACTGGCCGGAGCGGAACGGCAGGATGATCAGGTGCAGGATGCACCACCAGACAAGGCGCGGCACTTCGACCACGCGCGGATCGGACAGGAACTGCTTCAGGTAGCTGCGCACCTTGCCGCGCGTGGGCTCGTCAGGCGTGCCGAGATTGACCAGCAGGACCGCGCTGCGTGGGATGGTACCGTGGGTGTAAGGCGGTTCAGGGCGAAATGACATGGGGGCGTAGTGAAGACAGGATCTGGCCATTATAAGTCTGGCATGTCCTGCCCGCAGGACCCAACAGCGGGTCAGTGCGCTTTGGGTTGCCGGTCCGTGGTGTTCGAGCCACGGACCGGCAAGGCTAGCGCGAGGTCAGAATCAGAATCAGGTGCTCACGTGCAGTCGCACGTCGATGTTGTTGCGGGTGGCGTTCGAGTACGGGCACACGATGTGGGCCTTGTCGACCAGCTCTTGCAGCTGGGCCTGGTCCATGCCCGGGCCCTTGATGCTCAGGTCGACTTCGATGCCAAAGCCGGTCGGGATCTGGCCGATGCCGACGTCGCCGGTGATGGTCAGGTCGGCCGGCAGCGTGACCTTGGCCTGGCCCGCGACAAATTTCAGCGCGCCCAGGAAGCAGGCCGAGTAACCGGCCGCAAACAGCTGCTCGGGATTGGTGCCCGCGCCGCCACCGCCGCCCAGTTCCTTCGGCGTGGACAGCGTCACGTCCAGGGCGCCATCCGAACTTTTCGACGTGCCTTCACGGCCGCCTTGCGACGTGGCTTGTGCGCGATACAGGACTTTTTCGATGCTCATGCGAGTTCCTTCCGGAGTGGTTGATGGGGGTGTTTACTGTGCCACAAAACCACCCGGAGCCCGCGCATGCAAGCCATCACGACGCCAGCAACTCCCTTGCATGCTTGCGCGTGGTCTCCGTGATCTCGATGCCGCCCAGCATGCGCGCCACTTCCTCGACCCGCGCGCGCTTGTCGAGCACGTCGATGCGCGAGACCGTGCGGCCAGCGTCGGTCGTGCCCTTGGCCACCTGGAAGTGCTGGTTCGCCTGGCTGGCCACCTGCGGCAAGTGCGTCACGCACAGCACCTGGCGTTGCTGGCCCAGGCGCTTGAGCAGGCGCCCCACCACCTCGGCCACGCCGCCGCCGATGCCGGTGTCGACTTCGTCAAAAATCAGCGTCGGCACCGTCGTCGCATTCGACGTGATGACCGAGATCGCCAGCGAGATGCGCGCCAGCTCGCCGCCCGACGCAACCTTGGCCAGCGCGCGCGGCACGACGCCTGCGTGGCCGGCCACCAGGAACTCGATCTGCTCCAGGCCATGCGCGCCCGGCTCGCCGCGGTTCAGGCCAATGGCGAAACTGCCGCCGCTCATGCTCAGCTCCTGCATCGCCGCTGTGACCTGCGTGCCCAGCTCGTGCGCCGCTGCCGCGCGCCGCACCGACAGGCGCCCGGCCACCTCCATGTACGCCGCCTCGGCTTTTTCTTCCTGCTTGCGCAGGCCGTCGATGTCGGTGGCGTCGGCCAGCTGGCGTAGCTTGGTGGCCAGCAGCGCGTGTTCGTCCGGCAGTTCTTCGGGCGTGACGCGGTACTTGCGCGCCGCCGTGTGCAGCGCTTCCATGCGCGCGTCGACTTCGCGCAGGCGCGCCGGGTCGAGCTCGACCTTGTCGATATACGTGTTCAGCTCGGACACCGCTTCTTGCAGCTGGATGCGCGCCGGCTCCATGCAGTCCAATACCGACTGCAACTGCGTATCGACGTCGACCAGTTTGCCCAGCTTGGCGTTGAGCGCCGACAGTTGCGACAGGATCGGATGGTCGGATTCGGAGATCGCCGCCAGCGCTTCCTGCGCGCCTTCGAGCAGCGTCGCGGCGTGCGACAGGCGGCTGTGCTCGTTGCCGATGTCGAGCCACTCGCCGGCCTTCGGGGCCAGCTTGTCGAGTTCGGCCACTTGCCACTCGAGGCGCTCGCGCTCGATCAGCACGTTCTTGGCGTCGGCTTCGTATTCTTCGCGCTGGCGCACCAGCGCGCGCCAGGTGCGCCAGGCTTGCGACACTTCTTGCGCCTCGATGCGCGCGGCCGGATCGCGCACGCCGATCTGGTTGTCGAGCAGTGCACGCTGGGCGTCGGGCTTGAGCAGGCTCTGGTGCGCGTGCTGGCCGTGAATGTCGACCAGCAGGTCGCCCAGCTCGCGCAGTTGCGCCGCCGTGGCCGCGACGCCGTTGATATAACCCTTGGAGCGGCCGGCGTTGTCGATCACGCGGCGCAGCAGCGCCCCGCCCTCGTCGGCGCTGAACTCGTGCTCGGCCAGCCAGACACGCGCCACTTCGGTCGGTGCGAAATCAGCGGTGATGTCGGCTTTGGCAGCGCCTTCGCGCACCATGCTGGCGTCGCCGCGGCCGCCCAGCGCCAGCTGCAGCGCATCGATCAGGATCGACTTGCCGGCGCCGGTTTCGCCGGTGAACACCGAGAAGCCGTTCGAGAATTCCAGTTCGATGGCGTCGACGATGACGAAGTCGCGGATGGTAAGTGTGCGCAGCATGAAAAATCGGGTCTCCGGCGGTTAGGGCGATTCTGTAGCAAATGCGGGCGGCTGCGATGGATAGCTTACTTGAGCCTGCCGTCGTTGGTGGGGTACTCGTTCCAGTGCAGTTTCTGGCGCAGCGTGTGGTAGTAGCTCCAGTCGAGTGGGTGCAGGAACGTGATCGTGTGCGGCGAGCGCGAGATCACGATCTGGTCACCCAGCTGCAGGCTCGTGAAGGTCTGCATGTCGAAGTTCACGCTGATGTCGCGCCCGCTGACCAGTTCGACCACGATCTCGCTCGTGTCGGGCACCACGATCGGCCGGTTCGACAGCGCATGCGGCGCGATCGGCACCAGCACCGTGCCGCCCAGGCTCGGATGCAGCAATGGCCCGCCGGCCGACAGCGCATACGCCGTCGAGCCGGTGGGCGTGGAGACGATCAGACCGTCCGAGCGCTGGTTGTACATGAATTGACCGTCGACGCTCAGTTTGAGTTCGACCATGCCGGCGCCGGTGCCGCGCGCCACGACCACGTCGTTGACGGCGACGCTGGAAAAGATCAGCACCCCATCGCGCATGACGCGCGCCTCGAGCAGCGTGCGCTCTTCGCGCCGCGCGCGGCCTTCCAGGATGTTGCTCAGTTGGGGCAGCATGTCGTCCAGTGCGATATCGGTGATGAAGCCCAGGCGCCCCAGGTTAATGCCGATGAGGGCGATATCGTATTCGGCCAGCTGGCGCGCGATGCCGAGCATGGTGCCGTCGCCGCCGAGGACGATGCCGATCTGCGCCTGTGCGCCGATCTCGGCCACGGTCATCGATTCGAGATTGTCGAGCGCGAGATTGGCGGCGGTATCGGCCTCGAACACGACGCGGTAGCCGGCCCCGACCAGAAAATCGCGGATGCGGCTGACCGGCTCTTCGACGCCTGGCGTGTTATGCCGCACCACGAGCGCGATGATCTGTTGCGGTTGGGGCGAAGCGGGCATAGCGATCTCGGCAGTAGTAGGTTAACAACACGCTGGAGATTAACCGATAATTCCTGCGGCTGCCATAGCAGCGCTCGGCAAACACTGTACAGATGCACAGTATACCGGTCGCCGCCCCGGTCCCGCAAGTTCAGGCCACCAGTGCCGCTCCCATGGCAACCACGACCGCCAGGACCAGGCTCAGCACATGAAGCAGGCTCAGCACGATCCAGCGCAGGCCGGTGGCCAGGCGCGCGCCGCCATACACCCTGTGCATCGCCAGTGGCAGATACAAGAGCAGCCACAACGATAGTGGCAGCTCCAGGAAATCCAGCATTGGCGGCAGCGTCAGCAGCACGCTGAACATCAGGAAGGCAAATGCATTGGTGTGCAGCGCAAACAGGAAATGCTCGCCATAGCGGCGGCCCGTGCGCACGTACAGGATCCGCAGATAGAAGGCGAACACCGGCATCAGTGCGAATACCGCATACGGCGTATAGCTGAAGAACGCCCCCTTGAGCGCCACTTCCTGATCACGCCGCGGCAGGTCGAGGAAGTGCTGGATTTTCTGGCCCAGGGTGGCGTTGAACGATCCGGCGCCAGTCACGAGGGGCGCGACAGCGCGGTTGAATTCCGTGGCAGGCTTGGCGGTTTCTTGCCTGTCCCCGGACACGACGACGGCCGAAGGCGGTACCTCTTCGCCGAGATTGATTACTTCCATCCCGCTGAACTTGAACAGCGCAAAAAAGATGATGCTGAACGTCAGATACAGGCGCAGCGGCTGCAGGTAGCGGGCGCGTCGGCCTTCGATGTATTCGCAGGTGAGAAAGCCTGGCTTGAAGATCAGCCCGCCAAGCGACTTCCACAGCGCGCCTTCCAGCGCCACGTAGTGCGCAATGAATTCGTGCAGGAACTCGCGCGCGCTCGGCACGTGCAGGTGCGTGGCCTGGCCGCACTGATGGCAATAGTTGCCATCGGTGGCGGCGCAGCAGTTCTTGCAGACCGCCGTGGCGTGCTGCGGCAGGGTGTCAGGCGTCACGGTGCATCTTCCGTCAAGACATTCAAAATCCTATCTTAGCCATGTAATTGCAAAAAAGCATCATATTTACAAAGTTCAATTGAGCGACCGTTTTGGGCGTGGGCAGTTAGGATGAGGATGACTAAAATACAAAAGGAGATCGCGATGGCGACCAACGCAAAAGACCGCGCCGTGAATACGGACGAACCAATGGGCAACGATGGCGTCAAACGCCAGCCGCACGAACGCGATGAAACGCCGGATGGCCAGGACACCGAGCCACGCGGCATCATGAAGCAGGCAGCAGCCGACCTCGAACAAGGCCTGATCGATACCGAAGCACGCGGCACGCCGGGCATTTCCCAGGCAGTCGATGCCGCACCCGGCGCGAGTGGCCAGGCCACCCCGCTGCCGGACCGCCATCGCGACATGCGTGACCACGAGGCCGAACCGGCGCCCGAGGCAAAAGACGACGACACTGACAACACCAACGAAAGGAAATAAGACATGACAATCAAACGCGACGGCAGCGCCGTATGGAGTGGTGGCATCAAGGATGGCAAGGGCCAGGTGTCGACCGGCAGCGGCGCACTGAAGGACCAGCCATATGGCTTCAACACCCGCTTTGAAGATGCGCCAGGCACCAACCCCGAAGAACTGATCGGCGCGGCGCACGCAGGCTGCTTCACGATGGCGCTGTCGGGCCAGCTCGGCCAAGCCGGCCTGACCGCTGACGAACTGCGCACCAAGGCCACCGTGTCGATGGAAAAAGTCGAAGGCGGCTTCTCGATCACGGCGATCCACCTGGAACTGCGCGCGAAGATCCCGGGCGCAAGCCAGGAAGCCTTCGACAAGGCAGCGACCACGGCAAAGGAAAACTGCCCGGTGTCGAAGCTGCTGAACGCCACCATCACGCTCGACGCCAAGCTCGAGAGCTGATAGCAAGATCGGATGCGCATCGGGCCCTGTCCGGCAAGGAAACCGTCGAAGGCATAAAATGACGGTCTTTCCGAACCATATAAGGCACACACGATGCGCATCCTGCATACCATGTTGAGGGTCGGCGACCTGCAACGCTCCATCGACTTCTACACCACCGTGCTGGGCATGAAACTGCTGCGCACGAGCGAGAACGCCGAGTACAAATACAGCCTGGCCTTCCTCGGCTACGGCAGCAATCCCGATCACGCCGAACTCGAGCTGACCTATAACTGGGGTACCGACAGCTACGACATGGGCACGGCCTACGGCCACATCGCCATCTCCACCGCTGACATCTACGCGACCTGCGACCAAGTGCGTGAAGCCGGCGGCAACATCTCGCGTGAGCCAGGCCCGGTCAAGGGCGGCAGCACCGTGATCGCCTTCATTACCGATCCGGATGGCTACAAGGTCGAGCTGATCGAACGCGCCGACAACGCCAGCGGTGGCGGCCTGAGCAAGTAAGCCTGCCGCCTGCAAGGATAGCGCGGCGCTGCTACAATCGCCGCGCCTGCATCCTGCAGGCACACAACATTACGTCTTCGGGGCGGGGTGCAATTCCCCACCGGCGGTATGACCGGCAACGGTCGAGCCCGCGAGCGCCTGCCCGGCATCATGCCGGGCAGGGTCAGCAGATCTGGTGCGATGCCAGAGCCGACGGTATAGTCCGGATGAAAGAAGATGTGCGCGTTCACGCGCCCGGTCTGCCCTGCCTTGCGTGGGGGAGACGGGCGTGCGGCTGCGCTTTGCCCTGATGCGTTTTTCGCCCACTTTGCGAGGAGCGTTTCACATGCTGGTTTCTACCCATACCCTTTTCAGTCACGACCTGGAAGGCCGCATCGCCGCGGCGCTGGACGCCATGCGCGCCGGCATTCCGGTCATCCTGCTCGACGATTTCGATCGCGAGAACGAGGCCGACCTGATCGTCGCCGCCGAACACATCACTAGCGACACCATGGCCCTGATGATCCGCGAATGCAGCGGCATCGTCTGCCTGTGCCTGCCTGACGAGAAGGTTCGTACGCTCGAACTGCCGCCGATGGCGCCGGACAACGGCAGCCGCTTCGGCACGCCGTTCACGGTGTCGATCGAGGCGCGTCATGGCGTGACCACCGGTGTCTCGGCCGCCGACCGCGTGACCACGATCCGGGCCGCCATCGCGCATGACGCCCGGCCGGACGACGTCGTGCGGCCGGGCCATGTATTCCCGCTGCGCGCCACGCCCGGCGGCGTGCTGGCCCGCGCCGGACACACCGAAGGCTCGGTCGACCTGGCCCGGCTGGCCGGTCTGCAGCCGGCAGCCGTGCTGTGCGAATTGATGAACCCTGACGGCACGATGATGCGCGGGGAGCAGATCGAGCAGTTTGCGCAGGAGCGCGATTTTCCGATCCTGACGATTGCTGAACTGATTCAGTGGCGCAAGGCGCGGGCGCTGTAAAACAAAAAACCCGGTCGCCACTTGCATGGTCGACCGGGCTTGCGTGATGCAGCAGAAAATTACTCTACCAGCAAACTGTTCACCGGCGTCAGGTCGGTCTCGCGCAGCGAACCCGCCGCTGCTTTCAGGCGCAAGCCATTGACGATCACATCATAGCGTGCACGCGACAGGTCGGTGCGGGTCTGGTACAGCTGGCGCTGCGCATTGAGCACGTCGATATTGATCCGCACGCCCACCTGGTAGCCGAGCTTGTTCGACTCGAGCGCCGACTGGCTCGACACTTCCGCCGCTTCCAGTGCTTTCACTTGCGCCAGGCCGCTGTTCACGCCGAGGAACGACTGGCGCGCCTGCAGCGCTGCATTGCGGCGCGTTGCTTCCAGCTCGTTGCGGGCGCGGTCTTCCAGCGCGATCGACTCGCGCACGCGGCTGGTGACGGCGTAGCCGCTGAAGATCGGCACGCTCCACTGCAGGCCGATCGCATTGTTTTTGGTATCGCCCGAATTGCCCGTGCGACCGTTGACGTCGCGGCGCGTCGAGCTGGCCACGAGATCGAGCGTCGGCATGTGCCCGGCGCGGTTGCGCGAGATGTCGCGCGTGGCAATTTCCACCTGAAGCTGGCTGACCGTCACGCCATAGTTCTGGTTTTCGGCCGACGACACCCATGGATCGACCGTGGCCGGCTGCGGCACGGCCAGCGTCGTGCCGGGTTTCAGGGCTGCCAGGTTGCCCGGCGCGGTGCCGATGATGGCCTGCAGCGCATTGCGCTTGTTGTCCAGGTCATTGACGGCGGCGAATTCCTGCGCCAGCACCAGGTCATACGCGGCTTGCGCTTCGTGCGTGTCGGTGATGGTCTGGGTGCCGACTTCAAAATTGCGCTTGGCCGATGCCAGCTGCTCGGTGGTTGCGTCCTTCTGGGCGCGGGTCGATTCCAGCTTGTCCTGCGCCGCCAGCACGTCGAAGTAGGCTTGCGCCACGCGCGTGATCAGGTCCTGCTGGGCCTGGGCAAACTGGGCTTCGCCGATGGCTTGCTGCAGCTTGCTCTGCTGGTACGTTTCCCAGCGATCCCAGCGATACAGCGGCTGCTGCAGCGCCAGCGTGTATTCGTTGGTGCGCAGGTTCGAACCGCTGCTGCCGACGATGCCCGGCTGGCCGTTCGGCAGGGTGCCGAGCTGACCGACATTCCATGGATCGAAGTCACTGTCGTTCTTGCTCAGTGCACCGCTGATACCAACGGTCGGGAGTAGCCCTGCACGCCCCTGGATGATGCGCTCGCGGCTCGCCGACAGCGAAGCACGCGCACTCGCGTACGTCGCATCATTGGCCAGTGCCTGCTGATACACCTGGATCAGGTCGGCAGCACCGGCGTTGAGCGAGAAGCACGCGCTCGCAAGCAGCACGGCGATAAGGGGTTTCTGCATTGCTATCTCCACAGGGGTCATCAAGTTTTTGGAATCAGGTCAATACGTCGGCATCGACGGATCGACTTGCAAAGCCCAGGCGTGTATCCCGCCCGTCAAGTTCGTTACATTGTCAAAACCATTGCGCTCGAGGAAGGCAGCAACCTGCATGCTGCGCGCCCCGTGGTGGCAGATGCAGACGACCTCGCGGTCGTCGTCGATCTCGGTCACGCGCACCGGAATCAGGTTCATCGGAATCTGGGTCGAGCCGGCGATCCGGCACGTCTCGAATTCCCAGTTTTCGCGCACGTCGAGCAGCAGCGGCTGCTCGCGCGCCGGATCGGCCAGCAAGGCGGCCAGTTCGGGAGCAGTAATCTGTTGCATCACGGCGTCCTCAGAACGTGAAGCCGGACGGCTTCGTTGCGCCCGTCAGCGGTTTGGCGACGGTTTCGAACACGGTGACCGCCTCATGCGCGGTGGCCGAGGTGCGGGTGATCCGCTGGCACGTCATGGCCGGCGCAGTGCCGACAATCGCGATCATGCGGCCACCGATTTTCAGTTGCTTGATCAGCGACTCTGGCAGCAGCGGCAGTGCGCCCGAGACGACGATCACGTCGTAGTCGGTGCCGGTGGCCCAGCCCTGCGCGCCATTGCCCACTTCGACCGCTACATTGGTGATGCCGGCAGCGTCCAGGTTCTGCTTGGCCTGGGCGGCGGTTTCCGGCAGGATTTCAACGCTCGTCACGTGACGCGCCTTGCTCGCCAGCAGCGCTGCCAGGTAGCCCGAACCGGTACCGATCTGCAGCACGTTGTCGCCCTGCTTGACGCCAGCCTCTTGCGCCATGCGCGCTTCGACCTTCGGATTGAGCATGGCTTCGCCGCCCGGCAGCGGGATTTCGGTGTCGGCAAATGCCAGGTTCTGGTAGGCCTGTGGCACGAATTGTTCACGCTTGACCACGTGCAGCAGGTCGAGGATGTCCTGGTCCAGCACGTTCCAAGGACGGATCTGCTGTTCGATCATATTGAAGCGGGCTTGTTCGATATTCATTTCAGTTCTCGGTGGAAAAATAAACAATCCGATATTCTAATCCGTGAACGGTGCTGGAACCTACCTGAATAGGTATCTCGAGGCACATCTTATCGACGCACGCCTTCCCCAGAGGAAAATTGCGACAGTCTGCAGTTTGGAGGGGATGAACGCCAGAAAACCGTCCCTGGCGTGAACGGGCGTTCAGCGGGCCGGTTGGCCAGCCGGCACGAGGCCATTGAGGGTGATGTCGAGGAAGGCATCGAGGAAGGCTTCGGGATGCAGGTCACAGCGCTCACACGGGGCGATGGTGTGTTTCCAGGTGGACAGCATCAGCATTGGCGCGATCAAAACCTGGGTGGTCTGGGGAATATCGATCGCGCGAAACTCGCCGCGCTGCACGCCGCGCTCGAGCATGCTGGAGATCATGCGCATGCCGCGGCTCATGACTTCGGTCTGGTAAAAGCGCGCCAGCTCAGGGAAATTATCGGCTTCCGCAAAGATCAGCTTGCTGATGCCGGACGCCTTGGTCGCACCCACCCGATGCCACCACGACAGGATCACGCTACGCAGCAGGTCGGCGCTGTGGCCTTCGAATTCAGCGACCGAGATTTCGGCCTGCCCCAGCATCGGCACGATACTCTGGCGTACGACGGCCTTGAACAGGTCTTCCTTGTTGGTGTAATACAGATACAGGGTGCCCTTGGACACACCGGCGCGCTTGGCCACATCTTCCAGGCGGGTCGAGGCAAAGCCGCGCTCGACAAACAACTCGACGGCAGCCGAGAGCAGCTCTTGCGGCCGCGCTTCCTTGCGACGTTCCCAGCGTGGCTTACTGTCTGTTTGGCAGTCCATTTTCCCACTCAGAAATTATCTAAGGAACAACCAATATAGACCCGTCATGTTGTTGCCGTCAAGCGACCGCTGCGTAACTAAAAATATATTATATTTAGCCACAATAAGTAGACAATGCATCATCTGACGCTGGCGCCGCGGTCCGATGTATACTTGCGGTCTGCCACTTTTCAAACGCCATGCTGTCCACTCCCGCCCCCTTCCAGTGCCGGTCGCAATGCGGCGCCTGTTGTACTGCACCGTCGATCACTAGCCCGATCCCAGGAATGCCCAATGGCAAGCCGGCAGGCGTGCGTTGCGTGCAATTGGGAGAAGACGAGCGCTGCCGCATCTTTGGGCAGCCCGAGCGGCCGGCCTTTTGCGGCGGACTGCAACCGTCGCACGAGATGTGTGGCGATACGCGGACGCAGGCGATGGTCTGGTTGAGCGAACTGGAACGGCTGACGGCGCCCGAGCCCGTGTGAATACGGTGGCTTAGATCGCCGGCTTGCCGCGTGCCTGTTGCACGCGCTGGAACAATCCGCCGAGCGTCAGGCCGTCGTGCCAGATGTCGCTCAGCAAGACACCATAGCGTTCGCGCACTGCGCGCGCCAGCGGTTCGATGTCGGTGGCGTCGGGCATCCAGCGCGTTGGCTTGGCGGCGCGCACGACATTGAGTACCGGGTCGTCAGGGCGCAAATGCAAACGGTCGCAAGCGCCAAAGGCGCAGGCCGAGCCACACACGGCGAGGAAATCGCGGATGTCCTTGCGGGATGCGGAAGGGAAAGAACTACGCCACGCCCGACCCTGGAAAGGCCGGTAACGCAGGGCGTTGGGCAACTGCCAGTCATGAAATGCTACCCAGGCCAGCGCAGCAAGAATGAGGACAAGAAAAAGACTCATGGCTTTGAGTGTAGCACGCGTTTTTACGGATGACACATCTTTACAGCGAGATTAAAACGGCCCCGATGCCATCCGCGGCAGCTCGTACGGTTCAGTTAGCCCAACGGCAGCCCCCGCGCTCATGGTAAGCTTTGCCCCCTCGCATGTACCTCCCACAGTTCACTTCCACAGCACAAAAACACCATGGACATCGTTCTCGCCATTAAGGCAATCATCATGGGCCTGGTCGAGGGTTTCACTGAATTCCTTCCGATTTCGTCGACCGGCCACCTGATCCTGATGGGCAGCTTGCTCGATTTCACGGGCACCAAGGCGACCGTGTTCAAGATTGTCATCCAGGCCGGCGCCATGCTGGCCGTGGTCTGGGAATACCGTGCGCGCATCGCGAAGGTGTTCGCCGGACTGGGCGCCGATCCCGTCCAGCAGCGCTTTGCGCGCAATGTCGTGATTGCATTCTTCCCTGCCGCGATTGCTGGCGTGCTGTTCAGCGCGGCCATTACCGAAGTGCTGTTCCACCCGATTCCCGTGGCCGTCGCCCTGGTGCTCGGCGGTATCGTCATCCTGTGGGTCGAACACCGCAACCGCCAGAACCCGAAGGCCGCGCGGGTCGAGACGGTCGACGACATGAGCATGCTCGATGCGCTCAAGGTCGGCTTCGCGCAAGCCTTCGCGCTGATCCCCGGCACCAGCCGTTCGGGTTCGACGATCATCGGCGGCATGCTGTTTGGCCTGTCGCGCAAGGCAGCCACCGAATTCTCGTTCTTCCTGGCCATGCCGACGATGCTGGGCGCCACGGTCTACTCGATCGCCAAGGAGCGCGACCTGCTGTCGATGGCCGATGTGCCGCTGTTTAGCCTGGGCTTTTTCTCAGCGTTTATTTCCGCGTTCCTGTGCGTGCGCTGGCTCCTGCGCTACATCAGTACGCACGACTTCACGATCTTCGCCTGGTACCGTATCGTATTCGGTATCCTGATTCTCGTGACCGCCCAATTCGATCTGCTTACCTGGGCGGACTAAACTTGCAGCATCAGCCGGTCCAACACACAGCTTGAACACTCTGTCCGACATTGAACGTATGAATTCAGACACCGGCGCCGACATGGTCACCGACACTGGCGCCGACCTCAGCGCACGTGCGCTTCACGTGCTCGAGACCGTCTTCGGCTACCCCGCGTTCCGCGGCCAGCAGGGCGAAATCGTCGAGCACGTGGCCAGTGGCGGCGACGCGCTGGTCCTGATGCCCACCGGTGGCGGCAAGTCGCTGTGCTACCAGATTCCTGCGCTGCTGCGCGACGGCGTCGGCGTGGTCATCTCGCCGCTGATCGCGCTGATGCAAGACCAGGTCGACGCGCTTGAAGAAGTCGGCGTGCGCGCCGCGTTCCTCAACTCGACCCAGACATTCGAAGAAGCGATGCGCATCGAGCGCCTCGTGCGCACCGGCGAAATCGACCTGGTCTACGTGGCGCCCGAGCGCCTGATGACGCAGCGCTGCCTCGAGCTGTTCGATGCATCGAAGATCTCGCTGTTCGCGATCGACGAAGCGCACTGCGTCTCGCAATGGGGCCATGACTTCCGCCCCGAGTACATCCGCCTGTCGATCCTGCACGAGCGCTTCCCGAACGTGCCGCGCATCGCGCTCACGGCGACAGCCGACCAGCAAACGCGCGCCGAGATCGCGCTGCGCCTGCAACTGGGCGAAGCGCGCCAGTTCGTCTCGTCGTTCGACCGCCCCAACATCCGCTACTCGATCGTCGAGAAAGCCAACGGCCGCAAGCAGCTGCTCGACTTCATCGCCGGCGAGCATTCAGGCGACTCGGGCATTGTCTACTGCCTGTCGCGCAAGAAGGTCGAAGAAACCGCCGACTTCCTCAACGAAAACGGCATCCGCGCCATGGCCTACCACGCCGGCATGGAATACGCGGTGCGCGCCAAGAACCAGGCGCGCTTCCTGCGCGAAGAAAACATCGTCATGGTCGCCACCATCGCCTTCGGCATGGGCATCGACAAACCCGATGTGCGCTTCGTGTGCCACCTCGATCTGCCCAAGAGCATCGAGGGCTATTACCAGGAGACCGGCCGCGCCGGCCGTGACGGTGGCCCCGCCAGCGCCTGGATGGCCTACGGCCTGCAAGACGTGGTGCTGCAGCGCCGGATGATCGACGAATCCGAGGCCGACGAAACGTTCAAGCGCGTGCTGTCGATGAAGCTCGACGCCATGCTCGGCCTGTGCGAAACCCTGTCGTGCCGCCGCATGCGCCTGCTCGACTACTTCGGCGAACGCTCCGGCCCGTGCGGCAACTGCGACACCTGCCTGATCCCGCCGGTGAGCTTCGACGGCTCGGTGCCGGTGCAAAAGCTCCTCTCCACCATCTACCGGGTCGACCAGCGCTTTGCCGGCGGCCACGTGATCGACGTGCTGCGCGGCGCGACCACCGAGCGCATCACCCAGTGGCACCACGACAAGCTCACCGTGTATGGCGTCGGCGCCGACCGCAGCGAGCAGGAGTGGCGCGCCATCCTGCGCCAGGCGATCGCGCTGGGCCTCGTCACGGTCGACCACGACGCCTTCAGCTCACTCAAGCTCACCGACGCCGCGCGTCCGGTGCTCAAGGGCGAGCAAACGGTGCAACTGCGTCAGTACCAGAAACCGGTCAAGGCCAAGCGCCCTTCCACGTCGCGCTCGACGTTCGAGGAAGTGGAACTGTCGCGCTCCGAACAGGGCATCTTCGAGCGCCTGCGCTCGTGGCGCATGGGCACAGCGCGCGAGCACGGCGTGCCGGCGTACGTCGTGTTCCAGGATGCGACGCTGCGCGAGATCGCGAAGGTCAAGCCAACGTCGATCGACCAGCTGCGCGGCGTGACCGGCGTGGGCGAGAAAAAGCTCGTGTCGTATGGCGACGCGATCGTCGCGATCATCAACGAGATGCTGTAACGCTATTCGCGAAACAGATGCGTGAAGCTGCGGCTGACGGGAAGCACTTCGCTGCTGCCGCGCAGCAGCACCTGCATGCGCTCGGCGTCGATGCGCTCGGCGGCGCGGATCGCCGTCACCTTCACGACCGTGCCGCGATGAATCTGCCAGAAGCGGTCGGCATCGAGCCCGCCCAATAAATCCTTCAGCGGGATGCGCACCAGCGCTTCCGATCCTTCCAGCACCACGCGCGTGTACTTGGTGTCAGCCTGGAAGAACAACACCTCCTCAACGTTGATCAGGCGAATCTGCTTGCCTACGCTGGCCTTCAGCCACTTCAGGTGTTCGCGCGCCGGCGCGGGCGACGCCGCCTTCACCTGCCGGACGACTGCGCTGACATCCATCGGCTGGCTGTCAAGTTTTTCACGTAGCCGCGCCAGCGCTTTGTCCAGGCGCCCCGGCTGGATGGGCTTGAGCAGATAGTCGACGGCGCCGGCGTCGAACGCATCGACGGCGTACTGGTCGTAGGCGGTGACGAACACCACGTGCGCCTGACGGCCGATGCGCTCGGCCACTTCCAGGCCCGACAGGCCGGGCATGCGGATGTCGAGAAACACCACGCGCGGCGCATGCTCCAGATAGGCATCCCAGGCATCGAGGCCATTGTCGACCGCCGCGATCACCTGCGCGTCGGGCCAGGCCAGCGCCAGCATGCCGAGCAAGCGCTCGCGCATCAGCGGTTCGTCTTCAGCAACCAGAATCGTGACTGTCATTGCGCGTCCTTGCGGGGGATGAGGAGTTCGGCCAGCAGGCCCGGTTCGGCTTCGCTCAGCGCCAGGCTGGCGCTCTCGCCATAGGCCAGGCGCAGGCGGCTGCGCACATTCTCCAGGCCCGTGCCGTTGCCGGGTGTGTCGCTCATGCCCACGCCGCTGTCGTGCACCGCGATGCGGATCCGATCGGCGTCTTCGTGGGCGGTGACGGTGATGTCGCCACCGCGCAGGGACGGCTCGATGCCGTGCTTGATCGCGTTCTCGGCCAGGGTCAGTACCAGCATGCTCGGGATCCGGGTGGCGGCCAGGCCCGTGGGGAGATCGATCCGGAACCGCAGGCGCTCACCCATCCGGATCTGCATCACGGCCAGGTACGATTCGACCAGGCCGAACTCGGTGGCCAGGCTCACCTGCTCGCAGCGCATGTCGCTCATGCTGGCGCGCAGAAAATCGATCAGGTGCGCCGTGAGTTCGGCGGCGCGCGGCGCGCCTTGCTCGGCCAGTTGCTGCACGGCGCCGAGGGTGTTGAACAGGAAGTGCGGTTCGATCTGGGCGCGCAGCAGGCGCAGCTGGGTTTCGCTCAGTTCGCGTGCCAGGCGCGCCTGCTCGGCATCGCGCTGGAGCTGGGCGTTCGCAGTTTCGTAATGCCGGTTGCGCAGTACAGCGAGCACGATCGACGGTGCTGCGATCAGCACCGTTGCGGCACCCGTCACCAGCATCAACGTGCGTGGCAGATCATCGATCAGTTCCTGCCATGGCTTGCCACGGCTTACCGTCACGATGAGGGTCCCGAACAGGCCACCGATCGCTCCGAGGCCAACCATTGAGGCCAGCGCCCTGAGCTTGGCGCGCGCGATCTTCCGGTAGTTGAACCAGACCCCCGCGAATGATGCCGACAGTGCCAGCCCGATCGTATTGGCCGCAACAACCGTCTTCCACCATGGGGCAGCAGGCATGAAGGCCAGATGGAGCAGCAATCCGAGCACGGACAGTACGAGGCACAGCGCGGCCAGTGCCAGCCATACCCGGGGTCCACGCCAATAGACGGAAAACCGGTACAACTCCTGGCGCTCGCGGAGCGGCAGCGCTGCCAGCTTGCAGGCGACATAGCGGCGGTAACCAAAGGGCGCCTGGCGCGCCAGCGCCGGGTCCTGCAGCACTGCTAGTTGTTCCTGCTCCCACTGCCGGTACCACTTCGCGATCCCTGCCCACATGGTGTCCTCCGTTCTCGTTAATGTATAGCAACGAGATCAGTCTAGGAAACTACTGCGACGGCGTACAGCGATGGACGACGAACGACGAGAAGACAGGCACGAGCGACGATGTGGCTTATTTGCGCGTGAAAACCAGATCCCAGACGCCGTGACCGAGCTTGATGCCGCGGTTCTCGAACTTGGTCAGCGGGCGGTAGGCCGGCTGCGGCGCGTAGCCGTCGGCGGTATTGGCCAGTTCGGGCTCGGCACTCAAGACTTCCAGCATTTGCACCGCGTAGTCTTCCCAGTCGGTCGCCAGGTGCAGGTAGCCGCCAGGGGCCAGCTTCTGGCACAGCAGCTTGACGAACGCCGGCTGGATCAGGCGGCGCTTGTTGTGGCGCGCCTTGTGCCATGGGTCGGGGAAGAACACATGCACGCCGTCGAGCGAGCCATCGACGATCATGTGGTTGAGCACCTCGAATACGTCGTGCTGGATCAGGCGCAGGTTGGCGATGTCCTGCTCGCCGATCTGCTTGAGCAGGCTGCCGACGCCCGGCGTGTGCACTTCGACGCCGATGAAGTCTTTCTCGGGCATCAGCTTGGCGATATGGGCCGTGGTGTCGCCCATGCCGAAGCCGATTTCCAGGATCACCGGCGCGGTACGGCCGAAGGCCTGCGCGACGTCGAGCGGTTCTTTCTTGTACCCGATCAGGAACTTGGGGCCCAGTTCATCGAAGGCCCGCGCCTGCGCGGTCGACAGCCGGCCCGCGCGCGTGACAAAACTGCGGATGCGGTGTTCGGTAGGATCGTACAGCATGGACCGCGCCGGGCCATTGTTGGGCTTATCAAGAGACATGGGATGTGGGGACGAAGAAAGTGAAGAGGAAAATGCGGCTGTCATTATAGCCGACGCGACGCGCCGCCCGGATCGGCCATAATCGCGTCTTCACCCAGCTTGCCGGAGTCTGTCCATGCATTCCACGAAACACCCGATCGCCATCGACGAGCATATCGCCACCGTCAACCTGACCTCGTTCCATTACGGCGCGCCGGGCAGCGGCAAGAAGGTCTATATCCAGGCCTCGCTGCACGCGGATGAAGTGCCGGCCATGCTCGTCGCGCACGTGCTGCGCCAGGAACTCGAGCGTCTCGACGCCGAAGGCCGCATCAAGGGCGAGGTGATCCTGGTACCGGTGGCCAATCCGATCGGGCTGGCGCAGGTGATTCACGGCGCGCCGTTCGGCCGCTACGACCTGGCAACCGGCACCAACTTCAATCGCGCCTACCGCCACGTGGCGCAGGATGTGATGGCGGCAGTCGACGGCCAGCTTGGGCAGGGCGCCGCCGCCAACGTCGCGCTGATCCGCGAGCATGCACGGCACTCGGTGGCCAGCTGGGAGCCTGACAACCCTACCGCCACGCTCAAGAAAACGCTGCTCACGATGGCGATCGACGCCGACATCATGCTCGACCTGCACTGCGACACCGAGGCGGTGCTGCACATGTACGCCGGCACACCGCTGGTCGAAGCAGTGCTACCGCTGGCCGCGCTGATGGAAGCGCGCGTGCTGCTGGTGGCGACGGAATCGGGCGGCGAACCGTTCGACGAAGCCTGCGGCCGCCTGTGGTGGGACCTCGCGCGTCACTATCCGGATGCTGCGATTCCGCCGGCCTGCGTGGCCGTCACCGTCGAACTGCGGGGCGAGAACGACGTCAATTACGACTACGCGCGCAAGGATGCGGACGCGCTGCTGCGCTACCTGGCGCACCAGGGCGTGCTGGATATCCCGCTCGGCGACATGCCCGCCTACGCCTGCGCGCCGACACCGCTCGACGCGGTCGAACCGCTGACCGCGCCGCATGCGGGCGTGCTGGTGCTGCGCAAGACGTTGGGAGACCGGGTCGAGGCGGGCGAGCCGATTGCGGACATCGTCAATCCGGTCAGCGGGCAGGTCACGCCGGTGGCGGCGAGCCGGCCAGGGTTGCTGTTTGCGTGCACGGCGCACCGGCATTTGCTGCGCGGGATGCACGTCTGTAAAGTGGCGGGGACGGACTCGTTCAGGATTGGAGATTTGCTGTCGAGTTGAGGTCGCGCGGTGTTTTTCTTTTGATGATCCAGGCAAGGCTGCTGATGAAGGCAAGCGCCGGCAGCAGCCATGCATGGCCGATCTTCAGTTCCATCAGCGTTGCGCCGCTGACGAAGCACCAGAGCATTGGGATCAGCCAGAAGATCGCAGGCGCGCGCCATGCGAGCAGCACGCCCAGGGTGGCAACGACCGTGGGATCGGGGACGATGCCGAAGACTTCCGCCTGGGGCCAACTGCCGCCGTCACGTATCAGCGCCAGCAAGGGATAGGCGAAGATGGCCAGGCACGCCAGGCCGAGTGCTGCAGGTTGCGGCGCAGGCGCTGCGTTACCTGGCCTGTACGCGAGCCAGCACAGTAATAGCGCCTGCATGGCAAACGCTGCAGCAAAATACGGCGCTGCCGTGTTGATCTCGGCATAGCGCTCCAGGTGATACGCCCATGCGACCCAGCCCCAGGCGGCTGCCAGCACCAGCGCCGCTGATCGTTGCAGGTGCTGGCGTGGCCGCGCGATGGCACCGATCACGATGACGCCCACCACCAGCGCCAGCAAATGCGCTGGCCAGATGGCAGTGTTGTAGCTCTCGATGAGCCGGTAGTAACTGCGGCTTGAAAACATCAAAAAGTCGGACAGCGAATACGTCCACCACTCGCTCATGCCAGCCTCTCGACATCCTGCGCGATGCGCTTGCGCAGCGCCTCGTCAGGCATGCGACCGGTGCCAGCCAGCAGATTCTCGCGCACATGCACGACGCTGGACGTGGCCGGAATCGCGCACGTGACGGCCGGATGCGACACGATGAACTTGAGCAGCGCCTGCGCCCACGTCGTACAGCCGATATCGGCCGCCCAGCCCGGCAACGGCTTGCCGGCCAGCGCCTGCGTCAGGTCGCCCTGGCGGAATGGCCGGTTGACGATCACGCCGATCTTGCGCTCGCGCGCCAGCGGCAGGATGCGCCGCTCGACGTCGCGATCGAGCGCGTTGTACGAGATTTGCACGAAGTCGATCGGCTGCGACGCCATGATTTTTTCGATCTCGGCGTGCCGACGGCCTTCGGACGTGGTGATGCCGACGTAGCGCAGCCGCCCTTCCCGCTTCATCGCCAGCAGGATTGGCAAATGCTCTTCCCACGACAGCAAGTTATGGACCTGCAGCAGATCGAAGCGCGGCACGCGCCACAGCTTGCGCGATGCCTCGACCTGCGCCACGCCACGCGCACCGCCGCTGACCCAGACCTTGTCGGCCGAGAACAGCCGCGCGGGTTTGAGAGTTTGCACCGCCTCGCCGATCACGTCCTGGGCCGAGCCGTACATGGGCGACGAATCAACCAGCCTGCCGCCACCGGCAAAGAACTGGCGCATCACGTCGACCGATTCACGGCGGCCTTGCGGGTCGCGCCCGACGTTGAAGGTAATCCAGCTGCCAAGTCCGATGACGGGGAGTTGTTCGCCGCTTGAAGGGATCGGTCGGGTAAGCAACGGGGCGGGTGGTGCAGCAGCGAGCAGCGGTGACAAGGCCAGTCCGCCCGAGGCGGCAATCATGGATGCCAGCAGATGACGGCGTGATGGGGAGGTCGGTGGCATGCAGAGCGCTCCTTGCTTGGACAGTGAAACGCAAGGCTACATCGGCGCGACTGAACGTGGCGCAGCGCTACACGGTGGGATGCTGGGTCAGGCAGCGTCTACACTACATCATCGCCGCAATCCGACAAGCACATGCGCATCCAGTTTGAAGGCAGCAAATGTCCAGGAAGTCAATGCCATGCCGAATTTAAGATCTGGAACGATGGTTCCAACACCGGAAGAAGATGCGGAAATTACAGCCGCAGCGATGGATGACCCTGACGCGCGTCCATTGTCCGATAATGAGTGGGAGCTGGTGAAGCCGATACGTAGCGGCGATGTGCCTGTCGATTCGGGGAAATCTTGAACCCAGGCGTTCGCGTCAGGTCATGATTGGAGCGGGTGAAGGGAATCGAACCCTCGTCGTAAGCTTGGGAAGCTTCTGCTCTACCATTGAGCTACACCCG
Organism: Telluria sp. BA11; assembly: GCF_056680305.1. Lineage (NCBI taxonomy): Bacteria > Pseudomonadati > Pseudomonadota > Betaproteobacteria > Burkholderiales > Oxalobacteraceae > Telluria > Telluria sp. BA11. Next base: position 2,132,596 of record NZ_CM155275.1, read on the forward strand.
CGTTGCCTGCATTCTACGCGGGTTTTAACGTTGTTGACAACATTGCAGTCTGGAGAGTGTAATCCAGGCAGGAGCTGAAGGAGCTTGTGGTAATTTTGATGGTAGAGATTCATGGCACTTCGATATCGTTTTCGGTACGGGAGCCATTTATGGAAAACGATTTTCAGACAACGGAATCGACGCTGGTAGATTATGAATTGCTGTTGACAGCCAAAAATAAATTGGTAGAATCCACATAGGCCATGCCAGCCTTGCTACCTACCTATAGCGAACCCTCAGGGATGGCAATTGCAAAGCACATTCAAAACCTTGGTCATTTGATCATGGCGACATTGATGTAAGAGGTAGGCTTACAACAGCTGCATCTGCAGGTCGTCGTGCATTCGGAATAACCATGCAACCAACTCTCCACGCTAGCGTCCTTGAGCATGCTCAAAGGATTTCTGAGCTGCGCTCTATCTCCCTCTCTGAAGCTGTAAATCGCTTAGCGGAAGTGCGCCCCTACTACTTGCAGAGTCTTCCTTTGTTTACCAAGTGGAGGGAAAGGCGCCCACCGTTTGCGGTTACTTCTCACTTAGTGCGCACTCTAAATTCGGAAGCTAAAAAGCTACGAAAACAGTCAAATGTCCAGCTCGCGGCAGCGTTGGATGCTGCCGCGTTTCATGCTGGATTTCACGACTGGAAGCACGTAATAAAGATGGCGAACGCCTACGAGCTAACAGTAGAGACGCCCGTCAAATCTGGTTTCGCCTTTGCCATGTGGTATCCGCAAAATCCGTGGGATAAAAAAAAATGGAATCCGAGAATTTTAGAGTCATCTGGGTTCATACATGACCCAAGATTATTCTTTTCTACCGCGGAAGATCTAAAAAACTCTTACAGCAACGAAGACGCAGATGGTGGCTTCTATGTTCTTGGCCACCCTGTGACGAAAGAAGATGGTTCGGTTGGAATGAGAACAAGGACTGAGGCTTATTTGGAAGAATTACGGGCAGATGTTTACGTTGAGAATAACCTTCCCGGACTACACTTCTTTCGGTATACCGGCATGGCTATTCCAGCTACGCTCGATGAAGCGCGCACCTTACTGGAAGATGCATTAGGACCAGTGAGGTGGAATATTAGAGAGCCGAGCTTTCCACCTGAACCGGTATCCCTAAGCGTCGCGATAGAAATGATGATGAGCAAGGAGCCAAACCCAGATCTACCGCCCACGTTGCCGCCGATTGGCGACAAATCGAATATTAGCCTCCACATCCCGATCGTTCATTACGTCTGGCTCAAGGGAGAATTTGTGGAGCTTGACGATTACTACTTCTAATTTTGCGGCAAGAATATCGAGAGGTTATATGTCCACATATCACTATCAATGTCAGTACTGTTTATGCACTACAAACCTGTGGTCAACGGAGGATGGATCAGACGCATTCTACGGCGGTGCGATTGAGGACTGCGGCTGCCAACAATCGGCCCGCCCTGCTTACGAAGATGATGACGATTAAGTGTGGGCCCTAAAGAAGTAACATAGTGTTGTATGCCGCCACCACCTCAATGGCTTTTTAAGCGGTGGCGGCCTATTCTAATGTTTGATCACGCGATCGGTTGAATCGAAGATCATCCAAATGCCCTCTTTCCCGCAATTACATCTTTGCTTGGCAAACACGGCAATAAGCCTTTCCTCCGAATCTGGATTTATTATTCCAACAAAATTTGGCCACAACCGTTGCTATCGAGCTTTTGCAATTCGCACAAAAATATTCCGTTTCTTCTTTTCTTTTTAATACCGTTGAAGCAGTGCTAGTCTTCTGTTCAGAATACGCCGGTTCGACTTGCTCCTTGCTGAGCAGTGCCGACCCCAGGTCAAACCTTTTAATGTAATCAACGCGCTTAGGCTTGTGCAATGAAAGCAGTTTTTCACCAAGACTTTTAACTGTATCGCTAGAGCATATTTTAAGAATTCCCACCGTATCTTTCAGCGTCAACCCGTCCATTTTTTTATGGTACCAAGAAAAAAACTGATCGAGTTTTATGATCGACGCGTCCGAGCTAGCTAGTTTGGGACGATTTATAATCGCTTTTGGCGAAACGAGAACTACTGAATTGAATGAAGGCTGCAAAGTGATACCAAGCCGCTTGGGCAGGCCGATTTCTTTAAATGCGTCTTTGAGTACAGATATGTGACGTGCATTTTGCTCTACCGGAGAAGGAATACCCACTTCTTTCCCTTCATAAAAAGTCGAGAACTCCCCCCTGTCATTGATTGACAATCCAGTGCTAAACGTCTTTGTTTCAAGAACGAAAACTTCAAAAGCTCGATTCATCAACAAATGATCGATCTGAGCAACGCGACCGCCAATTTCAAGGCGAAGATCGTGAATGACGAATAGATTTTTGCTAGGCGCAGCATAGAAATCTATTTCGAACGCTGCCTGTCTTTCGGTGGCAATACCAACCGATAGATTCCGCACCTCCCTTTCGATTAGTTGCTTCTTTTCAGCCGGCACACGTTCGTGAGAAAGCAGGTTCTGAAGTATTGCGATCTCCGACTCTTTGTCGTCTGCGCTTTTGATGAGCATGTTTACCTGAGCTAAGTGCAAATACAATATTGCATTGTATCAACGCTCGCTTGATGTGTGGCAGGTTCGGAAGTTTTTGTGGCGGAAAGTCACAAATGGCACCACAACAGCTTTTCGAAACCCAAGTGTGGTCGAAAATGTGATGGTGACTAACGCCTTGATTTGAATGGTTTTTGGTCTACAGGGCGTTTCGCGCGGGGGAAACGCGCATTAACAGTGGTTGTTCTTGATGTAAAGGGGCTTGGGAAGCTTCTGCTCTACCATTGAGCTACACCCGCGTCGCCCGCATCCTACGCCGGTTTCCAGCTTTCTAACAAATTCAACCTTTGGCAGCCGGGCCGTGAAATGGAATGGCCGTTTCTTGTGCGCCGTGATCGCGTGCTGCCCTGCCCTGGCGGCGATATCACGCGCTATGTATCGGACCGCATGTAACCGGGGCCGAGTCGGACCGTCCTGCCGTCACGCAGCAGCGAGGCCAGCTTGTGGGGCGGCAGCGGGCGGCTGAAATAATAGCCCTGTACCAGGTCGCAGCCGCGCTGGCGCAGATAGCGCCCTTGCCAGGCGGCGTAGGCGCCTTCGGCGGTAACGGTCAGGTTCAGGCTGTGGGCGAGCGCGATGGTGGCGCCCGCGATCGAGCTGTTGCGGTCGCCAATGCCGATTTCTGCGATGAGCGACTTGTCGACTTTGAGGTTATCGATCGGAAAGCGTTTCAGGTAGCCCAGGCTGGAATAGCCAATGCCGAAATCGTCGATCGACAACTGCACGCCAAGCGCCTTCAGTTTGTGCAGCGTGTCGCCGACGTCGCCCATCAACGTCGTTTCTGTCAGTTCCAGTGCAAGGTAGCGCGCGTCGAGCGCACTGTCAGCCAGCGCACTCGATACCGCAGACACCAGTTGTGAACGGCACTGACGCGCCGAGACGTTGACGGAAACCCGGATCGGCCGCAGACCCTGCCGCTGCCAGAGGCTGTTCTGGGCACAGGCGCGGCGCAGGACCCATTCGCCGATATCGACGATCAGACCGGTCTCTTCGGCGGTGGGAATGAAGCGGTCGGGCCCCAGGATGCCCAGCATGGGATGGGACCAGCGCAGCAGCGCTTCGGCACCGACGACCCGGCCGGTGGGCAGTGATACCAGAGGCTGGTAAAAAATGAAGAACTCGTCATGCTCGAGGCCGCTGCGCAGACTGTTTTCAAGGATGAGCCGCTCCACGGCGCGCGAGGTCAGCTTGGCGGTATAGAACTCGAAGCAGTTGCCCCCGCGCGCCTTGGCGTTGTACATGGCGCTGTCGGCATTGCGGGTGAGCATGTCGGCGTCGGCAGCGTCCGCCGGATACATGCTGATGCCGACACTCGCGCCGATGGAAAGGCATTCGCCCTCGATGTCGTACGGCTCAGCCATGGCCGAAATGATCCGCTGTGCCATGGTGGCAGGCACGTCAGGCTGCTCGACATGCGGGAGGAGGAAAACGAATTCATCGCCGCCGACCCGGGCAACGGTGTCCGCCGGGCGGATCAGCGACTGCAGCCGCGCCGCCACGCTACGCAGCAGGAGATCGCCCACGCGATGACCGAGCGAGTCGTTGATCAGCTTGAAGCGGTCGAGATCGAGGAACAGCAGCGCAACCGGGCCGGCATGGCTACTGGCAGTGGCCAGCGCGCGCGTCAGCCGCTCGCTCAGCAGGTAGCGGTTCGGCAGACCGGTCAGTGCATCGTGCTGGGCGCGAAAGACCATGCGCTCTTCCTCGGCCTTGCGCTCGCTGAGGTCGGAAAACACGCCGACGTAATGGGTCAGCACGGCGTGCTCGTCGCGCACTGCACTCAGCGACAGCGCCAGCGGCAGTTGAACGCCGGCGCTGGTGCAGCACGACAGCTCGCCACGCCAGTGCCCGGTGCTGCGGAGGGCACGCCACATGCCGCGGCAGGCTGCAGCATCCATGCGCGCGCCGTTCAGCCGGCTCATGGTCGCGCCCGTGACGTCCGCCGGCGCAAAGCCGGTGATAATGCTGAAGGCGGGATTGACGGCCAGAATACGACGCCGGGCATCGGCAACGAAGATCCCTTCGGCAAAGCACGCCAGGACCTGTTCAACATGCAACGGCGGTTCGACCCCGTCCAGCCATGCCGGCATGGTCACGGTGCGCCCGGCTCGTGGTCAGCGCGAGAAGATTGGTCGATGCCACGCAGGCGGCCGATTTCACTGGCGGCGGTGGCGCGCTGCGCTTTGTCACGCGCCATTTCTTCGGCCAGCGCCTCGCTTTCCAGACGACGCAGCTCCAGTTCACGCTTGAGCAGTTCGATGTGGGTGCCCACCTGGGCCTCGGCCAGAGACAGTTCACGTTCCTTTTTTAGCAAGCTTGCATGCGACAACGCCGACTCGCGCCGGACGGCTTCTTCTTTTTCCCAGCGCAGCGTACCCATCAAGACTTCACCGCCAGCGATATAGACGTCCGACAGCGTCACGCCGTCATTGGACAGGATCAGTTCGCGTGCCTGGCGCGAATGGGCAGTGCCGCGCGCCTTGACAATCGACAGCAGCCGGTTGCGTTCGCCCATCTGGACCTTGAATGACAGGTGAATCCAGGTGTCGGCGATGGTGGACACTTTCATTTCCGTGCTTTCGGGACTGTCGCTGTTATTCACCAGGCTCGTGCTGAGCATGGTGATGCCTTCGGTCTTGGTGAACCCAATCAGGCGCAACGGCACATCCATCATGATGCCGAACGCCTGCGACCTGAGCACGGCGGACAGCGGATCGATCACCAGGCAGCGCGGCTGGTACTGGCGAATCAGGGCCTTGATATACAGCAGATGCTGTTCGCCATTGAGCGCACCAGTCTGAACGGAATGAAAGCGCAGATTGCCGTCTGCGACTGCAGAGGCCAGATCGAGGCCGATGGACGACATGTTGCGGATGATCTCGCTGCTGCTCTCGTCGAAGCTGACGTACAGGCAGCGCTCGGCGCGCTGGACGCAGGCATGGGCGAAGGCCGCAGCCAGCGTCGATTTGGCGGTGCCGGGCGAGCCAGTCACCAGGATGGTACTGCCGCGCAGATAGCCACCGCCAAGCATCGTGTCGAGCCGCTCCACGCCCGTAGAGACGCGCTCGGAGAAAGCGGGAAAACGCATCTCGTGCGACATAGGCATGGCCACTTCGATGCCGTCCGCGCCGATGATCAGCGGGAATTCCCCTTCGTAGATCGGCGAGCCGCGGTATTTGGCCACGCGCAGATCGCGATGGGCGAGGCCACCGATGACGTGCTGGCTCAGATGCACGACGCAATCGGCCATGTACTCGAGGAAGTCGTTTCCGGTCCCGTTCGTCTGGTTGGCAGTACGCGCCCGGGTAGTGACGATGCCGGTGATGCCGTTGACGGCCAGCCAGTCCTGAATGCGGTAGAGCTCTTGCCGCTCCGTGAACGGGTCGTCGAGCAACGACAGCAGCACGTCGATCGAGTCGAACACGATGCGTGTGGCATGGTTCTCGGCAAACCGGGCGCGGATGCCGGACAAGAGAGCGCTGACATCGAAACGCCCGGTCTGCACGACATCGGGCGACATGCCGGCATCCATGAATGTGAGTTTGTCCTGGCCAGCAAGATCCCAGCCGAACGAAGCGGCGTTGGCAATGACGCTTTGCGAATTTTCTTCGAATGCGACGAAAATGCCGCGTTCGCCGTACAGGAGCGCGCCATTGATCAGTGTCTGCAAGGCGAACACGGTCTTGCCACTACCGGGCCCGCCAATAAGGGTGCATGTGCGCCCATGCGGCAGGCCGCCCCCGGTAATCGCGTCAAACCCCTCGATGCCGGTGGGGGATTTTTTCACAGTCGCAACGTCAGCGTCAGGCATGAGGATGCTCCGAGGCGGCGCCTGGAGCACGCCGATTGGTTGATAGGACAGCAAGGACGAATAGGGAGTTCCAGATGTGGCGCGAAAGGACGCGGCGCCTTGACATGGGCCGAACAATAGAGCGACAGCTTGCCTGGCGGCGCGCAACCGCAACGGTAAGCCCATCAATGCCGCCACAGGCTTGAACAGCGCCCTGCCGTGGATGCGGTGGATTGCGCGCGTCAGGCGCGCCGCAGCGCTATCGGCGCACGAGCGCCGGGGCCTGACGCAGGCGGTTACTCGGGCTGCTCGACCTCATACCCCTTCGCCGCCAGCGCCGCGATCACGCCTTTCGGATCAAAAATATCGTCCATCGACAACAGTGCAAAGGTCGATGCATTGGCAGCAAGTGCTTTCTCGGCCGATGCGATCCACTTCGCATGCGAGCGCACCTTCACGTTCTTCCATTCAGGCTCCGTATCGAGCGCGGCGCTGTTCATCAGCGCGCCGAAACACGCCTCCTCGCGTTCGGCGTAGTTCAGCTTGCGCATCTCATCCACGTCACCCTTGGCCCAGGCGTTGGCGCGCGCTGTTGCGCCGTCGATATCCTGCTTCAGCGTGGCCATCGTCGTCCTCAGGCAGGCAGCGTCAGCGAGGTTCGACTTCTTGAAGTTCTTGATCAACGCGCGCGCATTGTCCGTTGGCAGTTCAACCTCCGTCGACGTCTGTTTCAGCTCGCTCTTCTTGATCAGTGCAAGCACCTGCTTGCGCACAGCGTAGCCGTTCACCAGCCCCGCCCCCTTGCGCGCTGCTTCCGTCAACGCCTGCGCGGCAAAGATCGGCCGCTCGCGTTCGACGTCGCTGTTATCAAGCAGGTAGGTTGCCTTGAGCGTGCTCCACTGCGCGTAGTCTTCCGGCGGCAGAACATCACGCAGCTGCGCGCCATCCGGATTCTTGCGCATGCCGATCAGACTTGGCAGCAGCGTGACCATTTTGAAAAAGCCCGGCTTGGCTGTGGCGCCGGGCGGCGCCAGGTATTCCTGCGAATTCCTGATGACGTTTTCCACCTGCTGCGAACGCCACGTCATGTTCTTCGGCAGCGGCGCATAGGTGCCGAACACCCACAGCACATGATCGCCCTTCTTTACCTTCCACATGCCCGGGCCAGGGCGCTGGGCGACGACGTGAATCTGTTCCGGCGCAGGTTCGACCGCGTCCGTGGTGACAACAACGGCAGGCGGGGCATCGGCCCCGTCAAGCGACTGTGCCCATCCAGGGGCAGCCAGTAACGACAAGCACAGTGCGGGAACGACGAGTGGGCGCATGAAGAGATCCTGTTGTGAAAGTAGCCAGCGTGCGCCGATTATGAGGCGGCCATCGTGGCGATCACAAGGACTTTCGAATGCATACGCAAGGCGCAGTGTGCGGATAAGTAGGCCTGGGACGGGTGCCCGCCCGCCTCCGCACGCGTCACGATATCGCGACGTGGATCAGTTCTCGCCAGACCGCTCAAGCAGCGACTGCGCCACCCGCAAGCCCTCGACCATCACGGCAAACGCTTCGTGCTTGGTTGCTTCGTCCGGCACACGCAGCACGTACGACGGGTGATAGATCGTCACCACCCACGCGTCGCCATGGCGCACCGGTTGGCCGAGACTGTCCCTGAGCGTCACGTTCCCCTTTTGCAGCACCGATTTCAGCGCAGTCGCGCCCATCGCCACGATCACTTTCGGCTTGCGGGTGGCGATTTCCTTTTCGAGCCAGTAGTGGCAGGCTTCGATCTCTTTCTGCGCCGGCGTCTTGTGCAGGCGCCGCTTGCCGCGCGGCTCCCACTTGAAATGCTTGACGGCGTTGGTGATGTAGACGCCCTGGCGGTCTACCTCCGCCTGCGCAAACACGCGATCGAGCAACTGGCCGGCCGGGCCGATGAACGGCTGGCCGGACAAGTCCTCCTGGTCGCCCGGCTGCTCGCCGACGAGCATGATCTGCGCGTGGTCCGGGCCGATGCCGCCGACGGCTTGCGTCGCGTGCTGCCACAGTTCGCAGCGGCGGCATTCGTCGAGCTTCGATGGCTGTTCGCGGTCAGGCTGGGCCTTCTCGGCCGCGATCGGGATCGTCGTGCCGCGGCGCTGGCCTACCTCGGCGACCTGGCCGATGCGGCGCGCGCCCAGGCCGGCCTGGCTGACCATCGACGGCACCAGAGCCCCCTCGGGCAGGTTCTTCCAGAAGCGCGACGGTACATGGCTTTGCATGACCTTCGTGTTCAGGCGCGCGGGGTTGAAGATGCTGCGGTAGTAGGTCAGCCACAGCGCCTCGCCGTCGTCTTCGAGGTCGGCGGGGCCGGACATCAACGGCCCGGCGTCGTGCAGCGTGGCGCCGTCCCACAGCACGCTGGCCTCGGGCGTGGCGATCATCCAGGTCATCTTGCCCATGCGGGCGACGAAATGCTCGGCCACCTGCGGCAGCACGTCGTGCGCGGGTTCGAACCAGGCCACGAACTGCGGCGGCCCGGCCTCGATCGGCCGTTCGCGAAAGCGGATATAGGCGAACATGTCGTGCACCTCGCGCCGCACGGCCTTGACCATCGACGCCAGCCGCGCGCCATCGGGATCGGCGGGCGACTGCACGTCGTGCTCGCCCTGCTGCCAGCGCCAGACCACACGGTACAGAAAGGCCCAGCGGTCGTGGTCGCGGTAGCAGGCGGCCGTTTGCAGCATCTCCATCAGGGAGCGCGGCACCTGCGGCCTAGGCGTGGCTTGTGCCACCCGTTCGACAGGCGGGGCGGCGAGAAGGTCGCCAGTCGGCTGTACCGTCTCCAGGGCCGATGCCGGCGCTGCCGGCGCACTCGAGAACAGATCGGCGCCCGGCTCGCCCCACGTCACCGTCTCGGGCGGCACGCCTGCGCGCAGCAGGGCGCGGGCCGTGGCGCGCCACTCGACGAACGAAGCCACCAGCAGCGGTTGGCCCGCGCGGACCTCGGCGACGGCTTCGCTGGCGACGACGGCTGCGCTGGCCGCGGGGGTCATGCTGCCTGCAGCTCCGGCCACAGGTTCATCTGCTGCGGCGCGTCGGCCATGTGCTTGCGCAGCAGGTCGGAGCTGGTCGCGCCTTGCGCCGGCTTGTAGTCGGCGGTGACGACGAACGGCGCCAGTTTTTTCAGGCTGCAGCGCAGCCGCGATAAATCTTCCCAGCGGATGCGGCGAATGCGGCGCAGGTCGGCGATGCGCTTGGCGTTGCGCAGGCCGATGCCGGGAATGCGCGCGATGAGCGTCGCATCGACGCGGTTCAGGTCCATTGGAAACTGGTCGCGGTTCGAGAGCGCCCAGGCCAGCTTGGGATCGATGTCCAGCGCCAGGTTGCCCGTCTGCGGCATGATCTCGCCAGCCGTGAAGCCGTAACTGCGCAGCAGGAAATCGGCCTGGTACAGGCGGTGCTCGCGCAGCAGCGGCGGTGGCGCGAGCGGCACGCTCTTGGGGCTTTGCGGAATCGGGCTGAAGGCGGAGTAGTACACGCGCTTGAGTTTATAGCTGCCGTACAGCGTCTCCGCGGTGTTGAGGATCGTGTGGTCGTCGCTGGCGTCGGCCCCGACGATCATCTGCGTGCTCTGGCCGGCCGGCGCGAAGGCGGGCGACCTTGGCTCTTCGGCTTTTTCATCGAGCTTGCGCCGGATGGAGCCCATCGCCAGCTTGATCGTGTGCACGCTCTTTTCGGGCGCTAGCTTGGTCACGCTGTCGTGCGTCGGCAGCTCGATATTGACCGACAGGCGATCGGCCCAGCGCCCCGCTTCGGTAATCAGGAGCGGATCGGCATCGGGAATCGTCTTGAGGTGGATGTAGCCGCGGAAGTTGTGCACCTCGCGCAGGGTGCGCGCCACGGCCACCAGTTGCTCCATCGTGTAGTCGGCCGACTGGATGATGCCGGAACTGAGGAACAGGCCGTCGATGTAGTTGCGCAGGTAAAAATCCTGCGTCAGCTTGACCACTTCGTCGACCGCAAAGCGCGCGCGAGGGACGTTCGACGTGCGCCGGTTGATGCAATACTGGCAGTCGTAGATGCAGAAGTTGGTGAGCAGGATCTTGAGCAGCGAGACGCAGCGGCCATCGGGCGTGTAGCTGTGGCAGATGCCCATGCCGGTGGTGGCGCCCAGGCCGTCCTTGCCCTCGGAGCCGCGCTTGGGCGCACCGCTGCTGGCGCAGGATGCGTCGTACTTGGCCGCGTCGGCCAGGATTTCGAGCTTGTCGTTGAGTTCCATCGGACGCCCGTGGCTGTATGGGCATACAGTATAGCGTGGCGTGTCATGACAGAGGGTGCGGCAGCGCACCCGTGCGCGGGTGGCGCCGGGTCAAAGACGGGACGCTAGTTAAGCGTGCAGCAAGCCTTCGGCAAGCGCCAGCTGCTGCGCATCCATCCGGCGCGCGGTGCGGGCCAGGTAGTCGCGTGCCGGCCGGATCCCGGCGCCGCCCGCCCGATGCAGCCACGCATACGCTTCGACCAGATCGCGCGGCGCGCCCTGCCCCGCCGCATACATCACGCCCAGGTTGAACTGGGCCCGCGCATGGCCCTGGCGCGCCGCGCACAGGTACCAGAAATGGGCTGCTTCGTAATCCTTGTCCGCGCCCTTGGCGCAGTCGTAGCGCAGCCCCAGCTCGAACTGCGCCAGCGCGTGCTTCTGGTCGGCCGCCTTGTGCAGCCAGTCGGTGGCTTCCGCCGGGTCGCCCAGATCGAGCCGGTCGAGCAGCGTGGCCACCATGTACTGCGCCGCCGCGTAACCCTGCGCTGCAGCGCGCCGGTACCACCCGAGTGCCTGCACGCTGTCCTGCGCCGCGCCGATGCCGTTTTCGTGACGCAGGCCCAGGTCGAACTGCGCGCGCAGGTAGCCCTGCTCGGCCGCCTTGCGGTACCAGGCGGTGGCCTCCACCGCATCGCGCTCGACGCCGTTGCCGGTGTCGAGGAGCTGCCCAAGGTGGTACTGCGCCACCGGCAAGCCCTGCTCGGCCGCACGGCGGTACCAGATGGCCGCCTGCGCCGCATCCTGCACCACGCCCTGGCCGTGCTCATGGCGCATGCCCAGGCTGTCCTGCGCGCCCGCATGGCCCTGCTGCGCGGCGCGCCGGTACCAGATGGCGGCCAGCGCATCGTCCTGCGGCACGCCGTGGCCCGTGTCGTACATCAGCGCCAGATTGAACTGCGAGCTGGCATGGCCCTGGATGCCCGCGCGGCCGTACCACAGCATCGCCTGTTCGCCGTCCGCTTCCACGTCCTGGCCCTTGTCGTAGCGCAGGCCCAGATTGAACTGGGCCGGCGCGTAGCCCTGCAGCGCGGCCTTGCGCAACCACTCGAGCGCCTGCACCGGATCGCGCGCCACGCCCTGGCCGCTGTCGTAGCGCAGGCCGAGGCTGTACTGCGAACGGGCGTAGCCCTGGCTGGCTGCGCGCCGGTACCAGTCCAGGGCCGCATCCTGGTCCTGGGCCACGCCCTTGCCGGTGTCGTACATCATCCCGAGATTGTGCTGGGCGCCCGGTTCGCCCTGTTCTGCGGCGAGGCGGAACCAGTGCAGCGCGCGGCCCACGTCCTGCGCCACGCCCTGCCCCTTGGCGTACAGCCAGCCCAGGTTGTACTGGGCCAGCGCGTAGCCCTGGCTGGCGGCGCGCTCGTACCAGTGGGCGGCCAGCATGAAGTCCTGCGTCACGCCCTGGCCCTTCTGCAGCATCACGCCGAGGTTGTACTGGGCCTGCGCCAGGTTGGCCGTGGCCGCAAGCCGGTACCAGCGCACTGCCAGTTCATCGCTTTGCGCCACGCCCTGGCCGTTCACGTACATGAAGCCCAGGCTGTGCTGGGCCTCGGCGACGCCACGCTCGGCCAGTCCTTTCACACGCAGGAATTCGGCGCTGTGCAACGACGTGTCGGGCATGCCCACTCAGGCCAGCACGGCGCGCAGGTTCGATCCGGGCCGGGTGCGCAGCGCCACCATGAAGTCGCCCAGCGAAATCGGGCGGTAGAACAGGTAGCCCTGCATCGTCATGCAGCCGTTGGCACGCAGGTAGCGCGCCTGTTCCTCGGTCTCGACGCCTTCGGCGATCAGGTTCAGGCCCAGGCCGCGCGCGATCGAGATGATCGCCAGGATCACCGGATAGTGGCCGTCTTCCTCATGGATCTCCTTGACGAACGACTGGTCGATCTTGATCGTGTGGATCGGGAAGCGGTGCAGGTACGACAGCGACGAGTAGCCGGTGCCGAAGTCGTCGATCGCGATCGACACGCCCAGCTCGCACAGTTTGTTGAGCTGCTCGATCGCATACTGCGGGTTGCGGATGCAGATGTTCTCGGTGATCTCGACTTCGATCTGCTGTGGCGAGATCGCGTAGCGCGCCAGGGCGCCGCGCATCTTCTCGAAAAAGTCGCCGCGGTCGAGGTATTGCGGCGACAGGTTCAGCGAGAGCCGGATGTCGCTGCCGCCGACGGCGTTCCAGCGCAGCATGTCACGGCACAGCGCGCCGATCATCCAGTCCGAGATCGGCAGCATCAGGCCGTTTTCTTCGGCGAACGGCAGGAATTCGCCGGCCGACAAGCGTCCGCGCGTTGGATGGTTCCAGCGCATCAGCGCCTCGGCGCCCGTGATATTGCCGGTCATGGCGTCGATCTGCGGCTGGTAGAACATCTCCAGCTCGTCGTGCTCGAGCGCGCGGCGCAGTGCCTGCTCCAGCGCGATCTTCTGGTGCGACACTTCGAGCATCGAGTCGTGATAGAAGCTGTGGCCGTTCTTGCCCAGCGCCTTCACCTGGTACATCGCGATGTCGGCGTGGCGCAGCAGTTCGTCGATTGATTCGCCGTCTTTCGGATAGATCGCGATGCCGATCGAGGCCGAGATGTGCACTTCGTGGCCATCGAGGTCGAACGGCAGCTGCAGGCAGGTGAGGAATTTGTCCGCGACCATGCGCGCGTCGTCGTGGCTGACCAGTTCGGGCAGCACGATGGTGAATTCGTCGCCGCCCTGGCGCGCCAGCGTATCGCCCTTGCGCAGGCATTCCTTCAGCCGGCTGGCCGCCTGCTGCAGCAGTTCGTCGCCCTTGACGTGGCCGAGCGTGTCGTTCACGAGCTTGAAGCGATCGAGGTCGATGAACATCACCGCGAGTTCGGTCTGCTTGCGCTTGGCCTGGATCACGGCCAGCCCCAGGCGGTCCTTGAACAGGATGCGGTTCGGCAGGTCGGTCAGGATGTCGTGGTAGGCCTGGTAGGCGATGACTTCCTCGGCGCGCTTCCTGTCCGTGATGTCGCGCGCCACGCCGTAGGTGCCGAAGAACTCGAGCTTTTTCACTTCCTGGTCCGGCACGTGCATGCCGATCGCGTTCAGCGAAATCGTCATTAGCGTCGTGTTGAACGTGCGGTCGTTGCTGGTGTTGCCATTCCCGCCCCGGCACTTCAGGCGCAGTTCGACGTTGCGCGACGCGCGTTCGTCGATGCGGCGTTCGTTGAACACGTAGCGCGCGCGTTCCAGGTCTTCTTCGTGCACGACGATCGAGTAATGCTTGCCGATCAGCTCTTCGCGCGTGTAGCCGAGCAGCTGGTAGGCCCGGTCGTTGACGAACGTGAAGCGGCCTTCGTGATTGAGCGTATAGATGATGTCCGGCGACGAGTCGACCAGGTAGCGGTACATCTTCTCGGAGTTCTCGAGCTGGTTCGCGATGCGCGCGTTTTCCAGCGCCAGGCGCCGGCGCCCCAGTGCGTTGCTGACGGTCGAGAGCAGCTCTTCGCGGCTGTACGGCTTGCGCAGGTAGCTGTAGGCGCCGCGCTTGAGCGCGCCGATCGCGGCATCGATGCCCACCTCGCCGCTCATCACGATCACGTCGGCGTCGATTCCCTTGTCGTTGATGAAGTCCATGATCTCGTGGCCGCCGATATCGGGCAGGCGCAGGTCGAGCAGGACCAGGTCGAAGCGCTGGCGCGACAGCTGCGCCAGCGCCTCCGTGCCGGATGCCGCGGTCGTGAGGCGGTAGCCGCGCCCCTGCAGCAATTCGTGCAGTGACGCCAGCAGGCGGGGTTCATCGTCGACCAGCAGCAGGCGTGGCTGGCTATCGGCTTCGAGTGTCGGGGAAAATGGGGAAGGTTCACCAGGGAGCATGGTGGCAGGGTGCGCGTGCATGGTGAGGGGTCAGGCGGAACCGAGCGCGCGCGCCGGCAGCGCGAGCGCCTTGCCAGCGCCGCTGTACGCCGGCAGGAGTATTTCAAACGAGGTACCGGAACTGGCGCTGCGGCAGGCGATATGGCCGCCCATCTTCTTGACCAGGCCATGGACGATCGACAGGCCCAGGCCGCGCTTGCCGCCATCGAGCGCGCCTTCCTTGCTGCTTTTTACAGGCATGAACAGGTTGGCCAGCACGTCGCGCGACAGGCCCGGGCCATTGTCGTTCACGCCCAGTTCGACGTACAGGTGGCGCTCACGGTTGACGTGGCCGCGGTTGACGACCTCGATCCGGCCGCTGTTCTTGTGCTGTGGCCCGAATGCTTCGACCGCATTCTTGATCAGGTTCACCAGGATCTGCTTGAGGACATCGGGGTCGCCCTCGATCGCGCTGTCGCCATCCATGTGCGCCACGATCTGCACGCCGCCCGGCACGAAGCCGCTGGTGCGGAACAGGCGCAGCACATCGTCGACGACGCGGGCGGCATCCACAGGCCGCGGACCGGCATCCGGCACCTGCGGTTCGGCCAGCGAGCCGATCAACTGGCCCACGCGGTCGATCTCTTCGTTCAGGATCGACAGCTCGCCGCCCACCGGTTCCTGGCGCGCCAGCTTGCCATCCAGGATGCTCAGGTAATTCTTGATGATCGCCAGCGGGTTGTTCACTTCGTGCACCACGCGGCGCGACGCGTCGCGGAATTCTTCGGCCACGTTGGCCAGCTGGCGGCGTGCGTGACCGCGTTCGAGCAGCAGGTTCTCGAGAGCGCCGGCGGCCTGCGCGCCGAAAGCCTGCATGAACCGCTCGCGGCGCTGGCAATGCGGCAGCTGCCAGGCCGGCACGCCGCCAATCAGCACGCCCAGGCAGCGCGCGCCGGCCACCAGCGGCACCACCACCAGGCTGTCCGTGCCAAGGATGCGCAGCAGCTGCTCTTCGGCCAGGCCAAGCTGCTGGCGGTTGCCCCCCACGAACGCGGGCCGGCGCTCCAGCGCGCTGCGCGCCACGGGGCCGCCCTTGGCCAGCGACACCGAGAAATCGGCGATGCGCGCCACGCCCGGCGCCGGGGCGCCCGACAACAGGTGGCCGGTGGGGTTCTCGAGCAGCACGACGGCGCTTTCGAAATCGAACAGGATGCGGGCGGTGCGCGTCATCGCGTCGAGCAGGCCCGACTCGCCCTGCTGGCGCGCCAGGGTCTGGCCGACCTCGGACACCAGCACCATATTGCGCACTTCTTCGTTCAGGCGCTTTTGCACCGGGTCGACCGGCGGCGGCGGCGCATAGGCCGATGGCTGCGGGATGTCGTCGGCGCCCGCCAGATCGATGCCCAGATGCGCGGCGGCCTGCTCGACCTGGCGCGCGGCGCCGTCGATCAGGTGCGCCGTGCGCACGGCGTCGATCCCGCACAGCGCGCAGGCGTCCAGCACCGTCGTCTCGTCGTGCGCGTGGCAGGTCAGCACATGCGCCAGGCGCACGATGCGGATCAGGAGATGACTGCCTTCCAGGCGGTCGCCCGGCTCGTGGTGATACAGCACTGCATCGGCCAGGAACGAATCGAGCTGCCAGCGTTCGATCAGCCAGGCGCCTGCTTCGGCGTGGGTGATCTGGAGCGTGCGCTGCTCGACCGCGCACAGGTCTTCGTCATCGAGCGCGGTGAAGTTGAATGCGTATTCCTTGGGCGCGGCGGCCAGCAGCGCCAGGCGGCCGACATTGTGCAGCAGGCCAGCCAGATAGGCTTCTTCGGGATGCACGTAGTCGAGCATGCGCGCCGCATCGCGCGCAATCACTGCGGCCGTCAGGGAGTTTTTCCAGAACGCGCGCAAGTCGATGCTGCCGGCATGCGGGAAGCTGTTGAAGGTCTGGAATACCGAATCGCTGATCACGAGCGTCTTGATCATGTCGGTACCCAGTGCCACCAGCGACTGTTCGAGGTTGGCGCTGCGCGTACTGCGGTGGTACGCCGAGCTGTTGGCGACCGCCAGCAGTTTGGCCGTCATGCCGGCATCCTTCGCAATCAGCGCGGCGAGTTCCGGCATGCCGAGATCGTCGGCCTGCAGGTGCTCGATCAGCTTGACCAGGATCTGCGGCATGGCCGGCAGCCGGGCGATCAGCAAGCGATTGCGAATATCCTGATCGGATAGGAGCGTATTATCAAGCACGGCGCCACTTGTCGAAGGGTTCTATTAGGTGGCGATCGCGCCCGAACAGGCATGCCACGTCGCCCTGCACTTCAGTGCATGGAACAGGCGAGAGGTCTGCCAACTGCTCCAGATGATAAAAACGTATCGTAACATATATACATTTCTGATCAGGAACAATAGTTACGGGAATACTCGTTGCAACGGGCTTCCTCAGGGAGTAAACACAGCCACACTCCAGAACTTGTTGTAACGATACGACTGTTTCCCTAATTCATGCTCATTCAATGCAAGGTCAGGGTGTCAGTTCGCCCCGGGCGCGCAGCTTGCGGCGATGGCGCCGCGCGGTATCCCAGCATGCCAGCGACAACAGCACGAAGAATGCCTGGCCGAGCGCCAGTGCCAGCACCGAATGCGACAGCGCCGGCGCGACGGCGCCGGCCACGACCGCGCCCAGCAGCGTCAGAATGAACGACTGGCACGACGCCACCGTGCCGCGGATGCGCGGGAACAGGTCGAGCGCCAGCAGCGTCGCCCCAGGCGCGATCAGCGAACTGCCAAAGGTGAAGAAGAACATCGGCGCCACGGTCCACGGCAGGGCCGGCGGAAGGAACGCGTGGTAGACCACGTTGAAGGTCACGGCCCCCAGCATGAAGAAAAAGCCCATGCGGATCTGGCGCGCGAAGTCCATCTTGCCGGCCAGCCGGTTGGCAACGAGCGAACCGAAGAAAATGCCGCTCACGGTCGGCACGAACAGCCACGCGAATTCGGACGGGCCCAGGCCCAGGCTTTCGGGCAGCATGACGGGCGCCGCGGCGATGTACAGGAACAGGCCGGCGAAGTTCAGCGCCGTCACGCCGGCCATCGTCAGGAACAGGAACGAGCTGAAGATGGCGCCGTAGCTCTGCGCCAGAAAACGGGGATTGAACGGCTGGCGCTCGGTCGGCGGCACCGTCTCGGGCAGGTGCTTCCAGCAGAACCAGAACAGCAGCACGGTGTAGACCGACAGCGCCAGGAAGATCGCGCGCCAGTCGAGCAGCGTGACGATCCAGCCGCCCACCACCGGCGCGATGGCCGGGGCGATCGAGAAGATCATCGTGACCATCGACAGCAGACGCGCCGCCGCGGTATCCGAATACAAATCGCGGATGATCGCGCGCCCCACCACCACGCCGGCCCCGGCCGACACACCCTGAAGGATGCGAAACACCCACAGGTATTCCACCGACGACGCCGAGGCGCAGCCGAAGCTGCCGATCGCGAACACCACCAGCGCCACCAGGATCACGTTGCGGCGCCCGAACGCATCGGACAGCGCACCATGCCACAGCACCATGACGGCAAAGGCCAGCATGTAGGCGGTGAGGGTTTGCTGGACCTGCAGCGGCGTGGCGGCAAGCTGGGCCTGGATCTGCGGGAACGCCGGCAGGTAGGCGTCGATCGAGAATGGCCCCAGCATCGACAGCGCTGCCAGCAGCGTTGCCAGTCCGCCCGCCGAGAGCATCGCGATCTTGTGGGGCGGCGGCGCCGGCACGGGGGTGACGGGGTCCTTGGGCAGATCGGATGGTTCTGGCAGCATGGGGCGGTTCCGGGTCAGTCCTGCTTTGGTTTGGCTTCCTCGCGGCGGTTGAAGCCCGCCACCATGTCGAAACGGAACAGGCGGCATTCGAGCGCGCCATTGAAGAACGGGGTTTTGCGCGACTCTTTCAGGCGCAGCATTTTCGGCAGGCCCAGGTCGGCCGTGAACAGATAGGCGGTCCAGCCGGCAAAGCGCTGCTTGAGCGTCGTGGAGAACGCGGCGTAGAAGCCGGCCGCCATGTCGTCCTGCGGCACGGTGCTGTCGCCGCGCACGCCGATCCGCTCGCCGTACGGCGGGTTGGTCAAGAGAATGCCCGGCTCGCTCGTCGGCGCCGACACGTGCTGCGCTTCGATCTGCTTGAGCGGCACGTCGAACAGGATGCCGGCGATCTTCAGGTTATGGCGCGTCATTTCGACCATGTCGCCCGAGATGTCGGAGCCGAAGATGGTTGGCTCCTGCGGCAGCACGTTCGGCTTGACCGCCGCTTTCATCGCGGCCCAGGCCTGACGGTCGTGGTCGGCGAATTTTTCGAAGGCGAAGCTGCGGCGCGCGCCGGACGGAATCCCTTGCAGCATCTGGGCCGCTTCGACCAGGATGGTGCCAGAGCCGCACATCGGGTCGAACAGCGGCACGCCCGGCTTCCAGCCCGACACGCGCAGCAGACCCGCGGCGAGGTTCTCGCGCAGCGGCGCGTCGCCCGTCTCTTCACGCCAGCCGCGCTTGAACAGCGCTTCGCCCGAGGTGTCGAGGTAGACGATGAAGTTGCGGGCGTCCAGAAAACCGACGATGCGCATGTCCGGTTCGCGCGTGTTGACCGACGGGCGCTTGTCGTACTGGTCGCGGAAGCGGTCGCAGATCGCGTCCTTGATCTTGAGCGTCGTGAATTCAAGGCTGCGCAGCGGCGACTTGACGGCTGTGACGTCGACGCGGATCGTGTGATCGGGGCCGAACCAGTCTTCCCAGGTCTGCTCGAGCACCAGGTCGTAGATGTCGTTTTCGGTGGTATAGCTGCGCTGGGCCATGCGCATCAGCACACGCGAGGCGATGCGCGAATGCAGGTTGAGCAGCCAGGCATCCTGCATTGTGCCCGAGCAGTGCACGCCGCCGGGCACCTGGTTGTGCACTTTCAGCGTGGTGCTTTGTGCGGCGATCTCGCCGATTTCTTCGGCCAGCGCCGCTTCCATGCCGCGTGGGCATGGGCAAAAATAGGAAGCCATGAGGGGTACCCTTTGTCCGTTGATGAAACGATGAAAAATTAAACGCGCCACCAGCCCGGGCCGATGACGCAGCAATACAAAAAATGCAGGTTTAGAACGGCTTGACGGTCACCAGGATGACAATCGCCAGCATCAGCACGACGGGCACTTCATTGAACCAGCGATACCATTTGTGGCTGCGCGTATTGACGCCGCGCTCGAATTTCTTGAGGATGCCGCCGCACATGTGATGGTAGCCGATGGTCAGGAACACGAGCAGCAGTTTCGCGTGCAGCCAGCCGCCCTGGATGCCGTAGCCCAGCCACAGCCACGCGCCCAGCAGCACCGCTGGCACCGACAGGATCATCGAGAAGCGGTACAGCCGGCGTGCCATGCCCAGCAGGCGGTCACGCGCTGCGGGGTTGGTTTCCTCGGCCAGGTTGACGAACAGGCGCGGCAGGTAGAACAGGCCGGCGAACCAGGACGCAATGAAGACGATGTGCAGTGCTTTGATCCAGAGGTACATGCTTTCCTTGTGGTAAACGTTGAATTCAGTTGCGGACTTCGCCGTGCCCGAACACGACATACTTGAGCGACGTAAGGCCTTCCAGGCCCACCGGGCCGCGTGCGTGCAGCTTGTCGTTCGAGATGCCGATCTCGGCGCCCAGGCCGTATTCGAAGCCATCGGCAAAGCGCGTCGACGCATTGATCATCACCGACGCCGAGTCGACTTCGCGCAAGAAGCGCATCGCGCCGCTGTGGTCTTCGGTGACGATCGATTCGGTGTGCTTCGACGAGTACGCGTCGATGTGGTCCATCGCCTCGTCGATGCCGGCCACCACCTTCACGGCCAGGATCGGCGCCAGGTATTCGGTCGACCAGTCTTCTTCCGTTGCCGCGACCAGATGCGGATAACCGGCCAGGATCGCGAACGCTTCCGGATCGGCGCGCAGCTCAACCGACTTGGTCGCATACAGTTCGGCCAGGCGCGGCAGCACGGTCGGGGCGATGCCGCGCGCAACCAGCAGCGTTTCCATCGTGTTGCAGGTGCCGTAGCGGTGGCACTTGGCGTTGAACGCGATGGCCAGCGCCTTGTCGATGTCGGCCTTGTCGTCGATGTAGACGTGGCAAATGCCATCGAGGTGCTTGATCATCGGGACCGTGGCTTCGGCCATCAGGCGCGCAATCAGGCCCTTGCCGCCGCGCGGGACGATGACGTCCACGTACTGCGGCATCGTGATCAGCGCACCGACGGCGGCGCGGTCGACCGTGTCGACCACCTGCACTGCCGCCTGCGGCAGGCCGGCGCCAGCCAGGCCTTCGGCGACCAGTTTGGCCAGCGCGCGGTTGCAGTGGATCGCTTCCGAGCCGCCGCGCAGGATCGCCGCATTGCCGCTCTTGATGCACAGGCCCGCCGCATCGACCGTCACGTTCGGGCGCGCTTCGTAGATGATGCCGATCACGCCCAGCGGCACGCGCATCTGGCCGACCTGGATGCCGCTCGGGCGCACTTTCATGTTCGAGATTTCGCCGACCGGATCGGGCAAGGTGGCGATCTGGCGCAGGCCGGCGACCATCGTCGAAATCGCCGCGTCGGACAATGCCAGGCGGTCCATCAGTGCCGGGGCCAGACCTGCCGCCTGGGCGGCCTCGAGGTCACGGGCATTGGCGGCGCGCAGCAGGTCGGCGTCGCGCTCGATCGCATCGGCAATCAGGTGCAGGGCGCGGTTGCGGGTGGCGGTGTCGGCGCGTGCCATGGCGCGCGCGGCGGCGCGGGCTTGCTGGCCCAGCGTGTGCATGTGTGCGGTAATGTCCATCGAGTTTCCCATTGCATTAACCTGGCTCGCGCAAGGCGGCGATGTTCATCGGCGTCGAGCCAAGGCTCTACTGCGAGAGCCTTACCGCGCCACCCGCAACGCCAGCTGCAACATCGCATCCCACGCGTCGCCCGCGAATTTTTTGGCGCGCAAGCCCTTGACCATACGGTCGACCTGCGCCGCTTCTTGCAGCGCCGCTTCGAGTGTCGCGAGCGACACGCGGCGCAGCGCCGGCTCCATCATCCGCTCGCGCGGCCCCCAGATCCGGTATTCCTTGAGCAGGGCATTCAGTGGCCTGCCCTGACTCATCCCGCTCTTCAATTTTAGCAGCGTGCGGATTTCTTCGGCCACCGCCCACAAGACCAGCGGCAGCGCCTCACCTTCGCCCTTCAGGCCTTCGAGCATGCGCACCAGGCGCGCCGTGTCGCCCGTGAGCATGGCCTCGGACAGCTTGAACACGTCGTAGCGCGCCACGTTCAGCACGGCGTCGTGCACCTGCTCGAACGTGAGTTTGCCCGGCTCGTGGAGCAGGCCGAGCTTTTGAATCTCCTGGTGCGCCGCCAGCAGATTGCCTTCGACACGGTCGGCGATGAAGTCCAGGCTCTGGCGCTCGGCGCTCTGGCCCTGCGCTGCCAACCGGTTGCCAATCCAGGCCGGGAGTTGCGCGCGCTCGATGTTCGGAATGTCGATGTAGACCGCGGCCTGCTGCAGCGCCGTCACCCACGATGCCTTGGCCGTCTGCCAGTCGAGCTTGGGCAGCGTGATCAGCGTCAGGTTGTCGGGGCTGAGGTCTTTCGCATAGGCCTGCAGCGCGGCGCTGCCATCCTTGCCCGGTTTGCCGGTCGGGATGCGCAGCTCGATCAGCTTCTTGTCGCCGAACAGCGACAGCGCCTGGTTGGCCGCCAGCAGCTCACCCCACTTGAAGGTGCGCTCCACGCTCAGCACATCGCGCTCGGTATAGCCTTGCGCGCGCGCCGCCTTGCGGATGCGGTCGGCCGCTTCCAGCGCCAGCAGATGCTCGTCGCTGGCGATCACGTACAGCTGCGCCAGGTTCTTGGCCAAGTGGCCGTCGAGCGCTTCGAGCCGCAGTTGCATCGTTTACGGCGTCGGCAAGGCGGCTGCCGGCGTCGCAGGCGCCGTCACGGGCGCCAGCGGCTTGATCGCCACCAGACGGCGCAGGATCTGCTGCACCAGGTCGGACTGCATGTCGCGGTACAGCAGCGCTTCTTCGGATTCCTTGGCCAGCACCTGCGATTCATCGAACGCGATATTGCGGCGCAGGGTGATCTCGGTCGGCGCCAGCAGCTGGCGGTTGTTGGCGTCGCGCACCTGGAACACCAGCGTGTAGCTCAGCGAGTATTCACGCACGCGCCCCAGGCTGTTGAGCGACAGGATCGACTTGCCGCGCGACTCGCTGATCACATCGAACAACGCCTCGGCCTTGGACGCATCGGACTCGATGCGCAGGTTATCGCCCGCGCGCAGGTTGCGCTTGAGCTCCGTGCCCAGCGGCGAGGCTTCGTTGAACGACAGCCAGAGACTCTGGAACGGCACGTTGTACTGGCCGTCGCTGCCGCGCAGCTTGAAGCCGCAGCCTGCCAGCATCGCGACCAGCAAAACTGCACCGAGGGCGCGGACGAGGTAGTTGTTGTTCGAGATGTTCATCATCAGACCACGATATTGACAAGTTTGCCCGGCACGACGATGACCTTCTTCGGCGTGCCTTCGATGAACTTCTGCACTGCTTCACTGGCCAGCGCAGCCGCTTCGATGGTCGCCTTGTCGGCATCCTTTGCGACCTTGACCGAACCACGCAGCTTGCCGTTCACCTGGATCATCATGTCGATCTCGGACTGTTCGAGCGCCTGTGGATCGACTTCCGGCCATGGGGCGTTGAGCAGGTCGCCATGGACACCGGCAAAGCCAAGTTCCTGCCACAGCGCGTGCGTGATGTGCGGCGCGACCGGGTTCAGCAAACGCAGGAAGATCGAGAAGCCTTCGGCGATGATGGCGTTGGACGCTGCACTGTCATCGAGCTTGCTCGATTCGAGCGTGTTGAGCATCTTCATGCACGCCGAGACCACGGTGTTGTACTGGATGCGCTTCAGGTCGTAGTCCGCCTGTTGCAGGATCTTGTGCACTTCGCGGCGCAGCGTTTTCTGCGCATCGGTGTGCGTGCCCTGCACTTCACCGGTCAGTGCCGCAGCAATGCGCGCGCGCTGCGCGTAACCGAAGGCCCACACGCGGCGCAGGAAGCGGCTGGCGCCTTCGACGCCGCTGTTCGACCACTCGAGCGTCTGCTCGGGTGGCGACGCGAACATCGTAAACAGGCGCGCGGTATCGGCGCCGTACTGCTCGATCTGCGCTTGCGGATCGATGCCGTTGTTTTTGGACTTCGACATCTTTTCGGTGCCGCCGATTTCCACCGGCTGGCCGTCGGCCTTCAACACCGCGCTTTGCGGGCGGCCCTTGTCATCGAAGGTCAGCTCGACGTCGGCCGGGTTGAACCAGGTCTTCTTGGTCGATGCGGCTTCGCGGTAGTAGGTCTCGTTGAGCACCATACCCTGCGTGAGCAGGTTCACAAACGGCTCGTCGAATTTGACCAGGCCGAAGTCGCGCATCACCTTGGTCCAGAAGCGCGCGTACAGCAGGTGCATGACGGCGTGTTCGATGCCGCCGATGTACTGGTCCATCGGCATCCAGTAATCGTTGCGCTCGTCGACCATCGCGTTGTTGGAACCCGGCGACGTGTAGCGCATGTAGTACCACGACGAATCGATGAACGTGTCCATCGTGTCGGTTTCGCGGCGCGCAGGCTTGCCGCAGGTCGGGCAGTCGCACTTGAGGAACGCTTCGTCCTTGTTCAGCGGATTGCCGGTGCCGTCCGGGACCAGGTGCTCGGGCAGCACGACCGGCAGGTCGGCTTCTGGCACCGGCACGATGCCGCACTCGGCGCAGTGGATCATCGGGATCGGCGTGCCCCAGTAGCGCTGGCGCGAGATGCCCCAGTCGCGCAAGCGGAACGTGACCTTCTTGGCGCCCAGGTCCTGGCTTGCCAGTTCACCCGAGACCGCGTTGACGGCCGAGGTGTAATCGAGACCGTCGTACTTGCCCGAGTTAATCGTGCGGCCGTTGTCCTTGTCGCCGTACCACTCCTGCCAGGCGTCGAGCGAGAATTCCTGGCCTTCGACGGCCACGACCTGCTTGATCGGCAGATTGTATTTTTTGGCGAAGCCGAAATCGCGTTCGTCATGCGCCGGCACGCCCATCACGGCGCCATCGCCGTAGGTGATCAGGACGTAGTTGCCGACCCAGACCGGGATCTGTTCACCGGTCACGGGATGGGTGACGAACAGGCCGGTCGGCATGCCCTTCTTTTCCATCGTCGCCATGTCGGCTTCGATGACGGAACCGAGCTTGCATTCGGCGATGAATTGCTGCAGCGCCGGGTTGTTCTTTGCGGCGTGCTGGGCCAGCGCGTGCTCCGGTGCCACGGCGCAGAAGGTCACGCCCATGATCGTGTCGGCGCGCGTGGTGAAGACGTACAGCTTGCCGTCGTCGATTGGCGCGCCGGTGTCGTCGGCGATCGTGTGCGGGAACGCGAAGCGCACGCCGGTCGACTTGCCGATCCAGTTGGCCTGCATCGTGCGCACGCGCTCGGGCCAGCCTGGCAGCTTGTTGTCGACATGGTCGAGCAGTTCGTCGGCGTATTCGGTGATACGCACGTAGTACATCGGGATTTCGCGCTTTTCAATGAGCGCGCCCGAACGCCAGCCGCGGCCGTCGACGACCTGCTCGTTGGCCAGCACGGTCTGGTCGACCGGGTCCCAGTTCACGGTGCCGGTCTTCTGGTAGATGATGCCCTTCTCGAGCATCTTGAGGAACATCCACTGGTTCCAC
This sequence comes from Telluria sp. BA11, assembly GCF_056680305.1. Classification (NCBI taxonomy): domain Bacteria; kingdom Pseudomonadati; phylum Pseudomonadota; class Betaproteobacteria; order Burkholderiales; family Oxalobacteraceae; genus Telluria; species Telluria sp. BA11. Next base: position 2,157,805 of record NZ_CM155275.1, read on the forward strand.
TTGTAGTAGTCCGGCTTGCAGGCGGTCATCTCGCGCGACCAGTCGATCGCCAAGCCCATCGACTCCATCTGGCCACGCATGTGGGCTATGTTCGAATAGGTCCACTCGGCCGGCGGCACGTTGTTGGCCATCGCCGCGTTTTCGGCAGGCATGCCGAAGGCATCCCAGCCCATCGGCATCAGAACGTTGTAGCCGTTCATCCGCAGGTAGCGGTACATCACGTCGTTGATCGTATAGTTGCGCACGTGGCCCATGTGCAGCTTGCCCGATGGGTAAGGCAGCATCGAGCAGGCGTAATACTTGCCCTTCGGGAAACGCGGATCGTGTTCGACAGCTTTATAGGCGTCGATCGATTTCCAGTAGGCCTGGGCGGCCTGTTCGACTTCGGCTGGACTATATTTTTCTTGCATGATTTCTGCAGACGTAATGTGGGAGATGGAACCGAGCATTATAGCTGGTTCAATTTGCAGTGCGGCGTGGAGAGGGAGCGGCTTGGGGATGGCGGCGTGGGGCCCCTGTCAGCTGACTGCTGCCTTGAGCGAAGCGCCAGAGGATGGCAGCGCTAGTTTGCTGGCGGGCGATGTTGCCTGCAACCTGCATCCTGCACTAAAGATCAGTTCAGTATTGTCAAAATTGGTGGGGCAAGTGCATTGGCGAACTGCCGATCAGCTTGTTCCATCAAGCTGCGCCATCTGGACACATCAGTTTGCCCAGCACCGCTGCAGCTCAGGCAGAGCATGCGACGCAGATTGCGCTGGCAACTGACCGCCACATTACGCCAAGCTGGAGATCAGGCAACAACCGCAGGTGGCGCGATGACCGTGCCGGGCAATCGGCGCACCATCATCCGTCATCGATTCATCGCCTTCTTGAATGACGTTCGGTTTTACGCCAGGGTGCTGCGGGCATGACACTTCATCGCCCTTGCGCGCCACTGAACGGTTGTCGAATCGCATTGTCGACGAAGCGGTGATGACTTTCCCACCGTGGTCGGTGTCGTCTCCTAGTCGTATCAGATTGATCATGATGATTGAGAGATTAGTTATCATGGCTTGGCCAAATTCAGACGAATAAGGCTCCCAAATAAGATTCGTTTATTTCCAGCCCTGACAAATCTACGCTGCATCAGGTTGCTACTGGGATGTTATAACGAAAATAACGTTCGCCGAAACCAAGAATTTTGTACTCACCTGGATTCGCCTTGGAAGTCTTTCGCAGATCAATTTTTTCCACATCTGGCCAGCCAAATGTCCTGAATATCGCTTCGGCCATACAGACAGATTCCATATACATCCTGGAAATTCTGAAGGCGATTAGCCCAATCGTCACAAAACAAACTACGACCCACAGCGTCATGAAATGCCACGTATCTTCCTCAAGCAAAATACTCAAACCCATTTCGATCACGGAATCGAACACATATAACAGAATTGCGATAACTGAGAACCATAGCCAGCCTCTCACCGAGTTCCGATAAAGGACTTTCCTTCCCGCAATCACATGCGGATAAGCAGCAACCAAGCCGTCATCAACGCGTCTTATTGCATAAACTGTATAACAAAGGCCCCCGGTATGTTCAGCAACGACCTCGACATTATCCCCAGTACCCAAAGGCATCACCCAAATCCAGCCTTGTATTTTTTTACCATCAAGTTCAAACTCTAGCCAGTGGGCTTTTTCAGCTTTATTCCCGGCTGAGCCCACCATGCCTGCAGCTTGTGCACCCATTCCCATCGCTGTGGCGATTATTGCAGTTATTCCAATTTGCTTATGTTGATCTGTGGTCGATATGAAATCATGTTCACGTGTGTAGCATCTGAGCTTTGATATTTTCCCTTTTAGCAACAACAGAGAATCGTGAGGGTCATCTCTTTTCATCATAGCTCAAACATGGCTTAGTCAAAATCAGACGAGTCAGGCTCCTGAAGAAGATCATTTTATTTCCGGCCTGATAAATTCATGCTATATCCGGATGCCACTTTAGCTTTATAACGAAAATAATGTTCACCGAATCCAGGGATTTTGTAGTCCCCTGGATTCTCTTTGGAAGTCTTTCGCAGATCGATTTTTTCTACATCTGGCCAGCCGAATGTACTGAATATATCTTCGGCCATATAAACAGACTCCATATACATCCTTGAAATTCTAAAGGCTATTACTGCAATTACCACAGGACAAACTACAACCCACATTTTCATAAAGCTCCACATTTTTTCGTCAAACAATGCGCTCACCCCGATTTCTATCATAAAAAATAAGATAGGCAATAAAAAACAGATAACTGAGAACCATAACCAACCTCTTACCGAGTTACGATACAGGACCTTCCTTCCAGCAATCACGTGAGGGTAAGCGGCAACCAAGCCGTCATCAACGCGCTTTATTGCATAAGCTGTGTAGCAATTGCCTCCAGTATGTCGAGCAACAACTTCGACATTATCCCCAGTACCCAAAGGCATCTTCCAAACCCAACCTTGTATTTTTTTACCGTCAAGTTCAAATTCCAGCCAGTGCGCTTTTTCAGCTTTATTCCCGGCTGAGCCCACCATGCCGGCAGCTTGTGCACCCATCCCCATTGCTGTGGCTACTATCGCAGTTATGCCGATTTGTATATGTTCATCTCTGGTAGTTATGAAATCATGTTCACGAGTGTAGCATCTTAGCTTTGATATTTTTCCTGCCGGCAATAAAATGAAATCGTAATGATCTTCGTTTTTCATAATAATGAGGTCATAGCGTTGAAAAAATCCTTCTCTTGTTTAGAAGGGTCTGAATAAAGGGTGACGTTACTGTTTATAACGATTATTCCTGGTGCTTTTCCGGCACTGAAAACACATCGTGAACACCATTCTTCCAATTCGGTTGGAGTGAGCCAAGCGGCCATTGCTTCGATTACAATTAAAAATATCATCGCTTCCCAACCTGTCAGCCACGTAAAGTAGCGAATTGCTGCCAAAGCAATCGCCCGTTTTGTGACTGTCTCCACAGCTTCAATGACAATAATCGTTCCATATCGGTTCGCGATTTTCCTGAGCAGAGGTGCTGCAGTACTCGTCGCTTCAACTAAAATTGCACCGCCTGAGCAGAAACCAGCTACACTTTTTAATGCGTAAATTCCCATTAAATCCATTTTTCCTTCATTCCACAGCTTGATCGTTTTCTCCCCGGCTATCCAGGTAGATATAAATGTCCCAAAACTGCTAAGCCCTCCACCCACTAGTTTCCAACTCTGCGAGCGAACAGAATCTTTCAAAGCTACATAAAAAGGCGTCATCGTGATCGTGATGAGCGACGACAGCAACGATGCTCCCGACTGAATCAGTTTCAACTCAGTATCTTCATCCGTTGCAGCCGTCATGATCTTGTAGAAATTTACTGCCTCCATTAATGCGGCAACTACCGCAATTCGACTTGATCTCAGTGCTTTCACGCCATCGTCAGTCGACTGCATTTCGTCCCACACGTCATACAGAGCCAGTGTCGACCTCGGCACTTGAGTCGGTGCATCGGCGCGCAATATAGAGCGGGTTCTTACCAACCGCTCGACTGTTTCACGGCGGCTCAACATCTCCAGCTTTGCCTGCTGACGCACCAATTTCATCGCGTCCACGTAAGAAATACCGGATCGCTGAAGGAAGACACTTTGAATAATCTTCTCTCCAACAAAATCGCCAATCTGATTGATCCGGAATTGTTTAAAGATCGCGTCGCCGACAGTCATGCCAAATGTGTCAACTCCAAGGCGTTTGAGCAATGCGCCTATCGGTGATATTTTCTTGGGATCGGTTTCGAGTGCCAGCGCTGAGAGCTTCCCGTAATAACCGCTGAGTTTTCCGATCATTGCCGCAGCCGAAAATACTGCTTCAACGCCAGGGCTGTTGCTGGTGCCTGCCTGGGCCGATTCCAGCGGCATGTTCTTTTTCGCCAATGCCGCCTTCAATAACTTGCCAAGCTCTTGCCGGGCATCTTTCTGGTTCATGGCAAACACACGCCAGATGATGCTCCCCGGTTGGAGTGGATCCCACTGGGTGACAAGCGCATCAAGGATTTGCTTACCTTTTGGCGTGGAACCGAGGCCTGCAATCGCATCGGTGATGGTGATCTCGAACGCGGCAGCGTCAAGCATATCCGGCGACTGATAATCTTCGAGCGTATCGAGAAAGAGCTTTGCCTGCAGCCATTTGCCGACATCCGCACTACGTGACTCTTGCAGGTCGAAAACTGCGGATTGAAGCGCCTTGTATTGCGCCCGAAAGCGCTCAATCTCCTGGCGCTTGAGCAGGACTTCGTACTTTGACCAGTTGTAATCGAAGGTCTTCGCCACATTCCGGTCATGCGCGCCAGGTTGTACTTTCAGGTAATTCCGCGCGTCGTTCAAGGTCTCATCGCGATAGGTACCGGTGTAAGGCACGCTTGAGTTCGCATTACCAGCCGATGTCGACTGACTTAGCCGGATCAGCTTGTTCTGGCAGGTACCGGGAATCTTGTTGGCGGCCATCCAGTTCATGTCGTCGTAGTAGGCGTTGACCTGCGCAACCCGATGCGGGGCAGCACCGGCCAACGTCCGGGCGCGTTGCGCGTCGAGCGCACCTTGCGCCATTGGTTGCGCAAGCGCAGTCGTCGAATGGGCGTTTCGCGCCGTCGTTTCCCGGCCTTTTACCTCATGATTCGTGCGTGACTGGACAATCGCATATGCGGCGTCGATGCTTTGCAGTGCGCCGACCTGTAACGCACGTTCCTTTGTGACGTACAGATCGAGCCATGAGACGGGGTCGCCACGAAAACCATTCAGCTCATGCACAATGCCAATGCCGTCCCACAGCGCAAGCATCATCGGCGGACAATGCGAGGCATCGCCGCCGGGATCCGCACCAGTTGCGCCGATCTGATTCATCAGCTTCACAAGCGCCCGACTCGCTGAGGCAGGTGATGCCTGCCTAATGAACGGGTGGTAGCGTGACACCTCATGCTTTAACAAGCCTTCGTTGTAACCACCTTTCTGGTCACTGAACGACTGCTTTTCATCGGGAAGAGCAAGTAGTCTCGGGTCGAAACCGGGCATGTATTCAACAATACTGTCCACTACCTTCTCAGTGGCGACGATGGCATGGTAATCCCCCCACAGAAAGAGCGCGTTTAGAAGTAGAATTTTCTACTTAAGAACAGAAAGCTCTACATGAAGACGTCCCGTTTTACCGACAGCCAGATCATCGCCATCCTCAAGCAAGCCGAAGGCGGCAGCCCGGTCCCTGAGCTGTGCCGCGAGCACGGCATCAGCAACGCCACGTTCTACAAGTGGCGGTCCAAGTTCGGCGGCATGGACGCGTCGCTCATGGCGCGCATGAAGGAGCTCGAGGACGAGAACCGGCGCCTCAAGAAGATGTATGCCGAGGAGCGCCTCAAGGCCGAGATCGTTGCGGAGGCACTCACAAAAAAGTGGTAGCGCCATCTCAGCGGCGGGAGATGGCGCAGTGGGCCGTGGCGAACCGGTCAGCCACGATAGGCCTGGCATGCCAGGCATTTCACATCAGTCAGACCTGCTATCGCTACAAGGCCAAGCTCGATGCCGAGAACGGCGTGATCGCGGACTGGCTGGTACGGCTGACAAATAACCAGCGCAACTGGGGCTTTGGACTGTGCTTCCTGTACCTGCGCAACGTGAAGGGCTTCAAATGGAACCACAAGCGCGTCTACAGGATTTACCGCGAGCTCGAGCTGAACCTGCGCATCAAGCCGCGCCATCGGCTGGTACGCGAGAAGCCGCTGCCGTTGGCGGTGCCGACGGCGATCAATCAGTGCTGGTCGATGGACTTCATGCATGACCAGCTTGCCGATGGACGCAGTATCCGGCTGTTCAACGTCATCGACGACTACAACCGCGAAGGCCTCGGGATCGAAGTCGATTTCTCGCTGCCATCTGAACGGGTGATTCGATCGCTCGACCGGATCATCGAATGGCGTGGCAAACCGGACGCCATCCGCTGCGATAACGGTCCCGAATACATCAGCGCGGTGACGCTAGCCTGGGCTGCCAGGCACGGTATCCGCATCGATTTCATTCAGCCTGGCCAGCCCCAGCAAAACGCTTACGTCGAGCGCTACAACAGGACGGTTCGCTATGATTGGCTTGCCCATCACCTGTTTGAAACGCTCGATGAAGTTCAGGAATTTGCCACCAACTGGTTGTGGACCTACAATCACGACCGGCCTAACATGGCGCTCGGCGGTATTACGCCAAAACAGAAATTGGCGCTCGCCGCTTAACCTCTACTTTTAGCGTGCTCTAAAAATGGGGGGATTACCGCATGTCCGTTGGCATCGGCACCACTTGCGACCCATTCCGATGGCTTGATGAATTGCATCCGGGCCTGCATCAATGCCGCATCCGAGGCATACCGATCGAGGACGTCCTTGTGCCAGGCGTGCGCCGAGAACGCAATGAATACCCGGCCGGTACACTTTTCCGGTCGTTCGATGGCAATGATATCCATCGGCACTGTCATCGCGCCGCGCGCGCAGCTTGGATGGATTACCAGTTCCCGCGGCAGTGGCAAGCTCTGCTTCCACAGGCGTCCATCTGACGTTACCTTGTACACTTCCCAATACCGACTGCCGCGCGCGCCAACTTCATAGAAGAGGTAGATCCAGCCCTCACGTAGTGTGCGTAATCCGTAGTGGTGTGCATCCAGCGCGACATCCGTTACCCGTGCGCCGCCGATTCCTGCGGGCAAAGTGGCTTTTACCTTGTTGGGTAAAACGCTATAGCGCACTGGCAGGATCGGGAGGCCGGTTTTTTCGCAGTTCTTGCATGTCTGGTTATTGGTTGTCATACGTTGTCGTCGTAGTCAATGCCATGCGCGTGCTGCGCTTTTGCGGGTGCCAGAGCAGCCAGGTGCTCATGCCAGGAACCGTGCTGTATCTCGTCGATGTCGTCTGCAGTCAGCTGCCCAATCACGCTGGTATAGAAATCGTCGTCAGCCTTGTTTTCGAGAAGCAGCAATACCTTCGGATGCAAGTCGAACTGTGGGTGCCATGTCAACGCATGGCCAATAAACGCCACCCAGTCATCACGGTCGGTCAACCGGTATCGCTCGGCGCGCTCAGCGGCAGCAATAGCAGTCTCGATTTCGCCAGGCGCCGGCTGGCGGCAACATGCCCGCGCGTGCAGTGCAAGCGCCCGATTAACGAAACCGTGCCGATGGATCTTCTGCCACTGTGCGGCCGACAATACGAAGTCCGGACGCGGTTCTGACGACGCTAAATGAAGTTTCGGCGTGGCACTTGCGTCGAGGACATGCCATGCCCGCACCGGCCCGAGCATGGCTTGCCGCTGCATTCGCGACAGGGTTCCCCAGATCAATGCCATGGCACGCGAATCATAGAACCGCAGCACGCAGGTGCGTCTGTTGTCATCACACTGAAGCGCAAGCCTGGACCAGTACATGGCGACTTCTTCAGGAGAAGCACGGCTCCCCAGCCAGCCACCGACGCGTTGGCCGAGACCCTCGGCCATGGATTCCGGCCGCCGGTCTTCGTATGCCACACGTACACTGTGCGCCAGCGCATTCACACCGATCGGCGTCGCCAAATCAAGTTTTAGAAGATAGGGACGATGCGCTTCGGGAAAGGCACCATGATCGATGTCCACATCAACCCGATGCAGCTCGGACAACTGCGGCTTGCCATCGGCATCGTCGCTTGTCCAATCCCGCTGACTGGGGTCGATGGCGAGGTAGCAGTGCATGTCGCGGTGCCGCCCGAACCACTCCTTGAGGAAGACGTTCAGCGATGCAATGCGCGCGTTTTCATCGACAGCAGGTGATGTGGCTACGCTGTCGAAACAAAGGGATTGTCCAGGCTCCAGATTACGCATCGCACTACTCCATGACGACACTTGAAGCGCTGTCCGCAGACGCTGACGCGGTTTTCCACGAACAGCCATTGGCAACGCTGGTAACCTGCGCCGGCAGGCGCATCGACGATGCTCCGAGCTTGTCCCACGACGCACATTTTTCGAGAATCTGACCGGATGTACCATTCTCGATCGACTCGGCTGTGATCCGGATGTATGAGCCGCCGGCACCGATCCAGATTTCCTTTTCAGCCGAAAGCAGCAGTTTTCCGCTGACGCTGGTAATCGTCACATCGCTCAATGCGGACAGGGCCAGTGCATCTCCCTGCGCCTGGATGTCGATCTTTCCCTTCGCGGCAAATAACTTCACCCCGGCGTTCTGCGCAAAAAGACTGATCTTTTCCATCACACTGACGATCAGCGATTTGCCGGCTGCGACGTGCGTGCTCTTGCCACTCACGATATTGACGTGCTGACTTGCGGTAAGTTGGGCCGAATCGTGCGTCGATACACACACACCTGCGGGACTCGCCATCAGCATGATGGGCGTGGAAAATCCATTCGCGTTGCCAGTTCCACCAGCTCCAGTATTGTCTGATACGTTGTGTTGGGTGGCATCAGTGAACTTCTTCAGTGCAGTGTGTCCTTCGTCCAGACTCTCGGCCTGGTTCGAAGCGCTCGACTGCGAAGCCAATTCCAGCACCATATTGGCACTCGCCAGCTGCTCGGTTGCGGCTGTGACATCCAGCGGTTGGTTGAACGCCGCCGAGTGGGTCGAGACAAACAACCCCTGCCCCGCGCGAATGGCTCCGTACGCATCCGATTTGAGATCGAACCCATTGCCCAGCAATGCACCACGTGAATTATCCGATTGCTCGACGAGATAGCCCAAATGCAGCTGCGATCGGTAACTGCTCGAATACAAATGAAGCCGGCTCTGCGAGGTTGAGTCGTCCATCACCAGTTGGTTATAGCCATTTCCACTGAATTCCTTGGAACGGTACCCCGAGAGCCGTCCATTTGAATGCCATCGGGGTGCCGCTGAACCGCTATACATGCGCGAAATTACCACCGGCCTGTCACAATCTCCGCCGATATGGTCAATGAGGACTTCCTCACCCACGCGCGGCATATGCACGCTGCCATAGCCATTTCCTGTATCCGACTGCGCCACCCGTATCCAGCATGACGACTTTTCGTCACCGCTATTCAGACGATCCCAGATGTACTGCACCTTGATTCGATTCAGCGCGTCCGTGTAGACCTCTTCGCCTTTCGGACCCACGACAATTGCGGATTCCAGATGGGTTTGCGGCTTTGGATGTTCAAACGGGCTGTGATAAGGCACAGTCGTACGTTGCGCCTCGATCTGTGTCATGTAGAAACCTTCCGAGCCATCTGAGCAAGAGACACTGAAGGTTGCGTCACTGGCGTGACGCGCCCGCACTTCATCGACAACGCCTTGCAGGCTGTGTGGGAACGCCGAACCTTGCTTTCCAATCGGTAGATTGTTCACGATTGCCCAAGTGGTTTCGATCACGGCGAATTCTTTTTGAATCGGTTGATCGTCGTCATGATCCGGGTGACCTTTCAGAACAAACAGCCGCCCTGCATCGACGCCGCGCAGGCTTCCCACGCCAACGAAACGTTTCGTCCGGGATTCCCATTCCTCGACCCTGATTCGGGAGAGTTGGTAACCTCTCTGCTGCATCGGATATGTGTATGCGCCGGTGTACTCGTAGACTTCGGCCTGAGCCGGCAAAGCGCCCTGATTCGCGACTGTCGGGACGCTCGTGCTTTTCGGGTGGAACAGCATCGCCGAGCTTTTGTAGTCGAAAGTGCGAGTCGTCAGCGTGGTACTTTGCAGCGTGCGTGTGCCCGACCATTGCACCAGTGCGTCCGTCTCGTTGCCGGTGCTGTTGCGGCTGAACGATACGGTTTCTGGTGCAAGCGGATCGAGCATTGCAAGGCGGTCGGTAATCACAAGCGTGTGCGTTTCACCGTCCGGCGCCTGCTGCCAGAAGCCGTACAGGCCTTCAGATTCCAGCAGCCGATGAACGAAATTCCAGTCATCCTCGTCCTGTCGGCAGTACGAACGTGAGGGCAGCGGATTTAACGTTGCAAACCGAAACCGGCCGCGTGCTTGAGGATGCTCATTGAAGACATCCGTGACGATATCGGCCACACTTCTGTCTTGCCAGATGCGCTGGTCCCGACGAAACTTCAGGAAGTGCATCCAGGACGCAAAACCGAGTTGGTACGTCGTCAGGGCGCCGTTCGATCCCAGCCGTCGCGCCGTGTGCACATAACCGTGATGGGGTTGGTATGACTTGTCGGATTGTTGAATCCACAGCGTTACGGGCTGTGCAATGAGTGTCTTGAGTTCGACCTTGTTCGAGATGGAGATTACATCGACAGTAAATTCGAAGTGCCGTCCCAGACGTGAGCAGCCTACGACCCGTTGTGGCACCAGACAATCCCGGCCCAGACTGGTATCAAGTTTGATCAATCGGTCATTCTGCGACAGACCGTTCCGGATTGTGTCAGTGAGATCCTGCATTCCCGTTCCGCCTTTATTCAGCCTGATTCAGGTTGTCATCGTTGCCGCATGCATGGGCAGACAGCCAATCTAAGGCGAGCAGGAACCTGCTGTATTGCCACAGCGCAAATTATGGGAATGGGTAACAGCCCGACGCAGATTCAAGGCAAATATTGCCGTTCTGCTCTCGGTCTTGCTGAAATGATGGGGAAGCCTTGTCCATGAAAGGAAATCAGGACAAAAAAAAAGCGCGGGTAAGCCCGCGCGTCGGATGCTGCCAGTCGATAGCGCCGCTATGCGCTATTCGACGTTTGCTGCTAGCGCAGCACGAGTTTCAGTGCCGGAGTTTCGCCATAATCTTCATACCGCTCGTTGATGCCGCCAATACAGAAGGCCAGCTCCTCCAACAGATCAGGCACGGCGGCCTTCATGGCGGCAGCGTCGCGGATGATGATCTCGAGCACTTCGTCCGGCGCCAGCTGGAAGCTGGTCATGTTTTCGTCGTCGCGCAGGTAGCTCAGGCAGTCCACCCAGGCGTCGATACTGTTCGCATACGACGCCGGGAAGCCGAACGCGGCCCGGCTTTGCGCATGAAACGACGCCTCGTCGACGATCGCAGCGCCGTTCAGTTCTGCAACGGCCATATCAGGCTTTCAGGCCCAGCACGTCCTGCATGTCATACAGGCCGTGGGATTTGTCTGCCAGGAAGCGTGCGGCGCGCAGCGCGCCGTGTGCGTAGGTCACGCGGCTGCTGGATTTGTGGCTGATCTCGATGCGCTCGCCCGTGCCCAGGAACATGACGGTGTGGTCGCCCACGACGTCGCCGCCGCGCACGGTGGCAAAGCCGATCGTCGACGGATCGCGCTCGCCGGTGACGCCTTCGCGGCCGTACACGGCGCATTCCTTGAGGTCGCGGCCGATAGCGTCGGCGATCACTTCGCCCATCTTGAGCGCGGTGCCCGATGGTGCATCGACCTTGTGCCGGTGGTGCGCTTCGACGATTTCGATGTCGTAGCCTTCGGCAAAACTTTTGGCCGCCATTTCGAGCAGCTTGAGCGTGACGTTCACGCCCACGCTCATGTTCGGTGCGACCACGAGCCCGATTTTCTCGGCGGCGGCGGCGATTTGCGCCTTGCCGGCGTCATCGAAACCGGTGGTGCCGATCACCATCTGCTTGCCGTTGGCGGCGCAATACGCGAGGTGTGCCAGCGTGCCTTCCGGGCGGGTAAAGTCGATCAGCACGTCGGCGTTGTGCAGGCCGTGCTTGATGCTGTCTTCGATCATCACGCCAGTGAGGAAGCCCCCGAAGGCGCCGGCATCCTGGCCGATGAACGGCGAACCGGGCATGTCGAGGGCGCCGGCCAGGCGGGCGTCGGGTGCGTACTGGATGGCTTCGATCAGCATGCGGCCCATGCGGCCGCTGGCGCCGGCTACGGCGATATTCAACATCGTCATGGCAATCCTTACTGCTGGGTTGCCGGGGCAGTCACCGTGATCGGTGCGACCGGACGGCTTTCCGGCTTTTCTTTCTTGCTCGGCACCTTGGCGGGGCCGGCGATACGGTCAATGTAATCGCGCTCGCTTGGCAGGTTGCCGCCTTCGAAGCGCTCGACCACGTCATCCTTGAAGAACACGGTGACGCGGCTGGTGGTCAGCTCGCCATTGCCGCGGGCCAGGTAGAACGGGTAATCCCAGCGGTCAGCATGGAACGCATCGAGCAGCAAAGGCGAACCGAGCAGGAAGCGCACCTGATCGCGCGTCTGGCCGGCTTTCAGCTGGTTCAGCATCTCTTGCGAGACGAAGTTGCCCTGCTGGATGTCCGGGCGATAAGGCGAGAAGATCCACAGGAACTTTTGCAGGCGCGAAGCCTGCACGGTCTGCGCGCCGGCATTGGCGATGGCGGCCGATTTGTCGGCGTCGGCCGCGGTGGCCGCCGAGTCCGTTGCCACCGGTGGCGCCGGACGGGTCTGGTTGCGCCAGGACGCGCAGCCGGACAGCGTCAGCGTGCAGACGAGACCTGCCGCCAGCACCGCCTTGGCGGAAAATCGATGGGATACGGCTTGTTTGACGCGCATAGGTAACCTCAAATCGAGCGGGAGCTTTCAAAACGCTATATCATAAAGCACTCCGCCAATATGCGAGTAACAAACATGAGTAACAATCCGACCGACCTGAAGGCAAGCGGCCTGAAGGCCACGCTCCCGCGCCTGAAAATCCTGGAAATCTTCCAGAACAGCGCCGTGCGTCACCTCACCGCCGAAGATGTCTACAAGATCCTGTTGGCTGAAAACATGGACGTCGGTCTGGCTACCGTCTACCGCGTCCTGACGCAATTCGAGCAGGCCGGCCTGCTCAACCGCAACCACTTCGAAACCGGCAAGGCCATCTACGAACTCAACGCCGGCTCGCACCACGATCACCTCGTCTGCGTCACCTGCGGCCGGGTCGAAGAATTCTACGACGACGAAATCGAGCAGCGCCAGAAAATGATCGCCGAAACCCACGGCTACACGATCGTCGATCATGCGCTGGCGATCTACGGCAGTTGCCCGCAGTGCCAGGCGGCGCGCAAGGCAAGCTAAGTTATTCGCAGCCGGCAAGGCTGCACAGCAAAAGGGCGCATCGGATTTCCCGTGCGCCCTTTTTGCGTCTTGGTAACAGTAGAAAACTGTTAAGGCTGGCTCAGTGCGTTCGACAGCAGCTTGGCGGTGATGTCGACGATCGGAATCACCCGCTCGTACGCCATCCGCGTGGGACCGATGACGCCCAATGTGCCAACGATGCGGCCGTCGACCGCGTACGGCGCAGTGACCACGCTCATCTCGTCCATCGGCACCAGGTTCGATTCGCCGCCGATGAAGATCTGCACGCCCCCGGCCTTGCTCGACATGTCCAGCAACTGCATCAGGCCGGTCTTTTGCTCGAACATCTCGAACATCTGGCGCAGCGAACTCATATTCGACGACAGGTCGGTCACCGACAGCAGGTTGCGCTCGCCGGAAATGACCACGTCGTCGCTCTCGGCCATCGCTTCGCTGCCGGCCTCGACCGCCGCATGCATGAGGCGCCCCATGTCGTCGCTCAACTGGCGCAGTTCGCCACTGAGGCGTTGGCGCACGCCGTCGAATGACTGGCCGGCAAAGTTCTGGTTCAGGTAATTGGCCGACTGCGACAATTGCGCCGGCGTGTAGTCGACATCGGTCAGCAGCAGGCGGTTCTGCACATCGCCGCGCGGATCGACGATCACGAGCAGGATGCGCTTTTCGGACAGGCGCAAGAATTCGATCTGCTGGAACACCGATTCGCGGCGCGGGCTCTGCACCACGCCGGCAAACTGCGACAGCGACGAGAGCATCTGGGCCGCGTTGGCGATCAGCTTTTGCGGATGCTGCAGCGGCAGGCGCATGCGCTCGGCGCCAACCGTCGTTTCATCGAGTTGCTTGACGGTCAATAAGGTATCGACAAACACGCGGTAGCCGCGCGGTGTTGGAATCCGGCCAGCCGAGGTGTGGGGACTGGCGACGAACCCCATGTCCTCGAGGTCGGCCATGATGTTGCGGATCGTCGCGGGCGACAATTCCAGGCCCGACAGCTTGGACAGCGCGCGCGAGCCGACCGGCTGGCCGTCGGCGATATAGCGTTCGACAAGCGCTTTGAGCAGGGTTTGGGCACGGTGATCGAGTTGCATGGTTCCGGGAAGCGTCTTTTTCTGTGGTGCTGGGATGAGAATCAAATTGGGGCGCGGCACGGCAGCGCAAGGCCTGCTGTCCGTCCCAGTGTTATACGCGCATCGGCGCGGATCCGTGTGGCAACTCGTGTGGCGGCTCCTGTGGCAGCTCGTGCGCCGCATCGAGCCAGTCGAGCAACGCATCGATGCTGTTCACCTCGACATCGGGGCGCACCTGGTCGGCCAGCTCGTTGATCTTGCCGCTGCGGTTCATCCAGGCGGCGCGCAAACCTGCCTGCTGGGCGCCCTGGACGTCGAGCAGCAAATCATCGCCCACATACAGGGTGTCGGCCGGCAGCACCCCGAGCGCAGCGCAGCCTGCCAGGAAAATCCCCGGATCCGGCTTGGCGGCGCCAAAGTCGCGCGCCGCCACGGATGCCTGGAACTGGTCGGCCAAGCCGATGGTGACCAGGTCGGCCACGCCGTTCGTAACCGAGCCCAGCAGCGCGCGCTGCCGGAGCCGCGCGAGGCCCGGCGCCACATCGTCATACAGCGTCACGGCATTGCGCGCGGCAACGAAGACGACCATGGCCTCCTCCACCCGGGCGACGTCCTCCCCCGCCTGCTCGAACGCGGCGACCAGGCCGGCGTGGCGTAGCGCGCTCAGGTCGATCCCGTACTGGGGCTCGCGGGCCAGCAATTCCAGGCGCGCCTTGCGCAGGCTGTCGATCGTGAACCGCCCGGCCACGCGCGGCGCATGCTGCTGCAACCACGCATACAGAATGGTTTCGGCAGCCCGGATCACGGGCGCGATCGGCCACAGGGTATCGTCGAGGTCGAACAGTACGGCTTTGGGCCAGGGATGGCGGGTCATCGGCTTCCAGGGAACAGGCATGAAAAAACGCTACGCCAGCATAGCGATGCATACGGCCAAAAGCAAACCGCACGGGCTGCGCGTTGCTCATATGACATTGTGCTTACAACCTGATACACATGGAAATGGGGCGCAAATGGACCGGTTGCCTAATAAATGAACTAAAATGTTGAGCGATTTTTTGATTCCAACCGCGCAGCCTGCGCTTTCCCGCTAGATTATTTGGAGAATATATGAAGAGTTCCTACCTGCGCGCAAGCGCAGCGCTGGCATGCGCGGTCCTGCTGACGGCGTGCGGTGGTAGCGATGGTCAACTACTGCTGGCTGGTACGATTACCGGCGTGACCAAGCCGGGCATGGTCCTGATGAATAACGGCGGCTCGGAGTTCGAGGTGCCGGTTCCGTCGAACGGCACCGGTGTGACCACGTTCCGCTTTCCTGAGCTGATTTCGTCGGATGACAAGTACGATGTGCAGGTCAAGAGTGTACCGTCGAATGTGGACATCACTACTTGCCAATACCTTTACAACAAAGGTCGCGCTGGCTTCGATGTCACCAACATTCGAATCTCTTGCGACTTCAAGACGCAAGCCCTCGGCGGCACAGTCAGCAATCTCAAGGGCGAACTGGTCCTGATCAACGGCGCCGACCGCGTCATCGTTCCCGCCGGCGCAACCACGTTCACCATGGCACGTGTTGCACAAGACGCCCCATATGGTGTGTCGATCCTGACGAATCCTGCCAACCAGAGCTGCACCATCGCCAACGGCGTCGGCACCATGGGCGCAGCCGATGTGAACAACGTGACCGTCACGTGCGCACCTTAATTTTCCTGGAGTCAAACGCATGAAGTCTTCCCTGATCCGCCCGGCGCTTGCGCTGGCGCTGGCTGCAAGCCTGGCCGCCTGTGGTGGCAGCGACAAAGCCGAGTTCACCGTTGCCGGTTCGGTGACCAGACTCGTTTATGATGGCCTGGTCCTGAGCAATGCCGGCGTTCCATTAAAGGTTGCACCGCCAACGACTGCCGGCGCAGCGGTACGCTTTGCCTTCCCCGACAAGCTGGAATATGGCGACACCTATGCCGTCACCGTGACCACGCAGCCGGCACACCAGACCTGCGTGCCGAGCGCTCCTGAAGGCGGCCTTTACGCCAATAACGCCGACACGGCGGGCCGCCTTGTATCGATCGATATCGCGATTGATTGCGAGATCAACGAATTCACTGTCGGTGGCACGATCACTGGCCTGACCGGCGCCGGCCTGGTGCTGGCCAACGGCAGCACGGGTGGCACCTACACGGCTGCAACGCCGGCAACCCCGCCTGCCACGACGCCGATTACCTACGCGCTGCCTGCGGTGAAATTCGGCACGACCTACGGCGTCACGGTCAGCAAGCAGCCGGCTGGCCAGGTCTGCACTATCGTGAACCCGACCGGCACCATGGGTGACGCTACGGTGAGCAACGTCAACGTGACGTGCGTCGCTGCATAGACTTAGAAAGTTATACGAAATTCTTATGTCGAGTATGCGAAAGGAAAATTGGACTTATATGCTGTAACGCAGCATACTGATCCTGTCTCCTCCAACTCTCCTCAGAAAAGAATTGGATTTCGGCCCGCTCTTGTAGCGGGCCTTTTTTTTGCCCGTCCAGCAGCATGCCCATGAAAAAAGCGCCCTGAAGGCGCTTTGATCTGGGACATGCGGGCCGGATGGCTGCGAAAACTATGCCTGGCTTGGCAGATTGGCCAGCGCCACATACTGCGCCAGGCTGACGGCTTCGGGCCGTACGCTCGGATCGATGCCCGCTTCCACCAGCTGCGCCTCGGTGAACATCCCTGCCACGCAATTGCGAATGACCTTGCGCCGCTGTGAGAAGGCCTTGGCCACCACCGCTTCAAGGCGCTTGGCGTCGCACGGCAGTTGCTGCTTGACAGGCACCATGCGCACGATGGCCGATTCGACCTGCGGTGGTGGATCGAACGCGGTCGGCGGCACGATGAACATCAGCGACATGTCGTAGCGCCATTGCAGCATCACCGACAGGCGGCCGTAGGTCTTGCTGCCCGGCTCGGCCACCATGCGCTCGACTACTTCCTTTTGCAGCATGAAGTGCTGGTCTTCGATCAGGTGGGCGAAGTCCGCCAGGTGAAACAGCAGCGGGCTGGAAATGTTGTACGGCAAGTTGCCCACCACGCGCAGCTTCTGTCCCTCGGCCACCGGAATCGCGCCGAAATCAAACTTCAGGGCGTCGCCCGAATGCACGGTCAGGCGCTCGCGCGGATAAGCTTTTTCCAGACGCGTGACCAGATCGCGGTCGAGCTCGACGACGTGCATGTGGTCGAGCTGCTTGAGCAGCAGCGCCGTCATCGCGGCCAGGCCCGGTCCAATTTCGACCATGGTCTCGCCCTGGCGCGGTGCGATGGCGTCGATGATGTCGGAGAGGACTTGCTTGTCGGTCAGGAAGTTCTGGCCGAAGCGCTTGCGTGCTACGTGTTTCATGAATGCTTTCTTGATTATTTGATACCGGCCGCGCGTTGCGCCAGCACCATGTGCATGGCCGCGCCGATCGCTTCGATCATGCTGCCGCAATCGGCCAGGCCGAGGCCCTGCGCGGCCAGGTCGAGCGCGGTGCCATGGTCGACCGAGGTGCGGATCAACGGCAGGCCGAGCGTGACATTGATGCCGCGCCCGAAGGTTGCGTGCTTGAGCACTGGCAGACCCTGATCGTGGTACATCGCCAGCACGCAGTCGGCGTCTTTCAGGTACTTCGGCTGGAACAGCGTGTCGGCCGGATACGGGCCGCGCGCGTCGATGCCGCGCGCACGCGCTGCCTCGAGCACCGGCGTGATGACGTCGATTTCCTCGCGGCCCAGGTAACCGTTCTCGCCCGCGTGCGGGTTCAGGCCGGTGACCAGGATGACGGGCGCGGCGATGCCGAACTTGGTGGTCAGATCCGCGTGCAGGATGTCGAGCACCTGGGTCAGGTTCTCGCGCGTGAGCGCGCCCGGAACATCCTTCAGCGGCAGATGGGTGGTAGCAAGCGCAACGCGCAGGTACGGTTGATCCTCGCCTGGCGAGCCCGCCAGCATCATCACCACTTTCGGCGTGCCGGTCTTTTCGGCCAGGTATTCGGTGTGACCGGAGAACGCGACACCGGCATCGTTGATCGTGCTTTTTTGCAGCGGCGCGGTGACGATGCCGTCGAACCAGCCCCGCTCGCAGCCTTCAATCGCCAGGTCGAGCGTGGCCAGCACGGCGCGGCCATTCTCGGGATCGAGCCGGCCCGGCACCACGTGGGCGTCGAGCGGCACGTCGATCACGGCCAGCCGCGCGGCGCCGAAGTGCGGCAGGCCGCCATTGCGCAGCGCCTGGGTCGACAGGGCGGCCAGGCGGATATCAGGGTCGATCAGGCTGGCCGTGAGCGCCAGGAAGGCAGCGTCGCCCACCAGCACGCAGTCGGCCTCATCGCGCATGGCCCAGGCGGCGCGGATCGCGATCTCGGGGCCGATGCCGGCCGGCTCGCCGACCGTGATCGCCAGCGTGGGACGTTGGTGCGCCAGCGGCGCACTCATGGCTTACTGCTCCTCGCGGAACTCGACGTAGGCACGGTCGCGCACCTGGCGCATCCAGTCTTCCATCGCTTCCTGCATCTTGCGGTCGCGCAGGACCTGGCGCGCCACGTTGCGCTCTTTCTGCTGCGTCACGTCTTCGCTCTTGCGCTCGACGACCTGGATCAGGTGGAAGCCGAACGGCGACTGCACGATGTCGGACGTATCGCCCGGCTTCAGGGCATTCATCGCGGTCTCGAATTCCGGCACGGTGTCGCCCGGATACAGCCAGCCCAGATCGCCGCCCTTGCTGGCCGAACCATCCTGCGAGTACTGGCGCGCCAGATCTTCGAAGGTGCCGGCGTTGTTGGCCATCTTCTCCTTGATTTCGAGCAGCTTGCGCTTGACCTCAGCCTCGGTCATGGTCGGCGTGACCTTGAGCAGGATGTGGCGTGCGCGGGTCTGCTCGACGACGGCCTTGTCGGTCTCGCTGGCCAGCGAACGCTTGCCGGCCAGTTTCAGGATGTGGAAGCCGACGTTGGTCTTGAGGATCGGCGTGACCTGACCAGCTTCCAGCTTGCGCAGCTCGGTCGAGAAATTCGGCGGCAGGCGGTCGGCATCGCGCCAGCCGATATCGCCGCCCTTGAGCGCGTCCGGTGCGTCGGAATACGTCGAGGCCATGCGCGCGAAGTCGGCGCCGGTGCGCAGCTGGCGCATCACTTCTTCGGCGCGCGCGGCGCGGGCAGCGATCTGCTCGGGCGACGCGTTTTCGGGCACGCGCACCAGGATCTGGGCGATGTTGACTTCGATGCGGTCGGCGGCGGCGGCCTTGGCGGCAGCCATATAGGTGTCGATCTCGGCTTCCGAGACTTGCACCTTGCTGTCGACTTCGTGCTCGCGCAGGCGCTGCATCATGATTTCGTTGCGGATGTCTTCGCGGAAGCGCGAGAAGGGCATGCCTTCTTTTTCCATCTGGTTGCGCATGTCCTGCACCGACAGCTTCTGGTTCTCGGCGATGCGGCCGATCGTGGCGTCCAGCGTGCGGTCATCGACCTTGACGCCCATCTCCTTGGCCAGCTGCAGCTGGGCGCGCTCGACGATCATCGCCTCGAGCACCTGGCGCTCCATCGTGGCGGTGTCGGGCATCTGGGCGTTACGTGCCTTCATGTTTGCCGTCACCTGGACCATGCGGCCAGCCACTTCGTTGCGCGTGATGACTTCATCGTTGACGACGACCTGGATCGAGTCGACCACCTTGGCATTGGCCGAGGCAGGCGGCAGGAAGCCCGAGCTGGCGGCCGGCGTGGCGGCTGGCGTCGTGGCGGCCGGCGTACCGGCGGCAGGCGCTGCGGCCTGGGCCAGGACCTGGCCGGCGCTCATTGCGCACAGCAGCGCGGCTGCCAACTGGAGAGACTGCAAACGGGTAGTACGCATCATCTGGAAAGCACTCATTTGAGGATTGTTCACGTCAGGTTGGACGACGAAGTATGGACACCGAGTCTGAAATTTGACTTAGGGCCGGCCGAGGCCAGCGTTCAGTCGCGTATAACCCGGGACGCTCTTGTTGAACGACTCGAGCGGATTGCCCAGGCCCAGGCGCGACAAGCCATTGAGCTCGAGCTGGAAGAAGATCGGCGTCGACGTCGTCTGGGCTGCGGTCACGAAACGCTGCGCGCCCATCCGGAACACCCAGCAATCGGCCTGGTATTCGAGACCGATCAGGCTCTCGATCAGCTTGCTGCCAGTGGACGGATTGACCGCCTGCCCCACGCCATACGAACGCAGCGCATAACTGACACGCCCGACGCCATACCAGCGCCGCGAGATCGGATATTGCGCCGACAGGTCGATGTTGCGGAAGCTGTCACGCTGATAACGATACTCGGCATTCACGGCCTTCATCTTCCCCGGACGCCACTGCACGCTCACGTTCGAGCTGTACAGACTGCTTCCGGCCGCATCGTATTGTACGCCGCTATCGAAGGTCCAGGACTCGGAAATGGTGCCGCCGGCGGCCAGCAGCAGGTCGTACCGGCTTTGCTGCGCCGCTTCGCCCGCGATGCGCACGCGCGGCTCTTCGAAGTACAGGCGCTGGCCGATGGCCAGGCGCAGGCGCTCGGCGCCGTCTTCCTGGATGAAGCGCGAGACCAGCGCCGCGGTCAGCTGGTTGGCGTCGGACACGCGGTCCAGGCCAACGTAGCGGTTCTCGGAAAACAGCTGGGCATAATTGAAGCCAGAGCGGCCCGTGTCGAACAGCGGGACATCGTCCTGGTTCTCGTACGGCGTGTACACATAGAACAGGCGCGGTTCGAGCGTCTGCGTCGTGGACTTGCCGAACAGCGAAGCATCGCGCTCGAACACCATGCCGCTGTCGAACGACACCGTCGGAATCGAGCGCGTCAACTTGGTCGGCTTGCCCAGGCGCGTGGCATGGTCGTCGAGATCGTACTGGGCCGCGTTGTACATCAGCTTGGGCGTGACGAACCAGCCCGGGCGCACGATCGGATAGCTGACCTGGCCCTGGACCACGGCGCGCGAGCCGCCCACGTCGGTGGGGTGGGCGAAGCGGGTCGCCTCGGCGTCGACCGCCCAGTCGAAGCCCGCCACGTCGTAACGCGCCGAACGGAAGTTAATCTGCGGCAGGCGGTCGTACGGGCGCGGCACCGTCAGGCTTGGATTGGTGGCGGCCGCCGGGTCCTGCAGCACCTGGTAATTCTGGGCGCGCGCGGACAGGCTCCAGTACTGGCCAGAGTAATCGGTGCGCAGTTCGCGCAGCAGCTGGCGCTCGGCGCTGGCGGCGACAGTGCGCGAAAAGTCAGACGGGTATTCGTCGTCCGATGCGCCATGCAGGTTCCAGCCGTACGACCAGTTCGGTTTGATCGCGCCGTTGTGCAGCGAGTCGGCGCGCCAGCGCGTGGTGCCTGTCTGGCGGTCGTCCGGCAGCACTTCAACGTGGGTTTCGCCGTTGTAGGTGCTGCCCAGATAGCGCCCGGTCGCACCGAGCTGGAAGCCGCGGTCAAACATCATGCGCGGGTACAGCGTCAGGTCGCGGTTCGGTGCGATGTTGACGTAGTACGGCACCATCACCTCGGCCTTGCCCTGCGAGCCGAAGCCGACGGTTGGCGGCAGCCAGCCCGAACGGCGCTGACCCGACAGCGAGAACGACATCGCCGGCGTGCCCAGGATCGGCACATCCTTGAAATAGATGACCGTTTTGCCGGCAGTGCCGACGTCGCGGCCCTTGTCCAGGCGCAGCGTGCTCGATTTCAGATACCAGTCGGGATCCGGTCCTTCGCAGGTGCTGTAGGTACCGTCGCGCACGACGGCCTGCTGTTCACCCAAAAAGTCGATCCGGCTCGCCTGGCCCTGGGCATTGTTCGCCGCCATGAAATACGTCGGGTTGAGCAGGTAGCCCTTGCCCGTTTCGAGGTTCAGCTGCAGCTCGTCGCCCTTGTAGCGGTCGCCAAAGCGCCACATGTCGACGTTGCCGGTGGCCGTGACCTGGTCTTCGACGATCAGGTAGCAGGCCGTGTCGGCGGTCATGCCGGTCTGGCCGCGCGTGATCTCGACGTTACGGGAGAGGTCGAGCCGGCGGTCGGGCCGGCCGGCGATATCCTCTGCCTTGACGGTGACGGGAAGCTCGTCCTCGGCCTGGGCCGTTGGTGCAGGGGCGGTGACGTTGACGGTGGCGGGCGTCTGGGCGAACGCAGGCATTGCAGTGACCGAAGCCATTGCATACAGTGCGAGCACGTGTCGTGGTGGGAATGGTTGGGCCGAGGACCAGCTCATGGAAAATCGCAGCTCATGGAGAATCGACGTGCGCCATAAAGGGCGGTTTTTTTGGGATGAATCCCTTATTATAGGGGAATTAGTTCAACCAACCGGATTCATCAGGCCGCTTCATGTCATCTTTGTCTCAAAACCTTTCCGCCTCCGCCGACGCAGTGCCAGATACCCGGCTGTCGCAACTGAACGAATGGCTGGCCACGACCGGCCTGGTCGATGTCGCGTCCGGCCGCCGCGCCTCCGTCGACGCCAGTTTCCGGCGTTACTTCCGCTACGACGTTGTCGCCGACATGCAAGACAAGCTGGGCGCGACGCTGGTCGCGATGGATGCCCCGCCCGAGCGCGAAAACGTGCCGGCCTTCATCCACGTGCAGGGTTTGCTGCTGGAAGCCGGCGTGAGCGTGCCGGCGATTGCCGCGCGCAACGTCGAACAGGGCTTCCTGCTGCTGTCCGACCTGGGCAACACCACCTACCTGTCGCGCCTGTCCATCGACAATGCCGCCTTCATGTATTCGGACGCCGTCGATGCGCTGCTCAAGTTCCAGATGGCCAGCCAGCCGGACGTGCTGCCCGAGTTCGACCGCGCCTTCGTCATGCGCGAACTGGGCATCTTCCCCGAGTGGTACCTGGGCAAGCACCTGGGCGTGACGCTCGACGACAAGCAGCAGGCGCAGCTCAATGGCGTATTCGAAGCCATTGCCGCCAACGTGCTGGCGCAGCAGCAGGTGTTCATGCACCGCGATTTCCATTCGCGCAACCTGATGTTCCTCGACCAGCACAACCCGGGCGTGATCGACTTCCAGGACGCCGTGTATGGCCCGGTCACGTACGACCTGGCCTCGCTGCTGCGCGACGCCTACATCCAGTGGGACGAAGACATGGTGCTCGACTGGGTGGTGCGCTACTGGCAAAGCGCCAAAAGCGTCGGCCTGCCGGTCAATCCGGACATCGACGCGTTCTACCGCGACTTCGAATACATGGCCCTGCAGCGCCACCTGAAAATCCTCGGCATCTTCTGCCGCCTGAACTACCGCGACAACAAGGCCCACTACATGGGCGACCTGCCGACGGTGCTCGACTACGTGCGCAAGACCGCCAACCGCTACAACGAACTCAAGCCGCTGCTGCGCCTGCTCGACGCAGTCGACGACAAGCCGCAACAGTTCGGCTACACCTTCTAAGGCAACCATCATGAAAGCGATGATTTTTGCCGCCGGCCGCGGCGAGCGCATGCGGCCACTCACCGACACCTGCCCGAAGCCCCTGCTCAAGGTGCGCGGCCGGCCCCTGATCACCTGGCACGTGCTGAACCTGGTGCGCGCCGGGATCGTCGACATCGTCATCAACCACTCGCACCTGGGTCACATGATCGAGGCCGAGCTGGGTGACGGCAGCCGCTACGGCGCGCGCATCGTCTACTCGCACGAACCGAGCCCGCTCGAGACGGCCGGCGGCGTGGCCAATGCGCTGCACCTTTTGGACGACGAACCGTTTCTGGCGGTATCGGGCGATATCTATGCGCCCTACTTCGACTTCACCGAGGCGCTCGACGCGCTCAAGGACAAGGACGCGGTGGGCCAGGTCTATGCGGTCGACCAGCGCGACATCGCCTGGCTGTGGCTTACGCCGAACCCGTGGCACAACCCGGAAGGCGACTTTGCGCTCGACATGTACACGCTGCGTAACGAGGGTGACATCAAGTTCAATTTTGCCGGCATTGGCGTCTACCGGCCCGAGATGTTCGACGGCATCCGCGCGGGCGAGTTCGTCAAGTTCGGTCCCCTGATGCGCCAGTACATCGAGCAGGGTCGCATCGGTGGCGAGGTGTATCACGGCCAGTGGGTCAATGTCGGCACCGTCGGCCAGCTCGAAGAACTGAACGCGCCGCTGCGGCCGGCCAAGTCGGCGCCATGATGCCGGCGGGCGCCGTGCATGCGGACCGGCGCGCGCGCGTGCTGGCGCAGATGCAGCCGGGCGCGGTAGCGGTGCTCAGCACGGCGCCCGAAGTCATGCGCAATGGCGACAGCCCATACACGTACCGGCACGACAGCTATTTTTATTACCTGACCGGCTTCGCCGAGCCTGACAGCTGCCTCGTGCTGGTGGCGGCGCTCGATGCGCGCCCTGCCCGCGCGATCCTGTTCTGCCGCGCGAAAGACCCCGACCATGAAATCTGGGACGGCTTTCGCTACGGGCCCGATGCGGCGCGCACGACGTTCGGGTTCGACGAGGCGTATCCGGTCGACGAACTCGATCACCGCATGGTGGGCATGCTGTCGAATGCACCCGCACTGTACTACGCGCCGGGCCACAGCGCAGCGCTCGATGCGCAGCTCACCGGCTGGCTGAAGGGCGTGCGCGCGCTGGGCCGCACGGGCGTGACGGCGCCGGCGACGACGCACAACTTGCTGGTGCTGCTGGACGAGATGCGGCTGCTGAAGGACGCGCACGAAGTGGACCTGATGGCGCGCGCCGGCGCCATCTCGGCTGCGGCGCATGCACGCGCGATGCGCGCCACGCGGCCCGGCATGATCGAGTACGAGATCGAGGCCGAGCTGCTGCACGAGTTTCGCCGCAACGGCGCGCAGGCGCCGGCGTATTCGTCGATTGTCGCATCGGGGCCGAATGCCTGCGTGCTGCACTACATTGCCAACGACCGCCGCATTCTCGATGGCGAGCTGGTACTGATCGACGCCGGCTGCGAAGTCGATGGCTACGCGGGCGACATCACGCGCACCTATCCGGCCAATGGCCGCTTCACGGCGCCGCAGCGCACGCTGTACGACCTGGTGCTGCGCGCCCAGGCCGCAGCGCTGGCAGCCGTCCGGCCCGGGCAGCCCTATAGCGGCATCCACGAGGCGGCGGTACGGGTGCTGACCGAAGGGATGCTCGACCTGGGCCTGCTCGACAAACGCAAGGTCGGCTCAATCGACAACGCGATCGACACGCGCGCGTTCGCCCAGTTCTACATGCACGGCACCGGCCACTGGCTGGGGATGGACGTGCACGATGTGGGCTTGTACCGCGACGTGTCGACAGCCGACAAACCATCGCGCGCGCTGCAGCCGGGCATGGCGCTGACGGTGGAGCCGGGCATCTATGTGCGGCCGGCCGACGGCGTGCCCGAACAATACTGGAACATCGGCATCCGGATCGAGGACGACGTCGTCGTTACCGATACGGGCGCGCGCATCCTGACGGACGGCGTACCGAAAGACGTGGCGGAGATTGAAGCATGGATGAAGGCAGCACGATGACGAACCAAACTTACGACGTCGATGTGGCGATCTGCGGCGCGGGGCCAGTGGGCCTGGCGCTGGCGGGCTTTCTGGTCCGGCGCGGTATTGCCGGAGCGCGCATCGCGCTCATCGACGGCAAGTCGCTGGGCCAGGCGATTACAGATCCGCGTTCGATCGCGCTGTCGTGGGGCAGCGCGCAACTGCTGCAAGAGGTCGGCGCCTGGCCGCTGGCCGCCACGCCGATCCACGAGATCCACGTCTCGCGCCGCGGCCAGCTGGGCCGCAGCCTGATGCAGCGCGAAGACCATGATGTGCCGGCGCTGGGCTATGTGACGCGCTACGGCGCCGTGGTCGATGCGCTGGCGAAGATCGGCGAGCAGGCGGGCGTCTTGACGCTGCGCCCGGCGCGCGTGACATCGCTCGATGAGCAGCCCGATGCGGCGCTGCTGCACCTGGACGACGGCAGCACGGTGCGTGCCCGGGTGGCGGTGCAGGCCGAAGGCGGCCTGTTTGGCGCGCAGGACCAGCGCGCCCGCAGCCGCGACTACGAACAGAGCGCCGTCATCGCGCGCGTGACGACATCGATGCCGATCGCGCACCGCGCGTTCGAACGCTTCACCGACGAAGGCCCGCTGGCGCTGCTGCCCGAAGACGGCGCCGATGGCCACCAGTACGCGCTGGTCTGGTGCATGCGCCCGGAACGCGCACAGGCGATCCTGGCGCTGGACGACACGCGGTTCCTGACGCAGCTGGGTGAGGCGTTTGGCGCCCGCCTGGGCGCCTTCACGAAAGTATCGTCGCGCAGCGCGTTCCCGCTCGGCCTGAACGCCGAAGCACGCGCCACGGCGCGCACGGTCGCCATCGGCAATGCCGCGCAAACACTGCACCCGGTGGCCGGCCAGGGCCTGAATCTGGGCCTGCGCGACGCCGCCGTGCTGGCACGCCAGCTGGCGCGCGGGATCGACCCAGAAGCGATCGCGCGCTTCACACAAGACCGCGCAGGCGACCGCCGCACGACCATCGGTCTGACCGACACGATGGCCCGCGCCTTCACGATCCCCGGTCCGCTGCAACCGCTGCTCGGCCTGGGCCTGGCCGCCCTCGACCTGACCCGCCCCGCCCGTACCCTGCTGGCCGACCTGATGATGTTCGGCCGCCGCTAACCCCAAGCAATTACCCAACAATTGGGGTCAGAGTCGAATTGTTTGACAACGTTTTGTTAAATGGCCGCCAATACATTGCCAACGGCGATGTATTGGCGGCCGCCGCGTCCTGTCAGGCAGCGCGGGACAGCGCTTCCAGCAGCTTGGTGGCCGTGGCCGCCGACGAACCCGGATTCTGACCGGTGATCAGCAAGCCATCGGTGACCACATACGAACCCCAGTCATCGGTGCGCGAATAGTTGCCGCCTTTTGCCTTGAGCTCGTCTTCCACCAGAAACGGCACGATGTCCGTCAGTTCAACGGCGGCTTCTTCGGTATTGGTAAAGCCCGTGACGCGCTTGCCCTGCACGAGTGGCGTGCCATCGGTATTCTTCACGTGACGCAGCACGCCCGGTGCGTGGCACACCAGCGCCACCGGCTTGTTCGCAGCGATGAACGACTCGATCAGCGCGATCGAGTTGCGGTCTTCGGCCAGGTCCCACAGCGGGCCGTGGCCGCCCGGGTAGAACACGGCATCGAAGTCACCCTGCGAGACGGTATCGAGACGCACGGTCGCGGCCAGTTGCGCGTTCGCCGCGGCATCGGCTTTGAAGCGACGGGTGTCATCGGTCTGGGCCGATTCATCATCACTCTTCGGGTCCAGCGGCGGCTGGCCACCGGCAGGCGAAGCCAGCACGATGTTGGCGCCGGCTTCCTTCAGTGCATAGTACGGCGCGGCCAGCTCCTCGAGCCAGAAGCCGGTCTTGCGGCCGGTGTTGCCCAGGGTGTCGTGCGAGGTAAGAACGATCAGGATGTTCATGGTGTGGCTCCTTGTTGTTGATGTTAATAGACCAGTCGTCTAGATTACGTATCAAAAAAACGCTTCACTTGAAGCGTTTGGTATTCGTTTCATTCAGGCAATTGCAACAGGCGCCGCGTGGTCGCCAGCGCCGCATCGAACGCCACCGCGTCACGCGCGATCTTGGCCATGAGGCTGGCGCCGAGCCAGAGCTGATACAGGCTCTGCGCCACCTGCCCTGCCTCGCCCTCCACCTTCAGCGAACCGTCGCCGATGCCGCCTTCGATGGCCTCGGCCAGACGAGCAACAATGCCGGCAGTACCTTGCTTGAGCGTCAAACGCATCGGCTCGGACAGATCGACCACTTCCGCGCCCAGCTTGACGGCCAGGCACTTGCCCTGGCAATCATCAAATGACTGGTTCGTGCGCCATTGCCCGAAGTAGGTCAGCAACTTGCCGGCCATCGTGGCATCCGGATTGCGCAGCGTGACATCCATCTCTGCCAGATACGCGTCGAAATACCTGGCCAGCAGCGCTTCGCCAAAGGCATCCTTCGAGCCGAAGTAATGGTAGAACGATCCCTTCGGCACGCCGGCCGAGACCAGGATCTCGTTCAGGCCCACCGCCGAGAACCCTTTGCCGGCCATGATGCGTTGCCCGACGTCGAGGATAGTGTCACGAACGCCGGACGATTCGGATGTCAATGCTTTTGCCATGAACCTACTATACAGCAAAATTAGACCAGTCGTCTAGCGCCGCACTCAAGCGAAGCGCGAGGCTGAATGGTCAGCGTTCCTGAAGGCTATTAGCCAATAATTCGACTCTGACCCTAATTGTTGGGCTATTGCTTAGTCGACGGCTTTGACCATCGCTTCGATGACTTTTTTGGCGTCGCCGAAGACCATCATCGTGTTGGGCTGGTAGAACAGGTCGTTGTCCAGGCCCGCGTAGCCGGAGGCCATCGAGCGTTTGTTGACGATGATGCTTTTGGCCCGGTAGGCTTCCAGGATCGGCATGCCGGCGATCGCCGACTTCGGGTCTTTTGCGGCCGGGTTCACGACGTCGTTGGCGCCCAGGACCAGGACCACGTCGGTCTGACCGAATTCGCCGTTGATGTCTTCCATCTCGGCCACCTGGTCGTAGGGTACTTCGGCTTCCGCCAGCAGCACGTTCATGTGGCCCGGCATGCGCCCGGCCACCGGGTGGATCGCGTAGCGCACCGTCACGCCGTGCGCGGTCAGCTTGTCGACCAGTTCCTTGACCGTGTGCTGCGCGCGCGCCACGGCCAGGCCGTAGCCGGGCACGATGATGACCGACTCGGCATTCTGCAGGATGAACGCGGCGTCTTCGGCCGAGCCGGATTTGACGGGCCGCTGCTCTTTCGCGCCACCGGCGTCAACCACTGCTTCGCCGCCAAAACCGCCCAGCAGCACATTGAAGAACGAGCGGTTCATCGCCTTGCACATGATGTACGAGAGGATCGCGCCGCTCGAGCCCACCAGCGAGCCGGCGATGATCAGCATCGCGTTATTCAGCGAGAAGCCGATGCCCGCCGCCGCCCAGCCCGAATACGAGTTGAGCATCGAGACCACCACCGGCATGTCGGCTCCGCCGATCGGGATGATGATCAGCACGCCCAGCACGAACGCCAGCGCCGCCATCACGATGAACGCGCCCCATGCGGGTTCAAGGCCCTCGGCGAAGCAGAAGACCAGCCCCAGCGCGACAATGGCAATCGCGACCAACAGGTTCAGGATGTGCTGGCCCGCAAAGCGCACCGGCGCGCCCTGGAACAGGCGAAACTTGTACTTGCCCGACAGCTTGCCGAACGCGATCACGGAGCCCGAAAACGTTACCGCGCCGACGAACGTGCCGATGAACAGCTCGAGCCGGTTCCCGAACGGCAGCGGCTCGCCGCGCGTCGTGATGTTGAAGGCCCACGGCTCGGCCACCGCCGCAATCGCGATGCAGACGGCGGCCAGCCCAATCAGCGAGTGCATCGCTGCGACCAGCTCCGGCATCTTGGTCATCTCGACCTTTTTCGCGGCGGTCGCGCCGATCGCGCCACCCACGACCACGCCCAGCAGCACCAGGCCGAATCCCAGTCCCCCGCCCTGCTGCAGCCGCTCCTGCAGCTTGAGCATCAGCGCGATGGTGGTGAGCACGGCGATCGCCATGCCGGCCATCCCGAACGCATTGCCCAGGCGTGCCGTCGATGGTGACGACAGACCCTTGAGCGCCTGGATGAAGCACACCGAGGCGACCAGATAGAACAGCGTGACCAGGTTCATGCTGATGGCGTTCATGCCGCATCCTCCTGCTTCGGGGCGGCCTTGGGCGCCTTCTTGCGGAACATCTCCAGCATGCGCTGCGTGACAAGGAAGCCACCAAACACGTTCACGGCCGCGAGAGCCACGGCCAGCGTGCCGGCCACGCGCCCCGTCACGCCTTCGGTCAGGCCGGCGGCCAGCATGGCGCCGACGATGACGATCGCCGAGATCGCGTTGGTGACCGCCATCAGGGGCGTGTGCAGCGCCGGGGTGACGGTCCAGACCACGTGGTAGCCGACGTAGATCGCCAGCACGAAGATGATCAGGTTGATGACGGTGTGGCTGATGTCCATGGTGTCTCCAGTCCGTTCTTGTCAACGATGCCAACGTTTTATTTGCCAACGTATTACTTGCGCAGCAGTTCTCCGGCGCTGCACATCAGGGTCGCGCGCACGATCTCGTCGTCGCGGTCGATATGGAAATGGTCGTCGGCGTCGATCACCAGCTTGAGAAAATCGAGCACATTGCGCGCATACAGGGCCGAGGCGTCGGCCGGCACCAGCGTGGCCAGATCGGGCTCGCCGATGATGTGCACGCCGTGTTTCAGGACGGTGGCGCCGATCTCGCTCAGGACGCAGTTGCCGCCCTGCGCCACGGCCATGTCGACGATCACGGACCCGGGCTTCATCGCGCGCACCGTGTCTTCGCCGATCAGCACCGGCGCGCGCCGTCCCGGAATCAGGGCCGTGGTAATGATGATGTCGGCCAGCTTCGCGCGCTCGTGCACGAGCTGCGCCTGGCGCCGCATCCAGTCGGCCGGCATCGCGCGCGCATAGCCGCCGCTGCCGGCCGCGATCTCGCGCTCTTCGTCGGTTTCATACGGCACGTCGATGAATTTCGCGCCGAGCGACTCCACCTGCTCTTTCACGGGCGGGCGCACGTCGGACGCTTCGATCACGGCGCCCAGCCGCTTGGCGGTGGCGATCGCCTGCAGGCCGGCCACGCCGACGCCCATGATCAGCACGCGCGCAGCCTTGACGGTGCCGGCCGCCGTCATCAGCATCGGCATGAAGCGCCCGTAGGTATTCGCGGCCAGCAGGATGGCCTTGTAGCCGGCGATGTTCGCCTGCGACGACAGCACGTCGAGCGACTGCGCACGCGTGATGCGTGGCGCCGCTTCCAGGGCAAAGGCGGTGATGCCGGCCGCGGCCAGCGCGGCGAGATTCTCACCATCGAAGGGATCGAGCATCCCGACCAGCACCGCGTCGCGGCGCATCATGGCCAGTTCGCCGGCGGCAGGACTGCGTACCTTGAGCACCAGGTCGGCGCCGAACGCGCCAGGGGCATCGACGATGACGGCGCCGGCGGCCTCGAACGCCGCATCTGGCGCCGCCGCGTGCAGGCCGGCGCCGGCCTGCACCATGACCGCGTGGCGCGCGGCCAGCTTTTTCACGGTCTCGGGGGTGGCTGCAACACGGGTCTCGCCCGGCCGGGTTTCGGCCGGAATACCGATTCTCATGGATCCCTCCATTCGTTGAACTGCCGCGTCAGCAAATCTATCACGTCTTTACAGTGATTGTTCAAATATTAAATTTGCGTGGCCGATTTGATCATCCGTAGAGACCGTGCAGGGCGCACCGGGCCATGATGGTTGTTTTTGCGACAGATCAAGCCCGATTAACCACATGCCAACGTTGCAGGAAGCGACCGGCTGAGCAAACACGGGCCTTGTCAAGGTAGAATACCGGCTCATTTTCAAGGACAGGCATGAGCGATATCTTCAAACCATCGGTTACCGTGGCAGCGATCATCGAGCACGAGGGCCGGTTCCTGCTGATCGAGGAAGAGACGAGCGAAGGTATCAAGCTGAACCAGCCCGCCGGCCATCTCGACCCGCACGAATCGCTGGAACAGGCGGTGGTGCGCGAAGCGCTCGAAGAAACGGCGCACGAGTTCATCCCGCGCTCGCTGGTGGGCATGTACATGTCGCGCTATCACTCGAAGTCGCGCAATGCCGACGTTACCTACCTGCGCTTTACCTTTGCCGGCAGCGTCGGGCGCCAGTTCGACCAGCCGCTCGACGAGGGCATCCTGCGCACCATGTGGATGACGCGCGACGAAATCGCCGCCACCGTCGACCGCCACCGCAGCCCGATCGTGCTGCGCTGCGTGGACGACTACCTGGCCGGCCAGAGCACCCCGCTCTCCCTGCTGCACACCCACCCTTCGGTGTTCGAAGGCGGGATCTGAAGAATTCACTACGGACGTAACATGCGCAAGAAAAAAGTCGTGATCGGAATGTCGGGCGGAGTCGACTCCTCGGTCGCGGCCTGGATGCTCAAGGAACAAGGCTACGACGTGGTCGGCCTGTTCATGAAAAACTGGGAAGACGACGACGATTCCGAGTACTGCTCGACGCGTCAGGACTGGATCGACGCGGCCAGCGTGGCCGACGTGGTCGGCGTGGACATCGAGGCGGTCAACTTCGCCGCCGAATACAAGGACCGGGTATTCGCCGAGTTCCTGCGCGAATACCAGGCCGGCCGCACCCCGAACCCGGACGTGCTGTGCAACGCCGAAATCAAGTTCAAGGCCTTCCTCGACCATGCGATGAAGCTGGGCGCCGACCTGATCGCCACCGGCCACTATGCGCGCGTGCGCGAAAACACGGCCAGCGGCAGCTTCGAGCTGCTCAAGGCCTTCGACGCCACCAAGGACCAGAGTTATTTTCTGCATCGTCTGAGCCAGGCGCAGTTGTCCAAGTCGCTGTTCCCGTTGGGTGAGATCCCGAAAACCGAGGTGCGCAAGATCGCCGAAAAACTCCAGCTGCCCAACGCGGCCAAGAAGGATTCGACCGGCATCTGCTTCATCGGCGAGCGGCCGTTTCGCGACTTCTTGAACCGCTACCTGGCCTACAAGCCGGGCCCGATCCGGCTCGACGACGGCACGCAGGTGGGCGAGCACGTCGGCCTGTCGTTCTACACGCTGGGCCAGCGCAAGGGGATCGGCATTGGAGGCCTGAAGTCACGCAAGACTGCTGACGGCATCAGCGAGCCATGGTTCGTCGCGCGCAAGGACATCGAAGCCAACACGCTCTACATCGTGCAGGGCCACGACCATCCATGGCTGCTGTCGGACCGGCTCGAAGCCGGCCAGGCCAGCTGGATCGCCGGCCACGCACCAGCGGCCGGCGCGCTGTCGGCCAAGACCCGCTACCGCCAGGCCGACATGGCCTGCCGCGTGCTGGCCGATGGCGACGCGCGCTTTGCGCTCGACTTCGATGAAGCCCAATGGGCAGTCACGCCGGGCCAGTCGGCCGTGCTGTACGACGGCGACGTGTGCCTGGGCGGCGGCATCATCGACGTGCGCTCAAGCGCCGCCTGACGACACATCAAGGCTGGCGCGCAGCCAGCCATTCCACCAGCACAGCGGGCGCCAGCGGCCGCGCGTGCAGGTAGCCCTGGATCTCGTCGCAGCCGGCCAGGCGCAGGAAATCTTCCACCTCCACCGTTTCGACGCCTTCGGCCACGACCTTGTGACCGAGGTCGTGCGACAGCTTGATCATCGTGCCCACCAGCGCGCGGCAGCGTTCGTCCTGGACCAGGTTGCGCATGAAGCTCTGGTCGATCTTGACCACGTTTGCCGGCAGGCTTTGCAGGTATGACAGGCTGCTGTAGCCGGTGCCGAAGTCGTCGATCGCCAGTTGCACGCCGGCGCGCCCGAGGCGTTCGAGCGTGGCCTGCGCGACCTTCGGGTTGCGCATCAGCGCACTTTCGGTCAGCTCGATCACGAGGCACGACGGCGCCAGGCCATGGTGCTGCAACTCCATCAGCACGCGATCGCAGAAATCCGGCTCTTCCAGGTTCA
This sequence comes from Telluria sp. BA11, assembly GCF_056680305.1. Lineage (NCBI taxonomy): Bacteria > Pseudomonadati > Pseudomonadota > Betaproteobacteria > Burkholderiales > Oxalobacteraceae > Telluria > Telluria sp. BA11. The sequence continues at coordinate 2,191,388 of NZ_CM155275.1, forward strand.
CGGCCGAGACATTCACCGCTACCTGCAATGCCAGGCCGTCCAGGCGCCACGCGACCATCTGGCGCAGCGCCGCGCGCAGCACCCACTCGGTGGTGGCGCGCGCCAGTGACGTCGTCTCGATCACCGGCATGAATTCGCCGGGCGAGATCGCGCCGGCCGTCGGATGGTTCCAGCGCAGCAGCGCTTCGACACCGACACAGCCGCTGTCGAGCAGGCTGACCTTGGGCTGGAACACCAGATGCAGTTCGTCGTCGCTCGCGAGCGCGGCGCCGAATTCGGTCACCAGCCAGAAGCGGCGCTGCAGGATCGCGTCGTGCTGTGACGAGAACACGCGCACGCAGCGCTCGGCCGCCAGCGCATCGTGCGCCGCGCTGTGCATATTGCGCAACAGGTCCAGGCCCTCGGTGTGGCCGACCGTGAACGGCGCGATGCCCACCGTCGTCGTCGTGATCAGGCGCGCCTGGCCATAACTGGCACGCGCGTCGAGCCACAACTGCATCTGCTCGCAGAACGGTTCGATCGACAGGCCGCGCGGCGCGAAGAACGCAAACTGCGTGCTGCCAACATGATAGATCTTGCCGGCGCCGCCCAGGCGCAGCTGCGGCACCGTTTCACGCACCATGTCGTCGAGATAGCTCGAACCCATCACGCGCTGGGCATCGCTCAGCTCCTGCGGACTGGCCAGGCTGATCAGGGCTGCAGTGCGCACTTCGCCATTCGGCTCATACAGTTCGAGGTCGTTGAAGTCGATGATGAACTGGTTGCGGTTCGGCAGGCCGCTGACCGGATCGACGCGGCCGAACGCATGCTGCAGTTCGATCTGCGCCATCACCATGGTTGCCAGGTCCGTCAGCGCCTGGCGCTCGGCCATGCTGACCTGGCGCGGTTCAGTACCGAGCACGCACATCGCGCCCAGGCAAAAGCCCTCGCTGGTCGTGAGCGGCGCGCCGGCATAGAAGCGGATCCCGCCGTCCGCCAGCGGGCTGTCGCGGAAATATGGATCCTCCAGCAGATCCGGCACGATCAGCACTTCGCGCTCATCGGCCACCATGGCGCATGGCGCTTTCATCCGCGGGATCGTGTCGTGGGTAATACCGACCTTTGACTTGAACCATTGACGGTTGGCGTCGGTCAGCGACACCGCTGCAATCGGCAACCCGAACAGCTGCGCCGCCATGCGCGTGATGCGATCGAATGCTTCGCTTGGCGGCGTATCGAGCAGTTCCAGGCGACGCAAGGCATCGAGACGGGCAGTCTCGTACTGGGGCGATACACAGTGCGGTTGAAAGAGCGGAGGATTCATGAAAAGACGACGCGCCGATGCGCGTAAATATGACGGATATGACGGACAGAATCTATTGTTGCTAATAAAAAACTTAAGGTCAATCATTATTTTCAAGCGAATCGTTGTATTCGTCATTTTTAGTTGCTTCGTGTAAAATAAAATCAGCAAATCACACGAACGATGTCATGAAAACACATGAATTTAACGATCCGATACTGACTACCCGCGAAGCAGCGCAGTTGCTTGGTGTTGCTGTCAGTACGGCCCAAGTATGGATGGAGAGCGGTGATTTGCCAGCCTGGAAGACGCCAGGCGGCCATCGCCGTGTGCATTACAGCGCCGTGATGCGCCTGGTGCGCGAGCGCGTTGCATTAAAAGACGCCGGCAAGGCGACAAGTGCGCCAGTGGCTGCGGAGTTCCTGCCAGCTGCGGCGCCTGACTATCCTGTCCCGGCCAATGAGGCACAGCGGCTGGCAGCGCTCGCTCAAAGCGGCCTGATGGATTCGGAAGATGACGCTGCCTTCGATCGCCTGACGTGGCTCGCCGGCCACGCCACGGGCTGCCCCATGTCCCTGATCACCTTGTTGTCAGCAGAGCGCCAGTGGTTCAAGTCGCACGTCGGGATGGAAAACCGCGAAACCACGCGCTCCTCGGCCTTCTGCAGTCATGCGCTGATGCAGGATGAGCCTTTTGTAGTCGAGGATGCCAGTGCTGACCCGCGCTTTGCCGACAACCCGCTGGTCACCGGCGCACCGTTCATCCGTTTTTATGCCGGCTACCCGGTACGCACCGCCGACGGGCTCGCGCTGGGTTCGCTGTGCGTGCTCGATACCGAGCCGCGCCGCCTGCGCGAGCGCGAAATGCGCGCACTGCGTGAACTGGCCGTGCTCGCGTCGGACGAAGTGCAGCGCCGCGCATAGCCTGTATCAGCCCGGCTTGCCCGGCGCCTGCTGCTGCTTGACGAACGCAATGACGGTATTGCGGATCGTCTTGAGCACGGTGTCGGCCTTGAACGGCTTGACGATGAAGCCGTGCACGCCCCGCGCCAGTGCGCTCTGGACTGCGGCGGCGTCGAGCGTGCCCGATACCAGAAACACGAGCGTCTTGGGCAGCGCTGCGCGCAGCTGCTCGACCACGTCGCTGCCATCCTCGACCTGTTCGCGCGCGATGCAGATCACGTGCGGGTGGTGCTTGACCGCCAGCGCAAGCCCCAGCGCACTGGTGTGCGTGGCGCCGACCACGTTGTAGCTGCCGTCAGCCAGCACGGTGCCGAGCGTCGAGCGCGAGACGGCGTTTGCATCCACGATGACCGCTTTGAGCATAGCTTCACATTCCTTGTCAGTGCGCTGAAGAAATCAGCCTTCGTACGCCAGTGTCTTCCATGTCACGCCCAGGCGCACGTCCAGTTTCAGCGACACCAGACAGCGTGACATCTCCAGTATCTCACGCTCGGCGCGTAATCTCTCGCCGAGCGGCGTCTTGAGGATGCCGGCGCCGGCCATCACGGCCTCGAGATTGCCATACGCCCCCAGCAGGCGCGCCGCCGTTTTCATGCCCACTTTCGATACGCCCGGCACGCCATCGGTCGGGTCGCCCATCAGCGCCAGCAGGTCGTGCAATTGCTCGGGCGCCACGCCAAAGCGTGCACGGACCCAGGCGTCGTCGTGCCACTCGTTCTTGAAATGATCCCACACCAGCGCGCCGTGCGCGATCAAAGGATGCAGGTCCTTGTCGGTGGTGGCCACGACCGCCGTGCCGCGGCCTTCGGACAGCCAGCGCATCACGCCGGTGGCGATCACATCGTCGGCTTCGACCTCGGGCACCATCAGCACATGCAGGCCAGCCGCGCGCAGGCGGTCGTGAAATTCGGGCAGCGCTGCGCGCAGTTCGGACGGCATCGCCGCCCTGCCCTCGCGGTAGCGCGGATACAGCGCATGGCGCCAGGTCGGGCCGCCATGATCAAAAGCGGCCAGCACGTGGGTCGGCGCATGCGCCTCGAGCACGTGGCGAAACGACGAGAACGCATGGCGCAGCGCGATGCTGGCCTTCAGGTCGGAATCGGGCTCGGGGCTGGCTTCGTAGACGCGGCGCACGATGTTCAGGCCGTCGATCGCGAGCAGCTTTCCCGGGTTAGACATGTGATGTGGGCATGAAGAGACGTGGAAGGCGCCCATCATAAACCGGTTGCACGGTCGCGGGAAGATGCGCGACCGTGGTGGGAACTGGCCCTACGTCGCGTACGCGTATTCGCCACCGCGCTCGAGCGCGCGGCGATACGCCGGCCGCGCATGGATGCGGGCCAGGAAATCGGTCAGGTTCGGGTACTTGGCGTCGAGCCCGCCACGCGAGGCAGCCGCTTCCAGCGGGAAGCTCAGCTGGATGTCGGCGGCGCTGAATTCTTCACCGGCAAACCACGGGTGCTTGCCCAGTTCGGCTTCGAGGTAACCCAGCTGCAGCGCGATCTGCGGCAGCACGAAGCTGCCCTTGACCTTCTGCGCGATGCCGCGCGCGATCGGCTTGGCAAAGAACGGCATCGGCGTGGTTTCGATCTTGTCGAACACGAGCTTGAGCAGCAGCGGCGACATCATCGAGCCTTCGGCGAAGTGCAAAAAGTGCGTGTAGCGCAGGCGCGCCGGCGTGCGGGCGGCCGGCACCAGGCGTGGGGCATCCGTGTCGGATGCGCGCGCCGTGAGGTACTCGACGATGGCGCCTGATTCGGCCACCACGAGGTCGCCATCGGTGATCACGGGCGATTTGCCCAGCGGGTGCACGGCCTTGAGTTCGGGCGGGGCCAGCATCGTCTTGGGATCGCGCTGGTAGCGCTTGATCTCGTACTCGAGTCCGAGTTCTTCGAGCAGCCAGAGGATGCGCTGCGAGCGCGAATTGTTCAGGTGGTGGACGACGATCATGGCGTGGACAGGAAAGTGGAGATGGCGGCCAGCTTAGCACCGTTGGCCACGCACCTGCAGCCCGCTAGCGCTAGCGCTGGTGCAGCTTGATGACGCGGTGCTTGCCCGCGCCCTGCGGCGCCGGCGCCGCGGCTTTCGGGGCGCAGCTGCCGCAGCTGCCGCCACCGCAGGCGCCACCGCTGCTGGTATCCAGCCAGCGCGCCAGCGCCGACTGGCGGCCGCCCTTCGTCAGCGCCAGCACCACGCGTGCACGCAGGGGGGCCGGCAGGTATTTCGCGCCCAGGTACAGCGCGGCGATGGCAACGATGACGATGACGGTCAGTTCTTGCATGGTTATGCTCCGGTGAAGGCCAGCGTGACGCGGTAGACGATGAACGCCGCCACGTAGGCCAGCGCGAACATGTAGCCGGCCATGATCCAGGCATATTTGCGGCTGCCCGTTTCGCGCGCCACGGTGGCCAGCGTTGGCAGGCAGTGCGGCGCATAGACATACCAGGCCAGCAGCGACAGGCCGGTGGCCAGTGACCACGACTGGGCGATCAGCGGTGCCAGCGTGTTGCCCACTTCATCGCCGCCCGACAGCGCGTACACGGTGCCCAGCGCGCCGACGGCCACTTCACGCGCGGCCATGCCCGGCACCAGCGCGATGGCGATCTGCCAGTTGAAGCCGATCGGGGCCAGCACGACTTCGAGTGCGCGGCCGATCATGCCTGCCACGCTGTAGTAGATCGGCGGATTGGTCGCGCCTTCCGGTGCGCCGGGGAAGCTGGAGAACAGCCAGAGCAGGATCATCATGGCCAGGATCAGCGTACCGACGCGCATCAGGAAGATCTTGGCGCGTTCGAGCAGGCCCGAGGCCAGGCCGCGCGGATGCGGCCAGTGGTAGGCCGGCAGTTCGAGCATCAGCGCATGCTGCTTGTAGCCGTTGCGGCGCTTCATGAACCAGGCCACCGCCATCGCAGACAGGATGCCGGCCAGGTACAGCACGAACAAGACGATGCCCTGCAGGTTCATGAAGCCGCCCACGACGCGGTCGGGAATGAACGCGGCGATCAGGAGCGCATACACCGGCAGGCGCGCCGAACACGTCATCAATGGCGCGATCATGATCGTCACCAGGCGGTCGCGCGGATTCTGGATCGTGCGCGCAGCCATCACGCCCGGGATGGCGCAGGCAAACGACGACAACAGCGGCAGGAACGAGCGGCCCGACAGGCCCACGCTGCCCATGATGCGATCGAGCAGGAACGCGGCGCGCGGCAGGTAGCCGACGTCTTCCAGCAGCAGGATGAAGAAGAACAGGATCAGAATCTGCGGCAGGAACACGAGCACGCTGCCCACGCCGGCAATGATGCCGTCGACGATGAGGCTATGCAGCATGCCCTCGCCGATCCATGAGCCGACCATCTCGCCAAAGGCGCCCATGCCCGCCTCGATCAGTTCGATCGGTGCGTCGCCCCAGCTGAACACGGCCTGGAAAATCACGAACATCAAGAGTGCCAGGATGATCGGACCGGCGACCGGGTGCAGCACGACGCCGTCGATCTTTTCGCTCAGGTTGCCGGTGTCCTTGGCCGTCGAGACGGCAGCGGCGAGGATGCGGCGCACTTCGCGCTGGGTATCTTCGACCGACACTTCGTCGATCGCCGACAGCGGCTTGGGCGTTACCGGCACGCCGAACGGCATCGCGTCGAGCTGGGCCAGCAAGGCTTTTTCGCCGCCGGACTGGATCGCGACGGTCTCGACGACCGGCATGCCCAGCTCTTGCGAGAGCTTGGCGGTATCGATTTCGATGCCGCGCTTTTTGGCCACGTCGACCATGTTCAGCGCCAGCACCATCGGCAGGCCGAGACGGCGCAGCTCGAGCACCAGGCGCAGGTTCAGGCGCAGGTTGGTGGCGTTGACGACGCACAGGATGGCGTCCGGCGGCACTTCACCGGCGCGCAGGCCTGCGACCACGTCGCGCGTGATGCCTTCGTCGGGCGTCTGCGCATTCAGGCTGTAGGCGCCCGGCAGGTCGAGCACGCGAAACGCGCGCCCGGCGGGCGACGTGAAGCTGCCCTCCTTGCGTTCGATCGTGACGCCGGCGTAGTTGGCGACCTTCTGGCGCGCGCCGGTCAGGCGGTTGAAGAGTGCGGTCTTGCCGCAGTTGGGATTGCCCAGCAGTGCGACCAGTGGCGTGCGTGACGCGACTTGCGATTCCATGACACCCATGCGACTAGTCCGCCTTGATCGAGACGAGGGCGGCTTCGAAGCGGCGCAGCGCAAAGGTGGATTCACCGACCTTGACGGCCAGCGGACCGCCCAGCACGCGCTTGAGCACACGAATGCGCTCGCCCGGCACGAAGCCCAGCTCCATCAGGCGGCGCTGGACGTCGATGCCGCCCTCCTGCGCACCGCGCGCAAGATGGACGACGGTGGCGCTCTGGCCCGTCTTGAGCGAGTCGAGGGTTGGCAATGCGGCGTGGGTCATGGCGGCTTCCGAAAAATTGTTGCGCGTATGAGACAGCGACTGGAACGATCCCGGTATCATAAACCTAAATAGGAATTATTTCTATTTGCAGCTTGTCATTGCCAGACGGTCAAGTCCAAAAAAGTACGGTCGAACCGAAAATTTCGCTTGCGTTCACGGTCGAGTTTACAGAAAATAGCAACGCAAATGAGAATGATTCGCATTTTATAGACTAAACTGCAATGGTTGTTTCAAAAGGGTTGCTCCAATGATCGTCTGTGTCTGCAATAACATCTCCGACCGTGAAATCCGCCAGGCTGCTGAACTGGGCATCTCGTCGATCGCCGAACTGCGCAAGGAGCTGGGCGTGGGCACCATGTGCGGCACCTGCGTCAGCTATGCACGCGAAGTGCTGCACGAGCACATCGACAGCAAGACCACCGTTACCGAAGTGCGCCGCCTGCCGCAGGCTGCCTGACCTTCTCTGATTTTCCGGTAGCACGAGCCTCGCAATCTGTGCGGGGCTTTTTTTCGTCGGCCGTAACCACGTCACCAGGTAGTGAGAACCGTTCGCACAGTGAACTGAGAACGGTTGCTATTACGCTCAAAAATGGCACATTTCGCGTTATTTAATGCGCTTTTTTACCCATTTTCGCGCAATTTCTAGCGTTTTAATGGCTCTCTGTTTGCTATCATGGAGGTCATTCAACACATTACCGAGGGCACCCCATGAAAGGCGATCCAAACGTCATCCGTCTGCTGAACGCACAGCTGACCAACGAGCTGACCGCGATCAACCAGTACTTCCTGCACGCGCGCATGTATCGCCACTGGGGCCTGGACAAGCTGGCGAAGAAGGAATACGACGAATCGATCGGCGAGATGAAGCACGCCGACAAGCTGATCGAACGCATCCTGATGCTCGACGCGCTGCCAAACCTGCAGGCGCTGCACAAGCTGATGATTGGTGAGTCGACGCAGGAAACGCTCGAATGCGACCTGAAACTCGAACGTGCCGCGCACGTGACGGTCAAGGAAGGCATCGGCGCCTGCGAAGCGGCAGCCGATTACGTCTCGCGCGATCTGCTGCTGATGATTCTCGAAGACACCGAAGAGCACATCGAGTGGTTGGAGACGCAGCTGGACCTGATCGTCAAGATCGGTATCCAGAACTACCTGCAAACCCAGATCGGCGAATAAGCCACCAGCCGGATTCCCCGCGGGAGTCCGGCGTCTCAGCTGCCAGCGCCCACTATCAGCGCCAGCGCGTCATCCATTTGTCGTAAAACCCCATATCCCTTGGCACCGCACCCGGTATCGCGCAGATCGCACCGGCGAATTCGTTCGCGCGCGAGAGCGTGACGTCCAGTGGCCAGCCGCGCGCCGTACCGAGCAGGAAAATAGCCGAGAAGGCGTCGCCCGCCCCCACCGTATCGATGACGAACGGCGGCGCCGGCGTGTCGTGGTTCTTGAGCGCGCTGCCATCGCTGCCGAAGTACACCGAACCGCGGTGGCCCAGCGTGACGATCAGCGCGTCGAGCGAAAACATCGTCAGCAAGGCCTGGCAGGACGCGCGCACTTCGTCGGCCGACAACGCCGGGGCGTCGGGTTGGATCTGGCAGTACCAGCCGAACAGCGCCTGCAATTCTTCTTCATTGACCTTGACGATATTGGCCGCGTCCAGCGAGCGGGCCACGCCGCGTTCGTCGTACTGGCCTTCGCGCAGGTTCAGGTCGAGAAAGCGTGGCGCGCTGCTGGCCGCCAGCACCGCCGTCAGGGCGGCGCGCGACTGCAGGTTGCGCTGGGCCAGCATGCCGAAATAGACCATGGCCGGCTGCACGCCCGCCAGCGCGGCGCCGGCAGTGGAGGCGTCGATGAAGTCGTAGGCCTGGTGCGGCAGGATCGTGAAGCGGTGGCCGCGCGGACCGCGCTCGACCAGCACGCGGCCGGTTTCTTCGATCGGATCGACCTGCAACCCGGCGTCGCTCATGGCGAAGCGCTCGAATTCGGCGCGCACCAGCTGGCCGCTGCGATCGTCGCCGATGCGCGTGATCGCCAGGCACGGCGCCATGAAAGCAGACAGGTGGCGCGCCACATTGAACGGCGCACCGCCGACGATCTGCTCGTTGTTGAAATCGTCGACGAGCGCTTCGCCGAAGATGACTGTCGTGAACAGGTTGTTGTCCATCATGCGGCGACGACAGGCACGGTGTCCTTGAACGACTGGCGCTCGGACAGTTTATCAAACAGGCGCGCCAGGTTGGGGTAGTCGCCGCGCCAGTCGATCTCGGGGAAGCGGAACGCGAGCCAGCCCAGCGCGCAGCCCACGGCGACGTCGGCCAGCGTGTACTGGTTGCTGCGGCAGAAAGCGCCCTCACCCAGGCGCTCGGACATCACGCGCAGGCCGGTATTCACCTTGCCCAACTGGCGGGCGATCCACTCGGGACTTTGCTGCGCTTCTGGCCGCAGCGTTCTTTCAAGGCGCACCAGCACGGCCGCATCGAGCACGCCATCGGCCAGCGCTTCCCAGACCTTGACCTCGGCCCGTTCGCGCCCGTTCGGCGGCAGCAGCTTGCATACCGGGGTGAGCGTGTCGAGGTATTCGGCGATCACGCGCGAATCGTACAGGGCGCTGCCGTCATCCATCAGCAGGCATGGCACCTTGCCCAGTGGGTTGGTCTGCGCGATGGTGGTGTCGGCCGACCAGACGTCTTCAAGGATGAAGGCGCAGTCGAGCTTTTTCTCGGCCAGCACGACACGCACCTTGCGCACGTATGGGCTGGCAATGGAACCGATGAGTTTCATGGATGTACGCAAGTGGAAATTGGACTTCAGTATAGCATCGGCCCCAGCGGCAAAACCTGCACCGCCACCGCTGCGGTGCGCTGCAACATCGCAGCATCGGCAATAGGTGGACGGCCGGCCAGTGGTAAAATCCGCGTTTTTGACCGACACGCCCGCCATGACCTCTACTGCTCTGTCGCCGACCCTGTCGGCCCTGTCCCCGCTCGATGGCCGTTACGCCACCAAAACCGACAAGCTGCGTCCCATCCTGTCGGAAACGGGTTTCATGCACCACCGCGTGAAGGTGGAAATCGCGTGGCTGCAGGCGCTGTCGCAGGCCGGCTTCGCCGAGATCAAGCCATTCTCGAGCGAAGCGATCGCCCACCTCGACGGCATGGCGGCCAACTTCGGCGAGAAGGACGCGGCCCGCATCAAGGAAATCGAAGCGGTCACCAACCATGACGTCAAGGCGGTCGAGTACTGGCTCAAGGAGCAGGTCAAGGACGTGCCGGAACTGGTCGCGGCCAGCGAATTCATCCACTTCGCCTGCACCTCGGAAGACATCAACAACACGTCGCACGGCATGATGCTCAAAGCGGCGCGCGATGGCGTGATGCTGCCGGCGCTGCAGGCGATCATCGCCAAGCTGACCGAGATCGCGCATACCAATGCGGCTCTGCCGATGCTGTCGCGCACCCACGGCCAGACGGCCAGCCCGACCACGCTGGGCAAGGAGATGGCCAACGTCGTCGCCCGCCTGCAGCGCGCCATGAAGCGCATCGCTGACGTCGAAATCCTGGGCAAGATGAACGGTGCAGTCGGCAATTACAACGCGCACCTGTCGGCCTATCCGGGCTTCGACTGGCCGGCGTTCTCGAAGGACGTCATCGAGACGCGCTTGGGCTTGACCTTCAACCCGTACACGATCCAGATCGAACCGCACGACTACATGGCCGAGATGTTCGACGCGTTCGCGCGCGCCAACACGATCCTGCTGGACCTGAACCGCGACATCTGGACCTACGTTTCGCTGGGCTACTTCAAGCAGAAGCTGAAAGCCGGCGAAATCGGTTCGTCGACCATGCCGCACAAGGTCAACCCGATCGACTTCGAAAACTCGGAAGGCAATCTGGGCCTGGCCAACGCGCTGCTGCGCCACATGGCCGACAAGCTGCCGGTCTCGCGCATGCAGCGCGACCTGACCGACTCGACGGTGCTGCGCAATATCGGCGTGGGCTTCGGCTACACGCTGCTGGCCTACGACAGCTGCCTGCGCGGCCTGAACAAGCTGGAAGTGAATGCAGCGCGCCTCGAGCAGGACCTGGACGCGAACTGGGAAGTGCTGGCCGAGCCGGTACAGACCGTGATGCGCCGCTATGGCATCGAGAACCCGTACGAGCAGCTCAAGGAACTCACGCGCGGCAAGGGCATCACCCGCGACGCGCTGCGTGAATTCATTGGAACGCTGGCCGTGCCGCAGGAAGCGAAAGACCTGATGCTGGCGATGACGCCGGCAAACTACATCGGGCTGGCCGCCAAGCTGGCGGCAGAGATCTGATGCCATGCGCGATGCCGCCAACGGCGGCATCGCGCATGCATCTGCGTCTGTTCTCCATCCACGATGCGCCGGCCCCGGCGCATCAGTAATCCCACCTGACCTTCCCCCCCACGCGCCGCTCGAACTCTGCCCAATACGTGGTCGAGCCGAATTCCGCGTGCCCGCCATTCAGGTTCTCGCCATACACCGACAAGGCCACGCCCGGCCGCAAGCGCCAGCCGAAGCGTGCATCGAGCGCCGTCGCTGACGCAATGCGCGACGCCGGCATCTCGCCAGTGCGGCGCAGCGTGACGTTGATCTCGCGCGCATCGTCGATGGTGTAGTGCGACCGCAGTTGCAGCGTATGGGACGGATCGCGCCGCGCCGCGCTCAAGCCCATCACGTCGTTGCCGCCGGGTTTGAGGGCCAGGCGCTGGTGCAGCGCCGTCCAGCCGGCCGACAGGCGCCAGCGTGGCAGTGCCTGCCAGCTGCCCCAGGTTTCGATGCCGCTGGCGCGGCCTTCCAGCAGACTGGCAAACTCGACATAACTGAAGGTGGGGTCGATCTGCTGCCCCCGCAGGTGGTCGTAATCGTGGTGGTACAGCACGACCGTGTACGATAGCCCCGCTGCCGGCTGGCCGCGGTAGCCCAGTTCGAGCACGGGCGCCACTTCGCTGCGCACGTGCGGCCCGCCGCGCAGGATGAACGGTGGCTGGCCGGGCACCCAGGCATCGACGTCCAATCGCGCGGGCGAGCGCACCGTGCGCGCGGCCGATGCCCACAGCGCGTGCTGGGGCGAGAGGCGCCACGACAGGCGCGCGCTCGGCAGCCATTCGATGCCGGTGTAATGGTTGTATTCGACGCGGCTGCCCAGCGTCAGGCGCCAGTCGTCGTTCAGCAGGATGTCATCCTGCACAAACACGCTGCCCCAGCGCAGCAGTTTGCGCGCCGGCAGGAACGCGACCCAGGGGCTGTTGGTGACGCGGTCACGCGTGCTGCGGTAGTTGGCGCCCCACATCAGGTCATGGCGGCCTTTGGTGGCCAGCGTGTGCTGGAACTGCACGTCTGCGGTCGTGAGGCGCTCGGCAAACAGCGGCGGCGATTCGCGCACCGTATGGTCGAGATAGGCTTGCAGCGACACGCTGGCGCCCGCGTCGAGCGTGCGCTGCCAGCGCGCCAGCAGGTTGGCGCCGTCCGATCGCACACGGCCAAATGTGGCCGGGCCGAACGGCGTGGCCAGTTCACCGGGTGCCGGCTGATCGAGGCGCCCGCGGTTGACATTGCCGATGACCGAGAAGGCATCGGCGCCCTGGTCCCAGTCGGCGCGCACGCCTACCAGCGCGCGCCGGTGACCGTCGTCGATGCGCCCGCCACCAATGCCCTCGCTGTCGCTGCGCCGCGTGACCTTGCCATACGCGCGCCAGGCGACGCCGCCATCGCTCGTGCCGCCCTGGCGAAACGCCGCGCCGGCCACGCTGTCGCTGGCGCCGTGCAGCGCCACCATGCCGCCCTGCGTATCGCGGGCCGAGCGCGTGCTGATATTGATGACGCCGCTGACGGCGTTCAGGCCCCACATCACGCCACCCGGCCCGCTGACCACCTCGATGCGCGCAATGTCTTCGAGCAGCACGTCCTGCGCATCCCAGAACACGCCCGCAAACAGCGGCGTATAGACCGAGCGGCCATCGATCAGCACCAGGATCTTGTTGGACAGGACGCTCGGCCCGCTGTTCATGCCGCGCGCGCTGATCGAATAGGCATAACCATTGATGCGCGCCACATGCAGGTTGGGCGCGAGGCGCAATGCCTCGGGCAGCGAATCGGCGCCGGAGCTGCGGATGTCGTCGGCAGTGATCACGAAGACCGCCGCCGATGCGTCCTGCAGGCGCTCGGGGCGCTTCGAGACCGATGTCACCTGGATATTAGCCAGTTCCTCGATTGACAGGTCGGCCAGATCGGCCAGGTCGACAGGATTGGCCTGGCCATGGGCGAGCGCCAGGACCGGCGCGGCGCAAACAAGAGCAACCCAGACAGCAGCAACACGAGGGCTGGCGGCAAACGGCATGCAGGGTATGAATGCGCTCATAACCAGATATTACATTCGGCAGAACGCGATGGTGTATCTTTTGCAATCCGGTGTGGCTTGTTGGGCGTGAAAAAGCGCGTCAACACCACGACGGCCTTTTTTGCTATAGTGAGTTAGTTCTAGCCCGTACTAATTACTTATAAGAAAAATGCGCCGCTATTCGATTCCAGCGATCGTGCTGCACTGGCTGATGGCCTTGGCGATCATCGGCACCTTCACCCTTGGCCTCGTGATGACCGACATCCAGGGCATCAGCATGGCCAAGCTGCGCTATACGAGCTGGCACAAGTGGGCAGGCGTGACGATCCTGGCGCTGGCCGCGCTGCGCCTGTTATGGCGCCTGTTCAACAAGCCACCCGCCTACCCTGCCGGGTTGCCGCGCTGGCAGCATGGCGCCGCCCACGGCCTGCATCTGGCGCTGTATGTGCTGATGTTCGCCGTGCCTCTGTCCGGTTATTTCTTCAGCCTGGCGGCCGGCTATCCGGTCGTTTATTTCAGCAAATTTCCGTTGCCGGTGCTGATCGGCCCCGACCCGGTGCTGCGCGACATCCTGCGCGGCCTGCACTACTGGCTCAATATGCTGCTGGCCAGCCTGGTGGCATTGCACGTGCTCGCCGCGCTCAAGCACCTGCTCATCGACCGTGACGGCATCATGCAGCGCATGCTCCCCATCCCTACCCCGAAGGAAAAACCATGAATGCCATCAAGGCCCTGCTGCTGGTGAGCCTGGTTGCCGGCAGCGTCGCTGCCGTGCAGGCTGCGCCACTCAAGACCGACATTGCCGCCAGCAGTGTCTCAGCTGTCTTCAAGCAGATGAACGTGCCGGTGGAAGCACCGTTTCGCACGTTCGCGGCGCAGATCGATTACGACGCCGCCAAGCCGGCGGCGGCCAGCGCCAGCGTCGAGATCACGACGGCCAGCTTCGATATCGGCGACGCCATGTACAACAAGGAAGTGGCCAAGAAAGAATGGTTCAATTCGGCGCAGTTTCCGAAGGCCACTTTTGTCTCCACCAGCATCGCACCGGCCGGCGCCGGCAAGCTGACGGTGTCGGGCAAGCTGACCCTGAAAGGCAAGAGCGCCAATGTCACGTTCCCGCTGACGGTCAAGGCGGCTGGTGCGAAAACCGTGTTCGAAGGCCAGTTGCCAATCAAGCGTCTGGCGTTCAATATCGGCGAAGGCGAGTGGAAAGACACGAGCATGGTCGCCGATGAAGTTGTCATCAAGTTTCGCGTTACCGCAGCACCAGCTGTCGCAGCAAAATAAACTGATTCACCACCACGTAGGGTGGACGGGTTCCCCGTCCACGCGTTCAACGAAGCTTGATCAGTTTGAACGCGTGGGCGGCATAGCCGCCCACCCTACGGCTGCACGACAAATCTCTATCAACTTTTTTACAGGAATTGCACCCATGAACATCAAGCACCTGATCGCAGCCGCCGCCGCCTTTGCCGCCACCTCGGCCTTCGCCGCGCCAGTCACGTACGACATCGAGCCAAACCACACTTACCCAAGCTTCGAAGCTGACCACATGGGTCTGTCGGTGTGGCGCGGCAAGTTCAACAAGTCGAGCGGCAGTGTTACCATCGACCGCGAAGCAAAGACCGGCTCGCTGGACATCACCGTCGACATCAACAGCATCGATTTCGGCCACGAAAAGATGAACGAGCACGCGAAAAAGCCGGACATCTTCGACGCTGCCAAATACCCGACCGCCACCTTCAAGTCGAAGGCGATCAAGTTCACGGGCGACGTGCCGACCTCGGTCGACGGCGAACTGACCCTGCACGGCGTGACCAAGCCACTGACCCTGCAGATCAACAAGTTTAAGTGCATCATGCACCCGATGCTCAAGAAAGAAGCATGCGGCGCGGACGTGACCGGCACCTTCAAGCGCGACGACTTCGGCATCAGCTTCGGCCTGCCGAACTTCTCGCCGGAAGTGAAGCTGGCAATCCAGGTTGAAGCAGTCAAAAAGTAATCTGGTTCGACCATGAAAAATCCCCGCCGGTTCGCACCGGCGGGGATTTTTTTTGATCAGCGCGCTGACGAATCAGTGCTGCTCAGTGCTGCTCAGTGCAGCTCAGTGCCGATTAACGGCCATCACGATCGAAGTCGCCCGGGATCGCGCGCTCGACACGGTGCCAGCCGGCGCGGGTGGCCGACTTGGCCTGGTCCCAGCTCAGGCGCGAATTGCCTTTCGAGCGATCCCACTCGGTCGACAGACGACCTTCGTTGGCATCGTAGCCGCCGTCGTACTTGTCGTAGTTGTTGTAACCCAGAGCGTAGGCTGGCTCGTAGTCGTCATAGGTGTAGCCTGGCGTGTAGTAAGGCTGGGTCTGGTACTCGTTGCGCCAGTAGTCATTCTCGGCTTTCGGATTGACCACATGGCCCACGCCCTTGCCTGCTGCGCCGCCGACCATGCCGCCGATCGCTGCGCCTGCCGCCACGCCCAGTGGGCCGGCTGCTGCACCGATCACGGCGCCAACCGTCGCGCCGCCACCAGCACCGACGCCTTGCGCCAGGTTATGGTCGCTCAGTTCGTCGGTGGCTTTTGGATTGACCACTTCGCCCGCGCCACGGCCGGCTGCACCGCCTGCCAGGCCGCCGACGACAGCGCCTGCTGCCATGCCGATCGGACCGCCGACAGCACCGACCAGTGCGCCTGCTGCTGCGCCCGAACCTGCGCCAACGCCCTTGGCCAGATGGTGCTCGGACAGGTCGTCATTGGCTTTTGGATTGACCACTTCAGCTGCGCCCTGGCCGGCGATGCCGCCAGCGATGCCGCCGACAACCGCGCCTGCTGCCATGCCGATCGGACCAGCAACGGTGCCGACGGTAGCGCCCAGTGCCGCGCCGCCTGCCACGCCCAGGCCAGCGCCCAGCACGTGCGAACCACCCTGCTCGGTCCACGATTTGTGGATGTGCGCTGCATCTTCATCCGAACGTGCATTCACGCCCAGCAGGATGCCGCCGCCCTTGATGCCTTCTTCATAGTGCTGTGCGCGTTCTTCCGGGATGCCGGCGCCGATCAGCGCGCCGATCAGGCCACCGGTGATACCGCCCGCGCCAGCACCTGCCAGCGCCGCTGCCAGAGGACCGGCGACGACCAGGCCCAGGCCTGGCAGCACCAGCGTGGTGCCCACTGCTGCGATACCGGCCAGCACGGCGCCGATGGTGCCGCCGATACCGGCGCCAATGCCCGCACCTTCAGCCGCCTTGGTACCCAGTTCGGTGTCCGTGTCGGCGAAGTGGGTTTGACGGGTGGAGTCGGACATCATCAGGTTGACGTCATCGCGGTCGTAGCCGCGCTCGGACACGGTGCCATACGCACGCTCGGCGCTGGCACGGTCAGGGAACAGGCCAGTAACCATGCGCTGGTTATCCGTGGTGCGGTTGGTATCAAAGCTGCTCATGATGAATCCTTTGCTGGTTGGTTTCGGCAGCCGGCTACGGATGAGCTGTTGCTGCCAAGGACCTTCACCATAGGCCCCGGCGCTCTCTGGCTCTGTTCGATGACGCACGCTCGGATGACTGACAGCATCTTGCCGCAAAGAATTTTCATAACGATGCAAATTCGTCATCGAAGGTACGCTGCCGCACCGACCCAGGGGTGCGGCGTCTCTAAACTTTTTCACATGGTCTCGGCATTCGTTGGGCCTGGGGATAATGTCTTTTCACTTGAGGAGGAAGCACCATGTTATTTATTATCTGGATCGTCGTTGGCGGTATTCTGGGTTGGCTGGCCAGCATGGTCATGAAAACCGATGCCGAGCAAGGCATCATCCTGAACGTTGTGGTCGGTATCATCGGCGCCTTCCTGGGCGGCTGGTTGCTCTCGCCACTGTTCGGTACCGGCACCATCAATTCCGACGACTTCAGTGTTGCTTCGCTCCTGGTCTCGTTCCTGGGTGCAGTCATCCTGCTGGCCATCGTGAATCTGCTGCGTCGCGGTCGCGTTCGCTAATATGGTGGTTCGCCACCCATAAAAAACCAACGCCTTGTGCGTTGGTTTTTTTTCCTCTGCGATTTTACTGATGAGCTCAAAAAAGTTCTGGACACTGTTGCTGACAGTAGCCGCCACCCTCGTACTGGGGGTGCTCGCATTGAATTTCATGCCGGGCGAAAAACAGATCGAACGCCAGCTGACACGGCAATACGATACGGCCGATCCGCAGTTCCGTCGCTCGCTTGGCGTGTTGCTGGGGCCACCGATCATCGAAGGCAACCAGGTCGAGGCGCTGCTCAATGGCGACCAGATTTTCCCTGCGATGCTCGAGGCTATTCGCGGGGCCAAAAAAACGATTACGCTGGAAACCTATATCTACTGGTCGGAATCGATCGGGACCGAATTTTCCGAGGCCTTGGCCGAGCGCGCGCGCGCCGGTGTGAAGGTGCACGTGATGCTCGACTTCATGGGCAGCATGAAGATGGACACCGCCCAGGTCGACAAGATGAAGGCGGCCGGCGTGCAGGTGCAGCGCTATCACAAGCCGGTCTGGTGGAAGCTGGCGCGCATGAACAACCGCACCCACCGCAAGCTGCTGATCGTGGACGGCACGGTCGGCTTCACGGGCGGCGTGGGCATTGCCGACCAACGGCGCGGCAACGCGCAGGACGAAGACCACTGGCGCGACAGCCACTTCCGCGTCGAAGGCCCGGTCGTCGGGCAGATGCAGGCCGTGTTCAACGACAACTGGACCAAGGCCACGGGCGTGGTGCTTGATGGCGCGGCGTACTTCCCGCCGCTCCAGCCGAAGGGCACGATGCCGGCGCAGATGTTCTCCAGTTCGCCCACGGGCGGCAGCGAGAGCATGCACCTGATGTACCTGATGGCGATCACGTCGGCACGCGAGACGATCGATTTGTCGGCCTCGTATTTCGTGCCGGATGAACTGACGGTGCGCACACTGATCGCCGCCGCCAGGCGCGGCGTGAAGGTACGCCTGATCACGCCGGGCCACATCATCGATTCGGATCTCGTGCGGGCCGCCTCGCGCGACCGCTGGCCCGAGCTGCTGGCGGCCGGGGTGCAGATCTCGGAATACCAGCCGACGATGTACCACGTCAAAACGCTGATCGTCGACAAGCTGCTCGTATCGGTGGGGTCGACCAACTTCGACAACCGCTCGTTCAGTATCAATGACGAGGCGAACCTGAACGTGCTCGATACCGGGTTTGCGGTGCAGATGACGGACGTCTTTGACGCCGACTGGGCACTGGCCAAGCCGGTGACGGCCCAGGCACTCGCCAAGCGGCCCTGGTGGGAACACGCGGCGACGTGGTTCGTGTCGCTGTTCGAGGCGCAGTTGTAGGCGCAATTGCGCGCACCGTTGCAAGCAGGCCCGCGCCCATACTGGCGCGGGCTTTTTCATTGGTGTTGCTGAAATACAGGTTGACGATCCGATAGCGGATTAACCATACTCATGAACACTCTCCGGAGTCCATGAATATCCCTTCCCAACCAGACCAAAGCGCATGAAAAAGACCCTTCTCTCGCTCGCCATCCTGACCAGCTTCGCCGCCCAAGCGGACGAAGGCATGTGGATGCCGCAACAGCTGCCACAAGTAGCCAAGCAACTGAAAGCCGCCGGCCTCAAGCTGGATCCGGCAAATCTGACCAAGCTGACTGAATTCCCGATGGGCGCGATCGTGAGCCTGGGCGGCTGCTCGGCGTCGTTCGTCTCGCCGCAAGGTCTGGTCGTGACCAACCACCACTGCGTCTACAACAGCATCGCCGTCAACTCGACGCCCGAGCGCGACCTGCTGGCCAACGGCTTCCTGGCCAAGACCATGGCCGACGAGCTGCCAGCATCGCCCGGCAGCCGCGTGTATGTCACTGACGAAGTGGCCAATGTCAGCGCCCAGGTCATTACCCCTGAAGTCGCCAAACTGACCGGTAAGGCCCGTATCGACGCCATCGAAAAGAACCAGAAAACCCTGGTGGCGGCCTGCGAAAAAGATGCTGGCTACCGCTGCACCGTGGCCAGCTTCTACGGCGGCCTGGAATTCTATCGACTGAAACAGCTCGAGATCCGCGACGTGCGCCTGGTGCATGCACCGGCATCGGGCGTCGGCAAGTTCGGCGGCGACACCGACAACTGGATGTGGCCACGCCACACGGGCGACTACGGTTTCTACCGCGCCTATGTCAGCAAGGACGGCAAGTCGGCCGAGTTCTCGAAGGACAACGTGCCGTACCAGCCAAAGCACATCATCAAGATCGCGAAAGACAACCCGAAAGAAGGCGACTTCGTGATGGTGCTGGGCTACCCTGGCCGAACGAACCGTCACCGCCTGCCGTCCGAAGTGGCATTCACGTTCGACTGGAACTACCCGGCCTTCATCCAGGCCTCGAGCGAGACGCTGGCGATCATCGACCGCGAAACCAAGAACGATCCGGCCGCCCGGCTGAAATATGCGGGCCAGATCGCGGGCGTGAACAACTACTACAAGAATCGCAAGGGCATGCTGGTCTCGTACCAGGGCAGCGACTTCCTGCAGCGTAAAACGGCCGAGCACAACGCGCTCAAGGCCTGGGTCAATGGCGACGCCGCGCGCAAGGCGCAGTACGCAGCCGACATCGAGATGGCCGAAAAGCTGATCGCCGAACGCGATGCAGGCATGAAGAAGAGCTTCTTCCAGACCTATGCGCAGCCGAAGTTCCTGTCGTCGGCCCGCACGCTGTACCGCCTGGCCAACGAGCGCACCAAGCCGGACGCCGAGCGCAAGACCGGCTACCAGGAACGCGACCTGCCACGCCTGACGTCCGTCGTCGAAGGCCAGGACCGCACCTACGACGAAAAAGTCGACAAGGCACTGGTACTGAACTTCCTGACCAAGTACAACGCGCAACCTGCCGCCGA
This sequence comes from Telluria sp. BA11, assembly GCF_056680305.1. Classification (NCBI taxonomy): domain Bacteria; kingdom Pseudomonadati; phylum Pseudomonadota; class Betaproteobacteria; order Burkholderiales; family Oxalobacteraceae; genus Telluria; species Telluria sp. BA11. The sequence continues at coordinate 2,211,307 of NZ_CM155275.1, forward strand.
ACACGACGCCGCGTTCGACGCCGCACTGGGCATCCGCGCCGGCATGAGCGAAGCCGAACTGAAGGCTGCACTCGACCGCATCTATGCAGGCTCGAAGCTGGCCGACAAGGCAGCGCGCACTGCGTGGCTCAAGAAGACGCCAGCCGAGTTCAAGGCATCGAACGACAGCTTCATCAAGGCAGCAGTGGCAATGTACGACGCCGACATGAAGGATGAAGAAAAGCAGGAAGAGTCGGCCGGCAAGATCCAGCAAGCCTACGGCAACTACATGAAGGCCAAGATCGCCTACATGAACAGCCGTGGCCAGGCCGTCTACCCGGACGCCAACAGCACGCTGCGCGTCACCTTCGGCAAGATCGCCGGCCGCCCGCAAGGCGCCGACGGCACCACCGGCTGGACCGCATTCACCACCGTGGCCGGCGTCACCGCCAAGCACACGGGCGAAGGCGAGTTCGACGCACCGGACAACCAGCTGGCCGCCATCCAGGCAAAGAACTTCGGCAAGTACGTCGACCCGAAACTGAAAACGCTGCCAGTGAACTTCCTGGCGACGCTGGACATCACGGGCGGCAACTCGGGTTCGGCTGCACTGAACGCCAAGGGCGAGCTGATCGGCCTTGCATTCGACGGCACGCTCGACTCGATTATTTCGGATTGGGACTTCAACAAAGCCATGACCCGCTCGATCCAGGTCGATACCCGTTACATGCTGTGGAATATGCAGTATGTCGACAAGGCCGATAACCTGCTGAAAGAAATGAACGCGCTGTAAATCGCGTATCAATCCTGCCAAAGGCCGCGCTACCGAAAGGAGCGCGGCCTTTTTAATATCCCAAAGAAATTCCCAACAATTAGGGTCAGAGTCGAATTGTTTGACAACTTTTGTGGATGAGCCGTTAATGCGACTCTGACCCTAGTTATCTCTGGGGCAATTGGCCAACAATTCGACTCTGACCCTAATTAATTTTTAGTTAAATTTGGCGAGTTTGAATAGCTGCAGGAAAGTAATGCCGAGAGTATTTGAACGTGCCGTAACTTCTACCAAACTCAAGCAGAAAACCACCTCAAAAACAATTAGGGTCAGAGTCGAATTGTTTGACAACTTTTGCGGATGAGCCGTTAATGCGACTCTGACCCTAGTTATCTCGGGGGCAATTGGCCAATAATTCTACTCTGACCCTAATTGGAGGATGGTGGTGAGTTCGGTGGTGATTTGGGTGGCCAGGCGGTGGATGTGGAGGCCGTCGACGAAGCCGTGGTGGGCCTGGACGGAAAATGGCAGCGTCAGATTGCCGTTTGGGGCGTCGCGAAAGCGCCCCCAGGCCAGGGACGGGATGTCGGGCTGCGCCAGCATTGCGGTCGGGTGCTGGATTGAGGTGAAGTCGAGCCAGGGGATGCAGGTGACGAAGACTTGCTCTTTTGCTGCGCGCGGTGACAGTGCTGCGTACTGCGTGTTCAACGCCGTCATGCCGGCGGCTTCGGCGCCGGCGGCACGGCTGCGGGCGACGAACGTGTGCAGGTCGTCGGACCACGCGAACATCGCGAAATTCAGGTCGTCATTGGCGTTCGTGACGGTGAACGACGGGTTCAGGCGTTGGATGCGGATGACCTCGCCGTCCACGATACGGTAGCAGAAGTTCTCGATCTTCAACACCGCGCGCAGCGTGGCGCACAGCAGCACGTGGAATGGCGCCAGGCCCTGCGCGCGGCACCACGGCCGCAGGTCCGGCAGAGTCAGCGTGAAGCACAGGTTCAGCGCCGGGCTGTCCATGCTGTCGAACAGCGCGAAGCGGTCGCGCCGTCGTTCGAACTTGTCCATCGCGATCGCCAGCCGCTTACGCCTGCTGTTTGTTCAGGCGGCTGTTGCGCATGCTGTAGACGAAGTAGGTCACGACCGCCACGCCCATCCAGATGAAGAACACGCGGAACGTCGTGCTCGACAAGTCCTTCATGATGTACAGGCAGGCCAGCACCGACAGGCCCGGCACCACATATGGACCGAACGGCACGCGGAAGCCAGGTGGCGCGTCAGGGCCCTGCTTGTGGCGGATCACCGGCACCGCGATCGATACCACCATGAACGCTGTCAGCGTGCCCATGCTGACCATGTCCCACAAAAAGGTCGAGTCGACCGTGCCGGCCACCAGCCCCACGACGCTGCACACGATGATCGTATTGGCCACCGGTGCCTGCGTACGCGGGCTGACTTTCTGGAACACTTTCGGGATCAGGCCATCACGGCTGATCGCGTACAGGATGCGGGTCTGGCCGTAGATCGTCACCAGCGTCACCGAAAACACCGACACCACGGCGCCAGCCGACAGGATCAGCGCCGGCCAGGCCTGGCCCGTCACGTTCTGCAGGATGACCGACAGGCCAGCTTCCTGGCCTTCGAACAGGTGCGCCGGCTGCGCGCCCATCGCGGCAATCGCCACCAGCATGTAGAACACGGTGACGATGACCAGCGCCGACAGGATCCCGATCGGCACATTGCGGCGCGGGTCCTTGACCTCTTCGCCGGCGGTGGCGATGGTGTCCAGGCCAATGAACGAGAAGAACACGGTGCCGGCCGCGGCGGTCACGCCGGCCATGCCCGCATAACCCTTGCTCTCGTCCATATTGAAGAACGGCTGGAAGTTGTTGGCGTCAAAACCGGTGAACGCAATCGCGGCAAAGAACACCAGGATCGCCAGCTTGATCATCACCATGATGGCGTTGGTCGTGGCCGATTCCTTCGTGCCGCGCACCAGCATGATGCCGCACATGATCACGAGCAGGATCGGCGGCAGGTTGATGTGGCCCGGATTGAACGAGACGTTATGGTGGTCCGACACGAACATCGGCGAGCGCAACTCGATCGGTATCTGCCAGTGGAACGCGTTGAGCAGGAAGTTGTTCAGGTAATCGGACCAGCCAATTGACGTCGCACTGGCCGCCAGCCCGTATTCGAGCAGCAGGCAGCCGGCGACGATGAACGCCGCGAATTCGCCCAGCGTCGCATACGCGAACGAGTACGAGGAGCCCGATGCCGGCACGCGCCCGGCCAGTTCGGCGTAGCACAGCGCGGTCAGGCCGGCGGTGATCGCCGCGAGCAGAAACGAGAGGACGACGGCAGGACCGGCTTTCGGCACCGCTTCGACCATCGTGAAAAAGATGCCGGTACCGATCGTGGCACCCACGCCGATCATCGTCAGCGGGAACAGCCCGAGCGAGCGATGCAGGCCGGGCAAGGCGCCGGCAACGCCAACGGATGTGCCCTCGTCGTGATGGCGTCCCGCCGGTTTGGTACGTAGCAGCTTTTGGCCCAGAGTCTGATTCACGGCGAGTCCTTCAGTACGCGGTTGCAATCGCGTTCGATGCCGCCGGTAAGCAGTCCCCAAACGCAGTCTCAAAACGAAGCTGCGATTATAGGGGACTCTGCTGTCGCTGAAGACATTTTGTTTGCACGCGCGACAAGACCTCAATCGAGCAGGTGGATACGCTCGCCCGTCATGCTGCGCTGGGCCGGCTGGCCATACACGCGGATGCCGCCCGAGCCCGAGGTACGGGCAAACAGCGACTGCCTGACCGTGGCCCGGATGCTGCCAGCGCCGCTCGCGCCCAGGTCGGCGTCCTGCGTCGTCAGGCCCGCCAGATCGGCGCTGGCCGAGCCGCTCACACGGGCGTTGAGCGAGCGCACCGCGCCGCTGGCCTCGAGCGAACTCGATCCACTCAGCTCCATGCGCGCGACCTCGCCGCTGACTGGTCCGAGGCGCATCCGGCTCGACCCGGACAGCGTGACATCGATGCTGTTGCTGGTGAGCCGGGCCGCATCCAGCAGACCGGAGCCGCTTGCGCGCGCATGCAGGTTGCCGGCGCTGCCAGCCAGCGTCACGCTCGCCGAACCGCTCTTGCGAACGTCAAGCGGTGCACCATTCAGGCCGCCCACGTCGACGCGGGTCGCGCCCGACGCACGCACCTCGCTCAAGCGCGGCGTCGTGTAGATGATGCGCAGCGGCGTCTTGGTGCGCAGGTTCTGCTCGGACCAGATGCGCAGCGTGTCGCCCTGCGTCTCGGTGCGAATCAGTGGCAGCAGGTTGCTGTCGGCTTCCACCACCAGCGACGCGACCGGCCCCACGCGCACATCGACCGGCAGCGCGCCGCTCACGTCCAGTGCCGGCAACGCCGCGATGGCGCGGGCATCGCGCGCCGCGACACCGTTCCCCTCCGTCGTCCCGCTGCTCCACGACGTATGAAAGCGCATGTCGCTGCCATCCTGCGGCGCGACGATGATGGCGCAACCGGCAAGGGCAGCAAGGGCAGCAAGAGCGGCAAGGGCGATGAGGGTACGCATGGCAGTCCTGACAGGTTGTTGTTCGGGTGATGGCACTCTACCAACCGCCCTGCCCCCCAACGTGCTGCATGCGACGAACTGCAAAAACGGCGCCGTGGGCTGCATGCCCCAGGCGCGAACCGTGTCAGCCCTTGCCAGGCCGCGTGGTGTCGAACAGCGTCTTGAATTCGTGCGGCTGCGAGCGCCAGTACTGCGGCGGCGCGCTCACCTGCGCCCCCAGTTCGGCCGCCGCGTGCCACGGCCAGCGCGGGTCGTACAGCATCGCGCGCGCCAGGGCGATGACGTCCGCCTGGCCCGCCTGCAAAATCGCTTCAGCATGGCGCGCCTCGGTGATCAGGCCCACGCCGATCGTCGGCAGGCCCGTGTCACGCTTGATGCGTTCGGCGAAGCCGATCTGGTAGCCCGGCTCCACCGGGATCTTCTGGGCGGTCGACACGCCACCGCTCGACACGTGGATGAAGTCGCAGCCGATGCGCTCGAGTTCCTGCGCAAGGCGCACGCTCTGTTCGAGGTCCCAGCCGCCGTCGACCCAGTCGGTGGCCGAAATGCGCATCCCGAGCGTCATCGACGGCACGGCGGCGCGCACGGCCGCAAAGACTTCCAGCGGATAGCGCATGCGGTTCTCGAGCGAGCCGCCGTATGCGTCGGTGCGGTGATTGGCCAGCGGCGAGAGGAACTGGTGCAGCAGGTAGCCGTGGGCGCCGTGCAGCTCGATCGCATCAAAACCCAGCGCGTGCGCGCGGCGTGCCGCAGCGACGAAGCTGTCACGCACCCGTTCCAGGCCGGCGGCATCCAGCGCCAGCGGCGCGGCGTCGCCCTCGGTATGCGGTACGGCGGACGGACCTTCCGTCTGCCAGCCGTTGGCCGCGTCGGGGGCGATCTGCGCGCCGCCGTCCCACGGCACATTCGTCGACGCCTTGCGGCCCGCGTGGCTTAGCTGGATGCCGATCTTGATGGGTGAATGACGACGCATCGCCGCCAGAACCGGCGCGAGCGCGTCGGCGTGCGCATCGGACCACAAACCCAGGTCACTCGGGGAAATGCGGCCTTCCGGCACGACGGCGGTGGCCTCTAATGTGATCAGCGCGGCGCCGGACAGCGCCAGGCTGCCAAGATGGATCATGTGCCAATCAGTGGCTAGGCCATCGACAGCCGAATACTGGCACATCGGGGCGATGGTAATACGGTTGGACAGCTCGAGGGGGCCGAGCGAGTACGGTGAAAACAGCATGGTCATGGTGGCTCCTGCATATCAAGAGCACCAGTCTAGCCCGACATGAAAATTCGTGTCGTCGACCAAAAAAAGCGGGGGTCAGGTCTGACATTCGGACACGACCTCGACAATCGCGTAATGGGGACCAGCTGGCACCGGGCCATGCTAATACTGGCTAGACACCGTTGCAGGTGGATAAGGCTGAGGTCGTGTCCGAATGTCAGACCTGACCCCGGCTGTAAGGCTGAGGCCGTGTCCGAATGTCAGACCTGACCCCGGCTGTGTTATGGAAATACGTGTCGTCGACCAAAAAAAAGCGGGCTGCGGCCCGCTTGGTCTTACCCGATGCGCACCACCATGATCCCGGCGCGCAGTCCTACCCGTACATCCGGGTTCGGGAACACGACCAGTTCTTCGTCGTGCTGCACCGTGTAGGTCGTTGCGCCATCCTGCGCGATGACCTCACCTTTTTGCATCGGCGTGAAGTTCCAGGTCTCGCGCCCTACCCGCATGGTAAATGCGTCGGACAGCTTGATGATCGACTGCGCCGTCCCGAACACGCGCGGCGACACGGTCGCTGGCTGCGCCGGCTGCCCGCGCAGCAGGCGATCCAGCGCGCCCGATGCAGCAGCAAACTGCGACAGATCATTCTGCCCCAGTGTGCCAACACGGCCCAGTTCGACCGTGCTGCTGGCCGCGCCGAGATGCTCGGCCGTGAAGTAACTGTAGGTGCCGGCCGATTCGGGGTTCATGATGATCGCTTCGATCCCTGCCTCGCCCAGCCACGTCATCAAGCCGCCACGCGCGGCATTGGCAATCAGTTCCGGCACGATCGCGAACATCGGATAGTGCGACGGCCTGATTGCCGTGTGCAGGTCGAGATGCCAGCGCGCCGGGCCGCTGCCCTCGAAAAACGCGCGGGTCGCCTCGATCAGCACATCGGCGCGCCCGGCCTCGAACGTCCCGGCGAGCGAGCCGCGTTCGGCGCGGAACATCCGGTTCAGGTCCGCGTCGATGAAACGCTTCCCGGCGCGGATGGCGTCGATATGCCCGACACACAGCATCAGGTCCACCGCCAGCGCACTGGCGGAACGCGACAACGCGTCGACCAGATACGCCACCATCTCGATCGGCCCCGTCTCGTCACCATGCACGCCGACCGACACCAGCACGCTGGGGCGATCGGCGTCCGGCGTTGCGGCGCGCACCGTCAGGATCCCTGACGCCGGCAACGCGACGACAAAGCCGGCATCACGAAAACGCTGCGCGACCGCGCCGAAGTCGGCTTCGGCCAGTGCGCGCACCGCTTCCGGCAAACCTGCTGCAGGTGCGGTGCTCATCTCGGTGCTCATATCACGCAGCCAGACGTTCTGGGCTGAGGCCTTCCGACAGCGCCCACACGTCCAGCATCGCCTGCTCCAGCTCCGTCGGCGGCGCAAAGCCCGTCAAGCCGCGCGCGGCGGTCACTTCGTCCACCGCTGCCTGCATGTCGTTGCCATTGTGGCCCGCATGCTCGATCACCTGCAGCAGCAGGCGCTGTTGCGCGCGGCGCAGCGATTGCAGTGCGTAGTTGCGCAGCTGTTCCTGCGACTTGCTCTGCGCCGGCAACTTCAGGCCCAGTTCCAGCGTGTCGATGCCGACCTGCTGGCGCAGCAGCGTGCCCACCTGCAGGAACTGCAGCAGCGACATGCCTTCTGGTCGTGGCACCGACACCGCAGCGAACAGGAACGAGGCTTGCGACTCGATGATCTCGACCGCCTTCCAGGCCGCTGCAAACTGCGGTGGCAGGCCCGTATGGCCATCGGCCTCGGAACGGAACTTGGCGGCCGCGCTCCCGTCGGCTTCGGCGAACAGCGTCGAGAGCTCGTCCAGGCCTTGCGAGCCTGGCGGCAGCGACAGCACGCCTTCGATCGTGGCGCGTTGCAGCGCGCGGGTGCGGTTGTCGACCGAAACCGACACGTCGCGCGGCACCACCAGGGCGTCGGCGTCGAGCGCGTCGAACACCGGCGCCAGGTGCAGTGCAGCCCAGGCCTTGGCCCACGCCTTGACGACTTCGGTGTCGTCGATGCGGTGTTCCAGCGCCAGGTCGCGCAGCATCAGCGGACCGCAGCGGTTCACGGCTTCGTTGGCCAGCACGGTGGCCAGGATGGCATTGGCCAGCGGATGGTCCAGCGGATCGCGCGTGGCGACCAGCTGCGCCGGGAAGTAAGGCCGCAGCAGCGAATCGGCCCAGACTTCATCGGTCAGCGGCAGCGCGGCCAGCGTACGCTTGAAGCGGTTCTTGACGTTGGCAATGACCACCGCCAGTTCCGGCGCCGTCAGGCCCAGGCCCAGCGCTTTACGGCGCAGCAGTTCGGCGTCACTCGGGAGTTGCTCGAGCTCGCGCGAGACGGCGCCTTCGGCTTCCAGGTTGGCGATCAGGGCGATGTAGCCGTCGACCACTGCGCCGGTAGCTTGCGCCTGCACTTCGCGCGTCAGCAAATGGGTCTGCAGCGTGTTGTCGCGCAGGACCAGGCGCTCGATCTCGCCGGTCATTTCGTTCAGCGTGCGATTGCGGTCGGTTTCCGACAACTGGCCGGCATTGACTTCGGTATCGAGCCAGATCTTGACGTTGACTTCATGGTCCGAGCAATCCACGCCGGCCGAGTTGTCGATGGCATCGGTGAAGATGCGGCCACCTGCCAACGCGAACTCGATGCGGCCGGCCTGGGTCGCGCCCAGGTTGCCGCCTTCGCTTACCACCTTGCAGCGCAGCTCATTGCCATTGACGCGGATCTGGTCGTTGGCGCGGTCCTTCACTTGCGCGTGCGTCTCGGTCGAGGCCTTGATATAGGTGCCGATGCCGCCGTTGTAGAACAGGTCGACCGGTGCCTTGACGATGCGGTGCATCAGTTCCTGTGGCGCCAGCGATGTCTCTTCGATCTGCAGCGCCTCGCGGATCTGCGGCGACAGTTCGATCGAGCGGGCATTGCGCGGGTACACGCCGCCGCCGGCCGAGATCAGGCTCTTGTCATAGTCTTCCCACGACGAGCGTGGCAGCGCGAACATGCGCTCGCGTTCCTTGAACGAGACTTCGACGTCCGGCGTCGGGTCCAGGAAGATGTGGCGGTGGTCGAACGCCGCCACCAGTTTCAGCTGGCGCGACAGCAGCACGCCGTTGCCGAACACGTCGCCCGACATGTCACCCACGCCGGTCATCGTGATCGGGTTGTTGGCCAGGTCGTGGCCCAGTTCATAGAAGTGGCGCTTGACCGCCTCGAACGCGCCCTTGGCGGTGATGCCCATCTTCTTGTGGTCGTAGCCGTTCGAGCCGCCCGATGCAAACGCGTCGCCCAGCCAGAAGCCGCGCTGCACGGCGATGCTGTTGGCGATGTCCGAGAACGTCGCGGTGCCTTTGTCGGCTGCCACCACCAGGTACGGGTCGTCCTGGTCGTGACGCACGGTAGCCTCTGGCGGCACGATCTCGCCGCGCACGCGGTTATCGGTCACTTCCAGCAGGCTGGCAATGAACAGGCGATACACGGCTTCGCCCTCAGCGGCGACCACGTCGCGCGCCGCATCCTTCGGCATCTGCTTGCAGACAAAGCCGCCTTTCGAGCCGGCCGGCACGATGACGGCATTCTTGACCATCTGCGCCTTCACCAGGCCCAGCACCTCGGTGCGGTAGTCCTCCATGCGGTCCGACCAGCGCAGGCCGCCGCGGGCGACCGGGCCGCCGCGCAGGTGCACGCCTTCGAAGCGGCGCGAGAACACGTAGATTTCGCGGAACGGCCGTGGCTCCGGCGCCAGCGCCAGGTCACTCGTGTCGACCTTGAAGATGATCTTTTCGCCGCTGTTCTGGAAGTAGTTGGTACGCACGGTGGCCAGCGCCAGGTCGATCAGCGCCGCCATGATTTCTTCGGTGTCGGCGTGGTTCACGCCTGGCAGGCTGGTTTTCAGCAGGTACAGCGCGCTGCTGCCTTCGTTGCGTTGTTCGTCGGTCAGGGCCGGATCGAAGCGCTGCATGAAGCCGTTGACGAATTCCTTGACCAGGCCAGGCTGGGCGCGCAGCGTTTCGGCCATGTAGCGCACCGAGAACTTCGAGCCGAGCTGGCGCCAGTAGCTGATGTACGCGCGCACCAGTTGCACTTCGCGCAGCGAAAGGCCGCCTTCGATGGTCAGGCCGTTCATGCGGCCATCTTCGGCCTCGTCGTTGAACAGGGCCGAGAACAATTCTTCGGCCACTTTGCCGATGCCAGGCTTGGTCAGCTTGGCAGCGCTTTCGGCGTCGACCGACAGCGCGGTCACGTAACGGCGCACGCCATCCAGGCCCGTGTGGCGGAAGGTCTGCTCGCGGTCGACCGCGATGCCCGCGTTCTGCAGGGCCGGCAGGATGCGCGACAGCGACGGCACGGTTTCGCTCGAATACAGGCGGATCGAGGTCCCGGCAGCATCATCCTGCTCGATGCGCGCGGTCACGCGGTCCGGACGGCAGCGCGTCAGCAGCGCGTGCACGTCGCGGAACGCCGTTTCGGGCGCAGTGGCGGAGACAAAACTCACCGGCAGCGTTGGCACCACCTTGCGCATCAGGCTGCGCAGGCGGCTTTCATCGACGCTGTTGGTCAGCTGGGCAAAGCGATCATGCCAGCCATCGAGCACGCCCAGCAGCGGCGCCTGCAGATCGGTTTCCAGGTCGAGCGGATAGCGGGCAGCGTGCGCGATCAGGTACACGCGCGCCAGCGGGCCATCGGCCACCAGGGTCTGGACGTCGACGTCGCGCGCGCCCGAGCTTTCCTTCAGGGCAGCTGCCAGGCTCGCGGCCACGGCAGCGCTGAAGCGCTCGCGCGGCAGGTACACCAGCACGTTCAGGTGGCGGCGATACACGTCGCGGCGTGCAAACACCTTGGCGCGCGGCTGCTTGTACAGCGAGACCACGGCGCTGCAGACTTCGGCCAGCCATTCCGGCTCGGCTTCCAGCGCTTCGTTGCGCGGCAGCGATTCGAGGATCTCGATGAATTTCTCGGCGCGGAAACCTTCCTGGCGCACGCCGGCGATGCCGAGCACCTTGGCCACGCGGCCACGGGCGAACGGCAGGCGCGCCAGCGGGGTCGAGGTGGCGGCGCGAGTGAACAGGCCAATGAAGCAATGCTCGCCCAGGATGCGGCCCTGCGCGTCGGTATCGCGCACGCCGATGAAGTCCAGCGGCTGGTCGCGGTGCAGCGTGCCGCCCACGTCGGCCTTGACGATCGACAGCGTGTCAGCGCGGCGCGACAGCGTATCGAGGTCGCCCGGGATGCTGGCCAGGCAATCGCCATACACCGGATGCGCGGTGTCCTTCAGCACGCCGATGCGGCTGCCCAGATCGCGTTCGAGTTCGCGCTCACCCGCCTTGACGACGTAGTAGGCGTAGCCGAACGGCTCGAAGCCTTCGTTCTTGGCCCATTCGAGGAAGGCGGCGGCTTCCTGGCCATCCGGCGTGCCGGCGGCGGCAGCGGCTGCTGCCACGGCGGTCATGCGGTCGCCCATGGCGACGGCGTCGCGCTGCACGGTGGCGGCGTCGCTGGCGACCATGCGGATGCGCGCGGTCAGCTTGTCGAGTTCTTCGTACTGCAGTTCGTCGTTCAGCAGGCACAGGACGATGGATTCGAGCGGGCTGCCCGCTTCGCCGATGGCGGCCAGCGCGCCCGTGGCGTCGCGGCGTACCGGCAGCACGGCGTTCATGACGCCGGCGGCGACGATGCGCTCCTTGCGCAGTGCCATGACGAAGGAGTCGACCAGGTACGGGCGGTCATCGTTGAGAATCAAGAGTGCGGTGGCCTTGCCGCCGCGGCCGTCCGAGTAACCCATCGTGGCGATCTGCGCGCCAGGGCCGGTGCGCTGGGCCAGTTGCGAGAAACCGTCGACCAGCACGGGCGCCAGGCTTTGCGGCGCGGTGCCGGCCAGGTCTTCGTCGTCGAGCGACTCGAGCCAGGCGGCGATCAAGGCATTAACCTGCGCGCTGCCGGCCGATTGACTGGCCGAACCGTTCTCGTTGATCAGCGCCAGCGTCTGGCCGCGCAAATCGTTGGGCATATCTTTCATCTTGCTTCTCCAAAGTTGTGTGCCTGGCGCGCAACCGGCTCGTGGCGTGGCGCTGCCCTGCTTTATATGGACAGGGATTACCCGCCCGAATCCTGCTGTTACAAGTCGTACAGCCCCGGCAAGCCGAGGATGCGTGTGAGTTCTTCCAGCGCGGCGGCGCATTCAAGCGCCAGCTGCGGGTCCATCAGATCCTGCGTCTCGACACGGTCGCGATAGTGGCGTTCGACCCACGCCACCAGTTGCGCATACAGCGCCTCGGTCATGATCACGCCCTGGTGCATCGCGGCCGCCTCGGCATCGGTCAGCGCCACGCGCAGGCGCAGGCACGCCGGCCCACCGCCGTTGCGCATGCTCTGGCGCAGATCGAATTCGATCAATTCGTCGATCGGTCCGCGTCCCGCCAGCAAGCCTGCCAGATAATCGGCAACTGCGGCGTTCTCGCGGCATTCGTGCGGCACCACCAGCGCCATGCGCCCATCCGCCTTGGACAGCAGCTGGCTGTTGAACAAGTAGCTGGCGACGGCGTCGCCCACCGCGACCTGGCTCGTCGCCACGCGCACCGGATGCAGCTCGGTGCCGGCAACGGCCAGCGCGCGCCGCAGCGCGTCGAGCGTGCCCGCTTCATCGGCGAACGCCTGCTCGTGATAGAACAGCACATTGCCGTTGCCAACCGCGATGACGTCGTTATGGAAGACGCCCTGGTCGATCACGTCCGGGTTCTGCGATGCGAACACGGTGCGCGCCGGATCCAGGCCGTGCAGGCGCGCGATGGCTTGCGAGGCTTCGAGCGTCTGGCGCGCCGGGTATTTTTTGGGCGCCGGGGCCGACGGATCGAACTCGACGCGGCCATACACGAAGAACTCGACGCCGGCGGCGCCGTGGCTCGCGGCAAAGCGCGTGTGATTGGCCGCGCCTTCGTCGGCAAAGGCCGGCACCGATGGCAGCGGGTCGTGCACCATGAAATGTTCGCTGTTGCCGAAGATCGCGCGCAGCGTGCGCGTGGCCTGCACGTGTTCTTCGGCGCGGTGCAGCTTGTTGTTCAGGTTCGCGGCCGTGAAGTGCACGCGGCCATCGAGCGAATCGGCCGACGGGCTGACGGTGGCCGCGTTGGCGGTCCACATCGGCGCAGCCGACCAGGCGCAGGCCAGGATCACCGGCGCTTCGCGGTAGGCACGGGCCAGCACGTCGGCGTCGGTACCCGAAAAGCCCAGGCTGCGCAGCAGGCGGAAGTTCGGCCGGCCCTGCGGCGGCATCACCGCTTGTGCAAAGCCGCGCGCAGCCAGCTCGCGCATCTTGGCCAGGCCCTGCAAGGCGGCCTGGCGCGGATTGGAGCTGCTGCGCACATTGCTGAACGAGGCTACATTGCCGAACGACAGACCAGCGTAGTTGTGCGACGGGCCAACCAGCCCGTCGAAATTGAATTCGCGTGCGTCGCGCATGGTCACGCTCCTTCGGCCGGGAAGCTCAGGCCGGGCGACAGTTTGGCCGGCATGTCCAGCACCGGGTTCTCGATCGAGGCGACGGGATAGGCGCAATAGTCAGCGGCGTAATACGCGCTCGGGCGGTGATTGCCCGACTTGCCCACGCCGCCAAACGGCGCCGAGCTGGCCGCGCCGGTGGTTGGCCGGTTCCAGTTGACGATGCCGGCGCGGGCGCGCACGGCAAAGCGCTGCCACAGGTCTTCGGACGGCGACAGCAGGCTTGCGGCCAGGCCGTATTGGGTAGCGTTGGCCACGCGCAGCGCGTCATCAAAACTCGCCACGCGGATCACTTGCAGCAAGGGGCCGAACCATTCTTCGTCCGGAATGCCTTGCGCGTCGGTCGTGTCGACGATGCCGGCGGTGACGAAGCCGGTGTTCGGGTCGAGCTGGCGCATTGCCAGCAGCAGCTTGCCACCCTTGGCGACCATGTCTTCCTGCGCCTGAACCAGGCGCGCGGCGACGGCGCTCGAGACAACGGGCCCCATGAACGGCTGCGGCTCGGCGTTCGACGGGCCGACCTGCAACTGCGCGGCCACGGCCACCAGGCGCGCGAGGAACGCGTCGCCGGCAGCGCCGTTCTCGATCACGAGACGGCGCGCGCAGGTGCAGCGCTGGCCGGCCGAGATGAAGGCCGACATCACCGTGTGGTGCACGGCCGCGTCGATATCTTCCACGCCCCACACGACGAGCGGATTGTTGCCGCCCATTTCCAGCGCCAGCATCTTGCCCGGCTGGCCACCGAACTGTTTATGCAGCGCGGCGCCGGTCTGGCTGCTGCCGGTAAACAGCACGCCATCGATCAGCGCTTGCTGGCCCAGTGCGATGCCGGTGTCGCGGCCGCCGTTGACCAGGTTCAGCACGCCCTTGGGCAAACCGGCCTGCTCCCACAGCTGCACCGTCTTGACGGCCGTGCGCGGTGCGTATTCGCTGGGCTTGAACAGCAGCGTGTTCCCCGCGATCAGCGCCGGCACGATGTGGCCGTTCGGCAGGTGGCCCGGGAAGTTGTATGGCCCATAGACAGCGAACACGCCGTGCGGACGGTGGCGCAGCACGGCGTTGCCGTCGGCGACCTTGGTTGCGCTCTCGCCGGTGCGGGCAGCGTGCGCCTGGACCGAGATGTCGATCTTGTTGGCCATCGTCGCGACTTCCGTGCGCGCTTCCCACAAGGGTTTGCCGACTTCTTCGGCGATCGTCGCGGCGAGCGACTCGGCGTTGTCCTTCAGCAGATCGCGAAAACGCGTGGCGATGGCAATGCGCTCGGCCAGCGGCGTCAGGGCCCAGGCTTCGAAGCTGTCGTGCGCGGCTTGCGCGGCGCGCGCGATGTCATCCGGGCTCGATGCATTGCTGGTCCAGGTCTGGCGGCCGGTCGATGGGTCGATCGTCGCGAGTTCGGTGCCACTGCCGGCGAGCCATTCGCCGTTGATGTAATTCGAGAGATTAGCCATGGGTGTTTTTCCTGGTATTGAGTGTCAGGGTACGCACATTGTCGCCAGCGGCGACGCGCAGCAGCGCCAGCTCGTCGGGACTCAGGACCACGCTGCCCGCGCCGGGCACGGCGCGCGTGAGGATCATCCGGAAGTCGTCAAGGCGCGTGTTCGACACCAGCATGTGTTCGGTGTCGTGGGCGATGTCCTTGGGTGCACCCTCGACCACCTCGCCGGCGTCGATCGCAGGCAAGCCTTGCGCCGCCACGGCCAGCACGCTGTCGCGCACCGCGCGTAGTTCGGACACGCGGCCCTGCAGCACGGGGCCGGCGTCGAAAATGTCGACATAGCCTTCGTAGTACATGCCTTCTTGCTCCAGCAGGCGGCGCGCCGGCTGGGTCGAGGTGTGCACCTTGCCGATGACGTCAATCGCCGATTGCGGCAGGTAGTCGACATACAGCGGCTGGCGCGGCATCAGCTCGGCGATGAAGGACTTCTTGCCGATCGCCGTCAGGCCATCGACATGGTTGAAATCCATCTTGAAGAAGTGCCGCCCCAGGCCTTCGTAGAACGGCGAATCGCCGCCCTCGTCCTGGTAGCCGCGCATCTCGGCGATGATCTTTTCGGTAAACAGCTGCTGGAACTGGGCGATGAACAGGAAGCGGCTTTTGGAGAGCCACTTGCCGTTGAAGCCCACGCGGTATTCGGGCAGCAAAAACAGCGAGCACAGTTCGGTCGAACCGGTGAGATCGTTCGACAGGTACAGCGTCTCCATGCGCGTGAAGACATTCAGTTCGCGGCTGCAGTGCACCAGCGTACCAATACGGTAGTTGTAGAACGGCTCGGTCAGGCCCACCGCGCCCTTGATCGCGCAGACGCCGGCGATGCTGCCGTCCTGCGGCTCTTCGAGCACGAACATGTAGTCGCGCTGTTCGGGGCGGATGGTTTCGGCAAACGAGGCCTCGGACGTGGCCAGGCGCTGGCCCAGCATCTCGGGATCGGGCTTCAGCGTCGTCATGCCGCTGCCGGCCTGGTGCGCCATATTGATCAGGGCGTCCAGGTCGGACGTTTTGGCGGCGCGGATCACGAGCATGATGCTTCTCCTTCGATGCGCAGGCAGACAACCTCGTCGCCCGCTGCGACGCCAAGCGCCTGCTGGACGTCGCGCGGCAGCGCGATCGTCGAGCCGTGTTCGAGCGGCGCGCAGTGCAGCGTCACGGCCCGGAAGCCGTTGTCGACACTGGCGACGGCGTAGGCCACCGGCGCGCCGTGATTCGGCGACTCTTGCCCGGCGGCGGCCACGCGCAGGCGCTGCGAGGCGCCGAACGAGCGCAGCGCATTCTTGTGCGCCTGCAGGATCGGGCCGCCGTCGAAAATGTCGATGTACTCGTCGGCTTCAAAACCCTCTTGCGCCAGCAGGTCGAAGGCCATCTGGCCGCCCGGATGGATCTGGCCCAGCGCCGCCTGGGCGTCGCCCGGCAGCAGCGGTACGTAGACGGGATAGTGCGGCATCAGTTCGACGATCAGCGTGCGGTTGCGGGCGCCTTCGATCAGGCGCTCGGCTTCGAGAAAATCCATCTTGAAGAACTTGCGGCCCAGCGCATTCCAGAACGGCGACTGGCCATCGGCATCGACGCGCCCGGCCAGCGGCACGAAGAAGCGGTCGCCAAAGCGGTGCGGTGCGAGCATCGCGTACAACAGGCGCGCGCGCGACAACAGCGCCGCCTCGACGCCAGCGCTCTCGCGGTTGCGGACAAAAAAACCCGACAAATGCGAATAGGCAGTCAGCTCGGAGCACAGCGTGAGTGCGTGCACGTTGTGGCTGATGTTCAGGTCGCGCGAGACCTGCTGGATGACATCGTTGCGAAACGCGAAATAGGTGCCGTTCGAGCCGGCCGACGCGTGGATGGCGGCGGTGCCGACGACCTCGCGCGAGCGCAGGTCTTCGAGCACGAACAGATACGATTCTTCGCTTGGAATATCGACTTGCGCGGCGAACGAAGCGAGCGAGCGCTCGACGGCGGCATTGATGCCTTCACGCGTGCGCGGGAGCGTATGCACCCCCGGCATCGAAATAGCGGCCATCGCTTCGAGCGCGCCGATATCCGCGCGATCTACCGGACGGACAACATACATGTGGTCTCCCTGTGGGTCAGTGCGTGCGGCCGGCCGCCTCGATCAAGGCGGCCGGCGGTTCCGATGCGTCAGGCGGCGTCGGGTGCAGGCACGGGTGCCTCTTTGCGTGGCGCCGCAGGCTCGTCGATGGCGTCGGCCAGGAATTCGGCCACGGCAGCGCGCATGATGCGGTTCGCTTCCGCGATCTGCGCGTCCGAGACGATCAGCGCTGGCGCCAGGCGCACGACGTCCGGACCGGCGATCAAGAGCATCAGGCCCATCTTCTCGGCGATCTTGGTGAAGTCCTTCGAGCGGCCTTTCGACGTTTCCGCCATCGGCAGGCCCAGGAGCAGGCCCATGCCGCGTGGCTGGCCGAACACCTGCGGGAAGTCCGCCGCCAGTTGCAGCAGGTTCGTCATGATCGCCACGTTGGCTTCTTTTACGCGCGCCAGGAAGGCAGGCTGGTTGATGATCTCCAGGACCTTGAGGGCGACGGTGGTGGCCAGTGGATTGCCGCCGTAGGTCGTGCCGTGGCTGCCCACGCCCAGGTGCTGGGCGATCTCAGTGGTGGTGAGCATCGCGCCGATCGGGTAGCCATTGCCCAGCGCCTTGGCCGACGTCAGGACGTCCGGCTTGACGTTCATCTGCTCATAGGCGAACAGCGTGCCGGTGCGGCCCATGCCCGACTGGACTTCATCGAAGATCAGCAGCGCGCCGGTCTGGTCGCACAGCTCGCGCAGCGCTTTCAGGTAGTCCGGGTTGCCCGGAATGACGCCGCCCTCGCCCTGGATCGGCTCGACGATCACGGCCGCGACATCATCGGTAATTGCGGCGCGCGCGGCCTCGATGTCGTTGTACGGGATGTGGCTCAGTTCCGGTGGCAGCGGCTCGAAGCCTTCGGTGTACTTCGACTGGCCGCCGACCGACACGGTAAACAGCGTGCGGCCGTGGAACGAGGCCAGGCACGAGACGATGCGCGACTTGTGCGGACCAAACTTGGTGTGCGCGTATTTACGAGCGAGCTTGAGGGCCGCTTCGTTGGCTTCGGCGCCCGAGTTGCAGAAGAACGCGCGCTCGGCGAACGTCGCTTCGGTCAGGGCACTGGCCAGGCGCAGCACCGGCTCGTTGGTGTAGCCGTTGCCAAGGTGCCAGAGGGTATTGAGCTGTTTCGTCAGCGCTTCGTTAACTTCAGGATGGGCGTGGCCCAGCGAGGTGACGGCGATGCCCGAGGTGAAGTCCAGATACTGCTTGCCTTCCTGGTCCCACAGGTCCAGGCCCGATGCGCGCACCGGCACCATGGCGGCCGGGGCGTAGGTCGGGACCAGGACGTCGTCGAAGGTCTGGCGGGTGACAGACCGCGTGGCGATACCCGAATCAAGCTGAGCGTTCATGGCTTTTTCCTCATCCAATCAATGTAAATGGCGCGGGATGCTTCTCCCGCATGATCAATTCATTATAGAAACGCTGGCCGACAACTTCTTTTAGAAGTGCGACAGGCATTTTCATTTTTGACGCTACCGGACGGCACTATTGCGCCAGCTTCCTCTGCCGCTCTTCGCGTGGCGTATTGCCGAACAGGGCCCCAAACGCCGTCGAAAAGTGCGAGCCGGACGAAAACCCGCACATCAGCCCCACCTGGACGATCGAGTGATTGGTGTCGAGCAGGAGCTGGCGCGAGCGGCGCAGGCGCAGTTCGAGGTAGTAGCGCGACGGCAGGCTGCCCAGATATTGCTTGAACAGTCGCTCGAGCTGGCGTCGCGAGATGCCGGCCAGCTGGGCAATTTCGTCGGTGGACAGCGGCTCTTCGATATTGGCTTCCATCAGCGCCACCGCCTCGGACAGTTTCGGTTGCAGCGCGCCGAAGCGGGCTTGCAGCGCCACGCGCTGGCGCTCGTCCGGGCCGCGCACGCGGTCGATGCACAGCGTTTCTTTCACTTGCGCCTGGACGGTCGCGCCGAACAGCAGATCGACCAGCGTCAGCGCGAAGTCGATACTGGCCGCGCCGCCGCAGCAGGTGAGGCGGTTGGCGTCGAATTCGTACAGATTGGGGGTGAGCAGGGCCTGCTCGGCTTGGGCATTGACGTCTGGATACAGCGCCCACGGCAAGGCCGTGCGCACGCCATGCAGGACACCCGCATCGGCCAGCCACAGCACGCCGGCGCCGACGCCGCCCCAGAACGGCGCGGCGCGGCAGCGCTCGACCAGCGCGCGCAGATTGGCCGGGCGCAGCGCCGCTTCGGCCTCATCGGCCACCAGCAGCACCAGGTGCCAGTGGCGCTGGGCGTCGCCCATGAATTTGTCGGGACTGCGCACGTCGACGTGCAGGCGCTCGGGGCCCAGCACCTTGGCAGCGAGCCGCAACGGCTGGTACAGCCCGGACCAGGTCAGCGCGTCCGGCTCGCCGGCATTGACCAGGAGCACGCGCAGCAGCCGCTCCTGGGTCAGCAGGGACAGGTCAGGCTGCATCGCGGCGGATGGTCAGGGTCACGAAAAGGAAACGGCCACAGGCCTGTGCAAACGACATGGGCGTACATCATACCGGAGAACATTCATGCAACGAGCCTGTGGCGGCCTGCCCCGCAATATTGCGTACCGATGAACGCGTGGTGCTACAGGCAGTGCAGCGGGCGGCTATAATCCCGCCCCATGGGGGAACGATATCTAAAAAGCGTCCGACTGCTGGCCGAGTGCATGCAGAGCTTCGAGCGCGTCTCGGGCGACGCCGTGCGCCAGAATGGCTTGACGCATGCGCAGTTCGATATCATCGCCACGCTCGGCAACACGAGCGGCATGAGCTACAAGGAGCTGGGCGAGCGCACCCTGATCACCAAGGGCACGCTCACCGGCGTCATCGAACGCCTGGAGCACAAGGGCCTGGTGCTGCGCGAGCGCAGCTGTGACGACAAGCGCTCGTTCTTCGTGCGCCTCACGCCGGCCGGGGAACAGGTATTCTGCAACGTATTCCCGATCGTGATCGCACGCGGCAAGGAATTGTTCCACGCTTACAGCGACACCGACTTCGCCACGCTCGAAACCGCCCTGACGCTGCTGCGCACCCGCATCGCCAGCCACGGCAACGGTCCCCTGCCATCATCACCCCACCTGAAGGAAACGCCTTGAAAACCGCCCTCATCGACGACAAGAAGCCCGCCCATTTCGACAAGCACATTATCGGCAACATCCTGCTCGACGTCGCTCCACTGGACGAAGTCCAGCAAGAACCGATGCTGATCGGCGTGCGCAACGAAGCCGGCGAAATCTACCGCCTCATCGGCGCCACCAAGCTCAACAGCTACATGAACGCCGTCGAAGAACTGTTCGACCTGGGCCTGGCAGACGAGCTGGAAAACACCGAAGAGCCAAAAGAAGGCTGCGACGCCATCTTCAGCGAAGCGTAATCCGGTCGCAGGGATGCCACAGGCCCTTGCCCGTGGTTCTCTAGAGCAATATATTTGGTCGTGTTCCGATGGGTTGGGGGTATAATTTTTTGATGGACCAACTCTCCTCTCTCGACAGCATCGCTGCTGAAGCCAGCCGGGGCGAACTCACGTTCCCCACCAGCGTTCACGCATCGCTCAGGTTGCAGCGGGCGTTGAGCGAACCCGACTGCCACATCGACGCCGCCGCCCGCCTCGTGCAGGCCGAGCCGCTGCTGGCCGCGCGCACGGTGGCGATCGCCAACTCGGTCGCCTATAACCGCTCCGGCAACGACGTCACGAGCGTGCCCGCAGCCGTGCAGCGGGTGGGCTTTCGCACGTTGGGCGCGCTGGCCGCGTCCGTCATCGTGCGCCAGCTGGCCAGCGAAATCCGCGACCCGGGCCTGCGCAAGAAGGCCGACCAGCTGTGGACCCACTCGGCCCACGTGGCCGCACTGGCCCAGGTGATCGCGCGCCGCGTCTCGTTTGTCGACCCTGAAACTGCGCTGTTCGCTGGCATCGTGCATGAAGTCGGCGGCTTTTATCTGCTGTCGCGCGCCGAAGCGATGCCGGGGCTGCTTGACGATCATCTCGACGCCTGGCTCGACCATGGCGAAGCGGCCATCGGTCGCGGCGTGCTGCACCAGCTCGCCGTACCGGCGCCGGTGATGAGCGCCATCGAAGCGTTGTGGAACGGCATGCGCGCGCTGCCACCCGAAACCCTCGGCGACACGCTGCTGCTGGCCAATGACCTGGCACCCTTTCCGTCGCCGCTGTTCGCGCCCGTGGGCGCCACGACCTACGCGGCCGCAGCCACCATCGACTTCGTGTTCGGCCACGGCACGCTCAAGGGCGTGCTGGAAGAGTCGGGTGAAGAGGTCAAGAGCCTGGCCTCAGCGCTGCTGTAAGCAAAAAAATGCCCGCTCGGTGAGGAGCGGGCCAAAGTCCAAAACTAGGGATGTCCTGAAAGAGACAGCCTGATCTTATGTCTCACAGGGTGCGCACTCGGTGCGCTGACTCACACTCGCACCATCTTTTCGCACGGATTTTATCCCTGTTTTTCCGCACGCCATTGCCACCCCTGGCGTGCCGGTCGCATCCCCGCTTTCTGCTAAGGTCACGCCAATAAATGGCGTACGCAACAGTGCGCCCCGACCTTCTGGAGAATCCCATGAAAATCAGCTTGCAAGACCAGGTGGTGCTCGTCACCGGTGGCGATTCCGGCATCGGCCGCGGCATCAGCCTCGCGTTCGCCGAGGCCGGCGCGCAGGTCGTCGTCAACTACAACAGCAGCCGCGACAAGGCCGAAGAGGTCGTCGCGCAGATTGCGGGCGCCGGGGGCCGCGCCGTGGCGGTCCAGGCCAATGTCGGGCACGAAGACGATGTCGGGCGCCTGTTCGACGAAACCATCAAAGCCTTTGGCGGCATCGATATCCTGGTCGCCAACTCGGGCATCCAGAAAGACGCGCCGATCGCCGAGATGACGCTCAAGGACTGGCAAGCCGTCATCGACGTCAACCTCACCGGCCAGTTCCTGTGCACGCGCGCGGCCATCCGGCGCTTTCGCGAGCAGGGCAACCGCGGCCGCATGCGCGCCAACGGCGCCATCCTGTGCATGAGTTCCGTGCACGAGATCATTCCCTGGGCCGGCCACGTGAACTACGCCGCGTCCAAGGGCGGCATCGGCATGCTGATGCGCTCCCTGGCGCAGGAAGTGGCGCCAGACCGCATCCGCGTCAATGCCATCGCCCCGGGCGCGATCCGCACGCCGATCAATGCCGAGGCCACCGAAGGCGCGGCGGCCGACAAGCTGCTCAAGCTGATCCCGTATGGCCGTATCGGCGACGTGGAAGACGTCGCGGCGCTGGCGCTGTTCATGGCGTCCGACCTGGCCGACTACATGACCGGCACCACGGTGTATGTCGATGGCGGCATGACGCTGTATCCGGGCTTCGAAGACAATGGTTGAACGTTCAGATAATTTGGCCCGCACCCCGCCGCCAAGACCTATTGCCGATCACGGCGCCATCGGTAACCTGGCCACGATGGCACTGGTCGCCACCGACGGCACGATCGACTTTTTGTGCTGGCCCGACTTCGACAGTCCCAGCATCTTCGCCGCCCTGCTCGACCCGGACAAGGGCGGCCACTTCACGCTCGCCCCGCAGATGGCCGATGCACGCGTCGTGCAGACCTACCTGCCCGACACCAACGTCCTGCTCACGCAGTGGCTGAGTGACGAAGCCAGTGTCCAGGTCACCGACCTGATGGCCGGCCCCGAGGAAATCGGCCATGGCGCAGCGCGGCTGCTGCGCCGCGTGCAGGTCACGAAGGGCGACGTGTGCATGCGGCTCGATTGCCAGCCGCGCTTTGACTATGCGCGCCTGCAGCCCGAGGTCAGCATCGCCTCGGACCATGTGGTGTTTTCCGCCGCTGGCGCGCCGTCGCTGCGCCTGTGCGCGCCTGTGGACTTTACGGCTGCCGAAGGCGGCGCCGGCGCCACCTTCGTGCTGAAGGCAGGCGAGTCGATCGACATCGTCATGGACGAAGAAGGCGATCCGCCCCTTGACCAGGCGGCGCGCGATACGCTGGTGGTTGACGTGGTCGCGCACTGGCGCAACTGGGCCCGGCGCTCGACCTACAAGGGCCGCTGGCGCGAGGACGTCACGCGCTCTGCGCTGGTGCTCAAGCTGATGACATCGCGCCGTTACGGTTCGATGGTCGCTGCCGCCACCTTCGGCCTGCCCGAGGTGCTGGGCGGCTCGCGCAACTGGGATTACCGCTCGACCTGGATCCGCGATGCCTCGTTCACCGTGTATGCGCTGATGCGCCTCGGCTACACCGACGAAGCCAAGGCGTTCACGCGCTGGTCGGCCGAGCGGCCCACCCACGGGCCGGATGACGGCCAGTTGCGGATCATGTACGCACTCGACGGCGGCGAAGTGCAGGCCGAAGTCGATCTCGATCACCTGGCCGGTTATGCCGGCTCGCAGCCAGTCCGGATCGGCAACGATGCCGCGACCCAGCTGCAGCTCGATATCTTCGGCGCCCTGCTCGACGCGGTTTACCTGAGCAACAAGTACGGGGAAGCGATCTCGCACGCCGACTGGCTCGGCGTCTGCCACGTGGTCGGCTTCGTGTGCGACAACTGGCGCCGGCCCGACGCCGGTATCTGGGAAGGCCGCGAAGCACCGCGCGAGCACCTGCACTCGCAACTCATGTGCTGGGTGGCGGTCGACCGTGCAATCCGCCTGGCCAGCAAGCGTTCGCTGACTGCGCCATTCGACCGCTGGATCGCGGCGCGCAACGACATCGCCAACTATATCTGGGCCACGTTCTGGAACAAGGAACTGGGCCACTTCGTGCGCAGCAAGGGCTCCACTGACCTCGATGGCGCGATGCTGATGATGCCGCTGGTGCGCTTCATCGGCTCGACCGACCCGCAGTGGCTGGCCACGCTCGACGCCATCGGCGACCAGCTGGGCGACGACGCGCTGGTGCTGCGCTACGACCGCGACGATGGCCTCGAAGGCGAGGAAGGCGCGTTCGCGGCGTGTTCGTTCTGGTATGTGGAATGCCTGGCGCGCGCCGGGCGCCTGGAGCAGGCGCACAACAATATGGAAAAGCTGCTCGCCTACGGCAACCATGTCGGACTGTACGCGGAGGAGTTCACCGGCAAGGCCGAGCTGCTCGGTAACTTCCCGCAGGCGTTCACGCACCTGGCCCTGATCAGCGCCGCGACATATCTCGACAGCGCGCTCGATGGCAGGAACAACCATCCGTGGCAGTTGTAGAGAAAGCAGCTTGCACGCCACCTTTCAAAGCAGCGGCAAGATCATCGACCTGGCCGCTGCGGTGATGCAGACCGGCGTAAGTAGCGCGACAGCGCCGAACACGTTCCCGATCGGCTCGGGTTTATGTAGCAAGTACCCTTGTGCGAAGTCGATGCCGATCTCACGCACGCGCTCCAGCACGTTGGGTTGGTCCACGAACTCGGCGACCGTCTTGACGCCCACCACCCGGGCCACATCAACGAAACAGCGGAGCCGGGAGCCGGGGGAGCCGGGGTCAGGTCTGACATTCGGACACGAACTCAGCCGGGAGCCGGGGTCAGGTCTGACATTCGGACACGAACTCAGCCGTAGCCACTTCCGATGGTATCTTGTCCACTATTCACATGGCCCGGTGCCCGCTCGTTCCGACTGCCTGAATGTCGAGGTCGTGTCCAAATGTCAGACCTGACCCCCGCTTTTCTTCGCTACTGTCGAGATCGTGTCCGAATGTCAGACCTGACCCCCGCTTTTCTGCAAGGAAAGCAGGGCAAAAAAAACCCGCGCCGTTGCCGGGGCGGGTGAAGTCCAAAACTAGGGATGTCCTGAAAGAGACAGTTCCACTATAAATACGGGCACATCGCGGCTCCGTGCGTTGACACACACAAAGCCGCAATCGTGCAATCGGTCAGACGACGGCGCCGTCGGTGTCGTCTTTCTCTTTGACCGGCTTGATCAGGTCTTCACGCTTGACGCCCAGCCACATCGCCACGGCCGCCGCCACGAACACCGACGAATAGATACCGAAGAGAATGCCGATGGCCAGCGCAATCGCGAAGTAGTGCAGTGCGTAGCCGCCGAAGAACAGCATCGACAAGACCATCATCAGTGTCGAGCCGTGCGTGATGATCGTGCGCGAGATCGTGCTGGTGATCGCATGATCGATCACTTCGGGCACGCTCATGCGGCGCTGCTTGCGGAACATCTCGCGGATCCGGTCGAAGATGACAACCGACTCGTTGACCGAGTAACCCAGCACCGCCAGCGTTGCCGCCAGCACCGTCAGCGAGAATTCCCACTGGAAGAACGCGAAGAAGCCCAGGATGATGACCACGTCGTGCAGGTTGGCGACCACGGCAGCGACGGCGAATTTCCATTCGAAGCGGATCGCCAGGTAGACCACGATGCCCAGGATGACCATCAAGAGCGCGTTCAGGCCGTTCTGGGCCAGCTCTGCGCCGACCGACGGGCCGACGAACTGCACCTGCTGCAGGCCCAGCAGCTCCTGGCCGCCAGGTGCCACGCAGCTCGTGCGGTTGAGCACGTCGCCCTTGTCGGTGGTCGTTTGCGTCTGCTTGGGCGTGCCCTGCTCGTCACGGCAAATCGCGTTGAACACGGCCGTCGAGCTGCTCGATGCCGGCGCACCTTCGACGATCGGCAGGCGCAGCATGATGTCCTGCGCAGTGCCGAAACTGGCCACCTCAGGATGCGAATAGCCCATGCCACGCAGCGTGTTACGGATCTTTTCCTGGTCCGCCGCCTTCGGATAGTGCAGCTCCATCACCGTGCCGCCGGTGAACTCCACCGAGAAGTTCAGGTTCTTGGTCACCAGGAAAAACACTGCAGCCAGGAAGGTCACCGCCGAGATCACATTGAGGATCAGGGCGTGGCGCATGAACGGGATATCCCGTTTGATCTTGAAAAATTCCATTGTCGTATCCCGGTGCTTACTTCTTGTTGGGCGTCATGCCAGGCTGCCAGACCGTGCCGATCGACAGCTTGGTCAACTTCTTCTTGCGGCCGTACCACAGGTTGGCGAAACCGCGCGCCACGACCACGGCCGAGAACATCGAGGTCAGGATGCCCAGGCAGTGGACCACGGCGAAGCCGCGCACCGGACCGGAACCGAAGATCAACAGCGCCAGGCCGACGATCAGCGTGGTGACGTTGGAGTCGACGATGGTGTCCCAGGCATGCTTGGAACCGGCCGAAATCGCCGCCTGCGGCGTCGCGCCGGCACGCAGCTCTTCGCGGATACGTTCATTCACCAGCACGTTCGAATCGATTGCCACGCCCAGTGCCAGCGCGATCGCGGCGATACCCGGCAGGGTCAGGGTAATCTGCAGCAGCGACAGCAGGGCCAGCAGGAACAGCACGTTGGCCGCCAGCGCCAGCGCCGAAAACACGCCGAACAGGTGGTAGTAGATGACCATGAAGATCGCGATCGCCACGAAGCCCCAGATGGTGGAATGCAGGCCGCGTTCGATGTTCTCGGCGCCCAGTTGCGGGCCGATCACGCGTTCTTCGACGAATTCCATCGGCGCCGACAGCGCGCCCGAGCGCAGCAGCAGCGCCAGTTCGTTGGCGTCCTGCGAGGTACCCATATTGGTGATCTGGAAGCTCGAACCCAGTTCGCTCTGGATGGTCGGCGCCGACAGCACGTTGTAGACGCCCTTTTCTTTCAGCAGGATCGCCATGCGCTTGCCGACGTTTTCACGCGTGGCCAGGCGGATGCGGCGGCCGCCGTCGCCGTTCAGGTCGAGCGAGACGGCAGGCTGCTGGTTCTGGTCGAAGCTGGCGGTGGCGCTCGAAATCGATTCGCCGGTCAGGATGATGTCGCGCGAGACGACGATCGGTGCGCCGCGACCTTCGGTGAACAGTTCGGAGTTGATCGGAATCGCTGCCGACAGCTCGGTGCCCGGGGTCACGGTGGTGTCGACCATGCGCAGTTCGAGCGTGGCGGTGCGGCCGATAATGTCCTTGGCGCGGGCGACGTCCTGCACGCCTGGCAGCTGGACCACGATGCGGTCGGCGCCCTGCTGCTGGATGATCGGCTCGGTGGTACCCAGTTCATTGATACGCTTGGACAGCGTCATGATGTTCTGCTTGATGCCGTCTTCGACCGAGCGCTTGATGGCTTCGGGCTTGAGGCTCACGACCAGCTTCATGTCGGCGCCATCGGCGGCGTCGGCAAAGGCCAGCTCGCTCGACTGCGCGGCCAGCACGTTGCGCGCATTGCTGCGGGTGGCGGCGTCGCGGAAGCGCACTTCGATGGTGTCGCGCACGCGCTCGATGCCGCTGTGGCGCACGTTCTTGTCACGCAGGTTGCTGCGCACGCTCGACTGCAGGGCTTTGACTTTGTTGTCGAGGACCGCTTTGGTGTCGACCTGCAGCAGGAAGTGCACGCCACCGCGCAAGTCCAGGCCCAGGCTCATCGGCGCTGCGCCAATGGCCGTCATCCAGGCCGGAGTGTTCTTCACCAGGTTGACGGTGACGATGTAATCGGGATTGGCAGGGTCGCGGTTGAGTTCGCGTTCGAGGGCCAGCTTGGCCTTGAACTGCTCTTCGGTACCGGCGAAGCGCGCGCGCACCGAGGTGGTGTGGCCCGTGCCTTCGAGGGTGATACCGGTGGATGGAATGCCGGCACGCTTGAGCGCATCCTCGACCACGGTAGTGGAGGCACTCGTGATATTTAGGGTAGAGCGGCCTGATGTGACCTGCAACGCCGGCGTTTCGCCGAAGTAGTTCGGTGCCGTGTACAAGGCGCCCAGCAGCAGCGCAATGACGATCAGTATGTATTTCCAGACGGGATAGCGATTCATAGTGTTCCGGCGTTCAGGTTAGGCAGTGCGGGTTGCCCCGCACGGCGCACAGCTAAGGCTTACAGGGCTTTCAGCGTGCCTTTTGGCAGCAGCGTGGTCACCGAATTCTTTTGCACGGTGATTTCGGTGCCGACGGCAACTTCCAGCGTCACATAGGCTTCGGCCACTTTCGAAACACGGCCGACGATACCGCCGGCGGTCACGACTTCGTCGCCCTTGGCCAGTGCGTCCATCATGGCTTTCGCCTCTTTCTGGCGTTTCTGCTGAGGACGGATCATCAGGAAATACATGACCACGAACATCAGGATCAGCGGCAGGAAGGTCGTCAGGCTACCCATGATGCCGGCATCGGCGACAGGGGCAGTTTGCGCGTACGCGTTGGAAATGAACACAAGAACTCCGATGGTGAAGTTAAAAAAATAAGCGGTGTATTCTAGCATCGGCCAGAAGCCGCAAACCATATCCGGCAGTATGTCGTCTTGCTTTCAGGTATTGCAAGACAAACCGGTCGATATTGCATGCAGCCCCAACCGTCAATACGGCAAGATCGGGGCTGCAGGGTAAGCAAGTGCTTACACGCCGCGTGCGCGGTCGGCCGCGAATTTGACGCGGAACGCCTGGAAGCCGTCGGCGTCGATCGCGTCGCGCATTTCCTGCATCAGATTCAGGTAGTAATGCAGGTTGTGGATCGTGTTCAGGCGCGCGCCGAGGATCTCGTTCGAGCGGTGCAGGTGGTGCAGGTAGGCGCGCGAGAAATTCTGGCAGCAGTAGCAGGTGCAGCTCTCGTCGAGCGGCGCCATCTCTTCTTTATAGCGCGCATTCTTGATCTTGACGTCGCCAAAGCGCGTAAACAGCCAGCCGTTGCGGGCGTTCCGGGTCGGCATCACGCAGTCGAACATGTCGACGCCGTTGGCCACGCCATCGACCAGGTCTTCCGGCGTGCCCACGCCCATCAGGTAATGCGGCTTGTTCTCGGGCAGGCGCGGGCCGACGTGGGCCAGGATGCGCTTCATGTCTTCCTTCGGCTCGCCGACCGACAGGCCGCCAATGGCCAGCCCCGGGAAGTTGATGTCTTCCAGACCGGCGAGCGACTCGTCGCGCAGGTGCTCGTACATGCCGCCCTGGACGATGCCGAACAGCGCGTTCGGGTTGCCGCCGCTCGTGAATTCATTCATCGAGCGCTGGGCCCAGCGCAGCGACATGCGCATCGATTTCGCTGCTTCTTCCGCGGTGGCCGGGCGGCCGTCGATTTCGTAGGGCGTGCATTCGTCGAACTGCATGACGATGTCCGAGTTCAGCGCGCGCTGGATCTGCATCGAGATTTCCGGCGACAGGAACAGTTTCGAGCCATCGATCGGCGAGGCAAACTTGACGCCCTCTTCCGTGATCTTGCGCATTGCGCCCAGCGAAAACACCTGGAAGCCGCCCGAGTCGGTCAGGATCGGACCATCCCAGCCCATGAACTTGTGCAGGCCGCCGAACTTGTTCATCACGTCCACGCCCGGGCGCAGCCACAGGTGGAAGGTATTGCCCAGGATGATCTGCGAGCCGACGTCTTTCAGCTCGATCGGGTCCATCGCCTTGACCGAGCCGTAGGTACCGACCGGCATGAAGATCGGGGTTTCGATGGTGCCGTGGTTCAGCTTGAGGCGGCCGCGGCGGGCGTGCGACAGGCCGCTGGTGTCTTTTTTGAGCAGGGTAAATTCGAGCATGTGTTCTCTGACTTATCGTGAGGTGGTGCTCAAGAGCATGGCGTCGCCATAGCTGAAGAAGCGGTATTCGTTGGCAATCGCGTGCGCGTAGGCAGCGCGGATCGGCGCATAGCCGGCAAAGGCCGACACCAGCATCAGGAGCGTCGACTTGGGCAGGTGGAAGTTGGTCACCAGGCGCGTGACCGTTTTAAAGGTGTAGCCGGGCGTGATGAACAGGGCCGTGTCGGCGCTGCCGGCAACCAGTTCGCCGCTTTGCGACGCCGACTCCAGCGCGCGCAGGCTGGTCGTGCCGACGGCAACCACATCGCGGCCTGCGGCCCGGGTGGCGCGCACCGCGTCCACCGTCTCTTGCGCGATCGTGTACCACTCGGTGTGCATCTTGTGTTCGCTGAGGTCTTCGACCCGCACCGGCTGGAAAGTGCCAGCGCCCACGTGCAGCGTGACGTAGGCAAAGTTCACGCCTTTCGCGGCCAGGCGGTCGAGCAGCGGCTGGTCGAAATGCAGGCCGGCCGTGGGCGCGGCCACGGCGCCAGGCTCTTTCGAGTACACCGTCTGATAACGCTGTTCGTCGAATTCGTCGGCGGTGTGCTCGATGTACGGCGGCAGTGGCAGGCGGCCGTGCGCTTCGATCAAGTCGAACACATCGCCCTCAAAGTGCAGCGTGAAGAATTCGCCGGCGCGCTCGCCTGCCGTCACATCGAAGGCGTCGGCCAGGCGGATGCGGTTGCCGGGTTTCGGCGACTTCGACGCGCGGACCTGGGCCAGCACCGTGCGGTTGTCGAGCACGCGCTCGACCAGCACCTCGACCTGGCCGCCGGATTCCTTGACGCCGAAGAAGCGCGCCTTGAGCACACGGGTGTTGTTCATCACGAGCAGGTCGCCCGCCTGCAGTTGGTCGACGATGTCGGCGAACTGGCGGTCGATGATCTGGTCGCCATCGAGGTGCAGCAGGCGCGACGCGCTACGGTCCGGCAGCGGCAATTGCGCAATGCGCTCGGGGGGCAGGTCGAAGTCGAAATCGGATAGCGAATACATGATGTTCAATTGGTTGGGCAAATCTCGGCAAATCAATGCTGCCAGCTTTACAATAGAGGCTTGAAGCGCATACGGCGAACCTTCTATTTTACGTCAGCAAGCGCCACTTTGCCGCAATATGCCCGCCCCTAAAACCACAACGCCCCCAAAAACGCTCGAAAGCAAGCTCGCCCGCCTTGGCCTGCGCACCGACATGGACCTGGTGCTGCACCTGCCGCTGCGCTACGAGGACGAGACCCAGATCATCACGATCCGGGATGCCTGCATGCGCGGTGGCCAGACCTGGCAGGTAGAAGGCATCGTGACCAAGAACGAGATCTCGTTCAAGCCGCGCCGCCAGCTTCTCGTGACGATCGCCGATGCATCGGGCGATCTGCTGCTGCGCTTCATGAACTTCTACGGCAGCCAGGTCAAGCAGATGGCCGAAGGCGTGCGCATCCGCGCGCGGGGCGAACTCAAACACGGCTTCTTTGGCGCCGAGATGGTCCACCCGGGCTACAAGGTCGTCAACGAAGGCGCGCCCCTGCCCGCCTCGCTCACGCCCGTGTACCCGGCCGGCGAAGGCCTGTCGCAAACGGTGCTGCGGCGCGCGATCGCCGACGCGATGAAGCGCATCGACTGGGCCGACACCGTGCCGCCCGCGATCCGCAAGCGCATGGACCTGATGGACTTCGAGCCAGCCGTAAAGCTCCTGCACTACCCGCCTGCGGATGTCGACGAGCACGCGCTGATCGAGCGCTCGCATCCGGCCTGGGACCGCATGAAGTTCGACGAACTGCTGGCGCAGCAGTTGTCGCTGAAACGCGCGCAGCGTGCGCGCCGCGAGAAAGGCGCGCCGCCACTACGCGCGGT
Organism: Telluria sp. BA11; assembly: GCF_056680305.1. NCBI lineage: Bacteria > Pseudomonadati > Pseudomonadota > Betaproteobacteria > Burkholderiales > Oxalobacteraceae > Telluria > Telluria sp. BA11. Next base: position 2,242,320 of record NZ_CM155275.1, read on the forward strand.
GGGCCAGTTGTCCGAAGGCTTCCTGGCCGGTCTGCCGTTTGCACTGACCGGTGCGCAGCAGCGCGTGGTCGAAGAAATCCGCGCCGATCTGCGCGCAGGCTACCCGATGCAGCGCCTGCTGCAGGGCGACGTCGGCAGCGGCAAGACGGTGGTGTCGGCGCTGGCCGCCGCGCAGGCAATCGACAGCGGCTACCAGGCAGCCCTGATGGCGCCGACCGAGATCCTGGCCGAACAGCACTTCCGCAAGATCGCCGCCTGGATGGAGCCTCTTGGCGTGAAGGTCGCGTGGCTCACCGGCAGCCTGAAGAAAAAGGACAAGGCCGCATCGAACGCGTTGATCGAATCGGGCGAGGCAAACCTGGTGATCGGCACGCACGCGCTGATCCAGGACTCGGTGCAGTTCGCGAAACTGGGCCTGGTGATCGTCGACGAGCAGCACCGCTTCGGCGTCGGCCAGCGCCTCACGCTGCGCAACAAGGGCAGCGATGGCCTGGTGCCGCACCAGCTGATGATGTCGGCCACGCCGATCCCGCGCACGCTGGCGATGACGTACTACGCCGACCTCGAAGTCTCGGTCATCGACGAACTGCCGCCCGGACGCAGCCCGATCGTCACGCGCGCCATCGACCAGAACCGCCGCGACGAAGTCGTCGAACGCGTGTACGCCGCGGCGCTCGAAGGCCGCCAGGTGTACTGGGTCTGCCCGCTGATCGAGGAATCCGAAGCGCTGCAACTGCAGACCGCGACCGAGACCTATGAAACGCTGGCCGAGTCGCTGCCCGATCTGCAGGTGGGGCTGGTGCATGGCCGCATGAAGCCGGCCGAGAAGCAGGAAGTGATGGACGCGTTCACGGCGGGCCAAGTGCATGTGCTGGTGGCGACGACCGTCATCGAAGTGGGCGTGGACGTGCCCAATGCGTCGCTGATGGTGATCGAGCATGCGGAGCGGTTCGGCCTGTCGCAGCTGCACCAGCTGCGCGGGCGCGTGGGCCGCGGCTCGGCGGCGTCGGTGTGCCTGCTGCTGTACCAGTCGCCGCTGGGCCAGGTGGCCAAGCAGCGCCTGTTGACGATGCGCGAAACAACGGACGGCTTCGAGATTGCGCGGCGCGACCTGGAGATTCGCGGGCCCGGTGAGTTTTTGGGCGCGCGCCAGTCGGGACAGGCGATGCTGCGCTTTGCCGACCTGGAGATCGATCAGTGGATGGTCGACCGGGCGCGCGACGTGGCGCAGTGGCTGCTTGAGGGCGAGACGCCGGAGAAGATGGCGGTCGTCGATGCACACCTGGCGCGCTGGCTGGGTGGGCGTGAGGAGTTCTTGAAAGTTTAGACGGCGCGCAGCATGGCGGGGGGCGCCAGCCCTACCCGGCAGTGGCCAAGGTCGCTTTGATGGACGCATAGCAGATCGTAGGCATCCAGCATGGTGCGCAGGCTTTTGTAACCGTTCGCCGTGTGGCTGAACCCGGGGCGTACTTGCCGCAGATGATTGCCCAGCGCGCCAAGATCGACCCTGCCATCGGAAGCCGAGTCGGCTAACAGGCGCACTGCCTCCACGACGAATCGTGGCCTGCGCCTGACAGGCGCGATGACCTTGTCGTCGATCGCAACTGCTGCCACACGAGGCGGTTCAACGACCTGCACTACCACTGAAGCCGCTTCATGAAACCGGTCGCACGCATGACGCAAGGCCGCAGGCGTCTTCACTTCGCCAACGACATGCACACCAGCCCCGCGCTCCTGAAGCTTGCGGCACAAGCCGACAAAATCCGAGTCGCTCGTCACGATCACGAACTGGTTGGCACGCCCGTCGAGCAGCATCTCCAGTGCATCCAGCGCCAGCGCGATATCGGCCGTGTTCTTCCCGCCCACATACTGGAATTGCAGGCACGGCGCGAAGCCGTGGCGGATCAGCGCTTCCTGCCACTTGTTGGTCAGCGAAGCCGCGTTGCCGTAACCGCGCCGCAGCACCACACGCCCAAGGGTTGATGCATGCTGCATCGCCTGATCGAGCACGGCGCTCTGCGCATTTTCACAATCGACCAGTACCGCGACATTCCGTTCTGCAGGCATGAGAATTCCTGTTAGGCAACAGCTTAACTCTAGCAGGATATTGACGACGGGCGGGTGGGATTTCCTGTCTGAGCGCTTACCGTGTTGTACAAACGCACTGTGACAATCCGTTAGAAATTTGCTGCCTGTTTGCGGCTATCTTGGCTGAGTTGCAACGCCCTGCCCGGGGCAGTTGCGCCTCTCGTTCACCATTCACCACGGAACCTGGCATGCCTATCGTCGGACTCGGACTGCACTTTCTGATCGCGCTGTTCTTCGCGGTCCACGCGCTGCGCAACGGGCGCCAGATGGTCTGGCTGCTGATCCTGTTTTCGTTCCCGGTCCTTGGCAGCCTGGCTTACTTCGTGGCTGAGTACCTGCCCGCGTCGCGCCTTCAGCGCCAGGGCCGTATCGCCACCCGCGCGCTGCAGAAAACCATCGATCCGGGGCGCGACGTACGCGAAGCGCGGCGCGCGTTCGACCTGACCCCGACTGCCCACAACCAGATGCGCCTGGCCGCCGCGTTGCTGGGTGCGGGCCAGTCCGACGAAGCGGTTCAACATTACGATGCCTGCCTGCGCGGGCCGTTCGCGGGCGATCCGGAAGTGGTGCTGGGTGCTGCGCGTGCCAATACGGCGCATGGCCAGCCGGCGGCAGCGATTGCGCTGCTCGCGTCGCTGCAAGACCGGCAGCCGGGATTTCGCGCCGATGAGGTCGCGCTGGCGCTGGGCCGCGCGTATGCCGCGAACAATCAGCAGCTTGAAGCCGGCGCCCAGCTCGAGTCAGTGGTGGAACGCTTCGGCAGTATCGATGCGCGCGTCGAACTGGCGCTGTGGGCCATCGCCAACGGCAAGAATGACGTGATGCAGCGTGAGCTGCAAGAAATCGCGCACGCGCGCAAGCACATGGAAAAGCACACGCGGGACCTGCATCGTGACTTGTTCAGGCGGCTGGATGGGGCGGTCGCGTCGACGCCACCAGCCACCTGACTCGGAACATACTTTTATTGGGTACGATCATGCCCATGTTGGGTTGCGCCGTGCCATCCATCGACCAATGCATGAACACGGACATCGGCCACCTCTGGCCGGGCACGTAACCACTGCTCGACGGCCTCGCGATCGTCTTCGCCCGGTGAGCCGCGTTCCAACGTCGTGACGACGCCAGATGTTGCGGTCAGAGGGAAGCGTCCGCCGAAACCGCCACCGAGCAAACCACGTCCCTCGAGAAATCCCAGCAGGCCATCGGTAAAGCCGTAGTACGAATCGACATCGATCGGCTCACTGAACGTCAGCTCGACATCGAAGACATATTCCGTAAATTCGCCAACACGCAGCTTCTTGCGTTGACGTTGATTGAGGCGCCGTACACGGGCGGTCGAGCGGGCATCGCGTTTCATGGTGTCCTTGTTGTTATCGGTGTTATCCGAACCGCCGGTGGCGGTTCGATCGTGTCGTCAGCATGCGAACGTGAGCCGGTTCCCGAACGGATCCTTGATGCTCAATTCACGTGAGCCCCATGGCGTATCCTCGATCTCCGGCCTTGCGTAGCCATATTGTCTGGCCGTCAGCCCGGCATGCAGCGCATCGATATCGTCAACGGCGATCCGCAGCGCCGCACCAGGACAGCAATCGCCATGATGTTCGCTCAGGTGCAGCACGCACCCATCGCGCGCGATCTGCAGGTACAGCGGCAGATCGGGCGCGAAGCGGTGTTCCCAGTCGACCGTGAAGCCGAGGTAGTCGACATAGAACTGCCTGGCCTTCGCTTCATCGAAAATACGCAGGATCGGCGTGACGGCGCCAAGCATCATGCTGGCGGGCGTACCCGGTCCGCCTCGTAACGCAACCCGATCTGGCGCCGGATCTCGTCCATCACGCCCATCAGCGCCAGTGTTTCGCGCTGCGTCATTACCGGGCTTTCCAGCAAACCGGCTTGCCAGCAGCGCTGCGCTTCGATGGCTTCGTGCACGTAGCCGTTGCCCAGATACGGCGTGTCGATCGTGCGCGAGGTGCCGTCGTCGAGCGTGACCGTGACCGACGTCGCGCAGTGAAAGCGCGTGTTCATGCGCACGTGGCCACGCTCGCCTGCCACCGTCAGTTCGGCCGGCGTGCGCGCCAGCAGCGAGCAGCTGCAGACCGACATGCCGCCGCCTTCGTGCTTGAGCGTGAAGCCCGTCTGCACGTCGACGCCGGTCGGGCCCATCTCGGCCTGGGCGCGGATTTCCGTCACCGGGCCAAGCAGGCCCGCAGCGATCGACAGCGGATAGATGCCCAGGTCGAGCAGCGCGCCGCCGCCCAGTTCGGGATTGAAGACGCGGTGCTCGGGGCCGAACGTGGCGGCGAACCCGAAGTCGGCCACCACCTGGCGCGGCGTACCGATTTCACCGGACGCCAGGATGCGCTGGACTTCCTGGTAGGCCGGCAGGTAGCGCGTCCACATCGCCTCCATCAGGAACTGGCGCTTCGAGCGCGCGAGCGTCACGACCTGCTCGGCTTCGCGCAGGTTCATCGTGAACGGCTTTTCGCACAACACGCCCTTGCCGGCGCGCAGGGCCATCGATGCATTCTCGACGTGCTGCGGGTGCGGCGTGCCGATGTAGACCAGGTCGATGTCCGGGTTCGCGGCCAGGGCCTCGTACGAGCCGTAGCTGGCCAGCGCGCCGAATTCACGGCCGAATGCATCGGCCGTTTCCTGGCTGCGTGACGCCACGCCGGCCAGCACCGCGCCCGGCACACCCTTGAGTGCAGTGGCAAAGGCATGGGCAATCTTGCCCGTGCCGAGGATTCCCCAACGTACCGCTTCAGCCATGCACATTCTCCTTGGTTAGTCCGTCCGGCGTGGACGGAATACGGTGGTATCACGATAAAAATCGGCGTCCTGTCCCGGCCACCAGCCCGGCACGCCCAGCACCTGCAGCGGTGTGAAGCCGGCTGCGGCCCCGTTGCTCGCCAGGCCTTCGCCGGCCAGTGCAGCGGCCACCTCGCGGTCGATCCAGGCGCGGCGCGCGGCCGGCGCGAGTAGAAAGTAAGCGTCGTCCACGAACACGACGCGCGTGTGCGCGGTGATCGCCTTGCGCGGCGTGACCAGCTTTTCCATCAGCGCGTGGCCGAACAGCCAGACCTCGGCGTCGCGGCCGAACATGGCGCGCCCGTCGTACAGCGCTTCGAGCCAGCGATGCGCGCGCAGGTCGTCGACCAATGCATGTCCAGCGTCATTGTCGCGCACCACCAGCAGCGCCGCATTCTCGTCGAAGATCGTGGCGGCGTCGCGCGCCGGTCCACGCGACTTGCCCACGCCCGCCTGCGCGATCTGCGCCGCCTGCAGCGTGTTCAGGGCGCGTTTGATACCGGGGAACGTCTGCCACACCAACGCATTGAAAAAGTCGTGCAGATTGTCGCGCGTGGGCACCTGCCCTGTCGCGCCGATGAATGCCTCGTACGCCGTGCCGTCGGGCAGGCTCGCTTGCGGCACGAAGCACAACGGCTGGCCGGCACCGTTGCGCAAGTCCAGCGCGCGCGCCGCGACGTTGAAGGCATCGATGAAGCCTTCAGGCGGCGGCGCGGCGCGCTCGAAGGCCGGGCGCACCGTGTCGTACCACGGCTGCGCCCAGTCGATCGGCGGCAGCATCGGTGTTACAGCATCTTCCAGTTGATGGTCTCGCCCGCGTTGAGCGGTACCAGCTGGTGCTCGGCCATCGGCACCGATTGGGGCAGTGTCCAGGCTTCGCGCTTGAGCGTGATCGTGCCCTCGTTGCGCGGCAGGTTGTAGAACGCCGGGCCGTTGAAGCTGGCGAATGCCTCCAGCTGGTCGAGCGCGCCGGCCTGGGCGAAGGCTTCGGTATACATCTCCATCGCGTGCAGCGCCGTGTAGCAGCCCGCGCAGCCGCAGGCCGCGTACTTGGTGTGCACCGCGTGCGGGGCCGAGTCGGTACCCAGGAAGAAGCGCTCGTCGCCACTGGTGGCGGCGGTGACCAGCGCCAGGCGGTGTTCTTCGCGCTTGAGCACCGGCAGGCAGTAGAAGTCCGGGCGGATGCCGCCCTTGAACAGTTCATTGCGGTTGTACAGCAGGTGGTGTGCGGTGATGGTGGCGGCGATCGGGCCTTCGGCTTCGGCCACGTACTGGGCCGCATCCTTGGTGGTGATGTGCTCGAACACGACCGGCAGGGCCGGCATGTCGCGGCGCAGCGGGCGCATGACGCGCTCGATGAACACGGCTTCGCGGTCGAACAGGTCGATGTCGCTATTGGTGACTTCGCCGTGCACCAGCAGCGGCATGCCGATTTCCTGCATCACTTCGAGCGTCTTGTAGCACTTGGTCAGGTCGGTCACGCCGGCGTCGGAATTGGTCGTGGCCCCGGCCGGGTACAGCTTGACGGCGTGGATGAAGCCCGTGTCCTGTGCGCGGCGGATCTCGTCCGGGTTGGTGTTGTCGGTCAGGTACAGCGTCATCAGGGGCTCGAACTGCACGCCCTCGGGCAGCGCAGCCAGGATGCGGGCGCGGTAGTCCAGCGCCATCGCGGTGGTGGTGACGGGCGGGCGCAGGTTCGGCATCACGATCGCGCGCGCGAACTGACGCGCGCTGTGCGGCAGCACGCTGGCCATGGCCGCGCCGTCGCGCAGGTGCAGGTGCCAGTCGTCGGGACGGGTGATGGTGATGGTGTCGGGGATTTCGATGGTGGACATGGCGGCTCTCGGAAAACGGATGGCGTATTTTACCTGTGCCGGGGCGCCGTGGATCACCACGCAACATGGGCAATGACGCACGCGACTGCATGCTTGACAGCACTAACAGCCCCTAGGATACTGCGGAACTTGCCATAATCTTCAGAATCAACTGGTCTTTCGGTCCTCGACAGCCAGCCACTGCCCGAACAATTCACCAGCGACAGCGCCGTTGCCGCGGGTGTCGCACAGGTCCCAAAGACAGGAAGCTTTATGAACAATCGAAACCGCCTGACCACTTTTATTCTGATCGCGCTGGTGATCGGTATTCTGGTCGGCTATCTGGTCAACACCAACACGGACACGGCTGGCGCACAAAGCTTCGCCGACACGATGTCGTTGATCACGACGCTGTTCCTTCGCCTGATCAAGATGATCATCGCGCCGCTGGTGTTTGCCACCCTGGTGGTCGGCATCGCCAAGATGGGCGATGCCAAGGAAGTCGGCCGCATCGGCGTCAAGGCGCTGGGCTGGTTCTTTATCGCTTCGCTCATCTCGCTGTCGCTGGGCCTGATCCTGGTGAACCTGTTCCGTCCCGGTGACGCGCTGTTCGCCGCCGGCATGATGCCGCCAGTGGACGCCACTTCGGGCATTACCACCAGCGGCCTGACGATGAAGGACTTCATCACCCACCTGGTGCCAACCTCGATCGTCGACGGCATGGCCCGCAACGAGATCCTGCAGATCGTCGTGTTCTCGGTGTTCTTCGGCACCGCTGCCGCTGCCGTCGGCGCACGCGCCACGCCGATGATCGATGCCATCGACGGCGTCGCCCACGTCATGCTCAAGCTGACCGGCTATGTGATGAACTTCGCACCGATCGCGGTGCTGGCCGCCGTCTCGGGCATCATCGCCAAGAGCGGCCTGGGCGTGCTGTCGACCTACGGCGTCTTCATGGCCCAGTTCTACTTCGGCATTGCGCTGCTGTGGGTGGTGTTGATCGGTATCGGCATGATCTTCGTCGGCCCGCGCATCCTGCGGCTGATCGCCGAACTGCGCGGCCCGACCCTGCTGGCCTTCTCGACCGCATCGTCCGAAGCGGCGTTCCCGAAAACACTGGAAGGCCTGGAGCGCTTCGGCGTCAAGAACCGCCTGGCCTCGTTCGTGCTGCCGATCGGTTACTCGTTCAACCTCGATGGCTCGATGATGTACTGCACCTTCGCCGCCGTCTTCATCGCCCAGGCCTATGGCATCGAACTGTCGATGAGCACCCAGATCACGATGATGCTGGTGCTGATGCTGACCTCCAAGGGCATGGCCGGCGTACCGCGCGCGTCGCTGGTCGTGATCGCCGCCACGCTGAACCAGTTCGACATCCCCGAAGCCGGCCTGCTGCTGCTGCTGGCGATCGACCACTTCCTGGACATGGCCCGCTCGGCCACCAACGTCATCGGTAACGGCATCGCCACCGCCGTCGTCGCCAAGTGGGAGGGCGAGCTGGGCGATCCGAACGCCGATCCGGCCATTTCACCGCTGCGCTAGGCGCAGCGGGCATTGCTTGATACCGGAAGGCCTTCCAGCGATGGAGGGCCTTTTTTTTCATGAAAATAACGAGGGACAAACGATGAAAACCATGATGGCCGCCGGCATGCTGCTGGCCTTGAACAGCGCGCACGCCGCCACCCAGACGGTCGATTGCGGCCGCCTGCTGGACGTGCAACAAGGCACCTGGCGCGAACGCGTCAGCATCGTCATCGAGAACGGCAGCATCGTCTCGGTCGGCCCCATGACTGGCGCCCCCGGCAACATCGACCTGTCGCGCCACGCCTGCCTGCCCGGCCTGATCGACATGCACGTGCACCTGACCAGCGAGACCCTGCCGGCAGTGGACGCCTACCGCGACCGCCTCACGGCCAACCCGGCCGACATGGCCTACCGTTCGATCAGGTTTGCCGAGCGCACGCTGATGGCGGGCTTCACGACGGTGCGCGACCTGGGCGCGGCCGATGACCTGAACATCGCCCTGAAGCGGGCAATCGCCGCCGGCGACGTGCCGGGCCCGCGCATGTTCACGGCCGGTAAATCGCTGGCCACCACGGGCGGCCACGCCGATCCGACCAACAACCTGTCACACTTTTTGAACGAGAAGATCGGCACGCCCGGCCCGGTCGAGGGTGTGCTCAACAGCCCTGAGGAGGCGCGCCATGCCGTGCGCCAGCGCTACAAGGATGGCGCGGACCTGATCAAGGTGACGGCCACCGGCGGTGTGCTGAGCCAGGCCGCCAGCGGCCAGAACTCGCAGTACACCGAGGACGAGCTGCGCGCCGTGGTCACGACCGCGAAGGATTACGGTTTTCGCGTCGCGGCCCACGCTCACGGCGCGGAAGGCATGAAGCGTGCGCTGCGCGCCGGCGTCGACTCGATCGAGCATGGCACGCTGATGGACGACGAGGTCATCACGCTCTTCAAGAAGACCGGCGGCTGGTACGTGCCGACCATCTCGGCCGGCCGCTACGTGGCGGACAAGGCCAAGGTACCAAACTACTATTCGGCGCTGGTGCAGCCCAAGGCAGCGGCGATCGGGCCGCAACTGCAGGCCACGTTTGCCCGCGCCCACAAGGCCGGCGTGAAGATCGCGTTCGGCACCGATGCCGGCGTGTTCCCGCATGGCGAGAACGCGAAGGAATTCGGCTACATGGTCGAAGCGGGCATGACGCCGATCGAGGCGATCCGTGCTGCCACCGTCAATGCGGCCGTGCTGCTGGATCAACCCAAGCGCCTGGGCGCGATCGCGCCGGGGTTCGCGGCTGACATCATCGCGGTCGAGGGCGACCCGCTCAAGGACGTCAAGCTGCTCGAGCAGGTCAGGTTCGTGATGAAGGATGGCGTCGTCTTTAAAAAGCTGTAAGCTGCCGGGTTTATAAAACCCGGAGACCTTCATGCTGTTCCCACGATCTGCCCACGCCGCCCTGTGCGGCGTTCTTTTTTTGTTCGCCGCTGCCGTCCAGGCCCAGACCGCCAAGCTGCCGAACGTGACGATCCTCGCTACCGGCGGCACCATCGCCGGGACAGGCGCCAGCAGCACGACGACGATCGGCTATACCGCTGCCACCGTCGGCGTGCAATCGCTGATCGCGGCCGTGCCCGAGATCGCGAAGGTGGCCAACGTCACCGGCGAACAGGTCTTCCAGATCGCCAGTGAAAACATCAGCGATGCGCAGTGGCTGCAACTGGCCAGGCGCGTCAACGTACTGCTGGCGCAAAGCAGCGTCGATGGCATCGTCATCACGCACGGCACAGACACGCTGGAAGAGACGGCATACTTTTTGAACCTGGTCGTCAAGAGCAGGAAGCCAGTGGTGGTGGTCGGCTCGATGCGGCCGTCAACGGCGCTGTCGGCCGACGGCCCGATCAACCTGTACAACGCTGTGCGCCTGGCCGGTACGCCTGAAGCGGCGGGCCGTGGCGTGCTGGTAGCGATGAATGACCAGATCCACGCGGCGCGCGACGTCACCAAGGCCAATACGACGACGGCAGACACCTTCCGCACGACGGAGCTGGGCATGATCGGCTACATCCAGGGCGGCAAGCCGTTCTTTTATCGCGACGTGACGCGCAAGCACACGGTCGATACCGAGTTCGATCTGGCCAAACTGGACGCGCTGCCGCAGGTGGATGTGGCGTACGCGTATGCGAATGTGGGCGATGTGGCGGTCAATGCACTGGTGGCAGCCGGCGCCAAGGGCCTGGTGCATGCTGGTGTCGGCAACGGCAGCCTGCCTGCCAAAACCAAACCGGCGCTGGTGGCTGCGCGGGCCAAGGGTGTCATCGTCGTGCGCGCAAGCCGCGTCGGCCAGGGCATCGTAGCGCGCAATGGCGAGGCCAATGACGATGGGCTGGACTTCGTGGTAGCCGATACGCTCAGTCCCCAGAAGGCACGTATCCTGTTGATGCTGGCGTTGACGAAAACGACCAGCACCAAGGAAATCCAGCGGATGTTCTACACGTATTGATTACGCGCCGGATACCGTAGGGTGGACGGCTGCGCCGTCCACGCGTTCAAACGCTTCCGGCACCAGCGGCGGCGAGGCCACGTCTTCATCCGGCCGCGCCAGCTGCCGGTCCCACATCTGCGCATACAGGCCGCGCGCCGCCAGCAGCGCGCCGTGCGTGCCACGCTCGACGATCTTGCCGTGATCGAGCACGATGATCTGCTGCGCATCGGCGATCGTCGACAGGCGGTGCGCAATTACCAGCGTCGTGCGGTTCTTCGCGATCTCTTTCAACTGCGCCTGGATCGCCTGCTCGGCGCGTGAGTCGAGCGCCGACGTGGCTTCGTCGAAGATCAGCAGCGCCGGGTCCTTCAGCAGCGTGCGCGCGATCGCTACGCGCTGCTTCTCGCCACCCGACAGTTTCAAGCCCCGCTCACCCACCATGCTCTGATAGCCATCCGGCAGGCTTTCGATGAAGTCGTGGATCGACGCCGCGCGCGCGGCTGCCACGATGTCGTCGCGGCTGGCGCCGGGCCGGCCATACGCGATGTTGTATTCGATCGTGTCGTTGAACAGCACTGTATCTTGCGGGACGATGCCGATTGCCGCGCGCAGCGACGACTGGGTGATGTCGCGCAGATCCTGGCCATCGATCTTGATCGCACCGCCGTTCACGTCATAGAAGCGAAACAGCAGGCGTGACAGCGTGGACTTGCCCGAGCCGCTGTGGCCCACCACCGCCGTCGTGGTGCCGGCGGCAATGGTGAAGTCGACGTCGAACAGGATCTGGCGCTTGGCCTCGTAGCTGAATTCCACGTGCGAGAACTCGACCTGCGCGCCCTTGATATCCAGCGGCAGCGCCTTTGGGCCGTCGGCCACTTCGCGGTTCTGGTCGAGCAGGCCAAACAGGCGCTCCATGTCGGCCAGGCTTTGCTTGATCTCGCGGTAGATCACGCCCAGGAAGTTCAGCGGCATGTACAGCTGGATCATGAAGGTATTGACCAGCACCAGGTCGCCCAGGCTCATGGTGCCGTTGATAACGCCCTGCGTGGCGCGCCACAGGATCAGCGTGACGGCAGTGGCGATGATCAGGGACTGGCCCGTGTTCAGCACCGACAGCGACGTCTGCGAGCGCACGCCGGCGTTCTCGTAGTTCTTCAGCCCCTCGTCATAGCGCTTGGCTTCGTAGTCTTCGTTACCGAAGTATTTCACCGTCTCGTAATTGAGCAGCGAGTCGATCGCCTTGGTACTGGCTTTCGATTCGAGGTCGTTCATCGTGCGCCGGAAGTGCGTGCGCCATTCGGTCACCACCACGGTAAAGGTGATGTACGAGGCCAGCGCCACGGCGGTGATGATGCTGAACCAGATGTCGTAATTCAGTATCAGGTAGCCCAGCACCAGCGTGATCTCGACCAGCGTCGGCAGGATGTTGAAGAGCGAGTACGAGATCAGCGAGTTCACGCCACGCGTGCCGCGCTCGATGTCGCGCGTCATGCCGCCCGTCTGGCGGTTCAGGTGAAAGCGCAGTGACAGCGCATGCAGGTGACGGAACACCCGCAGCGCGATGGTGCGCACGGCGCGCTGCGTCACGCGCGCGAACAGAAATTCGCGCAGCTCGGTGAAGACGGTCATCGACAGCCGCAGCAAGCCGTAGGCGATCAGCACGCCGACCGGCAGCACCATCAGCGCGTGCGGGTGCGCGGGATCGATGGCCAGGCCGTCGATCAGCCGCTTGAGCACCAGCGGCACGCCGACGTTGGCCATCTTGGCCGCGACCAGCGCGCCCATGGCGGCCAGCACGCGCCACTTGTAGACCCACAGGTACGGGAACAAGGTCTTGAGCGTTGCCCAGTCGTTGCGGGGAATGCCGGTAGGGTCCGGCGGAAGTGAGGTATTGCGGCGCATGGGGAGACTTTTGTGGTTCAATTCGGGTCGATTGTAGCTTTTACCGAGAATTCACGATGACCACGCCCGAAAACACCGTTACCACGCCCAGTACCATTCGCCTCCCCGCCGGCAAGATGCCCGAACTGCGGGTCATGCCCGCCCCGTCCGACGCCAATGTGTATGGCGATGTGTTCGGCGGCTGGATCATGGCCCAGGTCGACCTGGCCGGTTCGCTGCCGGCCACGCGCCGCGCCAATGGCCGCGTGGCGACCATCGCCGTGAACTCGTTTTTGTTCAAGAATCCGGTGTTCGTCGGCGACCTGCTGTCGTTCTATGCCGATATCACCAAGGTGGGCAACACGTCGATCACGGTGTTCGTCGAGGTGTACGCCGAACGCAACCGGCTGGCGGCCGAAGTGGTCAAGGTGACCGAGGCGACGCTGACCTATGTGGCCACCGGCCCGGATCGCAAGCCGCGCCAGTTGCCGCCGCTCGAATCGCTGATCGCGAACCGGTAATCCGGTCATGAAAAAGGCCGCCATGATGGCGGCCTTCGGCATCTTATTCTGACATCACGCCGGCATCAGCCCGGCTTTTTTTCGTCGCGCAGTTCGCGCCGCAGGATCTTGCCGACGTTTGTCTTGGGCAGCGTCTCGCGGAACTCGACGAACTTTGGTCGCTTGTAGCCGGTCAGCTGCTCCTTGCAGAATGCCTTGACCTGGTCGGCGGTGAGGCTCGCGTCCTTCTTGACCACGTACAGCTTGACCGCCTCGCCCGAGTGCTGGTCGGGCACGCCCACGCACGCCACTTCGAGCACGCCCGGCATCGCCGCGACCACGCCCTCGACTTCGTTCGGATACACATTGAAGCCCGAGACCAGGATCATGTCCTTCTTGCGATCGACGATGCGGGTGTAGCCCTTGTCGTCCATGATGCCGATGTCGCCAGTCTTGAAGAAGCCGTCGGGCGTCATGACCTTGGCCGTTTCGTCATCGCGCTGCCAGTAGCCGGCCATGACCTGCGGGCCACGCACGGCGATCTCGCCGGCGGTGCCGAACGGGACGGCGTTGCCGGCATCGTCCAGGATGCGCAGTTCGGTCGATGGCAGCGGCAGGCCGATGGTGCCGGTGAACTCGCTGATGTCGCAGCGGTTGGCGGTGACCACAGGCGAGGTCTCGGACAAGCCGTAGCCTTCGACAATCGGGATGCCCGTCGTCTTGAGCCACTTGTCGGCCACGGCTTTTTGCACGGCCATGCCGCCACCCGGGCACACCATCAGGCCCGAGAAATCGAGCTTGGCGAAATCGTCGTCGTTCAGCAGACCGTTGTACAGCGTGTTCACGGCCGGGAAGATGTTGATGCGGTAGCCACCCAGCTCCTTGATGAAGCCCTTGATGTCGCGCGGGTTCGGGATCAACAGGTTCATGCCGCCCACGCGCAGGCCGAGCAGCGCGCAGACCGTCAGCGCATAGATATGGTACAGCGGCAGCGCGCAGGCAAACTGCGCCTGCTGGCCCGCCAGCTGGCGCCCCAGGGTCGGCGCGAACCAGGCCTCGTTCTGCAGCACGTTGGCGATCACGTGGCGGTGCAGCAGCACCGCGCCTTTCGACACGCCCGTGGTGCCACCCGTGTACTGCAGGAAGGCGATGTCGTCGTGGCCGATCGTAACCTGCCCCAGGGTTTCGCGCGCGCCCTCGGCCAGCACCTTGTTGAAGGCGACCGCGCCTGGCAGCGAGTAGGCCGGCACCATCTTCTTGACCTTGCGCACCACCAGGTTGACCAGCGTGCCTTTCAGGCCGCCCAGCAGGTCGCCCATCGTGGCCAGGATGACGTGTTTGACCTTCGTCTGGCCGAGCACCTGCTCCAGCGTGTGGGCGAAGTTTTCCAGCACCACGATCGCCTCGGCGCCCGAGTCGGTCAGCTGGTGTTGCAGCTCGCGCGGGGTGTAGAGCGGATTCACGTTGACGACGACATAGCCGGCGCGCAGCACGGCGGCCAGCGCTACCGGATACTGCAGCACGTTGGGCATCATCAGCGCCACGCGCGCGCCGGGTTTCAGGCCCTTTGCCTGCAGCCAGGCGGCCATGCGCTGCGACATCGTATCGAGTTCGGAAAACGTGATGGACTTGCCCATGCAGGCATAGGCCTTGCGGTCGGCGTACTTGCGAAACGCCTCCTCGAGCAAATGCGCCAGCGAGCGATATTGCGTCGCATCGATCTCTGCCGGTACACCGGTTTCGTACGACGTGAGCCAGAATTTGTCCATGTATTCCACTGCCTTCCTTGTTGTTCCAATAAAACGCCGAAGCCGCCTTGCGGGCGGCTTCGGCTGGTTGCCCATCGTCCGCCGTGACTTATGCCACCGTGTCCGCCTGCTTTTCATCCCGCAGCGCGCGGCGGAGAATCTTGCCGACGTTGGTCTTGGGAAGCTCTTCGCGGAACTCGATGTACTTGGGGCGCTTGTAGCCGGTGAATTCCTGCTTGCAGTAGGCCAGCAAGTCGTCTGTCGTGAGGCCCGGGTCTTTTTTTACCACGAATACCTTGACCGCCTCGCCCGAATGGGCGTCCGGCACACCGACCACGGCGCACTCGAGCACCCCTGGATGGCCGGCGATCACGCCTTCGAGCTCGTTCGGGTAGACGTTGAAACCCGAGACCAGGATCATGTCCTTCTTGCGATCGACGATCTTGACGTAGCCGTTGGCGTCCATGATGCCGATGTCGCCCGAGCGGAAGAAGCCGTCGGCCGTCATGACCTTGGCGGTTTCGGCCGGCTGTTTCCAGTACCCCTGCATGACTTGCGGACCGCGGATCGCGATCTCGCCGCTCTCACCCAGCGCTACCGGGTTGCCGGCATCGTCGATGATGGCGATGTCGGTCGATGGCACCGGCAAGCCGATGGTGCCGGTGAAGTCCAGCACGTCGGCGCGGTTGCAGGTGGCCACCGGCGACGTCTCGGACAAGCCGTAGCCTTCGATGATGGCCACGCCGGTGATATCGCGCCATTTGTCGGCCACGGCCTTTTGCACCGCCATGCCGCCGCCATTGCAGATGCGCAGGCCGGAGAAATCGAGGTGGGTGAAATCGGGGTTGTTCACCAGCGCGTTGTACAGCGTGTTCACGGCCGGCAGCATGTTGAAGCGGTACTTGGCCAGCTCTTTGACAAAGCCGGGGATGTCGCGCGGGTTCACGATCAGCACGTTCAGGGCGCCCATGCGCATGCCCCACATGGCGCACGCGGTCAGCGCAAAGATGTGATACAGCGGCAGCGCGCACACGATTGTCAAAGGCTCGCCGCCCGCCTCGCCCAGCGCCGGCGCCGACCAGGCTTCGCTTTGCAGCACGTTGGCGATCACGTTGCGGTGCGTGAGCGTCGCGCCTTTCGATGGCCCCGTGGTGCCGCCCGTGTACTGCAGGAACGCGACGTCGCCGGCCTTGAGCGTGGCCGGCTTGAAGGTCATGCGGGCGCCCTGCGCCAGCGCATCCTTGAACGACACCATGTTCGGCAGCGAGAACTCGGGCACCATCTTCTTGACGTGACGGACCACGAGGTTGACCACCATGCCCTTGACGCCACCAAGCAGCTCGCCCATGTTCGCCACCACCACATGGCGCAGCGGGGTCTTGCCCATCACCTTCTGCACGGTGTGGGCAAAGTTCTCCAGCACGATGATCGCTTCGGCGCCCGAGTCGGTGATCTGGTGTTCGAGTTCGCGCGCGGTGTAGAGGGGATTGACGTTGACGACGACGTAGCCGGCGCGCAGCACGGCGGCCAGCGCGATCGGATACTGCAGCACATTGGGCATCATGATGGCCACGCGCGCACCCGGCGTCAGGCCGCGGCTTTGCAGCCAGGCGGCGAGCTTTTGCGAACAGGCGTCAAGTTCGCGGTAGGTGAGGAACTTGTCCATGCAGACAAAGGCATTGCGGTCTGCGAATTTGCTGAACGATTCTTCCAGCAATTGCACCAGCGAAGAGTACTGATCAGGATTGATCTCTGCCGGCATGCCTGGTGGATACGACTGCAGCCAAATCTTGTCCATGGGTTGCCTCTGTCTCGGGATCTTTTTCAAGATCGTGATCGTTCTTGTCGACGGCCGTGCTATGTTGCCGGCTCGCGTGCGCACGAAGCTTATGCCTTTGCTATCGCTGGTTGTGATGCTATCGGGCAGCGCCCTTGTGCGCAAGCGCTTTTACGCCGATTGGAACCGGTCCTCTACGGCAGAGCACTCATGGTGCGCTGCACCACCTGCAGGCCCGTGGAACCCGTCGCAGCCAACCCCGCCAACACGCGGGTGCGCTCTTTCTTGTCGAGGGCGGCGAGCCGGTTGACGGCCTTGTAGAAACCCGTCCACGTTTTCTCGCGGCGTAGCAGGGCGCGAAACGCCGGCACCAGATCATTGTAGGTCGCCACCGAGGCAAGATGGGCATTGGACAGCGGCTCGGCAAAGAAGCGGTCATAGCCGGCGTAACCGCCCCAGTTTGCCTTGAGCACCTGGTAGTCGTTCTGCAGCGCGATGAACAGGCGGCCCTTGGTAGCGCGCTTGGTGGCGTCCGGTTCCATGCTCTTGTAGGTGCGCTCGAGCTCGCCGCGATAACGCAGCAGCAGCGCCAGGAAGTCGCGCTTGCGTGCCTTGTAGCGGTCGTAGGCCGCGCTCATGGCCGGGTTGCCGAAGCGTTCGAGCCAGGCTTCCACGCCAGCCTGCTCCACGGCGCTGGCGAACGATTCATTGAATTGCGAGTCGCCCGCGACGTAGACGACCTGGTGCGCGAGTTCATGGAAGATCAGGCGCGCCAGTTCGGCATCCGGGTAATTGATGAAGGTCGATACCAGCGGATCGCTGAACCAGCCAAGCGTCGAATAGGCGCTCACGCCGCCCACTTCGACGTCGTGGCCTTCTGCGCGCAGTTGCCGGGCATAGGCCTGGGCGTCGGTCTTGCTGTAGTAGCCGCGGTAGTTGACGCACCCGGCCACCGGGAAGCACCACTGGATTGGTTTGAGCGACAGTTCGGGCGTGGCCACCACATTCCACAGCACGTAGGGGCGTTTGAGGCTGGTGTAATTGGTGTAGCTGCCGTTATCGGGCAGCTGCATTTCCTGGATGGCGAAGCGGCGGATCTGGCGCGCTGCCTCGAGCCGGTGCCGCAATTTGACGCTGGTGCCGGTGTCGGCGATCCAGTCGTCGATCGGGCGCGCGTCGGACAGCAATTGCAGCTGGCCTTGCGCGGCCTGGGTGTAGTACGAGAGCGATGAGCAGCTTGTCAACATCAGGGCCGCAGCTGCCGCGGCCATGAGCGGCCGGAAGGCCAGTGAGAATCTAGAGGGCGTCATCTCGTGTGGGGGGCGCAGCTTTTTCAACCTGCACCAGGGTGTCGTAGAAAGTGGGCGCCCGGCCCATGTCGGTCAAACGCTGGCTGGTGACTTCGTTGGCGTTCTTGCCGTCGGTGGCCAGTTTTTTCCACCAGATCGACAGGCCCACCACCAATCCAGCGCGCGCCTTGTCGGTCACGCGTGCACGGGCGAGGAACGAACCGCGGTCGTTATAAATGCGCGCCATGTCACCGTGCGCGATGCTGCGTGCGGCGGCGTCAAGCGGGTGGATGTCGAGGTGCGGTTCGCCCTCAGTTGCGCGCAGGCTCTGTACATTGACAAACGTCGAGTTGAGGAAGTTCCGTGCCGGCGGAGAAATCATGGCCAGCGGATAGGCTTTTGCCAGCTCCGGGTTCGAGGCGACCGACTCGTATGGCGGGATATACGTCGGCACCGGATCGAGGCCGTCGGCCAGCATGCTCTCGGAAAAGAACTCGCACTTGCCCGATGGCGTCGTGAAGCCGCCGTCGGCAAACGGCGCGTCCGGCATGTTGAGCTTGCTCCAGCCGGTGCGCTTGAGCGACTCCCAGTCGAAGTGTACCGCGCGCGTATCCTTGCTGTTGAAGGCTTGCGCTGCGATGGCGTCGTCGCTCTCGCGGAAGCACGGATCGGTAAAGCCCATGCGCGCGGCCAGCAGGCGGAAGAACTCGGTATTCGGCTTGGATTCGCCCACCGGCTCGACGGCGGCGTTATTGGCCATCATGTACAGGTGGCCGTAGGCCAGGTGCGCATCGACGTGTTCGAGCTGCGTGGTGGCCGGCAGCAGGATGTCGGCGTAGTCGGCGCTGTCGGTATGGAAGTGCTCGAGCACCACGGTGAACAGGTCTTCGCGCTCGAAGCCCTGCTGCACCTTGCGCGAATCGGGCGCAATGGCCAGCGGGTTCGCGTTGTAGACAATGACGGCCTCGATCTTCGGGCCGAAATCGGGCGCGCTTTCGCGCAGCAGGTCGTCGCCAATCGTGGTCATGTTGATCGTGCGCGGGGTGCGGCCGGCCAGCAGATCCGGGCGCTGCAGCGCCGGGCGGTTGGTCGGGAACGACGCTGAGCTCGATAGCTGGATGCCGCCGGCTGGCTGGCGCCAGGCGCCCACCAGGGCCGGCAGGCAGGCGATATTGCGCACGGCCATGCCGCCGCCGCGCACGCGCTGGATGCCGTAGTTGACGCGGATCGCCGCCGCCTCGCCGTTCTTCGCGGTCTGGCCGTACAGGCGCGCCAGGTTGACCACTTCATCGACGCTGATGCCGCAGATCTCGGCCGTGCGTTCCGGCGGCCATTCGAGCGCACGCGCTTTAAGGGGCTCGAAACCCAGCGTGTGCTTGTCGATGTAGGCGTGATCCAGTAAATCTTCCTTGATCAGCACATGCATCATGCCCAAGGCCAGCGCGGCATCCGTGCCGGGCAGCAGCGCAATGTGTTGATGGCATTTTTCGGCAGTGAGCGAGCGATACGGATCGATGGCAATCAAGGTGGCGCCATTGCGCTTGGCTTCTTGCGCACGCATCCAGAAATGCAGGTTCGACGCGATCGGGTTACCGCCCCAGATCAGGATCAATTTGGCGTTCTGGAACTGTTCGAGGTCGGTGCCGATCGAACTACCGATGGAATACCGGTAGCCGGTCGCGCCGGCCGTGGCGCAGATGGTGCGGTCGAGCAGCGACGCGCCCAGTTGATTGAAAAAGCGCAGCGACATCGATTCGCCCTGCACCAGGCCCATCGTGCCGCAATAGCTGTACGGCAGGATCGCTTCAGGGTCGCGCGCAGCGATGGCGGTCAGGCGCGTGGCGATCTCGTCCAGGGCGGCGTCCCACGTGATGCGTTCGAACTTGCCTTCGCCCTTGCGGCCGACGCGCCGCATCGGATACAGCACGCGGTCAGGGTGGTAGGTGCGCTCGATGTAGCGCGAGACCTTGGTGCACAGCACGCCGGCCGTGGTGGGATGGTCCGGGTCGCCCTTGACCTCTGTCGCGACGCCGTTCTCGACTTTGACGAGCAGCGCGCAGGTATCGGGACAATCGTGGGGACAGGTCGCACGGACGGTGGTGGTGGTCATATTGTTATTTGGGCTTTGCATGCAGGCTGCACTGAAAAAACTGCGCTAAACCAATACTTTATACGATTCGGACGGGGTTCGTGACCTCCCCTGACAAGTCTGTTTAAGGCACGCTACAATAGTTAAAACCATGCCATGCAAGGGTGGCAAGACAACCGAGGGGCCTCCAGTAACCCCCTACGTGCAGCGCCTGACGCGCTGCAGCGCGCGGCAGCGTCACCGAGGTCCCCATCGCGGAGAACATCATGAAACTGGTTGAACCTATCCTGGCGTCACTCGCCGAAATCCAGGCAATCCGGCGCGACCTGCACGCGCATCCCGAATTGGGCTACGAAGAACACCGTACCGCGCAGATCGTGGCCGACCGGCTCGAAGCGTGGGGCATTCCCGTCGTGCGCGGGCTGGGCGTAACGGGCGTCGTCGGCATCATCAAGAACGGCACGTCCGAGCGCGCGATCGGCCTGCGCGCCGACATGGACGCGCTGCCCATGCAAGAAATCAATGGCTTCGCCCACGCGTCGACCAATGCCGGCAAGATGCACGCCTGTGGCCACGACGGCCACACGGCGATGCTGCTCGGCGCCGCGCACTACCTGGCGCAGCACCGCAATTTCGACGGCACCGTGTATTTGATTTTCCAGCCGGCCGAAGAAGGCGGCGGCGGCGGGCAGCGCATGATCGAAGACGGCCTGTTCGAACGCTTCCCGATGGACGCCGTGTACGGCATGCACAACTGGCCAGGCATTGCCGAGGGCACGTTTGCCGTGGTCGACGGGCCGATGATGGCGTCGAGTAACGAGTTTCGCGTGACCGTGCGCGGCAAGGGTGCCCACGCGGCGCAGCCGCACCGCGGCATCGATCCGATCATGGTGGCAGTGCAGATCGCGCAGGCGTGGCAAACGATCATCTCGCGCGAAAAGAACCCGCTGCTCACGGCGGTGTTGTCGATTACCCAGATCCACGCAGGCAGTGCTACCAACATCATTCCGGATGAAGCACAGCTGGTGGGCACGGTGCGTACGTTCACGACCGACGTGCTCGACCTGATCGAGCGACGCATGCAGGAAATGGCCGACGGGATTGCTGCGGGCTTTGGCGCGACGGTCGACTTTGGCTTCAAGCGCAAGTATCCGCCGCTGGTGAACCACACCGAGCAGACCGCGTTTGCAATCGAGGCAATGCGCGCGGTGGTGGGCCCGGACGCGGTCAATGTGAATGTCGAACCAACCATGGGCGCCGAGGATTTCGCCTTCATGCTGCAGGCCAAGCCAGGCTGCTATGTCTTCCTGGGCAATGGCGACGGCGACCATCGCACCGGTGGCCACGGTCTTGGACCATGCCAGTTGCACAATGCCAGTTACGACTTCAACGACAATCTGCTGCCGATTGGCGCGAGCTATTGGGTACGCCTGGCGGAGACGAGTCTGCCGGTTGCCTGACAACGTGGCGGGCCGGGCATCGCGCCCGGCCCTGCTTGACGGCGCCTAGAACAGGCCGAGGAATTTTTTCTTGACCGTGTTCTTGCGCGCCGGGTCGACGACATCGGTCACGTCCTTGTCGTTGAACTTGTCGATCAGGGCGGCAAAACCCTGGTGCCGCGCCAGATCCAGTTCTTCCTTGAACAACGGCACAACGCAGTGGAAGTAGATGTCCTTGCCTTCGACCGTTACCGAGTGAAACGGTTCCGGCGCCGATACCGGCGGCAGCAGGATGGCGCCGCAGAAGCCCACGCCATCGACGTAGGGCTTGGGCGGGGCGCCATTGGGCAGCGCATGGCCCAGGCCAATCCAGGTGCCCTGGTTGTGCGGATAGTGCGCCAGGTGGCGCATCAGGGCCACCGGCCAGTACCAGCGCTCTTCCTTGATCGACGCTTCGTCGAGCTGCCAGTTTGCCGGCAGGGTCATGATCAGCTCGGCGAACGGCGGCGCGCCTTCCGGCGTCGTCATCGGACGCTTGCTCATTCCCGAGGTCACCAGGCGCACGTAAGGGAAGTCGGCGGTTGGTCCGATCACGTGGATGTCGACCTGGACAGCGCCGCCATCGGTCTCGTGGAAAAACATCGCAGGGGCGCCCAGGTGCGTGGCAATGTGTTCGCCGACAGGGTCATGCGGCAGCACGACGGATTCGGGTTGGCGCTGCATCGGCGCGGTCAACGGATACAGCGGAGTGATGGTTGGTTCGGCCATGGTGATTGATCGATATTGTTGCGGCGGGCGCCTATGATACCTGCGCCGCCCGCTTGCGTGGCTGCCAGCACGCTATTGTTCTCGCTAGTACAATACCGCATTATTCCAAAATGTCATCCCCCACCCTTTCCAGGTAGACCATGTTCACTCTCAAAAAAATCAGCATGCTGGCGCTGGCCAGCGCCGCGCTGTGCGCGCCTGCCGCGTTCGCCCAGTCCACCGTGGGCAACGGTTATATCGATTCCGTCTCGTTCGAATACGGTACCAATCCGCAGCAGCGCATGGGCCGCGTCGCGATCCAGTCGGACTGGGACAAGCAATGGTTCGCCGGCAATGGCCGCCATCTGTCGGGTTACTTTGAAACCAACCTGGCCCTGTGGCGTCTGAACTCGTACGAGAACGTGCGCGGCCGCAACAAGAACATCGGCGTGCTGGGCTTTACCCCGGTATTCCGCTACCAGAACGACAACAAGCTGGGTCTGTATGGCGAAATCGGTATCGGCCTGAACCTGCTGTCGACGCTGTACAAGAATGAAGACAAGGAACTGTCGACCGCGTTCCAGTTCGGCGACCATATCGGCGTGGGCTACACCACCGCCAAGTGGGACTTCGGCCTGAAGTACCAGCACTATTCGAACGGCAGCATCAAGAGCCCGAACGCCGGCGCGAACTGGCTCGTCGCCAAGGCAGCCTACCGCTTCTGACGGGTTTCGTTGCCCGCGTCATACCCCTCTCGGCTGTGGGTACATGGCGCAGGTAAATAGCATTTCGTGACACAATCGGGCCTTTCGCGGCGCAGTCCGCGCGCTGTTGCCGAGGCCCGATTGACTCCTTCGCCTACCCTCAAACGCTATCTCCCCTGGCTCGTCGCCATCGCCCTGTTCATGGAGCAGCTGGACGCGACCATCGTCAACACTGCCATCCCCAGCATTGCCGCCAGTCTCGGCGTCACACCGTTGAGCCTCAAGTCCGTCGTCACCAGCTATATCCTGGGCCTGGCCGTCGGTATTCCGCTCAGCGGATGGATGGCCGATCGCTTCGGTACGCGGCGCGTGTTTTTTACCGCAATTTCGATTTTCACCTTTGCATCCGTGCTGTGCGGGCTGTCGGTCGATGCGCGCATGATGACGGGCGCGCGGCTGCTGCAGGGGCTGGGCGGCGCGATGATGATCCCGATCGGGCGTCTGTCGATCGTGCGCACGTTTCCCAAGAACGAGTTACTGGGAGCGATGAACTTCGTGATCATCCCGGCGCTGATCGGACCGTTGCTGGGACCGACAATCGGGGGGCTGATCGTGCACTGGACCACCTGGCGTGTGATCTTCTTCGTCAATGTTCCCGTGGGCTTGATCGCGCTGTACTTTGTGTGGCGGCATATGCCGGATTACCGTGCGGAGCAGCGGCGGCCGCTTGACGTAGCCGGCTTGCTGCTGTTTAGCAGCGGGACGGCATTGCTGTCGTGGGTGCTGGAAGTGTTTGGCGAGCACACGCTCGACGGCATCACGGCCGGTCTGCTGTTCTTGCTGGCACTGGGCTTGCTCGGCGCCTACGCCTGGCATGCATGCCGCACGAAGTTTCCATTGCTGCGCCTGACGCTGCTCAAGGTACGTACGTTCCGCATCGCTGTGCTGGGCGGCTTCGTAACCCGTCTGGGCGTCGGTGGCCTGCCGTTCCTGCTGCCGCTGCTGTACCAGCTGGGCCTGGGAATGCCGGCGTGGCAGTCAGGGCTCATGATGATGCCATCCGCGCTGGCGGCAATGGGAATGAAGCTGTTCGCGCCGCGCCTGCTGGCGCGCTTCGGTTATCGCCAGGTGCTGCTGGCCAATACGATCATGATTGGCGTCACCATCGCCATGTTCACACTGGTCGATGCCGGCTCGCCGTTGATCATGATCGTGTGCATTAGCCTGATGCTGGGGTTCTTCAACTCACTGCAGTTTTCGAGCATGAACACGCTGGCCTACGCCGACATCGAACCGGCGGACTCGAGCATGGCAAGCACGATCTCGAGCTCGCTGCAGCAATTGTCCATGAGCTTTGGCCTCGCAGCAGGATCGATCGTGACGGCCTGGTTCCTTGGTGACGTGTCCCAGACCAATGGGGGTCAAGTGACGCAAGCGATACACCACGGGTTCATGGCGCTCGCGATACTGACGCTGTTCTCTTCCCTGGTGTTCTGGCGCCTGCGCCGCGATGATGGCGACAGCATCAGTCAGAGTCGCGGCGTGGCCAAGACGGTCGAACCGGTGACGGTGACGGGGCAGTGAGTCGGAATGGCCTTGGTCAAACCCATGCCGTTTGAGGCCATTTGCCATGCCTGTCTCAGGTAGTTAGCATCGGAACAGGCGGGTGCAGAGCATGTTGATCGACGCCACGCGGACGTCAATCGCACTGCATGATCGTCTGGGCGCCTGACAGATCATTCTGCCGCATCAAGGCTAGTTGACGTGGTGGCTCCTAGAATGTTTCACGACTTTCTAGGGAGAAAATCATGTTAAGCATGCGCTTGGCTGTTCTAGAACTCGCCAGAAGACACCATTTTCCGGCGAATACTTACGCTTCCTTGCTCCACAGCGCGTCACGTGAAGGCATTGGTATCGCGGCCAAGGTGTCACTGCAACAGGCGGTTTATCTTGTCGCGCTCCTGTTTGCAGGACTGGGCGTCATTTTTTTTGTCGCGGCTAACTGGATAACCGAAAATCCGTTTCCCATGTTCTTTGGGCTGGAATTGACCCTCATCACCGCAGCAGTGTGGGCAGCTCGCAGTACCCGACGTCGAACGCCTCTGACACTCCTTGGATTTCTGGTCATCGGCGCGTTGCTGGCGTTCTTTGGCCAGCACTATCAGTCCGGGGCCGACTTGTGGCAAATGTTTGCAGTGTGGGCAGCACTGGGGGTACCGCTTGCTTTGGCCGCGCGTTCTGACGCCATATGGTGCGCTTGGCTCGTCGTTGCGATGACGGGCGTGACAGTATGGTGGCGACACCTGGGCCTATGGCAGCATGATAATCATCTGACCGGCACCAATCTTCTCACGTTTGCGCTCATGTTCAGCATGTCATATGCGCTGTTCAAGCCATCGCAGCGCTATACCGGTGCCGGTATCTGGTCTTTCAACCTGGCGATTCTGTGTTCCACGGCATTCGTCACGACAGCAGGCATTGCCAGTCTTTTTCATGACGCCACCGGCATTTATGTGGCTGCGTTACTCGCCGTCGCCTGCGCGACTGGCCTGGGCATATTGCGCCAGTTGTTCGACATTCGCGCACTCAGCATTTGCGCGCTTGGCATGGATTTGCTGATCGTTGGCGGATTCACCAAGATGGGTTTTGAATTCAACTCACTCCTCGTTGTTTTCTGCATAAGTGCGCTTGCAGCACTTGTCGTACTGGGAATTACCGTGTCGCTGATCCTCGAGCTATATCGCAACCGCTCGGTGGGGGATAAATCATGAGTCAGGATTTGGCACGTGCGCTTCAGGACGCCATCGCCTCAGGGCTGATCGAGGCACCACCCAACGACACCGGAGAAGCATCCCGACCTTGGCCAGTTGTCATCATGACTGCGCTGATGACTGCGCTCGCAGCCATCCCGCTGTGCGGCGTGTTAGTGATGCTGTTTCTCGAACATGCACAGGGTTGGCAGACGGTTGTCGTTGGTAGCGTTACGCTTGCATGCGCCATTGGCATTCTGGCCGTTCGCCCCACTGCGCTTTTCCTCGAGTATGCGGCGGCGGCCTTTGTGGCGAGCAGTCTGATTCTTCTCTATTTCAATCCGCTTCACACAGGTCCAGAGCTGTTACCAGGCCTGGTAGCCGTTGCATCTAGTTGCCTTGTTCCGCAACGATGGATACGCGCCTTATTGGCAGCTGCAGCGGTATGGCTATTGGGCAGGGGGTTTGACGGCAACATGCAGTACATCACGTCTTTCATACCTTGGCCTGCTTGGTATGGTTCCTGTTTTGCGTGGCTGACTGCACACGTTTTATTGCAGCAGACCGAGCGTGCTGGCAACTATCTGGCGGCAGAGATCATCGAATCCATCCTGATCGGATCTAGCTTGATGATCATTGTGATGCTGACCTACTCTTCTGGCCCCACGTTTCTGCTCAGTGGTTCTGTATTCCTTCATGCATGGATGGACGGAGGAACTGGCTTGGGAAATTTTCTCATCCTTCCTCCAGTAATCTCGGTCTGCGCTGCAGCAGGGTCCTGTCTGTGGTTAGCGGGAAAAGCGAACGCGTCCTACCGCCCCTGGTTGCTACTTGCCACGGTGCCGGTCTCAGTACTCAGCTATTTCGCCTTGCCTCTGGGGGCAATCATCCTTATGGGAATCGCCAATTTTCTGTTCTATCGAAAGCACCTTGCGCTTGTGTCCTGTCTTGCCGGGTTGTGGACGGTAGGATCGCTGTATTACAGGCTCGACTGGCCCCTGCTCTACAAAGCTTCTCTTCTATTTGGCATCGGTGTGACCTTAGTTTTTAGCAATCGGCTATTGAACCGCGAGAGCCAAGGGAACCCTATTTCAGCAGTCGACATGCCTCCGACCGGGTGGAAGCAATGGGCGCTTGTGGTCCCAGTCAGCGTGATCGTCATCGCAATCAATGTCAAAATCTGGAATAACGAACTGGTAATCCGCCAAGGCACGACGATCTTTGTGGAATTAGAACCGGTGGATCCTCGCTCATTGATGCAGGGTGACTATATGAGGCTCAGATTCATTCTGCCTGCAGAAGTCGAAGACTCAACACAAGCCTCCGGCTTGGCTGTTGCAAAACGCGGCGCAAACGGCGTGGCAGTCGTCACACATTGGCGTGTTGGGATCAACAAACCAAAGCCGGATGAGGTATTGATCAAGGTGGTGCGGCGTGGTGACAGGAATGTCCTTGTTACGGACGCCTGGTATTTCAAAGAAGGAGATGGGAGTCGTTGGAGCAATGCGAAATACGGAGAGTTTCACATTGATGACCAAGGAAAGGCAATCCTGGTAGGACTTCGTGGACCGGCCTTGGAAACGATATCGGAGGACGCACCTGGCGCGGGAGAACGCGCAGCGAAATAGTGGCAGGCTAATTTCGATTAAACAGAAAATCAGTAGCTCAAAGCGAAAAGCCCCACTCAGATCACTGAGTGGGGCTTTTCTATATAACTAGCCTGACGATAACCTACTTTCACACTGGTTGCAGCACTATCATCGGCGCAAAGTCGTTTCACGGTCCTGTTCGGGATGGGAAGGGGTGGGACCGACTTGCTATGGTCATCAGGCATAACTTGTACGAGCTTCGTTGCACATGCAACGCTGCTCTGAATCTGGAAGAAGTAGTTTTTATTGGGGGTCGTATTTGTGTCAACAACAGCTGAACTCTCGCAACCCTGGACTACCAAGGTTATAGGGACAAGCCGTACGGGCAATTAGTACTGGTTAGCTTAATGCATTACTGCACTTCCACACCCAGCCTATCAACGTCCTGGTCTCGAACGACCCTTTAAAGAGCTCAAGGCTCTGGGAAATCTCATCTCAAGGCAAGTTTCCCGCTTAGATGCTTTCAGCGGTTATCTCTTCCGAACTTAGCTACCCGGCAATGCCACTGGCGTGACAACCGGTACACCAGAGGTTCGTCCACTCCGGTCCTCTCGTACTAGGAGCAGCCCCCTTCAAATTTCCAACGCCCACGGCAGATAGGGACCAAACTGTCTCACGACGTTTTAAACCCAGCTCACGTACCACTTTAAATGGCGAACAGCCATACCCTTGGGACCGGCTACAGCCCCAGGATGTGATGAGCCGACATCGAGGTGCCAAACTCCCCCGTCGATATGAACTCTTGGGAGGAATCAGCCTGTTATCCCCAGAGTACCTTTTATCCGTTGAGCGATGGCCCTTCCATACAGAACCACCGGATCACTATGTCCTACTTTCGTACCTGCTCGACTTGTCGGTCTCGCAGTTAAGCACGCTTATGCCATTGCACTATCATCACGATGTCCGACCGTAATTAGCGTACCTTCGAACTCCTCCGTTACACTTTAGGAGGAGACCGCCCCAGTCAAACTGCCTACCATGCACTGTCCCCGATCCGGATAACGGACCAAGGTTAGAACCTCAAATGAACCAGGGTGGTATTTCAAGGTTGGCTCCACAAACACTAGCGTGTCTGCTTCAAAGCCTCCCACCTATCCTACACAGATTGATTCAAAGTCCAATGCAAAGCTACAGTAAAGGTTCATGGGGTCTTTCCGTCTAGCCGCGGGTAGATTGCATCATCACAAACATTTCAACTTCGCTGAGTCTCGGGAGGAGACAGTGTGGCCATCGTTACGCCATTCGTGCAGGTCGGAACTTACCCGACAAGGAATTTCGCTACCTTAGGACCGTTATAGTTACGGCCGCCGTTTACTGGGACTTCAATCAAGAGCTTGCACCCCATCATTTAATCTTCCAGCACCGGGCAGGCGTCACACCCTATACGTCCACTTTCGTGTTTGCAGAGTGCTGTGTTTTTATTAAACAGTCGCAGCCACCATTTTATTGCAACCCGTTCATCCTCATGGAGTAAACCAATCAAACTACTAGGGCGTACCTTATCCCGAAGTTACGGTACCAATTTGCCGAGTTCCTTCTCCCGAGTTCTCTCAAGCGCCTTAGAATACTCATCTCGCCCACCTGTGTCGGTTTGCGGTACGGTCTCGTATGACTGAAGCTTAGAGGCTTTTCTTGGAACCACTTCCGATTGCTTCAGAACCTAAGTTCCTCGTCTCGACCCCTTGAATTATGTACCCGGATTTGCCTAAGTACCTTCTATGAGTCAAAAACTGGCTATTCCAACAGCCAGACAACCTTCCGCGATCCGTCCCCCCATCGCATCATACGACGGTGCAGGAATATTAACCTGCTTCCCATCAGCTACGCATCTCTGCCTCGCCTTAGGGGCCGACTCACCCTGCTCCGATGAACGTTGAACAGGAAACCTTGGGCTTACGGCGTGGAGGCTTTTCACCCCCATTATCGCTACTCATGTCAGCATTCGCACTTCTGATACCTCCAGCATCCTTTACAAGACACCTTCGCAGGCTTACAGAACGCTCTCCTACCATATCCAATAAAGGATATCCGCAGCTTCGGTGACTGGCTTAGCCCCGTTACATCTTCCGCGCAGGACGACTCGATCAGTGAGCTATTACGCTTTCTTTAAATGATGGCTGCTTCTAAGCCAACATCCTGACTGTTTTAGCCTTCCCACTTCGTTTTCCACTTAGCCAATCTTTGGGACCTTAGCTGGCGGTCTGGGTTGTTTCCCTCTTGACACCGGACGTTAGCACCCGATGTCTGTCTCCCAAGCTCGCACTCATCGGTATTCGGAGTTTGCAATGGTTTGGTAAGTCGCAATGACCCCCTAGCCATAACAGTGCTCTACCCCCGATGGTGATACTTGAGGCACTACCTAAATAGTTTTCGGAGAGAACCAGCTATTTCCAAGTTTGTTTAGCCTTTCACCCCTACCCACAGCTCATCCCCTAATTTTTCAACATTAGTGGGTTCGGACCTCCAGGGCGTGTTACCGCACCTTCATCCTGGCCATGGGTAGATCACTTGGTTTCGGGTCTACACCCAGCGACTGTCGCCCTATTCGGACTCGATTTCTCTACGGCTCCCCTATACGGTTAACCTTGCCACTGAATGTAAGTCGCTGACCCATTATACAAAAGGTACGCAGTCACGGAACAAGTCCGCTCCTACTGTTTGTATGCACACGGTTTCAGGATCTATTTCACTCCCCTCCCGGGGTTCTTTTCGCCTTTCCCTCACGGTACTGGTTCACTATCGGTCGATTACGAGTATTTAGCCTTGGAGGATGGTCCCCCCATGTTCAGACAGGATTTCTCGTGTCCCGCCCTACTTGTCGTATGCTTAGTACCACCGTTCGAATTTCGTGTAAGGGGCTATCACCCTCTATGGCGCCTATTTCCAGAGGCTTCCACTATCCGATCGACTATCACATACAGGCTCATCCCATTTCGCTCGCCACTACTTTGGGAATCTCGGTTGATTTCTTTTCCTGCAGCTACTTAGATGTTTCAGTTCGCCGCGTTCGCTTTGCATACCTATGTATTCAGTATGCAATGACCTATAAAGGCCGGGTTTCCCCATTCGGAAATCTGCGGATCAAAGCTCGTTTGCTAGCTCCCCGCAGCTTATCGCAAGCTACTACGTCCTTCATCGCCTGTAATCGCCAAGGCATCCACCATGTGCACTTATTCGCTTGTCCCTATAACGTTGGCCTCTGCTGACAACAGAGATCGTCACAGGTACAAGAGTACAGCTGTGTTGCAATGATACAAATACTACTACCCAAGCACATGCTGTCGCATGCGCTTAAAAACTTTACTTCTTCCAGATTGTTAAAGAACGAAAAAACAGTGATCTCG
Organism: Telluria sp. BA11; assembly: GCF_056680305.1. Classification (NCBI taxonomy): domain Bacteria; kingdom Pseudomonadati; phylum Pseudomonadota; class Betaproteobacteria; order Burkholderiales; family Oxalobacteraceae; genus Telluria; species Telluria sp. BA11. The sequence continues at coordinate 2,272,942 of NZ_CM155275.1, forward strand.
AAAAGACCAAACCTAAATCACATCAGTGAATCACTGACGACTTACGTTTGAACTTTTACCGTAATGGTGGAGGATGACGGGATCGAACCGACGACCCCCTGCTTGCAAAGCAGGTGCTCTCCCAGCTGAGCTAATCCCCCATTCAGGTGATGCTTAGTGCTGATTGGTAGGGCTGGTTGGACTCGAACCAACGACCCCCGCGTTATCAACACGGTGCTCTAACCAGCTGAGCTACAGCCCCGATAAAACTGTTCTTTACTATTCAACAGTCGATAAGCGTGGACGCTTGATGATGAAACTTCTCAGTTTCGTGGTGCTACTCTAGAAAGGAGGTGATCCAGCCGCACCTTCCGATACGGCTACCTTGTTACGACTTCACCCCAGTCACGAATCCTACCGTGGTAAGCGCCCTCCTTGCGGTTAAGCTACCTACTTCTGGTAAAACCCGCTCCCATGGTGTGACGGGCGGTGTGTACAAGACCCGGGAACGTATTCACCGCGACATGCTGATCCGCGATTACTAGCGATTCCAACTTCACGCAGTCGAGTTGCAGACTGCGATCCGGACTACGATACACTTTCTGGGATTAGCTCCCCCTCGCGGGTTGGCGGCCCTCTGTATGTACCATTGTATGACGTGTGAAGCCCTACCCATAAGGGCCATGAGGACTTGACGTCATCCCCACCTTCCTCCGGTTTGTCACCGGCAGTCTCATTAGAGTGCTCAACTAAATGTAGCAACTAATGACAAGGGTTGCGCTCGTTGCGGGACTTAACCCAACATCTCACGACACGAGCTGACGACAGCCATGCAGCACCTGTGTTACGGTTCTCTTTCGAGCACAACCAAATCTCTTCGGTCTTCCGTACATGTCAAGGGTAGGTAAGGTTTTTCGCGTTGCATCGAATTAATCCACATCATCCACCGCTTGTGCGGGTCCCCGTCAATTCCTTTGAGTTTTAATCTTGCGACCGTACTCCCCAGGCGGTCTACTTCACGCGTTAGCTGCGTTACCAAGTTAATTAAAACCCGACAACTAGTAGACATCGTTTAGGGCGTGGACTACCAGGGTATCTAATCCTGTTTGCTCCCCACGCTTTCGTGCATGAGCGTCAATCTTGACCCAGGGGGCTGCCTTCGCCATCGGTGTTCCTCCACATCTCTACGCATTTCACTGCTACACGTGGAATTCTACCCCCCTCTGCCAGATTCTAGCCTTGCAGTCTCCAACGCAATTCCCAGGTTGAGCCCGGGGATTTCACGTCAGACTTACAAAACCGCCTGCGCACGCTTTACGCCCAGTAATTCCGATTAACGCTTGCACCCTACGTATTACCGCGGCTGCTGGCACGTAGTTAGCCGGTGCTTATTCTTCAGGTACCGTCATTAGCGAGGGATATTAGCCCTCACCGTTTCTTCCCTGACAAAAGAGCTTTACAACCCGAAGGCCTTCTTCACTCACGCGGCATTGCTGGATCAGGCTTTCGCCCATTGTCCAAAATTCCCCACTGCTGCCTCCCGTAGGAGTCTGGACCGTGTCTCAGTTCCAGTGTGGCTGGTCGTCCTCTCAGACCAGCTACTGATCGTGGCCTTGGTGAGCCTTTACCTCACCAACTAGCTAATCAGATATCGGCCGCTCCAGGAGCACAAGGTCCGAAGATCCCCTGCTTTCATCCTTAGATCGTATGCGGTATTAGCGTAACTTTCGCTACGTTATCCCCCACTCTTGGGTACGTTCCGATATATTACTCACCCGTTCGCCACTCGCCGCCAGGTTGCCCCGCGCTGCCGTTCGACTTGCATGTGTAAAGCATGCCGCCAGCGTTCAATCTGAGCCAGGATCAAACTCTTCAGTTCAATCTCTGTTTGTTGGCATTTCTGCCACCCTACCTTACGGCAGGGGTCGCTCACTCAAAATACTGACCGTTACTCATTGCTGAGCAACGTATTTCTTTTTTGTGAACATTTGATAATTTAAGTAATCAAGAACCGAAGTTCTTGGCACCTTCATCAAACGCCCACACTTATCGACTGTTAATTTTTAAAGAACTTTATTCGGTGCTGCATTTTCTGCCGTTTGCTTCGAAGCGTTGTGTTCGTCAGCAGCAGAGAGGCGAGATTATGAAGTGTTTCTCATTTTTCGTCAACCCCTTCTTTCCTTCGCTGTCGCTGCTTTTAAGCAGTGTCTGCGTCGGGCAGAACGAGACTATAACAAACTTGTGACATGTTCGGCAAGAGGGTTTTGAAATACTGCGACCTATCGCAATTAGACTCTCAATAGGGATACGCTATTGCTATGGTAGATATATATGCCTTTGTGTGCCAATCGAGAATGACTATCATTTTCCTCTACCGTATCAACACGTGCAATCTCAGGAGTCAAGATGGTCGTTGCTGCCAAGAAAACCAGTCAAGTCATCACCCACATGGCCATTGCTTTCGCCATTGCGTACGCGCTGACTGGTTCGGTCATGTTCAGCGGTCTCGCGATCATCATTGAGCCCGTGATCAATGTGCTGCTCCTCCCTTTCCACGAGAAAGCCTGGGAGGCCATCCGTGCCCGGGCACGCTCCGAACGCGAACGCTATGCCCGACGCGCTGCCGAAAAAGTCAGCCAGACCGCCATGCACATGGTCGTGGGGTTCACCGTCATTTACTGCGCGACGGGCTCGCTCGCTTCCGGCGGTATCGCGGCCATCCTTGAACCGGTATGCAATGTACTTCTGCTGCCAATTCACGACCGCTTCTGGGACCGGCTCGAATTGCGCGTCGCCGGCCAGCACGGCGTTGCCTGAGTCACTCGTGGCAAAAGCTGCACAGGCTCGGCGATAACAGATGGAGCAGCTTGACCATCCCATGCAGCATGAGGGCCACAGCACCCCTTAACGCGACGACCATTCTTTCCGTGCGCGAGTGCCTGCGCCAGCTCGGTCGGAACAGATCGATCCCCCCACGGCAGTGTCTTACCACCCGTCGGTGCGTTGAGTCGTTTGGTCGCATCTTTTCTTCATTTACTCAGAGGCATGCAGCCCGCTGTCGGGAGCAATGTCAGATGAAGGCGGGCTGGAAGTATCTACCTTCATCTGACGGAACAGATGCCAGGCCATGGCGGCAAGTGCCGCAAGGCCGCACACCAACAGGCCCCACAACCAGTACCGTCGGGTGCCAGCAGTCCGGTCAGCCTCCACGATCGCGGCTGGCGATTGCTGTTGTACGAGTGCCCCGGGTGTCGCAGATTCCAGCTCAGCCAGTTCACGCGACGTAAAGCCCGGCGCAACCTGGGAGAGCGGCACGCTAGCAGCCATGGCACTGACGCGGCCAAATGCCAGTTGGTATGGTGCCTTGCCGGCAGCCACAAACACGATGGTTGCAGGTGCCCAACGCAAGCGCAAGGCTGGACGCTCCAGGATGGCCGTCAGCGGCCGGGCCACCCAAATGGACGCATTGGTAGGTGCGATCTCGACGTCGCCTGAAACGCGCTGCTGTCCCTTCTGCGACAATTGATAAAAGGTTGTATTCACGATTGGCTGCAACCGCGTCACGACCCGTTCACCGGGTTTGCGGCTACGCGTGGTTTGGTACTGGCCCAGTATCACCGGCATGACGACGTTCTGCCCTTCAAACACAAACCCAACAGCGATCGCGGGAATGGCGACGGGCGCTGCATACATCACATCGCGCCCCTCGGCAGATGGCTGGCCCGGCAAAACAATGGTCTCGAGTTGCATGGCGGCGTACTGCTGCACGACGTACTCGGCGTTGATGTCGGCAAAGGCGAGCGGCTTGCCCTCAAGCCAACGAATACGAGCGTAGCGAAATGGCCGCGGCGAAAACTCGATGCGGTGCTTGCCGACGCTTGCGCCGCGATCGTTGACCAGCCAACTGACCGCCGCCTCTGCCAGCACGTCCCAGTCTTGCAGGTCGTTACTTACATCGACCGCAACGTGCGCGTTGTAGTTGTCGATTCCCGGGGGCAGCGATAACGCTAGCGCGCCCACTGGTGCGGCAGCGCTGACCTTCGCAGCCAGTGCTGCCGGCTGAAGGTCGAGGATCAGGCTTTGCAGCTCGTCGCTTGCTGCGCGCGATGGCGTCCTCACCGAGATGACGGCGCCGTCGCTACGGGTACGGATCTGCAAGCTTTCAGGTATTGGCCCTGCGTCACGGGCGGTTCCATACAGTGGAAAAATAGCGACCGGTGCAGTAGCCTTTTTTTCTACGGCTGGTGGGGCCTGATCGATCAGCGCAAAAGGCATCGACGCACCAACGGCATCGAACACACGCAGATCGTGCAAGGCGGACGAACGCGCGTTCAGATAGACCGCACGCGGCAGTGGCAGTCGCACGATGGCCTGGGTGCTCACGGTGCGCAAAGGGAGACGATGAGAATAATCGGCCAGCCTGTCGGTTGGGGCCGCTGGACTTTCAGTGACGGCGGCGCCCGTCAGCGCGAATACCATGATGACGCAGCAGTGCCTGCAGAGAGAAATCGGCATGGGTCGTTCTCCTGTAGGTCAAGCTGACGCAGCCACTGACGCGGCCTGCGGTGCTTTCGGATACGGTGCGAGATAGCCGACCAGCAGCAGCAAGAGGCCAACACCAACGAACGACACGACGCGCGCGATACTTCCGCCATTGGCCAGGTCAACCAGGAACAGCTTGGCCACCACAATGCCGTACAACAGCGCGCCGATCCACCAGACTCGTCGTCGAGCAGTGCGTGCCGCAATGCGCATGAGCGCAAAAGCACTCGCACCCCAAGCCAGAGAGAGCAAGGCCTGCACCGTTTGCGAAGCCGTGAGATCGGCAAGCCGGTAATCGGTGCCAAGGTAATGCGCCGCACTTCGTAGCAGGATGAGATTGAACCAGAGCCACGCTGCCACGATGCTGGCACGCCGCAGTGTGGATAGAACGGGCTGATCCAGCGCAGCCCTGGCAGCGAGCTGCCGCAACGTGCTCACCCATAACATCAGCACGAACCCGGTGGTCAGATCGAGCGGATTGAGCAGTGGGAGATAGGGTAACGGGGCCATCGCGCCATCGTGTCTCAGATTCCACAGAGCGATCGGCAACATCGTAAGAACAGTACCCACTGGGACAGCAATCGACTGGTACCAGTCCGAGATCGGCACGGTCGGCCACCGTCCTTTCCTGCCTCGGCGCAGCAAGCCGACCAGGAACAGCATCATTGCCCATGTCGGGAGGTAATTGCTCCAGGCAGCGTCCGTGATCCAGCTGTCTTGCGAGATCAACACACTGTCCGCCGGTGTGGCGAGCCACCCGTCGATCAGGATCGCGCCAGTTGGCCACAACGCCAGCCATGGGCCAGCCGTGCGCACGGTGTGCAAAATCTGCGATACGGTGCGGTTTAGAAGCGACCCGCTGGCATGCCAGCGCAGCATCGCCTGTTCGCTACCCAGCCATGCAACTGCCCATGCGATCGAGAGCGCGGCGTCCGGGAGCGCGTGCGCGCCGTATAGCTGGGCAAATAAACGCAGCGTGATGATGCCCAGCGCAGACCAGCAGACAAGGGCAAACCAGCGTAGTTGGGGCCAGGCGAAGCGCGCGGCGTAGCGCACGCAGGCGATCGACGTAGCCGCGATGCCAAGGGAATACAGTGCCAGCCAGCGGGAATCCATGCTGCCCAGGATGGCGGGCAGATGGTCGGTTACCCGGCTCGCAGCAATATTCAGGGCGCTCATCCACCAGATACCGCTCCACAGCAGCAACCACGTTGGAAGGTGGCTACCGTTTTGCGTGGGCGCAGTTCGCTGCAGCGTACAGCTGGTTGCGAACGCCGCTACTGCCAGGATCACGATGCCCAGCAAAGGCATGGCGTCATTTAGCTCGACTATGCGTATCCATAACAATCCGGGCGAAACAGCCATCGCCAGGCCGACAGCTCCCGCGATCTGGGCGGCCAGAACCAGTTGCCGCGCGGTAGGCCAGAGCATGCGCAGGCTGATCGCATACAGCAGCAGCGCGGTGAGCATTGAGCCGCCAACGATCCAGTTGGCCAGGGTGCCCCCCGAAAAACGCAGGGATGCTTCGGTGTACCACCCGGCCAGGAGCCATGCAGCAGCGAGTGCCAGGGCCGTGTTGGCTAGTGGCGACAAATCCTGTTCACCGCCGTGCGGCCTGCGTAACGCCACGGCCACAGCATAAGCGCTGCCAGCGAGCAGCAGGAAGCCCAACCACAAGTGCGCCGTCAGTGCGGTGTCGATGTCGAAGCCGGACAACGAAATCGTGAAGCTGATCCAGGCTGCGACTTGCAATAACAGACCACAAATCCAGATGGCTTGCCGGCGGTGTTGCAGGCCGAACCACACGAAACCAAATCCCTGGAGTGCCCATGCGGCCGAGGTCCAGCGCGCATCAAGGGCAAACGGGATCGTCAGCGTGGCGAAAATAGCTCCAAAAACGGCAAACGTCTGCACCAGCGCACGCCAGCGCTCCTTGCCGGCATGCCAGAGCATCGTCCCGACCACGAGATAAAAGCCGCCCAGCCCGAGGGCGGAGAAAGCCAGTCCAAACTGCATGTCCTTCACCAGCCCGACCTGAAAACCGAAGGTTAATAGCGGCGTGCCCATGATCAGCGTGGCATCGACGTAATCCTGCAGCCGTGTTCTCTCGCGGCCTGCGAATGCGAAAGGGATGGCCGAATAGCACAGGAAAAAGAAGATGAGAAATGCCTGCGCCGATGCGTAATTGTCCGAGGTGTATTGCAACCCACCCCAAGCCCCGCCAACCCCAAACGTGAAGACAAAGCCAAGTAAATTAAGTTGGTGCCACGAACGCTTGAACGCCAGCACGAACACGCCGACATTGAGCATCGCGTAATAAGAAAACAGGGCTATATGGTTTCCCTCTCCGGTCGATAAGAGCAGGGGACAGGAGAATCCGCCGGTTATACCGAATGCCGCGAGCCACGGCGCTTCTTGCAATATGGCCAACAGGCACGTGAACACCGTGAGCGACACCAGCAAGGCGAAAGCGAATTCCGCAGGTATCAAGGCATAGCGCTGGAATGCGCTGAAGATCACCAGCATCAGGATGGCGATGGCGGTTCCCTGTACCGGCAAGCCGATCTCTCTGCGTTTGCTGCGCAGGCGCCAGCCCCAACCCAGCAGTCCCAGGTCGACCAGTACCACGGCGGCCAGCCGTAGCTCAATAGGAATCGTGATGGTCGCCGCGACATACTTGAGCAGGAATGCAATACCGATAAACAGGATAACCAGGCCGAGCTTGGCGACCAGATTCCCGGTCATCAGCCAGGTTTTGACCGCAACCAGCCAGCGAGGCGGCGGAGATACTGCTTTGCTTGACGCATCAGGGTCCAGCGGCGGCGTGATCGCGTCGCGTTGAATCGGGCTGCCACGGCTTCGGCCGCGGCGGGGAGTACCTCGTTTTGCTTGTGGCGACCGATGGATTGTCTGGGCGTCATCGGCACTGGCACTGGCACTGGCACTGGCACTGGCACTGGCACTGGCAGCGTCCACCCCTTGGACTTGTGCATGGGCGCTATCTGGCAAACCGGCAGGTGGCACCTGTTCAACATCATCCTTTGGTACTGTGGAAACAGCCATGTCAGCAGGACGAGGCACCGGTGTTTCCAGAGGTGCCGGAGATAGCTGTTTGACCTTCTCGCGGAGCAAAACCAGTTGCTCTTCCAATTCGTTGATTTGATAGCCGCGTCGCAGCCCCACAAGCCAGGCTGCAATGAATGGATAAGCCGCTATTATCAACACCCATGTGGTGATCTCACGCATGGCGGCCCTTCATGTGAAGTACTTGGTTCCGCCAGTCCGGGCCCACGCATCATGCGACAGTCCCCTTGGCGTCAAAGAAATAGTAAGAGCCAGAAGCATGTGCAGAAATGAACCTGTTTGACCGTTGCGCCTGATCAAATCATGGGGCTAGTACGTGGGGTTTTGCTGCCACAGTGTGGTCAGTGACGTATTACAGATGCAGCAAACTCTCGCGAGCCTGAGGATGAGCAGCACGCCAAACAAGGAATGACAGCTTGCGGGAATGGGGTGGATGGTTGATGGGTCAATCGCATAAAGTCGATCGCCCAAAGCGAAAAGCCCCACTCAGATCACTGAGTGGGGCTTTTCTATATAACTAGCCTGACGATAACCTACTTTCACACTGGTTGCAGCACTATCATCGGCGCAAAGTCGTTTCACGGTCCTGTTCGGGATGGGAAGGGGTGGGACCGACTTGCTATGGTCATCAGGCATAACTTGTACGAGCTTCGTTGCACATGCAACGCTGCTCTGAATCTGGAAGAAGTAGTTTTTATTGGGGGTCGTATTTGTGTCAACAACAGCTGAACTCTCGCAACCCTGGACTACCAAGGTTATAGGGACAAGCCGTACGGGCAATTAGTACTGGTTAGCTTAATGCATTACTGCACTTCCACACCCAGCCTATCAACGTCCTGGTCTCGAACGACCCTTTAAAGAGCTCAAGGCTCTGGGAAATCTCATCTCAAGGCAAGTTTCCCGCTTAGATGCTTTCAGCGGTTATCTCTTCCGAACTTAGCTACCCGGCAATGCCACTGGCGTGACAACCGGTACACCAGAGGTTCGTCCACTCCGGTCCTCTCGTACTAGGAGCAGCCCCCTTCAAATTTCCAACGCCCACGGCAGATAGGGACCAAACTGTCTCACGACGTTTTAAACCCAGCTCACGTACCACTTTAAATGGCGAACAGCCATACCCTTGGGACCGGCTACAGCCCCAGGATGTGATGAGCCGACATCGAGGTGCCAAACTCCCCCGTCGATATGAACTCTTGGGAGGAATCAGCCTGTTATCCCCAGAGTACCTTTTATCCGTTGAGCGATGGCCCTTCCATACAGAACCACCGGATCACTATGTCCTACTTTCGTACCTGCTCGACTTGTCGGTCTCGCAGTTAAGCACGCTTATGCCATTGCACTATCATCACGATGTCCGACCGTAATTAGCGTACCTTCGAACTCCTCCGTTACACTTTAGGAGGAGACCGCCCCAGTCAAACTGCCTACCATGCACTGTCCCCGATCCGGATAACGGACCAAGGTTAGAACCTCAAATGAACCAGGGTGGTATTTCAAGGTTGGCTCCACAAACACTAGCGTGTCTGCTTCAAAGCCTCCCACCTATCCTACACAGATTGATTCAAAGTCCAATGCAAAGCTACAGTAAAGGTTCATGGGGTCTTTCCGTCTAGCCGCGGGTAGATTGCATCATCACAAACATTTCAACTTCGCTGAGTCTCGGGAGGAGACAGTGTGGCCATCGTTACGCCATTCGTGCAGGTCGGAACTTACCCGACAAGGAATTTCGCTACCTTAGGACCGTTATAGTTACGGCCGCCGTTTACTGGGACTTCAATCAAGAGCTTGCACCCCATCATTTAATCTTCCAGCACCGGGCAGGCGTCACACCCTATACGTCCACTTTCGTGTTTGCAGAGTGCTGTGTTTTTATTAAACAGTCGCAGCCACCATTTTATTGCAACCCGTTCATCCTTCCACAGTAAAGTGGTCAAACTACTAGGGCGTACCTTATCCCGAAGTTACGGTACCAATTTGCCGAGTTCCTTCTCCCGAGTTCTCTCAAGCGCCTTAGAATACTCATCTCGCCCACCTGTGTCGGTTTGCGGTACGGTCTCGTATGACTGAAGCTTAGAGGCTTTTCTTGGAACCACTTCCGATTGCTTCAGAACCTAAGTTCCTCGTCTCAACCCCTTGAATTACGTACCCGGATTTGCCTAAGTACCTTCTATGAGTCAAAAACTGGCTATTCCAACAGCCAGACAACCTTCCGCGATCCGTCCCCCCATCGCATCATACGACGGTGCAGGAATATTAACCTGCTTCCCATCAGCTACGCATCTCTGCCTCGCCTTAGGGGCCGACTCACCCTGCTCCGATGAACGTTGAACAGGAAACCTTGGGCTTACGGCGTGGAGGCTTTTCACCCCCATTATCGCTACTCATGTCAGCATTCGCACTTCTGATACCTCCAGCATCCTTTACAAGACACCTTCGCAGGCTTACAGAACGCTCTCCTACCATATGTCCTAAGACATATCCGCAGCTTCGGTGACTGGCTTAGCCCCGTTACATCTTCCGCGCAGGACGACTCGATCAGTGAGCTATTACGCTTTCTTTAAATGATGGCTGCTTCTAAGCCAACATCCTGACTGTTTTAGCCTTCCCACTTCGTTTTCCACTTAGCCAATCTTTGGGACCTTAGCTGGCGGTCTGGGTTGTTTCCCTCTTGACACCGGACGTTAGCACCCGATGTCTGTCTCCCAAGCTCGCACTCATCGGTATTCGGAGTTTGCAATGGTTTGGTAAGTCGCAATGACCCCCTAGCCATAACAGTGCTCTACCCCCGATGGTGATACTTGAGGCACTACCTAAATAGTTTTCGGAGAGAACCAGCTATTTCCAAGTTTGTTTAGCCTTTCACCCCTACCCACAGCTCATCCCCTAATTTTTCAACATTAGTGGGTTCGGACCTCCAGGGCGTGTTACCGCACCTTCATCCTGGCCATGGGTAGATCACTTGGTTTCGGGTCTACACCCAGCGACTGTCGCCCTATTCGGACTCGATTTCTCTACGGCTCCCCTATACGGTTAACCTCGCCACTGAATGTAAGTCGCTGACCCATTATACAAAAGGTACGCAGTCACGGAACAAGTCCGCTCCTACTGTTTGTATGCACACGGTTTCAGGATCTATTTCACTCCCCTCCCGGGGTTCTTTTCGCCTTTCCCTCACGGTACTGGTTCACTATCGGTCGATTACGAGTATTTAGCCTTGGAGGATGGTCCCCCCATGTTCAGACAGGATTTCTCGTGTCCCGCCCTACTTGTCGTATGCTTAGTACCACCGTTCGAATTTCGTGTAAGGGGCTATCACCCTCTATGGCGCCTATTTCCAGAGGCTTCCACTATCCGATCGACTATTACATACAGGCTCATCCCATTTCGCTCGCCACTACTTTGGGAATCTCGGTTGATTTCTTTTCCTGCAGCTACTTAGATGTTTCAGTTCGCCGCGTTCGCTTTGCATGCCTATGTATTCAGCATGCAATGACCTATAAAGGCCGGGTTTCCCCATTCGGAAATCTGCGGATCAAAGCTCGTTTGCTAGCTCCCCGCAGCTTATCGCAAGCTACTACGTCCTTCATCGCCTGTAATCGCCAAGGCATCCACCATGTGCACTTATTCGCTTGTCCCTATAACGTTGGCCTCTGCTGACAACAGAGATCGTCACAGGTACAAGAGTACAGCTGTGTTGCAATGATACAAATACTACTACCCAAGCATGCATCACATCTCGTTTCCGATTTGCGCTACATACTTAAAAACTTTACTTCTTCCAGATTGTTAAAGAACGAAAAAACAGTGATCTCGAAAAGACCAAACCTAAATCCATCCAACAGGTTGTTGACGACTTACGTTTGAACTTTTACCGTAATGGTGGAGGATGACGGGATCGAACCGACGACCCCCTGCTTGCAAAGCAGGTGCTCTCCCAGCTGAGCTAATCCCCCATTCAGGTGATGCTTAGTGCTGATTGGTAGGGCTGGTTGGACTCGAACCAACGACCCCCGCGTTATCAACACGGTGCTCTAACCAGCTGAGCTACAGCCCCGATAAAACTGTTCTTTACTATTCAACAGTCGATAAGCGTGGACGCTTGATAATGAAACTTCTCAGTTTCGTGGTGCTACTCTAGAAAGGAGGTGATCCAGCCGCACCTTCCGATACGGCTACCTTGTTACGACTTCACCCCAGTCACGAATCCTACCGTGGTAAGCGCCCTCCTTGCGGTTAAGCTACCTACTTCTGGTAAAACCCGCTCCCATGGTGTGACGGGCGGTGTGTACAAGACCCGGGAACGTATTCACCGCGACATGCTGATCCGCGATTACTAGCGATTCCAACTTCACGCAGTCGAGTTGCAGACTGCGATCCGGACTACGATACACTTTCTGGGATTAGCTCCCCCTCGCGGGTTGGCGGCCCTCTGTATGTACCATTGTATGACGTGTGAAGCCCTACCCATAAGGGCCATGAGGACTTGACGTCATCCCCACCTTCCTCCGGTTTGTCACCGGCAGTCTCATTAGAGTGCTCAACTAAATGTAGCAACTAATGACAAGGGTTGCGCTCGTTGCGGGACTTAACCCAACATCTCACGACACGAGCTGACGACAGCCATGCAGCACCTGTGTTACGGTTCTCTTTCGAGCACAACCAAATCTCTTCGGTCTTCCGTACATGTCAAGGGTAGGTAAGGTTTTTCGCGTTGCATCGAATTAATCCACATCATCCACCGCTTGTGCGGGTCCCCGTCAATTCCTTTGAGTTTTAATCTTGCGACCGTACTCCCCAGGCGGTCTACTTCACGCGTTAGCTGCGTTACCAAGTTAATTAAAACCCGACAACTAGTAGACATCGTTTAGGGCGTGGACTACCAGGGTATCTAATCCTGTTTGCTCCCCACGCTTTCGTGCATGAGCGTCAATCTTGACCCAGGGGGCTGCCTTCGCCATCGGTGTTCCTCCACATCTCTACGCATTTCACTGCTACACGTGGAATTCTACCCCCCTCTGCCAGATTCTAGCCTTGCAGTCTCCAACGCAATTCCCAGGTTGAGCCCGGGGATTTCACGTCAGACTTACAAAACCGCCTGCGCACGCTTTACGCCCAGTAATTCCGATTAACGCTTGCACCCTACGTATTACCGCGGCTGCTGGCACGTAGTTAGCCGGTGCTTATTCTTCAGGTACCGTCATTAGCGAGGGATATTAGCCCTCACCGTTTCTTCCCTGACAAAAGAGCTTTACAACCCGAAGGCCTTCTTCACTCACGCGGCATTGCTGGATCAGGCTTTCGCCCATTGTCCAAAATTCCCCACTGCTGCCTCCCGTAGGAGTCTGGACCGTGTCTCAGTTCCAGTGTGGCTGGTCGTCCTCTCAGACCAGCTACTGATCGTGGCCTTGGTGAGCCTTTACCTCACCAACTAGCTAATCAGATATCGGCCGCTCCAGGAGCACAAGGTCCGAAGATCCCCTGCTTTCATCCTTAGATCGTATGCGGTATTAGCGTAACTTTCGCTACGTTATCCCCCACTCTTGGGTACGTTCCGATATATTACTCACCCGTTCGCCACTCGCCGCCAGGTTGCCCCGCGCTGCCGTTCGACTTGCATGTGTAAAGCATGCCGCCAGCGTTCAATCTGAGCCAGGATCAAACTCTTCAGTTCAATCTCTGTTTGTTGGCATTTCTGCCACCCTACATTGCTGCAGGGGTCGCTCACTCAAAATACTGACCGTTATCTCATTGCTGAGACAACGTATTTCTTTTTTGTGAACATTTGATAATTTAAGTAATCAAAGACCGAAGTCTTTGGCACCCTCATCAAACGCCCACACTTATCGACTGTTAATTTTTAAAGAACTTTATTCGGTGCTGCCTCCTGCCGTTTGCTACGAAGCGTTGTGTTCGTCAGCAGCAGAGAAGAGAGAGTATGCGGTGTTTTGCGATGTTCGTCAACTTCTTTTTTTCTTCCCTCTTCGCTGCTGCATCCATTTGAATGCTTCTGCGTCGAGGGAGCGAGACTATAACAAACGCAGGACCAGCCCGCAAGGCAATCATGTCATCCATGTTGAATTGCGGTGGTAACCCATCCATAAGCAATACACTCCTGCTCCAGGCGAAGCCGCTCGCCCAGAACGCTATCGCGCAGCGTGTCATACAGCGCATGCTCGTCATCCGTGAGCCGGGTCAACTCTCCCGTGAAACGCTTGTCGGCATCTTCGCTGCCCCACAGGTGGCGATGCGCCTGAAAGGTCGCCGTATCCATCAACGGGGAACGTACCGTTGGCAAGGCCGCACGCAGGCGGTCAAGGATTGCGAACCCATGGGTGTCAATATCGCCCTAATACGCGATGTCGCGGTCACGCAACCAATCGATCTGCGCCAGGCGATCGATGCCGTACCCGCCGCCGAAGATCACCATGCTTGATGCCACCTGCGGAAACGCAAGTGCATTGATGTCGTTCTCGGTGACGAACACCCGCTCGACGCGCGTGCGCAGCTGCTCAAACTGCGTCACGGGCACCATCAGATCCGACAAGCCGCCGATGTGATGCGCCTCGTCGAGCATGCGAAAGCGGATCAGGGGTGGTTTGCCCAGCAAACCGTAGCGCCCCTCGAACTGGCGCGGCCCGGTCGCATCCAGAATCGCCGCCGGCGGCAAGACCTGATCCAGCAGCTCGGCGAACAGCCCCTTGCGCGCCTCGATGAACTTGGTGTCGACGCCGTGGATATCGAGCTGACGCAGATAAATCGCCGGCCGAGGGTGCGCAACGAACCAGTGCAAAATCGCCAGGACGCGCTCCCACTCGTCACCATGTTCTAGCAGTTTGCGCGGATGACTGCGCACCCACGCGTGCAGCTGAGGAAAGGAGAACAGCGTGGCGGCCGCCAACGTATCGAACTGGCGCGCGTCACGGACACGGCCAATCATGCGAAGCGCCTCGGCCTCAGTGTCAATCACCGCCGCAAACGGGATGCTGTTGCGCCCAAGCTGGCGATGATTGATGTCGCGCCACGTCAGGTCATAGCCGTGCCCCTGCTCCGCGCGGCTGCCTGCCTTGAGCATGGCAACCCAGGTGCGCACCTGCTCGAACTGCTCGCCCATGACGGCGACACCGGGCTGGCGCAGGCGAAGCTCGTACGGTAACAGCGGGGCGTTATCAAGGCGCGCAGCAAGCAAGGCGCCGCTGTCCCATAACCGCTGCACACCGGCGACGATATCGGCAGGCGTCGACCAGGCATTGCGCGCTCCGCTCATTACGCGCGCGTCCCACGTTCGGCGCGGTACTCCTCGATGCTCAGGTACCGCAGCATCGACTGACGCCCTTCTTCGCTATGCACGAACCCCAGCCCGGCGACATAGGGCTCGATGATGTGGATCTTCTGCAGCGGCGTAACGATCAGCAGCTGCAGGTTCATGCGGCGAAACATTTCAAGTCCATAGCGCGCCGATTCATCCGAGCCGCGACCGAACGCTTCGTCGATGACCACAAAGCGGAACGACCGTGAACGCACCGCACCCCACTCGAGACCGAACTGGTATGCCAGGCTCGCCGCCAGCACGGTGTAGGCCACTTTTTCCTTCTGGCCGCCGGACTTGCCGCCCGCATCCGTGTAGTGCTCGTGCTCGTGCTCGCGATCGTCTTCGCGCCAGCGCTCGGACGCCGAGAACACGAACCAGTTGCGCACGTCGGTCACCTTGCGGGTCCAGCGCCGATCCATCTCGGCGCTGCCTTCGCGACCGCGAAAACGTTCGATGATGCGCCGCACCTGCAAGAACTTCGCCTCGGTATAGTCCTCGTCGGCCGACCCGGTGAGCGAGCCTTCGGTGCAACTGCGCAGGTCCTGCTGGAAGTCGCGCAGGTCGGCGTCCAGGCTCGACGCCGCTTCCAGGGCGATATACCGGCTCGGGTTGTAATCGATCGCATGCAGGGAGGCGTTGATGGTGTCGACCCGCTCGCGGATCGTTTCGCGCTCGCGCTTGAGCTGCGACTGGAAGCCGGCAAT
The DNA here is from genome assembly GCF_056680305.1 of Telluria sp. BA11. Lineage (NCBI taxonomy): Bacteria > Pseudomonadati > Pseudomonadota > Betaproteobacteria > Burkholderiales > Oxalobacteraceae > Telluria > Telluria sp. BA11. Next base: position 2,288,560 of record NZ_CM155275.1, read on the forward strand.
CTCGCGGATCGTGTTCTCATTGAGCAGACCCTTGAATTTATCGGCAAACGCGGCAGGTCGTCCGCTTCGAGCACGTGCAGCATGCGCTGGAATTCGGCGGCGGCATCGATGCTGACATCGACCTCGCGCGCATCCAGCGGCCAGGTGCGCACGTAATCCTGCATGGCCGAGATGATCGTGTCGCGCAGGCGCTCGATCTTCCGGGTCTCGGCATCGAGCCTGGCCTGAATGAAGTCGCGCATGTCACGCTCACGGTTGTCGCACGACTCCACCATGAGGGTATGTTCGCCCAGCGCCTGCTCACGCAACGCAGCCAACGCCCCGAAGCGCGCGCGGATCGTCTCGTCGGCCGCCGCCGCCAGCACATCGCACTGCGCGAGCTGCTCGCGCGCCGTGCGCAGCTTTTCGACCAGGGTCGCCAGCAGGGCCGCCGCCGCTGCATGGTCCGCGTCGAGCGCAACCTGGGCGGCGCCGAGTGCGCGTAACTGCTCCTGCAAGGTGCGCAGCAGGGCCGACGCCGCGGCCAGTTCTTCCTGCTCGCGTTCCAGCCGGTCGATCGACGCCACCAGCGACTTCCAGTCCAGCTCCGCGAAATGCACGTACACCGCCAGTTGCTGCCACAGGCCATACACCTTGTTGTCGTCTTCCACCTCGCGCTTGAGGGTGACGATCTGCGCGGCGTGTGCCGATATGCGCGTGGCCAGGTCACGCTCCTGCCGGGCCAGGGCGGCGATCTTTGCATCGTTCGACCAGCCCAGCACGTAGCTGGTGCGATCGTCGATCGTGCGCCGGTCATCCTTTTCGTGACGTTCGCCGCCGGCTTTGAGCTGGCCATTGCGGGTGATCGCGCGCTGTTCGCGCCGGAACTGGTCCATGTTCTCGCAGCAGGCATAGTCGAAACGGCGTGCCAGCTCATATGCGATCCAGCTGTAGAACGGCGACGCCGGTTCGATGGCGAGCCTGTGCACGAGCGACTGCGGATGCAGCGTCGGTGGCTGACTCGCTGCTTGCGGCCGCACCCGGTAATACACGAACCGCGCGCCAAGATGCGTGCGCTCGGCCCATGCGGCCACTTGGGCGTAGTACACCTCGGGCACCAGGAGTGACAGGCCGAAAGCGTGCAACAGGCGCTCGGCCGCGCCTTCCCACGCACGCTCCCCATCGGTGATCTGCTTGAGCAGATCAAAGACCGTCATCAGGCGTGATTCGGTGCCGATGAACGCGCGCTGGCCCAGTCCCTGCAGCCACTTGAGCGCCTGCTCGCTCGATGACGTCAGGTCGTAGTGGGGTTCGTCTTCCCCGGGCGGGTAATATTTGCGCAGCCAGCCACGCTAGTCGGACGCCCAATCATCAAGATAACCAGCAGCGCTTTTGGGGAACAGGGTCTCGCCGCTGACCTGGTGCAGCTGATACAAGTGGTCGTCCAGCTGCGACACCAGCTGCTGGCGCGCAATGGTGCGCACGTTCGGCACGACAAACACGTGGTGCAGGAAGCTGGCGATCATGGGGGCATGGTCTGCGGCGAGAAGCCGCCAGGCCGGGTGCGAGCGGCGTTGCGCGTGTAACTGCTGATAGTCCATTGTTGTCTGAGTAGTCACGGATACCGTGACTGTACTGCGGGTTGTGCTGTGAGGCAGCGGGAAGGATGCTGGGCCTATCCAGGCACGGGCCCCTCGGCCTCGGGCGACATCGACGCGACCAGCTCGTGATACCAGCATGCCTGCCGCGTTTTGTGCAGACGGTACCAGGCAGTTGCCGTCGCCGGCCGCCATACCTTGAGCATCTTCAACACTTCATACGAGAATTCCAGCGGCGCCAGGCCGCTCGCGGTAATCAGGTTGTCGCCGCGAACTGCCGGCTTATGGCGGTAGTGGGACTGCCCGGTGTATGCAGGGCAAGCCGCTTGCAAGGATCCGAGATCGTTGGAGGTATGGCGACGCCGGTCAAGTGCACCGGTGCTGGCGAGGCCGACCGTCGCGCCGCAGATGGCGGCAACATTGTGCCCCTTGTCGAGGGCATCGCGCGCCAATTCCAGCAGTGGCCTGACAAATGGCGTCGCCCAGATATCGCCGCCAGGTAGCAGGAGCAGATCGTTGGCATGCAGTTGAATACGATCGACTGTTATGTCAGGTACGTACCGAATGCCACCCATACTGTGCACAGCATCCAGTGACACGCCGAGTTTGACCAGATTGCATGTCATCCCGGGATCATGGAAAAAGCGCCGGCTATGCAGCTCGGCCGTCAGGTAGCCGATCTCCCAATCTGCCATCGTGTCGATTACCGCGAGGTAGACGTTCATCGTGATGTCCTTGCTGGGTCGGTGTGGTTTGACAATGATATCGATGTATCTTGACGTTCGATACGGTATCGATCGCCCAAAGCGAAAAGCCCCACTCAGATCACTGAGTGGGGCTTTTCTATATAACTAGCCTGACGATAACCTACTTTCACACTGGTTGCAGCACTATCATCGGCGCAAAGTCGTTTCACGGTCCTGTTCGGGATGGGAAGGGGTGGGACCGACTTGCTATGGTCATCAGGCATAACTTGTACGAGCTTCGTTGCACATGCAACGCTGCTCTGAATCTGGAAGAAGTAGTTTTTATTGGGGGTCGTATTTGTATCAACAACAGCTGAACTCTCGCAACCCTGGACTACCAAGGTTATAGGGACAAGCCGTACGGGCAATTAGTACTGGTTAGCTTAATGCATTACTGCACTTCCACACCCAGCCTATCAACGTCCTGGTCTCGAACGACCCTTTAAAGAGCTCAAGGCTCTGGGAAATCTCATCTCAAGGCAAGTTTCCCGCTTAGATGCTTTCAGCGGTTATCTCTTCCGAACTTAGCTACCCGGCAATGCCACTGGCGTGACAACCGGTACACCAGAGGTTCGTCCACTCCGGTCCTCTCGTACTAGGAGCAGCCCCCTTCAAATTTCCAACGCCCACGGCAGATAGGGACCAAACTGTCTCACGACGTTTTAAACCCAGCTCACGTACCACTTTAAATGGCGAACAGCCATACCCTTGGGACCGGCTACAGCCCCAGGATGTGATGAGCCGACATCGAGGTGCCAAACTCCCCCGTCGATATGAACTCTTGGGAGGAATCAGCCTGTTATCCCCAGAGTACCTTTTATCCGTTGAGCGATGGCCCTTCCATACAGAACCACCGGATCACTATGTCCTACTTTCGTACCTGCTCGACTTGTCGGTCTCGCAGTTAAGCACGCTTATGCCATTGCACTATCATCACGATGTCCGACCGTAATTAGCGTACCTTCGAACTCCTCCGTTACACTTTAGGAGGAGACCGCCCCAGTCAAACTGCCTACCATGCACTGTCCCCGATCCGGATAACGGACCAAGGTTAGAACCTCAAATGAACCAGGGTGGTATTTCAAGGTTGGCTCCACGAGAACTAGCGTCCCCGCTTCAAAGCCTCCCACCTATCCTACACAGATTGATTCAAAGTCCAATGCAAAGCTACAGTAAAGGTTCATGGGGTCTTTCCGTCTAGCCGCGGGTAGATTGCATCATCACAAACATTTCAACTTCGCTGAGTCTCGGGAGGAGACAGTGTGGCCATCGTTACGCCATTCGTGCAGGTCGGAACTTACCCGACAAGGAATTTCGCTACCTTAGGACCGTTATAGTTACGGCCGCCGTTTACTGGGACTTCAATCAAGAGCTTGCACCCCATCATTTAATCTTCCAGCACCGGGCAGGCGTCACACCCTATACGTCCACTTTCGTGTTTGCAGAGTGCTGTGTTTTTATTAAACAGTCGCAGCCACCATTTTATTGCAACCCGTTCATCCTCATGGAGTAAACCAATCAAACTACTAGGGCGTACCTTATCCCGAAGTTACGGTACCAATTTGCCGAGTTCCTTCTCCCGAGTTCTCTCAAGCGCCTTAGAATACTCATCTCGCCCACCTGTGTCGGTTTGCGGTACGGTCTCGTATGACTGAAGCTTAGAGGCTTTTCTTGGAACCACTTCCGATTGCTTCAGAACCTAAGTTCCTCGTCTCAACCCCTTGAATTACGTACCCGGATTTGCCTAAGTACCTTCTATGAGTCAAAAACTGGCTATTCCAACAGCCAGACAACCTTCCGCGATCCGTCCCCCCATCGCATCATACGACGGTGCAGGAATATTAACCTGCTTCCCATCAGCTACGCATCTCTGCCTCGCCTTAGGGGCCGACTCACCCTGCTCCGATGAACGTTGAACAGGAAACCTTGGGCTTACGGCGTGGAGGCTTTTCACCCCCATTATCGCTACTCATGTCAGCATTCGCACTTCTGATACCTCCAGCATCCTTTACAAGACACCTTCGCAGGCTTACAGAACGCTCTCCTACCATATCCAATAAAGGATATCCGCAGCTTCGGTGACTGGCTTAGCCCCGTTACATCTTCCGCGCAGGACGACTCGATCAGTGAGCTATTACGCTTTCTTTAAATGATGGCTGCTTCTAAGCCAACATCCTGACTGTTTTAGCCTTCCCACTTCGTTTTCCACTTAGCCAATCTTTGGGACCTTAGCTGGCGGTCTGGGTTGTTTCCCTCTTGACACCGGACGTTAGCACCCGATGTCTGTCTCCCAAGCTCGCACTCATCGGTATTCGGAGTTTGCAATGGTTTGGTAAGTCGCAATGACCCCCTAGCCATAACAGTGCTCTACCCCCGATGGTGATACTTGAGGCACTACCTAAATAGTTTTCGGAGAGAACCAGCTATTTCCAAGTTTGTTTAGCCTTTCACCCCTACCCACAGCTCATCCCCTAATTTTTCAACATTAGTGGGTTCGGACCTCCAGGGCGTGTTACCGCACCTTCATCCTGGCCATGGGTAGATCACTTGGTTTCGGGTCTACACCCAGCGACTGTCGCCCTATTCGGACTCGATTTCTCTACGGCTCCCCTATACGGTTAACCTCGCCACTGAATGTAAGTCGCTGACCCATTATACAAAAGGTACGCAGTCACGGAACAAGTCCGCTCCTACTGTTTGTATGCACACGGTTTCAGGATCTATTTCACTCCCCTCCCGGGGTTCTTTTCGCCTTTCCCTCACGGTACTGGTTCACTATCGGTCGATTACGAGTATTTAGCCTTGGAGGATGGTCCCCCCATGTTCAGACAGGATTTCTCGTGTCCCGCCCTACTTGTCGTATGCTTAGTACCACCGTTCAGATTTCGTGTAAGGGGCTATCACCCTCTATGGCGCTTATTTCCAGAAGCTTCCACTATCCGATCGACTATCACATACAGGCTCATCCCATTTCGCTCGCCACTACTTTGGGAATCTCGGTTGATTTCTTTTCCTGCAGCTACTTAGATGTTTCAGTTCGCCGCGTTCGCTTTGCATACCTATGTATTCAGTATGCAATGACCTATAAAGGCCGGGTTTCCCCATTCGGAAATCTGCGGATCAAAGCTCGTTTGCTAGCTCCCCGCAGCTTATCGCAAGCTACTACGTCCTTCATCGCCTGTAATCGCCAAGGCATCCACCATGTGCACTTATTCGCTTGTCCCTATAACGTTGGCCTCTGCTGACAACAGAGATCGTCACAGGTACAAGAGTACAGCTGTGTTGCAATGATACAAATACTACTACCCAAGCACATGCTGTCGCATGCGCTTAAAAACTTTACTTCTTCCAGATTGTTAAAGAACGAAAAAACAGTGATCTCGAAAAGACCAAACCTAAACCGCGTTGGCATATTCGCCAGGCTTATGTTTGAACTTTTACCGTAATGGTGGAGGATGACGGGATCGAACCGACGACCCCCTGCTTGCAAAGCAGGTGCTCTCCCAGCTGAGCTAATCCCCCATTAGGTGATGCTGTGCTGATTGGTAGGGCTGGTTGGACTCGAACCAACGACCCCCGCGTTATCAACACGGTGCTCTAACCAGCTGAGCTACAGCCCCGATAAAACTGTTCTTTACTATTCAACAGTCGATAAGCGTGGACGCTTGATAATGAAACTTCTCAGTTTCGTGGTGCTACTCTAGAAAGGAGGTGATCCAGCCGCACCTTCCGATACGGCTACCTTGTTACGACTTCACCCCAGTCACGAATCCTACCGTGGTAAGCGCCCTCCTTGCGGTTAAGCTACCTACTTCTGGTAAAACCCGCTCCCATGGTGTGACGGGCGGTGTGTACAAGACCCGGGAACGTATTCACCGCGACATGCTGATCCGCGATTACTAGCGATTCCAACTTCACGCAGTCGAGTTGCAGACTGCGATCCGGACTACGATACACTTTCTGGGATTAGCTCCCCCTCGCGGGTTGGCGGCCCTCTGTATGTACCATTGTATGACGTGTGAAGCCCTACCCATAAGGGCCATGAGGACTTGACGTCATCCCCACCTTCCTCCGGTTTGTCACCGGCAGTCTCATTAGAGTGCTCAACTGAATGTAGCAACTAATGACAAGGGTTGCGCTCGTTGCGGGACTTAACCCAACATCTCACGACACGAGCTGACGACAGCCATGCAGCACCTGTGTTACGGTTCTCTTTCGAGCACAGCCAAATCTCTTCGGCCTTCCGTACATGTCAAGGGTAGGTAAGGTTTTTCGCGTTGCATCGAATTAATCCACATCATCCACCGCTTGTGCGGGTCCCCGTCAATTCCTTTGAGTTTTAATCTTGCGACCGTACTCCCCAGGCGGTCTACTTCACGCGTTAGCTGCGTTACCAAGTTAATTAAAACCCGACAACTAGTAGACATCGTTTAGGGCGTGGACTACCAGGGTATCTAATCCTGTTTGCTCCCCACGCTTTCGTGCATGAGCGTCAATCTTGACCCAGGGGGCTGCCTTCGCCATCGGTGTTCCTCCACATCTCTACGCATTTCACTGCTACACGTGGAATTCTACCCCCCTCTGCCAGATTCTAGCCTTGCAGTCTCCAACGCAATTCCCAGGTTGAGCCCGGGGATTTCACGTCAGACTTACAAAACCGCCTGCGCACGCTTTACGCCCAGTAATTCCGATTAACGCTTGCACCCTACGTATTACCGCGGCTGCTGGCACGTAGTTAGCCGGTGCTTATTCTTCAGGTACCGTCATTAGCGAAGGATATTAGCCCTCACCGTTTCTTCCCTGACAAAAGAGCTTTACAACCCGAAGGCCTTCTTCACTCACGCGGCATTGCTGGATCAGGCTTTCGCCCATTGTCCAAAATTCCCCACTGCTGCCTCCCGTAGGAGTCTGGACCGTGTCTCAGTTCCAGTGTGGCTGGTCGTCCTCTCAGACCAGCTACTGATCGTGGCCTTGGTGAGCCTTTACCTCACCAACTAGCTAATCAGATATCGGCCGCTCCAGGAGCACAAGGTCCGAAGATCCCCTGCTTTCATCCTTAGATCGTATGCGGTATTAGCGTAACTTTCGCTACGTTATCCCCCACTCTTGGGTACGTTCCGATATATTACTCACCCGTTCGCCACTCGCCGCCAGGTTGCCCCGCGCTGCCGTTCGACTTGCATGTGTAAAGCATGCCGCCAGCGTTCAATCTGAGCCAGGATCAAACTCTTCAGTTCAATCTCTGTTTGTTGGCATTTCTGCCACCCTGCATTGCTGCAGGGGTCGCTCACTCAAAATACTGACCGTTATCTCATTGCTGAGACAACGTATTTCTTTTTTGTGAACATTTGATAATTTAAGTAATCAAAGACCGAAGTCTTTGGCACCTTCATCAAACGCCCACACTTATCGACTGTTAATTTTTAAAGAACTTATTCGGTGCTTCATCTGCCGTTTGCTTCGAATCGTTTTGTTCGCTGCAGCAGAGGAATGAGATTATGCTCGACCTGCTGAGCTTCGTCAACAGCTTATTTTTCAGTTGTGTGACAAATCTGGCGCGATGCCTGCACTGAACTGCTTCGCTACTCCCGCAGCGTGACGGTCGTGTAGTTCGGGTCGGCCTTGATCTTTTCTTGCGTAAAGGGAAGGCTCGGCCAGCTCTTGCGTGAATACAGCAGTGTCTGGTCGGCATACCACGGCGACGTGGGATCGACCGACTGGCCATATGTCAGCATCGCCTGCGCCACCGGCCCCTGCTCGTCGAACGTCACGGTCTGCAGATAGCTCTGGCCCCAGTGCGCGCCGACATAGCCTTGTGCCGTCAAGCTGCTGCGCATCGTCAATGACCCATACGTCCCCTCCTGATTCCCATTGCCGCCGTGCAGTGGAATACGCACGCCGTTGCGTGGTTCGACCTGATAGTCACCCATACGGCCATCGAGGGGCACGCCGAGTGACTGCAGCTTGTCGGCCGCTGTCCTGAGCGCCACCAGCATGGCGGGCATGGCCGCCGGCGCCACGCCGGCCGGCGTATTGACGGGGTCCGCCGGATCGAACGGCCGTGCCCATTTGTTCGGGATCGCCGTCGCCAGCGCCCAGAATTCGCGGAACAGCACCGCGCCCCGGCTGTCGAGATCGGCGCGCCGGTCCCACGCTTGCAGCGTCGTGCAGGCTTGATGCATCAGCGTGCTGCTCGCGCTGCTGCAGGCGGTCAATAACTCGGGCAACACCAGCTCGGCCGCGTAAACGCGGTTCGAGAACGCCAGCGCCTGCATGTCAGCGAGGTTCAGCTTGTTGCGCTGGGCCAGCAGATCCTCGACCTGGCGGAACCCGATCCGCGTGCGCAGGCTTTGCTCGGCATTCACGCGCCCGTACAGCGGCGAATAGCCCAGCGGCGCCGGACCGGTGAGCAGCGCCTTCGGATTGGTCAGCCAGTAACTGTCATTCGAATTGCCCACGTAATCGGTGCGCATCATCCACGGCGCCGTGGCCGGTGCGTAAATGCCGGCCGGCGCGCCCACATCCTGCCCCCAGCCGCAGCTGCCCTTTGACCCGTCGAACAGCAGCGCCGCCTGCAGCAACAGGCAACCGTTCACGAACTTGTCCGCATTCATGTGCGGCACGACACTGGCGTCCGCATACAGCGTATTGCCATCGCGGTCGGCCGCCACCGTGTTCACCCATGGCAACCCCACCACCTTGTCGAGCGAATCCTTCAGCGTGCGCACACTGGTGGCGGTGCCGATGCCCAGCCACTGCTCGAGCATCCGGGTATTGCTGCGATTCGGGTCGGCCAGCACATAGGCAGCCTGAGCGGTCCACGTCAGGCCCGCAGCCGGCCGGCTGATGACGGCGCCCTGGTGGCTGAAATAAAAGGTCTTGGTACGCCGGCCGATCAGGCCATCGGGCAGCAGCGCCTCGACCGTCACCGTTTTCGATGTCATTGTCCGCCGCGCCCCGTCATACAGATAGGTGGTGCCGCTGGCGTCGCCGGGATCCAGCGCCAGCCGGAACGTGGTGAAGTGATTGGCGAACGTGACCGTGTGGCTCCAGGCCACGTCGCGGTTGAAGCCAATGACGACGGCCGGCACGCCGCCGATGATCACGCCCATCGCATCGTAGCGCCCCGGCACGGTCAGATGCGCCTGATAGAAGCGGTCGGTCGTGGTCCACGGATAGTGCGGGTTGCCAAGCAATAGCCCGCGCCCATTGGCGGACAAGTCCTTGCCCACCGCCAGCGCATTGCTGCCGAAGCCTTGCCGGTTCAGCAGATCGAGCTGCGCGACCAGCGACGACGCATCGATCTTGCGCGGCGCCATTTTAGCCAGCGTCACGGTGGCGCCGGGAACCCGACCGGCAGCAACGAAGTCGCGGGCAAAGGCCTGGCCCGATGCGTGCAGCGCCTTTTCCGCCACCACCAGCATCATGTCGTCGAGCGAAATCGGCCTCACCCATTTCGTGTTGGCACAGGCCGCCGGCAACTTGCTTCCCGCATCCTTCAGGTACCGGTTATAGCCTTCGACATAGCCTTCAAGCAGGTCGCGTGGCTCGCGCGCGCCGCTGGCATACCCCGTGCGCAATTGCTCAATGTCGAGGTAGCCCTTGAAGAAGAAGTCGCTGTCCTCGTTGTTCAGGTCCATGAACCCGCTACCGCCGCCATACTCGTCGCCGGTGCGCTGGCGAGGTCGCGCATCGCCGCCAAAGAACAGTGAGCGCTCACCGCGCACGGTCAGCACTGCATCGGCGAACATGCAGACATTGTCTTGGGCATAGGCATACGCCAAGCCATAGCCGAGGCTGCGGAAGTCGTCAGCCCGGACATGCGGCACGCCATGCGTGGTGCGGGCGACGTCGACGTTGATGCGGGCGGCGGTGGCTGGGGGCGGCGGCTGAACGGCGGGGTCGTCATCATGATTCCGACCACAGGCGCCCAGCGCCAGCACGAGTGACACGACAAGGAGGCGATAGGGCGCAGCAGGATGACGACGTTGCATGAAGACGCTTTCTGCGGCGGGCGCCGCGCGATCGAACCATAACGAAGTAAAACTATTGCAATACTTTAACCCTAAAATAGTGCCGATGTGCTATTTCTCTCGCATGGATGCGGCATCGACACGACAAACACGGCACTACAGAAACGACGCTACAAAGCAAAAAAGCCCACCAGACACCTGGTGGGCTTTCTCTATATAACTAGCCTGACGATAAACTACTTTCACACTGGTTGCAGCACTATCATCGTCGCAAAATCGTTTCACGGTCCTGTTCGGGATGGGAAGGGGTGGGACCGATTTGCTATGGTCATCAGGCATAACTTGCTGGAAAACTGTTCCTCTACTGGGCAACAGGCCTCCTGAATTCCGGCTCGCATTCTAACAAGCAATTTCCGATACCACCAGCTTTATCGCACATGCCGTCAAAAACGCGGCAACGGCTGCACCGGGCCAGCCTGCAAGCCCGCCTGGCGCGTCGCCACCTGCACGGCCTCAATGCGCGCGGCCATCGACGGATGCGACGCCAGGTAATGCACCACGGCCGGCGTTGTCCCCTCCTCGCGCTGCAAGGTGGAAAACAATTCGGTGGCGCCGCCAGCATGCCCGTAGCGACATTGCAGGATAGCCAGTGCCTTTGCATCCGCAGCAGCTTCGCGGCCCCGCGAATACCCCGACTCGCCCAGATGCTGCGCTGGTGCCAGCACGCCCGCCGTCCCGCTGCCGTCGCCCGTGAGCACGGCGGCGGCGGCAATCAGCACCACGCGCCGGCCAACTGCGCGCAAGTGATCGCGGTTGGCCATGTGCGACAGCTCATGGGCCAGCACGAACGCCATGCCGTTTTCGGACTGCACACTGTCGAACAGCGCCGAGAACACGACCACCACGCCGCCTGGCGCGACCATCGCATTGGGCGTGTCCGAGCGATTCACGCGCACCGTGACCGGCCCGCTGACGCCGGCGCATTGGCGCATGCCATCGACCAGGCCCTGAGCCCACGCTTCACGCGTGCGCATCGCCGGCTCGCTCGCGGGCGGCGTCCATGCCACCATCTGCGTCAGCTGCGCCTCGGTCTCCGGTCCCATCCGGTCCACCACCACATCGACCAGCCAGCCCAGCACCAGATAGCCGACGACCACCGCCGCCGACAGCCCGGCAAGGATCAACAGGAAATCCTTGAGCGGATGGCCGGGCGTGACGTTGTCGTTGTGCTCGGGCAGCGAAGCCTGGTATTTCATGGTGCGGCGCTCTGTTCTGCGTAATAGATGGCGGTGCCGTAGGCCAGGACCTCGACGCCATTGATCTGCCGCTGGTTGCCCGTCAGCGGCATCGTTTCGAGGCGCACGTTGACGATCTCGTGGGCACCAGGGCAGCTTTCCTTCAAGCGCAGCACCGCTTCACGCTTGGCGCGATCAAGCAATGTCTCGTACGACTGCACCGGCCCGCCCACCAGCGAGCGCAGCGCCGACGCCGCCTTCTTGAAGTGGTCGACCGCCACCACCACGCTGCCCGTAACCAGCTCGGTGCGCGCCACCGGCCCAGACCCGAGCAATGTCTTGAGCGACGTGGCCGGCAAGTGCAGCCACGTTTTTTCCCTGGCGATGATGGAGCGGTAATGCCTGGCTTCGGCCATCCGCCCGAAGACATAGCCCAATCCAATCGGCACCGTCCAGAAGACAATCAGGAAAATTAAGTCCATCAGCCCACCGTCACCGCAGTGCCGTAGACATAGATCTCGGCGGCGCCGGCGGCCACCGACGAGGTCGAGAAGCGCACATTGACGACGGCGTTCGCCCCCATCTGCGTGGCTTGTGCCTGCATGCGTTCGGTGGCCTGCGCGCGCGATTCTTCCAGCAACTCGGTGTAGCCCTTGAGTTCGCCACCAACCATGTTCTTCAGGCCCGCCATGATGTCGCGGCCCACGTGCTTGGAGCGCACCGAGCTGCCGGAGACAACGCCGTGGCACGCCGTGATGGTCTTGCCCGGAACGGTTTCGATATTGGTCATGAACATGGAAGGCACTTTCTGAATAAGGAGTCGCCGATTGTAGGCGCCAATCTTTATTAGAAGCAATGTCGAATGCATAGTCACGCGAAGGACGACAGCATCACAGTAAAATACCGCCTTCAACCCCCCTCAGCCTGCCACCACCATGTCGATCCTGCTTACCACCCTGAACGCCCGCTACACGCACGCCTCGCTCGGACTGCGCTACCTGCTGGCCAATATGGGGCCGCTGCAGGACCAGACCCGCATTCAGGAATTTGTCACCGGCGCCAAGACCGCTGACCTCGTCGAGCGTATCCTGGCGCATGCGCCGCGCATCGTCGGCTTTGGCGTGTATATCTGGAACGTCGAAGAAACCACGCGCCTGGTCGCGATGCTCAAGCGCGTTGCGCCTGCCGTCAAGATCATCCTGGGCGGCCCGGAAGTTTCGCACGAGACCGGCGAGCAGGAGATCGTCGGGTTGGCCGACTATGTCATTACCGGCTGGGGCGACGTCACGTTCCCCAAGCTGTGCGGCGAGATCCTCAACGGCCCCAAGCCCTTGATGAAGATCCACGCCGGCGTGCAGCCGCCAATGGACGCGATCGCCCTGCCCTATGCGCTGTACAACGACGACGACATCGCCAACCGCACCCTGTACGTGGAAGCCTCGCGCGGCTGCCCGTTCAAGTGCGAGTTCTGCCTGTCGTCGCTCGACAAGACCGCCTGGCCATTCCCGCTCGACGCCTTCCTGGCCGAGATGGAAGCAATGTACGTACGCGGCGCGCGCCTTTTCAAGTTCGTCGACCGGACGTTCAACCTGAACGTCAAGACGAGCCTGCGCATCATGGATTTCTTCCTCGATAAAATCGCGCAGTATCCGGACGACCCGATCTACGCCCACTTCGAGCTGGTCCCCGACCACCTGCCCGATGCGCTGAAGGACACCATCGCCAAATTCCCGGCCGGCGCGCTGCAGTTCGAGATCGGCATCCAGAGCTTCAATCCCGAAGTGCAGGCGCTCGTGAGCCGCCGCCAGAACAACGAGAAGGCGGCCGAGAATATTCGCTGGCTCACGCAGCATGCCACCGCCCACCTGCACGTCGACCTCATCGCCGGCCTGCCGGGCGAAGACGTGGCCAGCTTCGCGCGCGGCTTCGACCAGTTGGTGGGCCTGGGCGCCGAGGAAATCCAGTTCGGCATCCTCAAGCGCCTGCGCGGCACGCCCATCATCCGCCACACCGAAGCCTTCGGCATGGTGTACGACCCGTACCCGCCGTACACCGTGCTGGCGACGGACAAGATCGACTTTGCGACCATGCAGCGCCTGGTGCGCTTTGCGCGCTACTGGGACTTGGTGGCCAACTCGGGGCGCTTTGCCAACACCACGCCGGTGCTGCTGGGCGCGGCGCCGTTCGACAACTTCATGGCGTTTTCGGACTGGATCTATACGCGCACCGATGCGACGCACCGCATCGCGCTCGATCGCCTGGCCAAGCTCGTGGCCGAGTACTTACAGGTGCGCGGCATGGCGGCGCATGAAGCGGCCAGCCTGCTCGCCAGCGACTACGCCGGCAAGGTCGATGCGCCGGCGCGCACGCCGCAACCGGTCCCCGATACGGCGCGCGCGGTGGCCCCGTCGCGCCAGGCGCGCCACCTTGCCGCCTGATTCGCGTAACCAACATTGTGGCAGCGGGCGCGATTCTCTTTTACACTGCCGCAATGCAGATTGAAAATGCGCCAACATTAACCATTCAACAGGCCGGCCAGGGGGCGGGCCAATCTGTCATCGCCAGCGGGGTCTGGCAAGTCCACGGCCTGTCGCAGCACGGTGTATTGAAGGGCATCACGCGCCAGCTCGCGAGCCTCAAGGATAAATCAGCCTGCACCTGGGACCTCTCAAACGTCGACAGCCTCGATCACATCGGTGCCCAGATGTTCTGGAATACCTGGAACAAACAGCGCCCGCCACGTCTCACGCTTGACCCACGCCAGGAAGACCTGTTCAAGCGCATCGAAGCAGCAAGCAAGATCACGCTGCCGCGCCAGCGCGTCAGTCCCTTCGACTGGCTGATCAGGCTTGGCGCCGGCATGCTTGATTTCTTCGCGCACCTGCGCAGCTTCATTGGCCTGATCGGCATCGTGATCCAGGACCTGTGGCGCTTTGCGCGCCGCCCGGCTACCGGCCCGTGGCGTGAAATCTCGGCCAATATCTATCACTCGGGTTTTCAGGCACTGGGCATCACGGCGATCGTGGGCTTCTTGATCGGGATCGTGCTGTCGTTCCTGTCGTCGCAGCAGCTGCGCATGTTTGGTGGCGACGCCTACCTGGTCAACATCCTTGGCATGGCGGTGATCCGTGAACTGGGCCCGCTGCTGGCCGCGATCCTGGTCGCCGGCCGCTCCGGCTCGTCGATCACGGCGCAACTGGGCGTCATGCGCGTGACTGAGGAACTCGATGCGATGCTGGTCATGGGCGTCTCGCACGGCTACCGCCTGATCCTGCCAAAGGTGATTGCGCTCGCGATCTCGATGCCGCTGCTGGTGGTCTGGACCGATGCGATGGCCCTGCTGGGCGGCATGGTGTCGGCAAAAATCGAGATGGGCATGTCGTTCCGCTACTTCGTGCAAAAGCTGCCCGATGCGGTGCCGTTCGTGAACTACACCATTGGCCTGCTCAAGGGCGCGACCTTCGGCGTGCTGATCGCGCTGATCGCGTGCCACTTTGGCCTGCGCATCAAGGCCAATACCGAGAGCCTCGGGCGCGGCACCACGACCTCGGTCGTCACCGCGATCACGGTGGTGATCCTGGCCGACGCAGTCTACGCAATCATCTTCAGCAACACGGGATTCTGATGGCCGATACCCAAGCACAATCCCCCCAGCGCCTGAACCTGCGGCCCGACGAAGAAGTGGGCAAACCCGTCGTCGAGATCCGCAACCTGTGGACCCGCTTCGGCCGCACCGTCGTGCACCAGGACCTGAACCTCGAGATCTACGATGGCGAGATCCTGTCGATCGTCGGCGGCTCGGGCACCGGCAAGACCGTGCTGCTGCGCCAGATGCTGGGCCTGGAGCGCCCGTCACAGGGCAGCGTGCACGTGTTCGGCGAAGACATCAGCGCGGCCAGGCCCGAGCAGCTGCAACGCATGCGCAACCATTGGGGTATGCTGTTCCAGCAAGGCGCGCTGTATTCGGCGCTGAACGTGTTCGACAACATCGCCCTGCCCATGCGCGAGCTGCATGCGCTGCCCGAAGACGTGATCCGCGACGCAGTGCTGCTCAAGATGGACATGGTGGGCCTGGGGCCGGAGCACGCGGCCAAGATGCCGGCCGACCTGTCCGGCGGCATGGTCAAGCGCGCGGCACTGGCGCGTGCGCTGGCGCTCGAACCGCAACTGCTGTTTCTCGACGAGCCGACCGCAGGCCTGGACCCCGACCTGTCAGATGCCTTCGTCACGCTGATCCAGACGCTGCACCGCGAACTGAAACTGACGGTGGTAATGGTCACGCACGACCTGGACACGCTGTTCGCGCTGTCCTCGCGCATCGCGGTGCTGGCCGAAAAACACGTGCTGGCCGTCGGACCGTCGTGCGACGTGCTCAAGGTCGAGCACCCGTTCATCAAACACTTTTTCCTGGGCCCGCGCGGCCAGCGGGCACTGGAAGTGCTCGACGAGCGCCGGGCCCAGAACGAATCGGAGACACACTAGTATGGAAAACAGGTCACATGCGCTGATGACCGGCATCTTCACGATCGCGCTCCTGGTGGCGACGGTGCTGATCGGCCTCTGGTTCAACCGCGACAAGACCGAGCTGGTGCCGTACGAGATCGTCACCACGCAGTCGATTCCCGGCTTGAACCCGCAAGCCACGGTGCGCTACCGGGGCCTGGAAATCGGGCGCGTCGACACGATCATCTTCGATCCGCGCGTCACCGGCCAGATCCTGATTCGCCTGTCGGTCGATGAGGCCTCGCCGATCACCAGCACCACCTATGCTTCGCTGGGCTACCAGGGCGTGACGGGCATCGCGTTCATCCAGCTCAACGACGAGCGCACCGGCTCGCCGCGCCTGAAGACAGGCTCGGACGCGATCGCCCGTATCCCGCTGCGTCCGGGCCTGCTCGATCAGCTCGAGGACCGCGGCCTCGCCATCCTCGTCAAGGCCGAACAGATCACGACCAGCCTCGACGAGCTGCTCAGCCCAGAAAACCGCGCCACGATGCTCGGCGCGTTCGAGAGCGTGGACCGCGCCGCCGAGGCCTACGCGGCAATCCCGCAGCGGCTCGATCCGGTGCTGAACCAGCTGCCGTCACTGATCACGAAGGTCGACCGCAGCATGGACTCGATCGACACGCTGGCCACCAGCGCCACCTCGATGACACGCAACTACGACAACCTGGCCACGCGCCTGCAAGCGCCGGACGGCCCGATCGAACGCCTGAACAGCACCATCGGCGCGCTCGGCGCGGCCACCAGCGAGCTGGAACTGGAAACGCTGCCGCACGTGGTGCAGATGACCGACGAAGCGCGCGCCTCGCTGCGCGCCGTGCGCCGCACCGCGAATTCGTTCTCCGACCGCCCGCAAAGCATCCTGTTCGGCACACCGGGCGACGCGCCCGGCCCGGGCGAGCCGGGCTTCGCGCCCCCGACCAAATGAGGACCACCGTGAATCTCCGCCCCTACCGTCTCGCCGTTGCCGTTAGCGTTGCTGTCGCCGCGCTGCTGGCCGGCTGCGCCAGCAACAAGGGCGCGCCCAATACCATTTATGACTTCGGCGCACCGTCGGCCCAGCTGTTCACGCCTGCCAACCCATCGTCGCAACTGCCCCCGATCGTCGTGATGGACGCCACCGGCGGCGCTGTCCTCGACAACGAGCGCATGGTGTACCGGCTGAACTACGCCGACCCATTGCAGGCCCGTACCTACGCTGGCAGCCGCTGGAGCGGCACGCCGCTCGACCTGGTCACGCGGCGCCTCAAGGTGCGCCTGGCGCAGGCCGGTGTCACGGTGCTGTCGGCCACCGACGCGGCCAACCGCGTGCCGATCCTGCGCATCGAGGTCGACGACTTCGTGCACGCGTTTTCCAGCACCAGCGCAAGCGAAGGGCAAATCCTGCTGCGCGCCTCGGTCCTGGCCGACCATCGCCTGGTGGCCCAGAAAAGCTTTGCGCACAGCGCCCCTGCCCCGAGCCAGGATGCCGCCGGCGGCGTGGCCGCGCTGGCCGCCGGCACTGACCGGATCGCGCTCGATCTCAAGAACTGGCTGTCGACCCTCGACCTGCAGGGCAAATGAGCGACGGGGCCATCTCCGCCGAAGTCGCGGCCGGCCGCTCGCGCGGCTCGCCGATCGTGCGCGCCGCGCTGATGGCGTATCTGCTCCTGATCATCTACGCCAGCTGGTTTCCGTTCACCGGCTGGCGCGATACCGGCGTGGCGCCGCTGGCGTTTCTGAACCTGGTCAAGCAGCGCTACTTCACGGGCTTCGACGTCGGCGTCAATATCGCCGGCTACATCCCGTTCGGAATGCTGCTGGTGCTGTCGTTCTATCCCCGCGTACGGGGCATCTGGGCGGTGCTGCTGGCAGCGCTGATCGGCATCTTCACCACCGGCGTCATGGAAACGGTGCAGAACTTTTTGCCCAGCCGCGTGCCGTCGAACCTCGATTTCGTGACCAATGCGGGCGGCGCGCTGCTCGGCGCCGTGCTGGGCGCCTTGTGGGCACCTGGCCTGCTCGATCGCAGCCGCCTGTTCAAGCTGCGTCAGCGCTGGTTCGCGCCCCATGCGAGCCAGGGACTGGTGCTGGTGGCCATGTGGCCGCTGGCGCAGATCTACCCGCAAAGCTACCTGTTCGGCCATGGCCAGGTGCTGCCGATCGTCTCCGGCTGGCTGTCGTCGTGGTTCGATACCGAGATCGACCTGGTGGCGATGCTGCGCCCCGGCGTGACGATGAGCGTCGAGCAGTACTGGCTGTCCGAGACCATCATCACCGCCTGCGGCATGACGGGCGCGGCGCTCACGCTGATGTGCCTCGTACGCCGCGGCGCTCCGCGCTTCTGGCTGATGATTGCCCTGCTGGCGGCGGCGCTGGTGCTCAAGGCGTTTGCCAGTTCGCTGCTGTTCCGGCCCGATAACGCGTTCGTCTGGGTCACGCCGGGCGCTGAAGGGGGCTTTTTGATCGGCATGATCATGCTCTCTGGCCTGGTGTTTGCGCCGCAGGTGGCGCAGCGGCGCCTGGCGGTGGTGACGCTGGTGCTGGCGCTGGTGGTCGTCAACACGATCCCGGTGAACCCGTATTTCTCGTCGACGCTGCAAGGCTGGGTGCAGGGCAAATTCCTGAACTTCAATGGCTCGGCGTGGTTCCTGTCACTGAGCTGGCCATTCTTCGCGCTCTGGTTCCTGGTGCTGCCGTCACATAAACTCAATCGCCAGTAAGATAATACTTCTGCCTTTTTCGACGAGAACGCCATGACCGACCAACCGTTTTACCAGCACCACGTCTTTTTCTGCATGAACGAGCGCGAAGGCAAGGATGCGCGCCAGAGCTGCGGCAAGTGCGGCTCTGAAAAAGCCCAGAAACATGCCAAGAAGCGCATCAAGGAACTCGGCCTGAGCGGCGAAGGCAAGGTCCGCATCAACCAGGCCGGTTGCCTCGACCGCTGCGAAGAAGGCCCCGTGCTCGTGGTGTACCCCGAAGGCGTCTGGTACACCTATGTCGATAACGAAGACATCGACGACATCATCGATACCCACCTGGTCGGCGGCAAGGTCGTCGACCGTCTCAAGATCTGACCATGAACATCCACTCGCAAAAATTCTATCTGGACGGCGACGCCGGCAAGATGCAATGCCTGCTCGACCTGCCCGACGAGGCCCCGCGCGGCATCGCGCTGGTCGCGCACCCGCACCCGCTGTACGGCGGCACCATGGAAAACAAGGTCGCGCAGACGCTGGCGCGCACCTTTGTCACGCTGGGCTACGCCGTGGCGCGCTTCAATTTCCGCGGTGTCGGTGAATCCGAAGGCGTGTACGACGACGGCAAGGGCGAAGTGGACGACATGGCCATCATGTACGAGCACATGCGTGCGCGCTACCCCGACCTGCCGGTCACGCTGGCCGGTTTTTCGTTCGGCACCTTCGTCCAGGCGCAGTTCGCGCTGCGCCTGGACGCCGAAGGCCGCGCGCCCGAGCGCCTGGTACTGGTGGGTACCGCGGCCGGCAAATGGCCGATGCCGCCCGTGCCGCAAGACACGATCCTGATCCACGGCGAGCAGGACGACACGATCACGATGCAGCAGGTATTCGACTGGGCGCGTCCGCTGGATATCCCGGTGATCATCATTCCGGGGGCCGATCACTTCTTCCATCGCAGGCTCGGCCATATTAAAAATCTGGTTGTTCAACTGTGGCGCCGTGACATTTAACGGTCACAGTCCCCTATAATCATTCCCTTCTCTTGAGGCAGTGCCCCCGGGCATTGCCTTGCGCTCTACCACCGCTCCACCTTTTACAATGACGAACGTTTCCATGAAAAAACTGTTAGCGGCCTTTGCCGCCAGCCTGGTAATGATCTCGGCCAGTGCGCAAACCGTGCCGGCTCCATCCATCGCAGCCAAGTCGTGGTTACTGCTCGACACCACAAGCGGCCAGGTCATCGCGTCGCAAGACCAGAACATGCGCATCGAACCGGCATCGCTGGCCAAGATCATGACCGCGTATGTCGCGTTTTCGGCAATTCGCGACAAGCGCCTGTCGATGAACCAGATGGTCAATGTGTCCGAGCGTGCCTGGAAAGTCGACAGCAGCAGCTCGAAGATGTTCATCGACCCGCGCGTGCCAGTCTCGGTCAGCGACCTGCTGCACGGCCTGATGATCCAGTCGGGAAATGACGCCGCCGTGGCGATCGCGGAAGCCGTCGCCGGCGACGAAGCCACCTTCGTCACGCTGATGAACCGCGAAGCGCAGCGCCTCGGCCTGAAAAGTACGCGATTTGCCAATCCGCATGGTCTGCCGGACGCAAACAACTACTCGACCGCCGCCGACCTGGCCAACCTGGCCTCGCACGTGATTCGCGACTTCCCCGAGTTCTACAAGATCGACTCGATCAAGCAGTTCACGTACAACAAGATCACGCAGCAGAACCGCAACCGCCTGCTGTGGCTCGATCCGACCGTAGACGGCATGAAGACCGGCCACACCGATTCGTCGGGCTACAGCATGATCTCGTCGGCGCGCCGGCCGAACGGCAGCACGGGCGAGCGTCGCCTGGTCGCCGTCGTGCTGGGCACCAGCTCGACCGAAGTGCGCACGCAAGAGAGCCAGAAGCTGCTGAACTGGGGCTTCCAGAACTTCGACACCGTCAAGCTGTATTCGAAAGGCCAGGCGATCCAGACTCCGCAGATCTGGAAAGGCTCGCAGCCGACCGTGAAGATCGGCTTCACGCGCGATATCCTGGTGACCGTGCCGAAGGGCGTGGCCGGTAAACTCAAGCCGGTGCTGGAGCGCCGCGATCCGCTGGTCGCGCCGCTGGCGCGCAACGGCGCGGTCGGCACGCTCAAGATGACGGTCGACGGCAAGCCGCTGCTGGTGCTGCCGGTCGTCGCACTGGAAGAAGTCCAGGAAGCGAGCATCTTTGGCCGCGCCTGGGATTCGATGCGTCTCTGGATGCAGTAATCCGGTCGCAAGAGCCGACAAGCCCGCCCGCGCAGCAGCGCCGGCGGGCTTTTTTCATGGGAGCCCGGCAAGAGAGTGGCGGTGGCAGGGCTATAATCGTGTAATCCTGTCATGACGAAAGAAACACGATGTCGCCTGCCCTGCCTGCCGATCTGCGCTGCCCCCGCATCCTCACACGCGAAGGCGGCCCGACGCTCTCGCGCATCGTCGCCGGCATGTGGCGCATGACCGACTGGGCGATGCCGGTCGCGGCGCGCGTCGAGTTCATCGAGCAATGCATCGCGCTGGGTGTGACCTCGTTCGACCACGCCGATATCTATGGCGACTACGGCGTCGAGATGCTGTTCGGTGAGGCGCTGCGCGCCCAGCCTTCGCTGCGCGCGCGCATCGAACTGGTGAGCAAGTGCGGCATCCGGCTCATGTCGGCCAAACATCCGGGCCACACGATCCAGCATTACGACACCGATGCGGCGCACATCATCGCGTCGGCCGAAGAATCGCTGCGCCGCCTGCACACCGACCACCTCGACCTGCTGCTGATCCATCGGCCCGACCCGTTGATGAACTTCGACGAGATTGCCGAAGCGTTTACCCAGTTGCAGGCGGCCGGCAAGGTGCGCCATGTAGGCGTGTCGAATTTCACACGCCACCAGTTCGAGTCGCTCAATCGCCGCGTGGCGCTGAGCACCAACCAGGTCGAGTTCTCGCCGCTCGTGACCACGCCACTGTTCGACGAAACCTTCGACGGCCTGCAAGACCTGGGCATCGCGCCGATGGTCTGGTCACCGCTGGGTGGCGGGCGCCTGTTCGATCCGACCAACGAGCGCGCAGCCGTGCTGCGCCAGACGATCCAGGGCATCGCCGAGCGTTTGAACCAGCCGTTTGCCAGCGTGGTGTTCGCGTGGATCATGCGCTTGCCGAGCCGCCCGATTCCGTTGACCGGCACCGGCCGCATCGCGGCGATTGCCGACGCGGTGGCCGGCACCACCTTTGAACTGACGCGCGAAGACTGGTTCCAGATCCTGCGCGCCGCGCGCGGCCACGAGGTTGCCTGATGCTCGAGGCCCACGTCAAGATCGTCGAAGGCCAAGCGTTAACGGCGCCGCAAAAGAAGGATCTGCTGAACCGGCTGGCACGGATCGAGGGCCAGCTGCGCGGCGTGCAGAAACTGATTGCGCTGGCCGACACGCCGTCGGACTGCGACGCCGTGGCGCAGCAGATGTCGGCGGCGCGCAAGGCGCTCGACCGCTCGTTCGTGCAGTTGCTGACCGCATCGATCGTGACCCAGACGAGCGGTGCGGCCGACCTGCCCGAGGCGCGCGCACGGGCCGCGCACCTGGCGGCGATGCTCGACAAGTTCGCCTGAACGAAAAAACGGCCCTTGTCAGGGCCGCCGGTTCATTCTTCGTCGTAGACTTTCGGCTGCGCCACCCCGCGCCAGCCCATCTTCCAGCCAATATTGAGCAACAGCGTCAGGCTGATGTACACCAGGAAGAACAGCACGAAGAAGCGCGTCTGCAGCACGGCCAGCAAGGCTGCGCACACAGCGACGATGACGATCATGAGCTTGCCGCTCGGGTGCTTGGAGCTGGGGAAGCGGATGGTCGACACCATCAGCGCGCCAACCACCACCATCAGGCCCGCCACCATGAATGCCTGCGCCATCTGGGTGACCGGATCGGGCCAGGCCACGACCACGGCCGACACGCAGGCCGCGCCGGCAGTGATCGGCATGCCGACGAAGTAGCGCGGGTCAGTGCGGCCCTGGCTGATATTGAAGCGTGCCAGACGCAGCGCGCCGCAGGTGACGAACACGAAGCAGGCCAGGCCGCCCATGCGCACCAGCGTCGGATGCACGTCGGTCAGTTGCGTGAAGCCGTAGCAGTACAGCAGCAGGCCCGGCGCACAGCCAAAGTTCATCACGTCGGCGATCGAGTCGAGCTGCATGCCGAAGCTGGACTGGGTATTGGTAGCGCGTGCCACGAAGCCATCGAGCGCATCGAACACGCCAGCCAGCACCAGCAGGATGGCGGCCAGGCGGAAGTCGCCCGGGTCGCCCACGCGCGCATTGTCGACCGAGATCACGATACTGGCGAAGCCGCAGGCAATCGACAGCAACGTGACGGAACTCGGCAGGGCGAACTTGGCGCGTGCGAGGCGTTGTTGGTTAATAGGCTTCAATGGACGACTCGACAAGATAAATGATGGCTTATTCTACAGCCTGCAAAACAAGGTGGTTGCGCGTTGACGTCACCACCCGCCGTGACGTCAAAATTTGCCCTAGAATATCGAATTGAGCCCGTATTGACAGGAGTTGTAAAATGAGCTATACGCTCCGTTGGCAGCTGATCATCCCAGCCCTGGCCGCCGCCCTGGGCCTGGCTGCCTGCGGCAGCAGCGATAGCGACAGCCTGTCCGCCCAGGTCACTGGCGGCACCGCCGTCAATCCCGATTCGTCCGTGGCCCCCGACCCCACCGGGGCCACAGCGCCCACGCAAACTGGCAATATCGCCGTCGACGGGCGCAACTGGATCAACTACCGGCGCAGCCAGATCAAGGTGCCGCAGGTGCCCGAGAACGCGCAGATCAACAACGCCGCGCTTGGGCATTCCGAGTACCTGCGCGTCAATAACCTCATGAGCCACGACCAGGTCGCCGGGCGCCAGGGCTTTACCGGCGCCGACCTGGGCGCGCGCCTGAACGCGGCCGGCTACACGTTGCGCGCCGATCGTGGCTATGCCTACGGCGAAGTCATCTCGGGCAGCCGCAACGGCTCGGGCTTCTACATGGCCGAAGAACTGATCACCGCGATCTACCACCGCTTCGTGATCTTCGAGCCGATGTTCCGCGAGATCGGCACCGGCGCAGCCATCGCCAGCAGCGGCTACCGCTACTTCACGGCCGATTTCGCCAGCCGCGACGGCTACGGCCCCGGCATCGCGCGCGGCACGCTCGTTACCTGGCCGTTCAATGGTCAGACCCAGGTCGTACCGAACTTCTTCAGCAACACCGAGCAGCCCGACCCGGTCCCCGACGCCAACGAGGTCGGCTATCCGATCAGCGTGCACACCAACCTCGATACCAACGTCACGGTCACCAGCTTCACCGTGCGCCCGCGCGGCGGCAGCGACCTGACCGTGCTGCGCATCGCGCCGCTGTCCGACAACAAGCCTGCTGCTGCCATCATCCCGCTGCAGCCGCTGCGCGGGGCCACCGTCTACGACGTCAGCTTCGCTGGCACGGTCAATGGTGCGGCCGTCACGCGCACCTGGTCGTTCACTACACGGTGACGGGCGCCCCGAGCGGCGATGCCGCAGCTGTCATCGACCTGGAAACCGCCCTGGACCGGGTCATGGGCGACCGTGCGATGTTCCTGCGCCTGCTGGCGCGCTTTGCCGGCGACTACCGCGACCTGATCCCGCGCCTGCAAGCTGCCATCGCTACCGGCGATGCCGTGCTGGCGCAGCGCATCGCCCACACGCTCAAGGGCGCGGCCGGCATGATGGAGGCAATCCCGCTGCGCCACCTGGCGCTCGACGTCGAACTGGCGCTCAAGAAGGACGGCGCGGCGCCGGCTGCGCTGATCGACGCGCTGGACGTTGAGCTGACACGGGTGCTGATGGAAGTGGATGCGCTGCTGGTGGCGCCGGATGCGGCGGCTTTGCCGGTGGTGTCGTCAACCGCATCGCCTGCGCTGCCGGTCGATGCGCGCGACCTGACGCGGCTGCGCGCGATGCTCGATATCGGCGATGGCCGAGCGCCCGAACTGGTAGCGCTGCTGCGGCCACGCCTGTTGGTCACGCTGGGCGCGGACCGCATGGCGGCGCTGGAGAAGTCCATCGAGCGTTTCGATTTCGAGCATGCGTTGCTGCTGCTGGCGCAGGCAGACGCCGCATCGCCGCCAGATCTCAACGCGTAAATTCAGCTTCTTCGTCGAAGGCATCGGCGCAGGGCTTGCCGCAGAACCGCCGCACGCTGTCGAGCGGCTTTTCGCAATACCAGCACGAGCCCTTGGCGGGCAGGTTGGCGCGGGTGGGCGCGGCGCTCACGGCGGCGGCAACCGAGACGGGCGGCGCCTGGAGCGCCCTGCCACTGTTCGGAAAACTCTCATAAGTCGTTTCCAAGATCCACCCCCTGATACGGCAACCTGAAGTCAGAGAAAGATTACTTCAGTGGAACTCCATGCCCATGAGAAAGCGCAAGCGGGAGCCCAACTGGCGAACCCATCACTGCGGTTCTTTGCGTATCAGTGTGCTCCCAATGCAATGTGGGTGCAATCCCTGACCTGCCATGACGATGCAATTTGACGTAACTGCAACATGCGGATCGGGTTGTGTTACTTCGCCGGTTCGAGCGTGACCACAAGGCCCGTGCGGGTGGTCTGGATGCGCGTCGGAACGAACTGCACGCCGGCATAACGCAAGTCGCTCTGGTCGAACGCATACACCGGCATGTCGCGCGCAACGGTGTCGATCAGTGTATTGGCAACGCGCGCCAGTCGGCGTTCGGCGTCAGGATTGCCAAGCTGCAGGCGGTCGACGCGCGGCTCGGCCATCATGACGGCGGCGCGCCCCGGATCGATGTACAGGCGGCCCGAGAACGCGACGTTGCCGGCCCAGGCGCGTGCAAACGGCGGTGCGACCGACGCATCGACAGCAAGCGCGACCCGGTCCTGATCCGGCACCAGTGACAGTTGCGGGCGCGTGAGCTGAACGTCAAAAATGTCGAGCAAGCGTTCGTTGATCGGGAAGCGCTTGTCGAGGCTGGATTGCAGCTTGTGCAGCGGCAGCTCTACCTGGCGCGGGCCGAGGACGCTGGCGCAGGATGAGAGCAGGCAGGCGCCAGCCAGCATGGCGGCGAGCCGAAATAGCGTGCGGCGCGCAGGACGGGGGGCAAGGGTCGTGATTCGCGTGTTCATAGCAGCAAGCCTAGCATGCCCGGCGGTGTTGGCGCGCGACGCGTCGCGACAACAGGGGTGAGCGATGCGCAAATGCAAGCCATTGCGCTTTGGACAGCTACCGCTATTCGCACACGCATTTCATACAAGTTGATGCGCTGGCGACGCGCAAGACCGTCTCAAGTTTTGGACGACACAATACCCACTCACAATTCATCGGAGGTGGGTATGGCGAATCGTATGAGGTGCGCAGTTCTGTGCGCTGTCCTGACGTTGATATGCGGCGCGGCGGCGCAGCCGCTTGGCGCATTCACATGGCACCTGTCGGGCGATAGGTTCGTGGCAAAGGTGGCCGGACAGCCAGGCGTGGATAAATGGAGCCAGCAGGCCGATGCGGCGTTCCAGCAGCGGTATGCAGAGGGCTATCAGGCCGGGGTTGTCGATGCAACGCAGGGGCGGCTGTGGTGCGCGCCGCCCGGTATGAAGCCGCTGGAAATCGATGATCGTATATGGGACGAGCTGCGCGGGCGCGCTGGCTCGATGCCGGGCAATGCAGCCGCCGAGCTGATAGCGCTGTATGTGGCTCGCTTCCCTTGCGCTGATGAAAAACTATCCAAGTAACCGCGTCGTCAGCCGCGACATGTTGTTCCAGCAGATCGGGTGGGATGACCTGATCAAAAATCCCGGCTACGGCAATACCTGCGCGATCCGCGTCAGTTTGGCGCTGATCCAGTCGGGCATCATAGTCCCGGTAATCGCCTTCCTATCAAGAGGATCGAGCCGGGACAGGCATCGAATCCTCCATTGGCAACTACCTATTTTCCGATACAGAATCGCCCGAAAATCACCCCCAGCAAATCATCCGGCGTAAACTGCCCGGTAATGCTGGAGAGCTGATCCTGCGCCAGCCGCAGCTCTTCGGCAAACAGGTCCAGCGACTGATCATCCTGCATTGCGTGCTGGCGCGCCAGCTCCAGGTGGTCGCTGGCCGCGCGCAGCGCAATCAGGTGCCGCTCGCGCGCCAGGAACAGCGACTCGCCCGTCTGCTGCCAGCCGGCGATGCGCAACAGTTCGGCGCGCAGCAGGTCGATGCCCAGCTTTTCGTGCGCCGACAGATACAGGTGCACGGCGTCCGTGCTTTCATCCTTCGACGGCTTGTGGCCCGACAGGTCGATCTTGTTCCAGATGCGCACCACCGGCACGTTGGCCGGGAAGGCCGCGACGATGGCTTCGTCAGCCGCGCTCGGGCCGAGGTTCGCGTCCAGCAGGTGCAGGATCACGTCGGCCTTGCCCACTTCGCCCCAGGTGCGCTCGATGCCGATGCGCTCGACCACGTCGATCTCGTCACTGATCGCGCGGATGCCGGCGGTGTCGATGATGTTCAGCGGGATGCCCTCGATCTGGATCGTCTCGCTGACCTTGTCGCGCGTGGTGCCGGCAATCGGCGTGACGATCGCGACGTCGGCCCCGGCCAGTGCATTCAGCAGTGACGACTTGCCCACGTTCGGCTGCCCGACCAGCACCACATTCAACCCTTCGCGCAGCAGCGCGCCTTGCGCCGCCTGGCGGAACACGTGCTCCAGCGCCGTAATGATCCCGGCAAGCTGGCCGCGCGCGTTCGATTTTTCGAGGAAGTCGATTTCTTCTTCCGGGAAGTCGAGCGTGGCTTCGACCAGCATGCGCAGATTGGTCGTCTGGTCCACCAGCGTGTGCACCACTTGCGAAAACGCGCCCGACAGCGATTGCGACGCCGACTTGGCGGCCGCTTCGGTCGATGCGTCG
This sequence comes from Telluria sp. BA11, assembly GCF_056680305.1. Lineage (NCBI taxonomy): Bacteria > Pseudomonadati > Pseudomonadota > Betaproteobacteria > Burkholderiales > Oxalobacteraceae > Telluria > Telluria sp. BA11. Next base: position 2,316,213 of record NZ_CM155275.1, read on the forward strand.
ATCAGGTCGGCCACCGCCTCGGCCTGGGCCAGGTCGAGCTTGTCGTTGAGGAACGCGCGGCGCGTGAATTCGCCCGGTTCGGCCAGGCGCAGGTCCATGCTGCTGCCTGCTTCGAGCACGCGCCCCAGCAGCATCTGGAGCACGATCGGGCCGCCGTGGCCTTGCAGCTCCAGCACGTCTTCGCCGGTGTACGAATGCGGACCCGGGAAGTACAGGGCCAGGCCCTCGTCGATGATGTCGCCGTTGGCGGCCTTGAACGGGATGTAGGTTGCGTGGCGCGGCGCGAGCGTCACGCCGGGGAACAGCGCGGCGATCAGCGCGCCCAGCTCCTTGCCGGAGGCGCGCACGACGCCGATGCCGCCGCGGCCCGGGGCGGTGGCGATGGCGGCGATGGGTGAGGTATCGAGTTTCATGGGGCGATTGTAAGGGATGCGCGCGGCCGGGCCTATCGGCGGGCCGCGAAAAACAAAAAAGCCCGCGCACAAGGCGCGGGCTTTTCTCGACGACGCCGGCAGCTTACTTCGCGGCGGCCGTCTCGAACTTGCGCGTGATGACCCACTGCTGCGCGATCGACAGGATGTTGTTGACCACCCAGTACAGCACGAGGCCGGACGGGAAGAAGAAGAACACCACCGAGAACGCGATCGGCATGAACAGCATCATCTTGGCCTGCACCGGGTCGGTCGGCTGCGGATTGAGCTTGGTCGTGATGAACATCGACACCGCATAAATCACCGGCAGAATGTAGAACGGGTCAGGCTGCGTCAGATCCTGGATCCAGCCGATCCATGGCGCGCCGCGCATTTCGACCGACGCCTGCAGCACCCAGTACAGGGCGAAGAACACCGGCATCTGCACCAGGATCGGCAGGCAGCCGCCCAGCGGATTGATCTTCTCGGTCTTGTACAGCTCCATCGTGGCTTGCTGCATCTTGACCGGATCGCTCTTGAAGCGTTCGCGGATCGCCTGCATTTTTGGTGTGACCACACGCATCTTGGCCATGCTGCGATAACCTGCCGCCGACAGCGGGAAGAACGCCAGCTTGATCAGGATGGTCAGGGCGACGATGGTCCAGCCCCAGTTACCCAGCATCGCGTACAGCTGCGTCATGACCCAGAAGATCGGCTTGGCGATCACGGTCAGCATGCCGTAGTCCTTCACCAGCTCCAGGCCCGGGGTGATGGTTTCCAGCGTCTGCTCATCTTGCGGCCCCGAATACAGGCGCGAATCGACCGACACGGTGGCGCCAGGCGCCACGGTGCCCATCGACTGCACGGTACCGATCGCATACAGGTTGGTGGCGATCTTCTTGGTGAAGATGTCGCGCGGAGTGCGGTCGGCCGGGATGAAGGCCGAGACAAAGAAGTGCTGCGAAATCGCGACCCAGCCGTTGTCGGCCTTCAGCGAGTGATCCGCACTGCCCTTTTCGATCTGCTCGAAGGTCAGCTTCTGGTACTTGTCGGCGCTCGTGTACATGGTCGGACCGGTGTAGCTTGGCATGAACCACGAATCGGTGGCCGGCTTGGTGCCGTCATGCTGCAGCTGCAGGTACAGCGATGGCTGAACCGGTGCGGTGCCGATATTGGTCACGTCGTGACGCACGCCGATCAGGTAGTCGCCCTTGCGGAACGTCAGCGTCTTGGTCAGGCGCACGCCGGCCTGCTCCGCATCCATCACGACCTGCACCTGACCATTCGCGCCCAGCGTACGCACGCCAGGACGCACGATGAACGGCGTGGTGTGGTTCGGCAGCACGCCGGTGGCGGTGGTGCCGATCAGGCCTGTCTGGCCCAGATACACGTTCGGACCGTTCACGCTGAACAGGACCTGGTTCTTGGTCTTGTCGAAGTGATCGCGGTACTTGAGCATCTCGAGGCGCTTGATCACGCCGCCGACCGGGTCGATGTCGACCTTGACGACGTCGGTGGTGACGGTGACGAGCGGGCTCGCCACGGCCGCCACTGGCGCGCCGCCAGGAACAGCAGCTGCACCTGGCGTGGCCGGCACACCGGGCACGGCATTGCTGCCCGCTTGCGGTGCAGCCGGCACATCGGATGGCTTTTGCTGGGCAACCTGCGCCGGACGCGCCGGTGAGAACATCGACTGTTTGCCGTTAGCCACCATCCAATTGTTCCAGAGAACAATCAGGGAAATGGCGAACACGATCCACAGGACAGTACGTTTATTGAATTCCATTGGAGTCTTCAGGAGTGGTTGCAACCGCAAGCGGCTGAATGGGATTCCTTGGTGCCTGCAGGCGGCACCGGGTCGAGGCCGCCCGCATGCCACGGATGGCAGCGGCCCACGCGGCGCGCGGCCAGCCATGAGCCGCGTGCAGCGCCGTGGACGCGCAACGCTTCGATCGCATAATTGGAACAACTGGGATAGAAACGGCAGCGCGGCCCGAGCATCGGCGAGATCAGCAGTTGATAACCGCGCAGGATCCCGACAAACAGCGAGACGAGCAGCGTTTTCATGCCGCGTCCACCGGCGCCGGGCGCCGCAGCTGCGACGCGAACAGGCGCGTCAGTTCCACCTTCAACGCGGCCTTCAGGGCCCGGTTCGTGGCCGGGCCATCCTTGCCGTTGACCGGCCGCGACAAGCGGACGATGCAATCGACAGGCGGCAGGCCGGTGGTGCGGAACAGTTCGCGCGTGATGCGCTTGATCGTGTTGCGCGTGACCGCGCGCGGCGCAAAGCGCTTGGCCGCAACGACGCCCAGCCGCGCATGCGGCAGTGCGTTCGGTCGCGTATAGAGCACGAAATGCGCCGTTTTTTGCGCTGGCCGCAAACGAAAAACGGATGAAAATTCATCCGTTTTAACGATGCGCCGAACGCGCGCGAAGTCGTGCGAACCTTCGCCTGTCATCACTGACCGCAACGTGCGGTGTGTGACTTAGACAGCCAGACGCTTGCGGCCTTTGGCGCGGCGAGCGTTCAGGACTTGACGGCCACCACGGGTAGCCATACGTGCGCGGAAGCCGTGCGTGCGCTTGCGACGGACGACGGAAGGTTGGTAAGTACGTTTCATGGTGGTCTCGCTTAAAGCAAAATAAGATGCAAAATCGGGTCTGACTTGAGTCAGATTCGGCGCCGATGACAATTTCGCAGATTAAGCTCGCGTCATGCCACAGGTCTCTCTTCGCCCGACTACCAGCCGCTGAAATTATCAGCCTGACACGGTGCACGGACGGGGAACCCTGAATTAGACTCTAATTCGCGCATCAGTGTCAAGGTGGATGTTGTTTCGCAGGCCGCCTCCACCGCCCTTCCCGGCCCGCCTGCCGGGCACCCCGACAGGCCGTTTCGGTGGAAAATATGTGTAGCGCCTGTGGATAACTTTGTCCGGTGCGGGTAAAATAGCGTGTTACGTATCAACAAGCGAAGTAATGGAAAATTTTTGGCAGACCTGTTCCGCGCAGCTAGAGCTCGAGCTCACGCCACAGCAATATAGCGCGTGGATCAAACCGCTGGTCGCCCTCGACTACGAAGACGGCAAGCTGCGCGTGGCCGCACCGAATCGCTTCAAGCTCGACTGGGTCAAGACACAGTTTGCCACCCGCATCACGGAGTTGGCAGCCCAGTACTGGGAAGCGCCGGTCGAGGTGCAGTTTGTGCTCGACCCAAAAACGCACCCGTCGCGCAACACGGTCAGCGCCGGTGCGTCCGGCTCGACCGCAACGGTCGACTTCAACGCCCCGCGCCCGGCGCCCGGTGCTGAACACCCGAGCCCGAACAGTGGCAACGGCCCAAGCCACAACCAGAACCTGAACATTGCCAACTCGCCGAAACGCGAGCAAAGCCGCATCAACACCGAGCTGACGTTCGACAGCTTCGTGACCGGTAAGGCCAACCAGCTGGCGCGCGCCGCTGCAATCCAGGTGGCGAACAACCCGGGCGTGTCGTACAACCCGCTGTTCTTCTACGGCGGCGTCGGCCTGGGTAAGACCCACCTGATCCATGCGATCGGCAACCAGGTCATGGCCGACCAGCCGAACGCGCGCATCCGCTACATCCACGCCGAGCAATACGTGCGCGACGTCGTCACCGCCTATCAACGCAAGGGCTTCGACGACTTCAAGCACTACTATCACTCGCTCGACATGCTGCTGATCGATGATATTCAATTCTTCGGCGGCAAAAGCCGCACGCAGGAAGAATTCTTCTATGCATTCGAGGCGCTGATCGCCGCGAAGAAACAGATCATCATCACGTCGGATACCTATCCGAAAGAGATCACGGGCATGGACGACCGCCTGATCTCGCGTTTCGATTCCGGCCTGACGGTGGCGATCGAGCCGCCGGAGCTGGAAATGCGCGTCGCGATTCTGCTCAAGAAAGCGCAATCCGAAGACGTGACGCTGTCGGACGACGTCGCCTTCTTCGTGGCAAAACACCTGCGTTCGAACGTGCGCGAGCTCGAAGGCGCGCTGCGCAAGATCCTGGCGTACTCGCGTTTCCACGGCAAGGACATCACGATCGACGTCGTCAAAGAGGCGCTGAAGGATCTGCTGTCGGTGCAGAACCGCCAGATCTCGGTGGAAAACATCCAGAAGACGGTGGCCGACTTCTTCAACATCAAGGTCGCAGACATGTACTCGAAGCGCCGGCCGGCCAACATCGCCCGCCCGCGCCAGATCGCCATGTACCTGGCCAAGGAACTCACGCAAAAGAGCTTGCCGGAAATCGGCGAGCTGTTCGGCGGACGCGACCACACGACCGTGTTGCACGCGGTGCGCAAGATCGCGGGCGACCGCCAGAAGAATCCCGAATGCAATCACGAGTTGCACGTGCTGGAACAGACCCTGAAAGGGTAATCCGGCAGCAGCCGGGCAGACGCCTTGTGTTTGCCGCAGGCAATGGCACAATATCGTTTTAGTAATAATTAACCAATCAAACGTACTGAGGATAAAATGCAACTGGTCAAATCCACCCGAGATACGCTTCTCCGGCCACTGCAGATCGTGAGTGGTATTGTCGAGCGTCGGCACACTATGCCGATTCTGGCCAATATCCTCATTCGCAAAGATGGCCAGAACGTGTCGTTCCTGTCGACCGACACCGAAGTACAGATCACCACGCACGCCAATATCGGCGCGGGCGACGAAGTTGCCGGCACGACGGTCGCGGCGCGCAAGCTGCTCGACATCCTGCGCGCGCTGCCGGAATCGGGCGACGTCACGATGACGCTGCAAAACAAGCGCCTGGCCGTGCAGAGCGGCAAGTCGCGCTTCGCGCTGCAGACGCTCGCTGCCGAAGAGTTCCCGACCGTCTCGATCGCCGATACCTACAACGCATCGGTCACGCTGCCGCAAAAGACGCTCAAGCACCTGTTCAACATGGTGTACTTCTCGATGGCGCAGCAGGACATCCGCTACTACCTGAACGGCCTGCTGCTGGTGCTCGACGGCAGCAACATCATTGCCGTGGCGACCGACGGTCACCGCCTGGCCTTCTGCTCGGTGGAAACCGAACAGCAGTTCGAGCGCCAGGAAGTGATCATCCCGCGCAAGACCATCATCGAACTGCAGCGCCTGCTGGAAGAAAGCGATGAAACAGTCCGCCTGGACATCGCCGCGTCGCAAGTCAAGCTGACCTTCGCCGACATTGAGCTGGTCTCAAAACTGGTTGAGGGCAAGTTCCCTGACTACACGCGCGTGATCCCGAAGGGCTACAAGAACGACTTCACGATTAGTCGCGATGAGCTGCTGCGTTCGCTGCAGCGTGCCGCGATCATGACCAGCGACAAGTTCAAGGGCGTGCGCTGCATCATCGAGCCGGGCGTCATGAAGATCAGCTCGACCAATGCCGACCAGGAAGAAGCAGTCGAAGAACTCGAGATCGACTACGGTGGCGATTCGATCGACATCGGCTTCAACGTGACCTACCTGCTCGACGTGCTCAACAACCTGAAGTGCGACCAGGTCAACATCGCCCTGGGCGACTCGAACTCGTCGGCGCTGATCTCGATTCCCGAGGTTGGCGACTTCAAGTATGTCGTCATGCCGATGCGTATTTGATGCCTCGAACGGGCCGCTCCGGCGGCCCGGATGCAGCGTACCGCACGCTTCGCGTGCCGGTCTGAAATACTCAGTTTTAAAGAAAGTAGTCCATGTCCGAGAATACCCCAGCAGAAAATATCCCCGCCATTCCGGTGGATGATTATGGCGCCTCCTCGATCCAGATCCTGGAAGGCCTGGAAGCGGTGCGCAAGCGCCCGGGCATGTACATTGGCGACACGTCCGACGGCACCGGCCTGCACCACCTGGTCTTCGAAGTGCTGGACAACTCGATCGACGAATCGCTGGCCGGCCACTGCACCGAAATCCACGTCACGATCCACTCGGACAACTCGATTTCGATCACCGACAACGGCCGCGGCATCCCGGTCGGCCTGAAGATGGACGACAAGCACGAGCCAAAACGCTCGGCAGCCGAGATCGTCCTGACCGAATTGCACGCCGGCGGCAAGTTCGACCAGAACTCGTACAAAGTTTCCGGCGGCCTGCACGGCGTGGGCGTCTCCTGCGTGAATGCATTGTCGAAACTGCTGCGCGTGACGATCCGCCGCGACGGCAAAGTGCACCAGATGGAATTCGTGCGCGGCGTGCCGCAAAACCGCGAACTGGCAATGGTCAATGGCGTCGAAGTCTCGCCAATCAAGGTCATCGGCGAGACCGACAAGCGCGGCACCGACGTGCACTTCTGGGCCGACGAGACCATCTTCAACCACGTCGAGTTCCACTACGAAATCCTGTCCAAGCGCATTCGCGAACTGTCGTTCCTGAACAATGGCGTGAGCATCAAGCTGACCGACCAGCGCTCGGGCAAGGAAGAAATCTATGCATTCGAAGGCGGCACGCGCGGCTTCGTCGAATACATCAACAAGACCAAGAACGTGCTGCACCCGACCGTCTTCCAGGCGACCGGCGAGCGCATGTCGGACCAGAACACGAATATCTCGGTCGACGTCTCGATGCAGTGGAACGACGCCTTCAACGAGCAGGTGCTGTGCTTCACGAACAACATCCCGCAGCGCGACGGCGGCAGCCACCTGACCGGCCTGCGTGCGGCCATGACGCGCGTGATCAACAAGTACATCGACGAGCACGAGTTCGCCAAGAAGGCCAAGGTCGAAATCTCTGGCGACGACATGCGCGAAGGCCTGACCTGCGTGCTGTCAGTGAAAGTGCCGGAACCGAAATTCTCGTCGCAGACCAAGGATAAACTGGTGTCGTCCGAAGTGCGCGGCCCGGTCGAAGAGATCGTCGCCAAGACCCTGACCGACTTCCTGGCTGAAAAGCCGAACGACGCCAAGATCATCTGCGGCAAGATCGTTGAAGCCGCCCGCGCCCGCGAAGCCGCGCGCAAGGCACGCGACCTGACGCGCCGCAAAGGCGTCATGGACGGCCTGGGCCTGTCGTCGAAACTGGCCGACTGCCAGGAACGCGACCCGGCGCTGGCCGAACTCTACATCGTCGAGGGTGACTCGGCAGGCGGCTCGGCCAAGCAGGGCCGTGACCGCAAGTTCCAGGCCATCCTGCCGCTGCGCGGCAAGGTGCTGAACGTGGAAAAGGCGCGCTTTGAAAAGATGCTGTCGTCGGAGCAGATCACGACCCTGATCGCCACGCTCGGCACGTCGATCGGCCCAGACGAATTCAACGTCGAGAAATTGCGCTACCACCGCATCATCATCATGACCGATGCGGACGTCGACGGCGCCCACATCCGCACCCTGCTGCTGACGCTGTTCTACCGCCAGATGCCGCAACTGGTCGAACGCGGCCACATCTACATCGCGCAACCGCCGCTGTACAAGGTCAAGGCCGGCCGTGACGAGCGTTATCTGAAGGACGACATCGAAGAAGCCAGCTACATGATGAACTTCGCGCTCAATACCGCGTCGCTCATCCCGCGCGATGGCGCCGAGCCGATCAGCGGTGAAGATCTGGAGAAGCTTGCAAGCCAGTACAACCTGGCGAATACCATCATGCTGCGCCTGACGCGCGTGATCGACCGGGCTGCACTGACCGCGATCTTCAGCGGCGGCGTGGCACTGGACCTGACCACGCTTGAGAACGCCGAAGCATCGGCGCAGGCGATGGAAAAATCGATCAACGACCCGGCCGTCAAGGTCAAGGTGCGCTCGGACGACCTGTCCGAAAAGCACGCGCTGCGCATCGAACGCATCTACCACGGCAACGTGCAGGTGACGTCGATCGACGCCGACTTCGTGGCGGGCGCCGATTACGCGGTGCTGGCCAACTCGGCAGCAACATTCCAGGGCCTGATGGGCGAAGGCGCGATCGTGCGCCGCGGCGAAGGCGAGCGCATGAAGGAATTCGCCGTGCGCGACTTCCACGCAGCGATGCTGTGGCTGCGTGAAGAAGCCGAACGCGGCGTGTCGAAGCAGCGTTACAAAGGTCTGGGCGAGATGAACCCGTCGCAGCTGTGGGAAACCACGATGGATCCGACCGTGCGTCGTCTGCTGAAGGTGCAGATCGATGATGCGATCGCGGCGGATCAGATCTTTACGACATTGATGGGGGATGACGTGGAACCGCGTCGGAACTTTATTGAGGCGAATGCGCTGCGGGCGGGGAATATCGACGTTTAAACCACTGAAAACGGCATGAGCGGTTGTGCAGAAGGGCCGACCATCTAATTAGTCCTTCTGCTACCAAGTTTCATAAACAACATTCATTTGAATGTTCAATCGTAAAATGCTGTCGCAAGCGTAATAGATGATGGACCGCTCTTAATCAGAGGCGGTGGTCACTTGCATGCAATCCTTCTCGGCTAGCGTATGGGATGCAAAGCAATGACGGTTCGATAGATCAGCAAGCGTCTGCTAGATGTCGCAGTGCGCATCTTCCGAGAGAGAAACCAACGAACTATCGAAGACGTTGCAACAGCATCAGTTATAAAATAAAGACCTAATCAAGCCACCCCCCAAGATTCAACTTGCACGCCTAATAAGTTCCGACTTCTTCCGCTCATGTGCAATGTACCTTCGGCCGGCCCCAAAAAGCTATTGCCTAATAAGCTCAAGTCCAGACTTGCCGCATGCCGGCAAAACCAGCTCAATTTTAAAAACCCAAGCTGTATTGGATAAAGGCATGGCCGCGATGCGCAAGTTGTCTAGCCATGATTCCTTGGAATATGCCTTCGCTGCTCTCCGGCCTGTCAGCATCTTTCAGCTGAGTTCCTTGGCGCAGCGGTAGCAACATGGGATAAAATAGAGGGTTTCGAAATTGCGAGATATCAGTTTCTGACTGGTTATATCCTTGCCTTTCGAGAAAATTAAGTCACCCGGTTGTAATTTGGAAGAAAATTGATGTCAGAGCGTTGTAGAATCCCGGTTATCGATTTGTTCGCAGGTCCCGGAGGACTTTGCGAAGGTTTTTCTTCCATTGTCGACGAAAATGGATTACCTAGATTCGCTGTAAAAGTGTCAATCGAAAAAGATCCCGTGGCGCATCGCACTCTTATGCTAAGAGCACTGCTGAGAAAATTCCCAAAGGGTCAAGCACCAGATGCGTATTATCAATATATCCGCGGCACTATTACACGTGACGAGTTTTTAATCCATCCTGATATCCGAGAAGCCGCAGAAGCGGCCTCTAATGAAGCCCGCTGCGCCGAACTTGGAGCGACACCTCACGAAACCATCGACGCTTGGATCAAAGAAGGTATTGGCGATAGCGCTAACTGGGTGCTTATTGGTGGCCCTCCTTGTCAAGCTTACTCTGTGGCTGGGCGCTCTCGTTTAAGGGGAAAAGATCCGGAGGCTTTTGAAAGCGATAAGCGGCATTTTCTTTACACTGAATATCTGCGGATAATCCAAGAGTTTTCTCCTACAGTTTTCGTTATGGAGAACGTCAAGGGCATGCTGAGTTCAAAGCATGGCGGCTCTAAAATATTCGAACGTATTCTGCACGATCTATCTGCGCCTAAGGAAGGTCTTGCCTATCAAATTCGCTCATTCGTCGTTAATAGCGATGAGATTAAGCCCAGTGACTATATAATTGAGGCGGACGATTATGGCGTTCCACAAAGCCGGCATCGAGTAATACTATTCGGTATCCGGACTGATATCGCCAACTCCACCCCGGCACTGACTAAGCGTCCGCGTCGTTTTCTGCTAAGGAAGGCCACTCCGAAAGCGACGGTAAAGCAGGCTCTCTCTGGTTTGCCAGCGCTGAGAAGCCGGCTCTCCAAAGAGCCGGATTCTCATCAGGCTTGGCACGCGGCAATGAAAGAGGCTCCACTGAGCCTGAGCTATTGGAGGGCTCCTGCTCGCGAACGGATCAGCACACTTATGATTGATTCCGCCGATAGAGCAGAAACTCTGATGTCGTCGGGCGCGGAGTTCATTCCAACATTAGCTGCTGTAGGGCCTGAAATGCCCAAAGAACTGAGGCTATGGTATTCGGATAGTCGATTAGGAGGAGTTCTACAGCATAAGACGCGCGGCCACATGCGTTCGGACCTGCATCGTTACCTCTTTGCCGCGTGCTTTGCTGAAGAAAAAGGGCATGCGCCCTCGTTGTATGATTTCCCTCCTAAACTTATGCCAGATCATGTCAATGTGGATGCGGAGACAATTCCATTCGCTGACCGCTTTAGGGTTCAGGTTCGCGACGAGCCATCGTCCACAGTCGTAGCGCATATTAAAAAGGATGGGCATTATTACATTCACCCAGATCCTTTTCAGTGCCGAAGCCTTACTGTTAGGGAGGCCGCGCGTCTTCAAACCTTCCCTGACAACTATTTTTTTGAAGGAAGCCGAACTGAGCAGTATGGACAAATTGGAAACGCCGTGCCGCCCTTATTAGCCAGAAAAATCGCCAGAATAGTTTATAAATTTATGGTATCACCTCGAACTGGAATCTAAGCATGCGAGCACGCTATCTACGATTGCGTTGACGGCGCTCCAATCTCTTTAACTTCAATGTCGCTGTCAATCCAGCTGACAATCTGTTCTAGCAGGGACTTAGCCGTCGCAGAGTCGCGGGTGGCGCACTCCCATATGCATAAGACGCGCCACCCCGTAGACGTCAGCTTTCCAACATTGCACATATCGCGATTGACATTAGACTGCAACTTCGCGATCCAAAAATCGGTTCTCGTGGCAGGAATTTTGAAATATCTACATCTTTCGTGCGCGTGCCAAAAGCAACCGTGGACGAAAATTACTATTTTTCGTTTAGGCAAGACGATGTCTGGAGTTCCTGGCAGGTCACGACGATGAAGCCGAAATCTGTAGCCAGCGCTGAACAACATTTTTCTGATCAAAATCTCAGGCTTGGAGTTCTTTCCTCCGATACCGGCCATCATTCGACTACGCACCGCTGGTGAAACGACGTCAGCCATGAAACCTCTTGTTATAGATCTTGGACATCCCGTCACACCGACGCTGCCCGCACCTCCGGTATGTTAAACGCAAGAGCCGAATAGCTCGCGCTCATTACGGCATCCTTACATTCTGGACGTTTGGCCCACTCAGAAACCATCTTGCCTCCCGCCGAGGTGTGGAGAAAGTCGTTAACCTCTTTAGCCCAAACAGCGATTTGAGCCAGTAGCTCCGGCGATAGAGCTTGCTTTGCCCAAACGCGGTCTAGATCCATGCGGCTTCCCAGTTTCTCAGATAGCAACGAAACGGTGTATGCGGTAACGTTGGCTTGGAAAGCTTGGAACATAGGTCGCAAGAGTTTCTGGGATTCACGGTAGATTTTCGCTTTCGCGATCATTGCTTTGAAATCCGATACGGTCGGCACCGGGGCGTCTTGTCCATCGACTGGGGCGAGCGTAGCCATGAAGCGGTCAAAGTTTTTTTGAGATCCAAGGCTAACAATATCTGGCTTTCGATCCCATGCTGTAATGTACTTGGCCAAATCTGTCTTGGTAATACGTCGCGCTGCCGGAATAGCATCCTTTAGAGCTTTAAGTTTTGCTGCGGTCGTGCCCTCTCGGATCAGCAGTGTGTTATAGCTGCCGGCCGCGCGCTCGTAGAACCATTGGCTGACTCCATCTGGGCAATAAACAGTTCGCGAAAGCTTCTCAATTTCAACATGAAAAGGTTTATTAGCTGACAGGTCTGATTGCTTCACCGCATTTTGGCTGTTGGCGAATCGGGAGATATCAGACACCAAAGCCTCTTCTTTCGTTGAGTCTGCGGTTTTCATCACAATGATCTTCGCCGGCACTCGCACTTGACTAAGATCTGTATCGGGATATTTTTTCTTAGTGAAGTAGAGCGAGGCTGTCGTCTGGCCGCCATTGACAATCTGGAGACCCTTAAGCCATGCGATCCCTGCAGCCCCCTGATTGGCTTTGTCCAAACGCATTTCGTCTGCGACGATCACAATGCCGTTGTTGTAAGCCATAAACCGCTCGGGCGCGGATCGCAATGTGGACTGAATTCCCGCGTTGACGCCCTTTCCCTTGACGCTCAGGAAAGAGCGGACGTTCGCCTCAAGAAGCCGCGCACCGAATTTTTCGTAAAGTAGCCGCAGAGCCTCGCCAGGAATGGCTGTGAGAGCGTAATCATAGTCATCATTTTGACCCGGTACAAAGACGCAGGGAAGAGGGGAACCTGAGACCTCATTAAAATTGACAACTAACTCGTCACGGGGCTTGCCCTCTGACCAGTGACGGTGAAGCCGCTCGATATCCATGACTTCGAGACGCACGGCTTTGCCGCCAATATCTCGGGTTTTAAAACTCTTGGATTTTGCGACCTTGTCCGTAATTACGTACACACGGATTTGCTCAAGCTCGTTATAAATCGCATGCAGGGTCTCAGCCAACGAGCGTACGTCGCTTGATGGGTCAAGTTTTGCAGCCATTTTACCTTCAGCGCAAAGCGACAGAAAGCGGAGACATTGCTCGACCGCTGTTTTGGCTTCAGCGTCGGGGATTGGAGTAGGTACGTCGACATTGGCATATAAGCTCACAAACAAGTCAAGCTGGTCGTTTTCATCGGACACTGAATAGCCGCTAAGCTTAAGGTTCGCATTCCCTACCTTCCCCTCGAAGTAGCACTCGACCGGCTCGAAAGTCATACCGATCTCTGACATGTGGTCCATTACGATGCCGGCGAAAACCAACTCTTCATAAAGCGCTCCGTCACGCATCTGCGAGCGGACAGACGCCTGAGTCTCGCTCAGAAATTCACTTAAATTCATACCTAGATTGCTCCTAATTTCTTCAATGCTGCCTCAACGCCGACGTTTTCGCCGGGTGCTTTGTCCAAGTCAATGTCATACATGGCTCGGATCACGCCTGCTGGCGCGTTGCCTGAGGTAAGGCGGGGAAAATCATTGCATACTTCAATAACGCTCATTCCTATCGGCTCAAACCGCCGCGTATATTGGTTGATGTGGGCGTCAATGTAACCAGCAGCTAAAAGTCGCTCAGTCAAGAGCCTCTGCGCTTCCAAGTTCTCTTCATTTATTTGCCGGATCGCCTCAACGGCGTCCGGCAGATTTTGCCCACCGGAGGTCTGGCGTAGGCGTAGTCCCGCGATAAAAAGCGGTTGTCGTGTGGCATCGTCAAGCTGCTGCAGCGACCCGATTTTGGCTGGGAAGCCCGTAGTCGATAGCGTGGTTTTAACCTCTAGCGCGCCAGTGCCTAGTTCGAAGTCCTGTACCCCGTCCAGCGGGCCAACCCACAATTCGATAGCTAACTCTGGAGAAACACCTGCGTTAATAATAGCGTGCAACATCGTGAGCTCACCAATCAAACCGAGCTCCGCTTCGTAGCTCAAGGCCTGCATTCCCTTTCGCATGAATTCCTGCCAAGCGCCTACGCGCCCGACGAACAGTCGAAGAAGCTTAGCCTCTTCAGCGCCAGCCACAGCGGCGTCGTCGAGAGCTCCTACTACGTCGCACGCCATGGCTGCGAACAGCTCCGCGCTTCCGGAGAACTTGCGTGTGAGCGCTAACCAGAGCTTGCCGCTGTCGTCTGGGTCTGCACGTTCGACCGCAAAACCTTGTCCTTCTGGTAGTTTGGCTGCCGCAGCCAGCCGCTCGCTCGGAAAACCGATCAACACCGCTTCCTCATTGTCGGGTGATCGCCGGCCGGCGCGAACTTGAAGGGGTCCTGCGGATAGGAGCGCAATGGCTTGCCAACCTGGCTCGCTATCAGCGCCGCACAGCGATGACCAAGCCATCAGAAATTCGTCATTCGGCCGGGCCATATTCCTGCATCCAATAAAGAAGGTTCACTTCGTATTCCACGCGAATTCCATTTTCGCTTGCGGGGAACGCGATCGAAAAAGCCATGATTGGTTTATCCCAACCCGGCACGATGAGGTTCTCAGGGGTTTTATCTTTCCCCTTGTAGTAAGGAGCGAGGGAGTAAAGCAGTAGCAGTCCACGATCAGCCTCTCCGCCAAGCGCGCCCCGTGCCTCTCGAATACCTTTCCCACTCGGGGAGGTTGGCAATTCGGTTCGACGTCTGGCGGGGTCCGGCGTCCAAGCGGCACGCGTCCGCGCGAGTGCATCTCTCCAGACATCGTCATCAAGGTCAATGCCTTCATCTTTTGGATCAGTCAATACGCCGATTGCGAACATATCGGGGTCTCTAGAAAACGGCGGTTCCGGATCCTCAGTCTTTCGAGATTGGAAGGACTCCACTTTGAAGTCTCCAGGGAAACAATATTGGCTACCGGCTCCCTCGCCTCCGGTTAAAAGAGCTACGCTCCAGTCTGTTAATTTTCCAATATCCACCATTTTGGTAACGAAGTCTGCCAGTGGGCCTGTTTTGGCGCTGGTGGCGTTTGGATGCGTCGCGTATGAATCTAAGAACGAAAGAACATGCGAGGCATCGACGTCTTTCCATAGCCGAGCATTGGGCCATGAGTCATACTCGCCTTCACGTGAATATCTTGGTCCGTGCTGAAAATCCACGCCTAGCGATGCGATAAGTGAATTAACTGCAGCGAGATTATTTTGCTGGACCTTCGCGTCTCGATGGAAAAGGATTGTTTGAGGTTTGGTACCGCTGTATGTGAGGGAAAGTGTTTGCGCATTCCGCATCTTCAGCGGGGATGTGACGGTGAGTGTTTCGTGCGACATGACCTTAAGACCATATTGCTCAGGCGTGAGCTTGGCCTTAGCCATAAAGTCAAATTCTTCGCGTAGTTCTTCTGAGGCGTCGGCGATGTGAGCAAACCATTTCACCAGATCAGGCGACGTGTAGAGCCGACAGAGATCTAAGTAGTCGGGACGATACCCGAACCACCTGCCCATTTGCATAAGCGTGTCATACATTTTTGTCGTGCGTACGAAATAGCTTACGCAAAGGCCTTCAAGTGTCAGACCACGTGCCAGCTTGTCGCCGCCAACGGCGATGATCTTGAGAGCTGCGCCAGGAGTAGCATAATCCAATGCATCTTTCGCAGTACCGTTGACTGATCGAACCACGATGTCCTCGAGCACTTCGGTTAGCTTCGCTAGGACGTCATCCCATGACGGAAGTATAGGGGGGCATTCCTCAACGGGGGATAGCTCTGCAATCCGATCACGGGTAAGAACGAAATCCTCATCCCATAGCGTCCGCAACTGCGCGAGTAAGATCTCAGCATCTGTTTTCCGCGAGATCCGTTGGCGCATACGACGCACGACTTCATCAACCTGCTCCCGAACCTGGGCCTGCACATTGTAGTGGTCTAATGTCTCCGGACACCTCGATAGGTGGATAATTCACCTTCGAAGGAGTTTACATGACCAGGCAGCGCCGCAATTTTGACCCTAGCTTCAAGCTTGAGGTCGTTCGAATGATCACAGAACAAGGCCTCAGCATTTCGCACGTCAGCCAGACGATGGACATTGGCGTTACCGCGATCCGTCGCTGGATGGAACAGTACGAGGCCGAGCAACAAGGCCAGCCAGGCATTGGCAAACCGTTGACGGCTGAGCAGCAGCGAATCCGTCAGTTGGAGCAGGAAAACCGTCAACTTCGTAGTGATGTGGACGTCTTAAAAAAGGCATCGGCCTTCTTTGCCCGCGAGCTCAAATGAGCTATCGGCTCATCGATGAGCTGCAAACGAAGGCCGTACCTGTCGCACAAACCTGTCGTCTCCTTGGTGTTAGCCGGGCTGGATTTTACGAAGCCAAGCGTCGTGCAACTGCGCCGATGTTTTGCAAAGCGAGCGTGCATTTGCGTGCCGCGTTCATGAGCAGCGGCCAAAGTTACGGCAGCCGTCGGCTTGTCACGGCACTGGCCAACAGAGGCCTGCAGGTCGGGCGTTACAAGGTGCGCCGCCTGATGCAACAGGCCTGCCTGAAGCCAGTCTGGAAGCGCAAATTCGTACACACAACCGACAGTAAGCATGCCCTGCCGGTTGCGCCGAACGTCCTTGCCCGACAGTTCAACCCGGCAGCGCCGAATCAGGCTTATGCCTCGGATATCACGTACATCCGTACTGGCGCAGGCTGGCTCTACTTGGCTGTCGTGCTCGACCTGTTCTCGCGCAGAGTCGTGGGCTGGGCAATGGCGCCGAGCATGCCAGCTGCCTTGGTTTGCGATGCCTTGCGTATGGCGATCCAAGCTCGGCGACCAGCGGCCGGACTGGTCGTCCACTCCGACCGCGGCAGCCAATATGCAAGCGACCAGTACCAAGCGTTGTTGACCGAGCATGGCTTCGTTTGCAGCATGAGCCGCAAAGGCAACTGCTGGGATAACGCCGTCGCTGAACGCTTCTTCTTAAATTTAAAGATGGAGCGTGTCTGGCAGCGCAATTATGCGAACCAAGCCGAAGCCAAGCTTGATGTGGCCAACTACATCGTCGGCTTCTACAACTGCGAGCGCTTGCATTCTGTATTGGGCAATCTGCCGCCCAGCGTCTATGAACGCGCAATGGCAGAGAAAGAACTTATCGTTGTGTCCGAAATTACTTGACCACTACACATCGACGTATCGCGTTACGTGAATGAGCATAGAGCTGTGCTCGTTGCCTTGTCCCCGCAGTCCCCGAACCGCGCAGGCAAGAGCAAATGTTTGAATTGCCTTATGCAACGACGGCGGTATCGTCTCCTGTCCATCATAGATTGGAGTATGTGTTTTTTTGTGCTTTGGCGGCATCCATCCAGCATCGGTTTGCGGATTGTAATGATCCAGGATGCTTCGCGTAAGCGGCAGGGCCCCTATACGACCATCTTTCGTCAGCCTTCCAAACATGCGGGCAGGCCCAACGTAGTTTGATGGAGCCGCCAAGTTGATTATGAAAGCTTTCGGAAAAAGGTCGGGACCTTCCTTAACCGTGGCGCCTTTGTGGTGGATGTAAATGTTGGCAAACGGCGTGGCGGTGTAGCCGACGTAGGCCTTCCGAGTAAAGGAGTGGAGAATGCGACGAATTAGCCGATTGATCGTCTTCGGCTCATGCTCCTCGTCAGGGGTTCCATCATCATTAAAAAACTGCTCCCCCGTGTCCACCGACGCGTTATCCGCCTCGTCGTCAATAATTAAAAGCGGCAGTTTGGTTACTAACTTCCAGTCTGCTATTGAGCTAGGGGAATCTGCCACGCGCCCTTGAATCCACTTCAGCAGCTCCGTGAGGACAGTTTTTTGCTTTTTGACGACAAAGAGCCAAGGCCTTTCTTCTGGGGATATTCCATTGAAATGCTTGGCGATCTTTTTGTTGAAATCGCCGTTTTCAGCGCGCGTAGTCGCCGAATTGGTCTTGAGATCCTCGCCGAAGGCCGCGACGCCGATGGCCTCGCCCGCGACACGGTCAGTGGTGGTCTCGTAGCCCAAAAAACCCTCCTCAAGCCGAACCTGTGTCTGTGAACGAAGGTTGTTGTGCATGCCAGCTAACACGATGATGATTTTGTAGCCGGCGTCAGCGGCTTTGTTTATCAGTCCAGTATAGTTACTGGTTTTTCCAGATTGCACATGGCCAACCACAAGGCCTCGGCGGTCCCATGGGTCTGTCCGGTGCGGATCTTCTAGCAGGCCAAGGATGTTATCGGTCGCCTCATCAAGCTCGTCGACTACAACGTCAGAGAGCTTAGATTCTTGGTAGTCGCGGTAGCGTCGCCAATAATTCCAGTCTTTTTTCCTAGCGGCGGTGAGCCACTCAATATGACCTGTGTTGTCTTTGAGAGTAGTCGCTTTACCCATCCGGTGGCTAAATCGTTGAATCAACGTGACGACCACTTTCTGCTCGTCCAAGGCAATGGGCGGATCGCTGGCAAACATGGCCGCAGCGAGCTTTACCTTCGCGGCGATGTAAGAAGGCGTGATCTTGGATGAGTCCTTTTCAGCCTTTACTAATCTCTGTGCCGTAGCGATCACGTCTTCTAACAACTGCGCTTGGGCTGCTGCTGCTTCTGGTGCAATCATGTATTAATCCCTAGGGTAGCGACAAGCGCTGGATACTTTTGGAAGGGCTCGGTGCGGGCCATTGATTTGCGCGCTTCCTCGACGCTGAGGCCTTTTCGCCCAATCAGATCGTCAAAGAGCACCTGTGCAACCTCGACCACCGCGGCATTCGGTTCTCCCTCAAAGCTTGTTCGAGGCGTTTCTTTATTTTCGGCGGTGTCCAGCCAGATCCGTTGAACTGGTACAGTCTCTTCAATCACCCGTAGCATCGCCTTGATTAACGAGGCATGGCTCTTGGCACTTTCTAGCACGGCCGCGACAGACGGGTGGGTTTCTTCGATCCGGTAACGAATACCGGACTTGAGATGGTCAACACGCCAAGCTTGCTCGATCGGCTCATTTCCTTTTGCTGGTGTTGGTGCGCCTCGATAGGCGAACACACGCCGCGCTCGCTCCCTTGTGTTTTCGGCAAGGAGCGTGAGCCACGGACGAAGCGAGACCGGGGGACGTGCCTTGGATTTGCGGATGTCGATCTTCCAGTCAGCATCCGCTGTGTTGGGTATGTCTAGACGAATTCGAGCGAGTCGATGCGTTTCTTCCTTGTTCCATTGGCGTGGGCTTCCGAGCCCCAACCAACCGCCTGCGACCAACAGGCGCTCATTACGGTAGACATAGATGCCTTGCTGGGCCGTCCATCCATCGGGACCGGCATTCGTTTGAAATTCTGTGCCGCTCAGGGCATCTTGATGCGGTAAGACATGGCATTGGACTGAAACCACCCCATATTCAGTGTAGTGCTTTGTGGTTGGTGACGCCCATGGTTTGGCCGGGTGGCCTGACATGAACGGGTCCCAAGGAGCGATTGGGCGCCCATTAAGAAAAAGCATCAGCTTAGGTCGAGGACCCTGCAGCAGCCTATGAAAGACCATCGCTAAGTGAGACTGGACATTATCGATGAGATCGTGGAAGTCGTCCGAGTTGTATCCAGGAGTGACAATTCGGTCCATCACTTCCCAAAGAACCAAAGTACCTGACTTTTGCTGGGCAGGTATTTTAATGAACGACTCCGAGTTGTGAGCTGGCCCTTCGAACAAGAGCCACCCCCTGCCTGGATTTGCAGCGAGCTCGTCCAAGTCCCAACGCAGACAGCTCTCCACTCCTTCCTTGCTGGAGGCAACGGTCAAGAATCGATATACGACTATTCACTCCGCTCCACACAAAATCGACACGGACCTCATTGGCTCCGGCCGAGATACTATTGTCGATAATGTCAGCCAAGGCCGCTGCGGTCGAATATCCCAAGCCACGCAACGATTCAAGCATCGCCATTGCGTGCGGAGGAGCACTTCGCGTTTTTGAAGTCATTTCCAGAGTTCTTTTGTCATCTTGATCCAAGCTGTAAAACGCACAACTTATAAGCGGTTTTTTGTCCGCGAAATTTGTGTAAGGTGATCAGCATTGCCCTTGTCTCGCTCCTCCGGGTTGCTGGCGGGCCACTTACGTTTTCACTAAGTTCCGGTGATATGGGAGTTTGGTCCAGTCTTTGGGCAATCCTGCTCGGGTTACAGTTGCTCATCGCGAACCTTAGCGCCCTTGTGGACGTAGTGGCCTAAGAATACACACGCTAGAAGATCGAATTTGCTCGGCATCCTTAGCCTTTGAAGTGCTTTGGCTTCGATCTGTCGGACTCTCTCTCTTGTAACCTCATATCGAAGACCAACGTCTTCAAGTGTGAGTGCTTCCGGGATCCCAATGCCAAACCGTAGCCGAAGAACCTGCTCTTCCTTCGGCTTAAGAGTGGCTAGGATTTCACCTACTTTGAAGTGCGTCTGAGAGGTGACAGCGCTTTCAAACGGGTCAGGTGAGGAGTAATAAGACTGCGCATCCGGCGCTATGACCTCGTCGATTTGCAGGTCCTGTATCGGCAATGGCTCTTGAACGATGCGCTGAATCTCGTACAGCTTTCGAGCACTCATATTCGCCTTTGCCGCCAACTCATCTATTGTTGCTGACCGGCCGTATTCGATTTCAAGGTCCTGTACTAGACGAGCGATACGCTGCACTTGTTCGTAAATATGGACTGGCAAGCGAATAGTCCTGCACTTATCGGCGATGTAACGGCTGATGTGTTGGCGTATCCACCAAGTTGCGTAGGTCGAGAATTTGAAGCCTCGGCGCCAATCGTAGCGATCAATCGCCTTCAACAACCCGAGATTGCCTTCTTGCGCTAGGTCGTCCAGTGGCTCGCCACTATATAGATATTTTTTCGCATGGTGAAAGACAAGCTTCAGATTCGCCAACGCCATCCTGTCACGAGCTCGTTGGTAACTTCGAATAGCGCTAACATACCGAGAGGCGAGGTTTGCTGGATCGTCGATTTGTATATCCGCAAGCTCGGACAAGAATCGACGACATAACCGCAGCGATGCTAAGCTAGACCGCGCAGCTTTATAGGCGGAGCTGCTGCGCTCCGTGCTGATAGTGAGATCGGCCAAACAAGCTAATGCGGCCGAAAACTCATCCGCAAACCTGTTTGTTGGGCTTGAGGCACCGGTTTGTGCGTCAGAATCCATATCGGGATCAGCTCCATCGTCGATATCACCGTGGTCATCCACTTGGCGTCTGACCAGAGTATCAAGATCGTCGTCGACCAAATTTTCTGACTCAAGGTCAACCTGTGGCTCAGCCGGGCTGGTGGAGAGCCAACTCAATGGTTTTTGCCCGGCCTCGACCATGGCTCCTCTGGCAAGCGTTATCTCTATTCCACGCGGCCAGGCTGCCAAGGCGTCAAGCGCTTCTTCCAGCGCCGACTCCATAGCTTGGCCGAAATTGACTTCGTCCTCAGCGCTAATTAATTTTTGACGTTGGAACTCTTTCTGATAGAGCCGCAAGGGCTCAGAATACCGCGACTCAAGATTCTCGAGCAGGCCCAAGGCGCCTGCGACCTTATCTGCTTCGTCAAATGTTTCCTCCGGGTTGACGAACACCTCAAAATTTTCGTTGTCGCTTACATACTCAAATCGGTCGTCGACTTCTGAACCGAGATCCCCAATGACCATAGTCAGCAACAGTTCCGCCTCCACATTCGCTGAGCGGTCGGCGTTCAGAGATAACGCCTCGATCGCATCCTTGGGCACGCTGCCTTCACGGACTGCTCGCAGCAGCAATAGCCGCAGCAAGTTCCGAGCTTCGGCATCTTCAGCGCGAGCAAGCGGGAGAGACGCGTCTGGCAGATAAATCTCGACGTCGTCCCAGCCCTCAGATGAATCGAAAGGTTCATGATTCGAAATAAATTCTTGGATCGCTTTCGCATTTTCAGCGATAGCCGGATTTACCTCCGGAACGGCAGTCTCGTCTTCCGTCTCCCATCCAAGCAAATCAAACCCAAGCGCATCTTCTGAACAGACTTGATCAATTTCATCTATCCAAAGATTGAGGTCAGTTATTCCGATACCCTTGGAACCAATAGGAGCGCAATGGACAGCGCCTCCCATAGTGTGTTCATCAGTAAATAGGCTTTTTTGCGCTATCTCCGTAGTAGTCCTCATATCCACCGGCGCAATCCTGCTGAATGAAAGCGCGAGCTCTTCAAAAAGGATTGCAACGTCCTGCGCGCCAGCATCCACTGCGATGGCATGAGCGCTCATTCCCGAAGGAGCTAATAGATCCTTGTCCGCACCAGCGCTCAACAGTAGCTTGCATATGGAAAACTTGTTGCGCGCGGCAGCCAACATCAGAGCGGTGAAACCGTTCTTGTCTCGGGCGTTGATATTGTCGCCTCGGTCAATGTGAAGCTGAACGGCGCTCTCTACACCGGATACGACTGCCATTTTCAGGAAGTGATTGAGATGATCTACGTTTGACGCGCTTTTGTGAGTCATTTGCGCGTCCAAAGCCAGGTTTTTGAATCTAAACCTGCTAATCTTTCAAACCAGCTACCGGTAAATTTCACTGGTGCGAGCCAACGTTCGTTACCATCCATCATTTCGCGTTCACCAGCATTTCTACTCTTCCAGAATCTGTTCAAGAAAATTTTCTTGTGTTCAGGCAAATTCTACAACAGACCTCTTGCGATAGGATTACTTTTGGTGTTGTTTTATAGCCGATTGGGATTGGTAGCGAGCTTACATGGGCACCGGTCTCTAGGTACGCGCCGGTAGTCACTGCTTCAATGGCGCAGGCTGGCCCTCGCGTGAAGATGTCGTTCAAAGAGGTTTGACCACCTGTGGTACGGGCGGAAAAATCCTTGATCAACGCATTTTTCTGTTGCGTTGTTTCGCGTTGGGTTTGCGCTCACTCCGTGATGAGTGAATCTTTTGTCATGGTCTTAGGGAAAATACAGCGTCAGCAAACCGGCCAGCAGCTATGTGGCGCCAGATTGATACTGAGTTAGTCGCAAAAATGTCATAGTGACCTTTTGACGACCGCTGAAAAGGATGGAATTTCTTAAGGATTGTGCACGGCCAGCGCGCGTGCTGGCCCCAGTGCCGACATTCGGCAAATCGATTCTATGAAACATTGCATGATTTTCCTGCGCAGCGCTAGCACAAGACTGATTACGGCAGCCTAATCTTGACCACCGCATTCCCCGACGTCACATACAGCAGCCCTTTACCGTCCGTAACAATGCCGCGAATATCACCCAAGCTTCCCGGCAAATCCCCAACCCGCAACGTCGTCGCCCGCGTTGTGCCTGCCACCGTCGTCACCACCCCAGCCGGCGTAATCTTGCGCACCAGGTTATTGACCGCGTCAGCCGCATACAGATTGCCCTGTGGATCAACCGTCAGCGCCACCACCTGTTCAAACCGCGCCGCATTGCCGGTACCGTTGACCGCGCCGCGAACGTTCGGCGCACCTGCAATCGTAAACAGGTTATCCGACCCAAAATTGGCCGTCGGATTCCAGCGGCTGATCTCGCGCTCGAGGTCGAACATGTATACGGCATTGCTACTGTCGACCGCCATGCCCCGCGGCGCCAGCGTGCGCGTGCCGAACAGGTCGCCCACCGTGTTCTGCCCTTCCAGAATCCCCGTCCCGCCTGCACCGATGGCAAAACGGCGCGTGCCATAGTTGTTGGTGATGTAGAGATTGTTGTTGGCGTCGACGGCAATCGCCCCTGGCGTGACGTCAGGCCGACTCGCTGTCGCGATGTTGCTGCCAACCGGGATCGTCGTCACCGTCGCGACCTGGCCACCCGTTGTGATGCTGCGGATGTTCACGTCATCCGCCACATACACCGTGCCACCGCTCCCCACCGTCAACGCGACCGGATTGACGAAGCGCGCATTGGCGGCAGCGCCGTTGGTCAGCCGGCTCTGCCCTGCGCCGCCAGCCAGCGTGGTTACCACCCCGTCCGGTGTGATCTTGCGGATGACGTAGTTGCCGCGATCCGCCACGTAGACGTTGCCGCTGCTGTCGATCGCCAGCCCGTGCGGATTATTGAAACGCGCTGCCGTGCCGGTGCCGTCCATGGTCCCGTCGGCAGTCGGGTCGCCCGCGAACACCGACAGCGCCGACGTTTGTGCTGGTGGCGGCTTGTCATCGTCCTTGTCCTTGTCCTTCGGGATGCCGTCGCCGCACCCGGCCAGCAGCGCCATCAAACCAACGGCGCCAAGCAGATTCAGGCGCGAACGGGACACATCATCAACAGGGCGGTGCATTGGCAAAATCTCCAGAAAGTATCGCCGTCGATGCTATCACGCGCCATCCTGCAAGCAGATGCTCTCTTCCATGGCACCTGCATAAACGACGACCCATACGCCATAGGATCCACTCAGACTGCGGCAGAGAACTAGTCCGAATTCCCGTACTTTCTTTTCCACACGCGCCTATTGTCCGCTTGACATACGGCGCCGAGTTCCTTAAAGTCGAAATTATGTCTTTCACCCTGCATCTGTCGAACACTCTCCCTGCCGCTGGCGCGCTATCGCTAGCTGCACTGCTACTACGCGCCTGATCGTTCGGCCGTACGCCCGGCACACGCCGGTCCCCACAGCAGCAGGAAAGTCGCAGATGTCTACCACGCCAATTTTCGCTTCATCGTTTTTCCTCACCGGGTCCATCCTGGCGGCGAGCGCTTGCGTTCTTTCCGCAGCGCTAAACCTACCGACCGGTTGCCGGGCCTCGCGTTTCGTGGCCCGTCCGGCAGCCTCCGCCACCCTCAGGCGCATCCGCGCCGCCCAGTGACCAAACCAATCAGGAGCACCCGATCATGTTGACCAATCCCGCCGCCAAGTACCGTCCCTTCCCTGCCATCGACCTGGCAGACCGCCAGTGGCCAAGCCGCACCATCACCACGCCGCCGATCTGGATGAGCACCGACCTGCGCGACGGTAACCAGGCATTGATCGAGCCGATGAGCCCGGAGAAGAAGCTGCGCTTCTTCAAGATGCTGGTCAAGATCGGCATCAAGGAGATCGAAGTGGGCTTTCCGTCCGCCTCGCAGACCGACTTCGATTTCGTGCGCATGCTGGTCGACGACAAGCACATCCCGGAAGACGTTACAATCATCGTGCTGACCCAGTCGCGCGATGAGCTGATTCGCCGCACCGTCGAGTCGGCCGTTGGCGCCAAGCGCGCGATCGTCCACGTCTACAATTCGGTCGCTCCGGTGTTCCGCCGCGTGGTGTTCAATATGGAGCGCGACGAGATCGTGCAGATCGCCGTCAAGGGCACGCAGCTGATCAAGGATCTGACGTCCCAGCATCCGCAGACCCAGTGGGGCCTGGAGTATTCGCCGGAATCGTTCTCGACGACCGAGCTGGATTTTTCGAAGCAGATCACCGATGCGGTCAGCGCCGTCTGGCAGCCGACGCCGGCCAACAAGATGATCGTCAACCTGCCGTCGACCGTCGAAGCGGCCACGCCGAACGTCTACGCCGACCAGATCGAGTGGATGTGCCGTAACCTGAACAACCGCGAATCGCTCGTCATCAGCGTCCACCCGCACAACGACCGCGGCACTGCCGTCGCTGCTGCCGAACTGGCCGTGATGGCGGGCGCTGACCGCGTCGAGGGCTGCCTGTTTGGTAACGGCGAGCGCACCGGTAACGTCGATCTGGTCACGCTGGCGATGAATTTGTACACGCAGGGCGTACACCCGGGCTTGGACTTCTCGGACATCGACGCCGTGCGCCAGCTGGTCGAGGACTGCAACCAGTTGCCGGTGCACCCGCGCCATCCGTATGCGGGCGATCTGGTGTTCACGGCGTTCTCGGGTTCGCACCAGGATGCGATCAAAAAGGGGTTTGCGAAGCAGCAGGCCGACGCGATCTGGGAAGTACCGTACCTGCCGATCGATCCGGCCGACCTGGGTCGCAGCTACGATGCGGTCATCCGCGTCAACAGCCAGTCGGGCAAGGGCGGCATGGCCTATCTGCTCGAGCAGGAATACGGCCTGCAACTGCCGCGCCGTTTGCAGATCGAGTTCTCGCGCGTCGTGCAGCGCCAGGCCGACGAGAGCGGCCGCGAAATCAACCCGGCCGACCTGCACGCGCTGTTTGCGCGCGAGTACCTGGACCAGCAAGAGCCGTATCACTACATCGCGCACCGCATGACCGAAGACAGCGCGCATGATGTGCAGCTCGAAGTCGATGTGGCGCGCCACCATGCGCCGCAGGTGTTTTCCGGGCGCGGCAACGGCCCGATCGATGCGTTCGTCACGGCGCTGGGCCTCGAGATTCGCCTGATGGATTACCACGAGCATGCGATCGGCTCGGGCGCCGATGCCCGTGCGGCGTGCTATGTCGAGCTGCGGGTGGGCAATGGCCCGACGTTGTTCGGTGTCGGCATCGACAGCAATATCGTGACGGCGTCGTTCAAGTCAGTGCTGTCGGCGGTGAACCGCCATGTGGTGAGTGCCGAGCCGACGTCAGACGCATTGGCGGCATAACGATGTCACTTGGGCTCCCGCCTTCGCGGGAGCGACGCTGTTCAGGCTGAGGCCCCTGCAGTAAGCAAGTCGTCCCCGCGAAGGCGGGGACCCAAGGTCAGCCACCGACGCCGCAACCGCAACTCACCGCCCGCTCATCCGATCCACAATCTGCAACGACGCGCGCTCGCTCATCACCAGCACGAGCTTGAGCCGCGCGCGCGTCATCCCCACGAACAGCTTGCGCAGCGTCTGCTCGTCGAGCTCCTCGAAATCGATCTCGGTAAAAATCAGCGCCGGCGCCGACTGCCCCTTGAAGCGGTACACCGATTCGGCCAGCAGCCCGCCTTCGCGAAACACCGGCGTGCCGAACAAGTCATACGCCCCCGTGAACGAACGCAGCGAGTGCGCGTCGCTCAGGCGATCGAGCTGCAAAATCGCCGACTTTTCGCGGCCGCGAAACGCGCAGATCGCGATGTCCTGGCGCCCGAAGCCGGCCGCCAGGCACGACGTCACGGCGCGCCGCGTCTGCGCCAGCATCGCCTCGACGTCGCCTTCGGGATAGGTCAGCTCTTCGATGTCGGCGCCCTTGAATGGGCTGCCCGCCTCCACCGGCTGGTGCGATGCGCCGATGGACGTGAGCATGTCGACGATCTGGCGCGGGCTGCGGTAGTTGACATGCGAATGCAGCGTCACCCAGCCCGGCAGCGGCACCATCCCGCGGCCGTACAGGTTCTGGTCCGGATCTTCCATCCAGATCGCACGCCCGCCCTCTTTCAGCATGCGCAGCACGATGTCGCGCCACGCCACCGAAAAATCCTGCCCTTCGTCGACGATGACGACGTCGAACTGCCAGGTTTCGGGCAAGGTGGCGTCGGCCATCGATGCTTCGATCTTTTCCCACACATCTGCCGCCGCGTAATCGGGCGTGATGTCCTGCGCGCGCAGCCAGGCGTCCGACAGCATGTGGAAGGTCGCGACACGCCCACCGGCCGGCACCAGCCGTTCGATGTGGTCGGCCAGCGGCCGGTTGAAGCACACGTACAGCGGGCGCAGGCCAGCGTCGATGGCGGCGCTGTATTCGGCCAGCGCCAGCTGGGTCTTGCCGCTGCCGGCGGTGCCGATCACGTGCAGCCGGAATGGTGAGAAGTCGAGCCGTCGCGCCCAGGTAGCCAGGCCGCCCGAGAGTTTGGTGACCATCGCCTCGGCATTGCCGATCATGGCGCTCGGATCGGGCCGCAAGTTCAGCGTGTCGCCCAGGAAGCGCGTGACCTTGTCGAAGTCGTCGGTGCGCTCGGTGATGGGCAGCGCCTCGCGGATCACGCGCGCCAGCTTGGGTTTGTTCGACGCGTCGATGATGTGGTCGGCATCGATGCCGGCCAGCGGCTGGTCGCGCACGATGTAATCGGGGCAGTACAGCAGATAGTCGATCGACAGCGTCCCCTGGAAACGCTTGGCCAGGCCCTCAATCGTGGCCAGGATCTGCGTGCGGACCTTGCGCGGCTTGCCCTGGTAGCTTTTGACCAGGCCGTCCGGCGTTTCGTTCAGAAAGCCGGCGACCTGCTCGATGACCACCATGCGGCCATTTGGCGCGAGCACGATGAAGTCGACATCGCCATATACCGAGTAACCCTGCTCGACGTTCGTCCAGTGCACGCCGTGGTAGATCACGTAGGGCGTGTCGGCCAGGCGCTGCTCCAGGTAGGCGAGCGTCTCGATTTCGCGGGCGGCGGCGCCCGTGACAGACAGTTCGCGCCAGCCGCTTGGTTGGATATGGGCCATGGTGTCCGCTAACGTTAATAAGGTGGAAACTATTGTAAGACTGTTTGCACGATAGCCACACACCGTTGTCCATAGCACGCACCCGGTGCGCGGAAAGCTGTCGAATGGTTGCCTGAGTGAAAAATCTATTGTGGCCGTACGGCAATCCAGTGCACACTTTCGCTCATCCCGTTTCGTGCAGGTTTCCTTGTGTATTTCTCTTCCCCGTTCTCGCTGATCCTGCGCACGGCGCTGGTCCTGATCGGCCTGCTGCTTGCGACCGGCGCCGCCCAGGCCGGCGCGACGTACCGCTTCGGCGGCGCGGCGGTACCGGGCTGCTCGCTGTCGGGCAAGGTGTACACCTGCCCTAGCAGTGCGGGTATCGCAGCGGACGACAAGATCATCATCGAGACGGGCTATACCGTCAGCGTGCGGTCCGACTTCACGTTCGGCTACAACCAGGGCCTGACGATGTCGGGCACCGCGCGCCTGACCAGTACGGGCAATCTGAGCATTGCCGATCTTCCGCCCTTCAACCTGAATGTGTCCGGTGGTTCGTTCAGCTCTGCCAAAACCTTCACCGCTGGCAACCAGGTGCAGACCTTCAAGGCCGACATCAGCGCCGCGTCGCTGGTGCTGGGCAGTGGGTCAACCTTGCAGATCACCGGCACGCTGGTTTCCACCGGTCCGGTCACCATCGGATCGAACACGACGATCACTGGCCCTGTCACCGGTACCGCCATCACCATTGGTACGCCGGTCAGGATCACGGGCGACGTCAAGGCGTCCACGAGCCTGTTCCTGGGCTCGGGCAGCACGATCGACGGCAACGTCGACACCGGTCAGATGACGCTGCAAGCCTCGGAGGCGCTCATCACGGGCAATGCAGCGGTCGACTTTGCAAAGCTGGACTGGCACGGCCGCGTGGCCAAGAAAATCATCTGCAAGACAGGCACGCGCCCTGGCGAGTGCGACTGTGTGGAGAACCAGAGCGGCTATCCGGTCAATACCCCCGAAGGCCCGACCTGTGAGTCGGCCAAGCCGGCGACGGCCCCCTTGCACCATTTTCAGATCACCCATGACGGCAGCGGCCGCACCTGCGCGCCGGAAAGCGTGACTGTGACGGCCTGCGCCAACGAGTCTTGCAGCGCCTTGTACAAGGGCGGTGCACAAATCACGTTGTCGCCGGGTGCAGTGGCGGCCACCATCGACAGCTCCGGCACCACGCTGGCGCAGGTGTCGCGCAACACGGCCGGCGCGGACACCCTGCAACTGACGCAAAGTGGCGCCAAACCGGCCACCACCTGCTACAACAGCACGAGCAGGACAACCAGCTGCGCGATGACGTTCGCCAGCGGCGTGAGCTTCCGGATCGATGCGAACCACCATAAGGCCGGTGTCAGCGCAGGCGCCATCGTCACGGCACTCGCGCCCGACCCTGCCACCGGCCAGTGCGTGGCGGCCTTCAAGAAAACCAGCAAGGATATCGCGTACGCCTGCCAGCATGTCACGACCAGTGTCGACACCAAGGGTTTGCTGCTGACCGATACCACGACCAAACGCGCCGCTACACTGGTGTGTTCCAACGGTGCGGCGCAAGCCGTCAGCAGCTATTTCGATGACTACGGCAAGGCAGCGCTGACGCTGGCCTACCAGGATGTGGGCACGCTCAAGCTTCTGGCGTCGTTCGACGACGCCCAAGGCGACACCACGGTGACCGTTGTGCCCAACAAATTCATCTTTTCAACATTGCCTTCCTCACCCATTCGCGCGGGCGACAATTTCCAGGTCACCGTCACGGCGGTCAACGAGGCCGGCGCCACCACGCCAAGTTTCAACCGCAGCACCCTGGCAGCTAGCGCCACCCTCACCGACATTGCGGTGTCCTGCGTGGGCAAGGGAAGCGCGAACCTGTTCACCGGCGCCAAAACGGAATTCAATAGCGGCGTCGGTGTGGCGACCCTGGCGTGGGGCGACGTCGGCATGCTGGACCTGAAAGCGACGTTGAGCGATTTTTTGGGTAGCAAAGTAGAAGTGTTGAGCACCAGTGGCAAGTCAGCGACATGCACGCCGACCGTCGGCCCCTTCATCCCCAAGTATTTCAAGGTCGATTATCCGACTGTGAGCACGACACGCACGTTCTACTATGCTGGCGAGCCAATCCCTGTCGAGGTGGCGGCGATGAATGCGCAGGGCGCCATGACCACGAACTATTCGGGCGACCTGGGCCTGAGCGAAACGGTGACGCTGACTGCGCTCAATCCGGCCGACTATGCTGCAATCAAGGACACCAGTGCCGAACTGAAGGACTTCACCGTGCCGGCGAGCGCCTTCAAGGCCGGACTCGCACAGGCCAAGCCGGCTTACGGGCCGACAACCGCGGCGCCGATCGCTGCCAGCATTTTGCTCAGGGCCAGCAACAGCGGGGACGTGGTGACATCGGGCGATGGCAAGGGCAGCTATGAGAAAGCCCGGCCTGCAGTCCATAGTGGCCGCCTGCGTATCGCCAATGCATTCGGTCGCATCAACACGCTACTTCCGATGCGCATTGAAGCCTATTACTGGACCGGTAAAAGCTGGCTGTTCAATCAGAAGGATGACTTCACCGTGATTCCGGCCAGCGCGTTCGTGCAAGTGGCCCGTCCAAAAGTCACTGAGGGCGTGGCGCCGACGATTGGCGCTGTCAAGAGTGCCGTGGTACTGGCCAGCGGCCGCGGGCAAGTCGATCTGACGGGTGACCGGCCCGGCTGGATCGACCTGGCGATCAATCTGGGCAATGATACGCAGCCCCTGCCGTGCAACAACGCCGTGTATCCCAAGAACACCGGCGCCCGGCTGGCCTGGCTGCGCCTGCCCACGGGCTGCGCCGATCCATCGGCGCGCGCGACCTTTGGCGAGCAGTCGGCCGAAGAGCGTCGCATCATCCATGTGCGCCAGGTGTTCAATTGAGCCGCCAGCAGGGTTTCACGATGGTTGAACTGATTACGGTGATGGTGCTGATCGGCGTGCTGGCAGCCTTCGCTGTCCCGCGCCTGATGGGAGACAGCGCGACCGGCGCGGCCCTGTTTGGCGACCAGGTGGCCAGCGGACTGCGCATGGCCCAGAAAAGCGCGGTCGCGCGGCGCCGCACGGTATGCGTGACCACGACGGCAACCACGCTGACGCTGCGCGTGCGTACTGCTGTCGGCAACGGACTCTGTGGCAACGTGCAGCTGCAGGGCATCACCGATGGTCTGTACGACAGCAAGGAAGCAGGCATCGTCATGAACGGCGCGCCCCCGCTGCTGCTGTTCCGGCCCGACGGCACCATCGATGACGGCAACGGCGTACGCCTGGGCAGGGTCGACATCGCCATCAAGGGTGCTGACGCCCTCCGGCGCACCATCACGCTCGACGGAGGCACTGGCTATGTCCATTAAACGCATGGCAGGCACCACGCTGATCGAACTGATCGTCGCAATCGTGATCGTGGGCACCGCCCTGGCGGGACTCGTGGCTGCCTACAACCGCGCCAATATCGCCTCCACCGATCCCTTGATTACCCAGCAAATGCTGGCGATCGCCGAATCGATGATGGAAGAGGTCATGCAAAAGCCGTTCGTCGCCCAGCAAAATCAGACTGGTCGCCTGTTTTTCAATGACCTCATGGACTACAACGGCTATGGGCCTGTCGCCGTCAGCAATGTCAACGGCGGCGCTGTCCCAGGCCTGGAACGCTATACCGTGCAGGTGCAGGTCAGCCCACAGGGCCTCACCGGCGTGGCCGCTACCGACGCCATGCGCGTCCAGGTCGTCGTAAGCGCGCCCGGCGCCCAGGATCTGCGTCTGGTCGGCTGGAGGACGCGTCCATGAGCCATTGCATGCGCTACTCCATGCGCCATAGCGTGCAGCGCGATGGCGGGTTCTCGCTGGTCGAGCTGATCCTGGTCATCGTCCTGATCGGCATCATCGGCGGCGTGCTCACGATGCAGCTGGCCCCGGCGATTCAGAGTTACCTCTTGATCAGCCAGCGCGCAGGCCTGACGAGTCAGGCTGACACCGCGCTGCGCAGGATCACCACCGAGGTGCGCGCCGCCGTGCCCAATTCGCTGCGCCTGAATAATCCGCAATGCCTGGACCTCGTGCCCACCCGCGATGGCGGCCGTTATCGAATGGGCCCTGACACGGTCAATCCCGGCGACGCCCATATCAACGATGCCGAAACCGGTACCGCATTCGATGTGCTCACGCCGCTCAATGCGATGCCGACACCAGGCGATGCGATCGTGATCGGCAACCGCAGTCCGGAC
This sequence comes from Telluria sp. BA11, assembly GCF_056680305.1. Lineage (NCBI taxonomy): Bacteria > Pseudomonadati > Pseudomonadota > Betaproteobacteria > Burkholderiales > Oxalobacteraceae > Telluria > Telluria sp. BA11. Next base: position 2,348,466 of record NZ_CM155275.1, read on the forward strand.
GATGTGTATAACGGATCAAATGTCGGCACGGTCAGCGCGCTGGCCGGGCCATCGCCGAATGCGCAGGCCGGCATCAGCCGCATCATGCTGAACGCGCCGATCCAGATTCCCCAAGGGTACGATGGCGGCCGCTTCCTGGTCGTGCCAGGAAACGAGCGCGTCGTTACTTACGTCTGTACGCAGGGCGTCGACAAAGTAACCGGCAACGGCACAGGCTTCCTGACACGGTTTTCCCGCACCACGCCTGGCGCAACGACGTGCAATGCGCCGGCCGGCACATCGGCCATCGTGGCCACCCGGGTGTCGGCCTGCAGCTTCGTCGTCTACACCAACCAGGGAGCGACCCAGGACAGCGGCTTCGTACAACTCCAGCTCACGCTGACCGAGCGCGGTGAATCGGTCCCGCTCACGATCGGCACCCACGTCGACAACCTGCCATGATCCGCTTCCCCATCCTTCCCCGGCGCCAGTCGGGTTTCGCCTATATTGCTGCCGTGATCTTCCTGGTGGTGATTGCCGGCGTCGCGGTCGTGCTGTTGCGCCTGACCGATACGCAGCAGAGCACCGTCAACCAGGCCTTGCTGGCCTCACGCGCCAGCCTGGCGGCGCGCGGCGGCCTTGAATGGGTCTTTAACAACCCGGCGCAGCGCTGCTCCCAGGCCCCTCCGTCGACCAGCAATGCAGCGCCAGCGGGGGCGGTCAACCATCTCAATGACTTCCGTGCCGAGTCCGGATTTCTGGTCAGTGTCAGCTGCTCGTTCCGCGCCTATAACGAGGGCGAAGCGATCGATGACAGCGGTAACTCGTCGCCGGTTGTCAAACGCATCTACCGGATCGAGGCCGTGGCCTGCAATGGCACTGCCACCACCTGCCCGGACCCCGGCAGCGTGCCACGGGCCGATTACGTCGAGCGCGCGCAAGTGGCCACCATCTGCCTGCTGACCAACGGCGCGCCTTGCGTGTGAGTGTTACCGTTGGCAACGGCTGCCTTGCCGGAGGATCGTGCAATCTTCCCGGACCATCGCAGGCCCCGCCGGTGGTCTAATGGCACGTTGTTCACCGACCCGAGAAACTGTCCATGCAAGCGATCCGCGACCTCGCCACCCAGATTGCGCAGCACACCCCCGGCGACGGCATGCACCAGAGCCCGATCCCCGGCGTGTGGCTGATCCGCAGCGGCCAGACCACTGAACCGCTGCGTGTCGTGCACACGCCGGCGGTGTGCATCATCGCGCAGGGCGCCAAGCTGGTCTCGCTGGGCGGCACCGACTACCGGTACGACACGGCCAAGTTTTTGGTGGTGTCGGTCGATTTGCCGGTGACCGGCTGCGTGACGCTGGCGACCGAAGATGAACCCTATCTGTGCCTGCGGGTCGATCTCGATGCCCAGTTGCTCGCTGCGCTCGACCTCGAACTGCCGGCCCGCCCGGCCGCGCGCGGCACGCCCCCTGCGCGCGGGCTGTTCCTGAGCGAGACCACGCCCGCGCTGCTCGAAGTCGCCAACCGCCTCGTGCGCCTGCTCGATGCGCCCCACGACATCGCGGTGCTCGCGCCGCTGCTGCTGAAAGAATTTCATTATCGCCTGCTCACCGGCGAGCATGCCGACACCGTGCGCCATTGCGCGCGCGGCGATGGCCGCATCGCGCAGGTCACCCGGGCCATCTGCTGGATCAAGGATCACTACAACCGGCCACTGAGCGTCGAGCGCCTGGCTGGCGAGGTGGGCATGAGTTCGTCGACGCTGCACGAGCACTTCAAGACCGTGACCTCGATGAGTCCGCTGCAGTACCAGAAGCAGCTGCGCCTGCAAGAAGCGCGGCGGCTGATGCTCGCCGGGTCGATCGACGCGGCGCGCGCGGGCCATGCGGTGGGCTACGAAAGCAGCTCGCAGTTTTCGCGCGAATACGCGCGCTTCTTCGGCCTGTCGCCGGGGCGCGATGCGACGCGGCTGCGCCAGTCGCTGCAGGCGGGCGGCCTGCAGGCGATGCGCTGACAGGGCGTCCCGGCGACGTGCCTGTGCTGCGGTCTTCTATAATCGTCGCATGACGTTTATTCCACTGACCCGCGCATGAGCTATCGCCTGGCGATCTTCGACTTCGACGGCACGCTGGCCGACTCGTGGCCCTTCTTCATGAGCGTGTTCAACGAGATCGCCGATCAGCACGGTTTCCGGCGCGTCGACGCGGCGCAGGCCGAGCAGCTGCGCCACTACGGTCCGCGCGACATCATGCGCCATGTCGGCATGCCGGCCTGGAAGCTGCCGATCGCCTCGCGCTCGTTCATCGACCGCATGCGCGGCGCCACCGGCCGCATCGCGCTGTTCGACGGCATCGCCCACACGCTGCGCGAGCTCGATCGCAATGGTGTGCGGCTGGCGGTGGTCTCGTCCAATGCCGAAGACAATGTGCGCGACGTGCTGGGGCCGGAACTGGCAGGCCTGATGGGACAGTACGAATGCGGCATGTCGATCTTCGGCAAGGCCGCGCGCATCCGCAAGGTCGTGCGCCGTGCCACGGTGCCGGCGATCCAGGCGTTGTATGTCGGCGACCAGACAACCGATGGCGACGCCGCGCGGCGGGCCGGGATCGCATTCGGCGCGGTCGGCTGGGGCTATGCGTCGATCGAAGCGCTGCGCCAGGTGGCGCCAGAGCGGGAGTTCGGCACGCCCGCGGATCTGCTGTCGCTCGCCGGCCAGGCGTGCCCGCCACGGAATTGCCCGGACGCATAGGCCAGTTGCTATACTCGGCAGCAACTGCATCAATGAACAACGGACCTTTCATGCGCCTTCCCCTCATCTTCCTGGCGCCGCTACTGCTGAGCGGCTGCTTCATCGAGACGTCGACGTACGTGATCGACCTGAATACCGATCATGCGATCACGCTGAAGGTGGAGAAGGACAATTTCTGGACGAAGGAAGGCACGCTGCGTATCGTCATGTCGCGCCTGCCGGATTGCCAGCGCCAGTATGAGCTGGGCTCGGTGTGGCTGGCCGACTTGCAGGTCGAGCTGTTCGGCAACGGCAACAACGTTTATACGCTGCGCGCGGACGACCAGGCGTGGCAGATCGACACCACGACCTGTAGTGAGCTGAAGGCGCCCGACCCCGATGCCGTCACCGGCCTGCCGCTGGGGATCTTTACGCTGGACAGCGACAACAAGCTCAACTTCGAGAAGCCGGAAGCGGTCAGCGAATAAGGCTCAGTAGCGCTGCGTCAGCGCGCGCAATCGGTTGAGCTCGACGTCACGACCTGATTTCTCGAGCACGCTTTCAAGCAGCGACTGGCCGTTTTCGCGTTGCATCGTCCACTGCGTGAAATACTCGTGCACCGTGCGCCACGGGGGAAAATCGGGTGGCATCGCGCGCCAGGTGGCGCCAGTGTGCAAAAAATACAATACGGCGCAAAACACGTCGTACAAATCGTGCTTGCGCGGGCGCGTCTTGCGGCGTGCCGCTTCAAGCATGGCGCGCACGACCTCGAAGTGTTCGCGTGGTATATCGCTGGGGTAGACAGCTCGGTCCATGGGTGACCTCCAAAACAGCTTGGAGGCCCGGATCTGGAACAGGTTCCCTAGCTGTATTTACAGTCTACCCAAAATAATTGAACCTAGCTAGTCCCGCGCTAGCGCCAGGAACTCGGTTCGCAGTGCCAGGTTCGGCTGCAGCTCGCCCAGCAGGGTCGATGTGATGGTTTCTTCGCCGATGGCGCGGATGCCACGGCTTTCCATGCACAGGTGGCGGCACTTGATGACCACGCCCACTGCTTTCGGTTCCAGCACTTCCATCAGCGCGTTGGCGATCTGCATCGTCATGCGTTCTTGTACCTGCAGGCGCTTGGAAAAGATATCGACCAGGCGGGTCAGCTTCGACAGGCCGACGATTTTGCCGTTCGGCAGGTAGCCAACGGTGGCCTTGCCGAAGAACGGCGCCAGGTGGTGCTCGCAATGGCTGTAGACCGGAATGCCACGCACGACGATCAGCTCGTTGTATTCCTCGGCACCGTCTTCGAACGCCTTGAGCACTTCAACCGGATTCTGGTCGTAACCCGAAGTCCAGTGCTTCCAGGCCTTGGTCACGCGCGCGGGCGTTTCGATCAGGCCGGGACGGTCCGGATTTTCGCCCAGCGTTTTCAATAGACGACGCCAGTCGTGTTCGGTGAAAGCTTCTTTGTCAGACATGGTGCACCCTAAAATAACGATTGCCGCCAGTATATAGAAAACGTCTGGCCCCGGTCGGGGTGGCCCTATTCTTGCGCTAAATCATCCCCTGCATGCGACATATCTCATAACGTTGAGTACGGTCGTCGTTCAGGGAGAGCGTCATGTTCGGCAGCACGGTCTTGGAAGTCGTCATCGGCATGGCATTCTGCTACGGCTCCCTGGCGCTGACGGTCACCACCTTGCAAGAGGCATTATCGGCCGCGTTCAGCCTGCGCGCCGGCATGCTGCGCACCTGCATCCAGCGCATGCTGCGCGACCCGCAGTTCACCGGCACTGCGCGGGCGGTCTACGCACACCTTTTGGTCAGTGCACATGACGACCTCACCGGCCCGCACGCGCCGCCGCATCCCGGCCCATCCTACATCGAACCAGCCAACTTCGCGATTGCCCTGATCGACGCCATCCGCGGGGGCGGCATGGCGCTCGACAGCGCCATCGCCGCCGTGCCCGATCCGCAATTGCGGCGCGCGCTGAACACGCTGTACGTGCAAACGGGCGGCGACGTGCAGCGCTTTCAGGCGGCGCTGGGCGGCTGGTTCGACAGCACCATGGCGCGCCTGTCGGGCGCCTATAAACGGCGCCAGTTGCTGGTGTCGTTCCTGCTGGCGCTGCTGCTGGCAATCCTGCTCAACATCGACAGTATCCATCTGTTCCAGACACTATGGCGGCATCCGGCCCTGGCTGCCGGCATCGGCGCCGTGCCTGCCGCGCTCGACGCGGAGCTGGTGAACGATCTGGCAACGCTGCCGATCGGCTGGGCCAGCTTTACCCCGGTGCTCGACGCTGCGTTTGTGCTGCAGGTCGCCGGCTGGCTGATCACTGCCAGCACGACGCTGTTCGGCGCGCCGTTCTGGTTCGATATCCTGCAACGCGCGATCAATCTGCGCAGCACGGGCGCCAAGCCGGCCCGGGTACAGGCCGGGCAAGCCATGGCGCACCATGCCGGCCCGGCAGCGCCGTAGCGCCACGTCAGGTATTACGTACCGGGTGGCCGGTGCGCGTCGATCAGCACGCTCGAGATCGACATCTGCGGCACCCGCTCCGGCCACTCGTCACCCGGACCGAACCAGCGCGCCTCGGCGATTTCAGCCGGGTCCACGCGGATCTCGCCGTCCAGATAATCGGCCGTGAAGGCCAGCATCAGCGAGTGCGGGAACGGCCATGACTGGCTGGCGAAATAGCGCGGATTGTGCACGCGCAGTCCGACTTCTTCGAACACTTCGCGCGTGATGCATTCTTCGATCGACTCGCCCGCTTCCAGGAAGCCCGCCAGCGGCACGAAACGCTGCGTGGCATGCAGCACGTGTTTGGCCAGCAGTACCTGATCGCCCTTGCGGATCAACACCATCATGGCCGGCGAGATGCGCGGATAGGCCATGTGACCGCACTGCGGACACTTGAAGCAACGCTCGCCTGTGGCCAGCACCGTGCCGCTGCCGCACACGCCGCAGAAGCGATGGGTGCGTGCCCATTCCGCGACCTGGGCGGCGCGACCGGCCAGGCCCACCAGGGACTCGTCCATCACACCAAACAGCGCGCGCAGGCCACGCCACGCATAGCCTGCCGGCAGTGCGGGTTCGGCATCGAGCCAGCCGGTCTGGCAGTACCGGCCATCGAGCAGGCCGAGCGGCTGCAGGTGTCCGCGCACCGCGCCGACCTGTTCGAGCACGGCGACGTCGGGCAGCGCGGGCCCGTCTTCACGCACCAGCAATTGGCCCTTGTGGAACAGGAAGTTCAGCGGCGCCGGATCCGGATGCGGCGCAAACAGTGGCGTGAAGGAAGCAGGCGTATGCAGCATGGTCGATGGGGTGGTCAAGGAGATCGCCAAATGATACTGCCTTTCACGGTTCGGGATTCGGCGTGGCCCTTGCCCGTTTACCGCTCTGGGCAACGTGGTGTCCACAAGCCAGCGCGCCTTTAAAGACGCATTATTTCTGGTGATGGATGCTCTGAATCGGCGTTGCCGACATGCTAAGCACTGGCGCCTTGAACTGCTCTTGACCCGATGTCATTAACGAAATCGTCCTGCAACTTGTCTAGTCAGGTCATGTTGCAATTTACCGACCCGCGCTCCGACTTTTGCCTGCTTGGCTGCTGTGTAAGTCATTAATTTATTAGGGAAATAGTTGGATCATGGCATTCAAAAAGCGTTGTATTCGCGCTGAAAATGTCACCAATTTCCACACAGAAATAGCGCTTTTCGTCCAGAATAGATAGCTATCTATCTAAATCGTACTGTCATGGACAAACTGTCATCACTGGTCGGTCGCCATTCATTCAACGCCCGTATCTTCTATAACGGCGCGTTTTGCGATACCAATCAATTCACCGAAAACGGTGTCTCCGGTCAGCTGCACGTGGTGCGCGAAGGGCCGGTCGATTTCATCCATGACGATGGCGAAGTCATCACCGTCACCGAACCGACGCTGCTGTTTTACCCACGCGGCGCCAGCCACCGTCTGCAGGTGCATCCCGGCCACACCGCCAACCTGCTGTGCGCCCATATCCAGTTCCAGGACGAGATGAGCAATCCGTTGTCGCGCGTGCTGCCCAATTGTCTCGTCATGCCGCTGAGCGAAATTGCCGGACTGCGCTCGACGCTCGACCTGCTGTTCAGCGAAGCCAGCCAGGCCGAGCCGGGCCGCGAAGTGATCCTGGATCGCCTGTGCGACGTGTTGCTGATCCAGGTGATCCGGCGCGAATTCGACAGCGGGCGCTTGTCGCTGGGCCTGCTGGCCGGCCTGTCGGACCGCCAGTTGTCGCTGGCGCTGACGGCCATCCACGAGCGCCCGCATGAGCCGTGGAGCCTGCAATCGCTGGCCAAGGTGGCCTGCATGTCGCGCGCCGCGTTCACCGAACGCTTCCGCGACGTGATGGGCATGCCGCCGGGCGAATACCTGACCCGCTGGCGCATCGGCGTCGGCAGCCGCCTGCTGCGCCAGGGCATGCCAGTCAAGCAAGTGAGCAGCCGCGCCGGCTATACCAGCCCGTCCACGTTCACGCGCGCCTTCACGACCATGATGGGCGCCTCGCCGCGCGAGTGGCTCAAGCAAGCAGCAGGCTGATCCAGAAACGACAACGCAGACGGGCCTTGTGGCGCCGTCTGCGTTGTCGTTTGTATTTTTAGGTCAGGCATGCGGCCATCCAGGCCGCAGTGCACGCAACTCACTTCAGCATGCGGGTACGGCAAGCGACCATCGCGATCACGATCGACAGGCCGCCGATGTAGGCAATGGCTGCCTGCATGCCGATGAAGTGCGCGACGGCACCGATGGCTGGCGGGCCCATCAGGCTGCCGCTGTACGCCATGCTCGCCACCGCAGCCAGGGCTGCCGGGCCTTGCGCGCCAGCCGCGCTGAACACGAACGGGAACACCAGCGCCAGGCCAACACCGGCAACAGCGAAACCGATCAGCGCCACATAGGCATTCGGGGCCAGCACCGCGAAGAACAGGCCGGCCGCCGCGATCATGGCGCCGGTGCTCACCAGACGCTTGGCGCCGTGGCGCTCTTTCAGTTTGTCGCCGAACATGCGCGAGATCAGCATCATCACCGAGAAAGCCGACAGCGACAGCGGCGCCAGACCATCGGATGCACCGAAGTGTTCTTTGAGGAACATGCCGCTCCAGTCAGCGATGCTGCCTTCAGCCATCGAACCGAAGAAGCCCAGCAGACCCAGCAGCACCAGCGGACCGCGTGGCAATGCAAACGATTTCTTCTCAACCTGGACGCCGACTTCATCTGCTTCCAGCACGCTGTAGGCCATCCACAGCACGACGGCTAACGGACCGGCCAGCATCAGGAAGTGGGTTGCCGGTGCAATCTTGAGGCTGGCCATCAAGCTGCCCAGCGTGGCACCCACCAGACCGCCAGCGCAGCACAGGCCATGCAGGCGCGACATTTCGGACTTGCCACTGACTTTTTCGCGGCGCGCTGCCGCCGAATTCATTGCCACATCGAAGATGCTGGCGGTCACGCCCAACATCAGCACCGACATCATCAGGCGCGGCACGGTCGGCGCCATGCCGATCGACACCAGCACACTCAGCAGTGCCAGGCCCGCCAGCAGGATGGTCTTGCGGGCGCCGAAGCGGCCCATCATGAACGACGAAACCGGATACGACAGCACGGCACCCAGGCCGCCACAGACCAGCACCATCGACAGTGCCGCATGCGACACATTGACGCCGGCGGCCAGCGCAGGGATACGGCCAGCCCACGATCCCATGATCAGGCCGAACAGCGCGAAGACGAGTGGCAGGGAATATTGCTGGGCTTGTACAAGGACAAACGACGAACGGCGCGGCGCAGAAACAGGGGTGTGCATGAAAGCGGTGAATTGTTAAATTATTGAGGTGTCAAAGGATTGCCAAAGTGCTCTTCAGAAGCCAGCCGCGCGTGAAATATTTACTTCAGGCATCTGATGGAGCGCAATTCTAAACACCTTTTTTCGCTATGGTTTTCTAAACGAAAAAATATTTGCAACCGTTGTTTTGCACTCACACATGAATAATGAAAGCGTTGGCTTGGACACATCACCAGATAGGGATTTAACAATAAAAACAACGAAAAAATCCCATAAATCGCGGAATATGTAACGATTTATTGCGTCCATTGCGGTGCTTGAGGAATTGCTATTCACAATCTGTATTTGTTGCGACGCACCAAAAACGGGCAAATCCTAGTGCAAGTGCAGCACTTCGACGACTTGCTACAACAAGAAAATGTCGTGGCAAAGGTTTTTCTGAGGAAAGTACGTCGCCGTCCCTAGAGCATCAACCAAAGGGTGCGCCAATTGTTAAATCATGACTGAAAAATGACATCGATTTTTAGTGCCTCGGCACAAAAAAAGGCTACCCTCAGGCAGCCTTTCTGGTCATCGGCACGATCTTGGTTTCTCAAGCAGCCTTGTCTTGAATCAGTTGCAACAAGTCAAAGCCGGGGTCAGGTCTGACATTCAGACACGACCTCTGCCTTAACAACTGCCAATAATGCCACGCCCAGTCAGGCTGCCCCGGTACCAGTCCGCTCCGACTACCCGACTGTCGAGATCGTGTCCGAATGTCAGACCTGACCCCGGCTTTTTATCCTGGTTTCCCAGGCGACGTGTCTTACACGAGTTGCAGCGTCACATCGATATTGCCGCGGGTCGCGTTCGAATACGGGCACACGATGTGCGCGCGGTCGATCAGCGTTTGCGCTTCATCGGCTGGCACGCCTGGCAGGCTAATCTTGAGCAGGACTTCGATGCCGAAACCGGTCGGGATCGGGCCGATGCCGACCGTGCCTTCTACCGCAACGTCCGGCGAAATCTTCAGCTTGTCTCGGTTGGCGACGAATTTCATCGCGCCGAGGAAGCAGGCCGAGTAGCCGGCAGCGAACAATTGCTCAGGGTTCGTGCCAGCCAGACCATTACCGCCGAGTTCTTTTGGGGTCGTCAGCTTCACATCCAGCGCGCTGTCGGACGACACGGCGCGGCCTTCGCGGCCACCCGTTGCGGTAGCATTGGCGCGGTAGAGAACGTTTTCGATTGCCATGATGAGACTCCTTGAAAGGGTGGCGGATGCCCGCCGAACTATTTAACGCTATTATATAGCGCGCTATTTATATGGGTTGCTGCCTTGGCCCGCCGACCCGCTTGCCCGTTGTGGGGTACGTTCGGCGCTGCCATGAACAGCATATTACATAGCTCGCTATTTAATAGCAAGCGATTTTTATGAAGTCCTTTGAGCAAGCCTACAGCACGGCGCTTACACCAGCCGCACCGACTCCCGCACGACCAGACTCAACCCCGGCACATCGGCAGCCGGTTGCTGATGCCCCAGCATGGCCAGCATGCGCCGCCCGATCCCGGTCCCGACTTCATACAGCGGCTGGCGCACGGTGGTCAGTGGCGGCGTCGTGTACATCGAGCTTTCCAGATCGTCGAAGCCGACCAGCGAGATGTCTTCGGGTACGCGGATATTGCGGCGGTACAGCGCCAGGCGCGCGCCATAGGCCGTCAAATCGTTGGCTGCGAAGATCGCGCTGAAACGCACATTGGCCACCAGCAGGCTGTTCAGTGCCAGCAGGCCGCTGGACTCGCTGAAGTCGCCCGTCACGACCAGTCGTGGGTCGCTCGCGATGCCGTGTTTGGCCAGCGTGTCGTTGTAGCCCGCCAGGCGCTCGCGCGCGTCGCGATGATCGGGTGGCCCGGCGATGTGGGCAATGCGCCGGTGCCCCTGGCTGATCAGGTATTCCACCGCTTCGCAGGCACCGCCGTAGTTGTCCAGGCAAAAGGCCTGTGTGCGCTCGCCCTGCACTTCGCGCCCGAACGCCACGATCGGCACGCGGCGCGAAAAGTCGAGGATCTGCTTGTCGCTCATATTGCCGGTCAGGATCGCCACGCCATCCACGCGGCGCCCGATCAACAGCTCGACCCGCTCGGCTTCTTCATCGGCATGCCAGTGGCCGCTCATGATCAGGAGCGCGTAGCCGGATGCCTTGACCGCATCCTCGATGCCAACCATGGCGCGGTTGAAGTAACCGCTCTCGAGCGACTGGGTCAGGACGCCGATGGTGTTGGTGCTGCCCATCTTGAGGCTTTGCGCCAGGCGGTTGGGCTTGTAGTTGAGCTCATCGATGACGCGCTCGATCGTGCGCCGCTTGTCGTCCGACACTTTCGCGGTGCCGTTCAAAAAGCGCGAGACGGTCGCCGGCGACACGCCTGCCCTGCTGGCGACCTGGTACAGCGTGGTGATACCGCTCTCGATGTTTTTCATGAAGCGTTCTGGACAGGTCCGGGGCAATTTGTTGCTTGAAGTATATCACGCAGCTTTCACATAAAACGGCCGCTGAACGATGCTTATGAAACGCTTTCATAAACAATCCGTCGTTGACCTGCAACAAACCCGCTACTCCCTATCATAAATACTAATTGACATTTTTTTACCGTTGAAATTACTATGAAACCGTTTTCAAGATTGATGAAACCGATTTCTTATCAGTCCTAACGCAAGCAGCATCCATAAAACTATATCGGAGACAAGCATGACAACCATGACGCCCCAACTGGCAGGGGTCCGTACGCCCTCGTCCGCCCCTATCCGCCTGGCCATCCTGACGCTGCTCGCCAGCATCGGCACGGCGCAGGCCCAATCGGCTGCCGATCCGGCGTCGCCTGCCGCCGCCACCCCGGCAGCAGTCGTCGACAACGGCCGTATCGCCGAAGTGGTCGTGACCGCCACCAAGCGCTCGACCTCGCTGCAGCGCACCCCGATCGCCGTCACCGCGCTGACCGCCGCCACGCTGGCCGACAACCATGTCCAGACCCTGCTCGACGTCGTCGCACTGGTCCCGGGCTTCCAGGCCACGGCCCAGGGTGACCACGGCGTGACCACGATGACGCTGCGCGGCATCGGCAACGACAGCGCCAAGACCGAGTACGCCGATCCTGAAGTCGCTTCGTTCGTCGACAACGTGTATTCGCCGCGCGCCGAAGGCGCCACTGCCCTGCTGTTCGACGTCGAAGGCATCGAAGTGCTGCGCGGCCCGCAAGGCACGCTGTGGGGCCGCAACTCCACCGTCGGCGCCGTCAATATCCAGACCGTCAAGCCAGAGCTGAACAGCCGCTCGGGCTACGTGGAAGGCGGTATCGGCGACTACAACCGCATCGGCACGCGCGGCGCGGTCAATGTGCCGCTGTCCGAAACGGCAGCACTGCGCTTTGCCGTCGTGCACGAGCGTCATGATGGCTATGTCGATTACCAGCAATTCCCGAACCCGTCGATCGCGCAACAGCGCGCTGCCTACCTGGCCGCCGGCGGCGCCGCTGCCGGTTTCCGCCCGATCAATCCAAACAACTACGTCTCTGGCGGCGACAAGTACAGCGCCCAGGACCAGACTGCAGCGCGCATGTCGCTGCTGTGGCATCTGGCGCCGAACCTGCGCTGGAACATCGCCTACGAAAAATTCATCGACCGCGGTACCCCAAGCGCCAACCTGATGCAGACGCCGCGTGCGGGCCAGGACCACTGGTCAACCCTGTCCGACTCGTCGCCATGGGTCAACCGTGACAGCGACAACGTGCGCAGCCGCCTGAGCTGGGACATCAGCCCCGACCTCGCGCTGCAATACGTGGCTGGCTGGTCCAAGTACAGCGGCGACATGCGCTTCGATCAGGACGGCGGCACGATCGTCCCGACCTCGATCATCTCGGGCGGCAAGTTCCAGGAACACACCACGACCGACTCCAACTACCGCAGCTATAGCCACGAAGTCCTGCTGCAGTCGGTCGGCACGCGCGCCATCGACTGGCAGGTCGGCGCCTACTACGGCAAGGAAAAGAACAATATCCGCTTCGACATCGGCGGCATGAACGGCACCGAAGATGGCACCGTGGCATGGCAGGGTTCGTTCATCCAGCCTGACCAGACCGTGGAAAACTCGGCCGTCTTCGGCCAGGCCACGTGGAACATCACCGACGCCTGGCACCTGACCGGCGGCGTGCGCTACACCCACGACAAGCGCGTTCACATCGGCGGCCGCGGCTACACCTGGGCGTACGACGCCAGCGCGCCACAACTGCCGCTCAATCCGCAGATCGATCCGCGCGATCCGGTCAATGGCTACCAGTCCGGCGTACCGAACGATGGCCGCTACAGCGACAACAAAGCCACCGGCCTGGTGCGCGTGAACTATGACATCGACCGCAGCAATATGGTGTATGCGAGCGTGTCGACCGGCTACAAGGCGGGCGGCGTGCAGGATCGCGGCTTGCCGTACCAGCCAGAGACGCTGACCAACTTCGAGATCGGGTCGAAGAGCACCTTCATGGATGGCGCACTGCGTATCAACAACGCGCTGTTCTACATGGACTTCAAGGACTTCCAGTTCAATTCGCCGGTCAGCTTCTCCGACGGCAGCCGTGGCCTGGCCATCGAGAACGCCGATGGCGCCAAGGTCATGGGTCTGGAAACCGAGATCGCCGCCCGTATCGCGAAAGACGGCCGCCTGTCGATCGCACTGGCCGTGCTCGACACCAAGCTGGGTCACCTGGTCGCCGGCTCGAACGATTATGCGCTGCCACCGTGCACGGTCGACACCCGCATCGAGACCTGTCTGGACGTGAGCGGCCACAAGCTGCCACACGCACCGAAGTTCTCGACCACGGTGCAGTACCAGCACACGTTCCGCCTGGCCGATGGTGCTACCCTGGTGCCGCGCATCACGGCGCGCTACGAGGATGAAGTCAGCCTGAGCGTGTTCGACCTGGGTCCGGAAGACCGCCAGAAAGCCTACGCCAGCGCCGACCTTGGCCTGCGCTACGCGAAGGACAAATGGTGGGTCGACGCCTTCGTGCGCAACGTCGGCGACAAGAAGATCAAGACCAGCGCCTTCAACGGCTTCGGCCCTTGGCTGGCGCAGTACAAGCCACCACGTACGGTTGGCGTGAATACCGGCTTTGATTTCTAAAAGCTGAAGCATGGCAAGCGCGCCCGGTGGGCGCGCTGCTTTTTTTGTTTGACCTGAATCTGCCCCAGCAGTGATCCGAGAGTTCCATGACCAACAGCCCCGACTTCGACTTCCGCAATAATTTTCCTTCCGACTTCACCTGGGGCGTGGCCACCAGTTCCTTCCAGATCGAGGGCGCTGCCGCCGTCGATGGCAAGGGGCCGTCGATCTGGGATACCTTCTGCCTGGACCAGAACAATATCAAGGATGGCAGCGACGGCATCGTCGCTTGCGACCACTATCACCGCTACCAGGAAGACGTCGGCATCATGGCCTCGATCGGCGTGGACGCCTACCGCTTCTCGTTCGCCTGGGCGCGCGTGCAGCCGGATGGCAAGGGCGCCTGGAACGAAGCGGGCTTCGATTTCTATGACCGCCTGCTGACCGAACTGGAAAGCAAAGGCATCCGCGCGCACGCGACCCTGTACCACTGGGACCTGCCGCAAGGCCTGCAGGATGATGGCGGCTGGCTCAATCGCGAGACCGCCTACCGCTTCGCCGACTACGCGCGCGAGATCGCGCGCCGCTTCGGTAACCGGATCGAGGCAATCGCCACCCACAACGAGCCGTGGTGCACGGCCAACCTGGGTTACGGCAATGCACAGTTCGCGCCCGGCGTGGCCGACCTGAAGCAATCGATCCAGGTCTCGCACCACCTGCTGCTGTCGCACGGCCTGGCCATGAGCGCCATGCGCGAAGTCGGCAGCAGCGCGCAGCTGGGCATCGTATTGAACCAGTGGACCGCCGATCCGGCCACCGATTCGCAGGCCGACCGCGACATGGCCGAATTCGAGTACGCACGCTCGGTGCAGTGGTTCATGGACCCGATCTTCAAGGGCCGCTACCCGGAACTGGCGCTGCGTGGCCATGGCGAGAACGCCCCCGTCGTTGCTGACGGCGACCTGGCCATCATCCACCAGAAGATCGACTTCCTCGGCTCGAACTATTACTTCCGCTCGTGGTGCAGCGCCAGCACCCCGCCCGTGCCGGCGCCGGCGCGCCACGGCGTGACCGACATGGGCTGGGAAATCTTCCCCGAAGGCCTGTCCGAACTGCTGCTCAAACTGAAGGCCGAGTATCCCGACCTGCCGCCGGTATACATTACCGAAAACGGCATGGCCAATCCGGACGTGCTGGAAAACGGCCGCGTGCATGATACGGCGCGCATCGCCTACGTGCGCAGCCACCTGGCCGCGCTCAAGGACGCGATGGATGCGGGCGTCGACGTGCGCGGCTACTTCCTCTGGAGCCTGCTCGACAACTTCGAGTGGAATTCGGGCTACGCCAAGCGCTTCGGCATCGTGCACGTGGACTATGCGAACCAGCAGCGCACGCTGAAGGACAGCGCGCTGTGGTACCGCGAATTCATCGCCAGCCGCATCAAGGCTTGATCAACCGGATCGATCATGCGCCCTGCCAAAACCGTATCACCGCTGCTGTGGGTCCCGACCGGCTACTTCACGATGGCGCTCGGCTACGTGATGCTCACCAGCGTCACCGCCATCATGTTCAAGAATCTGGGCATGGACAACGGCCGCGCGGCCCAGTATTCGAGCCTCCTGATCCTGGCCTATACGGTCAAGCCGCTGTTCGCGCCGTTCGTCGAGATGTACCGCACCAAGAAGTTCTTTGTGTTGTGCTCGCAGCTCGCCATCGGCGCCGGCTTTGCCGGCGTGGCGCTGCTGATGGAACTGCCCGGCTACATGACGTTTTTGATGGCGATCTTCTTTGCGCTGTCGTTCATCGGCGCGACGCAGGACATCGCCAGCGACGGTGTGTACGTCACGTCGCTCGACGCGCGCGCGCAGTCGCTGTACTGCGGCATCCAAAGCCTGTCGTGGAATATCGGGCCAATCGTCGCTGCCGGCGGCATGGTCTACCTGAGCGGCTACCTGCACACCCATGTGTTCGGCCATGATCCGGGCGTGTTCGGCCCGGACTGGATCGACGCCTGGCGCATCATCTTTCTGCTCGTCGGTGGCCTGACGCTTCTGATGGCGCTGTGGCACTGGCGCTTCATGCCCGATGGCGCGCGCGCCGCCGACACGCCATCGAGCGCGAAGGATGCCGGCCGCATTTTGGTCGACGCCTTCGTCACGTTGTTCCAGAAGCGCGGCGTATGGCGCATGATCGCGTTCGCATTCCTGTTTCGCTTCAGCGTCGGCCTGCTGGAAAAGATCGGCCCGTTCTTCATGGTCGACCCGGCCTCGAAAGGGGGCCTGGGTCTGTCCAACGAAATGCTGGGCCTGATTTACGGCACCTACGGCCTGGCCGCGGTGCTGGTCGGCTCGCTGCTGGGCGGCCTGTATGTCGCCAAGCGCGGCCTGAAGTCGACGCTGTTCGTGCTGTGCTGCGCGATCAACATCCCGAACGTCGCCTTCCTGGTCATGAGCATCTACACCCCATCGAGCCTGGTCCTGATCACGCTGGGCGTGGCCATCGAAAAGTTCTTCTTCGGCTTCGGCGCGGTCGGCTTCATGATCTACCTGATGCAGCAGCTCGCACCGGGCAAGTACACGACCACGCACTATGCGTTCGGCACGGGCCTCATGGGCCTGTGCGGCATGGTCACGGGCGTCATCAGCGGCCACCTGCAGGAGATGATGGGGTACGTCGCCTACTTCGGCCTGGTGATGGTCGCGACCATCCCGTCGTTCATCGCCACCTGGTACGCGCCGTTCTATCACGATGACGGCAGCACGCCGGCGGCGGGCGTCGGCACGGATGCCAAGACGGTGCCGGCATGAAGCGCACCGTGCTCGCCACGGCGCTGCTGACGCTTGCTGCCAGCGCCGGATCTGCAGAGATCAAGGTCAATGCGGTGGGCTTTCTGCCGCAATCGCACAAGCTGGCCGTCATCCCGCAGGCGCCAGGTGCGAACCGGTTCGAGGTCGTCGACGCTGACGGCAAGGTCGTGCTGGACGGCGCGCTGGGCGCGGCGAGCCGCTGGGCGCCGTCGGGCGAGACCGTGCGCGTGGCCGACTTCAGCGCATTGACGCAGGCCGGCGCCTACCGCGTCCGCGTGGGCAGCCTGGTCTCCGATCCGTTCACGGTCGCCCAGGACGGCTACCGCGCGCTGGGCGACGCGGCCCTGAAGGCGTTCTACTTCAACCGCAGTGCGATTGACCTCACGCCACAGTTTGCCGGCGCGTGGGCGCGACCGGGGGGCCATCCGGACGACAAGGTGCTGGTGCACGCGTCGGCGGCATCCAAAGCGCGCTCGCAAGGCACGGTCATCGCCAGTCCCAAGGGCTGGTACGACGCCGGCGACTATAACAAATATGTGGTCAACTCGGGCATCTCGACCTACACGCTGCTGGCCGCGCTCGAGCACTTCCCCGATGTCTTCAAGCGCGACATCGGCATTCCCGAATCCGGCAATGGCGTGCCCGACATCCTCGACGAGGCGCTGTGGAACCTCGACTGGCTGCTGACGATGCAGGACCCGGCCGATGGCGGCGTGTACCACAAGCTCACCAACCTGCGCTTCGACGGGATCGTGATGCCGCACGCGGCGTCCACCACCCCGCGCTACGTGGTGGCCAAGAGCACGGCAGCGGCGCTCGATTTCGCCGCCACGATGGCCACCGCCAGCCGCGTGCTGGCGCCGTACGAGGCGAAGTGGCCGGGCCTGTCGCAGCGCATGCTGGCGGCGGCGCAGGCTGCGTGGCGCTGGGCCGAGGCGCATCCGAACGTCGTCTTCAAGAACCCGAAGGATGTCGTCACCGGCGAATACGGCGACGCGCAGCTGGCCGACGAATTCGCCTGGGCAGCGGCCGAACTGTTCATCGCGACCGGGCAGAATAACTATGCGCAGGCCTTCATGCGCCGTGATGCTGCCTTGAGCACGCCGGCCTGGAGCGATGTGGCCGCGCTGGGCTGGACGTCGCTGGCGCACCACCGCGCCCGCCTGAAGCCCGGCATCGACCGCGCCCTGATCGAACGCCGCATCGACGCGCTGGCCAGCCAGCTCGCGAAACATGCCGATGGCGGCTACCGGGTACCGCTGGCATCAAAAGACATCGTCTGGGGCAGCAATGCGGTAATCCTGAACCAGGGCATGATGCTGCTGCAGGCCTATCGCATCAACGGCACGCCTGCCTACCTGCAGGCGGCGCAGTCGAGCCTTGACTACGTATTGGGCCGCAACGCCACCGGCTACACGTTCGTCACGGGCTTCGGCGCGCGCCCGGTCATGCATCCGCACCACCGGCCATCGATGGCCGACGGCGTGGCCAGCCCGGTACCGGGCTGGCTGGCCGGCGGCCCCAATCCGGGCCAGCAGGACGCCAAGGACTGCCCGCCGTATCCGAGCAAGCTGCCGGCGCTGTCCTATCTCGACCACGCATGCAGCTACGCCGCCAACGAGGTCGCCATCAACTGGAACGCGCCGCTGGTGTACGTGACCGCGGCGCTGTCCGCACTCACGCCCCATGCCATGACCGACACTGCCACCGTCTCGCTTGCCGCGCTGCTGCGCGAAGAACAGCAACTGCAATTCGACCGCTTCGACGATGCCACCGCGCGCGCCGTCGGTGCGCAGCTGGTCGCGCGCGCCGAGCGCGAACGCAAGACGGTGACGATCCAGGTCACGCGTGGCGACACCGTGCTGTTCAAACAGGCGATGCCAGGGGCGTCGCCCGATCACGCCGACTGGATCCGCCGCAAGAACAACCTGGTCGGACGCACCGGCCACAGCTCGTTCTATACCCACAACGAAGTGCGCCAGGGCGGGGGCGACCATGATGCGCTGCCGGGCCTGAACATGCGCGACTATGCGGCCCACGGCGGGGCCTTCCCCGTGATCGTGCGCGGCCAGGGCGTGGTCGGCACGGTGACTGTGTCCGGGCTGCCGGGGCCGGACGACCATGCGCTGGTGGTCGCGGCGCTGAAGGACTATCTGAAGCCCGCCTCGCCCTGACGGGTTTTCATCCCCGCCAGCAGTGACGTGAGCTGGCGCATGTCGGCCGGCTTGACCAGGTAGTGGTCAAACCCGGCCTGGGCCGCCGCCTGGCGGTCGGCATCGCTGCCGTAACCGGTCAGCGCGATCAGCAACGGCGCGGCGGCGCCCATGTCCGCCTTGATGCGCCGCGCCAGCTCGCGCCCATCCATCTCGGGCAGGCCGACGTCGAGGATGCAGGCGTCCGGCTGCGCTCCCAGAATCCACTGCAGGGCCACGCGCGACGCGTGTTCGACCTGCACCCGGTGGCCATCTGCTTCGAGCAGCAGCGCCAGCGAGGTCGCGGCATCGGCATTGTCGTCCACCACCAGGACATGGCGGGCCGCACTGCGCTGCGCATGTTCAACAGCTGGTGCCGCGGCGGGCGGCGCGGCCTGGTCGCTGCTGCGCGGCAGGATGACCGTGAACGTGCTGCCCCGGCCCGGCCCGGCGCTGTCGGCGCGCACCTGGCCGCCATGCAGCTCCACCAGATTCTTTACCAGCGCCAGCCCGACGCCCAGACCGCCCTGGGCCCGATCGGGGGTGCGCTGCGCTTGGGTGAACAGGCCAAACACGTCAGGCAGCAGCGCAGGCGGAATGCCCATGCCGTTGTCCTGCACCGTCAGCACGGCGACGGCGCCCGTCACACGCAGCGACACCACCAGGCTGCCACGTTCGGGCGTGTATTTCGCCGCATTGTTGATCAGATTTGCCAGCACCTGGATCAGGCGCTTGGCGTCGCCGTCCACCGGCACGGGGGTTGCGGGCAGCTCGGTGCGCAGACTGTGGCGTTTCAGCTCGATCAGCGGCTGCACCTGTTCCAGCGCCGCCGTCACCAGCTGACGCAAATCGAGCGGCGCGCGATCGAGTTCGATCATGCCGCGCGTGACGCGCGAGACGTCCAGCAGATCGTCCACCAGATGAACCATGTGCTCGACCTGGCGCGTGATGATTTCGCTGGTGCGCCGCACCTGGCCCGGATCGGTCGCATACACGCTCTTGAGCAGGCGGGCGGCGGTGCTGATCGGCGCCAGCGGATTGCGCAGCTCGTGCGCCAGCATCGCCAAAAATTCGTTCTTGCGCTCGGCCGCCAGGTGCAGCGCCTGCAGCGCCTCGTTGCGTTCGCGCTCGGTCAGGGTGCGCGTGACTTCCTGGCGGTACAACTGCCAGGCAAAGCGCCACACCACCGCGATCAGGATCACCAGCTGGCCCCAGACGAACAGCCAGATCATCGTGGTCAGGTCGATGTCGCGATTGGCCGAGCGCACTGCGCCGGTGGCGATCATGCCCAGCACGACCGGCGCCAGCACCAGCGGCAGCACCAGCTGGCGCAGCGTGCGGCCGCCGGTGCTGGCGCCGGTCAGCGCGACGACCATGCCCTGGTCCGGGCGCAGCAACAGGATGGCAGCACTGACAAGCACGAAGGCCAGCGCGGTACGCAGCGACGTGCCGCGCCCCGGCAGCAGCTGGTACAAAAAGGTGTCTTCGGCGGCGAAGCCCGCCAGTGTCAGCAGCGAAAACAGCGCGACGCCGGCAGCGAGCGCCTGCGCCAGGCCCACGGTGCGGCGCCCGCCGATCAGGTTCAGGCTGATGCCCAGTACAACGAACAGCCCCACCGTGAGCGGCGCCGGCAGGCTCCACGCGTTCCCCGCAGCGCCCAGTCCGAGCGACAGCGGCGCCGGCGCCCAACCGGCAAGGCGCATCGTCACGCCAGCCAGACCAAGCGCCAGGACCAGCAGCGCCGGCACGTGGCTCGCCCGCGCAGCAGCCGGCGCCGCTCGCAGCATCAGCAGCAGGCTGACAGCGGCGCACGCGAAGCCGAGCGCACTGTAAGGGTACATTTGCGGCTGGCCGGGCGCCGCGCCGATCAGGAATGGCGCGTGCCATGCCCAGCCTGCGAGCGTCGCAGCCGCAATCAGCAGGCAGGCAATGGCAGCGCCAGCCGGGATGGCGCGGGAAACGGGAAACGTCATCATGAATCGCATGGGTTGTTCGAAGCGCCCCCGCAGATAGTCACCGGGACGAGCCCGACATCGTACCAGCCCTCGCATCGAGCACGGACAACCACCTGCAAGCCGGCTTTACGCCGCTTTACATTTGCTCCCCTGTTGCATGCCAGGTGCGCGGCCGTTAAAAAGAGACGACTCGCCACAGGACAGACATCATGGTTTCCAGCATCAGCAGCAGCACCCCAACCCAGGCAACCCAGGCACCGGCCGCCCGGAACAATCCGGACCCGACGGTTGCCACCCCCGCCGTGGTCACCACGACCGACGATCAGGACAACGCTCCCGCGCCGACCCAGAGCGCCGAATCGGCCGCCAGCGCGCGCCTGGGCGACCAGTTGAACGCCCAGGCCGATGCGTCGCGCGTGCAGCGCGCCGTTGATGAAGCCAGTACTGAGGCCAGTACCGACAGCGGTACGGCCACGGACAGCGAAGCAGCCACCGAAACCGCAGCGGCCGTCGCCCCGACCGGCGGCGCACCTGCCGCCGCCGCATCATCGGCCACATCCACCACATCGGCCACGACCAACGATTACGTTGCCGAGGCCGACACCGATTCGGACAAGACCGTCAGCGACGACGAACAGGCTGCCTACGACACCAGGCTGCGCCAGCAGGCCGAAGCGGCCGCCGCGACGAAGGCGGCGGCGGCAAAAGAAACCGCGCCACAGGACGCGCTGACCGCCGAAGTGCGCGCCACGTATGGCGTCGATGAAGCCGCCGAACCGGTGCTGAATATCACTGCCTGAAGCCGGATAATGCTGCGCTGCACCCGAAGTTATCAGCAGTAAAATCGAAATAAACGACGAACGCGTTGTAGTCAGGTCGTCAACTACGGTAGAGTGTCGCATTCCGAGAAGTATTTCACGAGGCGGCGCATGCCAGAATTCAGCCCAACTACGCCCCCCGGATCGTTGCTTGCCAACTATCTGCATGCCTGCTTTGCCAGGCTGCCGGATGCCATCTGGCGCCCAGCCGACCAACAATCACTCTCGCCGATGACCACGATGGTGCGCAACGTACCTGTGGCACCCGCGACGCACGCCCATGGCGCGGCGCATGCAGTACGCACGCGCGCGCCGGAGAACACCATGAATCACCCTCAAATTGCCCTGCGCCTGTGTGCGCGCCGTTACATGTCGCACTGCCCCGAAGGATGATGTCGATGACCTCACTGCCACTGATCCTCCTCGTCCTCCTTCCTTTCGCCGGCGCATTCGTTTCCGCCTGCCTGCCCATCGGGTCGCGCAACCGGCCCGCCGCCGTCGCCGGCGTGTTCACCCTGGCAGCGCTGCTCATTGCCATTTCCAGATTCGACGAACTCGGCGCCGGCCAGATGGTGCTGACGCGCTACGAATGGCTGCCGCTGTTCGGCCTGGACTTCATCATGCGGATGGACGGCCTGGCCTGGCTATTCTCGATCATGGTGCTCGGCATTGGCCTGCTGGTGATCCTGTACGCGCGCTACTACATGTCCAAGCGCGATCCGGTGGCGCGCTTCTATGCCTACATGCTCGCCTTCATGGGCTCGATGATGGGCGTGGTCCTGTCCGGCAACCTGATCCAGCTGGTGGTGTTCTGGGAACTCACCAGCCTCACGTCCTTCCTGCTGATCGGCTACTGGCAAGACAGCAACGACGCCCGCCGCGGCGCGCGCATGGCGTTCACCGTCACCACCGCTGGCGGCCTGTGCCTGCTCACCGGCGTGCTGGTCCTTGGCCACATCGTCGGCAGCTACGAGCTCGATGCGGTGCTCGCCGCCGGCGACCAGATCCGCGCGCACGACCTGTACCTGCCGGCCCTGGTGCTGGTGGCACTGGGCGCACTGACCAAGAGCGCGCAGTTCCCGTTCCACTTCTGGCTGCCCCATGCGATGGCCGCGCCGACGCCCGTCTCGGCTTACCTGCACTCGGCCACCATGGTCAAGGCCGGCGTGTTCCTGCTGATTCGCCTGTTCCCGGCGCTGGGCGGCACGGCCGAATGGACCTGGCTGATCGGCGGAGCCGGCGTCATCACGCTTCTGCTCGGCTCCCTGTTCGCGATCTTCAAGAGCGACATGAAAGGCTTGCTGGCCTATTCGACCATCAGCCACCTGGGCCTGATCACGGTGTTGCTCGGCATCGGCTCGCCGCTGTCGGTGGTGGCGGCGATTTTCCACGTCATGAACCACGCGATCTTCAAGGCGTCGCTGTTCATGGCTGTGGGCATCATCGACCATGAAACCGGCACCCGCGACATGCGCGTGCTGCGCGGGCTGCGCCGTGCGATGCCTGTTACCGCCGCGCTGGCCATCGTGGCGTCGGCCTCGATGGCCGGCGTGCCGCTGCTCAACGGCTTCCTCTCGAAAGAGATGTTCTTTGCCGAGACCGCCCACGTGGGCGGCACCGAAGACTGGAAGATGTCGTATGCGGCCGTGGCCATGGGTATCTTCAGCGTGGCCTATTCGCTGCGCTTCATCAGCGTGTTCTTCGGCCAGCTGGCCAAGGACCTGCCGCAGGAGCCGCATGAGCCGGTGCGCTGGATGCGCTTCCCGGTCGAGTGCCTGGTGGTGCTGTGCATCGCCGTGGGCGTGATGCCCGAGCGCGTGGTGGGCGACATCCTGGCCGTGGCCTCGAGCTCCGTGCTGGGCGCGGCCATGCCGGCCTACGATCTGGCGATCTGGCACGGCTTCAACCTGGCGCTCGGAATGAGTGGCGCGGCCCTGGTGCTGGGCGCCCTGCTGTACTGGGTGCTGCTGCGCCGCCACGATCTGCGCGAACGCACGCGTGTTCCGGTCTTGCACCGTCTGAAAGGCGCACAAGCCTACGAGAACACGATGCTGGCATTGACGCTGGGCGCCAACTGGCTGATTCACTGGACCGCCACCCGCCGCCTGCAGCCGCAGCTCCTGGTCATGATGACACTCATGATCGTCGTGCCGCTGCTGCTGGTCGATCCGTGGCCCGGCCTGCCCGCCGTGAACCTGGGCCAGATCGAACCGCTGTTCGCCGCCCTGTGGCTGATCGGCGCCGGCTGCGCCGCGGGCGCCGCCTACAAGGCCAAGTACCACCGCCTGGCTGCCCTGAGCATGGTCGGCGGCACCGGCATCGTCACCGCACTCACCTTTGTGTGGCTGTCGGCGCCCGACCTGGCGCTGACCCAGCTGATGGTCGAAACCGTGACCACGGTGCTGATCCTGCTTGGCCTGCGCTGGCTGCCGCCGCGCCTGGTACCGAAGGTACTCAAACTCACGAAAGCGCCGCCAAGCACCTGGTTCCGGCGCTCGCGTGACGGCCTGATCGCCGTCGGCGGCGGCCTGGGTATCGCTGCGGCCAGCTATGCGGTACTGATGCGCGCCCCGCCACCGTCCATTGGCGAATTCTTCGTACTGCGCGCGCTCACGGAAGGCGGCGGCTCGAACGTGGTCAATGTGCTGCTGGTCGACTTCCGCGGCTTCGACACGATGGGCGAGGTGACCGTGCTGGCGGCTGTCGCGCTGACCGTGTATGCGCTGCTGCGCCGCTTCCGCCCCGCCCCCGAGTCCATTGCGATTCCCGTGCAGCAGGCCAGCGACGTCGATCCGACCAAGGACCAGGCGCCGGCCGTACAGGCACGCAGCGGCTACCTGATGATCCCGGCCGTCTACCTGCGCCTGTTGCTGCCGGTGATGGGCGTGATGGCGGCCTATTTCTTCATGCGCGGCCACAACCTGCCCGGCGGTGGTTTCGTGGCGGGCCTGATTTTTGCCACCGCGCTGATCGTGCAGTACATGGTTGCCGGCACCGACTGGGTTGAATCGCACCTGCGCCTGCGCCCGCACCGCTGGATCTCCTGGGGCCTGTTCTGCGCCTGCTTTACCGGCATCGGCGCCTGGTTCCTCGGCTATCCGTTCCTGACCAGCCATACGGCCCACCTCGACCTGCCCCTGCTGGGCGAACTGCACGCACCGAGCGCGTTCATGTTCGACCTGGGCGTATTTTTGGTCGTCGTCGGTTCCACCATGCTCATCCTCGTCGCGCTGGCCCACCAGTCGCTGCGCAGCCACCGCCTGGCGGCTGACGCCACGCGCGCCACCATCCCACCTGCCAAGGAGATCCTCTGATGGAGCTTGTTCTGTCGCTTGCCATCGGCATCGTGTTCGCCTCTGGTATCTGGCTCGTCCTGCGTCCGCGCAGCTTCCAGGTGCTGTGCGGCCTGATGCTCATGTCGTACGCCGTCAACCTGTTCATCTTCTCGATGGGCCGCTTGTGGCTCAATGCGCCGCCGCTCACGCCGGCTGGCACCCTGCCCAATCCGGCCATCATGGCCGATCCGCTGCCGCAGGCGCTGGTCCTGACGGCGATCGTGATCGGCTTTGCCACTACCGCCCTGTATCTGGTGGTGATGATCGGTTCGCGCGGCCTGACCGGCACCGACCACGTTGACGGCAAGGAGCCCGAGTTATGAGTCTGCCCTGGACCCAGCACCTGATCCTGGTGCCGGTAATACTGCCGCTGCTGGTCGGCGCCGCACTGGCTCCGCTCACGCAGGGCTGGCACCGCCTGAAGTTCTGGCTCAGCTACGCCTCGATCCTCGGCCTGGTGGCCAATGCGCTGGCGCTGATCCACATGACCGACGGCGGCGTGTGGCAGGACGGCATGGGTATCTACCTGGCCGCCAACTGGAGCGCGCCGTTCGGCATCGCCCTGCTGGCCGACCGCCTGAGCAGCATCATGCTGTTGCTGACCGCCGTGCTGGGCCTGGCCGCGCTGCACTTCACCAAGCTGCGCTGGGGCCGGATCGGCGTGCACTTCCATACCTTGTTCCAGTTCCTGCTCATGGGGATCAACGGTGCCTTCCTGACCCACGACCTGTTCAACCTGTTCGTGTTCTTCGAAGTCATGCTGGCGGCTTCGTATGGTCTCGTGCTGCATGGATATAACGCCGAGCGTATCCGCGCCAGCATGCAGTACATCGCCATCAACCTGGCCGCCGCCCTGCTGTTCTTGCTCGGCATCGCCCTGATCTACGCGACCACCGGCACCCTGAACATGGCCGATGTGGCAGCACGCGTGCCGCAGCTGGCGGGCGACGACCTGGCGCTGTTCAAAATCGGCGTCACGCTGATGGCGCTGACCTTCCTGACCAAGGGCGCCATGTGGCCACTGGGCTTCTGGCTGCCGACCACCTACGCGGCGGCCTCGCCCCCGGTGGCGGCGATGCTGGTGCTGATGACCAAGGTCGGCGCGTATGTGGTGCTGCGCCTGTGGCTGCTGATCTTTTCGGACGACGCGGGCGCTGCGGCAGGCTTCGGCCAGGACGCGCTGCTCTACGGCGGCATGGCAACCATCGTGTTCGGCGCAGCCGGCATGCTCTCGACCGACAACGCCGGGCGCATCGCGGGTTATGCAGCGACCGTCTCGTCCGGCACCCTGCTGGCGGTGATCGGCTATGGCCTGCCGAACCTGGTCACGGCCGGGCTCTACTACCTGATCGGCTCGACGCTCGCGGTGGCTGCATTCCTGCTTCTGATCGAACTGATCGACCGCATCCGCACCCCGCGCTCGGCAATGCTGGCGCTGACCATGGAAGCCTACGCGGTCGAGGATACGCCGGACGAACCGGTCGGGCGCGGCGTGCCGGCCGTGATGGCCTTCCTGTCGCTGGCCTTTACCGCCTGCGCGCTGATGATCGCCGGGCTGCCACCACTGCCTGGCTTCATTGCCAAATTCGGCATGTTCCATGCGGTACTCCATCCGCAGGTCGTGGCCACCAGCGCCCCCGGCGTCATGACGATGCCGGCATCGATTCCCACTGCCGGCTGGGCACTGATCGTGCTGATCGTGCTGTCAGGCCTGATCTCGGTGATCTCGATGATGCGCTTTGGCGTACGCACGTTCTGGGCCAGCGGCATACTCGAGGCGCCCAAGCTGCACCGTACCGAAGTCGTGCCGATCATGTTCCTGCTGGCGCTGGCGGCCGGGATGACGGTGCAGGCCAATGCACTGTTTGGCTACCTCGCGCGCGCCAGCGATGACCTGCATCATCCGGCAACCTATATCGGCCGGATTCTGTCCGAACCGTCCCTGCCCGGGCCGGCCACCTCGCCGGCGCCGCCGGTCAACCTGACCCCGGAGGCGCCATGAAACGCTGGCTCCCCCACCCAATCGTCTCGCTCCTGCTGTGCGGCCTGTGGCTGCTGCTGAACCAGACGCTCTACCCCGGCCACATCCTGCTCGGGCTTCTGCTCGGCATTGTCGTCCCGATCCTGACCCGGCACCTCAACCCGCTCGGTTACCCGCGCCTGCGCTCGCCGATAGTCGCCCTTCGCCTGTTGAGCTCGGCACTGATCGAGGTGGTGCGCTCGTGCATCAACGTGAGCCGGGTGATCGTGTTCAACGACTACGCCAACCTGAAAGCCCAGTTCATCCGGGTGCCGCTGACGATGCGCAATGAATACGGCCTGGCCGCGCTGTCGTGCCTCATCAACATCACGCCGGGGACAGTGTGGACCGAACTCGATCCGGAGAGTCACGAGCTGATCCTGCATGTGTTCGACCTGCATGATGCGGCCTGGTGGGTCGAGACCATCACCACCCGCTACGAGCAGCCCCTGATTGAAATCTTCGAGAAGAAAGGCCCCCATGGCGACCCTGCTTGAACTGTCGATCGGCTATGCCCTCGTCTGCACGCTGGCGGCGATGCTGCTGTGCTTTGTGCGGCTGCTGATCGGGCCCTCGGCCCACGACCGCGTGCTGGCGCTCGACACGCTGTGGATTTGCGGGATGCTGCTCGCGCTGGTGCTGGGCATCCGCTTCGGAACCCAGGTGTATTTTGAAGTGGCGATGCTCATCGCGCTGATCGGTTTTGTCTCGACCATCGCAATCGCCAAGTTTTTGATGCGTGGGGAGATTATCGAATGAACGGCATTGCACAACTTCCTGGCTGGGCTGCACTCATTGTCTCGCTGCTGCTGATCGTGGGTGCGAGCATCGTGCTGATCGGGGCCCTGGGCCTGGTGCGCCTGCGCACCTTTTACCAGCGCATCCACGGCCCGGCGATCACGGTCTCGCTCGGCGCCGGCAGCCTGCTGCTCGCCTCGATGCTCTACTTTACCGTGGCCCGCTCACGGCCCGTCGTGCACGAGATCATCATCACCCTGTTCGTCCTGCTCACGGCGCCCGTGGTGTCGATGATGATCATGCGCGCCGCCGTCTATCGCGACCTGCGGGCACGCAGGGCCGATGCCGGGGCAACGGCAGGCGATGTGTACTCGATCGTGGATGAAAAGTAGGCACATCAGGGCCGGATGAGCGCCCCGCCATGCTCTGACGTTGAGTAAATACAACAGCGCTGTCCACCGGATGGCGCGATGCAGCAATGATAGCGCTATCAACTTACGCTCCATAACGCTGAGCCGAGAGCGCGTTTCCACCCACTGTTCCTGTCCAGGAACGCCGCAAATCCCATCAGAACACACTGCGTTGCAACATTGATATCTGGTTTACAAATTTCATCACCTCGACAACACTGAAAAAAAGCGCGATGTTAGCGCTAACGAATTGAGGAGATACGATGTCGGCAAGCAGCACATCCCCGGCCCTGCGCTGGGTTGTCATGGGTGTCAGCGGATCGGGCAAAAGCACGGTGGGGGCCATGCTGGCCGCCCATGATGGCGTCCCGTTCCTCGAAGGCGATGCCTATCATCCGCCCGCCAACGTCAGCAAGATGAGCGCCGGCATCCCGCTCGACGACGACGACCGCGCCGGCTGGCTTGCCAGTCTGGCCGGCGAAATCCGCGCCGCGCGTGAACAGGGTCATGGCCTGGTGCTGTCCTGCTCATCGCTGAAGCGGCGCTACCGCGACCTGCTGCGTGACGCCGATCCGGCGCTGCGCTTTGTCCACCTGGCCGGCCCGCGCGAGCTGATCGCCACGCGCATGACAAGCCGCCCCGGCCACTACATGCCGCCGTCGCTGCTCGAGAGCCAGCTGCGGATCCTCGAGCCGCTGCAGCCCGACGAAGCCGGCCTGACCCTCGACATCACGCTGGCGCCGCAGGCGCTGATCGAAAGCATCACGGCCAGCGCCTGACCATCAGCGCAGCCCTTACCGATTTGCCAGCAGGCGCAGCCACCCACCCATAGAGGCGGCGCGCTTTCAACCAACGAGCATCGAGGAGACAACCATCATGCGCACACCCGTTCAACGCACTCTCATCAGCCTGGCCGTGGCCAGCGCCTGCTGGATGGTCGGCGCCGCCGCCCACGCCCAGCAAGCGCAAACCGAGCCTGCCACCGACATCACACCCGAGGCGAGCGCGCCGGAGGCCACGCCGGCAGCGGCAGAACCGGCTTCCACGTCCGTGGTGCGCATCTCGGGCTCGCGCATCGCCGCCCGTGGCTTCTCGCAGCCGACGCCCACCACGAGCCTGAGCGCCGCCGACCTCGAAAAGGCGGCCAAGCCGAACCTGTTCAACACGCTGACCGAACTGCCGGCGCTGCAGGGCAGCACGGGCCGCACGACCAGCACCAACAGCACCAGCAGCGGCATCCAGGGCCTGAGCTCCCTGAGCCTGCGCGGCCTGGGCACGATCCGGACCCTGACGCTGCTCGACGGCCAGCGCGTCGTCGGCGCCAACGTCACGGGCGTGACCGACGTGAGCCAGTTCCCGCAACTGCTGGTCAAGCGCGTCGACGTGGTCACCGGCGGCGCCTCGGCGTCGTACGGCTCGGATGCCGTGGGCGGCGTCGTCAACTTCGTCACCGATAAAACCTTCACCGGCTTCAAGTCCAACGTCCAGCTGGGCCAGACCAAGTACGACGACGACCGCGGCGCCACGGTGCAAGCCGCCTGGGGCCGGGCCTTCCTCGACAACCGCCTGCACGTGACGGCCAGCGGCGAATTCACGAAAGAAAACGGGATCGAATCGCCCGGCATCGGCGGCATGGGCCCGAACGGCCGCACCTGGTACCAGAACCCGGCGTATTCGGTGCGCCCATTGAACCAGACCGGTGACGGCCTGCCGCAATACCGCGTGATCTCGAACGCGCAGCAGTACCAGTACTCGAAATACGGCCTGATCACGAACGGCCCGCTGCAGGGCACCGCATTCGGCGACGGCGGCGTGCCGTACCAGTTCCAGTATGGCTCCAATGGCCGGCCGACCGGCACGGGCGCCGTCACCGGCTGCGTCAATCCGTTCTGCATCGGCGGCGACTTGAGCGGCAGCGTGGGCTCGGGCACCAACCTGGCCATGAACTTCAAGCGCCAGGTAGCCTACACCCGCGTCTCGTACGACCTCGATGCGGACAACCAGGTCTACTTCACCGCCAACTACGGTCAGGTCGCCTCGCGCTTCTCGCCCAACCCGGGCGCGGCCAAGAACGCCAATCTGACCATCCAGTGCTCGAACCCGTTCCTGCCGGCGTCGATCCTGGCCGCCTGCGCGCAGAACAACATCACGAGCTTCCAGTACGGCACGGCGAACGCGATCTTCCCCGAAAACATCGATGTGCAGCCGACCCGCACCCAGCGCCGCTTCGTCATCGGCGCCGAAGGCCGGTTCGACCTGTTCGGCAAGTCGTGGGGGTATGACGCCTACATCACGCATGGCGAGAACAAGACCAATCTCGATGCGAACAACATGACGATCAACCGCCGTTACAACGCCGCGATCGACGCCGTGCGGGCGCCGAACGGCCAGATCGTGTGCCGTAATCCGGTGGCCGCCGCATCGGGCTGCGTGCCGCTCAACATCATCGGCAACAACGCGGTGGATCCAGCCGCCTGGGCCTATATCGCGCCAGAAAACGGCCCGCGCCAGCGCACCACGCAAAGTCAGGACGTCGGCAGCTTCAACATCAATGGCGAATTGTTCGAAGGCTGGGCCGGTCCGGTGTCGGTGGCCACGGGCGCCGAATACCGGCGCGAGAAGTACCGCGTACGCGGCGATGCCTACGGCAACGGCGTCACGCCCGCCTCGCCGAACAACGCCATGTATCCGGTCGACCCGCTGCTCGACACCACGGTCGGCAACAACTGGTACGCCGGTAACTTCCACAACGGCGACGGCAGCTACAACGTCCGTGAAGCCTACGTGGAGCTGAATATCCCGCTGCTGAAATCGGCCACCTGGGGCGAAGCGAACCTGAACCTGGCCGACCGCGAAACCAAGTACAGCACCGCCGGCAGCGTGGGCAGCTGGAAGATGGGCGCGACCTGGCAAACGCCGGTCGACGGCCTGCGCCTGCGCGGCGTGACGTCGAAGGACGTGCGCGCACCGAACCTGAGCGAGCTGTATGCCGCGCCGGTGGTGGTCAACAACGTGGTGCAGTACCAGGGCAACACGATCAGCGTGCAGGAGCGCACCGTCGGCAACACGGCGCTGCGGCCCGAGATCGCCCGCAACAATTCGTTCGGCATCGTCCTGAGCCAGCCAACGTGGGCGCCCGGCTTCTCGGTGTCGCTCGACTACTTCGACATCAAGGTCAAGGGCGTGATCGCGGCGCTGACGATCCAGCAGGAAGTCGACCTGTGCGTGGCCGGCAACCAGGAAATCTGCTCGGCCATGGTGCTCAACAACCCGGGCAACAACTACGTCACGGTGCAGAACTTCAACCTGGCTTCGCTGCACACGAAGGGCTTCGATATCGAGACCTCGTACAGAACAGGACTCGAACGAGTGAACCTGCCAGGACGCTTCACGTTCCGCGCGCTGGGCACGCGCAACCTGCACTTCATCACCGATACGGGCGTGGTCGGCACGATCCCGGTGGACGCCGCCGGCTCGAACATGAGCAACACGCCGAAGTGGAAAGTGCTGGCGCAGCAAACCTGGGAGCACGACAAGCTCAGTCTGACGCTGACCGAACGCTGGGTCAGCGACGGCACCTACCGCAACGACTTCATCGAGTGCCAGACCGGTTGCCCGGTGTCGACGCTGATCCACCCGACCATCTACAACAACCGGATGAAGGGCGCGACCTACTTCGACCTGGGCGGCAGCTACAACGTGTCCAAGCAGTTGCAGCTCTACTTCAAGATCGACAACCTGGCCGACAAGGATCCGGAACCGGCACCGCAGACCAACGCCAGCTACGGCATCAACCCGGCACTGTATGACGTGGTCGGTCGCACGTACCGGGCCGGCCTGCGCTACGGCTTCTGACCGGCCGGCGGCATGCTCGATATCGTATCGGTACTGCTGGCGGTGGGCCTGCTCACGCTCTTGATCGCGTGGGGCAAGGTTCAGCCCCTGCTGGCCTTCGTGGCGGCGTCGCTGCTGGCGGCGCTGCTGCTGGCGGCGCTGCTGCTGGGGGTGCCGCTGGCGCGCATCCCCGGCGCCATCGAAAAAGGCATCGGCGACCTGCTTGGCTCCCTGGTGGTGATCATCTGCCTGGGCGCCGTGTTCGGCAAACTGATCGCCGACAGTGGTGCGGCGCGCCGCATCGCCACCTGCCTGGTCGATGCGCTGGGGCCGCGCCGCCTGCCGATCGCCTTGACGATCACCGGCTTCGTGGTCGGCATCCCGCTGTACTACAACGTCGGCTTCGTGCTGCTGGTGCCGCTGATCTTCTCGCTCGTCTACAGCTCGGGGCGCCCGGCCGTGGCGCTGGCAATCCCGCTGCTGGCGGGCCTGTCGATCGCGCACGGCTTCCTGCCGCCGCACCCGTCGCCGGTGGCGCTGGTGGCAGCGATCCACGCCGACATGGGCACCACGCTCCTGTACGGGATCCTGGTGGCGGTGCCGACCCTGATCATCGCCGGGCCGGTGTTTGCCATGACGCTCACGCGCATCCAGGCCAAACCGGCCGCCATCTTCCAGGAGAGCCAGCAGGCGCCGATTGCGGCGCTGCCCGGCGCGTTCAACAGCTTCGCCACCGCGCTGCTGCCGGTGCTGCTGCTGGGTGCGACGACGCTGCTGACGATGGCGCGGCCTGACCTCAATGGCGTGCTGGCGTTCTTTGCCAATCCGCTGGTCGTGATGCTCGTGTCGTATGCGGTGGCAATCGTCTCGCTCGGCCTGGCGCAGGGCCGCTCGTTCGTTACCGTGATGCAGGGCCCGGCCGAGGCGATGCGCGAGATCGCACCGATCCTCCTGATCATCGCCGGCGCCGGCGCGCTCAAGCAGGTGCTGGTCGAATCGGGCGTCAGCGCGGACCTCGGCGCGCTGCTTTCGGGCTTGCCGGTGTCTCCGCTGGTGCTGGGCTGGCTGGTGGCGACCGTGATCCGCATCTGTCTTGGTTCTGCCACCGTGGCCGGCGTGACGGCCGGCGGCATCGTCGCCCCGCTCGTCCAGAGTTCGGGCGTCGACCCGAACCTGATGGTGCTGGCCATCGGCGCCGGAAGCCTGATGTGCAGCCACGTCAACGACTCCGGCTTCTGGATGTTCAAGGAATATTTTGGCCTGTCGCTGCAGGACACGTTCCGCTCCTGGACGCTGATGGAAACGCTGGTCGGTGTCTTCGGCCTGCTGTTCGTCCTGCTGCTGTCCCAACTTTTATTGCTGTGATCCGTTTCAAGGAAACCACCATGATGACAAGGCTGTTCGATCTTCCCCGTGCACTGGCCTTCTTGCTGCTGCTGGCCGCCAGTGTCTCTTCCGGCGCTGCTTCCCTCTCTGCCTACCCTGCCATGCCGGTCGACCCGCGCGCGATCGTCGTGCGCGCTACCGGCGACGGCGTCACCGACGACAGCGCCGCGCTGCAGGCGGCGATCAACAGCGCGGCCAACGGCGGCCAGGGCGGCGTCGTGTTCCTGCCGTCGGGCCGCTATCGCGTCACGCGCTCGATCCTGATTCCGCTGGCGGTGCGCGTGTATGGCGTGGGCCCGACGCGTCCCGTGTTCGTGCTGGCTGCGAATACGCCCGGCTTCCAGAAGGGTGTCGCGAACATGGTGATCTTCACCGGCGGCGACCAGTACAGCGTGGGCAAGGTGCCGATGCCGGTGCCGAGCGCCGTCCCGTTCAGCACTGAAGACGGCAAGGCGGTGCGCAACGCCAACTCGTCGACCTTCTATTCGGCGCTGTCGAACGTCGACTTCGAGATCAAGGACGGCAATCCGGCCGCCGCCGCCGTGCGCATGCACACGGCGCAGCACTCGAACCTGAGCCACATCGATTTTCATATCGGCTCGGGCCTGGCAGGCGTCTACCAGGTGGGCAACGTGGCCTTCAACCTGCGCTTTCACGGTGGCCGCTACGGCATCCTGAGCGAGAAGACCTCGCCCGCCTGGCAATTCACGCTGCTCGATTCGACCTTCGATGGCCAGCGCGATGCGGCGATCCGCGAGCATGAGGCCAGCCTCACGCTGGTCAATGTCGACATCCGCAACACGCCGGTGGGCGTGGAGATCAACCGCGGTTATGGCGACTGGCTGTGGGGCAAGGACGTGCGCTTCGAAAACGTCAGCCGCGCCGCGCTCATCGTCAGCAACGAGAACAATGTTTACACGCAGGTCGGCATGGAAAACGCCAGCGCGCGCAACGTGCCGACGTTCGTGCGCTTTCGCGACAGTGGCAAGACGCTGGCCGGCAAGGGCCGCGACTATCTGGTGAAGGAATTCAACTACGGCCTGTTCATCAAACAGATGGGCGAGCCGGGGCAGTTCTCGACCAACTACAAGACAGCGGCGCTGCCGGCCAATGGGACGCCAGCACGCGCGCTGCGCGCGCTGCCCGCATCAACTGACTGGGCCAATGTGCTCGACTACGGCGCGAAGGGCGACGGCAGTACCGACGATACGGCAGCGCTCCAGAAAGCCATCGACAGCAAGCGCACGGTGTACCTGCCGCTGGGCTTCTACGTCGTCAACGACACGATCCGCATGAAGCCGGACACGGTACTCATCGCGCTGCATCCGGGCCTGACGCAACTCGTGATTCCGAATGGCTCGCCGCAGTACCAGGGCATCGGCAGCCCGAAGGCGCTCCTGGAAAGCGCACGTGGCGGTGATGGCATCGTCTCGGGCCTGGGCCTGGCCACCGGTGAAGTCAACAACCGCGCCGTGGCCTTGCTGTGGCGCGCGGGCGAACAATCGCTGGTGGACGACGTGCGCATTCAGGGCGGTCACGGTACGCGCCTGTACGACGGCAGCCGCGCCGACCCGTACAAGAAGGACGCCAAATTCGACACCACCGCACACTGGGACCGCCAGTATCCGAGCGTCTGGGTCACCGACGGCGGTGGTGGTACGTTCTCGGGCATCTGGTCGCCCAGCGGCTATGCGCAGGCCGGCTTCTACGTCACCAATACGACGACGCCCGGCAAGGTCTACGAACTCTCGGCCGAGCACCACATCCGCGCCGAGATCGTGCTGGACAAGGTGCAGAACTGGGAATTTTTGGCGCCGCAGACCGAGGAAGAAGTGCGTGACGGGGCCGACGCGGTGTCGGTCGAGATCCGCAACTCGAAGAACATCCTGTTTGCCAACTACCACGGCTACCGCGTGACGCGTTCGTACAAGCCGATGCCGGCCGCAATCCTGGTCACCAATTCCAGCGACATCCGTTTTCGCAACGTGCACGTGAACGGCGAGAGCGGCTTTGCCAGCTGCGACGACGCCGGTTGCGCCACCTATCTGCGCGCCAGCAAGTTCGCCTACGAGAACGCGATCCGCGACGTGACCAACAAGCTCGATGTGCGCGAACGCGAGTTCGCCGTGTTCGACTACAGCGGCGCGCAGCGCAAGGCGCCTGCGCCGCTGGGCAAGGTCGACAAGCTCGAAAGCGGCTTCTATTCGATCGCCGGCGGCGTTGTCGATGCGCAGGGCAAGCTGTACTTCGTGGACCGTCACTGGAAGCGCATCTTCAGCTGGACCAAGGATGAAGGTCTGGTCGTGGTGCGCGATGCGCCGCTCGATCCGGTCAACCTGGCGATCGACAGCAGCGGCAACCTGATGGTGCTGTCGTCCTACGGCCCGCAGGCGAGCGTGTATGCGTTCGACCCGCGCAAGCCCGGCCTCGACATGACGATGATCCAGCCGACCCCGGTGGCCGCGCGCAACGGTGGCCGCATCGCGGTGCCGGTCAACTTCTGGCAGAACGGCGAATTCAAGGACCAGCTCAATCCCGATACCTACGAATTCACGACGCTGGCCGAGATGTTCGCGCGCGACGTGGCGCTCCCGAAAGCCAATGAATACGTGTCGCCTGACGGCAGCCTCGCACTGCCGGCCTACCGCGTGCTGCGCCAGGGCGCGGCCGACCACCTGGGCTGGCGCTGGGCCGATTCGCTGCAGACGCACGGTTTTGTCACGACCCCGGTGGGCGGCCGCGTCGTGTTCACCAACGGCTCGGAAAACCGCACCTTCAGCGGCGTGGTGGGCGCCGGCGGCGGGATCACTGACCTTAAGCTCGTGGCCAATCGCGGCGGCGAAGGCGCGGCAGTCGCGCCGAATGGCGACGTGTACGTGGCCAACGGCCAGGTCTTCATCTACGGCAAGGACGGCAAGCAAAAGGGACGCATCGACGTGCCGGAGCGCCCGCTGCAACTGCTGTTTGGCGGCGCGAACAAACGCACGCTGTTCATCCTGACCCACCACGCGCTGTACGCAACGCAGATCAACTGAGGACGCCAATATGAAACGCATCACCAGGGCGCTGGGCGCAGCGCTGCTGCTGGCAGCGGCAGCGGACGGCGTGGCCGAGGACCAGTTCAAACTGCTGGTACTGGCCATGCCCGGCAAATACCACTACGAATACATTCCGATTGCGCGCGACAGCCTGGAGCGCATGGCCAAGCTGCACGCGTTCGAACTCACCTACACCAACAAGCCACAGGTGTTCGAGGGCGACCTGACGCAGTATGCGGCCGTGATGTTCCTGAACACGCCAGGCGAAGAGCTGAACGCGGCGCAGCGCGCCAAATTCGAGGCCTATATGCGCGGCGGGGGCAACGCGATCGTCGTGCACCGCGCCGCGATCACGCCGCCGAACGACTGGGTCTGGTACGAAAAAATGGTGGGCCGCTCGGTCGGCCCGCACCCGAAACTGCAGACGGGTGTGGTCACGGTCGTCGACCAGAACTTCCCCGCCACGTTCGGCCTGCCCGCGCGCTGGATCTGGAGCGACGAGTTCTACGTCACGACCAATCCGTATCAGGTAAAGATCGACACGGTACTGAGCGTGGACGAGTCGAGTTACGACACGACGAAGATCTGGCCCGGGCAAACCGTCAAGGGCATGGGCAAGGACCACCCGATCGCCTGGCACCACCGGCACGAACAGGGGCGCGTGTTCGTCACCACGCTGGGCCACAACGGCGAGATGTACCGCGATCCGCAGTACCTGAATCATCTGCTGGGTGGGATTTACTGGAGTGCGACGGGGTTGGGGCAGAAGCGCTGATCGGGTGTGCAAACCGAGCTCGCTTTTGTGGTGCAGTAACGACCGTTGGACGCGTGGATGGCATAGCCATCCACGCGTTCAAACCAACCTCGCTTGGCGGCGCAACAACGCACATCGGGCGTCAGCGTCGCTCAGCATCGTCGTCATCGCCACACCAGGCCTAATCGCTTGCGCGCTGCGCAGCAGCAGCGCGCGCGGCAACACGCTGGACACGGCGCCATCCTGCGCGCGCAGCAATGTGCGCACGGTGCGGCCCAGGGCGCTCAGGTACAACGTGCCGCCCACGCGGCGCCATTCCAGTTCAAGCGTGCCGGGATGCGCCCGCAGCAATGCGGCCGCATCGATCGCCAGGTCATCGCTGGCCAGCGCCCCGCCTGCAAACGCGAGGCGATCCTGCGCGGTCGCGCCAGGGTCGGACGGAAAGCCGAACGGGCCGACCGACAACCAGCCGCTGAACAGCCAGGTGATGACGAGCACACCGCCGCTCAGGCCCAGCCAGTGGTGCCAGCCCTGCCAGCCCTTGTACGGCGACATGCGCCCGCCCGCATAGCGGCGCTGCACGCGCAGCCGCTGGACGCCCAGCACCATGCCGGTCACGGCCAGCAGCAGCGCCACGCCGGCCGTCGACATCACGGCCAGGCGCCATGCTTCGTTGTGCTTGCGCAGCGGCGTGACGTACATCCAGTGGACGACGGCGCCAACCCAGTTCCAGGCGCGCTCGCTGCGCGTCGTGTCGCGCACCAGCTCCCCGGTGCGGCTCGAGACGTACACCACGCTGCCAGCGTCGTCGTCGGCCGTGACGCGCAGCAGCGGCTGGTGCACGCGCACCGAGCCGAACGTCCACTGGTCGACATCGATCGCTTCGAACGACAGCGAACGCGCATCCGGCGCCGCGCTGCGTGCGCTGCTCGACGCTACCTGCTCGTCGACCACGAGCGCTGCGCCGTTGTCGGCCCACACCGAGTTCCACGTGCCGTCATGGCCAAAATGCCAGGCCGGCCGGCCCGCCACCGTGTTCAGGCGCACCGCATCGGGCAGGCCCTTCAATGCTGTCTCGCGCCACGCCGCATCCGCGCTCACCTGGACGCGCGCCGGATCGAGCGGTGCAAGCCAGGTACGGCGCTCCGCCTCGGTGAGCTCAGGATACGGGACATACATCATCACGATGCCCGTGCCAAACCACAGCAGCACGAGCAGACCGATACCGATCCCGAGCCAGCGATGCCACAGGTGCAGCTGGCGCTTCATCGAAGCCATCGCAATCCCGATCAGTAGCGCCAGTGGACCGTCAGCTCGGCATGCAGCGCGCGCAACAAGGTTGTTTTCATCATTTGCTCTACTTTTTCGCCGGGGTTGCCGTGGGCTCGATCAGCACCAGCTTGCCGGTCTTGGGATCGCGATAGACTTCGCCGACGCGGTCGTAACCGCTGCCGTCTTGCGTGACGCCGCTGGCGGGGCGCTCGATCTGGCGGCCCTTCTCGACCGGTTGCGGCGGTTTGATGGCGCCTTGCGAACCGGCGATTGCTGCGATCAGGCCACAGGCAAAGACCAGCATTACGTCGACCAGGTTGACCAGGCTCGCGCGCGGGTCTTCGTCGCTCTGGTCGAAGCGCGCGTCGAGGTGCCGGTACAGGCGCAGGCGGCCACGTGCCGGGGCGCTCATGCCAGCGGCTCCATCGCGTCCAGCGTCTCTTCGTACCAGCGGCGGCGCAGCTTGCCGATCACCAGGCCGGCGATGCCGGCAACGAGGCCCAGCACGGTCGCATCGAAGGCAACCGTCACGGCGCTGGCCAGCTTGGCCGGATCGCCTTCCCCCAGCGCGGCCAGGCCAGGCCCGAGCGGAATGATCGTGGCCATCAGGCCGAGCATTGGCGGGATGCGCGCCAGCAGGTCGGCGCGCTCCAGACGGTGACGGGCCAGCTTCTGCACGTGCCCGACGTTGCCGGATGCGCGCAACCGCGCCAGGCCGTGGAAGCGCTCGCCGACGGCGATGCCCGATTCGACCAGCGCAATGGCGCAGCCGGCCAGCAGCACCACCAGCGAAGGCGTGAGCAGCCAGCTGACGGCGTCGTGCAACCAGGCATAGGACAAGTGATCGATCATGAGGTACTCCTTACAGGTTGAGGGATGCTGCGGCCGCGCCACAGGCCGAGCGCAAACAGGGCAAAGCAGGCCGCCAGGATGACCAGGACCTGCACGATGCGCAGGCCAGGAAGCGGCGCGGGTTCGGGTGGTTGGTTGAGTTCATAGACGCGCATGGCTGGCGGCGCCGTCAGTGCGGGCGCGGAAGGCGCCTGCCCCTGCTGTGCGTTGGCGCGTGGCGGCGCTACGGCCGGTGATGCCGCAGCTGCCGGCGCGCCGGCCGGTACCGGGACGGCAAGCGCCGGCAGCATCTCGCCGCGCGCCTTCGCCAGCGTGACGCCGAGCTGCTGCGCATCGCCGCGATCGAGTTGCGGCGCCAGCCAGCCCCACATCGGGTGATCGGGCGACGTGTGGCCGCTGCCCGGCAAGCCATTGGCAGCCACCAGGCGCGCCAGCTCGCCGCCCATCGTGCGGATCGTTTCCGGGTCGGTCTTCCAGAAGCCTTTTTCGGCGGCCACCATGAACACGGCCAGCATGTGCGCCTTGACGTGCGCGTTGTGGCGCTGGCCCAGGAAGGCCGGCAGGCCAAGCTTGTGCGCATCGTCGAAGTAGACCGCCTTGACCTCGTCCCAGGCCCAGTTCTTCACGAGGTCCGGGCGCGTGACCTGCCAGCCCCACAGGTTCTCGATGAATTCCTGGCCCATCGTGCGCGCGCCCGAGTAGCCGTTGTCCATCAATGGGCGCAGCCACGCGGGGTTCAAAAAGCGCCCGCGCAATTCGCCCAGCAGCGCAGTGGCCAGCGGCTCGACGTCGGCTTGGCCCGGCCGCCCGTGCTGCAGGATCAGCGCGTCCGGCACGCGGCCGGTGCGCGTCTCGACGGCCAGTGACAGGCCACCCAGGTAGTCGAAGGCATCGTTGTTGTCGAGCAGGCCGTACAGATTGCTGGCGCGGCCGTGGTAGGTGCGGTGGATGCCGTCCAGCGCCACGTCGAAGGCACGGTGCTGCGCGTCGCCGTCGGCGTCCAGGCCATACGCGTGGCCCATGCGATTGCGGTAGGCACGGCCGATCTCCTCGCGCTCGCGCCAGGCGCCCGAGCGTTCGGTCAGGCGGTTCACGCCCGTGCCGTACGCGCCCGGCGCGTCGCCGAACACGCGCAGCGCGGCGCCCTGTCCCGCTTCGATGGTCGATGCGCCACCGGCGACCAGCGCGCGCTGGCGCACCACCCATTCGCGCGCAACCCGGTTGTCCTGCACGGCTTCACTACCCCAGGCGGCGCCCTGGAGTGGCGCCAGCGCGGCTTGCAGCGCCTCGCGCAGGGCCGGGTCCTGCCGCGCCATCGTTTCGGCGGACGCCGCCAGCGCCAGCCGGCCGGCGCGGTCGATCAGGCGGATCAGGTTCGGGTACAGGTCGCGAAAGAGGCCAGACGTGGTCACCAGCGCATCGCGCCGCACGGCGCCCGGCACCAGGCGCACATCAGTGACAATGCCGCGCGCATTCCAGACCGGCTCGGCGCCCATCATGGCCAGCGCAAAGCCGACCATCACGCCCTCGTCGCGCACCGCGTCCGAGGCCCACAGGATGATGCCTTCGCTGCCCTGCTCCCGCGCAGCATCGCCCTTGCTGCGCGCCATCGCCTTGACTGCCATCTTTTGCGCCAGCCCGAAACCCAGGCGCGTGGGCAGGATGTCGCCATCGACCGCGTGGAAGTTGCGGCCCGTCGGCAGCGCCTCGGGTGAGCGCAGCGGATCGTTGCCCTTGCCGGGCTCGATGTAGCGGCCATCCAGGCCCGCGAGCAGGCCCACCATTTCGCGCCGCGGCGAGTCGCGCAGCTTGTCGGCGATGGACGGATCGTCGATGCCGCTCTTGGCCATCGACTCGAGCATCAGGTCAAGCGACTTCTGGTCCCACGGCCGGCCAAAGACGTGCAGGCCGAATGGCATGAACTTCTCTTGCAGCTTGGTCAGGTAATGGCCGATCTCGTGCGCCAGCAAATCGTCGTCGGCAGCGTCGAAGCCGATGCCCCGCACTTCGAGCACGTCGGACATCGACGCTTCGAGTTCGGCGCGCAGGTTCAGCGCCACGACGCGCTCGCGCATCAGTTGCGCGGCCTGCGTCTTGAGTGACTCGGACGACGCAGCTTCGAAACTCTCGACGATCTGGCGCAGCGACAGCAGCTCGTCGTACAGCGGCGTCGTCGCCAGTGGTGGCGTCAGGTGGTCGACGATGATCGCCAGGCCGCGGCGCTTGGCCTGCGTGCCCTCTCCCACGCCGTCGACGATGTACGGGTAGATGCCCGGCAGGTCGCCCGCAATCAGGCTGGGATAATCGTCGCTCGACAGGCCCACCGCTTTACCGGGCAGGAATTCAAAGGTCGAGTGGCGCCCCACGTGCACGACGGCGTCGGCCTTGAAGCGGTCGCGGATCCAGTGGTAGAAGGCCAGGTACTGGTGCGGCGGTGTGATGCTGGTATTCGCGTGCAGCAGTTCTTCATCGACTTCCCAGCCGCGCGGCGGCTGCGGGCCGATGAACACATTGCCGAACGTGAGGCCCGGTACCAGCAGCTTGCCGCTGTCGACCATCACCTTGCCCGGCGCCGGGCCCCAGCCGCGCATGCCTTCGATGCCGTAGCCGATCAGGCGCCGATACAGTGGCGCGAGCGCCTTGCACGGACTGGGCTTGCTGTCGTCGAGACAGGCGCGGTAGCCGTCTTCGAGCGCATGCAGGTCGCGCGTGGCCTGCACGCGCTGCGGATGGTCGACACCCTCGACCAGGTGCAGCAATTCCTTGATGATCGTCTCGGCCTGCTTGCGGCCCGGCGCGCGCTCGCCCTGCGCTTCGGCGACCAGCACGTCGGCATGCAGGCGGCCCAGCATGCCGTCCTTCATCTCGCCCTGCACGCGCGGTGCAAGCGTGGCGAACCAGCGCGCGTAGTCGGCCGCGCTGACGCTGTTCACCACACCGCTCATTTCGCGCAGCGCGGCGCGGTCTTCGGGCAGGTTCACGCCGTGCGCCATGATCATGTCGAGCAGCGCTTCGGGCGTGGCGGGTAAATCGCCGACCGTGTAGCCGGCGGCTTTCAGCGCGTGCAGCATGTCGAACAGCGATGCCGGCACGTTCAGGTTGTCGGCGCCGATGTTCTGGCGGCCCGGCGGGTGGTTGTAATAGACCATCGCGACGCGCTTGTCGGCATTGCGCTTGGCACGCAGCGCCAGCCAGCGGCTCACGCGCGCCGTCATGCGATCGACTTCGGCCGGCAGCAGCACCGGCGGGCGGTTCTCGATGCCGGTCAGGCGGTCGCGCTGCGACTGGCCCAGCGCCGCCACCACCACCGGCTGGCCGATTCCCTGCAGCTCGGGCAGCGCGACGCGGTACTGGACCGAATCCGGCGGCAGGCCATCGGGCGAAAGCTGCCACTGCATGGCGGTGCGGTCCGACAGGCGGATCGCCTTGAACACGGGGATATCGAAGCGTTTGAAGGCTTCGCTGACGACTTCGCGCCCTTCGGCGGCGCCGACGACGAAGTCCTGCAGCACCACCAGCGCCGCGGGCTTCGCTGGCGCGATCAGCTCAGGCAGGCGCACCAGCGCTTCGCGCGAGGCGCCGCCCCAGCGCGTGAGCAGCTGCACGCAGGCCTGGCCTTGCTCTTCGATGCGGCGGCACAGCGCAGCCGGCACCATGCCATCCATGTTCGCCAGATCGAGCACGACGACGGTCGGGCGGTCCTTCAGACCCAGCTTGGCGGCGTTGCCCCAGGCGGCGGCATCCTGCAGCTCGTTCTGGCCGACGCGCAGGCGCAGCGTCGGCTCGGGCAGCGGAGGGCCCAGCGCTGTTGATGGATGCAGCAGGTGGGCGATGAGGGCCGTGGTGTTGTCCACGCCGCCGGCTTGCCAGACGCGCCGCGCCGCGAGCCAGTGGCGGGCCGCGGGATTGGCCTCTGCCGCCTGCAGCGCGGCGGGCGCCGGCGCTTCGGCCGCCAGTTCGCGCAGCAGCTCGGGCGCGAAGCCGGCCAGGCTGCCGTGCGCCGCGCGCGTCATCAGGTTCAGGCTTGCTTCGCCATTGAAGGCCAGCACCGCGGTGCCTGGCTTTGCATGGCGCGCCAGCGCATCCTTCATGCGGCGCGCCGGATCGCCGAACAGCGACACCGCCAGCACCGTGTCGGCGCCGGTGATCCACTGGCCCACCTCGCGTTCACTGGCGGCCATCAACTGGGCCGGCGTGCGCAACTGAATCCGGTCGCGCGGGTGGCTGGCCAGGTGGCGGTGCGCAGCTTCGATCGCGCCCGGCGCGGCGCGCTCGGTGACCACGGCGAACATGGTGGCGGCGTGGCCGTGGGCGCAGGCAAGCAGGGACGCGAGCAAAAGCACCAGCGCAGTACAGGCGCGGGGGAGCGAAGCAGTGTTCATGTGAACGTCGACCTTTCAGCTGCGCGCCAGGGCGCGCATGACAACGGGCAGACGTCTTCCTTCCACGCGGGACGCAGCAGCCACGCGCACGCGCACGTGCGAACGCCTGCGCGAGCGCATTGGCAACACGGAAGGAACGACGAACTACCAACCGGCACGCCCACACCCCGGGACGTACGCAATGCATCGTGAAGGCCGGTCTTCTGGCTTGCCGTCATCCTTCCCGGGTCCTGCCTTCCCGTGCACGGGGCACAGTGGCGTTCGACGAGGGTCGTCAGGCATACAGCAGCGGGGGCTGCGCCGGACTGGCGTGCGATGGATTCGCACACGTCACCGGCTTCCCGTTTCACCTTCCTGCAGACGAGCAGGACGGCACCATTCACTTGATTGGGCGCGATTCTACAGCCCGGGTGCGCCACTGTCACCGCATTCTTTGGCCTCTAGGGAAGCACTGATTAATTCATGGAGGCGGACTTGGCACGGAAAATAGCCACCCTGCGGCGTTGCAAATTCTCGCAATAGCTCGCTATTGCTGCGATTTGCGCCTTGCATGGCGGCTTTTTCCGCAGCCAATTCCATCCCCCAGAATAAATCAGTGCTTCCCTAGCCTAGAATGGCGGTATCGTCCGGCCAGGCCGGCACCCACTACTTCTTCGCGACCGTTCACATGATCACACGACAAGACTGCCTGGCCCTCGACGCGGCCGATCCGCTGGCCCCTCAGCGCAATGCGTTTGCGCTGCCGGACGGCGTGATTTACCTCGATGGCAATTCGCTCGGCGCCCGCCCCCGCGCGGCCCTGCAACGTGCGCAGGACGTGATCGCCGCCGAATGGGGCAATGACCTGATCCGCAGCTGGAACACGGCCGGCTGGTACGACCTGCCGCAGCGCCTGGGCACCCTGATCGCGCCGCTGATCGGCGCCGCCGCCGATGAAGTGGTGGTCACCGACTCGACTTCGGTGAACCTGTTCAAGGCGCTGGCTGCGGCGCTCAAGATGCAGGCCGACGCACCGGCGCACGCGGCCCGCCGCATCATCCTCACGGAGCGCGACAACTTCCCGAGCGATATCTACATGGCCGAAGGCCTGATCGGCTGGCTCGAGCGCGGCTACGAGCTGCGCCTGCTCGACAGCTGGGCCGACCTGCCGGCCGCCCTCGAAGGCGACGCCGGCGGCCAGGTGGCGGTGGTGATGCTCACGCACGTGAACTACCGCACCGGCCGCATGCTCGACATGAAAACGATCACGGCGCAGATCCACGCCGCCGGCGCGCTGGCGATCTGGGACCTGGCCCATTCGGCCGGCGCGGTCGAGGTAGACCTGAATGGCGCCAACGCCGACTTCGCGGTGGGCTGCACCTACAAATTCCTCAACGGCGGGCCGGGCGCGCCTGCATTCATCTGGGTGCCGCAGCGCCACCACGCGCAATTCACGCAGCCGCTCACGGGCTGGTGGGCGCATCGCCAGCCGTTCGCGATGCAACCGGCGTTCGCGCCGGTGGCCGGCATCAAGCGCGCGATGTGCGGCACG
Source organism: Telluria sp. BA11 (assembly GCF_056680305.1). NCBI lineage: Bacteria > Pseudomonadati > Pseudomonadota > Betaproteobacteria > Burkholderiales > Oxalobacteraceae > Telluria > Telluria sp. BA11. Next base: position 2,393,439 of record NZ_CM155275.1, read on the forward strand.
CAGCCGGTGGTGGCGCTGGCGCTGATCGAATGTGGGCTGGCCGTGTTCCAGGACGTGACGATGGCGGCGCTGCGCAAGAAGTCACTGGCGCTGTCGGACCTGTTCCTGGCGCTGCTCGAACAGGAATGCGCCGCGCATCCGCTGGAACTGATCACGCCGCGCAATCATGCGGACCGTGGCAGCCAGGTAAGCGTCACGCATCCGCATGGCTACGCGGTGATGCAGGCGCTGATCGCACGCGGCGTCATCGGCGACTACCGCGAGCCGCAGGTGATGCGCTTTGGCTTCACGCCGCTGTACACGGGGTATGACGATGTGTGGCAGGCGGTGATGGTGCTCAAGGATATCCTGGACCGCAGTGACTATCAGGTCGATGCCAAGCGCACTGCGGTGACCTGAGCGATTCTCGATCAATTCTCGGTCGATTCCCAAGAGAGGACACGATGCCCTGCCCTGTTAACCCGGATTCGTCCGCCAGCGATGCCGATGTGAGTGGCTGCCCTGTCTCGCAGCCCGGCTACCACGGCGCCAAGCTCGATTTCAGCAAGGACATGAGCTACGGCGACTACCTGTCGCTCGACACGATCCTCAACGCCCAGCATCCGCTGTCGCCCGAGCACAACGAGCTGCTGTTCATCGTCCAGCACCAGACCAGCGAACTGTGGATGAAGCTGATGCTGCACGAGCTGCACGGTGCGCGCGACAACATCGCGCGGGGCCAGCTGCCGGCGGCGATGAAGATGCTGGCGCGCGTGGCCGCGATCATGAATCAGCTCGTGCATGCATGGGATGTGCTGGCGACCATGACGCCGCCCGAGTACACGGCGATCCGTCCGTACCTGGGCGCGTCGTCGGGGTTTCAGTCGCACCAGTACCGCGAGATCGAATTCATCTTGGGGAACAAGAACGTCACGCATTTGCAGGTGCACCAGCACAAGCCTGAAGCGCACGCGGCGCTGCAGGGCGTGCTGGATAAACCGTCGCTGTATGACGAAGCGATCATCGCGATGGCGCGCAGTGGGCTGGCCGTGGATGCGGCGCGGCTTGCCGGGCCATGGCATCAGGCGACGCAGTCGGATCCGTCGGTGAAGGCGGCGTGGATGGTCGTGTATCGCGATACCGACCAGTACTGGCCGCTGTATGAGCTGGGTGAAAAGCTCGTCGATATCGAGACGGCGTTTCGCTTGTGGCGCTTCCGGCATGTGACGACGGTGCAGCGCGTGATCGGTTTTAAAACCGGCACGGGTGGCACGGACGGCGTGGGGTATTTGCGCAAGATGCTCGATGTCGTGCTGTTCCCGGAATTGTTCGAGTTGCGCACCGAGTTGTAATCATCTTCATTCAAGGACCGCCTGCCATGATTTCCCATCTCGACCATTTGGTGCTGACCTGCACCGACCTCGATGCGACGAAGCATTTTTATACGAAGGTCATGGGCATGCGTCTTGAAACCTTTGGCGCGGGGCGGATTGCCTTCAAATTTGGCAACCAGAAGATCAACCTGCACCAGCGCGGCGCCGAATTCGAGCCGAAGGCGCACCTGCCGGTGCCGGGAGCGCTGGATCTGTGCTTCATTGCATCGGTGCCGCTTGATGCTGTCATCGCGCATCTGGGCAGCTGCGACTGGCCTATTGTCGAAGGGCCGGTCGAGCGGACCGGGGCGACCGGCAAGATTCGCTCGGTGTATGTGCGTGATCCGGATCTGAATCTGATCGAGATTTCGGAACCGATCGGCTGAAGTCGTTGCCGCAGGAGCTGCGGCGCACATTTCGTACGCAGCATGATGGGCGTACGGTGGCGCTATCATGCAAGCCGTTTTCTATTTTCTTGATTGAATGCTCGATATGGCGGCGGTAAAAAAAAGCGCCGTGAGTCACAGACCCACGGCGCTTTGATCGCTCCAACAACATTCAGTCTTAGAACGGAATGTCGTCATCCATATCCGAGAAGTTCGGTGCCGGCTTCGGCTGCGGACGTGCTGCCGGTGCCGGTGGCGCCTGGCGTGGTGCTTGCTGGCGTGGCTGCTGTGGCGCCGAGTAGTCGTCGTCCATGCCGCCACCGCCCATCCCGCCACCCATGCCGCCGCCGTCGCCGCCCATGCCCTGGCGACCGCCCAGCATCTGCATGTTTTCAGCGATGACGTCGGTTGCGTAGCGCTCGATGCCGTCCTTGTCGGTGTACTTGCGGGTCTGCAGACGGCCTTCGACGTAGACCGACGAACCTTTTTTCAGGTATTGCGCGACGATCTCGGCCAGGCGACCGAAGAACGAAATACGGTGCCACTCGGTCAGCTCTTTTTGCTCGCCGGTGTTGCGGTCTTTGGATTTGTACGAGGTGGCGACCGCGATGTTCGCGATGGCGTCGCCGCTCGGCATGTAGCGCACTTCCGGATCGCGGCCGAGGTTGCCGACGATGATGACCTTGTTAACTGATGCCATTTGATTACTCCTGCTGGGTATGATCAGCCCTGACTCTGCATGCTTCTAGGCGTCAGGGAACGTGGTGGTACAGCGCACTATTATGAGGCCGGCGCCCGGATTTGCCACAACAATTTGTTGGGATTCATCAGCCGTAACGCAGCGTCATCCGGTCGATTTTGTTGTCAATCCGATCTCATCCATAGCTCGGTAGGGAAATTTATTTTGCGAATCTGAACGCTTTGTCATTGAACCGTTCAGAGGGCGACCCACATACGGCGGACATGTCGTTGTCCAGGCCATCGCGCCACCCGGATGCGCTTGCCGAACCGGCAATGCGCACATTAGAACCACTGGACAAATATACAGCCGTAACAAAAACCAGCTACACTAACGGGTTCTCCCCGATTGGCCCGCTGACCCGGTCGCTTAGCGTTCGCGGCTCCGCCACGGTGGCCCACATAAACTAATAGAAAGTCTGCCCAACTTAATGGAAGAAATTCGCATTCGTGGTGCCCGCACGCACAATCTGAAGAACATCAATCTGGATCTGCCGCGCAACAAGCTGATCGTGATCACGGGTCTGTCGGGCTCCGGCAAGTCGTCGCTCGCTTTCGACACCTTGTACGCCGAAGGCCAGCGCCGCTACGTCGAGTCGCTGTCGGCCTACGCGCGCCAGTTCCTGCAACTGATGGAAAAGCCCGATGTCGACCTGATCGAGGGCCTGTCCCCGGCCATCTCGATCGAGCAGAAGGCGACCTCGCACAATCCGCGCTCGACCGTCGGCACCGTCACCGAAATCCACGATTATCTGCGCCTGCTGTATGCGCGCGTCGGCACGCCATATTGCCCACAGCACCCGCACCATCCGCTGGCCGCGCAGACCGTGTCGCAGATGGTCGACTCGGTGCTGGCCATGCCGGAAGGCACCAAGCTGATGATCCTGGCGCCGGTCGTGGCCGGCCGCAAGGGCGAGCATGGCGACCTGTTCCTGTCGATGCAGGCCCAGGGCTTCGTGCGTTTCCGTATCGCCAGCGGCGTGGCCGCGGCCAAGATCTACGAGATCGACGAGCTGCCCAAGCTGAAGAAGACCGAGAAGCACACGATCGACGTCGTGATCGACCGCATCAAGGTCAATCCGGATATCAAGCAGCGCCTGGCCGAAAGTTTCGAGACCGCACTGCGCCTGGCCGATGGCCGCGCGGTCGCATACGAAATGGATACCGAAAACATGACGGTGTTCTCGAACAAGTTCGCCTGTAATGTCTGCGGCTACTCATTGCAAGAGCTGGAACCGCGCCTGTTCTCGTTCAATAACCCAATGGGTGCCTGCCAGGAATGCGATGGCCTGGGCCACATCGAATTCTTCGATCCAAAACGGGTCGTGGCCTTCCCGCATCTGTCGCTGGCGTCCGGCGCAGTGAAGGGCTGGGATCGCCGCAACCAGTTCTACTTCCAGATGCTGCAGAACCTGGCGTCGCACTACGACTTCGACCTCGACATGCCGTTCGACAAATTGCCGGCAGCATCGCAGGATGCCGTGCTGTTCGGCTCGGGCAAGACGGCGATCCCGTTCAGTTATGTGAACGAGCGCGGCCGTACGGTGATTCGCGAGCACACGTTCGAAGGCGTCGTCAACAACCTGCAGCGCCGCTATCGCGAAACCGATTCGATGGCCGTCAAGGAAGAGCTGGCGAAGTTCATCAACGAAAAGAAATGCCCGTCGTGCGAAGGCGCGCGTCTGCGCACTGAAGCGCGGTACGTGAAAATCGGCCAGGGCGCCCAGCAGCGCGCCATCTATGAAGTGTCCGATAAACCGCTGCGCGACACGCTCGAATTCTTCGAAACGCTCGAACTGACCGGCGCCAAGAAAGACATCGCCGAGCGCGTGATCAAGGAAATCATTTCGCGCCTCAAGTTCCTGAACAACGTTGGCCTGGATTACCTGTCGCTCGACCGCAGCGCAGACACTTTGTCCGGCGGCGAAGCGCAGCGTATTCGCCTGGCGTCGCAGATCGGCTCGGGCCTGACGGGCGTCATGTACGTGCTCGACGAGCCGTCGATCGGCCTGCACCAGCGCGACAACGATCGCCTGATCGCAACGCTGAAACACCTGCGCGACATCGGCAACAGCGTGCTGGTCGTCGAGCACGACGAAGACGCGATCCGCACTGCCGACTACATCGTCGACATGGGGCCGGGCGCGGGCGTGCATGGCGGGCAGATCATCGCCGAAGGCACGCTCGAGCAGATCATGAAGAACGAGCATTCGGTCACGGCCCAGTACCTCGATGGCCGGCGCCGGATCGAAGTGCCGAAGAAGCGCACCAAGGCCGACCCGGCGCGCCAGCTGGTGATCACGGGCGCCAAGGGCAATAACCTGAAAGACGTGACGCTGACGCTGCCGGTGGGCCTGATGACCTGCATTTCGGGCGTCTCGGGTTCGGGCAAGTCGACCTTGATCAACGACACGCTGTACCCGGCGCTGTCGCGTCACCTGTACGGCTCGCAGACCGAGCCGGCCGAGCACACGTCGATCCATGGCCTGGAACACTTCGACAAGGTGATCTCGGTCGACCAGGCGCCGATCGGCCGCACCCCGCGCTCGAATCCGGCGACGTACACGGGTCTGTTTACGCCGATCCGTGATCTGTTCTCGACGGTGCCGACGGCCAAGGAACGTGGCTACAGCGCGGGCCGCTTCTCGTTCAACGTCAAGGGCGGGCGCTGCGAAGCGTGCCAGGGCGATGGCGTGATCAAGGTCGAGATGCACTTCCTGCCGGACGTGTATGTGCCGTGCGATGTCTGCCACGGCAAGCGCTACAACCGCGAAACGCTGGAAGTCAATTACAAGGGCAAGAACATCACCGAGGTGCTGGAACTGACCGTTGAGGATGCGCACGAGTTCTTCAAGCCGGTGCCGGTCATTGCGCGCAAGCTGCAAACGCTGCTGGACGTGGGCCTCGGGTACATCAAGCTGGGGCAAAGTGCGACGACCTTGTCGGGCGGCGAAGCGCAGCGCGTCAAGCTCTCGCTCGAGCTGTCCAAGCGCGACACGGGTCGGACGCTGTATATCCTGGATGAGCCGACGACCGGCCTGCACTTTGCCGACATCGACCTGCTGCTGAAGGTGATTCACCGCCTGCGCGACCAGGGCAATACGCTGGCGATCATCGAGCACAACCTGGACGTCATCAAGACGGCGGACTGGGTGGTCGACCTGGGGCCGGAAGGCGGCGCCGGCGGTGGTGTCATCGTGGCGACGGGTACACCGGAAGACGTGGCCAAGAACAAGGAAAGCGCGACCGGCAAGTATCTGAAGCCGTTGTTGAAGGTGTCAGCGAAGGCGTAATACGCTGCTTGAGGCAGCACGATCAAACGGGGGCAACGCCAGCGGCGCTGCCCCCGTTTTTTTATGCGCGCAAAGCCTGCATTGCCGCGCTGATGAATGCGCCCATGCGCTCGTCAACCATCCCGGATTGCCGCAGTGCTGGCTCGTCCTGCAGCGCTTGCCGGATCTTTTGCTGGGTTGCCGGCTGGTCGCCGGCAAACGAGCGGAACAGATCGAACCACGCCAGCGCCAGCGCGCGTGCCTGCGGCGAGTCGGGCGCATGGCCTTCGTCCATCGCCGTGCGGACCTGCGCCACCAGCGGCGGCCACTCGGCATCGCGTTTGCCGAAGTTGGCGCGCATGAAGGCAAATTCATCGTCGTCGAGATAGTTGCGGTAGATCGACAACTGGTGCGCCTTCGATGCCGCCAGGATGAACGTCATCATCTGCGGCGAAATACCGGTACGCTCCTGTACGCTGGGCTCGTGCTCGTGCATCGCGTTCAGCTTGGCGAACAGGATCGGATTGTTCCCCGTATCGCGCCGGACCATGGCTATCCACTGCGTTGCCAAAACCTGCGCCTGGGGATCACCAGGATCGGTACCGGCATCCATCAGCGCCTGCACTTGCGCCACCAGTGCCTGCCACTCGGGTTCGACATCATCGGCCTGGGTATAGATCGGTAATTGCGTGAGTTCTTCCTGCGAAAAATATTTGTCGTACATGGTCATGTGCTCCAGCGTTGTCAGCCAATCGGCCAGATCCGGTTCCTGTCCATCGGCCAGCTGACCCTGCAGTTGGGACAGGCGGCTGCGCAAGGCTTTGGCCTGCTGGATCTGCTCGGTCAGCAGGCCGATCTGGCGCGCGACGACCGTGGCCAGCGACAGGTCGGCTCTGGTGAGGGTGGTTCCGATGTCGGCCAGCGCCAGCCCGAACCTGCGCAATGCCAGAATGCGGTGCAGGCGGGCGATGTCGGCTTCGTTGTACAGCCGGTAGCCGGCGTCGGAGCGCGCAGAAGGCGATAGCAACCCGATCGCGTCATAGTGGTGCAAGGCACGGACCGTCAAGCCAGTGCGTTTTGCCAGTTCCCCAATTTTCAGCAGCATCGTCGTCACCCTTTCTTCATGCGTGAAGACAGGATGGAGCCTGACGCCACGTGAGGGTCAAGCCTACAATGAATCAGGGGCAGCGCCACCGGCGCTGCCCCTGTTCTTTTTTTTATATTTTCACCGTCGCGAAGACGGCGCCTCCCCCACCAGGCAGCTTAAGCTCAAGCAGCCAGTTGTTTCTCCAGCCGGTCACGCGTGGCCACCAGCTCTTGCGGCAGGTGGTAAGCCAGCTTCTCGAACAGCTCGGTATGCAGTTTCAGTTCTTCGCGCCAGGCATCCTTGTCGATCGACGTGATCTGCGCAAATTGCTGCTCGCTGAAGTCCACGCCTTCCCAGTTCAGGTCGGCGTAGTTCGGCGTGGTGCCAAACAGGTGCTCGGTGCCACCGGTGGCGCCGGCGGTGCGGTCCAGGATCCATTTCAGGACGCGCATATTGTCACCGTAACCTGGCCACACGAAGTTGCCCTGTGCATCGGTGCGGAACCAGTTGACGCAGAAGATCTTTGGCAATGCCGCCGGATCAATTGCTTCGACCTTCTTGCCCAGATCGAGCCAGTGCTGGAAGTAGTCGCTCATGTTGTAGCCGATGAATGGCAGCATCGCGAATGGATCGCGGCGTACGACGCCCATCTGGCCGGCAGCGGCGGCGGTGGTTTCGGAACCCATCGCGGCGGCCATGTAGACGCCTTCCACCCAGTCGCGCGCTTCGGTCACCAGCGGCACAGTCGTCGAACGACGGCCACCGAAGATGAACGACGAGATCGGCACGCCGGCCGGATCGTCCCAGGCAGCATCGATCACCGGATTTTGCGTTGCGGCGACCGTGAAGCGTGCATTTGGATGCGCCGCCTTGGTGCCCGATGCCGGCGTCCAGTCCTTGCCCTGCCAGTCGATCAGGTGGGCCGGTGCTTCCTTGGTCATGCCTTCCCACCAGACGTCGCCGTCGTCGGTCAGCGCGACGTTGGTGAAGATGACGTTTTCACGCAGCGAAGCCATGCAGTTCGGATTGGTCTTGTCGTTGGTGCCCGGGGCTACGCCGAAGTAGCCCGCTTCCGGGTTGATGGCGACCAGCTTGCCATCGGCGCCCGGCTTGATCCAGGCGATGTCGTCGCCGATCGTCGTGACTTTCCAGCCGTTGAATGCCTGTGGCGGGATCAGCATCGCGAAGTTGGTCTTGCCGCAGGCCGACGGGAACGCGGCGGCGATGTATTTCTTGTCGCCTTGTGGCGATTCGACGCCCAGGATCAGCATGTGTTCGGCCAGCCAGCCGGTGCCGCCCTGCTGCGCTTCCTGGTACCCCATGTTCGAAGCGATGCGCAGTGCGAAGCACTTCTTGCCCAGCAGCGCATTGCCGCCGTAGCCGGAACCGAACGACCAGATTTCGCGAGTGTCCGGATAGTGGACGATGTACTTGGTGGCATTGCATGGCCATGCGACATCAGCCTGGCCATCGACCAGCGGCATGCCGACCGAGTGCACGCAGGGCACGAAGTCGCCGTCCTGGCCCAGCACGTCGTACACGGCGCGGCCCATGCGCGTCATGATGCGCATGTTGACGGCAACGTAAGGCGAGTCGGACAACTCGACGCCAATGTGGGCGATCGGCGAACCGAGCGGGCCCATCGAGAACGGCACGACGTATAGCGTGCGGCCGGTCATGCAACCGTCGAACAGGCCGTGCAGCGTATTGCGCATTTCGGCCGGTTCCATCCAGTTGTTGGTCGGGCCGGCTTCTTCTTTCGTGGCCGAGCAGATATAGGTGCGGTCTTCGACGCGCGCCACGTCCGACGGATCGGACCAGGCCAGGTAGGAATTTGGACGCTTGGCCGGGTTCAGCTTTTTCATCGTGCCAGCGGCAACCATCTCGGCGCACAGGCGGTCGTATTCGTCTTCCGAACCGTCGCACCAGTAAATGCTGTCAGGCTTGGTCAGCGCAGCAATCTCAGCCACCCAATTGATGAGTTTTTGATGTTTGATGTAAGCTGGGACGTTCAGTGCGGCGACGCCGCCCATCACGGGTTGGTTCATGGGGATACCTCCAAATGCCAATTAAGAATTCGGGTGGACCGTTACCTTGCATCGTCTTCGGCCGGGGCGCCCTGCGGTCGATCACGACGTTGGGCAGGCACTCCGCGGCAGAAGCAGGCGTCAACACTTGACGATACAGCGGGCAGGTCGGCAGCTTCGAGTGAAGCCTTGCGGTGCGTCTCGTGAGCACCGTTGGATACGTGTCATTCGCTTAAGTTCTGCGCCGATTGTACACCCGCAAAACGGCGTTTCGACGGCTTTCACTACAAAAAAGTAGGAAAAATGCCCGACTAATGTAGTAGGCTATTTGGGCATTTGCCCTATCGTGTTATTTGTTTACAGGCAGATCATACAATTGTGACAACACCACTGAAAATCGCGATTCTTGACGACTATCAAGACGCTGCACGCCGTCTCGCGTGCTATCCCCTGCTCGATGGCCATGAGGTCAAGGTCTTCCAGAGTTCGACCCGCGGCCTGGGCCAGCTTGCCATCCGGCTGGCGCCGTTCGATGCGCTGGTGCTGATCCGTGAGCGCACCACCTTCCCTGCGGCCCTGCTCGCCAAGCTGCCCAACCTGAAACTGATTTCGCAAACCGGCAAGGTCAGCGGCCATATCGACGTGGCTGCTGCGACCGCGCGCGGCATCGCGATTGCCGAGGGCACCGGCTCGCCGGTTGCACCGGCAGAATTGACGTGGGCCCTGATCATGGCGGCCAGTCGCAAGATCGTGCCGTATGCCACCAATCTGAAAGAGGGGCTGTGGCAGACGGCATCGACCAATCCGGTACTGAACGGCGTGGGCCGCGTGCTGCACGGCCGCACGCTCGGGCTCTGGAGTTACGGCAAGATCGGCAAGCTGGTGGCCGGCTATGCGCGCGCGTTCGGGATGCGCGTGGTGGTGTGGGGCAGCGAAGCCAGCCGACTGGCGGCGCTGACGGATGGCTTTGAGGCGGCGCCATCGCGTGAGGCACTGTTCGAGATGGCCGATGTGCTGAGCCTGCACTTGCGCCTGGCCGAATCGACCCGTGGCATCGTCACGGCAAGCGATCTGGCCCGCATGAAACCGGACGCGTTGTTCGTCAATACCAGCCGCGCCGAACTGGTGGCCGATGGCGCGCTGGAAAGCGCCTTGAAGAAAGGCCACCCTGGCATGGCCGCGCTGGACGTGTTTACCAGCGAGCCGCTGGGACCGGATTCACCATTGCTGCGCATTCCGACCGTGCTGGCGACACCGCACCTGGGCTATGTCGAGCAGGACAGTTACGAGCTGTATTTCAGGGCGGCGTTCGAGAATATCGTGCAGTTCGCGCAGGGTACGCCGACCAATATTCTCAATCCAGAGGCGTTGAACAAACGCTGAGCACAAGACGCCGCAGGCTCAGCGCAGCTCCGGCTCGCCTTTGATGTTGATCTTTGGCGCCGGCAGCACATGCGTGCCAGTCCAGAGCCCGGCCCAGCCCGGCGGCCAGCCGATATCCGGCCCGGCATAGGGTTTGAGGCCCGCGCGCACCGGCACGATCGGCACCGGTGGCGCTTCGATCAGGCCGCCGCCCGGTGGCCGCTCCATGTTCAGGCTATACATATAGCCAGGCAGCAGCAGGTCGCATGCCTGCGCGAACCACGCCGTGTGATCTTCGTCGCGGCCCAGCGCCTCGGCAAGTCCTTGCGGATCGAACTTGGCCAGCGCGTGGATCAGCTCATCGGTGCTCGCGCCCGGCACATCGTTCCACCCCATCACTGGATTGTTGTTGTACTCGGCGCCCGAGCCATACCAGCCTTCGCGCCAGGTGCGCTGCATCCAGTTGCGCGGCCCTGTGAACAGGTGCCAGCGCCAGTGCAGGCCGGATGGCTTGGGCCACGAGTACAGATACAGTTTCTGATAACCGGCCTCGTGCAGCGCACGGACGACGGCCATCAGGCGCGCGTGCGGCATGCGGTCGGGCGGAGCGCGCCGGAACAGGATCGGCTCGCCGTCGGCGTGCTGCACCTCGTCGTTCGACAGGTTCAGGTCTTGCGCGCGCGACTCGTTACCAAAGCGCGCTGACACCCACCCGGTGAGCAGGTTGACATGCGTGATCACGCCATAGCCGCGATGGCGCTGGAAGATCACGGTTCCGGGGGCAACTGCTTTCATGGCAAATATGGAAATAGACAGGAGAAAAGGAAAACGGTGGAAGAAGTACTCATCCGATCCGGATGATTCTAGCGCAGTCGCCTGGAGATCGCCGGTGGTTTGGCGATATCATGGGGACCTTTTTTCAGCGAGTGGATAAACCAACATGACTTTGCGACTCATCGCCACCGGCGGCACTTTCGACAAGCATTACAACGAACTCAATGGCGTGCTGGGCTTCGCCGAAAGCCATTTACCAGAGGTCATCAAGCGCAGCCGCATGACGGTGCCGGTGGCGCTGGACGTGCTGCCGCTGCTCGATTCGCTCGAGATGGGCGACGCTGACCGCGAGCGTGTGCTGACGACCTGCCGGGCCGCCGCCGAGAAAGCCATCGTGATCGTGCACGGCACCGACACGATGCGCGAGACGGCCGCTGTGCTGGGCGCGGCGGGCCTGGACCAGACCATCGTGCTGACCGGCGCCATGATCCCGTATGCGATCGCCAATTCCGACGCGCTGTTCAACCTGGGCTTTGCCTGCGGCGTCGCACAAGTGCTGCCGGCCGGCGTCTACGTGGCGATGAACGGCCAGGTGTTCCCGTGGGATAACGTGACCAAGAACCGCAGCGCTGGCGTATTCCAGGGACTATAAATATAGTCGAAAAACGGCAACGGCCAGACACGAGGTCCGGCCGTTCTCTCCACCGGCGCCTTGCTCGGGCGCCGTGTGTCTGACGCCTGATTACGCCTTGGCTTCGCCGCCCAGCGCTTCGACCACATCGGCCAGCATCTTCGACAGCTCGCCCGTCATCAAGACGATATCGTTGTCGAAACGTTCGTCGTCGTTGTGGGTCGCGCTTTCGCCTTCCTTGATCACGTCCAGCGGCTTGATGCCCTTGATCGCCAGCGACTCGGTCAGCACGAAGCTGACGCGGTCGTTCCAGGTCATGGCCAGGCGCGTGCACTGCTTGCCAGCGGCGATGTGGCGGCGGATGTCGTCCGGTTCCAGCGTGTGCTTCACGTAGCGCACTGCGGCGCGGCTTTCGCCCGTGGCGCGCAGTTCGGTGTCCTGGTCGATCGTGAAGCCGTATGGCGCTTCATCGGCTTCGAGCCAGCCGGTCATCACGGCCACCGGCGAACGCTGCACACGGAGCGACTCCAGCGGCATCTTGTCGATGGCCTTGAGCAGCAGCTTGACGACGTCGTCGGCCTTGGCCGGGCTGGCCGCATCGACCACGAGCCAGCCGTTGACCGGGTCGATCCAGGTCCAGACATTGCTGCGCAGCGTGAAGGCGCGCGGCAGCAGTTCGTCGGCCACGCGCTCCTTCAGTTCCTTCATGGCTTTTTTGCCTGGCGGGAAGCCCTGCGCTTCCTCCATCTCGGCCGCCTTGGCCTTGGCTACCTGGTTGATGACCGATGCCGGCAGCAGTTTCTTTTCGGTGCCCAGCATGATCAGCATCTGCTTGTTCACGACATGGACCAGGCCGCCGTTCGGGCGCGGTGCGTCCCAGCCCTGGCGCAGCAATTCGTTGCTGTTGGCAGGCACGAAGCTGCCCGGCTCGAGGGCCTTTTCCAGCTGTTCAGGGGTGTAGGCCCAAGGGGCCGGCAGGCGATAGATCTGGAGATTCTTGAACCACATAGGCTTAATCCGCTTGTTTCGATGTTTCTAGGGAACGACATTCTACGCTGCACAGGAGCCGCAGCGTCAAAAATGTCAGGGGGTTGTCGCGTCATCCAGAGAATCGTCGAACAGCCGTAACTGCTCGACAATCTCGGTGTCGCCCAGGCGCACGCCGACGCCCAATAATCGCACCGGCCGGCTGGCGCGCGCCCAGCCGGTCTCCAGTAAACGTCCATATGTCGGAATGTTGGGCGCATATCCCACACATTCGACGGTTGTCTGCTGGAAGTCCGAAAACTTGATCTTCACGAACAGCTTGTTGATGAATTTTTCAGCATTAGCCCGTTTGATGCGGCCCAGCAAATGCTCGTGCAGGTCGGGCAGCAGCTTCAGGCAGGCGGCCAGGTCGGGCACGTCCGGCGTGTAGGTTTCCTCGGTGCTGATCGACTTGCGTTCGCGCGAGGTATTCACTTCGCGGTGGTCGATCCCGCGGCTCAGGTCATACAGCCGCACGCCGAAGCTGCCCATATGCTCTTGCAGCTTGTCCAGGCTCCAGCCGCGCAGATCGGCGCAGGTCTGGGCACCAAGCCGGTTCAGTTTCTCGGCCGTGACCTTGCCCACGCCGTGCAGCTTCTTTACCGGCAGCGCCGCAACAAACGCGTCGACTTCTTCGGGCCGCACCAGGAACAGGCCGTCGGGCTTGTTCCAGTCGCTGGCAATCTTGGCGACGAACTTGTTCGGGCCCACGCCGGCCGAAGCCGTGATGCCCACCGTCTCCACGATGCGGCGCCGGATCTCCTGCGCGATCAGCGTCGCACTGCCCTTGCAGTGCGGCGAATCGGTCACGTCCAGATAGGCTTCGTCGAGCGAGAGCGGCTCGACGATCTCCGTGTAATCCTGGTAGATGGCCATGATCTGGCTGGACGCGATGCGGTACTTTTCCATCGCCGGCGGAATCACCACCAGCTCCGGACACAGCTTCATCGCCTGGGCCGTGGCCATTGCCGAATGAATGCCGAAGCGGCGCGCCTCGTAATTGCAGGTGGCAACCACGCCGCGCTGGTCGGCACGCCCGCCCACCGCCAATGGCCGGCCGCGCAACGACGGATCGTCGCGCATCTCGACCGATGCATAAAAGCAGTCGCAATCGCAGTGGATGATTTTTCGGGCTGGGGCGTTCACGCTGGCGGGCCGCCCCATGCGGTCACAAACTGCCGGGGTCGCTTACTGTAATTGCATACAGTATCTTCTAAAAATCTTCCCCGTGCAAATGTTGCTTATTTCTGGGCAGCCTCCCCTGTGGCCACCGACTCAGCGTGTCACTGACAGCGCATACCGGCCGTTGCTCGTGCCGGTGCCGCCACTGGTGTAGACCACCCGCAGATAAAGAACCGACGTGCCCGTGCTGGTATTGGCGAACGTGACGGTGTCGGCCACGCCGGCGCGGTTCACGCTCGCGCTCAGTTGCTTGCCTGCGCTGTTGTACAGCTGCAGGTCATAGTTCGCCGTTGCCAGCACCGCGCTCAAGCTGGCCTTGAGTGTCTTGCCGGCCGGCAGATCGACCCGGAAGTAATCGGTATCGGTTGTCGTGCCCAGGTTGCCGGTGACGCTGGCGTTAAAGGGCGAGACCGGATCGGCGGTGGCGATGGTGTTGTTCGCTTCGCTTTCGGCAACCGCGACAGGCGCGGCGCTGCTCTTGGCCCAGTCGGCAGCGGCGCGTGCATTGACGATGCCGGCACCGCACCCCGAGCAACTGGCCGGAAACGCGCGCGCCGTCGACTTCAGCCGTGTTGCAATCTCGTCCGGCGTCAGGTTGGTATTGAGCGCCAGCATCAGCGCAGCCACGCCGGCCACGTGCGGCGCCGCCATCGACGTGCCCTGGTAGACCGCGTAGGTGTCCGCCAGCGGCCCGCTCCGGCCGCTGTTGAGCGTGGAAAGCACACCCGAGGCGCCATCGCCGCCCGGCGCAGCCACCGCGACCAGCGCGCCGAAATTGGAGTACCTTGCCCGCCCGCCAGTACGGCCGGTAGCGGCCACCGCGATCACGCCGGTGCAGTTGGCCGGACTCGCGTTTCTGACGTCCATGGCCGAATTGCCCGCTGCGGCCACCACCACGGCGCCGCGCGCGCGCGCCCCGTTGACGGCGTTCTGCATCGTCGCGCTGCAAGCGCCACCCCCGCCCAGCGACAGGTTCAGCACGCGCGCCTTGTTGGGATTGGCCGGCACGCCGGAAACGGTTCCGCCGGACGCCCAGGTGATCGCATCGGCGATGTCGGATGTGTAGCCGCCGCACTTGCCCAGCACGCGCACCGGCACGATTTTGGCGTTGTATGCCACGCCTGCCACGCCGGCGCCGTTGTTGGTGCGCGCCGCCACCGTGCCAGCCACGTGCGTGCCGTGCCAGCTGGATGGCTGGTCAGAGAACGGCTGGCCGCCGCCGCAGGCACCGGCCGTGATGCCGTCACCCGGGTCGCTCGCATCGCTGTCACGACCGTTGCCGTCGTTGCCGATGGCGGCGGTACTGATGAAATCGTAGCCAGGCAGGATCTGGCCAGCCAGATCGGCGTGCGGACGGTAGCCGGTGTCGATCACGGCTACCACCACCCCGGCGCCCGTGGAGATATCCCAGGCAGTCGGCAGGCGCAAGCCGCCCACGGCATCGTAGTAATGCCATTGATCGGTAAAGCGCGGGTCGGTCGGCGTGGCCGCATGCGTCATGATGCGGTCTGGCTCGGCATACTCGATCGACGCATCGCGCATCATCATCTCGGTCGCCAGCGAGCGCACTTCGGCCAGATTGTGCCGGCGATCGAGCTTGAACACCTTTGCGCCGTTCGACAGCGCATGGCTCTCCCGGACCAGCACGCCAAACTGCTGGCCGGCGCGATCGAGCCTGGCCTTGCGCGCGCTGCTGCCGCCTTCCACGATTACTGTCGATCCATTGGCGGCGGGCTGGGCGTCGCGGTACTTCACGATGACGCGGTCGGTTTCCAGAATGGATTGTGGCTCCTGGGAGCCTGCGGCGGCGGCGCACACCGGAAGGGATGCCAGCGCCAGCCAGAGTGCAGCGCGCTGCAACGCCGCAGCGTGGATCGAATACGTTTGTTTCATGATTTTTCCCGTTCAAGTTCTGCATCAGGCATGTCGATGCGCCTGAGTCATGACAAGACCAGCTGCACCGGGCGCCGCAACATAGCGGCAGATTCAAGAGTAGCCCTAAGGAAACATATTGTCGCGTGGAAAATCACATCCTTTCAGCATAGTTACAACACTTGCACTGGTCGTTTCCTCATTAACATTTTTTCTTTGGCGTAACTTTTTGAACGCGAAATATGTAACGGCTTATTTTAGTTAATTAACAATCATGAACAGAGAATCCTGAGCCCAAAAAAAACACGCGCGAAGAATCGCGCGTGTCATGGATCCAAAAAACGACCCTGGCCATGAAGATGGCGCAGGATCACTGGCTTACCAGCTCAGTTTCAGCGTATAGCGGCCGTTGGTCGTGCCCGTGCCGCCACTGTAATAGGTCACCCGGACATAGCGGATCGCCGTGCTGCTGGTGGTATTGGCCGAATTGACAGTATCGGTCGCGCCGGCGCCGTTCTGGCTGGTGCCCAACTGCGCGCCGGTGCTGCTGTACACGTACAGGTCATAGTCGGCCGTCGTTGACGTTGAGGTCAGGCTCGCCGCCAGTGTCTTGCCAGCTGGCAAATCGACGCGGAAATAATCGGTGTCGGTCGTGCTGCCCAGGTTGCCGGTGACGGTCGTGTTGCTGGCCGCGACCGGGTCTGCCGTGGCCGTCGTGTTGTTCGACTCGCTCTCGGCCAGCGTGGTGACCGGTGTACCGCCACCGCCCCCTGTGGCCGACGCCACGGCAGCGGCCGCATCGACGATGCCGGTGCCGCAACCCGAGCAGCTGGCCGGGAACGCGCGCGCCGTCGACTTGAGTTTCGACTCGATCTCGTCCGGCGTCAGGTTGGTATTTACCGCCAGCATCAGCGCTGCCACGCCAGCCACGTGCGGCGTGGCCATCGACGTGCCCTGGTAGGCCGCGTAGCTGTCCGCGGCCGGTGCGCCGGTGCCGCTGTTGAGCGTCGAGAGCACGCCCGAGGCGCCATCGCCGCCAGGCGCTGCGACGTCCACCAGCGTGCCGAAGTTCGAGTACGACGCGCGCCCGCCGGTGCGGCCGGTGGCCGCCACCGCGATCACGCCCGAGCAGTTGGCAGGGCTGGCATTGCTGACGTTGACGGCGTCGTTGCCGGCAGCGACCACCACCACCGCGCCGCGCGAACGGGCGCCGTTGATGGCGTTCTGCGTGGTCGCATCGCAGGCGCCGCCGCCGCCCAGCGACAGGTTCAGCACGCGCGCCTTGTTGGCATTGGCCGGTACACCCGAGACCGTGCCGCCGGACGACCAGGTGATGGCGTCGGCGATGTCAGACGTGTAGCCACCACACTTGCCCAGCACGCGCACCGGCAGGACCTTGGCGTTGTAGGCCACGCCTGCGACGCCGGCGCCGTTGTTGGTGCGCGCGGCCACCGTGCCGGCCACGTGCGTGCCGTGCCAGCTCGATGGCTGGTCACGGGTCGGCTGGCCGCTGCCGCAGGAACCGGCGGTGACGGCGTCGCCCGGGTCGCTCGCGTCGCTGTCGCGGCCGTTACCGTCGTTGCCGATGGCGGCGGTGCTGATGAAGTCATAGCCGGCCAGCTGCTGGCCGCTCAGGTCGGCATGAGGCCGCGAGCCGGTGTCGATCACGGCCACGATCACGCCGGCGCCGGTCGAGACATCCCAGGCGGCCGGCAGGCGCAGGCCACCCGCCGTTTCGTAGTAGTGCCACTGGTCGGTATAGCGCGGGTCGGTCGGCGTGGCCATGTGCGTCATGATGCGGTCCGGCTCGGCATATTCGATCGACGGATCGCGTGCCATCATCTCGGCGGCCAGGGACTTCACTTCGGCAAGATTGCGCTTGCGGTCGAGCTTGAACACTTTTGCGCCGGTGGAAATCGGATGGCTTTCCTGCACCACCATGCCGAACTGCTGGCCGGCGCGGTCGAGCTTGGCCTTGCGCTCGCTGCTGGTACTGGCCACGCGTGCAGCGAGGCCATTGACGGCCGGTTGCGCGTCGCGGTACTTCACGATGATCCGGTCGGTTTCCACAATGAACTGTGGCCCCGGGGACGCCGCATCGCCCGCAGCCGCCAGGGCTGCGCTCGAGGCCAGCGCCAGGGATACCGCGGCGCACATCTTCAATACGACAGGACGAATCGAATGCGTTTGCTTCATTTTTCTTCCTTGTTCAAGGTTTTCCGTCGGGCGAAAGGGCTCGCCCGTATCGTTGTAGTCCGGACATTGCCGGCGCCGCATCGAGGCGGCTCAGCCAGCGTAGCGCGAAAGAAAGATTTAACGGAACGCAAACCTGACAGAGTGAAGCGTGCATACAACGGTTACATGCCTAAATTTTGCAAAACCATGTTTTGTTCGGCGAAACACAAATTTAACAGAATACTTGACACCTAAAATTTGTTGACGAAGGTTTATCGCATCGTTCTCAGATGCAAAAAAGGGCCGCGCAATGCGCGGCCCTTTTCGTTTGTGACACGTGGGCCTCGTGCGAGGCCGGTCAATTCTTAGAAATTACCCTTGAATTGCATGCCCCACTGGCGCGGCTCGTTGGTGAAGCCGGTCAGGTTGTTGAAGTCGATCGCACCGGTGATACGGCGCTGGTCGAGCACGTTGCGGCCGAAGGCTGCGACTTCATACTTGCCGTTGCCGAAGATGTAGCCGACGCGTACGCCGCCTTCGGTCAGTGGTGCACCGGTGAACTCGGTCGACTCGTACAGGAAGAAGTTGACCTTGCTGCGGTACGACCAGTCGGTGTAGAAGTACAGCTCGCCGTCACGGAACGGCACGCCGTAGCGGGCCGTCGCGTTGAAGGTCCAGCGCGGTGCCTGTGGCAGTGCATTGCCATCGATCACGACACGGCCGGCGCCGTTGATCGGATCGGTGATCGTGCACTGTGCGCAGCGGTTGACCGACAGGCTACCGTCGCGGATCTGCGTGTAGTTGTAGCTCGCGCCGGCGCTCATGCGCAGGGCGGTGCTGATCGCTGCTTCGAAGTCGAACTCGGCGCCGCGGCCCTTGGTCTTGTCGGCGTTGATCAGGCGGTTGACGTTCGAATTGCCACCCACCACGGTCAGCTGCTGGTCGTCGATCGTGTAGTCATAGATCGAGAACGAGCCACGTGCGCGGCGCTCGAACAGGTCAGCCTTGATGCCCAGCTCGACCGACTTGATGGTCTCGGCATCGGCCACGGTAATTGGCACCGACGCCGACGCAGCAGCGATACTCGGGGCGCGGAAGCCCGTTGCGGCGCGGCCGTACACGTTCACGTCAGGCGTGAGCTTGTAGGTGGCCGACAGGTCCCAGCTGACCTTCTTCTTGTCCGCTTCGACCGACGACGGGCCGATCTGCACGACGTTGGTCGCTTCGATGGTGCGGAACTCTTTCTCGTCCTTGGTGTAGCGCACGCCGCCGCGGATGGTCCAGTCAGGGGTCAGGTTGTACGTTGCCGAAGCGAACGCAGCCCAGGCCTCGTTCTTCTGGGTCGACACCAGGCGCGAGGTGCGCGCGTAGGTGGTGCTGTCGAAGTTGTCGCTGCCGCCGGTGACGTCTTCATCGAAGAAGTAGACGCCGGTCTGCCAGTTGAACGGGCCGGTGTTCTGCGATTCGACGCGGAATTCCTGGCTGTACTGGTCGAGGTTGTTGATGTAGCCGTTGGTCTCGACCTGGAACGGGATGAAGCCCGGGCCGGTCGGCGTGCCGCCGTCGATGTCGCCGCGGCTCGAGTAACCGATGATATGCTCGTAACCGGTGATCGACGACAGCTTGTAGCCGCCCAGATCCCATTCCAGACGCAGGTTGATGCCGTTGGTTTTCAGGTCCTGGTCATTCATCGCATTGGTGACGATCTGGTCCAGATCGGTGCCGTCGGCGAAGGTGTTGCTGCCCTTCTTGATCAGGTTGGCGCGGAACAGACGCGCGCTGCCATTGGTCTGACGCTGGTGGAAGCCCAAGAGGCCGGTAACACCATCTTTGCTGTACAAGAACTGCACGCGCTCGGCGTGTTCGTTGTAGCCGTCGAGTTCACCGCGCTTGGTGGTCTTGGCCGGGGTGCTGTAGTTGTCGACGTAGTCGTCGCGGTGCTGGCCAACGGCCGACACGCGCATCGCCACGTTGCTCGACAGCGGCACGTTGACGGCGCCTTCGGCATTGAACGTGTAGTGCGATGCCGCCGACACGTTGTAGTAGCCTTCGGTGCTGTTCAGGCGTGGCTTTTCGGACTCGAACTTGACGACGCCGGCCGGAGTATTACGGCCGAACAGCGTGCCCTGCGGGCCGCGCAGCACTTCGACGCTGGCCAGGTCGAAGATCGGGAAGCCCTTGAGGATCGGGTTCTCTTGCACGATGTCGTCGTACACGAGCGAGACCGGCTGCGAGGCGAAGGTGTTGAAGTCGGTATTGCCGTAGCCGCGGATGTAAAAGCGCGGGAAGGTACGGCCGTTCGACGATTCCACGTTCAGGCTCGGCACTTTGCCAGCCAGCAGGCGGATGTCTTCGCCGCCGGAGACCAGGACGTCCAGTTTGTCACCCTTCAGGGCCGTCACCGACACCGGCACGTCGCGGATGTTCTCGGTACGGCGCTGCGCGGTCACGGTGACCGATTGCAGCTGCAGGGACTCGGGCGCCGGTGCGGCCGGGGCCGCCGTCTGGGCGGCTGCCTGGGCGATCGGCAGCAGGGCGAGGAACGCCAGCGCTGCGCCATGGGAGCAGGTGACGCGCTTGTGCATCTTGGACATCTTGGTCATGGAGTATTTTCCTGGTGATGATAAAAGAACCGGTGTCTCCGTTCTTCTTTTCCAACGCCCCCCTGCCGGGTGCGCGGCGGTGATACCCCGCCTCGGCAACGCGCATCTATGGCGCCCATCTTTCCGATGTTTTAAGGTTGCCGACTTGCTAAAGGCGGTATTGTCCGTGATGGTTATCAGTCGGGCAAGCAAATAACTCGTTGACGCCATGATTACAACACATGCATATCGTTGGCTGCGGCCGGGGGTCATGACCAGAAAAAATAGCGCTTTCGATATTTTTTCGAAAAACCCCTTGCAGACCCTCAAACGCACCCTCTATAATTCGGTCCTCTTCGACGCAATGACAAGCGTCAGTAGACATCAACGAGATGGGCGCTTAGCTCAGTTGGTAGAGCGGATCCCTTACACGGATTAGGTCGGGAGTTCGAGCCTCTCAGCGCCCACCAAGCATCTCGACGATGGATCGAAGGCTGATCTTAGTAAAACGGAGTGGTAGTTCAGTTGGTTAGAATACCGGCCTGTCACGCCGGGGGTCGCGGGTTCGAGCCCCGTCCGCTCCGCCAGCATCACTGAAGAAGGGTCCGATTCGTCGGGCCCTTTTTCTTTTTCAGCGCGCGTTTGCGTGACGGCTTGCACACCGCTGCCACGTTATGCCCGCTTGCGCATCAACTCCCCGATTTCCACCCGATCCCGCCCCGCGCGCTTGGCCGCATACAGCGCATGGTCGGCACGCGCCATGGCCCCACCCAGATCTTCGTGCGGATCGAGCACCACCACGCCGATGCTGACCGTCATGCGGTAGGTCGGGCCGCTGGTGATGACCGTCGCTTCCCGGATCGCCCGGCGCAGCCGCTCGGCAGCCTGCACCGCCGCATCGAGATCGGCCCCGGGCAGCAGCAGCGCGAATTCTTCGCCACCCAGGCGGCCGATCGTTTCGTGCTCGCGCAGGAGCTGGCGTACGGTGCGTGCAAACACCACCAGTGCTTCGTCGCCGGAAGCATGGCCCCAGCGGTCATTGATCTGCTTGAAGTGGTCGATGTCGATCATCAGGAGGCCCAGACCGGTGCGCTGGCGCTGGGCCAGCAGGCGCGCGCCGTCGGCCTGTTCGAGAAATGCGTGGCGGTTCGGCAGTCCGGTCAGGCAATCGGTCGTGGCCAGCTTCGCCATCCGGCTGTCGTCCTTCTGCTTGCACAGCAACAAAAAGCCGAAGCCGTTGACGATCATGAGCATGTAGCCCGTCAGGTACGCCACCTGCTGGGCAGCACTGTGGTCGAGCGGCCCCTTGCCCAGCCACGCCGAAGCGACCCAGACGAGGATGGCCGTGGCGAACAGCGCATCGTTGACGCCGATGATCCGCTGCAGCAGCGACGCGCTGCGCCGGCGCAACAGTGCCCACGCCATGGCGGCGGCGAACAAGGCCACGACGGCGCCCACGAGCGCGCTGAGCTGGACGTAATTAACCCCAAGCGCTGCGCCTGCCAGCACGATGGCGGAAGACAGCAGTGTGATCGGCAACAGCACCCGGCCCCAGCGTACGAAGCCGAAGAAGACACAATAGGCCGCCATTTCAAGGGACATGGCGAGAATCCAGACGAGGCCCTCCAGCCCGGGGAAGACCGGCAAGCCCAGCACCGGACTCCCCCACCCGATCAGCTGGCTCACGCCCATGCCGAGTCGCGCCCACATCCACAGGCGCAGCCCGGCACTGGGCGCCGCGCCGTGGGTGTATCCCGCCATCAGAATCGCAAAACCGACGTTGCCGATGCCGAGTGCAAGAAGAAAAGTCTGTATATCAATCACTGCCTGTCCTTGAAAAGGCACTTGCACTCGCCTCGCCTCACCGCACACGCGGCTTTGCAAAAAAACCACTGATGTTGCCATATGGAATTATGTTACACGTTTTTCAAGACAGGTGAGCGCACGCTTGACCTACCTTATGGACGCGCCGCCACACCGCCCTGCGCACGCGACGCTTTTTGATGCGTGGCAGCATCCGATCGCGGATAATCAAACAGACAACAGACCGCACCACCCTGGAGCACGCCTTGATTTTTCGTTTTCTCAAACCCCCGCGCATGTCGCCGCGCCTGCATCGGCTCAAGAGCTCATCGCTGTTTGCAGCGCTCACGCCGCTGGAACTGAAGATCGTCGATGGCTTGCTGCACGAGCGCCGCTATTTAAAAGACGAAATCATGTTCGACGAGGGCGAAGAGGGCCAGGCGCTGTATCTGTTGATGAGCGGCCGGGTACGCATCAGCCGCCTGCATGAGGGCATGACGCAGGTCGTGGCCGAACTCGAGCCGGGCGGCTTCTTCGGCGACCTGGCGCTGCTCGACAATTCGCCCCGCAATGCCCAGGCGCGCGCTCTGGAGCCGTGCGAAGTGGCGGTGTTCTTCCGCGCCGACTTTTTGGGTCTGATGGAAACCGACGCCGTCATCGGCTACAAGATTTCGCTGGCGCTGGCGCGCCACATTGGCCTGCGCCTGCGTGAATGGATGGGCACCGGCCGGCCGCAGCTGGAAGCGCTGTGAGCACCCACCTCGACCCTGCCCACGGCCCCGAGCGCGCCGGCCCGGTCGTCTGGACCGGCATCATCGGCGGCACCTGCCTGCTGCTGCTCGTCGTCCAGAAGCTGCTGTGGCTCGCCCTGCCCTTCATTTTCGGCGCCGTCCTGTATTACATCCTGCTGGGCCCGATGCAGCGCATGGTGCGTTCAGGCTTTGGCCGCAACGCCGCCGCGCTGTGGGTCTGCACGCTGTTCTTTGCCCTGACCGCGCTGGCGCTGACGGCGGCCATGGCCTGGAGCGACGGTCCCGAAGAAGATTCGTGGGAAGCAACGATCAGCCTGTACCTCGACGGCGGCGTCGCCTTCGTGCGCAACTCCATGGGGTTACTGGAAGCGAAATTCCCGCTGCTGGCCGAGATGCGCCTGACCTCGACCGTCAACCGCGCGTTCACCAATTACACGAGCGACTTCGCGCAGAACCATCTGGGCGACATCGTCGTCGGCATCGTGACCTGGGTGCCGTCACTGTTCCTGGCGCCGTTCCTCAGCTTCTTCCTGCTGCGCGACGGTGTGCGCTTCAAGAAGTTCCTGGCGCGCGCGGTGCCGAACGCTTACTTCGAGCCGGCGCTGTACCTGCTGCACGAAGTCGACCAGACCGCGCGCCGCTACTTTGAAGGCCTGCTCAAGCTGACGGTGCTCGACACGATCGTGCTGGCGCTGGGGCTGTGGATCATCGGTGTGTCCTCGCCCCTGCTGCTGGGTCTGATCTCGGCGGTGCTGGCCTGGGTGCCGTTCGTCGGCTCGATCGCCGGCTGCGCGCTGGTCGTCATCGTCGCCTCAACCGATGCGCCGGGCAACCCGCTGATGGCCTACGGCGCCATTGGCGTGTTCGTGCTGGTGCGCCTGCTGGACGACTTCATCTTCATGCCGGCCACGCTGGGCCGCAGCCTGCACATCCATCCACTGGTCACGGTGCTGATGATCTTTGTCGGCGGCATGCTGGCCGGCGTGGTGGGATTGATGCTGGTGCTGCCGCTGCTGGGCGTGGTGATGGTGATCGGCGAGACGCTGGGCGTTCTGGTCACGCACCCGCGCCTGCGGGCGCGCCACCGTTATGCCAATTCGCTGCGCACGCGGCAGGCGAGCATGGACCTGGACATCGCGCGCGAACGGCGCGGGGCGCCAACACCGAATGCGAAATTGAAGACCAAACCGTAACGGACAACAACGCACCATCGAAAAAAAACCGGAGCACTAGGCTCCGGTTTTTTTTGTCCGTTCGAACGCGCTTACTTGCGCACGGTCTTCGGCTTGGCCTTGATGGTCGAGAGGATCGACGGCTTGACCTTCGACGGCGGCGCCATGAACGGCGTCGTTGCCGGCGTGCGGTCGGTGCGGCCGCGTGGTGCGCCGGCGCCCATCGTGCGCTTCGGCGCGCCATCGGCTGGCCGCCCTTTCGGCGCCATGCCCGGCCCGCGGCGCTCTTCGCGCAGCGAACCGCTGGCCATCTCGCCGCCCGGGGCCGGGATCAGGTGCCGGTCGCTGTTACCGATCAGGTCGCCACGACCCATGCGATACAGGCCTTCGCGCAGGATCGGCCAGTTCTCCGGGTCGTAATAGCGCAGGAACGCCTTGTGCAATTTACGCGTCTTGCCGCTCTTTGCCGTCTCGACGATTTCGGAATCCTCGGTCACCTTGGCCAGCGGGTTGCGGCGCGAGTGGTACATCGTCGTGGCCATCGCCATCGGCGTTGGCGTGAACGTCTGCACCTGGTCGAGCTTGAAGTTGTTTTTCTTCAGCCACAGTGCCAGGTTCAGCATGTCTTCGTCGGTCGAGCCCGGGTGGGCCGCGATGAAGTACGGGATCAGGTACTGCTTCTTGCCGGCTTCGAGCGAGTACTTGTCGAACATGCGCTTGAACTCGTCATAGGCGCCAATGCCCGGCTTCATCATCTTCGACAGCGTGCCCGCTTCGGTATGTTCCGGTGCGATCTTCAGCAGGCCGCCCACGTGGTGGGTGACCAGCTCTTTGACGTACTCAGGCGAACGCACGGCCAGGTCGTAGCGCAGACCGGAACCGATCAGGATCTTCTTGATGCCGGGGATCGCGCGTGCCTTGCGGTACAGCGAGATCAGCTTGCTGTGGTCGGTGCCCAGGTTGCTGCAGATCGTCGGGTACACGCACGACAGGCGGCGGCAGCTTTCCTCGATCGTCTTTTCCTTGCACGCCAGGCGGTACATGTTCGCGGTGGGGCCACCCAGGTCGGTGATGGTGCCGGCGAAGTTCTTGGTCGTGTCGCGGATCAGTTCGATTTCGCGCAGGATCGACGGCTCGGAGCGGCTCTGGATGATGCGGCCTTCGTGCTCGGTGATCGAGCAGAAGGTGCAGCCGCCGAAGCAGCCGCGCATGATGTTGACCGAGTAGCGGATCATTTCCCAGGCCGGGATGTGCGCCTTGCCATAGCTCGGGTGCGGCGCGCGGGCGTAGGCCATGTCGTAGACGTTGTCCATCTCGTCCATCGCCAGCGGCAGCGGTGGCGGGTTCAGCCAGACGTCGCGGTCGCCGTGCGCCTGCACCAGCGCGCGCGCATTGCCCGGGTTCGACTCGAGGTGGAACACGCGCGACGTGTGCGCGTACATCACCGGATCGACGCTGACCGTCTCAAAGCTCGGCAGGCGCACGACGGTCTTGGCCGCTTTTTCGCGGGCCGCGGCCTGGCGCTGCTCGCGCGTCATGATCATGATCGGCTTGACCTCGGGCTCGGGCGCGGCGTTGTCGAGCGCACAGGCTTTTGGGTCTTCCAGCGCCATCGCATACGGGTTCGGCTGCTTGTCGATGCGGCCCGGCACGTCCACGCGGGTGGAATTGTGCACGCTCCATTCTTCGTCGGGCAGCCAGCCCAGCGGCACCAGGAACGCCGTGCCGCGCAGGTCGCGGATCGTCTTGATGTTTTCGCCCGCAGCGATGCGGCGCGTCAGGTCGACCAGCGCGCGTTCGGCGTTGCCGAAGATGAGCAGGTCGGCCTTCGATTCGAACAGCACCGAGCGGCGCACCTTATCCGACCAGTAATCGTAGTGGGCGATGCGGCGCAGCGAGGCTTCGATGCTGCCGGCGATCACCGGCACGCCCGGGAACGCTTCACGGGCGCGCTGGCAATACACGGTCACGGCGCGGTCAGGGCGCTTGTTCGGCGCGCCTTCGGGCGTGTAGGCATCGTCGGAGCGGATCTTGCGGTCGGCCGTGTAGCGGTTGACCATCGAATCCATATTGCCGGCGGTAACGCCCCAGTACAGATTGGGTTTGCCCAGTGCGCGGAACGGCTCGACCGAGGTCCAGTCGGGCTGGCTGATGATGCCGACCCGGTACCCCTGCGCTTCGAGCAGCCGGCCGACCAGCGCCATGCCGAAGCTCGGGTGGTCGATGTAGGCGTCACCCGTGATCAGGATGATGTCGCACGAATCCCAGCCCAATGCGTCCATTTCGGCGCGGGACATCGGGAGGAAGGGTGCGGTCGGGGCGCGGCTGGAGCGCTTGGCGACCGTCGCAAAGAGATTGGCAGGGGAGTTCATTGCCCGGCATTGTACCGGAAAACCATTTACGGAGCATGGAAGGCCCCGAAAAATGGCTTAAAATCAATGACTTGTGGCTATTAGCCTACTATTTCAGCAGCGCAGCTCAAATGCCCATGTTCGACAGGATCTGGCCCAGTTCGCGCAAGCCGTGCTCGACGCGCGGGTGGCGGGCGGCAAAACTGGCTGCCAGCTCCTGCGTGCGCGAGCCCAGGCCATAGGTATTCGCATCGAGCTCCTGCTCGGCGCGGCGTTCGAGGACTTTCTCGATATCGCCATCGAGCTGGCGCAGCAGCGTTTCCAGTTCGACATCGGTGTCACCGGTTTCCTGCAGTTCGCGGTGCAGGGCTTTCAGGCGTGCCTTCAGGTCGGCATCGTGTTCGGGTTGCATCGTGGTCTCCGTGGATTGGTCGATTTCATTGTAAGGCATGGGGGGCGTGGGGGAGAACACGGCTGTGTGGAAAACAAAATGAACGGGGCCCCCGCCTGCGCGGGAGCCCCCATTGTCCGGCAGCGCGGAAGCCGTTAGTTACCCGTCAAGCCACGACGCTCCAGCAGCGGCTTGATATCCGCATCCTTGCCGCGGAAATTACGGTACATCTGCATCGCGTCCAGCGTGCCGCCACGCGACAGCAGCGTCTTGCGGAAATGGTCGCCGTTCTTGCGCGTCAGGCCGCCATTGGCCTTGAACCACTCGACCGTGTCGGCGTCGAGCTTCTCGGCCCACAGGTAGCCGTAGTAACCGGCCGAGTAACCGCCCGAGAACGTGTGCGAGAAATACGTGCTGCGATAACGCGGCGGCACCAGGGCAAAGTCAACCCCGGCCTTTTTCAGTGCCTGCGCCTCGAACGCCAGCACATCGGTCGGGATCTGGTTCGGCGCCAGCTGGTGCCAGGCCTGGTCCAGCAGCGCGGCGGCCAGGTACTCGGTGGTACGGAAGCCTTCGTTGAACTGCGACGACGCCTGCACCTTGTCCAGCAGCGCTTTCGGCATCGGCTCGCCGGTCTGGTAGTGCTTGGCGTAGTTGGCCAGCACTTCCGGCCAGGTCATCCACATCTCGTTGACCTGCGACGGGAACTCGACGTAGTCACGCGGCACGCGCGAACCCGAGAAGCGCGGGTACTGCACGTCCGAGAACATGCCGTGCAGCGCGTGGCCGAATTCGTGGAACGTGGTGCGCACTTCGTCGTAGGTCAAGAGCGTCGGCTCGCCGGCGGCCGGCTTCGGAATGTTCAGGTTATTGGCGATGACGGGCTTCGTGCCCAGCAGCTTGCTCTGGCTGGCCCAGGCGTTGGCCCAGGCGCCGCCACGCTTGTTCGAGCGGGCGTACGGGTCGAACGTGAAGATCGCCAGTTGCTTGCCATCGACGTCGAACACGTCGAACATGCGCACGTCTTCGTTGTAGCCCGGCAGGTCCTTGCGTTCCTTGAACGTGATGCCAAATTCCTTGGTGGCGGCAAAGAACACGCCATCGACCAGCACGCGGTTCAGTTCGAAGTACGGGCGCAGCTGGCTGGCGTCAAAGGCGTAACGCTCGGCGCGCACCTTGTCGCTGTAGAAGCTCCAGTCGTGCGCGGCGGCCTTGAAGCCACCCTTCTCCGCATCGATCACCTTCTGGATGTCGGCCGCTTCCTTCTTCGCGTTGTTCACGGCAGGCGTGGCCAGTTCGGCCAGCAGGCTGTTGACGGCGTCCGTGGTCTTGGCGGTCTGCTCTTCCAGGTTGTAGGCGGCGTGGTTCGGGAAGCCCAGCAGCACGGCGCGTTCGGCGCGCAGCTTGGCGATCTGCAGAACGGTGTTGCGGGTGTCGAATTCACCGCCACGGCTGCCGCGTGCCATCGAGGCGGCCAGCAGTTTTTCGCGCGTGGCGCGGTTGGTCAGCACCGACAGCGATGCCTGCTGCGTCGTGTTCACGACCGGCAGGACGAACTTGCCATCCATGCCGCGTTTTTTTGCTTCGGCGGCCGCGCCGTCGATGGCCTTGTCGCTCATGCCCGCCAGTTCGGCGCGCGAATCGACGACCAGCGCCGACGCGTTGGCTTCTTTCAGCGTGTCTTGTGCGAATTTGGTCTGCAGGGCGGCCAGCTGGCTGTTGAAGGCCTTCAGCTTTTCCTTGTCGGCGTCCGACAGCTTGGCGCCAGCGCGCTCGAAGTCATTGTTGTAGCGGTCCAGCAGGTAGGCCGATTCGCTGTCGAGCTTCAGGCTGGCGCGCTTGTCGTACAGCGCCTTGATGCGGGCGTACAGCTTGCCGTTCAGGCGGATTGCATCGCTGTGCTGCGACAGCTTCGGCGCGATGTCGCGACCCAGCGCGATCAGCGTGTCGTTGGTGTAGGAACCCGACAGCGTGCCGAAGGCGGTGCTGACGCGATTGAGCATGCGGCCCGAGCGCTCCATCGCCACGATGGTGTTCTCGAACGTTGGCGCCGCCTTGTTGTTGGCGATCTTCTCGATCTCCGCCGCGTGCTGGCGCATGGCTTCGGCGTAGGCCGGGGCGAAGTGCTCGTTCTTGATCTTGTCCCAGGCCGGGTAGTTGTATTGCAGGCTGCTCTCTTTGGCGAACGGGTTGCTCGCGTCGAACGGCGCAGCGGCGGTCACCGGTGCAGCAGTCGCCGGTGCAGGCGCGGCCAACGCGAAATTGGCAAAGGCGGCGCTGATGGCAGCGGCCAGGATGATATGGGTACGTTTCATGTTCTTGTGCTTTTCACGGTAAGGATAAGGTCCTGCTGACAGCCGGCGCGGGCCGGCTGTCCTGCCATCAATTCAGGCCACGGCGTTCCAGCAGCGGCTCGATGACCGGATCGCGGCCACGGAAGGCGCGGTACATCTCGACCGCATCGACGGTGCCGCCCTTCGACAGGACCATATTGCGGAAACGGTCGCCGTTCTTGCGCTGCAGGCCGCCGTTTTCCTTGAACCACTCGCCGGCATCGGCGTCGAGGCGCTCGGCCCACAGATAGCTGTAATAGCCGGCCGAATAACCGCCGCCCATCGCGTGCGAGAAGTAGGTGCTGCTGTAGCGCGGCGGGACCGGTGCGAAGTCCAGGCCCGCGTCCTTCAGTGCCTGCTGCTCGAACGTCTTCACGTCGGTCGGGATGGCTTTCGAGCCCAGCTGGTGCCAGCGCTGGTCGAGTACGGCAGCAGCCAGGTATTCGGTGGTGCGGTAACCTTCATTGAACTTCTGCGAGGCGCGCAGCTTGTCGAGCAGTTCCTTCGGCATCACGGCGCCGGTCTGGTAATGCTTGGCATAGCTGGCCATTACTTCGGGCCAGGCCATCCACATCTCGTAGACCTGCGATGGCAGCTCGACGTAGTCGCGTGGCACGCTGGTGCCCGAGAAGCGCGGGTACTTGACCTTCGAGAACCAGCCGTGGGTCGCGTGGCCAAATTCATGGAACGTCGTGCGCACTTCGTCCCAGGTCAGCAGGGTCGGCTCGCCTGCGGCCGGCTTGGTCAGGTTCAGGTTGTTGGTGATGACGGGCTTCTTGTCGAGCAGGAAGCTCTGGTCGACCAGCGAACTCATCCATGCGCCGCCGCGCTTGTTCGGGCGCGCATACGGGTCGACCACGAAGATCGCCAGGTGGGCGCCGTTTTCTTCGAACACGTCATACACGCGCACATCGGCGTCGTAGGTCGGCAGGTCGGTGCGGCGCTTGAAGGTGATGCCCCAGAGTTTGGTCGCAGCGAAGAACGTGCCTTTCTCCAGCACGTTGTCGAATTCGAAGTACGGCTTGAGCTGGTTGGCGTCAAACGCGTACTTGGCGGTGCGCACCTTGTCGCTGTAGATCGCCCAGTCCTGCGCGGCCAGCTTGAAGCCGCCCTTCTCTGCATCGATCACGGCCTGGATCTCGGCCGCTTCTTTCTTCGCGTTGCGCACGGCCGGCGCGGTCAGGTCGCCCAGCAGCTTGTTGACCGACGTGGTGTTCTTCGCCGTCTGGTCTTCGAGCGAGTAGGCGGCGTAGTTCTCGTAGCCCAGCAGCTCGGCGCGTTCGGCGCGCAGTTTCGCCAGTTGCAGCACGACGTCGCGGTTGTCGAATTCGCCGCCGCGGCTGCCGCGGATCATCGACGTGGTGAGCAGTTTTTCGCGCGTGGCGCGGTTGGTCAGCACGGCCAGCGGCGCTTGCTGCGTGGTGTTGACGACGGGGATGACGAACTTGCCTTCCAGGCCGCGCTTGGTTGCTTCGGCGGCCGCCGCGTCGATGGCTTTCTCGGGCAGGCCGGCCAGTTCGGCGCGGGTGTCGACGACGAAGGCCGAGGCGTTGACTTCCTTCAGCACGTTCTGGCTGAACTGGGTCTGCAGCGCGGCCAGCTTGCCGTTGTAGTCCTTGAGCTTGACCTTGTCGGCAGCGGACAGGTTGGCGCCGGCGCGCACGAAGTCCTTGTAGTAGCGCTCGAGCAGGAACGACGATTCGGCATCCAGGCCGAGCGTGGCGCGCTTGTCGTGCAGGGTCTTGATGCGGGCGAACAGGGCCGGGTTCAGGCGGATCGCGTCGCTGTGGGCGGCGAATTTCGGCGCCAGGTCCTTGTCCAGTGCCTGCAGCGTGTCGTTGGTGTACGAACCGGTCAGCGTGTAGAACACGGCGCGCACGCGGCCCAGCAGCTGGCCCGAGCGCTCCATCGCCACGATCGTGTTGTCGAACGTCGGCGCAGCCTTGTTGTTGGCGATTTTGGCGATTTCAGCAGCCTGCTCGCGCATGCCTTCGTCGAACGCCGGCGCGAAGTGCTCGTTCTTGATCTTGTCGAAGGCCGGGTAGCCGTACTGCAGGGTGCTCGGCTTGGCGAACGGATTCGAGGCTGGCAGCGCAGCGCTGGCCGACTTGGAAAACGCGAGGGTGGCAAAGGCAACGCCGGCTGCGATCAGCAGCAGTTTTGGACGGTTCATGGTATCTCTTGTGCGATGGGAGAAAAAGGGTAGGTCAATGGCGCAGCGCGCCGCCTGCACCGCTCGTGACGGCGCAGGCGGCGTGCAGGCATCAGTCGTTCGACGGCGTCGCAGTCAGGCCGCGGCGTTCCAGCAGTGGGCCGATCACCGGATCGCGGCCACGGAAGTTGCGGAACAGGTCCATCGCTTCTTGCGTGCCGCCGCGTGACAGCAGCGTCTTGCGGAAATGGTCGCCGTTCTTGCGCGTCAGGCCACCGCTTTCGGTGAACCACTTGACCGTCTCGGCGTCCAGGCGCTCGCTCCACAGGTAGGCGTAGTAACCGGCCGAATAGCCGCCGCCCATCGAGTGCGAGAAGTACGCGCTGCGGTAGCGCGGCGGCACCGGCGCATAGGCGACGCCCGCATCGGCCAGCGCCTTCGC
The DNA here is from genome assembly GCF_056680305.1 of Telluria sp. BA11. Classification (NCBI taxonomy): domain Bacteria; kingdom Pseudomonadati; phylum Pseudomonadota; class Betaproteobacteria; order Burkholderiales; family Oxalobacteraceae; genus Telluria; species Telluria sp. BA11. The sequence goes on from NZ_CM155275.1 coordinate 2,425,301, forward strand.
TTCAAAGCTCAGCACGTCGGTGGGCACCTGGTTTGGCGTGATCTGGTGCCAGCGCTGGTCGAGCAGCGCCGCCGCCAGGTAGGCGGTGGTGGTATAGCCCTGGCCGAACTTCTTCGATGCGACGACCTTGTCCAGCAAGTCCTTCGGCATCGGCGCACCGGTCTTGTAATGCTTGGCGTAGTTGGCCAGCACTTCAGGCCAGGTCACCCACATTTCGTTGACCTGCGACGGATACTCGACGAAGTCGCGCGGCACGTTCGTGCCCGAGAATTTCGGGTACTTCACATCTGAGAACATGCCGTGCAGCGCGTGGCCGAATTCGTGGAACGTGGTGACCACTTCGTCGTACGTCAGCAGCGTCGGCTCGCCGGCTGGCGGCTTCGGAATGTTCAGGTGGTTGCCGATGACGGGCTTCTGGCCCAGCAGGTGCGATTGCGAGACGTACTCGTTCATCCAGGCGCCGCCCTGCTTGTTGCTGCGTGCGTACGGGTCAAAGATGAAGATCGTCAGCAGCTTGCCGTCGACGTCGTACACGTCGAAGGTGCGCACATCGGGGTCATACGTCGGCAGGTCCTTGCGTTCCTTGAACGTGATGCCGTATTCCTTGGTCGCGGCGAAGAACACGCCATCGACCAGCACGCGGTTCAGTTCAAAGTACGGGCGCAGCTGGCTGTCGTCGAAATTGAATTTCTCGGCGCGCACCTTGTCGGCGTACAGCGGCCAGTCCCAGCTTGCCACCTCGAATTTGCCGCCGTCTTTATTGATCGCGGCCTGGATCTCGACGGCTTCCTTCTTCGCGTTGTTGACGGCCGGCTTGGCCAGGTCGCCCAGCAGCTTGTTGACGGCGGCCGGATTGCGCGCGGTTTCCAGCTCTTGCGAATAGGCCGCGAAGTTCGGATAGCCCAGCAGCACGGCGCGTTCGGCGCGCAGCTTGGCCAGGCGCAGCACCTGCTTGGTCGTGTCGAATTCGCCGCCCTTGGTGCCGCGCTCGAGCGAGGCTTTCATCAGGCGCTCGCGCGTGGCGCGGTGCGTCAGCACTGACAGGCCAGGCTGAATCGACGTGTTGACGATCGGGATCGCAAACTTGCCCTTCTGGCCGCGCTTGGTTGCTTCAGCAGCGGCGGCATTGATCTCGGCATCGGACAGGCCCGCCAGTTCGGCGCGGGTATTCACGATCAGGGCGGCAGCATTCGCGCCCTTGAGCACGCGCTGCTGGAAGTCCGACTGCAGCGAGGCGATCTCGCCGTTGTAGGCCTTCAGCTTGGCCTGGTTGGCCGCCGACAGGTTGGCGCCGGCGCGCACGAATTCCTTGTAGTAGCGCTCGAGCAGGTGCGTCGATTCGGCGTCCAGGCCCAGCGAAGCGCGCTTGTCGTGCAGCGCCTTGACGCGCGCGAACAGCTTCGCGTTCAGGTGGATTGCATCGGTGTGCGCCGCCAGCTTGGGCGACATCTCGCGATCGACCGCGTCGAGCGTGTCGTTGGTGTTGGCGCCATGCAGATTGCCGAAGGTCGCGTTCACGCGCGCCAGCAACTGGCCGGATTTTTCCAGCGCCACGATCGTGTTGTCGAACGTCGGCGCGGCCTTGTCATTGGCGATCGCCTCGACTTCGCGCAGTTCTTCGCGCATGCCGGCAGCGAATGCAGGCAGGTAGTGCGCATCCTTGATCTTGTCGAACGCCGGGTATTGCAGCGGCAGGCTGCTGGGCTTGGCGAACGGGTTGGATGCGTCGAGGGCGGGTGCGGCAGGCGCTGCGATGGCGGAACACGCCAGCGCGACGCCGGCTGCCACGATGAGCAGTTGAGGACGGATCATGAGGTCTTTCGCTAACACTGAGGAAGGGCGCTGTCGCCAGTGGCTCGACAGCAGTGCGCTGAAGATCATAGCAGGCTTGCATGGCGCTTGTAACAATTAAAAAGTACCGCAATGTATCAATCCGCGGCCCCCGTATTGACGTGCATATGGTGAGCGCCGTGCTAGCATCGAAGCCCTTTTGCGGTCTCTGCGCGGCACCTTTCCATGACCCTTTCTTCCTCTTCCTTTGACGCCATCGTGGTTGGCACCGGCCCTGGCGGCGCCAGCGTCGCGCGTGAACTGGCGCGCGCCGGCAGCCGGGTCCTGCTGCTCGAACAGGGCGGCGCGGCGCCCCTCGCCGGCACGGTCACGCAGATGGCATCGATGGCGGCCGTGCCCGGGCGCGGCGCCTTCATCCACCGCGATGCATCGCTGCTGGTGGGCGGCACGACGCTGGGTGGCAGCTCGGCCGTCAACTTCGCCACTGCGGCAGCGCCGCCGGCGGCCTACTTTGCCGCATACGGTATCGACCTCGCTCCGAGCCTGGCCGAACTGCGCGCGGAATTGCCGCTCGCGCCCCTGCCCGATACGCTGGTCGGGCCCATGGCCACGCGCATCATGGCGGCAGCGCGCGCGGCCGGCATCGACTGGAAAAAGCTCGACAAGATGATCCGGCCGGCGCTGTGCCGCAGCGGCTGCTGGCGCTGCACCTACGGCTGCCCGTTCGGCGCCAAGTGGAGTGCCCGTGATTTCGTCGAGCAGGCGGTCGGATTTGGCGCCGTGCTGCAGGCGGCCAGCCGCGTTACGCGCGTGCTGCTGGAGGGCGGCCGGGCCAGCGGTGTCGAGGTGCGGCATGGTGGCCAGCTGCAGACGATTCACGCGCCGCTGGTGATCCTCAGTGGCGGCGGGATCGGCAGCCCGCGCATCCTGCATGCATCAGGGCTGGGGCCGCGCGATGCGCCGTTCTTCAGCGATCCGGTGGTGGCCGTGATGGGCAGCGTGGCCGATATCGATGGCGGCGCCGAAGTGCCGATGGCGGCCGGCTGGCACGACCCGGAGGCCGGCATCGCGCTGGCCGACCTGACCTTGCCGCGCCCGATGTACCAGGCCTTCGCGACGCAGGTCGGGCGCGTGGACCGCTTGTTCGCACATCGGCGCACCCTGAGCATCATGGTCAAGATTCGCGACACGATCAGCGGGCGGATCGGACCGCGCTGGGCCGACAAGCGCCTGAGCGATGGCGATCGCGCGCGCCTGCAGACGGGTGAGCGGATGGCGCGCACAATCCTGGAGGCAGCCGGCGCACGGCACGTGTTCAAGAGCTGGCATTTCGCGGCGCACCCGGGCGGCAGCGTGCGCATCGGCGCCGGGGTCGACGCCGATCTGCGCACGCGTGCGCCGGGTCTGTATGTGTGCGATGCGTCGGTGATCCCGCAGCCATGGGGCTTGCCGCCGACACTCACGCTGCTGTGCCTGGGCAAGCGCCTGGGGCAGCACCTGGCGCGTCAGGGCTGACGCACTAGTGACTCAGTAGTGCGGGGGACGTTCGTTGAGTGGCGCCTGGCCGGCGTCGCGCAGGGAGCGCAGGTGGTCGGCCAGCTTGCCGACCATTGCCTCGAGCTCGTCGATACGGCGCTCCTGGCGGTAGATGGTCTTGTTCAGCTCATCGAGCAGGTCTTCCTGCTGCGAGAGCTTGATTTCAAGATTGACGAAACGTTCTTCCTGGTCCACGGCGCACTCCGGTAAAGCCGGCATTATGCCAGCATGACCGGGTGCGCCGCGCGCCCGGCAGGTCAGGCGTAAGGAATGAAGTCCAGGCCCTTGCCGACCGTCTCGATGACGAGCGCCTGGTTTTCCGGGCTTTCGCTGAATTCGATCACCAGCTGTTCCCGGCCAAGGCGACCGATCTCCGCCGTCCAGTACAGCAAGCCGCCGGCATCGGGCTCGCGATTGAGCACGTTGTCGTACAGCTTGTAGATGAACTCTTCATTGCTTGGCGCGGCGCCATACAGCGTGTCGAATTCCGGCGCTTCCATGAAGCCGGCAGCGATCGTGGTCAGCAGCGTGCCGTTATCGAGGTGCTTGGTCCAGAAGCCCAGGCCGCCTTCGTCCGACTCGCGGCCCATGATGGCCTGGTAGAGGCGGAAGATCTTGGCCGAATTGTCGTCGATCGCCTTCCAGCCATCGTTGAACTGGATGCGCTCGACGTTGAACAGGCCGTCGACTTCGCCATTGGCGCCCGTCACCGAGTAGCCCCAGGTTTCCTTCTTGACGGCGAAGTCAGCGCGTGCGCCGCCAAACACCACGGTATCGATGCCAACGCCCGCGTCCACGGCGGTGCTACCCGCATTCATGACGATGGTGTCCGCGTTCGCCGTGCCCGCCTGGTAGCCTGGGTGCGAGATCGATACGGCAGCCGTGACCTGGCCGGCGCGGGCATTGCCGGCCAGGTCCAGCGACGTCACGATCACGTTGTAGTTACCGTTTGGCAGCGGTTGCGACGTCAGCGACCATGCGCCATTCGCGCCGACCACGGCGCTGCCGATCTTGGTGAAGTCGCCGTCGCGATACAGTTCGATCGTGGTGCCGGCTTCGCCGCTGCCGCTGAAGACGGGCTTGTTGCCGCCTGCGGGCATGGCAATATTCACGGTCGGGATCGTCGGTGGGGTGGCGTCAATGTGGAACGTGACACCGCTGCTGCCCGTCGAGACGTTGCCGGCCGCATCGGTGGCGGTGGCATAGGCGCGGTAGTTCAGGCCATCGGCCAGCGCCACGGTCGAGCGCGCGCTCCACAGGCCATTCGCGTCCGCCGTGGCGGTGGCGATGACCTGCTCGTTGAGATAGACTTTGACCGTCGCATTGGCTTCCGCCGTGCCGTTCATGCCTGGCTGGCTGCCGCGCGCATACAGGTAGCCATTCTGCGTCACGGCCATCACTGGCGGTGGCGGCGCCACGGTATCGGTTGCCACATTGGCGCGCTCGACACGCATGTCGGCAAACTGCAGCCATTCGACGTTGCGCAGCGTATCGGTGCCATCGGCCCCCGTCACCGCCAGCGCGCCGTCGGCCAGCGTGGAAAATGCATACCCACCGCGATTGCCATTGAAAATTACCGTGTCCGTGCCTGCGCCGCCGTCAATCATGTCGTTCCCTCCGTTGCCCTGCAATGTGTCGTTGAATTGGGTGCCGGTCAGGACATCGTCCTTGTAGCTGCCCGTCAGATAGCGTGCGCCCGTCGTGCTGTTGATGCCAAGCTCACCGCGCAGGCCGTCGCCGCCATACAGCCAGTTCAGTGCCGCGATGTCGTAGGGCCGGTAGGTGCTGTGCCAGCCGCCGGCGCTGGTGTACGACATGATCGTATTGCTCGTGTTGTCTTCGCTGTCGGGCAGCACGGCCAGGTTTTCATCACCGGGTTCCAGGAACGGGTGCTTCAGGCCAAGGGCATGGCCCAGTTCGTGCAGCAGGGTCTCGTAACCCTGGCCACCGACCGTCAGGTCCTGGGTCATCGCGCGCCACTCGGTGTTGTCCAGGTAGACGTAGGCATTGGCGTTGTACGCGGTCAGCGTGGTCTCGGTGCCGCTACGCTGCGACAACCAGCTGTTCAGGCCCGTCGTGTAGGCACCATCCAGGTTCAGATTGGCCAGATGAAACTGGGCGCTCGCGCCGGACGTGGTTTCCTGAAACTGGATCCCCGTCACTTGCTGCAGATAATTGAACGCCGTCCGTGCATTGGCTTGCTGGGAGACGCTGAACGTTTCCTGGCCCGTCCGGCCGCTTTCATTGCCCGAGGTGGTCGAGAACGTGTAGAACAGCACGTTGGCGTTGTTATTGCTGAGGAAGTTCCAGTCGGGTCCCTTGTCCAGCAAGGCGTCGATATGGTTCAGTCCGGTAAGCGGGGTGACGGTGATGTCGGAAGGAGTTGCCATGAATCAGTCAATAATCGTTGCAGCAAGGTAAATGCCGTGGGAATTTAGATATCAAAATCAGCTATTCCGGCAAGTATTTCTTGCTCGACACTTGAAGTCAAATAGCATTTCAATCGTGCGCACGACTTGCCGATCCATCAAGGCTTGCGCACAACGGTTTACTCTGGAACCGGCCTCGGCGTTGCCAACAAGGCTTTCAAACTTGCCAATCTTGCCTTTGGACTCAGGATTTCCGATTCCATCGGCGCGGCCTCGCCAACGTCCAGCGCCATTTCCTTGATGAAGCGCGACGGATCGCAATTGACCAGCTCGCCTGCGCGTTTGCGCCGCTTGCACCAGCTCACGTGCAGCGTGCGCTGGGCGCGCGTGATGCCCACGTACATGAGGCGCCGTTCTTCCTGGATGCGCGCCGAGATCGTTTCGATGGAGGCGTCCGGGTCGCCCTTGTGCGGCAGGATGCCCTCTTCCACGCCGACCAGGTACACGTGCGGATACTCCAGCCCTTTTGACGCGTGCAGCGTCGACATGCGCACGGCATCCTGCTCCTCGTCCTGGCCTTCGAGCATCGACATCAGCGCCACCATCTGCGTCAGTTCGAGCAGGTTCTTTTCTTCGCCATCGCGATCGCGTCCGCCACGGCCGCGGTCCTTGAGCCAGTTGGTAAATTCGAGCACGTTCTGCCACTTGGCCTGAGCTGCACGGTCGTCGAAGCCCTCGTACAGGTAATGCTCGTAATTCATTTCCTTCATCATGTCGTCGAGCACCTCGGCCGCATGGTCGCCGGCGCCCAGCGGGCCGGGCCGCGTCGCGCGGTCTTCCAGCTCGCTGATGAAGTGGCAGAAGTTGCGCACCGATCCCAGTTGCCGTTCGGCCAGCTTGGCTTCGATGCCGCCCTTGCGCGCCGCCTCGAACAGCGAGCAATTCCACTGTTTCGAGAATTCGCCCAGCACTTCCAGCGTGGCCATGCCGACCCCGCGTTTCGGCGTCGTGATGGCGCGGATGAAGGCCGGGTCGTCGTCCTGGTTGGCGATCAGGCGCAGGTAGGCAATGATGTCCTTGATCTCGGCCTTGTCGAAGAAGCTCTGGCCGCCCGACATCGTGTACGGGATGCGCTCCTTGCGCAGCGCCTGCTCCATCACGCGCGCCTGGTGGTTGCCGCGGTACAGGATGGCGAAATCGGACCAGTTGTTCTTGCGCTGAAAGTGCTCGGACGAAATCAGCATCGCGATCTGGTCGGCTTCCTGGTCGTCGTTCTGCATGCCCATCACCTTGATCGGCTCGCCCAGGCCGTGCTCGGACCAGAGCGACTTCTCGAAGATTTTCGGGTTGTTGCCGATCACGGCATTGGCCGCCTGCAGGATGCGCGTGGTGGAGCGGTAGTTCTGCTCGAGCTTGATCACGCGCAGGTCGGGGAAATCAACCTGCAGCGTTTTCAGGTTTTCAACCGAGGCGCCGCGCCAGGCGTAGATCGCCTGGTCATCGTCGCCCACGGCGGTAAACATCGGCTTCTTGCCCAGACCCGTCACCAGGAGCTTGACCAGCTCATACTGGCAGGTATTGGTGTCCTGGTATTCGTCCATCAACAGGTAACGCAGGCGGCGCTGCCAGCGGTCGCGGATCGGCTCGTTGTTGCGGAACAATTCCACCGGCAAGCGGATCAGGTCATCGAAGTCGACCGCCTGGTAGGCCTGCAGCGTGGCCACATAGCTGCGGTACACGCGCCCGGCCTGGGCTTCGTCTTCGTCGCGCGCCGCCTTGATTGCGTCTTCCGGGTCGACCAGGCCGTTCTTCCACAGCGAAATCGTGTTCTGGATGCGGCGAATTTCCTGTTTATCGGTACTCAGCGCGAGGTCGGACACGATCGTGTAGCAGTCGTCGCTGTCCATGATCGAAAACTTGTCCTTGAGCCCCACCCCGGCCGCTTCCTGGCGCAGGATGCGCACGCCCAGCGAGTGGAAGGTCGACACGGTCAGTTGCTTGGCCTGCTTCGGCTGCTTGAGCAGCTTGGCGATGCGCTCCTGCATCTCGAGCGCCGCCTTGTTGGTAAAGGTCAGGGCAGCAATCGTGCGCGGATCGTAGCCGCAGTGCTCGATCATGTAAGCGATCTTTTGCGTGATCACGCGCGTCTTGCCGGACCCGGCGCCAGCGAGCACCAGGCAAGGGCCGTCCAGATACAGCGCGGCTTCGCTCTGCGGCCCGTTGAGGCCGAACTTTGGTGCGTTTGACATGGGGAAGTTTTCGGTGGGACAGAGAGCGATTGTAACAATCTGGCGGGCGCAGCGGGCGATGGCGCGCTTCCGGCAAGGTTGGATTGCAACAAGCCGCTGTCCGGCTTTGCTGCCCGGCATCCTCCTGCGAGTCAGCCGGGGATCGGGTACCATGCGACCTTTGCCAGCGAGACGCCAAACGCGACGCTGCAGCCCCATTTTTCTGGAAATCTGCCCTATGAAATTCGAACATCTCGTCGAAATCAACGATCCGATGAACCCGCTGCTCGACACGCTCACCCGCGAGCAGTTGTGGCACGGCCTGGTGCTGCGCGCCGAGCAGCCAAAACTGTTCATTCCGCACCTGGACGCCTGCGACATCCTCGAGCGCGACGCCGGCGTCATGCGCCGCCGCCTGACCTTCGGTCCGCTGGTAATCGAAGACAAGGTCACCCTGACCCCGCTGCAGGAAGTGCATTACGACGTGCCGGCCCAGGGCGACATCGCCGCCTCGACGCTGCGCATGGTGATCGAGGCGCCGACCAGCGCCATGCTGCTGGTGCGCTTCTGCTACGACGACGGCATGGGCGAACACGTCGACCAGGCCAATGCGATGTACGACGAATTCAAGAAATCGGCGTACGAAGAAGCCGACATCGACACCGTGCGTGTCCTGCGCCAGCTGGCCGGCCAGGGCAAGCTGGCCACCACGCTGCTCAACTGATCCGGCGGCGCGGTCTACAGACCCGGCTGGGAGTCGGCGGCGAGGGTGCTGCTCTCGCCCTGCGCCAGGTTGGTGGCCAGGTCGCGCAGTGCAGTACGTACGCCTTCTTCGATGACCGGATGGTAGAACGGCATCTCCAGCATCTGGTCGACCGTCATGCGCATCTGGCATGCCCATGACAGCAGGTGGGCCAGGTGTTCGGCGCGCGGCGCGATCATCTCGGCGCCCAGGAACAGGCGCGAGCCGTACTCGGCATACACCCGCAGCATCCCCTTGTTCTGCAACATGACGCGGCTGCGGCCCTGGTTCTCGAACGACACGCTGCCCACGGCGAACTTGGGTTGGCCGCTCGCGCACAGGGCCCGGTAACTCTTGCCCAGCGTGGCGATATTCGGCTCGGTGAACGCCACCGCGATTGGCGTGCGGCGCAGGCCCGGGCGCACGTCGGGGTAACGGCCCGCATTGTCGCCGGCGATCTTGCCGTGATCGGCCGCGTCGTGCAGCAGCGGGCGCTCATTGTTGGCGTCGCCCGCGATGAAGATCGGGCTGGTGCCGCACTGCATCGTGCGCACGTCGAAGGTCGGGATGCCGTCGGCGCCCCGCTCCAGGCCGGTCAGCTCGAGGCCCAGGTCATGCACGTTCGGCGTGCGCCCGGCCGCCATCAGCACGTACTGGAAGCGTTCGCTGCTTTCCTTGCCCAGCGCGTCGCGCACGCGCAAGACGACCTCGTCGCCCTCCTGCACCGCACCCATGATTTCGCTCTGGAACGCGATGTCGACTTCTTCGCCCAGCACGCGCGCAGCGCAGCGCAGTACTTCGGGGTCGCTGATGTTGGCGATGGAGCCGCCGCGCGCGTAGAAACGCACACGCACGCCGAGGCGGCTCAGGGCCTGACCCAGTTCGAGGCCGATCACGCCGGTGCCGATCACGGCCACCGAAGCGGGCAGGTCGTTCCAGTAGAACACGTCGTCGCTGGTGACGATGCCGGGACCGACGTTCTCGAGCTGCGGCAGGCGCAGCGGCGTCGAACCGGTGGCGATGACGACGCGCCCGGCGTGGATCTCGGTATGGTCATCGACCTGCAGCGTGCACGGGCCGGTAAACCGCGCGTGGCCTTGCAGGCGGTCCTGGACCGGAATGGCTTCCACAGCCTCAAGCACGAAACCGACGAAGCGGTCGCGTTCGCGCTGGACGCGCGCCATCACGGCCGGGCCATCGATCCGCACCTCGCCGGCATGCACGCCGAACGGACCGGACGTGTGCAGCGCATGCGCCGCCTCTGCCGCGGCAATCAGGAGCTTGCTTGGCATGCAGCCGACCCGGGCGCAGGTGGTGCCGTAATGCGCACCCTCGATGACCACGGTGCGCGCGCCCTGCGCCCTGGCGGCACGATAGGCGGTCATGCCGGCGGTGCCCGTGCCAATGACGGCAACATCCACGTTCAGTTGTTTCATGGTGCTCTTTCGCTGTTGACAGGCAAAACGATACGCTATTTCACGCCGCTGGGGGCAGCACGAACCCATTCATGATGCCATCGAGCACCAGGGTTTTTCGCATCCATGCCGAGTGTATGTCGATAAATATTACATACTTCAAGTTAATAATTTAACGTCGGAAATTTTAGGTATAAGAATCAACTACCTACGATGAACTGTAAATACGGCACGATACTTGCTGCCACTTCGGGTTCACCCACCAAGGAGATCCCATGTCACTTGCTTCCTTCAACAAACTGCTTGTTAGCCTGTCGCTGTTCGCTTGCGCTTCCGTGTTCGCCGCGCCGCTGGTTGTCAATGTTGCCGGGATCCAGAGCCAGGGTGAGATCGGCGATTCCGGCAATACCGTATTGACGTATAACGTTGGCGCCAATTCGGTCATTACCAGCGTCGCCTACTCGTTCAATCTGACGGCGTTCTCCCCGAGCTGGCTGTCCGAAATCGGCCTGGCGCTCACCGACTCGGACGGCTTTGGCGGCGTTGTCTTCAACCCGGGTCTCGGCGATAACAGTCCTGGCACCGCGACCTACACGGGTTTTGGCGATCTGGTCGACCTTAACCTCGATTTCGCGGTCGGCGCCGACGGCATCCTGCGCCTGGAATTCTATGAAGACTTTGATGACTTCGCTGGTGTCGATGGCATCTGGAACTTCGGCACCATCACGTTTGGCATCGAACCCGTCAACGTGGAAGTGCCGGAACCAGCCAGCGGCCTGTTGCTGGGCGCAGGCCTGGCCATGATGGGCTACGCAAACCGTCGCCGCCAGGCGGCGCACAAGGCTGCCAGCGCAGTTTAAATATCGAGGGGGTCGACTTCGAGCGACCACTTCACGCGGGCCTTCATGGCCCGCAACGCTTCCATCCACTCGCGCAGGAAGGCCTGCAAGGCCGGGCGCGAGCTGGACTCCACCAGCAACTGGGCGCGGTCCATATTGTGCACGCGCGTCATCGTCATCGGGATCGGGTCGTTGATCAGGATCCCGTCGTGCGCCAGGCAGTCGCGCGCGCCTTCCAGGAACGCAATCGCGATCGGCAGCTCGCGCGCTTCGGCCCGCAGCAATGCCTGGTACATATACGGCGGCAGGCCCGCTTCGCGCCGTTCGTCGAGCAACTGGCCGGCGAAGCGCTCGTAATCGTGGCGCATCACCGCGCCGTACAACGGATGCTGCACGTAACGCGTCTGCACCAGCACCTCGGACGGCGCGCCGGCCCGCCCTGCCCGCCCCGCCACCTGCATCAGCTGCGCAAACAGGCGCTCGCTGGCGCGGTAGTCCTGCGAAAACAGCGCCGTATCGGGATTGAGGATACCCACCAGCGTGAGCTTCTTGAAGTCGTGGCCCTTGGCGACCATCTGGGTGCCGATCAGGATATCGACCTCACCCCGGTGCACGCTGTCGAACGCCGCCTGCGCACTGCCCTTCAGGCGCGTGGAGTCGGCATCGATGCGCAGGATGCGCGCCTCGGGGAACATCGCCCGCAAACCCTCTTCGACACGCTGCGTGCCGCGTCCCAGCGGCTGGATATCGACGTTGCCGCAGGTCGGGCACGAACGCGGGATGCGCAGTTCCAGGCTGCAGTGGTGGCAGCGCAGCCGGTTCTCGGGCTTGTGCAGCACCATGAAGGCGGTGCAGCGCGTGCAATCACTGATCCAGCCGCAGGCGTCGCAGGAGATCACCGGGGCGTAGCCGCGCCGGTTCAGGAACAGCAGTGACTGCTCACCGCGCTCCAGGCGCAGACGCAGCGCCGCGACCATCTCGGCGGTCAGGCCATCGCGCCCGCGGTCGCGCTCCATGTCGATCAGGCGCACGCGCGGCAGCACCGCATCCTGCACGGCGCGCTCGCGCAGGTCGAGCCGCGTGTAGCGCCCAGAGCGCGCGTGATGCCACGATTCGAGCGATGGCGTGGCCGAGCCGAGCACGATCGGAATGCCCAGCTGGTGTGCGCGCCAGACGGCCAGGTCGCGCGCCGAATAGCGCAAGCCTTCCTGCTGCTTGTACGACGGGTCGTGCTCTTCGTCGATCACGATCAGTTGCAAGTGGGGCAGCGACGCCAGCAGCGAAAGCCGCGTGCCCAGCACGATACGCGCCTGGCCCAGGTGCGCGGCCAGCCAGTGCAGCATGCGCTCGCCTTCGGACAGGCTGCTGTGCAGCGTGGCGAGCATCATGCCCGGGAAGCGCGCCCGGATATTGCCTTCGAGCTGCGGCGTGAGGTTGATCTCGGGAACCATGATCAGGATCTGCGCCTGCGGATCGCGCGCCAGCACCTGGGCGCAGGCTTGCAGATAGACCTCGGTCTTGCCGCTGCCGGTGACGCCCCATAACAGGAACGGTTTGAAACCGGTGGCACCGCCAATGGCGTCGGCCGCCTCCTGCTGCGCCATGTTCAGCACCGGCATGCCCACTGCGGTCGCGTCCTGCCCGGCCTCGAGCTTGGCCAGTTTTTTGAGCGCGCGCCCCAGCGCCACCGTTTTTGGCACCCGCAGGTTCTTCGGCAAGCCGGGCAACGCCACTTCGCCGAGCGGGCGCTGGTAATACTCGGCGGCGAACCGGGCCAGCGCGAGCCAGCGCCCGGACAGCGGCGCCAGCTCGCCCCGCACGGCCAGCGCATCCTTGAGTTTTTCCGGCGGCACGTCGCTGGTGGCCTTGACCGCGACGATCAGGGCCATCACCTCGCGCCGCGCAAATGACACCAGCGCCAGCTGGCCGGGCAGCGGTTCGTCCCCCGGCTGGCAGGGCCAGCGGTAGTCGAAACTGCTGTTGAGCGGCGTATCGATCACGACTTCGAGGAAGCAGTGCGGTGTGACCGGTGCTTGGTTGCTGGTTGACAATCTAGGCCCTGTGCAAATCTGTGGAGAACTTTGTGAATAGTCGGGGACTTGACCCCATCAAAGGTTTACGTTAGATCAAGTCCGGAACGATAATTCCTCAATTCAAGACAATTTTAGTCTTTGTAATCAATGACTTGAAAAACCGGTCAAAAACCTGTTAACAACCTTGACCGCATTCGGCTGCTTGTGCATAACTCTGCAATTTTCCGTGGAAAACTCGCTGCGTTGCGTCATACAGTTAAGGCAATACATGAAGTTTCACGCTAAGTACCGGTAAACCAAGTACTTTTCCCCACGCTGGCAGCGCCTGTTGATAACTTTGTGAACAAGGCCCCGAATGGCGCCGAATTCTCTTGAACAACGTTCGTGGGAAAACCAGCCAGACCGCATAACACTGGCAAAAATCGCTTACGAATCATTAACTTACAGGGAAACACGAAATGCCGAGATGTCCACAGGAAGCTTTATCGGATTTGCAGAAGTTGTGAACAAGTGATGGTGTCGGCTTGCAATCCTGCTTTCGCGAAACGAGTGCAAGCCGTGACGGGATTACTGGGCGCGCTGCTTGCGGCTGAAGCTGTGTACCGCTTCGACCATCGCTGTGACCGATTCCGGCGGGGTAAATTGCGAGATACCATGGCCCAGATTGAACACGTGACCGTGGCCATTCGATGGCGTGCCATAGGCCGTCAGCGAGCGCTCGACTTCCGCCGCGATCTGCTCCGGCGCGGCGAACAGGATCGCCGGGTCGAGGTTGCCCTGCAGCGCCACACGGTCGCCGACCAGCGCGCGGGCAGTGCCCAGATTCACTGTCCAGTCCAGGCCCAGCGCATCGGCGCCGATATCGGCCATCTGGTCGAGCCAGATGCCGCCGCCCTTGGTGAACACGACGGCCGGAATGCGCACGCCATCCTTCTCACGCTGCAGGCCAGCCAGGATCTGCTGCATGTATTGCAGCGAGAAGGTCTGGTAGGCGCCATCGGCCAGCGCCCCGCCCCACGAATCGAAGATCATCACGGCCTGCGCGCCAGCGTCGATCTGCGCGTTCAGGTAGGCGGTGACGGCCTTGGCATTGATGTCGAGGATGCGGTGCATCAGGTCCGGCCGGCTGTACAGCATCTTCTTGACCGTATGGAACTCGCGCGAACCGGCGCCTTCAACCATGTAGCAGGCCAGCGTCCATGGGCTGCCCGAGAAACCGATCAGCGGCACGCGGCCATTGATGGCGCCGCGGATCTGCGTGACGGCCTTGAACACGTAGTCGAGCGAGGCCATGTCGGGCACTTCCAGCGCATGGACCTGCTCTTCGGTGCGCAGCGGACGCTCGAACTTCGGGCCCTCGCCATCGGCGAAATAAAGGCCCAGGCCCATCGCGTCCGGCACGGTCAGGATGTCCGAGAACAGGATCGACGCGTCCAGCGGGAAGCGGTCGAGCGGCTGCAGCGTGACTTCGGTGGCGTAGTCGGGATTTTTTGCCAGGCCCAGGAACGAGCCGGCGCGCGCGCGGGTGGCGCGGTATTCCGGCAGATAGCGGCCCGCCTGGCGCATCAGCCAGACCGGGGTGTAGTCGGTCGGCTGGCGCAGCAGCGCACGCAGGAAGGTGTCGTTCTGGAGCGGGGCAAATTGTGGCATGGGAGGCATCGGTTTGATAGGCAGACGCCTATTATCGCATTCTTGGGGGCGCACTATAATGCTCGTCCACCCTTCGAAAATGCCCCTCTATGACCGTTGCCACCAGCAAACAAGCCACGCCATGCGGCGCCTGGACTTCCCCGATCACTGCTGCCGTCGTTGCTGCCGGCGCCGTGCCACTGGCGCAGCCGATGCCCGACGGCGCCGCCATCGGCTGGCTCGAGGGGCGCACCAGCGAAGGTGGGCGCATGACGCTGATGGTGCACGACGCCGACGGCACGCGCGAACTGACGCCGGCGCCGTTCAACGTGCGCAGCCGCGTGCATGAATACGGTGGCGGTGCGTACCTGCTGAGCGGTGGCGGCGCCTGGTTCTCGCACCATGCGGACAACCGCCTGTACCGGGTCGAGAACGATGGCCAGCCCGTCGCCGTCACGGCCGCCGACACCGGCCACCGCTTTGCCGACTTCGTGCTCGACGCCGGGCGCGGTCGCCTGGTGGCGGTGCGCGAAGACCATTCGCTGGGCGCGACCTACCCCGTCAACACGCTGTGCGCGGTGGGCTTCGATGGCGCCGAGACCGTGCTGGTCGAAGGCAGCGACTTCTATGCTGCGCCGCGCCTGTCGCCCGATGGCCGCCAGCTGGCCTGGCTGTGCTGGGAGCTGCCGCACATGCCGTGGGAAGGCACGGCACTGTGGCTGGGCGACGTGGCCGCCGACGGCACCATCGTCAATCGGCGCCTGATCGCCGGCGGGGCGGACGAAGCGATCTGCCAGCCCGAATGGTCGCCGGGCGGCGTGCTGCACTTCGTGTCCGATCGCAGCGGCTGGTGGAATCTGTACCGTTACGCCGCTGACGCCGTTCACGCGCTGTGCGAACGCGCGGCTGAATTTGGCGTCCCGCAGTGGAACTTCGGCGGTTCGCAGTATGCCTTCCGCTCGGAAGAACAGATCGTCTGCGCGTATATCGAGGCGGGCGTGAGCCACCTGGGCATCGTCTCCACTTACGACGGCAGCTTGATGCCGCTGGAAACGCCGTATGAAGACATCCGCGACGTGAAAGTCAGCGGCGACATCGTCACGCTGCTGGGCGGCGCGCCGACCATTGCGCCGGAACTGGCGCGCATCGACCTGGCCGGCGCGCCGCTTGAGGTGCTGGCGCACTCGATTCCACAACTGCCGGCCACGTCGTACCTGGCCGTGCCGCTGGCGATCAGCTATCCAAGCATGAACGGCCGCACCGCGTACGCCTTCTACTATGCGCCGGCCAATCCGGATTACGCGCCGCTGCCGGATGAGCTGCCACCGCTGATCGTGATCGGCCACGGCGGCCCGACCAGCATGGCGACCAGCACGCTGAAGCTCTCCACCCAATACTGGACCAGCCGCGGTTTCGCGGTGCTGGACGTGAACTACGGCGGCAGCACGGGCTTCGGGCGCGATTACCGCAACCTGCTCCAGCACCAGTGGGGCGTGGTCGATGTCGAAGATTGCGTGGCCGGTGCACGCCACCTGGCGGCCATCGGGGCGGTCGATCCCGAGCGTCTGCTCATTCGCGGCAGCAGCGCCGGCGGGCTGACGGTGCTGTCGGCACTGGCCTTCCACGACGTGTTCAAGGCCGGCGCCAGCTATTACGGCGTGTCCGACCTGGCCGGGCTGGATGCGGATTCGCACAAGTTCGAGTCGCGCTACAACGCCTACCTGACTGCGCCGCCCGAGCGCGCCCAGGCCGTGTACCGCGAACGCTCGCCGATCCACCACAGCGACAAATTGCGCAGCCCGATGATCTTCTTCCAGGGCCTGGACGACAAGGTCGTGCCGCCGCAGCAGTCCGAGAGCATGGTCGACGCACTGCGCGCGCAAAAGCTGCCGGTGGCCTACCTGACGCTCGAAGGCGAAGGCCATGGCTTCCGCAAGGCCGACAGCGTGGTGCGCACGCTCGAAGCCGAGCTGTATTTCTACCTGCGCGTGTTCGGCATTGCCGTGCCGGCCGACCTGCCCGCCATCGAGATCGAGAATCTCGACGCATGAAGGGTGGCCCACTGCTTGACAACGTGCGGGCGCAGCTGGCGGCCTGCAGCGCCGAAGAACACGCGATCCTGACGCTGCTGGCGATCGCCGGCGAGCCGATGGGCCGCCAGCGCATCCTCGAGCACATGCGGGCGCTCAATGCCCCGCTGCCGGCCGCGCAATGGGCCGATGAACTGGCGCGCCTGAAAGCAGAAGGCCTGCTGGTCGACGCCAACGAACGCGGGCTGGCACTGGCCCCGGCGGCCAGCTGGCCCGTGCTCGACTTTGCCCTCGACAGTGGCCTGTTCGACGTCGTCGCGGGTGCGTATGGCGCGGTATCGACCGTGCGCCGCGACTGGCAGGGCCACCTGATGCTGCGCAGTTACCGCCAGGGCCTGGCCCTGCTGCGCATTGCGCTGCTGACGCGGCAAGACATCGATGTTGTCACGCCGCTGCTCGACGCCTGCCTGGCCTGCCATGAAGCGAGCTATCTGCATCCGCTGGTCGATGTCTGCGCGCGCCCGTTCACGCCGGCGCTGATCGAGCGCATCCACCCGCGCCTGCTTGAGACCGTGCTACACGTCCTGGTCGTGCATGTGCGCAGCGAGCCGGCGCTGGCCCCGGCGGTACGCGCCTGCGCCGAGGGCTACATCACGCGCAGCAGCCCGGAAAGCCTGCTGCGCCGCGCGCTGGGCGAGCACTACATCCTGTGCGGGCGCCTGGACGATGCGCTGGCGCTGGTGGCCGAGATGACCGATTCACCGGGCCTGTTCCTGCGCAGCGTCGTGCAGCTCTTGCGCGACGATGTGGACGGCGGCCTGGCGGGCGTCGAAGCAGCGCTCAAGCAGCTGCGACGCGAGACCGGCAAGCGCAAGGCCACCTTCAGCGGCCATTGCGCGCACATCGCGGTGGCCGCCCTGCTGCGCAGTACCGAACCCGCGCACCGCAAGCTGGCCGATGCCTGGCTCGAGATCGAAACACGCGCCGTGCAGCGGCCCGACAACGCGGTCTGGTTCCAGCTCGGCATGCTGCACGAAATCCGGCGCGGCACCGTCGACGCCGGCCTGTTCGCCACCCGCAGCTGGGAACTGTCGCTGGAACCGACCGTGTTCCGCGCGCTGATCCACTACTGGCTGGCGCTGCCCGCGTTGAACAGCCAGCGCGCGCGCCTGGAAGACATGCTGGCGCAATCCGAACTGGCCGGGTTCGACCTGTGGTCGGCGCAGCTGGCCGGCGTGCTGGCGCAGATGGGCCAAGCGGGTTATCTGATTCACGAGGCGCGCGCGGGTGAACTGCGCCAGCGCCACCGTCTGCCCGACATGGCGCTCTGGTTCACACGCGAAGAGCCGTGGGAGCGCCAGCTCAATGCGCTGATCAACCTGCAGCCTGCCCTCACCATGGAGCAGGTCAAGGAATCGCGCCTGGTCTGGCTGATCCGCCACGACCCGCACCTGGGCGTGCAGGAAATCGAACCGCGCGAGCAGAAGCGCGATGCACAAGGCGCCTGGAGCCGCGGCCGCGCGCTGGGCCTGAAACGCCTGGCCGAAGAAGGCGCGCAGCTCGAGTTCCTCACGGCGCAGGACCTGCAGGCGATCAATGCGATTGCCGGGCGCCGTTACTACGCCGGCAGCGGCATCCGCTTCGAGCTCGAAGTGCACAAGGCGCTCGCTGCCCTGGTCGGCCACCCGCTGTTGTTCTGGATGGCCTCGCCCGGCACGCGCGTCGAGCTGCTGCCGGGCGAGCCGGAACTGCTGGTGAAAAAACAGGGCGACAAGGTGTCCATCGCGCTGCACCCGCCGATCGACAACGAAGACGGCGACGTGGTCATCACGCTCGAGACGCCCACGCGCCTGCGTCTGGTGCGCATCAACGATGAACACCGCCGCATCGCCGCCATCGTCGGCGCCGGACTGGACGTGCCGCTGTCGGCCGAGCGGCGCGTGCTGCGCGCCATCGGCGCGGTGGCGTCCAGCGTCACCGTGCAGTCGGACATCGGCGCGAGCAGCGCCGACATCGAGACCGTGCCGGCCGACGCGCGCATGCACATTCACCTGCGTCCCTACCAGCAGGGCTTGCGCATGCAGTTGCTGGTGCGCCCGCTGCCCGCCGGCGCCTACTACGGCCCCGGCGAAGGCGCCGCCAGCGTGATTGCCGATGTGGATGGCATCCGCACCGAAGCACAGCGCGACATGAACGCCGAGCGCGAGGCCGAACGTCAGCTCGTCGGCGCCTGCCTCGTGCTCGAACAGGGCGAGCAGGAACACGGCGAATGGCTGCTCGGCCAGCCGATGCTGGCACTCGAACTGGTTGAGGAACTCAGGGAATTGGACCCGGCCTCGATCGTCGTCGCCTGGCCAGAGGGCGAATCATTCCGCGTCACCAAAAAAGCGACCTCCAAATCGGTGCGGGTGCAGATCCGGCGCGAGCGCGACTGGTTCGCCGCCAGCGGCGACATCGTCATCGACGAAGGCCGCGTGATGAGCCTGCGCACGCTGCTGGAAAAGCTGCGCGAAAGCGGCAGTCGGTTTGTCGCGCTGGGCGAGAACGATTACCTGGCCCTGTCCGATGAACTGCACCGGCGCCTGATGGAACTGGGCGCGTATGGCGAACTGCATGGCGATGGCATCCGCACCCACGCGCTGGCCAGCTTCGCGCTGGGCGAACTGGCGGGCGAAGCCGGCAGCGTCGACGGGGACACCGCCTGGCGCGCGCACCTGGCGCGCATGGCCGACAGCGCCGCCTTCACGCCCACGCTGCCCTCGACCTTGCAGGCCGAGTTACGTGACTATCAAGTCGACGGCTTCGAGTGGCTGGCGCGCCTGGCCCACTGGGGCGTGGGCGCTTGCCTGGCCGACGATATGGGCCTGGGTAAAACGCTGCAGGCGCTGGCGCTGCTGCTCACGCGCGCCAAGGACGGCCCGGCGCTGGTGGTCGCGCCGACGACCGTGTGCCTGAACTGGATCGACGAGGCGGCGCGCTTTGCGCCGACGCTGAACCTGAAACTGTTCGGGCCCGGCGAGCGCGCCGCGACCGTCGACGACACGGGGCCGTTCGACGTCGTCATCGTCAGCTACGGCCTGCTGCAGCAGGAAGCGGCGCGCTTCAAGGGCCGCCGCTGGCACAGCATCGTGCTGGACGAAGCGCAGGCGATCAAGAACATGCACACCAAGCGCTCGCAGGCCGTGATGGCGCTGCAGGGCGACTTCCGGATGGCGGCCACCGGTACGCCGCTGGAAAACCACCTGGGCGAATTGTGGAACCTGTTCCGCTTCATCAATCCGGGTCTGTTAGGCAGCGCCGAACAGTTCCAGCTGCGCTTTGCCGGCCCCATTGAAAAAGCCCAGTCCGAGAAAGTAAAGGACCGGCGGGCCGAAGTCGCCGCCCGCGCGCGCCTGCGGCGCCTGACCGCGCCATTCATCCTGCGCCGCACCAAGGCGCAGGTGCTGGCCGAACTGCCGCCGCGCACCGAGATCGTGATCCCGGTCGAACTGAGCGCCGAGGAAAGCGCGCTGTACGAATCGCTGCGGCGCCAGGCGCTCGACAAGCTGGCTGCGCTCGAAGCGCCCGAAGGCCAGAAGTCGATCGAGATCCTGGCCGAGATGATGCGGCTGCGCCGCGCCTGCTGCAATCCCGAGCTGGTCGCGCCCGGCGCTGGCATCATCAGCAGCAAGCTGGCCGCGTTCGCGCGCCTCACGGCCGACCTGATCGAGAACCGGCACAAGGTGCTGGTGTTCAGCCAGTTTGTCGACCACCTGACGCTGATCCGCCAGCACCTCGACGCGCAGGGCGTGCGCTACCAGTACCTCGACGGGTCCACGCCGATGCAGGAACGCAAGAAGCGGGTCGACGCGTTCCAGGCGGGCGATGGCGACATGTTCCTGATCAGCCTGAAGGCGGGCGGCGTGGGCATCAACCTGACGGCGGCCGACTACGTGATCCACATGGACCCGTGGTGGAATCCGGCGGTGGAAGACCAGGCCTCGGACCGCGCGCACCGGATGGGGCAGCAGCGGCCGGTGACGATCTACCGGCTGGTCGCACGCGGCACGATCGAAGAAGGCATTGTCGACCTGCACCGCCACAAGCGCGACCTGGCCGACAGCCTGCTCGAAGGGACCGAAATGGCCGCGCGCATGTCGCCAGCGGATATGCTCGACATGCTGCGCACGGGACTGGGCAGGTAGCGCTGCCTTGATAGAACAGTAATATTGCACTTTGTCCCGTTCGTGTCGGAATGTTTCATCCGTCCGCAAACGGCGGGTTTGGTGCTAACCTGCACGCGATTCGCGCCGTTGCGGATCACGAATTCACACTTGTTACAGGGCCGAATACGATGATAAAAACGAAAATCGCGCTGGCAGCCGTGCTGGCCTGCTTCGCACTGGCGCCGGCCAGCGCCGTCGCTGCCAAGCCAGCCAAGAGCAAGGCCAAATCGACCAAGGTCGTCAAGAAATCGACCAAGGCCAAGAAGGCCGTCGTCGGCGCCGCCGCCATTGGCGCGACCGCCGCTGCCGCCAGCAAGAGCGCCAGCGCCAGCGATAATGCAGCGCCAGCAAGGGCCAGCGAAGGCCGCCTGGATCGCCGCATGTCCACGCTGAGCATGCAGTACCTGACCGCGCTGTGGCGCGTCGACCCGGAAGGCGGCATCTATGTCGGCAAGTTCGACCAGGCCGCGAACCTGACGCTGCCCGACCCTGCCACCCGCGCCAAGCAGCTGGCCTTTGCCAACGAGTGGCTGGAAAAGTTTGGCAAGCTCGATCCGAAGCAGCTTTCGCCACGCTACCGCACCGACCTGGTGCTGCTGCTCAACAAGCTGGAAAAAGACCGCTGGGCGTTGACCACCTGGCGCGAGTTCGAGTGGAACCCGTCGGCCTACAACATCGCCGCGCCGCTCGACCTGATCCTCAATACCGATTACGCGGCCAAGCCGCAGCGCCTGCGCACGATCCTCAAGCGCCTGACCGACGTGCCGGCTTATTACGCAGCGGCGCAGGCGTCGATCAAGACGCCGACGCGCGAGCACACCCAGCTGGCGATCAGCCAGGCGCCGGGCACGCTGGCGGTGCTGGCCGACCTGGGCAAGGCGGCCCAGGAATCGATCCTGACCACGCAGGAAAAGACCATCTTCGCGCAGCGCATCGCCAATGCCGGCACGGCGGTGCTGGGCTACGTCGACTTCTTGAGCGACATGGAAAAGCGCCAGGCCGCCAATGGCCAGGCCCGGCCGTTCCGCATCGGCAAGGCGCTGTACGAGCAGAAGTTCGCGCTCGACATCCAGTCGTCCAGCAGCGCCGAGCAGACCTACCGCAAGGCTCTGGCCACGCGCGAAGAGCTGCTCACGCACATGGACAAGATCTCGGACGAACTGTGGCCGCGCTACATGGCCGGCGTGACCAAGCCAGCCGAGCGCTTCCAGAAGATCGGCATGATGATCGACAAGCTGTCCGCCCGTCACGTCAAGCGCCAGGACTTCTTCACCGAGATCCGTCGCCAGATCCCGCTGCTGCAGGACTGGGTGATCAAGCATGACCTGCTGACGCTCGACCCGAGCAAACCCCTCGAAGTGCGCGAAACGCCGATGTACCAGCGCGGCGTGGCCGGCGCCAGCATCGATGCGCCGGGCCCGTACCGCTCGAAAGACAAGACGTACTACAACGTCACGCCGATGGACAGCCTGACGGATGCCCAGGCCGAGAGCAGCCTGCGCGAGTACAACGAGTGGATCCTGCAGATCCTGAACATCCACGAAGCGATTCCGGGCCACTACGCGCAGCTGGTGCACGCGAACCGTTCGCCGTCACTGATCAAGTCACTGTTCGGTAATGGCGCGATGGTCGAAGGCTGGGCGGTCTACGGCGAGCGCATGATGCTCGAATCGGGTTATGGCGACAACGCGCCCGAGATGTGGCTGATGTACTCGAAGTGGAACCTGCGCAGCGTGACCAACACGATCCTCGACTACAGCGTGCACGTGAACGGCATGAACCAGGCGCAGGCAATCGACCTGCTGACGCGCCAGGCCTTCCAGACGCGCCAGGAAGCCGATGAAAAGTGGCGCCGCGCCACGCTGACGTCGGTCCAGCTGACCAGCTACTACAGCGGCTACGAGCAGATCATGGAACTGCGCGAGCGTCGCAAGGCGCAACTGGGCGAGCGTTTCAACCTGAAGGCGTTCCACGATCAGTTCTTGAGCTACGGCAATGCGCCGGTCAAGATGATTTCGGAATTGATGCAGTAAAAGTGTGAAGGGGGCGGCACCTCAAGGTGCCGCCCCCCGGATCGGGACGGGCGTTTGTTACGCCGTTTCTTCGGGTGCGCGCGTGGCGCGGGCGAACATTGGTGCAACCATCAGGCCCAGCTCGTAGAGCAGGCACATTGGAATGGCCAGCGCCAGCTGGCTGACCACGTCCGGCGGCGTGACGATCGCCGAGATGACGAACGCGCCGACGATGACGTACGAGCGCACTTCACGCAGCTTCTCGATCGGCACGATGCCCATGCGCACCAGGATCACGACGACCACCGGCACTTCGAACGAGGCGCCGAACGCCAGGCACATCGACATCACGAAATCGAGGTAGTTTTCAATATCCGGCGTAACCGCAATCGACGTCGGCGCAAACGCGCTGATGAAGTGGAACACGCGCCCGAACACGAAGAAGTAACAGAACGCCACACCGCCGATGAACAGCAGCGACGATGAAATCACGAGCGGCATCACCAGGCGCTTTTCGTGGGCATACAGACCGGGGGCGATGAAGGCCCAGGCCTGGTAGAACACCCAGGGCAGCGCCAGGATGAAGGACAGCAGCAGCGTGACCTTCATCGGCACAAGAAACGGCGAAATCACGCCGGTGGCGATCATGGTCGAGCCCGGCGGCAGCGACGCAATCATCGGCGCGGCGATCAGGTCATAGATCTGGGACGGGCCAGGCCACGCCATCAGCGCGGCGCACACGATCGCAATGCCGATCGAGGCCTTGACCAGGCGGTCACGCAGCTCGACGAGGTGCGAGATGAAGGTATCTTCGCCGGCGGCTTGTTCAGTCATCAGCTAGGCGATCAGAAAAAAGTGGTAGTGGAATTCGTGCCGGCACCGGGACGGTACTTGCGCACGCGGGCTGCGCCCGACATCACATGGCGCTTGGTGCCATGGCGGTTCTTGTACCAGGCCGGCACGCTCGACGTGCGCACCAGCTTCTTGCGACGAAAGTCCTTGGCCTTGCGGTCGATGTCGGCCACGGTGGGCGTGATGACATGCGCGCTTTCATGCGAGCCGCGCTCGTCCCACAATGCCTCGACTTCATCGACGTGGCTGGTCACGGACGAGCCGAATTCGCTCGTCGCCGATTCGACATCGTTCTTGAACGACTGCGCGCGGTCCTGCACTTCCTTGTGCAGGTTGCGCAGTTCGTCGAGTTCGATTTCACGGCTGACCTCGGACTTGATGTCATGCAGGTAACGCTGGGCACGCCCATAGAGCGTGCCAGCCATGCGCGCCACCTTGGGCAGCTTTTGCGGCCCGATCACGATCAGCGCGACAACGCCGATGATCGCGATTTTCGACAGTCCAAGATCGATCATGAGGACGCCGGGTTACAGGCGGGTCTTGTCGCGGGCTTCCACGTCGATGGTCGACTTGTCGGCCACCTGCTGCGTTGCCTGGACACGGGCGGCTTCTGCTTCGGCAGCGCGCTCTTCGTCACCCTTGACGCCGTCCTTGAAGCCCTTGACGGCCTTGCCCAGATCGGAACCCATATTGCTGATCTTCTTGGTGCCGAAAATCAGCATCACGACCACCAGCACGATGACCCAGTGCCAAATACTCAATCCACCCATGTTGTTCTCCTGATGGCGCCTGGCGCCTGAAAAATTAGTGATGCGCAAACTGCATATACACCGAGTATATGCGATGCGGGAACCCGTTGCTCCCAATCGAACTTAACCCAAGCTTAGACGCTGCCTACAGCCCCAGCCCGCGCCACGGACGCGGCCCGCCGTACATATGCAGATGCAGGTGATACACCTCTTGCCCGCCATCCGGACCGGCATTGATCAGCGTCTTGAAACCGCCGCTTGGCTTGCCATCGGCATCTGTCTTGACCGCAATACCATTTTGCTCGGCAAGTTTCGGCGCCAGCGCCAGCATCTTGCCCAACAGCGCCGCATGTTCATCGGTGCAATCGGACAACGTGGCCACATGCACCTTCGGAATCACCAGCAAATGCACGGGCGCTGCCGGATTGATGTCCTTGAACGCCAGCACGTCATCATCTTCATAGACGATGGCGGCCGGAATCTGCCTGGCAACGATCTTGCAAAAAATGCAGTTATCCATTCGGTCTCCAGATGATTACATTGCATGACATGCAAGCGAGCACGGGCATCCTATCAAGGCTCCATGACATCGGCATGACGACGAGGGACTGATTATGACACCGGTTCGGTCGCTTGGCACGCCAGCCCTGCACGCGGGCCGGCGTGCAGGCTCAGGCGTCGGTGCGCGCGGCTTTCTCGTCCAGCCCCGACACGCCTTCGCGCCGCGCCAGCTCGTCGAGCACCTGCTGCGGCGTGAGGTCGAACTTGGCCAGCAGCACCAGCGAGTGGAACCACAGGTCGGCGCATTCATACAGCACCTTGGCGGCGTCGCCATCGACGCGGGCGTCCTTGGCGGCCATCACCAGTTCGGTGGCTTCCTCGCCGATCTTTTTCAGGATGGCGTCGTCGCCCTTGGCGAACAGCTTGGCGACATACGATGCAGCCGGGTCGCCGCCATTGGCGGGTTTGCGCGATTCGATCACGGCCGCGACGCGGGCCAGGGTAACGCTCATGGGGTCTTCTTGTCTTTTGAGTAAATCGTGTCGGGGTCCTGCAGCACCGGCTCGACGCTGTGCCAGTCGCCATTGTCGTACTTCTGGAAGAAGCACGAGTGGCGCCCGGTATGGCAGGCAATCCCGCCGACCTGCTCGATCTTGAGCAGGACGACGTCTTCGTCGCAGTCCAGGCGGATCTCGCTCACCTTCTGGATGTGGCCGGACTCTTCGCCCTTGTGCCACAACTTCTTGCGCGAACGGCTCCAGTACACGGCTTCGCCCGATTCGACAGTGCGGGTGAGCGCTTCGCGGTTCATCCAGGCGAACATCAGCACATCGCCGCTGGTCGCCTCTTGCGCGATGACGGGCACCAGGCCCTGTTCATCCCAGCGCACCTTGTTGAGCCATTTGGCATTCGTTGTCATTGCGTTACTCCAGGCGCATCGGGATACCGCGATCGTGCATGAAGCGCTTGGCTTCCCCGACCGTGTGCTGCCCGTAGTGGAAAATGCTGGCCGCCAGCACCGCGTCGGCGTGGCCCTGCAGGATGCCGTTGGCCAGGTCTTCCAGGCCACCGACGCCGCCCGAGGCGATCACGGGGATGCCCACGGCGTCGGATACGGCGCGGGTCAGGCCCAGGTCGAAGCCCGATTTGGTGCCGTCACGGTCCATCGATGTGAGCAGTAACTCACCGGCGCCGAGGCTTTCCATCTTGCGCGCCCATTCGACGGCGTCCAGCCCCGTCGCATTACGTCCGCCGTGGGTGAAGACTTCCCAGCGGCCCGGCGCGATCTGCTTGGCGTCGATCGCCACCACGATGCACTGCGAACCGTGCTTGTGGGCGCAGTCGAACACCAGTTGCGGATTGGTGACGGCCGACGTGTTCATGCTGACCTTGTCGGCGCCGGCATTGAGCAGCCGGCGCACGTCTTCCACCTTGCGCACACCGCCACCGACGGTGAGGGGAATGAACACGGTCGAGGCAACGGCTTCGATGATCGGCAGGATCAGGTCGCGGCCATCGCTCGAGGCGGTGATGTCGAGGAAAGTGATTTCGTCGGCGCCTTGCGCGTCATAGCGGCGCGCGATTTCGACCGGGTCGCCGGCGTCGCGCAACTCGTTGAAGTTGACGCCCTTGACGACCCGGCCGCCGGTGACGTCCAGGCAGGGGATGATGCGTTTTGCGAGCATGGAATCAGGCGCCAGCGCCTTCGGTCAGTTCATCGGCGCGATCCTGGGCCGAGGCCAGGTCGAGCGTGCCTTCATAGATCGAGCGGCCGCAGATCACGCCCTCGATGCCTTCGTCCTGCACTGCGCACAGCGCTTCGACGTCGGCCAGCACGTGCACGCCGCCCGAGGCGATCACGGGGATCTTCACCGCGCGCGCCAGCTTGACGGTCGCGTCGATGTTCACGCCGCCCATCATGCCATCGCGGCCGATGTCGGTGTAGACGATCGATTCGACGCCGTAGCCTTCGAATTTCTTGGCCAGGTCGATCACTTCGTGGCCCGACATCTTGCTCCAGCCGTCTGTGGCGACCTTGCCGTCGCGCGCGTCCAGGCCAACGATGATGTGGCCCGGGAAGGCGCCGCAGGCATCGTGCAGGAAGCCCGGGTTCTTCACGGCGGCGGTGCCGACGATGATGTAGCTGATGCCGTCATCCAGGTAGCGCTCGATCGTGTCGAGGTCACGGATGCCGCCGCCCAGCTGGACCGGGATCTCGTCGATGCCGTTGTCTTCAGCGTATTCCTGCACGATCTGCAGGATCGACTTGATGGCCGATTCGTTCTTTGGTTTGCCCGCAAATGCGCCGTTCAGGTCGACCAGGTGCAGGCGCCGCGCGCCCTGCTTGAGCCAATGCAGCGCCATTTCGGCAGGATCTTCGGAAAACACGGTGGCGAGTTCCATATCGCCTTGTTGGAGGCGAACGCAGTGACCGTCTTTCAGGTCGATGGCGGGGATCAGCAGCATGGTCGTTGTCGGTAGAGTTAACGGGGATTGAACAGAACGAATTTAACGCAAATGCGTCAGGGATTCCAGTGAATGAAATTGCGGTACAGGCGCAAGCCCGCTGCCGCACTTTTCTCCGGGTGGAACTGGGTGGCGACGATATTATCGCGGCCAACGGCGCAGCAGAACGGGCCGCCGTAATCGGCTTCGCCGATCACATCATGCGCGTTTTCGGGCGCTGCGTAATAACTGTGCACGAAGTAAAAATAGCTGTTGTCGTCGACGCCGTCCCACAGCGGGTGGGCGCGCGACTGGCGCACGCGGTTCCAGCCCATTTGCGGGACCTTGAAGCGCGAGCCGTCATTCTGCAATTTGCCGTCCAGCTGAAAGCGCACGACCTTGCCCGGCAACAGGCCCAGGCCCGGCGTGCCGCCGTTTTCTTCGCTGGCGTCGAACAGCATCTGCTCGCCCACGCACACGCCCATGATCGGGCGCGTCCTGGCGGCGCGCAGCAGTGCATCTTCGAGGCCCGATTCACGCAGGCTGCTCATGCAGTCGCGCATGGCGCCCTGCCCCGGCAGCACGATGCGGTCGGCAGCATCGAGATCGGCGGCCGAGCTGGAAACGAGCACGTCGGCTTCGGGCGCGGCGGCGCGCAGCGCCTGGACCACCGAGCGCAGGTTGCCCAGTCCGTCGACCACAACAATTTTATTGGCCATGTCGCGTCACGCCTTACAGGCTGCCCTTGGTCGACGGGATGATGCCGGCGGCGCGTTCGTCGAGCTCGCTGGCCATGCGCAGCGCGCGGCCAAATGCCTTGAACACGGTTTCGCACTGGTGGTGGGCGTTCACGCCGCGCAGGTTATCGATGTGCAGCGTCACGCCCGCGTGGTTGACGAAACCGCGGAAGAATTCGCCGGTCAGGTCGACGTCGAACGTGCCGATCATGGCGCGCGTGAACGGGATGTGCATTTCCAGCCCCGGACGGCCCGAGAAGTCGATCACGACGCGCGACAGCGCTTCGTCCAGCGGCACGTAGGCGTGGCCATAGCGGCGGATGCCCTTGCGGTCGCCAATGGCCTTGGCCACGGCCATGCCGAGCGTGATGCCGGTGTCTTCGACCGTGTGGTGCGCGTCGATGTGCAGGTCGCCCACGGCTTCGACTTCGAGGTCGAACATGCCGTGACGTGCGATCTGGTCGAGCATGTGGTCGAGGAACGGCACGCCCGTGTTGAGCTTCTGGCGGCCGGTGCCGTCCAGGTTGATCGAGACGCGGATCTGCGTTTCGTTGGTATTGCGGGTAATGTCGGCGGTACGGGTCATTGCTCGGGCGCTTTTCAAGGTACGTAACTACGGGACGCTACTACAGGGAAGCCTTCAGGGCGGTCAGGAACTGGTCGTTTTCTTGCGGCGTGCTGACCGTGACGCGGATGCAGTTGGCCAGCAATGTGTGCATTTTACTCAAATTTTTGATCAGGACCTTCTCGCCGTGGAGAAGCTTGCAGGCGCGCTCGGCATCGGGCACGCGCAGCGCGATGAAATTGGCGGCCGACGGGAACACTTCCACGCCCGGCAGGCCAGCCAGTTCTGCGGCCAGGCGGGTGCGCTCGACATTGAGCAGCTCGGCCTGGCGGTCCAGCACATCCAGATGCTCGAGGGCGAATTCGGCCGCCACCTGGGTCAGGATATTCACGTTGTACGGCGGGCGCACCTTCTCGAATTCGGCCAGCAGCGGCGCCGCCGCCGCCATGTACCCGAGGCGGATGCCGGCCAGGCCGAGTTTGGACAGCGTGCGCATCACGACCAGGTTCGGGTGCTGCGGCAGGCGGTCCATGAAACTGACCTTGGCGAACGGCTGGTAGGCTTCGTCGACGACAACGACGCCATGCTCGCCGAGCGCCGTGATGATCGCTTCCATGTCGGCAGCATCGTACAGGTTGCCGGTCGGGTTGTTCGGGTACGCGAGGAAGACCAGCGACGGCTTGTGCTCGTCGATGGCGGCCAGCATGGCCGGCAGGTCCAGCGAAAAGTCGGGCTTGATCGGCACGCCGACAAAATCGGCGCCGGCAAACTGCGCCGAGCGCGAAAACATCACGAACGCCGGCACCGGCGCCATCACCACGGCGCGCTTGGATCCGTCGCGTTCCTGGCGCGCAATGGTGGTCGCCAGGATCGTGATCAGCTCATCCGAGCCATTGCCGAGCAGGACGTCGTAGCCGGCCGGGATGCCCAGTTTGGCGCAGATGGCGTCCTTCAGCGTGCGGTACGACGGCACCGGATAACGGTTCAGCGCCGCGTCGGCCAGGCGCGCGCCCAGCTGCGTGCGCAGCTCGTCCGGCAGCTGGTACGGGTTTTCCATCGCGTCGAGCTTGACGTAGCCGATCGAGTCCGGCACGTGGTATCCGCCCACGGCGCGCACGTCGGCGCGGATGGTGTTCTCGATCAGTTTGGCGATGTCGGTCATAAAGTTTCTTCCGTGGAGAGTGTGGCCATGGCGGCCTTGGCCGCCTTGCGTTTTTTTGCCCCGGTCATTGGCACCTCCGGCGCTGCCAGGCGCTCGTGGATGATGGCGCAATACGCGGGATTGAGTTCAAAGCCGGTGTACTGGCGCCCGAGGCGCTTGGCGGCGATGGCCGTCGTGCCGCTGCCCATGAACGGGTCGAGCACGATGCCGCCCGGCGGGCACGAGGCCTTGACCATGCGCTCGATGATCTCGAGCGGCTTTTGCGTCGGATGGTCGGCGCGCTCCGGATGCTCGCGGTGCAGGCGCGACACGCTCCAGACGTCCTTCGGGTTGTAGCCCACTTCGAGCCACTTGGCACCGATGAAGATCGAGCGCGAGCGGGCCTTCTTGGTCGCGGCGTCATACGGGATGCGCACGGCGTCCAGGTCGAAGTAATAATCCTTGCGGTTGGCGAAAAAGCCGATGGTGTCGTGCACCGACGAGAAGCTGCGCACGCTGCCGCCCATCGACGGCACCCGGCGGTCCCAGATGATCTCGTTCATCATCGTCATGCGTTTTTTCAGCATCACGAAGATCTCGGGCGCAAAGCGCCACGTGAGAAAAATGTACAGGCTGCCGTTGGGCTTGAGCTTCGGCACTGCCGCGTCGATCCACTGCTCGGTCCAGGCCAGGTAGGCCTCGACGCTTTGCTGGTCCGACGCGTTGCCGTAGTCCTTGCCCAGGTTGTACGGCGGGTCAGTCAGGATCAGGTCGATGGACCCGTCCGGGATGCGCGCCAATCCTGACAGCGCATCCTCGCAGAATACCTGGTTGACCCAGTCGCTCATGATGCCTGGGGTGGGACTGGATCGAGCCGTAGTTCCGCGCTGCGCGCGTGCGCCTGCAGGCCTTCGCCATACGCCAGCGTGGCCGCAACCTTGCCCAGCGTTTGCGCACCCGCTTCGCTGACCTGGATGATCGACGAGCGTTTCTGGAAATCGTACACGCCCAGCGGCGACGAGAAGCGCGCCGTGCGCGACGTCGGCAGCACGTGGTTCGGGCCGCAGCAATAGTCGCCCAATGACTCGGACGAGTAACGGCCCAGGAACATCGCGCCGGCGTGGCGGATTTTATCAGCCCACTGTTGTGGATCTTCAGCCGAGATTTCGAGGTGTTCGGCCGCGATGCTGCTGGCGATCTCGCACGCCTCATCCATGCTGCGCACCTTGATCAACGCGCCGCGGTCACCCAGCGACGTCGTGATGGTGGCCGCGCGCGGCATCGTCGGCAGCAGCTTCTGGATGCTCGCTTCGACCTTGGCGATATAGTCGGCATCAGGGCACAGCAGGATGGCTTGCGCCAGTTCGTCGTGCTCGGCCTGCGAAAACAGGTCCATTGCGATCCAGTCCGGATCGGTGGTGCCATCGCACAGCACGAGAATTTCGGACGGGCCCGCGATCATGTCGATGCCGACCGTGCCGAACACGCGGCGCTTGGCGGCGGCGACATACGCGTTGCCGGGGCCGACGATCTTGTCGACGGCCTGGATGGTCTCGGTGCCATACGCCAGCGCGCCAACGGCCTGTGCGCCGCCAATGGTGATCACGCGCGTGACGCCGGCGATTGCCGCTGCAGCCAGCACCATCTGGTTCTTCACGCCGTCCGGCGTCGGCACGACCATGATGATTTCCTTGACGCCGGCCACGTGGGCCGGAATCGCGTTCATCAGGACCGACGATGGATACGCCGCCTTGCCGCCCGGGACATAGATGCCGACCCGGTCCAGAGGCGTGACGCGCTGGCCCAGCACGGTGCCGTCAGGCTCGGTGAAGGTAAAGCCGGTCGACGATTCCTTCTGGCGCTCGTGGTACACGCGCACGCGGTCGGCCGCCACCTGCAGCGCGGCGCGCTGGTCATCGGGCAGCGCAGCCAGCGCCGCTTCCAGCTCGCCTTGGCCGATGTCGAACTGCGCCATCGAGGTCGCGCCACCGTTCGGGATGCGGTCGAATTTGTTCGTGTACTCGAGCACGGCGGCGTCGCCCCGCGCTTTTACATCGCGCAGGATGCCGGCCACGGCCAGTTCGATGGCGTCGTCGGTTTCGGCTTCAAACGCGAGCAGCGCGCTCAGCGTGGTGGCGAAGTCGGGTGCGGTCGAATCGAGCTTGCGGATCTGTACTGCCATTTTGCGTCTAGCCTTTTGCTTTGGAGGCGCGTTCGAACGCGTCCAGGATCGGTTGCAGGCGCTCGCGCTTGAGCTTGAGCGCAGCCTGGTTGACCACCAGGCGCGAGGAGATGTCCATGATCTTTTCGACTTCGACCAGGTTGTTGGCACGCAGCGTGCCGCCGGTCGAGACCACGTCGACGATGGCGTCGGACAGGCCCACCAGCGGCGCCAGTTCCATTGAGCCATACAGCTTGATCAGGTCGACGTGCACGCCCTTGCGGGCAAAGTGCTCGCGCGCCGTGTTGACGAACTTGGTCGCCACGCGCAGGCGCGCGCCCTGGCGCACGGCGCTTTCGTAGTCGAAGCCCGCGTTGACGGCCACCGACATGCGGCATTCGGCGATGCGCAGGTCGATCGGCTGGTACAGCCCTTCGCCGCCATGCTCGAGCAGCACGTCCTTGCCGGCCACGCCGAAATCGGCAGCGCCGTACTGGACATACGTCGGCACGTCGGAGGCGCGCACGATCAGCACGCGCACGCCCGGGTCATTGGTCGGCAGGATCAGCTTGCGCGAGGTTTCCGGGTTTTCCAGCACCTCGATCCCGGCGGCCGACAGCAGCGGCAGGGTGTCTTCGAAGATGCGGCCCTTGGACAGCGCCAGGATCAGCTGGGTCTCGTCCGTATTGCTGGTAAAAGTCATGGTGATTCGATGTGATTACTTGATGCGGACGATGTCGGCGCCCACCGCCGACAGCTTCACTTCCATGCGGTCGTAGCCGCGATCGAGGTGGTAGATGCGGTCGATCAGCGTCGTGCCTTCGGCGGCCATGCCGGCAATGACGAGCGAAGCCGAAGCGCGCAGGTCGGTCGCCATGACCGGTGCACCGATCAGGCGCGTGACGCCGTCGATGAACGCAGTATTGCCGTCGGTCGTGATCTGCGCGCCCAGGCGGTTCATCTCTTGCACGTGCATGAAGCGGTTCTCGAAGATCGTCTCGGTCACGCGCGAAGCGCCGGCGGCGATCGTGTTGACGGCCATGAACTGCGCCTGCATGTCGGTCGGGAAGCCCGGATACTCGGTCGTGCGGAACGACACCGGCTGCGGGCGACCGTCCATCTTGGCGCGGATGGTGTCCGCGCCGACGGTCAGTTGCAGGCCGATTTCGCGCAGTTTATCAAGCGCCACGTCAAAGATGTCGGTGCGGGTATTGGTCAGCTGGATGTCGCCGCCGGTGGCCGCGACGGCGCACAGGAAGGTCGCCGCTTCGATGCGGTCCGAGATCACCGCGTGGCTGGCGCCGTGCAGTTCCGGCACGCCCTGGATCACCAGGCGGTCGGTGCCGATGCCCTCGATCTTCGCGCCCATGGCCACCAGCAGGTTGGCCAGGTCGGTCACTTCCGGCTCGCGCGCGGCGTTTTCGAGCACCGTCTCGCCATCGGCCAGCGTTGCGGCCATGAGCAGGTTCTCGGTGCCGGTCACGGTGATCATGTCGGTGCGGATGCGCGCGCCCTTGAGCTTCGTGGCCCTGGCGTGGATGTAGCCGCCTTCGATCGTGATCTCGGCGCCCATCGCGCGCAGGCCCTGGATGTGCTGGTCGACCGGGCGCGAGCCGATGGCGCAGCCACCCGGCAGCGACACCTTGGCTTCGCCGAAGCGTGCCAGCAGGGGGCCCAGCACCAGGATCGAGGCGCGCATGGTTTTCACCAGTTCGTACGGCGCGACCAGATTGTTGATCGCGCTGCCGTTCATGGTGACGTGTTCGTCGTCCAGATCGATTTTCAGGCCAGTGGTTTCCAGCAGCTTGAGCATCGTGCGCACGTCATGCAGGCGCGGCACGTTGGACAGGTGCAGGTCGCCTGCAGTGAGCAGGCCCGCGCACAGGATGGGCAGCGCCGCATTCTTGGCGCCGGAAATCGCGATGTCACCTTGCAGGCGTTTGCCGCCGACGATCTGGAGCTTGTCCATGATTAGCCTTTGAATTCTTCAGGGGTCAGGGTTTTCATCGACAGCGCGTGGATTTCCTCGCGCATGCGGTCGCCCAGCGCGGCGTACACGATCTGGTGGCGCTGGATCGAGCGCTTGCCGACGAACGCCGGCGAGACGATCACCGCTTCGAAGTGCTGGCCGTCGCCATTGACGGTCAGGTGGGTGCATTCAAGGCCGGCGCTGAGATAGCCGTGTATCAGTTCGGGTGTGGTGGCCACGATAACTCCAAAAATTTTTAGTGGCGCAGCTTGTAGCCGCGCTTGAGCAGGTTGATCGCCATGGCCGTCAGCACCGCGAAGAACACGGACACGATGGCCAGGCTGGTCCACGGCGACACGTCGGACTGGCCGAAGAACCCGTAACGGAACCCGTCAATCATATAAAAGAACGGGTTGAAATGCGAGACGGCCAGCCAGAATGGCGGCAGTTTTTGTACCGAATAGAACACCCCGGCCAGGAACGTGGCCGGCATGATCAGGAAGTTCTGGAACGCGGCCAGCTGGTCGAATTTTTCGGCCCAGATGCCGGCGATGACGCCCATCGTGCCGAGAATGGCCGCGCCCAGGATCGCGAACACGACGATCCACACCGGCGCCACGAACGTCAGGTGCGCGAACCAGGCGGTAATCGCAAACACGCCGGCGCCGACGGCGATCCCGCGCAGCACCGCCGCGCCGACATACGCCGCCAGGATCTCGGCGTGCGACAGGGGCGCGAGCAGGATGAACACCAGGTTGCCGCTGATCTTGGACTGGATCAGCGACGACGACGAATTGGCGAACGCGTTTTGCAGCACGCTCATCATCACGAGGCCGGGAATCAGGAACGACGTGTAGGCCACGCCTTCGAGCATCTCGACCCGGCCGTCGAGCACATGGCCGAAGATGACGAGGTACAGCATGGCGGTGACGACCGGCGCGGCGACGGTTTGCGTGGCCACCTTCCAGAAGCGCAGCGACTCTTTGTAGAACAGGGTACGGAACCCGATGGAGAACAGATTCATTGTTTACCCTCTTCCATGATCTGGATGAAGATGTCTTCCAGGTCGGCCTGCTGCAACTGCATCTCGTCGATCACGGCGCCCGCTTCGCGCAGGCGCGCCAGGATCGGCTCGACGTCGGCGTAGTCGTTCACGCGCAGCGTGTATTTGTTGTTGCCGTTATTGGGTTCGTCGTGCGACACGAGCGGACGCAGTTCAGCCGGCAGCGTGCCGGACTTCAGATGCACGACCAGCTGCGAGCCCGAGACGCGGCGCAGCAGGGTGCTCATCGTGTCGAGCGCCACCACATTGCCCTGCTTGAGCATCGCCACGCGCTGGCACATGGCCTGCGCTTCTTCGAGGTAGTGGGTGGTGAGCACCACCGTGTGGCCGCCTTCGCGGTTCAGGCGCGCGATGAACTTCCACAGCGTCTGGCGCAGTTCGACGTCGACGCCGGCGGTCGGTTCATCCAGCACGATGACGGGCGGACGGTGCACGAGGGCCTGCGCCACCAGCACGCGCCGCTTCATGCCGCCCGACAGCGCGCGCATGTTCACGTCGGCCTTGTCGGTCAGGTCGAGGTTGTGCATCACTTCGTCGATCCAGCCATCGTTGTTGCGGATGTCGAAATAGCCCGACTGCAGGCGCAGCGTTTCGCGCACCGTGAAAAACGGATCGAACACCAGCTCCTGCGGCACGACGCCCAGGCGCTTGCGCGCTTCGCGAAAATCGGTCACGACGTCGTGGCCGTGGATTTTCACGCTGCCGGCGTCGGGCCGGATCAGGCCCGCGATGGTGGAAATGAGGGTGGTCTTGCCGGCGCCATTCGGGCCCAGCAGGCCAAAAAACTCGCCCTCTTCGATGGAAAGGGACACGCCCTTGAGCGCCTTGAAGCCTTTGTAGCTCTTCTCGACACGGTCAATCTGGATTGCAGTCATGCGAAATGGGAGGCGCGACGCGCGATAGTCAAAACAAAACGGAGGCCGGCTGGGGAACGCACCAGGACCGTGCAGGGAAACAGTCCATTATAGGTGAAATCGCAATGTCAAGCGGGCCAGGCAGAGAAACCCGGCAGGACGCCGTGGGGGCAGGATGGCGAAGCGAAGAAAAAAAACGGGCAGCCGAAGCTGCCCGTATTCATGCTGGTGCGACCAGCGTGTCGACCCCGTACAGGGACGCGAGCTTGCGCACGTTCTCGGGCACGTTGATGAACGTGAGCCGGTGCCCGGCGCTCAGCGCGCGGCGCTGCCAGGCCAGCAGCAGGGCCACACCCGACGAATCGGCCGACTTCACGCCGGCCAGATCGAACACGGTCTCACCAAGACCGATCGCCGCCTCACCCTGCGCCAGCGCCAGGCGGGCGCTGTCGAAGGTCATGGCATCGATCGTCAGCATGGGATTTGCCTCAGCCATTACTTGCCCGGCGCTGCCAGCGGCTTGGACGCCAGTTGCGCATTGCGGTCGGCCAGGCGCTTGATCAGGCCATCGATGCCGCTCTTGCTGATCTCGCTGTTGAAGGTGCTCTTGTAGGTTTCGACCAGCCAGGCGCCCAGGATGTTCACGTCATAGATCTTCCAGCCACTGCCTTCCTTGGCCAGGCGGTAGTTCAGCGTGATTGGCTCACCGCGCGCGACGTTGACCTGCGAGCGCACCTCGACATCGGTATCGGTGGCGGCGGCGCGCATCGGCTTGAACTCGACGGTTTCGTTCTTGATGGTCGACAGCGCACCGGAGTACGTATAGACCAGCAGATTGCGGAACTCGGTGGTCAGGCGCTTTTGCTGCTCTGGCGTGGCGGTGCGCCAGTGACGGCCAGCAGCCTGCTGCGTCATTTTTTCGGCATCGACGTACGGCAGGATCTTGGTATTGACCAGGCCCATGATCTTGCTGCGGTCGCCCGACTGGATTGCCTTGTCGTTCTTGACGCTGTCGATCACTTCGGCGCTGATGCGCTTGACCAGCACGTCCGGCGCTTCGGCGCTGGCTGCCGGCTGGGCGATCACGCTCGTGGAAAAGGCAGCGGTGACTGCGGCGGCGGCGATCAGGTGCATGAATGGCTTCATCGTATTCCTTTCAACTTACTTCGTTTCGGAAGGTGCTGGCTCGGCGACGTCATCAGCCTGGCGCGGCACATTGCCGTCGTAGACCTGGCTCTGGCGGCGCTGCAGATAGCCGTCGCGCAGGAACTCGTAGCGGTCCAGTGCGGCGTCGTCCATCAGGCCCGAGGCGTCGAGCAGCGTGGCGCGTTTGTCGATGATGCGAACGCCCGTACCCACATTGCGCCAGTTGACCGGCGTCTTGTAAGTCCAGATGTCGCCCGCGAAATCGGCTGGCAATGCTGCGGTATCACGTACCGTAGATGGGCCCAGAAGCGGCAAGATCAAGTACGGACCGCTCGGTACGCCCCATTTGCCCAGGGTCTGGCCGAAATCTTCGTTGTGCTTCTGCATGCCGGCTTCGGACGCGATGTCCAGCAGGCCGAAAATGCCGAAGGTCGAATTGACCGCCACGCGGCCGAAATCGGTCGCGCCGGCTTCGCCCTTGCCTTGCAGGAAGTTGTTGATCGAGCTCCAGGCATCCGACAGGTTGCCAAAGAAATTGTTCACGCCCGTCTGGGCGAAGCCCGGTACGACCTTCTTGTAGGCGGTCGCGGTCGGCTTGAGCACGGTGCGGTCAACGGCGTCATTGAACGAGTAAACGGCGCGGTTATAGCCTTCGAGCGGATCCTGTGGATTGTTCGCGGTCGTCGCGCAACCGGTCAGGACCAGGACAGCAGCGGCGGCGGCACAGAGACGCACGTGCGAAAGCGAGTTGGTGTAGTTCATTAACTACCTTCCTTTCCATCAGCAGCCTTGCTGTAGATAAATTGATTGATCAAGTCTTCGAGGACTGTCGCCGACTGGGTACGGATGATGCGGTCGCCCTCGGCCAGATTGTTCGTGTCGCCACCGGCTTCAATGCCGATGTATTGCTCGCCAAGCAGGCCCGCGGTCAGAATCTTCAACGAACTATCTTTTGGAAATTTATAGTCGGTATCCAAATCGAGGCGCACAGATGCCTGGAAACTCTTGTCGTCAAAGGCAATCTCGCCCACGCGGCCGACCACCACACCGGCGCTCTTGACGGGTGCCTGCGGCTTGAGGCCGCCGATATTGTCAAACCGGCCGCTGACGGAATACGTCTGCCCGAACGACATGGACTTCAAATTGCCGGCCTGGAAAGCCAGGAACAGCAGTGCAGCCAAGCCCAGCAGCACGAACAGGCCAACCCAGACG
Organism: Telluria sp. BA11; assembly: GCF_056680305.1. NCBI lineage: Bacteria > Pseudomonadati > Pseudomonadota > Betaproteobacteria > Burkholderiales > Oxalobacteraceae > Telluria > Telluria sp. BA11. The sequence goes on from NZ_CM155275.1 coordinate 2,463,525, forward strand.
TCGATAGTTTTGCGATGCATTTTATTACCCTAAAACCGTGTTAGTTATTTATTGAACATCAGGGCGGTCATGACGAAGTTCAGCCCCCAGACCAGCAGCGATGCGATCACGACAGTACGCGTGGTCGCACGCGAGACGTCTTCCGGCGTCGGCTGGGCCTGGTACCCCTGGAACAGGGCAGTAAAGGTCACGGCGATGCCAAAGATAAAGCTTTTAATCACGCCGTTCAGTACGTCAGCGCGCACATCGACGCCAGATTGCATCTGGGCCCAGAAAGAACCTTCATCCACGCCGATCAATTTCACGCCGACGAGGTAGCCACCCATCACGCCAACGGCCGAAAACACCGTTGCCAGCACCGGCATGGCGATCACGCCTGCCCAGAAACGCGGCGCCAGCACCCGTTGGACCGGATTAATCGCCATCATTTCCATGGCCGACAATTGCTCGCCCGCTTTCATGAGGCCGATCTGCGCCGTCAGCGAGGTGCCGGCGCGGCCGGCGAACAGCAGCGCGGTAACGACCGGACCCAGTTCGCGCACGAGCGACAACGCGACCACCTGGCCCAGCATCTGCTCGGCGCCGTACTGGTTCAGCGTGTAATAACCCTGCAGGCCCAGCACCATGCCGACAAACAGGCCGGACACGGCAATGATCACCAGCGAATAGTTACCGATGAAGTGGATCTGCTCGGAAATCAAACCCGGGCGGCGGAACGCGCCTGGCGAGACACGCAGGATGCTGAGGAACGAGCGGATGGCAAAGCCGAGACCGGCCAGGCCTTCGCGCACGGTACAACCGATGTAACCGAGGAAACGGGCGATCATGTGCGCGCTCCCAGGCCCAGGTCGTCGGCCAGCGTCTTGCCGGGATAGTGGAACGGCACCGGACCGTCCGGCTCGGCGTTGACGAACTGACGCACGTACGGGTCGGTCGACACGCGCAATTCGGTCGGTGTGCCTTCCGCAACAATCTTGCCAGCGGACATGAAGTAGACGTAATCGGCAATCGCGAAGCACTCTTTTACGTCGTGCGAGACGAGGATCGAGGTCGAGCCAAGGGCGTCGTTCAGGTTGCGGATCAGATTGGCGGTCACGCCCATCGAGATCGGGTCGAGACCGGCGAACGGTTCGTCGTACATGATCAGTTCAGGATCAAGCGCAACGGCGCGCGCGACGGCCACACGGCGCGCCATGCCACCCGAAATCTCGGCCGGCTTGAGGCGGTGCGCATTGCGCAGGCCCACGGCGTTGAGCTTCATGAGGACGAGGTCGCGGATGAGTTCTTCGGGCAGGTCGGTGTGCTCGCGCAGCGGAAACGCCACGTTATCGAACACCGACAGGTCGGTAAACAGTGCGCCAAACTGGAACAGCATGCCCATGCGCCGGCGCAGGCGGTACAGCCCCTGCGTATCGAGGCTGTGCACGACTTCGCCGCCAATGCGGACTTCGCCACGCTGGGGGCGAATCTGGCCACCGATGAGGCGCAACACCGTCGTCTTGCCGCAACCGGACCCGCCCATGACAGCAATGAGCTTGCCACGTGGGAAATCCATGCGCAGATTCGACAGAATGGAACGCTCACCGTAAGCAAAATGCAGATCGCGGATTTCGACTAGGTTCGACACAGCATCATTTGAGGTTAGGGAATCCGGTATTGTAGTGCAGAAAGCTATTTACCCGCTTGAGGGACCCGATTTTACCCCCGGCTGGCGACGTGACATTACAACACTAATAACTGTTCAGTCAGCTATTTAACGTTGTAAGCGATTGTTTTCATTGGATTATGCATACATGACAATATTGCGATTCCTTGTTAGGAATCAATATAATTGAAACATATTTACATAAACCGTACGATACAGGCCGCGTGATAGGACAACAGCGTGCCAGGCTATTTTGCATCGCAGCATCCAATTGGGGATAGCTTTACGAATTAGCAAGTGACAGTTTATAAATAGTTTGTCATGCATTTGTCGCCGGATTGTCTGCAAGCCGGCGAACATGGCGGTCGCATTGCACGACCGCCATTGACCATATGTCTTAGCGTGGCAAGACAGATGCGCCCATCAGGAACTCATCGACCGCGCGCGCGCATTGACGGCCTTCGCGGATTGCCCACACCACCAGCGACTGACCACGCCGCATGTCGCCCGCCGTAAATACTTTCGGATTCGACGTCTGGTAAGCCAGGTCGCCCTCGGTCGTGGCGCGCGCATTGCCGCGCGGGTCTTTCTGTACGCCGAACGCATCGAGCACCTGCTGCACGGGCGAGACAAAGCCCATCGCCAGCAGCACCAGGTCGGCTTTCAGTTCGAACTCGGAATCCGGCACTTCCGTCATCTTGCCGTCCTTCCATTCGACGCGGCAGGCGATCAGTTTTTCCACCTTGCCGCCCTTGCCTTCCAGGCGCTTGGTCGCCACCGCCCAATCGCGCTCGCAACCTTCTTCGTGCGACGACGAGGTGCGCAGGCGCGTTGGCCAGTAGGGCCAGACCAACGGCTTGTTTTCGTGCTCCGGTGGCTGTGGCAGCAGTTCGAATTGCGTCACCGACGCTGCGCCGTGGCGGTTCGAGGTGCCGACGCAGTCCGAACCGGTGTCACCGCCGCCGATGACGATCACGTGCTTGCCGGTGGCCTTCAACTGGTCCTTCAGCTTGTCGCCGGCGTTGACGCGGTTTTGCTGCGGCAGGAAGTCCATCGCGAAGTGCACGCCCTTGAGCTGGCGGCCCGGCACCGGCAGGTCGCGCGGCTGCTCGGCGCCGCCGGCCATGATTACGGCGTCGAATTCTTTTTCCAGGTCTTCCGGGAAGATGGTGTCGCGCGCCATATTGCTGACGGCTGCCGGAAAGTCCTTGCCAATCAACACACCCGTGCGGAACGTGACGCCTTCGGCCTGCATCTGCTCGACGCGGCGGTCGATCAGGTCCTTTTCCATCTTGAAGTCGGGGATCCCGTAGCGCAGCAGGCCGCCCAGGCGATCGCTCTTCTCAAATACCGTCACGTCGTGGCCGACGCGCGCCAGTTGCTGGGCCGCGGCCAGGCCGGCAGGCCCCGAACCGACGACGGCGACCTTGCGGCCCGTACGATGTTCGGGCGGCTGCGGCACCACCCAGCCGTGCTCCCAGCCGGTGTCGATGATCTTGCGCTCGATCGACTTGATGCCCACCGGGTCGTCGTTGATCCCGAGCGTGCAGGCCGACTCGCACGGCGCCGGGCAGATACGGCCGGTGAACTCGGGGAAGTTGTTCGTCGAGTGCAGGTTCTCCAGCGCGTGGCGGTAGTTGCCATGGAAGACCAGGTCGTTCCAGTCCGGGATGATGTTGTTGACCGGGCAGCCCGTGTTACAGAACGGGATGCCGCAATCCATGCAGCGCGCGCCCTGCACCTTCGCCTGCGCGTCGGTCAGCGTGATGACGAATTCCTTGTAGTTCTTCAGACGCGCGACCGGTTCGAGATGATCCTCTTCCTGCCGTTCGAATTCCATGAAGCCGGTAATTTTGCCCACAATATTTTCCTTGGTCGTTGGTCCGCGGCTGCTTACGCGGCCTGATCGATCTTGTCGTTCGCTTCTTCCATGCTCGAGAAGTGCATCTCTTCGAGCGCGCGCTTGTAGTCGGTCGGGAACACCTTGACGAACTTGCTGCGGCTGTTGGCCCAGTCGTCGAGCAGGTTGCGCGCACGCGTGCTGCCGGTGTACTTGAAGTGGCGCTCGATCAGGCGGCGCAGGATCGCTTCGTCCGACTCGCGCTCGCTGGTGCGCGACTGGCTGTGCCAGGCTGCCGGGTCGGTCTGGTCCTTCGACGCCAGCACCCGCTCCAGGTTGACCATCGTCGTGTTGCAGCGCGCTTCGAATTCGCCTTTCGGGTCGTACACGAAGGCCACACCGCCCGACATGCCGGCGGCGAAGTTGCGGCCCGTGTCGCCCAGCACCGCCACGGTCCCGCCGGTCATGTATTCGCAACCGTGATCGCCGCAGCCTTCGACGACGGCCGTGGCGCCCGAGTTGCGCACCGCGAAGCGCTCGCCGGCCACGCCGTTGAAGAAGGCTTCACCCGAGATCGCGCCATACAGCACGGTGTTACCGACGATGATGTTGTCGACCGCCCAGCCACGGAACTCGGTGTTTGGCCGCACGATGATGCGTCCGCCCGACAGGCCCTTGCCGACATAGTCGTTGCCTTCGCCGACCAGGTCCATCGTGATGCCGCCGGCCAGGAAGGCAGCAGCGGACTGGCCCGCCGTGCCTTGCAGCTGGATGTGGATCGTGTCGTCCGGCAGGCCGGCATGGCCGTAACGCGTGGCGACTTCGCCCGACAGCATGGCGCCGACGGTGCGGTTCAGGTTCTTGACCGGCGAGATGAACGAGACGCGCTCGCCCTTTTCCAGTGCCGCCTTGGCTTGCGCGATCAGCTTGTGATCGAGCGCTTTATCCAGGCCATGGTCCTGGCCTTCGGTGTGGAACAGGGCGCGCTGGCTCTCGACTTTCGGCTGGTAGAAGATGTTCGAGAAGTCCAGGCCCTGCGCCTTCCAGTGGCCGATCGCCTTGGATTTGTCGAGCAGGTCGGCGCGGCCAATCAGTTCGTCATAGGTGCGGATGCCCAGCTGCGCCATGATCTGGCGGGCTTCTTCGGCAACGAAGAAGAAGTAGTTCACCACGTGCTCGGGTTTGCCCTGGAATTTCGCGCGCAGCACTGGGTCTTGCGTGGCCACGCCCACCGGGCAGGTATTCAGGTGGCACTTGCGCATCATGATGCAACCTTCGACCACCAGTGGCGCGGTGGCAAAGCCCACCTCATCGGCGCCCAGCATCGCCGCGATGACGACGTCGCGGCCGGTGCGCATCTGGCCGTCCGCTTGCAGGCGGATACGGCTGCGCAGGCCATTGAGCACCAGCGTCTGCTGGGTCTCGGCCAGGCCCAGCTCCCACGGCGTGCCGGCGTGCTTGACCGACGACAGGGGCGAAGCGCCCGTGCCGCCATCGTGGCCGGCGACGACGATGTGATCCGCCTTGGCTTTCGAGACGCCGGCAGCGACCGTGCCGATGCCCACTTCCGAAACCAGCTTGACCGAGATCGAGGCGCGCGGATTCACGTTTTTCAGGTCGTGAATCAGCTGGGCCAGGTCTTCGATCGAATAGATGTCGTGGTGCGGCGGCGGCGAAATCAGACCGACACCCGGTACCGAGAAGCGCAAGCTGGCGATGTACTCGGACACTTTATGACCCGGCAGCTGGCCGCCTTCGCCTGGCTTGGCGCCCTGCGCCATTTTGATCTGGATCTGATCGGCCGAGTTCAGGTATTCGGCAGTGACACCAAAGCGGCCCGACGCCACCTGCTTGATTTTCGAACGCAGCGAGTCGCCGTCTTCGAGCGGAATATCGACCACGACGCGGCCATCGCCCAGGCGCGACGCCAGCGACTCGCCCTTCTTGATCGCGATGCCCTTGAATTCATTCATGTAGCGCGCCGGATCTTCGCCGCCCTCGCCCGTATTGCTCTTGCCGCCGATGCGGTTCATCGCGATGGCCAGCGTGGCGTGGGCTTCGGTACTGATCGAGCCGAGCGACATGGCGCCGGTCGCAAAGCGCTTGACGATGTCCTTGGCCGATTCGACTTCTTCGATCGGGATCGCCTTGTCGCGGTCGATCTTGAATTCGAACAGGCCGCGCAGCGTCAGGTGACGGCGCGTCTGGTCGTTGATCAGCTGCGCGTATTCCTTATAGGTCGAGAAGTTGTTGGCGCGCGTCGCGTGCTGCAGCTTGGCGATCGTGTCCGGCGTCCACAGGTGGTCTTCACCGCGCACGCGGAAGGCATACTCGCCGCCGACGTCCAGCGCATTGGCCAGCACCGGATCGGCGCCAAAGGCCAGCGCGTGCAGGCGCAGCGCTTCTTCGGCCACTTCGAACAGGCCAATGCCTTCGATGTTCGACGAGGTGCCCTTGAAGTACTTGTCGACCAGCGATTTGTTCAGGCCCACGGCCTCGAAAATCTGCGCGCCGCAGTACGACATGTAGGTGGAGATGCCCATTTTGGACATCACCTTCATCAGGCCCTTGCCGACGGCCTTGATGTAGTTGTAGCTCACCGTCTCGGCCGACAGTTCCTGCGGCAGGCCATGCGCCAGCTCGGCCAGCGTTTCAAGGGCCAGGTACGGGTGCACGGCTTCGGCGCCGTAACCGGCCAGCAGCGCAAAGTGGTGCGTCTCGCGCGCCGAGCCGGTTTCGATCACGAGGCCGGCGGAGGCGCGCAGGCCGCGCGCTACCAGGTGCTGGTGCACGCTGGAGGTGGCCAGCAGCGCAGGGATCGCGACCAGGTCGGGCGACATGCGGCGATCCGACACGATCAGGATGTTGTGGCCCGACTTGACCGCATCGACCGCTTCGGCGCACAGCGAGGCCAGCGAGGCTTCGATGCCCTCCTTGCCCCAGGCGACCGGGTAGCAGATGTTGAGCTCATAGGCCTTGAACTTGCCGCCGGTGTGCTGGCCGATATTGCGCAGGCGCGCCATGTCGTCGAAGTTCAGGATCGGCTGCGCGACCTCGAGACGCATCGGCGGGTTGACGTTGTTGGTGTCGAGGATGTTCGGCTTGGGGCCGATGAACGAGACCAGCGACATGACCATGCTTTCGCGGATCGGATCGATCGGCGGATTGGTCACTTGCGCGAACAGCTGCTTGAAGTAGTTATACAGCGGCTTGAGTTTGTTGGACGTGACGGCCAGCGGCGAGTCGTTGCCCATCGAGCCGGTGGCTTCTTCGCCCAGCACCGCCATCGGCGCCATCAGGAACTTCAGGTCTTCCTGCGTGTAGCCGAACGCCTGCTGGCGGTCGAGCAGCGTGAGCGCCGGCTTTTCGCCCTGCGCATCCTTCGCGCGGCCAGCGGCCAGCTGCGACTCGGTCAGCTTGATTTCATTGAGCTTGATGCGCACCGACTTGATCCACGCCTTGTACGGCTTGGCGTTGGCATAGGTGTCTTTCAACTCTTTGTCGTCGATGATGCGGCCGGCTTCGAGGTCGATCAGGAACATCTTGCCCGGCTGGAGGCGCCACTTCTTGACGATGCGCGATTCGGGAATCGGCAGCACGCCCGATTCGGACGCCATGACGACCAGGTCGTCCTCGGTGATGACGTAGCGCGCCGGGCGCAGGCCGTTGCGGTCGAGCGTGCCGCCGATGTGGCGGCCATCGGTGAAGGCCATCGCAGCCGGGCCGTCCCACGGCTCCATCATCGCTGCGTGGTATTCGTAGAAGGCGCGGCGGTTGTCGTCCATCGACGCGTGATTTTCCCAGGCTTCCGGGATCATCATCATCATCGCCTGGGCGATCGGGTAGCCGGCCATGATCAGCAGTTCGAGCGCGTTGTCGAAGCAGGCGGTGTCGGACTGGCCTTCATAGATCAGCGGGAACAGCTTGTTCAGATCGTCGCCCAGGACAGCCGACTTGAGGATGCCTTCGCGCGCGCGGGTCCAGTTGAAGTTGCCCTTGACGGTATTGATCTCGCCGTTGTGGGCGATCAGGCGGTACGGGTGGGCCAGCGGCCACTCAGGGAAGGTGTTGGTCGAGAAGCGCTGGTGGACCAGGGCCAGGGCCGAGATGCAGCGCGGATCCTGCAGATCCTTGTAGAACACGCCCACCTGGTCGGCCAGCAGCAGGCCTTTATAGACGACGGTGCGGGCCGACATCGACGGTACGAAGAATTCCTTGCCGTGCAGGAGTTTGAGAGCCTGGATCGCGTGGCCGGACGATTTGCGGATGACGTACAGCTTACGTTCAAGTGCATCGGTGACCATGATGTCCGGGCCGCGGCCAATGAAGATCTGGCGAATCACCGGCTCCTTGGCACGCACGAACGGCGACATCGGCATCGTCGCATCGACCGGCACGTTGCGCCAGCCGAGAACGACCTGGCCTTCGATGCGCACGGCGCGTTCGATCTCCTGCTCGCAGGCGATGCGCGACGCATGCTCTTTCGGCAAGAACACCATGCCGACGCCGTACTCGCCAGGTGGCGGCAACTCGACGCCCTGGCGCGCCATCTCGTCGCGGTAGTACTGGTCGGGAATCTGGATCAGAATCCCCGCCCCGTCGCCCATGAGCGCATCGGCGCCCACGGCGCCCCGGTGGTCGAGGTTCTTCAGAATCAACAGACCCTGTTCAACAATCGAATGACTCTTGTTGCCCTTGATATGGGCGATGAAGCCAACACCGCAAGCATCGTGTTCATTGGCGGGATCATACAAACCTTGGGCAATCATGCGACATTCTCCACATCTTTACGGGATCGAATGCCGAGAATAGTGCAATGCAAAATCCCCCGTCAACCTCAATAATTAGGGTCAGAGTCGAATTGTTTGACAACTTTTTGAGAAAGACGATAATTGGGGACAGAGTCATTCTGGTTTGTAAGAGTACTCGTCATTGCAACCTAAGCTCTTGATTTTAAATAGGTTTTCGCAATAAAAAACGGCACGAATAACCGTGCCGTTGTGTCGGGAATTGCGCTGTTTCAGGCTTGTGCGAACGGCGGAAGGGGCGGATTAAAAGGTCGGCCACGCTTGGCTGGCAAGATCTGGCGTTGTGTTTTTTGCTCCAGCTGGCTCTTGAACGAGTCAGACCCCAATGGCTTGTTCCGTAGAATCGAGGTGGTGATGAAATCCACCTCCTCGGATGACAAGCCTTGCTGGACCATGTCGATATACGCCGCTTCGCGCTGGAATGGCGTGTTGCCCAGGGCCCAGAACAGGCTATGGTCGCTGACGAGCGTATCCAGACGCGCGCCGGCGTGGTGGGCATAGCTCGACCATGGGTAGTCGCCGGGGCCAACGGACAGTTGCGCGCGTACCGGATTGAGCTCGATGTAGCGGCTGCAGGTCATGAAATACCGGTCGGAGTCGATCAGCGAGGTGCGGAAACGCCCCTCGAACAAGCCACCGCTGCGCTCGTACTTGTGGTTAAACCATGGAACATAGAGTCGGCCAACCTTCTGCATCATCAGCGCCAGGCCCGTGGCGTCGCTCGGCGTTGCCAGCAGGTGAACATGGTTCGGCATCAAGACGTATGAATGGATTGCCACGTCATAAAACCGCGCGCCTTCCTTGAGCCAGACGAGAAATCGCTGGTAGTCCGCCTCGTCCCTGTAAATGATCTGGCGGTTATTACCGCGCTGGATTACGTGGTGCGGTTGCTCGGGAACGATGAGTCGAGGTTGGCGTGCCATGGCGTCGGATGTGCGTGTGGAATCCGGATTCTACAATGGAAAATGACTCTGTCCCTAATTAAACGCAAGATCTTGCGAAATCCTGCCGACTCTGTCCCTAATTATTTGAGAATGAGTATAGACGCAATTTATCGCCCGACTTTTCAGCCGTAATTGTGTAATCCAGCCAATTTCCAAAAGAAAATTGGCCAATAATTCGACTCTGACCCTAATTGTCTGAGCGGAAATTGGCCAATAATTCGACTCTGACCCTCATTGTGGGAGGGTTGAGGCGGGTCAGGAGAGGGTGAAGCCGGCGGAGAGGCTGTAGCCTTCGCCGTAGGCGCTGCGCAGGGGGAGGTCCTGGCCGAGGCCGGAGCGGGCTTTCTTGCGCAGGCGGTAGACCAGCATGTCGACGCGGCGGCTGGCGTCGGGGTCGTCGCCACCCATGCCGGCGACGATCACGTGGCGCGGCACCGGGCGCGTGTTGATCGTCAGCAGGTGCAGGAAGTTGCATTCCTTTTCGGTCAGGTCGACCACCTTGCCCATCAGCTCGAGCTGGCGCGCGCTCACGCGCAGCATCCACTTGCTCGGGGCCGGCGCCGGGTCCTGCGGGCGTACCCGGCGGTCCAGTGCCTCGATGTGCGCGGCCAGTTCCGGGAACTTGATCGGCTTGGTCAGGTAATGGTCGGCGCCCAGGCGCAGGCCCAGGATGCGGTGGTCGAACGCCACCCGCCCCGTGAGTACCAGTAACCCGATTTCCGGATACAGCTGGCGCATGCGCGGGATGACATTGAAGCCATCTTCGTCTGGCAGCCCGAGGTCGAGCACCACGACCGCAGCCGGCGTGCGCGTCAGCGCCGCCCACATTTCACTGGCGGTCCGGGCGATCGTGACGTCGTGGTCCAGCTCCTTCAGGAACTCGGCCATGTCGTCGGCGTATTCGCCATTGTCTTCAACAATCAGTATCTGCGTCATGCCCTTGCCATATTAGTCACCTGCCCGTCGTTGATACCGATGGTAGCGTTATCCACGCCGAAGCGCGGTCCCGATTATCACTGCTGAGGCTACCTGAAGCAAGGAGTTATTCCTCTATAACCTCTATAAGACCAGCGCCGGCATCCAGAGCCGGAACTCGGCGCCGGCGCCCTGTTGCCCCGGCGCCAGACTCAGCACGCCACCGTGAACTTCGATGATCGAGCGCGCCATGTACAGCCCCAGACCGCTGCCCGGCAGGCCGGCGGCGTTGCGGCCGCGATACCCTTTGTCGAAAACGCGCGACGCATCGTCCGGCGGCACGCCGGCGCCGCCGTCGAGGACGGCGATCTCGACGCCGCCACCGCTGCGCCGCACGCGCACCGTCACATCGGCGGCAGGCGGCGAAAACGCGAGCGCATTGTCGATCATGACCTTCAGCGCCAGCCGCAAGCCTTCCGGCTCGCCGCGCAGGATCGAGGCGACATCGTCGAGCTGCAGTACGGCAGCGCGCCCGGCGGTGCGGATCTGGGCAGCACCCGTCTCGACCAGTTCCCCGACCGTGATGGTGTTGGGCTGGCGGGTGCGCCCGAGCGTGGCCATGCGATCGGGCGACAGGTATTCGTCGAGCATCCCGATCAGGCGGTCGACCGCGGCGCCGATCTTGCGATAGCGAACGCGCACCGATTCCTCGGCATGCGTGGATGTGGCTTCCAGTCGCTGGATCGCGCCATCGATCGTCGCCAGCGGCGTACGGAACTCGTGATTGAGCATGCTGGCAAACCGTTTGTATTCGCTGTCGTGGCCGCGCCGCGCCGACAGGTCGCGCAGCAGGCCGACCAGCGCCGATTTGTCATCGGCCGGCACGATGGCCAGGGCTTCCAGCGCCAGCGGGCGCCGCTCGGCATCGAACAGATCGAATTCGCGCCGGTTGCGCACCCCCGGCTTGCCGGTAGCCATCGCGCGCAACCACGCTGCCAGCGGCGCCAGCGGCGAGGCGCTGTCGCCATCGAGCGCGCTCTGCAGCGTGGCGGCGTCATAGCCGCTCAGGGCTGCAAACGCCGGGCTCAGATAGCGCACGCTTCCCGCCGGCAGTGCAATGGCAAAGGCCACGTCGTCGCCCAGTTCGGCGATCGTGCGCAATTGCCGCCCGGTGAGCATCTCAGCATCGCCGGCAGGGGCCGGCATGGCAGACGTGGTGGCGGCAATCGGACTGGACTTCATTGGACCTCTTTCTTCACCAACAGTTACGGGCGATGTATCGACCAGCTAGTATATCGCGACCGTCACTTGTCTGTGACATATTGCTTTGCAAAATGCAAAATATGGTTTCAGGAAAGAATGAAAGAAGGCAATCCGGCATGGAATCCACGTGGCAAACGAAACAATTGCGCCATACCGGCAGGGTTTGGGCGATAATTTCACCACTATGAACGATACCGCTACCCGCCCCCCGCTCCCAGACCGGCTCTCGATCGATCCGAGCAGCCCATTTCATAACCGTGACGTCTTCCAGCACGATGTCGGCATCCGCTTCAACGACAAGGACCGTACCGACGTCGAAGAGTATTGCATCAGCGAAGGCTGGATCAAGGTTGCCGCTGGCAAGACCCTCGACCGCAAAGGCCGCCCGATGCTGATCAAGCTGAAAGGCAAGGTCGAAGCGTATTACGCGTAAACCTTTGGTCGATACAACAATGGCGGGCTCGCGAGCCCGCCATTTCTTTATATATACCAGCGCCAGCTTGCGCGGCGCTGACAAGCCCTCCCGGATCGACTACTCCGCCAGCGGTGCGAAGATCGCCTGCAGGTCTTCCTGCGTCAGCGCCATCTTCTGCGACTCGCCTTCGGACAGGATCGAGTGCGCCAGCTCCGACTTCTTCTGCTGCAGCAGCTGGATCTTTTCTTCCAGCGTGCCCTTGGCAATCAGCTTGTAGACGAACACCGGCTTGTCCTGCCCGATGCGCCAGGCGCGGTCGGTCGCCTGGTTCTCGGCCGCCGGATTCCACCACGGATCGTAGTGGATCACGGTGTCGGCCGCGGTCAGGTTCAACCCGACGCCGCCCGCTTTCAGGCTGATCAAAAAGATCGGCACCGCGCCCTGCTGGAATGCCGCCACCTGCGCCGAGCGGTCGCGCGTCTCGCCGGTGAGCAGCGCATACGGGATCTTGCGCAGCGCAAGTTCTTCTTCGATCAGCGCCAGCATGCTGGTGAACTGCGAGAACACGAGAATCTTGCGGCCTTCGCCCAGCAGGTCTTCGACCATCTGCATCAGGTCGGTCAATTTGGCCGATACCGCCGCCGTGTTCTTTTTGGACGGCATCGACTTGACCAGACGCGGATCGCAACACACCTGGCGCAGCTTGAGCAGCGCCTCGAGGATCACGATCTGGCTGCGCGCCACACCCTTGCGGTCGATCTCGTCGCGCACTTTCTTGTCCATCGCCAGGCGCACCGTTTCGTACAGATCGCGCTGCGGGCCGGAGAGCTCGATGCGGCGCACCATCTCGGTTTTTTGCGGCAGCTCCTTGGCCACGTTGTCCTTCGTGCGGCGCAGCAGGAATGGCCGGATGCGGCGATTGAGCAGCGTGCGGCGCACCGGATCGTCCTGGCGCTCGATCGGATGACGGAACTGGGTATTGAACGTCTTTTCGTCGCCCAGCAGACCTGGAATCAGGAAGTGGAACTGCGACCACAGCTCGCCCAGATGATTCTCGAGCGGCGTGCCCGACAAGCACAGGCGGTGGCTGGCATCGAGCGAGCCGGCCGTCTGCGCTGCCTTGGAACGGGTGTTCTTGATGTAGTGCGATTCGTCCAGGATCACCAGGTGATAGTGGTGCTTGCGCAGTTCTTCTTCGTCGCGCGGCAGCAGCGCGTAGGTGGTCAGCACGATGTCGGCGCCGTCGATCTGGTCGAACGACTCCATGCGCTCCTTGCCCTGCAACAGCAGCACTTTCAGGCTCGGGGCAAAGCGCGCAGCTTCGTCGAACCAGTTGGCCATCAGGCTCGTTGGTGCGATCACCAGCGCAGGGCTGGTCAAACGGCCCGCTTCTTTTTCGACCAGGATGTGCGCCAGCGTCTGCACCGTCTTGCCCAGGCCCATATCGTCGGCCAGGATGCCGCCCAGGTCATACTCGCGCAGGAACTGCATCCACGCCAGGCCATCGAGCTGGTAGTCGCGCAAGGTGGCCTGCAGGCCGGCCGGCGCCTCGACTTTTTTCACGGCGCCGAACTGGCTCAGTTTGCGGCCGGTCTCGCGCAGGCGCTCGCCGCCGGTCCATTGCAGGTCGACGCCGCGCGCCAGTTCTTCGAGCCGCGCTGCATCGAGCGTCGACAGGCGCAGTCGCGCCTTGATCTTGTCATTGAAATACAGCTCGCCCAGCGTGGCCAGGATGGGCTTGAGGCGGCCCCACGGCAGCGCCACGCGCTCGCCATCGGGCAGCACGGCCAGCATCTGGTCGGACTCGGCGTGCGCGGCCAGCACGCTCGGATCGAATTCGAGCGGCGCGCTGCGAATCAGCTGCACCAGCACCGGCAGCAGCGGCACGCGCTTCTTGGCCACCACGATGCCCAGCTCCAGCTCGAACCAGGCATTGCCTGCTTCAGCCGGTTCGTCGATGTCGGCGTACCAGTCTTCGACCGGCACCACGTCGTAGCGGTACTTGGGCGATTTTTGCAGATGCCATCCAGCGTCGGACAGCGCATCGACCGACTGCTCGGCAAAGCGCAGCCAGTGCGCCTGGCTCTCGAGCTGCAGCGCGCCGGCCATCACGTTCAGCGGCGCCGTCGCCGGCTTGCGGAAACCGATCTCGCCCAGCTTGTCGAGCGCGTCGCTTTCGAGCTTGGGGTCGCGCTCGATGATTTCGGTGAGGTCACCCACCTGGCGCACGACGCGCTGCGACGGGTCGAACGAGACGCGCTGGCCGTCGTAATCAAAAGCCAGCACGGCGAAGTCCTGCCAGCGCGCGGCGCTGCCGTCGGCCAGCTGCACCGCATCGAGCAGCAGGTGCGGAATCGGTTTGACGTCATTACGCAGGCGCTGCGTGAGCGGCTGCGGCAGCGGCATCAGTTGCTGCAGGCCGTGCGCAAGCAGCAGTTGCGAGACGCGTTTCTTGTCGGTGCCGGTGAGCGTCGGTGCCTGCGCCACCAGCGCCTGCAGTTCGGCCAGCGAGATGTCGATGCCGCCGCGATTGAGGTCCAGCGGCCCGCACGACAGATTGTCGATGTACCACGGCGGATCGGTCGGCAGCATGTAGTCGATCTGGTCGGCGGCGCTGTGCGCGGCCGCGCCGCCCACGGGTTCGACCGACCAGCCGAGTTTGGCGACGCGGCCTTCGTCGCGCCAGGCCAGGCTGGCCAGGCGGGTCGGGCCACCCTGCAGCGGGTAGACCAGGCCGCCGGCCATGTCGGCCCACGAGTTCGCCCACAGCAGCTTGCCCTGTTCGAGCAGCATCTGCAGCAGGATCGCGCCGACCTTGCCTTTCGGTTCGGTGGCGCTGGTGCCTTGCGCCGACCCGCTGCGCATGGCGATGAAAAAGCGCACCAGGTCGATGTCGTCGCCTTCGAGATAAGCGGGCGGCGCCGACAGGAGCGAAAAGACTTCGCTGACGGGACTGGCCGCGGCGACGTCGCCGTTCGGCCGCAGGCGCGCCTTGCACAGGCACAGCGCCACGTGGCGCCCGCCGCTGGTGGGCGCCATCACGTAGACGAACTTGTACTGCGCGGCCTTTGGGTCGACTACTTCGTCGGTCAGCTTCGGCTGCGGATGCGCCGCTGCTTCGACCCGCTGCAACCAGCTCACAACCGGCGCCGGCAAGGCCGGAGAACGTGCGGGCGTGCGGGCTGCGGGTGCGTCGCTGGCTTTCTCGCGAAGATAATCGACTGTTGTCATTGGGTCTCGTGGCAGGGTATTAAAAACGGCAATAACGACTATTATCTCGCATACGAACACTTCCGATTTGTTCGTAATCGCACCTTGCAGACAAATGGTGCGCGCACGCAACGCGTGTGTCTTCTGCCAACCGACTGTTCTCTCATGTTCGTGTGACCCTGTCAAGACTGGCGTATCGGCGCTGTTTGCGTATCATTGGCCGCTTGGTCCACGATCCCCGCTTCACCACTGCCTATGCTGCCATCCATCGAACAACGCCTTGCCAAAGAACTCGCCGCCAGGCCAGCCCAGGTGGCTGCCGCCATCGCCCTGCTGGACGAAGGCGCCACCGTGCCGTTCATCGCACGCTACCGCAAGGAAGCCACTGGCGGCCTGGACGACATTCAGCTGCGCCTTCTCGAAGAGCGCCTGCGCTATCTGCGCGAGCTGGAAGACCGGCGCGCATCAATCATCGCGTCGATCACGGAGCAGAACAAGATGACGCCGGCGCTGCTCGAATCGATCGCACTGGCCGAAGATAAAACGCGTCTCGAAGACCTGTACCTGCCCTACAAGCAGAAGCGCCGCACGAAGGCGCAGATCGCGATCGAGGCGGGCCTGGCGCCGCTGGCCGAGACCCTGCTGGCCGACCCGCAGCAGGATCCCGAGGCCATCGCGAAGGACTATCTGCGCGACGCATTCACCAACGCCGACGGTGGCGCCAATCCCGGCGTGCTTGATACCAAAGCGGCGCTCGATGGCGCGCGCCAGATCCTGATGGAGCGTTTCGCCGAAGACGCCGCGCTGCTGCATACGCTGCGCGAGTACGTGCAGGAACACGGCGTGGTCGAATCGAAGGTCGTCGCTGGCAAACAGGACGAAGGCGAAAAATTCGCCGACTATTTCGACTACAGCGAGCCACTGGCCGCGGTACCGTCGCACCGCGCGCTGGCGCTGTTGCGCGGCCGCCGCGAAGGCATGCTCGATGTAGCGCTGCGTCTGGATTCCGAGCCCGAAAAGCCGAAGTGGGACGCGCCGCTCAATCCGTGCGAAGGCCGCATCGCGGCGCGCTTCGGCATCAAGGCGCAGGGCCGTCCGGCCGACAAATGGCTGCTCGATACGGCGCGCTGGACCTGGCGCGTGAAAAGCTTCATGCACCTGGATACCGAGTTGATGGGTGCGCTGCGCGACAAGGCCGAACTTGATGCGATCGGCGTCTTTGCGCGTAACCTGAAAGCCCTGCTGCTGGCCGCACCGGCCGGCCCGCGCGCGACGATGGGTTTGGACCCTGGCCTGCGCACCGGCGTGAAGGTCGCGGTGGTCGACGCCACCGGCAAGGTGGTCGATACCGCCACGGTCTACCCGCACCAGCCGCGCAACGACTGGGATGGCGCGCTGCATACGCTGGGCCTCCTGGCGGCGAAACACAATGTGTCGCTGGTCTCGATCGGCAACGGCACCGGTTCGCGCGAGACCGACAAGCTGGCGCAGGATCTGATCAAGCAGCAGCCCGACCTGAAGCTGACGAAAATCGTCGTCTCGGAAGCCGGCGCGTCGGTCTACTCGGCGTCCGAATTCGCCTCGCGCGAACTGCCCGACATGGACGTGTCGCTGCGCGGCGCGGTCTCCATTGCGCGCCGCCTGCAGGACCCGCTGGCCGAACTGGTCAAGATCGATCCGAAGTCGATCGGCGTGGGCCAGTACCAGCACGACGTCTCGCAAAGCCAGCTGGCGCGCTCGCTCGACGCCGTGGTCGAGGATTGCGTGAATGCCGTCGGCGTGGACGTGAACACCGCATCGGCGCCGCTGCTGGCGCGCGTGTCCGGCCTGTCGTCCACGGTGGCGCAGGGCATCGTCGCGTACCGCGACACGCATGGTGCATTCGCCTCGCGCGCGGCGCTGAAAAAAGTGCCGCGCCTGGGCGAGAAAACCTTCGAACAGGCAGCCGGCTTTTTGCGCGTGATGAACAGCGCCAACCCGCTGGATGCGTCGGCCGTGCACCCGGAATCGTACCCGCTCGTCGAAAAAATCCTGCTCGACGTCAAGCGCGACATGAAAGCCGTGATCGGCGACGGCGCCCTCATTAAAAGCCTGGACCCGGCCAGGTATGCGGACGACAAGTTCGGCGTACCGACCATCACCGATATCCTGAAAGAGCTGGAAAAACCGGGCCGCGATCCACGGCCCGAGTTCACCACGGCCACCTTCAAGGATGGCGTGGAGCAGATATCGGACCTGCGCCCCGACATGATTCTGGAAGGCGTGGTCACCAACGTCGCCGCCTTCGGCGCGTTCGTCGACATCGGCGTGCACCAGGATGGCCTGGTGCACATCTCGGCGCTGTCGAACACGTTCGTGAAAGACCCGCACACGGTCGTCAAGGCCGGCCAGGTGGTGAAAGTGAAGGTGCTGGAAGTGGACCCGAAGCGCAAGCGCATCGCGCTGACGATGCGCCTGACGGACAGCGCGCCGCAGCCGGGCGCGCAGCCTGCGCAGCGGCCCGACCGCAACGACGCCAAACGCGTGCAGCAGCACCAGCGCCAGGAACGCACGGCGGCGCCGGCGGGCGGCGCGATGGCCGATGCGTTTGCCAAGCTGCGCAAATAACAGGCAGCCGATGCTGCGCGTCGTCCACGTGGATCCCGATCACGCCGACGCACGGCGCGTTGTTGCAGAACTCGATGCGGCGCTGGCCGCGATCACGGGCGAAAGCGGCGCGGCCTCGTTCGATCCGCAGGATTGTCGGGGTGCAGGCGCCTGCTTCGTGCTGGCCTACGACGCCGATGGCAGCGCAGTCGGCTGCGGCGCCGTGCGCGCGCTTGCAGGCGATATCGGGGAACTCAAGCGGATGTATGCGCGGCCCGGCAGCGGGGCCGGCGCGCACGTGCTGGCAGAACTCGAGCGGCACGCCGCGGCATGCGGCTACCGCCAGTTATGGCTGTCGACGCGGCGCGTGAATGCGCGCGCGGTGGCGTTCTACAAGCGCCACGGTTACGCGCCGGTGGCGCCTTACGGCCGGTATGTCGGCCGCGCGGCATCGGTCTGTCTCGGCCGGCGCCTGCCCTGACGCCGTTGCTTCAGCTGTGCTTCAGCTGTGCTTGATCAGGATGCCGATCAGGTACACGCCCAGGCAGCCAAACCCGATCAGCAGCATCTTGTGCTGCGGGATCGCCGGCGCGCCCGTCTTCTTGATGTGCAGCGCGTCGCGCACCAGCAGCAGCGCGTAGATCAGCGCGGCGAGTCCCGACAGGATGTCGCCGGGGCTCGGGCGCGTGAACCCCGTATAGATATTCAGGATGCCGGGAATGCCCAGCAGGGCGGCGATCACGAGGTTCGCGTTCGGCGATGGTACGCGGCGGCGGGGTTGCTGCATCGGGTGCTCCGGTGGATGGTGACAAACGGCGCGATCATACCGCAATGCCGGGCGCAGGCCCTGACGCAGGCACTGACGGGGCGCGCCAGATGCTCAGGCGAACAGGGTCGTGTTGCGCAGCACGAGCTTGATCAGGAAGCACCCGGCGAAGGCGCCAAAGCAGATGAAGCCGATCAGCGTGACGCGCGGCGAGGTCAGCAGCGCCAGCCTGCCGGCGCGTCGCTGCAGCGCGCACCAGGCCAGGAACAGCGCCATCATCAACGGGCCGATCTGGACGAAGACGTCGACTGCGCGGCCACCTCTCAGTGCGTTGGCGCCGTCATACAGTGCCGGCAAGCCCAGCAGCGCGGCAAAAACCCACAGGGCCGCGATGGGCAAGGTAGCGAACGTGTTCTTCATCGTGTTTCCCGTCATCTTGAACCGGGCATCATACCGCAGCGCCATGATGGTCACCGATGCCGTCCACGTCGAATTCTTATAGAATGGCGCCATCTACCCATTCCTCTCCAAAAGGCACACATCAAATGAGCGACGTTCAAACCTGGATCAAAGACACCGTGACCTCGACGCCAGTCGTGCTGTTCATGAAAGGCACCGCCCAGTTCCCACAGTGCGGCTTTTCCGGCCGCGCCATCCAGCTGCTGAAAGCGTGCGGCGTCGACAACGTCGCCACCGTGAACGTACTGGACGACGCTGAAGTGCGTCAGGGCATCAAGGACTACTCGAACTGGCCAACCGTGCCGCAGCTGTACGTGAACGGCGAGTTCATCGGCGGCACCGACATCATGAACGAGATGTACGAATCGGGCGAACTGCAGACCCTGCTGAAAAACGGCTGATTGCATGACTGAGCGCCCGCGCCGCATTGTTGTCGCCCTCACCGGCGCGACCGGCGCAACCTATGGCGTGCAGCTGCTCAAGCGGCTGCACGCAACGCCTGGCATCGAAAGCCACCTGATCATTTCCGATGCCGCCACGCTGACCCTGCACCAGGAACTCGGCCTGCAGCGCCGGGACGTCGAAGCGCTGGCGCATGTCGTGCACCGCAACCGCGATATTGGCGCGTCCATTGCCAGCGGGTCGTACCAGGTCGACGGCATGGTCGTCGCGCCCTGCTCGATGAAAACCCTGGCCGCCGTGGCCCACGGTTTCTCGGACAACCTCGTCACCCGCGCTGCCGACGTGATCCTCAAGGAACGCCGGCGCCTGGTGTTGATGGTGCGCGAAACCCCGTTCAACCTGGCCCACTTGCGCAATATGACGTCGGTGACCGAAATGGGCGGCATCATCTTCCCGCCACTGCCGAGCTTTTACCACCGGCCTGCGACGATCGCGGACATGGTCGAGCACACGGTGGACCGTGTCGTGGACTTGCTGGGGATCGAAAATTCCCACGCCGCGCGCTGGGGCGGCATGAAAGCAGAACAGAACGACGTGGCAGGATGAACCGGCATGCCGGCTCGCGCCGGCATGGGTTGTCTCAGCGTTTGTCGTCGTAACGGTTGTCTTCGGACTTTTTCAAGTCACGCGCTTCTTCGAGCATTCGCCGCCGGGCGTTGCGTTCTCGCATCAGTTCAGCATGACGCGCTGCCGTCATCGGCGGCACCGTCATCAAATCCTTGAGCTGGGCGGTATTGGCGTAGTTGTTTCGCATGCGTCAGCTGCTCCTGGGTGAACCTGAAACGGTGGCGGAAACTGCTGCCACCTGATCAGATTATGGACCAGACCAGCCCATTTGTACTGTTCTGCACGACAAAAGTGCAAACCAGCAATAACGCTACTGCGATCGACGTTTACTTCGCGTCCGGCTTCGTATGATTCACGCGCACCAGCATGCGAATGAATTCGCGCGCCAGCTGGCGGTGGTGCTCATCGAGGCGCTGCAGGTCGGCGATCAGCTTGACGTCGGCCGATTCAAAGCGCGCACTGGCAGCACCAGCCTCGCCGGCAGCCTGCTCGGCGCCGCCAAAACGCAACCAGTCGGCAGGCACGCCCAGCCACTGGGCGATCATGCGCAATTTTTCCTGGGTTGGAATGGCTTCACCGACCAGCCACTTGCGGGCGGCATGGACCGTAATCGGGCGGCCCTCAAAGCGGATATTAAATTCTCGCGCCAGACGCGTAGGGCTGTCAGGGGAGTAGTGAGCGTTCTTCAGAGCATGCTGGAGGCGTTCGCTGAAGCTCTCCCGTTCGTTGGTTGAATTCATTGCGGTACTTGTTGTTGGACAAAGGAAGGCTCTTCCAGACGAGAAACCTTATGTTTACACTATACAACTAAAAAGTAACAAACATGTGGTTTTTCAATAGTTTTTACACGCGATTTGCCGTATTCCCCACAGCAATCCTCACAAGAATGCCTGGCATGTAAAATCGTCTGATCGGGAATGAAACAACTACGTACCAGTACTTAGAACGGTCCTGGAGAATGCCCGTCCTGTTCAAGATGTATCCGATGGTGACATATCGGATGTTAATTTCGCGTGAAAACTAACACCCCATCGGCATTTGTCGCCCGGGTCAATTGACCGTCATACCAGAGCTTGTGCAAGTGCGCGAGCGCTTCACCCAGTGCAAAACTGAGCTGGTGCGCATCGAGCGGACGCCGGAACATGATGGGCACGATCTCGGCCGCCGAGCGGGGTACGGCGCAGGCGTCGAGTACCTCCGCCAGCCGGTCAACATGGTGCTCGCGCAATTGCCGGATGCGCGTGTGCAGCCCGCGAAACGGCTTGCCGTGGGACGGCAGCACCAGTACGTTGTCGGGCAGGTCGGCGAACTTGCCCAGCGAGTCCAGATACAGTTGCAATGGGTTGCCCTCAGGCTCCACGGCAAACACCGAGACATTCGTCGAGATACGCGGCAAGACCATGTCGCCCGACACCAGGATGTTGAGGCTCTCACAGTACAACGCGGCGTGCTCGGGCGAGTGACCGAAGCCGGTGATCACGCGCCACAATTGCCCGCCAATTGTGACATCTTGCTTGTCCTGCAACCGGGTATAGGCCAGCGGCACGCTCGGCACCAGTGACGGATAGTAATTACGGCGACTGCCCATCTGGTCCAGCATCGCGGCGTCACGCAAGCCGTGGCGTTCGAAATGCGGGATGGCGGACGGGCCGTCCACGCCCGGCAGCGCCGCTGCCATCATGCGCATGAAACCGAATTCGCCCGTCGTGGTCCAGAACGGCGCAGCGAAGCGCTCGCACAACCAGCCCGCCAGTCCGACGTGATCGGGGTGGCAGTGCGTGGCGATGACCCGTACCAGCGGCTGCCCGGCCAGCCCGTCGGCCAGCAGCTGTTCCCAGGCGGCGCGGGTGGCGTCGGTTCCGGCGCCGGTGTCGATCAGGCTCCAGCCAGTGCGCAGTGCACCGCCCTCTTTTACGTCGTCCTGCAGCAGCCACAGATTGACGTGGTCCAGCGCAAATGGCAGCGGCATGCGGGCCCAGCGCAGGCCGGGGACGATGTCGACCACGGCCCCCGGTGCAGGGATCGTCTCACCAAACGCATACGACAGTTGGGACTCAAGCGCATTCATGCAAATCTTTCCTTTTCAGGCGGAACGGCGGGCGCGCTACAATACGACGCAACGACAATTTACGTTAACGGAAGTTACTGCTTGTTTCGATTTTACGCGATTTTTGGTTGTTTCCCAACCGCTACAGAACCCCATGCCCACTACCTATACCATCGCCGAACTGGCGCGCGAATTCGATATCACTGCACGGGCCATCCGTTTTTATGAAGACCAGGGCCTGCTCAGTCCGAAACGCGAAGGCGTGGGCGGCCGCAACCGTGTCTACACGCCACGCGACCGGACCCGCCTGAAACTGACCCTGCGCGGCAAGCGTCTGGGTTTGACGCTGTCCGAGATCAAGAGCATCGTCGACATGTACGAGTCGCCAAAAGACACGCAGGCGCAGATCGACCGCTTCCTTGCCGTGCTGGGCCAGCAGCGCGTGACGCTCGAACAGCAGCGCGCCGATATCGAGATGGCGCTGGAAGAAATCGTCGCCCATGAAGACGAATGCCGTCGCCTGCTCGGCGGCAATCATGGCGACGGTGAAGCCGGCCGCGACGCTGCCTGAGTCCAGGTACAACGGGCGCTGACAATTTTGTCGGCGCCTTTTTTTTGCCTGCTGTTTGACGTTTACGTTAACGTAACACGCGAGTATGATTGTCGCGCACCCCTTCTCAATTCACCACTCACCACTGTTCACCGCGAGGACGACATGCTGCACCTTCCAGGCCTGACTTTTGACCATGGCGACGATATCGCCGCGCTGCGCGAAGCCGTCCAGCAATTCGCCGCCAGCGAAATCGCGCCGCGCGCGGCCGAGATCGACCGCAGCGACCAGTTCCCGATGGATTTGTGGAAGAAGATGGGCGAACTCGGCCTGCTGGGCATCACAGTGAGCGAGGAATACGGCGGCGCAAACATGGGCTACCTGGCCCACATCGTGGCGATGGAAGAAATCTCGCGTGCTTCGGCCTCGGTCGGCCTGTCGTACGGCGCCCACTCGAACCTGTGCGTGAATCAGATCAAGCGCAACGGCACCGAAGCGCAGAAGCAGCACTACCTGCCCAAGCTGATCTCGGGCGAACACATCGGCGCCTTGGCGATGTCCGAGCCAAACGCCGGATCGGACGTGGTCAGCATGCGCCTGCGGGCCGAACTCAAGGGCGACCGCTACGTGCTCAACGGCACCAAGATGTGGATCACTAATGGCCCGGACGCCGACACGCTGGTCGTCTACGCCAAGACCGATCCCGAAGCAGGCGCGCGTGGCATGACCGCGTTCCTGATCGAAAAAGGTTTTAAAGGGTTCTCGATCGCGCAGAAGCTCGACAAGCTGGGCATGCGCGGCTCGCACACGGGCGAGCTGGTGTTCCAGGATTGCGAAGTGCCAATCGAGAATGTGCTGGGCGGCGTCGGCAAGGGCGTCAATGTCTTGATGTCGGGCCTGGACTTCGAGCGCACCGTGCTGTCGGGCGGGCCGCTCGGCATCATGTCGGCCTGCATGGACGTGGTGGTGCCATACATCCACGACCGCAAGCAGTTCGGCCAGGCCATCGGCGAATTCCAGCTCATGCAGGGCAAGATCGCCGACATGTACTCGACCATGATGGCGTGCCGCGCCTATGTGTATGCAGTCGGCCAGGCCTGCGACCGCGCCAACGGCCCGGAGCAGATCCGCGCCCTGCGCAAGGACGCCGCCGGCGCCATCCTGTACAGCGCCGAAAAAGCCACGTGGATGGCGGGTGAAGCGATCCAGACGCTGGGCGGCAACGGCTACATCAACGAATACCCGGTCGGCCGCCTGTGGCGCGACGCCAAGCTGTACGAAATCGGCGCCGGCACCAGCGAAATTCGCCGCATGCTGATCGGCCGCGAGCTGTTCGGCGAGACCATGTAATGCCTATTCACTCGGAGACCACCATGAACGATCCAGTCGTTATCGTCGGCGCCGCGCGCACCCCGATGGGCGCCTTCCAGGGCGATTTTTCCAGCAAGACCGCCAGTGACCTGGGCGCCGTTGCGATCCAGGCCGCCGTGCAGCGCGCCGGCGTCGATCCTGCCGCCGTCGAACACGTCTACTTCGGCAACTGCCTGATGGCAGGCCAGGGCCAGGCCCCGGCACGCCAGGCGCTGATCAAGGCCGGCCTGCCGATGTCCACCGGCGCCGTGACGCTCTCCAAGATGTGCGGCTCGGCGATGCAGGCGGCCATCTTCGCGCACGACCAACTGGTGGCCGGCAGCGCCGACGTCGTCGTGGCCGGCGGCATGGAATCGATGACCGGCGCGCCCTACCTGATCCCGAAGGCGCGCGGCGGCTACCGCATCGGCCACGCGCCGATGTTCGACCACATGATGCTCGACGGCCTGGAAGACGCCTACTCGCGCAACGAGAAAACGGGCGAGGGCCGCTCGATGGGCACCTTTGCCGAAGAGTGCGTGGCCAGCTACGGCTTCACGCGCGAAGAGCAGGACAACTTCGCGATCGCCTCGGTCAAGCGCGCGCAGGCTGCCGCCACCGACGGCGGTTTTGACTGGGAAATCGCACCCGTCACCGTCACCAGCCGCGCCGGCGACACTGTCATCGACAAGGACGAAGGCCCGCTCAAGGCCAAGGTCGACAAGATCCCGTCATTGAAACCCGCGTTCAAGAAGGATGGCACCGTCACCGCCGCCTCGTCGTCATCGATCAACGACGGCGCCGCCGCCCTCGTGATGATGCGCGAGTCGACCGCCAAAGAACTGGGCCTGACGCCGATCGCGCGCGTGCTCGGTCACGCCACGCATGCGCAGGAACCGAACCTGTTTACCACCGCCCCGATCGGCGCAATGCAGAAGCTGTTCAAGAAAACCGGCTGGACGGCGGACGACGTCGACCTGTACGAGATCAACGAAGCCTTCGCTGCGGTACCGATGGCGGCGATGCGCGACCTGGCCATCCCGCACGAGAAGGTCAATGTGCACGGTGGCGCCTGCGCGCTGGGCCACCCGATCGGCGCCTCGGGCGCGCGCATCGTCGTCACGCTGCTCGGCGCGCTCAAGCGCACCGGCGGCAAGCGCGGTGTGGCAGCGCTGTGCATCGGCGGCGGCGAGGCCACGGCGATGGCGATCGAGCTGGTGTAAGCCCGCCCGCGATGCGCTGCAACGATGAACAAAGCATGCGACTATTGAAGGTCTATCGTTACCAACCCTTCACAAGGAGCACAGCATGCCCACTGTATTGATCGTCGGCGCCTCGCGCGGCATTGGCCATGAAATGGCCGCCCAATATCGCCAGGATGGCTGGCGCGTCATCGCCACCGCACGCAAGCAGGAAGACTGCGATGGCCTCGTCGCGCTGGGCGCCGAAGCGCACCAGCTCGACGTGCTCGATGCCGAGTCGATCGCCGCGCTGGCCTGGCGCCTGGACGACGAAAAAATCGACAGCGCCTGGCTGGTGGCCGGCGTGTATGGCCCCGCTCACGGGAGTTTCCCGACCGGCCCCGAATTCGACACCGTCATGCACACCAATGTGCTCTCGGCGATGCGCCTGATTCCGATCGTCGCGCCGTTGCTGGCCGACTCAAAAGGCAAGCTGGCGGTGCTGTCGTCGCGCATGGGCTCCATCGGCGAGCGCTCGGGCACCGACGGCACGCTGTACCGCGCCAGCAAGGCTGCATTGAATTCGGTGCTCAAGGATGCGTCGATCACCTACGGCGCGCAAGGCGTCACCTGCATCGCCTTCCATCCGGGCTGGGTCCAGACCGACATGGGCGGCAGCGGCGCAGCGCTCACCGTGCACGACAGCGTGCGCGATCTGCGCGCCACGCTGGCCAGGGTGGACGCGGGCGCCAACGGCAGTTTCCTGAACCACGACGGCGAGCCGATCGCCTGGTAACACACGATAACGAGACCCCATGATCCTGTCCGACGAACACCAGATGATCCGTGACGCCCTGCGCAGCTTTGCCCAGGAGCGCCTGGCCCCCAACGCTGCGCGCTGGGACCGTGACCACCATTTCCCGCGCGAAGAGCTAGGCGAACTGGCGGCGCTGGGCGCCTTCGGCGTGGCAGTGCCGGAGCAGTATGGCGGCGCCGGCCTGGATTATGTAGCGCTCGCGCTGGTACTCGAAGAAATCGCGGCCGGTGACGGCGGCGTCTCCACCATCATCTCGGTCAACAACTGCCCCGTGTGCAGCATCGCCATGATGTATGCGAGCGAAGCGCAGAAACAGCAGTGGCTGCGGCCCCTGGCGCAGGGCGAGCTGCTGGGCGCATTCGCGCTGACCGAGCCGCACACCGGCAGCGACGCCGCCGCGCTGCGCACGACCGCCGTGCGCGATGGCGCGCATTACGTCATCAACGGCACCAAGCAGTTCATCACCAGCGGCAAGTACGGCGACGTGGCAATCGTCATGGCCGTCACCGACAAGGCGGCCGGCAAGAAGGGCATCAGCGCGTTCTGGGTGCCGACCAGCACGCCCGGGTACATCGTGGCCGGCGTCGAACACAAGATGGGCCAGCACTCGTCGGACACGGCGCAGATCGTGTTCGACAATTGCCGCATCCCGCTCGAAAACCTGATCGGCGAAGAAGGCATGGGCTACAAGATCGCGCTGTCGGGCCTGGAGGGCGGGCGCATCGGCATCGCGTCGCAGGCGGTCGGCATGGCGCGCGCCGCGTACGAGGCCGCGCTGGCGTATGCGAAGGACCGTGAGAGCTTCGGCAAGGCGATCTTCGAGCACCAGGCGGTGCAGTTTCGCCTGGCCGAGATGGCCATGAAGATCGAGGCTGCGCGCCAGCTGATCCTGCATGCGGCATCGATGAAGGATGCCGGCCTGCCCTGCCTGAAAGAAGCCGCGATGGCCAAACTGTTCGCGTCCGAAATGGCCGAGCGCGTGGTGTCCGATGCGATGCAGGTGTTCGGCGGCTACGGGTATGTCGCCGACTTCCCCGTCGAGCGCATCTACCGCGATGTGCGCGTGTGCCAGATCTACGAAGGCACCAGCGACATCCAGAAGATCCTGATCGCCCGCGCATTGTGACCAGGCCGTTGACCCTGCAGGCGTTGGTGCCGGAACAGCTGCCGCAGCTGTTCATGTACCTCGACGACCAGTTGCAGGAAAACGGCCGCGGCGCCGTGCCGCTGTTCCAGCCCATCTCGCGCGGGCAGTCGCGTCTTCCGCCCGACAAGGCGGCCTCGTTCGCCGCCAGTTTTACCGTGCCGTTCGGCCAGCCGCGCTGGCGCCGCATGTGGCTCGCGCTCGACGGCCAGGGCGCGATCGCCGGCCACGTCGACCTGCGCGCACGGCCCGAAATTGCGGCCTACCACCGCGCGCTGCTGGGCATGGGCGTGCACCGCGATCACCGCGGGGCAGGACTGGGCCGCCAGCTGGTCGAGCACGCGCTGGCGTGGGCCAGCATCACGCCACCACTCGAATGGGTCGATCTGGATGTCCTGTCGGGCAATCTGGCAGCGCGCCGGCTGTACGAGCGCGCAGGGTTCTTCGTCACCGGCGAGGTGCACGACCTGTACCGGATCGATGGCGAGTCGCACGGCTCGGTGACGATGAGCCGGCGCCTTACGCCATACCCGAGGTAGGGTGGACGGGTTTCCCGCCCACGCGTTCAACCCACCTGTCACAAGCCCGCGCGCTCAACAGCACCACCAGAAAACTCTCAGGACACCGCTGCTTCCAGCAGCGTGATCGCCTGCGCCTGCGTATCGAGCGTCGCCCGCACACCCATGGGCAGCGTGAACTGGTTGCGGATATGCCCAATGGAATAGCCGCTCACTGCCGGAATGACCAGCGGATGCAGGTGCAATGCCAGCGTGCGTTCGAGGGTCAGTGACACGTCCTCGTGTTCCGGCCCGCAGTTCTGGCAAATCCCCACCACCAGCGCCGCCGCATTGGCAAAGCCACCGGCCAGGTCGAGCTGCGTCATCCAGCGGTCGATCCGGTACGGCGCTTCGTTCACGTCTTCCAGGAACAGGATGCTGTTCTTGATATCGGCCGCATACGGCGTGCCGGCCAGCGCCGCGACCATCGACAGGTTGCCGCCCATGAGCGGCCCCGTGGCCACGCCGTGCGTGAAGGTATGGAGGCCGAAGTGCGGCTCCTGCACGGCGCGTTCAGCGTTCTCGAGCGACATCGGAATCGTGTAAGTCGCTTGCGGTTCGGTCAGCACTGCCATCATGTGCTGCGTCGCATAGTCGGTCAGCGTCGACGAGGCCACCGGTCCATGGAACGTCACGAGGCCCGTCTGCTTGAAAATAGCCAGGTGCAGCGCCGTGATGTCGGAATACCCGATCAGCACTTTCGGATTACGGCGGATCAGCGCGACATCCAGGCCCGAGAGCAGCGAGATGCAGCCCGAGCCACCGCGGATCGGCCAGATCGCCTTGACCTCGGGATCGGCAAACATCGCATGCAGGTCGGCCAGGCGCTGCTGGACTGAGCCTGCGTAATTGCCGAACACCTCGCGCAGATAGGCGCCCGGCTTGACCCGAAAACCCAGCGCCTCGATATTGCGCACGGCTTTCTCGATGGCGGCATCGTTCGTGTAGCCGCCCGGCGCAATCAGGCCGACGACGTCGCCCCGGCGCAGGCGTGGAGGTTTGATCAGCTTGGGCATGGAACGCGAAGGCACGCGCGCAGCGGCAGCGCCGGACGCGATAGTGGACATGGCAGCGGCGATGGCACCAAAACTGCGGCGGTTAATCTTCATGCGCGGTAGGCAATCCTGAATGAAAAAGGCCCGGGCACAGCCGGGGTCAGGTCTGACATTCAGACACGACCTCAGCCTTAGCCACTTCCAATGGTGTCTTGCACAGTACTAGCTTGGCCCGGTTCTAGCTATTGCCGACTACTCGATTGTCGAGCTCGTGTCCGAATGTCAGACCTGACCCCCGCTTTTCTCTGCGATTGTCGAGCTCGTGTCCGAATGTCAGACCTGACCCCCGCTTTGCGATCAGAAGAACTTGTAGGTCGCCATCATCGTGAACGAACGGCCGCGCGGATCGGCTACGCGCGGCTCCCAGCTGCTGCCGGCGCCGGTGTTGCTGTCGTAGGTGATCGCGAACGGTGGATCTTCGTCCAGGATGTTCTTGATGCCGGCGGTGAGCGTCAGGTTCTTGAAGCCCGTGTAGTTTGCGGTCAGGTGGAAGATCGAGTAATCGTCCACCTTGCTGTTGTACTCGGACGGCTTGATGCGGCCGCTGGCCACACCTGGCAGCACCTGGTCGGTGTACCCCGAGCGGAAGATATTCTGCAGCATGCCGCTCCAGTTGCCGTACTTGTAGGTCACGTAGGCGCTGTGCTTCCACTTCAAACCCAGGTCACCGGTGTACAGGAAGCGGCCGATTTCGCTCTCGCCGAATTCGGCGTTCTTCGTGGCGCGCGACTTCTTCTCGAGCAGGCGCGAACCGTCGATGCCGATGCCCCAGATCGAACCGGTGCTGAACTTGCCGGTCATGCGGGCGCCCACTTCCAGGCCGCGCGTGATGCGCTCGCCGGCATTGAGCCAGCGCTGGTCGACGAACGCCAGGTTACCGGCGGCGTCACGAATGAACTGGTCCTGGAACAGGTTGTAGTTCGCGACCATCGTCGCGAGGTTGAACGAGTCGATCGTGTTTTCCTTGCGGATTTCCCACAGGTCGGCATTGGCCGAGAAGCCGCCGGCCGGCTCGAACACGACGCCCAGGCTGGCCTGCTTGGCGGTCTCTGGCCCCAGCGTGTTCTTGCCGCCGGTGAGCGTGACCGGGTTGACGGCCTGGCAGCCGGCGACCGTCGTGTCGACGCGGCCGCTCGGGCAGGTGGCCGGGTCGGCCAAATCCTTGCCGGCGTACGCGCTCTCGGTCACGCCGTTGAACAGCTGGTTGAACGACGGGGCGCGGAAGCCCTCGTTGTACGAACCGCGGAACATCAGTTGCGGGATCGGCTGGTAGCGGAACGAGACCTTCGGATTGGTCGTCGCGCCAAAGCCCGTGTAATCGTCGCGGCGGACGGCGAACGTCAGTTCCAGCGCCTGCGTCACGGGCACCAGCATCTCGGCATACACGGCCTTGATGTCGCGGCTCACCTTCGGCAACGCGTTGACGTCATCGAACGGCGCATTCAGGATCGCCGGGCGCGCACTGACGGCGCGCAGGTCGCCATTGAACTTGTATTCTTCGCGGCGCAAGTCGGTGCCCAGCGCCATCATCACGGCGCCGGCCGGCAGTTTGAAGACTTCACCCGACAGCGCAGCGTCGAACTGGGTCAGCGTCGTTTTACCGCCGTACATGACGACACCGGCGGCCGAGGTGGCGCGGATCGCATCGATCGCGGCCTGGCTCTGGGTCTGGCCCGGCAGCAGGAACGGGTTGACGATGCCCGAGCCGAGCACATCGCGCAGCGCCGCCGTGTAGTTGTAGCCGGTGCCCAGCAGCGATTCCGATTCGCTGTAGGCGCGCGACAGGCCGACGCGGTAATCGTAGCGGTTGCCGAACAGGGTCAGCGGCCCATCGGCGCCCACCAGCACGCGGCTGGCCTTGGTCTCGGTGGTGATCTCGCGGTTACCGCACTCCATGCAGCGCCAGCGGTACGCAATGGGCAAGCCGTAGTTGGCCGAGATCCCCGGGAAGGTCTTGACCAGTGCGTTGTAGACGTCGTTGTAGGCCGCGCCCGTGCTTGGGTAGAACGAGCTCGGACCGAAGGTCGACGCCGATGGCGAAATCTGGTTCGGCGAGAAGCGCTTGGACACTTCGACGCGCGAGGCGACGCCTTCGGCGAACAGCTCGTGCTCGCCGATGCGGAAGGTGGCGCGGCCCAGCGCGTTGGTGTTCTTGACCGGCTGCTGCAGTACGGCAGCGCGGCCCGTATCCCAGGCGCAGCCATAAGCGGCGCCCGGCGTGTCCCACAGCTTTTCGTCGTACGCGCCCATGCCGTCGATGCTGTCGCAACCGGCACCGCCCGGCAGGTCGAGCAGGCTGATGCCGTTGTAGGCAACGCTGCTGCCCGGCAGGGTCGGGCCGGTGCCGGTACGCGAGAGCAGCGTTGGCGCCAGTGTCGTGGCGAAGATATTGCCGCTCGGCGTACCGCGCGTATCGACCGACACGCCGCGGTTCGGCTGGAAGGTGTTGACGAAATCACGCTGGTTGCCGCGCAGCGCCTTGTTCTCGCTGTGCGACAGGGTCGCCAGCACATTCCAGCCCTGGGTGTCGAGGTCGCCCCAGCCGCCAGTGAGGCTGGCGCGGCCGATTTCGCCGCCGCTCGCCTCGGCCACATCGGTGAAGGCCTGCGCTTCCAGGCCCTTGTAGTTCTTGCGCAGGATGAAGTTGATCACGCCGCCGATGGCGTCGGTGCCGTACACGGCCGACGCGCCATCCTTGAGTACTTCGACGCGCTCGACCGCCGCCATCGGGATCGAATTCAGGTCGACCGCCGAGCCCTTCATGCCGTGCGTCGCGACGCGCCGGCCGTTAAGCAGCACCAGCGTCGAATCGGAACCCTGGCCGCGCAGGTTGGCGCTGGACGCGCCGTTGTTGCCGCGCTGGGCGCCCGACGTGACGTCGGCGTTCGAGGCCAGGTTGTCCGAGCCATTGCCATTGATGTTCAGCGTAGCGA
Organism: Telluria sp. BA11; assembly: GCF_056680305.1. Lineage (NCBI taxonomy): Bacteria > Pseudomonadati > Pseudomonadota > Betaproteobacteria > Burkholderiales > Oxalobacteraceae > Telluria > Telluria sp. BA11. The sequence continues at coordinate 2,495,039 of NZ_CM155275.1, forward strand.
TGAGTTGCTCGGCCGTGACGATGCCCTGGTCTTCGATCTGCTTGCGCGAAATGATTTCAACCGGCAGCGCGCCCTCCTTGGCGATACGCTTGATGCTCGATCCGGTGATTTCCACCCGCTGCATCGACGTGTCGGTCTGCGCTTGCGCCACGAGCGGCATGGCAGCAGGGGCCACCGCCCCCATCACGGCAATCAGCTGGGCCAGTTTCTTCAATTTCACGATGTTTCTCCTTGCGTTCCGGGGCGGTCTTCGGCCGGCGCACTGTATTGGACTGCACTGCGCCGACCTGCGTGTCGCATGCCAAGTTGATTCTTGGCATTACGTTATGTTTTCAATTCAGAGTACGCTCACAATTTTGTGACAAGCCAATGAATTATCCGGAGGGGAGTATAACCAGCGGGAATATTTTCTTGCGGAAAAACTAACGGAATCTATCGCTTGCCCCTGACCGAGCGTGCCCTTTGCGCAACATCGATATCGAGGTAGCGCCAGTTCGTGAATTCGACGGGATGGCGTTTGTAGTTTTTCAACCACGGATGCCGCAAATCGCCCGATAAAACATGGGTCAAAGGCACCCATGGGTTGTACGCGTGGAGCAGCTGGTTCATCTCAAAATAGAGTGTGTTCCGCTCTGCACCATCCTGCAGCAACCGTGCTTTTTCATAGCGCACATTGTATTGAGGCAGGTTAAAGCGCGCGTAGTTGGCCCGGCCTGCATTCGGTCCGTACAAGAGCTGATAAAAGTTGTCACCGTCGGGAAAATCGGCGATCCAGTTACTCTCGAACATCTGCACCGTTCCGAGACGCGAGGCCTTGATGATCTCGGTTTTCTTGTCCGACTTGAACACGACGCGCACACCGATGGCATTCAGGCATTTTCGCCACAGTTCATCGCGCAGGCGCCCGCCCACGGTCGCTTCGCTGTGCATCTGCAAGGTCAGCGGTTTGCCATCGGGGGCGCGTCGAAAACCGTCCGGGTCGCGCCTGTCGTAGCCATGGCGGTCGAGCAAGGCATTGGCGAGCGCCGGGTCGTACGGCACCGGACTGCGGTAGCGCGGATCGTAGCCGCGCACATTCGGCGGCAGCGGCGACTCGGCCTTGATCGCAAACCCTTTCTTCAGTAGCGCAATGTCTTCTGCGCTGTTGTAGGCCATCGAGATCGCACGCCGCAGCGCGATGCGGTCCTTGCTGTAGCCGCCCACGACCGGGTCGGTCATGTTCATCCACATATAGTAGGTCTGCAATACCGGAAAGCGCGACAGCACGATGCCGCGCGCGGCCAGCTCGGGTTTCAAAGCGCCATCGTGCACGACCATCTCGGTCATCGATTCGGGGATCTGCTCCAGATAATCGTAGTCGGCATTCAGAAAGCCCAGCATGCGGCCCTGGAATTCCTCGGCGATGCGCACCTCGACCCGGTCCACGCGCGGCAGGCGCTTGCCATTCAGTGCGGCGGCAATCGCCCGGTCTTGCGGGTCGTCGCCCGGCGTGGCTGCGAACACGGCCATGGAGTCCGGATTGGCCAGCAGCACGATGCGATCGCTCCGTTTCCACTCCCCCAGCATGAATGGCCCGGTGCCGATCGGGTGATTGCCCGCCTGGCCCGGATAGGCTTCGATCACTTCGCGCGCCACCACGCTGCTGGCCGCCGTCGCCAGATAAAACAGGAAATTGTTGTCGGGCGCAGCCAGCTGGATGCGCAGCGTGTAGCGGTCCGGCGCCTGCAGGCCGGCCACCGGCACATCCGGGCCAAAGCGCTCGCGCAACGCGGCGTCGCCCGCGATTTTGCCTTCGAACATATAGGCCCAGGGCGACTTGAGCGCCGGGTCGTATAAACGCTTGAGGCTGTAGACATAGTCGGCCGCCGTGACTTCGCGCTTGCGGCCCTTGAACGCAGGGTCGGGCGTGAAATGGATGCCGGGGCGGATGCGGAAGGTGTAGGTCAGGCCGTCGCTGCTGACGGTCGGCATGGCCGTGGCCGTGTTGGGGCGCAGCGTGGCCGGACGCGCCAGGTAGTCGTAGCGCAGCAGCGGGTCGAACAGGTTTTCCAGCAGCGACAGCGTGGCGTTGTCGGACGCGACTGCCGGGTCGAGTCCGGTCTCGCTGGTCGAGAGGAACATGTGCAGGACCTTGTCCTGCGCCTGGGCCTGCGCCTGCACGACCGGGCATGACACAAACAGGGACAGCGACAGCAGCGCAGCAGCGGCAGAGCGAAATTTCATGACGGCAGATCCTTTGGAGCGTCCCATCGGGCGTGCCGTATCATAGGCGCGCTGCGCCTTGGCAAGCAACGCTCATAACTTTTGCGCATGGCGCGGCTGCATTCTTTCATCCACACGGCTTGCCCTTGGCCCCTGGGCGCTGCACAATCGTCCGAACCCGGCGGCAACGCTTCGATCAGCACCGATCAGCACCTCTCAGCATTTACTGGTTATCGATGGCACTCAATTACATCTGGACAGGCTTCTTCCTCGTCGGCTTCCTCGCAGCAATGGCGCAGTGGCTCTTCCTCGGCGACACCGAAATCTTCAAGCGCATCATCGACGGCACCTTCGATTCGGCCAAGATGGCCGTGATGGACATCGCCCTGCCGCTGGCCGGCGTCATGACGTTCTGGCTCGGGATCATGAATGTCGGCGAGAAGGCCGGCGCCATCAACCTGTTCGCGCGCGTGATCGGCCCGTTCTTTTCGCGCATCTTCCCCGGCGTGCCGCGCAACCACCCGGCCAATGGCCACATGGTGATGAACTTCTCCGCCAATATGCTGGGCCTCGATAACGCCGCCACACCATTTGGCCTGAAGGCCATGGAAAGCCTGCAGTCGCTCAATCCGAACAAGGACGAAGCGACCGATGCGCAGCTGATGTTTTTGGTGATCCAGACCTCGGGCCTGACGATCATCCCGCTGGCCGTGATGGCCCAGCGCGCGGTGCTGGGCGCGGCCAACCCGGCCGACATCTTCATCCCGACGCTGATCGCGACCTACACCGCCACCATCTTCAGCATCATCATGGTGGGCCTGCGCCAGCGCATCAACCTGTTCGATCCGGTGATCTTTGCCTGGATCGGCGGCACCGCAGCGCTGATCGCGTCGATGGTCCTGTCCTTCACCTACTTCCTCGACAAGACGCAGATCCAGCTGGTGTCGTCGGTCGCGGCCAACCTGGTGCTGTTCGGCGTCATCGCCGCGTTCATGACCGGAGCGCTGCGCAAGAAGGTCAATGTGTTCGAGGCCTTCATCGAAGGCGCCAAGGGCGGCGTCGAAACGTCGATCAAGATCATCCCCTACCTGGTCGGCATGATCGTGGCGATCAGCGTGGTGCGCAACTCGGGCATCCTGGGCATGGTCACGAGCGGCTTTGCCTGGGTCTTCAGTGCGCTGGGCCTGCAGACCGATTTCGTCGGCGCGCTGCCGACCGCGCTCATGAAGTCGCTCTCGGGTAGTGGCGCGCGCGCCATGATGATCGATGCGATCAAGACCTATGGCGTCGACTCGTTTGTCGGCCGCCTGGCCAGCATCATGCAGGGCGCGTCGGACACCACGTTCTACATCATCGCGCTGTATTTCGGCTCGGTCGGCATTCGCAAGACGCGCTATGCGGTCAGCTATGGCCTGCTGGCCGACCTGGTCGGCATCATCGCCGCGATCTTCGTGGCCTATCTCTTCTTCGGTTAAGGATTCACGCATGTTCAAACGCGCCACCCTCGTCCTGTCGCTGCTGTGCGCCACGTCGCTCGCCCAGGCCCAGCTACCGGCGCCGGTGGCGCAACTGATGCAGCAAAGCGGCATCGCAGCCAGCGAAGTGGGCCTGCTCGTGCTGCGCGGCGACGTGGCCGTGCTGTCGCACCAGGCGGCGCTGCCGATGCAGCCGGCATCGACGATCAAGCTGGTGACGACGCTGATCGGCCTCGAGCGGCTTGGACCCACGTTCCGCGGCCGCACCGAGCTGCGCACGACCGGCGACGTGAAAGATGGCGTGCTGCGCGGCAGCCTGTATCTCAAGGGCGGGGCCGATGCCGACCTGGCCGGCGAGCATCTCGAGGCCATGCTGCGCGCGCTGCGCTACCAGGGCATCGAGCGCATCGAGGGCGACCTGGTGCTCGATCGCAGCCTGTTCCAGCCGGCGCGGCCGGACGTCGGCCTGCCGCCGTTCGACGAGTCGCCCGACGCGTATTACAACGTGATTCCCGACGCCCTCCTCCTCAACAAGAACATGCTGCAGCTGGACATGCGCGCGACCGGCGTTACCCTGCAACTGCGCATGTACCCGGAACTAGAACGCGTGTCCGTCACGTCGGCGATGACGCTGGTCGAGCGCGATTGCGCGAAGTGGGAAGACGGCTGGCAGCTGCCCGAGACGCGGCGCGCGCCCGATGGCCGCATCGAGGTGGTCTTGCGCGGCACCTTCCCGAAGAACTGCAACCGCAGCTACAGCGTCAATGTGCTCGACCGCGACGATTACGTGGGCCGCTTCGTGCGCCGCGCCTGGACCGATCTGGGCGGCACGCTCAGTGGCCGCACGATCACCGGCGCCACGCCGCTGGACGCGCGCGTGCTGGCCGCGCACGCCGCGCGCGCCTTGCCCGAACTGGTCCGCGACATCAACAAGACGTCCGATAACACGCTGGCGCGCCTGCTGTTCTTGAGCCTGGGCAGCCTGCAGGGCGATCCCGTCGACGGCAGCCTGGCGCTGCCGTCCGGCGAGGTCACCACCTTCGCACGCGCCGACAGCGCGGTGCGTGACTGGCTGCGTGCGCAGCGCATCGACGACACCGGGTTCGTGATCGACAATGGCTCGGGCCTGTCGCGCACCGAGCGCATCAGCGCGCAGCAGATGGGCAGCCTGCTGCAGGCGGGCTTGAAGAGTCCATGGGCGCCCGAATTCCAGGCCAGCCTGCCGATCGGCGCGGTCGATGGCACCATGCGCCGGCGCCTGGCCGGCACGCCGGCCGCCGGACGCGCGCGCCTGAAAACGGGCACGCTGCGCAACGTCACCGCCGTGGCCGGCTATGTGCCGGATGCGAATGGCAACCTGTGCGTGGTGGTGGCGATGGTCAACAGCGAACGGGCCGGCGACGGGCGCGGGCGCGCCGTGCTCGATGCGCTGGTCGACTGGGTGGCGCGGTCGGGAACGACACAAGCGGTAGCGGCGCAGCGTTGATACAAATTGTCACGGGATTGAACCGGCTTATCTTGCGAAATTAACAAAGTAATTAATGAACTGATACATTTTGTTAGTTTCAAGTAAGAAAACTTTGTCACAATAGTCATTTGTCCGACACCGCTACCGGTGATCGGTCCGGCCGGCGCCGACGCCGGATCATCCTGTCCTGTCCGACTACCGCCGAATGATGAATCGTGTGTCGCAGGCATCATCACCTGCCGCATTGTCCATCGCATGCACATCCATTACCTGACCGGCGAGTTCGCGCGCAGCACCAGCGAAACTGCTTTCCTTTCCAGCCAGATCGAACGCACGCGCGCCATGCTCGGCTTTACGCTGCTGTTCTGCGTCGCGTTCTTCCTGTCGTTTTTTGTGACGGATATCGCGGTTCTTGGCATGGCCGCAGCACTGCGCGACACGCTGCCGGCACGCCTTCTGGTCGCGGCCATCGCCGGTTCCTGGGCCTGGCTGGCTTATTGCCGTCCGCTGTCAATCCGTGCCATGCGCCTGGCGGCGTCGCTGTCCGAGGGCATCGCGCTGGGCTGCTTCATGGTGGTGGCGCTAGCGCGGCCGCATGAAGTGCACTGGCATGCGATGTCGATGCTGATCATGCTGGTGGTGATCTACCTGTATATCCCGAACCGTCTGGTGTATTCGACCGCGCTTGGCACGGGCGCCTCGATCGTCTTCCTGGCGCTGGTCACGTTCATGCTGCCGCCAAGGCCCGTGTCCGACCTGGTCACGATGGCCATGCTGCTGGTGCTGATCAACACGTTCGGCATCCTGGCGGCGCGCCGCTACAACTGCGTCGCGCGCGAACAGTTCCGGCTGCAGATGACACTCAAGCAGCTGGCCCAGCGCGACCAGCTCACGGGCTGCTACAACCGCCACTACCTGCACGATCATCTGCTGGAGCATGAGCTGCAAAGCGCGCGCCAGCGCCAGCATCCGGTGTCGGTCATCCTGTGCGACATCGATCACTTCAAGCGCATCAACGACACGTTCGGGCACCACGAGGGCGATGCGGTGATCCGCACCTTTGCCAGTTTGCTGCACGGGATGGTGCGCGACGGCGTCGATGCCGTGGTGCGCTACGGCGGCGAGGAATTTTTGCTGGTCTTGCCCGATACCGGCCTGACGCAGGGGGCACGTCTGGCCGAAGACCTGCGCGCGGCGTTCGCGGCCAACCGGGTTGCGCCCGTTACCGATGGCCCCGGGTTGCAGACCACCGCCAGCTTCGGCCTGGTCACGTTCGATTTCGCCCGCGACGACGGGCGCATCACGCTGCCCGACCTGATCCTGGCGGCCGACAAGCGGCTGTACGCAGCCAAGCACAATGGCCGCAACCGGGTCGAAGCGATCGCGATGAACTGACGGCTACAGCACGCGCTGAAAGGTGCGCCGCACCAGGTCGCGGTCGCCGCAATCGAAGTGCCACCATTCGGTTTTGATGCCCAAAAAGCCCGCCGCCAGCATCGCCTCGCGCAGCAGGCGCCGGTTGGCCACCTGCACTTCGGTGAGGTGGCCGGCCAGCAAAAACCCCTCTTCGAGCGCCGGATGCGACAGCTCGGTCATGTCGTCGAAGCCGGTGCCCATGTCCAGTTCATGGCCAGCTGCATCGACCAGCGTCAGGTCCAGCGCCATGCCGTACGAGTGGATCGAGCCGCGCGCCGGATCGGCCAGGTACAGGCGCAGGTCGGTGCCCTCGAGCGCATCCCACAATTGCTGCTGGACGCGCTGCGGCCGCAGTGCATCGAGCACCAGCACCGTCAGGTCGGGCCGGCGCGCGGCCAGCCACGCCACCACGCGCTCGAGCGCTGCAGCTGCCTGCACATGCAGCCAGGCGCAATCGAACGGCGAATACAGATCGCGCCCGACGAAGTTGTTGGCGGTGGCGTAGCGCAGGTCGACCCGGATGCCGGCGATGCTGTCCAGGTGCCGGAATGCCGGGCTGGCGGCAATGTCTTCGCTGGCGATGAACGCGTGCATGGTGCTGAAGAATCCTAGGCTGGTTCGAGACAGGCGCGCGCGGTCGCGCCGATGCAATTGGCCAGCTCGCGCGCGCCGTGCGACAGCGGCGCGTGGCTGGCGGTCAGCAGGTACAGGTGCACGGGAATCGACGGCGACCACTGGCGGCACTGCACCTGGCCCGCTGCCGCCGATGCAGCCGTGAACGGATCGACCACCGCCGTGCCGGCGCCGGCTTCGACCAGCGAGCGGGCGATCTGGTAGGTTTGCACGACGGTGCGAAACACCGGTTGTACGCCCTGCGCTTCGCAGGCCGCCATCACCATCTCGCCCAGCGGATCGCGATCGGCCATGCCGATCAGTTCACCCGTCAAACCATCGGCCGCGATCGGCGTGCGGCATTCGGCGTCGCTCCAGGTGCCGCGCGGCGCCATCACCGTCAGCAGGCCGTGCGCGATCGGCTCGGCCACGATGCCGGGATGGCGCGGGTCCTGCAGCGACAGGCCCACATCGGCTTCACCCAGGCGCAGTGCATTGACGATTTCGCTCGTGTGGTGCGTGGCCAGCTCGCACCGTGTTTCAGGGAAGGCGCGGCGCCAGGCGGTCATCCCGGCTGGCAGCACGCTCACTGCAATGGTCGGCGTGGACACCAGGCGCACGGTTTCCACCGCGCGCCCCTTCAGGCTCGCGGCCAGACGGCGGATGCCCTGCAGGTCGCGATGGAGCTTTTCCGTTTCGATGAACAGGCGGTGCGCTTCCGGCCTGGGATACAGCTTGCCGCGCACGCGCTCGAACAGCGGCATGCCCAGTTGCAGCTCGGCGTGCTGCAGCACCTTGGTCACGGCCGGCTGCGAGATATGCAGCACCTGGGCGGCGCCGCTGATGGTGCCGACCTGCATGATGGCGTGGAATACTTCGATATGACGCAGACGCATCGCTTATCCCCCAATCGCGGAAATCATGGCGTGGTAATGACTGGCGTGGCCGGGGCCGGGGCGGTTTCCGGCGTCGGCTCGACCGGCAGGACGGGCGTCGGTTCGGGCAAGGTCGGTGTCGGCATCGGTATCGGTATCGGTGTCGGCATCGGTGTCGGCATCGGTACTGGCATCGGCGCTGGCATCGCAGCTGGCGCCACGGGCGCCAGCGCTGCCGGCACCACCGGCGGCGGCGTGTTCGCCGGCGTGGTCAGCACTTCCAGCAACGCCGCTGTCTCGGCATCGGCAACGCCCGAAATATCGCGCGGGCGGTACTTCATCTGGAACGCCGCCAGCGTGGTGCGCGTCGCTTCATCGTACATGCCGCTTTGCACCAGGCCGAAGCCGTGCATGGCCAGCTTGCGCTGGAACCAGGCGACGTCCGGCAGCAGGGCTTCGAAGGCCGGGCGCACGGCGGCGACGCGGTTCGCGTCCGGCCACAGCACCAGACCTTCCTGCGCCAGGCGCTGCCACGGGAACTGCGGCCCCGGATCCTGCTTGCGTAACGGCGCGATATCGCTGTGACCGAGCACGTTCTCGGGCGCGATGCCGTGGCGCGCGACGATGTCCTTCACCAGCGGCAGCAGCGCATCCATCTGCGCCTGCGGGAACGGCGCATAGACGCGGCCCTGCGGCGTGTCCTTCCAGCCGGCATTGACGATCTCGATGCCGATCGAGCTGTTGTTCAGTTGCGTGAAGTTTTTCCAGCTCGAGTTACCCGCATGCCAGGCGGCGCGGTTCTCATCGACCAGGCGGTAGATCTTCGGCTGCGCTTCGTCGGTCAGCAGATAGTGCGAGCTGACCTGCTGCTGCGTCAGGATCTTGATCGAGGCCGGCGTGTTGGCCACCGTGTAGTGCAGCACCAAAAAGCGCGCGCGGCTCGACTGGCCAACCGCATCGTAGGTGGTGTCGTACTTCGGCGTGGTCGGGGCGGTGGTGGTACAACCTGCCAGCACGGCCAGGGCGAGAGCGGCAAAGATCGATTTCATGGGGATTCCTCGTTGATGTTCTTGTGGGTTGCACGCGCCGGCGGCGTGGCGGCCGGTTGCAATGCCAGCCGCGCGGCGCCGTGATGGGCGCGCAGGCCGGTCTGCGTGAGCACCATTCCGGACGGCAGCGCGGCGCGCATCGTCTCGATGATCAAGGGGTGCAGTTCGCTCGCGCGGCCGGCCAGCACCACCGGGCGCGGGCCGAAACGGCGCGTGAGCGCCAGCGCCAGGCGCGCCAGTTCCAGGCCCGCTTCGCTCAGGATCGTGGCGGCGGCCGCATCGCGCTCGGCGCTGGCGGCAACGGCCAGCGCCAGCTTGCCGATCGCGCCGCGCTCGCCCTGATAGATGAACTGGCGCGACACATTCCAGTCGGCGCCGCCGATGTGTTCGAACACGGCCTGCGCCAGCGGCGAATCCCGCCAGCAGCCGGGCTGCTCGTCTTCGTTGCGCCAGATGTGGCGCAGCGCTTCGCGCGCGATCCAGAAGCCCCCGCCGCCATCGTCGAGCAGCACGCCGCGCCCGCCGGCGCGGTGGAACACGTGGTCGGCGTCGATGTAGGCGCCGATCGAGCCGGTGCCCGCATACACGAGGTAGCCGGCGCCGGGCGCGAAATTGGCGCGATACGCCAGTTCGATATCGTTCGACAGCGTGACGGCGCTGGGCGCAACGCCCAGCAACTGGGCCAGCCACGATTGCAGCAGTTCGTCGTCGCCGCCGAACCCCGTCAGGCCGGCCTGGATGCGCAGCGGACTGGCATGCGCGAGCACTGCCGCCGCCAGGTCTTCGAGACTCGCGCGCACCGCTGCCCGTCCGTCCGACGTGGCCATCTGCAGCGCCGACAGGCCAGCCACCACGCCGTCGGCCAGGATGGCGCCGCCGGGGGCCGCCAGCGCCCAGCGCGTCTCGGTGCCGCCGGCGTCGATCCCCAGGCCAAACCCGCTCACGTTGTCACGATCAGATGGCATATCAAAATCCGCCCATAAAACCCGATGCTACCTGCATTACGCTTTGCCCCATACACGCACCCGTGCGCCTTCGTTGCCCAGGCGGTCGACAGCGCTGACCACCACGATCTCGGCCGCGCCCAGCGTCGCGTCATCCGGCACCGACCAGGCCACGCGCACCGCCGGGACCACGGCGAAGCGCCATTGCCCGCCATGGCGCGACCAGACCGCGTACAGCGCATTGGCCTTGCCCGCCTTGAGCGTCAGGTCGACCGAGCGCGCGCGGCGCGAAGCCCCCACCAGCGGCGTACCGGGCCGCTCGGTGCCCAGCCACGTCGTCGCCGGCACCAGCGCCTGGCCAGCGTAACGCGTCGTGCGCAGCTGGTCGGCGATGCCTTTGCGGTTCTGCATCAGGGCGACCATGCTGAAGTGGACGTGGCCGGTGGCCAGCGGCCGCGTACGGGTCAGGTCGACCTGCGCCAGCACCTCCTGCGGCTCGTATGCCTTGGTCGGCGCACCGATGCGGCTCGTAAACAGGCCTGGCCAGATGTGGCGGCGCTGCGGATTTTGCCTGATCCAGTAATCGAGCAGCACGCCGTAGGCCTGGCCCGGCGGCGTGATCGGCCAGTACAGCTGCGGCACGAAGTAATCGAGCCAGCCTTTCTCGAGCCACAGTTCGGCGTCGGCATACAGCTTGTCGTACTGCGAAAAGCCGTTGATGCCGGGCGGACGGCGGTCCGGGCGGCCCAGGCCAAAGGGACTGACGCCGAAGCGTACCCAGCTCTTTTCGGCGTGGATCCCCTTGTACATCGCTTCGATCAGGCGGTTGACGTTGTCGCGGCGCCAGTTGGCGCGATCGAGCTGGCCGCCGCCGGCCAGGTAGCGGTGCCAGGCCGGATCGTCCGGGAAGTCCAGTTCGCGCGTGCCGGTGCGCCCGTCCAGGGCTGCGGCGTTGCCGGCGACCTGCGGCGCGGCGTCGATCGGGTACGGATAAAAATAATCGTCGATGTGCACGCCGTCGATGTCGTAGCGGCGCACGACGTCGAGGATCACGTCGAGCGTCTGCTTGACGGCGGCCGGCTCGCCCGGGTCCATCCACATGAATTTGCCGTAGCGCTTGACGATCGCCGGATTGGTGTTGGTGATGTGGTTCGGCGCCGACTGGCCGCGTGAAGCGTCCATGCGCGCACGGTAGGGATTGAACCAGGCGTGCAGCTCGATGCCGCGCGCATGCGCCTCGGTGATCCAGTACGCGAGCGGATCATAGAACGGTTGCGGCGCCTTGCCCTGGATGCCGCTCAGGTATTCGGTCCACGGCTCGAGGTTCGACGGATAGATGGTGTCGGCGGCCGGGCGCACCTGCAGCACGATCGCGTTCAGGTTCATGGCCTGGGCGCGGTCGAGGATGGCGAGCACTTCCTGCTGCTGCTTGGCGGCGCTCAGGTTCGGTCGGCTGGGCCAGTCGATATTGGCAACGGTGGACACCCAGGCGGCGCGAAACTCGCGCGGCGCGGCCGGCGGCTCATTACCGCCGATGAAAGTCGTGGCGCCCGGTTTGGTGGGCTTGGTGCCGCAGGCCGCCAGGCCCAGGGCGACGGCGCTGGCCATGCCGAGCGTGAAAGTGCGTTTGTTCAGGTTGGGAAGCAAAAAAAGAACTCCTTGATGTTGCTGTACCGGAGGTTGACGCTCCGCGCCGGCGCCACGTCGGGCGCGGCAGCGCGGGCGTCAGCCGTCCGCTTATTTTTTTCCGAATTCCGGATCGATCTTGACGAGCGCCGCCACGATGAAGGCGGGAATGGTCGCAAGACAGGTCCAGATGAAGAAGTGCTGGTAGCCGAGGTATTCCTGCAGGTCGCCGCTCCACATGCCGGGCACCATCATCCCGAGCGCCATCAGGCCGGTGCAGATCGCATAGTGCGCGGTCTTGTTCGGGCCATCGGCCACCATGATCATGTACATCATCATTGCCGTAAAGCCGAAACCGTAGCCGAACTGCTCGAGCGCGAGGAAGGCGGACACGATCATCAGATCGGTTGGCTGGGTTTGCGACAGGTAGACGAAGACCAGGTCGGGTACGTGGATCGCGAACACCATGACCCACAGGCAGCGCTTGAGGCCCACGCGCGAAATCAGCCAGCCGCCGGCCAGACCGCCCAGCGTCAGGGCGATGATGCCCACCGTGCCATAGGCAATGCCGTATTCGGCGGTCGTCAAACCCAGGCCGCCAGCGCTGATGGGGTCCTTCAAGAATGGCGCCACGAGTTTCAGAAGCTGCGCTTCACCGAGGCGGAACGTGAGGATGAACGCGACGATCATCCAGATATCGCGCTTTTTGAAAAAGGCGACGAAGGTGCCGATGAAGTCGCGCAGCGGGTTGTCGCTCTTGGCGACGGCGTGGTCATCCTCCGGCACCGGCAGCGCCCACTGGTGCCACGCAAAGGCGGCGAAGAACAGGCCGGCCAGCACGTAGAACACGATCGACCAGGCCTGGCGCACGTCGCCCAGGCTCACGGCCAGGTAACCGGCCAGCACGACGAGCGGGCCTTGCCCGAACAGCGTGGCCAGACGGTAGAAGGTGCTGCGCACGCCGACGAACGCCGCCTGCTGCTTCTGGCGCAGGCCCAGCATGTAGAAGCCGTCAGCCGAGATGTCGTGGGTGGCCGAGCTGAACGCCATGATCCACAGGACCGCCAGGCTGACGACGAAGAAGGTGGGCAGGTGCAGCACGGTGCCCACCGCAATGAGCGAAGCGCCGACGGCCAGTTGCAGCAGCACGGTCCAGCGCCGCTTGGTGCCGAACATGTCGACGATCGGTGACCACAGCGGCTTGATCACCCACGGCAGGTACAGCAGGCTCGTATAGAAGGCGATGTCGGAATTGGAAATCCCCATGTCCTTGTACATGATGACCGACAGGCTCATCACGACGACATATGGAATCGCCTGGGCAAAGTACAGGGACGGCACCCACAGCCACGGGCTGTTCGCTTGCGGTTTTTGCATGACTCTTTCGTGCGCCGTGCAGGCCGGTGCTGCTGAAAGGGCGCGTGCTTACGCGAGCGCCTGGCGCACGCTGCCGCGCGCCGCTTCCAGCAGCGCTTGCGCCTGCTCGACACTGGTTTGTTTGGACAAGGCCACGATCGCGGTCTTGACGTGGAAGCCGCATTGTTCCAGCACCGCCTGCGCGGCCGCCTCGTCGGCGCCGGTGGCAAAGCTCGTCAGGCGGATCGCACGTCGTACCAGTTTGGCATTGGTGGCCTTCAAGTCTACCATCAGGTTGCCGTAAACCTTGTTCAAACGCACCATCAGGGCGCTGGAAAAGGTGTTCAGCGCGATCTTTTGCGAGGTGCCCGCTTTCAGGCGCGTGCTGCCCGAAATGACTTCGGCGCCCGTGTCGAGCGTGATGCCGATCTCGGCCTGCATGGCCACTGGCGCATCCGGATTGTTGGCAAAGCCCACCGTCAGCGCGCCAGCGGCGCGGGCGGCGCGAAGCGCGCCCAGCACGTACGGCGTGGCGCCCGATGCTGCCAGCGCCAGCACGACGTCGTTCGGACCCACGTCCACACCCGCGATATCCGCAGCGCCCTGCTCCAGATCGTCTTCGGCGCCTTCGACCGCAGCGAACATCGCGCCGTGGCCGCCGGCCAGCAGCGCCACCGCACGTTCGGCGGGCCAGGAAAAGGTGGGGTACAGCTCGACGCTGTCGAGCACGCCCAGGCGGCCCGAGGTGCCGGCACCGACATAGACCAGGCGTCCGCCTGCTTCCATGCGCGGCACTGCGGCTGTCACGGCAGCGGCGATGCGCGGCCCGGCCTTGCGTACGGCGTCCACCGCATGGAACTGGTCATCAACGAGGGCATTGACCAGTTCCGTCGTCGGGTACTGGTCGAGCGCGGTGTGCGCCAGGGAGGGGGTTTCGGTATTGAGCATCGCCGTCTCGAACCTGCACAGTTTGGTTAAAACCAGTGTAATACCACTTTGACAAGCGCTTCCATGAAAGGATCGGGCGCCGTCATGCCGCCAGGTTATGCATTCAGGCTTGCCGGCGCAGCTCGGCCACGAAATCGTAATGGTCGCTGCGGCAGTAGGAATGGGTCAATTCAACCGGCTGGCCCGATTCGAGATACCCCACGCGGGTAATGAACAGCACCGCGCGCCCTTCGGGCACCTCAAGGCGCGTGGCCAGTTCCAGGTCAGCATTCATCGCGCGGATGTGCTGCAGTGCGCGCACCGGCAGATGGCCCGACTTGGACAGATGCGCGTACAGGGACGCCGCCACCAGCTCGGGGCGTGGCAGCACGGCGGCCGGGATCACGCTCACTTCATAGGCCATGACGATGTCGTCGGCAAAGCGCAGGCGCTCGAGGCGCGCCACGCGCGCACCGGGCGACAGACCGAGCGAGAGCTGCTCGTCGGCGTCGGCCAGCATCGTGTCGCGCCGCAGCCATTGCGAGCGTGGGGTGTAGCCGCGCTGCTGCAGTTGTTCGGAAAAGCTCGACAGCGTTGACAGCGGCTGCTCGATGCGCGGTGCGATGTAGTTGCCCGAGCCGCGCCGGCGCACCACCAGGCCCTGGTCGACCAGCTGGTCGATTGCCTTGCGCGCCGTGACGCGCGAGACGTCGAGCTGCTCGGACAGCATGCGCTCGGACGGCAGCGCCTGGTCAGCCTGATAACGGCCATCGCGCACGTCCTGCGCCAGCTTGCGCGCAAGCTGCTTGTAGAGCGGCGAATTGTCGTCGTGGTCGACCTGGAATCCGGGGCTGGGGCTGTTCATGGCGTCGTGGCGAAGGGGGCTGGCATACCATGGAAGCATACCACTTGCGACCAATACAAAACGGTTATGCCCTGCGCACGGGTATTCATTGGTCAAGGGTTTCGCGCAGTCCGTATGCTGGACCGATAGTCACAATCACGCAACGCCAAGGGACGAACATGAATCACGGCAGGCGCACCCTGCTCGGCATGGCCATGCTGGGGACGATGGGACCATTATTTGCAGCGATGCCGGCCGGCGGTGGTGCGGGCGATGCCCTGCAGCGCCAGCTCGACGCCGAACTGGCGGCTATCGCCGACGATCCGGCCTGCCCGCTGGCCAGCCTATCGGTGCTGGCGCTGCGCGCCGGACAACCGGTGTACGAAGGCGCGTTCGGGCGGCGCACGATCGGCAACGGCGTGTTCCCCGACCGCCCGGCCACGCCGGCGACGCTGTACCGGATTGCGTCGATCTCGAAACTCGTCACCACGCTCGGACTGATGCGGCTGCTGGAAGCCGGCCGCGTCGACCTGGACGCCGACGTCTCGGGCTACCTCGGCTTCACGCTGCGTAATCCGCATTTCCCGGCCCAGGCGATCACGCTGCGCCAGCTGCTCGTGCACACGTCGTCGCTGCGCGACGACGCCGTCTACTTCTGGCCGGCCACGACGGCGCTGAAAGACGTGGTCACGCCGGCGGCGCAGCCGATGTGGTCAAGCCTGGCCGGACCGGGCGCCTACTACACCTATTGCAACCTGGGGTTCGGCATCATTGGCACGATCATGGAGCGCGTCACCGGCGAACGGTTCGACCTGCTGATGACGCGCCTGGTGCTGCAGCCGCTCGGGCTGCAGGCAGGCTACAACCCGGCCGGGTTGCCAAAGGCCGCGCAAGACAATATCGCGACCATCTACCGCAAGCGCGCCGTCGACAGCGAGGTCTGGACGCCGAACGGGCCATGGATCGCCCAGGTCGACGATGTCGGCGCGCGGCCACCGGCGCCGCCCCCCGGCCTGGACGGCTACGTCCCGGGCACCAACGCAACACCCTTCAGCCCGACCGGCGGCTTGCGCATCGCCGCGCGCGACCTGGGCGTCATCATGCGCATGCTGATGGCCGGTGGCGTGCATGGCGGCGCGCGCCTGCTGCAGGGCGCGACGCTCGAACGCATGTTCGCGCGTCACTGGTCGTACGACGGCGTGGGCGGCAATGGCAATCCGCTGGGCAGCATCCTCAGTCCGCGCGGATTCGGCAACGCCCACTATCCGGACCGCCCCGGCCTGCGCCTGGCGCCCGGCTTCGATGCCGTGGGCCACCTGGGCGACGCCTATGGTCTTCGCTCCGTGTTCGCCATGGACCGCGCACGCGGCCATGGCGTGGTCGTGCTGGCCGGCGGCACGGCAACGGACCCGGCCGCCACGCCGGGGCGCGAGACGGCACTGGCGCGTTATGAAGAGCGCATCGTGGCGGCCTTGCACCGCCGCGCGATCCTCGGGCTGGCGGATTGACCGGCATGGGGGCGCGTACATATATCGCGGTTATGAGCGCGCGCGCTAGATTCATTGGCAGTGCGTGCCGGCTGCCCCTAAGCTCCCTGTCCCCACCCGAAAAAAAGAGTCCGGCATGCAGCACATAATCGTCATTGGCGGCGGCGTCGTCGGCCTGGCATCCGCCTGGTGGCTGCTCGAAGCTGGCCACGAGGTCACGCTGCTCGAGCGCGCGCCGGACGTGGGCAGTGGCGCCAGCTACGGCAATGGCGGGCAGCTCAGCTACCGGTACGTGGCGCCGCTGGCCGACGCCGGCATCCCGCTCAAGGCCTTCAAATGGCTGTTCCAGGCCGACGGCCCGTTGCGCTTCCGGCCCGAGGCCGACCTGCGCCAGTACCGCTGGCTGGCCAGCTTTTTGGCCCACTGCCGCACCGACGTCAACCGCCGCACCACCGCCAAGCTGCTCGAGCTGGGTGAGTTGTCGCGCCGGGCGATGGCTTCGCTCTCCCTGGTCGTGCCGCCAGAGCGTTTTGGCTGGCGCGACGCCGGCAAACTGGTGGTGTTTCGCACGCGCGCCGCATTCGATGTCGCCGCCGCCAAACCGGATGCGGGCCAGATCTGGTCGCCCGAAGAATGCACGGCGCATGAACCTGCGCTGGGCGCGGCCCAGCACCTGCTGGCCGGCGGCATCTATAACCCGGGCGAGGCCGTGGCCGACTGCCACGCCTTCTGCGTGGCGCTGGCCGAGCGGCTGGGTGAGCATCCGCGCTTTCGCGGGGTCGTCAACAGCACCGCGCTGGGGCTGCGTGCAGAGCGGGGCCGCATCACCGGCATCGACACCGTCGGTGGCCTGGTCACGGCCGACGCCTACGTGCTGGCCGCCGGCATCCAGAGCCGCTCGCTGGCCGACACGGTGGGCATCTACCTGCCGCTGTACCCGCTCAAGGGCTACAGCCTGAGCGCGCCGATCCGCCAGGACGACATCGCGCCCGAGATCAGTGTGACCGACTTCGAGCGCAAGGTGCTGTACGCGCGCATCGGCGACCGCTTGCGCGTGGCGGCAATGGTCGACATGGTGGGCGAGGATGTCTCGCTCGACGCCAAACGCGTTGCAGGCCTGACGCGCCTGGTGCGCGAGACGATGCCGCGCGCGGCGGATTATTCGCAGGTGTCAGCCTGGGCCGGATTGCGCCCGGCCACCCCGGGCAGCGCGCCGATCATCGGCGCCACGCGCTACGACAATCTGTGGCTCAACGTCGGACACGGGCCGCTGGGCTTCACGTTTGCCTGCGGCAGCGCGGCCGTGCTGGCGGATCTGGTGCAGGGGAAGGCGCCGCCGTTTGCGCTTGATGGCTTGACGCTGCGCGGTTAGTACTATATTTAGTACGCAATTTAGACCTGTGGTGCTATGATCAGCGATCTTCCAGCGGAGGCACCATGAACTTTTCCAACATCCAGCCCATCAGTTATTTGAAAACGAATACCAGCGATGTGGTCAAGTTGGTTCAGGAAACCCATGATCCCGTGGCCATTACTGTCAATGGCCGGGTGCAGGCAATCGTTCAGGACCCGGTGAGCTATCAGAAGACGCAGGACCAATTGACGATGCTACGGCTGCTTGCCCATGGCAGGAAGCAAATTGAAGACGGCAAGGTCACCGGTCATGATGACTTTTTTGCGCAACTGGATGCACAAGACAACGCGCCCGAATAGATCATGAAGATCATCTGGACCGAATCTGCCCAGGACGACCTGCTCACGATCCGCCAATACCTGAAGCAATCCGAATCACCGGACTACGCCAGAAAGGTGACGCAGCAAATCCGCGATGAAGTGGCATCCCTGATGCAATGGCCCAATAAAGGGACGCTCGTAGGCGAGCTGGAAGAGCTCAACCTCCCCCGGTACCGTCAGCTTCTGGCCGGTCAACACCGCATCATTTTTGAGCGTGGCGATCGTGAATGCTTTTATATTTACATCGTTTGCCATACGAGCCGCGATCTGGCAGCACTGTTACGTCGACGAATCCTGTCGAGTTAGCCGACTGGTCTGGCGAGGCCTTCCCAAAGCACCCACCTGACCATCGTTGGTGAAATCGCGGATAATTGCCGCCATGCCTTCCCGCCCCACCTCCCCCTGCCCCTGCGGCGGCCCCTCGTTCGACAGCTGCTGCGGCCCGTTCCTGGCTGGCGCGGCCTTGCCGCCCACCGCCGAACACCTGATGCGCTCGCGCTATACCGCCTTCACGCTGGGCAACGAGGCATACCTGCGCGCCACCTGGCACCCCAGCACCCGGCCGCAGGAACCGATCGTCGACAAGGAGCCCGTGCGCTGGCTTGGTCTGGAGATAAAAACTGCTTTACGTTTACGTCAACGTAAAGCAGAATTGCCGGACGTTCCAGGCGACCAAAACCACGCGCGCGACGAAGACCACGTCGAATTCGTCGCCCGCTTCAAGGTGGGCGGGCGCGCGCACCGTCTCCACGAGTGCAGCCGCTTCGTGCGCGAAGCCGGCCCCGATGGCGCGCCACGCTGGTTTTACCTGGACGGCAGTTTCCCCGACAAGCAGTAAGCGCTGCCAGGCACCCAGGGCAGCGACAGACCAGAGGACGGCACATGCCCCAGATCGAAAGCAAACTGAACCCGCGCAGCGAGGATTTCAAGGCCAATGCCACCGCCATGCAGGCCGTGGTGGACGACTTGCGCGCGCGCGTGGCGCAACTGGCCCAGGGCGGCGGCGCCGAAGCCAGTGCGCGTCACCTCGCGCGCGGCAAGCTGCTGCCGCGCGAGCGTGTCGAACATCTGCTCGATCCGGGTACGCCCTTCCTCGAATTTTCGCAACTGGCCGCGTATGAGATGTATGACGGCGCCGCGCCCAGCGCCGGCATCATCACCGGCATCGGCAGGGTAAGCGGCCACGAATGCGTGATCGTCTGCAATGACGCCACCGTCAAGGGCGGCACCTATTACCCGATGACGGTCAAGAAGCACCTGCGCGCGCAGGAGATCGCCGAGCAGAACAACCTGCCCTGCATCTATCTGGTCGACTCGGGCGGCGCCAACCTGCCAAACCAGGACGACGTGTTCCCCGACCGCGACCACTTCGGCCGCATCTTCTACAACCAGGCGAACCTGTCGGCCAAGGGTGTCCCGCAGATCGCCGTGGTGATGGGCTCGTGCACCGCCGGCGGCGCCTACGTGCCCGCGATGAGCGACGAGTCGATCATCGTCAAGGACCAGGGCACAATTTTCCTCGGCGGCCCGCCGCTGGTGAAAGCGGCGACCGGTGAAGTCGTCAGCGCCGAAGATCTGGGCGGCGGCGACGTGCACACGCGCCTGTCGGGCGTGGCCGACCACCTGGCGCAGAACGATCCGCATGCGCTGTCGCTGGCGCGCACGATCGTGTCGAACCTGAACCGCGTCAAGCCGCAGCAGGGCGAACGGCGCGCGAGCGTCGAGCCGCACTATCCGGCGTCGGAACTGTACGGCGTCATCCCGGTCGATACGCGCAAACCATTCGACGTGCGCGAAGTGATCGCGCGCGTGGTCGACGGCAGCGTGTTCGACGAATTCAAGGCGCGCTACGGCACGACGCTCGTGTGCGGCTTCGCCCACATCTTCGGCATGAAGGTCGGCATCATCGCCAACAACGGCATCCTGTTTTCCGAGTCGGCGCTGAAAGGCGCGCACTTCATCGAGCTGTGCTGCCAGCGCAAGATTCCGCTCGTGTTCTTGCAGAACATCACCGGCTTCATGGTCGGACGCAAATACGAAAACGAAGGCATCGCGCGCAACGGCGCCAAGATGGTCACGGCCGTGGCCACGGCTGCGGTACCGAAGTTCACCGTCATCATCGGCGGCTCGTTCGGCGCCGGCAACTACGGCATGTGCGGCCGCGCGTTCTCGCCGCGCTTCCTGTGGATGTGGCCCAATGCGCGCATCTCGGTGATGGGCGGCGACCAGGCCGCGTCGGTGCTGGCCACCGTCAAGCGCGATGGCATCGAAGGCCGCGGCGGCCAGTGGTCGCCCGAAGAAGAAGCCGCGTTCAAGCAGCCGATCCGCGACCAGTACGAGCACCAGGGCCACCCGTATTACGCGTCGGCGCGCCTGTGGGACGATGGCGTGATCGACCCGGCCGATACCCGCACCGTGCTGGGCCTGGGCCTGTCCGCCGCCATGAACCAGCCGATCGGCGACACGACGTTCGGCGTGTTCCGCATGTAAGGGAATGACGATGACCTACGAAACCCTGCTTGTGACCGTCGCCGACAAGGTCGCCACCGTCACGCTGAACCGCCCCGACCTGCGCAATGCCTTCAACGAAGGGGCGATTGCCGAACTGGCGCGCGTGTTCGATGAACTCGGCGGCCACGACGCCGTGCGCGCAATCGTCCTGGCCGCCAATGGCCCGTCGTTCTGCGCCGGCGCGGACCTGAACTGGATGAAAAAGATGGCCGGCTACTCGCATGACGAGAACGAGGCCGACGCCATGCGCCTGGCCGACATGCTGCGCACGATCTACCTGTGCCCCAAGCCGGTGGTCGCGCGCGTACAGGGCGATTGCTACGCCGGCGGCATGGGCCTGGTGGCCGCCTGCGACATCGTCGTTGCGAGCGAGTCGGCCGGTTTTTGCCTGTCCGAAGTGAAGCTCGGGCTGATTCCGGCTACCATCTCGCCTTACGTGATCAAGGCGATGGGCGAACAGGCGGCGCGCCGGTACTTTATAACGGCCGAGCGGTTCGATGCGGCCGAGGCGCAGCGCATCGGTGTCGCGCACGCCGTCGTGGCGCCGGAAGCGCTCGACGCGACCGTCGCCGGGATCGTCAAGGCGCTGGTGAACAACAGCCCGCACGCCGTCCGGCAGGCCAAGACGCTGGTGCGCGAAATCGTCGGCCAGCCGGTCGACGACGCGCTGTTGCGTGACACGGCCGGGCGCATCGCCGCGATCCGCGCATCGACCGAAGGCCGCGAAGGCGTGGCCTCGTTCCTTGAAAAGCGCAAGCCGACATGGATTAACTAGTATTGGAACTTTATAGTGACGCAGCAAACCACCTCCTCCGACTGGATCGCGCGCAGCCTGCGCAGCGTCTGGCATCCCTGCACCCAGATGCAGCATCACGAAGAGGTGCCGCTGATCGCGGTCAGCCACGGCAAGGGGCCGTGGCTGTACGACTATGACGGCAAGCGCTACCTGGACGGCATCAGCTCGTGGTGGGTCAACCTGTTCGGCCACGCCAACCCGCGCATCAACGCCGCGCTGAAGGACCAGCTGGACAAGCTCGAACACGCGATGCTGGCCGGCTTCACGCACGCGCCCGTGGTCGAGCTGGCCGAACGCCTGACGGCGCTCACCGGTCACGCGCTGGGCCATGCCACGTTCGCCTCCGACGGCGCATCGGCCGTGGAAATCGCGATGAAGATGAGCTTTCACGCGTGGCGCAATGCCGATCAGTCGGCCAAGCAGGAATTCGTCTGCCTGCAGGGCAGCTACCACGGCGAGACGATCGGCGCGCTGTCGGTCACCGACGTGCCGCTGTTCAAGGACGCCTACGGCCCGCTGCTGCGCGCGTCGCACGTGGTGAGCGCCCCCGATGCCCGCAACGCGTTCGAGGGCGAGACGGCGCAGGACGTCGCGCGGCGCGCGATCCTTGAAGTGAAAGCGCTGTTCGAAGAACGCGGCGACAGGATCGCCGCCATCATCGTCGAGCCGCTGGTGCAGTGCGCCACCGGCATGGCGATGTACGACCCGCTGTATCTCAAGCTCTTGCGCGACCTGTGCGACCAGCACCGCGTGCACCTGATCGCCGACGAGATCGCGGTCGGCTGCGGGCGCACCGGCACCTTCTTCGCCTGCGAGCAGGCCGGCATCTGGCCGGACTTCCTGTGCCTGTCGAAAGGCATCAGCGGCGGCTACCTGCCGCTCTCGCTCGTGCTCACGCGCGACGACATCTACCAGGCCTTCTACAGCACCGACATCACGCGCGGCTTTCTGCACTCGCACTCGTACACCGGCAATCCGCTGGCCTGCCGCGCGGCGCTGGCCACGCTCGACATTTTTGAAGAAGACGACGTGTTGAACCGCAACCGCGAGCTGGCCACCAGGATGACGGTGGCGCTGGCGCCGCTGGCCGACCATCCGCGCACGCGCCACTTCCGCCAGCGCGGGATGATCTTCGCATTCGACGCGGTCGAACCGGATACCGATCTTGCCTCGACCTTCGCGCGCCGCTTCTTTTCGACGGCGGCCGAGAACGAACTACTGCTGCGCCCCATCGGCCGCACCGTGTACCTGATGCCGCCGTACGTGCTGGACGAAGAAGAAGTCGCGGGCCTGGCGGCGCGCACGATCAAGACGTTCGAATCCGTCATCGCGGGATGATGTGATGGATCTGATCGCCACCATCGACCGCCAGCTCGACACGCTGGCCGCGCGCAGCCTGACGCGCCGTCGTCGCATCACCGATGGCGCCTGCGCGCCACGCCAGCTGGTCGACGGACGTGACCTGCTGGCCTTTTGCAGCAACGATTACCTGGGCCTGGCCGCGCATCCGCAAGTCATCGAGGCGCTGCGTGAAGGTGCGCAGCTGTACGGCGCCGGCAGCGGCGCCTCGCACCTGGTGTCGGGCCACAGCCGCGCCCATCACCTGCTCGAAGAAACGCTGGCCGCGTGGATGGCGCCGCATCTCGAGCAGGCGCGCGCGCTGACGCTGTGCACCGGCTACATGGCCAACCTGGCGATCCTCAGCGCCCTGGGCGTCGATGCCGATGCGATGATCTTTTCCGAGGCGCTGAACCACGCCTCGCTGATCGACGGTGCCCGGCTTGCAAAAGCGGGCGTCACGGTCTACCCGCATGGCGACGTCGAGACGCTGACGCAACGCCTGGCCGCCAGCAGCGCCAGCACGAAGATCGTCGTCACCGACAGCGTGTTCAGCATGGATGGCGACCTGGCGCCGCTGCCGGCGCTGCTGGCCGCATGCGAGCGCCACGGCGCCTGGCTGGTGGTCGACGATGCCCACGGCTTCGGCGTGCTGGGCCAGAACGGACGCGGCGCACTGGAACACTTCGGCCTGCGCTCGAGCAACCTGATCTACATGGGCACGCTGGGCAAGGCCGCCGGTGTCGGCGGCGCTTTTGTCGCCGCGCACGCCAGCGTGATCGAATTACTCATCCAGCGCGCGCGCCCGTATATCTACACGACGGCCTGCCCGCCGGCGCTTGCACACGCCTTGCTCGCCAGCCTTGCTATCATGGGCGGTGACGAGGGCGCCGAACGGCGTGCGCACCTGGCACGGCTGGTCGAGCAACTGCGTGGTTCGCTGCGTCTGGAACGCTGGCAACTGGCAGCGTCGACCACCCCGATCCAGCCCGTCATCATCGGCAGCAACGACGCTGCGCTGCACGCCGCCAGCCGCCTGCATGCGCAGGGCTTGTGGGTGCCGGCGATCCGCCCGCCGACCGTGGCGCCCGGCACCGCGCGCCTGCGCGTGACCTTGTCCGCCGCCCACGCCACGGATGACGTGGCGCGGCTGGCGCAGGCGCTCAACGAACTGGAAAAGGCCGCACCATGAACAATCTGAATGACACCGATGCACCGGTCATCGCGCAACCCGCACTGGACCCCGAGGTCGACCTGACCGAGTTCGATGAACCCGTGCTGGAGCCTGAACTCGAACTGCGCGCCGACGACCTGCCAATGCGCTTTGCGTGCTTCGTCACCGGCACCGACACCGAGATCGGCAAGACGCTGATCTCGGCCGCCATCCTGCACAAGCTCGTGGCCACAGGCCAGCGCGCCTGCGGCATGAAGCCCGTTGCGGCCGGCACCGAACTGCGTGACGGCGCGCTGCACAACGACGACGCCGATCAGCTGATCGCGGCCGGCAACGTGCACCTGCCGGCATCGCTGACCACGCCCTACCTGCTGCGCGAACCGGCCGCGCCCCACATCGCCGCCGCGTTTGAGGGCGTGACGATCGAACTGGTGCCGATCCTGGCCGCCTTTGCCGAGATCCAGGCCGCGTCCGACGCGGTCGTGGTCGAAGGCGTGGGGGGCTTCCGCGTGCCCTTCAACGACGACTTCGACAGCGCCGACCTGGCCGCACAACTGAACCTGCCCGTGATCCTCGTCGTCGGCGTGCGCCTGGGCTGCATCAGCCATGCGCTGCTGACGGTCGAGGCGATCGTGGCGCGCGGCCTGGTGCTGGCCGGCTGGGTCGCCAACACGGTCGACCTTGAGATGCGCTTTGCGCAAGAGAACATCGAGGCGCTGACCCAGCGTATCCCGGCGCCGCTGCTGGGCCACGTGCCGCGCCTGAACGAACCGACGGCTGCTGCGGCAGCCGAATTTATCGACCTCGCCGGACTGCCAGGCTGGCCGTCCACGCGGGTCTAGTTTTTGAAGGAACCGAAATGACCAATATGAACACTGTCGCCCTGCACCGCCCAACGGCAGCCATCAAGCCGCCCGAGAATGCAACCTGGCCGCTGGCCGACGTGCTCGCGCTGTTCGACCTGCCGTTCACCGAACTGATGCACCGCGCGTCGACCGCGCACCGCCTGAATTTCCCGGATGGCGACGTCGAACTGGCGACCCTGTTGTCGATCAAGACCGGCGGCTGCGAAGAAGACTGCGGCTACTGCCCGCAGGCGGCGCGCTACGACACCGGCGTGGAAGCCAAGAAGCTGCTCGACATCGACACGGTGCTCGACGCGGCGCGCGCGGCCAAGGCCAGCGGCGCGACGCGCTTCTGCATGGGCGCAGCGTGGCGCAGCCCGAAAGAGCGCGACATGGACAAGGTCGAGACGATGGTGCGTGAAGTCAAGGCATTGGGCATGGAAACCTGCGCCACGCTGGGCATGCTCGAAGCCGGCCAGGCCGAACAGCTCAAGCGCGCTGGCCTGGACTACTACAACCACAATATCGACACCGCGCCGGACTTCTACAACAACGTCATTTCGACCCGCGAATACCAGGACCGCCTGGACACGCTGGGCCGCGTGCGCGAAGCGGGCCTGAAGGTCTGCTGCGGCGGCATCGTCGGCATGGGCGAAACGCGCGAACAGCGCGCCGGCCTGATCGCGCAACTGGCGAACCTGAACCCGTATCCGGAATCGGTGCCGGTCAACCACCTGGTGCAGGTGGCGGGCACGCCGCTGCACGGCATGGACAAGCTCGACCCGATCGAATTCGTGCGCACCATTGCGGTCGCGCGCATCACGATGCCGCAAGCGCGCGTGCGCCTGTCGGCGGGCCGCCGCGAAATGGGCGAAGCCGTGCAAGCGATGTGCTTCATGGCCGGCGCCAACTCGATCTTCTACGGCGACAAGCTGCTGACCACCGAGAATCCGGAAGCCGACGACGACCGCGTGCTGCTGGAAAAACTGGGCCTGAAAACCCGCGCCGCGACGCTGGACTCGGCGCCGAAGGAAGCCTGCAGCTGCTAAGCGCACTATCTGCGCGGCCGGGGAGACACGGCCGCGCAAGCACCACCCGAACAACCATAAGCGAAAGATAACGCGCATGTTCACCAAACTCCTCATCGCCAATCGTGGCGAGATCGCCTGCCGTGTCGCCGCCACCGCGCGCCGCATGGGTATTCGCACCGTCGCCGTGTATTCCGAGGCCGACGCCGGCGCCAAGCACGTCGCGGTCTGCGATGAGGCCATCCTGATCGGCCCCGCCGCCGCGCGCGACAGTTATCTGCGCGGCCAGAAAATCATCGAAGTTGCCAAGGCCACCGGCGCGCAGGCGATCCACCCCGGCTATGGCTTCCTGTCCGAAAACGCCGAGTTCGCCGACGCCGTCCACGCGGCTGGCCTCGTGTTCGTCGGCCCACCCGCGGCATCGATGCGCGCGATGGGTTCGAAGTCCGCCGCCAAGCAGCTGATGGAGAGCGCCAACGTGCCACTCGTGCCGGGCTACCACGGCGACGAGCAGGATCCGGCGTTTCTGCGCGAGCAGGCCGACCGCATCGGTTACCCGGTGCTGCTCAAGGCCAGTGCCGGCGGCGGCGGCAAGGGCATGCGCGTGGTCGAGCGCTCTGAAGATTTCGAAGGCGCGCTGGCCTCGTGCAAGCGCGAAGCGATTTCCAGTTTCGGCGACGACAAGGTGCTGGTCGAGAAGTACCTGATCCGCCCGCGCCACATCGAGATCCAGGTGTTTGCCGACAGCCTGGGCAACTGCGTCTACCTGCACGAGCGCGATTGCTCGGTGCAGCGCCGGCACCAGAAGGTGCTGGAAGAAGCGCCCGCCCCCGGCATGCCGCCGGAGCGCCGCGCCGCGATGGGCGAAGCGGCCGTGAACGCCGCGCGCGCGGTCGGCTATGTCGGCGCCGGCACTGTCGAATTCATCGCCAACCAGGACGGCTCGTTCTACTTCATGGAGATGAACACGCGCCTGCAGGTCGAGCATCCGGTGACCGAAATGATCACCGGGACCGACCTGGTGGAATGGCAGTTGCGGGTCGCCTTTGGCGAAGCGCTGCCGAAACAGCAGCATGAACTGGGCATCCACGGCCACGCGATCGAAGCGCGCGTGTATGCCGAAAATCCCGAGAAGGGTTTCCTGCCGTCGATCGGCACCTTGCGCCATATGGACGTACCGCGCGCGGTCGCGTTCGAGCTGGGCAGCGACGGCGCCAATCCAGCCGCCGTGCGCGTCGATTCCGGCGTGCGCGAAGGCGATGCGATTTCGCCGTTCTACGATCCGATGATCGCCAAGCTGATCGTCTGGGGCGCGGACCGCACCCAGGCACTGGCGCGCATGTCGCAGGCGCTGAGCGAGTTCCGCATCGTCGGGCTGGCCACCAATATCGCGTTCCTGAAACGCCTGGTCGAGGGCGAGGCATTTGCCACGGCCGACCTGGACACGGGCCTGATCGAGCGCCATGGCGCGACGCTGTTCCCGCCTGCCACGCCGGCGCCGCTGGGCGCACTCGCGCTGGCCGTGTTCGCGCTGCGCGAGGACGCGGCCAACGCGGCCAACGACCCTGATCCGTGGAGCCAGGCGAGCGGCTGGCGCATGAACGGCGACTACCGCCGCGTGCTGTCGTGGTCCGATGAATTCGGCGCCTACCGCATCGGCCTGACCTACCGCCGCGACGGGCTCGAGATCGACCTCGATGGCCAGGCGCAGCGCGTGGAGCGCGTCGGTCGCACTGGCGACGACCTGGCGCTGCGCCTCGGCGAGACGGCCGTCCAGGGCGTCGTGCGCCGCGACGGCGACGTGTTCCACGTATTTACCGGCGGTCAGCATTTCACGCTGACGTACAATGATCCGATGGCCCACGCCGGCGAAGTCGAAACGCTCGGCGGTCGCCTGACGGCGCCGATGCCCGGCAAGGTGGTGGCGGTGCTGGTCCAGGCCGGCGCCACCGTGGTGAAGGGCGAACCGCTCGTCATCATGGAAGCGATGAAGATGGAGCACACGATTGCCGCGCCGGGTGATGGCGTGGTCGAGGACGTGCTGTACGAGGTCGGCGACCAGGTTGCCGACGGCGCGCCGCTGCTGGCCTTCAAGGCGGCGTAAGCAACACCCATAAAAACCACCCTACACGATGAGGGGGAGACATGCGTATTGTCCTGTACCGGGGCGATGGCGTCAGCGAGCCTTGGGAACACGCGTTTGCCAGCGTGCTGCCAGGCATCGAGACCGTCATCTGGAAAGAAGGCGAGCAACTGGCGCACTGCGATTACGCGGTGCTGTGGAATCCGGCGCCGGCCCTGCTGGCCCAGCTGGGTGACGTCAAGGCGATCTTCCTGATGGGCGCCGGCGTCGATGCGCTGCTCAAGTTTGGCGATGCCTTGCCCGACGTGCCGCTGGTGCGCCTGGGCGACGCCGGCATGGGCGTGCAGATGGCCGAGTATGTGGCGCATGCGGTGCTGCGCTACTTCCGCCGCTTTGACGAATACGAGCAGCAGGCCAGGCACGGCGCCTGGAATCCGCTGCCCCAGCATCCGAAAGAATCGTTCACGATCGGCGTCATGGGCCTGGGCCGGCTGGGCATGCCGGTGGTCGAGGCAATGCGCCATTTCGGCTTTCCCGTGCGCGGCTGGAGTCGCAGCCCGAAAGACATCCCGGGCGTGCCGACCTATGCCGGCTTGGCGCAATTCGGCGACTTTTTGCACGGCACACGCGTGCTGGTCTGCCTGCTGCCGCTGACGCCGGACACCACCAACCTGCTCGACCGTCACAACCTGGGCAAGCTGGCACCGGGCGCGTATCTGATCAACGTCTCGCGCGGCGCGATCCTGGCCGAACCCGATTTGATGACGCTGATCCGCTCCGGGCACATTGCCGGCGCCACGCTCGACGTGTTTCGCCACGAGCCGCTGCCGGCCCAGCACCCGTTCTGGAACGAGCCGCGCATCGCCCTCACCCCGCATATTTCGGCGCTCACCATGCGCCAGGACGCCGTGCGCCAGATCGTCGCCAAGATCGACGCCCTGGAACACAGCCAACCGGTCGATGACCTCGTCGACCGCCAACGTGGATATTAAGAAATGACACCCCTGCCAACGAAGGTCAAGATTGTCGAAGTCGGCCCCCGCGACGGCCTGCAGAACGAAAAAGAAGCGCTCGGCGCTGACGTGAAAATCGAACTGGTCGAGCGCCTGGCGCGCGCCGGTTTCGTCAATGTCGAGGCGGCCGCCTTTGTCTCGCCCAAGTGGGTGCCGCAGATGGCAACGTCCGCCGAAGTGCTGGCCCGCATCGAACGCCGGCCCGGCACGATCTATTCGGCGCTGGTGCCGAACATGCAGGGCTTCGAGGCCGCGCTGGCCGGCAAGGCCGACGAGGTCGTGGTATTCGGCGCAGCGTCCGAGGCGTTTTCGCAAAAGAACATCAACTGTTCGATTGCCGAGTCGATCGCGCGCTTTGAGCCGGTCGCGCGCGCTGCCAAGGAGCACGGCCTGCGCCTGCGCGGCTCGATCAGCACGGCGTTCGGCTGCCCGTACCAGGGCGCCGTGTCGCTGGACGCCGTGGGCGACGTCGTGGCGCGCATGCGCGACCTGGGTTGCGACGAGATCGATATCGCCGACACGATCGGCGTAGCAACCGCGCGCCAGACGCAGGCCGTGATGCTGCGCGCAGCGCAGGCATTCCCGATGGGCCAGCTGGCTGGCCACTTCCACGACACGTATGGCCAGGCGCTGGCGAATATCTATGCGGCGCTGGAAGTGGGTGTAGCGATTTTCCACTCGTCAGTGGCGGGTCTGGGCGGCTGCCCGTATGCCAAGGGTGCGACCGGCAATGTGGCGACCGAAGACGTGCTGTACCTGATGCAGGGGCTGGGGATCGAGACGGGCGTGGATCTCGACCAGGTGGTCGATGCCGGGCTGTTCATCTCGGCACAGCTGGGCCGCAAGAGCATCAGCCGCGCCGGCAATGCGCTGGCGGCCAAACGGGCGGGTTGACCTGCAGGCCCCCGGTGTTCCGGGGGCTGTTTCAAGGAAAACGGCCGCACAACGAAAAAAGCCGACAACTTGCGTTGTCGGCTTTTCTCTTAATGCTGGTCGGAGTACAAGGATTCGAACCTTGGACCCCCTGGTCCCAAACCAGGTGCGCTACCGGGCTGCGCTACACTCCGAAGAAGCAAGATAATACCGGCTTGCCGTCACTTGGTCAAGGATTTCGCGTCAAAATCCTCACTCACCCCGGATCTGCAGTGCCCGCTCATACAAGGCATTCTTCTTGCGCCCCGTGATCTGCGCCGCCAGATTGGCCGCCTGCTTGACGCTGCATTCGGTGAGCAGGATCTGCAGCACGCGCTCGGCCTCGATGTCTTCGGCGTCGCTCGCTTCCACTGCGCCCTCGACCAGCACGACGAATTCGCCCTTCTCGCGGTGCGCATCGGCCTTGACCCAGGCCAGCGCGTCACCCAGCGTGCAGCGGTGGATTTCTTCGAACATCTTGCTCAGTTCGCGGGCAAACACGACCTGGCGGGTCGGCTCGAACGCGGCCACCAATGCTTCGACGCAATCGACGATCCGGTGCGGCGCCTCGTAGAACACGAGCGTCGACGTTTCGCGCGTCAGGGGCGCCAGCGCCGTTTCGCGCCCCTTGGCCTTGGCCGGCAGAAAGCCGACAAAGTGGAAGCGATCGTTGACCAGGCCGCTGGCCGACAGCGCCGTGATCGCCGCCGACGGCCCCGGCAACGGCACCACGTTCAGGCCGGCAGTACGGACCGCGTCCACTATGCGCGCGCCCGGATCGGACACGCCCGGCGTGCCGGCGTCGGACACCAGCGCCACCCGCTGGCCGGCACGCAGGCGCTCGACAATCTTGTCGGCCACCTCGCGCTCGTTGTGCTGGTGCGCGGCGATCGTGCTCTTGCTCAAACCAAAGCGTTGCAATAACGCGCCAGTCTTGCGCGTGTCTTCACAGGCGACGACGTCGGCCAGGGCCAGCAGGTGTAAAGCACGCAGGGTGATGTCGGTGACGTTGCCAATCGGAGTAGCCACGACATACAGCGTTGCGGTAGGATAGGACTGCTGGGCCGCCTCGCCCATGACGGGAAGTCGGGCGATGTCGATGGTCTGCTGTTCTGTCATATAGGGTTCCGATGCTGAAGAAAAAAAATCTCACGGGCTTGATTGCCGCTTCTCTCACGACACTGCTGGCCGCGTGCGGCAGTACGCCCCTGCCACCCGATACCGGTTGTGGCATGCCAGGCGGATTGTGCGGCCCAGGCGCGTCAGTGACAAGTGGTGCGCCTGCCGCACCTGCCGACTCTGCTTATACACCACCTGCGTCGCGTTCCGATAGCGGTGTCCAGACCAGTCCGGTCGAATTGCCACCGAGCGCCGACGGCAGCACGCCAAGTGCAGCAGCGGCGCCAAGCGGCCCCACCGTCCGCGTCGCGCTGCTCCTGCCCCTCGAATCGCAGGCGCTGGCCCAGCCAGCCGAAGCGGTACGCGCCGGCTTCATGGCCGCGTACGACCAGCAGCGCGGCAACGTCACCGTCAACCTCGTGCCCACCGGCGACTCGTCGCAAGCCGCGCTCGACGCCTACCGCATGGCGGCCGCCGAGAACGACATCGTCGTCGGTCCGCTCGCGCGCCCTGCCGTGGCAGCCCTGGCCACCAGCGGCGCCGTCACCAAGCCGACCATTGCGCTGAACCACCCGCAGGTGGCGTCCGCGCTGCCGTCCAAGATGCTCGTCATCGGCTTGTCGCTCGAAGAGGAAGCGCGCCAGGTGGCCGACTGGGCTGCCGGCGAGCAGCCGTCCGGCCAGGCACTGGTGCTGACCGGCCGCGCCACCTGGCAGCAGCGCCTGTCGGGCGCCTTCAGCGCGCGCTGGTCCGAGCTGGGCCGCACCCAGACCACAGTCGAGCTGCCCAATGCGGGCGGCTACGTCGACGGCAATGCGCTGGCCGACCTGCGCGCGCGCCTGCAATCGCAGCCGCCGCAACTGGTCTACGCCGCACTCGACGCCAACAGCCTGCGCCAGGTGCGCAGCGCGCTCGGCACCTCGATGCCCACCTATGGCACGGCCTCCGTCAACCCGGGCCGCGACCCGGCCAGCATCCCGCCTGAGCTGGTCGGCGTTCGCATCCTCGACCTGCCATGGACCGTGCAAGCCGATCACCCGGCCGTGGCAAGCTACCCGAGCTGGAGCAGTGGCGGCCAGGGCCTCGACCTGCAGCGCCTGTACGCGCTGGGCATCGACGCCTACCGCATCGCGCGCGAACTGTCGCTGCGCCCGTCCGGTGCATTCGAGCTCGACGGCGCCACGGGCCGCCTGTCGATCGACATGGGCCAGGGCGCACGCGCATTCCGCCGCGTCGAAACCGGTGTCGTCGTGCGGGATGCAATGCCTGGCGCCGATGGCGCCGCCGTGACCGGCCGCGTCTTCGAAGCGGTCTCCACCGGCCAGTGACATGTGGCCCGGGCGCCTGTCCCTACGGCAGGCCCAGGGCCACCAGTATGAACTTGCCGCCAGCGCCTACCTGCGCCGCCGCAAGCTCGCGCTGGTGGACCAGAACTTTCGCTGCAAGGGCGGCGAAATCGACCTGATCATGCGCGACGGCGCCACGCTCGTGTTCGTCGAAGTGCGCCAGCGCGCCAGCAGCGCACAAGGCGGCGCCGCAGCCAGCATCACGCCGGCCAAGATCCGGCGCCTGGTCTGCGCGGCCCAGGTCTACCTGCTGCGCTTTCCCGTCACCCCGCCCTGCCGCTTCGACGTCATCGCCATCGATGGCGAACAGATCGAGTGGCTGCAGAACGTGATTGAAGTGTAAGCAATTTTTACCGACCTTGCCCAGTGTCCCTTGCTACTACACTATAATCCTCGGCTATGAATACACAACGCATCCTCGCTCACTTCCAGGAGAGCGCTGACCTGAAGATGAGGTCGGCTGCAACCCTGGCTCCCCACATTTCCCAGGCGGTCGAGCTCATGTTCGGCGCCCTGTCCAATGGCAACAAGATCCTGGCCTGCGGTAACGGCGGTTCGGCCGCCGACTGCCAGCACTTTGCTGCCGAGCTGGTCGGGCGCTTCGAACGCGAGCGCTTCCCGCTCCCAGCCATCGCGCTGACCACCGACACGTCGATCCTGACTGCCGTTGGCAACGACTACAGCTTCCGCGAAATCTATTCCAAGCAGGTGCAGGCCTTTGGCCAGGCCGGCGACATCCTGCTGGCCATTTCCACTTCGGGCAACTCGGGCAATGTGCTCGCTGCGGTCGAAGCGGCGCTCGAGCGCGAAATGCGCATCGTGGCGTTTACAGGCAAGGACGGCGGCCAGTTGGCCAAGCTGCTGACCGACGCCGACGTCCACGTCAACGTCCCGCATTCGCGCACCGCGCGGATCCAGGAAGTTCACCTGTGCGCCATTCACTGCATCTGCGACGGTATCGACGTCGCGCTGTTCGGAGGAGACGAGAATGCGTAATACCCGCCGGCCTATGGCCGTGCTGTTGACGAAAGTCGTTCTGGGCTCGGCCCTGCTGGCAT
This sequence comes from Telluria sp. BA11, assembly GCF_056680305.1. Taxonomy (NCBI): domain Bacteria; kingdom Pseudomonadati; phylum Pseudomonadota; class Betaproteobacteria; order Burkholderiales; family Oxalobacteraceae; genus Telluria; species Telluria sp. BA11. The sequence goes on from NZ_CM155275.1 coordinate 2,528,277, forward strand.
CGCTGTCGGGCTGCTTCGGCCTGATCGTCGGCGCCGGCATCGGCAGCGCCGTCTCGGCAGTCGACCGCCGCACGCTGGGCGCCCAGACCGAAGACAAATCGGTCACGGTCAAGGCCGAGATCAAGATGCGCGAAGTCACGAATGGCGACGGCAACATCAACGTCACGAGCTTCAACCGCAAGGTGCTGCTCACCGGCGAAGTGCGCGACGAAGCCATGAAAGCCGCGGCCGAGCGCGAAGTGCGCAAGATCGAAAACGTCGTGTCGGTCATCAACGAACTGAAGATTTCAGGTTCGTCGAGCTACACGTCGCGCTCGAACGATGCGCTCATCACCACCAAGGTCAAGGCCAGCCTGGTCGACATGAAAACCGTGTCGGCGATCTCGTTCAAGGTCACGACCGAACGTGGCGTGGTCTACCTGATGGGTCTTGTCACCCCGCGTGAAGGCAATATCGCTGCCGACGTCGCCAAGGGCGTCTCGGGTGTGACGCGCGTGGTAAAGATTTTCGAATACATCAGCGAAGAAGACGCACGCGCCAAGCAGACCAACGCGCAGAACGCACCGCAGGGTTCCTGAACCCCGGGTGCATCCGCACCATGCAAAAAAAGCGGCAGGGCTATAATGGCCCTGCCGCTTTTTTTATTCGATCGCCGACCATGACCGCATCCCCCGCGTCCAACCATTCCCGCTCCTGGATCAAGCCTGCCGCCATCGGCGCCGTCGTGCTGGCGCTGGCCGGTATCGGCTACGCGTCGCTGGCCAGCAGCACGCCGGCCCCGGACGTCACGTTCATCAGCATCGCCGGCGACAAGGTGTCGACCCAGTCGCTGCGCGGCAAAGTCGTGATGGTCAACTTCTGGGCCACGTCGTGCGTCACCTGCGTCAAGGAGATGCCTGACATGGTCGCGACCTACAACAAGTACAAGGCCCAAGGCCTCGAATTCGTCGCCGTTGCGATGCAGTACGACCGGCCCGACTACGTGCTCAATTTTGCCGAGCAGCGCAAGCTGCCATTTACCGTGGCGCTTGATTCGGCGGGCGATATCGCGCGCCAGTTCGGCGACGTCACGCTCACGCCCACCACCTTCCTGATCGACAAGCAGGGCCGCATCATCAAGACCTATGTCGGCGCGCCGGACTTCGGCGCGGTGCACAAGCTGATCGAGAAAGAGCTGGCCGGCTGATTCTGGTTACGCTTTTGGATACAGGATCATCTGCGTGCAACGGAACAGCGCGATGGTTTTGCCGCTGGCCTTGTCCGTGACAATGGCGTCCCAGATCTGCGTCGTGCGGCCCAGGTGCACGGCGGTGGCGACGCAGGCGATGGTGCCTTCGCGCGCGGTGCCCAGGTGGTTCGATTTCAATTCGATCGTCGTGAAGTTCTGCGCGCCTTCCGGCAGATTGCTGATGCAACCATAGCCGGCGCAGGTATCAGCCAGAGTGACCACGCTACCGGCGTGCAGGTAGCCGTTCGGCGCCAGCAGGTGCGGCGCGACCGGCATTTCGGCGGCCAGCTTGCCGGGGCTGACCTCCGTAATCTGGATGCCCAGGTGGCCAGGCAGGTAGGTAGCGCCGAAGGTGTTGAAGGCGTCAGGGGTGTGCGGGATGCTCATGGGGTTGTCTCGGTGTTTTTATGAAAGCGGCATCGTACACCGAGACCACCGCCGATGTCAGCGGCGCCGCCCCTCATGGTGCTTGCCACCCTTGCCGCTACTCTTCCCGCCATGCCGCTGCCGGGCCGCCGCGTTCTGCTGCTGCAGCAGCGCGTCGACCCGCTCGGACGCTTCGCGCGCCAGCTCCTGCGCCAGCGCGATGCTCGGGAAGTACTCCGGCGCCCGGTACCCCAGCCACGCATAGGCCGAATACACGCGGCACTGGTCCTCGACCTCTTGCAGGTTCATGTAGAACAGCTGCTGCGGATTGCTGTGACCATGCAGCTTGACGACGATCTTCTTGGCCAGCGACAGGCACCAGTGTTCCCACGCCTTCTGCAGCGCCGGCACGCGGCTCGAGATCGGCACCAGCGACAGCATGAACTTGTCGGCCACCGAGAGCGGCAGCGTGTCGAGCCACTCGGCGCGCTCGTTCTGGTCTTCGGTGATGCGCGGGTAGAAGAAGCCGTCCGGCACGTCGATATTGTGGACAAACCGCTTGAGCAGCTTGACCAGCGACGTCTCGCCCGTCACCGACGAAATGCGGTGCAGCTGCTCGAGCGACGGCGCCACGGCAAAGCCGCTGGTTGCCACCGCCGGGATTTTTTCCTTCATCAATGAGCGCATGACCTGGTGCGTCTCGTCGTCGTAACCGACAACGAAGCCTTCATCGTGCACGCCGTAGCGCCCTGCCCGGCCCGCGATCTGCTTGGCCAGCGCAGCGGAGATTTCTTCTTCCTCGACGCCGTTGTACTTGACCGTGGTCGTCATCACGATGCGCGCGATCGGCATGTTCAGCCCCATCGCCAGCGCATCGGTGCCCACCACGATGTCGGCCTGGCCGTCGCGGAAGCGCTCGGCCTGCGCGCGGCGCACCTCGGGCGACAGGTTGCCGTAGACGGTGGCGACCGACAGCCCCTTGTCGGTGATCATGTCGCGCCACTTGAGCACCTCGCGGCGCGAGAACGCGATCACGGCGTCGCCGCGGCGCAGGTTCGACAGCTTGCGCACGGCCATCGGCTCCATCTCCAGAGGGCCCATCCGCTTGAGCACATGCACCTCGAGCGGCACATCGAGCCGCTCGGCCAGCGCCTCGATCGCGCGCCGCGCTTCCGGTGCGCCAACCAGGTACACGACCGCTGCCGGCGCGCCGCACACGGCGGCAGTCCAGGCGGCGCCGCGGTCGCGGTCGGCCAGCATCTGGATCTCGTCGATCACGGCCACGTCGATCGGCGTTTTGGAGTCGAGCATTTCGACGGTGCTGGCGACGTGCGTCGCGCCCTCCACCAGGCGCCGTTCCTCGCCCGTGATCAGACTGACCTTGATCGCCTCGCCGTGGGGCCGCGCAGCCTGCAGGCGCTCGTAGTTTTCCAGCGCCAAGAGGCGCAGCGGCGCCAGATACACGCCGCTCGGCGCCTTGGCCAGCGCTTCCATCGCGCGGTGCGTCTTGCCCGAGTTGGTGGGCCCCAGCAGCGCGATGAACTTGCGGCCCATGCGGCTGGCGACGTCGAACGAGCGCGGGTACTCGGCCAGGTTGATGCTTTCCTTGGTGCGCGCCGCGTGGCGCTCTTCGGCGTCGCGCTCGATCGCGTGCGTCAGGCGCTGCGAAATCCGCTGGAACACGTACTCGGCCGGCTCGGACGTCTGCAGTTCGTCCAGCACATCGAGAAACAGCATCGGGTCGTAGCCGGCATCGTCAGCATCGCCCGCCAGGTCGCGCACGAATTCCTCGGCGTCCTGGTGCAGGCGCGCGAGATCGGCGTCACCGGTGCGCTCTTCGATCAGCGCGCGCCGCCCGGCCAGATCCAGCTTGCGCCACTTGCTCGGCTTGGCCAGCACGCCGCGCGACGGCACCAGGCGATATGGCACGTGCAAGCCTTCGTAGCGCACCGCGCCCGAGAAGCGCAGGAACACGCGGCCTTCCATCTTGACCAGTTCGATGCCGCGCGCGGCCAGGTCAAGTGCGCGCTCGAGCGCGGCGTCGTCTTCGGGAATATCGGCGGGGGTGTCGTTCGGGAGAATGCTCATGGCTGGCTGCGCAAAAATCGGTTGCCGCTACTATATCGCGGATGCGAATTGCGCACGAATTGCGCACGGCCACTGGCCAATTTCCTGTCGCGCTACCAGCCTCCTTCGCGTTACAGCACCGCCGTGTAGATGGTTTTGCCCGCCAGGCCCATCATGAACAACCCAAATCCCCGGCGCAGCACCAATGTCGGCAGTGCCGCCGCCGCCCACACGCCGAACCTGGACGCCACCACCGCACACACGCTCATCACCAGCAGCGCATGCAGGTCGATATAGCCCCAGCGCCAGTCGTGCGGTGCGCCGGCAGTCACGCCGAAGCCGATCATCGCGCCCAGCGAGATGGGCAGGATGACGCCGGTGGCGGTGCCGATCGCACGGCGAATCGGTAATCCGACGTGGGTCAGGAAGAACGTGATGACTGAAGCGCCCCCCATGCCCGCCAACGAATACGCCACGCCTGACAATACGCCAGCGGCCACCCGGAAGCGCACGAAGGCCACCGACACTGTCCCGTCATGCTCGCGCTGGATCAGCAGCTTGAACCCGAAATAGGCCAGCATCAGCGCCAGGCCAAGCGCAAGCCAGATGCCCGGTATGCGCGTTGCCACCAGGGCGCCTGCCGTCGCCCCCAGGCCTGCCGGAATGAACAGTTTTTTCAGCCAGACGAAATCGACATTGCCACGTTCGCAGTGACTCAGAAATGACGCCATGCCGGTGAATGCCATGGTGGCGAGCGAGGTACCGAATGCGAGGCGAATTGCCTCGTTATTGTCCATGCCGCCACTTTGATACAGATACATCAGCATTGGAATGACAATCGCGCCACCGCCAATGCCGAATATCCCTGCCATAAAACCTGCGGCAACGCCCGCTGCGATCAGATTGAATAACATGGGCACTTTTCATTTGAACGTACGGGAATGCGTCTGCGTGAGCGCACGCATCAAAGCGTGCCGCCAATTTGAATCTTATCGAATGCCAATCACGCTTTTGAAACCAAACTATGTTAGCAGCGCGACGAACGTTATTCCATTTCCTCCGCATATCAGCCAAATATATAAAATTAAATGCTTCGAGCATTATTTAATATTACGAGAGATTATATTCAGCAAGAATCAAGCGTCCGGAATCGAATGCCGCGCCCATGCTGCAACGGCAATCTTTAACAACGAGAGCGAAGGAAGGAAGGAACGTGAACATACGACCCGGCACAGGGCGGGTAGTCGCGCAGGGAGCGCTGCGGCAGCGGGGTCAAGGGAGGGGTTCCGCCGACATTGCTGCGGCGGTGTATGAGACGGTGCGACCTGCCTTCGCCGGCACGTGATGGCCGGCCGAAGGCAGTTTGGGGCAGCTTATGCGGCCACGCCTGCGTTGTGTGCCTGCTGGTCGGCGTGATACGACGAACGCACCATCGCACCGACAGCCGCGTGCACGAAGCCCATTTCGTAGGCTTTTTGCTCGAACATCTTGAAGACGTCCGGGTGCACGTAGCGGCGCACCGGCAGGTGCGAATTGGTCGGCGCCAGGTACTGGCCGATGGTGAGCATGTCGATGTCGTGATCGCGCATGTCCTGCATCACCTGCAGGATTTCTTCATCGGTCTCGCCCAGGCCGACCATGATGCCCGACTTGGTGACCGCGCTCGGGTACATCTTCTTGAAGTCGCGCAGCAGCACCAGCGAGTGCGTGTAGTCGGCGCCCGGACGGGCTTCCTTGTACAGGCGCGGCACGGTTTCCAGGTTGTGGTTCATGACGTCCGGCAGGCCGTCGGCGAAGATGTTCAATGCTTTTTCGAGGCGGCCGCGGAAGTCGGGCACCAGCACTTCGATCTTGGTGCCCGGGCTCGAGGCGCGCGTTTTCTGGATGCACTCGACAAAGTGGCCGGCGCCGCCGTCACGCAGGTCGTCGCGGTCGACCGACGTGATCACGACGTACGACAGGCGCAGCGCAGCGATGGTCTTGGCCAGGTTGGCCGGCTCGTTGATGTCGAGCGGGTCAGGGCGACCGTGGCCGACGTCGCAGAACGGGCAGCGGCGGGTGCACTTGTCGCCCATGATCATGAACGTTGCGGTGCCCTTGCCGAAGCATTCGCCGATGTTCGGGCAGCTCGCTTCTTCGCACACGGTCACCAGGTTGTTGGCGCGCAGGATGTCCTTGATTTCGTAGAAGCGCGACGAGGCGGTGGCCGCCTTGACGCGGATCCAGTCGGGCTTTTTCAGGCGCTCCATCTCGGCGATCGGCACGATCTTGATCGGGATGCGCGAGGTCTTGCTGGCGCCTTTTTGCTTTTCGCTGGCGTTGTAGGCGGCTGCGGCGGCGACGCCGGTATCGATTTCGGAAGTCATAGGCTCGTTGCCCTCGCGGGGCTGTCAGTTGGTTTGTTCGGGTCTGGCTGGACGCCCTCGGGTGCCAGCTGATCGACCAGGGCCTGGGCCAGCGCCCGCTGTACATCGTGCAGCGGCGCCTCGACGCCCATCGTGCGCATATCGACTGTGACCAGTCCGGAGTAACCGCACGGATTGATCCAGGTGAACGGGGCCAGGTCCATCGCCACGTTCAGCGATACGCCATGGTAGGTGCAACCATTGCCGCGTACTTTCAGGCCCAGCGCAGCGATCTTGGCGCCTTTGCGCGGACCGTCTGCGATATAGATGCCGGGTGCACCGGCAACGCGCTCACCGCCAAGATTATACGCCCCTAACACATCGATCACCGCCTGTTCGATTTTTTCCACAAACTGGCGCGCGTACAGCTTGCCGCCCGGCTTGTTGCGGCGCAGGTCCATTAACAGATAGATCACGACCTGACCGGGGCCATGGAAGGTCACTTCGCCGCCACGGTCGGTCTGGATGACCGGAATGTCGTGCGGGGCCAGCACGTGTTCGCGGTCGGCGCCCAGGCCCAGCGTGAACACGGGCGGATGCTCGACGATCCACAGCTCGTCGCGCGATTCGGGCGTGCGCGCATCGGTGAAGGCGCGCATCGCGGCGAAGGTGGGCTCGTAGTCGGCCTGGCCGAGGTCACGAATCAGGGGGGAGGTCGCTGACATCTGGGGCGAACGCCGTTACAGGACCATCTTGACCATCGGATGCGTCGACAGCGTGCGGTACACCTCGTCGAGCATTTCGCGGCTGGTGGCGCGGATGGTCACGGTCAGGCCCGTGTAGTTGCCCTTGGCCGATGGCCGGGTTTCCAGCTTGCTCTCGTCGAAGGTGGGATCGAGCTGGGTCACCAGCGCCACGATGGTCGGGGCGAAGTCGATGTGGCTCGCGCCCATCACCTTGATCGGGAAGTCGCTCGGGTATTCGATAAGGGAATCTTTGGGGTCCATGGCTGTAATCCTGTGCAAAAGCGCATTGTAGCCAATACCGGCGGTTTCGCCCTGAGGGTGGGCTGAAAACCGCCGGTTTTGGTCAGCGCTCCACTCGCGACACGCCGCGCGCATCGGTGTTGGCGCGCTGGTCGTTATTGCGCTGCGCCGGGGTGAAGGCGGGCGCCGACGGCTGCGGACGCGGCGCCGGCGGGGCCACCATCTGCGGCGGCGCGGCAGGCCGCGGCGGCGCGTTCAGCATCGCAGCAGGCTCGGGACGCGGCTGTGGGCGAGGTTCGGGACGCGGTTCAGGACGTGATTCCGGCCGCGGGTCTGGCCGTGGCTCCGGCCGCGCAAACGCCGGCGCGCTGGTCGACATGACCGGCTGCCGCTGATTGCGTTCGGCCTGCTCGCGCATGCGCTCGCGCCCTAATCGCTCACGGTCGTTGCGCTCGACCTGGAACCGCATCCGGTCCATCTGGTTGCGGTTCTCGAATTCACGGCCCATGCGTTCGCGCTCACCCTGCTCGCGCAGCGCCCGCTCCTGGCCCTCCATGCGCTCGCGCGCCAGCCGCTCGCCGTTATTGCGTTCGCGCGTGAGCCGCTCCTGCTCGCCGCGTTCGCGCGCCTGCTGCTCGAACTGCATGCGCTCAAGGGCTGGACGCTCGAGGCCGGGGCGTTCGACGCCAGTACGCCCGAGGCCGGTCTGCCCGACATTCGCGCGCTCGAGCAGGTCGCGCCGATCGCGGTTCCAGCCGGCGCGCGCCACCAGTGGTGGCGGCGGCGCGCTGCCCGGCGTGCCCGGCGCCAGCTGCTCCGGACGGTTCGGGCGCGGCGCGCGCGGGACGATCACCGGACCGCGCCCGCCGAACTGCTCGCGCGGCACGACGGTCAGGCCATTGTAGCGACCTGGCTGCTGTTGCTCGCGGCGGGTGGCGTGGCGCCAGTCGTTCAGGCGGCGCAGGCGCTCGCTCGACAGGCGATAGCCCGGCACATAGCGGTCATACGGGCTGAGTGGATACCAGCCATGCGCCGCCAGGTTGTGCGACTGGAAGCCCACATTCCAGTTGCTGCCGCCGACCCAGCCGACCAGCGCCGGCGACCACACGGGCCGCCGCTCAAGACGGCCCGGCGCCCAGGCCCAGCGATTGCGCACCTGCACCCAGCGCCCGTAGTGGAAGGGCGCGTAACCCCACGGCGCATTGTCGACCCAGGTCCAGCCCCATGGGGCGATGAAGGTCCAGCTGCCGTCGCGGTAGGGTGTCCAGTCGGCGGCCACCTGCGGGGTCCACAGGCTGCCGTAGTCCGAACTCGTGCTCCAGCTGCCGTAGCGGTCGAGTTCTTCGTAGCCGGTCATCTCGGTGCCAATATGGCGCGAGGATTGCGCTGCCACGAGGGCCTGGTCGCGCGTGAGCGACCAGTCGTCGAAGTTGTCGCGCTGCGCCTGCAGCGTGCGCACGTCTTCATCGCGCACCTGGGCCGCGCGCCCGCCACGCACGGTCAGGCTGGCGCCGGCGCCGTCGACCTGCGCTTCGCCATCGAGCACGCTCACGAGGCTCGTATCGCGTTCACGCTCGGCGTCCACGCGCAGGCGTCCCGGCTGCGTCAGGCGCACGGTGGCTTGCGCCGTGCGCAGTTCGAATTCGGGCACGACGTCGACGTTCAGCACGCGCACGCTGACGCTGCCGTAATGCAGGCGCAGGCGCAGGCTGTCGTCGTCCAGTTCCGTGACCTCGAGCGAGCTGTCGCCATCGAGCCGGATGGCGGTGGAGCCGATCCGCAGCTCGATACGCGCGCCGGGCGCGGTAGAGATCAGGTTGCGCGACGTGATCGGCCAGTTCAGTTGCGCCGGGGACGATTCGGCGCCGATGTCGCCACCGATGTCGACCTTGCCCTGGACCAGCGAGATGCGCCCGGCCCGCCCCGGGGCCTCGGCCAGTTGTGTGTCGTCCAGCACCTGGCCCTGTTCGAGCGCGTCGGTCTGCAGCACCGTTTGCGCGGGCACGGACGTGGAAAACGCCGCCAGTACGAGCAATGCGGCGGTCGGGGCGAAACGATGGGTCATGGTGGTGCTCCGGAGGGGGAACGCAGACGGAAGGGTACAAACGCATTACAACGCGCGCCCGCTGACGGGGCAACGCGGCTTACAAACAGTTGCATCTGCCGACAGACGAAGAAACAAGCCGGCAGAAAAGCGCGTCAGCCCGGCTGGCGCTTGACGAAAAACAGCATCGAGCCGATCACCACCAGCACCGCACCGAATACGCGGTTCTGCAATTTCATGTGGCGCGGATCGCGCATGTAGCGCTGCATCGAGGCGGCCAGCGCCGCGTAGCAATGCATGACGACCGAATCGATGACGACCATCGTCACACCCAGAATCGCCAGTTGCGTGAGCAGCGGAGCGTCTTTCGAAATGAACTGCGGCAGCACGGCAACCATGAAGATGATGCCCTTCGGGTTGGTGGTGTTGGTCAGGAAGCCCGTCAGCACGCGACGGCCGAACGGCGGGTGCGCTTCGAGGCCGACAGTCGATGCGGCGGGGCCGGGTGCAGGCGCGGCGCGCCACTGGCTCACGCCCAGGTAGATCAGGTACAGCGCGCCGACCACCTTGACGATCGTGAAGGCGACCGAGGACGCCAGCAGCAGCGAGCCGACACCGGCGCCGGCGATGATCAACACCAGCACCAGGCCCAGTTGCAGGCCCAGCACCGTGGCACTGGCTTTCTTGAGGCCATAGGCCAGGCCGTGCGACATCGACAGCACCGCGCCGGAACCGGGCGAAATGGCGATCAGGGAACCGGCGATGACGAAGGCGATCCAGGTGGCGAAGCTCATGGTGGCAGGTAATGAATGGGGAACTGCGGGGAGGGTGGACGACGGGGCGTCACTGCATCAACCTCGCGCGCGCGACCCGCACAGGGGCCGCGGCACAAGGCCGTGGGATGCTGCTTACTTCTTTTTGGTCGGGTTGACCGATGCCTTCAGGGTCGCGCCAGCCGAGAAACGCGGGCTCTTCGACGCCGCGATCTTGATCACTTCGCCGGTGGCAGGATTGCGGCCCTTGCGTGCAGCGCGCTTCGTCACCGAGAAGGTGCCAAAGCCGGTGATGCCGACCGTGTCGCCTTTTTTGAGGCGCTCGGTGATGATCTCGATGATCGTGTTCACGGCCACGCCAGCGGCAGCACCGGACATCTCGGTACGCTTCGCGAATTCTGCGATCAGTTCGCCTTTTTTCATAAATCCCTCCGGGGTTAAAAGAGCGGGAAGATTAGCATAAATATTGCCAAGTGCAATGCCGCGCCAGGAGGGAAATCTGAAAGGAAGCCTTATGCGACGCCGGTTTCGCCGATCGGGCCGTTCAAACGGTTGCGCAGCGCGGCGTTGATCAGGGTCTGGTATCCGGTGCCGCAACGCTCGGACAGGGTGCGAAATTCGTTGAGGACTTCGTCGTCGAGATAGATGGTGATGCGGGTCTTGCGCTTGGGAGGACGGACACGGCGAACGGGAGCGGCGGCCTGGATCGAATCGGTGTTCATGGGATCTCCTTGATGGGGGGCGAGGCTGCAGCACCGCAACCTTCAGCATGGACGATACGTACAACGCATCCGCTCCGCGCGGCAAAAGCGACGAGATGCAGATTGGCGGGGTTGAAACGCAAAAACTGGCGCTGAACCGTGTAGGTACTTTACGGCGCCTCGGTTACTATCATTGCAACTTAATTTTGAAGGAGCACGACCCATGGCTGGAGCAAGTTTACTGACCTTACTGGACGATATCGCGACCGTCCTCGACGACGTTGCCGTGATGAGCAAGGTCGCCGCCAAGAAAACCGCCGGCGTCCTGGGCGACGACCTGGCGCTCAATGCGCAGCAGGTCACAGGCGTGCGCGCCGATCGCGAACTGCCCGTGGTCTGGGCGGTGGCCAAAGGCTCGTTCGTCAACAAGGCGATCCTGGTGCCGGCGGCGCTGGCCATCTCGGTGTTCCTGCCGTGGCTCATCACGCCGCTCCTGATGATCGGCGGTGCGTTCCTGTGCTTCGAGGGCGCCGAAAAGCTCGCGCACAAATTCCTGCACAGCCCTGAGGAAGATGCACAGCACAAGGCCGCGCACGTGGCGGCGGTGGCCAATCCCGAGGTCGACCTGGTCGCGCTGGAAAAGGAAAAGATCAAGGGCGCCGTGCGCACCGACTTCATCCTGTCGGCCGAGATCATCGTGATCTCGCTGGGCACCCTGGTGGGCGTCGCCTTCGGCCAGCAGGTCGCTGTGCTGGTGGCGATCGCCATCGTGATGACGATCGGCGTGTACGGCCTGGTGGGCGCCATCGTCAAGATGGACGATGCGGGCCTCTACCTGAGCAAAAGCCAGAATGGCGCCGCGCGCGGTCTGGGCAAGGGCTTGCTGGCGTTTGCGCCGCGCCTGATGAAGGTGCTGTCGGTGGTCGGTACCGCCGCGATGTTCATGGTCGGCGGCGGCATCATCGCCCACGCCATCCCCGCCGTGCACCACTTCGCGCAAAGCATGGCTGCCGGCGTGGCTGACGTGCCAGCGATCGGCGGCGTGCTGGCGTTCCTGGTCCCGACCCTGGTCGACGCGCTCGTCGGCGTGCTCGTGGGCGCGATCATCGTCGCTGTCGTGACGTTGGTCCAGCGCATGCGGGGCAAGAAAGGCTGACGTGCTGGCGCAGCTGCGCGCGTTGATGCAACCGCCGGCCGGCATGGCGTTCGACTTCAGCCAGCCGGCCGGCGAACCGGCGCTGGCGCCAGCCGGCGGCATCACCTGGCAGGTGTTCGCCAACCCGGTCGCGCTGTTTGTCGGCGGCGTGGCGGCAGTGCTGCTCGAACTGGCCGAACCCTCGGTGCGCACCGGCGTCTGGGACCACAGCAGCTTCCGGCGCGACCCGGGCCTGCGTCTGCGCCGCACCGGTTTTGCCGCGATGATGACGGTGTACGGCCCCCGCTCGGCGGCCGAACAACTGATTGCAAACGTGGTGCGCATTCACCGCCACGTGCAGGGCACCACGCCGGCCGGCGTGCCGTACCACGCGAACGATCCGCGCCTGCTCGACTGGGTCCAGGCCACGGCCACCTTCGGCTTTACCGAGGCGTATCACCGCTACGCGCGCCGTTTGTCAGCACTTGAGAAGGATGCGGCGTTCGCCGAAGCGCAGGATGCGGCGCGCTTGTATGGCGCGACGGGTGCGCCGCGCTCGTGGAGCGAGTGGGAAGGTACGCTGGCCAGCACTGCGCCTGGCCTGGAGGGGTCGGCCATCCTGGCCGATTTCATTCGGATCATGGGCGAGGCGCCGATCCTGCCGGCGCCCCTGCGGCCGCTCCAGCGTTTGCTGGTACGCGCCGCCATCGAGATCGCACCGGAGCCGGTGCGCTCATTGCCGCAACTTCGCGGCCACGGCCTGCGCTTGGGCGAGGCCACGCTGGTGCGGGCACTGGCGCGCGGCGCCGGCTTGCTGCCACTGGGCGACACGCCACCGGCGCAGGCGACCCGGCGGCTGGCGACAGCCAGGCAGCACCACTAACACACCATCACTTCGGCGGCTGATTACGCCGCAAGAACATCGAGCCCAGGGCCATGCCGACGGCAATCGACGTGTAGACCACACCCAGCGACTTGTTCGACAGGCGTTTCTGGTACCCCGGCTGCAATGGCCGTGGCGTGAGCTTGTGATCGGTGAAGGCGGCGAAGGCCGACGTTGCCGCTGCCGAGGCAAGGATGGCCGACGGGTTCTTCTGATCGAGCACGCCGCCCATCACACGCTCGAACACCAGGGCCCAGACCGTGGCGCTGGCATGGTGAATCAACAGACCAGGCACCGTGTAGCGCAGCGAGAAGCGGTCACGGAAGCTGGCCTTGCGACCGTGCACATAGTGACTGACAGCATTGGTTGCGGCATAGGGGCTGCCGGTTTCTTTCTTTGCGACCAGCGCCATGGCGACCGTCGAGACAATACTCGAGGCCGCACCGGAGACGAGTGCGCGCTGTATTACCGTATATTTCATACAATCCTCTTTTCGATCGCGTAAAGGGAACATCGGATGCGGATTTTGCTGACGGGTGCAAGCGGGTTTGTTGGGCAACACTTGTTGCAAGCGTTGCTGACCGAAGGCCACCACGTCGTCTGCGCGGTGCGTCATCCCGAAACGAGCGACGACCCGCGCCTCAGCTATATCCATGCTGATTTCACCAACGATAACAATAAATCAACCTGGCTGTCGCGCCTCTCGGGAATCGACGCCGTGATCAACACGGTCGGCATTTTTCGCGAGAGCGGGCGCCAGACGTTTGTCCGCCTGCACAAGGAAACGCCGCGCGCCCTGTTTGCCGCCTGCGCTGAATCGCACGATGTGCAGATGGTGGTCCAGCTGTCCGCGCTGGGCGCCGATGGCGAAGGCACCACGCCGTATCACGTGTCCAAGCGCGAGGCCGACGACTACCTCGCGTCACTGCCGCTGCGTTCCTACATCGTCCAGCCGTCGCTCGTGTATGGCCGCGACGGCGGCAGCGCGCGCGCCATGCGCACGCTGGCCAGCATGCCATTCACACTGCGCTTCGGCAGCAAGCCGCAGCTGGTGCAGCCGATCCACATCGACGATCTGGTAGCGGCCATCATCGGCCTGTTCAAGCACCGGCTGCCGATGGCACCGGACGGCGGCGCGACGATGCGCGTGCCGCTGGTGGGGCCGCAGGCGATGCCCTTCACCGAATACCTGGCCACCCTGCGCCGCGCGATGGCGATGGGCCGCCAGCCGGTACTGCACTTGCCCGGGCCGGTGGCCCGCTTCGCGGCCGGCTTCGCGGGCCTGCTGCCAGGTTCGCTGCTGGATCGCGACGCGCTGAAAATGCTCGATCACGACAACAGCGCCGACGCGACACTCACGGCCAACCTGATCGGCCATCCGCCACGGCCCGTCAGTGCCTTCATCCAGGACGCCGAGTGCGAGCGCGCGCGCGCCAAGCTTGGCTGGCTGCTGCCGGTCCTGCGCTATGCCATTGCTGCGGTCTGGATTATCACGGCGATCGTCTCGCTCGGCCTGTTCCCGATCGAGAACAGCCTCGCGCTGCTGGCGCAGGCGGGCGTGCCGCCAGAGCTGCAGCTGCCAGCGCTGTACGGCGCGGGGGGCCTGGATCTGCTGCTGGGACTGGGCACGCTGTTCCTGCCGCGACGACGCTGGTTGTGGGTAACGCAGCTGGGCGTGGTGGCACTGTGCAGCGCCGTGATCGCCTTCACGCTGCCCCAGCTTCTGGTGCAGCCGTTCGGCCCCCTGGTCAAGAACCTGCCGCTGCTGGCGGCGCTCTGGCTGCTGTACCACCTCGACGAAAAATAACGATTTCAACTGACACAGGAGCACCCATGCAGGCTTACCAAATTCTTCACGGCGCCACCATCGACGGCTTGCAAGCCATCGAGTATCCGGTGCGCGACCTTGGCCTGGGCGAAGTGCGCATTCGCGTGCACGCCGTTGCGCTCAACTATCGCGACCTGATGGTCGCGGCCGGGAACTACCTGGTCTCGGTCGACGATCCGATCATCCCGTGCTCGGACGGCGCCGGCGAAGTGCTGGCCGTCGGCCCGGGCGTCACGCGCGTGCAGGTGGGCGACCGCGTGGCTGGTTCGTTCTTTCCGTTCTGGCACGAGGGCGGCCCCACGCCCGCCAAGATCCGCAATGGTCTGGGCGGCGACATCGACGGCATGCTGGCCGAAGAAGTCGTGCTGCACGAGGATGCGCTGGCGGTTGTCCCGGCGAGCCTGAGCTTCATCGAGGCGGCCACGATGCCCTGCGCAGCGGTCACCGCGTGGAATGCCATCTTCGTCTCGAGCAATCACGTCAAACCCGGCGACACCGTGCTGCTGCTGGGGACGGGCGGCGTGTCGATCCTGGGCCTGCAACTGGCGCGCGCGGCCGGCCTGCGCACGATCGTGACGTCGTCGAGCGACGAAAAACTGGCGCGCGCACGCGAACTGGGCGCGCATCACACGATCAACTACACCACGATCCCCGAATGGCAGGACGAAGTGCTGCACCTGACCCATGGCGTGGGCGCGCAGGTGGTGCTGGAAGTGGGCGGCCAGGGCACGGTGAACCGGTCAGTGGCGGCGGTGGCAATGGGCGGCACGGTGGCCATCATTGGCGGCGTGAGCGGCTTTGGCGGCGAAGTCAATCCGGCGACGCTGCTGGCCAGCGCCAAGCGCCTGGTGGGCGTGCACGTGGGCAGCCGCGCGATGCTGGAAGACGTGATGCGCTTCGTCGACGCCAGCGGCGTCAAGCCGGTGATCGACCGCGTGTTCCCGTTCGGCCAGGCGCAGGACGCGTACCGCTATCTGGAATCCGGTGCGCACTTCGGCAAGGTCGTGATTGACGTGACCAAAGCCGCGTGATCAGCGGCGCAGGCGTGGCACCAGCTCGATTTCAAACAGCTTGGGCCACAGCTTGCCGGTGACGAACAGGCGCTTGCCTTTTTCGTCCCAGGCGATGCCGTTCAGGACGGCGTCGACGGATGTCGTGCCGCGCGCTTCCGGCGGCAACAGGCCGGTCAGGTCGATCAGGCCGAGAACCTTGCCGCTGTCGGGATCGATGCGCAGGATGAGGTCCGTGCCCCAGACATTTGAATACAGCTCGCCGTTGACGAATTCGAGCTCGTTCAGGCGCGGCACCGGCTGGCCCTCGGCCGTGACCTGGATGCGGCGCAGCTCTTTCATCGTCTTCGGATCGAGGATGCGGATAGCGGCGCTGCCATCGCTCATGTACAGCTGCTTCGCATCGCCCGCCAGGCCCCAGCCTTCGCCCTCGTACTTGAATTGCTGTTTGAGCTTGAAGGTCTTGAGGTCGAACACGTAGCCGACCTGCGACTGCCAGGTCAGACCGACCAGGGTATTGCCGACTGCGGTGGAGCCTTCGCCAAACACGTTGGCCGGCAGATCGGCCTTCTGCACCACCTTGCCCGTCTTGAGGTCGACCTTGCGGATCGTCGAGTGGCCGATCTGGCCCGTGCTTTCGTACAGGTAGCCGTCGCGGTAGGACAGACCCTGCGTGAACGCTTGCGGATCGTGGGGGTAGGTGTTCTTGACAACGAAGCCATAGACCGGCGGCGCAGCCTGGGCGCTGCTGGCGACGACGAGGGCGGCGATGGCAAAGGTGGTGAGCTGTTTCAGCATGGCGGGTCGGGAAGAAAGCGGCAGGAGACTGTAGCACGAAGGCCGGGCGGCTGTTCGAGAGGCTTGCTACACATACGCCAGCAGCCGTCCGCAGGCGATGACGGCGACCCAGAGCAGCAGCGACAGCACCGCATGCAATCGGGCGCGCAGCGGCGCTTTGGCGGGCCAGCATGCGGCCGCGCGCCAGGGCCCGACGTGGAACGCCAGCGCATTCCCACCGGCCGCACCGATCAGCGCCAGCTTGAGCAGAAAGGCCCGGTTATCCAGCAGCTCGGGCTGGGTCGCGAACAGCAGCACGCCACTGGGCACGATCAGCAACAGCGCGGCCCACGTCCAGGGCAGCAGGTGGCGCGCCAGCGCCTGTACGGGCAGCGCCTCAGCCGGCCGCGTACGCCCAACGCCGAGCAGGCGCAGGTCGAACATGGCCACCGCGCCGACCAGCACCGTGAAGCCCACGATGTGGACGATCTCGACGAGCGGGTACAACCACGCGCCGTCGCGCAGGGCTTGCGCCGGTGGGGTCGATGCGAGCCACGCCGCCGCCGCGTGCGCGGCGCTCAGCGCAGCTCCGTGACCTTGTCGCCCACCGTGATGCGTTCGGCGCGCAGTTCGGCGGGCTTGGTGCGGTTGGGATAACCGACGACGGTGACGGTGCCGCCGACGGCCAGCATGTCCCTGGCCAGGCCGCGGTTTTCCATCCGGCTGGGTGGCGCCAGCACGACGAGCCAGGTTTTGTCCGGCGTCTTGAGGCGGACGTAGCCGTGAGGCTGGCGGTAACCCGATTCTTCGATGGTTCCGGTCAGCTGCTGCGGGCGGGTGGCGTCATACTCGCTCCAGCCATGGTGGGCGGCGGCGCTGGCGGACATGGCGAGCAGCAGGGCGGCCAAAGCAGGTGTGCGTTTCATGGGCGACTCCGGTGAAGGTGACTCGACGAATGCAGCGCCAGCATATGCCTGTGACGGGGATTCGGGCGCACGGTTTCTACACACGTTTTCTGCGCCCGTATCCTGGATACGGGCGCGTGTACGATGTGCTGTCACCAACACATCAGGAGTGGGTCATGCTGATATGCCGCGCGGCCACCGCAGCCGATCTTGCGGCCTTGTGGCCGCTGCGCACACGGGCCGTGCGGGCCAGTCGCGCGGCGCACTATCCAGCGGCCGTGATCGAGACCTGGTCCGCCAGCACCCCGCCGGCATCGTTGGCGGAGCTGGTGAATCTGGGGAGCGCCGTGGTGGCGGAAGAAGACGGCGCGCTGGCAGGCTTCGCGGTGCTCGACCTGGCCAGCGGCGAAGTCGATGCTGTGTTTGTCGAACCAGCGTATCAAGGGCGCGGGATCGCGCTGGACTTGCTGCGCTGGCTCGAGGAACTGGCGCAGGGGCGCGGCGTGCAACGCCTGTTTCTGTCCGCGTCGCTCAATGCGGTGGCGTTCTATGAGCGCGCCGGATTCATGCGGGTGCGCGACGAGGTGTACGCGCATCGCAGCGGGATCGGCATCGCGTCCATGTTCATGGAAAAGATGCTGTCACCCGCTTGCGATGGCGCAGCACCGCTCAAGTGAACGTGAACGTCGCCTCTAGAGCTATTTCAGCATGACTGGTCGGGAAGGAGGCACCATCAGATCATGCAGGATGCGTGGACCTCGCCAGGTAAGGGTCTTACACTGGCCTGGTGATTACTGCCATCAAGGATATGGATGCAGAATTTTTTGAAGGCTCTGGGCATCGCCGTTGCTGCGACTTTGCCGTGCGTCGCGGCGCAGGCGGCCTGCGAGGACTACACAAAAGAACTGCGCACGATGGTCAGCGCCGACCAGGCCCTGCGCTCCCGGCTCGACTTCAGCAAGATCAATACCCCGGCCCAACAGAAAATCGGAGCGCACATGGCCGTGATCGACCGTGCCAACACGGCGCGTCTGAAGGTCCTGTTTGCACAGTGCGGTTTTCCTGACACCGAAAGACACGGCGAGCGCGCCGAGCGCGATGCCTGGCTGCTGGTGCAGCACGCCGACCACGACAGGGCATTCCAGAAGCAGACGTTGGCCTTGCTCGAGAAGATCGCTGCAGAGCGTGGCGAACCGGTAGGGCGCAACTTTGCCTATCTGTCCGACCGTGTCGCGGTGGCCGAGCGCAGGCCGCAGCTGTATGGCACCCAGCTGATGTCGCTGCCGGAGAAACCGTGCGATTTTGACTTTGATCCGCTGGACGATCGCCAGAAAGTCGAAGCGCGCCGCGCCGCCCTGAATATGCCCCCACTCGATATCTACAAAGAGATGGTCATCAAAAACGCAAACTGCCAGGGGGATGTGCCGGAGACCAGGCCCGCGTCGCCATCACCACTGTGATTGGTGCACAGGCCGCAGCGCACGCAGGGGCGACGCAAGACAAAAAAAAGCCCACCGAAGTGGGCCAGTCTTACGCTAGCATCAATCGATGAAGGTGAACGTCGCTTCCTGCGTCAGGCGCGACTTCGGCAAGCCCGCATTGAAGTCGGCTGGCGAGGAGTAACCGAAGCTCACCAGCACCAGACTGGTCAAGCCCTTCTCGTTCAGGCCGAATTCGGCGTCGAGGATCTTCTGGTCGAAGCCTTCCATCGGCGTCGCATCGATCTCCAGCGTGGCTGCGCCGACCAGCGCGGTGCCCAGCGCCAGGTAGACCTGCTTTTCGAGCCACTGGGCCACGTCCTTGGTGCCGTAGCGGTGCTGGTTGACATAGCCGCGGCGGGTGGCGTCCTGGCCGGCGCGCGCCTGCGCGTCGCGGAAGCGCCCGTCGCGCTCTTCCTGCTCCAGCAGCGCGTCCAGGTGCGCTTCGTCCATGTCGACGCGGGCGCACAGCACGATCACGTGCGACGCATCGTTGACCTTGGCGGCGTTGTAGACGTAGCCGCCCTGGGTCGCCTTGGCGATCCGTGCACGGCCTTCGGGCGTGTTGGCGACGATGAAGTGCCATGGCTGCGAATTGACCGACGACGCGCTGTTACGCAGCAGGTCATACACTTGCTGCATCACTTCTTCGGGGATGCGACGCTCGCTATCGTAGGCTTTGGCGGTATGGCGCTTCTTGGCGGCCGACAGAATGTCCATGGTGTTCCTTTCGCTTTCGCTGGGTGATCGTGGGATTTTTCAATCCCACGATGGTAAGCGATTCCGGCGTCAGAAGTTTTCGAGGACGATTTTTCCGATAGCCTTGCCGCTTTCAATCAGCGCATGCGCACGGCGCAGGTTGTCGGCCGTGATCGGGCCGAAGTGCTCGCCCAGAGTCGTCGTCAGGCGGCCATCATCGACCATGTCGGCCACGCGGTTCAGCAGCTCGTGCTGGCGCACCATGTCGGGTGTGCCGAACAGCGAGCGCGTGAACATCAGCTCCCAGTGCAGCGAGATCGACTTGCGCTTGAGCGGCACCGCGTCGAGCGTGGCGGGATCGTCGATCAGCGCCAGCTGGCCCTGCGGCGCGAGGGCCTCGATGATGTCGGCGTAGTGATGATCGGTGTGCGTCAGGCTGATGACGATGTCGACCTGATCGAAGCCCAGTTCGGCCAGCTGCGGCTGCATCGGGCGCGTATGGTCCACGGTATGGTGCGCCCCCAGTTTGGTGACCCACTCGCGCGTGGCATCACGCGAGGCGCTGCCGATGACGGTGAGGCCCGTGAGCTGGCGCGCAAGCTGAATCAGGATCGAGCCAACACCGCCGGCCGCGCCGATGACCAGCAGCGACTTGCCAGCGCCGCCGCCTTCGGGCACGCGCAGGCGGTCGAACAGCAGCTCCCAGGCCGTGATCGATGTCAGGGGCAGGGCAGCCGCTTCGGCAAAGCCGAGCGTACGGGGCTTCTTGCCGACAATGCGCTCATCGACCGCCTGGAACTGGCTGTTGGAGCCCGGGCGAATAAGCGATCCGGCATAAAACACCTCATCGCCCGGCGCGAACAGCGTGACGCCTTCACCAACCGACTGCACGACACCACTGGCATCCCACCCAAGCACACGCGGCTCAGTCACCGCCACGCCAAGGCGGATCTTCGTATCGACCGGATTGACCGACACCGCGCGCACCTCGACCACCACATCATGCGGTCCCGGCTCCGGCATCGCCAATTCCATCTCGACAAGCGCCTTCGGATCACCGATCGGCAACCCATTCTGCGTATAAACAATTGCTTTCATTTCTTCTCCTAAAAACAAACAATGAGGGTCAGAGTCGAATTGTTTGACAACTTCATTTAATCAATTTCTTATTAATTCAACTCTGACCCTAATTGATTTGCAAGACATGCAGCCGAGCTCAACGTTGAAGCCAGATAGAACGGAAATTGGATCAATTGCTCATTAATTCTACTCTGACCCTAATTGTTTAATGGGGTGATGCGGCATAAAAGTATGCCCGTAAGATACTAATTTAAATCAGGAAATTAAATCATCCCTCAACGCATAAAATTCAAAGAAAACAATTAGGGTCAGAGTCGAATTGTTTGTCAATTTTTGAAAATAAATTGAAAATTAATTCGACTCTGACCCTAATTAAAGCTGGCACACATTCAAGTGATTCAATACTGTTGACGCTGCGACATTTACTGGCTTGATATTGGGCTATTGCTCGTTAATTCTACACTGACCCTCATTTTTATGGCGTGAGGCGTTTGACGATGGTGCCGTTTTGGATGACGACGGTGGGGGTTTCCAGCAGGCGGACGTTGACGGTTGGGTCGCCTTCGACGGCGACGAGGTCGGCGTAGCGGCCGGGTTCGATGATGCCGACGTCTTTGCGTGCCAGTGCTTCGGCGGCATTGATGGTGGCGCTCTGGATTGCTTGCAGTGGCGTCATGCCGTACTGGACCATGACGGCGAACTGCTTGCCGTTGCCGCCGTGCGGGTGGACGCCGGCGTCGGTGCCGAACACCATTTTCACGCCGGCTGCGTGCGCGCGCTTGAAGTTCTGGCGCTGCAGTTCCGTTACTTCGCGGTCCTTGCGCAGATTGTCTTCCAGCACGCCGTTCTTCTTGCCCTCAAGCGCCGTGTAGCTGCCGTTGTAGATGTCCATCGACAGCCATGCGCCGTGCTTCTTGGCCAGGGCGATGCCTTCGTCGTCGATCAGGCTGGCGTGCTCGATCGTGTTCACGCCGGCGCGGATGGCGTCCTTGATGCCGGCGGCGCCGTGCGCGTGCGCGGCGACCTGCAGGCCCCACTGGTGCGCTTCTTCGACGGCCGCGCGCAGTTCGGCGAGGTTCATTTGCTGCTGGCCCGGCTCGGTGTTGCGCGAGAAGACGCCGCCCGTGGCGCACACCTTGATGACCTGGGCGCCGTACTTGCGCAGCGAGCGTACCGACTTGCGCACTTCGTCCGGACCGTCGGCGTTATATGGGCCTTTCTGGTCCATCGATGGCGGGAAGTAGGTGCTGTCGCAGTGGCTGCCGGTCGGGCCGAACGACCAGGCGGCGGGGATGATGCGCGGGCCGCGCACCTTGCCGGCGGCGATCGCCTGGCCCAGGCCGACGTCGTTCCAGTCCGCCGCGCCCAGATTGCGCACCGTGGTAAAGCCCGCGTCGAGCGTCTTGCCCGCATGCGCCACGGCCAGCGCCGACCAGAAGCGGTCGTTGTATTCGAGGTTGCTGTAGCCGCCGTAGGTAGGGTCGGAATCGAGGTGGACGTGCATGTCGATCAGGCCGGGCAGCAGGGTCATGCCGGGCAGGTCGATGCGCGTGGGGGCTTCGCCAGCGGCTGCCGCGCCGCCAGCAGCCGCAGCGCCACCCGCACGCCCGATACTGACGACTTTGCCGTCACGCACCAGGATCTCGGGCTTGTCGATCATGCGCCCGGTTTTCACGTCCAGCAGCCGCTCGGCGCTGATGATGACATCGGCGGCGTGTACGCCGGACCAGCCCAGGGTGGCCATGCACAGGGCCATCAGTTTCAGTGCCAAACGGTTCTTGCGGTTCAAGCCAGCTCCTCGAAAGTTGAATAGACAAAATGCAACTTTACACCGCCATGCACCCTGTCCATCCACTTTTTTTGCAGCCTCACGCGTCAACCACGAGCAGCACCGCCAGCACCAGCATCACGGCCCCAGTGAGCGCCTCGATCACGCGCCACACGCCAGGGCGCGCCAGCGTCGACGCGAAGCGCCGCGCCCCCAGCCCAATCGCCGAGAACCACAACGCGGACGCCGTGATCGCCCCCAGCGCAAACGAACTACGCTCGCTTGCCGCCAGGCTGCTGCCGACCGCCCCCAGCAGCACCACAGTGTCCAGATACACATGCGGATTGAGCAGCGACAACGCCAGCACGGTCACCAGCGCCGCGCCCAGCGTCTGCGCCTGCGCAGCTGCGTCGCCGGACAGGGTCGCGCCGCCACGCCAGCTGCTCGACCAGCAGCGCAGCCCGTACCAGACCAGGAATGCCGCGCCGCCGTAGCGCGCCAGCGGCATCAGAACTGGAGACGCTTCGATCAGCGCGCCCAGGCCACTGGTGCCGGCCGCGATCAGGATCGCATCGACGATGATGCAAGTGGCGACCGTCGGCAGTACGTGCCGGCCCCGCACTGCAGTGCGCAGCACGTGCGCGTTCTGGGCGCCGATGCCCACGATGAGACCTGCGCCCAGTCCCAGCCCCTGAAGATAAATCTGTTGCGAGAACATGGCAGCCTTTCGTGCGAAAGCCGCCACTATTCCAGCCCATGAACTCGACTTCAATTATATTCATGATTATTCAGGCTACGTAAGAAGCGCTAATCATGAAGCTCGACCCTCGCCGCAGCGCCGCCTTCCTCGCCGCCATCGACGCCGGCAGCCTGGAAGCCGCCGCCGCCCAGCTCAGAATCACACCGTCGGCCGTCTCGCAGCGCATCTCGGCGCTGGAGCAGGACATGGGCACGCCGCTGCTGGTGCGCAGCCGGCCCTGCCGCCCGACCGCGCCCGGTGCGCGGCTGCTGCAATACCTGCGCCGCTCCACGCTGCTCGAATCGGAGTTCCTGGCCGAGATGACGGGCGACCCGGGCCCGGCGCGCGTGACGCTGGCCGTCAACAACGACACGCTGGCGACCTGGCTGCTGCCAGTGCTGGCGCCCATCCTGATCGACGAGCAGCTGCTCGTCGAATTCATCCTCGACAACCAGGGCCACACGTTCTCGCTGCTCGAAGGCGGCCACGCGGTGGCCTGCATCTCGGGCGAGCCGGAACCGATGCGCGGCTGCAGCGCGAGCCTGCTTGGCGTGATGCGCTACCGGCTGGTGGCCTCGCCCGCATTCGCGCAGCGCTGGTTCCCCAATGGGATCACGCGCGCGACCGCGCAGGTCGCGCCGCTGATGGTCTTCGATCGCAAGGATGCGATGCAGTCGTCGTTTTTGCTCACGCAATTCGGGCTGCCGGACGGCGCGTATCCGTTTCACTACGTGCCATCCAGCGATGCGTTCGCGGAAGCGGTGCGCCTGGGTCTGGGCTACGGCATGCTGCCACACGAGCAGTGCGCGGCGCTGTTGCAGAGCGGCGCACTGGTCGACCTGTCGCCGGCCATCGCGCACGACGTGCCGCTGTACTGGCACGCGTGGCGCATCCAGCCCCCGCGCCTCGAACGCATGGGCGCGGCGCTGCTCAAGGCCGCGCGCGCTGCGCTGCTGCCGCTCGATCAGCCTTGAACCATGCGGGCAGGCGCCACAACGAAAAAAGGCCGGCTGCACAAGCAGCCGGCCCCTCAGGTCAGTCAACGATCAGATCAAGCGATCACGAACCGATGCGGCCACCGTCGTTCTTGGTGATGACCAGCGTCGCCGAACGCGGACGCTTGCCGCCGCCGTAGCCGGCGTTGGCTGGCCACTGGCTCGTGTACTTGGTGACGTCGCCGATGTTGGCGGCAGCCGTGTTTTCACCCGGGTGCTGGATGTTGACGAACAGCGCCTTGCCGTCCGGCGTTTCAGCGATGCCGGTCAGCTCGCAGCCTTTCGGGCCCACCAGGAAGCGCTTGAGCGTGTCCGGCGTGGCGGCCTTGCCAACGTAGGTGTCGACGTTCAGGACCGAACCGTCGGCCTTCGCATTCGGCACGGTGACCTTCTTGCCGTCGCCGACCGAGCCTGGCAAGCCGGCGAGCATCATGCAGTTGGTGACGTCGGTGTAGGCGCCATCGTCGGTCTGGAACCAGCAGATGCCGGTCGAGACGGTGAAGGACATGCCGTCCGGGCTCGAGAAGTCCTGGTCCGCGGAGAGGCCGGACAGGTTGATCGTGCTGGCAGCGGCAGCCGCTTCGGCGCCGAACAGGTACACGTCCCAGCTGAAGGTGGTGGCGGTCGAACCGGCGGCATCTTCCTTCATGCGGATGATGTGACCGTTCGGATTGCCCAGCTGGGCGGTGGTGCCCTTCATGTCGGTGTAGGCGCGCGGGTTGGCCGCGTCCACGCCCACCTGGCTCGAGCCGCTTGGCTCGGCGCGGCGATTGCTGTTATTGGTCAGCGTGTAGTAGATCTCGCCGTTGGCCGGGTTGACCGAGCACCATTCAGGACGGTCCATCTTGGTCGCGCCGACGGCATCGGCCGCCAGGCGGGCGTTGACGAACACGTCGGCCTGGTCGGCAAACTTGTAGGTGGCGTAGCCGGCAATCGCGGCGTTGGCGATGTTCAGTTCGATCCAGCTACCCTTGCCGTCGGCGTTGAACTTGGCCACATACAGCTTGCCGCTGTCGAGGTATTTGTCGCCGGTGGCGATACGGTCGGTGGCAATGGCATCGGCCGGATTCCACGGTGCGGTCGAGACGAATTTGTAGATGTACTCACCGCGCGAATCGTCACCCATGTAGATGGCCAGCGGCGCGCCGGCCAGCAGGCGGCCGAAGGCGGCGCTCTCGTGGGCGAAGCGGCCCAGCGCGGTGCGCTTTTTCAGTGGACGGGTCTTGTCGTAGGCATCCATCTCGATGATGTAGCCTTCGCCGTTGAGTTCATTGCGGTAGTCATCGCTGCCGTCGATCGACGTGCCTTTTTTGCTGATGTTCCAGCGTGCGTACTTGTCGTCCGTGCCGCCCGTTTCCCAGCCGTGACGCGAGGCCGCGCCCTGCGCCACGCCGTAGCGGTTCAGCGATGCGACGCTCTTGTCGCCGCGCGCTGCGTTATCGGTGGCCGAGCGGGTGAAGTAGCCGGCCCAGTTTTCTTCGCCCGACAGATAGGTGTTCCACGGGGTGCGGCCGGTGCCGCAGTTGTTGAGCGTGCCGCGGAACTTGGTGCCGTCCGGCGAGTACTTGGTCTTGACCAGCGCATTGCCGCGCACCGGACCCGAAATCTGGACCTCGGTCTGCTGGTGCACGCGGCGGTTGAAATTCGAATTCTGCAGGTATTCCCACTTGCCGTTATTGGTGCGGACTTCGACGACGGACAGGCCGTGCAGCGCCATCTCCTTGTCGACTTCCAGCGCCGGGCGCGGCAGCGTATTGGTGCCGCCATTGGCGTGCACGAAGAACGAGGCCAGGCCTTCGTTGGTGGTCGCTTCGTGGTTCATGGCCAGCAGGCCGCGCGTGACGCCGGTGGTCGAGACGGCGCCGTCGGCGGACAGCGAGAAGAATTCCATGCCGTCGTGGTGGTCGCCCGCGCGGTTCTCGAAATCGGTGTCGGTGCCGTCGTTCTTGTAGGCGGGGGTGCCGGCCGCGAGCGGATCGCCCAGCGCATAGATCACGCTGGCGGTGTAACCAGCCGGGACGACGACGGTGTCGGCCAGGCTCTTGCCGACGGCGGTGAAACCGAGCAGCTTTTCGACCGGCGGCGGCGGTGTGGTGGCCACTGGCGGTGGGGCCGCGGTGACAGGATCATCATCCGAACCGCCGCACGCGGTCAGGCCGAAGGTGCTCAGCAGCGCGGTGGCGGCCGTGGCAGCGCCGCCGCGCAGCATGTTGCGGCGGCTCAGGCGGGCGTTCATGACAGTGCTGAATTGCTCGTTCGACGAAGTATTCAGGTCGATATCGTCATGGTCGATGCCATGGCGGGCGAGATCGGTCGGCTTGTTCACGGGATGGATCCTGTATTTGTTGTGTGGATAAGGGAAAGCCCGTGAATAGTAGTAAGACAAGATGACGCCGGCGTGACAGTTTGGTCACAGTTTGATGACACGAGGGGGAATACGCCCGTCCCGGATGCACGACGTATGCATCATTACTGCAAGTTTGCGGCGATCTGGGTAAAATTTCCTGTTGAAATTGTTTTAACGCTCTCCGTGTCTGGAGACATAGCCGGAAGGTCACACATGCAGGAACCCCGCGACACCATGCCGGCACAGGACGCCGTCTCCTTCGGCTGGGCATTGTTCGAAGCCATCCCCGACTGCGTGAAACTGCTCGACACGGATGGCACGATCCTCGCAATGAACTGCAATGGCCGCAGCGCAATGGAGATCGACGATATCGCCCTGCTGCGTGGCCAGTCATGGATGGCGTTCTGGCCGGCCGCATCCCACGACGCCGTGCAAGCGGCGCTCGAGACGGCGCGTGCCGGCGGCACCGGCCATCTCGTTGCCGCCTGTCCCACTGCCAAAGGCACGCCCAAGTGGTGGGACGTGATGGTCACCCGCACCGCCAGCGGCGACGGCCTGCGCGCTCACCTGCTCGTGATCTCGCGCGACATCACGCAGCAACGCAACGCCAGCGAGGAGCGCGAACAGCTGCTGCACCAGCTGCAGGCCGCGAACATCGAAAGCAGACGGGTGGTCGAACAGCTGCGCGCCAGCGAAGAGCGCTACCGCACCCTGTTCGACTCGGTTGATGAAGGCTTCTGCATTTTCGAGATGCTGTTCGACGAGGCAAACCGGCCCGTCGACTACCGCTTCCTCGAGATGAACCCGACCTTCCAGGCGCACACCGGCCTGAAAAACGCCGTGGGCCGCACCGCGCGCGAGATGCTGCCAGGGCTCGACGACTTCTGGTTCGACACCTATGGCCGCGTGGCGCTCACGGGTGAACCGGTGCGCTTCGAGAACGAGGCGCCGGCCATGAACCGCTGGTTCGATGTCTACGCAACCCGCATCGGCGGTGCGGACAGCCGCAAGGTGGGACTGCTGTTCAACGACATCTCGGCGCGCAAGCAGTCCGAATCGACGCTGCGGCGCCTGGCCGACGACCTGGCCGAGGCCGACCGCCGCAAGACCGAATTTCTGGCCACGCTGGCGCACGAGCTGCGCAACCCGCTGGCGCCGATCAGGAACGGCCTGTCGGTCATGCGCATGAGCGGCGACAATCCGGCAGCCATGGCGAAAGTGCGCGACATGATGGAGCGCCAGGTCGGGCACATGGTGCGCCTGATCGACGACCTGCTCGACATCGCCCGCATCAGCGGCGGCAAGCTGGAACTCAAGCGCCAGCGCACCGACCTGGCCGCCATCCTGGCCAGCGCGGTCGAAACGAGCATGCCGCTGATCGAGGCAGGCGGGCATGCATTCACGCTCGACGTGCCCGATGCGGCCCTGCCGGTCGACGCCGATGCGACCCGCATCGCGCAGGTCGTGGCCAACCTGCTCAATAACGCGGCCAAGTACACGCCGCCGGGCGGGCAGATCGCCCTGTCGGCGCGGCGCGATGGCCTTGACGCGGTGATCACGGTGCGTGACAGCGGCGTGGGCATCGCGGCGGATGCGCTGGCCGGTGTGTTCGAGATGTTCAGCCAGATCGGCCGCACGGTCGACCGCTCGCAGGGCGGGCTGGGCATCGGCCTGTCGCTGGTGCGCCGGCTGGTGGAGATGCATGGCGGCTCGGTCTCCGCCACCAGCGCCGGCGCCAATGCCGGCAGCATCTTCACGGTGCGCCTGCCATTGGCCGCCGAGGCAGTACAGGCCGGGCCGGCGCCAGGCGAACCTGCGCCGGCGCTTGATAACGCGGCCGGTGGCCTGAAGGTGCTGGTGGTGGACGACAACGTCGATGCGGCCGTGACGCTGTCGATGATTCTGGAGATGTCGGGCTACACGGTGAAAGTCGCGCACGACGGCTACGAGGCGCTGGCCGTCGCGCAGGCGTTCGGTCCGCGCGTGGCGTTTCTGGACATCGGCATGCCGGGCATGAGCGGCTACGAGACGGCGCGCGCAATCCGCGCCACGCCGGGCCTGGAAGACATCGTGCTGGTGGCGCTGACCGGCTGGGGCGCCGAGAGCGATCGCCAGCGCTCGAACGAGGCGGGGTTTGATCACCATCTGACCAAACCGGTGCAGCTCGACGTGGTCGAGGCGCTGCTGGCGGGCCTGTGACGCCGGCGCTTGACCAGCGCGATCAGTTGCGGCGCAGTTCGTCCTCGAGATCGCCAATCAGCTGCGCCACGGTGGGCGTGATGCCCTTGTCGCCCGGTGTATAGAACACGCCCGGCAGGACGCTGTCTTCTTCGAGCTGCGGCAGCAGTTCTTCGATCAGTTCTTCCAGCGAGAACGCCTGCGCGTCGTAGCCGTCCCATTCGAATTCGGCGCACAGCGTGGCGTATTCGTTGGCCGGCCACATCGGAAACACGAGGGTGCCGTCGTCCGTTTTGGCCAGCGCCCAGCCGTCCTGGTACAGGCCCCATACTTCGCGCGCCTCGGCCGCGCGCCGGATGAAATACTCGTAGCGTTCCGGTCCCGCCAGCGTCACGACGGCCGCCAGCTGCTGGCCGCCCAGCTTGATCGCCGAGATGATCTGTTCGCTCATCACCACTCCAGTCCATCGAGGCGTGATGCCCCACAACCGTCAGGATACGCCATCGGGATGCACGGGGTGCGTTTGTCACCTAACGAACGGCTGTGACGTGGCGGCCGGTGTCTTGACGACCGGGGGCGGTGTGGCGAGCAGGTCGTAGCGCACATCGTGCCGGTCGTCCGGTGGCGCATCGAGCACCAGAAAGGCGTCCCAGCCCAGCCGGCCCGGGCTGACGGCGTCCAGCGTGGTGTTGTGGACATCGGCCGCGCGCAGCACCAGCTCGACTTCGTATTCGAGGGCGACGCCGGTAAACAGCGCCAGCATGCTCTTGAGCGCGCGCGCGGCAAGCCCGCCTGGCAGAAAAGCCTGGAAGCCCGCATGCGCGAGCGGTCCGACGATCAGGCGCAGGCGCAGCGTGCGCTGCCAGACGCGCGCGCCGGCCAGCGCGTGCGTACCGAGAACCGCGCTGTCGTGGCCCAGCATCGACTGCTGCGCGGCCGGGATGTCGTACCAGGCGCCGATGAATTGTTCGGCCACGATCGGCTGGCCAAAATACTCCGACAGCACGCGCGCGAGCTGCACCGCCGACACCGGCCGGTGCCGGACCGACGCCGCAAAATAGCCGATCGATTCATCCAGCACGGCGCCGTCGCCCACGTCGCTCAAGCGCCGCCGCAGCGCCGCGTCACCCAGCCCGGCAAGACTCATCAACAGAGGCAGGAAGGAATCCTGGCCATCGAGCTGGTACTTCAGCGGCAGGCGGTACTTGCGCCAGGCGTCGTAGAACAGCGCCAGCGAGCGGTTCGAGAATGCGTCCAGGAAGGCGCGCGGACCGTCGTCTTCTTCCTCGTTCTTGTGGTGCGTCTGGTGCGCGGCGATGCGCTCGGTGTAATGCGCCGGCAGCACGCCGTTGCAGCCCAGCAGACCCATGAAGGCCGGCGTCAGGTGCACATGGCGCAGCGTACCTTCCTGCACCGCGTCGGCCAGCGCTGCGGCGTCGATCGGCAGCGCGAACGGCATGCCGATCGACAGGTCGCGCACATCGGCCTGGATGCTTTCGAGCTGGCTGGCCGGAAAACCCAGCGAGACCGAATTCTGGAAGCGCAGCATGTCCGCCACCAACCCGTGCGCCGGCTTGCCGCGGCGCCGCAGCCACAGCTCGAGCACCTGCACCGCCTGGAAAAAGTCGAAGCGCCACGGCTCGCGAAACAGCTGCTCGATTACAGCAGACTCAGATCGCCGCTTCGGGGTGCGCATCGCAGCAGTTCCTCGGACGATTGGTGGGACACGATCACCAGCTGGGTAAAGCTGTTGGCGTGCACGTACAGCGCCAGGAAGCGTTCGATGACGTGGGCGAAGAGGTGGATGCCGCTGCCGACGAACGCTTCTTCGTCGATACTGAGCCGCACCTCGATCCCGCGCACCAGGCAATTGAAGGGATTGCCGGACAACCAGGCGCTGGTGGGCGTATAGGCGATCGCGAGGATGCCGCCGATCTGGCGCGTCGAGGCAGCCGAACGGGGCACGTCGTGCAACGCCAGCATTTCGCGAAAGGCATCGACGCCGCCATCGGCCAGCGACAGGTGGTTCAGCGACAGCAGCGAAATCAGGCGCCACTGCGCGCTGCGGCCGCGTGTGAAGCGCCAGGTACGCGTTGGCTTGCGCAGGAACGTGATGGCGCGCGTGCCCGAGCCGCCTTCCGTGAACAGGTCACCCCCCGGCTGGCCGTACGGCAGCAGCGATGGCAGGTCGCGGTTGGTGCAGGTCAGTTCGAGATTGAGCGTGGTCTTTTCGACCTTGGCCGGATCGAAATCGATGTCGACGATCGTGATCTGGGTTTCGAAGCCGGGGCTGCGTTCGGCCAGCGCTTCATCGCGCGCCATGGCCCAGTAGTGGCCATTGTGCTGCGGCGTCTGCGCATGCTTGAGCGAGTAGAAGGGCTGGAACTTGATGATCGTTTCGCCCTGGGCCGTCTGGCGCACCATATTGACGTCGTTGATCGCATTGACCTCGTAGCCATAGGCGCGGCGCCCGTCGGCCAGCACCGGGTAATTGGCCTTGGCGTGGGTCAGCTGGATCGGTTCGCCGCGCTGGGGGAACAGGTTGATCACCGGCGTGCAGCCGGTGAGCAGGTTGTTGGTCGAGAGGGTACCGAGCATGCGCGCCAGGTTCGAGTCGCTGCGAATGCCGGCCAATGCCAGGTGCACCGTCAGCGCGCGCGTGCCGCGGGGCAGGGCGGCCGTCAGCATGGCCAGGTCGAGATCGACGAAGTTGAATTTTTCGGGAAAGCAGAAGTATTCGGTGAGCAGGCGATACGCCGCGTGCGAGCGCGCCGGGAAATCGATCAGCGCCTCGTCGTCGCCAAAGCCCGCGCTGCGTACCGGCAGCGCCGGCAGCGCGATCCAGTGCCCGCCATCGGCCTGCACGTACGCCGCAACCGTGCGCACCAGCAGCGCGTCGCGCAGCGCCGCGCACAGCGACGGCTCGCCATCGAGGAACAGGCGCAGCGCCGGCAGCGCCAGCGCATCGAGTCCGCGCCCGTCGCAGGTGATGGCCACGCGCACGCTGATGCTGGCCGTGGCGCCGGCCGGCAAGCGCACGGTGTCGGGCGCGCCGATGATCGGGGAGAACGCCGCGCGCGTGATGGCCAGCGGCGCGACCGTCACCGGATACACGGTGCGAAATGTGCATTCCACGCCGCGCACGGGCCGCGTGTTGAATGCGGCGCCGCGTCCGATCGTCGTCACGCTCGTCTGCTGGGCGGCAGCAGTGGCAGCGGTAACAGCGGTGCCGGTGGTGCTGGGGGTAATGGCGGGGCCGAGCTGCGCGATCGAGCACGATGGAAAAGGGCGCAGGTAGTGCGGGTAGAGCACGCCGAACAGCGCTTCGGTGAATTCGGGATAATCGTCATCGAGACGCCGGGCGATGCGCGCGTTGAGAAACGCGAACGACTGGATCATGCGTTCGGTGTGCGGGTCTTCGCAGACTTCACCACTGATCAACAGGCGCCCGGCGACGCGCGGATAGCGTTCGGCGAATTCGCGCAGGTTGTGGCGCAGGTAGGCCAGTTCGCTTTCGTAATAGGGCAGGAGCTGGTCCATCTCAGGCTTCCTTCGCGACTGCCGTCGCTGCTGCCATTGTTCCCGCCGCGCGGCCGGCCTTGCGGATGCTGTACTGGAGCGTGGACGGCTGCAGCACGGCGTCGAAGTTGACCGGCTCTTGCGACACGCTCCCTACCAGCACCGCCGTGATCGAAAAGCTCAGGCGATTGATCGACGGGCCGGCCGCCTCGTCGCGCAGCGCCAGCTGCGCCTTCACACCGGTCAGGCGCGGCTCATGGCGCGTGATGGCCGCTTCGATGCAGGCGCAGATGTGGGCCCGGTCCGAAGGGCTCGAGAGCGAGCGGTCGGCGAAATCGCACAGGCCGTAGTCGACCATGGATGTCTTGCATTCGGTGTAGCCGGCAAGCTCGCCTTCCTGGATGATCGAACGCGTATTCAAAAGCGCCTCGATGTCGCGCGCCACCGCATCCTTCAACTCGTCGACATTCAGGCGCACGACGACGACGCCCTGGCGTACCGGCTGGCCGAGCAGACGGTCGAACAGATCCGGCGTGTATCCCTTCATGGAACGTTCCTTCGCAGTGGAGCAGAGGGAGGGCATGCGGAATGTTGCATGGTGAAAACCAATCGCATGTTGCCATGCGGTTCGTCGCCAAACGTTGATGAACTTCACGTGGGCAACTCTATGTCGTCGTTATTGTTTCTTTCCGGCCATAACAACTGGGAAGACAGCACCATGACAAGCAAAGTTCTCTGGGGCGAAGGTCTGCTGCTGCGCCCCCAGCACTTCCAGCGCCAAGATGCGTACCACGAGCATTGCCTGTTCAAGAGCGTCAAGGCAGCCCACCCCTATGCCTGGGGCGTGGAGCTGTGCGAGATCGACCGCGAGGCGCTGGCCAGCAGCATGCTGCGTGTGACCGGGCTGGCGCTGCGCTTCCAGGATGGCGAGCTGTACGAGGCGCCCGGCAGCGACGAGCTGCCCGCCACGATCGACCTCAGCACGCTGGCGCAAACCGTGCAGGCGGTGACGTATTACGCGGCGCTGCCGGGCCTCAAACCCTTCAATGCCAACTTCGTGCAGCCGGGCCAGGCCGCGACGTCGGCCGACAACGCGGCGCGCTTCATGCAGGCGAACCTGGAAGCGCCCGACCTGTTCACGCAGGCCGCGCCGGTGCAGCTGGCCTATCTGCGGCGCGCGCTGCGGCTGGTGGCCGAGTTCGAGCCGCGCGACGCCTACATCCACTTCCCGCTGCTGCGCGTGCATCGCACGCCCACCGGCGGCTTCGAACCCGATCCGGCCCTGGTGCCGCCGGCCCTGTCGGTGGGCGCGTCACCGGTGCTGTTCCAGGGTTTGCGGCGCCTGCTCGACGCGCTGCAGGCCAAGGTCGGCGCGCTGTACGGCCACCACCGCGAACCGACCCGCAACGTGATCGAATTCCGCTCGGGCGACATGTCGTCGTTCTGGCTGCTGCACACGGCCAGCGCGGCCTACGCGGCGCTGACGCACCACTTTCATCATCCGGCGCTGCATCCGGAGCGCCTGTTCCAGTCGCTGCTGGACGTGGCCGGCGGTTTGATGACGTTCTCGAAGAGCTGGACCCTGGCCGACCTGCCGGCCTACCAGCACGGCGATCCCGGCCCGGCCTTCGCGAAGCTGCACATGATCATCCGCGAACTGCTCGACACGGTCATCTCGGCCAAGTACTTCGGGATCGCGCTCAACGAGGTGCGCCCGTCGTACCACATCGGGATGCTCGACTCGGGCAAGATCGACGACGACACCACGTTCTATATCGCGGTATCGGCCGACATCGCGGCGCTCAAACTGGTCGAGATCGTGCCGCTGCGCTTCAAGGTCGGCGCACCGGACGACGTCGAGAAGTTCGTGCTCTCGGCGCTGCCCGGCGTGCGCCTGCAGTATTCGCCGCAGCCGCCAGCCGCCATCCCCGTGCGGCCCGAAACCTGCTACTTCAGCCTGGAATCGAAAGGGCCGATGTTCGAGCGCATGCTCAAGGCGCAGTCGATCTCGATCTACGCGCCGGAAGGATTGAGGGAACTCAAGCTGGAATTGCTGGCCGTGGTGGCGTGAAGGGGCGCTGCCGACCCGGTGGGGATAAACCTGTGGATAAGTCTGAATACTCAGCCGTGCCGCTGTATGCACGGGTTTTGCACCAGCAAAGGCGCAACACATCGGCGCAATTTAGCGGTGCATTTAATTCCCGATGGAAACTATGACGTATGATAAACCCCTCTTTACGACACGATTTGACGCGCAATGACCACTGCCATGGCCACCCCACCAAAGGCCGAGATGCCGCCAGCCCTGCTCGCTGAACTGAGCGCCTGGGCCCAACAGTATGCGCACGACGCCGGCGCCGGTCTGCGCGACGCACTGGCAACGGCCGACAGCGAGAAGCTGGCGCTGCAGGCCGATCTGGACGAAGCCCGGGCGGCACACGATCACGCCCAGTCGATGGCTGAAGAGCGCGACGAAGAAATCCAGCGCCTGACGGCCGAACTGCGCAACGCACGCCAGATCGCCACTGACGCCCTGGTCGGCAAGGCCAAGGACCAGCTGGCGATCGACGGCAAGGATGCGCAACTGGCCGATCTGCGCCAGCAGCTCGAACGCAATGTGACGGCCACGGCGGCCGAGTCGGATGCGCGTCTGCAGGCTCAGATGGACCTGATCGGCGCCACGACCGAGCGCGACAACCTGATGGGCGAGCTGAAGGATTTGCAGGCGAAACTCGATACGTCGCGCACCGAGCGCAGCGCACTGCGGGCCGAGCTCGAAGCCCTGCGTTCACGCAAATAACACCCTCTGCACCGCACAACGACAAAGGCCCCGGCGCTGTGAAGCACCGGGGCCTTTGTCACTCTTGCTACGGTCTTGCTTACTCTTGCGATGCGGCCGTCACGTCGAGCGTGATGGCTTTCAGGCCCAGAACAGCGCTGCTCTGCTGACGAATCTGGTTGGCATACGCTGCATCACCGTTGAGCTTGCGGCCGTACGAAGGAATCATTTCCTTCATCTTGGCTTGCCACTCTGGCGTGGCCAGCTTGTCCTTGAACGCCGATGCCGCGATCACTTTCAGCATGATCGGCGCAGCGGTCGAGGCGCCTGGCGACGCGCCCAGCAGGGCAGTGACCGAACCGTCGTTCGATGCCACGACTTCGGTACCGAACTGCAGCAGGCCGCCCTTGGCCGGATCGTCCTTGACAATCTGCACGCGCTGACCTGCGTTGACCAGTTTCCAGTCTTCGTTCTTGGCTTCCGGCAGGTACTCACGCAGGGTTGCCACGCGGTCTTCCTGCGACTGCATCACTTGCTCGACCAGGTACTTGGTCAGCGGGATGTTGTCGATACCGGCTTGCACCATTGGACGCACGTTGCCAGTGTTGACCGAGGCCGGCAGGTCGATCCACGAACCATTTTTCAGGAACTTGGTCGAGAACGTGGCAAACGGGCCAAACAGCAGGGCTTTCTTGCCATCGATAACGCGGGTGTCCAAGTGCGGCACCGACATTGGCGGCGAACCGACCGATGCCTTGCCATACACCTTGGCGTGGTGCGCCTCGATCAGCGCCGGGTTGGTCGTGACGAGCCACTGGCCACCGACCGGCACGCCGCCGAAGCCCTTGGCTTCAGGAATACCGGTCTTTTCCAGCAGTGGCAGTGCGCCGCCGCCAGCGCCGATGAACACGAATTTCGTGCTCACGGTCGACAGCTTGTTGTCCGCCAGGTTCTTGACGGTGACGTTCCACAGGCCATTTTCGCCGCGCTTGATGTCTTCGACCTGGGTACGCAGGTTCAGCGTCATCCCGTGCGAGTCGGTCAGGTGCTTGACCATGCTGCGGGTCAGGGCGCCGAAGTTGACGTCGGTACCGATTTCCATGCGGGTGGCAGCCACTTTTTGCGCTGCGTCGCGGCCATTCATGACCAGCGGCGCCCACTTGCGGATTTCTGCCTGGTCTTCGCTATACAGCATGCCCTTGAACAGGTTTTCCTTCTGCAGTGCGGCGTAGCGCTTGCGCAGGAAGTTGATGTTGTCGTCGCCCCAGACAAAGGCCATGTGCGGCACATTGTTGATGAAGGTCTGCGGCGCGCCCAGGTACTGCTTTTGCACCTGGTAAGCCCAGAACTGTTTCGACACTTCGAACTGCTCGTTGATGTCGACCGCCTTCTTGGTGTCGATGGTACCGTCCGGCATTTCCGGCGTGTAGTTCAGCTCGGCGAAACCGGAGTGACCGGTGCCGGCGTTGTTCATGGCATCCGAACTTTCGGCCGAGACCGAGTCCATGCGTTCGTACATCTGGATCGTCAGTTCCGGATCAAGTTCCTTGAGCATCGTCCCGAGCGTAGCGCTCATGACGCCGGCACCGATCAGGACAACGTCGACCGGCTTGTCATTGGCTGGAGCGGGCGCTTTCGAGCACGAAGCAACGATGAAGCAAGAAAGGACGACTAATAGCCCCCGGTGTCAGAATAGTTGTCGCGTCACCTGATTAAGTGAAGTCATACCGGGGACGGGCAAGAGAGAATGTGTGAAGCAGTATCCAGCAGAACGAAAAGAGGCGATGTTGCGGCAGATGATGCCGCCCCAGAACCGGTTGGTGTCGGAATTGGCGCGGGAGAGCGGGATCACCGAGCAGACGCTTTATACTTGGCGCCGTCAACTTCGTGATCAAGGAACACCGGTGCCAGGTAGTGGGAAAAATGCTGAGGAATGGACCTCGGAGGACAAGTTCGCGGTGGTGCTGGAAACGGCAGCGTTAAACGAGAGCGAACTGTCGGAGTATTGTCGCCGGAAGGGACTATTTGCAGAGCAGATCGCCACGTGGCGAGCCGCATGCATGGCCGCCAACGTGAGCATGGTGCAGCAGACGCGGGCGCAACAGGTCCAGTCGAAGGAAGACAAGAAGCGGATTC
This sequence comes from Telluria sp. BA11, assembly GCF_056680305.1. Lineage (NCBI taxonomy): Bacteria > Pseudomonadati > Pseudomonadota > Betaproteobacteria > Burkholderiales > Oxalobacteraceae > Telluria > Telluria sp. BA11. The sequence continues at coordinate 2,565,043 of NZ_CM155275.1, forward strand.
GGCAGTTGGAGAAAGACTTGCAGCGCAAGGAGAAGGCGCTGGCTGAAGCCGCAGCGTTGCTGATCCTGCGAAAAAAAGCCCAGGCGATCTGGGGGGACAAAGAGGAAGACTGATCAGCGTCCCAGATCGCCTGTCATGTGTAGGGTTGATCCGTGAAGCCGAAGCTGCAGGCAGCCGGTTGTCACCGGCCTGCCGCGAGCTCGGCATCACCCTACGGACGTTTCAACGCTGGGTGCGGGCTGGGGATGATGCTGTAGCCGTCGACAGCCGCCCGACCTGCATCAGGCCTGAGCCGGCCAACAAGCTCACTGACAACGAGCGTACCGAGATTCTGGCTGTCGCCAACAGCGAGGAATTCGCCAGTCTGCCACCGAGTCAGATCGTGCCGACGCTGGCTGATCGAGGCATCTATGTAGCCTCGGAATCGAGCTTCTACCGCGTCTTGAAGTCGGCCTCGCAACAGCACCATCGCGGCAAGGCAAAGAAGCCGAGTGAACGCGTCGTCACGAGCCATTGCGCCATGGCGCCGAACCAGGTTTGGAGTTGGGACATTACGTGGCTGCCGGCCGCGATCAAGGGCAAGTACCACTACTGGTACATGGTGCTCGACATCTACAGCCGCAAGATCATCGGTCACGAAGTTCATGAGGCCGAGTCGGCGGAATCGGCGTCACGGCTGATGCGGCGGGCCAGTCTGGCCGAGGGATTGGCAGGCAGGCCGCTCGTACTGCACTCGGATAACGGCAGTGCAATGAAAGGCTCGACCATGCTGGCCACATTGGAGCAACTCGGCGTTGCCCCGTCGTTCAGCAGGCCGCGTGTGAGCAACGACAATGCCTACGCTGAGTCCTTGTTCAGGACCTGCAAATATCGGCCGGATTACCCAAGTAAGCCGTTCGCGACGCTCGAACAAGCGCGGGCATGGACGCAGAAATTTGTGCGCTGGTACAACCAGGATCACAAACACAGCGGCCTGAAATTCGTGACGCCGGCACAGCGCCATGGCGGCCAGGCTGAAGCGATTCTCGAGCATCGCGAACAGGTATATCGAGAAGCGAAAAGCCGCAATCCTCGGCGCTGGTCGCGCAATGTCAGGAACTGGACTTTGGATGGTCAAGTCTGGTTGAATCCGGAACGGATTCGACCAGAGAAACTACAGCAGGTCGTGTGAGGTGACGCGACAACTACGTTGACAAACACCGATAGCGAGTTGCGCATACGAGTATCACCTGAAAAAATGTGTGCGATGGCCTGGCATGCAACATCTGATTTAAAAATTCGACGGCTCGGTAATGGCGCATCCCGGAAGTAACCGGAGGCGCCATCAGAGAACGGGTTGTCGGGATCTGTCGCGGCAATCCACCGCAACAAGCCTCGACAACCGACGCAATAGCAACGGCGATGCATTGCTGCGACCGGGTCTCGATCATGGCGACATCGCGGGTTGGCAAACAAGGATATAACGCGTTGACAGGAGAGTCAGGCGGGCCAGTCAATATCCCTGGCGTCCATCGAAACTGGGGGTAACTCTTGTATAGGAGTTGGGTAAGTATAGCCCAAACAAATCAGCCTTGCTTGGGGCTGGCCCCCTTAAAAGGCCGTCTCAGTATTCAAGCGGTAGCGTTCTGCGTACTACTACTGAGGCGGTCGCGCGACGTTTGTGCGGTGGGTTTCTTGGGGTGTGCGATGCGGGTGTTGAGCCGCTTTTGAACGAGCGATTGAATCCGGCCGATATGGACACATGTAGGATGTTTGGTCCGGGATTCGATGAACATGACCCATGCCACTAGCGTTGCTACCCCGTCAGCGCCGCAAATCCTGATGATCGACGGCGCGAGCATCCGCGACATCGCCTCGTTTTATGACGAGATCAACCGCGTCTTCATGGTGGGCGAGGATTGGCAGCTCGGCGCCAGCCTCGATGGCCTGGATGACATGCTATACGGTGGCTATGGCGTCCTGCGCGGCAAGGCCCCGGCAATCGTCGTCTGGGACGATATGGACAACAGCCGTATTGCTCTGGGCGTCGAGGCGACCCGGGCTTACTATCTCGCAAAGCTCGAGCATCCGCAAGTGTTCAAACCTGGCCCAATTCACGCGGCATTGGCGCGCCTTGGGCAGGGCGGGCCGACTTACTTTGATCTGGTGATGCAGGTATTTTCTGATCATCCGAACATCACATTGCGCGCGGCTGACAAGTGATATCCGCCTTCGCATTGACACGACAAGTAATTGCTCGGTGAACGATGACTCGTGCAACTAACGCTATGCACCAGGTTTATTGCTTGTGGCGCGTTTATGAACGCGCCACAGCTGTGGGCGAACAATAAAGTTCGACACAAGCCCGGTTATGAGGCGAACGATTCGACATGTTGGACATGCCAATAAAGTCTGACACAAACGCAAGTCGAAGCTCCGAAAATCTCAAGATTGCAACAATAAAGTTCGATACAACCAGCTGGTTCCTTCGCCCTATACGACTGGCCGCTTTCGATCATGAACAACTTTGATTTTGCCTCGTCAAAACACAACTTTTGAAATTTATATAAGCGCTTATGTAAATAAGTGTATTATCCAAACATGAAACAAGGACTCGGCACCAAGTTGCGCCATCTTATCGAGCTGCTCGACGGCGCAGTGGCCGCTTCCTATATGGAGGCCGGCCTAAGCTACCGCCCGCGCTATACCCCCGTCATGCGAGCACTGGCGATACGTGAGCCGCGCACTATTGGCGACATTGCCGCAACGGCTGGCATCACGCAGCCGGCGGCAACGCAGACCCTTGCATTGATGCTGAAGGAAGAGCTTGTCATCCGCATGTCATCCGGAGATGGACGACAAAAGCTCATCGGGTTGTCGGAGCGAGGGCGGGCGCTGCTCCCGCAACTGCAGTGCTGCTGGGCTGCGACGAATGCGGCCGCTGCGAGTCTGGATGCAGATCTGGAATACCCGCTTTCGGAAGTACTGGCGCAAGCAATCGCTGCGCTGGAAGCACGGCCGTTCGAAGCACGTATCCATGCCGCGCGCGAGCGAACCGACCACGAGGAGCCGTCATGAGTACCCAGCAATATGCCGTACCTTCCGCAATTCCGCTGCGCACCCGCATCCTGCGATATCCTTTGATCCTGGCGATCGTGGGCATCCTGGCGACAATCGTGCCGATGTTTGTAACGCTGGGTCTTAGCGAACTCGTGCCGAAACCGCTGCGCCTCGGCTGGCCCATGCTGCTGTCGGCTGCTGTCGCGGTAGCTGGCTATCGTTGGTTTGTAATGCGTCTGGAACGGCGCCCGATCACTGAGCTGGCTTTGGCTGGCGCGGGACGTGAACTATGGGGCGGACTCGGCATCGGCGCACTGCTCGTCGTGGCGACGTATTCAGTACTGCTGGCCAGTGGCGCCTTCACCATCACCGGCGCAGCGGCTACGGGCGTGCTGCTGAAGCCTTTTCCTGAACAAGTAATGGTGGCCGTTTTCGAGGAGATCGTGTTCCGCGCCATTGTCTTCGGCATGCTACAGAAATTCTGGGGCACGAAAATTGCACTGGGCGTGTCGACCGTGATTTTTGTTGTCGCCCACATGCCGAACGAAGGTTTCAGCGTGCTCGGCGCGGCAATGACGGCGGCGGCATCGCTTGCCCTCTCCGGCGCCTATCTGCTCTCTGGCCGCCTTTGGCTGCCGATCAGCATGCATTTCGCATGGAATTACTTCAGTGATGCCGTGTTCGCGGTCCCGGTCTCCGGCCACCTCGCTCGCGGCTGGCTGCAAGTGGCCACAAGCGGCCCAGCATGGCTGTCCGGCGGGACTTACGGCATCGAAGGTTCCATCGTCACCGGCATCACTTGGTCTATGGCCGCCATCGCACTGCTCACGATCGCACACCGACGCGGTCATTGGCACTGAGACTATAGAGCCAACTCCAGAGCTGCCCGCCCGTTGATGTCCAGCTGCCGTCCGGTTGCTGGCACCGCACGACAAACTGCCGCACACATTGGATCGCTTTGCCATTATCTTTGCGGAAGTTCGCGCTCGTCTTGAAGTCGGGTGCCGAGCCCCTGTAGACCTCCATCATAGGCTCAGGAGCGTCTAATGAGATCGTGGCAGTTCAAAGTACAAGTCTCGAAAATATCTACGATGTGCGGCATTGTTCAAACGAAGTATCGAACCACCCACCAGGAACGCATTTGCCGGAAACGAGGGCGCGAATATTGTCGACGCGTGCTCGGTACACAATTGGACTCCTGATCGGATGGAATTGATTTGGTGCCTTGATCATCGCGACTAAACCAATGAACTCATCTTCAGTCGTTTGGCTCAGCTTCTTGCCAACATAGCTTTTTGCAGCTTGCGGTAAACCACGGATTTGCTGGTTTCCGTAACGTCCCATGTAGACGTATGAAACATATATGGCAAGCTGGCTCTCCTTGTTTAGCCTGGCATTCAATACGACTGCCATGACATCGCGGCCCAGGTCGACCTTTTTGCAGCAACTAAAGACACCGCGGTAGAGCGTTTGAAGTACGCCCGTTGGCCCTTCTAAATCCGCTCCGGACAAATAAACATCGCGCGCGACAGCAGAAGAGATCGTGGCGAAACCTTGTCCATTTCCTATGCTGATGCCGCTGTGGTGGAAGAATGTTGGATCTTCAACCAAGGTCAGGATTTTTGTTTGCCTTGCTGTTAGCAGCGCTTCGGGCTGTGTGTGCACATCGGCTAGGACATTGTCGAATGTCACGTAGGCCCAGCAGGCAACGATTACGAGATAGCCGGCCAGGCAAGCCGGGAGCGCGAGTAGCATTTTGCTTCTGCGTGATATTGGCACGGTGCTTGTCCTGTTAAACGGAAGGCGTGTCGGCGCGGCGTGCACCATGCCCTAGACTGGATGTCAGTTGCTTGGTCAACCGTTCCAGTTGAAGCGCCAAAAAATAGCAGCAGACCAGCACGGGAAGGTAGACGGTAAATGTCCATGCCTGGGTCTCGCCAAGGAACGTGCGGTACATGCCAACGGCCGCTAGTACGATGAACATATGTGAGAGATACAACTCGTAGCTCAGACTTCCCATCCGCGCGAGCCACTGCAGCGGACGGTGCTGCGCCGGCGGATGGGCTGTGAAGGCGAGCAGCATCAGGCAGGTCCCGACGCACATGAGAGTCAACCCGGACCTGAAAAGGTGGCGGTGCACCAGGACAGGCCATACGAGTACCGCCACGATGCAGCACACGCCGACAAGCCCAATAGCACACGTGATATGCACACCAGGTCGCCAGCGACGTGCAAGCATTGCAGCCAATACTCCCCACGCAATAGCTGCCATTCCAGGCAGGTATGCCTTCTCACGCCAAACCTCGTCGTTGGGGGGGATGAGTGCACGCAGCGGCGTCAGGCTCAGTGCCCAAACAAGCAACAAGCCGACCAGGAGCCGACGAGGTAGCCACAGGCAAAGCAAGGGAAAGCCAAAGTAGAAAACCTCTTCGATCGACAGCGACCAAAGCACATCCCAGCCTCCAGGCGCATACGTCGTACGACCTTCGTACCAGTTGAACGTGAATGTCAGTGCTGAGCTCAGTAGCCCCCCAACGGTTTGCTGTGGGGATTCCGGCGCGAATCCTGGTACTCCTAGCAAAGCCAGCAGCGTCAAAATCGCCAGGATCAGGAACAGCAAGGGGAATATGCGCACGGCGCGTGCCACATAGAAGCGACGCACGTTGACCCGCCGGAGATCGCCATCAAGGTCGACAATGCGCGTCGTGATAAGGAAACCGGAGATGACGAAAAATATGAAGACTGCCTCATACCCATTGAAACTAATGGCTTCGATTAATCGTTTGGGTAGCCATTCGCCGACCAGACTTGGCCCCAACGGCAAGCGGAATGGCAATGCTAGATGATGGACAATCACCAAGAGGATTGCCAGGCCACGCAAGCAGTCGATTCCGAAGTTGCGAGATGCATAGGTCGAGTGGGCCTTTGCCGGCGCAAGCACGGGCAAGCGGGAATCAATTTCACGCGGGGTCAATGTCATATTGTCTGTCGTATTGTTGAATGTGTACGCGGCTGGAACAACTCGGCTTTCACCGCAAAGCGCTCTTAATTCGTGACGGAGCCGATCAGTTGACGAAAGTCGGCGATAAAGCCGTCCCGCGTTAGCAGCCCGATCGGCACATGCTTGGGTTGGGCATCATCCTTTTGGATTAGTCTTGCGAAGACGATGGTCCGACCGGCCTTCGACGCCCACCCGATGTACCAGCCCCAACCGCTCGAGGCGCCAGTCTTGCCGTGGGCCTGCCATCCTCCGGATACCGGGCCGAATTTGGTCAGCTTTTCAGTCATCGCGTAGGCATGATGACTGACACCGAGGCGACGGTTGACGAGCTTGGTAAGGAAGGCCACTTGCTCCAGAGGGGAAATGCGCAGCGATGAACCGATACAGGAAAGCGTAAGGCCGTCATGTTCCTGGTCCCCAAGCACGTCCGCATTTCCATATCCGAACTTGCGGGTGTATTCGGCAAAACGCTCTTTCCCCAACGATAACGTAACCTGCTGAGAGAACCAGACAACTGAATCGTTCATCCATTTGGTCGGATCGGTTGGATGCAGCCATGACTCACGCCAGTCGACATATCCCGCTCGGTATGGCAACACAGGCCGATGCTCATCCTTTAAAAAGCCGGAGTCATACCCCATCAGGCTGATCGCAATCTTGAAGGTTGAAGCTGGCGTGACACGGCGGCTGCAATCGCCGTGCTGGACAAGTTGATTTCCGCTCACCGCGTCGGCGATTACCGTGCAAATTTCCGCAGCGGCAGCGCTGGCACCGATGGCACTGAAGAAAACTCCAGCTGCGAGGTAGCGATATTTCATTGTTAATCCTCTAGATCATTTGGGCCGGATTCACCGGATTCTTGAATAAGCTCCGCCCTGCCCTGTTTCAGCGGCTTCTTTGAAATCAGTAGGTGACTGCGACAACTGGCGCAGGGAAAGTGCAGTTAGTGGCGCTTATCCACGTGGGCCCAACGGGACGTCATCCAGCACGGCTTGTGGATCTATGTGTGTCCCATTGCGAGAAACCTCAAAATGCAGATGCGGACCGGTTACTTTCCCAGTCGCGCCTGACAAAGCAATCTGGTGGCCTGCCCGAACTATTTGGCCAGCTCTGACAGTGCGGCCATCCAGGTGCGCATACAAGGTGCGTGTACCGTCATCGTGCTCGATGACGACAACCTTCCCGTAGCGTGAGCCGCCCTCATAATGATCGGTTGAGATGACTACCCTCCCATTTGCAGGAGTGAACACAACGGTTCCGCGCGGCGCACCAAAGTCCATGCCATTGTGGGGCCTCCCGCCAGGACGATTGATGGAACCAAACGAACTTGTCACGTATAGGCGTGCAAGAGGAGCTCGCCATGCTGTGCCAGTGGGCTGCATACCGGCCGAGCTGGCGAGGTGAGCAGTCTCGGGCGAGACTTGCGCAGGTTCGTTCCACGCGAACTGGGGCTGCAACAACACGCTGGCACTGCATAGGGCGGGAAGCAGCAGCAGAGTTGTCATGCCCACCACCCCGGGACGTGGCGCAGGCTGTGCGTCGCGAATCAAGCGAATACGCTCGGCCACGCTCTGCGCTCCATGGAAGCCGAAGGCGAGGACTGCAGGGGCGCTTGGCGATACCTCACCTGCTTTCAGCTGCACCGTCAGTTGCGCTAGTAGCGCGGCTGCATAGCTGCGGCGTTCGCTAACTGAACGGTCTTCCAGCACGGCGCGGTCGCAGCCAAGCTCCACAGCCCATCGCAGCGAGCGGTTGAAACTGTACACAGATGGAACAAACCACAAGGGCACCAGCAATAGCATGCTCGCATGCTGCCAAAGGTGATCGCGGCGGCGTAGGTGCATCAGTTCATGCGCGACAATCAATTGCTGCTGTACCGGTGGCAACTTCCGCATGTGGGATGGCAGTACCAGGACAGGATGGATTAGGCCGGCCAAGAGCGGCGAAATCGGCGCCTCGACCTCTAGAACAGGCAGTTCTACGCTGCGATGCGGACTGAATGCACGGTGGGCATGAAGCGCTTGGCGATCAAGACGCTCCGCGATCGACATGAGTGCCCGTAAAGTACGGTAGGGTTGATACAGGCGGAATGCGTACCAGGTGGCACCTATGATATACAACGCCAACCAAACCCGGGCGAGTGTCGAAAGCGTGTCGTCGGAAGACAGATTGTTCACGCCGTTCTCAACGAACGCCGTAATGTGGGCGGCGGGCAGGTGCTTTGCCAGTTCCGCCACAGCAGGTTTTTGTTCAATGGCAAACAGACTCAGCTGGGAGGCTACAGGCGACGACACCACAATCAGCGTCGTTGCACCAACTAGCTGTGCCAGCAACCATGGAGTGCGTCTTGCAATCATGCTGGGCAAATAACGCTGCGTCACCCGTAAAATGAACCAAGCAACGGTGCAGGTGAGCAAAGTAGTAATACTCGCCTGCAGGAACATCAGCGTGAAGCTCGAGAAGAGCATGTCTACTCCTCAGACTCGGGCCAGTCGTGCAGAATCTGTTCAAGCTCGGCTAATTCCGCTGGATTGACGAGCTTCGAACCCGTGAACATATTCACGGGGAACGGCTCATCCATTTCCATGACGCGTTTGCCGAAGTCACGCGTAAAAGCCGCCAACGTTTCAATCTTATCAAGAGAAGGCGTGTATACGTTGATACCGTGCATCACCTGAAGATTGACCATCTGCTTTTCTACCATTCTTTCGAGCGTTTTGCGTGTAGAGGAATACGACCACTGCAGCTCTTCCGCCACGAGGTCATGCAGTTCGCGCGCAGACAACGGCTGCTGTTTCCATAGGCATTTAAGCAGACTTAATTCGGTAACTGATGGGATGGTCATGATTCGTCTGCCCTGTGACTGATGACGCGATCTTACGACAACTGTCGCATAAAGGCAAATCTACCTAAATGGAACCGGTTATACACGACAAGCTGACTTAACAAACACATTGTGGATTTCTTAACCTCCGACCTGACCTGATCGGCAAATTTGTAGCCACAGCAGATGTTAGCCTTCGACTTCAGGCAGCCTGTTCTTGGCGCCGTTCACGGCCGACCGCGGCTGGTGTACGGTTGCCCGGTGCAGAATGTGGCCGCTCATTGCTATAGAAGTTCCGCCATTTCTCAATGATCAGCTTGGCTTCCTGGCGGCTGACAAACCACACTCGGTTCAAACACTTGTTCCGCAGCTTGCCGTTGAAGCTCTCGGCGAAGCCGTTCTGCCACGGAACTGCCTGGCTTGATGTAAGCCGGCCCGATGTTCTGGTCGCGCAGCCATTTCATGACAGCCGTGGGTTACCATTTTTTTCCAGCGATTTCCTTCAATCCTTCAATCGCCAGCAAGTGCTCGGCAAACAGCTTCTTCGGCTTGGCGATCTCGGCTGGATGACCACGCCATCAGCCTCGGCCGGGCAAGATTCCAATGATCTGTTATTCGGTGAAAGGACTGGAGCGCGTGAAGACCGAAATGAGCCTGCACGTGCTCGCTTATAACGTCAAATGGTTGATGTCGCTGCTTGGGGTCGCTGGCTTGATGGAGGCGATCAGGGCGTATGCCCTTTTACTGGCTCTGCAGCGCGTCTTTGGAGCGATTACCGCTGATCCGGTCGATATCTCAGAAAATGCGACGCCACTTCCTGAGTACCTTGTAGAGCCGCACGGCACGCATCGGCGGGTACAGTTCTGCAGCCAGGGCGTGACTATAAGTTTTTACACAGCCTGGGCCGATAGCGGACGTTGGATTTACCAGTAAACGTTTATTCCACCGTCACCGACTTCGCCAGATTACGCGGCTTGTCCACATCCGTCCCACGCGCCAGCGCCGTGTGATACGCCAGCAATTGCAGCGCCGCCACGTGCAGGATCGGTGACAGCAAACCGTAGTGCTCGGGCAAACGAATCACGTGCAGGCCATCGCCTGACGTGATGCGCGAATCGACGTCGGCGAACACGTACAGCTGACCGCCGCGCGCGCGCACTTCCTGCATGTTGGACTTCAGCTTTTCCAGCAGCGCGTCGTTCGGGGCGATCGTGACCACGGGCATCTCTTCGGTCACCAGCGCCAGCGGGCCGTGCTTCAGTTCACCTGCTGGATACGCTTCGGCGTGGATGTACGAAATCTCCTTGAGCTTCAACGCGCCTTCCAGCGCGATCGGGTAGTGGATGCCACGGCCCAGGAAGAGGGCGTTTTCCTTGCGGGCGAAGTCGTCGGCCCAGGCGATGATCTGCGGCTCGAGCGCCAGCACGGCAGCCAGTGCGACCGGCAGGTGACGCATCTGCTTGAGGTGTTCGGCTTCTTCGGCATCCGTCAGGCGGCCATTGACCTGGGCCAGTGTCAGCGTCAGCAGGAACAGGGCGGCCAGCTGGGTCGTGAAGGCCTTGGTCGAGGCCACGCCGACTTCGACACCGGCGCGGGTGATGTAGGCCAGCTTGCACTCGCGCACCATGGCGCTCGTCGAGACGTTGCAGATGGTCAGCGTGTGTTCCATGCCCAGGCTGCGCGCATGCTTGAGCGCGGCAAGCGTGTCGGCCGTTTCGCCGCTCTGGGTGATGGTGACGACCAGCGTGTCCGGATGCGGGACGCTGTCGCGGTAGCGGTATTCGCTGGCGATCTCGACGCTCACAGGCACCTTGGCCACCGATTCGATCCAGTACTTGGCGGTCAGGCCTGCGTAGTAGCTGGTGCCGCAGGCCAGGATCAGCACGCGGTCGATTTTCTTGAACACCGTAAAGGCGCCGTCGCCGAACAGTTCCGGCATGATGCCGGTGACGCCTTCGAGCGTGTCGCCGATGACACGTGGCTGCTCGAAGATTTCTTTCTGCATGTAGTGGCGGTATGGGCCGAGTTCGGCCGCGCCAGTGTGAGCGTGCACGGTCTTGACTTCGCGCTCGACCGGGCGGCCGTCGACGTCGACGATCCAGTAGCGTGCCAGTTGCAGGTCGACCACGTCACCTTCTTCCAGGTAGATGATCTGGTCGGTCGTGCCGGCCAGCGCCATCGCGTCGGAGGCGACGAAGTTCTCGTCCTTGCCCACGCCGACGATCAGCGGCGAACCCTGGCGCGCGGCGATCACGCGGTGCGGTTCTTCGCGGCAGAATACGGCGATGGCGTAGGCGCCGTGCAGGCGCTTGACGGCTAGCTGCACGGTCTCGAACAGGTCACCGTTGTACATGTGGTCAACCAGGTGAGCGATGACCTCGGTGTCGGTCTGGCTCATGAAGACGTAGCCCAGGGCGGTCAGCTCAGCGCGCAGTTCGTCGTGGTTTTCGATGATGCCGTTGTGAACCAGCGCGATGCGCGCATTGTCTTCGCTTGGCGAGAAGTGCGGGTGAGCATTGTGCGATGCCGGCGCGCCGTGGGTGGCCCAGCGGGTGTGGGCGATCCCGGTGAAGCCGTCCAGATGCGCTTCCTTGACCTGTGCTTCCAGTTCAGCGACACGCGAGGTCGAGCGCGAGCGGGTCAGGCGGCCGTCGAGGTGGACAGCCACTCCGCAGGAGTCATAGCCCCGGTACTCGAGGCGCTTGAGGCCCTCGATCAGGACAGGGGTAATGTTGCGTTTTGCGACTGCTCCGACGATACCGCACATGGCTAACCTCACTTCAAAGTATTCAATGAGTATTATCGTAGAGCAAGTACAGTGAAATAAGCGTACAGTGTGCAGCTATATTTGTCATATTATTTCACGACAACCCAGACGTGAAATCTTGTTTCATATAGCAAACCAAAATACACTTAAATTTCATGCCAACTAATGCTCTTCCTGTCCTTGACGACATCGATCGTCGCATTCTGACCATTCTGCAGACTGACGCATCGCAGACGAACGCGCAGCTGGCGGCGCAAGTGCATGTATCGCCACCGACCTGCCTGCGCCGCGTGAAGACCATGACGGACAGTGGCGTCATCCAGCGCCAGGTGGCAATCGTCGCGCCCGACAAGGTGGGGGCGGGCCTGAGCGCCATCGTCGAGATCACGCTGGACGTGCAGGCCGCCGAGCGCATGGCCGAATTCGAGAAATTGGCGGACACGGAAGCTGCGGTGTTGCAGTGCTACCGCGTGTCGCCCGGGCCGGATTTCGTGCTGATCGTGCAAGTGGCCGACATGCCGGCCTACCACGAGCTGGCACACCGGCTGTTCACCGCGCACGCCAATGTACGTAACGTGAAGACCTATTTTGCGACCCACCGCAGCAAGTTCGAGACGCGCATCGCCGTGTAAGCGGGACAGACAGGTACGCCAGTGCCTGTGGATAACGATGTGGATGACCACAGGGAAGAACATGGGATAAGCAGGGTATTACCCTGTGTTTATCTTGTTCATTTCCTGTGGTTAGCTTGTGTACGGCCAGTGGATTACTTCTTGATTTTCACTGGACGCTTCCAGCTGTCGATCGTGACTTGCTTCGATCGCGAGATGGTCAGCTTGCCGGCGGGCGCATCCTTGGTCAGCGTCGTGCCGGCCGCCAGCGTCGCGCCCTTGCCAACCGTGACCGGCGCGATCAGCTGGGTGTCGCTGCCAACAAACACGTCGTCTTCGATCACGGTGCGGAACTTGTTGGCGCCATCGTAGTTGCAGGTAATGACGCCCGCGCCGATGTTGACGCGCGAACCGATCGTGGCGTCGCCCACGTACGCGAGGTGATTGGCCTTGCTGTGCGCGGCGACCGTGCTGTTCTTGACCTCGACGAAATTACCGATGTGCACGTCTTCACCGAGCGTGGTGCCCGGCCGCAGGCGCGCATACGGGCCGATCTGCGAGGCGGCGCCGATCGTGGCGTCGTCAATATGAGAGAACGGCTTGATATTGGCGCCTGCGCCCACGGTGGCATTGACCAGCACACAGTGCGCGCCGATGCGCACGCCGTCGGCCAGTTCGACGCGCCCTTCGAATACGCAACCGACATCGATCGTGACATCGCGGCCGCAAATGAGTTCGCCGCGCACATCGATGCGGGCCGGATCCATCAAGGTCACGCCCCGTTCCAGCAGTGCGTGCGCAATGTTCAGCTGGTGACGACGCTCGAGCTCGGCCAACTGCACCTTGCTGTTGACGCCCGCCACTTCCCATTCGCCGGACGGCTGACTCGAGACGACCGGCACGCCGTCGGCCACGGCCTGGGCGACGATGTCGGTGAGGTAGTACTCGCCCTGGGCATTGTTGTTGGACAACGCCGCCAGCCACTTTTTAAGGTGGCGGGTCGGAATCGCCATGATGCCGCTGTTGATTTCCTTGATGGCGCGTTCAGCCTCGGTTGCATCTTTCTCTTCGACGATGCGCACGATATTGCCGTCTTCACGCACGATGCGGCCCAGCCCGAATGGATTGGCCTGCTCGACGGTGAGAATGCCCAGCTTGTCGCTTCCTGCGGCCTCGACCAGGCGGCGCAGCGTATCGACGGTGGTCAGCGGCACGTCGCCATACAGCACGATCGTCGGCTGGTCATCGTCCAGTTGCGGCACGGCTTGCATGACGGCGTGACCGGTGCCCTGCTGTGGTTCCTGCAGCGCGGTATCGATCGTGCTGCCGGTGGATTCTGCCACTGTTGCGACCATCTCTGGCACCGCTGCGCCTCCATGTCCATAAATCACGCATAATTTCTGCGGATTCAAGCCACGCGCGGTATCGATGACGTGGCGCAAAAGGGGCTTACCAGCCAGTGGATGCAGTACTTTCGGCAAGGCAGACTGCATGCGTTTGCCCATACCGGCGGCGAGGATCACAACGTTCATAAGCCGTTCTCAAAAAGTTGAATATATGAAAAATTTTAGCATGCGCGATGGCGCGTTCCGACGCGTGTTTGCGCTCCTGCTGCTTGCCATGACGGTCATGGCCGCCGGTTGCAGCTCGATTCGCTTCTCGTACAACCAGGGTGACACTTTACTGTACTGGTGGATGAATTCGTATGTCGACTTCGAAGGTCAACAAGCGGATGTGGCCAAGCGCGATATCAAAGCCGTGTTCCAGTGGCATCGCAAGACGGAGTTGCGTGACTATGCTGCATTGCTGGGAACGTTCAAGCGTCAGCTGGCTGGCAACCCGACTCAGGCCGACCTGCTCGGCGACTACCGCGAAATCCGCGTACGCGCCGATCGCCTGGGCCAGCGCGCCGTGCCGGAACTGACGACGCTGGCCATGTCGATCACACCCGAGCAGATCACCCACATGGAGCGCAAGTTCAAGGACAAGAACGACGATTACCGCCGCAAGTTCATGGATGGCAGCGTCGACAAGCGCCAGCGCGCCCGTTTCAAGAAGTCGATGGAACAGGTGGAACTTTGGTTCGGCAACTTTAGCAGCGAACAAGAGGCGGCCCTGCGCCGCGCGTCCGATCTGCGTCCGCTGGACAACAACCTGTGGCTGGAAGAGCGCCAGTACCGCCAGCGCCGCGTGCTGGCCGTGCTGACGGAGATCCAGCAAAAGAAACTCAACCGCGAACAGACGACGACGCGTGTCGCAGGCTTGATGCGGGAATTGTCTGCCCGCATGGACTCGCCGGAACGCAAGGGTTTCTATGATGCCAGCATCGATCACACCACCAAGTTCATCCTGACGGCGATCCGGGTCGCCACGCCCCAGCAGAAAGCCCATGCGCAGGAGCGCATCCAGGGCTGGATTGGCGACCTTGAGGCGCTGGCTGCAGGGAAATAAGCAAGTAAATAAGTAACTGAAAAAGCACGCAAAGGGCGGCGCGCAATCGCATGTAAACCCCATGCTATAGTGCCGCCCATGCACAGAAAGTCCATCAACTCCAAGCCTGCCGGCCCCAAGCCGCACGGCGCGCCGCGCATGGCGCAGCACCAGGTCCGCATCATCGGCGGCGCCTTCAAACGAACCCTGCTACCCGTCGTCGACGCCCTTGGCCTGCGGCCCACGCCGGACCGCGTGCGCGAAACCGTCTTCAACTGGATCAATCACCAGCTCGCCAATGACTGGGATGCTGCTACCGTGCTCGACCTGTACGCAGGTTCCGGGGCGCTGGGCTTCGAGGCGGCCAGCCGCGGCGCGGCGTCGGTGCTGATGGTCGACAACCATAGCCCGGCGGTACGCCAGCTCGAAGCAAACCGCGACAAGCTCAAGGCGACCAACGTCACCATCCTGCGCGCCGACGCGTTGACGCTCGTGCGCGACCTGGCCACCCGCGGCCAGCGCTTCGACGTGATTTTTCTCGATCCGCCCTACCAGCAAGACTTGCTGGCCAAGACGTTGCCGTTGTGCACAGCGCTGCTGAAAGAGGGCGGCATGGTGTACGCGGAAGCCGAGGCGCCCCTGCTGGCCGAAGGTGATGCGGTGCCCGAATGGCTGGCAGGCTGGGAAGCAGTGCGTGCGGACAAGGCCGGCATGGTCTACTATCATCTGCTCAAGCTGCAAGAAAAGCAGGCATGAGTTGTTGAACGGCTGTGAAAACTGCACAGCCATTGGGCAGACCCCGCCCCAGCGTGGGGCGAATGCCGGGTATTTAAGGCATAATGCGCGTTCTATCACGGTGTATTTTTCACAGGAGCCGCAATGGTTGTAGCTGTTTATCCAGGTACTTTCGATCCGCTCACCCGCGGCCACGAGGATTTGGTACGCCGCGCATCCGGCCTGTTCGACCGTCTGGTGGTCGGCGTTGCCGATAGCCGGAACAAGCGTCCCTTCTTCACGCTTGAAGAGCGCCTCGAAATCGCCAATGAAGTGCTGGGCCATTATCCGAACGTGCAGGTCGAAAGTTTCTCGGGCCTGCTCAAGGATTTCGTGCGCAGGCACGACGCCCGTGTGATCGTGCGCGGCCTGCGCGCGGTATCCGATTTCGAGTACGAGTTTCAGATGGCGGGCATGAACCGCTACCTGCTGCCGGATGTCGAAACCCTGTTCCTGACCCCGTCCGACCAGTACCAGTTCATTTCGGGCACCATCGTGCGCGAGATCGCCATGCTGGGCGGCGACGTGTCCAAATTCGTTTTCCCATCGGTCGACCGCTGGCTGCAAAACAAGATCGCCAGCCTGCCCCCAGCACCGGTCGCCTGATCTACCTGGAAGTACCATGGCCCTCCTGATTACCGACGACTGCATCAACTGCGACGTCTGCGAACCCGAATGTCCCAACGATGCCATTTCGATGGGCGACGAGTATTACCAGATCAATCCGAACAAGTGCACCGAGTGTGTCGGTCACTTTGAAGAACCGCAGTGCCAACTCCTGTGCCCGGTCGCTTGCATCCCGCTTGACCCGGCCTGGCGCGAATCGCGCGAAGAACTCCTCATCAAGTACGAACGTCTGACGGCCGACAAAGCCGCTGCCTGATCGCCTCTCTGGCCGACGCCCTCCTGTCGGCTCGCTTCTCCCTTGTGACACCGCTACGCCGCCAGCTGGCTTGATCCGCTGGCGGCGTTCGCTCGCGTATTGAATTCGCGTCGCATCCTAGTTGCCCCTCCAACGTTCTACATGGTTACCTTTATCTTGTACTTTCAGTAGTAAATTTTGCGCCGTTCACTTTGTTACTTATAGTTATTGTATAAATTACATAGAATGTGAACTTCGTGGAATAGCTGATATATTGATCCTTAATTTACCTATCATTATCTAAGTTGAACTATATTTTTCTATATTACGTATCGAACCTGAGCATGCCAGATATCTACTAAAATCTTTTAAAATGATTAGTTTATGTAGTTATTTGCAGTAATTAACGCTAAAAATACATTTATGTTCCACTCAAAATTTTAAACAATGTAATTCTATGTGAACTTTGTCACTTTTTGCGCCCGAGTAAAACCGGGTAACACCAAGTCACCATCAAAAACACGAGAGTTGAGAGTTTTTGCCAGCATACGAAGTTGCAGGCGAAAAAAAACGCGGCTACCGTGTCCGGTGCCGCGTTTCAGCGAAGGGGAGTGAGTCAGCGATGCATAAACGTCAGGCTGATTTCGACGGCAAGGTCGATTTGATCGGACGTGGACGTACCGTCAGGTACAGCGCGCGGCCAATGCCAACCAGCAGGGGACGGAAAAACAGGGCGATCCCGCCGAACAGGGCGAAATAGATGGTCATGCTGAACAACAGGCTGTATGGCACCGCGCTGGCGGCTTGAACTAGGGTGGCGGTGGAAGACATGATGTACTCGTTCTATGATTGTGGATAACTTTAGTGCATCGCAACATATAAATCTAATTCCCATCGCTGATGGCACTTATACTGTTTGTGAATGAGTTGAGGTACACTTGTATTCACGACAGTTTTATCCTGAATTCCATGAGCTTTCTGACGCTTGACCTGAATTTGCTGCGCGTGTTCGATGCCGTCATGACCGAGCAAAATCTGACGCGCGCTGCCGGCCACCTGGCCATGACCCAGCCTGCTGTCTCGAATGCCATCAAGCGACTGCGCGAAAGCCTGGGCGACGAACTCCTGATCCGCACTGCCTACGGCGTCAAACCGACGCCGCGCGCCGAAGCGCTGTGGCCAGCCGTGCGTCAGGCATTGGCGGCCCTCGAAGCGGCCGTGATGCCGGAAACGTTCGACGTCTCCAAGGCACAGGCAACGTTCCGGATGGCGATGGCCGACGCGACCGCTGCCCTGTGGCTGCCGTCACTGATGCGCTCGATCGAAGGCGAAGCACCGGGCGTGAATATCCGCATGGTGCCGCTGACCACGCGCGAACCGCGGCCAATGCTGCTGCGCGGCGACATCGATCTGGCGGTGGGCTTCTTCCCGGGGGTGGCAGCCCAGTTGTCGTATGAAACCGGCTCGCCGATTCGCCACGAGCGACTGTATTCGGGCGTGTACGTGTGCGTGATGCGCAAGGATCACCCGCTGGCCAAGGAAAAGCTCGATCTCGACACCTATTGCAAGGCAAACCACCTGCTGGTGAGCTTTTCGGGCCGCGCCCATGGCCTGGTGGACGAGGCACTGGGCCAGATGGGCCGCGAACGACGCATCCTGCTGACGGTGAACCAGTTCTTCACGGCTGGCCGGGTGGTGGCTAACTCGGACCTGATCACCGTGTTGCCGAAGCACTTGCTGGTCTCGACCGGCATGGCCGATGTCCTGATCTGGAAAGAATTGCCGCTCCAGCTGCCGGCCGTCCACCTGGACATGCTGTGGCACGAGCGCGATGGCCGCAGCCCGGCGCACCGCTGGCTGCGCAAGAACCTCGAAGGCATGGCCGAAAGCGCTTCTAAAGGCGGCGTGCGCAAGGTCGTCTGATACGTTGTCACCGGGGATGGCGCAGCCGCGTCATCCCTTCTCACCTGTACGCCAACCCCCTTGCTTGGTGGCTCTGCCTACCATGCAATTCCCAAATCCATTTTGCGCGAGATCCGGCGCCGGGTTTGCGCTAGCTCATCCTGAATGATTCGTCACGTTCCAGAATGGTCATGCGCCGTGCATACCGCATACGCGCCTACATGGAGATATGGAGATGACAATGCGCCATTTATCGACGGGCCAGTCCAGTGTGTTTGGAATCACTCTGCTGCTCATGCTTGCGGCCTCAGGCCGCGCTACAGCGGCTGCCGAGGATGACGCCACTGATGCCGGGCGCAGTGGTGGTGACATCTACAGCATCGTCAATCTCGCCGCGCCAACGAGCTACAACGGCTTTGTCAATGCACGTGGTCAGGCGGCATTCGAGTACCCGGGGCCGGACGGTCGCACGCAGGTGGCGTTTTTCAGTGGGGATCGCATCGTCGATATCAGTCCTCCAGGTAATGAGCGTACGTTTGTCGGCGGTCTGAACGAACAAGGTGAGGTGATTTTCAACGCACGCTTCCTCGACGCGCAAAGTCCCGGCGGCCTGCGGTACCAGCCATTGCGCTGGTCGGCCGCAAGGGGCCGGGTGGTGCTACCGTCGCTCAATGCGCGCGAATACGCCTCCCTGGACGCGATCAACAAACATGGCCAGATCGCGGGCCTGTCTGCCACGTCCAGCGACAACAGCAGCGTGCGTGCAGTGCGCTGGACGTCGGCAAATCGCCTGTCATCACTGCCCGGCGTCAGCGGCTTCGTTCCAGGCGCTGCCTACGGCATCAACGATCTTGATGCCGTCGTCGGCTCGGGCAGCGCTGTCAATGGCGGCACGACCACGCTGGTCTGGAACGCTGACGGCCGTCCCACGAATCTGGGAACGTTCGGGGCACGCAGTGCGTATGGTATCCGCATCAATAATCAGGGCGACATTCTCGGTTGGCGGATCGTCGACGCTGCAACCCGTGGCTTCTTCTTGTCGAGCCCAGGAAAACCCGCTGTCAGCATCAATGCTGCCTATCCCACGACACTCAATGAAGCGGGCGAGGTCATCGGCGCAGTGCGGGGCCCGACCACGAACGAGTTTCGCGCCTTCCGGTACTCACGCGCGCGCGGTTTTCTCAGCCTGCACCCGGCGGGCATGTTCACGTCCGAGGCCAACGCACTGAACGATGATGGCGTGAGTGTGGGCCTGATCCGCTCCGGCATGTTCGACGAAGGCCGCGCCTATCGATGGTCGCGCACGGGCGTGGCGACCGATCTCAATCTGCGCCTGCACAACTCGCCAGCAGGGTTGGTGGTAACCGAAGGGCTTGGTATTGCAGCCAACGGCGATATCCTTGCCCAATCGAACGCCGGCCTGGTGTTTTTGCGCCGCGGTGGCGGCGGTACCGATGCGCCGGTGCTGGGCCCGATACAAATCCCGGCGCTGCGCGAGAACGAGCTTGCCAGGCTCACGCTGTCATTTCGCGACCGTAATGTCCGCGACACCCATACAGCCACCATCGACTGGGGCGATGGCAGCGGGCCGCTACCGGCGGTCGTGCGCGAGCGCAATGGCGCGGGTACAGTCTTGGCTGAACACACGTATCGCGTTGCAGGGGATTACCGCGCGACTGTGATCGTCACCGATTCGGCGCGCAGGCGTACGACGATGTCTGCGTTCGTGCGGGTGGGCTTCACCGACGGCGCGCAGCTGGTGGGCGAAGGGATGCTCCAGTCGGCCGTGGCTCCCGGCAGCGGCGTTTATTCGCCGGCTGCCAGAACAGCCTTCCGGCTGGCAGCGCCACTCGCGCTCAAGACAGATGCAGGCACGCCGTTCGTGTTTCGTCTGCTGGGCAGCACGTCATTCAAAGGTGACACGCTGGATCGGATCACGCTCGACGGCAACCGGGTCAGGCTGGAAGGCACGGGGCAACTGGACAATCGCCCGGGCTACCGCTTCGTGATCGATGCCGTGGCCGGTGAGGGCGACGCGCTTGCCAGCGCCAGCAGGATGGCGGTGTGCATCGAAGAACCGGATGGGGTGGGCGCGATGCGCAAAGTAACGTTCGAAGCAGGCCGCGGCGCCGCTACGCCGCAGGATCTCACTCAGGCCGCTACTCAGGCCGCTACTCAGGCCACCAGTCAGGCCGCGCAAGCGCCACCTGCCAGTCTTCTGTATCGCGGCGCACTACGCCTGACCGGCCAGACCAGCAAGACCGGCCAGGCTGGGCAGCCATAACTCAGCGAATCGGCAGCTTGGTGGAATTTTTCACTTCTTCCATCACCGCATAGGTGTGCGTCTCGCGCACACCTTTCTGCAGCAGCGTCTTGCCCAGAAATTCGCGGTAAGCGGCCATGTCTTTCACGCGTGCCTTGACCAGGTAGTCGAAGCCGCCCGCCACCATATGGCATTCGAGCACTTCTGGAATCATCTGCACGCTCTGCTTGAAGGCATCGAACACTTCAGGCGTGGTGCGGTCGAGCACGACTTCGATGAAGACCAGCAGCGACACGTCCAGCAACTGCGGATTGAGCTGGGCGGTGTAGCCCATGATGTAACCTGATTCGTGCAGCTTGCGTACACGTTCAAGGCAGGCAGCCGGCGACAAGTTGACACGCGCCGCCAGTTCGACGTTGCTGATACGGCCATCGTTCTGCAATTCGGCCAGAATCTTTTTGCTAATCTTGTCCAGCATGCTACATCTCCTTATAAATTTTATTTGGTCAGATTGTCGCATCAAAAACTATCTATTGCCAGTATCGGTTAAATCCAGAATAAATCCAGAAGAAATCCTTCTACAATCGAATCATTTCCACCAAGTTCCGATCTGCGCCGGCTGTTGCTTACAGCACGGCGCTTTTGCTGTGCGGTGGCCCTCGTTTGTATTTTTCTTTTGACTAGATAGCCATGCAGATTGCTGCTCACCCGGCCTCCACTTTCGTTCCGTTCGACGCCCTTCACGCTGAAATCAAACGCGACCAGACTCCCCTGCGCGCCGCCATCACGGCCGCCTACCGTCGCGATGAAACCGAGGCGGTGCAGTGGCTGCTGGCCCAGGGTTCCGGCGCCAGCCATGACGCCCAGGCGCTGGCACACCGCCTGGTCGCCGCCGTGCGTGAAAAACGCACCCGCTCGTCGGGCGTGGACGCCCTGATGCACGAATTCTCGCTGTCGTCAGAAGAGGGCGTGGCATTGATGTGTCTGGCCGAAGCTCTGCTGCGCATTCCTGATAGCGAAACGGCCGACCGCCTCATCGCCGACAAGATCAGCAAGGGCGACTGGCGCAAGCACCTGGGCGAATCCCCGTCGCTGTTCGTCAACGCGGCCACCTGGGGCCTGCTCATCACCGGCAAGCTGGTGTCGACCAATAGCGAACAAGGCCTGGGCTCGGCGCTCACGCGCATGATCGCCAAGGGCGGCGAACCGCTGATCCGCAAGGGCGTCGACATGGCGATGCGTATGCTGGGCAATCAGTTCGTCACCGGCCAGACCATCGACGAAGCACTGAAAAACAGCCGCGAGAACGAAACGCGCGGCTACCGCTATTCGTACGACATGCTGGGTGAAGCAGCGCTGACCGAACTCGATGCGCAACATTACTACGCGTCGTACGAGCAGGCAATCCATGCGATCGGCAAGGCCTCGAATGGCCGCGGCATCAAGGACGGGCCAGGGATCTCGATCAAGCTCTCGGCGCTGCACCCGCGCTACAGCCGCGCGCAGTCGGCGCGCGTGATGGACGAACTGCTGCCGCGCGTGCGCAGCCTCGTGCTGCTGGCCAAGCGCTATGACATCGGCATCAATATCGACGCCGAAGAAGCGGACCGCCTCGAGATCTCGCTCGACATGCTCGAGGTGCTGGCGTTCGACCCCGAGCTGGCCGGCTTCGAAGGCATCGGCCTGGTCGTGCAGGCCTACCAGAAGCGCTGCCCGTACGTGATCGATTATGTGATCGACCTGGCCAAACGGAGCGGCCGCAAGTTCATGGTACGGCTGGTGAAGGGCGCCTATTGGGACGCGGAGATCAAGCGCGCCCAGGTCGACGGCATGCCCGGCTATCCGGTCTATACGCGCAAGGTGCACACCGATGTGTCTTATCTGATCTGCGCGCGCAAGCTGCTCGGTGCGTCCGACATCCTGTACCCGCAGTTCGCCACCCACAATGCGCATACGCTGTCGGTCATCTATACGTGGGCACGCCTGGGCAATATCAGCAACTACGAATTCCAGTGCCTGCACGGCATGGGCGAGACGCTGTACGACCAGGTCGTGGGCAGCAAGAACCTCGACAAACCTTGCCGTATCTATGCGCCGGTCGGTTCGCACGAAACGCTGCTGGCCTACCTGGTGCGCCGCCTGCTGGAAAACGGCGCCAACTCGTCGTTCGTGAACCAGATCGTTGACGAGAGCGTCGCCATCAACACCCTGATCACCGATCCGTTCGAGGCCGCCCGCGCCAGCGGTGGCAAGCCGCATCCGGCGATCGCACTGCCGGTGGACATGTTCGGTACGGAGCGCAAGAACTCCGCCGGCATGGACCTGGTCAACGAAGACATCCTGGGTGAGCTGGCGAGTGGCCTGTCGCAACAGCGCCGGCACGTCGCCGCGCCCCTGACCGCCGCAAAGATCGACGCCGGCCCGCTCGCCAACGTGGTCAACCCGGCCCAGTCGGCCGATATCGTCGGTCTGGTGCAGGAAGCCTCGCGCGCCGACGTCGACGCCGCGCTGGCAGCGGCCAGTGCCTTTGCCGGCGAGTGGGCCGCCACCAGCACGACCGAGCGCGCCGCCATCCTCGAGCGCACCGCCGACCTGTTCGAGCACCATGGCGTCGAACTGATGGCCCTGGCCGTACGCGAAGCGGGCAAATCGCTGCCGAACGCGATCGCCGAACTGCGTGAGGCAGTCGACTTCTTGCGTTACTACGCGGTGCAGATCCGCTCTGTAACTGGAGTCCAGGCAAACGTCCAGGCACTCGGCCCGGTCAGCTGCATCAGCCCATGGAACTTCCCGCTGGCGATCTTCACGGGGCAGGTCGCGGCTGCACTGGCCGCCGGCAATGTGGTGCTGGCCAAGCCGGCCGAGCAAACGCCGCTGATCGCCCACCGCGCGGTGGAGCTGTTCCTTGAGGCCGGCACGCCGCGCGCTGCGCTGCAACTGCTGCCGGGCCGCGGCGAAGTCGTCGGCGCCGCGCTGACGGCCGACAGCCGCATCAAGGGTGTGATCTTCACCGGCTCGACCGAAGTCGCGCAGCTGATCAACCGCACGCTGGCCAAACGCGCGGAGCAGGAAGGCATCGACATTCCGCTGGTGGCCGAAACCGGTGGCCAGAACGCGCTGATCGTCGACTCGTCGGCGCTGCCCGAACAGGTGGTGGGCGACGTGTTGAGCTCAGCCTTCGATTCGGCCGGCCAGCGCTGCTCGGCGCTGCGCGTGCTGTTCCTGCAGGAAGACATCGCCGACAAGACCATCAAGATGCTCAAGGGCGCGATGCAGGAACTGCGCGTGGGCAGCCCGGATCGCCTGGCAACCGATATCGGTCCGGTCATCGATGCAGAAGCGCAGCGCAACCTGCTGGCGCACATCGAACGCACGAAGGCCACAGCGCGCAGCCACTTCGCGCTCGAGCTGCCGACCGCCATCACCAGCTGCGGCACCTTCGTGCCGCCAACGGTGCTGGAAATTGCGTCGCTGTCGGAACTCAAGCAAGAGGTGTTCGGCCCGGTCCTGCACATCGTGCGCTACCGCCGCGCCGATCTGCCGAAAGTGATCGCGTCGATCAATGCCACGGGTTTTGGCCTGACCCTGGGCGTGCACTCGCGCATCGATGAAACGATCGACTACATCGTGAACCATGCGCACGTCGGCAATATCTACGTGAACCGCAATATCGTCGGCGCAGTCGTTGGCGTGCAACCGTTCGGTGGCGAGGGCAAGTCCGGGACCGGCCCGAAAGCCGGCGGCCCGTTGTACATCAAGCGCCTGCAGCGCGGTGCGGCGCCATTGATGGACCATGTCCGTCAGGCTGACGTTGCGCTGGAAGCGCTGATTGGCTGGCTGCGCACGAACGGCCAGCAACCCGTGGTGGCGCTGGCCGAAGGCTATGCGCGCACGTCACTGAATGGCGTGGCGATCGACTTGCCGGGTCCGACCGGCGAGCGCAATCGCCTGTCGTTCACGCCGCGCGGTGTCGTGCTGTGCGCATCGGGCACGCCGACAGGCCTGCTCAATCAAGTGGCAGCTGCGCTGGCCACCGGCAACCGCGCACTGGTGCTGACCATGTCGCCGGAGGCGATCCCGGCCAACCTGCCGCAGGCGGTCAAGGAGCGCGTGCGCTTCATTGGCAAGGACGAAGTCGATGCGGGCGAGTTCGCGATCGCCCTGGTCGAATCGGGCCTGGCCGGCTCGCTGCGCACGCAGCTGGCGGCGCGCAGCGGCGCCATCGTCGGGGTGGTCGATACCGAACCACTGGCTGCGGTCGATCTGTGGCGGCTGGTGGCCGAACGTGCCGTCTGCGTCAATACGACGGCGGCTGGCGGTAACGCCAGCCTGATGACACTGGGCCTGTAATGCACACCACATCGGCGACTTCGGTCGCCGATGTGCTTTCTAACCCGCATTCTCGGCAGGAGCAGTAACAGCAGTTGCAGGAACCACACCAACAACAAGGAGACTCACCATGCTTGTAGGCGTTCCAACCGAAATCAAGAACAACGAATACCGTGTCGGCCTCACGCCGGCATCGGTGCATGAACTGGTGGCGCAAGGCCACCAGGTGCTCGTCCAGCAGGGCGCCGGCAGCGAGATCGGCTTGCCCGATGCGCAGTACGTCGCGGCCGGCGCCAGCATCGTGGCCAGCGCGCAAGAGGTGTATGCGCAGGCTGACATGATCGTCAAGGTCAAGGAGCCGCAGGCGGGCGAATGCGCGATGCTGCGCGAAGACCAGATCCTCTTCACTTACCTGCACCTGGCACCCGATCCCGATCAGACGGCGGCGCTGGTGCGGTCAAGAGCCATCTGCATCGCCTATGAGACCGTCACTGGCCCGGGCGGCGGCTTGCCGCTGCTCGCGCCGATGAGCGAAGTGGCAGGGCGCATGTCGATCCAGGCGGGCGCCGCGCACCTGGAGAAATCCCGGGGCGGCATGGGCCTGCTGCTGGGCGGTGTACCGGGCGTGGCCGCGGGCCACGTCGTCATCATCGGCGCCGGAGTGGTGGGCGCCAATGCCCTGCAAATGGCCGTCGGCACGGGCGCGCGGGTAACAGTGCTCGACAAGAACCTTGATCGCCTGCGCCAGCTCGATCTGGTCTATGGCAACCGCATCGCCACGCTGCATTCCAACGCGCAGGCGCTCGAAGAAGCCGTGCTGTCAGCGGATCTGGTCATCGGCGGGGTACTGGTGCCGGGCGCCGCAGCGCCGAAACTCGTCACGCGCAGCATGGTGTCACGGATGAAGAACGGCGCGGTCATCGTCGATGTGGCGATCGACCAGGGCGGCTGCTTTGAAACGTCCCACGCCACCACCCACGCCGATCCAACCTTCGTCATCGACGGCGTCGTGCATTACTGCGTGGCGAACATGCCTGGCGCAGTCGCGCGCACATCCACCTTTGCGCTGAACAACGCCACGATCGGCCACGTGCTGGCACTGGCCGGCAAGGGCTGGCGGCGCGCGCTGGGCGATGATCCCCACCTGCGCCATGGCCTGAATGTCTGCCAGGGCAAGGTCACGTTCGAGGCCGTGGCGCACACACTGGGCTACGACTACATTCCGGCCGAATCGCTGCTGGACTAGAGCGACGCTGCCGCCAGATCACGGCACAGGCGCCGGGTGATGTGAAATGCGTACTGCGCGGCCACGGTCTTCACGAAGCCCATGAAGTCGTGCGCCGCGTGTTCGTTGGCGTTGTCCGAAATCGCGCGGATGACGGCAAACGGCACGTGCAGTTCGTGACACACCTGCGCTACTGCAGCACCTTCCATCTCCACCGCCACCAGGCCCGGCAGCGCGGCATTCATCGCGTCGATTTTCGCAGCCTCATGCACGAACTGGTCGCCGCTGGCAATCAGGCCGCGGTGCACGCGCGGCTGCGTCAGGCCGAATTGCTCGCGGTCGGCCTGCGCGATTGCATGCGTCAGGTCGTCATCCAGGAACGCATGCGCTGCACTGGACACCCGCAGCGACAGCCGGGCGTCCGGCTGAAAATGCGTTTGCCCCGTCAATGGCACCTCGAAGCGAGGAAAGAGGGGACTGGCATCCATGTCGTGCTGGACGAGCGATTCCGCCACCACGATGTCGCCAACCCGGATCGACGCGTCCCCTGCACCAGCCACCCCCGTGAACAGGATGTGGGTAACTCCGAACTTCTCCACAAGCGTCGTCGCCGTCATGGCGGCAGCAACCTTGCCAATTCGCGACAGGACGCACACGGCGTCGATTTCCCACAGCTGTCCGAGAAAGTACTCACGCTTGCCGTGGATGAGCGTGGAGGGCCCTTGCAAGGCTTCCACGAGCCCTGCCTGTTCTTCGTGCAACGCGCTAATGATGCCTAAACGCATTTTTTTGCTGGGCCGTTGTGCATAAGCGCCGGATTGTACACAGCATTGTCAGCCGTTGGAGACAAATTTGCTGGCTTGGTTTTTTGTTCTGGAGAACGTTTTTTTTGGTTGCGCTGTTGTTTGCTTATTTAATTAAGAGATCTGTATACAAAATAGTAGTAGTAAGTAAACGCACGATTTTCTGTGGATAAGGTTCGTTTACTCAACAGAATCAGCGCGTTAAGTCCTGTTTTTTATGCGGGACAACACATGCGCGAGTCACGCATGGATCGTGGACAAGAATTTGGCCGTTGCCAAAAGCCGGGGTTCTGCACAGTTGATGCTGTGGATATGCAGGGGCTTGTCCACAGGACGTTGGCGCTTAGAAGCTGGTTGTCAGGGGTCGATGCTGGTTGGCAATCTCGATTTGCTACGTACTTTTGCGTCTGCGTTCTTTTTTTTTGGAAAACGCGTTTAGAACGATGCTCAGTCGAGCTTCTGGCCAAAGATGTCCAGCGCGCGAGTTATCCAGTTTGTTCACTTAAAAGCTTGTATACAAAATAGTAGTAATAGTAAACGCGGTCGATTGTGTGGATAAGCCTGGATTTTTCCACAACTTCAACGGCTTACGCGGTTTCAAAGCGGCTGGAGAACCCTGGTGGTCACGGTGCACCGAAGGTGAACAGAATCGGCGACAGCCGAAAAAAACCGGTTTTTGCACATTCCATCCTGTGGATATGCATTGGGTTCTCCACAGACCTGAAAAGGGTGTTTGCAATGACCGCATTGTTCCGATCTGCCACGGACGAAATTTTTTTTTTGAAACAGGCATCTCAGGTTTACAACCAATAACTGTATACAACATTGATAGTAATAAGTAAGGGTGGCCACCTTCTGTGGACAACCCGGTTAACGAGAACAAAATCATCGACTTACAGCGCGCATAAGCCAGTGCACTAGTGACCCGGCTTCCTGGTGGCAAATCTGGACAAGATTTTTGCTTGTGTACAAATGCGGAGTTCTGCACAAACCGTACCTGTGGATATCCATTTGCTTATCCACAGGTGGGGTCTGGACAGGCGTTTACGTTCTGGTAAGCTGTGTTTCATCGAGTCAGCGCCAAGGGGAGCCGCATGGAATTCGAGTCGCATTACGCCACGGTCAATGGCCTCAACATGCACTACGTCACGGCTGGCGAAGGCCAGCCAGTGATCCTGCTCCATGGCTTCCCCGATACGCACCAGATCTGGCGACGTCAGATTCCGGAACTCGCTGCGGCGGGTCTGCGTGTGATTGCACCTGACCTGCGTGGATACGGCAAGACCGATATGCCGCAAGACGTCGGCGCGTATGCTGTGTCATTTCTGGCCGATGATGTATTGCGACTGATGGACGCGCTGGGTATCGACAAGGCTGTCGTGGTCGGTCATGACTGGGGCGCGTTGATCGGCTGGCACCTGGCCATGCATGCGCCGGAACGCATCGTACGATATGCCGCCCTGTCAGTCGGCCATCCCAAGGCAATTGCTTCCTCGAACCTCGGCCAGAAACTGCGGTTCTGGTACATGCTTGTTTTCAAAACGCCCGTCGTCGCGGAGGCATTGCTGAAAGCAGGGGACTGGGCAGCGCTCAGAAAAATGATTCGCAGTCGCGAACAGCAAGATATCTGGATCGCGGCGCTTGCACCCGAAGGTCGCCTGACGGCAGCACTGAATTATTATCGCGCCAATTTCAAGCCATCCTCCGCGCGGGCCTGGCTGCCGGTCAACGTGCCGGTGATGGGTGTCTGGAGTGAACATGATCCAGCGCTGGGTGAGCAACAGATGCTCGATTCGCGCGAGCAATGTCATGCAGGTTTTCGCTATGAACGCATTGATGGTGTTGGCCACTGGTTGCAGCTCTCGGGTGCGGATCGCCTGAATGCATTGTTGCTCGACTTCATAAAGTCGCCGACCGTCTGACCGCCAGGTAAGTACGCACGGCATGCCGTAGAATTGCGGCTTCAGCACTCCTCCCGAATCCTTTCCATGATTGATGTTGTTTGGCTCGGCGGCGCCGCGTTCGCCGCCGGCCTGGTCGATGCCGTTGTCGGTGGCGGCGGCCTGGTCCAGCTTCCCGCGATGTTCTCACTATTGCCAAAAGAAGCGCCGGCAACCATCCTCGGCACCAACAAGCTTGCAGCGATTTTCGGCACCAGTTCGGCGGCCGTGGATTACGCGCGGCGTGTGCGTGTAGCGTGGAGTACGGCCGCGCCGGCAGCTGCGGCCGCATTTCTCTTGTCGTTCGCTGGCGCCTGGACGGTAACCCGCGTGCCCGCCGATTTCGTCCGCGCTTTGTTGCCCATCATCCTGGTTGCGGTGGCGGTCTATACCTTCATGAAGAAAGACCTTGGGTCCGTGCATGCACCGCTGCACAGCGGTCTGGCTGAGCGGTATTGGGCAATCGGGATTGGCGCGGCGATTGGGTTCTACGATGGGTTCTTCGGTCCCGGCACCGGCAGCTTCCTGATCTTCCTGTTCGTGCGTTTTTTCGGCTTTGATTTTTTAAGTGCTTCTGCTGCTGCGAAGATCGTCAACGTGGCGTGCAATTTCTCGGCGCTGATGTGGTTCGGTTACAGCGGCCATATTCTGTGGCAACTCGGACTGATGATGGCGGGCTGCCAGATCGTCGGTTCGCTGACTGGCACGCGACTCGCAATGAAGTACGGCAGCGGCTTCGTGCGCAAGGTCTTCTTGTTTGTCGTCAGTGCCTTGATTGTCAAGACTGCCTACGACTCCTTCACGAAGTTGGGTTGGTAGTCGCTATTGTTCCACGTGAAACATCGCGGAGCCGGGTCAGCCCGGCCTTATCAAATGCAATGTTCCACGTGAAACAGTTCCGACGCCCAACTTGCCTGACGTTCCACGTGAAACAAAATTCGTCGTTTTCTGGCGGCCGAAGAATCAGGCACCGGAAAAGAATCTATAATCGCGCATTAGTCTCCTCGCCTCACATCCCATCATGCTATTTCCAACTGAATTCGACGTCATCGTCGTCGGCGGCGGCCATGCCGGCACCGAAGCTGCACTCGCGTCTGCACGCACAGGTCAAAAGACCCTTTTACTGACGCACAATATTGAAACGCTGGGCGCCATGTCCTGCAATCCGTCGATCGGCGGCATCGGCAAAGGGCACCTGGTCAAGGAAGTCGATGCCCTCGGTGGCGCGATGGCCATTGCCACGGACGAGGCAGGCATCCAGTTCCGGATCCTGAATTCATCGAAGGGGCCGGCCGTGCGTGCTACCCGCGCCCAAGCCGACCGCGTGCTGTACAAGGCGGCGATTCGCTCGCGCCTGGAAAACCAGCCGAACCTGTGGCTGTTCCAGCAGGCCGTCGAAGACCTGATCGTCGAGGGCGACCGCGTCGTCGGCGCCGTCACGCAAGTAGGTCTGAGCTTCCGTGCGCGCGCCGTTGTACTGACGGCCGGTACTTTCCTGGACGGGAAAATTCACGTCGGCCTGCAGAATTATGCTGGCGGCCGCGCGGGCGATCCACCGGCGACCTCGCTGTCGGCGCGCCTGAAAGAACTCAAGCTGCCGCAAGGCCGCCTGAAAACCGGCACCCCGCCGCGCATCGATGGCCGCAGCATCGACTTCTCGCTGCTGACCGAGCAGCCGGGCGACCTCGATACGGTCCCGGTTTTCTCGTATATGGGCAATGTTGCGATGCATCCGAAGCAGGTGCCATGCTGGGTCACGCATACCAATGAACGAACGCATGACATCATCCGGGCCGGGCTCGACCGCAGCCCGATGTACACGGGCGTGATCGAAGGCGTCGGCCCGCGCTACTGTCCGTCGATCGAAGACAAGATCCACCGCTTCGCCAGCAAGGAATCGCACCAGATCTTCCTCGAGCCGGAAGGCTTGACGACCAACGAGTTCTATCCGAACGGTATCTCGACCAGCCTGCCATTCGACGTGCAACTGGCCCTGGTGCGCTCGATGCGCGGCATGGAAAACGCTTTCATTCTGCGGCCCGGCTATGCGATCGAATACGATTACTTCGATCCGCGCGGCCTGAAAGCTTCGCTGGAAACCAAGTCGATCAAGGGTCTGTTCTTCGCCGGCCAGATCAACGGCACCACCGGTTACGAAGAAGCGGCGGCCCAGGGTTTGCTGGCTGGCCTGAACGCTGCGCTGCAAACGCAGGGCAAGGATGCCTGGACGCCGGGTCGCTCGGAAGCGTATCTCGGCGTGCTGGTCGATGACCTGACGACGCAAGGTGTGGCCGAGCCGTACCGCATGTTCACCAGCCGCGCTGAATACCGCCTGTCGCTGCGTGAAGACAATGCCGACATGCGCCTGACCGAAATCGGGCGGAGCCTGGGCCTGGTGGACGACGCGCGCTGGGCAGCATTCGAGACCAAGCGCGAATCCGTCGCACGCGAACTCGAGCGCTTGCGCTCGGTCTGGGTCAACCCACGCATCCTGGCGGCGGCCGAGTCAGAGCGCATCGTCGGCCAGCCACTCGAGCGCGAATACAATCTGGCCGATCTGCTGCGCAGACCGGGGGTGAACTACGACACTTTGATGACGATGAGTGGTGTTGAAGGGCAGAGCCTGGCCGGTCCCGGCGTTGAGGATCCCGCTGTCAAAGAGCAGGTCGAGATTCAGCTGAAGTACTCCGGCTATATCGATCGCCAGGCGCGTGAAGTCGAGCGTCATGATCACTACGAAAACATGAAGCTGCCCGAGAACCTGAACTACCTGGATATCGAAGCGCTGTCGTTCGAAGTGCGCCAGAAGCTTGACAAGCAGCGGCCTGAAACCCTGGGCCAGGCCTCGCGCATTTCGGGCGTAACCCCGGCCGCGATTTCGCTGCTGCTGGTGACGCTGAAAAAACGGGGCGCCAAAGGTTTTGCAACTGCTGCGGCCGAGGTGGCCGAATGAAATACAACTTCGATCACGATGCACTGGCAGCCGTGCTGGACCAGGGCATCAAGGACATGACGCTGGAGATCTCGCCCGAGCAACAGACCAAGCTGATGGGCTATCTGGCGTTGATGAACAAGTGGAATGCCGTCTACAACCTGACGTCGCTGCGCGATCCACAGCAAATGGTCACGCACCATCTGCTCGACTCGCTTGCGGCAGTGCCGGCATTTGCCGATGCACGCAATGTGCTGGATGTAGGAGCAGGGGGCGGATTGCCCGGCATCGTGCTTGCCATCGTGCGACCGGACATGAATGTGTCGATGATCGACACCGTGCACAAGAAAACCGCATTCCTGAACCAGGTGAAGGCAGAGCTGAAGCTGACCAACGTCAGCGTGCACACGATGAAAGTGCAGGACCTGGTCGTGAGCGAACCATTTGACGTGATTACCTCGCGCGCGTTTGCCGACCTGTCCGACTTCGTCAACTGGTCGGGCCATCTGCTGGCCGAGGGCGGCAAATTCATTGCGTTGAAAGGCGTGGCGCCAAGCGAGGAACGCGAGCGCTTGCCACAGGACTGGAAAGTCGTGGATCTGCAACCGTTATGGGTGCCAAGACTGCAGGCAGAGCGACACTTGGTATTCATCGAGCGATCCGTATAAAAGCTACCAGTAGTACATACTATATAAATCATACGAACTGTACTAACTGTACTATCTGTATTAACCGTATAAACAGTTTATATCGTTTAACTCATATAAACCAATGAAACGGTTTTATCGTATGAACGATATGATGCCTTGTAGTCGCATCCAGGAAAGGAAAAGATGGCGAAGATTTTTTGCGTTGCGAACCAGAAGGGTGGCGTAGGCAAGACCACCACCAGCGTCAACCTGTCCGCAGGCCTGGCCAAACTGGACCAGCGCGTGCTGCTGGTCGACCTCGACCCGCAGGGCAATGCCACGATGGGCGCTGGCATCAACAAGGCCGAGCTGGCAGCGTCGATCTATCAGGTGCTGCTGGGCGAGTCCGATGTGGCCACGGCGCGCGTGCGCTCGGAAGCAGGGCGCTTCGATGTGCTGCCCGCCAACCGCGAGCTGGCTGGCGCCGAAGTCGAGATGGTCGCGCTCGAAAACCGCGAGCGGCGCCTGAAGGAAGCACTGGCTGCGGTGGCTGATGATTACGACTTCATTCTGGTCGACTGTCCGCCCGCGCTGTCGCTGCTGACCTTGAACGGCCTGTGCGCTGCCGACGGCGTGATCATTCCGATGCAGTGCGAATACTATGCGCTCGAAGGCTTGTCCGACCTGGTCAACACCATCAAGAAGGTGCACGCCAACCTGAACACCGACCTGAAGATCATCGGTCTGCTGCGCGTGATGTTCGATCCGCGCATGACGCTGTCGCAGCAGGTCTCGGGCCAGCTCGAGCAGCATTTCGGCGACAAGGTCTTCAAGACGATCATTCCGCGCAATGTACGGCTGGCCGAAGCGCCGTCGTACGGCATCCCCGGCGTGACGTTCGATCCGTCCTCGAAAGGCGCCCAGGCGTATATCGCGTTCGGTGCTGAGATGGTCCAGCGCATCAAGACCATGTAATCAATCACAAAGCTGACAAAGAGATGGCAACCAAAAAACTCAAGGGACTGGGCCGCGGCCTCGACGCCCTGCTTGGCGGCGACCTGGACGCCGCACCGGCCACGCCGAACACGCCGTCCGTGCTTGCCGTGACCCAGATCCAGGCCGGCAAGTACCAGCCCCGCACGCGCATGGACGAAGTGAGCCTGTCGGAACTGGCCGCATCGATCAAGACCCAGGGCATCATGCAACCGGTGCTCGTGCGCCCATTGCCGCCGGGTAGCAGCACCCCGTACGAGATCATCGCCGGCGAACGGCGCTTCCGCGCGGCGCAGATGGCCGGCCTGGATGAAATCCCGGTACTGGTGCGCGACGTCGACGACCAGGCTGCGGCCGCAATGGCGCTGATCGAGAATATCCAGCGTGAAGACCTGAACCCGCTTGAAGAAGCACAGGGTATCAACCGCCTGATTTCGGATTTCAATTTCACGCACGAACAGGCGGCCGGCGCGGTAGGCCGCTCACGCAGTGCGGTATCGAACCTGCTGCGCCTGATTAACCTCGCACAGCCGGTGCAGACGATGCTGATGGCCGGCGACATCGACATGGGGCACGCCCGTGCCTTGCTGGCGGTCGACAGCGCGCACCAGATCACGCTGGCCAACCAGGTCATTGCCAAGCGGCTGTCGGTGCGCGAAACGGAAAAACTCGTCACGCGCGCGCTCGACGAACACAACGCCCCGGCGCAAGCCGCCCGTGCGAAAGACAAGTCAGGCGACATCGTGCGGCTCGAAGAAGAGCTGTCGGACAAGCTCGCTACCCCGGTCGTGTTCAAGATGGGCCCGAAGGGCAGGGGCCAGATGATCATCGATTTCGCCGACCTCGACATCCTCGATGGGGTGCTGGCGCGCCTGCGCGGCTGACCGGCAGGGGGCTGCAGACAGGGTGGCCGGTGACCCGACTACCCTGCAATGTGACAACCGCTGCCTACACCATCTGGCGTTAAGTTGTTGAAAATAATGCGCTATCCACCAGCAACGTGTCACATTTTCGTCATCTTTACAGAGCAGTTATAAGTAGGGAATCGTTTGACTCACATCCGTATAACCACTTATAATTCCGGCGATTCATGTAATTACCACCACGTAGTACGTCCATAGCGGCAGCGAGAAGACCAAAAAATATGCTGCGCATCGTTTCCCTGCAATTGATTGCAACAGTCGTCGCCGGAATCATTGCCGCGCTTCTGGGGGGATGGCCTGCGATGGTGTCGGCTGTGCTGGGTGGTTTGTGTTGTGTCGTACCCAACGGGATCATGGCAGTGCGCTTGTTTGCGGCGTCCGCGAGTGGACGAGCAAGTCCCGCGACATTTTTCATCTGGGAATTCGTAAAGATTGCATTGACGCTGGCGCTTCTGGGCGCGACGGCGTGGCTGTACCGCGATCTGAACTGGCTGGCATTGATCGTCGGGTTCATCGTGGCGCTGAAAAGTTACATCATCTTATTATTTAGGCATTGACGACATGGCGACTCCAATTGACGGCGCAGCGCACGCGCCCACCGCATCAGAATATATCAAGCACCACCTTGGTCACCTGTCGAACGGTCACCAGGTAGGTCCGGTTGATTTTTCGATCATCAACTACGACACCATGTTCTGGTCGATCGCCATGGGCATCACCGGTTGCCTGGTGATGTGGTCTGCCGCGCGCAAAGCCACCGCTGGCGTGCCAGGTCGTTTCCAGGCTTTCGTCGAAATGCTGTTTGAAATGGTCGATGACCAGGCCAAGTCGATCGTCCATGGCGACCGCAGCTTCATCGCCCCTGCTGCCCTGACGGTATTCGTCTGGGTTGCGCTGATGAACTCGCTGGACTTGCTGCCAGTCGACATGTTCTCGTGGGCATTTGCTGTCTTTGGTGTGGAACACATCTTCCCGTATCATCGCGTGGTACCGACCGCCGACCTGAATGGCCCGATGGGCATCGCTCTGGGCGTGCTGGCACTGATGTTCTACTACAGCATCAAGATCAAGGGCCTGGGCGGCTGGATCCACGAGTTGTTCGCAGCACCGTTCGGTATCTGGATGGCGCCGTTCAACCTGCTCCTGAACATCATTGAATACGCAGCAAAACTGGTGTCGCTCGGTATGCGACTGTTCGGCAACATGTTTGCCGGTGAGCTGCTGTTCCTCTTGATCGCACTGCTGGGCGGATCGGCCACCATCTTTGGTTTTGTTGGCCACGTCATTGCCGGTTCCATCTGGGCGATCTTCCACATCCTGATCGTACTCCTGCAGGCATTCATCTTCATGATGCTGACGCTGGTGTACCTCGGTCAGGCTCACGATAGCCACTGATCGGCGCCGCAAGCATCGAACAAGATAGTGGTTGTAAAGAAGTTGTAGTTTTTAATCTAGTTTTCAATTTAACTTTTGGAGTTACACATGACTGACCTTTCTTTTGTTGCACTGGCTTGCGGTTTGATCATCGGCCTGGGCGCTATCGGTGCTTGTATCGGTATCGCGATCATGGGCGGTAAGTACCTGGAAGCCAGCGCACGTCAGCCAGAACTGATGAACACCCTGCAGACCAAGATGTTCCTGCTGGCTGGTCTGATCGACGCTGCATTCCTGATCGGTGTTGGTATCGCTATGCTGTTCGCGTACACCAACCCATTCGTCGCACCAGTCGTCTAAGCCATCGGCTCTCGATGTCTTGAAGGGCCGAACCATTCCTGGTTCGGCATCCGTGTTTCTGTAAGAAGGAAAAAACCGTGAACATCAATGCAACCCTGTTTGCTCAGTTCGTGGTCTTCTTCATCCTGGCACTGTTCACGATGAAATTCGTGTGGCCGCCACTGATGAAGGCGCTCGATGAGCGCGCCGCGAAGATTGCAAGTGGCCTGGCTGCTGCTGACCGTGGCAAGGCCGATCTGGCTGCTGCTGAAAAGCGTGTCCAGACCGAACTGGCTGGCGCCCGTGACGAAGTCCAGAAACGCATCACCGACGCTGAAAAGCGCGCTGCTGTGATTATCGAAGAAGCCAAGCGTACTGCCGCCGACGAAGGCGCGCGTATCGTTGCCGCCGCCAAGGCTGACGCCGAGCAGCAAGTCAACAGCGCACGCGAAGCACTGCGTGGCCAGGTTGCCGCCCTCGCGGTTGCCGGCGCCGAGCAGATCCTGAAGCGTGAAGTGAACGCAGCGGCCCACGCCGACCTGCTGTCGCAACTGTCGACCGAGCTCTGATCATGGCAGAACTCGCAACCGTCGCCCGCCCCTACGCCGAAGCGCTGTTCCGTGTCGCCCAAACCGGCGACATGAACGCGTACTCGGCCATCGCGTCGGAACTGGGCCAGATTGGCGCCAGTGCCGACGTGCAGACCTTCGCCAGCAACCCGATCGTCACGCACGCACAACTGGCGGACACGATTGCGTCCCTGGTCAAGTCGCCGCTGAATGCTGAAGCGAAGAACTTTATCGCGATGCTGGCCCAGAACGGCCGCATCAACCTGCTGCCCGAGATCAGCACCCAGTTTGCGCTCCTGAAAAACGCGAACGAGGGCGCTGCCGATGCGATGATCCATAGCGCGTTCGAGATCTCGGCCGACCAGCTGGCGCAGCTGGTCGCCACGCTGGAAAAGAAATTTGGCCGCAAGCTCAACCCAACGGTAACAGTGGATCCTTCGCTGATCGGTGGTGTGCGCGTGGTCGTCGGTGACGAAGTGCTCGATACCTCGGTTCGCGCCAAGCTGCAACGGATGCACGTTGCGCTGGCCAACTAATACGACGTATCGACTGGCACGCGCCGGCGTTCCCGCCCTTGCCCTACGCATCAAGAAACTATAATTGGAGTTAGCAAGCATGCAACTTAACCCATCTGAAATCAGCGAACTGATCAAGAGCCGGATCCAGGGCCTCGAAAGTTCGGCTGACGTTCGCAATCAAGGCACGGTGATCTCGGTCGCCGACGGTATCTGCCGCATCCATGGTCTGTCGGACGTGATGCAGGGCGAGATGCTGGAATTCCCAGGCAACACCTTCGGCCTGGCCATGAACCTCGAGCGCGACTCGGTCGGCTCGGTCATCCTGGGTGCTTACGAGCACATCTCGGAAGGCGACATCGTCAAGACCACCGGCCGTATTCTGGAAGTGCCGATCGGTCCTGAACTGTGCGGCCGCGTCGTCAATGCACTGGGCCAGCCGATCGACGGCAAAGGTCCTGTCAACGCCAAGCTGACCTCGCCAATCGAAAAGATTGCGCCAGGCGTTATTGCCCGTGAATCGGTCTCGCAGCCAATGCAGACCGGTATCAAATCGATCGACGCAATGGTGCCGATCGGCCGTGGCCAGCGTGAGCTGATCATTGGTGACCGCCAGACCGGTAAATCGGCTGTTGCAGTCGACGCGATCATCAACCAAAAAGGTCAGGGCGTGACCTGCGTGTACGTCGCGATCGGTCAGAAAGCATCGACCATCAAGAACATCGTGCGCTCGCTGGAAACGCACGGCGCAATGGAGTACACCATCGTTGTTGCTGCATCGGCGTCGGAATCGGCCGCCATGCAATACATCTCGGCCTACTCGGGCTGCGCGATGGGCGAATACTTCCGCGACCGCGGCGAAGACGCACTGATCGTGTACGACGATCTGTCGAAGCAGGCAGTTGCCTACCGCCAGATCTCGCTGCTGCTGCGCCGTCCACCAGGCCGCGAAGCGTACCCGGGCGACGTGTTCTATCTCCACAGCCGTCTGCTCGAGCGCGCAGCACGCGTGAACGCCGACTACGTGTCGAAGTTCACCAACGGCGCCGTGACCGGCAAGACCGGTTCGCTGACCGCACTGCCGATCATCGAAACGCAAGCTGGCGACGTCTCGGCATTCGTGCCGACCAACGTGATCTCGATTACTGACGGCCAGATCTTCCTGGAAACGTCGCTGTTCAACGCCGGTGTCCGTCCTGCGATCAACGCCGGTATCTCGGTGTCGCGCGTCGGTGGTGCTGCCCAGACCAAAGTCATCAAGAACCTGTCCGGTGGTATCCGTACCGACCTGGCCCAGTACCGTGAACTGGCTGCGTTCGCGCAGTTCGCATCGGATCTGGACGAATCGACCCGCAAGCAGCTGGACCGCGGTGCGCGCGTGACCGAACTGCTCAAGCAGCCACAGTTCTCGCCACTGTCGACCTCGCTGATGGCCGCATCGCTGTTCGCCGTCAACAAGGGCTACCTGGACGATATCGAAGTCAAGAAAGTGCTGCCATTCGAGCATGGCCTGCACGCCTTCCTGAAGTCGGGCCATGCAGCGCTGCTGGCGAAGATCGACGAAACCAAGCAACTGGACAAAGACGGCGAAGCAGCACTGGCCGCGGCCGTTGCTGATTTCAAGAAATCCGGCGCATATTAATCTGTGGGCCGGCGTCGCCCCATGGCGATGCCGGTGCCTGGAAGGAGTAAGGACTCATGGCAGCAGGCAAAGAGATTCGTGGCAAGATCAAGAGCGTAGAGAATACGAAGAAGATCACCAAGGCGATGGAAATGGTCGCCGCATCGAAAATGCGCAAGGCGCAGGAACGTATGCGCGCCGCCCGTCCCTACAGTGACAAGGTTCGTAACATCACCGCCAATCTGGCCACTGCAAACCCGGAGTACACGCACGCATTCATGGCGCAAGCCAAGGACGTGCAGGCAAAGGCAGTTGGTTTCATCGTTGTCACGACCGACAAGGGTCTGTGCGGCGGCATGAACACCAACATCCTGCGCCAGGTAACCGTCAAGGCGCGCGAACAGGAACAGGCGGGCAACCGCGTCGAGGCAGTTGCCATTGGCAACAAGGGCCTGAGCTTCCTGAACCGTGTCGGCATGAAGCTGGTGTCGCAAGCCACGCAGCTGGGCGATGCACCGCAACTGGACAAGCTGATCGGACCGGTCAAAGTGATGCTGGACGCGTACCAGGAAGGCAAGCTCGATGCTGTCTACCTGTGCTACACCAAGTTCATCAACACGATGAAACAGGAAACCGTGGTCGAGCAACTGCTTCCGCTGTCAGCCAATTCGCTGAAAGCCGATGCAGGCGCCACCAGCTGGGACTACATCTACGAACCGGAAGCACAGGTCGTCATCGACGAGCTGCTGGTGCGTTACGTGGAAGCGCTGGTCTACCAGGCAGTGGCAGAAAACCTGGCGTCCGAGCAATCGGCGCGCATGGTTGCGATGAAGGCCGCGAGCGATAACGCCGGCAGTGTCATCAGCGACCTGAAGCTGATCTATAACAAGACCCGCCAGGCTGCGATTACCAAAGAACTCTCCGAGATCGTGTCGGGCGCAGCAGCAGTTTAACAGCGCCGCCCGTGGGGATGGCGTCAAGCGGGCCTGGCCCGCACGCTGTCCCCGACCGATCAAAGCAAAAAAGAATTTAACTAAATATCTGAAGGAACGAACATGGCTGATGGCAAAATCGTTCAGTGTATCGGCGCAGTGGTTGACGTGGAATTCCCACGTAATGCCATGCCGAAAGTGTACGACGCACTGAAAATGGAAGGCTCGGATCTGACCCTGGAAGTCCAGCAACAGCTGGGCGACGGCGTGGTCCGTACCATTGCTCTGGGCAGCTCGGACGGCATGCGCCGTGGCATGATCATCCAGAACACCGGCAAGCCAATCATGGTCCCGGTCGGCACCCCGACCCTGGGCCGTATCATGGACGTGCTGGGCAACCCGATCGACGAATGCGGTCCGGTCAGCCACGAGCGCATGGCGTCGATCCACCGTGACGCGCCAGCCTATGACGAACTGTCGCCATCGACCGACCTGCTGGAAACCGGCATCAAGGTCATCGATCTGGTCTGCCCGTTCGCCAAAGGCGGTAAAGTCGGCCTGTTCGGCGGCGCCGGCGTCGGCAAGACCGTCAACATGATGGAACTGATCAACAACATCGCCAAGGCACACTCGGGTCTGTCCGTGTTCGCCGGCGTGGGTGAGCGTACCCGTGAAGGTAACGACTTCTACCACGAGATGGCCGATGCAAAAGTCGTCGACCTGGAAAACCCTGCCAACTCGAAAGTGGCAATGGTCTACGGTCAGATGAACGAACCACCAGGCAACCGTCTGCGCGTCGCGCTGACCGGTCTGACCATGGCGGAAGCGTTCCGTGATGAAGGCAAGGACGTCCTGTTCTTCGTCGACAACATCTACCGTTACACCCTGGCCGGTACCGAAGTGTCGGCACTGCTGGGCCGTATGCCATCGGCAGTGGGCTACCAGCCTACGCTGGCCGAAGAGATGGGCCGTCTGCAAGAGCGCATCACCTCGACCAAGACCGGTTCGATCACGTCGATCCAGGCCGTCTACGTCCCTGCGGATGACTTGACCGACCCATCGCCAGCAACCACCTTTGCTCACCTGGATTCGACCGTCGTTCTGTCGCGTGACATCGCCTCGCTGGGTATCTACCCTGCAGTCGACCCACTCGATTCGACCTCGCGCCAGCTGGACCCGCTCGTCGTCGGTGAAGAGCACTATGCCACCGCGCGCGCTGTGCAGAACACCCTGCAGCGCTACAAGGAACTGCGTGACATCATCGCGATTCTGGGCATGGACGAGCTGGCACCGGAAGACAAACTGGTCGTGGCACGCGCTCGCAAGATGCAGCGTTTCCTGTCGCAGCCATTCCACGTCGCTGAAGTGTTCACCGGCGC
Source organism: Telluria sp. BA11 (assembly GCF_056680305.1). NCBI lineage: Bacteria > Pseudomonadati > Pseudomonadota > Betaproteobacteria > Burkholderiales > Oxalobacteraceae > Telluria > Telluria sp. BA11. Next base: position 2,606,019 of record NZ_CM155275.1, read on the forward strand.
GCCGGGCAAGTACGTTTCGCTGAAAGACACGATCAAGGGCTTCAAGATGATCGCATCGGGCGAACTGGATCACCTGCCAGAGCAAGCGTTCTACATGGTCGGCACGATCGAGGAAGCTATCGAGAAAGCCAAGAAACTGGCTGCTGGTTAAGTCGCTTTCTTCCACTGAAAGACACACATGGCAAACACATTTCAAGTCGACGTCGTCTCGGCCGAAGAGCAGATCTTCTCCGGCCAGGCCGAATTCGTCGCGTTGCCGGGTGAAGCGGGTGAGCTGGGTATCTACCCGAAGCACACCCCGTTGATCACGCGCATCCGCCCGGGCGCCGTGCGCATCCAGGTTGCCGGTGGTGGTGAAGAGTTCGTCTTCGTCGCCGGCGGTATCCTCGAAGTGCAGCCGAACGGCGTGACCGTGCTGGCCGACACCGCAATCCGCGGCGCCGACCTGGACGAAGCGAAGGCGACGTCTGCGAAGAAGCAGGCTGAAGACCTGATGCTCAATCAAGAGTCGAAGATCGACTACGCAAAAGCTCAGGCCGAAATGGCCGCGGCAATTGCGCAGTTGGCGGCAATTCAGCGTCTGCGTTCGAAAGGCCGTTGAGCTTAGTACAAGCTCGGCAACAAGAAAGGCAGCCTGCGGGCTGCCTTTTTTTTCGTCGGTGCACATGTCAGCCCCGCACCTCCGGCACGTGCCAGGCCAGGTAAAGCAAACCTGCTAAGCTGATCGCCATCCCAACGACCTGCCTGTCACCATGCGCACCATTGCCCAGATCCTCGAAGAAAGCACCACCATCGCCATCGTCGGCCTGTCGACCAAGCCGGACCGCGCCAGCCACGAAGTGGGCGCCTACCTGCAGCAGCACGGCTACCGCATCCTGCCAGTGAACCCCCAGTACGCTGGCGAGACAATCCTCGGCGAGCCCGTGTTCGCCACGCTGCAAGACGCTGCCGCCTCGCTCGCAGAGAGCGGCCAGCGCATCGACATCGTCGATTGCTTCCGCAAGTCGGAAGACATCGGTCCGATCGCGCGTGATGCGATTGCCGTGGGGGCAGGGTGCCTGTGGATGCAGCTCGAGATCGAGAACCAGGTTGCCGCCGATCTCGCGCGCGCTGCCGGCCTGGATGTGGTGATGAACCACTGCATCAAGATCGAGCACCGCAGCCTGCAGGCAAGTGCCTGAAAAGCGGCGCGTGGCGTCGCCGCCCGCGCTACAATCGCTGCTACTTCCACCTCGTCAATACCACGCCATGATCAAGACCATTGCCCTGCTGCTCGCCGCCACCACCGCCGCCAGCGTCATCCCGCCCGCAAGCGCGCAGGCAGCGCCTGCTGCACCAGCGCCGGCATTGAGCAAAACGCCGGCCGCCTGCCCGGCAGTGCTCAAGCACAGCTTCAAGCGCCTGCAGGACGAAGCGCCGCAAGACCTCTGCCAGTACAGCGGCAAGGTGGTCCTGGTGGTCAACACGGCCAGCTACTGCGGCTTTACCAAGCAGTACGAAGGCCTGGAAAAGATCTACGCCAAGTATGGCAGCCGCGGTCTGGTGATCCTGGGTTTCCCGTCGAACGACTTCGGCCAGCAGGAACCCGGCAACGCGAAAGAAATCGCGGACCTTTGCTACAACACCTACGGCGTGAAGTTCCCGATGTTCGCCAAGACGTCGGTCAAGGGACCGGACGCCAATCCGCTGCACGCGCAGCTGATCAAGGCGACCGGCAAGGAACCGAAGTGGAACTTCACCAAGTACCTGATCGGGCGTGACGGTAAAGTGCTCGAATACTTCCCGAGCAAGGTCACGCCGGAAGACCCGCAATTGGTCGGCATGATCGAAAAAGCGCTGTAACCTTACTGACAGCATGGTCATTTTGATGTGGATCAACGTTTTTTTGGGTCCACATCAATAAGCTTACCTTCGTCGACAGTGACATGACAACGAAAGGTAAGAACAATGAAAACGATGTTGAAATCCGTAGTAGTGGCCCTGATTGCCGTGGCGTCCGCGCAGGCGCTGGCACAGGAATCGCCATGGCTGGTGCGTGCACGCGCCATCCAGATGGAGCCAGATAACAAATCGAGCCCGGTTGGCGGTGTGGGCGCGGCAGACACGATCAAGGTCAGCAACAAGACCATCCCCGAGCTGGACATCAGCTACTTCTTCACGCCAAACTTCGCTGCGGAACTGATCCTGACCTATCCGCAGAAGCACAACGTCACGCTGGCCGGCACGAAGATCGGCAGCTTCAAGCACCTGCCGCCGACGCTCAGCGCGCAATACCACTTTGCACCGGGCGCCACCTTCAATCCGTACGTGGGCGTGGGCGTGAACTACACGCGTATCTCGAGCGTCAAGCTGCTCAATGGCGCGGCTGACCTCGAGAACGACAGCGTCGGGCTGGCGCTGCAGGCTGGCGTCGATTTCCGCCTGGACGAGCACTGGTCGCTCAACGCCGACATCAAGCGCGTGAACATCCGCAGCGACGTGATCGTCGGCGGCGCCAATATCAGCCACCTGAAAGTCGATCCGATGCTGTTCGGTCTGGGCGTCGGTTATCGCTTCTGAAGAAGTACGGCGCGCAGCGGCCCACGCAGCGCGTTGCAGACGACGATGTCGTCGGCCGCTTCGAGCATCGCGCGCGTGATCACGCCTTCGCGCGCGTGCCATGCGGGCGCTGCCAGCAGCACGCTCCGCATGACGCCCGGCAGCACGCCACAGGCCAACGGTGGCGTGATCCACGCGTCACCCATGCGCACGAACACATTGCTGCGCCCACCTTCCGTCAATTCACCGCGCTCGTTGAAGAACAGCGCATCGAACGCGCCGCGCGCTTCGGCCGCCTGCCAGGCCGCGTCGTAGCGGCTGCGCCGGCTCGTCTTGTGACGCAGGAAGATGTCGCTACTGGCCGTCGGTTCGTCGGCCAGCACTACCAGCACCGGCTCCTGCAGCGGCGCCAGCACGCCCGATGTGATCGTCAGTGCACCGGCCGCATCGATGGCCAGGCGCATGCGGTACGTGCTGTCGGTCGGCAGCGCCAGGCAGGCGGCGTCCAGGGCCGCATGCGCGGCGCCGGGGTCAAACGGGACACCGAAATAGCGGCACGATACGTGCAAGCGCTCGAGGTGCCGTTCGACGTGGCCGCAGCCATGCTCGCGTGAGGCGCGCAGCGTCTCGAAGATCGTGACATCGTTGGCCAGCCCGGTCAGGAAGCCTGCTTTCAACTGGCACTCCGCGAATTCGTCGTGCGCTTCGCTGTCGTGGACGATGCCGGCGCCCACACCCAGTTCGCCGCGCCGTACGCCACGCTGTACGCCATTCTCTGGCGCCGCCAGTGCCAAAGTACGGATCGGCACCGACAGACAAAAGTCGCCGAACGGGCGGCCTTGTGGCGCCGGATCGAACCAGCCAATCGCGCCGGTGTAGACGCCGCGTGCATCGGGCTCGAGATCGTGGATGATTTCCATCGCGCGGCGCTTCGGCGCGCCCGTGATCGAGCCGCACGGGTACAGCGCGTCAAAGATATCCACCAGCGCCGCATCGGGCTTCAGGCGTGCCTGCACCGTGGACGTCATCTGCAGCACGGCGCCGTAACGCTGCACGTCAAAGAGCACGGGCGTCTGCACGCTGCCCGTGACGGCCACGCGGCCCAGGTCATTGCGCAGCAGGTCGACGATCATCAGGTTTTCGGCGCGGTTCTTGGTGTCCTGCGCCAGGTCGCGCGCACGCGCGGCATCGATGGTGGCGTCGCCGCTGGCGCGCGCCGTACCCTTCATCGGTCGCGCCTGCAGCACGCCGGCCTCGTGGCGTACGAACAGCTCGGGCGAGAACGACAGCAGCGCGCGGCCATCCGGCAGCGCCACCAGCGCGCCATACGGCACCGGCTGACGCGCACGCAGGCGCGCATACAGGGCGACGAGCGGGCCGAAGGCGTCGAAGCGCAAGCGATACGTGTAGTTGACCTGGTAGGTGTCGCCCGCCTCAATGAGCGCGCGGATGCGGGTGATGGCTTCGACAAACTGCGCCTCGTCGACATTGGCCCTGATGCCGGCCACGCCGGCAATCTGGTCCGGGCCCGCGCTGCGCGTGGCGAGCCACGATGCGACCTGCTCGCCCGTCAGATGGTCGCACCGCGAAAACAGCAGCACCTGCGCCAGAGGTCCATCCACGGCGCGCGCCGGCAGGTTCTGCAGATGCGCGCCAAGTTCGTAGGTCAGCAGCGGCACCGCATACAAACCCTGCTGCAGCGCGGTTTGCAGGGCCGCCAGCAGCGGCGCCCAGCCGCTGGCATCATCACAGGTCAGCGTGCCGGCATGGCCGCTGTAGAGCCGCGAACGGGCTTCGTGCATGGCGCGCGCATCGTCGAGCAGTGTAAAGACTTCACCAGTATCCATCCCGGGATTTTACGCTGCCAGCAGCAACGACAGGTGCAGCGGCGTGCCTTCCACGGGACTGACCTTGAAGCCGCTCTTGGCAAAGCGGTGCCAGCGGCCGGTGACGTAATTCATCAACAGGCTCGCGCGGCCGGCGACATCGGCTTCCTGGCCGTGGCCCTGCGTGACGGCCACGCGCAGGGCACCCTTGAACGCCAGCTCGACCTTGTCGTAAAACGCGTTCATGCGGTGCTGCAGGCGCTCGTCTTCGTTCACCAGCGCGTCGCCGATCAGCACGCGCGTCATGCCCGGATTGTTCGCCGCAAAGCCGAGCAGCATCTGCACGATCGCGCGCGTCTGATCCAGGCCGCCTTCTTCGTGTTCAGTAATCTGGTTGATGACGCCAAACACCGAGGTTTCGATGAACTCGATCAACCCCTCGTACATTTGCGCCTTGCTGGCAAAGTGGCGGTACAACGCCGCTTCAGAGACGCCCAGGCGCGCGGCCAGGGCGGCGGTGGTGATTTTCTCGCCCTTGGGCTGCTCGAGCATCGCGGCCAGGGCCTGAAGGATTTGCAGCTTGCGCTGGCCGGGCTTCATGCTTGCCATGGGATCCCTAGGAGTGTTTGATCGATTAACGCAGCCTCGACAGCCGCGCAGGAAGTTGCCGCACGGATTTTACTTTGACATTGACGTAACCGGGGCATTTCAATGTCCTCGGCAGGGGGGCAGTTCCGATCGGATCGCTCACACGCAGGTATTGGGTGACCCAGACAGTGCGCAGGCCCAGCTGGCGCGCGGTGCGCAGATTGGCCAGCGTGTCTTCGACCAGGATGCAGCGCTGCGCGGCCACGCCATGCTTGCGCAAGAGGCGGCGCAGCATCAGCTTGGACGGCTTGGGCCGCAACTGGCGGTGCACGTGCATGTGCTCGATAGCCACGTGGTGCGAGAAATGGTTGTGCAGCTTCAGGCGGCGCACGATCTCGGTCGAGTACGAGTTGGGCGCATTGGTCAGCAGGATCTTGCGGCCCGGCAGGCGGCGCAACAGGCGGCCCAGGCCGCGCTCGAAGCGCAGCAGCTCGGCCAGTGGCCCGATATCGTGCGTCTGGCGGAGGAAGTCGGTCGGGCACACCTGGTGATGGCGCATCATGCCGAGCAGGGTGGCGCCGTAGCGCTTCCAGTACCCGACGCGCGCGGCATCGATCATCGCTTGCGTGGCAGTTTCGCCATTCTGGCTGAGCACGCGCGCGATATAGGTGTTCATGTTGGCGCTGATCGCCGGAAAAATCGCATGCGATGCGTCGTGCAGGGTGTTGTCGAGGTCAAATAACCAGACAGGTGCGCGGGGTAGGGGAGTGGCCACGGTGCGAGGCGTTGGTACAGCAGAGGGGAGGTGAAGCGATGGTGCCCTTTACGTGGATTGAACACGTGGCCTCTCCCTTACCAAGGGAGTGCTCTACCACTGAGCTAAAAGGGCGGTACTGGTTTTTCTGTGGCGATTGTTTCCGCCACAAAAAATTTAATGAGACCGGATCATAGTGCCAAAAGCCTGTTCGGTCAAGACTTCGAGCAGCAATGAGTGTTCGATCCGGCCATCGATGATGTGAACGGTGTTCACGCCCGATTTGGCAGCGTCGAGGGCCGATGAAATCTTTGGCAGCATGCCGCCCGAGATCGTGCCGTCGGCGAACATCTCGTCAATCTCGCGCGCCGACAGGTCGGTGACGAGGTTGCCCGATTTATCTTGCACGCCGGCGATGTTGGTCATCATGATCAGCTTTTCAGCTTTCAGGATTTCAGCAATCTTGCCGGCGACGACGTCGGCATTGATGTTGTAGGCCTGGCCGTCCTGGCCGAAGCCGATCGGCGAAATGATCGGGATGAACGCGTCGTCCTGCAGCGCCTTGACGACGGCCGGGTTGATGGCGTCGATCTCGCCAACAAAGCCGATGTCGAGGAACTCACCCGGTTTTTCCTTGTCAGGCATCGCCATGCGGCGCGCGCGGATCAGGCCGCCATCCTTGCCGGTCAGGCCCACGGCCTGGCCACCGTAGTGGTTGATCAGCATGACGATGTCTTGCTGCACTTCGCCGCCCAGCACCCACTCCACCACTTCCATGGTTTCTTCGTCGGTGATGCGCATGCCCTGCACGAACGTGCCTTGCTTGCCGATTTTCTTCAGCGCGTTGTCGATCTGCGGGCCACCGCCGTGTACCACGACCGGGTTCATGCCCACCAGCTTGAGCAGGATGACGTCGCGTGCGAAGCCGTGCTTCAGGCGCTCGTCGGTCATGGCGTTGCCGCCGTATTTGATGACGATGGTCTTGCCGTGGAAATTACGGATGTACGGAAGCGCTTCGGCCAGGATCTGCGCCTTGATCGCCGGGGAGACGCCCGCGAGGTCGTTAGGTTGGTCGTCGGTGGTCAGGCTGGTCACTTGAGCGTTCATGGAGAGTCCGAAATAATTGTCGCGAGATTTTACAGCCAAATGCCATAAAAACAGCGTAAACCTTGTGGGGAGTGGGCGGCGTTTCGTTGTATTTTATAGCAGTACCCACCACTCTACTCCTGCCATGCCATTCCCGCCGTTCGCCATCCATCGTCAAGGCTGTTGAGACCATGACTCATTGCACGCGCTGCGGCGCCCCGTTCAGCTGCGCCATGGCCGATGGCGACAGCGCGCCGTGCTGGTGTACGGCGTTGCCGCCGGCGGTGGCGGTGCCGCAGGAAGCGGCTGGCTGCTGGTGTCCGGCCTGTCTGCGCGCCCACATTGCCGCGCAGGACCAGCCCCCATCTGCCACGCCGCCGTGACGCCTCAGCGTTGGGTACGGAAGAAGCGCATCATCTCGCGGCTGGCGTCAGGCCCCTTGCCGTCGGTGTAGCTGCCGTTTGCCTGCCCGCCCGACCACGCATGGCCCGCGCCATGCACCAGCCAGTGCTCGGCCTGCACGGTGCCATCGGTGGCAGGGTACAGCGTACGCGTGTAGGCATGGCCGTCCGGCACATTGCCCGGTTCGGTCGTGCCCGGCTGCGGCAAATGGCGTGCGCCTTGCGCCACCACTTCTTCGCCATTGGCCGGGTGGACGGTCGTATCGCGGTCGCCATGGAACACGATGACCGGCAACGGCTGGTTCTCGAGCTGGCTGCGCCGGAAGTCGCCCTTCATCGCTGCCAGGGCCGACGACAAATCGTTGGCCGACGCAAATGGCAAGCCCGAATGCACGCCGACGGCGGCATACAGGTCGGGATACAGCGTGCCCATGATGGTGGCCATCGCGCCGCCGGCGGACAGGCCGGCCACATACATCTGGCTCGCATCGACGCTGTAGGTGTCCATGATCGCCTGCGTCATGCCGGCGATGAGCGACGGCTCGCCTTCATCGCGGCGCTGGTCGACGGCGTTGAACCAGTTCCAGCAGCGTGACGGGTTGGCGCTTTTACTTTGCGCCGGGTACAGCACCAGGCAGCCGACCTCTTCGGCCAGCACGTTCATTCCCGTGCCAGCGGCGAAGTCGTCCGGGTCCTGCGTGCAGCCGTGCAGCATCACCACCAGCGGCGCGGGGCCGTCCGTGTAGCTGGCCGGAACGTAGAGCTTGTAGTCGCGCGTGCCGGCGGCGTTGGTGTGACTGCCGGCGATGAAGGTGCCGGTCAGTGGCGCGCTGGCCGTTGCTGTGGGCGCGGCAGCAGGCGTGGCGGCGGGCGCAGGCGTGACGGCGGGCGCGGATTCCGGAGGCGTCACCGTCATCGTGAAGTCACGCATCTGTTGTCGGGCGACCCGGTGCAACGCGTTGACGTTGCTCATCGCTTGCCGTACTGCTGCGCCAGGGGTTACCGGACCCGAGCGCCAGAGCGTTCGGGTAGCGCTGCGCATTTGCGCGAGCATGAGTCGGTTGAGTTTCATGGCATTCCTTTTTTGTGCAGTGCACCAATTTCAGGCCATGAGCTTACACGAACCTTGCCAGCGTTGCTGAACGGCCCTTATATATGCTGCTGCGTTAGATACGGAACATTGATCTATGTGATCACATCAAGCGCCAACGCATGCTCAACCGCAGGTTTCCACGTACTCCACAGCCGGTTTAAGGCCGGCGCGCATGCGCTGCAGCTTGCCCTTGCTCGCTTCGAAGATCAGCGCCTTGTCCGTGCCCTGCGCGAGCGTCAGGTACTGGCCGTTCTCGTCGTATTTGTGTGGCCCGACCAGCAACGCGGGGCGATGGCGCTGTGCCTCCTTCACCGACATGCGCGCCGTAATACCGGCGCTGTTGCGCACGATCCGGTCGGCGTCCGCGCGCGTGATCACACCGTTTTCGACCATGAAGCGCACGTCGGGATACCGTTTGAAGGTCACCATCGAACAGGCCGGGTCGGCCGTGCGGGGCGCGGCGCGCTGGCCCAGCTGGCGCTCGACGGCGCCCAGCTGCTGGCCAAACCTGATCTTGCCGTAACCATCGGGAGAGAGCATTTGGCCAGAGGCGGCCGTGGACGCGCCGAACAGGCCAGCCAGCAAAACAGATCGCAATTTCATGGGCACCTCGTGCAAAGTGGCGTTGCCCCAGTATAGTAAAAGACAGGCAACACGCGGCGCTGGACTGCCAGTCGCGCGATAATGCCACTTTATTTTCACCACTGCGAACGATGGCTCCCGAACTGCAAATCCCCGTACCGTCGCCCTGTATCAATATCTGCCAGATGGTCCCCGAGACGGGCCTGTGCCAGGGTTGTCTGCGCACCATCGATGAAATCGTCGCCTGGGGCACGGCCACGGACGACGCCAAGCGCGCGATCTGGGCCGAGATCCGGCGCCGCGAGGGCGAGATCGACTGGCAGTAACGGTCGTTTAGAGGCAGGAATCTAGCACGGTCGTACTTTTTTCAGGGCTATAATCAGGCCCATCCTTCATCCACCACCGAGAGCTTCCATGACGATGCCCGCTGCGCTGCAAGACCTGTCCCTTCCCGTCATCGCTTCGCCGATGTTCATTGCCAGCGGACCCGCGCTGGTGGCAGCCCAGTGCAAGGCCGGCATCGTGGGCTCGTTCCCGGCATTGAATGCCCGGCCGGCCGAGATGCTCGACGTCTGGCTGACCGACCTGCAGCGCGAACTGGCCGACTACGCAGCGGCCAATCCGGGCAAGAAGGTCGGCCCGATCGCCGTCAACCAGATCGTCCACCAGTCGAACGACCGCCTGGCGCATGACGTCGAAGTCTGCGTCAAGCACCAGATACCGATCATCATTTCGTCGCTGCGCGCGCCGCCGCGCGAGATGATGGACGCCGTGCATTCGTATGGCGGCATCGTGCTGCACGATATCGTCTCGATCCGCCACGCCGAAAAAGCGCTGGAAGCGGGCGTCGATGGCCTGATCCTGGTGGCCGCTGGCGCTGGCGGCCATGCAGGCGCCTTGTCGCCATTCGCGCTGGTGGGCGAAATCCGCAAGATGTTCAAGGGACCGATCGCGCTGTCCGGCTCGATTGCTACCGGCGACGCGATCCTGGCTGCTCAAGCGATGGGCGCCGACTTTGCCTACATCGGTTCGCGCTGGCTGGCGACGAAAGAATCGAACGTCAGCGACGACTACCGCGATGCGATCGTCGAATCGACGGCGGCCGACGTCGTCTACACGAACCTGTTTACGGGCGTGCACGGCAACTACCTGAAAAAATCGATCGTCGCGGCCGGGCTGGACCCGGACAACCTGCCCGAATCGGACAAGAGCAAGATGAGCTTTGGGTCGGGCAGCGCCAAGGCCTGGCGCGATATCTGGGGCGCAGGGCAGGGCGTCGGCTTGATGGACGACGTGCCGACGGTGGCCGACATGGTCGCGCGCCTGAGCGCCGAATACATGGCGGCGCGCGCGCGTCTCGCGCTTTAAAAACGTTCAGGCTGCCGGCGCCTCGGGCTGCTTCAAATCCTCGGGCCGGATCGTCCACAGGCCCGGCAGATTACGCCAGTAGCCATACACATCCATCCCGAAGCCGACGACGAACTTGTTCGGCAGGCTCAAGCCGATCAGATCGGCCGTGATCGGCTTGGCGCGGCCCAGGTCCTTGTCGGCAAACACCACGACCATCACTTCGGCCGCGCCCATGTCCAGCAGGCGCTGCTTGACGTGGGCCAGCGTCTCGCCTTCGTCGAGGATGTCGTCGACCAGCAGGATCGTGCGGCCCGCGACGTTCTGGCGCGGGATCACTTTCCACACCAGTTCACCGCCACGGTCATCGTCGCCGTAGCGGCTGACATGGATGTAGTCGAAGTCGAGGGGGAAGGCCAGTTGCGGCAGCAGGGTGCCGGTGAACACGACCGCGCCACCCATCACGCCCAGCACGAGCGGGAACTCGGTGGCGCCCGGCGCGGCAAAGCGCGCATTGAGCTGGTCGGCGACGCTGGTGACAGCGGCCTGGACTTCAGTCGGCGTGACGATCTGCGTGGCGTTCGCCAACAGCGCGCGGGCGCGCTCATGATGAAAATCGAGCATGGGTCTCTATGTCTGGTGGATGCCGCGCCATTATGCGTGATCCCCGGGCTGGAGGGTGTTCCGGTTGGGGTGCCCCGCATATGTCGGCGACGCCAAATGGGGCGTATCATACGCAGCTTGGAAAACAAATCGACGCCTCCGCCCATGTCCGACGCCACCGAACAAGCCCGCTCTTCTCCTGACGCTTCCCTCGATTCCCAGACGGTCCGCGCCGACCGGCTCGCGCAGCTGCGCGCAGCCATGGCGCGCCACGGCATCGACGCCGTCATCGTGCCGTCGAGCGACCCGCACCTGTCGGAATACCTGCCCGGCCACTGGAAGGGCCGCGAATGGCTGTCCGGCTTCACCGGCTCGGTCGGCACCTTCATCGCCACCGCGAAATTTGCTGGTGTCTGGACCGATGGCCGCTACTTCACGCAGGCCGAAACGGAACTCGCCGGCACCGATATCGCGCTGATGAAGATCCCGGGCGCGGCCAGCCAACTGCACGTCGACTGGCTCGCCGCCAACCTGGCCGCCGGCCAGACCGCCGCCGTCGATGCGCGCGTGCTGGGCCTGGCCGGTGCACGTCTGCTGGCCGACGCGCTGCAGGCCAAAGGCGTCGTGCTGCGCACCGATCTCGACCTGCTGGACGATGTCTGGAGTGAGCGCCCGGCGCTGCCGGCCGACGCCGTATTCGAGCACCTGCCGCCGTTTGCCACCGTCACCCGCGCCGACAAGCTGCAGGCCACGCGCGCCGCGATGGAAGCGCATGGCGCCGGTTTTCACTTCGTCTCGACGCTCGACGACATCGCTTACCTGTTCAACCTGCGCGGCGCCGACGTCAGCTTCAATCCCGTGTTCCTGGCCCATGCGCTGATCGGCCGTGGCGATGCCACGCTGTTCGTTGGCGAAGGCAAGGTGCCGCCTGACGTGCGTGCGCGCCTGGAAGCGGACGACGTGCACCTGGCGCCGTACGAAAACGCCGTGCATGCGCTCGAAGCGCTGCCCGAAGGCGCAACGCTGCTGCTCGATCCGCGCCGCGTTACGGCCGGCATGCGCGCGAGCGTGGCCAGCGGCGTGAACGTGGTCGAGGCGATCAACCCGACCACATTCGCCAAGTCGCGCAAGCTCGATAGCGAGGCCGTCAACGTGCGCGCCACGATGGAGCAGGATGGCGCCGCGCTGTGCGAATTCTTTGCCGCGCTCGAGCCGCTGCTGGCGGACGCAAATCGCAGTGCAATCAACGAAGTCGATATCGACACGCGCATCACCGCCGCGCGCGCGCGCCGCCCGAACTTCGTCAGCGCGAGTTTCTCGACCATCGCGGGCTTCAACAGCAATGGCGCGATCATGCATTACCGCGCTGAAGCGGCCACCTGCGCCACGATCGAAGGCGACGGCCTGCTGCTGATCGACTCGGGCGGCCAGTACCTGGGCGGCACCACCGATATCACGCGCGTGATCCCGGTCGGCACGCCAAGCGCCGACCAGCGGCGCGACTACACGCTGGTGCTGAAAGGCCTGATCGCGCTGTCGAGCGCCCACTTCCCGCGCGGCACCCGCGCACCGCTGCTCGACGCGATCGCACGCGCCCCGATCTGGGCCGCCGGCATCGACTACGGCCACGGCACCGGCCACGGCGTCGGCTACTTCCTGAACGTGCACGAAGGCCCGCAAACGATTTCGCCGGCCGTCCCGCCGGACCCGCACACCGCGATGGAGCCGGGCATGATCACGTCGATCGAGCCGGGCATCTATCGCCCGGGCCGCTGGGGCATCCGCATCGAAAACCTGGTGCTCAACGTGGCCGCGAACAAGACCGAATTCGGCGAATACCTGGCCTTCGAGACGCTCACCTTGTGCCCGATCGACACCCGCTGTCTCGATCGTTCGCTGCTGCGCCCTGACGAAATTGTCTGGCTCAACGACTACCACGCCACCGTGCGTGCGCGCCTGACGCCCCACGTCGACGGCGCCGCGTTCGAGTGGCTCATGCTGCGCACGGAGGCAATCTGACATGGCAAGTTCCCGTTCCACACGCGCCAGCAGCGCGGTCGACCGTCTCAAGCAGCGCACCGGTAATCCGCTGTACTCGATGGCGCGCACTGGCGATGGCCACTTCTACCTGTCCGAAGCGCCCGGCAGCCCGCCGCTGTGCGCACCGATGGAGCTCGACGATTTCGTCACCTTCGTCAAGGGCCTGGGGCCGCAAGAGCAGCCGCGCATGAGCAAGAACGACATCGCGTTCGAAAAGCAGCTGGTGCGCAAGAAGCCGCCCGCCTGAGCGCGGCTTACCGGCCTGCTTCGCCCTCACAATATCAACGGAATTCATCCATGGACGCACAAGAAGTTCTCGATTTCTGGTTCCTGCCAGCTTCCCATCCTGACCATGGCAAGGCGCGCGCCGAGTGGTACCGCAAGGACCCCGCGTTCGACGCCGTCATCCGCGAACGCTTCGGCACGACGATCACGCACGCGATTGCGGGCGGCCTGCGCGAGTGGGACGAGCAGGGCGCGCGCGGCGTGCTGGCGCGCATCCTGGTGCTCGACCAGTTCACGCGCAACGTCCATCGCGGCGCGCCGGAATCGTTCGCCGGCGATGTGCTGGCATTGAGCGCGGCGCGCCAGATGGTCGACGCCGGTGAGCACATGGCGCTTGCACCCATCGAGCGCCAGTTCGTCTACATGCCGTTCGAGCATGCCGAGGACGCCGGCATGCAGCAGCTCGCGGTCGACCAGTTCACCGCGCTGGCCGCCGACCACGAGGGCTTCGACGAAGCGCTCGACTATGCGCACCGCCACCGCGGTGTGATCGCGCGCTTCGGCCGCTTCCCGCACCGAAATCCGATCCTTGGCCGCGCCTCGACACCCGAAGAACTCGACTACCTGAGCCAGCCTGGCGCCGGCTTCTGACGTGCTATCGACGCTGACCCCGACGCTCAACCTGGTCGGCGCAGGCCACGTCGGTCGCGTGCTGGGGCGCCTGTTCGCCACCAGCGGCGCGTTCACGCTGCAGGATGTGCTGACCCGTTCGCCCGCAAGCGCGCAGGCGGCGGTGGCGTTCATGGGCGCCGGCCATGCCTGCGCCGATGGCGCGCAGCTGCGCCCGGCGCACGCCTGGCTGCTGGCGGTGAGCGACGATCAGATCGAGCCGGTCGCCGCGCAACTGGCGCAGACGCACGACCTGACTGGCGCCGTGATGTTTCACTGCAGCGGCGCGAAAGCATCGGCTGCGCTGCAGGCGGTGGGTGCAGGCGGCGCGCTGGTGGCCAGCGTGCATCCGATCCGCAGCTTCGCCGATCCGCAGCAGGTGGCGCGTGAATTCGCCGGCACCTTCTGCGGCGTCGAGGGTGATGCGGCGGCGCTGGCGCTGCTTGGCCCCGCATTCGAGACCATCGGCGCGCGCCTCGTGCCGATCGATGGCGCGGCCAAGACGGTTTATCACGCGGCCGCCGTGTTCGCGTCGAACTACCTGACCACGGTGCTCGACGCAGCGCTGCGCGCCTATCAGGCCGCCGGGATTCCCGAAGCGGTGGCGCGCGAACTGGCGCAACCGCTGGCCACCGAGACGCTGGCCAATGTGTTTCGCCTTGGTCCGGCCGCAGCGCTCAGCGGCCCCATCGCGCGGGGCGACCTGGCCACTGTCGCGCGGCAAGAGCAGGCATTGCTGGACTGGGATGCCGCGACAGGCCGCCTGTATGGCGCGCTGGTGCCGCCCACGACCGACCTGGCGCGGCGCAAGCACGGTGGCAACTGAGCCACGACGACCTTCTTTCACGCCAATCACAAGGGAACACGATGTTCTTCACCGCCTGGGCCACGCTGGCCGTTCTTGGTGTCTATTTCTGGACCTGGGGCAATGCTGCACGCGCCCGCATCCAGTTCAAGGTGCCGGCCCCATCAATGGACGGTCCCGAAGGCTTCTTGCGCGCTCATCGCGTCCAGATGAATACGCTGGAAATGCTGCCACTGGTGCTCGTGCCCCTGTGGCTGTGCGCCATGTTCCTGGGTGACGTATGGGCGGCTGCCGGGGGCTTGTTGTGGTGCGTGGGCCGGATTCTGTATGCGCTGGGCTACTACCGCGATCCGGCCAAGCGCGAAATCGGCTTCATCGTGAGCATGCTCGCCAGCGCCGTGTTAATTGGCGCCACAGTTTTCGGCCTAGTCATGCGGTAAACCGGATAAAGCGAAAACTTCGGTCGACAAAGTTCCCGTATGGAAATATGCTGGCAGACTGATTAACTGAAAAGCGATCTGCGAACTATCTCGTGGGTCACTAGCGCGCCAGGAGCACCGTGATGCTGTTTTTGAAAAGTACGAACGCCACCAAGGCGCCTGGGATTTACGAAGTGGATGTCGCAGCCAAGCCCCCGGGCAAGACCTTCGGCGTGTTCCTGGCCACCGATCCGGACAATCCGCCACACACCGTGCTTGCCGGCCTGGCCGAGTTGGGTTTTCAGAGCGTTCATCAGCAAAACTATATCCACCGCGACAAGGGCAAGGTGCTGGAGCTGCATTTCCAGAAAGATGGCACCGACCTGTTCAAGGGCTGGAAAACGGACGAGTGCAGCGCCAATCTGACGGCGCTTGACGCTTTGTTCGGTAATGTCGGCATCAAGATCGAGCCACGCGTCATGAGCCTGGCGGAAGCTTACGCATAAGCCATGCGAGAATGACGCCATGGTGGTCTTCACCATGCCTGGCGTGATTGTTGATGGATTTATTTGCACCGCAAGCGGGCCTGCTCCCGCTGCCGCTCGAAGATGGTGAACTGGGCTGGATGGCCCAATTGCCGCTGCCTTGGCCAAATGCCGAAGTCTTCGCACGCCTGTTGGCCGAAACCGACTGGCGCGAAGAAACCGTCGTCGTGTATGGCAAGCAGCACCTGCAACCCCGGCTCAGTGCCTGGTATGGCGACAAAGCCTATGCCTATTCCGGCCTGCGTTTGCAGGCAACGCCGTGTACACCATTGCTCACGGTCCTGCGCGACGCGGTCGAAGCCGCGACCGGGCATACCTTCAACAGCGTCCTGCTGAACTATTACCGCAACGAGCGCGACAGCATGGGCATGCATAGCGACGATGAGCCGGAATTGGGGCCGCGACCTGCGATCGCATCACTCAGTTTTGGCGCGGAACGCACGTTTATCCTTAAACACAAACACAACAAACAGACGGTTCGGATACCATTGACCGATGGCAGCCTGCTGCTGATGGCAGGCGACACGCAACAACATTGGTTGCATGGGATCAATAAGATGACAAAATCGTTACAAGCCAGAATTAATCTAACTTTCCGGAACATCGTCTAAGTTCTAAGTAATATCGCTTAAAGGATGGCAAAAATTACTTACTGATGGGTCATTTAGTTACACTTTCTTACAGTTCTTACGGAATCGCGACGGACTTGATCTTTCGACAGTGTTATCTTGATCCTATCGCGATTCATTGTGAATCACGAACTAGATGAACAAAAAGAGGAATTTAGAGATGAAAAAGCTGATTGTTGCCCTGCTCGCCACCACCGCCGCTGTGTCGGCTGTCCAGGCCCAAGAATTCACCCCGCGCGCCTACGTCGGCGCCGGTGCAGTCGCTACCGACTATGAGTCGCGTGTTCCAGGCGCAACCCGCGCTGACATCGACACTATCAAGGCGTCGGCCAAGCTGTTCGGTGGCTACGAGTTCACCCCGAACTGGGCAGTGGAAGTCGGTCACACCGATTACCGCAGCGCTGACATCTACTACAGCCTGGGCGCAATCAACGCCAGTGGCCAGGTCGATGGCCGTTCGACCTACGTCGCAGCAAAGTTCAGCTCGCCGCTGACCGAAAAGCTGGTCGGTTACGCCAAGCTGGGCGTGTCGCATGACGTGAACGAACTGTCGGCGATCAATTCGTCGCTGAGCCGTCGCGACAGCGACAACAACGCCTACGGCGCCCTGGGTGTTCAGTACAACATCAACCAGGACGTGGCTGTGATCGCTGAATACGAGCGTTTCGGCGGCACCCGTGACTTCGGCGTGCGTCCAAACGCACTGACCATCGGCGCGAAATACTCGTTCTAAGCAGAACGTCGTTTGGAAAAAAAAGGCCCTCCGGGGCCTTTTTTCATGGGTGCCGGTAGCGCAACTTGTACCCCCAATAAAAAAGCCCGCCGATTGGCGGGCTTTTTGCGTTTGTATCGTCAGCGCTGCGATCAGGTCGTGAGCGGCTTGTAGCGAATCCGCTTCGGCTTGGCGCCTTCTTCACCCAGACGCTTCTTCTTGTCGGCTTCGTATTCCTGATAGTTACCGTCAAAGAAGGTCACTTGGGAATCGCCCTCGAAGGCCAGGATGTGGGTCGCGATACGATCCAGGAACCAGCGATCGTGGGAAATGACCATCACGCTGCCAGCGAACTCGAGCAGGGCGTCTTCCAGTGCGCGCAGGGTTTCGACGTCCAGATCGTTTGACGGTTCATCGAGCAGCAAGACGTTACCGCCTTGCAGCAGCGTCTTGGCCAGATGCAGGCGACCACGCTCACCACCAGACAGGTTGCCGACGATCTTTTGCTGGTCCGAGCCCTTGAAGTTGAAGCGGCCCAGGTACGCACGCGACGGCATTTCGAAGCGGCCGACGCTGAGCATGTCGGCGCCGCCCGAGACGTCCTCGAACACGCTCTTGGCATTGGCCAGTTCGTCGCGGTGCTGGTCGACGATCGACACGCGCGCGGTCTGGCCGATCTTGACCTCGCCGCTGTCCGGCTGCTCTTTGCCGGTGATCATCTTGAACAGCGTCGACTTACCGGCGCCGTTCGGGCCGATGATGCCGACGATCGCGCCTGGCGGCACGGTGAACGACAGGTTGTCGATCAAGAGGCGGTCGCCAAAGGCTTTCGAGACGTTCTTGAATTCGATGACTTCATTGCCCAGGCGCTCGGCCACGGGAATGAAGATCTCCTGCGTCTCGTTGCGCTGCTGGTATTCGTACTCGGACAGTTCGTTGAAGCGCGCGAGGCGGGCTTTCGACTTGGCCTGGCGTGCCTTTGGATTCTGGCGCGACCATTCGAGTTCTTTTGCCAGGGCTTTCTGACGGGCCGATTCGGTCGATTCTTCCTGCTTCAGGCGCGCCTGCTTCTGGTCCAGCCACGACGAGTAATTGCCCTTCCATGGAATGCCGCTGCCGCGGTCCAGTTCCAGAATCCATTCGGCGGCATTGTCGAGGAAGTAGCGATCGTGGGTGATGCCGACCACGGTGCCCGGGAAGCGCAGCAGGAATTGCTCGAGCCACTCGACCGATTCCGCATCCAGGTGGTTGGTCGGTTCGTCGAGCAGCAGCATGTCGGGCTTGGAGAGCAGCAGCTTGCACAGCGCCACGCGGCGCTTTTCACCGCCCGACAGCACAGCGATCTTGGCATCCCACGGCGGCAGGCGCAGCGCATCGGCGGCCATTTCCAGCTGCAGGTTCAGGTTGCCGCCATCGGACGACGAGATGATGGCTTCCAGGCGTTCCTGCTCCTTGGCCAGCGCGTCGAAATCGGCGTCCTCTTCGGCGTAGGCCGCGTAGACGGCTTCCAGCTTGGCTTGCGCTTCGAACGCTTCGCCCAGGCCCGATTCCACCTCTTGGCGCACGGTTTTTTCGGGGTCGAGCTGCGGTTCCTGCGGCAGATAGCCGATGTTCAGGCCCGGCATCGGGCGGGCTTCGCCCTGGATGTCGGTGTCGATGCCGGCCATGATTTTCAGCAGGGTCGATTTGCCCGAGCCGTTCAGGCCCAGCACGCCGATTTTGGCGCCCGGGAAGAACGACAGGGAAATGTCCTTCAGAATCTGGCGTTTCGGTGGGACGATTTTGCCCACGCGGTTCATGGTATAGACGTAATTGGCCATGCTTGTACTCTGGTGTTGTTCGAGGTGCACAGGATACGACAGAACCCGCAGCCAACACAGGATTTCTTGGCAAATCTGCCCCCTCAGGCCTTGGCGGCAGCAGGCTGCCGGCGCAGCAATCCTTCCCCGGCGAACAGCGCCAGCGCGCTCCAGATCAGCACGAAGCCGACGAGGCGATCGGCCGAGAACGCTTCTTTGAACAACCACACGCCGAGCAGGAATTGCAGCGTCGGCGACAGGTATTGCAACAGGCCCAGGATCGACAGCGGGATCTTGCGCGCGCCGGTGGCAAACAGCAGCAGCGGGATCGCGGTGAGCGGGCCGGCCATGATCAACAGCCAGCGCGTGGTGTCCGACGCCGTATTGATGAACACGTTCTGGCCGTGCACCGTCAGCCAGATTACGTAGCCGGCTGCCAGCGGAAACAGCACGATGGTTTCGAACGACAACCCCTCGAGCGGACCGAGCGCAGCCGTCTTGCGCAGCAAGCCATAGCCGCCGAACGACAGCGCCAGGAACAGCGCGATCCACGGCACCGTGCCAGCCTGCCAGGTCAGCCAGGCCACGCCCAGCGCGGCCACGCCGATGGCAGCCCACTGCAGCGGGCGCATGCGTTCTTTCAGGATCAGATAGCCCAGCACGATATTGACCAGGGGATTGATGAAATAGCCGAGGCTGGCCTCGATCACATGGTGGTTCATCACCGACCAGATATACACGAGCCAATTGGCGCTGAGCAGCAAGGCGGACAGCACGAAACTAAAGAACACGCGCGGCTGGCGCACGACCTGCAGCCACTTCCAGTCGCGCCGCAGCAACAGCAGGATCAGGAGAAAAGCAAGTGACCACAGCATGCGGTGCGCCAGGATCTGCAGCGGCGGCACCTCGCCCAGGGCGTGGAAATAGATGGGGAACAGGCCCCAGCAGAAGAAGGCCAGGGCCGCGTAAATGATGCCGGAACGCATGGGGAGGAGGGGCGAGGTTGCAGGGCGGACATTATCACTGAATACGTTGCGGGCTGCTGACGCGCCGCCCGTTTTCCACAGGTGTATGATGCACAACCGAATCTTCTTGCAATTCCAACCACTTCATTTTATGGTGCGCCGCACCACTACAACAGCGATGGTGACTCTTGACCTCAGATAACAAGAAAAGCAGCCTGGCGGCCCTTACCCTGGCAGCGGTCGGGATCGTCTACGGCGACATTGGCACGAGCCCCTTGTATACGCTGCGCGCGGTGTTCGACGAAGACCACGGCCTGCCGCTCAACACGCCGAACATCCTCGGCATCATCTCGCTGATTTTCTGGGCCCTGACGCTGATTGTCTCGCTCAAGTACGTGATCCTGGTGCTGCGCGCGCACAATCGCGGCGAGGGCGGCATCATGGCCCTGATGGCGCTGGCCACCAGTTCAATACCGCGTACCTCCAAATGGAGCTTCCCGCTGCTGGCCATCGGCGTGATTGGCGCCACGATGTTCTATGGCGACAGTGTGATCACGCCGGCGATCTCGGTGCTGGGCGCCATCGAAGGGATCGAGGTTGCCGCGCCCGGCATGTCGCAATACGTCGTGCCGCTGGCGGTGGTGGTGCTGGTGGCGCTGTACAGCGTGCAGCGCCATGGCACGGCCGGCATCGGCCGCTTCTTCGGTCCTGTGATGGCGGTCTGGTTCCTGGTGCTGGCCGCAATGGGCATCGTCAATATCATCGAAGCACCGGTGATCCTGAATGCGCTCAATCCGTGGCATGCACTCAGCTTCATGCTGGAAAATAAAATGCTGGCATTTATCGCGCTGGGCGCGGTGGTGCTGGCCATCACTGGCGCCGAGGCGCTGTACGCCGACATGGGCCACTTCGGCGCCAAGCCGATCCGCTGGGCCTGGTTTCTGATCGCATATCCGGCGCTGACCCTGAACTACCTGGGCCAGGGCGGCCTGTTGATCATGCAGCCGGCCGCAGTGGAAAACCCGTTCTATTACCAGCTTGGCGCGTGGAGCGTGATTCCGCTGGTGATCCTGTCGACGATGGCCGCCGTGATCGCCTCGCAGGCAACGATCTCGGGCACCTATTCGATGACCAAGCAAGCCATTGCGCTGGGCCTGCTGCCGCGCATGCGCATCATGCACACGTCGGAAAGCGAGATCGGCCAGATCTATATCCCGGCCGTCAACTGGTTGCAACTGGTGGTCGTGCTGATCGCCGTGATCGGCTTCGGTTCGTCGGACGAACTGGCCGGCGCCTACGGCATTGCAGTAACCGCCACCATGATGGCCACGACGATCCTGACGTTCTTCGTCACGCGCTACCGCTGGCACTTGCCGCTGTGGATGTGCTTGATGGCGACCGGCTTCTTCCTGACGATCGACATCATGCTGTTCGCCGCCACCACGACCAAACTGTTCCACGGCGGCTGGTTCCCGCTGCTGATGGGCGCCGTGTTGCTGACCCTGATGCTGACCTGGAAACGGGGCCGCGAGCTGGTGTTCGAGAACCTGCAGAAGCACGCGATTCCGCTGGAAGCATTCATGGAGTCGCTGTTCGTGGCGCCGCCGACGCGCGTGCCCGGCACCGCCATCTTCCTGCGCGGCGAGAGCGATGGCGTACCGCACGCGATGCTGCACAATCTGTCGCACAACAAGGTGCTGCACGAGCGCGTCGTGTTCCTCACCGTGCACATGCGCGAAGAGCCGTGGGTGCCGGCAGAGGAACAGATCGTCATCAATGACCTGGGCCACAACTGCTACCAGCT
This sequence comes from Telluria sp. BA11, assembly GCF_056680305.1. NCBI lineage: Bacteria > Pseudomonadati > Pseudomonadota > Betaproteobacteria > Burkholderiales > Oxalobacteraceae > Telluria > Telluria sp. BA11. The sequence continues at coordinate 2,627,449 of NZ_CM155275.1, forward strand.
CAATATCCATTACGGCTTCAAGGACGAGGCCGATATTCCGGACATCCTGCAGCGCAGCGCCGCACTGGGCCTGGAATTCGAAATGATGGAAACGTCGTTCTTCATCGCGCGCCAGACCGTGATCTCGGCGCCGGGCGGCGGCATGGCGCCATGGCGCGAGCACCTGTACGTGGCGATGTCGCGCAACGCCCGCAGCGCGGCCGACTACTATCAGATCCGGACCAACCGCGTGATCGAGCTGGGCACGCAAATCGAAATTTGATGCGCGCAAATTTGCTTAACTACAATTTTTAGACAAAGTCGGGACAGTTTCATGTGGCTGATTCGATAAGGTACGGGGTTTCGTAATACCCGGTTCCTCGTACCTACTTCGTGTAATTTTTCAGTCAAGGATGTCCCATGATGAAGCTCCCCCTGATCGCCGCCTTTGCCGCCATGCTCGCCCTGAGCGCCTGCGGCGGTGGCAGCGATGATTCGCCCGCCCAGCCGGCAGTGAGCAGCCCTGCTGCCCTGACCAAGACCGACAACGTCGTTGGCACCGGCGCCGAAGCCGTCGCCGGCAAGCGCGCCACCGTTGCCTATACGCTGTGGTTGTACAGCGCGACCGCGAGCGACTTCAAGGGCACGCGCCAGGAAGCCAGCGAATTTGCGTTCACCGTGGGCAGCCGCGATACCATTACCGGCTTCGATCAGGGCGTAACGGGCATGAAGGTCGGCGGCAAGCGCACGCTCCTGATCCCGGCGGCACTGGCCTACGGCGCGGCTGGCCGCGGACCGATTCCGTCGAATGCGGGCCTGGTGTTTGAAGTGACGCTGAACAAGGTCGAGTAAGCCGGTACGGGTGCTCGCCGCCATGGCCAGAGCCGCGTGCTCTGGCTTTTTTTTCGCCGCAACGTTGGTGGTTTGTTGACTGGCGAAGCCGCAGTCGTCGTGTATGTGGCGTCCAGGCCAGAGGCGGTGCGCACGGCTGATCCGGCGCACGTGTCGGCGTTGACCCATCGGCGATGCTCGGGACTTTATTGCTGCGAGCCCGCCATGCCCCACTTCCTGCCGATCTTCGGTGCGGTATTGTTTTTTATCCTCGCTCCATCAGGCGCTGCGGCGCCGACGCCTGGCGCGGTCGATCCCATGTGTGCCGTTGCCACTGCCAACCCGGTTGCGGAGCATGAACCGCCGGCCTGGCTGCTGCTGGCCGGCGCGGTCATCCTGCTTGGCGCCGGCCGGATGGCGGCATCCTGATATGTGCCAGCGCCTAGCGCAGCATGTCGATGTGCATGATCCCGTCTTCGTCGTACGGCGCCGACACCGTCTGGAAGCCGAAGCTCGCGTAGAAGCGCTCCAGGTATTGCTGGGCGCCGATGCGGATGCGGTGGCCCGGGTGCAGCGCTTCGGCATGGGCGATGCCCTGGTCGAGCAGCGCGCGGCCGGCGCCGCTGCCGCGTGCAGCCGGCGTGGTGACGACGCGGCCAAGCGACATCTCGTCGTACTTCGCGCCCGGCGCCAGCACGCGCAGGTAGGCGGCCAGCTGGCGCTTGCCGTCGACGTCGCGCCAGCCCAGCAGGTGGTGCGCCTCGAGGTCGTAACCATCGATGTCCGGGTACAGGCACGTCTGCTCCAGAATAAAGACGTTCTGGCGCGCGGCCAGCACGTCATACAGGTCGAACGGGGTCAGGTCGGCGAAGCGGGAGAAGTGCCAGTCAATGGTGCTGGGGGAGGTCATGGGCAGATACAGGTGAATGAAAAAATGGGGCGGGAGCGCGCTATTCAGCGGCGGTCTCGAAGCCTTCGAGCACGTTGACGGTATGGATGCCCAGCTCCGGGCTGATGGCGCCGCCTTCGAAAATGAACACGGTCGGTAAATCCAGATGCGCAATGCGCTCGCCGATGCGCAGGAAGTCGCCACCCTGCAGATGGAAGCGCGGGTCGTTGCCATGGGCGAAGGTGTCAACGCCCAGCGAGACCACGAGCGCCTGCGGGCGCGTCATCGCGATTTTCACGCACGCGGTTTCGAGCGCGGCGAACCAGGTGGCGCTGCTGCTGCCCGGTGCGAGCGGCAGGTTCATCGTGTAGCCGACCCCTGCGCCGCTGCCGGTTTCGTCAGCGTGGCCCAGGTAGAACGGGTACGCGACGCGCGGATCGGCGTGGATCGAGATGAACAGCACGTCGCTGCGGCCATAGAAGATGCTCTGGGTGCCGTTGCCGTGGTGGTAATCGAGGTCGAGGATGGCGACGCGTTCGCGCCCGTCGTCCAGCAGGTGCTGGGCCGCCAGCGCCGCGTTATTCAGAAAGCACGAACCGCCGAAGAAATCGCTGCCGGCGTGGTGGCCGGGCGGGCGCGTCAGCGCAAAGGTGCCGCGCTCGCCGCGCTGCAATGCGTGGGCGGCATTGACGGCGCAGTCGGCGCCCGTCTTGGCCGCGATCCAGGTGCCGCCGGTGAGCGGCGTGCCGCAATCCATCGAGTACAGGCCCAGGCGGGCACCGAAGTTCTCGGGTTCGATGTCGCTGCGCAGCGTGCGCACGGGCCATACGGCGGGAAAGGCATCCTTGCCGGCATTGGCCAGATCGAGCGCGAGCCACTCGCTCCAGGCCGTGCGCAGGAAGTGCAGGTAGCGCGGACTGTGCACGCGCTCGAGCGTCATCAGGGGCACACCATGCGGCGTGACGATGGCGCCCAGGCCGCGTCGCTCGCACTCTTTCAACACCATCGCCACGCGCTCGGGTTTTTCGGAACACGGCGCCAGCTCGGCGCGCCCGATTGCGGCGCGGCCGTCATGCTGGGCATGGTGTTCGTTATAAAACGTGAGCAAGTGGTCCTCGTGCGTTGGTGCAGGTGAGGCAGGTGAGGCGGAGCTGCAGCCTCAGTTATTGCCGCACAGTGTACTGCTGTTGTACGCCGCGACGAAGGCGTCGAAGTTGCCGGTATCGGTTTGCTCGATGATCATCTGGTCGGCGATCGAGACGGCAGCCATTTCGTCGAACAGCATTTCTTCGGCCGGCATCAGCGGGCTGTCGCGGAACGACGCCGCGTGCAGCGTGCTTTGCTGCAGGCCGAATGCCGCGGCCGAGCCGAGTGCGCGGATTTCTTCCAGCACGCGTGCCGATGGCGTCTGCGCCGGATCTTCAATCTTGGCTTTCTGACGGCCCAGCGAGGCGGTGTGCACGTCGCCCTCGTTGTGCCCGTCGTCCAGCAATGCCGCCACGGGCCGGATGCGCTCGATCAACTCGAGCGCCCAGGTCGCAAGCGGCACTTCCAGTCCGTCGCGCGTGAGCGTGAGGCCCGGCCGGCGGCCTTCCTTGACCGTGCGCGCAAAATTGCGGGCATGCATGGCGCTGTCATGGTCGCTGATGAGCGGGCTTTCTTCGAGGGCGCAGAACAGCAGGAACGCGTCCAGGAAGCGGCCCGTTTCGAGCGAGATGCCGACAGGCTCGTATGGATCGACGTCCATGCAGCGCACCTCGATGTACTGCACGCCGCGGTTGCACAGGGCCTGCACCGGACGCTCGCCGGTGCGGATCACGCGCTTCGGTCGAATCGTCGAGTAGTACTCGTTCTCGATCTGCAGCACGTTGGTCGACAGCTGGATCCACTCGCCATTCTTCTTGGTGCCCAGTTCCTGGTACGGCGGATACGGACGATTGACCGCGTCCATCAGGCTGGTAACGTAGCTTTCCAGGCTGTTCTCGTGCGGGCGCAGGCCCGACTGCGCATCGTTCTGGTAACCGAGGTCGCTCATGCGCAGGCTGGTTGCGTACGGCAGGTACAGCGTGTCATCGGACAGCGTCTCGAGTGCGTGCGGACGGCCGCGCAGGAAGCTCGTGGTCAAGGCCGGCGTGGCGCCGAACAGGTACATCAGCAGCCACGAATAGCGGCGGAAGTTGCGCACCATCGCGATATAGCTCTCGGACTGGAAATCGCGCAGCGCGTGACGGCGTTCTTCGACGATGCCTTCGTCCTGGGCAAACACCTGCCACAGCTTTTCCGGCAGCGAGTAATTGTAGTGAATGCCCGCGATGCACTGCATCGCCTTGCCATAGCGCAGCGCCAGGCCGCGCCGGTACACGTGCTTCAGTTGGCCGATATTCGAGGTGCCGTAGTAGGCGATCTCGATGTCTTCTTCGGGCGGTAGTTCGCCCGGCATCGACATGCCCCACAGCATTTCGTCGCCCAGCTTGGTGTACGCATGGCGGTGGATCGCATCGAGGCGGTGCAGCGCCAGCGAGATATCGTGCTCGACCGGGGTGATGAACTCCATCAGCGCTTCGGCGTAGTCGGTGGTGATGCTGGGGTGCGTCAGTGCCGAACCGAGGGCAGGGGGATGCGGGGTGCGCGCGAGCTGGCCGGCAGCATCCACGCGCAGCGTTTCGCGCTCGATGCCGCGCAGGCCCTGGCCCAGCAAGGCGCGGTGTTCGTCGTCGCCCAGCAGGGCCAGACGGCGGTTGAATTGGTTCGACACGGTGTTTCCTTTCTTATACTGCCTGTTTCGGCTGGTGCAGAGATTAACCGAAAATCGGACTCCACGTTCGGGCGCTCATCATTCGCGCCAGGGCGGCGCCCGGTACGACGGCGCGGCGGGCGGCGGCGCGGGTCTGGCAGGCGGTACAAAATCGGGCGCCGGACCCGGTTCAAGACCGGGCGGGACTTCGCCGTCGAACGTGAAGTCGAACTCGAACACCGGTTCAGGCACCGGGACAACGGATTCGAATTCGGCATTGAACGTGTCGTCCCGCGGCGCTTCCAGCATCGGCGCCGAGACCGGCGTGTCCGGCGCAGCGATCCAGCGCTCGACCTGGCGTTCCAGTTCGTTCAACGGCAGCGCGCCGTTGCCCAGCACCGCGTCATGGAAACGCCGCGCATCGAACCTGGCGCCCAGCGCCGCGCGTGCCTTGTTGCGCAGCGCCAGAATGCGCAACTGGCCGATCTTGTAGCTCAGTGCCTGCGCCGGGCGGGCGATGTAGCGATCGACCTCGGCCTCGTTGTCCGCCGGCGGATTGGCCGTATTCGCGGTCAGGTAATCGATCGCCTGCTGGCGCGACCAGCCCAGCGTGTGGATGCCGGTGTCGACCACCAGCCGCGCGGCGCGGAACATCTCTTCGTTCAGGTGCCCGAACAGCGAGAACGGGTCCTTGAACAGACCGAGTTCTGGCCCCAGGCCTTCGGCGTAGGTCGCCCAGCCTTCGCCGAACGCGTCGTACCAGCCGTAACGGCGAAACGCCGGCAGCGCCAGTTCCTGCGCGCGCGCCACCTGCAGATGGTGGCCGGGCACCGCTTCGTGCAGCGCAATGGTGTCGACCTGCCACATTGGCCGCGCGTCCAGTCGCACATTGTCGACCACCAGCGCGGCGCTGCGCTGGACGCTGCCAGCCTCGTAATACGCAGCTGGCTGGCCGCTGCTGTTTGCGCCCATCGGTTTGACGACGATGCCGGCCGCCGGCACGCTGCTGACCACGCGGCCCAGACGCGCCTGGGCCAGCGCCAGCGTGCGCCGGTAGCGGTCGAGCAGGGCGTTCGGATCCGTGAAATACAGGCGCCGGTCGCTCCGCGCGAACACGATGAATTCCGCAAAGCCGCCGCGAAAACCGGTGCGCGGAATCACGGCCTCGATCGCGGCGCGCAGGCGCGCGACTTCCTGCAGGCCCAGCGCATGCACCTGGGCCGGCGTGAGCGCCGTACTGGTGCTGGTGCGTACCAGCTGGGCATACCAGTCGGCGCCGCCGGCTTGCTGGCTCGCGCCGATCGTCGCGCGCGCGCCCGGCAGATAGTCCTGGCGCAGGAACGTTTCGAGCGTGCGCAGGCTGGGCGCGACGGTATTGGCCAGTGCGGCCGCGCCGGCGGCGCGCAATGCGTCGCGGCTCTCGGGCGCGATCGATGCGGGGATGCGCTTGAACGGCGCGCCCAGCGGGCCATCCTGCAAGCCTTCGCGCAGCGCGCGCAAGGCGTCCGGCACCGGCGCCAGCGCCGCCTTTGGCGTGGTCCAGCCGGCCTGGCGACCGGCGCGCAGCTGCTCGATCAGGCCATCGACGTGGGCCGGCAGCGCTTGCAGGCGCGCCAGATACGTTTGGTAGTCGGCGTCGGTCATGAGCGGCATCTGCGCCACCAGGCGCGGCAGTTGCACGTGCAGGCCGTCGTAGGCGGTGAGCGGTTGCGGATCGAACGGCATCAGGGCGGCGCCGGCCAGCACGCGCTGCTTGTCGGCGCTGAACAGGTCGAGCGACAGCTGGTCTTGAATCGAAAGTGTACTGCGATCGATCGCGCGCGCCGCGGCCAGCATGGCGCGCTCATGCTCGATCGCCTGCGCGCGCGCGGCCAGCGAGGTGTCGGTGAGATAAGCGTTGTAGCGCTGCTCGCCCAAGGCCGTGGCGCGTTCGGGCGCGTGGCGCAGTTGCCATTGCCAGTCGCGCTCGAACAACTGGGCCGCCTGCGCTGCCGGCGTCTCGGTCGCGGTGGCCGGCTGCACAGCGACGGGAATAACGACGGGTGGAACGGCGGGCGTGGCCGCAGCAGCGCCGACAGGCGGCACCAGCAAAGCAAGTGAGGCAAACAGGATGCGCATGCGGGCTCCGTTGACGGGACTGGTCATTTTAACAAGTCCATCTACGGGCGGGCGCGCCTTACGCGCCACGCCGGCCACCGCTGACGCGTTCGATACCGGCCAGATCACGCCAGCTTTGCACGTCGCCATAGCCGCGCGCCGTCAGCAGTGCGCGTACGGCGCCGGCCTGATCGTAGCCGTGTTCAAGCAGCAGCCAGCCGCCGGCGTCCAGATGCGCGCCGGCGCCATCGACGATCTGGCGCAGGTCGGACAGGCCGTCGGCATGGTCGGTCAGCGCATCCACCGGCTCGAAGCGCAGATCGCCTTCGCTCAGGTGCGCGTCGCCGGCCACGATGTAGGGGGGATTCGAGGCGATCAGGTCGAAACGCTTGTCGCCCAATCCGGCAAACCAGTCGCTGCGCACGAAGTGCACGCGCGCGCCATTGGCAGCGGCGTTCGCGCGCGCAATGGCGAGGGCGTCGTCGCTGACGTCCAGGGCGGTGATGGCCAGGTCGGGCCGGGTGTGGGCAGCCGCGACCGCAATGGCGCCGCTGCCGGTGCCCATGTCGAGCAGGCGTGCCTGCGGCGCCAGGCGCTCGAGCGCGAGTTCGACCAGCAGTTCGGTGTCGGGCCGAGGAATCAGCACGGCTGGTGTGACCTTGAACGGCAGCCCGAAGAATTCGCGTTCACCGGTGATGTAGGCGATCGGTTCACCGGCAAGGCGGCGTGCGACGAGGCCATTGAGCAGCACTGCTTCGGCACTGGTCAGCGCGCGTTCGGATTGCGTGATCAGTGCCACGCGCGGCAGGTGCAATGCATGGCACAGGAGGATGCGGTTTTCCAGCGCATCGAGCGGCAGCGCCAGGCGCGCCTGGGCCAGGGTGACGCCGGCCTCGATCATGCGTTGGCGCGGCGCAGCTGGCGCATCAGCACCCAGCCCAGCAGCACGGTGAGGATCACGAACCAGACGGCCGACCATTGCGGAATGGCCAGGCCCAGCACCTTGTCGGTCGCGCCTTCGCACAGGCCATCGGCGCGGAACAGCCACGGCAGGTATTCGGCGGTCGGGATCTTGTTGAGCATGGTTTCCATCGGATCGATGCCGCACGAGAAACCGGGGTTCGCGATCACGTACAGGTGCTTGCCGACCGTGATCAGGCCGCCGACGGCAGCCACCAGCGCGACCACGACGCTGCCGCCGATCTTGCCGGTGAACGCGCCGACGAGGGCAGCCAGGCCGATGCCGAGGAAGCAATACCGCTGGATCACGCACAGCGGGCAAGGCCGCATTTCCAGGCTGTGTTGCAGGTACAGGGCAAAGCCGACCAGTGCAAAACTGATGAAGGAGATGATGAACAGGGCCTGGCGATTGGTAGGTTGCATGATGGGTGGTTTTCTCGGCGTGGGAGCGGAAGCGACGCGATCGTGGGCTGAATCGGGAGCGCCCATTTTCGCACAAACGTTATCGGCAGCTTCCCGCTATTTTCAATCTGGCAACTTAAAGCGGCCTTAGTCGCCCAGCGCCGCCAGTTGCTCGGCCTGGTGTTCCGACGCCAGCGCATTGGTCAGGTCGCTCAAGTCGCCATCCATGATGAAATCGAGCTTGTACAGCGTCAGGTTGATGCGGTGGTCGGTCAGCCGGCCCTGCGGGAAGTTATAGGTGCGAATGCGCTCGCTGCGGTCGCCTGAACCGATCAGGCTCTTGCGCGTGGCCGCTTCCTTCGACTGCTGCTCGCGCAGCTGGGCATCCTTCAGGCGCGCGGCCAGCACTTTCATGGCCTGTGCCTTGTTCTTGTGCTGGCTGCGATCGTCCTGGCATTCCACCACCAGGCCGGTCGGCAGGTGGGTGATGCGCACGGCCGAATCGGTCTTGTTGATGTGCTGCCCGCCGGCGCCCGAGGCGCGGTAGGTGTCGATGCGCAGGTCGGCCGGGTTGATGTCGATGTCTTCGACTTCGTCGGCCTCGGGCATCACTGCCACCGTGCAGGCCGACGTGTGGATGCGGCCCTGCGTCTCGGTGGCCGGCACGCGCTGCACGCGGTGCCCGCCCGACTCGAATTTCAGCTTCGAGTAGGCGCCATTGCCGACGATGCGCACGATCACCTCTCGGTAGCCGCCCAGGTCCGACGTCGACTCCGACACCATCTCGACCTGCCAGCGATTGCGCTCGGCAAAGCGCGTGTACATGCGCAGCAGGTCGCCCGCGAACAGCGCCGATTCGTCACCACCCGTGCCGGCGCGGATCTCGAGGAAGATATTGCGCTCGTCGTTGGCGTCCTTCGGCAGCAGCATCTTTTGCAGCTCCTGCTCCAGATCCGCCATGCGGACCTTGGCCGCTTCGATTTCTTCCTGCGCGAACTCCTTCATTTCCGGGTCCTGCAGTATTTCCTGCGCTTCGGCGGTATTGGCCAGCGCGCTTTCGTACTGGCGGTACACGGCCACCAGCGGCGAGAGCTCGGCGTGCTCGCGCGTCATCTTGCGGTAGTTGTCCATATCGGCGGTGACGCCTTCGGTCATCAACAGTTCGTCCAGCTCGACCAGGCGGTTGGCAAGTTGGTCCAGCTTGGAGAGCATGGAAGGTTTCATGGGCGGTATCAGGGAAAAAGGAATCGGGCAGGCCGAGGGTTGCAGCCAGGATGCGCCAGGCATGGCGCGGGCGGGCAGGCCGCCAGAGAACTGGTGCGCTAACGGCGACCGCGAAACAGCTGCGGCAGCAGGCTGGCCAGGCGCGCGCGTTCGTCGCCCTGGGCATGGTGCAGGGCCTGTTGCGGGCCATGCAGGAACTTGGCGGTCAGGCCCCGGGACAGGGCTTCGAGCACGGCGTCGGCATCGTCGCCGCGCGCCAGCATGCGCCGCGCACGTTCGAGTTCGGCCAGGCGCAGCACCTCGCTCGACTCGTGCAGGTCGCGGATCACCGGCACCACGGCGCGGTCGCCCACCCAGTGCATGAACGACTCGACGCGCGTTTCGATGATGGCTTCGGCCTGGCGCACGGCGGCCTGGCGGCTTTCCATACCGGTCTGCACCACCTGGGCCAGGTCGTCGACCGTATACAGGAACACGTCGTCCAGGCGCGCGACTTCGGGCTCGATATCGCGCGGCACGGCCAGGTCGACCATGAACATCGGGCGATGGCGGCGCGCCTTGACGGCCCGTTCGACCATGCCCAGACCGATCAGCGGCAGCGTCGAGGCAGTGCATGAAATCACGATGTCGAACCCGTGCAGGCAGTCGGGCAGCTCGGCCAGGCCGACCGCGCGGCCGTTGTAGCGGCTGGCGAGCAGCGCGCCGCGCTCCATGCTGCGGTTGGCGATGGTGACCGATTTCGGGTTCTGCGCCGAGAAGTGCGCCGCGCACAGTTCGATCATTTCACCGGCGCCGATGAACAGCACGTGCTGGTCGGCGATGCGGTCGAAGATGCGGTGCGCCAGGCGCACGGCGGCGGCGGCCATCGACACGCTGTGCGCGCCGATCTCGGTACTCGACCGCACTTCCTTGGCCACGGCGAAGGTGCGCTGGAACATCTGGTGCAGATAAGTGCCCAGGCCGCCGGCTTCGTCGGCGGTGCGCACGGCGTCCTTCATCTGGCCCAGGATCTGCGGCTCGCCCAACACCATCGAATCGAGACCCGAAGCGACGCGAAACGCGTGGCGTACGGCGTCGTCCTGCGGCAGCAGGTACAGGTGGGGGCGCAGCTCGGCGTAGTTCAGCGCGTGGTAATGGGCCAGAAATTGCGCCGACGCATCGAGCGGGTCGGGCAGGCTGGTGGCCGCATACAGCTCGCTGCGGTTGCAGGTCGACAGGATTGCCGCTTCTTCATTGCCCGTAGAACCATTGCGCGCGAACCAGCCGCGCGCCGACTGCACCGCCGTGCCGATCTGGTCGGGCGCGAGCGCCAGCTGCTCGCGCAGCGAGACCGGTGCGGTCGTGTGGTTCAGGCCAACGGCGAGAAGTTGCATTCTGGGGAGGGTAGAGGGTGAATGACTGCGGTCATTATACCCTCATGGGGGCAGGGCTTCAGAAGCCGGGTCAGGCGCCCAGTTTTTCCAGGCGGTAACCATAGCTGTAGACGGGCACCAGCCGAAAGCCATTCTCGGGCCGCAGGTGCAGTTTATTGCGGACCCGCGACACGTGCGTGTCCATCGTGCGCGACGGCACGTCATTGTCGCGAACCCAGACCGACTCGTGAATGTAGGCACGGGACAGCGGCCGGCCGATATTACGGAAGAACAGCAGGGCCAGCGAAAATTCCTTTTGCGTCACGTCGATGACGGAACCATCCCTGAGCAGGCGGCCAGGGCGCGTTTCAAAGGTGTACGGGCCGAACTGCAGCTGCTCGGCGCTGTTTTGCGACGGGTAGGCGCGGCGCAGCAGGGCCGACACGCGCGAGACCAGTTCGCCGCGGCGCAGCGGCTTGATCAGGTAGTCGTCGGCGCCGGCGTTGACGCCGGCGATGATGTCGTCTTCTGCGTTATTGCCGACCAAGAACATCGTCGGCGCATGCGAAGCCAGCTTTTCCTTGGCGCGGCGCAATACTTCGGCACCATCCATATCTGGAACGTTCCAGTCCATCACGAGCATGTCGGCGCTATCTTTGCGCAGTTGCGCAAGCAGGTCGCGGGCGCTGTCAAACGATTGGCAGTTGTGGCCGGCAGTACTGAGGACCTGGCAAATCAGGTCGGCTTGCGGGCGGTCTTGCTCCAGAACAGCGATCTTCATGATAGGACAAGTGTGAAAGTTTGCACTGTAGGAAGACTCCTACAAAGTTAAAAATGAATATATCAGACTTTTACAAAATAGTGCTAAAGGTAAATACTGTTTTTTCGCTTATCGTTGCGACTGTTGTGTTAAAGGGACCACGTACGACGTCATGTCATAGGGGTACACTGGATTTCAAATGAAATCTGAATAATGAAAAGGGTGAGATTATGTTGTTTCGACGCAAAGATGTGACTGTTCCTGAAGACCGCGTGCCCGTCAGTGGCCCGGAAGTCGAGGCCACGCGCCTGCGTTGCCTGGCATTGGTCAAGAAGCGCGCCGCGATGTCGGCAGCGGTGGCGGCGGTGCCAATTCCCGGCCTGGATCTCTTGGCCGATATTACCGGTTTTGCGTCCCTGGTCGATGAAGTCAACGCCGAGTTTGGCCTGACGCAGAAACAGATCGAGCGCCTGAACCCGCGCCTGCGCATCATTGCCTATAAGGCAGCAGCGTCGGTCGGTGGCATGCTGGTCGGCAAACTGGTCACGCGTGGCGTGGTACTGCGCCTATTCCAGCGCGTGGCGGGCCGGATGGCCGTCAAGTCGAGCGCGAAAATGGTGCCGATCGCCGGCCAGATCGCGTCGGCCGCCATCGGCTACACGCTGTTCAAGCGGATGGGCACGCAGCACGTGGAAGCGTGCGTGGCCGTGGCGCGCGAGCTGGAAAATGCCGGGATCGACCACAACGTGGCCGAGAATGACGATGCCGTTGGCGCGACCAGCGGCACGGCGAAGGCGCCGCTGCTGGTGATGTAAAGCTGGCTGGGCGGGTACAACAACCGCCCAAAACAAAGCCCGCTCAAAGCGGGCTTTGTCGGTCACGGGTGCGCACGTTCAATTATCCGGCAGCACCACATTCACATCGAGCACTTCCAGGTTGCCCTGGCGGTCGAGCGACACCTTGATGTCGTCCGGATTGACCTTGACGTACTTCGAGATCACGGCGATCAGCTCCTGGTGCAGGGCGGGCAGGAAGTCCGGCCCGGCACGGTTGGTGCGTTCGCGCGCAATGATGATCTGCAGGCGTTCCTTGGCAGCTGTCGCGCTCTTCTTTTTTTCGGGGAAGAGAAAGGATAGCAGTGCCATCTTACTTGGCTCCGAAGATACGCTGGAACAGTCCCGGCTTTTCGTAGCTGGTAAAGCGCAGCGGGCGTTCTTCGCCCAGGAAGCGCGCGACCACGTCTTCATAGGCTTCGGCCACGTCGGTTCCCTTGAAGTGAATCGCCGGGTTGCCCTGGTTCGATGCGTGCAGCACCGATTCGGATTCAGGGATGATGCCGATCAGCGGAATGCGCAGGATTTCCTGGACGTCCTGGTACGACAGCATTTCGTCGGCGTCGACGCGCTTTGGCGAGTAGCGGGTGATGAGCAGGTGTTCCTTGACCGGCTCCGAGCCGCTCTGGGCACGGCGCGATTTGGCCTGCAGGATGCCCAGGATGCGGTCCGAGTCGCGCACCGACGACACTTCGGGGTTCGTCACGACAATCGCTTCGTCGGCGAAGGTCAGCGCCATCAGCGCGCCGTGCTCGATACCGGCCGGCGAATCGCAGATGATGAATTCGAATTCCATCTTGACGAGGTCGTTGATCACGCGCTCGACGCCTTCTTCGGACAGGGCGTCCTTGTCGCGCGTCTGCGATGCCGGCAGGATGAACAGGTTGTCGCAGTGCTTGTCCTTGATCAGCGCCTGGTTCAGGGTCGCTTCGCCATTGACGACGTTGATCAGGTCATACACCACGCGGCGCTCGCAACCCATGATCAGGTCGAGGTTGCGCAGGCCGACGTCGAAGTCGATGACGGCGGTCTTGTGGCCACGCATGGCCAGCCCGGAGGCGAAGCTGGCGCTCGAGGTCGTCTTGCCAACACCGCCCTTGCCGGACGTCACAACAATAATTCGTGCCACAAATAAGTCCTTTTCAGTATCTGTTCAATTCGAAAGATCAGGCGCGCGACGGCGCTGCGAGCGACTGGATATCGATCCGGTCGCCGACAAGCCGGATCTGCGTCGGCTGACGCGCCAGGTCGGTCGGGAAGCCTTCGTCGAACGTGCGGTAAACGCCGGCGATCGAAACCAGCTCGGGCTGCATCGACAGCGCGAAGATCCGCGCATCGGCATTGCCCGAGGCACCGGCCAGCGCGCGGCCATTGAGCGGCGCGTAGACATGGATGCTGCCATCGGCGATCAGTTCGGCGCCATTGTTGACGACCGCAGTCACGATCAGGTCGGTGCCGCGCGCATAGATGCGCTGGCCGGCACGCACCGGGGTGTCGATCACCATCGGCGCCAGGGCGGGTGCGCCCGGCTGGCTGGCGGCCTGGGCCGGAGCCGGTTCTGGGGCGGGCGCAGGTGCGGCTAGCGCCGGGGCCGGTTCCGGTGCAGGCGTGGCTGCTGCATGCACGACGAGCGGCGGCGGCGTGGCGTGGCCGCCGGCGTGCACGCCGCCCGAGCCATCGTCCAGCGCCAGGCCCTGGGCCCGGATTGCATCGATCATCAACGGACTGGCGCCGCGTACGGCCACAGCGTTGAGGCGATATTTCTTGAGCAGCGCCACGATGGCGGCCCAGTCGATCGTCCAGGCGCTCGAGGTGAAGGCGCTCACGTCGATCACCGCAAACTCATCCTCGAAAAAGTCCGACACGCCGCCCGTCATCGAGGCCAGTGCGGAATCGATCGCCTCGAGGTCTGCCGAGTGCAGGATCGTCGAAATGGCGACGACCGTGGAAATCTTGATCTCGATGGGAAGCGTGGTCTTGGGCATAAAACAGAGTGGTTGGCATTGCGCTTGTGCATTCTACTGTGAAAATTGTAGAAAAGGACAGAAGCGCACGCATCATTCCTAGTGGCAATTGAACATGCATCGAGTTGGAAATTAAGTTCTGTTCTACATCAAGCTCAGGCGCTTGCAACCTTGTTTTTGATGAATAAACTGCTAAGATTGCCAGTGCTTAAAGATCAGCATGGGTTCCTCGACCCTCGATCACCGCTGCTATTTTTTATGGCAGTCCGGGCGGTTGGGGCTTCATTATTCCCATGCGCATGGGCACCGCACCCGACAAAGCTGCGCCCCGTCCCAGGGAAGTCCTGAATAATGCCGGCCCCAGGCCGGTTGAACGGAGAATGAAATGGAAGACGTCGTCATCGTGGCCGCTGGCCGCACCGCAGTTGGTAAATTTGGCGGTACGCTCGCCAAGATCCCCGCCGCCGAACTCGGCGCACAAGTCATCAAGCACCTGCTGGACAAGACCGGCATCGATCCTGCCGCTGTCAGCGAAGTCATCATGGGGCAGGTGCTCACCGCCGGTGTCGGGCAAAATCCGGCGCGCCAGGCTCTCATCAAGGCCGGCCTGCCCGAAATGGTTCCGGGCTACACCATCAACAAGGTTTGCGGCAGCGGCCTCAAGGCCACCCACCTGGCCGCGCAGGCGATCCGCTGCGGCGACGCCGATATCGTCATCGCCGGCGGCCAAGAAAACATGAGCGCCTCGCCGCACGTGCTGTCCGGTTCGCGCGACGGTTTCCGCATGGGCGACGCCAAGCTGGTCGACACCATGATCAATGATGGCCTGTGGGATTCGTTCAACGGGTACCACATGGGCGTGACGGCGGAAAACGTCGCGCGCAAGTACGAGATTTCGCGCGCCGAGCAAGATGAATTCGCGCTGCAGTCGCAGCTCAAGGCCGAAGCAGCCCAGAAAGAAGGCCGCTTCAAGGACGAAATCATCCCGATCGAGATCGTCTCCAAAAAAGGCACCACGGTCTTCGACACCGACGAGTATCCAAAACAGGGCAGCACGATCGAAGCGCTGGCCAGCCTGCGGCCTGCCTTCAATAAAGAGGGTAGCGTTACCGCCGGCAATGCGTCGGGCCTGAACGACGGCGCCGCCGCCGTGATCATGATGAGCGCATCGAAAGCGCGCGAGCTGGGCCTGACCCCGCTGGCGCGTATCAAGGCCTACTCGTCGTCCGGGCTGGACCCGGCGATCATGGGCATGGGCCCGGTGTCGGCCTCGAAGCTGTGCCTGAAAAAAGCCGGCTGGACCCACGAAGACCTCGACCTCATGGAAATCAACGAAGCCTTCGCCGCCCAGGCCGTTGCCGTGAACAAGGAAATGGGCTGGGACACGTCCAAGATCAACGTCAACGGCGGCGCCATCGCGCTGGGCCACCCGATCGGCGCCTCCGGTGCGCGCGTCCTGGTCACGCTGCTGCACGAAATGATCCGCCGTGACGCCAAGAAGGGGCTCGCCAGCCTCTGCATCGGCGGCGGCATGGGCGTGGCGCTGGCAATCGAGCGCGACTGACGCTTTCAGTATCCAACACGGTGATGTGCGGGGCGGCCAGGACGGGCGCCGGCGCCGTCACCGGTTTCGACGTAGCAACCGACAATAAAACTGGAGAAGACAATGGCTAGAGTAGCGTTAGTAACCGGCGGCATGGGCGGCCTGGGCGAAGCGGTGTGCATCAAGCTGGCCGCGCTGGGGTACCAGGTCGTCACCACTTTTTCGCCGGGCAATACGAAGGTCGAGGGCTGGCTCGGCGCCATGCGCGAGCAGGGCTTCGATTTCAAGGCGTATGCCTGCGACGTTTCCGACTACGATGCGGCCCAGGAATGCGTGCGCCAGGTGATCGCTGACGTCGGCCCGGTCGACGTGCTGGTCAATAACGCCGGCATCACGCGCGACATGACGTTCAAGAAAATGGACAAGGTCAACTGGGACGCCGTGATCAAGACCAATCTCGACTCCGTCTTCAACATGACCAAGCCGGTCTGCGATGGCATGGTCGAGCGGGGCTGGGGCCGGATCATCAATATCTCGTCGGTCAACGGCCAGAAGGGCGCGTTCGGCCAGACCAACTACTCGGCGGCCAAGGCCGGCATGCACGGCTTCACCAAGGCACTGGCGCTCGAAGTCGCGCGCAAGGGCGTGACCGTCAACACCATTTCGCCAGGCTATATCGGCACCAAGATGGTGATGGACATCCCGAGCGAAGTGCTGGAAACCAAGATCATCCCGCAAATCCCGATGGGCCGCCTCGGCAAGCCCGAAGAAGTCGCCGGTCTGGTTGCGTATCTGTCGTCGGACGAAGCAGCCTTCGTCACGGGCGCGAATATCGCGATCAATGGCGGCCAGCACATGTCTTGATCGTGCTGGATAGCGTTATAAAGCCGTGGCGACACGGCTTTTTTCTTTTGGGGCCTACGTGAAGCACGCATTGCCATTGCCGCGCGTGATTGCGCACTGCGACTGGAGCATCCACCCTGGCAAGCGCTGGATGGCGGTCGCGCTGCGCGATGTCGACAGCGCCGGCTGGCAAATCGGTCTGCCCGAGCCGGTCGGCGTGACCGCCACGTTCCTGGAACGGCTGGCGGCGCGTTCAAAGGCGCCCGGCCCGGTGCTGGTGGGCGTCGATTTTCCCATTGGGGTGCCGGCGGCATATGGCGCGGCGACGGGGCTGGCGAATTTTGCCGAGCTGCTGGCCACTGTCGGCAGTGGCGCCTGGGAGCGCTGGTTCGAGGTCTGCGATGACCGCGCCGACATCGGCATCCACCGGCCGTTCTATCCGGCCCGCCCCGGTGGCCGCCTGCGTGAGCACTTGCTGACGGGTCTGGGCCACGCCGAGGCCGCCGACCTGCTGCGCGCCTGCGAGCGCAAGACCGACCAGCGACCCGCCGCGTGCAGCCTGTTCTGGACACTGGGCGGCAACCAGGTCGGCAAGGCCGCGCTGGCCGGCTGGCGCGAGGTGCTGCAGCCGCAGGGCGCGCGCATCGCGCTGTGGCCGTTCGACGGCGCGCTGCACGACTTGCTCGGTGGCGTGCGCACGATCGTGGCCGAGACCTACCCGGGCGACACCTACCACCGGCTCGGCATCGGCCGCCGGCCCGTGTGGAGCAAGCGCAGCCAGGCCGGGCGCGCATCCGTTGCGCCCCCATTGCTCGACTGGCTGGCGCAGCGGGGGCATGCGCAGGCGCCGGGTCTCGCGGCCGCGATCCGTGACGGCTTCGGTGCCCACGCCAGCGGCGAAGACCAGTTCGATGCGCTGGTCGGCCTGTGCGGCATGCTCGACGTGGTCGACGGCCACCGCGCCGAAGGCCCGCCGCTTGACGCGCAGGTGGGGCGTTGGGAAGGCTGGGTGCTCGGCCAGGCGGCGTGACCGTGCCCTCTGCTTCTGCATCGCATGCCCGTACGTTACAATCGATTTTCCCATTCACTGACCGTCAAAAGCCCCCATGCCAGTCACGCCGCCGTCGCTGTTCCCGCCGCTCCAGCCGCTTCGTAGCGGGATGCTGGCGGTCGACGAACTGCACACGATCTACTGGGAAGAAGTCGGTAACCCGGATGGCATTCCCGTGCTGTTCCTGCACGGCGGCCCCGGCGCCGGGCTGTCGCCGCAGCACCGCCGCTTTTTCGATCCTGCGGCCTACCGCGTGATCCTGTTCGACCAGCGCGGCGCCGGCAAATCGACGCCGCTGGGCGAGTGGCGCAACAACACGACGCAACTCCTGATCGACGACATCGAGCGCCTGCGCGCGCTGTTCGGCATCAAGCAATGGCTCGTGTTCGGCGGCTCGTGGGGCTCGACGCTGGCGCTGGCCTACGGGCAGGCGCATCCCGAGCGCTGCCTGGGTTTCGTGCTGCGCGGGATCTTCCTGTGCACGCGCGCCGAAGTCGACTGGTTCATCAACGACATGCGCTGGTTCTATCCCGAGCTGTACGATGAATTCGTCGCGCCGATCCCTTTGGCAGAACGCAATGACCTGCTGGGCGCCTACGCGCGCCGGTTGCTGTGCCACGATCCCGATGTGTTCTGGCCGGCCGCGCGCGCCTGGAGCCGCTTCGAAGGCCGCCGCGTCTTTCTGCTGCCGCAGCCCGAGGAAGCCGCCAGTGACACGCTCGACCTGGGCGTGGGCCGGCTCGAGGCGCACTACATGGTCAACGGCGCGTTTCTGGACGAAGACCAGCTGGTGCGCGACGTCGGGCGCATCGCGCATCTGCCGGCCGTGATCGTGCAGGGCCGCTACGATGTGATCTGCCCGCCGCTGTCGGCCTGGCGCCTGCACCGGGCCTGGCCGGGTTCGACCTTGCAGATGATTCCCGACGCCGGCCACGGCGCGCTCGAAACCGGCATCGCACGCGCACTGGTCACGGCCACCGAACAGTTCAAGCGCCACCGGCGCTCCGAATGAGCGGCGGCTGTTAAACTACGCCAGACCCACACTACAACAAGATCAACGCGTTCTCATGAATATCCAGATCAGCGATATCGGCCACGTCATCCAGCTGGCCATCGCACCCGTTTTTTTACTCACCGGCGTGGCCACCAAACTGACCGTGCTGACCAACCGGCTGGCCCGCATCATCGACCGCACGCGCGTGCTCGAAGACCGGCTCAAGGTCAGCCCCAACACCGAGTTTTCCAGCGAGCTCGAACTGCTGTACCAGCGTTCGCACCTGATCAACTTCGCGATTGCCTCCAGCACCGCCTGCGGCCTGCTGGTGTGCGTCGTCATCGCGATGCTGTTCGCGGGCGACACCACCGGCATCCCGCTCGACCAGTACATCGCCGCGAGCTTCGTGCTGGCGATGCTGGCCCTGATCAGCAGCTTCGTCTATTTTTTGCGCGAGATTTTCATCTCGTCGCGTTTCATGCGCATGCAGCACCAGCAAATCATGATGCAGCAACCGCCGGCACCACTGCCATAAGGCGGTTGCGGCCAGAAAGAATCCCATGCACGACTACCAACGCCCCCCGACCCTGCACCGCTATGCACTGCGCACCGAACTTGAAAACTCGCTGCGCCTTGGCCAGTTCCGCCTCGAGCCCAGCGGCGGCTTCTTGAACCTGTCGTTCTCCACCGCCTGGGACAAGGCCCTGTTCGACATCATCACGCCGAGTGACGCGTGCCTCGTGATCCACAATAGCGAAGAATTCGGCGAACGCCTGCACCGCGCCGTGCAGCGCATGCTGCCCAACTGGGCCGGCATCGATGGCGCCATCGAATACGGCAGCCGTTCGCCGCTGGGCGCCGCGTTCACCAAGAGCGCGGGCCAGGCGCGCGAAAAGGAATGGCAGTTCGCATGGCGCTCGATGTCGCCGGGCGCGAGCCTGAACCCGATCGTCGTCAAGATCGGCAGCATCGAAAGCTTCGCCGAGCTGCGCGACCGCGACAGCCACCTCGCGTAAAACCCGCCAGCCGTGTTTAGACGCACGGCTCGACAAAATCGCGGTGTAATGCCGCGATGACTATCTCTTCTGCCTACGCGCACCTGCTTGCGCCGCTCGACCTGGGTTTCACCACGCTGAAGAACCGCGTGATCATGGGCTCGATGCACACCGGGCTCGAAGACCGCTTCTACAACTACGGCAAGCTCGCCGCGTTCTATCGCGAACGCGCGCGCGGCGGCGTCGGCCTGATCGTCACCGGCGGCATTTCGCCCAACCGCCAGGGCTGGCTGCTGCCGTTTGGCGGCACGCTCAATTTTCTTGGCGACGTGCCGAACCACCGGCGCGTCACTCGCGCCGTGCACGAAGAGGGCGGCAAGATCGTGCTGCAGATCCTGCACGCGGGGCGCTACGGCTACCAGCCGTTCGTCGTGTCGGCGTCGAACCTGAAGTCGCCGATCTCGCGCTTCAAGCCCAAGGCCCTTTCTGAATCCGGCATCGAGTCGACGATTGCCGCCTACGTGCGCTGCGCGCGGCTGGCGCAAAAGGCCGGCTACGACGGCGTGGAAATCATGGGCAGCGAAGGCTACCTGCTCAACCAGTTCCTGTGCGCGCGCGCCAACCGCCGCACGGACGGGTGGGGCGGGCCGATCGAGCACCGCATGCGCCTGGCCGTCGAGATCGTGCGCCGCATCCGCGCGGCGGTCGGGCCGGACTTCATCCTGATGTACCGCCATTCGGTGCTCGATCTGGTCGACGGCGGCAACACGTGGGACGAGGTGGTGCTGGTAGCGAAAGCCCTGGAGGCTGCCGGCGTGACGATTTTGAATACCGGCTACGGCTGGCACGAGGCGCGCATTCCGACCATCGTCACGTCGGTGCCGCGCGCCGCGTTCGCGCAGGTGGCGGGTCGCTTGCGGGCCGCGGTGGGCATCCCGGTGGTGGCCTCGAACCGCATCAATATGCCGCACGAGGCCGAGGCCCTGCTGGCGCGGGGCGACGCCGACCTGGTCTCGATGGCGCGGCCGTTTTTGGCCGATCCCGAATTCGTGAACAAGGCGGCGGGCGGCCGCGCGGACGAGATCAACACCTGCATCGCCTGCAACCAGGCGTGCCTGGACCACACCTTCTCGAACAAGCGCGCTACGTGCCTGGTCAATCCGCGCGCCTGCTACGAGACCGAACTGGTGATCCGCCCGGCCGCGCAGCCGCGCCGGATCGCCGTGGTGGGCGCCGGCCCCGCCGGTTTGTCGGCCGCGACGGTGGCCGCAGAACGGGGGCACCGTGTGACGCTGTTCGATGGGCTGGATCGCATCGGCGGCCAGTTCAATGTCGCGATGCGCGTGCCGGGCAAGGAAGAATTCGCCGAGACGATCCGCTATTTCGGGCGCCGTCTCGCTTTGCTCGGCGTCGATGTGCGCCTGAATACGATCGTCACGCGCGAGGCCTTGCTGGCCGAAGGCTTCGACGAGGTCGTCGTCGCCACCGGCATCCGCACCCGCAAGCCGGCCATTCCCGGCATCGACCATCCGATGGTGCTCAGTTACCTGGATGTGCTGCGCGACGGTCACCCGGTCGGCGCGCGCGTGGCGATCATCGGCGCTGGCGGCATCGGGTTCGACATGGGGGAATTCCTCGTGCACGATCCGCAGGTGGCGCTGCCCATGACGCCCGCGCACTGGATGGGGGAGTGGGGCGTCGATCCAATGGTGGCCACGGCCGGTGGTTTGATGGCGCCGGTGGCGCCGCATCCGCCGCGCCAGGTCTGGCTGTTGCAGCGCAAGAGCACGCGCCCGGGTGCGGGGCTGGGCAAGACGTCAGGCTGGGTGCACCGCGCAACGCTGGTGCGAAACGGCGTGACGATGCTGGCGGGTGTGCAGTACGACCGCATCGATGATGCGGGCCTGCACATCACCGTCGGTGGGCAGGCCCGCGTGCTGGCGGTGGACAACGTGGTTGTCTGCGCGGGGCAGGAGAGCCTGGCCGAGCTGATGCCGGCCGAGGCAACCGGCAGCAGCGGGCCAGGTTTCCACAAGATCGGCGGCGCCGCGCTGGCGGCTGAGCTCGATGCGAAGCGCGCGATCCGCGAAGGGTTCGAGTTGGCCGCGCGCCTGTAAGGCTGGCGCTTACAGCTTGCGCACCACCACGCAGCCGATCGAGTAGCCGGCGCCGAACGAGCAGATCACGCCATTGGTGCCGGCCGCCAGATCGTCCTGGTATTTGTGGAACGCGATGATCGAGCCAGCCGACGACGTGTTGGCGTAGCTGTCCAGGATCACTGGCGCCTCGCCGGGTTCGGCGTCGCGGCCCAGCAGCATGCGCACGATCAGCAGGTTCATGTTCAGGTTCGCCTGGTGCAGCCAGTAGCGCGCGACGTCGTCGGTGCCCAGGCCAGCGGCAGTCAAGGTGTCCTTGATCGTCTCGGCTGCCATCGGGCAGACTTCCTTGAACACCTTGCGGCCCTGCTGGCGGAACAGTTTATCCGGCAGGCCGACGCCGGCTTCGTCGAAGCGGTTCATGAAGCCGAAGTTGTTGCGGATATTGTTCGAGAAGCTGGTCTTGAGGCGGCTGTCCAGGATTTCCCACTGGTGCGCGCCGGTGGCCGTGGCTTGCGCCTCGATGATGATCGCGGTGCAGGCGTCGCCAAAGATGAAGTGGCTGTCGCGGTCACGGAAATTCAGGTGGCCGCTGGTGATTTCAGGGTTCAGCACCAGTACTGCGCGGGCGCGCCCGCCGCGCACTGCATCCACCGCGGTGGCGATGCCGAACGTGGCCGACGAACAGGCCACGTTCATGTCGAAGCCAAAGCCGTCGATGCCGAGCGCTTCCTGCACTTCAACGGCCATCGCCGGGTAGGCGCGCTGCATATTGCTGCAGGCGACCAGCACCATGTCGATGTCGTGCGCCTGTTTGCCGGCGCGCTCCAGCGCCTCGCGCGCAGCAGCTACGCACATTTCGGCCTGCAGCGAAATCTGGTCGTCCGGGCGGTCGGCGATACGCGCCGTCATGTGGGCCGGGTCGAGGATGCCGCTCTTTTCCATCACGTAGCGCGACTGGATGCCGGACGCTTTTTCGATGAAGCCGCTGCTCGACTGCTCGAGCGCCGTCACCTCGCCGGCGGCGATGGCAGTCGCGTGTTCGGCGTTGTGCAGGTCGACGTAGGCGTTGAAGGCGGTCACCAGCTCGTCGTTCGAGATGGAATGCGGCGGCGTAAACAGGCCGGTGCCGCTGATGACGACAGGTATCATGTTCAGGAAACTTTCAAGGAAAATAAGGCCGCTTGGCCGCAAGATGCGCCGATTCTACACGCTCGGCGCGAGCGTGGGAATCGGGTAGAAAGCCGGGTAGAAAGCCGGGCAGAAAGCCGGGTAGAAAGCCGGGCGGGAGCCAGGCTGCAGCGCCATACCTTCAGCGCCCCTGGCGCGCCAGCGTCGTGCCATTGGCGCGGCCAGACAGCACCACCGGCTGGCCCTTCAGGTGGCGCAGTGCCTGGGCCAGCTGGAAGTCGTCGGCGCTGCCGTAATCGAGCGGCTTGCGCTGGCGCGCTGCGTTCAGGAGCCGCATCTGCTCTTCGATGTCGTCCTCGCGCGTGGCGACTTCGGCCCCGCCGCCATTGGTCAGGTGGTGCTGCAGGTCGGCTTCGCGCATGCGCAGGGCGTTCAGGCCATCGCCGTCGGGATATTCATCGACCGGGACATCGGGCAGGATGCCGCGCGCCTGGATCGAGCGCCCGGCCGGCGTGTAGTAGCGCGCCGTGGTCAGCTTGACGGCGGCGTTGCCGCCGATCGGGCGGATCGTCTGCACCGAGCCCTTGCCGAAGGTCTGGCTGCCGAGGATGGCGGCGCGCTTGTAGTCCTGCAGTGCGCCAGCGACGATCTCGGAGGCCGACGCGGAACCGGTATTGACCAGCACGACCATCGGCAGCTTCTTGAATGCCGGTGGCAGGCTTGCCAGCGGATCGGCGCCGCTGCG
Organism: Telluria sp. BA11; assembly: GCF_056680305.1. Taxonomy (NCBI): domain Bacteria; kingdom Pseudomonadati; phylum Pseudomonadota; class Betaproteobacteria; order Burkholderiales; family Oxalobacteraceae; genus Telluria; species Telluria sp. BA11. Next base: position 2,650,872 of record NZ_CM155275.1, read on the forward strand.
CAGCATGTAGAACTCGGGCCGGCCATAGAAGCGCTGGCGCGAGTCGGCCAGCTGGCCGTTGGTCGAGACGATTTCGGCGTTGTTCGGCAAGAACGCAGCGGCCACGCCGATTGCGCCCTGCAGCAGGCCGCCGGGATCGTTGCGCAGGTCGAGCACCAGGCCTTTCAGGTCGGGGTCTTCGCGGTACAGCGCCTGCAGCTTGGCGGCCATGTCGTCCACGGTCGGCTCCTGGAACTGCGCCACGCGCAGCCAGGCGTAACCCGGTTCGACCATTCTGGCCTTGACGCTTTTCTGGACAATCTCGCGCCGCTCGACGGTGATGGTGAGCGGCGCTGGCGCCGACTTGCGCACGACCGTCAGGGTCACGCGCGTGCCCGGTTCGCCGCGCATGCGCTTGATGGCGTCGTCGATCGGCGTGCCCTGGACCGGGTGGCCGTCGATGCGGGTGATCAGGTCGCCCTCCTTGATGCCGGCATGGTAGGCGGGCGAATCTTCCATCGGGCTGATGATTTCGATGTAGCCGTCTTCGCTGACGCTGATCTCGATGCCCAGGCCGACGAAGCGGCCTTCGGTGCCTTCGCGCAGTTCGCGAAACGCGCGCGCGTCGAGGTAGGCCGAGTGCGGATCGAGCGACGCTACCATGCCGGTGATCGCCTGCGACAGCAGGGCCCTGTCTTCGACGGGCTCGACGTAGCTGGTCTTGATGACGCCGACGACGTCGGCCAGTTCGCGCAACTCGGCCACCGGCATGCTCGATTCGAGCGACGGTTTGAAGGAAAGGGCGGAAAACTGCATCGTCAGGCCAACGCCGGCAACGATGCCCAGGCCGATCAGGCAGCCATTCTTGAAGGTGGAACCCATGTGATCCATTGTGGCAGCGCGCGCCGGTCGTGGAACCCGAGGCGCTGTGATCGGCCTGAGGTTGCGCAAGCGGAGTATAAACCGGTTCGCGCGCTGTTGTTGGTGGCCCCCATGGTCCTGGCAATGCCCTGCGATTTGGTGGGAAAAACAATATCGACCGAATTGGCTCGAATAGCGATTTGTTACACGCCGTTAGCGAGGGTAAGCAAATGTAAGAGTGGCGCCCGGTATAACAGTGCGCACCTATAGTCGTGACTAGTTTTTCTCTCTCTCTCCACTCTTGAAGTGGTCTTGTCCCGCGGCTTTACTGCCGCGGGATTTTTTTTGGGCGTGTCACCTTGTTGTCACCTTCCAACACATGCATACGCGAGATTTACCCGCCTGCGTGTATCGAAAAGTAAAAAAATCATCACGGCCAGCGCCGTTGCAAGTCCACCCGCTAGAATGTTCTTTTGCCGGCACGCAGCAGGCGCGACCGGTCAGACGTTGTTTATCCCTGCGAACACTTAGCAACCAAGGACTTACCCGTGAAGCGACTTCTCCTGAGTACCCTGACCCTGTCCCTGGCGGCAGCCTTCGCCGCACCGGCCATGGCCGCCGACGCCGCGCCTGCGGCCGCTGCAGCGCCGGCCACTGCCACCGCACCGGCCGGCGTTATCTCCGGCATCGACACCCAGTACATCGACAACAGCGTGCGTCCACAGGACGATTTCTTCACGCACCTGAACGGCAAGTGGCTGAAAGAGACCGAGATCCCGGGTGACCGCTCGAGCTGGGGCACCTTCATGAAGCTGCGCGAAGACACCACGCCGCAACTGCTGGCGATCATCGAGGCGGCGCAGAAGGACACCGGCGCCAAGGCAGGCACCGAAGCGAAGAAGATCGGCGACCTGTACGCCAGCTTCATGGACGACGCACGTCGCGAAGCGCTCGGCTACAAGCCGCTGACGGGCGAGCTGTCGCGCATTCGCGCACTCAAGGACAAGAAGGGCATTCCGGCGTTGGCCGCTCACCTGGGCAAGATCGGCGTGGCCAGCCCGTACGGCATCTACGTCGGCCAGGACATGCGCGAGTCGACCCGCCACGCAACCTACATCAGCCAAAGCGGCCTGGGCATGCCCGACCGTGACTACTACCTGAAGGCAGACGACGCCAAGCTGGCCGAGATCCGCGCCAAGTATCAGGTGCACGTCGAGAAGATGCTGGCGCTGGCCGGCGAAAAGAACGCCGCCGCGCAGGCCAAGGCGATCGTCGACTTCGAGACCGATCTGGCCAAGGTCCAGTGGACCAAGGTCGAGAACCGCGACCCGGTCAAGCGCTACAACAAGATGACGGTGGCCGAGCTCGCCAAGCTGGCGCCGGGCTACGACTGGAAGGGCGCACTGGCCGCCGCCGGTGTGGGCAACAAGATCGACACCATCATCGTCAACCAGCCAAGCTACTTCACGGGCTTCGATGCACTGCTGGCCAAGACCGACCTGGCCACGCTCAAGTCGTATTTCGAATGGCAGCTGCTGCGCGAATACGCGCCGTACCTGTCGAAGGCGTTCGTCGATGAGAACTTCGCGTTTTACGGCACCGCGCTGACCGGCGTGGCCGAGCAGCGTCCGAGCTGGAAGCGCGGCGTGTCGACCGTCGAAGGCACGCTGGGCGAAGCGCTGGGCAAGCTGTACGTGGCCGAGCATTTCCCGGCCGAGCGCAAAGAACGTATGGAACAACTCGTGAAGAACCTGATCATCGCCTACGGCCAGTCGATCGATAACCTGGAGTGGATGAGCCCGGCGACCAAGAAGGAAGCACGCGCCAAGCTGGCCAAGTTCACGCCGAAGATCGGCTACCCGGACAAGTGGCGCGATTACTCGCGCCTGACGATCAAGCGCGATGACCTGGTGGGCAATGCGATGCGTGCGTCGACCTTCGCCTACAACTACAACATCGACAAGCTCGGCAAGCCGATCGACCATACCGAGTGGGGCATGACGCCGCAGACGGTCAACGCCTACTACCGCAGCACGATGAACGAGATCGTGTTCCCGGCCGCGATCCTGCAGCCGCCATTCTTCGACATGCGCGCCGACGACGCGGTCAACTACGGCGCCATCGGCGCCGTGATCGGCCACGAAATCGGCCACGGTTTCGACGACAAGGGCAGCCAGTCCGATGGCGACGGCAATCTGCGCGACTGGTGGACGGCCGAAGACCGCGCCGCCTTCAAGGCCCGTACCGACAAGCTGGTCAAGCAGTTCAACGGCTACGCGCCGCTGCCAGGCTACAACGTGAACGGCGAACTGACGCTGGGCGAGAACATCGGCGACAACGCCGGCCTGTCGATCGGCTACAAGGCCTATAAATTGTCGCTGGCCGGCAAGCCGGCGCCGGTGATCGATGGTCTGACGGGTGACCAGCGCTTCTTCATGGGCTTTGGCCAGGTGTGGCGCTCGAAGATGCGTGAAGCCCAGCAGATCAATCAGGTGAAGACCGATCCGCACTCGCCGGGCCAGTTCCGCGCCAACGGCACCGTGTCGAACATGCCCGAGTTCTACGAGGCGTTCAACGTGAAACCGGGCGACAAGATGTACCTGGCCCCTGAAGACCGCGTCATCATCTGGTAAGGTTCCATGACAAGGGGCCGGCGTCACGAGCGCCGGCCTTTTGCATTGCACTCATACACAAAAAGAGAGAGATAACCATGCAACGAAAACTGATCAGCGCAGCAGCGCTGGTGTTGACCACGTCGTTCATCGCGCCAATGGCGCTGGCCCAGGCCACCACCGCCGCCACGGCGCCGGCCGGTGCATCGTCCGGCATTGCAACGCAATACATCGAACCGTCCGTGCGCGCGCAGGACGACTTCTTCGAACACCTCAACGGCAAGTGGCTCAAGAGCGTCGAGATCCCGGCCGACAAATCCACCTGGGGCGCGTTCCACCAGCTGCGCGATGACACGCTGCCGCAACTGCGCGCGATCATCGAGCGCACCGCCGCTGACAAGAACGCCGCCGCCGGCAGCGAAGCGCGCAAGATCGGCGACTTCTACGCCAGCTACATGGACGAAGCACGCCTCGAGCAGCTGGGCGCCACGCCGCTCAAGGGCGAGATGAACAAGATCGCCGCAATCAAGAGCAAGGCCGAACTGCCTGCGCTGTTCGCCAACCTGAATCGCGCCGGCGTGACCGTGCCGTTCACGTTCTTCATCCACCAGGATGCCAAGGATTCGACCAAGTACGTCGCCGACCTGTACCAGTCAGGCCTGGGCATGCCCGACCGCGACTATTACCTGAAGCAGGACGACGCCAAGCTGGCGGACGTGCGCGCCAAGTACCAGGTGCACATCGAGAAGATGCTGGCGCTGGCCGGCAGCAAGACCGCCGCCGCTGACGCGAAAGCCATCCTCGACCTGGAAACCCGACTGGCCAAGGTCCAGTGGACCAAGGTCGAGAACCGTGATCCGATCAAGACCTACAACAAGGTCGAGTTCAGCAAGCTGGCCGCGATGGCGCCGGGCTACGACTGGAACACTTGGCTGAAGGCCTCGGGCCTGCAGGGCAAGGCAACGTATCTGATCGTCAGCCAGCCAACCTACCTGAAAGGGTTTACCGACGTCCTGAACAGCGTGCCGCTGGCGACCTGGAAAGCATATCTGCAATTCCAGACCGTGAACAGCTACGCGAACTACCTGTCGAAAGCCTTCGTCGACCAGCGCTTCTCGTTCAACGGCACCACGCTGGCCGGCATTCCACAACTGGAACCACGCTGGAAGCGCGGCGTCTCGACACTCGAAGGCAGCCTGGGCGATGCCGTGGGCAAGCTGTACGTGAAAGACCATTTCCCGGCCGAGCGCAAGGCGCGTATGGAAGTGCTGGTCAACAACCTGCTGGCGGCCTACAAGGATTCGATCGACACGCTCGACTGGATGAGTCCGGCGACCAAGAAGGAAGCGCAAACCAAGCTGGCCAAGTTCACGCCGAAGATCGGCTATCCGAACAAGTGGAAGGAATACACAGCGCTGACCGTCAAGCGCGATGACCTGGTGGGCAACGTGATGCGTTCGCGCGACGTCGAATACAACCGCGAACTGAACAAACTGGGTAAGCCAATCGACCGCGACGAGTGGGGCATGACGCCGCAAACCGTCAACGCGTACTACAACCCGGAACTGAACGAAATCGTGTTCCCGGCCGCGATCCTGCAGCCGCCGTTCTTCGATGCGAAGGCCGACGACGCGGTCAATTACGGTGGCATCGGCGCCGTGATCGGCCACGAAATCAGCCACGGCTTCGACGACCAGGGTTCGCAGTACGATGGCGACGGCAATATGCGCAACTGGTGGACCGAAGAAGACGGCAAGCGTTTCGGCGAAAAGACCAAGGCCCTGATCGCCCAGTACGCCGCGTTCAGCCCGCTCGAAGGCTATAACGTGAATGGCGAACTGACGCTCGGCGAAAACATCGGCGACAACTCAGGTCTGGCAATTGCCTACAAGGCCTACAAGATCTCGCTCAAGGGCAAGCCAGCGCCCGTGATCGACGGTCTCACCGGCGACCAGCGCTTCTACATGGGCTGGGGCCAGGTGTGGCGCACGAAGATGCGCGAACCGGCGCAGATCGCGCAGATCAAGACCGACCCGCACTCGCCGGCGCAATACCGCGCCAATGGCACGCTGAAGAACCAGCCTGGTTTCTACGAGGCGTTCAAGGTCAAGGCTGGCGACAAGATGTACCTGGCGCCAAAGGATCGCGTGATCATCTGGTAAGCCTGTGCTGCTGGGAATGTCCCGGCGGCGTTGTATCTGATAATGAATGCAGGAAGGGCCGCTTGCGCGGCCCTTTTTCTATTGTGCTGCCAAGCAGGTTTACCGCGCCAGGCTCGAGTAGCTGCAGGTTTTGGCTGTACTCTTTTTTGGATCGCCGAATACGGCATTGGTGCAGGCAGTGCGTGACGTCAAGGTCTTGAAGTTGTAGTAGCCCGGTGCACCATAACGTACTTCACGGGTCCCAGTGAACGAACAGGTACCACCCTCGGTCGAGCAATTAGTCCAGGTGACTGCCGGCGTCGGCGTCGGGGCAGGCGCAGGCGCAGGCGCAGGTGCAGGCGCAGGTGCCGTCGATGCGGTGCTAGCAAAGCTGCACGTTTTGTTGGTGGCCTTCTTCGGATCGCCAAATACCGCGTTGTTGCAGAGGACCGAGCCAGTAAAGACTTTTGTATTGTAATAACCCGGCAAGCCGTAACGTACTTCGCGCGTGCCGCTGAAAGTGCAGGTACCCCCTTCATTCGCACAGAACGTCCAGCCCGATGGTGCAGGGGTCGGTGTTGGTTCCGGGGTCGGTTCAGGCGTTGGCGTCGGGACCGTCGTGGGGATACCAGCTTCATACGCACCGATATCGAGTGCACCGGATTGCGGACGGCCTTCGCTCGATGCCGTATGCCTGTATTGGGCAATTGGCGTCAAATCGACGCCGCTGGCCGACTTACCGGGGGCAGTACCTGCGTTAATCAAAAGAACATTGGCGAGCGGGTGCAGATCAAACAGGAGACGGTTGATGAATCCAGGCGCCACGGACTGGAAGTTACTTTTTTTGATCGCGTTTTCTTGACTCGTAACCGTGCCGGTACCGCCAAAAATATTATTTTGCAGCAGTATTGGCGTGGTGACCTTGTTGCTAACAAGCACGAACGTGCCGCGCGAGCTGTTATCGTTCAGAAAAGTATTGTTGACAACATACAGGTCCTGGCCCGGATTGGTGGCACCTTCAAGTGCATAGGCCAGCATGCCTGGATTGCTGTAATTGGACGGCTGGTGAATCACGTTGCCAATCACATACGCCGTGCCGCCGTTTGGCAAATCGATCTCGTAGCTTGGATTGCCCGTTGTGCTTGAAAAACGGTTGTAGCTGATCGTGTTGAGTTTGGCACGCGATTTCAGATTGTGGCCAACCTTGGCATCGTGTGAATAGTTGTAACGGAAATTTAGGCTGGCAACGTTACCCACATACAGATTATGGGTCCGGCCATCACCAATGCCATTGAAGGCGAACTCGCTGTATTCAACCACGATGTTGCTGTTCGTATTCGCGTTGCTGAGGATACCGTTTTCATTGTCGTGCAAGTATGAAGAACGCAGCGTGAAGTGGGTACCCTCCAGACGAAGTGCAGCGCCATTCTGGTCAGGAACTTTTGCCCCGTACATTTCCACGTTTTCGATCTTGATATTGTTGCCTTTGACAACCCAGATCCCCTTGCCTTGCGCATTTTTTCCAGCAGCATCAATTTTTGGACGGCCATTGACGCCACGGATAGTCAGATCGTTCGCGTTGATTGCGCACACATCGCCGCTATACGTCTTGTTGCCTGCAATCTCGACGATATCGCCAGTTTGCGCCTTGGCGAAAGCGGCACATGGTGCTGCGTAAGTTTTTCCTGGACCAACTGACAAGGTGGCGGCTGAAACGCTACCAGTAACTGCCAGCGACATCAGCAGCGCAGTGTAACGGAAAGTAGAAGAATTGAACTTCACGGTGCCGAGAGATTGCATGGGAATTATCCTATAAAAATTCCATTTGGGAATTTATCCGGTGGGAAAGTTTTTAAGAATACGATGTTTCTGACGGACAGTTTGTAACGAATTGTGACTTTGTATTCTGGTAATATTTAATAATTAACAATGGAAAGGGTAAATCGGCAACTAATAAGTCCTATATTTTTGGCAAGTCATATGCCGAGATGAAAACGGTTTTCGCGCTCAATGTGATTGTTGAATTGAATTGCTTGTGTCTCGTGCGTTGATTGAGCCAACGATTTTTATTACCTGTCTAATACACTATGAAGATAGGAAATATATTGAATTCGGTACATTGGGAAATTGTATGAATTTCAGGCAGTGGCAAATCTGGCCAGACGCCTGATGCATCGTTGTTCATCCTGCGTTGACGGTGGCAATACCCTCCGCAGAGATGGCGGAGACCGGGCACGCTGCCTGGCGTAGCCTATGAAAATGACGTAGTTTTACCCATTGCTGCCGCGGCCGGAGCACCGATGGCTGGGCGTAAGGGAACTCATTTGTAATTGTTTGCGCCGTCGCTTTTTCATTAAAAAATCAGACGGCTGCGTGACACGGTTGAGCTGTTAATCAGACGCTTTTTAGTTATCTGACCAAGCAGCAAATGCGGATGAAATCAATGCGATCGATCAGCACGGAAGTTATCCGATCTGTTCGTTGGTGCAGAGGTGTGGAGAAATACCGGCCCAGCTGATAAATTTGGGCAATCTTGAGGCAGTGGCAAGAAAGTTGTTACTCTAGTCAGAGCGAAATTATTTCAGTCTTCGTCTCTAGGTTGCACGCATACAACATAAGATGTATTTGAACAATAATGAACATATTCACTAGAACGTCTTTATTGGTCCGCTGAGAAACAATTGATAGATTCTGATGCGATGTGAATATGTGATGAACACTTACTTCAAAGCAGCAACCATATAGTCCACTGCCGCCTTGACCTCGGCGTCCGGGAGAGTGCTACCGCCTTTAGGCGGCATGACGCCTGCTTTTCCTTGAAAACCCTTGATCGCGTGCTCGTACATGACAGCAACCCCTTGATCGACCCGCGCGCTCCATGCGGACTTGTCACCGAATTTGGGCGCACCCACGATGCCAGCACCGTGGCAGGCGATACATGCCGTGTCGTAGGCTTTCTTGCCGCTATCCGCGCTCACCATGACAGGTCCTGCTACCGGCGCACTCATTGTGACGAGAGCCGAATTCACTGGCGCCGGCGCGGAGCCACTTTTCGGATCGGCCACGCTCGCCGGTGCAACGGCGCGCGCGGGTTCGACCGGCTCCTTGAAGCTTGCGCCACTCTGATTTGTCATGAACACGACGGCGCGCGCCACTTCCAGATCGTCGAGATCGGGGTTACCGCCCTTGGCTGGCATCGCGCGGATGCCTTCGACAGCATGTTTAAACACAGTGTCATAGCCTTGAGCCAAGCGTGCGGCCCAAGCATTGTTGTCGCCAGTCTTTGGCGCGCCCGCCAGTCCCTTGTCATGGCAAGCTGCGCATGTGGCGGCATAGACCGCGCTACCTGCCAGCAGGATGCGTGGTGCGTTGGCGTCACGCAGCGTAAAGTTTGCGTCGGAGACAGGGCGGATGCGTGCGGCAATCGCCTCGACGCTCTGGCTGTCAGTGCCCGCGCCCCTGGTTGAGGAGCTCGTCACGAAGGTAACTAACAGAATGATGCCAAGGACGATGACTAAGAAAAATCCCGCGACGGCGATGACCAGCTGTTTTGGCGTGCGAATGAGGGATTCGTGGTCGTGCTGTGCGTCGCTCATGATTTCCTTAATTCAATTAAAAAAACCGGCCACTGAGGCGCTGCGATCTAGTGGCTTTTTTGCAAGTGCCGTCGAGCATCTTATTATAGTGTAAACCTGTATTGATGCCAGGGTTTTTCTGGTGCTGCCCATGGACGTACTCGACGAAAGAATGTATCCTTCGCTACGCTTGTCAGTGCGGCTGTAGCTCAGTGGATAGAGTATTGGCCTCCGAAGCCAAGGGTCGCTGGTTCGATTCCAGCCAGCCGCACCATTTCAACAAGAACATCGATACCTTGCCGGGCCGTTGATGGACAGCTCACAGCCACGTGGCCTGTCATCACACCGAGTCACTGCGTCCCACCTGGTCCACACCCGCTTCGCATTCAGCTTTTCAGCTCCAGAACGCGACGCCCGTATGCAATTTGTCCATGCGGCCCTTCACAACTGTACTGGATACGGTTGTGCAAAGACAGGCGGACAGACGTGCCACATCAGAAGCGCGATGCCCGTGCTGACCACTGTGTCTTGCTTCTCTGCGCTTCCGCTATTTGCTCTTGAGCCCTGAAGTTCGAAAATTGGACATGCGTACCCTGGGTTCAGCAAGCCGCCCTTGGCTTGGGCGAGCAAGCGTTTGATAGGGTGTGGCTAAGCCAGACTGTAGGAAATTCCTTCTATTAAAATATTCATGACTTCTTCTTCCCACCTTTTAGCGGTATGGGAAGCCATGATGTCTCGTTCTCCTTCACCTGCTTTAACAGCGTCTATTATTTCTTCGCAGGGGACTAGCGCAGTCAGATCATTTTTCTCAAACGAGTTGACGGCATCAGCCTATACCAAACTGAACTGCGATCATGACATTGGCCGCGTCATTTTCTGCAAGTAGTGCTCGGAGTTCTGCGGCATGGAAGCCTTGCTGACAGCACATCTAACAGAGCTGAAAAAGCAGTTTGATCTTTCAAGAAGATGTATGGCCAGGGCACTGCGAGATCGAAATCGTTTTCTGCGTGCTGACGAAAATCGATTCCGTGATCTTCAAAAATTGCTCAGCGCGAGGTCCTGATTTCCAAGCACCTTGGAAAAGTCTCCTACGGCAGCTGTGCACTTTTAATGCGAAAAAATTAAATAAGGGTGCACAATTTTTTTCAAAATTCTATGAGCGTGCGATAATCCACGTGCTGTATCTGGCACATGTTAAATTACAACGTCGGCGAGACACGATTCCGCCGCTCATAAAAAGTCAGTCATACATATGTTTTCGGTTAATGCGGGTACGGATCGTCTCTCACTCGAAAGCGAACTGACGATGGAGCCATTAATCGTCGATCTCGACGGTACCTTGGTGCGAACCGATACGCTGTTCGAGTCGTTACTGCTACTGTTTCGCAACGCACCATGGCGGCTATTTGGCGCAATGCCTGCATTGTTACGTGGGCGTGCTGCTTTCAAAGCTTACGTTTCACAGTTTGTTATTCTCCCGGCAGACTCTCTTCCCTACAATGATGATCTGCTCGACTACCTACGCTCGCAGCGTGCGACCGGTCGGCATATAGTACTCGCCACGGCCGCTCATCACTCGATCGCGGGTCGCGTCAGCGATTATTTGGGATTGTTCGACCACGTCTTGGCCACCCAGGATGGCGCCAACCTTAAGGGGCATGCCAAGTTGGCCGAAATTCGCAAGTTGGTGGGTGCAAAGTTTGTCTATGCTGGAGACAGCAACGCCGATTTGCCAATTTGGTTGGAGGCCACTGGCGCCATTCTCGTCGGGGTATCCCCAGCGGTCGCCCGGCAGGTCGAAAAAACTTGCCGAATCGAACAGGTATTTGCGCGCTCAAGTCTATCTGTGGTGGTTTGGATGAAGGCGTTTCGTGTTCATCAATGGCTCAAGAATACCCTGATTTTCGTTCCCCTACTTACCGCATTTTCGTTTAATAATGTATCGAAGTTGATTCCGGTTATCGCAGGATTTATTGCGTTTTCACTGGCAGCTTCCGCTACATACATTTGGAACGATTTGGTCGATCTTGAAAGCGACAGGCGCCATCCGCGCAAATGCAAGCGTCCAATGGCCAGCGGCGCGATTTCGATCCCAAGCGCGATCCTTGCAGCTTGTGCACTAATGAGTACCGGCCTTGTTATTGCCTGTTTGATCTCTACACAGTTTCTGGCGATCTTGGTGGCATACATTGTTCTAACTACCTCGTACAGCCTGGTTCTCAAGCACTACGTACTGATCGATGTACTTATGCTTGCTGTTCTCTACACAGTTCGTATTCTTGCCGGCGCGCTCGCGCTCGAGGAAACAGTCAGCACTTGGTTACTGGCTTTTTCCCTGCTCATCTTTTATAGCCTGGCCATTCTAAAACGTTGCGCCGAACTGATCTCCTTGCAGCAATGCAATGGCAAAGTAACGGCTGGCCGAGATTACCGTGTGACTGACCTCGCTGTGCTGTGGCCCCTCGGGATTGGCGCGTCTCTCTCATCGGTCGTCGTATTTTGCCTGTTTATTCAGGCCGCTGACACCCAGTCAAATTACGTCAACCCCACCTTGCTTTGGGGAGTTGTTCTGGCGATGCTTTATTGGTTATCGCGTTTATGGGTAAAAACTTCACGCGCCGAAATGCACGACGACCCGCTGGTCTACGCAATCAAGGATCGGGGCTGTCGCATAACAATTGCTGCAATGGTTGCCTTTACCATTGGAGCACGCTTCGTTTCGATTTGATATTTGATTTCTCGGGGTTTTGCATGGCATTCAGTACTTTTATTCTTATCTTCAGTAGCGTACTGATTTCAGCGCTCGCGCAGATATCACTCAAGCAGGGTATGTCGTCCTCGACAGTCTCGGCTGCATTGGGGCAGGGCACGGCATCAACGATAACCGCCATTGCAACCAATCCTTATGTGATCGGCGGCCTGTCACTTTATGCACTGGGTGCCGTGCTTTGGTTGTTCGTTTTGTCACGTGTCGATGTCAGCGTCGCTTATCCGTTTGTCGCTTTTGGTTTTATCGTCACAATGGGATTAGCGATCGTCTTGCTTGGCGAGCCGCTGCAGCCCCTCCGCGTGGCAGGGACGTTACTCGTGGTTGCCGGTGCAGTGCTTATCACCCGTTAGTCTGCCAGCCATGACTACCACGCATATGCACCAATCCCGCATTGGCCCAATCAAGCCGATCGAGCGGCCACGCCAACTGCTTCCCGCTTTGGCTATTTTCCTGTTTTCGTTTGTAGTGATTTTTTTTGCGACAGGCTATTTCCCGCCCACCCGGTTCCATCTTGGGCTTGACAATGTCTGGTTTGATGCTGATGTGCCCCGGTATCTTTGTCAGATGGTTGACCGTTATGCCAACGACCACTGGCGCAACAAGGTGCATCCTTTGTTTTCATTTTTAAGTTATCCCATCCCTAATCTGCTTGCCGCCATGCAGATTGAGATTGGCATGGCAGTGCGAGTACAGGTCGCGCTAATTCCCGCAGTCGGTTTGGCTTTTCTCTTCTCGGCGCTCAACCTGGTTGGTTTGAACAGGCTGAACGCGGTGTTGCTTACGGGTATTGCACTGACGAGTTCATCTGCCTTCATGTGGTTTACCATCCCGGAAAGTTATGCATATACGTTTACGGCATTTTCGATTGTGCTGTACTTAGCCGCGCGCGAAGCAAATCAAGAAAAGGTAATGCTGACAAATTGGGTCGCTGCCACTGCATTGGCATTCTCCGTTACCGTCACCAACCTGGTAGTGGGGCTGTTCATCGCGCTCCAGTCTCAGGGGATCAAGCGAACCGTGCGTATTGCGATCTTGGCGGTAGCTGTGGTTGGCATCTTGTCAGTACTGCAGCGGCTTGCATTTCCCCGCTCGGGCTTGTTTTTTCTGCCTGCGGCTGTTCAGGAGGAAACGACCTTCTTCGTCAGCCTGTCCGTCGACCGCATCCGTCAGGTACTATCGATCTTGTATCTGGGCGGTGTAGTGATGCCCGACTTCTCCCGGCATGCAATGAACGCTACTGAGACGGTACTGACCGTGCAGCAAGCCAGTTGGCGTCAGGCTGGCACGACGGCTTTTGTAGCCCTTTTACTGGTGGTTATATTTCTTTTGGCTGGGCTGGGTACCATCGTCATGGCGTGCAAGAGGACTTTGCAGAGGTCCTATGATGGCGCCTTGTTCACGCGCGTTACCGGTCAGGACGGACTGCTGCTGGCGGTCGCCGGGTCGTTGGCTTTCTTGACTGCACTGCATGTCATCTATGGGCAAGAGACATTTGTTTATGTTGGTAGTGTGCTGCCGTTCTTGATCGTCGTATTTGCATATGGCGCGCTGGCCATTTCCCGTTACACCCGTGCCGGGGTCTCCCTGCTGCTGATCGGGTTATTATTAACGGGGGGATATCACAATTTCGCCCGTTGGAAGACTGCGGTAGCTGAAATTTCCGCTCTCAGTGCGCCTCCCAGCAGCAAGGTGATGAGTCGCAATACTTGCTCGTTTGTTAAAAATTACTGATCGCTTTCAATGAATTTGCGGTGTCCAGGCACCTTCGACGTCATCCCGGCATGGTTTCCCGTAGTGCAGCATGGCTCGTATTCCTGGTCTTGTCGTTTTGCCGTCACGGTCTGAGGCCTTGCAGCCGCATCGATGTCCGTGACGCTTCTTCTCTCATGCCCTGACCGTGTTTTCGCGAACAGCTTGTTTGTTCGGCATTCCTGTTTATCTGTGTAAATATGCGCACAATTGACATTTAATATGTCTACAGCTATTGTGCCCTTCGCAATATCATGTCGATGTACAGGTTGTTGAGATCACCTGGATACTCGCGTCACCATGTCCGCCTTGCGGTACTCCCCTGTAACTCGAAAGGCCTTTCATGACGATTGCCCATGGCGTCCGTGACCGTATCGCGCTGCTGCGCTTTGTCATGATCTTTGGCGTCATCGTGCTGCATACACCTGCCTATATCCCCATGGCCGCAGTCGGCTCTGGCTGGTTTGACACAGTCAAAGCATTTTTCCAGTTGGCTGTATTTCGGGCCAGCGTTCCAGTTCTAACGGTCATTTCAGGCTTTCTGCTGTTTGGTTCGGGCATCGACTGCGAACCTGCACGTTGCATCACCAAGAAAGCGCGCACGATCCTGGTACCGTTCCTGATCTTTAATTTGACCTTGCTGCCACTCGCCTTGAGCGCGGAAATGTTTGCAGGAATGGAGTTGTCAGCAAATTTGTGGCCATTCGATCCAGTGCGCTGGCTCAATGCTGCGTTTGGGCTGACGGGGTCGCCGATCAACTATCCTCTCAATTTTCTTCGTGACCTGATCGTGTTGATCCTGCTGGCACCAGTGTTCGGCTGGTTGCTGCGTCGCTACATGTGGCTGGGACTGGTGCTCGTGTCGATCATCTTCATGGGCAATTTTGATGGCAATCTGCTGTTGCGTGACCTGATGGCGGTGTTGTTCTACGTGGGTGGCATGGTGGCAGTGCGTCGCTGGAATTTGTGTGCGCTCGATCGTTATGGCGCAATTTGTTTTGTTGCTTTTTTACTAGCATGCGCCGCTATCGTGCATTTTCGGGTTGGAAATACTACTTACCTGCGCCTGGTGGCGCCATTTCTGATCTGGCCTGCTACCGTCTGGATCGTGCGTACGCCGCTTGGCGCATGGCTGGTTGGCATGAGCAAATATAGTTTCTTTCTGTTTCTGGCGCACGCACCGGTATTACTGCTGACTTGGGTTGTGTATGGGCGCTACGGTAGCGCTATCCCTTACCCGGTGTACTGGGTGTTGGCGCCGATCGCCGTGAGTGCCTTGCTGATCGCTGTGTACCAGGTGGCCATGGCCACGATGCCGCGGGTGTTCGGGGTCATGATCGGTGGGGGCGCCAGAGCACGGACGTCTGTCTCAGGGGCGCAACGCAGCAATAGCGACGATCCTGCCACGGTTGTGAAGGTTTAAGAAGTATCTGCGGTAGAGATCAGCCTGGCGTCGGGTAGCAGCGCACGATTGCATGCCTTCCAGTGCATGCTCAACAGTCAGTGCTAAAATCTTGAACTTTATTGCACTACGGAATTAAGCGAGGTAGTTGTAGTAACATCTCGTTGGTGAGCGATGTGGCGATGTGTGTTGCACCAAGCTGACGCGACCATACAGCGTCGTTGAGTAACAAGGTGTTTCCATGCTATATTGAATGTTAAAAATATGTCAAAAGAGTGAAGCGAAATCAATGTTTAAAAGAGTATGGTCGGACGAGGTCGGGCCAGCCACTACATCGATCTACTTGACCGGTTCTCTTGCCTGACGTCGTCGCGGTACTTGCCCTGCGCCTGAAATGATGGGGGCTTTGCTCGATCGTACCGGCATGGTGCCGATGCTGCGCAATGCCGTGATTAATTGCTTCAACAAACAACTCAATGCATCTTGTGACTACCGGCATCATCGACGGTAGGGAGACGGTCGTGTGGCGCATGCAAAGCAAGCCCCTGGCCTCTCAGCAGGTAAGCGTCATAAACAATTCTGGGGAATAACATGTTTCGGATCTCTAACCACTACGTGTCGAAGATCGTTTTCGTCCTGCTATTTGTGGAAATATTGATCCTGTTAGGCGCAGCCTATGCAGGCGCAGCCATGCGTTTTCTCGACATTGGCGCACCGCTCACAAGCGACCAGTTTGATCACTTCCTGGCTTCGGCCGTCGCCTTTGCCGTGGCGGTCAGCTTCAGCATGAGCGCCATGGGCATGTACCAGCTCGATTTCGACGAGGGCTTGCGCCATCCGTTCTTCATGAAGCTGATGCCGGCGTTCCTGATGGGTTTCCTGATCCTGACGCTGGTGTTCTATGTGGCGCCCGACTTGTACTTCGGTCGTGGCATCCTGTTGCTGGGCTTCGGCCTTGCCGCGGCCGGGATCTTCGTCGCGCGCATCATTTTCTTCAAGACGTCCGAACTGCGCCTGATGCAGTCGCGCATTCTGTTCCTGGGCAATGGCGCGCTGGCCAAGGAATGCAGCGACCTGGCCGTCAACAAGAACAGCTACCACCGCTACAAGGTCGTCGGCTTCATCCCAGTGGGTAGCGACGACATGTGCGTGCCGGCCGCTGACGTGCTCAAGGTGCGCGAAGGCGACTCGCTCGTCAAGATGGCGACCCAATATGGCGCGCAGGAAATCGTCGTGTCGGTGCAAAACAAGCGCGGCAGCTTCCCGATCAAGGAACTGCTCGATTGCAAGCTGCAAGGCGTGAAGGTCACCGATGCCGCCACGTTCTTCGAGCGCGAAACCTGCCAGATCCGGGTTGACTCGCTGCAGCCGAGCTGGCTGGTGTTCGGCGGTGGCTTTGACCAGAGTTTCATCCGCATCTTCATGAAGCGGGGGTTTGACCTGATCTGCAGCACCCTGATCATGGCTGTCACGTTCCCGATCATGCTCGGTGCGGCGCTGGCCGTGTGGCTGGAAGACCGCAATCCGGTGTTCTATTCGCAGGAGCGGGTCGGCAAGGATGGCAAGATTTTCCGTGTTCACAAATTCCGCAGCATGCGCGCCGATGCCGAAAAAGGTGGCACGCCACAGTGGGCGGCGCAGAACGATCCGCGCGTGACGCGTGTTGGCAATTTCATGCGCAAGACCCGCATCGACGAGCTGCCGCAGATCCTGAACGTGTTCAAGGGCGACATGTCGTTCGTGGGCCCACGGCCCGAGCGCGCCTACTTCGTCCAGCAGTTGATCGAAGTGGTTCCATATTACAATGTCCGTCATAGCATCAAGCCAGGCATCACCGGTTGGGCGCAGGTTCGTTATGGCTATGGTTCGTCGGCTGAGGACGCGTTGCAGAAATTGCAGTACGATCTCTACTACGTCAAGAACAACAGCCTGTTCCTGGATGTGCTCATCCTGATCAATACGCTCAAGGTCGTGCTGTTCCGTAGCGGACGCTGATCATCCCGGATCGGCTTGCGGTGTGCGCATCGCAGGTCGATGGCTTTAACGTTTCTATCCCGAATTTTTCAATGGTCGTTTTCATGGATGGCATACGTTGACCACCATTGCCGTCTATAGCTATAGCGTCGCCGCCATCGGTTTCTTGTTGCTGATCGGCCTGCTGTTTACCATCTGGCGCGGCCGCACACAGGTGGCCGCCATTGCCATCGCGTGCGGGTTCACCGCGCTCTGGTCCGCCGCCCTGGCCGGGCAGGCTGCCACTGGCCACGAACTCTGGTCAGTCTGGACCGACACCCTCGAAATCCTGCGCAGCGCCGCCTGGTGCATCGTGCTGCTGCTCTTGCTGGGCAACTCGCGCGACCCGGCCAGCCGCTGGCCGTTCAATCTGCGTACACCCATCTTCATCGGCGCCGTTTGCTATGGGCTTCTGTTGCTGGTGACGGTGTTCGTGCGGACCGACCTGATGCTCAATCTGGATGGCGGCCTGCTGCCCAACGTCACGGCGCGCGTGTGCCAGGCAGTGCTTGGTATGCTGCTGGTCGAGCAGGTGTACCGCAACAAGACGATCCAGGAACGCTGGGCCATCAAGTTCGCCTGCCTCGGCATCGGCGCAATGTTTGCCTACGACTTCTACATGTATAGCCAGGCGCTGCTGTTCCACGACATGCACCCGGATACCTGGGCCGCGCGCGGCATCGTCAATGCGCTGGCCATGCCGCTGATCGGCACCGCCGTCAAGCGCAGCACGTCGCGCTCGAACGCACTGGTGGTGTCGCGCCGTGTGATGTTCCATTCGACTGCACTGTTCGGCTCGGCGATCTATCTGCTGGCCATGGGTTTCGCCGGCTACTACCTGCGCTATTTTGGCGGCAGCTGGGGCGGCGTGATGCAGGTCGCGTTCCTGTGCGGCGCCTTGCTGCTGCTGACCGGAACCCTGTTCTCGGGCACCTTCCGCGCCTGGCTCAAGGTCTTCATCAGCAAGCATTTCTACAGCTACGGCTACGATTACCGTGAAGAATGGATGCGCTTCACCCGCACCCTGTCGTCCGACAGCACGCACATCGGCGAGCGCGCGATCGAGGCGGTCGGTGCGCTGGTCGAAAGCCCGGGCGGCGTGTTGTGGCAGCGCCGCGACGACGACGGCGGTCACTATCAGCCGGTGGCGGGGTGGCAAGCCACCAGCACCGCGACCGAGCCGGCCGACTCGAATTTCTGTCACTTCCTGGAAACCACCCAATGGGTGATCGACCTGCGCGAATATGCGGCCCTGCCCGAAAAATACGGCGAGCTGGTCTTGCCAGCGTGGCTCGTCGCATTTCCACGCGGCTGGCTGGTGGTGCCCTTGATCCTGCACGGCAAGCTGTTCGGCTTCGTCGTGCTGCAAGACGCGCGCAGCGCCGTGTCCCTGAACTGGGAAGTGTTCGACCTGCTTGAAATCGCCGGCAGCCAGGCTGCCAGTTACCTGGCGCAGCAGGATGCTGCCAACGAGCTGATGGTGGCGCGCCAGTTCGAGTCGTTCAATCGCATGTCGACCTTTGTCGTGCACGACCTGAAAAACCTGGTGGCCCAGCTGTCACTGATGAACGCGAATGCCGAGAAGCACCGCGACAATCCCGAATTTCAGCGCGATATGCTCGATACCGTGACGCACTCGGTCGACAAGATGAAAATGATGCTGCAAAAGCTCAGTCGCAACGATGCGCCGGAACGGCCGTTGCCACTGCGCGTCGAGAACGTCGTGCGCCAGGCGATTGCGCTCAAGAGCGCGTTCGAGCCACATCCGGTGCTGGACGTGATCGATGGCGGCCTCTTGGTACTGGCCGACGGCGAACGCCTCGAGCGCGTGCTGGGCCACCTGATCCAGAACGCGATCGAAGCCACGCCGCGCAACGGCCGTGTCAGCGTCTCGATTGCCCGCACGGGCGGGCAGGTCACCGTGACCGTGGCCGATACCGGCGCCGGCATGAGCGAGGAATTCATCCGCGAGCGGCTGTTCAAGCCCTTCGAATCGACCAAGCCGGCCGGCATGGGCATCGGCGTGTTCGAAAGCCGGGAATACATCCACGAATTGGGCGGGGCGCTGGCGTTGAGCAGCGTACCCGCACAGGGAAGCACATTTACCGTCACGTTGCCGCTGTACCGCGAGGCTGGCGAGCGCGCTGCGTGATGAAAGGACAACTGTGAGTCAAAACAAACCGAAACTGCTGATCATCGAAGACGATCCGGGCCTGCAAAAGCAGCTGCGCTGGAGTTTCGACGCGTATGACGTGGTGGTCGCCGACGACCGCGAAAGCGCGCTGGCGCAGATCCGCCGCCATGAGCCGGCCGTGGTCACGATGGATCTGGGCCTGCCGCCCGACCCGGACGGTTCGACCGAAGGCCTGGCCACGCTGAAGCAGATCCTGGCGCTGGCGCCGGAAACGCGCGTGATCGTCCTGACCGGCAACCAGGACCGCGCCAATGCGGTCAAGGCAATCGCCATGGGCGCCTACGACTTCCACCAGAAGCCGCCCGAGCCCGAGGTGCTCAACCTGGTCATCCAGCGCGCGTTCTTCCTGCACAATCTGCAGGAAGAAAACCGCCGCATGCAGTCTGGCCAGGCCGACTCGCCGATGGCCGGCGTGATCAGCCGCGATCCCGGCATGCTCAAGCTGTGCCGCAGTATCGAGAAGGTCGCCCCCACCTCGGCCTCGGTGATGCTGCTGGGTGAATCGGGCACCGGCAAGGAAGTGCTGGCGCGTGCAGTGCACGCGATCTCGCCCCGTGCCAAGGAGCGCTTCGTGGCGATCAACTGCGCCGCGATTCCCGAGAACCTGCTCGAGAGCGAATTGTTCGGCTACGAAAAAGGCGCCTTCACCGGCGCGGCCAAGCAGACCAAGGGCAAGGTCGAGCTGGCCCACGGCGGCACCTTCTTCCTTGATGAAGTGGGCGACCTGCCGATGGCGCTGCAGGCCAAGCTGCTGCGCTTTTTGCAGGAGCGCGTGATCGAGCGCATCGGCGGCCACGAAGAAATCCCCGTCGATGTGCGCATCGTCTGTGCAACGCACCAGAAGCTCAAGGAATTGTGCAGCACGGGGCGCTTCCGCGAAGACTTGTATTACCGCCTGTCCGAGATCGTCGTGACGATTCCGCCGCTGCGCAACCGCCAGGGCGATGCGGCCCTGCTGGCGCACCACTTCAAGAACAAGTTCTGCGCCCAGGAATCGCGCCCGACGCTGCACTTCTCGCCGGACGCAATCGCGGCAATCGAAGCCTATGCCTGGCCGGGCAATGTGCGCGAGATGGAAAACTGCGTCAAGCGCGCCGTGATCATGGCCGATGGCCCGACCATCGTGGCCGACGACCTGGGCCTGCCCGAAGGCGACACGCCGGTCGAAGAACCGCTGAACCTGCGCCAGGTGCGCGACGAAGCGGAGCAGGGCGCCATCGTCAAGGCGCTGGCGCGCGCGGATGGCAATATCGTCAAGGCCTCGGAAATGCTGGGTATCAGCCGTCCGACCATGTATGACCTGATGAACCGCCACGGCATCCGGGGCGCCGGGTGAGCCGCAGCAGGAAGCGCCCCGCGGCCGATGGCGTCATCGTGCGCCCACGCGCGCGCTCCCTGCTGCTGGGCGGCCTGATTACGCTGGCGCTCGGCGCCGGGGTGCTGGTCTACGCCATCGAGCAGGTCGGTGTGATGCCGCGCACGCTGGCGCCGTATATCGAGCGGCGCGCCAGTGGCCATAACCCGACAATTGTACAGACCGGCAGCCTGCTCAGCCGGACCTTGCTGACGCTGGACCGCGGCCCCTCCCACGGCGCAGTGGCCGGGCTGCCTTCATCCCTGGGTGTGCGCCCCGAGCCGGCCGGCGTGATCGGTGCGCCCGGCCTCACAGTCACCACGCCCGACGAACTGCGCGCCGCGCTGGCCCGGGTCGAACCCGGCACGACCGTGACACTGCTGCCGGGCACGTACCGCGTACGTGGGCGCGCGCTCGACGCTAACCGGCCCGGGCGTGCCGATGCGCCGATCGTGGTCCGCGCTGTGCAGCCAGGCAGTGTAGTGCTCGAACTGGACCTCACCGAAGGTTTTCGCGTATCTGCGCCGCACTGGCGTTTCGAGAACCTGGATATTCGTGGCGTGTGCCGCGACGATCAATGGTGCGAGCACGCGTTTCACGTGGTGGGAGAGGGCAGTTATTTTACGGCGATAAACAACCGTATCAGCGATTTCAATGCCCATTTCAAGATCAACGGCCGGCGTGGACATTTCCCCGATCATGGCTTGATCGCATCGAACACATTGTTCAACACGCGCGTGCGGCGTACGTCCAATCCGGTCTCGCCGATCGATTTGGTTGCAGCAAGCGGCTGGACGATCCGGGCGAACGTCATCACGGATTTTGTCAAGGATGGCGGCGATCGGGTCAGCTATGGCGGATTTGCCAAGGGCGCTGGCAGCGATAATGTGTTCGAGCGCAATCTGGTGTGGTGTGAACAACGCCTGGCCGGTGCGCCCGGGCAGCGTGTCGGGTTGTCGCTGGGCGGCGGAGGAACCGGTGCCAGTGTCTGCCGCGATGGCAAGTGCATTGTTGAACAGGAACGGGGCACATTGCGCGCCAATCTGATCGCGGGTTGTTCCGATGTCGGCATCTACATCAATGGCGCCGCGGCGAGTCAGGTTGCTGACAACACGGTGGTCGATACGGCCGGCATCGACGTGCGCTTTCCGAACAGCAGCGCGCAGTTGGAAGGCAACCTGGTCGATGGGCCAATCCGCAGCCGCGATGGTGCCTTGCTGCATCTGGGGGAGAATCGCAGCTCGCCGTTATGGCAAGCGTTCGTTGGCATGCATCCGGTGCGCAACCTGTTTGCTGCGCCGCTCGAGGGCGATCTGCGTTGGGACGGCGCCGCGCCACGCCGCGTCGGCAAGCCGGCGCCGGGTCCGGGGTTGTGTGGCACGCCCCGGACGACCAGCGCAGCCTATGGCGCCTTTGACGACTTCAATGACTGCTTGGGATCCGCCGGTCGCTGAGCGGCGTCAGTCGGCAAGGGTTCTGCAGGCTTTTCACGCAAGCGCTTCAGATAGTCAAAGCATGTCTGCATCGCGCCATACATGCGTGACATGCGTTTCTTGGCCGGGGTCAGGCGCACGATCGAGGCAGTTTGCAGGGAATAATGTCCTTTGAACACGCCGACGTGGACCTGTTCGCCATAGACGGTGTATTCCAGGCCCATGTCATTGCGTCCGTCCACCACGCGATGTGGGTGTGCATCCATGAGGCGTGAAATGGCCATCGTGTACGGCACCGGGCCCGTCACTCGCAGCACCCCCCGCTTGCCGGTCTGGTGCAGGTAGGGGTCATACGTATCAATGTTCTCGAAGACCGTTTCCAGGACCTCCTTGAGGAACGGATGGCCCGGCGAGCAGATGATGTGCCATTGCTGGTATTCGCCGCCATCGAGGTGGCGCAGGTCGTAGACCACACCGAAGTGTTCGAATTCACCGTTGACGTCACGCCATTTTGACAGGATGAAGCGATCATCGGGTTTGAGAACCGAGTCGAGTGGGCGGTTGGCCGAGCTCTTGATGTCCAGGTACACACCGCCGAGCTTGTACAACAGCAGGTAGCGGAAGATATCTGCGCGCGCTGCACCGTAGACCGGATCGATGCGCTGGTAATACTCCCAGACTACAGGCGGGTAGTTACTCTTGATGAAGCTCTCGATATCGGCGTCGTCGTAAAACCGGTATTCCCACCCCGGATTGAGCTCGCGCAGCCGGTTGACGTTCGCCTGCAGCCTTTCAGGAAGATTGCGGTCGTAGAAGGTCTGATGGATGATCCTGGGAATCGTCTGCCCCACGGGCAAGGCATCGAGCAGCTGGCGCTTCGGCGGATTATTCAGGGCAGGAATGAGCAGGGATTTAAGCGACATGGGTGACTGAACAAAAAAGACATGGACGAGGCAGGTAACAGCCCGGATGCAGTACGGTACGATCACCGTCAAGCTTGTTAAAATTTTATCATGGCTGCATTGACTGTCACGCTTATATTCAAGGGCGGCGGCCTTCTTTGCCAGCGCGTGGCGCTGCAGCCACTGCCCATGACCTACCAGGAGCGCATCCAGTCGCCAGTCCAGCGCGCTACTTGGTCGCGCCAGGCCTGGCGCGAGAACGTATGGTCCGCCTGGTCCAGCTGAAAACGGGTGACGCGGCGGGCGCCAAGCAGGCGCTGCCACTTTGGCGTGGCCTGCGCCAGATCGCAGAATTCCCGAGCCGTGAGATCGGCGCCACTGAGTACGACCAGCACGGGGCCGTCGAAGGCATGCATGCCTGCATACATCCGGTCCGGAAGAGCATCCTGGTCCGATGCCTTGGCGCGCGCGCCAGACGGTGAACCGAGCGCCATGCGCGCCAGCTGCAGCATCGATTTGAGGGAACGCGTGTAACTGAGCTTGCCACGCAAGACGTCGCGCCAGAAGGCCGCGTCCATCAGGCGCTCGCGGTAGTAATGCTTGAGCGTGGTGCGTGCGATGCCGTTGTCGGTGCGCACCCAGGGGTTGAGCAGCACCAGGCCGCGCACGCGTGCATCGGAGGCGGCATAAGTGACCGATGCTGATGCGCCGTCGCACAAGCCCCATAGCACAATGTCGCGCAAGCCCGGAACGGCGCGGGTAAACGCGTCGATGGCCGCACGCAGGTCGTCCTCGACCGACAGGAAATCGCGCGGCTCTCCCTGGCTGTCGCCCATGCCGCGGTAATCGAAGCGCATGGCTGCAATGCCGTTTTGCGCCAGGCTGCGCGCCAGCAGCGTGAACTGGCGGTGGCTGCCGGCCCGGTATTGCGGACCACCGACCACAATCAGGACCCCGCGTGTGCACTCGCCTGGCGGCAGGCTCACGACGCCATACAGCCAGTCCTCGTGGCAGCGAAACGCCAGCGCGTGTTCTTCAATCGTCATGGCGGCCCATGCGCAATGCTGCAGAAGTTGCTTCCAACCAAGCCGGGCTGATCGTAATTTCTGACGTTGACCAGAATGGCGGGCAAATCACGGCCTGAAAATGCAGGTCCACACCGGCATTGCGCCAGCTGGCTGCGGCCTGCAGCACGCGCGGCGACGGTTCCTGCCCGGCCGCTGCGATGGCCTCAAACCAGTGCACAGGACAAGACGGCGGCATGGCATCGAGGGGTGGAAGTGCGTCAATGGACGCCGCCAATGCCGGCGCCAGGCGGTAACCGGCCACTTCGACAGCCTGGCCGCTCTGCAAGGTCGCACGCAGGGCATTGGTGCCTTGCTGGCCTGCACCATCTTCGCCCAGCAGGGCGCCAGCCACGCGCAGGCGCAGGAACTGGGTCAGGTAAGCGTGGGCGCTCAGAATCGGCTGCCACAGGAGCATTGAGGCCACCGGATGGGGCGCTGTACGCGCGTAATCGAGGGCCAGCAGTACGCCCAGGCGTGAGCCCCACAGAATGAGCGGCTGGCCCAGACGTTCGTGCAGCCAGGCGGCGCCAAGGGCCAGGTCGTGTTTCCAGGTTTCCCAGCGCGCATCCATGAAATCGCCGCTGCTGTCGCCGCAGCCGTGCAGATCAAGTTGCAGGACACCATAGCCAAGCTTGGCGAGTTCGCGCGCTTGCAGGGCAGCCATCCGACGCGAACGATTCATCTCTTCGGCAAAGGGCGACACATACAGCACTGCGCCAAGGCAGGCCCCAAGCGGCGCGTGGAACAGGCAAAAGCGTGTCCCGCCGGCAGTCTTGAGAAAGAACGGTTCTGCGGCCGGTGCACCGCCGGAGGCGGTCATTCGGGGCGGTGTTGAGCGACGAACTCGGCCAGGGTACCCAAGGTCTCGAACGTTCGCGCGCTGATGTCGTCGTCGTTGACAGTGATGCCGAAATGCTCTTCGAGCGCAGCCAGCAGGCTCACTACCGCCATCGAGTCAAGCTCGGGAATGCTGCCAAGCAATGGCGAGTTAGCATGAAGACGCTCTCCAGCGTCGCCCAGGTTGAGCACATTCGTCAGAATTGTTCTTACTTCATCGAGGTACATATGCGATTCCAGTCCAGGGGATGCATGGCGTCCGTAAAATGAGCGGCACCATAACTTCATTATACATTCGGCAGGAAGCGGACAAGACGCGCCTTGACGGGCGCAGCCAGTCGATGAACTTCTTCCAGCATGGCGTGGCGCGTAAGGCGCAGACACAGGTACCAGACGGCTGCCAGTGGGACTGCCATGATCAGCAAACGCACCATCGATGGCAGACTGGCCGGCAGCAGCCATGCCAGCAGCATGGCAGGCACGACAGTGCCGATCGTGACCACGAGGCTCGGGATCATGGAGCGCAGCATGTTGCCATTGTTGACGCCAAGATTGCGATGCTGTTGCAGGGCATTGATGGGCGCAGTGACGATCGTCGCCAGGCACAGGGCCCAGGCAAATCCGCTCAGGCTGCCGTCATACAACAGCAGGCCGAAGCCGATCCTGGCCAGCAAGGTCACGGTGGTCGGCACTGCACTGAGGTAGGGGCGACCGATGGCCATGACGCCGATCGGGACATAATGGAACATCATGCCCACCGCAGCTGCCAGTACCAGCGGCGCGATTGCCGGCACTGCGGGCAGCCAGGTCGGTCCATACAGCGCGAGGATGATGTCTTGGCCGAGTACGGCCGTGAGCGCGAGGGCAGGCCAGCCGATCCCGGTAAGCAGAGAAGTAGCGCGGGACATGATCGGGGTCAGCGATTCACCACGATAATACGCCTGGGAAAGGTACGAAACAGCGCCATAGCTGACGGTCGAACCGGCTACGTAGCTGAAGATGGTAACGGTGGAATTGGCGCGGCTCAGAAGGCCGACCTCGCGGGCCGAGCCCAGTTTGCCCAGCAAGATGTCGGGAATGGCATTGTTGAGCGCACCGAGACAACTTGAAATAAGCGAACCCACACCGAAGTGGGCCACGCCGCGCCAGTGGTGGAAGGACGGCATCCAGGGCAGGTTTTTTGGGCGGAACGGCACCAGAGCGATCGCGCAGGCAATGATATTGACCAGGTTGCCCCAAGCCAGGCTCATGCTGCCGAAGCCGAGCTTGGCAAGTGTCAGGCAGGTAATGCAGAAGCTGATCGTGCCCACGGCCTGGACCACGGCCTGCTTTTCAGCTGCGAATTCACGCGACAGCATGGCATTGGTGACAGCCCCGAACGGAATCAGGAAAAAGCCCGCTGCCAGCACCTGCATCACGGGAATGATCTCCGGTTCGGCGAACCAGCGGCCGATGGCATTGCTGGCCACTAGCATGCTGGCGCCTATCAGCCAAGACGTTGCAAACACGATGCCGGTGGCCGAGCGGATTTTTTCCGGTGTGAGGTCCGGTTCGCGCTTGAGATAGGTGGAGACACCAAAATCCCGGAAGACGTGGGCAAAATTGACGAATACCAGCGTCATCGAATACACGCCAATCTCGCTGGGGCTGAGCATCCGCGCCAGCAGCACGCTGACCAGGAACTGCAGCAGAGCCGCACCGGAAGACGAAAAAAAATTGATGACCAGCGAACGCCGCAAATTTACCATGATGGACTGCTCAGGTTCGGGGTCGGGCTGAAGCGGGGCGCGTCAGGCGGCGCCGGCGAGCAGGCGCAGGGCCTGGCGCGACGTCGCTGCATACTTGCCGTTAATGAAACGCATGGAACCAATAAAATGGAAAAATGCCGTCTGGTCGGTGCTGCAATCGGGCGTGCCATACTTGGGAAATGGCAGTGCCGCCGCACCGGGCATGTTCGAGGCCAGGTAGTTTGACGTGACCTGCTCCGTGCCCCAGCGGGTCCAGTCCGCGCCAAGCTTGGCTGTCATACGGCGCGAAAAATCGGCCATGGCGTCGGGCATTGCGTCAGAGCGCGGAAAACCGGTGAAACCGGAACAGCCACGGATATAGCGTGCATTCTCCGGCAGGCCGACATTGACCATCTCGGTCTCGGCAATCCCCTGGATATGCGCGCCAGGCCTGATCCACGGCAGCGCATTCTCACGCGTCTGAGCCAGTGTGCGGATTGGCGTGTCAGGCATTTCTCCCAGCACGAAACCGGTACCAGCGCGGATTGCTGCGAGCACTTCCGGAATCGGCTGCACCGTCAAGGTGTCTGCATCGAGCTGGACCACATAGGTGTCACGCGCAAAGCCGGCAATGGCATACAAACGCTCCCAGGTACCGCCACGCGGCATGTCGGGATGGGTGAACTCGTCGGCAGCGCGTAATTCGACATGCGGCAGGTGCTGTGTCATGAGTGCCCGATCTGCCTGGTCGATCGATGGGTCGCAAACGACCACGATACGGCTGGGATTGAGGAAGTGGCAGAACGATTTCACGGCAACCAGGTAAGAATGGACGTCGCGCTGCTGAACCATCGAAAGCAGCATGAACGGCACGTCGCCACGTTGGACAGGAGGTGTTGCCAGGACTCGACTGGCAATCTGGCGGTACTGACGTCGGAAATAATCCTGCTTTACGCGCTCGATTACCCTGCTGACTAGTGACATTCCCACCGACTCCCTTATATCTGCACGCTGTGTCTATTGGCTGCTGTGCACTGATTTGAAATGAACGATTTGCTGGCGCAACGACGAATCCTTTGCATACCACCAACCATTATATGCTGCAACTGCGAAGGAATGCATTCCTGTAGAACATGTTTATTCGGCGTGCGATGGTTGCCGACCCGTAAATCCGTGCAGGGTAGGCGTATGCCGCTTGCGGATCGGCCTGGACCGCAGAGTGTTGACTGCGCCAAAAAAAAGGCTCTGCCGAAAGCAGAGCCAATGTTGCAGTGCGAGATCGATCAGCGCGGTACGATCGCAAACTGCGGCGCCGTCGAGTAGTCCGGCTTCATGCTGCGGTTGTTGAACACGTCCCATGCCCTGGCCGCTTCCGGAATACCGGCAGCATGGGCAACAGCCAGCGCCGGTTGCAAGTTCGCTGGGTAGCCCAGCGTTGAGCTGGCGTAACCCATCATCTGGCCAACTTGCCATTTCCTGCCATTGGCAGCGGTCAGCCAATCGGCCTGCGCCTGGCTGGCGCAGGGCTGGTCGATGAAGCGCGAGCCATCCGGATTGCGTACGTCCTTGCGTGAATCGTTCTTGATGGTGGCACCGCTGAAATTGGCCGCATACAGCTCAGCGAACGTGGCGTACGCCGGCGCCGCTGAGCTGGGACGGAAGTTCAGGTAGTATTCGGCGCCCGAAATCCAGCAATAGCCTGGTGCAGTCATGCGGCCTACCGGGTACTTTGCCTTCCATTGCAGAATTGGTGCGGCTTTTTCAAAGCCGAGTTCGGCCAGGTAGCCAAAGCTCCAGGTCAGGTAGTCATCCTGCCATGGCGCCGAGCCGTCCACCCTGAACGCGTTGCTGCCGGAACCATCGTACAAGCCGAGCTGATTCGGGTTACCTACAACATAGGTCTGGTGATAGAACGCCAGATTGTTGTCGAGCTGCTTGGTGAAGTACGCCTTCAGCGGATGCGCGTCCGGCGTGATGTAGGCAGCATGGCCCAGCGTACGCAGTGACCACGCCTGGCCGCGTACCTGCTGCCAGCGAACCAGACCCTGGCCATCGCCGTGGCCGCCCGGGGCAGTCGCCAGCGGGTTATGCGACGCCCAGAACTGCATCTCTTCCAGATAGTAATAATCGCCAGTCAACAGATACGGTACATAGGCCAGCGATGGCTGGTGTGCGGTATCCGATGCATTGGGCGTGTCGCAATTTGCATCGGCAGCGCAGCGCGGTACCGGCAGCGGACCTTTCTTGGCCATATTGCCATGCAGCGAAATGAACTTGTTCTTGTCGTTATCCGTACGTACCGGCTGGCCGGTATTGTCGTCGCGGTAGTGGATTGACCAAGTGCCGGAGCCGTCCGCGCCCGCCTTTGTAACGTCCCAGGCACGCTTGTCCATCGACAGCAAGTGCATGACGGTCCAGGT
Source organism: Telluria sp. BA11 (assembly GCF_056680305.1). NCBI lineage: Bacteria > Pseudomonadati > Pseudomonadota > Betaproteobacteria > Burkholderiales > Oxalobacteraceae > Telluria > Telluria sp. BA11. The sequence continues at coordinate 2,679,908 of NZ_CM155275.1, forward strand.
AGGCAGGGGACCGATATCGCCGCGACCGCCGGAAGTGTGCATTGCGCGGTTGGCAGGGCCGATCGTCATCGGGCCGGAGTTCGTGTCATTGAGTTGGTAGCCGGCCAGGACATTTTCTGCAGGAACAATGCTCTGGTCATAGTTCGGCACTGCCTTGGTAGCAATCAGATAAGCCGTATTGTGGCGGAAATTGACTGCGGGTTCGCTGGCAGGATTCCACCAGGCGGTCTTGTGCCAGCGCGAGTGGTGATAATGGGTCAGGCCCGTCTTGGCATAGATCGTGCGGCCACCGACATCGACGTTGACGTCATAGGTCAGCGTGCGACCGCTCACGAAGGTCTTGGTGTTTTCCACGATGACATCTACCCGTGCCTGCTTTTCCAGGGCGGGATACCAGCGCACCGCAAAGCGCGCAGTCAATACGGGATGGGGGGCACCGCTGCTGTCCTTGAGTGGCGCATCGGCAATCCACTCGTTGGCGACATTGCCAGCCAGCCAGGTCAAGCGGGCCGGATTGGTCATGGCGTCGCCCAGCGTGGCGGTGTACCTGATATTGTTTGCGGTAACGGTGACCTGGCTGTTCAAACCCTTCTCGAGCAGGCCTTGCGGCGTCGCGGTGATTGTGTCGGCGCGTTGCGCCTTGAGCAGTTCGAGCGGCTGAGACTGGCGGACGGCCAGCGCTGGCAAAACGCCCGAGATGACGACGTGGCGTACCGAGCCGTCGGCATGAGTGGCCTTGACATCGGTCTGGAGGTTCAGCACAGTACCATCCGCAAGCTTGGCCACCAGGCCATCTTTCGGGCTCATGGCACCGGCAGCAATGACCTGGCCAAACGTGAAAGGCACGTTGGTTTGCGCCGCACCGGTATTTTGCAGCTGGATGTCGGTGATCTTCGCGCCAATTTTGATTGTGCTGCCGCTGCTTGGCAGGGGGGCGAAGCTGGGGTTGTTGTTGTTCGTCGTCGTGGATGGCATTGGGGATGACATCCCGCTGCCTGACGTACCAGATGACACTGGCGTCGCCAGCGCAGGCAACGACGCTGGCGCTGGGGTTGGCGAGGTCAACGTTCCCGCAGGCGTTGCAAGTCCGTTGCTGGCAGGCGTGACGGCAGTAACGACGCCAGGAGACAAGCTGCTATTGAGGCTGCCGGCAGACGTAGAGACCAGCTCACCGCCGCCTCCGCCACATGCGCTCAAGACCAGGGCGGCTGCGCCACAACCCGCATACCGCGTCAATCGATAACTTGGGACGGTTGACTTGACAGAAGTCTTTACCGAGACGAGAAGAGGAGTCATGTTCATGGCCATAAGAAAAGTTAATCTGCGAAAATTGCCTTGTAGAACCGAACTGTACCGTGAGTAATTTTTCCCGTAACCATTAATTGCCCAAAAGAAGCTATTTATGCGAGAAAACAACGGAAATTCCTGTGCAAGATTGGCTTTTGTCAAGTAAAAATAGTGGCATTTGCATAAAAAATTTCTTCAAAACAACAAATGTTAAAAATTATTAACATGAGATGTCATGTTGGGTAGCGGGTGTTGTGACCGTGGACTGCAACGCTGCGGCAACGCTGTAGGCAATCGAATGGGACTGGGTCAATGCGTTATGTTAGGATTGCAACATTTATGCAGCGCAGCATCAGTTGACGCGTTCACCAGCACAGAAGGCACAGAAATTGTCATTCCCAGGCGTCGACCGCCCTCCCTCCAGCGATAGTGACCTGGGCCGCCACGACCGCGAGGCGTTCGTCATATCGATCATCGTCCCGACCCGGAACCGCCCTGTGCTGCTGACGCGGGCGCTGGAATGTATCCAGTCTCAGACATTCGGATCCTTTGAAGTCATCGTCATTGACGATGGATCGAGCGCATCCACGCGCGCGGGATACGCAGCACTGTGGGAGGGCCTGGATGACCGTTTTCATCTGCATTTGCTCGGCAGTCCCGATGGCCCTGCAGTCGGGCCATCGGTTTCGCGCAATACCGGCATCGAGGCCGCTCGCGGCGAGATCCTGACATTCTGTGACGATGACGATTTCTGGACCAGCAACGAGCACCTGGCAAGCATGGCGGACGTCTTTACCGCCGATGCGCGCGTCGACCTGTACATCGCCAACCAGAATGCAGTCGCCGCCAGTGGCGTCGTGGAGCGGGCCGATTGGCTACCCGCATTGATGCAGCAGGTAAGCAAGCGGACGCGCAGCCATCCCCTTGGCCATGTCATCGACCTGGACCAATTGATTGCCAGTGGAGGTTTTGCCCAACTGAACATCGTGGCGCTACGCAAGGCAACCGCCACCGCCGTCGGCGGCTTCTGGACCCGCACCACTTATGAGGAAGACCGTGACTTCTTCTGGCGCGTGGCCGATGCTGCGCGCACGATTTTCTTCAATCCCACCGTGGTAGCGCAGCACAACGTGCCGGATCCGACACGGCAGACCAATCTGTCGCGCAGCGTGTCCCAGGCCGAGCGCTGGTTGTTGTCGGTATTGGTGTCCCAGCACATCACGATGAGTGTCCGCAGCGCTGCCATCCGCAGGCTGTGCCAGTCATACGAAGGCGATATCCTGCGCCATCTGTCGCGCTACTGGTCGAATGAAGGCAGACATGAACTTGCTCTGCACTATGCGCGCCGTGCGCTGGCTGCCCGTGCTTCGCTCAAGTGGGCCTTGTATACGGCCGCACTGGCCGGTCGTCATCTGATGCGCGGAAGGACAGCATGAGCACACGACATAAAGTTCTTGTGATCGGCGATGACACGCGCAGTTTCCTGTCGACCGTCCGTTCGCTTGGCCGCCAAGGGCTCGAAGTGCACGTGGCGCCGTTCAACTTTCGCGCCACTGCGCTCAAGTCGCGTTACATCCGCGCGGTGCACTTTCTGCCGTATTACCTCGACGGCGGGCACGAATGGCTCGCGGCGATCGGTGCGCTGCTGCGCGAGCACCGTTTTTCACTGGTGATCCCGTGCGACGAGCGCGGCCTCCTGCCGTTGTGCCTGCATCGCGATGCGCTGGCGCTGTTGAGTCCTTTGGCAATTCCATCGCCCGATGCACTCGACATCTTCTTCGACAAGGTCGGTACGCGCGCGCTGGCCACCTCGGTCGATGTGCCGGTTGCCCCCGGGCGCATGCTCGATGCCGCCGATACGGTCGAGCAGATCGTGGCCGATATCGGTCTGCCGGTGGTGATCAAGGAGCCGATGTCGTACGCCTTGCCGGAGCTATATGTCCGCACCAGTACCCGCATCATCCAGGAGCGGGCCGAATTGCAAGCCTGGCTCGCGCGCCGCGTCGCCACGGGCGAAACCGGTCCGATCCTGCTCGAACAGATGTTCCCCGGCTTCGGTTTGGGTGTCTCCGTGCTGTGCCATGAAGGCGAAGTCCTGCAGGCGTTCGAGCACCACCGTGCGCATGAATTGAACGGCAGCAGCTATTACCGCAAAAGCGCACCGCTCGATCCGCAGCGCCTGGCGGCGGTGGAACGCATGGCGCGCGCCAGCCGCTACACGGGCCTGGCCATGTTCGAATTCAAGGTCGATCCGGCCAACGGCAGCTGGATCCTGATCGAAGTCAATGCGCGTCCGTGGGGATCGCTGCCGCTGCCGGTCTCGATCGGCGTCGATTTCCCGTATCGCTTGTACCAGCTGCTGGCGCTTGGCGAAGCGACGCCCCCGCGCCCTTATCCGGCCGGGCGTTATTGCCGCAACCTGGTGCTCGATATGTGGCAGGCCAGGGTCGGTGCCGCGAACCTGGTGCGTCGGCCCGCCAGACTGGCGCTGCACTGCGCTGCCTGGGCCTGGAGTTTTCACCGCGTGCTGATCGGGCGCGAGCACAACGACACGCTGGTGCTGGACGATCCGCGGCCGGGCTTGCAGGAACTGCGCGAACTGGTCGCCAGCCGGCTCGCGTCGCGTCGCGCCCCGGCGCCGGCGCCGCTGGCGCCGCGCCTGGCCGAACTGTTCGCAGCCAAGCGTGGCCACCCGGTCAAGGTGCTGTTTGTCTGCCAGGGCAATATCAACCGCAGCAGCTATGCGGAATTGAAAAGCAGCCAGCTGTTCGGCACCGTGGCGCACTTCAGCTCGGCCGGCATGCTGCCGCGCAACCAGCGGGGTTCGCCGGCAGTGGCAATCGCGGTGGCAGCGCAGCGCGGCGTCGACATGACGGCCCACCGCTCGCGTCATGCGAGCGCAGCTTTGCTGGAAAGCGCCGATCTGGTGATCGTCTTCGACCGCATCAATCTTGACAGCATCGCGGCGCGCTACCCGGACTTGAAAAACAAGGTGTACCTGCTCGGCGAAACCTGCGCTGAGGCTGGCGCCGACTGCCAGATCCTCGATCCCGAAGGTAAGGACGACCGTACTTTCCAGGCAACCTACGAGCGCATTGACACCTGCCTCGAACAACTCGCCCGGACGGCGCCTGCGCCTGCCACACCCCGGTAATTACAGATGCTCAGACAATCCCACCACCGTCCGGCGCGCCTTGCGCCGGGCACCCCGCCGGTCCTGCTGGTCATTATCGATACCGAGGAAGAATTCGACTGGGGCCAGCCGTTCGACCGCGCCAGCACCGGCACGACGTCGATCGCCGGCCAGCCGTTGATGCACGAGCGCGTGTTCGATCCGCTGGGTATCGTGCCCACCTACGTCATCGACTGGCCGGTGGCAACCACGCCGGCGTCAAGTGCGGTGCTGCGTGGCCTGATGGAAGCCGGCCGCTGCGAGATCGGCACGCACCTGCATCCGTGGGTTTCGCCGCCGCACGATGAAGAAGTCTCGCGCAGCAATTCCTACGCCGGCAACCTGCCGCGCGAACTCGAGTACGACAAGCTGCGCATGCTGACCGAGGCCATCACACGCTCGTTCGGACGCCCCCCGGTGACCTTCAAGGCCGGCCGCTACGGGCTCGGCCCGCACACTGCCGAGTCGATTGCCGCGCTGGGCTACCAGGTCGACGCCAGCGTGGTGCCGTACAGCGCCTTCCTGGACGATGGCGGCCCCGATTTTCGGGCATTCGACGAGCATCCCTACTGGTTCGAAGCCGGCGGGCGCTCGTTGCTCGAGTTGCCCGTCACGACCGGCTACGCCGGCTGGATGCGCAGTCATGGACTGGCGCTGTACGAAGCCGCCCAGCAGAATTGGGCACGCAAGGCGCGCCTGGGCGGCATCCTGTCGCGCAGCGGTGCGCTCGAGCGTATCCGGCTGAGTCCTGAAGTGGCCACCGGCGCCGAAATGCGACGCCTGAGCCAGGCCCTCCATGGCGATGGCTGCCAGGTCTTCACGCTGACCTATCACAGCCCGTCGATGGTGGCGGGCCACACGCCCTATGTGCGTACCGCGGCCGAGCTGGAGCGCTTCATCACGACCGTGTACGATTACTGCACCTGGTTCCGTGACGAATTGGGCGGGCAGTTCCTCAGCGTCTCGGGCCTGGCTGCGCGCCTGCAGGCCGAGTCGGCCCATGCCGGCACGCCGCATCAGGCAGCTATTTGAACAACCAGCAGCCGTCAGCGGCGCGAACGACTTTCGTGGAGAGCCCGACCTTGCCGACTTTCTCGGTCATTATCGCGACGTACAATAACGCCCCGACGCTGGCGCGCGCCATCGCGTCGGTCCTGGCCCAGACGCATGCAGCGCACGAGATCATCGTCATCGACGACGGCTCTACCGATCATACCGCCGAGGTCGTGCAACCTTTCGGTGACCGTATCGTATATGTGCGCCAGCCCAATGCCGGCGTCGCCGCGGCGCGCAACAAGGGCGTGGAGATCGCCACCGGCAACTGGCTGGCCTTCCTCGATGCGGACGATGAATTCACCCCCGAGCGGCTGGCGCTGCATGCCGACTGGATCCGGGTCGAGCCGGATCTTGACTTCGTGGTCTCGGACCAGGAAGCCTGCGAGCCTGACGGCAAGTACGTCTGCCTGTTCCTCGCCGGCTGCACATCGGGCGGCAAGCTGCTGGCCAAGCAGCCGGGCGCGCAGCGCATCCGGATTGAGGAAGCCGATTTCGAGGACCTGATTGGCGACGGCTTCATGGAAACCCGCACGATGAGCATGCCGCGTGCGGCGTTCCTGCGCCTGGGCGGCTTCTCGGTGGAGCACAAGGTGGGCGAAGACCTGCACCTGTTCATCCGCCTGCTGGCCGAGAGCAAGAAGGGCGGCATGGTACCCCAGGTCGTTGCCAAATACTATATTTATCCGACCAGCACCCTGCGCAAGGACCCGGTGGTGGCCGAGGCGCGCTATGCGGCCGCGCTCGAATCGCTGGCGCCGCTGCTGCGCCGCGCGTCCACTCCGGTACGCCGGGGCTACCGTGCCAAGCGCCACGTCGTGCGTATGCGCGCGGCCATGCTTTACCTGCGCACCGGCCGGCACCGCGAAGCGTTCAGGATGGTGCTGCCGTCGCTGTTCGATTCGTTTTCGCTGAGCACCGCGCATGACGTCATATCGATCGCGCGCGGCTGGCCGAAACCGCGCAAGGCCCGGTCGCGCTCTGTCTAGCTGGCGGCCGGCGGGTGGCGCCCGGCCACCAGTGCGCGCAGCCGGCCCAGCCAGGGCCAGCGATACGCGTTGAGGTGATACATGATGCGCACTTCGTCGGTCCAGCGCAGGTGCCATTCCATTACCCGGCCATAGAACTCGATGCGCGCGAAGCGCCCGGCCCCGAAGATCGCGCGCGTGGCTTCCTCACGCATGAGGAGCGCTGGCGAGAGCCCATTGCCAATGCTTTCGTCATACGCCGTCTTGAGCACCACCACGCAGCCACCGCCTTCGATGCACAAGTCCATCGCCGCCAGCCTGTCGGCGATCCAGTAGCGCATTACGCAGGCCGCGCCATGGCCGGCGTACGCCTCCAGCATCATGCGGTAGAAGCGCCCTTGTGCATTGCCGGCCTCCACCGCGGTGCCATCCCTCGACTTCCAGCCGGCGCTTTCGAGCCGTCCGTAATCGGCCACCGCATCGGCCATCTCGTGCACGTCGCGGCTCATCTGCAGGCGCAGCAGCACGCCCTCGTCGGCCAGGCGCTTGCGCTGCTTGCGCAAGTTGGTTCGCAGGTTCTTGCCACGCGTGTTCCAGTAGTCATCGAAGCTGCCGGCCAGGGTGATCCGGGCCGTCTGGATATAGTCGAGGGTGCGCACGGCGTCGGTATCCGCCGGCCGCGCCATCAGCATCGGATCGCACTGGGTCAGGCCGAGCATGACGCCGGCGCCGGGAAGGGCGCGCAACAGAGCCGCCAGCTGCCCCGTGCGCGGCTGCGCGTCGCGCTGCAGCCACAGGCCGACCGGCGCCTGCGCCGGCTGGAAGGTCTGCCAGGCGCCGGCCCCGGCCGGGGTCAGGATCGCCATGATGTCGGTCTGGCCGTCCTGTTCGTGCCAGGCCAGCTGTTCGCGTCCGTTGCCAAAGACAGCCAGTGCGGTCGTGACGAAGTCGAGCGTGAGCAGGGGCGAGCTGCCGGCTGCGGCATGCAGGGCGCGCCAGCGTGCGCAGTGGGCGGGATCGGCATCGAAGCCCGCCGCCGGGATCACCGTCCAGCTCATGACGCCGCTGCCTGCTCGAGCGCGCGGCGCACGGTCGCCGCAAGCCAGGTGCGTTCCGCATCGTCGAGCGCCTGGTGGCAGGGCAGGCCGAACAAGCGTCGCCCCAGTTCCACGCTGTTGGCGCACACGCCGGCATCGACGCCGGGCCACAGGTGCGCGCCAAAGCGCACCATCGGTACGCCAGCAGCACGCAGGTGCTCAAACAGCGCTTCGGGGTGCTCTGCCAGCAGCGGGAATACCCAGGGACAGGCACCGTCGGGCAGCGCGGGAAACAGGGCGCGCCAGCCGGGGGCGCCGGCCAGGGCGCGTTCCAGCGCCAGGTAGTGATGGCGTCGGCGCTGCACGAGGCGCGCGCGCGCGGCGCGGCGCGGCGCAGCACGGTGCGCGAGAACCATGACGAGCGCCGGTCGATCCAGCGCGGATCGAAGTCGAAGCTGCTGTCCGACGATGCAGGGGCCAGCGTTGTCGCGGCCGGCCCGTCGGCCGCTGCTGCGCGCCGCTTGACCCGGTTCCACAGCGCGGTGCGCAGACGCAGCGGCAGGATCAGGGCGGCGTGCAATAACGGCAGGCGCCCCTGGGCAAAGCTGGCCTCGAGGGCATTCAGGGCGGCCTTGGCCTCGAAACCGGCGCCGGCGCTGCGCAATTGCCGCGACGGCAGCCGGTGCCGGTACGAGACCAGGCAACCGCCTTCGAAGATCGGAAAGAATTTCATGCTGCTGCCGATCGCATAGTCGCCGCTGCTGCCGATGTTTACGCCGCCGTGCGCGCCGAAGAAGCAGTGGGCGCAATCCTCGACCAGCCCGATGGCGTGCGTATCGCACAGCGCGCGCAAGGGCGCGAGGTCTTGCGGAAAGCCGAAGAAATGGGTCGCCATGATCGCTTTGACACCCGGACCGATCTTGCGTGCGATATCGGCCAGGTCGATCGTGGTGTCGGGGTGAACGCGGTAGAACACGACTTCGGCGCCGCGCCAGTGCACCGGCGGGATCATCGACAGGCTGTGATAGGCCGGAACCAGCACCGTGTCGCCCGGGCCCACGCCCAGCGCGCGCAGCGCCATGCCGATCGCGATCCGTCCACTCGAAACCAGCTGCACCGCAGGCGCGTCGTCAAGCGCCGGCAAGGTCGGGCCATCCGACGCGAAAGTGGCCAGTGAAAGGACCGGAACGGCAGGGATGGCGCGCATGGGTGTGCTGTTGTTGTTTATTCGCTGCATGATTTCAATATAGCATGCGTTCCCGGCGTTCCAGCATACCGGCGCCCCCCCGGCCGGGCCGGCGCGCGGGTGGCGAAACGGCTATGCAAGCGCTTGCAGTCAGGCCCGAACTGGTAAGATGGCGAATGCGCCGCGCTACTCCCACCTCAGGCGGGCACCAGATCCGAACCCGATGAATTATCTGATCCACGACAGTATTTTCGAGAGCGCAGCGCGCACCCCGGATGCCGAGGCCCTGGCCCATGGCGCTTTGCGTTGCACCTATGCCCAACTGGCGGAGCAGGTGCGCGCCGCGGCTGCCCTGTTTCTGGCGCATGGCCTGCAGCCGGGCGAGCGCGTTGCCGTGTACATGGAAAAGCGCATCGAGAACGTGGTGGCCATGTTCGGTGCCGCTGCCGCCGGCTGCGTGTTCGTGCCGGTCAATCCGCTGCTCAAGCCCGAACAGGTGGCCTACATCCTGGCCGACTGCAATGTACGCCTGCTGGCGACCACGCCTGAACGCCATGCCCAGCTGGGCACGGCGCTGGCCGGCTGCCCCGACCTGGGCGCGCTGCTGCTGACCGATGGCGCCGCAGCCGCTACGTCCACGACGTCCCCCACGGATACTCCCGCGGCCCAGCCCGCGATTCTGCGCTGGGCGCAGCTTGAAGGCAGTACCGCCGGCATGGCTGCGACGCCCCATTCGCGCATCGATACCGACATGGCCGCTATCCTGTACACCTCGGGCAGCACCGGTGCACCCAAGGGGGTGGTCCTGTCGCACCGGAATATGGTCGCGGGCGCTGCCAGCGTTGCCAGCTATCTTGACCTGTCTGCCGCCGACCGCCTGCTGGCGGTGCTGCCACTGAGCTTTGACTATGGCCTGAGCCAGCTGACCACGGCGTTCCTGCGCGGCGCGGCAGTCGTGCTCATGAATTACCTGTTTCCGAAGGATATCGTCGCCCTTGTGCAGGCCGAACGCATCACCGGCCTGGCTGCAGTGCCGCCATTGTGGATCGCCCTGTCGCGCCTGGCGTGGCCCAAGGCATGCTCGCTGCGTTTCATCACCAATTCCGGCGGCGCCATGCCGGTCGTGACGGTGAGGGCACTGCAAGAGGCGTTGCCAGCGGCCGAGATCTTCCTGATGTATGGCCTGACCGAGGCGTTTCGCTCGACGTACCTGCCGCCGGCCGAGCTGGCGCGCCGCCCGGACTCGATCGGCCGCGCGATCCCCAACGCCGAGGTGCTGGTGGTGCGCCCGGACGGCAGCCTGTGCGACCCGGATGAGCCGGGTGAGCTGGTACACCGCGGCGCGCTGGTGGCGCTGGGCTACTGGAACGACGCGGCGCGTACCGCACTGCGTTTCCGGCCTTCTCCGGGCCAGCATCCGGCCCTGCCGTTGCCCGAGCTGGCCGTATGGTCGGGCGACACCGTGCGCCGCGATGCCGACGGCTTCCTGTATTTCATCGGGCGTAGCGACGACATGATCAAGGTTTCCGGCTACCGCATCAGCCCGACCGAAGTCGAGAGCGTGCTGCATGCAAGCGGCCTGGTGAGCGAAGTGGCCGTGTTCGGTGTTGACGACCAGCAGCTGGGCCAGGCCATCGTCGCCGTGGCGGTTGCCGATCCCGCAGTGATCGACCGCGCGGCCTTGCTGGCCGAATGCCGCCGCCGTCTGCCGGCCTACATGGTCCCGGCCGACATCGTGTTGCGCACCGAAGCGTTGCCGCGCAATCCGAACGGCAAGATCGACCGCAACCTGTTACGCCAAACCATCCTGCGCGGCGTGTGACGCCGCGCGCCCACCCATTCGTTTCGTTCGCACGCTCATGACCGGCACCAAGCCCCAGCACGCTCCCCAGATCCACTTTCCCGTGGTCGACGATGTCCTCCAGGTAGGCGGCATTGCGCTGCCCCGGCTGGCGCAGCGCGTCGGCCGCACGCCGTTCTATGCCATCGACCGCGCCGTCTGCAGCGCCCAGGTTGCCGGGCTGCGCGCCGTGCTGCCGCCGGCGGTCGCGCTGCATTACTCGATCAAGGCCAACCCGATGCCGGTGCTGGTGCAGCACATGGCCGGTATCGTCGATGGCCTGGACGTTGCATCCAGCAGCGAATTGAAGACCGCGCTCGATACCGGGATCGATCCGGCGCGCATCAGCTTTGCCGGCCCGGCCAAGCTGGAAGCGGAACTGAGCCAGGCGATCGCCAGCGGCGCGTGCCTGAATATCGAATCGGAACACGAACTGGCGGGTGCTGCGCGCGTCGGCGAGCGGCTCGGTATCACGCCGCGCGTGGCGCTGCGCATCAATCCCGAGTTCGAACTGAAATCGTCAGGCATGAAGATGGGCGGTGGCGCCAAGCCGTTCGGCATCGACGCCGAGCTGGCGCCGGACATGCTGCGCCAGGTCGCGGCGCTGGGCCTGGATTTCCAGGGTTTTCACATTTTCAGCGGCTCGCAGAGCCTGCGCCTGGACGCCATCATCGAGGCGCAGTCGCGCAGCATCGAGCTGGCGCTGCGCCTGGCGGGCGAGAGCCCGCTGACGGTGTACCAGGTAAACATCGGCGGGGGGCTGGGGATTCCCTACTTTCCCGGCGAAACGCGGCTCGATCCGGCCCCGATGGGCGAGCACCTGGCGCAATGGGTGCCGCGCCTGGAGCAGGCCCTGCCGCAGGCCCGTCTCGCGATCGAGCTGGGCCGCTACCTTGTCGGCGAAGCCGGTGTGTACGTGGCGCGCGTGATCGACCGCAAGGTGTCACGCGGCGAAGTATTCCTTGTCCTCGATGGCGGCATGCACCATCATCTGGCCGCCTCCGGCAATCTGGGGCAAGTGATCCGCAAGAATTATCCGGTTGCGATCGGCAACCGCATCAACGCACAGAATGACGCACCGGACAGCGGCCTGGCATCGGCCACGGGCCCGCTGTGCACTCCGCTCGACATCCTGGCCGAGCGCATGCCACTGGCGCATGCCCGCATTGACGACCTGGTGGTGGTGTTCCAGTCTGGCGCGTATGGCGCCAGCGCCAGTCCGGCGGGCTTTCTCGGCCATCCGGCGGCGCTGGAAGTGCTCGTTTAACGCCGCTTCGGCGGCGCCGCAGCGCGCGCCTTGGCGCGCTCGCTGGCACGCTGCTGGTAGCGCTCCAGGAATGGCAGCCGGATCGGCGGCGTATTGTCCGGTTGCGGGTCACGGATCAATACCTTGTCGAGCGTGATCAGGATCGCGATGATGTAGTAGATCAGGTCATAGTAGGCCAGCGTCAAAAATGCGCCTGCCGTCATGTAGCCGATGATGCTGACCTGGCACATGCGCGCGAGCATGGCCGCCCAAGCCAGTTCTTCCTTGTCGCGGCAATGGCGAATCACGCGTGAACCGGTACGCCAGGTCACGACGAACAGGGTCAGGAACAACAGCAGGCCAAAGTAACCGAGTTCTCCCAGGATTTGGAAATAGATGCTGTGGGCATCGTAGAAGCGGGTCGGGTCCGGCGCATACAGCTGGAACATGTTCGGCGTGAAGACGTTGGGACCGCCCCCGAGCGGATGGGCATTGGCTACATTGATCGCAAAATACCAGGAGTTGATGCGACCGGTGGCCGAGGCATCTTCGTCATAGGTCTCGATCGTATGCATGCGCCCCATCCATTCGGGTGGCATGCTCAGCAGGACGAACGGCACTATCACGGCGAACGCCACGCCGATCCTGACCTTGTGCGCCGATTTGATCCACAAGAAGAAGCCCATGGCAAACGCGCCGAGCAAGGCGCCACGCGAATACGAGCCGATCGCAGCCAGCGTGGTAAGCGCCGCCATCCCGATCACTGCGCGCTTGAGCCACTTCGATTCGACGAGGGTGATTACATAGACCAGTAACGGGGTGATGGTGACCAGCGCCAGCGCCAGGGTGTTGTTGTCGCTGATAAAGCTACTGCGCGGGCCGAGCATACCTGCGCCACCACCGCTGACGATCACGAAGATGCCGCTCTTGATGCCCCAGAAGCCGAGCGAGAGCGCGACTGCCAGCGCCAGTATCTTGACATCGTTGGCGGTGCGCACGGTCAGGAGCGTGACGAAGACCATCAGCATGATCTTGCTGGTACGGTCCCAGTCAATCCAGGCCTCGCTTGGCAGCTGGGCGAAGATGGTGGCAATCGTGATCCAGATACAGAACAGGATCAGGACCACGGTTGGCGCCGACATCGGGAGCTTCTTTTTCTCTTTCGAGATCACGACCGAGATCAGGGTCACGACGCACAGGATCAGCGCAAACTGGAACGACTGGGCAAAGCCGTACGTCAAGCGATGCGGATTCATCAGGCTGAACACCGCATAGGCGATGGCGCCCACCACCGGACGCTTGAAGATGAAAGGAATGACCGCAAGAAAAGCGGCAAACAGAATCAGGTCACGCACGGCGCTGCAGCCTCTCGAACAGTGCCACCGCGCGGCGTGCGTTGGCACGCCAGGTCAGTTGTTGCTCGTCGATGGTGGCGCGCGCATTGGCTGCCACTTTGGTGCGCAGCGCGATGTCGTCGCACAGGCGCTTGACCGCGCCAGCCAGGCCGGCCGGGGTTTCGGGATCGAACAGTACCGCGTTGTAGTCGGCGCGCAGGATTTCGCGGATATTCGGCTGGTCGGGACCAACGATGGCCTTGCCCAGTGCCAGGTACTCGAACAGCTTCAGGGGCGAGGCATACTTGACCACGGCCGGCTGCAGAGCAATGTCGAAGGCGGCCACATGGCGCGCCACGTCGTCGCGCCCGACGATGCCGGTGAACTTGACCCGGTGCGCGACCCCGAGATCGCGCGCCTGCTGCTCGAGTGTGGCGCGCACCGGACCGTCGCCGACCACCAGCAGGTGGCGGTGGGCGTCAGGCGGATCCTGGGCGATCAGGTCGATCACCTTGTCCAGGCCGTGCCAGTCGCGTACGAAGCCGGTAAAGCCCAGCACCAGGTATTGTTCCAGGCCGAGTGCGCGTTTGGCGGCCAGTACGTCCGGCGCATTGGCGAAGCGCTCGGGATCGATGCCGTTCGGGATCACCTCGATGCGCTGGGGATCGACGCCGTACGATTGCACGATATCGCCCAGCACCCGGGTCACCGGCAGCACCATGTCGGCATTGCGCCAGGCATACGCCTGCGACCAGCGCGCCAGTCCGGTGAGCGCCAGACCGTCGTAGCGCGCGCGTTCTTCGAGGATTGGGGCATTGACTTCGAGCAGCATTGGCAGCTTGTACTTGCGCGCCAGCCAGATACCAGCCGGCAAGAAGAGATTGTAGCGCTCGTACAGCACGTCCGGCCGATGCTGCTTGACGGCCTTCGCCAGGCGCCGGTAGGCAACCAGCGAATAGGACAGCTCCATCAGTTCATAGAACGTCTTCGGCAGATGGCGCTTGAGCCAGGCGACCGGCCCGGCGTCCGAGCCAAACGATTCGGTCTCGGCGCTCGGCGGCGCAACGATCACGACTTCGTGGCCTTCGGCACGCAGGGCGCGGATCATTTCTTCGATGTGGACGTACTGGCCGTCCTTGGAACGGGTGCGGTGATGGTAAAGGATTTTCACGCGGCTTTTCTCGCCATGATGGAGTGGAACAGGTCGATCTGGCCCTGGGTGGTCGGTTGCCAGCCGAAGTTTTCGGCATAGCGGCGGGTGGCGGCGTGTTCCGGGTAATTGGCGCGCAACTGGCCCAGGGCCTGGACCAGGCCTTGCGGGGTACGCTCCGGCATCAGGACGCCCGCGTCGGGCGACGCGACAACTTCCGGCGTGCCCCACACATTGCTGGCCACCACCGGGGTGCCGCACGCCATGCTCTCGAGCAGCACATTGGCCCAGCCTTCACGGCTCGAGGCCAGCACCAGCGCGTCGGCCGCGTTGTAGTAAGTTTTCAGTTCGGTTTGCGGCACGGCGCCCAGCAGCTTGACGCGCTCCTGCACGCCAAGTTCACGCGCCAGCTGCACCAGATTGTTCTTCTGCGGGCCGATACCGGCGATCAGGAGGTCGACCTCCGGCAGCAGCGGCAGCGCGCGAATGATCAGGTCGTGCGCCTTGCGCGGATCGAGCAGGCCCACCGAGAGCAGCGTGAAGCGACCCGGCGCCAGGCCGATGTTCGCTCTGGCCTGTGCGCGGTCGGCCGGCATGAAGCGCTCCAGGTCGACGCCGTTGCGCAACGGCGTGATGTGGGCGGGCGCAACACCGAGCTCGACCATTTCGTCCTTGAGCGCCTGGCAGACGGTGATGACGCCGTCAGCGTCGCGCGCTGCCTGCAAGATGAGCTGGCGCGGACGCGCGTACTGCGGAATCAGGTTGATGTCGGTACCGCGGGCGGTCACCACAACTGGTTTGTTGAAGTACTTGCCCAGCATGACGGCCGCCACGCCGTCTGGATAGAAATAATGGGCATCGATGGCATCGAAATCATAGCCTTCGTCGAGGATGCGGCCCACTTCCTTTTTCGCGGCGTGCGCCAGCGAATACGGCGTCAGGTTCATGCCAAACCGTGGCACCACCAGGTAGCGCGGGTGGGTGACGTGGATGCCGTTGCGGGTTTCCTGGCGCGGCACCTTGGCCAATGTGCCGTAATGGCCGAAGCTTTCTCCCTTGAGCGGGAACCATGGCACAGGGGCGACCACACGTGACTCGACCTTGCCGCTTGCAATCAGGTAGCGTAAACGGGTTTCCACGAAGATGCCGTGATTGGGCTGCTGGGCGTTGGGGTAGAGAGTGCTGAAGGTAAGTAACTTCATCGGGAGTGTCGAATGCCTGGTCAGTGCGCCATCCGATGTGCAATTCGGGCGGGTGATTGAGATGTGCTGTCGTGATTATGCGAAAAATTTTGCCTAGCGGCAGTACGATTGGCAGAGGACGCATAAATTTTTGACAAGCATGATACTATAATTCAAGTTCTGTTCCGCACTTGTTACGTGTGGCAAGTTTTTTACTTTATGTGGAAAAATAGCCAGCTTCGCCGCGCTGCTCTGCCGGTTCTTTTTGTTCAGTTACTCCATCTCCCTATTACATTATGAAGATTACTATCATTGGCACCGGTTATGTCGGCCTAGTTTCGGGCGCTTGCTTCGCCGACGTCGGCAATACCGTGCTGTGCCTTGACGTCAACGACGAAAAAATTGCGATGCTGAAAAACGGCGTCATTCCGATCCATGAGCCAGGTCTGGACAACATGGTCGAGCGCAACGCCAGCGCAGGTCGCCTTCTGTTTTCGACCAGCTATGACGAAGCAATTGCGCATGCCGAATGCGTATTCCTGGCAGTGGGCACCCCGCCGGATGAAGACGGCAGCGCCGACCTGACCCATATCCTGGCTGCAGCCCGCTCGATCGGCCAGCGCATCGAAAAACCAATCGTCGTGGTCGACAAGTCGACCGTACCGGTCGGTACCGCCGACAAGGTGCGGGCCGCCATCCAGGGCGAACTCGACAAGCGTGGCAGCACCGTGTCGTTCTCGGTGGTGAGCAATCCCGAGTTCCTGAAAGAAGGCGCGGCCATTGATGACTTCATGCGTCCGGACCGTATCGTGGTCGGCAGCGACGACGCCGTCGCCACCAAACTGATGCGCCAGCTGTACGCGCCGTTCAGCCGCAACCATGAAAAGCTGGTCGAGATGGACGTGCGCAGCGCTGAGCTGACCAAGTACGCCGCCAATGCGATGCTGGCTACCCGCATCAGCTTCATGAACGAGCTGGCCAACCTGGCCGAAGTGCTGGGCGCCGACATTGAAGCCGTCCGTCACGGCATGGGCCTGGACCCGCGCATCGGCTCGCAATTCCTGTACGCCGGCATGGGCTACGGCGGTTCGTGCTTCCCGAAAGACGTCAAGGCGCTGGTCAAGACCGGCGGCGACCACGGCCAGGTGCTGCACATCCTGGAAGCGACCGAACTGGTCAACGACAACCAGAAGAACGTGCTGTTCAAGAAGCTCGAGCGCTTCTACGGCGGCGCCGCTGCCCTGAAGGGCAAGACCATCGCTGTCTGGGGCCTGTCGTTCAAGCCGAATACCGACGACATGCGCGAAGCGCCAAGCCTGGTGCTGCTCAAGGAACTGTTCGACGCTGGCTGCCACGTGCGTGCCTACGACCCGGTCGCCAGCACCGAAGCGCTGCGCGTGCTCGAACGCGAACACGGTGCTGAACGCGTGACCGAGCTGCTGACCATCGTTACTTCGGCCACCGCCGCGACCGATAATGCCGATGCACTGGTGCTGGTCACCGAATGGAAAGAATTCCGCGCGCCGGACTTCACCGCGCTGGCTTCGATCCTGCGCGACAAGGCCATCTTCGACGGCCGCAACATCTATGATCCGCTCGAGGTCGCTGCAGCAGGCCTGTCGTACGAGGGAATCGGGCGCGTCAGCCGGACAGCTGCCTGATGCTCTCCGGTCACCATCGTATCCTGGTCACGGGTGCTGCCGGCTTTGTCGGCAGTTTCGTGGCCGCGCGCCTGGCGGCCATGGGCCATCAGGTCGTCGGCTGCGACAACTTCAACGATTACTACGATCCGCGCCTCAAGCATGATCGGGTGGCGGCGCTGCTGGCCCCGGCCGGCATCGCCTGCCATACCGTCGAACTGAGCGACATGGCCCAGGTCGAGGCGCTGTTTGCGCGCGAACAGCCCACGCTCGTGGTGCACCTGGCCGCCCAGGCCGGCGTGCGCTACTCGCTCGAGAATCCGGCTGCCTATGTGCAGTCGAACCTGGTGGCATTCGGCAATATGCTCGAAGCATGTCGCCAGCACGCGATCGAACACTTGCTGTATGCCAGCAGCAGCAGCGTGTACGGCGCCAATGCCAAGGTGCCGTTCAGCGAAGACGACCAGGTTGATGCGCCTGTGTCACTGTACGCCGCCACCAAGAAGTCGAACGAACTGATGGCGCACTCGTACAGCCACCTGTTCAAGCTGCCGGCTACCGGTTTGCGCTTCTTTACCGTCTATGGTCCATGGGGTCGGCCCGACATGGCGTACTTCAGCTTTGCCGAGAAGATGATGCGCGGTGACACGATTCCAGTGTTTGCCGAGGGCTTGCTCACGCGGGACTTCACCTATATCGACGATATCGTTGAGGGCGTGGTGCGGCTTCTGTTCAAACCGACGCCAGGTACCGCCACGTCGGCGCCGCATTCGGTGTTCAATATCGGTAACCACAATCCGGTACGGGTGCTGGAATTCATCGAGACGCTGGAAAACGTGATGGGTGTGCAGGCACGCAAGGAATTCCTGCCAATGCAACCGGGCGACGTGCCGGCCACGCATGCCTCAATCGACAAGCTCAAGGCCTGGGTGGACTTTGCCCCGACCACGTCGCTGGCGACCGGCCTGGCCCAATTCTGGGCCTGGTACCGTGAATGGGCACCGGACCGCGTCTAAGAAGCAGCATGCAAGAGCAAGAACAGATCCTGCTATTCCAGACCACTGATCCGGTCAGTGTGCGTAAGCGCTTGTTACGCTTTCGCGAGGCGTTCCTGCGCCAAGGGCCGCACTGCCGCTTTGCTGCGGTGTCGTACACCGCGTCAGCCAAGACGACCGTGAATCGGATCGTACTGGACGGTATCGAAATCGAGCACCACGTCTATGGCCCGGACGCGATCGACACTTTGGCCTATCCGGTCAAGGGCGCTGCGCGACCGTTCAGGCTTATTCCCGGCAACTGCGATCTGGTTCCGCTTCTGTTTCGGCGCTGGCATACGCAATATGCCCAGTACTGGGTGGTGGAGGACGATGTCGAGTATTCCGGCGACATCCACACCTTGTTTGCAGGCTTGGCTGACCGTGCGGGTGACCTGCTCGCTTCGCATCTCGCGCGCGGTTACGATGACTGGACGTACGCATCGATGCTGCGGGCTCCAGTCGAAGCCATGACGCCAGATCGCAGCTGGCTGGTGTTTCTGACGTTTTTCCGGATCAGCGGTGCTGCACTCGACATGATCGACGCATACTATCGCGCCGGCTGGTCAGCGCACAGTGAAAATGCCTGGGCCACTATTCTTAAACACGGTGGCATGACGGTCATCGATTTCGGTGGCAATGGCGAATTTGTAGCCGAGGAAGACCGTAACCAGCGCTATCTTGGACTGGCCAACGATGGCTTTAATAAGCAGGGCAGTTTCGGCACGATGAATATTCGCTTGCGTCCGGGCCGCAGGCCGCACGTGCTGTGGCACCCGATCAAACCACCCAAGGCATGGCTGCGCCAGACCCGCAAACGATGGATATCGATCGCCATGTGGCATTTTGACAAGGTCAGGCAGCGCTTCAGGTGATGTTGTTGACGTCGTTAGCGGCGTTTGCAGCGTTTGCGTATAACGACGTGGCTTAAACGATGTAAGTCGTTCTCGCTGACGCCATTAAACGCGAGTCCTGTCTGAACGGTCTACCGCTTCAAACATCGGGTACCACATCTCACGACAGCTGCCGTTCAATGAGCGTCGAAAATCTGTCGAAACATTGGAATCAAGAAGGTATTTCCATATTGATTCAGATGGCCATGATCGTAGAACAAAGGGCGACCGTTGACGCTACCCGGGCAGATGCCGTTGTGGCATAGGTAGGGGATGGGGTCCAGCAAGCGCACACCGCACCGCTTGCTGGCCTGGTCCTGCGCTTCCCGAATCCAGCCGTTGCGTCGTTCATACTCGGACAGCGATATCGACACCATGGGGTCCAGTCCCAGGGCCAGTCGGCGCGACATGTGCAGTGGCACATTCACCGGCATTTCGGGCAGGGGGCGCATCATGTACACCGTACGGGAACGCGCCAACTCGCAAGCCGAATCGATGATTGCATCGCCGAAGCGCCGCAGGAATGCCGGTGTCGTACGCGCCTCGATGTCAGTGCCAAAGTAGACTTCTGGCACACCATGTTCCACGGGCATCTCGTTGGGACCCATTGCATAGCGTGCGTAGCGTCCGATCAGGAGCACCGGAATATCCTTTGGAACCTTTTCAAGTTCTGCGTTGCGCTGCTGATTGAAGCCGAAGCAGTCACTGCCCCGGCTCAGGCGCTTGCTGTCGACGTGACGCATGCCGGGCAAGTAAATGCAGCTGTCATACGACCATTGCTGCACGCCTTGCTTGGTACCTGAAGCAGCCTGGGTAATGGCCGACATCAGTACGCCGGCATGGCTGTCGCCAAGCACGATCACGCCGAGTAGCGGTGCGCCAAACAGGCATGACGGCGATGTCGTCCCTTCGCGCTGCTGGCAGCGGGCATGGTCGGGATTCCTGTCCAGGGCACCTTCGGCTGCCAGTTTGACCTCCGGACCGAAACGCTCCTCGATCCCACCCATACGCCATACGAGCATTGCCGGTGCCAATACGCATAAGCATGCGACGCATATTGTCATTGCGGCGAGAGGCTGGCCCATCCGGCTCAATGCACGGCGTGACCGCGTTTCGACCAGTGTGTAGGAAAGCCCCCCTAGCACAACGCTGGACGCAATACCGATTCCCACTGCAAGAAGGTTAGTCGATCGCTGTGCATATTCGAGCAGGACGACAACAGGCCAATGCCACAGATAGATCGAATAAGAACGGTCACCGATCCACTGTAGCGAGGAATGATTTGTCAGTATGAAGGGCCGATTGGCAAGCAGGATGAGCATGGCGCCGCCGACCGGAAGCATTGCACGCCATCCCGGCCATGCACTGGCTTCTGTAAACAGCAAGATCGAAAGGGCGATCATGCCCAGTCCCAATCGCGCCGTCATTGCGCCATAACGCGGGCTGAGACGCTGCCGAAGTCCCAGGAAATACACCAGTCCTCCGGCGAGCATTTCCCATGCTCGTGTATGCAACAGAAAAAATGCGGAGGATGGATCATGAGCTGTAGTCCAGATGGAGGCCCCGAGCGACAATGCAAATGCGAACCCGCAGACGATGACGAGCGTCGAGCGGTGAGGGCGTATGCGCCACACGAACATCAGGACGATGGGCAGGATCAGATAAAACTGCCATTCTGCTGAGAGCGACCAGGTGTGCAGCAGCCACTTCTCTTGGGAAGAGGTATCGAAGTATCCGGCTTCCTTCCAAAATTTGATGTTGGTAAGGAATAACAGACTATGGATGCCGTGCGTACTGAGGACACGATAATCCGGCGGTGCCAGAAAAAAATACCCCATCACGATCAGCGTTGCTACCAGCACGAGCAGGGCTGGCAGGATGCGCTGGGCACGGGCCAGGATGAAGGTCAGGATAGAAAAATTGCCTTGCTCGAGGCCACGCACGGCGATGCCGGTCATCAGGAAACCGGAAATGACAAAAAACACGTCAACACCGACAAAGCCGCCGCGCACTTCCAACGCCCGAAAGTGAAACAGGACAACCGCAATGACTGCCCAAGCGCGCAAGCCGTTGATGTCGAGGCGAAAAGTGCGTGCTGCGTGCGCTGGCGGCGTACTCTCTGAACGATCTTTCAGAAGAACTGTATTTTGCATGAGTCCGCATCCAGGCATGTGTTATCGGTTGATACAAGCTGCCAGCAGGGTGCGATGACTGGATCGTAAGGTAATCAGAGACGTCAGGCGTTTGCACTCACCCGCAAGAAGGTCTCGAACATCAACACTGACCACAGCGCCACGCTATGGTCGCTCGTCCCCGCGATATGCTGGTCGACCATCTCGCGCAAGAACTTCTCGTTGAAGATCCCCGTGTCGAGCAGCGGTTGCGACAGCGCCGCTGCCCGTAGCTTGTCGCGCAGCGGTCCGCGCAGCCAGGATGCCAGCGGGATCGAAAATCCCTTCTTGGAGCGGTACAGCACATCCTGCGACAGGAACGGTTCGAGCGCCTTCTTGAAGATGTACTTGCCTTCGCCACCACCGAGCTTGATGTCCGGTGGCAGGCTGGAAGCCCACTCCACGAAGGTATGGTCCAGCAGTGGAACGCGCACTTCAAGCGAGTGCGCCATGGCGGCGCGGTCGACCTTGGTAAGAATGTCGCCCGGCAACCACGTCTTGAAGTCCAGGTACTGGAGCAGCGACAGTGGATCGTCGGTCGGCGAGCTGGCAGCATGACGGTGGAACACCTCGATCGCGCTGTAGCCCTGCAGCTCGCGCTTGAACGAATCCGAGAACAACTGCGCCCGCACGCGGTCCGGCATCTTCGATACGCCATGGAAGTAGCCCTCGACCGTGTCGCGCGCCAGTGCCTCGAAGGTGGTCTTGGCGCGGAACATGCGCGGCGCCCAGTCGGCCTTCGGATAGAGCTTGCCGAGCGTGCCGAACACAGGCTTGCGCAGGCCCGCCGGTATCTTGTCGCGCACCCGCTGCTCGGCCATCGCGAAGCGATAGCGGCGATACCCGGCAAAGCTCTCGTCGCCGCCGTCGCCGGAAAGCGCCACGGTGACATGCTTGCGGGCGAGCTGGCACACGCGGTAAGTGGGGATCGCGGAACTGTCGGCGAACGGTTCGTCATACAGGCGGCCCAGCGTGTCGATCAGGCCGTAGTCGTCCTTGTCGACGATCTGCGCATGGTGGTTCGTGCCGTAGCGCGTGGCCACCTCGCTGGCGAACTTCGACTCGTCGTACTCCGGATCGTCAAAGCCGATCGACAGCGTGGTCACCGGATCGGGATTATTCTGCGCCATCATCGCCACGACCGCGCTCGAATCGACGCCGCCCGACAGGAAGGCGCCCAGCGGCACGTCGGCCACGGTCTGGCTCTGCACGCACTCGCGCACACGCTCGATCAGCTCCTGCTCGATCTCCTGCATCGGCCGCTGCGGGGCGCGCTTGAACGGGACGTCCCAATACTGCTCGGGCGTGACCTCGCGTGCGCCCGCCTTGATCACGATGCGGTGGCCGGGCGCCAGCTTGTACGCATTGTGGAAGATGGTGTGCGGCTCGGGCACGTAGCCGAATGCGAAGTAATCCTCGACCGCGCGCGGATTGAGTTTGCGCGACAGCTCGGGGTGGGTCATGATCGATTTCAGCTCGGAGCCGAACACGAACAAGCCATTCGGGAGCAGCGAGTAGAACATCGGCTTGACGCCCACATGGTCGCGCGCCAGGAACATCGTCTGCTTCTTGCGGTCCCAGATCGCGAACGCGAACATGCCACGCAGGCGGTATACGCAATCCGGGCCCCAGGCCTGGTAGGCGTGCAGCAGCGATTCCGAATCCGATTTGGTGCGAAACTCGAAGCCCAGCGCCTCCAGTTCGACGCGCAGCTCGCGGTAATTGTAGATCTCGCCGTTGAACACCATCACCACGTCGCGCTCGGCATTGACGATCGGCTGCTGGCCGCTGGCCAGGTCGATCACCGACAGGCGGCGGTGGCCCATGCCCATGCTCGGTTCCAGATACAGTTCGCCCTCGTCGGGGCCGCGGTGGTGCTGGCTTTCGTTCATGCGGCCCAGGGCCGCGCGGTCGATTTCCCGGTTGCCGAGGGTATCAAAAATGCCGACTATTCCGCACATGCTGTCTGGTTCCGCTGAAGTTAAGAGTTGACGATGGGACGCAGCCGCGCCGGCGCCTTGCGCACACACAGGCCGTCGTAGAGGGCGGTGTACGCGCCGAGCATGGCGGCCATGCTGTACTTGTCTTCGATGCGCGCGCGCGCGGCCGCGCCGTGGCGTGCCCGCAGGGCCGGGTCCTGGACGTAGCGCGCGAGCGCCTCGGCCAGCGCGTCGACCTCCACCGGGACCAAGATACCATGCACGTCATCGACGACGACTTCGGGGATCCCGCCCACGCGCGAACACACCGACGGCAAGCCGCACGCCATCGCTTCGAGCAGTGACACGGGCGTGCCTTCGGCCAGCGAGGGCAGGGCGAAGATGGTAAAGCCATGCAGCAGGTCGGCCACGTCGGCGCGCGCACCGGGCAGCCACACGACGTCCTGCAGGCCGGCTTCTGCGACCTGCGCCTGGATCTTGCCGAACAACGGGCCGTCGCCGACGATCGACAGGCGTAGCCGGTCGCGCAGGGCCGGCAGGCGCTCGCGCAGCAGCGCGAAAGCGGCCACCAGGCTGGCGTGGTTCTTGACGTCCTGCACGCGCGCGACTGCCCCGATGACGATGTCGCCGGCGTCCCACGGCGCGGCCGTCACCGCTTGCGCGCGCGGGGCGTAGCGGTCGGTATCGACGCCATTCTTGATCAGGTGGTTCTTGGCCGCCGGGATGCGGACAACCTCGCTGAACCAGCGCTGCAGATCGTCCGACACCGGCACATAGCGGTCGATGAACGGCGCGAGATGGCGCCGCAAAAAATTGTGCTTGGGGTTCAGCCCATGCGGATCGGACGCATCGCGGCCATGCTCGGCGTGGATGCGCACCGGCACGCCCGCAGCGGCTGCCGTGAAGCAGTACTCCATCGCCGACAGGTTGTAAGTGTGCAGGATCGTGGGCCGCAGGCGCCGCATCAGCTTCCAGAAGTCGACGTGCACGCGCAACCCGTTCCCGGGCGGCTTGTTCAGCGCATACAACTCGACGCCCGGTTGCGTGATCTTGTCCGCGAACGCGCTGTAGCGGGTCAGGCAGACCACCGCATGCCGGTATTTTTCGGCCGGCATGCGGTTGATGCAGTCGACCAGCAGCGTTTCCAGCCCGCCGACATCAAGCGAATACACCAGATGTACAACGAGGGGACGCTGGGCGTTCAACACCGCCAGATCACTGTGCATGGTCCGTGCGTTCCCGTTCAATGCGCGCGCGCGTGCTCGATGGCACGCTCGATCGCCTGGCCCTGCACCGTCATGAAGGCGCGCAGTGCAGCGCGCGCGGCGTCGGGGTCGTCGCCCACCGGCGCCGACAGCAGCACGACGGCGCCATCGTCGCCGCGGAAGCGCAGCTTGGCCTGGGCCTGCAGCAGCTTGCCGACGTAGTTGTTCGAGGTCAGGTGGCCGTCGATCGACATCCATTGCCACACCAGGAACTGGCCGCCCGGACCGGTCATCCGCGTTTCACGCAGCGTGACCGGTTTGCCGTCGATCGTTTCGCTGCGTGCCGAGCCACCCAGTGCATGCCAGGCGTCGTCGGGCTCGGCGAGCATATTGATGGAGCTGATCAGGGCCTTGCCGTTGCGCTGGTTGCGGTAGTAGATGATGTCGAGCGAGACCGGCACGCTGGCGTCGGGGTTGCGGAAGGTGGCGCGGTAAGTGGCGTCCGGCGCGACCCAGCGCGGCGTCCAGCCGGTAAATGGCGCCGCCTGCGGCCAGCCGACCGCCACGTTCGCCAGCTCTACCTGCCGGGGATTGAGATTGGCCGCATCGTTGTAGCGGGCAAAGCCTGGCCACAGCGCGGCCAGCGCCACCACGGCGGCGCACATCGCTGCCATGCGGGCCGTGCTGACCGGGGGCACACCATCGCGGCGTGTGCGCGCCGCGACCGGCAGTTCGCTCGCAGGGAGCGGATCGTCTTCGCGCCAGAAGCTGCCGATCCAGAACATCAGCAGCATGACCAGCCCGAAGAAGACCCAGCCATAGATCAGGTGATCCACGCCCGTGGCCAGTTCCATGCCGGACAGGTGGCCGATCATCACGATCATGTACGCGCGCAGACCGTTGGCGATGACCGGCACGACGATCGATACTGCCACGAACATCAGGCGCTTCTTCGTCGACTGGTAAGTCAGGTAAGCGTACAGGCAGCCCAGCGTGACCGACGAAATCAGGTAGCGCACGCCGCTGCAGGCTTCCACCACCGACCACGAACCGGTCGGCAGCTCGAAGCGGGTGCCGTTGCGCAGCACCGGGATGCCGGTGGCCTGCACGGCCCACACGGTGAAGTCGGCGGTCAGGTTGATCAGCGGGCCGACGAACACTTCGCCGAACGGGACCGCCAGCAGCAGAAAGAGAAGCGGAAACGCGAGCGCCCCGGCCAGGCGCGGGCCGAGCATGGCCAGCGCCACGATCGGGAACATGGCGACAAACGCGTATTGCATCACGACCTGCACTTCGCCCATGCGCGCCAGCAGCCAGCCGGCCCCCAGCATCGCCAAGAGGAGCAGCGCGGGCGCCCAGGGACGCGCGGGAATGGCGTCGAACACGTCGCGCCGGCGCCAGATCAGCCACAGGCTGATCGGCAGGATGGCGTAGCCGTGGGCGAAGGTCTCGGAGCTGTTCCAGATC
Source organism: Telluria sp. BA11 (assembly GCF_056680305.1). NCBI lineage: Bacteria > Pseudomonadati > Pseudomonadota > Betaproteobacteria > Burkholderiales > Oxalobacteraceae > Telluria > Telluria sp. BA11. Next base: position 2,705,712 of record NZ_CM155275.1, read on the forward strand.
GCAACCAGCGATTCGGCGGTGCCCAGGTACAGGAAGAAGGGCGCGAGCAATGCCAGCGCGATCAGCATGGCGCTCGAGCGTGCCAATGGCGTAGGAGCAGAGACCAGCGCGGCATCCAGCTTGGCGCCGGCAATGCCGGATGGGGGTGTCACGTGCATTCCAGTCGCTCCTCGATGCAGGCCAGGTTGCTTGGCCAACTATAGTGATCTTCGACCCGCGCGCGTGCGGCGCGGCCCATGCTTGCGTTCTGTTCGTGCTGGCGCGCCAGCAGCGCGCCCACGGTCTCGATCCAGGCCGGCGCGCCATCGGCCACTGCCAGCTCGCTGCCCGGGGCCGCGTCGATGCCTTCGAGCGCCTGCGGCGAGACCACCGTCGGCGTGGCCATGGCCATCGCTTCCAGCACCTTGTTCTGAATGCCGCGCGCGATGCGCAGCGGTGCCACCGCCACGCAGCCGTGGCGGATATACGGGCGCACGTCCGGCACGGTGCCCGTTATGGTCACGCCCGGCAAGGCGCCGAGCGCCTGGACCTGGGCATTCGGGCGCGAGCCGACGATGTAGAAGGCCAGCGCCGGATCCTGCGCGCGCAGGGCCGGGAAGACCTCGTCGCAGAACCACTGCACGGCGTCGACATTCGGCCAGTAATCCATCGCGCCCGTAAATACCAGGGCGCGTTCGCCCGCGGCGTACGGGCTGGCAAAGACATGTTCGGGCGAGAAGTATTCGGTATCGACGCCGTTGCTGAAGTGGCCGATGCGCGCGGTGCTTTCCGGCGCCAGCTTGCGGAACAAATCGGCCTCGGGCGCCGAGACGAACAGCGACGCGTCGTACTGGCTGGCGACCTGGCGCTCGTAGCGCAGCAACTGGCGCGCTTCGTGCTGGTACAGCCAGCTCATGGGCGGCGACTTCTTCTCGGCATACTGGCGCCATTTATCGGAATCGACGTCGCAAAAGTCGATCACGCGGCGCGCATCGCCCAGCTTGTCGGCGTATTGCGCCATCGGCGACGAGAACACCATCACGCGATCGATGTTGTGCGTGGCGACGGCCTGGTCGACCCAGCGCGCCAGTCCGGCATCCTGGTAGTAGTCGAGCGACAGCGAGCGGTTCTTGACGAGCGCGCCCAGGCTGCGCACGCGGGCGCGCAGCGGATTAAGAGGGGCGAAATGGCTGCTGGCGCACAGCGCCTCCACCGCCGGCACGTGCTGCCAGTCGTCGGCATCGTCGACGAACGTGGCCAGGTGCACGCGGTAGTCGCGCGCCAGGTGCTTGAGCAGGTGGTAGGAGCGGATCTTGTCGCCCTTGTTGGGCGGATACGGGATGCGGTGAATCAGCAGCAGCAGGTCTTGCACGTTGTCAGCCCAGGTTGCGCACGATGTAAGGGCCCAGGAAGTTCGCCACCGGCAGCGGCAGTTTTTTCCACACCTTGATGAACAACTGGTACTTGGGGTTCAGCGGATTGTTGTCCGGCAGCGCATCGGTGGCGTACAGCTTGTACTCGTACGGCAGCGGCGTGGCAACGAAGCCCCAGTTCTTCTTGAAGTCGTAGGCGCCGGTACCCAGCTTGCTGCGGCCGAAGTCGAACAGGCGGCAACCGCGCGCCGCGGCAGCCTGCATCAGGTTCCAGTACATGAAATCGTTGCCCGCCACTTCGCGCGCCAGGTCCATGCCGCCGCCGTAGTAGGGCACGACTTCATCGCGCCAGTAGAACGACAGCACCGAGCCGACCAGGCGGTCGTCGCTGGTGTAGATCGAGCGCACTTCGCATTCGGCGCCGAAGGTCTTCTGCAGCAGCGCGAAGTACTTCTTCGGGAACACCGGGGTACCCAGGCGCAGCACGCTGTGGGCGTAGGCCGTGAACATATTGTCGACGTTGTCTTCGACCACGCCCTTCAGGCCCAGCTTGATCCCCTTGCGCACCATGGCGCGCTGCTTGCGCGGGATGGCGTTGAGGTTGTCGTCATCGACGGCGCTGATCTCTTTGCGGAACGTGACGTACAGCTCCTTGGTCAGCCAGCTCGGGTCGTGCGGGTGCGCGCGCTCCATGGCGCGGTATTCGAGGTGACCCACGCCGAGCTGACGCGCCAGTGCATCGGCCGCGCCATCGAGCATCACGCGCGCGCCATCGTCGATGGCAGCTACGCCGCCGTACACGCAAAACGGCATCGCGCCGAGCGAATGGCCGAACAGGCGGCTCTTGATCTCTGCCAGCGGCAGCACGCCCTGGATCTGGCCGTCCTGCTCGACAAAGTAGAACCAGGTCTTGATGCCGAACGATTGCTCGATCACGGACTGCCAGCCGGACAGGTGGAAGAACGTCGCTTCCGGGCAGGCCCGCACGAATGCATCCCAGCGCGCCGCGGTTTGCGGCGTCATCAAATGCAGCGTCTGCGGACCGGCGGCAGCGGCGACGGGCGCCGCGCGCCTGGCTTGCGCCGCTTCGATGATCGAATTCATGGCTTGTCCAGGAAGATGCGGTCCATGCGGTCCCACTTGAAATCACGCGCCAGCTGTTCGAGACGGCGCTCCATGCGGTCGATATTGACGTAGTGACGGAACTTCGCCTTGGCGCCCAGGCCATCAGGCCGCGGCTGGTCGGTGTCGATTTCCCACGGGTGGAAGTAGAACAGGGCTGACTCGCCGTCTTCGCGGTTGACCTTTTCCATCATCCAGCGCGACAGCGCGTAGGGCAGCAGGCGGAAGTAACCACCACCACCGGCCGGCAGGTGACGGCCGGCCATCTTCACCGTGGTGATCGGCACTTCGAGGATGCCGTCCGGGCCGTTCGGGTAGAACGCGAAACGCGGCGCGTCGGGCATGCCGTAGTGGTCGTGCGCGATCGGGTAGATGCTCGAGCTGTATTTGTAGCCCGCTTCGTGCAGCGCGTCGAGCGCCCACAGGTTGCCGTGACCAATTGAAAAACTTGGCGCGCGGTAGCCGACGACGGCCTGGCCGCCGATGTCTTCCAGCAGCGCCTTGGCCGAGCGGATATCGTTGTCGAATTCGGCGCGGCTCTGGTCCGAGGCGCGCAGGTGGCCATAGCCGTGGCTGGCCAGTTCGTGGCCCGCTTCGACGATGCGGCGCACCATCGCGGGATAGCGCTCTGCGATCCAGCCCAGTGTGAAGAAGGTCGCGCGCACGCCTTCGCGCTCGTACAGCGCGAGGATGCGTTCCATATTGGCTTCGACGCGGCATTCGCGCGTCGGCCAGCTGTCGCGGTCGATGTACGGGGCAAAGGCCGACACCTGGAAGTAGTCTTCCACGTCGCAGGTCATCGCATTGCGGATTTTTTCACCCGGCGCTGGACGCGGTCGGGCTGCGGGAGCGGTCATTTTCATGGCGGGTTATTCCTGGTGGTCCGGGTGGTGGGGCGCGGCGCCGGAGGCGTTGGGTGGCGTGGCGGCGATCTTTTTCAGGATCGACAGCACCGACACGATCGATTTCTCCAGGCGCATCATGCGCTCGTCGAGCTGCTCGACGCTGGCGCGGCGCTCGCCCGGGTGTGACTCGTTGCCGTGGCTGCCGCCGCTCGTCTGGTCGGCATCGGCCAGGTTGTCGGTATCGGGCGCGTCGAATTCTTCCGAGATGTCGCGCACCACGTCGTTGATGTGCGCTTCGGTGAACGCCTGCAGTTCTTCCAGGTAGCCCATCAGGAGCACGCGGTCCATCAGCGTGTTGGTCTTGCGCGGGATGCCGCCGCTGTAGGCGTAGATCGCACTGTACGCGCCGTCGTCGAACGATGGCGTGCCCTGCCAGCCGACGGTGCTCAGGCGGTGCTCGACATACGCGCGCGTCTCGGCCGCATCCATCGGGCCCAGGTGGTAGCTGGCGATGACGCGCTGGCGCAGCTGCTGCATGCCGGGGCTGTGCAGCGTGGCGCGAAACTCGGGCTGGCCGAGCAGGAACGTCTGCAGCAGCGAACGTTCGTCGGTCTGGAAGTTCGACAGCATGCGCAGTTCTTCGACCGTGCGGGCATTGAGGTTCTGGGCTTCGTCGATCACGAGCAGGGCGCGCTTGCCCTGGCGATCGACCGTGCGCAGGAACTGTTCGAGGCGGTTGAGCAGCTCGGCCTTGCTCTGGCCTTCGTACGGCAGGCCGAAGCTCGAGACCACCATGCGCAGCGTGTCTTCGGGATCGAGGCTGGTGTTGACGATGTGCGCGGCCACGATCTGGTCGAGCGGCAGTTTGCCCAGCATATTGCGCACCAGCGTGGTCTTGCCGGCGCCGACTTCGCCCGTGATGACGATGAAGCCTTCGCCCTGCGACAGGCCGTACTCGAGATACGCCATGGCGCGCTTGTGGCCCTTGGACCCATAGAAGAAATGCGGGTCAGGGCGGAGCTGGAAGGGCTTGGCCGACAGGCCGTAATAAGTTTCGTACATCGTGATTGTCGCTGTTTTTAGAACTGCATGGACAGGGTCGCCACCATGGCGTGCTCGGTGTAGGTGCCACCGCCAATATCGCTGCGGTCGCTGTTCCAGCGTCCGACGTCGCCGCTGCGACGGCGCAGGTCGACCGCGCCGAGCAGGTCGCCGAAACGGCGTGATACGCCAAGGCGAAGCGTGCTTTGCTGGTCCTCGAGACCGACCGAGCGGGATTCGCTCTGGTCGAAGTTGTAGGAGGCAGTCAAATTGGAGCGCGAACTGAGACGGTATGTATAGTTAGCGTTGAAGCCATTCTGCCGCACATTATCGTTCAGGCCGATTTGCTGGCTGCCCAGCAGCGGACTGTCGCTTTGCTGGGAAGACAGCGCATTGCGGTCAGTGGCATATACCGAGAACACGGCGTTGCTGAACCCCCTGCGGTATCCCACCGATGCGCGCAGCGATTTCTGGCGCAGGAACCGGTTACTCAGGTAGTTGACGCTCTCGGTCAGCGATGGCGGCAGACCGTTCGCCTGGATGTAAGCTGCGACGATGCGTTGGCGCTCGATCGGATCGGGATAGGCCGTGGTGAACATGCTGTCGAGCAGGCCTGCTGTATCGAAGGTCGAAGGCAGCAGGAATTGCTGGCGCGACGTGGTTACCGCATCGTCGTAGCTGATGTTCCAGGTCGTGTGACGGGACCGGTGCAGCACGGACAGCGTGCCGGTGGTGCCGTAGAAGTGACGACCCACCGTCGCCTGGACATTGGTGCGCAGCGATGGCGACCAGGCAAAGCCCACTGACCAGTTGGCGCCCTGGTCGCCATCGCCCAGTCCCTCGTACCGGTAACGGTCGTAGCCGGCGTTGGCCAGCAGCGACACGCGCTGGGTGAGGACGTACCGCAGATTGCCTGACAGGTTTTCGTTTGACGAATCGCCATACTCGGCGCCGCCCAGTTCCTGCTTGCGATACGAGAGGCCCCAGCCAACTGTCCGGAAGCCTCGGCCGCTGTTGAGCGTGGCCTGGATGGTGTCGCCACCGGTGCCGCGATAACCGAGGGTATCGCCACCGCCGACCGAGTCACGCGTGTAGCGCAGTGTACCTGCCGCAACATTGCCGAACGTATGGGTCAGGTAGGGGCTGATACTCCAGCTGTCGATATCCGCACGGTTGCGGTTCGAGTACATGTCGTTGCCGGCGCGCGGACCGAAGGCCGAGACACTCCGCTGCCCACGCGAGGCGCTGGCGTCGATGAAGAACAGGTCGCGCACGACTTCGCCGTTGAGCGTGCCACGGTAGGTGCGCTGCGTATTCGAGGTATTGAAGTTCTGGCCGATGACATCAGGGTCGGACCGATCGCGGTTGTCATTGCCGTGCAGGTAAGCGAACGCGTGCAACTGTGCGGTGGCCTCGACTTTCAGGCGCCGGCTGCGGTTGAGCACCGTGATGCCGGGCGATACTTGAGTGATGAGGTCGCTGTATGCGAGCGCATCTTCGGTCAGGTTGACGTTGTCCGTCCAGATCTCACTGACGAGCAGCGTCGGCGTGACTCTCCATTCGGCCTGCGCCGGGAATGCGGCCAGCAGCATCGCAGCCGCCGCCAGCGGCGCCAGGCGCGGCATGGCACGGCCAGCGCGCCCTTTAGCCATAGTGATAATCATACGTTTCTTCAATGCCAGGAATATCCCTGGTCTTGTTGTACAGGAGATTGACGTTTGCCATTCCTTCGAGCTGCTGCAGGGCTTCCTTGACTGCGTGCTGGGTCGTGGTCTGGGCTTCTACCACCACGACGATCTGGCCCATGTGGCTGGCCAGCACGCGCGATTCACTGGTGAGCATCAGGGGCGGCGAGTCAAAGATGATCACGCGGTCCGGATAGCGGTGCGCCAGCTCGTGCACCATCGCTGTCATCGTCGAGCTGGCCAGCAGTTCGGTCGCGCGCGGCGTGCTGGTGCCGGCCGGCAGAATGGACAGCGTGTCGACGTTGGTGCGCAACATGACGTCTGACAGATCGAGCGTGTCGTCCAGCAGGATGTCCATCAGGCCGCGCTGGGCGGGCAGGCCGAGCGTGCGCAACACCGAAGGGCGCGCTACGTCGGCATCGACCAGCAATACGGTGTGATCGAGCTCCATGGCAATGCTCATGGCCAGGTTGATCGCGCTGTAGGTCTTGCCTTCGCCCGGCAGCGAGCTTGTCACCATGATCAGGTTGCCCGGATTTTCCTTGGGACCGCGTTCGGCAAAGGCGCGCTTGAGCAGCGGGCGCTTGATGATGCGGAACTCTTCCAGCAAGTTGGTACGTCCACCCGCTGCCGTCACCATGCCCAGCTCGCGCATGCGCGCCAGGTCCAGTTCGATGCGGCGGGTGCTTTGGCGCCCGGCAAGTACCTCCTCGGGGGGGGCGTAGGACGCCGGGGCCGTAGTGAGAACCGGTTCCGCACGGACGGCATCCTGCGATGCCTGGCGCGCCGGGATGAATTCGGGATTGGTGACGATTGGATCGCTCTGATCCGCCGCGGTACTGGCGGCGGGAGTGGGAGCAGCGTTCTGGCGCTGCTGGTCAATGCGGCTGGCCGCTTTTTCGATAATGCTCACATTTGCTCCTTGATGGCCAACCGGCCTTACATCGTCGTGCGAACCAGGATGGCGGCGACGCCGGCACCATACAGGCCGAACAGCACCAGCACCGAGGCGGCCAAGGCGAGCAGGCGGCGCTTGCGCAGCACGGTCTGTTCGGCGGTCCAGTTCATGCTCACCGACCCGAGGATCGGCAGACCCGTTGCGTCACGCAGCGCAGCCTGGCTCAGGAAAGTCGGACGCAGCTGGCTCAACAGGAACGCACCGGCCAGGCCGGCGAGGAGGGCGGCGACAAAGACCAGCGAGAACAGTCGCAGACGGTTCGGGCCGCTTGGAATATTTGGTGCCGTTGGCGGGTCAATCACGCGGAAGGTGAGCATGTCGGTGGCCGACGACAGGTCCCCCGACAGCTTGGCCGATTCGCGGCGCTCGACCAGCTTCTGGTAGTTTTCGCGATTGACTTCGTAGTCGCGGTTCAGGCGCGCCAGCTGGGCCTCGATCTCGGGCACCTGCTCGCCCTGGCCGCGCAGGCGACCGGAACGCGAACTGAATTCGGCCACACGCGCTTGCAGCGAAGCGACACGCGCTTCGGCATCGGACAATTGTACAGTCAACTGCTGCAGCATCGGGCTGTAGCTCGCACCCGGATCCAGGCTCGGTTTGGTGTTCTTGGCAGCCTCGGCGCGGCGTTCCAGCAACTGCTCAAGCAGGCGGCGATTGGCGACGATGTCGGGATGCTGCTCGGTGTACTGGGTACGCAGTGTGTCGAGCGTCTTGTTGACGTTGGCGATGCGTTCATCCATGACCGGATCGACGAAGATCGGCGCAGCACGCGTGCCGCTGCCGCCGCGGTTGTCGCCCGAAATCTGGCGGCGAATTGCATTGCGCGCCTGTTCTGCCTCAGCCAGTTCCAGACGCGCCTGGTTCAGCGCTTCATTGGTGGCCATCATGCGCGAGCCGTAGTCGGCGCCTTGGCTTGGCAACATGCCGATGTTCTTGATCTTGAATTCCTTGAGCGCATTCTCGGCTTCGGCCAGGCGTTCTTCGTAGCTACGGATCTGGTCGTCGATGAATTCGACTGCCTTGTCGGAATCCTGCTTCTTGCCGCCAAAGCTGCCTTCGACGAAGATCGTCAGGAAAGCCTGGACCACGTCCTTACCTTCGCGCGCGCTGGTGCCCGTGTAGCTGATGGTGTAGATATCATCGCGTTCGGTGCCGGCAATCTTGATGTTGGCCATCATGTCGTCGACCAGCTTGTTCATTTCCTTTGCGTCGCTCGCTTTGACGTCCAGGTCAACCTCGCGCACGACGCGTTCCACGTTCGGACGGCTGATCAGGGTGCGGCGCATGAACAGCACCTGCTGCTCCAGGTTGGGCAGCATGGTCATGCCGGAGAGCAGCGGCTTGAGGATACTCTGGGTATCGACATAGACGCGAGCCGAGGCCTGGTACTGATTGGGTAGTGTGTAGACGACCAGCCACCCGGCCAGCGCCACTACCCAGGCGATGATGACCGCATGCCAGCGGTACTTGCCGATGGCTTTTAATAAGTTAAGAATCTGGGAAGTAATTTCAGCCATCGTATCGGTCTCGCCGGTCAGGTCCCGGTTCCTAAAAAACCAGGCTCACAAATAAACAACGTGCATGATCGCTTGTACCCTAAGCAATTGCAATTGAGGGTTAGGAAATCCAGCGATTCTGGGTAATTGGTACCATCTGTTTGCAACACATCCGCAAACAGCGGTCGGGAATCTTAAATAAATTTCATTAGTGCACGCTTAATTGTTGCATTATCGCAAACATTTGATGAACTTGCTTGGTGTATTTTTTTGAACTGTTGCTGCTGGATCGTGATGAAGCAGGAAGAAAGGCGTGTTGCTCAAATTCAAAGGTTCTTATTATAATGGCTAAATTCCGAAATGGTCCGTACGATTGCTTCCGTTGTGCAACTACACTACATAGAAGTCGAGAAGTCCCGATGATGCGTCGAATGATTGGAATGAAGTTGGCAGCAGGGGTACTAGCCTGGAGCATGGGTCTGCCCGCAATCGCCGCGACACTGGTGCAGACGGTGGCAGCGGTCAAGCCTTCGATCGTGGGCATTGGCACGCAAATGCAGACCCGCAGCCCGGCCATCGTGTTCAGCGGCACGGGGTTTGTGGTCGGCGACGGCCTGAGCGTGATCACAAATGCTCACGTCGTGCCGAACCAGCTTGATGGGGCCAGGCTCGAACAACTGGGTATTGTCATCCCTGATGGCACCGGTGTACGTTTTCGCGCGGTCCAGGTGATCGGCGTTGATCGCCAGCATGACCTGGCGCACCTGCGCTTTGAAGGGGCGCCCTTGCCCGCAATGCGGCTGGGCGAGGCGAGCATGGCGGCCGAAGGGCAGGCGCTGGCATTCACCGGATTCCCGCTCGGCATGGTGCTGGGGTTGTATCCGGCAACGCACCGCGCGCTGCTGGCGGCAATCACCCCGGTCATGCAGCCATCGCTTAGTGCGCGCCGACTCGATGCACGCGCCGTGGCCCAATTACAACGCACGGCCTTCAGCATCTATCAGCTCGATGGCACTGCCTATCCGGGCAACAGTGGCAGTCCGCTATATGACCCCGACACCGGACAGGTCCTGGGGGTGATCAATATGGTGTTTGTGAAGGGCTTGAAGGAAACCGCAATCACGGCGCCGAGCGGGATCACCTATGCGATCCCCGTGCGCCATGTAAAAGAACTACTGGCACGGTAGGCAAAGCGGTCGTCTTAAAGTCGCAACAACAAAGTATTTCAACTGTGCATGGCTTGTTTCATTCGAGGTCTGCGCTACAATAGCGTAGGTCATGATGCCGAAATAACAATTATTGATGTGCGCCGTATGCCATTCAGCAAGTAGGATACGCGGTGCAATAGGACTGAAGCGATGATGAAACTGACAAAATACCTGGTAACCGCTGGTGCTGCTGCCTGCATGCTGATCCTTGGCGGCTGTGCCACGCCTGTGGCGCCGAGCAGTGCTGCGATGGCGCCGATCAATCCGGATTACCTGATCGGCCCTGGCGACAGCGTTAATATCATTGTCTGGCGTAACCCTGAAGTATCGATGTCGGTCCCGGTTCGTCCGGATGGAAAGATCACGACGCCATTGGTAGAAGACTTGCCGGCCGCAGGCAAGACCTCGACCCAGCTGGCGCGCGATATCGAAGGCGCCCTGGCCAAGTTCATTCAACAGCCAGTGGTCACCGTCATCGTCACCAGTTTCGTCGGTAACTTCAGTGAGCAAATCCGCGTGATCGGCCAGGCCGCACGTCCCCAAGCGCTGCCGTATCGCCGCGATATGTCGGTGATGGATGTCGTGATCGCTGTCGGCGGTGTGACGGAATTTGCCTCGGGCAACAAGGCTAGTATCATTCGCAATGTCGATGGCAAGCAAGAAAAACTGATGGTCCGACTGGACGACTTGATCAAAGATGGCGATATATCAGCTAATATCATGATGCGTCCCGGCGATATTCTGGTTATCCCCGAAAGTTTCTTCTAAGCTGTTGTCGGATATTCTTACACACTGTTTCTCGTGTAGCTAGTCAATGTACTAAAGCAAGTTTGAGTATCACTTAAGTAATTGTTTTTTATAAAATATTCCCGCAGGAACTTTTTTTGGGCACGAATCTTGCTCGTTCATCTGCGTGCGCAATTGAAATCGAGGACTATCCGTGGCTAATGATCAACAACAGAGCGGTAACGAGCCGCAGCAGCTACCCCCACCGGTACCGCCCGCGATGCCCAAGCACGGTGCAACGCGTCGTCGCCTGGCCAAGGCAGGCCTGGGTGCTGCTGGTGTGTTGTGGACGCTCGAGAGCCACGCCACCCTCAGCAAAACCGGTTTCGTGTGCGAGTCGCCGTCGGCGTACGAATCGGCTGGCCTGAACAGCAACATCGCCACCGAGCAGCGATGCCGTCCCTTGTCGCCAACGATGTGGTGCTTTATCCAGAGTGGTTGGCCTTGCAACAAGACAAAGCGCTTTGCCGAGGTCTTCTCCTGCAATGAGCGTCGTTTTGCAACAACGTACTACAGGGATAGCCTGCTTGCAGTGATGAAGGCAAGTTACGACCGGGATAAAATCGGCTGCCACCTGGCGGCGGCTTATCTCAATGTCATTTCCGAGCGCGTTCCGGTTCTCACCGTACCCACGCTCAAGCGCATGTGGAGCGAGCTCAAGGTAAGTGGTTACTTCAAGGTAGACGCCAATACCTACTGGTCCGTTACCGAGGTCAGAGATTATCTTGTCTCTATCCACGGCCGGTGACCACACCGGGTCCTGGCGCCGTCCCGGGGATGCAGGCTTGCATTTCCGGCAGTTTCAGGATGAAGTCGTGTTGTTCAATTCGCTGTCCGGCGCCACCCATCTGCTGAGTCCTGAGGCGCTTGTCGTGCTTGAGCAACTCGATGCGGGCCCGCTCTCCGAATCGACCCTGACGATGGCGCTGCGCGATCGCTTTGAAGTGGACGATGCGACCTTGTCCGACGACGTGGCCAACCTGCTCGGACAACTTGCCAGCCTGGATCTCATTGAACAATGTCCCTTGTAGCCGATCTGGGCCGTGCTGAGCTGGTGCGGCGTCTTGACGGTCCAGGTCTGTTACTGCGTACTGGACCTTTTGTCAGCCGTATTCAATCAAATATTTCACTCGTCGCCGATGGGATAGGGTCTCTGTATCACGACTATCCGATCGAAGAGGAGGGGGGCTTCGCCGATTTTCAGGTGCGTCTGCGTCAGCCCACCGGCTTGCGCCGCTGGTGGCATCCCCAGGTGCGCTTCGATTACGATGGCCGCCAGCCATTCGCCCCGCTGCCGCTGGCCCAGGCTTGGCCGATGTTCGAGTGGGTCATGAACTGGTGCGTTTCCAACCGTGCTCACCGCTACCTGATCGTGCATGGAGCCGTCGTCGAGCGTAACGGGTGCGCGATCGTCTTGCCGGCGCCGCCCGGTTCCGGCAAAAGCACCCTGTGCGCGGCCCTGGTCTGCCGTGGCTGGCGTTTGCTCTCGGACGAATTGACGCTGGTGCGGCGTGGCGATGGCCTGCTGGTGCCGCTGGCTCGTCCGGTCAGCCTCAAGAATGCGTCGATCGATATCATCCGCGCTTTCGCGCCCGATGCTTTCCTGGGTACGCCGGTGCCTGGCACCACAAAGGGGACAATTGCACACCTGAAAGCGCCGCCCGACAGTGTTGTGCGGTTCAGCGAGCCAGCGCGTGCACGCCATATCGTGTTCCCCCGCTATCAAGCAGGGGCCGTCACCACGCTCACCTCCGTTTCCAAGGGCCAGCTATTCATGCAGGTGGCCGACAACGCGTTCAATTATTTCGCGCTCGGGCAAGATGGCTTCGACTGCCTGGCAAATCTGGTCGATGATTGTGATGGTCACGAATTTATCTACAGCCAGCTTGACGAAGCCATCGCCCTGTTTGACCGCCTGGCAGGAGTGGGGCCATGATGTCGCCTGCCTCATCGCTGCTGGTCGAGGTCCTGGCCACGCCGGGCCGGGTTCGTTTTCTCGACCTGCCTGGCTGGGAGCGCTTGCTGCGCCAGGCCAACAGCGCCAATGTCGGCGCGATCCTTGTCTATTTGCTGGAAGACAACGGCCTGCTCAACGATGTGCCGCTCAAACCGCGTGAGCACCTGGAAGCAGCGCGTATCGTGGCCCTGCGTCACCGGCGCCTCGCCGGCTATGAGGTTGGACGAATTCGCAGCGACCTGGCCGGTCTCGGTCTGCCATTAATTTTGCTCAAGGGCGCGGCGTATGCAATGGCGGACCTACCATCCGGGCGCGGGCGACTGTTCTCGGACATCGACATTCTGGTGCCGAAGGACAGCCTCGACCAGGTAGAGCGCGCGCTGATGGTTCATGGCTGGGCCAGCACCCACCATGACGCCTACGACGAACGCTATTACCGCACCTGGATGCATGAGCTGCCGCCAATGGTGCATTTGCGCCGCGGTAATGCAATTGATGTTCACCACGCGATCCTGCCCGAAACGGCTCCGGTGCGGCCCGATCCGGCACTGTTGCTTGCGGCAGCACGGGAGATTCCTGGTGAGCAGGGCGCATTGGGTATCTACACGCTGTGCCCACACGACATGTTCTTGCACAGCGCCGTGCACCTGTTCTTCGGTGGCGAATTCGACCAGGGCTTGCGCGACCTGTTCGACCTGCATCGCCTGGCGCTGCATTTTGGCACCGAGCCAGGGTTCTGGGATGGCCTCGTGGCACGTGCCGATGCGCTGGAACTGACGCGCCCGTTGTTCTACGCACTGCGTTACATCACCCGCACGTTCGGCACGCCGGTGCCAGCCGCAACGCTGGCTGCTGCCGCGCCGTTTGGCCCGACGCGCTTGTTGTTGCCACTGATGGATGCGCTCTTCCTGCGTGCGCTGTCGCCATTGCACCCGGAATGCGCTACGCGCTTCGACGGTGCAGCCCGCTTTGCCTTGTATGTGCGCGGAAACTGGTTGCGTATGCCACCAGTGTTGCTCGCGCGCCACTTGTTTCACAAGGCTTTCTTGTCGCCACGTACCGCAGAGGCCGCTTGAGCTGCTACTCTTTACTTTCTGACGAGTTTAGTAGCCCTGGTGCCAGAAAAAGTTCATTTTGGTAACCAAATTTATAAATTGTAATTATTGATGCTATGATGATCACATTTCATTAATACATCACATCGGTTTCGCCTGGAGGAAGTATATGATCGAGACATTAGCGCCAGCCGTTTCTTGCGCAGGTCTGGGCAGCGATGACTTCGCTAAGGGTGGAATGAATCCCAGCATCATCGACGTTACCATCAACGAACGCGTATTCGGCATTCGCGCGGCCGATATTGATACCCAGCGTAATTCCGCAAGCATGCTCATCAGTAAGATGTACGCCTGGCGCGGCTATAGCGGGAATCACCAGATTGGCAACGATCCGAACCGGATCACGCTGACCGCTTCGGACCACGGGCAGGTGTTCGGCACATTGAGCCTGGGCCTGGACTCCGAGATCGGCCTGATGGCCGACCAGGTGTTTTCCGACTACGTCGATACCCAGCGCAACAGCGGCAAGGTATGCGAAATCATCAAGCTGGCTGTCGATCCGGCGATCAAGTCCAAGGCCGTGCTGGCCTCGCTGTTCCACGTGGCCCTGATCTATGCCCGCGACCTGAATGGTTGCACGCACATCTTCATTGAGGTCAATCCACGTCACCGTCGTTTCTATGAAGCCATGTTGGGTTTCCAGACAGTGTGCGAAGCGCGGCCCAACCCGCGTGTTCAGGCGCCGGCAGTGCTGCTCAGCGCCGCCACTGCCTACGGGACCGAGCAGGTGGCCAAGTGGGGCGGCATGCAGGACAAGGCAGTGGGCGAGCGCTCGCTGTTTCCATGGTTCTTTTCGCAGCGCGAAGAAGCCGGTATCATCAACCGCCTGCGCCAGCTCGGTTAATCAGTCACCCTTCTGCGGTCCCTTCCCAAGGGCCGCGGCAGCCCGCCATACTTTCTCTGTTGCATTTGTTCCTTGCCTGCTTGGCAGGAACGTCCTATATTCAGCGCTCTTGTATTTGACAATGAGGGTGCGCCATGACGACAGGTAAGACCAGGGACGAAATCGCCGAAGCCTATTCCTCCGAGCCGTGGTGGTACGACCTGCGCGGTTTCTTCATTCTGACCTTCGCTTATAACAGCACCATCGGCACCCAGATGCGCTTCTTCGGACCGAACTTCGGTCCGGAACACCTGGAAGTGGCATGCGGCACCGGAACGCTGCTCGAGATGGTGCTGAACTGGCGCCGTCGCCGCAAGCTGCCGCAAGTCAAGGTGACTGGTATCGACTACGCCCCGTCGATGCTGGCCGGTGCCAAGCGCCGTTTTGCCAATAATCCCCAGGTTGTTGTCCAGCACGCCGATGCGGCACAGCTGCCGTTTGCCGACAACAGCTTCGACACGGCCAATATCGCCAACTCGATCCACTGCTTCCCGACGATCGATGGTGCCTTGCGCGACATCCTGCGTGTGCTCAAACCAGGTGGCACGATGGCAGCGAATGTGTTGTTGTACCCAACCGGTTTCGCACCGCTGCGCTGGGCAGCGCAAAAAATCAACGACTGGGGCATTCGCAAGGGGATTCTGTACAGCCCATTCCATACCGAAGAACTTCGCGCCAAGATGTTGGCGGCAGGTTATGAAATTCACTCCGAATTTACTTCGGGAAATACTTGGAATGTCGTGGTACGCAAGCCGGTGTAGGAGCAATCTGACAGCATCGTCTTCAGGGAGGAAATATGCTGTCGGTATTTTTTACAGTGATGTTTGATCTCGAACAGTCTGAATCGCTAACTGTTTGATTTAAAACAAATTTCTTGAGCTGGCACGGTGATTGCTTATATAGCCTCGTGAGCAGTACCCCAGACAACCCAGGAGATTTACGAAATGAACGCCTTCAAGAAAACCATCGTCGCCGCATCGATCGCAGCTGCTTCCCTGTTCAGCGCAACCGCCAGCGCTGGCGTGTTCGAGGTCAACCCAACCGGCCCGTCGGCTAACTTCACCGCTGACCGTATCGGCGGCACCTACATCGAAGTGGCTTCGTTCAACACGACCGCTGGCACCTTCGACGTCTCGCTGTATTTCCGTGCTACCTCGTTCGTCAGCGACGGTCTCGCCATTGAGTCGGGCGACACCGGTCTGGGTCAGAACTACGGCATGTACGCAGTGTACAAAGCGTCGGGCACGATCACGCAGGAAGGCACCAACACCAAGTTCTCGTTCCTGCCTGGTACCGGCGGTCTGTCGCTGTATCTGGATGCGAACCGCAACACCACCCTGGGTGTGACTCCAACCTCAGGCACCGGCGATTTCACGTTCGGGAACAATAGTGATGACGTTATCCTGGCTACCGGCGAAGCAATCACCGGCGAAGGCAACCTGGATCCTTCCCTGAGCACCTGCGGCACGGGCGTCGGCTCGGGCATCAACTGCGGCAGCTTCGGTTCGACCACCGGTTTCGACCTGACTGCTGCCGGCATGAACTTCTTCGTCGCTCCTAATCCATTCTACAACCTGTCGTTCCAGTCGGGTCAGCTGATCAACTTCCCAGTGAGCGGCACCCAGATCATCCGTGGTTCGTTGGACGTCGTGTTCGAAAACGCAGCTGAAGTGCCAGAGCCAGCATCGGTTGGCCTGCTGGGCCTGGGCATGCTGGGTCTGTACGCAGCACGTCGCCGCAACAAGAAAGCTGCCTAAGAACCACGGGTCTGCTGCGCAGGCCCTGTTCTCAAGCAAGAAAAAAACCACTGCCGGCAACGGACAGTGGTTTTTTTTCGTTGTCCGATTCGTCGGCGCCATGCGCCGACGCGCCGTTCGTTCAGCGGCTGGCGGCTGCCATGCGTGCAAACTGGCGCCGGCCAATCGCAATCGCGAGACGCTGGATCGGATGACGGTTGCCGCCCGGCCTCCACGTGCGCTTGAGCTTGTTGCGGTAAGCGTCGAACTGCATGCCCCACGGTGCTGCCAGTACATCGCCGCGGCCCAGCAGGATCTTGAGCGACTCGGTGGCGATGATGCCGGCGCACAGCTGGCAAGCCATGAAGGTCGACGGGCCACGCCGCTCGGCAAAGTTCACCGAGCCCGGCACCATCAGGTAGTTGCGGTGCAGGCCGGCCGGCGCCAGGCCGACCACGAAGCGGATGGCTTTTTCCTGCTCCGGCAAATCGCCCCAGCCAAAATACTCTTCGAACGTCATCTTGCCCGGCATGAAGTTGAGCAGGGCGGCGCCCATGCCCAGCGGCGCAGCAGTGGTGGCCGGGATGCCGAGCCGTGCGCAGGCGGCAAACGTCTGCTGACGCGCATCGAAGGCGAAGAAGTCGAGCGCGTCGACGTACAGGTCGACCCCGATCAGGAATTCGTCGAGATTGTCGGCATGGACGCCCTCGGGAAAGATCCTGATGTCGATGTCGGGATTGATGTCACGCGCCATGCGCGCCAGCACGTCGGCCTTGGGTTGGCCGACAGTCGACATCATCGCGCCGACCTGGCGATTAAAGTTGGGAATGTCAAACGTGTCGAAGTCGGCGATATGAAAATGCGTCACACCCAGGCGGGCCAGCGTCAGCAGGTGCACACCGCCAACGCCGCCGCCCCCCGCGATGGCGATGCGCTTGCCACGCAACTGCTGCTGTTCAGCAGGCGTGACCCAGCCAATATTGCGTGAAAACGCCTGCTCGTACTGGAACGGATTGTTCATCGGGGACATTGCGAAAAAGTAGGGACAAGCTGGTCAGCGCCGCAGAAAGAGCAGGGCGCGTACCGGCGGCGCAAGTGCTTACGCCGGATGCGACTCATCCATGCGCAGCAGGCGGTTGATGATACCGCGTTCCTCACGGGGTGAGAAGAAGTATGGGTAGAACGAGCGCTCTTCGGTTTCACCATCGGCAGCAAAGGTGCCGCCAAAAATGCTGATCTGCTCGGTTACGTATTTCAGGTTGACGCGCAGCAAGTAGGCAGGCGCATCCACGCGCGTGTTGATCTTGAGCTCACCCTCTTTGCGGAACCCCAGCATGCGTTCGTAGAAGCGGCGGTGGCGCGGATTGACCTCGATGATGATGTCGGTGCAGCCATGCATGTCGCGCGCGTAGATCACGGCCAGGTGAAACACATTGGCCAGCGCGGTTTTCGAACGTACCGACGGATCAAAAGCGAATTTGGTGAACTCGCACAAGCGCGCGCCGTTGGCGCGGTGGGCATCGAGCTCAGCGCCGAAGACCTCGTCGGCCATCAGTCCCACCTCGGAATCGATGCCGATGCTGAGGGTGCCGACGACTTCCCCCTTGTCGGTGGCGGTCAGCGTGATGCGATTGGGGTCGTTACTCGGCTGGTGATCTCCGGAATAACCACGCCAGGCGTACATCCTGTTGATCAGCATGCTGGCCGAGTTACGACCGTCCGAAGTATCGGTAAGCCGGATTCCGTATGAATCGTCGTTCACGATAAACATCCTTATTTATGTCATGACATCTTATCTCGACATCAATAAATTGTGCGTTCGATAGGATGAATAAATATCATCGCGAGGATACCGTATGCAACGGTGAACAAGGCCGCCGCAAGCCATGCGATAGCGTGCGGCGGCGGTGTGCCACATTACAGCGTCTTGAGCAGCGCGCGTGCCTCATCGGCTTGTGCGAATGGCGCGTTCGCTGCCAGCAGCTTGTCGAGCTCGCGCTTGGCGCCAGCCTTGTCGCCACTCTTGTTCAGCGCCTGCGCCAGGTGATAACGGATCTCCATGGCGTTCGGCGCCTGGGTGCTGGCTTTTTGCAGCAGCGGCAGGCCGCGTGCGACATTGCCCTGTTCCACCAGCATCCAGCCCAGCGTGTCCATCACGCCCGGATTGTCGCTGGCCACCTTGAATGCCTGCTCGGCGGTGGCCAGCGCGCGCGGATCCTTCACCTGCTGGTAGGCCCAGGCCAGGTTGTTCAGCACCAGCGGGTTGTCCGGCGCCGTCTTTTGCACGGATTCCAGACGGGTGATGGCCGCCTTGTAATCCTTGCCCGCCATATTGATCTCGGAGACCATCAGCGCCATGCGTGCATCGGACGGGTTCTGGGCCAGCCACTTTTCGGCGCGCGCCAGTGCTTCCTTGCTCTTTCCGCCTGCCTGCATCGCCTGCACGACCTTGGCGTTCAGTTCCGACGACGGCGCGAGCGCTGCCGCTTTTTCATACGCCTGCAGGGCAGGCGCGCTCTTTTGCTGGCTCATCAGGATGTCGCCCTCGAGCACGAAGCCGAGCGGCGCTTTCGGCGCGGCCTGCTGCGCCTGGCGCGCTGCTGCCAGTGCATCGTCCGGGCGCTTGGCGCGCATCGCCGCGTCCACCTGCATCAGACGCGCGGGCATGAAATCAGGCTGCAGGTCGACCGCACGCTTGATGTGGCCGGCGGCTTCACTGTCGTTCTTGAGCAGGCGCTGCACCTCGGCCAGGCGAATCTGCGCCGGCGCCGATTTCGGCAACACATTGGCCAGCTTGCTGTAGGTATCGAGCGCGCCATTCAGATCCTTGGTGGCGACCTGCGACTGGCCCAGCAGTTCGAGCACGCCGGCATCGGTCGGATTCGTGGTCTGGAACTTGCGGGCCAGCGTCAGCGCTTTCGGCGCCTGGTCGGTGCGCAGGTAGTGCGCGCCCAGCTTCAATGCCGGCGCCGTTGCCTGCGGATTGGCCGTGCTGGCTTTTTCGAACCAGGTGGTGGCTTCGGCCGTGTTCTTCTGCAGCAGCGCCAGCTCACCCAATGCCGCCATCGCATCGGCATTGTTCTTGTCTTTCTCGAGGAAGGCCGTGAAGCGTGCCTTGGCAGCGTCCGGCTTTTTCTCCTGCATGTCCAGACGGGCCAGATTGGTCACGGCCGGCAGGAACGTCGGCTGCAACTGCACGGCTTTCTCGAACGCCGCGCGTGCCGGCGCATTCTTGCCCTGGACCATGTACACGGCGCCCTTGAGCTGCTGCACCTGCGCGCTGTCAGGCTGCTGCTTTTCGAGCGATGCGACGGCAGCCTCGGCCCGATCGTAGCGCTTCATGCCCATCTCGGTCTGCACCAGGGCCATCGTCGCCTGGATCGATTTCGGATCGAGCGTGGCGGCTGCTTCGAGTTCGCTCAGACCACGGGCCTGGTCACCCTGCGCCAGGCGCGACAGGCCAAGCGAGGTGCGCACGGCGGCAGCTTGCGGCGCCAGCGTGGCGGCCTGCTGGAGGTAGCTGCTGGCCTTGTCGAAGTCGCGCACCTGCATGTACGACTCACCCGCCAGTGCCAGCAATTGCGCATCCTGCGGCGCGTCTTTCAGGGCCGGTGCCAGGGTTGCGGCAGCATCGGCTGGCTGCGAATTGCGCAGTTGTGCCTGGGCCAGCAGCTTGCGTGCATAGACATTGTTCGGGTTACTTTGCAGGTATTTGCGCAGATGCTGCTCGGCCTGCTGGGTCCCGCCCAGGTTCAGCTCCGATGCGCCGGCCAGCAGGATGCTCGGCTGGTGATCGGGCGCGATCTTGAGGATTTTGGCCAGCGCGTCTTTCGCTGCCGAGTATTTACCTTGCGAGAACTCGAACAGGGCGCGGGTGTACACCACCAGCAGACTGCCCGGCGAATTCTTTTCGGCTGCCTCGACTTCGATCTTGGCCGCATCGAACTTGCCACGGGCGATCTCGACATAGGCCTTTTCAATGTGGGCGCCGCGGTGATCCGGCTTGAGCTTGAGCGCCTGGTCATACGCGGCCAGGGCTTCGTCCGGCTTGTTCATCATGTTCAGCATCGAGCCGCGCATCATGTAGACTTCGGGATTCTTCGGATCCTTGGCAACCGCATCCTCGACATAACGCTGTGCTGCTTCGCGGTCGCCTTTGGCGGCGGCCATGCGCGCCATGCCCATCAGGGCCTCGCCCGAATTGGCGTCGGCTGCCAGCGCGGCGGCGTAGGCCTGCTGCGCTTCGTCCGGCTTGCCGCTGCCCAGCAGCGCATCGGCGCGCAGGCTCAGCAGTGGTGCCGAGCCGGCCGCCGCTTCGGGCGTGATCTCGGTCAGCACGTCCTTGAACTTGCCTTGCTGCGTCAGCGCCTGGCCGAGCAGCGGCAGCACGCGCGCCGCCGGGATGCCCAGCGAACGGGCGCGGCCGAATTCTTTTTCAGCCGATACGGCGTCGCCGGTCGACAATTGCAGGGCGCCCAGCGCCATGCGCGCTTCGCCATTTTCCGGGCTGTTTGCCACGGCATTCTTCAACTGGATCAGCGCCGCCTTGATATCGCCTTTTTGTTGATAGTTAGTGGCTTCGGCCAGCAGGGTCTCGGTCGACTGGGTACGATTGCAACCGGACAGGCCGGCAGCAAGGATGGCGCCGGACAGCAGGGCGGTAAGAGTAAGCTTGGTAGCGTGGCGCGACATGTGGGATTCCTCAGGCAGTGGAGTTCGTTGTTTCGCCAGATAGCGAAATTCCTCAACAACAAATAATACCTGAAGGAACAGCGTCGCCAACGTGCAAACGGGTGCAATTGTTGCAAATTCCAGCCACAGGTAACAGCAAAAAAGTGAGAGCAATTGTTACCGAGACAGGAGGCGACCGGCGCAGCCCTTTTCACTCCTTTTCGGTGCCGGGGCCCTTGCTCAGACGTTGCAACAAGGCATCGACATGTTCGCCGACGGGCAAGCCGTGCCGCCGCAATAACTGAACGTGGAGCACGAGGTTTTCCAGCACCAGCTTGGCCGACACGGCAAGCAGGGTCATCATGCGATCTTCGTGGCTGAAGTTTTCCATCGCCGCCGCCATCTCGCACAGGTGGCTGGCGACGAGGTCGCGCAGTTCGTCTTCGGGGAAGGGAAGGTCGGCGAAGTCGATCGGGTCTTCCTGTTCGACTTCGCGCATCAGGGCGGCGAGTTGTGCGGGGCGGATTGGCATGAATGACTCCGTGGTGTTCACGAAGTCATTCTAGGCCGTTTGCCGCCGCCGTTATTACAATTACATATTACGCCGATACTGCCCGCCCACTTCAAACAGCGCCGTCGTGATCTGCCCCAGCGAGCACACGCGCACGGCGTCCATCAGGTGCGCAAACACGTTCTGGTTGTCGATCGCCGCCTGGCGCAGGGCGGCCAGCGCAGCCGGCGCGGCTTCCGCGTGGCGCGTGTGGAAGGCGTCCAGGCGCTGCAGCTGCGACTGCTTTTCGTCGTCGGTCGAACGTGCCAGTTCGATGGTCGCCGGCGCGCCCGATCCCTTCGGGTTGCGGAAGGTATTGACGCCGATGATCGGCAGCGTGCCGTCGTGCTTCTGGTGCTCGTACAGCATCGACTCTTCCTGGATCTTGCCACGCTGGTAGCCGGTTTCCATCGCGCCCAGCACGCCGCCGCGTTCGGCGATGCGCTCGAATTCCTGCAGCACCTGCTCTTCGACGAGGTCGGTCAGTTCGTCCATGATGAACGCGCCCTGGTTCGGGTTCTCGTTCTTGGCCAGGCCCCATTCGCGGTTGATGATCAGCTGGATGGCCAGCGCACGGCGTACCGATTCATCGGTCGGCGTGGTGATCGCTTCGTCGTAGGCATTGGTGTGCAGCGAGTTGCAGTTGTCGTAGATCGCGATCAGCGCCTGCAGCGTGGTGCGGATGTCGTTGAAGTCGATCTCTTGCGCGTGCAGGGAACGGCCCGACGTCTGGATGTGGTACTTGAGCTTCTGCGAGCGGTCGTTGGCGCCGTAGCGCTCGCGCATGGCCACCGCCCACAGGCGGCGTGCGACGCGCCCGAGCACCGTGTATTCCGGGTCCATGCCGTTCGAGAAGAAGAACGACAGGTTCGGCGCGAAGTCGTCGATGTGCATCCCGCGCGCCAGGTAGGCTTCGACGAACGTGAAGCCATTCGACAGCGTGAAGGCCAGTTGCGAGATCGGATTGGCGCCCGCTTCGGCAATGTGATAACCCGAGATCGACACCGAGTAGAAATTGCGCACGCCGTGGCGCACGAAATATTCCTGGATGTCGCCCATGACCTTCAGCGAAAACTCGGTCGAGAAGATGCAGGTGTTCTGGCCCTGGTCTTCCTTCAGGATATCGGCCTGCACGGTGCCGCGCACGCTGGTCAGCACCCAGGCGCGGATTTTTTCGCTTTCTTCAGGCGTGGGCTGGCGGCCGTTGTCGTGCGCGAACTTGTCGATCTGCTGGTCGATCGCCGTATTCATGAACATCGCCAGGATGGTCGGCGCCGGGCCGTTGATCGTCATCGACACCGACGTCGACGGGCTGCACAGGTCGAAGCCGTCGTACAGCACCTTCATGTCGTCCAGCGTGGCAATCGACACGCCCGAGTTGCCCACCTTGCCGTAGATATCGGGCCGCAGCGCCGGGTCGGCGCCGTACAGCGTGACCGAATCGAACGCGGTCGACAGGCGCTTGGCATCCATGCCCGTCGAGACGAGCTTGAAGCGTTTGTTGGTGCGGAAGGCGTCGCCTTCGCCCGCGAACATGCGGGTCGGGTCTTCGCCTTCACGTTTGAACGGGAACACGCCGGCAGTGTAGGGGAACGCGCCCGGCACGTTCTCGAGCATCAGAAAGCGCAGGATTTCGCCGTGGTCTTCAAAGCGCGGCAGCGCGACCTTGCGGATCGGATTGCCCGACAAGGTTTTTGTGACCAGGCGCGTGCGGATTTCCTTGTCGCGCACGTGCGTGACGTAGTCGTCGCCGGCATACGCGGCCTGCAGCGCAGGCCAGGCTGCGACGAGGGTTTTGGCTTCGCCATCCATCGCGTTCTCGCGTTCGGCCATCAAGCCATCGAGCGCGTCGCCCGTGGCAGGGCTCTGGCCGGCGGCCAGCAGCATGCGCTTCGATTCGCCCAGTTGCTGGCGCTCGCGCGCGAGTTTCACCTGGCGTGCCACGTGGCGGTGGTAGCCGCGCACGGTATCGGCGATTTCGGCCAGGTAGCGGCTGCGCGCCGGCGGCACGATCACGTTCTTGCCGCTCGAGTAGCGCAGCGCCGGCGCGGGCAGGCTGCTCGCATCGATCGGCAGGCCAAGGGCCGCGAGCCGGGGCAGCAGGCCGTGGTACAGCGCCGTCACGCCATCGTCGTTGAAGCGTGACGCCTGGGTGCCGAACACCGGCATCTGGTCCGGGCTCTGGCTCCACAATTCGCGGTTGCGCTGGTACTGCTTGGCCACGTCGCGCAGTGCGTCAAGCGCGCCCTTGCGGTCGAACTTGTTGATGGCGATGAAGTCGGCGAAATCGAGCATGTCGATTTTTTCGAGCTGCGAAGCGGCGCCGAACTCCGGCGTCATCACGTACATCGACGTGTCGACGTGCGGCACGATGGCGGCGTCGCCCTGGCCGATGCCCGACGTCTCGACGATCACGAGGTCGAACCCGGTCACCTTGCAGGCCGCGATCACGTCGGGCAGCGCCTGCGAGATTTCCGAGCCGGCGTCGCGCGTGGCCAGTGAGCGCATGAAGACGCGCGTCTGCCCGTTCCACGGACTGATTGCATTCATGCGGATGCGGTCACCCAGCAGCGCGCCGCCGGACTTGCGGCGCGACGGGTCGATCGAGATCACGGCGATGTTCAGGCGGTCGCCCTGATCGAGGCGGATGCGGCGGATCAGTTCATCGGTCAGCGACGATTTACCGGCGCCGCCGGTGCCGGTGATGCCCAGCGTCGGCACGCGCAGCGTCGCGGCGTGTTCGAGGATCTGCGCGCGCAGCGCGGCATCGACCTTGTCGTTTTCCAGCGCCGTGATCAGTTGCGCCAGCGGGCGGTGGCGCGCGGCCAGCTCGCCCTGCTGTAGCGCCGCCAGCGTGGTCGGGGCGTACGGTGACAGGTCGACGTCGCAGGCTTGCAGCATCGCGTGGATCATGCCGACCAGGCCCATGCGCTGGCCGTCTTCCGGGCTGAAGATGCGGGTGACGCCGTAGGCATGCAATTCGTCGATCTCGTGCGCGACGATCACGCCGCCGCCGCCGCCGAACACCTTGATGTGCGCGCCGCCGCGCTCGCGCAGCAGGTCGATCATGTACTTGAAGTATTCGACGTGGCCGCCCTGGTAGCTCGAGATGGCGATGCCCTGCGCGTCCTCGGCCAGCGCCGCCGTGACGACGTCATCGACCGAGCGGTTGTGGCCCAGGTGGATGACCTCGGCGCCATTCGATTGCAGGATGCGCCGCATGATGTTGATCGAGGCGTCGTGGCCGTCGAACAGCGAAGCGGCGGTGACGAAGCGCACCTTGTTGGCCAGTTGCGGGGTGGCGGAGGCAGCCAGGTTGGCGGCAGTGGTCGTATCGTTCATGGTAGCGGTCCTTGAAGGCGTGAGGACGAGGAGTGCTGGTACGGTATCTGACGTTAACGTTAACGTCAAGCTGAAGGCGCGATGTCCCGGTATGTGTACCGTGCCTATAGGGCAACAACAGGTGATTAAAAGAAATCTCTTCGTTATACTGGTGGCATAACGATGCGCAGCGTCGGCATCTCGTAATGAAAGAGGCAGCAGATGTTAAAAAAAGTCGATGCGTCACAGCTCCGGGTGGGCATGTTCATTCATGACCTCGATTGCGGGTGGATGGAACACCCCTTCGTGCGCAGCAAGTTCCTGCTGTCCTGCGAGAGCGAAATCCAGAAGATCCGCGATGCGCGCATCCGTGGCGTCGTGATCGACTGCAGCCGCGGCATGGATGTCGACGCGCCGACGCTGGCGCAAGCGCAGGCGGCTACCGAAGCCGAAGTGACGGCGCTGGCTACCACCCTGACCAGCCGGGTACGGGTATCGGTCGGCGAAGAGCTGCGCCGCGCCGCCACGGTGCGGCGCGAGGCGGTAGGCGTGGTGCGCACGGTGATGCAGGACGCGCGCCTGGGCAAGGCCGTCGAGCTCGAGCAGGTCGGGCCGGTCGTGCAGAACATCACCGAATCGATCCTGCGCAACGCAGGCGCCTTGCTCGGCCTGTTGCAGATCAAGAACAAGGACGATTACACTTTCCTGCATTCGGTGAGCGTGTGCGCGCTGCTGGTGGCGTTCTGCCGCTCGCGCAATCTGGACGACGAGCAGATCTATCAGGCAGGCATCGGCGGCCTGCTGCACGACACTGGCAAGGCGCTGGTGCCGGACGCGATTCTTAACAAGGCGGGGCGCC
This sequence comes from Telluria sp. BA11, assembly GCF_056680305.1. Taxonomy (NCBI): domain Bacteria; kingdom Pseudomonadati; phylum Pseudomonadota; class Betaproteobacteria; order Burkholderiales; family Oxalobacteraceae; genus Telluria; species Telluria sp. BA11. The sequence goes on from NZ_CM155275.1 coordinate 2,731,297, forward strand.
TGACCGATGCCGAGTTCGAGATCGTCAAGCGTCATCCGCGCGATGGCCACGACATCCTGCTGCGCACGCCCGGCATCGGCGCCATTCCACTGGACATCACGCTGCACCATCACGAACGGCGCGACGGCAGCGGTTATCCGGACCGTCAGGCCGAGGACGCGATCAGCGAACTGGCGCAGATGGCGGCCATCGTCGACGTATACGATGCGATCACGTCGGAGCGCTGCTACCACAAGGGCATGCCGGCGGCCGAAGCGCTGCGCAAGATCCACGAATGGAGCAAGTTCCACTTCAATCCGGGATTGGCGCAGGAATTCATGCGCTGTGTCGGTATCTATCCGGTTGGCACGCTGGTGCTGCTGGAATCGGGCCGCCTGGGCGTCGTGATCGAGCCGCATGAAACAAGCCTGCTCACGCCCAAGGTCAACGTGTTCTTCCACACCAAACAGCAGCGCTACATCAAGCCCGAGACCGTCGATCTGTCACGGCCGCTGGGCTTTGGTGGCGGCGACCGGATCGTGCGTCACGAATCGGCCGAGAAGTGGCAGGTCGAACCGCTGCGCTTCATGCAGGTAGCCTGAGCGCGCGACGCGCTCAGAAGAATTCGGCGGTGTCGTTGGTCGTGACGGTCTGCAGCAGGCCGCCATCGACCAGCGCTTCGTAATGGCACACGCGGTTGCGGCCGTTGGCCTTCGCGAAATACAGCGCCTGGTCGGCGTGGCCGAGCGTGACGACAGGCGAATCGGCCGCGCTGACGCTTGTAAAGCCGATGCTGACAGTGACTTGCCCCACCTGCGGGAAATGGTGGCTTTCGACATCGAGGCGAAAGCGCTCGATGATGCGGCGCGCGTTCTCGAGCGTTGTCGAGCGCAGCAGTACCACGAACTCTTCACCGCCAAAGCGAAACACCCGGTCCTGCGTACGGAAGGACGACTGCAGCAGGTTGGCGATCAGGATCAGGACTTCGTCGCCGTACAGGTGACCGAAGCGGTCGTTGACCGTCTTGAAGTGGTCGACGTCGACCACGGCCAGCCACTGCGCCTCCGCCCCGTGCTGTCCGCGCCGCTCGGCCAGGCCGGGCATGACGGGATCGACGTCAGTGGCATGCAGCATGCGTGCCAGCTGGTCGTCGAAGGTCTTGCGGTTGAGCAGGCCCGTGAGCGAATCGCGCTCGCTGTAATCGAGCAGATTCTGGAAGTTGCGGTACACGCTGACGATGCCGCTGACCATGTACAGCGCCTCCGGCGTGAACGGGGTGTCGTGGACGATCTCGAGGCAGGTATCGGCCCGCTCGCCGAACCAGATCGGCAGCCACAGGCGGCGCAAGCCGTCCTGGCCCATGCCTTCGGCGCGCGTGGCGTGCTGGCGCAGGCACGCCTCGAGTTCAGGGTAGGTGGCGATCGGCTCGCCCGGGCCGCTGTCCTGGGGTTCTTCCGGGCAGGCAACGCCGCCAGCCTGAATGCAGGCGCGCGAGCGCACGAACAGCTGGTCGCCAACCGTGGAAATGCCCAGGACCCGGGTCTGGTTCGCGCCCGATAGTTCCTGGACCGCCGAGATCACCGAGATGTCCAGCATCGCATGATCGCGGTGGCCGGTCATGTCCACCATGTGTCGCAGCAGGGAATCCATGTCGTCGTTGTCAGGCCAGCCAAAGCACGAAAAAAAAAGACCCTGCAGATGGCGTGGGATGACGCGCAAGAGGGCCAGAAGTGCCGCATTTTTCAGCGGCCAAGCAAAACAGCATAATGCTTTTTTGTACTAGCGGCAACTATTCTTGGCGATTTTTCTCCTGTGTCATCGGGTCGCGACCCATCAGCTCGTGAACCTTGTTTTTCCTCACGCAAAAATATTTCCCCACGGAAAACTGCGCATCGTCAAATTGCCGTGCGGCATTAATGCCTATAGTCAACTTACTGGCACAAGTCATAGAGCAGGGGCGGCCGGGCCCGGTCGCAGCCAGTATTTTTCAACCACTAAAGGAGTTTTGTCATGAGCACGATTACCTCCGCCATCAAAGCCTTCATCGCAGACGAAAACGGTGTGACTGCCATCGAGTATGGCCTGATCGCTGCACTCATCGGCGTCGCAATGGCCACCGTGGCTGGGCAAGTCGGTACTGGCATCAAGGAAACGTTCGAGTACATCCGGGATCAGCTGAACGCCGCTAACCCGACTGCACCGTAATCCGTGTGCCCCCCGTGTCGCAGTCCGGCCCCGGGGGGCATTTTTTCTGGAGCCGATCATGGATATCGCACCCTACCTCGACACGCTGCTGCTGCTGCTGGTGACGGCCGCTGCGATCAAGGACCTGGAAAGTCGGCGCATTCCCAATTTTCTGCTGCTCGCCGGTGTACTCGGTGCGCTGCTGCTGCACCTGCTGTCGCCCCAGCCACTGACGGCGCTGCTATCCGCACTGGGTGGCTGCGCGACCGGTCTGGCCGTACTGCTGCCGTTCTATCTGCTGCGCGGCATGGCCGCCGGCGACGTCAAGATGATGGCCGCTGTCGGCGTCTTCACCGGCGCAGGCGACGCGCTGCGCATCGCGATCCTGGCCTGGTGCGCAGGCGGCGTGATGGTGCTGGTGGTTCTCATTGTCAGAGGGCGGCTGCGCCTGGCCCTCGCCAATCTGTGGGCCATGTTGCTGCCCATCCTGCTGCGCTTGCAACGCTTGCCAAGCCCGAGTCAGGACTCCGGCGGCCGGCCCAGCGCCGGCTCGATTCCCTATGGCGTGGCCATTGCTGCGGGGACCATCGTGCATCTGGTCGGCCGTTACGGCGCCACGCACCTCGCTTGATCGCCGGGGCCGCTCTTGTCAGGCATCAAGTGCCCAAAATAGATGCTCGTTAGAATCAATTGAGGTTTTCCCAGAACCAACTTCCGCCGCAGGAGACGTCATGATCGGAGTGTTATCGGCCGCCGCGCCAACCGGACCGGAGACATCGTTGTCCCTGCCTGCGCCGGGTTTTGATGCGGATGGCAATCTCGCCGCAGTGCTGCCGCGCCAGCCGCGCACGGTGCGCGATACGGGGCTCGACGCGCGCCTGGTGACGGCGCTCGTGGTCAAGAGCCTGCATGCCGACGGCAAGACGTCGCTGTCCCAATTGACTGGACGCCTGCGGCTGTCGGTCAGCGTGCTGCGCGAAGTGTTGCAGGCCCTGGTGGGCACCCAGCAGGCCGAAGTCGCGTATTCAGGTGACAGCGACCTCGATGTGCATTATCAGTTGACCACCCTGGGCCAGCGCGCCGCCGGCGAATACCTGGCCGAATCGCGCTATGTCGGCCCGGCGCCGGTGACGCTGACAGCGTGGCGCGCCGTGGTCACGCGCCAGTCGCAGCGCCAGCCCGATGCCGCGCGCGTCACGCGCACCGAGCTCGATGCGGTGCTCGACGGCGACGGCCTGGCGCCGGCCATTCGCGAGCAGATCGGCGCCGCCCTGTATTCGGGCCGCCCGCTGCTGTTGTACGGTCCGTCCGGCAGCGGCAAGACGTCACTGGCGCGCAAGCTCGCGCGCCTGCACCAGGATCCGATCGCGGTGCCGTATGCGGTGCTGGTCAACCACGAAATCATCCAGCTGCACGACCTGGCGCTGCACCCCCTCCCGTTGCACGTACGCGCCCTTGAAGAGCGCCGCAGTGGCGATGCCCGCTGGGCCCTGAGCCAGCGTCCGCTGGTGCACGTGGGGCCAGAGCTGGCGCGCGACATGCTGGAGCTGCGCAGTGATCTTGGCAGCGGCGTGCTGCATGCGCCGCCCCACATCCTGGCCAACAACGGTTTACTCGTGGTGGACGATGTGGGCCGCCAGCGTGTGCCGCCGGGCGAACTGCTGCACCGCTGGCTCGGCGCGCTCGAAGCAGGCCTGGACCATGTCACGGTGCCGGGCGGCGCCACGCACGTCTTGCCGTTCGATGTAAGCCTGGTGCTGGTCACCAGCCTGGCGCCGGAATCGGTGCTCGACGACGCCTGCCTGCGCCGCATCGGTTACCGGATTCCGGTCGGACCGCTGTCGGAGCAGAGCTATCGCGCACTGCTGCGGCGCCAGGCGCGGCAGCGCCGGATCGATCTCGATGACAGTGCCATCGCGTTCCTGATCGATCATCTGCACCGCCGCACCGGGCGCGCGCTGCTGGCCGCCTATCCGCATGAGTTGCTGGGCCGGATCGCCGACTTCGCCGGCTTTACCGGTCAGCCGCCGTGCTGCGACGTGGATGGCCTGACGCGCGCGTGGTACAGCCTGTTCGGCGAAGGGGACGCACCATGAAAAACAAGCGCGCCGTAATCATGATGGGGCTGGCCGTGGTGCTCGGCCTGCTGGCCGTGGCGCTGGCCGAGCGCTGGTTGCTCAGTGCGCCGGTGCCCGCTGCCGGCAGGATCGTCGTCGCGAAAAGCGACATCGACATCGGCCAGCGTCTCAACCCCGCGCTGTTCATCGTGATGGATTGGCACACCCCCAGCGTGCCCAAAGGCGCGTTCACCGATCCCGGGCCGCTGAACGGCCGGGTCCTGCGCAGCAGCCTGCTCGCCGGCGAACCGGTCAGCGAAGCCAAGCTGGCCCCGGCCGGCACGCTGGGCGGCCTGTCGGCCCTGATCACCGAAGGCAAGCGCGCGATCACCGTGCGCGTGAACGACGTGATCGGCGTGGCCGGTTTCGCCCTGCCGGGCAACTATGTCGACATCATCGTCAGCACCGAAACGGCGCCCGATCCGAACGCCCCGCAGGCCCGTGCGCACAGCATCTCGAAGATCGTCCTGGAGCGCATCCTGGTGCTGGCGGTGGCCCAGGAAGTGGGCCGCGATGAGACCAAGCCCAAGGTCGTCAATGCCGTCACGCTCGAAGTCACGCCCGAACAGGCCGAAAAGCTGGACCTGGCACGCAGCGTCGGCACGCTGTCGCTGGCGCTGCGCAACCAGATCGATCCCGCCGCCACCGCCACCACCGGCGCGACCAAGGAGAACCTGCTGCCAGCGCCACCCGCCGCGCCGGTCGTGCTGCGCGCTGTGGCACCACCGCGGGTGCAGCTGGTGCGGGCGCCGGCGCCACCGCGGGCGCCGCACCGCGAATGCATCAGCGTCATCAACGGCCTGCACGCATCGCAGGAATGCTTCTGATGTCTTCGACTGGACCGATCATGCACCGACATTCCACGATCGCACTGCGCGCCTGCCTGGCGGCCGTCCTGGCAGGCCTGAGCGCACTGGCCCTGGCTGCCCCGGCAGCCAAAAAAACGGTACCACCTGACGTGGCAGCGCAGTCGGGGCTGCGCCTGAACGGCGGCTGCCAGGGCGAGGCCGCGCGTCCTGCCACCATGGCGCTTCAGATGGGCAAGTCGACCATGCTGCGCCTGCCCGAAGCAGTCACCCGGCGCAGCGTCGGCAACCCGGCCGTCGTGCAGGCGATGCTGGTCGCAGCGGACACGCTGTATATCGCCGCCGTCGATGTCGGCACCACCAATATGATCGTGCAGGGTCGCAGCGGCGCGTGCAGCGTGATCGACATCACGGTCGCGATGGACCCGGCCAGCCTGCAAGCGATGCTGGCCGTCGCCATGCCGCACGAGAAGGATATCCGGGTGATGGCCGCCAATGACACGCTGGTGCTGACCGGCACCGTCAGCGACGCTGTTGCCGTCAACCGCGCCGTGGAACTGGCCGGCGCCTATGTGCGCCGCCCGCTGCGCCAGTTGCCGGCGGCCGACAAGGACAACGCGACCGACGGCGTGATCCAGGTCGGCAATGGCAGCGGCGGCGGCGCCGCTGCCGGGGCAGGTGGCGCCAGCGCCCGCGTGATCAACCTGCTGGCGGTCAGCGCGCCCCAGCAGGTGCAGCTCGAGGTCAAGGTGGCCGAAGTCGCGCGCACGCTGCTCGAGCGGCTGGAAACCGGGGTGCGTCTGAACTTCGGGTCCGGCAGCTGGACCACCACGCTGGCCACCGATTTTCTCAGCGGCCTGGCGCGCGGCGGCCTGGCTGGCCTGAAGACCAATGGCAACCGCTTCGGCATCGACACCGACAAGCTCGATGGCCTGGTGCGCATCCTGGCCGAACCGAATGTGCTGGCCATCAGCGGGCAGGAAGGCGCGTTCCTGGCCGGCGGCAAGTTCTTCATCCCGGTGGCGCAAGACAATAACAAGGTGACGCTGGAAGAGAAAGAATTCGGCGTCGGCCTGCGCTTTACCCCGACGGTGCTGGGCGGAGGTCTCATCAACCTGAAGGTCGCGCCCGAAGTGTCGGAGCTGTCGCGCGAAGGGATCGGCATCAGCGCCGCCGGCATTGCGGGCACCGCGATCATGCCGTTGTTGACCACGCGCCGCGCCAGCACCACGGTGCAGCTGCACGACGGCCAGAGCTTCGCCATCGGTGGCCTGGTGCGCAACAACCTGGTCGCCAACCTGAAAGGCCTGCCGGGACTGAGCGACGTGCCGATACTGGGCGCGCTGTTTCGCAGTACCGACTTCCAGCAGGAGCGCACCGAACTGGTCTTCGTCATCACGGCGCGCCTGGTCAAGCCGCTGCCGGCCGGCAGCCTGAGCTTGCCGACCGATCGGTTCGACCCACCGTCGCGCGCTGGCGTGCTGCTTGGCGGCCGCCTCGAAGGCATGCCCGCCTCCAGCACGCCCGCTGCTGGCACGGCGCCTGTCCCACCCGCACCGGCGCAGGCCGCAGGCGGCCCCGAACCGGAATAGGAGAGCAGCATGGCATCCACATTCACACGCCGGGCGGCGCTGGTGCTGCTGGCCTGCGGCGCGCAGGGCTGCATCTCGACCACGCCGCAATGGGACAGCCAGTTCGGCACGGCGACCCGGGCCAACCTGGCCGCGCAGACGATCGACCCGGCAGCGGGCGCCAGCCGCAACCCCGCCGCGGGGCTCGATGGCCGGGCCGCGCGCGCGGCCATCGACAACTACGAGCGCTCGTTCGCACAACCGGACACCGGCCAGCCGGCGCCCATGATCCGTTCGCAGTAAGCGCGCGGCCCTACCCTTACCGAGGATTTCATGAGAGCGCTCCTGATCAGCCGGGACAGCCATCTGTACGCGGAACTGGCCGCCCAGGGCGCCGCGCGGGTGCCGCCCCTGCACCTGGGCGCGACCCGCGCCGGCCTGCGCGAGGCGCTCGACCGCCCCGATCCCGACGCGCCGCAACTCGTGATCGTCGATGCCAGCAACCTCGAACCGTCCGAGGCCAGCCTGCTCGAGCGCCTGGGCCGGCAGTATCCGACCGCGCAACTGATGCTGCTGACTACCCAGCACCAGCCCGACCTGTTGATTACCGCGATGCGCGCCGGCGTGCGCGAGCTGCTGCAACTGCCGCTGGTGCACCGCGCCTTTCATGAAGCGATGGACCGCATTGCGAGCGCCGCCGGCATGTCGACCATGCGCGACGGGAAGGTGCTGGCCTTCATCGCCTGCAAGGGCGGCAGCGGCGCCACCTTCATCTCGACCAATTTCGGCTACGCGCTCGCCTCGCTGGCGGGCAAGAAGGTGTTGCTGATCGACCTGCACGGCCAGTTCGGCGACGCCGCCCTGTACGTGTCGGACCAGAAGCCGGCCATGACGATGTCGGACGTATGCGCCCAGATCGCCCGCATCGACGGGCCGTTTCTCGAATCGTGCCTGGTGCACGTCACGCCGGGCTTCGGCGTGCTGGCGGCGGCCGACGATCCATCCCACGAGCGGCAGGCCAAGCCCGAACACATCGACACCATCCTGCGCGTGGCGCGGCAGCACTACGACTACGTGCTGCTCGACGTCGGGCGCCAGATCGACGCCGTGTCGCTGCGCGCGCTGGACGTGACCGACACGATCTACCCGTTGCTGCAACTGGCGCTGCCCGATATCCGCGATGCGCGCCGCCTGCTCGACATCTTCCGCTCGCTCGGCTACGTGCTCGACAACATTCGTCTGATCGTCAACCGCTACGAAAAAGGCGGCAAGCTGCGTCTGCAGGACCTGCATGCGGCGCTGGGCTGCGAAGTGGTGCACACCTTCCCCAACGACTACATCGCGGTCACCGATTCGGTGAATCAGGGTGTGCCGGTGCTGCAGTTGTCGCGCTCGAGCGCCGCCGCGCGCAGCCTGGCCGATCTGGTCGAACTGGTGACCGCGCAGCGCGTCCACGAAAGCCGCGGCCTGCTGGGGCGCCTGTTCGGGCGCCAGGATCACGACGACTGATTCGTTCCCCACGCTGAACCACGCACCGGAGACATCGATGTCCCTTCGCGAACGCCTTGCACTGTCCGACCCCGAGCGCCCGACCGGCGCCGAATCGCACGACGCCCCGAACCAGGCCTACCAGGAGCTCAAGAAGCTGATGCATCAGATGATCCTCGACCGGATCGACCTGGAACGCCTGAAGCGCCTGACCGCCGAACAGTTCAAGCACGAGCTGGCGCTGCTGGTCCAGCGCATCATCGAAGACGAACGCATCGTGCTGAACCAGCACGAGCGCCACCACCTGGTGCTCGACATCCAGCACGAGATGCTGGGCTTCGGCCCGCTGGAGCCGCTGCTGGCCGATCCGACGATCTCGGACATCCTGGTCAATACCGCCAGCAAGGTCTGGGTCGAGCGGCGCGGCAAGCTCGAACTGACCGACGTCACCTTCCACGACAACGCGCACCTGATGAAGATCATCGAAAAGATCGTCTCGCGCGTAGGGCGCCGGGTCGACGAATCGAGTCCGATGGTCGATGCGCGCCTGCCGGACGGCTCGCGCGTGAACGCCATCATCCCGCCGCTGGCCGTTGACGGGCCGATCCTGTCGATCCGCCGCTTCGGCGGCAGCCCGCTGACGGTGCACAACCTGCTCGAGTACAAAAGCATGGCGCCGCCGATGATCCGGGTGATCGAAAGCCTGGGCATGGCCAAGGTCAACATCCTGATCTCGGGCGGCACCGGCAGCGGCAAGACCACCTTGCTCAACCTGATCTCGGGCTTCATCCCGGCCAGCGAACGGGTCGTGACGATCGAGGACGCGGCCGAGCTGCAACTGCGCCAGCCGCACGTCGTGCGCCTGGAAACGCGCCCGCCGAATATCGAGGACAAGGGCGAAGTCACGCAGCGCGCGCTGGTACGCAACGCACTGCGCATGCGGCCCGACCGCATCATCCTGGGCGAAGTGCGCGGCGCCGAGGCGCTCGACATGCTGCAGGCGATGAACACGGGCCACGAAGGCTCGCTCGCCACGATCCACTCGAACACGCCGCGCGACGCGCTGTCGCGCCTGGAAAACATGGTCAGCATGGCCGCCGTGAACCTGACGCCGCGCGCGATCCGCCAGCAGATTGTTTCGGCGGTGACGGTGGTGCTGCAGGTTTCGCGCCTGACCGACGGCACGCGCAAGCTGGTGAGCATGCAGGAGATCACCGGCATGGAAGGCGAGGTCATTTCGATGCAGGAGATCTTCCTGTTCGAACAGCGCGGCGTTGACCCGCAGGGCAGGGTGCTCGGCCACTTCAGCGCGACCGGTGTGCGGCCGCGCTTTGCCGACCGCCTCAAGCTGTTCGGGGTGCCGGTGCCGGACGACACGTTCGATCCCGACCGCGTATTTGATTGAAGGAGCGGTCATGGACATCCTGTTCTACGGTTTCGTCGTGGTGCTGTTCGCCGCCGTCATCCTGGCGGTCGAAGGCTTCTACCTGTGGTGGATGAGTACCCGCGGCGCTGCGGCGCGCCGCATTGCACGCCGCCTGCAGGTCATGTCCAGCGGTACGCAGACACGTTCGGGCGAACGCATCTCGATCCTCAAGCAGCGTCCCTACAGCCGCCGGCCTGCACTGGACCGGCTGCTGCACCGGGCGGTGCTGGCCCAGCGCATCGATGCGCTGCTGGTGCAGGCGGGGGCCCGCTGGACCGTCAGCCACTTCATTGGCGCCACCTTCGGCTGCGTGATCACGGTCCTGGTGGCGTGCAGCATCTGGGACTTGCCGCTGCCGGTGCGCCTGCTCCTGTGCGTGGCCAGTCATGGCCTGCCCTGGTGGCTGCTGCAGCGCATGCGCAGGCGGCGCCTGATCCGCATCGAGTACCAGCTGCCGGAGGCAGCGGACTTCATCGCGCGTGCGCTGCGCGCCGGGCACTCGTTCATCAACGTGCTGCAGATCGTCGGCAATGAAATGCCCGAGCCGCTGGCCGGTGAATTTCGCATCGCGCGTGAAGAGATCAATTACGGCGTACCGATGAACGAAGCGCTGCACGGCCTGGCCGCGCGTATTCCGCTGACCGACCTGCGCTACCTGGTGATCGCAGTGCTGATCCAGCGCGATTCGGGTGGCAACCTGGCCGAAATCCTCGGCAATATCAGCGGCATCATCCGCGCCCGCCTGAAACTCGTGGCCCAGGTGCGGGTGCTGTCGGCCGAAGGCCGCATGTCGGCCTGGATTCTGGGCTTGCTGCCATTTGGCGTGATGGGCGTGATGACGCTGAGCAGCCCGCAGTATGTCAGCATGCTGTGGACCGACCCGAGCGGCCAGCGGCTGCTGTGGTACGGGCTGGGCATGATCATCTTTGGCGTACTGTGGCTGCGCCAGACTATCCGCATCCGCGTATGAGGCCGCGATGAATACCATGCAACTGTTGTTTTTGCTGATTGTCTTCGTTGTCGTATGCGCGCTGTGCTGGGTCGCGCTGGCCCTGTTCGCGCCGGTGGCCCTGCGCGAGCGTCTGCGCCGTCTTCTCGGCCAGCGCGCGGTGCCGGGCATTGGTGACGCGCCGCGCCTGCGCTGGATCGAGCGTGTCGCCAGCGTTGCCCGGCCGCTCACCCGGCTGTCGATCCCCGAAGAAGGCTGGGAAAAATCGACGCTGCGCACCCGCTTCATGAACGCCGGCTGGCGCAACCCGGCGGCGCCCACTCTGTACTTCGCCGCCAAGACGGCGCTGGCGCTGCTGGCGCCCGCCGTGCTGGTGCCCGTGATGCTGTTGCGCGGGGATATGTCGGTCCGCATGGTGCTGATGATCCTGCTGTGTGGCGCGGCGCTTGGCTACTACCTGCCCAACGCCGTGCTGGCGCGGCGCGTCAAGCGGCGCCGGCGCGAGATCTTCGAGACCATTCCCGATGCACTCGACCTGTTGACGGTGTGCGTCGAGGCGGGCCTGAGCCTGGAGCGCGCACTGGTCAAGGTGGCCGCCGAAATCCATATCAAGAGCGTGGTGCTGGCGCAGGAGATGCAGATCGTGCTGATGGAAATGCGCGCCGGCTTCAGCAAGGAAAAGGCACTGCGCAATTTCGCGCTGCGCTCCGGCGTCGACGATGTCGATACCCTGGTGGCCATGCTGATCCAGTCCGAACGCTTCGGCACCAGCGTGGGCGACGCATTGCGTGTGTATGCCGACAATCTGCGCCACAAGCGGCGCATGATCGCCGAAGAAACCGCTGCGCGCATTGGCCTCAAGCTGCTGTTCCCGCTGATCTTCTGTATTTTCCCGACGCTGATGATGGTTCTTCTGGGACCGGCGGCGATCCAGATTTCCCGTGCCATGAGCGCGCTGGCCAGCGCGCGCTGAACCCAAGGAGGCCGCCATGCGCCTGACCATTCACCGGAACACCCGATTCACCAGGCTGGCCTTGCTGTGCGCGGGCCTTGCGGCGTGCGCGCCGCTTCAGGCGCCAGTTGGCGTGGAGCCAGGATCGCTTGCTGTCTGGCGCGACCTGGCCGCGTCGCCACCGGCCGATGCCGGACCGGATACTGCCTACCGGTTCGCCGATCTGGGTAGCGCGTATCTGCGCAACGGCGATTACGACGCTGCCCGCGTGGCGCTGGAACGGGCCTGCCTGCTCGACCCGCTGGTCGCCCATTCGTGGGAGTTGCTGGGCGAAGCGCTGGCGGCGCTGGGACAGGATGCCCGCGCGCGGCAGATGCTGCGCCAGGCTGCGTCGCTGCGCCAGCACGACTTGCGCGCCGACTTCGCTGCGACCGGTGGCCAGACAGCCGTGGCCGCGCTCGGCCAGGCGATGGAAACCCCACAGCCCGGCTGGGCGCAGGCGCAGATTCACGTTGGCGTGGACGGCATGATGGAACTGCGCCGCATACCGGCAAGCGCGCCTGTGGTGCAGTCTGCCTTGCAGCCGCTGTCACTGCCGCCGGCCGTGACGCGTCTCGAGATCAGCAATGGCAATGGCGTGACCGGGATGGCGCGCGCACTGGCGCGCCGGATCGACGCACCTAGTTTGCGGGTCACGCGCCTGTCGAACCAGCCCGGCTTTGCGGTGCGCCACACGCGCATCGAATACGACGCAGCCCACGTCGATGCGGCCCGGCGTCTGGCGCAGCGCGTGGGCAGCGTGCATCTGCAGGAAGTCGAGCGCCGCGCGCCGGCCAACCTGCGCCTGGTGCTGGGCCGCGACCTGGCGCATCGCGGCGCCATGCTGCATCTGAATGCGGACGGGGCAGAGTCACTGGCGCTGCGCTGAACCAGTCACGGCGCCGGGGCCGCGTCCTTGCGATACACCCGCACATAATCGACCAGCATCCGGCGCGGGAACGCGGTCGTGCTGTCCGGGTAGCCGGGCCAGTAGCCGCCGACGGCAAGGTTCAGCAGCACGAAGAACGGGTGCTCGAATACCCAGTCGCCTTTCACCAGGGCCGGCGTGGCGGTGTGGTAATGCACGCCGTCGCGGTACCAGCGGATCGCCTGCGGTTCCCACTCGACGGCGAACACGTGGAAGTCGTCGCCATAGTCGGCGACGTCCAGCGCGATCGATTTGCTGAACGCGTGCTCGCCCGAGTAGCCCGGCCCGTGCAGCGTGCCGTAGGCATTGCGCGGTTCCTTGCCGATGATTTCCATGATGTCGATCTCGCCGCTGCGCGGCCAGCCCACCTTGCCGATGTCGGCGCCCAGCATCCAGAACGCCGGCCAGATGCCCTGGCCCTTCGGCACCTTGATGCGCGCCTCGAAGCGCCCGTACTGCGTCTCTTTCAGGCCGGCTGTCTTGAGCCGCGCCGACGTGTAATCCTTGCCTTCGTAGCGTTCCTTGCGCGCCTCGATGATCAGATGGCCGTCCTCGACGCGCACGTTCTCGGGTCGCGCCGTGTAGAACTGCATCTCGTTGTTGCCCCAGCCATGGCCGCCCGTCTCCAGCGTCCAGATCGTGCGGTCGAGCGTCGCGCCGCTGAATTCATCGCTCCAGGCCAGCGTCCAGCCAGGCGGGCGCGCCTGCGCCTGTGTAACTTGCTGCCTGAGATGCTGCATGATGTTGATGAACGTATCGGTCCAGACCACGTCACGGTGCGCAGCCAGGTAACGCACCAGTTCTTCATGCGCCTGTGACGACACGCTCAGGTGGTCGCCCCCGATGCCGTGGAAGGTGAAGGCAACCATCGTGCCGCGTGCGACGGCTTGCTCCACCAGCGCGATCAGTTCCGCGCCGCTGGCGCCCACCGGGCCGACCGACGCGACCTGATACGGATCGACCGCCGCCATCGAAGCCGGCACGCCTGGCCCGTTGCCCGCCTTGATTGCGACGAATGCCGGGTGCAGTGCGGGCAGGTAGTCGCCGCCCAGCGCCTGCACGTCGCCGCAGGGCGCCGTGTAGGTACGCTCGCGCCGGCCGTCGATCGCTTCGAGCATCGTGTTGGCCAGCAGGACCTGGTCGACCATCTGTGCGCGGCTGGTCGTTGCGAGGTCGCGATGCGCAGCGACCCAGCCGCGGTCCGGGCCTTTGCTTGAGCACTGGTGGAACAGGCTGTGGTTGCCCAGTTCATGGCCGCGGGCAGCGGCAACGCGCCATGCCGGCAGGCGCGCTGCCACCGGCGGGCTCGATAGCTGCAGGTAGAAGGTGCCCTTGATGCCGTGGCGGTCCAGCGCCGGCAGCGCGTTGTCGAGTTGCGAGTCGAGCGCGTCGTCGTAGGCGAGGCTGACGGCAGCGCGCGCGCCACCGGGCCAGGCAAAGGCGGGCGCCGGCGCAGCAGCATGCACGGCACCGCTGAAAGTGACACAGACAGCGGCGAGCAGGGTGCTGCGGGAGACGCGCCGTGCGCAAAGGGCCAGAAAATGGTGCATGCATGCTCCAGTTTGGAAACGTTACCAAAACGTCAAGCCGACTATAGCTCGCCGAAGACATCCCGTCAATGCAGGCGATGCGCCCGCCACTCACGTCTGGTAGGGACAGGCGGCGGTGCCTGCGCACCAAAGTGTTGCAAAACTACGTCACACCGGTTGACGAGGTAACGGAATATTCCGTTGACAATTTATTTTCATAACTCTAAGATTCAGATCACTGCATGGAAACGTTTCCATGCGACGGACAAATTCCCTTCGATGCCCGATTGGCGCAACCCGCCAAGGAGCCGAGGACACATGACACAGTGCAGCGCGCACCCGGCGATTCACGTAGCGAGGCCATCGGCACCAGCCGATCGGTCTCGCTGCACCACATGGTGGCGTGTAGCCGGGCAAGGAGGCGCCCGGGTTTGAAAGGCAGTACCCGGGGGCAGCGGCGACGCATCCGGATGGCGGAGACACCGTGTCTGAGCACGGTCATATTTATAAAAACAGGAGAAGACATGTACTACCCAAAGGCTAAACAGACCTTGATCAGTCTGGCAGTTGCCAGCGCATGCGCGGCGTTCATGCCGGCGTTTGCCCAGGAAGCGGCCAGCATGCCGCCAGCCGAGACCGCGACCAGCGCCCCGAACCAGGCGGTCGACGCGGCCAGCAATCCCACCGCATCGATCACCGGCCCCGCGCAAAACGGCACGCAGACCGTCGTCGTGACCGGCCTGCGCGCCAGTCTCGAATCGTCGATGAACCTCAAGCGCAATGCGCAGGGCTTCGTGGACGGTATCGTCGCCGAAGACATCGGCAAATTCCCCGATACGAACCTGGCCGAATCGCTGCAGCGCATTTCGGGCGTGTCGATCGACCGCGAAATCGGCGAAGGCTCGAAGATCACCGTGCGTGGCGTCGGCCCTGACTTCAACCTGGTGCTGCTCAATGGCCGCCAGATGCCGGTGTCGAACCTGGGCGACCGCAATGGCCGCGCGTTTGACTTCGCCAACATCGCCTCCGAAGCCATCTCGCAGCTGCAGGTCTACAAATCGAGCCGCGCCGAGACCCCGACCGGCGGCGTGGGCGCGACCATCAACGTGATCACCGCGCGGCCGCTGTCGCGCCCTGGCATGCAGGCCAGCATCGGCATCAAGGGCGTGCATGACACGTCGGCCACCAACCTGCCGGACGGCCTCCAGCACGGCAACAAGGTCACGCCGGAAGTCTCGGGCATCTACTCGAACACCTCGGCCGACGGCCGCTTCGGCATCGGCCTGTCGGCCAGCTACCAGGAACGTAACCTGGGCTACAACCGCGCTTCGGTGGCCAATGGCTGGAAGGGCCCGTTCCGCGGCGACCAGGCAACCTACGGTGCAATCCCGCTGCCAGGCCAGCCTGGCTCGGAGCTGATCACCAACCGCCCTGGTCCGACCGACCTGTATCAGACCCCGCAGAACCTGAACTACAACCTGAGCGGCGTGCAGCGCGAGCGCACCAACGGCCAGGTCGTGTTCCAGTTCGCACCGAACAAGTCGATCACCAGCACCCTCGACTACACCTATTCGGAAAACAAGATCCACACCCGCCGCAACGACATGTCGGCCTGGTTCAACTTCGGCCCGTCGTCGAGCAGCTGGACCGATGGCCCGATCGCCGGTCCGCTGACCTACACCGAATTCATCCCGGCCGGTAACAGCGACATCGCGATGGGCGTGTCGGACTTCGCCACCCGCAGCGAAAACAAATCGCTGGGCTTCAACACGGTCTGGCGCGTCAATCCCGACCTGCGTTTCGAGCTCGATGCGCACAGCTCGTCGGCCGAATCGACCCCGGACAGCCCATGGGGTTCGAGCAACGTGATCGGCACCGCGAGCTTCAGCCGCGGCAACACCACCGCCGACTTCTCGCAAGACTTCCCGGTCCTGAGCATCCAGGGCGCCGACTACGCGCGCGCCCCGCAGCAGGTAACCGGCTCGGTGTTCGAGAACGGCTACATGAAGACCGAAGTCGATCAGATCCAGACGCACGGCAGCTGGAAAGTGCTCGAAGCATCCGAGGTCAAATTCGGCCTGGGCGCGACCAAGGTCGATTACCGCTCGGCGTTCTCGGTGCAGCAGCGCGACACCTGGGGCGGCGCGACGCAGGCATCCGACTACCCGGCCAGCCTGTTTACCGTCGATAGCCTGAGCAAGTACTTCGACCAGGTCAACGGCAGCAACAACCCGGCCCTGTTCGACCGCTTCCACACCTTCAACTTCAGCCAGATCCGCGACATCGTGGCCCAGGCGTCCGGCCTGCCGCAGCTGTACGTGCCGAAGACCACCTACGACACCGACCGCCGCACCGAAGAAAAATCGAAGAGCCTGTACCTGCAGTTCAACACCGAGTGGAACACGCGCTACCCGATCAATACCTCGCTCGGCGTGCGTTACGAGAAGACGGACGTCAGCTCCACCGCGCTGGTGCCAACCCCGATCGCGATCAGCTGGGTCTCGCAGAACGAGCTGCCGGTGGTGTTCGGCCAGTCGGGCTTCACGACGCTGACGGGCAAGTACAACCACGTGCTGCCAAGCTTTGACGCCGACATCGCGCTGCGCGACGACATCAAGGGCCGCTTCAGCTACGGTCACACCATCGGCCGGCCACGCTACGACCAGATCGCCGGCGGCCAGGTGCTCGACACGCTGGCGCGCGTCGAAGGCGGCACCGGTTCGCAGGGCAATCCGGCGCTGGAGCCGGTCAAGTCGAAGAACTTCGACCTGGCGCTCGAGTGGTACTACGGCCGCCAGAGCTTCGTGTCGGTCAACCACTTCCGCAAGCAGCTCGAGAACTACGCCGGCCAGTCGCAGATCATCGCCCAGCCATTCGGCGTGCGCACGCCGGTTGGCGGCGCCTACTGGAATGCGGCGCTGGGTAGCTGCACGACCGCGGACACCACCTGCATCCGCAACTACATCTTCCGTAACTTCAACGGCCAGCCTGGTGTGGTCGCAGGGCCGAACAACGCGTCGGGCGATGCCACCGGCACCATCACGGCCATCGGCACCGATCCGGTCGCGAACTTCCGCATCACGTCGTATTCGAACCAGAAGAAGGCGAACATCCGTGGCCTGGAATTCAACCTCCAGCACATGTTCGGCAACAGCGGCTTCGGCGTGCAGGCCAACTACACCTACGTTAATTCGGGTCTGAAGTACGACAACGGCAGCGTGGGCGAGCAGTTCGCACTGGTCGGCCTGGGCGACTCGGCCAACCTGGTGGGTATCTTCGAGAACGACAAGTGGAATGTGCGCGCGGCCTACAACTGGCGCGACGAGTTCCTGTCGTCGACCTTCGACGGCTCGGGCCCGAACCCGAACTACGTCGAAGCGTACGGCCAGCTCGATCTGAGCGTGGGCTACAACGTCAACAAGAACCTGTCCGTCTCGTTCGAGGGCATCAATCTGACCGACGAGATCCAGCGCACGCACGGCCGCACCAAGCAGCAGGTGCTGTTCGTGACGCAGTCGGGTCCGCGTTACATGCTGGCAGCGCGCTACAAATTCTGATCGCGCAGCATCTGGCCGGCGCCGGTATTCGGGAGTAGACTTCCCGCACACCGGCCCTGCAACCGCAGCGGCGGGTCGGCATCAGCCGGCCCGCCGCTGTCGTTTCATCGCGTGATTCCAATAACGACAACGAGACGTCCATGCCCAATATCGCCCTGCTGAACAATATCGAACACAAGGACCTGCGCATCATCGCCGGCCACCGCCCCGGCCTGGGCAGCGAAGTCGCGTGGGTGCCGACCTTCGCCGACGAATTCCGCTCGCTGCAGGGGATCTATCCGATCATCTTCCGCCAGCTCGAAGACGGCGCGAACTTCGAAGCGATCGCGCTGCTGGGCTTTACCGAAGACGAAAACCTGTTCCTGCAAGACGGCCGCTGGGATGCGCCGCTCGTGCCGTGGATGCACGAGCGCCAGCCGTTCTACATCGGCCGCAATGGCGACGAGCTGATGATCCAGGTCGACCTCGACCACCCGCGCGTGAGCACGACCGACGGCGAGCCGGTGTTCAAGCCGCATGGCGGCAACACCGAGTACCTGGAAAAGGTCAGCACCATGCTGTCGAACATCCACAACGGTGTGCAGGCCAATATCGGTTTTCTCGAAGCGCTCAAGCGCCATGACCTGCTCGATGCCTTTGTGCTCGACATGGAATTCGACAACGGCGCGCAGAACCGCCTGGGTGGCTTCTTCACGATCCACGAAGAACGCCTGGGCGCGCTCGAGGCAAGCGCCATCGCCGAACTGCACGCCGCTGGCTACCTGGCGCCGATTTACTTCGCACTGGCCTCGCTGTCGAACTTCCGCAACCTGATCGACCGCAAGAATCACCGCGATGCCGCCGGCCGCTAACGCCATCCGCGAGCTCGCCGGTGTGACGCCGGCCGATCTCGATGCAACGATCCTGGCATCGACCGAGCCGCTGCTGCTGCGCGGTCTGGTGGCCCACTGGCCGGTGGTCGCTGCAGGGCGCCAGTCGCCGCAGGCAGCGCTCGACTACCTGCGCCGCTGGTGCGGCGACGCCACTGTCAATGCGATGCTCGGCCCGCCCGACATCAAGGGCCGCTTCTTCTACAACGCGGCGCTCGATGGCTTCAATTTCCAGTCGCTGCGGGTGCGGCTCGATGCCGTACTCGATGAACTGGCAAAGCACCTGGCCACGCCGGCGCCGCCCGCGATCTACGTCGGCTCAACCACGATCGACGGTGCACTGCCGGGCTTCAGAGGCGAGAACGACGTCGACCTGGGCCCGCGCGACCCGCTGGCGTCGATCTGGATCGGTAACCGCACCCGCATCGCCGCCCACTACGACCTGCCGGACAACCTGGCCTGCATCGCGGCAGGGCGGCGCCGCTTCACGCTGTTCCCGCCAGGCCAGCAGCACAACCTGTACATCGGCCCGATCGACCTGACGCCGGCCGGCCAGCCCATCAGCCTGGTCGACTTCGCACAGCCCGACCTTGCGCGCTTCCCGCGCTTTGCCAACGCGCTCGCACAGGCGCAAAGCGCTGAACTGGCGCCGGGCGACGCGCTGTTCATCCCCAGCATGTGGTGGCACCACGTCGAGGCGCTGGACGATGTCAATGTGCTGGTCAATTACTGGTGGCGCCAGTCGCCGGACTGGATGGACACGCCCAACAACGCGCTGATGCACGCGCTGATGACGGTGCGCGACCTGCCGCCAGCGCAGCGCGCAGCCTGGGCCGAGCTCTTCCGGCACTACGTGTTCGAGGCCGACGGCGAGACGGCAGCGCATATCCCGCCAAGCGCACGCGGCCTGCTCGCCCCGATGAACGACAACGCCTCGCGCATGATGCGCGCCCAACTGCTCAAGCGCCTGAACCGCTAGCACCCGTTGAAAAGCCGGGGTCAGGTCTGACATTCGGACACGACCTGGACAATCATCTGTCGGACTAGCTGCACTTGGCCATGCTGATACTGTGAAAAGCCGGGGTCAGGTCTGACATTTAGACACGATCTGGACAGTGAGCTACCCGTAACCAGCTAGGGAAACGCTGATCAATTGACGATTTTGGCGTCTCCGAGGTTTTTTGGCGACGCGGTCGCGCTCCAGCTGCGATCTCGTTTTTTAGAGATCACTACAGCCTGTTTTTATGCGTTATAGCGGTATTCCTTGCGCCTTTTGGCGCTCAGGACGCAACTCGGGTTTCAGTGACCCTAAATCGTCGCCCAGCCAGCACTAAATTGGCGAAGCCAAACAATGTAAACAGTTGCGCAGTGTTCTTCGCCAGGCCGCGGTAGCGCGTCTTTCGATGACGGAACAGGTTCTTGATGACATGGAACGGATGCTCGACTTTCGCGCGCACGCTGGCCTTCAGATGCTCCAGTTTTTCCGTCATGCGGCCCAGTTTGTTTTTGGGCAGCGCCTTGCGTTTGGAGCGCTTCATGGCGACATGCCAGGTCACCGCTTTGCCAACATTTTCCGGGCGCTTCTCCACGCCCTGATAGCCGGCGTCGCCGATCGCAGCGGTCTCGTCTCCATGCAAAAGCGCATGTGCTTGCGTCACGTCGGAGACATTGCCAGCCGTGCCCACGACGGTGTGCACCAAGCCAGACGCAGCATCAACGCCGATGTGCGCTTTCATCCCGAAGTGCCAGTCATTGCCCTTCTTCGATTGGTGCATCTCCGGATCACGCTTGCCATCCTTGTTCTTCGTCGACGGTGGCGCGGCGATCAGCGTGGCGTCAACAATGGTCCCCTCGCGCATCATCAAACCCTTTTCGGCGAGGTGTCGGTTGATCGTATCGAAGATCTGGCGCGTCAGATCTTTTGCTTCGAGCAGGTGACGAAACTTGAGCAGCGTCGTCGCGTCTGGCGCCGACTCGCGGCCCAGATCGATGCCGACGAAAGCGCGAATGGACTGGCTGTCGTAGATCGCATCTTCAATGCCCTCGTCCGACAAACCGAAGCATTGTTGGGCCACATACATCCGCAGCATTCGCGCCAGCCCGATCGGTGGACGGCCAGCGCCTTCGACCTTCGGATAGAACGGCTCGACCAGTTTGTGCAGCTTGCTCCACGGTGTCACGCTATCGATCTCAGCGAGAAAAAGGTCGCGCCGCGTGAGCTTTTTCTTGGCGGCGTATTCGAGGTCGGAGAAGCTCTTTTGCATGATCGATGGCGGGCGAGGAACGTAGCGTCATTGTCTCAGGTTGTGGCACCGGCGGGAACCGGAGCGGCCGAATTAATCAGCGTCTCCCTAGCACCGGGCCATGCTAATACTGCGCAAGACGCCATTGGAAGTGGCTAAGGCTGAGTTCGTGTCCGAATGTCAGACCTGACCCCGGCTGTGTCCAAAAAAATGCCCGCATCGCGTGCGGGCATTTTCGTTGATGACGGCGACGTTTATTCCGCTGTCACCTTCTGCTTGTGCAGATCGGCGTACTTCACGCCGTAGTACAGGATGAACAGGTAGCACGCTGCCGGCACCAGGAACGAGATCTGCAGGCCGACGGTGTCGGCCAGGATGCCCTGGATGAACGGCACGATCGCGCCGCCGACGATGGCCATGCACAGGATGCCCGAACCCTGGCCCGTGAACTTGCCCAGGCCGTGCAGCGCCATGCTGAAGATGGTCGGGAACATGATCGAGTTGCACAGGCCGACGGCGATGATTGCCCACATCGCCAGGCTGCCATCGGTGAAGATTGCGGTGAGCACCAGCGCCATCGAACCGAGCGCGGTGACGGCCAGCGACTTGCCCGGACTGACGTAGCGCATCACCGCAAAGCCGATGAAGCGGCCCACCAGCGCGCCGCCCCAGTACAGGCTGACGTAGCGGGCTGCGTCGGCATGCGACAGCCCGGCAATGTGTGGCTCGCCGATGAAGTTGATCAGGAAGCTGCCGATACTGACTTCAGCGCCCACGTACAGGAAGATGCCCAGCGCGCCGAGCACCAGGTGGCGATACGCCATCGCGCCGCCCTTGCCGTCGACGGCGGCGGTGGTGGTGTCCTGGAACGCGATCTTCGGCAGGCGCGCCAGTGCGAACAGCACGGCCAGCAGCGCGAGCGCCGCGGCCAGGCCCAGGTACGGGCCCTGCACGGCAGCTGCTTCGGCCGCGCGGTGCGCGATCCGATCGGCTTCCGGCAGCAGCGCCAGCTGGTCGGCCGACAGCGCCACCGTCGACAGGATCAGGAAGCCGCCCAGCGCCGGCGCCACCGTGGTGCCGAGCGAGTTGAAGGCCTGCGTGAGCGTCAGGCGGCTGGCGGCGGTGCGCGCAGGGCCAAGGACGGTGACGTACGGGTTGGCGGCGACCTGCAGGATCGTGATCCCGCTGGCCAGCACGAACAGCGCAAACAGGAACAGGCCGTAGCCGCCGTTCGACGCCGGATAGAACAGCGCGCAGCCGGTGGCGGCGACCAGCAGGCCGGCAACAGCGCCGTTCTGGTAACCGAGGCGGCGAATCAGCGCGCCGGCCGGCAGCGAGACGACGACATAGGCGCCGAAGAAGCACAGCTGCACCAGCATCGCCTGCATGTAGGTGAGGGTGTAGATCGATTTCAGGTGCGGGATCAGGACGTCGTTGAGTGACGTGATCAGGCCCCACATGAAGAACAGGATGGTGACGATGAACAGCGCCCCGGTATGCGTATTGCGTTCGCCGTCCGTCGCTGCACTGGCCACGGTCGGGGTCTGGATGGGATTCTGCATGGTCTCTCCGTTATTGGTGCAGACTAAAAATTTGATCCGACAGCATAGCCGAAACGCCGCGCAAGGCGGGATATTGTTCAGTAATCAAGTAGGTCGGTATGCGCGCAAGATAATCACCCAGGCGGCCCTTGTCTTCAAAGCGCGCACGAAACGCCGATTGCTCGAACAGCACGCCCAGGCGCGGCACGATGCCGCCGCCGATATACATGCCGCCGGTCGCGCCCAGCGTGAGCGCGACATTGCCAGCCACACTGCCCAGGATCGCGCAGAACACCCGCACCGAGCCCTGGCACTCGAGACATGACCCATCAAGGGCCGCCGTGGTGATGTCCGCCGCCTTCATGCGCCGGCTGGTGCGCGCCCAGTGGATCAGCTCCAGCCCCATGCCCGACAGCAGGCGCTCGGCCGAGACGTGGCCGTACTCGCTCCACAGCGCCTCGAGGATCGCCACCTCGTCGCGGTTGACGGGCGCGAAGCTCACGTGCCCCCCTTCGCCCGACAGCGCAATCCAGCGTCCGCCGGCCGGGACCACGCCCGAGACACCCAGGCCCGTACCGGGTCCGATCAGGCCGATGGTCCGGTTGGGCAGTTCGATGCCGCCACCGATGCGCTGGCGCCCGGCGGGTGGCAGGTGCGGCAGCGCCATCGCCAGCGCCGCGAAGTCGTTGACCATCAACAGCGTGGTCAAGCCCAGTTCCTGCCGCAGCGCTTCGATCGAAAAGGCCCAGTGGTGGTTGGTCATCCGGATCTCGTCGCCCTCGACCGGATTGGCAATCGCCAGCGCCGCATGGCGCACGCTGTCGACCGCCATTCCGCGCATACGCGCGCCTTCGAGGTAGGCGCGGATCGCGTCGCCCAGCGTCAGGTAGCTGGCGCCGGCCAGCACCTCGACGTCATCGAAGCCGCCAGCCGGATCGGACTGCAGCGCGAAGCGCGCATTGGTGCCGCCGATGTCGGCCAGCAGCCGCAGGCCGTGCGTCACCTCTGCCGTCATTTCAGGTCCTCGCAGCGCACGGCATCGGCCTCTTTCGCAGCGCCACCGGCGATCTCGATGTTCGCGAAAGCCGCAGTGAACGGGCCGTCGCTGGTCACGCTGAACGGCGTGTCGACCTTGGCCAGATCAATCCCCTTGGCCTGGAAGCAGGCCAGCGGGATCGAGACCGTGTGCTTGCCGCCGTCGGCCAGGCGCTTGAACAGGCCCGTGGCATCCAGCGCCGTGTCGTTCGCACCCTGGCGCATCGCGAGCATCACCTTGCCGGTTGGCGCCTTGGCGACCATGGTGTCAAAGCGCAGCGCGCCATCCTTCGCCGCCGCTGCCGGTACCACCATGGCGCGCGCACCGCGCGCTTCGAGTGTGGCCGGGCCGGTCCAGGTGCCCATCTTGGCATCCTGCTGGGTGTTGACCTGCGCGGTCGTCACGACGATGCCCGGCAGCGTGAAGCTCGCATTCAGGTCGGCGCCCAGCACTGTGGTTTGCCCGCCGCTGCGGATCGCCAGAGGGAAGCTGGTGCGGTCGGCCTGGCTGAACACGGGGAACGTATTGCCGGCGCTGCAGCCGCCTTGCGGGATCGTTTCATCGAGCTTGCCGAGCTTGGAGCGCGTGCCCGCCTTCAGGCCGTAGCCGTAGGCGAACAGCGGTGCGTACTCCTTGTCGCCGACGTTGAGCTTGACCTGGCAGGCCGACTTCGGCCACGAGAACGGCAGCGTGCCGCGGAAGTCATAGCGCTTGCCGCCTGCGATCAACAGGTCCGACACGCCCTTGCCCTCGGAACCCGGCAGCCAGGCCGAGATGAAGGTGTCCGACAGATTGAGCAGGTCGTTGCCGTACACCGGCCGCCCCGTGACCATCACGGTAATCACGGGTTTGCCCTTGCCGGCCACTGCCTGCAGCACGGCCAGGTCTTCCGGATAGCGGCTGCTGTGGCGCAGCGTGCCGGATGGGTGGATGTCGCCATCGCCTTCCGCATACGGGCGCTCGCCGATGATGGCAATGACTGCGTCGAACTGCGTCACGTCGACGTCTTTCGCGTCGACGCTGAAGCGCACGTTCTCGCTGCCGGCCGCTTCGCGAATGCCCGTCAGGATCGTGTCGGCGTTCTTGAAATCGGCATTCGTGGTGGCGGTGCCCTGCCATGTGATCGACCAGCCGCCGCTCTGGTTCGACAGCTCGTCGGCGCTCTTGCCCACGACGAGGATTTTCTGGCCGCGCTTCAGGGGCAGGGCCGGGCCTTCGTTCTTGAGCAGCACGAGCGACTCGCGCACGGCCTGGCGCGCCAGCGCGCGTGCCTGCATCGCATCGTCCTTGCCCGCATACGCGTTCTGGGCCGGGCTCTTGTCGAACAGGCCGGCGCGCAGCTTGACGCGGATGATGCGGGTCACGGCATCGTCGATGCGCGCCATCGGAATCTCGCCCGACTCGACCTGCTTGATCGTGTTGGCGATGAAGGCTTTCCAATCGTCCGGCACCATGAACATGTCGTTGCCGGCGTTGACCGCCTGGGCGCAGCTGTCGTTGCGGCAGCCTTTCACTTCGCCGATGCCATTCCAGTCGGTGACGACAAAGCCATCGAAGCCCATTTTGTTTTTAAGGATGTCGGTGAGCGCCACTTTGCTGCCATGCAGCTTGCCATGCTCGACGCCGGCCGCCGTGTCGGTCCAGCTGTTAAACGACGACATTACGGTCTGCGCGCCCGCCGTCAGTGCCGGGACGTAGCCGGCGCCATGGATGTTGATCAGGTCAACGGCGCTGGCCTCGGTCACGCCGCGGTCCTTGCCGTTCCTGGTGCCGCCGTCGCCGATGAAGTGCTTGGCCGTCGCAATGGTGTTGGCGTCGTCCTTGAAGGCGCCCTGCATGCCTTTGACGTACTCGCCAGCGTAGGTGCGCACGACTTCCGGATGCTCGGCATAGCTTTCATAGGTGCGGCCCCAGCGATCGTCGCGCACGACGGCCAGCGTCGGGCCGAACACCCAGGCGATGCCGGTCGCGCGCACGGCCTTCGCGGTGGCCGCGCCAATCTCGCGCATCAGCTTCGGGTTGCGCGCTGCGCCCAGCCCGATATTGTGCGGGAACAGCGTGGCGCCCGGCACGTTGTTGTGGCCATGGACCGCGTCGGTGCCCCACACGACCGGCACCTTGATTGCCATGTCGGTCTTCATCGACGCGTCGTGGTACGCCTGCGCCAGCGCCAGCCATTCCTTGGCGCTGGCCGCCTTGTTCCCGTTCGGCCAGCTGCCGCCGCCATTAAGCACCGAGCCAAGGTAGTACTTGGTCACGTCGGCCGGCGTGGCGGTCTTGATCTCGGGCTGCGTCATCTGGCCGATCTTCTGGGCCAGCGTCATCTTGCTGACGATTTCCTGGACGCGCTTCTCGAGCGCGGCGTCCTTCTTGACCGCGCTGGTCACGCGCGGCCAGTCGGCCAGGTTGGTGTCGACCGGGGCGGCATGCGCGAAGGCAGGCAAGGCAAGGGCGATCGCAAGGGCGAGCAGGGAAGGGCGAAGCGTGGCTGTCATGGTTTGTCTCGTTCGTTGTCGTTATAGGAATTCATGCCTGGCGCAGGAACGCGCCGTACCATTTGCCGCTGCTCTTGAGGCGGCGTTGCTGCGTAGCGTAATCGATGTGCACGAGGCCAAAGCGCTTCAGATAGCCCTCGGCCCACTCGAAGTTGTCGAGCAGACTCCAGGCGAAGTAGCCCTTGACTGGCGCGCCGCCGTCGATCGCGGCCTTGAGCGAGGCCAGGTGGCGCATCAGGTAATGGCGGCGCTGCACATCGTCGATCTCGCCGTCGGCGCCCACCACGTCGTCAAAGGCCGAACCGTTTTCGGTCACGTACATCGGGCCCGGGTGGTAGTCGTTCTCGATGCGCAGCAGGAGTTCGGTCAGGCCCTCGGGCACCACGGGCCAGCCCATCGCGGTGATCTCGCCTTCGGTGGGCGGCAGCACCTTGGTGTCCAGCGGCGCGTGGCCGGCGGCATGCGCGACGGTTTCGGGGAAGTAGTAATTCACGCCCATGAAATCGGTCTTGACCGCGATGGCGTCCATGTCGCCCGGCGCGACGTCGGGCGCTGCAGCGCCGACCTGCGCGAGCGTGGCTTCAGGATAGCCACGGCCGAACAGCGGATCGAGGAACCAGCGGTAGCGCAGGCCGTCGTGGCGTTCCTTTGCCGCGCTGTCCTCGGCGCTGTCGCTCGCGGCGCGCAGTGGATGCAGGCTGACGGCCATGCCGACCTGCGCATCCGGCACGTTCGCGCGGATCAGCGGCACCGCCTTGCCGTGCGAGACGAGCACATTATGCGCGACCTGCAGCGCTGCCTTCAGGTCGGTCTTGCCGGGCGCATGCCAGCCTTCGAAGTTGCCGATGATCGCCGTGCACCATGGCTCGTTGTGCGTGATCCAGTGTTTGACGCGGTCGCCCAGCGTGCGCGTCATGGCGTCGGTGTACTCAAGGAAGGCATCGATCGTCGCCCGATGTTCCCAGCCACCCGCATCCTGCAGCGTTTGCGGCAAGTCCCAGTGGTACAGCGTGGCCCATGGTTGCAGGCCCCGTTCGAGCATGCCGTCGACCAGGCGCGAATAGAAATCCAGGCCCTTCTGGTTCGGCGCGCCGCCGCCTTCGCTATAGACGCGCGGCCAGGCGATCGAGAAGCGGTAGGCATTCAGGCCCATGCCGCGCGCGATGTCGAAGTCTTCCGGCCAGCGGTGGTAATGGTCGCACGCGACCAGGCCGTTGGAACCATCGCGGATGGTGCCGGGCGTGGCGGCGAAGCGGTCCCAGATCGACTCCACGCGGCCGTCGTCGCGGCCGGCGCCTTCGATCTGGTAGGACGATGTGGCGCAGCCCCACAAAAAATCGCGGGCAAAATCGCTGCGCTGCGGCGCTTGTGGCTCGGGGCGGTTGGCAGTGGTCATGGGTTTCGCTTTATCTGGTCAATAAGGTCTGAATGAAAATTTTCGGGAAAACATCCAAGTCATTTGGAAAGCTTTCCAGTTCGTGTCCAAAAAAATGGCCGCGCGCGGCCGGTGCTGGCTGCGCCAGCGATGTCATGTTTTCTTGCCCTCGTGTTTGGCTTTGGCTTTGGGTTTGGCCTTGCTGCCTGCGGCCCTGGCCAGCGATGCGCGCATCGTCACGCTGACGGGGAACGTGCGCGCCACCGGGCGGCCCAGCTCATAGCAGCGATTGAGCAGGGCGTTGATGCCGGCCAGCGTCATCTCGCGCCACGGCATGTGCACCGACGTCAGGCGCGGCGCCGCGAATTCGGCGCTGGGCGTGTCGTCGTAGCCGATCACCGACAGGTCGCGCGGCACGCTGATGCCGGCTTCCTGGAAGTACGACAGTGCGCCCACTGCCATCTCGTCGTTGGCGCAGAACAGCGCCGTGCACGGCGTCTTCGATTCGACCAGCGCCTTGGCCGCCAGCCAGCCGCCCTGCGGCGAGAAGTCGCTTTCGGCGATCCAGACCTTGTCGGTATCGAGGCCTTCGGCCAGCAGTTCGTGCATGAAGCCATCGACACGCGCCACGTTGTCGACCAGCGCATTCGGCCCGGCGATGACGGCGATGTCGCGGTGGCCATGATCGAGCAGCGCGCGCGCTGCGAGGCGCCCGCCCAGCGCATGGTCGACCGTGAAGCACTGGCCCGGCAGGTCGGCGAAATCGTGGTTGAGCGAGACGATCGTGCGGCGCTTGGCGCCCAGCGCGGCGATGTCGTCATCGGTCAGCGCGCTGGTCATCATGATCAGGCCATCGCAGCCGCGCTCGATCAGAAATTCGATGCCTTCGATGGCCTGGTTGCGCGCGTCGCCCAGGCCCACGCCAAAGGCCACCACCATGTGCAGGCCGGCCGCGCGCAGTTCGGTATCGATGATCTGCAGGATCGGCGTGTAGAAGGTGCCCGACAACACCGGGATATAGACGCCGACCATCCGGCTGGTGCCGGACAGCAGGGCGCGCGCCGCGTGCGACGGGCGAAAACCCAGTTCGTCGATCGCCTTGCGCACGCGCTCGAGCGTGGCGGGCGAGACCGAGCCTTTGCCGCTGACCACGCGCGAGGCGGTGCCGAGACCGACGCCGGCCAGCCGCGCTACGTCCTTGATTGTCGCCACGTGCGATTCCTGTTCGATGAGTGGATCAAAATAACCGCCAAGCATACTGTATTCATCTGACTATGGCATCCCTGATTGCAGCCGATTGCCGGTGGACCCGTCGAACAACGACACCCGCTGCGCATCGATCGCAAAGCGCACCGATTGACCGGCTGCCAGCGGCCGCGCATCGTGCACGATGGCGGACAATACCTGCCCGGCGCAATCGAGCCACACGACCTGGTGATTGCCCATCGGCTCGACCAGCGTGACGCTGGCCTGCAGCGCGCCCTGCTCGTCGATCCGGAGATGTTCGGGACGCGCGGCCAGCGTCACGGCGCCCGCCGCAACGGCACCTGCCAGTTGCAGCGTGACGCCTCCGGCGCTGAAGCGCCCGGCCGCATCGATGCTGCCGTCAATAAAATTCATCGACGGCGAACCGAGAAAGCCCGCCACGAAACGGTTTGCCGGCGTCTCGTAGACCTCGGCCGGGGTACCGATCTGCTGGATGCGGCCGCCCTGCATCACGACGATGCGGGTCGCGAGCGTCATCGCCTCGGCCTGGTCGTGCGTCACGTAGATCATCGTCGATCCCAGACGCTGGTGCAGCAGCTTGAGTTCGCGCCGCAGTTCGGCGCGCAGCTTGGCGTCCAGGTTCGACAGCGGCTCGTCGAACAGGTACACGCCCGCTTCGCGCACGAGCGCGCGCCCGATCGCGACGCGCTGGCGCTGGCCACCGGAGAGCTGCGCCGGTTTGCGATCGAGCAGGGCGCCCAGCTGCAGCATCTCGGCCGTGTGGCGCACGCGGCGCGTCACTTCCGCCTTCGGCGTGCCGGCGATGCGCAGGCCGAACGACATGTTCTTCTCGACCGTCATCGTCGGATACAGCGCGTACGACTGGAACACCATGCCGATCCCGCGCTCGCTCGGATCGGCGTGGCTCATGTCGCGCCCGCCGATTTCGATGGCGCCACCCGAGACGTCGATCAGGCCCGCGATGCTGTGCAACAGCGTGGACTTGCCGCAGCCCGATGGGCCGAGCAGCACGAGAAATTCGCCCGGTGCGATCTCCAGATCGAGGTCGCGGATGATCTCGTTATTGCCGCGGGTGATGCACAGTTTGCGCAGATGGACATTCGACATGAGGGTCAGCCTTTCACGGCGCCGGCAGCGATACCGCGCACGAACCAGCGTCCGGAGATGAAGTAGATCACCAGCGGCACGGCGGCCGTCAGGATGGTGGCGGCCATGTTCACGTTGTACATGCGGGTGCCGGTAGTGGTGTTGATCACGTTATTGAGCTGCACTGTCATCGGCAGGTTCTCCCGGCCAGCGAACACCAGGCCCAGGATGTAATCGTTCCAGACACCCGTGACCTGCATGATCGCAGCGACCACGATGATCGGCAGCGACATCGGCAGCATCACCTGCAGGAAGATGCGCCAGAAACCGCCGCCATCGATGCGCGCGGCCTGGAACAGCTCGTGCGGCACCGACGCATAGTAATTCCGGAACAGCAGCGTCATGAGCGGCATGCCGAAGATGACGTGCACGACGACGATCGCCGGCAGCGAGCCGAAGACGCCGGCATGCGCCATCATCCACACCAGTGGATAAATCATGACCTGCACCGGAATGAAGGCGCCGGCCAGCAGCACGCCGAACAGCAGGTTCGCGCCACGCGGGCGCCAGAACGACAGCGCATAACCGTTGATCGCGCCAAGCAGGATCGGGATCACGGTGCTGGGCACGGCGATCGCCACCGAATTCCAGAAGCCCTGGCTGACCGCGCCCCAGGCTGCGCGCCACGGATCGAGCGTGGCCACGCCGGGCAGGGCGAACACGTTGCCCATCCTGATCTCGGTCATCGGCTTGAACGACGTGATGACCATGACATACAGCGGCAGCAAAAAGAACAGCGCGGCGCTCAGCAGAAAAGCGTAGACGCCGATGCGGGCAGGGGAGAGGCGCGCTGTCATGCGTGCCCTCCGTTCAAACGCGCGCGGCGGCTGCGCGCATACGCATACGGCGCGAGCAGTGCCAGCACCGGCACCAGCAGCGTCACGGCGCCGGCCGATGCGAGGCCGATGTTCGAGCGCAGGAACAGGTGGTCCATGATGAACTTGGCCGGCACTTCGCTGGCGATGCCAGGGCCGCCCTGCGTCATTGCGACCACGGCGTCGAACAGCTTGACGACGGCGGTCGAGAGCAGCAGGAACACGGTCGCCACGGTGGGGCCGAGCATCGGCAGCACGATCTGCAGGTACACGCGCCAGGCCGGAATGCCATCCAGCCGCGCGGCCTTGTAAATCTCGGGATCGATGCCGCGCAGGCCGGCCAGCATCAGCGCCATGACCAGGCCCGAGGCCTGCCACACGGTGGCGATGACGACGGTGTAGATCACCAGGTCCTGGTGCACGATCCAGTCGAACGAAAACCCGGGGAAGCCCAGCTGGCGCACGGCGCCTTCGATGCCGCTGCCTGGCGCCAGCAGCCATTGCCACACCAGACCCGTGGCGATGAACGACATCGCATACGGATACAGGAACACGGTGCGCAGCAGGCCTTCGCCCTTGACGTTCTGGTCGATGAACACGGCCAGCAGGAAGCCGATGACCATGCAGGCGACGATGAACACCGCGCCGTAGATGGCCAGGTTATGCAGCGACAGCAGCCAGCGCTCGTTGTCAAACAAGCGCACGTACTGCGCCACGCCGATGAATTTATCGGACGGGAAGGTGCGCGACGCCGTGAACGACGTGCGCAGGGTCCACAGCGCGCCGCCGACGTAGGCCAGCAGCACCGTCAGCGCCATCGGCAGCAGGGCGATATGGGGACTGAGGTGCCGGGAGAGTCGGGATGCGTGCATGGCGTCAGTACTTCAAGGCGCGGGCAATGCTGCGCTGGACCTTCTCGACGCGCGTGTCCATATTCCAGTACGCGGTCAGGATGTCCTGCATTGCCCCGTTCTGGTCGGGCGTCAGATAGACCTCTGTCACGCCGACCTGGCGCGAGCGGTCCTTGATGATGGCCACGCCCTTTTGCGCGCACAGGTCGAGCTCACTGGACTGGGCATCCAGGCGCACCGGGATCGAGCCTTTCAGCTTGCTGAACGCGATCTGCAATGCGGGCTGCGAGACGACTTGCGCCAGCAGTTGCTGGGCCTTGATGGCGTCCGGCTTGTCGGTGCGCGGGAAAACGAAGACGTCGCCCTGCATCAGGTAAGGCGTGTCGGGCTTGAGGCCGGCGATGCAGCCATAGTGCTTTCCGGGCAGCTGGCCGGCATTGGTGAATTCGCCCTTGGCCCAGTCACCCATCACCTGAAAGCCCGCGCGGCCACTGATGACCAGCGCCGTCGCATCGTTCCAGTTGCGTCCCGGCGCGCCCGGATCGACGTACGACTTCATGCGCTTGAAGGCCAGCAGCACGTCGCGAAAGGCAGGCGAGAGGATCGTGGCCTGGTCACGGTCGCGGATCACTTTCAGATACAGATCGCGCCCGCCGATATTGGCGAGTAAAGCCGAGAACAGCACGGTCTCCTGCCACGACTGGCCACCGTGAGCCAGTGGGATGAGACCTGCGGCCTTGAGCTTGTCGAGCGCCGCGAAGAGTTCCGGCATGCTCGCCGGTTCGCGCGTGATGCCAGCTTTCTTGAAGGCGGCTTTCGAGTACCAGATCCACGTCTGCATGTGGATATTGAGCGGCACCGCGTAGTAGTGGCCATCGTGCTTGATGACGTCGATCAGCGGCTCGGGCAGGATGCGGTCCCAGTCCTGGGCCTTGGCGACGGCGTCGACATTGTTGAGCATATTCTGCTCGATGACATCGGTGAACTGCTTGGAGGTGTTGAACTGCGCAGCAGTCGGCGGGTTGCCGCCGATGATGCGGTTGATGGTGACGGCGCGCGACTGGTCGCCGCCCGCGATGGCGCTGTCGACCCACACGCCGCCGGCATTGCGAAACGCCTGGGCGACCTGCTTGACGGCGTTCGATTCGCCGCCCGAGGTCCACCAGTGGATGACTTCTGCTTTCGGTGCGGCCGCACTGGCTGGCGCGCTGCCGAGCACGATACTCAGCGCACCTGCAGCGGCGCACAACCATGCGCAGGCTGCTGCCAGGTTGCGGGATTTGACCATCTTGTCTCCGTTCAGTGCCATGTTTTTTTGGCACGTTGGAAACGTTACCATTGGCTTTGCCCGACTATAGCATCGGGTCAATTGACGGTCAAACTAAACTTGCGGATTGTAATTGTTGGAGGAACGTTCTGCCATGGGCAACGTACGCAAGTCCGAAATCAGGCAGCGATCGAAGCGGAAAAAATGCACATGGTTTTCTTCCTCGTGTAGAGTAATAGTTAATCTTTCAAGCGGCGAAAAAGGTGGTTGCCGCACCTGGCGGTTGCACGACGCTTCGGAGGCATGTTGAGAAATTCGAAAATATTTCCACGTGTACGATACCTCGGGATCTACGTTGATCGGGCAGGCCTGTTTGCCTGCCACGCCCGCGCAAGATCAATCGCGCTGACCATTGCGCATGTCAGCAACCCATGAGTCGCCCGACCATTTTACTTGTCGACGATGAGCCCGCCAACCTTGCCATGATGCGCAAGGTGCTCAGCGATGACTACACGCTGGTGTTTGCCCGCAACGGCGCCGAAACAATGGCGGCGCTGCACAAGCATCGGCCGGCCATGGTGTTGCTGGACATCGGCCTGCCAGACATCAACGGCTATGACCTCTGCCTTAAAATCAAGCAGAGCGATACGACCGGGACCATCCAGGTCATTTTCGTGACGTCCTACGCGGACCCTGTGAATGAAGCAGCCGGGTTTTTCGCTGGTGGGGTCGACTACATCACGAAACCCGTGTCGCCGCCGATCGTGCGCGCGCGCGTCGCCAGCCATTTATCCCAGGTGCGCGCGGAATTGCTGGCCAGGAGTTACCGCGAGGCGATCTCGATGCTGGGCCAGGCAGGGCATTTCAACGATACCGATACCGGTGCGCATATCTGGCGCATGGCCGCCTACGCAAAGGCGCTTGCCAAAGGGGCAGGGTGGAGCGCCGAAGACAGCGAGCAACTCGAACTGGCGGCGCCGATGCATGACACCGGCAAGATAGGCATTCCCCAGTCCATCCTGCGCAAACCCGGTCCACTGGACGACGCCGAGTGGGCCATCATGAAAACCCATCCACAAATTGGCTACGACATTCTGAGCAAAAGCGCAGCGCAGGTGTTCCAGCTCGCCGCCGAGGTGGCGTTGTATCACCATGAGAAGTGGGATGGCAGCGGCTATCCGGCCGGCCTGGCCGGCGAGGCCATTCCCCAATCGGCGCGCCTGGTGGCGCTCGCCGACGTGTTCGACGCCCTGAGCATCAAGCGCCCGTACAAGGAACCCTGGCCTGTCGACAAAATCGTGGCCTATGTGGATGGCCGCTCAGGGACGGATTTCGATCCGGCGCTGGTGGCGGTGTTTCACAGGATGCTGCCGGAGTTGCTCGACATACAGCAGACATGGGATGCGCGGAGTAGCGAGCTGCACCCTCGTCAGGGATGATCCAGAAAAAGCCCAACCTGAAGGATGGCTTTTTAAAAATGATGACCAGGATGCAGGGTTAACCCTCGCAGAAGATGGCATTAAGCTGAACCGCATTTGTCGGACTTTTGCTACACAGTGGCATGATAATAGTGGCGAGGTGCAACTTTCCCATGAGAAATTGCGATAAGCTTGGTACATAGTCACCGCTCACATTCACGCGCTGGGAGATCTATGCTACGAGTGCCTTTTCATACCTGCTGCAATGGCAGTGTATATATACACTCGCCCCCGCCTTGAAATACATGCGGGGATGCCAACCGCTTGTTTCATTTCTTCTATTCTTGGCAAATGCCTGATAAACGTTCTATTTTCACAAGAGATTAGAATCGGCTTGTCGAACTACGTCATTCTGCTTGGAACAAATATAACCGACAGTATGGTGTTTCTTAATTCGGAGTCATCATGTACTTTTTCAAGCAGCGTCTTAGTCGGCAACTGACAATCGCTTTTGCGACTCTAGTTTCAATTATTGTGGCCATATCTGCGCTGGCAGTATTCAGCTTGAGTGAAGCCCAGTCCAACTTCGACGGTTTTGTTGGTGATGAGTTCAACCGCGGCAGTGTTGCGCGTGATGTTAGATCATCAGTCAGCGCAAGGGCAATTGCAGCGCGCAATCTTATTTTATTGAATACGCCTGCCGACATCGCTGCAGAAAAGGCTGCAGTGATGGCCGCCCACGAGCGTGTAAAAGA
This sequence comes from Telluria sp. BA11, assembly GCF_056680305.1. NCBI lineage: Bacteria > Pseudomonadati > Pseudomonadota > Betaproteobacteria > Burkholderiales > Oxalobacteraceae > Telluria > Telluria sp. BA11. The sequence goes on from NZ_CM155275.1 coordinate 2,765,860, forward strand.
CCGTATGGCGTTGCTGAAAAGATTGCTTGATCTGGATAATAAAGCGACGCCAAAAGAGCATCAACTCTACGATGAGTTGGTCCGTATTGAGCAGCGTTATGGCCCTATTGCGCTGTCTATCGTCGAGATGGCGCTGAACGGCAAGAAATCTGAAGCAACTGAAAAAATGAATGCCGAGTGCCAGCCACTATTAAAGAAGCTGATCGCTACGGTGGGCGCATATGCAAAATTGATCACTAGTTCGGCAGAAGGTGAAATCCAGAAATCAGCTGAAAAATTCCGCGCCAAGCGTTTGTTGTTGATCTGCGTGTCGCTAGTTGCCGTAGTCACGGCGATTGCACTTTCACGCTTGATAAAACGCAGCTTGCATCGCTCTTTGGGCGCCGATCCTCACGATTTGAGAAAAGCCGCGAATCAGGTCCGGTCCGGGGACCTGGGTACGTTACCGGAAGCAGCAACCGCGCCGGCAAACAGCGTCATGGCGTCACTTGGAGAGATGCAGCAATCATTGGCAACCATCGTACATAGTGTCCGTCGTTCCTCCGATACGATCGAGTCCGGTTCAACAGAGATTGCTGATCGAAATAAAGATTTGTCGGCGCGGACTCTGGAGCAGGCCAGGCAGTTGCAGGAAAGTGCAAACGCGATGGAGAAAATTACCGGGACTATTCGGGTCAATGCCGACACCGCGGCCCGTGCCAGTGACTTGGCGTTGAGTGCGCGCGCCGCTGCCGAAAACGGCGGTACCATGGTCGACGAAGTTGTCATCACCATGCAAAAAATCACGGCGAGCTCCAAAAAGATTGAAGACATCATTTCTGTAATTGACGGAATCGCCTTCCAGACCAACATCCTTGCGTTGAACGCCGCAGTCGAGGCGGCCCGTGCGGGTGAGCAGGGCAGGGGGTTTGCCGTCGTGGCGAGTGAGGTTCGCGCACTGGCGCAACGCAGCGCACAGGCGGCCAAGGAAATCAAGGTACTGATTATTGACAGCGTCGGCATGATCGGCTCGGGAGCGGGCATGGTGTCAAACGCTGGTGAAGCAATGACCGCCATCGTCAGCGAAGTAAAGAGCGTTGCTGAGCTGATCAGCGAAATCAGCACGGCCACCCGTGAGCAGACCATGAGCATCAGCAGCGTTGGCGAGACCGTCATGGCACTGGATCAAGGCACCCAGCAAAACGCATCACTGGTCGAGCAGATGGCCGATGCCGCAGATGCGCTGAACCAGCAGGCGCATAGCCTGGTGTCGGCAGTGTCAGTATTTAAAGTTGCAGGGGGCAACGATATGACCAGTGACGCAGGCAAGGTGCCATCCAATCGCCGAACACAGTCGCCACTGCAACTGCAAGCGGTGGCGTGACCCTATGTGACCGTGGAATGATCCGGTTCTCACGTTGATCCAGGCTACATGGTGCCCAGAAAGCAAAAAGCCCAATCCTGAGGATTGGGCTTTTTACTGACTAACTGGTGCCGGCTGCCGGTTTCGAACTGGCCACCTGATGATTACAAATCAACTGCTCTACCAAATGAGCTAAGCCGGCGTGATCTTTAGAGCAAGAATTATACGCTATTTGATCCGCGTGAGGGTCGGTCGTCCACCCTTCTTCGGTGGCTCGTCATCGCCACCCGACGGAGGGGCAGACACTTCCGTATCCGGCACCACCGGCGAATCCACGCCCTTGGACGGCACCGCTGACAGCGATGGCCCCGCAGGCGCCGTACCCACTTCTGGCGCCGATCCATCCGACGACGCAGCAGGCAATGCACCCACTTCAAACGCCATCCCCTGGCCATTCTCGTTGGCATAAATCGCCAGCACATTGTGTACAGGGATATAGATCTCGCGCGACACGCCGTTGAAGCGTGCACGGAAGTGAACTGCGTCGTTATCCATCTTCAGTGCCGAGGTGGCGCCGAAGCTGATGTTCAGGATGATCTCGCCCTTGCGGACGTATTCCATCGGCACCGTCGTCGATCCATCGACCTTGACTGCGAGGTAAGGCGTAAAGCCACTGTCGGTGCACCATTCGTAGATGGCGCGCAGCAGGTAGGGTTTGGTGGAGATCTCTGACATGGTGGTATGGGCTAGCAATACAGGCAAAACGGGCGTTCGCGCCAGTCTATCGGATTCGCCCGAAGAACGTCCGATTCCGGCGCGTACGGTGCGGCTGACAACAGGGGGCGGGAATAAGCCCGCCCCAGGTCCATCAACGACGCATCACTTTCTCGGACGGGGTCAGCGCCTCGATGTAGGCAGGGCGCGAGAAGATGCGCTCGGCGTACTTCATCAACGGTGCAGCCGTCTTCGACAGTTCGATGCCGTAGTGGTCCAGACGCCAGAGCAGCGGCGCGATGGCCACGTCGAGCATCGAGAACTCGTCACCCAGCATGTACTTGTTCTTCAGGAACAGCGGTGCCAGCGTGGTCAGGCGGTCGCGGATTTCGGTGCGGGCCTTGTCGTGGATCTTGTCGTTCGACTTGTTGCGCTCGCTTTCCAGCGTGTGCACGTGGACGAACAGCTCTTTTTCGAAGTTGAACAGCATCAGGCGGGCACGGGCGCGCATCAGCGGGTCGGCCGGCATCAGTTGCGGATGCGGGAAGCGCTCGTCGATGTACTCGTTGATGATGTTCGATTCGTACAGGATCAGTTCGCGCTCGACCAGGATAGGCACCTGGCCGTACGGGTTCATCGTCGAAATATCTTCCGGCTTGTTGAACAGGTCGACGTCGCGCACTTCGAAGTCCATGCCCTTTTCGAACAGGACGAGGCGGCAGCGTTGGGAGAACGGGCACGTGGTGCCGGAGTAGAGAACCATCATGGTTTATAGTTCCTTAAGAAACAAAGGGGTGCAGCGCCGAGCACTCACCCCAGAGAAATGATTGCCCGTATTATAGCCAACCGGACAACGAAAGCGAATTACTTCACTTCTTTCCAGTACGATTCATTCAATCGCCAGGCCAAAAAGGCGAAAATCGTCAGGAACAGGAGCACGAATGCCCCCAATCGCTTGCGTGTCGCCTGCGCCGGTTCGGCCATCCAGACCATGTAGGCGACCAGGTCGGCCGTGGCCGTGTTGAACTCCTGCTGGGTCATGGTGCCGGGGCTCACTTGCTCGAAGCCGGCGAAGGTGTGGACCATCTTGCCGGACTCATGCGGATCGGGCTGCTCCGTGAACTTTGCCGTGCGAATCCCCTGCTGCAGCCACATGGCGTGCGGCATCGCGACATTCGGCACCACCATATTGTTCCAGCCGGTCGGGCGCGTCTCGTCCTGGTAGAACGTACGCAGATAGGTGTACAGGTAGTCGGCGCCCGAGCCGCCCGGCGACGCCTTGGCGCGCGCGATCACCGACAAATCCGGCGGCACGGCGCCGAACCAGGCCTTGGCATCGTTCGGTCGCATGGCCGTGGTCATCATGTCGCCGACCTTGTCGGCAGAAAACAACAAGTTTTGCCGGATCTGGTCATCTGTCAGGCCCAGGTCGCGCAGGCGGTTGTAGCGCATTGACGCGGCCGAGTGGCAATTGAGGCAGTGGTTGACGAACAGTTTGGCGCCGTTTTGCAGTGACGCCAGGTCGGCGCGGTCCGGGGCGCGGTCGAGCGGGAAGCTGCCTTCGGCGGCGAATGCCAGGCCGGGCGTCAGGGCCAGGATGGCGAGCAATTTTTTCACAAGCAATGTCATGGGATGTCCTTGTGCGCGGGTCCGAAGGCGTCAGTGCGGGGTGAAGGTGACACGGGTCGGCACCGGCTTGAAGGTGCCCATCGTGCTCCACCACGGCATCAGGAGGAAGAACCCGAAGTACGCCAGCGTGCACACTTGCGAGATCAGCGTGAACGCGGCCGTCGGCAATTGCGTGCCCAGGTAGCCCAGCGTCACGAACACCACGGCAAACACCGCATACACCCACTTGTGCCAGTCCGGGCGGTAGCGCAGCGAGCGGGCCGGTGAGTGGTCCAGCCATGGCATGCCGGCAATGATCATCACTGATGAACCGAACAGCACCACACCCCAGAACTTAGCGTCGAGCACCTGCGGCAGCATGCCGATGATTACCAGCAGCCCGATCACGGCGATGATTGCCTTGGTCGTGAAGGCCAGGCGCGACTTGAACCAGATGAAGACGACGTAGGCGGCGACCGCTGCCATCAGCACATACATGAAGTCGGCCGTGGTGGCGCGCAGCACCGAATAGAACGGCGTGAAGTACCAGGTCGGCGCGATGTGCGACGGGGTCTTCATCGAGTCGGCCGGCAGGAAGTTGTTGTACTCGAGGAAGTAGCCGCCCATCTCAGGTGCGAAGAACACGACCGCCGAGAACAGCAGCAGGAACACGCTCACACCGAACAGATCCTTGGTGGTGTAGTACGGGTGCGACGGGATCGTGTCGAGCGGGTAGCCGTCCGGGCCGATGTGGTCCTTGACTTCGATGCCGTCCGGATTGTTCGAGCCCACTTCGTGCAGCGCCGTCAGGTGGGCCACCACCAGACCGATGATGACCAGGGGCAGGGCGATCACGTGGAAGGCGAAGAAACGGTTCAGCGTGGCGTCCGACACCACGTAGTCGCCGCGGATCCACAGCGACAGGTCACTGCCGATCACGGGAATTGCGCCGAACAGGTTGACGATCACCTGCGCGCCCCAGTACGACATCTGGCCCCACGGCAGCAGGTAGCCGAAGAATGCCTCGGCCATCAGGCACAAAAAGATGCCGAAGCCGAACAGCCAGACCAGTTCACGCGGCTTGCGGTACGAGCCATACATGAGGCCGCGCGCCATGTGCAGGTAGACGACGATGAAGAAGGCCGACGCGCCGGTCGAGTGCATGTAGCGCACCAGCCAGCCCCACGGCACTTCGCGCATGATGTACTCGACCGAGCCGAAGGCCAGCGCCGCGTCGGGCTTGTAGTGCATCGTGAGAAAAATGCCGGTGACGATCTGCAGCACCAGCACGAGGGCCGAGAGCGAACCAAACAGATACCAGACGTTGAAATTCTTGGGCGCGTGGTACTTGCCCCACTGATCGTTCCACAGCTTGCTGGCCGGAAAGCGGTCGTCGACCCAGGCCAGTGCCTTCTGGGCCGCCGGTGCATCGGCGGGCAGCTTTGTCTCCTTGAACGCGCCCATGGTTATGCCTCGCCTTTCTCGTCTTTGCCGATCACGATCCTGCTGTCGGAGAGATACATGTACGGGGGAACGTCCATATTCGTCGGCGCCGGCTTGTTCTTGAAGACGCGTGCCGACAAATCGAAGGTCGAGCCATGGCAGGGGCACAGGAAGCCGCCGGGCCAGTCGCTGGGAAGGTTCGGCTGCGGGCCGGCGGCCAGGCGCGACGAGGGCGAACAGCCAAGGTGCGAGCAGATGCCCACGGTGACAAGAACTTCCTTGTGTTCGACGCGTGCGCGGTAGGGATTCTTGCAGTATTCCGGCATCTCGAGCTGGAATATCTTTTCGGAGGCGGGGTCGGCCAGTTCGTCCTGGTCTTTTTCGAGCGTGGCCATCATGGCAGGGGTACGGCGCAGGATCCAGACCGGCTTGCCGCGCCATTCGACGACTTTCATTTCGCCGGGGGCGACGTCGCCGATATCGACTTCAACCGGCGCGCCTGCGGCCTTGGCGCGCTCGGATGGCTGGAAGGTGCTGACCAGGGCTCCCGCCGTGGCCACGCCGACGACGCCGCCTGCGGCGCATGTCGCGACCAGCAAGCCCCGTCGACCAGGATCGACCTGCTTTTGAGTACTCATACCAACCCCACTCCGTGAATATACGAATTATAAGAATTAAGTCCGAGCTTCCAGCTTGCAAAATTATATGTGAACGGCAACACCTATAGAAAAAATATTGTCTCGCCTACACGCCTTGCGAAAATGGTCTTTTGCACCATCCCGGCACCCCGCTGGACACCGCCGCCGAGAGGCATCGGTTATCATGCGATTACTTATTTCAAGAACAATGAGAGGGGTTAATCATGGCAATGATGGACGAATTCAAGAAGTTTGCGATGCGGGGCAATGTGATGGACCTGGCCGTCGGCGTGATCATCGGTGGGGCCTTTGGCCGCATCGTCGATTCGCTGGTCAAGGATGTCATCATGCCGCCGATCGGCGCGCTGTTCGGCGGTCTTGATTTCGCCAATTATTACATCCCCCTCAATGGCCAGGGCTATAACCTACCACTTGCCGAGGCGCAAAAGGCGGGCGCCGTGCTGGCATACGGTAATTTCTTGACGATCATGCTGAACTTTATCCTTCTTGCATTTGTCATCTTTCAGATGGTGCGCTTGATGAACCGCCTGCGCGGCCCCGTCGAAGCGCCGACACCGGCTGCCACGCCCGAAGACGTGCTGCTGCTGCGCGAGATCCGGGACGCCCTTAAAAAGTGAAAGATGACATCGTCCGCGACATAAGGCCCCCGCATCCGTTGCGGCGCTTCTGGGTCCGTTCATGGCTGCTGTTTGCGCAAACGGTCACGGTGGCGCTGGCCATCTGGTTTGTCGTGGCCGCGTTGCGGCCGGCCTGGCTCGAATCGACGCCGGCGCCGAAGCAAGTGCAGGTGGGCGCGCCCGGCAAACCGGTGCCGATGCTGCAGGCGCCGCCCCGGCCCGCTACCGGCAGCTACCGCGACGCTGCCGCCAAGGCGATGTCGTCGGTGGTCAATATCTACACGAGCAAGGCGTCGCGCGAAGCGCATCCGCTGCTGAAAGACCCGCTGTTTCGCCGCTTCTTCGGCGGCGACCGCGCGCCGCAGGCCGAGCAGCTGGCCAGCCTTGGCTCGGGCGTCATCGTCAGCAGCGACGGTTACATCGTCACCAATTTCCATGTGATCGATGGCGCCGATGCGATCGAGGTGGGCCTGGCCGATGGCCGCAAGGCAGCGGCAACGCTGGTCGGCACCGATCCGGAAACCGACCTGGCCGTGATCCGCATCAAGGAGCGCAACTTGCCGGTGATGGTATTGGGTGACCCGGAACTGGCGCGCGTGGGGGATGTCGTGCTGGCCATCGGCAACCCGTTCGGTGTCGGCCAGACGGTGACGATGGGAATCATCTCGGCGCTGGGCCGCAACAACCTGCACATCAACCACGTCGAAAATTTCATCCAGACCGATGCCGCGATCAACTTCGGCAACTCGGGCGGGGCGCTGGTCGATACCAACGGCCACTTGCTGGGCATCAACTCGGCGATCTATTCGCAGAGCGGCGGCTCGGTGGGCATCGGGTTTGCCATTCCCGTGTCCACCGCCAAGAGCGTGCTGGACGCCATCGTCAAGAACGGTGAGGTGGTGCGCGGCTGGATCGGCATCGAGTCACAGGACATCACGCCCGAAATGGTCGAGAGCTTTGGCTTGTCAAAACGTAGCGGCGCCATGATTGCCGGCGTGGTGCGCGGCGGGCCGGCCGAGCGCGCCGGGATTCAGCCGGGCGACATCCTGGTGGCAGTTGCTGGTAAAAAAGTGGCTGATACGAGCGAGATGCTCAAGCTGGTGGCCCAGCTCGAGCCGGGCGCGTCCGTACCGATGACGATCGTGCGCCAGGGGCGCGAAACAGCGATCGCCGTCAAGGTCGGGCGCCGTCCACGCCAGACGCCCTGAACTTTTTGAATTCTATTTTCGGACCCACATGCACCTGCGCGACCTGACGCAATACCTGAACGAACTGACCGAGAGCAATAACCGCCCGTGGTTCATCATGAACAAGCCGCGCTACGATATCCTGCGCGAAGAATTCCAGGAGGTTGTTACTGAACTGATCCGGGCCATCACGGCCTTCGACAAGCAGGTCGCGGCCTGCAACCCGAAGAAGGCGATGTTCCGCATCAACCGCGACATCCGCTTTTCAAAGAACAAGACGCCGTACAAGACGCGCTTCTCGGCCGGCATCACGCCGAACGACAAGCGCCGGCCAAGTGCCGGCGGTGGCTCGACTTATTATTTCCAGATCGATGCCAACGGCAAGCTCGGTTTTGGCGTCGGCGAATACCTGCCGCCACCGCCGCGCCTGAAGGCCATTCGCGAGCATGTGGTCAACGATGCGACGGGTTTTGGCAAAATGTTGAAGAATAAGCATCTCCGCGCCACCTATGGTGACCTCCTGGACGAGGACAAGTTGCAGCGTCCACCAAAGGGTTTCGATGCGGATCATCCGCATGTCGAATACCTGAAGCTGAAAAGCTTCTTCGTGTGGACCGAAGTCGATCTGGCGCTCAATGCGCCGGAAAAACTGGTGCCGCAACTGGCGCAGGGATTCAAGGACGCATTTGCGCTGGTCACCTGGCTGCGCAGCGTTCCAGAACAACACGACGAATAGAGGAGGGCGACATGGCCTTGCATCACGCTACATCCGGCGAGAAAATCGCATTGCAACGCGGCGATAACGATATCGCCCATTTCACCTCGGTGGCCCTGGTCAAGACCGAGCATATGGAACTGATCCGGCTGGTGCTGCCGGTGGAACGCCCCATCCCCGAACACCGGGTCGATGGTGAAGTGACGGTGCTGTGCCTGGAAGGCGAGATCGCCGTCGATGCGCACGGTGCAACGACGTCGCTATTGCCCAACGAGATGGTGTATCTGAGTGGCGGTGTGCCGCACACGGTGCGCGCCGTGAAGGACGCGGTGGCGCTCATGACGATCTTGATCGGGCCGCAGCAAGCTGCCTGATACGCGGCTCGGACAAATTGCTTGGTGGCTTACTACACGCCGCAACAAATTGCTTGATGCGTAGGGTGGACGGCTACGCCGTCCACGCGGTGATGGTTGGCGGCGAGATCATCCGGCATGTAAGCGGCGCTGGTATCGACCGCCGCGTGGACGGGTAACCCGCCTCGCCGGCCGCATCCACCCTACGCGACTTCGATCCTCGGATCGCGCGCCAGCAAGCCCGCCGCCGTCTGCGCGGCATCCACCCCATCGAACAGCACGCCCGCCACCGCCTCGGTGATCGGCATGTCCACGCCCAGCTTGTGCGCCAGCTCGCGCACCGCCTTGGCACATGGAACGCCTTCGGCCACATGGCCCAGCTCGGCCACGATGGTGGCCAGCGCCTTGCCCTCCGCCAGCGCCAGGCCCACGCGCCTGTTGCGCGACAGATCGCCCGTACACGTCAGGATCAGGTCGCCCATGCCGCTCAGGCCCATGAACGTGCCCGGCTGCGCGCCCAGCGCCAGTCCCAGGCGCGTGATCTCGGCCAGTCCGCGCGTGATCAGCGCGGCGCGGGCGTTCAGCCCCAGGCCCAGGCCGTCCGATGTGCCGGTGGCAATGGCCATCACGTTCTTGACGGCGCCGCCGACTTCCACGCCGACCAGGTCGTCGCACGAATACACGCGCAGGTTGTCGCCGTGCGCCAGCGCGACGACGCGTTCGCGCAAGGCGCGTGAGCTCGATGCCACAGTCAGCGCGCATGGCAGGCCGCGCGCCACTTCCTGGGCAAACGACGGGCCCGACAGCGCCGCGCCCGGCACTGTGTCGCCCAGCACTTGCGCGACCACCTGGTGCGGCAGCAGGGCGGTGCCGGCCTCGAAGCCCTTGCACAGCCAGACGACGTTCGGGATCGAGCGGCCGCGCAATTGTTCGAGCAGGGGGCGCAGGCCGGCGACCGGGCACGCCAGGATCAGGAGCGGCGTTTCGTCCGGCGCGCTCGTGGCGACATGGGCCAGCGCGGCGTCGAAGTCGGCGCTCACACGCAGGGATGCCGGCAGCGGATGGCCCGGCAGGTAGGCGCGGTTGTCGCGCGCGGCGTCGATGTCTTGCATCTGCTGGGGATTGCGGCCCCACAGCAGCACGTCGTGGCGTGCCGCCAGGGCGATGGCCACGGCAGTGCCCCAGGCGCCGGCGCCCAGGACAGTGATTTTGGTGAGATTATTCTGTTGCATGGAACTCCTGCAGAGGATTACAGGCCCCAGACATCCGAGACCTTGATGTAGCCGTCGATACTGTCGCGTACAGGATCGCGCGGATAGTGCCGACAGTCTTGAAATCAAAGGCGAATGCGCGCGGGGCGACCGGCAATGCGGCGCGTGAGGCGGTCAACGGGGAGCCGGCAAGACGGCGGGCGGAGAACATGGCGGGCCTGGATGGTGGTTGAAACCGGGACACCGGACATCTGGCACGAACGCGGCGTGGCGCCGCGTTCGTCGGGTACGACTGCTGCTTAGTTCGACGGCGCTGCTGCGGCTTCGGCCATGGCCTGGGCGCGCTGCTGGTAGAAGGCTTCGAAGTTGATTTCGGCCAGATGCACTGGCGGGAAGCCGGCACGGCTGATCACGTCAGCGATGTTCGCGCGCAGGTAAGGATAGATGATGTTCGGGCAGCCGATGCCCAGCAGTGGATCCATCTGGTCAGCCGGGATGTTACGGGCTTCGAAGATGCCTGCCTGCTTGCCTTCGACCAGGAACGCAACCTTGTCCTTGACCTTGGCGGTGACGGTGATCGTCACGGTCGACTCGTAGATGCCTTCGGCGATGCTTTCAGCACCCACGTCGAGCGACACTTCGATCGCTGGCGCTTCTTGCTCCAGGAAGATCGATGGCGAGTTCGGTTGCTCCAGCGACATGTCTTTCAGGTAGACGCGTTGGATTTGGAATACTGGTTGCAGAGTTTCGTCGGACATGGAACGCTTTCTAATAATAGTGGGAAGTGGCGGGCCACTCCGGTTGCCTGGTCGAGCGCGACGTCGTGAACGGGCCGTCGGATCGAACACGACGGCAATTGTAGCAAAATCAACTTGCTTGCAATAGCAGTCTTGCCGCCGACGGCCGCGCTACGCAGTGCGCATACAGCTTACTCGCCCTTGAGCAGCGGGTCCAGGCGGCCTGCCTGGTCCAGCGCATACAGTTCGTCAAAGCCGCCGACGTGGGTATCGCCAATATAAATCTGTGGGACCGTGCGGCGACCGGTGCGCTGCATCATGACCTGGCGTTGCTCGGGATCCAGATCGACACGGATGCCTTCGATCTCGGTGACACCCTTGGCTTCGAGCAGGCGCTCGGCGCGGACGCAGTAAGGGCAAGATGCGGTGTGGTACAAAACGACGTGAGCTGCCATGATGAATCCTTTCGTGTGCCCGATCGACTCGATGGGGCGGTTTATTTGGTGAGCGGCAAGCCTGCAGCCTTCCAGGCCGCCAGGCCGCCTTCCAGGCTGTGGACGTCCTCGAAACCGGCCGCCTGCAACTGGCGCGCCGCCTTGTCGCTGCGTGCGCCAGTTTGGCAGACCATGACGACAGTCCGGTTTTTCGACTTGTCTAGTTCGCCAATGCGAGCACCCAAGTCTGCCAGCGGGATGTGTTTCGCGTCGCGCAGGTGACCGGCGGCGAATTCTTCGCTGCTGCGCACGTCGACGATCGTGGTCTTGCCGCGGTTGATCATCTGCGTCAGCTGCAGCGGCGATGCGCGTTTTCCGCGCGGCGCCAGGGCTGGCCACAACAGCGCGCCGCCAGCGAGAACGGCGATCGCTACGAGGAAAATGTTATCGATAATGAATTTCACAAGGGTTCCGATTGGTTGAACTGAATCGGGGCATTATAAAATAGATGCTGGACCGGACATCAACCAGAAATTTTGCGAAAAGAGCTTTCATGTACAAAATCGTATTCATGCGCCATGGCGAATCCACCTGGAACCTGGAAAACCGCTTCACAGGCTGGGTCGACGTCGACCTGACCGCCAAGGGTGTGGCTGAAGCAAAGGCCGCTGGCCGCGCGCTCAAGGAAGCCGGTTTCACCTTCGATCTCACGTATACCTCGGTGCTCAAGCGCGCGATCCGCACGCTGTGGCTGGCGCTGGACGAGATGGATGCGATGTATCTGCCGGTCAAGAACGACTGGCGCCTGAACGAGCGTCACTACGGCGCGCTGCAGGGCCTCGACAAGGGCGAGACCGCCGCCAAGTTCGGCGACGAGCAGGTGCTGGTCTGGCGCCGCAGCTACGACACGCCGCCGCCGGCGCTCGAGAAGGATGATTCGCGCACGTCGTTCAATGACCCGCGCTACGCCAGCCTGGACGAGAGCCAGATTCCGCTGACCGAATGCCTGAAAGACACCGTGGCACGCGTCATGCCGGCCTGGAACGACGAGATCGCGCCAGCCATCCGCGCCGGCAAGAACATCCTGATTTCGGCCCACGGCAACAGCCTGCGCGCCATCATCAAGATGCTCGACAACATCAGCGACGCCGACATCGTGGGCCTGAACATCCCGAACGGCCAGCCGCTCGTGTACGAACTCGACGCCGACCTCAAGCCGATCAAGCACTACTACCTGGGCGACCAGGCGGCGATTGCCGCTGCCATGGCCGCGGTCGCAAACCAAGGGAAGGCGAAGTAATCTTTTGCGTTTGCCAACCATGAAGGACGCCGGCAGCAAGCTGTTGTGCACACTGCTGGCGGTCGCGCTGTCCGGCGCGTTCGCGTCGGACGCGTGGGCGCAGCGCCAGACCGAGCGCAGCCGCCAAAAGGCGGCGGCCGAGAAGCAGCGCGCCGGCATCCAGCAACAGCTGGCCGCCATCAAGCGCGACATCAACCAGACCGAAAACGCCAAGGAAGACGCGGCCGACACGCTGGCCGAGTCCGAGGCCGCCATTTCCGACGCCAACCGCGCGCTGCGCGATCTGGCCGAGGAACAGGATACGACGGCCACCCGGCTGCAAGCGCTGGCGAATCAGCAAGCCCAGCTGGCGCAGACCATCGGCGCCCAGCAACAGCAGCTGGCCAGGCTGCTGCGCGAACATTATGTGGCCGGCAACGAAGACCGCATCAAGCTGCTGCTGTCGGGCGACAATCCGAACCGTATCAGCCGCGATCTGCAGCTGATGGCGTACGTGTCGCAGGCCCAGGCGCGCCTGCTGGACTCGGTGCGCAACAACCTGGCGCAGGTCGAAGTCAACCGCGACAAGGTTGAAAACGCCCAGCAAGAGCTGGAAGAAATCGCCCAGGAACAACTCGATCAGAAAGCCATGCTCGAGAAGGAAAAGGCACGCCGCGCGGCGCTGCTGGGCACGCTGTCGAGCAAGCTGGCCGACCAGCGCAAGCAGGCCGACCGCCTGAAGGGCGACGAAGAGCGCATGTCCGGCCTCGTCGACCGGCTGGCGCGCCTGATCCGCGAACAGGCCGAAGCCGAGCGCAAGCGTCAGGTAGCGGCTGCTGCTGCGGCCGCTGCCAAGGCCAAAGCCAAGGCCGAGGCCGATGAAAAAGCCCGTCTGCTGGCGCAGGCGCGCGCCAAGGCAGCGGCCGAAAGGCGCGCCGAGCGCGAACGCGAACGTGAGCGCATCGCGCGCCAGAACGCGAACGCCAAGCCGGGCGTCAAGCCCGAGCCGCTGCCGGCGCCGCTCCCCGCGCCGGTCAAGGAAGCACCGGTCGTGGCCGAGCAGCCGCTGCCGGCGCCAACCCGGCCCGAACCGGCGCCTGAGGTTGCGCTGGGTCCGGCAGCGCCGTCCGGCTCGTTTGCCTCGCTCAAGGGCCGCATGAGCAGCCCGATCAATGGCAGCGTCGTGGCGCGCTTCGGCACCCGCCGCGGCGATGGGCCGAACTGGAAAGGCACCTTCTTCAAGGCGCCCGAAGGCACGGAAGTGCGCGCCGTGGCCCCGGGCCGCGTCGTGCATGCCGACTGGATGCGGGGCTTCGGCAACCTGATCATCATCGACCATGGCGGCGAGTACCTGTCGATCTACGGTTACAACCAGGCGCTGCTCAAACGCCCCGGGGACAGCGTGCGCGCGGGCGAGGCGGTGGCCAGCGCGGGCAACACCGGTGGCAACGAAGAATCGGGGCTATACTTTGAGCTCAGGCGTAACGGCAAGGCGTTCGACCCGGCAGGCTGGGTCCGGTTCTAGGTCACCACAGGGTACACATGGGCATGAAAGCAAAGGGGTTCGGACTGGTCGGCGTGGGGATGGTGTTGGGTGTGGCGGCGTCGTTCCAGTTGTCCGCCTATGCACAAAAAACCGGCACCGCCACGTCGCTGCCACTGGACGAGCTGCGCCAGTTGGCCGATGTGTATGGCCTGATCAAGACCGACTACGTCGAGCCGGTCGAAGACAAGAAATTGCTCACCGAAGCCATCGGCGGCATGGTGGCCTCGCTCGACCCGCACTCCGTGTACCTCGACCAGAAAGCGTTTCGCGACATGCGCGAAGCGGTGCAGGGCAAGTTCGTCGGCGTGGGCGTTGAAATCTCGAATGAAGACGGCTATATCAAGGTCGTCTCGCCGATCGAGGACACGCCCGCGTTCAGGGCCGGCATCAAGTCGGGCGACCTGATTACCCGGATCGACAATGTCCCGGTGCGCAATATGTCGTCCGATGACGCCATCAAGCGCATGCGCGGCAAGGTCGGCAGCAAGGTCACCTTGACCATCGCCCGGCCCGGCGACGACAAGCCGTGGGTCGTGCCGCTGGACCGCCGCGAAATCAAGGTCGTCAGCGTCAAGGCCAAGGTGGTCGAGCCCGGTTACGCCTGGCTGCGCATCAGCCAGTTCCAGGAAAACACCCTCGACGAGCTGGCCAAGAAAACCAAAGAACTGTACGCCGAACAACCGGACATCAAGGGCCTCGTGCTGGATCTGCGCAACGATCCGGGCGGCCTGCTGCCAGGCGCGATCGGCGTCACGGCGGCATTCCTGCCCCAGGCCGATCAGGTCATCGTCAGCACCAAAGGGCAATTGCCCGATTCGAACCAGTCGTTCTACGGCCGGCGCGAATTTTATGCCCAGCGTGGCGACCCGCTGGCCGGGTTGCCGGCCGGGCTCAAGACCGTGCCGATGGTGGTGCTGGTCAATGGCGGCTCGGCATCGGCCTCGGAGATCGTCGCCGGCGCGCTGCAGGATTACCAGCGCGCGATCGTGATGGGCAGCCGCACGTTCGGCAAGGGCTCGGTGCAGACGCTGCGCCAGTTGTCGCCCGACACCGCGATCAAGCTGACCACGGCGCGCTATTACACGCCGAAAGGGCGGCCCATCCAGGCCACTGGTGTGCAGCCCGATCTGCGGGTGGACGAAACGGCGGACGGCGACCTGCTCAACGCCCTGCGTGTGCGCGAATCGGATCTGCAGCGCCATCTGGTGGCCGAAGGCGAGCAGCCTGCAACTGCTGGCAAGGACCAGGCGGCAAGCCTGGCTCAGCAACAACGCGCGCTGGCGCTGATGAAAGACCGCAAGCCGCTCGAGTTCGGCAGCAAGGACGATTTCCAGCTGGCCCAGGCCATCAATCACTTCAAGGGCCTGAAGGTGGTGCTGGCCAAGGGCGAGCCGGTCGAAGAAAAACCGGCGCCGGCGCCATTGCCGGGCGCGGAAAACAAACCGCCCGAGCTGCATGCGCCAGCCAAAAAGTAACGTCTGGTGGAGGATAACGTCCTCCACCGCGCTTTCCCCATGAACGACAACCAACTCCTGCGCTACTCGCGCCACATCCTGCTCGACGACATCGGCATCGAAGGCCAGCAGCGCCTGCTGGACGCCCACGTCGTCATCATCGGCGCCGGCGGCCTCGGTTCGCCCGCGGCACTGTACCTGGCCTCCGGCGGCATCGGCCACATCACGCTGGTCGATGACGACACGGTCGACCTGACCAATCTGCAGCGCCAGGTCATGCACACGACCGGGCGCATCGGTGAGCCGAAGGTCGAGTCCGGCCGCGCCGCCCTGCTGGCGATCAACCCCGACATCAAAGTCAGCGCCCTGCGTGAGCGCGCCGGCCCCGAACGGCTGCTGGAACTGGCGCGCGCCGCCACGGTCGTACTCGATTGCAGCGACAACTTCGCCACCCGCCACGCCGTCAACCGCGCCTGCGTGGCGGCCGGCACGCCGCTCGTGTCGGGCGCCGTGATCCGCTTCGACGGCCAGCTGGCCGTGTTCGACGCGCGCCAGCCGACTGCGCCGTGCTACGCCTGCCTGTTCCCCGAAGACACTGGCTTCGAGGATGTGGCGTGCAGCACGATGGGCGTGTTCGCGCCGCTGGTCGGCGTCGTGGGCGCAGTTCAGGCTGCCGAGGCGATGAAACTCATCATGGCCATCGGCGAACCGCTGGTGGGACGTCTCTTAATGCTCGACGGCAAGTATATGGAATGGACCGCCATCGGCGTGGCGCGCAACCCGGCGTGTCCGGTGTGCGCGGCGCGTCATGGTGAGAGCGGCAACACTGTTGATTAGTGGTGTCTTAACGGGCATTGCGAAACGTGGTGTGCAGGTGAACGTGACATACAATTGCGTACTTTTCGCAGGTACGCTTGTCATATTTCGGGCTTATACTGTGCCGGTTCCATCGATTCCCTTGTCATCACACAGAGCTTATGAATTTTCAACGTACTCAGCGCAACACGCGCAGCACAGGTCGTGCACGCGGTTTTACCCTGGTCGAGATCATGGTTGTCGTGGTCATCATCGGCATTCTTGGCGCGCTGGTCGTGCCCAAATTGCTGGGCCGCACGGGTGAATCGCGTGTCACGGCTGCCAAGGTCGACATCGCCACGATGATGCAGGCGCTCAAGCTCTACAAGCTCGACAACCAGCGCTACCCAACCACCGAGCAGGGTCTGGTCGCACTGACCACCAAGCCGACCTCGGGTCCGTCGGCCAATGGCTGGAAAGAAGGCGGCTACATCGAGAAACTGCCGAAAGACCCATGGGGTAACGCTTACCAATACCTGTCGCCGGGCGTCAAGGGCGAGGTCGACGTGTTCTCGTACGGCGCTGACGGGCAGCCGGGCGGTACTGGCGAAGACACCGACGTCGGTTCCTGGGACTAAGTTATCTCCATGCCGGCCATGCGCACAGCGCGCACACGCGGCTTCACCCTGGTGGAGCTGCTGGTCGTGATGGTCATCATCGGCCTCACGCTGGGCATGGCCACGCTCAACGCCATCCCGAGTCCGCGCCAGGATCTCGATAAAGAAGCGCAGCGCCTGGCGCTGCTGCTGCAACTGGCGCGCGATGAAGCGATCGTGCGTAACCGGCTGGTCGCGTTCGAGGCTAATGGCGACCGCTACCGCTTCATGGTGCGCGGCGACGCCGGCTGGGAGCCGGTCACGCGCGACGACCTGCTGCGCGAGCGTGAATTCAAGAATTCACCACTGCAATTGATCTTGGAACCGGCCGGTACCGGCAACCCCGACATGCTGCGCATCACGTTTGGCCGCGAGCCGGTCGACCGCCCGTTCGTGCTGACGATGGCCAAGGGTGCCAATACGGTCGCGATCCGCGCCGATGGCATCGGCCACTTCACTGTCGAATGACATCCCCCGCCACCATGCGCCCAGTTTCCCGACCTGCCGCCGGTTTCACGCTGCTCGAAGTGCTGGTGGCGCTCGTCATCGTCGGCACGGCGCTGGCCGCCGGCCTGCGCGCGGTCGGCAGCCTGACCTCCAACAGCCAGGGCTTGCGCGCATCGATGATGGCGACCTGGTCGGCCGAGAACCGGCTCGTGCAGATCCGCCTGGGCCGCGAGTTCCCCGAAGTGGGCAAGCGCAGCTTCCCGTGTCCGCAAGGCGGCCTGAACCTGATGTGCGAAGAAGAAGTCCTGACCAGCCCGAACCCGCTATTGCGCAGGATCGAAGTCTCGGTATTTGACGTCGACAAGCCTGGCCGCCGCATTGTCAAACTGATCCAACTGGTTCTGAGGCCTTCCCCGGTATGACGCGGATCCCGAGCAGCAGGCGCCCTGCAGGCTTTACCCTGGTCGAGCTCCTGGTGGCGATCGCCATCCTCGCCATGGTGGCCGTTCTCGGCTGGCGCGGCCTGGACGGCATCGTCCGCGCGCGCGTGGCGCTGACTGCCGACATGGAAACCACACGCGGCATGCAGCTCGCCTTTGCCCAGATGGAAAACGATTGCGAGCACGCGGCCGGCAACGACATCATGGCCGGTCGTCCCGCGCTGCTGTGGGATACCGACCGCCTGATCCTCGTGCGCAAGGTGTTTGTCGAGAACGAACCGTCGCGTCTGCAAGTGGTGAGCTACCGCGTCGTCGCGGGCCAGCTGGTGCGGCGCGAGTCGCCCGGCACGCGCGACCTGATCCAGATCGAGCAGCTGTGGCAAGCCATCGCATCCGATGCAGCTGCCGAGAATGCGCCGTCCGTCGTGCTGCAGGTTGGCGTGGTCGGCATGCAGGTGCAGGGCTGGCAAAACAATGCCTGGCGCAACGAACCGACCGCTGTGGGCGGCGGGACGCCGGATCCCACCTCGAACGAGTCGCCTGCCAAAAACGCGCAAGACCCGACCGGCGTGCAGGTAGCGTTGACCGTGCAGGGCCTGGCCCAGCCGATGGTCAAGGCATTCCTGCTGGGAGGCACCTGATGCATCGCCACCTCACACGCCAGCGGGGCGTTGCCGTCGTCACTGCCATGCTGCTGACCACACTGGCCATCTCCATTGTCGCCAGCCTGTTCTGGCAGCAGCAGGTGCAGGTGCGCTCGATGGAAAACCAGCGCCTGCAGTCGCAGACCAAGTGGATCCAGCGCGGCGCGCTCGACTGGGCCAGCGTGATTTTGCGCGTCAATAACAATAGCAACTACACTTCGCTTGATCAGGTCTGGGCCACGCCACTGGCAGAAACCCGGCTCGACCAGTACATCGAGCGTGAGCGGATCCAGGGCGAAAACTTCGATGCGTCGCTGTCCGGGCAGGTTCTGGACGCCACGGCGCGTTACAATCTGAACAATCTGGCCAAGGGCGGCACGCCCGACAAGGCAGAGATCGAAGTCATGCGCAGGCTGCTGACCAATCTGCGCCTCGAAGCGCGGCTGGCGCAGCCGATTGCCGAGTTCGTTGCTGCCGGTCAGCCCCTGGTCGCCGAGCCGCCGCAAGAAGGTACAACCCCGGTAGCCCAGAAGCCGCGCACCGGGGCGCCGATACGGCTGGAGCGGGTCGATGATTTGCTGATGGTGCCAGGTCTCAAGCCCGAAGCGGTCGAGCGGCTGCGTCCGTTCGTCATCGTGCTGCCGGCATCGAATACGGATGTCAATGTCAATACTGCGGCGCCTGAGGTACTGGCCGCCGTGCTGCCGGGAAGTTCGATGGCCGAAGCCAATTCGATCGTCGCGCAGCGCCAGCGCGTGCCGTGGGCCGATGTCGAGAAGTTCAAGACCTCGTTGCAGAATCCGCAGCCCGAGGTCCAGCCGAAGATCACCGTCAAGAGCACGTATTTCCTGGTGCAGAGCCGGATCCGGCTCGACCGGGCCGCATTGGATGCCGAATCGCTGGTGCGAGTCGGCGGCAATCTGGTCAATTCCGGTAGTGTGAACGTGATCTGGACCCGCCAGAACTGAGAAGAAAGCGAGACAGTTTGAGTACTCTTTATATCCGGCATCCGGCACGCAGTCAGTGCGAAGGCGCCCTGTGCCGCTTCGCGCTGGTCGGCGACAACGGCGCTATCGGCCAGCAGGGCGAGGGCGTGCTGCGCAATCTGGGCGACGTCGTTGCCGCCAGCCGGCGCGTGGTGCTGGTACTGGCCGCCAGCGACGTCACGCTGCTGTCCGTGCAAGCCCCGCCGCTGGCCGGCGCCCGCCTGCGCGCGGCGCTGCCGGCGCTCGTCGAAGAACATATTCTGGGCGACCCGCTCGATTGCGTGCTGGTGGCTGGCCCGGTGCAGCCCGATGGCCGCCGGCCCGTGGCCGTGGTGCAGCAAGCCTGGCTCGAGCCGCTCGTGCGGGCACTGCTCGCGCTCGGTGCGCGCCAGATCGCCGCCATCCCCGAACAACTGTGCCTGCCGCTGCATCCAGGCAGCGTCAGCGCCGCCGTCGGCAACGGCGAACTGATCCTGCGCCAGAGCCAGTATGACGGCCTGGGCCTGGCGCTCGACGGCAGCCCGGTGATGGCATTGCAAACGGCGCGCGCGCTGTCGGGCGATGCGCCCCTGGTGCTGTACGTCGATCGTGAACAGCTGGGTGAATACAATGCGCTGGTGGCCGAAGCCGGCCCCGGCATCACGCTGGAAAGCGACGACTGGGCGCACTGGATCGCCGGCGCCAGGGGCAGCACCGGCCCCGTGCTCGACCTGGTGCCAGGCCTGGGCACGGCCGGCGTCGCGCAGCGCGACTGGCGCCGCTGGCGCTGGCCGATCCGCCTGGCGCTGGCGGCCGTGGCGATCAACCTGATCGGCCTGAATGTCGAATGGCTGGGCCTGAAGCGCGAAGCCGATGCCGTGCGCCTGCAGATGAGCCAAACGTTCCGCTCGGTGTACCCGAACCAGCCGGCCATCGATCCGGTCGTGCAAATGCGCCAGAACATCGACCGCGCCAGGGCCGGCAGCGGCCAGGTGGCCGGTAACGAGTTCAACTGGATGGCCGCCGCCTTCGGCGAAGCGACACGCACACTGGGCGTGCCGCCTGCGATTGCATCAATCGACTACCGCGAACGGACCCTCACCGTGCGCGTCAAACCAGAGTCCACCAACCCCGGCATGGCCGACCAGCTCCGCGCGTCCCTGTCGTCACGTAACCTCAGCCTGGAGTCGCCCGACGCGACCACCTGGCTGATCCGCAGCACAGGAGCCAAGCCATGAGCGCCATCGGCAAACTGAGCGGCCTGCGCGAACGCGTGGGCGGCTACTGGAGCGCGCGCACCGCGCAAGAACGCAAGTTCCTGCTCGTCGGCGGCGGCGTGGTGGCGCTGACGCTGCTGTACCTGGTGCTGCTCGAACCGGCGCTGACTGGCCGCGAACAATTGCGTCGTGCACTGCCCGAGCTGCGCCAGCAAGCCGCGCAACTCGACGCGCTGGCGGCCGAAGCGCGGGCCGTCGCGGCCCAGCCGGCGCCGGCCGTCGCACCCGTCACGCGCGAGGCGCTGGCTGCCAGCATGACGGCCAGCGGCCTGAACCCCGCGTCGCTGTCGGTCAGTGGCGAATACACCAAGGTGCAACTCAATGGCGTGTCGTTCGCCAACCTGATGGCCTGGCTCGACGCGCAACGCCGCGACAGCCGCCTGCTGGTGCAGGACGCGCAATTTACCGTCAAGGATGCTCTTGGCCAGGTCGATGCCACGCTCACGCTGCGTCAAAGCACCGAGCCGGCTGCATGAGGCGGGCGCTGACGTGGGGCCTGCTGGTGGCGCTGGCCGTGGTGGCAACGGTGCTGGCATTTTTGCCGGCGGCCTGGCTTGGCCCCATGGTCGAACGCCAGACCGGCGGTCGATTGACGCTGGGGGATGCGCAGGGTACGCTTTGGCGCGGCTCGGCCTTTATTGGCGGGGCGCCGGGCCAGGGCGGTGCGGTTACGCCATTGCTGCCAGGCCGTTTTGCCTGGACCCTGTCGCCACTGGTGCTGGTGGGCAATGTGAAGATGACGCTCGAAAACGCACAGGCGTTGGCCAATCCGGTGCGCGTGCAGGGCAGCTGGTCGCAGTGGCAGGTCAATGCCGGCGAACTCCTGCTGCCAGCCGAAGGGCTGTCCGGCCTGGGCGCGCCGCTCAATACGCTCGCGCCCACCGGCCGCA
Organism: Telluria sp. BA11; assembly: GCF_056680305.1. Lineage (NCBI taxonomy): Bacteria > Pseudomonadati > Pseudomonadota > Betaproteobacteria > Burkholderiales > Oxalobacteraceae > Telluria > Telluria sp. BA11. The sequence continues at coordinate 2,787,273 of NZ_CM155275.1, forward strand.
TCCGGCTTTCCTGGAATACGCTTGACCTGCTGCGCCAGCAAAACATCGTGACGCTGCAGGGTCGTACCACGCTGTCGATGAGCGACATGGGTTCGCGCATGTCGCCCATCAAGCCGCTGGGCAGCTACGAAATGATCATGGACTGGCGCGGACCGCAGGCCGATCTGACGCTGCGTACCGTGCGCGGCGCCCTGCTGCTGTCGGGCGCAGGCACATTGCAGAACGGCCGCCTGCGCTTTTCAGGCCAGGCAGCGGCCGCCGATGGCTATGAAGACACTCTGGGAACCATGTTGAATCTGCTGGGACAGCGCCGGATGGTGAACGGCAAAAACGTAATCGCACTCGAGTTCAGATAATGAAGAAAACAGACCACACCACCTTCGCGCACCTCGAACTTCCGGCCCTGCGCCGTCTTGCCGCCGGCGCCATGCTGTGCTGCGCCGCTTCCGCCGTCGTCACGACCCTGGCCCTGCCATTGTCGGCATCCGCGCAAGAGACTGCGAACGCCGCAGCGCTCAGCTTCGTGAATGCCGACATCGAATCGGTGATCAAGGCGATCGGCCACTACACCGGCATGACCTTCATCATCGACCCGCGCGTGAAAGGCACGCTGACGCTGGTGTCCGAAAAGTCGCTCAGCAAGAGCGAAGCCTTTGGCCTGCTCACGTCGACCCTGCGCCTGCAGGGCTTCGCGGTGGTCACCAGCGGCGACGGTTATGCCAAGGTGGTGCCCGAGGCCGAAGCCAAGCTGCAATCGTCACCCACGCAAGTGGGCGGCGTGCGCTCGAGCAAGGCCACCGGCGACCAGATCGCCACGCAGGTGTTCTACCTGTCGTACGAATCGGCGGCCAACCTCACCGCCGTGCTGCGCCCGCTGATTTCGCCGAACAACTCGATCATGGCCAACCCGGGCAACAACACCCTGGTCGTGACCGATTACGCCGACAACCTGCGCCGCCTGGCGCGCATCATCGCCGCGCTCGACGCGCCGGTGGCTGCCGAGCTCGACGTGATCCCGATCCGCAACGCCATCGCCAGCGATATCGCGCAACTCGTCACGCGCCTGATGGAACCGGCTGCGGGCGGCGACTCGGGCCGCGTCACGGTGCTGGCCGATCCGCGCACCAACGCCGTCATCGTGCGTGCGCCGTCGCAGGCCCGCGCCAACCTGGCCAAGAGCCTGATCGCGCGCCTCGATCAAGAAAGCTCCAGCCGCGGCAATATCCACGTCGTCTACCTGAAAAACGCCGACGCCAGCCGCGTCGCGCAGACGCTGCGCGCCGTCGTCTCGCAAGATGCCTCGGCCGTGCCGGTGCAGCAGCAGGGCACGTCGGGCAGCTCGATCACGTCGGGCACCGGCAGCGGGCAGGGCGGCAGCGGCGCCGGCGGACTGGGCGGCCAGCAAGGCCAGCAGAGCAGCACCGGCATGGGCGGCACCGGCAATACTTTCGGCCAGCAAAGCCAGCTCACCGCCAATGCGGGCGGCGCCGGCGGCGGCCAGGGGTCCGGCTTCATCCAGGCCGATGCCTCCACCAACAGCCTGATCATCACCGCGCCGGACGCCGTCTACCGCAACCTGCGCTCGGTCATCGACCAGCTCGACGTGCGCCGCGCCCAGGTCTATATCGAAGCCCTGGTGGTCGAAGTCACGTCCAACAAGGCATCCGAATTCGGCGTGCAGTGGGTTGGCGCGACGGGCGACTCCGACAGCAAATACCGCTTCGGCGGCTTGCAGAACTACACGGGCGGCGGCTCGAGCAGCAGCATCGTCAACCTGGCGCTGGCCGCCAGCCAGGGGACCAGCGCCACGACCACGCCAAGCGTGCCGTCGGGCCTGACCTTCGGCCTGTTCCGCCAGATCGGCGGCGAGCTGGGCCTGGGCGCCGTGGCCCGCGCACTGGAAAACGACGGCAACGCCAACATCCTGTCGACGCCAAACCTGATCACGCTCGACAACGAACTGGCCACCATCAAGGTCGGCCAGAACGTCCCGATCATCACCGGCTCGTACACCACGTCGGGCAACAACAGCGGCAACCCGTTCCAGACCGTTGAGCGGCAAGACGTCGGCCTGCTGCTCAAGGTGCGCCCGCAGATCTCGGAAGGCGGCACCATCAAGATGGCCATCTACCACGAGAATTCGAGTGTCGATGCGTCCACCCGCAACCTGGCGTCGGGCCTGACGACCAATGTGCGCGCCATCGAAAGCAATGTGCTGGCCGACGATGGCCAGATCATCGTGCTGGGTGGCCTGATCGAAGACACCGAGGGCGACGGCGAAGAAAAAGTACGCGGCCTGGGCGACATCCCGGTGCTGGGCAACCTGTTCAAGTACCGCACCCGTACGCGCAACAAGACCAACCTGATGGTGTTCCTGCGTCCGGTCGTGGTGCGCAGCAAGGATGCGTCGAATTCGATCGCAATGGACCGCTACGAATTCATGCGCGCCGCTGGCGCTGCCGGCCGGCCTGAAAGCTCGCCGCTGCTGCGTGACCTGGGTGCGCCGCTGCTGCCGCCGCTGGTGGGCGGTCAGCCGCCGGCAGGTGGCGGGATGGCAACGCTGCCGGTCCAGGCGCCGCCACCGGCCAACGCCGCGCCGGGCGCATCGAACGATGGCGCGGCCAATCGTCCGGGCGCCTCGCGTTCAAGCGCTGCGAACCCGGCGACCAATGCGGCAGAAACCGCACCGGGTGCAGCATCTGGCGCAGTATCTGGCGCCCCCCTTCCAGCCTCGCAATTTCGCCCGGTGACGCCACCGAACCGGGAGTAATCACATGACCAATCTCTTGCCCTACGCGTTCGCCCGTGACCACGTCGTCCTGGCGCGCGGCACTGGCGAGCCGGGCCAGAGCGTCGAAGTGCTGGTCTCCAGCGCGACCGCGCCGGCCGCCATCGCCGAGGTGTCGCGCCGCTTCGGCCGCATCCAGCTGCGCCGCATGGACAAGGACGAGCTCGACACCGTCATCGCCGGCGCCTATGCCGGCGGCGGCAACGACGCCTCGCAGGTCGTCGACGAGTTCGATGCCGACCTCGATCTGACCAAGCTGCTGCAGGATGTCCCGGCGATCGAAGATTTGCTCGAATCGTCCGACGACGCGCCCGTGATCCGGATGATCAACGCGCTATTGACGCAATCGCTGCGCGAAGGCGCATCCGATATCCACATCGAACCGTTCGAGCAGACGTCAGTCGTGCGCTTTCGCATCGACGGCGCGCTGCGCGATATCGTGCGGCCCAAAAAGGCCATCCACGCGTCGCTGATCTCGCGTATCAAGATCATGTCGCAGCTCGACATCGCCGAAAAACGCCTGCCGCAGGATGGCCGCATCACGCTGCGCGTGGGTGGTAAACCAGTCGACGTGCGCGTCTCGACGCTGCCGACCGGCCACGGCGAGCGCGCCGTGCTGCGTCTGCTCGACAAAGAGGCAGGGCGTCTCGACCTGTCGCACCTGGGCATGGCCAGCGATCTGTTGCCGCAGTTCGACCGCCTGATCAACCAGCCGCACGGCATCGTGCTGGTCACCGGCCCGACCGGCTCGGGCAAGACCACGACGCTGTACGCGGCGCTGTCGCGCCTGAATGCGGCGACGGCCAACATCATGACGGTCGAAGACCCGATCGAGTACGACCTGAACGGCGTTGGCCAGACCCAGGTCAATGCCCGTATCGACATGACGTTCGCAAAAGCGCTGCGCGCCATCCTGCGCCAGGATCCCGACATCATCATGATCGGCGAGATCCGCGACCTGGAAACGGCGCAGATTGCCGTCCAGGCATCGCTGACGGGTCACCTGGTGCTGGCCACGCTGCACACCAACGATGCGGCCTCGGCCGTGACGCGCCTGCTCGACATGGGCATCGAACCGTTCCTGCTGTCCTCGTCGCTGCTGGGCGTGATGGCCCAGCGCCTCGTGCGTAAACTCTGCTCGCAGTGCAAGACTTTCGACGGCAGCACCTGGCACGCGGTCGGTTGCGAACGTTGCGGCCACACCGGTTACCACGGCCGCGTCGGCGTCTACGAGCTGTTAGAGACCACCGACCAGATCCGCGCCCAGATCCACAACCGCGCGTCCGAAGCCGACATCCGCGTCGCGGCGCTGGGCGTGGGCATGAAGACCATGCGCGAGGACGGCGAACGCTGGCTGCTCGATGGCACCACCACACGGGCCGAAATCGTGCGCGTGACCAAGGACTAACCGATGCCGGCATTTCGTTACGAGGCCGTTGACAACGGGGGCGCTACCCGCAAGGGCGTGGTCAACGCCGACAGCCCGCGCGCCGCGCGTGCCGACCTGCGCGCACAGGGCCTGACGCCGCTGAGCGTCGAAGCCATCGCGGCCCAGCTCGACGCCGCCGGCGTGGCCCGTTCGCGCGGCATCGGCGAGCGCCTGTCGCAAAACGAACTGGCGCTGTTCACGCGCCAGCTGGCCAGCCTGCTGGAAGCCGGCCTGCCGCTCGAACAAGCCTTTACCGCTTTGCTCGAACAGGCCGAGCGGCCGTACGTGCGCGACCTGGTCGCGTCGATCCGCGCCGAAGTCATCGGCGGCTCGGCCTTTTCCACCGCCCTGACGCATCATCCGCGCGACTTCGCCGAGATTTATCGGGCGCTGGTCGGCTCGGGCGAGCAGATCGGTCAACTGTCGCGCGTGCTCTCGCGCCTGGCCGACTACATCGAGCGCCGCAACGCCCTCGTGCAGAAGGTGCGCCTGGCCTTCACGTATCCGGCGATCGTCACCGTGGTCGCGTTTGCGATCGTGATTTTCCTGCTCACCTACGTGGTGCCGCAGATCGTCTCGGTGTTTGCCAACACCAAGCAAAAGCTGCCGTTTCTCACGGTCGTCATGCTGGCCGTATCCGACTTCGTGCGCGCGTATGGCATTGTTGTCGGCATCCTGATTGCCGGCGCATTCTGGCTGTGGCGGCGCGCGCTGCGCAATCCCGTGCTCAAGCGCCGCTGGCACACGTGGTTGCTGACCGCGCCCATCTACGGCAAGTTCGAGCGCAGCCTGAATACCGCGCGCTTTGCCAGCACGCTGGCGATCACCACCGGCTCGGGCGTGCCGATCCTGCGCGCGCTCGACACCAGCCGCGAGACACTGTCGAACGTGGCGATGGCAGAACTGGTCGAGCAGGCCACGGCCAGCGTGCGCGAAGGTGTGAGCCTGGCGCGCGCGCTGTCGGCGCAAAAGCTGTTTCCACCGATGCTCGTGCACATGATCCGCGCCGGCGAGATCACCGGCGAACTGCCGGCCATGCTCGAGCGCGCTGCCAATTCGCAGCAGGCCGATCTCGAGCGCCGCACGCTGACCATCGCCGGCCTGCTCGAGCCGGTGCTGATCCTGGCGATGGGCCTGGTCGTGCTGCTGATCGTGCTGGCCGTCCTGATGCCGATCATCGAAATCAACCAGCTGGTGCAATAAGGATCGCGTAGCGATGCCAATGACCGAGATGCGAAAGACACCATGAACAAGCGTTTGCCCCTTCTTTTGAGCCTGCTGGCCCTGATCGTGCTGGCCGCTTCCAGCGCCTATTGGGTGCTGCAGCTGTACAAGCCCGAGCAGCGCCCGCTGGCTGCAGCGCCGCTGGCGACCCAGCCAGAGCCGAGCCCTGAAGCCGCAGCCACGCTGTTTGGCGGGCAGCCGATGGTCGCGATTTCCAGTTTCCAGTTGACTGGCGTGGTCTCTGCCGGCGCCAACAGCGCCGTGATCCTGGTGGCTGACGGGGCGCTGCCGAAAGCGGTGCGCATCGGCCGCGAGATTGCGCCCGGCGTCGTGGTGGCCGAAGTGCATCGGCGTTATGTGATGTTGTCCGATAACGGTGTCATGAAGCGCGTCGAACTGGCGCCAGATGCCGGCCAGTCGAGTGCGATCAGCCAGCCGGTGCCGCGCGCGATGCCGCCGCAGCCGGTGATGGAGCCGCAAATGGCGCCGGGCGTGGTCAGCGCGCCGCCGATGATGCAGAGCGCACCACCGGACGCCAATCAACAGGGGATGCAAGGCCAGCCCCGCGATCCGCCGCCGGAGCAGGACAACCCCGGCCAGCCGCAGATGCCACAGAACGCGCAGCCGATGAACGGAGAGCGGCCGGTAATGTAATCAGCTCGGTGTCGGCAGCGTGGCCGCGCAGAAGCAGCCTCCGTCGCAGCCGCCGCAGCCGCAGCCGCCGCTCAGCGCCGCAATGCCGTAAACGCCGCCAGTTCCCACGACCGGAAGCCCAGTAGCAGCGTATGCCCCTTGCGCTCGTCGGCCGGCAGACGCCGGTCGTTGCGGTGCAGCCGCGCCAGTTCGGCCGCCAGTTGATCAATCTTCAGCGACAGTTCGAGCGCACTGGCCGGCGACAGCCGCGCCGGCAGGCACAGCAGTGCTTCGCCAGCACCGTCGAAGCGGCCTGAGAAATAATCGTTTACCACGTTCTCGCGGAAGAAATGCTGCACCGGGCCATCCGGCAGCCAGCGAAATGCATTCGACACCCGCAGCAGATAGCGGTTCAGCGGTTTCAGTTCGATCAGCCCCAGCCGGTCGAGCTCGGCGAGCAGCGTGATGCACTCGGCCTCGGTCAGGTCGTAGGTCTCGATGATCTGTTCGATGCTCCAGTGGCCCAGGCAGCAGATCGCCATCAACAGCAGGCGCGGGTTGGCAACAATGGAGCGTTCCTGCGTCAGGCTCAGCGCATCGAGCTGGGGCCGCGCCTCAATCGCCCCGCGCAGCAGGTCTTCCAGGCCAATGCCGGTGGCCTGACAAATCTCCGCCAGGCGCGACAGCGCCATATCCTTTTGCCCGAACATGCGCTTGACGCTCGACTCGCTCACGCCAATGCGCTCGGACAGCGTTTTATACGTGATGCCGGCCGCGCGCAAGCGTATGCGCAGCGCGTCCAGGATCAGATCGGGTGAACTCATTGGCGATCCAGAGAAAATGACAACGGCTGACTTTAACGTTGAATCACGGTGCGGACAAGGCGCGTACACCGGAATGGGTCCCGCTGGCCAAAAAAAGCGGACACCGAGGTGTCCGCAAAGAGTGTATGCACGGTAGAACTGGCGCCTGTCAGTCGTCGTCGCCGGCCACCAGCTTGACCTTCTTGAGCGCCTGCTTGGCGGCAGTGCGCTCGCTCGAGAGCGGCTTGGCATGCGGGCCGGCGGCGCGCGCCTTGGCCAGCGCGGCGATGGGATTGCGCGGCTTGCCCGCTTGCTGCGACGGTTCGATCCGCAACCGCATTTTCTGCCGCGTCGCCAATGCCTTGTTTGCCATGCCGGCCTCCTGCAAGAATTTACAGCACGTAGCGTGACAGGTCTTCGTTGACCGCCAGCGCGTCGAGCCGTTCGTTGACAAAGGCCGCGTCGATGCGCACCACCTGGTCTTTTTCCGACCCGGCAGTAAACGAGATTTCCTCGAGCAGCTTTTCCATCACCGTGTACAGGCGGCGCGCGCCGATGTTCTCGGTGCGCTCGTTGACCGAGAACGCGATCTCGGCCAGACGATGGATGCCTTCGTCCAGGAACTCGACCTGTACGCCTTCGGTGGCCAGCAGCGCCTGGTATTGCTTGGTCAGGCTGGCGTGGGTCGACGTCAGGATGCTCTTGAAGTCTTCGATCGACAGCGATTCAAGCTCGACGCGGATCGGGAAGCGGCCCTGCAATTCAGGAATCAGGTCCGATGGCTTGGACAGGTGGAACGCGCCCGATGCGATGAACAGGATGTGGTCGGTCTTGATCATCCCGTACTTGGTGTTGACAGTCGTGCCCTCGACCAGCGGCAGCAGGTCGCGCTGCACGCCGGCGCGCGAGACATCGGCGCCGCCGTGCTCGGAGCGGGTGGCGATCTTGTCGATCTCGTCGAGGAACACGATGCCGTTCTGTTCGACGTTGGCGATGGCCTTTTGCTTGAGCTCATCTTCGTTGAGCAGCTTGCCGGCTTCTTCGTCGATCAGGATCTTCATGGCTTCCTGGATCTTGAGCTTGCGCGGCTTCTTGCGTGCACCGTTGGCACCGGCAAACATCGACTTGATCTGCTCGGTCATTTCTTCCATGCCCGGCGGCGCCATGATTTCCATCTGCGGCGCCGCGTCGGACACTTCGATCTCGATTTCGCGATCGTCGAGTGCGCCTTCGCGCAGGCGCTTGCGGAAAGTCTGGCGCGTGGCGTCGCCTTCCTTGCTGTCGGGCGTATTGGCGGTGTTGAAGCCAAAGTCGCGCGCCGGCGGCACGAGGATGTCGATGATGCGGTCTTCGGCGGCGTCTTCGGCGCGCTGGCGCACTTTCTTCGCTTCGCTGGCGCGGGTCTGCTTGATGCCGATGTCGATCAGGTCGCGAATGATGGTGTCAACGTCGCGCCCGACGTAGCCGACCTCGGTGAACTTGGTCGCTTCGATCTTGATGAACGGCGCATCGGCCAGCTTGGCCAGGCGGCGCGCAATCTCGGTCTTGCCGACGCCCGTCGGGCCGATCATCAGGATGTTCTTCGGCGTGATCTCATAGCGCAGCGGTTCCTCGACCTGCTGGCGGCGCCAGCGGTTACGCAGCGCAATCGCGACGGCCTTCTTGGCCTTGCCCTGGCCGACGACGTGCTTGTCCAGCTCGGAGACGATTTCGGGTGGGGTCATGTTCATGAAGCTGTTCATATCAATCCAGGGTCTCGATGATGTGGGACATGTTCGTGTAGATGCACAGCTCGCCCGCGATGGTCAGCGCCTTCTTGACCACTTCGGCAGGCGCCATGTCGGTGTTCTCGTACAGGGCCTTGGCGGCCGACTGGGCATAGATGCCGCCGGAGCCGATCGCGCCGATGCCATCTTCCGGCTCGAGCACGTCGCCATTGCCGGTGATGATCAGGGTGGATTCGCGGTCGGCCACGAGCAGCATGGCTTCCAGGCGGCGCAGCACGCGGTCGGTGCGCCAGTCCTTGGCCAGCTCGACCGAGGCGCGCAGCAGGTTGCCCTGGTGCTTTTCAAGTTTGCCCTCGAAGCGATCGAGCAGCGTGAAAGCGTCGGCGGTGCCGCCGGCAAAACCGCACAGGACCTTGCCCTGATACAGCTTGCGCACCTTGCGGGCCGAACCCTTCATGACGACGTTGCCGAGCGTGACCTGCCCATCGCCGCCGAGCGCGACCTGATTGCCGCGGCGTACGCTGACGATGGTTGTACCGTGAAATTGTTCCATTTTTACCTCGTGATTGTCTGGCTACCAGCAGGTGGGGACCGTGCGCAGGATTGCAAGATTATCCGAACGGGAAATACCGATGCGCTCCCACAGCCGGGGTCAGGTCTGACATTCGGACACGACCTCAGCTTTAGCCACTTCCAATAGTGTTTTGCCCAGTATTCGCATGGCCAGTGCCAACTAGTTCCGGCTTCCTGACTGTCGAGATCGTGTCCGAATGTCAGACCTGACCCCCGCTTTTCGGTCGAGATCGTGTCCGAATGTCAGACCTGACCCCGGCTTTTCGGTGTGCTGTAGCGTCAGTAGCGGTGTGGATAGAGCCGCACGCTGCCGCCGGCGCCCAGCAGCCGCAGCAGGGCGGCGACCAAGTGGTTCAGTTCGCGCAGCTCGACCGTGCGGCCGGTTGCTGCCTGCCCAACGAGCCGCGCCAGCAGGCTGCCGGCGCCGACGTAGTCGATGCGCGCCAGCCGTGAGCAGTCGAGCACGAGTGTGTCGCGCTCTGCGGCGTAGGCGTCGATGGCGGCCAGCAGCGCTGGCTCGGGGCTGGTGATCATGGCTGGCAACATGAAGCGGTCGCCGTGACTTGGGGCAGGTGCGGCCGTCGAGACGTGGCGGGGCGCTTCGAACGAGGGCGGCGAGACTTCGTAGGTGACGCAGTAATCCATTGCCGCTTCTTCGAAATCCTTTTCGCGGTTGGTCAGCAGCAGCAGTTCGAGCAGCAGAAGCCACGGCGCCGGGCTGGCCCCGCGCTTGCCGATGACGAGCATGGGACGCAGCGTCGTGATCAGGGTGTCGGCGCCGGCCAGCACCAGGCCGCGGTCGCTCGCGCGCAGCGTTTGCAGTGCGGTCAGCAGGCAGTCGGCGCCGTCCGTGTCGATGCTGCGCACCTTGCCGAAGTCGAGCCGCACATTGGGCGCCTGCGCGTCGAGCACGCGGCGCAGGCGGGGCGCGACGGTTGCATCGAGCAGCGTGTCGAAGGTTTCGGTGGCGGCCAGTCCCTGTGCCGGCTGGCTCGCCACCGAGGCAGGCGCGAGCGGCTTCCAGGTGGGCGGCGAGGTTTCGAAGTGGCTGGCGTAATCGATGGCGATGCTCTCGAACAGTTCTTCGCGGCCATCGGCCTGGTACAGGTCGAACAGCATCCACCATGGCAGGCGTTCGTGGCGGCCCAGCGTCGCGAGCGATTCGCGCAGCAATTGTTCGGCAGCGGCGCTCTGGCCGTTGGCGTACAGGATGGCGCTTTCGTCGACCGCCGGAGCGCTCGCGGGCGCAGCGGCCTGGTCGGGGATGTCGTCGGGATCGGGCGCGGCCGCCACCGTGACGCCGTTGGCGGGACGGCGGCCACTGTCCCAGGCCGGCTCGTCGTCGAACATGTCGGACGCAAATTCGAGTTCGATTTCGTCGATCTTGGCAGCGGTGGCGCGGGCGATTTCACGCTGGCGTTCGCGCTCGGCGTCAGACGCCAGGCGTGACGGTTCGCCGCGCAGGCGCGACTCGGGTGGCGGCCAGCTTGGCGCGGCCACCGCATCGTTCTTTTTCTTCAGGAAGGAAAAAAGCCCCATGCTCACCGTTGTCTCGATAACGTGTCCACCATGACCTTAGCACGGACCCTGGCGACGGATGCTGAGCACACGTGGCCGGGCGTCAGTGTAGCCTAAGGGCAATGTTGGTAGGATATTGAGCAATTGTAGCGTGTACGCATGGCCAGGACGGCAGCTGTCATGCGTCGTTACAAACATCAAGAAATGGTGTCTGCAAACAAAAAAAGCATGCGACAAGGTCGCATGCTTTTTGGTCGGTGCTGAATCGCTGTTCAGCACGCACATCAATCAGTCGCCGTACAGCTTCTGCTTGAGTTCGCGACGCTGCTGGGCTTCCAGCGACAGCGTGGCGGTAGGGCGCGCGATCAGGCGCGGGATGCCGATGGGCTCGCCGGTTTCTTCGCACCAGCCGTATTCGCCGCCGTCGATCGACTGGATCGATTGCTGGACTTTCTTGAGCAGCTTGCGCTCGCGGTCGCGGGTGCGCAGTTCGAGCGCATGTTCTTCTTCGATGGTTGCGCGGTCGGCCGGATCGGGAACCAGCACGGTTTCGCGCAGGTGTTCCGTGGTTTCGCCGGCGTTCTTGAGCAGTTCGCGCTCGAGTTCCTGCAGGCGGTTCTTGAAGAATGCCAGCTGGGCCGCATTCATGTAGTCGCCCTCGCTCATCGCGCGAATCTCGCCTTCCGTCAGGAGGCGTTCGTCGGACTGGGCGGTATTCGGTTTCGTTGTTTTAGTCATGATGCCTTCGATACGACAGAGGTTTGCATTTTATCAGCTTGCCAATCAGCAACACCGCACAAATGGGTGCATGCCGGGCAGGCTGCCTTGATGACGACGGTACGCCATCCTATCTCCGTCCGCGCCGCATGGGCGGCAAGGGCGGTTCACCACTGGCTGTTTGAAGCGCGTCGTGGCGGTCCGTGCGGCCCGGCCTGGCAAACTGTCGACGCATGGCGCCGGACATGCCTGCTTGGCCAGTCAAACTGATGCAGTTTATACCAAACACTGTTCCAGTCCGCGGATAAATACGTCTTTTGGTAAATTTTTACCAATAAAGACCATCTTGGTGGCGGGCGTTTCATTCTCCCCCCATTTCGGTCCCACGTCGCTGCCCATGATCTGGTGCACGCCCTGGAACACGACCTTGCGATCGACGCCATCCATCCGCAATACGCCCTTGTAGCGCAGCATTTGCGGGCCGAAGACCTGGACCAGGCTGCCAAGGAATTGTTCCAGGCGCTCCGGGTCGAATGCACGCTCGCTCTTGAACACGAACGCGGCGATGTCGTCGCTGTGGTGGCTGTGATGATGATCGTGGCTGCATGACGCATCGTGCACGTGGTCGTGACCGTGGCCACAATCGGCGCCATGCTCATGGTCGTGATCGTGCCCGTCTTCACCATCGACACGCAGGAAATCGGGATCGATGTCCAGCTTATCGTTCAGGTTGAAGCCGCGCAGGTCGAGCACGTCGGCAATCGGCGCGCGGCCGAAGTCGCTCGTGGCGATCGGGGCGCGCGGGTTGATGCGCTGCAGGCGCGCCTTGAGCGCATCGACGGCAGCGGCATCGACCAGGTCGGTCTTGGACAGCAGGATCTTGTCGGCAAAGCCCACCTGGCGCTGGGCTTCTTCGTGCGCAGTCAATTGTTCCATCGCGTGGCGGGCATCGACCACGGTGACAACGGCGTCGAGCAGGTAGTGGGCGCCAACTTCTTCATCGACAAAGAAGGTCTGGGCCACCGGCCCCGGATTGGCCAGGCCCGTCGTTTCGATGACGACGCGGTCAAAACTGATCTCGCCAGCGGCGCGTTTCTTTGCCAGGCTGTTGAGTGCTTCGATCAGGTCGCCACGCACGGTGCAGCAGATGCAGCCGTTGTTCATCTCGATGATCTGCTCGCCCGAGTCCTGCACCAGGATTTCGTTATCGATGTTTTCTTCACCGAATTCGTTCTCGATGACGGCGATGCGCATGCCGTGGTCTTCCTGCAGGATGCGGTTGAGCAGGGTGGTCTTGCCCGCGCCGAGAAAGCCGGTGAGGATGGTGCTGGGGATCAGGTCCATTGGTTCGCTACTCGTGGTTGACATCAAGGTTGGACAAAAGAACCGGGGGATTATGCCGCAATTCTTGCAACCTCACCATCTGGCGTGTCGCGTGCCGATCGCATGCAAACCATGGAAGAAATTTCTGAGCCTGATCGCGCTGGGCGTGGTTCGGTCCGCTTCAGGACTCCGGCTTGGCTTTCGCCCGCGGGTGCGCCGCGTCATACACTTTTGATAAGTGCTGAAAATCTAGTGCCGTATAGATTTGCGTGGACGTGATGCTGGCGTGGCCCAGCAGTTCCTGCACCGCACGCAGGTCGCCCGACGATTGCAGCAGGTGTGACGCGAACGAATGGCGCAGCACGTGCGGGTGCACGTGCACCGGCGTGCCGGCGCGCAGCGCGTGCTGCTTCAGGCGGGTTTGCACGACGCGCGGCGTGATGCGGGTGTCGCGCGCCGACAAAAACAGCGCGGCGCCACCGTCGCGCGCGGCAGGGCGCACCGCGAGCCAGCGCGCCAGCGCCTCGCGCGCCGGGCCGCCGACCGGCACCCGGCGCATCTTGTTGCCTTTGCCGGTCACTACCACTTCGCCCGCCTGCAGGTCGAGCCAGCCCAGCGAGCCCGGCTGGCCGCCGCGTGCATCCTGCCAGGCCACGTCCAGACCCGCCAGTTCCGACACGCGTAGCCCACTTGAATACAGCAGCTCGAACATCGCGTGATTGCACAGCTCGAATGGCTCGAGATGGCCGCGCTGGTTTGCTTCCATCAATTGCACGGCGTCGTCGACCGCGAGCGCCTTCGGCAAGCTCTGCGCGCGCTTGGGGGCGCGCACGCCGTCGACCGGATTGGCGGCAAGCGTCGTCTGGTGCGACAGCCATTCATAAAAGCCGCGCCAGCCCGAAAGCTTGCGCGCAATGGTGCGCGCGGACTGGCCACCGGCATGCAGCTTGCCGGCAAAACGGCGGATGTCGGCGTGCACCAGCCGCGCCCAGTCGCTGTGGCCGGCCAGCTCCGCGAGCTCGGCCAGGTCGCGCCGGTAGGCCGCGATCGTGTGCGGTGACAACTGGCGCTGGGTGGCCAGTTCGCCGAGGTAGCGCGCGGCCCAGTCGGATGGCGGCTCGCGCGTGTCCATGCTGGTCAAGCGCGCAGCGGCGCCAGGGCGGTGGTGGCGGTGGCAGCGATGTGGACCAGGAAATCGGTCGCCATCGCGGTGGTGAAGCGCGCCGGATCGGGCGAACCGAGCACCAAGAGGCCAAAGCTCTGGCCCGGCGCGCCGAGCGGCAGCATCACCGTCGAGCGGATCGCGTCGGCGTCGTCCAGCCAGCGCACCGCTTCGAAATCATTGTTCGGGCCGCAATACGGCGCGCGCAGGCTGTTGGCGAAGATACGTGCGTCGTCCGAGACATTGCTGGCAAACCAGGCGTCGGCATGTTCCGGGGCCACATGCCACAGGCGCAAGGTTACTTGCGGCACGGTGAAGTGGGTGCGTAAACCCTCGGTCAGGTCGCGCGCCATCGCGGCGCCGCCTTTCGACACCAGCAGGGACTGGGTCCAGGCGTGGAAGCGGTTGGCGATGCCGGCGTTTTCTTCGGCGCGGCGCGACAGGTCGGACAGGCGCAGTTCGAGCGCACGGTACTTGTCACGCATGACTTCCATCTGGCGTTCCTGGAGCGACACGGTGCGGCCGGTCAGCGGACTCGACAATTTCACTTCACCCAGCAAGCCGGCTTGCTCCTGGAAGAATTCCGGGTGATCGGTCAGGTATTGTGCAACAGTGCTGGCGTCCAGTGGTGCAGTGCTCATGGGGGAATAGGGTATTGAAAATGGATCGGGTCATTTTAACCGACGCTGGGCGTTGCACCGGAGAACAAAAAAGACGCCCGCAGGCGTCTTTTGATGAATGGGGATTCGTCAGAAGCGGTGACGGATACCCAGCTGCAAGGCGCGGCCATCGGCGCCTGGCGCTTCGGTAAAGCCGCCCGGATTGCCCGAGGTGCCCGGCGAATACTGGGCTTCGTTGTCGTTCTTGATGAACGCCAGCGCCGTGTACAGGTCGGTACGCTTGGACAGGTAGTAGTTGTAGCCCAGCGCGTACAGGTTGGCATCGCTGTTGGACGCGGTGCGGTCGTTCTGGTGCGCGTACGACGCGACGATGCGGCCGTTGCCGATCTTGTAGTGGAGGCCGACCTGATAGCTGTTGGCGTCCTGCTTGGTGTTGGCCGAAATCGCACTGGCAAAAATACCGCGCAGTGCCTGCTGGGTCGGGAGCGGGATGCCTTGCGCGGTCAGCGCCGGGCCCACGGCTGTGTCCCAGCCATTCAGGTAGTCGGGGATCAGCGCCGAATTCTCGTTGCGCTGGCTGTGGAAGCCGGCGAAGAATTTCCAGCTTTCGCCCAGTGCGTAAGAGCCGCCAACGGTCAGCGTGCGCAGGCTTGGGCGATTCTGCTGGTCGTAGCCATGGTTGTAGCCAACGCCGACGTCGAAACCGTTGGCTTTGTACGTTACCGCGCCAGCGCGGAACTTGTTATAGCGGCCGAGGTAACCGGAATTGCGCGCGCCATACATCACCGAACCGCCCAGGCCGTTTGGCAATGCGATGCGGTACTGGATGGCTTCCTGCGAGCGGATGTCCGCGCCCAGCGCGGTAAAGCCGGCAGTGCCGCCCGTGACGTGGCCCCAGGTGCCGGCCGTGCCCGACTCAAACGCATCGGCCATATTGAACACTTCGTAGCCAGGCGTGTACATGCGGCCCAGCAGCACGGCGCCGATCGGGGTGATCAGGCCGACCATCGAGGTGCGGTCGAACAGGGCTTTTTCCTGGTTGACGGCAGGGCCGCCCGGCGGCTGGATGGCCGCTTGCAGACGGTCGCGGATGGCGACCGGGATGCGTTCCATGCCGCGCAGCAGGTAGCGGCCCGGATTGTCGTTCATCAGCGTCGGCTGCTGCGAACCGGTGTCGAGTTCGACGCGGGCTTCGAGATTGAAAATCGCCTTGTAGCCATTGCCCAGGTCTTCGGAGCCACGCAGGCCGAGGCGTGAGCCATCGGCGCCGCCGCTGTAGATCTTGGTCGGGCCGCCTTTTTGCCACATCACGCCGGCGTCGGCAATGCCGTAGATCTGGACACTGGTCTGGGCCAGGGCGGTGCTTGCGAAGGTCGCGCCGAGCAGGGCGGCGATAAGGCATTTTTTCATGGTGTCTCCATATTATTTTCTTGTCGCGTGGCATGGGCCCGCTACGCAAATATGCCATTGCCTTGCTGCACTGTACAGAACGCTCGTTCGGAAAGGCCTTGGTAGCGCATCCTCGTTGTGAAAAGGCTACAGAGTGTTGCAAACGACAAGGGCGGACACCGTTACCGGTGCCCGCCCTCGAGAAGTTGTGGTCCGCTACAGTTGGTTCAGAACGTGTGGTGAATGCCGATGTCGTACTGGTTGATCGTGCCCGGGGCGGTCGGGCCGCCTTTTTTGCGCGACACGTCAAAATACAGGTAGGTACGCTTGGACAGGCTGTATTCATAGCCCAGAGACAGTTGCTTGACCTTTTCCAGGCCATCGGTGTCCTTCTGACCATAGCCAGCGAGGAATTTCCCAGGGCCGACCGTGTAATTCGCGCCCACCACCCACGAACTGGTATCAGTATTGAACAGGCGCGTATTGTCTTCGTCGAGCCGTGTGAACGTGCCCATCAGCTTGAGTTCGGGTGTCGGGCTCACCGAGGCGCCGATCGACCAGACCTTCGATTCGACGGCGTTGCGCTCGTAGGCGGCCATCAGCGCAGCCGGGCCGTTGTTGTAGGTGCCGGAAATGGAGAACGGATTGGTCGAGGCTTCAGTACTGGCCGCATACTGCGGCGCCGCTGCACTGCCACGGCCGATGATGGCGACGGCGCCATTGTTTTCTTTGGTGGCGATGGCCGTGTTGAGCTGGAAGCCGTTCACGACCGGCGAGTTGTACCAGACCGCGTTCGACCAGCGATTGGCGGTGGAACCGACCGGGTCGAGGGGCTGCGAGCTGTAGCCGGCCACGCTCAGGTCGGTATAAAAGCCGCCTGCGGTTTCGATCGCGTGGAATGGTTCGAAGGCACCGATGGTTTCGTGGAACGGGGTCAGGCCGCGGCCGATGCGCAGCATGCCGAAGTCACCCTGCAGGCCAACACGGCTCTGGCCCTGGAACAACCGGCGTCCATTGCCATCGGGGCCGATTTCGGCGCTGCCGGTGTCCGGCTCATAGCGCGTTTCAAGCTGGAACAGGGCCTTGAGGCCATTGCCCAATTCTTCGGTGCCCTTGAAACCGAGGGTGTTGGCCGAGCGCTTGCCGATGCTGACATTCTGGCTGCTGCGCTTGACGATGCCGGCATCGAGGTTGCCGTAGACCTGTACTGACGTCTGCGCATGGGCCGCACCGGCGCAAGCGCCAAGCAGTGCGACAGCCAGGAGAGAGGTCTTCATCGGGGTAATCCTGTCAATAAAGTGAACACGTACATCTGGAGCGTTGAGACCTGGCTGAACGCGCGATACGTGCACCTTAAATCTTTCAAACGTCAAGACTAGCTAATCCGTCAATTATCGGGGGGCCGCCGCGCTCCTTGCCAATAAATCGAACCGTGCTGTTGTATTTTTGAAACGAGCGTCTTAAATCAGGGTAATGCGGCGCCTTTCAACGGGGCAACCCGACGTTTGCCGGCCTCGGCCTGACAGTTTGTCTTGCGAATATCCGGAACAGTTTCATCGGATTCGTGCTGTTTTGTGACCTCTCAATCCGCTCCGGAATCCAATCGAATCGCCATCTGCCACGGCGTAGACTTTGGCCTCGTTCGCACAGCAGCGCCGCGTGGTGCCGATAGCTTGTATATTTGCAACTCCCACGTTGCCGCTGTGTGTCGCAGGCACACTTTCCATGGCGTTCACGTCATGTCTCTCACGTATTCCAACGATGGCTAACCGCGAAGAACTGGCGATCATCCGCAATGCCCGTGCCGGCCAGGTGGCAGCCCAGCTCGCGCTGGGCAAGCTGTACCTGTTTGGCAGCAGCAGCTTGCCGCAAAGCCTTCCTACCGCGCTGCACTGGCTGGAGCGCGCGGCGCGGCAAGATTGTCCGCCAGCCTGGCAATTGATCGGCAACCATATCCCGCTTGAATTAGCGCAGCGCGACGCAGCCGGCGTGTCGCAGTGGTACGAACGCGCGTATGACGATGGCAGCGTGCATGCCGGGCTCGTGTTTGCGCAACTGGTGCTCGATCCCCTGGCGCCGACCGCGCAACAGCAGCAGCCCAAAGCCGTGCGCGCGCTGGAAGACGCCGCGCGGGCCGGGTTTTCGCATGCCCAGGTGCTATTAACCCGGCAACACGAGCAGGCCGCCAGCAGCGCGGCAGTCACGCCGGCCATGGCGGCGCGTACGCAGGCGGTGCAGGGTGCGACCCATGGCGCGCCGCATGGCGCGAGATTCTCGCCCGCGCAATGCGCCGCCATGGTGCAGCATGCAGGCCTTGACGCCCTGTGGTTCGCGCGGCGCTGGGCCGATTATCTGCACCTGGCGTTGCCGCAGGCGCGGGCGCTGGTAGATGAACACGGCGAGCGCGGCGAGCCCGGCGAACTGCGCCGGTTCGCGCCGGACGAGATCGCGCTGCTGTCGCGTTGCGCGCGTCTGATGGATCCTGCGCTCGATGGGGTCCATGGCGTGGGTGGCGCCGATGGTGTTGGTGATGTAGGGGTGGCCGGCGCGGCGCCGGCGCCCTGCGATCCCGGTGAGCTGGCCATCTTCTGGGAACTGGCTGCCGCCGAACACGATCCCCACGCGCAACTGGCGCTGGGCCTGCGCTCGGCACGCATGCGGGTGGATGGCCGGCGCATTGGCAGTGGCGATGCGCATGCTGCGCACGTTGCCAATTTCAAACGGGCGATCCGTTGGCTGACACTGGCGGGCGAGCAGGGGCTGGCCGAGGCGTGGTACGCGCTGTCGCGTATCTGTATCAAGCCAGAATTCTCACAGCGCAATGTCGCCGATGCCCAGCGCTACCTCGAACGCGCGGCTGAGATGGGTTACCGCGACGCGCAACTTGAATGCGGCCACAACGCCTGGCGCGCGCGCCGCGAAAACGAGAACAACGATGTGCGGGCCGTGTACTGGCTGCAAAAGGCGGCGCAGCAAGATGCGCCGGACGCGGCCGGCCTGCTGCACAAGATCGCGCCGCGCCTGACCACCACACCGTACACCGACACGGGTGCCTTGCTGGCGCTGCACGCCGGGGCGCTGGCGGGGCATCCGCTGCTGGCGGCGCGTCTCGAACTGGCGCAGCTGTTCAACCTGTCGCGCCCCGAAGCCCTGCTGCTCGATGTGGTGGCCGCCGACCAGGGCCATTGCCTGGTCATCGATATCCGCGCCAGTTACGGACGCAGCAAGCGGCGGTTGGTGATGGTGGCGCCGGGGCCCGAGCGTCAGGCGCTCGACCGCATCGTGCGCCTGTTCGACCCGGTCGATTGTGGCCCGGCCGGGCCGGAAGGCAACTACCGCCAGCGCCTGTACCGGCTGCGCACGCTGCTCAACATTGCGCAGCCTGACAGCGACGATGGCGCCGGGACCGACGTCGGATTGGCGGCCTGACGCGCATGTCGTTCAATCAAGGCACGGCCGCCTGACTTGGCGGCATCAGGCTCAGATCTCGACTTCGCCTTCAAACACCGACACGGCCGGGCCGCTCAGGTATACCGGCTGATCCGGGCCGGCCCAGGCGATGCTCAGTTCACCGCCACGGGCCGAGACGCGCACCGGCGAATCGAGCAGGCCGCGCCGGATGCCGGCCACGACCGCGGCGCAGGCGCCGGTGCCGCAGGCCAGCGTCTCGCCCGCGCCGCGCTCGAACACGCGCAGGCGGATATGGTGCCGGTCGATCACTTGCAGGTAGCCGGCATTGACCCGTTTCGGAAAGCGCACGTGGCGCTCGATCAGCGGGCCCGTCTCTTCCACCGGCGCCGCATCGACATCATCGACCACTTGCACCGCATGCGGATTGCCCATCGACACCACCGATACGAAGACGGTTTCATCGCCGACTGGCAGCGGCCACAAGGTGTCGTCGCCCTGGGCCATGCCTGCCAAACCGGTTTCGTCGAACGGCACGTCGGCCGGCACGAGGCGCGGGGCGCCCATGTCGACCGTGATGCTGCCATCGTCTTCCAGGCGCGGGTTGATGATGCCCGACATGGTCTGCACGCGAATGCTGCGCGCCTGTGTCAGCCCCTTGTCGACAACAAAGCGCACGAAGGCGCGCGAGCCGTTGCCGCACTGCTCGACCTCGCCGCCATCGTTGTTGAAGATGCGATAGCGAAAGTCCACCCCAGCGTCAGTCGGGCGTTCCACGACCAGGATCTGGTCGGCGCCGATGCCGAAGCGGCGGTCGGCCAGGCGGCGCCATTGCGCGACGCTCAAGTCGACCTGCTGGTTGATTGCATCGACGACGATGAAGTCGTTGCCGGCGCCGTGCATCTTGGTAAATTTCAGTTTCATGGCTTTAATCGTACAGCGAAGGTTCACCCGGCGGCCGGGTTTTAAAACGTTTGTGGGTCCAGAAATATTGTTCCGGCGCTTCGCGCACGCGCTCTTCAATAAAAGCGTTCATGCGGCGGGTGGCTTCGACCATATCGTCGCCCGGGTAGTTTTCCCAGGCCGGATAAAAGCGTACGCGCCAGCCCTGGTAATTCGGCAGGTAGGTCGCGATGACAGGAATGACCTTGGCGCCGGTCGTGCCGGCAATGCGGCCCAGCGCGGTGAGGGTCGCGGCCGGCACGCCAAAGAATGGCACGAACTCGGCATCCTTTTCGCCGAAGTCCATGTCGGGCAGCATGAAGTAGGGCAGGCCGTCGCGCAGTGCGCGCAGGATCGGCTTGATGCCTTCCTTGCGCGTCACCAGGCGTACCGGGCCGTAGCGCTCGCGGCCGTGACGCAGCAGGCGGTCAAAGTCTTCGTTTTTTTGCGGCACGTACATGCTGCACACCGGAATCACACGGGCGCCGATGCCGGCCACGTCCAGGCACACGAAGTGCGGACACAGCAGGATCGTCGGGCCGTCCTGCATGGCGGCCAGCGGCACCGATGGTTCGATCTGGATCAGGCTGCGCACGCGTTCTTCGGGCGCCCACCACAGGATCGAGCGCTCGAAGATGCTGCGGGCGTAGGCGCGGAAATGCTGTTTGGCGATCGTGCGGCGCGCGCGCTCATCGAGCTCGGGCAGGCACAGGCGCAGATTGGTCAGCGCGATCTTGCGGCGCTTGCCAAGAATCAAAAACATCAGGCTACCGATCGCTTCGCCGAAGCGCCCCAGAATGGGCAACGGCAGGAAATGCAGCAACCACATAAATCCCAGCAAGATCTTCATGGCACGACCTCGGTGTCCGGGCCCGCCACGCCGTCCGGCTGCTTGTAGCGGTTATAGCTCCAGAAATACTGCGCTGGCGCACGGGCGATCAGGTGCTCCATCGCGCGGTTGATCGCGGCTGCCTGCTCGGCACCGGTGCCCGACAGGTCGCCATCGAACTCGACGAAGCGCACGATGTAGCCGGCGCCATGCGGACGGCGCTCGGCATACACCAGCAGGATGTCGGCCTTGCCGAGCTGGGCCAGCTTGGCCGGCAGCGTCATCGTGTAGGCATTGCGGCCAAAAAATGGCGCCCAGACGCCTTCGCCTTCTTGTGGCACCTGGTCTGGCAGCAAGCCGATCGGCTGGCCGCCCTTGAGCGTCTTGGCCAGGATGCGCACGCCCGACAGATTGGCCGGCGCCAGATGCAGGTTGTGGCGCGCACGGGCGCCTTCGACCAGCGGCTTCAATGCGCTCTTGCGCGGCGGGCGATACATGACCGTCAACGCCGTGCGCAGCGCAATTTGCTGGGCCGTCATTTCAAAGCAGCCCAGGTGTGGCGTAAGAAAGACAATCCCGCGACCGGCGTCGAGCCGCGCCTGGACCAGGTCCCAATTCTCTACCGTGGCATGCCTGGCAACCCGCTGCGGGTTGGCGCACCAGACGAACGCGAGCTCGATCGCGGCCTTGCCGGCCTCGGCCACGGCCGCGCGCCAGTGGGCGTCATAGCCGGCCTGGGCCAGGTTGGCGCGCAGGCGCTTGCGATACGATGGCGACAGGCCATATACCAGCCAACCCATCGCTGCGCCCAGGGCGTGCAGGAGTGGCAAGGGAAAAACGGAGAGTATCCGGAAAAGTACAACTAGCATGTCGTTTGTTGGGTAGTGGACGCCACGCGCGTTTCCACACCAAAATTCCAAGGAAGCGTAAAATACCACTTTATGCTGGATCCGCCGAGTTAACAGACAACTTGCGAAGCGGAATATAAATGTCGCTAAAGCGTCGCAGGCTCAGTTTGCTGCGGCAGAATTATGACCCGTAACAGGAGCCTTCATGTCGAACGACTACCTCTTTACCTCTGAATCCGTTTCCGAAGGCCACCCAGACAAGGTGGCTGACCAGATTTCCGACGCCATCCTCGATGCGATCCTGACCGAGGATCCAACCGCCCGCGTCGCTGCAGAAACGCTGTGCAATACCGGCCTCGTCGTTCTCGCCGGTGAAATCACCACCCACGCCAACGTCGACTACATCAAGGTCGCACGTGACACCATCAAACGCATCGGCTACGACAATACCGATTTCGGCATCGACTACAAGGGTTGCGCCGTCATGGTCTGCTATGACAAGCAGTCGCCGGACATCGCGCAGGGCGTCGACGAAGGCAAGGGCATCGACCTCGACCAGGGCGCCGGTGACCAGGGCCTGATGTTCGGCTATGCCTGCGATGAAACGCCAGAGCTGATGCCAGCTGCCATCTATTACGCGCACCGCCTGGTCGAGCGCCAGTCGCAGCTGCGCAAGGATGGCCGTCTGCCATGGCTGCGTCCGGATGCCAAGTCGCAAGTCACGCTGCGCTACGTGAATGGTCGCCCGGTGGCGGTCGACACCGTCGTGCTCTCGACCCAGCATCATCCTGACGTCACGCACGCGCAGATCGAAGAAGCCGTCATCGAAGAAATCATCAAGACCACGCTGCCGCGCGAATGGCTCAAGGACACCCGTTTCCTGGTCAACCCGACCGGCCGCTTCGTCATCGGCGGCCCGCAGGGCGATTGCGGCCTGACCGGCCGCAAGATCATCGTTGACACCTACGGCGGCGCAGCACCGCACGGCGGCGGCGCGTTCTCGGGCAAGGATCCTACCAAGGTCGACCGTTCGGCTGCGTACGCCGCCCGCTATGTGGCGAAGAACATCGTCGCCGCCGGCCTGGCGCGTCAGTGCCAGGTGCAGGTCAGCTACGCCATCGGCGTGGCGCGTCCGATCAATATCACCGTGTACACCGAAGGCACCGGCGTGATCCCGGACGACAAGATCGCAGCGCTCGTCAACGAGCACTTCGACCTGCGCCCGAAAGGCATCGTCCAGATGCTCGATCTGCTGCGTCCGATCTACACCAAGACCGCTGCCTACGGCCACTTCGGCCGCGAAGAGCCGGAATTCACGTGGGAACGCACCGACAAGGCAGCCGAACTGCGCGCAGCGGCCGGCATCGCCTAATTTCCTGGCTTCCTGGCGCGCGCACCGCGACCGCACAGCGAACCCCAAAAATTGCCCTGCAGTTTTTGGGGTTTTTTCTTGCCCATTGCCATACAAGGACGCCATGCAGGTACTACCCATCTACCAAGTCGATGCCTTCACAGACCGGCTGTTTGGCGGCAATCCGGCTGCCGTCGTCGTGCTGGACGCGTTTCCCGACACGGCGCTGATGCATGCGATCGCTGCTGAAAACAACCTGTCCGAGACGGCGTTCCTGGTACCGCATGACGGGCAATACCGGCTGCGCTGGTTCACGCCGCTGGTTGAGATGCCGCTGTGTGGCCATGCGACGCTGGCGAGCGCGGCGGTCGTCATGGAACGGCTCGAGCCCGGTCGCACGGAAGTCGTGTTCGACACGGCAAGCGGCCCGTTGCCGGTGCGGCGTTCAGCAACCGGCTATGTGCTGAATTTCCCTGCCCGCAAACTGGTGCCGGTGGTGGCACCGCCCGGCTTGGCGGCGGCCCTGGGTTGCCATCCGCACGAACTGCTCGACGTCCTCGACGATGGATTCGGCTATACGGTGGTGCTGGCAGACGCACTCGCCGTGCGCGAACTGGCGCCGGACTTCAATGCCATCGGGCGCCTGCCGCGGCCTGGTCTGGCCGTGACGGCGCGGGGCGATGGCGACTACGATTGCGTCAGCCGCTACTTTGCCCCGGCCAAGGGCGTGCCGGAAGACCCCGTCACGGGCAGCGTCCATTGCGCGCTTGCGCCATACTGGGGCGCGCGGCTGGGCAAGACGACACTGCGCGCCTTCCAGGCATCGCGCCGCGGCGGCGAACTGGCGTGCCGGCTGGTCGACGGCCGGGTCGAGCTCGAAGGTGGATGCGTGCTGTATCTCGAAGGCCGCATCACTGTTTGAATTACCCGTTTTCATTTCACAGGAGACCCCATGCTGAAAATTCTCGGAAAAGCTGCCTCGCTCAATGTGCGCAAGGTCTTGTGGACCTGCAGCGAACTGGATATCCCGTTCAAGCGCGAAGACTGGGGCGCAGGCTTTCAGTCGCCCCAGCAGGAAGCCTTCCTTGCGCTCAACCCCAACGCGACGGTGCCGGTCATCGTCGATGGCGACTTCGTGCTGTGGGAGTCGAACGCGATTTGCCGCTACCTGTGCGCCAACAGCGCCGAACAACACCTGCTGCCACCCACTCCGCGCGCCCGCGCGCTGGTCGAGCAATGGATGGACTGGCAAGCCACCGAACTGAACAATGCCTGGCGCTATGCGTTCATGGGACTGGTGCGGGGCAGCCCGGCGCACCGTGATCCGGATCAGATCGCAGCGAGTATCGCCAGCTGGCACCGTCATATCGGCATTCTCGAGCGCCAGCTGGCCACCACCGGCGCCTACGTCACGGGCGCGCAATTCTCGCTGGCAGACGTCGTGCTCGGTCTGTGCGTCAACCGCTGGCTGCTCACGCCGATGGAGCGGCCGCACTATCCGGCCGTGCTCGCTTACATGGAACGCCTGAATGAACGTTCGGGATTCCGCACGTTCGGCGCCAACGGCGAGCCGTGAAGCCCGAACCGCCGGCCACCGGTGTCGGGTCACGCCGTGTACCGGTGCTCGTCCAGGCAAGCATATCCATGGCGGATCAGGCGTGCTAAACTACTTCGTTCCGAGGAGCGTTGCGACTGAAAGACTCCTTTCAGCCAGGCTCGGATATCAGCAACTGCGCTCACGTTACTTTTTTCTAATCATTGAAAGGAGGGCGTGATGAACGCCGTACTCAAAGAAACTGCCGACTATCTGGTCGCCGACATTTCCCTGGCCGCCTGGGGCGAGAAAGAAATCCGCATCGCTGAAACCGAGATGCCGGGTCTCATGGCCATTCAGGAAGAATACGCTGCCACGCAACCGCTCAAGGGCGCGCGCATTGCCGGCTCGCTGCACATGACGATCCAGACCGCCGTGCTGATTCGCACGCTGGAAGCACTGGGCGCCACCGTGCGCTGGGCATCGTGCAACATCTACTCGACGCAAGACCACGCTGCCGCAGCCATCGCCTCGGTCGGCACGCCAGTGTTCGCCGTCAAGGGCGAAACCCTGGACGAATACTGGGAATACACCCACCGCATCTTCGAATGGCCAGGCGACAGCCACGCCAACATGATCCTGGACGATGGCGGCGATGCCACCCTGCTGCTGCACCTGGGCGTGCGTGCTGAAACCGACATCTCGGTGCTCGACAAGCCGGGTTCGGAAGAAGAAATCTGCCTGTTCAACGCGATCAAGGGCCGTCTGGCGCGTGATCCGAAGTGGTACTCGAAGCGCCTGCCAGAAATCAAGGGCGTGACCGAAGAAACCACGACCGGCGTGCACCGCCTGTACCAGATGCACCAGGACGGCAAGCTGGCCTTCCCGGCCATTAACGTCAATGACTCGGTCACCAAGTCGAAGTTCGACAACCTGTACGGTTGCCGCGAATCGCTGGTCGACGGCATCAAGCGCGCGACCGACGTCATGATCGCCGGTAAAGTGGCTGTGATTGCCGGTTACGGTGACGTCGGCAAGGGCTCGGCCCAGGCCATGCGCGCGCTGTCGGCGCAGGTGTGGGTCACCGAAATCGATCCGATCTGCGCACTGCAGGCGGCGATGGAAGGCTACCGCGTCGTGACGATGGATTACGCGTGCGAACACGGCGACATCTTCGTGACTTGCACCGGCAACTACCACGTCATCACCGAGCAGCACATGCTCAAGATGAAAGACCAGGCTATCGTCTGCAATATCGGTCACTTCGACAACGAAATCGAAGTTGCCGCGCTCAAGAAATATGAGTGGGACAACATCAAGCCGCAGGTCGACCACGTCATCTTCCCTGATGGCAAGCGCATCATCCTGCTGGCCGAAGGCCGCCTGGTGAACCTCGGTTGCGGTACGGGTCACCCGTCGTACGTGATGAGCTCGTCGTTTGCGAACCAGACGATTGCCCAGATCGAACTGTTCATGAACACTGAGCAGTATCCGGTGGGCGTGTACACGCTGCCGAAGAAGCTGGACGAAAAAGTCGCGCGCCTGCAACTGCGCAAGCTGAACGCCCAGCTGACCACGCTGACCGACGAGCAAGCCAAGTACATCACGGTGAGCCAGGACGGTCCGTACAAGCCGGAACACTACCGCTATTGATCAGTCCCTGACTGTGCAGTAGTCTCCGTTGTCATGTGAAACGCCTTTCGGGGCGTTTCGTTTATCCAAATCCACGAAAGTCTGTAACGATGCGCCTGTTAATCACCTGGCTGATCAATGCCGCGGCCCTGATGGCCCTGCCTTACCTGATGCACTCCGTCGAAGTCTCGAGCGTCGGCACCGCCCTGATCGCGGCGCTGGTGCTGGGCCTGGTCAATACGCTGATCCGTCCCTTGCTGGTGCTGTTGACGCTGCCAGTGACGCTGCTCTCGATGGGCCTGTTCATCCTGGTCATCAATGCTGTGCTGTTCTGGCTGGTGGCGAACGTGGTGGGTGGCTTTGAAGTTGCCGGTTTCTGGTCGGCCTTCCTGGCAGCCATCCTGTACAGCATCATTTCGTGGGCGCTTTCTTCCTTGCTTCTCTCCGACAAAGATGGAAACTCCTGATTTCAGTATCGAGTTTTTCCCGCCCAAGACGCCGGAAGGCGCCGAGAAACTGCGCGTCACGCGGGCCAAGCTGGCCGAGTTGCAGCCCAAGTATTTCTCGGTGACGTTCGGTGCCGGCGGCAGTACCCAGCAGGGTACGCTGCAGACGGTGCAGGAAATCCAGGCCGCCGGCCACGAAGCCGCGCCGCACCTTTCGTGCGTGGGCGCCACACGCGAGTCGATCCGCGCCGTCCTCAAGCAGTACCAGGATAGCGGTATCCGACGGATCGTGGCGCTGCGCGGCGACTTGCCGAGCGGTTACGGCGGCGCCGGCGAATTGCGCTATGCCAGTGACCTGGTCGAATTCATTCGCCAGGAAACCGGCGACTGGTTCCGCATCGAAGTGGCGGCCTATCCCGAAATGCACCCGCAGGCACGTTCTCCGCAGGACGACTTGCAAGCGTTCGCGCGCAAGGTGAGTGCGGGCGCTGACGCCGCCATCACCCAGTACTTCTACAATGCCGACGCGTATTTTTCGTTCGTCGACAATGTGCGCAAGCTGGGTGTAACGGTGCCGATCGTGGCCGGCATCATGCCGATCACGAACTACATGCAGCTGATGCGGTTCTCGGACATGTGCGGCGCGGAGATTCCGCGCTGGGTGCGTCTCAAGCTGGCCAGCTTCGGCGACGACAGCGCGTCGATCAAGGCCTTTGGCCTGGATGTCGTCACTGGCTTATGCGAAAAGCTGCTGGCCGGCGGTGCGCCGGGGCTGCATTTCTACAGCATGAACCAGGCAGTGCCGACGACGGCGATCTGGCAGCGGCTCAGGCCTTGAGCTGCTAAAGGTAGCGTGGACGGCGGGACCGTCCACGCGATTAACCCACGTTCGGTACGCCTGTCCACATCACGCTTCGGTAATCACCCGATCAAGCGGCACATCGTGCGCGTCGCCGACAAATTCGACCAACTGGCACGCATACGCGATGCCCACCGTGCTCGGGCGCGGCTCGGGCGCCAGTGTCCGGTCATAAAACCCGCCGCCATACCCCACGCGATACCCCAAAGTATTGAACCCCAAACACGGCACCAGCAATGCCGGCGGCCGCGCCACCATGCGCAACTCGGCTGGCACCGCCACGCCCATCCGATCGGCCACGGTCGGCTCGCCCGGCCGCCACTCGGCAAATTCCAGCGCCGCATGGCGCGCCACGACCACAGGGAGCGCCAGTCGTACGCCTTCCGCCGCCATTTCCGCGTACGCTGGACCCAGGTCCGGCTCGCCCGCGAGCGGCCAGTAGACGGCCAGCGAGGCGTGGGGATTGGCCTGCCACCACGCCAGCACCCGCGCACCGATGCGCTGGTCCCATGCGGCTTGTAGTTCAGGATCAAGCGCACGCCGGCGCGCCTTGAGTGTGTCGCGCAACAACGCCTTGTCTTGATGTGGTTGCTGTAGAGCACTTGTGTCTGGGTGCGGCACGGAGGCGCGTGGTATTCTTGGTTCGCCGGTCATGGTTTCAATGCAGCGTATTGTGAGAGTGGTAGATGTTTCAATCGAAATTGCCTGTCGGCGTGTTGCCGGCTGCTATTGCCCTTGTTCTGAGTCTGGCGTTCGCGCCAGGCGCAGCGGCCCAGGAAGACCCGGAAGCACCCGCGCCCGAGGTAGCACTGTCCCCCGTTCCTGCGGGTGCGCCCACCGTGGCGGGCGCCGCCAGCCGCGCCGACGACGACAACTTCATGTTGCTGCGCGAAGCGGCGCGCCAGAACGACGAAGCGCGGGCCAACGCCATTGCGTCGCGCCTGCCGGTGACCAATTATCTGCTGGCTTCCTACGTTGACTATTATCGTCTGAAACCGCGCCTGCGCGATGCCATCCAGGACGAGGTGCTGCAAGTGCTGCGGCGCCACGAAGGCACGGCCGTGGCCGAACAGCTGCGCGCCGAATGGCTGATGGAGCTGGGTAAGCGTCGCGAATGGAATACTTTTGAACGCGAAGCAGGCACGCTGGCCCAGTCCGGCAGCCTGCCGATCCGTTGCTACGCGCTGCTGGCCAGGGCCGAGCGCGGCGAGCGCGTCGCCGACGAAGCGCGCGTACTCCTGAAAACCCCGGCCGGTTACGGCGACGCCTGCGGCGCCTTGATTGCGCAACTGGTGGCCAATGGCCAGTTCACCGAAGCCGATCTGCTCACGCAACTGCGCCTGGCGGGCCTGGACAATGCCAGCGGCCCGGCACGTCGTACCGCTGTCTTGCTCGGCTTGCCCGAAACCCGGGCCACCCAGGCGGTCGACCTGCCCGCCGTGGCCATGGCGCGCGGGATTGGCAACAGCCGCGCCGAGCGCGAGCTGTACCTGGTTGCCGTGGGCCGCATGGCGCGCACCACGCTGCGCCTGGCCGTGGCTGGCCTCGAAAAGAACAGCGCCCAATTGACGCCTGAAGAACGCGCGATCGGCTGGGCCAATGTGGCGCTGGCCGCCTCGATCGTGCTGGCGCCCGAAGCGCACGCGTATTGGGACCGTGCGAATGGCGCGCCATTGAGCGACTTCCAGATGCAATGGAAAACACGCATGGCGCTGCGCCGCGGCGACTGGAAAACCGTGCGCACCACGATCGAGACGATGCCGCCGGCCTTGCGTGCCGACTCGACCTGGGTCTACTGGCTCGGGCGCGCTCACCAGGGCGAAGGGCGCCCGGCCGAGGCGCGCGCGCAGTGGCAGAGCATTGCCGGCCAGACCACCTTCTATACGCAGCTGGCCCAGGAAGAACTGGGCAACCAGGTCGTCGCGCCGCCCCCGATCGCGCCGATCACGGCCGCTGAACTGGCCCAGGCCACGGCGAATCAGAGTCTGCAGCGGGCCATCAGATTCTACGATCTGCGCCTGCGCGCCGAAGGCAACCGCGAATGGAGCTGGGGTCTGCGCAACCTGTCCGAACGCCAGTTGCTGGCCGCCGCCGAGCTGGCGCGCCGCAACGAGCTGCTCGACCGCATGGTCGAGACGTCGCTGCGCACGCGTACCGAGTTCAGCTACGACCAGCGCTTCCCGGCGCCGCACCTCGACGTGCTGCGGCCGACGGCCCAGGGCCTGAGTCTCGACAAGGCCTGGGTGTATGGCCTGATCCGGCAAGAATCGCGCTTCATCCGTGATGCACGCTCGGGAGTGGGCGCATCGGGCCTGATGCAGGTGATGCCGGCCACCGGCAAGTGGGTGGCGGCCAAGATTGGCCTGAATAACTTTGTCACCAGCATGCTCAACGACCTGCACGTGAACATCACGCTCGGCGCCAACTACATGACGATGGTGCTGAACAATTTTGAAGGCTCGCAAGTGCTGGCCACGGCCGCCTACAATGCCGGCCCGAGCCGTTCGCGCACCTGGCGCAGCCGGCTCGACGCGCCGATGGAAGGGGCGATCTTCGTCGAAACCATCCCGTTCACCGAAACGCGCGGCTACGTGCGCAACGTGATGGCCAACGCCACCAATTACGCGTCCATCTTCGAGGGCAAGCCGCAGTCGCTCAAGGCGCGCCTGGGCACGATCACGCCGCGGCCATCCACGTCCGTGCTGGATTGACAGGCTGACCAGGCCGCGGTTCGCCCGGTCGCCGGGCGAGCGCCTTGACAGCCGCGGCATTGGGCCGCAAGCTGATGTCGATTACCGCAGCCGTCCCGGGCTTTCATGCACCGCCCGGGACGCCCTTCGCCACGTACCCGACGAGACCCCATGCAGACCATCGAACGCGACCCGATTCTCACGCACACCCTGGACCAGACCCGCAGCCCCGGCTTGACGCTCATCATCGGCAACAAGAACCTGTCGTCGTGGTCGATGCGCCCCTGGGTTGCGGCCATGGCATTCGGGATTCCGTTCACTGAAATCAAGGTCCTGCTCGACCAGCCAGATACGTCCAACGAGATCGCCCGCTACTCGCACGCAGGCCGCGTGCCGGTGCTGCTGGCCGGCGAAATGACGGTGTGGGACAGCCTGGCGATCACCGAATACCTGGCCGAGCAATTTCCCGACAAGCATATGTGGCCGCAGGACGTGGCGGCGCGCGCGCTGGCGCGCTCGATCGTGGCCGAGATGCACGCCGGTTTCGGCGAACTGCGCAGCGCCATGCCGATGAATATCCAGGCCCGCCTGCCGGGCCGCGGCCGCACGCATGGCGCGCAGGCCGACATCGGCCGCGTCTGCGAAATCTGGGAAGACTGCCTGTCGCGCTTTGGCCATCACCAGTTCCTGTTCGGCGCGTTCTC
Source organism: Telluria sp. BA11 (assembly GCF_056680305.1). Taxonomy (NCBI): domain Bacteria; kingdom Pseudomonadati; phylum Pseudomonadota; class Betaproteobacteria; order Burkholderiales; family Oxalobacteraceae; genus Telluria; species Telluria sp. BA11. The sequence continues at coordinate 2,818,422 of NZ_CM155275.1, forward strand.
GATTGCCGACGCGTTTTATGCGCCGATCGTGCTGCGTTTCCAGACCTATGGCGTGATGCTGGCGCCGGCGCTGCAAGCCTATTGCGAGCGCGTGCTGGCCCATCCGGCCGTGGCGCGCTGGGTAAACGAAGCGATGCTGGAAAATCACCCGACGCCGTTGCACGACGCCGATTTGCCGGAGTAAACGATGCGCAGTTATGTTGTCGGCGGCGCCGTGCGTGATGCGCTGCTCGGGCTGCCGGTCAAGGACCACGATCACGTGGTCGTGGGCGCCACGCCCGAACAGATGATCGCGGCCGGCTTTCGCGCCGTGGGCAAGGATTTCCCGGTCTTTCTGCACCCGAAGACGCACGAGGAATACGCGCTGGCGCGCACCGAGCGCAAGACCGCGCCGGGCTACCACGGCTTCGTGTTCCATGCAGCGCCCGACGTCACGCTCGAACAGGACCTGGTACGGCGCGACCTGACCATCAATGCGATGGCGCAAGGCGAAGATGGCGTGATCGTCGATCCGCTGGGCGGTCAGCGTGACCTGGAAGCGCGCTTGTTCCGCCACGTGTCCGACGCCTTTGCCGAAGACCCGGTGCGGATCCTGCGCGTTGCGCGCTTTGCCGCGCGCCTGCCCGAATTCAAGGTGGCCAGCGACACCAATGCCCTGATGCGCCAGATGGTCGAGGCGGGGGAGGTTGACGCCCTCGTGCCCGAGCGTGTCTGGCAAGAGCTGGCGCGCGGCCTGATGGAACGCCAGCCGTCGCGCATGCTGGTCGTGCTGGACGAGTGCGGCGCGCTGGCGCGCCTGTTGCCCGAGCTCGATACGCAAGAGCGCACGCTGCGCGTCATCGACACCGCCGCGCAGCAGGATCACCCGCTTGAGATCCGTTTTGCGGCCCTGATGCGCGACGCTGGCACGGCGGCCGTCGAGGCGGTGTCCAAGCGCTTGAAGGTACCCAATGAATGCCGCGACCTGGCCCTGATGACGGCGCGCGAGCATGGCGTGCTTGCGCAGGCACGCACACTCGATGCCGACGCGCTCGTCACATTGTTCGAGCGCAGCGACGCCTTCCGCAAGAGCGCGCGCTTTGTCCAGATGTTGCTGGCCACGCGTTGTCACGCCAAAGATACTGAACGTGACCCCGCAGGCGACTGGCTGCTGCAAGCGCTGGATGCAGCGCGCGGCGTGGATGCCGGCGCCGTGGCGGCGCGCTGCGACCAGCGCGACCGGATTGCCCAGGCCGTGCACCAGGCGCGCGTGGAGGCGGTGGCCGCCATTTGTAATAAAGTGTGAAAAACCGCTCTGTGGAGCGTCACAGTTACATGTAGTTACACCCGGCGTACAGTGTGGCCCAGCGTTTTGCTATTCTTCAATATGGTCAATTGTTGCGTTGGAGAAAAAAGATGTTCAGGATGCTGGGACGGCGGATCGGGAGTTGGCTAAGGCGCCGCCGCCTGTTATTGGCGAGCCTGGCCGTCGTATTGATGAGTGCGTTGCTAGTGTTCCTGTACACCCGCACCGAGGTGATCGACCCCGAAGTGCGCAGCAACGTCCTGCTCAACCTGCGCGAATTCGAAAAGCTCGACGCCGAATGGGACGCCAACCTGCTGCGCGCTCATACCGGCCGCGCCAGCGTCCGGCCCGACCTGAGCTCGCAACTGCCGCGCATGCGCATCCTGATGGCGCGCCTGGAAGAAGCCGCGCCGCTCACCGGCAGCCGCGCCGCCACCGAGGCCTGTGCCGATCTGCGCACGGCGCTGCGCAACAAGGAGATGCTGGTGGCCGAGTTCGCGCGGCACAATCCGCGCCTGCGCGCAGCGCTGCTGCACATGCCGCCGGCCGTGGCCGACCTCAAGACCGAAATTTCCGGCATCGAAGGCGCGCTGGCGCCGGCCCAGTTCGTCGTGCGGCTCGATACGACCCTCAATGCGCTGCTGACTGACATCCTGCGCTACAACATCGCCCCATCGCCCGCGCTGGCCAGCCGCATCGAAGAAATCCTGGGCAATGTCGCCGCCCAGGAGATCGCCTTTTCGCCGGCCGTCGTCGACAAGATGGACGCCGTGATCCTGAGCAGCCGCGTGATCCTCGAAAAGCGGCCGCTGGAAAACCTGCTCGAAGCGCAGATCGCCGCCGTCGGCAGCGACATCGTGCTCGACCGCCTGGAGCAGGAATTCGAGCGGTCGTTTACCACCGTGCTGCTCGAGCGCCAGCGTTTTCGCGGTTACCTTGCGGCGTATTCGGGCCTGTTGCTGGTGCTGCTGGCCTATGCCGGCGTGCGCCTGCGCCGCAGCTATCGGATCATCGGCGTCGTCAACCGCCGCCTGCAGGCGGCCAACGAAACGCTCGAGCAGCGCGTGGCCGAGCGCACCGCCGAACTGCAGGCGCAGTCGGTCCAGCTCGAGCGCCTGGCCCAGCATGACAGCCTGACCGGCCTGATCAACTACCGGCAACTGACCCGCCTGCTCGAACGGGCGCTGGCCCGGGCCGACCGCCGCGACAGCGTCGTGGTGCTGATGTTCATCGACCTGGACGGGTTCAAGGCGGTCAACGATACCTGGGGCCATGCGACCGGCGACCTGGTGCTCAAGACCGTGGCGCGCCGCGTGCAGGCCAGGCTGCGCGCCGAAGATGCGCTGGCGCGCCTGGGTGGCGATGAATTCGTTATCCTGCTCGAAGACGTGACGTCGCGCGACGGTGCGCTGCGCGTGGCGCGCCTGGTGCTGGCCGAAATCGAATCGATCACCGAGGCCGATGGTCATGCGATCAGGATCTCGGCCAGCATCGGCATCGCCAGCGCGCGCGGCCAGATGGGCGCGGCGCGCGGACAGGAAGCGTTGCTGGCCGAGGCCGACCAGGCGATGTACGCCGCCAAGCAGGCCGGCAAGGGCCGCTTCGTGGTCAGCGAGCAGGCGCAGTGGCGCGACGAAGACGACCCGGCCGCGCCGGCGTCGGCGCCGGAGCAGGCGCGGCGCGAGCGTCCGAAGGAGGGCGCCGTCGGCAGCACTGGTACGGGCACAGGCACAAGCAAGGCAGACGCCGACCGGATCGGCTAAGATTTACGGGCGACATCGACTGGTTGTCGCGCACGGGAAGGTGGGAACATGCTGGACAATCCATTACGCCGCTGGTTACAGGGCTTGCGCGGCAAGAAGGGGCAGCCGCCGGTCCTGGTCAAGGAATTGCACGAGCGCGACCGCCGCCGCGTGCTGCGCCATCTGCTCGCGCTCGACAAGGATGACCGCCTGCTGCGCTTTGGCAGCATGATGTCCGACGACGGCATCACGGCCTATGTCGGCAAGCTCGATTTCGAGCGCGACATCGTCTTTGGCGTCGTGAGCAATGTGTTCCAGCTGGTGGGCATGGGGCACCTGGCGTTCGCGCCGACCGAAGGGCGCACCGGCACGGCCAAGGCGCAGGTGGCCGAGTTTGGCGTGTCGGTGTCGGCCTCGGCGCGCGGGCAGGGCGTGGGCACGCGCCTGTTCCAGCGCGCAGCGATCCACTGCCGCAACTCGGACGTCGACACGCTCTACATGCAGTGCCTGACGTCCAACAAGACGATGATGCATATTGCAAAGAAAGCCGGGATGGTCGTCACGCGCGAATACGGCGAGGCCGACGCCCACCTCGAATTGCCACCGCCCAGCCCGGGCAGCGTGATGGCCGAGGCGTTGGAGGAGCAGTTCGCGGCGATCGACTACACGGTCAAGGCCAATACGCGGGCCGCGGTGAAGTTTTTCACGCCACGAAAACCGCGGCAATAACTCACACCAACGGCATCGCTGTCGTTTCCTTGATCCGCTGCAGCGCAAAGCTCGACTTCACATCCAGTACGGCCGGATGCTTGAGCAGCGTGCCCATCATGAAGCGCGAGAAGTGGTCCATGTCGCCCACATGCACGCGCAATAAAAAGTCCATGTCACCCGTCATCGCATAGCAGGCCACGACTTCGGGCCAGCTGCCCACCGACACCGCGAAATCGTTGCGCGGCGACGTTGCCGGCAAGCCCGGCTGGCGCGTGGTGCTGGCCACTTCGCTGTGCTTTTCCAGCCGCACGTTCACATACGCCAGCAAGCCCAGCCCGATCTTGTCCGAGTCGAGCAGCGCCACATACTGGCGAATCACGCCCGCTTCTTCCAGCCGCTTGATGCGGCGCAGGCACGGCGACGGCGACAGGTTCACGCGCTCGGCCACATCCTGGTTCGACAACCGCCCATCGTTCTGCAAAATCTCCAGGATTTTGCGATCTGTTTTATCCAGCTCAATCTTTGACATACCTTCCCCACGTCCGTCTTTTGTATGGCAATTTTATTGCGCAATTCAAGAAGGAGGGGGAATTGTTTGGAATTTAATGCTGGGGGGGCAGGTCTATACTGGCGCAAGACGGGAGACCACTCCCGCCAAGAAGCGAGATGCAGGAAATGCACCGCTTCCGGCAACCGCCACCAGTTTCTTGGAGACACAATGAACGCACCCCTGGACCGCGCCCACCTGGCGTCGCCGTCGCCCGCATCCGCACCCGCACAAGACATCACGCTCGACGACAAATGGACGCTCGAGCGCGGCCGCGCCTTCATGACCGGCACGCAAGCGCTGATCCGCCTGCCGATGCTGCAGCGCGAGCGCGACGTCAAGGCCGGCCTGAACACGGCCGGCTACATCACCGGCTACCGCGGCTCGCCCGTCACCTCGGTCGACCAGACCGCGATGAAGGCCAAGGCGCACCTCGACGCGCACCACGTCAAGTTCCATCCCGGCATGAACGAAGACCTGGCCGCGACTGCTGTCTGGGGCACCCAGCAAACCAATCTGTACAAGGACGCGAAGTACGACGGCGTGTTCTCGATGTGGTACGGCAAGGGCCCGGGCGTCGACCGCTGCGGCGACGTGTTCAAGCACGGCAACAACGCCGGCTCGTCGCAATTCGGCGGCGTGCTGGTGCTGGCCGGCGACGACCACGCGGCCAAATCGTCGTCCACCGCGCACCAGTCCGATCACATCCTGACCCACTGCGGCATCCCGGTGCTGTACCCGTCGTCGGTGCAGGAATACATCGACTTCGGCCTGCACGCCTGGGCCATGAGCCGCTACACGGGCCTGTGGGTATCGATGAAATGCGTGACCGACATCATCGAGTCGGGCGCCGTTGTCGACCTTGATCCGGACCGCGTGCAGACCGTCATCCCGACCGATTTCCAGCTGCCCGAAGGCGGCCTGAACATCCGCTGGCCGGACGCCGTGCTGGACCAGGAAGTTCGGATGAGCAACCACAAATGGTACGCCGCGCTGGCCTATGCGCGCGCGAATAAGCTCAACCGCATTATCTGGGACAGCCCGCAGCCAAAGATCGGCATCATTACTGCTGGAAAAAGCTACTTGGACACGCGCCAGGCGCTGGCCGACCTCGGCATCGACGAGCAGGCCGCGCAGGACATTGGCCTGCGCCTGTACAAGGTCGGCATGACCTGGCCGCTCGAGGCCGAAGGCGTGCACGAATTTGCACGGGGCCTCGATGAAATCCTGGTGGTCGAAGAAAAGCGCCAGGTCATGGAATACGCGCTCAAGGAAGAGCTGTACAACCTGCCTGACGGCGAGCGTCCGCGCGTGGTCGGCAAGTTCGACGACACGGGCGAGTGGAGCAACAAGAACCGCATGGGTCACGGCGACTGGCTGCTGCCGGCCACGTACGAGCTGAATCCGGCGCAGATCGCACGCGCGATTGCCTCGCGTATCGGCCACTACTGCGCCGGCCACCCGGTCGCCGAGCGGGTCGCTCAGCGCATCGCCTTCCTCGAAGCCAAAGAGCTGGTGCTGCGCAATATCCCGGCCAAGGCAAACCCGGAAACCGACCGCATCCCGTATTTCTGCTCGGGCTGCCCGCACAACAGCTCGACCAAGGTGCCGGAAGGCTCGCGTGCGATGGCCGGTATCGGCTGCCACTACATGGTGCTGTGGATGGACCGTGAAACGTCGACCTTCACGCACATGGGCGCCGAAGGCACGACCTGGATCGGCCAGTCGCCGTTCACCGACGAGAAGCACGTGTTCGTCAATCTGGGCGACGGGACCTACTTCCACTCGGGCATCCTGGCGATCCGCGCCGCGGTGGCGGCCAAGGTCAACATCACCTACAAGATTCTGTACAACGACGCGGTCGCGATGACGGGTGGCCAGAACGTCGACGGCCCGCTCGACCCGGGCATGATCAGCCGCCAGATCGCAGCCGAAGGCGTCACGCCGATCATCGTCGTCACCGACGAGCCGGACAAATACCCGAGCGACTACGCCTGGGCGCCGGGCACCACGGTGCGCCATCGCTCCGAACTGATGGACGTGCAGCGCGAACTGCGCGAGATGCCCGGCGTGTCGGCCGTGATCTATGACCAGACCTGCGCCTCCGAAAAACGCCGGCGCCGGAAGAAAGGCGAATTCCCTGACCCGGCCAAGCGCGCCGTGATCAACGAAGCCGTCTGCGAAGGCTGTGGCGATTGCTCGGTGCAGTCCAACTGCCTGTCGGTCGAGCCGCTCGAAACCGAACTGGGCCGCAAGCGCCAGATCAACCAGTCCTCCTGCAACAAGGATTATTCGTGCGTGTCGGGCTTCTGCCCGAGCTTCGTCACCGTCGAAGGCGGCGGCCTGAAAAAGCCGAAGAAGGCTGCAGCATCCGACGCGGCGCCGCCAGTGCTGCCGGAACCCGTCATTCCATCGGTCGCCACGCCATTCGGCATCCTCGTGGCCGGCGTGGGCGGCACTGGTGTCGTCACGGTCGGCCAGATCCTGGCGGTGGCGGCGCACGTCGAAGGCAAGGGCGCGATCGTGCTCGACCAGAGCGGCCTGGCCCAGAAGGGCGGCCCCGTGATGTCGCACGTGCGCCTGGCCGAACATCAGGCCGACCTGCACTCGACGCGCGTGGGCACCGGCAGCGCTGACCTCGTGATCGGCTGCGACCAGATCGTCACGGCCAGCCGCGATGCGCTGTCGCGCATGGGCGAAGGCCGTACCTGGGCCGCTGTCAATTCGAGCACCGCCACGACGGCGGCGTTCGTGAAGAACCCGGACTGGCAATTCCCGGCCGAAGGTTCGCGCGGCGCGATCGAGCAGGCCTGCGGCAAGGCCAACGTCGAATTCCTCGACGCCGGCAGCATCGCCACGGCGCTGCTGGGCGACGCGATCGCCACCAATATGTTCATGCTCGGCTACGCGTTCCAGAAGGGCCGCGTCCCGCTGCGCGAAGCCTCGCTGCTCAAGGCCATCGAACTCAATGGCGTGTCGGTCGCGTTCAACAAGGCGGCCTTCAACTGGGGCCGCAGCGCCGGGCACGATCTGGCGGCTGTCAGCAAGTCGGCGATGCCGGCCAAGGTGATCGAGTTCAAGCGCATGCAGACGCTCGACGATGTCGTCAAGCGCCGGGTCGAGCTGCTCACGGCGTACCAGGACGCGGCGTATGCGGGCCAGTACACGGCCTTCGTCGAGCAGGTCAGGGCGCAGGAAGCGCGCCTGGGCAAGGGCACCCGCCTGTCGGAAGCCGTGGCCAAGTACCTGTACAAACTGATGGCGTACAAGGACGAGTACGAAGTCGCCCGGCTGCATACCGATCCGGCGTTCCGTGAAAAAATCGCCAATATGTTCGAAGGCGATATCACGCTCAAGTTCCATCTTGCGCCGCCGCTGCTGGCCAAGCATGACAAGGAAGGCCGCGCCATCAAGCAGGAGTTCGGCCCGTGGATGATGCGTGCGTTTGGCGTGCTGGCGAAATTCAAGGGTCTGCGCGGCACCGCGTTCGATGTGTTCGGCTACACCGCCGAGCGCCGCGTCGAGCGCGCCCTGATCGGCGACTACCGTGCGACGGTGGCGGCATTGCTGCCCAAGCTCACGGAGGACAACCTGGCGCAGGCCGTGGCGGTGGCCAGCATTCCCGAAGATATCCGTGGCTACGGGCACGTCAAGGAGCGGCACCTGAAAGCGGCAAAGGCAAAAGAAGCGGCGCTGCTGGCGGCATTCCATGCGCCGGTGGGCGCGGCGCCGCGCGCGGCTTGATGGCGTTTTGATCACGCCGGCGCGGCAGACGCGCCGGCGTTGTTTGATGGCTGCTTGTCGGCTTGGCATGCTTCGTTGTCGCCTGGCCTCACCTGTGACAGTTGGTGGTGTTGTGCACGAAAACCGCCGTCTATAATCATCTGCATGAGCCCGACATTCTCTCTCCCGCACAAGGCAGTTTCCGTCCGTCTGATTTCCGGCGCGCTCGCTGCGCTGTTCGCTCTCGCCGGCTGCGGCGGCGGTGGGGGCTCGCCCGGCGTGGGCGCCCGTCCACCCGTGGCGGACACGGCGCCGGTCACGCCGGCCCCGACCCCAACCCCGCCCACCAGCGGGGCGACGCCGGAAGACCTCAATCCCAACCTGCTCGGCGACGCCTACGGCACTTACTGGAACAAGTGCGCGGTACCGCGCACGGGCTTTGACGCCAGCGGCAAGGCATATCCCGATGTGCAGGGCACGCTGCTGGACGAACTGAAATTCCTGCGCGCCTGGACCAACCAGTACTACCTCTGGTACAACGAAGTCCCGAACACCTACAAGATGGCCGACTTCAAGAGCGCGATCGACTACTTCGACGTGCTCAAAACGCCGGCCGTGACGGCCACCGGGCAAGCCAAGGACCGCTACCACTTCACCTATCCGACCGCCGAATGGGAAGCGATGCAGACCCAGGGCATCGATCTGGGCTACGGCATCACGTGGTCGCGCAACGCGAACGGCACGGCGCCGCGCACCTGGCTGATCACGGCCGTGGAGCCGGGTTCGCCGGGCGCCGCCGCGGGCCTGCTGCGCGGCGACCAGCTGACGAAGATCGATGGCATCGACTTCATCAACACGACCGACGCGGCATCGATCGCGCGCATCAACGAGGCCCTGTTCCCTGAGACGGCCGGCAGCGCGCACCGCTTCACGCTGCAGCGCGGCGGCGTGCCGTTCGAGGTGACGATGACGGGCGCCGACGTGCGCATCGCACCGGTCAAGAACGTCAAGGTCATCGAGACCGCGACCGGCAAGGTCGGCTACCTGACCTTCGACACCTTCAATGCGGTCTCCGAAAAACAGCTGATCGATGCGTTCACCACGTTCCGCCAGGCGGGCGTGAACGACCTGGTGCTCGATATCCGCTACAACGGCGGCGGCCTGCTGTACCTGGCCAGCCAGCTGGCGTATATGGTATCGGGGCCGGAGTCGACGGATGGCAAGGTGTTCGAGCAATCGCAGTACAACGACAAGTTGCCGCGCGAAGCACCGCTGCCGTTCCGCTCGACCGCGTGGGGCTTCGCGTCGAGTAACCCGGTGCGCACTGGCACGCCGCTGCCGACGCTGGGCCTGAAACGCGTGACGGTGCTGAGCACGGCCGGCACCTGCTCGGCCAGCGAATCGGTGATCAATGGCTTGCGCGGCGCCGACGTCGAGGTCATCCAGATCGGCGGCACCACCTGCGGTAAACCTTATGGCTTCACGCCGGTGCCGAACTGCGGCACGACCTATTTCTCGATCGAGTTCAAGGGCGTCAACAACAAGGGCTTCGGTGATTTCACCGACGGCTTTGCGCCGACCTGCCAGGTCAGTGACGACCTGACGCGCCCGGTGGGCGACGAGAGCGAAGGCTTGCTGGCCGCCGCGCTGACCTATCGCGCCACGCAGGCGTGCCCGGTCTCGACGACGAGCCGCGCCCGCGTCGCGCCGATGGAAATCGTGCGGCCGCAGGTGAAGGAAATCGCGATCCGGCCGACGCCCGGCGCACCACCGCGCTGAGCAGACCGGCTGTATTGACGGGCGGCGTGGCCAATTCGGCGCGCCGCCCTTTGTGTTTCCAGAACTTAACTTTGCGTCAAGAACACGTCTATAATCGTCGGCTTCCCTGTCACCTGCCGGAGCTTCTCGATGATTCGTTCTGCGTTACTGCTGGCCCTGCTGTCTGCATTCCCTCTGGCGCACGCCGCTACCCCCGACCTGACGACGATCTCGGAACGCTCCGGCTTCCAGGCCACCGGCCGCTACGATGAAACGATCGCGCTGTGCGCCGCGTTTGCGCAGGCGTATCCGAAGCAGGTCCAGTGCATCGATTTCGGCATCACGCCGGAAGGCCGCCCGATGAAGGCGCTGGTGGCCAACAACAACGGCGTGTTCACGCCCGCAGCCGCCAAGAAGGCGGGCTTGCCTGTCACGCTGATCCAGGGCGGCATCCACGCCGGCGAAATCGACGGCAAGGACGCGGGCTTCCTAGCGCTGCGCGAGATCCTCGAAGGCCGCGCGGGCAAGGGCGCGCTCGACAAGCAGGTGCTGCTGTTCGTGCCGGTGTTTAACGTCGACGGGCACGAGCGCTTCGGCAAATGGAACCGCCCGAACCAGCGCGGTCCGGTGGAAATGGGCTGGCGCACCACCGCCCAGAACCTGAACCTGAACCGCGACTACCTGAAGGCCGACGCGCCGGAAATGCAGGCGATGCTGGGCCTCGTAAACGCCTGGGATCCGCTGACCTACGTCGACCTGCACGCGACCAACGGCGCCAAGTTCCAGCACGATATCTCGATCCAGGTCGAGCCGGTGTATTCGGGTGACCCGGAATTCCGCAAGGCTGGCCTGGCGCTGCGCACCAATGTCATCAAGGACATTGCGAAGGAAGGCTCGACGCCGCAGTCGTACTACATGTCGTTCGTGAAGCAGGACGATCCGATGTCGGGCTTCGAGGACAGCGTGTCGGATCCGCGTTTTTCGACCGGCTACTTCCAGCTGCGTAACCGCATGGCGATGCTGGTGGAAACCCACTCGTGGAAAGAGTACCCGGTGCGCGTGCGCATCACCCGCAACACCGTGGTGTCGGTGCTGAACCAGGTGGCAAAGCACGGTGCGGACTGGCAAAAGGCGGCCTATGCGGCCGACGCGCGCGCCGCAAAACTGGGCAACAAGAAGGTGGCGTTGAACTACCGCACCACCGACAAGACCGAGATGGTCAATTTCAACGGCTACGAATACACGCGCAAGCCGTCGGAAATCTCGGGCGGCCTGATGACGCGCTACGATGAAACCAAGCCGCAGGTGTGGCGCGTGCCGCTGCGCGACGAAGTTGTCGCCGACATGGAAGTGACAGCCCCGGGCGCCGGCTACATCGTGCCGGCGGCGCAAGCGGCGATCGTCGGCGAGAAGCTGCGCCAGCATGGCGTCGTGTTCCGCAAGCTGGACCAGGGCATTGCTCGTGCCAATGTCGAGACCTTCCGCGCCGCCAAGGCGACGCTGGACGCCGCCTCGGTCGAAGGGCATCAGCGCCTGACGGTCACGGGCAAGTGGACGGCGGAGCCGCGCGCAGTGACGGCCGGTTCGCTGTTCGTGCCGATCGCGCAGCCGAAGGCGCGACTGGTGGTCGCCATGTTCGAACCGCAGGCGCCCGATTCGCTGCTGGCCTGGGGCACGTTCAACACGGCCTTCGAGCGCAAGGAATACATGGAAGACTACGTGGCCGAAGACGTGGCGCGCGAGCAGATGGCGGCCGATCCGAAAGTGGCGGCTGAATTCGCCCAGCGCCTGGCATCGGACCCGGCGTTTGCCAAGGATCCGCAGGCGCGCCTGGCGTTCTTCGCCAAGCGGCATTCATCGTATGACGAGCGGTTGAATCTGTATCCGGTGCTGCGCACGGATACGGCGCTGTAACCTGGTCCCTGCGGACCGGCACGCTTCAGGTGTCGGTCTGCAGGAGATTGCGTGAATTCGCATTCGTGCGAAACACGATCGGCTGCTCGATCACGTGGGCGTTGTCCAGTCCTGCCGGGCGTTGGCTGGCAAAGCGGATCACCTTGTCGACTTCGCCGCGCTTGGGCGACTTGCTGCAGACAGGGTCAGTGGCTGCTGGGTCACCGGCGAGCATGAATGCCTGGCAGCGGCAGCCACCCAGGTCGCGTCCCTTTTCGTCGCAGCTACGGCATGGCTCCTGCATCCAGTCATTCCCACGGTACGCATTGAACGCGGTGCTGGTGCGCCAGATGTCGGCCAGGCCCACGTCGCGCACGTTCGGCAGGTTCAGGCCTGGCAGGTCGCGCGCATTGTGGCAGGGCAGCGCCACGCCGTCCGGCGCCACCCCGAGAAACACCGCACCCCAGCCATTCATGCAGGCCTTGGGGCGGTCCTCGAAGTAATCGGGCACCACGAACAGCAGCTTGCAGGCGTCGCCAATCCGCTCGCGGTACTCTGCCACCACGCGTTCGGCGTCGCGCACCTGTTCGAGCGTCGGCATCAGCTGGTTGCGATTCTTCATGGCCCAGCCGTAGTACTGGGTGTTGGCCAGCTCGAGGTATTCGGCGCCCAGCGCCAGCGCCATCTCGATGATCTTGCCGACATGCGGCAGGTTATACCGATGCAGCACGCAATTCATCACCATCGGGTAATCGTATTGCTTGATCAGCTTGGCGACTTTGAGCTTGAGGTCGAACGTCTTGGTGCTGCTCAGGAAATCGTTGAGCTCACGGGTGGAATCCTGGAACGACAACTGGATATGATCCAGCCCGGCGTTCTTGAGCGCCGCGATGCGGGTGTCATTCAGGCCGACACCCGACGTGATCAGGTTGCTGTAAAAGCCCAGGCGGCGCGCTTCGGCAACCAGTTCTTCGAGGTCGTCGCGCATCAGCGGCTCGCCCCCCGAAAACCCCAGCTGCACGGCGCCCAGCGCGCGCGCTTCGCGCATCACCCGCACCCATTCGCCCGTCGTCAATTCATTGCGCACCGCATCGTAATTGAGCGGGTTATAGCAAAACGCGCAGTGCAGCGGGCATTGGTAGGTCAGTTCGGCCAGCAGCCAGAACGGCGGCGACACGGTGGGCGCGCCGCTGTTGGCAATAACGGTTGGCAGCATCATTCGATCCACTTGTGCTGATGGGCGTGGGCCAGCAAGCCCTCGATATCGGTGCGCAGGCCGGTGGCCTGGAATCTGGTTTCCAGGTCGTGCACGATCTGGTCGACCGTGGCCTTGCCGTCGCAGCATTTCAGGATTTCGCCAGCGCTGCCATTCAGTTTGACCATGCCTTCCGGGTACAGCAGCACGTAGGCCTGCTGGGCGTCTTCCCATTGCAGGCGAAAGCGCCGGTTCAGGGCCGGCATGGCGGGGATGGCTGGATCGTTCATGTTGGATAGGCTTTTTCGATGGCGTCCAGCATGGCCCACAGGATGTCCAGTTTGAACTTGAGGATCTCGAGTGCGCGCTCCTGCTGCGCCCGGGTCGTGAAATAGTCGAGCGTCACGGCCAGACCATGGTCGACATCGCGCTGGGCCAGCGGAATGCGGCTGCGGAAGTAATGCAGGCCGGCCGGTTCTACCCACGGATACTGGGTTGGCCAGCCGGCCAGCCGGTCCTTGTGGATCTGCGGCGCGAACATCTCGGTCAGCGACGAGCACACGGCCTCTTGCCACGGCGAGCGGCGCGCAAAGTCGACATACGCGTCGCAGGCAAAGCGCACCGCCGGCACCACATGCTGGAGCGACCAGAGTTCGGCGCGGGGAATGCCGGCCGCCTCGCCCAGCTGGGTCCAGGCTTCCATGCCGCCCTGGGCGTCGCCCTGGTAATCGTCATAGCCGTCATGGTCCAGGATGCGGGCGATCCACAGGCGGCGCGTCGCGCGATCGTCGCAATTGGACAGGATCGCCGCATCCTTTTTCGGGATGATGAACTGGTAATAGAAACGGTTGGCAATCCAGCCGCGCAGTTGCTCGGGCGAGCATTGCCCGGCATTCATGCGCAGGTTGAACGGATGATGGATATGGTAGCTCTTGCCCATCGCCCGCAACTGCTGTTCGAATTCGGCGCGCGACCAGGGCGCCAATGCGGCGTCGTTCTCGACAGAGGGCGTCATACGGTAATGTCCATGCCGTCGAACGCGACTTCGATGCCGTGCGTGGCCAGTTCGGCACGCTCGGGCGAGTCTTCGCGCAGGATCGGATTGCTGTTGTTGATGTGGATGAGGATCTTGCGGCGCGCCGGCATGCGCGCCAGCACCTCGATCATGCCGCCCGGTCCGGACTGCGGCAGATGGCCCATCATGTGGGCCGTCTTTTTCGACAGGCCGAGCGTGATCATTTCGTCGTCGCTCCAGCAGGTGCCATCGACCAGCAGCACATCGGCCTGGCGCATCGCCGCTTCCACCGCATCGGTCATCTGGCCCAGTCCGGGCGCGTAGAACACACGCGCGCCGCTGGCACTGTCGTGCAGCATCAGGCCGATATTGTCGCCCGGGTGCGGGTCGTTGCGGTGCGAGGAATAAGGCGGCGCCTTGCTCGATAGCGGAACGGGCAGGAACGTCGTGTCGCGCAGTGGCGCAATCGAGAATGGCTGGCCGTCAATGGCCAGCGTGTGCGGCTCGACGCCGCAATAATGGCCAAGCACGCGCGTCAAAGGCAGCGCTTGCGACAGGTCGGCTAGCACCTCGGCGGTCGCATACAGGGGCAGGGGCGTGCCGCGCTCGCGCAGCATCAGCAAGCCGGTCACGTGGTCGATCTGGGCATCCATCAGCAGCACGGCCGCAATACCGGTGTCGCGCACGGCGCGGGCAGGTTGCAGGGCGGGTGTGGCGCGGATTTGCACCAGGATGTCGGGGGATGCATTGACCAGTACCCAGTCGATGCCATCGTCGCTCACGGCGATCGAGGATTGGGTGCGGCTTACAGCCTGGATGGTGCCATTGCGGATGCCATCACAGTTCAGACAATTACAATTCCACTGCGGAAAACCACCTCCCGCTGCCGAACCAAGAATGCGGATTTTCAACAGCGTATCCAACCTTTCACATGGTTATCGCTGATAACCGGAGTGGCAGGTACCGATGACAGGATCGTTCATCAGTACCTGCCGGAATTAAACATCAACGGTTCAGCACGTACATGGTGATTTCAAAACCCCAACGGAAATCAATTGCTTCAGGTGTTTCCCAGCGCATGGTAAGCCTCCTAGTGAATGCATGATGGTATGTTGCGAGTGATGGTCGTCGGCTACGCGACGACACCTGATTGTGACGGAATCTTGTCGATTCTGCACGATGGCGGGCGCTGCCGTGCGGGGGTATGTACGACGGGCCCGGCGATCGCGCCTGATCGGCAGCGCGCGTCGGCCGCGTCAGCGCGCTTTGTCGGCATCCCAGTCAAGCGGACCTTCGATCTGCCTGACGTGCCGGATGACGGGGCGTGCTTCTACCCTGGCGATCAGCGCGCGAATGTTTGGATAAGGGTCCAGCGAGACCTGACATGGCACTGACCATCCCAGAGCAACCACCGCGTAAGCGTCGATGACTGAATAGGCTTCCCCCAGAATGAATTGGCGGTCTGTCAGGTGATTTTCCAGGACCCTGAGTGGCAGGGATACACGTTCGTCATAATACGAGCGCAGACGCGCTTGTATTGCGTCATCTTTCTCGGCCCAGATCCAGGCAACTTCTACCATTCTTGGATGAAGGTCCGATGCGATAAAACCAAGCCACTGCTCCGCCTCATGACGCTCGCGCGTTCCCCGCTCGGGCAAGAGTTTTCTGGATGGCGCGAGATCGGCGATGAACGGCAACGTCGCGCTGTTCTGTGTGAGCACAGTACCGTCGCTCAGGACCAGCACGGGCGTCATGCCCATCGGATTGAGTGCACGGACCTGCTCTGTCAACGGGTCATTCTTTGCCCTCAGATTGACCTCGATCGCCTGGTAAGCGACGCCGCTTTCTTCCAGTGCAAAGTGGTTCGCCGTTGAGCATGCACCCCTGTGGTAATACAGTGTGATCATGGTTGATCCTTCAAGCGAGCGGTGCCCGGCACCAATTCCGAAACACGCTGGCCAGTATGACGACCCAAAATTTGATAACGCATGTCGCTCCTTGTTGTCATCCCCGCTGCAGCGGCGCTACAATAAAAGGATCACTGATCCACATGATGTGGATCAGTGATCCGATTGTCAAGGAGTGTTTATGCGGGCCGATGCGAAAGAAAACTATGACCAACTTCTCGAGACCGCGCGGGTCGTCATCGCCGAAGCGGGTGTTGATGCGTCGATGCGCGACATCGCGCGCAGGGCTGGCGTGGGGCCGGCCACCCTTTTTCGTCATTTTCCGACGCGGGAATCCCTGCTCGACGCGTTGCTCAGAAGTTCGCTTGAAGAACTGACGCAGAAAGCTGAAGCACTCGAGTCCGCCGTTAGTGCTGATGACGCGCTCGTTACGTGGCTACGCGAGGCGGTAGCGTTTGTCCGGATTTATAGCGGCGTGGTCACGTTGATGGCAGCTGCACTTTCCGACGTCAACTCGGCATTGCACACATCGTGCGACAACCTGCGCAGCGCTGGCACCCGCCTGCTGACGCGTGCGCAGGCGGTGGGAACGGCGGACAAGAACATAACGGGCAGCGATATGTTTGCGTTGATCGGAGCGCTGGGCTGGATCGGCGATCAGGCCTCGTTCTCCGCACGCAGCGACTATCTGTTCGATGTCATCGCCGCTGCGATTCTGACAGGCAGGCGTTACGGCGATGCCGGCAAGGACGTCAACAACACGGTCGTTACTTTGCCATCAGCGCCATTGACCAGCTGATATACCCGGTCAAATTCGTTATCGCCAATCTCTGTTCCTGGCGCACCGCCGAACAGCCGCACCAGTTCCGGCAGCGTATTGGAGTGCCCCACCACCAGCACCGGCCCTTGCAGCGCCTTGACCTTGCCGACCAGCGCCTCTGGCCTGCCTGCGTCGTATTGCTGCACGGGCAGGCTGAGTGATGCGGACAGTGGTTTCGCGGTCTCGAGCGTGCGGACGGTGGCGCTGCTGAAGATGGCCTGGATGCCGGCGCGGTGCAGCATCGTTGCGATATTCTGCGCCCGTTGCCGGCCTTGCGGCGTGAGCGACGGGTCGTTGCCGTCGGCGGCTTTTTCGCCGTGGCGCACGAGGTAGATCATGTCGGGCTCAGCCATGGCGGCGCAGGGCGCGAGCAGGGCGGCGGCCAGTGCCAGATGCCCCAACAATCGTGAAGGTGGTAGAGGAAAGCGCATCGTGGTCTTTCAGCATGGATGTGGTTGAAAGCAGCGTAGCACGGGGCGGTCAGTTGTCGTGCGCGTTGGTGGTGCGATCGGCCACGACACCCGTCGTGGCGAAGCGTTCGCGATACACTTTCGGCGCAATCCCCAGCTTTTTCAGGAACACCCGGCGCATCTGCGCCTCGTCGCTGAAGCAGGCACGCGCCGCGACCGTCTTCAGCGGCAGCGCCACATCGGCCAGCAACTGCGTGGCGCGCTCGAAGCGGCAGGTTTCGATGAATTCCTGGGTGCTCATGCCCACCTCTTGCTGGAACACGCGGGCGACGTGGCGCTCGCTCATCATTGCCTTGTCCGCCAGTTGGGCGACCGACAGGCGCTCGTGCAGGTTCTCCAGGATCCAGGTCTGCAGTTCGCGGATCGTCGGTTTCGCTGTGCGCTCGCTGAGCAGGTGGGCGCTGAACTGCGACTGGCCGCCCGGGCGCTTCAGGTAGACGACCATCTCGGTGGCCACATCCAGCGCCAGCGCGCGCCCGAAGTCCTGTTCCACAAGCGCGAGAGCCAGGTCCATGCCGGCCGTGACGCCGGCCGAGGTCCAGACATTGCCGGAGCGGATGAAGATGGCGTCGGCATCGATGTCGATGGATGGGAAATCGGCTTTCAGGCGATCGGCCACGCCCCAATGCGTCGTGGCGCGTTTGCCGTCGAGCACGCCGGCGGCGGCCAGAAAGAACGCGCCCGAGCACAGGGCGCTCAGGCGTTGGAGGCGCGGGGCGGCATCGCGGATCCAGTCGATCAGGGCGGCGCTTTCGACCAGCGCCGCCTGGATGTGGCGCGCACCGACCACCATCGCGGTGTGGGGCAGGGCGAGGGTGCTGACCACCTTGGTGGCTTCGAGCGACATCAGGGTGTCCGAGCGGATCGGCCCGGTCTTGAAGGACGCCACGCGCACATCGTAGCCGGCGGCCTTGCCTTGCCGCGCCAGGTGCAGATTGGCGTATTCGAACACCGACATGGGGCCGATCGCTTCCATCGCCTTGAAGCCGGGATAGACGACGATGTCGACGGTGATGGTGTCCAGAGGTGGCGCAGAAGGCATCGGCAGGGCGGTCAGTGGCGAAGATCCGGTCATTATTGCACCAAATCCTGCCATTTCCGCCCGGGCGGTGCCGGTGGCGATGCCCGCGCCTGCAGAATGGCTGCATTCCATTTCTACTCAGCCAGAGACCATCACCATGAAAACCAAAGCAGCCATTGCCTGGCGCGCCGGCGCGCCCTTGACCATCGAAGAAGTCGACCTGGAAGGCCCGCGCGAGGGCGAAGTACTGATCGAACTAAAAGCGACCGGTATTTGTCATACCGATTACTACACGCTGTCGGGCGCCGATCCGGAAGGGCTGTTCCCGGCGATCCTGGGCCATGAAGGCGCGGGCATCGTGGTCGATGTGGGGCCTGGGGTGACGACTTTAAAAAAGGATGACCACGTTATCCCGCTCTACACGCCGGAATGCCGTCAGTGCAAATTCTGCCTGTCGCAAAAAACGAATCTTTGCCAGGCGATCCGCAGCACGCAGGGCCGCGGCCTGATGCCGGACGCGACCAGCCGTTTTTCGCTCGATGGCAAGCCGCTGTTTCACTATATGGGCACGTCGACCTTCTCGAACTACATCGTGGTGCCGGAAATCGCACTGGCGAAAATCCGTGAAGACGCTCCGTTCGACAAGGTCTGCTACATCGGTTGCGGCGTGACGACCGGTGTGGGCGCGGTGCTGTTTTCGGCCAAGGTCGAAGCGGGCGCCAACGTGGTCGTGTTTGGCCTGGGCGGCATCGGTTTGAACGTGATCCAGGCAGCAAAGATGGTGGGCGCGGACAAGATCATCGGGGTCGACATCAATCCGGCGCGCCAAGAAATGGCGCGCAAGTTCGGCATGACCCATTTCGTCAATCCGAACGAGGTCGAGAATGTCGTCGACGCCATCGTGCAGATTACCGACGGCGGCGCCGACTACAGTTTCGAGTGCGTCGGCAACGTCAACACGATGCGCCAGGCACTTGAATGCACGCACAAGGGCTGGGGCAAATCGTTCATCATCGGCGTGGCGGCCGCTGGCGAAGAAATCGCCACCCGCCCATTCCAATTGGTGACGGGCCGCGAGTGGCGCGGTTCGGCCTTTGGCGGCGCGCGCGGCCGCACCGATGTGCCGAAGATCGTCGACTGGTATATGGAAGGCAAACTCAATATCGACGATCTGATCACGCACCGCCTGCCGCTCGAGCGCATCAATGAAGGGTTCGACCTGATGAAGAGCGGCGAATCGATCCGCTCGGTGGTGCTGTACTGATGGCGCTGGCCGCGGCGGTTCAGGCCAGCGCGGCCACGACAAAGTCGACGAAGGTGCGTACCTTGGCCGACAAATGTTTGCGGCTCGGATAGAGCGCATGAATGCCCAGCTCGGCTGACTCCCAGCCGGGCAGCACCTGCACCAGCCGCCCGGCTGCCAGATCCTCGCCCACGATGAAGTGCGGCTGGAACACGATGCCGGCCCCGGCGACGGCGGCCAGGCGGATCATGTCGCCGTTGTCGGCCCTGATGGGGCCATTCACCGTCACGGTGAGGTGTTCGCCAGCGGACTCGAGGCGCCAGTCGGCGCCGCCCCCGCTCAATGAGTAGCTCAGGCATGTATGCCGGCTCAGGTCGTGCGGCGTCTGCGGCGTGCCGTGCGCGGCCAGGTAGCCGGGCGAGGCGCACACGATGCTGCGCGCGACGCCCAGCTTGCGTGCAATCAGATCCGACTGGGGCAGGGCACCGATCCGGATCGCCACATCGAAGCCTTCCTCGACCAGGTCGACCTTGCGGTCGGACAGCGCAATATCGAGCTGCACCTGCGGGTAGGCCTGGGTGTACGCACCGATGATGCTGCCCAGGCGGTGCTGGGCATAGGACAGCGGAATCGTCACGCGCAGCACGCCGCGCGGCAGCGTTGTCATCTGGCCGGCAATCTGCTCGGCCTCGTTCACGTCCCCCAGGATCTGCACGCTGCGCTCGTGGAAGGAGCGGCCCGTTTCCGTCAGGCTCAGGCGTCGGGTAGTGCGGTTCAATAGCCGCGTGCCCAGGTGCTCTTCGAGCTTTTGCACCTGCTTGGACACCATCGCGCGTGACACATCCAGCCGGAGCGCCGCAGCGGCGAAGCTGCCGCTGTCGACCACGGCAACATAGGTCCTCATCGAGCCGAGCAAGTCCATTGGGCGAGATTGTCAATCAAATGGAAATAGTCTAACCATCTTCAACTGCTTTATCAACATCATGGGCGTAGGTACCATGCACGCATCACTTAACGAGGTGCACCATGAATTTGCCCACGATCTTTGTCTCACACGGCTCGCCGATGCTCGCGCTGCAAGACAGCCCGGCACGCCGCTTCCTGCAGGGCCTGGGCCAGACATTGCCACGGCCGAGCGCGATTGCGGTCGTCTCGGCGCACTGGGAAACCGCTGGCGGCCCGGCCGTCTCGCTGGCCACCCAGCCGGAGACGATCCACGACTTTGGCGGCTTTCCGCAAGCGCTGTTCGACATGCGCTATCCGGCACCGGGCGCGCCTGCCGCTGCCGAACGCGCGGCTGCGCTGTTCGACGCCGCCGGTATCCCGGTCGGACGCAGCGCGACACGGGGCCTGGACCATGGCGCGTGGGTTCCGCTCAGCCTGATGTATCCGGCCGCCGATGTGCCGGTGATGCAGATTTCGATCGTCCATGGCGCCGATCCCGCGCGCCATGAGCAACTGGGCCTGGCGCTGCAGGCCTTGCGCCAGGAGGGCGTGCTGGTCATCGGTTCGGGATCGTTGACGCACAACCTGTATGAAATCCGCGGACACAGCGCCGATGCGCCGCCGCCAGCCTGGGTCAGCGACTTCGGCACGTGGATGCGCGAGCGGCTGCTTGCGAATGACCGCGCCGCCTTGCTGGACTACCGCCAGCTGGCACCGATGGCCGCGAAAAACCATCCGACCGAAGAACATCTGCTGCCGCTGTTCGTGGCAATGGGCGCGGCCGGGCCCGACGCCAGGGCGTCCGTGCTGCACACGAGTATCGAACATGGCGTGCTCGCCATGGATGCCTACGCGTTCAACTAATCATTTACCTTGTTTTCATTCACGAAAGAACGATCATGCAAACCACGACCACGCAACTGAATACCAACAACAACGACGCCGGCAAACTGGTGCTGCGCATTGCCCTGGCCGCGATGCTGCTGTTCCACGGCGTTGCCAAACTGAGCGGCGGCATCGGTTTTGTTGCCGACATGCTGGCCAAAGCCGGCTTGCCTGCCGTGTTTGGCTACGGGGTGTATATCGGCGAAGTCCTCGCACCGCTCCTCATCCTGTTCGGCCTGTTCACGCGTCCTGCCGCGCTGATCGTGGCCATCAACATGATCGTCGCCGTTCTGCTGGCACACACGAGCCAGTTCTTCACGCTTAACGAGACTGGCGGCTGGGCACTGGAATTGCAGGGGATGTTCTTCTTTGCCGCAGTAACAGTCGCACTGCTGGGGGCAGGACGTTACAGCATCGGTGGCGCCAACGGCCGCTGGAACTGAATCGAGCTGCATCCAAAGCCGGGGTCAGGTCTGACATTCGGACACCAAAGTCGGGGTCAGGTCTGACATTCGGACACGACCTCGGCTTTACTCGGATCAAAGCCGGGGTCAGGTCTGACATTCGGACACGATCTCAGCGCTAGTCAAATGACCCCCCGGCCTCCTCGAATGCTGAGCAATCTCAGCGCTAGCGATCCGGCATCCGGTAGCGTGGCCGGATGACACGACCACTCAGACTAGACTTTCCCGGTGCGCTGTACCACGTGACGTCGCGCGGTAACCGGCGTAACACGATCTATCGCGATGAAGCCGATCGCCGAATTTGGTTGGAGGTTCTTGCGAAGGTGTGTGAACGCCACCACTGCGTTATTCATAGCTTTTGCCAGATGACCAATCACTACCATCTTCTGATCGAAACGGCCGAAGCAAATCTTCCGCAATGCATACGCCAACTCAACGGGTCGTATTCGCAGCATGTCAATCGACGGCATCATCTCGTTGGTCACCTGTTTCAAGGGCGCTACAAGGCGATCCTTGTGCAGAAGGAAAGTTATCTTCTGGAAGTCTCCCGGTACATCGTGTTGAATCCACTACGTGCACATGTTGTCGAAACGCTGGATCAATGGCGATGGAGCAGTCACCGTTATTTTGTCGGGGATGAAACGCCGCCAGAATGGTTGGCGCGAGATCGGCTTCTGGAGCGCTTCGGTGGCACACGCACCAGCGCCATTGAGGCATATCAGGCGTTTGTACTGGCAGGTGTCGGGCAAGCAAATCCGCTGGACGCCACCCGCCATCAAATCCTGCTGGGGGATGAAGTTTTCGTATCGGCGCACCAGCGGATGCAGCGGTCTGAAGCGCTCATGGAAACCAAGCGGGCGGCGCGGCGCGCAGTGGCGCTTCCCTTGCTTGACTATCAGAACACCTATCCCGCCAGGGATGAGGCGATGGCGCGCGCCTACCGATCGACCGCCTATACCATGCCACAGATTGCGATCGCCTTTGGCGTCTCGACCAAAACGGTCAGCCGGGCGGTTGCCGCTTTCGAGAAAGCGAAACCGCATGCTTAGTGCTGAGGCCGTGTCCGAATGTCAGACCTGACCCCGGGTTTGATGCTGAGGCCGTGTCCAAATGTCAGACCTGACCCCGGCTTTGACGATCATAGCTGCGTCAACGAAATCGTCCCCGTCACCGGCGTCGAACACGGCTCTTCATCGAACGCGATATCACCCAGCGGATTGGCCACGCCATCCGTCTTCAGGTCCGCGAAGCCGAACAGGTTGCGGTCCATCAGATGCGATGGCACCACGGTCGACAGTGACGAGAAAATGCTCTCCACGCGCCCTGGATGTTTTTTCTCCCACTCGCGCAGCATGTTCTTGATCTGCTTGCGCTGCAGGTTCTCTTGCGAGCCGCACAGGTCGCACGGGATGATCGGGAAGCCTTTTACCGCCGCATAGCGCTCGGTGTCTGCCTCTTTCACATACGCCATCGGGCGGATCACCATGTGCTTGCCATCGTCCGACACCAGCTTGGCCGGCATGCCTTTCAGCTTCCCGCCGAAGAACATGTTCAAGAAGAAGGTTTCGAGGATGTCGTCGCGGTGGTGGCCCAAGGCGATCTTGTTGCAGCCCAGCTCATCGGCGACGCGGTACAGGATGCCGCGCCGCAGCCTGGAACACAGCGAGCAGGTGGTCTTGCCTTCCGGGATCAGGCGCTTGACGATGCTGTAGGTGTCCTGGTTTTCGATGTGGTAATCCACGCCGAGCTTGTCCAGGTAGGCCGGCAGGATGTCGGCCGGGAAGTTCGGCTGCTTCTGGTCGAGGTTGACTGCGACGATGTCGAAGTGGATCGGCGCACGCTCGCGCAGGGTCAGGAGGATGTCCAGCAGTGCGTAGCTGTCCTTGCCGCCCGACAGGCACACCATCACCTTGTCGCCGTCTTCGATCATGTTGAAGTCGCCGATGGCCTGGCCGACCTGGCGGCACAGGCGCTTGTGCAGCTTGTGGTTTTCGTGGGCGATCTTTTCCTGCTTCTTGGCGTCGATCACAGGGGCGGCCTCGCCCAGCGGGAAGTCCGCCTCGGTCAGGCGCTCGATAACGGTTTCGTTCATGCTTCGTCCTTGATACGGAATACTTCGACACCGACGCCTTCGCAATCGGCATACACGTCAGGTTTCATCGTCGACACGCCCGCCGCGCGCACGCGCGGATGGGCCAGCATGGCCTCGACCATGTCGTCGCACAGTGTTTCTTGCAGGTGGATATGGCCTTTGGCGATGCGCTGGGCCACCGTCTCGCGCATGAAGTCGTAGTCGACCACTTCGGCCAATTGGTCGGCCTTTGGCGTCGACATCTCGAGCGGAATGTACAGCTCAACATTGATCAGCACACGTTGCTCGCCCTTCTTTTCGAAATCGTGCACGCCGATATTGATCATCACTTCGTAATTGCGCAGGAACAGCCGGCGGCAATTGCGCAAGCTCGGGTGGGACAGGGCGGACAACATGGTTAAGCCTTTTGGATAGATGATTCGGTGCTGCGGTTGTTGGGGTTGTCGCTGCGCGGTTCGGTCAGGAACATGACGTCGCGCGTCGATGGCGTCAGGTGCTGGCCGCCATCGACCAGCAGGGTCGTGCCCGTCAGCGCGCGGGCGCCCGCTGCGTAGACGACCGCGTCGGCAATGTCCTGCGGTGTCGAGGAGCGCCCCAGCGGCGTGGCGCGGTGCGCCTGCGTAAAACCTTCCTCGCTCTGCTCGCCCGAGACCAGCGTGATGCCGGGCGCCACGCCCACCACGCGCACGGTCGGCGCCAGCGCTTGCGCCAGCATCGTGGTGGCCGCGTGCAGCGCTGCCTTGGACAAGGTGTACGACAGAAAATCCGGGTTGAGATTGTACAGTTTCTGGTCGAGCAGGTTGATGACGACGGCTTGCTCGCCCTGCGGCGTGGCCGCATGCAGCGCCTGTGCCAGCAGCACTGGCGCTGTGACATTCGCGGCCATATGCGCTTTCAATAGCGCCGGCGAAAAGTCGGTGGCGCTGTCGTATTCGAACAACGACGCGTTGTTCACGATGCACGTTAACGTGCCAAGCGCATCGATCGCGCGGCCCGCCAGCAGCCGGACGGCCGCATCGTCGGCCAGGTCGCACTGCAGCAGCACGGCGCGCCGGCCCAGCGCCAGGATGGCGTCGCGGGTGGCGATCGCATCCTGTTCGGAATGGCGGTAGTGCAGCGCGAGATCCCAGCCGGCCCTGGCCAGGCCCAGCGCAATGGCGCGCCCGAGACGGCGGCCGGCGCCGGTCACCAGCGCGACCC
The DNA here is from genome assembly GCF_056680305.1 of Telluria sp. BA11. NCBI lineage: Bacteria > Pseudomonadati > Pseudomonadota > Betaproteobacteria > Burkholderiales > Oxalobacteraceae > Telluria > Telluria sp. BA11. Next base: position 2,843,338 of record NZ_CM155275.1, read on the forward strand.
GGGGCAGGGCGGTTGGAACTGTGTCGGTCATCATGGGTGATCAAGCCTGAACGTCAGGCAGTAAATTGTTGATAAAAGCGAATCTGGCTACAATGCCGGCATGTCCCTGCCCACCCCCGACCACGACGCCCTGGCCGCGTCCCACGCCCTGCAACAGCGCATCGCTGACGAGATCGAACAATCCGGTGGGCAGATCGCGTTTTCGCGGTTCATGGAACTGGCGCTGTACGCGCCGCGCCTCGGGTATTACAGCGGCGGCGCCGCCAAGCTCGGCGCCGAGGGCGATTTCATCACCGCGCCCGAGATGACGCCGCTGTTCGGGGCAACGGTGGCGCGCGTGGCAGCCGCTATTATCGCCCAAAGCGCGCCTGACATCATCGAGTTCGGCGCCGGCACCGGTCGCCTGGCGCGCGACGTGCTGGCTGCGCTGGCGCGCCAGGGCGTCGCCGTCAACTCGTACACCATCATCGAATTGTCAGGCGAACTGCGTGCGCGCCAGCAGGCCAACCTGGCCGATCTGCCGCAGGTGCGCTGGCAGGACGCCATGCCCGCGCACTTCAGCGGCGTGGTGCTGGCCAATGAAGTGCTCGATGCGATGCCGGTCGAGCTGGTGATCCGCACGCAGGATGGCTGGCGCCGCCAGATGGTCACGATCGAGGACGGCGCATTTGCCTTTGTCCAGGCGCCGCTCGACGCCGCCCTGCACGAGCAACTGGTGCGCCAGGTGCCAGACCACGAACAGATGATCGAAGGCTATGTCACCGAGCTGCACCCGGTCGGCGCCGGCTTCATGGGCTCGCTGGCGGCGATGTTCGCGGGCGGCCGCGGCGCGGCGATCCTGTTCGACTATGGCTTTCCAGCCCACGAGTACTACCTCGACCAGCGTATCGGCGGCACCCTGATGTGCCATTACCGCCACCATGCGCATCCCGATCCGTTCTATTTGCCGGGCCTGCAGGACATCACGGCCCACGTCGATTTCACGGCGATGGCGCTGGCGGCCCAGGATGCCGGCCTGCCGGTACTGGCCTACATGAGCCAGGCCGCGTTCCTGATCGGTGGCGGGATCGGTGAGTTGTTGCTTGAAAACAACCCTGAGGATGCGCTGCGCTTCCTGCCGCAGTCGCGCGCCGTGCAAAAGCTCGTCTCACCAGCGGAAATGGGCGAATTATTCAAGGTGCTGGTGGTCGGGCAGGCTGTAACATTGCCCGATGCACTCGTCCAGGCTGACCGCAGTCATCGCCTGTGATAATTGTGATATCTTGCACAACGGACACAATTGCGTCTAAGCTGTACGACATTCCAGCGCCAGGGTCCGGCCATCCGCCTCGGCCGAGGACGTAGCATCAATGGCAGGCATCAGCGGGCAGATTTGACACACCATGGCCAAGATTCACACACACTATGACAACCTGAAGGTGTCGCGTCACGCGCCCCAGGAAGTCATTCGTGCATCGTACAAGGCGCTGAGCCAGAAATACCATCCCGACAAGAATCCGGGCGACGAAAAGGCCGCCCGCATCATGGCCGTCGTCAATTCGGCCTACAACGTCCTGGCCGATCCGGTGCGCCGCAAAGAGCACGACGAGTGGATCGCGTCCGAAGAATGGGAAGTCGAGTGGCTGGAAAGCTCGAACGCCAAGGACGGCCAGTTGCGCAAGGGCGGTGACGCGGGCGACGCCCCGTCAGCCCACAAGCCGCGCCGCGCACGCCTGATGCGCGATCCGCGCTGGTGGCTGGGGCTGACCACCTGCTTCGTGGCCGGCGCCGCCACTGCCGTCCTGCTCATCGGGCAACCGGGCATGATGCCCGGCGCGCTGGCCTGGAGCGGTGTGCAAAAGCCCGTGAGCGTGCTGGCCAGCACGCCGCCGGCCGCAGCAACGCCAGCAACTGCACCCGCAACCGCCGAACCCGCGCCCGCGCCGGATACCTGGGCCGGCCGCGGTACGCCTGCCGTTCGCACACTCGGCATCGCCCAGCTGGTGGTGCCCGACCGCGTGCCCGATTGCAGCACCGACCTGCAAACCCTGACAGCGCCAGGCGGCGAGCCGTGGCCAGCCGAGTCGGCCTATCTGCCGGGCTACCCGGTGGGTAACGAGGGCGCCGGGATGCAGGTGACGATCGACAATAGCGCGAACGCATCGCCGGTGTTCGTCAAGCTGTACGACCTGGAGCGCCGCGCCAACGTGCGCCACGCCTTCGTGCAACCGCGTGCGACGTTCACGCTCGACAGACTGACGCCCGGCAAGTACGAAGTGCATTACCAGAACGTCGTTGTCGGCGCTGGCAAGGGCGAGTGCGACAGCCGCCAGCCCGTTCAATAAGCGCTCTTCGGCTGTCGTTTTTATGCGCCGTAGCTGGCCCTGAAACGGCGCATCATGCCAATTTCATTTAATTCGTTCTGCGCCGTAATATACTGGGTCGATACTGCGTGCCCATGCAGCCGCCCCACGCCCAACGCAGGCCAACACGGACCACAATGAACGAACTGGAAGGCCTGACGGCCCTGATCATCGAGCCCCACGCAGGGATGCGCGCCAGCATCCACAGCATGCTCACGCTGTGCGGCCTGAACCGGATCGAGCACGCCAGCACGTCCAACCAGGCGATCAAGCACCTGGGCCTGCGCCAGTTCGACCTCGTCCTGTGCGAATACGACCTCGAAGGCGGCCAGGATGGCCAGCAGTTGCTCGAAGACCTGCGCCACCACAAGCTGATGCGCCTGGCCACGATGTTCTTCATGGTCACCGCAGAAGGCAACCACAGCAAGGTGGTCAGCGCAGCCGAGCTCGCGCCGACCGACTACGTCCTCAAGCCATTCACTGCCGATCGCCTGCTCGAGCGCATCGGGCGCGCACTCGAAAAGCGCAATGCCTTCCTTCCCGTGTACACGCTGATGGAGGCGGGCGACCAGGTGGAGGCGGTCGCTGCCTGCATCGAGGGCCAGCGCCTGCACACGCGCTACGCCATTGACTTCTTGCGCCTGCGCGCCGAGCTGCACATGTTCCTGGGCCAGGCCGAGCTGGCCGAGCCGATTTATCGGCACCTGGTCGAGATCAAGGCGATTGCCTGGGCCCGGCTGGGGCTGGCCAAGACGCTGTTCGTGCGCAAGCGCCTGGCCGAAGCCAAGGAAATCCTCGAAGAGCTGGTCGACACCAACCGCAATTTCGTCGACGCCTTCGACTGGCTGGCACGCACCCACGCCGCGGCTGGCGAGCTCGACAAAGCGCAGGCCGTGCTCGCCGACGCCGTGGCCGTCTCGCCCCATGCGGTGCGGCGCCTGCGCACGCTGGCCGACATCGCCTTCGACGCAGGCGATATCGACACCGCCGAAAAGTCGCTGCGCCTGGTGGTGGGCAAGGCCAAGTATTCCGAGTTCCGTGATCCCGAAGACCACGTCAAACTGGTGCGCACGCTGGTGGGCAAGGGCGATCCGGTGGGCGCAGCGGCGGTGGTGCGCGATCTCGACCGCACGATGGGCGGGCGCGCCACGACGGCGCTGTGCAGCGCGGTAGCCTCGGCCCTGGTGCACGAATACACCGGCAACGACGTGCGCCTGGGCGAATCATTGACCACGGCGGTGGCGGCCTGCCAGGATGCGCCGGGCGTGTCGGTCGACATCAAGCTCGAGCTCGCCCGCACATGCCTCGACCATGGCATGGAAGAGGGCGCCTGCTCGGTCGTGCGCGACGTGATGCGCAATGCCGGCGACGAGGCGGTGATGGCGCGCGCAGTCGGGGTGATGGAAAGCGCGGGCAAGGGCGAGCTGGCCCGCTCGATGGTCAAGGAAAGTCGCCAGCATGTGGTCGACCTGGTCGCCAGCGGCGCCGCGCGCGCCAAGAGCGGCGATTACCGGGGCGCGGTCACGCTGATGCTCGAGGCGGCGCACAAGCTGCCGAACAACCCGTCGGTGGCGTTCAATGCTGCGCTCGCAGTGCTGCGCTGCCTCGAGGCGGGTGGCTGGGACGATCGGCTTGGTGGCCAGGTCCCGATCCTGATCGCCAATGTGCGCAAGCTCGACCCGCTCAATCCCAAGCTGCCGGCGCTGGCCGCGCTGTTCCAGAAAGTGCTCAAGCAGTACGATCAGGGCGTGCGCCAGGGGCTGCGCATGCCCGCGCCCAAGGCGGACTGACGATGGCCGACATTCCCCATGGTGCGCAGAGCCACCCCGCGTCGGGCCGGGTGCGCGATGCGCTGATGCGCAAGCTGAGCGGCACCGAGCGCATGTTCAGTCTTGGCGGCACCATGACGCGCGTGATCGGCATGGGCTACAGCGTCGACGAAGGCTCGGCCGACCTCGCGTATTACGTGATGGCCGACGTCGCGCTGACCCAGCGCATCCTGCGCCTGTCGAACACGGTGGCGTACCGCACGCAGCTGGGCGCGCCGGTGACGACGATCTCGCGCGCCATTTCGCTGCTCGGCTTTGACAATGTGCGCGCCGCCGCGCTGGCGATGCTGCTGGTCGACGCGCTCGACGTGGCCGAGCACGGCGTGCGGGTCGAACTCCAGGCGGCGCTGTGCGCCAGCCTGGTGGGCCAGGAAATGGCGCACCGCAGCCCCCATCCGGGCGCCGAGGAAGCAGGGATCTGCGCGCTGTTCAAGAACCTGGGGCCGATGCTGCTGGCCAGCCACGAGCCGGAGCGCTACCGCGAGATCGCGGCCCTGGTCGCCACCGGCAAGCACACCCACGCGCAAGCGTCGCGCCTGATCCTGGGATGCACCTTCGAGACCCTGTCCGAGGCCGTGCTGCGCGAATGGCAATTGCCCGCGCTGATTATCGACGCCCAGGCCCCGCCCGCACCCGTGCCAAGTACGCTCGCGGTCGCGCCAGAGCGCGCCGAGTGGATGCGCCAGGTGGCCGCGTTCAGCCAGGACGTGGCGCGCCTGATGGGCCATCACCATGATCCGGCCAATTCGCCCGAGGCCGAGGCGCTGCTGGCACGCTACGGTGTGGCGCTCGGGCTCGACATGCCCGGGCTGGCAGCGCTGTTCGACACGGTCCAGGAAAGCATGAACGGCATGCTGCAGAGCATGAACATGGAGCGCGCCCCCAAGACCGACCCGAAGGCCGGCAGCAGCCTGCCGAACGTGCTGGCGCTGGCGATGCTGGACGCAGGCGAGGCCGACGACGGCGAGTTCTACCCCAGTGGCAAGCCGAAGAATGCGCGCGACCTGCTGCTGGCCGGTGTGCAGGATGTGTCGGTGCTGGGTGGCTCTGCCACGAGCGCCAACGACGTCATCATGGCCGTGCTCGAAACGCTGTACGGCGCGCTGGGCTTTCGCTTTGCCACCATCTGCCTGCGCGACGGCCGGACCGGCACCTTCCGGGCGCGCGCGTCGCTGGGGGAGAACAAGGTCGAGCTGCAGGCCGGCTTCACGTTCCCTTGCGCATTCACACGCGACCTGTTCCACCTGGCGCTGGAAAACAATGCCGACATGATGATCCCGGATGCTTTCAGCCCCAAGATCCGCGATCTGCTGCCGGCCTGGTACAAAACACTGCTGCCGGACGCCGAGAGTTTCATCGTGCTGCCGCTGGTCGTGGGCAAGGCGCAGCTGGGGCTGTTCTATGCCGACCGCATCTTCACGGCGCCCGAAGGCGTGCCGCCGGACGAGACGGCGCTGATCAAGGCGCTCAAGGCGCAGGTGCTGGCGGCACTGGCGCCGGCTTGACGAACAAACCAAGTTTTTTTCACGCCGCGCAAAATGACCCTTGCGGCTTTAGAGTCCGACCGTTACAATCACGCCCCGAAGCAACGCTGTCAGGCGAAGTGGAAAAACCTTCTACCCAAACCTGATTGACAGTACGTTGAGCTTGCTTCATACTCTGCGGTTCTTCGCGGTGGGGTGGCCGAGTGGTTAAAGGCAGCAGACTGTAAATCTGCCCTCTCTGAGTACGCTGGTTCGAATCCAGCCCCCACCACCAAAAGAAGATCGTGAAGTCGAATTGAAGTTGTACCTCGCGGGTGTAGCTCAATGGTAGAGCAGAAGCCTTCCAAGCTTACGACGAGGGTTCGATTCCCTTCACCCGCTCCAGTGTTTTGCGGTGTGCAAGTTGAACATCGCACCAAATCAGCCCTTGTAGCTCAGTGGTAGAGCACTCCCTTGGTAAGGGAGAGGCCACGTGTTCAATCCACGTCAAGGGCACCAGAATTTTGTACGGCAGTCGCGTTGCACTCGTCCGTCAGGTGTGCCTGGTAATTCTCAAAAATATCGTTAGATCTTAGGAGTCTGAAATGGCAAAAGGTAAATTCGAACGGACCAAGCCGCACGTAAACGTCGGCACCATCGGTCACGTTGACCACGGCAAAACCACGCTGACGGCTGCAATCGCGACCGTCCTGTCGAAGAAATTCGGCGGCGAAGCCAAGGCCTACGACCAGATCGACGCGGCACCAGAAGAAAAAGCACGCGGCATCACCATCAACACCGCGCACGTCGAGTACGAGACCGAAAACCGTCACTACGCTCACGTTGACTGCCCAGGCCACGCCGACTACATCAAGAACATGATTACCGGTGCTGCGCAGATGGACGGCGCGATCCTGGTGTGCTCGGCCGCTGACGGCCCAATGCCACAGACCCGCGAGCACATCCTGCTGGCCCGTCAAGTTGGCGTTCCATACATCATCGTGTTCCTGAACAAGTGCGACCTGGTCGACGACGCAGAACTGCTGGAACTGGTCGAAATGGAAGTGCGTGAGCTTCTGTCGAAGTACGAGTTCCCAGGCGACGACGTCCCAATCATCAAGGGTTCGGCACGTATGGCCCTCGAAGGCAAGCCGGGCGAAATGGGTGAAGAATGCATCACCCGTCTGGCCGAAGCCCTCGACACCTACATCCCAACGCCAGAGCGCGCTGTTGACGGTGCGTTCCTGATGCCAGTGGAAGACGTGTTCTCGATCTCGGGTCGCGGTACCGTTGTGACCGGTCGTGTCGAGCGCGGCGTTGTCAAAGTCGGCGAAGAAATCGAAATCGTCGGTATCATCGACACCGTCAAGACCACTTGCACCGGCGTGGAAATGTTCCGCAAGCTGCTGGACCAGGGTCAAGCTGGCGACAACGTCGGCCTGCTGCTGCGCGGTACCAAGCGTGAAGATGTCCAGCGTGGTCAAGTCCTGGCAAAGCCAGGTTCGATCAAGCCGCACAACCACTTCACCGGCGAGATCTACGTTCTGTCGAAAGATGAAGGCGGCCGTCACACCCCGTTCTTCAACAACTATCGTCCACAGTTCTACTTCCGTACGACTGACGTGACCGGTTCGATCGAGCTGCCAGCAGACAAAGAAATGGTCATGCCAGGCGACAACGTGTCGATCACTGTCAAGCTGATCAACCCGATCGCGATGGAAGAAGGTCTGCGTTTCGCAATCCGTGAAGGCGGCCGTACTGTCGGCGCCGGCGTGGTCGCAAAGATTCTGCCTAACTAAGCAGAGCAGAGGGAGGCGGAAGTCATTTCCGTTTCCCTCGAACAGCATTGTCAGTGAGCGCGCGCTTGCTGTATAATGTTGGATTCAGCTGGAAGTTTTCGTAGGGGTGTAGCTCAATTGGCAGAGCGTCGGTCTCCAAAACCGAAGGTCGCGGGTTCGATTCCCTCCGCCCCTGCCACCGAATTCTGGTGCCAGGCACCGAAAGTAAAGAAGAATGTCTAATCAATCCGTGCAAACTGTCAGCACCTCGAATGACAAGTTCAAGGTCGCGCTGGCGGTGGTTGCAGCGATTGCAGGCGTCGTCGGGTTCTTTTACCTGACAGGCCAGAACAAACCAGCCTTGGTCGCCGCAGGCGCCCTTTTGGCTGGTTTAGTTTTTGCTGTCCTGCTTTTGTGGACTTCCACCACCGGCCGTGATTTCCTGAGCTTTGCCAAGGAATCGGTGCGCGAGACCAAGAAGGTCGTTTGGCCGACCCGCCGCGAAGCCTTGCAGATCACGGGCATCGTGTTTGCCTTTGTGGTTGTGATGGCGATTTTCCTGTGGGGCACCGACAAGATTCTCGAGCTCCTGTTGTACGACTTTGTCCTGGGTTGGAAATAAACATGAGCGAAAACGTACAAGAAGATACCGCGCCGGAAGAGATTCCGGCGGCCGGCGTCCCGGCGACCGGCGCTCCGGAAGAAGGCGTTCCAGAGCAGGAAGCAGCACCAGAAGCAGCTGCACCCGTGAGTGTCCCGGTCAGCAACAAGCGCTGGTACGTCGTTCACGTCTACTCGGGTATGGAAAAGAGCGTGATGCGCGCCCTGACCGAACGGATCGAACGCGGCGGCATGCAAGAACAGTTTGGCCAGATCCTGGTGCCAACCGAGGAAGTTGTCGAGATGCGCAACGGCACCAAGGCCGTTACCGAGCGCCGCTTCTTCCCGGGTTACGTGCTGGTCGAGATGGAAATGACCGACGAAACCTGGCACCTGGTGAAGAACACCAGCAAAGTCACCGGTTTCATCGGCGGCAAGTCGAACAAGCCGACCCCAATCCCGGCGCGCGAGATCGACAAGATCATGCAGCAGGTCCAGGAAGGTGTCGAGAAGCCTCGGCCAAAGACGCTGTACGAAGTGGGCGAACAGGTCCGGATCAAGGAAGGCCCGTTCACCGATTTCAACGGCAATGTCGAAGAAGTCAATTACGAAAAGTCGAAGGTGCGAGTTTCTGTTACCATCTTCGGCCGCGCGACTCCAGTGGAACTGGAGTTCGGGCAAGTCGAGAAAGTCTAAACGCTACAATCGGAGCGTCGCAGTTGTCAGGCGGAATCCGGTAAGAGGAGCCCCGCCGGAGACGAGTAGTCGCGGTGGGGCGCTACTACTCAAGTCAAAGATAGGAGCCTTTCATGGCAAAGAAAATCATTGGCTTTATCAAGCTGCAAGTTCCAGCTGGTAAAGCAAACCCATCCCCACCGATCGGTCCAGCACTGGGTCAGCGCGGTCTGAACATCATGGAATTCTGCAAGGCGTTCAACGCCCAGACCCAGGGTGTCGAGCCAGGCATGCCAATCCCGGTCGTGATCACCGCGTTCGCCGACAAGTCGTTCACCTTCGTGATGAAGACGCCACCGGCAACGTACCTGATCAAGAAAGCCGCTGGCATCACCAAGGGTTCGGCCAAGCCGCATACCGACAAGGTTGCATCGCTGACCCGCGCTCAAGCTGAAGAAATCGCAAAAACCAAGCAGCCGGACCTGACCGCCGCCGACATGGACGCAGCAGTGCGTATCATCGCTGGCTCGGCACGTTCGATGGGCATCACGGTGGAGGGTCTGTAATGGCTAAGCTGTCCAAACGCGTCAAAGCTATCAAAGCTAAAGTAGACCGCAATAAAGTCTACGCCTTCGACAACGGTCTGTCGCTGGTCAAAGAATTCGCCACTGCCAAGTTCAACGAGTCGATCGACGTCTCGGTGCAACTGGGCGTGGACCCAAAGAAGTCGGACCAAGTGGTTCGCGGTTCGGTCGTGCTGCCAGCAGGCACCGGCAAGACCGTGCGCGTTGCTGTGTTCGCAACGGGCGAGAAGGCTGAAGCTGCACGTGCAGCCGGCGCCGACATCGTCGGTATGGAAGACCTGGCCGAGCGCGTCAAAGCCGGCGACATGCCTTTCGATATCGTCATCGCGTCGCCAGACACCATGCGTATCGTCGGTACCCTGGGTCAGATCCTGGGCCCACGTGGCCTGATGCCTAACCCGAAAGTCGGCACCGTGACCCCAGACGTCGCAACCGCCGTCAAGAACGCCAAAGCCGGTCAGGTCCAGTACCGTACCGACAAGGCAGGTATCGTTCACGCAACGATCGGCCGTGCATCGTTCACCGACGAAGATCTGAAGAGCAACCTGGTTGCCCTGATCGACGCCCTCAACAAAGCCAAGCCAACCACGTCGAAAGGTGTGTACCTGCGCAAGGTCGCCCTGTCGTCGACGATGGGTGCTGGCGTGCGCATCGATCACGCTTCGATCGCTGCTGCTTAATTAGCAAATTCAAGTCCTCGCGCCATTGGCGCGGGGCGATTCTTTGGGCTGTCGCAGTAACTGATCGCTGCGGCAGACAATCAAAGACCGTTGGGCCAAGTGCAGAGGTTGGGCATGCGGTTAAAAGACAACCCAACGCAGATGGTGTACCCGAACAAGTTTTGTAGTCCAGCTGCGTGAATTCATCCGCTCAGTTTAAGGCTTCTTAACTTCGGACGCCGTGTGTTCGAACCGATGTGAACATCTCGTTCTCATCATTTAAGGAGATTGACCGTGGGTCTTAATCTGAATGACAAAAAGGCCGTCGTCGAAGAAGTTTCCGCAAAAGTAGCATCTGCGCAAACCATCGTCGTCGCCGAGTACCGTGGCATCCAGGTTAGTCACTTGACCAAGCTCCGTGCATCCGCACGTGCCCAGGGCGTGTACCTGCGTGTTCTGAAGAACACGCTGGCTCGTCGCTCTGTTGAAGGCACGCAGTTTGCCTCGCTGGCTGATTCCATGACCGGTCCGCTGATCTATTCGATCTCGGACGATGCCGTTGCAGCAGCTAAAGTCATCAATGACTTCGCTAAAACCAACGACAAACTGGTCATCAAAGCCGGTAACTACGCAGGTAAGCAGCTCGACGTAGCTGGCGTTACCTCGTTGGCAAGCATCCCATCCCGTGAAGTTCTCATCTCGCAGCTGTTGGGCGTCATGTTGGCTCCGGTGTCGGGCTTTGCACGTGGTCTGGCTGCCCTGGCAGCGAAAAAAGGCGAAGGTTCTTCCGAAGCAGCTCCGGCCGCAGAAGAAGCTCCTGCAGAAGCATAAGCTTCCCTTTTTTTTCAAGTACCAACCTGAACTACATACAAATCAAAACTGGAGTTTCAAATGGCAATTAGCAAAGACGATATCCTGAACGCAGTGAGCGAAATGTCCGTCATGGACCTGAACGAACTGGTCAAGGCATTCGAAGAGAAGTTCGGCGTGTCGGCAGCTGCAATGGCAGCTCCTGCAGCCGGTGGTGGCGCTGGCGCCGCTGCTGCTGAAGAGCAGACCGAGTTCAACGTTGTTCTGACCGAAATCGGCGCGAACAAAGTCGGCGTCATCAAGGCAGTCCGTGAAATCACCGGTCTGGGCCTGAAAGAAGCCAAAGACGTCGTCGACGGCGCTCCTAAGACGGTTAAAGAAGCCCTGCCAAAAGCAGAAGCTGAAGCCGCCAAGAAGAAGCTGGAAGATGCAGGCGCCAAGGCTGAACTGAAGTAATACATAGGCAAAGGGTGCTGTTCGCAGCACCTGATGCGGGAGTCAAAGCTTGCAAAACTTGCCGGAAGGCGGGAATTGCGGCTTTGGCTCTTTTGTCGTCCCTGCGACAGACGTCGCCAAGGAATGACAGAATAGAGGCGGCAACACCGGCTCGGAAATATCGTAACACAGCAGTTTGCTTGTCCTTTTCATCTGGCGCGAAAGAGTAAAGACTTCAGGAATTGTGTGTGGTGGTGGCGCGTGCCACTGGCAAATCCTGAATTCTTCATCCTTTCTGTCACTCACGGAGTGTCCATGCACTACTCATTTACTGAGAAGAAGCGTATTCGCAAGTCGTTCGCGAAACGCGCCAACGTTCACAACGTTCCCTACCTGCTGGCTACCCAGCTGGAATCCTACGAGAACTTCCTCCAGGCTGATGCTGTCCCATCGGGACGCAAGGCCGAGGGTCTGCAGTCGGCTTTTTCTTCGATCTTCCCTATCGTGTCGCACAATGGTTTTGCGCGCCTCGAGTTCCTGTCGTATGTGCTGGGTGACCCTGCGTTTGACGTGAAAGAGTGCCAGCAGCGTGGCCTGACCTTCGCGTCGCCGCTGCGCGCCAAGGTGCGTCTGGTGATCCTGGACAAGGAATCGCCGACCAAGCCGGTCGTCAAGGAAATGAAGGAACAAGAAGTCTACATGGGCGAGCTGCCACTGATGACCACGAACGGTTCGTTCGTGATCAACGGCACCGAGCGCGTGATCGTGTCCCAGCTGCACCGTTCGCCGGGCGTGTTCTTCGAGCACGACCGCGGCAAGACGCACTCGTCGGGCAAGCTCCTGTTCTCGGCACGGATCATTCCTTACCGCGGTTCGTGGCTCGACTTCGAGTTCGACCCGAAGGATATCCTGTTCTTCCGCGTCGACCGTCGCCGCAAGATGCCAGTGACGATCCTGCTCAAGGCCATCGGCATGACGCCGGAACAGATCCTGGCGAACTTCTTCGTCTTCGACAACTTCGTCGTGCGCAACGACGGCGGCGAACTCGAGTTCGTCCCCGAGCGTCTGCGCGGCGAAGTCGCGCGTTTCGACATCGTCGATCCGAAGTCGGGCAAGACCATCGTCACCAAGGACAAGCGTATCAACGCGAAGCACGTCCGTGACATCGAAGCTGCCGGCATCAAGACCATCTCGGTCCCTGAAGACTACCTGCTGGGCCGCGTGCTGGCCAAGAACATCGTCGACCAGGACACCGGTGAAGTCATCGCCGTTGCCAACGACGAGCTGACCGAAGAACTGCTGGGCAAGCTGCGCGATGCAGACGTGACGGAAATCCAGACGCTGTACACCAACGATCTGGACCAGGGCGGCTACATCTCGCAAACCCTGCGCACCGACGACACCGCTGACCGCACCGCGGCGCGCGTGGCGATCTACCGCATGATGCGTCCTGGCGAACCGCCAACCGAAGAATCGGTCGAAGCGCTGTTCAACGGCCTGTTCTACATGCCGGAACGCTACGACCTGTCGGCTGTCGGCCGCATGAAGTTCAACCGCCGTATTGGCCGTGATGAACTGACCGGCGACATGACCATGTCGAACGAAGACATCCTGGCCGTGATCAAGATCCTCGTCGAGCTGCGCAATGGCCGCGGCGAAGTCGATGACATCGATCACCTGGGTAACCGTCGCGTCCGTTGCGTCGGCGAGCTGGCAGAGAACCAGTTCCGTGCTGGCCTGGTCCGCGTGGAACGTGCAGTCAAGGAACGTCTCGGCCAGGCCGAAGCAGACAACCTGATGCCGCATGACCTGATCAACAGCAAGCCGATTTCGGCCGCGATCCGTGAGTTCTTCGGTTCGTCGCAGCTGTCCCAGTTCATGGACCAGACCAACCCGCTGTCCGAAGTGACCCACAAGCGTCGCGTCTCGGCTCTGGGCCCTGGCGGTCTGACCCGCGAACGTGCTGGCTTCGAGGTGCGCGACGTGCACCCGACCCACTACGGCCGCGTGTGCCCGATCGAAACGCCTGAAGGCCCGAACATCGGTCTGATCAACTCGCTGGCACTGTATGCCCGCCTGAATGAATACGGCTTCCTGGAAACCCCGTACCGCAAGGTCGACGGTTCCAAGGTCACCGACCAGATCGATTACCTGTCGGCCATCGAAGAAGGCCGCTACATCATTGCGCAGGCAAACGCCGCGATCAATGAAAACGGCCAACTGATCGACGAGCTGGTCTCGTCGCGTGAAGCCGGCGAAACGATCCTGGTCTCGCCAGAGCGCGTCCAGTACATGGACGTTGCACCAGGCCAGATCGTGTCGGTCGCTGCCTCGCTGATTCCGTTCCTGGAACACGATGATGCGAACCGTGCACTGATGGGCGCCAACATGCAGCGTCAGGCCGTGCCTTGCCTGCGTCCTGAGAAGGCCGTTGTCGGTACCGGTATCGAACGCACCGTGGCAGTCGACTCGGGTACCACCGTGCAGGCACTGCGTGGCGGTATGGTCGACTACATCGATGCGGGCCGCGTCGTCATTCGCGTGAACGACGATGAAGCACAGGCTGGTGAAGTCGGCGTCGACATCTACAACCTGATCAAGTACACCCGTTCGAACCAGAACACCAACATCAACCAGCGTCCGATCGTGCAGGTTGGTGACCGCGTCGCCCGTGGCGACGTGATCGCCGACGGCGCATCGACCGACCTGGGCGAACTGGCCCTGGGTCAGAACATGCTGGTGGCGTTCATGCCGTGGAACGGTCTGAACTTCGAAGATTCGATCCTGATCTCGGAAAACGTCGTCAAGGATGACCGCTACACCTCGATTCACATCGAAGAGCTGTCGGTCGTGGCACGTGACACCAAGCTGGGCGCGGAAGAAATCACCCGCGACATCTCGAATCTGGCAGAAAACCAGCTGGCGCGCCTGGATGAATCGGGCATCGTCTACATCGGCGCCGAAGTGCAGGCTGGCGACGTGCTGGTCGGTAAGGTCACGCCAAAAGGTGAGACCCAGCTGACGCCAGAAGAAAAGCTGTTGCGCGCGATCTTCGGCGAAAAAGCGTCGGACGTGAAAGACACCTCGCTGCGCGTGCCTTCGGGCATGGTCGGCACCGTGATCGACGTGCAAGTGTTCACCCGCGAAGGCATCCAGCGTGACAAGCGCGCCCAGCAGATCATCGATGATGAACTCAAGCGCTATCGCCTGGACCTGAACGACCAGATGCGTATTGTCGAGGGCGATGCCTTCGAGCGTCTGGAGCGCATGCTGATCGGCAAGATCGTCAATGGCGGTCCGAAGAAGATGGCCAAGGGCGCGGCGATCACTGCCGAGTACCTGGCGGACCTGGACAAGTTCCACTGGTTCGACATCCGTCCGGCAGAAGACGACACCGCGAACGCCCTCGAAGCGATCAAGGAATCGATCAACGAGAAGCGTCACCAGTTCGATCTGGCCTTCGAAGAGAAGCGCAAGAAGCTGACGCAAGGCGACGAGCTGCAGCCAGGCGTGCAGAAGATGGTCAAGGTCTACCTGGCCGTCAAGCGCCGCCTGCAGTCGGGCGACAAGATGGCCGGCCGTCACGGTAACAAGGGTGTGGTCTCGCGTATCGTGCCAGTGGAAGACATGCCGTTCATGGCGGACGGTCGTCCTGCTGACGTCGTGCTGAACCCGCTGGGCGTGCCATCGCGCATGAACGTCGGTCAGATCCTGGAAACCCACCTCGGTTGGGCAGCCAAGGGCCTGGGCTGGCGCATCGGCGAAATGCTGCAGGCGCAAGCGAAGGCACAAGACCTGCGCGTGTTCCTGGACAAGATCTACAACGAAACCGGCCGCAAGGAAGACCTGGACAGCTTCAGCGATGAAGAGATCCTGACCCTGGCGGGCAACCTCAAGAACGGCGTGCCGTTCGCGACCCCGGTCTTCGATGGCGCCCACGAAGAAGACATTCGTCGTATGCTGGACCTGGCGTTCCCGGACGACATCGCTGCCAACCTGGGCATGACCCCGTCGAAGAACCAGGTCACGATGTTCGATGGCCGCACCGGCGAAGCATTCGAGCGCAAGGTCACCGTTGGCTTCATGCACATGCTGAAGCTGCATCACCTGGTTGACGACAAGATGCACGCGCGTTCGACTGGTCCGTACTCGCTCGTGACGCAGCAGCCACTGGGCGGTAAAGCCCAGTTCGGCGGCCAGCGCTTCGGTGAGATGGAGGTGTGGGCACTGGAAGCGTACGGCGCATCGTACGTGCTGCAAGAGATGCTGACTGTGAAGTCGGATGACGTGAACGGCCGTACGAAGGTCTACGAGAACCTGGTCAAAGGCGACCACGTGATCGAAGCCGGCATGCCAGAGTCGTTCAACGTGCTGGTGAAGGAAATCCGTTCGCTGGGTATCGATATCGATCTCGAGCGCAACTAAGCAGGCCAGCAAGGCCGCCAGCCTTCGGGCTGGCTCTTCGACTTTCGAAGTCGTCGCCCCCGGAGCAGTCCGGGGCCTAAGCCCGGTGAATCAGCCGGCACACTTGGATTCCCGCCTGCGCGGGAATGACGGTTTCTAGGGTCGGGGGTTTGCAAGCACTGGCGAAAATCAGTGAGGAGCTGGCGGCAAGCAAGTCAGTAAAGAATTCAATCACCTGGAGTGATACATGAAAGCACTGCTCGATCTATTCAAGCAAGTTCAGCAAAACGAAAGTTTCGACGCCATCAAGATTGGCTTGGCGTCGCCTGAAAAAATCCGTTCGTGGTCGTTCGGCGAAGTCAAGAAGCCGGAAACCATCAACTACCGCACGTTCAAGCCTGAGCGCGATGGCCTGTTCTGCGCCAAGATCTTTGGTCCTATCAAGGACTACGAATGCCTGTGCGGCAAATACAAGCGCCTGAAGCACCGCGGCGTGATCTGCGAGAAGTGCGGCGTCGAAGTCACGCTGGCCAAGGTGCGCCGTGAGCGCATGGGCCACATCGAGCTGGCCTCGCCAGTCGCGCACATCTGGTTCCTGAAGTCGCTGCCATCGCGTCTGGGCATGGTCCTGGACATGACGCTGCGGGACATCGAACGCGTGCTGTACTTCGAAGCATATGTCGTCACCGATCCAGGCATGACCCCGCTCAAGAAGAGCCAGATCATGTCGGAAGACGACTACGCCGCCAAGTACGAAGAGTACGGCGACGACTTCACCGCATTCATGGGCGCCGAAGGTATCCGTGAACTGCTGCGCTCGATCGACATCCACCGCGATGCCGACGCGCTGCGCGTGGAACTCAAAGAGTCGAAGTCCGAAGCCAAGATCAAGAAATACGCCAAGCGCCTGAAAGTGCTCGAAGCGTTCCAGCGTTCGGGCATCAAGCCTGAATGGATGATCATGGAAGTTCTGCCGGTCCTGCCGCCAGAACTGCGTCCGCTCGTCCCGCTGGACGGTGGCCGTTTCGCCACGTCCGACCTGAACGACCTGTATCGCCGCGTCATCAACCGTAATAACCGCCTGAAGCGCCTGATGGAACTGCGCGCACCAGAGATCATTACGCGTAACGAAAAGCGCATGCTGCAGGAAGCAGTCGACTCGCTGCTGGACAACGGCCGTCGCGGTAAAGCGATGACCGGTGCCAACAAGCGTCCGCTGAAGTCGCTGGCCGAGATGATCAAGGGTAAGGGCGGTCGTTTCCGTCAGAACTTGCTGGGCAAGCGCGTCGACTACTCGGGCCGTTCGGTCATCGTGGTCGGTCCACAGCTGAAACTGCACCAGTGCGGCCTGCCGAAACTGATGGCTCTCGAGCTCTTTAAACCCTTTATCTTCAACAAGCTTGAACTGATGGGTCTGGCTACGACCATCAAGGCTGCAAAGAAATTGGTTGAAGTCCAAGAGCCTGTAGTTTGGGACATCCTTGAAGAAGTCATCAAGGAACACCCGATCATGCTGAACCGTGCGCCGACGCTGCACCGTCTGGGTATCCAGGCGTTCGAGCCGGTCCTGATCGAAGGCAAGGCCATCCAGCTGCACCCACTCGTCTGCGCGGCGTTCAACGCCGACTTCGACGGTGACCAGATGGCTGTCCACGTCCCGCTGTCGATCGAAGCACAGATGGAAGCACGTACGCTGATGCTGGCGTCGAACAACATCCTGTTCCCATCGAACGGCGAGCCGTCGATCGTGCCGTCCCAGGATATCGTGCTGGGTCTGTACTACGCATCGCGCGAGGCAATCAACGCCAAGGGCGAGGGCATGATGTTCCCGGACGTGTCGGAAGTCATCCGCGCGTACGACAACAAGGAAGTCGAACTGGCGACCCGCATTACCGTGCGTATCGTGGAATTCCCACGCAACGCCGAAGGTGGCTTCGACCAGACCCTGACCCGCTACGAGACCACGGTCGGCCGTGCGATCCTGTCCGAGATCCTGCCAAAAGGCTTGCCATTCTCGGTGCTGAATCGTTCGCTGAAGAAGAAGGAAATCTCGAAGCTGATCAACACGTCGTTCCGCAAGTGCGGTCTGCGTGCGACCGTCGTGTTTGCCGACAAGCTGATGCAGTCGGGCTTCCGCCTGGCAACGCGCGCCGGTATCTCGATCGCCGTCGACGACATGATGATCCCGGACGTCAAGAAGGGCATGATCGCTGCCGCTGAAGCCGAAGTGAAACAGATTGAGCAGCAGTACAGCTCGGGTCTGGTCACCGCCGGCGAGCGCTACAACAAGGTCGTCGACATCTGGGGCAAGACCTCCGATGAAGTCGGCAAGGCGATGATGGACCAGCTGAAGATCGAGCCGGTCACCAAGCGTGATGGCACCGAAGGCACCCAGGAATCGTTCAACGCGATTTACATGATGGCCGACTCGGGCGCCCGTGGTTCGGCAGCCCAGATTCGTCAGCTGGCCGGTATGCGTGGTCTGATGGCGAAACCGGATGGTTCGATTATCGAAACGCCGATTACCGCGAACTTCCGCGAAGGCCTGAACGTGCTTCAGTACTTCATTTCGACCCACGGCGCTCGTAAAGGTCTGGCCGATACCGCGCTGAAGACCGCAAACTCGGGTTACCTGACCCGTCGTCTGGTCGACGTGACGCAGGATCTGGTGGTGATCGAGGACGATTGCGGCACCAACAACGGCACGCACATGAAGGCGCTGGTCGAAGGTGGTGAAGTCATCGAAGCCCTGCGCGACCGTATCCTCGGCCGTGTCACCGGTACCGATGTCGTCAATCCTGAAACCCAGGAAACCCTGTTCGAAGCCGGCACGCTGCTGGACGAAGACATGGTCGAAGAGATCGAACGCGTCGGCATCGACGAAGTCAAGGTCCGCACGCCACTGAACTGCGACACGCGCTTCGGCCTGTGCGCCAAGTGCTATGGTCGCGACCTGGGCCGCGGCATGCTGGTCAACAGCGGTGAAGCAGTCGGCGTCGTGGCAGCACAGTCGATTGGTGAGCCGGGTACCCAGCTGACCATGCGTACGTTCCACATCGGTGGTGCGGCATCGCGTGCAGCAGTGGCATCGTCGGTCGAAGCCAAGTCGAACGGTACGGTTCGCTTCACGGCAACCATGCGTTACGTCACCAACGGCAAGGGCGCGCAAATCGTCATTACCCGTTCGGGCGAAGTGCTGATCACGGACGATCATGGCCGTGAGCGCGAGCGTCACAAGGTGCCGTACGGCGCGACCCTGATCGTCAAGGATGGCCAGGCTGTCAAAGCTGGTATCGCCCTGGCAACGTGGGATCCGCTGACCCGTCCGATCATCACCGAGTACGCTGGTACCATCCGCTTCGAAAACGTGGAAGAGGGCGTCACCGTCGCTCGCCAGGTGGACGATGTGACCGGTCTGTCGACCCTCGTCGCGATCGATCCGAAGCGTCGTGGTTCGGCTGGCAAGGTGCTGCGTCCACAGGTCAAGCTGCTGAACGAAGAGAACCAGGAAGTCAAGATCGCGGGCACCGAACACGCCGTGGCCATTGGTTTCCAGGTCGGCTCGCTGATCATGGTCAAAGATGGTCAGCAAGTGTCCGTCGGTGAAGTGCTGGCACGTATCCCGACTGAATCGCAGAAAACGCGAGACATTACCGGTGGTCTGCCACGCGTTGCCGAGCTGTTCGAAGCACGTTCGCCAAAAGACGCCGGCATGCTGGCGGAAGTCACGGGTACGGTCGCGTTCGGTAAAGAGACCAAGGGCAAGCAACGCCTTGAGATCACCGACATGGACGGCAACAAGCACGAGTTCCTGATCACCAAGGACAAGCAAGTGCTGGTCCACGATGGTCAAGTCGTGAACAAGGGCGAGATGATTGTCGACGGCCCGGCCGATCCGCAAGACATCCTGCGCCTCCTGGGTATCGAATCGCTGGCCCGCTACATCGTCGACGAAGTGCAGGACGTGTACCGTCTGCAAGGCGTGAAGATCAACGACAAGCACATCGAGGTGATCGTTCGCCAGATGCTGCGTCGTGTTCAGATCGTCGAAGCAGGCGACACCGACTACATCATCGGCGAGCAGGTCGAGCGTTCTGAGCTGCTGGACCAGAACGACCGCATGAATGCGGTGGGCAAGCTGCCGGCAACGTACGAAAACGTGCTGCTGGGTATTACCAAGGCATCGCTGTCGACCGATTCGTTCATCTCGGCCGCATCGTTCCAGGAAACCACCCGCGTGCTGACCGAAGCGGCGATCATGGGCAAGCGCGACGGTCTGCGCGGCCTGAAAGAGAACGTCATCGTCGGTCGCCTGATCCCGGGCGGTACGGGTCTGGCATTCCACCGCGCTCGCAAAGAGAAGGAAGTGTGGGAAGCGGAAGAGCGCCAGGCACTGCTGCAGCAAGAGAAGGCCAATATGGCTGCCGAGCTGCAAGCGATGGAAGACCAGCAAGTTGCTTCGGCTTCGGCTGAGCAGCACGACGACGGCGAGTAATCGTCTGCGTTGAAAATGAAACGGCACCCTGAGGGGTGCCGTTTTTTTATGCCTGCGTTTTCGGCAAGCGCCGTCAGCAAATACTGCCATCGATACTTTTGCCGGTAATGAGGTCGAATCCGAAGCTGCACGCGTAGTCGTTCTGTTTGCTCAAGGTGCAAGTCAGATGTTCGTGATCCTTGTGGCGGACGCGCATCCCGCTGCCTTCCGTGCACGGGTCACGCTGGTCCGGCCCGATGGCATCGAAGATCGGCCGGGCAGCATGACCTTCGATGGAAAATGCCACTTTTTTATCGTTCGGTTTGGGCGCGGTTGGATCTTCAAGTGCGCCGCCATAGATCCGGTACGAGGCAGCCGTCTGCAGATATGGCCCGGGATCGGTGTCAGCGGCGATGACAGGCGACGCGAGTAGAAAAATGAACAGGTATAAGCGATGAATGTTCATGGAGGAGCCTCAACGTAGATCGATATGCACATGATTGCCGTACCTCTGGTGGCCTACGCTAGGCCGCGCTTTTTCGATGCCAGACATAGCCCGCGAGCAGCCCACACAACGGCAGGCCAAAAGCCGCGTACGCCTGTAGAAAATACGCAGTGTTTTGTTCGATGCGTAGGTGAGGGCCAACATCAAATGAGTGAAGTTCCAGGAACAGAATTCCGAACCACAGTGCGACGGGTATGAAGCAGATGATGCCTAGCCACGGTTTTATGCGAGTGCCGACGAAACAGACGATTGCTGCAGCCAGACCGATTTTCCAGAAGAGATCTGCAGAAGGTTCCTTGTCACTGACCTCGGCAAACACGGTCGCCGGGTAGACCAGGACGGTCAAAACGGCGAGCTTCAATATTGCACGGTGAGCGGAATGTTGCATTCCGGACGCCCTCCTGATTGATGCCCTCGTTGGCTGGATGGCTTGATGGGATGCACCACCTGTAGGATAGTCAGCCATTCCGCATTGTTCTGACTTACGCGCAGTCAAGCCGGAAACCTGCTGCGGCGGCAGGCCGGGGCGCTGTCTCGGCATCGGCTCCGGAGCCCGCAACCTATCAGATTGACCATGGTTGCCGAGCATCCTGTTGTGTTAGTTTGGCTATCTCACTATGGAGAATCCGCATGCCCCAGCCACCAGCCCTGATCATCATCGACATGCAACAGGGCATGCAATCCGCGACCCTGCCACCGCGCAACAACCCGTCTGCCGAGGATATGATCGCGCGCCTGCATGCTGCCTGGCGGGTGGCAGGGTATCCAGTCGTCAGCGTCCGTCACATCAGCCGCTCACCGGACTCCGTCTTCGCACCGGGCCAATCCGGCGTCGAATTCCAACCCCGCTTCCATCCACTGGCCCATGAGCACGTAGTCGAAAAGAACGTCCCCGATGCCTTCATCCACACTGGCCTCGAGCGCTGGCTGCATGCGCGCGGTATCACGCATCTGGTGATCGTCGGCGTCAGCACCAACAATTCGGTCGAGGCCACTGCACGCACGGCAGGCAATCTGGGGTTTGCCACCATCGTGGTGTCGGATGCGACCTTCGCCTTCGACAAGGCGGACTTCGGCGGCACGCACCGCAGCGCCGAGGACGTCCATTTGATGGCTCTGGCGAACCTGCATGGCGAATACGCGGAAGTCATGTCGTCCGACGATGTACTGCGCCGCTACGCAATGGGCATCGCGTAAGAGAGAAGTAGCGCTCGAGCCCCGACCAGCGTTCCGTGTTCATTCCCCGGAAGCCCTGGTCAGCCGAACACCCCCTCCGCATGGAATGGTCTACACTCACTTGTCTTTTAAATATCCCAAATTTTGCCAAGGAGTGAACCATGAACAAACAATGGATGAGTGCTGTCCTGTTCGGCGCCGTGTGCGCCTCCGCCAGCGCGGCTGACATGTCGGTCACGCTGAAAATGGCGACCGACAAAGGCGAAGGCGCCAGCATCGGTACCGTGAAGATCAGCGAAACCCAATACGGCGTCGTGTTCACTCCTGAGCTCAAGGACCTGACCCCGGGCCTGCACGGCTTCCACGTGCACGCCAACGGCAGCTGCGCGCCGAACCAGGCCGACGGCAAGACCGTGCCTGCAGGCGCCGCCGGCGGTCACCTGGACCCGGCCAACACCAAGAAGCACGGCACCCCATGGGGCGATGGCCACCTGGGCGATCTGCCAGGCCTCTCCGTTGACGCAAAAGGCATGGCCACCAATCCGGTGCTGGCCCCGCGCATGAAAATGGCGGACCTCAAGGGCAAGGCCCTGATGGTGCACGTCGGTGGCGACAACCACGCCGATCATCCGGCGCCACTGGGTGGTGGCGGCGCCCGCATGGCTTGCGGCGTGATCCAGTAATCCGGTAGACGCACAAGCAGCAAACGCGCAGGGCCCATCGCTTGTACACCAAGCGATGGGCCCTGCGTCATTTCAACCCTTCGTTACGGCTGCGGATTCCAGCCTTCTCCGGCCCCAAACGCCGAGAACACCTGGGCGCGGGTCGAGAACCCGGCTTCCATTTCATCGGTGCTCAGCAAATAGCCGCCAACCCGGCGCGACAGATCCAGCGGCACGCCGGCAAGGTCAGTGCTGCCGTATTCGCGCCAGCCGCTCACCGCATTGGGCACGACGGGATTGGGTGCGGGCTGGCTGTTCACGCCCAGCCCGGCCCAGCCTGCAGGCGCCACATGCCGGTCCATCCGGGTGTTGATGAACGCGATGTTGTCGTAGCTCGCGGTGCCGCCCGGGCTGCGCGCCAGCCAGGTGGCGCCGTCCGGTACCTCGCTCTTGAGCGGACCGCGCCCCGGGCCACGCGTCAGCGCGCTGTTGAGGAAGACAAAACCCTTGTCGGCCGGATTGATCACGCGCGCCTGCAGCACATAGCCGCCGCTGGTCGGGCTGGAGGTGTCGCCGATCGTGCGGATCTCGCTTTCTTCGAACAGCGCGGCGCGGCTGCCGCCCCAGATGAAGTCCACGTTGCCCGATACCAGGCTGCGGTAGAACCAGTTGAACCCCTTCAGGTTGAGCGTGTCCTGCTCGCTGTAGAACGCGCTGTTTTTCGCGATCAGGCGGCCGCCATCATTGTTGAAGTACAGCGTTTCGGCCTGGCCGGTGGTGGGGCCGCGCAGCGTCGTGTTGTCGATGCTGAGGGTATCGAGCACGAGCATGTCCGACGTCTCGACCAGCATCACGGCGCGCCCGCCGGTCGCCGCCGCAGCAGCGTTTGCCACCTGGCTCGCGCCGGTAAATGGATTGAGCGTGTTGTGGTTGGTATAGCGGATCACCACGCCGTCACGGCTCTGGCCCACGATGCTGACATTGTCCTTGCCACGCAAAAAGAGCAGTTCCTCGTACGCGCCATTCATCACCCGGATCGTCACCGGTTCGGCCTTGGCGAAGTTCTGCATCGCGTAACTGAGCGCGCCCTGCACGGTGCGGAAATCGGCCACGCCGTCATCATCGACCGTCACGCTCGCGCCACTCGGTGCAGCCGCGCGGGTGGTAAACGCCCATCCACCCGGTTTGCCGATGCCCCGGAACGGCACCCCGCCAAGGCTGGTGCCCGTAAAGACGCCGTCGGCGATCGCCACGTAATACCCCGTGTTGTAGTCCAGCTTGTTGCTGTGCAGCTTGATGGTCACGGTGTTGCCGGCAATCTGGATCGGCGTCGTGTTGACCTTGCGGACCTGGTCCTGGCCCGGATAACCGAGCATGTCGGTTTCACCGGTCAGTTTGATCACGTCCACCAGCGCATCGTCCGCCTGGCGGAAGACGCGGATCGTGCCGCCCGTACCAAGGACTGGTGGCTTGTCGAATACCAGCTTGAGCGTGCTGTCGATGTAGGCGGCGCCTTCCATCGCCGCCGGAGCGACCACGCCATCGAGCTGGTACACCTGGGTCGGCTGGACGAACTGCGGTGAAATCGTTACCGCAATCGAACGCGTCATGGTCGCGTCCGAACCGGCCCGGAACAGGATATTGGCCGTGCCCGCGCCCACTGGTGCGATCGTGGCCATTGCGCCGTCGAGCGTGACGGTGGCCACCGCAGGGTTGCTCGACGCGGCCGCGAAGCTGTCGGGCGTGCCGTCGGCTGCCACCGCAGTGACCTGCACTTGCAGCGGGGCATCGCCTGCTTCGGCGGCCCAGGTCGGCGTGCCGGGGGCGAGCGTCAGCTGCACCGGTTTCATGCGCGGATCGCCAATGCGCACGTCGTCGATCTGGAAGCTCTTGTTGGCCGTGTACAGCGCGACCCGGCCGCGCGCGGCAAAGCTGCTGTCGGTGACCGAGCCGAGGTTTTCACCGTCGAGATACACCGTCAGCGTGGCGCCGACCATCTCGAACCGTACCGTATAGAACTGGGCATCCATCGCGATCGGTTTGCGCACCGCGCGCTGCCGGTTGAGCGCACCATTGAGCAGTTTGACGATCTCGACCTGGGTGCTGGTGGTGGCATTCTGCACGTTCAGGCCGGCGCCGTACCAGTTGTTGACATCGACGTAGCGGGTGACCAGAAACAGGAACTTGTTTCCGGTGGTGCTATTGGTCATCGGGCGGATACGGGCTTCGACGAAGTAGTCGCCCGACGGTACGGCGCCCATCTCGCTGTCCTTGATCAGGGCGAGCACGCCGCCGGTGGTGGCTGCCGTGTATTGCAGCACCTTGTTGGCGCTGCCGGCAGCTTCCGTCACCACGCTGAAGGTGCCGTTCGGGCCCGGCAATGGCTTGAGGTCCCATTTGGCGCTGCCGCCATTCTGGAAGTCGTCGCAGAAGTAGAAGCCCGTTGCGGGGCAGGCCAGCGTCGGGCCGGTATCGACGACGACCTTGCCGGTGCCGCTGATGGTCGTCACCAGCTTGCCGCCGCCGGCCTGCGCCAGCGCGTTGGCCTTGACCAGCGGGATCGGCCGCGCGCTGAAGGCATACGGCGGGGTCCAGGTGACGGTCGTCGGCACGCCGCAGGCGCCGAGCGGTTTGGCATTGAGCAGCGAACCGGTGTCCTTGAAGGCGCCGGGAATCGTGCCGCCGAAATTCTCGACGACATCGCTGCAGGCGGTGGCGCCCGCGACCTCGAACACATTGTTGTGCGACAGGATCTTGGCGGCGTGGCCGACGCCGACGTAGTAGCTGGTGCGGTAGACCGGGTGCGACGTCGAACCGGCATAGTAGTTGTTGAACAAGTGCACCTGGCCATAGCGCACGCGCGGTGCGCGGCTGGCGACGTCGCGGAACACGTTGTTGCTGAACGTGACGCGCAGCTTGCCCTCGTCAGCCGTTGCACCGTCGCCGCTGCCGACCAGGTTGTTCTTGTTGTGCTCGCCGAAGACGTTGTACGACACGGTGACGTAGTCGGACGCGTTCGTGATATCGACCGCGCCGTCATGGCACTGCTTCACCTTGCCGTTCTCGACAGGCAGGAAATTGTCCGTGCGCGGGGTGTCGGTGAAGCTGTTGTGGTCGATCCAGACATGGCTCGATCCCGTGACAGAAATGGCGTCGAAGGCGCTGTTCCAGTTGCCGCTCGATCCGTCGTTCGGGTCCCAGACGGGCGCAACGTCGCACGGATTGACGAGCTTGATGTTGCGGATGATGATTTGCGAGACGTTCGACAGGATGATGTGGCCGTTGACGATGGCGGCATTGGCGTCGCCGATCAGCGTCGTATTGCTTTTCAGACGCACCGCGCCGCGTGCCGCCTGGTCCGCGCTGCTGGCATAGGGCTGGCCTTCGCTCATGTCGAGCACGCCGACGAGCTTGATGATCTTGTTGTCGACGCCGCCATTCTGGATCGCGGCCAGCAGCTGGGCGCGGTTGGTGACCGTGTAGATCTGGGGCTGGACGGCATTCGCGCCGCCGACCGTGCCGCCGGCCTGGCTGGCCCAGCCATCGGCGGGGGCGCTCTGGCGCGCCGGATCGACTGCGGCCGCAGCATGTCCGCTGCTGGCAAAGAGTAGCGCAGCGCAAATCGCTGCATGCAAACCTGGATAATGCATGTGTGTCTCCTGGTGGAGGAAATGAGGCCGCGAGCCCGCCGCCGCGCTTGAAGCGCTGCCGGACTGTCCTTGAATGGCGAGAGACGCGAGGTCAGGCGCGTGGTTTGCGTCCATTGCGCCCGTTGCGTACGAGCGCCAGTGCGGCCAGGCCGCCCATCAGGATCGCAGGCGCTCCGGGTTCGGGCACCGCCACCGCCGTACCGGTTTCCAGGCGTGCGCTCAGTGCGCCGAATTCGCTCCAGTCGACCCCGCTCAGGTCGAGCGCGATCGTGTGACTGTCGATGATCGACAGGCCAGGAATGCCGGTGACGCCGCCCATGCCTGCCAGCGTGAACGCCGTGACCGGCAATACACTCCCAAGATCGAACCGCATGCTGTAGGCACCGGGCGCGACAGCATAGTTGGCGATCACGGTCAGCAAGCCGTCAGCAGAAAAGTCGATCCCAAACAGGAAATCCGACGTGAAGAACTCCACGCCCGTGTCGGTAGGGTCGAGCTTGCTGGTATTGGCGCCCGGGCCGGCCGCGAAGCCGTGATCCAGTCCGAGCATGCCGTCGGCCGCGCCGTTGTAGGTGGCAGTGATGCTGGCGTCTTGCAGCATCAGGGGCGCCGCGTGCACGCCCCCCTGACCCAGTGCGACGAGCGCAAGGGCCTGCAGTAGATGTTTGGTTTTCAAGATGTCTCCGGCTTGTAGTTTTTTAACTGCGAAGAAGGCTCGATGTCAGAGCTGGTGCCGATCTGGTTGATGCGTCAGGCCACCGGACGATGCATCGCCTAACCGGTTCATCGATTCTAGATTGGCCTGACCAAATTTGCAATTTGGTAAACCAAAGATGAGAGATTCTTACAACAATTTTAATAACTCACGCCAGCTTGCCCAGCGTCAGTTCAGCCAGCGAATACGCTTCAACTCTGCTTTGACGAAGGCGTAGATGACGGGGGCGGCGACCATGCCGGCCGGCCCGAACATGATTTCGAACGCAAACAGCACGATGAGCAGTTCCCAGACTTTCGCGCCGATGCGATGACCCTGAATCCGCGCGCTCAGGAAGTATTCCAGCTTGTGGATGACAAGGAGGAACACCGCTGAAGTGACCGCGGCCGGAAACGCAACGCTCAGCGCGATCGTGCAGATCAGGGTGTTCGATACGATATTGCCCACGACGGGCAGCAGACCAAAGAGGAACGTCGCCAGGATGAGGGTTTTGACATAGGGGAGGTCCCAGCCCAGGGCCGGCATGACGGCTAGCAGGTACACCCCCGTCAGTGTCGCGTTGATGGCGGCAATCTTGGTCTGTGCCCAGGCCACGTTCTTGAAAGCGGTGGCCAGCATGCTCCAGTGGCGGTGCCAGGTCCGGTAAAAGACGGAATGCCTCCCTTCGTCGGTTGGCGTGACGGTAATGCTCACCGCGGCCAGCACCCCCGTGATCCAGCCAATCACAGTCAACAGCAGGCTGCGGAGGATGCCCGAGCCAAAGCCCGCGACCGCATTGACATGCTCTTTCAAGGTGTCCGATGCCATTTCGCGCATCTCGAACAGCGATTCAGGCATGTACTCCGCCAGCGCCGGCGGCAGGAATTGCTTGATCTGCGTGATCGTCTCGGCCACCTTCAGCGAGAACGCCCGCAACGATTCGCCCTCAAGCAACCGGACCACCAGAACGCTGATGATGGCGAGCACCGCGATCGACCCCAGGCCGACCACGAAGCTCGCAATGAATTCATGCGAGCGCAGCTTTTTGTACAGGTCACGCGTGCGCAGGATGCCAAGCAGGCCGCGCGTGAGCACGAATGCCAGGAGGCCGGCCAGCAGCGCCGGTACCGCGTGCAGCATCAGGGCCAGAAGCAGGCAGATGACGAAGATCGCGGTCGCCGCCTCGCGCGGGAGATTGAATTTGTAAGTGGTCATGGTCTAGCGGAGGGTAGTTGCTTGCGCCCATCAGGCCACCGGCGAAAACTGGTGAGACGACAGACCTGAACAGCAATCATGTGGCATTCAAATAAGTTGATTGTCGGAAAACTTTACATAGGACTAGTCCTACAAAAGTGATTCTCGGCAAGTAGCTGTTTTTACTTATTAATTTCCTATTGGCATAAAAATTGCTCTAAGTAATTTTTGTAATTTATTTCCACCGGAACTTGTAATGAAAATCAAAATAGCCGTTGCCGGCCTTTTCCTCACCATTGCCAGTCTGAGCGCAACCTACGCTTTGACCGTTGCACGGCAGCCTGGCGCTGGCGGTATCGGTTCAATCAGCTTCAGCAATGGCTCTGCCAATATTGAAAGTGGCTGGACGCAAGCATTGGCCATCCTGAGCCATAACCGCGCCCCGATCCGGGCTGACGTTCCGGAACCAGTCAGTATCATGCTGTTGGGTGTTGGCCTGGCCGGTCTGGGGGCTGCCCGCCGCCGCAAGTCGATCTGATCTGTTTACCTTGCCGGTTCCAACGTGACAGCTGCCGCGCACCGGGCGTCTGACGCGGGAATTTTCGAGCGCCACTTCACCCGTCGCTGGCCTGCTCCCGCAACCACGCCAGCGCCGACGCCGCGCTGTTCAATACCGAGATATGTCCGTCATCCGGCCGCTGCCACAGCCGCGCCGAGCGGCAGCTGCGCGCCAGCCATTCGCTGTGCGCACACGGCACCACACGGTCCTGCGCCCCATGCACCAGCAGCACCGGTTGCACGATGCGCGCGCAGTCGAAGCCCCACGGCGCGACATACGCCAGGTCGTCGTCGATCAGGCCACCCGGGCCTTCGCTGAGCGCCGGCCGGACCACGCTGTCGAACCACGACCAGGTCCCGGACAGCTCCGCCCAATCCTCGGGCGTGAACATCTCGCGATCGAATTCCTGATTGAGCCCCTCGTGCTGCACCTTGGCCGCATGCCCTTGCGCAGCGGCCCGCAGCGCTGCCGCGCCCGATGCCGTCATTCCCTGGAACCAGTCCAGGCCCGCCGCATCGAACGGCGCCAGGCCCGCGATGCTGACGGCAGCAATGACCCGCTTGGGCAGCAGCGCGGCGCAGGCCAGTGCGTGCGGTCCGCCACCCGAATGCCCCATCACGGCGAAGTGCTCGATCCCGAGCTGGTCGGCGATGCGCGCGACGTCTTCGGCGCACGAGGCGACATCGCGCCCGCTTCTTGCGCTCGAGCCGCCGTAGCCGGGCCGGTCGTAGCCGATCCAGCGGATGCCCATCTCGAGCGCGGCGGCAAACAGCGGGGCAGGCGGCTTGCCGATGTTCGGCGTGCCGTGGTGCCAGAACACTGTCAGCTCGGGTTCCTCGAACTCCGGCTTCCAGTCGTAATAGTGCAGCACCCGGCCATCGCCCAGCGTCAGTTCGTTCTCCTGCATTGCATGCCTTTCATCGCTCGATGGCGTGATGCTACAACGAGAAACGGGCTGGCGCGCACTCGTCATGCACGCCAGCCCGTTCAGGTCCTGCTACTCAGGCGAATTATTTCGCCGACTCGCGCGCCTTGCCGAACGGGTCGCCCGCTTTCCACGTCGGCATCTTTGGTGCATCGGCCACCGCGCGGCCCAGGTTCAGCGTGAACTGCGCCTGCTGCACCATGCCCGACAAGTCCCAGCTCGGATCGTATTCGTCGCCCACCTGGTGGTATTTGGCGCGGTAGGTCTTGGCCTTGGCGTTGTTCGCGTCGACATCCTTGACCCAGCTGCTGCCGTAGCCGACCGAGAAGGCGGGCACGCCGGCCTTGGCGAAGCTGAAGTGGTCGCTGCGGAAGTAGCCGCCGCTCAGGTCTGGCTTGGCCGGTGCAATGACCATGCCCATCGATTTGGCAACCGTGGCGGCCATCGCGCCCAGTTCGGTGCGCTCGCTGCCCGGCACGCTGACGTCCTTGACCAGGCCGACCCAGTTCAGGCTATCGAGGTTCAGGTTGGCGGCGGTCTTGGCGATCGGCCACAGGGGCGACGCCACATAGGCGGCGCTGCCCAGCAGGCCTTGCTCTTCGGCGCCGACCCACAGGAACATCTGGCTGCGCTTGGCCGGGTTCTTCACCGCTTCGGCGGCCATCGCCAGCAGCGCGCCGGTACCCGATGCGTTGTCGACCGCGCCGTTGAAGATCGTGTCGCCTTCGGTGCCTTGCTTGCCCATGTGATCCCAGTGCGCCGAGTAGATCACCACTTCGTCTTTCAGCTTCGGATCGGTGCCCGGCACGACGCCGGCCACGTTGAATTCTTCCAGCGAGCGCACCTGCGCGCGCGCCTCGCCCTTGACGCGGGCATTGAGCGCGACCGGCTTGAAGTTCCTGTCTTCGGCAGCGGCGCGCAGCTTGTCCAGATCCTGGCCGCCGGCTGCGAACACCTTGCGCGCCGTGTCGTCGGTCATCCAGCCCTGCAGGCCGCTGCCCACTTTGCCTTCGGTGAGCTGGAAGCGCTCGGCGTTGGCCCAGCTGTTCTGCACCACGCTCCAGCCATACGAGGCCGATGCATCGGTGTGGATCAGCAGGACGCCGGCTGCGCCCTGGCGCGCCGCTTCTTCGAGCTTGTAGGTCCAGCGACCGTAGTAGGTCAGGCCCGCGCCGTTGAAGCGGTTCGCTTCGGTGGCGGTCGGCGCCGGATCGTTCACCATCATCACGATCACTTTGCCCTTGACGTCCATGCCCTTGAAGTCATCCCACTTTTCTTCCGGCGCCACGATGCCGTAGCCGACGAAGACCATCTCGGCGTCGAGCGTGTGATCGGCCTTGCCGTCGCCCGGGCCCCAGACCCAGTCCGCGCCGAACTGCAGCGGCACGGCCTTGCCGTTGGCGACGATGCCGACATTGCTCTTCTCGGGCAGCGAGCGCACGCCGGCGATCTTTACCGGCTGACGGAAGCTCTTGCCGTTGCCGGGCTTGAGGCCCACGGCGGCGGCTTGCGTTTCAAGATACGTGACGGTCAGTTCGCCGCCGCGCTGGCCGGTACCGCGGCCTTCAAGTGCGTCGGACGACAGGAACGCCATGTGCGCGCGCAGCGGCGCTTCCTGGACGGTGGCTTTGGCCCTGGTCTGGGCATGGGTAGGGAAGGCCAGCGCCAGGCTGCCGGCGAGGACGGAGAGGATGAGGGAAGAGACGATCTTGTGCATGGAGTCCTGCTGCGAAGTGAATGCCGCGAAGTTGACGCTGCATGGTTAATCAAGCCATTCATCGGGAAGGGCGCACTCGTGGCGCGCGCGGCCATTTTATGACAACTTGTCAGTAAAACCGCAGGATATCGGTCGACATCGTCGTGCCCACCTGCGGCGCCACGCCTTGCCGGTCCGCTGGCAACAGATGCCGCGGCAGGCCGGGAATGTGTTCCTGCACCGTGATGGCGAAGATCTCGTTGGGCTCACTTTCGATTTCCAGCTGCAGCACCCGGTCCTGCATCCCGTACAGCGACAGCGACCACGCGCTTTCCGTTGCGCTGAGCGTTACGCCGTCGACGCGCGAGCGCAGCGCCCTGGCGCCGTGCATGGCCAACGCGATATGCGGGGCGCGGTTGGCCGAGCGCACGGTGAATCTGGCCAGCCGCACCTGCCCGACGTGGTTGCGCAGGATGAAGCACTCGGGGAATGCGATCCCATCGTCGCGTGGCGCGACGGTGTACCACTGGGGCGCGCTGCGCAGGCCAAAGACTTCGACGAAGACGGTTGGCCTGGCGCGGCCCGCGAACAGGTCGCGGCGCCAGTCGTCGAGCGGCTGCTGTGGCAGCAGCCAGTAAGCGCGCCACGAGTTCATGTCCTTGTAATAGACCAGCCCTTCGAGGTTCCCGGGTTCTGCCGCCTGTTCATATCGTGCTGCAGTGCTATCCGGCAGTGCCACGCAGGCCGCCAGCGCCAGCGCCAGCGCGCCGGCGACGGCGGCCCTGCTCCGCAACATCAGCAGCGGGCTGGCAAAGCACAGCATGGGCAGCGCCATCAGCATCGGCGGAACATGCATGTGGCCCGGTGCAAGCAGGATCCATGCATCGCGCAGCGCCGGCGGGAGCAGGCTCGCGGCCGGCACCAGGCCGGCCAGCAGTACCAGCAGGCGTATATTTGGGCCTTGTCGTTCGCCCCAGCGCGTATGCAGCAGCGTGAAGGCGCCGAGCGCTGCCACCAGCGGCCAGGCCAGCAGCGGGGCAAGCGTTGGCAGGAACATGGCGGCAAAGAGCAGCACCAGCGTCGGCCAGGCCAGCGCGCCGAGCACCGTCGCGGCCGTGCCGACACTGCGCCGCAGCAGGTACAAGCCGCCCACGAACACACAGGCCGTGACAACGGCAACGGTCAAAGGCAGGCGGTGGTCACCGGCCAGGCCGGCGGCGGCCAGCTCGCGATCCCAGCTCCAGGTGCCCACGCGTATCACCAGCAGCAGGAAGCACACGCCGAACGCGCCCTGTGCTGCGTCCAGCACGCCGTCCTCGCCGAACTGTCCACGCCAGGCGCCGGCCAGCATCAGGCAGGACAGGATCGCCGGCGCCCACACCAGCCACGCCGCATGGTGGACGGGGCCGATGATCGGCAGCGAAAAGTAGACGTGCGCAGCCTGGCGCCCCGGTGCCAGCGGCGCCGCACCATAGGCGCGGGCGAGGCGCAGCATGGCGTCGCCCAGCTGACGCGGCGCGGTGTCGGCCGTGCGTGGCTCGCCGCCCCCGAACAGCAGCACCGGCGCATCGAGCCGGGTGAGCGGCCCGATATGGGGCGCGTCGCCCAGCAGCCATGCCAGCGTCGCATTCGCGGACGTGCCACGCAGCTCGGGCGCCGCCCGCATCCAGCCCGCCAGGGCCGGTGCACCCGCGCTGCTCGCCTCCAGCATGCGTAGCGGGCCGTCGACGGCGCCATCGAACCGGAGCGCCATGCCGATGCGGCCTGCCAGCGGGTGCTGTTCGACAAATCCTCGGGACCCGAGCATGCCAACCCGCTCGCCGTCGGCAAACAGCAGCACGATATCGTTGGCCGGCGGGGCGGCGCGCAATGCGCGGGCGGTCTCAAGCAGCGCGCTGACGGTGGCCGCGCCGGGCAGGGCGTCACGTGGCGCGGCGCCACTGTCGTAGTGGGTTGCCAGCAGCAGGGCGGGGCGCCGCGCAGCATCGGGCGCAGTGCCCGGAATCGTCGCGACGATGTTGTGCACGACCCCGATGGTGTGGTGAATGCCGCCGAAGAGCCGGGTGACCGATGTGCGTACGGTGGCGCGCTGCACGGCAGGCGCCAGTCCCATCGCGCGCAGTTGCGTCACCAGATAGGCGCGCGCGTGCGCATTGTCGCTACCCCCGATCGAGCGGGGGCTGGCCGCCAGCACCTGCTGATGGCCGGTCACGCGCGCATCCCACGCGGGGGATGCGATCGATGCGACGGGCGCCGGCACATCGGGCGGGGCCAGCGCCTGCCAGGCCAGGGCGGCGAGGGCGGCCAGAGCGACAGCGCCGGCAAGGGCATGTCTGAAACCCGTGATGTGGAAAGCTGGCGTTACGGCGCGGACGGCATCCATCGGTTGTTCTCCATGCACCTGTCATCAGGGCGAAAAAAAGCCCGCCGGGTCAAGAGGGGCGGGCGAAGGACGGCGGATTTGACTACGTGAGTGTCCAGACATGGGCCAGGTCCGGCGATGAGGGCAAACTTGCCGGCTTGCTACCGACGCCATCATGAATATGAGAACAATGCATATCGACCTCCCTGCGTGTTGTTGAAGGGTGCATATTTACCGCTGATGGAATCAATATATGCTAGAGCCTAGCAATTTGCAAATCCATAATGAAGTAATTTTTGTTCTATTATTGGGTGGCTCAGAATGCGATGATGTTTCCGGCACGTCCAGCCAACGCGTCGCCTCAGCGTGCATGGCATGGCGGATGCACCTTTTTACCCATCGCTTCCCCGCCCGTTGTGTGAAATAATTCCCTTCTATTCCCGGGGCCCATTGCCCCGGCCGTGCATGCCACACCAGGCACCGCACGCGCAACGCATGTGCACCACAGGCCCCCGCGCCAGGAGAACAAATTGGCAGATCAGAACAAACCCATCCGCGTCATGCTGGCCGACGATCACCCCATCGTCATGACCGGTTTTGCCATGTCGCTCGAAGCGGCCGGCATGCAGGTGGTGGGCCAGGCCAAGACCCCGAGCGAGGCCACCGCGCTGTACGCGGCCGAGCAGCCCGACGTCGCCGTGCTCGACATGCGCTTCGGCACCGAGCTGACCGGCATGGATGCGGCCCAGGCCATCCTCAAGTCCGACCCGTCGGCCAAGATCGTTTTTCTCAGCCAGTTTGACCAGGATAGTTTGATCAAGGAAACCTATCGCCTCGGCGCCCACGCCTTCGTCACCAAGGATTGCGACCCGGCCGACCTGGCCACCGCCGTACGCCACGCACACGAGGGCAAGCTGTACTTCCTGCCGCATATCGCGTCCCGCCTGGCCAGCATGGCCGTGCGCGGTGAAGTCACGCCGCAGTCGCAGCTCGACGAGCGCGGCCTGGAAATCTTCAAGTTCATGGCCGAGGGCATGACCAACGCCGAAATCGCCGAGCGGCTCGATCTGTCGACCAAGACCATCAGCAATATCAGCCAGTCGATCAAGGAAAAGCTGGGCGTGCACCGCCAGGCCAGCATCACCCTGCTGGCCGTCAAGCACGGCCTGATCGAGCCGTAAGCGATGGCCAAGCTCCTGCGCCGGATGCAGAACGCTTCACGCGCGCGTTCACTGGTCCCGCTGATCGCCATGACGCTGGCGTTGGCCGCCACCGGCGCCCAAGCCGTCCAGGCCCAGCAAACGGAGCGCGAGCGCGAAGAAGTGCAGGGTTACCGCTTCCAGATCATCACCGGCGACGACAGCGCGGTCACGCACCGCATCGTCGACGATCTGTACAAGCGTCTGGTGCCGACGTTCGCTGCGTTTCGCACCGAACTCGCGCAAAAGCGCCGCATGCTCTATATCGCGATCGGCCCGACCGCGCTGCGCGATGCCCTGTCGCGCCGCTGCGATTGCGTCGTCATCTCGGCCTACACGTCCAGCCAGGTATGGCGCGGCCTGACGGCGCGCCTGCCCAAGCCACGCCGCATCGCCATCACGGCGGTGTACGCCGAGCCGGCGCCGAACGACCAGATGCGCCTGGCCGAACTGGTGTACGGCCGCCCCGTGCGCGTGGGCGTGCTGCTCGGCCCCGACACCGCCTTCCTGCGCCCGGTGCTGCACGACGCCGCCGAGATCCAGATGTTCACACCGGGCGACGACCTGAATCACACGCTCAACAGCATGACGCGCGCCGAGACGCTGCTGGCGCTGCCCGACAGCGACATCTACAACGCCGAAAACGTGCGCAACATCCTGCTCTCGACCTACCGGCGCAAGCAGGGCGTGATCGGTTTTTCGGCCGACATGGTCAAGGTCGGCGCGCTGGCCACCACGTATTCGGAAGTCGAAGAAATCAACGCCCAGGTGGCCGAGCTCACGGCCGATTTCGTGCGCACCGGCGAACTGCCTGCGCCGCAGTTCCCGCGCTACTTCAGAACGATCATCAACGAAGGCGTGGCCAGCTCGCTCGATCTGCGCGTGACGGATGCTGCGCGCAACTTCGCCCGCCCAGCGCCGGCGCCGGCGGCGCGATGAACCTGCGTTTCTGGCGCGGCTGGGGTGTCGGGCGGCGCATGGCCGTCATCACGATGCTGCCGGTGATCCTGCTGTTTACGTCCTTCGTCTGGTACTCGTGGTACGCACACCGCGCGCAGGTCGCCGAAGAACTGGCCGAGCGTGGCCGTATCCTGGCGCGCGCGCTGTCCGAGACGTCCGAGTACAACGTCATCTCGGGCAACCTGTCCGACCTGCGCCTGACGATCAATGGCCTGGTGCAATCCGACCGCAGCATCTACCGCGTCGATGTCATCGACGGCAGCGGGCGCGCCGCCGTGCGCGTGGTGTCCGAATCGGCCGCCGACGCCCAGTCGCACTATTACGAAGCCCCGATCCGCAAGCAGGTCGTGTGGATCAACCTGTTCTCGGACAACGGCACGCCGCACGTGTCGGCGTCGAGCGATTCGCGTCCGCCCACGCTCACTACCGAAGTGGTGGGCTGGGTGCGGGTGACGATGTCGCCGGCGAACATGATGGCCAAGCAGACCGACCGCTTCCAGATCGAGCTGTCGATGGCGGCGCTGGCGCTAGCCGCCAGCGGCATCCTGGCCTGGGTGCTGGCACGCTCGCTGATCGTGCCGCTGCGCGAGGCGATCGGCACGCTGCGCCAGATCCGGGGCGGTAACTTCCGCGTCCATCCGCCGGTCACCACCGGCGGCGAGATCGGCGAGCTGCAATCGTCGATCGGCGAAATGTCGCTGGCGCTGGGCGAATCCAAGCGCGACCTCGAAAACAAGGTGGCCGAGCGCACGCGCGACCTGCTCGCCTCGCGCAACGAAGCGCTGCGCGCCGATGCCGACAAGCGCAAACTGATCCAGAAGGTCAACGAGATCATCGAGGACGAACGCAAGAGCATCGCAGTCGAGATCCACGACGAACTCAATGCGTCGCTGATCGCGGCGCGCCTCGAGGCGCAGGCGATCGGCCTGCTGGCGGCCAAGGCGCCTGCCGGCCCCGAGGTGGTGGAAATCAAGCGCAAGTCCGAGGCGATCACCAAGCTCGCGCTCGATTTGTACGCCAACGGCCGGCGCCTGGTGCGCCGCCTGCGGCCCGAGGTGCTCGACATGCTCGGCCTGCACGGCGCGGTCGAAGAGATGGTGCGCCACTACGACACTACATCTGGCTGCCGCTTCGACCTGCACAGCGAAGGCGACTTCGCGCGCCTGTCGAACGAGCTGGCCATTTCGGCCTACCGCATCGTGCAGGAGGCGCTGTCGAACGTCATGAAGCACGCCGCGGCGCGCTCGGCGCACGTCAGCCTGCTGCTCGACGAAGGCAAGGGCATGCTGCGCATTCGCGTGGTCGACGACGGCGCCGGCTTCGACACGGCCAGCGCCTCCGAAGGCATCGGCATCATCGGCATGCGCGAGCGCGCCTACGCGCTGCACGGCACGATCGAGGTACGCTCGAGCCCCGGCGAAGGCACCGATGTCGCCATCGCCCTGCCGTTGACGCTGGCGCCGCCGGCGGCGGCCGCGCCCACTGCGACTGCGCCTGCCGCACCTTCCGGCGTCATCCTGTAAGCATCCTTTTTACTAGCGAAGAACACATGGCTACTGCACCCCTCACGCCCTACGAACAAGGTAACCTGAACCAGACCACCACCTGGGCCGACTGCATCGCCTGGTATCACGACCTCGCGCGCCAGTATCCGGCAGTGCTGCGCTTCGAGCAGGTGGGCGTGTCCGATGCCGGCGTGCCGTTCCACGCCGGCGTGGTCAGCAGCGACGGCGTGTTCGACCGCGCCGCGATCAAGGCCGCCGGGCGTGCGGTCTTCTTCAACAACAACGGCATCCACCCGGGCGAGCCGGAAGGCGTCGATGGCTGCATGGCGCTGGTGCGCGACTTTTGCCTCGAGCCTGAACGTTTGCATGCGCTGGGCACGACCGTATTCCTGTTTGTCCCGCTGTACAACGTCGATGGCGCCTTCAACCGCGCCGATACGTCGCGCGTGAACCAGGATGGGCCGGAGCAGTTCGGCTTTCGCGGCAACAGCCGCCACCTCGACCTGAACCGCGACTTCGTCAAGTGCGACACGTTGACGGCGCGTGTATTCAACGAACTGTTCACGGCCTGGGACCCTGACGTGATGGTCGACACCCACACGTCCAACGGCGCCGACTACAGCTACACGATGACGCTGATCCACACGCAGGCCGACAAGCTCGGTGGTGGCCTGGGCGAGTTCCTGCGCGCCGAGATGCTGCCGGCGATGTACGCCGGGATGGATGCGCGCGGCTGGCCCACCTGCCCGTACGTGAACCCGGTGCAGGACAGCCCCGACCACGGCATCGCCGAATTCCTGGAAACCGCACGCTTCTCGACCGGCTACGCAGCGCTGCACCACACGATCGGCTTCATGCCCGAAACGCACATGCTCAAGCCGTTCCGGGACCGCTACGAATCGATGCGCGCGCTGGTCGACGTCGCACTGGCCTTCACCGTGCAGAACGCCCCGCGCATCCAGGCGCTGCGCCGCGCTGCGAAGGATGCTGGCCGCAAGCAGGCCGAGTGGCCGGTGCGCTGGAAGATGGACGAGGCCAATCCGTCGAGCTTCCGTTTCAAAGGGTATGAAGCCAAATACAAGAAGAGCGTGCTGGGCGACTATTCGCGCCTGTACTACGACCGCAGCAGCGTCTGGGAACGCGACATCGCCTACTACAACCGCTTCCCGGTGGACGCGAGCGTGCCGGCGCCACAGGCGTACGTGGTGCCGCAGCAGTGGCGTGAGGCGATCGAGCGCCTGGAATGGAATGGCGTGCGCATGGAACGCATCGACGCCGACCGCATGCAGAACGTCGCGTACTACCAGATCGACAGCGTGACTTCGCGCCCGACGGCGTACGAAGGCCATATGTTCCATGACGACGTGGTGCTCGAACGGCGTCACGCCAGCGTGCAGCTGCGCGCGGGGGATTATTTGGTGCCGCTGGACCAGGACAATGCGCGCTATGCGGTCGAGACGCTCGAGCCGCTGGCACACGACAGCTTCTTCCGCTGGGGCTTCTTCAACAGCGTGCTGGAAAAGAAGGAAGCGTATTCGGAGTATGTGTTTGAAGACGAGGCAGAGCGGTTGCTGGCGCAGGAGCCGACGCTGGCAGCGAAGTTCGAACAGTGGAAGACCGAGAATCCTGGCTTGCTGACCAACCAGAAAGCGGTATTGGACTTCATCTTCGCCAACTGCGCGCGCTACCGCGAGCCGGAATGGCGCCGGTATCCGGTGTTCATGATCGAGCGTTGAACAGCGCGTTGAACAATACGGTGGACGGCCTGGCCGTCCACCGTGCAAGTGTTACTTCGACGCTGCAATCCAGCGATCGACTTTCGCCTCCAGCACCGCCAGCGGCAGCGTGCCTTCATCCAGAACGACGCGGTGGAATGCCGGCAGGTTGAACTTGTCGCCCAGTGCCGCCTGCGCGCGCTGGCGCAGTTCCATGATTTTGAGGGCGCCGATCTTGTACGCCAGCGCCTGACCCGGCATCACCATATAGCGCTCGATCTGGGCGCGCGCTTCCAGTTCCGAGTAGCCCAGCGTCTCGCGGAAGTACGTGATCGCCTGATCGCGGCTCCAGCCTTTGGTATGCATCCCGGTGTCGACCACCAGGCGCGCGGCGCGCAGCATCTCGTCGTTCAGGTGGCCGAAATAATCTTCCGGCTTGTCGAACAGGCCCATCTCCTTGCCCAGCGTCTCGGCGTACAACGCCCAGCCTTCGGTGAACGCCGTGTTGCCGCCGAACTTGCGGAAGTTCGGCAGCCCAAGCTCCTGGGTCAGCGCGATATGGAAGTGGTGGCCCGGCTGGCCTTCATGCAGGTACAACGTGACCATGCCGGTACTGCCGTACTTGGTCGGGTCGTTCACCACCGACCAGAACACGCCCGGCCGCGAGCCATCGGCCGCCGGTGACGAATAATGGTCCGACGCCGTCTCGCGCGTCAGTTCCGGTTCCAGGCGCACTTCGAGCGGCGCCTTCGGCATCAGCGAAAACAGCTTTGGCAGCTTGGTGCGCACGTCGGCGTCGATCTTCTCGAACACCGCGATTACCTGCGCATCCGACGTGAACGGCTTGTACTTCGGCTGCTCCGACACCCAGCGCGGCAGGCCGGCCGCAGGACCGGTGTACCCCATCTTCGGACCGATCTTGCCGTACTCACCCTGGATGCGCGCCACTTCTTTCTGGCCGATCTCGTGGATCTGCTCGGGCGTCAGGCTCGTCGTGGTCATCGCTGCCACACGCGCCTTGTACCACTCGGCGCCGTTCGGCAGTGCGCCCCAGCCGGCCGTCGTGCGGGTGGCCGGCAGGTAGTCCTTCTCGACGTACGTGGCCAGGCGCGCCAGTGCCGGATTGAGCTTCTCGCCCACCGTCTTGCGGTACGACGCCGTCAGTTTGGTCTTGTCGGCGTTTGAGAAACCCGCCGGCAGCGCCTTGATCGGGCTGTAGAAGATGCTGGCTTCAGGCGTGGCCGCGACCAGTGCCTTCAGTTGCGGCAGCAGCGACAACATCGGCTCGCGCGGATGCACGACGCCGCGCTTGACGCCTTCGCGCATATTGGCGATCGCCTGGTCGATGTAGGCGACCATCTGGTCCAGGCGGCTCAGGTAATTACGGTAATCCTGCGGCGTGGCGAGGGGCTGCGCGCCCTGGCCGCCGGCATAATTGGCCATGAAGACCGGCATGTTGAACATCTGGTCCACCGGCAGCAGGTGCTCGGGGAAGGCGCCCAGGCGCAGCGCGGTCTCGAGTTCGAACTTGACGATGTCGTAGCTGGCCTGGTCGCGCGGATTGAGGCGCTCACGCGGGATCGTGCCCAGGCGTTTCAGGTAGCCGCGGTACAGCGCAAACTGGGCGTCGCGGTTCTTCGGCGCGATCGGCAGGCCAAGCTGGCCATCGAAGCGGCCGTCGCCGGACTCGGTCGCCCAGACCGGCTCGAAGCGCGCGTAGGCATCGTAATACTCGTCGACCAGCTTGTTGATGGCCTTGCCAGCCTGGGTGTCGGCAGCCGATGCCGATGCTGGTGCGGTGGCCGTGACCGGCGCGGCGCCGGCACTGGCGCACAGGAGCAGGGCGGCCGTGGCCAGTACGCCAGTTTTGAAGAATGGGTTCATCGTGATCGAAGTCCTGGTAAAAAATCAGTAGCTGGCCAGCGGCGTGAGGGCGCCGTTCTTGAAGGTGTACACGGTGACGGCCGTTTTCTTCAGGTTGCCCTTGGGGTCATAGCCGTACATGCCGACCACGCCCTGGTAGCTGATCGTGTGCATCGCGACGCCGACCGCCTTGGCATCGACCGTCTTGGCCGACTGGATCGCCTGCGCGATGAACTTGGTCTGGTCGTAGAACGATGGCGCATACACGTCCGGCTCGCGCCTGAAGCGTTTCTTGTAGCCGGCCAGGAAGGCCGCGCCGCCCGGCTGCCTGGCGACGATCGCGCCGGCCTGCGCGCAGCGCACGTTTTCGCCGACGGCGGCGCCGCCGAGCCTTGCCATCTCGGGGCTGCACAGCGTGTCGCCGCCCAGCAGCGGCACGTTCAGGCCGAGTTGCTTCATCTGGCGCACCATCGGCGCGGCCTGCGGGGCGTAGCCGCCGTAGAAGATGGCATCGACTTTCTTGGCGCGCAGCGCGGTGAGAATCGCGGCGAAGTCGCTGGCCTTGTCGTTGGTGAACTCGTGGCCCGCGACCTTGATGCCGGCTTGCTGCGCCTGGCGCTTGAACTCCATCGCGATGCCCTGGCCGAACGCAGTGCGATCGTCGATCACGCCGATGTTCTTGATCTTGAGTTCCTTGGCCGCGTAGCCGGCGACCGAGGCGCCCACCTGCGTGTCGCTCGCGACGATGCGAAACACGGTGGGGTAGCCGCTGGCGGTGATCTTGGGATTGGTGCCGACCGTCGACATCAGGATGCCGCTGTCGTTGTAGACGCGCGAGGCGGGAATCGCCACGCCGGAGTTGTAAGGACCCAGCACGAACTTGACACCGGCGTCGGCAAATTTCTGGGCCACGGTCACGCCCTGTTTCGGGTCGCCTGCGTCGTCTTCGGATTGCAGCACGAAGCGCAGCACGTTGGCGCCGACCTGGATCTTCTGTGCGTTGAGCTCTTCGATGGCCATGCGCACGCCGTTTTCATTGTCCTTGCCGGCAAACGCATTGGCGCCCGACAGCGGACCGCTGACGCCGATCTTGACGATCTGCTCGGCAGCGTGCGCGTGCACGCCGATGGTGGCAATCAGTGCGGCCAGCGCCAGCGGCGCCATGGTGATTTTCGATGGCATTGACTCAGTCTCCCGTTGATGTGGACGGGCGCCATCATCGCACGATTCGGGCGCGCGGCGAAAGCGCACGACGCCTGTAAAGACTCAGGCTGGCGTGCCGTGCGAGATCAGTTCGAGGGGCAGGGCGGTGGTGGACTTGATCTGTTCCATCGAGAACGCCGACGACACACCGGTCAGGCGCGCGGTCTTGATCAGCTTTTTATAGAAGCGGTCGTAGCCGGCGATATCGGTGGTGACGACCTTGAGCAGGTAATCGACGTCGCCGCTCATGCGATGGAATTCCAGCACCTCGGGCAGCGCGATCACGGCAGCGGCAAAGCGCGCCAGCCATTTTTCATCGTGCTCGGGGGTCTTGACGCTGACGAACACGGTGACCGGCAAGCCGACCTTTTCGCGATTGACGATGCTGACGCGGCTTTCGATGAAGCCTTCTTCTTCCAGGCGCTTGACGCGTTTCCAGCAAGGCGTGCTGGACAAGCCCACCTTTTCGCTCAGGCCCGAAATGGACAAAGTGGCATCCGCCTGCAGGGCAGCGAGGATCGCGCAATCAAACTTGTCGAGTGAATTCATATTCCGCATTGCTGATTATAAGAATAATTATCCTACTGTTTGATTGAAAACCAGAAAGTTTAGGACGTATTGACCGTCTTTAGCTCGTACCATATTACTGGACAATAACATGTTGTGCGACACCTTTTTTATATTTTTGGCACCTATTCATGCAGACCGAAATTTACCTCGACACCAATGCCACGTCCCCGGTATTGCCCGCCGCCGCTGCCGCCGCCATGGCCGCCATGCAGGACGGCTTCGGCAATCCGAGCAGCAGCCATGCAACGGGCCTGCGCGCCCGGGCGCTGCGCGAGAGCGTGCGCGCCAGTGCGGGCCGGGTGGTCGGCGCCGGGGACGGCCGCTTGATGTTCAACAGCGGCGCCACCGAAGGCATCCAGACGGCCGTGCTCTCGGCCCTGTGCGCGGTGCGGGAACGGCGCGCGCGTGGTGAAGCCTGTGGCGACATCGTCCTGATCGGCGCCACCGAGCACAAGGCGATACCCGAAAGTCTGGCGCACTGGAACCGGCTGCTGGGCACGGACCTCGAGCTGCGCATGCTGCCGGTCGATGGCGATGGCCGCCACCGGCTCGATGTACTGCGCGCGCTGGCGCCACGCGCAGTGCTGGTGTGCACGATGGCGGCGAACAATGAAACGGGCGTCGTGTCCGACCTGCGCGGCATCGAGGCAGTGTTGCGCGATGCCGGCAGCGACGCACTGTGGCTGGTCGATTGCGTGCAGGCGCTGGGCAAGCTCCCGCTCGACTTGGCCGCGAGCCGTATCGACTACGCGCCGTTCTCGGGGCACAAGCTGTATGCGCCGAAAGGCATCGGCATGCTGTACGTGCGCCGCGGCGCGCCCTACACGCCGCTGATGTGCGGCGGCGGGCAAGAGGATGGCCAGCGTTCCGGCACCGAAAACATGGCCGGCATTGCGGCGCTGGGGGCCGTGTTCTCCGCGCTGGAGCGGGGCGACACGTTCCGCGACGGCGCCTCGCTGCTGGCGTGCCGCGCGCGCCTGGTGGCGGCGCTCGAAGGGTCCTTGCCCGGCATCGTGTTCAATGCGCCCCTGGCGCAGTCGCTTTCCACAACCATCAATTTTTCGGTGCCGGATGTGGCCAGCGCCACGCTGCTCGACCTGTTCGATGCCGCCGGCATGCGCGTCAGCGCCGGCTCGGCGTGTTCGGCGGGGAAGGCCGGGTCGAGTTACGTGCTCGATGCGATGGGCGTGCCGGCCTGGCGCAGCGCGGCGGCGGTGCGCCTGTCGTTTGGCGCGCTGCTTGACGACGCGTCGCTCGATCTGGCCTGTGAGCGCATCGCGCGCTGCGGCGCGGCGCTGGCCGCGCCGATGCCTGTGGCAGGCGCCGAACCGGCGATTGATGGCGCCATCGACAGCGCAATGCTGGTGCCCGCCGATACTGCCCGTGACTGGCTCGCTGCGCATCCGGACGCGATCGTGATCGACGTGCGCGACCTGCGCGAGCACAGTGTTGCAGGTGCAGGTGTGGGTACGGTCTGCCTGCACGGCCACACGGTACGCAACGTGCCGCTGGCGTGCGTTGCCGACGAGGCGCCCCAGTGGCTGGGCGCGACGGCGCCGCTGCTGTTCGTCTGCCGCAGC
The DNA here is from genome assembly GCF_056680305.1 of Telluria sp. BA11. Taxonomy (NCBI): domain Bacteria; kingdom Pseudomonadati; phylum Pseudomonadota; class Betaproteobacteria; order Burkholderiales; family Oxalobacteraceae; genus Telluria; species Telluria sp. BA11. Next base: position 2,887,409 of record NZ_CM155275.1, read on the forward strand.
GGCGCACGCAGTGCCCGCGCGGCGCAAGCCTTGCGCGCCATGGGCCATTCGGGCGCCTGGTCACTGGTGGGCGGATTCGCGCTCGTTATCTGATCTCGGGTAGGATGGCCCCGATGCCCGGGCATCGGTGGGGTGTGTTCGTCAGCGCACAGTAACGACGCTGGTCTTTGCCTAGCATGAGATCAGCCGTGCGCGCTCAGCGTTTTCTGCCCTGATCCGTCCCGGACGCCACTGTGCTCCAGCGGTCTGCTGCGCACGCTCAGTCCCGAGGCCCCGTTGAACGTCAAGAACCACAACCTGCCCGCCGGGCAGCGCACGCCGCATGATGCGGCGCGCGCGACCGGCGACGATGCGCCATGGCGCGCAGCACCTCTCGGCGCGCTCCAGCGCGCGGAACACGCACGCCAGTTGGCGGCGCGCCACGTACTGCAACCCACCACGGCCGGCAAGGGCGGCGCCCACGCCCTGCGCACACTCCTGGGTACGGATGCCGACGCCATCGCCGCTTCGTGCGACGCGCTCGACGAGGCAGCCCGCGCCGGCTTCGCGCTGCCGCCTGCCGGCGCGCGCCTGCTCGACCAGCACCATCTGCTCGACGCCCAGGTGCGCCTGGTGCGCGCCGGCTTGCGGCCGGTGGCCGCGACCTTGCCGACACTGGCCGCGGATGGCGCCGTGCGCGCCTGGCGCCTGGTGCTCGATGTGGTCGCACATGGCGATGGCCGCATCGACGCCGGGGAACTGGCGTTGTTCGTGGCCGCTTACCAGGAAGGCTCGCAAAGCGCAGCGCTGCGCATCGCCGAACTGGATGCGCTGCCGGCGCTCCTGCGCCTGGCCCTGATCGACAACCTGCGGCGCCTGGCTGCGCGCGCGGCGCGCGCCTGCGCCGCGCATGAGCAGGCAGCCGGGTGGGCCGTGCGCCTGCTGGACACGGCCGAGACGCGGCCCGGTGACCTGATCCTGCTGGTGGCCGACATGATGCGCAGCGTCGAGGCCAACGACAGTTTCATCGCCGAACTGGCGCGGCGCCTGCACGGCCGCGGCGGCGCCGTGAGCCAGGTACTGGACTGGCTCGACGCGCGCCTGGCCGATGGCGACAGCAGCATCGCGCAGCACGCGCAGCGCGAACACAGCGAACAGGCCGAGGATGCCATCTCGGCCGGCAACACGCTGGCCAGCCTGCGCCTGCTGGGCGGGATCGACTGGCGCGCCTTCGCCGAGGCGCACGGCGCGGTCGACGCGCTGCTGCGCACCGACCCTGATGGCAGTTACGCCGCCATGGACGGCGCCACCCGCGACAGCTACCGGCACGCCATTGCGCGCCGCGCCCGGGCTGCCAAGGTTGACGAAGTCGAGGTCGCGCGCGACGCGCTGACACTGGCCGGCACGCACCGCGCGCCAGGCGAAGGTGGCCTGGACGTGCGCACCCGCCACGTCGGCCACTACCTGCCGTCCCTGGCGCAGAAGGCGCCGGTTGCCACGCGCATCGGCGCAACCGCAGTCCTGACACTGCTGCTGACGATTGCCATCCTCGTGCACGCACGCCAGGGCGATGCCGGCGCCTGGTTGCTGGCGCTGATTGGCCTGCTGGCGCTGCCGGGGGCCAGCGCCTTGGCGCTGTCCCTGGTGCGCATGATGGAACGCTGGCGCATCCCGCCTGTCACCACGCCACGCATGGATTTCAGCGCCGGCATTCCCGACACCTGCCGCACCGTCGTCGCCGTCTGCGCGCAAGCGGGCGACGCTGCCGCGACCGAACGGCTGCGCGAAGAGCTCGAGGTGCGCTACCTTGGCAACCGCGACCCGAACCTGCGCTTTTGCCTGCTGCTCGACCTGCCCGACGCCGCCAGCGAAACCCTGCCGACGGACGACGCATCGCTGGCGCAGGCACGCACTGCCATCGAGACCCTGAATGCCAGGTATGCCCCTGACGGTGACGGGCCATTCATGCTCTTGGTGCGGCCACGCACCCGCAGCGTCGACCAGCAAGCCTGGATCGGCCAGGAACGCCAGCGCGGCCAGATCGCCGACCTGAATGCCTGGCTGTGCGGCGCGCGCGAGCGCTTTTTGCTCACCGCCGGCAATACCGGCGCGGGCGCCGCGATGCGCTACGTGATTGCACTGGACGCCAATGCCGGCCTGCCGCGCGACGCGGCGCGCAGCCTGGTGGCCGCGATGGCGCACCCGCTGCACCTGCCGGTGCAGGATGACAGTGGCCGCGTGCTCGAAGGGCACGGCATGCTGCTGCCCGCACGTGGTCCCGCGCCACCGGGCCATCGCGCGCCGCGCTTTGCCCGCATGGGCGGGGCCGCGCTGGATGCGCGCTACGGCTGGGTCGCGATCCATGATGTCGATGCCTGGCGCCGCGCCTGCGGCGACGTCGTGCGCGATGACGGGCGTGCCTGGCCCGGTGCCGTCGAGCGCGATCGCCTGCGCGCCGGTCGCGTGGCGGACCTGCGCGTGGACGCACTGCGCCCGTCCAGCTATGGCGAGTACATGCTGCGCCGGCACCGCGCCGTGCGCGCGGCCTGGCAATCGGTGCAGCGCCTCGGTCGCGGTCCCGATTACCTCGAGTACGCGCCTGCGCGCTGGATGCTGTTCGACCAGCTGCGCGCGAGTCTCGTCGCACCGGCATCCCTCGCCTTGCTGATCCTGTGCTGGAGCCTGCTGGCCGCGCCCGTGTTCTGGACCGCGGCGGTGCTGGCGGTCGTGTTCGTGCCGGCGCTGGTGGGCATGCTGGTGGCGCTGGGAGACCGGCCGCTCGACGCACCATGGCGCCAGCACATGGACGGCTGGGTGCGCGGCGCGCGCCTGACGCTCACGCGCAGCGCCTTGTGGGCTGCCTTCCTGCCGCATGCGGCGCTGGTCGATGCCCATGCCCTCGTGCGGGGCCTGTGGCGCCGGCACGTGACGCAGCGCGGCCTGCTCGATACGCAGGCGGGGGCAGTCCCTGGCCATTCGCTGGAAATCAGCGGCCGCGCCATGTGGTTCCCGCCGCTGCTGGCGATGGGTACTGCCATGCTGGTGAGTTTTGCCAATCCCTATGCCTTGTTCGCCACGGCCCCGATGCTGCTGGTGTGGTTCCTGTCGCCGGTGCTGGCCTGGTGGACGGGCCAGGTGACCCGCCGCAGCGCGCGCCTCGCGCCGGTACAGGATCAATTCTTGCGCGCGCTGGCGCGCCGCACCTGGGGCTTCTTCGAACGCCACGGCGCCGATGGCCATGGGCTGGCGCCGCACGCCGTGCTCGAACATCCCGAGCCCGCGGTCGATGGACGGGTCTCGCCCGACGGGATCGGCCTTGGCCTGCTGGCCACGCTGAGCGCGCGCGACTTCGGCTTCCTGCCACTGGGGGGCATGCTCGAACGCAGCGAGCGCGCGTTCTCCTCGCTGGCGCTGCTCGAACGGTGGAACGGCCATCTGCTGCAGTGGTATGACGGCGCCACGCTGGCCCCGCTCGAGCCACATCATGTCGATACCGCCGCGAGCGGCAGCCTGGTGCTGGCGCTGCGCACCTTTGCTGTCGGCATGGACGAAGTGCTTGATCAGCCAATCGCCGGCGCTGCGCCGGACGGCATCCGCGCCACGCTGCTGGTCGTGCGCGAGCACGCGCACGGTGCGCCAGCGTCGTTCCTGGATGCGCTGGACGAGATGGATGGCGCACTGGCGCCCGAACGCTGCCGCGCTCTCGATACGCTGCCGGGCCTTGCCGATTGCCTGCGCCTGGCGCTGGCCAATGCCGAACGCCTGATGGCCAGTCTGCCCGAGGATGCGGCGGCAGAGCCGGCGCTGGTCGCCTGGGTCGAGCGGCTGCATGCTGGCTGCGCCGCGCAGCTGGACGACCTGTACGCGCTGGCGCCGTGGATGCGCGCCGTTCAGGAATACGTCCTCGGCGCTAGCCTGACCCGGATCCCGACACTGCGCGAACTGCCGCAGCTCGACGCCCCGGCAACGGGTGGCGCCGGCCTGGCTGTCCTGGTGGGGGCGGGCCGCGCTTGCGCGCAGGAACGTATCGAGCGGCTGACCGCCCTGGCCGCTGCGGCGCGCGACGCCGCGCGCATGGACTTCGGCGCGCTGGTCGATCCCGCCACTGGCCAGCTGGCCGCCGGCTACCACGTGCGCGAAAAGCGTCTGGACAGCGACAGTTGCGACTTGCTGGCGTCGGAGTCGCGCATGGCCAGTTTTGCCGCCGTGGCCCAGGACCAGCTGCCGCAGCAGCAGTGGTGGTCGCTCGGTCGCCCGCAGCGCATGGCTGGCGGCAGCACGCTGCTGCTGTCGCGCCGTGGCGCCATGGCCGATGTGCTGGCGCCGCAACTCTGGATGCCGGTCTGGCGCGACACGCTGCTCGACGCCGCCGCCCGCGCGCTGGTGCGCGCCCAGGCTGCACACGCCAAAAGCAGGGACGTGCTGTGGGGCTTTTCGCCATCCCGTTGCAATGCCGTGGATGCCGCCGCGCGCTACCGGTCGGGCCAGTTCGGCTTGCCCGCCGCGGCGCTGCAGCGCCAGCGTGATGACGATCTGGTGGCAGCGCCGTACGCTGCCGCGCTGGCGCTGGGCGTGACGCCGGGCCTGGCCAGCACCAATCTGCGCGCTTTTGCGGCGCAAGGCATGCTGGGCGAACTCGGATTGTATGAAGCACTCGACTATGCGCCGGCCCGTTTGCCGCAGGGCGAGCGCCAGGTCGTCGTGCGCGCATACGCTGCGCGGCATCAGGCGATGCTGCTGCTCGCGTTGGCCCGCCATCTGCTGGGCGAACCGATGCAGCGCCGCTTCTGCCGCGATCCCGAATTCCGGGCCGCGCTGCCCTTGCTGCAAGAACCGGTGCCGGTCTCCGGCGCGGCTGCCGAACGTCGCTACACCGGCGCGGCGACCGCCAGCCAGAGCGTGACGGCGCGCCCGTATGCGCGCGTCATCGGGAGCGAGCCCCCGGTGCTGCCCGAAGTTCAGCTGCTGTCCAATGGCCGCTATCACCTGGTCGTGGCCAGCGATGGCACTGGCGCCAGCCGCTGGGATGATAAACAGATCACCCGCAACGGCATCGGCGACACCGGTTTGACGTGCCATGTGCGCGACGTCGCATCCGGCCAGGTCTGGCCGGGCCTGTTGCCAGAGAGCGAGCGCGAAACGGTGTTCTCCGAGGGCCGGGCCAGCGTGCGCTGCCTGGATAACGGGCTGGCCATGCACACCGATATCGTGGTGGCGCCGGACGACGACGTCGAGCTGCGCCGCATCCGCATCGTCAATCATGGCCTGCAGCCGCTGACGCTGGAGCTGACCAGCAGCGTGGCGCTGGCCGGACCGGCGCTCGAGCCGGGCGGCCGCAGTCACATCATGATCGAATTCGACACCCCGCACGACAGCCTGCTGTGCGTCACGGCGGCCGATGCGCCTGTCGTCATGCACCGCATGGCAGTACGCGACATCGCGCCTGCCGTGACGGTGGAAACGGACCGCGCGCGCTTCATCGGCCGTGGCCACGATTTGCGCGCGCCCCAGGCCATCGGCGCCGGCGGCGCGCTGCCGGGCCTTGTCGCCGAACCGGATGACGCGTTGCTGGCCTTGCGCCGCACCGTCACGCTGGCGCCGCAACAAGAGATCACCGTCGACCTGGTGCTGGGCGTTGCCGCCAGCCGGGCGATGGCGCGTGAACTGGCGGCCCGCTACAGCGCCGGCCATGCGGTCGACCGCGCGATCGACGCGGCCTGGACCCAGGCCCAGGCCTTCCTGCGCCGCATGGACGTGAGCGAAGCCGATGCGCAGCTGTGCAACCGCCTGGCCGGCTGCCTGCTGCAGCCGGTACCGGCCCTGCGTGCCGACCCGGCCGTCATCGCGCGCAATGTGCGCGGCCGCGCCGACCTGCTCGCATACGGCATCGATGGCGTGCAGCCGGTGCTGCTGCTCCAGCTAGCCGACGGCCCGGATACCGGCCTGGCGCGCCAGGTGCTGCAGGCACATACCTACTGGCGCAACCGCGGCTTCGCGGTCGACCTCCTGGTGCTGTGTGACAGCCGCGCCGTGCGCGAGGGGGTGATGACGCTGGCGATGGCGCTGGTGGACCCCGATACCTTCGATGCGCCGGGCGGCGTACACCTGTTCCTGCGCGAAGACGTCGCGCAAGAAGACCGCATCCTGCTGCGCTCGAGCGCAAGCGTGCTGCTGCTGTCCGGCCGGGGCGACCTGGCCGACCAGTTGCGCCGCGCCGCGCGGCCCGGCGCCGCCTTGCCGTCGCCACTGGTGGCTGGCGCGACCACGCCGTGGATGACGGAAGCACTGCCCACCGTGCAGCCCGAACGCCTGTTCGACAACGGCATCGGCGGCTTCACGCCCGATGGCCGCGAATACGAGGTGCGCAGCAACGCTGCAGTGCCGGTGCCGCAGGCGCCCTGGGCCAACCTGCTGGCCAATCCCGGCTTTGGATCGGTGGTCTCGGAACGGGGCCATGCGGTCACCTGGAGCGGCACGCGCGCTGCGCGCCTGAGCGCCGGCAGCGACGATGTCGCCCCGCAGGATGGCGAAGCGTTCTACCTGCGCGACGAAGACAGCGGTGCCTTCTGGTCGCCCACGCCGTGGCCGGCGCCATCGCCGGAACCCTACCTGACCCGGCACGGCGTCGGCTACACCGTGTTCGAACACGGCGCGCATGGCATTCATTCGGCGCTGCGCTGCTTCGTGGCGCCGGATGTCCCCATCAAATACAGCGTGCTCCGGCTGCGCAACGACAGCGATGCGCCGCGGCGCCTGAGCGTGACCGGATTCGTGGCATGGCAGCTCGACAGCGTCGACGCCACGCCCGGCCTGCAGGTCGTCACCGGCATCGACCTGGCCAGCGGCGCGCTGTTCGCGCGCAATGCGTTCAGTGACGACTTCCGCGACCAGGTGGGGTTCTTCCATGTCGACGCCGAAGACGTCGCCGCAACCTGCGACCGCGACGAATTCATCGGCCGCCAGGGCAGCATCGCGCAGCCGGCGGCGCTGGGCCGCAGCAGCCTGTCCGGCGCCAGCGGTGCGGGGCGCACGCCATGCGCGGCCCTGCAAACGGCGATCACGCTGGCGCCGGGTGAGGAACGCGAACTGGTGTTCGTGCTGGGCGTGGCCGGTCCCGGCACGCTCGACGCCAGCCGCGAGGTGCAACTGCACGGTGGTGCGCGCGCCGCCGCTGCCGCGTGGGAGCGCCTGCACACCTGGTGGAATGGCACGCTCGGAGCGGTGCAACTGCACTCGCCCGCCGCATCGCTCGACCTGCGCGTGAACACCTGGCTGCCGTATCAGGCGATCAGCGCGGCGTGGGGCGAGCGTTGTCCCGCCACGCGCCTGCAGTCGCTGCTCGCCAGCGTGCATGCCCGGCCTGAGCTGCTGCGCGACGCGTTGCTGCAGGCGGCGCGCGACTTCGCCACGGCGCAGTCCAACCTGCCGGCTCCTGCGGTCGACGATTTCCTGTGGCTGCCCCATGTGCTGACGCGCTACTTGGCCGTCACGGGCGACTCCGCACTGCTGGCCGTGCTGCCATTCGGCGCCGATCCCGGCGACGCAACACGGCTGGCCGCCGGTGACGACCTGTACCAGCACTGCGTGCACGGCCTGCGCGGCTGCCTGCGCTTCGGCCAGCGCGGCCTGCCGCTGGCAGCGGCGCGCCTGCACGACGACGATGGGACGGGCCGTGTCGAAAGCGTGCGCACGGGCTTTTTCATGGCCACCGTGCTGCAGCGCTTTGCCGACGTGGCGGACCGGCGCGGCGACTTCGGTTTTGCCACCACCTGCCGCGGCGCCGCGCTGGCGCTCAGGGCGCAGTGCGAAGAACACGGCTGGGACGGCGACTGGTACCGCTGGACGTGGCTGGACAGCCGCAATGCACTCGGTTCGATCGCCAACGCCGCTTGCCGCGTCGAGTTGTCGACCCAGGGCTGGGCAGTGCAGGCCGACGCCGAACACGGTGCGGCCGCGCTGCGCGCCGCAGCGCTGCGCCTGGTCGATGAGGCGCACGGCGTCACGCTGCTGTGCGATCCGGCGGTCGACGGGCACTGGAGCGAGCGCGTCGTGGCCAGCCCCGGCCAGGACCACGGCGCCGTCGCGCTGGCGGCGACGGGCTTTGCGCGGCTGGGCGATGCCGGCCGCGCGTGGCAACTGGCCGGCATGCTCGATCCGCTGGCGCCGGGCCTGGGTCCGGATCGCACGGCCGATCACGGCGCGCCGCCATACTTCCTGGCGGGCGGCGTGCGCACGGTGGCGCCGCACATCGGCCGTGCCATCGGCGGCTTGCACACCCCCTCGGCCGGGGCCACCTGGCTGCTGGCGATCGAAGCACTGCTGGGCATGGAGCGCAACGGCGCGCGCCTGCACCTGACGCCGCACCTGGCACCGGGCTGGGAAGGTTTCAGCCTGCGCTATCGTTATCACAGCGCGTTCTACGAGATCACGGTGCATGGGGGCGACGGGATGGAAGGCCTGCTGCTCGATGGCCAGCCATGCCCTGACTGGACGTTCGAACTGCAGGATGACCGGCGCGATCACCGGGTGGAGCTGTGGATCGCGGGGACGCCGGCCGGCGCCTAGGGCCAGCGTGCGGTGCGTGGCGGCCCAGCCACAGCCGGCGCTGAAATTCGCCGGGTGCGGAGGCCGGCCGCGCGGTGCGAATTGGCTTGCGCTATATAATTCGGGAACGGCCCCTGATCGCCGTTGATCTTCCCTTATTCGTGACCGATCGCGCATGCCGCGTACGGCCCTGACACTGACGACCGCATGACACTAGCCACTGACCAGAATGTTGACCGCCACGGTATTTCGCCCACCGGGTTGCAATTCATTTCCATCCGCGACGCCGTCATGGACCGCTGGGAACGGGAAGTGCGCGCGCGCGTCGACGGCGCTCAAAATCTGCTGCGGCCCGTGCTGACCAACACGCTGCCGGCGTTTTTCGACAATATCGCCGAAGCCCTGAGCCCGGACCATCCGCGCACGCAGGCTGCGAGCGGCAACAATTCGGCAAGCGTGCACGGGACCGAGCGCGCCCGCATGACGCCGTTCGGCCCCGACCAGGTGGTCCACGAATACCAGATCCTGCGCGAGTCGATTGCGGTCGTGGCCAAGGGCAGGGTGGTCCTGGACGACGACCACTGGCGCATCATCGACGCATCGATCAATGCCGCCATGCGCGAAGCGGTGCGCTCGTTTACACAGATTCACGAAGATCTGCGGCACAAAATGGCGGCCGCGCTGTCGCACGACATGCGCACGCCGCTGTCGGTGGTCGCGCATGGCGCGCAGCTCATGTCGATGACGGCTGACTGGGCGCAGGTGAAAAACGTCGCCGCCCGGATCGGCACCAACGCCGACCGCCTCAACGAGATGATGGCCGAACTGCTCGACGCGCTGACGTTCCAGGGCGCGGCGAAGATCCCGTTGCACCTGACGCACTTCGATATCCAGGGACTGACGCGCGAACTGGGCGAGCAATACGGGCACGGCCAGCATGGCACGCAGGTTGTCGTTGACGTGGCCGGCGAGCCGGTCACGGGCCACTGGTGCCGCGCCTCGCTCTGGCGCGCACTGGAAAATCTCGTCAACAATGCGATCAAGTATGGCGACGGCGGCACCGTCAGCATCAGGGCGCACCAGACGCGCGGACGACTGATGGTGAGCGTTCACAACGAAGGCAACGCGATTCCTGAAGAGCAGCACAACCGGATCTTCGAGTACCTGCGCCGCGAAACGGGGCCGTTCTCGGCTACCGGCTGGGGCATCGGCCTGCCGTTCGTCAAGGCCGTGGGCGAAAGCCACGGCGGCAGCGTGTCGGTCGACAGCTCGCCCGAACTGGGCACGACGTTCCTGATCGACATCCCCGTCGACTGCCGTCCTTTTGTGGGCGACAGCGCCCAGTGCGCCGCCTCGGCGTGATCCCGTCGCAGGGCGCGTTCAGCAGATGACTGCGACCCTGCCTAGCAGCGCCCGGACGGCGCCGAGGTCGGGCGCGTGCGCTCCCGCCACCCGACCTGCGGCGCTGCCCGCCGCCACCGCAAACGCCAGGTGCGCAGCCATGCCTGCATCGGGCCACTGCTGCAGCGAATAAATCAGCCCGGCCATCCCTGCATCGTCCGCGCCCAGCGTATCGACCACATCGGCGACGTCAACGACGGGCGCCTGCGCATGCCATGTCTGCGCGCCGTGATACAGCGACGCGCCGCCGGCGCCGCGTGTGAGCAGCACCAGCGCCGCCGGATTGCGCGCGCGCAGACGCTCCAGCGAGCCAAGCGTGTCGTGGCTGCGAAACAGCGCGCGCAGGTCGTCGTCGGCCACCTTGATGACGTCGGCCAGTTCGGTCATGCGCCGCAGCGTCGCGTCGTAGGCTGGCCCCATCAGGTTGCGCCAGTGCGGGTCATAACTGATGCGCAGCCCATGCGCTTTCGCCTGTTCGGCCAGCGCGATCAGCGCGAGGTCGAGCGGTCCACGCGCCAGGCTGGTGCCGCCGAAGTGCAGCCACCGCACTTCGTGCGGCCAACCGGGCGGCATCATCGTCACGTCGAAATGCAGGTTCGCTGCAACGTCGCCGCTGACGACGTCGTGCGGCGGCGTGGCGGCCCGCTGCAGGTAGCGCAGGTCCAGGCCCGCCGCTTCGCTGGCGCGCCACAGCGCATCGCCGGCCATGCAACGGCTGATGGCGCCGGCGAAACCGCTGGCGACGCCCAGCGCGGCCAGTGCCCGCGCCACGTTCCAGGTCGAGCCGCCAGCGTGGCTGCGCCATGTGTCGCCGTCCTGGTGCAGCAGGTCGGCCAGCGCTTCGCCCGCGCAGAGGATGGCTGCGGGCCTGGTCATCGCGCCTCTCCCGTGCTGCTTGCGCGGACCATCAGCTGCACCGTGAGTGTCTGTTCGAGGCCGGACGTGGCGGTCTTGTCCAGCAACAGGTCCACGCCCATCCGGCCCAGCAGATCCTTGTCGATATTGATGCTCGAGAGCGGCGGCACCGCGGCCGCGGCGGCGCTGATGTCGTCGAAGCCGACGATCGCGATGTCGTGCGGGACCTTCAGGCCGCGCGCCAGGCAGTGGCGCATGGCCGCCAGTGCGGCGCTGTCGTTGTAGCAGAACAGCGCATCGGGCCGCGGTTCGCGCGCCAGCAGGGTGTCGACCGCCCCGTGCAGATTGTCCTGGGTGTCGCCGATGCTGGGCAGCTGGATTTCAAGGTCGGGATCGGCCAGCATGCGCGCCTCGAACAGGGCCTTGCGAAAGCCCCGATAGCGCTCGCTGATGCTGTGATGCGACAGCGGGCCGGTAAGCATGGCGATGCGGCGCCGTCCCAGCGCGAGCAGGTGCTGCGTGGCCAGGTAACCGCCCAGCGCATGGTCGGGATTGACCGAGCGGTAGCCGGGCAGGCGCATGTCGAGCAGTACCAGCGGCTTGCCGGTGTCGCGCAGCGCGGCCACCAGTTCCGGCTCAAAAAAGCCGGCGCACAGCAGCGCGTCCGGCTGGTGCAGGCGCACGAGATCCAGCATCGGCTCGGCCGGACCGACCACGACGAACGACAGCGCGATGCCGTGCTTGCGGCAGGCATCCTCGGCCCCGTGCAGCACCGGCAGGTAGAACGGGCTGGCCGATTGCGTGTTGTGCTGGCGGTGCAGCAGAAAGGCGACGCGGCGAATCTCGCTCTGGCGCAGATTGCCGACGTCGTATCCCAGCTCGCGCGCCGTGGCGCAGATGCGCGTGCGCGTCTCGCCGGCCAGGCCTTCCTGGTTTTTCAGCGCGCGCGAGACCGTGCCGATCGAGTAGCCGGTGGCACGGGCAATGTCGCGGATCGTCACGGCCATCTAGAGCGCCGGTCAGTACGCGGTCTGCGTGTACGGGCGCGCGTCTTTCGCCGTGCCCCAGTCCTTGTTCGGCGTGGCCTGCATCGTGAATACGAGTTCGCCGCCGGCCATGATGTCCTGGTGGCGCAGGAAGGTGCGCGCGAGCGGCTTGCCGTTCAGGGTCACGCGCCCGACATAGCCGTTGGTGGCCGACAGGTTCTCGGCGCGCACGGTGAAGCGCTTCCCGTTCGGCAGGTTCAGCGTCGCCTTGTCGAGGAACGGGCGGCCGATCACGTACTCGTTGCTTCCCGGGGCGACCGGATAGAAGCCCAGTGCCGTGAACGCGAACCAGGCCGACATCTGGCCCAGATCGTCGTTGCCCGACAGGCCATCGGGCTTGTCGCTGTACTGCGTGGCCATGATATTGGCCAGGCGTTCCTGCGTGCGCCACGGCGCGCCGGCGTAGTTGTACAGGTAGGCGACGTGGTGCGACGGCTCGTTGCCGTGGGCGTAGTGGCCGATCAGGCCCGAGATGTCTTCCATGTGCGCGTACAGGTTATCGTCGACCTTGGCGTCGAAGACTTCGTCCATCTTTGCCACGAGCTGTGCGTCGCCGCCCAGGAAGCCGATCAGGCCCGCGTTATCGTGCGGCATGTACCAGGAATACTGCCATGCGCTGCCCTCGGTGTAGTCGCTGCCGAAGTTGGATTGCGCCGGATCGAACGGGGTGCGGAATTCACCGGTGGATTTGCGGGCGCGGATGAAGCCCGTGTCCTTGTCGAACACGTTGCGGTAGTTCTGGGCGCGCCGGTAGTAGCGCGCGGCGACATCCTTCTTGCCCATTTTTTCGGCCATGCGCGCGATGGTCCAGTCGTCGTAGGCGTATTCGACGGTCTTGGAGGCCGCTTCCTTTTCGAGGTCGATCGGCACGTAGCCCAGCTTCATATAGTGTTCCAGCCCGCCGTATGGGCCGTATTCGGCGCTGGCGGTCATCGCGGCCAGGGCCTTGTCGGCGTCGAAGCCGCGGATGCCCTTCATGTAGGCGTCGGCGATCACGGGCACCGCGTGGTAGCCGATCATGGTCCAGGTTTCCAGGCCGTGGAACTGCCACACCGGCAGCACGCCGTAGGGGCTGTGCTGCTGCGAGGCGATCAGCGAGTTGACGAAGTCGGCGCTGCGCTGTTCGGGCGCGACGATCGTGAGCAGCGGGTGCAGCGCGCGGTAGGTGTCCCACAGCGAGAACGTCGAGTGGAAGCGGAAGTCCCTGGCCTTGTGCACCGCGTTGTCCGGGCCACGGTAGCTGCCGTCGAGGTCCATGAACAGCGACGGCGCGAGCATCGTGTGGTACAGCGCCGTGTAGAACTGCGTGCGCATTGGCGCCGGTGCGTCGACCTTGACGGCGCCCAGCGCCTCGTCCCAGGCCTTGCCGGCGCGGCGGCGTTCGGCGTCGAAATCCCAGCCCGGCATCTCGGCCAGGTTGGCAATCGCATTGTCTTCGCTGACGGGCGAGAGCGCGACCTTTACCAACAGGGTGCCGTCAGCCGGCACGCCGAAACTGAAGTCGCCCATCAGCGCCTTGCCTTCGACCAGCGCGCGGTCGCCCGGCGTCTTGCCCGGCTGGGCAAAGCCCTTGTACTCAACGGCTTCTTCGCGATTGAGCAGCTGGCGCGTGTCGATCGGGCGCGAGAACCGGATCGCGAAATACAGCTGACGGCCCGGCGCCCAGCCGCGCGTTTCGCGCATGCCGGTGACGGTGCTGGCGTCGCGCATGCGCAGGCGCGACCACAGGTTCTTGCCGTCGTAGTTGTAGATGCTGGTGCGCAGGTCGAGCAGCACCTTGGCCGGCTCGCCGGCCTTGAACTTGTAGCGGTGCAGGCCGACACGCTCGCTCGCGGTCAGCTCGACGTCGACGTCATGGTCTTTCAGGCGCACCGCGTAGTAGCCGGGTTCGGCCTGTTCCTGGTCGTGCGAAAAGCGCGAGCGGTAGCCCGAGAACGGTCGCTCGGGGTAGCCCGGCTCCAGCTTGGTTTCGCCGCTGTAGGGCATCAGGAGCACGTCGCCCAGGTCCGAGTGGCCGCTGCCCGAGAAGTGCGTGTGCGAGAAGCCGAGGATCGAGCCGTCGCCGTGGTTGTAGCCGGCGGCCCACGGATAACTCTGGCGGAAGTGGCGGTGCTGGGTGTCGGGACTGAGCTGCACCATCCCGAACGGCCGGCTCGCGCCCGGGAAGGTGTGGCCGTCGCCGCCAGTGCCGATGAAGACGTTCACCGCCGCGGCCGGGGAGCCCGGTTCGGCCGCCTGCAAGGGCGCCGCACTAAAAAACAGGACTGCGAAGGAAAGGGATTGGGTCTTGAAACGAGCTGTCATTGGTGTCTCCACGTGGCGGGAGCGCACAGCCCGCCGCCTGTTCTTGATACGCTGCGCCAGAGGCACATCCAGCGCGCGGGCGATGTCATCAACGCGCGCGCTCGAGCCTGTGTACAGGTTATAGGTGGAGTCAGGTTTCCCGGCAATCATTACCGGATTTTACTCAGTTGTTTAGCCAGTTTACTAAACAATCTCGGCCGGTTAGCGCGATCGATCTTCGCGACGGCCGCAAAAGCGGGGGTCAGGTCTGACATTCGGACACGATCTCGACAGTCGGTAGTGGAACTAGCTGGCAATGAGCCATGCTGATACTGGGCGAGCCACCACTGAACGTGGCTAAGGCTGAGGTCGTGTCTAAATGTCAGACCTGACCCCGGCTGTGACCCCCGGGCCATGCAATCCTGGGCAAGACACCATTAAACAAAAGCGGGGGTCAGGTCTGACATTCGGACACGATCTCGACAGTCGGTAGTGGAACTAGCTGGCAATGAGCCATGCTGATACTGAGCGAGCTACCACTGAACGTGGCTAAGGCTGAGGTCGTGTCTAAATGTCAGACCTGACCCCGGCTGTGACCCCCGGGCCATGCAATCCTGGGCAAGACACCATTAAAAGTGGCTAAAGCTGAGGTCGTGTCTGTAAACAAAAGCGGGGGTCAGGTCTGACATTCGGACACGATCTCGACAGTCGTTATTGGAACTAGCTGGCAATGAGCCATGCTGATACTGGGCGAGCTACCACTGAACGTGGCTAAGGCTGAGGTCGTGTCTAAATGTCAGACCTGACCCCGGCTGTGACCCCCGGGCCATGCAATCCTGGGCAAGACACCATTAAAAGTGGCTAAAGCTGAGGTCGTGTCTGAATGTCAGACCTGACCCCGGCTAGTGACCCCGGCTATGCCGGCTATGGAGGTCGTGTCTGAATGTCAGACCTGACCCCGGCTATGTAAGCTTGAAACTCATCAATGAACATGATCAGGATGACAACCGTAGCACGCATGGCGCAAGGTGACAGGGCGGGCAAGTTGCAAGCTTGTCACCATGAAAACTGCATATCTGCCCATCCTCGTCCTGTCGTTGTGCTGCAGCCAGGCCAGCGCCAGTCCTGCCGAACACCAGGAATTCGACGCCACGCTGCATGCGCCTTTCCAATCTGGCGCGCAGGCGGCACGTACGTTCACGCTGACGTTCGCGTATCCCGGCTTGGCGCAGCCGGCCAATGTCGATTGGCGCGTCGAGCTGCGCGCGCCGGGCGGGCAGACCGTTTTGCAGTGGCGCGGCCAGGTGACGCTGACCGGTGACGAGATCACGGTGACGGTGCCCTGGTCGGGGCGCCTGGGCAAGCAGCCGGCGCCGGACGGCATCTATCGCGTGCGCCTGCGCGCGCTGGTGCAACGTGCGGAACATGATGCAATCGACCAGGAATGGGAGATCGCGGTCGGCACGCCGCGTGCACTGGCCACGCCCGCTTTCGCACCGCTGCCAGGCGCCTTCATGCCAGGGGCAGCGCCGGCGTCCGCCGCGCTGCCCTATACCGTCTACCTGGGCAATCTGCACAGCCAGACCAATCACAGCGACGGCGGCGCCGACGTCGCGAACTGCCGAAGCGCCCAGCGGCCGCAGTCGGCGCTGTATGGACCTGCCGCTGCCTTCGCTTATGCCCATGGACGCGGCCTGGACATCCTCGTCGCTTCGGAACACAACCACATGTTCGACGGCTCGCCAGGCAGCGCGCCCGATGCCGACCCGGCTGCCGCGCGTGCCCTGTACCGCGCGGGCCTGGCCGCCGCCAGCACGTTCTCGGCGCAGCATCCGGGCTTTCTGGCGCTGTATGGCCTCGAGTGGGGCGTCATCGAAAAGGGCGGCCATATCAATATCTTCAACAGCGACGAGTTGCTGGGCTGGGAGACGAACGCCAATGGGGCGCCGTTCGCCGACACGATCACGCCACGCAGCGACTACGCGGCGTTGTACACGCTGATGCGCCAGCGCGGCTGGCTGGGCCAGTTCAACCATCCGGCGCCAGCGGGCCAGTTCCAGGTGGGCGGCGTGCCGCTTGCCTATACCGAGGATGGCGGCGCCGCGATGGTGCTGTGCGAAGTGATGAACACCAGTGCGTTTTCGAACAATGTGACCGAGACCGAAACCCGCCGCAGCAGTTTCGAAGGCGCCTGCAACCGCCTGCTCGAAGCAGGCTACCGGCTGGCCTTCAGCACCAACCAGGACAACCACTGCGCCAACTGGGGCGCGTCGTACGGCAACCGCACGGGCGTGCTG
Organism: Telluria sp. BA11; assembly: GCF_056680305.1. NCBI lineage: Bacteria > Pseudomonadati > Pseudomonadota > Betaproteobacteria > Burkholderiales > Oxalobacteraceae > Telluria > Telluria sp. BA11. Next base: position 2,903,814 of record NZ_CM155275.1, read on the forward strand.
CTGCCAACGGGCGTCGCGCTGAACCGCGCCAGTCTGGTCGACGCACTCAGGGCGCGCCGCGTGTTCGCGACGATGGACAAGACGTCCCAGCTGGTGTTGACGGCCAACGGCCACGTGATGGGCGCGCAGTTCACCAACCGCGGGCCACTCACCTTGATCGCGAATTTCGCCAGCGCCGCTGGCCGGCAGGTCGCGGCAGTGGCGATCATGGAAGGCGTCCCGGGCCGCAATGGCGAGGTCACGCGCCTGTCGCAGCAGGCCGAGACCACGATCACGCCGGTGCCGGGCGCGCACTTCTATTATGCGAAGGTCACGCAGGACGACGGCAACATGCTGTGGTCCGCGCCGGTGTGGATCACGCAGGCAGTGTTGGCGTATTGACACTGGATCAGCGTGGCCCGGCAACGCTTTCGCCGGCCTGACGCCCATGCTATTCTGCTCCCGCCTTCAGCCCGGCCGGGCTGTCATTTTCCGCGAGAGACCATGAACAAAAGCACCCTGCTGCGCGCCACCACCGCAGCCTTCCTGGGCGCGTGGAGCGCTTACGCGTTCGCGCTCGATCCCCTCAGCTACGCCAAATACGACCAGGTCAAGACCACGGCCCTGCACCTGGACCTGAAGGCCGACTTCGCGAAGAAAAGCCTGGACGGCTACGCCGAGCTGACGCTGAACTGGATCGACAAGAAAGCGACGACGCTCGACCTGGACACGCGCGAGCTGACGATCTCGAAGATCGAAGCGCAGGATGCAAAGGGCGCCTGGCGCAAGGCCGACTACACGCTCGGCAAGTTCGATGAAGAGAAGGGCCAGCCCCTGCAGATCAAGCTGCCGGCCCGCCAGACCAAGGTACGCATCCATTACCGCACCGCGCCGACGGCCACCGCACTGCAATGGCTGCAGCCGGTGCAGACCATGTCAGGCAAGTACCCGTTCATGTTCAGCCAGTCGCAGGCGATCAATGCCCGCTCGTGGGTGCCGATCCAGGACACGCCGGCCGTGCGCTTTACCTACACCGCGCGCATCGAGGCGCCGGAAGGCCTGCGCGTGGTGATGAGCGCCGATAACGACATGAAGGCAACCGGCAAGGGCGGCTGGAAATTCACGATGCCGCAGCCGATTCCATCGTACCTGCTGGCGATCGGCATCGGCGAGCTCGAAGCGCGCACGCTGGGTGGGCGCACCGGCGTGTACGCCGAGCCGCAGCGCATCAAGGCGGCCGAGTACGAACTGGCCGACACCGAGAAGATGGTCGCGGCGGCCGAGAAGCTGTACGGCCCATATCGCTGGGGGCGTTACGACATGCTGGTGCTGCCGCCATCGTTCCCGATCGGCGGCATGGAAAATCCGCGCCTGACCTTTTTGACACCCACCATGATCGCGGGCGACCGCAGCCTGGTCGACCTGGTGGCGCACGAACTGGCGCACAGCTGGTCGGGCAACCTGGTGACCAACGCAACCTGGAAGCACTGGTGGCTCAACGAAGGTTTCACCACCTACGTCACCACCCGCATTCTGGAAGAAATCTACGGCAAGGAAGTCGCGCTGATGAACCTGCAGCTCGAGCAGGAAGAAGCGCTCGAGATGCTCAAGGAGCTGCCGCCGGCGAAGCAGGCGCTGGTCTCGCGCCAGGCTGACACCAACGCTGCCGATTACCCGGACACCTCGCTGGCCTACCCGAAAGGCGCCTGGTTCCTGCATACGCTCGAGCAGCGCGCCGGCCGCGCCGCATTCGATCAATTCCTGCGCGGCTGGTTCGACCAGCACGCGTTCCAAAGCGTGACCAACGAGCAGTTCATCGCCTACCTGCGCGCGCAGCTGCTGGCGAAGAACCCCAAGATCATGAGCGACGCGGAACTCGACGAGTGGATCCATGGCCCGGGCATCCCGGCCAGCGGGCAGCGCGCCGTGTCGCAGCGCCTGGCCAAACTGAATGCCGCGATCGATGGCTGGACGAAGGGCACGGTATCGACCGCGCAGTTGAACGCCAAAAACTGGAACGCCGTCGAGTGGATGAAGTTCCTGAACGATATCGACAAGAAGGCCGACGCCGCCAGGCTGGCAGAACTCGACCGCGCCTATGACCTGGCCAAGTCGACCAACAACGAAGTGGCGTTTCGCTTCTACCGCGCGGCGGTGCACGCCGGCTACCGTGACGTGCGCCCGGACATGGAAGCATTCCTGATGAGCGTGGGCCGCCAGAAGTTCGTGGTGCCGCTGTACGCCGCGCTGCGCGAAAAGGCCGAGGACCGCACCTGGGCCGAGGGCGTCTACAAGAAGGCGCGCGAGCGTTATCACCCCGAGACGCAATCGAGCGTCGACAAAGCGATGGGCAAGCCATGATGACACGCTCTTCCAGCGGACTGTTGAAACACATCGCCGGCGCGGTGCTGGTCGCGTTCTGCGGCGCCGGCCTGGCCGTCGCGCAGACGGCGGCAGCACCAACAACTACGGCAGCAGTCCCCGCCTACAACCTGGACGCCGACGTGCAGCGCGTGTTGAAAACCTTCGACGTGCCGGGCATTGCGATTGCGGTGGTCAAGGATGGCAAGGTCGTCGTCACGCAAGGCTTCGGCGTGCGCAAGCTGGGCGACCCGACCCCGGTCGATGGCAAGACGCTGTTCGAGATCGCGTCGAATTCCAAGGCCTTTACTGCCGCCGGCCTGGCGATGCTGGTCGATCAGGGCAAGTTGAACTGGGACGACCCGGTCATCAAGCATCTGCCGGACTTTCGCATGTACGACAGCTACGTGACGGCCGAGATGACCGTGCGCGACCTGCTCACGCACCGCAGCGGCCTGGGTCTTGGCGCCGGTGACCTGATGTGGTGGCCGACCACCACCTTCACCAGCGACGAAATCATCCACAACCTTCGCTACATCAAACCGGCAACGAGCTTTCGCAACAGCTACGCCTACGACAACCTGCTCTACATCGTGGCCGGCAAGATCATCGCGCAAAAGTCTGGCAAGGACTGGGGCACGACGATGCGCGAATGGATCCTCGATCCGGTCGGCATGACCGCGACCACCACCAGCCTGGCCGCGCACACGGCTGGCATGAACGTATCGGCGCCGCACAGCAAGATCAATGGCAAGGCGGCAGTCGTCAAGCCGATGCCGGTGGCGAACGCCGTCGGCGCGGTGGGCATCAACACCAATGCCGAAGACATCGCGCGCTGGATGAACGTGCTGCTCGATAACGGCCGCCTGCCGGCGGGGGCGGGCGGCAAGGATGCACGCCTGTGGTCCGACAAGCAGGCGCGCGAGATGTGGACCGCGCAAACGCCGATGACGGTCAGCCAGCCCAAGCCGTCGCTCGCGGCGACGAGGCCCAACTTCATGGCTTACGGCCTGGGCTTCCAGCTGCGCGACTACCAGGGCAAGCTGGTGGCGATGCACGGCGGCGCGCTGCAGGGCTTTTATTCGCGCGTACTGCTGGTGCCGGAAGCGAAGCTCGGCATCGCGATCTTCACCAACGCCGAAAGCGGCCCATCGCTCAATGCGCTGCAATACCGCCTGCTCGACGGCTATCTGGGTGTCGCGCCGACCGACTGGATCGGCCGCATCGCCGACATCGCGAACGAGGCCAGCGCCAAGGAAGCAGCCCGCGTACAAGGTGAAAGCACCGGCCGCGCCAAGGCATCGAAACCGTCGCTGGCGCTGCGCGAGTACGAAGGCGAGTACGAAGATGCCTGGTACGGCAAGGCGACGATCCGGCGCGCCGGCAGCAAGCTGGTGATGTCGTTTGCGCGCACGCCCGACCTGACGGGCGAGATGGAGCACTTCCAGCACGACACCTTCATCGTGCGCTGGAAGGAGCGCAACTTCAACGCGGATGCGTATGCGACGTTCTCGCTCGAACCCGATGGCACGATCGAGCGGCTGCGCATGAAGCCCGTATCGACCGAGACGGACTTCAGCTATGACTTCCAGGATTTGATGTTCGTGCCTGTGGAGAAGGCGAAGTGAATTCTTTTGGGTGGCTGCGCTGCTGACTTGGGTTCCCGCCTGCGCGGGAACAACGTGCTACGCTACCTGTGCCACGTCATTCCCACGAAGGCGGGAATCCCAGTCCTGCGCCCGCCACCGACCTATTTCTTCCCCCACACCTTCATCATGTCGTCCGAACCCTGCGAGCGTACCCCGTTGTCCGACAGGATTTCCTCGGTCGCATTCAGCGTTGCCTGCCGCGGCAGGATCATCGTCTCGCCATAGCGCTGATCGAACTTCAGCACCACCTGTTCGTCCTTCAGGTCGCGCAGCAGTGCCACCAGATGCGCCAGGCTGCGTACCGGCTTGCCATTGACCGATTCCACGACCGACCCGAAGCGGTTGCTGTAGCCGCTCACCAGCTTGTGCGGGAAGAACGGCGCGCTGATCACGACCAGCTCTTCGCGCTCGGGTGTCGGCGAATCGCCGCGCTGCGTCACGAGCGGACTGGCGTTGAACGCATACGCATTCATCCCCGGCGCGCTGCCGCTGACAAAGGCCATGAATTCGCTGGTGGCGCGCGAGAACGCCACCGGGCCATAGATGAAGTACGACGGATAGCCGCCATCCAGGTCCGGGATCAGCAGCGGGCGCGCGCCGGTGGCCGGCACCTCGACCTTCATTGGCTTGCCGCCGCGGATGATCGACATCGGCACCTTGCCGTTCTTCGCCACCTGCTGGATGCGGTACTGGAAGCGCACGCGCAGGCTCGAGCCCAGCTTGACCATCGCCTGGTTGTCGATCGCATGCTCGCCGATGTGGGTGATCACGTCCCACTCCTTCAGCGGCCAGGCGGCGTCGGTGCGGTACGGCCGGTGCACCACCGCGCCCTCGACCGATTTGTCGAGCTTGAGGTACTGGCGCAGCGCCGGGCTTTCCAGCGTCTGCACGCTGTCATGCAGCAGCGGCTTGCCGTCGTAGGTGCCGTCGGCCACGTCGCGCAGGAACAGTTCGATTTCTTCGTTGGGGATCACGTAGCCGATGCTCTGCGCATTGGTCACGTTGGCGAACGCCAGGCCGATCATGCGCTCGCCGGCGATCACCGGCCCGCCGCTGTTGCCCGGGTTGATCGGCGCGTCGATCTGGATGCGCAGGCCCGAACTGAAGGCGCCGTAGTTGACGAATTCCACGCGCGAGATGATGCCGGTGGTGGTCGAGAGCGAATTGCCGCCGACCGGGTAGCCGTAGGCGAACACCTGCTGGCGCACGTCCGGCAGCACGGCGGCGCGTGGCACCGGCGGGCGCTTGTCGAAGAAGCTGGGATCATCGAGCTCCAGCACCGCCAGATCGAGCCCGCGTGCCAGCGCGATGACCTTCGCCGACACCTTGTCGCCCGACTGGCTGGCCTGCACCTCGACCTGGCTGGCGTAACCCACCACGTGGGCGTTGGTCAGGATGCGCTTGCCCTCGATGATGACGCCGGAGCCTGTAATGGCCGCTGGTGCCGACTTGGTCCAGGGTTTGTACGGGTCGGGCCGGCGCACGGTGGCGAAAATCTTGACGACCGAGTTTTCAACGGCAGGCAGTGCAGGGGCGGGCGTGGTGGTGCGCGATGCGGCTGGTACGGCGGGGGTGGGAACGGCGGTGGCGGCGGCCGGCTGGGCGTCTAGCGGCGTGGTTTCCTGGGCATGGAGCGCGCCGGAGACGGCCAGCGCGAGAACGGCGAATCGCAAAGTCTTCATGGTTTCCTTCGGTTGCGCGAGGGGGATATCAACCGGAAGAATATACACGTGCGCCGCAAAAGAAAATACGTGGGAAGGCCTCGGCCTTCCCACGTCATGCAGGCTGCTTACTTCTTGACGAACTTGAGCGTCATGCGATCGCTCTCGCCGATCGCCATGTACTTCTCGCGGTCCTTGTCCTTGTTGGCCAGTACCGGTGGCAGCGTCCACACGCCTTTTTCATGGTCCGCCTTGTCCTTCGGATTGGCGTTCACTTCCGACTTTGCGGCCAGCTTGAAGCCGGCCAGGTCGGCCATGCGGATCACATACGCTTCGTGCATGTAGCCGCTCGATGCCTTCGCATCCTGCGTCATCTTGACAGGCAGGCGGTGTTCGACCACGCCCAGCACGCCATTCGGCTTGAGGACCTTGTGGACTTCTTTGAGCGTCGTGACCACGGCTTCGTCGCCCGCGCCCAGCCAGTTGTGCAGGTTACGGAAGGTGACGACCATGTCGGCGCTGTTCGGCGCACCCAGCTCGAAGCGGGTCGGCGGTTCGAACACCACCGGCATCACCTTGTCGTAGACCTTGGCGTCGGCAGCGAGCTTGTCGCGATAGGCCTTGCCGCCGCGCGATTCCGGCGAACCGCCAGCGCCAATCAGCTTGCCGTTCTCGCGCAGGTAGGGCGCCAGGATCTCGGTGTACCAGCCGCCGCCCGGCGAGAGTTCGATGACCGTCATGGTCGGCTTGATGCCGAAGAAGGTCAGGGTTTCGTAAGGGTGGCGGAAGGCATCGCGGGCCTTGTTGGCGGCGGCGCGGTGCTCGCCGGCGATGGCGGATTTCAGGGCGTCGTCCGCGTGTGCGGCGCCGGCGATGCCGGTTGCCAGCATTGCGGCCAGGATCAGTCGTTTCATCGTGCGAGGTCTCCATGATGGTTGACGACGGGCGGTGCGCCGTCGTCGCTGCGCTGATGATCCGGGAGGCACGGCGCACAGTCAAGCGTTCGTCACATATGCATGTGTGGCGGGCGTTCACGCCCGTATTGACGGGATGAAGGGAGAAAAGAAGCTGCGCAAGGTACGTACAAATTTGTGCATTGTGGTGGCACAACATTTGCCTATTCAAAGTCTTAAGTTGCTGCTAAGGTTGCGCGGTTTGTCACGTTTTCATCTGTCATAAAACCAAAGCATAAGAGCTGTAATTACAAGAGCGGCCCGAGCTGTTCGCGGAACCGCTGCCCGGACGAAGGTTATTCAGGAGATCTCATGGAACGCCGTACCTTTCTTAATCTCAGCAGCGGGGCAGCCGCCTCGATGCTGCTGCCTTTCGGACGCGCCATCGCTGCCGAAGAGCTCACCAGCAGCATGCCAGTGGCCGCCAAGAAGGCGCTGGCCGATGTCGCGCTCAACGCCGCCACCAAGGCCGGCGCCAGCTACGCCGACGTGCGCATCGGTCGCTACCTCAACCAGTTCATCACCACGCGCGAGCTGAACGTCGAAAACGTGGCCAACACCGAGTCGGCCGGCGTGGGCGTGCGCGTGATCGTGAATGGCGCCTACGGCTTTGCCGCGACGTCCGACATGTCGACCGATGGCATCGCGAATGCGGCGCGCCAGGCCGTGGCAATCGCCAAGGCAAACGCCAAGCTGCAGACCGAACCGGTGCGCCTCGCACCAGTCAAGGGCGTGGGCGACGTGTCATGGAGCACCCCGATCAAGAAAGACTGGCGCACCGTGCCGATCGCAGAGAAGACCGACATGCTGATCGCCGCGAACAAGGCCGGCATGGAAGGCGGCGCGAACTTCATGCAGTCGATGCTGTTCCAGGTGAACCAGCAAAAGTATTTTGCCTCGACCGACGGCTCGTACATCGACCAGGACGTGCATCGCCTGTGGGCGCCATTCTCGGCCACCGCGGTCGACAAGGCCAGCGGCAAGTTCCGCTCGCGCGCCGGCCTGAGCTCCCCGGTGGGCAAGGGCTACGAGTACTTCGATGCGCGGCCCGAGCACAAGATCAAGGCCGCTGGCGGCATCGCCACGCTGTACACCGAATCGTATGACATCATCGAAGACGCCCGCGCCGCCGGCCGCGACGCCAAGCGCAAGCTGACCGCCAAGTCGGTCCAGCCGGGCAAGTACGACCTGATGCTGGCGCCCGAACACCTGTGGCTGACTATCCACGAGAACGTCGGCCACCCGACGGAGCTCGATCGCGTGCTGGGCTTCGAAGCCAACTACGCCGGCACCAGCTTCGCCACGCTCGAGAAGCTGCAATCGAAGAGCTTCAAGTACGGCTCGCCAATCGTCAACATCTTCGCCGACAAGACCACGCCAGGCTCGCTGGGCGCCATCGGTTTCGACGACGAGGGCGTGAAATCCAAGCGCTGGGACATCATCAAGGACGGCATCCTGGTCAACTTCCAGGCCACGCGCGACCAGGCCCACATCATCGGCGAAAAAGAATCGCATGGCTGCTCGTATGCCGATGGCTGGAACACGGTCCAGTTCCAGCGCATGCCGAACGTCTCGCTCGCACCGGGCAAGACCAAGCTGACGCCGGACGAGATGGTCAAGGGCATCAAGAAGGGTATCTACATCGTCGGCGACGGCTCGTTCTCGATCGACCAGCAGCGCTACAACTCGCAGTTTGGCGGCCAGCTGTTCTACGAAATCAAGGACGGCAAGATCGGCCAGATGCTGGAAGACGTGGCCTACCAGTCGAACACCCAGGAATTCTGGGGCGCCTGCAGCGCCATCTGCGATGAACGCGACTGGCGCATGGGCGGTTCGTTCTTCGACGGCAAAGGACAGCCGCCGCAGATCAGCATCGTCTCGCATGGTTCGTCGACCACGCGCTTCAACGGCATCAATGTGATCAACACCGCTCGCAAGATCGGCTAAGCAGGGGCGCACATGAGTATCTTGACCCAGGAACAAACCAAACGCATCACCGACCGCGTGCTGTCGCTGAGCAAAGCCGATGAATGCATCGTCAACATCGAGGGCAACCGCATCGGCAATATCCGCTTTGCGCGCAATGCCGTCTCGACCGCCGGTCTGGCCGACGACACCCGCATCCAGGTGCAGGTCGCCTTCGGCAAGAAGCAGGGCACCGCGACCATCAACGAATTCGACGACAAGTCGATCGAGCGCGCGGTGCGCCGCGCCGAGGACCTGGCGCGCCTGGCGCCGGACAACCCGGAATTCATCCCGGCCATCGCCAAGACGGCGTACAAGCCATCGGACACGTTCGTGCAGAAGACCGCCGACATCGATCCGGAATACCGCGCGCAGGCTGCGGCTTATGCGATCGAAGGCTGCCGCAAGCGCGGCCTGGTATCGGCCGGCTTCTTCACCGACCGCACCAGCTTTGAAACCATCGCCAACTCGAATGGCCTGTTCGGCCACCAGGTGGCAACGTCGCTGGACTTCACGCTGACCGTGCGCACCGAAGACGGCCGCGGTTCGGGCTGGGTCAAGCGCTCGGCGCGCGACGTCGCCAAATTCGATCCGCGCGAAGCGGCCGAAATCGCGATCGAGAAAGCACTGCGCTCGGTCGACGCCAAGGCACTGGAACCGGGCCGCTACACGGTCATCATGGAACCGGCCGCCACATCCGACCTGCTCAGCTTCATGCTGGGTGGCTTCGATGCGCGCCGCGCCGACGAAGGCCGCAGCTTCCTGTCGAAAGCCGGCGGCAAGAACCGCCTGGGCGACAAGCTGTTCGACCAGCAGGTCAATATCTGGTCCGACCCATGGGACAAGGATGTCGCGGTGCTGCCGTGGGACGACAACATGCTGCCGCGCGAGCGCGTGGAGCTGGTCAAGGATGGCAAGATCAATGCACTGGACTACTCGCGCTTCTGGGCGCAGCAGAAGAACCAGCGCGCGGTGGGCGCGGCCGGCAACATCATCATGGCCGGCACCAACAAGACCACCGAAGAACTGATCGCCAACACCAAGAAGGGCGTGCTGGTCACGCGCACCTGGTATATCCGCATGGTCGATCCGCAATCGGTGCTGCTCACGGGCCTGACGCGCGACGGCACGTTCTACGTTGAAAATGGCAAGATCAAGCACCCGATCAAGAACTTCCGTTTCAACGAAAGCCCGGTGTCGATGCTGAACAATATCGAGGAAATCGGCAAGCCGGTGGTCATCGGCGCCGATGAAGCACGCTACTCGATGCTGATCCCGTCGATGAAGATCCGCGACTTCAACTTCACGTCGCTGTCGGACGCAGTGTAAGTATCTCCAGGCCGTCGTTCCCGCGCAGGCGGGAACCCAAGTTCTCATGAGCCGCAATGACGCATGCAAGCTTGGGTTCCCGCCTCCGCGGGAACGACGTGCAGGCGCTCACGCGAGCGCAAACGTAAACGGATAACTCATGGAACGTCGACAATTCCTGCATATCGGCGCCGGCACGGCTGGCGCGCTGTTCATTCCGGTCTTTGGCAACGCGATCGCGGCCGAAGACCTGCTCAACCCGATGGCGGCAAGCGCCAAGAAAGCCCTGGCCGACACCGCGATGAACGCGGCGACGCAAGCCGGCGCGTCGTACTGCGACGTGCGCATCGGGCGCTACCTGAACCAGTTCGTCATCACACGTGACCTGAACGTTGAGAGCATCAACAACACCGAATCGAGCGGCGTCGGCGTGCGCGTGATCGCCGGCGGCGCCTACGGCTTCGCCTCAACCAACGACATGACGACCGACGGTGTGGCCGGCGCCGCACGCCAGGCCGTGGCGATTGCCAAGGCCAACGCCAAACTGCAGACCGAGCCGGTGCGCCTGGCGCCCGTCAAGGGCGTGGGCGAAGTGGCATGGGCCACGCCGCTCAAGAAGGACTGGCGCACGATTCCGGTCAAGGAAAAGGCCGACATGCTGATCGCCGCCAACAAGGCGGGCCTGGATGCCGGCGCGAACTTCATGACCGCGTCGCTCTTCCAGATCAACCAGCAAAAATATTTTGCCTCGACCGACGGCTCGTACATCGACCAGGACATCCACCGCCTGTGGGCGCCGATCAATGCCACCGCCGTCGACAAGAAGAGCGGCAAGTTCCGCTCGCGCGGTGGCCTGGGCGCCCCGGCGTCGATGGGCTATGAATACTTCGACGCGCGCCCCGAGAACAAGGTGCGCGCCGCCGGCGGTGTCACGAGCCTGTACAAGAACGCCTACGACATCATCGAAGACGCCCGCATGGCCGGCAAGCAGGCACGCGAAAAGCTGTCGGCCAAGTCGGTCGAACCGGGCAAGTACGATCTGGTGCTCAGCCCTGAACACCTGTTCCTGACGATTCACGAAAACGTGGGCCACCCGACGGAACTGGATCGCGTGCTCGGTTACGAAGCCAACTACGCGGGCACCAGCTTCGCGGGCCTCGACAAGTGGGAAACCAAAAAATTCAAATACGGTGCGGAGCGCGTCAATTTTGTGGCGGACCGCACCACGCCAGGCTCGCTGGGCCTGATCGGCTATGACGACGAAGGCGTCGCGGCCAAGAAGTGGGACATCATCCGCAACGGCGTCCTGGTGAACTACCAGGCCACGCGCGACCAGGCGCACATCATCGGCGAGAAGGAATCGCACGGCTGCTCGTATGCCGACAGCTGGAGCACGGTGCAATTCCAGCGCATGCCGAACGTCTCGCTCGAGCCGGGCAAGAGCCGGCTCACCCCGGATGAGATGGTGGCCGACGTCAAGAAGGGCATCTACATCCTGGGCCGTGGTTCGTACTCGATCGACCAGCAGCGCTACAACTTCCAGTTCGGCGGCACGCTGTACTACGAGATCAAGAACGGCAAGATCACGAACCCGCTGGAAGACGTGGCCTACCAGGCCAACACGCAGGAATTCTGGAATGCCTGTACCGCGATCTGCGACGAGCGCGATTGGCGCATGGGCGGGTCCTTCTTCGATGGCAAGGGCCAGCCAAGCCAGGTGAGCGCCGTGTCGCACGGGTCGAGCACCACGCGCTTTAACGGCATCAATGTCATCAACACCGCACGCAAGATCGGCTGAGGAAACCAAGATGAAAGCGCTCAATCAAGACCAAGCAAAACGCATCACCGACCGCGTGCTCGCCATGTCGAAAGCGGACGAGTGCACCGTGTCGATCGAAGGCAGCCGTGTGGGCAACGTGCGCTTCGCGCGCAACAGCGTCTCGACCGCCGGCCTGACCGAAGACATGCAGCTCGTCGTGCGCGTGGCCTTCGGCAAACGCAGCGGCACCGCGATCGTCAACGAATTTGACGACAAGTCGCTGGAAAAGGCCGTGCGCCGCGCCGAAGAACTGGCACGCCTGTCGCCGGAAAATCCGGAGTTCATGCCGGCGATTTCCAAGCAGGCCTATCGCGCCACCAGCACCTTCGTGCCGGCCACCGCAGCGATCGACCCGGACTTCCGGGCGTCGGTCGCCGCCACCAGCATCGAGATGGCGCGCGCCAAGAAACTCGTCACGGCGGGCTTCTTCACCGACAGCACGCGCTTTTCGACGATCGCCAATTCGAATGGCGTGTTCGGCCATCAGGACTTCACCGACCTGTCGTTCAGCCTCACCGCGCGTACCGAAGACGGCCGCGGTTCGGGCTGGGTCACCCGCGCCGCCGTCGATGCGGCGCGCTTCGATGCGCGTGAAGCATCCGAGGTCGCTATCGAAAAGGCGCTGCGTTCGGTCGACGCCCGCGCGCTGGAGCCAGGCCGCTACACGGTGATCCTGGAGCCGGCGGCGACGTCGGAAATCCTCGGCAATATGTTCAGCGCGTTCTCGGCCCGTTCGGCCGATGAGGGCCGCAGTTTCCTGGCCAAGAAGGGCGGGGGCAACCGCCTGGGCGACAAGCTGTTCGACAGCCAGGTCAATGTCTGGGCCGACCCGTGGGACAAGGACGTACCGGTTGCGCCATGGGACAACGAATCGCTGCTGCCGCGCGAGCGCACCCAGTTGATCAAGGATGGCCGCATCGCCTCGCTGGACTACTCGCGCTACTGGGCGCAAAAGACCGGCAAGCGCGCCACCGCGGAACACGGCAACATGATCATGGCGGGCGGTACCAAGTCGCTGGAAGAGCTGATCGAAGGCACCAAGAAGGGCATCGTCGTCACGCGCACCTGGTATATCCGCATGGTCGATCCGCAGTCGCTGCTGCTCACGGGCCTGACCCGCGACGGCACATTCTACGTCGAGAACGGCAAGATCAAGTACCCGCTCAAGAACTTCCGCTTCAACGAGAGCCCGGTCACGATCCTGAATAACATCGATGAACTGGGCAAGCCGCAGATCATCGGTGGCGACGAGGTGCCGTTCCAGATGGTGCTGCCGCCGATGAAGGTGCGTGACTTCAACTTCACGTCGCTGTCGGACGCGGTCTGACGGTCGGGCATCGACATGGCCAGTTTTGACTTCTACTTCACGCGCCTGATGTACGAATCGGGCAACTGGGACGTGGATGTCCGCATGCCGAGCAACGTGCTCAACTCCCTCGTGGAGTACACCACGCTGCGGGTCGATACGACCGAACGCATGGTGGCCTTGTCCGACCCGAAGATGCTGCAGGCGCCGTTCTGCTACCTGGCCGGCCACAAGCTGGTGCAGTTCACGCCAGCAGAGCGGCGCAACTTCGAACAGTATGTGCGCGGCGGCGGTTTTGTCTTTGTCGACGACTGCAACCATGACATCGACGGCTTGTTCGCCAAGTCGTTCGAGGCCGAGATGGCCAAGATCTTCGGCCTGAACGCGCTCAAGAAAATCCCGAACAAGCACCCGCTGTACTCGTGCTTCTTCAAGTTCGAGGACGGCCCGCCCACGACCGGCATGGAGCTCAATGGCTGGGGCGATGACCTGGTGCACGAGTACCTGAAGGCGATCGAGATTGGCGGGCGGGTGCGCGTGCTGTACTCGAACAAGGACTATGGCTGCGAATGGGACTACGACTTTCGCAACAAGCGTTTTCTGGCGGTCGACAACACCCGCTTTGCAGTAAACATCATTCAATATGCGTTGGGAGCATGACCAGTGGCTGACAGTAATTCTATAGCGTGGGACGAACAGGAAATCGCTGCACTGACGGCGAAAGTGGGCGAGCTCAAAGCCAGCATGGCGCGCGTGATCATCGGCCAGGAAGACGTCGTCAACCTGCTCGTCACGTGCCTGCTGGCCGGCGGCCACGCGCTGGTCGAGGGCGTGCCGGGGCTGGGCAAGACGCTGCTCGTGAAATCCCTGGCGCAGGCCACCGACATGCAGTTCCGGCGCGTGCAGTTCACGCCCGACCTGATGCCGTCGGATATCGTCGGCACCGAGATCCTTGAAGAAGACCAGGCCACGCGCCAGCGCGCGTTCCGCTTCCAGCCTGGCCCGGTGTTCACGCAAGTGCTGCTGGCCGACGAGATCAACCGCGCGCCACCAAAAACGCAATCGGCGCTGCTCGAGGCGATGCAGGAGCGGTCGGTCACCTTTGCTGGCCAGACGCATAAATTGCCGCGGCCCTTTTTTGTTCTGGCCACGCAGAACCCGATCGAGCAGGCCGGGACGTACCCGCTGCCGGAAGCGCAGCTGGATCGCTTCCTGCTGCGCATCGACGTCGTGTACCCGACCGAGGACGAAGAAGTGCTGATGGTCTCGCGCACGACGCACGCCGGCTTGCAGGACGCCGAGCCGGTGATGGATGTCGTCACGCTGCTGCGCCTGCAGCAGCTGGTGCGCGACATCGAGATTGGTGACCATCTGGTGCGCTATGCCACGCGCCTGGTACGCGCCACGCGCCCGAGCGAGACCACGGTCGACGCGGTCAAAAAGCATATCGGCTGGGGCGCCGGGCCGCGTGCCGGCCAGGCGCTGGTGCTGGCGTCGAAAGCGCGCGCGCTGATGCAGGGCCGGCTGGCTGTGACCCGCGACGATATTGGCGCGATGCTGCTGCCGGTGCTGGCGCACCGCGTGCTGCGCAACTTCGAGGCCGAAGCCGATGGCATCGCCATTGCAGACGTGTTGCAGGCGCTGCAGCGCGAGATCAAGGTAGCGTAATTGACGATCGCAAAATGTCGTCCGTGAACCCGGCGCTGATCGCGCATACGACCAGGCTCGATCTCGTGATCCGTCACGTTCTGGCCGGGCTCGGGCACGGCATCCACGCGGGCCGCGAGCGCGGGGCCGGCGTCGAGTTTTCCGAGTACCGCTCATACGTGCCGGGGGACGAGTGGCGCCGCGTCGACTGGAAGCTGGCCGCGCGTGCCGACCGTTATTTTGTGCGTGAGGCAGAGCGTGACAGCCACGTGGCCGTCTGGCTGATCCTCGACGCCAGTGCGTCGATGGCCGAACCAAGCCGCAGCGTTGAAGGCATCGACAAACTGGCCTGTGCGCGCACGCTGCTCGCGTGTGTTGCCGCCATCGCGCAGCGCCAGGGCGATGCATTCGGCCTGGTGATCCTGAGCGACGGCAAGGTGACGTTCACGCCGGCCAATCGCGGCCCGCGCCATCTGCAGCGCGTGCTGGCACAACTGCAGCGCGCCACGCCTGCCGGCCAGTTGCCGGACGCCGCGACGCTCAAGGCCAGTCTGCACTTTGCCCTCTCGCCCTGCGCGATTTATGCGGTGAGCGACTTGCTCGACTGGCCGTCGCCGCTGTCGCTGGCACTGACCCGGCTGCGCCAGATGCGCCACGACGTGCGCGTACTGTGCCTGCAGACGCAGGCCGAGATCGACGCCAGCTTCCCGGACACGCAGGCGTACCGCGACCCCGAGCACGAAGAAGGGGTGTTCCGCTTCGGCGCCGACCTGAAGGAAGGCTACCGCCGCAACCGCATGGAACACTTCGATCGGGTGACGGCCCAGTGCCGCAAGAATGACATGCCGTTGACGCTGGCCGCCATCGAGCAGGCGCCGGGCGACGTGCTGCGGCGCTGGCTGCGCCGGCCATCGAGGTAATCGCCCATGAATGCACTCTGGTGGTTTGCGCTTCCCGTATTGCTGCTGCCAATCTGGTGGCACCGGCGCAAGCGCGTGCAGAATCAGGCGGCGCTGCTGGCCACTGCGCGCTTCCTGCCGCGCACCGAGCCGAAAGAGACGCGCGTGTGGCGCTGGAGCGATCCGTTACTGCTGCTGGCCCGCCTGTTATTGCTGGCCTGTTTGATTGCGTGGCTGGCCGATCCCGTCTATCCGTGGCGTGGCGACACGGTGGTCGTGACCGCGGGCGCCGATCCGGTCTGGGTCGAGCGCGAAGCTGCGCAAGCCGGCCTGGCTGGGGCCGAGCGCGTGACGCTGCCGGCGGCGCAGGCATTGAGCTGGCTGCACACGCATGAGCGCGAGTGGGCTGGCGACGCACGCCTGCTGGTACTGGGCGACGTGCCGATGCCGGCCACCAAGCCGGTGTTTGGCCGTGACATCACGGTGCGCACGCAGCCGACCGCGCCAACTAACGTGGAGCGGCACGTGGTCATCGCCAGCGAGCGCCCGCAGGCCTGGCGCCGCCTGTTCGCGGCGCAGGATGGTGTCGAGAAGATTGTCGTGGATGACGCTCCGGGCGCCAGGACGGACCTGATCATCTGGGACCGCGCCGAAGCGCCGCCTGCGGCGCTGCGCGCTTCGCTATGGTGGGTGACCGATCCAGCGGCGTTCCCCGAGCTGGCCAAGGCGCGCACGCTGAACGGTTTGCAGTACGCCGACAGCGCGCGTGGCCGCCTGTGGCATCACCCCGCATGGCCGCCGCAGGATGTCGACGCCGCGCGTGCGCTGCTCGACACCTGGCAGCAGCTGCACATCGGGCCACGTCCCTACACCTTGCCGTCGCAAACGTTCGCCGCCTCGAAAGGCGCCAATGCACCGGCGCCGAGCGGCGCATTGCGCGACATCCTGCTGGCCATCCTGGTTGGCTTGTTCGTCCTTGAAAGGAGTCTCGCGCATGCACGGAGGCGTTGAGATCACCAAACGCGTATGGCGCGCAGCCCAGCTGCGCCGCATGCCGCTCTGGATCGGCGGGGCCTTGCCCTGGCTGGTCATTCCGTCGGGCCCCGGGTTGCTGGCCTGGGCCGGCTGGTGCGCGCTGGACTGGGTCAAGCTGCGCCGCCGCGTGGCCTATGAATGGCCGGCGTGGCTCGATGGCGCCGTGCCCGAGATGGAAGACAGCGCGGCCCTGCTCGACGCGGCCGATACGCCAATCGCGCGCCTGCAGCAGCAGCGCCTGTTCGCGCGGCTCGATGCGGCCGTCTCGCGCCAGCAGCTGCGCCAGATCGCGCGCCAGCATGTTTCGAGCGGTCTGCCGATCCTGCTGGTCAGCGCGGTGCTCGCGGGGATGGTGTGGTACGCCACCACGCGGCCGGCGCAAGAGGGTGCGGTCACGCCGCCCAGCCCCGTCAGCAGTGCGACCGCCGCCACGCTGGCCGGCCTGACGCTCAAGCTCGCGCCGCCTGCCTACACGGGCGTGGCGGCATCCACCTCGGCGCCGCGCGATCTGCAGGTGCCCGAGCAGACGGTCGTGACTTGGTGCCTGACCGGTGGCACGGGCGGCAACAACAGGATCGAGCTGGGTAACGGTGAAACACTCGAACCCGGTGAACAGTGCGCGCGCTGGACGGCAACCGAATCGGTCGTCTGGCGCTGGCGCGGCGCGCGCCACACGCTGCGCGTAATCCCCGATGCGCCGCCCGAGATCACGATCAGCGCCCCGGCGCAGATGATCCAGGACCTGCGCGACAACGCGACCGGCGCCACGATGACGGTCCAGGTGAAAGACGACTACCGGATCACCCGCGCGACGCTGCACATGACGCTCGCGCAGGGCAGCGGCGAGAACGTGCGTTTTACGGACCGTGAGATGCCGCTGCCAGCATCAAACAATCCCAGGCTGCGCAACTGGTCCAGGACGTGGGCGCTGAGCGAGCTGGCGATGGAGCCGGGCGACGAGCTGTATTTTTTTGTCCGCGCGACCGATAACGCGGGCCGCGCGCAGACCGTGCAGTCGCCCACCTACACGGTGCGGCGTCCGGCGCCTGAACAGGAAGCCGAAGAAGAGAGTGCGGCGATGCCATCGCTGGTAAAGCCGGCGTCGCTGCGCAGCCAGCGCCAGATCATCATCGACACCGAGCAGCTGATCGCCGACATGCGCAGCACGAAGCTGGCAGCGGCCGACGTGCGTGACCGCAGCGAGCGGATCGGCGACGATCAGGCGCAGCTACGCCGCCGCTATGGCCAGTTCCTGGGCGAAGAGTCGACGCTGTTCGGCGAAGAAGCGGCCAAGGCACCACGCGCCGCCGAGAAGCCTGCCGAAGAAGAAGGCCATGAGGGCCACGACCATGCGCCCGGTGGCCATGACCACGACCACGGCGAACCGAATCAGCGCAAGGGCGGCATCGTCAACGAAACTCAGCAGATCCTCGCAACCTACGGCCACGCGCACGACGAAGCCGAGAACGCAACGATGTACGACGAAGGCACCAAGAAGGTGTTGCGGCGCGCGCTGGTCGCGATGTGGGACGCCGAAAAATCGCTGCGCGCGATTACGCCGAAAAGCGCGCTGGCCCCCGAACACAAGGCCCTGGAGGCGATCAAGGAATTGCAGCAGGCCGAGCGCATCTACCTGCACAAGACCGCCTTCACGCCGCCACCGATCAAGGAAGAAAAGCGCATGACCGGCGAGATGGACGGCGCCGCGAGCTACCGCCGCACGCAGGCTGAGCAAGCGGCGGCGCTGCCGGAAGAACTGCGCACGCTGGTGCAGGCGCTGTCGGGCGAGGCCGCGCTGCCGGCGCTGTGGATGCGCACCGCGAACGACTGGGTGCGCACGCGTCTGGCCGAGGACGAGCAGCGCCTGGCGGCGCAGCGCGCGATCCAGGACGTGGCCGATGGCTGCATCGCCTGCCGCCCGGTGCTGCGCGCGTGGTTGCGTTCCGGCGCGGGGCAGGGGCAGGTGCTGTTGCAGGCGAAGATCAGTGTCGACACGGCGTTCGCGCGCCGCTGGCGCGAGTCGGCTGATGGAGTGGCCAAGCCATGAACCAGCAGTGGCTCATCGCCGCCATCCTCGTGGCAGGCATCGTCAGCGCCGGGCTGTATCTGCGCCGCCGCCAATGGCTCGATGCGCTGCTGGTCATCGTCGCCGCCGCGAGCCTGGGCCTGTTCGCGCTGGACTTGCGCATGCCGGGCGAGGGCGGCCGCACGCTGGCCATCGATCCGGCCGCGCCACCATCATCACTGGAAGGTGTGAACAGCCTGACGCTGAAGGGCGATGGCCTGCGCACCGCCGAATGGAACGATTTGCCGGCACGGCCGCTGGCTTGGGAAGCGCCACGCGGCGGCGCGCTGCGGCTGGCGTTCCCTAATCAGGTGGCGCTGGGTCGCCAGTTCACGCTGACGATCAAGCGCGAAGACAAGACCGACGCGCGGCTGCAGCTGCTGGCCGAGAATGGCCAGCCGCTTGCAGAAGCGCGGGGCACCGGTGACCTGCGCGTCGACTGGATGCCACCGGTTGCCGAGCGCGTCGTGCTCAAGGCGCGGCTGCTTGACGCCAAAGACAAGGTGATTGCCGAGGGACCGGTCCCGTTCATCGTGCATGAACCTGCGCCGCTGCAGGTCGTCGGCCGCTTCGGCGCGCCATCGTTCGACCTGCGCGCGCTGAACGACATGCTGACCGCCAGCGGCGCGCTGCTCGACTGGCAAGTCACGCTGGGCCGCGCCATCACGCGCACCGAAGCGCCGCGCAGCGAGATGGCTTCGCCCAACCTGATGGTGATCGACGCCGCGCGCTTCGAGCGGATGGCGGCCGGTGAACGCTCCGCGCTGCTGGACCGCGTGGCCAAGGGCATGCCGCTGCTGGTCCTGGGCGGCAACGCAAACGATCCGGGCGTCTGGTCACGCACGCTGCAATTGCCGCTGCGCGCACAGCCGCTGGGCGCAAAGATTGATGCGCCACTGGAGATGCCGGTGGCCTCGCTGCTGCCCGCATCGCGCGACGCCGGCCCATGGCGCGGCACTGACAATATGGTCTGGACCCGCGACTGGCAACAAGGCCGCATCGCCTGGCTGGGCGTCACAGAATGGCACCGCCACGCAATCGCCGAACCGCGCGCGCTGGCGCTGTGGTGGCAGGGCGTGCTGGACCGCGTGGGTGTCGAAGAACGGCACAAGACCGAATGGCTGGCCCCAGGCGACATGCCGCTGGCAGGCCAGCGCCTGGAACTCTGCGCGCGCGGCGTCAGTGGCCAACTGACGCTTCCCGATCTGAAGCAGTCCCTCAGCTGGCAACGACGCGCAGACCGCGCCGATGCATTATGCGCAGCACTGTGGCCGCAAAAGGCAGGTTGGTTGCAACTGCAGGACCAGAACGCCGGCCCGCATGCACTCTACGTGTACGCAACGAACGACTGGCCCGAATGGCAGGCAGCCGAGCGGCGCGACGCAACGGCACGCTACGCCGCCCGTTCGCAGATCCAGCCGGCAACCGGACCAACACAACCCGCGCCATCCTGGCCATTCGCACTCGCTTTCGCAGCGGCCATGCTGCTGCTATGGTGGCGCGAGCGGCGCTAAAAAAAAGCCGGGGTCAGGTCTGACATTCGGACACGGCCCCAGCCTTAGTGATGCGTCTTCTGAAAAAAGCCGGGGTCAGGTCTGACATTTGGACACGGCCCCAGCCTTAGTGATGGCTCTTCAGACGACGGTGCAATTACCGCGCCGAAATCAATCATAAAGGCGAACGTTCGCTTTACTTTTTCGAGCGCGAATTGAGCGACTAGTGAAGAGGTCGTGTCCGAATGTCAGACCTGACCCCCGCTGCGTGCGCGCGCGGCGTCAGTGGCCAACTGACGCTTCCCGATCTGAAGCAGTCGCTCAGCTGGCAGCGTCGCGCAGACCGCGCCGACGCATCATGCGCAGCGCTGTGGCCGCAAAAGGCAGGTTGGTTGCAACTGCAGGACCAGAACGCCGGCCCGCATGCACTCTACGTGTACGCAACGAACGACTGGCCCGAATGGCAGGCAGCCGAGCGGCGCGACGCAACGGCACGCTACGCCGCCCGTTCGCAGATCCAGCCGGCAACCGGACCAACACAACCCGCGCCATCCTGGCCATTCGCACTCGCTTTCGCAGCGGCCATGCTGCTGCTATGGTGGCGCGAGCGGCGCTAAAAAAAAGCCGGGGTCAGGTCTGACATTCGGACACGGCCCCAGCCGTAGCGATGTGTCTTCAGAACGGCTATGCAAAAATCGTCCCGAAACCGATCGCAAAGGCACACCTTCCTTGCTCATCTGAACCCGGATTGAGCCACTAATGCAGAGATCGTGTCCGAATGTCAGACCTGACCCCGGCTGTTCTGCAGAGGTCGTGTCCGAATGTCAGACCTGACCCCCGCTGTCGAGGTCGTGTCCGAATGTCAGACCTGACCCCCGCTGTTCTTGACCCCCGCTGTTCTTATCAGAACGTGTAGTCCGCCTTCACATATGCCGTGCGGCCGTTCATCCCGAACGGGCAGGTTTCCCAGCAGTAGGTGAAGCCCAGCTGCGGGAAGGGGGCTGCGCGTACCGGGTCCCATTTGGTCGGGTAGGTGTCGAACAGGTTGTTGATCCCCGCCGACAGGCTCAGGCTCTTGTTGAACGTGTAGCGGCCGGTCAGGTCGACGATCCATTTGGCTTCCCACGTCTGCACGAATGGCGCCGTAAAGCCTTGGCCCTGTACTTCGCCGAAATAGTTCGCGCGGCCCGTCACGTTCCAGGCGCCGGCCGTGTAGTCGGCTGACACGACGTGGTGCTTGCGCGGCTGGCCGCGTTCGATCAGCGTCACCTGCGCATCGTCGAACAGCTGCGCGCCGGTCAGCACGGGCGATTGCGAATTGCGCGCCTTGACCTCGGTCTTGTTGAAGCCCAGCTGCCCGGACAGCACCAGGGTCGAACCCTGGCCGCGGATGGTCTGCTGCGCCACCAGGTCCAGGCCCGTGGTCGACGTATCGATCGCATTGGTGAAGAACTGCGCCTGGCCCACGCGCAGCGGGTCGAGGATCGCGCGGATCGGGCATGCGGCCGGTGTCGCGCAGGCGCCCGACTCTGGCGAGATCGTGCTCGAGAACACGATGCGGTCGTCGATCTTGGTGCGATACACATCGGCGGTCAGCGAGAACGTGGTGGTCGGCCGCAGGATCACGCCGATGCTGGCGCTCTTCGACGTTTCTTCCTTCAGCGGTGCGATGCCGAAGGCGCGCGTGACGGCGCTGTCTTCGCGCGCCGTCAGCGTTTCGGTCAGCACGCCGGCCGAATTCAGGTTGGTCGAGACCGAGCTGTAGAACTTCTGCTGTACGCCCGGCGCGCGGAAGCCCGTCGACGCGCTGCCACGCAGGCCGAACGAGCGGCTCGGGTCCCAGCGCGCATTGAGCTTGCCGATCGTGGTGTTGCCGAAGTCCGAATAGCGCTCGTGGCGCACTGCCGCGCCGACCGAAACGTCCGGGCCGAACTTGCGTTCCAGGTCGAGGTAGTAGGCCGTGTTGTGGCGGCCCTGGTCAACCGCCGTCGATGGCGTATAGCCCGGGAAGCCCTGGATGCCCGAGGCCGCGATGCCGCCGTTCTGGTCGCGGATGATGATCGCGGGGTTGTTGGTGCGGCCGTACTGGTACGAGACCGGGTCGCCCGCCTCGATCTCGTAATTGTCGCGACGCCATTCGAAGCCCGCGGCGACGAACAGTTCACCGCCCAGCAGATTGACCGGGCCCTTGAAGTCGAGGTTGAACGTGGTCTGCTCGAACTTGAGCGTGCCGGTGTCGGCTTCGCGCGGCGATTCGCCGTTCTCGTACCAGTAGCTGACGTTGATCGAGTTCCGTTCATGGAACTGGAGCTGGCTGCGGCCGTGGTTGACGCTCGCGTCCATCGTCCAGTCGTGGCTCAGGTCGTGGCGGTAGCCGACGGCGAGCGACGCATCCTGCACGGTGGTGACGATGTTTGGCAGGAAGCCTTCCGGGTACACCGCCGGCACGTTGCGCCCATCTTCTTTCGGGCGGAAGAAGCCGCCCGAATCGCCCTTGCGTTTCGACGCGCCGCCGAACGCATACAGCTCGCCGCCACCCATCGGCAGGGCGGAATTCATCCACAGGTAGTAATCCTTGGCGTTGCTGTCGCCCAGGCGCTGTGTGACGCGCGGCGGATTCACGCGCGCCGTGTCCAGGCCGGCGCGGTTGGTTTCGTCGCGCTTGCGCGCTTCGACCGACAGGTTCAGGTAGCCGCCGTCGCTGCCCAGCGCGAAGCCGCGGCTGGCGCTGGCCGAGTAGGTGTCGCCATCGCCTTCGTCGGTCGTGCCGGCGCTGGCACTGACGATGCCGTTGCCGACACCTTTCTTGAGGATGATGTTGATGACGCCCGCGATCGCGTCCGACCCGTACTGGGCGGCGGCGCCGTCGCGCAGCACTTCGATCGACTGGATCGCCGACAGCGGGATTGCGTTGATGTCGGTGCCGGCCGAGCCGCGGCCGATCGTTTGCTGCACATTGACCAGTGCCTGCTGGTGGCGGCGTTTGCCGTTGATCAGCACGAGCAGCTGGTCGGGGCCGAGGCCGCGCAGCGTGGCGGGGCGGATGATGTCGGTGCCGTCGCTGACAAAGGTCGACGTGAAGTTGAACGACGGGTCGAG
The DNA here is from genome assembly GCF_056680305.1 of Telluria sp. BA11. Lineage (NCBI taxonomy): Bacteria > Pseudomonadati > Pseudomonadota > Betaproteobacteria > Burkholderiales > Oxalobacteraceae > Telluria > Telluria sp. BA11. Next base: position 2,927,053 of record NZ_CM155275.1, read on the forward strand.
GTCCTGCAGCACCTTGCCCAGTTCGAGCGTACCGGCCGACTGGATGTCTTTCGTGCTGATCAGGCCCACGGGCACGGCGGTATCGAGCGCCGTCTTGGCCTGGGTGCGCGAGCCGAGCACCACGACTTGCGACATATTGCTGTCGGCTTCCTGTGCGCTGGCTGGTGCGAGCGCCGCCAACAGGGCCGACGCCAGCAGGGCGCGTCGTGGCAGTGTTTGTTTCATCATCCTCTGTCCCCTTTTCATCGATTTTTATGTCGCCCTGTTACCAGAGCATTATTTAATCTTAGCAACGGGGTTGGGGTGACGACGATAAAGCATGTGAAATAAGTAAATACGAACGTGTCTCTACAGCAAATGCGTCGTACAAAAGAGACAGGTTTGCTCGTTAAACAATACTTTCATGAGTAGCGAGTAATGCTTTGAGTATTAAGCACTTTTCTAAAAGAAATAATGTTTGAAAAGTATTGTTTTATTGTTACGTTATTTAACAAGTTTTTCAAATGTGCGCGGGTCCCGACAAGCTACGATAGCCATTAACCATGCCAAACAGGCACGGCGGCAGGCGGTTCATTCCGCCGACTGGATTTCACCATGCCCGCGCGCCGTGCGGGCGAAATCCGCCGACCACCTCAGGCAGCCACACCATGATCCAGCGACGAACCGACGAGCGAACCGCGCTTGCCACCGAATATGCGTTATTCCTGGCCGAGACGCGTGGCGTCAACGCAGGGCTGGTGTACCTCGAAAGCTGCAACGTCTCACGAGAGATCCTGCTGCGCGCCATGCAGGATCCCGCCGCCCGGCGTGTCCGGGAACGGCGCCAACGGCAACGGAACGATTAGCATGAATATCACCCAGCTTTGCAAACGCTATGGCCTCGAGCATTACGGCAGTCTCGAAAGCGCCTGGGACGCCCACAGCGCCACCGGCATCGTCCTGATGCAGCTCTGGCACGCGCCCAACCAGAAGATCAACGACCACCCACTCCCGGGCGCGCAGTTGCGCGTGCGCTGTCTCGACGCGTCGGATATTCCGGTGCCGCTGGACGATGCGCGGGCAGCGCGCGGGCGCAGCATCGAAGCAGTGGAGGGCGGCGCGCGTGGCTATGCCGCGATGTCGATTCCACCGACGCAGTCGCGCGGCGCGGGCGCCTGGGCCAAGTATGCCAACCTGGAACGCGTGTTCCCCGTGCTGGCGCTCGAGCGCGAGTCATGCGGCACCGTGTTCGCGGTGCTGGGTGCACCGGTGCCGGCGTCCGAACTGGGCGTGGCGTCGCCCGAGTCGGGGCCTCGGGCGGGCACGGCGCGCCATGTCAGCCTTGATGGTCGCGCATCCATTCCTTGAGGCCGTTCACCCAGTTTTTGGCCGGCAGGTTCAGGCGCCGCTTGATCTCGCCGGCGCGCTCGTAGAGCACTGAAAAGTCCAGCTGCGGCGCGTCCCTGAACGCCACCACTACCACATTGGCATCGTGCACCTCCGGTAGCCAGACGACCGCGTCGAACACCTGCTCCATGTTCAGGAAATTCTTGTCGTAGTTGCTGAAGTCGCCGAACACATTGGCGGTCATGACGCCGCCCGGCGCCAGGCAATCCAGGCAGCCCTGGTAGAACGCTTCCGAATCGAGCACCGGGCCGCGCGCGTCCTGGTCGTACAAGTCCACCTGCAGCACGTCGGCCTTGCCGTGGTTGGCCGGATCGAGCACGAAATCCATCGCGTCCTGCTCGCGCACGTCCAGGCGCGCATCGTTTTCCGGCAGGCCGAACATGGCGCGGCAGATCGCGATCACGTTGGGATTGAGTTCGACGGCCGTCACGCGCGCATCGGGAAAGCGGGCATACGTGAACTTGGTCAGCGCGGCGCTGCCCAGGCCAAGCTGCACGATGTGGCGCGGCGTGCTCTGGAACAGCGTCCACATCATCATCATCTGCACGTATTCGAGCTCGATCGTGTCCGGCTTGGCCAGCCGCATCGCACCCTGTACCCACGAAGTGCCAAGGTGCAGGAAGCGCACGCCCTCGAATTCGTCGATGGTGGCGGGAGGATGGCCGGGCTGGGCGAAGCGCGGATCGATGACGGTGGGTGACTTGGCGGACATGGCACGAAGCGGTGGAGGGCAAAGCCGATGTTACCAGAGCCGCCGCTGCAGGCTCTCAGGTGGCCGCCAGCGCCGGCAGGAACAGTGTCACGGCCAGGCCGCCGCCGTCGCGATTGGCCAGCAGGATGAGATTGATGGCGCCGGCGCGGCGTTCGCGCGTGGGCAGGTAATCGCGCAGCTCGAAGCCGGCCAGGCGCTTGCCATTCCAGTCGCCGCCCGTTTCCACGTTGTCCGAACCGAACTTGCGCTTTTCGCCCGAGATGCCGGCGGCCACGCCCAGTTTGCCGTCCATGAAGCGCTGGGCCCACAGCAGGTTGGCGCTCGGGCTGTTCTGGCTCGTGTTGGTGTCGTGGCCGACCGCCGCGCCGACGTTCAGCAATTTGCCAGGCAGATCGAACGCGGACAAGGTCTTGACCTCGACGCTGCCGCCAAGCGAATTGGCATCCTGGTCCGGGGTGGCCGACTTGGTCACCTCGAGCGAGCGGATCATCCCGGCCGGCAGCACGTCCAGCGCCACCGCGCGGCGCGTCGCTTCCGGCGACGGCACCAGCGCGCCGTTGATGGTCACGCTGTTGTAGTCCGCATCCAGCCCGCGCACCACCACATAGCGGCCTTCGCCCTGGTCACGCTGGACCGACACGCCCGGCATGCGCGCCAGCGCTTCGGCCGCGTTCTTGTCCGGCAGGTGGCCGATATCATCGCTGCTGACGACGCTGACGATATTGTCGGCCTGCTCCTGGGCGGCGATGGCGCGCGCCAGGCTGGCGCGCTGGCCGGTGACGATCACGCTGGCCGGTTCGGCGGCGTGCACGCCGGCAGCAGCCAGCAGGCCTGCGGTAAGAGCGGGGAGGGCAAAGTGGCGCATGGGGGAGAATCCAATGGTTGGGATGCGGCGGATTCTGGTGCCTGAATGTGACCTATCGGTGACCACGATCGGTCGCTATCCGGTATCTGGCGCGGTGCACGGTGTGCCTGAGCCGAATTGACCCTGCCGGTTTTGACAACACCACCGGGTGGGCAGTGAGTCGGGATGCTCTGCGCGGTTTTATGTGAGCTGTTTTGACCCTGTGCCATGACGCCACAGTTTTGCCATCCTGTCATCCTGCGGTCATCTGGTTGCGCTATGTTCCGGCGATCTTCCCTGACCGCGCCGCCCATGTCTCCCCTGATTCGCCAAGCTCTGTTGATCGCCGGCCTGCTCGGCGCCGTTGTGTTTCTGTTTGCCGGTGTCGGTCCGGCCATCCCGTTCGCGGCATGGGATCTGGTGGACATCGCCAGCGAGGGCGGCACGGCCCTGCTGGCGGCGCTGTGGTGCGGATTGGTGCTGGCCAGCCGGCCGGACGGCGTCGTCACGCGGCTGCTTGCCGGCGGCCTGGCCTGCATCATGCTGGGGTCGTGGGCAGACTGCCTCGATGAAGTGTTCGATGTCGAGAAGTCCGCGCTGTGGGACAACGTGCTGGAGGCGCTGCTGCCGCTGGGGATGCTGGTCCTGACTGCCGGCATGGTGTATTGGCGGCGCGAGCAGGCCACGTTGTCGGACCACATGCGCAAGCGTGAACGGCTGTTTCGCAACCACCGGCCATTTGACCGCATCACCCAGCTGGCCGACGCAGCCTACCTGCGCGCGCAACTGCACATCGAGAGCAAACGGACGGACGGCGTCGGCTCGCTGGTGCTGTTCGATATCGACGCCTTCCACCGGATCAACCGCGAACATGGCCAGCCCGAGGGCGACCGCGCGCTGCAGGCCGTCGCCCACATGCTGCTGCTCAACCTGCGCAACGACGACCTGCTGTGCCGCTATGCGGGCGACCGCTTCGCCGTGCTGATGCCGGGCCTGGCCGAACCCGAGGCGCGCGCCGCGGCCGACCACCTGTGCCGCATGGTGTCGTCGATGCACCACCACGCACCGGGCGGCCGGGTGCACATCACGCTGCGCCATGGCTGCGCGCCGGCACGCGGCGCGCCCGATGCGCTGCTGGCTACCCTGTGCCGCCAGATGGATCGCCAGATGGACCCCGCATGATTGCCTGGCAGGCCGCCACGGCAGCCTCGCCCGCGGCGCGCCGGCACAGCGCGCTGGCGCTGGAATACGGCCGCTCGCGCGATGCGCGTGACGCGGACCTGCTGCGCGGATGCGATCCGGGCGCGGACAGCGCAACGACCCCTGGCCAGTACCTGCAGCAGCTGGCGAACACCCTGCGCCTGCTGGACAGCCCGGACACCAGCTTCATGCTGGGCCAGCAACTGCTGCCAGGGCACGACGGTGCGGCCAGCCATGCGCTGGCGCAGGCGCCCAACCTGCGCACGCTGCTGCAGACGCTGTGCCGTTTCCACGCAGGCCTGACGCCGCTGCTGCGCCCGCGCTTCGAGACCTGGGACGACGTGGCGCTGCTGTACTGGGTCGATGCGTATGGCGCGCCGAGCCTGCGGCCGGCGCTGGTCGAGATGCACATGACGGCCGTGGTGGCGCTGTGCCGCTGGCTGGGCGGCGAGCGCCTGCCGTGGCGCTTCTGCTTCAATCGCGGCGCGCCGCGCCACATCGAGCAGCATCACGTGCATCTTGGCACCGAACTGCGCTTCGGCTGCCAGCTCGACGCGATGCTGCTGCCATCCGGCTGGCTCGACCGTCCATGGCCGCGCGCCAGCGAGATGGCGGCGCGCCTGGCGCACCAGGCGGCCGAACTGGAACCCCGCGAGGCGCCCGGCCTGCTGGCGGCGCTCTACGATTACCTGCTGGCGCGCGTGCGCGACGCGCCCACGCTCGAGCGCACGGCGGGCGACTTCGGCGTCAGCCCGGCCACCTTCAAACGCCAGCTGCTGCGGCACCACACCCATTTCCAGGGGGAGCTCGACGGGGTGCGCACGCATGTGGCGCTGTGGCTGTTCCAGGCCGAGGGGGCCGACAATGACGCGGTGGCGCGCCACCTGGGGTTTCACGACGTGGCCAACTTCCGGCGTTCGTTCAAGCGCTGGACGGGCCTCACCCCGGGGCCGATCCGCGCTGCGCTGGCCGGGGAACTGGGCTGGTTCGCGGGGCGCCTGCAGCACGCCTGATTTCGCTGCACTGCCGCGAAAATGGTATCGTGCGCGGTCATTGTCGCCGCCGAAGAAGAGGAATGCGTCCCAGTCCCACCCTGCATATCGTTTGTCCCACCCAGAAACGGGGCTTCCCGGCGTTCATGTCGGTGGTCTTCGTCTGGGTCGTGGCGTCCGGCCTGGGCAATGGCTGGGAGCATGACGGGTCGTTCGGATTCATGCTGCTGACGGTCGGCGCGCTGGTCATCATGGTCCTGGCGGCGTGGGCGCTGTATCGCAATTTCGTGTTCCGGGATGCGCTCTACATCGCGCGCGACGGCACCTTGCCGTCGTCGGTGCCGCTGGCGCTCATGGTCCACGAGATACGCGCCGTGCGCCTGTTGCCCAAACATGAGGCATGGACGCCGGAGGGCAAATGGGATGCGCTGGGGTTTGGTCAGGGGCGCATCGAGATCGATACTGCCACCCATCGCTACCACTTCGGCATCGGCCTGGAAGAGCACGAGGCCGAGGCCGCGCTGCAGCGCATCATCGAATTTTGCCGTGAGCAGGGCATTGTTGCCGCCGCGGCCTGAAAGCGCAGTCCAACCACGCATGAAGGAAGCCATGTCTGCCAACTTTGCCGTTCGTCTTTGCAGCCTGCTGCTGTTCATCGGTGGTATCGCTTCACAGACCCATGCCGCCGAGACACCGATCAAGCTCGACACGCCCACTGGGCAGCTGGCCGGTACGCTCGAACTGCCGGCGGGCGCCGACAAGCCGCGCGTGGCCTTGCTGATTGCCGGTTCGGGTCCGACGGACCGTGACGGCAACAGCTCGATGATCCCGGGCCGCAACGACAGTCTCAAGCTGCTGGCCGCCGGGCTGGCCGAGGCCGGCATCGCGACGGTCCGCTACGACAAGCGCGGCATCGGTGGCAGCCATGCGGCCGGTTCTGCCGAATCGGCGCTGCGCTTCGAGATGTTCGTCGACGATGCGGCGGCCTGGATCGCCCGACTCAAGGCCGATCCACGCTTCGCGTCGGTGGCCGTGATCGGGCACAGCGAAGGCTCGCTGATCGGGATGCTGGCGGCGCGGCAGGCCGATGCGGCGGCGTTCGTGTCGATTGCCGGCATTGCCGATGGCGCGTCCACGCTGATGCGCAAGCAGCTCGAAGGCAAGCTGCCACCAGAGCTGGAGAAGGAAAGCGAGCGCATTCTGGTGTCGCTGGAAAGCGGCGTGGTCGTCGATCCGGTGCCGCCGGCGCTGGCGACGCTGTTCCGGCCGAGCGTGCAGCCGTATCTGATTTCATGGTTCAAGTATGTGCCGGCGCAGCGTATCGCGGAACTGACGATGCCGGTGCTGGTCGTGCAGGGCAACACCGATATCCAGGTGGACGTGGTGCAGGCCAACCGGCTGCACGGCGCCCGCCCGGGGGCGAAGCTGGAAATCATTCCGGGCATGAACCACGTGTTCAAGCACGTGCGCGCGGTGCCGGAACTGCAGGTGGCCAGCTACGGCGATCCGAGCCTGCCGGTGTCGCCGCTGCTGGTGAAGTCGATCGCCGACTTTTTGCAGCAGGGCGGCGCTATTGTCCCTTGATGGCTTGCCCGGCCACCTCGATACGCCCATCCATCCATTCTGCGCCTGCCCATGATCGAACGCATTCACCTGTCCATCATCCGCGAGGTTGATCGCCGCGGTTCACTGACCGCCGCTGCCGACGTGCTGTGCCTGACCCAGTCGGCGCTGAGCCACGCAGTCAAGAAGCTCGAAGTGGGGCTGGGCACGCCGGTGTGGACGCGCGAGGGCCGCTCGCTGCGCCTGACCCAGGCTGGCCACGCGCTGCTGGCGCTGGCCGAGCGGGTGCTCCCGCAGCTTGAACACGCTGAAGGCCAGATGCTTGCCTACGCGCGTGGCGAGCGCGGGTCGCTGCGCATCGGCATGGAGTGCCATCCGTGCTACCAGTGGCTGCTGAAAGTGGTCGAACCCTACCTGGCGGCGTGGCCCGAGGTGGATGTCGACGTCAAGCAGCGCTTCCAGTTTGGCGGTTTGAAGGCGCTGCTCGGCTACGAGATCGACTTGCTCGTCACGCCCGATCCGCTGTTCAAGCCCGGGCTGCGTTTCGTGCCGGTGTTCGACTTCGAGCAGGTGCTGGTGGTGCACAGCGGTCATCGGCTGGCCGGGCGCGCGCATGCTACGCCGCGCGACCTGTCCGATGAGGTCCTGATCACGTATCCGGTCGATATCGAGCGGCTCGACATCTACAACCAGTTCTTCGTGCCGGCCGGCTGCGCGCCGCGCGAGCGCAAGGCGATCGAGACCACCGACATCATGCTGCAGATGGTGGCCAGCGGCCGCGGCGTGGCGGCGCTGCCGCGCTGGCTGGTGGAAGAGTACGCGGGCCGCATGCCGGTGGCGCCCGTGCGGCTGGGGGAGGCGGGCGTGTTCAAGCAGATTTTCCTGGGCACGCGCGAGGTCGACGCCGGCACCACCTACCTGGATGCGTTTGTCGAGATTGCCCGCCATGCCGAGTTGTAGCAGTGATGCCACATCGACCACGGTCTGCGTCAAGACGGTGAACTACTGCCTGCTAAATCAGCAAACTGGTTGACCCATCATCACAATGCGTCTATACTCGCAGGTTCTCGATTTATTCTGCACATCGTATACGCATTCGCAGCCGCTCCATTTTACCGAGTGGCTTTCGTCGCCTGTCTTTGTCATTGTCATCGGGACTAGGTTTCAGTCCCCGGATCAGCACGTTGCAGGTTCGGGTCATTAATGAGTAGTACTTTGTTGGATTAGGAACGATGCCAACCATCAATCAACTGATTCGCAAACCGCGTGAAGCTGCGGTTGTGAAGAGCAAGTCGCCGGCACTGGAAAACTGCCCGCAAAAGCGCGGCGTGTGCACCCGTGTGTACACCACCACGCCTAAGAAGCCAAACTCGGCGCTGCGTAAAGTCGCCAAAGTGCGTCTGACCAACGGTTTCGAAGTCATTTCGTACATCGGCGGTGAAGGCCACAACCTGCAAGAACACAGTGTCGTGCTGCTGCGCGGCGGCCGTGTGAAAGACTTGCCGGGTGTGCGTTACCACATGGTTCGCGGTGCACTGGATACCCAGGGCGTCAAAGACCGTAAGCAAGCTCGCTCGAAGTACGGCGCGAAGCGTGCCAAGGCTGCGAAGAAGTAATTCTTCGGCGTGTCATGCACACGTCACATTAATTAGATAAGTTGAGCCGGCCGTAAGGCCGAGTAAGTGAAGGGTCAAGAGGGCCTTTCGCGAGTGTACAGCGTGCACTCAACTGAAGACATGAAGGAATCGAAATGCCACGTCGTCGTGAAGTACCCAAGCGCGAAATCCTGCCGGATCCAAAATTCGGTAACCAGGATGTCGCCAAATTCGTCAACGTTCTGATGCTGTCCGGCAAAAAGTCGGTTGCAGAAAACATCATCTACGGTGCATTCGAACACATTCAATCCAAGTCGGGCAAAGACCCGCTGGAAGTGTTCACGACCGCGATCAACAACGCCAAGCCGCTGGTGGAAGTCAAGTCCCGCCGTGTCGGTGGCGCCAACTACCAGGTGCCAGTGGAAGTTCGTCCGGTTCGTCGTATGGCGCTGTCCATGCGTTGGTTGCGCGAAGCCGCAAACAAGCGCAGCGAAAAATCCATGCCGCAACGTCTGGGTGGTGAACTGCTGGAAGCGGCTGAAGGCCGCGGCGGCGCGATGAAGCGTCGTGACGAAGTGCACCGTATGGCAGAAGCGAACAAGGCGTTCTCGCACTTCCGCTTCTAAGCAAAAGGGCGAAGGTAGGGGGATTATTTCCTTGTGCTAACGTCCCCGTAGTATCTGTTGTTCAGGCCGGGCTCATTTTGATCATCAAGATGATGCTCGGTTTTGTCCATTCAAAGATTTAGGAAAAATTATGGCACGCAAGACCCCCATCGAGCGCTACCGCAACATCGGTATTTCGGCTCACATCGATGCTGGTAAAACCACCACCACCGAGCGCGTCCTGTTCTACACGGGCGTCAACCACAAAATCGGCGAAGTGCACGATGGCGCAGCGACGATGGACTGGATGGAGCAAGAGCAAGAGCGCGGCATTACCATTACCTCGGCAGCGACGACCTGCTTCTGGAGCGGTATGGCCAACAACTTCGCCCCACACCACATCAACATCATCGACACCCCGGGCCACGTTGACTTCACCATTGAAGTCGAACGCTCGATGCGCGTGCTCGACGGCGCCTGCATGGTTTACTGCGCAGTCGGCGGCGTGCAGCCACAGTCGGAAACCGTGTGGCGTCAGGCTAACAAGTACAAAGTTCCACGTCTGGCCTTCGTCAACAAGATGGACCGTACCGGCGCGAACTTCTTCAAGGTCTACGAGCAGATGCGCGCTCGCCTGAAGGCTAACCCGATTCCGCTGCAGATCCCGATCGGCGCCGAAGAGAACTTCCTGGGCGTGGTCGATCTGGTCAAGATGAAGGCCGTGTACTGGGACGACGCGTCGCAGGGCATGAAGTTCGACTACCGCGACATTCCTGCAGAACTGCAGGACGAAGCCAACGAATGGCGTGAAAAGCTCGTCGAGACCGCTGCTGAAGCGACCGAAGAGCTGATGAACAAGTACCTGGAAGAAGGCGACCTCTCGGAAGAAGAGATCAAGGCCGCTCTGCGCCAGCGTACCATCGCGTCGGAAATCGTCCCGATGATGTGCGGTACCGCGTTCAAGAACAAGGGCGTGCAAGCCATGCTCGACGGCGTGATCGAATACCTGCCATCGCCAATCGACATCCCGCCAGTCACGGGTACCGATGAAGATGACCAGCCAGTCACCCGCAAGGCAGAAGACGACGAGAAGTTCTCGGCGCTGGCATTCAAGATCATGACCGACCCGTTCGTTGGTCAGCTGATCTTCTTCCGCGTCTACTCGGGCACGATCAAGTCGGGCGACACCGTCTACAATCCGATCAAGAACAAGAAAGAGCGTCTTGGTCGTATTCTGCAGATGCACGCTAACCAGCGCGAAGAAATCAAGGAAGTCCACGCCGGCGACATCGCCGCTGCGGTCGGCCTGAAAGATGCAACCACGGGCGAAACCCTGTGCGATCCATCGTCGATCATCACGCTGGAAAAGATGGTCTTCCCTGAGCCGGTGATTCAGCAGGCAGTCGAGCCAAAAACCAAGGCCGACCAGGAAAAAATGGGCCTGGCACTGAACCGCCTGGCACAAGAAGATCCGTCGTTCCGCGTGCGTACCGATGAAGAATCGGGCCAGACCATCATCGGTGGTATGGGCGAGCTGCACCTGGAAATTATCGTTGACCGCATGAAGCGCGAATTCAACGTGGAAGCAACCGTCGGCAAGCCACAGGTTGCCTACCGCGAAACGATCCGCAAGGCAGTCACCGACGTCGAAGGCAAGTTCGTCAAGCAGTCGGGCGGTCGTGGTCAGTACGGTCACGCAGTCCTGACGATCGAGCCACAAGAGCCGGGCAAAGGCTTCGAGTTCGTCGACGCGATCAAGGGCGGTGTCATTCCTCGCGAATACATCCCTGCAGTCGAAAAAGGTGTGCGCGAAACCTTGACCTCGGGCGTGCTGGCTGGTTACCCAGTCGTTGACGTCAAGGTCACCGTGACCTTCGGTTCGTACCACGATGTCGACTCGAACGAAAATGCATTCCGCATGGCCGGTTCGATGGCGTTCAAAGACGGCTGCCGCAAGGCCAGCCCGGTCATCCTCGAGCCGATGATGGCCGTGGAAGTCGAAACGCCGGAAGACTACGCCGGTTCGGTGATGGGCGATCTGTCGTCGCGTCGCGGTATGGTGCAGGGCATGGACGAAATTCCAGGCGGCGGCGGCAAGATCATCAAAGCCGAAGTGCCACTGTCGGAAATGTTTGGTTACTCGACCTCGCTGCGTTCGGCGACCCAGGGCCGTGCGACCTACACGATGGAATTCAAGCACTATTCGGAAGCGCCTAAGCACGTGATTGACGCCATCGTCACTGCCAAGTCGAAGTAATCAGCAATACAAGCAATTCAAGGGAGACGGGACGTCCTGTCTCCCTTTAAACAGAACATATCGTTTCTTTAAAGGAATCTGGAAATGGCAAAAGGTAAATTCGAACGGACCAAGCCGCACGTCAACGTCGGCACCATCGGTCACGTTGACCACGGCAAAACCACCCTGACGGCTGCTATCGCAACCGTCCTGTCGAAGAAATTCGGCGGTGAAGCCAAGGCCTACGATCAGATCGATGCGGCACCGGAAGAAAAAGCACGCGGCATCACCATCAACACCGCGCACGTTGAGTACGAGACCGAAAACCGTCACTACGCTCACGTTGACTGCCCAGGCCACGCCGACTACATCAAGAACATGATTACCGGTGCTGCGCAGATGGACGGCGCGATCCTGGTGTGCTCGGCCGCTGACGGCCCAATGCCACAGACCCGCGAGCACATCCTGCTGGCGCGTCAGGTTGGCGTTCCGTACATCATCGTGTTCCTGAACAAGTGCGACCTGGTCGACGACGCAGAACTGCTGGAACTGGTCGAAATGGAAGTTCGCGAGCTTCTGTCGAAGTACGAGTTCCCAGGCGACGACGTCCCAATCATCAAGGGTTCGGCACGTATGGCCCTCGAAGGCAAGCCGGGCGAAATGGGTGAAGAATGCATCACCCGTCTGGCCGAAGCACTGGACACCTACATCCCAACGCCAGAGCGCGCTGTTGATGGCGCGTTCCTGATGCCAGTGGAAGACGTGTTCTCGATCTCGGGTCGCGGTACCGTTGTGACCGGTCGTGTCGAGCGCGGCGTCGTCAAAGTCGGCGAAGAAATCGAAATCGTCGGCATCATCGACACCGTCAAGACCACTTGCACCGGCGTGGAAATGTTCCGCAAGCTGCTGGACCAGGGTCAAGCTGGCGACAACGTCGGCCTGCTGCTGCGCGGTACCAAGCGTGAAGATGTCCAGCGTGGTCAGGTCCTGGCAAAGCCAGGTTCGATCAAGCCGCACAACCACTTCACTGGCGAGATCTACGTTCTGTCGAAAGACGAAGGCGGCCGTCACACCCCGTTCTTCAACAACTATCGTCCACAGTTCTACTTCCGTACGACTGACGTGACCGGTTCGATCGAGCTGCCAGCAGACAAAGAAATGGTCATGCCAGGCGACAACGTGTCGATCACCGTCAAGCTGATCAACCCGATCGCGATGGAAGAAGGTCTGCGCTTCGCAATCCGTGAAGGCGGTCGTACCGTCGGCGCCGGCGTTGTTGCAAAAATCCTGCCTAACTAATCAGGGCAAGATCGTGAATCGGCTCTCTTTCGGGAGAGTCTGATTGACACAACGATGGGGACAGACTTTTCGGTCTGTCCCCATCTGTTTGGGTGGGAACGATGTTATACTCCCGCCTCTTGTGCAGTAACGAAGTATCTCGACCACATTGCCGGCACCAAGCCGGAACGTTCTTTTAAAGGAAATCGCATGTCCGCTAACCAGAAAATCCGTATTCGCCTGAAAGCATTCGACTACAAGCTGATCGACCAGTCGGCCCTGGAAATCGTCGAGACCGCGAAGCGCACCGGCGCCGTCGTCAAAGGCCCAGTCCCACTGCCAACCCGTATCCAGCGTTTCGACGTGCTGCGTTCGCCACACGTGAACAAGACCTCGCGCGACCAGTTCGAAATCCGTACGCACCAGCGTCTGATGGACATCGTGGACCCAACCGACAAGACCGTTGACGCACTGATGAAGCTCGACCTGCCAGCTGGCGTCGATGTCGAAATCAAACTGCAGTAATCGCATTTAAGTGTTGGCGGCATTGGCCGCCGATGCTGCAAGAAGCCAGGTTGACCGCATTGCGGGCAACCTGGCTTTTGTCATTTCTGGACCCAGCTATCATCATGCCGGGTGCATGAACTGCGCTCTGGCAGCCATCAAGCATTGTCGGCCCCGGCAGGGCGTGATGTAATCGACGGGTTTACTTGTTCAATTTCTCGTCCATGCGCCAGATGCACGTTGTTTCCCTTTTGCGCGCCATGACTTGGCGCGAACTCGCCGGCCTGGCGGTCGGTGCGCTGCTGCTTGCTGCCATCGCCAAGAGTCTCGCACCTGACGCGGTCAAGCCGTTGCTGCATCATGCCGGTCTTGCGCTGCCCTTGCTGCTGCTGATGGCAAAGGACATCGCGCATGCCCCGCAAGCGTGGCAACGGCTGCGCAGCGCCCATGCGGCGCGGGCGCCGTGGCATGCACACGTGACGGCGCTGCTGCCGCCTGAATTGCCGGGACTGTTCAAGCTCGATCGCCTGCTGTGGCTCGGTTGCCTGCGCCGCGTGCAGGGCAAGCCGCTACCTGTCACGCTGCCTGAGGGCATCGCACTGACTTACCTCGAACGCGGTGCCTATAACACGGCGCGCGCCGTGGTCTTCGTCGCGCTGCTGTTCGAGCTGCCCGTTCATGCGTTGCTGCTGCACCTGTTCATCAAGGATCCCGACGAGCTGCTGGTGATCCATGTGCTGGGCGCCCTCGCCGTGCTGTACACGCTGGCCTGGGTACTGGGCGACCGTTGGCATATCGGGGCAGGGCGCCATGTGATCACGTCAGAGGCACTGCACCTGCGCGTGGGCGTGCGGATCAAGGGCACGCTGCCGCTGGCGGCGATCGCGCGCATCGAACCGGTCGACCTGCTGCTGCCGACGTGGCGTCATCGGCACGGTGTGGCGCGTAGCGAGACGCTGGTCGTGACGCCTTTCGACAAACCGAACTGCGTGCTGGTGCTGCACCAGGATGCGCAGGTCGACATCCTGCTGCACCAAGTGACAACGCGGCTGCCGCAGTACGTGTTCCTGTATCTCGACCGCCCGGCATTGCTGGCGGCGCACGTCGACCGGATGCGTCCGACTGTCAGCATGTCATGCTGATGCAGGAGCAGGGCGCAAGGAGCCGCGCCGGATCCGTTGCGTTCATCGTGCTGGCGCACGTGCTGTTCGTGCTCGCATTGGTGCACTACGCCAGTCCCCGAACAGACAATGCCAGCACCCCGGTCGATTACATCGCATTTGCCTTCATCGTCGCGCCGGTGAAGCCGACGCCAGTGCCGCAGGTGCGCAGCGCGCCGCCACCACCAGTTTCTGTCCAGGTTGTGCGGCCACCCCGCATCGCCACACAGCGTGCGATGCCGGCGTCCCCTGAGCTGATGACGATCATCGCTGCGCCGGAGGAAACCCCAACGGCCACGCCAGCCGAGACGACGACTGCACCTGCATCGGCGCCAACCGGAAAACTGGACATGGAATCGCTGCGCGGCCTGGCCCGGCAGGTGGAAAAAGAGCGCGTGCCAACGGCACTGGAACGCCTGCGCACCGCGGAGCAACTGCGCGGTGCCGATGACAATAACCTGGCGCGCGCGATCAAGAGGGCGAAGAACCCGGACTGTCAGAAAAAGTATGCCGGCGGCACAGACGCCAACCTGCTGCTGTTGATCCCGCTGGCCATCGATACGATCACTGGCCCCGGCTGCACGTGGTAGCTGCCAAAAACAGCCGGGGTCAGGTCTGACATTCGGACACGATCTCTACCGTACCTTGACCGAGCGTCGGATTAAATGCTTGCTTGCTGGCGAAGTTGCCCTAGTAGCTTCCTAGAACTTTAACTAAAGCTGAGGCCGTGTCCGAATGTCAGACCTGACCCCGGCTTTGTCTTATTTGCTGCCGGTCTTCCAGCGCATGCCGAAGCCGAAGTGGCGGTCCATCAGTTCGTGGGCGCTGGTGGTGCCTTGTTGCTGGAAGTACTCGGCCAGTTTGGTGATCACGAGCTGGCCGCCGCGGTTTTCGATCAGCGCGATCGCGCACATGATCTGGCGGTCGCCGCCATCGAGCTTGACTTCCACCGGCGCCTGGCCTGGTGCGGTGATCGTCACCACGCCGTTGGTCACGCTCCAGTTGGCTGCACCCTCGTAGATGAACGAGAAGATCACGGCGCGCTTGATCTGGTCGAAGCGCTCGCCGTTGATGAACAGGTTCTCGCCATTCGCAGCGGCGCCCGTGCGGTCATCGGCGTCGAGCTTGATGAATGGATCGCGCTCGTAGTCGCCGAACGTGTTGCCCAGTGCTTGCACCAGGCCGCGGCGGCCATCCGTCAGCTCATACATGCAGCCCAGATCGAGGTCGATGCCGGTGCGGCCCTTGCGCGACGCTTGCGCCTTGTTGGCCATCTCGCCCGCCTTGTGCGCGAGGTCGCCGGCCATGCTGGTGAGGCGGTCGAGGAAGCCGCCGCCCCGGGCTGCTGCAGCCGGTGCCGGCGTGGAGGGCGCCGGTGGCGGCGCGATCGCGGCCTGGTTCCAGTTCAGGTTGACGTGGATGCGGCCATAGCCGCCGCCCGCGCGCTTGTCGAGCGAGACCTTGTCGCCACGCTTGTCGAGCGTGATCTTCGACAGCGAGACGCGTGGCGCGGCTGGCGTCGCAACGGGAGCAGGTGCCGGCGTGGACACCGGCGTCGGCGCTGGCGTTGCGGGCTTCGATGACGATCCCGCCTCGGCACCGCCAAAGTGCGCGAGCAGCGCCGACAAGCCGCCACTGAAACCCTGGCCGACTGCGCCGAAGCGCCACTGGCCGTCGCGGCGATACAGTTCCGCCACGATCACGGCTTTCTCTTCGCCGAAGTCGGCGCCCGACCACGGGAAGCGCAGCGCGCTGCCCAGCGTCAGCGAGCTGGCGCCCAGCGTGCGCATGCTGGCTGCGCCGTCGATCGCGGCGACGAACACCAGCTTGGCGATCGATGCCGGCAACTGGTCGAGGTTCACGGCGAAGCTGGCGCGGCCCGGCGACTGGTTCAGGCGCACCGCGCCTTCCGGGCTGGCCAGCTGGTTGTAGAAGACCATGTAGCGGTCGTCGGACAGCTTGTCGTTGGCATCCAGGCCGAAGCAGGAGACATCGACCGAGGCGCCGTTGGCGGCAATCTCGACGTCGACATTGAAGACGTGGCCGCTGCCCAGATCGGCCAGCTTGCCTTTCTGGCCGCGCGAATAGGTGGTCATGTTCATGAGGGTTCCCCTTCCAGGAATGGTTTGTGATCCAGTTCGGCGCCGTGGAAACCGAACAGGCGCGATTGCTCGACCGTGCGTTCGGCCCAGGCGCGGTGGGTGGCAACTTCGCACATGGCGTCGTTCATGCGAAACACGGCCGGTGCCGACTGGTCAAGAATCGCGCGCGCCACCGCCAGGTCTTGCGGCGACACCTTGAAGTGCTGTTCGATCGGCGCGATCTGGGTCGGATGGATGGCGGTCTTGCCGATCATGCCGTGCGCCAGGTCTTCGATGACTTCCTGGTCCAGCAGTTCGGGCAGGTCGAGATACTCGAACACGGGCGCGGTCAGCATGAAACCGTAGGGCCGGAACGTGGTGACCAGGCGCGAGATGACGGGGCCGAGCGGCGTGCGGTACAGCGTCATGCCGCGCGGCCGGCGCAGGCCCAGCAGCGCCAGCAAATCGTTGCCGCCGATGCGCAGCGCCAGGATGCGATGGCGCACGCCCGGCGCTTCGAGCACGGCGCGCAGGCCCTGCATCTCCTGGTCGTCAAAGGCTTCGGCCGTTTCCAGCGTCGGCATCAACACGTGCTCGGTGTGGCGCAGCAGCCGGTAGTAGTTGTCGAAGTTGTGGCGGGTGATCTTGGGCAGCACGAAGCCGGTGAGCTTGTCGGCGCCCGGCATGGCCAGCACGCGCTCCAGCACTTCGGTATTCCGTACTCGCACGAAGCGGTCGGCCGCCACATCCACGCGCATATTGGCCAGCACCACCGACAGGTTGAACAGCGAATAGCTCAGCTCCCGGTCGGCGATGGCGTCCTCCGTGCAGAAGATCAGTGACCGCGCGTGCGGAATCAGGTCACCATTGGCGATCTCCGCCAGGTCCTTGTGATTGGCCGGCACATACAACGACGCGCCCAGTGATTTAGCCATCGGATGCACTCCTGATCAGGGATACTGCGTGGTAGGGCAGGCTCGGGTCGATCTCGACCGGGACCTGTTTTTCTTCTGCCAGCGCGGCCAGGTGCGCCACATCCGGCGCATCTGTAGCGCGCAGTACCAGGAGGCGCGGCACGCGCCGCAGCAGCACGCGCGTGGCTTCGCCGATGCCCGGCTTGACGAAGTTGACGTCGGCCACGCCATAGCGCCCCATCGCGGCGCCGAGATAGGTCTGCGAGCGTGCGCGCGCCGCGTGTGCATCCACTGGCGGCGTCTCGACAGCATCCGCCGCCAGCGCCAGCGCGGTCAAATTATCGGCGAACGCCTGCGAGCGGTCGATGCCGGCAAAGTCCGCATAGAACACACAGCCATGGAAATCGTCCGCGCCCAGATCGTCGGGCATGACGGTGCGGCTGACCAGGCCCGATACCGTCGCGTTCAGGATGCTCGACGGGATCAGGTAATCGTCGCACGAGGCGGCGCAGGCGGCAGCGCCGGCCAGATCCGACAGCACGTACAGGCCCGTGTCGATCGCCATGCCGTGGCGCACGTTGAACGCGTCGACCGAGCCGGCCAGTTCGCGCGCGATGACGCCCTTGCCGGTCCAGCCGTCGACGAACACGAGCGATTCGGGCGCGTGGCCCTGGGCCAGGATGTGGCGCAGCGCGGCCGCGTCGATGCCGCGGTCGCGCACGATCGACACGCAGTAATGCACGGCGTCGCGCCCGAACCGCTCGCGCAGCAGGCGCGCCACGACCACGCCCACCGGCGTGCCGGCACGCGCCAGTGAGACGATCGTGACCTGCTGCGCACGGCGCGCCGCGATCAGGCCAGCCAGGCGCAGGCAGTCCTGCGCCATGCGCAGGTTGTTGGCGGCGCAGGCGGTGTCGAACAAGCGCATGTAGCGCGCGGATGGCGCCGATTCCGGCGACAGCATCTGGCTGTAGTGGCGCCGGCCGCTCTGGATCAGGGCTTCCTTCTCGGCGACATCGACAAAGTCCTGCTGCGGCAGGCGGCGCAGCAGAAAGTCGACCTCGCCGACGCGATAGCTGCCCGGGAAGGGGGCATGCGATATCACAGCGCCCCCACGGTGACGCCGGCCAGCTGCGTGCCGCGCGGGATGATCGCGTAGTCGCAGGCGGCCATGAAGCGCGCATCCGAGCGGCTGTCGCCCATGCCGAACGTGACGATCTCGCCGTGTTCGGCCTCCAGGCGCGCCGTGATGTGCGCCACCGCATGGGCCTTGTCCAGCGCCTTGGGCAGGATCGCCAGGTTGTTGCCGTTGCGGTGGACGACGTAGTCGCGGTTGCCGTCCGCGATCCACGGGCGCACTACCTGTTCTTCGAGCGGCGCCAGGCGCTCGCTCAGCTTGTCCGGGTCTTTCACGACCAGGAAGAACGGCGTGCCGATATCCTCGATCATGCGCGCGCGGCCGGCGTAACCGGTGCGCGCGCCATGGGCGTCGATGTGGGCCGCCAGCTCCAGCAGGCCGGGCAGGGCGGTGTGCATTGCCGTGCGCACGCCTTCCAGAAAGGGCCGGTCGACCGCGCCTCCCGGTTCGAGCACGACGCCGCCGTAGTTGATGACGGCGTAGCTGGCGAACGGCAGGTGCACGCGGCGCAGGCCGTCGAGGTCGCGCGCCGTGGTCGGGATCATCGTCATCCCGTCCTGCAGCAGCGCGAGAAACGAGCGCTGGGCCGGGGTGGTGTATGAACAGATGCTGCCATCCTTGTAGTACGCAGCAGGCTGCAGCGCATCGGGGGCATCCCGGTGCGTGCCGCACTTGCCGAAGGTCTGGAACAGCGTGTCGTCCAGGTCAGCGAACAGGAACTTCTTCAACGTGGTCCTCGGACTGGAAATGGAACAGGCGCGCGCGCAGGGTATCGGCCAGCGCGAACAGCGCGGGGCCAGGGGCGGTTTCAAAGCACAGCAGGACATGGTCGTACTGGCCGGGTGCGACGTTGTACAGGTAGTTGGCGATGCCTTCGCCGTAGTTGTCGGGGAAGGTCAAGGCGTGGCCCACTGCGCCCCAGGTCAGGATCGGCGAGCGGGTCGTTGACTGCACCACCACATCGACGCCGCGCGCTTGCAGGGCCGCGCCGAGCAGCGTGGACGCGTGCATGAATTCACCGGTGCCCAGCACCAGCACTCGGCTGCCGGGTGCAAACTCGCCGGCCAGGCGCGTGGCCAATGCGGTCGGCGCTTGCACGGCGTGGTCGATCCCCAGGCGGCCGAACGTGCTGCTGGCGCCGCGGTCGGCATCGTGCTCGAAGCGCTGGGCCGCGCCCTGGTCCGGTGGCAGCGGGCCTTGCGCAAACGTGAACTGGCCGTCGACCAGCGCGCCGATGGTGGCCGGCAGGCCGAAGCGCGCATCGAGCGCGCCGGGAGCTGCCGGGCCCATGAAATTGGTGATCGTCGACAGGTGCACGCGCTCGATGCCGGGGTTCAGGCGCTGGCAGGCGGCGGCCAGGTTGACGAAGGTGTTGCCGGTGCTGGCTTCATCGTCGACCATCACGACCGTGCGCGCCGCCATGAACAGCGCGTGCAGCGCCGGATCGGTGGGCTCGTGCAGGAACTGGCGCGGCGCATGGCTGTGCGCCTCGGCGAATTCGATCAGCGGTCCGTCGCCCACGCGGTAGCGCGTGGTGTACAAGAACAGCGCCTGCTGCGCCGGATGCGCGCGCAGCCAGGCTTCGAACACGCCCTGGCCCAGGCCAATGGCGGTTTCGGCCATCGCGATGAAGAGCACCGGGCCATCGACCGGCGGCACGGTGGCCGCGAGGCGCTCGTGCACGGCCAGCATCGCGCGGGGCGACGCCGGCCAGTGCTTGCCCAGTACCTTGCTCAAGAAGAGGAAACCACGCTTGGCGTTGGCGCGCGCGGCAAAGCCGAGCAGCTCGTCCACCTCGGCCGCGCCGCTGTCGATGCGCAGTTCGAGCATGCCGGTGGGCAGTTCGATGCGCTGCAGAGTGGAGGAAGGGGCAGCCATGGTCATGCCAGTTCCGTGGCCACGCTGACTTCGGCCACGCGCATGCCGTTGGCCACCGGTGGCACGGTGACGCTGTCGAAACCGTCGGCAAAGCAGCGCAGCGCGATGTACGGCAGGTTGGGACCGGCCAGGCACGCCATGGCGATCCCGCCCGACATGCGCGGGTTGATCTCCAGCAGGCGCGGGCGGCCGCCGCCTTCGCGGAACTGGGCGTTGAACACGCCGTTCAGGCGGTAGTCGGCGCACAGGCGCGTGGTGGCGTCCAGAATATCCTGGCGCATGTCGATCAGCTGGCCGCTGCCGGCCTGCGGCAGTTTGCGGCGCACGACGGCGGTCACCAGGCGGCCATTGTCGCCGACGCAGTCGACGCTGTATTCGGGGCCCTCGAGGAACTCCATCAGGAGCATGGTGCGAAATTCGCCCATCTCGGCCAGGCCGCGGCGCAGGTCGTCGTAGCCGACGTGATACTCGGCGCCGGCCAGCAGGAGCGCGGCGCTGCTGCGCGCTTCGTCGACGATGGCAAAGCCCAGGCCATAGATCGAATGCGACGGCTTGACGCACAGCTTGGCGTGGCGCGGACGCAGTTCGGCCCAGGCGGCGTCGAATTGGGCGATGTTTTCAAAGACGCGAAATTCGGCCACCGGCGCGTCGGGCAGGACGGTCTCGGCGTAGAAGTCGGCCTTGTCATGGATGCGTTTGAGTTCGGCCGGCGGCGCGGCTGACAGCACGCGCGTGCCGATCTCGGCAAAGCGCCCCAGTTCGGACGCCAGCAGCGTGGCTTCACGACCGGGCACGAAGATGTCGATATTTTGCTCGCGACAGAAGGCCAAACACCAGTCGATATACGCCTCGCCTTTCAGGCCGACCGGCTCGATATGGAATTCGTGGGCCAGGCGCGCGGCAGGCGCATGGCGGTTGGCGTTGCTGTGAACGATGGTGAAACGGCCATCGATATCGGCCTCGCGAATCAGCTTGATCGCAGCATTGACGGACGAAAAAGTCCTGTTGTACCAAACGCGCATGCGCTATTTCCTGAAGTTGTTGCAGACAGGGCCCGCATGTGGCGCGGGCCCGGGGGATTACATGGCGAACGGCGAGGCGAACGACTCAGACGTTGACGCCGAACGAGCGGGCCAGAGGACCCAGACCGCCCTTGAAGCCCTGGCCGACGGCGCGGAATTTCCATTCGCTGCCATGACGGTACAGTTCACCGAAGATCATTGCGGTTTCGGTCGAGCTGTCTTCGGACAGGTCGTAGCGCGCGATCTCGGTTTCGCCGGCGGCGTTCAGGCAGCGGATGTACGCCTTGCTGACCTGGCCGAAGCTCTGGCGGCGCGTCTCGGCATCGTGGATGGTGACGCAGAACGAGATCTTGTCGATGTCGGCCGGCACGCGGTTCAGCTCAACGGCGATCTTTTCGTCGTCGCCCTCGCCCTGGCCGGTGGTGTTGTCGCCTGCGTGGACCACAGAACCGTCGGTCGACTTCAGGTTGTTGTAGAAGATGAAGTCGGTATCGCCGCGCACTTTGGCGTCGGTCTTGAGCAGGAAAGCGCTGCCGTCCAGATCGAAAGCAGAACCGTCGGTCGAGCGGGGATCCCAGCCCAGGCCGATGATGACCTTGGTGAGGCCCGGTGCTTCCTTGCTCAGGTTGACGTTGCCGCCTTTTTGCAGACTGATTGCCATACGAACTCCTTGTTCCGTTGAGGGTTGACTGGCCGCCGGTACACTGGCGAACCTCGGGGATGGTGCCGCCAATATAGGCGGTAACCGATCAATTGTACATGGGGCCGCGGCGCGCGGATTTCAACCGTTTTTCATAGGAGGATGTACGTACTTGCGGCCCACAAAAGTCAGGCCCGCGTACGTAGTGGGCGAAAGAACGCGCGGATCTCTTCGGCCAGCATCGCGGGCTGTTCGAGCGCCGCGAAATGCCCGCCCGCCGGCATCGTGTTCCATTGCCGCACGTCGAAGCTGCGCGCGACCCAACTGCGCGGCGGCATCGGCAGCTCGAACGGGAACAGCGCCACGCCCAGCGGCGGCGCAACGCGCGCCGTCAGTGCCATGGGCCGGGCGCGGCCTTCGACATACATGCGAAAGGATGCGCCGATCGATTCCGTAAACCAGTACAGGCTGATATTGGCCAGCAGCGTGTCAAGGCCGATGGGGCCATCGCTCCATGCCTGGAATTTTTCGGCAATCCACGCGGCCAGGCCGGCCGGCGAATCGTGCAGGCCCACCGCCAGCGTGTGCGGCTTGGTGCCCTGCAGCCGCGCGTAGGCGCCTTCGCGATCCAGAAACTCGGCGGCGCGGCGCAGGAAATCCTGCTCGTCGTCCGTCAGCTGTTCGCCAGCGGCCAGCGGTGGCCGGAACGAGCCGGGGATGTAGTTCAGGTGCATGCCGATGACTTGCTCCGGGAAGCGCTGGCCCAGCCAGGCGCTCACGCCGGCGCCGATGTCGCCGCCCTGCGCGCCGAAGCGCGGGTAGCCCAGGCCCGTCATCAGTTCGGCCCACAGGCCCGCGGTTTCGAATGCGCCGATGCCCTTGTGCGTGGGTTGCGACGAATAGCCGAAGCCGGGCAGCGATGGCGCCACCACGTGGAAGCTGTCGCGCGGATCGGCGCCGTGCGCGCCCGGGTCGGCCAGCAGCGGGATGATCGCTTCCATCTCGAGGAACGAGCCGGGCCAGCCATGCGTGAGCACCAGCGGCATCGGATCGGGCCCGGCGCCGCGCTGGTGGACAAAGTGGATGGTGTGGTCCTGCACCCGTGCACGGTACTGCGGCAGGCGATTCAGCCGCGCTTCGACCGCGCGCCAGTCGAAGCCGTCGCGCCAGTGCGCCAGCAACTGCGCCAGGAAAGCGGGATCGATGCCTTCGCTCGATCCCTGGCCGGCGATGGCTGGCGCGAGGCGGGTACGCGCCAGGCGCGCCTGCAGGTCGGCCAGGTCGGCCTCAGGAACGGCGATATGAAACGGTGCGATGTGCATGGCGGCCGCGGGCTGGGAAGGTAGTGCCGATTGTAAGGTGCCATGGAGATGGCGCACGATTTGGAGGATCAGGCAAACACCTGCCAGCTTCCGGCAACGGCGCGGGCGGCGCGGATCACATACTGGTGGCTCTCTCCAACCTACAAGGAATCACCATCATGACCACGATCGCTCTCGTTACCGGCGCCAGCCGCGGCCTGGGACGCAACACCGCACTGCACATCGCCCGCCGCGGCGGCGACGTGATCATCACCTACCAGAGCCGCGAAGCCGAAGCCCAGAAAGTGGTCGACGAAATCCGCGCCTTGGGCCGCCAGGCGCTGGCGCTGCAGCTCGACGTGGGCGACGTTGCCAGCTTCCCCGGGTTTGCCGCCAGCCTGCGCGCGGCGCTGGCAGACACCTGGGGCCGCGAACAGTTCGACCACCTCGTCAACAATGCGGGCCACGGCGCCATGGCGCCCATCGCCGACACCACCGAGGCGCAATTCGACCGCCTGGTGGACGTCCACTTCAAGGGCGTGTTCTTCCTGACCCAGGCGCTGCTGCCGCTGCTGGCCGACGGTGGGCGCATCGTGAACCTGTCGTCCGGCCTGACCCGTTTCGCGCTCCCGGGCTTTGGTGCGTATGCGGCCGTCAAGGGCGCGGTCGAGATCCTGAGCCTCTATCTCGCCAAGGAACTGGGCGGGCGCGGCATCGCGGTCAATACCGTGGCGCCCGGCGCGATCGAGACGGATTTCCTCGGTGGCGCGGTGCGCGACACGCCGGACCTGAATGGGGTGTTTGCCGGCATGACGGCGCTGGGCCGGGTGGGGGTGCCGGACGATATCGGGCCGATGATTGCGAGCCTGCTGGGGCAGGACAATCGCTGGATCAACGGTCAGCGTATCGAAGTCTCGGGCGGGCAGGCGATTTGAGGAGCCTTGATCTCAGGCGGCGTGCAGGCGCTCGTGCGCGGCGCTCACGTCGCGCACCGGCGGCAGCCCGAACATGCGCCCGTACTCGCGCGTGAATTGCTGCACGCTCTCGTAGCCGACCGCATGGGCGGCCGTGCTGGCGTTGACGCCTTCGGCGAGCATCAGGCGGCGCGCCTCGATCAGGCGCAGCTGCTTCTGGAATTGCAGCGGCGTGAGCGAGGTCACCGCGCGAAAGTGCTGGTGGAATGAGGAAGGACTCATGCCTGCAAGGCCGGCCAGCTGCTCCACCGGGAGCCGGCGTGCATAGTCGGTGCGCAGCAGCGCGACGGCGCGCGCCACGCGGCGCACGTGACTGTCGGGCAGGCCAAGGCGCCGCACCGCCGCGCCGTGGCGACCGGCCAGCAGCCAGTAATGGAATTCACGCACCAGCGCGGCCTGCAGCACCGGCAGCGCGGCGGGCCGCTCGATCAACCCCATCAGGCGCAGGGCGGTGTCCGCCAGGTGCGCATCGGTCGGCGCGCTGCGTACCGGCGCGCCAGTGGTTTCTTCGATCGTCGCCATGTCGGTGGCCAGATCGGCAATCACGGCCGGATTCAGGTCGAGCACCAGCGAACAGTAGGGCGTCGCGCTACTGGCCTGCGTGATCTGGCTGACGGTGGGCACGTCGGCCATGATCAGGAGAGAATCGCCCGCATGGAACGTGAGCGTTTGCCCGCCCGTGCTGACCTCTTTGCTGCCTTGCAGGATCAGGCAGGCCAGCGGGCGGGCGATCTGGCTGGTCAAAGCGCTGCGCTCGTTCGCGCGGATCGCGACCAGGCCGGCGATCGGCGTGGGGGCGATGCCGTCGCGGTCGGCCTGAAGGGCGGCGTAGCGCAGGACGCGGGCGAGAAGTGGCGTGTGCATGCGCCAAGTGTAGCGTGAGGATGCCGCGTCAGGCAGCTTTCCCCAGCGATGCATCGGCGTCGTTGCCTGCCTGGGCGCTGTCGTGCGGCCGCGCTTCACGCGTGAGCTGCACGGTCTGCACCGGCAAGGCCAGCGCCACGTCCTGCGCCTGCAGCAGCGCCACGATGCGCAGATAGATCTCCTGCTGAATATCCATGTAGATCGTGTAGTCGGTGTTGTCGACGTAGTACACGACTTCGTAGTTGAAGCTCGGCGCGGCCAGGCCGCTCAGGTGGGCGCGGTCGAAGCGTACCTGCGGCTGGGCGCGCACGATCTCTTCCAGCAGTGTCGGCAGCGCGCGCAGGATCGGTTCCGGCGTGCGGTGCGACACGCCGAACCCGAACACGACGCGGCGTGACGCCATCCGGCGCAGGTTCTGGATACGGCTCTTGAGCAGGTCGTTATTCGAAAACACGATCTGCTCGCCCCCCAGGCTGCGCACGCGGGTGGTCTTCAGGCCGATCTTCTCGACCGTGCCGAGCATCTTGTCGACGATAATGAAGTCGCCCACGACGAACGGTTTGTCGAGCACGATCGAGAGCGACGCGAACAGGTCGCCCAGGATGCTCTGCACCGCCAGCGCGATGGCGATACCGCCGATACCCAGGCTGGCCACGAGCGTGGTGATGTTCACGCCCAGGTTGTCGAGCACCATCAGCGCGACAATGGCCCACAGCGCAACGCGTACCAAAAAGGTGATCGCGGCCGACGAGGTAACACGGTCCGGGTCTTCGCTGCTGCGCTGCGCGCGCGTGACGCGCAGCCAGGTGCGCAGGCCCGTATCGCCCCACAGCGCGACCTGGATCAAGAGCGCGGTGATCGCGAAGCGGCCGATGAACAGGTCCGCTTTCGCGGGCAGGGTCAGCAGGCTGGCGCCGACATACAGGCCGACGAAGCCCAGCACCACCAGCTTGGTCGAGCGCAGCGTGGCGGCGGCGATGTCGTGCAGCAGCGTGTGCGTGCCCGCTTCGGTCCGCGCGCCTCCTGCGCCCAGGCGCCGTGCGACGATCGACTTTAGGGCGTCCAGGCCGATGGTCACGGCCACCATGGCCGCCAGGGCAATCAGCCAGTCGGCGACCGGGTTGGCAAGGATGATGTAGTTCATGTCAGGCCGCGGCGCGTTCTTCGATCGGTTGTTCGTTGCCCGGCGCCGGCAGTGCTGCCAGCGCGGCCAGGAAGTCGTCGCCCCAGCGCGTCACGTCGTGACCGCGCACGATCGCCGCCATGCGCCCGGCGCGGTACGCCACCTCGTCGGCGCCCATCGTCAGCGCGTCGTACAGCGTCGCGCTCATGGCATTCGCGTCGTACGGGTTGACCAGCAGCGCGCCGTGCAGCTCGACGGCGGCGCCGGCGAACTCGGACAGCACCAGCGTGCCGGGCCGGCCCGTCGCATGGCGGGTGGCGACGTATTCCTTGGCCACCAGGTTCAGGCCATCGCGCAGCGGCGTGATCCAGGCGATGTCGCAGGCGGCGTAGTGGGCCACCACCTGCTCGAACGGCAAGCTGCGGTAGAAGTAGCGCACCGGCACCCAGTCCATCGTGGAGAAGCGCCCGTTGATGCGCCCGACGATGCGGTCCAGGTCTTCGCGCAGGCTGTCGTAGATGTCCATGCCGCTGGCGGCCGGCGTGATGATGTTCAGCAGCGTGACCTTGCCCAGCAATTCCGGGTGCTGTTCGAGCATGCGTTCATAGGCCTGCAGCTTTTCCAGCGAGCCTTTCACGTAGTCGAGGCGCTCGATCGAGACGATGCCGGTCTTGCCGTCCAGGTAGGCGTCGATCCCGGCGATCTGCTGCTGCACGGCGTCGGTTTGCACCAGCGCGTCGATCAGGTCCGTGTTGGTGCCGACCGGATGCGCGCCCAGCGCGACCTGGCGGCCATTCACCTCGAGCGCGGTCGTCATGTGATCGACCCCCAGCGCGCAGCCGAAGGTCAGGAAACGCGGCGCGCAGCCCACGCCGTCCACGACCTGCACCGGCGCGCAGGAACGGGCGGCGTCGACGAAGTTCTCGACATAGCGCGGGATGTGAAAGCCCACGTAGTCGCACTGCAGCAGGCTGCCGATGATGTCGCGCCGCCATGGCAGGATGTTGAAGACGTCGCTCGACGGGAATGCCGTGTGGTGGAAGAACGCGATCTTCAGGTCGGGGCGCAGCGGGCGCAGGAAGGCCGGCACCATCCACAGGTTGTAGTCGTGGATCCAGGTGGTGGCGCCGTACGCCGCTTCGCGCGCGGTCTGTTCGGCGAACAGGCGGTTGATCTCGAGGTAGCGTTCCCAGTGGTCCTGGCGGAACACGGCCTTGTCGGGGAACGAAAAGATGATTGGCCAGAACGCCTCTTTCGAGAACTTCTTGTAGAACTGGTCGATGTCGTCCGGCGTAAGTGCGATGCGGGCCGCTTTCAGGTGCGGATAGCGCGCCGCATCGACGGCGACATGCGGGACGAAGCCGGCCGGTGTGCGGCTGTTCTGCTGCGACCAGGCGACCCACGAACCCTTGCGGCCGCCGGCGAAAAAGCTCAGCAGCGTGGGCATGATGCCGTTCGGGCTTTTCGGGCGCCGCGCGTACGTCACGCCGTCCTCGACCACTTCGTCGTAGGGCAGGCGGTGATACACCATCACCAGTTCGGCGTCGCCGCAGACCGGGGCGGCGGGCGGGCTGTCGTCGCCATCGAAGCGCAGGCCATGGCGGCCAAGTGCTTCGAGGATGCCGCCGCAGCCGGCGGCGTCGGCCACCACCACGCGCGGCGACTTGCGCACGGCTTCGACCAGCGCCGGTTCGGCCGCGCCCACGACCACGCCGCGAAAGCCCGCCTCGAACATCGAGAGGTCATTCAGGGTGTCGCCCGCGACCAGGATATGGGCCGGGTCGAACCCGGCCACCTCGGCCAGGCGGCGTACAGCGGCGCCCTTGCCGACGCCGCGCGGCAGCACGTCCAGGTATTGCCCGGCCGAGAACAGCAGGTCGCAGCCGAGGGCGTCGACCGCGGCGCGCAGTTCCGGCGTGATCGCGGACTCGGTCGCGTAGAACGAGCAGCGCCGCTCCTGCGGCACGAGCTGGCGCACCAGTTGCGGGAAGCTGCTCAGCGCGCGCAGCACTTCATGGGTGCCGGGCCAGGTGGCGGCGATCTCGTGCGCGATGGGCTCGACCGGGCGCAGGTCGGCATCGACGATGGTCGCGCCGACGTCGGCGATGATGTAATGGGGACGCGGGACGGTGGGATCGCTCAGTAGCGGAATGACGGTTTCCAGGCCGCGGCCGGTGACGAAGACCAGCTTGGCGCCGGGCAGGGCGCCCGAGAACAGTTCGCGAATGCGGCGCCGCGCTTCGTGGGTGCCGGCCAGCAGCGTGCCGTCGAGGTCGGTCGCCAGGACGAGGCGGGAAGGGTCCAGCAGGCGGGGCCAGCGTTGCGTATCAATGACAGTCATATAAATCCTTGCAGCAATGCGTCCGCCAGCAGACCAGGTGTGGACTGACGGCGCAGGTCGGGGCACGCGGGGTCGCCGGGGAGGCGCGCGGGCCGGGGAAAGGCGGATGGCGCGAAGCGCGCTTTGTTATACGAAGAATTGCGCGTTCGACAGTGGCCGCCGGGCGGAGGAGAGCGGGCAGCGCCGGCATGGATGCCGGAAAATCACGTGTGCCAGGTGCGCACGACAAAGCCCGTCCTCGAAATACATTTGTACAATAACATTTTGTTGCACCTGGCACAACCGGCGATTTGCCTCGGCCGCGGGGTTGGGGTGGTGCCAATGTTCTGCCGAAAAGTTGAAACACCGAAAAAAGCTATTGCAAAAGTTCCAGCATGCCTCGTATAATTCGGCTCCCCGGGCGGTTAGTTCAGTTGGTTAGAATACTTGGTCGACATCCAAGGGGTCGCAGGTTCGAATCCTGCACCGCCCACCAGAAATTCAAGTCGCAGGCTCCCAGCAATGGTTGATGCCTGTAGAGACAAGGCGCACGATGCTGTGCCTGTCTGTGCCGTTCAGCTCGAACGGATTCTTCATTCTCCAGATACTGCGAAAAGCGCAACAGGACCGGTCTCGATGCCGATTTTTCCTGTTGCGCCGTTGCCGTTTGCGCGCTATACTAGCCGGCTTCGGTACGGGTGCGTCTTTTATTGCCCGTATTATTTAGTAGTTCAACTACCCCCGCCCAATCGTAGGTGGGAATGGAGAAAAAATGAGCTTGGGCCTTCTCGGTCGCAAGGTTGGCATGATGCGTATCTTCACGGACGAGGGTGATTCAATCCCTGTCACCGTGCTGGATGTGTCGAACAACCGTGTCGCACAAATCAAAACCCCTGAAACTGATGGCTACACCGCAGTTCAGGTCGTCTACGGTCAACGTCGTGCTTCGCGCGTGACGAAAGCCGCTGCCGGTCACTACGCCAAAGCTGGCGTCGAAGCCGGTACGATGCTGAAAGAATTCCGCATCGATTCCACCAAAGCCGCCGAACTCAAAGCCGGTGACACCATCGATGCTTCGCTGTTCGAAGTGGGCCAGAAAATCGACGTGCAAGGCACCTCGATCGGTAAAGGCTACGCCGGTACCATCAAGCGTCACAACTTCGCATCGGGCCGTGCTACCCACGGTAACTCGCGTTCGCACAATGTTCCTGGCTCGATCGGTATGGCCCAGGATCCAGGCCGCGTGTTCCCAGGCAAGCGCATGACCGGTCACATGGGCGACGTCACCGTCACCACCCAGAACCTGGAAGTGGCTCGCATCGACACCGAACGTCAGCTGCTGCTGATCAAAGGTGCCGTACCTGGCGCGAAGAACGGCCAAGTGGTCGTCAAGCCTGCTGTTAAAACCAAACTCAAGAAAGGAGCGTAAGCCATGGAACTGAAGCTCCTGAATGAGCAAGGTCAAGACGGCGCCAATGTTGCAGCCGCCGATGAAGTGTTCGGTCGTGAATACAACGAAGCCCTGATTCACCAAGTCGTCGTCGCCTACGCTGCTAACGCACGTGGCGGTAACCGCAAGCAGAAAGATCGTGAAGAAGTCCACCACACGACCAAGAAGCCATGGCGCCAAAAAGGTACCGGCCGCGCTCGTGCTGGTATGTCGTCGTCGCCACTGTGGCGCGGCGGTGGTCGTATCTTCCCGAACAGCCCAGAAGAAAACTTCACGCACAAAGTTAACAAGAAGATGTTCCGCGCAGGTATCTGCTCGATCTTCTCGCAACTGGCCCGCGAAGGCCGTCTGAGTGTCGTCGAGAACCTGTCGATCGAAGCACCAAAGACCAAGCTGCTGTCGCAGAAACTGCTGGGCATGGGTCTGGACTCGGTCCTGGTGATCACCGATACCATCGATGAAAACCTCGAGCTGGCATCGCGCAATCTGCCGCACGTTCTGGTCGTTGAGCCTAAGCACGCTGACCCGATGTCGCTGGTGTTCTACAAGAAAATCCTGGTCACGAAAGCTGCTCTGGCCAAGATCGAGGAGATGTACGCATGAGCGCCGCAATCAAATTTAGCGAAGAGCGCCTGATGAAGGTGCTGCTGGCTCCGATCATTTCCGAGAAGGCTACCTTCGTCGCGGAAAAGAACGAGCAGATCGTGTTCAAGGTCATGCCTGACGCGACCAAGCCAGAAATCAAGGCTGCTGTCGAACTGCTGTTCAAAGTCGAGGTCGAATCGGTCCAGACGTTGAACCGTGAAGGCAAGCAGAAGCGTTCGGGCCGTTTCAACGGTCGTCGCAACCACACCAAGCGTGCTTTCGTGTGCCTGAAGCCAGGCCAGGAAATCAATTTTGTCGAGGAGGCTAAATAATGGCACTCGTTAAGATGAAGCCAACCTCCCCAGGCCGTCGCGGCATGGTGAAAGTTGTGACTGAAGGCCTGTACAAAGGTCGTCCATTCGCAGCCCTGGTTGAAAAGAAATCGAAAACTGCCGGCCGTAACAACAACGGTCACATCACCACCCGTCACATGGGCGGCGGTCACAAGCAGCATTACCGTCTGGTCGACTTCAAGCGCCAGAAGGACGGCATCCCTGCCAAGGTCGAGCGTATCGAATACGACCCGAACCGTACCGCGCACATTGCACTGCTGTGCTACGCGGACGGTGAGCGTCAGTATGTCATCGCCACCAAGAACATGGCTGTCGGCGATAGCATCATGAATGGCTCGGAAGCGCCGATCAAGGCCGGTAACTGCCTGCCGATCCGCAACATCCCAGTCGGTACCATCATGAACTGCGTCGAAATGCTGCCAGGTAAGGGTGCCCAGATGGCCCGTACCGCCGGCGCCGGCGTCGTGCTGATGGCACGTGAAGGCACCTACGCTCAGGTCCGCCTGCGCTCGGGTGAAGTCCGTCGCGTGCACATCGAGTGCCGCGCTACCATTGGCGAAGTCGGCAATGCCGAACACAGCCTGCGCAAGATCGGTAAAGCTGGCGCGATGCGCTGGCGTGGTGTTCGTCCAACCGTTCGCGGTGTGGTCATGAACCCTGTCGATCACCCGCACGGTGGTGGTGAAGGTAAAACTGCAGCCGGTCGTCACCCAGTGTCCCCATGGGGCCAGCAGACCAAGGGTAAGAAGACGCGTTCGAACAAGCGTACTTCGTCGATGATCGTTTCGCGCCGCGGCAAGAAATAAGGATAAAAAATGACTCGTTCATTGAAAAAAGGGCCGTTTATTGACGCCCACCTGGTGAAAAAAGTCGAAGCCGCGCAAGCGAACAAAGACAAAAAGCCAGTCAAAACCTGGTCGCGCCGCTCGACGATCTCCCCAGACTTCATCGGTCTGACGATCGCTGTTCACAACGGCAAGCTGCACGTTCCTGTGTATGTGTCGGAGAACATGGTCGGCCACAAGCTCGGCGAGTTCGCGCTGACCCGTACGTTCAAGGGCCACGCCGCTGACAAGAAGGCGAAAAAATAATGGAAACTAAAGCTATCCTCAAAGGCGTGCGCCTGTCGGAACAAAAAGGCCGCCTGGTGGCCGATCTGATCCGCGGCAAGAAAGTTGACGCAGCACTCAACATTCTGCAATTCAGCCCAAAAAAGGGCGCGACGATCATCAAGAAGGTTCTCGAGTCGGCTATCGCCAACGCGGAACACAATGATGGCGCGGACATCGACGAACTGAAAATCGTTCAGATCTATGTCGAAAAGGGCCCGATCCTGAAGCGTTTCACGGCACGTGCAAAAGGCCGCGGCGATCGTATTTCTAAACAATCCTGTCACATTTACGTGACTGTCGGTAACTAAGGAGTCACAGAATGGGTCAGAAAATCCACCCTACCGGCTTCCGCCTGGCGGTCACCCGTAACTGGTCGTCGCGTTGGTATGCTGGTAACGGCAACTTCGCAGCCATGCTGCTGGAAGACCTGGAAGCACGCGCTTTCCTGAAAAAGAAGCTGAAGAACGCTTCGGTCGGTCGCATCGTCATCGAGCGTCCTGCCAAGAACGCGCGTTTCACCATTTACTCGTCGCGTCCTGGTGTCGTGATCGGTAAAAAAGGCGAAGACATCGAAGTGCTGAAGTCGTCGCTGGCGAAGATCATGGGCGTGCCAGTGCACGTCAATATCGAAGAGATCCGCAAGCCTGAGATCGATTCGCAGCTGATCGCCGATTCGATCTCGCAACAGCTCGAAAAGCGCATCATGTTCCGTCGTGCAATGAAGCGCGCGATGCAAAATGCAATGCGTCTGGGCGCTGTCGGCATCAAGATCATGTCGTCGGGTCGTCTGAACGGCATCGAAATCGCACGTACCGAATGGTACCGCGAAGGTCGCGTGCCACTTCACACCCTGCGCGCCGATATCGACTACGGCACCAGCGAAGCATCGACCACGTACGGCATCATCGGCGTCAAGGTCTGGGTCTACAAGGGCGACCGTTCGGTCACCGGCGAAGCACCAGTCATCGACACCCCGCCGGACGACAAGAAGCCACGCGGCCCACGTCGTGACGATGGCAAGCCATCGCGCGGCCCACGCCCAGCAGGCGGCGCACGTCCAGCCGCAGCGCCAGTTGTCCGCGCTCGTCCAGCTGTCAAGCTGGCGACCCCGGCTGCCGCTGCACCTGCTGCTGCCCCAGCTGAGAAAGCAGGAGAATAAGCATGCTGCAACCATCGCGCAGGAAGTATCGTAAAGAGCAGAAAGGCCGTAACACCGGCATTTCGCACACCCGCGGCACCGCGGTCTCGTTCGGTGAATTCGGTCTGAAGGCAGTTGCCCGCGGCCGTATCACTGCACGTCAGATCGAAGCGGCACGTCGTGCCATGACCCGTCACATCAAGCGTGGCGGTCGTATCTGGATCCGTATCTTCCCGGACAAGCCGATTTCGAACAAGCCAGCTGAAGTTCGTATGGGTAACGGTAAAGGTAACCCAGAATACTACGTCGCTGAAATCCAGCCAGGCAAAGTCCTGTATGAGATGGACGGCGTTGATGAAACCCTGGCGCGCGAAGCATTCCGCCTGGCCGCTGCCAAACTGCCACTGGCTACCACGTTCGTGGTTCGCCAGGTCGGTCAATAACAGGAGTTGTATATGAAAGCATCGGAACTCCGCGGCAAGGGCCAGGACGCGCTGCAGAAGGAGCTGAACGAGCTGCTCAAGGCCCAATTCGGTCTGCGCATGCAAGTCGCCACCCAGCAGCTCGGGAATACCTCGCAGCTCAAGAAAGTACGTCGCGATATCGCGCGTGTGAAGACTGTGATGAACACGAAGGAAGCCAAATGAACGACACCACTAAAACGGCGCTGAAGCGTACGCTGGTCGGTAAAGTCGTGTCCGACAAAATGGACAAGACGGTAACCGTACTGATCGAACGTCACGTCAAGCATCCGCTGTACGGCAAGATCATCGTGCGCTCGAACAAGTATCACGCGCACGACGAAGCGAACGAAGCGAAAATTGGCGACACCGTCGAGATCGCAGAAGGTCGCCCGATCTCGAAGACGAAAGCCTGGACGGTCACCCAGGTGCTGTTGGTAGCACCAGTCCTCTAAGCTTTAAAAATTGTCTTGCGTGGCCCGCTGGTATCTGAGATACTAGCGGGCTTCGTTCATGTGTTGCCGCAGTTTGTCCCCCTCGGCAAGTGCGGCCTGTAACGAAAGCGTTATTGGAAAGTCCAATCACCCAATCGTGATGCTCCAGCAGGGGCGTTACGGCGGGACCAAGACTGACCGCAGGCCCACAAATTGTGGGGTTTCTTCGGCTTAAGTTGGGAAAGAAAATACTATGATTCAAACCGAAAGCCGGCTCGAAGTAGCCGACAACACGGGTGCAAAGGAAGTTCTGTGCATCAAGGTGTTGGGCGGCTCGAAGCGCCGTTACGCGAGCATTGGCGACATCATCAAGGTCACCGTTAAAGTCGCAGCCCCACGTGGCCGCGTCAAAAAAGGTGAAATTTACAATGCCGTGGTTGTGCGCACCGCAAAAGGTGTGCGTCGCCCGGATGGTTCCCTGGTCAAGTTCGACGGCAATGCCGCTGTCCTGCTGAACGCCAAGCTGGAGCCAATCGGTACCCGTATCTTCGGACCAGTGACGCGCGAGCTGCGCACTGAAAAGTTCATGAAGATCGTGTCGCTGGCACCTGAAGTTCTGTAAGGATACGACATGGATAAGATTCGTAAAAACGACGAAGTCATCGTTCTGGCCGGGAAAGACAAGGGCAAGCGCGGTGTCGTTCAACAGCGTGTAGACGCTGAACACGTCATCGTCGAAGGCGTCAACGTCGCTAAAAAAGCGACCAAGCCTAACCCGATGACCGGTGTTACTGGTGGTATCGTCGACAAGACAATGCCGATTCACGTGTCGAATGTCGCGCTGTTCAACGCAGCGACCGGCAAGGCAGATCGCGTTGGCTTCAAAGACCAGGACGGCAAAAAAGTCCGCGTCTTCAAGTCGAGCGGCGAAGTAGTGAAGGGGTAAGAATAAATGGCCCGTCTCCAAGCAATTTACAAAGAAAAAGTCGTCGCCGAGCTGACCGAGAAATTCGGTTACAAGTCGGTGATGGAAGTGCCACGTCTGACCAAGATCACCCTGAACATGGGTCTGTCGGAAGCAGTCGCTGACAAGAAGATCATCGAGCACGCCACTGGCGACCTGACGAAGATCGCTGGCCAGAAGCCAGTGATCACCAAGGCACGCAAGGCAATCGCTGGTTTCAAGATCCGCGAAGGCTACCCGATCGGCACGATGGTGACCCTGCGCGGCGCCCGTATGTACGAATTCCTGGACCGTTTCATCACCGTGGCTCTGCCGCGCGTGCGTGACTTCCGCGGTGTCAATGGTAAATCGTTCGATGGTCGCGGCAACTACAACATCGGTGTCAAGGAACAGATCATCTTCCCAGAGATCGACTACGACAAGATCGATGCACTGCGTGGCATGAACATCTCGATCACCACGACTGCTAAGACCGACGAAGAAGCCAAAGCGCTGCTCGCCGCCTTCAAATTCCCGTTCAGGAACTAAGAGCAATGGCAAAACTTTCACTGATTAACCGCGAAAAGAAGCGTGCAGACCTGGTGGAGAAATTCGCCCCGAAGCGTGCCGCTCTTAAAGCGATCATCGACGACCAGTCGAAGACGGAAGAAGAACGCTACGAAGCGCGTCTGAAGCTGCAGGCTCTGCCGCGCAATTCGGCACCGACCCGTCAGCGTAACCGCTGCGCCATCACTGGCCGTCCACGTGGCACTTTCCGTAAATTCGGTCTGGCACGTACTAAACTCCGCGAATTCGCCATGAAGGGCGAAATTCCTGGTATGACCAAAGCAAGCTGGTAATAGGAGAATATGCAATGAGTATGAGCGATCCTATCGCCGATATGCTGACCCGCATTCGCAACGCACAAGTTGTTCAGAAAACCACGGTCGCAATGCCGTCGTCAAAAGTCAAGGTTGCTATTGCCAACGTCCTGAAGGACGAGGGTTACATTGAGGATTTCGCTGTCACCTCCGAAGGTGGTAAAGCGGAACTGAAAATCGGTTTGAAGTATTACACTGGCCGTCCGGTCATCGAGCGCCTTGAGCGTGTTTCCCGTCCTGGCCTGCGTATCTACAAAGGTAAAGACGAGATCCCAACCGTCATGAACGGCCTGGGCGTGGCAATCGTGTCGACCCCGCAAGGCGTCATGACTGATCGCAAAGCGCGCGCTACCGGTGTCGGTGGCGAAGTGATTTGCTACGTGGCTTAAGGAGTAGACGATGTCTCGAGTAGCTAAGATGCCTATCGCCGTCCCCGCCGGTGCCGAAGTCGCGATCAACGCGTCGTCGATCACCGTCAAGGGCCCGCTGGGCTCCCTGACCCAGGCCCTGAACGGCCTGGTCAAAGTGGAAAACAACAATGGCACGCTGACCTTCGACGTAGTCGATGATTCGCGTGAATCGAACGCCATGTCCGGCACCCTGCGTGCTCTGGTCAACAACATGGTAACCGGCGTGACCAAGGGCTTCGAGAAGAAGCTGAACCTGGTCGGCGTGGGCTACAAGGCAGCAGTGCAGGGCAACGCCCTGAACCTGTCGCTGGGCTTCTCGCACCCGGTGCTGCACGCAATGCCGGAAGGCGTTACTGCAGCAACTCCGACCCCGACCGAGATCCTGATCAAGGGTATCGATCGTCAAAAGGTCGGCCAGGTTGCCGCTGAAGTTCGCGCTTACCGCTCGCCTGAGCCTTACAAAGGCAAGGGTGTCCGTTATTCGGACGAAGTGGTGAAGCTTAAAGAAACCAAGAAGAAATAATCGGAGCTGACATGGACAAGAAAGAATCACGTCTGCGTCGTGGACGTCAGACCCGCATCAAGATCTCGCAGCTGGGCGTGAACCGTTTGTCGGTTCACCGCACCAACCTGCATATCTATGCGAACCTGATCAGCCCGGACGCAAAAGTACTGGTGTCGGCTTCGACTCTGGAAGCTGAAGTGCGCGCCGAGCTGGCAGGTCAGACTGGCGCCGGCGGCAACGCTGCAGCAGCCGCTCTGGTCGGCAAGCGCGTCGCAGAAAAAGCACTGAAAGCAGGAATCACCGAAGTCGCGTTCGATCGCTCCGGTTTCCGTTACCACGGTCGGGTGAAGGCGCTGGCGGAAGCCGCGCGTGAAGCCGGTCTGAAGTTCTAAGGAAGAATCGTCATGGCAAAAATGCAAGCGAAAATGGCAAGCGACAAGCCGGATGATGGCATGCGCGAGAAAATGATCGCGATCAACCGCGTGACCAAAGTGGTCAAGGGTGGTCGTATCATGGGTTTTGCAGCGCTGACCGTTGTCGGTGACGGCGATGGCCGCATCGGCATGGGCAAAGGCAAGTCGAAGGAAGTTCCAGTCGGCGTGCAAAAAGCGATGGAAGAAGCCCGCCGCAACCTGATCAAGGTGCCACTCAAGAACGGTACCCTGCATCACACCGTGTCCGGTCGTCACGGCGCCTCGCGCGTCATGATGATGCCAGCTAAGCCTGGTACCGGCGTGATCGCTGGTGGCGCAATGCGCGCTATCTTCGAAGTGATGGGCGTGACGGACGTGGTCGCTAAATCGACCGGCTCGTCGAATCCATACAACCTGGTGCGCGCAACTCTCGACGGTCTGTCGAAAATGAGCACTGCTTCCGACATCGCCGCCAAGCGTGGCAAGTCGGTCGAAGACATCCTGGGTTAAGGGGAAATCACATGGCTAACACCGTTAAAGTTCAGCTCGTCAAGGGCCTGATCGGTACCCGTCAGGATCACCGTGCCACCGTGCGCGGTCTGGGTCTGCGTCGCGTCAACTCGGTCTCCGAGTTGCAAGACACCCCGTCCGTGCGTGGCATGATCAACAAAGTATCGTACCTCGTGAAAGTGGTTTCGTAAGCCCTCGGGCTTGCGAACGGAGAAATCAATGGAACTCAATACCATTCAACCAGCTGACGGCGCCAAGCACTACAAGCGTCGCGTCGGCCGCGGTATCGGCTCCGGCATCGGCAAAACTGCCGGCCGTGGTCACAAGGGTCAAAAGTCGCGTTCGGGCGGCTTCCACAAAGTCGGCTTCGAAGGCGGTCAAATGCCTCTGCAGCGTCGTCTGCCAAAGCGTGGTTTCAAATCGCTGAACGCAACGTTCAAGGCTGAAGTGCGTCTGTCCGATCTGAACAACCTGGCCGTCGGCGAAGTCGACATCCTGGTGCTCAAAGCGGCTGGCGTTCTGTCGGTTCTGGCACGTGACGTGCGCGTCATCCTGTCCGGCGAGATCACCAAAGCGGTGAACCTCAAAGGCCTGAAAGTGAGCGCCGGCGCTAAAGCGGCAATCGAAGCAGCTGGCGGCTCGGTCGCGTAAAGCGATCGCTGCCTGATCGGAGCAAAAATTGGCGACTAATTCACAACTTGGTAAAAGCGCCGCTTCCGGATTCCCATGGGCCCGGCTGTGGTTTTTGCTTGGCGCGTTGGTCGTGTACCGCATCGGTGCTCATATTCCGGTCCCCGGGATTGACCCGGTGCAGCTCGCTGCGCTGTTCAAGCAGAACGAAGGCGGCATCCTGGGCATGTTCAACATGTTCTCGGGTGGCGCCTTGTCCCGCTTTACCGTGTTCGCGCTCGGCATCATGCCTTATATTTCGGCTTCGATCATCATGCAGCTCGCATCGATCGTTTCGCCGCAACTCGAGGCGTTGAAGAAAGAGGGCGAGTCCGGCCGTCGCAAGATTACCCAGTACACCCGTTACTTCACGGTTGCGCTGGCACTCTTCCAGGCGTTCGGTATCGCTGTCGCGCTCGAAGCGCAGCCTGGCCTGGTCATTGACCCTGGTCTCGGCTTCCGTTTCGTCACCATCGTGACCCTCTTGACCGGCACCATGTTCCTGATGTGGCTGGGCGAGCAAATTACCGAGCGTGGTCTTGGCAATGGCATTTCGATCATCATCTTTGCCGGCATCGCAGCAGGTTTGCCGTCGGCGCTGGGTGGCTTGTTCACCCTGGTGTCGAACGGTTCGATCGGCAGCTTCTCGGCCATCCTGATCGTTCTGCTGATCGCTGCGGTGACGTATGCGGTGGTGTTCGTGGAACGCGGACAGCGCAAGATTCTGGTTAATTACGCGAAACGCCAGGTCGGCAACAAGATCTATGGTGGCCAAACCAGCCACCTGCCCTTGAAGCTGAACATGGCAGGCGTGATCCCGCCGATCTTCGCGTCGTCGATCATTCTGTTCCCGGCGACGATTGTCGACTGGTTCACCCGTGGCAAGGATTCCAGCGGCCCGGTGATCGGGTTCCTGAAGGATCTGGCGGCGTCGATGGCGCCGGGCGAACCAATCCACGCGTTGCTGTATGCGGTGGCGATCGTGTTCTTCTGCTTCTTCTATACCGCGCTGGTATTTAACAGCAAGGAAACGGCGGACAACTTGAAGAAAAGTGGCGCGTTTGTACCGGGCATCCGTCCGGGTGATCAGACCGCTCGCTATATCGACAAGATCCTGATGCGCCTGACCCTGGCTGGTGCTGTCTACATCACCCTGGTGTGCCTGGTGCCGGAGTTCATGACCGCCCAGTGGAAGGTTCCCTTCTACTTCGGTGGCACGTCGCTCCTGATCATCGTTGTGGTGACGATGGACTTCATGGCACAAGTACAGAACTACGTCATGTCGCAGCAATATGATTCACTGCTGCGCAAGGCGAACTTCAAGGGTGGCGTCCCGACGCGATAAGTAGTCGGGTGCATGGCGCGAATGGCAGAAGACGATGTCATCCGAATGCAAGGGGAGGGTCGAAAGACTCTCCCAAACGCGACGTTCCGCGTGAAGCTGGAAAACGAAATGTGAGCCTGGGGTCGATCTCGGGTAGAATGCGTGTTCGCTTCTGCCCGCGTGACCCGGTAATGGTGAAGTTGACCCCGTTATCGAGGTCCCGGGCCCGCATCGTATTCGGCACCAAGTAAAAACACATCATCAAGTAAACGAACCGAAGAGAGTGCAAAATGAAAGTTAACGCTTCAGTCAAGCGGATCTGCCGCAACTGCAAGATCATCAAGCGCAAGGGCGTGGTCCGTGTGATCTGCGTCGAGCCGCGTCACAAGCAGCGTCAAGGTTAATTTCGAGGAATAACGAATGGCACGTATTGCAGGGGTTAACATCCCAAATCATCAGCACACTGTTATCGGCCTGACGGCGATCTACGGTGTTGGCCGTCCGCGTTCGCAGAAAATCTGCGACGCAACCGGTATCGCGACCACCAAAAAAGTCAAGGACCTGGACGATAACGAACTCGAGAAGCTGCGTGACGAAGTCGCGAAGTTTGTCGTGGAAGGCGATCTTCGCCGCGAACTGTCCATGAACATCAAGCGTCTGATGGACTTGGGCTGCTACCGCGGCATGCGTCACCGTAAGGGCCTGCCGGTCCGCGGTCAGCGTACCCGCACCAATGCGCGTACCCGTAAGGGCCCGCGTAAGGCAGCTCAATCGCTCAAGAAATAATCTAGGAACCGACTATGGCCAAGCAACAAAGCAGCGCGGCAGCAGCGCGCGTCCGCAAGAAAGTCAAGAAGAACGTTGCCGAGGGCATCGCCCACGTGCACGCGTCCTTCAACAACACGATCATCACGATCACCGATCGTCAGGGCAATGCTCTGTCGTGGGCAACTTCCGGCGGCGCCGGCTTCAAGGGTTCGCGCAAATCGACCCCGTTCGCAGCGCAGGTTGCTGCCGAAGCTGCTGGCAAGGTCGCTCAGGAATCGGGCGTGAAGAATCTGGAAGTGCGTATCAAGGGCCCAGGCCCAGGCCGTGAATCGGCTGTGCGCGCACTGAACAACCTCGGCATCAAGATCACCGAGATCCAGGACGTCACCCCAGTTCCACACAACGGTTGCCGTCCACCAAAGCGTCGCCGTATCTAAGTTGCAGGGGAGGGCGGCTTGCCGCCAGCCCATGTACTTGGTAATCGATGCTCGGGGCGCATAGCCCCGTTGTGTTTTCAAGAAAAGCCGGTGCAGTTGCCCGTAAATGGGATATACTGCCCGGCTCTTGTCGCCTGCTGCTCTAGCGGTGGGTGATGCAAGCCACGTCCGGCCTGACTTTCCAGAGCTGGACTAGCGCCTGGGTGCTTCTGCACTCTGGGGCGTGATCAATTATTAAAGGAATCTAACGTGGCACGTTATATCGGACCAAAAGCAAAACTGTCGCGCCGTGAAGGCACTGACCTGTTCCTCAAGAGCGCACGTCGCTCGCTCGACTCGAAGTGCAAACTGGACATCAAGCCAGGTCAGCACGGTGTCAAGTCGGGTGCCCGCACCTCGGACTACGGCAACCAACTGCGCGAAAAGCAAAAAGTCAAGCGCATGTACGGCATCCTGGAACGCCAGTTCCGCCGCTACTTCGCAGAAGCTTCGCGTCGCAAGGGTAACACCGGCGAAACGCTGCTGAAGCTGCTGGAAGCGCGTCTGGACAACGTGACGTACCGCATGGGTTTCGGTTCGACCCGCGCTGAAGCACGTCAGCTGGTCAGCCACAAAGCCTTCACCGTCAACGGCCAGGTCGTGAACATTGCTTCGTACCAGGTCAAGACCGGCGACGTCGTCGCTGTGCGCGAAAAAGCCAAGAAGCAAGTACGTATCGCTGAAGCCCTGTCGCTGGCTGAGCAAATCGGTTTCCCAAGCTGGGTGTCGGTCGATGCCAAGAAGCTGGAAGGCACCTTCCGTTCGTTCCCAGAGCGTAACGAAATCGCTGCTGACGTCAACGAAGCGCTGATCGTCGAACTGTACTCGCGTTAATCGACCGCGTCAGAGCCGACTTTGTCGGCTCCCAGCGGTCGTCCCCGCGCAGGCGGGGATCCAAGTTTTGCATTCGAAGTCGCAAACTTGGGTTCCCGCCTACGCGGGAACGACGGAGTGGTTGTGCAAGCGCAGCGATCCCGGATCGGCACTTGCAAAGAACAGCGAATTCTCTGGAATCAAAGTTTCCTCTTCACCGTCGTAACCCAATTCGTTTTACCGCCTGCTCCGGCAGGCGTTTTCCATCAAGCCATCAGCCTTATCGGTGTAACGAGCCGAGGGTATTGAAAAGGACTACGTTCATGCAAAATAGTTTGTTGAAGCCACGTATCATCGACGTCGAAGCACTGGGCGCCGGCCACGCGAAAGTCGTGATGGAGCCGTTCGAGCGTGGCTATGGCCACACCCTCGGCAACGCACTGCGTCGCGTGCTGCTGTCGTCGATGGTTGGCTACGCGCCGACCGAAGTGACGATCGCTGGTGTCGTGCATGAATACTCGTCGCTCGATGGCGTTCAGGAAGACGTCGTCGACCTGCTGCTGAACCTGAAGGGCGTGGTCTTCAAAGTCCACAACCGTGACTCGGTCAACCTGACCCTGAAAAAAGAAGGCGAAGGCGCCGTCCTGGCATCGGACATCGACCTGCCGCACGACGTCGAGCTGGTCAACCCGGATCACGTGATCGCTCACCTGACCGCCGGTGGCAAGCTGGACATGCAGATCAAGGTCGAAAAAGGCCGTGGCTATGTGCCAGGTAACGTCCGTCGCCTGTCGGAAGACACCAACAAGACCATCGGCCGCATCATCCTGGACGCTTCGTTCTCGCCAGTGCGCCGCGTGTCGTACGCTGTTGAATCGGCCCGTGTCGAACAGCGTACCGACCTGGACAAGCTGATCATCAACATCGAAACGAACGGCGTCATCACGCCAGAAGAAGCGATCCGCCAGTCGGCCCGCGTTCTGGTTGATCAGCTGAACGTGTTCGCTGCCCTGGAAGGCACCGAAGCCGCTGCGGAAGCGCCATCGCGCGCACCGCTGGTCGATCCGATCCTGCTGCGTCCAGTCGACGACCTGGAACTGACCGTCCGTTCGGCCAACTGCCTGAAAGCAGAAAACATCTACTACATCGGCGACCTGATCCAGCGTTCGGAAAACGAACTGCTCAAGACGCCAAACCTGGGCCGCAAGTCGCTCAACGAAATCAAGGAAGTCCTTGCTTCGCGTGGCTTGACCCTGGGCATGAAGCTCGAGAACTGGCCACCTGCCGGTCTGGAAAAGTAATCCACGTTTTTTGTCGTACCCCGCCCGGACGCGTTGTCCAGGCGGATTTAACCCGAACCGGTCCGCGGACGTGCCTTGTAATCAAGGCACGAACGATCGAAGAACTGGCATTGAAAACACCCGAAAGGAATTACCATGCGTCACCGTCACGGCCTTCGTAAGCTGAATCGTACCTCGTCCCACCGTCTGGCAATGCTGCGCAACATGACTGTTTCGCTGCTGCGTCATGAAGCCATCAAGACCACCGTCCCAAAAGCCAAGGAACTGCGTCGCGTCATCGAACCGATCCTGACCCTGGGCAAGACCGACACCCTGGCAAACAAGCGCCTGGCCTTCGCTCGCCTGCGCGACCGCGAAATGGTCCTGAAGCTGTTCGCTGAGCTGGGTCCACGCTACGCAAACCGCAACGGCGGCTACCTGCGTATCCTGAAGATGGGTTTCCGTGTTGGCGACAATGCACCAATGGCTTACGTTGAACTGCTGGATCGTCCAGAAGTGACTTCGGAAGAAGAAGCACCGACCGCCGAGTAATCGACTGTCGTTGAAAAGACCAGGCTTCGGCCTGGTTTTTTTTCGCCTGTCGATCGAGCCTCCTCTGCGCGCCCTGGACAGCCGGTGTACCATGCCCGTGCCTTATTACAACTGACTTGACCTCCATGCCCCGATTCCCTGCACGGCACTGGCTTGCTGCCTGCCTGACGCTGTTTGCCTTCTTCACGCTGTTCGTCGCCGCGCCAGGCCGCGCCGCCGAGGAATTTCTCGATCCTGCCATCGCCTTCAAGTTCGAAGCACGCATGGCCGATCCGCAGTCGGCCGAGGTCACGTACACGATCGCGCCGAAGTACTACATGTACCGCGAACGCTTCGCCTTCAAGTCGAGCAACCCTGCCGTCAAGCTGGGTGCGCCGGCCATTCCGCCGGGCACCGTGAAGTACGACCAGACGTTCGAGAAGGACGTGGAAACCTACAAGGGAACACTGACGATCCGCATCCCGGTCGAGGGTGACGGTGCCTTCACATTGACGGCCACGGGCCAGGGCTGCGCC
Organism: Telluria sp. BA11; assembly: GCF_056680305.1. Lineage (NCBI taxonomy): Bacteria > Pseudomonadati > Pseudomonadota > Betaproteobacteria > Burkholderiales > Oxalobacteraceae > Telluria > Telluria sp. BA11. The sequence goes on from NZ_CM155275.1 coordinate 2,970,975, forward strand.
GACGCCGGCCTGTGCTACCCGCCGCAGGATCACACCGCCAGCCTGAGCGCAGGGAAGGGCGGCGACGCCGCACCAGCGCTGCCAATCGGCGCCGCAGCCCCGCAGGGCGGCATGTCGACACCGCTGTCGTCCACGCCAATGGCAGAGAGCGCGCCAGCAGCACCTGCTGCGCCGGCAATGCCCGCCACCCCGGTAGCACCACCTGCACAATCCGACCTCTCCAGCATCGCCGGCATCCTCGGCGGCGGCAGCCTGCTTGCCATCGTCCCCGCGTTCATCCTGCTGGGTCTTGGCCTCGCGTTCACGCCATGCGTGCTGCCGATGGTGCCGATCCTGTCGTCGATCATCGTGGGCGAAGGCAAGAACGTCAGCCGTGCGCGCGGCTTCCTGCTGTCGGTGACGTACTCGCTGGGCATGGCCATCGTCTACACATTGCTGGGCGTGGCAGCGGGCCTGGCCGGCGAGGGCCTGGCCGCAGCGCTGCAGAATCCGTGGGTACTCGGCACCTTCGCGCTGCTCATCGTGGCGATGTCGCTGTCGATGTTCGGTTTCTATCAGTTACAACTTCCAGGCGCATTGCAGACCAGTCTGAGCAATGTGTCGAACCGCCAGCAGTCCGGCAAGCTGGCCGGCGTGTTTGCAATGGGCGCCATTTCGGCGCTGATCGTCGGCCCCTGTGTGGCCGCGCCACTGGCCGGCGCGCTGGTCTACATCAGCCAGACGCGCGACGTGTTCCTGGGCGGCGCGGCGCTGTTCTCGATGGCGGTGGGCATGAGTATTCCGCTGCTGCTGGTGGGCGTGTCGGCCGGCTCGCTGCTGCCGCGCGTGGGTGCATGGATGGAGTCGGTCAAGCGTCTGTTCGGCGTCCTGATGCTGGCGATGGCGATCTGGCTCGTTTCGCCCGTGATTCCGCCGGTCGCGCAGATGCTGCTGTGGGCCGCGCTGCTGCTGGGCTACGGCTTTTATCTGCTGCGTCACACGCGCCACTGGGCGTCGATGGCCTTTGGCGCCGCGTTCGCGCTGATGGGCGGTATGCAACTGGTCGGCGTGGCCAGCGGCGGGCGCGATGCGTTCGCACCCCTGGCGCACCTGAGCGGTACGCCGCAGCATCACGGGCTGGTGTTCACCCGCATCAAGACGGTGGATCAGCTCGACGCGGCCCTGGCCGCCAATGCCGGCAAGACCGTCATGCTCGACTTCTATGCGGACTGGTGCGTGTCGTGCAAGGAGATGGAAAAGTTCACGTTCGTCGATCCGAAGGTGCAGGCCAAGCTGGCCAATACTGCGCTGCTGCAGGTTGATGTGACCGCCAACGATGCGGCCGACAAGGCGATGCTCAAGCGCTTTGGCCTGTTCGGACCGCCGGGCATCATCCTGTTTGATGCGCAGGGCAAGGAGATTGCCGATAGCCGGGTGATCGGCTATCAGAATGCAGAGAAGTTTTCGACGTCGCTGGAACGTCTGGGCAAATGAACGCCGGCGGCGCGGGCCGCCGGCGTTGAATGACGCAATGGATTATGCGTTGGCGCGATGATGTTGCTGATGACGCCCGCCCTTGCGGTGCTGGGCCTGCGCATCGAACGTCTTGCGCTGCTCGGGCGTGAGCACCGCGTAGAAGCTGTTCAGGGCCGTGAGGCGCGATTCCATCTTCGCGGTGCGCGCTTTCTGCATCGCGATCTGCTTTTCCATGCGTTGCGGCGCGCTCAGGCTGGCCCATGCCGCGCGGTCGCCGCGCTCGGCGCGCTCACCATGTTTGACTGGCGCGCGGCTGGCCACGAATGCATCCCAGGCCGGCTTTTGTTGTGCCGTCAGGTTCAGCGACGCCTGCAGCTTGGCCTGATGCTCAGCGCGCTTCTGCGCCATCCTGGCGTGACGCTCGCCTGCCTTAGCTTGCCATTCGGCCTTCTTGGCCAGGCGTTGTTCAGCCGTCAGCGTCGATGCCTGGCGGCCCTCGGCCGGGGCTGCACTCTGGGCCTGGGCACCGACGGTGGCGCCGAACAGGCCGGCAGCGGTGAAAGCGATCACGAGGTGTTTGCGAAGGGTGTTCATGGTAGGTCCTTTGTGTGAGAGTCTGGTGAAGTGCATCCGAAACGCTCGCTGCACAGGACCCATCCTGGGTCAAAACTGTAACCACGGGATTTCCCCTGCCGGGCACTTTGTATCCATATGTTTCGCGCCTGTCGGCATATACACAGCGATACAAATACTTCCGCCGGTCTTGTCATAAATTCGGATAATTGCGGTTATGGATAATCCCTCTACGATTCTGATCGTCGACGACGACCGCGACATCCGCACGCTGCTGGCCGACTACCTCGAGTCCAACAGCTACCGGACGCTCGGCGCCGCCGACGGCACCGCGATGTGGAAGACGCTCGACGAAACGCGTCCCGACCTCATCGTGCTCGACCTGAACATGCCCGGCGACGATGGCCTGACGCTGTGCCGCAAGCTGCGCGCCACCTCGAGCCTGCCTGTCATCATGCTCACCGCCCGCAACGAACCCCTTGACCGCATCCTGGGCCTGGAAATGGGCGCCGACGATTACCTGCCGAAACCGTTCGAGCCGCGCGAGCTGCTGGCGCGCATCCGCAGCGTGCTGCGCCGCTCGCACGCGATGCCATCGAACACGCCATCCGAGAACGTGCAGCAGATGCGCTTCTCGGGCTGGACGCTCGACCTGACCGCGCGCCACCTGCTCAACCCGGACGGCATCGTCATCATGCTCTCGGGCGCCGAATTCCGCCTGCTGCGCGTGTTCCTCGAACACCCGAACCGCGTGCTCAATCGCGACCAGCTGCTCAATCTCACGCAGGGCCGCGACGCCGACCCGTTCGACCGCTCGATCGACATCCAGATCAGCCGCCTGCGCCAGAAGCTCGGCGAAGACGCGCGCATGCCGCAGATTATCAAAACCGTGCGCAACGGCGGCTACGTGCTGGCCGGCCAGGTCACCGTGGAGCCGGCGGCGTGAAAGCCTTCTTCGGGTCGATGACCGGGCGCGTGTTCCTCACGCTGCTGCTGGGCATTCTGACCTCGGCCGCGCTGACGCAACTGGCGGCCGACTACCAGCGCCTGCGCGACTTCGAAAACCAGCGCGATGCGCATGTGCTCGAACGCGCCGAGCAACTGATCATGGCCACCGAGATCGTCCCGGCGTCGGCCCGCTCGATCTACCTCGATGTCGCCAATCGCCCGGGCCTGCAGCTCCAGGTCGGCGACATGCCGCCGGAAGCGGCGCCCCTGACGCCGTTTGCCGCGTCGCTGGCCAAGCGTCTGGGCAAGGGCTATCTGGTGGCCTCACGCGCCACGCGCCCGACTGCCTGTGGCGTCGTGCAAACGCAGCCCGTGATGTACGGCTTGCTGAGCATGAAGTGGGAAGGCGCCTGCGAGTCGATCGACGTGCGGCTGCGCGATGGCGCCGAACTGCAACTGTCGGTGCTGCCACCGCGGCTGGTCGGCGAGGATGTCGACACGAGCATCCTCCTCGGGATGTTCCTGGTCAGCATCGCGGTGCTGGCCTATTTCGTGGCACGCATGACCGCGCGCCCGTTCAAGCAGCTTGCGCAAGCCGCGCAAGACCTCGGCCAGGACATCAACCGCCCGCCGCTCGACCTGGTCGGCGCGATCGAGATCCGCCAGGCCAGCGCTGCCTTCAATGCGATGCAGGCACGCATCCGCCAGTACATCTTCCAGCGCACGCAGATGCTCGCTGCAATCACGCACGACCTGCAAACGCCGCTCACGCGCATGCGCCTGCGACTCGAGAAGGTGGGGGACACCGAACTGCAGGACCGCCTGATCGGCGACCTGTCGGCGATGCAGGAAATGGTGCGCGAAGGCCTGGTGCTGGCGCGCAGCATGGACACGACCGAGACGATGCAGATGCTCGATCTCGATTCGCTGCTCGAAGCCGTGTGCGCCGATGCGACCGATGCCGGCCAGACCGTGACGCTGGCCGGCAAGGCCTCGATCGCGGTGCTGGGCCGGCCGATCGACATGCGCCGCTGCCTGGTCAACCTGATCGACAACGCGGTCAAGTACGGGCGCGATGCGCGCGTCTGCGTCGACCGCGCCAACGGCACCGCGCGCATCCGCATCCGCGACAGCGGGCCGGGCATTCCGCGTAGCGAGCTGGTGCGTGTGTTCGACCCGTTCTACCGCGTGGAAACATCGCGCTCGCGCGAGTCGGGTGGCACCGGTCTGGGCCTGACGATCGCACGCAATATCACGGAGCAGCACGGCGGCAGCATCAGCCTGGCCAACCACTCGGAAGGCGGACTGGAAGTGACGCTGATGCTGCCCACGTATTACCCGAACAAATAGTAAAAAAAACCAACAAGCAAAATAAAGCCGTAACGACAGTGTGGGACAATGCGCGCGCGCAATGGCCACATCAACAAGCAGGATCACCAAGCAGCATCACTGACAGAGCCGTCGGCACTGGCGGCAAGGGACAAGCATGAACAAGAAGAATGTCGGCGTTATCGCCGTCGTGGCGGCGCTGGTCGTCGGCGGCGGCTGGTACTTCAATCAGGGCCATGAGGCCAAGGCGGAGGCGCCGGGCGCCAAAGGTCAGGGCGGCGGCCAGCCACCTGTGACCGTCAATGTGGTCAAGCCGGAGCGGCGCGACGTCGGCGTCGAGCTGTTTGCCAACGGCACCGTCACGCCGCTGCGCACCGTGAACCTGCATCCGCAGACCGTCGCCACCATCCGCAAGGTCCATATCCGCGAAGGCCAGTTCGTCAAGGAAGGCGAATTGATGTTCTCGCTCGACGACCGCGCCGACCAGGCCAATGTCGCGCGCGCCGAAGCGCAGGTGGCGCGCGACCGCGCCACGCTGGCCGACCTCGACCGCCAGTACAAGCGCAGCCAGGAGCTGGTGTCGCAGAACTTCCTGGCCCAGAGCGCGCTCGACTCCTTGCTCAGCCAGGTGCAAGCCCAGCGCGCGCTGGTGCAATCCAACCAGGCAGCGATGCGCGCCACTCAAGTCAGCGCCAGCTACACGTCGATCCGCGCGCCGATGTCGGGCCGGGTCGGCGCCATCGACATCCATCCGGGCGCGCTGGTGCAGATGACGACGTTGCTGACCTCGATCACGCAGCTCGACCCCATCAATGTCTCGTTCACGCTGCCGGAATCTGCTGTCGGCGCGCTGCTCGGCGCCCAGAAAGCGGGCAATGTCGATGTGCTCGTCAACAGCGGCGCTGACGCCAAGCCGGTCGCTGGCCGCCTGAGCTTCATCGACAATGCCGTCGATGCGCAGGCCGGCACCATTCGCGTGAAGGGCGAATTCAGCAACCGTGACACGAACCTGTGGCCTGGCCAGTACGTCACCGCGCGCGTGGTCGTGCAGACGCTCAAGGACGCCATCGTGATCCCGCAAACGGCCATCATCACGGCCACCAGCGGCACGTTCGTGTACGTGCTGGGCGACGGCAATGCCGCGCGCCAGGTGCCGGTCAAGCGCGTCTATGCGTTTGGCGACCATGCGGTCGTGACGGGCCTGAGCGGCGCCGAGCAAGTGATCACCGAAGGCAAGCAGAACCTGCGTCCGGGCGCCAGCGTGCGTCTCGCGCAAGCCGCCAAGCCAGCCGTGGCGCCGCAACCGAAGCAGGGTGAGCAGGCATGAACCTGTCCGAACTGTGTATCCGCCGGCCGGTGATGGTGGTGCTGCTGTCGATCAGCCTGGTGCTGGTCGGCATCCTGTCGTACATGAAGATTCCGGTCGCGGCGCTGCCGAGCTACAACACCCCGGTCATCAATGTCTCGGCCAACCTGCCCGGCGCCAGCCCGGAGACGATGGCTTCGTCGGTCGCGCTGCCGCTCGAGAAACAGTTCTCGACCATTGCCGGCATCAAGCTGATCACCTCGAACAGCACCCAGGGCGACACCAATATCACGCTCGAATTCGACACCGAGATCGATGTCGACAAGGCGGCAGTCGATGTGCAGGCCGCCCTGCTGGTCGCGCAGCGCCGGCTGCCGCTCGAGATGACGGAACTGCCGGCCTACCGCAAGGTCAACCCGGCCGACGCCCCGATTCTGTTCATGCATCTGACGTCGCCGTCGATGGATTTGTCAGACCTGAACGATTACGCCGAAAACCTGATCTCACCGGCAATCTCGACCGTACAAGGCGTCTCGCAAGTGTCGATCAACGGCGGCAAGCGTTTCGCGGTGCGGGTACGCGCCAAGTCCGACCTGATGAACGCGCGCAATATTTCGATGGACGAGCTGGCGGCAGCGCTGCGCGCAGCGAACTCGAACACCCCGCTGGGCATTCTTGATGGTCCGACCCAGGCGCTGACGATCCAGGGCGGCGGCCAGCTCATGAAAGCGGCCGACTTCGCCAGCCTGATCATCGCCACGCGCGATGGGCTCCCGGTGCGCCTGAGAGACATTGCCGACGTCCAGGACAGCTACCAGTCGGTCAAGGCAATGGGCAGCCTGAACGGCCAGCGCTCGATTTCGCTGATGGTGCAACGCCAGCCCAACGCCAACACTGTCGAAGTGGTCGACGCCGTGCGCGCGCTGATCCCGCGTTTCGAGGGGCAATTGCCGGCCTCGATCAAGATCGAGCTGGTCAGCGACCGCTCGTTATCGATCCGTGAAGCCATCCACGACGTCAACCTGACCCTGCTGGGCACCGTGATGCTCGTGATCCTGGTGATCTTCTTGTTCCTGCACCGCGCGGCCGCCACCTTCATTCCGGCGGTGACAGTGCCGATTTCACTCCTCGGTGCGCTTTCGCTGCTGTACTGGTTCGGCTATAGCCTCGACAATATTTCGCTGCTGGGCATCACGCTGGCAGTCGGCCTGGTGGTCGACGATGCGATCGTGGTGCTGGAAAACATCGTGCGCCACATGGAGATGGGCAAGAAGCCGATGCAAGCGTCGCTCGTCGGCGCGCGCGAGATGGGCTTTACCATCATCTCGATCTCGATTTCGCTGGTGGCCGTGTTCATTCCGATCTTCTTCATGCCGGGCGTGATTGGTCTGCTGTTCCGCGAATTTGCCGTCATCGTCGGCCTGGCCGTGATGGTCTCGGCCGTCGTGTCGCTCACGCTGGTGCCGATGATGTGCTCGCGCTTGCTCAAGAATGGCGGCCACGTCGACCCGAAGGACATGTCGTGGATCGGTCGCCGCTTCGAAGCCATGTTCACCAATGTGCGCAACGGCTACGGCCGTACGCTCGACATGGCGCTGCGCTACCGCTTCCTGGTCCTGATGCTGGCGCTGGGCACATTTGTACTGACCGCGGTGCTGTACATGACCATGCCGAAAGGCTTTTTCCCGGAAGAAGATATCGGCCAGATCCGCGTCAACGTCGAAACGTCGGAAGATACCTCGTCCGCCGCGCTGGCTGAGCTTCAGAGCAAGGTGGTCGACATCGTTCGCGCCAATCCGTATGTGCAGGATACGACCTCGTTCACCGGGGGCGGCAACACCGGCCGCATGTTCCTGGTGCTCAAACCGCGCAGCGAACGGCCACGGATTGATCTGGTGATCGACGAACTGCGCAAGGCCACGCGCGCCGTGCCGGGCGTGCAGGTGTTCATGTCGCCCTTGCAAAACCTGCAACTGGGCGGGCGCCAGAGCAAGGCGCGCTATCAATACACGCTGCAAAGCGTCTCGGGCGGCGAGATCGGCAGCTGGGCCGAGCGCTTCCTGGAAGGCATGCGCCAGGATGCGCGCTTCCGCGACGTCAACAGCGATTCGCAGAACAAGGCCCTGCAGGCAACCATCGACATCAATCGCGACAAGGCCGCGCTGCTGGGTCTGGAGATGGACGATATCCGCACCGTGATGTATGCCTCGTTCGGCGAACGCCAGGTCTCGACCATCTATTCCACCGCCGCCAGCTATTACGTGATCCTGGAAGCGGCGGCGAGCGACCGTTATTACGATGAAGCGCTCTCGCGCGTGTCGGTGCGCAGCAAGTCGGGCGATCTGGTGAAACTGTCGAGCGTGGCCACGGTGCGCCGCACGGTCGGTCCGCTACAAGTGAATCACCAGGGGCAATTGCAGGCGATCACGCTGTCGTTCAACCTGGCGCCGGGCGTGCCGCTGGGCGATGCCACCGCCGCCATTGAGCAGATGAGCACGCAGATGAAGCTGCCGGCCTCGGTGATTGCCACCTATGGCGGTGACGCGGCCGTGTTCCAGGACACGCAGTCGAGCCAGCTGATCCTGATCCTGACGGCGATCGGCGTCATCTACGTGTTGCTGGGCGTCTTGTACGAAAGCTATATCCACCCGCTGACCATCCTGGCCGGCCTGCCGTCGGCCGCGGTAGGCGCGCTGCTGACGCTGTGGATCTTCGACAAGGACCTGACGCTGATCGCGATGATCGGCATCCTGATGCTGATCGGTATCGTCAAGAAGAACGCCATCATGATGATCGACTTCGCGCTCGATGCGCAGCGCACCCTCGGCATGAGCCCGCAGGAGGCGATCCGCGAAGCGTGCATCCTGCGCTTCCGGCCGATCCTGATGACGACGCTGGCCGCGCTGATGGGCGCGCTGCCGATCGCGCTCGGTATCGGCGCCGGCGCCGAGCTGCGCCAGCCGCTGGGTCTGGCGGTGTGCGGCGGCTTGATCTTCTCGCAAGTCATCACGCTGTACATCACGCCGGTCATCTACCTGTACCTGGACCGTTTCAGCGGCACTGGGCCGATGACGGACGAACAGCTTGCGAAGGCCGACGATGTCGCGGTTGCCCAGCATGCTTAATCCTGGAAACATTTGGTAACAACCATCAACGCCAGCAGCGGTGCAGTCCGCTCGCTGGCGTGATGCGTTGGTACTGTAAAACGGTTAGACTGCCCCCTCTGCTGTTTTTTTAGACGTCGCTTCCAGGATACCGATCTACCTTGCGTGACCATCCCCACTCCTACGATCAGGACAGCGAAGTTTGCTCCCACTGCGGGCAGCCACTGGTACGCCCGGGGCCGCATTACGAGCGCGAGGGCTCCAAGCGCGGCGGCCTGATCGGCACGATCGTGCTGCACTTGCTGCTGCTCGCGATCTTCATCTTCAAGCCGCCTGAAAAAGAGCAAAAGACAGCGCGCCCGGCATCCGACCGCGAAACCGACGTCTTCTTTGTCCAGCCGCTGCAGCAGCCGACCAAGGCGCAGCGCGAGCAAAAGCCCAAGCCGGCCCCGAAGCCAACGCCCCGGCAAGAAACGCCGCGGCCGACGCCGCCGGAGCGCGTCATCGTCAAGCGCCTGCCCGACACGATCACGATTCCCGACGAAAAGCCGGTTGAGCGCAGGCCGCCGCCACCACAGCCACCGCAGCCAAAGACCGAAGTCCCACCGGACATGGACATGGCCGCCTACGTCAAAGCGCAGCGCGAGCGCCGCGGCGCGCCGACCGGCAGCGAAGTGGAAACGCCGGAAAGCGACGCCGTCCGCGGCAACCGCAATGCGCTGGCGAACATCGCCGCGATCAACGGCCGGGGCCGCGACGACAGCAACGAATCGGGCGGCATCTTCTCGGTGTCGAACAAGACGTTCAACACGATGGACCTGAAATTCCGCGGCTGGAACCCGAGCTTCAAGCGGCGCTGGCTGACAGCGGTAACGGTGGAGCAGGGCAGCGCACGTGACATCGAAACGGCCGTCATCAAGAAGATGATCGAGCTGATCCGCAAGGAAAAGAACGGCGACTTCGAGTGGGATTCGCACCGCCTGGGCCGCGTGGTCAAGCTCAGCGCCCGGCCGGCGGACGAAGCGCGCCTGACCGAGTTCCTGTACAAAGAAATGTTCCCGGAGTACCGCCCGCCACCGGGAGGCTGATGAATGTGGAAAAAAAGCCGGGGTCAAAAAAGCCGGGGTCAGGTCTGACATTCGGACACGATCTCGACAGTCGGGCAGTCGGAACCATCTGGCACCCTGCTATGCCACTAGGCGGGACAGCATTAAAAAAAAGCCGGGGTCAGGTCTGACATTCGGACACGACCTCGACAGTCAGGCAGTGGGAACTGGCTGGCCCCGCGCCATGCCAATGCTGGGCAATACACCGTCAGATGTAGCCAAGGCTGAGCTCGTGTCCGAATGTCAGACCTGCCCCCAGCTTTGCCAGCTTTGTCGTAAAAAAACCGTGCCTTGGCACGGTTTTTTGTTGGGTGTGCGGGTGTTTAACCTGCCTTCAATTTCCGGGCAATATCCAGCGCGAAGTACGTCAGCACTCCATCGGCGCCAGCGCGCTTGAACGCCATCATCGATTCCATCATGACCTTGTCATGGTCCAGCCAGCCGTTGAGCGCGGCTGCCTTGAGCATCGCGTACTCGCCGCTGACCTGGTAGGCAAACGTCGGCACCCTGAACTCATCTTTTACGCGGCGCACGATGTCCAGGTAGGGCATGCCTGGTTTCACCATCACCATGTCGGCGCCTTCGGCCAGGTCCAGCGCCACTTCCCGCAGTGCTTCGTCGCTGTTGGCCGGGTCCATCTGGTAGGTGTTCTTGTCGGCCTTGCCGAGATTGGCCGACGAGCCGACCGCATCGCGGAACGGCCCGTAGAACGCGGACGCATACTTGGCCGAGTACGCCATGATGCGCGTATGAATATGGCCCTGCGCCTCGAACGCGGTGCGGATCGCGCCGATGCGCCCGTCCATCATGTCCGACGGTGCGACGATGTCCACGCCGGCGTCGGCGTGGGTGAGCGCTTGCTTGACCAGCATCTCGATCGTCTTTTCATTGACGATATAGCCGTTCTCGTCCGGCAGGCCGTCCTGGCCGTGGGTCGTGTACGGGTCGAGCGCGATGTCGGTGATGATGCCCAGCTCGGGGAAGTTGCGCTTGAGTTCGCGGACCACGCGCGGCACCAGCCCGTCCGGATTCGTTGCTTCGACGCCGTCATAGGTCTTCACCGACTGGTCGACCAGCGGGAACAGCGCCAGCGCGGGAATCCCGAGCGCGACGCATTCTTCGGCCACTTTCAGAAGCAGGTCGAGCGAGACGCGGGCCACGCCCGGCATCGAGCCGACTTCCTGGCGTACGTTCTGGCCTTCCAGAACGAACACGGGATAGATCAGGTCGGACGCGGTAATCGTGTTCTCGCGCATCATGGCGCGGGAGAACGGGTCGCGGCGCATGCGGCGCGGCCGGGCCGCCGGATAGGCGGAAGTGATGATGCTCATCGAGTGGCTCCTTGCAGGATCAGGCGGAGGTTTGATCGTCGTCCGCCGACGGCGCGCCAGATTCGTCGTGCTCTTCTTCTTCCTCACCCTCGTAATCGCCGGCAACGCCATCCAGCCCGGCCAGCGCCAGAATCTTGGCATCGGCTTCTTCGATGCCGATGCGCTTGAGCGCCGAGAACAGCTGCACCGTGAACGGGAAGCCCACGCCATCTTCATCGACGTAGCTTTCGAGCACGCCGCGCGCTTCGCGCAGGGCATTGGTCGACTCGTTGCGGTTGAGCTTATCGGCCTTGGTCAGGATGCAGTGGATCGGCTTGCCGGTAGGGGCGAACCATTCGAGCATCTGGACGTCCAGGTCGGTGAACGGACGGCGCGAATCCATGATCAGGATGAGCGCAGCGAGCTGGTCGCGGCGCTGGACATAGTCGCCCAGCAGCTTTTGCCAGTGCAGCTTGGCCGTGCCCGACACTTCGGCATAGCCGTAGCCAGGCAAGTCGACCAGCAGCGCTTCGATTTCATCGACCCGGACCGCATCCTTGCGGTGCTGGCCCACGTGGGCGCCGCCGATCGAGAAGTAATTGATGTGCTGGGTACGACCCGGTGTCTTCGACGCGAACGCCAGACCCTTCTGGTTCGTGAGGATATTGATGGCTGTGGATTTGCCGGCGTTGGAGCGCCCGGCGAAGGCGATTTCCGGCACATTGGTGTCGGGGAGGTCGCGCAACTGATTCACGGTCGTAAAGAACCGGGCTTGCCATAATCTGGACATGGGGGGGAAGAGGGTAAGAGGACTACGAAATGGCGTTTGAGAAACAAAGCTATTGTACAATAAGGGGTTGATTGCTGCCTGCCAGCCCCATGGCCCAAGCAATCAGGGCGCTGCACTGAACCTTCAATTATTGACTTTTTCAAGGTGCTAGTATGAACCGCTTGTCGTCCCCCCTGCTCAAAACACTGTTGGTCACACTAACTGTTTTCGGGGGACTCCCGGCGGCAACAGCAGCGGCGCCCGCTGCAGCGCCTGCAGTCAAGGCCGATCCGGCCCGGGGCGGCGCGCTGTACGATGCGGGCGACCCCGCGCGCGGCCTGCCGGCCTGCGTCTCGTGCCACGGTGCGGCGGGCAATTCATCCATTGTTGCCAACCCCAAGCTGTCGGGTCAGTTTGCCAGCTACACGCACAAGCAACTGGTCGATTTCACGACCCCGAACCGCCAGCAGCCGATCATGACGACCTACGCCAAGATGCTCACCGACGCCGAGAAGAAAGACCTCGCGGCGTGGCTGGCGGCGCAGGTGCACAAGCCGGGCGCGGCCAAGAACAAGGACACCGTTGAACTGGGTCGCAAGATCTATCGCGGCGGCATCGCTGAACGGGGCGTGGCGGCCTGTGCCAGCTGTCATGGCGCCAACGCCAGCGGCATCCCCGCCCAATATCCGCGCCTTGCAGGCCAGCATCAGGATTACACTACCGCCCAGCTCGAAGCATTCAAGAGCGGCACCCGCGCCAACAGCCCGCAAATGACCACGCTCTCGCAGCGCATGTCGACGGCTGAAATGCGCGCGGTGGCCGACTATATCGCCGGCTTGCGCTAAGAGACTCCACGATCTCGCATAAGCAGAATTGAACGCAGGAAGGGCGGCAGCAACGGGCTGACCCCCTTCCTGCAAGCGGCTACCCGCCGCGCAGGAAGAAAGTTGTAAAGCATGAGCACCACCGGAATTGAACTGAACACCCGCCGCCGTGGTCTGGCCGAGGCGGTCGAACTGATCTCCTCGATGCGGTTTGCGATCAGTCTTCTCACCATCATCTCCATCTCGTCGATTATCGGCACCGTGCTCAAGCAGGCTGAGCCAATGTCGAATTACGTCAACCAGTTCGGCCCGTTCTGGTTCGAAATTTTCAACAAGTTCGGTCTGTACAGCGTGTATTCCAGCTGGTGGTTCCTCGTGATCCTGGTGGTGCTGGTCATGTCCACCGGGCTGTGCCTGATCCGCAACGCGCCGAAAATGATGCGCGACATGCGCAGCTGGCGCGAAAACGTGCGCTTCGATTCGCTGCGCAACTTCCACCACAAGCTCGAATGGCAGGCGCCGCTGGCCAAAAGCGCGCTGGCCGAGCAGAGTGCACTGCGCCTGCGCCACGCCGGCTATGCCACGAAAATCGTCGAGAAGGATGGCGGCACGCTGGTCACGGCCAAGAAGGGCGCGGGCAACAAGTTCGGCTACATCTTCGCGCATTCGTCGATCATCGTGATCCTGGTGGGCGGCACGCTCGACTCGGACCTGCCGGTGCGCATCCAGCAGTGGCTGTTCAACAAAACGCCATTCACCGGCAGCGGCGTGATCGCCGACATTCCGGCCCAGCACCGCCTGGGCACGGGCAACCCGACCTTCCGTGGCAATACCGCCATTGCCGAAGGGCAGGCCAGCCGCACCGCGATCCTGAACCAGCCGACGGGCGTCCTGGTGCAGGAGTTGCCGTTCTCGCTGCAGCTCAAGAAATTCCATATCGAGTTTTATTCGACCGGCATGCCGAAACTGTTTGCCAGCGACGTGGTCGTGCGCGACCTGGAAACCGGCCACACGTTCGAATCGACCATCAAGGTCAATCATCCGCTGATCTACAAGGGCATTGCCGTCTACCAGTCGAGCTTTGACGATGGCGGCAGCAAACTGCGGCTGACGGGATACCCGATGAACGGCGCCGCCAGCGCCAGTTTCCCGATCGAAGGCGAAGTCAACGGCGCCACCGAACTGAAAATCGGCGGCGAGACCTATGCGGTCGAGTGGTCGGGCTTCCGTCCGTTCAACGTCGAAAACATTAGCCAGGGCAATGACGTGCGCGCGGTGAGCAAGGGCAAAACGTTCAACGAACAGTTCGCCGCCACGCTGGGCAAGGCCTCGGGTTCGGCTGCCAATCCGGACGCCACGAAAGACCTCAAGAACGTCGGCCCCAGCGTGCAATACAAGCTGCGCGACGCCAGCGGCCAGGCGCGCGAATTCATGAACTACATGCAGCCAATGACGCTCGATGGGTCGCAAGTCTATCTGGCCGGCGTGCGCGCGAACCCGTCGGAGAGCTTCAGCTTCCTGCGCATTCCCGTCGATGAACGCTACGGCGTGGGCGACTGGATGCGCCTGCGCGCGGCGCTGGCCGATCCCGAGGCGCGCGCCGTGGCGGCGCGCCGCTATGCCGCGCGGGCGCTGGGCGGCAACCAAGGCAGCGCGCTGGCTGGCCAGTTGCAGGAGTCGGCAGCGCGCACGCTCGGCATCTTTGCCGGCGGCGACGGTCGCGGCGGCTTCGTTGGCGTGGCCCAGTTCCTGGAAAAGATTCCGCAGGCCGAGCAGGAGAAAGCAGCCGGCATTTTCATGAAAATGCTTAACGGCACCCTATGGGAGCTGTGGCAAGTGGCGCGCGAAAAACACGGCGACGCCGCGGCCGCGCCAACGGACGCCAATGGCCGCTTCCTGCAACTGGCCACCAATGCGTTGTCGGACAGTTATCTGTACGGCGCGCCGGTGTATCTGCAGCTTGACGATTTCACCGAAGTGAAGGCTTCGGTACTGCAATTGACGCGCTCGCCGGGCAAGAACGTGGTCTACTTCGGCTGTGTCCTGCTTGTCTTGGGCGTGTTCGCGATGTTCTACATCCGCGAACGGCGTGTCTGGATCTGGGTGCGCGACGTGCCCGGTAATCCTGGGGCTGGCGCCGAGGCGCTGATGGCCATGAGCACGCAGCGCAAGACGCTCGATTTCGAGCGCGAGTACGAAGACTTGTCAGTAAAGCTGCCACAACCGGCGTAAGCTGCGCGGGCTTGGAGAAAACAATGGAACTGTCACAACCAAAGACTGGCGCCCCGGCGCGCTCGACCGACCAATATCAGGAAGCGCCCGGCTATTTCCGCCGCCTGGGTGCGCTCGACTGGCTGTACGCGCTTGCCCTGTGCGCTGCAGCACTGTTCGCGCTGAACCGGTACGGCCATTTCATGGACATCTATGAAGAGGTGATCCTGGTGTGCACGGCGCCCGTGTTTGCCGTGCTGGGCTGGTACTGGAAACCGATGCGCTGGCTGCTGCCGCTGGTCGCCGTGCTGTCGCTGGGCGCCATCGCGCTGTACGACGGCAACCTTGCCGCTGCCGAGCAAAAATTCTTCCTGAAGTACATGCTGTCGAGCCAGTCGGCCATCCTGTGGATGAGCGCGCTGTTCGTGTTCTCGACCGTGTTCTACTGGGTTGGCCTGGTAAGCCGCGGCAAGTTCGGCGGCGGCGTGGGCGCTGCGCTGTGCTGGGCCGCAGTCGTGATCGGCGCGGTCGGCATGATGGTGCGCTGGTACGAGTCGTACCTGATCGGCCCGGACGTCGGCCACATCCCGGTGTCGAACCTGTACGAAGTGTTCATCCTGTTTGCCATCATCACCGCGCTGTTCCACCTGTATTACGAAGAACACTACGCCACGCGCCAGCTGGGCCCGTTCGTGATGCTGATCATCGGCGCCGCCGTCGGCTTCCTGCTGTGGTACACGGTCTCGCGCGACGCTGCCCAGATCCAGCCGCTCGTGCCGGCGCTGCAGAGCTGGTGGATGAAAATCCACGTGCCGGCCAACTTCATTGGCTACGGCACGTTTGCGCTGGCCGCGATGGTCGCGTCGGCCTACCTGCTCAAGTCGCACGGCATGCTGGTTGATCGCCTGCCTTCGCTTGAGGTGCTCGACGACGTGATGTACAAGTCGATCTCGGTCGGTTTTGCGTTCTTCACCGTCGCCACCATCCTCGGCGCGCTGTGGGCCGCTGAAGCGTGGGGCGGCTACTGGTCGTGGGATCCGAAAGAGACGTGGGCGCTGATCGTGTGGCTGAATTACGCGGCGTGGCTGCACATGCGCTTGATGACGGGCCTGCGCGGCCGTGTCGCGGCCTGGTGGGCGGTGGTTGGCTTGCTGGTAACCACGTTTGCCTTCCTGGGCGTGAACATGTTCCTGTCGGGTCTGCACTCGTACGGCGAGCTGTAAAGACGGAACGGGCGCTGACCCGATAGTGTTGGCCGCCTAACGCAAGCTTAAGGGAACTTCGTGTAATGTGAAGCTTCCCAAGCTCGCGAGGCCAGCCATGCTCTTCAAACGCAATCCCAACGGACTCGATCTTCCGTACCCTTCCGAAATCACGCCGCAAGAAATTTATACCGGCCGGCGTGAATTCATCACCCGCATGGCCGCCACGGCCGCTGTCGGCAGCGGCGTCTGGGAGATGGCCAACCGCGAAGCCTTTGCCCAGACCGCCGGCCAGAAGCTCGCGGCGCGCGCCAATGTGGCGCTGTCGACCGACGAAAAGCAGACCCCGTTCAAGGACGCTGCCGGCTACAACAACTTCTACGAGTTTGGCCTCGACAAGGGCGACCCGGCCGAGAACGCGCACACGCTGCGCACCCGGCCCTGGACCGTCCGCATCGAGGGCGAGGTCAAGAAGCCCCTGACGCTCGACATCGACAGCCTGCTGAAACTCGCGCCGCTCGAGGAGCGCGTGTACCGCCTGCGCTGCGTCGAAGGCTGGTCGATGGTCATTCCGTGGGTCGGCTATTCGCTGTCGAACCTGCTCAAGCAGGTCGAACCGACCGGCAACGCCAAGTTCGTCGAATTCACGACGCTGGCCGACCCCAAGCAGATGCCGGGCCTGCGTAGTGGTGTGCTCGACTGGCCGTACGTCGAGGGCTTGCGCATCGACGAAGCCATGCACCCGCTGACGATGCTCACGATGGGCATGTACGGCCAGGTGTTGCCGAACCAGAACGGCGCGCCGGTGCGCCTCGTCGTGCCATGGAAATACGGTTTCAAGTCGGCCAAGTCGTTGGTGCGCATTCGCCTGCTCTCACGCCAGCCGAAGACCGCCTGGAACGACATGGCGCCGCGCGAATACGGCTTCTTCTCGAACGTGAATCCGAACGTCGACCACCCGCGCTGGTCGCAGGCCAGCGAGCGCCGCATTGGTGAATCGGGTCTGTTTGCACCGAAACGCAAGACCCTGATGTTCAATGGCTACGACCAGGTGTCGTCGCTGTATACCGGCCTGGATCTGAAGCGTTATTTCTGATGGCAGGGTTGAATACCAAAGAGGTCGGGTGGGTCAAGGCGCTGGTGTTCGTGCTGGCGCTGGTCCCCTTCGCGCGCCTGGTCTGGGGCACCGCCAGCGGCAGCTTTTCGGATCCGCTGGCGGCGATCACCAAGGGCAGCGGCGAATGGGCGCTGTACTTCCTGTGCATCACGCTGGCGGTGACGCCGCTGCGGCGCCTGACGGGCTGGAATTGGCTCGTCAAGCTGCGCCGCATGATCGGCCTGTTCATGTTTTTCTACGCATTCGTGCACTTCACGGCATTCCTGTGGTTCGACCACTTCTTCGACGTGCCGGCCATGCTGGCCGACGTCATCAAGCGGCCGTTCATCCTGGTGGGCTTCATTGCCTTCGTGCTGCTCATTCCGCTGGCGGCAACCTCGACCAACGCGATGATCAAGCGCCTGGGCGGCAAGCGCTGGCAATGGCTGCACCGCCTGATCTACGTGATTGCGCCGCTGTCGATCCTGCATTTCTGGTGGATGAAAGAGGGCAAGAACGATTTTGTCAGACCAATCATCTTCGGATCGATCATTGCGCTGTTGCTCGGGTTGCGGGTGTTCTGGCACTTCAGGCGCAAGCAACAACCCGTGCGCGCCTGAACACCGGGGTCAGGTCTGACATTCGGACACGACCTCGACAGTCTTTTGGTCGGAACTAGCTGGCACCGTGCGATGCTACTGCTGGCAGGAAAGATTGGAACTGGCTAAAGCTGAGGTCGTGTCCGAATGTCAGACCTGACCCCGGCTTTGCCGGCTTTGTTTTACTTGATGAGCGTTTCGAGCGCGAAGGTCTCGGTCGGTGTCTCGCGGCGGCGTACCAGGTGGATGGTGTCGCCGTCGACGATTACTTCGGCTGCGCGGCCGCGCGTGTTGTAGTTCGACGCCATCGTCATGCCGTAGGCGCCGGCCGTCATCATGGCCAGCAGGTCGCCTGGTTCCAGCGCCAGCTCGCGCTCGCGCGCCAGCCAGTCGCCCGATTCGCAGATTGGTCCCACGACATCCCACATCAGCGCGGCGCTCTCGCGCTGCGTCACTGCCTGCAGGCCCATCCAGGCCCCGTACAGCGTCGGACGCATCATGTCGTTCATGGCGGCGTCGACGATGCAGAAGTTCTTCTCGGCGCCAGGTTTGAGGTATTCCACGCGTGTGAGCAGCACGCCAGCTTCGGCGACGATCGAGCGGCCCGGCTCGAATATCACCTTGAGCGGCTGGCCGTCGTACTTTGCCGCGCGCCAGGCATCGATGCGCGCGAACAGGCGGCCCAGGTAGTCGCCCACCGGCACTGGCGGCGCGTCGCCGGCCACCCCGTAGTCGACGCCGATGCCGCCGCCGATGTCCAGGTGGTGCAGGTGGATGCCTTCGGCGTGCAGCGTGTCAATCAGGTCGATCAGCTTGTCGAGTGCCTCGAGCAGCGGCGCGTCGTCCAGCAGCTGCGAGCCGATATGGCAGTCGATGCCGACCACGTCCAGGTGCGCCAGCGCGGCGGCCGCGCGGTAGGTGTCGAGTGCCTCGTCGAAGGCGACGCCGAATTTATTGGCCTTCAGGCCGGTGGCGATGTACGGGTGGGTCTTGGCGTCCACGTTCGGGTTCACGCGCAGCGAGACCGGTGCGCGCATGCCGAGTTTGCCGGCCACGGCGTTCAGGCGGTGCAGTTCGGGGATCGATTCCACGTTGAAGCACAGGATGCCTTTTTCCAGTGCCAGCGTCATCTCGGCCTCGGTCTTGCCCACGCCCGAGAAAATGGTCTTGCCAGGATCGCCGCCGGCAGCGATCACGCGCAGCAGTTCGCCGCCCGAGACGATGTCGAAGCCCGCGCCCTGGCGCGCCAGCAGGTCGAGCACGGCGAGGTTCGAGTTGGCCTTCATCGCATAGCAGACCAGCGCGTCGCGGCCGGCGCAGGCATCCTGGTAGGCGTTGAAGTTCTCGAGCAGCGTGGCCTTGGAATACACATAGGTCGGCGTGCCGAATTCGTCGGCGATGGCGGACAGGGAAGCGCCTTCGGCGTGCAGCACGCCGTCCTGGTACAAGAAATGGGGCATAAGGTAAAAGCGAAGGTGGAAGCGGACGGTTAGCGGTACGGCGCCGGGGTGGACGCATTGTTCGACGGGACGGGCTGGGCTGGCTGGTCGACAACGACCGGCGCGGGCCTGGCGGGTGGGTTGGGCATGTACAGCGGGCCGGTCTGGCCGCAGCCGGCGAGGGCCGAGACGATCAGCGCAGCGCCGAAAGGAAGCGCGAGGGAGGACTTCACGATTAGAATCAGGGTTTGATTAGCAGATTTGGAGTGTAGCATGACCGAAACCGAATTTTTGGACCTGGCCGACCTGACCCTGAAACGGATCGAAACGGCCTTCGATCGCCTGAACGACGAAGACATCGTCGACGTCGAGTGCAAGCGCAGCGGCAACGTGCTCGAAATCGAGTTCATCGACAACGGCACCAAGATCATCATCAACAGCCAGGCGCCGCTGCAAGAGATGTGGCTGGCCGCACGCTCGGGTGGCTACCACTACAAGCGCGTGGGCGACGAATGGCGCAACACGCGCGACGACAGCGAGTTCTTCGCGGCGCTCGGGCGCTATGCGAGCGAGCAGGGCGGGGCACCAGTCAACTTGGTGTAACGCGATCTCGCACTAAAAACAAAGGCGGCCATTGGCCGCCTTTGTCGTTTCATGCACGGGTGATCAGAACAACTCGTTCCGCACCGCGTCGCGTTCCTGCTGTTGCTGCGCCGGCGGCGGCTGGCCGACGTCGAGCGCTTCGACGCCGCTGCCCGGCGGCGTCTCGGCGTAGTAGTACTCGGACCCGTACTGCACCAGGCCGGCCGGCACTTCGCGTTCGACCATCGGCTGGTCCTTCAGCGCCTTTTGCATGTAGCCGATCCAGATCGGCAGGGCCAGGCCGCCACCGGTCTCGCGCGCGCCCAGGTTGCGCGGCTTGTCGTAGCCCATCCAGGCAATGCCCACCAGCTTTGGCTGGTAGCCGGCGAACCACGCGTCGATCGAGTCGTTGGTGGTACCGGTCTTGCCGGCCAGGTCGGTGCGCTTCAGGGCCATCGCCTTGTTCGCGGTGCCGTGGCGGACCACGTCCTTGAGCATGCTGTCCATCAGGAAGGCGTTGCGCGCATCGATCACGCGGTTCGCTTCATCGCCCGCGCGTGCCGGCCGCGCTTCGGACAGCACCTTGCCGTCGCTGTCGGTGACCTTCGAGATCAGGTACGGGCTGACGCGATAGCCGCCGTTGGCGAACACCGCGTAGGCGCCGGCCATCTGCAGCGGATTGGTTGCGCCAGCGCCCAGTGCCAGCGTCAGGTAGGCCGGATTGCGTTCGGGCTCGAAGCCGAAGCGGGCCGCGTACTCTTGGCCATAGCGCGCGCCGATCTTGTTCAGGATGCGGATCGAGATCATGTTCTTCGACTGCTGCAGACCACGCCGCATCGTCATCGGGCCGTCGTACTTGCTGTCGTAGTTCTTCGGTTCCCACGCCTGGCCGCCCGTCTGACCGGCATCGAAACTGATCGGCGCATCGTTGATGATGGTGGCTGGCGACAGCCCGCGCTCGAGCGAGGCCGAATAGATGAACGGCTTGAACGACGAACCGGGCTGGCGCCACGCTTGCGTCACGTGGTTGAACTTGTTGCGGTTGAAGTCGAAGCCGCCCACCAGCGCGCGGATTGCACCGTCTTCGGTATTGGCCGCCACAAAGGCCGATTCCACTTCGGGCATCTGCGTGATCAGCCACTTCGATTCGTCATCCTGCATCACGCGGATCACGGCGCCGCGGCGCACGCGCCGGTTCGGCGCCGCTTTGTCCGACAGCCAGGCTTTGGCAAACGCCAGACCCGAGCCCGACAGCGTGATCGTCTCGCCCGAGGCGATCGCTGCCTGTACCTGCGTGCTCGACGCCTGCAGCACGACGGCCGCGATGATGTTGTCGCTATCCGGATGCTCGGCCAGCTCGGCTTCGATCGCTTCGTCGGCCGCCGCTTTACCCGATGGCAGGTCGATGAACGATTCCGGGCCACGATAGGCGCGGCGGCGTTCATAGTCCATCACACCGCGGCGCAGCGCCAGGTAGGCCGCGTCCTGGTCGGCCTTGGTAATGGTGGTAAATACGTTCAGGCCGCGCGTGTAGGTGTCTTCCTTGAACTGTTCATAGACCAGCTGGCGCGCCATTTCAGCCACGTATTCGGCGTGCACGCCGAAGGCGGCGCTGTCGGTCTTGATCTTGAGTGGCTCGACCTTGGCCTGGGCGAACTGGGCGTCGCTGATATAGCCCAGCTGGTGCATGCGCACCAGGATGTACTGCTGGCGCGTCTTGGCGCGGGTCGGATTGACCACGGGGTTATAGGCCGACGGCGCTTTCGGCAGGCCGGCCAGCATGGCCGCTTCGGCCACGGTGATGTCGCGCAGGTCCTTGCCGAAATAGATCTGGGCCGCCGACTGGAAGCCGAAGGCACGCTGGCCCAGGTAGATCTGGTTCATGTACAGCTCGAGAATCTGATCCTTGGACAGGTTCTTCTCGATCTTCCAGGCCAGCATCGCTTCATACGCCTTGCGCTTGAAGGTCTGTTCCGACGACAGGAAGAAGTTGCGCGCTACCTGCTGGGTGATGGTCGATGCGCCCTGGCGCGCGCCGCCGGTAGCGTTGCGGAAGGCCGCGCGCATGATGCCCAGGTAATCGATGCCGCTGTGCTCATAGAAGCGGTCGTCTTCGATCGACAGCACGGCCTTCTTCATGACATCGGGGATGTCCTTGAAATGAACCAGCGTACGGCGCTCTTCGCCGAATTCGCCGATCAGGACGTTATCGGCCGTGAAGATCCGCAGTGGCATCTTGGGCCGGTAATCGGTGATCGTGTCCAGCGCCGGCAGGTTCGGGTACGCCATGGCCAGAGCGAACACGAGCACGAGTACGCCAATCGCACCCAGGCCGAACAGGCTGGCGAATGCGATGAGGATCAGGCGCTTGGGGCTGAACTTCGAGGAGGAAGAAGGTGCTGCCTGTTTCTCTTTCATGCTGACTTTCGCTTTGTTGATCCGCCTCATTATAAGACAGCAGTTTGGCACCCGATACTGGCCCGAGCTTAATCGAACCACAGAGCAATATTTAGCTGGCAACGAATCGGCAAAGTGTGGTGCGCATGCCCCGCATTCTGATGTTCCCGAGTAGAAATATCTTGTCCCGCATCATCCTTTATTGCTACGATCCGAGACGGTGCTTTCACGTAAGTATCGGATTTTTATAAGAAAATAACAGGTGTTTGGTTAACGACAACGACCCTTGCAAGGGCGTCTACAGCCAGATTCTGCCCCAATCGGTGTCAAGGAGTGTTTGGTGATCAATCTGGGTTCCTTGTTTGGAAAGTCGAGTCCGCCAATGATCGGGCTCGATATCAGCACGTCCGGCGTTCGCCTGGTCGAGCTGGCCGACGCCGGCAAGGGACTCGTGCGTCTCGAGCGCTACGCGACCGAATCGCTGCCGCGCGGCGCCGTGGTCGATGGCAATATCGAAAACATGGACCAGGTGGCCGACGCCGTGCGCCGGGTCTGGAAAAAGAGCGGCACGCGTGCCAAGCACGTCGCGCTGGGCATGCCGCCGGCCGCCGTGATCACCAAGAAAATCATCCTGCCGGCCGGTTTGTCGGAAGACCAGCTCGAAGTGCAGGTCGAGTCCGAAGCCAGCCAGTACATCCCGTTCGCCCTCGATGAAGTCAGCCTCGACTTCGACGTGATCGGCCCGGCGCCCAATTCAGCGGACGACATGGAAGTGATGCTGGCCGCTGCCCGCCGCGAAAAAGTCGAGGACCGCATCGCCATCGCCGAAGGCGCGGGCCTGCTCGCGACCGTGATGGACATCGAATCGTACGCCGCGCGCAGTGCGCTGGAAAACGCTGCCGGCCTGATGCGCGACCAGATCGTGGCGTTGTTTCAGATCGGCGCCCAGGCCACCCACGTGTCGGTGCTGTTCAACGGCGAAGCGGTCTACGAGCGCGAGCAGCCGTTCGGCGGCAACACGCTCACGCAGGACATCGTGCGCGCCTATGGCATGGCGTTCGAGGAAGCCGAAACGCGCAAGAAGGCGGGCGACCTGCCGGAAAACTACCGCGCCGACCTGCTCACGCCATTCCTCGAGAACGCAGCGCTGGAAGTCACGCGCGCGATCCAGTTCTTCTACACCTCGACGCCGTACACGCGCATCGACCGTATTTACCTGGCCGGCGGCTGCGCGCTGCTGCCGGGCATCATGGAGATCGTGGCCGGCCGCACCCGCATTGCCACCAGCCTGGCGTCGCCGTTCGACAATATGGCGTTCGGCCCCGGCGTGCGTGAACACCAGCTGCGTCAGGAAGCGCCGGCCTACCTGGTCGCCTGCGGCCTGGCGTTGCGGAGGTTCGGCTGATGATCCGCATTAACCTGTTGCCTCACCGCGAGGCAAAACGCAAGCAGAAGCAATCGGCGTTCGTGGCACTGATGGCACTTGGCGGCCTGGTCGGCGCCGGCATCGTGCTGCTGGTGGGCGGCTACAACGCCAGCCAGATTTCGGTCCAGAACGAGCGCAACGGGGTGCTCAAGCAGGCCAGCGCCGATCTCGACAAGAAAATCGGCGAGATCACGACGCTGAAGGAAGAAATCGCCGCGCTGCAAGCACGCCAGCAGGCGGTCGAAGACTTGCAGGGCGACCGCAACCAGCCGGTCTACCTGCTCGACGAACTGGTGCGCCAGACGCCCGACGGCGTGCACCTCAAGACCGTCAAGCAGGATGGCCAGCGCGTGATCCTGACCGGCGCCGCCCAGTCGCAGGAGCGCGTCGCCGAATTGCTGCGCAACCTGTCGAGCCAGTCGGCATGGCTGGAAAAGCCCGACCTGACCGAAGTGCGCGCCGCGACCATCACCCAGAGCAAGAGCGCGCGCAAGGTGGTTGAATTCACGCTGGCCGTGTCGATCAAGCGCGCCCGCAACAGCGACGCACTTGAAGACGGTGCCACAGCCAAACCTGGCGCGCCGGGGAAATCATGAACATCGATATCAAGGCGCTGTTCGCCCAGTTCGCGGCGCAATTCGAAGACCTTCAAGGCCGTCAGCCTGGCCAGTGGCCGCTGGCGCCGCGCCTGTTGTGCGCGGCGGGCGTGGTGGCGCTGGTGGTCGGCCTGGGCTACTACTTCTACTGGAGCGACCAGTTCGCCGAGCAGGAAACGCTCGCGCAGGAAGAAGTGCGGCTGCGCGGCGAGTACGAAACCAAGATGGCACAAGCGATCAACCTCGAAGCGCTCAAGGCGCAGAAGGCGCAGGTCGACCAGTACGTGGTGCGCCTGGAGAAGCAGTTGCCGAGCAAGTCGGAAATGGCCGCGCTGCTGTCGGACATCAACCAGGCCGGCGTGGGCCGCGGCCTGCAGTTCGAGCTGTTCAAGCCGGGCCAGGAAGTGGTGCGCGACTACTACGCTGAGCTGCCGATCAGCATCAAGGTGAGCGGGCAATACCACGACATGGGCGCGTTTGCCGCCGACATGGCGAACCTGCCGCGCATCGTCACGCTCAACAACCTGTCGCTGGCGAGCGTCAAGGAAGGCAACCTCGAGATGGAGGCGATCGCCAAGACCTTCCGCTATCTCGACCAGGAAGAACTGATCGCCCAGCGCGCCGCGCGCGCGGCCGAGAAGAAAGCCGCCAAAGGCAAAGGCAAGGGTAAAGGCAAAGGCAAGTGATGATACGAGCTCACGTGATTGCGCTGCTCGCCACGGCAGCCTTGCTGGCCGGGTGCGGCGATGGCGGCGTCGGCGAAACCCGCGCCTGGATGAAACAGGTCGAGGGCCGCACCGTCTCGAAGGTCAAGCCGCTGCCGGAACCGAAGACGTTCCAGCCGCATGGCTACGTGCCGGGCGAAGCGCTCGACCCGTTCGATCAGACCAAGCTGCTGGGTGAACTGGCGCGCATGGCGCAGTCCAGCCCCAACGCCAACCAGCCCGACCTGAACCGCCCGAAAGAGCCGCTCGAGAACTTCCCGCTCGACACGATGCGGATGGTCGGCACGATGAAAAAAGGCGGCGTGAGCTACGCGCTGGTGCAGATCGACCGGGCGCTGTACCGCGTCCGGCCCGGCCAGCGGATGGGACAGAACTATGGCCGCGTCACCCGCGTGAGTGACGAGGCGATCGAAATCAGGGAATCGGTGCAGGACGCCACCGGCGATTGGGTGGAACGACTAGCCAACATCGAGCTGCAGCACAACCAGGAGAGCAGTAAATGACCCCCAACGTCCAGATTCGCTTCGCCATGCCGGCCTGGCTGGCGCGCGCTGCCACCGCACTCGTGCTGTTGACGTGCGCCGGCGCCGCGCTGGCCCAGGGCAATGCGATCGAATCGATCACGGCCAACCAGCAAGGCAGCAATGTGGTCATCAACGTGACCATGCGCGATGTGCCGAGCCGCGCGCCGATCGGTTTTGCGATCACCAACCCGGCGCGCATCGCGCTCGACTTCGGCGCGACCGCGAACGCCACCGGCAAGAACATGCAAGAGCTGAACCTGGGCGACGTGCGCAGCCTGAACCTGGTGCAGGCCGGCGAGCGCACCCGCATGGTCGTCAACCTGGCGCGCG
Organism: Telluria sp. BA11; assembly: GCF_056680305.1. Lineage (NCBI taxonomy): Bacteria > Pseudomonadati > Pseudomonadota > Betaproteobacteria > Burkholderiales > Oxalobacteraceae > Telluria > Telluria sp. BA11. Next base: position 2,996,826 of record NZ_CM155275.1, read on the forward strand.
CGCTGAACTACGCCACCGCCATCGACGGCAAGTCGATCATCGTGACCGTCGAAGGCACGGGCGGCGTGGCGCGCGCGGTCAACGCCAGCGGCCTGCCGGTCGCCGCCAGCGCTGCACCAGTTGCTGCGGCGCCCGCAGCGCGGCCGCAACTGCGCGATCTCGATTTCAAGCGCGGCGCCAACGGCGCTGGCCGCGTCGTGGTCGACCTGCCGAACAACCAGGTCGCCGTCGACGTGCGCCAGACCGGCACCGGCGTGACGGTCGACTTCATCGGCGCGCGCCTGCCTGAATCGCTGCGCCGCCGCCTGGACGTGACCGACTTCGGCACGCCCGTCACCCGCGTGGCCACCAGCGCCCAGGGCGACAACGTACGCATGACGATCGAGGCGCAGGGCGCCTGGGAACAGTCGGTGTTCCAGAGCGACTCGCAGCTGGTAGTCGAAGTGCGCCCGGTCGTGGAAGACCCGAACCGCAACAGCCCCGGCTCGAGCAACAACCCGCAGGGCTACCGCGGCGAAAAACTCTCGTTCGATTTCCAGAACGTCGAAGTGCGTGCCGCGCTGCAGGCCGTGGCCGACATCTCGGGCCTGAACATCATCGCCAGCGATTCGGTGGCGGGCTTCCTGACGCTGCGCCTGAAGGACGTGCCATGGGACCAGGCGCTGGACGTGATCCTGACCGCCAAGGGCCTGGACATGCGCAAGAACGGCACCGTGCTGTGGATCGCGCCGAAGGAAGAACTGCTGACCAAGGAAAAGCTCGAACTCGAGCAACGCGCCCAGATTGCCGAACTCGAGCCGCTGCGCTCCGAGATCTTCCAGCTCAATTACCAGAAAGCCGAATCGTTCCGCAACGTGTTTGGCCTGGACCAGGGCGGCGTGGGCACCGGTGCTGGCACTGCCGGCGATGCGGGCCGCAACCGTGTGCTGTCCCGGCGCGGCAGCGCGATCATCGATCCGCGCACCAATCAGCTGTTCGTGACCGATATCGCAGCGAAGATCGAAGACATCCGCAAGCTGATCCAGAAAACCGACGTCGCCTCGAAGCAGGTCCTGATCGAAGCGCGCCTGGTGGAAGCCAATGACGGCTTCTCGCGCAACCTCGGCGCCAAGCTGGGCTTTGCCGATATGCGCACGATGCGCGGCGGCGACTCGGGCTGGCAGGTCAATGGCAATGAACGCATCGCCATCGGCGGCAACCTGGTCGGCGTGGGCCAGACCACCGGCCAGGTGGCCAACAGCGCCGACAGCTTCAACAACACGACGATGGTCAACCTGCCGGCGGCCGGCATCGGCGGCATTCCGGCTTCGTCGCTGGCGTTCTCGCTGTTCTCGTCGGCGGCCAACCGCTTCCTGAACCTGGAACTGTCGGCGCTGGAAGCGGACGGCAAGGGCAAGATCATCTCGAGCCCGCGCGTGGTCACCGAAGACAAGCAGGTCGCACTGATCGAGCAGGGCGTCGAGCTGCCTTACGAAAACAGCACCAGCAGCGGCGCCACCGCGATCGAATTCAAGAAGGCCAATCTGCGCCTGGAAGTCACGCCGCAGATCACGCCGGACGGCAACGTGGTGCTGGAAGTGGACGTGAGCAAGGATTCGAAGGGCGAAGACACCCGCGCGGGCTTTGCCATCAATACCCAGCACGTCAAGACCAAGGTGATGGTCGAAAACGGCGGCACCGTGGTACTGGGCGGGATTTACCAGCAGACCGAGCGCACCAACGAGAGCAAGGTGCCGTTCTTGGGCGACGTGCCGCTGCTGGGTTACCTGTTCAAGACCACCGCACGCGAAAGCAGCAAGACCGAACTGCTGGTCTTCATTACCCCGAAGATCGTGAACGACAACGTGGCGGGCGCACGCTGATTCTTGTTTCATCAACGACCGATATAACAACAACGAACTGAAATGACAAACCAGAAAATCACCTATGGCAGCCTGGCGCTGCTCCTGGCTGCAACCCTTAGTGCATGCGGCGGCGGCGGCGGCAGCCCGGGCACTGTTGGCGGCGGCGCCGCGCCAACCACACCGACCACACCGACCACCCCAGCCAGCCCGACCGTTGGTGTCAGCCTCGTCAATGCCAGTGGTCAGGCCAGCAATGCCTTGAGCGGCGCCACGCCATTGACGGTGCGCGCTGTGGTGCGCGATGCGGCCAACCAGCCGGTACCGAATGCGCTTGTGACGTTCACTACCGATGCCGACCTGGCCGTATTTGCGCCGGGCGCGGGCACTGCACTGGCCGATGCGAGCGGCACGGCCAGTATCACGCTGCGCAGCGCCAGCCTGGCTGCCGGTGGCGCCGGCCGCGTGACTGCGAGCGCGAGCGTGGCCGGTGTTACCGTAACGGGTGATGCCGCGTATTCGGTCAACGCCACTTCGCTGGCTTTCAGCGCCCTGACCCTGGCCCCGACCAGCATCGATGCCTATGGTTCGACGGTGATCTCGGTCGATCTGCTGGCCAATGGCGTCAAGTACACCAGCCAGCAGGTCAATGTCCGCTTCAGCTCGGCATGCGTCACATCCGGCAAGGCGACCCTCGCGGCGACCGTCGCCACCAACAATGGTACTGCCCAGACCGTCTACCGCGACCAGGGTTGCGGCAATAACGACATCATTACTGCGACCGCCGACGGTGTCGCCACGGCGGCCTCTGCAGCACTGGCCATCGCGCCGCCGAGCGCTGCTTCGGTCCAGTTCGTTGAAGCGCTGCCGACCGACAAATCGATCGTGATCCGTGGCCAGGGCGGCATCAATCGCACCGAGACCGCCACGCTGCGCTTCCGCGTGTTCGACGTGTTCGATCGCCCGCTGGCCGGTCGTCGCGTCGATTTCAGCATCGTGCCAAGCGGCGCCGTGGCGCTGAACAAGGCCACCGACAGCACCGACCAGAATGGCGAAGTGATCACCACGGTCAATTCGCTGGACGTGCCGACCACCTTCCGCGTCCAGGCCGTGCTGCCAGGCACTGCGAACGCCAGCCGCCCGGATATTTCGACGACGTCCGATTCGATCGTCGTGACCACAGGCCTGCCAGTGCAGCGCGCCTTCTCGCTCAGCGTCAGCCAGGGCAATGTGGACGGCTGGTCGTATGACAGCGGTCCGACTACCCCGGCCGCCACTGTCAATGTGCTGTTGGCCGATAACTTCGGCAATCCTGTCGCGGATGGCACGCCGATCGTGTTCCAGACCAACCTCGGCGCCATCGGGTCGTCGAGCAAAGGCGGCTGCAATACGGTCAATGGCGGCTGCTCGGTTGCTTTCCGCACCCAGAATCCCCGCGTCGCCGCGCCCGGCACGCCGGTCACGCCGTGCAATTTTGGAACTGGTTCGACCGCCGACACCACGCGGGCTGGTGTTGCCACGATCTGCGCCAGCACGACCGACGGTCTGAACACCCAGTTCGCCAAGACCACGATCACGTTCAGCGATGAATCGGTGGCTGCTGTGTATGTCAACGGCGCCGCCAGCCCCAGCACCGTGTTCCCGATCAGCCTTGGCAATGCCAGCGCAAACGAATCGAAGGTGTTCTCGGTCCAGCTGGTTGATCTGAATGGCAACGCGCTGCCTGCTGGCACCACCATCGCAGTCAGTGGTGCAGTCAACGCGAGCAGCGTCGAAGTGGCGCCGGAAACCGTGCCGAGCATCTTTGCTGCGCCTGGCAACGGTCCACAGGGATCGAATCACCGCATCACGGTGGCCGCCACCGGTGCCAAGCCGTGCACCGCCGCCAGTGTGGCCAACTTCAGCGTGCGTGCAACCACACCGCGCGGTGCAGTCACCTCGATCCCGTTCACACTCAACTTCACCTGCCCGTAAAATTGGCGGAATGAGAGGCGGCCAGTCTATACTGGCCGTCTTTTTCATCTCAACGGGTCTGGTTGTGCCACATCCCAAGAACAACAATATCTTCCTTGTTGGCCTGATGGGGGCAGGGAAGACCACGATCGGTCGATTGCTTGCTCGCAAGCTCAATCGCCGCTTCGTCGACGCCGATCATGAGATCGAAGCGCGCACCGGTGCGACCATCCCGTGGATCTTCGAGATCGAGGGCGAAGCCTGCTTTCGCCGGCGCGAAGCCGATGTGATCCGCGACCTGTCGGCGCAGCAGGGCCTGGTGCTGGCCACCGGCGGTGGCGCCGTGCTCAATCCGGCCAGTCGCGCCTTGCTGGCCGAGCGCGGCACCGTGATCTATCTGCGCGCGTCGATCGGCAGCATCCTGCAGCGCACCGCGCACGACAAGAATCGCCCGCTGCTGCAGACCGCCGACCCGCGCGGCAAACTCGAGCAACTCTGGACTGAACGCGATCCGCTGTACCGCGAGATCGCCGACCTCGTCATCGACACCGGCAGGCCTAACGTACAATCGATGGTTCAAACCATATTGGACCAGCTGGCCGCGCAGGAAAACGCCCGCGCGCGCAAGCATGCAAGGACAGCAATGAACGAACAGGCACACATCACTCTCAACGTCGAACTTGGCGAGCGCAGCTATCCGATCGAGATCGGCGCCGGCTTGCTGGACGACGCCGCGCTGCTGGCGCGCCACATCGGCGGCCACAAGGTTGCGATCGTCACCAATACCACGGTTGCCCCGCTGTGCCTCGACAAGGTCGCGGGCCACCTGCGCGCGGCGGGCCGGGACGTGCTCGAAATTATTTTGCCGGACGGCGAAGAGCACAAGAACTGGCAGTCGCTGAACCTCGTCTACGACGCGCTGCTGCAGAACAAATGCGACCGCAAGACCACGCTGGTGGCGCTGGGCGGCGGCGTGATCGGCGACCTGACCGGCTTTGCCGCATCGAGCTACATGCGCGGCGTGCCGTTCGTGCAGATCCCGACCACGCTTTTGGCGCAGGTTGATTCATCGGTGGGCGGCAAGACCGGCATCAATCACCCGCTGGGCAAGAACATGATCGGCGCGTTCTACCAGCCGCGCGCCGTGATTGCCGACACCGCCACGCTCGACACGCTGCCGGCGCGCGAGCTGTCGGCCGGCCTGGCCGAAGTGATCAAGCATGGCGCGATCCTCGACGCCGATTTCTTCGACTGGATCGAAGCGAACATCGAGCCACTGATCGCGCGCGATCGCCAGGCCATCGGCTACGCGATCGCCCGCTCGTGCGAAATCAAATCCGACGTCGTGCGCAAGGACGAGCGCGAAGGCGGGCTGCGTGCTGTGCTCAACTTCGGCCATACCTTCGGTCACGCGATCGAGAATGGCCTCGGCTACGGCGCCTGGCTGCACGGCGAAGCCGTCGGCTGCGGCATGGTGATGGCGGCCGACATGTCGGCGCGCCTGGGCCTGATCGAGCCGGCCGCCGTGGAGCGCGTGCGCGCGCTGGTGCGCGCCGCCGGCCTGCCGGCCGTGGCGCCAGATCTTGGAGAAGCGCGCTGGATCGAGCTGATGGAAGTCGACAAGAAGAACGAGGGCGGCGAAATCCGCTTCATTCTGCTCAAACCGCTGGGCAGCCCGTCGATCACGACCGCGCCGCTGGACGTGCTGCGCTCGACGCTCGCGGCCTGCAGCGCATGAGTAGCCTGATGCGCGACTTCGACGCGGGCCTGGCCCCGTATGCGGCGCATTCGGCTCAGTCGCGCGGGCGCACGCATGCCGAGCCGGGGCCCGGCTCGCGCAGCGAGTACCAGCGCGACCGCGACCGCATCATCCACTCGACCGCGTTTCGGCGCCTCGAATACAAGACGCAGGTCTTCATCAACCACGAAGGCGACCTGTTTCGCACGCGCCTGACGCACAGCATCGAAGTGGCCCAGATCGGCCGCACGCTGGCGCGCAGCCTGCGCCTGAACGAAGACCTGGTCGAAGCCACGGCGCTGGCGCACGATCTTGGCCACACGCCGTTCGGCCACGTGGGCCAGGATGTGCTCAACGAATGCATGAAGGACTTCGGCGGCTTCGAGCACAACCTGCAAAGCCTGCGCGTGGTCGATCATCTCGAAGAACACTACGGCGCCTTCGATGGCCTGAACCTGACATTCGAGACGCGCGAAGGCATCCTCAAGCACTGCTCGTTGAACAATGCGCGCCAGTTGGGTGACCTGGGCCAGCGCTTCATCGAGCGCAGCCAGCCCAGTCTGGAAGCGCAGCTGACCAACCTGGCCGACGAGATCGCGTACAACAACCACGATATCGACGACGGCCTGCGTTCAGGCCTGATTACGATGGCGCAGATGGAAGAAGTCGAGCTGTTCGCGCGCCTGCATCGCGAAGTCGAGGCGCGCTACCCGGGCTTGCCCGGCCGGCGCGCGCTGTACGAGACGATCCGCCTGATGATCACCGCGATGACGGCCGACCTGGTTGAAACGTCGGCGCGCCTGATCGCCGAGGCGGCGCCAGCGACCATTGACGACGTGCGCGCCGCGCCGCCGCTGATCCGCTTCTCGGACGCGATGCGCGCCGAGACCGTGGCGCTGAAACGCTTTTTGTACGCGAACCTGTACCGCCATTTCCAGGTCAACCGCATGCGCGTGAAAGCCAGCCGCATCGTGCGCGAACTGTTCGAAGCGTTTTTGGCCGATCCCGTGCTGCTGCCGGGCGACTACCAGGTGCAAGGCGATCCGCACAAGCAGGCGCGCAAGATTGCCGATTACATTGCGGGCATGACCGATCGCTATGCGATTCGTGAGCATCGCCGTATCTTTTCGCTTGATCACTTCTAAGGCTGCGCGTTCAACTCGGCTTCGCATCTTACAGAGCGAAGTCGGTTTGAACGCGTGGGCGGCATAGCCGCCCACCCTACGGCCAACGGTTTTTACTGGCTGAACAGGTTCGGTTGCGACAAATCCAGCAACAACTTCTTGACCGGCGCTGGCAACGGCGCATCACCAATCGCATCGAGCTTCCACCACACGTGCCCGGCGCCATGCTCACCACGCGCGGCCAGCGCAACTGCGAACGGCGCGATGTGCAGCTTGTAGTGCGTGAACCCGTGCATCAACGGCGTGAGCGCGCGCACTTCGTCAATCGTGCCGAACGCACTGCTGGCGGCTGCAATGTCCGCCGTGCAGACAGGATCGGCGTCGCCGTCCATCGCCACATGGCCGCCCACTTCCGGCAGCGACAAGAGGCCGCCCCAGATGCCCGTTTGCGGGCGCTGTTCGAGCAGCACTTCGCCGCGGTCGATCAGCACCAGCATCGCGGTGCGTTTTTCGGGCGTCGTTTTCTTGGGTTTGCGCACCGGAAGTTCAGCCGTGCGGCCGGTGGCGAAGGCCACGCAGCGCACCTGCAGCGGGCAGCGGCCGCAGTCGGGGCGCGAGCGCGTGCACAGCGTGGCGCCCAGGTCCATCAGGCCCTGCGTGTACGACTCGATGCCGCCATCTTCCGGCAGCAGCGCTTCGGCGCGGCGCCACAGCGCATCCTCGACCGGCTTGATGCCAGGGTAGGCGTCGATCCCGAACACGCGCGCGAAGACGCGCTTGACGTTGCCGTCCATGATCGCGGCGCGCACGCCGCCCGAGAAGGCGGCGATGGCAGCGGCAGTGGAGCGGCCGATGCCGGGCAGGTCGGCCAGCAGCGCCGGATCGCTCGGGAACACGCCGTCGTAGTCTGCCACGACGCGCTTGGCGCAGGCGTGCAGGTTGCGTGCGCGGGTGTAGTAACCCAGGCCGCTCCAGTGGGCCATCACGTCTTCCGCCGGGGCCTCTGCCAGCGCGTGCACGGTCGGGAAGCGTTCCAGGAAGCGGGCGTAGTATCCCAGCACCGCGGCGACCTGCGTCTGCTGCAGCATGATTTCGGAGAGCCACACGCGGTAGGCGTCGGTGGTGTTTTGCCATGGCAGGGTGTGGCGGCCATGGCTGCGCTGCCAGTCGATCACGGCCCGGGAAAAGGTCGGATCGGCCAGCTGGTCAAACTCGGTCAGTCGCTTCATGCAGTCGTGTAGTGGGCGTCGGCGCTGGTGGCCGCCGTGGAGTTGGGTAGGGTGTCGGACAAGGTCGCGGTCACGCCGGCGGCCAGCGAACCAAGACGCGTGCGCGTAACATCGAGTTCGGCCTGGCCGCTCTCGAAGGCACCGATTTTCTGTTCCAGGCTGTCGCTCGCTTCGTGGATGCGTTTTACCGTTGCCTGGCGCTGGCGCAGGTTGTCGCGGTGCTGGCGGATCTGCGCTTCGAGCGGTGCATTGGCCACTTTCAGCCACGCTTCGATATCGGCGTTCGCAGCGCGGTACACGCGGCGCACGCGCGAAGCGATCGAATCGAAGAAGCGCTCGAGCAGCGTGGCGCGGCTGTTCATCCACAAGGTGGCGGTGCCGAACTGGCGCGAAAAGAGTTCTTCGATGGCGTCGATTTCGTCGCGGTGGCGCGCCAGCGACAGGGTCGGCGGCAGGCCCAGGCTCATGCCATGCTCGGCGGCGAACTTGCGGTGCATCGCGTCCATCATCGACGTGATTTCCGTGAGCTTCGCATCGGCCTCGGCCAGGCCGGTGCGGGCGCCGTCGAAGTAGTTGCGCACCGGTGCGCGCATGCCGGTGGCAAAGCGCACTGCGCTCATCGCCACGCGGACGGTCTCGGTCCGGTCCTGCAGCACGTCCATGCCCAGCAGCGTGTACAGCTCGGTCGACAGGCGCGTGAAGACGGCGCGCGTGCCCTGCAGCTTGAACAGGCCGGCATCGAATTCCTTCTTCTCGGCCTCGACCCGGCGCACCATGTGCGCGATCACGCCCTGGTTCTTGCCGCGCAGGCTGCGCAGTTCCTGCAACTGCTCGACCAGCTCGCGCAGGCGGGTGGCCACCAGCATCTGCTGGCTGGCCACCAGCGCTTCGAGATCGGCGTGCAGCTGGCGCTCGACGATCGCGCGCCGCGCCGGAATCAGTTCGTGGAACAGCGCCGCTTCGAGCGCGCCCAGGCGGCTGCGCTCGAACAGGGCCATGTCGCCGCCGATGCGGCCGACCAGCGCCTTGTGCGCCGACACCGGATACACCTGGCTGACCGAGAGGCTCAACTGGCGCGCCACGTCGTGCTGCTGGCGCGCGATGTCGGCGTCCACCGCCTCTGGTGACTTGAGCTCGTCCCACATGGCGTCGATCTTGTTGAGCACGGCCAGGCGCCCCGACCCGGCGCCGATGTGCGTGCGCCAGACTTCGATGTCGCTCTTGGTCACGCCCGTCTCCGCGGCCAGTACGAACAGCACCGCGTGTGCGTTCGGGATCAGGTTCAGCGTCAGTTCGGGCTCGGTGCCGATGGCGTTCAGGCCCGGCGTATCGAGGATCACCAGGCCCTGTTTGAGCAGCGGGTGCGGCAGGTTGATGATCGCGTGGCGCCAGCGCGGGATCTCGATCGTGCCATCCGGGTCGAGGCTGGCCGCGAGGTCGGGATCGTCGGCGTCGTACAGGCCGTAGCGCTGCGCTTCGACGGTCGAAACGCGCCGCGTCTGGCTGACCTGGCGCAGTGTCTCGTGCATGGCCGCCGGCGAGTCAAGATCGAGCGGAAACACGGTCCAGGCGGCAGGATCGTCGCGGTAGTCGCCGGTGGACAGGTGGCCGGCGCGGGTGTCGATCGGCAGCAGGCGCAGGCAGGGTGGCAGGCTTGCATCCCACAGCAGTTCGGTCGGGCACATCGTGGTGCGGCCGGCGCTGGACGGCAGGATGCGCTGGCCGTAGTCGGCGAAGAACAGTGCGTTGATCAGCTCGGTTTTACCGCGCGAGAATTCGGCCACGAAGGCGACCGACAGCCGGTCGTCACGCAGGCGCCCCAGCGCGCGCGCCAGCAGCTGCTCGCCGGCCGCATCGATCAGCCCGGCGTCGCGCAGTGCGCTGCCGTAGCCGGTGAGGGAGGCGGCGACCCGGGCGCGCCAGGCGCCGTACTGTTGTAAATCCTGCATCGTGTTTGCTCGTAGGGATGACTAGCGCTGGCACTGGGCGCAGTAGAACGTCGAACGTTGCCCTTGCTTGATCTGGCGTACCGGCAGCGCGCATTGGCGGCAGGGCACGCCAGCACGATCATAGACGAAATATGTCTGCTGGAAATATCCAGACTGGCCATTTACAGCAATAAAGTCACGCAGCGTGCTGCCGCCCTGGACGATCGCTTCAGCCAGGATGACGCGGATCGCTTCGGCCAGCCGGTCGTAGCGTGCGCGGCTGATGCGCGAGGCCGCCGTCTTCGGGTTGATGCCGGCCCGGAACAGGCTTTCGCACGCGTAGATATTGCCCACGCCAACAACGATGTCGCCGGCCAGCAGCACCTGCTTGATCGGGGCGCTGCGGCGGCGGGTTTCGCGAAACAGCAAGGCGCCGTCGAAGCCATCGGCCAGCGGCTCCACGCCCAGGCCGCGCAGCAGCACATACTCGGCCAGCGGCCCGTCTTCGTTGGCGTGCCACAGCACGGCGCCGAAGCGGCGCGGGTCATTCAGCCGTAGCACCTGCTGACCCTCGGGGCCGTTCACGACCAGATCGAAGTGATCGTGTGTGCGCGGCTCGATACCCGGGGGCAGCACGCGCAGGTGACCCGACATGCCAAGGTGAATGATCAGGGTGCCATGCTCAAAATTGATCAAAAGATATTTGCCGCGACGGCCGATATGCAGGATGCGGCGGCCTTCCAGCAACGCGGACAGGCCGGGCGGGAAGGGCCAGCGCAACCCTTCGCGGCGGCAAATGACGTGCTCGACGATGCGGCCTTCGAGATGGGGCGCGACGCCGCGCCGGGTAACTTCGACTTCTGGGAGTTCAGGCATGCCTAAGGGGATTCGTGTAGAGTCAGTTGACGGCGCAGCGCATGCGCGGCAGGTCTGCGCATGAGCGTAGAATCAAACTCACTTTGGACTTCTGGACTTGCTTTGAAAAACGCTTTCGCCATTGTAACCCTCTCCGGTCTGTTGACGGCATGTGCTGCCGCGCCGCAACAGCAATCCGTCGCTGCCGATGTCCAGGCCTCGTCCACGCCCGCCGCCGGGCCCTTGCTCGATGACGAAGCGCAGGCCGCCAAACAAAAAGCCGAGGAAGAAGCCCGCCTGCCGAAGGTCGAAATGACCCCGGTCATGCTTGACCAGTTACTTAAGGCCGAATTTGCGTTTCGCAATGGCGACTGGCAAGGCCCGTACCTCACGGTGCTGAGCCTGGCCCAGCAGACGCGCGATCCGCGTCTGGCCCGGCGCGCTGCCGAGATGGCGGTCGCCGCCAAGCAGGCCGATGACACGCTCGCCGCGGTGCGCCTGTGGTACCGGCTCGATCCCGAATCCGATGAAGCGACCCAGTATTTCGTCGGCATGGTGGTCACGTCCGAAAAGATCGCCGAGCTCGAGCCCGTGTTCGAAGAGCGCCTGCGTGAAGCGCCGGCTGCCCGGCGCGGCATCCTGATGTTCCAGGTCCAGCAGTTGCTGGGCCGGGCCAAGGACAAGGACGCCGCGCTGGCCATGCTCGAGCGCCTGATCGAGCCGTACGACAAGATGATGGAAGCGCGCATCGTGCGCGCCCAGATCGCGCTGGTGCGCGGCGACAAGGCACTGGCGCGCACTTACGCGCAGTCGGCGCTGGCCGCCAAGCCCGACGCCGAGATCGCGCTGCTGATGCTGGCGCAGGTCACCGACGACGAGGCGCAGGTGGTGGCCATGATGGAGAAATTCCTCAAGAGCTATCCGAAGGCAAACGACGTGCGCGCCGCCTATGCCCGCGTGCTGGTCAACCGCAAGGATTATCCGGCAGCGCGGCGCGAGTTCGAGTCGCTGCTCAAGGTGCAGCCCGACAATGCGGCGGCGCTGTATGCGCTGGGCATCCTGGCCACGCAGACGGACGATGCCGCTGGCGCCGAAACCTATTTCACGCGCTTCGTGGAAGTGCTCGGCCGCAATCCGAACGACGAACGCGACCCGTCGCGCGCGCTCCTGATCCTGTCGCAGCTGGCCGAAGAACGGGGCGACCTGGCTGGCGCGCTGCTGTGGCTGAACAAAGTGCCAGAGAACACCGACGAGCAAACGCGCTTCAACGCACAATTGCGCCGCGCGCATCTGACGAGCAAGGGCGGCGACCTGACTGCTGCGCGTGCCCTGCTGGCCGAGGTCAAGCCGACCGAGCCGGCGCGCCAGGCCCAGTTGATGGCGGCCGATGCGCAACTGCTGCGTCAGGCGAACCAGCTGCCGGAAGCGTATGCGGTGATGGAAGCAGCGGCCCAGCGCTTCCCGAAAAATCCGGATTTGCTGTATGACTTCGCGCTGCTGGCCGAAAAAATGGGCAAGGTCGATGTGATGGAGGCGCAACTGCGCGAAGTGATGGCGCAGGCGCCCGATAATCACCACGCCTACAATGCGCTCGGCTACTCGCTGGCCGAACGCAATGTGCGCCTGCAGGAGGCCTACGGGCTCATCGCGAAAGCGCTCGAGATGGCGCCGGACGACCCCTTCATCATGGACAGCATGGGCTGGATTCACTACCGCATGGGCAACTTGAACGAAGCCGAAAAGTTCCTGCGCCGCGCGTATGGCATGCGCAAGGATGCTGAAATCGGTATTCACCTGGGTGAAGTGCTGTGGCAAAAAGGCGATAAGTCCGCTGCCCAGGCACTCTGGCGCGACGCCCGCGCCAAGGACCCGCAGAACGAGGCCCTGCGCGAGACGCTGGCCCGCCTTGGTCTGTCCTTGTGAAATAATCCACTTCCGTTCAATTGATTTGCTGCGATTTTTTGCTGCCCCATGATGCTGCTTACCCGACGCCTTGCCATTTTCGCCCTTGCCGCCACGGTTTTGACCGGTTGCGCGACAAGCACCGCCAACCTGTCCACCGCCACGGTCGGCGCCTATCGCGAAACCATTGATCTGGCCGGGCGCCTGTCGGTGAACTATCAAAAGGATGGCCGGCCCGAATCGATCAGCGGCAGTTTCAACTGGGAGCAGCGTCCGGGCACGATCGACGTTACCTTGATGTCGCCATTGGGTCAGACGGTTGCTGCGATCAATGTCACGCCAGGCTCGGCCACGCTCACGCAGGCCGGCCAGGCGCCGCGCACGGCGGCCGACATCGATAGCCTGACCCAGCAGACGCTTGGCTGGCCGCTGCCCGTGTCGGGCTTGCGCGACTGGCTGCAGGGTTATGCGGTCGATGCACAGGGGCAGCGTTTCCGTGCTTCGCCGGCCAGCAACAGCGTGACGACGAAGGATGGCTGGCGCCTGCGCTTTATCGACTGGCAAGCGGCCGGGACTGGTGATGCTGCGGCCGGTGATGCCGCGGCTGCGCCGGTGCCGCGCCTGATCCAGGCCGAGCGCGCCGCGTCGGGCGATATCCAGGATCTGGCGATCCGCATCGTTGTCAACCCGGCGGCTTGACCCCCATGCGCATGCGTTCCCTGCACGATTGCCCGGCCCCGGCCAAGCTCAATCTGTTTTTGCACGTGATCGGCCGGCGCGCCGATGGCTACCACCTGCTGCAAAGCGTGTTCCAGTTGATCGACCGCGCTGACCGCCTGCATTTCGACTTGCGCGACGACGAGCGCATCGTGCGCACGACCGACGTGCCCGGCGTGCCACACGACCAGGACCTGATCGTGCGCGCGCTGCGCTTGCTGCAGGCAGAATATGCGCGCCGCCATGGACGCCTGCCGCCTGGTATCGATGTGGCGGTCGACAAGATCCTGCCGATGGGTGGCGGGCTGGGTGGCGGCTCGTCCGATGCCGCCACGGCGCTGATGGCCGCGAACCACCTGTGGCAGGCGGGCCTCACGCGCGAAGAATTGATGGCGCTGGGCTTGCCGCTGGGGGCCGATATCCCGTTCTTTTTGTTTGGCGAGACGGCGTTTGCGGAAGGGGTGGGGGAGGCCTTGCAGGCCGTAGAAGGCCCCGATTGCTGGTATGTCGTGCTCGAGCCCGGCGTTGCGGTGCCAACACCTGCCATTTTTTCTGCGGCAGATTTGACAAGAGACGCAAAGCCGGTCAGAATAGCGGACTTTTCCAGCCACACCAATTCAGGCAGCATAGTGGGGTTTGGTAAAAATGATTTGCAGAACGTGGCGATGCGCCTGTTCCCGCCGGTAGCCGAAGCGGTTGAATGGTTGAGCAGCCACGGTGATGCCAGGATGACTGGCTCAGGGGCATGCGTGTTTTGCGCAGTCTCCAGCGAAGACGCTGCCGACCAGGTGTTGGCGCAGGTGCCGCAGAAGTATGCGGCATGGAAAGCGAAGTCGTTGAAGACACACCCGCTGAAAAAATCGCTCTTGCAAATCAGTGAGTTGTAGAATAAAATTTTGCCTGTCGCGACGCTGAGCAGCACAGAAAGATGTGCAGCACAATGTGAAGCGGCAAGCACTACAGGTCGTGTAGGGGAATCGCCAAGTTGGTTAAGGCACCGGATTTTGATTCCGGCATTCCAAGGTTCGAATCCTTGTTCCCCTGCCAAAGTTTTCTTGTTCTGTCGATGCCGATGCGTCCAGCAAGAGAATCGCGATGCGGTGCCAAGCGCCACATCAGCATGTTAATCAGCCGGTATAGCCGGCTGATTGTTTTTCTACTGTATTAACGCTTCTTACCTTTTGGGACTCCCATGGCTTACGAAAACCTGATGGTTTTTACCGGCAATGCCAATCCGGCGCTAGCAGAAGGGGTCGCAAAAAGCCTCGGTATTCCACTCGGCAAGGCTGTCGTCTCGAAGTTTTCTGACGGCGAAGTCATGGTCGAAATCAATGAGAACGTGCGCGGCAAGGATGTCTTCGTCCTGCAATCGACCTGCGCACCGACCAACGACAGCCTGATGGAAATCATCCTGATGGTCGACGCTCTCAAGCGCGCCTCGGCTGGCCGTATCACTGCAGCGATTCCTTACTTCGGTTATGCCCGTCAAGATCGTCGCCCGCGTTCGGCGCGCGTTGCGATCTCGGCCAAGGTCGTGGCGAACATGCTGGAAAAAGCCGGCGTCGAGCGCGTCCTGATCATGGACCTGCACGCTGACCAGATCCAGGGTTTCTTCGATATCCCGGTTGACAATATCTACGCGTCGCCAATCCTGCTGAGCGATCTGCAGAAGCGCAACTACGACGACCTGCTGGTCGTCTCGCCGGACGTCGGTGGTGTGGTGCGCGCCCGCGCCCTGGCCAAGCGCCTGGGCTGCGACCTGGCGATCATCGACAAGCGTCGCCCGAAGGCGAACGTGTCCGAAGTGATGAACATCATCGGTGAAGTCGAAGGCCGCAACTGCGTGATCATGGATGACATGGTCGACACCGCAGGCACGCTGTGCAAGGCTGCCGAAGTGCTCAAGGAGCGCGGCGCCAAGAAGGTGGTTGCTTACTGTACGCACCCGGTGCTGTCCGGCCCGGCGATCGAACGCATCGCGAACTCGCCGCTGGACGAACTGGTCGTCACCGACACCATCCCGCTCAGCGCCGCCGGCGCCGCTTGCGGCAAGATCCGCCAGCTGACCTGCGCACCGCTGCTGGCCGAGACGTTCAAGCGGATCGTCAAGGGCGACTCGGTCATTTCGCTGTTCGTCGACTAAGCTTCATCGACGTTGTATTCCACGGCGCGCCTGGCTGATTAGCCGGCGCGCCGTTGGTGTAAGTAACACTTGGATCCCCGCCTGGGCGGGGACGAGATGTCCGGTGAGGCCGGAGATGTCGATTTCTGTATCTTTTGAGCGCGTAACAATGCGCTCTTTCCTGACTGCCCCTGGTCGCGGGGGTGGTCGCCACTTGGCTACCGGGCTGTTGATCGTTTTCTTCGGCATTCGGGCCTGTTTTATTTTTGGAGTATCACATGAAAGTAGTCGCATTCAACCGCACTCTGCAGGGGACCGGAGCGAGCCGCCGCCTGCGTAAAGCTGGTCAAACGCCAGGCATCATCTACGGTGGCGCAGGTACGCCTGAGCTGATCGCCCTGGACGGCAACGCCCTGTGGCACGCGCTGAAAAAAGAAGCGTTCCACGGTTCGGTTCTGGACCTGGAAATCGACGGCAAGACCCAGCAAGTCCTGCTGCGTGACTTCCAGATGCACGCGTTCAAGCAACTGGTCCTGCACGCTGACTTCCAGCGCGTCGATTCGTCGAAGCCAGTGCACACCAAAGTCGCTTTCCACTTCGTCAACGCCGAGAACTCGCCAGCCGTCAAGCTGAACAGCGCTGTCATCTCGCACGTCCTGAACGAGCTGGAAGTGTCGTGCCTGCCAGGCCAACTGCCAGACTTCATCGAAGTCGACCTGGCAAACCTGGAAGCTGGTAACTCGATCCACACCGACGACCTGGTCCTGCCAGAAGGCGTCACCGCACTGACCCATGGCCAGAACCTGACCATCGTCACCGCAACCATCCCACGCGGCGCAGTCACCGCTGAAGAGACCCCAGCTGCCGAGTAATCGCAGCTGACGCGTCGCTCCGGCGACGCATCGCACAGAAACCCGCCGCGGCTTGCCCGGCGGGTTTTTATTTTTTGATTTGCACGTTTCGGCGATAATCGCCTTTTCTCGACAGAATCTCACGCATGTCCATTCGACTGATCGTTGGCCTCGGCAATCCCGGCCCCGAGTACGAACAAACCCGCCACAACGCCGGCTTCTGGCTCGTGGATAATCTGGCCAATGGCTTGCCCGGCTGCCGTCTGCAGCGCGAATCGCGTTTCAATGCCCTGGTCGCCAAGACGTCCATTGCCGGCAACGATGTCTGGCTGCTCGAGCCGCAGACGTATATGAATCGTTCCGGCCAGTCGGTAGGCGGCCTGGCGCGTTTCTATAAAATCAATCCGGATGAAGTGCTGGTCGTGCACGACGAACTCGACCTGCCACCGGGCGTTGCCAAGCTCAAGAAGGGCGGTTCGTCCGGTGGCCACAACGGCCTGAAGGACATCACGGCTGCGCTGGGCACCCAGGATTACTGGCGCCTGCGCCTGGGCATCGGCCACCCGCGCACGATGAATCTGCAGCAAGTGGTGGCCGACTTTGTCCTGCACCGCCCGCGCCGCGAAGAGCAGAGCCTGATCGAAGAATCGATCGACAAGAGCCTGCACATCATTCCACTGGTCTGCGAAGGCAAGTTCGACACGGCCACGATGCGTTTGCACACCGCCTGACAGTCTGCTGCACGGCCAGCTTCAGCCGCGCTGACGTTTCAGCCGCGCTTGAACACGACCTGCGAACGCAGGTCGCGCAGCATGCGCTCGAGTGCGGGCCACATGCGCCGGTAGTCGTCGGGCGTGCAGGTTGCCGCCGTGTGGCGGAACTTGAGCTGGCGCTGCACCGTCACCAGCGCGCCGCGCTGAGCATAGCGCGAGCGGTAGGCAAAGTTGGCGTCGTCCACGTGCGTCGCGCGGGGAAGGGCCAGCACGCGCGAGCGCGTCGGCAGATGAAAGCGCACTTCGTCCTCGGCATCGATCGCCGGGCACACGAAGTCCTGGTGTCGCTCGGGTTCCTGCGTGAACGCGAACACGGCATCACCCAGGCTACCTTTCAGATCGTAGGTCGTGGCCAGCCGCGCCGAGCCCGGTGGTTGCGTGAAACCGTTGCTGGCGCCGCGCGACGATATTGCGGCATCGCCGCCCGGGACGTTTCGGTACGGTTCTGCCAGAGCGCCGCTGCCGGTGCGCGTGACCGTAAAGCGGCTGCTGCCATCGGACTGGATGGTGAACTGCGTGAGCGTCTGGCTATGAGCCTGCTGGAAGACGGGGAGCATCGCGAACTCGCCCGAGCGCGTCAGCACTGCCGGTTTGCCGAGCAAAGCCGCCGGCAAGAAGCCGCCGGCCACACTGTCGGCGGTCGAATCGAGATACAGCTGCAGCGACGGCACGTAGACGATCGCGTGATTGAGCACGCCCAGCGTCGGCACGGCCGGCAACTGATAGGCGTTGCCGTTGTTGACGAGGGCAACGGTGCTGTCGATGCCGGCGCTGGCCAGCAGGGCGACGAGCAGCGTTGCGTGGTCCTTGGCGTCGCCGTAGCGATTGGCCAGCACGCTTGCCGCCGCGTGCGGCACCACGCCGCCGGGGCTGAAGTGCATACCCACATAGCGCACGTTGCGGCGTACCCAGTCGGATAACGCGATCGCACGCGCACGGGGCTCGGCCAGATCACCGGTCACGCGCACTGCGAGCGCCGCCACCGCGTCGTCGGGCACCGCGCGTGCGCCCGAGCGATCCTGGTAGGCGCGGGCAAGGGCGGCGTAATCGGCGAAGGTGGAGACGGCGAGCCGCTTGCCGTAGTCAAGTTCGCTGACCGAGCCGGCCTCGATCCGGGCATTGTGGCCATCGAGATAGCGCCAGGCGTAGCGGCGCTTGCCGGCGGCGGGCGCGGGCAGGTCGGCGGGGGTGGTCGGGACGAACCCGGCAGCGTCGGCGTGCAGCAGCATCGTGGCCGGCATGTCATAAATCAGCCGAAAGTTGCGCTGGCGCTGGGGGCGGGCACTGGACAAGTCTTCAAAGTGGCCAGTAAACAACGGCGTATGGCGCCGCACGACATAGCACACCGCTACCCGGTCGCCCACGTCGACATCGGGAAACACGACAATCTTCAGGCGCGTGTTCTTGAGCCTCGGATCGTCGATCGGGGCGGCTAGTTGCTGGTCGCGGATCTGATGCGGCTGCACGGCGAGCCGGCGCCCGTCGGCCTTTTCGGTATGCGCCTCGACGGCGATGATGTCCTCAAGCGCCTGGTTGTAGTCGATCTCGTACCGGGCGTAGTCGTGCAGCGCATCGCGCTGGGTGATGGTCCTGGTTTGTTCGACCGTGAGCAGGTAAGTGCCACTGGGTTCAACCACAAAGTGCCGTACGTGGCGCTCGACGCCCGTATCACGCGCGCATGCTGGCTGCAGGCCAAGTAATGGCCACAGAAGCAGACACAGCATGACGACAAAGCGCAGCATCATGGCAATCTCCAGATACACGACCGATCCATGGTACGGGGCGCCGTCCGTGCAGGATTGATGTCGCGCAAGCGGCTGCTGCTGGCCGGACTTCTGCGATAATTTCACGATGAGAGCGCTTACCTTCCAGGCCGGCCCCCTTGCCATGGCCCAGATCGCCGCGCATGGCTTGCGCGCGCAGGACATCGCCATCGTGCCGGCTGCGGCGGGTGGCCCCAAGGGCCTGATCTTCGCCGCGCTCGATGCGTGGCTGTTCGGCGAGTGGTTGCCGACGGCGCCGCGCGAACGGACCCTGATCGGCGCCTCCATCGGCGCCTGGCGCATGGCGGCTGCGTGCCAGAAGGATCCGGCGAAGGCGTTTGCCCGCCTGGCCGAACTCTACACAGGTCAGCGCTACACGCGCCTGAAACCCAGTGTGCAAGAAATCGACGATGTCGTGCAAGCCCTGCTGGCCGAACTGGTGAGCGGGCACGAAGACGACATCATCGGACATCCCCATCACCGCCTGCACATCCTCGCCGACCGTGGCCTGCGTTCGCTCGCCGCGCCGGTCGGCCGCCACGCCGAACTGCGCGGCTTCGCCTCGGCTGCGCTGCACAATGCCGGCTCGCGGGCCTGGCTGGGGCGCCTGATGGAGAGGGTGGTCATCCATGATGCACGCAGCCAGGCACCATGGCTGCGCGAGCCGTTCGACCGGTTCACGACGCATTTTTCGGCACTGACGCGCGCGAATCTGGCCTCTGGCCTGCTGGCCTCGGGCACGCTGCCGTTGATCATGAAGGCGGTGACGGACATCGCCGAGGCGCCTCCCGGCAGCTACTGGGATGGCGGCATCATCGACTACCACCTGGCCTTGCCATATGCGCGCGCGGCCGGCGCGGACAAGAGCGAACTGGTGCTGTACCCCCATTTCACCGATCACATCGTACCGGGCTGGCTCGACAAGAGCATGCCGTGGCGGCGCGCAGCGCGCGGCCCCAACCGCAGCTGGCTGGAGAATGTGCTGCTGGTGACGCCTTCCGCAGAATTCCTGCGTTCGCTACCGCGCGGCAAATTGCCGGACCGGACCGACTTCACGTCGTTCGGCCTCGACCACGACGAGCGCATCCGGGTGTGGCGCCGCGCGATCGGGGAGGGCGAGCGCCTGCGCGACGAGCTGGCCGAATTCGCGCTACGGCCCGACCTGGCGCGCATCCAGCCAATCTAGCTTGTCATTGGGACAATCGCGAGCGTTGCAGCAGGGGAGCGGTGCGCCTTTTTTTTCAGCAGAAAAGCCGGTCCGGGTTACAATGCAGGGTTTAGGGCGGTTCATTGATCGCTCGCTTTTTACCGAATCTGAAAGATTTCTCATGACCCTCAAATGCGGCATCGTCGGCCTGCCAAACGTCGGCAAGTCCACCCTGTTCAACGCGCTGACCAAGGCCGGCATCCCGGCTGAAAATTATCCGTTCTGCACCATCGAACCGAACGTCGGCGTTGTCGAAGTGCCGGATCCACGCATGGATGCACTGTCGGCCATCGTCAAGCCTGAGCGCATGGTCAACGCCATCGTCGAATTCGTCGACATCGCCGGCCTGGTCGCCGGTGCGTCGAAGGGCGAGGGCCTGGGCAACCAGTTCCTGTCGCACATCCGCGAAACCGACGCCATCATCAACGTCGTGCGCTGCTTCCAGGACGATAACGTGATCCACGTGGCCGGCAAGGTCAGCCCGCTGGACGACATCGAAGTCATCCAGACCGAGCTGGCGCTGGCCGACATGACCGCCGTCGAAAAAGCGATCCACCGCGAAGGCAAGAAAGCGCGCTCGGGCGACAAGGACGCCGCCAAGCTGGTTGCCATCTGCGAACGCCTGATGCCGCACCTTGACCAGGGCAATCCAGTGCGCACCATGGGTCTGGACGCCGACGAAATGGAAATGATCAAGACGCTGCACCTGATCACGGCCAAGCCAGCGATGTTCGTGGCCAACGTGTCCGACACGGGCTTCACCAACAACCCGCTGCTGGACCTGCTGACCGCGTATGCCAAGGAGCAGAACGCCCCGATCGTCGCCATCAGCGCCGCGATCGAGTCTGAAATCGCCGAGATGGACGATGCCGACAAGGCCGATTTCCTGTCCGACCTGGGCATGGAAGAACCAGGCCTGGACCGCCTGATCCGCGCCGCCTACAAGCTGCTCGGCCTGCAGACGTACTTCACCGCCGGTGTGAAGGAAGTGCGCGCCTGGACCATCCACGTGGGCGATACCGCGCCACAGGCGGCCGGCGTGATCCACACCGACTTTGAACGCGGCTTCATCCGCGCGCAAACGATTGCGTATGACGACTTCCTGGCGTACAAGGGCGAGGCCGGGGCGAAAGAAGCGGGCAAGATGCGCGCTGAAGGCAAGGAATATGTGGTCAAGGATGGCGATGTGTTGAACTTCTTGTTCAACGTCTGATCCGCGCCCGGGATACCCGGCGCGCTACCAAAGTAGGGTGGACGGCTATGCCGTCCACGCGTTCAAACCAATCTCGCGCCGTGGTATGGCGAAAGCGGGTTGAACGCGTGGGCGGGAAACCCGCCCACCCTACGACATTGGCCCTGCTGGGCCTTTTTTTACGCCGCCCGAGATTGAGCACATGGCCACCCTCACCGAACTCGTTATCTACCCGATCAAATCCTGCGCCGGCCTGTCCGTCCCTGAAGCCCGTCTTGCCCTCGACGGCCTCTCGGCCAACGGCGTGCACGACCGCGAATGGATGCTCGTCACGCCTGACGGCCTGTTCCTGACCCAGCGCGAAGTGCCGCGCATGGCCACGGTCACGCCGCGCATCGAAGCCACAGCGCTGATCGTCAACGCCCCCGGCATGCCGCCCCTGCACCTGGCACTGGTGCACGACGCCGCCGCACCCACTGTCGAGGTGCTGCTCTGGGAAGACCGCATCCCCGCTGCAGATTGCGGCGATGCGGCCGCCAGCTGGTTCACCACCGCCCTCAAAGCCCCATGCCGCCTGGTGCGCTTTCGCCCCGACGTCCACCGCCCGACCAGCACGAAATGGACGAAAGGCGTCCCGGCCGCCACGCGCTTTTCGGACGGCTACCCGATCCTGCTGATCGGCCAGGCGTCGCTCGACGACATCAACGCGAAACTCGTGCAGGCCGGTCGCGAGAAACTTCCCATGAACCGCTTCCGCCCGAACGTCGTCGTTGATGGCATCGCCGCGTTCGAGGAAGATTTCGTCGCGGCCTTCCACAGCGACGGAATGACGCTGCGCCCCGTCAAGCCCTGCGCGCGCTGCCCGATCCCGGCGGTTGACCAGGCCACCGGCATTCCCGGCCCCGATCCGCTCGACATCCTGCAAGCCTGGCGCGCCAACCCGCGCATGGACGGCGCCGTCACGGTGGGCATGAACGTGATCGTGCAGGACGGCATCGGCCAGACGCTGCGCGTCGGCCAGCCACTGAACGCCGAACTGGCTTTCTAGATAGACCACGCCACTGTCGCAAAATCGCCTAACCGCCTGCGTGATCAGGCGGTTTTTCGTATCCAAGCCCGGAAGGATGGCGTAATGTTACGGTTATTGCTGAAAGGAATTCTTCATGCACGAGCCGAGCGTGTCGTCGCGGGAACTGATGGCGGAAAACGAGACCTTGCGCGCACGCATGGCGTATCTGCTCGAACAGGCCGAGCGCAATCACGCGATCATGTGCCGCCATCAGGCGTTCGACTTGCAGATCGTCGGTGCCAGCAGTTTTCCGGACCTGGTCGGCACGATCTTCAGCACGCTGCCGGTGATTTCGGACCTCGATATCGTCACGCTGTCGCTGATCGATCAGAACGCCGACATCTACACGGTCATGCACCGCCTGGGTGTCGATTTCGAAACGCTGCCCAACCTGATCTTCTGCGAGCATGCGGTCGAACTTGGCTTTGACATGGCGCCGGAATCTCCGCTGCGACCCATCCTGGGCGCCTATGCGCCGGGCCAGCACCGTGCCATGTTCCCACAGCCGCCGGCCAACCTGCGCAGCGTGGCGCTGGTGCCTTTGATGCGCAACAAGCGCCTGATCGGCAGCCTGAACCTGGGCAGCGCCGACGCAAGCCGGTTCACGCCGGCGCTGGGCACCGATTTCGTCGAGCATATGGGCTCGATCATCGCGATCTGCCTCGAGAACGTGATCAGCAACGAGATGCTCAAGTACATCGGCCTCACCGATTCGCTCACCGGCGCCTACAACCGGCGCTACATGGACCGGCGCCTGGCCGAAGAAATCGCGCGCGCGCGGCGCCAGGGCTACCGCCTGTCCTGCATGTACATCGACATCGACCACTTCAAGCGCGTCAACGATACGGTCGGCCACCAGGGCGGCGACGACGTGCTGCGCGAGGTGTGCACCCGCATCAAGGCCGAACTGCGGATGTCCGATACGCTGTGCCGCTTCGGCGGCGAGGAATTTGTCGTGGTGCTGATCAACGCCGACCTGGAAAACGCCAGCATCGTCGCCAACCGCATCCGTACTAGCGTGGCCGGCTTGCCGGTGGACCTGAGCACGGGCGAGCAGGTGAGCGTGACGGTGTCGATCGGCGTGGCGGCGCTGACCGATTTCGAACGCGATCACGCCATCGAAGGCGTGGCGCAGGAGCTGATCGCGTCGGCCGACGCGGCGCTGTACCAGGCCAAGGCCGCGGGCCGCAACCAGGTCGTCACGGCTGCCTGATGGCTACAGCAGCCGCTCCTCGGCGCGGCTGACCGCTTCGCTATCGCCGCGCAATACCACGACGTCGCCCGCCGCCAGCAGCACGGTCGGGCCGGGTGCGATATTCTGGCCGCCGCGCCGCAAGGCGGTTACTTCCACCGCCACGTCCTGCAGCTGCAACGCGTCCAGCGACAGGCCGATTGCCCCGGCCTGCGCGTGCAGGCGCACCGAATGCAGCTTCACCTGGCCATGTTCGAGGTCTGCGCCGCTGTCGTCCGCACCATGGAAGTAGCCGCGCAGCGTCGCGTAGCGGCCCTTGCGCGCCGCCTGCACGCGGTGCACCACGCGGCGCAGCGGCACGCCGAGCGTCACCAGCGCGTGCGAGGCGAGCATCAGGCTGCTCTCGAGCGCTTCGGGCACCACCTCGGTCGCGCCGGCTGCCTTGAGCACGTCCATGTCGCCGTCGTCGTGGCTGCGCACGATCACGGGCAGGGCGGGCGCCAGCTCGTGCACCAGATGCAGCACCTTCAGTGCCTGGCGCGTGTCGGCGAACGTGATCACCAGCGCGCTGGCGCGGTGTACGCCGGCTGCGATCAGGCTTTCGCGGCGCGCCGCATCGCCGTACGAGACCGACGCGCCGGCCGCCTGCGCCTTCTGCACCCGCTCTGGATCCAGGTCGAGTGCGTACCACGGCAAGGCTTCTTCTTTCAGCAGCGTGGCCAGGCTCTGGCCGCTGCGCCCGAAGCCGGCGATGATCACGTGCTTCTGGGTGGTCATGGTGCGCGTGGCCAGTTGGGTCAGTTGCAGCGACTGCATCATCCACTCGTTGGCCGCGACCTTCATCACGATCCGGTCCATGTAGCCGATGATGAAGGGCGCCAGCAGCATCGACAGCACCATCGAGGCCAGCACCAGCTGCATCACGAACGGGTCGATCAGCTTCGAGCCGGATGCATGGCTGAGCAGCACGAAGCTGAACTCACCGGCCTGCGCCAGCGCGAGACCCGTGCGCAGCGCGGTGCCCAGCGGCGCGCCGAAGGCGCGCGCCATCAGCACGATCAGGCCGGCCTTGAGCAGCACCACGAGCGCCAGCAGCAGCGTGACCTGCCACCAGTACTGGCTCACCAGGCGCAGGTCGAGCAGCATGCCGATCGTGATGAAGAACAGGCCAAGCAGCACGTCGCGAAACGGCTTGATGTCTTCTTCCACCTGGTGCTTGTAGGGCGTCTCGGAGATCAGCATGCCGGCGACAAAAGCGCCGAGCGCCAGCGACAGGCCGGCCTGCTCGGTGATCCAGGCCGAACCCAGTGTGACGAGCAGCAGGTTGAGCATGAACAGCTCTTGCGAGCGGCGCTTGGCCACGATCGTGAACCACCGCCCCATCAGCTTCTGGCCAAAGAACAGCAGCAGCGCCAGCACCAGGCCCGCCTTCAATGCGGCCAGGCCCAGCGTGATGGCCATGTCTTCGGGATCGCGCGCCAGCGCCGGGATCATGATCAACAGCGGCACCACCGCCAGGTCCTGGAACAGCAGGATGCCGATGATGCGCCGCCCATGTTCGCTCTCGAGCTCCAGGCGCTCGGTGAGCAGCTTGACGACGATCGCCGTGGACGACATGGCCAGCGCGCCGCCCAGCGCGAATGCGGCCTGCCAGGCCAGCGTCAGGTGGGGCATCAGGTAGGCCGCCAGCAGGCCGATGCCCATGGCCGCGGCCACCGTCGTCACCACCTGGCCGAGTCCCAGCCCGAACACGATGCGCCGCATCGAGCGCAGTTGCCCGAGCGAGAATTCGAGCCCGATCGAGAACATCAAGAAGACGATGCCGAATTCGCCCAGCGCATGGGTGGTGGGGCTGTCTTCGGCCAGGGCCAGGGCGTGGGGGCCGATCAGGACACCGACAGCCAGGTAGCCGAGCATCGGCGGCAGTTGCAGGGTGCGAAAGGCCACCACGCCGAGGACGGCGCAGCCAAGCAGCAACAGTGTGAGTTCGAGACCAGAATGCATGGGGTGAAGCGGGCGGTGGTTGTGGTGGCGATGCGCCGCGAGGCGTGCTTGTCATCGAATGTTACGACTGGCAAGTTTTTTGCTTTCGCAATTCGTTTATACTTCTGGAATGAGTGTAACTGATGACCAAATAATGCTGAAAAGTTTTGACGAAACCCTGGCGCAGCGCGTGCTGGAACTGGGTCGCCAGACGCTTGCCATCGAGGCCGACGCCATCGTGGCGCTGCACGCGCGCCTGGGCGACGACAGCAGCTTCGTCGACGCCGCGCAGTTGATTTATGCCGGCACCGGCCGCGTGGTCGTCTCGGGCATGGGCAAGTCGGGCCACATCGGCCGCAAGATCGCCGCCACGCTGTCGTCCACCGGTACGCCGGCGTTCTTCATGCATCCGGGCGAAGCGGCGCACGGCGACCTGGGCATGGTCACCGCGAATGACATCCTGATCGCCATTTCCAATTCGGGCGAATCGTCCGAACTGCTCGACATCCTGCCGGCTGTGAAGCGCCTGGGCGCGCGCGTGATCGCCATGACCGGCAAGCCGGCCTCGCGCCTGGCCAAGCTGGCCGATGTCCACCTGAACATCGCAGTGGCCAAAGAAGCCTGCACGCTCAACCTGGCGCCGACCACCAGCACCACCGTCACGCTGGCCATGGGCGACGCGCTGGCCGTGGCGCTGCTCGACGTACGGGGTTTTCGCGAGCAGGATTTCGCGCTGTCGCATCCGGGCGGCGCGCTGGGCCGGCGCCTGCTCACGCACGTGCGCGACGTGATGCGCACCGGTGACGCCATCCCGTCGGTGGGCCTGGATGTCCCGCTGGTCAAGGCGCTGCTCGAGATCAGCCAGAAGGGCATGGGCATGACCGCCGTGGTCGACGCGGATGGCCGCCCGCTGGGCGTGTTCACCGACGGCGACTTGCGCCGCGTGATCGAGCGCATGCACGATTTTTCGAACGTGCTGATTCGCGACGTCATGCACGCCAATCCGCGCAGCGTGCGCCCCGAGCAACTGGCGGTCGATGCGGTCGCCGTGATGGAAGAATTCCGCATCAACCAGATGCTCGTGATCGATGAGTCGGGCCAGTTGGTCGGCGCACTGCACATCCACGACCTGACCCGCGCAAAGGTGATTTGATGAACACTCCTGTATTGGCCCACATCGAGCGCGCCGCGCGCATCAAGGTCATGATCTTCGACGTCGACGGTGTGCTCACCGACGGCAGCCTGACCTACGGCCCCGATGGCGAAGTCACCAAGACCTTCAATGTGCTCGACGGCCTGGGCATCCAGATGCTGAATAAATCCGGCGTGCAGACCGCGATCATCAGTGCGCGTCTGTCGCCGATCGTCGTCCGGCGCGCCGCCGACCTGGGCATATCGCATGTCTACCAGGGCAACCACGACAAGCGCATCGGCTTTGCCAATCTGCTCGAGGCCACCGGCTTTACCGCCGACCAATGCGGCTACATCGGCGACGACGTGATCGACCTGCCGCTGTTCGCGCGCGTCGGCTTTGCCGTTGCCGTACCGTCCGGCCACCCGGACGTGCAGCACCGCGCGCATTACGTAACCAAGAACGGTGGCGGGCGCGGCGCGGTGCGCGAGATCTGCGACCTCGTCATGCGCGCACAGGGCACCTACGACCAGGCGCTCGCGCCGTATTTCGCCTGACCGCCATGGCCACGATCGCCTCCAACAAACGCACCGCGCATCGCTGGAATCTGCTGGCGATGATCGTGATCGGCGTGTTCTTCGCCTTCGGCAGCTTCTGGCTGCTGCAGCTGATGCAGGCGACCGACATCGATGCGCAGCTGGGCGGCCCGCCCGACGAGCCGGATTACATCGTCGAGAATTTCTCGTTCGTCCGCATGACGCCCAACGGCCAGCCGAGCTACGTGGTGTCGGGCAAGCGCCTGGCCCATATCCCGCTGGGCGATGTGTCGAACGTCGAACAGCCGCTGATGCGCGGCGTCGAGCCGGGCCGTCCTCCGATGACGGTGGTGGCCAAGAACGCGCGCATCTTCCACGAAGAACACCGCGTCGAACTGTTCGGCGACGTCGATCTGCAGCGCCCGAAGACGCCCGCCAGCGAAGCACTGCGCGTGCGCACGCAGGCCATGACCGTGTTGCCCGACGAAGAAATCGTCAAGACCGACCAGCCGATCGACATGGAGCTTGGCGCGTCCAGCCTCAAGGCCACCGGCATGATGGCCAACAACGCGACCATGCAGATGCAATTGTCCGGCCGCGGCCGTATCGTCTATCCGCCACGCCAGCGCTGAAGGCCATCAGCCATGCGCGCGTGCTAACCCAGGACCAGCACCATCATGAAAAAACTCTTTGCTGCCGCTTTCTTTTCACTCCTTTCCTTGACCGCCATGGCCGAAAAGGCCGACTCGCTCAAGCAGGCGGCGCTCGAATACGATAACGGCGACCTCGATGGCGTCGCGGGCGTACGCACCTTCACCGGCAACGTGATCCTGACCCGCGGCACGCTGCTGGTCAAGGCCGAACGCGCCGTCGTCAGGGAGACACCCGAAGGCTATATGAGCGTGACGCTCACCGCTGCCAACGGCAAGCCCGCCACGTTCCGTCAGAAGCGTGACGGCGGCCCGAACCTGTGGGTCGAAGGCCAGGCCGAACGCATCGAATACGATGAGCGTTCGGAGCTGGTGCGCCTGTACTCGAACGCCGTCGTCAAGGAACTCGAAAACGACCGGATGACCAACCAGATGACCGGTCCGTTCATCTCGTACGACAACCGCAAGGAAGTCGTCGCCGTGCGCAATGACGTCAGCGGCGAGAGCAAGGTTGGCGGCGGGCGCGGCACGCTGATCCTGGCGCCCAAGCGTGCGCCGGCCGGAGGCACGCAATGACGGAACTGAACGATCGCAGCACGCTGGTCGTCAAGGGCCTGCAGAAAAGCTATGGCAAGCGCCTGGTCGTGCGCGATGTGTCGCTCGATGTCGAATGCGGCGAAGTGGTGGGTTTGCTGGGCCCGAACGGCGCCGGCAAGACCACCTCGTTCTACATGATCGTCGGCCTGGTGCCGTCGGACGCCGGCTCGATCAGCATCAACGGCACCGACATCACCAGCCTGCCGATCCACCGCCGCGCAGTGCTCGGCCTGTCGTACCTGCCGCAGGAAGCGTCGGTGTTTCGCAAGCTGACGGTGGAAGAAAACATCCGCGCCGTGCTCGAACTGCAGAAGGTCAACGGCAAATCGCTCACCAAAACCGAGATCAGCGACCGCCTCGATACCTTGCTGGCCGACCTGCAGATCGAGAAGCTGCGCGAGAACCCGGCGCTGTCGTTGTCGGGCGGTGAGCGGCGCCGCGTGGAGATCGCGCGCGCACTGGCCACCAACCCGCGCTTCGTGCTGCTCGATGAACCGTTTGCCGGCGTCGATCCGATCGCCGTGATCGAGATCCAGCGCATCGTGCGCTTCCTCAAGGAGCGCAAGATCGGCGTCCTGATCACCGACCACAATGTCCGCGAGACGCTCGGCATCTGCGACCGCGCCTACATCATCAATCAGGGCGCGGTGCTTGCATCCGGCCGCCCCGACGATATCATCGCCGACGAATCGGTACGGCGCGTGTACCTCGGTGAACATTTCCGCATGTAAGCCATACTCAATTGATGAAACAGTCCCTTCAGCTCCGCACTTCGCAGCACCTGGCGCTCACGCCACAGCTGCAGCAATCCATCCGGTTGCTGCAGCTGTCGACGCTCGAACTGCATCAGGAGATCGAGCAGATATTGGGCGATAACCCGCTGCTCGAAAGGCTCGATGACCCGCTCGATCATTCGGTGCGCTTGCTGGCCGATGGGGCCATCAACAATGCGCCGGCACCGGGCGAGGCGCCGCCGGCGCCAGGCCAGCAGGCCGAGGGTGAAGGCAGCGCGCCGGCCGAGGGCGAGGGCGCTGAAGGCGGCGCGGTCGATGGCGAGCGGCCCGACAACGACTGGAGCGAAGGCAGTGGCGCGTCGTCCGGCAGCGCCAGCAGCGACGACGAAGACGGCCGCCCGCAGCTGGAGGCATGCGCCATCACGCTGCGCGAACACCTGATGGAACAGGTGCGCGAAACGCTGCTGTCAACGCGCGACCGCGCGCTGGCCGAACTGGTGATCGACGCGCTCGACGACAACGGCTACCTGGAAGAACCGCTCGACGACATCCACGCACGCCTGCCCGAAGAACTCGAGGTCGACCTCGACGAACTGCGCTGCGCGCTGGCGATGGTGCAGAGCATGGACCCGGTGGGCGTTGGCGCGCGCAGTGCGGCCGAATGCCTGGCGCTGCAGATCCGGCGCATGCCGGGCGTGCCGATGGTCACGCGCCGCATGGCCCTGAAGATCGTCGAAGGCTACCTGACCTGGTTCGCGCAGCGCGAATACAGCAAGCTGAAAAAAGCGCTCGATTGCGACGACGAAGACCTGCGCGAAGTGCAGGCCGTGGTCCGCCAGTGCAATCCGCATCCGGGCGCCGCGTTTGCGTCGAACGTGTCAGATTACGTGGTGCCGGACGTGATCGTGCGGCGCGCCAAGAACGGCTGGGCAGTCACGCTGAACCAGGACGTGATGCCGCGCCTGCGCGTCAACAGCCTGTACGCGACCATGCTCAAGCAGGGCCGCAGCGAGAGCCAGATGGGCGCGCAGATGCAAGAGGCGAAGTGGCTCATCAAGAATATGCGCCAGCGTTTCGACACGATCCTGCGTGTGGCCGAGGCGATTGTCGAGCGCCAGCGCAACTTTTTCAGCCATGGCGCGGTTGCCATGCGGCCCCTTGTTTTGCGTGAGATAGCTGATACACTAGGTCTGCACGAGAGCACGATCTCTCGTGTCACAACCCAGAAATACATGCTGACCCCGCACGGCATGTTCGAGTTGAAGTATTTCTTCGGTAGCCACGTTGCCACCGAAGCGGGCGGCGAAGCATCCTCAACGGCAATCCGTGCGCTCATCGCACAATTGACAGGAGCAGAAGACCCTAAGAATCCATTATCCGACAGCAAGATCGCGGAAATGCTCGGGGAACAAGGCATGGTCATTGCTCGCAGGACGGTCGCAAAATACCGTGAAGCGCTCAAGATCCCCCCCGTCAGTCTCCGCAAAGCCTTGTAACAACGCCGCTCATACAGTCTGTGCCTTCAGCTCCTGTGTGGTGCAAGCGACGTGACATCTTCAAAGGAGTGTGTATGAACCTCACCATCAGTGGTCACCATCTCGAAGTAACCCCTGCCATCCGTGAATACGTTCAGAATAAGCTGGAACGCATTATTCGCCATTTCGATCAAGTCATAGATACCCACGTCTTCCTGGCCGTCGATAACCTCACTGAAAAAGAAAAAAGGCAAAAAGCTGAAATCAATGTCCAGGTGTCGGGCAAGACCCTGCACGTGGCGAGCGTCGCGCAAGACCTGTATGCCGCGATCGACATGTTGATGGATAAACTGGATCGACAAATCCTGAAGCACAAGCAGATGCTCAAAGACCATAACCGCACAGCGATCAAACGCCTGGACGTCGACGAAGCAGACGTCGCTGCCGCCTGATCGAGCGCAGGTCACCACCGCCAGGGGCGTCTTTTCGGGACGCCCTTTTTGCATCCCGTTGCCGGTAAAATACGTGTTTCCTTTCGATGGATCACGCCATGTCCGAACACGTCCTGACCCGCATTGCCAACCGCACCGGCATCATCACCCTCGACCGGCCGAAGGCGCTCAATTCGCTGTCGCTGGACATGGTGCGCGCGCTGACCGCGATCCTTCTTGACTGGCAGTGTGACGCTGCCGTCGATGCCGTGGTGATCGCCAGCAGCAGCGAGAAAGCACTGTGCGCGGGCGGCGATATCCGCTTCTTCCACGAGGTCGGCAATGCCTCGCCACAAGGCGGCAGCGCACTGCTCGAGGATTTCTTCACCGAAGAATACGCGCTGAACCACCTGATCCATTTTTACCCGAAACCGTATATTGCGCTGATGGACGGCGTGGTCATGGGCGGCGGCATGGGCATCGCGCAGGGCGGGCCCGATTGCGGCCTGCGCATCGTCACCGAGCGCACGAAGATGGCAATGCCCGAGGTGAATATCGGCCTGTTCCCCGATGTCGGCGGCAGCCACTTTCTGTCGCACGCGCCGGGGCAGTTGGGGATGTTTCTGGGCTTGACCGGCCTGGCGATCGGCGCCGCCGACGCGCTGTACGTGGGCCTGGCCGACGTGTTCGTGCCGGGCGCCGACCTGGCGGCGTTGCACGCGCTGATCGAAGCGACGCCGGGCGCGGATCTGCCGGCGGCGATCCGCATGTTCGCCGTCCAGCATGCCGGCGAGAGCGAACTGCAGGCCAATCGCGCGCGCATCGATGCGCACTTTGGCGCGGACTCGGTGGCGGCGATCATGGCGTCGCTCGAGGGTGACGACACGCCGTTCGCGCAGAAGGCGTTGAATGCGATGCGTCAGCGCTCACCGTTGATGATGTGCGTGACGCGCGAGCTGCTGCTGCGCGGTGCATCGCTCGATGTCGCCGACTGCCTGCGCCTGGAGCGCTCGCTCGTGCGCCGCAACTTCGAGCATGGCGAGGTGCTCGAAGGCGTGCGCGCGCTCGTCATCGACAAGGACAATGCGCCGCAATGGAATCCGCCATCGCTCGACCTCGTGACCGATGCGATGGTGGCGCGCTTCTTTGTGCCGGTGTGGCCGGCGCATGCGCACCCGCTGCGGCATCTTGCGTAAGCATCTCCATGCATATCCGTTTGCGCGTGACTTTTCGTGCAGGCGGTGCAAACATCGTGGCTTCATGAACTGATGAGGACCCCGATGCGCATCACCGCCTTGCTGTTGTCGATGACGTTGTGCGGCAGCGCCGCCGCCCAGGCCTGGCAGCCTGACTTCAATGCGAGCGCATTCAAGGGGCCAGCGTCCGGCCCAGCCAACGAGGTGCTGGTATTAGGCTCGCCCCATTTGTCGCAATTGCCGAAGACCTTCCAGGCCGCCAGCCTGACGCTGTTGAACGAGCGCCTGGCCGCATGGAAGCCGCAGGCGATTGCGATCGAAGCGGTATCCGGGCCGCAGTGCGACCTCATGCGACGCTACCCGGCACGCTACAAGGATTCGATCGGTGCCTACTGCCGGGATACCGCACCGGCGCGGCTGGCCACGGGACTGGATGTCCCGGCGGCGACCGAGGCCGCTGAGGCTTTGCTGGCCGCCTGGCCCGCCGCGCCCACGCCCGCGCAGCGCCGGCGCCTTGCAGCACTGTTCTTTGCTGGCGGCGAGGATGCATCGGCGCTGGTCCAGTGGCTGCGCCTGCCCGAGGCCGAGCGCCGTGCTGGCGACGGCCTGGACGCTGCACTGGTCGGCGTACTCGTGAAGCTGGAAACCAAACGCGACGAAAGCCTGATGATCGGTGCGCGCCTGGCGGCCCGGCTCGGGCACGAGCGCCTGTACGCGATGGACGACCATACCGCTGACAGCGCGTCTGAAGACCAGAAGGCGCTTGGCGATGCGCTGATGACCGCGTGGGACAACCCAGCCCTCAAGCAGCGCATGGCAGTGGACAAGGCGCAGGAGGGCGGGCTGGCGAGTGCTGAAGGCGTGCTGGCAATGTACCGCGCCAGAAATGCGCCTGGCCAGGCGGCCCTGATTTACCACGGCGACTTCGGTGCGGCGCTTAATGAGCCGTCAGCGCAGCGCTTCGGCCGCCACTACGTGGGCTACTGGGAAACGCGCAACCTGCGCATGGCGGCCAATATCCGGGACGCGTTGGGATTGAGGCCGGGCCAGCGCATGCTGGTCATCGTCGGCGTGTCGCACAAGGGATATCTCGAATCGTATCTGCACCAGATGCATGATGTGCGGATCGTGGATGCGGCGCCGGTGCTGAGGTGACACAGGGCGACTTCGACTTCGTCAGTGTTGATGTATGGTCAGTGCAGTTTAATGTAATGCGGGCGTATAGACGACGGTGAAGCGCGTAGCCAGCTGTGCCAGCCGCTTGTCCCGCGTCCATAACTGTGAACCGGGTGTCAGCAAAGTGGAGGTCAGCAGTGCGAGATCGACCAGCCCGCATCCAAGCCCATACAGCTTTTCCCGCTCGACGAGTTCCCTGACTTCGGTCAGGCTGGCCTGTCGTGCTTGCCGCAGCAACGCGATATCGGCCAAAGTCCGTAAGCGCGGGGCAGGCGGCGTACCGCATGCCAGTTCCGCGACCACCATAGGGTAAGACAGCGCCAAGTCAAGGGATAGCAGATCCACCAGTGTTTCATTATGACGCTGGAAGTGATCGACCCACACTGACGTATCGACCAGAACAGCGTTCATCGCATCACATCAAGATGCCTGCGCGGGATCTCCGGCATATCAGGCGCCGCACCGCCCAGGGCCGCGAGGCGCTTGGCTGCCTGCACCCGAACAAAGGTCTTGACCGCTTCCCGGAATAGATCTGCTTTGTCCATCCCGGGGTCTGCCATCTCTAGCGCCTTGGCATACAGCTCATCGTCAATCGTCACTGTCGTTCGCATGATGTTCCCCGCATCAGAGATGCAATCATTCTGCGTCAATCGGCGATCTGCTGCAAGCGGCGGCAGGGCCTACGCCGCCGGATGCTTCGGCTGCTCGCGATGCCTGACAATCACGCGCTCGGTCGCGCCGAAGTGCGCGCCCAGGTGTTCGGCCATGTACACCGAACGATGCTGTCCGCCCGTGCAGCCGATCGCCACCGTCAGGTAGCTGCGATTGTCGGTTTTAAACGATGGCAGCCACTTGGCGACGAAGCCCTGGATGTCGGACAGCATCTCGACCGCGCTCGGTTGCGCGTCGAGGAAGGCGATCACGGGTGCATCCTTGCCGGTGAGCGGGCGCAGGGCCAGATCGTAGTAGGGATTCGGGATCGCGCGCACGTCGAACACGAAGTCGGCGTCGAGCGGCACGCCGACCTTGAAGGCGAACGACTCGAAGAACAGCGTCAGCGGCGCATGGTCGATCTCGGCGAGTTCCTTGATCCAGCCGCGCAGTTTGTTGGACGAGAGCTCGGACGTGTCGATCACGTGGCCCAGGTTCTCGATTGACGACAGGCGCTCGCGTTCTTCGGCGATGCACTCAATCAGGGTGCGGCGCGATGCCGGGTTTTCGCCTGGACGCAGTTCGTGCGACAGCGGATGGCTGCGGCGCGTCTCGGAAAAACGCGCCACGAGCGAATGGGTGCTCGCTGTCAGGAATATGACCTTGACCGAGTGGCCGTCCTCGCGCAGGCGCCGCACGCTCACGGGCAGTTCGGCCAGCGATTCGGCGCTGCGCGCATCGACTGCGACGGCGATCTTGCCGCCACCGCTTTCGCTGACGGTATTGACGAGGGCCGTCAGCAGGGCCGGCGGCAGGTTGTCGACGCAGTAGTAACCGGCGTCTTCCAGGACATTCAGGGCCACGGATTTACCCGAGCCGGAAATTCCGGTGATGAGGACGATGTGCATAGGGGCGATGATACCGCAAGCGCCGGTCAGCCGTACACCCGCGGGCCGCGGGCACCGGGTCAGTCGGCGCTCATGGCCTGGCGCTGGCGCTCCATGAATTCCTGCAGCGTGTCGATCCCGCGCAGTTGCAGGATTGTGTTGCGCACGGCGGCTTCCAGCAGCACGGCGATGTTGCGGCCGGCTGCCACCGGGATGACGACCTTGCGGATCGGCAGGCCCAGCACGTCTTCGGTCGGGAAATGGAAGGGCAGGCGCTCGACTTCTTCATCGAGCGCGCCGCGCTTGACCAGGTGGACGATGAGTTTCAGGCGCATCTTGCGGCGCACCGCCGTCTCGCCGAAGATCGCCTTGATGTCCAGCAGGCCCAGGCCACGCACCTCAAGCAGGTTTTGCAGCAGCGGCGGGCAGCGGCCTTCGATCATGTTCGGCGCGATGCGCGAGAATTCCACCGCATCGTCTGCCACCAGGCCGTGCGAACGCGAAATCAGTTCCAGGCCCAGTTCGCTTTTGCCCAGGCCGGATTCGCCGGTGATCAACACGCCCACGCCCAGCACGTCCATGAACACGCCATGCATGATCACGCGCTGGGCCAGTTTCTTGGACAGGTACACGCGCAGGAAGTCGATTACCTGCGCTGCCGGCAGCGGCGTGGAAAACAGCGGGATGTTCTGCTCGTCGCAGATCGCGAGGATGTCGGGCGGCGTTTCGAGACCCTGCGCGATGATCAGCGCCGGCGGGCCGCCGCCGATCAGTTCGCCAATCACGTGGGTGCGCGAATTGGCTTTCAGGCGGTGGTAGTAATTGAGTTCCTGGTGCCCGAAAACCTGGATGCGGCCCGGGTGGATCAGGTTCAGGTGGCCGACCTGGTCGGCGGCCGACGCGGCGTCGCCGGCGATTTGGCGTTCGCCGCCGGGAAAGCCCGCAAACCAGCCGAGCTGCAGGCTGTCGCGGTTATCGTCATACAGCCGTTGAATGGTCAGCGGGGACTGCAGCATGGGCATCGTCTTCGTCACAAAAAAAGGCGCGCGACATGATTGCCGCGCGTTGCAGTGACGTGAAGTTTAACCCAGAGCTTGCAGGCTGGGTTGCCAGTTGATAATGCGCTCGTGGACGGCTTTCGGATCGGGGTCAGTCGCCAACGCAGTGCGGATGGCTTCGTCCGAGAACAGCTCGGCGATTTCGGACAGGATCTCGAGGTGCTGCTGCGTGACGTGGTCCGGGATCAGCAGGAAGAACAGCAGGCTCACCGGCTGACCATCGGGCGACTCGAACGGAATCGGTTCCTTCAGGCGCACGAACGCGGCCAGGGGTGCCTTCAGGCTCTTGCTGCCCTTGATGCGGCCATGGGGGACGGCCACGCCGTGGCCGAGGCCGGTAGAGCCGAGACGCTCACGTGCGAACAGGTTGTCGGACACAATCGAACGGGCAATACCGCAATTGTTCTCGAAGATCAGGCCGGCTTGCTCGAAGGCGCGCTTTTTGCTCGACACTTCAATGTCGAGTTGGACGTTTTCGAGAGAAAGGATTTTGCTTAAATTGGTCATAACGTGGGGTGCGTGGCACAAGTGCGCAGCACAAGTGGCGTGCTTGCGAGCACGGATTATAGGCCTGTTTTATGGCCGGGACACTCGAAATCGCGAGCGTCAGGCCAGTTGGCGGGACGGTCGCACGATACCCGTCGAAACAGGGCAGCAGCGGCGTTGATTCAGGTTAACGCCACCACGCAATTTTTTTAACAAATCGCAGAACGCAGCCGGTAAATACACGCTTGCGCTGAGATTGGCCGATTTTTGCACGAGTTCTGCTGAAAAAACAAGCAGTTTCAGTAGTGCATCATGCCGGGCGTGATGCCAGGCCCGGCGCACGGCTGTCGCCAAAAACGTACAGGCGTGCGAGTCGCATCCTGTCAGAAATGCGATATTTACTGGCGCGCGCCACGCAGATTGGGCGGTTTTCCGGTGGAGAAATTGGCGCGCCATGGGTTGATATCCAGGCCGCCGCGCCGGGTGTAGCGGGCATACACGGCCAGTTTGGTCGGCTTGCACTGGCGCAGCACGTCCATGAAGATACGCTCGACACACTGTTCATGAAACTCGTTGTGTTCGCGAAAGCCGATCAGGTACTTCAGCAAGCCTTCCTGGTCGATCTGCGGGCCGACATAGCGGATCTGCACCGTGCCCCAGTCCGGCTGGCCGGTGACCAGGCAGTTCGACTTGAGCAGGTGCGACACCAGCGTTTCTTCGACTTGCCCGTTCTCGTGGTCCGCGCTGAGCAGTTCCGGGGACGGTGAATAGCCGTCGATCTCGACATCCAGGCGATCCAGCAGCACGCCGTCGAGTTCGCCCATCTTGATCGCGCCGAACGCTTCCGGGCTGGTCAGCGTGACGTGGACCGGCGCACCGAAGCCGTCCGACAGATCATCGCGTAGCAGGGCCAGCAGGGCGTCCGGACCGGCCAGGCGGGTCTGGTTGAACGAGTTCAGGTACAGCTTGAACGATTTCGATTCGACGATGTTCGGCGAATCGGCCGGGACCGTGATCGTCGCAATCGCCACCTGCGGCTTGCCGCGCATGTTCAGCCACGACAGTTCGTACGCATTCCAGATGTCGACACCGAAGAACGGCATGGTGCCGGCATCCGCAAACAGGCCGAGCTCATCGCGCTTTTGCTGGCGCGCGATCGGGAACAGCAGCTCGGGCGCGTACTGGCTCTGGTAGGCGGAGGATTTGCCGAGGGGCGATTGATCAGGTGTATTCATGGAGATGGGGCGTCAGGCGCCCAAGAACAATTTATAGACGGGATTGCTGCTTTCGTCCCAGTAACGGTAACCGAGCGACGCCAGGAATTGCCGGAACTCGGCCATTTCGGTCGGCGGCACTTGCAGCCCCACGAGAATGCGGCCCACATCGCCACCCTGGTTGCGGTAGTGAAACAGCGAGATATTCCAGTTCGGCGCCATGCTGTCCAGGAAGCGCATCAGCGCGCCCGGCCGTTCAGGGAACTCGAAACGATACAGCAATTCATCGTGGGCCAGCGAACTTTTGCCGCCCACCAAGTGGCGGATATGCAGCTTGGCCAGCTCGTCGCCGGTTAGGTCGAGCGTCTTGTAGCCATGCTCTTCGAACGTACGCGCCAGCAGCCCGGACTCGCTGCGGCTGCCCACCTGCACGCCAACGAACACATGCGCTTCGCTGGCATCGCTGATGCGGTAATTGAATTCGGTCACGTTGCGTGGCCCGACCAGTCCGCAGAAGCGGCGGAAGCTCCCGCGCTGCTCGGGCACGGTCACGGCAAACACCGCTTCGCGCGATTCGCCCAGCTCAGCGCGCTCGGCAACGAAGCGCAGGCGATCGAAGTTCATGTTGGCGCCGCAGGCCACGGCCACCAGCGTTTCACCCTTGACCGGCTCGCGGTCCATCTGCGAGCGTTCGATATACGCCTTGGCGCCGGCGATGGCCAGCGCGCCGGCCGGCTCGAGAATGCTGCGCGTGTCCTGGAACACGTCCTGGATCGCGGCGCAGATCGCGTCGGTGTCGACCAGGATGATCTCGTCGACCACCATCTGGGCGACGCGGAAGGTTTCTTCGCCCACCAGGCGCACCGCGGTGCCGTCGGAAAACAGGCCGACATCGTTCAGCGTCACGCGGTGGCCGGCCTTCAGGCTGCGCGCCATCGCGTCCGAATCGAGCGTTTGCACGCCAATGATCTTGATGTCAGGGCGAATTTCCTTGACGTAGGCGCCAATGCCCGCGATCAGGCCGCCACCGCCGATGGCAACGAAGATCGCGTGGATCGGGCCGGAATGCTGGCGCAGGATTTCCATGCCGATCGTGCCCTGGCCGGCGATCACGTCCGGATCGTCGAACGGGTGGACGAAGGTCATGCGCTGTTCTTTTTCCAGCAGCAGGGCGTGGTTGTAGGCGTCGGTGTACGAGTCGCCGTGCAGCACGATCTCGACGCTGGCGCCGCCGCGCGCCTTGACAGCATCGATCTTGACGCCTGGCGTGGTCGTGGGCATCACGATCAGCGCGCGGCAGCCGAGGCGGCAGGCCGACAGGGCCACGCCCTGGGCATGGTTGCCGGCCGAGGCGCAGATCACGCCGCGGGCGCGCTGCTCGGGCGTCAGGTTGGCCATCTTGTTGTAGGCGCCGCGCAGCTTGAAGCTGAACACGCTCTGCATGTCCTCGCGCTTGAAATAGATGCGGTTGCCCATGCGCGCGGACAGCGTGGGGGCCAGATCGAGGGGCGTTTGTTCGGCAACGTCATAGACGCGCGCGGTCAGGATTTTTTTGAGATAGTCGGTAGTCATGGTCGAAACACAAGGGTCAGGCCAATGCGGCTGGCGGGACGGACGACGCAAACTGTTCCGCTAGGGTGGGTGACCGTGGCGCGCAGTACGATCCGGCGCGCTGGGTGACAGGCGATCGTATCGTGTCGTGACGAAAGTTCTGGACCATTATAATGGACGCCTATTTCCCTCGCCTAAGCTCGCATGATCGAAACCGCTGTTCAATGGCTGCTTGACCTTGTTGCGGCGCCGACTGTCGGGCTGACCTCCGTCTTCATCATCAGTTTTATTTCCGCCACGCTGCTGCCGCTCGGTTCAGAGCCGGCCGTGTTTGCGGTGATCAAGGCCAATCCCGCGCTGTTCTGGCCGGCGATCCTGGTCGCCACCATTGGCAATACGCTGGGCGGCGCGGTCGATTATTTCCTTGGCTACCGCGCCAAGGTGGCGTTTGCGAAAGAGCGCCAGAGCCGCTGGTTCGGCTGGCTCAAGCGCTACGGTGCCAAAACGATGCTGCTGTCGTGGCTGCCAGGCGTGGGCGATCCGCTGTGTACGCTGGCCGGCTGGCTGCACCTGCCGTTCTGGCCGAGCCTGATGTATATGGCGATCGGCAAGTTCGCGCGCTACCTGACCATGACGCTGGCGCTGCTGTACGTGCCGGACAGTTTCTGGAAGTCGCTCGGCGACATGCTGACGCGCATTACCGGATAGACCGAAGGAGTTTGCCATGCTTGAACTGCGTCCCACCTGCGAACACTGCAACGTCGCGCTGCCACCGGCATCGGAACAGGCGCGCATCTGCTCGTACGAATGCACGTTTTGCGCCAGCTGCGTCGATACCATTTTGCTGGACGTGTGCCCGAACTGCGGCGGCGGCTTCGTGCCGCGGCCGATCCGGCCCGCGCAGGATCGCAAGGATGGCAATTACCTGGCCAACGACCCGGCCGGCACGACCGTGAAGCACCGTCCCATCGATCCGGCCGCGCACGCCGCCTTCGCCGCGACGCTCACGGATATCCCGCCGGCGCAGCGCTGACTGCCTGCGCAATCAATTTAAGGACTCCGGCATGACCGACCGCGTTCCCGTACCTCTGGCCAAAGCCTATCGCCTGATGAACCATGGCCCGACGGTCCTGGTGTCCAGTCGCCACGGCGACGCCGTCAATGTGATGGCGGCCGCCTGGTCGATGCCGCTCGACTTCGATCCGCCCAAGGTGGCGGTGGTGATCGACAAGAACACACTCACCCGCAGCATGATCGAGGCATCCGGCGAATTCGCGCTGAACGTGCCGTCGCGCGAGCTGGCGCGCCTGACCCTGCAGGTGGGTTCGACGTCGGGCCGAGAGGTGGACAAGTTCGCGGCTTTCAATGCCGGCGCCTGGACCGGCGAACAGGTCGGTGCGCCGCTGCTCCACGGCTGCCTGGCCTGGCTCGAGTGCCGCGTACTCCCCGAACCGCATATCCAGGACACGTATGACCTGTTCCTGGGCGAAGTCGTGGCGGCCTGGGCCGATCCGGCGGTGTTTGCCGACGGGCACTGGAATATGGCAGCGGGTGGCAAGAAGAGCATCCATTATGTGGCTGGTGGGCATTTCTTCGAAACCGGCGAGGCCTTCGAGGTGCCGGACATGACGCGATAGCGGTGCAAACCAGGCCGGACGACATATGTCATTCCCGGCGTCGTGCTTGATAAATACCGTGCGCCCGCGCCCGTGGGTGAATAATGTTTGCATATCCGACACAGTATGAATATTTTGTTGCGTCGGGCGCAACGGCGGACGGGGCTGCCCCAAGCGTGGTGCAACGCAATACGATAGAATGAACGTCCTTCGGGCCTGTCCGACTGTCGACGAGTATTCATGAACGCCCCCGCACACATCCATACCCTGCTAGCCGATAACGCCCCCGCGCGCCTGCGCGAGATTCCGTACAACTACACCTCGTTCTCGGACCGCGAAATCGTGATCCGGCTGCTCGGTGAGTCGTCGTGGGAGTTGCTTGACAGCTTGCGCGGCGCCCGCCAGACCGGCCGCTCGGCGCGCATGCTATACGAGGTGCTGGGCGACATCTGGGTCGTGCGGCGCAATCCGT
The DNA here is from genome assembly GCF_056680305.1 of Telluria sp. BA11. NCBI lineage: Bacteria > Pseudomonadati > Pseudomonadota > Betaproteobacteria > Burkholderiales > Oxalobacteraceae > Telluria > Telluria sp. BA11. The sequence continues at coordinate 3,038,127 of NZ_CM155275.1, forward strand.
ACCTGCAGGACGACATGCTGGACAACCCGAAGCGCCGGGCCAACCTGATCGAGGCGCTGCACCACCGCCTGGCCGAAGTCGACAAGCGCCGCACGACAGTCGACGCGCAGGATGACGGCGACCCGGCCGTGGCCGCAACGCGCAGCCGCGCCGTCGAGCAGTTGCTGGCCAGCGCGCGCCGCGCGGTCGACGACTTCGGTCGCGAATTCTCCGAAACGTACGACCTGCGCAAGCGCGCCCTGAAGGTGCTGGGCGCGTACACCGACAAGCGCAATATCCGTTTCGACGGCATGCACCGCATCTCGCACGTGACCGACGCCACCGACTGGCGTGTCGAGTATCCGTTCCTGGTGCTGGTGCCGGACACCGAAGACGAGATGGCTGGCCTGGTCAAGGGCTGCATCGAGCTCGGGCTGACGATCATCCCGCGCGGCGGCGGCACCGGCTACACGGGCGGTGCGATTCCGCTCACGCCCATGTCGGCCGTGATCAACACCGAAAAACTGATCGGCATCGGCGAAGTCGAAATGACCGCCATGCCGGGCCTGGACCGCGAATACGCGACCATCCATACCTATGCGGGCGTGGTCACGCAGCGCGTGTCGCAGGCGGCCGAGAAGGCCGGCTTCGTGTTCGCGGTCGATCCGACGTCGGCGCACGCATCGTGCGTGGGCGGCAATATCGCGATGAACGCGGGCGGCAAGAAGGCCGTGTTGTGGGGCACTGCGCTCGACAACCTGGCCTCGTGGCGCATGGTCGACCCCAACGGCGACTGGCTCGATGTCACGCGCATTGCGCACAACCTGGGCAAGATCCACGATGCGCCGCAGGCTGAATTTTTGCTGGAATGGACGCACCCGTCGGTCAAGGGCGCACCGAAAGGCGCGCCGTTCCGCACCGAGACGCTGACCATCGACGGCAAGCGGTTCCGCAAGGAAGGCCTGGGCAAGGACGTTACCGACAAATTCCTTTCCGGCCTGCCGGGCATCCAGAAAGAGGGCACCGATGGCCTGATCACGTCGGGCCGCTGGATCCTGCACAAGATGCCGAAGTTCACGCGCACCGTGGCCCTCGAATTCTTTGGCCAGGCGCGCGATGCGATTCCGTCGATCGTCGAGATCACGAATTACCTCAACGGCTTGCCGAAGAACGGCGACCCCGCCTTTTCCACGCTGCGCCTGGCGGGCCTGGAGCACCTGGACGAGCGCTACCTGCGCGCGGTCGGTTATGCTACCAAATCGAAGCGCGGCGTGCTGCCGAAGATGGCGCTGTTCGGCGACATCGTCGGCGACGACGAAAACGCGGTGGCGCTGGCTGCCTCCGAAGTCGTGCGTATCGCGAACACCCGCGTGGGCGAAGGCTTTGTCGCCGTCAGCCCCGAAGCGCGCAAGAAGTTCTGGCTCGACCGCGCCCGCACGGCGGCCATCGCGCGCCACACCAACGCCTTCAAGATCAATGAAGACGTGGTCATTCCGCTGCCGCGCATGGGCGAATACACCGACGGCATCGAGCGCATCAACGTCGAGCTGTCAATCAAGAACAAGCTGCAGCTGGCCGACGGTCTGCGCAACTACCTGGCGAGCGACCATCTGCCGCTGGCCAAGAGCGACGATGCCAGCAGCGGCGAAGGCGTCGAGCGCGACGAAATCATGGGCGACCGCCCGCTGCAGGCACGCGCGCTGGTCGACCTGGTGACCAAGCGCTGGAGCTTCATCCTGGCCAATCTGGATGCGCCGCTGGTCGACGTGCGAGAGCAGCTCGAATCGCTTGGGCTCGATCATTTGTCGGCCGCCTTCGATGCGCGCCTGGCGATCCAGCCCGATGCACGCCTGTTCGACCTGGTGCAGGACCACACGGTGCGCATCTCCTGGAAGCAGGAGCTACGTTCCCCGCTGCGCCAGATCTTCAACGGCAGCGCCTACACCTGCATCCTCGACGAGAGCACGGCGATCCACAAGCGCATCCTGCGTTCGCGCGTGTTTGTCGCACTGCACATGCACGCCGGCGACGGCAACGTCCACACCAACCTGCCGGTGAACTCGGACGACTACGACATGCTGCAGGATGCGCACAAGGCGGTCGAGCGCATCATGAAGCTGGCGCGTTCGCTCGACGGCGTGATCTCGGGCGAACACGGGATCGGCATCACCAAGCTCGAATTCCTGAAGGACGAAGAAATCCAGGAATTCCGCGACTATAAAATCCGCGTCGATCCGGAAGGGCGCTTCAACAAGGGCAAGCTGCTCAATCTTGAGGGTGCCCACGCCGACCTGCGCAACGCTTACACGCCGTCGTTCGGCCTGATGGGCCACGAGTCGCTGATCATGCAGCAAAGCGATATCGGCGAGATCGCCCACAGCATCAAGGACTGCCTGCGCTGCGGCAAGTGCAAGCCCGTCTGCACGACCCACGTGCCGCAGGCGAACCTTCTGTATTCGCCGCGCGACAAGATCCTGGCCACGTCGGCGCTGATCGAAGCGTTCCTGTACGAAGAGCAGACCCGCCGCGGTGTCTCGATCCGGCACTGGGAAGAATTCGAGGACGTCTCGGACCACTGCACCGTGTGCCACAAGTGCGTCACACCATGCCCGGTGAATATCGACTTCGGCGATGTGTCGATGAACATGCGTAACCTGCTGCGCAAGATGGACAAGCGCAGCTTCAAGCCGGCCAACCGCGCGGCGATGTTCTTCCTGAATGCCACCGATCCGACCACCATCAATGCGACGCGCAAGGTGATGGTCGACTTCGGCTTCAAGGCGCAGCGCTTCGGCAACCGCATGCTCAAGGGCTTTGCCAAGCCGCAGCTGGCGGCGCCCGCGCCGACGACCGGCAAGGCGCCCGTGCGCGAGCAGGTCATCCACTTCATCAACAAGAAGATGCCAGGGAACCTGCCGAAGAAAACGGCGCGCGCCTTGCTCGATATCGAAGACGACAAGATCGTCCCGATCATCCGCAATCCCAAGAAGACCAATGCCGACACCGAGGCCGTGTTCTACTTCCCGGGCTGCGGGTCCGAGCGCCTGTTCTCGCAGGTGGGCCTGGCCACGCAGGCGATGCTGTGGGAAGTGGGCGTGCAGACCGTGCTGCCGCCGGGCTACCTGTGCTGCGGTTATCCGCAGCGCGGCGCCGGCCAGTTCGACAAGGCCGAGAAGATGGTAACGGACAACCGCGTGCTGTTCCACCGGATGGCCAACACGCTCAACTACCTCGACATCAAGACGGTGCTGGTCTCGTGCGGCACCTGCTATGACCAGCTCGCGACGTACCAGTTCGAGAAGATCTTCCCGGGCTGCCGCATCATGGACATCCATGAATACCTGCTCGAAAAAGGCGTCAAGCTCGAAGGCGTGAACGGCACCCGCTACATGTACCACGAGCCGTGCCACACGCCGATGAAGCTGCAGGATTCGATCAAGACGGTCAACGCGCTGGTGTCGACGGTGGACAACGTGAAGATCGAGAAGAACGACCGCTGCTGCGGCGAGTCGGGCACGTTTGCCGTCTCGCGGCCGGACATCGCGACCCAGGTCCGTTCGCGCAAGGAAGGCGAGATGGTCAAGGGCGCCGACAAGCTGCGCGAAGATGGCTTCAAGGGCGACGTCAAGATTCTCACCAGCTGCCCGTCGTGCCTGCAGGGCTTGAGCCGCTACAACGACGATTCGGGCACCACGGCCGACTACATCGTCGTCGAAATCGCCAAGCATCTGCTGGGCGAGAACTGGCTGCCCGAGTACGTCGCACGCGCCAATGCGGGCGGCATCGAGCGGGTGCTGGTATGACGGCGCTGCGCGAACCGGGTTGCGAGCTGTGCGACCTGTCGCTGCCGGTCGTCTGGACCGGCGAGAAGTTCAGCGTCATCGTCGTCGACGACGCCAATTATCCCGGCTTTTGCCGCGTGATCTGGCACGACCATGTGCGCGAGATGAGCGACCTGTCGGCGGATGACCGCTTCTTGATCAACGACGCCGTGTTCCAGGTAGAGACGGCGGTGCGCGAGGTGATGCAGCCATTGAAGGTCAATGTGGCCAGCCTCGGCAACGTGGTGCCGCACCTGCACTGGCACATCATCCCGCGCTACGCCGACGATGCGCACTTCCCGGCGCCTGTATGGGCGCAGGCGGTGCGTGCGACGGAACCTGCTATCCTCGCGGCGCGTCGTGCGCTGCACGACCAATTGGGCGCTGCCATCGCGCGCCGTTTTTCCTGATAAAGAGAGTGTCATGCCACATCCAACCGAATTGACTGTCCACCAGAAATCGCGCGTGCTCGACGTCGCCTACGACGACGGCAGCGCTTTTTCGCTCCCGTTTGAATATCTGCGCGTGTATTCGCCATCGGCCGAAGTGAAGGGCCACGGCCCGGGCCAGGAAGTGCTGCAACTTGGCAAACGCGAAGTCGGCATCGCCGACGTCGAGCAGGTCGGCAACTACGCAATCAAGCCGACCTTCTCGGATGGCCACGATACCGGCATCTTCAGCTGGGATTATCTGTATGAGCTGGGCCGCAGCCAGGAATCGCTGTGGAAGCAGTACGTGGCGCGCCTGCAGGCGGCTGGCTACGACGAACAGAGCGGCCGCGCGCCGGTGACGCAGTTCGCGGAAGTGGCGGCGGCAAAGTCGGGCGGCGGCGGCGGCGGCTGCGGCTCGGGTAGCTGCGGCTGCAAGTGATATAACGCATGGCGTCAGTCGCGGCCGCTGTCGGTGGCCGTCGACATCAGGCGGGCGCCGCAGCTGGTGGCATGTCCGTCAAAAGCCACCGGGACGCCGTTGATCGTCAAGGCAGGGAACAGCCGGGGTCAGGTCTGACATTCAGACACGACCTCAGCCTTAACCAGGTCCAATAGCAGCCGGAACAGCCGGGGTCAGGTCTGACATTCAGACACGACCTCAGCCTTAACCAGGTCCAATAGTTTCCTGCACAGCATTAGCGTGGCCCGGTCCCAGCCGGTTCCAACTGCCCGACTGTCGAGATCGTGTCCGAATGTCAGACCTGACCCCCACTTTTTCGACTGTCGAGATCGTGTCCGAATGTCAGACCTGACCCCCACTTTTTCGGTTCCAACTGCCCGACTGTCGAGATCGTGTCCGAATGTCAGACCTGACCCCCACTTTTTCGACTGTCGAGATCGTGTCCGAATGTCAGACCTGACCCCCACTTTCAGCCGGTTCCAACTGCCCGACTGTCGAGATCGTGTCCGAATGTCAGACCTGACCCCCGCTTTTTGACCCCCGCCTTTCGGTCGCTACAAAGACAAAGAGCACATCCGAAGATGTGCTCTTTTGCGTTGCTTGCCCGCCGTAGCGGGCCAGCGGACCTTAAGCTTGCGGCTGGATGTTCGAAGCCTGCTTGCCTTTAGGACCGGTGGTGACGTCGAACGTCACGCGCTGGTTTTCTTGCAGCGACTTGAAGCCGTTGGCGTTGATCGCCGAGAAGTGCGCGAACAGATCTTCGCCGCCGCCGTCAGGCGTGATGAAACCGAAACCTTTTGCGTCATTGAACCACTTAACAATGCCAGTCGCCATTTTTATTCCCTCAAAAATTAATTTTACGTTGATGCCCTGTTTGCGTACCTAGGACAAAAACCAGGGTGACGCCTTACATTGCGAATCTGATTATAGGGCAAACTCTTAAAACGGAAGCAAGATTTTTCAATCGTCTCCGTATTTACCACAAGTCATCCCCCCTGCATGACCGATTTCAGCAATAAATTTCTGGTTAGAAAGTCATTGGCAAACGTAGCGTCAGCGTCACATCCGGCGTGTCACGCGTGACGCCGGCACCGACGGCGATGTTGAGTGAACGTTTCGGGCTCAGGCGATAGGAGTACCCCAGCAGCAGGGTGCCCAGCTGTGTACGCACCGAGCCGATCGAGGTCGCGCCGTTCTGACGCATGCGTCCAATCGTGCTGTGGTCGTAGCCCAGGCTCAGCGACGCCTTGTCGTTGAGCGCCAGGCCCATCCCGAAGTTAAAGCCCAGCACGGCGCCCGGTTGCAGCGAGCCAAGCGGTTCGCGTTCGCCATTGCGCACAAGGCGCGTCACGTCGTCGCGCTTGAAGTTGTGCACGTAGCTCAGGTTGCCGAAGAAGACGGCCGGATCGGATGGATACAACCACGTCAGCGTGGCTTGCAGCGAGTGGAAGCCCGAGCCGGTGGGCAGGTCCAGCGGCAGGCCGGTGCCGGTGACGTTCTCGCCGATGCAGCGGCGGTCGCAATCGGTGACCACTTCGAACGGATCGCGGCCGGTACGGCTCTTGTAGCGCAGGCCGGCAATGTAATAGCCCTTGTCGGCGCCGCCGTTATTGAGCTGGTAGCGGCCGGCGACTTCGACGTCGCCCATGCCCTTGCCGGTTGTATCGAACACGCGCTCGACTGCCGTACCGGTGAAGATTTCCCGGCTGACGGTGGCGTCGGAGCGGTACACATACGGCACCTTGACCTCGACTTCCATCCGGTTGCTGATGCCGGTGCGGCCGGTGATCGCAGTGGTGAAGGTGTTGCGTTTGATTTCACGCACGTCCACCAGGCCAATCAGCAGCGCGGGAATCACCGTGTAGCCGACCAGCGCCACGCGGTTGCTCGACGAGTAGCCGTATTGCATCGATGGCTCGAGCACATAGGTGCCAGGCGCCGTAAGCACGCCCGGCTGGTCGCCGATCGGTGCGACTTCCGGCGGCCGGTTCGGTTGCTGGCGGCTGGTGTTTTGCGCCTGCGCTGGCGCGGCGGGCTGGGCGGGTGCCGGGGCGGGTACGCCGGGCTGGTCAGGGCGCTGCTGGGGTGGCAGCGGCGCCGGTACACCCGTTACCGCGGGCGGCAACACGGGCGGCTCGGCCACCGGCGCCTGGCCGCTCATCGAGCCGCCAGTACCACGCTGCTGCGACAGCAACATGCCATCGGCCGGCGTCCCCATGCGCTGCAATTGCTCGCGCTGCGCCTGCACTTCCAGCAGCAGACGATTGACCAGCGCGCGTTGCTGCGCCAGTTCGTCCTTCAACTGCGACAGTTCGCTATGGGATGGCTGTGCGCCATTGTTCGACAGGGGGACACCTTGTTGAGCGAGTGCAGGCGGCGCCAGAAGGGCCGCCGCCAGGCCCGCAGCGCCGAGCCGCGCGACGTGTGGATACATCCAGATTCTCCAGAGTTATTGTTGGTGGTGTTGAACATTCATAGACCGCCCGGCGAACGTATGACGGCGTCACGGATCGTCGACTGGAAATTGATGTCCTTGATCAGCGACATGCTGTTGACGGTCGACGAAATGGTGGTCGCCGTGCGGATATCCTGGCCGCTGAGCGTGTTCTGGACCAGCGTCGCACCGTTGGGCAGGTTGAGGTCGGCAGCGGCATAGTTATTGCCGCCGATCTGGATCATCCGCGCCGCGCCCAGCGCGTCCTGGGTCAGGCGCGCCTGCTCGGCCGTCATGGCCGCCAGATCGGGGATCGCGATATTCGTGCGGGCCATGATTTCGCCGTTGACCGACACGACGCGCTCGATACCGAGTGACAGCGCCAGGCCGCCGGCCACTTCGAAGCCGCCACGGGCGGCGTCCAGCGTGGCGGCAGCGACCGGCTTGCCAAGCACCGGTATGACCGGCTCGGTGGCCTGGGCGAACGGCAGGGCGCCCATAAACAGGCTCAGCAGGCTCAGCAGGCCCAGCAGGGCAGTGTGCAAAGGGAAGGTTGGAAAGCGCATGGTGTGTCCCTGTTAAAAATCGCCCGGCCCGAACTTGGGCAGGGTCGCGCTGAGCTGGTCCTGATGCATGCCGGTGCCCAGCGGCGCACGCGGCGCGCCGCGCCAGTCTTCCGGTGTATTGAACGCAACCTGATCCTTGTGGCTGTGGATCACGAACAGGATCTTGTTGCGCCAGATTTCCTGGAACCGATCCATGCTCACGACGCGGTTGCCGGTGGACGGGTCGCCAATCAGGATGCGGCCGTCTTCGGCGCCCTTGATGACCACGAAATGGTTGAAGCCGCGGTCGGTGATCAGGACGATGGCCGGCAGTTTTTCGGCGATCAGTTTTTCAATGGGCAGCTTGAAGCCGTCGGCGCGAAAGCCGCGCGTGGCGAGAAAACGCTGCATGTCGAGCAGCGAAAAACCTTCTTTGTGAATCTTGGTCTTGTCGCCGCTGGCGTACATCTGCTGGAACACGTCCTGTTCGGGCGTGGGCGTCTGGTAGTGGTGCGACAGCAAGGTGGCCAGCGCGGCGGCGCCGCAGCTGTAGTCATATTGCTGGCGCAGCGTGCGCTGGAATTTAAGGTCCTTGAGACTGGTCACCGGCACGTTGACGCGCCCGACTCCGGCCAGGTCAAGTGCCTTCGCACTGTGCGGCGCAAGCAGGGCGCCGCACAGTGCGATGAGCAACATCAAGTGAGAACCCGGTGTCATGCTCATTGCAGTTGCAGGTTGATGACGGTCGCGTTCTGGATCAGGACGTTCGCGCCGGAATTCTGGATCACGACTGGCAAGCCCGATGAATTGGCGAACGAACCGCCGCTGATCACGTTCATGCCGGTGGTCACGTTGGTGGCCGTGTTGCTGCCGACCGTGCCGCCCAGCGTCGCTTCGGTGGTGATGATGTCGGTCCCACCGCGCAGGTCGCCCAGGACAGCGGCGTCGGTAGTCTTGCCCCAACCGCTCGCGAGATCGTCGCCAGGGGCCGGCGCCACGTTCACTGTCGACAAAAAGCTCACCACCACCGGCAACCTGGCCGGTTCGGTAACCTGGGCTGCCGCTGGCAGAGCAGCGCCTGCCGTCAGCAAGAGAAATCCAATCTGGTGTAGTTGTTTCATGATGCCTCGCTCGAAAGGACCGCCATGCGGGCAAAGCGCCGCATGGCGGGAGTGCAGGGCGTGCAGCGTGACTGCTGCGTGTCCTGCACCCATTGCCTGATTACTGGCCTGCGCCGCCGACGTTCATGTTCGACTGCACGTTGACGCTTTGCTGGATCAGCGAGGAGAAGCCGTTGTTCTGGCTGATGATCGAGATGCCGGCTGCCGACTGGGCGATGTTGTTCATCGAGTTCGACATGTCGAACGAGCCCGAGCTGACGTTGTTGGTGCCGCCATTGCCGCCCATGCCGGCGCCGCCGAAGCCGCCGGTACCTGCACCAGCCGTCATTTCGCCGCCCGAACCGCCTGCGCCGGACGTGGTTGCACCACCAGCGCCGCCGCTGCCGCCAGCGCCCGAGTTTGCGTCACCCGAGGTGGCCGAGCCGCCCGTGGCCGAACCGCCCGTGGCCGCGCCGCCCGCACCGCTGGCGCCGGTCGAGGCGGTCGCTTCTGCGCCCGAACCGCCCATGCCGCCTGCGCCCGCCGTGCCGCCCTGGCCCGCGCCACCAGCGCCACCGGTGCCGGTCGCACCGTTGCCGCCCATGCCAGCCGTGCCTGCTGCGCCCGAGCCGCCGGCGCCTGCCGTGCCGGTGGCGCCTGCGCCGCCCGTGCCGGCCAGTGCCGCGCCGGCGCCGCCGGTGCCGCCGGTCGAAGCGCCACCTGCTGCGCCGCTACCCGAGGTATTGGACGATGCGGCGCCCGAGCCGCCCGCGCCACCGGCTGAACCGGCACCGCCCGCACCCGCCATCGAGTCGCCTGCGCCATTGGTGCTGGCGCCGCTGGTCGGGCTGCCGGCCGTGCTGGTGCCACCGGTATTGGTCGATGCGCCGCTGGCGCCGCCGGCTGCTGCCGGATCGCTGCCCGGCGTGCCGCCGGCACCCGTTGTTGCCATGGCGTCGCCGATGCTGGCGCCGCCGCCGCTCGCGCCGTTCGAGGCCGTCAGGCTCGAACCGGCCGAGGTGCCGCCCATGCCGCCTGCGCCGCCCGAACCGCCTGCACCGCCTGCGCCGCCCCATGCCGAGCCGGTATTGCCACCCGCGCCGCCTGCGCCACCCGTGGCAGCGCCGGTGCCACCGCCATTGCCGCCAGCCAGCGAGCCGGTCGAGCCGCCGGCGCCGCCGGTGGCTGCGCCGCCTTCTGCGCCCGAGCCGCCATTGGCCCCGCCGCCCATTGCACCCGCGCCGCCCGTGCCCGTGCCGCCTGCAGCGCCGTTGCCGCCGGCAGCGTAGCCACCCATGGCGCCGGACGCACCTGCGCCGCCTGTGGCGCCTGCAGCGCCCGTCGATCCGCCGGCGCCGCCGGCAGCGTTACCGACGCTCGATGAGCCCGTCGAGGCCGTACCAGCAGCAGCGTAGCCACCTGCGCCACCTGATGCGCCTGCCGCGCCCGAGGCTGCGCCGCCGGCTGCACCGGTGCCGTTGGCCCCACCGCCATAGCCCACGCCGCCTGCAGCGCCCGAACCGGATGCCCCGTTGGCACCGCCCGTGTTCTGTGCAGTGTTGCCGATGTTGCTGATGGTGTTGCCGCTGACATTGCCGGTCAGGGCGCTGGTCGAGGTTGCCGACGAGGTGTTGAACGAGTTCGCCACCGACGAGCTGGCGCTGCCGCCGTTGTTGGCTGCTGCGGCGCCGGCCACGCCGGCACTGGCGTCACCCGAGCTGTTGTTCTGGCCCGAGCTGTCCTGGCTGCTGTCGCTGTTGCTGGTAGTCGTGGAGGTGGTGGTTGTCGTGTCGTTGCTGTCGATCTGCATGTTGCGCGTGTCGGACTGGTTGCTGGTCTGGCTGTTGCTGTTGTTCGTTGTGTTGTTCGTGACGCGGTTGTCCGAGTTGTCCACCTGGTTATTGGCAGTGCTCGTGTTGGTGGTGGTGTTGGTGTTCGTGTTCGTATTGGTGCGCTGGCTGTTGTCGGTCTGCGTGTTGGTGTTGGTGGCCGTGTTGGTATTCGTGTTCGTGCTGTTACTGGTGGCCGTATTGTTGCTGTCGTTCTGGCTGTTGTTGGTGTTCGTGCTGGTGTTCGTATTGGTATTGGTATTGGTGTTGGTTGCCGTGTTGTTGCTGTCGGCCTGGCTGTTGTTGGTATTGGTCGCGACGTTGTTGCTGTCGGTCTGGCTGTTGTTGGTGTTGGTGTTGGTCGCAACGTTGTTGCTGTTCGCCTGGCTGTTGTCGGTATTGGTGGTGTTGGTCGTCGCAGTGTTATTGCTGTTGCTGGAGTCCGTCAGCGTGCTGCTGTCCGTGTTGGTCGTATTGGTGATCGCCGACGTTTGGGTATTGCCGCCACGGACGTCGTTCACGGTGTTCTCTTGGGCGTGGGCCATGCTGAAAGCCAGGGCGATCGCGGTTGCCAGGATAGTGCGCTTCATTATTGCTCCCCTAATATCACGGTTTAAGTATCCCGAGGTCTCGTGACGCCCGGTCCACTTCGGTATTAGCAGGTCTTGTGCCAGCACAGGCTGCTTGAGCAAGCCATTGATTTTGTAGGACTAATTTGATGAGCTCGCAAGCCCGATTGCAGAACGATGAAGCACATCAATAGCTGAATCGACAAGTGTCTCGATCATGTGACACTGTTGCAGAATTGATCAAGAAACTGTATCAATTTGCAACCGCCAGGCCCGGTTTACAGAGTGAACGGGACACATCAACGTGCTGCCTTTTGGCAAGCACGTTGCATAAAAACCCTGTGAATTCAAGGAGAAACGCGGTAGGACGGGGCCGACGCGGGGCAAAGCGTGCGGCCTACACCGAAATCTCGTGCTTGGCCATCAGGCGATACAGCGTCATGCGCGATACACCCAGTTCGCGCGCTGCCCGGCTGATGTTGTTGCCGCTGCGGGCCAGGCTTTCGCCAATGGCCACGCGTTCGGCGCTCAGGCGCGATGTGCCTAGCCCAACGCCGTTCGGGCAGATGGGCCCGACACCTGGCAAATCGAGGTCTTCCGGCATCACGAGGCGATGCTCGGCCAGGACCATGGCGCGGCGCACGCGGTTGATCAGCTCGCGGACATTGCCAGGCCAGTCGTAGCGCGTCATGGCCTGCAAGGCTTCGCGGCTCACGCCCTTGAGCTGCGGGCTGCGTTCGCTGGCGAACTTGTTGAAGATGAGATCGGTCAGCAGCGGCAAGTCTTCCTTGCGCTCACGCAGCGCCGGAACGCGGATCGGGAACACGCTGAGGCGGTAATACAAGTCTTCGCGGAAGCGGCCTTCGGCCACGGCCTGGGGCAGGTCGACGTGGGTGGCGGTGATCACGCGTGCATCGACCGCGATGGTGCGCGTGCCGCCGACCCGGTAGATCACGCGCTCTTGCAGGAAGCGCAGCAAGCTTGCCTGCAGGTCCAGTGGCAGGTCGCCGATCTCGTCGAGGAAAATGCTGCCGCCCGATGCCGCTTCGAGCAGGCCCTGCTTGTCGCGCATGGCGCCGGTGAAGGCGCCCCGTTCGTGGCCGAACAGTTCCGAGTGGATCAGCGCCGGCGCCATGGCTGCGCAATTGATGGCGATGAACGGGCCGGTGGCACGCGGCGAATGCAGGTGAATTTCCTGTGCAGCCAACTCCTTGCCGCTGCCGCTTTCACCGCAGATCAGGACCGGCGCATCGACGGCGGCGATCTTGTCGATGTGCGAGCGCAGGCGGGCGATTGCGGCCGACGTGCCATCGATATGGCTTACGCGCAGTGCGCCCTCGTGCGGCGCCGGCCGCGCGGCCATGCTCGCCATGCCGTGGGCGTGGCCCAGCGAGTGCTGTAGCCGCAGCGTGTCGACGGGCAGCGTATGAAAGTCGACCAGATGCGCCGCGATCAGTTCGCGCAGGGCCGGTTGGACGAGGCGGTGCGCTTCGAAGAGGCCAACCCAGCGCATATGGTGGTGCTGATGCAGGAAACGTTCGAGCTCGGCATCGTCTGCGCCGTCGCTGCTGTCGAGCAGCAGTCCCACGCCGTAGTGTTGCTGGGACAAGACCTTGCGCGCTGCGGTCAGATGCTCGACCACGCAGACATCCCAGCCGGGCAGGGCGCCATGGCAGGCGCGGGCGTGCGCACTGCCTTCACGCGTAATGCAGATAAGACGTTTTACAGGCACCGGTATCCTCATAAGACTGGTTGGCACCCGCTACGCAGTCATGCGTCCCGGCACACCACGGGGACCATGCAACGTCGATGGGCGCAACGACCGGCGCTTGCCGGCTGAAACATCGTGTCAATTAAACCAAAATTGTGGCGAGCATGGCGCACAACTGTTGATAAAAATCTAATGAGAAATGCAATATTGAATCAAACGTTTAATTTTTCGCATAACTATTTGAAAATAGAGTTTGTTTGTTGCTAATGATCTTAGTCTCGCTGAGCGGCTTGGAAAAGAGGCACGTGCGATGATTCTGGCCTAATTGCACGCTATCGGGCAGATGCGTTGTGGGTAACCAACAAGCGTAAAAAGTTGAATCCAACCGGACATAAGGCGCGTAATCGGCCTTGCGAGCGTCCCTGCGGAACCCATTGGTGACAGCCAGCTCAGCAGCGCGGCCCTCCTGCCGGGTCCTTGTATAATGTGGCAACCCCCAACCTGCATGCCACTATGACAAACACCACCCACTTCGGCTACAAGACCGTCGCCGAGGACCAGAAGGTCCAGGAAGTCGCCAAGGTCTTCCACTCGGTCGCCGCGAAGTACGATGTCATGAACGATCTGATGTCGGCCGGCCTGCACCGCGCCTGGAAAATGTTCACGATCGCGCAGGCGGGCGTGCGGCCCGGCTTCAAGGTGCTCGATATCGCCGGCGGCACGGGCGACCTGGCCAAGGCTTTCGCAAAGCAGGCCGGCAAGACGGGCGAAGTCTGGCTCACCGATATCAACGAATCGATGCTGCGCGTTGGCCGTGACCGTCTCTTGAATAAAGGGCTTGTCACCCCAACCATGTTGTGTAACGCCGAAAAATTGCCGTTCCCGGACAATTACTTCGACCGGGTCAGCGTTGCCTTCGGCCTGCGCAACATGACGCACAAGGATCAGGCGCTGGCTGAAATGCGCCGCGTGCTCAAGCCGGGCGGCAAATTGCTGGTGCTCGAATTCTCGAAAGTGATCGCGCCACTGCAAAAGCCGTATGACGTGTATTCGTTCTCGGTGTTGCCGTGGCTGGGCCAGCGGATTGCCGGCGATGCCGAAAGCTATCGCTACCTGGCCGAATCGATCCGCATGCACCCTGATCAGGACACCCTGAAGGGCATGTTGGAAGATGCAGGACTGGAGCGGGTCCAGTATTTCAACCTGACGGCGGGTGTGGCCGCTCTGCACACCGGTATCAAGCTGTAGTTTTAACCGTAGTTCCAATAAAGGACGGAGACAATGAAAAAATTCCTGGTCACGACGCTCCTCGCAGTCACCGCATTCTCGATGGTGGCCGAGGCCTACGCACGCCCGATGGGTGGCAAGCGCTCCGTCGGCCGCCAGTCGCAGGCCGTGCGCCAGATGCCAGCCCCGGCGCCGGCGCCTGCGCAGAACATGCAGCGCCAGACCCCGAACCAGGCCGCGCCAGCTGCTGCCGGCGCTGGTGCCGCGGGCGCGGCGGCTGCTGCCAAGAAGCCAAGCATGATGCGCAACATCCTCGGCGGCGCGCTGCTGGGCCTTGGGCTGGGCATGCTGCTGTCGCACCTGGGCATTGGCGGCGCGATGGCCAGCATCATCGCGGGCATCCTGATGTTCGCGCTGTTCGGTCTCGTCATCATGTTCCTGGTGCGCATGTTCCGCCGCAAGGACACGCCGGCCAATCCATCCGCAGCTGGTTTCAGCGGTGGCTTCAAGCCGCAGGCGGCTGGTGGCGTCGGCACGCCTGAAATCGGTTCGGGTCTGCGTCCGCAGCCCACCGCATTCCAGGGCGGCGTCGCACTGGAAAAGGACCGTGGCGGTCTGAATGCAGCGAATTTCGGTAATGCCGCTACCCCGGCAGCGCACCAGCAATGGGGCGTGCCGGCCGACTTCGACAGCGAGAGCTTCCTGCGTCACGCAAAGTCGTCGTTCATCCGCATGCAGGCAGCCTGGGATCGTGGTGACACGAACGATCTGCGCGAATTCACGTCGCCTGAAGTCTTCGCTGAACTCAAGCTGCAGATCCAGGAACGCGGCGCCGTCGCTGACTTCACTGACGTCGTCAATGTCGATGCGCAGTTGCTGGGCATCGAGCAGACGGCCACCGATTACCTGGCGAGCGTGCAGTTCAACGCCATGATCCGCAGCGCGAAAGACGCATTGCCAGAGCCGTTCGTCGAGGTCTGGAACATGTCCAAGCCGCTGTCGGGTGCGGGTGGCTGGGTGCTGGCCGGCATTCAGCAGCCGAACTAAGTACGCCGCAGGCGAACCGGAATTATTTTGTTTGCCGATTCCATAACACCGGGTGCATGCCCGGCGAACTGGTAAGATCAAAACCGCCCGAATCACTCCGGGCGGTTTTGTTTTTTGAGGGTAGTCCCGCCATGTTTCCGAATCTTCCATCCCTGTCGACCTTGTCACCCCAGCATGCGCTGACCGTGCCTGCAGTTGCCGCGATCAATCACCTGCTGGCCCAGGAAGCCTGGGCCCGGGCCGCGCTCGCGCGCCATGTCGGCAAGCAGGCATGCATCGATGCCGGCGTGGCCCAGCTGCGCGTGCTGGTGGCGCCTGACGGCCTGTTCGAGGCCAGCCAGGACGCCGGGCCGGCCAACGTCACCATCCGCATCAAGCCGGCCGACCTGCCGCTGATCGCGCAAGACCGCACGCGCGCGCTGTCGTATGTGAAGATCGAAGGCGATGCCGAATTCGCCAACGTGATTTCGCAACTGGCCAACGGCCTGCGCTGGGATGCCGAGTACGACCTCGAGCGCGTGGTCGGGCCGGTGGCCGCCTACCGTCTGCATCAGGGCGCCCGTCGCACGGTGGGCGGCCTGGGCGAAGCAGGGCGCCGTCTGGCCGAGAACCTCGCTGAATTCCTGGCCGATGAGCGGCCGGTGCTGGTGCGGCCGGTCCAGCGCGACGTCTTTGCCGCCGATGTCGTGCGTCTGCGCGACGACGTCGAGCGCAGTGCCAAACGCATCGCGCGGCTCGAGCAGGCGCTGGCCCAGCGCAGCACTGCCAAACCTTCTTCCACCTTTGCTGTAAGCGCAGACCAGAATCCGGATCGTCGATGATATTGAAATTCCTGCGCCTGTTGCGCATTCTCACCGTCTTCACCAAGTACGGCCTGGACGAAATCGCCGTCACCAGCATCAACGCTCCGCGCACCGCGCGCCTGATGAACACGTTCTTCTTCTGGCGCACGATCACGTCGCCGCGCGCCGTGCGCCTGCGCCAGGCGCTCGAAGAACTGGGCCCGATCTTCGTGAAATTCGGCCAGGTGCTGTCGACCCGGCGCGACCTGGTGCCGCCCGATATCGCCGATGAACTGGCCATGCTGCAGGACCGGGTGCCGCCGTTCGGCTCCGACCTGGCGGTGGCGCAGATCACGCGCTCGCTCGGCACCCACCCTGACCAGCTGTTTGCCCACTTCGAGCGCGAGCCGATCGCCTCGGCGTCGATTGCCCAGGTGCACTTCGCCACGCTCAAGAACGGCAAGGAAGTCGCCGTCAAGGTGCTGCGCCCGGGCATGAAGAAGCTGATCGACGAGGACATGGCGCTGATGCGCATGGCTGCGAACCTGATCGAAAAGGTCTGGAGCGAAGCGCGGCGCCTGAAGCCGCGCGAAGTCGTCGCCGAATTCGACAAATACCTGCACGACGAGCTCGACCTGATGCGCGAGGCCGCCAACGCCAGCCAGCTGCGCCGCAACTTCGCCGATTCAACGCTGCTGATGGTGCCTGAGATGTACTGGGACTATTGCTCGAGCAGCGTGATCGTCATGGAGCGCATGCACGGCTTGCCGGTGTCGCAGATCGATCGCCTGGTCGCCGCCGGCGTCGACCTCAAAAAGCTGTCACGCGATGGCGTGGAGATTTTCTTCACGCAGGTGTTCCGTGACGGTTTCTTCCACGCCGACATGCACCCCGGGAATATCCTGGTCTCGACCGCGCCCGAAACGCTGGGCCGCTACATCGCGCTCGACTTCGGCATCGTCGGCACGCTGACCGACTTCGACAAGGATTACCTGTCGCAGAACTTCCTGGCGTTCTTCCAGCGTGACTACAAGCGCGTGGCCGAAGCCCACATCGAATCTGGCTGGGCGCCACCGAGCACGCGCGTCGACGAACTCGAATCGGCTGTGCGTGCCTGCTGCGAGCCGATCTTCGACCGCCCCTTGAAAGATATTTCCTTCGGCCAGATCCTGCTGCGCCTGTTCCAGACCTCGCGCCGCTTCAATGTCGAAGTGCAGCCACAACTGGTGCTGCTGCAAAAGACGCTGCTCAATATCGAAGGCCTGGGCCGCCAGCTCGACCCCGACCTGGACTTGTGGAAGACGGCCAAGCCGTATCTCGAGCGCTGGATGGCCGAGCAGGTGGGCTGGCAAGGCCTGGTCGAGCGCCTGAAGGCCGAAGCGCCGCGCTACGCCCAGATCTTCCCGCAACTGCCGCGCCTCGTGCACCAGGCGCTGGAGCGCGAGTCGAAAGGGCACCATCCGCACATCGCCAACAGCGAGATGATGGCGATGCTGGTCGTGGAGCAGCGCCGCACCAATCGCATGCTGACGTTTCTGACCTTGCTCGCAACGGGCGCCTGCACCGCGCTGGCTGCGCTGTACTTCCTCTGACGCGCGCCCAAGAAAAAAGCCCGCATGAGCGGGCTTGATAAGCTGTGTTCTTTTATGGGCTGCGCTGATACGGACATCTCGCAGCCTTCTGTTTCTTGTGTTCTCGCAGTGGCAGAGCTTTCCTGCGACCAACATTCGGTAAAGAAGCCGTATTAAATCACCGATGCTGAGCACGAGCAAACAGTTCGCCTGCTGACGTGGTGAAAAACAACACGATGCTGCTGCCATTTGCCGAATGCGGCGCTGTCTTGTGCCCGGGCCGCCGCAATGCCGTAAATGCTGCGGCAAAAGCTTTATAATTCAGGGTTTTGAAGATTTTTGCGGAGCACCAGAATGCCGATTTATGCCTATCGCTGCGAAGAATGCGGTTTTTCCAAAGATGTACTGCAAAAGATATCGGATCCGGTCCTGACCGTCTGCCCGTCCTGCGCCAAGCCATCGTTCAAGAAGCAGGTGACTGCGGCCGGTTTCCAGCTCAAGGGCTCGGGCTGGTACGTGACCGATTTCCGTGGCGGCACGCCGCCTGCCACCGGTACGGCTGCGGGCACGGGCGGCGCTGACACGGGCGCAGCGGCCGCGCCGGCCGCCGCAGCCGCACCGGCCACGCCAGCGCCTGCTGCGCCTGCTACGGGCAGCAGCAATGGTGGCAACAGCGGTGGCAACAGCGGTGGCGGCGACAAGAGCAGCACCTGAGCCCGGCGCGTCCCTGCGCCGCGCCAACAAGAATAACGGGATATCCGATGCGTAAATATTTCATCACCGGCCTGCTGGTGCTGGTGCCCCTGGCGATTACGGCCTGGGTCCTGAGCCTGATCATCAGCACGCTCGACCAGTCGCTGATGTTCGTGCCGGCCGCCTGGCAGCCGCGCCAGTTCATCGGCATGGACGTGCCGGGCATCGGTGCGGTGCTGACGCTGGCCATCGTGTTCGTCACGGGCCTGCTGACCAACAACCTGGTGGGCAAGTACATCGTGCGCGTGGGCGAGCGCCTGCTCAAGCGTGTGCCGGTGGTCAGCTCGCTGTACGGCAGCGTCAAGCAGGTGTCCGACACGTTGTTCTCATCGTCCGGCAATGCCTTCCGCCAGGCGGTGCTGATCCCGTATCCGCACGCCGACTCGTATACGATCGCGTTTCTGACCGGCGTGCCGGGCGGCGACGTGACCAACCACCTGGTGGGCGACTTCGTGAGCGTGTACGTGCCCACGACGCCAAACCCCACCTCGGGCTTTTTCCTGATGATGGAACGCAGCCGCGTGAAAGAACTCGACATGACCGTCGACGCGGCGCTCAAGTACATCGTCTCGATGGGCGTGGTCGCACCGAGCCACGTGCCGCCCGGCGCCGCCAATCCTGCGGCAGTCAAATAACGCATCACAGAATCTGGGCCGCCCGCGATGGCGGCGCCGACAAATCAATCAACCTGGAACGAAAACTATGTCCACCATGCGTACCAATTACTGCGGCCTCGTCACCGAGGAACTGCTGGGCCAAACCGTCAGCCTGTGCGGCTGGGTGCATCGCCGCCGCGACCACGGCGGGGTGATCTTCATCGACCTGCGCGACCGCGAAGGCCTGGTGCAGGTGGTCTGCCATCCGGACAACGCCGCCGTCTTCAAGGCAGCCGAGCACGTGCGTAATGAGTATTGCCTGCGCATCGTCGGCACCGTGACCAACCGTCTGGCCGGTACCGTCAACGCCAACCTGGCCTCGGGCAAGATCGAAGTGACCGCAACCGAAGTCGAAGTGCTCAACGCGTCGGTGCCGGTGCCGTTCCAGCTGGACGACGACAACCTGTCGGAAACCACCCGCCTGACCCACCGCGTGCTCGACCTGCGCCGCGGCCAGATGCAGCACAACCTGAAGCTGCGCTACAAGGTCTCGATGGAAGTGCGCAAGTACCTCGACAACCTGGGCTTCATCGACATCGAAACCCCGATGCTGACCAAGTCGACCCCGGAAGGCGCGCGCGACTACCTGGTGCCATCGCGTGTCAACGCGGGCAACTTCTTCGCGCTGCCGCAGTCGCCGCAGCTGTTCAAGCAGCTGCTGATGGTCGCCAACTTCGACCGCTACTACCAGATCACCAAGTGCTTCCGCGACGAAGATCTGCGCGCCGATCGCCAGCCTGAATTCACCCAGATCGACTGCGAAACCTCGTTCCTGACCGAACAAGAAATCCGCGACATGTTCGAAGAAATGATGCGCGTCGTGTTCAAGAACACGACCGGCATCGAACTGCCGAACCCGTTCCCGGTGATGGACTTCGCCACCGCGATGGCGATGTACGGTTCGGACAAGCCGGACATGCGCGTCAAGCTCGCATTCACCGAACTGACCGAGCTGATGAAGACGGTCGAGTTCAAGGTGTTCAACAGCGCCGCCAACCTGCCAAATGGCCGTGTGGTCGGCATGCGCGTGCCGCAGGGCGGCTCGATGCCACGCTCGGAAATCGACGCCTACACCCAGTTCGTCGCGATCTACGGCGCCCGTGGCCTGGCGTACATCAAGGTCAACGAGAAAGCCAAGGGCCGTGACGGCCTGCAGTCGCCGATCGTCAAGAACCTGTCCGACGAAGTGCTGGCGCAGGTGCTGGAACTGACGGGCGCCGAAGACGGCGACCTGATCTTCTTCGGCGCCGACAAGGCCAAGGTCGTCAACGACGCCCTGGGCGCGCTGCGCGTGAAGATCGGCCACTCGGAATTCGGCAAGAAGGCCGGCCTGTTCGACGACGTCTGGTCGCCGCTGTGGGTCATCGACTTCCCGATGTTCGAGTACGACGAAGACGGCGATCGCTGGACCGCAACCCATCACCCGTTCACGGCCCCGAAAGACGGCCACGAAGACATGCTCGAGACCAATCCGGGCGCCTGCATCGCCAAGGCCTACGATATGGTCCTGAACGGCTGGGAACTGGGCGGCGGTTCGATCCGTATCCACCGTGAAGAAGTCCAGAGCAAGGTGTTCCGCGCGCTGAAGATCGACGCCGAAGAAGCGCAGCTCAAGTTTGGCTTCCTGCTGGATGCGCTGCAATACGGCGCGCCACCGCACGGTGGCCTGGCCTTCGGCCTGGATCGCCTGATCACGCTGATGACGGGCTCCGAGTCGATCCGCGACGTGATCGCGTTCCCGAAAACGCAGCGCGCGCAGTGCTTGCTGACCAATGCACCGTCCGAAGTCGACGAGAAGCAATTGAAAGAGCTGCACATCCGCCTGCGTAACGAGCCAAAGGTCGCGTAATGGCGGGCGGGGGAGGCGGCCTGGCTGCCAACCCCGCTCTTCCTGTCATGGAAGCCTACAAGATCCCTGAATCGGTGCTGGTCGTCATCCACACGTCCGATCTGGACGTGCTGGTGATCGAACGCGCCGGTCAGCCGGGGTTCTGGCAATCGGTCACCGGCTCGCTCGACCGGCTTGACGAGCCGCTGCTGGAGACGGCCGCGCGCGAACTGTTCGAAGAGACCGGCATCCGGGCCGATGGCGAACAGATCGTCCTGTGTGACTGGCAGTTAGCCAATATCTACGAAATCTATCCTCTCTGGCGCCACCGCTACGCCCCCGGCGTGACGCAGAACACCGAGCACGTGTTTTCTGTCTGCGTGCCGCGCGACATCCCCATCATCCTCAGTCCACGCGAGCACATTGCCCACGCCTGGCTGCCTTACCTGGAAGCGGCTGATCGATGCTTTTCGGCTTCGAATGCCGAAGCCATCCTGCAACTGCCACGCCAGCTCGCCTCTGATCCTCAAAGCAAATAAAATTTCTTAAAAGAAGCATATTTGCAGTAAATCATCATTGAATATCGCTCATACGAAGCAATAAAATGACGTTTTACAGCAAAAGTACGTAAGTGCTTTTTTTAATTTGGCTCTGTTCGCTGGCGCTCACATACGCACGAAAAAGTAGGAGTTCTCCTATGAAGATACATTTCGAGACACTTGGTGACACGTTTCGCGAGTGAATTAAATATGGTGGCCAACGGACGGGCACCATATATTCCACGGTTGACAGTCAGAAATCAGTAGTCTAAGGTCAATAGTTCACCCAGTGTGAATTTTTGATGTGCAACTTTTAAGTGGATGATTCTGAGAGAAAAATGGATAACTTCAAACTGAATAGCGACAAGAAAGTAAAAGCAATCACACTCGGCGACGATTGCATCTATATCGACCTGATGGATGGCTTGCGTCTGTGTGGCCCGATGGCGCCCCGCGCGCAAAAGGATGAGGCGGCTGCACACCGCCCGCGCCGCATGATTGTGTCGGGCCACGAAGCGGTGTACGACCAGGGGCACGCGATCGCCTGAATGTAGTTTGTTACTGTTGGTTTCTAAAAAGAGTGCGAGAGCTGGCAACCTGCCGAACGCGCCAGCGCTTTAATAAGCGCACGATTGGGTCCGTTTCACGAGAACGGCAGTCCGATCCGGGTAGAATGTTCCCATGAAAATTCGTGTGGCTACCTACAACATTCACAAGGGCGTTTCCTCGCTGCGCAGCACGCCCCGCGTGATCGCACTGAAGAAAGCGATCGCTGAATTCGACGCCAATGTCGTCTTCCTGCAAGAAGTCCAGGGCCGGCACGACCGGCACCAGGCACGCTTCGGCAAGGAAGACCGTGGCCATCGGCACTGGCCTGAAACAGCCCAGTACGATTATTTCGCCTCCGACCTGCACCACACGGCGTATGGCATGAACGCGGTCTACGACCACGGTCACCATGGCAATGCGCTGCTCAGTACCTACCCCATCGAAAACTCGCACAACCACGATGTCTCGGACCACGCCTACGAGCAGCGCGGCATCCTGCACTGCGTGCTGGGTACGCCCGAGTGTCCGGTGCACTGCTATGTCGTGCACCTGGGCCTGTTTGAAGGCGGGCGCGGGCGCCAGACGCAGTCGCTGATCGACGCCGTCAATTCGTCGGCGCCGAACGGCGAGCCGGTCATCATCGCGGGCGACTTCAACGACTGGCGCAACACCCTGAGTGACAAGCTGCGCGCCGGCCTGGGCGTGTGCGAAGTCTTCGACGAGCTGGGTCCGCGTTCGCCGATGGGCGACATGGTGCGCAGCTGGGCCGGGCGCAAGCCGCGCCTGGCGCCGGCGCGCACGTTCCCGGCGATGCTGCCATGGTTCCGTCTCGACCGCATCTACGTGCGCGGCTTCAAGGTCAACTCGGCGCAAGTGATGCACGGGGCCCTGTGGGCCAAGCTGTCCGACCACGCACCGATCGTGGCGGAACTCGAGCTGGCCTGAGGCCATGCGCAGCGTTACCTTCGTCGACGATAACGACATCACGCTGTTGGAGAGCGGCGTTGCGTTTTTCCCGGCGCTGATTGCCGCGCTTGACGCTGCCCGGCACGAAGTCCTGTTCGAAACCTATATTTTTTCCGAAGATGACACGGGCGACGCCGTGCGCGATGCGCTCGCGCGCGCCGCCAAACGCGGCGTGAAGGTGCGGGTGCTGGTCGACTGGTTCGGCACCGGCCACCGCGTCACCTCCCGGCTGGGCCAGGTGCTGACCCAGGCCGGCGCCCAGTACCGGGTGTTCAATCCGCTGTGCAAGCGCGGCATCGCCCGCTCGCACCGCAAGATCACCGTGATCGACCGCGCGGTCGCGTTTGTCGGCGGCATCAACGTCAACGACGACTGGCTGTGCGACCACGCCGATGGCCGTCGCCTGCCAGCGCCGCGCTGGGATTTCACGGTGCGGGTGCGCGGCCCGCTCGTCGCGCAAATCCATCACGAAGCGCAAGGCCAGTGGACCCGCACGGGCCGCCTGCGGCTGCGCAAGCGCCTCGAACTGTTCCGCGAAATGCGCAAGCAGCCGCCGCCATCGTGCGCCAGTCCGGCGCGCGCCGCCTTCGTCGTGCGCGACAACCTGCGCAACCGCACCACGATCCAGCGCGCCTATCTGCAGGCGCTGGGCCACGCGCGCCACAGCGTGCTACTGGCCACGCCGTATTTTGCGCCGGGCCGCAAGTTTCGCCAGGCGCTCGCGCATGCGGCGCAGCGCGGCGTCGCCGTCACGCTCTTGATCGGGGTAGGGGAGTTCGCGATCCAGGACGCGGTGGCGCAATCGTTCTATCCGAAACTGCTGGCCGATGGCATCCGCGTGGTCGAGTACCACAGGACGCAACTGCATGCGAAGGTGGCGGTGGCGGACGACCACTGGGCCACGGTCGGCTCGAGCAACTGCGACGGCCTGTCGATGTTCGTGAACCAGGAAGCCAATATCGTCGTGGACGATCCGGTCTTCGCCGCCTCGATGCGCGCGCACATCGAACGGGGTATCGCGGACGGGGTCGAAGTCTGTCCGCAGGAATTTGCCGACATCGGCTGGCTGCGCCGCGCCGTCAACGGCTGCGCGTATGTCGGCTACAAACTGGTGATGCGCGTGTGCGCCATCGGGTACGCATGATCAAGGGTGACACTATGGATAAAGATAAAGAAAACGTCCGGCTGGACAAATGGCTGTGGGCAGCACGCTTTTTCAAGACACGTTCGCTGGCCCAGGATGCGGTCGAGCGGGGCCGCGTGCGGATCGACGGCGAACCGGTCAAGCCGGCGCGCACCGTCAAGATCAACGACAAGATGCTGATCGATAACGGCTCGGATCGCTGGGAAATCATCGTCGCGGCGATTTCTGGCGCGCGCGGCGGTGCCCCGGTGGCGCGCACGCTGTATTTCGAAACCGACGAAAGCATCGCCAAGCGCGAACTCGATAAGGTCGCGCGGCGCCTGTATCCGGAACCAAGCCTGGAAATCAAGGGGCGGCCAACCAAGCGCGATCGCCGTGCCATGGAGCAGGCAGGCGAATAAGCGTGGTGGGCGTTATTGCATGACCAGCAAGGCGACGACCAGCGCGACGACCACCAGCACGATGGCGAAGACCCGGATACTCTTGCCCGATCTTGCCCGTACCTGCTGCGCCGGTGGCGCACTTTCCAGCGCCCGGTTCGACGCGACGACATCGACGGCCTTGTCGACGACGACCTGCGCCGTGTCCCGGTCGAGTCCGCGCCGGACCAGGTCGGCAATTGCGTCGTCTGCCGTCGCACCGCTGTCCAGCCGCGCACTGGCGTGGCCGATCAGCACCAGGAAATGCTGCATCGAATCCGCGCCTGCTGTCGCTGCCTGAGCGGGTTCGGTCCCACCTTCCTGCAGCGAGAAGGCGCGAATCGCCAGCTGCAGCGCGCTGTCGTCGGGTTCGACGACCTGTTGATTCTGATCGGTGCTGCTCATGCTGTGGACCTTTCGTCTGCGCGCTGAATGTTGCTGGATTATTAATGGTAACAGTCAAGCTGCAAACGGGTGCGACGTGCTCGTAAATCACGCACCGGACACCCCGAAAATGCTGTACCTTTAACAGATGAAACAACTGTTTTCTGCCGCTCGCCTGCAAGCCGGGCCGTCAGCAAAAGGCGCTTTCTCCGGGTGTCGCGGGTTGTTTTTCATCAATAGAACCGCACCTCTAAGTTCCCGTTTGACATTCCAGGCCCGATAGATAATAGTACGAGCGTTCGGATTTTTTCGAGACCAGGGGAAGCTATCAGTACTTCAGCAAAATTCATGCGCAAGGGCGAGCAGACGCGGGCGGCAATTCTCGACGTCGCGCTCGAGCTCGCCAGCCGCAACGGCCTCGAAGGCTTGACGATCGGCCTGCTGGCCGACCGGATGAGCATGAGCAAGTCCGGCGTGTTCGCGCACTTCGGTTCGCGCGAAGACCTGCAGCTCGAGGTGGTCAAGCTGTACCACCACCGTTTCGAGCAAGAGGTCTTTTACCCGAGCATCAAGGAAACCCGCGGCCTGCCGCGCCTGGTGGCGATGTACACGCGCTGGGTCAAGCGGGTGTCGGTCGAAATCGCGTCCGGGTGCATCTATATCAGTGGCGCCGTCGAATACGACGACCGCGAAGGCCCGATCCGCGAAGAGCTGGTGTCGATGGTCCGCGCGTGGCAGGGCGCCTTGCTGCGCAGCGTGGAGCAGGCGATGGAACTGAAGCATCTGCACACCGGTTTCGATGCCGAACAGCTGGTGTTTGAAATGCACGGCCTGATCCTGGCGCTGCACCACGATGCGCGTTTCCTGCGCAATCCGGGCGCCGTCGAACGGGCCCGCGCGGGCTTTGAACGCCTGATCGAGAATTACCGCAATTCCCAACAATCGCAAGACCACCAGGCGGCATAAGGCCGCCTGTCACGTCCAACAATCGTCACACCTCTTCAGGAGAAAACCATGGGTCAGTACGTCGCGCCAATCCGGGATATGCAGTTCGTTCTGCACGAGTTCCTCAATGTCACCGAAGAATTCAAGAATCTGCCGAAATACCAGGAAATCGATACCGACATCATCAACCAGGTACTCGAAGAAGGTGCAAAATTCACCCAGGAAGTGCTGTTCCCGCTGAACCACTCGGGCGACCGCGAAGGCTGCACCTTCAATGCTGCCGACAAGAGCGTGACCACGCCGAAGGGCTTCAAGCAGGCGTATAAACAGTATGTCGAAGGCGGTTGGGCTGCGCTGGCATGCGATCCGGAATACGGCGGCCAGGGCTTGCCGATCACGCTGAACAACTCGTTCTACGAGATGCTCAATTCGTCGAACCAGGCCTGGTCGATGTACCCGGGCCTGTCGCACGGCGCCTACGAGTGCCTGCTCGAGCACGGCACCGACGACCAGAAACGCCTGTATCTTCCAAAGCTCGTCTCGGGTGAATGGACCGGCACCATGTGCCTGACCGAAGCGCACTGCGGCACCGACCTGGGCCTCCTGCGTTCGAAAGCCGAACCGCAAGGCGACGGCACCTACCTGATCACCGGCTCGAAGATCTTCATCTCGGCCGGCGAACACGATATCTCGGACAACATCGTCCACCTGGTGCTGGCGCGCCTGCCGGATGCACCGGAAGGCTCGAAAGGCATCTCGCTGTTCCTGGTGCCGAAGTTCATGCCGAACGAAGACGGCTCGATCGGCGAGCGCAATGGCATCGCATGCGGCGCCATCGAAGAAAAGATGGGCATCCACGGCAACTCGACCTGCCAGATGAACCTGGACAACGCGCGCGCCACGCTGATCGGCCAGCCGCACAAGGGCCTGCAGGCGATGTTCGTGTTCATGAACGCGGCCCGCCTGGGCGTGGGCATGCAGTCGCTCGGCCTGACCGAAGTGGCGTACCAGAACGCACTGGCCTATGCAAAAGACCGCATCCAGATGCGCAGCCTGTCGGGCGTGAAAGCACCGGACAAGCCAGCCGATCCGATCATCGTGCACCCGGACGTGCGCCGCATGCTGCTGACCGCAAAAGCCTTCGCCGAAGGCGGCCGCGCGTTCTCGTCGTACGTCGCGCTGCAGATCGACCGCGAACTGAACCACACCGACGAAGACGTGCGCAAGGAAGCGGCTGACGAAGTCGCGCTGCTGACACCAATCATCAAGGCCTTCATCACCGACAACGGCTGGATCGCGACCTCCGAAGCGATGCAGGTCTACGGCGGCCACGGCTATATCGCCGAATGGGGCATGGAGCAGTATGTGCGCGACGCGCGCATCAACATGATCTACGAAGGCACCAACACCATCCAGTCGCTGGACCTCCTGGGCCGCAAGATCCTGATGGACAACGGCGCCAAGCTGCGCAAGTTCGGCGAGAAGATCAAGAACTTCGTCGAAGACAATGGCCTGGACGAGAACATGTCCGAATTTGTCACGCCACTGGGCGAGCTGGGCGACAAGGTCACCAAGCTGACGATGGAAATCGGCATGAAGGCGTTCCAGAATCCGGACGAAGTGGGCGCCGCCGCCGTGCCTTACCTGCGCGTGGCCGGTCACCTGGTCTACAGCTACCTGTTCGCGCAGCAAGCCAAGATCGCACTGGCCAAGCTCGATTCGGGCGACCGCT
Organism: Telluria sp. BA11; assembly: GCF_056680305.1. Classification (NCBI taxonomy): domain Bacteria; kingdom Pseudomonadati; phylum Pseudomonadota; class Betaproteobacteria; order Burkholderiales; family Oxalobacteraceae; genus Telluria; species Telluria sp. BA11. Next base: position 3,065,548 of record NZ_CM155275.1, read on the forward strand.
TCTATGAATCGAAGCTGGCGACGATCCGCTTCTACTTCGCACGTCTGTATCCGGAAACCGCGATGCTGATCCGCCAGGCACGTTCGGGCGCCGCGAACCTGACGGCGCTGGACGCCGACCTGTTCTAACACTACGTCACGCTGATAGACCATCGCCGTCGTTCCCGCGTAGGCGGGAACCCAAGTTTAGCGCAGCGGTAACGCCGGTAAACTGAGGTTCCCGCCTTCACGGGAACGACGTGCCAACCAAGGATTAAGGAATATACATGTCCAATTTCATCGTCAAGAAAGTCGCCGTGCTGGGCGCCGGCGTGATGGGCGCGCAAATCGCCGCCCACTGCGTGAACGCCAAGGTGCCAGTCGTGCTGTTCGACCTGCCTGCCAAGGAAGGCCCGAAGAACGGCATCGTCCTGCGCGCCATCGAGAACCTGAAAAAGCTCTCGCCAGCCCCGCTGGGCAACAAGGATGATGCGGCCCTGATCGAAGTGGCCAACTACGAGGACAACCTCGACGTGCTGGCCGGCTGCGACCTGATTATCGAAGCCATCGCCGAGCGCATGGACTGGAAACACGACCTGTACGCCAAGGTCGCGCCGCACATCGCGCCGAACGCGATCTTCGCGTCGAACACGTCGGGCCTGTCGATCAACAAGCTGGCCGAAGGCTTCGACGCCGAACTGAAGGCCCGTTTCTGCGGCGTGCACTTCTTCAACCCGCCGCGCTACATGCACCTGGTCGAACTGATCCCGACCACGGACACCCGTCCTGACATCCTGGACCAGCTCGAAACGTTCCTGACCTCGACGCTGGGCAAGGGCGTCGTGCGCGCGAAAGACACCCCGAACTTCATCGCCAACCGCGTCGGCATCTTCGGCATGCTGGCCACGATTGTCGAAGCCGAGAAATTCGGCCTGTCGGTGGACGTGGTCGACGACCTGACCGGCGCCAAGCTGGGTCGCGCCAAGTCGGGCACCTTCCGCACCGCGGACGTGGTCGGCCTGGACACGATGGGCCATGTGATCAAGACGATGCAGGACAACCTGAAGGACGACCCGTTCTTCAGCGTCTACAAGACGCCGGACATCCTGGCCAAGCTGATCGAAAAAGGTGCGCTGGGCCAGAAATCCGGCGCCGGCTTCTACAAGAAGGTCGGCAAGGAGATCCAGCGCCTGGACTTCGCCACGGGTGAGTACGTCACCGGCGGCGCCAAGGCCGCCGACATCGTTGGCCGCATCCTGAAAGAGAAAGACCCGGTCAAGAAGTTCAAGGCCATGCGCGAGTCGACCAACCCGCAGGCGCAGTTCCTGTGGGCGATCTTCCGCGACGCGTTCCACTACATCGCGTTCCACCTCGAATCGATCGCCGACAACGCGCGCGACATCGACTTCGCGATGCGCTGGGGCTTCGGCTGGAGCGTCGGCCCGTTCGAAACGTGGCAGGGCGCCGGCTGGACGCAGATTGCGCAGTGGGTCAAGGAAGACATCGACGCCGGCAAGGCACTGTCCACCGCACCGCTGCCAGCCTGGGTGTTCGAGGGTTCGGTCGCCGAGAAGGGCGTGCACACCCCTGAAGGTTCGTACTCGGTTGCCAAGAGCGGCTATGTACCCCTGTCGGATCTGCCGGTGTACCAACGCCAGCAGTTCCGCGCACCGGTCGTGGGCCTGGGCGGCGCCGATCCAAAGACCGCCGGCACCACCGTGTTCGAAGACGAATCCGTGCGCCTGTGGCACTCGGACGACGAAGTCCTGGTCGTCTCGCTCAAGACCAAGATGCACGTCATCGGCGATGGCGTCATCAAGGGCCTGCAGCGCGCGCTGAAAGAAGCCGAAACCGGCTTCAAGGGCATCGTGATCTGGAACACCGACGCAGCCGAAGGCGGCGCGTTCTCGGCCGGCGCCGACCTGCAATCGGCCCTGCCAGCCTTCATGGCCGGCGGCGCGAAGGCGATGGAGCCGATCGTGCGCGAGCTGCAGGACACCTTCATGGCGCTCAAGTACTCGAACGTGCCGGTCGTCGCCGCAGTGGCGGGCTTGGCGCTGGGCGGCGGCTGCGAACTGGCGCTGCATGCCAGCAAGCGTGTCGCGTCGATCGAGTCGTACATCGGCCTGGTCGAAGTCGGCGTGGGCCTGGTGCCTGCCGGCGGCGGCCTGAAGGAAGCAGCGCTGCGCGCGGCAACCGAAGCCAAGGGCAACGACATCCTGCAATTCCTGAAGAACGGTTTCATGAACGCGGCCACCGCGCAAGTGTCGAAGTCGGCGCTGGAAGCCAAGGCCATGGGTTACCTGAAAGAAGACGACGTGATTGTCTTCAACGCCTACGAACTGCTGCACGTGGCGAAAACCACGGCGCGCGCCATGGCCGATGCTGGCTACCGCGCACCGGCGCGCCGCACGTTCCCGGTCACCGGCCGTTATGGCTGGGGCACGATCCGCGGCCAGATGGTCAATATGCGCGACGGCGGCTTCATCTCGGCCTATGACTACCAGCTGGGCGACACCATCGCCGAGATCGTCACTGGCGGCGACATCGACCAGGGCAGTGTGGTCAGCGAGCAGTGGATCCTCGACCTGGAACGCAAGGCCTTCGTGGCGCTGCTGAACAATCCGAAAACGCAGGAACGCATCATGGGCATGATGCAGACCGGCAAGCCAGTGCGCAACTAAGCGTCGACAGAACAGGACACTGACATGAGCAAACAACTTCAAGACGCATACATCGTCGCAGCGACCCGCACCCCGATCGGCAAGGCGCCGCGCGGCATGTTCAACAAGACCCGCCCGGACGACCTGCTGGTGCACGCGATCCGCGGCGCCATGGCGGCCGTGCCGAACCTGGACCCGGCGTTGATCATCGATGCGATCATCGGCTGCTCGTTCCCGGAAGCCGAGCAGGGCTTCAACATCGCCCGTAACTCGGTCGTGCTGGCTGGCCTGCCGAACACCGTGGGCGGCGTGACGGTCAACCGTTACTGCGCGTCGGGCATCACCGCGCTGGCGATGGCCGCTGACCGCATCCGCGTGGGCGAAGCCGACGTGATGATCGCCGGCGGCGTCGAATCGATGTCGATGGTGCCGATGATGGGCCACCACCCGTCGATCAATATGGACACGTTCAAGGACGAGAACGTGGGCCTGGCCTACGGCATGGGCCTGACGGCCGAGAACGTCGCCAACCAGTGGAAGATCTCGCGCGAAGACCAGGACGCATTCGGCCTGGAATCGCACCGCCGCGCCATCGCTGCGCAGCAGGCCGGCCACTTCAAGGACGAGATCACGCCGGTTGACGTCATCACCCGCACGCCGAACCTGGCCACCGGCCAGATCGACGTCAAGACCCGCACGGTCGATACCGACGAAGGCCCACGCGCCGACGCCAGCATGGAAAGCATGGGCAAACTCAAGCCCGTGTTCGCTGCCAAGGGTTCGGTCACCGCCGCCACGTCGTCGCAGATGTCGGATGGCGCCGGCGCCCTGATCGTCGTCAGCGAAAAAATCCTGCGCGAGCACAACCTGACGCCGCTGGCCAAGTTCTCGTCGTTCGCCGTGCGCGGCGTGCCGCCGGAAATCATGGGCATCGGTCCGAAGTTCGCGATTCCTGCAGCGCTGGCCGCTGCCGGCATCACGCAGGACCAGCTGGACTGGATCGAGCTGAACGAAGCCTTCGCCGCGCAGGCGCTGGCCGTGATCCGCGATCTGGGCCTGGACACCAGCAAGGTCAACCCACTGGGCGGCGCGATCGCCCTGGGTCACCCGCTGGGCGCAACCGGTGCGATCCGCGCCGCGACCGTCGTGCACGCGCTGCGTCGCAATAACCTGAAGTACGGCATGGTGACGATGTGCGTCGGTGCCGGCATGGGCGCTGCGGGCATTATCGAACGCGTCTAAGCAAGCCAGTACGATCTCCGCGTGGGCGGGAGATCCGCTCACCCTACAATCGACTATGTAGGGTGGGCGGGTCTCCCGCCCACGCGTCCAACCAGCCCAAGAATAAACGGGAGACAACCACCATGAGCATCCTCACCACGACCGCCGACGGCATCCTCACGATCACCTTCAACCGCCTCGAACGCAAGAACGCGATCACCGGCGCGATGTACCAAACGATGGCCGACGCCTTGCGCGCCGCCGAGCAGGACACGGCGGTCCGCGCCATCCTGATCACCGGCCAGCCCGAAATTTTCACCGCCGGTAACGACCTCGACGATTTCCTCAACAACACGGGCGAAGGTGCGATGACGCCGGAGCGTCCGGTATTCCAGTTCATGCTGGCGCTGGAAGGGTGCACCAAACCGGTGGTCGCGGCCGTGGCCGGCGCCGCTGTCGGCATCGGCACCACGCTGCTGATGCATTGCGATCTGGTCTACGCGGCCGACAACGCCAAATTCTCGATGCCGTTCTCGCAGCTGGGTCTGTGCCCTGAATTTGCCTCGTCGCTGCTGGTCGCGCAGTCGGCCGGCTATACGCGCGCTGCTGAAAAGCTGATGCTGGGCGAGCCGTTCCTGGCCCAGGAAGCGCTGGAGATGGGGATCGTCGCGCGCGTGCTGCCGGCAGCGGAACTGCTCGCATTCGCACAGGCGCAGGCGGCGAAACTGGTCAAGCTGCCCCCAGCCTCGATCCGCACCACCAAGGCGCTGATGCGCCGCGCGCGCACCGCGCACGTCAGGGACACCATCGCGGCTGAAAATGAACAGTTCAGCGCGATGCTGGGCGGCGCCGAAGCGAAGGAAGCCTTCACGGCGTTCTTCGAGAAGCGCAAGCCGGATTTCAGCAAGTTCGACTGACTGGCGAACTGGCGGCTGCAGAGCCGTTGAGTGACATATCAAGTGTAGTGCTCTCTCGCTCATGGCGATACAGGCACGCCGTCCAGCGGCCGGACTGGTCGTTCCATTCCGATCGCGGCGGTCAGTATGAGCAACCAGTACACGGCCATGCTGACCAAGTATGGCTTCGTTTACAGCATGAGCCGCAACGGTACTGCTGGGATAACGCCGTTGCTGAACGCTTCTCCCTGAATCTAAAGATGAAGCGTGTTTGGCAATGCAATTACGTGAACAAGTCGAAACCTTGTCTCCTTCGATACGACCCGATGGACCATAACGTAATCGGTACCTCCGGATTCGAGAATTTCTGTGCTTCTATCGCAATCGTCGATTTACTGGACTGAGCAATACGAAGCCGAGAGTGAAATGCCCATCTTCATGCATAGGGCATATCTGTAATTCTTGCAAAAAAAACGTGGTTTGATGTAAATCAATTTTGAAGAAGTCTATGCTAATAGAATACAAGCTGTGACTCAGTAGGCAATAATTGATCTATGATCTATGATCTATGATCTATGATCTATGATCTATGATCTATGATCTATGGGTTTGGTTTCTGCTATGTTAGATTTAATGAAATTTTAAAACGAAAAGCTTTCTTATCTCGATGCCGTTAGACCGCATATGAGCGATGCAACTAGTTATTGTTGGCTCAGCTAAGTTAAGGGCTATTATTGTGCAACGTTACATCACTTTTGCATCTGCATCCAAAACCGAACGCATCCGGCTAGGATTTTATTATTGTCAACGGCTGATTACCAGTCTTAGAGTTCGACGCTTTTCTCATCGCATCTTGCTCTTGTTTTTACGACGCTGCTTTCCGCATTTCACGCTTGCTAGTCCAAGGCCAAGCACCACGCTAAAAGATTTTCAAAGCCTTGGTTATATCAAATTAGCTCCCATTATTTCCAAGACGCAATGTCAAGAGATTCTCTCATATCTTTTAACTCGCCCTCTACTCGACACCAAAGGTTCTGGAAAAAATTTTCGTTTAGATGATGTCCCTGAAAATTGCCAAATTGGCGATTACCCACTGTCTACCGTTGTCAACTGTCCCAACGTGATGGAACTTGCTAATCATCCAGACATTCTGACATTGGCTTTCGAGTATCTCGGATTCATGCCAGTCATAACGGGGATGAGTCTTCGGTGGACTTTTCCTCATTCAAATAAACCCGATAAAGTACAAAGATTCCATCGTGATTGCGAAATGGGCAGCATCAAGCTGATGGTGTATCTTACGGATGTGGACGCTGAATGTGGGCCTCACACCTTTGCAACCGGTACCCATCTCGACAGAATGTCCGTACGTCTCCATCCTCTTTCAGACAATCAGGTCGGTGGCGAGCATAAGGCAATCCTCGGCAGCGCCGGAACGACCTTTTTCATTGATACACGTGGTTTGCACAAAGGTAGCATTCCAACAGTCAATCCTAGGCTAATGCTCGGCGTGCAATATAGCCTGTTGCCATGCCCATTGTTTAAGTATGAGCCAGTACCCTATACCGGTTCATCGAAACTACAAAAATACGTGAATCGATTGATGATAGCCTGATATCAGGTGAGGCTTGGATAGGATAGGGTGATGCCGTCTCCTGAATTTACGTAGGGTGCCCTGTAACGCTCCATGATGGCTTCGCTTCTTCAGTCAGTGGTTCTTATCGCCATTGCTGCTCCGTCTGAAGCCAGTCTGGAAGTGCAGGTTCGTGGACACGAGCGCCACCAAGCATGTCCTGCCTGTTGCGCGAGCACCTTGCCAGGCAGTTCAATCAAGCAGCGCCGATCTGGCATGCGCCTCGGATATCATCTACATCCGAAATGGCATCGGCTGACTGTACTTGGCTGTCGTGCTCGACCTTTCTTGCGCAGACCCGTGGCCCAAGCGTGGCGCCAAGTATGCTCGCCATTCCGGTCTGCGATGATGTGAATCACGCAGAAGCCAGGATTGACGTGGTCAATTACATCGCTGGCTTCCAGGAGTGCGAACGCCTGCGTTCTGTGCTGGGCAATCTGCCTCGAGCGGCTATGAACGCACATGGCGGGAAATCTCATTTCTCGATTCGCCGGTATCATGCATGGGACCGGGACCGCCAACGATGGCGGTTTTGCATGGAGCGCGCGCTCGACACGACAAAGGGTGATATGAGAACTACAGAAAGTACTGCAGCCGCCGAGTTGGCGTTTGAACTTGGCAAGGTAACGCGCAGAGCAATCGATGGCAGTTATGGCAAGGCCGATCCGGTCGAATTGTCGCGGGTGGCCAATGCGCTGCTCGAAGCAGGCCAGGAAAAAATCCTGAATGATGTGCTGCTGGTGTTTGTCGCCGGCTTCGAAGAGGGAGACCCGCCGGAACGGCGTGCCGATCCCGAAAATCGCTGAAGACAGCTGACCGTGCGCCGGCAGCAACGCCCGTCAGCGCACGATCAGCACCGCGCGCACGCTGGGATCCAGTGCCGTGCGCTCGACATAGCCGATCATCCCCGGGTTCTCGGCGATCATCCTGCGCATGGCGGCATTGCCATCGACCTCGGCCGGCGGCTGACCGCGGCCAGTAAAGATCAGTCTGGCCCAGTGCGCTTTCACCAGCGCCGGGGTGCGGTGCGTGACCTTGCTGTAGAACTCGTCACGTAGCGGCGAACCCAGGTCCTGGTCGATGGGTACCACTTCGCTGCCATTCGGGAAGCGGTTGGTCTGGAACAGGAAGATCTCGGCGACCTGATCGGCACTGAGCATACTGATGTTGCTGCGGGCGGAGACGATCACGGCCAGTTCTGCCGCCGGGGCAGCGCTGGGTGCCAGCGCAAGGGCGGGGCCCAGGCACAGGGCCAGCAACAGTGTGGGAAGCGAACGGTTCATCATGGTCAGAAAACGACGTCCATGCCAAGGCTGATGACGTTGAACGCCTGGCCGGAACGGAACCCCGGCTGGACGTTGATCAGGGTGCCGATCGAGCCGCCGCGCGGCTTGACGCGGTCGAACTGCCCCTTGAGTGCAATGTTCGGCGCGACGTCCCAGCGCACGCCGACGCTGGCCGTGTCCTGCACGCCAATCTGGCGCAGCTGGTCATTCAATGCATTGTTCAACAAGCCTGCCACCGCCGCGGCTTCGGGCGGCAAGTCGTCCAGCGGCAGCCCGGCTGTCTGCGTGGCGAGGTTGGCGACCAGGCGCGCATAGGTGACGTAGGGCGCCACATTGCCGAAGCGCCGGCCGGCCGACAGATACGAGGCGGTCTGGTCGCCCAGGAGCGAGCTGGTGTTGATGCGCCCGCTCTCGCCGGTGATGAACCAGTTGCCCGGATCGTAGTTGAAGCCGGCGCTGAACACGCGCACATGGCGCTTGGCGATATCGTAGCGGTCTGCCAGCGCCTCGCCCGGTGGGCCGAAGGCGCGCAGGCCGTCGAACAACGCTTCCGCACCCGGCACCACCAACAGCGCCTGGGCCGCCGTGAAGCGCACGGTCAATGCGCCGGCCGTCGCGCTCTCGGTGAGGCCGACGATGTTGCGGGCCTTGCCGGTGAGGTCCTTGTTCAGGCGCGCGGCCGCATGGCCGAGCGAGAGCGTGGTCTCGTGCTTGACCTGCCCGGTATGCCAGCGGTACGAGGCGTCGACGCCGTCGCTGTAGGAAATCGGTATCAGGCTGTACAGTTCGACGGGGGCGCGCATCCAGGGCAGGGCGTAGCCCACCTTGCGATAGTCGGCGGCCAGGAACAGCGGCAGCGCAATGCGCCCGGCGCGCAGCGACAGCTCCGGCGTTGCCTGGAACTTCACGTTGGCCCAGGTGAGGTACGTCTTGTACGAATTCTCGATGCTTTTTTCCTGCGTCGCCTGGACCACGGCCGACCAGCGCTTGTCGAACCGGACATCGAGCTGCGCACCGGCGCGGCTATCGACGTCGAACGCCCACGCTTTGGAGTAGCCCGCCTGGCCAGGCGAGTTGGGATTGACCGTGTAGTCGGCCTGGTCCTGCGTGGCATGAACGGCGGCGACGGTGCCGAACCCGGTCACCTTCCACGTTGCCTGCGCGCGCGCATTGCCCTGCGGCCAGGCCAATAGGCAGAGCAGCAGAGCGACGGGGGCGACGCCACGCGCCGCCGGGGGAGTCAATATGAATGGCATGACGTCATCATTGTACTGAGCTCAGGATAGTCCCATCTGCGCCGTGCCTGGCGTGTCGAGCCGGAAGATGCGCACGATCTGCGCCAGGCCATGGGCCCGCTGCTGCAGCGAATCGGCCGCGGCCGCGGTCTTGCTGACCATCTGCGTATTGTGCTGCAACGACCTGTCCATGGCGCCGATGGCGTCGGCCACCGCCTCCACACGCACGGCCTGATCGTCGCCAGCCGCGCTGATCCGGCCGACCATGCCAGTCACGTCGGTCACGCTTTGCACGATGTTGTCCATCGTGCGCCCGGCTTCCTGGGCCAGCGCGCTGCCGGCGCTGACCTGGCGCACCGATTCCTCGATCAGGCCCTTGATTTCGCGGGCGGCGGCGCCCGAACGCTGGGCCAGTTGGCGCACTTCGGCGGCCACGACGGCAAAACCGCGTCCCTGTTCGCCGGCACGGGCGGCTTCCACCGCAGCGTTGAGGGCCAGGATATTGGTCTGGAACGCGATGCCGTCGATGACGGCGGTGATCTCGGCAATCTGGCGCGACGACGTGTCGATCAGGCCCATGCGCTCGACGACCGCACTGACCTGGCGCCCGCCGACGACGGCAATCCCCGACGCCTGTGTCGCCAGCGCATTGGCTTGCCGGGCGTGCTCGGCATTGGCGCGGATGATGTCGCCCAGTTCGTCGATGGAGGCGGCGGCGCGGCCGAAGGCCTCGGTCTGGTCCCGCGAGTGTTCGAACAGCAGCGCGCTGCCTTCGGCAATGTCGCTGGCCGCGCCGCGCGTGGTCTCGACCGTATCGCGCACCTGGCCAATCGCCGTCTGCAGCGTGTGCAGCACGTCGCGCAGGGCGCGGCCGCTGCTGCTGGTAACCGGCGCCAGCGAGCGCAGGTCGATGATCCCGTGCTGGGCCTGCAGCATCGAGACGCTGGCGCGCAGTTCGGCCGAGCGCAGCGCTTCGCGTTGCAGTACCAGCGCGATGTAGCACAGCACCATCGTTTCGACGATGACGTAGCCGGCGTGGATGAAGACGATCGCCAGCCCTGGCCGGGTCAGGCAAATGACGCCATAGCCGAGCTCTTGCAGGTAGTTGAAGCTGAAGTGGTGCACGGCGGTCAGACCCGCCGCGAACAGGATCACGCGCCAGTCGCGGTAGCACAGCAGGATCGCCAGCGAGACGAAGATCCCGAAGTGCAGTTCTTCCCGGCCGTTACCTTGATGAATGTGCAGCGCACACATGGCCATCAGTGCGCCGGCATTGACCAGCCGACTCGTGAGCGTGCCGCTGGCCAGGAACGTGACGCCACTTGCGATCACGACGATCGGCAGACCGACCAGCAGCGACCATGTCATGGTGTCGTGCATGCCGGTCAATGCCAGCGAAAAGCCCAGCATCGCCCACAGCACGATGATCAGCAAACGGTCGGCATGGCGGTAGACAGGCAGCAAGTTGGGTTGGGTCGGCATCAAGGTCTCGTAAAGTGAATTTTTTCACTATTTAACCTTAAAAATATAGACGGGTGGAAACGATTGGAGCTGTTCAATATCTTCTGATCATGAAATGCATGCTGATTCTGCGCACTCTGTCCAAGCTGACACCGCCAAGGTCAGTAAATATGATGTTTGAAGTGAGAAAGTGTGATTATTCCTCTAAGGAAATTTCGTAGAAACCGTAGTATGGAAGCGTGCTTTCAGCAGATCGTGCGAATCAGCCAGAAATTATGACAATTCGTACAGACACGACAGCGGGTGTTGCAATCATGTGCTGCCACTCCCGGACGACGATGAGGACGACCGTGACGGTACCTGGGCAGGCGCCGTCACGGTCAGTAGTCGAAGGATGTCGACGCGCGAACGCGCGATATCAGGCGAGTGCGCCGTGGCGTGCCTTGGCATTGTTACAGCGGCGGCGTACGGCGACCAGCAAGCCGCCGACGGTTGCAAACATGGCCAGCATGCCAGGCTCCGCATTTCTTCTGCCTCCAGCTGCGCCGCGGCAAAGCCTTGCAGGGCCAGCGCAGTCGCCACATTGATGCCAAGGTCGCGGGCGACGTAATCGTCGGCGCCCAGCGAGCGTGGATCGAGTCCGGTGACGTTGCCGAAGATGGTCAGCGCTTCCAGGTAGTAGCCGTAGTTGCTGCCATGGTAGGAGTCTGGCGCCCACAGGTTGATCTGGCCGGCGCCGATGCCGTCGTACGGGTTGGCGTCGGCCAGGCCGCCTGCGATGGCCTGGCTCCAGGCCTGGCCCACGGGGATCACGCCACTGATGATGTTTGACGCCGAATCGGCGGCATCGTAGCCGGCGCGCACGTCCTGCGCCATTGCGCAGATCGATTTCCCAAACCACGGGCTGTTGGCGTTCTGGTATGTCAGGTCGGCGCGCGACCAGGTCGACGTCAGGCGCACGTCGACATCCGGATTCTGCTCGCGAAACGCATTGGCCAGCAGGCCGGAATAGCGGATCAGCGTTTCCGGGTTGCCTGGCCTGGCGCCGTCGAGCGTGCTGTAGCTTTGCAGCAGCACCATGTCGAACGGCTTCACGATCGTGCTGAAGCGGTTCTTATAGTGAAAATCCAGGCCCGAACCGGGCTCTGTTTCCAGGCTCACCTGATAATCCAGGCCGGCCTGCATCGTCATGGCCTTGAACAGCGCCGGTACGCCACCGATCCCCCGACCGTTCAGGTCGGTCACGGTATCGGGACGGTAGTTCTGCACGATGGGCGGCTTGGCGCCGGCCGGATCGCCATAGGTAAAGCTGTTGCCAACGAAGAGGATCGTCGTTGCGGATGCGGGCAGGGCCAGGCCGCCCAGTGCGACTGCGGCGAAGAGTGCCGTGCCGGAATGGCGCAGGCTGCAAGGAATGGTCATCAAAGTCTCCAGTGTATTTTTAGTTGGCGCGCAAAGACTGCAGTGTTCCGACTGTCTAGCAAGTCGTATGCCGACAACGGATATTACTGAATAATCAGTCAGTTATAGATTCCTGCTGCATACGACGTGGTCACGGTGTAAAGCAGGCGGACACCGCACATCGCTGTCGATAAAACCGCCTTCATGTGGTGCTGACGTCACACTCCTGTAATTTCTCGCGTCGTTTTGTAAAGTTTTGCAAGCAAGGCCCACGCATTTCCCGTGCCTGGCAGCGTTACCGCGCCCCGTTTGTAAAGAAGTGTGAGCAACAGCGGCCGCTGATTACCCAACAAACCAATGAAATCATAAGGTTATGTGTTTCTTGGCGGTAGGTGGTCGCCCGCTGGCACCGCTGCTAGCATGAATCATCGATAACACGAGGACATTCATGCAACAGTTCAAAACGCTCCCGCACCGCTTGTCGTGCGCACTGTTGGCCGCCATCGACGCAGGTAGCGCAGCATGGCTGTGACCCTCGCCAGCGCGCCGGTTGCCGGCAATTCCAGGCGCGACGTTGTCCTCGGCATGGCGTTCGTCGGCCTGCTGTTCTTTATCCTCGGGTTCGTCACCTGGCTCAATGGCTCGCTGGTTCCCTTCTTGAAGATCGTCTGCGGCCTGAACAATTTCCAGGCCCTGTGGGTGACCTTCGCTTTCTACATCGCCTACACGGCCATGGCCCTGCCATCGGCTGCGGTGCTGGTACGCACCGGCTACAAGAAAGGCATGACAATCGGTCTGGGCATCATGTGCGTGGGCGCGCTGCTGTTCATCCCGGCCGCGCAAAGTGCGCGCTACGAACTGTTCCTGGTGGCGCTGTTCACGCTCGCCAGCGGCATGACGCTGATGCAGACCGCGATCAATCCCTACATCGTCTGCCTTGGCCCGCGCGAGAGCGCCGCCATGCGCATCAGCATCATGGGCCTCTTCAACAAGGGCGCCGGGGTCGTGGTGCCGCTCGTGTTCTCCACGCTGATGCTGGCCGACATCGACAGCTTCTCGCACACGGCGCTCGAAGCGCTCGACCCGGTTGCTCGCAGCGCTGCGCGGGCCGGCCTGTCCGAGCGGCTGGTGCTGCCATACATCTGCATGGCTGCGGTGCTGTTCGTGATCATGGTCTTCATCCATTTTTCGAACCTGCGCGATATCGAGCCCGAGGCCGACACGCCCGAGGCTGGTGTCGAGCGCACCGGCGTGCTGCAGTTCCCGCAACTGGTGCTGGGCGCGATGGCGCTGTTTGCCTACGTTGGCGTGGAAGTCATCGCCGGCGACACCATCGGCCTGTATGGGCATGAACTGAACGTGGCCAACTTCGGCGTACTGACGTCTTACACGATGATGTGCATGGTGCTCGGTTACCTGATCGGCGTGGTCGCGATTCCGCGCTACCTGTCGCAGCAGCGCGCCTTGATGCTGTCGGCCGTTGCGGGCCTGCTGCTCACGATCGGCGTGGCCACCGGTTCGCCCACCGACAGCGGCGTCTCGCAAGCCCTGATCGGCTGGGCCGGCGTGCCGACCGTGCCCGACACGGTCATGTACCTGGCGCTGCTGGGCCTGGCCAACGCCATGGTATGGCCGGCCATCTGGCCGCTGGCGCTGCAGGGCCTGGGCCGCTACACGGCAAGCGGCTCGGCGCTGCTGGTCATGGCGATCTCCGGCGGCGCGGTATTGCCGCTGCTGTACGGCCACCTGGCCGATCTGAATACCTCGCGCGGCGCTTACTGGATGCTGTTGCCGTGCTACGGCCTGATCCTCTGGTACGCAGCCTACGGCCACAAGATCCGCCGCTGGCGCAGTCCGGGCGCATCCGCCCGACCTTGATTTCCACCCCACCAGGACTTGTCCGCACGGCGCTGCTGCGCGGTCCATCGTTTTTCATTTCATACCAGGAGCACCGGATGTCTCTACTGAAACCACATACAACGCTGATCAGTGCGGCTGTCGCCAGCGCCTGCATCGCCATGCCGGCCCTGGCGCAGGACACAGCTGCGCCAGCGGCGCCGCGCATCGGCAGTGGCGAAGCGATCGCCGAAGTGAAGGTCACGGCAACGCGCCATTCGACCTCGCTCTTGCGCACCCCGGTGTCGGTGACCGCCGTCGGCCAGGAAGAACTGACCCGCAAGGGCATCACCGACGTGCGCGGCCTGAGTGGCGAAGTGCCCAATCTGCAACTGGGCAGTGCGACCGATGGCAGCTCGGGCGTGAAGATTTCGGTGCGCGGCGTGAGCAGCAACGACTTTACCGAGATCGGCAATCCGGCAGTCAGCCTGAACGTCGACGGCATCTACACGCCGCGCCCGCAATCGGCGCTGGCGCTGCTGTTCGACCTGGAGCAGGTCGAAGTGCTGCGCGGCCCGCAGGGCACGCTGTTTGGCCGCAATGCGACGGGCGGCAGCATCAACATCATCCCGAACAAGCCGCAATTCAATTCGACCGAAGGCAATGCCGGCCTGACGCTCGGCCGCTACAACCTGCGCCAGGTGACGGCCGTGCAGAACATCCCGGTCAGCGACAACTTCGCGATGCGCGCCACGATGATGGTCATCAAGCGCGACAGCTACCTGAACCAGGAGCAGGATTTCTACGCGGCGAACTTCCCGGAGTTCGGCGTGACGCCGGCGCGCGATGCGGCCGGCAACGTCATTCCCGATGTCGACCAGCGCTACAACCGCAAGGTCGGCGCCAGCGATGCCTATGGCAACAAGGACGAATGGGCGGCGCGCCTGCAGGGCCGCTGGAAGATCCGCAACGATCTCGAATGGCTCGGCGCCTACGAGCGCTACACCAACAAGGGCGCCGGCGACATCGCGCTCAAGGATTGCACGATGGCGGCCGGCACGGCCCACGCCTGCCCGGGCGGGCAGTGGGACGTCAAGATCAACCGGCCGGGTGAACTCGACTGGAACATCGACACCTTCCGCAACCGCCTGACCTGGAGCGTGAACGACCACACGACCGTCGAATACAACGTGTCGTACTCGGAGCAGAACCGCCGCCAGATCCGCGACGGCGACTCGGGCTACCAGCCACTGGCCGAAGACATCAACATCTACGGCGGCTTCGTCAACGATTCGGCCGGCTTTACCAATTCGTCCAAGTTCAAGACCACGGTCCAGGAACTGCAGCTGCGCGGCGAGCAGGGCAATCTGCGCTACGTCACGGGCCTGTTCTGGATGCACGAAAAGAACGCGATCGAGTTCGGTGAAGACTCGATCTCGGCAATGGTCAACGCACCGGGCGCGCCGTACTACGCGCTGTACGACCAGACCGACCGCCAGGCTGAATCGATGGCCGCCTTCGGCCAGGTCGACTGGACCTTCGCACCCAAATGGAACCTGACGGTCGGCGGGCGCATGACGCGCGACGAGCGCGAAGACAAGAACGGCAAGTTCTACGATTCGGGCACCACGGGCGATCCGTACTCGTACTTCCAGGGCCAGTACACGCCGATCCCGGGCCGCTTCTTCAACAGCAGCGACCTCAAACCCGGCATGGGTTCGTACTACGGCGTGGCCGGCATGGCCGGCATCACGCCCGACATCAGCAGCAACCGCGATTCGTGGAACAAGTTCACCTGGCGCCTGGGCCTGAGCTACCAGGTCACGCCGGACGACTTCGTGTTCGGTTCGCTCTCGACCGGCTACAAGGCCGGCGGCTTCAGCGACAAGCAGAACATCTGCGCGCGCGGCCTGGGCGGCAACTGCGCCGACCGCGAGCCGGGCCCGCACTACACCTTCCTGCCATGGAAGCCTGAAACGCTGACCAATTTCGAGGTCGGTTACAAGGGCCGCATGCTGGACAACCGCCTGTCGTTCTCGGCCACCGCCTTCCACAGCCGTTACAAGGACATGCAGATGACGGGCGCGGTCGAGATGGGCAAGATCATCCCGGCGATCCCGTGCACCGCGGCCAATCCATCGTGCGATTCGGCGGTGTTGTACGGCACCACGAATGCGGCCGAAGCGAAGATCTCGGGCCTCGAACTGGAAGGCAAATACCGTCCATGGGCGGGCGCCGAAGTCAATTTCCAGTACTCGCACCTGCGCGCCAAGGTGGTGTCGTATCCGGATTACACGCAGACCTGGCGTGACGTGCCGTGCGGCCCGTTCCGCGCCACCTACGGCGTGGAGCCGTGCGTGCGCTACACGGGGCCGAACCAGGCGCTGGTCGGGCGCTTCCCGGCGAACGTGGTGGGTAATGATTTGCCGAACGCGCCGCGCAATTCCGCCCGGATCGAAGTCTCGCAGCGCTTCGTGCTGGCTGGCGACTACGAACTCACGCCGCGCCTGTCCGCGCGCTGGCAGGACAAGATGTACTTCAGCATCCAGAACCTGGACAACCCCAAGGTCGGCAACCAGCAGAACGCCTACGCAACCTATGATGCGTCGCTGCGCTTGACCGCACCGAGCGGCAACTGGCGCGCCGAGGTGTACGTGAACAACCTGAACGACGTGCTTGCCAAGAACAATGCGCGCATCGTCGACCCGGGGTATGTCATTGGCCAGTACAACGAGCCACGCATGTTCGGTGTGCGCGTGGGCGTGGACTGGTAAAGCGGTGATCATCCGGTCGCCACCCGGCGACCGGACAGCAACTTGTCAGCAGAGTGTCCTTCAGGAGAATGCGATGCGTGGTGCGAACAATGGTCTGGGTGCGAAAGCGACGGCGGTAGCGACGGCGCTGGTGCTGGCCGGTTGTGGCGGTAATGCCGCCGATGGCGGCGTGCAGGCGGGTATGTCGCGGCAGTTGTCGGCGGCGCCTGTCGCCGTGGCCGCCGCGTCACCGTGGCCGGTCTGGTCGGGGTGGGATTTTCCGTACAATGAACCGCCGCTCGCCAGCGTGCCAGCCGTGGCGTTCGGCGTCTCGCAACTGACGCAGTCGGCCACGCAGACCGTGTTCCGCGGCGCGCATGCGCTGCCGGCAGGCAGCGTCCAGAACTATCGGCTGGGCGTGTTCATTCACCACGACGTCTTCTATTACCAGGCCGATGCGAGCGCCGTCATCAGTGCCGACGGCACGTTCACGCTGACGCTGCCACGTTCGGTGGGCAGCGCCGACCGCGCCGTGCTGGTGCTGCATCCAGCATCCTACAATCCGCTCTCGGGCCCCAACTGCAATGCGACCGGCGGCTTTTGCAGCGGCCAGATCACGGGCACCACCAAGCTGTCGCTGCCAATCGATCCGGCGGCGCTCACGGCCTATACCGCCGCTTATTTCCCGGCGCCGGCAACGTCCGCCAACGCGCAGATCGCCGCACTGCAGCGCATGATGAATACGCCGCAGGTCACGGGCGGGCCGTATGGCGCGGGGCGCCTGATCCGCAGCTTCCACGACATGGACTCGGCCTTCCTGTATGACCAGGCGCTGGCCGTGATCGCCTTCAGCCTGGCCGGCGAGCAGGCCAGTGCCGAGCAGATCATCAACGCGCTGGCCAGGTCGCAGACAGCGTCCGGGGCCTGGGTGTTTGCCTATCTGGCCGATGGCGCCGACGCCAATCCCGGCGTGGACATGCGCATCGCCGGCGCCAACGCCTGGCTCGGCATGGCGCTCAACGCCTACCAGAAAGCCTTTGGCAGCACGAAGTACCTGGCCATGTCGACCCGCCTGCACGACTACCTGCGCGCAGAAACCGTGGCCGTGACGATCAATGGTGTGGGCCGCCGCGGCCTGCGCTTCGCGCCAACCAACTACGTGGCGGGGCGCACCGGCATCTTCGCGCTGGAGCACCAGCTCGATGCCTACGCCAGCCTGCACCAGTACCACGCGCTCAATGGCGGCAGCCAGTACCTGACCGCCGCCACGCAACTGCGGCAGACGGCGGAAAGCCTGTGGAACGGCACGCGCTTTTTGGGTGGCTACGACGCCAATACCGGCACCCTCAATACCGGCGAGCGCTATCTCGACACGTATTCGTGGTCGGTGCTGGCGCTGGGGAACACGGGCAGCGCCGGGCAGAACTTCGCCGCCGCGCTGCCGGGGATGTGCGACTATTTCAATGTCGCCGGGCAGCTCGATTACCCGTCGCGCAAGGTGAGCGGCATCGTCGGCTTCTACGACGTCATCTACGACAACGTGCCGTCAAGCGCGCCGTTCGTCTGGAGCGAGGGCAGCCTGGGCGCGATCATGGCGATGCGCCAGGGCGCGCCCACCTTGCAGTGCGCGGGCAACGGGGCCAGCCAGATGCTCGAGTCGCTCAACTACATGGTCGACAAGCTGGGCAGCATGCCTTACGCAACGCGCAATACCAATGCGGACTTCACCAGTTCGGGCAGCGTGGCAGGCACCGCCTGGCTGTACTACGCGAACCGGAACAAGAATCCGTACGCGCACTACTGAGAAGGGCAGGCCGATGCACTTTGCCGGATGGATGCTGTGCGTACTGTTGACCCTTGTGGCGCCGCTCGCGCACGCCGGCACGCTCGTGATCGAGAGCTGGCGCGTGGACGACAAGGCGCTGTGGGAAAAGGTGCTGATCCCGGCGTTCCAGCGCAGCCATCCCGGCATCGACGTCAAGTTCGCACCGACCGCGCCCACCGACTACGATGGCCGCCTCGCGGCGCGCCTGGCCGACGGCAGCGCCGGTGACCTGGTTGCGTGCAGGCCGTTCGACGCGTCTTTGAGCCTGTACGCGCAGGGGCATCTGGAGCGCCTGGATGGCAAGCCCGGCATGCAGTATTTCGAGCCGGGCGCGATGGTGGCCTGGCAGACGGCCGGCGCCAAGGAAGCCTTCTGCATGCCGGTGGCGTCGGTGATCCACGGCTTCATGTACAACAAGGCGATCTTCCGCAAGTACGACCTGCAGGCGCCGCGCACGGTGGATGAATTCTTTCGCGTGCTCGATGTGCTGAAGAAGAACGGCGTCGCGCCGCTGGCGCTCGGCATGGCCGACGGCTGGGAAGCGAGCCAGCTGGTATTTACCAATATCGGGCCGAATTTCTGGCGCGGCGAAGCTGGCCAGAAGGCGCTGGCCGACGGGCGCGCGCGCCTGACCGATCCGCCGTTCGTCGAGGCGCTGCGCTTCGGTGCCCGCATGGGCGCCTATCTGCCCGCCAGCGCCGCGACGCAAACTTATGGCCAGAGCCAGGCGATGTTTGCCACGGGCCGCGCCGCAATCTATCCCGCCGGTTCCTGGGATATCGCGCGTTTCAGCAGCGCGCCCGGCCTGGAGCTGGGCGTGTTTGCCGCGCCGGTCAAAAAACGGGGCGACGCCTGCTTCATCTCGGACCACATGGACCTGGGGCTGGGCGTGAACCGCGCATCGAAGAACAAGCAGGACGCTTTCAAGTTTCTGGCCTGGGTCGGCTCGCAGGAATTTGCCGACATCTACAGTAACCGGCTGACCGGCTTTTTCACGCTGTCGAATCACCTGATTGCGATGCGCGATCCGGTGGCCAAGCAGATGGTCGAGTGGCGCAACAGCTGCGCCTCGACCGTGCGCCTGAATGCGCAAGTGCTGCACCGCGGACAACCCAGCATGGAAAGCGTGCTATGGCGTGTCAATGCCGACGTGCTGAAAGGGACGCTGGCGCCCGAACCTGCGGCCGCCAGGCTGCAACGCGATTTCGACCGGTGGTACAAGCCCCCGCAACCCTGAACGACGAAACTAATTTTGGCTGGATTGGAGACACTCTTGGATACCACACACCTGGTTCGACGCTGCGCCCTGGCATCGCTGCTTCTGGCTGCGCCGCTGGCCGGCATGGCCGCCGCACCGCCCACGCCGCTGGCAGCATCCGCTGCGGCCAGCATGGAAGGCGTCGCCAGCGGCGCCCGGCTGCAGATGCGCTGGGAACTGCTGCGCAACGAGTACACGCCGCAGATGCCGCAGGGCCGCGCCAAGGCGCGCATGACCCTGACCAACAACGACAGCCAGCGCCTGCCTGCCAAGGGCTGGACGCTGTACTTCAACAGCATGGATGGTGTCGTGCCGGGTGCGGTGACGGGCAATCTGCGCATGGAGCAGGTTGCCGGCAATCTGTACCGCCTGCGCCCGCAAGCAAACTTTGCGGGCCTGGCGCCGGGGCAGTCGCTCGACATCGATTATTACCACCCGCAGGTGATCATCAAGATGGCGCGCGCGCCCATTGGGCCGTACCTGGTGTACGACGCGCAGCCCGAGGTCGGCGTGGCGATCAGCGATTTCGCGCTGCTGCCGGTGACGCGCCCCGAGCAGCTGGACAAGGGCGATACCGGCGCCCGGCCCGTGGTCACCGCTGCCGATACGTATCGCAGCAACCAGCGTGCCGACTTGTTGCCGGCGAGCGCCGTGCCCCTTGTGCTGCCAACGCCCCTGCAACTGACGCAGGGCAGTGGCAAGTTGCGCCTGACGGGCAAGCCGGTGGTGAGCGCATCAGCGGCACTGGCAGGCGAAGCCGACCTGGCGCGCTCGCTGTTCCCGGCATCGCTGCAGGGCAGCGGCCCGGCGCTGCGCCTGAGCGTGGGCAAGGTCGAAGGACAGACCTCGCCCGAAGCGTACAGCCTTGCAGTGCGGGCCGGCGGCATCACCATCGTCGGCAACAGCCCGGCCGGCGTGGCGTATGGCTTGCAGACCCTGCGCGACCTGCTGCCGTTGCCCGGCGCCGCCGACCAGTCGGTGCCCGAGGTGACGATCGTCGATGCGCCGCGCTTTGCCTATCGCGGCTTCATGCTCGACGTATCGCGCAACTTTCACACCAAGGAAACCGTGTTCAAGTGGCTCGACCTGATGGCGCGCTACAAGATGAACAAGTTCCACTTCCACCTGACCGAGGACGAAGGCTGGCGCCTCGAGATCGCCGGCCTGCCCGAACTGACGTCGATCGGCGCCGTGCGCGGGCACAGCGCCAGGCCGGGCGTGCGCCTGCAGCCGGCCTACGGCTCCGGGCCCGACCCGCGCGATGCCAGCGGCAGCGGGTACTACACACGCGCCGACTATATCGAGATCCTGCGCTACGCGGCAGCGCGTCACATCGAAGTGATCCCCGAGCTCGAAATGCCGGGCCACGCGCGCGCCGCCGTGCAGGCGATGGAAGCGCGCTACCACCGCCTGAAGGCAGCCGGCGACAAGGACGCGGCCAAGTACCTGCTCAATGATTTCGCCGATCGCTCGGTCTACAAGTCGCCGCAGCTGTACAACGATCACGTGCTCAATCCGGGCCTGGAGTCGAGCTTCACGTTCGTCCAGCACGTCGTCGACGAAGTGGTGAAGCTGCACCGCGAAGCGGGCGCGCCGCTGCACACGATCCACATGGGCGGCGACGAACTGCCCAACGGCGCCTGGGAACAATCCCCGGCCAGCCGCGCCATGATGTCGCGCGAACACCGCGAATCCACAGCCGACCTGTGGGATTATTTCTATGAGCGGGTCGATGGCATGCTGCGCAAGCATGGCCTCTACACGTCGGGCTGGGAAGAGCTGGCGGCGCGCAAGACCACGCTGCATGGCAGGAACAAGCTGATCCCGAATCCGCGCTTCACGCAAAAAGGGTTCCTGGCCTGGGTCTGGAACAATACCGAAGGCGCCGAAGACCTGGCCTATCGGCTGGCCAATGCCGGCTACGACATCGTGCTGGCGCCCGTGACCAAGATGTACATGGACATGGCCTACAACGCCAACCCGGAAGAACCGGGTGTGAACTGGGGCGACTACATTGAACTTGACACCCCCTATGACTTCATCCCGTTCGACTACCTGAAGAACGCGACCGAGGCTGCGCGTGTGGGCAAGGATGGCCTGACCGATTACGGCAAGCGCCGCGTGCGTGGCCTGGAAGCGACCTTGTTTACCGAAACGGTGCGCGACCCGGCCCGCATCGATTACCTGGTCATGCCACGCCTGCTGGCGGTGGCCGAACGGGCCTGGGCGCCGGATCCGGCCTGGGCCACCGAGCCTGATGCCACGAAGGCGGCGGCGCTGCACCGCACGGCCTGGTCGGGCTTCGTCAATGCACTGGGCCAGCGCGTGCTGCCGCGCCTCGACCTGGATCGCACCGGCGTGGCGTATCGCATTGCGCCACCGGGCCTGCTGCTCGATGGTGACAAGGTCCTGGTCAACCACGTGTTGCCGGGGATCGCGCTGCGCTATACCGTTGACGGCAGCACGCCGACCGCCAGCAGCCGGCCGGTGACCGGGCCGATCACCGAGCGTGGGCTGATCCAGGTCGCGGCCTTCGACCGCAATGGCAGGCCGGGACTGGTGGCGCGCATCGACCGGCGCTGACGGCTTGGCCGAAATGCCTGCTGGGTAACGAGGCACGGGGCTATAATCAGCGTTTTCTGCGGGATACCGGGTGAGAGCGTCGATCGGAAAAGTGGCGGGGCGTTGGTTCGATTGGCGACGCCTGCGCATTGCTGCCGTACTGGCCGCCTGCGCCTTGCACGGCGCCGGGCAGGCGGCCGCGCCCATGCTGGCGATCGTGCCACCGGCGCCCGCGACATCGTCTGCGGCGCCATCGTCCGGCCTGCAGGTGCTGCACTGGTGGACCTCGGCCAGCGAACGCCGCGCGGCCGACCTGCTGGCGCAGCGCCTCGGCAAGGAGGGCGTGCAGTGGGAAGACGCCGCGATTCCCGGCGGCGCCGGCATTGGCGCGGGCAAGGTCCTCAAGGGCAGGGTGCTGGCCGGCGACGCGCCCGAAGTCACGCAGATCATCGGCGTGTCGGTCGCCGAATGGGCCGAGATGGGCCTGCTGCTCGAACTGGACAACGTGGCCGTTGCCGACAACTGGCGCGGCGTGCTGTTCCCCACGGTCCAGAACCTGATCCAGTACCGCAAGCACACGATGGCCGCGCCGCTCGGCATCCACCGCGTCAATACGCTGTTCTACAACCGCGCGCTGTTTGCCCGGCTCAAGCTGGCGCCACCCACCACCTGGACCGAATTCGACGCCGTCGCCGCGCGCCTGCTGGCTGCGGGCGTGCAACCGCTGGCGCAAAGCAGCGAAGCCTGGCAGGTGGCGGCGCTGTTCGAGAACCTGGTGCTGGCCGAAAGCGGGCCGGCCTTCTATCGCGCGCTGTTCGTGCGCCGCAGTCCGGCCGCCGCCTTCGACGCGCGCACCGCGCATGCGCTGCAGCGCCTGCGCACGATCAAGGGCTGGGCCGGCGGCCAGCTGGCCGAGCGGCCCTGGACCGAGGTCGTGCGCCGCTTCGCCGCCGGCCAGGCCGGCATGATGATCATGGGCGACTGGGCCAAGCCCGAACTGGCCGAACACCGGATGGTGCTGGACCAGGACTACGGCTGCGTCGGCGCACCGGGCACCGGCGCGTATCACCTGTACAGTGTCGATACGCTGTCGATGTTCGCCGGCGACTACCGGCACCGCGAGGCCCAGGAAAAGATGGCGCGCCTGCTGCTGTCGCCGTCGATCCAGGCCGACTTCAATCTGCTCAAGGGCGCGGTGCCGGTGCGGCGCGATGCGGAGCCGGCGCGCATGGACAGTTGTGCGCGGGCGTCGTGGACGACCTTCGCCGGCGGCGAGGCCGTGCAGGCGCCCAGCCTCGTGCACCGCATGGCGACCGACGAAGCCAGCCGCGACGCCATCATCGCCGAGGTGCATCGCTATCTGCTCGACGACGCCGTGCCGGTGGCGGTGGCGCAGCGCCGCCTCGCCGCCTTGTTCCGACTATTCAATCTAACCAGCCAGGGGACGCCGGGTGCGCAAGATACTGATCGTAGACGATGACAAAAAAACCTGCGTGCTGCTCAAGACGTATCTGGAGAAAAACCAGTACGACGTGATCCTGTCGCACAACGGCGAGAGCTTCCTGACCGAATTCCATGCGCACCTCGAGACGCTGTCGATGGTGATCCTGGACGTGATGCTGCCCGATACCGACGGCTTCGCGCTGTGCAAGCAGGTGCGCCAGCGCTCGAACGTGCCGATCATCATGCTCACGGCCAGCTCGGACGAAACCGACCGCATCGTCGGCCTCGAGCTGGGCGCTGATGACTACATCGCCAAGCCCTACAGTCCGCGCGAGCTGCTGGCGCGCATCAAGGCGATCCTGCGCCGCGCCGCGCCCGAGACGCCGTCGGTGCGCTACCACCGGTTTGTCGGCTTCACGCTCGACCTGATGGAACGCACCGTGACGGACAGCGCCGGCAATCCGGTGGCGCTCACGGGGCTCGACTTTCAGCTGCTCAAATACTTCACCGAACACCCCGGCAAGATCCTTGACCGCGGCCTGCTGTGCGAAGAAACGCGCGGGCGCGACGCCGGCCCGCTGGACCGCTCGCTCGACGTGCAGATCAGCCGCCTGCGCCTGCGGCTGAACGACGACGGCAAGCAGCCGGCGCTGATCAAGACCGTGCGCGGGGCCGGCTATGTGTTCTCGGCCGACGTCAGCGTGTCCAGTGTCTAGCCGCAGCAGCAACCCGTTCGGGCACAGGTTTCACCAGCTGTTGCAGCGCTGGTTGCCGGCGTCGCTGCTTGGCCGCCTGACGCTCGTGATGGTGGCCGGCGTGCTGGTGACGCAGCTGGCGGCCAGCGCAATCTGGGCCAGCCAGCTGCGCGCCAAATCGCAGGTCGAGGCGCAGTCGTCGGCCCAGTACGTGGCGCACAGCGCGGCCGGCGCGATCCGCTTCTTTCGCAGCCTGCCGCCGGCCTATCGCCTGCTGATCATCCAGCAGTTGCGTGAAATGGGCGGCACGCGCTTTTTCGTCAACCTCAATCATGCCTATGTGCCGATCGAGCAGATCGCGCCGCACCCGCTTGCGCAAAGCGTGATTGCCACGGTCGACGCCACGCTCAGGAGCGACCTGCCGCATTCGCCGGGCTTCCGGCTCGCGTTTGCCCGGCCTGACCGGTTGGTGGTGGCCGAACACGATGTGCGTCTGGAGGACCTGCCCAATGCCTGGGTCCAGCACGTGCTGCTTCTCAAGCCCGACCCGGCCCCGATCCTCGTGATCCAGACCGAGATCGAGCCCGGTAACTGGCTGTACATGGCGGCCCTGATGCCGAACCCGTATTTCCTCGACAGCAGCGATCCGTTCGCGTGGGATCGCCTGATGCCGCAGATCCTGTCGCTGGCCGTGGTGCTGCTGCTTTGTCTGCTCGTCGTGCGCTCGATCACGCGGCCGCTGGCCGCGTTGTCCGATGCCGCGTCGGCGCTGGGCCAGGGCCATGATGACGAGGCGCGTCCGCTGCCCGAAACCGGCAGCCGCGAATTCATCAACACCGCGCGCGCCTTCAGCGCGATGCGCGAGCGCATCGGGCGCTATATCGACGATCGCGAGCGCCTGTTCATCTCGATTTCGCACGACCTGCGCACGCCGATCACGCGGCTCAAGCTGCGCGCCGAACTGCTGGACGACGAAGCGCTGCGCGACGAATTCGAGGAAGACCTCGATGAACTCGACATGATGGTCAAGGGCGCGCTGCAATGCGTGAAGGACAGCGACATTCACGAAAATCCGACCGAGATCAAGCTCGATACAATGCTGGGCCGCATGGTGCGCAGCGCCGAACTGGCGGGGCACGTGGTGGCCTGGCAGCCGTCCGGCGTGACGGTGCGCGGCAAACCGCTGGCGCTCAAGCGCGCGCTTGGCAACCTGCTCGACAACGCGCTGTTCTACGGCGCGCGTGCCGAGATCAGCGTGTGCCAGGAGCCTGGCTGGGTGCTGATCTGCCTGCGCGACCACGGGCCCGGCGTGCCCGATGAAGCGTTTGCCAGCCTGTTCGACCCGTATGTGCGGCTGGCCCATGGGCGCGAGCAGAATGACGGGGGCATGGGACTGGGCCTGGGTATCGCGCGCGGCGTGATCGAAGCGCATGGCGGCCGGCTGGTGCTGTCGAACCATCCCGAGGGCGGCCTGAATGCGGTGGTGCGCTTGCCGGCGGTTTGAGCCTCGCGCGCCTGATCGGGCAATGGGGTGTGCCGCACCTCATGCGGCAAACTGCTCCGTGACCATTCTGACGCGGTCATGTTCATCGGCATTGCCGGTGACGGCCACGTAGAAACGATCGCCGCCCGGCGGCACCCGCACCACCACGTGGCCGTCGTGGCTGAGCAGCTTGCGCGTCAGGCGGCCGTTGGCGAGCAGGTTTTCGCGCATCACCGTGGTGGCAAATACGGCGCGCGGTCCTGGATACAGCCGCTCGCTGAACATGCGTTCGAGTTGCAGCATGTCCGGATGCGCGATGTGCCAGGACGGGATGATCCAGGCGCGTGGACGCAAGGTGCGTACGACCTGCGCGCTCAGACCGTCGAACATGCCATGATGGTCGGCGGTCGCTACGGACACCGGGCCGGCGGCGCGCGCGGCCGGCCCGAGTACATCGTGCCAGGGCAGGGCGCCATCCTGGGTGTAGCTGGTCAGGTCGCCGGCGGTAAAGTAGCTGAAACGCCCGCTCGCGATGCGCACCGCGGCCGAACACTGGTTTTCGTTCGGCCAGTCGGCGCGCGCGAGCGACGACAGCGGCGGGAACAGCGTGCGTGTGGCGCTGTCCTGGCCGGTCCAGACCTCGCCGTTGGCTGCGATATTGCGCACCTCGAAACCGGTAGCAGCCGACCGGTGTCCGCGCGCCGCGATCTGGGCGGCACTGCCGACCACAAAGGCCTCGACGCGCTGCCCTGCCTTGCGTCGCGCGGCGATCCAGGCGCGGTAGTTGTTTGCGAAGGGGGCATCGACGCGCAGCGGAACATCGTAGTCCGGGAACCCGCGGTCAATGACGGCATAAATCGGAATCTGCTCGGCGACATCGGTCACGCCGCCCAGGCGCCAGGCGCCAGCCGCTGCCAGCGGCGAGGCGGCATCGACATCGCCCGTATGGTCCGGGTGCAGGTGGGTGGCCAGCAGGTAGTCCAGGCCCGCCAGTCCGGCGCGTCCGAGATGGCGGCGCAGGTAACGCGCGATCCATTCGCCCGGCCGGCGGCTGCCGTCGGGCCGGGGCGCCACCGAAACATCCAGGCCATTGAGCGAGGCGCCGGCATCGATCAGAAGGCTGGTACCGTCGGGGAACATGACGAAGGTCGCGTTGCCGCGGCCGGTCGCGATGTGGTGAATATCGAGCCAGCCGGGCTGCCAGGCGGCGAGCGGTGCGCCTTCACGCTCGGGCGCAGGCATCGGCGCCACCAATGCGCGCAGCGGCGCTGCGCCGGCTGATGCTGCGGCCAGCGGCAGCAGCGCGCCAAGCAGTCGGCGACGCCTGTCGTTCGGCGCCGTCATCAGAAGCGTCCCGTCAGGCTCAGGCCGAAGGTACGTGGCTCGCCCACGTAGCGCGCACGCACGACCTGGGTCGAACGGGTCAGGAGGTAGGTGGTGTCATTGGCATTCTTGACCCAGGCCAGCAGGCGCCAGGTGCCATCGGGCGATTCGACGCCGGCGGAAAGATTGGCCAGGCCGAAGGCGGGCAATTGCAGGTTGGGGTCGTTGGCCGCGCCCGTGTTGTAGCTGTCTTTCCAGGCATAGCTGGCCGCGCCGACCAGGTAGCCAAACGAGACCGGGTAGCGCAGGTCGGCGGCGATGCCGGCCTGGCGCCGCGGTGAATTCGACATCGGGTTGCCGCTGTTGTTGACGGTGCCGACGACGAAACGGTCATAGCGCCCGTCCAGGTAGGCAAAGTTGGCCGACAGGTCGAGCCAGCTCGCGGGCTTGACCGCCAGTTCGATCTCGCTGCCGTCGACCGTCGCCTTGCCGGCATTGAAGATGGTGAGGATGCCGGTCTGGGTATTGTTGACCAGCTCCTGCTTGTCGCGGTACTTCATGTGAAACACCGAGGCGTTCAGGCGTACCCGGTTGTGCAGCCACTGCGACTTCAGACCCAGCTCGTAGTTGTCGACCGTCTCGGGATCGAACGGCATGCGAAACGCCGTGGCGCTCGAGGCATCGGCGTTGTAGCCGCCGCTGGTGAAGCCGCGGGTGGCGCTCATGTATGTCATCAGGCCGGCCGCCGGCCGCCAGGTCAGCACCGCGCGCGGCGTGACTTCGTTCCAGGTATTGCGCAGAGCGCTCACGCTGAAGTTGCTGGCGGGGCGCAGCAGGTCGCTGCGCACCAGGCTCGCGCTCTTGCGGTCGCGCGTGTAGCGGGCGCCAACGGTCAGGTCGACCACCGGGGCCAGGTGCACAATACCGTCGGCAAACACGCCGGCGCTGCGGCTGTCGACCTGTTGCTCAGCCAGGGTGGCGCTGGCCAGTGCGCCGGTACGGGCCGCCAGTGCGCGCACGCCGAGACGGCGCGCACCATCTTCGTCTGAAAAGTACAGGCCGGTGACGACGTTACCATGCGCCCATTTTGGACTGGCATAGCGCAATTCTTGCGAGAAGGTGGTGACCTCGTCCTCGTCGCGGGTGACGCTCTGGCTGCCGCTCGTCAGGAAGGTGTAGCTGGCGCCGACACCCGCGTAATCTTCGCTTGATGCCGACCGGCGCCAGGCGCTGATCGAGGTCAGTTCGCCCGCTGCGAGGCGCCATGCCAGCCTGGCCGATATGCCCTTGATGGTGCGCTGGTAGCCCTGGTCGACGCCCAGTTCGGACGTGCGGACATCGCCATCGGCGCCCAGCGTATCGGACGAGAGTGTGCGGCCGCCGTTGCTGTCGTCGCCATAGTCGGCACTGAAGGTCGCTTCCACGCCTGGCGCCAGGCGTACCAGGGCCTGGGCGCGGATATTCTGGCTGTCGATGTCGTCCTGCTCGCGGCCCGTCAGGCGATCGCGTCCCGTCCCGTCGCGCTGGCGGCTCGACGCAGAAATCTTGATGGCCGCCCCGTCGCCCAGTGGCAGGTTGACCAGGCCCTTGGCCTGGCGTTCGCCATGATTGCCGGCGATGATCTCGCCTTCGAGCGCGATACGGTCGGTGTCCGGGCGCCGGGTGTTGATGACGATGGCGCCGCCGGTCACGTTGCGGCCGAACAGCGTGCCTTGCGGGCCTTTCAGGACGGCGATCGATTCCAGGTCGAACAGCTCGAAGCTGGCGGCGCTGTTACGCGGGATGAACACGTCGTCGACGAACACGCCGACCGGCTTGTTCACGCCGATCTGCGAGAACGTGTTGCTCACGCCACGAATCGCGATCGTGGGATTGGCCTGGCTGAAGGCGGAGACAAGCAGGCCAGGGGTCAGGCGTGCGACATCCTGCAGGTTCTGCACCCGGTGCGTCTCCAGGGTACGCGCAGACAGGGCAGTCATGGCGATCGGCACGTCCTGGGCTGACTGTGAGCGCTTTTGCGCAGTCACGGTGACCGTGTTCAGTTCCGTGCCCTGGTCGCGGTTGCCGGAGGTGGACGGACCGGCCGCTTCGCGAAAGATCATCACGGCGCCGCCGTCGCGCCGCACCGCCAGGCCTGTGCCCGCCAGCAGCGCATCGAGCGCGCGGCCCGGATCGAGCTGGCCCCGCACGCCATCGCTCTGGCGGCCCTGCACGTCTTCGGCGCGGTACAGGAGCTGTACGCCGGTCTGCCGCGCATACTGGTCGAGTGCCGGCTGGAGCGCGCCCGCAGGAATGTCGAGCGTCAGGGTCTGCGCCTGGAGCGTGCCGCAGAAAGTCAGGGCGCACAGGGCGCCGATCAGGGTTGGATTCGCCATCGGTTTTTTCCTTGCGTGAGGGACGCCACGCGGTGATGCGCGGCGGGCAGCATGAGTTGCTTCCCTATAAGACGGGTGGGCTGGAAAAATCCGGTATGCGAACCAGAAATAATTCAGCGCGAGATGATGATCTGGCTGGTGCCGCGCTTTGCCTGCAGCCCGAAGCCCTGCTCGAGCAGGCGCACGAAGCCGTCGATATTCGAAGGCGCGAAGCTGCCGCCGATACGCAGTGACGCCGCTTCGGGATCGGTGATGACCAGCTTGCGGTCGTTATAGCGGTTGAATTCGGCGATGGCCTCGCCCAGCGTGATCTGGTCGAACACGATCCGGCCTTCACGCCACGCCAGGCGCTGCTCGGTCTGGACCTGGCTGTGCTCAGCCCGGGCGATGTGGCCGGCCGCGCTGCGCGCTTCCTGGTTGGGGGTCAGTACCACCGATGCGTCGCGTTCATCCACTTGCACCCGGCCCTGTTCGACCAGCACGCGCGTGCGCTCGCCATCGCGCCGTACTGTAAAGCGGGTGCCCAGCACGGTCACCCGGCTGGTGCCCGCTTCAACGACGAAGGGGCGCGACGGATCATGGGCGATGTTGAAATACGCTTCGCCGCTGTCGAGCCACACGTGGCGACCGCCATCGGGAGCGGTGCGCAGGCGGGTGGCGGTATTGAGCATCAGGCGCGAGCCGTCGGCCAGCGCGATGGTGCGGTTCTCGCCGGTGCCGGTGGCATAGCGCTGGCCCTGCTGCCAGCCGACATCGGGTGCCAGGAAGGCGCCCAGGCCACAGGCCAGCAGCAGTCCTGCCGCCATGCGCCAGCGCGAGAAACGCGCCAGCGGACGGCGTGGCGCGGGGCGTTCGATGGCCTGGCCGGCCATGACATCTGCGCGCTGCCATGCTGCGCGCAGGCGCAGGTATGCCACCCGGTGGCGCACGTCGTCGCGCAGCCAGGCATCGCGTTCGGCCTGCAGCTCTGCGTGCCACCCATCGCCGTCTTCGCGGGCCAGCCACTGCGCTGCATCGGCCTCGATCGCCTCCGCGTTGTGATTTGCTTCGTTCATCGCACGTCGTTTGCTGTAATGGTTACTTGCCTTGCTTGCGCACCTTGCGCTCGCGCCGGACGATGTCGGCGCCGATACCGCGCGCGAACAGGGCATCGGCGATGGCGCGCATGCCTTTCATGATCTGTTTTTCCACCGTGTCCTCTGTGATCCCCATTTCAGCGGCGACTTCGCGCTGCGACATCCCCTCGACCTTGCGCAGCACCACCACTTCGCGGCAGCGCGCAGGCAAGGCGTCGAGCACTTCCACCAGTGCGGACAACTCGGCCCGGCCGCTGGCATGTCGCTCGGGCGTCAGTTCGTACACCGACAGGTCGTCAAGTTCGGCAAACGCCTCGATCGACACGACCTGGCGCCGGCGTGCGCGGTCAATCAGCAGATTACGCGCGATGGTCATCACGAACGGCGTTACCCGCTCCGGCAGGCCGCTGCGCGCCGCTTCGTAGGCGCGTGCGTAGACTTCCTGGCGCAGGTCGGGCCATTCGTCGCTGTCACGCCAGTTCAGGCGCAGGTAGCGCATGAGGATGCCTTCCAGCGGCAGTACCTCATGGATGAACCAGTCGTCCAGATCATTGCACATGTCTTATGTCGGTAGACGAAGGGCGAGAGAAATTCCGGTATCGGAACACGCAAAATCGTGGCTGAGGGTAGCATGTCAATATGACCCGCAAGTGACTTTCGGTATCTGATATCCGGTGCGCATAGCGGCTCACCATTAATAAAAGGCCTGCATGCCAATGAGGTTGGACGACCAGACACTGAACGAAGCAAAACGCTTCAATGCGCGGCTTGCGCGCGCGCCGCGCTTCGGATCGCGCCACCGCTTCATGCCGCCGCTGGTGCAGGGCCTGCTGCGCTTGTCCCAGTTCGGCGCCGACCGCAAGCTGCGCCGCGCCGGGCTGCAGGTCGAGACGTGCATGGTAGGGCTGGAGGGAGTGCAGGTGCAGGTTCGTATCATCCGCCCGCGCGGGCCGGTGGCCGGCATCGTGCTCGATATCCACGGCGGCGGCTGGGTGGTCGGCAATGCGCGCATGAACGATGTGTTCAATGCGGCCTTCGCCAGCCGCTGCGGCCTGGCCGTGGTGTCGGTCGATTACCGGCTGGCGCCGCGCGCATCGGTGCACGCGCAGATGGAAGAATGCCTGGCTGCGGCGCGCTGGCTGTTGCAGGACGGGTTGCCAGAATATGCCGGCTTGCCGGTGATCGTGGTCGGAGAATCGGCGGGCGCGCACCTGGCTGCGGCCACGCTGCAAGGGCTGCGGGCCTGGCCGGCGCTGTTGGCGCGCATCGCCGGGGCCGTCTTGTACTACGGCGTCTACGATATGGCCGGCACCGACAGCGTGCGCAGGGCAGGGCCCGAAACGCTGGTGCTCGACGGGCCGCGCATGCTGGCCGGACTGCGCGGGCTCACGCCCGACCTGGACGACGCCGGACGGCGCCAGCCGCCGCTGTCACCGCTGTTCGGCGAACTGGCCGGCATGCCGCCAGCGTTGATGATCGTTGGCAGTGGCGATCCGCTGCTTGACGACACGCTGCGAATGGCGCAGCGCTGGCAGCAGGTGGCCGACGTTGAACTGAACGTGGCGCCCGAAGCGCCACATGGTTTCATTCATTTTCCGACCGCGATGGCTAGGGTGACGCTGGCGCATGCGCAGGCCTGGGTGCGGCAACGCATCGCAGCGATGTCGCAGCAGGATGCGTTCAGCGCATCTGCGTCACATGCGCCTCGCGCAGCGGGTGCCAGCCCAGGCGCGCCGCGATGATGCGCCGGTACGCGGTGTCGATATGGGCCGGCGTGCGGCGGATGTAATCCTCGGCGGCGTCGCGCTGCGCGCCACTACAGCTGTCCAGCCATGCCACGGCTTCATCGACCGTCGGAACGCGCCCGCTCACGCCATTGAATTTGGGCGGGATCGCGGTCCAGATGGCCGCGTCGATGCCCTTGGCGCGCAGCCAGGCGGCCACGCGCGGATTGTCTTCTGCGCCGTTCTGCGCCGGCACGCTGCCGATCCATTCGGGGAACGCGGCCCTGATCTTTTCGCGCGCGCACAGCATGGCGCGGGCGGTGTCCAGGTCATCGGTGGCGACGTAGGCCCAGTAGGTGGGCATGAGGCGTGCGCTGTCGCACAGCACGAGTGCCAGTTCGGGACTGTCGTCGCTCTGGCGGGCAAATTCGATGGGCATGGCGGGGCCGCCCGGATGCCATCCGGAGGCGAGCTTCAAGCCCTGGGGTTTCCAGAGCAGCGAGCCCCAGGCGATACAAGCGATATTCATGGACGGGACTGGTAAGGGGAAAAGGAAAAGCCCAGTCTAGCCGGTCAGCCGAAAGAGGCGAGCACGGGTATGCTGACCGCCTTATTCTTCCGGCGTTTGCTTCGGCGCCTTGCCGTCTTTCGCAGCGAACAGGCGGTCCTTGGCCGAGAGCAGCTTCTGGACTTTTGAACCCATCTTCATCAATTGCGCCATCGACTCGGGCGACAGGCGCTGCAGGTCGTCGAACCAGTTGTTGGCCAGGTCGACCAGCTCGTGCATCTCGCGCATGCGCTCCTGCGCGAACTTGTCTTCGGGGTGGTTGGCGTTGGCCATCAGCGACTCGCGCAGTACCGACAGCGTCGGCGCGACTTCGCGCCGGCGCCGCTCGGCAGCGACCACGCGGAAGATTTCCCACACATCGCCCAGCGACGTGAAGTATTCGCGGCGGTCGCCCGGAATGCGCGACAGGCGCACCAGGCCCCACGACTGCAGTTCTTTCAGGCCGATGCTCACGTTCGAGCGCGAAATACCGAGTTTTTCGCCGATGTCGTCGGCATGCAGCTGTTCTTCAGAAACGAAGAGCAGGGCATAGATTTGCCCCACCGTGCGGTTGATGCCCCAGCGGCTGCCCATCTCGCCGAAGTGACTGACAAACGTTTGGACAAGTGGCGTCATGGTTGCGAACTTTTCGATGCTTGTGAAAGGTGAATTATCCCACGTCACCCGGACACGTACCACGCATGCACGTGTTTGCTGCCATTGTTGTTAATACGTTCGTAATTCCCGACTAACCTGGTCACCCATTACAGACAAACCAGAAGTTTCAGCGCATAATCCATCCACCTTCCGAAAATTCTGAAGTTCTAGAAAATACAAAAAGTTTATTCCGGGGCACGTCCGATGCTGATGGCCATGGCCCCCGTACGTCTGCCGTTTTGTTGCAACAACGTTTGGAGAGCCACCATGCACCGCAGCCAACCCCGCCGCCCGGCACTGCTTACAGGCATTGGCCCTGCGCGTGGCGCCACGCTGGCGATGAGCGGTGCGGCGCTGCTGTGGATTCCGCAGGCGGCGCTGCTGGCGCATGCAGTGGGGCGCCTGGCCCAGGGCGCCGGACTGGCCGACATGCTGCTGCCGGCGCTGGCGTTTCTGGCCCTTGGCGTCTTGCGCGCCAGCAGCGAAGCGTGGGGTGCACGCCGCTTGTTCGCCGTGTCGCGCAGCCAGCTCACCGCCTTGCGTCAGGCAGCCGTGCAAGCCCTGGCCGCGCGCTCGCCACTGGACCGTGCGCGCCTGCCATCCGGCCAGGCCGCCAGCATCGTCGCTGAGCAAGCCGAAGCGGTGCTGCCATGGCTGCTGCGCTACGGGCCGGCGCGCATGCGAGTCCTGCTGGTGCCACCCGTCATTGCGCTCGTGGTTTGTCACTTTTCGTGGCTTGCCGCGCTGATCCTGGTGCTGGCCGCGCCCTTGATTCCGCTGTTCATGGCCGTTATCGGCTGGCGCGCCAAGGCTGCCAGCGAAGCGCAACTGCAGCTGGTCGGCGGCATGAGCGGCTTTTTGCTCGACCGGCTGCGCGGCCTGTCGACGCTGCGCGCACTGGGCGCTGTCGATGCTACCGCCCGCCGGGTACGGGCTTCCAGCGAAGCAGTCCGTGCCAGCACCATGCGCGTGCTGCGCATCGCCTTCTTGTCGTCGACCGCGCTCGAACTGTTTTCGGCGCTGGGCGTGGCGCTGGTGGCGGTGTACGTGGGTTTCCACTTGCTCGGCGAAATCGGACCGGGCAGCTGGGGCAGCCGGTTGACGCTGGCCGAAGGCCTGTTCGTGTTGCTGCTGGCGCCGGCGTTTTTCGAACCGCTGCGCGAACTGGCTGCGGTGTGGCACGACAAGGCCGCCGGCGAAGCAGCGCTCGAGGCACTGGACAAGCTGCAGGCGGCCGGCTTGCCGTTGCCGGGCGCGCTGCAAGGGCCGGGCGAAGCGCTGCGCATTGGCCGCGCGCCATCGGTCGATATCGAGGGCCTGCGCTTTGCGCACCCGGGCGAAACGCCGCTGTTCGATAACCAGGATGTGTATGTGCGCGTTGGCGAGCACGTGGCGCTCGTCGGTCCCAGCGGCAGCGGCAAGACCACGCTGCTGTCGATCATCGCGGGCCTCGTCCCATTTGACAGCGGCACCGTGCGCATCGGCGGCGTGCCGCTGGACGCCGGGTCGGCTGCCGGCCTGCGCGCGCGCATGGCCTGGATCGGCCAGAAGCCGCACGTGTTTGCCGGCTCGGTGCGCGCCAATGTGGCGCTCGAGCGTGAGGGCGTGACGGTCGACGCGGTCAGCCGCGCCGTGGCGCGCGCGGGCCTCGGTCAGATCGAGCATGCGACGCCGGGCGAGAGCCTGGGCGAGGGCGGCCTTGGCCTGTCGGGCGGCGAGCTGGTGCGCCTTGCGCTGGCCCGCGCGATGTGCGCGCCGCACGCCGGACTGCTGCTGGTCGACGAACCCACTGCCCACCTCGACCGCGACACGGCCGCCGGCGTCATCGACGCGCTGCTGCAGCTGGCGCAGGGCCGCACCATGATTGTTGCCACCCACGATCTGGCACTGGCCGCGCGCCTGGGCCGCGTCGTGCGCCTTGGCGAACCATTGATTCAACGGAGCGCAGCATGAAACGTGACAAAGAAACAAAGCGCGACAACGAAACAAAACGCAATAACGACGTGCAGCCGGTGCTGTCCCTGTTCATCCGCACGGGTGGGCGGCGCCTGGCCCTGGGTGCGCTTCTGTCGACGCTGGTGGTGCTGGCCGGGATGGCGCTGCTGGGCACCTCGGGCTGGTTCATCACATCGGCGGCCCTGGCCGGCATGGCCGGCAGCGCCGTCATGTTCAATGTGTTCGTGCCGAGCGCGGCGATCCGCCTGCTGGCCCTGGGCCGCACCTTTGGCCGTTATGCCGAGCGCACGGTAACGCACGACGCCACGTTTGGCGTACTGGCCGCGCTGCGCGAGCGGTTGTTTCGTGGCTGGGCCACGCCGGATGCCGCACGCGCGCTGCTGCGTCGACCGTCGCGCCTGCTGTTTCGCCTGACGGGCGACATCGATGCCCTCGAATCGGTCTATCTGCGCCTGATCGTGCCGGCTGTCGCCGCCTGCGGCGCAGCGCTGCTGGCCGGCCTGGTGCTGGCGAACCTCGACTGGCGCCTTGGCCTGGCGATGTTCTGCTGGCTGCTGGCGGTCGGCTGGGGCGTGACCTTGCTCGTGGCGCGCCTGGCGCGGCCGGTGGCGCTGCGCCGTGTCCGCGCACTGGAACGGCTGCGCGCCCAGGCGATCGACCTGGTCGCCGGCCAGACCGACCTGGCGCTGGCCGGCCGCCTGCCGGCGCAGTGCGCGCAGCTGGCGCGCCTCGACATGACCCTGGCGCGCCATGACGCCGCGCTGCACCGGCTGGACACCGGCGCTGGCTGGCTGTACGCGGTTGGTGGCCATGTCACCGTCGCCGCCGTCCTGCTGGCAGTAGGGGCGCTGGCGCAGCAAGTGGCATCGCATCCGGCGCAGCAGCAGGTGCAACACATACAGACGCAGGTGCAGCAGCTGGGCGCACCCGCCGCAGCGCTGGCACTGCTGATCGCGCTGGCCGCGCTGGAACCGTTTGCCGCGCTGCGGCGCGGCGCGATCGAGGCTGGCCGCAGCTGGCTGGCCATGCGCCGCGTGGCGCCGCGCCTGCGCCAGCAGGATGACGCCGCCGTACCGGCGCCGCCCGACACTGGTACCGGCACCGGTACCGGCATGGCGTTGCTGCTGTACGGCGCCACCGTGTTCCATCCCGGCCGCACCGGCGCGGCCCTGCATGCGGTCGATCTGCACATTGCCGTTGGCGAGCGGGTTGCGGTTGTGGGCAGCAGCGGTGTCGGCAAATCGACGCTGCTGGCGCTGGCGGCCGGCGAACTGGCCGCCCAGGCGGGGCAGGTATGGGCGCGGCCTGCAACCTGGCTGACCCAGCGCACCGAGCTGTTTTGCGACAGCCTGCGCGACAACCTGCGCCTGGCCGATCCCGCCGCCACCGATGCGCAATTGTGGGCCGCGCTGCATGCCGCCGGCCTGGAGCAGGACGTGCGCGGCTTCGCACAGGGTCTTGACACCTTGCTGGGCGAGGGCGGTCTTGGCCTGTCGGGCGGCCAGTCGCGCCGCCTGGCGCTGGCGAGATTGCTGTTGCGCCGGGCCGACTTCTGGCTGCTGGACGAGCCGACCGAGGCGCTGGACGGCGCTACCGCGGCCGATGTACTGGCGCGCCTGGCACGGCACGCCAGCGGCCGCACGCTGCTGGTGGCCACACATCTGCGGCGCGAAGCCGCGCAGGCCGACCGGCTGCTCGTGATGAAAGACGGGCGGATCGATGCCGACCTGCGGCGTGGCACCCAGGCATTCGATGCGGCACTGGACGCGCTGCGCCAACACTAAGAATAACCAACCACCGACGTATTTAAGAAGAAAGGATTCACCATGGATCTCGACGTTGTCGGGCTCTCCCGACTGCAGTTTGCCTTGACGGCGCTGTACCACTTTCTGTTTGTGCCCCTGACGCTGGGGTTGTCGATGCTCATCGCCATCATGGAAACCGTGTATGTGATGACCGGGCGTCCCGTCTGGCGCCAGATGACCAAGTTCTGGGGCGTGCTGTTCGGGATTAACTTTGCCATTGGCGTCTCGACGGGCCTCGTGATGGAATTCCAGTTCGGCATGAACTGGAGCTACTACAGCCACTACGTGGGCGACGTGTTCGGCGCGCCGCTGGCAATCGAAGGCCTGATGGCGTTCTTCCTCGAGGCGACGTTTGTTGGCCTGTTCTTCTTCGGGTGGGATCGCCTGTCGAAGGTGCAGCACCTGGCCGTGACCTGGCTGATGGCCCTCGGCACCAATTTCTCGGCGCTGTGGATCCTGATTGCCAATGGCTGGATGCAGAACCCGATCGGCGCCACGCTCAACCCGCAGACGATGCGCATGGAAGTGACAGACTTTGGCATGGTGCTGGCCAATCCGGTGGCCCAGGCCAAGTTCGTGCACACCGTGTCGGCCGGCTATGTGATCGCCGCGCTGTTCGTGCTCGGCATTGCGGCCTGGTACCTGCTCAAGGGCCGCCATGTCGAGCTGGCCAAGCGGTCGATGACGGTGGCCGCGTCGTTCGGCCTGGCGGCCTCGCTGTCGGTCGTGGTGCTGGGTGACGAAAGCGGTTACCTGGCGACCGAGCACCAGCACATGAAGCTCGCTGCCATCGAAGGCATGTGGGAGACGCAGCCTGCGCCGGCCGCCTTTACCGCCTTCGGCTTTCCCGACCAGAACGCGCGCGAGACGCACTATGCGGTCCACATTCCGTGGGTGATGGGCCTGATCGGTACGCGTTCGCTGTCGAACGAGATTCCGGGCATCAGTGACCTGGTCAAGCTGGCCGAGGTGCGGGTGCGCCAGGGCATCGTGGCCTATGGCGCACTCGAAGAAATTCGTGCGCTCGGTGGCCGTGCACCGGTGCCGCCAGCCCTGCAGGCGCGCTTTGAAGAGCACAGCGCGGTGCTGGGTTACGCGCTGCTGCTCAAGCGCTATGTGGACGATCCGCGCCAGGCCAGCGAAGCGCAGATCAGGCAGGCCGCCCTGGATACCGTGCCGCAGGTCGCGCCGCTGTTCTGGTCGTTCCGCATCATGGTGGGCCTGGGCATCTTCTTCATCGTGCTCACGGCGGTGTTTTTCTGGCTGTCGGCGCGCCGTCGCCTGGACGCTTATCCGTGGCTGCTGAAGGTGGCCGTGTGGTCGATCCCGCTGCCATGGATCGCCGCCGAAGCCGGCTGGGTCGTCGCCGAACTGGGGCGCCAGCCATGGGCCATCGAGGGCGTGCTGCCCACCGCCGTCGCAGTCTCGAACCTTGGCATCCAGACCGTGCTGACGACCCTGATCGGTTTTGTCGTGCTGTATTCGATCTTGATCGTCGTGGAAATGAAACTGATGTTCAAGGCCATTCGCAAGGGGCCGGAAGACGAACTTGCCCACGCGCCGGGCACCCACAGCCCACTGATCGGCACCACGCCGGCAATGCGCACTGCGCCCATGATTACTGCGGAGTAACACACCATGATTCTTCATACGCTTCTCGACTACGACACGCTGCGCATCATCTGGTGGCTGCTGCTGGGCATCCTGCTGGTGGGCTTTGCCGTCACCGACGGGTTTGACCTGGGCACCGGTACCTTGCTGCCATTTGTCGCCAACACCGACCTGGAACGCCGGGTCGTCATCAACGCCGTCGGCCCCGTGTGGGAAGGCAATCAGGTCTGGCTCGTGCTGGGCGGTGGCGCGATCTTCGCGGCCTGGCCGCAGCTGTATGCGGTCTCGTTCTCGGGTTTTTACCTGGCGATGGCGGCCGTGCTGCTGGCGCTGATCCTGCGGCCGGTCGCCTTTAAATACCGCAGCAAGCGTGACAGCATCGCCTGGCGCGCGACCTGGGACTGGGCCCTGTTCGTCGGCGGCTTTGTGCCGGCGCTGATCTTCGGCGTCGCGATGGGCAACGTGCTGCAGGGCGTGCCGTTCCGTCTCGCGCCCGATCAGCAGATCTTCTACGAGGGCGGCTTCTTTGCGCTGCTTAATCCGTTTGCCGTGCTGTGCGGCCTGGTGTCGGTGGCCATGCTCATCATGCACGGTGCGGCCTGGCTGGTGCTCAAGACCGATGGCCTGGTGGCCAGCCGTGCGCGTGCCTGGGGCATCCGCGCCGCGGTTGCCACCGTGGTGCTGTACGCCGTGGCCGGCGTGCTGCTGTGGGGCTTTGTCGATGGCTACCGCATCACGAGCGCGGTGGTAACGACCGGCCCTTCCAATCCGCTGTTCAAGACCGTCGAGGCGGGCGTGGCAGGCAGCTGGTTTGCCAATTACGCTGCGCATCCATGGACCCAGCTGGCGCCGGCCGCCGGCATCGTCGGTGCGCTGCTGACCCTGATGGCCCTGGTGCGGCGCCGGGAAGGCGTGGCCATGCTCACGTCGAGCCTGTCGATCGCCGGCATCGTGCTCAGTGTGGGCGCATCGATGTTCCCGTTCATTTTGCCATCGTCGATCCAGCCACAGGCCAGCCTGACGGTGTGGGATGCGTCGTCGAGCCACCTGACGCTGTTCATCATGCTCGTTGCGACCTGCATCTTCC
Organism: Telluria sp. BA11; assembly: GCF_056680305.1. Taxonomy (NCBI): domain Bacteria; kingdom Pseudomonadati; phylum Pseudomonadota; class Betaproteobacteria; order Burkholderiales; family Oxalobacteraceae; genus Telluria; species Telluria sp. BA11. The sequence goes on from NZ_CM155275.1 coordinate 3,105,338, forward strand.
TGCCCCTGATCCTGGCCTACACGAGCTGGGTCTACAAGGTCTTGTGGGGCAAGGTTGTGCCGGACGACATCAGCGGCGGCAAGAGCCACGCGTATTAAGTGAACAAATAACCGCACGAAAAACGTAACAAACAACGCAACCAGAAAGGACTTCATCATGTGGTATTTCGCCTGGCTACTCGGCCTGCCGCTCGCGGCTGCCTTCGCCGTCCTCAATGCAATGTGGTACGAGCTGATGGACGACGCACAGCGCCAGCAGGCGTGACGACGGGCGTGCCGGCGTGGCTGATTTGCGCCGGCACGCGCCCATGTCATCACCCTGTCAAAGTCATTCGACAGTATTCGAACGGTGGCCCGGCGGTGTAAGCGTCCGGGACCCTTGAATCGAACCTTGAATGACCGCATGCAAACCAATCTCGCCATCGTTGCACTCTCCGCGCTTGCCCAGGAATCCCGTTTCGCCGCGTTTCGGCTGCTGGTGCAGGCCGGCCCCCAGGGCCAGTCCGCAAGCCATATTGCAGCAACCCTCGATATGCCGGCATCGTCCCTGTCATTCCATCTCAAGGAACTCACGCACGCGGGGCTGGTCGCGCCGCGCCAGCAGGGCCGTTTCATCTTTTATCGCGCGCGCGTGGAGACCTTGCAGGGCTTGATGGAGTTCCTGTCCGCCACCTGCGGCAACGCAGGTGCACAGTCGATGCAGGAGCGCCTGGCGACGGTATGATCGTCGATGCCGGAATTGCCGGTGCTGCCATCGACGAGGAACACCATGACGTCAACCACCACGCCGCAACGGGTGCAACTGAGCCGCAAGAAAGGTTGGCGCATGCCGCCCAACACGATTTCCGTGGCGCGACCTGGCAAGTGGGGGAATCCATTTTCAGTGCTGCCCGAGCTGGCGCCCGGCACACCGGCGGGGCGCTATATCGCGATGCCGACGGTCGAAGAAGCAGTGGCGGCATATCGCCTGTGGCTGCAGATCGATCCGACCGGGCAGCAGGTGGCGCAACAGGCACATGCGTCGCTGCGCGGCCATGACCTGGCATGCTGGTGCCGGCCGGGCACACCGTGTCATGCGCAGGTGCTGATCGATCTCGTCAATGCATGATGGTCATTTGGCGGCAGTGACGTTGCCGATGCCCGAAACCGACTTGCTCACCGATGCCGGTCTGCCGTAATACGTGAGGTTGCCCAGGCCCTGAACGCTGGCATTGAGCTTGTTGGTGGCATGCACGCTCACGTCACCGATACCGCGGAAGGTCACATCGGCATCCTGCGCGATCAGGGCTTTGGCGTCGACTTCGCCCACGCCCTCGGCATTCAGGCGCAACTGGCCGACCTTGCCGTTCATTTGCAGGCTGCCGGCACCCCTGTAGTTCACGTCGAAGCGCTCGGTGCGCACATTATTCAGGATCATCAGGCCGGCGCCTTCGCCGCGGAAGCTGGTGAGCTCGGGCATGGTCACGACCACCCGTTCGCCATCGTCGATATTGACGTTCTTGCTGTTCCTGTCCGCGAACGACAGGCGCAGTTCGCCATTCACGACCTCGGTCTTCACACGATCGATGAATTTCTGGTTGCCCTCGACCCGCAGCGAGTACGCCTTGCCCACCTCGACCACCAGGCTCACCGGGCCCTGTGAATCGATGGTCTTGAACGGCGTCACGCTGCGCACCTGTTCGGCGGCCTGGATCGAGAGGGATGCGAGCGACAGAAGGGCGACGATGACGGCACGTTTCATGATGTTCTCCAGTGAGTTGATGGAGCCCATTCTAGGCACGGCATCCATCCGCAGCCCCGCCCTTGCGATGGATTGCAAGAAACGGGGGCTGAACTGCACAGACGCTGTATTCAGTGTTTCGTGGCGAGAAATTGGCCTTTGCCGACCCCGACCAGACTGGTGCTCCAGCCCGGCGCGCAGCGCAGCGCCTGCATGAACGGCGCCAGCTCCTGTGCGTGCGAGGTGGCGTTATCCACCACGATCAGCCCGCCCGGTCGCAGTACGCGTTCGATCTGCGGCAGCCATGCCAGGTAGGCGGTGCGCTCCGAATCCAGAAAGACGAGGTCGAACGCCGCATCGGCGCCGCCGGCCAGCACGTCGCCTGCGTTGCCTTCGACCTGATGCACCCGGTCCTGCAGCCCGACGCGCATGAAATTGGCGCGCGCCATCGCGACCTTGGTGGGCGAGAGTTCGACCGTCGTGACGAGACCATCGTGCGCCGCGGCCGCATCGGCCAGCCACAGCGTCGAGTACCCGTTGGATGTGCCAATCTCGAGAATGCGGCGTGCGCCCATCGCCCGCACGATAACGGCCAGGAACTCGCCGGTATCGTGGGTGATATTGAGCAGGCGGATGGCACGGTCATCGTGGGCCGCATCGTGACTGGCGCCGAAGGTTTCCAGTTCTTTCAGCAGGGCTTTAAGTGAAGTGGTCAACGGTTGTCTCCATTTTGTCCGGGAATCGAGGCGCACGATTGCGACGTTGCTAATATTGCCGAAGCGATAAGCCTATAATCTTTTCGTCTCTTTAGAAGTCCACATCATGCACATCTCGACCATCACACTACCTGAAATGAAGCTCGCCGGGCTACCCGCAGTTGTGCCAGTTTCAGGACCGGAAAAGGATTTCCCCGAGATATGGAAAGCATTCCTCGCCCGTGAAGCCGAGCTGGGCGAGCACAATGGTGTCCGCTATGGCGTGACGCTGCGGCGGGACGATGGTGAGCAGGTCGAATGCGTGGCCGTCGAGGTCGCCGATATCGACCAGCTCCCGCCCGGCATGATCGGCATCCAGGTGCCAGCGCGCCGCTACGCGCTGATGACGCACCGTGGCCCGATGGTGCATGCGCAAGCCTCGCGCGTGACCGGTACGGCGGCGATGGAGCAACTGGGCATGGAAGCCGATGAAGAGGGGATTCGCCTCGAACGGTACGACCGCCGCTACACGCCGACCGTCGACGATGGCGCACGGCCGGACAATGCCTACGACATCCTGGTGCCGTTGTACGGTTGAACTGAAATAAAGGACACGGCCCGCGTCGGGGCCGTGTCGTGGGGTGCATCTCTATAAATTGGTGCCGGTATATTTCCCGACCGCCGGCGCCGGTAGGGCAGCTCGCGCTGCCGCGTTCCCTTCCCAAGGAGCACTTGCATTGTGCTGCTTAAATGTGACAACCGTTTGACGATCCGGACGAATTCGTTTTCTCTTGCTTGTTTCCCTTTGTAAAGCTCACGGATAATGCCTGCTTTGCGGTCGCCACGACCGCCAGCGACAGGAGCAATACGTGCACGAGCAAGATTCGGGACCGGACGCGTCCACCCAGCCAGGCAATCCCGCGCGCAGGCGCATCTTCCAGGCCGCTGCGGCCGCTGGCGTGGTGGCCGGCGCCGGCACGCTGCCCGGCGTGGCAAGCGCAGCGCCCACCGCGGCGAAGGCGCCAGCCAGGAGTTCTCTCGACGCAAAACTGCGAGCCCACGTCAAGAACGTGGTCGTGATCTACCTGGAAAATCGCAGCTTCAACAACCTGTTTGCCGATTTTCCCGGCCTGGCCGAGCCTCTGGCGAGTGTGCCTGCGGCGCGCCTGCAGCAGCGCGACCGCGATGGTTCGGTCCTGCCGACCCTGCCCAAAATCTGGGGCGGCATGGTGCCGGGCCGCCAGAATATCGGCGGCAAGGATTACCTGATCGACGAGAAGCAACTGACCAGACTGCCGAACGCGCCGTTCAAGCTGACTGACGGCGACGGCAAGCCACTGCCGGAAGCGATCGTCACGCGCGACCTGGTGCACCAGTTTTATCACAACCAGATGCAGATCAATGGCGGGCGCAACGACGGCTTTGCCGCCTGGTCCGATGCTGGCGGCATGGTGATGGGCTATTATGGCGAAACATCAAAGAACCTCGGCCTGTGGCAGATCGCGCGCGAATTCACGCTGTGCGACAACTTCTTCATGGCAGCATTTGGCGGCTCGTACCTGAACCACCAGTTCCTGATCAGCGGGCGCGTGCCGGAATACTTCCATGCTGCGCAAACGGCGGCCAAGTCGAAGATTGCCGTGCTGGCCGATGGCCCGCAGGGCGTGCGCCTGGCGCTGCAACCCGATTCGCCGGCCTCGGCACTGGGCGGTCCGCCCAAGGTCGTGCGTAACGGCGCGATGACGCCGGACGGTTACGCCGTCAATACGATGGCGCCGCCATACCAGCCGAGCTGGGTCCGCCCGGCCGTCGATGGCAACCCGCTGCACGCCGACCCGCAAGACGCCAGCGTGTTGCCGCCGCAAACCTACGACACGATCGGCGACCTGTTGTCCCGGCGCGGTGTCAGCTGGGCCTGGTATGGCGGCGGCCAGCAAGCGGCGCTCGATGGCCGCGGCGCCGGCCAGAAGCCCAACTTCCAGTACCACCACCAGCCATTCAATTACTTCAGGCAGTTCGCCCCTGGAACCAAGGCGCGCGCCGACCACTTGCGCGACGGTGGCCTGGGCGACAGCCCGATTTCGAACCGTTTCATTGCCGACGTGATTGCCGGCAAACTGCCGGCGGTCGCGTTCTACAAGCCGCAAGGCAACCTGAACCTGCACGCCGGGTACTCGGACATCGAATCGGGCGACGCCCATGTCGCCAACGTCATCGAGCACCTGAAAAAATCACCGCAGTGGAAAGACATGGTGGTGGTGATTACGTTCGACGAGAACGGCGGCTGGTGGGACCATGTGGCCCCGCCCAAGGGCGACCGCTGGGGCCCGGGCTCGCGCATTCCGGCGATCGTGGTGTCGCCGCACGCCAAGCGGGGCGCGGTTGACCACAACTTCTATGACACGACCTCGGTGCTGCGCTTCATCACGCGCCTGCACGGTCTGCCGCTGCTGGAAGGCCTGGCTGTGCGTAACGCCGCGTTCGAAGGGCGTGGGGCCCGTCCGCCGGGCGATCTGACGGCAACATTGCAATTCCGGTGATACAAAGCCAGCCATCGAGGCTGGCTTTTTTGATTGAAAGTTTCCTATTGGCTATCGAGCGCTGGTAACAATGACACAGGTATACAGTTTGCCCACTCGATGTTGTTTTGTTGATAACCGTCAGGACGACGGTTTCGACAAGCAGTGTTGAATCGACCAAACATACACAATGTCAAGAACCAGGAGATACACCATGCAGAAAACTCAACTCATCAAGCGCTTGTTGGCCGTGTCAGTCGCAGCAGCCATGTTCGGTTCGGTTGGCGCGCAGGCGCAAACCGCCTCCACCCAGATGGGCGCCAGCGCAACCGCCGCCACCGCGAGCGGCACGGCCAAGCTGACCGCTGCCGATCGCAAGGCCATCATGGACATGGCGATGTCGAACATGGCCGAAGTCGAGATGGGCAAAATGGCGCAAAGCAAGAGCCAGAATGCCGATGTGAAAGCGTTCGGTCAGAAAATGGTCGACGACCATGGCAAAGCGCTGACCGAAGTGCAGACCCTGGCACAATCGAAGGGCGTGACCCTGCCGACCGAGCTCGACGCCAAGCACAAGGCGCTGGCCGCCAAGCTGGAAAAGGCAAACGGCGACGCGTTCGACAAGGCCTACACGAAGCAGGGCGGCGTGGCAGCGCACAAGGACACGCTGGCCAAGCTGCAAAAAGCCTCGAAAGCGGCCAAGGATGCTGACGTCAAGGGTCAGGTCGACAAGATGATCCCGGTCGTGCAAGAGCACCTGAAGCACGCCGAGCAAGTTGCTAGCGGCAAAATGGGCAGCACCGGCAGCTCGGGCGCCGCAGGCCATACCGGCGCCAGCCACTAAGATCCGGCATTGACCGGGCCGGCGCCAGGGGTGGTTCGCACCCTTGGCGCCGGCTCGGTTTTCCATTTCCCTTCAATCCGTTCGATCACGATTTCGATGCCGACGATGGCGTTCAGCATCCCCTCGATGTAATCGTTCGGTGCGTCGCCCACCGTCCATGGTTCAGCTTGCATGTGTTCCATGCGGTCGGTCAGGCGCGTCACCTGTGCCAGCAGCCAGGCCGGCTCGTCGATCGTGCGCAGCCGCCCGTGCACATGCACCACGTTATAGGTCCACGTGGGCACGACGCGGCCACCCGTTTCCTCTTTTTCCACGCGGTCCGGCGTGGCATACCCCGATGGACCGCGAAACACGACCAGCACTTGCTGCCCGTCGCGCTGCCAGAGGGGATTGCGGCGCGCGACATGCGTGCGCAAAATACCATCGCTCGCGTAGACATCAAATGGCAGGTGATCGGCATCCGGTACGCCGTCGCTGTGCGTCACCAGCATGCCTAGTGGATGGGCGGCGATCAGGTCATGCAGGCTGGTGCTGTCAGGCTGGGCAAAACGGGCAGGGCAATACATGCAATGTGTCTCCAGAGTAGACCCGTATCCTCGGCTACAAATTGGCTTTCCAAAATAGCCAATTACAGTAAAGATGGGCGTACCAATAGGATTCTGCCCACCATGCATGCCCACGACCTGATTGCCGCTAAGCCGCTTGAACGCAGCGGTGAGATCCCCCTGTTTCGCCAACTGTACGTACGGCTCAAAGACGCCATCCTGCAGGGCACACTTGCCCCCGGCGCACGCCTGCCGGCCACACGCACTCTGTGCGTCGCGCTGGGGGTATCGCGCCAGACCGTGCTGGCGGCCTACGATCAGCTCACTGCCGAGGGCTATCTGCGTGGCGGCGTGGGTCACGGCACGTTTGTCGACGAGGCCTTGCCGCTTGCGCGCAGGCCGCCACGGACCGATGGCCTGCTGCGGGCATTGCCGGCACGCGGCGTGGCCATGGCCACCGCCATGGGCCGGGCGCCGTTGCGCGATGGTCCGCCGCGCGCGTTCCGCCCCAGCATGCCGGGCCTGGATTTGTTTCCGTTCGACCTGTGGCGCAAGCTCGAAGCGCGCCAGTTACGGCGCGCGCATCGTTCCGGTCCCTATCTCGGCTATGGCGCCGCCAACGGCTACGCCCCGCTGCGCGAACTGCTGTGCGCTTACCTGCGCGCTTCGCGCGGCGTCGTATGCGAACCGGAGCAGATCGTGATCACGTCCGGTTCGCAGCAGGCCTTGTATCTGCTGTCGCAACTGCTGCTCGCGCCTGGCGACGGTGTCTGGCTCGAGTCGCCCGGCTACCAGGGCGCCAGCGCGCCGATGCAAGTGGCCGGAGCGCGCCTGTGCACCGTGCCGGTGACCGACGAAGGGATGGATGTGGCGTATGGCGCGCTGCATTATCCGGACGCGCGCATGGTGTTCGCTACCCCGTCGCACCAGCTGCCGCTGGGCGTGACGATGAGCCTCGCGCGCCGGCTCGAACTGCTGCGCTGGGCCACGGCCAACCGCGCCTGGGTGATCGAGGACGATTACGACAGCGAGTACCGCTACACCGGCCCGCCGCTGGCGTCGCTGCAAAGCCTCGACCGCGCCGGTTGCGTGATCTATGTGGGCACGTTCTCGAAGGTGCTGTTTCCGGCGCTGCGGCTCGGCTACGTCGTCGCGCCGCCGGCGCTGGCCGAACCGCTCGCGCGCGCAAAAGCGCTGATCGACCGCCAGGGTGCGATCCTGCCGCAGGCGGTGCTGGCCGACTTCATCGGGGAAGGCCACTTCATGCGCCACATCCGGCGCACGCGCGACGCGTATGCGGAACGACGCGCAGCGCTGATGGCGGCGCTGAGCGACTGTCTGGGCGAACGCTTGCGCTGTGGCCCGGCCGATGCGGGGCTGGACTTGTGCACGCACTTCCTGCCCGACGAGCGTGGCCGTATTCCGCTGGAAGACCGGGTGGCGCAGGCGGCGTTTGACGCCGGCATCGAACTGCGTCCGCTAGGGTATTTTGCGAATCCCGCCGCCACGCCGGCCTGCGCGGTGGCGCCGGGACTGCTGCTGGGCTTTTCGGCGGTGCCGCCGGCGGATATCCGGCGCGGCGTGGCGGCGCTGGCGAAGGTGATCGAAGCGCACTGGCCGGCCAGCGCGCGCCGCGGCAAGGTATGATGCCGTCAACGCTACCGAGACCCACATCATGACCGATCCCGAACGTCTTTCTCCCAACAACATCAGCGCTTTGCAGGCACGCTTCCAGGACCATTCGCGCAAGGCCCAGACCCATTACGCGGTCATGCACGAGGTGCGCCAGGTGCTCGGCAGCATCGACGCCGCCGACGCATGGATGACCACGCCCCAGCCGGAGCTTGGCGACAGCACGCCTGCGCAGCTGGTCGCTGCCGGCCGCATCGATGACGTGCTGGCCCGCCTGCGCACGATGCCGCTACGCGGCGCCAGGTAATGGCGAACGCATTTTCCAGCCGGTCAGTGGCGTTATGCCCGGTCACGAAAGATAACTTCGAGACCGTGGCCGAGCTCGAGCTGCATCCGCATCAGCGTGCGTTCCTGGCCTCCAATTCGTATTCGATCGCGCAGGCCAGCTTTCATTCGAACTACCACACGCGTGCCATCTGCATCGATCGTGACGTCATTGGTTTCATGATGTTCGTGGCATTGGATGGCGACGATGAACATGGCGAATACAGCATCTGGCGTTTCATGATCGATCAGCGTCATCAGGGCCAGGGACATGGTCGCGCTGCGCTGACCATATTGCTGGACGAGATCCGACGCGATGCTGCAGCCACCAGGGTCTGGATCAGCTATATCCCCGGCAACGCGGTGGCATCGCGTTTTTACGCCAGCTTTGGCTTCGTCGAAACGGACATCGACGACGAGGGTGAGATGGTCGCGCTGCTCGATCTGACGGTCAAGCACCACCCAGCGGTCGTTACGCAAGCCTGATCTATACTCGTGCCATGTCGACCGCCAATACCGCCAATACCGCCAATACCATCACCCGCTGCTCCTGGGCCAATATGGCCAACCCGCGCTACATCGCCTACCACGACAACGAGTGGGGCGTGCCGTGCCACGATGAAACCACGCTGTTCGAGATGCTCAATCTCGAAGGCGCGCAGGCCGGCCTGTCGTGGGAAACCATCCTGAACAAGCGCGACACGTATCGCGCCGCCTTCGATGGCTGGGATGCGCACAGGATCGCGGCCTACGGCGACGACAAGAAGGCCGAGCTGCTGGCCAATCCAGGCATCGTGCGCAATCGCCTCAAGGTAGCGGCGACGATCACCAATGCGCGCGCCTACCTGGCCATGCGCGAGCAGGGCCTGACGCTCGACGCGTACCTGTGGGGCTTTGTCGATGGCGCGCCGATCGTCAATGACTGGCCGGATGGCGCCCGCCCGGCGCGCACCGAACTGTCCGACCGCCTGTCGAAAGATCTGGGCAAGCGCGGCTTCAAGTTCGTCGGTTCGACCATCGTGTATGCCTACATGCAGGGCATCGGCATGGTGGACGACCATGATCGCGACTGCATCTGTCGCACACGGCGCTGACATGCCGATGCAGGACCACTGGCGTGGCCGCACGCGCTACACCGTGTTCGACAGCGACCATGGCGATGGCGCGCGCGTTGCCGCCCTGATCGCGGCCTGGCACGCCGACCCGCAGCGTCCGCAGCACCTGCACATCGTGGCACTGGCGCCCGATCTGCAGCCGGGCTTTCACCGCATCCCGCAAGCAGAAACTGGCATCACGCTGGACTTGCTGGCGGCGCCGCTCGAGAGCGCACTGGCCGAACTCAATGCGCACCTGGATTGCATCCGGCTGCACGGCCCCGCCGGCAGCGCCTTTGCCCGACCGCTGGCGCGCCTGACGACACTCGGCGCGCGCCTTGCCGCATCCGGCCTGGATGACGCGCAGAGACAAGCGCTGACGGCGCAAGGCTTCGTGTTCGAGAACAATGACAACGCGGTCTTCTCCAGCCGCAAACCACGCCTGCCCGTCACGCCGGAACCTGTCCGCCACGCGCTGGTGCTGGGGGCGGGGCTCGCCGGCTGCGCGCTGGCGGCGCGCCTGTGCGCGCGCGGCTGGCAAGTCACGCTGATCGAGCGACATCCCGAGGTGGCGCTGGAAGCGTCGGGCAACCTGGCCGGCATCTTCATGCCGCTGCTCTCGCGCGACGACAACGTCCCGACACGCCTGACACGCGCCGCCTACCTGTACGCGCTGCGCCTGTGGGAGCAGCTGGGCGGCGTCGGCCAGGCCTTCGACGGCGCCGCCTGCGGCGTGCTGCAACTGGCGCGCGATGCCGATCACGCAGCGGTCTCGCGCGCCATCGCGAACGATGGCAGCGTCCCGCCTGATTTCGCGCGCTGGCTCGAATCCCCGGAGGCCGAAGCATTGCTTGGCTTGCCGGCGCCGGACGGCGGCTGGCTGTTCCCGCAAGGCGGCTGGGCGCGTCCGGCCAGTGTCTGCGAAGCTTTGCTGGCGTCGTGCGGCGCGCGCCTGACGCGGTGCTTCGGCGCCGGTGACGTGATGCTGGAGCGAGAAGGCGGCACCTGGCTGGCGCGCGCGCCCGATGGCGCCGTACTGGCCATGGCCCCGACGGCGGCCCTGGCCAGCGGCGCCGGCGCACGCCGCATGGCGCTGACCGCCGATCTGCCGCTGCAGGCCCTGCGCGGCCAGGTCACGCATCTGCCGCCGGGTGCGGCGCCGCAGTTGCCGCTGGTGCTGTGCCGCGAAGCTTATCTGACGCCGTCCGCGCAGGACGTGCTGTGTGCCGGCGCGACGTACGATCTCGATGCCGATCCCGCGCTGCGTGCCAGCAGCCAGCTGGAAAACGTGACGCGCCTGCGCGCGCTGGTGTCCGATCCGCTTGCGGCTGACGACGCGCCACTGGCGGGCCGCGTGGGCTTTCGCTGCGTGGCGCCGGACCGCCTGCCGCTCGTGGGCCGCCTGCCTGATATCGCCGCCGCCGGCAGCACCGAGCGCCTGCGCGACGTGCCGCGCCATCCGGGGCTGTACGGCCTCCTGGGCTATGCCTCGCGTGGTCTGATCTGGGCGCCGCTGGCGGCCGAGCTGTTGGCAGCGCAGCTGGAAGGCGAGCCGCTGCCGCTGGAGATGACGCTGGTCGATGCGCTCGATCCGGCCCGCTTCGTGCTGCGCGCTCGCCGCGGCGCCCGGCAGCCGGCCAGTACCGGGGGCGACCTGTAGCTGTTGCGTTGTCGCAAATGTGCGCTCATCCGGGGCAATCGCGTCCAGACTGTGCCGGTCGAGCCGGTATAATTTACCGGTAGCAACTATTAACCGCAGAAGGAGGCTGGTCCGCGATGGAAGATGCACCACATTCGCCCGAGCTGTTCCTGTTTCTCGCGGTGACTGCCCACGACATGAAGAACTCGATCAGCGTGCTGTCCGGCACGCTCGAGCGGCTGCTCGACGGCGCCACGCCCGAGACCGAGAAAGCGTATGGCCAGATGGGGCAGATGCTGTACCAGACGCGCCGCCTGAACGACAATCTGATGCAACTCCTCGCGCTCTACAAGCAGGTCGGCAAGCCCGGCTACCCGTTCGATGCGCAGCCGCTCGAAGTCGGGCAAGTCGTCGAGCAGGTCGTGGCGCTCTCGCGCGTGCTGCTCGAGTCGCGCGGCATCCGGCTCGAACTCGATGTCGACCCTGACCTGATTGCCCACGTCGACGAAGACCTGATCGTCGGCGTCGTCTCGCATGCGGTCAATAACGCGCTGCACTACACGCGCGACCGTATCCTGCTGGCTGCGCGCGAAGTCGATGGCCAGTTCGAGATTCGCGTCGAAGACAATGGCGCCGGCTTTCCGCCAGGCCTGCTGGCGGCCGGTGCGCCCGGGAGCGGCGACATCGGCGTCAACTTCGCCACCAACAGCGCGGGCCTGGGCCTGTATTTTTCGAGCGAGGTGGCGCGCATGCACCACCATCGCGGGCGCCATGGCGCCGTGCGGCTCGAGAACGGCGGTCGGCTGGGCGGCGGCTGCTTCATCCTGACGCTGCCATGATCACGCCTGCCGCTGCCATCGCATCCATCGTGCCCAAGCCCACGCCCACAGCTGCGCCTGCAGATGTCCCCACGCCTGCGCTGCCCAAGGTCCTCGAGCAGATCGACTGGGCTGGCAAGCACTACCTGATCGTCGACGACTTTGCCGGGATCCGCCAGCTGCTGCGCGAAAGCCTGCGCAGCCTGGGTGCACGCAATATCGACCAGGCCTCGAGCGGCGGCGAAGCCATGAGTCTCCTGACCAAGACGCGCTACGACGTCGTGCTGTGCGATTACAACCTGGGCGAGGGCAAGAACGGCCAGCAGGTGCTGGAAGAAGCGCGCATCCGCCAGTTGCTGCTGCCGTCGAGCGTGTTCGTCATGGTCTCGGCCGAAAAGAGCGTCGAATCAGTAATGGGCGCGGCCGAGCACCAGCCGGACGCCTACCTGGTCAAGCCGATCACCGAAGGCGTGCTGCTGTCGCGCCTGAACCGCGTGTGGCGCCGCAAGCAGATTTTTCGCCTGATCGACCAGGCCTTCATGGAAAAGGATTACCTGCGCGCCGCGACCCTGTGCGACGAGCAGATCGCCGCCAACCGCGTACACGTGATCGAGCTGCTGCGCATGAAGGCGCGCATGCTCGAGCGCAGCGGCCAGCCGGCGCTGGCGCGCGCCGTGTACGAGCAGGTGCTGGGCCAGCGCGAATACCACTGGGCCCGCGCGGGCCTGGGCAAGATCCGCCTGGCCGATGGCGACTTCGAGCAGGCGCGCCAGATGTTCCAGACCGTGATCGCCGAGAACCGCCACTACATCGACGCCTACGACCAGCTGGCGCAGGCCTATCAGGGCCTGGGCCGGCACGACGAAGCCGCTGCGATCCTGGAACGCGCGGCCAAGCTCTCGCCCAACTCGGTGCCGCGCCAGCGCAACCTGGGCCAGGCGGCGCTCAAGCTGGGCAATGTCGCGCTGGCCGAAAAGGCATTTCGCAAGTGCCTCGTGATCGGTGAGTACTCGATCCGCAAGACGCCCGATGCCTACCTTGGCCTGGCGCGCGTGTGCGGTCTGAAAAACAATACCAAGGATGCACTGCAACTGCTGCAACTGGCCCAGCGCGACTTCGGCGGCGACCACGACGACATGGCGCTGCGCGCCAAGATCACCGAAGGCCTGATCCACCACGAGAGCGGTGACTACCGCAACGCGCGCCGCACCGGCGACGAGCTCGAGACGATGCTGGGTGCGGACCCCAAGCGCCCCGGCACGGCGATCTGCATCGAGATGGCGATCCTGCTGTTTGCGGTGGGCGTCAAGGACACGCCGGGCGAGGTGCTGGCCCACGTGGTGCGCAACAACCACGACAACAACCTGCTGCAGGACGAGGTCCAGGCCATCTTCGACAAGGCGCGCCTGAGCGAAGAGGGCGCCGCCATCATCCGCGCTGCGCGCAAGGAAGCGGTGGACCTGATGAACCAGGGCGTCGTGCTGTGGAAGAGCGGGAAGCTGCCCGACGCCGTCAAGTGGATGCGCATGGCGCGCGAACGGGTGCCGGACAATGTGCGGGTGCTGTTCAACGCCGTGCAGATTTCGATCTCGCACATGCAGCAGGAAGGCTATGACGAGGAACTCGACACCGAGGCGCGCATGGTGCTCGAACATGTCGACAAGCTGCAGCCGGGGCAGCAGCGCTTCGCGCAGCTGATGGAACAGTTGCGTGGTTTGCAGCCGCAAGCCGATCCGGCGGCGCCGTCTTCGCCGGTGGATGATGCCGACCAGAAGGAAGCCGCGACTGACATGCCAGCCGAATCGGCGCCGGCAGTCACGCCAGTGAGCAAGCCGACACACAGCAACCGCTTCTCTTAGCGCGCCGGCCCGTGCTTGCGCAGTAATTCCGCGCACAGCTTTTCAAGATTACAGCCACCATCGGCCAGCGCCGCCGCCTGCACCGCGTCAGCCAGGGCGCCCGTCAGCACGTGTTCGCCCAGTGCGCGGTAACTCTCGAAGCGTGCTTCATCGAACCAGCCGTCGGCCAGGCTCTCGTGCGGGTAGTCGGGATGCAGCTTGCGGTAATTGAGCAGGTCGGCGTTTTCCGTGCCGACGAGGGCGGGCTTGACGTACAGGATCACGCCGTCGTCGGCAGCGCGGTCGGCCTGGCTGTAGCGGATGCTGCCGGCGGCGCAGCTGGCGCTGCACATGCCGCTGGCCGGCGCGATGGCAAGGCGTGATACATCCAGGTCGATCCGCACGTGCAGTTCGGTGGCGCAGCGCCGGATCGCGTTGCCCAGGTCTTCGAAGGCGTGTTCGCGGTCGCTGCCGACGTCCACTGCGATCACCAGGCGGCAGCGGCGCCGTACCAGTTCATAGATGCCCAGGTTGTCGAAGTGGCCGCCATCGCTCAGGTGCACGTAGCCGGCGTCGGCATCCAGTTGGCCGAACAGCTCGGCCAGGAGGCTGAACAGGCCGATGGGCGGCGATGAGCTGGTCCAGGTCGGGCGCGCCGGGTTCGGACACCAGCGACCCAGGCGCACATTGAACATCGTCATCAAGAAATTCAGCGGCGCCGACCAGTGCGCGCCCATGTGCGGACTGGCCGCGGCGCCCGACAGCGCCACCGCCATCCCCAGCCGCACGCCGGCGTCATCATCCAGGCCGACGCCCGCGTGCGCGGCGTAGGCGGCGGTGGGACGATAGCAACCGGTACCGCCAGGCCCCGCTTGCTCATAGCCGCACCAGCGCGGCGTGAACGCGAACGCCGCGGTGCGCCGCGTCTGCCATGCCAGTTCTTCGCCATCCACCAGGTTCAGCGCGGTGTTGACGATCGGGTACGGACGCGCGTTTTTGAGCTCGGCGAGCAGCATGTCGTCGCCCGGATCGAAGCCGGTGAACGGGTGCGGCCGGCGCGCACGGTTGGCGGCGCCGAACCAGGCACGCACGACGCGATTCCGGTACAGCATGTACAACGAAAACTTGTTGATGTCGACGCGCCAGCCGAGCACCAGCGCGGCCCCGAGAAAGCAGGCAAAGGCCACCAGCAGCGTGCTGCCCCGGGTCGCCAGCGTGGCGTCGGCGTGTGCCTGGAATACGCAGGCGAGCATAGCGTGCGGGCAGTCCAGGCGCGGGCGCGCCACCGTCAGCTGCACCAGGCTGCCGAGCAGCGCGAAGATCCCGACCGTAAACACATACGGCGCCAGGCGCGCCACCAGTTCGAGCTTCGGGTCGCGCGCGGCGCGCGCGCCGGTGGCGCTACCGCTGCCGGCCTTCAGGCCGAAGGCAGTCATTGTCAGCCAGCCGACCAGCGTGCCGAGGTTCGACCACGGCGCGTAGGTGAGCCAGGCCCAGTGCAGCAGCGGCGCAAAGAAGAAGCACACGCCGTGGAAGGCCAGCCAGCCGAGCGCAAAGATCGCAGTCCATGCGCCCTGGCGGCTCCACCATTCACGGCTCGCGTCGCTGTACTGGCGGCCGACCAGGCCGATCATCAGGTTCATCGTGACGGCAAACAGCGCCATCATCGCTGGCATGCCGAAGGTGGCCAGCGCGATCGCGTTGTTCACCAGCGGATGCGCACCTGGCGCTGGCAGCAGCGCCAGGGCGCACAGCAGCAGCACGGTGCCCAGCGTGAGCGCGCCCATTGCGCAGGCAAAGTGCGACAGGCCTTCGCCCAGCTCCGCGCGGGTCAGGTCGCGCAGTGGCGGGTCGGCGCGCAGGCGCGTGTACATGACCAGCCAGAGCGCAAGCAGCAGCACCAGCGCGACAAAGCCGCACAGCCACCACGACAGCTGCGCGCCGCCGTCCGGCAGCCACGCCAGCATTGCCGGTGCGAAGGTGCGCGTGGCGTCGAGCACGATCAGCAACACCGCCAGGGCGCTGGCGCCGCAGACGGTGTAGCCCGCGCCCCGATAGGAACTGGCGCGGTCGTGCGCCAGGTACCAGCCGCAGGCCCAGACAATGAAGTAGACCACGCCCGGCGCCAGCAGCCACTGCGGCCGCTCGGCCAGTTGCGGCGGCAGCAGTGTCGCCGGCGTCGCACCACCGTGGCGCCATACGGCGAGACTGCCGAGAAAGCCCGCCAGCAGCAGCGGCAGGTTGATGCACCACAGGACCGCGCCCTGCGACAGCGGAAAGCGGCGCCGGCCGCGCGAACTTGCCGGCTTGCTGGAAATCGACAACGCGATGCAGAACACGGCAAACAAGAACAGCAGCACGCCCGCGATCCAGGCGACGTCGCCCAGGCGCGTCCATGGTCCGCCAGGTCCCACGACCCGGTGCACGCCCCAGACGGCAAAGCGCGGCAGCAGCAGCAGGGCGCACAGCCAGGCTACCAGCATCGTCAGGTTCAGGCCCGTGTTGCGCACATAGATGCCGAGCAGCGTCCAGGTGTCGGCGCTGAACATGCCGCCCTGCGGCGACAGGTAATTGCTGTACTGGCGCAGGAAGCGCAGCTCGGGCGCCTCCCCCCTGCCAGCGGGCGGCGCGAGGAGGGCTTCGACTTCGTGGATGTCGTTGCCATGCGCGTGCAGGCAGCGCGCCAGCCAGCCGCCGACAAATCCGCCGCCGGACACGGTGGACAGGTAATCGATCCGGCCCAGCAAGCGGCAGCGCGCCAGTGCCTGCAAAGCCCCTAGCCCGAACGTGGCGCTGCGTACGCCGCCGCCGGACAGGGCCAGGCCGGTGAGCATGCCGCCGTGGGCGCGGGCGCGCAGGCGTGCGCGGTCGGGCGGCACGCCGGCGTCGAGCGCTTCGCTGCTGGCGGGGCGCAGCAGATCGAGTTCGTCGCGCAGCACTTCGCCGAACAGCAGGCCGGCGTCGAGGTCCAGGCAGCGCAGGGTGTCGGCATCGATGGCATTGGACGGCGCCAGGCGGTGCCGGCGGCGCAGCAGCGCGAATGCGTCGTGCAGTTCGCTGATCGTGCCGGGGTTGGGGGGCGGCTGGCAGCCGGCAGCGGCCAGCTTGCGGCGCAGGTCGTCGACCTGCGAAGGTGTCAGGTGGGACAGGTCACTGGGTAGCATGGGGCGCTCCGGCTGAACTGAGCGGCCGGGAAGGGCGGCCGCCCGATCAGTTCAGCACGGTTCATGCGCATGCGCTACCAGCACCGTCAATGGGACGCCTCAAGGCATCCCTGCAACGCCCCGGCTGCTGGCGTCAGGTCTTGTCGGTCTTGCTGCGGCCGTTGCGCCGGGCACGTGCGGCGGGTTCCTCCGATGGCGCATCAGGCGCAGCAGGGGCCGCGTCGGCTGCATGGGCGTCATCGGCAGCCGCCGCGCCTTCGGCCGGTATGGTACTGGCCACGGCGTGACGGAACTGATCCTGCAACAGGTTCCACCACGCCACGGCGGCCGGCATGGCGGCGCCCGCAGCATCGGGTGCGGCCTGCGCGGCATCGGGCGCTGGTGGCGGTGGCGGTGGCGGCGTTGGTGTTGGGGTTGGTGGCGTCGGGGCCGGCGCCGTAGCCGCCTGCGCCATCTGGGCAAAGAACTGCGCGAACGGCGCAACTGTCGACTCGCTGACCTTTGTCTGGCCCATCGCCTGGGCCATGCTATCGCCCATCGCCTTGAGCGTGGCCAGCGTGCCGCGCTGGATTTCCAGGGCCTGGATCGTACCGTGCAGCATGTTCTGGTTGAGGGTGAGCCAGGCCTCGACCGCCTTCAGGTCGGCGATCTTCTTGTCGAGGTCTTCCACCGACATGCCCGCGCCGGGCAGCGGCGGCATGCCCGGCATGGTGCCGGGGATCTGCATGCCACCCCACAGGTTCTTGACGAATTCGAGGGTGTCGGTCATTCCTGGCATGGGCGGTTTGAGCATGTGGCGTCTCCTGTGGTGGTGCGGCTAGCGTAGCAGATAACGCCGGGGCGGACCACGCCCCGCGCACCACGGCAGCTTACTGCGCTGTCGCGCCGGACTGCTTGACGATCTTGCCCCACTTGACCGTCTCGCTGGCGATGAAGGCCGCGAACTGCGCCGGCGTCTCGCCGGCTGGTTCGGCGCCTTGCTCCAGCAGCTTGTTCTTGACGTCCGGGTCGGCCAGCGCCTTGAGGATCGCTGCGTTCAGCTTGGCCACGACAGGGGCCGGCGTTTCGGCCGGCGCCAGCAGGCCGAACCACGATGTGGCTTCGTAGCCAGGCACACCGGCTTCGGCGACCGTCGGCACGTCGGGCAGTGCCGGCGAGCGCTGCGCCGTAGTGACGGCCAGGGGGCGCAGTTTGCCGGCTTTGACGTGGCTGATCGCCGACGGCATATTGTCAAACATGATCGCGATGTGGTTGCCCAGCAGGTCATTGACGGCCGGCGCGCTGCCCTTGTAGGCCACGTGCTGGATGTCGACCCCGGCCATCTGCTTGAACAATTCGCCGGACAGGTGAATCGACGTGCCGCTGCCCGACGAGCCGAACGTGACCTTGCCGGGATTGGCCTTGGTATACGCCATCAGCTCCTTGACCGTCTTGAACGGCTGCGCCGGATTGGCCACCAGCAGGTTCGGCACCAGCGCCACGCGCGTGAGCGGTGCGAAATCCTTGATCGGATCGAACGCCAGTTTCGGGTACAGGCTCTGGTTGATGGCGTGGGTGCCGACCGTGCCCATGAGGATCGTGTAGCCGTCGGGCGCGGCGCGCGCCACGAGCTGCGTGCCGATATTGCCGCCTGCGCCCGCGCGGTTGTCGATGATGACCGGCTGGCCAAGATCCTTGCTGATGAATTGGCCCAGCACGCGTGCCAGGATGTCGGTCGTGCCGCCGGCCGAGAACGGGACAATGATCGTGATGGCCTTGGTGGGGAAAGCTTGGGCCTGCGCCGTCAGCGGCGTCAGGGCCAGCAGGCCGAGGGCCGACGCAGCGGCGAGGGTGAGGGTACGGCGGTTCGACAAAAAGGTGCGTGACATGATGTGTCTCCAATAAGGACAACGGATGCGGCGAAATGGACCGGGCACGCGCGCGGACGGCAGCCAGGCCTTGTTGCAGATCGAATCAGACCGGGGCCACGCCCAGCGTGGTGCCGCCACACACATACAGCACCTGGCCAGTGACGAAACCATTATCGGGCGACAGGAAAAAGGCGGCGGCGCGCGCCACATCGGCTGGCGTGCCGAGGCGGCCCACCACGATGCTGTCGATGATGCGCCGGGTCTGCGGCGCGCCTTCGGGATTGCTGTTGTGGAAAAGTTCGGTCGCGATCGGCCCCGGCGCCACGGCATTGACGGTGATGCCGTCGCCGCCCAGTTCGAGCGCCAGCGTGCGCGTCAGGCCGATCAGGCCGGCCTTGGTGGCGGCGTACACGATGCGCTCGGCCTTGCCCAGCGCCGCGCGCGAGGCGATGTTGACGATGCGGCCGTGTCCCGACGTGCGCAGCGCCGGCAGGAAGGCCTGGACCAGAAGGATGGCGGCTTTCAGATGCAGGTCCACGACATGGTCGAGATCCTCCATCGTGGCCGTGTCGATGGTGCCGGGGCGGGTGGCGCCCGCATTATTGACCAGCGCCGTCACGTTGTAGGCGGCCGCGATCTGTTGCGCGATCACGCGGGTCTCGTTCTGGCGCGTCAGGTCGGCCTGGAACGACACGAGCCGGTCATGCCGCCAGTCGGGCTGGCGGTAGTCGAGATTGACCACCGTGCGGCCTTGCTCGATCAGCGTCTCGCAGATGGCCCTGCCAATGCCGGCGCTGCCGCCGGTGACCAGGGTCACGTCTTGTCGATGCATATTGTCTCCTTGTATTTTTATAGGAAAGCGCTGGCGTCGGGCGCCGGCTGCTTGACAAACCAGGGTAGGGCGGGCTTCTCCTTCGTGGTCAGACGCGTTGGGTAATGAGCGGGAGGTCGTCAGCGTGCGCCTGCGTCGCATCCGTCAAGGCCAGCCCGGTGATGTGTTCGAGTTCGGCAAACGACAGGCCGTCGACGATGTCCCGCACCACCAGGCCAGCGGGCGTCACATCGAGCACGGCCAGGTCGGTGTAGATGCGGCTCACGCACGTCAGGCCCGTGAGCGGATAAGTGCAGCGCTCGACGATCTTGCTGGCGCCGTCGCGCGTCTGGTGCTCCATCATGACGAACACGCGCTTGGCGCCGATGGCCAGGTCCATCGCGCCGCCCACGGCGGGAATCGCATCCGGCGCGCCGGTATGCCAGTTGGCCAGGTCGCCCTGCACGGACACCTGGAACGCACCGAGCACGCAGATGTCGAGGTGCCCGCCGCGCATCATCGCGAACGAGTCGGCGTGGTGGAAGTAGCTGCCGCCGGCCAGCAGCGTCACCGGCTGTTTGCCGGCGTTGATCAGGTCTTCGTCTTCGTCGCCGGGGGCGGGCGGCGGGCCCATGCCGAGCAGGCCGTTCTCGCTGTGCAGAAAAATCTCGCGGTCCGGGGGCAGGTGCGCGCCGACCAGCGTCGGCAGGCCGATCCCCAGGTTCACGTAAGCGCCTTCGGGAATGTCGCGCGCGACACGCGCGGCGATCTGGTCGCGGCTCAAGCGTTGCATGCGGCGTCTCCCTGTACGACACGCTGGACGAAGATGCCCGGTGTGACGATGGCTTCCGGATCGAGTTCGCCCAGTTCGACCACGCGGGTGACCTGGGCGATCGTGCAGCGCGCCGCCATCGCCATGATCGGGCCGAAGTTGCGCGCGGTCTTGCGGTACACCAGATTGCCCCAGCGGTCGCCGTGGAGGGCCTTGATCAGTGCGAAGTCAGCGTGGATCGGCGACTCAAGCACATAGTGGCGGCCGTCGATGAGGCGCGTTTCCTTGCCGGCCGCCAGATCGGTGCCGTAGCCGGTGGGCGAAAAAAAGCCGCCGATGCCGGCGCCGGCGGCGCGGATGCGCTCGGCCAGATTGCCTTGCGGCGTGAGTTCGAGCTCGATCTCGCCGGCCCGGTACAGCGCGTCGAACACGTGCGAATCGGCCTGGCGCGGGAACGAGCAGATGATCTTGCGCACGCGGCGCGCCTTGAGCAGCGCCGCCAGGCCGGTGTCGCCGTTGCCGGCATTGTTGTTGACGATGACGAGGTCGCGCGCCCCTTGTGCGATCAGCGCGTCGATCAGGGCGGCCGGCATGCCGGCAGTGCCGAAGCCACCGATCAGGATGGTCGCGCCATCGGGGATGTCGGCCACCGCCGCGGCCACCGACGGGGAAATCTTGTCGATCATGGTGCAGGTCCTTTCCAGCGCAACGCGCGTTGACACTGTTCGATAATCGCCCTAATGTCTGATCACTGAACAGATGAATCGAGTGTAGAAGTGTGCCGGCCCGGGGCGCAAGCCGGCACGATGGAATGTGTTCGATTGCCGAACAGTTTATTGCGTCATTTCCAAGGAGCACCATGAACACGCCACACGAGCCTGAACTGCCAGCGGACACTATCGCCAGCGACCCGAATTTCATGCTGTCGCTGGCGCGCGGACTGGCGGTGCTGCAGGCGTTCAGCGATCAGCGCCGCAGCCTGACGATTGCCCAGATCAGCCACCGCACGGCGATTCCGCGCGCATCGGTGCGGCGCTGCCTGCACACGCTGATTGCGCTGGGTTATGCCAGCGCGGACGGCAACCAGTTCTCGCTCAAGCCCAAGGTGCTGTCGCTCGGCTACTCGTACCTGTCGTCGACGCCGCTCACGGTCTCGGCCCATCCCTACCTGAACCAGGTCAGCCGCAGCCTGAACGAATCGTGCTCGCTCGGCGTGCTGCAGGACGACGAAGTGCTGTACGTGGGGCGCTCGGCCGCCTCGCGCATCATGTCGGTGTCGCTGACCACCGGCAGCCGCCTGCCGGCGTACTGCACGGCGCTGGGCCGCATGCTGCTGGCGCACCTGCCGGCGCCAGAGCTGGACGACTATCTGGCGCGCGTGCCGCTCAAGGCCATGACCGAGCGCACGGTGGTCAATCCCGAGCGGCTCAGGGCCATCCTGGCGGACGTGCGCACCGCCGGCTACGTGCTGGTCGAAGAAGAGCTGGAGGTCGGCCTGCGCTCGATCTCGGTCCCCGTACGCGGCGCCTCGGGCAATGTGCTGGCGGCGCTGAACATCGGGGCGCACGCGGCGCGGGTGTCGCGGCGCAAGATGGAAGAAGAGTTTTTGCCAGTACTGCGCGCGAGCGCGCAAGAGCTGTCGATCCTGTTGCCCTGATCCCGGCACGCGTGTCCATCCCGGCGCGCGCGCTACACTAGCGTCATGCCATCCGCACCGATTCTTCTTCCCCGTCGCCGCCGGCTGCTGCCCGTGGTGCTGGTCGTGCTGCTGCACTGGATCGTCCTGACCGAGCTGCAGCACGTCAGCCCGGTCCTGCCGCCGGCGGCCACGCTAGGTGCCGCGCCCGTGACGCTGGTGGCCCAACTGCTGCCCGCTGCTGCGCCAGAGCCTGCGCCTGAACCGGTGCCAGTGCCGGAGGCCAGTCTGCCGCCATTGCCCCGGATGCCGCCGGTGCCGGTGGAGATTGCGGTGCCCGACCGGCCAGGGGACATTACGCCGGTGACCGATACGGTGCCTTCCGGGGATGGTGCTGGCGCAGCGCCGGCCGCGCCGGTGCCCGAGCCGATACCGGCGGCGCCGGCCCCACAGGCGCCACCAGCATCCGCGCCGGCAGCGGCGGCGTCGCCACCGCCGCCACCCGCAGCACCGGAAGCGCGCCGCTACGTCATCGACATGCCACCACCCGCGAAGATCACGCTCGACGTCGCGCGCACGGATGCCGATGGCACCACATGGTCGGGCGAGGCGCTGCTGGCCTGGCAATCGAATGCGGACAGTTATCGCATCCAGGTCGAAGCGGGCATTCGCGTTGTGTTCGCGCGGGTCAATCTGGTGGTGTTGAAGAGCGAGGGCGCGGTAGCTGCAACGGGTTTTGCGCCGATCACGATGACCGAGAAGCGACGCGGCCGCGCCATGACTGCCACCCATTTCGACTGGGGCAAGGGCCTGATCACGTTCTCGGCATCCGAGGCGATGTACGGGCTGCCGCCCGGCGCCCAGGACAAGGCCAGCATCCCGCTGCAACTGGCGGCGATCGCGCGCGGCGACCCGAAGCAGCTCACGGGCGCCATTGACATCTTCGTTGGTGAAGATCGCGATGCGGCAATCTACCGCTTCACGGTGGTAGGGCAGGAACAGATCGATACCAAACTTGGCACACTGCAAACCTGGCACCTGACGCGTCCGCCGCAGCCGGGCTCGTACAAGTCGCAGCTGGACATCTGGCTGGCCCCCGCACATGGCTGGTATCCGGTGCGGATTCGCAATACCGAGCGCAACGGAGCAGTAACCACGCAAACAGTGAATAATATCGTCTTGGACCATTCAGGATCTTGATATGCCTATGAACAATATTCGACACATCGGTGCAGCCCTGGCGCTGACCTTCGCACTGGGTGGCGCGTCCGCCCAGCCCGCCCATCAGGCCGTCAAGCGCGCGTTTGAATTGCCGCCATCGGCCGATCTGGCGTACGACCTGGCCGCGCGCCAGAAGGGCCTGGCCCTGAAGGGTGACGCCACCGTCAACTGGCGCGCCGGCGACGGCAAGTACGACGTGCGCTTCGAGTCGCGCGTGGCGATCCTGGGCACGTTGCTCGACAACCGCAGCCAGGGCGTGATTGATGCCTACGGCCTGGCGCCGACCGAGTTTTCCGAAAAGCGCATGCGCAAGGACCCCACCTCGATTACCTTCGACCGGGCCGCAAAGACGATGCGGTTCTCGGAAGGCGAGAAGACCTATCCGCTCAAGGGCGGGGAGCAGGACCGCGTGTCGGTTACCTGGCAACTGGCCGCCGTGGCGCGCGCTGCCGGCGACAAGTTCAAGCCGGGCACCGAGTGGCCGTTCTTCGTGGCAGGGCGCAGCAGCGCCGAGACCTGGACCTTCAAGGTCGTGCGGAGCGAAAAAGTCAAAACGGGCCTGGGCGAAGTCGACGCGATTCTGGTCACCCGCGCCGCCCTGAAAGGCAGCCGCGACCAGAGCGTGGACGTCTGGCTGGCGCCGGCGCACGAATACTATCCGGTCAAGATCCGCTTCACCGAAGGCGACAAGGAAACCATCGAGCAGACGCTCAAGAGCGTGACCAAGTCGTAAGTCTGACATGCGCCGCAGCGGTGTTGCAGAGGCTGCCCTGGCAGGCAGCCATTCCGGAATTGCCCAGTCTTAACTGTTATACTGACGCCCCCGCGAAGCTGGCCGGGTCTGTGGTAACAAATGCAATGCAGACCCGTCTCGGCCGCGCACGAGACTGGTTATTAACAAAATGATCGACCCCCAAGCCGGCGCGGCGCACGCTGCCGACGCCTCGACGACAGCGCAGGAACTTGATCCGCTGCAGGTACACTTCCAGGATGGCATTGCTCCGGACGAAATCGAGCAAGTCTTCCACCTCAAGCGTGCCCAGCCAATGCTGTCGGCCTTCACGGCCCTGTTCCACGGCACGCAGGACGGCGTGCTGGTGCGTCTGCTCGTCCTGCGCGAACTGGCTGGCGATGCGTCCACATCGGCCTTCTCGCGCGCCGACATCAACCAGAAGCTGGCCTATCTCGTCCCCGAAAGCCTGGAAACGGTGCTCAACCGCCTGCGCGGCCACGGCCTGCTGGCCTGGGACGCCCCGGCGGCCGTCTACCGCATCACGCCGCTGGCGCGCAACGTCTTGTCTGCGCTGGAAACCCTGCTGGCGCTGGGCAAGCCGGAAGGTGACGAAGCCGAGATGGGCTTCCTGCTGTCGCAAGTGGCCGGCGCCCAGGCCGTGGGCGGCGTCACGGTCGACCAGCTGAAACACTTGCTGGGCCGCCTGGTCGAACTGACCGAGGAATTTCGCGATGCGATCGCGTCCGGCTCCGAGTTTCGCCTGCGCACGTCGCAGGCAAAGTGGCATATGGCCTGCGACTGGGTCGAGAAGGGTTCGGTCATCCTGCGCGCCATCACGTCCGATGAACGGGCCGATGCCGCCACGCACCGCGCGGCGCAGGCGATCGGCCGCGCGCAAAGTGCACTGCTGAACATGCAGGGCATGTTCTCGCGCGCGCTGAACCAGATCGAACGCCAGCGCGTGCACCTGGGCCAGTCGGGCCTGTCGACCACCGACGTCAAGCGCTGGCTGCTGGCGCACGACGACCTGGCGAGCCTGGCCGCCGGCGCGATCGACCGCCCGGTCACCCCGCTGTTCGGCACCCCGGCCGAGATGATCGACGTGGCCGAGACCGAACTGCTGGCCGAACGCATCATCTCGACCGGCCCGAAAGGCCTACCGAGCGGCCAGGATGCGCCGCTGACGGTCAACGACAATCCGGCCATGCAGCTCGAGCTGAATGACTGGATCAACAAGCTGGCCGATTTTGCCAACCTGGGCAACTTCCCCGAATTTTCGAGTGTCGGCCCGCGCCGGGTGCAGCTGCACGAATCGCTGCTGCCGGCCACGTTCGCGCTGGCCTCGTACCGCGCCTCGCTGCTGCCGCTCCTGGGCGATGCGTCCGAAGCGAGCCTGCAGGGCGCAACCGCCGAACTGGCGCGCCTGCCGCTCACGTTCGTCTCGCTTGACGAGATGGTCCAGCTGAACGACCCGGAAGTGGCGGCCATGTCGGTCGCGACCCTTTCACTGAATGCCGATTCCACTCCTGATGGACAGCCTGCCCCATGAATGACGATGCACAAATCCTGATCGCGCGCCTGCTGACGCACCAGACCCTGCGCCGCGACGACAAGATGGTCAAGCGCGCGCTGTCGGACGACCAGTTCCGCGCCGAAGTCGACAAGCGCCTGCTCGAATCGGGCCTGAAGCTGCTCGACAACGTGTATGCCGACCACGTCACCGTGGCCCTGCACCGCAACGTCGAGCCGAAGATCTTCGGGGCCAAGGACATCTGGCAGAACAATAACTTCGGCCTGACGCGCGATGGCGTGGCCTTGCTCGTCGTGCTGTGGGCGCAGATCATCCTGCCCAAGCGCGAGCGCCAGGAAACCCACACGACGATCGACGACGACCAGAACGACATGTTCGAGAAGGAGTTGTCGATCCCGCGCGCCGAAGACACGTCGATCGGCATTTCGTACACGGCGCTGCTGTCGGACTTCGGCGACAAGCTGGGCAAGAAGACGCGCATGGACATGAACCTGGGCGTGCTGTCGAAGCTGGGCTTCATCGAGCGCCGTGGCGACGTGATCCTGGAAGGCCCGCTGCTCGACCTGATGATGGACACCGACGTGCTCAAGGAACGCATCATCAATGGCGCGCTGTCCGAAGTGTTCAAGCGCGCCCCGCTGGCAGCTGCCCCGCGCCGCGTGGCCCCGGTCGATGCCGACGCCGCCAACGATGCCCTGGCGCCCGACGGCGCCCTTGATGTCCCTGACACTCCGAATTGAGATAGCCGATGTTCCACATTAAATCACTCGAACTGGTCCACTGGGATTACTGGCAGCGGATCAAGAACATCCCGCTCGACGCCAAGATCATCACGATCGCCGGCCAGAACGGCTCGGGCAAGACCACGCTGCTCGATGCGATGCGCACGCTGTTCGGGCTCGATTGCTCGATGGGCCGCACGTACAAACACTATGCGCGCCACTCGGGCCAGCAAAGCGCCTGGCTGCGCGCCGTCGTCGACAACAAGCCGGTAGGCCGCCAGTTGTCGAACCGGCCGTTTCGTCATTCGGGCTTTTTCGCCGACGATGAAGTCACGCTCTTTTGCCAGGTGCAAAAGAACGGCGGCGACTGGAAGCGCCAGTACCTGATGCGTCCCGGGAACGTCGAGATCGAGGAAGTGACCGAAGCGACCGACTGGCTGGGCGTGGAAAACTACCGCAAGCGCCTGGCGTCGGCCGGCCTGTCGCCGGCCATGTCGAAAGTGCTGGCGCTCGAGCAGGGCGAAACCGACAAGCTGTGCGAATACGCGCCGCGCCAGTTGCTCGACCTGGTGTTCCAGGTGTTTGGCGACAAGGAAGTGCTGGACGCCTACGACGAAGCCAAGCGCCACCAGCGCGATACCGAGACCGAGCTGAAACGCTTTGAGGCCGAACTGGAAGCCTCGCGCACGAACCTTGAAGGCTTGCGCCTGCGCGTGGCCAACCACCATCAGTGGTCCGACCTGCACGCAGAAAAGCGCGAGCTGCACGAAGAAGTGCTGCCGGCGCTGCAGTACCACGAAGCGCGCGAGAAAGCGCTCCTGGTTTCGCGCACGCTGCGTGAAGCGAAAAAGCCCCTGGTGCAGGCCGACGGCCAGCTGGCCGAGAAACGCAGCCAGCTGGCCAGCCAGCAGCGCGCGCTGACCGAAGCGCAAAAGCAGGAAACGCAGCTCGAGCAGGAGGGCGGCGAACTGGCCCGCCGCCTGACGGAAGTGAACACGCGCCTGAAACCGCTGGAAAGCCTGCTGGAACAGCGCGACCGCCTGCAAAAGCTGTCGGCCGATGCCGGCGCCGACATTGCCGAAGTGGGCAAGCAGCTGGGTGAAAAAGAAGCCGAGCTGGCGCGCCAGAAGAGCGCGCGCGAAGCCGTGTCGACCAAGATCGCGGGCGAGCTGGCGACGATCTCCCAGTTGCAGGGCAAGAGCGCGATGCCCGAGCCCGAAGCACAGCGCCTGATGCGCCGCGCACTGCGCGACGAAGGCATCGCGCACGCCATGCTGTCGGACATCGTCGAAGTGACGGACCCGAAATGGCAGGGTGCGGTCGAAGGTGTGCTCGGTGGTTACGCCTCGGTCGTGCTGCTTGAAAAAGCCTCGGATGCCGCCAACGCCTACCGCCTGGCCGAGAAGGAGCGCTATCGCCACTTCATCGTGCCCGATTGCGTGACGGCGCCAGTCGTCAAGGACGACAGCTTACTGTCGGTGGTGAGTTTCTCTGGCAAGGCGCCGGGCTGGCTGATCGACCAGCTGGAACGCATCGTGCGCGTCGATTCGGTCGACGACGGCTTCAAGAGCCGCTCGGACGAATGGATCACGCCGGACGCGTACCACCGCGAACGCCGCGGTGGCCGCTCGCTGTTCGTCGAAGCATCGCGTTATCGCTTTGGCGCAGCCGGCAAGACGCAGCGCCTGGAAGCGATCCAGAAATCGCTGCCGGCGCTGGAACAGAAGGAAGATGCGCTGACGCTGGCGATCTCGAAGCTGGCCGCCGAAGTGGGCGGCCTGAAGGCGCGCATCGCTGGCGTCGACGCAGCCAAGGAACTGTCGGCGCGCCAGGAAGAATTCGAGGAAGCAGCGCGTGCACTGGCGCCGCTCAAAGCCGAGCGGATGGAAGTGGGCGCGCGCCTGGGCGAGCTGCAAACGCTGAGCAAGAACGCGACCGTCGCGCGCACCCGCGCCGACACCGTGTGGCAGAACGCGCGCATGGCGCTGTCGGAAGCCGAGGCAGGCATGCGCCTGAACCATCGCCGCCAGATCGACCAGCGCACCGAGCACGCCAAAGCACTGCTGGAATTGCGCCGCAGCTGGCGCGCAGTGCCGGGCGCCTGGAAGAATCCGAACTGGCGCGGCGACCTGGTGGCCAAGCACCAGAATGCGCACCAGGTCAATCTGCGCCTGGGCTCCCTTGAGGGTTCGCTGGCGCGCGACGACTGGGAACTCGATCCGACGGTGGTCGACCAGTACGCGCGCCTGCACGACCAGCTCGAAAGCCGCCAGACTGAGACCGAGGAGCGCCGCTACCAGAACAACCGCGCGATCGAAGCGACCGGCAATGCACGCGGCGCCTACATCGAGCGCCTGCGCTACACGATCAAGACCTACACCAAGAACATCCGCGAATTGGGTGGCCTGGCCGGGATCGACGTGCAGGCGGATCCGGTGCGGCTCGAGAACGACGATGTGCAGTTGTCGCAGGCTGGCCTGCACGTGCGCTTCAAGTTCGACGGCAAGGACCAGATCGGGATGAACGACGGCGAAGCGTCGGGCGGCCAGCAGGTCATGAAGTCGCTGGTGCTGCTGATTGGCCTGCTCAAGTCCGAGGAAGGCTCGGGTGGCTTCGTGTTCATCGATGAACCGTTTGCCCACCTGGATATCCGCAACATCCAGCTGGTCGGCGAGTTTTTGAAGAACACCGACGCCCAGTACCTGATGACGACCCCGCTGACGCACAACACGGACGTCTACGACCCGTCGGAACTGACGCTCATCACGAGCAAGAAGAAGAAGGACCAGCAGTGGGCGCAGCCGATTTTCGTGCTGCAGCGCCGGAAGGAAGACGCGAAGGCGGCTTGATGCAAAAAAGGGATCCGATGCGGATCCCTTTTTTTATGCCTGCAAGCTCTCGCGCTTGGCCCGCCGCCGCCAGCGCAGCAGCCCGACCGAATAGCAGGCGAAGTAGCCACTGGTGAGACCCACGCACAGCATGGTCAGCGGGCTGTCGCTCAGCTGCGGCGTGGGCAAGCCCTTGCCCTGGTTGGCGTAGATCTCGACGCCGATGTACAGGATGCGCGCCACCAGGATCATTGCCATCACCAGGCCCAGGCGGGCGTTCGGCGTGAAGAAGTAACCCTCGGGCGTGTCCTCGAAGCGCGACAGCTTCAGGCCCCATACGCCGTAGCCGATGCCGCCGGCGGCGCCCACCAGCAGCGCCGCCAGGTTGTACGGGCTGGCGAATAGCTGCGCCGCCGGCACCAGGATCATCGCGCCAAACACCAGGATGCCCGTGTAATGGCGCTGGTAGATCGAGCGCTGGCGCAGCATCTGCTTCTTGATGCGCGCGTAGATGCGCCAGACCAGCAGCGGGGTCAGGACGAGCAGGGCCAGGGTGGTGATCGAAAGTTCCATGGGGACGGTCAGCAGGCGGTGTTCGGAAAGACCGCATTGTAGCCCACTGCCGGCGCGCGCCGCGCCGCAGGAGCGCATGCTAAGGTGACCCAATCAGCCAATTGAGGAGGACCGCATCATGCAAGCAGGCCATACCGCGCAATCAGCGCCGCCGTTTTCCATCCACGCCCATCGCGCGCCCGATCCGGCGCCCGTCGACGATCCGATGCCCGATCCGTTCGAGGCGCCGCATCCGCATCCGCACCACCAGCCGGGCCATCTGCCGCACGATGACGAGCCGGTGCCCGATCCAAACCCCAGCTGACGCAGGTTGGCGGCCGGTGCTACCATGGAGCATTGCCGCTTTACTGTTGGACGCAATGAAACACCGACTCTTCCTGTTTGACCTCGACGACACCCTGCTCGATTTTCGGGCTTCCGAACAAGCTTCCTTTCAGCGCACGATGGCGCACCTCGATCTGCGTGACGGCCTCGACACCCTGTTCGCGCAGTACCAGATGACCAATGTCGCGCTGTGGCGCCTCTTTGAACAGGGCGCCGTGTCGAAGGACTTCCTGCGCATCGAACGCTTTCGCAAGACCTTCGCCGACAACGGGATCGACCTCGATCCGCACGTTGCCAGCGATGTGTACAGCGAATCCCTTGCCGATACCGTCGTGCTGGTCGATGGCGCCGTGCAGCTGTGCGAGACGCTGGCCGGGATCGGCGAAGTGGGCATCATCACCAACGGCGCGCATGCGATCCAGCACCGGCGCATCGCCAGTTCGGGCCTGGCCCCGTCGCTGTCGTTCGTCGCCACGTCCGAAGCCTGCGGCTTTGCCAAGCCGGACAGCCGCTTCTTCGAATACACCAGCAAGATGGCGCGCACCTTCACCAAGCCCGATACGGTGATCGTGGGCGACCGCCTGGACGCCGACATCCTCGGCGCGAACCGCTTCGGCATCGACAGCATCTGGTTCAATCCGGGCCGCCTGGCCAACGAATCGCTCGCGATTCCTACCTGCGAAGTCGACAGCCTGCACGACATCGACGCCTCATTGCGCCGCCTGGCCCTCGCCTGAACCGGCGTCAGCGCCGGTGGCGCTGAAGGCCGCGCCGGATACCCGGTTGCGGCCCGCAGCCTTGGCCTGGTAGAGCTGCGTGTCCGCGCGCACGACCAGGTCGGCGGTGCTCAAGGACTCCTTGCCGCCAGGCTCGAAGGAGGCCACGCCGAGACTGGCCGTGATGGTTTCGAAGGGCGATTGCATATGCGCGATACGCAGGCCGAGAATGTCCTGGCGCATGCGTTCGGCAACGGCCAGTGCGCCATGCAGATCGGTCGCCGGCAGGATGATGGCGAATTCTTCGCCGCCGTAGCGGGCGGGCAGGTCACCGGTGCGATTCAGGCTGGCGGCCAGCACGCCGCCCACGCCCTGCAGGCAGGCATCACCGGCCGGATGGCCGTAATGGTCGTTGTACTTCTTGAAGTAGTCGATGTCGAGCAGGATCAGCGCCAGCGGCGCATTGCTGCGCTGCGCGCGGCGCCATTCATGGTCGAGCATGTCATCGAAGCGGCGCCGGTTGGCCAGTTGCGTGAGTTTGTCGGTGTGCGCCAGTTCGTGCAGCCCCAGGTTATCGCGCTGCAGGTCTTCGGAATAGGCGCGCAAGGTCTGGTCGAGCCGGTCGCGGATCGCGATCTGCCGCACCAGTTTGCGCCCGAACAGCGTGAACAGGGCCGCGGTCAGCAGTGTGACGGCGCCGATCAGGAAACTCGAACGCTTCCAGTCGCCCAGCAGCTCCTCCTTGGTCTGGCCGACGGCGATCACGAATGGAAAGCGGTCGATCCGGCGATAGCTGTAGAGCCGTTCGATCTTGTCAACCGTGGCGGTCAGGAACTCGGCGCCGGCCGACTTGTTGCGGATCGCCTGGAACACCACCCCATGCGACAGGTTGGTGCCGATGATCTTCTCGTCGAACGGGCGCCGGTAGACTACCGTGCCGTCGTCCAGCCCCAGCAGCACCGTGCCGGTGCGGCCAATATCGAGGTCGTCGTAGATCTGTTCGAAGAAGTTGACCTTCAGCGTGACCAGCACGACACCGGCAAAGCTGCCGTCGGCATGGTCTATGCGGCGCGACACCGGCAATACCCAGATGCCGCTCGAGCGGCTGCGCACCGGATGCGCTATGTGGATGTCGCGGCCCGGATGCTCGCGGTGGTATTGAAAATACGCGCGGTCGGCGTTGTTGGCCATGACCGGCTGGTCCAGCGACGTGGCCAGCCAGGCGCCATCTTCGCCATACACGAAGATGCCATGCAGCTCGGGTGACGTGTGGTTCAGGTCGGCCAGGTGCGCCTGCAACCGCGCCAGCGCCGCAGGGCTCGTGCCATCGTGTTCGACCCGCTCGGCGACGTTGGCCAGCGCCATGCTCGTGGTCTTCATGGCCGATTCGACCTGGGCCCCGACCATGCGCGCGACATTGCTGGTCGCGACCGTGGTCTGCGCGATCTGCGCCTGGCGTGTCGTCTCGATGAACCACGCGGCAAAGGCCACCAGCAGGATGCAGGCCAGTACCGTCGCGGCGACCACGAAGCGCACCACGGGCCTGCGCTTGCTGGACAAGCGCAGGAAATCGAGGGCCGGATTGTCGTTGGATGGTGTCAATGCGTGTCAGCTCCTTGAAATGCGACCGGGGTTGCACGTCGCTCCTGCATGATGCGACGTTCTCCCCGACGTATTGTGCCACCGGCGTCGATGCTATGGCGCAAGCCGCCCGTGTCTGGCAGGCCGGTGTATTCATGAGGGAGCGTCATATCCCCCATGAGCGAATCGGCCTTACTCTCGCGCGCCAGCAAGGCTATAGTGATCGCTGGTAGATTCACCCAGTGCCGCCGCGCCACTGCGCGACCCTGCGGCCATCCCGCTAGTTCAAGTAAACAAGCAAGACCACCACAAGGATTCCCATGACTGTCAAAGCCTATGGCGCCCACGCGCCAGACCAAGCCCTCGAATCGATGGACATCACGCGCCGCGCACCTGGCGCGCACGACGTGCAGATCGCGATCAACTTCTGCGGCGTTTGTCACTCCGACCTGCACACCGTGCGCGGCGAATGGGCCGGCTCGCAGTTTCCCTGCGTGCCAGGCCACGAGATCGTCGGCCGCGTGTCGGCGATCGGCGCGCACGTCACGAAGCACAAGGTTGGTGACCTGGTCGGTGTCGGCTGCATGGTCGACTCGTGCAAGGCGTGCGCCGATTGCGGCGAAGGCCTCGAAAACTATTGCGACAATATGGTCGGCACCTATAACGGGCCAACCCCGGATGCACCGGGCCATACGCTGGGCGGCTACTCCGAGCAGATTGTCGTGCACGAGCGCTTCGTGCTGCGCGTGACGCACCCGCAAGAGCAACTGGCCGCCGTGGCGCCGCTGCTGTGCGCCGGCATCACCGTCTGGTCGCCGCTGCGCCACTGGAACGCGGGTCCGGGCAAGAAGGTCGGCATCGTCGGCATCGGTGGCCTGGGCCACATGGGCATCAAGCTGGCCCACGCGATGGGCGCGCATGTCGTGGCGTTCACGACGTCGGCATCCAAGCGCGAGGATGCGCTGGCGCTGGGCGCCGATGAAGTCGTGATCTCGAAGGATGCCGACGCCATGGCGGCGCAGGCCAAGACCCTCGACCTGATCATCAACACGGTGGCCGCGCCGCACGACCTGGACGCGTTCCTGCAGATCCTCAAGCGCGATGGCACCATGGTGCTGGTTGGCGCGCCGGATTCGCCGCACCCATCGCCACAGGTGTTCAGCCTGATCATGAAGCGCCGCGCGATCGCTGGCTCGATGATCGGCGGGATCCCTGAAACCCAGGAGATGCTCGATTTCTGCGCCGAACACGGCATCGTGTCGGACATCGAGATGATCCGCGCCGACGAGATCAACGGCGCCTACGAGCGCATGCTCAAGGGTGACGTCAAGTACCGCTTCGTGATCGACAGCGCCACGCTGGCTGCGTAAGTTTTCTTCGGCCCCATCGCGGGCCGCATCTCCGCTCCTCCTGCGCCCTGGTGCAGGAGGAGCGTTTGTTTTCCACTCCTGCATAACCAATGAATCCAACCATTTCCGTCGCTTGCGACAGCAAGCCGGCCGGGCCCGCGGCATGGGGCGCCGTGCTGGCGATGTCGCTTGCCGCCTTTGCCCTCGTCGCATCCGAATTCATGCCGGTCAGCCTGCTCACGCCACTGGCGGCCGACCTGCGCATCACCGAAGGCCAAGCCGGGCAATCAATTGCCATTTCAGGTGCGTTCGCGCTGCTGACCAGTCTGTGCCTGACGTCGGTCGTGGGGCGGCTCGACCGCAAGACGCTGCTGCTGGCGCTGACCGGCCTGATGATCGCCTCGGGCACCGTGGCCGCATTTGCGCCGAACTATCCGCTGTTTATGGTCGGCCGCGCGCTGATCGGCGTGGCCATCGGCGGCTTCTGGTCAATGTCGGCTGCCACCGCGATGCGCCTGGTGCCCACGGCCGACGTGCCGCGCGCGCTGGCCATCCTCAATGGCGGCAATGCGCTGGCCACGGTGATTGCCGCGCCGGCGGGCAGTTATCTGGGCGGTGTAATCGGCTGGCGTGGCGCCTTCTTTTGCCTGGTGCCGGTGGCGACGCTGGCCCTGGCCTGGCTCTGGTTCAGCCTTCCGGCGCTGCGTCCGGAACACCGGCAGGCGCCGGCCAGCATGTTCACATTGTTGAAGCGCCCCGCGGTCTGTCTGGGCATGGCGGCGGCGAGCCTGTTCTTCATGGGGCAGTTTGCGCTGTTCACCTATTTGCGGCCGTTCCTGGAAACCGTCACCCGCGTCGATGTATCGACGCTGTCGATGATGCTGCTGGTGCTGGGTGTGGCCGGGTTCATCGGCACGACGCTGATCGGGTCCGTGCTCAAGGAACGCATGTACCCGGTTCTGATCGCGATCCCGCTCGTCATGGCGGCAATCGCGGCGGCGCTGCTCGTCGTCGGCCAGTCAGTGGCAGCAACGACGGTGCTGCTGGCCATCTGGGGGCTGGTGGCGACGGCGGCGCCGGTGGGCTGGTGGACCTGGCTGGCGCGCACGTTGCCGCGCGATGCCGAAGCCGGCGGCGGCCTGATGGTGGCGGTGGTACAACTGGCGATCATGCTCGGCGCCACCGGCGGCGGCCTGCTGTTCGACGCCAGCGGCCATGGCGCCACCTTCGGGTTTAGCGCCGCCGTGCTGGTGGCGGCCAGCTTGCTGGCGTTACTGGCGGCGCGCGCGGGCCGCGTCGATCAACCAGGGTAGCGCAGCGCGTCGATCACGAGACCCAGTGCGCGCGACGAATGGCGCCGGCTCGGGTAGTAGGCGTGCAGGCCGGGAAAGCTGGGGCACCAGTCTTCCATCACGCTGACCAGGCGCCCGGCCTCTACATGCGGCGCGACCAGGCTCTCGGGCAGAAAGGTCACGCCCACGCCATCGAGCGCCGCAGCGAGCATGTGATGAACGTTGGTAAACACTGCCTGGCCACGCACGCGCGCCTCGACCGGCTGGCCGTCATGCAGCAATTCCCACGCATACAGCCCGCCGCTGCTGGCCAGCCGCAGATTGATGCAGTTGTGCGTCATGAGATCCTGCAGCGACGCCGGCGCCGGCTGGCGCGCGAAGTAGGCGGGCGCGCCCACGATCCGCATCGGCACGTCGGCCGTCAGGCGCACGGCAATCATGTCCTTCTCCACTTGGTCGCCATGGCGCACGCCAATGTCGAAGCGCTCGGCCGCGATGTCCACCAGGCGGTAGTCCGAGCTGATTTCGATGTGCAGCTCGGGATACTGCGGCAGCAGTGGGGCGATGCGTGGCCACAGCACCGTGTCGATCACATGATCAATCGCCGTGATGCGCACGGTGCCGGCGGGCTTGTCGCCCAGGTCGGTGATGGCGGTGATCTCGGCATCGATTTCTTCCAGGCGCGGGCCCACGTTCTGCAACAGGCGCTCGCCCGCTTCGGTGGGCGAAACGCTGCGTGTCGTGCGCGTGAGCAGGCGCACGCCCAGGCGCTCTTCGAGCCCGCGCACGATGTGGCTGAGGGCCGATTGGCTCATGCCCAGCTTGGCGGCGGCGCGCGTGAAGCTGCGCTCGCGCGCAACGGCGATGAAGACGAGGATGTCGTTGATGTTGTCGCGGGCCATGCGGGCTCAAGCCTGATCGGCCTCGCCGCCGCTGCGGGTGCTGCGCAGCCAGTCGCTGCCCTTGCCAGCCAGCGCCGTATCGATGACGCCCTGCGGCAGGCTGTAGACGGTGGCCCAGGTGGCGCGCCCGTCGATATCGTTGGACGGGAAGCTGGTGGTCTCGATCGGCCAGTGGTACTTGCGTTTCAGCGCGCGCACGATCGCGGCCAGCGTCACGCGTCCGCGCAGCGGCTCGCTGCCGGCCTGGTCGGCGTTCGACAACAGGACAGCGAGCACTGCGCCGCGTGCGGTGCGTGGGCCGGGGAAGATGGGATGTTTGCTTGCCATGGCCAGATTCTACCCGGCCAGCGCAAAGTTCGCGCCGCGCGGCAGGCGGTTCGCGCCAGCCCGGCGCCGCTTCGTCGCACCGGATGCCGCGACGCCTGGCGTGTCCGCACAATGCATGCACCTTCTACCTGCCACGGAGCTTGCCATGCTGATGCTGATCCAGATCCTGACCCACACGCCCCTGTATGTCTGGGCCATCCTCGCGTTCCTGCTCTGGCGCGGCGTCGCCGAGATGCGCGATCGCGAACTGACGCTGCGCCGGATGCTGATCCTGCCGCTGGTGATGCTGGGATTGTCGCTGAACGATATGGCGCTCAAGTTCGACATGGGAATGGTGCTGGTGGCCGCCTGGGGCACCGGCTGCGCGGCGGCGATGCTGCTGGCCTGGCGGTTCGGCCGCACGCGCATCGCAGCCGGTACGGCGCCGGACTCCGTGCTGGTGCGTGGCAGCGTGATGCCATTGATGCTGATGCTGGCGATCTTTCTGACCAAGTACATCACGTCGGTCGTGCTGGTGATCCAGCCGCAGCTGGCGCAGCAGCTGGCGGTGGCCGCGACGATCTGTCTGGTGTTCGGTGTGTTCAACGGGGTGCTGCTTGGCCGCCTGGCACGCATGGCGGGTGCCGTGGGACAGCAGCGGACAGGGTTGTCCGCTGCTGTCTAGACCAGCTTAGTCGAACGCCCACGAATAGAGGATATCGAGCGCGCTGTTGGTCCCGGTCTGGAACTGCAGCGAGATACGCGGCGTGAGCTTGTAGCGCAGGCGTACCAGGCTCGATGCGGTGCTGGTGCCTTGCTCGAAGCTCAGGTAAGCGCGCTGCGAGATGCGCTTGCCGACCGTGACCACGGTGCTTTCCAGTCCCGAACCGCTGCCGCCGTTAGCGCCCTGTTTCAGGCCCAGTTCATCCACGCCCAGCGAGTTGGCGATCTTCGACTGAATGCCACCGGTGCCGCCGCTGCCACCCAGCAGGGCGCTGGCAGCTGCTGTCAGCACGCCTTTCTGGTCGCCGCTGGCTGCTTCCATGCCCTGGCCCAGCACGAGCCACGACAGCTTGTCGCTGTCGGACACGTTCGGCGTCGACACCAGCCGCGCCGTCGGCGATTGCGCCGTGCCGCGCACCTGCACGCCCGCTTCGACGTTGGTCTCGGACAGCTGCTCGCCCTCGGGGCGCTTGCGCACCGCGAGGATGTCGAGTGACGGGTTGTCGTACGGGCCGCTGAAGGTCATCACGGCGCGTTCGATCGACAGGTTCTGGCCATACGCAGCGTAGGTGCCGTTCAGCGCGCGGATGGTGCCGTTGATGCGTGGCTGGCCGCTGCCCGTCATGCGCACGCGGGCAGTGCCGGCCAGGTAGGCGTCGATGCCCATCGCGCGGATGTGGAAGTCGTCGCCCAGGTCGGCTGCGAGATCCACGGTCAGCGGTACTTCCTTCTCGCTGGTTTTTGGTGTTGGCTTGGTGGTGGCGCGGCCCAGCACGATGACGTCGTCCGAGATCGTCGGCGTGCCTTGCGGCGCGAATTCGATCAGGGCGCGGTCAGCGCGGAATTTGCCTTCCAGTGCAAAGCGGCTGGCGTCGCGCACGAGCGACGCCTGGCCGCTCAGGATCACGGTGCGATCCGGGCGCGACAGGGCCTCAAGCTTGTCCATGTTGAGGCGAATGTCCATCGTCGGCGCGCCGTCGGCAAAGCGTACGTAACCGCTGGCGGCGGCGCCGCCCTGACGGCCCTGGAACGACAGCTTCTCGATGCGCAGCTGGTCGCCGCCAAGCAGCGCGCGCAGTTCGCCATTGCGCAGGTTCACGCCCTGTTCGGCCCAGCGCACGCCCAGCTTGTCGCCATCGAGATTGCCGTTCAGGCTCGGCTTGCCGATGGTGCCGCCACCCGTCATCGCCACGCGCAGCGCGCCGTCGAGTTCGAGGCCCGGCTGGCCGGCCAGCGCTGCGAGCCAGGCGATTGACGGGATGTTGGCGTTGGCCGTCATGCGCAGCGGGCTGGCGCTCTCCAGTCGGCCGTTGATCATCTGCGCATTGGCGTCGATCTTGGCCACGCCGGTGCGGGCGCCGTCCAGGTCCAGGTTCACGCGCAGGCTGCTGCCCACCACTTCGGCGCGCGCCTCCAGCTGGCGCAGGCCAAGCGGCACGGGCGTGTCGCCACCGACGATGGCGTCGCCCTTTTCGCGGAACACGCGCACATTGCCGGCCAGCGAAGGCGCGGCGCCCTCGGCTCGCGGCGCGCGCATGTCGACCGACCAGGCAGCGCCCAGCGTCAGGTCGCCGCGCGCATTGTCGGCCAGCGCTGGCGAGAACTGCGCCAGGTAGGTCAGCGGGACATTGTCGGCGTGGCCGCGGCTGGCCCAGCGCGGGCCGTCCTTGGTCAACGCGTCGACCGTGATGCTGCCGTTCGGCAGGGCGATCACGGCGCCATTGAAGGCGATGCGCTCGGGGCTGGCCAGGCCGGCGAGACCGCCGCCCGGCGCGCCGCTGACCGTCAATGGCACCGGCTTTTGCAGGTTCATCGCATAGCGGCCACGGTTTTGCAGCGCGGCCAGCGTGCCGCTCCAGGTGTCCTTCGAGAAGGCGCCACGCAGTTCGGCATTGGCATCGAACGCATCGCCCAGCGCCGACAGGCGCAGCGTGTGCGCGCCGCGGGTGCCGTCGGTTTTCAGGCGCACGGACGCCACGCGGGTGTCGCCGTTGACGTAGTCGAGCACCTCGACATCGGTCACCAGTGGGTCGCTTGCGCCGCGGCCAGAACCGAGGTTGGCGCTGGCTTTCAGCGAGCGCACCGTGTGCGTGCCCATGGCGCGCAGGTTCTGGCCCGCGATGGTCGCCGTGAGCGAAGGCGTGTCGGCGGTGCCGGACAGGACACCCGAGCCACGCAGCACGCCGCCGTACTCGGGACCGAACGCGGCCAGTTGCGGCGCATCGATGCGCCAGTTGAGCGCATCGCGCGCGGCACCAAAACTGCCGGTAGCGGCGATGACGTTCGGACCCACGTGCAGGTCGACGTTGGCGTCGGACACGTGGCGGCGGTCGGCCGCCAGGCGCGCATGGCCCCAGAACGGCGAATTGGCCAGCGTCGAGTCGACCACCTTGAGGTCGAGCGCGCCGCGCCAGTCGGCGCCCGCGCGGCCGCTGCCGGTAAAGGTCGAATTGATCTTGCCGGCGAGCGGTGAACCGAAGGCGGCCGGGTTGAAGCGTTCGGTCGCGCCGGTGGCCTTGACCTCGACCACACGTGCATCCTCGGGGCCGCCCAGCCAGGCTTCGCCCTGGGCGCGCACGACGCCGCTGTTGTTCTTGCGCTGGGCATCGACCCAGCCCAGGTTGCGCGCGTTGACGTCGAACGTCGTGCGCGGCGCCGCCATGGTGCCGGTGACGACACCGTTGGCAACGACCGCGCCATACAGGTCGGCGCGCACGGCGGCGAGCTGGCGGCCGTCCAGGCGCCATTGCAGGCGGTCGCCGGCGCCGCCGAACGCGCCTTTCAGGTCGACCGTGTTCTGGCCCAGCGCCAGGTTGGCATCGATGCCGGCAAAGCGCTTGGCGTCGGCCGTCAGTTTGCCCTTGCCGCTGAGCGGCTGGTTCATCAGGCGGCTCTGGCGCACGGCGAAGTCGGCGTCGACCTTCCACGCGGGCGTCAAAACGCCGGCGGCATTGACCGTGGCGTTGATGTCGGCCGCGGGCAGGTCGCCGAATTCGGACGGGTCGAAGCGGCTGGCGTTGGCCGTGGCCTTGAAGGCCTGGTCGCCTTCGAGATTCATGGTGCCGCTGGCGGTGACGCTGCCGCGCCCCGCGCGCAGCGTCGCTTCACGCAGCGTGGCCACATTGTTTTCCAGCGTGGCCAGCGCGCTCAAGCGCAGGCCGGCGTCGATCAGGTTCGCCTCTAACGTCTGGCGCGTCGCTTCGTTGGTGACCGCGATATCGCCCTTGATCGCCGTTGGCTTCATGGCCGAATGCACTTCGCGCAGGTTGAAGCGGTCGGTGTGCAGCGCGAAGCGCGCGGTACCGATGCCTTCTTCGTCCTTGGCGCGCTGCACGCCGCCTGTGCCGGTGAATGTGCCGGCCGCGCCGAAGTCGAGCAGCACGTTCGAGATGTCCAGCGCAGAAAGATTCCCACCTAATTGGCCGCGCGCCGCGCGCAGTGGCAGGCGTTGCTGATCGATCGTGCCTTCCGGCCCGGTATTGGTGATGTCGACGCTGCCGCTGATATTGCGTTGTTCGTCCAGCTTGCCGACGACCGCGAAGGTCAGGTCGGCGGTCGGCAGGGCAGGGTTGAAGAAGCCCGGATCGACGTTGCGGCCATTGATGCGCAGCGCGCGCAGCGGGATCTCGGCGTACGGCGCGAGCGTGAAATGGGCGTCGCCGATGG
Organism: Telluria sp. BA11; assembly: GCF_056680305.1. Taxonomy (NCBI): domain Bacteria; kingdom Pseudomonadati; phylum Pseudomonadota; class Betaproteobacteria; order Burkholderiales; family Oxalobacteraceae; genus Telluria; species Telluria sp. BA11. The sequence goes on from NZ_CM155275.1 coordinate 3,145,705, forward strand.
CGCGCCCGGCAGTGCCGGTGGCGTCGATCTGCGTGGCGTTCTGGATGTCGCCGCCAACCTTGATCTGCAACTGCGCGGCGCGTGCGCCGGCGCTGGCCTGCGATTGCGTCAGGCTGCCGGTGGCGTCGATCTTGAAGGGACGGGCGGCGCCGACGGTGGCATTGGCGGCGACCTGGCCCCACGGCGTGGCCGCCGTGGCGTTCTGCACGATCCAGCTGCGCTTGTCGCCCTTGGCGCGCGCGCGGATATTGTCGATGCGCGTTTCGGCGCCGCCGATATTCACCATCGTCATATTGGCCAGGCGAGCGTCGTCGACCTCGATGCGGAATGGCGGCGCCAGACTGGCCGGGAGCACGGACGGCTCGTCGGTTTCCTTCAGCGTCTGCATGCGCACGCTGGCGGCCCACAGCTGGTCGATCAGAATGCCGCCCGACAGCACCTGGCCCGGCGACCAGTCGATATCGATCTTGTTGGCGGTGATGACCTGCTCGTCGGTGCGCCAGATCAGGCGGTCGATGTGCATCTTGCCGTACAAGGTACCGCTCACGCCCGTGACCGTGAGCTTGCCGCCGGTGGCGCTGGCAACGCGCTGGGCGATCATCTGCAGGGTGGTTTCGCGGCCCAGGTACCACAATGTGCCGCCAACGATGACGCCGGTGGCGACAAGGCCGATTGCGACGCGGCGCGGCCAGCGGCGTTGGTTGGTCTGGGCTTGGTCGGGCGTCGGCGCCGGGGTGTTTTCAGGTGTATCCATCAGAACGTGAATCCGAGTGAGAAGTGCAGGCGCGCCTTGCGCACCGCGTGGCCGTAGGCCAGGTCGACATTGATCGGACCGACCGGGCTGCGCCAGCGCGCGCCCACGCCGTAGCCCGACTTGGGATTGAGGTCGCCGAACTTGTCGGCGGCATTGCCGACGTCATAGAACACGGCCACGCCCCAGGGCGGCTTGAACCAGTACTGGTATTCGGCGCTGGCCGTGGCCAAGTAGCGCCCGCCCACGGTCGCGCCGTTTTCCTGCACGCCCAGCTCTTGATAGCCGTAACCGCGCACCGACTGGTCGCCGCCAGCGCGGAACAGGAAGGTACCCGGCACGCCGAGCTTTTCTTTTGACGCCACCGCGCCCGTTTCGCCGCGCAGGATCAGCGAGCCCGCCGTGCCCACCGGCTTGTAGTAGATGCCGCGCAGGTACAGGCGCAGGAATTTTTCATCGGTCAGCAGCGGCAGCACGGCGCCGCCGAACTGCGCATTGACCACATAGCCGTTGGTCGGCAGGATCAGGCTGTCGAGCTTGCGCTTCGTGATGCTGTAGGTGAGCGGCAAGCTCTTGGCGCGGGTGGGTTCCAGGCCCTGCACTTCGCGCTCTTCGATCAGCGCTTCGAACGTCACGCTTTGTTCCAGCAGGGGCGTACCCCAGGCGCGGCGTGCAGCGATGTTGGCCAGCGTTGTCAGTTCGCCGCGCAGGTCTTCGCGTTCGACGCCGGCGCTGACGCTGTCGTTGTAACCCTTGGCCGTGGTTGGCCAGAAGAATTCGCCCTTGGCCGTCTGGCGCTTCTGTTCGTAGATCAGGTCGCTCTTGAAGCGCTTGCCGAACACGTTCAGGTCGTCATAGCTCAGCTGTGCGCGGCCGCCCGTGTCGGTCGAAAAGCCCACGCCGACTTCGACGTTCTTCTGTTTGTTCTCCGTGACATTCACCACCACCGGCAGCGTGGTCGGGCCGGTCGCCGGTTCCGGCGTGGCCGGATTGGCGTCGCTGTCGGCGTCTTCCTTGATGTCGGCGATTTCGGCGTTGAGCACGGCGCGCATGTCGGCGCTCACTTCGACGCTGGCGAAGTAGCCGGTCTCCTGCAAGCGCGCTTGCAGCGCCTGCAGCGCCGCTTCACTGTACTGGTCGCCCGGATTGATTTTGTTGAGGTTGGTGATGACCTCGGCCGGGTAACGCTTCAGGCCGCGGATGCGCAACTGGCCGAAGCGCATCTCGGGGCCCGAATCGATCACCACGCGCAGCAGCGCGCGGCGCGAATCCGGATCGACCGTCGCGCTGGTTTCGACCAGGCGCGCGCGCGGGAAGCGGCTTTGCGCGATATCGCGCACCAGACCTTTCTTGGCGCCTTCCCAGTCGGACTGGCGGAACTGGCTGCCCACCGGCAGCGTCCAGCGGTTGCGCAGGGAGCCGGCATCGAACGGTGCGCCGCCTTCTTCAAAGGCAGCAAAGCCCTGCAGCACCAGGTCGACGTCGCCCACCAGCACAGGCTGGCCCGGATCGACGATCACGCGCGCAACCGGACGTGCACCGCTGGTATCCAGACCTACCGAGACTTTCGGTGAGTAATAACCTTCGGTGGCGATCAGGCTGGTCGCTTGCGCCGGCGCTTCTTTCACGAGGCGCTGCAACTGGTCGATGTCGACGCGCGAATTACCGCGCCAGCGCATCAGGTCGAGGTTCTCTTCAAGCAACTCCTCCAGCGCGCCCGGCGCGTCGATGCGCACCGTGTAATCGACGCCGGTCGTAGCTTGCGCATGGACGGCGGTGGCAAACACGAATGCGCCGACACCCAGCAGGGAGCGTTGCAGCAGCGGAGGAAGTGTGCGCTGGCGGGGACCCTTGCGCGGGTGGGGATTCGATCGTGACAACGTGACGCTCCATTGGGTGACTCGTTCGCATCTTAACTGATTGGCAAAGTAGATGGCGGACGTGAAATGTTGCGCGCGCGCGTCTGGACAAACACGGCTTTATCGGCCACGGTGCCCGCGATCTGTGCCAGAATTGACGGTTGACCCCCTGCCTTTTACCTTCTTTTACCACCATGACCATCCTCTCTACCGATACCGCGCTCGTCCTGTTCAGTGGCGGCCAGGACTCCACCACTTGCCTGGCCTGGGCGCTGCAGCGCTATGCGCGGGTCGAGACGATCGGCTTCGATTATGGCCAGCGCCATGCGATCGAGCTGGCCGTGCGCCCCGGTGTGCTGGCCAAGCTGCGCGCGCTCAATCCCGACTGGGACACGCGCCTGGGCGACGATCACATGATCGACCTGTCCCTGATTTCCAAAATCTCCGACACGGCCTTGACCAGCAATGTCGCGATCGAGATGCAGGAAAACGGTTTGCCGAACACCTTCGTGCCGGGCCGTAATCTGATGTTTATGACGGTGGCGGCCACGGTGGCGTACCGGCGCGGCCTGAATGTGCTGGTGGGCGGGATGTGCGAGACGGATTTCTCGGGCTATCCGGATTGTCGCGACGATACGATGAAGGCGCTGCAGGTGGCGCTGAACCTGGGCATGGCCACACGGCTCAAGGTCGAGACGCCGCTGATGTGGATCGACAAGGCCCAGACCTGGGAACTGGCGGAGCAGGAGGGTGGCGAAGCGCTGGTGGATCTGATCCGCTTCGATACGCACACCTGTTACCTGGGGGAGCGGGGCGAGGCGCACGCCTGGGGTCACGGTTGTGGCACGTGCCCGGCGTGCGCCCTGCGTGCGCGGGGTTACGCGCAGTACGTGGCGCGCTAGGCTTTTACGCTGCCGCGGCCTTGTCCAGCGTGACCGGGCGCGGCCGGCGCATGGCGTACCACACGAGCGCCACGACAAGTACCAGCGGCAGCAGCAGCGGCGACATCGCGAGCGCCAGCACGAGGGCGCCAATCGCCAGCGAGCCGATCAGGATCACGCCGACCCCGGCAAACACCACCGCCAGCACCGCCACCGTGATCACCGAGATGAACATGGCCAGCAGCATTCCGCCACCCGTGAACAGCGTGGCCAGCAGGAAGCCCAGCGGGCCGTCGATCTGGTCGCCATCGAGATTGACCGTCATGTCGCCGCTCCAGGTAAACAGATTCCACAGCATGGCGGCAAACAGGAACAGGATGACGTAGGGGGCGTATTTTTTCATGGCAGTCCTTGCGAATGGTTGGGTTGAGCTGTTTGGTCTTGCATGCTCGAACTGTATGCGCGGCGCGCGCGTGCAGCCAGCCGCGTGCGACAGGCTGCATGTTTTACGGGATGAAATGTGCATAGGCCGGGTCAACCAGAATCGCCGCGAATTCCGTCCTTGTAATCACGGCAGCGTTTCCTATACTGACAGCCTGCTCTGTTTCAGGGGGACCCCATGTACGCTGTGCCCAATGCCTTCCATGACGTGGCCCATGCATCGGGCGGACCGAAGGATCCGCCCTCGGCGCCACCGGCCATTCCGCCCATCATCATCACGCCGTTCAACCGCGATACGCCGGCGCCCAACGGCGATCCACGCCCGATCCCCGTTGGCCCGCCGATCATGCCGCCACCCGGCCCGTCGTGGCGCTGTCCACGCATCGTCGACGATTGTCCGGCTTAGTTACCGACTATTTCAGCCAATCGCCCGCAGCAGCGTCGTGCGGCCTTTTTCATGGGGCCGGTTTCCTCTATGATCGTGGTTTTGGGCGCGCAAGCGCCGAGGACACCGACCCATGAACGACCAGATGCTGGACCACGACAGCGACGACGGCAGCGAGGACACCGGCCCCGTGCAGCAACCCCGGCTGTGGCAGGGCAATGGCTGGACCGCGCGCGTGATCAAGAACGACGACGATGAAGGCTGGGCCGTGGCGATGTACAAGGATGGCGAGCCCGAACCGGCGCTGGTCGGTCCCTGGACCATGGGCCGCGACAAGAAGAACCCGAAGCCGCTCGACACCAATGCCTTCAATACGCTGATCAAGACGGCGTCCGAAGTCATTCGCCGCCATGAGCAGCACATGCACGCGATCCTGCACAAGAACCTGTACATCTTCACCGAGCAGGGCGAACTGAAGGTCACGCTCGATATCGTCCCGGACGACGATGATCCGTACGCGATGCTGGCCGCCACCGACGAGATGGGCGAGCAGGTGGCGCGCGTGCGCGTGGCGCCGACCTTCAAGCTCACCCCGAGTTCGGCGCAGGCCTGGGTCGAGAACGACTTCCGCGCACCGCGCTAAAAAGCCACAGCCGGGCGCGGCAAGCTGCTGCGTCCGGCCCCAAGCTGCTACTATTTCCCCTACGCATCATCAGATGCATTCTGTGAACAGGTGGGGAAAGTATGGAACGTCTTGACCGGCTGGAAGCGGTGCAGTCGATGTTGCTCGATATCGGGCAACTGTCGACCAGCTGCAGCGATATCACCGCATTCATCCGGGCCGTGCACGGCGCGCTGGGCCGCATCATGTACGCGGCCAACTTCTATGTGGCGCTGGCCGACCGCGAAGACGGCACCGTGCGCTTTCCCTATTTTGTCGACGAAGCCGACGGCGCGCGCGATCCGCTCGAGCGCATCCGGCTGGCCTCGCCCGACCAGTCGCCCACGGCCTGGGTACTGCTCAACCGCCAGAGGCTGGTGCTGACGGCGGCCGATTTCAACGAGCGCCATCGAAAGGCGGCCGGGCGCTGGGGCAATGGCAGCACGCCGGAGCATTTCGTCGCCTGTCCGCTGCTCGACCAGAACCACCAGGCGCTGGGCGCCATCGTCATCCAGAGTTACTCTGCCGACCAGACCTACAGCGAGGAAGACATTGCGCTGTTCGGGCTGATCGCCAACCACGTCTCGAACGCGCTGCAGGGCCTGCAAAGCATGGACCGGCTGGAACGCGCGGTCTCGGCGCGCACGGCCGCGCTGGCGCACGAGGTGGCCGAGCGCCGCCGCGCTGAAAAGATCCAGCACGCGCTGTACGAGATCGCCGACCTGTCGGCGCAGGCGCTCGACACCGACCAGCTCAGCGCCAGCCTGCACCGCATCATCGGCGAGCTGATGGTGGCCGACAACTTCCTGATCGGGCTGTATCACGAGCGCACGCAAGAGATCAGCATTCCGTACTTCGTCGACCAGAAGGACAGCGCGCCACCGCTGCTGCGCTTCCCGTTCGGCAAGGCAATGTGCTCGCACATCCTGTCGACCAAGCAGGCGCAGCTGCACGACGTGGCCAGCTTCAGGGCGCTCGTTGACGCCGGCACCGTGGCCGAGCCGCTGGGCAGCACGGAGATTGCCAGCTGGATGGGCGCGCCGATGCTGGTCAACGACCAGCCATACGGCGTGATCGTGGTGCAGAGCTACGACCCGGCGATCGTCTACAGCAAGGCCGACCTCGACCTGCTGGCGTTCATGGCCAGTCACGTGGCCGTGGCGATTGCGCGCATGCAGGCCGACCGCAGGATCCGCAAGACCAAGGAAGCCCTCGAGCAGCAGAACGCGGCGCTGAACGACGCGCTGCACGCGCTGCAGGAGGCGCAGTCCGAGCTGGTGCGGCAGGAAAAACTTGCCTCGCTCGGCCGCCTGGTGGCCGGCGTGGCGCACGAGATCAACACGCCGCTGGGCATCTGCGTAACGGCCACGAGCCACCTGGTGCAGGAACTGAAACTCACGCGCGAAGAACTGGCGGCGGGTGAGATGACCGCAGAGAGCCTGGAAAGCTTCTTCGACATCGTCGACCAGTCGCTGCGCATCATGACCACCAACACCCAGCGCGCCGCGAACCTGGTGCGCAGCTTCAAGCAGGTGGCGGTGGATCAGTCTTCGGACGATATGCGCAGCTTCAACCTGGGCGCGTACCTGAACGAGGTGCTCCTGTCGCTGCACCCGAAGCTCAAGGGGCGCCCGGTAAAGGTCGCGGTCGATTGCGCGCCCGACCTGATGCTCGACAGCTTCCCGGGCGCCGTGTCGCAGATCCTCACCAATATGGTCATGAATTCGCTGGTGCATGGCTTCGAGCACGAGCAGGCCGGCAACATCACGCTGCGCGCTGCGCAGGAGAGCGATGGCTGGGTGGTGATGGAGTACGCCGACGACGGGGCAGGGATGGATGCAGCGACGCTCGACAAATTGTTCGATCCGTTCTTTACCACGCGGCGTGGGACGGGCGGCAGTGGCCTGGGCGCGCACATCCTGTACAACCTGGTGACCGGTGCGCTGGGCGGGACGGTGCGGGCCACGAGCGCGCCGGGGCAGGGGCTGACGTACCACCTGCGTTTCCCCCGTTCGCAGCGCAAGGAAAAACTGGCGGCCTAAGGCCACGATCGAGCGGGCACGTGCGGCGCCGTACAGATCGGTTGCTGCAGGTTCTCTACGCTTGGCTCCCCATTTGGAGAGTCCATGAACGAAAACAAGCAAGACGCGCCACGCCAGGGCTCGCAAAAAGTCATCTATGCGGCAATCGCCGCCAACCTGGGCATCGCGGTGGCCAAGTTCATCGTCGCCGGCATTACCGGCAGTGCGGCGATGGTGGCCGAGGGCATCCACTCGGCTGTCGACACCGGCAATGAATTCCTGTTGCTGCTGGGCGAACGCCGCAGCGCTCGCGCGCCCGACCGCAAGCATCCGTTCGGCTACGGCAAGTCGCTGTATTTCTGGGCGCTGATCGTTGCGCTGTCGGTGTTTTCGCTGGGCGGTGGACTCTCGATCTACCACGGCGTCGCCGCGCTGCAGAACCCGCCGCCACTGGAAGACCCGATGTGGAGCTACGTCGTCCTTGGCGTGGCTGCCCTGTTCGAAGGGTATAGTTGGAACGTGTCGCGCAAGGAGCTGAACACGGCGCGCAAACCCGGTGCGACGCTGTGGCAGGCCGTTCGTGCGAGCAAGGATGCATCGGTCTTCACGATCTTCATCGAGGATTCCGCCGCGCTGCTGGGCCTTGGGATTGCCGCCGCCGGCATCGGGCTGGGCCACTATTTCAATAATCCGTACCTCGATCCGGCCGCTTCGATCGTGATCGGTCTGCTCCTGATCGGCGCCGCCTTCATGCTGGCGCGCGAAACCGGTGGCCTGCTCGTCGGTGAAGCGATCGACCACGACGAGCTGGCTGCATTGAAGGTGCTGTTCCTGCGCGAGCCGGCGCTGGACAGCGTGGCCAGCCTGCGCACGATGCAATTGGGGCCGGAAGAAGTGCTGCTGGCCGCGTCGGTCCAGTTTCGCCGGGGGCTGTCGATCGACAAGGTGGAAGCGGCGATCGGCCGCATTGAAACCGCAGTGGCAGCCGAACATCCGGTGATCCGTCAAATCTATTTCGATGCGTCGGCGCTGCGCGCTGCGCTCAAGTAAGCGTCAGGCGATCCGGAGTACCGCTCAGTCGGGCCACTGCGCGTTGATTGCCAGCGCCTTGTCCATATTCCGGATCAACAGATCGACATAGGTCGGGTCGAGGTGGTGCCCGGCCACCTCGCGCAGGTGCTCGGTTACCTTGGCGGCCGGCCACGCTTCCTTGTAGCAGCGCGCGTGGCTCAGCGCGTCGAACACGTCGGCCACTGCCACGATGCGCGCGTACGGGTGGATGTCCTGCCCGCGCAATCCTTGCGGGTAGCCGGTGCCATCGAATTTTTCGTGGTGCTGGTGCGCGATCACCGCCGCCGCCTTCAGGATTGGGCGCTGCGAGCCGTCCAGGATCTGCAGCCCTACGGTCGGGTGCTGCTTCATGATGGTCCACTCGGCGTCGGTCAGCTTGCCCGGCTTGAGCAGCACCGCATCGGGCGTGGCGATCTTGCCGATATCGTGCATCGGCGCGGCGTGCATCAGCACCGTCGTCTCGTCTTCGGGCATGCCCGACGCCTGGGCCAGCATGTAGCAGACCTGGGACATGCGGCGCACGTGGTTGCCTGCTTCGTGCGAGCGCGATTCGACGACGTCACCCAGGCGCAGGATCAGCTCGGCCTGGGTATCGGTGATTTCCTGGTTCAGCAGGATGTTGTCGAACGCGATGGCCACGCCCGAGCAGAATACCTCGAGCATTTGCGCATCGATGTCCGAAATCTCGTCCACACCCTTGAGCACCAAGAGCGATGCCTTGCCGCTGTTGTTCGGGAAATAGCCGACATAGGTGTCGCCGTGCAGGCGCGAGATGCGGTTGTGGCGCGCGTCGTCCAGCTGGGCTACCAGTTCCGGGCCGATTTCGTCGCCTTCCATGTCACCGATCTGGGCCAGCACTTCATACTGGCTCTGGCCGGTGATCACGCTGGCAGCCTTCAGGCGCAGCAGCATGCTCTGTTCCAGGCGCAGCAGGGCCACGACCTGCAGCAGCAGGCCGTTGGCGAAGTCCTTCAGGTTGCGTTGCTGGAAGATATGCGCAGATGCGGCGATCACGCGTTCCAGGCCTTCGCGGTAGGTTTGCTGGACGCGGCGCGATTCCTCCACCTTCATGATGTCGCGGTAGGCGCGCAGCGCGGCGAACGTCGTCGTAAACAGCTTGGTGCGATCGAGTTCCGTCTTTTCCTTGTAGTCGTTGATGTCGTAGTCGACGATCACGCGTTCTTCCGGCGCCTGGCCGGGCTGGCCGGTGCGCAGCACAATCCGGGTGAACTGGTTGTCCAGGTCCTGGCGCATCCAGCGCGCCACTTCAAGGCCACTGTCTTCGCGTTCCATCACCACATCCAGGAACACCAGTGCGATGTCTTTCTCGCGCGCCAGGATTTCCTTGGCTTCGGCGCCACTGTAGGCATGCACGAATGCGAGCGCCCGGCCGTCGAGGCGAAAGCGCGTCAGCGTCAGCTTCGTGATGTCGTGGATATCGGGCTCGTCGTCTACCAGCAATACTTTCCAGGGTGCGAGTTTGGGCGCAGCAGACGACAAGAAGGACATGGACGATTCCGATTCGTGGGGGAAGCCAGGGTTAAGCGAGCAGACTATTTTTTTTCACAACAAAAGTAGCTCGGAGTCAAGCCGATTGTAGTACGGCGCATGACCCTTAACAAGAAGCAATATTAAAATTGTGACGGGCGGATGTAACATCTGCCTTGCTGCGTCGGGAATGCTGTTGCAGCGGCGTGACACGGTGCGTCACGTATAGCGTTTTTGGCAACGCTCGCAGTAGAAGCTGCGCCGGTCCGAGGTGCCGAGCTTGGCTTTTGAATAGGGGATGTCGCAGCGCGGGCAGATCTTCTTGGCGTGGGCCAGCCAGTGCTCCTTGAGCGTGAAGGCTTTTTTCCAGCCCAGAAAATCGAAGCTGTATTGCCGCGCTTCGTCCACCAGTGCGCGCAGCTTGGGCGCGGGCAAGGCGCCCATCGTCGAGAGGGGATGCACCCGGATCCTGAACAGCACCTCGTTCTTGATGATATTGCCCACCCCCGAGAAGATCTCCTGATCGAGCAGCGCGTCGCAGGCCAGCATGTCGGGCGCGGCGCGCAGCTTCTTGCGCGCCTTGACCGGGTCCCAGGTCGCCCCCATCACGTCGGCGTTGAAGTCGTAGGCGTCGAAGGTGGCGCGGTCGATCTCGCGGATCGCACAGGCATAGAAGTTCATGGCGCCGCCGTCCTCCACGCCGATGGACAGGCGCGGCGGCTTGTCGCGGTCCTCGTCGATACGGTAGGTGCCGAACAGCAGAAAGTGGATGCGCAGGATGACGTCGGGCGTCTCGATCAGGAAGTGCTTGCCCCACGTGTGCAGGCCGGTGATGCGCTGGCCCACGAGGCGCGCCGGATCGAGCGTCTTCAGATTGCCGCTGGCGCGTACAATTTCTTGTCCCACGAAGCGCGTGGTCTGTTCCTTGAGCATGTACAGCGTTGGACCTTCTGGCATGGTGGCCTCCTTGATGCATTCTTATATGGCACCATCTTTTGGTCATGTTCGGGGCCTAACATTTGGATACAAGTTCCAACGTTTCGCCACGAGCAGAACAGTGCGAAGCGGCGTATATTGGTAAGCGAAGACCGCATACGAGACGCATACAGAAGGAGAGGCAACAATGAAATCCACCCTGATAAAAACCGCCCTGGCAGGCCTGTTCGCGCTGGCCGCCGGCGCCGCCTCGGCGGGCGTGACCGTCACCTACATCGAGTCCGATAAATTTGCCGACCTGCCATTTGCCCCGTGGGAGCGCAAGCAGGTGCTGGAAGAACTGAGCACGTACTTCACCAAGCTTGGCGAGAAACTCCCTGCGGGTCAGGACTTGGTGATCGAAGTTACCGACATCGACCTGGCCGGTCGCGAGTACCCGAATGTCAGCAACGGGCGCGATCTGCGCATCCTGAAAGGCACGGCCGATTGGCCGATCATCAACCTGCGCTATTCGCTGACGCAAAACGGGCAGGTGCTCAAGGGCGGCGACGCACGCCTGGCCGACATGAACTACATGCAGCGCATCGGCCGCTTCAGCGACAACGACAGCCTGCGCGCCGAGAAGCGCATGATCGATGAGTGGTTCGATGAAACGATCATCGGCAAGAAGCGCGGCGGCTGAAGGTTGGCTGTGCACCCTGCGAAATCGTAGGGTGGACGGCTGCGCCGTCCACGCGTTCAAATTAATCTGACACCGTGGTGTGCGAAGTCGAGTTGAACTGGCTCCGTGGTGTGCACAGTTGGGTTGAACGCGTGGACGGGAAACCCGTCCACCCTACGCCAGCTGGTTACCAAGAAAAACGGCACCCATCAGGGCGCCGTTTTTCTTTGGCCTAATCGACCCGGTTGACATGCTCGAACCTGGCGCGAAACTCGTCAGGCATCGGGCATACCCGGCCCGCCTTGTAGTCGTAGAATACAAAGCCGGTCTTGGCCATGGCGATCAGCTTTTCGTCACGCGGACGCGTGATACGGTAGATCAGGTCGCCACCATACTTGTTGAAGTCCATGACGCCCACGTCAAACAGCAGTTCGTCGCGGCGATACGCTTCGGCGCGGTAGATGGTGGCCAGGTCGGTGACAATGATGCCAGGGCCATCGAGGCTGGTTTCCGGCACGCCGAACTCGAACAGGAAGCGCGACCTGGCCTCGGAAACCATCGCGATCATCGATTCGTTGCCAACGTGGTTCGCCGCATTGATGTCGGTGGCCCGCACGGTGAGCACGGTCGAGAAGTAGAACTGGTCGTCGGGAAAGTCGAGCTGTACGCGGGGCATGGGCGCATCCTGGTGATGGGCAGACAGTCGCGTTGGATAGCGACAGAAATGTGGGGATTGTGCCAGTGATCAGCGCTGCGGTCGAGACGGCGCACGCATGCTGCGCCGCCTCGACCGTGGGTGGTGCGGAAGTTAGACTTTCGCTTCCACGCCCGGCGTTGCCGAGCGCGTCAGGAAGGCCTGTGTGACTTGCGGCAGGTGCTCCAGCAGCCAGGCCGCCATTGCTTTTTCTTGCACCAGAATCTGTTCGCACGAAGCGGCAGTGGCGCTGTCGCCAGCCGCCTTGGCCGCTGCGATCAGCGACGTGTAGGTGGCGATTTCGAGGTTCTCGAACACGTAGCCTGCCATCGCGCCCTTGACCACTTCATCGCTGACGGTCATGCCGCCAACAGCCTGACCAAAGGCCATCAGCTTGGCGCCGATATCCTTGACCACCGAATTGCTGATGTCGCGGCGCGCCAGGATCTCGTCCAGCACGCCACGCTGCCAGCGCGTTTCTTCGATGTGCTGCACGATGCGCGCGCGCAGCTCCGGATAGTGTTCGAGGCGGTCCGCTTGCGCGTTGAGCATCTTGTCTGCCTGCTCTTCCATTGCATGGGCGTCACGTAGCCAGTCGTTCAGATTGTCGTCGATTGCAGTTGCCATGAAATTCTCCGCTGGTGAATAGGTGCAACCAGAATGGCAGAATTGATGGATACCGTTTGTTAGCTATGACACATTCGCGCGTTATTGGTTCACAAAAAAGATCAGCGTGCCGGAGCTGGCGCGCGCGTGCGTGTTTTTGCGACCACGCCGGCCGGATCGATCAGCACAACGAACTCGGCAAACTGGCCAGCGCCCGCCGGCGACTGGTAGACCCAAGCTTCAAAGCCGCTGTCGAAGCGCACGTTTTTCGTGGGTCCGAACGCGGCCAGCAATTGCGCCTTGGTGGTCTGGCCGGCGATGACGGTCTGTTGCAGCCGCTCGGCCGGCACTTGCGCGCCGGGCGGCGCGGCATTCTGCGTGGCACAGCCAGCCAGGAGCGCAGCGCACAGGACTAGAAGCGCCCTCATGGCGTCATCCCGGCCGGTGGATCGATCATGTACGTGAATTCAACGAGCGTATCGTCCGGCCAGCTGGCATCCCACAACGGCACGTAATAGGTGTGGTCGAGCAGCACCTGGCAATCGCAGAACGGCAGCATGTCGGGCGTCTGGTCGCCACCGGCATACAGCATCGAAAACGGCAGCGTCTCAATGCGTTCACCAGCGCGCAGCGTGACCGCGAAGATCGGGCGCTCGGCGAAGAACAGGTAATTGCCATCCGGGCTCGTGCAGACGCCTTCGGGTGAGTCGAGCGCGTCGGAGATCCAGCCGAACAACGGCGAGCTGTTGGAGACGAGGCCAGCTTCCTTGCCCACGCGGCATTCCAGGCGCAGGTCGCCCAGGCGGCGCATGCCGGCCGGGACGCCCGGCGTTTCGATGCGCGCGCGCCAGGTCATGCTGGCCGTCTTGCGACTGGCGAGCACGGCCGCGTCTTCCTGCAACGCTTGCGCGTTGCGGGGCAGGACAAAGAAATTGTTGTCGTCGACAGGGACGGGCACCGACACGGTATCGCCCGCCACGCGCAGCGTGATGCCGCGCATGTCGACGTTCGGCAGGCGCGGCAGCAGCTGGAAGCGCAGGGTCGCGTTCGGTGCGAAGGCGCGCTCGCGCTCGAAGCGTTCCATGCCGCGGATCATCTTGCGGTACGACTTGTCGACCGGGTCGCGCGTTGACTTGACGGTGACGGTGCTCTGACCGGCGGCATGCGCCGGCAGGCTTGCGGCCGCAGCCATGAACAGGCCGCTCATGGCCAGTCCGGCAACGACACGGACGATGGACGGCCGCATCAACCGATTACCAATACCGCACGCGGCCGGTATCCATGTGGACGAACTGCGAGCTGGCGTAATAGCCGACGCCGCCGCCCTGGAGCGACATGGCCGCCTTTTGCAGGTGGCGCAGATCGGTGCCCGGCAGGCGGATGTCGATGGCCTTGCCTTCCATGTGCAGGCTGCGCTTGGCGACGCCGCCGCTGCCATGACCACGCAGGAACGCATTCGATTCCGGCGCGCGGTAGCCCGAGATGATGTGCAATTCCTTGCTGTTGCCGAGCTTGCCATTGAGCTGGCCGAGCAGCAGAAGCAGTTCGGGATCGATGTCGGCAATCTTGTTGGTGCGGTGATCGCGCAGCACCTTGTTGATGTCGCCCAGCGCATCAGGGATGAACTCGCCTTGCTCCCAGAACGTGCTCGTCAGCTTTTCACCCGTGTGCGTATTGTAGAAACGCAGACAGCAATCGCCGGTGGCAATCGATGAATTTTTGGCAAGGGTGGGAAGGCTGAGGGAGGATGCTGCGAGGAGGAGACCGCTTTTGAGGATGGTACGTCGTTGAATCATTGAAGGGAGTCCTTGCGCTGGTTCAGTGAGCAATCGATGATACGCCATTTGCCGCAATCGTGCATGCAATGTACAGAAAATCGCGACATTTCAGCTACGATGTCAAGTGTTTAACTGTTTTTGGGAGATTTGCGTATGCTGACGCCGGCAAGCCGGTTGGGAGCGGCGCGGCCGAAGCGCAGCTCAACCGCCTGGCCAGAATGCACAGCCACGGTTACCACACTGTGCAGGGCCTGGCGCTCGATCCGAAAACCGGCCATGTCCGGGCCGACGAACAAGGCCACACGCTGGCGATCCCATGCTCCATGCGTAACGCACGATGCGCCCCGCATGGTTTGTCTCTCCGTGAGACATGCATACGCTGTTTTGTTTGTTGACTAACTGAAACGTGCCTAGAATGGTTCTTTCCCGACCCATTCAGGAGGCGCAGCATGGCAGTTCCCGTTCGTCGCACCACTTACCTCGCGGCAGCGCTTGCGCTGATGTTCGGTGTATCCACGCTGCAGGCCGCGCCAGTCTCCCCAGCCAGCACGCCGGACATCCCGATCCCGGACATCAAGTACACCAAGTTCACGCTCAAGAACGGCTTGACCGTGCTGGTGCACGAAGATCGCAAGACGCCAGTGGTGGCCGTGAATACCTGGTACCACGTTGGCTCGAAGAACGAGCAGCGGGGCAAGACCGGCTTTGCGCACCTGTTCGAACACCTGATGTTCAGCGGCAGCGACAACTTCAAGAAGACCTACCTGAATGCGATGGAGCAGGTCGGCGCGACTGACCTGAACGGCACCACCAGCCAGGACCGCACGAATTACTTCCAGAACGTGCCGACCTCGATGCTCGACTATGCGCTGTTCGCCGAGAGCGACCGCATGGGTTACCTGCTGGGCACGGTCGACAAGACGAAACTCGACATCCAGCGCGGCGTCGTGCAGAACGAAAAGCGCCAGGGCGAGAACCAGCCCTACGGCATCGCCTACGAGCTGCTGGTGGAGAACACCTATCCGGTCGGCCACCCGTATTCCTGGACCGTGATCGGCAAGATGGCCGATCTCGACGCGGCCTCGATGACGGACGTGCAGGACTGGTTCAAGCAGAACTATGGCCCGAACAACACGGTGCTGGTGCTGTCGGGCGATATCTCGCCGGAAGAAGCGCGCAAGAAGGTCGAGCAATACTACGGCGCGATTCCGCCGGGCCCGCCATTGGCCAAGCACGATACCTGGATCGCCAAGCGCACCGGCACGCACCGCACGCTGGCGCAGGACCGCGTGCCGCAAACGCGCATCTACCGTACCTGGAACGTACCGGGCGCGAACACGCCCGAAGAAGCGCTGCTCGACCTGGGCGCGCGCGTGCTGGGCGGCGGCAAGACGTCGCGCCTGTACAAGCGCCTGGTCTACAAGGATCAACTGGCCACCAGCGCTACGGCAAGCGACGATTCGTCGGAAATTGGCGGCCAGTTCGACCTGACGCTGACGGCCCGCCCCGGCGCCGATGTGAAAAAGATGGAACAAGCGGCCGACGACGAACTGCGCGCGCTGATGAAAAGCGGCCCGACGGACGCCGAGCTGCGCCTGGCCAAGACCACGATCCTGGCGCAGTACACGCGCATGATCGAGCGCGTTGGTGGCTTCGGTGGCAAGAGCGACCTCCTGGCCTCGTGCCAGACCTTCACCGGTAACCCGGACTGCTACAAGGTCTATCTGCAGCGCATCAAGGACGCCACGCCGGCCACGGTGAAAAAGGCGATGAACGACTGGCTCAGTGACGGCGACTACGTGCTGCAGATCGATCCGTTCCCGACCGGCCTGGCCGCCACCGACACGGGGCTCGATCGCAGCAAGGAACCGGTCGCCGGCAAGGCGATGTCCCTCAAATTGCCGCCGATGCAGCGCATCACGCTGTCCAACGGCCTGAAGGTCGTGCTGGCCGAGCGCCATGAAGCACCGGTCGTCAATCTGCAGATGATGGTCGACAGCGGTTATTCGGCTGACAGCGCCGCCTTGCCGGGCGTGGCCAGCCTCACGCTGCGCATGCTCGAAGAAGGTACGGCCACGCGCAAGTCGCTCGAGATCGGCGAAGAACTCGAACGCCTGGGCGCGACCTTTGGCGCCAGCATCAATCTCGATGGCGCCTTTGTCGGCATGAATTCGCTCAAGGCGACGCTGCCGCAGGCGCTCGGCCTGTACGCGGACCTGGTGCGCAACCCGGCGTTCCCGCAGAACGAATTTGCGCGCCTGCAGAAAGACCGCCTGGCCGCGATCGCACGCGAGAAGGTCGATCCGCAGGGCATCGCGCTGCGCGTCGTGCCGGCGCTGATGTACGGCCAGGGCCACGTGTATGCGCGCACCGCCAACGGTACCGAGGACGCCGTGGGCCGCATGACCCGGGGCGACCTGGCCAATTACCACGCAACCTGGTTCAAGCCGAACAACGCGACGCTGCTGGTCGTGGGCGACACGACGCTGGCCGAGATCACGCCGCTGCTCGAGAAAACGTTCGGCGGCTGGAAGGGCGGCGAGGTGCCGAAGAAGGTGATCGCCACCGTGCCTGCACCGACCAAGCCGCTCGTGTACCTGATCGACCGGCCGGGCGCGCTGCAAAGCGTGATTGTCGGCGCGCAACTGGCGCCGCCGCGTAACAGCCCCGAGTCGCTGCCGCTGGAAATCGTCAACGACGTGTTCGGCGGCACCTTCAGCTCGCGCATCAACATGAACCTGCGTGAAGACAAGCACTGGTCGTATGGCGTACGCAGCCTGGTGCAGCCGGCCGTCGGCCAGCGCACGTTCATGAGCATTTCGCCGGTGCAGACCGACAAGACCGGCGATGCGCTCAAGGAACTGGTGCGCGAATACAAGGGCGTGGCGGGTGAGCGCCAGATCACCGGCGCCGAGCTGAAATTCGCGCAGGACAACCGCACGCTGCGCCTGCCAGGCAGCTTCGAGACGGCCGGCCAGCTGGGCGGCGCCTACACGACCATCGTGCAATACGGTCTGCCGGACGACTACTACAACACCTACACCGAGAAGGCGCTGGCGCTCACGCCGGAGCACGCCAATACCCTGGCCGCGCGCAGCTTCCTGACCGATCGCCTGGTGTGGGTCGTGGTGGGGGACATGAGCAAGGTCGAGAAGGATGTGCGCGCGCTGAACCTGGGTGAGGTGCGCCGCATCGATGCGGATGGCAAGCCCTTGTAATCACGTGGCATGAACATAAAAAAGCCCACCCGGCACGCGCCGGGTGGGCTTTTTTATCGTTGAAACATCAGCGCTGGTATCAGCTGTTGCGCCGGATATCGGCCGTGATCTCGTACGCATGCAGGCGCGCTGCGTGGTCGTAGATCTGCGACGTGATCATCATCTCGTCCGGCTTGGTCTTGTCGATGAACGCGTGCAGCTGGGCGGCCACGGTGTCGCGCGAGCCGATCGCCGAGCAGGCCAGCACGCTGTCGAGCATCATGCGCTCGGGCGTGTCCAGCGCTTCCAGGTAACCGCTGACAGGCGGCTTGAGTTTGCCCGGATTGCCCGTGCGCAGGGCAACAAACGCCTGCTGCATCGACGTAGCCAGCAGATGCGCTTCTTCGTCGGTGTCAGCTGCGAACACATTAAAACCGAGCATGACGTACGGCTCGGCCAGCTGCGCCGATGGACGGAAGTTGCTGCGGTACATGTCAATCGCCTGCATCATCATCTGCGGCGCGAAGTGCGACGCGAATGCATACGGCAGGCCGAGGTGCGCCGCCAGTTGCGCGCCGAACAGGCTCGAACCGAGAATCCACAGCGGCACGTCCAGGCCTGCGCCCGGCACGGCAAGCACCTGCCGGCGGCTTGAACCGGCGAAGTAATCCATCAGTTCCACGACGTCCTGCGGGAACTCGTCGGCATCCGACGCCAGGTTGCGGCGCAGCGCGCGCGCCGTGGTATGGTCGGAGCCAGGCGCGCGGCCCAAGCCAAGATCGATCCGGCCCGGATGAAGCGACGCGAGCGTGCCGAATTGTTCGGCGATCACGAGCGGTGAATGATTCGGCAGCATGATGCCGCCGGCGCCCACGCGGATCGTGGACGTGCCGGCCGCCACATGGGCGATCAGTACCGCCGTGGCGGCGCTCGCAATGCCCGGCATGCCGTGGTGTTCGGCGAGCCAGTAACGGTTGTAGCCCCAGCGTTCGCCATGCTGGGCGAGGTCGAGGGAGCTTTTGAAGGAAGTTGCCGCATCGCTGCCTTGAACGATCGGCGAGAGGTCGAGTATCGATAAAGGGATCATGGAACAATGATACGCCGATGCGAAAAAACGCGTGCAACGGTGCCCAAAACTGCACTCGTCGCTTGTCAAACCATGTCGTCATGAGCGTGCAAAAAGGCTTCAACAGGCATCATCTGGCTGCAATCGACGCTGCCATCGGTGCTGCCATCGCGGCCCGCTCGCTGCCCGGCGCAGTGTATTGGCTCGAACGCGGCGCCGCACATGTCGAGCGCGCCTACGGGCGGCTCGACTTCGGGCCGGCTGCCGTGCCCGTCACTGTCGACACCGTGTTTGACGTCGCCTCGCTGACGAAAGTGCTGGTGACGGCGCCGGCGATCCTGCTGCTGCACGAAGCTGGCCAGATCGACCTCGAAGCGCCACTGCTGCGCTATCTTCCTGACTGCGCAGGCGGCGGCAAGGACACGATCACGGTGCGCCAGTTGCTGACGCATACGTCGGGCTTGCTGGCTGGGTTACCGGCCAGTCCGGCGTGGCAGGGCAGGGAGGCGGCGCTGCTGCTGGCCTCGCTCGAGCGCGTGACGCATGTGCCAGGCAGTGTCTTTCGCTATTCGGACATCAATTACATCCTGCTTGGCCTGCTGGTCGAACGCGTGGCTGGCATGCCGCTGGATGCGTTTGCCGAGCAACGCATTTTTGCGCCACTGCGCATGCCGGACACCGGCTATCGGCCGCTGGCGCGCGGCGATGGGCGAACGATCGCACCCACCCAGCGTGGTGCGGTAGATGCCAATGCCGTGCTGTCGAAAGCGCAGCGCGGTCTGGCGCCCGGCGCCGTGCTGCAAGGCCAGGTGCATGATCCGACGGTGCGCCGGATGGGCGGCGTGGCCGGCTCGGCCGGTGTATTTTCGACCGCGCGGGATGTCGCGCGCTTTGCCCGCATGCTGCTTGCGGGCGGTGAACTCGATGGCGTGCGCGTGCTGCATGCCGACAGCGTGCGCCGGCTCTGCACCGCGCAGTCGCCACCAGGCGTCGCCGCCCTGCGCGGCATGGGCATGGACATCGATTCGCCATTTGCACGCCGGCCGCGGGGCCGGCATTACCGGCTGGGCAGCTACGGGCACACGGGCTTTACCGGCTGCATCCTGTGGATCGACCCACAATCGCAAAGCTTTTATGTTTTTCTATCCAATCGGGTGTATCCGGACGATCGCAACAGCATCCTGCCGCTCTACGCCGAGCTCGGAACGCTATCGGCAGAAGCCGTATTATCAGCTCAACAATAAACAAAAAAATGCGTGCAATTGGAGGCAATTTGCATGATGTTGGGCGACGATTTAATATTTCCGAGCGGTATTGTGCGCGCCCATATTGACGGTCACCGTACACTGATTTCATGACTTGACGCAATGATGTGTCGGGCACGCGATACAAAACATATTGAGGAGAACACCATGAACAAGCTACTCAAAGGAATGATCGGCGCATCGCTGACGGTTGCCATGCTGGGTGCTACTGCAGTCCATGCACAGACGAGCACCACCGCAGGCGCCACGGGTCGCACCGGCACTGCAACCGGCGCCACCACGGGCACCGGCATGGCAGGCACGTCGGGCCAGGTCGGTAGCCAGACCGGCAGCAGCATGCAGGATTCGACGGGCCGCTCGTCGATGAGCGCCACCGGCACCAGCAGCATGACGCCGCAAAACGATCGCCGCAGCAGCACCAGCCCGATGACGGGCACAACCGGTTCGGCGGGCGTCGTTGACAGCCGCGCAGGCACGGTCGGCGCCACGGGCCGTACCGGCACCAGCGGCACCACGGGCGTGACCGGCAGCACGAGCGGCGCAATGGGTAACAGTGGCATGACCGGCGTGACCGGCAGCGCTACCGGTACCACTGGTACCACCGGCGTGACGGGCAGCACCAGCGGCGCGACTGGCACCACCGGCATGACCGGTACGATGGGCAACGGCACGACCGGCGTGACCGGCAGCACCAGCGGTGCAGCAGGCACTGGTACCACTGGTACCACGGGCACGACCGGTACTGGCACCGGCACGACCGGCACCGGTACGGGCACCACCGGCACCACCGGCCGCGGTTATTGATAGCACCAGCAATGCGTCAGCAATAAGGGTGGCTTAGCCGCCGCCAGCACAACACCGGCCTCGCGCCGGTGTTGTCGTTTCATCTGTGGTATCCGTGCCGCATCGGTTGTCAATATTGTGGTGCGGGTGATTTTCCAAGGATGTTGTGGCGTACCATTCATAATTATTGCTATACGGAACTAATTATGATGCACCCCGACGCGCCGCAGGAGATGCTGGCCCCCAGCGCCATGAAGCTCTCCGAGCTGATTGGCGCGTTGAGCTATGCGCTCGACATTACCGAAGGCCAGCCTGCTGGCCACTGCGTGCGCTGCTGCTGGATCGGAATGCATATCGGCCGTGTTGCGGGCCTGAATGACGACCAGTTGTGGGAGCTGTATTACACGCTGCTTCTGAAGGACCTGGGCTGCAGCAGCAATGCCGCCCGCATCTGCGAGCTGTACCTGACGGACGATCTCGACTTCAAGCGCAGTTTCAAGACGGTGGGTGACAGCCTGCCGCAGGTGCTCGGTTTCGTGCTCAAGCACACCGGCCTGAAAGCCGGCCTGGCAGAACGGTTCCGCAGCGTGATGACCATCCTGCGCGACGGCCCCGAGATCGCCCAGGGCCTGATCGCCACCCGCTGCCAGCGTGGCGCCGACATCGCGCGTCTGTTGCGCTTCCCGGAAGGCGTGGCCGAAGGCATTTATTCGCTCGACGAACACGTGAATGGCAAGGGCAAGCCAGCCCAGCTCGCGGGCGATGCGATCCCCGTGTATGCGCGCATTGCGCTGCTGGCGCAAGTGATCGACGTATTCCACACCGATGGCGGGCGCGAGGCCGCGCTGCACGAAGCCACCGCGCGCGCCGGCAGCTGGTTCGATCCGCGGCTGGTCGCGGCGTTCGAGCAGGTCGCGCTGGAGGATGCCTTCTGGCGCAAGCTGGCCGCGCCGGACCTGGATCGCGCCGTGTTCGCACTGGAGCCGGCCGGCCACGAAGTCGCGCTCGACGAAGACTACCTCGACGATATCGCCACCGCCTTCGGCCAGGTGGTCGACGCCAAGAGCCCGTACACGAGCGGCCACAGTGCACGCGTGGCGCTGTACACCGACATGATCGGCGAGGCGCTCGGGCTGTCGGCGCAGCGGCGTCGCTGGCTCAAGCGTGGTGCGCTGCTGCACGATGTCGGCAAGCTGGGCGTGAGCAACAGCGTGCTCGACAAAGCTGGCTCGCTCGACCGCGACGAATGGACCGCCGTGCGCCAGCACGCCGAATACACCGAAACCATCCTGGGCCGCATCGCGGCGTTTGCCGAACTGGCGTCGATTGCCGGTGCCCACCACGAGCGCCTCGACGGCAATGGCTACCCGCGCGGGTTACATGCCGACGACATCCGGTTGGAGACGCGCATCATCACCACTGCCGACATTTTCGACGCCATCACCGCCGAGCGCCCGTACCGCGGCGCGATCCCGATCCCGCAGGCGCTCGAGATGATGGAAAAGACCGTGGGCACCGCGCTCGACCCGGCCTGCTTCGATGCGCTCAGGCGCGGGTTGGCGCTGGTGCCGTTCCCGACGCCCTGAATCTGCCGCCAGGTTCCGCCTGCCACAGTCACATGTCAGTGTGATGAATTCCTCTTCCGGATAGCAAGATTTGACAAACACGGCATCCCGGATGCCACCACAATGCGCTCACTGAGAGCCTGTCCGGATTGCTTGGGACAGGCTCCAATACCCGATAGCCAACCTGGTTTTTTGGAGCGCACATGAATGAGTTGAAGGCACGGCAGTATCAGCGGACCGCGATCGCAGCGGCAGTGACAATCCTGGCGATGAGCGGGGCAGGCGCGCAGGAAGCGCCGGAGCTGGCGCCGCAGACCGTGGTGGTGACGGGCGTGCGTGCTGCGCTCGAACAGTCGCTGCGCCAGAAGCGCGACAGCGATGCCGTCGTCGAGGTGGTCACTGCGGAAGACATCGGCAAGATGCCCGATAAAAACGTGGCCGATGCCATCTCCCGCCTGCCCGGCGTGAACACGCAATCATCCGCCGGCGGCGAAGGCGGCTTCGGCGAAAACGACCGCGTCAGCCTGCGCGGCACCAGCCCGAGCCTGCAGCAGACACTGTTCAACGGCCACGCGATCAGCACCGGCGACTGGTTCGTGCTGAACCAGATCGGTGGCAATGTCGGTCGCTCGAGCAGCTTCTCGCTGCTGCCGTCCGAGCTGGTCGGCTCGATCGTGGTCCAGAAAAGCCCGACCGCCGATCTGGTCGAAGGCGGCGTTTCCGGCGCCATCAACGTCATCACGCGCCGCCCGCTCGACTTCCGCCAGCAGCTCACCGTCGAAGGCTCGGTCCAGGCCAACTACAACGACTTGTCCGGTGAGACCAAGCCGCATCTGTCGGGCCTCGTGAACTGGAAGAACGCCGCCAACACGGCCGGTATCCTGATCCAGGGGTTCTCCGAGAAATCATCCGTGCGGCGCGATGGCCAGGAAATCCTTGGCTACACCCCGATCAGCGCGACCAGCGCGGCGGCGCTCGCCAACCCGGCGCTGGCCGGCGTGGTCGTGCCGACCTTCATCGGCGCCGCGCTGTTCGAGCAGGAGAAGAAGCGCGAAGGCGGCGCGTTCGACATCGAGGTGCGCCCGAACCGCGACCTGACGCTGGACTTCAATGGCTTTTATTCGAAGCTCGAAGCGCCGCACCAGAACACCAACTGGCTGGCCGCGCCGGCCAACTCGATCAACAGCCTGAACCTGATTCCCATCAATCCGGTCGTGCGCAACAACACGCTGGTGGCGGCCGAATTCACGCGCAACGCGGGCGAGGTCGACAACATCTACCGTCCGGATGCGGGCGGCGAATCGTGGTATCTGGACTTCAATGGCAAGTGGCGCGTCAACGAGCGTTTCTCGCTGTCGGGCAAGCTGGGCAAGACCCACGGCGTGGGCTGGGACCGCGACGACGTCTACTACCAGAACAATGTCGACGGCGGCATGGTGTACGGCTTGAACGGGCTTTCGCCGGCATCGGTCAGCTACCCCGGCGGCAACACGGTCTCGCCCGGCTCGACTGCCTGGGCCGGCGGCGGCGAATCGCAGTCGGTGGACAAGGAACAGTACGCGCAGCTCGACGGCGAACTGCGCCTGGACAATCCAACGTTCCAGGCCGTGCGCTTTGGCGCGCGCTGGACCGATCACCAGCGCACCGCCGAGCATCCACTGGAAACCCGCCCCGGCCCGCTGGGCTTTTCCAATCCGGGCCCGGCCTGGAACGGCCAGCTGTACCCGAGCGACTTCGCCAGTGACCTGGGCGGCAATCTCGCATCGAACTACTTCAAGTACGACGGCGCAGCATTGGGTGCCTGGGGCGCAATCCCCGGCAACCGTCTGCTCGACTACGTGCTGCGCCATAACTGGATGAACGAATTCGAAGTGGGCGAGAAAACGGCGGCGCTGTACGGCATGGTCGACTTTGGCGGCGACGGCTGGAGCGGCAACGTCGGCCTGCGCGCTGTCGAGACGCGCCAGAACACGATCGTCAGTCTGCCGGGCGGTCCGGCGCCGATCACCGGTTCGGCCTTCGGCGCCTACACGCCGACGACGTTCAAGCGCACCTACCGCGACTACCTGCCAAGCGCCAACCTGAAGTACAACGTGACGCCCGACCTGGTACTGCGCACGGCGCTGGCCAAGACCATCGCGCGCCCTGACTACAGCGCGCTAGGTGGCTCGGTGTCGCTGAACGACGACGCGCTGAGCGGCAACGGCGGCAACGTCAATTTAGAGCCGGTGCGCTCGACCAACTTCGACATCGGCGCCGAGTGGTATTACGCGCCAAAGGCGCTGCTGTCGGCGGGCCTGTTCTACATGGACCTGCGCTCGATCGTGGCGCAGGGCACGTCCACCGGCACCTATTACAACAACAAGCGCAGCACGCTGACCGAGTACCAGATCACGTCGCCGTACAACACGAGCGGACGCAATCGCGGCGTGGAGCTGAGTTGGCAGCAGCCGGTGGCGCGCGACTTCGGCTTCCTGGTCAACTACACGTTCGCCGACGGTGAACTCGACGATGGCGGTGAACTCATCAACTCGTCGCGCAACACCTACAACGTGACCGGCTACTTCGAGAACGAACGCTTCTCGGCGCGCCTGGCCTACAACTGGCGCTCGAAGTACAAGGCCGGCGTGGACCGTGGCGCGAGCCAGCACGTGGACGACATGCCGTCGCTGGCCGGCTCCGTCAACGTCAAGCTGAGCGATCGCTTTACGCTCACGTTCGACGCGCTCAATCTCACCAACGAGACCATCAAGATGTACGCCGAAAACGAGGACCGGCCACGCGCCTTCTACTCGAACGGCCGTACCTTCTACCTCGGCCTGCGCGGCAAGCTGTAATCAGCCCAGGGGCGGCTTCGGCCGCCCCGCCTTCACCTGGATACCCATGACGGACCGATCCGATGGCGGCCCGGCGATCCACATCGCCTGGGAATGCCTGAGCAATTTCATACGCGACGACGCGTTCAGCGCGCGTCTCGTGCTGCGCAACGATGGCGGTGCGCCCATCGCACCCGGCTGGACGCTGTGCTTCAACACCTGTCGCAAGATCCTGGCCGAGACAGTCAGTGCCGGTTACACCATCGCGCACGTCAATGGCGACCTGTTCGCGCTGTCGATGCCGGGGGGCGATGCCTGGCTGCCGGGGCAGACACACACGCTCGACTACGAAGCGCTGCACTGGGCGATCAGCATCACCGATGCACCGCTGGGTTTTTACCTGCTGCCGGGGCAGGGCGGCGCGGCCGTCGATCTGGGTGACCCGGCCATTGCGCCGTTCGTGCGGCCCGAACAGCGGCACCGCAAACGGGGTGACACGGTGCCCACCGCTGATGCGGCCTGGCGCTTTGCGCAGAACGCGGCGCTGTCGACTCTGCCCGAGGCCGAGGTCGGGCGCATCACACCGCGTCCACGCTCGGCGCGCTTTACTGGCGGCCAGTATCGTCTGGGGCGCGACGCGTCGATCGTGCATGGAGCAGGGCTGGACAATGAAGTGCGGTTCCTGCGCGCGTTGCTGGCCGACCTGCCGCCGGGGGAGGGCGTGGTGACGCTCGCCATCGGGCCGGTCGCTGAACCCGGGCACGAAGCGTACTCGCTCGAGATCATCGATCAGGGCGTGGCGCTCACGGGTGCCAGCGCGCACGGCGTCTTCAACGGCCTGCAAAGCCTGGCGCAGCTGGCGTCGCCCGATGGCGCGCTGCCGCTGGGCGCGGTGCAGGATGCGCCGCGCTACGCCTATCGGGGCATGATGCTCGACGTTGCCCGCCACTTCTCCAGCGTCGACACCGTGCTGCGCCTGCTCGACTGCATGGCCGCGTATAAACTCAACCGCTTCCATTTTCACCTGACCGACGACGAGGGCTGGCGCCTGGCGATTGCCGCCTTGCCGGAATTGACCGCCATCGGCGCGCATCGTGGCGTCGGAGATTGTTTACCACCGTCGTTCGGCTCTGGCGCCGCCGTCGATACATCCAGCGGCAGCGGCTTTTATACGGCCGACCAGTTCGTCACGATCCTGCGCCATGCGAAAGCGCGCCACATCGACGTCATCCCCGAATTTAATCTGCCGGGCCACGCGCGCGCGGCGGTCGAAGCGATGCGCGTGCGCCATGCGCGCCTTGTGGCAGCGGGCGACCTTGCCGGCGCCGAGGAATATCTGCTCAGCGACCCAGCCGACACGTCCGCCTATGAATCGGTGCAGCTGTGGCACGACAACGTGATGTGCATCGCGCTGCCGTCGGTCGACCGCTTCATCGACACCGTCGTCACTGAAGTGGCGGCGCTGTACCGCGCAGCAGATGCACCGCTGCAGGTGCTGCACACGGGCGGCGACGAAGTCCCTGGCGGCGCCTGGGTCGGTTCGCCCGTCTGCCAGGCCAGCATGCGCGCGCATGGGTGGACGGATGTGCGCGCGTTGCGCGACGACTTCCAGGCGCGCTGCCGCACGATCCTGGCGCGTCATGGCATCGCGTTTGCGGGCTGGGAAGAAACGGCACTGACACCCCGCGCTGATGGCATGCTGGCACCCGACTGGCGCCAGGCCGGGCGTGATTTTCACGTCTACGTCTGGAACAACGGCGGCTTGCCGCACGAACGCGATTGCGCCACCGAACTTGCCGCTGCCGGTTTCGACGTCGTGCTGGCCAATGCCACCAGCCTGTATTTCGATTTCGCCCACGCCAAGCATCCGCTGGAACCGGGCTACTACTGGGCCGGTTTCGTCGGCACGCGCGATGCATTCGACTTGGCCCCAAGCGCCGGCATCACGGGCCTGCAGGGCCAGCTCTGGGGCGAGAACGTGTGCTCGCGCGCGCGGCTCGAGTATCTGGCGATGCCGCGCCTGCTCGGGCTGGCCGAACGCGCGTGGTCGCCACCGGAGAGTCATCCGGACTGGAACGAATTTGCCAATCGCCTTGGCCGGCGCGAATTGCCGCGCCTTGATCGCCATGGCTGGCACTACCGCCTGCCGCCACCGGGCGCCCGCGTGGAGAACGGCATGCTGCAGGCGAATACCGCCTTTCCCGGCCTGGGCCTGCATTACACTGTCGATGGATCCGACCCTGATACCACCAGTCCGCGCTACGCCGACCCGGTGCCTGTGCGTGGCGTGCGCGTCGTGAAACTGGCCAGCATCGACACGCACGGTCGCGTGAGCCGCATCGTCACCCTACATCTGGAATCGCCATGAACGAGACGCTGGTCGCTGCCCCGGTCCACCATGCGCCACGGCGCCATCCGCTGTCGTGGGTACCCACGCTGTACCTGGCGCAGGGCTTGCCGTTCTATGCGGTGGCGCTGGTCGCCGGCCAGATGCTCAAGAGCATGGGCGTGCCGAACGACCAGATCGCCCGCTGGACGGGCCTGCTTGGCCTGGCCTGGGCCTTCAAGGCGCTGTGGAGTCCGTTCCTGGAACTGGCGCCGAGCCGGCGCATGGCCGTCGTCACCTGCCAGATCTTCGGCGGCGCCTGCCTGGCAATGGTTGCGCTGGCCCTGCAACTGCCGATGTGGTTTGCCTTGTGCCTGGCGCTGCTGGCGATCGTGTCGCTGGCCTCGAGCACCCATGACATCGTCGCCGACGGCATCTATATCAGCAGCCTGACAGCGCGCGAGCAGGCGGCCTATGCCGGCTGGCAGGGCGCCTTCTTCAATGCCGCCAAATTTCTCTCGCTCGGTGGCCTCTTGATCCTGGCGGGCGAACTCGAAGAACGGTTTGGCATCGCTTCTGCCTGGACCGTCGTGTTCCTGCTGCTCGGCGGCCTGATGGTGACGCTGGGCCTGTACCACTGGCACGCGCTGCCGGCCACGCCCAAGCTCGCGGGGCGGATCCGTCATGCGCGCGACGTGCAGGCCACGCTGGTCGACGTGTTCAAGACATTCTTTGCCAAGCGCGGCATCTGGATGGCGATCCTGTTCATCATCCTGTTTCGCGCCGGGGAAGGGCAGATCCAGTCGATTGGCCCATTGTTCCTGCGCGACGCGCGCGAGGCCGGTGGCCTGGGGTTGACCACCGCTCAGGTGGGCTGGGTGTATGGCACGGTGGGCACCGCGGCCTTTTTGATTGGCAGCATTGCGGGCGGCTACTTCACGGCCTGGCTGGGTCTCAAGCGCGCATTGCCACTGCTGATCCTGGCGATGAACGTGCCTAATGCCGTGTTCTGGTACCTGAGCGATGCGCAACCCGTCTCGATGCCGCTGATCGTCAGTGCGCTGGGGCTCGAGATGTTTGGCTACGGATTCGGCTTTGTCGGCGTGATCCTGTTCATCATGCAGGTGGTGGCCAGCGGCCCGTACCAGGCGGCGCACTACGCGCTGGGCACCGGTTTCATGCAACTGGGTTTTGTGCTGTTTCGCACGATCAGCGGCGACATCCAGCAGGCGCTGGGTTATCGGGATTTCTTTCTGTGGGTGCTGGTGGCGGCGCTGCCGGTGCTGGTGCTGAGCCGCTTCATGCGCATCGAGGCGCCGGATAACGCGGTGGAGAACAACTAGCGCCGCTTGACCGGCAGGGCCAGCCAGCCCTGCCACCGGCCATCTTCGGTGCGCGCGACCTTCTGGACATGGGGCCGCGTCGCATCGAGCCGCCACACGCTCTGGTGCTCGAGCCAGTCTTCGTACATCGCCCGAAAGCGCGGCCACTCGCCGTGAAATTCAAGGATCGCTACCATCCCGGCCGGCAGCACGCGCAGCCCCAGGCCCGGGTCGGCCAGCACGCCGGCGTCAAAGCCGAAGTCGTAGCAGTATTCGCGCTCGCCCGTAAACCCCGGATCTTCGTCAAATACGCCGTACCACGGCGCCCCGCGTGGAATGCCGGCGCTTTCCTGTGCGCAGATGAAGGCATTGCAGGCCAGCGACAGCGCCGCGCCGGACTGGCCGAAGAAGCGCTGGTAGCGCAGCTGCAGGGCCGGCAACTGGCGCAGCGTGACGCGCGCGGCAACGCTGCCCGGTACGGGCGCGCAGTAAGGGGTGTTCAGCGCGGTGAGTTCCCCCGGCTCGGCGACAAAAAAACTGACATCGCTTTCGCGCCCGACCTGGGCATCCATGTAGATGCGCCAGCCGCCGTCGCGCCAGGATTTGGCCGGCATGCCGAACTGCTGGCGGAAGGCCTTGGCGAACGCTGCATTGGACGGAAAGCCGCAATCCTGCGCGATGCGCCCGACCGGTACGTCCGGCTCGTGGCGCAGCAGGTGGGCGGCGCGGCGCAGGCGCCGCTTGCGCTGGTACTCCACCGCCGAAAAGCCCGTCAGTTCACGGAAGATGCGGTCGAAGTGGTAGCTCGAATAACTGGCTGACGCGGCCAGGCTGCCCAGGGCCAGCGGATCGCCGACCGAGTCGAGCATCAGGTCCATGACTTCGTACAGGCGCGACAGACGCGAGACCGGCACCCGGGGCGCCACGCAGGCGGCAGCAGGTGACATGCGGTGCGTAAGGGTGGCGTGGGCAGCGTGGGTCAGTGGCATATCGAAGATCGTCATGACAGCGTTGATGAATTATGCGACCAAACCCGCTGCCGTGGCGAACTATGTGTAGCCTGGAAAATACAGTCTGCGCCCGCTGCGTCTCATCACTCCCAGGGCTGGTAAGCGATGCCCTGGCCGATCAGGTCTGCCACTGCCGCGACGTTTTCACCGCTTTCGCTGAACGAGGCCAATACGCCTGCCACGTTATCGCGGCCCGAGTCGAGGACGTCGAGCCAGAAGGCGAAGCCACTGTCGTCCGGCGCACGGTCCAGCACATTGCGGTAGAGCAGACCGACCACGGCCGCATTGCTCGGCGCCGCGCCGTACATGTCACGGAACTCCCGCGAATCGGCAAACCCGCCGGCGACGGCGCCGAGCGAAGCGCCGCGATCGAGTGCGGCGATCCAGTAACCCAGGCCAATCTCGTCGGGCGCGCGGTCAAACGCGGCGCGGTAGATGCGGTATGCCTGGCCGGCTGCGCCGTCCAGGTCCAGGGCCAGCGTGCGGTTGGCAAATTGCACACGTTCGATGGACTCGAGCTGGTCGCGGTTGTCGTTCAGGCCGGCTACCCGTTCATGAATGGTCCAGGTGCCGGTCGCGGCCGAGCCGGCAATCGTATAATTGTCGCGCCCGGCCGTGTAACGGACGGTGTCGATCCCGGCGCCGCCATGCAGCAGGTCGTCGCCGGCCCCGCCAATGAGCACGTCGTTGCCGTCGTCACCATACAAGCGGTTGTTGCCCTGGTTGCCGTCCAGGACGTCGTTACCGCCGCCGCCGTGCAATTCATCGTTGCCTTCATTGCCGTTCAGGAAATCCCTGCCATCGCCACCCTCGAGCACGTCGTTGCCAGCGCCACCGTCGATGGTGTCATTGCCAGTCAGGCCGCGCAGGAGATCGTCTAGCCGGCCACCGAAGAGGCGATCGTCGAGCAGGCTGCCAGCGACCGTCTGGCCGCGCGACGAGCCGTCCGGATGGCTGCCCTCATGGAAGTTGTCGGACGTGAACGCACTGACCGTCGTGTTCTCGAGCACAACTTGGGTCGCAAACGTGCGTGGACCGGCCACGCCGTCTGCATCGATCTGGAGCAGCACGTGGCTGCCATACTGCACCATGCGCGCGCCGCCGCCCGTGCCGAAAGGATTGTCGGCGCGGTAGTAAAAGAAGGAGAAAACGTCCAGCATATCGCCGCCGGCGCCGGTCTGGAAATCACGGATCGTGAGCACTGCGGCCGGATCGTTGAATTCGTTGAACCTGTAATGGTCGCTGCC
The DNA here is from genome assembly GCF_056680305.1 of Telluria sp. BA11. Taxonomy (NCBI): domain Bacteria; kingdom Pseudomonadati; phylum Pseudomonadota; class Betaproteobacteria; order Burkholderiales; family Oxalobacteraceae; genus Telluria; species Telluria sp. BA11. The sequence continues at coordinate 3,176,535 of NZ_CM155275.1, forward strand.
GCTGCCACCCGTGACGTCGATCCGGCGCGACGTGTCCAGGTACTGGAACCTCATCGTATCGTCGCCCTCGCCGCCATCGATCTGCAGGCCTGGCGCGTCGGCGGGTTCGCTGCCGTGACTCAGCGTGATCTCATCGTTGCCGGCGCCGCCGATGATCTTTCTGACCGCGCTGCCGCCGACGTCGATCCTGTCGTCGCCGGCGCCGCCATCGAGCAGCGATCCGGCGCCGCTCAGCCAGAGGCCATCGTCACGCAGCCGGTCGTCGCCTTCGCCGCCGCGCAGGATGTTCGCGCCCTGCGCGTCCCTGAGGTCGTCGTTGCCATCGCCACCCTCGAGGGTATCGTCCCCGTCGCCGCCGGACAGCTGGTCGTTGCCTGCGCCGCCCTGCAGCAGGTCATTGCCAACGTTGCCGTCCAGCGTGTCGTTGCCCGCGCCACCGCGCAGGGTGTCGTTGCCGGCGCGCCCGTCGAGCTGGTCATCGCCATCGCCGCCATCGATCGTATCGTCCTGTGTGTCGCCTACCAGCACATCATTTCCAGCGGTGCCGGTCTGCACGCTGCCCTGGCTGCTGCCATTGGGGTGGTAGCCGTTGACGAACTGCGTGCTGCCGAGCGATGCCAGCGAGACGTTGGCCAGGACGGCCGCCAGCTCGGGCGCATGCGTGCTGCCCGCAACACCGTCAAGATCGATGTACAACGCGACGTCCGCGCCTTCCTGGCGTGCGTTCAGATAACCGGCAGCGCCGAACGGATTGTCCGTCAGGCCATACGGAAGACCACGGCTCAGGTCGATGCGGTCGGCGCCGCCAAAGTCGGTGATGATCAGGTTGGTACCGGTTGCGAGGACCTCGAACAGGTCGGCGCCGGCCCCGCCGCTGGCACGGATCGCCACGGCGTTGCGTGTCTCGTCGAACACCAGGGTGTCGTTCCCATCTCCGCCGTCGACGGTGATGGTGCGGCCCGGTGCACCGGTTCCGCGCAGGTTCAGATAGTCGTCGCCGGCGCCTGCCAGCATGGTGTCGACGCCGCTGCCACCGGACAGATAATCATTGCCGATGCCACCCTCGAGCAGATTGGTGCCTTCCGAGTAGCTCTCGAGCCGGTCTTTGCCTGCGCCGCCGCGCAGGACGTTGTCACCGGCACCGTCGCGCAGCGTGTCATCGCCGTCGCCACCGTCGAGCATGTCGTTGCCGGCGCCCCCGAACAGAGCGTCGTTACCGCCCAATCCCAGCAGCCGGTCGTCGAGGACCGTGCCGTTGAGCGTGTCGTTACCGGCAGTACCGGTCAGGAGCATGCCGGTGGTGCCACCGCGCGGATCGAAACCATCGACGAAATTGGCTGCGCCGACCTGCCCGGGCGTGACGCCCCGCAGGGTGACCAACGTGAGATAGAGCGCAGGATCGCCCGTGCTCTGTTTTTGCAGCAGGGTGTCGGCGCCGGACGCGACCAGTCGCAGGATACCTGTGTCGAAGGGATTGCCGACCGGTTCGAAGTTGAACATTCGGCGGATGTCGATCTGGTCGCCGCCCGCGCCGGTCGTGAAGTCGGTGATCACGATCTCTTGCGCTAAATTAAGCGGACCAAACTGGTTCAGGACGAAGCGATCGCTGCCGGCACCACCGGCCAGGCTGCCGGTGCCGACCATGACGCCCGCGATATCGATTGCAATGGTGTCGTCGCCGGCGCCGCCATCGGCAACGGTTGCCACGCCGTTCGTGAACCAGCTGATCTGGATATAGTCGTTGCCGGCGCCGCCAGCGTAGGTGCTGCCGCTAGAACCGGTCAAGGTATCGTTACCGTTGCCGCCGAAGAAGTGGTTGGCGCCGAGGCTGTCTTCGATCCGGTCATCCCCGTCGCCGCCTTCGATGCGGTCGTCTCCGCCGCCGCCGCGCAGGTCGTCATTGCCACCGTAACCGTAGATCGTGTCATTCCCCTCACCGCCATCGATATTGTCGCGCTGGTCGCTGCCATGGATGGTGTCATTTTGTTCAGTACCGGTCAGGTTGACGGGGACGGGGCCGGGGCCGGTGCTTTGGAGCAGGGCATTGATCATGCGAAAAATCCAGTGAATATCGTAATGGCCGTGACTATTGCGGAACTACACATCCCTGTCCAGATAATTGACGGCCTGATGCGTTTTGCATACAGATCGCGCACGCCATACAGTTGCTGAGCCGCAGCAAATTTACAAATCACTTACAATTGCGTGGTCATTTAACTATCACAACGCCCCGCGCGTTCTGTCTCTGGAGAAACTATGCAGACAGCATTATCGGCGGGCTTCATCCTCGCCATCGTTCTGTGGGGCGTCATTTCGCCCGACACCATGGGTCCGCTGTTCGAGACCGCACTTGCTACCGTCACCCGTAATTTCGGGTGGTTCTACCTCTGGGTCGTGCTGGGCATGGTCGTGTTCGTCGCGTTCCTCGCCTTCAGCCGTTACGGCAACCTGAAACTCGGCGGCGAAGACGACGAGCCGGAATTCGCGCTCGGCAGCTGGTTTTCGATGCTGTTTGCCGCCGGCATGGGCATCGGCCTCGTGTTCTTCGGCGTGGCCGAGCCGATCTCGCACTACATCGAAGCGCCACCCGGCACCGTGTCGAGCACGCCGGAAGCGGCGGGCGCCGCCATGCGCTACACCTTCTTCCACTGGGGTATTCACCCGTGGGCGGTGTACAGCGCCGTGGCGCTGGCCATTGCCTTCTTCCAGTACCGGCGCGGCGGTGTCGCCCTCGTCAGCACCGTGACGGACGCGCTGCCATGGCCGATCGTCAAGCACATGGGCGGGTTCTTCAACGGCCTGGCCGTGGTGGCGACCGCCTTTGGCGTGGCAGCGTCGCTTGGCGTGGGCGCGCTGCAGATCAACAACGGTCTGAATACCGTGTTTGGCCTCGAGGTAAGCGAAGCCTCGCAGATCGGCATCATCGTGCTGGCCACCGTCATGTTCCTGGGCTCGGCCGTTACCGGCGTCGCGCGCGGCGTCAAGATCCTGTCGAACGCCAACATGACCGTGGCCGCGCTGCTGGCGCTGGCAGTGTTCATTCTCGGCCCGACCGTGGCGATCATCGATACGCTGACCAGCACCCTGGGCAACTACGTCACCGAATTCGTCCGCATGAGCCTGCGTGCAACGCCGTTCCGCGACAGCACCTGGGTCGGCAGCTGGACCATCTTCTACTGGGCCTGGTGGATTTCATGGTCGCCATTCGTGGGCCTGTTCATTGCCCGCGTCTCGCGTGGCCGCACGATCCGTGAATTCATCCTGGGCACGATGCTGGCGCCGACATTGGCCGCGTTCATCTGGTTCTCGATCTTTGGTGGCACTGCATTGCACATGCAGATCTGGCAGCAGATTCCGATTGCCGACGCCGTGCGCGCCGACACGGCCACTGCGCTGTTCGCGATGTTCGACGCGATGCCGTTCGGCATGCTGATGTCGGGCGTTGCCACGCTGCTGGTGGTGGTGTTCTTTGTCACATCGGGCGATTCAGCCGTGCTGGTGCTGAGCATGATGAGCAGCGGCGGCAATCCGAATCCATCGACCCGCAGCAAGCTGCTGTGGGGCGGCCTGATCGCCGGTATTGCGATCAGCCTGTTGCTGGCAGGGGGACTAAAGGCGCTGCAGACCGCGACCATCGTGTTTGCCGTGCCGTTCTCGCTGGTCATCATCCTGATGCTGATCTCGCTCTGGCGCGGGGTGCGCGAAGATTGGGCCGCGCACGAAAAGCAGGAGCGCGAACTGCGCCGCCGCGTGCGCCAGATCGTCGAGAAGTAAACGTCAATCTCGTACGACACGAACGGCCAGCCTCACTTGTGGGCTGGCCGTTTTTTCATGCACTAATGCTCCAGCGAGCAGTCAAATTTCCTTTTGTTATCGACTTGGCGTGCTGATGGACAATGTCACGTAGGCGCATGCGCCGCTGCCGCCCGGTTTGTGACCTGGCGAACAGAGCATCAATCGTGCGACTCCCAAAGTAGGTGTTTTATTCACCGAACGCCTCACGAAGGGAACCCAATGAAAGCACTTGTCTACAACGGACCATGCGACGTCCAGATCAAGAACGTGCCGGATGCCACGATCGAGAAGCCGACCGATGTGCTGGTGCGCATCACGACCACCAACATCTGCGGCTCTGACCTGCACATGTACGAAGGTCGCACCAGCATGGAAACGGGCCGCATTCTCGGTCACGAAAACATGGGTGAAGTCATCGCCGTCGGCAAGGCCGTCGACCGCGTCAAGGTCGGCGACATGGTGTGCCTGCCATTCAATATCGGTTGCGGCTTTTGCGAAAGCTGCGAGCGCGGCCTGACCGGCTTTTGCCTGACCTGCAATCCGGGCAGCGCGGGCGCGGCCTACGGCTTTGCCGGCATGGGTCCGTACAGCGGTGGCCAGGCTGAACTGCTGCGCGTGCCATACGGCGATTTCAATTGCCTGGTACTGCCAAAGGATGCACAAGAAAAGGAAAACGATTACGTGATGCTGTCGGATATCTTCCCGACCGGCTACCACGCAACCGAACTGGCGCAGATGAAGCCGGGCGACTCGGTGGCCATCTATGGCGCCGGTCCGGTGGGCCTGATGGCGGCGATGTCGGCCTTCCTCAAGGGCGCAAGCCGCGTGTTCGTCGTTGACCCGAACAAGGACCGCCTGGCGCTGGCCGAGAAGATGGGCGCGATCGGCATCAATGACATCGAAGGCGATGGCGCCGCGCAGATCAAGGAACTGACGGACGGCCAGGGCGCCGACTGCGGTTGCGAATGCGTGGGCTACCAGTGCTGCGACAAGCACGGCAAGGAAGTACCGAACCTGACGATGAACAATCTGGTTGAAGCGGTCAAGCCAACCGGCGGCATCGGTGTGGTGGGTGTGTTCCTGCCGGAAGATCCGGGTGCGAAGGACGAGCTGGCCAAGGAAGGCAAGCTGGCGTTCGACTACGGCAAATTGTGGTTCAAGGGCCAGCGCATCGGCAACGGCCAGGCCAACGTCAAGGCATACAACCGCAGCCTCGCCAAGCTGATCCACGCTGGCCGCGCCAAGCCGTCGCAGATCATCTCGCACGAGCTGTCGCTGGACGAAGCGCCGCACGCATACAAGAAGTTCGATGAGCGCGCTGATGGCTGGACCAAGGTGATTCTCAAGCCGGGCCAGTAAGTTGCAACGTGGGCCGGGGCAGCCCGGCTCACGTCATTGCTGAAAGGAGCACAATCATGACAACGACGTTCAAGGCCGGTGACAAGGTGGAGTGGGAGTCATCCCAGGGCACGGTCACCGGCAAGATCAAGAAGAAGTTGACGGCGCCGACCGACATCAAGAGTCACCATGTCGCGGCGTCCAAAGAACATCCGGAATACCTGGTGGTCAGCGACAAGACCGGGGCGGAGGCGGCGCACAAGGCGTCGGCACTGAAGAAAGCGTAAAGCCTGCGCTAGTCTGCAATTCAGCCCTGTACCGGCGCTGGCTGCTGTTTCGTTTCAGTCTGGACGACGCAGCTGCGCTTGCATTGCTGATACGACTTGTCACAGGTGCCAGTCCGGTCAAGCCGGCGATGCGTGTTGCCGGCAGCCTGCAGGGCGCGCGCACCCTGGCCCGGTACTGCACCCTCGGCCGTTCGCGCCAGCGGATTGCGGGCAGCGGTCTCGGGCGGCGGCACAAAGCGTTCCTTGCCACCCGAACTGGCCTCGACACGGCATTCACGCTGTGTTGATTCGCACATCGATGTACAAAAATTCGTGTCGGCAGCCAGTGCCGGGCCGGTTGCCAGCATGCCGAGGCACGCCATCAGCGACGCGGCCGGCGCAGCAAGGCGGGTCAATGCAAGTCGAAAAGTCATGGCGTGAAGTCCAACGTGGAAAATTGCTAGTCTACGGCATCGGTATCGCTGAAAACTCACGCATTCTCATCCACGTCGCCCATGCTTTAAGATTCGGTTCACCTTGTCGCGCAAGCATGGCAAGGCATTCCATTCACTCATTCCACACCATGCGCATTCTGCTCGTCGAAGACGACCTCTCCCTTGGCGACACCATCCAGGCCTGGTTGCGCCTCGATGGTCACGCTGTCGACTGGGTCCAGCGCGGCGACTCGGCGCAGACGGCCCTGATGACCCATCGCTATGACTGCGTGCTGCTCGACCGCGGCTTGCCGGGCTTGTCCGGCGACGCCTTGCTGGGCCAGTTGCGCGCGGCCGGCAATGGCGTGGCCGTCATCCTGATCACGGCCTTCAATGCGCTGGCCGATCGCGTCGAAGGCCTGGACCTGGGCGCGGACGACTACCTGGTCAAGCCGTTCGAACTCGAGGAAATGTCGGCCCGTATCCGCGCGGCCGTGCGCCGCGGCGCGAACCAGGTGAGCAATGACCTCGTGCACGGCGAGATCGCCCTGAACCTGGACACCAAGGCGGCCAGCCTGCGCGGCGTGCCCGTCGCGCTGACGGCGCGCGAGTACAACGTGCTGTATGCGCTGCTGCTGCGCAAGAACAGCATCGTCACCCGGGCCCAGATCGAAGAGACGCTGTATGGATGGGGCGACGAAGTCGAGAGCAATGCGATCGAGGTCTATGTGCACAATCTGCGCAAGAAGTTCGGCAGCGACAGCATCGTCACCGTACGCGGTCTGGGCTACCGGATGAAGACTGATGGTGAATGATTTGCCGGTGCAGCCGTGGTCACTGCGCCGGCGCCTCTTGATGGCCATCGTGGCCGCCAGCACCGTGCTGTGGCTGGCCAGCCTGGGCATCGTCACCGTGATCGCCTGGCAGGAAACCAATGACGTGTTCGATGACGCGCTCGAGGAATCGGGCCACATGATCATGGCCGCCACCACCGATTGGAACGAGCGCGGCCTGTTGCTGCGGCCGGGGCTCGAGAGCCGGCCTGGCCGCAAGGTCGACATGCAGTACCAGATCGTGGCGGACGGACGCGTCGTCCAGCGCACCGGCGGCGCGCCTGCCCAGCCGTTCGTGACGGATTTCGATGAGCAGGACGGCTTCGCCGACGTGCGCAACAACGGCGATCCGTGGCGCGTGTTTGTCGTGCGCGACGTGGCCCGAAGCGTGGAGGTTCAGGTCGGCCAGCAGCAGAGCAAGCGTTTCGATATTCTCGAAGAACTGGCCGAATCGCTGTGGCTGCCCGTGCTGGGCTTCCTGCTGCTACTGGCGCTCGTGTGCTGGGTGCTGACCGGGCGCGTGCTGAAGCCCTTGCGCCAGACGGCGGCAAGCATCGCGGCCAAGACGCCGCACGACCTGACGCAGGTACCCACCGCCGGCCAGGCGCGCGAAGTGCTGCCGATCGTGCAGGCGCTCAATGACGTGCTGGGGCGCCTGGAAGCGGCGCTGCAGGCCGAGCGTCGCTTTACTGCCGACGCCGCGCACGAGCTGCGCACGCCGCTGGCGGGCCTGCACATGCATGTACAACTGCTGCAGCGCCAGCATCCCGAACTGGCCGCACCGTTCCAGAAGCTGCGCCACGATATCGCGCGCACGACCGGGCTGGTCGACAGCCTGCTCACGCTGGCACGCCTGGACCCGCTGGCGCGCGAACAGCTGGTGCGCCAGCCGGTACCTCTGCCGGCGCTGTTTGAGCGCCTCGTGGGCGCGCATGCGCAGGAAGCGGCGGCGCGCGGCATCCGCATCGCCGTGCACTGCGAGCTCGAACACGTGGAGGCCGATCCGCAGATGCTCGACATCGTGCTGCGCAACCTGCTCGACAACGCGCTGCGCTATTGCCCGGACGGCAGCCGCATCGTCATCGATGCGCGCCGGCACGGCGGATTCGACCGCATTGCCGTGCGCGACAATGGCCCGGGTGTGGATGCAGCCAGCCGCGCGCGCCTGAGCGAGCGGTTCTTCCGCGTGCTGGGGCAGGGCCAGCCGGGCAGCGGACTCGGGCTGTCGATCGTCCGGCGCATCGCCGATCTGCACGGCATCGCGCTGGCCTTTGGTACAGGCCTGGACGGGCACGGGCTCGGTGTCACGCTCGACTTCGATGCACCCTTAAGATCGGTTTAATGTCCCGCCGGTGTAATGCGTCTGTGCCTGCCAACGCTGTGCAGGCAACGACCCACCAACTACCGAGGACTTGACCATGACACGTATTTCGCACATCGCCTGCATCGCCCTGTTGATCACCGGTTCGGCCGCTGCTGTCGCCCAGACCGCGGCAACCCAGACTGCAACGCCGGCTGCAACCGCCACCGTAGCGCCAACTGCCGCCCCGGCCACCAAAGCCGCGCCATCGGGCTATGCCGGCCCATCGGGCGCGCCATTGATGACCGCCAAGGATTTGCTGGCCAATGGCAAGGACGACCAGTACGTGCGCCTCAAGGGCAAGCTCACCAGCCACAAGGGCGACGAGAACTACGAGTTCACCGACGCCAGCGGCAAGATCACCGTCGAGATCGACGCGGACCGTTTCCCGGCCGGCGTGACCGTCGATCACAACACGCTGGTGGAACTCACCGGCGAGTTCGACAAGGAAATGTTTGGCGACTCTACCGTGGACGTCGAGCAGATCAAGGTCGTCGCGCAGTAAGAACTGACGTGTTCGGGCGATAATGGTGGCTTCGCCGCCATGATTGTCCGATTTGCCCATGCATTACGATTACGCCGACCTGACGCACAACTTCGACCCCGGCGCCCTGCAGCGTGGCCACGATTACGCCGATGACGGCCATGTCCTGGTCGCGCAGTGGCAGGCCGACCGGCTGGTTGGCGAAGCCGCCGGCAGCGGCGGGGCGACCTACCATCAGACCATCCGCGTGTTCACGCGCCGCGAGCAAATCAACTTCGACGGTCGCTGCACCTGCCCGGTGGGCTACAACTGCAAGCACGTGGTGTCGGTCCTGATCAAGGACATCGAGTGCCGCGAACGCGAAGCACGGCAAGCGCCCGGCGCGGCCAACGCCGTCGCGCAGCACTGGCTCATGCAGCTCTCGCAGCTAAGCCAGATCACGCAGCCGGCGCTGTCGGGCACGGGCGCCGTGACCATCCTGGCCTGGGTGCTGGTGCCGGATCTGCACGGCCACTCCCGGCTGCATCTGCGCAAGGGCCGCCAGGGCAAGCGCGCCGGCATCGGCGCCAGTTCCAGCGACGTCAACCACCACGGCCTGCTGCGCGATCCACCAGCCTGGATCGCGACCGGCGACGTCGAGCTGCTGCGGCAGTTTGCCGGCCTGGCGGCTGCCTCGGGCGGCCTGGGCGTCGCGCGGCCGCAAGGCGCGCTGGGCGCACGCCTGCTGGCCCAACTCGTCGCGCAAGACCGGCTGCTGCGTGCCCACACGCCAGAGGATCTGGCGCGCGGCCGGGTCACGCCGCTGCTGGCCGGCCCGAAGCGCGCGGCCGTGATCGACTGGCATCCGCTCGATGGCGATCCCGATGCGCTTCAGCTGAGCTGGCAATTTGCCGGTGGCGGCGCACGCGAGCAGCAGATTCCCGACGAAGTGCTGCCAACCGAACCGGCCTGCTACATCGATGGCGACCTGATCGGGGAGCTGACCCTGCCGGCATTGCTGGCGCCCTTGCCGCTGGAGATGCTGCTCGGCGCGGTGGAGCAGGCGCCGCTGCTGTGGCCGGAGCACCGCGCCAGCGTGGCGACGCGCATGGCCGAGCTTGGCCTGGATGGCGTGTTCCCGCTGCCGCAGGTGCTGGAAACGCAAGAGCGCAGCGACGTGGCGCCGGTGCCCCTGCTGGTGCTCGACAGCATGCTGGCCAGGCAGCGCGGCGACTACCGCTGGTATGACCATGCCACGCTGATGTTCGACTACGACGGCTGGATCGCGGAGCCTGACGACGGCCCGGTGCTGCGCCGCGTCGAGAACACCAGGGTCCAGCTCATCGTACGCAATGCCGCGCTCGAGGCGGCGGCGCGGGCGCTGCTGACCGGGCTCGGGTTTGCCGAACCGCCACGCGACTCGCCACTGCTGGATCTGCCCGGCGCCCTGCAGCTTGCCGACGAGGCGGCCTGGGTTGGCTTCGTGCGCGATGCGCTGCCGCGCCTGGAGGCGGCCGGCTGGCAGGTCGAGATCGAAGCCGATTATCGCTACCACCTGGCCGAGGTCGATGACTGGTACGCCGAACTCGATGAAGAAGGTGAGGGCGGGCAAGCCTGGTTCGCGCTCGAGCTGGGCATTGTCGTGAACGGTCAGCGGCACGCGCTGCTGCCCTTGCTGCTCAAGATGATCCGCGCTGCGCCGCAGGAGTTTGATCCGGTGGCCCTGGCCACGCGCGCCGACAATGGCGACCTGGTGATCGAGCTCGACGACGAAACGCGTGTGGCCGTGACCTGGGGCCGCATCAAACCGATCCTGGTCACGCTGGGCGAGCTGTACTTTAATGAGCGCATGGGCAGCCGGGTGCGCCTGCCGGTGATGGATGCGGCGCGACTGGCCGAACTCGAGCGCGCCGCGCACCTGCGCTGGATGGGCGGCGAGCGCCTGCGCGCTTTGGGCCGCAAGCTCAACGATTTCGACGGCATCCGGCCAGTTGAATTGCCCGTTGGCCTGCAGGCCGACCTGCGGCCCTACCAGCGCAGCGGCCTGGCCTGGCTGCAGTTCCTGCGCGAGTACGAATTCGGCGGCATCCTCGCCGACGACATGGGCCTGGGCAAGACGATCCAGGCACTGGCCCACATCCTGGTCGAGAAAGAAGCGGGGCGGCTCGACCGCCCGGCGCTGGTCGTGGCGCCCACGAGCCTGATGCCCAACTGGCAGGCCGAGGCGGCCCGCTTCACGCCCGGCCTGCGCGTGCTGCTGTTGCACGGCAAGGAGCGCACGGCGCTGTTCGATGGCATCGGCGACGTCGACGTGGTCTTGACCACCTACGCGCTGCTCGGGCGCGACGAAGTGGCGCTGCGCGGTCATCGCTATCACCTGTTGATCCTCGATGAGGCGCAGTACATCAAGAACAGCCGCAGCAAGGCGGCGCAGACGGCGCGCCTGCTCGACGCGCGCCATCGCCTGTGCCTGACCGGCACGCCGGTGCAGAACCACCTGGGCGAATTGTGGTCGCAGTTCCATTTCCTGATGCCGGGCTTGCTGGGCGACGAGCGGGGCTTCAACACCGTGTTTCGCAAACCGATCGAGCAGGGCGGTGACATGGGGCGCAAGGACCTGCTGGTGCGACGCCTGAAACCGTTCATGCTGCGCCGGACCAAGGACAAGGTGGCCACCGAACTTCCGCCCAAGACCGAGATCATCCTGCCGGTCGAGCTCGGCGGCGTGCAGCGCGACCTGTACGAAACGGTGCGCGTGGCGATGGACCGCAAGGTGCGCGACGAGATCGATCGCAAGGGCCTGGCGCGCAGCCACATCGTGATTCTCGAAGCGCTGCTCAAGCTGCGCCAGGTATGCTGCGATCCGCGCCTGCTCAAGACGGGCGCGGCCGGTGGCTCGGCCAAGCTCGACGCGCTGATGGAATTGCTCGACACCCTCATCAGCGAAGGCCGCAAGGTGCTGGTGTTTTCGCAGTTCACGAGCATGCTGGCGCTGATCGCCGGTGAACTCAACGCGCGCAGCATCGCGTACGTCGAACTCACGGGCAGCACGGTCGACCGCGCCGCGCCGGTCGCTGCGTTCCAGGCGGGGCAGGTGGGCGTGTTCCTGATCAGCCTGAAGGCCGGCGGTGTGGGCCTCAATCTCACGGCGGCCGACACCGTCATCCACTACGATCCGTGGTGGAACCCGGCCAGCGAAAACCAGGCCACCGACCGCGCCTGGCGCATTGGCCAGACGCAGCCGGTCTTCGTCTACAAGCTGATCGCGCGCGGCACGCTCGAAGAAAAAATCCAGGACATGCAGCGCCGCAAAGGTGATCTGGCCAATGCCCTGCTGGCGGGGGACACCGAGCTGGCGCCGGCCATCGGGGCCGACGACCTGCGCGAGATCTTCTCGCCGGTCGAACACGCACGGCCATAACGCAACAGGCCCGCCGGAATGGCGGGCCTGTCAGGGGTGAAACAACCTTGCGGTCGTTCGACCTCAGGCTTTTTCGAGATGCGCCGCGAGTTGGCCGCGCAGTTCGTGGCCGCTCGAGTGCGTGTAATCCTTGTTGAGCTCATGCGTGATCAGCGCTTTGACCTGCGGATCGATTGCGGTGCGCAGCAAGCCCAGGAACTCGGGCGATGCGGACACGATCAGATGCTGGTACTGGCCTTTCTGCTGGCCTTGCAACAGGTACGCGGCGACGTCCTTGGCAAACTTTTGCGCTTCGTGCTCGGCTGGCGTGACGGCTGGCTGGTAGTCGCTGCCCGGCGCGCCTGCCTGTGCTGCGTGCTCGAAGCCGCCGCCCTGGCCGCCACCGATACTGTGGCCGCTATTGCCGGCCGCCCGCGGGCTCAGCCGGTCGGTCACGATGTCGCTCACGCGCTGCTGCGCAGCAGGATTGACCATGTCTTCCACTTCTTGCAGCGACTTGGCAGATTTGGCATCGGCAAAAATACGTGCACGACCGGCATTGGCCGCGATAATCCAGGTTGTAGGCATAGAGTCCCCTGATTGAATGGTGAGTGGGCGCATCTGGCGCTGCGGAGCCTGGGCCCCGGCTGGCGCGATGCGCACGAAGGCCATCGCCGACAGTAGTGGCCACGAACGATGCACAGCATCGGACCGCGCTCGCTGCCTGGCGACAAGTGATGATTTAAGTATAGCCCTGTCAAAAAATCCACGTCGCACCGCGTTCCTGCCGTGCGCGCCTGGCGAGGTGCCGGATACCAAATGGATCAATTTGCTGGTGGACGTGCAGTAGCGTACTGAACCGGGAGGCTACAGGGCGCAAGATGGATCCATCGACACTGCAAACACGGAAGGAACACTATCATGGGTAAATTTTTCATTGGCTGGCTCCTGGGCATCCCGGTCGTTGTACTGGTCATCCTGTACCTGATCTTCTAATCGACGATCGTTCGCAGCAAATAAAAACGCCACCTTGCAAGGTGGCGTTTTTGTTGGCACGCTTCACGACGCCTGGCGCCGTGAAGCGTTTTATCCAACGATTACCAGCCGATATCCTTCAGCAGTGGCAGCGTCAGATCCTGCGGTGGCGACACCGACAGGGTCAGGTCCGAATTGATGCTTGGCTCCATCAGCAGGTTTGGCGATGCCGTCACGTCCCAGTGCGAGACCGACGAACCCGGTGCCAGCGTAGCTGGGGTGTACAGCAGCGGACGACCAAGGGCATCGGCGCCAGCCTTGCGGGTGTTGTCAACGGCAAACGTTGCAGTGACCGCACCGGCTTGTGCACGCGAGCCGTATGGCTTGGCGGCGGCCACGGCCGCTTTCAGCAGTTCGCCTTCCGCTTGCGTGATACCCACCGACGGGATGGTGACGCTAGCATCGGTGCCGCCTGGAACGAGCGGACCTGGCGCGTTGTTAGCCAGCACGACGCCGATCGCACCGGCGTTCTGTGCATTCTTGACCTTGAGGGCAAAAGCGCAGGCACCGCGATTGATGATCGGTACCTTGCCGCGGACCGCTGCGGTATTGGCTGCATCGAATGGGGAGCATCCAGGCCCGATTTCACCAGCCTGAGGCATGATCGTGGTCAGCACGCCAAGCTTGCCGGAGGTCGGTGCAACTGGGCCGAAGGATGACGCATTGAATTCCATCGTCGGGATGGTGCTGCCCGGGCCGGCTGATTTCAGCAGTGGCGTGCCGCGCAGGATGCTGGCGCCGGCAACCGAGTTGGCACCGGTCCAGGCCACGCCCAGCGGGTTGATCGCCGAGGCGCGACGTTCGGCCGACGTCATGTTCAGCCAGCTCTTCTTGGCGGTGTTGTCGTACATGAACTCTTCCCAGACGCTTGGCAGGCCGCCTTCGGACACATACGCCGTACCCGCCGCATTGATGCGGGCGCCAGTCGACGTGTTCACACTGACGACCGAGAAGCCCAGGCCGTGGCCCAGTTCGTGCAGCAGGGTTGCGGCAAAGTTCACCTGGCCGCCGGCATTGCCGTCCAGGCCCAGGTAGAAGCTGCTGCCTGCGAGGCAGTTCGGCTGACCGAGGTTGACGTTGAACTGGGTCTTGATGTCGACGTTGCCGTAGCCCGTGCCGTCGTCAGGAAAGCCTGCAGTCAGGTTGACACCGGCCAGCTTGTTGGCCAGTGCTGCCGGATACCAGGTGTTTTTCTTGCCGCCTGGGAAATTATTCCAGATATTCCATGCGCCGGCGCTGCCCAGCGTGGCCGAGGTGGCGGTGCAGTTCAGTGCTTCCCAGCCGGCTGACACGGTGATCGTCACGTTGCTCTGGAGATTGCGCTCCCAGATATCGGCGACGTGGCGGTACACGTTCATGCGTTGCTGGCCGAGCGTCGTGCCATTATTGCCGCCAACCGGTGCCACCGGGGTGGCATCGTTGAAGCCGAAGCCGGCTGGATCGCGGCTCTGAATGGTGATGGTTGCAGCTTGCGCGGCGATGCAGGTCAGGATGCTGGCGGTGGCCAGTACGGTGCGTGCGGCGGTGAGCGAGAAGGATGGGGTGCGCATGATTACTCCGTGACAGGCGTAATGGTGTGAACGTGGCCGGTCGAATCGGCATTCTGGGTGTCGCCGTGCGTAACGGTAATGCTGCCGTCGGCGTTACGAACTGCCACTGACGTGGTCATGAATTCGTCGGTCAGACGGGCGCCGCGCGCGCCGCTGCTGTGGGATTTCTGCAGGGTTGCTTTCGGTGCGATGCGCGCGTAGGCCCTGACGGACTGCGCTTTCAGCGCGACTGCTTCGGCAGGGGTGGCGCCGCGCAGCTTGCCGGTTTCGGCATCGCGCACGACGGTCAGGGACTCATTCGAGACGACCGGTGCTTCCTGGGCAATGGCGGACTGGCCGGCGAAACCCATCAGGGCAAAGGCAATGCCGGCGGCGCGCAGCGCGCGCAGGCCGGTTTGTTGTTTCTGGAACATGACACTCTCCTGGAAAAACCTGTTCGATGCAAAAGGTGCGAAGCGTAGTGCGCTTCGGCGGACAACGTGGCGTGGCGCGCTCAGGCGCGTTTGCGGCGACGTGCGGCAACCAGGCCCATGGCGCCAGCGGCCAGAATCAGGATGCTCGACGGTTCAGGCACGTCGACCATGACAGAGTCGAGGCCGACATAGTTCGACTCGGCCGTTTCGCCGGTGTATTGGAAGCCGAAGCGGGCAGAACCCTCGCGTGGGCCGATCCAGGCCGTGTATTGCGTCCAGCCATTCTTGCCAACGGTGAAGCTTGGGACCAGGTCAAATCCGACACCCTTGGTGTCGACAAAACCAAACGCAAACTTGTCGCTAAAGCCTTCTTCGTCGACTGCCCGCAGCCAGAACGAGACGGTTACGCCGAGCACGGTCGAGAATTCAGGGGTGTACAGCCAGTTGTTGAGTGTGCCGCCGTCGACACCGCTGCTGAAACTGGTGGCGACGAACGATTCCGGTGCGCCGCTTTGGGCATCGAATTTCGTTTGATCGCCCTGGAACCAATTGAGAGTACCAAGTGGAGCGCTCTTGTTGTCCACGATCCAGCCCTTGCTCTGGAGCGTGTTGACATTGTCAAAACCTTCATTGACTACGACCGCGGCGGATGCCGAAGCCATCATTCCGGAAACCAGCAATGCGAGTAATGCGTTCTTCATTCTATTGCGCTCCAAGTGTGTACGATGAACGGGGCCGCATTCGTGTCACAGCCCCTGTATCGGATGTCGTAACGATTATTCGACGACCATGGGAGCCAATGCATATTACGTGCCAGCAAAACAAGGCGTTGATTTCTATAAGGAATATTTTTCGAAATGAAAATTTCGTAATTAATTGTAAGATTTTCCGACAAATTTCATACGCTTGTCACATAAATAACGACACTTTATTTTTCAATTTACGGCGTGACGCTATTTTGTTGCCATTGAGTAGGTTTTGTTGATGATCTGGCAGCGTCGCGGCATGCTGTGCTTACAGTGATTTTTCTGGAGCGGGACCACGATGCATCTTCTTTTTTCTTCATTGACGCTCACCTGCCTGCTGGCTGGTTGTGCTGCTGTTCCGGTGCCCTCTGGCGGCGACAGCTTCATGGCCACACTCAGAACCATGTGCGGGCAGCGCTTCGAGGGCGGCCAGACCTATGCGGTCGATCCGGACAACGAGTTTGCCAACAAGACCATCTCGACGGAAGTCATCTGCAACCCGGCCGAGGTGCGCATGCCGGTCAAAGTTGGCGAAGATCGCTCGCGCACGTGGATTTTCACGCGCCCGGCAGCAGGGCTGGAATTGCGCCATGACCATCGTCATGCTGACGGCACGCCAGACAGGGTAACGATGTACGGCGGCATGGCGCAGCCCGGCGGCACTGCGCGCTCACAGGCATTTTTGGCAGACGCTTATACGGCCCGACTGGTTCCCGGTGCCGACACCAATTTGTGGACGGTGACCGTCAGTGAAGACGGCGCTGTGCTCACTTACCGCCTGGAGCGACACGCCAGGCCACGCGCCGAGTTTGTCATGAGACGCGTGCGGGGTTAATTCCGCGTTCAGCGCGTCACGCAAGCCGGCATATCGGGTCAGGGCGTAAGGTGGTAGCGGACCATGACGACCACGATACACAGGTGGACTTTTGCCAGCCAATCCGGCCCCGTTCGACACCGTTGCATGCCATAGCGACAAGATAATTTTTAGATAGCTATAATCAATCGGTCGGCGTCTTCGTCCCATTGAAAGAGCTCCATGCGCTTCAGATCCATTCAATTGTCCCTGCGGTTCATCGTTCCCCTTGCCCTTGTGCTGGCGCTATTCGGGTACTTTGCCATTCCGTGGATGGAAAACCTCACCCAGCGCTGGTTCGTGCGTGACCTGGACACACGGTCGCGCCTGGTATCGAGCACGCTGCAACAACCGTTGCTGACGTATCTCGAGGACGGTACCGGTGAACGCATCAACGACGCATTCGAGCGCGCGATCCAGGACGAGCGCCTGTATGCGCTGGCCCTGTGCTCGACCGACGGGATCCTGCTGTACAAGACCTCGACCTATCCGGCCACGCTCGGTTGCCGTGAGGGGCAGATCAGCAGCGAAGAGGATGGCGCGACGTCCAACCCGGTCGTGCGCCTGGCAGAGGGCCCGGTCCACGTCTCCACGCGCGAACTGATGCAGGATGGCGTGTCTGCCGGCCGCCTGGTGCTGGTGCAGGACATGAGCTTCATCGAGCGCCGCAGCGCCGATACCAAGAAATACATCCTTGGCCTGTTCGTGCTGATGGCCGGCGCGATTTCCATGATCACCGTGATCATCGCTCACCTGAGCTGGCATGGCTGGGTGGCTGGCATGCGTGAAATGCTGCGCGGCGAACTGTTGCCGCGCTCGCCACGCCGCGACGCGGCCCCGGCGGCGCCGGTCGAAGGCGACATGGCGCCGCTGGCCAGCGAGTTTCGCGCCATGCTCAATGATTACCAGCGCGAGCTGGCCGCCAGTCCGGTCGAGTCAACGACCTGGAGTCCGGAAACGCTCAAGCTGCTGCTGAACCAGGACCTGGCCGGCGACCAGATCCTCGTGGTGTCGAACCGCGAACCCTACATCCACGTGGCCACACCTAATGGTGTGAAAGTGCAGCGTCCGGCCAGCGGCCTGGTCACGGCGGTGGAAGCCGTGATGCGCGCCTGCTCCGGTACCTGGATCGCGCACGGCGCCGGTTCGGCCGACCGCGAGACGGTCGACGCCAACGACCACGTGCCGGTCCCGCCCGATAACCCGAGCTATACGCTGCGCCGCGTCTGGCTGTCGAAAGAAGAAGAGCAGGGCTATTACTACGGCTTTGCCAACGAAGGCCTGTGGCCGCTGTGCCATATCGCCCACGTGCGCCCCGTGTTCCGCTCGACCGACTGGGCCGAGTACGTGCGCGTGAACCAGCGCTTTGCCGACGCCGTGATTGCCGAAGCGCGTTCCGACAACCCGGTCGTGCTGGTACAGGATTATCACTTCGCGCTGCTGCCGCGCATGGTGCGCGCAGTGCTGCCAAAGGCAACCATCATCACGTTCTGGCACATCCCATGGCCAAATCCGGAGTCGTTCGGCATCTGCCCATGGCGCGAAGAAATCCTCGACGGCATGCTGGGCAGCACGATCCTGGGCTTCCACACGCCGTTCCACCGCAAGAATTTCCTCGACACGGTCGATCGCTACCTGGAAACCCGCATCGAGGACGAAGCCTCGACCGTCAGCTACGGCAACCAGCTCACGCAGGTCAAGCCGTACCCGATTTCCATCGCCTGGCCTGACGAGATCCCGGGCGAACCCGATATCGCCGCCTGCCGCGCCGAAATCCGCCAGGCGCTGTCGCTGCCGGCCGACCAGTTGCTGGGCATTGGCGTCGACCGCCTCGACTACACCAAGGGCATCGTCGAGCGCTTCGAAGCGGTCGAGCGCATGTTCGAGCTGTATCCCGAAATGATCGGCAAATTCACGTTCGTGCAGATCGCCGCGCCCACCCGCTCGTCCCTCGACGAATACCAGAACCTGGAAACGCGCGTGCGCGGCCTGGCCCAGCGGATCAATGACCGCTACGCCAGCGGCACCTACCTGCCGATCGTGCTGAAAACCGAGCACCACGAACAGCGCCAGTTGCGCACGTACTTCCGCGCGTCGGACGTCTGCAGCGTGACCAGTCTGCACGACGGCATGAACCTGGTGGCCAAGGAATTCATCGCTGCCCGCGACGATGAAGGCGGCGCACTGATCCTGAGCCAGTTCACCGGCGCAGCGCGCGAGCTGCACGAAGCGCTGATCGTCAATCCGTATCACATCGAAGAAGGCGCCGAAGCGCTGTACCAGGCGCTGCGCATGCCGCGCGACGAGCAGCGCGAACGGATGCGCAGCATGCGCCGCCGGGTGCGCGACTTCAACGTGTATCGCTGGGCCGGGCGCATGCTGCAGGATGCAGCGCGCCTGCGCCAGCGCGAGCGCGTCAAGTCGCGCATCGTCTCGCTCAGCCAGGACCGCGTCAGAAAAGGGGAAGCATGAACGACAGCATCAAAGCAGCACTGGATCTACTGGCCGCGCCCGATTGCGCGCTGTTTCTCGACTTCGACGGCACGCTGGTGGATATCGCGCCGCTGCCCGACCAGGTAATCGTCACCGACATGCTGCGCGCTGCGCTGCCGCTGCTGCAGGCACGCCTGCAAGGGCGGCTGGCCCTCGTGTCCGGTCGCCCCATCAACGAGCTCGACAAGCTGCTGGCGCCGCTGACGTTCCCTGCGGCCGGCGTGCATGGCATGGAGCGACGCGGCGTCGATGGCGTCGTGCGCCGCCTGACGCCGCCCGACTTCGCCCTGGTGCGCCAGGCTGCGCAGGGGCTAGCGGCGCGCCATCCCGACCTCTGGGTCGAAGAAAAGCACGGCGCGCTGGCGCTGCATTTCCGCCAGGCGCCCGAGCTGCAGGCGCTGTGCACCGACGCGATGCGCGTGGCGGTGGAGGCCAGCCCGGGCCTGTTGCTCATGGAAGGCAAGATGATCGTCGAGGTCAAGTCGAACGCCGTCAGCAAGGGCACGGCGATCCGCGACTTCCTGGCCGACGCGCCGTTCGCCGGTTACCGGCCCCTGTTCATCGGCGACGACACGACCGACGAAGCAGGTTTTGCACAAGTACAAAGTATTGGCGGGATCGGCCTGAAGGTCGGCCCGGGCCCCACCGTGGCCCAGTGCCGCATCGCGTCGGCGGAACAATTGCGCATCGTACTGTCGCAAGCGGCCGCCGCGCCAACCATTGGAAAGGACATACCCCATGAATGATGATTCCCACGAGTCGACAATGAGTACAGCACTACCGAACGTCCTCGAAGCACGGGGCACCATCGATCCCACCGGTTCGCTCGATTGCGGCGTGATCGGCAATTGCGCCTTCAGCGCCCTGGTCGACCGCATGGGCCGGATGGTCTGGTGCTGCCTGCCGCGCTTTGATGGCGACCCGGTCTTCAATGCCTTGCTCGATCCGAGCGAGAAGGGCAGCCTGTGGAGCGTCGAGCTGGAAGACTTCGCCCGCAGCGAGCAGGTGTATGAGCCGAACACGGCGGTGCTGCGCACGCGCCTGTTCGACAGCGGCGGCAATGGCATCGAGATCACCGACTTCGCGCCGCGCTTTTTGAGCCGCGACCGCATGTTCCGCCCCCTGATGCTGGTGCGCCGCGTGCGTCCGCTGGGCAGTGGCGTGCGCGTGCGCGTGATCATGCGGCCCCGTTTCCAGTATGGCGCCAAGAAGCCCGAGATCACGCAGGGCAGCCACCACATCCGCTACGTCGGTCCTGACCAGACGCTGCGCCTGAACACCGACGCGTCGCTCAATTATGTGATGTCCGAATCGTTCTTCCTGCTCGACCGGCCGCTGAACTTCATGCTCGGACCAGACGAAACGCTGGCCGACGGCATCAAGGACACCGCGCACCGCTTCGAGCTCGAGACGATTTCGTACTGGCGCACGTGGTCGCGCCGCCTGGCGCTGCCGCTCGAGTGGCAGGACGTGGTCATCCGCGCCGCGATCACGCTGAAGCTGTCGCTATACGAAGACACCGGCGCGATCATCGCCGCGATGACGACCAGCATCCCGGAAGCACCGGGAAGCGAGCGCAACTGGGACTACCGCTACTGCTGGCTGCGCGACGCGTTCTTCGTGATCCGGGCGCTGAACAGCCTGTCGGAAGTCGGCACGATGGAAGACTATCTGCGCTGGCTGAGCAATGTCGTGGCGCGCGCCAAGGGCGGGCATATCCAGCCGCTGTACGGCATCGGGCTCGAAGAAGAACTGCCCGAATCGATCATCGAGCACTTGCCCGGCTACCGCAACAACGGGCCGGTGCGCGTGGGCAACCAGGCGCAGGAGCACTTCCAGCACGACGTGTACGGCAATATCGTGCTCGGCGCGGCGCAGGCATTCTTTGATCACCGCCTGTTCCGCCGTGCGGGGCATGCCGAGTTCGTGCAACTCGAAGCCGTGGGTGAACAGGCATTCCGCCTGTACGACGAGCCGGACGCGGGCATGTGGGAGCTGCGCACGCGCGCCCGCGTCCACACCTCGTCGGTGCTGATGAACTGGGCGGCGTGCGACCGCCTGGCCAAGATCGCCGAAGAACTGAACTTGCCCGAGCGCGCCACGTTCTGGGGCGAGCGCGCGGAAATTATCCGCAATCGCCTGTTGACCGAAGCGTGGAGCGAAGAGCGCCAGGCGTTTGCCGAAAGCCTGGGTGGACGCGACCTCGATGCCAGCGTGCTCCTGATGGCCGAGATCAACTTCATCGATCCGATGGATCCGCGCTTCGTCGCCACGGTCGACGCGCTGGAAAAATCGCTGTGCGACGGCCCGTACATGCGCCGTTACGAAGCGCCGGACGATTTCGGCAAGCCCGAAACGGCCTTCAATATCTGCACGTTCTGGCGCATCGATGCGCTGGCGCGGATCGGCCGCGAGGACGAAGCACGCGCCGTGTTCGAGGCGATGCTGGCGGCGCGCAATCACCTGGGCCTGCTGTCGGAAGATACACATCCGGACACCGGCGAAATGTGGGGCAATTTCCCGCAGACGTATTCGATGGTTGGCCTGATCAATTGCGCGATGCGTCTGTCCAAGCCGTGGAACAGCGTCGTGTAACTGCATAGGCGTCATGGCCGGGTCATAATCGGCCTTCACACTCTGTCGCATCACGTTGCGATGGAGTGTGCATGAAGCAGAAATCTTCGCCTGACCGGATGGCAGCGTTGGCGCAGGCCGGAAAGCGCCCCTCGTGAAAGAGGGCGAACTCCAGCGCAGCATGGCCGGCAAGACCATCGTCCTGCTCAGCGTCCCGGCTGGCGCCGGCCACACCCGGGTCGCCGAGGCCATCCGCGCCTGCGCCGCAGCCGAACACCCGGGCGCCACCGTCATCCACCTGGATGCGATGGCGTTTGCCACGCCGCTGCTACGCAAGGTTTATACCGACTTCTATCTGCGCCTGATCACCCGCGCGCCGGGCTTGTGGCGTTACATCTACCGCTGGACCGATGCGGCCAGCCCGGATGGCCTGGTCAGCCGACTGCGGCGCCGGATCGAACGGCATGCGTGCCGCGCCCTGGCCGATGAAATCGCGGCGCTGCAACCCGACGCGATCATCTGCACCCATTTCCAGCCGGCCGAAGTACTGTCGCAGCAGATCGCCGCCGGAAAAATCACGTGCCCGCTGTGGGTACAAGTCACCGATTTCGACCTGCACCGCATGTGGCTGCAGCCGCACGTCACCGGCTATTTTGCCGCCAACGACGAAGTGGCGTTTCGCATGCACGAGCAGGGCGTCGCCGCGCATGCCATCTACGTCGCCGGCATTCCCACGATGCCGGCGTTTTCGCTCACCCACGATCGCGCCGACTGCGCCAGAGCACTGGGCCTGAATCCGGCGCTGCCGACCTTTCTTCTGATGGGCGGGGGCGCCGGCCTGGGCGGCTTGCACCGCGTGGCGCAGCAGTTGCTGGCGATTCCAGGTAATTTTCAGCTGATCGCGCTGGCCGGCAAGAACGCCGCCGAACTGGCCGCGCTGCAGCGCCTGGCCGTGCGCTTCCCGGGCCGGCTGGCGCCGCAGGGCTACACGGACCGCGTCGAGCGCCTGATGGCGTGCGCCGACCTGGTGATCACCAAGCCGGGCGGCGCGACCACAGCCGAATGCCTTGCGATGGGCGTGCCGATGATTGTCAACGCGCCGATCCCGGGCCAGGAAGAACACAACGCCAATTATCTGCTCGAGCATGGCGCCGCGCTCAAGGCGGTCGACCTGGCCACGCTCGACTACCGCATCCGCTACCTGATGGCGCACCCGGAAAAACTGGCCGGAATGGCAGCCTGTGCACGCGCCCTTGGCCGCCCGCAGGCTGCGCGCCATGTCGTCGAAACCGTTCTGGTGCAAGCCGCCCGCAAAAGTGATGTTGCCCATGTTTGAATTAGCCGATGGCGCCAGGCTCGTGGCGACCGTGTGCGCCGTGCTGGCGCTGGCGTATCTGTTCGCGCGCGTGGAAGTGGAAATCGAAGGCGAGGCCGGCTGGGCGGCGAACCTGCCGACCTGGCGCATCGAGGAGCATCTGCTGCTCGACATCTTCTGGGGCGGGCGCGCGCTGACCGGCTACCACCTGTGGATGTTTTCGTTCATCGGCCTCGTGTTTCACTTCCCGCTGTTCTTCATGGGCCAGTGGTCGTGGCAGCTCGAGGCGACGACCATGGCGTCGATCATGCTGTTCTGGATCGTCGAGGATTATCTGTGGTTCGTCATCAATCCGGCCTTCGGCTGGCGCCGCTTCAAGCAAGTCCACGTGGCGTGGCACAAGCGCTGGGCGCTGGGTGCGCCCATCGATTACTGGCTGTTCGGCGCCGCCAGCGCGGTGCTGTTCTGGTACGGCGCCTGAGCCAGGTCCAGCGCATGGCGCACGCGATCGCATAACTCGCCCGACGTGCGCGAAATCAGTTCCGGTGGAATGGCGAACTTGTTGGTCAGGCGATCGTAGTCTTCAAACCCGTACGACACCATGAACGGGTGCATGCCGGTATGGGCCGCCGCCGTGAAATCCTTGTGCTCATCGCCGCAGATATAGCCGCGCGCCGGATTGACACCGAAGCGCTCGCGCACGGCGCGAAACGACGCCGTCTTCTTGTCCTTCAACGGAATATGCTCCAGAAAATCCAGTGCCCCGATATCGATATCGTGGCGCAGGAACAGCTGGCGCAGCGTTTCCAGGGGCTCGATCGTGATGTTGCGCGTGACGATGCCCACCGTGATGCCGGGCGCGGCGATCAGTTCGCGGATCAGGTCGGGGATGCCGTCATACAGCCGGGCTTCTTGCCGGTAGATGTCGGTCAGCGTGTCGACCAGTTTGGCGCGGCTGTTCTTGCGCAGGTTTTTCTTGATAATCGACGGGAATTGCTTCAGGCCGCCCACGTACTTGAGCAGGTGGTGCCGTTTCTGGAATGCCGTTTCGGCGCCGAGCACGCAGCCGTGCTGGTTGAAGGCCATGGCGATCGCGGAAAATGCATCGATGGTGGTGCCGTCCGCGTCGAGAATGAGAAGCCGTTTATCGCTGTTGTACATGTGTAGCGCTCCCGATGCCGTTGACCGGACCGGCATGCCAACCCTGCCGGTGCTCACTGTGCACCATCATCGGATGCTGTCATGACAGGGGTATGACAAACGGCGCAGTTACGTGGCTGCGAGGTAACGGTCCAGTTCTGCGTTATCCAGCAGGCTGTCGCCCAGGCGTGTCGTGGCGATCAGGCCGCGTGCCTGGGCCAAGTCGTACCGCAGGCAGGCGCGCAGGGTGTCGAACGCGGGGTCGTTGAAATCGGGCCGTGCTTCGTCGATGGCAATCTCGCTGCTGGTGAAGACGACGGGAACGGGCGGCGTGTCGACCGATTTCTCGAATACGGCGTCGACGAAACGGCGGCGCGCGTCGGCATCGGCCAGTTGATGCACCGAGATGACGGCGATATCGGACGGCAGGTATTTGGCCAGCAGCGTCTTGAGCGGTGTGTAATAAAAGCTGCTGGAAAGGGCCGAGAAAAACGGGAAATGCCGGCGCGACAGGTAAAACGCCAGCTCGTACTCGAGGCGCTGCATGAAGGTGTGCGTGCGAATATGTTCCAGCTCCTGACGCGCGTAGCCTTCCACGATCAGGTGCGAGCGCCGCGGGTAATGCTTTCGGCAGATATCGATCAAAAAATCCGAAAAGTCGTGCGAGTCGCGGGGCCTGCGGCCCGTGCTGCTGCCTTGCGCCTGGAACGACAGAAAATAATCCTGCACCTGCGGGGTATCCATGCGGTCGATCTTGAACATCTTGTAGGTGCTCCACATCCGGTCGAACTGGTTGCGAAGACACAAGACGAGGCGGGTGTCGCGTTCGGGCAGGCGCTGCACGGCGGCCGGATCGGTGGCGTACCCCACGCTGGCATCAAGTAAAGGCAAGTCGCCGCTGCGCAGGCGCGCAGGGTGTGCCTCGTCGTTGGAAAACAGATACGGTTCTTTTTCGCCGGGCACGCGGTCTTCGGCCAGGCCATTGACGACCATCCATTCCGATAGCGCGGTGGTGCCGCACTTTGCCATGCCGGCAATGAATACATTCTTGATTGTCATTGTCCATTCCTGAGGAAGCACGTGTGTCACGAGGACGATAGTCTCACACCCCCACTGCTGGCCAGCGTGTAGCGAACGCCAATCGGTGTATTGGCATCCTTCAGACTTTACTGCGGTTGCACGATTACCCGGTCACGAGGTAACGGTCTAGTTCTGCGTTATCCAGCAGGCTGTCGCCCAGGCGTGTCGTGGCGATCAGGCCCCGTGCCTGCACCAGGTCGTACCGCAGGCAGGCGCGCAGCGTGTCGAACGCTTGGTCGTTGAAATCGGGCCGTGCTTCATCGATGGCAATCTCGCTGCTGGTGAAGACGACGGGCACGGGCGGCGTGTCGACCGATTTCTCGAACACGGCGTCGACGAAACGGCGGCGCGCGTCGGCATCGTCAAGCCGGCTGACGCAGATGACGGACAGGTCGGACGGCAGGTAGCGTTCCAGCAGCGTGCGCAGCGGGGTGTAGTAAAAGCTGTTGGAGAGGATGGAAAAAAATGGAAACTGTTTACGCGACAGGTAGAACGCGAGTTCGTACTCGATGCGCTGCATGAAGGTATGCGTGCGAAGATGTTCCAGTTCGTGCCGCGCATAGCCTTCGACGATCAGGTGCAAACGCCTTGGAAAGTAGGCCTGGCAGATATGGATCACGGTGGCCGAAAACGTGCTGGTCTCACGCGGCGCGCGGCCTGTCCCGCTGTGTTCGGATTGATACGATGAAAAATAGTCCCGTGCCTGGTCCCCGCCCAGCGAGTCGAGCTTGAACATCTTGTAGAAGCTCCACATCCGCTCAAACCCATTGCGCAGGCACACGACCAGGCGCGTGTCGTGCTGCGGCAAGCGCTGCACGGTGGCCGGATCGAAGGCATAACCGGCGCTGGCGTCGAGCAGCGGCAAACTGGCACTGCGCGAACGCGCCGCATGTGGCTCGTCGTTCGCATACAGATACGGTTCTTTCTCGCCCGGCACGCGGTCTTCGGCCAGGCCGTTGACGACCATCCATTCCGACAGCGCCGTGGTGCCGCATTTTGCGACGCCGACAATGAATACATGCTTGATCGTCATCGTTCATCTCCCGGAAAGCGGTTATGTCACCAGACGATAGTCTCACACACGCACTGCTGACCGGCGTGTGAAGAACGCCGACTCGGTACACTGGCATTCTCCAGACTTTGTCGAGGCAAGCATGCGTTCCATGGATTTCAGTTCGTGGCAAGGTGCGATGACGACCATCATCGGACTTGCCGTCATCACCTTGCTGGGTGTGGGCATTCGCCTCATCATCATGCAGACGATCCAGCAGCGGCGCGAGCGCATGAACCGCCAGATCAACGAGCGGCTCAAGACGCTGATCGCAGCCTACCGCACGCTGGGCGGCTCGTTCACGGGCCAGCTGACGGTCGACCCGACCCATTTGCGCGACCTGCATGAGCGCGCCCGGGCCGGGGAGGGCGACATGGCAGTGGCTGAGGAAACCTTCAGCTCCGAACGGTCACGCCGCATGCGCGACGCCGTCGAGGCCGCGCTGGCGGACATCCTGCTGCTGGGCACCGAGGAGCATTGCCGGCTGGCGGGGCAGGCTGCGGCCGACATGGCCGCCGGCCGGCCGATCCACACGGCGGATCTGGTGATCAGCCTGCGCGGCTTCATCCGCAGCGCGCTGGACCTGGGGCCGATGCCGGCCGATGTACTGATTCCGCTGCAGGGACCGACGCGCACCCAGGGCGGCGCGGCGCGTGGCAAGGGCGAGGCGGGCGGTAACCGGGGCGGTGGCAATGGTGGCGGCAATGCCGATGGCGGTGGCGGCGGTGGCATGGCCATGGGGCTGGCGCCAGGCCTGGGCCGCAGGGATGCCGATCACGCCGGCTGATGCGCCCCTGATCCGGCAAGCGCTGCGACCGCCTTGGCGGCATACATCGCCTGGTCCGCATGCGCGATGAGTTCTTCACGGTTGCCGCCGTGCTCGGGATAATGTGCGACACCGACGCTGACGGAAATCTGCAGCCAGTGCCCGTCGCCCAGATCGACCGGCGCCGCCAGCGCCAGGTGAATCTTGTCCAGGACCAGTCCTGCATCGGCCGCCAGCACGATGTCTTCCAACAAGACGACGAATTCATCGCCGCCCAGGCGCGCCAGCGTATCGCTGTTGCGCAGGCAAGCCGAGACACGGCGCGCGACCTCCTGCAACAAGCGGTCTCCACAGGCGTGACCAAAGCTGTCGTTGACCTGCTTGAAGCGGTTCAAGTCAATGAACAGCAGCGACAGGCGCTCCTGCTGGCGCCGGGCATGCGCGAGCGCGGTGTCGAGGCGGTCGTGGAACAGGCGCCGGTTGGGCAGGCGGGTCAGCTCGTCATGCAGGGCCATGAAACGCAGTTGCGCATGGAGTTGCTTGCGGCCGATGGCCGCGGCGAGCTGATCGGCCACGAATACCAGTAAATCGCGGTCCTGCGTCCGGTATGGCGCATCATCCGGGCCATTGCGCAACGCGATGACGCCGACGACGCCGTCGGGCGTGGTCATTGGCACGGCCAGTGCGCCGCCTGCCAGGGTTGCCGCTGCGGCCTGCAATGGCGCCGGCAGACCATCCTGGGCATCGGGGGCGAGCAGCAGTGGCGCAGCACACTGCGCCACTGTCTCGCACAGCAGCGGCATCAGCGCTGCGTCACACGGGGCGCCGTCGTCCACGAGGTAGGCGAAGGCAATGTCCTGGCCGGTCGTGTCGCACAAGGCGACCGCAAAGCAGCAGGCTGGCAGGAGCTCGTGAACAATGGCGTGGCTGCGCTCGAACAGGTCTGCCAGGTCATCGCTTGCGTGGGCCGCTTCTGAAATCGCGTACAGCACCGACTGCATCGCCTGCGCCTTCTTGAGGGCGGTCACGTCGCGCGCAACGGCCACGCGCAGCTGGTCGGCCTCGGACCAGCGCGCCGACCACATGATATGCACGATGTCGCCATTCTTGCGCACATAACGGTTTTCAAAATTGGTATGGACCTGGCCATTCATGACCTCTTGCGCCACAGCGAGCGTACGCGCGCGGTCGGCCGGTGCGACCAGGTCGATCATGGTCATGCCAATCATTTCCTGCTGCGTATAGCCGAAAATGTTGACACAGGCGGCACTGACGTAGACGAACCGGCCGCCGGCGTCGACCATGCAGACGGCGTCGAGCAGCAAGTCCGTGAAGTTGGCAATCGGGGCGCTGAGAGGGTATTCCATCAACATATTCTAAATGACATTTGATTTGAAATCCGGTCCATCAGTCCGGGCGCGGCGTCATGCCCACAGGGTGCACTTTTGGGAAACAGGGAAGCACATCCGTAGGATTATTCCGGTTTCAGAAAACTTGCTCGTCTGATAGCAATTCGGGCAGCTGACTAGCGCAAAATAAAGTTCTCTCAGGTTGTTTATCCACTTCAAAACTACACCATCGACAGGATCGTCAGGCGCAGCCGGCCTGCGCATCATCGGGGCAGCGCCGTTCTGCTGCGCAGTCAAGAAGGAGTCAGGCATGTCCAAAACAAGCAAGGCCACGAACAATCTGCACCATGTGCAGAACCAGTGGGGCGGGACCTCCGCGCAGTGGCATGAAGGCGGCATGTGGATCATTGGCGCACGGCCCGGCCAGCACGTGGTGGCGCTCGATCTCATTTCGAGCGACAACGGCAAGACGCTCACCGGACAAATGAAATACGCAGGTGAAGGCGCGATCGGCTTTCGCGCCACTCTGACCCAGAGCAACACGTACATCGTCGAAAACCAATGGGGCGGCTCGTCGGCGCCATGGCATCCGGGCGGGACCTGGGTCATCGGCTGCCGTCCTGGCCAGAGCGTGGTCGCCATCCATGTCGAATCGGGCGACAACGGTGCCACGCTGAAGGGGACGATGACCTACAGCGGCGAAGGCCCGATCGGCTTCCAGAGCCAGGCGAGCGATGGTGCCGTGTACGCTGTCGAAAACCAGTGGGGCGGCGGGTTCGCGCCCTGGCACCAGGGCGGCATCTCGGTGCTCGGTTGCCGCGACCAGGCCGTGCTCGCGGTCGACCTGACGTCGACCGATGGCGGCAAGACCCTGACCGGCACCATGACGTATGCGGGCGAAGGCCCCATCCGCGTGCGCGCCACAGCGGTCGCCGGCAACAACTACCAGGTCGAAAACCAGTGGGGCGACACGTCGTCCGCATGGCATCCGGGCGGTATCTGGCTGATCGGCTGCCGCGCCGGCCAGCACAGCGTGGCGCTCAATGTCACGTCCGGCAACCAGGGTAACAACCTGCATGGCGGCATGACCTACAGCGGCGAAGGCGCGATCGGCTACCGCGGTACGGAACTGCCGATGTAAAGACCCTGCAGCGGCCATGTCCACCAGGGGAGCCTGGCCGCTGCCTTCCTCACATCACGCCGCGCCGGGCAGCAGCATCACTGTAACCCACAATCGGGGTCAGGTCTGACATTCGGACACGAGCTCGACAAAAATCTCTCTATAAAATCCCAGACGAAGCGATCAAGGAAGAGTCCGTGTCCAAATGTCAGACCTGACCCCGGCTGTGACCCCGGCTGTGCGGTTGTGCTGGTTGTGACCCTCGCGTCATGCCGCGCCGGGCAGCGGCAGCGGCGTCACTGTCACTTGCACGTCGAGCTCCTGTTTGCCGCCACCCAGCACGATGCCGCGCATCGGCGTCACGTCGCTGAAGTCGCGCCCCCAGCCCAGCGTGATGTGTTCATGCTGCACGAGACAGCGGTTGGTCGGATCGAAATCGACCCAGCCCAGCGCCGGACAAAACACCGACACCCATGCATGCGACGCATCGGCCCCGATCAGGCGCGGCTTGCCTTCCGGCGGGTGCGTCAGGATGTAGCCGCTGACATAGCGCGCCGGCAGGCCGATGCTGCGCAGGCAGCCGATCATCAGTTGCGCGAAATCCTGGCACACGCCGCGCCGGCCGCGCAGCACCTGGTCGAGCGGCGTCGAGATGTCGGTGGCCTTGCTGTCGAATTCGAAGTCGTCGAAGATCCGGTGTGTCAGGTCGAGCGCCGCGTCGAGTTGCGGGCGGCCCGGGATGTAGCTCTCGCGCGCATAGGCTTCCAGTTCCGGGAACAGCGCGACATGGGGCGAGGCGTACAGGTAGCGACAGGCTTCCAGCGTGGCTGCGCTTTTTTCCTTGTCCATCATGTCGCGCACGGATTCCCACGACAACGTGCCGGCGATCTGCGCCAGCGTGTAGCGCGGGCGCAGCGAGACCGTCGATTCGGCGTGCACCAGCAGGCTGTCATGCGGCACGGTCAGCGCCACGTGGCGCGTGATGTTGCCGAAGTAATCGACGCCCTCGTTGCTGTCGTTGATGACCGGATCGAGCCAGATCAGGTGCGACTCGGTCTGCTGGCACGCGAACGAGCGCGGCGTCAGGTGCAGGTATTGCTGCGACAGCGTGACCATGCTGTTGTACTTGTAGCGCGTCTCGTGCACCACGCGATAGCGCGCAATCACATCGGCGCCCACGGCGCCCGGCAGCAAATCGGTCATGAGGTACGGTTCCTTTGCCGGCCGTTGGCGGTATAGCTGAAAAACTGGACGCCGATCTGTTCGGACAATGCCGCACTGGCCTGCCCGATGCGGCTGAGCAGGTCGCTGAGCAGTGCATTGCCATGCTTCAGGTCGACGCCCGGATCGAGCGCTGTCAGCTCGGCCTTCAGTGGTGCCAACAGGTCCAGGCCCCCGGCGCCCTGGGCCTGCGTGACCTTGCCCAGCGTGCCGATGATGCCGTTCAACTGGAACACGATCGAGCGCGGATTGGTTTCGTCCAGCAGCAGAAGGTCGAGCACCGGCAGCCACTCGGGCTGGGCGCGGTAGCGGGCGCGGTAGGTGATGATGCTGTCGGACAGTTCGAGCACCCAGTCGAGATTGCCGTTCTCGTCCATCGCCAGTGCGCGCTGCAGCACGAGCGCCTGGAACTGCAGGCGTTCAAGGCGCCGACCGATCGACATGAAGCGCCAGCCGAGGTCGCGCACCATGCCGTCGAGGGCGAAGCCGGCCAGCGTCATCAGCGCCGCGGCGGCATCGTCGAGAATCGTCATGACGCCCGACTGCGACGGCCGCTCGCCAGGCGGGGCGGCCGGCTGCACCATGCGGTTCAGGGCGCGCCAGTTGTCGACCGAGAAGCGCTCATGCAGCTGGCCGGCGATCCGGTGCAACTGCTGCTGCTGGCGCGCCAGGCCCGGGACGGCGGGCGAGACCACCGCCAGCAGCAGTGCCGATTCGATCTCGGCATCGGTGAAGATCGGGGCCGGCAGGGCGCTGGCGGTGCCCGGCAATGTGGCCGAGCCCACCACGGCCGGCGCACCCGGCGCCGCTGGTTTGCGCTGCGCATCGAGGAGGCCAAACCAGATGCACAGCGCCTCGACGGTCGGCCACTCGGCGCCGCGCTGGTCGAAGCGCACATTGAACAGGATATTCAGCGCCACCCGCAACAGGCGGCAGATATTGTCGCTGCGTTCGGCATGGCGCCCGAACCACAGCAGGTTTTCGGCCACGCGGCTCGACAGGTTGCTGTCTTCGCGCACCAGGTCTTCACCCGTGATGCTGCTCTTTTGCAGGCGGTGCGTTTCAACGCGGGCGCGCGCCTGGACCCAGGTGTCCTTGCTGGCGCCGCCCATCTGCATCGTCAGCACGCGCGCATCGGGTCCGGTGGCCACGCGGGTCAGGCCGCCCGGCATCACGACATAGCCATTCGGCGTGGCGCACGCAAACACGCGCAGGCCCACCGCGCGCGCCTGCAGGCCGGGCGCGCGGCCATCCTTCCACACCGGTGCCTGTGACAGGCGCACCAGTTCCTGCGCGATGTAATGGTTGGGATTGGCGCGCAGAT
Organism: Telluria sp. BA11; assembly: GCF_056680305.1. Taxonomy (NCBI): domain Bacteria; kingdom Pseudomonadati; phylum Pseudomonadota; class Betaproteobacteria; order Burkholderiales; family Oxalobacteraceae; genus Telluria; species Telluria sp. BA11. Next base: position 3,208,454 of record NZ_CM155275.1, read on the forward strand.
TGGCAATGAACGCCGCGCGTGCCTCGCCGTCGAGATCCTGGCCGAACACGGCCGGCTGGAACGGCATCGCGCCGCTCGGCTTGATCACCAGGCGATCGAGTCTGGTGATCACCGTTTCAAGCGCGGCCGGTTCACCGCACCACCAGGTCGCCACCGAGGGCATCTTGAGCGGCTCGCCCAGCAGCCGCTTCGATAGCGCCGGCAGGAAGCCGAGCAGCGCGCCCGACTCGAGCAGGCTCGAACCGAGGCTGTTGGCGATCACCACATTGCCGCGCATGGCGGCCTGGGTCAGGCCGGCCACGCCGAGCAGCGAGTTTTGCAGCTCGAGCGGATCGCACGATTCGTCGTCGACCCGGCGCATGATCACGTGCACCCGGTGCAGCCCGGCCAGCGTCTTGATGAAGACCACGCCGTCGCGTACCGTCAGGTCGCCACCTTCGACCAGGGTCAGGCCCAGGTAGCGCGCCAGATAGGCCTGTTCGTAATAGCTTTCGCTGCGCGGGCCCGGCGTGAGCAGCACGATCAGCGGCATCTCGCCCTCGCGCAGCGGCGCCGGCTTGTCGCCATGGGCCGCGCACAGCCGGCCCCAGTGCACCAGGCTGTCGTGCATGGTGCGGAAGAACGGCGACACCGGCTGCACCTTCAGTTCACGCAGCAGGTCGGGGAAGGTGGGGGCGATGATGGACCGGTTTTCGAGTGCGTAGCCGGCGCCCGACGGCGCCTGCGTGCGGTCGGCCATCACCCACCAGCGGCCGTCGGGCGCGCGCGCCAGGTCGACCGCATAGAAATGCAGCGCCACGTCGTCGTGGTGGCGCATGCCGTGGCACGGGCGCAGAAAGCCCGCGTGACCATGGATCAGCGCCGACGGCAGCAAGCCTTCGCGCAGCATCGCCTGCTCGCCATACACGTCGCCCAGGATCTTGTTGAGCAGCGTGGCACGCTGGATCACGGCCGCTTCGATGCCGCTCCATTCCTCGTGCGGCAGGATCAGCGGCAGCACGTTCAGGTCCCACTGGCGCGGCCGGGTGCCGGCGTCGGCCAGCACGTTGTAGCTGACGCCGTTTTCACGCACCTGGCGCTGCACCATCTCCAGACGCTGGCGCATCATGTCCGGTGCTTCGTGCTCCAGGTTGGCAAGCATCGCACGCCAGTGCGCGCGCGGCGCCTTGTCGGCGCCCAGCATTTCATCGAAACCATCCGGCGCGGCCAGATAGTGGGCAAGCAGTTGATTGGGCATTGGCGTGCAGCTTTACGGTTGAAACAAATGCCAGCGTTACATCGGCTGCCAGCGCAAATCGAGGGTCATCGGGAAGCTCGGATTGAGGTCTTCCTTGTACACCGTGAATGGCCCGGGCGTGTGACCGTGTGGCCAGAAACGGGCAAAGCGGCGCGCCTCGGCGGCGTTGGCATTGACCGGCGAGCCGGTTTCGCTGCGTCCGCCCGGGTGCACGACGTGGTAGGTGCAGCCGCCGATCGAGCGCCCGCTCCAGGTATCGACCAGGTCGAACACGAGCGGCGCCTGGACCCGGATGCTCGGATGCAGCGCCGACCACGGGCTCCAGGCGCGGAAGCGCACACCGGCCACGTATTCGCCCGGCACGCCGGTCGGATGCAGCGGCAGCATGCGGCCATTGCAGGCCACCACGTGGCGCCCGTCGGTCAGGCCCCGCACCAGCAGCTGCATGCGCTCGACCGACGAATCGACGTAGCGCGCGGTGCCGCCGGCACTGACTTCTTCGCCCAGCACGTTCCACGGCTCGATCGCCTGGCGCAGTTCCATCTCGACGCCTTCGTAGACGACGGTGCCAAAGCGCGGGAAGCGGAACTCGATGAACGGCTCGAACCAGTGGTCCTCGAACGCGTAGCCGGCCGCGCGCAGGTCTTTCGCCACGTCGCGGATATCCTGCGCGACGAAGTGCGGCAGCATCCAGCGGTCGTGCAGCGCCGTGCCCCAATGGACCAGCTTGGCCTGCAGCGGCTGGCGCCAGAAGCGCGCGACCAGGGCGCGCAGCAGCAGCATTTGCAACAGGCTCATGCGCTCGTGTGGCGGCATTTCAAAGGCGCGGAATTCGACCAGACCCAGGCGGCCGGTCGGGCCGTCGGGCGAGTACAGCTTGTCGATCGAGAACTCCGAGCGGTGCGTATTGCCCGTCAGGTCGACCAGCATATTGCGCAGAAGGCGGTCGACCATCCACGGCTTGTCGCCGGGATGCATGGTCGGCAGCACCTTGTCCATCTGCTGGAATGCGATCGCCAGTTCGTACAGGTTGTCGTCGCGCGCTTCATCCACGCGCGGCGCCTGGCTGGTCGGGCCGATGAAGGTGCCCGAGAACAGGTACGACAGGGCAGGGTGGATCTGCCAGTACGTGATCAGGCTTTTCAGCAGGTCCGGCCGGCGCAGCATCGGGCTGTCTTCGACCGTGGCGCCGCCCAGCGTTGCGTGGTTGCCGCCGCCGGTGCCCGTGTGACGGCCGTCGAGCATGAATTTCTCGGTGCCCAGGCGGGTCAGGCGCGCTTCCTGGTACAGCGTCGTCATGTTGTGGACCAGCTCATGCCAGCTTGCCGCCGGATGAATGTTGACCTCGATGACACCCGGGTCGGGCGTGACGCTCAGCAGCTTGATGCGCGGGTCGCGCGGTGGCGCGTAACCCTCGATGCGCAGCTTCATCTTGAGCTTGGCGGCCGTGTTCTCGACCGCCGTGACCAGCGCCAGGTAATCCTCGATGCGCTTTTGCGGCGGCATGAAGATGTACAGGCGGCCCGCGCGCACTTCGAGGCACAGCGCCGTGTGGATGACTTCGCGCGCTTCCGGGTCAGCTGCGGCAGGCGTTGCCTTGTTTGTCGATTTGCCGGGCGCCACGCTCAGGACCGGGCGCCGGTCCTTCTTGCCAACCGGGAGCGGGCCGCGCGGCGCGAACGGGTCCACATCGAAATCGGGATCGCGCTCTTCGGGCAGCACCCACGGCAGCGTGGACAGCGGCAGGCGCAGGCCGATCGGCGAATCGCCTTCGATCAGGTACAGGTTTTCGCGCTTGAGCGGCCACGGCGACGTGCGCCAGCTGGTGCCCAGCATGACGGACGGATCGTGTTCGCGGGCTTTGAGCGGCAGCACGTAGCCGGCCACCTGGCCCAGGCCCCGTTCGAGCAGGCGCGCCAGGCGGCGGCGCTCTTCCGGTGCTTTCAGGTCGGCGTCCAGCGGATCGAGATTGCGCGGCAGCGCCTGCTCGCGCTGGGCTTGCAGCAGCACGTCTTCGTAGGCCGGGATGGCGCTGCCGGCCGGCAGGCCGAGCGATTTGACCAGCTCCGCGGCAAAGCGGCCGGCATCTTCGCTGCCATAGCCATCATCGATGTGCTCGTCCGAGAACAGCGACGGATCGAACCACATCGGCTGGCCGTCGACGCGCCAGAAGATGTTCAGCGCCCAGCGCGGCAGCGGCTCGCCCGGATACCACTTGCCCTGGCCGTAATGGATCATGCCGCCCGGTGCAAAGTGGTTCTTCAGGCGGTGCATCAGGTTGCCCGCCAGCTCGCGCTTCTTGTCGCCATGCGCCAGCGTGTTCCATTCGGCGCCGTCCATGTCGTCGATCGAGACAAAGGTGGGCTCGCCGCCCTGCGTCAGACGCACGTCCTGGTTCACCAGATCAGAATCGACCTGCTGGCCCAGGCGGTTGATCTTGTCCCAGTCGTGTTCCGTGTACGGCTTGGTCACGCGCGGGTCTTCGTGGATGCGCGTGATCGTCATTTCGTGGACGAACGTGACCTCGGCCTTGTCGGTAAAGCCCGTGACCGGCGCGGCCGACGACGGCATCGCCGTGCAGGCCAGCGGGATATGGCCTTCGCTGGCCAGCATGCCCGAGGTGGGGTCGAGACCAATCCAGCCGGCGCCCGGCACATACACCTCGGTCCAGGCGTGCAGGTCGGTAAAGTCGACGGTGGTGCCGCTCGGGCCGTCGAGCGCTTCCTGGTCGGCGGTGAGCTGGATCAGGTAGCCGGACACGAAACGCGCCGCCAGGCCCATCTCGCGCAGGATCTGCACCAGCAGCCAGCCGGTATCGCGGCACGAACCGGAGCGCTTCTGCAATGTGTCTTCCGGCTCCTGCACGCCCGGCTCCATCCGCAGCAGGTACGCGATGTCGCGCTGCAGGCGCTGGTTGATGGCCACCAGGAAGTCGTTCGTGCCCATCGGCTGGGCCAGCAGTTCGCGCCGCGCGCTGGCGACCCACTCGGTCAGCAGCGGGCCAGGCTCTTGCGACCTGGTGTACGGGCTCAGTTCGGACTGCAGCAGGTCCGGGTAGGCGAACGGGAACGTCTCGGCATATTTTTCGACGAAGAAGTCGAACGGGTTAATCACCGTCATGTCCGCAACGAGGTCGACTGTGAACTCGAGCACGTCGGTTTGTTCGGGGAACACGAAACGGCCAATGTAGTTGCCGTACGGGTCTTGCTGCCAATTGATGAAATGCTCTTTCGGCAGGACGGTCAGTGAATACGACAGGATCGGTGTACGCGCATGTGGCGCCGGACGCAGGCGCACTTCATGCGGTGACAGATTGACCAGGCGGTCGTAACGGTAGCTGGTCTTGTGATGAAGCGCAACGCGGATAGCCATGCGGTGGTGCCTTTCGATTGGGGCGCGATCGATGCCGGCGCTCTGAATTTGGTCGTATTAGTTTGCGCGCAACTAAGCAGGCGCAAGATAGAAGCATTTAAGCATGATTCATACCCGCGTTCGTTTGACTTGTGAGTCGTACGGGGTGGCTGGCACGTTTCTTGTTAGTATTCTGGCACAGGAGGCAATGATGTCGAACTTTTACGATGAAATGTATTCCAATGAGGCAACTGTGCGGCCTCATTATCAGGCATTCGCGGATTGGCTCGGCCAGCAACCCCCGCATCTGATCGAGCAGAAGCGGGCGGAAGCCGAGCTGAACTTCCAACGCGTGGGGATCACGTTTGCTGTGTACGGCGACAACGCTGGCAAGGAACGGCTGATCCCATTCGACATCATTCCGCGCGTAATCAACGCCGCCGAGTGGGCCAAACTGCAGGCCGGCCTGGTGCAGCGCGTGACCGCGCTGAACCGCTTCCTGCACGATGTGTACCACGACCAGAACATCCTGAAGGCGGGCGTCATTCCGGCCGAACAGATCCTGAATAACGCGCAGTACCGACCGGCCATGCAGGGCGTTAATGTGCCCCTGGATATCTATGCCCACATTGCCGGCGTCGACATCGTGCGCGCCGGCGAGGGCGAGTTCTACGTCCTGGAAGACAATCTGCGCGTGCCGTCGGGCGTGTCGTACATGCTGGAAAACCGCAAGATGATGATGCGGTTGTTCCCGGCGCTGTTTGCGCGCAACCGCGTGGCGCCGGTCGACCATTATCCCGATCTGCTGCTGGACAATCTGCGCACCGTGGCGCCGCATGGCGGCGACGATCCCACCGTGGTCGTGCTCACGCCCGGCATGCACAACTCGGCTTATTTCGAGCACGCGTTCCTGGCCCAGCAAATGGGCGTGGCGCTGGTACAGGGGCAAGACCTGTATGTCAGCAACGACACCGTCTACATGCGCACGACGCGCGGCCCGAAGCAGGTCGACGTCATCTATCGCCGCATTGACGACGATTATCTCGATCCGCGCGCGTTCCGCCCCGAATCGACGCTGGGCGTGCCGGGCCTGCTCGATGCGGTGCGCGCCGGCCGCGTTGGCCTGGCCAATGCCATCGGCACCGGCGTGGCCGACGACAAGTCGATCTACCCGTTCGTGCCGGACATGATCGAGTTCTATCTCGGCGAAAAGCCGATCCTGAACAACGTGCCGACCTACCAGTGCAGGAAACCAGAACACCTCCAGTACACGCTGGCGAATTTGCCCCAGCTGGTGGTCAAGGAAGTGCACGGGGCCGGCGGCTACGGGATGCTCGTCGGGCCCGCCTCGACGACGGCCGAGATCGAAGACTTCCGCCGCCGCGTGCTGGCCAATCCGGACGGTTACATCGCCCAGCCGACGCTGGCGCTGTCGGCGTGCCCGACCTATGTCGAATCGGGCATCGCGCCGCGCCACATCGATCTGCGCCCGTTCGTGTTGTCGGGCAAGACCGTGTCGATGGTACCGGGCGGGCTGACCCGCGTGGCGTTGCAAGAAGGTTCCCTGGTGGTCAATTCGTCGCAGGGCGGCGGCACCAAGGACACCTGGATACTGGAGAACTAGCATGTTGAGCCGCACCGCAGATCATTTGTTCTGGATGGCCCGCTACACCGAGCGGGCTGAAAACACGGCGCGCATGCTCGACGTGCGCGTCCAGTATTCGCTGATGCCGCAATCGGTCCAGGCCGAGCAGCAGGGCTGGCGCACGATGCTGAGCGTGTCAGAACTCGAAGCACAATTCGACGCCAAGTACGACGCGTTGACGCAAAAAAACGTCATCGACTTCATGGTGCGCGACCCGGACAACCCGTCGTCGATTGCCAGCTGTCTGCGCGCCGCGCGCGAGAATGCCCGCGCCGTGCGCGGCACCCTGACCACCGAAGTCTGGGAAACCGAAAACACCACCTGGCTCGTGCTGCAAAAGCACCTGAGCGAGCGCATGTTCGAACGCGATCCCGGCCAGTTCCTGGAATGGGTCAAGTACCGCTCGCACCTGTCGCGCGGCGTCACGCTGGGCACGATGTTCCAGGATGAAGCGTTCAACTTCATCCGCCTGGGCACCTTTCTGGAACGGGCCGACAACACGGCGCGGATCCTGGACGTGAAGTTCCGGTTCCTGGCGTCCGACACGATCCAGGAAGGCGCGCAGGGCGAATACTATTACCTGGCGGCGCTGCTGCGCTCGGTATCTGCGTTCGAGACGTATCGGAAGGTGTATCGCCACGCGATCACGCCGACGCGCGTGGCCGAACTGTTGATCTTGCAGGGCAAGATGCCGCGCTCGCTGGTGGCCTGCATGGCCGCCGTCGTGGCGGTGTTGCAGGACGTGCGCAACGAGCTGTCACACGACACCGAGCGGCTGGCGGAAAAACTGCATGCGTCACTCAAGTCGGCCGAGATCAACGAGATCCTCGACGAAGGCCTGCACGAGTTTTTGACCAAGTTCCTGGCCTGTATTGGCGAGCTGGGCAACGGTATCGGACGTGACTTCCTGTTGCCGGTGGCGCCGGAGTTGCCGGAGGTTGTACCGGAGCCTGTGCCGGTGCCCACCCAGTCGCAGACGCAGTCGCAAACGTCATCGCAGACCTCGTCGCAGACGCAGACCCAGTCGCAGACGCGTTGACCGACTCGCGCACCAAACCATGGCGCGGCGCACCGTCATGGCTAGCCTGCGTCATGACGGTGCGCACACTTTAACAAAGGAAGGCGGGCCTGCGATGTGGCTGCGAACCGGTTGCAAGCTCAGTTTCAGCGTCGAATACCCCACGCCATTCATCCTGATGCTGCGTCCCCGCAGCGGTGCGCAGCAATGGGTGGCGCGCGAATCCTATACGCTCACCCCGAGCGTACAAGTGCTTGAATATACGGATGCCTACGGCAACCTGTGCCAGCGCCTGACGGCGCCGCCCGGCGAATTTTCGATCCAGACCTCGGCCGATGTGCTGACCGACCAGGTCATCAGCGTTGCACCCGGTGCGCCGTTCGATGAGGTACCAACCTTGCCGGCGGACGTGCTGCTGTATCTGCTGCCAAGCCGTTACTGCGAATCCGACCGGTTTGCCGAGATGGCCAGCGCCATTGTGGCCGGCGTTGCGCCAGGCTACGACCAGGTGGCCTGCATCACCGACTGGATCCGGCGCGAGGTGCGCTTCAATCCGGCGGCAAATCACACCCAGATGGCCGCGACCGAGGTCAATGAGTACCGCGAAGGCGTGTGCCGCGACCTGGCGCATCTGGGCATTGCGCTGTGCCGCGCGCTGAGCATTCCGGCGCGGATCGTGGCCGGTTACCTGCATGGCCTGGTGCCGATGGACTTGCATGCGTGGTTCGAGGCGTATGTGGGCGGGCGCTGGTATACGTTCGATGCGAGCCAGGATGGACCGCGCGGCGGTCGCGTGACGATAGGGTATGGGCGCGATGCAGCCGATGTGGCGATCTTCACGCAGTTCGGGCCGGCGCTGGCGCTGCATGAGATGCAGGTGACGGTGGAGTTGCTGGAGGGGGCGCCGGGTTGACGTCTGTTGTCTTGTCATCCCGGGTGTAGGGCGGACGGCTATGCCGTCCAGGCGTTCAAAGTACCGTGATTTTGTGGCACGCAAAGGATTGTTGAACGCGTGGACGGGAAACCCGTCCACCCTACTCAAGCTCAGACGGCAGCTGGTGCCGGTGCTGCAGGTGCTGCCGGCGCAGGCGCAGGCGCCGGTGCCTGCGCCGCCTGCGCAGCCAGCGACGGCTTGCCCATCTGATCACGCACGACCTTGTGCACGAATTCCAGCTTTTCCAGCACAGGCGTGCTGAGCTTGAACGGATACGAATCCGGCATGCCGATGCTGCGGTTCAGGCTATTGAGCACGTAGGTCAGCGCGAACCAGTCGCTCAGCGTTTCTTCGAAGGCGCCGGATTTCGTTGGCAGCGTGATCTTGTCCAGTTCCGGCTCATCGGCCTTGGCCGGCTTGAGCGACAGGCCGCACGAGTGAGCCGTTTCCAGCGTATCGATCATGTGCAGGTAGTGGGCCCAGGTCTCGGCCCAGTCTTCCCATGGGTGCGATGCAGCGTAGCTGCTGACGAAGCGCTCTTCCCAGTCGGCGACCGGACCGTTCTCGTAGTGCCGCTTGAGTGCGTCGCCATAATCCTGGCGCTCGTCGCCGAACAGGGCGCGGTAGCTGTCGATCCATGGTGTATCGGCAACAAGGCGGTCGAAATAATAGTGGCCGCTTTCGTGACGGAAGTGACCCAGCAGCGTGCGGTAACGTTCGTGCATCTGTTCGCGCGTTCGCTCGCGCTCGGCCGGATCGGCTTCGGCGATGTTCAGCGTGATCAGGCCATTGTCGTGGCCAGTCATCACGCACTGGTCAGTCACGCCATCTTCGAGGAACTGGAATGCCAGGCCGGTATCCGGCTGGGTTTCTTTCGAGGCCGGGGTCAGGTTCAGCTGCGCCAGCGAGAACAGCAGGCGGCGCTTGGCGGTTTCAAGGCGCGACCACAGGACACGGTTCTTCTCTGACGTCAGTGCCGGGATCACGACCGTGAGCTGGCATGCTTCGCACAACTCATGCGGATCGTCGGCCGGCAGCATCCAATTGCACACATTGTGCTGCACATAATTGCTGCACTGCTTGTAGAGCTTGCCTTCATCCTTGCGGTTCAGGCTACGCCACAGGCCGTCTTCAGCCTGCTCGAAGCTGTTAATGGAGCGCTGGGAAGGCTGGTAGCCCAGGGTGCTTTCGCAATTGAAGCAGAGGGTGTTCTCGAAGAAGATCTGATGCGAACATTTGTCGCAGTGAAAGGTTTTCATAGCAGCACTGATAGAAGGGTTGGGGGTGAAGGTGTATTAACAATCTAACAGTAAATGCGATGTGGGTTTAATCATGTAAGACAATGCCTCATATTGTGTGCGCCCCCTAGAATGCGCGCCTGCTACGCCACTGGCGCGCGCACCAAGGGCATCGACAAATGTGCAGAAAAAACAACAAATCACGCCGCAGAAAGATGGCGTGGCTCAGCGACCCGGCGGTCTGCCGCCCCTGCAGATCAGATGCCCGAACGTCAATGCTGGGCTTGCTCGCGGCCGACGCCGCTGCCCCGTACCTGTCGCTGACGGCGCTCCACATGGCCGTAGGCGGGCGCGTCGACCGGTTCCGACACCGGCGCCTGCGCACCAATGACGCGGTAGAGCGCAGCGCCGAGCAAGGCGCCGGCGATGGGCGCGATCCAGAACAGCCATAGCTGCCCCACGGCCCAGTCGCCGGCAAACACGGCAACGGCCGTGCTGCGTGCAGGATTGACGGACGTGTTTGTCACAGGGATGCTGATCAGGTGAATCAGCGTCAGCGCGAAACCGATTGCGACGGGCGCAAACCCTTTGGGCGCATGCCGGTCGGTCGCCCCCAAAATAATCAGCAGGAAGAAGGTGGTCATGACGACTTCGCTCAGCAGCCCTGCCAGCAGCGAATAACCGCCTGGCGAATGATCGCCGTAGCCATTAGCAGCAAAGCCATTGGCGCTGTCAAAGCCAGGGGCGCCGCTGGCAATCACATACAGCACGCCGCCAGCGAGGATGCCGCCGGCGACCTGCGCCACGATATAAGGAAACAGTTCTCGCGCGGGAAAGCGGCCCCCGGCCCAGAGGCCGATCGAGACCGCCGGATTCAGATGGCAACCCGAGATGTGGCCGATCGCGTACGCCATTGTCAGCACGGACAAGCCGAAAGCGAGGGCGACGCCGTGCAGGCCGATGCCCAGTTCGGGAAATGCGGCAGCCAGCACCGCGCTGCCGCACCCGCCCATCACCAGCCAGAATGTGCCGAGAAACTCGGCGCCGTAGATTTTCATCGTGGTCTCCTTCGGATCAACATTGCAATGTGAAACAGCAGCGGACAGCAGCGAATACCAGCGGGATACCAGCGGATACCGGTGGAGAGCGTGGTGGCAGTGTCGAGGGCCGCAGGTGTTGATAGGACACCCTGCGCCGCGCGAGGTTCCATGAGCGGCGCACCTCGTGTCCGGAGAAAATTCACACATCGCCCGGAGCATCGGGTATCCGGATGGGCATCAGCGAGCGGTGACGGCAGTAGCGGGGGCGCGCAAGGTCGTGGAGGAGGGCGGCGTCGGCAGTGCGAGCGCCAGTCACAGCTTTTCAACGCCGGGCGTGCATGCGGTGACGGCGACGGCGGTGGGGCGCGACGGGCGCAGGACGACCGTCAGCCGGACTGTGGTGGTGACCGGTCCGGCGGCGCCGCACGACGGCACCGTTCCGAGCAATATTTGACCTGTTCCCAGTCGCGCGCCCACTTCTTGCGCCAGGTAAACGGCAGCGCGCAGTGGGCGCAGGTCTTGGTGGGCAGCTCGGATTTCTTGCGCATCTTCATGGAAGGATTGTAGCGGCTGCGGGCGCGCGCCGACACATGGCATCCGTACCGTGACGACGACGTCAGGCGCAGTCGTCAGGTGACACTCGCTCAGCCGGTTTGACCGGTGGTAAGCTATCAATATCGTCACCTCACACCTGAAGGATTGCCATGAAGCCGCTGTTCTCCGCCGAAGAAGAAGCGAACGCAGCATCCGCAGTGCCATCCACAGTGCCGGCCACCCCGGCGCCGGCGCTGCCGCCCTTGTTCAGTCCTGCCGGCACCGACACGCTGCCGGCACTGCGTCCCGAGGCGAGCGCGGCGCCGCTGGTGCGCGTCGATATCTCCGGCATTGACGACAAGGCCATCGAGTCCCTGGGCGGCGCGACTGGTGCCAGCGTGGCCAAGGTGTCGGCCAAGCTGCTGGGCACCGTGCGCGCCTCCGACGCCGATGTCTTCGGCGCGCAGCTGAACGAACTGATCGCTACCGCCAAGGGCCTCGACCCGGCCAAGCTTCGCTCTGGCGGCCTGATGGCGCGCGTGACTGGCATGTTTGGCTCGGTCAAGGAAAAGATGCTGTCGCAGTATCAGGTAGTCGAATCGCGCATGGACACCTTGGTGACCGAAATGACGCGCCATGCCAACGTGCACCGCGGCCGCATCAACGATTTCGACGAGATGTACAAGGGCCTGGAAATCTATTACCAGGGCCTGGACGCCGATGTCAAAAAGGGCGAAGCATGGGCCGCCAAATTGCAGCAGGCCGTCGCGCAGCAGGCGGCGCCGGCCAACGCGTTCGAGGCGCAGCAGGCGACCGAACTGCGGCGGCGTCTGGAGCGGCTCGAAAAGCGCATCGACGACCTGCGCCGCGCGATGCTGATGGCCACGCAGATGGTGCCGCAAATCCGGCTGTCGCAGGACAATGCGCGCGCGCTGACCGACACCTTCACCGATATCGTCAACGTGTCGATCCCGGCCTGGCGCAACGTGTTCTCGCTGTACCTGCTGCAGCTCGAAGCCAAACAGAGCGCGGCCGTGGCCAACGCCGCCTACGACGCGACCGACGCGGCCTTCCGCACCCAGGCCGACATGCTGCTGGAAAATACCGAGACCGTGGCCCGCGTCAAGCAGCGCTCGATCGTCAGCCTGGAAACCGCCCAGCACGTGCAGACGCAGCTGATGACCGCATTCGACAAGCTCGAGCAAATCTCCAACGAAGGCCAGCAGCGCCGCAGGGACGAGCTGCCGAAGTTGCAGGAACTCGAGCGCGAACTGATCACGCGCTTCTCGTCGGCGTCAACGCCCGGCGCGCAGTAATCACGACCTGACCCACACATTCATAAAGGAATATCCATGTCGACAACGCTCGAAACCGGCCACCGCATCAACCTCGAAAAGACGGCGCCGGGCCTGAAGCGCGTTCGTATCGGCCTGGGCTGGAAGGTCAATGCGGCCGAAGGCCAGGCGTTCGACCTCGATTCATCCGTCTTCCTGTGCAAGAAGGACGCGGACGACCACCCGGTCATGATCAGCAACGCCCACTTCGTCTATTACAACCACACCACGTCACCCGATGGCGCGGTGGTGCACTCGGGCGACAACCGCACGGGCGACAAGGATGGCGACGACGAAGTCATCATCGTCGACCTGGCCAAAGTCGAAGCGGCCGTGGTGGAAATGCCGATCGTCGTCACGATCCACGACGCCGAGGTGCGCAAGCAGAATTTCGGCCGCGTCAGTGGCGCCTACGTGAAGGTGTACAACGACGACACGGGCGAGACGATCGCGCAGTACGACCTGAACGAAGACTACTCGGACAAGACTGCGCTTCAGTTTGGCTCGCTGTACCGCCGGGATGGCGAATGGCGCTTCCAGGCGGTCGGCGCCGGTTTCAAGCTCAATCTGGCGACGTTCATCCGCAAGCTGGGTGGCACGGTCTGAGGCCGACCACCCGCGCTGCTCGCCCACCGTTTGCTGATGCCCAAGCCATTTGATTTCGGTGAGGCGGCCGGGGCGCCTCCCGATCCGGTCGAGGCGCCGGCCACGCCGCGCGCGCTCGATTTCGGCGACACGCATGCCGACTCGGCGCCGCCCGTGCGCCACAGCCCGCCCAGGCCGCTGTCATTCGACGACCTGCCAGCCGTCCCGGCGGTGTCAGGCGCTACTGCGAAGGCTGCGCCCAGGGCGCTGTTCGACAGTGAAGATCACCCGGCGGTGCGTGACGCGCTGGCCATTGCCCGGGCCGATTATCCAGTCTTGTTTGCGCACGCCGAGCAACGCTTTGCCGCCTTGTTCCGCCGCATCCTGCCGGTCAGGCTGTCTCTGGTGACGGAATGGGGCGAGGCGCCGCTGATGGAGCAGGCTGCGCTGCTGCGGCCGGTGACCGAGCTGGTGCTGTCGTTCACGCAGATGGCGGTGCCGGCATTGCTCGACGCGGCGCTCGAGACCACCCGCGCGCCGGCGGGCATGTTCGGCAAGCTGTTTCGGCGCGCGACGTCGCCCGTGGAGTTCAAGCCAGCCTTGACGTCTGCCCGCGCGCAACTGGTGCAGCTGATCGCCGACAGCGATGTCGTCACGCGCAATCTGGAAGCGTCGGCGCAAAACCTGAGCCTGCATTCGGCCACGCTGGCGGTGGTCTCGACACTGGCCGGCGATTCGGCCGATGTCGCCTTGCTCGACGCGCTCGTGCAGCGCCGCACGCTGCTCCAGCAGGCAGTGCGCCAGGCCGAGCTGTCAATCCTGCAGATGGGCCAAGTTCGGCAGCAGGCTGCCGAACTCATCGGGCAGGTGTCGTCATTCCTGACGGTCACCTTGCCCGCGATCGAGATGGCGCAGGCGCAGGGCGGTAACTAGCTGCGGTTCAGCTTTTCTTCTGCGCCGCAATCCAGCGATCGGTCGCCGCTTCCAGCACGTCGAGCGGCACCGCGCCGTGCGACAGCACTTCGTTGTGGAAGGCGCGCAGATCGAAGTCCTTGCCCAGCGTTTTCTCAGCGCGTGCGCGCAGTTCGCGCAGCTTGAGTTCACCGATCTTGTAGCTGAGCGCCTGGCCGGGCACCGCGATATAGCGCTCGACTTCCTGCACTGCCGTCACTTCGTTCTGCGGCACGTTGTCCATGAAGTAGGCGATGGCCTGTTCGCGCGTCCAGCCTTTCTCGTGGATGCCGGTGTCGACCACCAGGCGCACGCCGCGCCAGATCTCGGCCGTCAGGCGACCGATCCACTGCCACGGGTCGTCGTACATGCCGATTTCCTGGCCCAGCATTTCGCTGTACAGGCCCCAGCCTTCCGAGAACGCGGTGCTGCCGCCAAAGCGGCGGAAGGCCGGCAGGCCGGTCGTTTCCTGCGCCAGGCTGCGCTCGAAGTGGTGGCCGGGAATCGCTTCGTGCAGGAAGAACGCATTGGTGGTAAAGCGCGTGCGTGTCTCGGGCTTGTAGGCGTTGTAATAGAAGATGCCGGGCCGCTTGCCGTCGACGGAACCGCGCTGGTATGACGCGGGCGCTGCGCTCACTTCGCGGAATGCTTCGACCGGGCGGATTTCAAACGGCGCCTTCGGCACATTCGCGAACAGCTGGCCCACCTTGGCCTCGACCTGCGGCCGCACGCCTTCATAGGCGGCCTGGATTTCCTCGCGCGACTTGAAGCGCAGCTCTGGCGCATTGTTCAGGTGATCGAAAAATTGCCTGAGCGTGCCCTTGAAGCCCACGCGCACCTTGGCCTCTTCGAACTGGGCGCGGATGCGCGCTACTTCGGACAGGCCAATATCGTGAATCTGCGCCGGCGTCAGGTCGGTCGTGGTCGACTGGCGCGCCCGGAAGGCATACCATTCCTTGCCACCGGGCAGGGCGCCGATGCCGGCCGTGGTGCGGCCGGCCGGCAGGTAGGTGTCGCGCATGAACGTGAGCAGCTTGCGGTTGGCGGGCGCGAGCTGTTCGCGCACCAGCTTGCCGTATGCGTCGGTCAGGCGTGCCTTGTCGGCGGCACTGAACGAGGCCGGGAACTTCTTCACCGGGCCCATATAGGTGCTGGTCGCCAGATCATCGCTGCCAACACTCTCGAGCTGCGGCAAGACGCGGCTGATCAACGCCTTCGGCATCACGATGCCCTGCTTGATCCCGAGGCGCATGTCGGCAATCACGTTGTCGACCGCCGGGGCGTAGCCCGCGGCGCGCGCCAGCCAGTTGTCGTAATCCTGAACGGTCTGGAACGGCTGCGTCGAGGCGCCGGAACCCAGCTGGGCCATCATCAGGTGCAGGCCCGAGAACTGATCCACCGGCACCAGGTCGGACGGAAAGCGCAGGCCGTCGAGGACTTGCTGCAGGCGGTAGCGCAGCAAGTCATAGCTGATGCGGTCTTCGGCCGGCAGCGGCGCCGGATCGAACTTGGCGCTGGCGGCGAGATATTTTTCCGACAGCGCGCGGCTTTGCTTGCGCTCCTCGGCCGACGAGACGGGGCCGAAGCGGTCGTTGTAACGCGCGTCGCCGTTGAAGGTCGCGGCGATCGGATTTTCGCGCAGATAGTCTTCCCAGTATTCGGCGTACAGCTGGTTCATTTTTTCCGGCGTGGCCGGCGTTTTGACCTGGGCCATGGCGGGGAGGGCGGCGCACAGCAGGGTGCACAGGAGCAGGGGAAGCGAGCGGGTCATGGGGTCTCGTGGTGGTCGGGGCGATGCAAGAATAACATGGGGCTGCCGGGGAATGATCGCGCAGCAGCGCGGGTCAGCCCGTGTATTGACCCGTCGTTGTCGTCGCATGACGGTGATGGCATGACCTGCCTTCGGTACACTCGATGCACGTACAACGGCGGAGCACGACATCATGATGAACAGTTTGCCGGATCAATTTCATGCGCTGGTTATCGGCGCCTCAGGGACGATCGGCGCGGCCTTTGTCGATCTGCTGGAACAGTCGCCGCGCTGCGCCTCGGTGCGGGCGCTGCACCGCCAGTCGGCGCCCGCGATCGATTTCGCGGACGAGGCCAGTGTTGCCGCGGCAGCGCTGGCGCTCGCCGGCGGGCCGCGCTACCACCTGATCGTGAATGCGACCGGTGTGTTGCACGACGGCGCAACGATGCCCGAGAAGCGTCTGGCCGACCTGAACTACCCGCAGATGCAGGCAACCTTCATGGCGAACACCTTCGGTCCGGCGCTGGTCATGCGCCATTTCGCGCCGTTGCTGGCAGGGGAGCGCGCCATCATGGCCATGTTGTCGGCCAAGGTGGGCAGCATCGGCGACAATCGCCTGGGTGGCTGGTACAGCTACCGCGCGTCGAAGGCGGCCCTGAACATGCTCATAAAAACTGCGGCAATCGAAGTGGCGCGCACGCAAAAGAACAGCGTGCTGGTCGCCCTGCATCCGGGGACCGTGAATTCACGGCTGTCGAAACCGTTTCGGGGTGAGATCATCGGGCGACCGGCCCAGGCCGCTGCCGCCGACATGCTGGAGGTACTTGATGCGCTGACGCCGGCCGACAGCGGTTCGTTCAGATCGTACAACGGCGCCGAATTGCCCTGGTAGGGCCGGTCAGCCCGTCAGCTGCGCCACCGGCACTGTCATTGCGATGCGCAAAGCGCCATCGGGGCTGCGGGTGGCGATGACAATGTCGCCCTGTTCGACGTACTTGCCAACCAGCGCGCGGATGTTTACGTCATGGGTCACCAGCACCAGGTTGCCGGGATCCTTGTATTCCGCCAGATAGGCGCGCAGCTGCGCCAGCTTGCGCTCACGCGCCGCGTCGTCATCCTGGAACATCGAATCGACCATCTCGCTGGGTTCGACCCGGCCGAACGCGAGCCGGGCAGTGTCGACACAGCGGCACCAGTGGCTCGACAGCACCGGGCCCACCGGCACCCCATGCTTGCGAAAGGCTGCCCCGATCCTGGTAGCATCCGTACGACCCGACTGCGACAGGTTGCGCTGGGTGCTGCACACGCCGAGCTTGAAACCGGGCGGATCGCCGATTCCCGGCACCGTCGCGGCATGGCGCATCAGGATGACGTAGCCGCCGCGCTGCAGCAGCGGCCATGGTGATGGGGCGGCGCCTGCCACGGGCGTTGCGCATGCCGCCAGTGCGGCGAGAAAGTGGCGTCGGTCCATGGGGGGCTCCTGGTGGCGGGGCTGATTGAATGATCAGATGGTGCGCATTACGCTGTTAAAAATCACTTTCCTGGCGCATCCAGGAAGAAGATGGCATAGACCTTGGCGCCGGATTTCTCGGTCGGCTTGTCGATCTGGATCTGCGCGCAATCCTGCGCCACCAGGCTGCGCCAGTTGACGACGCCTGCATTGGCAAACACCGAATTGACCTTGCACGCCAGGCTCATGTCGAGCACCAGACGGGCATTGCGCTGCTCTGTTTTTGCGTAGTTGACGCCGCGGATCTCGATGCCGAAGGCGCTCATCCATGGTTCCCACAAACCCAGTTCCACACCCTGCGCCATGCGGCCCAACATGGTCTCCAGCGACAAGCCTTTCTTGACGACGGCGCGCAGCAATGCCAGTGACGGCGCTTCGCGGATGTCGGTGCTGTGCTTGCCCGCGCCGCTGTCGCCGATGGCCTTCAGCTCCTTCGAAAAGGCGGCATCGCGCTCGGTGTAGTCGCGCATGCGCTGGTAGAACTCGACGTCCAGGAAGGGATTTTCGGCCCGGCCGGCGGGCGTCTCGGCTGGCTGGCGGGCGGAAGGCTGTTTTTTATTGGTCATGGCATTGGCTTCGGAGTATGAGG
Source organism: Telluria sp. BA11 (assembly GCF_056680305.1). NCBI lineage: Bacteria > Pseudomonadati > Pseudomonadota > Betaproteobacteria > Burkholderiales > Oxalobacteraceae > Telluria > Telluria sp. BA11. The sequence continues at coordinate 3,226,170 of NZ_CM155275.1, forward strand.
GCGCAGCATACCACTGTGGGCCATACGGGTTGCATGCAAGAGGGATGCGGCTGCACCTTCTGAATGCGTAGTCGCCCGTTGCCGGGGAAGCTCAGCCGCTTAGTCCTTGCGCTCCTTGAATTCGCCCTCGATCACCATGTCGTCGTTGCGCTCAGGCGGGCGCTGACCAGGCATGAACCTGGAGAACGACGAAGACACTCGAGCAAACAGGGTTTTGCGCAACCAGGGGAAGGCAAGAAGAAACGCCGTTACAAACCCGGTGAACAATGCTGGTACGTAGTCGCCCTGCCACACGAAGTGCAGCAGGCAGAGTGCGACCAGGGTCACCATGAGCGGGCGACGGACAGGCTTGGGCAGCAGGCCAACAAGGCGCAGCTTGCCTTGGCTAACCGAAGGAAACCTGGCGAACAGAATGCCAAGCAGCAAGCCGGCCACGAACCGGCCCGTGCCGAGATACTCGGCCACGACCCCGATCACGAGGTAGCCGGTGTAGGTGATCGTGCCAGCCAACACTGCCAGCAGCGCCACCACGAGGGCAAGCACCAGTTTTGGCTTGCCGATGGCCAGTTTGACGAGAAAGCCGAGGATTTGAGTACTCCTGCAAATAAAGAGAGAAAGATTGTCCCAAATTCTAACAGCCCGCTGATGAGGTCATCCTTAAGCGGCGCGCGCCGGCGGCCCGTGTTTACCCGCCAGCAATCGCGCGCAGGGAAATCCCCGTGATGTAGGCGCCATAGGTGCCCAGTGCATAGCCCAGCACGGCGAGCAACACGCCAACCGGCGCGAGCGCCGGATGGAAGGCGCTGGCAACCACCGGCGCCGATGCTGCTGCACCGATGTTGGCTTGCGAGCCCACCGCCATCATGAAGAGCGGTGCACGGATCAGTTTGGCCATCAGGATCATCAGGCCGCCGTGGAACGCGATCCAGATAAAGCCGAGCAGGAACAGCCAGGGGCGATCGACCAGAGCGCTCAGGTCCATCTGCATGCCGATCGTGGCGACCAGCACGTACAGCATCACTGAGCCGATGCGCGAAGCCCCGGCGCCCTCGAATGTGCGGGCCTTTGTAAAGCTGAGCAGCAAACCGATGGTGGTGGCGATCACGACGATCCAGAAAAAGCCCGATGTCAGGCTGTAATCCTGCAGGCGCCACTCAGCCGGCAGGGATGCGATCCACCCAACCAGCGGCTGGGACAGGAAATGGGACAGGCCGGTCGCGCCCAGGCCGATGGCAAGAATTACCATGATGTCGGCCGTGGTCGGGATCCGCGCGTGCTGCGCCTGGTATTGCTCGATGCTGTCACGCAAGTGGTTCAGCGCCGTGAGGTCCGCGCCTGTCCAGCGATCGAATACGTGGGCGCGGCTGGCAAGAAACAGCAACACGGCCGTCCACAAATTACCTACCAGCACATCGACAGCGACGAACTGGCCGAACATCGTGGCATCCACATCGAAGACCTCGCGCATGGCGGCCTGGTTGGCCCCGCCGCCAATCCAGGAGCCGGCCACCGTGGTCATGCCACGCCAGGTGTCGCCGGCCACTGTCTCGGGATGGATCACGCGCATGGCCTCGAACGAGACGAGGGCGCCGAGCATAACGCCAACCGTGCCGGTCAGGAACATGATGATTGCCTTGGGACCGAGCCGCACGATCGCCTTGAAGTCGATTGCCACGCACAGCAGCACGAGAGAACTGGGCAGCAGGTAATCGCGCGCCATCGGGTAGAGCCCTGAGGCCGCGCCGTCGATGACGCCAAGTGTGTTCAGCAGCGACGGCAGCAGGTAGCACAGCAGCAGGGCTGGTACATAGCTGTAGAACTTTTTCCAGAAACCATCCGGGCGTGCCGCGGTCCACAGGACCGTACCGAGTATGGTGGCAAGCATGCCGAAGACGACGGCATCGTTGGTAATCATGGCAGCAGAAACAGGCGGCATGCGCGCTCCAGGTTATTCGTGTCAGTGACCGATGACGAGCATGCATCGTGCATCGTATTGGTCGAAGAGCAACGAGTATCGCCGGGCGCAAGGGTGTCGTCAACGTCATGGACGCTGGCAGCCAGCCGCGTCAGTACAGGCACGCCGCTTAGTCTGTATTGCTTGATTGGTCTGCGCCCGGTCCTGGACTAGCCGCTGCAGCGCTGCCATGGCTGGACGTGCACCTATCTAGGAATCAACACCTTTCCGATGACATGAATGACGCCGTTGCTGGCGCGGACGTCCGTTGCCAGGATGGTGGCCGGCACCGCCGTGGTGTCGGTAATCGTCAGATTGCGGTTGATCGTGATGGTCTGGGCCGCGACCGTTGACCCGTCGAGGGCTGTCGTCGCCAGAGTCGCCACCGGCGTGCCAAACGGTATCGCAGTAGACAGGACCTGTGCCGGCAACACGTGGTAGGTCAGGACCGACGTGAGCTGTGACCTGGTCAGGCCCGTGGGCGCCGAGGCGAATGCGGCATTGTTGGGTGCGAAGACGGTAAAGGGGCCGCTTGCACTAAGCGCAGGTGCCAGACCGGTTGCCACGACTGCGCCGACGAGCGAGCTGAAAGATGCCGGATTGGTCTGGGCCATCTGCACGACATTGAGCACGCCGGGTGGTATCAGGACCTTGTCGATCCCGTGGATGATGCCGTTATCGGCGTACACATTGGCCGTCGTCACGCTGGCCCTGGCCAGGACGGCGTCGGTGAATGCCACGCCGGATGAAGTGTTCAGTGCGAGCCGGGCAGCTGCGCCGTCGAAGACGTAGGCTGTCGCCACGGTTGCGCCGGTAGTGCTTAGCGCCGCCGAGGACCTGGCGCCGGGGATCACATGGTAGCGCAGTATCTTGCCCAGGTCGGCCGCTGGCAGTGCCGCCACCATGGCGCTGGCATTGGTAAAACCAAGTTGTGTCGCCAGTGCGCCGAAGGCTGCGTCGGTGGGGGCCAGAACCGTCAGGTCGGCATTCGCGGCGGTCAATGTACTGGCAATGCCTGCCTTGTCGACTGCGGCCAGCAATGCTGTGAAACCATTTTTTTGAGCGACCTCGGCGACGTTGCCGAGATCGTCGTCACTGCTTCCACAGGACGACAGAAGAACCGCCAGACTCAACGCACCCAGCCACTTCAAGACAGATCTCATGGTTGCACCTCCGGAATGAACGTCCTTTTTGGACTGAAGTTCATCTGTTGGAGTTCCGCTTCAGCGTGCAACCGATGGTCGGGATCAAGCGGATACGGTGTAACTTGACGTCGCTACATCAGCTTTTCCATGGAGTTACCGGCCCGAGGATAGTGCACCCTGGTCTGGCAACTCCATGCCCGGGCGGTACCGGGATTATTTCGATTCCTGGCGTGAGGGCAGCTTCCAGTCCGGGCGGATGAAGTGGCAGGTGTATCCGTTCGGAATGCGCTCCAGATAGTCCTGGTGTTCCGGTTCGGCTTCCCAGAAAGGCCCCGCTGCAGCGATCTCGGTAACCGCTTTGCCGGGCCAGAGGCCGGATGCGTCGACGTCGGCAATGGTCTGTTCGGCCATCTGCTTTTGTGCGTCGTCGAGATAATAGATGGCGGAGCGATAGCTCATTCCCCGGTCATTGCCCTGGCGGTTCGGGGTGGTCGGATCGTGGATCTGGAAGAAAAATTCGAGAATCCGGCGATAGCTGATCTGGCTTGGATCGAACACCAGTTCGAGCGCTTCCGCGTGCGTGCCATGGTTCCGGTACGTAGCGTTGGGCACGTCGCCGCCGGTGTAGCCGACGCGCGTGGACAGCACGCCAGGCATGCGGCGCAGCAGATCTTCCATGCCCCAGAAGCAGCCTCCGGCCAGGATCGCGGTTTCAGTTTGTTGTGTCATTGATGTCCTTTGCTTGGATGAGTCATGAGTCGATAACGTCTATCTTCCCACGTTGATGCATTCGCCGTCGCACCTGCCCTGTTTTTGGCAAATGGCAGCGTTGCAGCCCACCGGCACTGCTGCATTCAACGGAGCCCGGCAACGGCGCGGACGACACTGATTGACACATCGACGTGTCGGGCCGTGAATATCAACGCGCGGGCAGTTGCAGACTCAGGGATTGTTCAAGATGGGGCCCATCGCCCGCATAAGCAAGCCCGGCAGCAGCAGTGGCGTGCGTGCCGGCCAGTGCGCTCAGAATCAGCTGCGCGGCTTCCGCCGGCGCATCCCAATGCGGGAAATGGCCGCAGCGCTCGAACCAGTGCAGTTGGGCATCCGGGAACAGGGCCATTGCCCGCCTGGCCTGCCAGGGGAAACAGACCCGGTCACGTCGTCCCCAACCAATGACGAGCGGCTGCGTGATGCTGTTGCGGGGCGCGCCTAGCTGCTCCTCGCCATACGCGAGCTGAGCCAGCATTTCGTCAAACACCGGCGAGGCCACATAGCTGCACAATTCATCGGTCACGATGTCCGGTGCCAGCTTGGTTGCCCGGGAAGAGAATTGGGCCAGCAACAGCGCGCGGCCAATCGGGTTGGCGCAGACCGCCGGCAACACGGGGCGCAGCAGCCGCAGCAGCCGTATCGACAGGTAAATAGAACTGAAGAACGCGTGCCGCTCCCAGCCCTGCCAGAACCCGCCCGGATTAAGCGCCACCACGCCGCCAACGATTCCACCGCGGCGCGCCAGTTCCAGCACCAGCCGCGCTCCCATCGAGCTGCCGACTGCGTCGATGCCGGTCAAGCCCTGGGCGTGGAGAAAGGCCGCCGTTTCATCCGCCAGCGTGCGGATCGAAGTTTCGCCGGCCAGCCTGGGCGTCTGGCCAAAGCCAGGCAGGTCCACCGCGATGACTTCGCGCCTGCTCGCGAGATCGGCCAGAATGGGATTCCAGCTCTGCCAATGGCCACCGAGGCCATGAATCAGAAGCAAAGGTTTGCCGTTGCCGCAGCGAATGTGATGCATGATCGATCTCCCATCGCACGGGTGTGCGTATGCGGCAAGCGTACCGCAGCAGGAATAACGACTGCGTTCGTTAGGACGATTGCCAGCCTGGAACAGCGAACGCAAGCAGGTAGCCGTCAATACGCTTGAGGCGTTATCATTACGTCCATGATGCCAGTCATGCAATATGCATGACCAGCAACAGCATCCGCCCCGACGAGGGCGGATCGACGAATGAACACCGGAGCAATGCATGAAAGTGAAGGCTATTTTGCCTGGGGCAATTGCAGCCGCCGCGCTTGTGGCGCTGACCCTGCCCGCGCGGGCCGATACCGGCATCGACTATGCCGAGGCGCTGCGCCGGATGCAAACCAGTGCGGGTGCCGTAAGTGGCGCCCGGCTCGATTTCCAGGCCAGGCAATTGCAGGCCGAGGCGCTGCGCCGCATCGATGGCCCGGATGTGCGCCTGTCCGGCTTTGCCGGGCGGGTCTCGACCACCCTCAGCGTCGACACCGGCGCCATTACGCAGCTGGCCAACCCGGTGCTCGACTCGCTACCGCCGCTGCCGGCCCTGAACCTGCCGGACATCCCGCCAGCCATCAATGTCGACCGCGTGTTCAACGTCCATTCGCTCGGTCTGAACACGGTCTGGCCGCTCTACACGGGCGGGCGCCTCGATGCGGTCAAGCAGATCGCCGCCGGCCGCGCGGACGAAGCCCATGCGAGCGTGCAGGCGGCCGTGGACGATGCCTCGATCCAGCTGGCGCAGCGCTATTTCACAGTGCAACTTGCCGCCAAGGCCAGCCAGTTGCGCAGCTCGGCGGCCGAGCTTGCCAAAGAGCATCAGCGCATGGCGCGCAAGATGGAGCGTAGCGGGCTGATCGCGAAGGTCGAGCGCCTGAAAGCCGATGTCGCCGTCGACAATGCGGTCAGGGAAGCGGCAAAGGCGGGCAGCGACCTCGAGATCGCGCAGCTCGCGCTGCGCCGCCTGCTCGACGCGCACGGCGCCGTCACGCCGACCACGCCGCTGTTCGTGCATGCCGAGTCGCCCGGCTCGCTGGCCTCGTTCATCGATGCGGCCATGGCGTCGAACGCGGCCTGGAAACAAATTGCAGGCAAGCGCAAGCAGGCGGACGGCGCCCTGCAACTGCAGGGCCGGGAATTCAGCCCGACCGTCATCGGGATCGCCAACTATAACCTCAACCGTGGCAGCTCCAGCCGCGCCAACTGGCTGGTCGGGGTGTCGCTCAGCGTCCCGCTGGTCGAGCGCATCGACCGCGCAAAAATGACCGCCGCCGCCCGGCTCGAGCAGCAGCGCGTCGAGGTGGCGGCAGAGCAGGCCGGGCGCGATATCCCGACCCTGGCTGAAAGCCAGTGGCGCAGCATGGAGGATGCCCGCCAGCGCTACCTGGCGATGGGGTCTGCGATCGAGCTGGCGGCCGAGACGCAGCGCCTGGCGCAGGTGGGGTTCCAGAACGGGCAGGCCACGTCGACCGACGTTGCCGACGCGTCGCTCAACTACACCAAAACATCCCTCGAGCGTGCCCAGGCCGGCTACGACTACGTCATGGCGCTGGCCAAATTGCTGGGCACCAGCGGCGAGCCTGAGCGCCTGAGCGCGCTGTCCCGGACCGCCACGCACATCGTCGACCTCACGAAAGAATAAGCATCATGGCAAAACCTTCCACCAAAGGCCTGCTTGCCGGCGGCACCGGCATTGTCATTCTCGCCCTGCTCGGCTGGGGCCTGTACCTGGCCTTCCAGCCGGTCCGCGATCCGCTCCAGGGCCAGATCGAGGCGCAGGAAATCAATGTGTCGTCGAAGGTGCCGGGCCGGGTTGGCCAGGTCCATGTGCAGCTGGGCCAGCGTGTCGCCCGCGGCGATCTGCTGTTCGAGCTCGACAGCCCCGAAGTGCGGGCCAAGGTGGCGCAGGCCGAAGCCGCGCGCGATGCCGCGCGCGCGACCAGCCAGAAGGTGCAGGCCGGCGCGCGGCCGGAAGAAATCGTCGCCGCGCGCGCCAACTGGGAGCGCGCCGAGGCGGGCGCCAGTCTCGCCAGGGTCACGTTCGAGCGCATCGGGGCGATGTATGCCGAAGGCGTCGTCGCGCGCCAGAAACGCGACGAGGCCGAAGCCCAGGCGCGCTCGGCGAGCGAGCTGGCCACCGCCGCCCGCGCCCAATACGCGCTGGCGCGCCAGGGCGCCCGTGCCGAAGACCGCCAGGCTGCCGAGGCGCAGGCGCGGCAGGTAGCCGGCGTAGCGGACGAAGCAGGCGCCGCGCTCGACGAGACGCGCATCACGGCGCCCGCCGCGGGCGAGGTGACCAAGCTCGCGATCCAGGCCGGTGAGCTGGCGCCGCAGGGCTTCCCCGTCATTACCCTGGTCGACCTGGCCGATGTCTGGGCCGTGGTGGCCGTGCGCGAAGATGCATTCAAGGCGTATGCGCAGGGTTCGGTTCACCAGGCCACCATCCCCGCGCTCAACACACGGGTCCAGTTCAAGGCCACCACGGTGTCCGCCTTGCCGGCCTTTGCCACCTGGCGCGCCGCGCGCCCGGGCGGCACCGATCTGCGCACCTTCGAGGTCAGGCTGCGCCCGACTGCCCCGGTGCCCGGACTGCGCCCGGGAATGACGGTCGTGTTCGATCACTGAGCGCGGCCGATGACCCGATCCGGCAACGCCATCGCATCGTCCTTGCGGCGCGAATGGGCACGCCTGCGCGCCGATCCATGGGATATCGCCATGCTGGGGGCGATCCCGCTCGCGCTCTACCTGCTGACATGGTGGACCTTCTCGGCCGGCGTGGCGCGCGACCTGCCGCTGGTGGTGCATGACCGCGACCATACCGTCGTCTCGCGCAACCTCATCCGCATGCTCGACGCCTCGCCCGGACTGAACGTGGTGCTCGTCGCAGACAACGAGGCCGAGGCGCTGCGCCTGATCCGCGCGCGCGAGGCATTCGGCCTGGTGTCGATTCCTGCAGATCTGCAGGAGTCGGTGCTTGCGGGCCGCGGGGCCAAGGTCCAGTGGGCCTATAACGCCCAGTTTTCGGCCCATTCGGGCAGCATGACGCGTGACGTGCGCGCCGTGGTGACCACCCTGTCGGCGGGCATCGAACTGCAGGCGCGCGCGCGCCGCGGCGCCGGTCCCGGCCAGGCCGGCGTGCAGATCGAGCCGGTGCAAACCCGCATCAGCACGCTGTTCAATGAAAACGGCAGCTACATTCCGTCGCTTGCGCTGCCGGTGGCCTTTACGCTATTGCATATGTTCGTGACGCTGGCGGCGGTGACGGCGATTGGCCGCGAATTTCGCGCTGCCACGGTGCCCGACTGGCTGGCCGCCGCCCACGGCAAGCCTGCTGTGGCCTTGCTAGGAAAATTGCTCATTCCCTGTGCCTGCTTCGCCGTGCATGCGCTGTTGCTGTTCGTCCTGTTCGGCGTCGTGCTGCGCTGGCCGGTGCAGGGGAGCGCCACGGCCATGCTGGCAGGCACCGCCCTGTTCATCACGGCCTGCCTCGCGCTTGGCGCGGCGATCGCTGTCTTCACCTCATCGCTGCGCGCGGCGCTGTCGGCCAGCGCCTTCATCACGGCGCCCGCGTTTGCGTTCGCCGGCCAGGGCTTTCCGCTGCTGTCGATGCCGCTGAGCGCGCGCATCTGGGCCGAATCCCTGCCACTGACACACTATCTGCAAATGTTGAACAACACCTGGACCGGGGGCGCGCCGCTGCGCTACAACATAACGCACCTGGCGATCCTGCTGGCCTTTACGCTTGGCCTGGGCGTGGCTGCCTGGCTGCGCCTGGCGCGCCGCATGCACCAGCCTGCCACCTGGGGCAAGCAATGAGCGCCCCGCGCCGCGCCTGGGGCGCGTTCATGCTGACCTGGCAAGCCATCTTGCGCGACAAGGCGGCGCTGCTGCTGTTTTTCATTTCCGGCATCATCTATTCGTTTTTCTATCCGCTGCCCTATAGTACCGAGACGGTGCGCCGGGTACCGGTCGCGGTGGTCGACCAGGACCAGTCGGCCCTGTCGCGCCAGCTGATCCGCTATGCCGGGGCCCACCCCGGCCTGGTCGTGGCCGGCGTCAGCACGCGGCCCGAAGATGCGCAGGCGCTGATCTGGCAGGGCAAGGCTGCCGGCGCGATGTTCATCCCCGCCGACTTCAGCCGCAAGGTGCTGGCCGGCATGCAGCCCGAAGTGGAGGTCAGTGGCCACGGTTCCTATCCTTTGCTGAACAAGGTAGTCCTGAACGGCCTGGCCGAGGTCGCCGGCACGGTGTCCGCCGGTATCGAACTCAAGCGCCTGGGCGCATCGACCTCGTCCGGCATGCAGGCCGAGGCGGCGCGCCAGCCGCTGGCCGTCGAGGCGCTGCCGCTGTTCAATGTGCGCGAAGGCTATGCCTCGTATGTCGTGCCTGGGGTCATGGTGCTGGTCATGCAGCAAACCTTTTTGCTCGGGATCGGGCTGTTGTTCGGTAGCTGGTCGAGCGACAAATCCTTCCCTTACGGGCAGGACGCGGCCTCGTATTGCGGCGCCCTGAGTGCGTTCGCGCTGGTCGTGGTGCTCAATGCGCTGTACTTTTTCGGCTTCGTCTTCTGGTGGCAGGATTATCCGCGCGGCGGCAACCTGGCGGGCACGGCCGTCCTGACCCTGCTGTTCGCCTACAGCGTGGCGGCTTTGGGCATGTTGATCGGCATGTTCTTCCGCACCCGCGAGCGCAGCATGCAACTGCTCGTTGCCACCTCCTTGCCCATCATGTTCCTGTCGGGCCTGACCTGGCCGGCAAGCGCCATCCCGCTGCCGTTGCGCGCACTCGGCGCGCTGTTGCCGTCGACTGCGGCGATCCAGGGCTTCGTCGCCACCAACCAGATGGGTGCCTCGCTGCACGAGGTGCGCATGGAGCTTGCCATGCTCCTCGGCCTGGTGCTGGTGTTCGCGGTTGTCGGCCTGGTCAAATGGAGGCGCATGCCCGCGCGCCGATAACAGGCGCAGGCGCGGCGCCGTTCAGTCGAGCTTTAGCCAGATCTCGTTGCGCCGCATGAACCATGGCGTCATTGGGCTGTTGTAGCGCGACAGTACCGGTTCGCCCGTCCAGCGGATAGCGGCTGCACGCAGTGCCGCCTGGAGTTCGGCCAGGTGCTTGTCGTAATTGGCTTGCGACCAGAAGCCGGAATACCGGATCACCGCCACCTGTGTGGGTTGCACTTCGCGCAGCCTGATGCTTGGATCGAGCGGCAGCGGCGCGTTGTCCATATTGATATCCTTGGGCAGGACGAACTGCACCAGGATGCCGTCAGGACCCGTGCTCTGGGTGACGGGCGCCGTCATGTCCAGCTTGGCCGGGACCGACGCCTGGGTCACAGGGGCGGTCATGGCAAGCTTGCGTTCGCCCTTGTTCTTGCCAAAGATGTAGCCGGCCAAAATGGGAAAGGCGCGGTTCCCCGCATCCTCGGCGGGAGGCGGCATCACCACCTCCGCGACGGTGTAAGCCCCGTACTGGCGAATCTCGAATGTGGGGTAGGACCGCACGATGGTGTAGGCGGGTTCTTCGACCGCGTGGCTGGCTGAGGGCAGCAGCACCAGCGCCAGCCCCACGACGCAGGCAAGGCCAATCAGCTGTCGTGTGCGCCGTGGCCGGGCAATGCGGCGGGATGGTCGGGTGGGGGCAGTCATGGCGTGCTTTCCTGAGGCAGTGAGCATGGCAAGAGCATACACTTTCCACAACGCGGCGCCTGGCCGGCCAGGACACAAGGAGGTCTGGCATTACTGTAGCGCGTCGCGTCTGGCCTCGGGCAGGTTGGCGACCACGAAGTCGGTCGGCGCACATGCCATGAGCGGCCCTGGCCTCGATGCCCCCATTCCTTTGTCAAACCATTTGAAGAACCATCAAAGAACAATCTGAACCATTTACCTCCTCCGAAAACTTCACCGGGATTGGCCTTTACTGATCGCAGCGCGCTCCGGTCAATGATGTAGGTTCGCTTGACGAGACTATCAACAGATATTTTCGATGGCGCGGACGACAAGGCTCGCCCGGCTTCGGTTTGGCATCATCATCCACCGGTCCAGCTTGACATTGCCAATGCGAAGGACGCCGGTGTGGTTCCGGATATCGGCATCGGCTACCGGATCTGTGTCGTAGAAGCCGAGTTTGCGTCGGACCAGATCGATATCCTTGGGTGAACCGGTAAGAAATGACCATCCCTTGCCGACTCCAAATTGTTTTGCATATTCCGCCAATACAGCCGGAGAGTCGAGTTCTGGCCGTAATGTGATCGAGTAAATAAACACATCGCGGCCAGACCGGTCCATGAGCGCCGTCTGCACCTCGCGCAGACGCGCCGTATTGTCCGGGCAGATAGCGGTACACATCGCATACATCATATTAATGACGACAACCCTGTTCTCCAGCAGATCCGAATACAAGCGTCGTGGCTTGCCGTCATGATCATATAACACGGTGTCAGGGAAATACGGATGCGCAGAAGGCGCATGATCTGGCGATGCAAGCAGCTTACTGGCCACGCCAAATGCTAGTCCTCCTGCGGTTGCAAATAAAAGACGCCTGTCCATGTCTGTCACCTTGTAGGTTTATTTGCCGCGCAACTGCTCAGTCTTCGACGTCAAAACGCACCATCATCGAATGATCTTCATGGATCGTGTTATGACAATGCATCATGTATTTGCCAACGAAGTCCCGAAACTGTACATATATTGTGACGCTCTCTTCCGGATTCAGAACAAAAACGTCTTTTCGTCCTGCTTCGACTAGCGACGGCGGTCTGCCTCCGCGTGACAACAAACGCCCCTCTTCAAGATGAATATGGATCGGATGATGCCAACCGCCGCTCCCCCCCAGTTCCCAGATTTCTGCAGTACCGCGCTTGACTTTGAACGAGGCTTTTTCAGGATCGAAGACCTCGTTGTTCACCAGCCACACGCCGTTCTCGCGTTTGAATCGAAACTCGCGCCGTTTGGCTACCTCAGCGAAGTTTATTTCTGGCAGTGGCCGCAATTGGCTCGGAACGCGGCTGCTATCGGCGGCGGTACGGTCGACGTCGAAGCGCATCAGCGCATTGCCGGCAAGGTTGAGAATACTTTCAGGTCCCCGGCCCTCGCTCTGCACAATGCGATCCACCAAGTACAATTCGGAACCAATCGCGATGGTTGAGAAATCCATGACAATGTCGATCCGCTCGGCAGGCGCAATCCGTATCGAGGTCGCTTTCAAGGGTGCCGGCAGCAGGTTGCCGTCATTGGCGATAATCCGGAAAGGCAGGTCAGTATTGCCTTTCCGCACGACCAGATCGTAAAAGCGTGACGTACTACCGTTGAGAATGCGGAACCGGTACTTGCGGCTTGCTACCTTGAAAAAAGGTGAAACCTTACCATTCACGGTAAACTTGTTTCCAAGGAAGCCTTCAGTGTCGAACTGGTCGAAAATCAGCAGGCCCCCTGCATCGAACTTCGGGTTCTGGATGATCATGGGGATATCGTAGACCCCTACGCCGCTGGGCAGGCGCAAGGCAGTCGGTGATGGATCCCGTTCGTTGCCGGAATCTACTTTGTCAAACACAAGGTAGAAAGCGGCGAGCCCCTTGTACACGTTTGCCGCTGTGAAACCTTCACGGTGATCGTGATACCACAGTGTCCCCAAAGCCTCCCGATAATCGCCTGCGCTGTCTGGCCATCGATCGGTACCTGCATATGCATTCGGATAATGGCAATCGTAATACTTGCCAGGTCGGGTCAGTGTAGGCCCAGCAATTGTGGTGCTAAAATAATTCCCGGCAAACCCATCGCTTTCCGATGCCGAATGGCCATTGTGCAAGTGGGTCGATATCTCAGGTGAGCCAAAACTATTTACGTCGCGAGGCAGTCTGTTGTAATAACGGACAATCACAGGCTCACCTATCAGCGCGACGATCGTTGGACCGGGGTATTTACCGTCGTAGCCCCAAATCGTCTGGGTAGGCAGGTGCGGATGGAATGTATGCATCCCTTGCTTGACGATGATTGAATAGGTTTTTTGGTAAGGAAACCTGTTCCACGCCTGGTGCCGGTCACGCCCCGCCTCGTCGGCATGGGGGTATTCCTGCGGCGGCGGACTAAGCTCTACCGGCAGTTTGGGACGATACACCGGGAGTGCTTCAAGATACGGTACGGTATACGGAGGCGTGATATCTGCGCCGCTGACGTCGAGTGAACGCGACGCAATCAGTCCAGATCCTCCTGCTGCAGCACCGAGTTTGAGGAATTCGCGACGTTTGGGCGTGAGAACTCCTTTTTCTGTGGATCTCTGCATGTCGACACCCTTGGCTGTTAAAGTTTTATAGCGTCTGTCTTCGAAGGCTTGGCACCTCTGAAATTCTTCAGACGACTTAATGCCATGCCCCTTTTTTACTGCTTGATTAATTTATTATAAGTAATTGAAAAACATTGATTACAGTATCCCCTGCCCAGATTGCATATTACTCCATCGCTGATAAAAATCTACTTTTATTGAAGTCTATTTTTCGGGGTTGAGTTTCATGAGAATGTAAAATACCCTGGCATGGTTCGCCAAACTACGTTTCGCTACTATGATTAAAAATCGAAACTCTAAGGAATGTTTTTCTTTATATCATCCTTTAACTTAATTAAAGAAATTAAGCTAATTCGTAAATGCTCAAAAATGAGCAACGCATATCGAAATTTTTTGTGCTTGCGATGAAGTTTTGCGAAAATTCTTTGCTTCTCTGTAGAACCTATTTCCATCGTGAATTTTTCAGGTATCTGGTTGATTGCCTTAGTTTAAAAAACGTAAAAATCGGGCTTTCTTTCCTGAGGATGCGTCTGGCGTGGTATTTTCGCCGCAGTCTGAAAATATCCCTTAATAAAGCAAAAAACCTGGGTCAGGAATGTCCCGCGCACTGACAATGTCGAGCTTCTCTAACTGTCCTGCTGCCTGTATGTCGTCTACGGCCAGTGCTGCCAAAACATGCTTACGGAGCGCGGCAAATACGGGTGAAGATGGATCAAGTAAGCCTGCCTTGCAGCGCTTGGGGACATTCACTGCACTCACCACACGGCACCATTACAAACAGAAGCACATTTGGCCTTTGCGCACACGCGCACCGGCCTGCCACCGCATCAGGGGCGGCAGGCGCGAGACGAACCACGCGACATCGCTGCGTTCGGTCCACAAGGTAGAGGAACCCCTTTTGGCGCTATTTCAACGCCGGCTGCGTACCGAAAACGACTGCACCGGGAACACGGGGCCGGCGCCGTACTGCAACCAAGCCTGCCAGACCAATCCCGAGGCTCAACAGCGTAGCTGGTTCAGGCACTGGTGCGTCTTGCAGGCCGCTGATGCGCGCCTGGCGCGCGTCCAGAATCTCGAAAGGGCTCAGCAACGACAGGTTTCTCAACAGGGTGCCGTCCGTGGCATCCACACGGAAAAAGTTATTGCCATTGCTGAGCTCAAGGGTATAAGTGGCCATTTCCCCATTAAATCCGAACGCTGTGATATCGGCGAACCGACCCGCTGGGTTACGAGGCACGACGGGCATACGGAAATTCAGGAACAACGAGGTAAAGGCGCCGTTTTGAACACTGACGTCAAGTAGCCGGAAGCTGCCGTCTGCTCCGGTCACTTGCGGTGTCATCGGCGGAGTTGCGCTTGGATTGTCGGCAGCTATCAGCGATTCATTACTTGAGTAATCGACGAGGTACCGGTCGTTGACAGGGCCCGCGCCTGCGGTACCGGTGACCGTGGTGGATGGCCCGGTATCGCTCGGTCCCGTATTGAACCGAACGGCAAACACGCCATTCCCGACGCCGGGCACTGCTGCCGGCTCCGAAAAAATGATGCCGGCCGAGGCTAGCTGTATGCTCGCCGCAGACAGCACGAGAGCGACGACGACTTGTCTGGCTTTGCAAAAATAATAATTTTTCATGATGCCTCACTTGGTTGAGAATGATGTCGACCAAGCACAGGACAACTGTCCCGTGCCGGCCACAGAGGTGTCGCTTACAGCTACAACAAGATGCCTTTAGACAGCCAGTACGAAGTCGGCCACGGTCATTGAAGACAGATCCCCAAGGCCCTGAAGCAAGATCGAGCCACCTCCAACGATCTGGATTTGTATGCTGGTGTTGTTGTCCACCAGCGTAAGTTGCACTTTTGACGTGAAATTAGCCTCTGTGATACCGAGTGCAACAAGATCGATCCGGTCCTGGCCGCCGTTCGGATTGGCATCGAATCCGGATATCGTGTCAGCGCCAAACGCGTACACACTGAACGCGAATGCATCAGAACCGTTCCCCCCTTGAAGAACATCGTTACCAGCGCCACCGTCAAGACGATCGTTGCCATCCATGCCACGGAGAATGTCGTTGAGACCGCCCCCGATGATGGTATTGCCGAGTTCATTGCCTACCAGTGTTGCAGCAGCGCCGGAATGCAGCAGGTCCTCGAGGTTGGCACCGAGCGTATAACTCGTCGCCGTCGACTGCACCGTGTCAGTGCCTTCGCCAGCCACTTCCACGATCACGTCCGACGTCTGATTGACCTTATAGGCGTCGTTGCCCTTGCCACCAGTGAGGGTATCTGCGCCGGCGCCGCCGTCCAGCACGTCATCGCCGTCACCGCCGGTGATCTGGTTGGCCTGGTTGTTGCCGGTGCCGGTGAAGTTGCCGGTACCGGTAAAGGTGAGGTAGTCGACATTGTTGGCCAGCGTGTACGCCAGCGCGGTCGACCTGACGGTATCCAGGCCTGCGCCAGCTGTCTCCACGATCACGTCTGCGGTCTCGTCGACGATATAGATGTCGTTGCCTGCGCCGCCCATCAACTGGTCGGCGCCAGCCTTGCCGTCGAGGGTATCCGCGCCGGTGCTTCCGATAATAATATTGACAAGGCCGTTGCCATCGCCCAGGAAGGCAAGGTTGCCGGTGTAGGTCAGGTTCTCGACGTGGTCGAACAGCGCATAGCTGGTGAGGGTGGTTCTGATCAGGTCGGTGCCGCCGTTGAGCAGTTCCACCACGGCGTCGAGCGACTCGTCGACAGTGTAGGTATCGTTACCGCTGCCGCCGGTCATGCTGTCAATGCCGGCCCCGCCATCCAGGAAATCCGCAGCCCCCGCACCTGTGATCCGGTTGCTTAGTGCATTGCCGGTCCCCCTGAACACCTGGCTGCCGGTGTAAAGGAGATTTTCCAGGTCGTCGCCGAGTACATAATTCGCCAGCGTGGTGCGGACGGTATCGTCACCCTCGCCAAGCAGCTCGACAATGGCGTCGCCCACGTCGTTGACCACATAGGTATCGTCACCATTGCTGCCAGTCATGCGGTCGGCACCCGTGCCGCCATCATGCACGTCGTCGCCTGTGCCGCCGAACAAGATATCGTCGCCAATACCGCCGGTGAGCTTGTCATTGCCGGCCCCGCTGCGCAGTTCGTCGTTGCCGGCGCCGCCGTCGAGGATGTCATCGCCGTCGCCGGCCACGATCAGGTTGGCACCTGTGTTGCCGGTGCCGTTGAAATTGCCAGTGCCGGTATAGCGCAGGATTTCTACATTGTTCGCCAACGTGTAAGTCGCCACGCTGGCATTGACGGTATCGTTGCCCGCACCAGTCCCTTCGACGACGATGTCGCCCAGATCCGAGAGGGTATAGGTGTCATTGCCGACGCCGCCAACCAGCCGGTCTATACCTGCGCCGCCGTCGAGCATGTCGTTGCCGGCGCCGCCAGTCAGCGTATTGGCCTTTGATGTACCCTGGCCGGTAAAGTTGCCACCACCGATGAACATGAGATGTTCGACGTTGCCGAGTTCATCAAGCGCGTAATTGGTCAGCGTCGTATGGATGATGTCGGTGCCTCCACCATCCAGTTCAGTGACGACATCGCCCGTGTTGTCGACCGTGTAAGCGTCGTTGTTCGCTCCGCCTATCATCTCGTCGGCCCCGGCACCACCATTGAGCGTATCGTTCCCGTTGAGGCCCACAAGGCGGTCATTGTTAACCGTGCCGCTCAGCGTCTCGCCAAGGTTGGTGCCGATGACCAGGTCGCCGACGCCCTTGGTCGGCGCCGAAATCACTGTGCGCGCAATGCCTGCCGCGTCGGTGAATGTGGCGACGACGCGCAAGCTCATGCCCACATGCGCCTGCGCTGGCGTGAACGTGGGCAATGTGGCACCGGCGATATTCGTATAGTCGCCCGTGCTCGCGCTCTGCCACTGGAACCTGATGGCCGATTCGAGAATGCCACTGAACAGTGCAATTTCTCCCGGCAGCGCAGTCAGCACCTGGCCTTCGAGCGGCGTGCTGTCGCTGATCTTCGGCTCGCCGGTCAGGTTGACAAGATGATCGGTGAACTGCAGCAGTTCGACATTGCGGATCTTGTCCGTACCATCGGCCTGGGTGCCGCGCAGGTGGGCAACAGTCCAGGTGCCGTCGGCGTTGCGGCTCAGGTCGTAATTGGAATAAAGGTCCGAATAAACGGCCGTGTCGGTATCGCTCTTGGCCGCCGGGTCAGTGATGATCTCCCGGATGATCCGGAGCTGGCCTGGGTTGATCGTCCCGTTCAACATGTCCGTCTTGAGCTCGCTGATACTGTCGACCGACCGGATTTCGACGTCGGGATCGGTTGCGCTGCGTACGCTGACCCGCACATTCAGCCAGGCATCGCCATCGATCAGGTCGTCACCAGCCTTGCCAATGAAACGGTCGTTGCCGTTGCCCCCAATCAGGATATCCCCTCCGTTGACCGGATCGAACACCACCGCTTCGCCATTGGCCACCGCCGCCACGCCAAGGAGCTGCTGGAGCCCTGCAATCATCGCCACGTCTTTTTGCAATAGCTTGCTGTCCGATAATGGGCCGTTCAGGATGCCGCCTGGCTCACCGGCCGTGCCGGTCGGCCGGATCGTACCGGTCAGCACGTCGTCATACTTCCAGCCGGACAACCCCTCGACCGAGTCGAAACGGTCGCGCAGGATGAACTGGTCCTGTTCGAAGAAGACGGCAATACCAAGGTCCGAGTTGGCGCCGACGGGGTCGCCCTTGTGGATGGCCCAGTCGAAACCGAGCATGCCGTTGCTGCGCTGAATGCCGGGTCCCTGCACCATGATGTCGTTGCCCGACTCGCCGTCATAGTCGGTGTCGTTTCCCTGTCCATTCAGCACATCGTGGCCGATAATGTCGCTGTTGAAGAACAGCTGGGAGTTCTCGCCCGACAGGCCATCGAAGCCTTCGCCACCTTCGATCCAGTCGTCGCCCTCATTGCCCATCAGGCCGTCGGAACCGGGGCCGCCCAGCAAAAAGTCATTGCCTTCGCCGGCGAATATTTCAGTAAAGTCGGGGCCGACGATGAAGAAGTCCTGCCCGGTGCCGCCAAAGACGATGTCGTTGCCGGCACCATTGCTGATGACGTCGTTGCCGGCGTCGCCGCGCAGGAAGTCAGCCGCGCCTGCAGGCGTGCCGTGGTCTTCGATGATGTCGTCGCCGTCGCCGCCATGTACCTGATCGGCTTCGTCGCCGCCATCCAAGTGGTCGTTGCCGCCGTCACCCCATAAGGTATCCATACCGCGGCCGCCCATCAGCGTATCGTTGCCCGCTGTACCACCCAGCACGACGTGGTCCGGACCATCGTAGGCATAGGCCAGTACGCCGCCGTCGGCATGACCGTCGCCATTCACATCGGCGCCCGGACTTACCCGTGTGACGAGCGAGTTGATTGCATTTAGGACTTCGTTATTGCGGGTCGGATCGCCGTTCAGGATGGTGCTGCCTTGCACTGCAATTCCGGTGCGTTGGTTGGCCTGGTCCATTTCCAGGATATAGCTTGGCGTGCTGAACAGCAGCCCAGGGAGATGTGTCGTGCTGTCCGCATCGCCCAGGTCGCTGTTGCGCATCACTATTTTGGAAAACAGGTTGCTCTCGAGTTCATTCAGAAGGTTGAGGCCCTGGGTCCGGCTCAGGTAATAGAAACGGTCGCCATTCTGCAGATTTTCCATCTGCGCTTCAAACACGAAGTTGAAGGTCGGGGCGAGCATGCCGCCGAATTCGAGTTTGGCTTCGGCCAGCCCGCCGATCCAGAAGTCGACATCGTTCAGGCCGGTTTCAACGTTTTTCCACGAGCCGGTGCCATTCAGAAAGTCGAGCCGGTCGGCAGGCGCATTCTCCTTTTCCGAATCTCCAGTGATGTTGATGTCGTTCATCACCAGCAGTGTTGCCGCCGCACGCTTGCCGGCCAGGGTAGTTTCGTTGGTTATTGTCTCGTGCGTGCCGTACGAGGCGATAAAGTTAATAATAGACGCAGGATTTTTCAGGTGCGGAGCGAGGTCGGCCCAGCTAGTATAGGGCTTGAGCTGGGCGTCGCCGCTCATCTCGAAGAATGCGGCGCGCGCTTCATTAAAGCTGGGTTCCCCGCTATCGCGTCCGCGTGCGATGTTCAGCGCGGCCAGGTCGAGTGGAAGCCCGACCAGGTTATTGCGCAGCGCTCCAGTAACGAACTCGTCGATTTCGTTGCCAACCTGGCGCGACATGCCGCGGATAATGTCAGCGATTGCTGTAGCTTCACCAGCCTCGCCGCCTGCGCGGTTGAATTCGACCGGATTAAGAAAAGCCTGGATCAGGCCAATGTCCTTATTGTTGAGATCGCCATCGAGCCGGGACACGGTTTCGGTGAGCATCGAGTGACCGAAGCGGTAGACCACATTCGCAAACTCTTCCATGATCGCCGGGTTGATGTCGGCCGAGTGCGAGAACACGAACGGCTCGATACTCGGCTGTACTGCGCGCGCGAACTCCTCGAAAACCATGTGTTGATATTGCATCTCGTTGACGAAACGCCCTGCCTGAAACAGGCGTTCGCCGTCCCACTGCAGCGATGCGAGCGCCGTCGGGGTCACCGGCATGGAGGATACGTCCACGGCCAGCCACTCGTTGAGCATTGTCAGGTCGCCGCTAGCGAGGATCGTCTGCTTGTACTGGTCTACCAGACGGTTGTGCTCGGAGTGGAAGACCGCATGAATGGCGGTGAGGCCGATGTTTTCGTTGCCGCGGCCATCGCCGTTGGAAAAATGGCGGTCCAGCAGTTCATCGTCATAGTAGCCGGGCGGCGCAACAGCGCTGGCACTGCCGACTATCGTGTCCAGGTCCGGCAGGAGCTTCAGTTCTGGCGTACCCGGATCGTGATCGTGATCATAGGTGCCCGGTGCCGAAGAGTGGGCCACATCGATCAGGAATTGGTGCCCAGTACGAATGGTGTCTTGCGGAATTGCTATACCGCGCCCACCATTTGCCGCCGGATCGCCCTCCACTAAGCCGCTGGCGGTTGCGATCTGGACAAAACCATTGGGTCCGGGCAGGAAGTTGCCGTAGGGGTCAGTTGCCAGCAGCGGTGCGTTGAACACATCGTCATCGGTCAACTGGATGCCAAGCTTGGCAGCAGCCTGGGCCTTGACTTCGCCCCAGTTGCCCCCGCCGAACGCCCCCGTCAGCAGTTTGCCGGTCGAAACAGGATTGCCATCGATCATCGAATATTCACGCAGAAACACCTGGTGCGACGGATGCGAGGTGTAGGTCTGGTTCTGGTCGATGAACGGTGTCGTCGTATTGGTATGGCCAACCGTGTCGTCGTCGGTGCCCAGCACCCCATCGGGACCGGGCAACGACGTGTTCGCCGCCCGCGACAGGACCATGAAGTTGGCGTGTCCTCCTTGCACGTACAGCGGATCCTGTGGATCAAGCGGGACGAAGACCGTGCCGCCGCCTTTTGAAATCAGGTCCAGCCCGTGGTCGAAGAACTGGCCGAACAGGGCCATGACGCCGGTGAACGGCGGCGACAGGCCGATGTCGGGGGAAAGGTTCGGAATGTACAGCGTGCCGTTGTCAGTCACCACCGTATTTTGTCCGGGGTAGGTGCTCTCGTCCGCACGCTGATCTGCCGCCGCCACGGCCGCCGGATTACGGTTACTCTGGTCGACGATCAGATTGCTGATCATGCGTGGCGTGGAGTCGAAGACCACGTTTCCCGGCATGGTCTGCGCATAACTCGTGACCGGACCGGCTTGCGTGTCCTGCGGTCCGTAGAAGTACTGTGGCTTGCCCTCGGCGGACATGAATTCGGCAGGCACCAGGCGTGGCATGATTTCATCAGCCGCGCCCGAACGTTCCATCCCTGGCAGCAGGTTATTCCATGAGCCATCGACCGTACGCAAGCCGTACGGGAGCAGCGCACTCCCGACCAGCGCCGGCAGGTTCTGCATGTTGCCGGTAGCCGGGTTAACGCTCGCTTCAGCGATCTTGATCTGTTTCAGGATGAAATTCAGGTCATCAAACGTAACGTTGAAGCCATATTGCGAATTTGACGTCGTCATTTGAATACTCACTTTCAGGAGTTGGTTCGCGGCCTTTTGAAAGCAGCGTCACACTGATTGATGTTTCTGGTAAAAAAGCCATGCTTCCATATCAGATATACGGTGTGCAGTCGCACATCTCCTGCTTCGCACAGATTGCGCAAAACAGGCATGACGAGGCCGTCACCGGTCTAATCGGCTAGCGGGAAGTGCAGTGGATAAGATGCAAGGCGCCAAGCGAAGCGTGCGGCGATTTAATAGCTGGAGGAATCAGCTACGGTTGCCAATGCTTGCCACCTGCCTGTTCAAGGCCCGACGAGATTACCAACATCGCTCTATTCGGCACTTCAATGGCATTGCGTCCCAATAGGGCTTGCGATATCGGTGTTGGAGACTGAATTTGTATCGTGAAGGTCGACCCTGTGCCGTAACATGTCGAATAAGCGACGTGCGAGGCAACAGCTTGCTATCAGTGGCGAGGAATTGAAATAGCTGAGCGATTCCGGACTTTGCAAGCGCGGAGTAGCACAAGAGCCCAACGTCAGTATTGCTTATCCGGCGAAGGCATTTTCGCCAGACGGATAGCAGGGCGTACTTTTCAAGCCCCGGAGTAAACAACGCTCCCACGGCCATGAAAAGATAAACAGAAGAAACTGTCAGAGGAATTGCAGGCACTGCGAATCGAATTGTTCTACAGCTGGCTGCGAAGACGTTTACCACAGCGATCCAAGAATGCCCGGTTTTGTTTCTTGGAGTAGATAGTTCGGTTTTCTCAGGCACGAACATAGCCCTGTCTAAAGACTTATCCATTCCCCACCCCTAATTTTGGCTACATCTTTTTAAAAAGATATTTTATTTAGTTGGAGAAACATAAAGCACTGAAGAGGTCGTTTGTATGTAAATACATAGTACGATAAATGCATAAATTGTTGTAATTATTTCTTCATTTGTAGCGTATTTGCACAGCATGATGAAATATCTGCGAGAAACAGAATTTATTGCATTCGTTCAATTCCAGGCGAATTACCAATAGGCGAAATGTGATCTTCAAGCCGAGTTTCCCACCGAGAAGAAATAGATTCCCCGCGCCCGCTTACGGGCCAGATCGGGATTGTGACGCCATGGCCGCTGCCAGTGGCGGCGGTGCTGCGGTGCTACCTGAACGGTGACAAACGCGGTCGGCGAATGCATCAAGGATTCGATTTACGACAGCCAGGCCATTCGCGGCTTTGTCGGCATCAACCCGACGCACGAGTCGGCACGGCCCGCAACTGCATTCCTAGCCCGTCCATCTGGACGAAGCGTTACGACGTGCCTTAAATCGACTGCACGGCGGTGGATTCCCAAGCCGATGTAGATGCGTCGACTGAAGGCCGATATCGTTTCGCAGTTGTACACTTGCTTTCAGCTTGCGCAAATCGCGCCGTAGACGACTTGTGCAACGAAGCTGATGGAAATGGACAGTCGAACGATTCGGTCGAGACATCGCTGACCGCTGCAGTTTGTTTCGCTTATCTACATGGGCTGGATACGAGGACTACGAGCCCCACAAGCAAAAACGCCAACCAGTGATGGTTGGCGTTGCGTGAACGATATTCTTGGTGGCCCGGGGTGGAATCGAACCACCGACACAAGGATTTTCAATTTTCGCGCGGCGCTGTATCCCCACTATCGATTTGCCAGACCAGGTGTGACGGCCTGGTCCGGAGACAGCGCGCTCCACCGCCCAGGCGAGTCATGGCGCGGCCGAGAAGGATGCGTGGGATGGAAACTTTTTGTGCATCCACTCGCGGTTCAGCTGCAAAGCGGTGACGACGTCTTGCGGCAAGCTCTCGAGAATGGCCGGATCGTCGCTCGGTGTGTCGGCCAGCAGGCTGGCCAGGTGGATGATTGCCCCGAGTTTGCTGAACGGGTGGGCGGCCATTGGATCGGATGCGCTTTCTAATGCGTTCACGATGACGACTGGGAAATTCCAGCGACGACAAAGTTCGGCGGTAATGTGCCCCTCCGAAAAGCCCAGCAATCGCGTTTCGCGTTCCCACCGTCCACCCGGCAGGTGGGGTTGCTCCTCGATCTCGGCAAACGTTGCCGGCGCCGCCTGGTAGATCAGCAGTTCGCCAAGCCGCATCATCATGCCTGCGAGCCAGGCATCCTGGCCATCGTCGCCCAGGCAGACGGCCAGCCATTTGGCGTAGCCGGCGCAGGCCATGCTGCTTTTCCAGAACTCGTCGCTGTCGAGGCCCGGAAGGTCCGGGAAGGTTTCGGCGAAGCAGGCCGCCAGGGCCAGGGTGCGCACATGCCCAAGGCCCGCCATGGCCATGGCATCGTCGAGTGACGTGACACCACGCGCGACGCCGAAGCGGGCGCTATTGGCCAGGCGCATCAGCTTGGCGGTGAGGGCGGGGTCGCGTGCAATGATCGCGCTGATTTGGGTGGCCGACGCATCCTCATCATCGAGGGTTTTGATCAATGCGTGAGCGACTTCTGAAATGACGGGCAATTTTACTGATTGAAAAAAAGACGATAACTCGCTCATGATGATTCTCCAACGGAACATCGCCGCTGCGACAGGTTGACGGTCGCGCGATGGGGTGACATTGAAATTTCACGATAGCATAATTGTTTCCCTTGGGAACTGGTCAGGGAAATTATTTCCTGGACCGGACACAAGGATCGCGGATGCCAGAAAGCCCGCTTGGCCTAGTCTATGTGGTAAGCACCTTTGCGGCCAGCGTCGCCTCGATAACGCACGCACTTGACCTTGGTATGAGGGTGCTCGTAGCCAGCCAGTTGTTACTTGGCGGCTGCGCCGGGAGCCCTTGCCCGCGAAGGGTTTTCCTGCCTGAAAGTACGCTTCGGGTGAATGACCAGCCGCTTGACCAGGTCTTCCAGCGCTTTGCTATGGTACAGATCCATGCACTTCAGGAAATCGAACCTGACTCCTTTGATCTCCGATTCGACGAGCGGATGGGAGTAGTCCCGCGCCAGATAGCGGTTCACCAGCGACTCGACCGCATCGGGACTCTTCTCCATATCGAAGTAGGTCCAATCACGCAAGGCGCTGGCACTGCTTCCAGCATCAGTGGCTGCACCCGTGTCATTCCGGTATGCCTGTGTCATACAGGTTGCCAGCACCATGTCCTTGTAATTTTGCGCATAGGTGCGGGCGCCAGCCTGTGGAGAAATGACGGTTTGATCGGAGGCGTGGACTGTGAATGACAGCAACGTGGAGGTCACAAGCGCCAGGCACAACGGGATCGACTTCATCGCAAGCCCCAGAAGTTCGCACGGTCCGTGCGATATTTTGCTTCCGGCTCATTGAAATAACAGTGGTCATAGCAGGATTGGCCGTTGAAAAGGGTGGCATGCCCCTGCGCATCCGACCAGCCAGATACCTCAAACAGGATGACACCTTTCTTGCCAACCAACGTGCCGCCGCCGGAAGCGGGATATTTCACAACCTCAGCTTTGCCCCATTGCTGCTTCAAAAAACCAATCAGATCCCGTACACGGAAAAAGTATTTTCGCCCGTCCGCCCCGGATACTGTCTGTCCATGGATGTTCGGAATCATCAGGCCTGCCTCGCCAAGGATATAACTCATCCGCACGGCGCAGGTGTTATTCCAGCGCTGCGCATCCGTAAAATTATTAATATTCTTCTCAACATTTCCTCCTATCACCTTTGCTACCCTGGCGCCCGAATTGACGGGGTCATAAATTCGCTGCGAAGCTGCCCATGCAGCAATGAAGGAGGGGCGCGACATGTTGTTCATCCTTGGTTGGGGTTGCATCGGATTGGTCGTTGTGGCGTCTGCGGAGAATTACGCAGCCGTCGGCCGCCTGCTGGCCCCGACGCGCGGTACAGACAGGCCGTCGCGATTATCCGCAATCCGTTCAGATCGGGCTGGACGCTTGTCAAACCAATGATTCGCTCGCATTGATGAACCAGGTCCGCCGACAGAATTCTCCCTTCTATCTGCTGCATAAGCTGCTCACCCGCCTTGCGCAATACTTCCCTCACGGCTGTTTCGCGGACGATGCTCCTTTGACCTGATCAGGCTTGGAGACATGAGCTTGCCATGCTGTATTTATGAATGAGCGAAGTGGACATTGACAGGCGCCGATGCCTGTGAATTCCAGAAACGACAACGCCAATCACGGTGGATTGGCGTTGTGGAAGGGATGTTCTTGGTGGCCCGGGGCGGAATTGAACCACCGACACAAGGATTTTCAAGTCGAAGGTCGCGCGAAATTTGGATGCCTGCATTTGTTTACCGAAGGTTCTACCTAGTGGGAGTAAGTCCTGATGCTTGCATGCTAGTAGAACCCTCATCCATACCTTCTCAAAGTTTTTATAAGCATTTCACTGGACATCCGCGGCAACTCATCAGGTCTATTGGAAGCGTTGCCTTGCTTGAAACGACGCACTGCGGCCGGAAAGTGACCGGCGCTTGACTCTCTACATAAATCGGTGCGTCAGCTACTTACCGAGCGCGCCGGTTTTAGGTGAGGCGAATAATCAGAATCGGCAGTCCTTTGCCCCATCAATTGCCCAGCTGAGTTCTACCCGCTCCAAAGATCTCGCACAGGTGTGTTAACCCAAGGCTACAGTCGCTCAGTTAACTCCCACTGTTTGCCAACGGCAAGTTATACTTTTGCCATTGCTGTGACGAGGAAGACAAATGGGATTGTTTGGAAAAAGGCTGAGTCTAGATTCGCTGAAGAACGCGGCAGCCGGTGCAAAAGAGAAGTTGGAGAGCGCTAAAGACGCGTTGCAGGACTCGGCCAGTGAGTGGAATGCCAAGACCACGGAAGCCAGTAGCAAAATTGCTCAGAAAGTAGCTGAAGCCGCAGGCAGTGCGGCCGACGCTGTGTGTGAATTCGATTATCAGGGCGCTAAGCAAAAGATTAACTCGGTAGCGTGCGGGATTACAGAGAGCGCCGGTGAAATTACCGGAAAAGCAGCTGACGCGGTGCGCAATTTTGAGCTCGATGAGTCAAGGGAGGCCGCTGTCAATTTTGCAAAAGATTCAGCAAAAAAATTTAATCATTATATCCGCCATACTTTCGAGGTAGACAAGTCTACTTTCGACATGGTGAACGACATCCGTAACAAGCTTCCGGTACCTGCGCAGTCAATTGACGACATCTATAGCCAGTGCCGGGATGAAGCGGTGCGTCGAGCGATAGCAGCATTCATGCTAGGGAACATCCTGGACGAGAAAAGCCAGGCCAAATACGACAAGCTCACGGACAGTTACGAGGACTTCCGTATATCACGCAAGAAGCTGGTCGGAGATACACACAGAGACTATGCGGCTATGAAGCCTAGTGAGGACACGCCAGATGGCACAGTTTTCGAAAATGGTTACAACCCTGATGCGCCGCTTGTTTATGAAAAGAACCGTACCACCACAGTTTCCGTGGACCACGTCACTTCAAGAAACGAAATTTTCCGAAGCGCGCTGTTGAAAGCAGGTCTCACGGACCAGCAACTAGGTGACGTGATGAACGACCCTCGCAACATGGTATATGCAAATCGTAGTCTCAACAGCCAAAAAAACGATTTAGACATGTACGATTGGATCGATACCTTTGGCAAACCGCACCCGACAGATCCAAGCAAGGTGATTGTCACAATCAGAAGCTCCGGCGCAGAGCATATAATCGATAAGCAGGCTGTCGACCAAGCTTATGCCCAAAGTAAGAAAGCCTATCGTGACGGCCAGGTCGAAGCAATGAAGGGGATTGCAAGCTCAATGGCCGTAACGGGCGCTACCATGGCGGCTCAACAGGTGGTTGGCCTAATCGTAGTAGAGACCATTGATGTTTTCATGGATGAGCTCAAGAGGGTCAAGCTGATTTCTAATGCCGGAATGATCGACGAACTCAGGGAGAGCAAGGATCGGATCGCCGCTCGCCTGAGTGAGCGGTTTGAAGAGCGCCAAATATGGGTTAAGGCGAAGGCGTTAGGAATAGAAGCGGGTGTTGCGGGAGCTCTAAGCGTGATTCCGCAAATTATGATCTCCCTGATCTTAAAGATGCCTGAATTCATCTATTCCATAATCCGGGAAAGCACGCTCAGTATAGTGCGCTGTGTCCGCGTGCTGGCCAGCAACGAGCCTGATAAGCTTGCGGCTGTGCAGGTAATTATGCTTGGAACCGCATCCGCTATCGCAGGGGTGTATGTGCAGCGCGTAATTAGTCAAGGAGTCGCTTCGGTGCCTATGCTGAATAAATTCAATCCGCAAGTCTCCTCTATTTTGTCAGGTATGTTCATCACAGCCATTCCTTTGGCTGCCATTTATACCTTTGAACAAAACAAACACCATCTGGCACTCAAGATCAAGGGCGCACCAAACTGAGCGACGAGTTTACTTTTGAAGCTGCCAAATTAAATATGAAAGGCTATATGACTACGGAAAACATTTCACAGTCAATTCTTGATTTTCTTTCAACTTACGACGCAAAACGCATGGATGCGCTTTGGCAGATACATCGCTCAAACTTTCGAAAGTTTTGGCATGACCGTATATTGTTAGATGATGGGAATGCTATTACCGATAGTGAATCCGATGAGGTGGTACGTATACTTGATCGTAATGGCAAAGGGAATACGAAAGGCAGTGAAGCCGTAGCCAAAGCGATGGTTCCGCAAGGTGCGTGGCGCCGGATGTTTAAGGATTTCAAGACAAACCGCGATCTGGGCAAGCTTGTATATTCCGTTCTGGAGTGTGAGGACAAAACACGAAAATCTGTCTTGATTGATGAATTGTATAGGATAAACGAAGGGCAAGGAAATCATCTTACTGGAAAAAGTGCTAACACTATCAGTGCGATGTTAGCCGCTTACGATCCTGAAAGAAACCTCTCGGTCATATCGCTGAATGATCGACGAGCATTAATGCGGTACCTAGGAATCCCGTTGAGTGATGCTGCAAGAATCACCATCGGCGCTGAAATCGTGGAAAGTAACGAAGCGATCCAAGCAGCTATGCGCGCCAGAGGATTAGACGCTACAGCTAGGACGGTTACTAACTTCCTTTACTCCCCAAATATAAAGATCTTGTGGAAGGAAGGACATACAATCAAACGTGCGGAAGGCAGCGTCAACGTGGTCGTGCCCACTATGACGGACGAAGAGGAACAGGAAGAGCAAGACGTTGAGACGAAAATTGGAGATGAGGTCAGAGAATCGATGCAAATTCAGGGTTTAATTGCCCAGATCGGAACAAGCATGGGTTTCAGGATATGGCTTCCGAAAGCCGATCGAAGCCGAGTGTTAAAAGTTTGGACGCCCGAGCCTGGTGAACTACTGGACGAGCTCCCGTTAGGGTATGACTCAACGACCACGGAGACCATCGCACAAATCGATGTTCTCTGGTTACGCCAACGCTCCATTGTGCGCGCGTTTGAAGTTGAGCATACAACCTCAGTATATTCCGGTCTGCTCCGAATGGCGGATCTTGTTGCATTGCAACCCAATATCAACGTGAAGCTGCACATTGTTGCACCTGCGGAGAAGCGGGAGAAAGTTCTTAAGGAAATCAGGCGTCCCGTGTTTTCGCTTTTGGAAGGAAGAGCACTAGCTGAAATGTGCACCTATCTCTCATATGATCAGGTAAAGGAGATCGGTGCAATCAAGCATCTCATCCACATGTCCGACAAAGTCATTGACGAGTATGAAGAAACGGCAGAGTAATTCCTAGCGCGTCAGAATAAGTGCCCTTATCTTTAAGGAATTGCAAATACCTACGAGTTTGTGGTATGTTATTTCTAGCAAATTTTTTTGGTCTAATAATGAAAAAGTCTTCACTGCGCGCTGAATTTGTTGCGCCTAAAGATGCAATCGTGGCGTATGTTGTCGGCGTACTTTTAACATTTTCCCTCTATCTCTGCGAGCATTGGTTGCCCTTCCCATGGTTGGGATGGCTTTATCGGCTAAACGACTGGTTTACTGCTAGCGCAGCTTCTCTCTTAGCAGTAGCTCCATGGATCATTGCTGGGCTTCTATGTTTTTTGGTATGTTTTGTGAAAATTCCCCGACTAACGCAAGCTGAGGCGGCAGATACATTGAAGTTGCTGACCACTTTTGTGGTGACATGGAAAGAAGTATTAAAGCCTTGGCAACTCAAAAAACGTATTTGTGAGGAAACCAAAGGTACGCCTCGAACAATTTATTTGAGCGCGAATGCAGGGAGGTGGATTCTTATAAAAGTGGTCAGCGCGGCGTTGGGAACAATAACCGGCGCGCTACTTGTCCTCGCACTGCTCACCAAGTTGCAAAGTAAAAATGATTCTGGGCCAATCTTACACATGGCAGTCGCAAGCATTTTCGTCAGCTATTTTTTTGCTTTGTGTATGACTAAAACAATTCCTGATCTCCTGCGTAATCAGCTGGAAAGCCGCTTGTTGAAGAAAAGAGCTGTCGACGATGCATCGCTGGAAAATACTGGAACATAGTTCATACTTTCTGGCGAGTATGCAAGGAAACGTCAGAGGGCTTTGTTGAGCAAATTAAGCGATGGGTGAGCTGACGCTTCTGATAGCCGGTTTTACAACATCGGGACCATAATCGCAGAGTGCCCAGCCGAGTGAAGCGGTTCAGCACGGCAGCGCGTATCTGTAACTCGGCCACCTGACGGTCGAAGTTACGTGCCATGACGCGTTCACCCAGCAGCTTGACACAGCGCATTTGGTTTCAACGCGCTCCTCGTTGTAGGCGTCATTGCACTTGGCCACCGTCCTGCCTGATTCTCCAGCTCGGGTGCTCTGTAGAGACGGCGTCGTCAGTCACCGTGAGCAGCGTGGTTTGAAAAGCCGCACTTGTCCGCTA
This sequence comes from Telluria sp. BA11, assembly GCF_056680305.1. Taxonomy (NCBI): domain Bacteria; kingdom Pseudomonadati; phylum Pseudomonadota; class Betaproteobacteria; order Burkholderiales; family Oxalobacteraceae; genus Telluria; species Telluria sp. BA11. The sequence continues at coordinate 3,256,206 of NZ_CM155275.1, forward strand.
AGGCAGCTACACCAGTTGCTTCCTATCGAACGAACAGAGCGAAAAATTACGGCCGCTACGCCCGGCCCACCTTCGCCGCAAATTTTGCCGGGTATCACTTGGACGACACGTTCGCGCGCTTTTGCTGGGTATGCATCTGGACCTAACATACCTCAGCGGCGAGATATGCAAGAAAGCTCCCAATGCGCAATTTCGCGCATTGGGAATTTTGAATGATTAATCGTCGGCCATCGAACCTGTCAGTGATTCACGGGTATAACGGTCCGTCTGTGAGTTTTTTGCGACGACCATCCACCTTTTGTCGCCATTTGAAAATCGGCTCTCGAGGTTCAAATTACTCAACTGCTTGCCGAACTTAATGAGATTCAGCTCCGGGAACCGGCATCGCGACGCAAACTGCCGGTATTGCTCGTACAACGCTGCCGGCTTCGTGCCCTTGGCGTCAGCAGTACATGCTTCCTTGATGAAGTAGCGAACGCTGTCCGATTCATCCCTGTATTGGTTTGCGGTCCTGATTGCTGATTCAGGAACGACGAACTCGTCACGCTTAAGCAAGTCCCGCAACGCGTTCGTGGCCAGCACGAGGATGCCGTCGAGCTCGGCCAAGATTTTCTGTTGCAGATGCTTGTCCATATCGTCGCCGTCGAACTTGCGAGTGAGCTCCATGATAATGGCCCTGCGAAAGAAGCCGTCGGTCGTATCCTTCAGATATGGCAGCGAGTTTGTTGCGGCAACGATCCGAACGAATGGCGGGTAGGAGAACGAGGGCTGGAACTTCCGTTCCGCCTCAACCCAGTCGCCTGCCACGATCGCCTTCAGGTAACCATCAGCGATTGTGGCGTCGCTGCTCATTTCATGGCTGATATTGCACAGCTTGCCTTGGAGTTCGGCGCGGACCGATGGGCGACCCATCCGCTCGAGCATCGCATACGACACGTTGTCCTTGCCGAGCAGTGCAGCAAGCGTATTCAGAATCAGCGATTTACCGTTGCCACCGCTGCCGACCAACCATAGGAACTTATGCTGACTAATGTCCGGAATCAGGCAGTAGCCAAACCACTCCAAGATGAACTGGACCCGCACTTCACGATCATCATCGAACTTGAATATATCGTTGAGGGCTGTCATGAAAACCGGTGCAGTTGCGGCCGGATTCCACGTCACATCCATCTTGTTGACGAGATTGTGTTTAGGATCATGGGGCAGCAGCTGTCCGGTCTTCAGATCGAGCGTGCCGTTGTTGAGGCAGAGAAGTCGTCCCCCACGCTTGCTTGTGGGCGCGATATTTTCCACAATCGTGAGGCTCTCCAGGTTTTCAACGATCTGCTTGACGACCCCGATGTTGAGTGACCTGAACGAATCCATGATTCGCTTCTCGACACCAACCTTGCGGCTCAGCGGCTTCCAGTAGCCATCTTCGTAGGCATAAAACTCAAAGTTAAAGAATTTCAGCAGTCCGCTGAAGATCGTGCGGAGAATCTCCTCGGCCAGCTGGCGTGGGCACTGCTTCGAGCTTGAACCGGTCGGCAAGCGGGACGGACGAGGGGCAGCCGCCGCGTCGTCATCGTCATTGTCATCATCGATTTGGCTACAGTCATGGCCGAGATCTCTGAGCACGGCGATAGCGTCGAAGAAGTCGCCGGTCGTCTCCTTATGAAACGTGCCGCCACTCTGTTTAGCAGGGCACGATGGCAAGTAGAATGCCTGCGCGACTGCTTTGGTCTTGGGGTCGATTGCCTCGTCAAATATCTCGTTGAATGCCTCGTGCATTGCAGGCCAAAGTCTGGCCGGGACTGGAGATGCAAATGGGACCACCACGCGGAAGCAGGGTTTTTTAGGCGAATTGCTATGCGTCGATACCATCACCGCACGGCAGCCAAGATCTTGAAGCGTTTCATAAGCCGAGTCCGGGCACTGGCCATCGAAATCAAAGACGCCCATGGAGATTGACACGGCGGCGCTATTGCAGCGCTGCTCACCTTCCCGGAACGTCGTGCCCGAAAACATTGGCCCGTCTTTTTGATTGCGGAGAACGTGCCGCTTCAGATGGACTTCATTGAACTCGTCAAAACCCAGTTCCTGGTACTCGGGCACGGGGACGGTACATTTCTTGAAAAAACTTACTTTGAATTTCAACATTTCGATAGACTCCAAAAAAGAAAAAACCTCCCAACACGCGGCAAACGTGCGGGGAGGCTATTGGTTTTATGATCGGATGTGCCCACCTGGGCACATCCGGTTGTTGCTTAGATCTGCTGAGAGTGATCACGCAAAGGTGGTCATTCCTTGGATGCGAGATAGCTCAGCGGCGGGATGTCAAAAATCCTCCCTATTATCTTGTTCAAAAAAACGCCAAGATGTTTGTTGAGCCTTGGCCTACGTTTCGGCGCGGGAACATTGTTGCCCCGCCGCCGACGTGAGGTATGCGGGTCGAAGCCGGTCTTTAAAAAATCGGGGAAAAAAATACCGCACTATCCGAGGCCAATGCGGGATCGGTTAGTGGGCCGAAACGAGACGGTTGCGACAGTCGTCAAGCCTTTGGTCCGGCTTCACTCGCTCCCCTGTTCTTTGCCTGGGAAAAAATGCTCGAAACCGAAGCTGATGCCTGCCTGAGAACGTCGTTGGCGACGTGTGCATAGCGTTGCGTGGTGCTCGGTGAAGCATGGTCGAGCAACTGCTGTACTTGGAACAGGCTGGCACCCGATGACACTGCGAACGACGCGAATACATGGCGGAGCGAATGGATCCTCAGGTATGGCAAGGCAGCTGCATTCAGGATGCGGGTGAAGGCTTTGCGCGGGTTGTTCAGTGGACGCACTGGGTCGCGGCCTGGGAAGACCCAAGGAATGCCGGGCAAGCGCACGTGACCGCGCAGCAGCTCTACCGCCTCTAGGTTTAGCATCACGTGACGGGTTTTGCCGTTCTTAGTTTTGGGAAGGAACCACAGGGCATTGTCGAGGTCGATGTGTTCCCAACGGGCCTGAAGCGCTTCTTCGCGCCGCGTGCCAGTCAATAGGAGCAGCTTCAGCGCGGCCACTGCCTGGATGTTGGGTTCAGCATCCATAGCTTTGAGCATTTTTTGCAGATCGTCGGGAGACAGCGTCTCGACGCGGGCCTGTGGCTCGCGGAATTTGGCAACACCAACACATGGGTTGCGGTCGATCCGTTCCCAGCTCATCGCCATCTTGAAGAGCTTAGACAGCAGGGCGAGGTGGCGATTGGCGGTTGCAGGGCTATGCGACGTCTTGATCTGTGCGATGTACATTTGCACATCGCGCGTCGAGATATCGCACAATCGGCGCGAACCAAATTTCGGCACGAGATGCAAGCGCAGTTTGGACTCGTCCATGTCCCAACTGGCTTTGTGCTGTTTTGCGTAGGGTAAGTACTCGTCCATGGAGAACTGAGCAAAACTAGGCATCAGCCGCACACGGTCGCGCTGATCGAGGGGATCTACACCGCGATCAATGGCTGCGCGCCACTCAAGAGCCTGCTGCCGGGCTTCCTGAACGCCAATGGCCGGGAATTCGCCGATCTTGGCCTTTTTCCGCTTACGAAAAATCGTGTAGTGGAAGTAGAAGAACTTCCGTTGAGCGGCGCCTGCACTGCAAACGATGCGCAGGCCGGTCACTTCAGAATCGCTGACCTCCTTGGCTTTGCTTGTTGAATCCGGGCCTGGTCCGGCCATGGCCTCGATGGCACGATTTGTGAGTTTCATGAATATTCCTTAAAGATTTTTATAGCCGGTCCGGCGCAGGGAAACTACGCGCAGCGACGGAGTGCTGAAGGGGGGACGGGCGTTCCTGGCGCAACAGTCGCTCAGGAACTTCCGGCACGAGGAAGCGTTGGAAGCCGTACCAAGTATTCCGATGAGTACGGGGAACCAAGCGAGCGAACGGCCCGCTTAGTTCGGTTTGCGTCAAGTACTACTCACGGCAGCTATCGCAATATTCGGTGATCAGATCGATTGCGCAATCGGCCAACATATCAGACCATTCATCGTGCGTGCACAATTGAGCCTCGCAGGCCGTTCGAGTCGCGTGAATGAACGAATGGACGACATGCATGATTTCGTCTGTTCGCAGCACTTGTGCTTTGAGAAGGCGATTGGTAAGTGTTGTCACCTGATCAAAAGCGAACTCTGAAAGTACTTCGTCCACAGGGACCACTTCCATCTTCGGGTTCGACTTATCTTTTTTGCGGTTTGCCATTTTGCTACTCCTGAATAGATGAAGAAGCTGCCTACAAGGGCGCCATAGGCAGATCGAATTTCGGGAGGCTGGGTAATCCTTCCCTATTATCTTGTTCAAGGTTTCGGCAAGGAGCTGTTTGCAGCGGGCCCTATAGAACAGCGGACTGAAGGAAGTACCTCGGCCGTGCCGCGATGTCCTATCGTGTAGGCGGGTCGCGTTGGCCTGAAACCGCCCCGTCCTGCATCTCAGGCGGCAATACGGCGATGTTGACGACTTAGGTGCCCTCTATATTTTCGCTGGCGGCTAATCGAATTTTGGTAGTTCCCGCGACCGGCAGGAACTTTGTTCGCCACTGGGACGAGAGCGACACTAGACTTGTTAGTCCCTTGAACTGGGCAGGACTGGCGCGGTGGCCGTCCTATCAGGCCTTGCACTGCTTGGTTGATTGAAAAGTTCCGGGTATGTGATTCCAAACGTTGAGGTTTGTCCGGCCTATTGCGGGCCAGTCAGGGGAAAACTGCGGCCTGGGCCTCGTACTGCTAATGAAATTTTCTACCTCTTCTCCCCCTGACCAGGATCGAACAAGATCATTGCAGGGGGAGAAGAGGGGGAATTTTTCGGCAGCTGTAGTGGTCTAATGTCTCCGGACACCTCGATAGGTGGATAATTCACCTTCGAAGGAGTTTACATGACCAGGCAGCGCCGCAATTTTGACCCTAGCTTCAAGCTTGAGGTCGTTCGAATGATCACAGAACAAGGCCTCAGCATTTCGCACGTCAGCCAGACGATGGACATTGGCGTTACCGCGATCCGTCGCTGGATGGAACAGTACGAGGCCGAGCAACAAGGCCAGCCAGGCATTGGCAAACCGTTGACGGCTGAGCAGCAGCGAATCCGTCAGTTGGAGCAGGAAAACCGTCAACTTCGTAGTGATGTGGACGTCTTAAAAAAGGCATCGGCCTTCTTTGCCCGCGAGCTCAAATGAGCTATCGGCTCATCGATGAGCTGCAAACGAAGGCCGTACCTGTCGCACAAACCTGTCGTCTCCTTGGTGTTAGCCGGGCTGGATTTTACGAAGCCAAGCGTCGTGCAACTGCGCCGATGTTTTGCAAAGCGAGCGTGCATTTGCGTGCCGCGTTCATGAGCAGCGGCCAAAGTTACGGCAGCCGTCGGCTTGTCACGGCACTGGCCAACAGAGGCCTGCAGGTCGGGCGTTACAAGGTGCGCCGCCTGATGCAACAGGCCTGCCTGAAGCCAGTCTGGAAGCGCAAATTCGTACACACAACCGACAGTAAGCATGCCCTGCCGGTTGCGCCGAACGTCCTTGCCCGACAGTTCAACCCGGCAGCGCCGAATCAGGCTTATGCCTCGGATATCACGTACATCCGTACTGGCGCAGGCTGGCTCTACTTGGCTGTCGTGCTCGACCTGTTCTCGCGCAGAGTCGTGGGCTGGGCAATGGCGCCGAGCATGCCAGCTGCCTTGGTTTGCGATGCCTTGCGTATGGCGATCCAAGCTCGGCGACCAGCGGCCGGACTGGTCGTCCACTCCGACCGCGGCAGCCAATATGCAAGCGACCAGTACCAAGCGTTGTTGACCGAGCATGGCTTCGTTTGCAGCATGAGCCGCAAAGGCAACTGCTGGGATAACGCCGTCGCTGAACGCTTCTTCTTAAATTTAAAGATGGAGCGTGTCTGGCAGCGCAATTATGCGAACCAAGCCGAAGCCAAGCTTGATGTGGCCAACTACATCGTCGGCTTCTACAACTGCGAGCGCTTGCATTCTGTATTGGGCAATCTGCCGCCCAGCGTCTATGAACGCGCAATGGCAGAGAAAGAACTTATCGTTGTGTCCGAAATTACTTGACCACTACAGCTAATGAAATTTTCTACCTCTTCTCCCCCTGACCAGGATCGAACAAGATCATTGCAGGGGGAGAAGAGGGGGAATTTTTCGGCAGCAGTGTGCCAGTCGAGGAAGTTGCGGCGATTGACTTGGCATTGAAATTGGCAGCGGCATTGCGTGCCGCGCCCAAGAGCTTGACCCTATTATCGGCCGCCGTTAGGTCAATATTCTTCTGGCAGTAGCAGCGTAGTGGCCGAACGGTCGGCCTCGGTAATGATCCAAATACGCGCGCCGTCCGGCAATGTGTAGCTCGATAGCAGCCGAGCACGAATGCGCAGGGCATTGGTGTTGGCGACGGCATCATCGGGCGGCACATCGCCCCAGTCTCCTTTCATGTGTCGGGAGATCAGTCGCATTGGCACGACGCCATTCTTTTCGAGGACACTGAGCGCGCCCGGCGTGGCGACGAGATCGCCCAAGGGAAACAGCATAGAATTGCTTTGCGTGGATTGGTTCATAGAAGATCCTTAGAAGGTGAGCGGAAATGGCGAACTCCTACGCCGGCTCAAGATGGTGCGGGGTGCGGGTTCTGCAGGCTTGGGGATATTGTTTTCCGATACGCCCCCAGGATCTTTGGGGTAATCGATTCCGGCTTGGGGTACATAGTTCAGGCTTCCGCGCTTCGGCTTAGGCGTAGGAAGCGTGCTTGTGGCGCGAGGGAAGACCTTGTTTTGCGATGTGGCGTAATCGCAGGCTGGTAGGGTTGCGGAAGTGTGACTAGTAGGTGTACCCGTAGTCCGATAGCTCAGTTCTGATTGCCGAAATTGCAATGTAGTTTGGGTCGGGCGACGCCAAGATGTCGGCGATGCGCAAGTACAGCGTTTCCATCTGTGGAGCCGGATCGGTGGTGTATTCCTCCTTTGACCGATAACCCTCAAGCTCGAGACCCAGCATGTTTTGATTGATCGGGATACTTAACGAGACGAAGAGCTCGGGCTTCAGATCTGCCACCATCGCGGCCAGTCCCGTAACGGTGACGACAAGGCCGTCGCTGATGAGGAAATCGCCGGCGTGATCGGCATCGTCCACGACACAGGCGTCACCTGCATCGGCGGGATCGACAAGTTGGACGCAGTACGAATTCATCTCATTCTGGAAGTACATGGCCGAACGGTGATGCATGGTTGGCACTAGCGGCGACCAAAACGAAATGATTTCCGCGTAGTCTGGTGGCAGATTCGGAGCACCAGAGAATATGACGCCACGCAAATTAGCAGGCATGGAGACATGTTGACGGTATACGGGTTGATCAGCTGGTGTAAGGTGAAGCACCACTTCGGCCTGGGCAGGCAGTTCAGCAAGATGGAGCGCATCGGTGTTGAGGAAGTAGCCTAGCGCGGTCGTCAGGTCGGTTTTGGGTTCGTCGCTTAAGGATACGCGGCTGTAGTAGTCCAGGTCCTTGATGGCGTTGACGGTTGTCATCGCTTCGGCGCTGATAAAGAGTAGAGCTTGCATAGATTGTTTTCCTTTAATCGTTGATGGTGAACCCCCTGCGCAGCAGCTTGATCTTGTGGCGTTGTTCCACGAGGGGGCGATTGACGCTGAACACGCTGACGTCCCGAGCATCGTCTAGCAGATGTGCCTGCTTGGTGTTGATGGCATGCTTGATGGCCTGTTCGCCGACGATGCTGTCAAAGTCAAAATGACCGTTACTGAAAGTGACCCTATCGACGTCGTATTGCGCGCCAGCGATAAATTTCGCCGCGTCGGCTCGCGTGTTCATCAAGATCAGCTGGATTGTTTTTCCGGCCCGAGTCGAATTGCCGAGGAAATAGCGCGGGTAGCTGGTCGCCGACTCCGATACGTCCTTGAAGGTGAAGGCAAACTCACGCCCAAGGATTCGCATCACTTCTGCATCAAGCCCGATCATGTCAATATCGGAATACTCGGGATGTACGCTAGGATTAATTAGATGCTTAACGAAGCCGCCAAATAAATACAAGCGCCGCTCGTTCATGAGGTAGTTGGCGAGACGCTCACCGTCTTGTACGAGGTCATATCCAACGCGATCGTCGGTCGTCAGGTACCGGCTTGCAAGACACAGCGCCTTGGCGACGAAGACTATGCCGCTGTGCCCGAAGGTCAAGCTGCGGAAGTCGAGCGGGAAAATGCTGTTGAGGTTTTCGCGTAGTACTAGGCGCTTGCCCAGTTGGCCGTATAGCGCTGAATACTGTGGCTTTAGCCTGACGAGGGCAGTCGTCGATAGGGGCGGCAGGACCAGCGAGTATTCAATGTCAATCCCCACCCATTCTTGCTGATAGTGACCGATAGTGGCCAGCACATCAGGGTCCAGTGAGATCGATACGTAATCCACGATTCCCTTGAGCTTGGCGACATGCTGAATTTCACGGGTGATGAGGCGGACCTTGAAGCCATGCTCCTTGACGGTCTGAATCATCGCCAGCAATTGCGGTCCGTAGTCTTCAAACTTGTACAGAGGATCGGCACCGCCGCTAATCGTGATAAATGATTTATCACATTGCTTGATGAAGGCTGAAATGTCCTTGGCACTTTGAGCGCCGTGCGGCAGAAGTGGTGAATCGCGCCAGCTGCAGTACGAGCAGACCTTGGCGCAACCGAACCCTTTCTTTTTCCAGTTCACGATGATCGTAAAATTTTGAGATGCTGATTTCATGGCTTGTTCTTTGGAGGTGGGGTATCACGGGTCTTGTTCGCCAAAAGGGGAAATAACCAGACGGCTGAAGCGTGTTGACAAGCGCAACATGAACCCGGTGCTTATCGGCCAATGGACGCGAATTGGTGGTGCACCAGCGGCGCGTCGCCGCCAGGTGTGACGCGACCAAGTTAGGATTGGGGTAGGTGATTGACTGGTCATGATTGAAGCTTCTGGCTGGTAGGTTTAAATGGAAAACGCCCGAAGGTCCATTACGGAGCTTCGGGCGTTCTGTTGGTAAATGACTGGATTCGGAATTGTAGCCGTCGTTGAAGTCGTAATAGAACTTGCAGCCCATGCGTCTGGTGGCGTTCCGCTAGGCGATCTGCGAGGTTGCCCTGCGCAGTGCTATTTTTTGCGCGGGAGGGACAGCGTTTTTGCCTGTTCCTTTTGTTCCGGAGCCTGCGCTGTTTCGAGCCGCTTTTTGTCAGCATCCGTGATACCGACCTCAATCAGCTTTCCCGCTTCGGCAAGCATCGCTTTCTTCCACGCAGGCCAATCCCCGGATCGCACATGCTGCGTTTCTGCCTCAGGCGCTGCTGCTAGCAAACCTTCGTGCCGCAGCACGGCGACCAGAAATCCGGCGTTATTGCTGCTGCGCCCGATGAAGGCTTCCTTGAACGTTTTCGATGGAAAGAGCTTGGCCGACGCTGTCGGGTCCAGGCACGCTTCAATCTTGGAGATTTCCACATGTTCTTTGCTGAAGTAGCCGCCGCCCTTGTTGCCGGTGATGGCGATGAAAAGCAGTTGACGTTCAACGTCAGCAAGCACGTTGTAGTTGATGCTGCCTTCGGCACGTGCGCCCAGCTTGGGGGCCGTGCCGCCCTTGAGCAGCCAGAACGATTGCGTGTCGGCGGCTTCTTGAGTGCTCGTGTCGGCGGGCATTAATGATTCGGGTATCGTCGGGGATGTATCTGGGGGGTTTATCTTCGTCATGTTGATCTCATGTTGTATGTCGATTCGTCAGAACGCAAAAATCCCCATGACTTCGCGGTCATGGGGATTCAGGTGGTCTTGGGATGTTGGAATACGGGTCGGTCAGCGCCGGTACTTGAGCGAGAAGGCTAGGTCCAGGCTGCGCGGCAGCAAAGTCTGTTTGATTACGATTGCGCCTGCGTGGTTGGTTCGCGTATTGGTCGAAGGGGTGTTGGCGTTCTTGCTTGACCACTGCCAGGTCGGTCTTGCGGTGATGTCTATCATTGTTGAAATTTCCTTTTCTTCGTCGGTATGAAAAGCCCTTAGGCCTGTACCAGGCTTCGGGCCTTGGTCGGGCACGACCATGAAAATCATATATGCATGAAATTTTTGCCAATGTCGAAACACGGCGCGTGATTTTTGTCAAAAGTTCATCATGTCAGCCCTAATCAGGCGAAACCGGTTCTATTCGACTCTAATCATGCAAAGCCGAATTTACATGTGGCAAAAGATGTGCGACCATGGTTACAGTTGAAATATCGTGCAAATTCATGGGGCGACGTCATGGGCGGTCGGTGGTTGTCTGTAGAGGAAATCGGCGAGTACCTTGGTGTCAGCAAGGACACTGTGTATGCGTGGATCAGTAAGCGGAATATGCCTGCACATCGCATCGGTCGTCTTTGGAAGTTCAAGACTGAGGAGATCGACGAATGGGTCCGGTCCGGTGGTGCGGCTGAGAGCGGAAGTCGAGACAATAATTGAAAGATATCTCAATGGACAAACGCCAGCTGAGTGAGCGCGACATTTGCACTAAATTCATTACACCAGCGCTGGAGCGCGCGGGGTGGGATATCGCGACTCAAGTACGTGAAGAGTTTTCAATTACCAAAGGACGAATTATTGTCCGTGGCAAGTTGCATACTCGCGCACAAAACAAGCGTGCTGACTACGTATTGTTCCACAAGCCCAATATGCCGATCGCGATTATAGAGGCTAAGGATAATAAGCACTCCCTTGGCGATGGAATGCAACAGGGTCTTGGTTATGCCGAGATGTTGCAAGTGCCTTTCGTCTTTAGCAGTAATGGCGATGGTTTTCTTTTTCACAACAAAATCGCCAAAGATGGCGTCATCGAACGCGAATTGGCTCTTCACGAGATCCCTAGCCCCGACAAGCTTTGGCAATGTTGGTCTGAACACCTTGGCCTAAGTACCGCACAGAGCGAGCTGATTTCTCAGGATTACTACAGTGATGGCAGCAATAAATCGCCTCGATACTACCAATTGCTCGCGATCAATAAATCCATCGAAGCCATTGCCAAAGGCCAGAATCGCATCCTGCTGGTCATGGCCACTGGTACTGGCAAGACCTACACCGCATTTCAGATAATTTGGCGATTGTGGAAGTCAAAAGCTAAAAAACGCATTCTGTTTCTGGCGGATCGCAACATCTTAGTCGATCAGACCATGACTAACGATTTCAAGCCGTTTGGCTCGGCCATGACCAAAATCAAGAAGCGACAGGCCAATAAGTCGTATGAGATTTACTTGTCCCTATACCAAGCAGTCACCGGCATAGATGAAGAAAGCAACATCTACAAGCAATTCAGCCGTGATTTTTTTGACTTGATCGTAATCGACGAATGCCATCGCGGTAGCGCGGCAGCAGATTCCGCCTGGCGTGAAATTCTTGAATATTTTTCTGCCGCGACGCAGGTTGGCCTGACCGCAACGCCGAAAGAAACTAAAGAAGTCTCCAATATCGATTACTTTGGCGTTCCGATATACACGTACTCGCTGCGCCAAGGCATCGACGATGGCTTTCTTGCGCCCTACAAGGTCGTACGCATCGATCTGGATAAAGACCTTACCGGCTGGCGCCCCGACAAGGGCATGGTTGATAAGAACGGTAACGAAATTGAAGATCGCATCTACAACCAGCGCGACTTTGATAAAAACCTCGTACTAGAAAAGCGTACGGAGTTGGTCGCTAAGAAAATTAGCGACTTCCTCAAGCAAACCAATCGATTCGATAAAACCATCGTTTTCTGCGACAACATTGATCACGCCGAACGGATGCGACAAGCACTTGCAAATGAAAATGCAGATCTCGTCGCCCAGAATTACAAGTACATCATGCGCATCACCGGCGATAACGAAGAAGGCAAAGCCGAGCTCGATAACTTTATATTCCCTGAATCAAAGTACCCGGTCATTGCGACCACCTCCAAATTGATGACCACGGGCGTAGACGCACAAACCTGCAAACTCATCGTGCTGGATCAGCGCATCCAGTCCATGACCGAGTTCAAACAGATTATCGGTCGGGGCACGCGCATCAACGAGGATTACGACAAGTACTACTTCACCATCATCGATTTCAAGAAGGCAACCGAACTGTTCGCGGACCCGGATTTCGACGGTGATCCGGTGCTGATTTACGAGCCCAAGGGGGATGAGTCGCCTGTGCCGCCCGATGACGAGGCAAGCCCACAAACCGACGATGGATTCACCTACCCGCTGGCAGAAGAATCTCCTTGGTTGGGCGTAGCCGAGCCGCGCTCGGGTGAAGAAGGAAGTGGCATTCGCCGCTATGTTGTCGCAAATGTCGAAGTTAAAGTTGCATCCGAGCGGGTGCAGTACTTCGATGCCAACGGAAAACTGATTACCGAATCACTCAAGGATTACACACGTAAAGCTATTGCCAAAGAATTCCGCTCCATGGATGATTTTCTGCGACGCTGGAACGATACTGAAAAAAAGCAAGCCATCATCGACGAATTGGCAAATGAAGGGATTTTCTTTGAGGCTCTGGCTGAAGAAATAGGTCGCCAGTCTGACAAAGAATTCGACCCCTTCGATTTGGTTTGCCATGTAGCTTGGGGGCGACCGCCGCTTACGCGCAAAGAGCGTGCCGAACAGGTCACAAAGCGCGATTACTTCACCCGCTACGGCAAGCAGGCACAGCGTGTGTTGCAGGCATTGCTCCAAAAATATTCAGACGAGGGCGTTGGCTCGATTGAGGACACACAAATTCTTACCATCGCGCCGTTCACCAGCTTTGGTACCCCTATCGAAATTATTCGAGCTTTTGGCGGGCTGGATCAGTACCAGCATGCAGTGCACGAACTTGAACTAGCGCTCTATCGCGCGTAACAATCACTTATTGGAATTTCGTTTATGTCTATCGGTACCCTAATAAAAACAATTCAAGACATCATGCGCAAAGACGTCGGCGTTGATGGCGACGCCCAGCGGATCAGCCAGATCGTCTGGCTGCTATTCCTAAAAATCTTTGACGATAAAGAGCAGGAATGGCAACTCACCATCTCTGGTTACAAGTCGCCATTGCAGAGCCGTTTTCGCTGGTGTAATTGGGCTAAGAACGCTGAGGGAATTACCGGGGACGAACTTATTGAATTTGTAAACAATGAGCTTTTTCCCTCACTCAAGAAACTCGCAACCACCGCTGGTGTGTCTGCAAGAGGAAAGGTTGTTGGCTCTGTATTTGAGGATGCTTACAACTATATGAAATCTGGAACTCTGTTGCGGCAGGTGATCAACGCGATTGAAGGTGATGTCGATTTCAACTCATCTTCAGATCGACATTTGTTCAACGACATTTACGAAAAAATACTTGCGGATCTACAGTCGGCAGGAAATGCTGGCGAGTACTACACTCCACGTGCGGTCACCCAGTTCATGGTAGACATTCTTAACCCGCGACTTGGAGAGAGCGTTCTTGACCCGGCCTGTGGTACGGGCGGTTTTCTTACTTGCTCGATAGAGTATATGAAGGCACAAGTCAGGACAGCTGCGGACCGTACAATATTGCGAGACTCTATCCATGGGGTGGAAAAGAAACCGTTGCCGCATATGCTAGCTATGACCAACCTCATGTTGCATGGCATCGATGTACCTAGTAACGTCCGGCACGATAACACTTTGGGTCGTCCGCTAAAGGATTATGGGCCAAAAGACCGCGTTGACATCATTCTGACTAATCCGCCATTTGGAGGCATGGAAGAAGACGGGATTGAGAACAACTTCCCGCGCAAGTATCAGACTCGCGAAACCGCCGACCTGTTCATGGCATTGATCATGCATCTACTCAAACATGACACCGGGCGTGCTGCAGTGGTACTTCCTGATGGGTTCCTGTTTGGCGAGGGGGCCAAAACTACGCTTAAGCGTGAGTTGTTAGAAGAATTCAACTTGCACACAATCGTTCGTCTCCCAAGAGGAGTTTTCGCTCCTTATACCAGCATTTCAACAAACATTTTGTTTTTTGAGAAGGGCGCGCCGACAAAAGACGTCTGGTTTTTCGAGCACCCATATCCTGATGGGTACAAGAGCTACTCACGTTCTAAACCACTCACAATTGATGAGTTTTCGTTGGAGAAGTCATGGTGGGGAGGGGCTAAGCGTCATGGGCGAAAAAACACAAAACATGCATGGAAGGTTTCTGTAGAGGATATCGCGGCGAAAAATTATAATCTCGATTTGGCTGGCAAGAATCCGCACATGGAGTCGGTGGATCACGGTGATCCTGATGACTTACGAGTGGATTATGAAGATGCAGCTGGCCGGGTGCGGGATACGTACGGCCAACTGAAAGTCAATCTTATAACGGCAGTTTCAGGTCGGGAGAAATCTTTACTAGAGCGGCATTTCGACACATCTTTTGCAGCGCCCGATGGAATTAGAAAATTGCGTGAACTGATACTCACGTTGGCTATGCAAGGTAAGCTAGTGTTGCAAGATGCGCTTGACCAGCCAGCGGAGGAAATGCTGGAAAAGATTAGATCTGCGCGAGCGCGACAAGTAAAGGCAGGCAAAGCCAAACCTATTAAGCCATTTTTGCCTATCGCAGCCGAGGAATCCCTAAATCCTCTGCCTCACAGCTGGAAATGGGTACGCCTTGGCGAGATCGCTGCATATAACGGGCGGGATAACATTAATCCTGAAGATATTGAGCCCGACACCTGGTTATTGGATTTGGAGGACATTGAAAAAACGACGTCAAAACTTTTATACAGAGCTTGCTATGCGGAAAGGCAGTCAAAATCGACAAAATCGACATTTAAGCGAGGCGATGTTCTCTACGGAAAGTTGCGACCTTATTTAGATAAGGTTTTATTGGCGGAAGAGGACGGTGTCTGCACAACAGAAATTGTCCCCATTGTGCCATACGATGTAGTTGATGGAAAATTCCTGAGATGGTTGCTGAAACGTCCAGCATTTCTTTTGCACGTCAATTCATTGATGTATGGTGTAAAAATGCCACGCTTAGGCACTGAAGATGCAAATAATAGCGTTCACCCACTGCCGCCATTAAAGGAGCAATTGCGAATCGTCGAGAAAATCGATCTCCTTATGGCCATATGTGACACTCTAGAACAGCAAATGATATCTGCAACTAATGTTCAAACTGCATTGTTAAATGCGTTGCTCGCGCAGGTTGGTGAGGAAACATGCGCTTAAAATCAGTTTATGTAAGTCAATACAAGAATCTAAAGGATTTCGCGCTCAGCCTCGATGCAGCGAGTTTCATAGATGTTTTCGTAGGAAAGAACGGCAGCGGGAAGTCGAATCTGTTCGAGGCACTAATTGAGATATTTCGCCATCTTGATCAGCTGGGACTTCCCACGAACGAAATTGCATTCGATTATCGCCTAAATTATGAAATTAACGGACAAGATACCGAAATCGAATGGAAGGCGGGCAAGTTACGTATAAACAATGAAGAAGACCGTAAGACACTGGGGCAGACACCGTTCCCAGACAATGTACTCATCTATTATTCTGGGCACAACAATACGGTGTCCGATTTGGTTCGGGACTATGAAGCTAAATTTCGCAACCGTATTAAGTCTGCGGATTTGCAAGATTCCCGTCGCTTCATCGGCATCGGGCAGGAATATAAGGCGCTTCTGTTGGCGATGCTGCTGGTGCAGCCAGCAGACGGAAGGGCACACACGTTCATTCGCCAAAAGCTTGGGATAGAAAGACTTGGTATTGCTAAACCTGGCACTGAGGAAGCATCAGAGTCAGTACTTAAAATCGATTTGAAACGGCCCGATTATGCACGAGGTAGCGAAAAGGAAAAATATGATGTTGATCCCTTGGAGAGTGAATCTCGGTATTGGCGGCCAATCGGTATAACAAAAGACTTTCTCGACATTCTTGGTAGTTGCAGTTGGAGTAATACAAAGGATTTAACGGTCACGGAAGGTTACCTTCCGAATGAGGATCGCTACGTTCTTTATCTGTCAATCGACAAACTGCAAGGGATATTCGTCGGAAAATGGCAGGAGCTTTTTCGCCAGTTCGACAACTTGAAAACATTAGGAATGTTGGATGCCATTTCTGTGCCACTTCGACTTACTTCTGGTTTGGAAGGAAACGTCGGCCATTTTAGTGACGGTCAGTTTCAGTCGGTCTACATTTATTCCATAGTTGAACTTTTCAAAGATCGTAATTGTCTAGTATTACTTGATGAACCCGATGCATTCCTCCACCCAGAGTGGCAATTCGATTTTTTACGTCAAGTCTTTGAGATTACCGGCACCACTCATACGAACAATCACGTTCTGATGAGTAGCCACAGTGCTGCGACTTTGCTTCCATTGGCCGAGCAGCGAATCAGCTTCTTTAAAATTGAAAATTCTATCGTCTCTTGTTCTAAACGAACAAAAAAAGAAATAATACATGAGCTCTCAGATAGTTTTATTCAATACTCTGAAGATGAGAGCAAGCTCCTTATCGATAATGTAATACGTTCGTCGCAACGTCCAATTTTGTTTGTCGAAGGTCCATCTGATGTAAGCATTTTGAATGCGGCGTTTAGGAAGCTTTATCCCCAGGAGGATATTCCGATTCTGATTCAAGACGCCTTTGACCGAGGCTTCGTCAAGATACTGTTATCCAGAAACGAAATATTTAAAACGTACCCTGACAAGCAGTTCTTTGCATTGTTTGACTTCGATGATGCCTATGACGACTGGCGAAGTTTGGGGGGCGAACATCAAATTACCGATATCAGTCAAGGGCTTTGCAGAAAGCTGACGGGGAAAAATGCTCATGCATTTCTCTTACCGGTGCCTGACAACGCACTTAAAGCCCAAGTTTGGGATGATACGAATCCCAATGAAAAAATTAGACCCAATCCTTATCTCGGCATTGAGCATCTCTTTTGGGGTGTAGACGGGCTTGCTGACTGGTTTCGTACGGATGAGAAAACGGCAAACATTAGCTTTAAGGGGGACAAATACAAGGTTAAGTTTGCTAAAGATATCGTCCCGAGCTTAGATGCGGCTTGTTTTGAAGTCTTTCGCCCAATGTTCGATTTCATTAGATTGAAATGTAATACTGTGGCGATATCCGATTTGACGAGCCAGACAATGTAGGCCAAGGTGGCGGGAGTGTACCGGACCGGAGGGGGGCGTGTTCCGGAAACAAAAACGCCAACTTGCATGAGTTGGCGCTTAGTAAGGGATCTCCTTAGTCGCCCGGGGGCGGAATCGAACCACCGACGCAAGGCTTTTCGAGCATAAGCCCTCGGTGTCGCATTTCATCCCCCTCTAGTTTACGTCAAGGCCCAATTTTGAATTTTCAATGCCACTGCTGAAGGGTCCTGGTCGTAAAATGGAGTTACTCCGGCAGACTCTATTTCGTTTAGCAGATCCAATGTCTTCCTTGTCGTCACGATTTCTGTCGAGGTCGTTGCCTCCGGAAGTACGACAAAGAGTGCGGGTTGGGTCTGCAGACGAGAAAGTCTATGGGCAATGTTGACCTGCAGCATAGACGAGTGAATATGAGTGTGCACTGTCGAGAAGGACGCATACCTCGCGGACACAATATTCCCGTAACTTCGACCATTAGTGAGGCCGATCTGTAGACTTTTATTCGCTATAGTGATAGAACGTCCGGGAATAAAGGGATTTGGATTATTTTGGATGGATTTTATTGTCCGGATCATTGTCGCGTATGCCCAATCGTCATCCATTGGACTTTCTCTGTGCTGAACATCAGCCCAAATTGCCCCCGCTTGTCGCTTTAGTAGGGTCGTCAATTCCATACTGACGTCATGAGTGGCTAGGTAGCCACAAGGAACGATTCGCAGATGAGGGCTGCCGCTATCGAGTGACTGTAGCGCATTTTGAAACGTAGAGCGAATCGCTATCTCAGAGCCGTCGAAGAGTTCGCGGGTATCTGAAGCGGTTATGGCATCACCGTACAGGTGACTTAGCTTAGAGAGAGAAGGAAGCCAACTCAAATGCGGTTCTACATCGCCATTTATTGCAGCAGCTACCCCTACAATGAATTCTTGTTGGCTTCCTAGGTCAGGACGAAATGCGATTGTTGCCCACTCACCAGTTAATAGCGGCTCTGCTGATGGCGTCGCTCGTTTCAAAAGTTCCAGAAAATTCATTAAATTAGCCTTTCGCAACTAGTTGCAAACGTGGGTCCTGTTGCGCGCTCTTTCATATACCCAATGATGCAATCGATTTCGTCTGAAACAAGCAAGCCTGGTAATATTGATGAAATTTCGACCAAGATGCCAATCCAGTCATTCTGCGCTTTTTCGTACTCCATGATTGCAGCTGCTCGCCAGGCAGCAAGTCTAGAGCCGTTAAGATTGCCCTGTGCAAGCAATGACAACTCATTCCTAACATTTCGTTCCGGCCAGGAGGTATGCCAATACTTTCCGCCTCCAACGCATCCCTGATCTATTGCTAAATATTTCAGGTCATCTTCGTATAAGAAATTTCCCTCGTGTCTATCATTGTTGCCTGTTACATGGTCAACGGTGGTTAAACGAATGCAGAACGGACTACTGTAGAACGTCTCACTTTGCTTTTTCGAAAAACTAGACAGTCTTCGGATATATCGAAAAGGTCGGGAACTTGCTTCAAAAGACGTGATCCAGCAAGCAGCGAGCCCGGTAACCGGATCGATATAATCACTGAGATCGTTTTTTAGGTCCGGAAGTTCGTGTTCAGACAGAAGTAGTACGCCACATTTTTTTGGTTGCCGAACCCCTCGGAGAGCGTTTACCATGTAACCGATCGTTTCGTTTGCTACCCCACAACTACTAGTTTCGTAGAGCTTTACGACGACGTCTTCGGCTTCATCGCAATCAGGCCAAACTACGCGGCCGACGAAAATTGGTTGAGCGGCGGCGCTTGCGCCCGCTAAGAGTTCTCCCAAGTGTGCAGAAAAGCCGCGATAAGAGTCAGAGGTTAGGATTGTTATCATGTTAGGTGGTCTTCTCGCATTTTTGTCCCCAAGGGTACCGTTGACGAAGTGTATGCGTCCACAAGAATTTATACGCCAGTCAGGAATCGGCGCCCAAAGGGTATCGGTGTGAGCTCAAGCTGGTCGGCCTCAAGCCCGGCCAGGTGATCGGCGACTGGCGCGACAGCAGCGACGGCCTGGGCGGCAGCAGCTATTCGTACAACCTTCCAACAGGCCTGCGGCCGCCCGATCTCGTACCAGATCGTCGATCGCCGTCCGGGCGATATCGCCACACGAGGCACACCGGAAATAGAGCGGACGCAAGGACTGCGAACCTGAGAAACAAAAACGCCAACCTGCATGGGTTGGCGTTTTGCTTGGGATGTACTTGGTGGCCCGGGGCGGAATCGAACCACCGACACAAGGATTTTCAATCCTCTGCTCTACCAACTGAGCTACCAGGCCAAGAGCGCGCAATTATAGCAGCGTTTTTGGCAAGCAGACAATCCTTCCGCGCCGATCCTCAACCCTTGCTGCTGATCCGCTGCGCATGATCCCGCTCGAGCGCCAGGCGCAGGTCGCGCCGGCCTTTGGCTTCCTCGAAGCGGCGCACTTCATCCGGTGTCGACGGAACCAGCGGTGGAATCGAAGCCGGCTTCTTGTCGTCGCCCACCGCCACCATCGTGAAGAAGCAGCTGTTCACGTGCCGCACGGCCTTGCTGCGGATGTCCTCGGCAATCACCTTGATCCCGATTTCCATCGAGCTGCGGCCGGTATAGTTTACCGCAGCCAGAAAAGTCACCAGTTCACCGACGTGGATCGGCTGGCGGAAGGTCACCTGGTCGACGCTCATCGTCACCACATAGCGCCCGGCGTAGCGGCTGGCGCAGGCGTAGGCTGCCTGGTCGAGCAGTTTCAGGATGGTGCCGCCGTGGACATTGCCGGAGAAATTGGCCGTGTCGGGCGTCATCAGCACTGTCATGCTGAGCTGGTGGGAGGGCAGGTTCATGGTTGCAATCAATACAAGTGGCTGGGCGAGTGCTGATGTTGCCTTAGAAACTGCCGCGCGGCAAGGTCAGCCGTGGCCGTCTGCGATCTGCTGACCCGGCGAAAAAATAGTCTGACAAACGCGCTGACCGAAATACCCATAAAATCGTGGCATCACCATGCAAACCCGCTAGGCTCGGCAAATGAACAGCGAACTCCCATACCAAGGTGGATCGGTGCAATGGCACCTTGGTCCCGTTATCGATGCATTGCGCACGTCGCGCGAATCGACCCACAATATCCGGCACCACGGGCGCGTGCGCGAGCTGCCGTCGCGCGACGTGCTGCGCCAGATCGTCGATGGCCTGTCGGCCGCGCTGTTTCCCACGCATTACGGGCGCCCCGACCTGAATGACGAGAGCATCGACTACTACGTCGCCGATACGCTCAACGTCGCACTCGATCGCCTGGTCGAGCAGGTACGGCGCGCGCTGCGGTTTTCGCCGGCGGCGCCGTCCGAACTGACCGGTGCCGACGCCCAGCGTGAAGACCTCGTGCTGGCCGAGCGCGCCCGCGCGATCACGCGCGAGTTCGCGGCCCGCCTGCCTGACTTGCGCGCATTGCTGGTGTCGGACGTGCAGGCCGCGCTTGCAGGCGATCCGGCTGCCACGTCAGTGGCCGAAATCATGCTGTGCTATCCCGGCACCATCGCCATCCTGTACCACCGCATCGCGCATTGCCTGACGCGCCTGGGCGTGCCGTTCCTGGCGCGCGTGGTGGCCGACATCGGCCACTCGCTCACCGGCATCGACATCCACCCCGGCGCGCAGATCGGCGGCAGCTTCTTCATCGACCACGGCACCGGCGTCGTGATCGGCGAGACCGCGATCCTCGGCGAGCGCGTGCGGCTGTACCAGGCGGTCACGCTGGGCGCCAAGCGCTTCCCGGTCGACGACAGCGGCGCCCTCGTCAAGGGCATTCCACGGCATCCGATCGTCGAGGACGATGTCGTCATCTATGCCGGCGCCACCATCCTGGGCCGGATCACCATCGGCGCCGGGTCGACCATCGGCGGTAATGTCTGGCTCACGCAGAGCGTCCCGCCGGGCAGCAACGTGTCGCAGGCGCAGATGCGTAATACCTGAGCAGCAGGCGATGACGATCCTGCTGGTACCCGGCTACATGGCCGATGACACGTTGTGGGCCGACCTGCGCGCGCCGCTCGCGCCATTCGGCCCGCTCGTGCATGCCGACCTGCGCCACGACACGTCGCTCGAAGCAATGGCCGAGCGCGTGCTGCGCGATGCGCCGCCGTCGTTCATCCTCGTCGGCTTTTCGATGGGCGGCTATGTCGCGCGCGAGATCGTGCGCCAGGCGCCCGAACGGGTGGACGCGCTGGCACTGATCGCCAGCTCGACCCGGCCCGATACCGATGCGGTCAGGCAGGGCAAGCGCGTGGTGGCGCGCTCGGCACCGTCGGTGTCGTTCGCGGGCCTGAGCCGCACGGCGATCGCGACGTCGCTGCATCCTAAGAATGCGGACGATGAGGCGTTGATCGAGCGCGTGCGCCAGATGGGTGTGCGGCTGGGGGCGGCGGCGTTTCGCCACCAGTCGATGGTCGAGCGGCCCGGCGACCTGCATCTGCTGGACCAGATCCGCTGCCCGACGCTGATCGTCGCGGCCGGGCACGATCGCCTGCGCAGCCTGGAAGAATCGCAGGAACTGCATGCGGGGATTGCCGGCTCCACGTTTGCCGTCATCGAAGCCAGCGGCCACATGATTCCGATCGAAGCGCCGCAGGCGCTGGCGGATGTGCTGACGCCGTGGCTGGAAAGCGTGTCAGCCTTGCACGCTAGCGGAACGACTACGCCGCGGCGGGCGTGACTTTCTCGCACCAGCCGTGCAGGCCGCGGATCGCGTCTTCCTTGTGCTTGGCCTCGATCTCGATCCAAGGCGCCTGCAGGTAGGAAGACGGCATCACCGAAATCAGGTCGGAGTGCTGGCGGTCGTTGAAGCCTTCGCGGCCGTTCGAGATGTGCACCAGCTGGTGCGCGGGATCGGGCCAGGTGGCGCGCGCCTTTGCCAGCGTCTCGGCCACGCTCGGGTGATCGTAGCTGTCGAGCTTTTCATGAACGATGTGGTGGTGGGCGTCGAATACCATCGGCACGCCCGCACGCACGCACACGGCATGGATCTCGTCGGCGCTGTAGGCGTATTCATCGTTCTCCAGACACAGGCGGCTGCGGATCGCTTCGGGCAGTTCGGCGATGCGGGCCACCAGCTGGTCTTCGCGGTCGGATTTGCCGCCGTGGATTTCCAGCAGCGCCCAGGGCGAGCGCGGTTGCTCCAGCAAATCCATGATGTCGGCGTGCATCTGCAGGATCTTGACGCTGTTGGCGACGACGTTCTCCGAATCCGAGCTCAGTACCACGAACTGGTCGGGATGCATCACCAGCCGGATGCCACGTTCGGTCGCGCGCCGGCCCGAGCGGCCCAGGGTTTCCTTGAACTTCTGCAGGATCGCCAGGCCGAACGGCTCATCGGCGAACGGGAAGATCGACGACGGCATCCGGTACAGCCTGATGCCTTCGCGCTCGCAGTAGCGCAGCGCGTTGTCGAGCGTCTGGATATTGTCGCGGTAGATGTCTTCCAGCGCGCGCTGTTGGCCTTCTTCGGACAGGTCGAGCAGGCGCTTGCGCGTGATCGTGCGATACCGCACCTCTTTCGAGACGGTGATGCAGACAAGGCCGAGGTGTGGTTGCGTGGCGATCAGGGTCATGGTGCAGGCAAGTCTAGCCGAAGCAGCGTTGACGAAGAGCGCGCCTGGGTTCGGAACCAGGGTCGAAAGCGGGGCAGGGAACGTTATCGCGGCGTGCCGAACACCTGGGTCCAGTAGATGATGCCCGCCTGCCGTTCGGCCGTGACGCCGTAGGCTGCGCCCATCTCGGTGAAGTCCGCTTGCATGATATTGGCGCAGTGGCCCGGGCTGTCGATCCAGCCGTCGACCGCTTCCTGTGGCGAGTGCTGGCCGAAGGCGATGTTTTCGCCCAACCGGTGCCAGCGGTATCCGGCGCGCGTGGCGCGATCGGCCGGGTCGCTGCCGTCCTGTGCATAGTGGTTGAAGTAGCGGCGGGTCGCCATGTCGCGGCTGTGGGCCAGCGCGGCCTCGCCCAGCACTGCGTTCCACCGCAAGGGCGGCGCCGCCGCAAATGCGCGGTCGCCGCACATGCGGGCGCTGGCGCGTGCAAGATTGACGGCCTCAAGGATCGCGCGGCCGGCGTCGCGCCAGTCCGGGTAGGTGGTCGATGGCAAGGGCGGTGCCGGCCGCGCCAGCACGACGGTCCAGGTTGCACCCTCGCGGTAGCTGCCCACGGCCGAGAATTGTTCGCTGCGCAGCACCTTGCAGTACTTCTGCTGCAGCACCTTCATGGCGGCCACGGTATCTTCCGGACCGGTGACGTCAACGGAATCCGCGTTATCGACGGCGTAGCCGGCCTGCTCCAGTGCTGATTCGATGAAGGTCCCGAAGCCGATCCGGATCTGCGCCAGGGCCGGCTCGGCGATCAGCGGCGTCACGGGCTCGACCGGTGCGCCGTCGCAGTTGGCCGGGTTGGCGCGGTAGGCGTTGATCAGTGCTGCCAGCGGATCGGTACTAAGGGGCTGGGCCCAGGCTGGCGCGATCGATGTCAGCAGGCCGAGCCCGAACAGGGCAGCACGCATGACCGATCGCTTCACCGGCCTGTCACTGCCCGGCTTGCTGCGCCAGCGTGTGCGGGGTGAGCACGAGTTTCGAAGTGTCGAGTCCCTGGGCTTTCAGGCGCGCCAGCAAGGCGTTGTATTCGGCCGGGGCAACCTGGGGCGTGCGCGACAGGATCCACAGGTATTCGCGCTTGGGTTCGCTCACGGCGGAAAGCTGGTACTTGTTGTCCAGATCGATCACCCAGTAATCGCCCCACACCATCGGGATGAAGGACAGGATGGCCGGTGCGAAGCGCACCTCGAGCTTGGGCGACGTGGCCGCGCCCGGTTGGCGCGCGACGCCTTCGGCGGTATCGACCTTGCCGTCCGCCGTGCGGCAGCGGTTGATCACCTTGACCCGGCCGTCCTTGTCGAGGTTATAGGTCGCGCTGGTGTCGCCCACGCATTTTTTCTGGAACTCGTTCGGGAACTTGGCAATTTCGTACCAGACGCCCATATAGCGGGGCACCGCGAGCGATTCGATCGGCTGCAATGGCTTGGCGGCGTCAGCAGCCAATGCCGATCCGGCGCAGAGGCCAGACAGGGCGAGCGTGGCGCACGCGGCAAGGAACGATGGCTTGGCAAACATGGGAACCTCTTGTGATCTTCAAGGCTCACAGAATAATGACAAAACCGCCATGATGTCGCATGGTTTACAGCACCACGCCATCACACCTTGCGCACGAACTCCGTCTTCAGGCTCATGGCGCCGAAGCCATCGATCTTGCAATCGATATCGTGGTCGGCGTCGACCAGGCGGATGTTCTTGACCTTGGTGCCCTGCTTGATCACGCCGCCCGAACCCTTTGGCTTGAGGTCCTTGATCACGGTGACGGTGTCGCCGTCCTGGAGAATGTTGCCCGACGCATCTTTGTAGACACGCGCGGTCTCGGCGGCAGCGGCACCTGCGATCGGCCACTCGTGCGCGCATTCCGGGCAGACGTACTGGCCGGCGCCATCGTCATAGGTGTAGGCCGATTGGCAGAGGGGGCAGGGCGGAAGGGTATGCATGAGTGGCCTTGGAATGCAAAAACGCCACTCGGTGGTGGCGTTTTTTGCGTGTTGCTGAATTCTTGGTGGCCCGGGGCGGAATCGAACCACCGACACAAGGATTTTCAATCCTCTGCTCTACCAACTGAGCTACCAGGCCAAGAGAGGCACGATTATAGCCAGCGTTTTTCAGTTGCGCAAGTCCTCTTGCGCGCCCGGCCGCGCAAACATGGCCTGTGCGTCGTCGCCGGTTGTCTGCGCCTGTCCCGCTCACCTGCGCGGGTGCGGGCCCGCGGCCCGGCCCCCGGCACCGGCATATCGCTATAATGCCTCCATGACCACGCCCACGACCTCTACCATCCGGACCGACGTCTGCATCGTCGGCAATGGCGCCATCGCCAAGACGGCCGCCCTCGGCTTCGCCCAGGCCGGCCACAGCGTGACACTGCTGGCGCCGCCGGCCCGGCAGGTGCCTGCGGCTGCCACTGCACCGGCAGCCGAGCGACCGTGGGACGTGCGCGTGTATGCGCTCAATCACACGGCGCATGACCTGCTGTCCTCGCTGAAGGTATGGGACGCTCTCGACATGGCGCGCATCGCGCCGGTCGATGCGATGGACGTGCATGGTGACGGCGCCGATGGCGGCAGCCTGGGCTTCGATGCCTTCGGCGCCCGGGTCGGCACGCTCGCATGGATCGTCGAAGACCAGAACCTGAACGGCGCGCTCGATGCCGCGCTCCGCTTCGCGCACAATGTGCAGCGCGTGGAGGGGCGCGCCTGTGAACTCACCTGCAGCGACAGCGGCGCCGCCGTGCGCCTGGAAGACGGGCGGCGTGTCGAGTGCGCGCTGCTGGTCGGCGCGGACGGGCGCGAATCGTGGGTGCGCGGGCAGTGCGATATCGGCGTCGACTACCGCATGTATCACCAGAGCGCCATCGTCACCAACTTCGCCTGCGACAAGCCGCACCACGGCGTCGCGCACCAGTGGTTCACCGGATCGGACGGCATCATCGCGCTGCTGCCGCTGCCGGGCAACCGCGTCTCGCTCGTGTGGTCGGCGCCGGAAACGCTGGCCGCCACGCTGATGGAAGAGTCGCTGGGCGAGCTGGCGATCCGGCTGGGCGAATACGCCGACGACAAACTGGGTACGCTGCGCCCGTTGCAGCCCGACGCCGTGGCCGCCGTGCCGCTGGCGCTGATCAAGCCGCATGCGATGGTGGCGCCGCACGTGGCGCTGGTGGGCGACGCGGCGCACGCCGTGCATCCGCTGGCCGGCCATGGCATGAACCTGGGGTTTGGCGACATCGTCGACCTGCTGGCCATTGTGCGTGACCGCGAAGAGCGGCGCGCCATCGGCGACGAGCGGGTGCTGGCGCGCTATGCCCGCAAGCGCAAGGAAGAGGTGCTGCTGATGCAACTGGCCACCGACGGACTCGAACGCCTGTTCGGCGCGAACCTGGAACCGCTGCGCGTGGTCCGGAATATCGGCCTGAACCTGCTCAACAACATGCCGGCACTGAAGCGGCGCCTGATGGCCCATGCCATGGGCAAGTCATCAATCTGAGGAATTACAAGCATGCTTAAAATGAAGATCGCCGTCCTGCTGGCGACTGGCCTTCTCGCATCGTGCGTCGATGCGCAGACCAACGTCGAATCGACCATCAAGAAGGCGCTCGAGCCACGCCTGAGCGGCGCGAAGATCGAGTCGGTCAAGGAAACCCCGTATTCGGGCCTGTACGAAGTGCGCGTCGCGGGCGACATCCTGTACACCGACAAGAAGGGCGAGTACCTCGTCATCGGCCAGATCTACGACGTGAAAAGCTCGCGCAACCTGACGCGCGAACGTATCGATGAAGTCAACAAGATCAAGTTCTCCGACCTGCCGCTCGAGATGGCGCTCAAGCAGGTCAAGGGCAATGGCAAGCGCGTGATCGCAGTGTTCGAAGATCCGAACTGCGGCTACTGCAAGCGCCTGCGCCAGACCACGCTCAAGGAGATCGACAACGTCACGATCTACACCTTCATGTACAACATCCTGTCCGAGGATTCGTCGGTAAAGTCGAAGAACATCTGGTGCGCGTCCGACCGCAACAAGGCCTGGGATGACTGGATGATCGCCGGCAAGGTGCCGCCGGCCACGCCGGCCGCGTGCGAATCGCCGAACGAGAAGGTTCTCGCCCTGGGCCAGAAGCTGCGCATCACGGGCACGCCGGCGATCTTCTTCGCCGATGGCTCGCGCATCCCGGGCGCGATCGACCTCAAGGCGCTCGAAGGCAAGTTCGATTCGCTCGAAGGCAAGGCCGGGAAGTAACCGGCGTGCCGCCGCGCGAGGGCATCACGCTCACCGGCATCCTGCTGGCCGCAGGGCGCGGCCGGCGTTTCGATCCGGCCGGCGTGCGCAACAAGCTGCTTCAGCGTCTGCCGGGCGGCGATTTCGTCGTCGTGGCCAGCGCCCGCAAGCTGCTGGCGGTGCTGCCGCGCGTGGTGGCGGTGGTGCCACCACGCGATGGTGGCGTGGCCGATGCGCTGCGCGCGCTCGGTTGCACCGTCACCGTGTGCCCGGATGCCGACGGTGGCATGGGGCTGTCGCTGGCGCATGCGATCCGCCATGCGCCGCTCCCTGCACACGGCGCTGGCGGCTGGCTGGTGGCGCTGGGCGACATGCCGTTCGTGACTGAAGCCACGCTGCAGGCGCTGGTGCGCGCAATTGATGAAGGCGCCGGTATCGCGGCGCCGCTGTTCGATGGGCAGCGTGGCAATCCGGTCGCCTTTGGCGCCATCCACCACGACGCCTTGCTGGCGCTGGACGGCGACCAGGGTGCGCGGCGACTGCTCGCGAGCAGGCCGGTGACCACAGTCGCCGTGCCCGACCCCGGCATCCTGCGCGACATCGATACCCAAGGCGATCTGCCAGCCTGAATCCGCTTACACTATTGTCCATACGGCGCGACCCGAGACCAACCCCAGATCATGAAAAAGCCATCGCAAAAAAAACAGAGCGCAATTCACTACACCATCGTCCCGCGGGACCTGGCCGGTCACTTGTTCAACGTCACGCTGACGGTGGCCAATCCCGATCCTGACGGGCAGACCTTCGCGCTGCCGGCCTGGATCCCGGGCAGCTACATGATCCGCGAATTCGCGCGCAATATCGTGCGTATCCGCGCCGAGCGGGCCGGCGCCGCCGTGGCATTGACAAAGCTCGACAAGCACACATGGCGCGCAGCACCAGGCACCGGCCCGCTGACGCTGCACTACGAGGTATATGCGTGGGACCTGTCAGTGCGCGCCGCGCACCTGGACCAGACCCACGGCTTCTTCAACGGCACCAGCGTCTTCCTGCGCGTGGTGGGGCAGGAAGCGACGGCGCACCAGGTCGACATCCAGCGGCCGGCCGATGCGGCTGCACGCACCTGGCGCGTGGCGACCTCGATGAAAGAAGCAGGCGCCAAGCGCTACGGCTTTGGTACCTACGGCGCGGCCAACTACGATGAGCTGATCGACCACCCGGTCGAGATGGGCAACTTCGAACTGGCGACGTTCGAGGCGCACGGCATCCCGCACGACATCGTCATCACGGGCCGCGTGCCCAACCTGGACATGGCGCGCCTGCAGGCCGACCTGAAAGCCATCTGCGAAACCCAGATCGCCTTCTTCGAGCCATTGACCAAGCGCGCGCCGCTCGAGCGCTACGTGTTCATGACAATGGCCGTGGGCGATGGCTACGGTGGCCTGGAACACCGTGCCTCGACCGCGCTGATCTGCGCGCGCGCCGACCTGCCCACCACCGCAAACCAGAAACCCGGCGAGCCGGGCGAAGGCTATCTGCAGTTTTTGGGCCTGTGCAGCCACGAGTACTTCCATACCTGGAACGTCAAGCGCATCAAGCCGGCCGTGTTCGCGCCGTACGACCTGCAGGTCGAGAACTACACGCCGCTCCTGTGGCTGTTCGAAGGCTTCACCAGCTATTACGACGACCTGATGCTGGTGCGCGCCGGGATCATTGGCGAAACGACGTATTTCAAGCTGCAGGCCAAATCCATGTGCGGCGTGCTGCGCGGCAGCGGGCGCCTGAAGCAGAGCGTGGCCGAGTCGAGCTTTGACGCCTGGAGCAAGTACTACCGCCAGGACGAGAACTCGCCCAATGCGATCATCAGCTACTACACCAAGGGTTCGCTGATTGCGCTGGCATTCGACCTGACGATCCGCGCCAAGACGGGCGGGGCGAAGTCGCTCGACGACGTGATGCTGGCGCTGTGGGACCGTTACGGCCGTGACTTTTATCCGAGCGTCGGGCGCGGCGTGACCGAACACGAAGTCGAAGCGCTGTTCGATGAAGTCAGCGGCCTGAAACTGAGGAACCTGTTCGAGCGCTACGTGCGCGGCGTCGAAGACCTGCCGCTGGCCAAGCTGTACGCGCCGTTCGGCGTCAAGCTGATCGATGAACGCAAGACCGGCAAGGCGTCGCTTGACGCCGGCATCGGACGCGATCCGCTGGGCGCCAAGCTCACGCAAGTGCACGAAGGCGGCGCCGCGCACCTGGCGGGATTGTCGGCGCTCGACGTGGTCATTGCCATCGACGGCCTGCGCGTCAATGGCAATCCATCGAATGTCGATGCGCTGCTGGCGCGCTATCGTGTCGGCGACCGCGTACCCGTCCACGCGTTCCGGCGCGACGAACTGATGGCGTTCGACGTCACGCTGCAGGGCGACCGGGTGCCGGTGATCACGCTGTCCCAGGTAGTGGCGGGGCGCAAGCCGGCAGTGCTCAAGCGGCCGAGCGCCGTCTAGCCGCACCGGGCGGCGGGCATGACCCGCCGCCCGTATCGCATCGCATTGGATCGTAGCGCAATGCAGCATGCTATCGTTGTGGCCTGTTCAACACGACCGCAAGAGCCCATGCCGATCCTGACCCGCATCGCCGTCGCAGCCTGTGCGCCGCTCCTGGCACTGTCCGCAACCTCCGCCCTGGCCCAACCGGCCGCTCCGCTCAAGAACGACGTCGTCACGCGCGTGGACGCCATGTATCCGTGGCTCGACACGATCTACAAGGACTTGCACGCGCATCCCGAGATCGCCTTCCAGGAAGTGCGCACCGCCGGCAAGCTGGCCGCCGAGATGCGCAAACTCGGCTTCACCGTCACCGAGAAGGTCGGCAAGACCGGCATCGTCGCGGTGCTCAAGAACGGCGCCGGGCCTACGGTCCTGGTGCGCACCGACATGGATGGCTTGCCGATGGAAGAAAAAACCGGCCTGCCGTACGCCAGCCGCGCCCGCACGACCAGCGAAGGCCGCGACAGCTTCGTGACCCACAGCTGCGGCCACGACATCCACATGACCAGCTGGCTCGCCACCGCGCGCACGCTGGTCGAACTGAAAGGGCAGTGGAAGGGCACGCTCGTGTTCATCGGTCAGCCGGCCGAAGAAATCGTCTCGGGCGCCAAGGCGATGCTGGACGACGGCCTGTTCAAGCGCTTCCCGAAACCCGATTACGCGTTCGCGCTGCATTCGTGGCCGCTGGCGCACGGCACGATCGGCTACAACGACGGCCCGGTGTCATCCAATTCCGACTCGCTCGAGATCACCTTCAAGGGCCGTGGTGGCCATGGTTCGGCGCCCGACAAGACCGTCGATCCGATCGCCATCGCGGCGCGCTTCGTCGTCGATGTGCAGACGGTCGTCAGCCGCGAGAAGGACCCGAAGGAATTCGGCGTCGTCACGATTGGCTCGATCCAGGGCGGCACGGTGGGCAACATCATCCCCGACAGCGTGCAAGTGCGCGGCACCATTCGCTCATACAGCCCGCAGGTACGGGCCAAGCTGCTCGAGGGCGTGCGCCGCGTGGCGGAAGGATCGGCCGCAATGGCGGGCGCACCGAAGCCCGAGATGCAGATCGGCGGCGGTGGCCAGGCCATCGTCAACAGCACGGAACTGGTCAACAAGACCGAGGTGGTGTTCAAGGAAGCGTTCGGCGCGGACAAGGCCCATCGCATGCCGGCCATGACGGCCAGCGAAGACTTTTCGCTGTACGCCAACGAAGGCGTGCCGTCGATGTTCTTCTTTACTGGCGTGTATGACCCGAAGGATGTCGCCGCGGCCGAACAGGCCGGCGGCAAGCCGATCGCGTTCAACCACTCGCCGTTCTACGCGCCAGTGCCGGAGCCGTCGATCAAGACGAGCGCCCAGGCGATGACGCTGGCGGTGCTGAACGTGCTCGGTAAATAAGATGCATGGCGCGGCCCGTCACGGGCCGCGCTGCTGTTACGGTGCGGCCTTGATGCAATCGGCGCAGCGGCCGTACAGCGTCAGTTCGTGGCGCTCGACGCTGAAGCCTTTCGGGGCCATGTGGTCGATGTCGCCCGGGCAGGCGTGCACGTCGAACACCCGCTGGCAGTTGGTGCACTGGAAGTGGTGGTGATGGTGTTCGGCCACGCTGGTCGATTCGTAGCGGGCGCCATCGCCCGGCAGCGTGACGACCTTCAGCGCGCCGTCGTCCACCAGCGACTTGAGGTTGCGGTAGATCGTGGCCATGCCGATCTGGCTGACAGACTGGCTGGCTTCGGCCAGGATCTCTTGTGGCGACAGTGGACGGCGTGCATGCTCGATCGCGTGCAGGATGACTGATTTTTGGCGTGTATTGCGTTGCATAGCCGAAGAATACCCGAAAGCGCGGCCCTTCGGCCAGAAGGGGGTTGAATCCTTATTGATAATGGCCTATCATCTCGACGTTAATGATAATGGTTTATCACTAGACGCATCCGCGCCCGGTGATTTTCCGCCTGCCGTTCATCTCATCATCAAGGATTTCACCATGTCGCATTTCACCTGCAAGCGCACGCCACTGACCCTGGCGCTGATGCTGGCCTTCGGCGCGCCGCTGGCCGTCCATGCCCAGACGACCGGCCGCATGGCGGCCGATCCGGACAGCGTGCCAACCGTGGTGGTGTCGGCCAGCGCCCTGGGCGTGGTACACGACGACATGATCACGCCGGTCACCTCGCTCGGCGGCGCCGAACTGGTACGCGCGCGCGAATCGACGCTGGGCGAAACGCTGGCGCACCAGCCGGGCATCACGTCGAGCCACTTCGGCGCCGGCGCCAGCCGCCCGGTGATCCGCGGCATGGACGGTCCGCGCGTGAAAATCCTGTCGGATGGCGCCGAGATCCAGGATGCCTCGACCATCAGCCCCGATCACGCCGTTGCGTTCGAGCCCGTGCTGGCCGAGCGCATCGAAGTGCTGCGCGGCCCGTCGGCGCTGGCCTATGGCGGCGGCGCGGTGGGCGGCGTCGTCAACATCATCGACCGCAAGGTGCCGACCGCGATGCCGGAAAACGGCCTGGAAGGCAGCGCCGAAATCCGCGCCAATTCAGCGGCGCGCGAAAAGACCGGCGCATTCGAATTCACCACGGCGGCCGGCAGCAACGTCGCGCTGCACCTGGAAGGCGTCAAGCGCGATGCGGGCGACTACCGTGTCGGCAAGGACTGGGTCGATGGCCGCCGCGTGCTGGGCAGCTACAAGGAAGGCGAGACCGGCACGGTCGGCCTGTCGTGGATCGGCAAGAACGGCTACCTTGGCGCGGCCTTCACGAAAGAGCGCACCGAGTACGGCATCCCGGGCCATAACCACGAATTTGAAGGCTGCCATCCGCATGGCGTCCAGCTGCACTGCGGCGGTCATGAAGAGGAAGAGGGCCACGACCACGAGGAAGAAGGTCATGACCACGAGGAAGAGCACAGCGACGTCCCGGTCGTGAAACTCGACAGCGAGCGCTGGGACGTGCGCGGCGAGTACCGCAATCCGGTGGCGGGCATCGAGCGTGTGCGCATGCGCGCCTCGTTCACCGAGTATGTCCACGACGAGCTGGAAGAGAACGTGGTCTCGACGTCGTTCCGCAACAAGGGGATTGATGCCCGCCTCGAGGCGGTGCACGCACCGATTGCCGGCGTGCGCGGCGTGTTCGGCCTGCAGACCACGCGCCGCGATTTCTCGGCGCTGGGCGAAGAAGCGTACGTGCCGCCGACCCTCACCAAAAAGCATGCGGCGTTCCTGACCGAGGAATACAAGCTGCAGGACTGGCGCTTCGAGGCCGGCCTGCGCCACGAGTGGCAGGACATCGAGGTCGATGCTCCGGGCCTGGTCAATACCGATGCGCGCGGCACGTCGGCGTCGGTTGGCGCGGTGTGGAAGCTCACCCCGGGCTATTCGCTGGGCACGTCGCTCTCGCGCAGCCATCGCCTGCCGACTGCCGAGGAACTGTATGCGGATGGCGCCCACCTGGCCACGGCCACCTACGAGATCGGCAACCAGGACCTGGACAAGGAAACCTCGAACAACGTCGATCTCACGCTGCGCAAGTTTGACGGCGACACGACGTTCTCGGTGAGCGCGTTCCGCAACAAGGTCGACAACTACATCTATGCGCGCACGCTGGACAGCGAGGATGGCTTCCAGCTGGTCCAGTACACGCAGCGTGACGCGTTGTTTACCGGCGTGGAAGGCGAACTTCGCCAGAAACTGTCGTCCAACCTGAGTGCGACCGTGTTCGGCGATTATGTGCGCGCCCGTTTCGATAGTGGCGACGGCAGCCGCAACTTGCCGCGCATCCCGGCCAGCCGCATCGGCGTGAAGTTCGATGGCGACTGGAACGGCTGGCATGGCATGGTCGAGCTGTACCGCGTCGGCAAGCAGGACAAGCTGGCCGAGTACGAGACCGAAACGGGTGGCTACAACATGCTCAATGTCGGCACCCATTACTCGACCCGCATCGGCGGCGTGCCGACGCAGTTCTATGCGCGCCTGAACAACCTGACCGACGAGCTGGCGTTCAGCCACACGTCGTTCATCAAGAATGCGGCGCCCCTTACGGGCCGCAATATCACGGCAGGGATTCGCGTGATGTTCTGACGTTGATCGCAGGGCCTACAGCGGCGCACGGCAGATTCTGCCGTGCGCCGTTTGTCGTTTGGGCTCTGATATCGCACGCACGATTCGTCATGCGCGTTGAATCGCTAACGATAATGGGTTATCATTATATTCTAATGATGATGGGAACAGGGCCATGAACCACCCAGGCAAGAACGCTCTGACCAAAACTGCACTGATCAAATTCGGCGACATCGCTGGCATGACGGCATCCGTCCTGTGCCTGCTGCATTGCCTGGCGATGCCGCTCGTGATCCTGGCGTTTCCAATGCTGGGCCTCGCCCACGCGCACGACACGTTCCATGACACGCTGATCGCAGCGATCACGCTGCCGGTGCTGCTGGCGCTGGTGCCCGGCTATCTGCGGCACCGCGACAAGACGACGCTGCTGGTCGGCTGCGCGGGCTTGGTGCTGTTTCTGGCGGCCGTGTTCATTGTCAGTCCGCTGCTGGGCGAGCATGCCGAAGCGGCCGTCGCGGTCCTCAGTGGTTTCATGCTGCTGTACGCGCACCTGCGCAATCGCCGGTTCTGCAAGCGCTGCACGACGCGTGCGCAGCATGACGGCTGCCATGCGGCGCCTGCGCCGTGCAATTCACGTTAAGCGTTCGATTTTTCAGGCGAACAGGCGCGCCAGTTCCTGGCCCGGATTTTCGGCGCGCATGAAGGCTTCGCCAACGAGGAAGGCGTGCACGTTGGCGTCGCGCATGCGCTGTACGTCCTGCGGGCCGAGGATGCCCGATTCGGTCACCACCAGGCGCTCTGGCGGAATCGCTTGCAGCAGGCCGAGCGTGGTGTCGAGCGTGACATCGAACGTGCGCAGGTTGCGGTTGTTGATGCCCACCAGCGGCGTGCGCAATTGCAGGGCCGCGTCGAGTTCTGCGCCATCGTGCACTTCGACCAGCACGTCCATCCCCAGCTCCAGTGCGCACGCTTCCAGTTCGGCCATCAGGCCATGGTCCAGCGCTGCCACGATCAACAGGATCGCATCGGCGCCCATCGCGCGCGCTTCATAGACCTGGTACAGGTCGACAATGAAATCCTTGCGCAGGATCGGCAGGTCGCAAGCAGCGCGTGCCTGACGCAAGTACTCGCTCGAACCCTGGAAGAAATTCACATCGGTCAGCACCGACAGGCATGCGGCGCCATGTTCGGCGTAGCTCTGCGCAATCGCGGCCGGCTGGAAGTCGGCGCGCAGCACGCCCTTCGATGGCGAGGCTTTCTTGACTTCGGCGATCACGCCGGCCTGGCCTGCGGCGATTTTCGCGCGCAAGGCTTGCTCGAAGCCGCGCAGGCTGCGGCGTGCATCGCCATCGCTTTCCACCTCATTGCGCAGGCTGTACAGATCGCGGTGCTTGCGCGCGGCGGCCACTTCGTCGGCCTTTACGGCCAGGATCTTGTCGAGGATGTCGGACATGCTGGTGCTTTCGGTATCAGTTGGCCGCGCCGAGCTGGCGCGTGACCTGGACGAACTGTTCGAGCTTGGCGACCGCCGCGCCCGAGGCGATGGCGGCGCGCGCCTGCTCCAGGCCCGCGCCGATCGAGTCGGCCACGCCGGCGGCGTACAGCGCGGTGCCGGCGTTGAGCGCGACGATGTCGTGCGCCGGACCGGGCTCGCCGCGCAGGGCTTCGAGCACGCGTGCCTTGGATTCTTCGGCGTTGGCCACTTTCAGGTTGCGGCTCGAGACCATTTGCAGCCCGAAGTCTTCCGGGTGGATTTCGTATTCGCGGATCTCGCCGTTGACCAGTTCGCCGACGATGGTGCCGGCGCCGAGCGAGACCTCGTCCATATTGTCGCGGCCCCAGACCACGACCGCATGCTGGGCGCCGAGGCGCTGCAGCACGCGCACCTGGATGCCGACCAGGTCGGGGTGGAACACGCCCATCAGGATGTTCGGCGCGCCGGCCGGATTGGTCAGCGGGCCCAGGATGTTGAAGATGCTGCGCACGCCGAGCTCGCGCCGCACTGGCGCCACGTGCTTCATCGCCGCGTGGTGGTTCGGTGCGAACATGAAGCCGATCCCGGTCTGCGCGATCGATTGCGCGATCTGTTCGGGCGTCAGGTCGATGTGGGCGCCGAAGGCTTCGATCAGGTCGGCGCTGCCGGACGATGACGAGACGCTGCGGCCACCGTGTTTGGCCACACGCGCGCCGGCGGCGGCAGCGACGAACATCGCCGCGCTCGAGATATTGAAGGTGTTGGCGCCATCGCCGCCGGTGCCAACGATGTCGAGCAGGCCGGTGGTGTCGGCCATTGGCACCTTGGTCGAGAACTCGCGCATCACTTGCGCGGCGGCGGTGATTTCGCCGATGGTTTCTTTTTTCACGCGCAGGCCGACGGTCAGCGCCGCGACCATGGTCGGCGACATCTCGCCCGACATGATCTGGCGGAACAGCGACAGCATCTCGTCGTGGAAGATTTCGCGGTGTTCGATACAGCGCAGCAGCGCTTCTTGTGGGGTGATCGCCATGATGGGTCCAGTATGCAAACGTGGTTTGGGCATGGCGCCGCCGGATGCGGCGCGCATGCATGGGCGCATCAGCGCGTCAGGAAGTTCTTCAGCAGCGCGTGGCCGTGCTCGGACAGGATCGACTCGGGGTGGAACTGCACGCCCTCGATGTCGAACGTCTTGTGGCGCACGCCCATGATCTCGCCGTCGTCGGTCCATGCGGTCACTTCGAGGCAGGCCGGCAATGAGGCACGTTCGATTGCGAGCGAGTGGTAGCGGATCACGGTGTAGGGGCTCGGCAGGTCCTGGAACACGCCTTCGCCGATGTGCGCGATGGTCGACGTTTTGCCGTGCATGACCTGCTTGGCGCGAATGACCTTGCCACCGAACGCTTCGCCGATGGCCTGGTGGCCGAGGCACACGCCCAGGATGGGCAGCTTGCCGCCGAATTCGCGCAGTACGTCGAGCGAGATGCCGGCATCCTTCGGCGCCTTCGGGCCCGGCGAGATGCAGATGCGGTCGGGCTTCATGGCCGCGATCTCTTCGAGCGTGATCTCGTCGTTGCGCACGGTGCGCACGTCTTCACCCAGTTCGCCGAAGTACTGCACGATGTTGTAGGTGAACGAGTCGTAGTTGTCGATCATGAGCAGCATGTCAGAACTCTCCATCCAGGCCATCTTGCACTTGCTCGGCCGCGCGCAGTACGGCGCGCGCCTTGTGTTCGGTCTCTTGCCATTCCATCTCGGGGATCGAATCGGCGACGATGCCGGCGGCGGCCTGCACGTACAGGTTACCGTCCTTGATCACGCCGGTGCGGATCGCGATCGCCACGTCCATCTCGCCGCCGAAACTCAGGTAGCCGCAGGCGCCGCCGTAGATGCCGCGCTTGACTGGCTCCAGCTCGTCAATCACTTCCATCGCCCGCACCTTCGGCGCGCCCGTCAGGGTGCCGGCCGGGAAGGTCGCGCGCAGCACGTCGAGGTTCGACATGCCGTCTTTCAGCGTGCCTTCGACGTTCGAGACGATGTGCTGCACGTGCGAGTATTTTTCGATGACCATGCGGTCGGTGACCTTGACGCTGCCGGTATCGGCGATGCGGCCGATGTCGTTGCGCGCCAGGTCGATCAGCATCACGTGTTCGGCCACTTCCTTTGGATCGGCCAGCAGTTCGGCCGCCAGTGCGGCGTCGCGTTCCGGCGTCGCGCCGCGCCCGCGCGTGCCGGCGATCGGGCGCAGCGTGACCTTGCGGCCGCCTTCAGGCAGCGTCTCGTTGCGCACCAAGATCTCGGGCGACGAGCCGACGATCTGCATGTCGCCGAAGTTGTAGTAGTACATGTACGGCGACGGATTCAGCGAACGCAGCGAGCGATACAGCGACAGCGGCGAATCGACATACGGCTTGCGGATGCGCTGGCCGATCTGCACCTGCATCAGGTCACCGGCCATCACGTATTCGTGGGCCTTGGCGACGGCCTTCAGGTAATCCTCTTTGCTGAAGTCGCGTACCGATTCGGTCCGCACCGAGGCCGACGTGACCGGCGCGTCGACGCTCCGGCGCAGCATCATGCGCAGGTCTTTCAGGCGCTGGCGGCCGCGCGAATACGCTTCGGGCTGGCCCGGGTCGGCGTACACGATCAGGTACAGCTTGCCCGACAGGTTGTCGATCACCGCCAGTTCTTCGGTCACCATCAGCTGGATGTCGGGCAGGCCCAGTTCATCGCGCGGGGTGCTCGCGGCCAGCTTGTGCTCGATATGGCGCACCGTGTCGTAGCCGAAGTAGCCGGCCAGGCCACCGCAGAAGCGCGGCAGGCCAGGGCGCAGCGCGACCTTGAAGCGGGCCTGGAATTGCTCGATGAAGTCGAGCGGATTGCCTTCGTGCGACTCGATGACTTCGCCGTTTTTCACGATCTCGGTCAGGTTGCCGGTCGTGCGCAGCAGCGTGTGGGCCGGCAGGCCGATGAACGAGTAGCGGCCAAAGCGTTCACCGCCGACCACCGATTCGAGCAGGAAGGTGTTCTTGCCGGTGTTCTGCGATTGCGCCAGCTTGAGGTACAGCGTGAGCGGGGTTTCGAGGTCGGCGAAGGCTTCCGCGATCAGGGGGATGCGGTTGTAGCCCTGGTTTGCCAGGGACTTGAATTCGAGTTCGGTCATGTTTTCTCCAGACCGCCACGGGGGAAGAGGGCGGTGGTGTGCTTCAAAAAACCCGCCGGTGGCGCGCAGTCGCACGCACACCCGGCAGCAATCGGTACGGCTTAGTCAGCCCAGGATTGCCAGCGTCGCCAGACCCAGGCCTCAGGGGCGCCGGTTTGGTTGACAGTGAGTTTTTTGGTGAAAAACATGGTGAGAGAAGTTAGTTGGTTAAGCTGGCCGTTGCATTGTGCGCGCCGATGCGGCGTGCTGCATCCAGCAGCGAATCCACTATACCATCGGATTGAATTTCTTGTACAGGACGGCCGTGGTTGTAGCCGTACGGTACCGTCAGGACGAAACAGCCGGCCGCGCGGGCGCTTTCGGCATCGTTCGATGAGTCGCCGATGGCCACCACCTGCGCTGGCGGGATGTCCAGCGCAGCGCAGGCGCCCAGCATCGGCATGGCGTCCGGTTTCTTTTTGGCGAACGAGTCGCCGCCGAACACGTGCTCGAAATAGGGCGCG
The DNA here is from genome assembly GCF_056680305.1 of Telluria sp. BA11. Lineage (NCBI taxonomy): Bacteria > Pseudomonadati > Pseudomonadota > Betaproteobacteria > Burkholderiales > Oxalobacteraceae > Telluria > Telluria sp. BA11. Next base: position 3,294,871 of record NZ_CM155275.1, read on the forward strand.
AGGCCTTTCTGGGCCAGCAGCGGCAGCGCGAACGCAAGCGGCTTGTTGGTCACGCAGACCAGGCGCAGGCCCAGCGCCTGCATCGCCGCCAGGCCATCCTGCACGCCGTCGTACAGCGTGCTGCGATCGCCATTGATGGACAGGTAATGCCGCTGGTAGCCGGCCATCGCGTCGGCATAAACCGCATCGACCCGCGCGGCATCCCAGTCGAGCAGCAGCGCGTCGCGCACCAGTTTTTCGGAGCCCTTGCCGACCAGCGGCTTGATGATGGCCTGGCTGATGGGCGCCAGGCCGAGGTCGTGGCGCATGCCGTTCAGCGCCGCCTCGAAGTCGGGCACCGTGTCGAGCATGGTGCCGTCGAGGTCGATGATGACGGCCCGGATACCTGCTGCGCCGGCCCGCATCAGCGCGCGACCGTGGCCAGTTCGGCGCGCATGGCGTCGATCACGGCTTTGTAGTCAGGCTTGCCGAAGATGGCCGAGCCGGCCACGAACGTGTCGGCGCCGGCAGCGGCGGCCGCCGCGATGTTTTCGGCCTTGATGCCGCCGTCGACTTCGAGCAGGATGTCGCGGCCCGACTCGTCGATCAGGCGGCGCGCGATGGCGATTTTCTTCAGTGCTTCGGGGATGAACGACTGGCCGCCGAAGCCCGGGTTGACGGACATGATCAGGATCATGTCGATCTTGTCCATCACGTGCTCGAGGTAATGCATCGGCGTGCCCGGATTGAATACCAGGCCGGCCTTGCAGCCGTGATCGCGGATCAGCTGGAGCGTGCGGTCGATGTGCTCCGACGCTTCCGGGTGGAAGGTGATGATGTTGGCGCCGGCCTTGGCGAAATCGGGAATGATGCGGTCGACCGGCTTGACCATCAGGTGCACGTCGATCGGCACGTCCACGTGCGGGCGGATCGCCTGGCAGACGAGCGGGCCGATGGTCAGGTTCGGGACGTAATGGTTGTCCATCACGTCGAAGTGGATGATGTCGGCGCCAGCGGCAACGACATTGCGCACTTCTTCGCCAAGGCGGGCGAAATCGGCGGACAGGATGCTGGGAGCGATGCGGTAGGTGGTCATGGGGCGACGGTGCGTGTTTTGATGGGAATCCGCTATTCTACGCCCGTCGCGCCGGCGCCTCCAGCGTTGGCGATGCCATGGCGCGTCGGCGCTTGGCGGCCACAGGCGGTATGATTGTTATTTGCGCCACATGGCGCGCCGGCCCCTGCGAATGGCGCAGCGGCCGGGTCCACGATCACGCAAGGAACCTCGATGCCCGCCTACGATTTCGCTGTCACCGTCAGAACGCAATACCTGGCGGAGCAGTCCGACCCGGACCGGAGCCAGTTCGTGTTCAGCTACACGATCACCATCAAGAACACCGGCAGCATTCCTGCCCAGCTCATTTCCCGTCATTGGGTCATTCTCGACGCCAATAACCAGATGCAGGAAGTCAAAGGCCTCGGCGTGGTCGGCCACCAGCCGTTGCTGGCGCCGGGCGAGCAGTTCGAGTACACGAGCGGCACGCACCTGGGCACCGCGCAGGGCTCGATGCGCGGCGAATACTTCTGCGTGGCCGAGGATGGCCATCGCTTCGAGGCCACCATTCCCGAATTCGTGCTGTCGCCACCGCGCTCCCTGCACTGATCCTACGGGGCGGGGGTGTCGTCGCCGTCGTCCCGGTCGCTGTCTTTGCGGCCGGCGAACATGGTCCACCAGACGATGAACACGAACAGGAACAGCGCGACGCCGGCTTCCACCATCAAGATCCACATATCGGTCCCCATGGTTCCCATGTATACAATACGCCGCAGTGTACCCGTCCTGATCGCGCTCGTCAGCCTGCTGAGTGCCTGTTCGACCGAACCGAAGCCCACGGCGCCATCGGTCCCGCCGCCGGTCACGATGCCGCCGCCGGTCGGGCCGGTGGTGGTGGCGCCCCCGCCGGTTCAGCCGCCAGCGCCGACAGCACCGCTTACGCCCACCACCTTTGCCGCGCTGCCGGGCTGGCAGCAGGACGACGTGCGTCAGGCCTGGCCGGCCTTCCTCCAATCGTGCAGCGTGCTGGCGTCGCGCCAGGCGCCGTGGAAGACGCCATGCGCGGCGGCCAGCGCGGTCGATGCGAAGGACGTCGCAGCCGTGCGCCGCTTCTTCGAGACGTATTTCGTGCCGAACCAGGTGCGTAACCCGGATGGCGCCGATACCGGGCTGATTACCGGCTATTACGAAGCGATGCTGTATGGCGCACGCAAGCGGGGCGGGGCGTTCCAGACGCCGCTGTACCGGGTGCCGGACGATCTGGTGACGGTCGACCTGGGCAGCATCTATCCCGATCTGCAGAACCGGCGCCTGCGTGGGCGGCTTTCCGGCAAGACCGTGATTCCGTATCAGAGCCGTGCCGACATTGACCGCGCGCCATTGAGCGGCAAGGAGTTGCTGTGGGTGAGTGATCCGGTGGATGCGTTCTTTCTCGAGGTGCAGGGTTCGGGCCGCATCAAGCTCGATACCGGCGAAACGGTGCGCGTGGGCTATGCCGACCAGAATGGTCATCCCTACAAAGCCATCGGGCGCTGGTTCGTGGAGCAGGGGATCATGACGCCAGACCAGGTGTCGGCGCAGTCGATCCGGGCCTGGATTGTGGCGAATCCGTCGCGGCGCCAGGAACTGTTGAATGTGAACCCGAGCTATATCTTCTTCACGGAGACCAAAGTCGCTGACCCGGGCGTCGGACCGCGCGGCGCGCTCAATGTGCCGCTGACGCCGGGCCGCTCGATTGCGGTCGACCGTACCATCCTGCCGCTGGGTGCGCCGGTGTGGCTGTCGACGACGATGCCGAAGGATGGCGCGCCCCTGCAGCGTCTGGTGATGGGGCAGGACGTGGGCGGCACGATTCGCGGCGCGGTGCGGGCCGATTTCTTCTTCGGCTTCGGGCCGGAAGCCACGGAAAATGCCGGACTCATGAAACAGAGCGGAACGATGTGGGTGTTGTTGCCGAAGTGAACCTTCGTTGCATAATTGAGGGAATCGGGCTACTCTGACTTTTGATTCAATTTCCACGCTGCAATTTTTCGCTGTGTTGATGCGCGGTGACGTGGTGGTGCTTTCATTTTTCACAGGTTCTATTCATGCGTCTGCATTCCCTCCTTGCCATTTGCCTTGCCGCTGCCATCGCCGCGCCCAGCCAGGCCGCCGCGCCTGGTCCTTCCGATACCGTACTGTCGGTAGGCAGCATCGTGCTGCTGGTGCCGTTCAGTGTGGTTTATCTGAGCGCGAAGCACGTGGCGGAAGGCTCGCAGGCCGTCATCGATGTGTCCAGGCGCTGGAGCGTTGCAGCGGTCCGGCCTGAGGGCGACAAGACTGCGCTGGAACTACGCAGCGACGACCAGCAGTTGAAAATCGACATGGCAATCCAGACCCGGATCGTGCAGAACGAGGCAATCAAGGCCGGCGATCGCATTGATATCGAAGCGGTCGGCAAGGCTGGCTATGCTGTCAAGAAAGGCAAGGCGACCATCGCCCTGCTGGCCGAACCAGGCACCGGCATGGCCCACTCGCGCCCGCGCAGCTAGGATGCGCCGCGCCGTTGCTGCGGCTGCACTGGCGCTGGCGGTGCCCACGGCCTTCGCCGGCACCCCCTGCGAGGAGCAGGTCGCTTCTCCAGAGCTATTGGTCCGAAGCATGCAGATGGCCGATCTCACGCGCACGGCGCTCGAAGGCATCGGCGACGATGTCGTGCTGATCGCGCGCGTGGGGCAGGATCTGTCGGCATACCGGCTGACCTATTCGCACGCGGCATTCGCCGTGCGCGCGCATCCAGCCGGCGCCTGGTCGGTGGTGCACAAGCTCAATACGTGTGGCACGGCGACGTCGGCACTGTACGACGAAGGGTTGATTAATTTCTTCTCTGACGCACCAGTGCGTTATCAGGCCGGGATCTGGCGTCTGGCACCTGCTGTCCAGGCCCGGCTCAAGAACGCACTGCTTGGCAACAAGGCGCGCGACTACCACGAGCCGCACTACAGCCTGGCTGCCTATCCGTTCAGCACGCGCTATCAGAATTCGAACGGCTGGGTCCTGGAAATGCTGGCCTACGCCATCGCGCCCGAGGATGCCGCGACGACCCGCACCACAGCGCAGACCTGGCTCGCGTCGAAAGGTTACCAGCCAACCGAGCTGGCGTTGGGCACGATGACGCGCCTGGGCGCACGGATCTCGAAGGCGAATATTGCGTTTGACGACCATCCGTCCAGCTTGCGCTGGAAGGGGCGGATCCAGACCGTGTCGGTGGAGTCGATCGTGACCTGGCTGCGGACCTTGCCCAATGGTTGCCAGGCCATGGGCTGCCCGGAATTGCCGGTCGTGCTGCCGCCAGCAGGGTCGTGATGGGCGGCGTCGTATATATACAGGCCGATCGGGGCGCTCGACTTGACGTACACGGAAAGCGCTACAATCGCGACGATACTATCCAACCAGATGAGGGTGTCCCATGGAATATGCTGACCTGTTGATCGAGAACCACGGCAGGGTCGCCGTGGTACGGCTGAACCGTCCGAAGGCGATGAATGCGCTCAACGACAATATGATGAACGAGCTGGGCGATGCGCTGCGCGCGTTCGACCAGGATCCGGCGATCAATGTCATCGTGTTGACGGGTAGCGAGAAGGCCTTCGCTGCCGGCGCCGACATCGCCGCCATGGCGCAGTACGATTACCAGGAAACCTACGGCAATAACTATATTGGCCGTAACTGGGAACACATCCTCGACATCCGCAAGCCGGTCATCGGCGTGGTCTCGGGCTATTGCCTGGGTGGTGGTTGTGAGCTGGCGATGATGTGCGACTTTTTGATCGCCGCCGACAGCGCAAAGTTCGGGCAGCCGGAGATCAAGGTCGGCGTGACGCCAGGTGCCGGTGGCACTCAGCGCCTGCCGCGCGCGATTTCCAAGTCGAAAGCGATGGACATGCTGCTCACCACGCGCATGATCGACGCCGCCGAGGCGGAGCGTACCGGGCTGGTCTCGCGCGTGTACCCGGCGGCCGATGTGATGGACGAGGCAATCAAGATCGCCCAGGGCATTGCCGACATGCCCGTATCGGTGGCCATGCAGATCAAGGACTGCGTCAACCAGGCGTATGAGATGACGCTGAGCCAGGGCGTGGCCTACGAGCGTCGCTACTTCCATGCCGGTTTCGGCACCCCTGCGCAGAAAGAAGGCATGTCGGCATTCCTTGAAAAGCGCAAACCTGACTTCGAAGGACATTGAACCATGAAGAAGCGCGCCAAATTATGGCTGCTGGTGCCAACGGCGCTGCTTGCAGGCGCATTGACGCTGTCGAGTTGCTCAACGCTGCCGCCGCTCGAGGGGCGCGTTGCCAGCACGGCCCTGACTGATACGGACAACACCCGGCTCGGCCAGGCGCTGTTGCCGCTGACCACGGCGCATCCCGGCCTGGTCGGCATTCACAGCCTGCCTGATGGGCGCGATGCATTCGCCGCGCGCGCCGTGCTGGCGCAGGCGGCCGATCGCAGCCTGGACGTTCAATACTATATCTGGCGCAACGACACCACCGGCATGCTGATGTTCAACGCATTGCGCAAGGCGGCGGACCGTGGCGTGCGGGTGCGCCTGTTGCTGGACGATAACAATACGGGTGGCCTGGATGCGATCTTGGCCCAGCTCGATGCCCATCCGAACATCGAGGTGCGGCTGTTCAATCCGAACGGCATCCGCTCGATGCGCCCGCTTGGCATGGTCGCCGATTTCTGGCGCATGAACCGGCGCATGCACAATAAATCGTTCACCGCCGATAACAAGGCCACGATCATCGGCGGCCGGAATGTGGGCGACGAGTATTTCGGCGCGGCTGGCGATATCTCGTTCGCCGACCTTGACGTGATCGCTACCGGTCCGGTGGTGAAAGAAGTTTCCGCGGATTTCGACCTGTATTGGAACTGTCCGTCGGCCTATCCGCTGGCGCTGATGGTGACAGATGCCAAGGCGCCACCGCCGGCCACGGTCGATGCCGAGACCAAAGCCTATCTGGATGCGATCGGACAATCGGCATTCTTGAATAAAGTCATGAGCGGGACGCTGCCGCTGGAATGGGCGCATGCGCGTTTCCTGAGCGACGATCCTGCCAAGGTACTGGACCAGTCTTCGCCAGATGAGAATATTGCGGCCAGGCTCGCAGTGCTGTTCGGTCAGCCGGAACGCAATCTGGACCTGGTCTCGCCGTATTTCGTGCCGGGCAAGGATGGGGCGGCTGCAATGATCGAGATGGCCAGGAAGGGCGCAAAAATCCGGGTACTCACGAATTCGCTCGAGGCGACTGACGTTTCCGCTGTTCATGCCGGCTATGCCAAGTGGCGCAAGCCGCTGCTGGAGGCTGGCGTGGCGTTGTATGAATTGCGTCGTGCATCTACCGACGAGCCATCGCGCCAGAAAAAGCGCAGTGGCGCCGGCTTTGGCAGTTCGGATGCGAGCCTGCATGCCAAGACGTTTGGCGTGGACGGCAACCGGATCTTCGTCGGCTCGTTCAACTTCGACCAGCGGTCGATTCACCTGAATACCGAAATGGGGATGGTGATTGACAGCGTCGAGCTGGCCCACCGTCTGAGTACAACGCTGGACGAGACCTTGCCGATGCGTGCCTATGAAGTGCTGCTGGATGAGAAGGGCAATGTCTACTGGCTGGAAGGCCGCGACGGCAAGATCGTCCGGCATGACGTCGAGCCTGGAACGACGTGGTGGAAGCGGGCTGTCGTACATGGTCTGGGTTGGCTGCCGATCGACTGGCTCTTGTAGGACAAAATCTTTTCCTTGTAGTCCCTTGCGGACTGCATGGCAGGTTTGGTATAGTTCGCCTCCGCTTCGGCACTGACCGAAAATGTTAACGTAATCAAGTGGTTACGAGAGCAAGGTCTACAGAGAAATCTGAGACGAAGCGAAAAGAAGGGGTTGACGAGATTGTAGGATTGCAGCATAATCTCTCTTCTCTGCTGCAGCGAACAAAACGATTCGCACCATGCGGCAAGGCAGTACCAGATAAAGTTCTTTAAAAATTAACAGTCGATAAGTGTGGGCGTTTGATGAAGGTGCCAAAGACTTCGGTCTTTGATTACTTAAATTATCAAATGTTCACAAAAAAGAAATACGTTGTCTCAGCAATGAGATAACGGTCAGTATTTTGAGTGAGCGACCCCTGCAGCAATGCAGGGTGGCAGAAATGCCAACAAACAGAGATTGAACTGAAGAGTTTGATCCTGGCTCAGATTGAACGCTGGCGGCATGCTTTACACATGCAAGTCGAACGGCAGCGCGGGGCAACCTGGCGGCGAGTGGCGAACGGGTGAGTAATATATCGGAACGTACCCAAGAGTGGGGGATAACGTAGCGAAAGTTACGCTAATACCGCATACGATCTAAGGATGAAAGCAGGGGATCTTCGGACCTTGTGCTCCTGGAGCGGCCGATATCTGATTAGCTAGTTGGTGAGGTAAAGGCTCACCAAGGCCACGATCAGTAGCTGGTCTGAGAGGACGACCAGCCACACTGGAACTGAGACACGGTCCAGACTCCTACGGGAGGCAGCAGTGGGGAATTTTGGACAATGGGCGAAAGCCTGATCCAGCAATGCCGCGTGAGTGAAGAAGGCCTTCGGGTTGTAAAGCTCTTTTGTCAGGGAAGAAACGGTGAAGGCTAATATCCTTCGCTAATGACGGTACCTGAAGAATAAGCACCGGCTAACTACGTGCCAGCAGCCGCGGTAATACGTAGGGTGCAAGCGTTAATCGGAATTACTGGGCGTAAAGCGTGCGCAGGCGGTTTTGTAAGTCTGACGTGAAATCCCCGGGCTCAACCTGGGAATTGCGTTGGAGACTGCAAGGCTAGAATCTGGCAGAGGGGGGTAGAATTCCACGTGTAGCAGTGAAATGCGTAGAGATGTGGAGGAACACCGATGGCGAAGGCAGCCCCCTGGGTCAAGATTGACGCTCATGCACGAAAGCGTGGGGAGCAAACAGGATTAGATACCCTGGTAGTCCACGCCCTAAACGATGTCTACTAGTTGTCGGGTTTTAATTAACTTGGTAACGCAGCTAACGCGTGAAGTAGACCGCCTGGGGAGTACGGTCGCAAGATTAAAACTCAAAGGAATTGACGGGGACCCGCACAAGCGGTGGATGATGTGGATTAATTCGATGCAACGCGAAAAACCTTACCTACCCTTGACATGTACGGAAGGCCGAAGAGATTTGGCTGTGCTCGAAAGAGAACCGTAACACAGGTGCTGCATGGCTGTCGTCAGCTCGTGTCGTGAGATGTTGGGTTAAGTCCCGCAACGAGCGCAACCCTTGTCATTAGTTGCTACATTCAGTTGAGCACTCTAATGAGACTGCCGGTGACAAACCGGAGGAAGGTGGGGATGACGTCAAGTCCTCATGGCCCTTATGGGTAGGGCTTCACACGTCATACAATGGTACATACAGAGGGCCGCCAACCCGCGAGGGGGAGCTAATCCCAGAAAGTGTATCGTAGTCCGGATCGCAGTCTGCAACTCGACTGCGTGAAGTTGGAATCGCTAGTAATCGCGGATCAGCATGTCGCGGTGAATACGTTCCCGGGTCTTGTACACACCGCCCGTCACACCATGGGAGCGGGTTTTACCAGAAGTAGGTAGCTTAACCGCAAGGAGGGCGCTTACCACGGTAGGATTCGTGACTGGGGTGAAGTCGTAACAAGGTAGCCGTATCGGAAGGTGCGGCTGGATCACCTCCTTTCTAGAGTAGCACCACGAAACTGAGAAGTTTCATTATCAAGCGTCCACGCTTATCGACTGTTGAACAAGTAAAGAACAGTTTTATCGGGGCTGTAGCTCAGCTGGTTAGAGCACCGTGTTGATAACGCGGGGGTCGTTGGTTCGAGTCCAACCAGCCCTACCAATCAGCACTAAGCATCACCTGAATGGGGGATTAGCTCAGCTGGGAGAGCACCTGCTTTGCAAGCAGGGGGTCGTCGGTTCGATCCCGTCATCCTCCACCATTACGGTAAAAGTTCAAACGTAAGTCGTCAGTGATTCACTGATGTGATTTAGGTTTGGTCTTTTCGAGATCACTGTTTTTTCGTTCTTTAACAATCTGGAAGAAGTAAAGTTTTTAAGTATGTAGCGCAAATCGGAAACGAGATGTGATGCATGCTTGGGTAGTAGTATTTGTATCATTGCAACACAGCTGTACTCTTGTACCTGTGACGATCTCTGTTGTCAGCAGAGGCCAACGTTATAGGGACAAGCGAATAAGTGCACATGGTGGATGCCTTGGCGATTACAGGCGATGAAGGACGTAGTAGCTTGCGATAAGCTGCGGGGAGCTAGCAAACGAGCTTTGATCCGCAGATTTCCGAATGGGGAAACCCGGCCTTTATAGGTCATTGCATACTGAATACATAGGTATGCAAAGCGAACGCGGCGAACTGAAACATCTAAGTAGCTGCAGGAAAAGAAATCAACCGAGATTCCCAAAGTAGTGGCGAGCGAAATGGGATGAGCCTGTATGTGATAGTCGATCGGATAGTGGAAGTCTCTGGAAATAGACGCCATAGAGGGTGATAGCCCCTTACACGAAATTCGAACGGTGGTACTAAGCATACGACAAGTAGGGCGGGACACGAGAAATCCTGTCTGAACATGGGGGGACCATCCTCCAAGGCTAAATACTCGTAATCGACCGATAGTGAACCAGTACCGTGAGGGAAAGGCGAAAAGAACCCCGGGAGGGGAGTGAAATAGATCCTGAAACCGTGTGCATACAAACAGTAGGAGCGGACTTGTTCCGTGACTGCGTACCTTTTGTATAATGGGTCAGCGACTTACATTCAGTGGCGAGGTTAACCGTATAGGGGAGCCGTAGAGAAATCGAGTCCGAATAGGGCGACAGTCGCTGGGTGTAGACCCGAAACCAAGTGATCTACCCATGGCCAGGATGAAGGTGCGGTAACACGCCCTGGAGGTCCGAACCCACTAATGTTGAAAAATTAGGGGATGAGCTGTGGGTAGGGGTGAAAGGCTAAACAAACTTGGAAATAGCTGGTTCTCTCCGAAAACTATTTAGGTAGTGCCTCAAGTATCACCATCGGGGGTAGAGCACTGTTATGGCTAGGGGGTCATTGCGACTTACCAAACCATTGCAAACTCCGAATACCGATGAGTGCGAGCTTGGGAGACAGACATCGGGTGCTAACGTCCGGTGTCAAGAGGGAAACAACCCAGACCGCCAGCTAAGGTCCCAAAGATTGGCTAAGTGGAAAACGAAGTGGGAAGGCTAAAACAGTCAGGATGTTGGCTTAGAAGCAGCCATCATTTAAAGAAAGCGTAATAGCTCACTGATCGAGTCGTCCTGCGCGGAAGATGTAACGGGGCTAAGCCAGTCACCGAAGCTGCGGATATTTTTCTCGTAATTTATTACTTGATCAATATGGTAGGAGAGCGTTCTGTAAGCCTGCGAAGGTGTCTTGTAAAGGATGCTGGAGGTATCAGAAGTGCGAATGCTGACATGAGTAGCGATAATGGGGGTGAAAAGCCTCCACGCCGTAAGCCCAAGGTTTCCTGTTCAACGTTCATCGGAGCAGGGTGAGTCGGCCCCTAAGGCGAGGCAGAGATGCGTAGCTGATGGGAAGCAGGTTAATATTCCTGCACCGTCGTATGATGCGATGGGGGGACGGATCGCGGAAGGTTGTCTGGCTGTTGGAATAGCCAGTTTTTGACTCATAGAAGGTACTTAGGCAAATCCGGGTACGTAATTCAAGGGGTTGAGACGAGGAACTTAGGTTCTGAAGCAATCGGAAGTGGTTCCAAGAAAAGCCTCTAAGCTTCAGTCATACGAGACCGTACCGCAAACCGACACAGGTGGGCGAGATGAGTATTCTAAGGCGCTTGAGAGAACTCGGGAGAAGGAACTCGGCAAATTGGTACCGTAACTTCGGGATAAGGTACGCCCTAGTAGTTTGACCACTTTACTGTGGAAGGATGAACGGGTTGCAATAAAATGGTGGCTGCGACTGTTTAATAAAAACACAGCACTCTGCAAACACGAAAGTGGACGTATAGGGTGTGACGCCTGCCCGGTGCTGGAAGATTAAATGATGGGGTGCAAGCTCTTGATTGAAGTCCCAGTAAACGGCGGCCGTAACTATAACGGTCCTAAGGTAGCGAAATTCCTTGTCGGGTAAGTTCCGACCTGCACGAATGGCGTAACGATGGCCACACTGTCTCCTCCCGAGACTCAGCGAAGTTGAAATGTTTGTGATGATGCAATCTACCCGCGGCTAGACGGAAAGACCCCATGAACCTTTACTGTAGCTTTGCATTGGACTTTGAATCAATCTGTGTAGGATAGGTGGGAGGCTTTGAAGCGGACACGCTAGTGTTCGTGGAGCCAACCTTGAAATACCACCCTGGTTCATTTGAGGTTCTAACCTTGGTCCGTTATCCGGATCGGGGACAGTGCATGGTAGGCAGTTTGACTGGGGCGGTCTCCTCCTAAAGTGTAACGGAGGAGTTCGAAGGTACGCTAATTACGGTCGGACATCGTGATGATAGTGCAATGGCATAAGCGTGCTTAACTGCGAGACCGACAAGTCGAGCAGGTACGAAAGTAGGACATAGTGATCCGGTGGTTCTGTATGGAAGGGCCATCGCTCAACGGATAAAAGGTACTCTGGGGATAACAGGCTGATTCCTCCCAAGAGTTCATATCGACGGGGGAGTTTGGCACCTCGATGTCGGCTCATCACATCCTGGGGCTGTAGCCGGTCCCAAGGGTATGGCTGTTCGCCATTTAAAGTGGTACGTGAGCTGGGTTTAAAACGTCGTGAGACAGTTTGGTCCCTATCTGCCGTGGGCGTTGGAAATTTGAAGGGGGCTGCTCCTAGTACGAGAGGACCGGAGTGGACGAACCTCTGGTGTACCGGTTGTCACGCCAGTGGCATTGCCGGGTAGCTAAGTTCGGAAGAGATAACCGCTGAAAGCATCTAAGCGGGAAACTTGCCTTGAGATGAGATTTCCCAGAGCCTTGAGCTCTTTAAAGGGTCGTTCGAGACCAGGACGTTGATAGGCTGGGTGTGGAAGTGCAGTAATGCATTAAGCTAACCAGTACTAATTGCCCGTACGGCTTGTCCCTATAACCTTGGTAGTCCAGGGTTGCAAGAGTTCAGCTGTTGTTGATACAAATACGACCCCAAATAAAACTACTTCTTCCAGATTCAGAGCCTCGTTGCATCAGCAACGAGGCTCGTACAAGTTATGCCTGATGACCATAGCAAGTCGGTCCCACCCCTTCCCATCCCGAACAGGACCGTGAAACGACTTTGCGCCGATGATAGTGCTGCAACCAGTGTGAAAGTAGGTTATCGTCAGGCTAGTTATATAGAAAAGCCCCACTCAGTGATCTGAGTGGGGCTTTTCGCTTTGGGCGATCGATCTAACAAGACGGCTCATCTTGATTCTCACGATGATACCTGGCTCGATCCCATTCATCAAAACGCAGCCCCCAACCATCCCTGGCGTTTACGTTCGCTTGATCTTCCCCGTTATATATCGCTTTCGTGTGAAAAAACATCAGCGTAAGGAGCTTAAAGTATAGAAAGCTTTGCTTTCCGTATGGAATGAATCGTGCGCTATTAAATCTTCTCTATAATGCTTTTTCACCATTGAACACCGCTGATTGATGGTTACATGCCAACCGGCGAAACCGCATATTTCTCTCGAAGTCGTTATCATATGAACATATTTTCCTCACTCAGTACCCGTGCAAAACTCGGCGTCGGATTCGGCCTGGTCGGCATCCTCATTATCGTGCTCGCGTTTTTTGCCTGGCGTGAGTTAGGAAGTGTTGGTCAGGAGCTGGCGGATCAGAATGCTGTGCGCACAACGAAGCTCGAGCGTCTGTATGCGCTGCGTGAATCTCTCGCGCAAACCGGACTAGCTGCACGCAATGCTTACATCATTCCCGATGCGATGAAAGCACAGGGTGAGTTGGCCCTGCTGGATGAACAAAAGGCCAATTTTCTCAAGGAGTTGCAGGCTCTGGCGCCCCTGTTTGAAGGAGACGCTGACTTTGTGACGATGCGCGCCGGCCTGCTGCGTATGGCAGAGGAACTCAATCGTCCGAGACGCTACCGCGATGCCGGTCAGATGACAGAATATGGTTCATTCCTGGTCAATGAGTGCAGCCCGCTGCGCCGGCAAAACGTGCTCGACATCGATCGGGTGATCAAGGCTGTGCAAAAGCAGGTTGAAGCGGGCACGCTGAGCGCCGAGCAATCCATCACGTCTGCACAAACAACGATCATCGCGGTTGCCCTCGCTGCAGTGATGATCAGTATTCTGGTTGGTGGCGCCATCACGGCGCACCTGTTGCGCCAGCTGGGTGGCGAGCCTTTGGAGGTCAATCGCATCGCATCGGCGATCGCGTCAGGTGATCTCACGGTCAAGGTGACTGTCCGCCCTAAAGATCGCGCAAGCGTCATGTATGCCATCGGAGAAATGCAAGGCAGTCTGCAGCGCATCGTTGCGCAAGTGCGCGGTGGCACTGACATGATTGCGAATGCTTCCAGCGAAATTACCGCCGGCAACAGCGACCTTTCAACGCGCACTGCTCAACAAGCCACCTCACTCGGTCGAACGGCTACGTCAATGAAAAATTTCACTGCTGTGGTAGAGCAAAATACTGAACATGCCCGTCATGCCAATACCCTGGCGGCGTCAGCGAGTCAGGTTGCCAGCAAAGGTGGCAGTGTCGTCAGTGCAGTGGTGAGCACGATGCAGGAGATTAATGCATCAGCGCACAAGATCTCGGACATCATCAGCGTGATTGACGGCATTGCATTTCAAACCAATATCCTCGCACTCAACGCTGCAGTAGAGGCAGCGCGCGCAGGCGAACAGGGCCGAGGCTTCGCTGTGGTCGCTAGTGAAGTGCGAAGCCTGGCACATCGTTCAGCCAGCGCGGCAAAGGAAATTTCCGCACTGATCGGCGAATCGGTCGCGAAGGTGGATGCGGGCTCGAAGCTGGTCGAACAAGCCGGTACGACGATGACCGACATCGTGACGAGCGTGCGACATGTCAGCGGTATTATCGAAGAGATCACCGCTGCCAGCGAAGCGCAACACGCCGGTATCCAGGAGGTCAACCTTGCTGTCGATCAGATGGACGAAGCAACCCAGCAAAATGCTGTGCTGGTCGAGCAGTCCGCTGCGTCGGCGGCAGCGCTCAACGAGCAAGCGGGGAATTTATTGCGAACGGTTCGGGTGTTCCGAATCAATGCCGAGAACCAACCGCTGCGAATCGCAGCGTAAGTCAGATGAACGACAGCGTGGGCTTAGCCGTCGTTGTCGTTCAAGCTATTGCGCAGTTCGACCAACTGACTACGTAGTGTCTCTGCTTCGTCGGCCGAACACTTCGTCGCACGAAATACTGCCGCCATTACGTTGGCGGCCTTCTGTTTGAGTGCCTTGCCGTCGTCAGTCAGGCTGATGATCACTTGCCGCTCATCACTACGAGCCCGGTTACGCTGGACAAGGCCCTGAGCCTCCATGCGTTTAAGCAGGGGTGTCAACGTCGCGGAATCCAGGAACAGATGCACGCCGATATCTGACACCGTCAATTGGTCCTGTTCCCACAACACCATCATGACGAGATATTGAGGGTAGGTCAGGCCCAGTTGAGGGAGCACGCCACGATACACCCGCATCATTGCCAACGAAGTCGAATACAGCGCGAAGCATAGCTGTTCGTCGAGGCGGGGTGTGGTGGTAGAGGGAAGAGAAGGGGTCGTCATGGATCCAATATAGGTCGCACGCTAGATAATTGCAAGCAATGCTACCCAAGGAGGCTAGCGCCCTCATGCGTTGGCAGTCCCTCGCGATTCGTGGAGCAAGCCCATGTCATCTGTCGCGTATTGCTATTTTTGACGCATGAATACTCGCTTTGAAGAATATTCCTGAAGAGGTCTTGTGCAATCCACCCATGGTTTGTTATAGTTCGCCTCCGCTTCGGCACTGACCGAAAAAGTTAACGTAATCAAGTGGTTACGAGAGCAAGGTCTACAGAGAAATCTGAGACGGAGCGAAAAGAAAGAGTTGACGAGATTTCGGAAACACAGCATAATCTCTCTTCTCTGCTGCAGCGAACAAAACGATTCGCTACCAACAGCAAGATGCACCGAATAAAGTTCTTTAAAAATTAACAGTCGATAAGTGTGGGCGTTTGATGAAGGTGCCAAAGACTTCGGTCTTTGATTACTTAAATTATCAAATGTTCACAAAAAAGAAATACGTTGCTTCAGCAATGAAGTAACGGTCAGTATTTTGAGTGAGCGACCCCTGCCGCAAGGTGGGGTGGCAGAAATGCCAACAAACAGAGATTGAACTGAAGAGTTTGATCCTGGCTCAGATTGAACGCTGGCGGCATGCTTTACACATGCAAGTCGAACGGCAGCGCGGGGCAACCTGGCGGCGAGTGGCGAACGGGTGAGTAATATATCGGAACGTACCCAAGAGTGGGGGATAACGTAGCGAAAGTTACGCTAATACCGCATACGATCTAAGGATGAAAGCAGGGGATCTTCGGACCTTGTGCTCCTGGAGCGGCCGATATCTGATTAGCTAGTTGGTGAGGTAAAGGCTCACCAAGGCTACGATCAGTAGCTGGTCTGAGAGGACGACCAGCCACACTGGAACTGAGACACGGTCCAGACTCCTACGGGAGGCAGCAGTGGGGAATTTTGGACAATGGGCGAAAGCCTGATCCAGCAATGCCGCGTGAGTGAAGAAGGCCTTCGGGTTGTAAAGCTCTTTTGTCAGGGAAGAAACGGTGGAGGCTAATATCCTTCGCTAATGACGGTACCTGAAGAATAAGCACCGGCTAACTACGTGCCAGCAGCCGCGGTAATACGTAGGGTGCAAGCGTTAATCGGAATTACTGGGCGTAAAGCGTGCGCAGGCGGTTTTGTAAGTCTGACGTGAAATCCCCGGGCTCAACCTGGGAATTGCGTTGGAGACTGCAAGGCTAGAATCTGGCAGAGGGGGGTAGAATTCCACGTGTAGCAGTGAAATGCGTAGAGATGTGGAGGAACACCGATGGCGAAGGCAGCCCCCTGGGTCAAGATTGACGCTCATGCACGAAAGCGTGGGGAGCAAACAGGATTAGATACCCTGGTAGTCCACGCCCTAAACGATGTCTACTAGTTGTCGGGTTTTAATTAACTTGGTAACGCAGCTAACGCGTGAAGTAGACCGCCTGGGGAGTACGGTCGCAAGATTAAAACTCAAAGGAATTGACGGGGACCCGCACAAGCGGTGGATGATGTGGATTAATTCGATGCAACGCGAAAAACCTTACCTACCCTTGACATGTACGGAAGACCGAAGAGATTTGGTTGTGCTCGAAAGAGAACCGTAACACAGGTGCTGCATGGCTGTCGTCAGCTCGTGTCGTGAGATGTTGGGTTAAGTCCCGCAACGAGCGCAACCCTTGTCATTAGTTGCTACATTCAGTTGAGCACTCTAATGAGACTGCCGGTGACAAACCGGAGGAAGGTGGGGATGACGTCAAGTCCTCATGGCCCTTATGGGTAGGGCTTCACACGTCATACAATGGTACATACAGAGGGCCGCCAACCCGCGAGGGGGAGCTAATCCCAGAAAGTGTATCGTAGTCCGGATCGCAGTCTGCAACTCGACTGCGTGAAGTTGGAATCGCTAGTAATCGCGGATCAGCATGTCGCGGTGAATACGTTCCCGGGTCTTGTACACACCGCCCGTCACACCATGGGAGCGGGTTTTACCAGAAGTAGGTAGCTTAACCGTAAGGAGGGCGCTTACCACGGTAGGATTCGTGACTGGGGTGAAGTCGTAACAAGGTAGCCGTATCGGAAGGTGCGGCTGGATCACCTCCTTTCTAGAGTAGCACCGCAAACCTTAATGGTTTGCAGAGCTTACGCTCTGCTCATCAAGCGTCCACGCTTATCGACTGTTGAATAGTAAAGAACAGTTTTATCGGGGCTGTAGCTCAGCTGGTTAGAGCACCGTGTTGATAACGCGGGGGTCGTTGGTTCGAGTCCAACCAGCCCTACCAATCAGCACAGCATCACCTAATGGGGGATTAGCTCAGCTGGGAGAGCACCTGCTTTGCAAGCAGGGGGTCGTCGGTTCGATCCCGTCATCCTCCACCATTACGGTAAAAGTTCAAACGTAAGCCTGGCGAATATGCCAACGCGGTTTAGGTTTGGTCTTTTCGAGATCACTGTTTTTTCGTTCTTTAACAATCTGGAAGAAGTAAAGTTTTTAAGTATGTAGCGCAAATCGGAAACGAGATGTGATGCATGCTTGGGTAGTAGTATTTGTATCATTGCAACACAGCTGTACTCTTGTACCTGTGACGATCTCTGTTGTCAGCAGAGGCCAACGTTATAGGGACAAGCGAAAAAGTGCACATGGTGGATGCCTTGGCGATTACAGGCGATGAAGGACGTAGTAGCTTGCGATAAGCTGCGGGGAGCTAGCAAACGAGCTTTGATCCGCAGATTTCCGAATGGGGAAACCCGGCCTTTATAGGTCATTGCATACTGAATACATAGGTATGCAAAGCGAACGCGGCGAACTGAAACATCTAAGTAGCTGCAGGAAAAGAAATCAACCGAGATTCCCAAAGTAGTGGCGAGCGAAATGGGATGAGCCTGTATGTGATAGTCGATCGGATAGTGGAAGCTTCTGGAAATAAGCGCCATAGAGGGTGATAGCCCCTTACACGAAATTCGAACGGTGGTACTAAGCATACGACAAGTAGGGCGGGACACGAGAAATCCTGTCTGAACATGGGGGGACCATCCTCCAAGGCTAAATACTCGTAATCGACCGATAGTGAACCAGTACCGTGAGGGAAAGGCGAAAAGAACCCCGGGAGGGGAGTGAAATAGATCCTGAAACCGTGTGCATACAAACAGTAGGAGCGGACTTGTTCCGTGACTGCGTACCTTTTGTATAATGGGTCAGCGACTTACATTCAGTGGCGAGGTTAACCGTATAGGGGAGCCGTAGAGAAATCGAGTCCGAATAGGGCGACAGTCGCTGGGTGTAGACCCGAAACCAAGTGATCTACCCATGGCCAGGATGAAGGTGCGGTAACACGCCCTGGAGGTCCGAACCCACTAATGTTGAAAAATTAGGGGATGAGCTGTGGGTAGGGGTGAAAGGCTAAACAAACTTGGAAATAGCTGGTTCTCTCCGAAAACTATTTAGGTAGTGCCTCAAGTATCACCATCGGGGGTAGAGCACTGTTATGGCTAGGGGGTCATTGCGACTTACCAAACCATTGCAAACTCCGAATACCGATGAGTGCGAGCTTGGGAGACAGACATCGGGTGCTAACGTCCGGTGTCAAGAGGGAAACAACCCAGACCGCCAGCTAAGGTCCCAAAGATTGGCTAAGTGGAAAACGAAGTGGGAAGGCTAAAACAGTCAGGATGTTGGCTTAGAAGCAGCCATCATTTAAAGAAAGCGTAATAGCTCACTGATCGAGTCGTCCTGCGCGGAAGATGTAACGGGGCTAAGCCAGTCACCGAAGCTGCGGATATTTTTCTCGTAATTTATTACTTGATCAATATGGTAGGAGAGCGTTCTGTAAGCCTGCGAAGGTGTCTTGTAAAGGATGCTGGAGGTATCAGAAGTGCGAATGCTGACATGAGTAGCGATAATGGGGGTGAAAAGCCTCCACGCCGTAAGCCCAAGGTTTCCTGTTCAACGTTCATCGGAGCAGGGTGAGTCGGCCCCTAAGGCGAGGCAGAGATGCGTAGCTGATGGGAAGCAGGTTAATATTCCTGCACCGTCGTATGATGCGATGGGGGGACGGATCGCGGAAGGTTGTCTGGCTGTTGGAATAGCCAGTTTTTGACTCATAGAAGGTACTTAGGCAAATCCGGGTACGTAATTCAAGGGGTCGAGACGAGGAACTTAGGTTCTGAAGCAATCGGAAGTGGTTCCAAGAAAAGCCTCTAAGCTTCAGTCATACGAGACCGTACCGCAAACCGACACAGGTGGGCGAGATGAGTATTCTAAGGCGCTTGAGAGAACTCGGGAGAAGGAACTCGGCAAATTGGTACCGTAACTTCGGGATAAGGTACGCCCTAGTAGTTTGATTGGTTTACTCCATGAGGATGAACGGGTTGCAATAAAATGGTGGCTGCGACTGTTTAATAAAAACACAGCACTCTGCAAACACGAAAGTGGACGTATAGGGTGTGACGCCTGCCCGGTGCTGGAAGATTAAATGATGGGGTGCAAGCTCTTGATTGAAGTCCCAGTAAACGGCGGCCGTAACTATAACGGTCCTAAGGTAGCGAAATTCCTTGTCGGGTAAGTTCCGACCTGCACGAATGGCGTAACGATGGCCACACTGTCTCCTCCCGAGACTCAGCGAAGTTGAAATGTTTGTGATGATGCAATCTACCCGCGGCTAGACGGAAAGACCCCATGAACCTTTACTGTAGCTTTGCATTGGACTTTGAATCAATCTGTGTAGGATAGGTGGGAGGCTTTGAAGCAGACACGCTAGTGTTTGTGGAGCCAACCTTGAAATACCACCCTGGTTCATTTGAGGTTCTAACCTTGGTCCGTTATCCGGATCGGGGACAGTGCATGGTAGGCAGTTTGACTGGGGCGGTCTCCTCCTAAAGTGTAACGGAGGAGTTCGAAGGTACGCTAATTACGGTCGGACATCGTGATGATAGTGCAATGGCATAAGCGTGCTTAACTGCGAGACCGACAAGTCGAGCAGGTACGAAAGTAGGACATAGTGATCCGGTGGTTCTGTATGGAAGGGCCATCGCTCAACGGATAAAAGGTACTCTGGGGATAACAGGCTGATTCCTCCCAAGAGTTCATATCGACGGGGGAGTTTGGCACCTCGATGTCGGCTCATCACATCCTGGGGCTGTAGCCGGTCCCAAGGGTATGGCTGTTCGCCATTTAAAGTGGTACGTGAGCTGGGTTTAAAACGTCGTGAGACAGTTTGGTCCCTATCTGCCGTGGGCGTTGGAAATTTGAAGGGGGCTGCTCCTAGTACGAGAGGACCGGAGTGGACGAACCTCTGGTGTACCGGTTGTCACGCCAGTGGCATTGCCGGGTAGCTAAGTTCGGAAGAGATAACCGCTGAAAGCATCTAAGCGGGAAACTTGCCTTGAGATGAGATTTCCCAGAGCCTTGAGCTCTTTAAAGGGTCGTTCGAGACCAGGACGTTGATAGGCTGGGTGTGGAAGTGCAGTAATGCATTAAGCTAACCAGTACTAATTGCCCGTACGGCTTGTCCCTATAACCTTGGTAGTCCAGGGTTAGCGAGAGTTCAGCTGTTGTTGATACAAATACGACCCCAATAAAAACTACTTCTTCCAGATTCAGAGCAGCGTTGCATCAGCAACGAGGCTCGTACAAGTTATGCCTGATGACCATAGCAAGTCGGTCCCACCCCTTCCCATCCCGAACAGGACCGTGAAACGACTTTGCGCCGATGATAGTGCTGCAACCAGTGTGAAAGTAGGTTATCGTCAGGCTAGTTATATAGAAAAGCCCCACTCAGTAATCTGAGTGGGGCTTTTCGCTTTGGAGCGCGGAAACTCAAATGCCTGAATGATCCATGGCTAACTGCTCACTTCGACGGCACTCAGCATATGTATGATCAGGCCAATTCCACTTTTGCTGGCGCTCATTCAAGACGTTACACATCAGAAGAATGGATACCAGGAAGCATGGTACCGACGATCGCCTACATTGGTGCAAAGTCCATTTCGCTATCAACGCTACCACACGATAATTCCCGGCGACCGAGGTAACCAACAAGATTGCTTGCTCTGTACCGAGATTGCGATGCCTTCAAATCATTTCTCCCGTACCTCTCTCACTGCGTTGACCGTCGGGCCCACTCGCCAGCAGCACTACGCCGTTATGCCGTCAAGCAGGCAGCCGCAATGCTAACGCCCAGGTCGAGGACCCGATCGACGCACCGATGGTACGAGTCTGCACCGCTGCGTTGAGAAATCCAGGTTTTCGTGGATGGCCGATATAAGTGCAAAGCGCATGCGTGCGCTTACGTGTGATGTGGCAGAAGCCGTGGACGCAGCGGCATTGAAATCTGGGTTGGCCTGATTGTGAATACCCATCGAGGCAACGTCAGCGCGGCCACGGATATGCTTACGGCGGCGCATATTATTGACCGCACCCAACCGGTTGAGGACGGGCTCGCACCCGTTGAGGCGCGGGATCAGGCGCGGGATCCGGCACGGGGTCAGGTCATGTTTTCCGGCGTCGCGCCGAGTGCATGGATCTCCAGTTGGACGGCGAGTGATGAACACATGGCCACATTCGCAGCCCGTACCTATCTTGGCGCGAATGAGATGGTCACTACGAGCCGAGCAGCGGCTGCCTGACTGCCCGTCGGCGTCAGTTTTTTGCCGTTGTTCGTCGTAGGCGTGCGCGACGCATACAACGCTGAGTAGGCTCAGACGCTGTTTTTGGAAAGCTGGTTCTATCCGTGTTGGACCCAATCGATCGCTTTCTTGTTGAGGCAGAGTCACCGCCGCACCCAGTAGACCAGACCAGGCTAGCCGACCGCTGCGCCAATCCTCGAATAGGGCAGTTGGGCTGCAAGCTTGTCGAACGGTAGGGTGGACTCTCTCTGCGCCGATGATGGTGAGCGGTCGCTCATACCCTCTCGCGGCGCAGCGCTTCGTACTGTCGCGTTCGATTTCCTCCAGCCAACGTCGACAGCAGGCTCTGCGATATCGTAAAAAAGCCGTTGACAACCATCATGAAACATCGCATACTCTCTTTCCTCCTGCTGCGACGAACACAACGCTTCGAAGAATACGGCAGAGGAAGCAGCACCGAATAAAGTTCTTTAAAAATTAACAGTCGATAAGTGTGGGCGTTTGATGAGGGTGCCAAAGACTTCGGTCTTTGATTACTTAAATTATCAAATGTTCACAAAAAAGAAATACGTTGCTCAGCAATGAGTAACGGTCAGTATTTTGAGTGAGCGACCCCTGCAGCAATGCAGGGTGGCAGAAATGCCAACAAACAGAGATTGAACTGAAGAGTTTGATCCTGGCTCAGATTGAACGCTGGCGGCATGCTTTACACATGCAAGTCGAACGGCAGCGCGGGGCAACCTGGCGGCGAGTGGCGAACGGGTGAGTAATATATCGGAACGTACCCAAGAGTGGGGGATAACGTAGCGAAAGTTACGCTAATACCGCATACGATCTAAGGATGAAAGCAGGGGATCTTCGGACCTTGTGCTCCTGGAGCGGCCGATATCTGATTAGCTAGTTGGTGAGGTAAAGGCTCACCAAGGCTACGATCAGTAGCTGGTCTGAGAGGACGACCAGCCACACTGGAACTGAGACACGGTCCAGACTCCTACGGGAGGCAGCAGTGGGGAATTTTGGACAATGGGCGAAAGCCTGATCCAGCAATGCCGCGTGAGTGAAGAAGGCCTTCGGGTTGTAAAGCTCTTTTGTCAGGGAAGAAACGGTGAGGGCTAATATCCCTCGCTAATGACGGTACCTGAAGAATAAGCACCGGCTAACTACGTGCCAGCAGCCGCGGTAATACGTAGGGTGCAAGCGTTAATCGGAATTACTGGGCGTAAAGCGTGCGCAGGCGGTTTTGTAAGTCTGACGTGAAATCCCCGGGCTCAACCTGGGAATTGCGTTGGAGACTGCAAGGCTAGAATCTGGCAGAGGGGGGTAGAATTCCACGTGTAGCAGTGAAATGCGTAGAGATGTGGAGGAACACCGATGGCGAAGGCAGCCCCCTGGGTCAAGATTGACGCTCATGCACGAAAGCGTGGGGAGCAAACAGGATTAGATACCCTGGTAGTCCACGCCCTAAACGATGTCTACTAGTTGTCGGGTTTTAATTAACTTGGTAACGCAGCTAACGCGTGAAGTAGACCGCCTGGGGAGTACGGTCGCAAGATTAAAACTCAAAGGAATTGACGGGGACCCGCACAAGCGGTGGATGATGTGGATTAATTCGATGCAACGCGAAAAACCTTACCTACCCTTGACATGTACGGAAGACCGAAGAGATTTGGTTGTGCTCGAAAGAGAACCGTAACACAGGTGCTGCATGGCTGTCGTCAGCTCGTGTCGTGAGATGTTGGGTTAAGTCCCGCAACGAGCGCAACCCTTGTCATTAGTTGCTACATTTAGTTGAGCACTCTAATGAGACTGCCGGTGACAAACCGGAGGAAGGTGGGGATGACGTCAAGTCCTCATGGCCCTTATGGGTAGGGCTTCACACGTCATACAATGGTACATACAGAGGGCCGCCAACCCGCGAGGGGGAGCTAATCCCAGAAAGTGTATCGTAGTCCGGATCGCAGTCTGCAACTCGACTGCGTGAAGTTGGAATCGCTAGTAATCGCGGATCAGCATGTCGCGGTGAATACGTTCCCGGGTCTTGTACACACCGCCCGTCACACCATGGGAGCGGGTTTTACCAGAAGTAGGTAGCTTAACCGCAAGGAGGGCGCTTACCACGGTAGGATTCGTGACTGGGGTGAAGTCGTAACAAGGTAGCCGTATCGGAAGGTGCGGCTGGATCACCTCCTTTCTAGAGTAGCACCACGAAACTGAGAAGTTTCATTATCAAGCGTCCACGCTTATCGACTGTTGAATAGTAAAGAACAGTTTTATCGGGGCTGTAGCTCAGCTGGTTAGAGCACCGTGTTGATAACGCGGGGGTCGTTGGTTCGAGTCCAACCAGCCCTACCAATCAGCACAGCATCACCTAATGGGGGATTAGCTCAGCTGGGAGAGCACCTGCTTTGCAAGCAGGGGGTCGTCGGTTCGATCCCGTCATCCTCCACCATTACGGTAAAAGTTCAAACGTAAGTCGCCAACAACCTGTTGGATGGATTTAGGTTTGGTCTTTTCGAGATCACTGTTTTTTCGTTCTTTAACAATCTGGAAGAAGTAAAGTTTTTAAGCACATGCGACAGCATGTGCTTGGGTAGTAGTATTTGTATCATTGCAACACAGCTGTACTCTTGTATCTGTGACGATCTCTGTTGTCAGCAGAGGCCAACGTTATAGGGACAAGCGAATAAGTGCACATGGTGGATGCCTTGGCGATTACAGGCGATGAAGGACGTAGTAGCTTGCGATAAGCTGCGGGGAGCTAGCAAACGAGCTTTGATCCGCAGATTTCCGAATGGGGAAACCCGGCCTTTATAGGTCATTGCATACTGAATACATAGGTATGCAAAGCGAACGCGGCGAACTGAAACATCTAAGTAGCTGCAGGAAAAGAAATCAACCGAGATTCCCAAAGTAGTGGCGAGCGAAATGGGATGAGCCTGTATGTGATAGTCGATCGGATAGTGGAAGCCTCTGGAAATAGGCGCCATAGAGGGTGATAGCCCCTTACACGAAATTCGAACGGTGGTACTAAGCATACGACAAGTAGGGCGGGACACGAGAAATCCTGTCTGAACATGGGGGGACCATCCTCCAAGGCTAAATACTCGTAATCGACCGATAGTGAACCAGTACCGTGAGGGAAAGGCGAAAAGAACCCCGGGAGGGGAGTGAAATAGATCCTGAAACCGTGTGCATACAAACAGTAGGAGCGGACTTGTTCCGTGACTGCGTACCTTTTGTATAATGGGTCAGCGACTTACATTCAGTGGCGAGGTTAACCGTATAGGGGAGCCGTAGAGAAATCGAGTCCGAATAGGGCGACAGTCGCTGGGTGTAGACCCGAAACCAAGTGATCTACCCATGGCCAGGATGAAGGTGCGGTAACACGCCCTGGAGGTCCGAACCCACTAATGTTGAAAAATTAGGGGATGAGCTGTGGGTAGGGGTGAAAGGCTAAACAAACTTGGAAATAGCTGGTTCTCTCCGAAAACTATTTAGGTAGTGCCTCAAGTATCACCATCGGGGGTAGAGCACTGTTATGGCTAGGGGGTCATTGCGACTTACCAAACCATTGCAAACTCCGAATACCGATGAGTGCGAGCTTGGGAGACAGACATCGGGTGCTAACGTCCGGTGTCAAGAGGGAAACAACCCAGACCGCCAGCTAAGGTCCCAAAGATTGGCTAAGTGGAAAACGAAGTGGGAAGGCTAAAACAGTCAGGATGTTGGCTTAGAAGCAGCCATCATTTAAAGAAAGCGTAATAGCTCACTGATCGAGTCGTCCTGCGCGGAAGATGTAACGGGGCTAAGCCAGTCACCGAAGCTGCGGATATGTTTTAGGACATATGGTAGGAGAGCGTTCTGTAAGCCTGCGAAGGTGTCTTGTAAAGGATGCTGGAGGTATCAGAAGTGCGAATGCTGACATGAGTAGCGATAATGGGGGTGAAAAGCCTCCACGCCGTAAGCCCAAGGTTTCCTGTTCAACGTTCATCGGAGCAGGGTGAGTCGGCCCCTAAGGCGAGGCAGAGATGCGTAGCTGATGGGAAGCAGGTTAATATTCCTGCACCGTCGTATGATGCGATGGGGGGACGGATCGCGGAAGGTTGTCTGGCTGTTGGAATAGCCAGTTTTTGACTCATAGAAGGTACTTAGGCAAATCCGGGTACGTAATTCAAGGGGTCGAGACGAGGAACTTAGGTTCTGAAGCAATCGGAAGTGGTTCCAAGAAAAGCCTCTAAGCTTCAGTCATACGAGACCGTACCGCAAACCGACACAGGTGGGCGAGATGAGTATTCTAAGGCGCTTGAGAGAACTCGGGAGAAGGAACTCGGCAAATTGGTACCGTAACTTCGGGATAAGGTACGCCCTAGTAGTTTGATTGGTTTACTCCATGAGGATGAACGGGTTGCAATAAAATGGTGGCTGCGACTGTTTAATAAAAACACAGCACTCTGCAAACACGAAAGTGGACGTATAGGGTGTGACGCCTGCCCGGTGCTGGAAGATTAAATGATGGGGTGCAAGCTCTTGATTGAAGTCCCAGTAAACGGCGGCCGTAACTATAACGGTCCTAAGGTAGCGAAATTCCTTGTCGGGTAAGTTCCGACCTGCACGAATGGCGTAACGATGGCCACACTGTCTCCTCCCGAGACTCAGCGAAGTTGAAATGTTTGTGATGATGCAATCTACCCGCGGCTAGACGGAAAGACCCCATGAACCTTTACTGTAGCTTTGCATTGGACTTTGAATCAATCTGTGTAGGATAGGTGGGAGGCTTTGAAGCAGACACGCTAGTGTTTGTGGAGCCAACCTTGAAATACCACCCTGGTTCATTTGAGGTTCTAACCTTGGTCCGTTATCCGGATCGGGGACAGTGCATGGTAGGCAGTTTGACTGGGGCGGTCTCCTCCTAAAGTGTAACGGAGGAGTTCGAAGGTACGCTAATTACGGTCGGACATCGTGATGATAGTGCAATGGCATAAGCGTGCTTAACTGCGAGACCGACAAGTCGAGCAGGTACGAAAGTAGGACATAGTGATCCGGTGGTTCTGTATGGAAGGGCCATCGCTCAACGGATAAAAGGTACTCTGGGGATAACAGGCTGATTCCTCCCAAGAGTTCATATCGACGGGGGAGTTTGGCACCTCGATGTCGGCTCATCACATCCTGGGGCTGTAGCCGGTCCCAAGGGTATGGCTGTTCGCCATTTAAAGTGGTACGTGAGCTGGGTTTAAAACGTCGTGAGACAGTTTGGTCCCTATCTGCCGTGGGCGTTGGAAATTTGAAGGGGGCTGCTCCTAGTACGAGAGGACCGGAGTGGACGAACCTCTGGTGTACCGGTTGTCACGCCAGTGGCATTGCCGGGTAGCTAAGTTCGGAAGAGATAACCGCTGAAAGCATCTAAGCGGGAAACTTGCCTTGAGATGAGATTTCCCAGAGCCTTGAGCTCTTTAAAGGGTCGTTCGAGACCAGGACGTTGATAGGCTGGGTGTGGAAGTGCAGTAATGCATTAAGCTAACCAGTACTAATTGCCCGTACGGCTTGTCCCTATAACCTTGGTAGTCCAGGGTCAGCGAGAGTTCAGCTGTTGTTGATACAAATACGACCCCCAATAAAAACTACTTCTTCCAGATTCAGAGTCGCGTTGCATTGCAACGAAGCTCGTACAAGTTATGCCTGATGACCATAGCAAGTCGGTCCCACCCCTTCCCATCCCGAACAGGACCGTGAAACGACTTTGCGCCGATGATAGTGCTGCAACCAGTGTGAAAGTAGGTTATCGTCAGGCTAGTTATATAGAAAAGCCCCACTCAGTGATCTGAGTGGGGCTTTTCGCTTTGGGGTGCTGTATCCAGTTGGTTCAATACGCGACTACCCATCTGCACAAAAAAAGCCCGCTGATTCACATCAGCGAGCTTTCTCGCACCCAGAGGAATCGCGCCGCTTTATGCCCGATCCCGCAAGCCAATCAACCTGTCCAGCAATCCCTCTGCCGACGCCGCAATCCGATCCAGACTGGCTTCACGCAGCTGCGCAGTATCGACCACCTGCTCGCTGCGCGATCCCGCCCAGCGCAGCAACGCGCTGCACGCATCCGGATGATCGAACAAGCCATGCAGATACGTCCCCATGATCTGGCCATCGGCCGACATTGCGCCTTCACCGCGCCCGTCGATCACAAACACCGGCCGCGTCATTGCCGCACCACTCGATACGCCCATATGGATTTCATACCCGCTGACGCGACCTGACGCATCGCCCGGCACGAATGCACACAGTCCCTCGACCCGCGTCAGCTGCTTGTCACGTGTGAGCTCGGTATCGATATCGAGCAGCCCCAGTCCATTCGACACACCTGGCGCACCTTCGACACCGTGCGGGTCCCCAACTGTCTTGCCCAACATCTGGAATCCGCCGCACACGCCCATGACCTTGCCGCCGTACCGCAAGTGCCGCGCGATCTGCTCACGCCACCCATGCTTATCGAGCCAGGCCAGGTCGCCGCGCGTGTTCTTGCTGCCCGGGAGGATGATCAGGTCAGCGCCAGGAATCGCTTCCCCCTCGCGCACAAAGTGCAGGTCAACATCGGGATGCGCGCGCAGCGCATCGAAATCGGTGTGATTGCTCATGCGCGGCAGGCTTGGCACGACCACGCGAAACGCGCCCTTGCTCGTTTGCGCCGCCTGCACGGCATCCTCCGCATCGAGGAACAGCCCGTGCAGATAGGGCAGTACCGCCAGTACCGGCTTGCCGGTCTGCGCCTCGAGCCAATCCAGCCCGGGCTCAAGCAGCTTGATGTCTCCGCGGAAGCGGTTGATGACAAACCCGATCACGCGATCGCGCTCCGATTGCGACAGGCACGACAACGTGCCGACCAGGTGCGCGAACACGCCGCCGCGATCGATGTCCGCAACCAGGATCACCGGGCAGTCGACTGCTTCGGCGAAGCCCATATTCGCGATGTCACGGTCGCGCAGATTGATTTCGGCCGGACTGCCGGCGCCTTCGACGATCACTGCTTCGTACTGTGCCAGCAGGCGCGCATGCGATTCAAGCACCGCGCCCATCGCGATCGGCTTGTACTGGTGGTAGTCGCGCGCATTCATGTCGGCGCGCACGCGGCCATGGATGATGACCTGGGCGCCGGTGTCGCTCGATGGCTTGAGCAGTACCGGGTTCATGTCGGTGTGCGCCTCGATGCCGGCGGCGATGGCCTGCAGCGCCTGGGCGCGGCCGATTTCACCGCCATCGCGCGTGACCGCGCTATTGAGCGCCATGTTCTGCGGCTTGAATGGCGCGACCTTCACGCCGCGCTGCTTCAATAGGCGGCACAGCGCCGCGACCACCGTGGTCTTGCCGGCGTCCGACGTCGTCCCTTGCACCATCAGGGTCCGGTAGGGGAATGTCATCATTTCGGGCGTCGCTGGCGCGCCTGCTCCAGCGCCTCGCACATGGTGGCTGTGCCCTGGATCATGCGTGGCCCAGCGCGATTGAGCAAATGGCCGTCGAGCGTGAACAGATTATTGCGGCTCACTGCCGTCATGGTGCCGTAGGTTTTCCATAACTGAACGCCGCCATAGTTCTTTTCGGCGGTGGCGATGATCACTTCGGGATTCTCCTGCAGCACGCTCTCGAGCGTGACCACCGGCGCTGTCACGGCCAGCTTGTCGAAGACGTTCACGCCGCCGCACAGGTGCATCGCATCGGTCAGGATGTGTTTTCCGCTGAGCGTGTACAGCGGCTTGTCCCACACCTGGTAAAAGACGCGCACCGGCGCGCGGCCTGCGTACTGCTTGCGCAGGCTGGCCAGCTGCGTGCGGAGCGCGGCCGCCGCCGTTTTGGCTGCCGCATCGGTTCCCATCAACTGGCCAAGCCGCTCGACACTGTCCGGAATGGCGTCCAGCGTCTGCGCATCGCTCTGGAACACAGGGATGCCGAGCTGGCGCACCATCTCGATCTGCCTGTCCGAGCTGTTGTGGCGCCAGGCCACGATCAGGTCGGGCTTCAGCGAGATCAGGAGTTCCATGTCGATCTCGCGGTTCGAGCCGATGCGCGGGATACGCTTGGCGGCTTCCGGATAATCGCTGTAGTTCACGGCGCCCACGACGCGGCTGCCGCCACCGGCCGCGAACAGCAGCTCGGTCACGCTCGGCGCGAGCGAGATGATGCGTAGCGCCGGCTTGGCGACCATGACGGTCTGGCCGCCATCGTCCTTGACCGTGATCGCGGCTTGCGCACTGGTGATCGACATGCCTGCAATCAGGAAAGTCGTCAGGGCAGCCGTCAGCATCGTTGTTTTCATCGTTGGTTCCATTCATGAAGTGCGTGTTCAAAGCGGTGCCATTCAGGTTCGCCTGCCGGCAGGCCGACGCGGATACCGCGTCCGGCTTCCCGGAACAGCCGGCACCAGATGCCGCGCGCCGCCATGTGGGCGTGGAAGGCGTCGGGCTGCATCTGCGGCCACCAGCGAAACAACGCCGTGCCATTGCTGGCGATGCCGTGGTTTAGCAACAGGCGCGTCATCCGCTCGCCGGACCGGTGCAGACTGGTACGCGTCGCATGCTGCCAGGCGCTATCGGTCAGCGCAGCCAGGGCGATCTCCTGCGCCGGACCGCTGATGGTCCATGGCCCCAGCAGGTCAGCCAGATCGCGCAGCAGGCTGTCATGCGCGGCGACGAATCCCAGGCGCAGGCCTGCGAGGCCAAAAAATTTGCCGATCGAGCGCAGCACGATGAGGCCGGGCTGCGAGGTGTGCATCGCCACGCTGAGCGCCGTCGTGGTGTCGCCAAAGGCTTCGTCGACGATCAGCCAGCCGCCGCGCGCCTGCAGGCGTGTGGCCCAGTCGAGCAGGCGTTCTGGCGCGATTGTCTCGCCGGTCGGGTTGTTCGGATTGACGACGACGACGACATCGCTGACGTCGACCGCCGCTTCCAGCTCGGCATACGCGACCTGCCGCAACCGGTGGCCATGCTGGCCCCAATGGTGCGCGTGCTCCGCATACGATGGCGCCGAAACCGCCACGCGTGACGGTGCGCGCAGGCGGGGCAGCGCCTGGATCGCGGCCTGCGTACCGGCCACCGGCAGCAACTGCGGCGCGTGGTAGTACGCGCAGGCCGCCGCCAGCAGCGCCGGATCCGGCTCGGGCAGGCGCAGCCATGCCCCAGGCGATGGCGCCGGCGCCGGATAGCCATGCGGGTTGATCCCGGTCGACAGGTCGATCCAGTCGCGCCCGTAATGCCGCGCGGCGTCGCTCAGGTTGCCGCCATGTTCAAGCATGCGGCGCCCCGATCACGGATAACACGGCCAGCAGGCAGACGACGCCGAGCCACAGCAGCGTCGTGCGCAGCACCAGCTGCCAGGCGCGCCCGATGTCGCCGGCGCAGGCGGCTGGCCCGGCGCCCAGTGGCGGGCGTTGTTCGACCTCGCCATCGTAGACCGCCGCGCCGCCGAGCGATACGCCCAGTGCGCCGGCGCCGCTGGCCATCACTGGCCCGGCGTTCGGGCTGCTCCATGCCGGCGCCTGCGTGCGCCAGCAATGCCAGGCGCGCGCACGCTTCGCCCCCGCCAGCAGCACATACGACAGCGCGGTCAGGCGCGCCGGCAGATAGTTCATCACGTCGTCGATGCGGGCTGCAGGGCGGCCGAACAGATTGAAACGCGCGCTGCGATAACCCCACATCGCATCGAGCGTATTGGCGAGCCGGAACAGCACTGCGCCCGGCCCGCCCAGCAGGATGAACCAGAACAGCGTGCCGAACACGGCGTCGTTGCCGTTTTCAAGAAGCGACTCGGCGCTCGCCTTGGCCAGGTCGGACTCACTGGCGTTGGCAGTGTCGCGGCTGACGATGCGGGCAGTCAGCGCGCGCGCCTGGGCCAGATCGCCGCTGCGCAGCGCCTCGTAGATCGGGATCGTATGGTCGCGCAGGCTGCGCAGGCCGATGCACAGATACAGCAGCACCGCGTGCAGCCACAGGCCGGCCACATCGGTGAGCAGCACGAACAAGGCAGTCAATGGCAGCACTGCCAACGCCCATGCGAGGCTGCCGCGCGGCAGGCGCAGGTTGCCGCGGTTCAGGCGCCGCTCGATGAAGTTCGCCAGATTGCCGAAGCCCACCAGCGGATGCCAGCGCCGCGTCTCGCCCAAGAGCAGGTCGAGCGCGACACCGGCCACCAGCAGAAGCGCCACCGTCGACAACGACAAGCCAGTCAGCACAGGGAACCCTTCAGAACAAGTGGCAGGCCGGCCGCGACCAGCACCGCGCGGTCCACGCGCGCAGCTACTGCCTGATTGAGGCGCCCGGCTTCGTCGGCAAAGCTGCGCGAGATGGCGCCCCACGGCACGATGCCCATCCCGACTTCATTCGACACAAAGACCGCGTCGCCCGGCATGCCCGCATCGAGCAGGTCCAGCAGGGCCGCGCGCTCCTCGTGGAACCGGTTCGGCAGCGTCAGGGCACCGACCTCGGGATATTCCCGGCCATCGCAGAACATCAGGTTGCTGAGCCACAGCGTCAGGCAATCGACCAGCACCAGGCGGCCCGGCAGGCATTCGGCGCGCAGCGTCTGCGCCAGCGCCAGTTCTTCCTCGACCGTGCGCCATTCGGGCGGCCGCTGCTCCCGGTGCAGCGCAATGCGCGCCGCCATCTCGCCATCACCCGCGCGCGAGGTGGCGATATACACGACTTCCCGGCCCGACTCGCGCGCCAGCCGTTCGGCAAACGCGCTCTTGCCCGAGCGTGCGCCGCCAAAGACCAGCGTCGCGCTCATGGCGCACCGCCAAACAGCGCGGCAACCGCGCGCGGATTCGACGGAAAGTAGCCGTGGAAGTAGGACGCGAATAGCGAGCCGACGCGATACACCGCTTCGCCCGGTGTCTGCGTGCGCTGCTTGACGGTATGTGCCTGCGGCGGCACGCCGGTAGCCAGCAGCGAATAGTGGAAGGTGTGACCGCGCAGCTCGCCCTCCGGCGTGGTCAGCGCATGCATCCCGAGACCAGCCAGGCGCTGTTGCATTGCCACTTCGCCCGGCAGGACGCCGGCCATCTCCCAGCGCCGGCCATCGCTGTCTGTCAAGCCATCGGCCAGGGCCATCATGCCGCCGCATTCGGCCACGATTGGCACGCCCCGCGCATGCGCTGCGCGGATCGAATCGCGCCAGCGCGTTGCGCCTTGCAGCGCAGCGCCGTGCAGTTCGGGATAGCCGCCCGGCAGATACACGGCGTCGGCATGGTCCGGCACCGCATCGTTCGACAGCGGTGCAAAGTACGTGATCTGCGCGCCAAGCGCCTTGAGCAGCTCGACGTTGGCCGGATACACGAACATGAACGATGGGTCGTGCGCGATCGCGATCGTGCGGCCGGCGAGCGGCGTGTCGATCTGCGCCGGGACGGCATGCGCTGGGGCCAATGCTGCTTCCATCACCGGCAGCGCATCCCACGCCGCCTCATCGAACTCGATGCTGTCGGCCAGCGCGTCAAGGATGCGCTGCAGCTCTTCGACTTCACCCGGTAGCACCAGGCCCAGTTGCCGTTCGGGCAGGTGATGCTCCTGGCGCGCCAGGGTGCCGATCAGGGGAATGTCGCGCAGCGACTCCTTGACCATCGCCGCGTGGCCGCTGCTGGCGACGCGGTTGGCGATCACGCCCGCCATCTGCACGGGACCATAGTCACGCAAGCCTTGCGCCACGGCGCCGGCCGTTTGCGCCATCGCCGATGCATCCAGTACCGCCAGCACCGGAATCCCGAACGCACGCGCCAGGTCGGCGCTCGATGGCGTGCCGTCGTACAGGCCCATGACGCCTTCGACGAGGATCGCGTCGGCCTCCGCGGCCGCATCCTGCAGGCGCTGGCGGCAGGCTTCAGGGCCGACCATCCACAGATCCAGGTTGTGGACCGGCGTGCCGCACGCACTTTCCAGCATCACCGGATCGACGAAGTCGGGACCGCACTTGAACACGCGCACGCGCTTGCCCATGCGGATCAGGCGCCGTGCCAGCGCGGCCGTGACGGTGGTCTTGCCCTGGCCGGACGCCATTGCCGCCACCAGCACCACGCGCGCCCCGGGATACGCGCTCATTACCACTCTGTCCCGGCCTGGGCGCCGATCCCCGCCTTGAACGCGTGCTTGACGACGTTCATTTCAGTGACGGTGTCGGCGATCGCCACCAGTTCGGGCGGCGCGCCACGGCCCGTGATCACCACGTGCTGCATGGTCGGACGGTCGAGCAGGTCGGCGATCACGGTGTGCACGTCAACGTACCCGTATTTGAGCGCGATATTCAGTTCGTCCAGCACCACCATGCCGATATTCGGATCAGACAGGAACTGCCTGGCCAGCGCCCACGCCTCGGTCGCTTTCTCGATGTCGCGCTCGCGGTTCTGGGTTTCCCAGGTATAGCCTTCGCCCATCGCATGGAAGCGCACTTCGTCCGGGAAGCGGCGCAGGAAGGTTTCTTCGCCAGTGGACAGCGCGCCCTTGATGAACTGGACCACGCCGACCTGCATGCCGTGGCCCAGCGCCCGCGCCACCATGCCGAACGCGCTCGAGCTCTTGCCTTTGCCGTTGCCGGTATTGACAATGATGATGCCGATTTCCTTGTCGGCCGACGCGATCTTTGCGTCGATAATGGCTTTCTTGCGCTCCATGCGCACGCGATGGCGTTCGTTCAGCGCTGCGGTTTGTTCGGGAGTCATGTCGTTCATGCGGAATCCTCTTGAGGGATGAAGATGCGGCGGCCGTGATGTTCGATCATCTCGATCGGGTGGCCGAGGTAGTCGCCCAGCAGAGCGGGCTGCATGGTCTGTTCATTGGTGCCGGCGTGCCAGCGGCCATCGCCCATCAGCAGCAGCACGTGGGTCGAGATGCGCGAAGCCAGGTTCAGATCGTGGCCGATCATGACCACGGTGTGATTCCGTTCGCGGCACAGGCGCGCGAGCAGGCCCATGACGCTCACCTGGTGCGCCAGGTCGAGCGCATTGGCTGGCTCGTCGAGCAGCAGCAGCGGGGTTTGTTGGGCCAGCAGGGCGGCAATCGCCACGCGCTGGCGCTCGCCGCCGGACAGCGTGCGCACGTCGCGCGCAGCCAGATCACTCACGTCCATCGACGCCAGGGCTTCCAGCGCAACCTGATGGTCATCGCTGCCCTCCCAGTAGCGGTTGGCGTGGTACGGGTGACGCGCAGAGAGCACGCTCTCGAGCACCGTGTAGGCAAAAGCGTCGTGGCGTGACTGGGCGAGAAAGGCGCGTTCGCGCGCCAGGTCGGTCAGCGGC
Organism: Telluria sp. BA11; assembly: GCF_056680305.1. NCBI lineage: Bacteria > Pseudomonadati > Pseudomonadota > Betaproteobacteria > Burkholderiales > Oxalobacteraceae > Telluria > Telluria sp. BA11. The sequence goes on from NZ_CM155275.1 coordinate 3,329,605, forward strand.
CAAGCCGCCAGGGCGCGCCCGCCGATGTGAACGGCGCCGCCGTCGGGCTGGTGCAAGCCGGCCAGCGTGCGCAGCAAGGTGCTCTTGCCGGCGCCGTTGCGGCCGATGATGCTCCAGCATTCACCGGGTTGCGCAGACCAGTCGAGGCCCTGCACCAGGGTGCGCCCGGCAATGGACAGGCGCAGGTCGTGGGTGGCGATGGTGCTCATTTGCGCATGCGGTGCAGTTGGTACAGGAAGACCGGCGCACCGATCATCGCGGTGATGGCGCCGACCGGCAGCTGCTGCGGCGCGACGATCGTGCGCGCCAGCGTATCGCACAGTACAAGGAACGCGCCGCCGCTCAGGACGACGGCAGGAATCAGTACGCGGTGATCGGGCCCGAAGGCGAAGCGGCAGGCGTGCGGCACGATCAGGCCGACGAACCCAATCGAACCCGCGCTGGTGACGGCGCTCGCCGTGAGCAGCGCCGACACGAAGAACAAGCCCTTGCGCAGCGCACTCACGCGCACGCCCAGCGTGACGGCATTTTCGGCGTGCAGCGCGACCATGTTCATGGCGCGCGCGCTACGCATGGCAAACAGCAGCGCGCCGACCAGCACGAGCCACGGCGCCAGGCGCAGCGGCGCGCCGGCCAGGTCGCCAATCAGCCAGAAGATCATGCTGCGCAGGCGCCCCTCCGGCGCGATCGACAGCATGAGGGTAACGAGGGAGCCGCACAGGGCCGAGACGATCACGCCGGTCAGCAGCAGCATCGAGGCGCCGCCTTCGGCAGCCTGGCCGCTGCGCAGGTCGCGCCGCGCCAGCGCGTACAGGAGCAGGGAGACGCCGACCGCGCCGACCAGCGCGGCCGCATCGACCATCAGCGTGGACGCCATGAGCAGCAAGGCGAGGAGGGCGCCGACCGAGGCGCCGGACGAGACGCCCAGCACATACGGGTCGGCGAGGGGATTGCGTAACAGCGCCTGCATCATCAGGCCGGCCAGGGCGAGGGCGCCGCCGGTGGCAAAGGCCACCAGCGCGCGGCTGGCGCGCAGGTCGAGCAGCGATGCAGACAGGGATTCGGGTTGGCCACTGGCCAATTGGCGCAGGGCGTCGGGGATGTCGCTGAGCGGCACGCGGATGGAACCGGTCATGCCCGAGAACAGCAGGGTGGCAATGGCCAGGACCAGCATGGCGCCGACGATGAGCGTGGCGCGTTGGCGTAATGACGGGACAGATGCTTGCATGCGGGCCCTGATAGTTGATCGATGCCCGCGGCGCGTGCGCCGCGGGCGGAAAATGCCAGCTTAACGGATGCCGTAGCGCAGCGACGCGAACCAGGTGCGGCCGCTGGTGCCATAGTTGCGCGCCACTTCGTAGTTCTTGTCCGCGACGTTGTTCACGCGCAGGAGCAGGGACCAGTCGGGCGTGAACTGGTACGTGGTGTACAGGTTCAGCAAGCCGTAGCCGCCCAGGCGGTTGGTGTTGGGCGCGTTGTCGAAGCGGTCACCCGACACGGTCAGCTCGGCGCCGCTTTTCAGCTGGCCCATCACGTAGTCGGCAGCGAAGTTGGCATGCTTCTTCGCGCGGCGCGCCAGCTGGCGGCCGGTGGTGTCATCGCGCGGATCCTGCCAATCGAGACTGGCGCGCAGGTTCACGTCCATCAGGCGCGTGCTGCCGGCCAGCGAGAAGCCTTCGAGCGTCGCTTCGTTGACGTTGTAGGCGCAGCTGCGGTTGATGCCGTCCGGGCATGGCGTGCTTGATACGATCATGTCGGTCAGGCGATTGTGGAAGTACGTGGCATCGAGGTTGTAGCCGTTGCCGTCGTAGCGCAGGCCCACTTCGCGGTTGCGGCCTTTTTCGGGCTTGTTCGTCGCCAGGCCGTAGCCCGGGAAGTACAGTTCGTTGAAGGTCGGGGCGCGGAAGCTCGTGCCGATGCTGGCGGTGGCGCGCAGGCCGTTGCCGAACTCGTAGCCGTAGCCGGCGGCGCCGGTGTTCTGGCTGCCGTAGACCGAGCGGTCCTGACGTGCGCTGACATCGAACAGGTGATTGGCGCGCTTGGCCGAGTAGGCCGCGGCATACGAATTGGTGATGCGCGTCTGGCGCATCGACGAGACTTCTTCCTTGCGGTGGTTGAACAGCAGCTGCAGCGTGTCCTGGCCGATCGCGACGTTGTTCTGCCACGAGAATTCGTTCTGCTTGGTGTCGATCTGGCTGGCGCCGCTGGCCGTGGCGTTGCTGAAGTTGCCCGACTTGTCTTCTGAACGTGCGTACTGCACGGTGCTGCGCCAGTTTGGCAGGAGCTGGTTGGTCATGTAGACGGCGGCGGTATTGATGTCCGAGTCGCTGTGCACGTCGTAGCTGCCGGAACCACTGGCATCGTACTGGCTGTACGTGCGGCTGGCCAGGAACTGGGCGCCGATCTCGTGACCCGGCGCGAGCGCCATCGACACACGGCCATTGGCATTGCGGCGGCGGTAGCCGTCTTCGTCGGCGTTGTAGCCTGACGCGCCGGGCCGCGTGGACGAGAAGCCGTCCGACTCTTCATAGCCGGCGCCAAAGGCGTAGCTGATGGCATTCGGGCCGCCGCTGCTGCCGAAGATGCCTGCATCGCCCTGCAGCGTCGCGTTGCTGCCCGCGCCCACCGAAGCGGTGACGACAGGTGCGCCTTCGCCCTTGCGGGTGAAGATCTGGATCACGCCGCCGATGGCGTCGGCGCCGTACAGCGTGCTCAGTGGCCCGTAGACGATTTCAATGCGGTCGATGGCGCCCAGCGGGATGGCATTCCAGCTGGCGGTGCCGGTGGTGGACGAGCCGATGCGCACGCCGTCGAGCAGCACGACGATCTGGTTGGCGTTTGCGCCGCGCACATAGACGCTGGTCGTGGTGCCGGCCGGGCCGTTGCGGGCGATCTCGATGCCGCGCTGGCGCTGCAGGATGTCGGCCACCGAGCCGGCGCCCGAGCGCGCGATTTCTTCGGCGTTGATGACGGTGGTGTCGGCGATCAGGTCGGCAGCGAGTTGCGGCGTGCGGGTCGCGGTGACGACGACGGTGTCAGCGACTTCGGCGATGGCGGTGGACGAGATGAGGGCGAGTGCGAGCGACACGGCGGCCGCTTGCCGGCTTACTGGAAAATTCATGAGTGGTTCTTATCAAAGGCATCCCGCCGACGTCCCCGTGGGCTGGATTCAAAGGATCGCGCTGTGCGCGTATCCACCTTTTGGCCGGTATCCGGGCTGACAAGTATGGCCGTCCGACCTTCCCATGCTCAGAAAAGCACAGTGGTATGAGGGGGCGGTTTGCCGCAGGACCCGATGAGAGGCTGCAGCACTTGCTTACCGTTGCGGGGGCAGCACGCGTTGGCCCTGTGAAGAGCTTCGTGTTTCCCGTTTAACTGCACCTGCGAACGCAGGTGCGAGCACCAAAACGCGCTCATTATAAGGTGGTTGCCCCGGGCATTGTCATATTTCCAGCACCATGACTTCGCCGTAGCCGATCTGGTGTGGTGTCGATGCCGCACGCAGCGCAGCATCCTCCAAGGTGCCGCCGCCGGACATGGCGTGCAGCAGGCGCATGGCGCCGGCGTGGCAGATGACGAGTGCCTCGGCGTGCCTTGCGCGCTGGATGTCGGCTTGAAACGCGGCCACGCGCACGGCCACCTGCATGACGTTTTCGCCGCCGCCGGGGCGGTAGTGGAGCAGGTCGGCGTTCCAGGCATCGATCTCGTCCCGGGCGATGTCGTCCCACTGGCGCAGCTCCCAGACGCCAAAGTCCATCTCGGCCAGGCGCGCGTCGAACGTGGGCGCGCTTGACAGCTGCTGCGCCAGCACGGCGCAGCGTTGCAACGGGCTGGCGTAGACCGGCATGGCGCCGGGAAGGCCTTGATTGGTCAGCGCCGCCAGCACGCGTGCGGTGTCTGTTGCTTGCGCTGGCAGGTCGGTGCGGCCGTAGCAGTACCCGGCCGGCACGTCCGGTTTCGGGTGGCGTACGAGGTACAGGCGCATCAGGCCAGCGCGCCGCGGCCGAGCGTGGCCAGTACCGCGATATAGATGGCGACTTCGGCCAACTGCTGCACGGCGCCGAGGCAGTCGCCCGTATAGCCCTGCAGCCGGCGCGTGAACATGCGGGCCAGCCAGCGCGTGGCCAGCAAGGCCGCAAACACCGCCGCGCCAATCGCAGCCAGGTCTAGCAGGCCAACGGCGAACAGCACGAGCGCGGGCACGAGCACCGTGAGCGTCGCGATCCCGAATTCGTCGCTGCTCATGCGCACGGCCAGCGGCTTGGCCTTGCCTTCGGCGCGGGCGTATTCCATCTGCCAGATCAGGGACGTGGCGGCCAGGCGCGAGAGCGGGTGTGCCAGCAGCAGGGCGCCGATGGCGGTAAGGGGCGGCAGCGTGGCGAGTGCAGCCAGCTTCGCGCCGAGCATGCAGACGATGCCGATCGCACCATACGCACCGACGCGCGAATCCTTCATGATGTCGAGCGCGCGTTCTTTCGTCATGCCGCCGCCCAGACCATCGCAGGTGTCGGCGAAGCCGTCTTCGTGGAAGGCGCCGGTGAGGTAGATCGTTGCGGCGGTGGAGAGCACGGCGGCCACTGGCGCTGGCAGCCAGTGCCCGGCGATGAAGTAGACGGCCGCGCCGATGGCACCTACCACCACGCCAACCAGCGGGAAGTAGCGCGACGCATGATTGAGCCATGCCGGCTCGAAGCCGACCCAGCGCGGGATCGGCAGCCGCGTGAAGAACTGCAGCGCAATGAAGAACAGGCGCAGTTGATGGATCATCCCGCGTGCGCGCCCAGTTGTGCCGAGACCTGGGCCGATGCGAAGGTCGCCATCTCGCCCAAGAAGTTGGCGGCTGCGTGCAGCAGGGGCAGGGCAAGGGCGCTGCCGGTGCCTTCGCCCAGACGCAGGCCCAGGTCGAGCAGCGGCCGTGCCCCAAGCTGCTCGAGCAGCAGGGCGTGGCCATGCTCGCCCGAGCAGTGCGCGAACACGCAGTAGTCAAGGATCGCCGGTTGCAGGCGCGCGGCGACCAGCAGCGCGCTGGTGACAATGAAGCCGTCGATCAGCAGCACCTTGCGCAGGCTGGCTGCCTGCAGCATGGCGCCGGCCATCATCGCGATTTCGAAGCCGCCGAAGGTGGCCAGCAAGTCGAGCGGTTCGCGCACGCTGGCGTGACGCGCGACGGCGGCAGCAACCACGTGCTCTTTATGGCGGATGCCATCAGGCGTCAGGCCGGTGCCGGCGCCGACGCAGGCAGCCGCCGGCTGCCCGGTCAGCTTGTGCATCAGGGCGGCGGCAGAAGTCGTGTTCCCGATGCCCATCTCGCCGAAGCCCACGACGTTGCCGGGCAGGTCGCGCGCCAGGGCCATGCCGTGTTCGAGGGCGGTAGCACAGTGCTGCGCCGACATCGCCGGTTCGATGGCGAAGTTATTGGTGCCATTGGCGACTTTTCGGTCGAGCAGACCATCCCGCACGCCAAACTCGTGGTTCACGCCGGCGTCGATCACGCGCAGCGCGCAGCCATTCTGGCGCGCGAACACATTGATAGCCGCGCCGTTGGCGAGGAAGTTCTCGACCATCTGCCAGGTGACGTCTTGTGGATAGGCGGAGATGCCTTCGGCGACCACGCCATGATCGGCGGCAAAGACGAGGATGGCAGGCTGGTCGACCGTGACCCGGGTTGTCTGCTGGATCAGGCCCAACTGGGTGGCGAGATCCTCCAGACGCCCCAGGCTGCCAAGCGGCTTGGTCTTGTTATTGATTGCGGCGGCCAGGGATTGGGACAGCGCCGCATGGGCGATCGGGGCAATAACAGGAATATGCATGAGTAATAAAAAGGTCGCTATGGGCGGCGGCCACGATATCACAAGAGAAAGCATTGCAAGACCATCCTGGCTTTGTTATAGTCTCGCTCCTCGACGCAGACGCCGCCTCAAACGCAGCGACAGCGAAGAAAAAGAAGGAAAGAAGGGGTTGACGAAAAATGAGAAACACTTCATAATCTCGCCTCTCTGCTGCTAACGAACACAACGCTTCGTAGCAAACGGCAGAAGCAGCACCGAATAAAGTTCTTTAAAAATTAACAGTCGATAAGTGTGGGCGTTTGATGAGGGTGCCAAAGACTTCGGTCTTTGATTACTTAAATTATCAAATGTTCACAAAAAAGAAATACGTTGCTCAGCAATGAGTAACGGTCAGTATTTTGAGTGAGCGACCCCTGCAGCAATGCAGGGTGGCAGAAATGCCAACAAACAGAGATTGAACTGAAGAGTTTGATCCTGGCTCAGATTGAACGCTGGCGGCATGCTTTACACATGCAAGTCGAACGGCAGCGCGGGGCAACCTGGCGGCGAGTGGCGAACGGGTGAGTAATATATCGGAACGTACCCAAGAGTGGGGGATAACGTAGCGAAAGTTACGCTAATACCGCATACGATCTAAGGATGAAAGCAGGGGATCTTCGGACCTTGTGCTCCTGGAGCGGCCGATATCTGATTAGCTAGTTGGTGAGGTAAAGGCTCACCAAGGCCACGATCAGTAGCTGGTCTGAGAGGACGACCAGCCACACTGGAACTGAGACACGGTCCAGACTCCTACGGGAGGCAGCAGTGGGGAATTTTGGACAATGGGCGAAAGCCTGATCCAGCAATGCCGCGTGAGTGAAGAAGGCCTTCGGGTTGTAAAGCTCTTTTGTCAGGGAAGAAACGGTGAAGGCTAATATCCTTCGCTAATGACGGTACCTGAAGAATAAGCACCGGCTAACTACGTGCCAGCAGCCGCGGTAATACGTAGGGTGCAAGCGTTAATCGGAATTACTGGGCGTAAAGCGTGCGCAGGCGGTTTTGTAAGTCTGACGTGAAATCCCCGGGCTCAACCTGGGAATTGCGTTGGAGACTGCAAGGCTAGAATCTGGCAGAGGGGGGTAGAATTCCACGTGTAGCAGTGAAATGCGTAGAGATGTGGAGGAACACCGATGGCGAAGGCAGCCCCCTGGGTCAAGATTGACGCTCATGCACGAAAGCGTGGGGAGCAAACAGGATTAGATACCCTGGTAGTCCACGCCCTAAACGATGTCTACTAGTTGTCGGGTTTTAATTAACTTGGTAACGCAGCTAACGCGTGAAGTAGACCGCCTGGGGAGTACGGTCGCAAGATTAAAACTCAAAGGAATTGACGGGGACCCGCACAAGCGGTGGATGATGTGGATTAATTCGATGCAACGCGAAAAACCTTACCTACCCTTGACATGTACGGAAGGCCGAAGAGATTTGGCTGTGCTCGAAAGAGAACCGTAACACAGGTGCTGCATGGCTGTCGTCAGCTCGTGTCGTGAGATGTTGGGTTAAGTCCCGCAACGAGCGCAACCCTTGTCATTAGTTGCTACATTCAGTTGAGCACTCTAATGAGACTGCCGGTGACAAACCGGAGGAAGGTGGGGATGACGTCAAGTCCTCATGGCCCTTATGGGTAGGGCTTCACACGTCATACAATGGTACATACAGAGGGCCGCCAACCCGCGAGGGGGAGCTAATCCCAGAAAGTGTATCGTAGTCCGGATCGCAGTCTGCAACTCGACTGCGTGAAGTTGGAATCGCTAGTAATCGCGGATCAGCATGTCGCGGTGAATACGTTCCCGGGTCTTGTACACACCGCCCGTCACACCATGGGAGCGGGTTTTACCAGAAGTAGGTAGCTTAACCGCAAGGAGGGCGCTTACCACGGTAGGATTCGTGACTGGGGTGAAGTCGTAACAAGGTAGCCGTATCGGAAGGTGCGGCTGGATCACCTCCTTTCTAGAGTAGCACCACGAAACTGAGAAGTTTCATTATCAAGCGTCCACGCTTATCGACTGTTGAACAAGTAAAGAACAGTTTTATCGGGGCTGTAGCTCAGCTGGTTAGAGCACCGTGTTGATAACGCGGGGGTCGTTGGTTCGAGTCCAACCAGCCCTACCAATCAGCACTAAGCATCACCTGAATGGGGGATTAGCTCAGCTGGGAGAGCACCTGCTTTGCAAGCAGGGGGTCGTCGGTTCGATCCCGTCATCCTCCACCATTACGGTAAAAGTTCAAACGTAAGTCGTCAGTGATTCACTGATGTGATTTAGGTTTGGTCTTTTCGAGATCACTGTTTTTTCGTTCTTTAACAATCTGGAAGAAGTAAAGTTTTTAAGTATGTAGCGCAAATCGGAAACGAGATGTGATGCATGCTTGGGTAGTAGTATTTGTATCATTGCAACACAGCTGTACTCTTGTACCTGTGACGATCTCTGTTGTCAGCAGAGGCCAACGTTATAGGGACAAGCGAATAAGTGCACATGGTGGATGCCTTGGCGATTACAGGCGATGAAGGACGTAGTAGCTTGCGATAAGCTGCGGGGAGCTAGCAAACGAGCTTTGATCCGCAGATTTCCGAATGGGGAAACCCGGCCTTTATAGGTCATTGCATGCTGAATACATAGGCATGCAAAGCGAACGCGGCGAACTGAAACATCTAAGTAGCTGCAGGAAAAGAAATCAACCGAGATTCCCAAAGTAGTGGCGAGCGAAATGGGATGAGCCTGTATGTGATAGTCGATCGGATAGTGGAAGCCTCTGGAAATAGGCGCCATAGAGGGTGATAGCCCCTTACACGAAATTCGAACGGTGGTACTAAGCATACGACAAGTAGGGCGGGACACGAGAAATCCTGTCTGAACATGGGGGGACCATCCTCCAAGGCTAAATACTCGTAATCGACCGATAGTGAACCAGTACCGTGAGGGAAAGGCGAAAAGAACCCCGGGAGGGGAGTGAAATAGATCCTGAAACCGTGTGCATACAAACAGTAGGAGCGGACTTGTTCCGTGACTGCGTACCTTTTGTATAATGGGTCAGCGACTTACATTCAGTGGCGAGGTTAACCGTATAGGGGAGCCGTAGAGAAATCGAGTCCGAATAGGGCGACAGTCGCTGGGTGTAGACCCGAAACCAAGTGATCTACCCATGGCCAGGATGAAGGTGCGGTAACACGCCCTGGAGGTCCGAACCCACTAATGTTGAAAAATTAGGGGATGAGCTGTGGGTAGGGGTGAAAGGCTAAACAAACTTGGAAATAGCTGGTTCTCTCCGAAAACTATTTAGGTAGTGCCTCAAGTATCACCATCGGGGGTAGAGCACTGTTATGGCTAGGGGGTCATTGCGACTTACCAAACCATTGCAAACTCCGAATACCGATGAGTGCGAGCTTGGGAGACAGACATCGGGTGCTAACGTCCGGTGTCAAGAGGGAAACAACCCAGACCGCCAGCTAAGGTCCCAAAGATTGGCTAAGTGGAAAACGAAGTGGGAAGGCTAAAACAGTCAGGATGTTGGCTTAGAAGCAGCCATCATTTAAAGAAAGCGTAATAGCTCACTGATCGAGTCGTCCTGCGCGGAAGATGTAACGGGGCTAAGCCAGTCACCGAAGCTGCGGATATTTTTCTCGTAATTTATTACTTGATCAATATGGTAGGAGAGCGTTCTGTAAGCCTGCGAAGGTGTCTTGTAAAGGATGCTGGAGGTATCAGAAGTGCGAATGCTGACATGAGTAGCGATAATGGGGGTGAAAAGCCTCCACGCCGTAAGCCCAAGGTTTCCTGTTCAACGTTCATCGGAGCAGGGTGAGTCGGCCCCTAAGGCGAGGCAGAGATGCGTAGCTGATGGGAAGCAGGTTAATATTCCTGCACCGTCGTATGATGCGATGGGGGGACGGATCGCGGAAGGTTGTCTGGCTGTTGGAATAGCCAGTTTTTGACTCATAGAAGGTACTTAGGCAAATCCGGGTACGTAATTCAAGGGGTTGAGACGAGGAACTTAGGTTCTGAAGCAATCGGAAGTGGTTCCAAGAAAAGCCTCTAAGCTTCAGTCATACGAGACCGTACCGCAAACCGACACAGGTGGGCGAGATGAGTATTCTAAGGCGCTTGAGAGAACTCGGGAGAAGGAACTCGGCAAATTGGTACCGTAACTTCGGGATAAGGTACGCCCTAGTAGTTTGATTGGTTTACTCCATGAGGATGAACGGGTTGCAATAAAATGGTGGCTGCGACTGTTTAATAAAAACACAGCACTCTGCAAACACGAAAGTGGACGTATAGGGTGTGACGCCTGCCCGGTGCTGGAAGATTAAATGATGGGGTGCAAGCTCTTGATTGAAGTCCCAGTAAACGGCGGCCGTAACTATAACGGTCCTAAGGTAGCGAAATTCCTTGTCGGGTAAGTTCCGACCTGCACGAATGGCGTAACGATGGCCACACTGTCTCCTCCCGAGACTCAGCGAAGTTGAAATGTTTGTGATGATGCAATCTACCCGCGGCTAGACGGAAAGACCCCATGAACCTTTACTGTAGCTTTGCATTGGACTTTGAATCAATCTGTGTAGGATAGGTGGGAGGCTTTGAAGCGGGGACGCTAGTTCTCGTGGAGCCAACCTTGAAATACCACCCTGGTTCATTTGAGGTTCTAACCTTGGTCCGTTATCCGGATCGGGGACAGTGCATGGTAGGCAGTTTGACTGGGGCGGTCTCCTCCTAAAGTGTAACGGAGGAGTTCGAAGGTACGCTAATTACGGTCGGACATCGTGATGATAGTGCAATGGCATAAGCGTGCTTAACTGCGAGACCGACAAGTCGAGCAGGTACGAAAGTAGGACATAGTGATCCGGTGGTTCTGTATGGAAGGGCCATCGCTCAACGGATAAAAGGTACTCTGGGGATAACAGGCTGATTCCTCCCAAGAGTTCATATCGACGGGGGAGTTTGGCACCTCGATGTCGGCTCATCACATCCTGGGGCTGTAGCCGGTCCCAAGGGTATGGCTGTTCGCCATTTAAAGTGGTACGTGAGCTGGGTTTAAAACGTCGTGAGACAGTTTGGTCCCTATCTGCCGTGGGCGTTGGAAATTTGAAGGGGGCTGCTCCTAGTACGAGAGGACCGGAGTGGACGAACCTCTGGTGTACCGGTTGTCACGCCAGTGGCATTGCCGGGTAGCTAAGTTCGGAAGAGATAACCGCTGAAAGCATCTAAGCGGGAAACTTGCCTTGAGATGAGATTTCCCAGAGCCTTGAGCTCTTTAAAGGGTCGTTCGAGACCAGGACGTTGATAGGCTGGGTGTGGAAGTGCAGTAATGCATTAAGCTAACCAGTACTAATTGCCCGTACGGCTTGTCCCTATAACCTTGGTAGTCCAGGGTTAGAAAGAGTTCAGCTGTTGTTGATACAAATACGACCCCAAATAAAACTACTTCTTCCAGATTCAGAGCCGCGTTGCATTGCAACGAAGCTCGTACAAGTTATGCCTGATGACCATAGCAAGTCGGTCCCACCCCTTCCCATCCCGAACAGGACCGTGAAACGACTTTGCGCCGATGATAGTGCTGCAACCAGTGTGAAAGTAGGTTATCGTCAGGCTAGTTATATAGAAAAGCCCCACTCAGTGATCTGAGTGGGGCTTTTCGCTTTGGGCGATCGCTTTGTCGTGCTCCCTCGTCGATGTGACGGCCATGGTGCGCCACCCCACCGCCAACGCCCGTGAATCTGGTGCACAATGCATTCATCAGCATTGTCATTTCAATCACGGGAACAGCATGAATGAACAGGTTGCACGCAATGTCGTGCTGGCGCGCGCGATCGAGCACGCCGACGTTGGTCATACCGTACTGAGCGACGACGATCGCAAGTACGCCACCCGCAGCGCACGTGAGCTCGCCGCATGGCAGGCGGCTGACAGTCATACGGCCGTCAACCAGCAGCATTTCCTGCAGCAGCGCGCCGAGCAAATCCTCAAGCGCCTGGGCGAACGCACGCCGGCCTTTGGTGCATTCCAGCGCCGTGCCCCCGGCATGCGCGGTATCTGGTTCGCGTTGCCGTTCATCGCCTTCGTGCTTGGCGCCGCGCTTGACCGCATTGCCGACCCGCACCGGGTTGACTTGTTATCCGCTCCGCTCCTGATCATCATTGCCTGGAACCTGCTGGTGTACCTGGGTCTTCTGGTGTGGGCGGTCGTGCCTGCCGCGCGCCGGAAGAAGAGCGGTGCGCCGCTGCTGCGCCGGCTGAGCGTGGGCAAGGCCGTCGCGCCGCGCAAGCTGCCTACCGCACTGGCCGAAGGCGTTGCTCACTTTCTGGCCGATTGGGCCGTGCTCAGTGAACCGCTCACGCGTGCGCGCCTGAGCCGCACGGTGCATCTCGCCGCCGCCGGGTTTGCGCTCGGCGCCGTCGCGTCGCTGTATGCGCGTGGCCTGCTCACCCAATACGTGACTGGCTGGGAAAGCACCTTCCTCGATGCCCAGCAAGTCCACACGCTGCTGTCGTGGCTCTTCACGCCGGCACTGACCGTGTTCCCGTTCCTGCAAGGCTTCACGCTGGCCGAGATCGAGCAACTGCGCTTCGGCGGCAGCGCCGGCCTGCCGGTTGGCGAGCGCTGGGTGCACTTGTATGGCGCGACGTTGCTGCTGCTGGTGATCATTCCACGCGTGCTGCTCGCGATTGTCGCCGGCCTGCGCGCGCGCCATTTGTCGCGTCACTTCCCGCTCGACCTGGACCAGCCGTATTACCGCAAGCTGGCCGACAGCATCGGCACCAGCGCGCCGGCCGTGCTGCGCGTAATCCCGTATACCTACACGCTTGACGAGCCACGTGACCGCGGCCTGTGGGCAATCGCCGCTGCGGCGCTGGGCGGGCAGGCGAGGGTGCAGTTGCTGCCGGCGGTCGCGTATGGCGTCGAACCGAAGGACGCATTGCGCGAGACGATGCTGAACGAAGCTGGCATCACCGTCACCACCGTGTTATTCAGCTTAGCTGCGACGCCAGAAAAGGAAAATCACGGCGCGCTGCTCGACTACCTGGTCAAGCATGTGCCTCGTGGTGTCGCCGTGCTGCTGGATGAATCGGCGCTGCTCGAGCGTATCGGCGACCAGGTCGGCGCCGAACGCGCCGCCGAGCGTCATTCGCTGTGGCGGCAGTTCTGCAGCTTCCATGGCACCTCGGCCCATGTCGTCAATTTGCTCGAACCGGACAAGTATCCCCTTGAACTGGGTGCGGGCTTGACTCTGCCGGAGCTGCGATGATCCAGCCTGCCAAGATCCAGTTCGCCCTCGTCTCGCATACGAACAACGGCAAGACCACACTGGCGCGCACGCTGGTTGGCATGGACGTCGGCGAAATTCGCGATGCTGCGCACGTAACCCAGATTTCGCAAGGCTACCCGCTGCTGTCTACACCGGCTGGCGACTCGCTCGTGTTGTGGGACACGCCCGGTTTCGGCGATTCGGTGCGTCTGCACAAACGCCTGGCCATGGCCGGCAATCCGATCGGCTGGTTCCTGCGCGAAGTTTTCGACCGCTATCGCGACCGCCCGTTCTTCCTCAGCCAGCAGGCACTGCGCGCTGCACGTGAAGAAGCCGACGTGGTGCTGTACCTGGTCAACTCGTCCGAATCGCCACAGGATGCGGGCTATCTGCCGTCCGAGATGAATATCCTCGAGTGGCTCGGCAAACCCGTGGTCGTGCTGCTGAACCAGATCGGACCACCGCGTCCGGCCAGCGAAGAACAGGCCGAGCCACAGCGCTGGAAACAGCATCTGACCCAGTACTCGGTCGTCAAGGAAGTGCTGCCGCTCGATGCATTCGCGCGCTGCTGGGTGCATGAACACGTGTTCTACGAATCGGTCACGCACCTGATCGCAGCCGAGAAGCAGCCCGCCTATGCGCGCCTGCTGTCTGCCTGGGCGGCGCGCAATCGCGAGCGCTATGCAAGCGCCTTGCAAATGAACGCCGAACAGATTGCCGCCGCCGCGCGCGACACCGAGGCGCTGGACGAACAACGACCGGGCATGCTGCGCAGCGCGCTGAAAGCGGTCGGCATCGGCAAGGACGAAGCGCGCCGCCAGGAGCTGGCGATGGCCGCGCTCGTGCAGCGCCTGAACGACGGCATCAATCACGCGACGGCGCGCATGCTGTCGCTGTATCGCATCGATCCGGGGCAGGCTGTCGCTGTCAATGCGCGCGTGCGCGACAACTTCGCGGTCAACGCGCCAGTGGACAAGGCGCAGGCTGGATTATTGGGTGCGGTGGTGGCGGGTGCAACCACCGGTCTGTCGGCTGACTTGATGGCGGGCGGCCTGACGATGGGCGCCGGCGCGTTATTGGGCGCGATCGCTGGCGGCATCACGGCTGCCGGCGCCGCGTGGGGCTTCAATCAGGGGACCGATCGCAACCAGGCAAACGTGAAGTTCGCCGACCCGTTCCTGCAGCAGATGCTGGTGGGTGCGATTCTGCGCTATCTGGCAGTGGCGCACTTTGGCCGTGGACGCGGCAATTATGTCGAAAGCGAAGCGCCGCCGTTCTGGCAGGCCGAGGCTGAGAGCGCACTGGCCGCGCGCGGTGTCGATAGCGCGCGCCTGTGGCAATCCGTGCGCGCCGCGCCGGACCTGGGCGCAGCCACCAAACTGGTGCAGGCTGTTCTGGTGCCGGCGGTGACGGCGACGCTCGCGCGCCTGTATCCGGATGTAACGCTGCCGGGGCAGGAGCCGCCAGCAGCGGCCCCGTCCCCGGCCCCGGTGGACCTGACTAAAACTGATACTGCGCGCTGACGCCCAGCAGCCAGTTACTGCCAGGCGCCGCTTCGTAATAGCGGCGGTTGGCGTCGCCCACGATCACCGAGCCGACATAGTCGCGATCGAACAGGTTGTTCAGGCGCGCGAACTGGCGCAGGCGCCAGCCGCCAAACTGCTGGCTCGCCTGCACGCGGGCATTGACGACCGCATAGCCCGGCGCTGTCTGCGCGGTGTTGGTGTCTTCGGCATACACCCGGCTGTTGGCGACCGTCTCGAGCGCGACGCCATAACGGCCCGCCGCTTCGGTCCAGCCTAATTCACCGTAGAAGCTCGACTTGGGCACGCCCGGCAGGCGGCTGCCCTTTGGCACGGCGCCGAAGCCTTCGTCGTAGATCGCATGCAGCATGCTCATGGCGATGCGCGCATTCCAGCCGGCGCCCAGCTCCGCGTCCACCGACAGCTCGCCACCCTGGCGCAGCGTAGCGCTCGCGTTGCGATAGCTGGTACGGCCACCCGACGATGCATCGACCACCAGTTCATCCTTCGTCTTCACTTGGAACACGGCGGCGTTGACGCGCACGCCGCGGGCCACCATCGCCTTGGCGCCGACTTCGAGGTGCGTGCCGATCGCCGGCTCGAGTGCGAAGTTGAAGCCGCCGCCCGTGCCTGAATAGAACGACTCGTTCATGGTCGGTGTTTCGAAGCCGCGCGCCGCGCTCGCATACACATTCAGCGTCGGCGAGATCTTGTAGAGCACGCCGACCAGTGGCGTCGTATGACGGAAGTCGGTGCCGCCGCTGTCGTTGCCATTGGAGAGATACCGGTCCTCGACGTCGAAGTCCACGCGGCTGTGACGCAGGCCGCCGGTGAGCACCCACTGATCGCGTTCCCATTCGACTTGCACGTACGGGTCGACGCTCGTCACGTCGTTCTGTTCATCGCGCCGCAGATTGCCTTTCACGCCAAAGGTCGTGCCGATGAAGTTCTCGAAACCCTGGCGCGCATCCTTGGATTGCGCCATTTCCAGGCCTGCCGTGGTGCGCAGCGTTCCACCTGCGACGGTGCGTACCGCACGCCAGTTGGCGTCGATGCCATAGAAGTCGCGGTCGAAATCGATGACGCCGCCCGAGTGCGTCGCCGGCGCCTGGAAGCCGCGCGAGAAGGACTGGTACTGGATCACGCGGCGGTTGCCGCCGTAAGCCGTGACCTGCAGGCGATCCTGGCCGAAGCGCTGCTCGAACGTCGCGCCAAATTGCTTGTGGTTGATGCTCTTGCGCGTGTCGTAGCGATCGGCCAGCGTGCGCTGCGGCAATTGCGTATCGGTGGTGTCGATCTCGCCCGCACGTGGATCGCGGCGGAAAGTATCCCATGTCACGCCCAGCGGATCCTGCGTATCGTCCTGGCGCAGCCCGCTGGCCGTGATCACCAGGCGGCTGGTCGACGTTGGCTCTACCACCAGCTTCGCATAGGCCTGGTCGCGTGTGGCTGCACTGTGATCGCGGTAGCCATCGGTTTCGAAACGCGACGCATCGATCAGGTAGCCGATACCGCCGCTGCGGCCCGACGCATTTGTATCGAGCTTGCGCTGGCCGTAGCTGCCGCTGGTGAAGCTGGCTTCGACGGTTGGCCTGTCGGTCGGTTCGCGAGTGAACAGCTGGACCACGCCGCCCGAGTGATTGCCATACAAAGCAGAGAAGGGGCCGCGCAGCACTTCGATGCGCTCGGCGACATCAAGGTTGAAGGTCGCGGCCTGCCCCTGGCCGTCGGGCATGGTGGCCGGGATGCCATCGGCAACGAGACGCACGCCGCGCACACCGAATGCCGAACGCGTGCCGAAGCCACGTGACGAGATTTGCAGGTCTTGCGCGTAGTTCTCGCGATTGCGCACGACCACGCCCGGCACGGCGGCCAGCGCTTCGGAGGCGTTCACGCGCAACTGCGCGGCGCCGATCTGCGCTGCATCGACGACATCGATCGCAGCAGGCAGGTCGAAGCTGGTGTGTTCAGCACGCGCGCCACTGATGACCACCACATTCATCGGATTGCGGATGTCATCGGCAATGGCGGCAAGTGGCCAGCAGGCGCAAAGGGCGGCGATCGTGGTACGGCGCAGGACAGGATGCTTCATTATTTCCCCAAAGTATTGCGAGCAGAGTGTGAAAGTTGGTCTTATATTATTTAACCGGGGAATATACCTTGGGCGCCAGAATTCTGCTGGGGACGTAGCCGCGTGACGAAAACGTACGGTGTGAAGAATCTTTTGTAGGAGGGCTTGCGGAACCCTGGCGAGGTTTGTTATAGTTCGCCTCCGCTTCGGCGCTGACCGAAAAAGTTAACGTAATCAAGTGGTTACGAGAGCAAGGTCTACAGAGAAATCTGAGACGAAGCGAAAAGAAAGAGTTGACGAGATTTCGGAAACACAGCATAATCTCTCTTCTCTGCTGCAGCGAACAAAACGATTCGCTAACGACAGCAAGATGCACCGAATAAAGTTCTTTAAAAATTAACAGTCGATAAGTGTGGGCGTTTGATGAAGGTGCCAAAGACTTCGGTCTTTGATTACTTAAATTATCAAATGTTCACAAAAAAGAAATACGTTGTCTCAGCAATGAGATAACGGTCAGTATTTTGAGTGAGCGACCCCTGCCGCAAGGTGGGGTGGCAGAAATGCCAACAAACAGAGATTGAACTGAAGAGTTTGATCCTGGCTCAGATTGAACGCTGGCGGCATGCTTTACACATGCAAGTCGAACGGCAGCGCGGGGCAACCTGGCGGCGAGTGGCGAACGGGTGAGTAATATATCGGAACGTACCCAAGAGTGGGGGATAACGTAGCGAAAGTTACGCTAATACCGCATACGATCTAAGGATGAAAGCAGGGGATCTTCGGACCTTGTGCTCCTGGAGCGGCCGATATCTGATTAGCTAGTTGGTGAGGTAAAGGCTCACCAAGGCTACGATCAGTAGCTGGTCTGAGAGGACGACCAGCCACACTGGAACTGAGACACGGTCCAGACTCCTACGGGAGGCAGCAGTGGGGAATTTTGGACAATGGGCGAAAGCCTGATCCAGCAATGCCGCGTGAGTGAAGAAGGCCTTCGGGTTGTAAAGCTCTTTTGTCAGGGAAGAAACGGTGAGGGCTAATATCCCTCGCTAATGACGGTACCTGAAGAATAAGCACCGGCTAACTACGTGCCAGCAGCCGCGGTAATACGTAGGGTGCAAGCGTTAATCGGAATTACTGGGCGTAAAGCGTGCGCAGGCGGTTTTGTAAGTCTGACGTGAAATCCCCGGGCTCAACCTGGGAATTGCGTTGGAGACTGCAAGGCTAGAATCTGGCAGAGGGGGGTAGAATTCCACGTGTAGCAGTGAAATGCGTAGAGATGTGGAGGAACACCGATGGCGAAGGCAGCCCCCTGGGTCAAGATTGACGCTCATGCACGAAAGCGTGGGGAGCAAACAGGATTAGATACCCTGGTAGTCCACGCCCTAAACGATGTCTACTAGTTGTCGGGTTTTAATTAACTTGGTAACGCAGCTAACGCGTGAAGTAGACCGCCTGGGGAGTACGGTCGCAAGATTAAAACTCAAAGGAATTGACGGGGACCCGCACAAGCGGTGGATGATGTGGATTAATTCGATGCAACGCGAAAAACCTTACCTACCCTTGACATGTACGGAAGACCGAAGAGATTTGGTTGTGCTCGAAAGAGAACCGTAACACAGGTGCTGCATGGCTGTCGTCAGCTCGTGTCGTGAGATGTTGGGTTAAGTCCCGCAACGAGCGCAACCCTTGTCATTAGTTGCTACATTTAGTTGAGCACTCTAATGAGACTGCCGGTGACAAACCGGAGGAAGGTGGGGATGACGTCAAGTCCTCATGGCCCTTATGGGTAGGGCTTCACACGTCATACAATGGTACATACAGAGGGCCGCCAACCCGCGAGGGGGAGCTAATCCCAGAAAGTGTATCGTAGTCCGGATCGCAGTCTGCAACTCGACTGCGTGAAGTTGGAATCGCTAGTAATCGCGGATCAGCATGTCGCGGTGAATACGTTCCCGGGTCTTGTACACACCGCCCGTCACACCATGGGAGCGGGTTTTACCAGAAGTAGGTAGCTTAACCGCAAGGAGGGCGCTTACCACGGTAGGATTCGTGACTGGGGTGAAGTCGTAACAAGGTAGCCGTATCGGAAGGTGCGGCTGGATCACCTCCTTTCTAGAGTAGCGCCACGAAACTGAGAAGTTTCATTATCAAGCGTCCACGCTTATCGACTGTTGAATAGTAAAGAACAGTTTTATCGGGGCTGTAGCTCAGCTGGTTAGAGCACCGTGTTGATAACGCGGGGGTCGTTGGTTCGAGTCCAACCAGCCCTACCAATCAGCACAGCATCACCTAATGGGGGATTAGCTCAGCTGGGAGAGCACCTGCTTTGCAAGCAGGGGGTCGTCGGTTCGATCCCGTCATCCTCCACCATTTAATTGAATGGCTAAAAAGTTCAAATGTAAGTCACCTGAAGCCAGGCAGATTTAGATTTGGTCTTTTCGAGATCACTGTTTTTTCGTTCTTTAACAATCTGGAAGAAGTAAAGTTTTTAAGCGCATGCGACAGCATGTGCTTGGGTAGTAGTATTTGTATCATTGCAACACAGCTGTACTCTTGTACCTGTGACGATCTCTGTTGTCAGCAGAGGCCAACGTTATAGGGACAAGCGAATAAGTGCACATGGTGGATGCCTTGGCGATTACAGGCGATGAAGGACGTAGTAGCTTGCGATAAGCTGCGGGGAGCTAGCAAACGAGCTTTGATCCGCAGATTTCCGAATGGGGAAACCCGGCCTTTATAGGTCATTGCATACTGAATACATAGGTATGCAAAGCGAACGCGGCGAACTGAAACATCTAAGTAGCTGCAGGAAAAGAAATCAACCGAGATTCCCAAAGTAGTGGCGAGCGAAATGGGATGAGCCTGTATGTAATAGTCGATCGGATAGTGGAAGCTTCTGGAAATAAGCGCCATAGAGGGTGATAGCCCCTTACACGAAATCTGAACGGTGGTACTAAGCATACGACAAGTAGGGCGGGACACGAGAAATCCTGTCTGAACATGGGGGGACCATCCTCCAAGGCTAAATACTCGTAATCGACCGATAGTGAACCAGTACCGTGAGGGAAAGGCGAAAAGAACCCCGGGAGGGGAGTGAAATAGATCCTGAAACCGTGTGCATACAAACAGTAGGAGCGGACTTGTTCCGTGACTGCGTACCTTTTGTATAATGGGTCAGCGACTTACATTCAGTGGCGAGGTTAACCGTATAGGGGAGCCGTAGAGAAATCGAGTCCGAATAGGGCGACAGTCGCTGGGTGTAGACCCGAAACCAAGTGATCTACCCATGGCCAGGATGAAGGTGCGGTAACACGCCCTGGAGGTCCGAACCCACTAATGTTGAAAAATTAGGGGATGAGCTGTGGGTAGGGGTGAAAGGCTAAACAAACTTGGAAATAGCTGGTTCTCTCCGAAAACTATTTAGGTAGTGCCTCAAGTATCACCATCGGGGGTAGAGCACTGTTATGGCTAGGGGGTCATTGCGACTTACCAAACCATTGCAAACTCCGAATACCGATGAGTGCGAGCTTGGGAGACAGACATCGGGTGCTAACGTCCGGTGTCAAGAGGGAAACAACCCAGACCGCCAGCTAAGGTCCCAAAGATTGGCTAAGTGGAAAACGAAGTGGGAAGGCTAAAACAGTCAGGATGTTGGCTTAGAAGCAGCCATCATTTAAAGAAAGCGTAATAGCTCACTGATCGAGTCGTCCTGCGCGGAAGATGTAACGGGGCTAAGCCAGTCACCGAAGCTGCGGATATTTTTCTCGTAATTTATTACTTGATCAATATGGTAGGAGAGCGTTCTGTAAGCCTGCGAAGGTGTCTTGTAAAGGATGCTGGAGGTATCAGAAGTGCGAATGCTGACATGAGTAGCGATAATGGGGGTGAAAAGCCTCCACGCCGTAAGCCCAAGGTTTCCTGTTCAACGTTCATCGGAGCAGGGTGAGTCGGCCCCTAAGGCGAGGCAGAGATGCGTAGCTGATGGGAAGCAGGTTAATATTCCTGCACCGTCGTATGATGCGATGGGGGGACGGATCGCGGAAGGTTGTCTAGCTGTTGGAATAGCTAGTTTTTGACTCATAGAAGGTACTTAGGCAAATCCGGGTACGTAATTCAAGGGGTCGAGACGAGGAACTTAGGTTCTGAAGCAATCGGAAGTGGTTCCAAGAAAAGCCTCTAAGCTTCAGTCATACGAGACCGTACCGCAAACCGACACAGGTGGGCGAGATGAGTATTCTAAGGCGCTTGAGAGAACTCGGGAGAAGGAACTCGGCAAATTGGTACCGTAACTTCGGGATAAGGTACGCCCTAGTAGTTTGATTGGTTTACTCCATGAGGATGAACGGGTTGCAATAAAATGGTGGCTGCGACTGTTTAATAAAAACACAGCACTCTGCAAACACGAAAGTGGACGTATAGGGTGTGACGCCTGCCCGGTGCTGGAAGATTAAATGATGGGGTGCAAGCTCTTGATTGAAGTCCCAGTAAACGGCGGCCGTAACTATAACGGTCCTAAGGTAGCGAAATTCCTTGTCGGGTAAGTTCCGACCTGCACGAATGGCGTAACGATGGCCACACTGTCTCCTCCCGAGACTCAGCGAAGTTGAAATGTTTGTGATGATGCAATCTACCCGCGGCTAGACGGAAAGACCCCATGAACCTTTACTGTAGCTTTGCATTGGACTTTGAATCAATCTGTGTAGGATAGGTGGGAGGCTTTGAAGCAGACACGCTAGTGTTTGTGGAGCCAACCTTGAAATACCACCCTGGTTCATTTGAGGTTCTAACCTTGGTCCGTTATCCGGATCGGGGACAGTGCATGGTAGGCAGTTTGACTGGGGCGGTCTCCTCCTAAAGTGTAACGGAGGAGTTCGAAGGTACGCTAATTACGGTCGGACATCGTGATGATAGTGCAATGGCATAAGCGTGCTTAACTGCGAGACCGACAAGTCGAGCAGGTACGAAAGTAGGACATAGTGATCCGGTGGTTCTGTATGGAAGGGCCATCGCTCAACGGATAAAAGGTACTCTGGGGATAACAGGCTGATTCCTCCCAAGAGTTCATATCGACGGGGGAGTTTGGCACCTCGATGTCGGCTCATCACATCCTGGGGCTGTAGCCGGTCCCAAGGGTATGGCTGTTCGCCATTTAAAGTGGTACGTGAGCTGGGTTTAAAACGTCGTGAGACAGTTTGGTCCCTATCTGCCGTGGGCGTTGGAAATTTGAAGGGGGCTGCTCCTAGTACGAGAGGACCGGAGTGGACGAACCTCTGGTGTACCGGTTGTCACGCCAGTGGCATTGCCGGGTAGCTAAGTTCGGAAGAGATAACCGCTGAAAGCATCTAAGCGGGAAACTTGCCTTGAGATGAGATTTCCCAGAGCCTTGAGCTCTTTAAAGGGTCGTTCGAGACCAGGACGTTGATAGGCTGGGTGTGGAAGTGCAGTAATGCATTAAGCTAACCAGTACTAATTGCCCGTACGGCTTGTCCCTATAACCTTGGTAGTCCAAGGTTGCAAGAGTTCAGCTGTTGTTGATACAAATACGACCCCCAAATAAAACTACTTCTTCCAGATTCAGAGCAGCGTTGCATGTGCAACGAGGCTCGTACAAGTTATGCCTGATGACCATAGCAAGTCGGTCCCACCCCTTCCCATCCCGAACAGGACCGTGAAACGACTTTGCGCCGATGATAGTGCTGCAACCAGTGTGAAAGTAGGTTATCGTCAGGCTAGTTATATAGAAAAGCCCCGCTCAGTGATCTGAGTGGGGCTTTTCGCTTTGGGATGCCAGTATTCAACCACAGAAAAGGTCATCCTTACTCGACCAATCCGAGGCAAAAAAAGCCCGCTGATTCACATCAGCGGGCTTTTTACATGCAGACAAGGATAAACCAATGCCTGCTTACACACCCCAAAGGATATCGGTCTTGTTATCACGCGCAGAGCGAAGCATTTCCAGCAGCGGATACATGCGGGTCGAGAAGCTGACGACCTCGATTGCCTGATGGTCATGGTCGTCTTCATCGCGGTGATGCGCATGGACATCGTGCGCTACCTGATCAGACACCTGATGCTTGCGGGACTCTTCGATCTCGTCCTCGACCAACGAAATCACCTGGCTGGCTTCGGCCGAGGTAATCACGCCGCGCTCCGGCTCCTTGTGCAGCAGGTCAAGGATTCGTTTGGCATGTTCCTGATACATCAGAACTTCTGGATACGTTTTGCATTTAAATGTAATCAACATAGCTATCTCTTGGTTTTGTTAGTAATTAAACGATAGCACGACTCGCGCCCCTTCACAGTGCGGTCGCGCTCACACTGGCCGACGCCGCAACATCCAGGCAATGCCAGGTACAGCAACGGCGAACAACGCAGCCCCCGCTGCGACAAGGATGCCCATGTGGTCCAATGGCCCAAGCGTGGCAGCCGACAGCAGCCATCCCAACGCGCCCCACGCCAGGCTGTTGAACAATTCAAGCACGTTCATCATCAGGCCTCCTTTGCCACGCCCTTTGAAATTGCTGCGTATTCCAGGCCGCCCGCACCAGAACACCACCAGGCCGGCGCCCACGACAGCGCCGCACACGACCAGGAGTCCAACCAGGCCGGCGGTCGGCATCCGCACTGTCAGCCATAGCAGAGGAACAGCCACTAACCCCAGCACCGGCATCATGGCCGCTGCCAGCTTGGCGCGCCGTACGGTGCGCTGCGACGCGGGCGATACCAGTAGCAGATCCGGCGCATCCTCGGCCGACAAGGCAATCCATGCCAACGCACCAGTTAGCGAACTGCACAGCAACGCCAGGCCCGCGCCGATGGCTTGCACCTGCACGTCGGCACGCTTGAAAATCAGGAAGAACAACGGCAGCAAAAACAGTATTTGCAGCATCACCTGCGACAGCAACTGCGGATCGCGCACGATCAGGCGCCATTCCTTGATGACCACCGTCTGGAACAGGCTGCGCCCGAAGCGGGGCTGCGCCGTTGTCGATGACGCCTTGCCCGCAGCGATCGAAGGCGTCGACGCAGCCAGTTGCAGTCCGCGCGCAAAGAAGCGATGCGTGTGCCAGGTCGTCAGCACGAACATGCCGCACGCGAGGGCGCTCAGTAGCAGCATTGGCAACGGCTCGCCCAGCATCGCCCGCGCCGGCAGCCAGAGCAGGTTATCGGCTGCACCCTCCGCCTGCACCATCCCCAGCACGGTATCGCGAATGCCGTCCTGCGTTTGCCTGGACGTGAGCGCATGGAGCTGCGACGCGATCACGAGCAGCGCGCCAGCCAGTGCCCCGACAATCTGCGCCACGACGCGCGTGCGGCGCGCACCGAGCAGGCGCACGAGGCCAAGTGTTAGCAGCATGGCGCCACAGCTGCACAGCACCGCAAGGGCGATCACGCCCGGATAAATCCCGAGCCAGCGAAATTGACCCTGTAGCAGCCCCGCATGCGCGAACGGCGCCAGCAAAAACAGGTACAGCGCCGCCGTGCCCGCGCACACGCCCAGCAGCCGCACCGTGAAAATGCTGCGCGAGGGCAGGGGCGATGACAGCAGCAGATCGAGGTCGCTGCGCTCGAACATCACCACGACGCACGCCTTGATCGCCGATGACAGCATGAAGGTCGTGGCCACGATCAACAGCGCGGACACCGCAAGCAGGATGCGCGGATCGTCGCCCGGCATCCCTGCCAGCTGGCGCACGACAAACCAGCTCGCGACATGCATGACGATACAGCCAGCAGCCGCCAGACCGAGCGCCAGATTGCCTGGCCGGCGCCGCCCGTCCGCCGCTTTGCCGCCTGCTGCATTGAACCAGGCAAGCCGCAACTCGTGCCGCAGCAGCCAGCCGATGCCGCCCGGCGCCAGCCTCATGGCGCGGCCATCAGGTGCAGGAACATGTCTTCCAGGCTGCCGCCCTGCGTACGTTCGCGCAGCGCATCCAGCGTCCCTTCGGCGATGAGCCGCCCCTGGCGAATGATCCCGATGCGGTGTGCCAGGCGCTCGGCCACTTCCAGAATATGCGTTGTCAGGATGACGGTGCCGCCCTTGGCCACATGCGCCAGCAGCAGGTCTTTCACCTGGCGCGCTGCCGCTGCATCCAGGCCAGTGAGCGGTTCGTCGAGGATCAAGAGTTCCGGGTCGTGGATCAGGGCGCCGGCCAGCGCGAGCTTCTGCTTCATTCCGCGCGAAAAACCTTCGGTCAGCTCGTGCGCATGCTGGCTCAGGTCGAGCCAGTCGAGCAGTTCGCGTGCGCGCGGTTCAGCATCCTGCGCTGTCACGCCCCACAGGCCCGCGACGAATTCGAGGTACTCGAACGGCTTGAGCTTCCCGTACAACATTGGCTCGTCCGGCAGGTAGGCCAGCTTGGCTTTGGCCGCTGCCGGCGCCGCAGTCATGTCCACGCCCAGCACCTCGATCGTGCCGGCGTCGGGCGCCAGGAGGCCCGTGACCAGGCGCAGCGTCGTCGTCTTGCCGGCGCCGTTCGGCCCGAGCAATGCATAGAACTCGCCGCGCCGGACCAGCAGGTCGAGGCCATCGACGGCAGGGCGGCCGAACTGCTTGCGCAGGCCGACCAGGCGCAGGGCGGGGAGCTGGTCATCCATGGGTGACCTCAAAAGCTCGTGAAGGATGTGAGGAACTGCTCGACCTGTTCCGGCGGCGTCTTGCCTGCAGGGCCAAGCACGATGACCTGGTAGACGCGGTTGCCCTTCGCGGCGAAGCGTCCGCTCAGATGCATTGGCGTACCCTGACCGGCGCCCGTGACATCCGCGTTCAGGTCACCAGTGGCCGCAGCGTCGGGCGCGCCGATATTGCGCAGCAGCGCCAGGCGCATGGCCGGCAGCGCCGCCTGCGCGCGCGCCGCATCAGGTGCGACAGCCGTGCCGACGGCGAACGTCGTGTTGTCCACCTTGGCCGCCGTCATCGTCATCTCGACCTGCAGGCCGTTCAGGTCCACCGTGCGGGTGAGGGTCGCGGGCTTGGCTGGAAACAGCACCTTGAAGCGCCCGTCCTCGCTCGTATGGTCACGCCAGTTATAGGCCGGATTGCAACCGGCCAGCAGCGCGCTGGCCAGGAGGATCGGGACAATCTGCACGGCACGCACGATAGAGGGTCGCATGCGTCGATGGTAACAGCAGCGCCGCAGAACGCAAGACCTGCTAATCGCCCTGCAACGCGCGCCGGTACCCGATCGCCTCGGCCACATGCGCGGCTGCCACGTGTTCGCTGCCGGCCAAGTCGGCCACCGTGCGCGCCACTTTAAGAACGCGATGATACGCACGCGCCGACCAGTGCAGATGCCGGACCGTGGCGTGCAACAGGCGCTCTCCGGCGTCGTCAGGCGCGCAGTAACGGTCGATATCGCGCGGTCCCAGATGGCTGTTGGGCCACCCTTGGCGCGCCACCTGCACCGCACGCGCCTGCGCCACACGCACTGCAATCACGCTGCTCGGTTCCCCGTCGGCGCCTGCGCCCATGCTTTCCGGCCCCAGCGCCGCCACCGGCAACTGGATATCATGCATAAGTGAAGCTAAGACCGCTTAATAGCAGAGCAATAAAGACATTCCTCCAGTCAAAAACAGTCCAGTATCAAGATGACATGGTTCGATGTGTCAACTAATTTGTCAACAACTCGGCGTTCAAGCGAAATTTATCTAAGTGAACACGCAACTGTAATGACAACGCCAGACATCTTCACAACAGTTTGCTGTGGTAGAACCAGCGGCCAGATTCTTTAACGAATGCAGGCTGGGGCGGCGTTGGCCTTGAACCGAGCGGACTGGCGGGTATAACGCGTAGCACATCAAATTTTGAAGAGTATGGTATCTAGTTCTTCGAACGGGAAAATTCGTGTCACGCAGCAAGTCAAACCAATGGCAGTGGATCCGATCTTATGGGACATCTTTGGGATTTCTGAGAACGCAGGCGAACCGCTTTCGTTTCGTGCTACAGGGGCGTTCACCTGTTCTGGCTTGCCAATCTATGAAGAGTTGTTAGACGGGCCCGAAGTTACGGTAAGCGATGCGGTGATAGCCCTGAGAACGATTGCTGATAACAACAAAAAGTTGTTCCAGGAAGTTTTATTTGGCACGAATTTTTCGACATTGTTAGCACAGCATCCGAATCACCGTGAACGTGGGGCATATGCTGTGACGCTCGTGACTAGTTTGATCAATGACGGCCATCTCGATGCGGCAGCTAATCTTGCAAGTGCTTACGAATCGGGCGAGCTGAAGTCGTGCCAGGATTTCTGGTGCCAAGGTGTTTCATTCCATCGCTTGAAACTTGACTGGTTAGCAAACGCCAAAGTGCTGGAGCGATTTACCCTTTAGGCAGCGTTCGCTTAGGGTCGAAACAGGCCGGTCGCATAGATCAGAGGTTTTTGCGTGTTAGCAACATGCTATAGTTGGCGAAGGATCGATTTCTTCCAAAAGCGAACACTTATATTACTTATCCGGAGGCTTGGAAGTAATATCGCGATGCACCTTGACCCTAGCTGGCGCCTGTGAACAAAATAAAAAAATTTTCGGACTTGGACTCTGATGCATATCTCAAAACTGACGCTCGTCAACTACCGAAACTTCGCAAGCGCAGCCCTGACGTTCACGAAGGGTGTGAATACCATCATCGGCGAGAACGGGTCGGGAAAGACGAATCTGTTTCGGGCCATCCGCCTGCTCCTCGACGACTCGATGGCTCGATCAGCATCTCGCTTAGAAGAGTCCGACTTTCACCGCGGCCTCGACAACTGGCGTGGTCACTGGATAATCATTAGCCTTGAGTTCGACGAGATAGGTCCTGACGAGGCGATCCAGGCGCTCTTCTTACATGGAACAGGGGTGGTAGTAGGAGCAGCGCCAATCGGCCGGGCCACCTACAACTTGATCTTTAGACCGAAAAAGGACGTCCGCATCAAGCTGGCCCAACTTGCAGACGGCGACATAGCTGGATTGGCTGGAGTCAGGGAGTCCATCGAAATTTCCGACTACGAGACGGTCATCACCGGCAAAAGTACGGCCGACTTCGGCAACCTCGCGACGTACTCCGAAATCGTGGGCGACTTTGAGAACTGCATAATCAGCAACGAGACTGATGATCCGCGCATTGGCGCCCGCGTGTCTCCCGTTCTTTCGGTAGCAAGCGAGGTCTCGTTTACTTACATCCAAGCCTTGCGGGACGTCGTGGCCGAGTTCCACAACAACCGAACCAACCCGCTGCTCACGCTGCTAAAAAGCAAGAGCGGCGCGATCTCCGCGACTGACATGGATCCGATCGTCGCCAGAGTCCGCGAGCTCAACGAATCGATCGTGGCACTGAATGATGTGCAGGTCGTCCGATCTGACATTCGAAGCACAATCAAGGCGGCTGCGGGCGAGACTTATTCGCCAAGCTCGCTGTCGATTCGCTCGGACCTGCCAGAAGAGGCTGACAAGCTCTTCCAGTCTCTAAAGCTTTTCGTGGGCGAGTCGGACGAGAACTATGAGGGTGGCATTCACGAGCTGAGTCTTGGCGGGGCTAACCTGATTTTCCTGACGCTGAAACTACTCGAATTTGAGTATCAACGAGCGCATCAGTCGATCGCCAACTTCCTGGTCATCGAAGAGCCCGAGGCGCACATCCACACCCACATCCAGAAGACTTTATTCGATCGCATCACATACGCCGACACGCAGATCATCTACTCGACGCACTCGACCCAGATTTCCGAAGTGAGTAAGGTCTCGAGCGTCAATGTGCTGGGACGACGTGGTGCCGCTTGCGAAGCATATCAACCCACAACGGGGCTCGATCCAACCGCGATCGACACAGTGCAGCGATACCTAGACGCGGTTCGAAGCAACCTCTTGTTCGCCAAGAGTGTGTGTAGTGGTCAAGTAATTTCGGACACAACGATAAGTTCTTTCTCTGCCATTGCGCGTTCATAGACGCTGGGCGGCAGATTGCCCAATACAGAATGCAAGCGCTCGCAGTTGTAGAAGCCGACGATGTAGTTGGCCACATCAAGCTTGGCTTCGGCTTGGTTCGCATAATTGCGCTGCCAGACACGCTCCATCTTTAAATTTAAGAAGAAGCGTTCAGCGACGGCGTTATCCCAGCAGTTGCCTTTGCGGCTCATGCTGCAAACGAAGCCATGCTCGGTCAACAACGCTTGGTACTGGTCGCTTGCATATTGGCTGCCGCGGTCGGAGTGGACGACCAGTCCGGCCGCTGGTCGCCGAGCTTGGATCGCCATACGCAAGGCATCGCAAACCAAGGCAGCTGGCATGCTCGGCGCCATTGCCCAGCCCACGACTCTGCGCGAGAACAGGTCGAGCACGACAGCCAAGTAGAGCCAGCCTGCGCCAGTACGGATGTACGTGATATCCGAGGCATAAGCCTGATTCGGCGCTGCCGGGTTGAACTGTCGGGCAAGGACGTTCGGCGCAACCGGCAGGGCATGCTTACTGTCGGTTGTGTGTACGAATTTGCGCTTCCAGACTGGCTTCAGGCAGGCCTGTTGCATCAGGCGGCGCACCTTGTAACGCCCGACCTGCAGGCCTCTGTTGGCCAGTGCCGTGACAAGCCGACGGCTGCCGTAACTTTGGCCGCTGCTCATGAACGCGGCACGCAAATGCACGCTCGCTTTGCAAAACATCGGCGCAGTTGCACGACGCTTGGCTTCGTAAAATCCAGCCCGGCTAACACCAAGGAGACGACAGGTTTGTGCGACAGGTACGGCCTTCGTTTGCAGCTCATCGATGAGCCGATAGCTCATTTGAGCTCGCGGGCAAAGAAGGCCGATGCCTTTTTTAAGACGTCCACATCACTACGAAGTTGACGGTTTTCCTGCTCCAACTGACGGATTCGCTGCTGCTCAGCCGTCAACGGTTTGCCAATGCCTGGCTGGCCTTGTTGCTCGGCCTCGTACTGTTCCATCCAGCGACGGATCGCGGTAACGCCAATGTCCATCGTCTGGCTGACGTGCGAAATGCTGAGGCCTTGTTCTGTGATCATTCGAACGACCTCAAGCTTGAAGCTAGGGTCAAAATTGCGGCGCTGCCTGGTCATGTAAACTCCTTCGAAGGTGAATTATCCACCTATCGAGGTGTCCGGAGACATTAGACCACTACAGTGATCCTGGTTGAGGGCGACGCGGAAGAAATCCTGATTCCGCTAATGTTCAAGCAGGTGACGGGGCTCAGCCTTGACGAGATCGGCGTCAGCCTAATCAACATCCGTAGTACCGGTTTCCAGAATGTGGCAGTGCTCTTTCACCAATCTCGAATTCGCAAGCGCTGCGCGATCCTAACTGATCGTGATGCAGCCATTATCAACACAACCCCTGTGCCGGGCGAGTCTGATGCAGATGTTCGCTACAAAAAGAAGTGCCATGGATCGGACGTGAAAGGGCTTGCGCGCAAGCTTGCTCTCGATCTCTTCGTCCAAGGCAACCCTTGCCTGTCCGCCCATTACTCCGATCACACGTTCGAAGTTGATTTCATCGCAGCCGGAAACGCATCGAAAGTTAGAGCACTGGTGCCGACTATCTATGTCGACCCACCGACGCTCGCGGCTGCCGACGCCGATCTGACATCTGTGGACAAGGCCCAGTTCGGGCGGCGCGTTCTCACGATGGCGGCTAACCAGGGCAAAGGTTGGTTTGCCATCCTGCTGGGCAGGTGCTTGGACTCCGACACTGTTATCCCGCTATATATTCGAGACGCAATTTTCTTCGCCAAGCCGACCCTGTCAAAGGAGTTGTTCTCGAATATCTATCGCTACAGAGTTAGCAAGGCTGTGCAAAGCGGTGTCCTAGCCGCGGCAGGTGCCGACGCCTTGCATGCGTTGATTGCGCAGTACCATTCCGGCGCCCTACCTCTCGCCGACCTCAAAGCTACGCTGCTGGCGATGCTGCCGAACGATCAGATCCATCGATTGCTGGCGAATGTGGCTTGAGGGGGCGTCCATGTTCGCTTGGTCCCCACATGATCTAAACCAGGAACAAGAGGCTGCGGTGCTTTTCGCGGGCAGTCAGTTCCTCATTGCCTGTCCGGGCAGCGGCAAGACACGAACGCTGACGTACAAGATCGCCTATGAACTGTCGCGGCTGCCCTCCGACCGCCAGTTTGTCATCGCAATCACCTACACCAACCGTGCTGCCGATGAGATCCGTGAGCGGATCGAGAATTTGGGAGTCAACACCGAGCGACTCTGGATCGGCACCATTCATGCTTTTTGCCTTGAATGGATTTTGAAGCCCTACGGTCTCTATCATCCCGATCTGTCTCACGGATTTCGAATCATCGATTTGCACGAGCGCGAAAAGGTGCTGGAGCAGCTGTGCGATCCATACCGAGCGCAGCGCGTCACCTTTTGGGATTGCGACTACTACTTCACGCCTCGCGAGCGTGTACTGGGGTGTAGCGACACGCGCAAGCATACAATTATCGAAAATGTCCTAGACGAGTTCTTTGCGACGCTAAAGTCCAGGCGGCAGATTGACTTCGAGCTGATCCTTTTCTACGCGCATAGACTCGTGGCGGCGCATCCTGCGATCAGTGGAAATCTCTCCAACCTTTTCTCATTTGTCTTGGTTGATGAGTATCAAGACACCAAAGAGATTCAATATGAGATTCTAGGAAGGATACTGTCGGCTGGCGGTGGTACCACCAAATTGCTGATGGTGGGAGACCCAAACCAGGCGATTTTTGGTTCGCTGGGTGGATTCCCTATCGACCTCGCCGACCTGCGCGCCATAACGGGTTTAGAGATCGAACCGAGGGCGTTGTCGCGAAACTATCGGTCTTCCCAGCGTCTAATTGACTACTTCGGGAACTTCAATCTGTATGGGACGGTGATCGAGGCTTCCGGTGGAGACCGAGACTTTGCCAGCCTGATCACCTACAACGCGACCATCCATAAGGACGATCTCGCCGACGAAATCGCGCGTTTGATTCAGCACAACATCGAGGTACTGGGTGTGCCGCCCAATGAGATCTGCGTCGTCGCCCCCCAGTGGCCTTATCTGACGGCCATGACGCGCGCGCTTGTGGTGCGGTTGCCGGAGTATAGGTTTGACGGCCCAGGCATCGTTCCATTCGCCCGAGACCCGGAGAACTTTTGGTACAAGGTGGCGCGGCTGGCCTTGACCGAACCTTCCCCCGGCGGCTACCTGCGTCGCTTGCGATGGGCGGGCGAGGTGATTCAGGATCTAAACAGCGCAGGCGTCGACGTTTCAGCCCTCAATCGGAAGCACCTTCTCGCGGAATGCAACGCAGTTGTGATCGATGAGACGGACGGGCTTCTTTACCTGCGCACGTTCTTCGATGACCTGTTCATTCGCCTTCAAGTGCCCTACCTTGGGTTCGCGAGCCTAGTGGAACACCACGAGGCGTTCTTCGCCAGCTCCGAGGCGCGATTGCAACGACTGCAAACTGATGGAGTCGCCGCTGCCAGCGATCTCTCGTTCTTCAAAAAAGCGTTCCAGGCGCGCTCCGGGATCTTGGTGTCCACCATTCACGGCGTCAAAGGCGCCGAATTCGATGTCGTCATCGCTCACACCCTGCTCGAAGGGATGGTGCCGCACTTCAACGACGCTGGCGGAAACGACAGTGCAAAGAAGCTCCTGTACGTCATCGGATCTCGGGCGCGAAGGCACCTCCACATGTTTTCTGAGATAGGTCGCGCAAGAGGGCAGCGAGGCGACATGTGGGGTGCGACTCGACTGTTGACGGCCTGCATCTTCCCTTACGACTCTCCGTAGAGCCGCTGTCAGGTGCCAGGCGCGTCGTGACCATGCCGCGGCCTGACGTTCTGCGTCTTAATGAATAAAAAGGTGAAATATAGGGCTTAGTGTTCCGATTTATTGCGTTCGAGGCCAGTGCATGCTGGTTACACTAGGCAGCGCTGCGAACACGCAGCGTAGCAATACGGAAGCCTTTATCTTGTGACGTAGGAGGTATCCCCCCGACTGTTGACAGCCAATGTTGCGATTAACATAGTCCGCTTTGGGTCGGTTCCTGCCCTTCGTGAGAGTCCGTGACTTTTCCATCTCGGTGACCTGATATGCTCAGCTGAACGTCCGGGTTCAGCCAGAAGCGGGCGTCGTAGGACTTCAAATTTATCGAAAGGCAGCCATGGCGGATATGAATTTTGAGGGTATTGGTCGCTTCATCTACGGCGCAACCCGGCACGGCGGTGACATGGACGATGTAAAAAACTGGATAGCAGATGATTTGGAGCTGCCATGCCCAGCTCCTGGAGATGATTCTGCTGCTCTCGGCATGTATAGAGCATTTTCCGCAAAGTACCCGGACAATGATTCCCTTCGCGAAAACTACGAACGCTTTATGGAAGTATTAAAAAGCCGTTCTGTGAAGCGCTGACTGGAAGACTGCTTTGGGTCGTATCCGGCCCTTTGTGACAGTCCGCGATCTTTCGGCCGCGGCGACCTGCTATGCTGAGCTGAACGGCCGCGTTCGGCCAAAAGCGGACTGTCGCTGTCCGGCAAGCCCGTAGTAGCGAACCTGTGGGCCAGTTGGTGCCCGTCGGCCGTCGAGAGAAGACGGTCTTGGCCAAAGCGCAGGCAGGGCGTGGCGATGTCGTCTTCATCTTTGCTAATCAGGGTGGTTTTGCCCCGGCATTCAAATGCTGTCTTTCCCAAAAAAGCATGGTCCTGCAAAATGTTCTGATCGACCATATTGGCGCCATGGCGCGCTAATCAGGGGCGCGCGGCTTGCCGACAACACTTTTTTTCAATGCCAAGGGGACCAGCCAGTCAAACGCCGCAGGGGCGAGCTATCGCCGGCGACCTTGGCCAAGCATCTCGACAAGCTAGCCGTTCGGCGACAGCGCTGTCGGCCATCAGCATCGCGATGCCGTGGCCAAACGCAACGACCTCGATCCTCACGTTGTCGGCGCCTAGGTCATCCTGCGCATTACAAGTATTGTTGAGCGTCAGATTCCGTTTCATGGGGTTGGCGTCGCTCCCCTGGAAGACGACCCGCCATGCGGTGGCAGTCCCTGCGGCTGCAGCTCCAGAAAGGGTTCCAAGTGCACCGGGCGCTGCCAGGGCAAGCGATTGGGTCACGACCGCCCCGCGCGATGGTGCGTTATTGTCCATTTTGTCTAGGAATCGTTACCGCCGCCGTGCGACGCGCTGCACGCGGTACCTGAATATACTGAAACCCGCCGCAGGCCCACAATCCGGCGCTCATTATTTCTGCCAGCCCCACCTGGCAAAGATCGCGCTGCCTTGCGGCGATTGCAGGAATGCGATGAACTGCTTCGCTTGCGGGTTGGCAGCGCCATGCTCAGTCAACGCCACGCCGGTATCGCGGTAAATCGCATAATCAGGTTCGATTGGCACGACGTCGGCCAGGCGCGGGTTCGACACCTGCCAGATATTCCAGATAAGCCACGCGTCGATGTCGGTGCGCGCGGTCCAGGTACCGCGCGCGCTCGCGCTGTTGGGTGCGTAACTGGCAATATTTGCGCGTACCTTGCGCACCGACTCCATGCTGCCTTTGCGGCCAGCCATGTCTTCCCAGACGCCGTTCTGGCCGGCACCGTTGACCACCAACAGGCGCACGCCGGGCTGCATCAGGTCGGCCACGCCGCGCAGGTGCTTGGGATTGCCGGGACGCACCAGGATCGCCAGGGGACGCATATATAGCGGGGTAATGCTTGCCTCCTGTATCTTGCCGCCCATCGCTAACGTAAAGTCCGTCATCATCGTTTCCGAACCGCTGTAGATGATGTACGCATCCTGTTTTGCGTGGTCGACCAGCTCGGCGTGGGGCCAGCCGTGACGGTGACTTTGATGCCGTTCGCGTGCTCGAATGCCGCCGCCGCCTCTTTCATCGCAGGAGCCGGTCCACCCGGGCCGTACACCAGCAACGGCTGCTGGGCACACGCGATACCAGCGGTGAGCGAGACTGCAACAACAAGGCTGCAGCGCGCCGCGGTCAAATAGTGATGTGATGTCATGGCGTTTTCTTTCGTTTTTGGAAAATGGATGGCGTACTGCTACGTCCTTAAACACCCAGAAATTTGATCAGGGCGAAACTGATGACACCAAGGCCGAGCAGCGAAAAAATGACAACCCCGGCAACCTTGCCGCCGGCACGCAGGACAGCGCGGGCATCGACGCCGAGGCCGAGCGCGGCCATCGACATAATGGTGAAGAAATTGGCGGCAACGTGCGCTGGCGCCAGCGCTGCCTGCGGAATCCAGCCCAGCGAGCGCAAGCCCAGCAATGCAAGGAAGCCGACGATAAACCACGGCACCAGGTGCGCGACGTTCAGGCGGGCGCCTCCCCGTCCGCGCCCTGTCAAGGACAACACCAGCACGACCGGGCCCAGCATCAACACGCGCACCAGCTTGACCAGGGTGCCAATGTGCACGCTGGCTGCGGACACCGAACTCGTTGCCGCCAGTACCTGTGGCACGGCATACACGGTCAGCCCGGCAAACACGCCGTATTGAACCGGCGTGAATGACAACAGCCCGACTAGCAACGGCAACCCGAGCACCACCACCACACCCAGCACCGCCGTAAAGGCGATGGAGGCGGCCACGTCCTTGCCATCTGCGTCGATCACTGGGGCCACCGCCGCAATCGCCGAGTTGCCGCAAATTGAATTGCCGCAAGCAATCAGGATCGCCATCTTTTTCGGCAGACCGGCGCTGCGGCCCAGGAAATAACTGAACAGAATTGCCAGCACGACTACCCCGGCAATGCCGCCGACCAGTCCCATGCCGTTTTCGAGCAGCGCGCCGGCGCTGACGGATGCGCCCAGCAGCACCACGGCAATTTCAAGCAGCAGCTTGGCGCCCATATGGATGCCTGGCTCGAACCGCTGATCGAGACGGTGCACGGTGCGCAGTCCGGTTCCAAGCAAGATCGCCAGGACCAGGCTTTCAAGCCACGCGCGTCCGAACAGATGGGCTTCTACAGCTTCCAGCCCATACGCGGCCAGCGTGACGGCGCCGCACAGTAACAGGCCGGGTACAAATGGAGCGCATTTTTGATAGTGGGATGTCATGGTCGACTCTCGTTCAGATATTTAGTGCATGCATTATTGAACGGCGATTTCGTTCGGTCCATCGTATAATTAATGACAAATCATTAGATTGGATCGAACGATGACATTGGACCAGCTACGCATTTTTGTTGAAGTCGCACAACGCCAGCACCTTACTCAGGCGGCTTCCGCGCTGTTTCTATCCCCGTCTGCCGTCAGCTCATCGATCAAGGCCCTGGAAGAGCGCTATGGCACGGCACTGTTCCATCGGATAGGACGGCGCATCGAACTCTCCGACGCCGGTTTGATTTTCTTGATAGAAGCGCAACGCACGCTGGCCAGCGCGCGTGCAGCGGAAAACACGTTGTCGGAGCTGGGCCAGATGCGGCGCGGCACGCTGGCAATCCACGCCAGCCAGACCATCGCGAGTTACTGGCTACCGCGCTTGCTCGTGCAATTCAGTCAAACCTACCCGGCCATCGACCTCACCCTGGAAGTGGGCAATACCGACAGCGTGGCGCAGGCCATCCTGCTGGGTGGCGCCGATCTCGGTTTCATCGAAGGCGATATCGACGAACCCTCCCTGGCCATCGAAGCTGTGGGGGAGGATCAGCTCGTTGTCGTGGTAGCACCCGATCATCCATGGTCCGCCGGGGTGCCGCTGGCGGCTGCCGACCTGGTGCAGGCGCAATGGATTTTGCGCGAAACCGGTTCCGGCACGCGTTCGGCGTTTGAGAAAGCGCTGTCGGACATGGGCGTGCCGGTCGCCGCAATGCAGGTTGCTCTCAGCCTGCCGTCCAACGAGGCGGTGCGCAGCGCGGTGATGGCCGGTCCCTTTGCCACCGCGATTTCCGAACTGGTCGTGGCATCGCATGTTCAGGCGGGCCTGCTGGCGCGCGCGGCGCTGGTCCTGCCGGCGCGTGGGTTCTCGATGCTGCGTCATCCTGAACGCCATCGCAGCCGTGCGGCGCTGGCATTTGAAGAATTGATGAACACAAAAAAATAAATACAAATACATGGAATAAAAACAGGGCAATGACGTTTGCACCTGTAGCAAGCCCGTTTTTCAACCTGACCTGTACTGGACCGCACCCATGAAAACCACCCACCTGATGTTCCTGTTGGCCAGCACCATCGGCATCGCCACCACGGCTGTTGCCGGGCCTGCGCTGGATATGGCGCAAGCCCACTTCGCCGCCATTGGCGCCGGTGAACACGCCGCCATCGTGCATGATTACGCCGACAATGCGCGGCTGACCTGGGTTGGTGGACCGCTTGACGGCAGCTACGACGGTGCAGCCGCCATCGGCGCCGTATGGAGCAAGTTCGGCGCGATGGGCCCGCTGCGCGTCACCGTTATGGGCGCGTCCGAGTCGGTCAATCCGAAGGGTGCGACCGTCACGGCGGCAGTGCAATTCGACGGCAAGGCCTCCATCAAGGTGCGCTACGTGCTGACCTACCGCGACGGCAAACTGGTCAATGAAACCTGGCAGATCGATCCGAAGCTGGCCGCCAGCGCGATGTAATCACTGGTTCCATGAGCGTCCTGCCCCTTCTTCCCGGCGCGGAGTTGCTGGCGTGTGTCCCGCGGCTGCGGCGCTACGCGCGCGCGCTCGTGGGCGAGCGCGCCGCGGCCGATGACCTGGTGCAGGACACGCTCGAACGCGGCTGGGCCCAGCGCGCCGCGCTACAACCCGGCACGGACGCGCGCGCCTGGCTGTTTGCGATCATGCACAATATGCGTATCGATCAGATACGGCGCGGCGCACTGGTCACCGAGCCGCTCGACGATGATACGCCGATGCCGGCCCTGGCGGATCGCAGCACGGTCGGCATCCAGGTGCGCGAGATGGATGCCGCGCTGCGCCTGCTGAGCGAAGAACAGCGCGCGATCCTGCTGATGGTCGGGCTGGAAGACATGCGTTATGAAGAAGTGGCGTCGACGCTCGGCATCCCGGTCGGGACCGTCATGTCGCGGCTCGCGCGCGCCCGCGAAAAGCTGCGCAGCCTGATGGACGGCGGCGCCCGCGTGAACTCGTTGAAAGTCGTGAAATGAACCTGCCCGTGACTGAAGCCGATCTGCACGCGTACGTCGACGGCGTGCTGCCGGCAGCACGCGCTGCCGAGGTCGCCGCCTACCTGGCAGAGCGCCCCGAGGAAGCTGCGCGCGTGCGCGCCTACGCGGCCCAGAACGACGCCATGCATCGCCTGTTCGATCCGGTGCTGGGCGAACCGGTCCCGGCGCCCATGGCAGCGGCCACCACGCCGCAGCGCAACCGGCACTGGCAATGGCAGGCGCTGGCGGCGGGCCTGGCAATCGCGTTGGTGAGCGGTGGCGCCGGCTGGGGCTTGCGCGGCGCGGCAACTGGCCAGTCCCTGGCGCGTATGGAGCAGCAAGCGCCCGCGTATCAGCAGGCAGCGTGGTCCGGCCTGGCACACCAGGCCGCAATAGCCCATGCCGTGTACAGCCCGGATGTGCGCCGGCCAGTGGAAATTCGCGCCGACCAGGAAGACCAGTTGGTGACCTGGCTGTCGAAGCGCATGGGCAGCAAGATCCGTCCGCCGCATTTGGGCAAGCTGGGCTATGAACTGATCGGCGGGCGCCTGCTGCCCGGGGCCAGCGGGCCGGTAGCGCAATTCATGTACCACGACGGCGCTGGCCAGCGCCTGACGCTGTACGTGTCGACGGAGCAGGCGCGCAACAAGGACACCGGCTTTCGGTTCGCCAAAGAGGGCGACGTCAACGTGTTTTACTGGATCGACGGGAAGTTCGGCTATGCGCTGTCCGCAGCCGTCGACAAGGGCGAACTGGCACGGGTTGCCAGCGCCGTCTATGAACAACTGGAGGGACCGGTTTGAAATTTTCACTTTTTTTGGGCGCCATGCTCTGGTGCTGCACCGCCACAGTCTCGGCGCAGCATGCTGGCCACCATGGCGCGACTGCGCCGCCTGCCTCGTTTATCGCCAGTAGCGACAGGCCCTATGCGTCTCTCGCGGATGATGCCATGGCGATCATGGATGACGGCATGCGACGCGCGCCGACAACCGGGGACCCCGCGCATGACTTCATGAGCATGATGATTCCTCACCATCAAGGCGCGATCGATATGGCCAAGGCCATCCTGGTGCACAGTAACGACCGCGAACTGCGCAACCTGGCACAAGGCATCATCGTCGAACAACAGAACGAAATCAATGTAATGCGCGCCTGGTTGCAACGCTACCAGGCAGCCCACGGCGCAAGAGCCGATTCCACCAACGCAGACACCAGGAAAGACTCTCATGCAACTCACTGAATTGAATAAGCTCACCTTCGCCATGACGCTTGCGGTCGCTGCCATGGGTACTGCGCAGGCTGCGCCAGGCACACAGGACCGCGTCTATACAGCTGACCAGAACAGCAACACCGTTTCGGTGATCGATCCATCCACCAATCAGTTGCTGGGACAAATCCGGTTGGGTAATCAGCGGCCCGACATCCTGTCTCCTTTGTACAAGGGGCAAGTGAATGTTCATGGACTGGGTTTTTCGCCGGACCATAAAACCTTGATTGCGATATCGAATGGCTCCAATTCGGTGACCTTCATCGACACGGCCACCAATAAGGTCAAGGGCGTTACCTATATCGGGCGGTCGCCTCACGAAGGATTTTTCACCGCGGACGGTCGCGAAGTCTGGGTCGTGGTACGCGGCGAAGATTACGTCTCGGTCATCGATCCTGTCACCTTCAAGGAAAAACGCCGGATCCAGACAACAGGTGGTCCGGGCATGGTGATGTTCCATCCCGATGGCAAACTGGCGTTCGTGGTATCGAGCTTTAATCCTGTCGTCGATGTCATCGACATGAAAACATCCAAAGTGATCAAGCATATTTCTGTCACTAGCCCGTTCTCGCCGTTCTTGCAGTTCACGCCTGATTTCAAGGAAGTCTGGATGACGCACAAGGACGTTGGCAAGGTCACCCGCATCGACGTGGCGACGCTGACAGTCAAAGGCGTCATCGACACCGGTTTTATTACCAACCACCTGGCGTTCGGGAAGAACGCTGGCGGCGCAAGAGCCTACGTGACAGTGGGCGGAGAAAATGTCGTCAAGGTCTATTCCACCGGTGATCAGCCACAACTGATGGCGACGATACCGACCGGGGCCTTGCCGCATGGCGCATGGGCGTCGGACGACGGCAGCAAAGTGTACGTTGGTCTCGAAAACGGCGATGGTGTCGACGTGATCGACACCGCAAGCAACAAGGTCGTCGCGCATGTGGCGGCCGGCCAGGCGCCGCAAGCGCTTGTCTACGTGTCCCATGCCGTGCCCACCGGTGCTGGTACCAGCAACCTGGTGCCGCGTGTGAACGGCGAGTCGAGCAATATCGCTCTCAAGTCCCGCGGCGACGCCAAAGGATTCGTGGTCGTGCGCAGCCTGGGCGTGACCGATGCACTGGAAGTGTTCTTGTACAAACTGAAACCGGAGACTGTTTACAACGTCTACGCCGGTGGTCAGCGCGCGCCGGTGGGTCGCTTCAAGACTGACGGCAAAGGCATGGCGAACGGTACTGCCATTGGGCCCATGCGCGACGTGCGGCCGGGCCTGGCGCAGCAGCCGGCTGGCGCCAGCCGGATCCTGGTGATGGAGGGCGACACGCCAGCCGGAGCGGAGCAGGCAGCGCTGGCGAGCAGCGAGTGACGTCTGGCGTGCCGGTGGCTCCCTTGCTGGACGATGTAGCCGAACTGGCACGCCGCGTCGAACTGCTGTCTCTTCCCCATGTGGTCGCGCTCAACCAGTGGGTCGACACGCACGCAGCCGTCCGCGCGCTGCCGTACTTCGATCCGCTGGACGGCGGCGCCGATGCGTCCATTCTCATCTTGCTGGAAGCGCCGGCGCGCCATGCGATGCGCCCGCGCTTCGTCTCGCGCGACAATCCTGGTCCTGCGCAGCGCAATCTTCAACGTTTCCTGGCGCAAGCCGCCGTCGCGCGTGCGCGTACCGTGCTGTGGAATACCGTGCCCTGGCTGGCCGACGAGCAAGCTCCGCCGGCGCGCCTGGGTGTGGCGGCGGTACGCGCAGGCATCGCCATGCTAGGCGATGTGCTGGACCTCCTGCCATGCCTGCGGGTGGTCGTGCTGGCCGGACGCACGGCCCGCCAGGCCCACGCTGCCATCGAGGCCAGGCGGCCGGGCTTGATCGTACTGGAAATGCCTCATCCGAGTCCGCTATCTGTTTGTACGTCGCCAACTGTGGCCCCGCAAATCGTCGCGACACTGGCGCGCGCGGCGCAACTGGCGCGCTGAACGTTGGCCTTCAGGGCCGGTTCATCGACGCAATACAGGGAGAGACGAACAGGTTGCCACGGTAAGCGCCGAGCGCGGTGCGCCATGCGACAACCAGCCACAGGCTTGCCAGTACCACTACCAGCGCGCTGCCGAAGACCTCGAAGAACAGCGAATCGAGCACCTTCGCCAGACGCAGCGTGGTGACCGCGAATACGCCGAGCGGAAAGGTATAGCCCCACCAGCCCAGGTTGAATGGAACGGCTGCCCTGAAGTAGCGCAGCGTAATCAGGGTTGCCAGCATCATCCACCACAGGCCGAGTCCCCAAAGCAGCAGGCCGCTCACCACGCCCATCCCGTTGGCCACGTGGCCAACCTCGGCCAGGCCAAACGGCGCCAGCGTCGCCGGCGCGGCGGCGCCGAGCACCAGCATGCCGAGCGCGCCGGTGCCCACTGGCCCGAGCGCCAGCCAGCTTGATGCCGCCATGCTTTCGTGCGGCAGTTTGTGCAGGGCCATGCGTAATAACAGAATCGCGAGAATGCTGAGCGCCACTGGCACCGAGTATGCCCACAGCACGTAGCCGGTGATCAGGACTGTGAAGCGCGCGCCACCATCCTGCAGGTGCGGCACAAGCAGCCCGGCGCTCGCCGCTGCAACCTCGGCAGCGACGACCGGCAGCAGCCAGACCGCCGTCATTTGGTCGATGCTGTGCTGCTGGCGCGTGAACATCAGGTAAGGAATGAGGACGCCGCAAGCAAGTGCCATGGCCACATCGATCCACCACAAAGCTTCGGCCACCGCGACGGCGGCGGCGCCCCAGCGCGACACGCCAAAGCTGAGAAATCCATTGATAATTGTAGCTAAGCCCATGGGAATGGTACCGAAGAACATGGAGACGGTCGCATGGCCGAACACCTGTTTCGCTTCGTCGAAAAACATGACCCAGCGCGCGCTGTACAGCGCGGCAAACAATACGAACAGCGCAATGTTAAAAAGCCAAAGTCCCTCGGCCAGGCGGGCCATTCCCGGGAGCGCGCCTGGAAGTTGGGCGAGCGCGAGCGACAAGATGCCGGTGCCCATCGTTGCCGCAAATGTGACTTTCCGAAATAGATGCGACGTTTTGGAAATTACTGCGACGACAGGGCATGAAGTAGCGAAATCCACCGCTTCTTGCTGAGTTACACTGGCGACGACGAACTTCTGCTTTCGGCCAAAAGCAGACCTTGGACGCAAGCTGCAATTGCGTCGCTTCAGCTAATGCGTAAAGATAGATTGGAAACAGTAGGCGCAGTTCGCGTGCGCAAGAAGTGGGGCATTTGCTATGGGTAGAGGTGGATTGGACGAGTACGAAGCATGGCTGGATACGCTCGATACCAAGTTTCGTATAGTGAATGGAGGAATTCGTTCTGATTTTGATGTGCCTTTCTCCATATCTCTTCTTGACTGCAACGACGTTGATGGGATTTTGAAGTGCGCGACAAAACTAAGGACTGTTTTTTTGTCGAACTCATCACATCTTCCCGTTGAGTATCTTCTTAAGCGATTCATACGGCTTGCCATCGACGCAAATCGCCTTCCGATCCCGAAAGCAGAGATCCTAAGCGGACTTCCAAAAGAGTGGGATTTCAGCAATTGGATTTGATGATGTCCGGTTAACTCGTCACCGCTTAGGCAACGGCTGCTTCGGGTCGTAAGCTGCTGCACGCTGGAGGGCGAGAACCAGTTCAATACATCTGTTCGCCGCACAAAGCTCGTATCACGCGCTACAGAATCGATTCGCGCGAAATGCTGGCGGTGGCGTTTGGTCTCGAGCGAACTTTCGGTTGGTTACACCCCTTCCGCAGATTGCGCATCCGGCAGAAGGGCGGGCAGACATGCACCACGCGTTCATGTCGCATGCCTGTTCACCCATTTGTTGGACGTATGTCAAAAGGTTTGTTAGGCGCTTGTAGGCCTATGCAAAGGCCCACTTCAAGGAACGCTTCGTTCTCTATCAATCATTGGTAAAGGCTCATTCAACTGTGAGGCACTAAGTCCGCGTTTGTATGCGTTATATTGCCAAATAGTGACCAAGCTCCGAAAATTGTCAATTTCTTTGTTTTGTGTTTGTATGACTGAGTTGAGATACGCAATTCTTTGACTAGCAATCTTCAGGCTACTAGGGTATGCAGGAGTTTGGCGATCAACCGGCTCGGAACATTCTTTTCGGGCACGAAAAGCTGCTTGAACACTCTTATGTGCAGAAAGGCCTTGCCGGGAAGGGATGTACCCGAGGATGCTTTCACACGCAACGCATACAGCTTCCCATCCAATTTTTCTGTCCGGCCAGCCACGAATTAACAAGATAATTCTTTCGACATCACCTGTCTTAATATATTTATTGCCTGCCATTATCCTCTCCGCGCATCTAATGAAGTAAACGCAATAAACAGTTGGACCCGCTAGTCATGGTCGGACATCCATGTTAATTTTCGGAGATCTTTGTTCGCTAAGCTCTCGCGACTTCCATCTGTTGATGAGACAGAATTTATGATGCGCAGAAGATGGGTCTTTGCGGTCCCATCGTATAAACTTATTACAGATTGATTGGGAACTTTTGGGTCTTCCAAAATACGAACGAGCTGGAGAAGGCGCGCGCGGTATTTTCGATGGCTTTCATACCACGCCGCAGCACCAGGATCCCCCGCATCCGAACAAATTTTTGCTTGATTGAGTTCTTGCTCAACTTCGACTAGTAGCGACTTCAGCCGAGAAAGTCGATCTTTATCACCGTTGCTATCGCTCTTTGTGCAGAAGTGCTCTTCACAGTTGAGACAATCGGCAAATTTTTCGCAAGGAGATAGAAGAAAATCATGGACGCATCTGCCCCAAAGTGTTAGGTGACTGGCCCCGCGCGGTGATAGCCGAAGGTCTGAAAACGAAATTGGGTCGGTATCGCTTGTTACCGTCCAGTGTGTCGCATCCTCCTCCGAAACAAAAGATTTGTCTTCAGTTGCATTGTTTTCCGCATTCCCGGACTGCATGGCTCTTCGGGCCCGATTAAGCACATCAGACTCAGACTCATGGTTGTAAATACGGTTTGCTCGATGATTAGTGCGACCAGACCATTTTGCGATTTCCTCCTGTGTCATGTTGCCCTTCTGAGCCAGCGTATTGATATAGTGTCTTAATGAATGAGAGTTCAACCGCAGCTGTTCACCGTTCGGTTTGAGATAACCGTAGCGTTGAAATATCGTATTCTGCTTAGTCCAAGAATTAGGAGTGCAATCTGAGCAAAAAATAACCAATTTAGGGGCCCATAAGATGACTGGGCTGCGGCTTCTCTTAATCCCGAGCTGGGACTTGA
This sequence comes from Telluria sp. BA11, assembly GCF_056680305.1. Lineage (NCBI taxonomy): Bacteria > Pseudomonadati > Pseudomonadota > Betaproteobacteria > Burkholderiales > Oxalobacteraceae > Telluria > Telluria sp. BA11. The sequence continues at coordinate 3,373,879 of NZ_CM155275.1, forward strand.
ACATACAAAACAGAGCCGAACTGAACCGAATTTTCTTAGCCCGGTTCAACCAAGGAAAATCTGGTGGTTGCTGTGTAAGAACCCACTGCCAAAGCGTGTTTAACGTATATGCACCATTCTTTCGACTTAGGCCTGCTTTCCTTAGACACTCAAAATTGGCATACCCTAGCGCTTTACTAGCCTGCTCAGCCGTTAAAGGTTGATCATCTGGAACATCAGGGCAGGACGTATGCCGGAAAAAGCGCATCTCGGCGTGAGCGTTTGCTTTTTTTTGCTCGAGCTGTCGTTCAATGTAAAGGGCTAACTTCCTCGCATCGTTAGTAATCTCATGTAGTCGTTTGACAGCGAGCTTCGCTACCGGCACCATAACTTCCGGAACCCATTTGACGTCACCACCATATCCTTTTCCGGAGAAATAGCGAAACCCGTACTGAGAATCTCCGCGCCGATCAATCTCTTCCACTTCTAGGTCAACCGGGAGGTCATGAATTTCTGAGCCTCGCGAGGGCGCCGATAGTAGCATCGCGCAAACAGAAGTAGTATAGATATCCCTATGTTGGGCATTGCACTTTGAATCTAGATTTGAAGAAAATATCTCGGCAAGAGCGTTTAACGCATCGGGATCCGGCATTTTCTTACGTCTTAGCTCATCAGACTCAGGGCCTATCCCTTCTTTAACGTTTTTGTATGCACGAAGCGGATGCTTCCAGTACGACAGATCCACGCTTACAAGGTGGTGTGCCGTTAAGAAGATCGCTAAATTGCGTAGACGTTGACAGCTTTCATAACCATTTCGACCAAAATGGCTTTGGCCGAGCTGCGCAGCATGATCAAGCACAACGACATCAATGCTAATGGGATCTGCTGATCCCTTTAAATCAAGTAATGATTTTTCGAGAAGTCTTAACGCGGTTATATTGCGACCTATTTTCGCCACCGATCCAGGGTTATGGGTATGCTCGTACCTCACACATGCCTTAGCAAAATCAATAAAATCAATGTCGAGTTGACGCATGTCAGCGGCCGCTTTGGTGACGCTTTGTGGCGTACCAAGTTTTGTAAAACGGCAGACTTTAGGCCAATGACATTTATCCCATTCAAGGTCATCGCCAAATGCCGTAAGGTCATCGCGGCACAGTCGAATGAATTCAGCCAGGTTCGCTCTACAGTTTCCTTTAATTGACGAGAGGGTGCGCATATTGTCGTGTGCAAACTTATACGTAGATCAACGATTACTGGGCGAGATCAGGCGATCGTTATACTGACGACTTTCAGTCGAGCGCCTCATTTCTTTACATTTTTCGATCACGTTAACTACCGCAAAAATTGTCTGATCGTCTACTCCAATCATTAAATCGTCCTGGAGAATGAGCCTGCGCTCTTCTCTTTCTCGGAGCAGCCCGTCTAAAACCTCCTCGTGGGGCCCATCAAGCCAGGGTTGAAAATGATTGCAGGTATAGCAGGGCCGCGGGAATTTTGAAAGCGCACATTTGGCTTTTTGGCCACACGTAGCGGTTCCGATTCCATTAAATAAAATACGGGATTCAGTAGGAACCGCCCCACCGACAGCGTCTTCTTCACGCATCACTACTTCTCCGCGAAATAACTTAACCAGAGGGGCCATAGCCATAGCCATCGCACGATTAATCGGACCTGCATGTTCTGCGGAAATTTTTGTGTAGATGTCCACGCAAGAGGTATTGCTGTGGTCGAGTAGTTCAGCGATTACAATACTGCCATAGCCAGCGCGTGCCGCATCAGTGCCTTTGGTATAACGCAAACGTCTTGGTGAGACATGAAGCGGGTTGCCAGTTCTATCTAAGGCCCCTGAAATCTGCGTAACGTATTTGACAGTACGCTGTATGCCGTCCGCAGAGACATGCCAAGCCTCGGAGTTGACCAGGGTTCTTAATTTAGAATACGCTTCGCCGTGGCGATCCTGCGATATCAGCGTTTTAGCTAAATTTAAAAATTTTGTGACTAGTCGCCAACTTGGAAACAGAGGGAGGCTAGAAATTATTTCGGTCGTGTCGTGAGAGTGCAGATCCCAGCCAGTCTGTCTGAGGAGTTCGCAGAATCTGGATGATACATTATCCTTCTGCGTTAACGCGACAGTCCACAATTCCGGGATAAGCGCCACTGGCTTACGTAGTTCTCGAAATTTCGAGTTGGTTTGCTTTGCTCTCGGTATATAAATAAGGTTGGCATTTCCACGAGCTAATGTCGGGCTAGCTTCTTGTTTGTAATGCTCGGCATTCACAAGATCTTTGATTTTAAGTCCAGATATTTGGCATGGGCGCCTGCCTGTGTAAATGCATAGTAGACATATTGTTAGATCGTGGTGGGTGACACGATTTTTTTCATAAGCGACCATAATCGCAGTTTTCAATGCAGATAATTCTGAAGGATCCAGCGGTCCATCTAACGGGTCGAGACGTTTCACCGCCTCTCCCACGAGAGGTTTTTTCAGAGTCCAAGACTTTAAGGTCCTAATCATGTCAATGGAAACGCCCGAGTAACCAAGGTCGTGCCACTTTAACAAGATTGGGCGAAGAGAGATAAGCTCTCTGTCGTGGCCGTATTTGAAAAGCATTTCCCCACGGTAGTTTGCTAAGCTTGTTATTGAAAATTCAGTAATTTGCATTTCCCGATTTATAGATCGAAGGAAGTTCCTCAGCGTCACTGAATAGTTTTTCGTTGTTCCAGCTGAATAATTTTCTGCATAGAACGCCAGTGTCTCGAAGCATCCCTCAACAAGCATTTCTGGTAAGAGATTTTTTAGTTCTTGTAAGTCTAGTCGCACGCCTTTCCTGAGCGTCCACTGAGTTTGTTTTGAATCGAACTCGAAGCCGTCATAGCTCTGCCTTCTATATTTTTCTAAAGCGGCTATATTGTTTTGATGCGGTATTTCAGCAGCGCACGCTTTATTTAACTTGTTCGATACCATGCGGTCTCTCTTGTACAAATTAACTGCTACGTTGGTATGTCGGATTTAGTACGGAGAAGAGATGCCTGAAGTTCTAGGCCCGCTTCGAGCGCCTTACGGCGTATAAACCTTCTGTTATAGATTGAGGCAGTTCCAGAACCCTCCCGCCAGCCCATCCAGTTTTCACGTATCTTCTCTTGCTGCTCTTTGGATTCTGGATTTTCTTTCGAATCCATCCATTCGCTGAACCGCTCGTTCCATGTATGACGCAGGTCGTGGCTAGAAAAGTTTCTCAATAATGCGGATGAGAATTTTATCGAACGTATAACTGCATTAAAATTTGCTCGGCTCATCGGTGCTCCCAACGTTGGGCCGGATTTGTGGGTAATGAAAAGGTAGGGGTTTTTTCTCGCGTTTGGGATTAAGCGTCGAGTATTTACTATGTAATGTCGAATAAATTCAGCGAGTTTTGGATCTACTAAAAGGCGTCTGGCTAGAGTCTTCACAAGAGGTTGGCGCCGTCTAGGATCATCCAATTGGTCGGCACGTCGCTTTATGGATACTTCGTTTTTTTGGAAGTCGATATCTTCGATCCTAATATTGAGTAGCTCCCCAGATCGAATACCTAAGTGACGCATCATTACGATCATTAGCTGGTTCCGGGTCTGAATCCCTTCGTTATGGAATGGATTTCGCTCATGCTTCGCAGCAAGAATCTGCATAAGTTCTTTTTCTTGGTCCTTACAAAGTCCACGCTGTTCATCCAAAGACGGATTGCGCTGGCGATAACTTGGCCTCAGTGCCAAGATGCATTTCTCCATTGACCTTATGGAGTTCGCAGTATGCTCATCTAGCTGACTTTGATTGAGAAGATTTGCTAACCAGGATATAAAGTGAGCAATATGCGTTAATCGGGTAGATGTGGTGTGTTTTGCTACTTTTTTAGGAGCATCGGAGTGTCTTTTGCCAGCTTTAGATATTGATATCACAGTTGAGCGTTCGGTATTTCTGTATGGGCGAAAGTCTTTTTGGCAGTAGTCTCGAACTGCGCTGCATTCTCCGCTAGTAAGCCAAGATTTTTCCGATAGGCGGGCTTCTAGATTAATCGAGGCGTCGGAGCAGAAGTTAAGAAGGACCGCTAATGCGCAGTGCGCTTGTTCCATTGCGGCGTGGCTTAATGACCTGTTTCTTACTTGGGATGTGACATAAAGTGTTGGGTAAAAGACTGGCAGCCCAGTGTCGCGTGCTATGAGAGCGCAGTAGCGCTCTCCATCTACCATCACCCAACTTTTGATCATGTAATGCTTCATTTGCATGTCATGTTTGTCTGAGTGTACACAAGTCGTATAAGTCGTTGGTACTGCATCTTTATCGTGGCATAGCGCGTGTTTAGGCAGGCCTAATGCACTACCGGCTATTCTGACAACATTCGGATGTACCGATATCCTACTGGGCAAAACCATAGCCCGATTGGTAAAAAACGGACTAACGATCAGGCAGGGAAGCTTATAAAAAGAACGTTGACAGAACCCTTTTTTACACTAGCTTACGTTTGCAGTGCAGTCAATAAGTATATCAATCCAAGAAAAATGTGATTTATTTATTTCTTTCTGACGTTGGAAGAAAATGGCTTCGATTTCGTCCATATCACCCTAAACACGAGCGTATCTCTTTGACAACGAGCGCGGTCGCAATCGCCTTTTGGACTGTCTTCATGGGGTGAAGTACCTTATCATGTGTGGGTAATCCCCCCATTTTTAGAGCACGCTAAAAGTAGAGGTTAAGCGGCGAGCGCCAATTTCTGTTTTGGCGTAATACCGCCGAGCGCCATGTTAGGCCGGTCGTGATTGTAGGTCCACAACCAGTTGGTGGCAAATTCCTGAACTTCATCGAGCGTTTCAAACAGGTGATGGGCAAGCCAATCATAGCGAACCGTCCTGTTGTAGCGCTCGACGTAAGCGTTTTGCTGGGGCTGGCCAGGCTGAATGAAATCGATGCGGATACCGTGCCTGGCAGCCCAGGCTAGCGTCACCGCGCTGATGTATTCGGGACCGTTATCGCAGCGGATGGCGTCCGGTTTGCCACGCCATTCGATGATCCGGTCGAGCGATCGAATCACCCGTTCAGATGGCAGCGAGAAATCGACTTCGATCCCGAGGCCTTCGCGGTTGTAGTCGTCGATGACGTTGAACAGCCGGATACTGCGTCCATCGGCAAGCTGGTCATGCATGAAGTCCATCGACCAGCACTGATTGATCGCCGTCGGCACCGCCAACGGCAGCGGCTTCTCGCGTACCAGCCGATGGCGCGGCTTGATGCGCAGGTTCAGCTCGAGCTCGCGGTAAATCCTGTAGACGCGCTTGTGGTTCCATTTGAAGCCCTTCACGTTGCGCAGGTACAGGAAGCACAGTCCAAAGCCCCAGTTGCGCTGGTTATTTGTCAGCCGTACCAGCCAGTCCGCGATCACGCCGTTCTCGGCATCGAGCTTGGCCTTGTAGCGATAGCAGGTCTGACTGATGTGAAATGCCTGGCATGCCAGGCCTATCGTGGCTGACCGGTTCGCCACGGCCCACTGCGCCATCTCCCGCCGCTGAGATGGCGCTACCACTTTTTTGTGAGTGCCTCCGCAACGATCTCGGCCTTGAGGCGCTCCTCGGCATACATCTTCTTGAGGCGCCGGTTCTCGTCCTCGAGCTCCTTCATGCGCGCCATGAGCGACGCGTCCATGCCGCCGAACTTGGACCGCCACTTGTAGAACGTGGCGTTGCTGATGCCGTGCTCGCGGCACAGCTCAGGGACCGGGCTGCCGCCTTCGGCTTGCTTGAGGATGGCGATGATCTGGCTGTCGGTAAAACGGGACGTCTTCATGTAGAGCTTTCTGTTCTTAAGTAGAAAATTCTACTTCTAAACGCGCTCTTTCTGTGGGGGGATTACCTGTGGTTTTCCAGAAAGATACATACGCGCTGAACGATGTCTTTCAGCAGTCAAATAAATTTACAAATTACAACAAATGCGAAATCTCTTCCGTTAAGCGCTCAGGATCGCGATTAGTTGATTCGATTTCGTAAGTCTTAAGAGGGTAGTTATGAATAGCTTGAGCACATCAACAGAAAAGCGCCAGGTGTTAATCCGATTACCACTTCCGATGTACGAGGATTTGCTTAACCTCTCGGCGGCAGCGACGCTTTTGCAGCGGAAAAGTGTAAGTGTTCCCGGGGTGGTTGTTGAGATTCTTGAAGAAGCATTGCGTAACCGTTCAGCAAGGAGCGGTCGTAGATAGTCGTTGTAGAAGCCACTGCCGTTCTCACAGGCGTAAGCCTTTCGAAGGCGTTCGCAAGTCTCGCAGCATTGCTAAAAGTGAGGCGTGCCTTTGTTTACACTCAAGCTAGCACTGAGGTCAGCCGGGCATCGGGATTTGATGCTGCCACTTCTTGCCGGGTCAGTGAAAAAGCCTTATTTATTCAAGGAGATAGGGAGCTTGTTGTCGATTTGGCTCGTAGATATATTGAATCGATGCGATCGAGCAGGGGCCCCGAGATACGGCTCTGGTAGCGCAGCACGGCGGCCTCATGGCAGTGGCATTTGCCGCTGGCGTGACCGAGCCAGCCGCATGGACACGGATTCATCGCTGCAATGAGCTGGAAGCGCGCCGGAAAATCGGCCTGGTGCGCCGCGCGCGAAATCGTGATCTGGCCCGATTCGAGCGGCTCGCGCAGCACCTCGAGCACGCGCCGGTCGAACTCGGGCAGCTCGTCCAGAAACAATACCCCATGATGCGCGAGCGAGACTTCACCGGGCCGCGGCACACTGCCGCCGCCCACCAGGGCCACACCGGACGTCGTGTGATGCGGGCTGCGAAACGGCCGCTGACGCCAGCGCTGTGGCGAGAAGCCGCCTGCCAGCGATTGCACGGCGGCCGATTCGAGCGCCTCGGCGTCACTCATCAATGGCAGCAAGCCGGGCAGGCGCGCCGCCAGCATGCTCTTGCCCGCGCCGGGCGGGCCGACCAGCAAACATGAATGCGCGCCGGCCGCCGCCACCTCGAGCGCGCGCTTGGCATGCTGCTGGCCCTTGACGTCGGCGAAATCGGGGTAGTACACCGCCTGCGCAAGGGGCGGCCCCACATGCCGCACCAGCTTGGGCGCATCGGGTGCATTGGCGAAGTGCGCGCAGACTTCGAGCAGCGTGCGCGCCGGCAGGATCTCGGCTGCGTCGACCAGCGCCGCTTCATCGGCATTGGCCAGCGGCAGGATGAAAGCCCGGTGCTGCAGGTCGGTCTGTAAAGCAGATTGTGCAGAACCCGCACGCATCATCGCAAACGCCATCGCCAATGCACCACGAATCGGCCGCAGCTCGCCCGACAGCGACAATTCGCCAGCAAACTCGTAGCGCTCCAGCGCATCGCCCCGGATCTGGTGTGATGCGGCCAGGATGCCCAGCGCAATCGGCAGATCGAAGCGGCCGGATTCCTTGGGCAGATCGGCCGGCGCGAGATTGATCGTGATGCGGCGCGGCGGGATATCGAAGCCCGAATTCTGCAACGCCGCGCGCACGCGGTCTTTCGCCTCGCGCACTTCGGTGTCTGGCAAGCCCACGATCGTCCAGCCCGGAAGACCGTTGGCCAGATGCACTTCGACATTGACGGGCGGCGCGGCCATGCCGGCCAGCGCGCGGCTTTTGAGGACGGCAAGACTCATTGGATTCCTTCCGCATGACGCCAGGGTGCCCCATCCTAAAGCGGGCACCGCGCCACCGTTTGAGAGCGGACAGGCGTGCGCGCGCTTGCCCGTTCATGACAGGTGCATATACCGGTCATCTCGTCGTTCATCCCGCAATTCATACCGTCTGTCACAAAATGCTGACATTGCTTTTTGTTAACGTTACATTGATCGTGAACAGCACCACAACCGCAACCGTCCCCGGAGAATCAGTCCATGTTATCGATCAAGCAGCTCAACAAGACCTATGCCAACGGCGTCAAGGCGATCAACAACGTCAGTCTCGAGATCCCGAACGGCATGTTCGGCCTGCTCGGGCCCAACGGTGCCGGCAAGTCGTCGCTGATGCGCACGATCGCCACGCTGCAGGACCCCGACAGCGGCAGCATCGATTTCAATGGCCTGGATGTGTTGAAGGACAAGGAGGGCTTGCGCCGCCAGCTCGGCTACCTGCCGCAGGACTTCGGCGTCTATCCGAAAGTGAGCGCCGAAAAACTGCTGAACCACTTCGCCGTCCTCAAGGGCCTGACGGCCAAGGGCGAGCGCAAGGAGATGGTCGAGGCGCTGCTGCACCAGACCAATCTGTGGGAAGCGCGCTCGCGTGGCCTGGGCACCTTCTCGGGTGGCATGCGCCAGCGCTTCGGCATCGCGCAGGCGCTGCTCGGCGCGCCGCGCCTGGTGATCGTCGACGAACCGACCGCAGGTCTGGACCCCGATGAACGCAACCGCTTTCTGAACCTGCTGGCCAAGATCGGCGAACAGGTGGTCGTGATCCTGTCGACCCACATCGTCGAAGACGTCACCGACCTGTGCCCGCGCATGGCGATGATCGCCAAAGGCACCGTGCTGCTGCAGGGCGAGCCGCAAGCTGCGATCGACACACTCAAGAGCCGCGTATGGCGGCGCACCGTCAGCCAGGATGCGCTGGCCGACTACCAGCGCGATTTCAACGTGCTCTCCACGCGCCTGGTGGCGGGGCGCCCGCAGATCAACGTGTTCGCCGAGTCGCAGCCGGACGACGGCTTCGTCAGCGTCGAGCCGGACCTGGAAGACGTCTACTTCCTCCAGATCCGCAATGCCAACCGTGCGGCCGTTTCGACGACCGATGCGGCGCAGGCGTCCACCGCACCGGTCGTGGCGTAAGGAGCCGGCATGCTACGGGAATTTTTCAAGTTCGAGCTGGGCATCCAGCTGCGCCAGCCGCTGTTGTGGGTATGCGCGCTGATCTTCGGCGCGCTGGCCTTTGGCGCGACCACTACCGATGCGATCCAGATCGGCGGCAGCATCGGCAACGTCAATCGCAATGCGCCGGTCGTCGTCGCGCAGCTGCTCGGCGTCTTCAGCCTGATGTCGATGTTCGTCGTCACCATCTTCATCGCCGGCTCGGTGCTGCGCGATGGCGACGTCGGCATCTCCGACATGCTGTTTGCCACGCCGATGAAAAAGCACGATTACCTCGTCGGCCGCTTCCTGGCGGGTCTGCTGGCCTGCATGGTGATTTTCGCGGTGATCGTGGCGGGCATGATGCTCGGCCCTCTGATGCCGTGGATCGACGCCGAGCGCGTGGGGCCGTTCCCCGGCGCCGCCTACCTGTGGGCGCTGTGCGTGCTGGTGATGCCGAACCTGCTGTTCATCGGCGCCTTGCTGATGCTACTGGCCGCGACCACGCGCTCGATCATGATGGTATATGTCGGCGTGATGGCGTTCTTCGTGCTGTGGATCCTGGCCGGCAAATTCACCGGCAATATCGACAACGAGTGGTTCGCCGTGCTGGCCGATCCGTTCGGCCTGCGCGCCCTTGGCCGCGCCACGCGTTACTTTTCCACCGCCGAATCGAATGCCGGCCTGCCGGACATCGGGGGCTATATGCTGGCCAACCGCCTGTTGTGGAGCGTGGTCGGCCTGGCGCTGCTTGGCCTGACGCTGGCGCTGTTCAAGCCGCAGCGCGCCGGCACCGGCAAGCGCCTGTTCGGCAGGGCCAAAGCCGCAGCGCCGGCCGCCGGCGCCCCGGCGCACGTCGCGCTGCCACGCATCGTCCCGCGCTTCACACGCGCCACGCGCTGGGCCCAGTGCTGGCACATCTTCGTCTTCGACGCCGTGGCCGTCTTCAAGAGCGTGCCGTTCCTGGTCATGCTGCTGTTCGGCGTGCTCAATATGGTGGGCAGCTCCAGTCAGCTGGGCCAGATGTTCGGTACCGACGTCTACCCGCGCACCTACCTGATGATCGAGCTGCTCAAGGGCAGCTACAACTTCCTGCTGCTCATCATCGTGATCTTCTATGCAGGTGAACTGATCTTCAAGGAGCGCCAGGCCGGCATCGCCGACGTGAGCGACGCGATGCCAATGCCGAACTGGGCGCCGCTGGTGGCGAAAAGTCTGGCCCTCGTTGGCGTGGTGCTGGCCTTCCTGTTTGCCGGGATCCTGACCGCGATCGCCATCCAGCTGTACAAGGGCGGGGCGCCGATCGAACCGATGGTGTATCTGCAGGGTGTGTTCATGGCGGGCACGCCGTACATCCTGATGGCGCTGATCGCCGTGGCGCTGCAGGTGGTCACGAACAACAAGTTTCTGGGCTACCTGTTCATGATCGTGCTGATCGTGGCGCAGATCGTCCTGTCGGTCCTGCACTTCGATCACAACCTGTACAACATCGGTCTGCTGCCCGAGACGCCGTACTCGGACATGAATGGCTTCGGCCACTTCGTCGCGGGCTGGTCGTGGTTCGCGCTGTACTGGACCCTGTTTGTCGTGGCGGGCCTGATCGTGGCCCAGGCGTTCTGGGTGCGCGGCCTGTCGGTCGAGTGGCGCACGCGCACGCGCGAAGCGACGCGGCGCCTGAAAAGCCCATCGGGCGTTGCGCTGGCTGCGTGCACGATCGCGTTCGCGCTGGTGGGTGGCTGGATCTTCCACAATACCGTCACGCTGGGCCGCTACGAAGCGCAGAACGTGGCAATGGACAAGCAGGCCAGGTACGAAAAGACCTACCGCAAGTACAAGGACCTGCCGCACGTGAAGATTGTCGACGTGCGCGCCGCGGTGGACATCTACCCGGCCGAGCGGCGCGTGATGGTCAACGGCCGCTACGTCTTCGAGAACAAGACGAGCCAGCCGCTGGACACATTGCGCCTGCAGGTCAACCCCGACGTTGTGACCACCTTTGCCGGCCTGCCCGCGCACACGGTGGTCCTGGACGACAAGGTGGCGGGCTTCCGGATACTCAAGCTCGCGCAGCCGACAGCGCCGGGCGCCCGCCTGGCGCTGGACTTCACGGTCGACGTGCGCCGGCCCGGTTTTTCCAACGCGGGCAAGGGCGACACGCTCAACCTGAACGGCACGTTCTTCAACAACCGCGAGTTCTTCCCGCTGGTCGGCTACCAGAGCGAGTTCGAACTACTGGACCGCAACGAGCGCCGCAAGCGCGGCCTGGGCGAACCGGAGCGCATGGCCAAGCTCGAAAACCAGGCGGCCCGCGCCAACACGATGTTCGGGGACGACGCCGACTGGATCAGTTTCGACACCACCGTTTCCACGAGTGGTGACCAGATTGCGCTGGCGCCGGGCTACCTGCAAAAGGCGTGGAAGGAAAACGGCCGCAACTACTATCGCTACAAGATGGACCAGAAGATGATGCCGTTCTTCGCCTACCTGTCGGCCGACTGGCAGGTCAAGAAAAGCGACTGGCGCGGCATCCCGATCGAGATCTATCACGATCCGAAGCACGCCTACAACGTCGACCGGATGATCGCGGGCACGCAAAAGTCGCTCGACTACTTCACGACCCAGTTCACGCCCTACCAGCACAAGCAGGTGCGTATCCTGGAATTTCCGAACTACCAGCGCTTTGCGCAATCGTTCGCCAACACAATCCCGTTCTCGGAATCGATCGGCTTTATCGCCGACCTGCGCAACAAGGAGGACATCGACTACGTCTTCTACGTGACGGCGCACGAGATGGCGCACCAGTGGTGGGGCCACCAGGTCACGGCCGCGAATGTGCAGGGCGCGAGCATGCTGATCGAATCGCTGGCGCAGTACTCGGCACTGATGGTGATGGAGAAGGAATACGGCCCGCACCAGATGCGCCGTTTCCTGCGCTATGAACTGGACCGCTATCTCAGTTCGCGCGGCGCCGAAAAGATCGAGGAACTGCCGCTGGTGCGCGTGGAAAACCAGGACTACATCCACTACCGCAAGGGCAGTTTGGTCTTCTACCGCCTGCGCGACGAGATCGGCGAAGCGGCGCTCAACCGCGCCCTCAAGCGCTTCCTGCAGGACAAGGGCTATCAAGAGGCGCCGTTTGCGACCTCCGCCGAACTGGTGGACTACATCCGCGCCGAAGCCCCGGTTGGCAAGCACGCGCTGATCGCCGACCTGTTCGAACGCATCGTCTTCTACGATAACCGCGTGACCGAGGCGAAAGCCGTCAAGCGCGCGGACGGGCAGTGGGACGTGACGATGAAACTGCATCTGGCGAAGATGCAGGCCGACGGCAAGGGGCAGGAAACCCCACGCACCTATGACGAGGCCGTGGAGATCGGCGTGTTCGCACGCGCGAAGGATGCCAAGGAATCGGACGAGCGCGTGCTGTTATTGGAGAAGCGCGTACTGCGGGGCGAGAATCCGACCGTGACGGTGACTGTCAAAGAACAGCCGTTCGATGTGGGTATCGATCCGTACAACAAGCTGATCGACCGCGTGGCGCGTGACAACCGCAAGGAAGTCAGCGTCGATTGAGTCCGGGGCAGTAGGGTGGGCGGGTTTCCCGCCCACGCGTTCAAACAAACCCCGGTAACTGTTTAATGCTTGTCGAGCGTTGGCGGCACGACGATCGTCGGGTCTTCCGGTGCAGCCGGGAACGGCGCGGTGGCCGATGGCGCGGCGCCTGGCATCGGAATCGCCGAGCTGCCCGAGGTCGGAAACGCGGCCGATGCCGATGCCGCTGTCGCCGAGGTTGCCGATGAGGTTGCCGACGGCGTCGTGGTGCTGCCTGCACCCAGCTTGGCTTCGAGCTCGCTCACGCGCAGTTCAAGCGCCTCGAGCTTGCTGCGGGTCTTGGCCAGCACCTGGGCCTGGATATCGAATTCCTCGCGCGTGACCAGATCGAGCTTGGAGAAGCCCGACGTCATGGCCGCCTTCACATTGCGTTCAATGTCCTTGGCCGGACCGCTCTCGAGCGCCTGGTTGATCTTGCCCTGCAAGTCGCTGAAGAAGTTGCTATTACTCATATCCATTTCCCTTTCTGCCGAGGCCGCACGCTCCATGATGGTGCAATGTGACCTGATGTAGTGCGCCGAACGGCCGTCTGGGTGCCGTATGCGGTCCGTTGTGTTGTAGCAAAACCGATGTGGGGCGTGTTTACCAAAAAAACAAGGACCTTTTTCCGCTTTATGAGCTGGCACGCATCCTGCTAAATAAAGCATAGATAAAGAACATCAGAAGGATCCACAAGCAGTCATTTTTCATGTTGTTCATCAAGGGGGTTTGTCATGAAGTGCAAAGCAAAATTCAGCGCAGTTGTCTTGGCAGTGTTGGCTCTTACCAGCGCTCCGGGCATGGCACAGGAACAACCCGCCGAACACCAGGTGAGCTACAACGCGAGCATCACCAGCGACTACCGTTACCGCGGCCTGTCGCAAACAGCCCTCGACCCGGCCCTGCAAGGCGGCGTCGACTACGTACATGGCCCATCCGGCTTCTACGTGGGCACCTGGCTTTCCACCATCAAATGGACGAAAGACCTGGGCGGCGACGGCAATATCGAATGGGACGTCTACGGCGGCAAGCGCGGTCAGTTGAGCGACGCGATCAGCTATGACATCGGCGGCCTGTATTACTACTACCCGGACAACGGGTTGAACCCGAGCGCGAACACGTTCGAGCTGTACGGCAAGCTCGGCTACGGCCCGGCCTACATCAAGTACTCGCACTCGACGACCAATCTGTTCGGCACCGCAGACAGCAAGCGCAGCGGCTACCTGGACGTGGGCGCCGACATCGACGTCAGCAACGGCTTCATCCTGAACCTGCACGTCGGGCGCCAGAAACTGAAGAACAACAGCGCGTTTTCGTACACCGACTACAAGGTCGGCGTCACCAAGGACTTCGGCGTCGCCACCGTGGCGCTGGCGTGGCACAAGGCGAATACCGACGCCTACCTGAGCCCGGAAGGCAAGAACCTCGGCAAGTCCGCCGCCGTGCTGTCCGTCTCAAAAACTTTTTGATTGCAAAAGAGGCAATACCATGAAAATGATCACCGCCATCATCAAGCCCTTCAAGCTCGACGAGGTGCGAGAGGCACTGTCGGAAATCAACGTGCAAGGCATGACCGTGACCGAAGTGAAGGGTTTCGGTCGCCAGAAAGGCCATACCGAGCTGTACCGTGGCGCCGAGTACGTCGTCGACTTCCTGCCCAAGATCAAGATCGAAGCTGCCGTCGACGATGCCATCGTCGACCAGGTCATCGACGCGATCCAGGGCGCTGCCCGCACCGGCAAGATCGGTGACGGCAAGATCTTCGTGGCCGACCTGAACCAGGTCATCCGTATCCGTACCGGCGAGACCGGCAACGACGCACTGTAAGAGGGAATGTTTTCATGAAGCGCATAACTACAACGATACTGACCGCCTTGCTGGGCCTGGGCGTCGCCCTGCCGGCCATGGCGGCGCCGTCCATCAACAAGGGGGATACGGCCTGGATGTTCGTCGCCACGCTGCTGGTGATCCTGATGACCATTCCCGGTCTGGCGCTGTTCTACGGCGGCCTGGTGCGCGCCAAGAACATGCTGTCGGTGCTGATGCAGGTGATGATGGTGTTCGCCCTCGTCATCGTGCTGTGGTGCCTGTACGGCTACTCGCTGGCCTTCACGCAGGGCAACGCGTTCATCGGCGGCTTCGACCGCGCCTTCCTGCAAGGCATCTGGGATCCGGTCGCCGGCAAGTTTGCGATGGCCGCGACCTTCAGCAAAGAGACGATGATCCCCGAATTCATCTTCGTCGCCTTCCAGGGCACCTTTGCAGCGATCACCTGCGCGCTGATCGTCGGCGCCTTTGCCGAACGCGCCAAGTTCGCGGCCGTGCTGGTGTTCGTCGTGCTGTGGTTCACGTTCGGCTACCTGCCGGTCGCGCACATGGTCTGGTTCTGGGCCGGTCCTGACGCCATCACCGACGCTGCCTCGCTGCAAACCGTCACCGCAGCTGCCGGCTACCTGTGGCAGCAGGGCGCGCTCGACTTCGCGGGCGGCACCGTGGTGCACATCAATTCGGCCGTGGCCGGCCTGGTGGGTGCCTATGTGATCGGCAAGCGGATCGGCTACGGGCGTGAATCGATGGCGCCACACTCGCTGCCGATGACGATGGTCGGCGCGTCGCTGCTGTGGGTCGGCTGGTTCGGCTTCAATGCCGGCTCGGCGCTCGAAGCAGGCGACGTGGCGGCACTGGCGTTCCTGAATACGCTGCTGGCGACCGCCGGTGCGACCCTCACCTGGGTGCTGGGCGAGTGGATCTTCAAGCACAAGCCATCGATGCTGGGCGCGGCATCGGGCGCCGTGTCGGGCCTGGTGGCCATCACCCCGGGCGCCGGCTTCGTCGGTCCAATGGGCGCGCTGGTCATCGGCCTGCTGGCAGGTATCGTCTGCCTGTGGGGCGTGACGGGTCTGAAGCGCCTGCTGCGCGCCGACGATTCGCTCGACGTGTTCGGCGTGCACGGCGTGGGCGGTATCCTCGGCGCGATGCTGACCGGCGTGTTTGCGTCGCCGGCACTGGGCGGGCAGGGCGTGTGGGATTACACGACCAATGCGATGAACACGAGCTACTCGATCGTCGGCCAGCTGTGGATCCAGGCCCATGCGATCGGCGTGACCGTCATCTGGTCGGCCGTCGTCGCCTTCATCGCCTTCAAGCTGGTGGATATCGTGATCGGTCTGCGTGTACCGGAAGAAGAGGAACGCGAAGGCCTGGACATCACGAGCCACGGCGAGTCGGCTTACCGTTACTGATCCGCTCAGTCATCGGTTGTCCCTGAAAACGTCGTCTCCGCACAAGCGGGGACGGCGTTTTTTGCATTCTTCGCATTGCCCTTTAAAATACCCGGACCAACCCCATATGCGATTCCCAACTTAATTAACAACAAGAAGCGCACAACAAGGACGTCCAATCAATGGTTCCGCACCTCGCCACCGCCCAGACCGGTCCTTTGCTGGACCTGGAAAAGAAAATCCTCGAAGCCACGCCTGCCATCGAGCGCTGGTTCCGCCTCGAGTGGCAGGAGCACACGCCGCCATTTTATTGCTCGGTCGATCTGCGCAACGCCGGCTACAAGCTCGCACCGGTGGACACCAACCTGTTCCCGGGCGGCTTCAACAACCTCGCCAGCGAGATGCTGCCGCTGACGGTGCAGGCGGCCATGGCCGCCGTCGACAAGTATTGCCCGGACGCGCGCAACCTGCTGCTGGTGCCGGACGCCGACCGCCGCAGCCCGATCTACCTGCAGAACGTCGCGCGCCTGATGCAGATCTTCCGCCAGACCGGCTTGCATGTCCGTCTTGGCACGTTCTCGCCCGACATCACCGAGCCGACCCCGCTGGCGCTGCCTGACGGCAATATGCTCGTGCTCGAGCCGCTCGTACGCTCGGCCAATGGCCGCCGCGTCGGCCTGCCTGACTTCGACCCGTGCACCATCCTGCTCAACAATGACCTGTCGGGCGGCATCCCGTCGATCCTGGAGAACGTCCACGAACAGGCCTTGCTGCCGCCGCTGCACGCCGGCTGGGCGCTGCGCCGCAAGAGCAATCACCTCAAGGCGCTGGACGAAGTGGCCAAGAAGTTCGGCAAGCTGATCGACATCGATCCGTGGCTGGTCAACCCGTTACACAGCACCTGCGCCGAAGTCGACCTGCGCGAGAACGTCGGCACCGAAGCGCTGGCCGACGACGTCTCGGCGCTGTTCTCGAAGATCAAGAAGAAGTACAAGGAATACGGCATGAAGGAGCGCAAGCCCTTCGTGATCCTCAAGCCCGACGCCGGCACCTACGGCATGGGCATCATGACCATCAAGGACGCGAGCGAAGTGCGCGACCTGACCCCGGCCCAGCGCGCGCGCATGTCGGTGGTCAAGGATGGCGTGGCCGTGACCGATCTGATCATCCAGGAAGGCGTACCCACCTTCGAATCGATCGACGACGCGGTCGCCGAACCGGTTGTGTACATGATCGACCGCTATGTCGTGGGTGGCTTCTACCGCGTGCACGCCGAGCGCGGCATCGACCAGAACCTCAATGCGCCCGGTTCGCAATTCGTGCCGCTGGCGTTCGCGCAGCAGCACGCGATGCCCGATCCGAAGGCCAAGCCGGGCACCGCTGCGCCCAACCGCTTTTACGTGTACGGCGTGGTCGCGCGCCTGGGCATGCTGGCCGCATCGCTCGAACTCGAACGCACCGATCCGAATCCGGAAGTGTACTGACGCACTGCGTCCGGCAAACCTCGGGGCCTCGCCCGCGAGGTTTGCCGATTCGGGCTAAAATCAAGGTATTACATCGATTGGACGCCCCATGAAAATCGCTTTTCTCGCCGACCCGCTGTCCGGATTCAAGATTTACAAGGATTCGACCTTCGCCATGATGCGCGAGGCGGCCCGGCGCGGTCATGCCCTGTACTTCTTCGAACAGCGCGACATGGTGCTCGAAGAGGGCATCGTCAGCGCGCGCGTGATGCAGATCCACCTGACGGGCGAGCCGGATGTCTGGTATACGGCCGATGCCGCCGTCGACGTGAAGCTGTCCGAATTCGACGCCATCATCGAGCGCAAGGACCCGCCGTTCGACATGGAATACGTCTACGGCACCTACCTGCTCGAACTGGCCGTGCGCCAGGGCGCCTGCGTGATCAACAGCCCGTCGGCGATCCGCGACCACAACGAAAAACTGGCGATCGGCCAGTTCAGCCAATACACATCGCCAACGATGGTCACTTCGGACGAAGCGCGCCTGCGCGCCTTCCACGCCAAGCATGGCGACGTGATCTTCAAGCCGCTCGATGGCATGGGCGGCGCCGGCATCTTCCGCGTAAAGAGCGATGCGCTCAATCTGGGTTCGATCATCGAGACACTGACGGCCAACGGCCGCCACACGATCATGGCCCAGAAATTCATCCCGGCGATCGACAAGGGCGACAAGCGCGTGCTGGTCATCGGCGGCAAGCCGGTGCCGTTCGTGCTGGCGCGGATTCCGCAAAACGGCGAAGTGCGCGGCAACCTGGCAGCCGGCGGCATCGGCGTGGCGCAACCGATCAGCGAGCGCGATCGCGAGATCGCCGAAGCCCTCGGCCCGTTGCTGGCCGAGCGTGGCCTGTTACTGGTAGGATTGGACGTGATCGGCGAGAACCTGACCGAAGTGAACGTGACCAGCCCGACCTGCTTCCAGGAGATCTTCGACCAGACCGGTTTTGACGTGGCCGCGATGTTCATCGACGCGGTCGAACAGAAAGTACTTGGATAACGACATGGTAGGCATTCTGCTCCTGACCCACGCACCTTTGGGCCAGGCATTCATCGCCGCGGCAACGCACGTATTTCGCGGCCCCACCGAGCGCGTCGAGGCAATCGACGTGACCGCTGACCAGGATATCGGCCAGATCAACTGCCTGGCCAAGGAAGCCATCGCGCGCCTGGACGACGGCGACGGCGTCCTGGTGATCACCGATGTCAAGGGCGGCACGCCGTCGAACTGCTGCAATTCGCTGGCCGACGCCGGGCACGTGGAAGTCATCGCCGGCATTAGCCTGCCGATGCTGCTGCGCGCGATCACCTACCGGCGCGATTCGCTCGACGTGGTCGTCGAGATGGCGCTGGCCGGTGCGCAGAACGGGGCCGTGCGGGTGGATAACCGGATCCGGGTGGGCTAGGGCAGGCGGCGGTGGCGGTGGCAATGGCGATGCGTGCGAGGAGATACCGGGCGCAGTCAGACACATTACAAAAACGATAAAGCGACTATGATTCAACAAGAACTCGAGATCATCAACAAGCTGGGCCTGCACGCACGGGCCTCCGCCAAGTTCACGCAACTGGCCGCCAGGTACAAGAGCGACGTCTGGCTCACCCGCAACGGCCGTCGCATCAATGCCAAGTCGATCATGGGTGTCATGATGCTCGCCGCCGGCAAGGGCGCCAAGGTCACGCTCGAAGCCGATGGCGCCGATGAAGAAGCCGCGCTGGCCGCCCTGACGGCGCTCGTCAACGACAAGTTCGGTGAAGGTGAATAATGCCGCGTGAAGCGGTCCCCTCGCGTTCAACGGATTCTTCCATGGCTTCCTTTCTCCTTCACGGCATTCCGGTTTCGCGCGGCATCGCGATCGGCCGCGCGCACCTGCTCACGCCGGCCGCACTCGATGTCAAGCATTACCTGGTCCCCGAAGAGCAGGTCGAGGCCGAGGTGCGGCGCCTGCAGGATGCGATCGCCGCCGTCCACCACAATCTGCAGGAACTCTGGACCGGCCTGCCGAAGGATGCCCCGACCGAACTGGGCGCCTTCATCGACGTGCATGCGCTGATCCTGTCCGACCCGATGATCTCGGAAGCGCCGCTGGACATCATCCGCGCGCGCCACTACAACGCCGAATGGGCGCTGGTGACGCAGATCGATGAACTCTCGGCGCAGTTCGACGAGATCGAAGACCCCTACCTGCGCGAGCGCAAGTACGACATCCAGCAGGTCGCCGAGCGCGTGCTGAAGGTCCTCACCGGCACCGCCCTGAGCGTCGCGCCGGTGTTTGCCGACGAAGACCAGCCCCCGCCGCAGATGATCGTCGTGGCCCACGACATCTCGCCGGCCGACATGCTGGCGTTTCGCGACCGTTCGTTCATCGGCTTCGTCACCGACGTCGGCGGCCAGAACTCGCACACGGCCATCGTCGCGCGCAGCCTGGATATTCCGGCGGTGGTCGGCATGGACCAGGCTTCGCGCCTGGTGGAGCAGGACGACTGGCTGATCGTCGACGGCGACGCCGGCGTCGTCATCTGCAATCCGAGCCAGCTGGTGCTCGAGCAGTACCGCGCGCGCCAGATCACGATGGCCAAGGCACGCAAGCGCCTGCTCAAGCTCAAGAAAACGCCAGCCATCACGCGCGACGGCACCACGATCACGCTGCTGGCCAATATCGAACTGCCGGACGATTGTCCGGCCGCCCTCGAAGCGGGCGCCAATGGCGTGGGCCTGTTCCGCTCCGAATTCCTGTTCATGGGCCGCGGCGCGCAGGCGCTGCGCATCCCGGACGAAGAAGAACAGTTCGAGCAGTACCGCAAGGCGGTGCTGGCGATGAAGGGCCGCCCGGTCACGATCCGCACGCTCGACGTGGGCGCCGACAAGCCGCTCGACCAGACCGACCACACGGCGCTCAACCCGGCGCTCGGCCTGCGCGCGATCCGCTATTGCCTGGCCGAGCCGCAAATGTTTTTGGTACAGCTGCGCGCGATCCTGCGCGCGTCGGCGTTCGGCAAGGTGCGCATCCTGATCCCGATGCTCGCGCATGCGTTCGAGATCGACCAGACGCTGGGCATGATCGAGCAGGCCAAGACCCAGCTGCGCGACGAGAAGATCCGCTTCGACGAAGGCATCGAGGTCGGCGCCATGATCGAGATCCCGGCTGCCGCGCTGGCGCTGCCGCTGTTCGTGCGCCGCATGGATTTTTTGTCGATCGGGACCAATGACCTGATCCAGTATCTGCTGGCGATCGACCGCGTCGATTACGAAGTGGCGCACCTGTATAATCCGCTGCACCCGGCGGTGCTGCAACTGATCGCCTCGACCATCGCCACGGGCCACAAGGCCGGGCTGGATGTGGCGGTGTGCGGCGAGATGGCCGGCGACGTCAAGCTCACGCGCCTGCTGCTGGGCATGGGCCTGCGCGAATTCTCGATGCACCCGGCGCAGCTGCTGGCGGTAAAACAAGAAATTTTGAATACCGACCTGGGCGTGGTCACGACCCGTACCCGGCGCATCCTGCGCGCGATGGAGCCGGGTGAAATCGCCAGCGCCGTCGAGCAGTTGCAGACCCTGTGAGTCGGCCGCCGTTGCCATGCCCGGCAACGGCGCCACCACCGCATCATCAATCAAAGCACACAGTCCCATGGGATCTCTAGGAATAGTCACACCGCAGGCGATGCACTTCGCCGAGCCGCTGCGCCTGCAAAGCGGCGCGCAGCTCAGCAACTACACGCTGATGTATGAAACCTATGGCACGCTCAACGCCGACAAGTCCAATGCGGTACTGGTCTGCCACGCCCTGAATGCATCGCACCACGTCGCCGGCCAGTACGACTCGCCCAAGAGCGCGGGCTGGTGGGACAATATGGTCGGCCCGGGCAAACCCGTGGACACCGACCGCTTCTTCGTCATTGGCGTGAACAACCTGGGCTCGTGCTTCGGCTCGACCGGCCCGATGCATGTCAATGCTGCTACCGGCAAGCCGTATGGCGCGAGCTTTCCGCTGGTGACCGTGGAAGACTGGGTGACCGCGCAGGCGCTGCTGGCCGACCGTCTCGGCATCGACCGGTTTGCCGCCGTGATGGGCGGCTCGCTGGGCGGCATGCAGGCCCTTTCGTGGAGCATCAAGTTCCCCGAGCGCCTGCGCCACTGCATCGTGATCGCCTCCACGCCAAAGCTGTCGGCCCAGAACATCGCCTTCAACGACGTCGCGCGCCAGGCGATCCTGACCGACCCCGATTACCACGGCGGCGACTTCTATGAGCATGGCGTGGTGCCGAAGAACGGCCTGAAAGTGGCGCGCATGATCGGCCACATCACGTATCTGTCCAACGACGACATGGCCGAGAAGTTCGGGCGCAAGCTGCGCAACGCCGCCGAAACAAACGACTACAACTTCGACTTCGGCGTCGACTTCGAGATCGAATCCTACCTGCGCTACCAGGGCGACAAGTTCTCGGAATATTTCGATGCCAATACCTACCTGCTGATCACGAAGGCACTCGATTATTTCGATCCGGCGCGCGAATACGATGGCGATCTCGAAAAGGCACTGGCCGGCACCAAAGCGCAGTTCCTGATTGCGTCGTTTACGACTGACTGGCGCTTCTCGCCCGAGCGCAGCCGCGAGATCGTCGAAGCCCTGATCAGCAACCGGCGCCGGGTGACCTACGCCGAAATCGACGCCCCGCACGGCCACGATGCGTTCCTGCTCGACGATGCGCGCTACATGAACGTGGTGCGTGCGTACTACAACCGCATCGCGCTCGAACTGGCCCCGAGCGCCGTTACCACCGCCACGGAGGCCGCATGAATTTTGCCGACCTCAATACGCTGCGGCCCGACCTGGCCTTCATCGCGCACTGGGTGGGCGAGCGCGCCCACGTGCTCGACGTCGGCTGCGGCGACGGCGCCATGCTGCGCTACCTCGAATCCGGCAAGCGCTGCTCGGGCTACGGCATCGAGATCGCCGACGACAAGGTCCTGGAAAGCACCGCGCGCGGGATCAACGTGATCCAGCACGATATGGAAAAGGGCCTGGGCCTCTTTGGCGACAACACGTTCGATACCGTGCTGTGTCTGAATTCGCTGCAGATGATGCAGCATGTCGAAGGCCTGCTGCGCGACATCGTGCGCGTCGGCCACGAAGCGATCGTCTCGTTCCCGAACTTCGCCCACTGGCCGCACCGCCTGGCGCTGCTGCGTGGCCGCATGCCGGTCTCGCGCGCGCTGCCGTACCAGTGGTACGACACGCCGAATGTGCGCTGCGCCACGATCTACGATTTCCAGGAACTGGCGGTCGAATGCGGCCTGGAAGTGCTGGAATGCGTGGCGCTGGCCGATGGCAAGGTGGTCAAGTTCCTGCCGAACCTGCGCGGCAGCATGGCGGTCTTCCGCCTGCGTAAAAAAGCGCCGCCGGCAGTGTAACGCGGGGCAGGTTGCGACTTATGTGCGTTGGCGGCTTGAGCGGGGCCGGTACATACGGCATGATCACGTCGATTCTGCGCGGGCGCTGCCCATTTATAACCAATTTTACGAGGCCGGCTGCCAACAACAGCCTGCCGGAGCCATGATGATGAAACTGAAACAACTCGCCGTTTGTCTGACCCTGTTCGCCGCGACCGGCCTGGCCACGGCGCAGGAGGCCGGCGTCGTCGTCCAGGATGGCATCGAGGTCAAGCCACTGTCGCGCATGCGCGTGCTGGCGCCCGAAGAGCAGGTCAACGAAGCCGCGCGCCTGCAATACACCGAAATGATGAGCCAGGCCAAGGAGAAGGGCTTGCTGGCGCCGACCAGCGACCCGCAGCTCAAGCGCCTGCGCACGATCGCCCAGCGCATCATCCCGTTCACGCCGCGCTGGAATCCGGTGGCCAGCAAGTGGGACTGGCAGGTCAACCTGATCCAGGCCGACGAGGTCAACGCGTTCTGCATGCCGGGTGGCCGCATCGGCTTCTATACCGGCATCCTCACCAGGCTGCAGCTGACCGACGACGAAGCCGCGGCCATCATGGGCCACGAGATCGCGCACGCACTGCGTGAACACGGGCGCGAGCGCCTGGCCAAGTCCAACGTCACCGCGCTGGGCGCGCGTGTCGGTGGCGCGCTGTTGTCGGGCATCTTCGGCGTCGACCCCAACCTGACCGCCACCGCAGCCAATGGCCTGGGCAGCATGCTGGTGCTG
Source organism: Telluria sp. BA11 (assembly GCF_056680305.1). Lineage (NCBI taxonomy): Bacteria > Pseudomonadati > Pseudomonadota > Betaproteobacteria > Burkholderiales > Oxalobacteraceae > Telluria > Telluria sp. BA11. The sequence goes on from NZ_CM155275.1 coordinate 3,397,177, forward strand.
AAATTCTCGCGCGACGAAGAGCGCGAGGCCGACCTGGTGGGCCTGGATATCTCGTCGCGCGCCGGTTACGATCCGCGCGCCGGCATCGCCCTGTGGCGCAAGATGGCCACGCTGAACCAGAGCGCGCCGATGGAAATCCTGTCGACCCACCCGGGCGGCGACACCCGCATCAAGGACATGGAAGCGCACATGAACGTGCTGCTGCCGCTGTATGCGCGTGCCAAGAAGACGACGGTTGCCAAGCTGCCGGCCTACAAGAGCACTGCGCTGAATTGAGGCGTTGATGGGCAGCAGCGCCAGGGGCCGTCAGGCCGAAGCCAATGCACTCGTCCCGCTGCCCCTGCGTGACGGCGTCGCGCCCAGCTATCTGTGGCTGACCGAAACGCGTGCCGGCGGCATGCTGCGCTTTTTATGCGAGCGCTTTCCTGACGTGCCGATGCAATCCTGGGCGGCGCGGCTGGAGCGCGGCGAAGTCGTCGATGCGAAGGGCGCGCGGGTGGCATTCGATACGCCGGTGCGCCAGGGCATGCGCATCTGGTACTACCGCGAGCTCGAGATGCCCGAGGTGCCCATCCCGTTCCAGGAGGCGGTGCTGTTCCAGGATGACCACATCCTGGTTGCCGACAAACCCCATTTCTTGCCGACGATTCCGAGTGGGCGCTTCTTGAGGGAGACGCTGCTGGTGCGCCTGAAGCGCACGTACGATTTGCCGCACCTGGTGCCGATCCACCGGCTCGATCGCGAGACGGCGGGCGTGGTGATCTTCTCGCACAATCCTGCCTCGCGCGGTGCTTACCAGTCGATGTTCCAGAAGCGGGTGGTCACCAAGACCTATGAAGCGATCGCGCCACTGCTGCAGGGGCGCACGCTGCCGTTCACCTACCGCAGCCGCATGCAGGATGCGGCGCAGTTTTTTCTCAGCGAAGAAGTGGCGGGCGAACCCAATTCGGAAACCCTGATCGAATTGATCGAGGGGCGCGGGCCGCTGGCACGGTACCGGCTGCATCCGCACACGGGGCGCAAGCACCAGCTGCGCCTGCACCTGGCATCGCTCGGTGCGCCGATCGTCGGCGACAGTTTCTACCCGGTGGCGCGGCCCTGCGGCAGCGACGATTTCAGCGCACCCTTGCAGTTGCTGGCGCGCGCCATCGCGTTCGACGATCCGCTCACGCGCCAGCCGCGCAGCTTCGCCAGCCGCTTCGACCTGCGCTGGCCGGCGTGATTACAGGTCGTAGTCGATGATGAGCGGAGCGTGGTCCGAGAACTTCACGTCCTTGTAGACCGAGACGGTTTTGGCGCGCGCCGCGATGCCGGGCGTGGCGACGTGATAATCGATGCGCCAGCCGACGTTCTTCGCGTAGGCCTGGCCGCGGTTGCTCCACCAGGTGTACTGGTCGGGGCGCGCATCTAGCCCGCGGTGCACGTCGACCATTCCCAGCTCGTCGAAGATGCGCGTCATCCACGCCCGTTCTTCGGGCAGGAAGCCTGAGTTCTTCAGGTTGCCCTTCCAGTTCTTCAGGTCGATCTCCTTGTGCGCGATGTTCCAGTCGCCGCAGATGACGACTTCGCGGCCCTCGGCCTGCAGTGCCTGCAGATGCGGCAGGAAGACTTCCATGAAGCGGAACTTGGCCAGCTGGCGCTCCGGCGACGAGGAGCCGGACGGGCAGTAGACCGAGATGATGGTCAGGTTGCCGAAGTCGCAGCGCGTGTAGCGGCCTTCGGCATCGAACTCCAGGCAGCCGAAACCGATGCGGTGCTGGTCGGGTTCGGTGCGGCTGTAGACGCCGGTGCCCGAGTAGCCCTTTTTCTCGGCGTAATGGAAGCGCCCGTGGTAGCCGTGCGGGCGCAGGAAATCTTCGGTCATGTCGGCTTCCTGGGCCTTGAGTTCCTGGACGCAGATATAGTCGGCGTCCTGCGTGGCCAGCCAGTCAAAGAAGCCCTTCTTGTGGGCGGAGCGGATACCGTTGAGGTTTGCGGAAATGATTCGTGGCATGGAGATGTTCAGCAGATAGAAGAGGGCAGGGCGCACCGGGAAGCGCGCCGACAGCCGGCAAGTTTAACGTGTTTTGATGCTGCTCGTCATGTCTTCGGCCGGTTGCCATCCTGCGACTGGCGACGCTGCGCGTGGCCGATCTGGCCGCAGGGGCCATCGGCGGCCAGTTGTGCGGGCCGGGCACGCGCAGCATCGACAATCAAGAAGGTATCTCGGCGGCGCGATACGTTCTAAAATAGCCGCTTTCGACATTCAGGGACACGCATATGAGCGATCTGCGCCAGCAATTTATCGGGTTTTCGGTCGAGGCCGAAGTATTAAAGTTCGGCCAATTCACGACCAAGGCCGGGCGCCTGTCGCCATACTTCTTCAACGCCGGCCTGTTCCACGACGGCGCCACGCTGGGCAAGCTTGCCCAGTTCTACGCGCAGACGCTGCTCGACTCGGGCGTCGAATTCGACATGCTGTTCGGCCCGGCCTACAAAGGCATTACGCTGGCCTCCGCAACGGCAGTGGCCCTGGCCGCAAAAGGTCGCGACACGTCGTACGCGTACAACCGCAAGGAAGCGAAGGACCACGGCGAAGGCGGCACCATCGTCGGCGCCAAGCTGCAGGGCAAGGTCGTGATCATCGACGACGTGATCAGCGCCGGCACCTCGGTGCGCGAATCGGTCGCCATGATCCGCGCCGCCGGCGCCGAGCCAGCCGCCGTCCTCATCGCACTGGATCGCATGGAGCGCTCGGGCACGGACGACGCACTCTCCGAACTGTCGGCAGTCCAGGAAGTCTCGCGCGAATTCAACATCCCGGTGATCTCGATCGCCAACCTCGCCGACCTCTTCACCTACCTCGACACCCACACCGCCGACCCCCGCCTGTCGCAACACAAAGACGCCGTTTCCGCCTACCGCACCCGCTACGGCATCCAAAAGCAATAGCCCAACAATTAGGGTCAGAGTAGATTTGTTGGGCAATTACCCAAAGTTGTCAAACAATTCGACTCTGACCCTAATTTAGATTGGCGGAAACTCTTGCAAATTAATTAGGGTCAGAGTCGACTTATTGGGCAATTCTCCAGAGTTGTCAAACAATTCGACTCTGACCCTCATTGTTTATATGCTTGCAGGAATCGATTTATTTTCCGCTTGGAATATCGCTTGTCAGTTTAATGAATTGACCAGGAATCGGACCAGCTTTCCTGCCTTGTGGACAGTTTGGGCCATCCAAACAAATAGGGTCAGAGTCGAATTATTGGGCAATTGCTCGCGGTCGCCCGATAAGTGGGGACAGAGTCGCTAGGCTGGGCAATTACTGTGGGTAAAAATGAATCAGGGTCAGCGTCGCATTGCTGGCAATTGTGGGCAATTGCTCAATAATTCGACTCTGACCCTAATTGAGGAAGAAGGGTTAGCTGGTCAGCTTTTTCTTCAGCAGTTCGGTGACTTGCGCTGGGTTGGCTTTGCCCTTGGAGGCTTTCATGGCCTGGCCGATCAGGGCGTTGATCGCTGCTTCTTTGCCGGCGCGGTATTGTTCGACGGATTTGGCGTTGGCGGCCAGGACTTCGTCGACGATGGCTTCCAGTGCGCCCGTGTCCGAGATCTGTTTCAGGCCTTTCTGGTCGATGACCGTGTCGGCCAATCCCTCATCATCCGATTTGGCGTCCCACATTGCAGCGAAGACTTCCTTTGCGGCCTTGTTCGAGATCGTGCCGTCGGCGATGCGCTTGAGCAGCAGCGCCAGTTGCCCGGCACTCACTGGCGAGGCTTGCAGCTCGACGCCTTCGCGGTTCAGTGTCGACGACACGTCGCCCATCATCCAGTTGGCGGCCGACTTCGCGTTTTCCTTGCCGGCTTTCGCCACCACTGCTTCGTAGTACGTCGCCATCGTCTGCGATGACGTGAGCACCAGGCTGTCGTATCCCGGCAGGCCGTATTCGCCCGTGAAGCGCGCGCGCATGGCGCCTGGCAGTTCCGGCATTTCCGCTTTCACGCGCTCGATCCAGTCCTGGCCGATCGCCAGCGGCGGCAGGTCAGGGTCAGGGAAGTAGCGGTAATCCTGCGCGTCTTCTTTCGTGCGCATCGAGCGCGTTTCTTTGCGGTCCGGGTCCCACAGGCGCGTGGCCTGGATGACCTTGCCGCCGTCTTCGATCAGTTCGATCTGGCGCCGCACTTCGTAGTGGATCGCTTCTTCCATGAAGCGGAACGAGTTCAGGTTCTTGATTTCGCAGCGCGTGCCGAATTCCTGCTGGCCGACCGGGCGCACCGAGACGTTGACATCGCAGCGGAACGAACCCTCTTGCATATTGCCGTCGCAAACACCCAGCCACATCACCAGCGAGTGCATCGCCTTGGCATACGCCACCGCTTCGGCAGCGCTGCGCATTTCAGGCTCGGACACGATTTCCAGCAGCGGCGTGCCGGCGCGATTCAGGTCGATCCCGCTCATGCCCGCATAGTCTTCGTGCAGCGACTTGCCGGCGTCTTCCTCGAGGTGGGCGCGGGTCAGGTTGACCGTCTTCATTTCGAGCTTGCCGTCTTTTTCGTAGGCGAAGGACAGCGTGCCGCCCTGGACCACCGGATCGGCGAACTGGCTGATCTGGTAACCCTTCGGCAGGTCGGGATAAAAGTAGTTCTTGCGCGCGAAGACCGACTCCGGCGCGATGGTGCCACCGACCGCCAGGCCGAAACGGATCGCGCGTTCGACCGCGCCGCGGTTCAGCACCGGCAGCACGCCCGGCAGCGCCAGGTCGACCGGGCTGGCTTGCGTGTTCGGCTCGGCGCCGAAACGGATCGCGCTGCCGCTGAAGATTTTCGATTGGGTCGTGAGCTGCACGTGGTTCTCAAGACCGATGACGACTTCCCATTGCATAGTGTTCTCTCTTTGTTCTGTGTCGGCGCGAATCAAACGCCGTCCGGCGTGCGCGTATGCCAATCGGTCGCGAGCTGGTACTGGTGCGCGATGTTGAGCAGCTTGGCTTCGGCGAAGTAGTTGCCGATAATTTGCAGGCCGACCGGCCGCTTGCCGTTCTTCTCGCCGGCGCCGAAGCCGCACGGGATCGACATGCCGGGCAGGCCCGCCAGGCTGGTCGAGAGCGTGTAGATGTCGGCCAGGTAGTTCGCCACCGGATCGTTCGACTTGGCGCCCAGGTCCCACGCCACGGTCGGTGCGACCGGGCCCATGATCACGTCGCACTTGTCGGCAAACGCTGCCTGGAAGTCGTCGGCGATCAGGCGCCGGATCTTCTGCGCCTGCACGTAATACGCGTCGTAGTAGCCGTGGCACAGCACATAGGTGCCCACCAGGATGCGGCGCTTGACCTCGGTGCCGAAACCTTCGGCGCGGGTTTTGCGGTACATGTCCTGCAAATCCTTGTACTCGCTGGCGCGGTGGCCGTAGCGCACACCGTCAAAGCGCGACAGGTTCGACGAGGCTTCCGCCGGTGCGATGATGTAATAGGTCGGGATCGACAGCGCGGTCTTTGGCAGCGAGATGTCCACCAGCGTCGCGCCCAGTTTCACGAACTGTTCGAGCGCCGCGCGCACGGCGGCTTCGACGTCGCTCGCCAGGCCTTCGCCGAAATACTCGGCCGGCACGCCGATGCGCAGCCCGGTCAACGGGTGCTCCAGCGCGCGCGTGTAGTCTTCCGCGACGTTGCCCTGTTCGACGGTCAGGCTGGTCGAATCACGCTCGTCGAAGCCGATCATTTCATTGAGCAGCAGCGCGCAATCTTCGGCGCTCTGGGCGATCGGGCCGCCCTGGTCGAGTGACGAGGCAAACGCGATCATGCCGAAGCGCGATACGCGCCCGTAGGTCGGCTTGATGCCGGTGACGCCGCAGAACGCGGCCGGCTGGCGGATCGAGCCGCCGGTGTCGGTGGCAGTGGCCGCCGGCGCCAGGCGTGCAGCGATCGCCGCCGCCGAGCCGCCCGACGAGCCGCCCGGCACTGCCGTCATGTCCCATGGATTCTTCACTGCGCCGTAGGCCGAATTTTCATTGGCCGAGCCCATCGCGAATTCGTCGAGATTCACCTTGCCCAGCGTGACCATGCCGGCATTGCGGAAGCGCTCGACCACGGTCGCATCGAACGGGCTGACGTAGCCCTCGAGCATCTTCGAGCCGGCCGTCGTGCGCCAGTCGCGCGTGACGAAAATATCCTTGTGCGCAATCGGCACGCCGGTCAGCGGGCCGGCCGTGCCGGCGGCGAAGCGCACGTCGGCCTCGGCGGCCTGGGCCAGCGAGCGCGCGTGGTCCACGTGCAGGAAGGCGTTATGCTCGCTGGCGTCGATGCGGCCGAGGTAGTGGCGCGTCAGTTCGGTGCTCGAGATCTGCTTCGAGTGCAGGAGCGCGGACAGCTCCTTGAGGGTCTTGTTATGCATGTGCGTGTCGATTCTAAAAGCGGATTCGTGAGCGATTCAAAAGCCGGGATTACTCGATGACCTTCGGCACCAGATACAGGCCGTCCTGCGCTTTCGGTGCCGGCGCCTGGTAATCGTCGCGGTGGTTCTGTTCGGTCACCACGTCGTCGCGCAGGCGCAGCGGCAGGGCGAGGATCGCCGACAGCGGCTGGGCCAGTGGCGCCACACCGGTGGTGTCGACCGCCTGCATCTGCTCGGCCAGCGCGAAAATGCCGTTCAGCTCGGTCAGCGCGATCTCGGCATCGGCCTCGTTCATTTCGAGCTGGGCCAGGTTGGCAATGCGTTTTACGTCAGATAGGGTCAGGGACATGGCAAGGTGGCGCGGCCCAAGGCTACGCAGAATGTGATTAGGCGAATAAAGAATGTTGGCAAGTTGTCAGCGAACAGCATTTTAAAGTTGATAAAACCCTTCAAATATCGCGCAAACCGCTTGCAATTCGGTGGGGAAATCCACCTGTATTGGGCATGTAAACGACAAATTATAAGGTAGAATGGCGGGCTAATGCGTTGTCGTGCCGAAAGCTATGGCTCCCGCGCAATGAAAGTCCGCGGTGCCCTCGGTTGGCAGGTGCGGCACAGAATCCCCGATCAATGTTTAGGCGCACATTGATGCGCATCAGGACACCCATGTTTGGTTTTTTACGCAGCTATTTCTCGAACGACCTCGCCATTGACCTCGGTACCGCCAATACGCTGATTTACGTGCGTGGCCTGGGTATCGTGCTGGACGAGCCGTCGGTCGTCGCGATCCGCCAGCAGGGCGGGCCAAATGGCAAGAAGACGATCCAGGCGGTCGGCAAGGAAGCCAAGCAGATGCTGGGCAAGGTGCCCGGCAATATCGAGGCGATCCGCCCGATGAAGGATGGCGTGATCGCCGACTTCACCGTCACCGAACAGATGCTCAAGCAGTTCATCCGCATGGTGCACGAGTCCAAATTCTTCCGCCCGTCGCCACGCATCATCATCTGCGTGCCATGCGGTTCGACCCAGGTCGAGCGCCGCGCGATCCGTGAATCGGCCCTTGGCGCCGGCGCCTCGCAGGTGTACCTGATCGAAGAGCCGATGGCCGCGGCCATCGGCGCCGGCCTGCCTGTGTCGGAAGCGACCGGCTCGATGGTCGTCGACATCGGCGGCGGCACCACCGAAGTGGGCATCATCTCGCTGGGCGGCATGGTGTACAAGGGCTCCGTGCGCGTGGGCGGCGACAAGTTCGACGAAGCCATCGTCAACTACATCCGCCGTAACTACGGCATGCTGATCGGCGAACAGACCGCCGAAGCGATCAAGAAGGCAATCGGCTCGGCGTTCCCGGGTTCGGAAGTCAAGGAGATGGAAGTCAAGGGCCGCAACCTGTCCGAAGGCATCCCGCGCTCGTTTACCATTTCGAGCAACGAGATTCTCGAAGCGCTGACCGACCCGCTGAACCAGATCGTCTCGGCCGTGAAGAACGCGCTGGAACAGGCCCCGCCCGAACTGGGCGCCGACATCGCCGAAAAGGGCATGATGCTCACCGGCGGCGGCGCGCTGCTGCGCGACCTGGATCGCCTGCTGATGGAAGAAACCGGCCTGCCGGTGCTGGTGGCCGAAGACCCGCTGACCTGCGTGGTGCGCGGCTCGGGCATGGCGCTGGAACGGATGGACAAACTCGGTTCCATCTTCTCGTACGAATAAGCCGCACGTGGTCTTCCAGGACGGGCAGAGCGTGCGGTCACAAGCTGCGCGCATCTGCCCGTCTTGATATGAACTCCCGCGTTACCACCACCAGAGCTCATGGAATATAGTCCTCCGCCGCTGTTCAAACAAGGCGCGCCCGCGCGTGTCAAGGTGACGGTGTTCGCGCTGATCGCGATCGTTCTGCTGGTGGTCGATGCCCGCATGGGGCTTCTTGCCGGCGTGCGTACGGTCGCCGCCACCGTGCTGTACCCGATGCAGATGGCCGCCATGCTGCCACGCGATGCGGTAGGCAATATGGGCGTCTATTTCTCGTCGGTCTCCACGCTGCAAAAACAGGTCCAGGCGCTGAAGAACCAGGAGCTTGCCCAGTCCCGCCTGCTACAGCAGGCGCAGTTCCAGATGGCCGAGAACATCCACCTGCGGCGCCTGATGGACGGCAAGCAGCAACTGCCCGTGCAATCGCAGATGGCCGAAATCCTGTACGACGCGCGCGATCCTTCGACGCGCCGCATCGTCATCAACCGCGGCTCGCGCGACGACGTCACGCCCGGCCTGCCGGTGATCGATCATGCCGGCGTGGTGGGGCAGGTCACGCGCGTGTTCCCGTTCACGTCCGAAGTCACGCTCCTGACCGACAAGGACCAGGCCATTCCCGTCCAGGTGCTGCGCAGCGGTTTGCGCAGCATCGTGTACGGCCGCGGTCACTCCGGTCAGCTCGATCTGCGCTTCGTGGCCCAGGACGCCGACATCCAGGTTGGCGACGTGCTGGTCACGTCGGGCCTGGACGGCATGTACCCGGCCGGCCTGGCCGTCGCGCGCGTGACGCAGGTCGAAAAGGCGACCGGCTCGTTCGGCCGCGTGGTCGGCCTGCCGCTTGCTGGCATCGACCGCAATCGCCAGGTGCTGGTGATCATGTCGAACCATGCCTTGCCGGCGCGCCCGCCGCAGGAAACGCCGCCAACCGGCAACCGCCGCAAGCTGCCGGCGATGGCACCGGTGCCGACGCCGCCGTTGCCCGCGTCGCCATTGCCTGCCGCCGGCGCGCCGACTGCCGTGCAGCCGCCGGTTGCGCCTGCGACGCCGGTCACCCCGGGCGCCGCGCCAGGTACTGCGCCGGCGCCGGCCGCATCGACGCCGGCCGCGCCTAGGCCGGCCGCACCGACCCCAACCCGATAAGCCACCATGCCAGGTAACCGCCCGCATTACATCCTGCTGCCCGTCAGCCCGCTGTTCATCACGTTCAGCCTGGTGTGCGCCTTCATGCTCAACCTGATGCCGTGGGGCCGCTGGCTCGGCGCGCCCGACTTCGTCGCACTGGTGCTGGTCTTCTGGGGCATCCACCAGCCGCGCAAGGTCGGCATCGGCGTCGCCTTTTGCATGGGCCTCCTGATGGACGTGCACGATGCGAGCCTCCTGGGCGAGAATGCACTGGCCTACACGCTGCTGTCGTACTTCGCCATCATGATCCACCGCCGCGTGCTGTGGTTCCCGACACTCACCCAGGCCATGCACGTGTTCCCGCTGCTCCTGATGGCGCAGGCGATCCAGCTGATCGTGCATTTCATCGTCTCCGGGCGCTTTCCGGGCCTGCTGCAGTTCATCGAGAGCGTGGTGGCGGTGATCCTGTGGCCCGTGATCACCTGGCTGCTGCTTGCGCCCCAGCGCCGCGCGGTTGACCGCGACCACACCCGTCCGATCTGACGATCCGAATCGACCTGAATCGACCTGAATCGACCCATAAGCGCATGACCGAATTCAAAGACAGCGATCGCGAGATCCACCAGTTCCGGATGCGCCTGACGGTGCTGATCGGCCTGGTTTTCATTTGCTTTGGCCTGCTGGTCGCGCGTGTCGTGTGGCTGCAGGTGCTGCATCACGACCAGTACGCGGCCCAGGCCGAGGACAACCGCATCGCGCTGGTGCCGATCGTGCCCAATCGCGGGCTGATCGTCGACCGCAACGGCGTGGTCCTGGCGCGCAATTATTCGGCCTACACGCTCGAACTGACACCGTCGAAGCTGCAGGCGAACATGGAATCGGTGATCGACGAACTGGCCAAGCTGGTGCAGATCGAGCCGCGCGACCGGCGCCGCTTCAAGCGCTTGCTGGAAGAGTCGCGCAGCTTTGCCAGCGTTCCGCTGCGCACGCGCTTGACCGATGACGAAGTGGCGCGCTTTACTGCCCAGCGCTTCCGCTTTCCTGGTGTCGAAGTGCAGGCACGCCTGTTTCGCCAGTATCCGATGGGCGAGGCGGCCTCGCATGTGATCGGTTATATCGGCCGCATCAACCAGAAGGAATCGGACGCGCTCGAAGAGAGCGACGACGCCGCCAATTACAACGGCACCGACCACATGGGCAAGGAAGGCGTCGAGAAGCGCTACGAGCGCCAGCTGCACGGCCAGACCGGCTACGAGCAGGTCGAGCGCTCCGCTGGCGGGCGCGCTATCCGCACGCTGCGCCGCACGGCGCCCACGCCCGGCAGTAACCTGATCCTGTCGATCGACATCGAACTGCAGAAGATCGCCGAAGAGGCGTTTGGTGACCAGCGCGGCGCCCTGGTGGCGATCGAGCCGGCCACCGGCGACGTGCTGGCCTATGTGTCGCGTCCCGGGTTCGATCCGAACCTGTTCGTCGACGGCATCGACACGCAGAGCTGGAACGAGCTCAATACCTCGCTCGACAAGCCTTTGATGAACCGGCCGCTGTCGGGCACCTATCCGCCCGGGTCGACCTTCAAGCCGTTCATGTCGCTGGCAGCGCTCGAGCTGGGGTTCCGCCGGCCGCAGGATGCGATCCGCGACCCCGGTTTCTTCATGCTGGGCGGGCACCGCTTCAACGATGACAAGCCGGGCGGCCACGGCATCGTCAATATGTACCACTCGATCGCCCACTCGTGCGATACCTATTACTATCAGCTGTCCAACGAGATGGGGATCGATAACATCTCGAAGTTCATGCGCGAATTCGGCTTTGGCCAGCCGACCGGGATCGACCTCGATTACGAAAAGACCGGCGTGCTGCCCTCAAAAGAGTGGAAGGCCGAGCGCTTCAAGCGCAACCCTGCGGCCCAGAAGTGGGTCGGCGGCGATACCATCTCGGTCTCGATCGGCCAGGGCTTCAACAACTACACGATGCTGCAACTGGCGCACGCCACCGCGATCCTGGCCAACAACGGCGTGGTGATGAAGCCGCACCTGGTCAAGATGATCGAGGACGGCGCCACCCGCGAGCGCACGCTGACCGTGCCGAAGGAAACCCGGCGCCTGGCCATGAAGCCCGAGCACATCGCGTTCATCAAGGATGCGATGGCGGGCGTGATCCGCGAAGGCACCGGCCAGAAAGCCTTTGCCGGGGCCCTGTACACCGCCGGCGGCAAGACCGGCACCGCTCAGGTGATCGGCCTGCGCGGCAAGAAATACAATGCCAACGCGATCGATGAGCGCCACCGCGACAATGCGCTGTTTACCGTGTTTGCGCCGGCCGAGCAGCCGCGCATCGCGCTGGCGATGGTCGTTGAAAATGCCGGCTTTGGCGGCGCCGTGGCCGCGCCGATCGCGCGCAAGGTGCTCGATTACGCCATCCTGGGCAAGCGCCCGGCGCCGCCGGCCGAACCAAAAAAGGCCGAGCGCCCCGTCACCGTCAAGAAGACCGCGCCAGCACCAGCGCCAGCGCCCGTGACCGCACCGCTTCAGACGGCCAGCGCGCCCGCAGTCACCCGAACCGAGTAAACCATGGCCCATATCCCAGAACGGCGTTCGCTGCGGCGGCGCCTGCGCCCCTATTTCACGGTGTTCGACCTGCCACTCACGCTCATCCTGGCGGTCCTGGTCACGATCAGCATGGTGACCATGTCGTCGGCCGGCGCCGACTTCCCGGACCGGGTCGAGCACCAGATCCGTAACTTCCTGCTGTCGTTTGCCGTGATGTGGATCGCTGCGAACATCGCGCCGCAAACGCTGATGCGCCTGGCCGTGCCGATCTATACCATCGGCGTGGCGCTGCTGCTTGCAGTGGCCATGTTTGGCCTGATCAAGAAGGGCGCACGGCGCTGGCTGCACATCGGCGTGATCGACATCCAGCCGTCCGAGATCATGAAGATCGGCGTGCCCCTGATGCTGGCCTGGTATTTCCAGACCCGGGCACAGGTCGCGAGCTGGAAGAATTACCTGGTCGCCGGGGCGCTCCTGATGATCCCGGTGGCGTTCATCATGAAGCAGCCCGACCTGGGCACGTCGCTGCTGGTGGCATCGTCGGGCCTGTACGTGATCTTCCTGGCCGGCCTGTCGTGGAAGGCCATCGCCGCCGTGTCGGTACTGGGGCTGGCCGGCTTGCCGGTGGGCTGGTCGATGATGCACGACTACCAGCGCGAGCGGGTGATGACGCTGATCGATCCGACTTCCGACCCGCTGGGCAAGGGCTTCCACATCATCCAGTCGATCATTGCGATCGGCTCCGGTGGCGTGAGCGGCAAAGGCTATATGAAGGGCACGCAGGGTTACCTGGAATTCGTGCCCGAGCGGACCACCGACTTCGTGTTCTCGGTATATTCGGAAGAATTCGGCCTGATCGGCAACCTGTTCCTGCTGTTCGTGTACCTGCTCCTGATCGGGCGCGGCCTCATGATTGCGGCCAATGCAGCCAATACCTTTGGGCGCCTGCTGGCCGGGTCGATCTCGATGATTTTCTTTACCTATGCCTTTGTCAACATGGGCATGGTGGCGGGCATCCTGCCCGTGGTCGGGGTGCCGCTGCCCTTCATGAGCTATGGCGGCACTGCCTTTATCACACTCGGCCTTGGCGCCGGCATATTGATGAGTATTCAAAGACACCGTAAACTGGTGAAGACTTAACTAGCAGGAGGACTGCCAATGGGCGTTCGCAAAAACATCCCGGCGGTCGTAGCGGTTGCCTTTCTTGTCACGGCGTGCAGCAGTACCGGTGAACACAAACGCTTGTCGCCCTTCCCGTGGCCGCACAAGCCCACCGCCAAGCATGGCCCCGCGCCCAAGCTGCCACCCGCCAATTCAGGGCGCGGCGGCTACTACAAGGACGACGGCCCGGGCGAGAATCCGCCCGACGGCCTGCTCGAGACGCCCGACGCGGTCGTCGTGGCCGAACCGTTCAATAAGTTCACCAGCCGTCCCTATACGGTGCTGGGCAAGACCTACACGCCGCTGGGCAACGATGAACGGTTGACCCAGCGCGGCATCAGCACCTGGTATGGCAAGAAATTCCATGGCCAGCGCACGGCCTCCGGTGAGCTCTACGACATGTACAAGATGACGGGCGCGCACCCGACATTGCCGATTCCGTCGTACGTGCGCGTGACCAGCCTGGAAAGCGGCCAGTCGGTGGTCGTGCGCATCAACGATCGCGGCCCGTTTCATTCCACGCGCATCATCGACGTGTCGTACACGGCCGCGCTGAAACTGGGCCTGCTCGGTAACGGCAGCCACGAGGTCGAAATCGAGCGCCTGTTCCCGGGTGATCCGATCGTCAATCCGGCGCAGATTGCCACTGCGCGGCGCGAAGCGACATCGCAGGCGCAATCGGCGCCGCCCGAGATCGCCGCGCTGATGCTCGAAGACCGGGTGCAGTCCGACAGCGGCGCCGTAGTGCGCCTGGTGGAGCCGGCGACACCGGCGGCGCCGGCCGCGCGCGCCACGACGGGCGACTACTACATCCAGCTTGGCGCCTATGGCCGTACCGGCACTGCCGAAGCGATCAGCGACCAGATCGCGCGCGCCGGCGTGGACGTGGGCACGCTCGAAGTGGTGAAGGTGGGCGCATTCAATCGCCTGTACGGCGGGCCGTATCCGACGCGTGCCGAGGCGGTCGAGGCGATGGACGCGCTGCCGGCTTCGTTGGGGTTGAAGCCGATCGTCGTGCGGCGCTGACGCCTCGCCGGTCCTTCGCAAACCGTCTTATGCGGCCGCGCGCTTGCTGCGGCGACGCACGGCGCCCAGACCGGCCAGGCCGGCGAGCGCCAGGAGGATGCTCGATGGTTCCGGCACTTCAGCAGCCGCCAAGACTTCCGTGTAATCCAGCAGCAGCTGCGAGTTGGTCAGAATCAGGTCGCCCGCGACTTTCAGATTCAGCGTCAGCTGGTCGCTGCGCAGCAGTTCGTCGATGATCGACTGGTTCGAGATGATGCCGCTGATCGTGAAGGCGCCAGTGTAGTCGCGGGTGATGGTCGTGGTGTCGGTCCAGCTCTTCGTATAAAAAGCATAGCAGTGGCTGTAGAAGCAACCCTTGCCTTCATACTTGGCATGGAGTGGGCTGGAGGTGGTTTTGCTCGATTCGCTCAGTGTGGTGCTGCCCGTGCCGAGAACGACGTCGCCGATCGACAGCGCAGCGCTTTCCTGCTGGCTCGTGCGTTCTACCGTCGCGTAATTTGTCAGATAACGTGCGAAGCTCACCGCGGTATGGGGCCGCCAGCCCGTCATGCTGCTGCCGGTGGAGACCGGGGCCGACGTCGTGAACATATCGGTTCCATCATCACGGAACGAGAACGAGTACGCGAGGCTGTTGACCGTGTAGTCGGTCGGCAGGAACGATTTGCCGCTGAACACGGCGCTGTAGTTGTTATTGGCCAGGTCGCTCGACGCGAACGCGCCGGTCATGGCGATTGGGGTGGCCAGTGCTGCAGCGGAGATGGTGCACAGGGTGGTTAGCAAGGCAGTGGTGATCAGGTTCTTCATGGCAAGTCCGAAGTTTTAATTTAAGAAACAATAATTTGTATATAGCAATAGTTGGGCCAGCAAAGCAACTCATTGATTATAAACAATCTTATTTTCTTAAAAAAATCTAGTGTAAAGAAATTCGACACTTTTTAGCGTCTGCACAACACGCATGGACGAAAAAAAGCGCACCCGCAGGTGCGCCATCGATGGGCGGCAGTACGATTCAGCTGCAGCGAGTGAGGGCAGCGCCGCTGTAGTTGTCGGCAATGCCAGTCAACCGGTCGCGCTCCGCAGCATCGATCTGGCGATACTGGTAGCCGACGCGCGTCACTTGCGGTCCGCGCGGCAGGATGCGCACGCCGCGCACGCCCTGGCGCTGCAGGTCGGCCACGAGCTTTTGCGCCGCACCGTCCGACTTGAATACGCCGAGCGAAATCGCATAGCGTAGTGGCGACGTATCGTTCTGCATGATGAAGAAGTTGGTCACCCCGCGTTCCTTCAACTCGGCGACGCGGCGCTGGGCGCCTTCGCGGCCGCCGTTCGGTGGCAGATAGACGAGACGGCTCGTCACTTCCTGGTACGGCATCTCGACGCGCGACTGGCGCGGCGCCAGGCCAAGCCGTGCGACACGGGCCTCGAAGCGGCGCGCATCGGCCGTGCTGAACGGGCCGGCCTGCACGCAGGCGACCAGATCCCGCGCAACTGGCGCTGGCACTGGTGCTGGCTCGGGCACGGGCGCAGCTACCTCGGCTTGCGGCGCCGGTGCAGCGCTCGCCGCCGCCTGCCTGGCCTGCACCGGCGTGAGCTGCTGCATGCGCTCGGGCGCCAGCTGGTTCTTCAGGCGCGCTGGCTCGCGCGCCGCATCGGCCGGCTGCCCAAGCAGGCCCTGGCCATATGCCAGCAATACCCCATTGGCGCCCAGCAGCGCCCAGAACACGAATTTCAGCACTGCATATCTCCCGTCGAGCCGGCGGCTGCTGCATGCAGGCCGACCAGTACGATGTTATCGACCACCTGGTACCCAACCTTGAGGGCCGGCGCGATATGGGGCGCGGCGCCGCCCGAGATGATGCAGATGGCGCCACCCAGCCCGGCCACCGCACGCTCGATCGCGCCCGCCTGCGCCGAGAGCAGGCCGGACAGGATCGCATCATGCGTGTTGTCGCCAAACAGCGGCGGCAATGCGCCAGCGTCGACTTGCGGCAGTTGCGCCGTATTGCGCGCCAGGCTGGCGGCCATCAGGGCCAGGCCGGGCAGGATCATGCCGCCGATAAAGTGGCCGTCGGCGCGTACCGCGTCGACCGTGGTCGCGGTGCCGCAGGTGGCCACGATCAGGTTTTGGCCGGGCGCCAGCGCGCGCGCGCCGATGGCGGCGGCGAAGCGGTCGCACCCGAGCCGCGCCGGCTCGCGGTAGCCGTTGGTGACGCCTGCGCGCTGCGGCGTGGACGCGAACCACTCGACCTGCGCATGCGCCGGCAGCAGGGCGGCGATGCGTGCGGCCAGCGCGGGACCCGCCACATTCGAGACCAGCACACGCGTGGCGCCGGCCCAGTCGGACGCCAATGCATCCAGCCCGGCATGCGCTACTGCACCAGTGCCCGACCAGGCGCCAGGCGCCGCGCCGTCGTTTGCCAGCGCCCACTTCACGCGGGTGTTGCCGGCATCGATCAGCAGCATCATGCTTTTACCCGCAGCGAGACGTCGCCGGCCATCACGGTGATGCGGCCTTCATCTGTATCGAGCAGCAAGCGCCCGCTATCGTCGACACCGGCGGCGCGGCCTTCGTGCCGCACGACGCCCCCGTCGAGCAGGACGACGGTCTCGCCCTGCCACGCATGGCGCAGATTCCAGCGCGCGCTGAAGGCGGCAAACCCGCGCATCGCAAATTCGCGCAGGCAGTCGGCCAGGCCGTCGAGGAGCGCCGCCATCAACGCGTCGCGGTCCATGCGCGCCAGCCATGGCATGCCGGCCGCGCTGCGGCCCAGCTGCGCTTCCATCTCGTCCGGCATCAACAGGTTCAGGCCGATCCCGATCACGGTCCAGGTGCCGCCGCCAGGGGCGGACTGGGTTTCGATCAGGATGCCGGCCAGTTTATCGCCATCCTTGAGGACATCGTTCGGCCACTTCAGCTGTACCTGCTGGCCCAGCGTGCCAAGCGTGTCGGCCAGCGCCACGCCCACCGCCAGCGGCAGGCCAAGCAGCGCCTGTGGCCCGCCGTCGAAGCGCCAGGCCAGCGAAAACGTCAGCGAGCCTTCGGGCGACGACAGCCAGCTGCGCCCGGCGCGCCCGCGGCCGGCGCTTTGATGTTCAGCTATCAGCAGCAGCGGGGCGGCAAGTGTGCCGGCGCGCACGAGCAGGTCGGCATTGGTCGATCCGGTCTGCGCGACGACTTCAACGGCAACGCCTGCGCGTGACAGCGCGGCAATGGAAGCAGCGTTCATGGCTGCTCCCGGCGCGGCTTGGTCGGCGCGCGCGCAAAGAGACGGTCGAACAGGGCATTGGGCATCAGCCGTAGCAGCTTGGCGACAACGCCCATCTGCCACGGCAGCACGCGGTAACTGTCGCCGCGCGCGATCGCCGCGACAGCCCGCGTGGCAAAGCGTTCAGGCGGCATCAAAAAGGGCATGGGAAAGCGGTTGGCACGGGTCATGGGGGTATCGATGTAGCCGGGCGCGATGGTCACCACGCGAATGTTCGACGGCCGCAGTTCCACGCGCAGCGCCTCGCAATAGCTGTGCAGCGCGGCCTTGCTGGCGCAATAGGCGCCGGCCCCGCGCATGCCGCGAATGCCGGCCACGCTGCCAATGCCGACCAGGCGGCACGGCGTCGACTGGGTTTTCATGGGAGCGATGAACGGTGCGAACGTCGCCACCGTGGCATTCACATTGGTGGCGAAGACGGCGTCGAACACCGCCAGGTCATCGACCTGCTCGGTCAGCGTGCCCTGCGAAATGCCGGCACAGGCGATGACTATATCGGCGCCGCCGTTCACGGCAATGAAATCCTGCGCGGCGGCGGCGAGGGCCGCGCGATCGAGGACATCGACGGCATACACCTGGTGGCGCGAGGAATCAGGGAGCGATTGACGCAGTTGGTCGAGCGCGTCGCGCCGCCGGCCCAGGAGGCCCAGCGTCGCGCCGCGCGCGGCATATTCGCGCGCCAGCGCGGCGCCGATGCCGCTCGAGGCGCCCGTGATGAAGACGCGCTTCGCCGGCAGTGACATGCCGGATCAGCGCTGGTTGCGCACGATGGCGACGTCGATGCCGCTGTCGAGCAGCTTGGCGCGTGCGCGGTTGACGCCTTCGACCTGCGTGAACGGGCCGACGCGCACGCGGTGCAGCACGCCGCTGTCGGTCGTGCGGTCGGTGATGGCGGCCTCGAAGCCCAGCAGGGCCAGTTTGGCGCGGGTGTTTTCGGCGTCCGACATTTCGCGGAACGCGCCTGCTTGCAGGTAATAGATGTAGCCGTCGGTGACGGCGGCAGCCGCCGGCGCTGCGGCGACCGTGTTGACGGGGGCCGGCGATGGTGCCGGCGTCGGCGCGCGGCGCGGTGCCTGCATGCCGGCGATCGCAGCGCCCAGTGGATCTGCGTCTGCAGGCGCTGCAGCCGGGGCGGCAGGTGCGGCCGGTGCGGCCGGTGCCGCAGCCGGTGCAGCCGGCGCCGGCTTGGGCGTCTCGCGCACCGGCGTGCGGGTACCGTACAGCGGCTTGTTCGGATCGTTGGCCTGGCTCGGCTCGAGGTCGGCCGGGCGCCCCATCTTGTTGGAGCGATCGGTGAAGGGCGAGGCGCCCTTGGTGATCACGAGTGCGACCGCCACTGCGATGCCCAACCCGATGATCAGGCCGATGATGATGCCCGTCAGGGTGCTGCCGCGCTGGCGGAGGGGCGAGAAGGATCGAATGGCGGTCATGACGCTTTCTGGTTGGGCAGTGGGATGCAGTGATTACATTTTGTCCGGCGCCGAGACGCCGATCAGCGCGAGGCCGTTGCGCAGCACCTGGCGCGTGGCCGCGGCCAGCGCGAGACGGGCCAGCTTGAGCGGCTCGTCGTCGTCCAGCAGCCACTTGTGCGCAAAGTAGTAGCTGTGCAGGTCGCCGGCCAGTTCGCGCAGGTAGAACGCGACCTGGTGCGGGCCCAGTTCGGCCAGTGCGCGCTCGAGCACTTCAGGGTACGACGCCAGCTTGGCCAGCAGTTCGAATTCCTTCGGCGAGGTGAGCGGCGACAGGTCGACGCTGGCGAGCGACGCGACATCGCCGCCCCAGTTGGCCAGCGCCGAACAGATGCGCGCATGGGCGTACTGGACGTAGTACACCGGGTTCTCGTCGCTTGTTTCGAGCGCGACGTTCACGTCGAACACGAATTCGGTGTCGGCCTTGCGCGAGATGAGGAAGAAGCGCACCGCGTCGCGGCCACGCGTGACGTCGCCCGCGCCCGACCAGTCGATCAGGTCGCGCACAGTGACGTACGAGCCGGCGCGCTTGGAAATCTTGACCTCTTCGCCGTCCTTCATCACGGTGACCATCTTGTGCAGCACGTAGTCGGGATAGCCTTGCGGAATGCCGATGTCCACCGCTTGCAGGCCGGCGCGCACGCGCGCGATCGTGCCGTGGTGGTCACTGCCCTGGATGTTGATCGCCTGGTCGAAGCCGCGGCGGAATTTCTGGATGTGGTACGCCACGTCCGGCACGAAGTACGTGTAGGTGCCATCGGACTTGCGCATCACGCGGTCCTTGTCGTCGCCGTAGTCGGTGGTCTTGAGCCACAGCGCGCCGCCGTCTTCATAGGTCTTGCCCGAGTCGACCAGCGTCTTGACGGCGGTGTCGACCTTGCCGTCGGCGTACAGCGACGACTCGAGGTAGTAGTTGTCGAACTTGACGCCGAAGGCTTGCAGATCCTGGTCCTGCTCGTTGCGCAGGTAAGTCACGGCGAAGCGGCGGATCGATTCGAGATCGTCGACATCACCGCTGGCGGTGGCCGGCTCGCCATCGCTGGCCGAGACGGTTTTTTTGGCCAGGAAGTCGGCAGCGATTTCGGCGATGTAGTCGCCGTTGTAGGCGGATTCGGGCCATTCGGCGTCGCCGGGCTTGAAGCCACGCGCGCGCGCCTGCACCGAGTTTGCCAGCGTGGCGATCTGCACGCCCGCATCGTTGTAATAGAACTCGCGCGTGACGTCATGGCCTTGCGACAGAAACAGCGACGCCATCGCGTCGCCCAGCGCAGCCTGGCGGCCGTGACCGACGTGCAGCGGGCCGGTCGGGTTGGCCGAGACGAATTCGATGATCACGTGGTGGCCGGCGCCGCTGGTACCGCTGCCGAATGCCGCGCCCTGTTCGAGCACGCTGCGCGCAACCGATTGCTTGGCGCTGGCGGCCACGCGCAGGTTGATGAAGCCGGGGCCGGCGATGTCGGCCGCGTCGATCAGCCCCTGCGCGCCTGGTTCGGCCAGCAGTGCGGCGACCAGGCGCGTGGCCAGTTCGCGCGGGTTGGTCTTGAGTGGCTTGGCCAGCTGCATCGCGATATTGCAGGCGATGTCACCGTGCGATGGATCGCGCGGCCGTTCGAGCACCACGTTCGGGGTGAGATCGGTACCGGCGACGATCGGCGCGAGGGCGGCCTGGAACAGGGCAACGATTTGTTGTTTTTGTTGGGCGAGCATGGGAATGGTCGAAAATGTAATGAGGCGGCGCCTGGAGGTCAGGCAAACAGTGCACATTATACTAGCTTGACGGGCCGCTTTGGCGGGCTGCGGCGCCAGTGGCCAGCGTAGCACCCACCATCAGGATAACCACAGCGGCCACTATATTAAGCGTCTTCAAAGGCATAACCGTTACAATGGGAGCCCATTTTCGCAACATTTTATTCGCCATGACTGACAAGCGTCCAACGCTCTCCCTGAAACCCAAGGCCAAGCCAGCCTCCGACCGGCGCGGCGCCGGCGCGGCAGGCCGCAAGCCGGCCCAGGCCGCCGAGCGCGGGCAACCACGCGCACAGGGACATGGGCAGGGGCAGGGCAGCCAGGCGCCGCAGGCCGAACGCGCACCGGCCCAGCCGGCAGCGGCGTCCGGCTATCAGTTGAAGCACCACGTTGCGCGTCCGCAGCGTGAAGAGCCGCGCCTGCGCGCCAGTCATGAAGTAAAAGTTGCGCCGCAGCGCGACTACAAGCCTGACCTCAAATCCGACTCGCTGGCGCTGGCGCTGCTGGGCGCGGCCAGTGCCGTCGCCCGCGTGCAGGGCGGCATGGCGCTGCCGCAGGCGCTGTCGATCGTGTTCGGCGCCTACGACGTCACGCCGCAAACGCGCGGCGCGATCCAGGACATCGCCTACCGCACCATGCGCCAGCTGGGTCGCAGCGAAACGCTGCTGGGCCTGATGACGAGCAAGGCGCCTGAGCCGCCGATGCTGGGCGCGCTGCTGTGCGCGGCGCTGTCACTGCTCGACCCGCCCGAGGGCACCCCGGCGCCGTACGAAGCCTTCACCGTGGTCGACCAGGCCGTCACCGGCGCGGCGGCGCATCCCGATTTTGCGCACGCCAAGGCGATGGTCAATGCGGTGCTGCGCCGCTTCCTGCGCGAGCGTGAATCGCTCGTCGAAGAAGCGCTGCGCACGCCGCTGGCACGCTGGAATTATCCGCAGTGGTGGATCGACACGGCGCGCGCCGCCTACCCGCGTGACTGGGAAGCCGTGCTTGCTGCGGGCAACGCGCATCCGCCACTGACACTGCGCGTGAACCGCCGCCGGCAGGACGTCCCCGCCTACCTGCAGTCGCTGCAGGATGCGGGCCTGGACGCCGAGCAGGTGGGCCCGTACGCGGTGCGCCTGGCGCAGGCGATCAATGTGAGCCAGATTCCCGGCTTTGCCGAAGGCGTGGTCTCGGTGCAGGATGCCGGGGCCCAGCTGGCCGCGCCGCTGCTCGACCTGCAGGACGGCATGCGCGTGCTCGACGCGTGCGCCGCACCGGGCGGCAAGAGTGGCCATATCCTCGAGACGGCGAACGTCGAACTCACGGCCGTCGACACCGATGCGCTGCGCCTCGGCCGCGTGGGCGACAATCTGGGCCGCCTGGGCCTGGCCGCGCAGCTCGTCACGGCCGATGCCGGCGCAACGGACTGGTGGGATGGCCGTCAATACGACCGCATCCTGGCTGACGTGCCGTGCACGGCGTCGGGCATCGTGCGGCGCCACCCGGATATCCGCTGGTTGCGCCGCAAGTCGGATACATCCCAACTTGCAACACTTTCCGCCAAAATACTCGACAACCTTTGGCAGATGCTGCTGCCGAATGGTAAATTGCTATTCGTGACATGTTCGCTCTGGCCCCAGGAATCGGAGGCGCAGGCGGCTGCCTTCGCGGCCCGCCACGACGCGGTCCGCCTCGATGCGCCGGGCCAACTGCTGCCCGTCGGTGGCGCCGGACAGGATCATGACGGTTTGTTCTACGCCCTGTTCCAGAAGAAAGCGGCGTGAAGTTCTTTTCACTACGCGCATTATTTAAGGCCCCGGCTCCCCCGTGACGTTACGATTTTTCCGCCTTCTCGCCTGTCAGTTGCTGCTGGCGATCGCGTGCGTTGCCATGGGCACGCCGGCGCAGGCGGCCGACGACATCGAAATCACCCGCGCAACCATCGAAGCGAGCGACGATGGCTACCGTCTCAACACGGCCTACAACTTCGAGCTGAATCACGGCCTGAAGGACGCGATCCAGCACGGGGTCCAGCTGCACTTCACCACCGAGATCGAACTCACGCGCCCCCGCTGGTACTGGCGCGACGAAAAGGCCGTCTCATTAAAACGCACCATCCGCATTTCGTACGACGTGCTCACGCGCCAGTATTACGTGGTCGTGGTGGGTTCGTTCCAGGAGCGCTTCCAGACCTTCGAGGACGCGATGTTCATGATCCGGCGCCCGACGCGCTGGCTGATCGCGCCCAAGGGCGCGCTCAAGACCGGCGAAGTCTATGAAGTCTCGCTGCGCATGTTCATGGACCGCGAGTACCTGCAAAAGCCGTTGCAGGTCAATGCCTTCAACGACTCGGACTGGCGCCTGACCTCCAGCCGCAAGACGTTCACCTACCGTGCGGAGTGAAGTGATCAGCGGTGGGGTGCGCTACGCGCTGATCGTTGGCGGCGCCATCGTCTCGATCCTGCTGTTCCTGCTGGCCGGCGCATCCGACAATTCAGGCTTCTTCGGCCGCTACTACAGCTGGCTGCTGGGCCTGACCGCCGCGATGGCGTTCCTGCTCCTGATCGTCGTGGTCGTGGCGCTGGGGCGCCTGTATTCCCGCTACAAGGCCGGCAAGTTCGGCTCCCGGCTCATGGCGCGGCTGGTGCTGCTGTTTGCCGGTATCGGCATCCTGCCTGGTCTCGTGATCTTCATCGTGTCGGTGCAGTTCGTGTCGCACTCGATTGACTCGTGGTTTGACGTCAAGATCGAATCGGCCATCGAATCGGGCCTGAACCTGGGCCGCGCCGCGCTCGACGAATCGCTGTCCGAACTGGGCGCCACTGCGCAGACCGCCGCCGCCACGCTGGCAGGGCAGAGCGACATGACCGCGCAACCCGTGCTGGCGCGCCTGCTGCTTGACACCAGCGGCCTGCAAAGCGTGATGCTGGTCGACGCCAACGGCGCCGTGCTGTCGGCCGCCACCGAAGACCGCGGCGCCAACCTGGCGGCCGACGCACCCAATGAACGCATGCTGCGCAGCGCCGGGATGCCGGGCGGGTATGCCCAGGCCGAGGGCGGTGTCGGCCCTGCCGATGCGGGCGACGAGGCCGCAGACGGCGCCTCGAACGCGCTCGACGCCGTGACCGGCCTGCGCCTGCGCGTGGTGATGGCCGTGCCCGAACCGCCCGGCGTGCAGCAGCGCTACCTGCAACTGCTGCAGGCGGTGCCGGTCGGCCTGGCCTCGAACGCCGAGGTGCTGCGTTCGGCCTCCACCGAATACCGGCTGCGCCTCGAAGCGCGCACGGGCCTGCGCAAGATGTACATCGTGACCTTGACCCTGACGCTGCTGCTGGCGATCTTCGGGGCGATCGGCAGCGCCTTCCTCATCGCCGGCAATCTGGCGCAGCCGCTCTTGGTGCTGGCCGAAGGCACGCAGGCGGTGGCCGAGGGTGACCTGTCGCCGCGCCCGATCGTCGAGACCAACGATGAACTGGGCACGCTGACCAGATCGTTCAATGCGATGACGGGCCAGCTGTTCGAGGCCAGAAGCGCCGTGGAGCGCAACCGCGCCGCGCTGCAAAGCGCCAAGGCCCACCTGGAATCGGTGCTGGCGAATATGTCGGCGGGCGTGATCGTGCTCGATGCCGAAGGCGTGGTGGTCAACTCGAACGATGCGGCGTACCGCATCCTGCAGGTGGAGCCGGGCGCGATGGCGGGGCCGCTGAACCGCATCGCCGGCCTCGAACATTTTTCGAACACGGTCACGCGCTCGTTCTCGGCGCAAAGCGCGCACGTGGCCGCCGAGCGCCGCAAGCGCGCACACTGGCAGCAGCAGATCGAGATCCCGCGCGACGCCCAGCGCAAGACCGGCGCGGCCGACGAACAGGAGCACGACATCGTGCTGCTGGCACGCGGCTCGCGCCTGCCGGTGGGCGCCGACAGCGGCTTCATCGTCGTGTTCGACGATATCTCGGACGTGATCACGGCCCAGCGCTCGGTGGCCTGGGGCGAGGTGGCGCGCCGCCTGGCGCACGAAATCAAGAACCCGCTCACGCCGATCCAGCTGGCGGCCGAGCGCATGCAGATGAAGCTGGCCGAACACCTGCCGCAAGCGCAGGCCGACCTGCTCCAGCGTGGCACGACCACGATCGTCAATCAGGTCGATGCGATGAAGCGCATGGTCGACGACTTCCGCGACTATGCACGCACGCCGCCGGCGATGCTCGACCAGCTCGACCTGAATGGACTGATCGCCGAGATCCTCAGCCTGTACCTGGCCGACGACGGCAGCGACATCATTCATGCAAATCTTGCGCCGGACCTGCCGCGCGTGATGGGCGACGCGACCCAGCTGCGCCAGGTGATCCACAACCTGGTGCAAAACGCGCAGGATGCGCTGGTCGAGCGCGGGCCGGACGCACCTGCGCCGCGCGTGGACATCACGACCGAGGCGATCCAGTACACGGGCGCCGGCGGCCTGGCCGGCACCGCGGTGCGCCTGGCGATCGTCGACAATGGGCCCGGTTTCGCGCCCCGCATCCTGGCGCGCGCGTTCGAGCCGTACGTGACGACCAAGGCGCGCGGCACGGGGCTTGGCCTTCCGATGGTCAAGAAAATCATCGATGAACACGGTGGCCGGATCGATGTCGGAAACCGCAGCGATGGAACTGGCGCAGCAGTGTCGATTTTACTGTTAAAGTTAGCTCCCGAAGCAAGCTTGGCTTAAGGACAACTGAACAAGCGGCTGCGTGTTGCCCTGCCAATCGCACCGCGCGGCAGTACACTGCGCCGCGTTGGTCAGTACAGTGCGTTTTTCCGGCCGATCGTGGCTCCGCTCGTAATGGTTTTTCGAACTCCCCTTCAGTGCAAAAAACTTATAAAATTGCACACACGTCGGGTAGAAGATCAGGAAGGTAGAAGAGATGGCGAACATACTGGTAGTTGACGATGAAATGGGAATCCGGGAGCTGCTGTCCGAGATTCTCGGTGACGAAGGTCATGCCATCACCCTGGCCGAGAACGCGCAGCAAGCGCGTGAGGCGCGCGCGGCCGGCGCCCCGGATCTCGTGCTGCTCGATATCTGGATGCCTGACACCGATGGTGTCACGCTGCTCAAGGAATGGCAGCGCGACGGCCTGCTGACCATGCCGGTCATCATGATGTCGGGTCACGCGACCATCGACACCGCAGTCGAAGCAACGCGCATCGGCGCGCTGAACTTCCTCGAGAAACCGATCGCACTGCAAAAGCTGCTCAAGGCCGTGCAGCAGGGCCTGAGCCGCGCGCAGGAAGTCGCGCGTGCACCGATGGCGCCACCGCGCCCGATCGCACCGAGCGTGCCAAGCATGGCGCTCGATGGCGGCGGCGCGGCATCCGCATCGGCATCGGCATCGGCGCCGATGTTCGCATCGGCCAATACGCAGCCGGGCGCCGGCGCGGCCCTTGGCAACGGCGCGCGCATGGTGCATGCGATGTCGCAGGGCGAGGGCACCGGTTACACGCTGTCGTTCGACCTGCCGCTGCGCGAGGCACGCGACGCATTCGAGCGCATGTACTTCGAGCACCACCTGGGCCGCGAAGGCGGCAGCATGACGCGCGTGGCCGAAAAGACGGGCCTGGAGCGCACCCACTTGTACCGCAAGCTCAAGCAGCTGGGCGTCGAGCCGGGCAAGCTGGCCAAGAAAGGGGGCTGATGGCCCGCGCGGCCACCAGTCTCGTTACCGGTTCGACGGCGGCGGCGCGCGAAGCGGCCATTGCGGCGCTGTTGGCCACGCCATTCGATGCAGCCTCTGCATCTTCTGCGTCCGTCAGCAGCCTTGCTGCTGACGGAGCGGCCTCTCCCGCAAGCCGCCTGCCGGCACCCGCCATCCCGTTCGACGCTGTCATCCTCGAAGGCCTGGGCGTGGCGGCCACGCCCCTTGAAACGGGTCCCGGCCTGCAGGTCATGCGCATCGCGCCGGGCTGCCTGTGCTGCGACGGCAATCTGGTTTTGCGTGTAACATTGAATCGTCTGCTGCGCCAACGCCCTCGGCGCCTGTTCATCGGTCTGGCGAGCAGCGAACACCTTGATCAGTTGCGATCGTGGCTTGCAGCACCGCCATACGATCAGCTGTTGGCCCTGGAACCGACCGTGCACGCCTGAGTTTTACGGGTGCGTTCACTTGAAATCCAGCTGGCCAGCCCCACCTCTTTATCGAAGTGAACAGCCTGCCATTCGCCGCCATCCGGCAGGCTGGCACCAACTTTCTGATCGAAGGAGTCAACATGAACATGATCTATAACAGTGAACAGTACAGCGTCGTCGAATTCGGCGTCGACCGTGAACTCGAAGCACTGCGCTTTGGTGGCTTCGAGATCGTCGACAAGGCCGGCCGGCGCGAAGCGTTCATCGGCGGCCGACTCGCGCAATCGTTCCGGCGCGATGTCAACAACCTGATCGCCAGCGAACCGACGATGGAAGAAATCGACGAGTTCCTCGGCGAGTACGACACCCTGATGAGCCAACCGGTGGTGCTGCATTAAGCCGGTGTCGAAGTACCTGTCCCGCCATCGCCAGCCAAGGTGATGGCGCTTTCATTTCAGTAGCATACGAAGCTGTACCCATGTGCCAGTTACTTGGAATGAACTGCAATGTCCCCACTGACATTGTCTTCTCTTTTACCGGCTTCGCCCACCGCGGCGGCCGCACCGATACCCACCATGATGGCTGGGGGATCGCGTTCTTCGAAGGGACGGGCGTACGCCACTTCGTCGATCACCAGGCAGCGATTGCGTCGTCGATCGCCGAGCTGATCAAGCGTTACCCGATCAAGTCCACCAACGTCATTGCCCATATCCGCAAGGCCACCGTCGGCCAGGTGGCGCTGGAAAACTGTCATCCGTTCGTGCGTGAGTTGTGGGGCCGCTATTGGGTGTTTGCCCATAACGGCGACCTTAAAGCGTTCGCGCCCGTCCTCGATGGCGCATTCCGGCCCGTCGGCACGACCGACAGCGAGCTGGCCTTCTGCTTCCTGCTGCAAAGCCTGCGCCGCGAGTTCGGCGATACGGCGCCCACGCGCGCCGCGCTCGCTGGCGCACTCGAGCGCATCATTCCCGGCATCGCCGCCCATGGCACCTTCAACATGATGCTGTCCGATGGCACGGCGCTGTACACGCATTGCTCGACCAAGCTGTGCTACGTCGTGCGCAAACACCCGTTCGTGACGGCCTGCCTGTCGGACGAAGACCTGTCGGTCGACTTTTCGCAGGTGACGACGCCCGATGACCGGGTCGCGATCATCGTGACTGAACCGCTGACGACGAACGAGGCATGGACCCATTTCGCGCCGGGCGAACTCAAGGTGTTCGTCGATGGCTTGCCGCAGGATGTGGCGACCTTGTCAGCGGGTTGATCGTTCCCCAACATTCTCACAAAAAATTTATGCTAGGAAACCCAACTGTCATTGGGATGCGGTAAAGTAGATCGGTTGCCGCGATATTGAGAATGATATGACCGATACAGCCCGCCTCGACGAGGCATCCCAGCCACTGCGCATGCGCAATTTCTTCTTGGCGCGCCAGCCGGTGCTGGACCGCAACCAGGCACTGTATGGCTACGAATTGCTGTTCCGCGGCAGTGCCCAGGGGCCGGCGGAGTTCGAGTCCGGGCTGTCGGCCAGCGCCAGCGTCATCCACCACGCGTCCCAGCTCGGCCTGCCACGCGCGATTGGCGATGCGACGGCGTTCATCAATGTCGACAAGGACGCGTTGATGAGCGACATGTTCGCGTTCATGCCGCGCGAGCGCACGGTGCTGGACATCGTCAGCTCGGTCGAGCCCGATGCCGACGTCATCGAGCGCATGACGCATCTGGCGTCGCACGGCTTTCGCTTTGCTGCCGAAGCGTCGGCCCACGGCCAGGCGCTGTCGCGTTTCTTGCCTGTGATCGATTTCGTCAAGATGGACCTGCGCGCGCTGCCGCTCGTGACGATGCTGTCGCTCGCACCGCGCCTGCGCAACACCGGCAAGCGGCTGGTTGCGGCGAAGGTCGAGAACCTCACCGAATACCGGACCTGCCTGGACGTCGGCTTCGACTATTTCCAGGGCTATTACTTTGCCAAGCCATCCGTGATCGCAGGGCGCAAGTTGTCGCCGTCGCAGACGACGGTGCTCGACCTGATGAACCTGATCACGTCGGATGCCGACAATGCCGAAATCGAGCAGGTGGTCAAACGTGAAGTGACGATTGGCCTGAACCTGCTGCGCCTGGTGAATACGCCGGCAGTCGGGGCAGGGCGCCGCATCGAATCGATCAGCCAGGCCTTGAACCTGCTGGGCCGGCGCCAGTTGCAGCGCTGGCTGCAGATCCTGCTGTTTGCCGAGCCTGATGTGCGCGGCCACAGCCAGAGCCCGCTCCTGATGCTGGCCACGACCCGCGCGCGCCTGATGGAGCTGCTGGCCCAGCGCATGCGCCCGGCGCAGCGCAACGTCGCCGACATCGCGTTCACGGTCGGCATGATGTCGCTGATGGACACGCTGTTCTGCATTCCGATGCGCGACATCGTCGAACAGATCCCCGTGATCGACGAAGTGCGCACCGCGCTCCTGAACCGCACGGGCTTCTTTGGCGAGCTGCTCAAGCTGGCCGAATCGATCGAGCGCATGGACGACGAGCAGGACGACATGCTCGCCGGCCTCAAGTCGCTGGCCTTCGACGGCGACGACCTGGCCGAGCTCGAAGTGGCCGCATTCGAATGGAGCGACAAGGTCGTACGCTACGCGATCTGACGCCACCAGCAGCATCACCCCGACCGGGCCGCCAGGAAACTGCCGGCCCGTTTCGCATCCCGCCACAGAAAAGCAATTACCCAACAATTAGGGTCAGAGTCGAATTGTTTGACAACTTTTCCAATTTGCATGGCCTCGAATGGCCCAGCCCGTTGTCAAAGAGAGCAATTGCTCAATAATTCGACTCTGACCCTAATTAAAATTAGTGATCTCAGGAAAAATTACTTATTAATTCTACTCTGACCCTAATTGTGGGTCAGGAGAGGTTGGGGGCCAGGTGGCGTTCGACTTCTTGTTTGTCCATGTTGCGGCGGGTGGCCATGTCGTCGACCTGGTCGTTCCCGATCTTGCCGACGACGAAGTACTTCGAGTCGGGGTGGGCCAGGTAGAAGCCGGAGACGGCGGCGCCGGGGTACATGGCGTAGGACTCGGTCAGTTGCATGCCGATTTCTTCGGCTTGCAGCGTGGCGAACATGTCGGCTTTGACTGTGTGCTCGGGGCAGGCCGGATAGCCGGGGGCAGGGCGGATGCCGAGGTATTTTTCGGCGATCAGCGCTTCGTTGCTCAGGTCTTCGCCGACGGCGTAACCCCACAGGTCGGTGCGCACGCGCTCGTGCAGGTATTCGGCGAAGGCTTCGGCCAGGCGGTCGGCCAGCGACTTGAGCATGATCGACGAGTAGTCGTCGTGCGCCGCTTCGAAACGCTGCTCGTGCTTTTCGATGCCCAGGCCGGCCGTCACGGCGAACATGCCGATATAGTCGGCGACGCCGCTGTCCTTTGGTGCGATGAAATCGGCGATGCACTGGTTCGGGCGCTGCTCGCCGTTCACCATGGGTTTCACGCCCTGCTGGCGCAGGCCGTACCAGGTCAGCGCCACTTGCGAGCGCGATTCGTCCGTGTAGATTTCGATGTCGTCGTCATGCACCGTGTTCGCCGGCAGCAGCGCGATGACGCCGTTGGCCGACAGCCAGCGGCCTTCGATGATTCGCTTGAGCATTGCCTGGCCTTCGGCAAACACCTTGCTGGCGGCGTCGCCCACCACCGCATCGGTGAGGATGCCGGGGAACGGGCCGGCCAGATCCCAGGTCTGGAAGAACGGACCCCAGTCGATGTAGCGCGCGATCATGCCCAGGTCGACGTTCTTGAAGATGCGGCGGCCAATGAACTTCGGTTTTACCGGTGCGAAATCAAGGCGTGCCTTGTTGGCGCGGGCCTGCTCGAGCGTGAGCATCGGCAGCGCCTTCTTGCTGGCGTGCTGGATGCGGATGCGTTCGTAGTCCTGGGCCAGCTCGATGATGTAGGCGTCACGTGTGTCGTCCGTGACCAGCGACTGACCGACCGAGACCGAACGCGATGCATCCGGCACGTATACCACCGGGCCGTCGTAGAACGGCGCGATCTTCACGGCCGTGTGCGCGCGGCTGGTGGTTGCGCCGCCGATCAGGAGCGGCATCTTGCGGTCGCGGAAGTACGGATCGCGCTGCATCTCGCGCGCCACGTGCGCCATCTCTTCTAACGATGGCGTGATCAGGCCCGACAGGCCCACCATGTCGGCGTTTTCTTCTTTCGCACGCGCGAGGATGTCCGCGCATGGCACCATCACGCCCATATTGACGATCTCGAAGTTATTGCACTGCATGACGACCGAGACGATGTTCTTGCCGATGTCGTGCACGTCGCCCTTGACGGTGGCGATTACCATCTTGCCCTTCGGCTTGGAGACGATGCCGGTGCGCGCTTCTTCAAGCGCCTTCTCTTCTTCGATGAACGGCACCAGGTGCGCCACGGCCTGCTTCATCACGCGCGCCGACTTTACCACCTGCGGCAGGAACATCTTGCCCTGGCCGAACAGGTCGCCGACGATGTTCATGCCGTCCATCAGCGGGCCTTCGATCACGTGGATCGGGCGGCCGTTCGCCGCCAGCACCTGCTGGCGCATTTCTTCGGTGTCCTCGACGATCCACTGCGTGATGCCGTGCACCAGCGCGTGCGCCAGGCGCTTCTCGACCGTCGCTTCACGCCACTCGAGGTTCTGTTCCTGCTTGTTGCCGCCGGCTTTCAGCGTGCCGGCGATCTCGATCATGCGTTCAGTGGCGTCCTTGCGGCGATTGAGCACGACGTCCTCGACGCGCTCGCGCAGTTCGGGCGCCAGGTTGTCGTAGACGCCGACCATGCCGGCGTTGACGATGCCCATCGTCAGCCCCGCCTTGATCGCGTGGTACAGGAACACGGTGTGGATCGCTTCACGCGCCGGATCGTTGCCGCGGAAGCTGAATGACACGTTCGACACGCCGCCCGAGATCTTCGCGTACGGCAGGTTGTCGCGGATCCACTGGCACGCCTGAATGAAGTCGTTGGCGTAGTTGTCGTGTTCTTCGATGCCGGTCGCGATCGCGAAAATGTTCGGGTCGAAGATGATGTCTTCGGGCGGGAAGCCCACCTGCTCGGTCAGCACCTTGTAGGCGCGCGCGCAGATCTCGGTCTTGCGCGCGAAGGTGTCGGCCTGGCCCTGCTCGTCGAATGCCATCACGATCACGGCCGCGCCGTAGCGGCGGCACAGGATCGCCTGGCGAATGAATTCTTCTTCGCCTTCCTTCATCGAGATCGAGTTGACGATCGCCTTGCCCTGCACGCACTTCAGGCCCGCCTCGATCACCGACCACTTGGACGAGTCGATCATCACCGGCACGCGCGAAATATCGGGCTCCGACGCGATCAGGTTCAAAAAGCGCGTCATGGCCGCCTGCGAGTCGAGCATCGCTTCGTCCATATTGATGTCGATGACCTGGGCGCCGTTCTCGACCTGCTGGCGCGCGACCGACAGCGCCTCGTCGAACTGCTCGTTGAGGATCATGCGTGCGAATGCTTTCGAACCCGTCACGTTGGTACGCTCGCCGACGTTGACGAACAGCGACGACTCGTCGATCGTGAACGGCTCGAGGCCCGACAGGCGCATCGCCACCGGGATCTCGGGGACCTTACGCGGCGCGTGCTGCTCGAGGATGGTCGCGATTGCGTTGATGTGCTCCGGCGTCGTGCCGCAGCAGCCGCCGGCGATATTGATGAAGCCCGCGTCCGCGAATTCACGCAGCAGCGCGGACGTGTCTGCGGGCAGCTCGTCAAAGCCCGTGTCGCTCATCGGGTTGGGCAGGCCGGCGTTCGGGTAGATGCAGACGAACGTGTCGGCGATGTTCGACAGTTCTTGCGCATAGGGGCGCATCAGGGCCGCGCCCAGCGCGCAGTTCAGGCCAATCGTCAGCGGTTTTGCGTGGCGCACCGAGTTCCAGAAGGCCGGCACGGTCTGGCCCGACAGGATACGGCCCGAGGCATCGGTCACGGTGCCCGAGATCATCAGGGGCAGGCGCGGCACACCCGGGTGTTCGTCGAAGTAGAGGTCGATGGCGAACAGCGCCGCCTTGCAGTTGAGCGTATCGAAGATCGTCTCGACCAGCAGCACGTCGGCGCCGCCATCGACCAGGCCGCGCACCTGCTCATGGTAAGACGCGACCAGCTGGTCGAAGGTCACGTTGCGCGCCGCCGGGTCGTTCACGTCGGGCGAAATCGAGGCGGTCTTGGGCGTCGGGCCGAGCGCGCCGGCGACAAAGCGCGGCTTGTCCGGCGTCGAGTACTTGTCGCAGGCGGCGCGCGCCAGTCTGGCGGCCTGCACGTTCATCTCGTAGGCCAGGTGCGCCATGTGATAGTCGTCCTGCGCCACGCCGGTCGCGCCGAACGTGTTTGTCTCGAGCAGGTCGGCGCCGGCAGCCAGGTAGCGCTCGTGGATTTCCTGGATGATCTGCGGCTGCGTCAGCGTCAGCAGCTCGTTATTGCCCTTGACGAACAGTTCGCGCGCGCCGCTGCCTTCGGGCGCGGCAAAGGTCGCAAACCGCTCGCCCCGGTACGCCGCTTCATCGAGCTTGTACTGCTGGATGATCGTGCCCATCGCGCCATCCAGGATCATGATACGGCGCGAGAGGATGTCACGCAGCTGGGTTTCGATCGGCGAGATGGCGTTGGAGCGGGCGTTCATGGTGAGGTCTTTCGAGGAGGGCGGCTTGGCAGATGGAGCCTGTTGGGCGGTCTACGATTATACGTCAAGCCGTTGATATCGCTGAAAGTCCGACCCATGTATGTATCCTTTTGTATGTAACATGGCATGTGTTACATGGCGTTACAATTCGCGACTTAACAGCAATCTTTACGTTACATGGTGAGACGACAATGAAGTCAAGCCACCGCGAGTGGCGTGAACAGATGGGATTACGCATGAACAAAGAATACCGACCGGATTGGGATCAGCCAATTGACAGCAGCCCGGACTCAGCAGCATCGTCGAAGCCGCAAGTCGCCAGCAATGGTGTGAAACAGATCGTCACGATCCGTCTGGATGTGGATATGCTGGAATGGTTCAAGACCGCAGGTCCTGGCTATCAGACCCGCATCAACCAGGTTCTGCGTGAACACATGGATGCCCAGCGTAATTCGCAGGCAGAGTAAGCAGTTGCAAGGCGCCGGCGAGGCGCCTTTTTCACGGCGTGAAGACAAAAACGGCAGCCCGCGGGCTGCCTTGTCGTATCCGGAGCCCGTAGCGGCTCAGCTAAAGGTTAATCCCGCCAGCGCAAACCCTTTCAGGAATTCCGCCGCCGCCAGGCGCTTGCCGCCTGGTTTCTGCAGCTCGGTCAGGCGCAGCGCGCCCGAGCCGCACGCCACCACGATTCCGCCCGCATCGGCCTGCAGCACCCGGCCCGGCGCGCCGCTGCCATCGACGGCGTCGGCATGCCAGATCTTGACCGCCACGCCATCGACGATGCCGTTCGCACCGGGGAACGGATTGAACGCACGGATCTTGCGCGCCAGGACGCCCGCCGGCAGCGCGAAATCGAGCTTCGCTTCTTCTTTCGTGATCTTGGCCGCGTAGGTCACGCCGGCCTCTGGCTGCGGCGTGGCCACGAGTTCGCCGGCGGCCATCTTGTGCAGCGCCTCGACGATCATGCGTGCGCCCAGCGCCGCGACCTTGTCGTGCAGCGTGCCGGTGGTGTCGGTGGCGTCGATCGGCAAGCCTTCCATCAGCAGCATCGGACCGGTGTCGAGGCCTTCTTCCATTTGCATGATGGTCACGCCAGCGTCAGGGTCGCCCGCTTCGATCGCGCGATGGATCGGCGCCGCACCGCGCCAGCGCGGCAGCAGCGAGCCGTGAATATTGATGCAGGGGCGGATGTCGAGCGTGCTGCGCGGCAGGATCAGGCCATAGGCCGCCACCACCATCACGTCGTAGTCCAGCGCCAGCAACTGCGCATGGGCCGCGCGGGCCTGTTCGGCGCGCTCCGGATCCTTGCTGTCGGTGCGCAGCGACAGCGGCTGCGCCACCGGCATGCCATGCGCCAGCGCGTATTGCTTGACGCTGGAAGCCTGCAACTGCATCCCGCGCCCGGCCGGGCGGTCGGGCTGGGTCAGGACCAGCGGCACGGTGAAGCCGGCTTCGTGGATCGCGCGCAGGGCGACGGCGGCAAACTCCGGCGTGCCGGCAAAGACGACTTTCATCAACGACGCGCGCCGCGCTGGGCCGCTTCACGCGCCAGGCCGCGCTCTTCCTTCTGCAGCTTGGCCTTGATGCGGTTGCGTTTCAAAGGCGACAGGTATTCGACAAACACCTTGCCCTTGAGGTGATCCATCTCGTGCTGGATGCAGACGGCCAGCAGGCCATCGGCGTCAACCGTGAATTCCTTGCCCTCGAGATCGAAGGCGCGCACCTTGACGCGCGATGGCCGCTCGACGCCGTCGTACACGCCCGGCACCGACAGGCAGCCTTCGTCGTACACGGCGCGCTCTTCGCTCGACCAGGTGATTTCAGGATTGATGAAGACCATCAGATCGTCCTGCGCTTCGGTCACGTCGATCGTGACGACTTGCTCGTGCACGTCCACCTGGCTCGCAGCCAGGCCGACACCGGGCGCGTCATACATGGTGTCGGCCATGTCGGCTACCAGGGTGCGCAGGCGCTCGGTGCCGAATTCGGTCACGGGCGTGGCAATCTTGTGCAGGCGTGGGTCGGGATAGCGAAGGATGTCGAGTAGGGCCATGATCAGTTCGGATTTCGAGAGGTGGGTGCGGTTGACGGGGTGCTGGAGCGCAGGCAATTTCAGACAGCAAATGCGCCACACGCCCCGCAGGACAAACGCCGGTTTGTCTTGCTAGTTCAGGCAATTGTGTGCAGAATTTGATTCTATACAGCAACCCTTCCGTGGGCGGGGAGCGGTACGTCGTGATGCTTCTGGCGCCGCGGCCGGGCGCACTGCGCGCGCGGCCTGCAATCGTATTCGGATTTACGCTGTCTTAACGCCGGACTTAACGGACGTCTTCAATGAAAAATTTTAGCACAGTCATGGCCCATGCTGCAGCGGTGGCCTTGCTGGCCTGCGCCGCGAGCGGCGCCGCCGTGGCCCAGACGGATACTGCCACCCCGTCGGCGACCTGCGCGTTCCGTCCCGACGCCCCCGACAAGCATGTCGTCGTCAAGCGCGACACCCTCTGGGATATTTCTGGCAAGTTCTTGCGCAACCCATGGTGCTGGCCGCAGGTCTGGGGCATGAACCGTGATGAAATCCGCAACCCGCACTGGATCTATCCGGGCCAGGTGATCTGGTTCGACCGCGCGCGCGGGCGCCTGTCGTTCAACCGGCCCGGCGAAGATGGCGATGGCCGGGGCCAGCCGCCGCTGACGCGCCTGTCGCCGCAAGTGCGCAGTGAAGGCACGGGCCAGGGCGCGGTGCCGTCGATTCCCGCTGGCGCCATCGAGCCGTACCTGACCCAGCCGCTGGTGGTCGAAGCCGACGAGCTGGCCGGCGCGCCGCGCATCGTCGCCTCGCAGGAAGGCCGTTTCTACCTGGGCATGGGCGACCGCGTGTACGTCCATGGTGCGCTCACGAGCGACACGGTGTACCAGGTGTTCCGCCCCGGCACCGTGCTGCGCGATCCGCAGACCGGCAAGGTGATGGCGCATGAGGCGGCCTTCCTGGGCAGCGTCAAGCTCGTCACCCCGGCCGGCCCCGGCGTCGATGCGCATACGTTCCAGGTCGTCGACACCGTGCGCGAAATGGGTGTGGGCGACCTGCTGGTGCCGCAGCCACCCACGCCGGTGCGCAACTATGTGCCGCATGCGCCGCTGCAACCGATCGATGCGCGCGTGATGTCGATTTACGCCGGCGTGACTTACGCCGGCCAGAGTCAGGTCGTGACTGTCAACCGGGGCGCGGTTGACGGACTCGATGTCGGCGCCGTGCTGCAGCTCTATCATGTCGGGAAGACTGTGCCCGACCCGGCGAGCCGGGGTTTCCTCGGCATGGGGCGTGCCCAGTTGAAAATGCCTGACGAGCAAAACGGCAGCCTGTTCATCTTCCGCGTGTTCAAGAACGTCTCGTACGGCTTGATCATGACGGTAACAGCGCCCGTGCAAGTCGGCGACGTGGTCAAATCACCGGAGTAACCCTGCCGTGCAGGCCACGGACCCCCACCCAACGCCGGACCAGCACGCTACCCCAATCGCCGACTGGCTGCGCCTGGAACAGGCGGCCGGGGTAGGGCGCCGCAGCGTGCACGCGCTGCTGGCCGTGTTCGGCACCCCCGGCGCCATCCTGCGCGCTGGCCCGCAAGCGCTGAGCGCCCATGTCACCCCGGCCCAGGCACGCGCCATCTGCGCCCCGGTCACGCCTGCACTGGCGGCACTCATCGAGGCCACGCTGGCCTGGCTGGCCGTGCCTGGCCATCATCTCGTCACGTTCGACGACCCACGCTATCCGCCGGCGCTGGCCGAGATTCCCGATCCGCCGCTGCTGTTATATGTCAGTGGCCGCGTAGCAATGCTGGCGCAGCCGCTCGTTGCGGTCGTGGGCAGCCGCAATGCCAGCGTGCAGGGCAGGGTGGATGCCGAGTCGTTTGCCGCCGCGCTGTCCGGCGCCGGGCTGTGCGTGGTGTCGGGGCTGGCGCTGGGGATCGATACGGCGGCGCACGAAGGCGCGCTGCGTGGAGTCGGCTCGACGATCGCCGTCGTCGGCACGGGCCTGGACCGCGTCTATCCGGCGCGCAACCGGGCGCTGGCGCACCGGATCGCCGCACAAGGCTGCATCGTCAGCGAATATCCTCTGGGCATGCCGCCACTGGCCGCCAATTTCCCGCGCCGCAACCGCATCATCAGCGGCCTGGCAGCCGGCGTGCTGGTGATCGAGGCGGCGGCGCAGTCCGGCTCGCTGATCACGGCGCAACTGGCGGCCGAGCAGGGCCGCGAGGTGTTCGCGCTGCCCGGTTCCATCCATTCGGCGCTGACCAAGGGCTGCCACCGCCTGATTCGCGAAGGCGCGCAACTGGTCGAGACGGTGGACGATGTGTTGATGGCCATGCGCATGTCGCCGCTGGCAGGGTTGCCGCAGGTCGATGCTGCCGCACCTGGGTCGGAGGACGACGCCATCCTGCTTGACGCCCTGGGCCACGAACCGGTCGCGCTCGACGAGCTGCTGGCCCGCCTGGCGCTCGATCCGGGGATGCTTGGCGCGCGCCTGCTCGAGCTGGAACTGGCTGGCCTCGTGACCCGGTTGCCGGGCGGCCGCGTGCAGCGCATCTGGCGCTGACAGCGCCGTGGCAGGGGGTGTTTATGACCGACAATGACAGCGGGCTCGTGCTTCCCGATCCGTATTATGCGAATGGTATGTGCTTGTTTTTAATCATTATTAATAAGCTGGCTTATTGAACAAGGCTTGGATACAACGGTTTTTCCGTGGTGCGGCGTGGCTGGCGTGCTCCACTTGTGCCTCACGAAGTTTAGCTGCTACAGTAGCGTCACTATGTTCGACATCCTGGTCTATCTCTACGAGACGTACTACCGTCCCGACGCCTGCCCCGAGCCGGCAGCCCTGGCGCGCAAGCTCTCCGCCGTTGGTTTCGATGACATCGAAATCACGGAGGCGCTCGACTGGCTGGGCGGGTTGACCGACGCGCCACTGCCCGAAACGATCGATGCGTCCACGGGCACCCGTTACTACGTCGACGAAGAATATATCGAGCTCGGCAGCGCAGCGATCGGCTTCATCGCTTTCCTCGAAAGCGCCAAGGTCCTTGGCCCGATCCAGCGCGAAATCGTCATCGAGCGTGCGCTCGCCTGCGACGAATCGCCCATTGCTTTGAGCAAACTCAAGATCATCGTGTTGATGGTGCTGTGGAGTCAGGGCAAGGAGCCGGACGCGCTGATGTTCGACGATCTGTTCAGCGACGACGACGAGCAGGAGCCGCGTTTATTGCACTAAATTCGGTGCAATAATGGTAATACACGAACGGGGCTGCGCGCCCCGTTTTGTATTTCCGGCCTGTCTGTCTGAATGCACCAGCGTGGGGCGGCCCCTTGCCGGAAGCGCGAAAACCCGCTTATCATTGGCCGCTTCCTTCAGGACGTTACCAAACTGGCATGATGGCCAGAATTTCACCGGTGCTGGCCCGAGCATGTATGATGCGCAAGCCCCACACTATATAGACAGTACGACGAGAAACACTATGACCAAATCCCTCATCATCGCCGAGAAGCCGTCGGTCGCGAACGACATCGCCAAGACGCTGGGCGGCTTCACCAAGCACGATGAGTACTTCGAATCGGACGAATTCGTGCTCTCGTCGGCTGTTGGCCACCTGCTCGAAATCGCCGTGCCAGAAGAGCACGACGTCAAGCGCGGCAAGTGGAGCTTCACGCACCTGCCGATGATCCCGCCGTACTTCGCGCTCAACCCGATCGCCAAGACCGAATCGCGCCTGAAGGTGTTGAATCGTTTGATCAAGCGCAAAGATGTCACGACTCTGATCAACGCATGCGATGCCGGGCGTGAGGGTGAGCTGATCTTCCGCCTGATCGCGCAGAACGCGAAGGCCAAGCAACCGGTCAAGCGCCTGTGGCTGCAGTCGATGACGGCAGGTGCGATCCGCGACGGCTTCGCCAATCTGCGCAGCGACGAAGAAATGCTGCCGCTGGCCGACGCCGCGCGCTGCCGCTCCGAAGCCGATTGGTTGATCGGTATCAATGGCACGCGCGCCATGACAGCGTTCAACTCGAAAGAGGGCGGCTTCTACCTGACCACCGTCGGCCGCGTGCAGACGCCGACGCTGTCGATCGTCGTCGAGCGCGAAGAAAAGATCAAGAAATTCGTCCCGCGCGACTACTGGGAAGTGCGCGCCGAGTTCGTGTGCGCCGCCGGTATCTACGAAGGCCGTTGGCTCGACCAGAAGTTCAAGAAGGACGAGAACGACCCTGAAAAACGCGCCGAGCGCCTGTGGAGCAAGACCGCGGCCGACTCGATCGCCGCCGCCTGCCGCGGCAAGCAGGGCGCCGTCACCGAAGAATCCAAGCCGACCACGTCGATGGCGCCAGCGCTGTTCGACCTGACCAGCCTGCAGCGCGAAGCCAACGGCCGCTTCGGTTTCTCGGCCAAGAACACGCTGGGCCTGGCCCAGGCGCTGTACGAAAAGCACAAGGTGCTGACCTACCCGCGTACCGATTCGCGTCACTTGCCAGAAGACTATATCGCCACGGTCAAGGAAACGCTCGTCGCGCTGGCCGAGACCAATAACTACAATCAGTTCGCCAAGCAAGTGACCAAGGGCGGCTGGGTCAAGCCGAACAAGCGCATTTTCGACAACACCAAGATTTCGGATCACTTCGCGATCATCCCGACCGGCATCGTGCCGAAGAACCTGTCCGAGCCGGAACAAAAACTGTACGACCTGGTCACGCGCCGCTTCCTGGCCGTGTTCTTCCCGGCCGCTGAATTTTTGGTCACGACGCGCTTTACCGAAGTCTCGGGCCACCAGTTCAAGACCGAAGGCAAGGTCATGACCAATCCCGGCTGGCTGGCCGTGTACGGCAAGGACCTGGGCGACGACAAGGATGGCGCCAACCTGGTGCCGGTGGCCAAGGGCGAGAAGGTCCTGACCGAAAAAATCACGGCCAACGGCCTGGTCACCAAACCACCGGCGCGCTACAACGAAGCGACGCTGCTGTCGGCCATGGAAGGCGCCGGCAAGCTGATCGACTCGGACGAGCTGCGCGACGCGATGGCCGGCAAGGGCCTGGGCACGCCGGCAACGCGCGCCGCCATCATCGAGGGTCTGCTGACCGAGAAATACCTGCTGCGCGAAGGCCGCGAGCTGATGCCGACCGCCAAAGCTTCGCAGCTGATGACCTTGCTGCGCGGCCTGGGTGTGAATGAACTGACAGCGCCCGAGCTGACCGGCGAATGGGAATTCAAGCTGTCGCAAATGGAAAAGGGCAAGATCTCGCGTGAAGAATTCATGCGCGAAATCGCCCAGATGACCCAGATCATCGTCAAGCGCGCCAAGGAATACAGCAACGACACGATCCCGGGCGACTATGCGACGCTCACCACCCCGTGCCCGAACTGCGCGAATGTGGTCAAGGAAAACTACCGCCGCTTCGCCTGCACCAAATGCGATTTCTCGATGAGCAAGACGCCGGGCAGCCGCCAGTTCGAGATCAGCGAAGTCGAAGAGCTGCTTGAAAAACGCACGATTGGCCCGCTGCAAGGCTTCCGCTCGAAGATGGGCCGCCCGTTTGCCGCCATCCTGCGCATCGTGCGCGACGAAGAGATCAAGAACTTCAAGCTCGAGTTCGATTTTGGCCAGGACGATGAAGGCGCCGATGGCGAAGGCGTGGACTTTACTGGCCAGACGCCGGTCGGTCCGTGCCCGAAGTGCACCGGTGGCGTGTTTGAAATGCCATTGGCCTATGTGTGCGAACACAGTGTGGCCAAGCCGAAGACGTGCGATTTCCGCAGCGGGCGCATCATCCTGCAGCAGGAAATCCTGCCTGAGCAGATGAGCAAGTTGCTCAATGAAGGCAAGACCGATCTGCTGCCGGGCTTTGTGTCGCAGCGCACGCGGCGCGCCTTCAAGGCGTTCCTGGTGCGTGGCAAGGACAACAAGATCAGCTTCGAGTTCGAAGAGCGCAAGGCCAAGCCGGGTGCCAAGGTCAAGGCGGGCGCTGCCGATGGCGCCGC
The DNA here is from genome assembly GCF_056680305.1 of Telluria sp. BA11. Classification (NCBI taxonomy): domain Bacteria; kingdom Pseudomonadati; phylum Pseudomonadota; class Betaproteobacteria; order Burkholderiales; family Oxalobacteraceae; genus Telluria; species Telluria sp. BA11. The sequence continues at coordinate 3,438,414 of NZ_CM155275.1, forward strand.
AGACGCCGAGGCAACGGTCGACGGTGCAGCCGCACCGGTGAAGGCCGCGCGCAAGGCGGCCGCCAAGCCAGCGGCGAAGAAAGCACCTGCCGCCAAGAAGGCAGTGGCCAAGAAGCCGGCGGCCAAGAAAGCGCCTGCCAAAAAGGCGGCGAAATAAACCAGCGCCCACCGGCGTAAAAAAACCGCGGCATGCCGCGGTTTTTTGTTTTTCAGACGAATCGAACGCTGTCAGTCCTGCCATTCCTTCAATGCGCGAATGGCTGCTTCGCCGTTGTGAATGGCTTGCACGCGCCGCACGACTTCATTGCGCCACGCTTCATCGGCGTCCTGATCGGGACCGTCGATATCCTGCAGCAGCATGTGTAGCACTTGCTGTTTCTCTGTTGCGTTCAGCATCTGGATTTTTTCGGTAATCTCCGTGACCAGGTTTGACATGACGCTTCCTCCCCCATATTTTGATTTGATCATAGCGCGAGAACTACGGCTTGTCGACTGTACGCATATTGTCACGCGGTTTTCGATCGATCAGCTTGTTATCGGGATCGATGCCGGCGCGCGCCGGGATGCCATCGACCACCAGCGTAATCTGCTGTTCGGCCCGGCTGACGAGGCGCCGTTCGCGCACCAGGGGATTGCCGTCGCTGTCGTCCACACCGAATTCGATGAAGTCGTGTAGCGGCATCGGCTGTTCTTCACCCTGGTCGGTAGCGCGCATCTTGCCGGCGCTGGCGCGGATCGTCACCTCGTACCTGCCATCGGCGCGCCGGCGCGCCGTGGCGCTGTCGGCCCGGTTCTCGTACAGCACGATCGATTCGAACAGGTCGTCGATCAGATAGGCCTTCGAGGGCGGCGTCACGGCGCGCAGGCCGTCAATCAGGCTGGACGCGGTCGGGTAGGGCGGGCCCTGGTAGCCGTGCTGCGCCAACAGCCCGCGCAGCACGCCGTTGACGACATCCTCGCCCAGCATGTCCTGCATCAGGTACAGCGCCAGCGCGCCCTTCTGGTACTGGATGTAAGGCTGCTGTTCGTTGAGCGCCAGCGGCGCTTCCTTGCGCTGCTCGTTCGCGCGGCCCCTCAGGTAGCCGTCGAGGTCATAGCGCAGGAAGCGCCGCATCTTGCCCGCGCCGTAGGCGCGCTGCATGACCATCAGCGCCATGTACTCGGACACCCCTTCGCTGAGCACCGTGCTGCCGCGCGTGTTGGCGCCGATGAGCTGGTGCCCCCACCACTGGTGCGCCGTCTCGTGCGCGCTGATGTAGAACGGGTAGTCGAGGTCTTTCGGCGAGCCGGGATCGATGCGCGCAATGAAGCCGGCGCTTTCCGAGAACGGGATCACGCCCGGGTAGGCAACGGCCATGCTGCTGTAGCGGGGGAATTCGACAATGCGCAGTTCGCGCAGCGGATAGCGCCCGAAGTTGCGCGCGCCGTAGTCGAGGCCCGCCTGGGCGCCGCGCACCATGCGCTCCACGTTCGCTTCGTGGCCCGGGTGGTAATACACGTCGATCGTTACGTCCTGCCAGCGTTCGTGGCGCACTTCGTAGCGCGCCGACTGGAAGGCGTAGTTGTTCAGCATCGGGCGGTCCATCTTGTAGCGGAAGTAGCGCCGCCCGTCCTGGCTCCATTCGCGCACCAGCGTGCCTGGCGCCACCGCAATCTGGTCGGCGCTGGTGCTGACGGTGGTCTCGAAGTCGATCCAGTCGGCGTCCACGCCCAGCAGGTGGTTGGCGCGCGCCGCCGGGTCATCGCGCGCGGCCATGCGCGCGCGCGGGGCCAGGCCATAGCGGCGGCGATCGCGCTCGTCGCGCAGTTCCACCGCCGGCTGGTAGCCGATGCGCGGCATGACGTCATCCGTAAAGAAGGTGCCGTTGGCCACCACCGGCGTTTCGCTGCCCAGGCCCAGCAGGCCGCGCGGCGCGTAGTCGACGGTGAAGTCCAGCGCCATGCGTGCGCCCGGCGCCATCGGCGCGGCCAGGCGGTAGCGATAGAAACCGCGCTCGGGGTCACTGGCCGCCAGCGTTGCCGGCTGTGTGAACGTCACGTTCAGGCGCGCGCCGCGCTGCTGGTACAGGACCACGTCCGACACCGGCTTGCCACTGCGGTTTTCAAGCTGATAACGGCCCTTGACCTGCAGCGCGCGCGCGGCCGGATGGATGGCCGTGTCGAGCCTGACGGCCGTGATGCGTGGCTGCGGCAGGAAGGCGGTGCGGTGGTAGCGTTGTTCGTAGTCGGCGCGCAGCTGTTCGGTCTGGCGCGCGCTCAGGTAGCCGCCCTGCGCCATTTCCCATGCGATGAAGGCGCCGCTGCTCGCGAACACGACGGCGCCGGCGCCGATCGTGGCCAGCACCGGGATGCTCAAGCTGCGGCGCGCCAGGTGCAGGCGCTCGCGCCAGCCGCTGTCGACGCCGCGCGGCCACAGCGCGCGCGCCGCGCCCAGCAGCATCAGCGCCGCGCCGCCCCAGTACAGCAGGTAGAAGCGTTCGCGCAGCAGGTAGTGGCCAAAGCCGTTTATCGCTGAATAAGTGAGGTCGGGCCAGACCGCGTACAGCACCAGCGGATGATCCAGGCCCGCACCGTTGAAGGCGAGCGCCGCCAGCACCCAGCCGATCATGACGAAGTTGGCCAGGTATTTGTGGTTGACGATGACTTGCACGGCGATCGCCAGCACCGCGAGCAGCGCGAAGTGGGGCAGCATGACCGAGAACAGCGCCTGCAGGTACAGGCCCGGTTCGAGCTGGAAGTACCCCTTGAACAGCTGGATCAGCATGGCCGTGACCATGGCGACGAGCAGCAGGCAGGCTTGCAGCCCGACCAGCGCCAGCGTCTTGCTGGCCAGCGGCAGCCCGCTTGGCACCGGCAGCGCATCGAGAATCTGGCTGGTGCGCATCTCGCGCTCGCGCCAGACCAGTTCACCGGCATAGAAGATGGTCGTGATGATCACGAACAGGCCGGTCACATCGCGGATCAGTTCCAGCATCATGTAGGTGACGGGATAGGTCGGCGTGCCATATACCGCGCCCAGGTCAAGCGCGCTGCCGATCAGTGCCAGCACGCCGGCCGTGGCCAGCGCCACGAAGTACGCGTTGCGGATCGATTCGCGCAGCTCGCCCCAGCTTGATTTGACGAGCAGCACGGCCAGGCTGCGGGCCGCGAAATCCGGGGGCGTGCTGGTGTCGAGTGCCGCGCGCGATAATGGCGGGGTGAACCCGGAGGGCAGTCCGGACGGCAGTTCGGGCGCCAGCTTGCGGCGCGCGCGCGTCTGGCCTTCGGTCTCGCCGACGGCCTGGAAGCGCCAGTAGCCAAGCAGCAGCACCAGCAGCGAGAAGCCGGCCCAGATCACGCGGTTGACCAGGTACACGTCGGTCAATGCGATCAGGCGCACGTTGCGCTCGGCCAGCGGCCAGTATTCGGTCAGGCGGATCAGGGCCGTGGTGCCGAACGGGTCGATCAGCGCGGCCAGCGTCTTGAAATCGAGGTCGCGCGCCAGCGACGGGGCAATGGTGTACCCGAGCGTCATGATGACGCTGGCCACGTACACCGGCAGCATGCGCCGGGTGAGGGCGGCCAGCACGAAGAAGATCGCGCCAAAGATGAACAGGTTGGGCAGGAGCGTGAACAGGTACGGCGTGAGCCAGGCGGCCAGCGGCGCGCCGCCGAGGCGATCGGGCGCGATCCCGGGCAGCATGGTGCCGAACCACAGGCCCAGCACGATGCCGGCGAAGATCACGGCCAGCGTGGCATACGCGCCCAGGAAGCGGCCGAACACGTAGTCGGCCTTGCGCAGCGGCGCGCTGAAAAAGAAGTGGTGCATCTCGTGCTCGAAATCCTGCTGCACCGCGCGCCCCATGACGGCTGCGGCAACAATGACCCCGAGGCTGCCGAGCATCGCGGTGGCCAGCGCGATCTGGCGCGGCCCATCGATCGCGATGCGGGTGCCGAACGTGATCGACAGCTCGCGAAACGCGCCGCCCGACGCCACCATCCACAGCATCCCGAGCGCCAGGAAGCCGCCAAAATACACCCAGGTCGACAGCAGCCGCAGGCGCTGCCTGGCCTCGAAACGGGCAATGACGAGCAGTGCGCGCACGGTCAGCAATCCCCGGCGGCGGGATTATGACGGCCGGCGATGGTGGCGAAGTACACGTCGTCCAGGCTCGCGCGGGCCGGCTCGAAGCCGTCGCCCGGATCGTCCTCGGCATACACGTGGATCAGCGTGCGGCCACTGAGCAGGCGGCTCGAGATCACGCTGTGGCGTGCCTGAAATGCCGGCAGTTCGGCCTTGGTGACGAAGCGCGCCCAGATGAAGTCTTCGATGCCGTAGATGAGTTCTTGCGGCTCGCCGCACAGCAGCACCTGGCCCTTGTTGATGATCGCCATATTGGCGCACAGGTCGGCCACGTCGGACACGATGTGGGTCGAGAGCAGCACGGTGCGCTCTTCGCCGATGTCCGACAGCAGGTTGTGAAAGCGCACGCGTTCCTGCGGATCCAGGCCGGCCGTGGGTTCGTCGACGATGATCAGGCGCGGGTCGCCCAGCAGGGCCTGGGCAATGCCGAAGCGCTGGCGCATGCCGCCCGAAAAGGTGCCCAGGCGCTGCGCGCGTACGTCCCAAAGATTGGTTTGCTGCAGCAGGCCGTCCACGACTTCGCGCCGGCGCGTCCGGTGCGACAGGCCCTTGAGCTGCGCGAAATGGTCGAGCAGGTCGTACGCCGTGACCTTCGGGTAGACGCCAAAATCCTGCGGCAGGTAGCCGAGCATGCGGCGCACCGCGTCTTTCTCGTCCAGCACATCGATATCGTCGAGGAACACCGAGCCGGCGTCGCATTCCTGCAGCGTGGCGAGAATCCGCATCAGTGTCGATTTGCCCGCGCCATTCGGCCCGAGCAGCCCGAACATCCCGGCAGGGATATTCAGCGTGACACGGTCGAGCGCGACCACGCCGTTGGCGTAGGTCTTGGACAAATTGCGGATCTTTAATTGCATGACAACTCCTGGCTGCAGTGATGTATTTACATCGCAGCTACTCTTTTTTCACACTGGCATTGTATTCAATCGACACGGCCAGGACAGGCACGGTGCGATGCACGGGCCAAAGCGGGCCACAGGCTGCATTATCCGGTGACAGGGTGCATGCCGGGTTTCTTTCTATAAATTTGTTGTCCTGCACAACGGGTGTGCGGCCCAGGCCTGCCCAAATTATGGATAATGGCAACATGGATGCCGCCACCCAAGACAAACTCTTGACCCTGATGCGCGAAGGGCGCAGCCGGGCCGAATCGACCGACTGGTTCCGTGTCGGCCTGGGCCTCGTGTACCTGGCCGGCCTGATGACCAAGGACGAGATCGACTTCAAGACAGTCGACCGCGAATTCAACCGCTTCATCTATCACACGCTGGGCAAGGGCCACACGATCACCAGCGTGCTGCAGTTCATGAGCGGCGAGAAGGTCATGCCCACCGTGGAATCAAGCCGTTTTCTGGATGCGTTTTCCCGCCACTGTCCCGGCGTGCCGATCGTGTCGGTGCCGTACCTGCTCGAACTGAACCTGGGCGTGGCCAAGAACATCTCGGGGATCGAGCCCGAAGGCCCGCTGGTCGAGTGGATCGCGAGAACGAAGGCATATAATGAAGGCCTCAGCGACTAGATTACCGAGCCAGCCATGACCGCAAATCGTTTCATCAGCCCCCTGGACCACCTGATTGTCGGCGTCGACAAGGCCTTGCGCGTCGTCGGCGGCGTGACCGCCATGTCGCGCCCGAACCCGGCCACGCACGCCATGGACAGCGAACTGTCCGATACCGATCGCCGTCACAGCGCAGGCCTGATGCGCGTGAACCATGTCGGCGAAGTGTGCGCCCAGGCCCTGTACGATGCGCAGGCCAGTTTTGCCCACACGCCGCAACTGCGCGCGCAGTTCGAAGAAGCCGGCCAGGAAGAAGAAGACCACCTGGCCTGGTGCGCGCAGCGGCTGGATGAACTGGGTTCGCAACCGAGCGTACTCAATCCGCTGTGGTATGCGGGCGCCTATGTGATGGGCGCCGTGGCGGCCCGGATCGGCGATCCGGTCAGCCTGGGCTTCGTGGTGGAGACCGAGCGCCAGGTCGAGGCGCACCTGAACAGCCACCTCGAACTGCTGCCGCAGCAGGACGCCAAATCGCGCGCGATCGTCGATCAGATGCGCATCGATGAAATCGCGCACGCCGACGCGGCCCAGGCGATGGGCGCAGCCCCGTTGCCGATGCCGGTCAAGATGGCGATGCGGGCGATGGCCAAGGTCATGACCACCGCCGCCTACCGCATCTGAAGCCCCGTTTTAAGCTTCGACGATCTCGATCGAGTGCGTGATCTCGGCGGTCTTGGCCAGCATGGCCGACGCCGAGCAGTACTTGTCATGCGATAGCTGCACCGCGCGTTCGACCGCCGCCGGTTTCAGGTTGCGGCCCGTGACCACGAAGTGGAAGTTAATCTTCGTGAAGACCTTCGGATCGGTCTCGGCACGCTCGGCCTGCAGCGTCACGTCGCACCCGCGCACGTCTTCGCGCCCGCGCTTGAGGATCAGCACCACGTCATACGCGGCGCAGCCGCCGGTGCCGATCAACACCATCTCCATCGGGCGCGGCGCCAGATTGTGGCCGCCGCCTTCCGGCGCGCCATCCATTGCCACCATGTGGCCGCTGCCCGTCTGGGCCCGGAAGCTCATGCCCGACGGGCCGTTCCAGCTGACTTTTACATCCATGTTCTGCTCCGCTGTGCTGTGTTCTTGAAAAGGGGCTTCGATTGTACGGCGGGATCACACACCCAGCACGTATTTCTCGCTCTTCATGCGCCAGCTCGCGAACGCCACCACCAGCAGCGCCGGGATCAGCGCGCACAAGAATGTCAGCACGAACGGCAGCGGGCCGATGTCGCCCGTCTTGGCCAGTTCCTTGACCAGCGTCTGGTTCGACAGCATCGGCACCAGGTACATCCAGGTCGCGGTCTTGAGTTCCATGAACGAGACCACGAAGCCCGGAATCACGGGCAGGATGGTCACGAAGCTGACCGTGGTCTGGGCTTCCTTGAAGGTCTTCGCGTTCATCGCGAGGCCGATGAACAGGGCGCTCGAGAGCAGCGACAGCGGCACCGTGACCAGGCACACGAGCATCAGCTCACCCCAGCCCAGGTTCCACGACATGCCGATTTCCTCGAGCGGCAGCCAGCGCAGGATGGCGTGCGCGACGCACAGGATCAGCGTCACGCCCAGCAGCGACGGCACGCTCGCGGCCAGCCATTTGCCGACCACCAGTTCCCAGCTGCGGGCCGGCTGCGCCATCAGCACTTCGAGCGAGCGCCGTTCGCGTTCGCCCGCCGTGCTGTCGACGGCCGCCGACAGGTTCAGGAAAAACGCCGGTAAAAACAGGATACCGATGATGCCGCCGATGACCATCGCCGAGCGCGAGGCGTTGGTGCCCGTGTCATGGCGCTGCAGCTCGATGGGCGAGAGCGTGGCGGGCGAGACGCCGTGCGCGAGCAGGCGCGCGCTGGCGATATTGCTGCTGTAGGCCTGCAGGATGTCTTCGACGTCGCGCCGCTGCGGGCCGCTCTCGGTGGACGAATCGAACCACAGCTCCAGGCGCGCCGGGCGCATGGCCTGGTAGTTGGCGACGTAGTCGTCCGTCACGCGCAGCACGGCGACGGTCTTTTTGGCGCGCAGCAGGTCCCCAATGGCGTCTTCATTCATCGGCGCGGCCTCGGTGACGGTCACGCTGCGCTCGCGCAGCTGGGCCATCAGGGTCGGCGCTTTCGCGCCGCCGATGACGACCATCTCGATGCCTTCACGCTCGGTGCGCGTGTTCCGTTCGATCATCTGGTTCAGCAGCAGGCCGATGATGGCCGGGTACATCAGCGAGGCGGCCAGCAGGAACGCCAGCGTGCGGCGCTCGCGCAGCATCTCGCGCAGCTCTTTCAAAAACACGATCCGGATCTTGGACTTCATGCGATACCTTCTTCGGTGCCGACCAGGCTGACAAAGGCGTCTTCCAGGTTGGTGATGCCGGTGCGCCGGCACAGTTCTTCGGGCGAGCCCTGGGCCACGGTATGGCCCTTGGCGATGACGATCACGTCGTCGCACAGGTGCGTCACTTCCTGCATCACGTGGGTAGCCATGATCACGCAGCTGCCGTCCTCGCGCAGCGCGTTCAGGGCCGTGCGCAGCGCGCGCGTGCTCATCACGTCCAGGCCGCGGCTCGGTTCATCGAGCAGCAGGTGGCGCGGGCGGTGCAGCAGCGTGCGCGCCAGCGCGACCTTGATGCGCTGGCCCTGCGAAAAGCCCTTGGCCCGGCGATCCAGGATGTCTTCCATGCCCAGCAGCTCGGCCACTTCGCCGATGCGCGTGCGCAGTGCCGGGGCCTGCATGTCGTTGAGTTCGCCGAAATAATGCAGGTATTCGCGGGTGGTCAGGCGCTCGTACAGCCCGAACTGGTCGGTGAGAAAGCCGATATTGCGGCGCACCGCCATCGGGTCCTGTTCGGGGTCGACGCCGCCGATCAGGATGCTGCCGTGGTCGCGTTTGAGCAGGCCGACGAGCGTGCGCAGCAGGGTGGTCTTGCCGGCGCCGTTGGGGCCGAGCAGCGCGGTGATCTGGCCATCGCGCGCGGTGAAGGAAACGCCGCCCAGCGCCTGGACGGCGCCGAAGGCCTTGCGTACATCGTGAACTTCGATCATGGCGTGTCCGAATCTATGGTTGCGGCCCGGCGCTGCCGAGCTGGAAGGTGGGCGCCGGGATCTCGGCCATGCAGGCCGCGTCGAGCTTGTCCTGCGGATGGTCAAGGAAGGCGCGCAGCAGGCGCGGCGCGCAGCCCAGTTGCGAGACGCCATGGCCTGCATTGGCCACCACGATCTGCTGGGCGTGCGCCATCGACCGGGCGGCGCTCGCGGCGCGGTGCGGCGGCGTGACCGGATCGAGCGCGCCCGAGAGCAGCAGGGCTGGTGCGTCGATGCGGGTCGGTTCTGCATACGGCACGGCCGGCACCTTGATGTCGTCCCTGCACAGCTTCGGCATCATCTCGGCCAGCGGCCGCGCCAGTACGGCGGCGTCAGCCTTCATCAACTCGGGCGTGAAACGGGGTACGTCTTCGGCGCACACCACGGCGAAGTGCAGCAGCATCGACATGCTCGCATCGTTGCCGAAGTCACCGGCCAGGTTCTGGCGCGCGATGAACGGCTGCCAGCGCCCTTGGCTCGCGTTATGGATCAGGAATGGCAGGCGCCGCGCATCGGCCGGCGCATACAGGATGTTGTGTACGGTGCCCAGGAAGCGGTCGGACGACATCGTGAAACTGGTCTGCTCGGCCGTGCGCGGATTGGGCAGCGACAGGCGCAGGTCGCCCGCTTCGAGCCGGGTGACCAGGCGATCGAATTCGGCGCGCAGGTTCGGGTACGCCTTGTGGCAGGCGGCGTCCTTGGCGCAGGCGGCAAACACGCCGTCGAGCGCGGTCTGCGAGTCGCGGCCCCCGGCCGGGATCACCTGGTCGGGCGCGGCCACGCCGTCGAGCACGAGGGCGCGTACGCTCGATGGATAGGCGCGGGCATAGGTTTGCGCCAGGCGCGTGCCGTACGAGCCGCCCCACAGATTGACCTGGCCGTAGCCCAGCGCAAGGCGCACGCGTTCGAGATCGCGCGCGGCGGCCAGCGTGGTGTACGCACTCAAAGGCGACTTGTTGGCCGCGATACAGGCGCGCAGTTCGGCCATCAGTTCGGCGTCGCCCATGGTTTCGTGTTCGGGCTTGCTGACGCAGCCGAGTTTGCCCGAGCGGCCGGTGCCGCGCTGGTCGATGAAGACGATGTCGCGCGTGGCGCGCACGCGGTCGAACGCCGCCTTGAGCAGCACCAGCACATCGCTGCCCGCCTGGCCCGGGCCGCCGGCCAGCACGAACAGCGGATCGGTGCGGCTGCCCTGGCGGAACGCCGGCGCCACGGTCACGTGCAGCGCCAGCGTTGGGCCCTGCGGCTTCGCATGGTCGAGCGGCACCGTCACGCTGACGCAGCGCAGCGCCTCGACCACACCGGGCAGGTGGCAGTTGCGGTCCGTCATGGCCGGTGCGGCGGCGCTGGCGCTGCCCGTAGCCAGCAGCAGCGGCAGCGCCAGCAGGGTGGGCAAAATCTTGAATATCGTCACGACATCTCCTCAGGTTGCAACGATGATAAGTTCGCGTTGTTTCTATGGTCAACCCATTGTTTCAACTATGCATCAAGGCATGCGGACCGGGTCAGGATTGTGGCCGCGCTGGCCCCTGAAAATCACCAGATGGCGATTGACGGCAGTGCCCGTGCAGGTTATGATCGTCGGCTTTCCGTTTGCTCAGGAAAAGATAACAAGGCCGAGTCCGCTGAAGTACAGGGCGGAACCACCATTTGAGCAATTTTTTATTTTGGAATAAACATGAAAACTTTTTCCGCTAAGGGCCATGAAGTCCAGCGCGACTGGTTTGTCATTGACGCGACGGACCTGGTCCTCGGACGTGTTGCCAGCGAAGTGGCACTCCGACTGCGCGGCAAGCACAAGCCGGAATTCACCCCGCACGTCGACACCGGTGACTTCATCGTTGTGATCAATGCAGGCAAACTGCGTGTGACCGGTACCAAGGCCACCGAAAAAACGTACTACCGTCACTCGGGCTACCCGGGCGGTATCTACGAAACGAACTTCCTGAAAATGCAACAGCGTTTCCCAGGTCGCGCACTCGAGAAAGCGGTCAAGGGCATGCTGCCTAAAGGCCCACTCGGCTACGCAATGATCAAGAAGCTGAAAGTGTACGCGGAAGGTTCGCACCCACACGCTGCTCAGCAACCACAAGCACTGACCCTCTAAGGAACTGACATGATCGGTAACTACAACTACGGCACCGGCCGTCGCAAGAGTGCAGTCGCTCGCGTGTTCATCAAAACTGGCACCGGCCTGATCATCGTGAACGGCAAGCCTGCTTCGGAATACTTCTCGCGCGAAACCGGCCTGATGGTCATTCGCCAGCCGCTGGAACTGACCGGCAACGTCGAGCGTTTTGACATCAAGGTCAACGTGCACGGCGGCGGCGAGTCGGGCCAGGCTGGCGCCGTCCGTCACGGCATCACCCGCGCTCTGATCGACTACGACGCAGCACTGAAGCCAGATCTGGCCCGTGCTGGCTTCGTCACCCGCGATGCGCGTGAAGTCGAGCGTAAAAAAGTTGGTCTGCGCAAAGCACGTCGCGCAAAGCAATTCTCGAAGCGTTAATTCGCTTTTGCACAGTGCCTTCGGGCGCTGTGCCGAAAAAGCCGTCCACCGCAAGGTTGGGCGGCTTTTTTGCTTTACAGAGCGGTACACCCCGCATTTCCCAGGCTGTTAAAATGCACCTTCGTCCTGAAATCAGGGCCTTTCTACCATTATCGAGGAATAGAACATGATCAAAGTTGGCATCGTTGGCGGCACCGGATACACGGGCGTGGAATTGCTGCGGCTGTTGGCCGTGCACCCGGATGTGCAACTGACGGCAATCACGTCGCGCAAGGAAGACGGCCTGCCGGTGGCCGACATGTTCCCGTCGCTGCGCGGCCGCGTCGACCTGGCGTTCTCGAGCCCTGATAAAGCCGACCTGAAAAGCTGCGACGTCGTGTTCTTTGCCACCCCGCACGGCGTGGCAATGGCGCAGGCGCCCGAGCTGCTGGCAGCGGGCGTGAAAGTAATCGACCTGGCGGCCGACTTCCGCCTGAAGGATCAGGCCACGTTCGAAAAATGGTACAAGATCGACCACACGGCGCCCGAGCTGCTCGAAGAAGCCGTGTATGGCCTGGCGGAACTGAACCGCGACGCCATCAAGGGCGCGCGCCTGATCGCCAACCCTGGCTGCTACCCGACCACGATGCAGCTTGGCTACTACCCGCTCCTCAAGGCCGGTATCATCGACGCGGGCAACCTGATCGCCGACTGCAAGTCGGGCGTCTCGGGCGCCGGCCGCAAGGCCGAGATCGCCACGTTGTTCTCGGAGTCGAGCGACAACTTCAAGGCCTACGGTGTCAGTGGTCACCGCCACACGCCGGAAACCACGGCCCAGCTGGCACGCTTCACCGACCAGAAAGTTGGCCTGATCTTCACGCCGCACCTGGTGCCGATGATCCGCGGCATGCACGCGACGCTGTATGCGCGCCTGACGAAAGAGATCGACGATGCGGCGCTGCAGGCCCTGTTCGAAGACGAATACAAGGACAGCGAGTTCGTCGATGTGATGCCGTTCGGCTCGCACCCTGAGACGCGCTCGACCCGTGGCTCGAACGTGCTGCGCCTGGCGCTGCATCGCCCGGATGGCGGCGACACGGTCGTGATCCTGGTGGTGCAGGACAACCTGGTCAAGGGCGCGTCGGGCCAGGCCGTTCAGTGCATGAACCTGATGTTCGGGCTGGATGAAGCGACCGGGCTGAAGCAGATCGCGCTGTTGCCGTAACAGGCGTCGCTGGTGCCTGTCGGACTTGAATTGCGGCCACTTGGCCGCATATTCGAGGCTACTGCACCAGCGCTTGCAGAAGGATCATGTCCTCTTGATATTATCAAGGGACGGTACCCTGTCTGAGTGACAACTGGTGTCTCATCTGGCCGACTTTCCCTGAGGGTCGGCAGCATGAGTTCCCCCAACCGTCTATAATGGGCGGAGTTTGATTATCCAGGAGCATTCCATGACCGCAGTCGCCGAAGTAGTAGATTTCGACACGATTCCCGTACCAATCAACTTCACCGACAGCGCGGCACAGAAAGTGGCCCAGCTGATCGAAGAAGAAGGCAACCCCGACCTCAAGCTGCGCGTCTTCGTGCAGGGCGGCGGCTGCTCGGGCTTCCAGTATGGCTTCACCTTCGACGAGATCATCAATGACGATGATACGACGATGGAAAAAGCAGGCGTCCAGCTGTTGATCGATTCGATGAGCTACCAGTACCTGGTCGGCGCCGAGATCGATTACAAGGATGACCTCGAAGGCGCGCAGTTCGTGATCAAGAATCCGAACGCCACCTCGACCTGCGGTTGCGGTTCGTCGTTCTCGGCGTAAGCAGCGCAGCACGACCCGGCAATTGCCGGAGTATCGAAAAAGGCCCGCTTCGAGCGGGCCTTTTTGCGTTCACGCCGGGTACAGCGCGCCCAGAACGCGCAAGCCGCGTGCGCCCGTGACGGCTGGCAGATTGCCCGGCTCGCGCTGCGTGAAGCGCCAACCCAGCCAGGCGAACGCCAACGCTTCAACCCGGTTCGGGGCGACGCCCAGTTCGGCCGTTGACGCCACTGTCACGCCATCGAGCTCGGCGCTGATAGCGCGCAGCAGCGCGCCGTTATAGGCGCCGCCACCGCATATATATACCGCATCCGGCGCGATGCCCTCATCGCGGATGGCGCGTGCGATCGTCACAGCCGTCAGACGCGTGAGCGTGGCCTGGACGTCGGCCGGGGCGACATCCTGGAAAGCAGCCAGCCTGGCATCGAGCCAGGCGGCGTGGAACAGGTCGCGCCCCGTGCTCTTGGGCGCCGGCAGCCCGAAGTACGGCTCATCGAGCAACGCTGCCAGCAACGGCTGGTGGACGGTCCCGCTCGCAGCCCAGGCGCCATCCTCGTCGTAGGCGCGGCCCTGGTGGCGCGCGACCCACAGGTCCATCAATACATTGCCGGGACCGGTATCGAAGCCCGTCACGCCCCCGTCGCCATGCAGCACGCTGATATTGCCGATGCCACCGATGTTGACGACCACGCGCGCGGTACCCGGAGCGCCGAACGCGGCCGCATGAAAGGCCGGCACCAGCGGCGCACCCTGGCCACCGGCAGCGACGTCGCGGCTGCGAAAGTCGGCGATCACGTCCAGGCCGGTGAGTTCGGCCAGCAGCGCCGGATTGTTGGTCTGGCGCGTAAAGCCCAGCTCGGGGCGATGGCGGATCGTCTGGCCATGCACGGCCACGGCAGCAACCTTGCCGGGGCTGGACGGCAATAGCGCACGCACGCAGTCGGCATAGGCCAGCGCCAGTGCATTGGCGGCTAGCGCCTCGCGCTCAAGTTCGTTGTGGCTGGCCGCCTGCAGCGCCATCAGCTCATCGCGCAGGTCGGCAGGGAAGGGTGTAAAGGCGGCGGCGATCGTGCGGATCGCGTCTTGCGAAAAGTCGGCCAGCACGCCATCGACGCCGTCGAGGCTGGTGCCTGACATCAGGCCAATGAAAAGGGAAGGGGTCTCGGTCATGGTGTTATGAAAAAATCAGGCCATACAAAGCAAAACGCCCTCCGGCATCGAGATGCAGCGGAGGGCGTCGGGACAGGGGTGAAGCTGTCTTAGCGGGCGGCCATGGCCGAACCGCTTGGACCCAGCAGCGAGAAGCGGTGATTCATCTCAGCTGCAGCCATGCGGAAACGACCTAGTTCAGCCTGGCTCAGCGGTTGCTGTGCCAGCGACTTGTACTGGTTTGGATCCTTGGCCACGCCTGCAACACGGAATTCGTAGTGCAGGTGCGCGCCGGTCGACCAGCCGGTCGAACCGACGTAGCCGATGACCTGGCCCTGGCTGATCTTGGCGCCCTTGCGCAGACCTGGCGCGATGCGGCTCATGTGCGCGTAGGCGGTGCTGTACGCCGACCAGTGCTTGAGCACGACCATATTGCCGTAGCCATTGCCGTTGCCGGCGAAGTCGACGGTGGCATCCGCCACGGCGCGGATCGGGGTGCCGGTCGATGCTGCGTAATCGACGCCCTTGTGCGCTTTCCATTTGCCCGACAGCGGGTGCACGCGCATCGAGAAGCCCGACGAAATGCGCGAGTACTCGAGTGGCGACTTCAGGAAGGCTTTCTTGAGTGCCTTGCCGTCCAGGGTGTAGTAACCGCCCTGTTTGGTGATCGGATCTTCATACCAGACCGACTGGTACGCCACGCCGCGGTTGACGAACTCGCCAGCCAGGATACGGCCGGTCTTGACCTGTTCGCCGTCGAGCCAGAAGGTCTCGTAGACCACATTGAAGCGGTCACCGCGCTTGACGTCGGTGCGGAAGTCGATATCGGTCGAGAACATCTCGATGATCTGGCCGACGATCGAATCGGGCAGGCTGCCGCCGTCTACGTTGGAGTCGGTGGCTGCATACAGCGACGACGCGATGTCGCGCGAGCGCATTTCGACGCGACGCTCGAGCTTGGCCGGCGCTTCGAGGGCGACGAAGGATTCGCCCTTGCGCTCGACGCTGATCGTGCGTGCGTTGCCGTTCTTGCCATCGATGACGGTGGCGCGCATCGACAGCAGCAGGCCATTTTCATCGGTCTCGGCCTGGATACGCTTGCCGGTCTGGAGCGACAGCAGGCGACGTGCCAGCTTGTCGGAACGAACGAATTTCTGTGCCTGTGCATCTTCGATGCCAAGGCGGGTGAAGAGCGAGCCGAGCGAATCGCCGCGGCGGATGCGTTCTTCGTGGATGAATTGCTGCTCGTCTTGCTGCAGTGCGGCGATCTGGGCTGCCAGATTTGGCAATTCCAGGTTCGTCGCGACCGAGGTCACGGGCAGGTCGGAAGGATCGTTGGCGATCGGGGCGACACCTACTGCGCCAAAGGCGCACATGCTCAGGAAGACGGCGCCGGCGCTCAAAACGCGGGCTTTGCGGGTCTTCGGCACCAGCTGCAGCAGTGTCTGACGGGTAATTTTCTGTATAGGGTTCATGCAATCAGTTAAAATTTGCGGCTGAACTTTCAAGGGCCATGTTCATGACGTTTAACAAAGTTTTCTTTGGGAAACGAAAACAGGATCGTGAATTATACCAAAAGATGTGGTCCTACAACCGTTTTAGCCAATTTCCTACACGAATTTATGACCTCAACAGCAGTTCCTGGCGGCAATTCCATGGTAAATGCGCCTGTGCGCCTTCCTCTGACTGACCGCGTTCTCGAGTCCCTCGCCATCGCAAAAAGGGGTGTCGACGAGTTGCTGGTCGAGGCCGATTTTGCGCAAAAACTGGCGCGGTCGGAGCAAACCGGCACCCCGCTGCGCATCAAACTGGGTCTGGACCCGACGGCGCCAGACTTGCATCTGGGTCACACCGTGGTGCTGAACAAGTTGCGTCAATTGCAAGATCTGGGTCACCAGGTGATCTTTTTGATCGGTGACTTCACGTCGATGATTGGCGACCCGTCGGGGCGCAACGCAACCCGGCCGCCGCTGACGCGTGAGCAGGTTGAAGAAAACGCGATGACGTACTTCCGTCAGGCATCGCTGGTGCTGGACGCCAGCCGCACCGAGATGCGCTACAACTCGGAGTGGTGCGACCCGCTCGGCGCGCGCGGCATGATCCAGCTTGCGTCACGCTATACAGTAGCGCGCATGATGGAGCGCGACGATTTCACCAAGCGCTACAAGAGTGGGACACCGATCGCCGTGCATGAGTTCCTGTATCCGCTGATGCAGGGCTACGATTCGGTCGCATTGAAGTCCGACCTTGAGCTGGGTGGAACGGACCAGAAATTCAACTTGCTGGTTGGCCGCGAACTGCAGAAGGACTACGGCCAGGAGCCGCAGTGCATCCTGACCATGCCGCTGCTCGAAGGCCTGGATGGCGTCGAGAAGATGTCCAAGTCGAAAAACAACTACATCGGCATCACCGAAGCGCCGAACACCATGTTCGGCAAGCTGATGAGCATTTCGGACGACATGATGTGGAAGTACTTCAATTTGCTGTCGTTCCGCTCGCTGGACGACATTGCCCAATTGAAGGCGACGATCGACGGCGGCGCCAACCCGCGCGACGCCAAGGTGGCGCTGGGCAAGGAAATCGTGACGCGCTTCCACTCGGCCCAGGCGGCCGACGATGCGCTGGCCGACTTCGTCAACCGCTCCAAGGGCGGCATCCCCGACGACGTGCCCGAAGTGTCGCTGTCGGGCGCCCCGATGGGCGTGGCGCAATTGCTCAAGCAAGCTGGCTTGTGCGCATCGACGTCCGAAGCCATGCGCATGGTCGACCAGGGCGGCGTGCGCATCGACGGCGCCGTCGTGGCTGATAAAGCCTTGCAGGTGGCTGCCGGCACGCTCGTCGTGCAAGTGGGCAAGCGCAAGTTTGCGCGCGTGACGCTGGCATGATCGGCCTGCTGCAACGCGTGAGCGAAGCGGCAGTGCGCGTCGACGGTGCGACCGTCGGCGCCATCGGTCCGGGCCTCTTGGTATTGCTGTGCGCCGAAAAGGGTGACACCGAGCGCGAAGCCGATTTGTTGCTGACCAAAATGCTCGGTTACCGCGTCTTTTCGGATGAGGCCGGCAAGATGAATCGCAGCCTGGCCGACGTCAATGGCGGCCTGCTCCTGGTGCCGCAATTCACGCTCGCGGCCGATACCAAATCCGGCACGCGGCCGTCGTTCACGCCGGCGGCAGCACCGGAAGATGGCCGGCGCCTGTTCGATTACGCCGTGCGCCAGGCCCGCACGCGCCACGCCCAGGTGGACACCGGCGTGTTCGGCGCCGACATGAAGGTGTCGCTCATCAATGACGGGCCGGTGACATTCTGGCTGCGCGTTGATCCGGTCGTAGCAACCCGCTGAAACCCCGCCTAGCTGCCAGGGTCAAACCCAGTAGCCGGGAGGAGCCATGCGAATCTGGAGCAATTCATTTGCCAACGGGGCCGCCATCCCCGCTGCCTGCGCGTTCGCCGTGGGCGACTCTGCCGCCCATGTCAGGCTGTCGAGCAACCGCAACCCGCATATCGCCTGGGCCGACGTACCGAACGGCACCGAATCGCTGGTGCTGGTCTGCCACGATCCCGACGTCCCACGCGATGGCCGCCGCGTCAATGTCGACGGCTGCACGGTGCCACTGACGGCGCCGCGCATCGATTTTTTTCACTGGACGCTGGCCGATATCCCCGTATGCCTCACGGCGCTGGCCGAGGGCAGGTTTTCCAATCGCGTCACGCCGCATGGCAAACCGGGGCCGCTGGTGCCGTTCACCATCAAGAACGGCACCGAGCACCAATTGCGCCATGGCCTCAATGACTATACCGACTGGTTTGCCGGCGCGCCCGGCATGGCCGGCGAGTTCTATGGCTATGACGGCCCATGTCCGCCCTGGAACGACGAGCGCGTGCACCACTACGTCTTTACCCTGTATGCGCTCGATATGCCACGCCTGCCGCTCACGGGCCGCTTCACGGGGCTGGAAGCCCGCATGGCGATCTACGGGCACATCCTCGACGAGGCGTGCATCTTCGGCACCTATGCACTCAATCCCCACGCCGTCGCCGATCTGCCAAAATAGCGCTTCCATCCGATTGCCCCGAGGTTCGGGCACAAGAACCTCATGACCCTGACCACGGCGCCCCAGGGCGCGACCACGATCCTGCTCATCCGCCACGGCGAAACCGCCTGGAATGCCGAACGCCGGCTGCAGGGCCATCTCGATATCCCGCTCAATGCCGAAGGCGAGCGCCAGGCGGCGCTGCTTGGCGCGGTACTGGCCGGTGAAGCCATCGACCACGTGCTGTCCAGCGACCTGGGCCGTGCCCGCCAGACCGCTGAGGCGATCCTGCGCGCGCGCGGCGCAACAACGGCTGTGCAGGTCGATCCCCAATTGCGCGAACGCTGCTACGGCGGCTTCGAAGGCTTGCTCTATAGTGAGATCGCGGCCCGCTATCCGGCGGACTTTGCCGCATGGCAGGCGCGCAATGTCGATGCAACGCTGCCACCGGGCAAAAACCAGGGTGAATCGTTCCGCGCCTTTTTCGACCGCGTCACGACGGCGATCGCGGCCCACGCTGCCCGTCATCCGGGGCAGATACTGGCACTGGTGGCGCACGGTGGCGTGCTCGAGTGCGCCTACCGCGCCGCACTGGGCCTGTCGCTGGACACCCCGCGCGACTTCAAGGTGCACAACGCCAGCATCAACCGCTTTGCGGTCGAGCAGGGCAAGCTGCACCTGCTCAGCTGGGGCGAAGTCGAGCATCTGCGGCAAGTGGCCCTGGACGATTTGCCGTAGGGTGGAAGGCTCCGCCTTCCACGCGGTGATGGTTGGCTGCCGGGCTGCCCCGCACGAAACCGGCACCGATTGGTTGGCTGTGGGCTTGCCCCGCACGAAACCGGCACCATCGGTCGCCCGCCAGATCACCCCGCGCACGACCGGCGCCGATAGCGATCGCCGCGTGGACGGCGGAGCCGTCCACTCTACCTGAGGGGTCTCACTCCCCATTTCCTGACCTTGCCAATATCGCACACACAACAATTTGAAAAATTGTGCTGATAAATTGAGCAGCGCTTGAGGTAAAATAGCAGGTTCCCGTGTCACTTTTGAGTCTGCCAGCTGTGCAAATAGGTCCTTATCTCCTGCGTAATAACGTCTTTGTCGCGCCGATGGCTGGTGTGACGGACCGTCCGTTCCGGCAACTGTGCAAGCAGCTCGGCGCGGGCTATGCGGTGTCCGAGATGGCTGCGTCCAATCCGCGCCTGTGGGCCAGCGAAAAGACGTCGCGCCGGA
Source organism: Telluria sp. BA11 (assembly GCF_056680305.1). Lineage (NCBI taxonomy): Bacteria > Pseudomonadati > Pseudomonadota > Betaproteobacteria > Burkholderiales > Oxalobacteraceae > Telluria > Telluria sp. BA11. Next base: position 3,457,875 of record NZ_CM155275.1, read on the forward strand.
TCGACCACGCGGGCGAGATGGAGCCCAAGGCGGTGCAGATCGCCGGCGCCGATCCGAAAGACCTCGCCGATTGTGCGAAGTTCAACGTCGAGCGTGGCGCGCAGATCATCGACATCAATATGGGGTGCCCGGTCAAGAAGGTGTGCAACAGCTGGTGCGGATCGGCCCTGTTGCAGCACGAAGACCTGGTCGAGCGCATCCTGCACGCGGTGGTCGAGGCCGTCGATGTGCCGGTCACGCTGAAGTTCCGTACCGGCTGGGATCGCCAAAACAAGAACGCGCTGCGCATCGCGCGTCTGGCGGAGCAGGCCGGCATCCAGATGCTGACCCTGCACGGCCGCACGCGCGCCGACGGCTACAAGGGCGACGCCGAGTACGACACCATCCGCGCCGTGAAGGCGTCGGTCGGCATTCCGGTGGTGGCCAATGGCGACATCACCACGCCCGAGAAAGCCAAGTTCGTGCTCGACTACACGGGGGCGGACGCCGTCATGATCGGCCGGGCGGCCCAGGGCCGGCCATGGATCTGCCGCGAAATCGATCACTTCCTGCGCACGGGCGAGCACATGCCGGCGCCGCTGGTGGAAGAAGTGCGTGAACTGATGCATGAGCATTTGCCCGCACACTACGCCTTTTATGGCGAGTTCATCGGCGTGCGCACTGCGCGCAAGCACATCGGCTGGTATGTCCAGGATCTGCCGGATGGCGAGGAATTCCGTCAGCGCATGAATCTGCTGGAATCGACAGCCGAGCAACTTGCTGCGATGGATGACTTCCTGAAATCCCAGCACCGCCATGGCGAGCGGTTACAATACCGCCCCGCGCTTCCCGCCGTGGACGCAATCGCGGCATAGAAGACCAGCACAACCAGCGACAAGAAGAACAATTGGGGACGCGCTGCCCGCAGATGCAGCAAGCCAGTGCAGCAAGCTGGGCAGCAATCACACAACCAGGATGAAGCAGCAAAGACATGAGCAAAGAAAGTATCCAGGAAGTCGTCCAGAAGAGTCTTGAAGACTATTTCAACGATCTCGGCGAGCAAAAACCGACCAACATCTACGACATGATGGTGTTGACCGTCGAAAAGCCCGTCCTCGAAGTGGTCATGTCGCGCGCCGACGGCAACCAGTCGCATGCCGCGCAGATGCTGGGCATCAATCGCAATACATTGCGCAAGAAACTGCAAGAGCACGGGCTGCTCTAAGCGTTGCCGGTTGGCTGCGCTTCCTGCGCGGCCCCGGAGACCCAACGGTCTCCACGTCCGGCGCCAGGAATTCTCAACCATAGGCCTCACCATGATCAAACAAGCTCTCATTTCCGTATCCGACAAGACCGGCGTGCTCGATTTCGCGCGCGCGCTGAACCAGCTGGGCGTGAACATCCTGTCCACTGGCGGCACCGCCAAGCTGCTGCAAGAAAATGGCGTGCCAGTCACGGAAGTGGCCGATTACACCGGTTTCCCGGAAATGCTCGATGGCCGCGTCAAGACGCTGCACCCGAAAGTGCACGGTGGCATCCTGGCCCGTCGCGATTTCCCCGAGCATATTGCGAAACTGGAAGAGCACAATATTCCGCAGATCGACATGGTCGTGGTCAATCTGTACCCGTTCCAGCAAACCGTCGCCAAAGAGCAATGCTCGCTGGAAGATGCGATCGAGAACATCGACATCGGTGGTCCGACCATGCTGCGTTCGGCCGCCAAGAACCACCGCGACGTGGTCGTGGTCGTCGATCCGGCCGACTACGGCGTCGTGCTGGCTGAGATGAAGGGCTCGGGCGGCGACGCCGGTCCCGTCAGCTACGAGACCAAGCTCCGCCTGGCCAAGAAAGTGTTCGCGCACACCGCCCAGTACGACGGCGCGATCACCAATTACCTGACCAGCCTGGGCGAAGACCGCGCACACGCGACCCGCTCGAACTTCCCGGCCACGCTGAACATGGGCTTCGAGAAAGTCCAGGAAATGCGCTACGGCGAAAACCCGCACCAGGGCGCCGCCTTCTACCGCGACCTCGTCACGATCGACGGCGCGCTGGCCAACTACCGCCAGCTGCAAGGTAAAGAGCTGTCGTACAACAATATCGCCGATGCCGACGCGGCCTGGGAATGCGTCAAGTCGCTCGGCGGCCTTGGCCAGGCTGCCGGTTGCGTGATCGTCAAGCACGCCAATCCGTGCGGTGTGGCAATCGGCATCGATGCACTGGACGCGTATTCGCGCGCACTGCAGACCGATCCGACCTCGGCCTTTGGCGGCATCATCGCCTTCAACGTCGAAGTCGATGGCAAGGCGGCCGAAGCGCTGGCCAAGCTGTTTGTCGAAGTGCTGATCGCGCCGAGCTTTACCGCCGAAGCACGCCAGATCATGTCGGCCAAGCAGAACGTGCGTCTGCTGGAAATCGCCCTGGGCGCCGGCCAGAATGCCTACGACGTCAAGCGCGTCGGCGGCGGCCTGCTGGTGCAGTCGCCAGACGCGAAGAATGTCGGCATGGAAGACCTGCGCGTGGTTTCCAAGCTGCAGCCATCGCCGCAGCAGCTGCAAGACCTGATGTTTGCCTGGCGCGTGGCCAAGTTCGTCAAGTCGAACGCGATCGTGTTCTGCGGTAACGGCATGACGCTGGGCGTCGGCGCCGGCCAGATGAGCCGCATCGACTCGGCGCGCATTGCCTCGATCAAGGCGCAGAACGCCGGCCTGAGCCTGAGCGGCTCGGCCGTGGCGTCGGATGCATTCTTCCCGTTCCGTGACGGCCTGGACGTTGTCGTCGATGCCGGCGCGACCTGCGTGATCCACCCGGGTGGTTCGATGCGCGACCAGGAAGTCATCGATGCCGCCGACGAGCGTGGCGTCGTCATGCTGTACACGGGCACGCGTCACTTCCGTCATTGATTCCATGACAAGGCGAGGGCGGCGGGAAACCTGCCACCCCCGCTGGCGTCCAATGGGGGCGTACCGAAATGGTGCGCCCCTGTGTTTTTGCACAGTATTTTTCCCACGAACACCCCTAGCCGGGGTAACATTCCCGCATGATTATTCTCGGCATCGACCCGGGCCTGCGCACGACGGGTTTCGGCGTCATTGAAAAACACGGCACGAAGCTGCGCTACATCGCTTCGGGCACCATCAAGACCGGGCTGGAAGGCGCCTTGCCGCCACGCCTGAAAGTCATCCTGCACGGCGTCAGCGAAATCATTGCGACCTACCAGCCGGCCTGTTCCGCCATCGAAAAAGTGTTCGTCAACGTCAATCCGCAATCGACCCTGCTGCTGGGCCAGGCGCGCGGCGCGGCCATCACGGCGCTCGTGGGCGCCGATCTCGACGTGGCCGAATACACGGCGGTGCAGGTCAAGCAAGCGGTGGTGGGCACGGGCCGCGCGGCCAAGCCACAGGTGCAGGACATGGTGGCGCGCCTGCTTAAATTGCCAGGTCTGCCGGGCAGTGACGCCGCCGATGCGCTCGGCGTGGCCATTTGCCATGCCCACACGATCGACACGCTTGCGCTGTTGGGCGCGATTGCACCCGACATGATCGGGCTGCGCATGAAAAACAGCCGTCTCGTCTCATAACAAGGAACTCATTCGATGATCGGTCGTCTCTCCGGAACCCTGCTCGAAAAAGCGCCGCCCCACGTGCTGGTGGATTGCAATGGCGTCGGCTATGAAGTCGATGTGCCGATGAGCACGTTCTACAACCTGCCGCACACGGGCGAAAAAGTCGTGCTGTTTACGCACCTGACCGTGCGCGAAGATGCGCACCTGCTGTTCGGCTTTGGCAGTGCCGCCGAACGCGCGCTGTTCCGGCAACTGATCAAGATCACGGGCGTCGGCGCGCGCATGGCGCTGTCGATCCTGTCGGGCATGACCGTGGCCGAGCTGTCGCAAGCCGTCACGCTGCAAGAGACGGGCCGCCTGGTCAAGGTGCCCGGCATCGGCAAGAAGACCGCCGAGCGTCTGCTGCTGGAGCTCAAGGGCAAACTCGGCGCCGACATCGGCATGGTGGCCGGCGTGCCGCGCGACGACACGCAGACCGACGTGCTCAATGCGCTGGCCGCGCTGGGCTACTCCGACAAGGAAGCGCTGCTGGCGATCAAGAGCATGCCAGCGGGCGGCAGCGTCTCGGATGGCATCAAATTTGCGCTCAAGGCGCTTTCCAAAGCCTGACCGGATGTAAGCAATGAGTATCCAGACCGACAACTTTACCGAACAGCGCGTGATCGACGCCGCGCCGGCCTCGCCCAACGAAGAGGCGATCGAACGCGCGCTGCGGCCCAAGCAGCTCGACGAATACGTCGGCCAGGAGAAAATCCGCGACCAGCTCGAGATTTTCATCACGGCCGCGCGCAACCGGCGCGAAGCGCTCGACCACACGTTGCTGTTCGGGCCACCGGGCCTGGGCAAGACGACGCTCGCGCACATCATTGCGCGCGAGATGGGCGTGAACCTGCGCCAGACCTCGGGCCCCGTGCTCGAGCGTCCGGGTGACCTGGCCGCGCTCCTGACCAACCTCGAGCCGAACGACGTGCTGTTCATCGATGAGATTCACCGCCTGTCGCCGGTGGTCGAAGAGATCCTGTACCCGGCGCTCGAGGACTATCAGATCGACATCATGATCGGCGAAGGCCCTGCCGCACGCTCCGTGAAGCTCGACCTGCAGCCGTTCACGCTGGTCGGCGCGACGACCCGCGCCGGCATGCTGACCAATCCGCTGCGCGACCGTTTCGGCATCGTGGCGCGCCTGGAGTTCTACAACGTCCCCGAGCTGACCAAGATCGTGCTGCGCAGCGCCGCGCTGCTGGTGGCGCCGATCGATGAAGAAGGCGCGCGCGAAGTGGCCAAGCGCGCCCGCGGCACGCCGCGTATCGCCAACCGGCTACTGCGCCGCGTGCGCGACTTCGCGCAGGTGAAAGGCACGGGCGAGATCACGCGTGACATCGCCGACCGCGCCCTGAAGATGCTCGACGTCGACAGCGTGGGCTTTGACGTGATGGACCGCAAGCTGCTCGAAGCAGTGCTGTTCAAGTTTGCCGGCGGCCCGGTCGGCATCGGCAACCTGGCCGCCGCCATCGGCGAAGCGGCCGACACGATCGAAGACGTGCTCGAACCGTTCCTGATCCAGCAGGGCTACCTGCAGCGTACCCCGCGCGGGCGCATTGCGACGCCGCTGGCCTACCAGCACTTTGGCGTGACCGCGCCCCGCATCAGCCCGACGGGCGACCTGTGGGACAGTCTGCCGCCAGGGGAGGGCGGCTGAAGTGGCTCGTCGCTTGATCTGACGTTGTCCGCATGCCTGTGTGCTTGTCAGAACACAGCGACATTCTCTTTTTGGAGCAATCGTGAAAATAATCTTCCCGGCCGTCCTGGCCCTGGCCCTGCTGGGCTGCGCCGCGCCGCCAATCCAGGGCGACGCGCCCTCTCCCCTGGGAGACGGCGTATGGTCAGGGACGTTGACGTCGCAAACGATCAGCCCTGATGATTCGGTGGCGGAAGGCACGTCGGACCTTCTGGTTGCGAGCTGCAAGGGCGTCGTACGCATCTGGGCGAGAGACGTGGGCCCGCAATTCCCGGATAGCGCCTACGTGCGGCTGGGGACGAAATACCGTGTTCAATCGCTTCCCGACAGTCACATGATTTACTATCTCCACGCAGCGCCGACGCAGCCTGATTGGGTGGAAATCCAGACCTATGCGTTTCTCGAGCTCGATGCGGATACCGCCGCACTGCAATGGAGCCGCGCTGTCAACAATCGCGATATCAATGGCGCCGCACAGGGCCGCTATTTTTTCAGTCAGGGCACCACCCGGCTGACACGTGTGAACCGTGCCTGTAGTAGCAGGCTGATGGAGTGAGCATCGTTTGGCGCAAGAGCGAAAGGTACCGTCGGCACGCGACGATTATCCGCACAATCCACGTTAGTGCTACTCTTCGCCCCTTCGTCTAGCAAACGGCCATGCGATAAAGAGTCACTCAATGAGTCGCAGCACCCTGCCGTTCCCGTACAGTATCAAGCGCCACGGCGTCTCCCTGTCCAACTGCGATGACGAGCCGGTGCAGACCCCGGGTTGCATCCAGGCGCATGGCTTGCTGCTGGCGCTCAGTCTTGACGACCTGATCGTGCGCCAGGCCAGTGAAAACTGGCCGCAGCGTACCGGCCTGGCCATGGACCAGGTGCTGGACCAGCCACTGGCCGCCGTCGTCGGTTCGGATGCGGCGCAGCGCATCGTGCATGCGATGCGCACCGAAGTCCTGGAGCGCAATGCGCTGTACGTGCTGACCACGCCGCTGCCCCATGCCCCTTGCCGCGATATCGCGATGGACTTTTCGGTCCACCAGGCCGACGGCGTCCTGATCGTCGAGATCGAGCCGGCCAGCCGGCCAGGCGACACGGTCGTGACCGACAGCGACTATTATTCGATGGTGAAAACGACGCTGGTGCGCCTGAAGTCGGCCAGCAGCCTGAGCGCGTTCTGCGACATCGCCGCCAACGAGGTACGCCGCACGACGGGCCTGGACCGCGTGATGATCTACCGCTTCCACCGCGACGAGACAGGCGAAGTGATCGCCGACGCGCACCGCAGCGACCTCAATTCGTGGCTGGGATTGCGTTATCCGGCCAGCGACATTCCGGTACCGGCGCGCGCCATCTTCAAGCGCATCGGCGTGCGGCCCTTGCCGGACGTGAACGGCGCGCTGATGGAAATCGTACCGCTGCTGAACCCGGTGACCGGGCGGCCGCTGGACATGACCTATTGCGCACTGCGCGGCGCGTCCGTCATGTACACCGATTACCTGCGCAATATGGGCGTGGCCGCCACGCTGACGATGCCGATCCTGCGCGACGGCCGGCTGTGGGGGCTGATCGCCTGCCACCATTACACGCCGATCGTGCTGCCCTATACCCTGCGCGCGGCCGCCGAATTTCTCGGCCAGGTCACGTCTCTCGAAATCGCCTCGGCCGAAGGCCGGGAACATCTGGAATACCGGCTCAAGCTCGAGGCGGCGCACCATGCGGTGCTGGGCCAGGCGCTCGCCGACGGCAACTACGCGGCGCTGACCGAAGGCACGCCCTGCCTGCTCGATGGGATCGATGCGGGCGGCGTGGCGGTGTCGGAGAATGGCCAGTGGAGCATGGCGGGCGCCACGCCGGATGCGCAGCAGCTCACGGCACTGGCAACCTGGCTGACGCTGCACAGCGCGCGCCTGGCCGATGGCGGCACGGTCATCGCGCTGGACGACCTGGGCCGCGCGTATCCTGAGGGCGGCGACGCGCTTGGTTGCTGCAGCGGCCTGCTGGCGTTTCCGATCTCGCAGCGCAGCCAGGGCGACTGGGTCATCTGGTTCCGTCCCGAGCAGCTGCAGACGTATCGCTGGGGCGGCAATCCGTACGAAGCCGGCAAGGCGACCGGGGAGCACGGCACGCGCCTGACCCCGCGCCAGAGCTTCGCGGTGTGGCAGGAAGAAGTGCGGGGCCGCGCCGAACCATGGAAGCCGGTCGAGATCGAAGCGGCCAAGAACCTGCGCCTGTTGATGCTCGATGTCGTCGTCGCCCGCGCCGAACAGCTGGCGGCGCTGAACACGGATCTGGTGCGCAGCAACGATGAACTCGACGCCTTTGCCTACGTCGCCGGCCACGATCTGAAAGAGCCGCTGCGCGGCATCCACAAGTACGCGCACTTCCTGCTCGAAGAAACGAAGGCGGGCCGCCCGCTCGACGCCCAGGGCCGCGAACGCATCGACGCCATGCTGCGCCTCACGGTGCGCATGGACAGCCTGCTCGACGCGCTGCTGCACTTTTCGCGCGTTGGCCGGCTCTCGCTTGCGCGCCAGCCGATCGCGCTGGGCGACGTGGTGGCCGAGGCGACCGACATGCTCGGCGCGAGCCTGCTGGGGCGCGACATCGACGTACAGATTCCAAGGCCGCTGCCGACGATCTCGTGTGACCGTATCCGCGTGCGCGAAGTGTTCGCCAACCTGATCTCCAACGCCGCCAAGTACAACGAAAAGCCGCAGCGCCGGATCGAGATCGGCTACCTCGATCCGGTCGATGGCGCTGACACCGTCTCCACGTTCTACGTGCGCGACAACGGCATCGGCATCGATACCAAGCACAGCGAGCGTGTCTTCATGATGTTCAAGCGCCTGCACACGCGCGACGCCTACGGGGGCGGCAGCGGCGCCGGCCTGGCGATCGTCAAGAAGCTCGTCGAGCAGCATAATGGCCACAGCTGGTTCACGTCCGAACTGGGCGTCGGCACCACCTTTTACTTCACGCTGATCGGCGCCGGCATGAAGCAGCCAGTCGCATGACGCCCCTGGTGCGGAGCGACTTGCCGCCCATTCTGGTCGTCGACGACAGCGACGAGGATTTCGACACCGTCTCGATTGCCGCGCGGCGCGCCGGCATCGGCAACCTGCTGGTGCATGCCATGGATGCCGACGACGCCAGGCGCCAGCTGTTCGCCGTGCCTGGCGCGGACTACGCCTTCATGCTCCTGGACTGCAATCTGCCGGGTGAAGACGGCCTGACGCTGCTGGAAGAAGTGCGCCGCCATCCGCAACGCCGCACGCTGCCCGTCATCGTGCTGACAGCCAGCATCAACCCGCGCGACCGGGACGCGTTCTATGCGGCCGGCGGCAACGCCTATCACGTCAAGCTGGTGAACTTCGAGGACGGCCTGGCCAACCTCGAGAGCATCTTTCGCTACTGGCTGACGCACGTCGTGCTGCCGGGCGCGGACACATCATCGACTGGAAAACCCTTATGCCCGTGACCTGTGACACCGATCGTCCCTGGCGCATCCTGCTGGTCGACGACAATGCGCTGGACCGCGCCGAGGCAAAGGCGGCGCTGCTGGGCGGGCACGATCGCCGCTACCAGTTCGTCGAAGCGACGTCGGCGAACGAGGCGATGCACCTGTGCGCGAGTTCGGCGCCGTTCGACTGCATGATTCTCGACTTCTTTCTGCCCGATGGCGACGCGCTCGACGTGCTGGCGCGCTTGCCGTGCGACGCCGACAGGATTCCGCACCTGCCTGTCGTGATCCTGACGGGCGTGGCCGGGACGGAGAGCCGTGCCTCGCTGCGCCACGGCGCCCAGGATTTCGTGGGCAAGGCCTGGCTGGGCCGCGAAAGCCTGACCTGGGCCGTCGAAAACGCCATCGAGCGGCGCAAGATCGCGCGCGAAGTCATGGCCGAACGCCACGTGATGGACAACCAGCGCCAGTACCTGTTCGAGGCCGAACGCACGGCGCGTCTGGAGAGCGAACGGGTGGCATTGCTGAAGGACGAATTTCTCGCCACGCTCAGCCACGAACTGCGCACGCCGCTGGCCGTGATCGTCGGCTGGGCCGGCGTGCTGCAACGCGCGCAGGACAACCCTGCCACCGTCAGGCGGGGCGTCGACGCCATCGCGCGCAATGCCGGCCTGCAGGCCAAGCTGATCAACGATCTGCTGGACATGAACCGCATCGTGACCGGCAAGCTGATCCTGGATCTGCAGCGGGTCGACCTGAGCGCGCTGCTCGATTCGGCCGCCGAATTCTTGCGTCCGCTCGCCATCGAGAAGGGCGTGGAGATCCGGATCGACACGCATGACGGCGCGCCGCTGGAGCTCGATGGCGACCCGGTCCGCCTGCAGCAGATCTTCGCCAATTTGCTGGGCAATGCGCTCAAGTTCACGCCTGGCGGCGGCGCGATCACCCTGACGGCGCAGCGCCGCGACGATGCGCAGGTCGCGGTGACGGTGCGCGACAATGGCGAGGGCATCGATGCGTCATTCCTGCCGCAGTTGTTTACGCGCTTCAGCCAGGAAAACAGCAAGGCTGCGCGCGTGCATGGCGGACTGGGGATCGGCCTGTCGATCGTCCGGCAGTTGACCGAGCTGCATGGCGGCACCGTCAGCGGCGACAGCGCCGGCGTGGGCCAGGGCGCGACCTTCACGGTAATGCTGCCGCTGCGCGTTTTCGATCCGGCAGTCGACGACGCTGCCGGCATGGTTGCTGAAGCAGAAGCGAATGCGGAAGCCGACCAGCTGATGCTGATCGACCTGCGCGGCGTGAGCGTACTGCTGGTGGACGACAACGAAGACATCCTGGAACTGAGCCGGCGCGTGCTGGAAGAGCGGGGCGCCGCTGTCGTCACCGTGAATTCGGTCGTGGCGGCGCTCGCGCAATTAAGCGCTGTGCGCCCGCAGGTGCTGGTCAGCGATATCAGCATGCCCAAGCTCAATGGCTATGATCTGATCCGCACGGTGCGCAACGACATGCGGCTCGATGAACACATGCTGCCGGCCGTGGCGATGTCCGCGTTTGCGCGGCCGCTGGACCAGCAGCGCGCCTTGCAGGCCGGGTATCAGGCGTACGTGATCAAGCCGTTGCAGCCGCATCTGCTGATCCGGGCGGTGGCGCGGCTGGTGGGGCTAGTGTAATGACGCCAGCTGCCGCGCAGCGCGCCAGCGCAGCCAGGCCTGCGTCTGCGCGCGCAGCACCGGATAGACGAACGTCAGGTACAGCGTCAGCGTAAAGCCAAGCAGCACGCTAGCGGTCCACATGAAGGCAGGCGCGGCGCCGCGCCACAGCAATGCGGCGCAAAAGGCAAGGGGCACGGCCAGCAGCAGGGCGGCCAGTGTGCGCAGCAGGCCAGAGCGGCGCAGCAGATGCCCGGCCATCCCGGTCACGAAAAAGGCGCACGCGCCGAGCACGAGGCAGGCCAGCGTTGCCGCCGCCTTGCCCGCGTGCGGCGTCATGGCGCCGGCCGGCAGCACGATTGCCGGCGCGACGAGCACCAGCATGCCGGCGGCAAAGCACAGCAGCCGCAGGATCGTCATGGCGATTTTTCGCGCGGCAAAGTTGACAGGGATGGTGTTCTGGCTCATACGAGATCGATTGCATTATTCAGCCAGCACGGCAGTGTGACAAAGATAGCACACAGGCAATATTGCGGTCTTAATTACTGTCTTTGGCACACGACAGATTTGTCCTTGTTTTGCCGTGAATGTGTCGTTCAGATGTAGCGCGAGCCTGGCCGCACATGACAGTTGTCATCCGATAGTGATGGCAAGTGCGCCTGTCGGCGTACCGGCGCGATCGCCATACTGGTTTCACACCAACCCGTGAGGAAACCATGTCCACCATCGTCGCAAAAGCGGCAGTTGCCGCAGCCGGTCTGTCCCTCTCCTGCCTGGCGCTGGGCGCCGCCACCCTGGTCCAGGACGTACGCGTCTTCGACGGCAAGGCCGTGCACGAACGGCGCTCGGTGCTGTTCGATGATGCGCGCGTCGTCGATGCGGATTTTCGCGGACCGGCCCCGGCAGGGGCGCGCATCGTCCAGGGGGCCGGGCGCACGCTGCTGCCGGGCCTGATCGACGCCCACACCCACGCGTTCAGGCAATTCGACCTGCCGGTGCTGTTTGGCGTGACGACCCAGATCGACATGTTCACCGCCGTGCCGGTCATGCAGGACGCCAAACGCAGCATGGCCGCAGGCAGGCATGCGGGGCAGGCCGACCTGTTCTCGGCCGGCACCCTGGCCACGGCGCCGGGCGGCCACGGCACCCAGTTCGGCGTGCCGATCCCGACGCTGAGCAGCCCGGGCGAGGCGCAGGCCTTTGTCGACGCCCGCATCGCCGAAGGCTCCGACTTCATCAAGATCGTGCTGGAAGCAGGCGGGCACGGTGCCGGCGCGATGCATTCGCTCGACATCGCGACTGCCACTGCGCTGATCGAGGCGGCGCACCGGCGCGGCAAGCTGGCCGTTGTACACGTCAGCACCGAACATGACGCCCGCGCAGCGCTCGAGGCCGGTGCCGATGCGCTGGTCCATCTGTTCCTGGGCGCCGCGCCCGATCCAACGGCGGTCGACAGCCTGGCCAGGCTGGCCAAACGCAAGAATGCCTTTGTGATCCCGACCTTCACCGTGATGGAAAGCATGGCCGGCGTGCGCGGTGACGACTTGCTGGGCAATGCGGATCTGGCGGCGCTGGTCGAACGCGAGGGTGCGACGACCCTCAAGGCGCGCTACGGCCAGCAGGCGCGTCCCCAGCTGCTGGCGATGCCGAAGGCCGTCACGGCGGCATTGGCCAGGGCGGGCGTGCCGATCCTGGCCGGCACCGATGCCGGCAATGCCGGCACGCTGTATGGCATCAGCATGCACCGCGAACTGGCGGCGCTGGTGGCGGCGGGTTTGACGCCGACCGCCGCGCTGGCCGCCGCCACGAGTGCGCCGGCCGCCGCCTTCCGGCTGGGCCAGCGCGGCTGTATCGCCACGGGCTGCAAGGCCGACCTGCTGCTGGTCGAGGGCGACCCGACACGCGATATCACGGCCACGCGCCGCATCGTCGAGGTGTGGAAGGACGGGCAAAGCGCGAATGCCCTGCGCGACGCCAGGCGTGAACATGTCGCGCAAGAGCGCGGTGGATCGACGCGCCAGGACTTGCCGGCCGATGGACGCATCAGCCAGTTCAGCGCGGCGAAACTGGCCAGCCCGTTCGGCAGTGGCTGGATGCCATCGACCGACCAGTTCGCCGGCGGCAAGTCGACCGTCAAGCTCGACGTGTTGCCGGCGCTGCCCGATGGGCAAATCCCGCTGGCGGTGCAGGCCAGCGTCGCCCCCGGCCTGCCGTATGCGTGGTCGAGCGTCGCGTTCATGCCCGGCGCGCAGCCGATGCAGCCGGCCGACCTGAGCGCGGCCCGGGTCTTGCGTTTCAAGGTGCGCGGCGACGGCAAGACCTACCAGGTGATGATCATGGGCGCGGCCAATAACCGGCCGAGCAGCGTGCCATTCGTCGCCGGCAAAGAGTGGGAAGACATCAGCGTGCCACTGTCGGCCTTTGCCGGCATCGATCCGGCGGCGGTTGCCATGCTAGCATTCAGTGCCGGGCCACAGCCGGGCGAGTACCGCTTCGAACTCGCCGACGTGCGCCTGCTGGCGCAATAACCATCACGGAGTCACGATGACGACGACCTTCAGGCAGGTACTGGCGCGACCGTGGATGCCGGCCGACTACGGCGCATTGCAATACACGTGGCTGCTGTCACTGGGCTACCTGTTCTGGAAGTTTTATTACGTGTCGCCCGGCGTGGCCGAGGCGGTGCTGCTGGCGCTGACGATCATCCTGTTCGTGCCGCTGTACTGCGCCAGCTTCTGGCCGCGCGGCTGGCGCGTCGGCGCCTGCGTGGCAGCCACCTGCCTGATCGGCGCAGCCTGGGCGCCGTGGAATCCGGGCGCTGCCTGCTTCTTCATCTTTGCCTGCGCCATGTGCGCCCGCATTCACGGTACGGGCCGCGCCGTGGGCGCGATGCTGGCCGTGATCGCCAGTGGCGCGGTGGTTGCCTTGCTGATCCCGCAGATGCAGATGGTGTTCCTGCTGCCGATCCTGATGGCCGGCATGCCGGTCGGCCTGTCGTGCATCATGGATGCCCGGCTGCGCACATCGCGCACGCTCCTGATGCGCAAGCAGGAAGAGGTCGAGCACATGGCGCGCATCGCCGAGCGCGAACGCATTTCGCGCGACCTGCACGACCTGCTTGGCCACTCGCTGTCGATGATTGCGCTGAAGGCCGAACTGGCGCGCAAGCTGGCGCGGCGCGATCTGGCTGCCTGCGAGCGCGAAATCGCCGACATCGAAACCAATGCGCGCGGTGCGCTGGCCGAGGTGCGCGCCGCCGTGACGGGCTATCGCCACAGTGGCCTGGTGCAGGCGCTGGCCAGTGCGCGCGCCAGCCTGCTGGCAGCCGATGTGATCCTCGACGAGCGCATCGAGCGCATGCACCTGGCGCCGGCGGCCGAACACGTGGTGGCGCTGGCCGTGCGCGAAGCCGTGACGAATATCGTGCGCCATGCCGGCGCGTCGCGCTGCACGCTGAGCCTGGTGCAAGAGCAGCAGGATGGGCAAACGCATGCTGTGTTGCGCGTGCTCGACGACGGCAAGCTGCGCAGCACGGATGGTCTGCAGCCGGGCAACGGCCTGGCCGGTATGCACGAGCGCGTCGCGGCGCTCGGCGGGCGCTTGTCGCTGCAGGCCGGCGCCGGTCTGGCGCTCGAACTGCACGTGCCGGCGGGAGCATCGGCATGATCCGCATCCTGATCGCCGAAGACCAGACGCTGGTGCTGGGGGCGCTCAGCGCGCTGCTGCGGCTCGAACCCGATTTCGATGTCGTGGGTGGCGCCGCGGACGGACGCGCGGCGCTGGCGCTGTGCGAGCGCCTGGTGCCGGACATCGTGCTGACCGATATCGAGATGCCGCACATGACGGGCCTCGAACTGGCGCAGGGCCTGGTTCAGCGCAAGCTGGCGTGCCGGGTGGTGGTCGTGACCACGTTTGCACGCAGCGGCTACCTGCGCCGCGCGATGGAAGCCGGCGTGCGCGGCTATCTGCTGAAAGACGCGCCGGTCGATGCGCTGGCCGCGGCGATCCGCGTCGTGCACGGCGGTGGCCGCGCAATCGCGCCCGAACTGGCATTGGAGAGCTGGAACAGCGGCAGCGATCCGCTGACCGAGCGCGAGCGGCAGGTGTTGCGGCTGGCAGGCGAAGGACGCAGCAGCGGCGAGATCGCGCGTCAGGTGCACCTGTCGGAAGGCACGGTGCGCAACTACCTGTCCGAGGCGATCAGCAAGCTGGGGGCCAGTAACCGCGTCGAAGCCTACCGGTTGGCGCGCGATGCCGGCTGGTTGTAGTCGTTGGCGTTGCCGCGGGGCCGGCTCAGCTGGTTCCAGGCGGGTGTTTTGCCGCCGCGCCGGGGCGACGCTGGTGGCTGTGGCACATGCATCAACGGATAGATGAAACTGCAATAGAGCAGGACCGTGTGCACCAGGAAGAACGTGCACAGGTAGACCATCAGCATATTACTGCCATGCCAGATGACGATGCCGCTGGCACCAAATGGCACCATCAGCAGCAGCGCCGCGAACGAGCGCAGCATGGCGTCGCGCCCCATGCGTTGCCCCGCCATCGCCACCAGGAAAAACCCGCCCGAGCCCAGTGCCACACCCACCAGCACGATGTACGGCTCGAGCCAGTCGGGGATGCCATGCGCCGTCGAGGCCAGCAGCGCGGCCGGCAGCAGGATGGCGAACACGCCGGCGGCCATGCTCAGGAGCCGCAGCACGCGCATCTCGCGCCCGCGAAAAACGGGGCGGGCAGTACGCGTGATCGGGATGGGTGTCATGATGCGAAGGATCGGGATGGGGCCGGATGTAACGTCCAGGCGCACGGTGCGGTTGACATGGTCAGTGCCCGACGCTTTTCGAGAACAGATTAATGACCAGCACGCCGGCGATGATCAGCGCCAGGCCGGCGATGGCCGCCAGATCCAGGCTTTGCTTGAAATACAACCAGCTGACGATCGAAATGAGCACGATGCCCACGCCTGACCAGATCGCGTAGGCGATGCCGGTTGGCAGCACGCGCAGGCTGAAGGTGAGCAGGTAGAACGACAGGGCGTAGCAGCCGACGGTGATCAGGCTGGGCAGGGGACGGGTAAAGCTGTCGGAGGCTTTGAGGGCCGTGGTGCCGATGACTTCGGCAACGATGGCAAATCCGAGATAGAGGTATGCGAGGTTCAGGGTCATGGACAATAAAAACGGCCCGTTGCCGGGCCGTGGTAGTGATTACTGCTCGCGCTGCCAGGTCTGGGTGCGCCCGAACATCGGCGCACCGATGTAGCCGCGCACTTCGAGCTTGTTGCCGTTGTCGGCCAGCGTGGCCTTGCTCTTGTAGGTCTTGCCGGCGGCCGGGTCGAGGATTTCGCCGCCGGTGTAGGCGCCGCCGTCTTTTTTCAGGCCCGACAGGATGGTCATGCCGATGATCGGCTGGTCCTTGCGCGCGTCGCTGCATTTCCCGCAGAGCGGGTTCTGCTCTTCGGATGGCGCGCGGTACAGTTTTTCGATCTTGCCGGTCAGGACGCCGCTTTCTTCGGTGATCCGCACCAGCGCCTTTGGCTTGCCGGTCTTGTCATCGATGGTCTTCCAGGTGCCGACAGGCGAGGTGGCCTGTGCCCACGCGGCGGCGGGCAGGGCGAGCATGGTGGCGGCGATCAGGCTTGCTTGGATCAGGTGGCGCATGGTGGTGTCTCCAGTGTTGTTGTAGGTACGGCGCCAGTGTAGCCTACCGCTTCGCCCGTGTGACAGGTTGACGCCCGAGGATGTCTTCCAATCGTGCAGCACGGGCCTATGGCGCGTTGCGCACGTCTTCCGGTGTCACCTGATGGCGTCGCTCGGCCGGGCGCGTCAGCACGCGCAGGCTCACTTCGAGCGGCACGCCGAGCGTGGCCAGTTCGCGCGCCGCAGGGCGGGCCTCGATCGACACGTCGTGCAGCACGGCGTCGATGAGGAGGGCGGTCTTGTAATCGCTTCGTCGGTCCATGGCGGGATCGTATCATGTCCACCACGCTTTAGATCGCCAGCAATTGGTGCACCGACCGGGCGCGCCTGCACCAGCAGCGCTCATTTCCTGCCCATCCTGAGTCAGCCCGGCCGATGGCGCCACAGGGCGGAAAAAATGATGTGAATTCCTTACGGAATCATGTAACTTGTGCGACGTCACGGCGGCGACATGCCGCTCTTCCGGAATCCCTCAACGCAGGAGTCGCACCACCATGCTCGACCTGGTCAACGCAGTCAACGGTATCATCTGGAGCCCCATCATGATCGCCCTGTGCCTCGGGGCGGGCTTGTATTTCTCGATTCGCGGCCGCTTCCTGCAGGTGCGGCATATTCGCGAGATGCTGCGCCTGATGCGTGAGGGGAAGAGCTCGGAGCAGGGCGTGTCGTCGTTCCAGGCGCTGGCCATGACGCTGGCGGGCCGGGTCGGCACCGGCAATATCGCCGGCGTGGCAACTGCCATCACGTTCGGCGGCCCCGGCGCCGTGTTCTGGATGTGGGCCGTGGCCTTCCTGGGCGCCAGTTCGGCCTTCGTCGAGTCGACGCTGGGCCAGCTCTACAAGGAGCAGATCGGCAACCAGTATCGCGGCGGCCCGGCCTTCTATATCGAAAAAGGCCTGGGCATGAAGCGCTACGCCTGGACCTTCTCCATCGCCACGCTGTTCGCCACCGGCCTGCTGCTGCCGGGCGTGCAGGCCAATTCGATCGCCGAAGGCCTCAAGACCGCCGCCGGCATCGATCCGCTTTACACCGGCATCGGCGTGGCCGTCGTGCTGGCCGCGATCATCTTCGGCGGTGTCAAGCGCATCGCCCATTTTGCCGAGATCGTGGTGCCGTTCATGGCGGCCGCCTACATCCTCGTGGCCGTGGCGGTGGTAGCGATGAACATTGAAGCCCTGCCGGGCGTGCTGCGCCTGATCGTCAGCTCGGCCTTCGGCCTGGATGCGGGCTTCGGCGCCATGCTCGGCATGGCCATCCAGTGGGGCGTCAAGCGCGGCATCTATTCGAACGAAGCCGGGCAGGGTACCGGCCCGCACGCGTCGTCGGCGGCCGAAGTGAGCCACCCGGCCAAGCAGGGCCTGGTGCAGGGCTTCTCCGTTTATATCGACACGCTGTTCGTGTGCTCGGCCACCGCCTTCATGCTGCTGGTGACGGGACAGTACAACGTCGAGAATACCGACGGCACGGCGCGCTTCATCGGCGTGCAGGGCGTGGCGTCGGGTCCGGGCTATGTGCAGACCGCGCTCGAGAACGTGCTGCCGGGCTTCGGCGCGCTGTTCGTCGCGATCGCGCTGCTGTTCTTTGCGTTCACGACCATCGTCGCCTACTACTACATCGCCGAGACCAATATCGCCTACATGGACCGCCATAACCGCCATCCGTGGCTGGGCGTGGTCCTCAAGCTGTGCATCATTTCGGCCACCATCTACGGCGCGGTCAAGACCGCCGACGTGGCGTGGGGCCTGGGCGACATCGGCGTCGGCCTGATGGCCTGGCTGAACATCGTCGCGATCTTCTTGCTGCGCAAGGACGCCTTCAAGTGCCTGCGCGATTACGAGGCGCAGAAGAAGGCCGGCAAGGAACCCCAGTTCGATCCGGTCGCGCTGGGAATCAAGAATGCGCATTACTGGGAGGGGCGTGCCGCTGCGCTGAAGGTGCAAGGCGATGGTGCGCGCGACGCAGCAGCGGTCAAATAGATCCGCGTGGCGCCACGGCCATCCAGGCCGGGGCGCTCGCTGGAGCGTGTGCCATCTGCCCCAGCATCGGGAAGTCCGGATCGGCCACAGTGCACTTTTATCGAATCGACGCGTTCATGCGCCTGCTTGTCGGCATCATCGTTACGGGAGCTCTCGCTACCATGGCAATCTGTACCCCTGTCTCGGCAACGACGACCGCGCCAACCTCGCCGCAATACCACGACGGTAAATACCGCAATCCGGTCGCCATGCACAAGCTGGGTGCCGGCGGCATTGCCAAGCTGTGGTGGGCTTTCCTGTTCGACAAGCCTGCCGGGACCACGCCACAGCAGGCGGTGCCGGTGCAGCCGCTGACACGGGCCGCCCTGCTGGCCGCGCCCGACAACACGCTGTACCGCCTCGGTCACTCGACGATGCTGATCAAGCTTGCCGGTGAGTTCTACCTGACCGACCCCGTGTTCTCGCAGCGTGCATCGCCCGTGCAGTGGTTCGGCCCGGCGCGCTTTCATGCACCGCCCATCTCGATCGACGAACTGCCGCCCATCAAGGCGATCATCCTGTCGCATGACCATTACGATCATCTCGACTACGCGGCGATCATGGCGCTGGCGGCGAAGACGTCGGTATTTCTCACACCGCTGGGCGTGGGCGACCGGCTGGTTGACTGGGGCATCGACCGCGCCAAAGTGCGCCAGTTCGACTGGTGGCAGGGCGCCGAGATCGACGGCGTGCACTTCGTCGCGACGCCGGCCCAGCACTTTTCGGGGCGCGGGCCGCACGACGGCAATTCGACGCTGTGGGCGTCATGGGTGATCCGGCACGACGGCCTGCGCCTGTTCTTCAGCGGGGACACTGGCTATTTCAAGGGCTTCAAGGAGATCGGCGCCAGGTACGGACCATTCGACATGGCGCTGATCGAAACCGGCGCCTACGACAAGCTCTGGCCGGACATCCACATGCAGCCGGAAGAAACGCTGCAGGCGTTTGTCGACCTGAACGCAGCCTGGCTGCTGCCGATGCATAACGGGACATTCGACCTGGGGCTGCACCGCTGGCAGGAGCCGCTCGACCGGATCGAGGCGCTGGCTGATGATCGGGGCATCAAGCTGACCACGCCGGAGATGGGCGAAGCACTGAACCTGACGCAGCCGCATGCCGGCGGACGCTGGTGGCATGGCCTAAAGTGAGTGAAAAGCCGGGGTCAGGTCTGACATTCGGACACGATCTCGACAGTCGGGTAGTCCAACCTGGCTGGCAACGGGCCATGCTAATACTGTGCAAGAAACCGTTGGAAGTGACTAAGGCTGAGGTCGTGTCCGAATGTCAGACCTGACCCCGGCTGTGCTAGTGAGCAGAGCAGAAACAAAAAACGCGGCCGAGGCCGCGTTTTCTTTGGGGACTGGCGGATTACGCCGCTGCCAGTTTCTCCAGCTGCTCCTGCATCTTGCTGAGCGTGGCCGAGAAGTTCGCCACGCGTTCCTGCTCCTGCGCCACCACCGCGGCCGGGGCGCGCGCGACAAAGCTCTCGTTCGACAGCTTGCCGTTGGCCTTGGCGATTTCGCCGGCCACGCGCGCGATCTCCTTCGACAGGCGCTCGCGTTCGGCGGCGACGTCGATCTCGACCTTGAGCATCAGCTTGGTGGTGCCGACGATCGACACGGCTGCTGGCGACTCCGGCAGTGCATCGACGATCTGCACTTCAGCCAGTTTGCCCAGCAGCTGGATGTACGGTGCGAACACCGCCATGTCAGCGCGCCCGGCGTCGCTCGACGGTTCGACGATCAGCGGCACGCGCAGCGACGGCGCCAGCGACATTTCGCCGCGCAGGTTGCGGGTGGCGTCGACCAGCGCCTTCAACTGCTCCATCCAGGCCTCGGCACCTTCATCGATCTGCGTTGCATCGGCTTGTGGATACGGTTGCAGCATGATCGTCGGGCCGGTTTTGCCGGCCAGCGGGGCAATGCTTTGCCACAGTGCTTCGGTCACGAACGGGATGATCGGATGCGCCAGGCGCAGAATCACTTCCAGCACGCGCAGCAGCGTGTGGCGCGTCGCGCGTTGCTGCGCTTCGGTGCCTTGCTGGACCTGGACTTTCGATACTTCCAGGTACCAGTCGCAGTACTCGTCCCAGACGAACTTGTAGATGCTGTTGGCGATATTGTCGAAGCGGTAATCGGCAAAGCCCTTGGCGACATCCTGCTCGACGCGGTTCATCAGCGAGATGATCCAGCGATCGGCCTGAGATAAGTCTTCAGGCAATGGGGCGCCGCAATCCTTGCCTTCCGTGTTCATCATCACAAAGCGCGTCGCGTTCCACAGCTTGTTGCAGAAGTTGCGGTAGCCTTCGGCGCGGCCCAGGTCGAAGTTG
Organism: Telluria sp. BA11; assembly: GCF_056680305.1. Taxonomy (NCBI): domain Bacteria; kingdom Pseudomonadati; phylum Pseudomonadota; class Betaproteobacteria; order Burkholderiales; family Oxalobacteraceae; genus Telluria; species Telluria sp. BA11. Next base: position 3,478,306 of record NZ_CM155275.1, read on the forward strand.
ATGTTACGGCCCAGCGACGCGTAGCTTGCCATCGTGAAGCGCACGGCATCGGTGCCGAATGCCGGGATGCCATCCGGGAATTCGCGGCGCGTGGCCTTGCCGATTTTCTCGGCGGCGCGCGGGTCCATCAGGCCCGTGGTGCGCTTGGCCACCAGCGTCTCGACGTCGATGCCGTCGATCAGGTCGATCGGGTCGAGCGTGTTGCCCTTCGACTTTGACATCTTCTGGCCTTGCGAGTCGCGCACCAGGCCGTGCACGTACACGGTCTCGAACGGCACCTTGCCGGTGAAGTGCGCGGTCATCATGACCATGCGCGCCACCCAGAAGAAGATGATGTCGAAGCCCGTGACCAGCACCGACGACGGCAGGAACATCTTCATGTCGGGCGTTTCTTGGGGCCAGCCCATGGTCGAGAAGGGCACCAGCGCCGACGAGAACCACGTGTCGAGCACGTCGTCATCGCGACGCAGTGCGCCCGTGATGCCGGCAGCTGCGGCCTTGGCCTGCGCCTCGGCTTCATCGCGCGCGACGACGATCTGGCCGTCTTCGGCGAACCAGGCCGGGATGCGGTGGCCCCACCACAGCTGGCGCGAGATGCACCAGTCCTGGATGTTGCCCAGCCACTGGTTGTAGGTCGTGCTCCAGTTTTCGGGAACGAACTTGATCTCGCCACTGGCGACTTTTTCGAGTGCCACGTCGGTGATCGACTTGCCCGGATTGAACGTGCCTTCCGGCGCCGGCTTGGTCATCGCGACAAACCACTGGTCGGTGAGCATCGGCTCGATCACGACGTTGGTACGATCGCCCCGCGGGACCATCAGCTTGTGCGGCTTGATCTGTTCCATCAGGCCCAGCGCTTCGAGATCGGCGACGATCTGCTTGCGCGCGGCGAAGCGGTCCAGGCCTTGGTACTGGGCCGGGCCGTTTTCGTTGATCTTCGCGTCGAGCGTGAAGATGCTGATCGGCGCGAGGCCGGCGCGCTGGCCGACTGCGTAATCGTTGAAGTCGTGGGCCGGCGTGATCTTCACGCAGCCGGTGCCGAATTCTTTATCGACGTAGCTGTCGGCGATGATCGGGATTTCACGGCCGGTCAATGGCAGCGTGAGCGTCTTGCCGTGCAAATGCAGGTAGCGCTCATCGGTCGGGTCGACTGCGACGGCGACGTCGCCCAGCATCGTTTCAGGGCGCGTGGTGGCGACCGTCAGGTGGCCGCTGCCGTCGGTGAGCGGGTACTGGATGTACCACATGAAGCCGTCTTCTTCCTGCGAGTCGACTTCGAGGTCGGACACGGCCGTGCCCAGCACCGGGTCCCAGTTCACCAGGCGCTTGCCGCGGTAGATCAGGCCCTGCTCGTACAGGCGCACGAAGACTTCGACGACCGATTTCGAGCGCGGCTCGTCCATCGTGAAGTATTCGCGCTGCCAGTCGGGCGACGTGCCCAGGCGGCGCATCTGGCCGGTGATGGTGCTGCCCGATTTTTCCTTCCACTCCCAGACTTTTTCGAGGAATGCGTCGCGGCCCAGGTCATGGCGCGAAATCTTTTGCGCGTCCAGCTGGCGTTCGACGACGATCTGGGTGGCGATGCCGGCGTGGTCGGTGCCCGGGACCCATGCGGTGTTGTAGCCGCGCATGCGGTAGTAGCGCGTCAGGCCATCCATGATCGTCTGGTTGAACGCGTGGCCCATGTGCAGGGTACCGGTGACGTTCGGCGGCGGCAGCTGGGTGCTGAAGGAGGGCTTGCCCTCGTCCATGGTCGCGGCAAAGTAGCCGCGCTGTTCCCACTCTGCGCGCCAGAACTGTTCAATATCGGCTGGCTCGAAAGACTTGGCTAATTCCATGATGTGGTGGCGTGTGATGTGCGAAAAAGACCATTATAAATTACAAGCGCGTATAATTTGCCGCGCTGGACGGGGATTGCTCGTCCGGCACACGCTAGGGGTCCTGCCTGTCGTTCCAACGACACGCGGGTGAGAAATACCCTCCGAACCTGATCTGGATAATGCCAGCGAAGGGAAGCAGCCGATTCGTGCGGCCGTGCGCAGTCTTGCGCCCGACCTTGCCGCACCCGGCAACTCCTTTGCTGGCTCTCATGCACGCAAGGGAGCCACATGAACGCACCGCCGAAGTCTTCGCAACTGTTCGATGCCGCCACCGCCACGGTGGACCAGGCAGCCATCGCATCGCTACCCAATTCCCGCAAGGTCTACATCGAAGGCAGCCGGCCCGATATCCGCGTGCCGATGCGCGCCATCAGCCAGTCGGCCACGTCCGACAGCTTTGGCGGCGAACCCAATCCGCCGCTGTTCGTCTACGACACGTCGGGGCCGTACACCGAACCGGCCACCGCAATCGATATCCGCAGTGGCCTGGCGCCGATGCGCCAACCCTGGATCGACGGGCGCGGCGACACCGAGCAACTGGCCGGACCATCGTCGCAGTTTGGCCAGCAGCGGCTAAACGATCCGGCCTTGAGCGCGCTGCGCTTTAATCTGCAGCGCGCGCCCCGCCGCGCCAGGAACGGCGCGAACGTCACGCAGATGCACTACGCGCGCCAGGGCATCATCACGCCCGAGATGGAATTCATCGCGCTGCGCGAAAACATGCAGCGCAAGGAATACATCGCCTCCCTGCATGCGTCCGGCCCGATGGGCAAGCGGGTTGCCGACCTGATGGGGCGCCAGCATCCGGGCCAGTCGTTCGGCGCCAGCATCCCCGCTGAGATCACGCCGGAATTCGTGCGCTCGGAAGTCGCACGCGGGCGCGCCGTCATCCCGCTCAATATCAACCACCCCGAAATCGAGCCGATGATCATCGGCCGCAATTTCCTGGTCAAGGTCAATGCCAATATCGGCAATTCGGCCGTGACCTCGTCGATTGGTGAAGAAGTCGAAAAGATGACCTGGGCGATCCGCTGGGGCGCCGACACGGTCATGGATCTGTCGACTGGCAAGCACATCCACGAAACGCGCGAATGGATCCTGCGTAACAGCCCGGTCCCGATCGGCACGGTGCCGATCTACCAGGCGCTGGAAAAGGTCAATGGCAAGGCCGAGGACCTGACCTGGGAGATCTTCCGCGACACGCTGATCGAACAGGCCGAGCAGGGTGTCGATTACTTTACGATCCACGCCGGCGTGCTGCTGCGCTATGTGCCGATGACGGCCAATCGCCTGACGGGCATCGTCTCGCGCGGCGGCTCGATCATGGCCAAGTGGTGCCTGGCGCACCACCGCGAATCGTTCCTGTACACCCACTTCGAAGACATCTGCGCCATCATGAAAGCGTACGACGTGACGTTCAGCCTGGGCGACGGCCTGCGTCCCGGTTCGATCTACGATGCCAACGACGAGGCACAACTGGCCGAACTGAAAACGCTGGGTGAACTCACGCAGATCGCGTGGAAGCACGATGTGCAGACGATCATCGAAGGCCCCGGCCACGTGCCGCTGCACCTGATCAAGGAGAACATGGACCTGCAGCTCGAGCAGTGCCATGAAGCGCCGTTCTACACGCTCGGGCCGCTCACGACCGATATCGCGCCCGGGTACGATCACATCACGTCCGGCATCGGCGCGGCCACGATTGGCTGGTACGGCACGGCGATGCTGTGCTACGTGACGCCCAAGGAGCACCTGGGCCTGCCCGACAAAGAGGACGTCAAGGACGGCATCATCACGTACAAGATCGCCGCCCACGCGGCCGACCTGGCCAAGGGCCATCCGGGCGCGCAGCTGCGCGACAACGCACTGTCGAAGGCACGCTTCGAATTCCGCTGGGACGACCAGTTCAACCTGGGCCTGGATCCCGACAAGGCGCGCGAATTCCACGACGAGACACTGCCCAAGGATTCGGCCAAGGTGGCCCATTTTTGCTCGATGTGCGGCCCGCATTTCTGCTCGATGAAGATCACGCAGGAAGTGCGCGCCTACGCCGCTGCCAATGGCGTGCAGGGCGAGACGGCCCTGCAGCAGGGGATGCAGGAAAAAGCGATCGAGTTCGTGCGCGATGGCGCCCGGCTGTACCGGGAGGTCTGAATGACATCCATCGAAGTCAATGGCGCGCCGTGCGGCGTGCCGCCGGGTCAGACGCTCGCCGGCCTGCTTGAGCAGCTGGACCTGAGCGGGCAGGGGATGGCGCTGGCCGTCAACCGCGAGGTGGTGCCACGCCAGCAGTGGCCCACGCGCCGCCTGCAGGCGCAGGACCGGGTCGATATCGTGCGCGCCATCGGTGGCGGCTAAAGGAGAGCAGGATGAATGTCATGAACGAAAACATGAAACCAGACGGGCAACCGGATGTACTCACCATCGCCGGGCGCGCCTACCACTCGCGCCTGCTGGTCGGCAGCGGCAAATACCGCGACCTGGCGCAAACGCGCGAAGCCACGCTGGCGGCCGGCGCCGAGATCGTCACGGTGGCGATCCGCCGCGTGAACATCGGCCAGGACCCGAACGCGCCCAGCCTGCTCGACGTGCTGCCGCCGTCCGACTTTACCATCCTGCCCAACACGGCCGGCTGCTTCAATGCGAAAGACGCGGTCTACACGCTGCAGATGGCGCGCGAGCTGCTGGGCGGGCGCAACCTCGTCAAGCTCGAAGTGCTGGGCGACGCCACCACGCTGTTCCCGCACATGCCCGAGACACTCAAGGCCGCCGAAACGCTGGTGCGCGACGGCTTCGACGTGATGGTCTACTGCAGCGACGATCCGATCCAGGCCCGCATCCTGCAGGAGATCGGCTGCGTGGCCGTGATGCCGCTGGCGTCGCTGATCGGCTCGGGGATGGGCATCCTCAACCCGTGGAACCTGCAACTGATCATCGAGCAGGCCACGGTGCCGGTGCTGGTCGACGCCGGTGTGGGCACGGCGTCGGATGCGGCGATCGCGATGGAACTCGGCTGCGACGGCGTGCTGATGAACACCGCGATTGCTGGCGCGCGCGACCCGGTGCGCATGGCGCGCGCGATGAAGCACGCGGTGCTGGCCGGGCGCGATGCGTATCTGGCGGGGCGCATGCCGAAGCGTTTCGCGGCCTCGCCATCGTCGCCGGTCGAGGGCAAAGTCACCCCATGACACCGTGCGTGCTGGTCTTCGCCGGGCTCGATCCCGGCGGCGGCGCGGGGCTGGCGGCCGACATCCTGGCCATTGCCGCGCAAGGTGCGCACGCGCTGCCGGTGGCCACGGCGCTGACCTGCCAGGACAATAACCGCGTGTTCGAGGCGCACCCGGTCGACGCCGGCCTGGTCGCGCGCCAGGCCGCGCCGCTGGTCGCCGCCTTCGACATCCGCGCCGTCAAGCTGGGCATCCCCGGCAACGCGGCCAATGCAACGGCAATCGCGGCCATCATCCGCGAGCTGCGCGCACGGCAACCCGACCTGCCGGTGGTGCTCGACCCGGTGCTGGCCAGTGGCCATGGCGATGCACTGGGGTCGGGCAGCGCCAGCGCCGCCTTGTCCGATTTGCTGACGCTGGCGACGATCGTGCTGCCCAATCTGCCCGAACGCGATGTGCTGGGCATGCCACCCACCATGCAGATGCTCGTCACGGGCGGCCACGCGCCGGGCGACACGGTGATCAACCGCTGGCTGCAGGACGGTCAAGTGCTGCGCGAGTGGCACTGGCCGCGCTTGCCGGCCAGTTATCACGGCAGTGGCTGCACGCTGGCCGCAGCGCTGGCGGCGCGCCTGGCGCTGGGCGAGTCGATGGCCATCGCCCTCGAGCGCGCCCAGGCCTACACGCACACCACGCTGGCGCAATCGTTCGCGATCGCGCCGGGGCAGCGCATTCCGCGCCGCCTGCCTCAACCACATTGAAGGAGCCAATATGAAGGGCCTGTATCTCGTCACACCCAACTGGAATGACACCGACCGGCTGCTGGCCGCCACCGACGCCGCCCTGAGCGCTGGCGCCGCGCTGCTGCAGTACCGCCACAAGGAGGCAGACGCGCGCCTGCGGCTCGAGCAGGCGACGGCGCTGCTGGCGCTGTGCCGCCGTCACGGCTGTCCGCTCGTCATCAACGACCACCTCGACCTGTGCCAGGCGCTCGACGCCGATGGCGTGCACCTGGGCCACACGGACGGTGGGATCGCGGATGCCCGCGCGCTGCTGGGCCGGGACAAGATCGTCGGCGCCTCGTGCTACGGTGACCTGGCGCTGGCGCGCGCCGCGCGCGACGCCGGCGCCAGCTATCTTGCCTTCGGCGGCTTCTATCCGTCCCCGGTCAAAAAGTACACGTTCGTGACGCCGCCGATACTCCTCGACCAGGCGCGCGCCGAGTTCACGCTGCCCCTCGTCGTCATCGGCGGCATGACGCCGGCCAACGCAGCGCCCCTGGTCGCGCGGGGCGCCGACATGGTCGCGGCGATCACGAGCGTGTACGGCGCAGCCGATCCGCGCACGGCCGCGCACGCATTCGGGAGCCTGTTTTCGGCCGGCTGAACCTACAATGGCAGTACTTACGACTTTGTCCTGCCGCCATGATCGCTCCGCGCCTGTTCATCCACACCCGCCGCCATCCGTCCGCCATCCTGCTGCTGGTGCAGCTGCTCGGCATGCTGTCCTATCCGTTCATCGAAGGCACCCGGGCTGGCCAGGTGGCCTTCAACTGCTTCGGCATCGTGGTGCTGGCGTTTGCCATCCGCATGGTGCGGCGCACGCCCGGCGAGGTGCGCGTGAGCTGGGCGCTGGCGGTGCCCATCATTTTCCTGCTGCTGGCGCAGATCCTGCTCGGCTATAACCACCTGCTGGCCTGGTCATCCGGGCTGGAGGCGCTGTTCTACTTCTACGCGGCCGGCAGCCTGATCGCCTACATGATGGAAGACGAACGGGCCACGACCGACGAGCTGTTCGCGGCCGGCGCCACGTTCACGCTGCTGGCCTGGGCCTTTACCCACATGTACATCCTGCTGCAGGAAGTCCAGCCCGGCACCTTTGCCGCCGCCGTCAACGCGAGCGCGCCGCGCACCTGGACCGAACTCAATTACCTGAGCTTTGCGCTGCTGTCGAGCACGGGCATTGGCGACGTGATTCCGCTGACCGCACCGGCGCGGGCGCTGGCCAGCGTCGAGATGCTCGTCGGTTTGATGTACCTGGCGGTGGTCGTGGCGCGGCTGATTGCCTTCACAACCCGCAACCGGATCGAGGTCGGCCGCGCACGCAAGCGCAAGCTGGAAGAGTGGGAGCAGGATTAAGCCACAGCGCTAGAATTGCTTGCTAGAATCGTTGTCCGATCACCAACAGGGGCACGTGCATGGCGTACCAACTCGCAGGCTATACGATCCGCAACTTCACGCCCGATGCATGGCCGGCCTACCGCGCGCTTCGCCTGCGCGCGCTGGAAGACGCCCCCGACGCCTTCGGCAGCACACTGGCCGACGAATCCGTGCGGCCGCCCGAAGAATGGGCGGCGCGCCTGGCGCGTGCGGCCACGTCCGGCATCGACCATCCATTGGTAGCCGACGTCGCTGGCAATCTCGTCGGGCTGGCCTGGGCGAAGGTCGACGCGGACGACCCGGCTCTCGTGAACCTGTTCCAGATGTGGGTGGCGCCTGAAGCACGCGGGCAGGGCGTGGCCGCTGGCTTGCTGGCCGAAGCGGTGCGCTGGGCGCAGGCGCGCGGCGCAACTGCCATGCAGCTTGGTGTCAATTGCGCCAACGATGGGGCAGTGCGCCTCTATACGCGCGCCGGCTTTGTCGCGACGGGGTGGCAAGAGCCGATGCGGCCGGGATCGGATCAGGTCGAGCAGCGCATGCGTCTGGTCATCGCACCAGCGTGAACATCAGGCTGGTGCGGGGCGCGCTGAACACCGCTTGTTACCACGTTTTTGATTCAAAGTAGAAATATTTCCTTAATAAACTATTAGTGTGCATAAGCGCGCTACCGCACAGTAGTGCAAGTGCCGAAAAGCAATAGTCCGTTCCGGTTCGCGCTTGCTCGGCAGGCGCCGACCCGATTTCCGTCCTTGGCATGAGTCTCATGCAAAGCAGCTCCGGAAATTGTCTTGAACAGGGAACGACATGATACAAACCGTGAGACGCACCATCAAACGCCTCGTTTGCGGCCTCGGCCTTGCAAGCGCCGTGCTGGCCGCAGGTTGCGGCAGCGGTGACCAGGGCCGTGACCCGGTGCTGGGGCTGCCGGCAGCGAGCCTGGTCAGCGTGGCCGTCGCGCCAACGACCGCATCGGTCGCCATTGGCGCAAGCCAGCAATTCACGGCAACGGCCGCCTACTCCGACGGTACTGCACGTGACATCACCCGCCTGTCGGCCTGGACCTCGGCCACGCCGGCTGCCGGCACCGTCGATGGCGCCCGCGGCCTTGCTATCGGCGTCGCTGCCGGCACCTCGGTCATCACCGCGGCCTTCGAAGGCAAGAGCGGCGCAGCGACCCTGACCGTCCTGCCGGCCAGGCTGGTGTCGATCGCGGTCGCACCAGTAAATCCGTCGATCAATATCGGCAATGCGCAGCAGTTCGTGGCGCTGGGCACCTTCGACGACAAGACGACGCGCGACATCAGCGCCGTGTCGACCTTCACGTCGGCCTCCACCGGGGTGGCGTCGATCTCGGCCAGCACCGGCCTGGCGCTCGGCAAGACGGCCGGCACCTCGGTCATCGCCGCCGCCTCCGGCGGGCTCACCGGCAGCGCGACGCTGACGGTGTTGCCGCCAACGCTCGTGTCGCTGGCGCTCACGCCTGGCGCCACCACCTTCGACATCGGTGCCACCGGACAGTTGGCCGTGAACGCCACCTATTCGGATGGCACGGTGGTCGATGTCACGACCGCCAGCACCTACGCCTCGGCCACGCCGGGTGCAGTCAGTGTCGGCACGACCGGCATGATCACCGGCATCGCGGGTGGCACATCGGTCATCACTGCCGGCTTCGGCGGTAAATCGGCCATCGCCAACGCGACGACCAGTGCTGCGGTCGTGACGAGCATTGCCGTCACGCCAGCGAGCGCCATTGTCGCGGTCAATGGCCTGCGCCGCTACGTCGCAACAGCAACCTACTCGAACAACACGACTGCGGTCATTACCACCACTGCCACCTGGACCTCGTCCTCGACCGCCACCGCCACTGTCCTGCCAACCGGCTGGGCCACTGGCGTCACACCCGGTACGATTGTCGTGACCGCGACCTCTGGCGGCAAATCGGGCAGCGCGAATCTGACCGTCCTTGCACCACGGCCAGTGCCAGTGCCTGCGCCAGTCCCGGTCCCCGAACCAGATCCGGTCCCAGCGCCAGTCCCTGTACCTGTGCCGGTCCCAGCGCCAGTCCCAGTCCCAGTCCCAGTCCCAGTCCCAGTGCCAGTCCCAGTCCCAGTGCCTCCGGTCGTGGTCCTCGACCCTGTCGACCTGGGTAGCGCGGCGTCGTTCGGTGTGCTGGCCCAGACCTCGCTGACCAACAACGCCGGTGGCACCACCGTCATTACCGGTAACGTCGGGTCGCCGTCACAAACGACGACGCCAGTCATTGCCGGCGCGTTCCAAACGTACTACACGGGCGCCTTCCTCGATACCGCATTTGCCGACCTCGAGCTGGCCATCACGGACGCCAATCTGCGTCCCTGCACCGTGACGTTCCCGGGCAATATCGATCTGGGCGGCCTGCCTCTCACGCCCGGCGTGTACTGCGCCACCGGCACGATGAACATCACGGGCAAGCTGACGCTCGACGGTCCTGGCGTGTATATCTTCACGAGCACCCAGACGCTCAATACCGTCGCCAATTCCGAAGTGGAATTGATCAATGGGGCCACCGCGGACAACGTGACCTGGGTTCCCGTCGGCGCCACCACGCTCGGTGCAAACAGCATCTTCAAGGGATCGATCCTGGGCCGCGCTGCTGCGATCACCGTGGGCGACAACACGACCCTGCTCAACGGCCGCGTGCTGTCGACCGCTGCCGTCACCCTGAGCAATAACCAGATCACCAAATAAGCGGCTTAGACCATCATGAAAACCACACTCACACTTCTCGCATGCATCGCCATGGCCGGCGCCGGCATCAGCAGCGCCTCGGCCGCGGGCCAGGACCAGACCGCCGCCGGGCGCGATGTCATCGACCCGAACTGGGCTGACAGCGCCTGGTACGCAGGCGCCGGCCTGGGCCAGGGCCGCGCCACGATCGACGACGAGCGCATCGCCCGCAGCCTGACTGCCAACGGCGCCAGCCTCGATGCATTCACGACCGACCAGCGCGACCTCGGCTACAAGGTCTTCATCGGCAAGAAATTCAACCGTTACTTTGCTATCGAGGGCGGTTACTTCGACCTCGGCAAGTTCGGCTTCCAGGCAAACACGTCCGGAAACGGCAGCGGTGTCCTGCGCGGCGAGACGAAATTTCGCGGCGTCAATCTCGACCTGATCGGCCATCTGCCGCTGACCGAGCGCCTGTCGGCGCTGGCCCGCATCGGCGGCCAGTACGGCCGCTCGACGGCGACGTTCTCGGGCAACCGGCTCAATGCCGTCACCGCGCCGAACCCCGAAAAGGAAGAGAAGTTCCAGGCCAAGGTCGGCCTGGGCCTGCAATATCAGATCAACGATGCCTGGGCAGTGCGCGGCGAAGTGGAGCGCTATCGTCTGCGTGATCCGCTGGGCAACCGTGGCGAGATGGACCTGGCTTCGATCAGTCTGATCCGCGCATTCGGCCGTCCTGCTGCGCGCACGATCCCTGCGCCGGCGCCGGTGGCTGCGCCGCAGGAAGTGCAACCGGCCGCACCAATCGTCGAAGCGGCGCCACAGCCGGTGTCGGAGAAAGTGTCGTTCGCGGCCGAGGCGCTGTTCGATTTCGACCGCGCGCTCGTCAAGCCGGAAGGCAAGGCTGCGCTGGACGACCTGATGCGCAAGCTGCAAGGCATGGACACCGAAGTCATGATCGCCGTCGGTCACACCGACTCGGTCGGCTCGGACGCGTACAACCAGAAGCTGTCGCTGCGCCGCGCCGATGCCGTCAAGGCCTACCTGGTCTCGAAGGGCCTCGATCAGGCGCGCCTGTACACCGAAGGCAAAGGCGAAACGCAGCCGATCGCGGACAATGCCACGGCCGAAGGCCGCGCCCGCAACCGCCGCGTCGTGATCGAAGTGGTCGGTACGCGCACCACGCGTTAAGGGTCTGCAGGGAGGGTCAGTCGACCTTCCATCGCTGCATCGACAAGCCGTCCCCGCTGCCCGCAGCCGGGACGGCTTGTTGTTTCATGAGGGTACGGCCTGGCGCCGCAGCGTGATCCGGGTCAGCTCGGACGGCACGCCCAGGCGCAGCGCGAAGCCCGGCCATAATGCGGTGCCATTGTTCAGGTACAGCGTCATCCCATCGACGTCGTAGCGGCCCGACACGAAGCCGTTGTTGGCGCGCGCGACCACCCGATCCAGCCCGACGATCATGCCGCCATGGGTGTGGCCGGACAATTGCAGCGCCACACCACGGCTGGCGGCATGACGCGCATTGCGCGGCTGGTGGTCGAGCAGAATCACCGGTGCGCCGGCCGGCGCGCCGCGCAAGGCTGCGTCGACATCTGGCGCCGCGGCGCCCGTCTGCGGGGCGGTCACGTCATTGACACCGGCCAGCACCAGTTGACCAGCGCCGCGCTTGAGAACGGTATGGCTGTTGTCCAGCGGCGTCATGTTGAGCCCCGCGAAATACGCCATCCACGCCTTGTGGCCGAAGAAGTACTCGTGGTTGCCGGGGATGACCCAGACGCCGTCGGGTGCGCGCAGGTCGCGCAGCGGCGCCACGTCGCGTTCGCGGTGTGCAATATTGCCGTCGATGAGGTCGCCGGTAATGACGATCAGGTCGGCGTCCAGCGCATTGGTGTCGGCGACGACCTTGCGTGTCCAGGGCGCGTCGAACAGGCGGCTGATGTGCAGGTCGGTCAGGTGCACGACCTGGTAGCCGTCGAATTCGTGCGGCAGGTTCTTTACCTCGATCAGCACGTCTTCGAGCGACGGCGACTTGATCGCCTGGTTCACGCCCAGCGCTGCCAGCAGCGCGGCGGCAACGGCGATGCCGTAGCGCAGGCGTGGCGCAATCGCCACGCGCCGGCGCCGGATCGCCATCACGATCAGGGCGCCGGCATCGACCAGCAACTGGAACACGGCCAGCAGCAGGATCGCGCCGAAGCCCCAGTTGAACAGGATCACCAGCCCTTTCGGGAATTCAGGCGAAAACACGCTGCCCGACGACAGGCGCGACCACAGGTGGTATTGCGAGACCAGCACCAGCACGACGGCGCTGGCCACTTTGGATTTGGTGGACAACGGCAGCGGCCAGAGCCAGCGAACCAGGACCAGCAGGCAGGGAAGGCTGAACATCAGATGAAACATCAGCTGCGCTCCGTTCGTGCCGGGAAGCGGCCTGCAGTGACGGGAGGGGTGGTGCGCGGGCGCGTCATGACGCCCACGGAATGAGTCGAGTAAATATGCATCGTGCGGTCTGCCTGAATAAACTAACCGGCAAGCATAGCCTAGATTGGCCGCGGGCACAGGCGGCCTCGTCAGCATGGACGGGGCACGGTATAGTCTTCGATGAGACGCCAGTGCCGATACGGCGGCTGGCACGGACCCGATCATGATTGGATGGCCATGCAGAAAATAGAGTTCGCCATGTTGATGCGCCTGGCGCAGGCGTCGGCGGCAGTCACGACGCCATGCAGCTGTACCGAGGTGCCCCTGACCGCCTGGATGGCGCAGCCGCTGACGCTGGAACTCGACCACTTTGAAGATATCGGCACCTTGCTCGATGATCCGTACGACGAGCCGACGTTCACCGAATACCATCCGGCGGGCACGCGCTACGAAAGTGCGGACGCGCCCATTGCACCGCGCTTTTATCCGTATAACCGCTGCACGGTGGCGCGCTGCACGACGTGTGGCCGGGTTTATCTTCGCTACAACGAGGCTGGCGGCTACTTTACCGAGTGGCGCATTCGCGCGCTGCAGCCAGGCCTGCTGGTGGACGCGCCGTCATCGCACCGTCCGTGAGCAACGACCTGGCGCACGCCGGCTAGGCCGTGCCTTCGCGTCGCTGCATCCGCACCAGCATGAGCTTTGCAGCGCATAGCACGATGAAGGTGATGGCAAACAGGATCAGTCCCAGCGCATACAGCGACGCGACATGCAGCGCCTTTTCAGCTTCGCCGAATTCGTTCGCCAGCGTCGAAGAGATCGAACTGCCGGCAGCAAACAGTGACCAGGACAGCCGATGCGCATTGCCGATCACAAAGGTGACAGCCATCGTTTCGCCCAGCGCCCGCCCCAGGCCGAGCATCACGCCGCCGACCACGCCGTTGCGGGTGTAGGGCAGCACGACCCTGCATGCCACTTCCCACTTCGTGCAACCAAGACCATAGGCCGATTCCTTCAGCACTGCCGGCACGATCGTGAAGACGTCGCGCATGACGGATGCAATGAACGGAATGATCATGATCGACAGGATCAGGCCGGCGGTCAGGATACCCAGGCCGGTTTGTGAGCCTGCGAACAGCTTGCCGATCACCGGAACCTGGCCGAGCGTGCTGGCCAGCAAGGGCTGGACGTAATCCGCGAACAGGGGCGCGAAAACGAAAAAGCCCCACATGCCGTAGATGATCGATGGCACACCGGCCAGCAACTCGACTGCAGTACCCAGCGGGCGGCGCAGCCATGCGGGACAGATTTCAGTCAGAAACAGCGCGACGCCAAAGCTGATCGGAACCGCCACGGCCAGCGCAATGAACGAGGTCGCCAGCGTGCCGCCGATGGCGATCATCGCGCCGAACTGCTCGTTGACCGGGTCCCATTCGACCCGCGTGACGAATCCAGGACCGAACTCGCGCAGGGCCGGCCACGCGCCGATCGTCAGCGAAACGATGATGCCGGCCAGTATTACCAGAACCGATGCGGCGAACAGGCCGGTGGTTCGATGAAACAGGAAATCCTGGCGCCGTCGTGCGCCCATCGCGCCCGGCCGGACCGTGGCGTGCAGGTCTGCGTCGGATTCGTCGGGCAGCGCGTGCCGGTGCGCGATCTTGTAGTCAGCCGTATTCATCACGTGTTCCTCGAGGCGCCGTTGGATGGCCCGGGGGCAGGTAATGCGCGTCCCCGACAAATGCGGACTGTAATGACAGCATGTGACGGCGTCATGACGCCTGGATCGGCAGGCGCATCCGCAGCGCGCGGCCATGTTGCCGCAAGCTTGTTATCATGATGTTTTGCGACGCGCCTGCGCGCGCGGGTCCATTCAAGCAACGGGAAAACGACATGAAAACCAAGGCAGCAATCGCATGGAAGGCGGGTCAGCCGCTGACGATCGAAGAAGTGGAACTCGAAGGCCCGAAGGCCGGTGAAGTGCTGGTCGAAATCAAGGCCACCGGCATTTGCCATACCGACTACTACACGCTGTCGGGCGCCGACCCGGAAGGCATCTTCCCGTCAATCCTGGGCCATGAAGGCGCCGGCGTGGTGGTCGATGTCGGCCCGGGCGTGACCAGCCTGCGCAAGGACGATCATGTGATTCCGCTGTACACGCCGGAATGCCGCCAGTGCAAATTCTGCCTGTCGCAAAAGACCAATCTGTGCCAGGCGATCCGTACGACGCAGGGCCGTGGTTTGATGCCGGACGCAACGTCGCGCTTCTCGATCGACGGCCAGCCGATCTATCACTACATGGGCACGTCGACCTTCTCGAACTACATCGTGGTGCCCGAGATCGCCCTGGCGAAGGTGCGCAATGACGCGCCATTCGACAAGATCTGCTACATCGGTTGCGGCGTGACCACCGGCATCGGCGCCGTGATCTTCACCGCCAAGGTCGAGGCGGGCGCGAATGTGGTCGTGTTCGGTCTGGGCGGCATCGGCCTGAACGTGATCCAGGCAGCCCGCATGGTCGGCGCCGACAAGATCATCGGTGTCGACCTGAACCCGGAACGCGAAGCGATGGCGCGCAAGTTCGGTATGACCCATTTCATCAATCCGACCCAGGTCGAGAACGTGGTCGACGCCATTGTTCAATTGACCGATGGCGGTGCCGACTACAGCTTCGAGTGCATTGGCAACGTGAACACGATGCGCCAGGCGCTCGAGTGCTGCCACAAGGGCTGGGGCAAGTCGATCATCATCGGCGTGGCCGCTGCCGGCCAGGAAATTGCCACACGTCCGTTCCAGCTGGTGACCGGCCGCGAATGGAAGGGCTCGGCCTTCGGCGGCGCCCGTGGGCGCACCGACGTGCCGAAGATCGTCGATTGGTATATGGAAAACAAGATCAATATCGATGATCTGATCACCCATCACCTGCCGCTCGACCGCATCAACGAAGGCTTCGACCTGATGAAGTCGGGCGAGTCGATCCGCTCGGTGGTCGTGTATTAAATTGAGGCAGGCTTCACAGCCTGCGCTCTGTGCATGAATTGCACGCGGCCTTCGGGCCGCGTTGTCGTTGTGGGCCCCGATTGACGGTCTGCGCAGCGATTTCGACGGTCTGTCGCAGCGCGCTGGTTCGTGCCGGGAGCGGCGGCTAGAGTGATATCATCGCCGGCTGCGTCCGGCCCGTTGTCATTGTCCCTGGCCCAAGGAGAACATCATGCCGCATCCTGCACCGCTCACACGCCGACTGGCGCTTCCCTTCATTGGCCTGGCGCTGTGCGCTGCGTCGCTGGCATTGACCGTGCCCCTGCAGGCTGGCGCGCAGGAGGCCAAACGCGCGGTGCGCGTGACGCAGGGCGAGCCGTACGCGCTGGTGCGCGGCAAGGAAGGCAGCTTCAATATCAGCGGCAGCAGCGACGACTGGCCGGCGGTGAAAGCAGCCCAGCGCGCCATTCCCGGCGAGTTCATCTGGTTTCGTGAAGATGGACGCGACTACGTGATCCAGGATGCCGCGGTGATGGCCAAGGTGCGTACGGCCTGGGCGCCGCTGGATCGGCTGAGTGCCCGCATGGACGTGCACAGCAAGGAGATGGATGTGCACAGCAAGAAAATGGATGCACTGGGGCGCCGGATGGACCGGGTTGCCGTCAGCAAGGACAACCTGCCCAGTGAGCGCGATATGCGTGAAATCGATGGTGGCATGCAGGCGCTGGGCGAGCACATGGAGCGCCTGAGCAGCCAGATGGAAACAGCGCGTGACCAGGCCGAGCGCGAGCGCCTGAGCCGCGAGATGGCCGCAACCGGTGCGCGCATGAATGCCGCGGGCCGGCAGATCGGCCAGGCCTACGACTCGCCACAGATACGCAAGTCGCACGCGGCGATGGAGGCGATTGGCCGCCAGATGGAAGAGGCCGGCAAACCGATGCATGTGCTGGGCGAGCAAATGGGCATGCTGGGCAAGGAGATGGAGCGCGAAAGCAAAGTCGCCGACAAGACGGTGCGCGCATTGATCCGCGATGCACGGGCGAAGGGTCTGGCGCGGCCGGCACCGGTTGCGGGTTGATGCGCGTCCTTTGATGTGAAGAAGGCGGCCATCGAGCCGCCTTTTTGTGCTTCGGAGGGGTTACGGTAATATCTGTTCACAAAAAATTCGCATGGAATCGCCTGCGTGAAGCGAAATCCACCGGGCTGGCAAGTATATTAGTCAGCCAGGCACGACTGCCGCGCTCCCTGCGCAGCGGCCGATGCAGAACCAGAGACAGAATTACCTATTACGGAGCATTCCTTGGCCCGCCGGATCACCCACCGCAATCTTCCCCAGCTTTTTCTGAAGGCGCGAGAATCGTTGTTGCTGCACTTCCGTCCCATCCTCAACCATTTCGGCGTGACCGAGCAGCAATGGCGCATCCTGCGTGTGCTGGACGAGCATGAGCAACTCGAGCCACGGGAGATGTGCGAACTGTGCCAGATCCTGAGCCCGAGCATGACGGGCGTGCTGTCGCGGATGGAAGAGCTGGGGCTGATCGAGCGCCAGCGCGTGGCAGCTGACCAGCGTCGCATCTGGGTGCGCCTCGCGCCGAAGGGTGACCGCCTGATCGACGACATCGCGCCGCTCATCGAGCGCCAGTACAAACTGATCGAATCGGCCTACGGCGCGCAGGTCGTGGCCGATCTGTCGCTGGCGCTCGAAGGCTTCATTGCGGCGCAGACGACACCGGTCGAGCGCGTGGCACTGCCGGCGTCGATCAAGCCGGTCAACAGCCGCCGGCCGTAGCCGGCGTGCCTGTGTCGGCATGGGTCGAGCAATGCTGGTCGATCAATGCTGGTCGACCTTGCCGCGCCAGGCGCCGGTTTCACTGCCACGCTGCTCGAGCAGTTCCTTCAGGTTGGCCAGGTTGGCGCGCGCTTCCATGCGCACGGCGCCCAGGGCATCGCCCAGCGTTTCCAGCGCGCCTTCGGGCTCGTAATCCATCTGCAGCGCGATGCGCGTGACGGTATCCGAGATCTTGTGGAAGGTGACGACACCGCCATTTTTCACACCGGTGACGCTGCGCCATGCGATGCGGTCATCCGGAATCTGTTCGGTGATCTCGGCATCCCACTCTTTTTCTTCGCCGGCGACATTTGCGCGCCAGTGCAGGTGCGTGTCGTCGAGCTGGCGGATTTCCTTCACGCTCTTCATGAATTGCGGGAAGTCTTCGAATTGCGTGAACTGGTTATAGGCGGTGCTCACTGGCACGTTGATCTCGATGGTTTCGACGATTCCCGAGCTGGCGCCAAAGCCATTGTTTCCCTTGAGTTTTTTTGACAGCATGACACCGCCAACGGCCAGTGCGGCCATGGTCACTACGCGTCCTAGCATGATCATTCTCCTTGTTAAGATTTTCACGAGCTTGTCGCAAAGCTGGTGTTAACATAAGCGAAACACTCACCGCGCGGCGCGCGCTTGAGAAGCTTGAATCGTGAAAATTGCGCGAAGTTAATCCTCTTTCTTCGGTGAAATGTCCGAAGATAACGGCGGGAAGGGTGGCAACGATATTCGGTGGGCGCTTCTGCAGTGCAGTCCGGATTGATACCAATGGCACACCGTTCAACAGCGTATTGGTCCGCCTTCGTCACGCGTACGCCACGAAACTGGATGGGCATACAGTATATCGCGGCGGTATAATGGCCGGATGCTGAAACTCGACACCCTGAACCCTGAACAATTTGCCGCCGTCACCTTGCCGGCGCAAAGCGCCCTGATCCTGGCCGGCGCCGGCTCGGGCAAGACGCGCGTTCTGACCACGCGGATTGCCTGGCTGATCCAGACCAATCAGGTCTCGCCCGCCGGCATCATGGCGGTGACGTTCACGAACAAGGCCGCGAAAGAAATGCTCACGCGCCTGTCGTCGATGCTGCCGATTAACACGCGGGGCATGTGGATCGGCACCTTCCACGGCCTGTGCAACCGGCTGCTGCGCACGCACTACCGCGACGCCGCGCTGCCGCAGACGTTTCAGATTCTCGATTCGCAAGACCAGCTTTCGCTGATCAAGCGCATGCTCAAGGCGCACAACGTCGACGATGAAAAGTACCCGGCCAAGGCGCTGATGTACTTCATCAACAACGCCAAAGACCAGGGCTTGCGCGCGTCGCAGGTCGAGGCCTACGACCCGATCGAGCGCCGCATGGTCGAACTGTATGAACTGTACGACCAGCAGTGCCAGCGCGAAGGCGTCGTCGATTTCGCCGAACTGCTGCTGCGCTCCTACGAGCTGCTGTCGCGCAATACGCCGCTGCGCCACCACTACCAGATGCGCTTCCGTCACATCCTGGTCGACGAGTTCCAGGATACCAACGACCTCCAATACAATCTGCTCAAGCTGCTGGCGGGGCAGGGCGAATCGGGCGGCGGCGCCATCTTTGCCGTCGGCGACGATGACCAGAGCATCTATGCCTTCCGCGGCGCCAACGTCGGCAACATGTCGGCGTTCGAACGCGACTACCAGGTCAAGAACCTGATCAAGCTCGAGCAGAATTACCGCTCGCATGGCCACATCCTCGACAGCGCCAACTTCCTGATCGCCAACAACGTCAAGCGCCTGGGCAAGAACCTGCGCACGGATGCCGGGCAGGGCGAGCAGGTGCGCGTGTATGAGGCGTCGTCGGATCTCGAAGAAGCGCAGTGGATCATCGAAGAATCCAAGAGCCTCATGAACGAGGGCATGGGCCGCAATGAAATCGCGATCCTGTACCGCAGCAACGCGCAGAGCCGCGTGATCGAGCATGCTCTGTTTGCGGCCGGCATTCCATACACCGTGTACGGCGGCCTGCGCTACTTCCAGCGCGCCGAGGTCAAGCACGCGATCGCCTACCTGCAGCTGATGGACAATCCGCACAACGATTCGGCCTTCATGCGCGTGGTGAACTTCCCCACGCGCGGCATCGGCGCGCGTTCGATCGAGCAGTTGCAGATGGCAGCCGACAGCTACGGCATTTCGCTGTACGCGGCCGTGCCGTACATGACGGGCAAGGCCGGCACCGTGCTGGGCAACTTCGTCAAGCTGATCGAAGGCGCGCGCTTCGAGACCCAGCAATTGCCGCTGCCCGAACTGGTGCGCGTGGTGCTCGAGCGCAGTACGCTGCTGACGCACTACGGCAATGAAAAAGAAGGCGCCGACCGCATCGAAAACCTGGAGCAGATGGTCAGCGCCGCGACCCAGTTCGTGCAAGAAGAGGGCTTCGGCACCCAGGCGCCGGCCCACCTCGGCCCACCGGCGCAGGCGCAGGCCGGTGAATCGGTCGTCTACCAGGATGGCATCGAGATCCTCGATGGCGGTGCGCCGCTGCCTACCGTGATGTCGCCGCTGTCGGCCTTCCTGTCGCACGCGTCGCTCGAAGCGGGCGACGCCCAGGCGCAGGCCGGGCAAGAGGCGCTGCAACTGATGACGGTGCACTCGGCCAAGGGCCTCGAATTCGACGCCGTGTTCATCACGGGCCTCGAAGAAGGCCTGTTCCCGCACGAGAGCAGCGCGCGCGAGGCCGACGGTGTCGACGAAGAACGGCGCCTGATGTACGTGGCAATCACGCGCGCGCGCCGCCGTCTGTACATGAGCTTTACGCAGCAGCGCATGCTGCATGGTCAAACGCGCTTCAACATGAAATCGCGCTTCTTCGACGAACTGCCCGATGAATCGATCAAGTGGCTCTCGCCACGCGTGCAGGGCAACTGGTTTGGCGGGCGAAAGTCGACCACGGCATGGGACGACGCCAAGTTCCGCGAAGGCGGCAGCGACAACAAGATCGCGCAGCAGATCACGCAAAAGGCGGGCAATGGCACTGGCTGGCGGGTGGGCGAGAGCGTCGTTCACGCCAAGTTCGGCGAAGGCGTGATCGTTAACATCGAGGGCGGCGCCGGTGCGGCGCGGGCCCAGATCAACTTTGGTTCGGCGGGGGTGAAGGTGCTGGATCTGTCGATCGCGAAGCTGGAGCGGGTGGGCCGCTAGGTGGGGCACGTTGGCGGCGCTGCCGCCAACGTCGGTAGAACGTTGATTACCGCTGCTTGTCGAGGCTGACCTTGCTACCGGGTTCTGCCGGTGGCTTGCCGAAGATCTCGCGATAGCCCACATACAGCGCGCACTGCAGCAGCAGGATGAACAGGAAGATCACCCACATGATCACGACGCGGGCGATGCTGCTACCGCCCAGGATGACGGCGATCACCATGCACACGGTAAAGAAGATGCCGAACCACGCCAGCAGCATCACGATGAAGATGCTCGCGCTGCGCTTGACGGCGAAAAAGCTGTAGAACACGGCCTTGAACGGCGGCATTTTCTGCCAGTACGTCAGCGGCGCGGCGAAGCACAGCGAAATCAGCGCCACCGCATCGAGCGCGAAAATCAGGAACATCGCCAGCACGTCCTGGCCTGCCAGCACGGCCGGGGTGCCACTGGTGCTCTGGGCCTGCACCTGTTCCCAGAAGTCCGGCTGCACGGCAAAGCGCGTGATCAGTGTCAGGATCAGCGACACGCCCAGGTAGACGATGCCGACCTTGCACAGCTCACGCAGCACCGGCTTGCGAAAACCCGTCAGCGCCACGGCCGGCGTGACGCGCTGGCCGTTCTCGATCATCGAGCACGCCATCATGAACGCCATCGAGAACGAGGGAATCAGCACCACCGCCACCATCGCGCCCAGCACCGGCACGGCGCTGATCAGAATACTGACCAGAATATTGGCGAACAGCAGCGTGGTCAGCGCGGCCGGTTGTTGACGAAACAGCAGGGCGCCATTTTTGAGCCAGGTCCAGCCGGTAGATGCAGGTAGTTTGTTCATGTAATGACAGTGGTGGGCAAGCCCGGCGCGGGGTGCGCAATGCGCTCGCGCAGAATACGTTCGAAATGGGTGGGGTCGTGCGGCGTCAACAGCTCGGCCGCGCGGGGAAGGTGCAGATCATACAGGCGTGACAGCCAGAAGCGTAGTGCGCCCGCGCGCAACAGTGGTTGCCAGGCGTCGCGCTCGTCGTCGGTGAACGGGCGCACCGCGTGGTAAGCATCGAGCAGGGCGCGCACGCGTGCTTCGTCCAGCTCCCCTGTGGCGAGGTCGACGCACCAGTCGTTGACCGTGACGGCCACGTCGTACAGCCAGGTATCGATGCCGGCAAAGTAAAAGTCGAAGCAGCCGCTCAGGCGCTCGCCTTCGAACATCACGTTATTGCGAAACAGGTCGGCGTGCACCGGGCCGCGGGTCAGGTTGGCATAGGTAGCGCTTGCGGCGAATGTGGCCTGGAACGCGACTTCGTCCCGCAGCAGCGTGGCTTCGGCCTCGCTCAGCAATGGCGCAACCTCGGGCGCGGTTGCCGTCCACCAGTCGATGCCGCGCAGGTTCGGCTGCTGCAGCGCAAAGTCCTGCGCCGCCAGATGCATCCGCGCCAGCATGCGGCCCACTTCGGCGCAATGCACCGGCTGGGGAGCGAGCTGCGAGCTGCCATTCAGGCGGCTGACGATGATCGCCGGCTTGCCGTGCAGGCTCACGATCAGCTCGCCATCGTTGTTGGGCACCGGCGCCGGCACGGGAATGCCGCGGCCAGCCAGGTGGCGCATCAGGTTGACATAGAAGGGGAGCTGGTCGAAGCGCAGGTTCTCGAAGATCGTCAGCACGTAGTGACCGGACTGCGGACCGGACTGCGGACCGGACTGCGTACCGTGCTGAGTATTCAAAAAGAAGTTGCTGTTGTCGATGCCGGAGGAAATGCCTTCGAGCCCGACGGCCTGGCCGAGGGGGAACTGCTTGATCCACTGGTGAAGGTCATCCAGCGAGACCGCGGTGAAAACTGCCATGAGCTAGCAAGAAAGAGAAGTGGACGATGGCCGCGACACTACCGCGCGAACGCGGCAGGCGGGATCATTGTTTGGTGGTCGGCTCGAGCGCAGGTGGTGGCGGCACGTCGGCGCGCGCCGGGATCGTCCCGGCTGCACCGGCACGGGCGGGCGCCGCGGCAGCTGGCTGCTCGTCGGTGTTCTGTTTCTTGGGATTGCCAAAATCAAATTCCATCACTTGCCATTGTGGGGCACGGATGCTGCTGCCCGAGATATCGCCTGGTTGGGCATTTCCCGGTGCAACGTTGGGCTTCATGGTGTAACGGCTTGGGCCGGCTTGCACTTCGACTTCGTTGATCTTGCCATCATTGCCGCGTTTCTCGGTAATGACCGTGCCTTTGCGCGGCGGGATCGTCGTGGCCGGTACGTCGCTGCCCGGCTCGATGCGCTCGAGCTGCGGCGGCGCGTCGCTTGGGCGCTGCTGCTGGGCTGGCTGGGCTGGCGTCGTGGCGCGTGGCGCCGGCTGGGTCTGCGTTTGCGGTGGTGTGGTCGGCTGCGCCGATGCCAGGCCCGCGTGGGCGAACAGGCACAGCGTCAGGAGGGCAAAGCGGGGTGTCGAGCGCAGCATGATGGTCACCTAATGTCGTTTAGTCCATTGTAGCAAACAGTACCGCCTCCCTGTGAAACGTGTGCTACATCCCATGATTGCTGCGAGGAATTGAGACGCTGGAGCGGGCGCTGCTCATCCTGCGGATTCTGCGATAATGGCAGCGACCCTGGCGCCACTCTCGACGCCGCATGCTTACCTGATTTTCGCCCCCTATGGACAATACCCTTCTGCTCGTCGACGGTTCCAGCTATCTCTACCGCGCCTTCCATGCATTGCCCGACCTGAGGAGCCCGGACGGCTTCCCCACGGGCGCCATGCACGGCATGGTCAATATGCTGCGCCGCCTGCGCGCCGACTTCCCGGCCGCCTACATCGCTTGCGTGTTCGATGCCAAGGGCAAGACCTTCCGCGATGACCTGTATCCCGACTACAAGGCCACGCGTGCGTCGATGCCGGAAGACCTGGGCAAGCAGATCGAGCCGATCCACGAAGTGGTGCGGCTCATGGGCTGGCCGATCCTGATGGTCGATGGCGTCGAGGCCGACGACGTGATCGGCACGCTGGCCGTGCAAGCCACTGCGCGCGGCATGAAGACGGTCGTCTCCACCGGCGACAAGGACCTGGCCCAGCTCGTCAACGACAAGGTCATGCTGATCAACACGATGAGCAACGAGCGCCTGGACGACGCTGGCGTGCTGGCCAAGTTCGGCGTGCCGCCAAACCGCATCATCGATTACCTGACGCTCGTTGGCGACACCGTCGACAACGTGCCGGGCGTGCCCAAGTGCGGTCCCAAGACAGCGGTCAAGTGGCTCACGCTGCATGGCTCGCTCGATGGCGTGATGGAAAACGCCGGCAGTATCGGTGGCGCCGTGGGCGAGAACCTGCGCGCGGCGCTCGACTGGCTGCCGAAAGGCCGTGAACTCATCACCGTGAAGACCGACTGCGACCTGGTCAAGCACGTGGTGTCGTTCGAAGAAACGCTCGTCGGCCGGCCCGAAAATGCCGACGCGCTGCGTGAATTCTTCAGCCGCTACGGCTTCAAGACGATGCTGCGCGACCTGGGTGGCGCCAAAGCCGGTGACGGCAGCGTGCGCCCGGCCGCCGGCAGCGCGCCGGGCGGCGGTCCGCTCAATTCGCCGGAAGGCGCGCAGGCCACGCTCGACGGCATGCCGGTCATCAAGGGCGAGTACGAGACGATTCTGCTTGACGAGCAGCTGGACGCGTGGCTGGCGCTGATCGATGCTGCTGCACTCACGTCGGTCGATACCGAAACGACGTCGCTCGATCCGATGACGGCGCAGATGGTGGGCATTTCGCTGTCGGTCGAACCCGGCAAGGGCGCCTACATCCCGCTGGCGCACCGCTACGCCGGCGCGCCTGACCAGCTCGAGCGCGAACACGTGCTGGAAAAGATGCGCGCCTGGCTGGAAAATCCGGCCAAGCCCAAGCTCGGCCAGAACCTCAAGTACGACATGCACATCTTCGCCAACCATGGCATCACCCTGAAGGGCATCGTGCACGACACGCTGCTGCAGTCGTACGTGTTCGAGTCGCACAAGCCGCACGATATGGACACGATGGCCATGCGCCACCTGGGCTACACGACGATTCCGTTCGTGGATGTATGCGGCAAGGGCGTCAACCAGATCTGCTTCGACCAGGTCGAACTGGGCCGCGCCACCGAGTACGCGGCCGAGGATTCCGACATCACGCTGCGCCTGCACGGGTCGATGCTGCCGCACGTCGAAGCCGACAAGGGCCTCACCTACATCTATCGCGACATCGAGATGCCGACGATGGAAGTGCTGCACAAGATCGAGCGCAACGGCGTGCTGATCGACAGCGACCTGCTGGGCGTGCAATCGAACGAGCTGGGCAAGCGCATGCTCGAACTCGAGCAGCAGGCGTACGAGCTGGCCGGCGGCCCGTTCAACCTGGGTTCGCCGAAGCAGATCGGCGAGATCTTCTTCGTCAAACTCGGCCTGCCGGTGATCAAGAAGACCGCCACCGGGGCGGCATCGACCGACGAGGAAGTGCTGCAGAAGCTTGCCGAGGATTACCCGCTGCCGAAGATCCTGCTCGAGCACCGCGGCATGTCCAAACTCAAGTCGACCTATACCGACAAGCTGCCGAAGATGGTCAACGCCAGCACGGGCCGCGTGCACACCAATTACTCGCAGGCGGTGGCAATCACGGGCCGTCTGTCGTCCAATGAGCCGAACCTGCAGAATATCCCGGTGCGCAACGCCGAAGGACGCCGCATCCGCGAAGCCTTCATCGCGCCGCCGGGCAGCGTGATCGTCTCGGCCGACTATTCGCAGATCGAGCTGCGCATCATGGCGCATATCTCGGGCGACGCCGCGATGCTCAAGGCCTTTGCCGATGGCGAAGACATCCACCGCGCGACGGCCGCCGAGATCTTCGGCATCCCGCCAGCGGACGTGCAGAGCGAACAGCGCCGCTATGCCAAGGTCATCAACTTCGGCCTGATCTACGGCATGAGCGCCTTCGGCCTCGCGGCCAATCTGAACATCGAACGGGGCGCTGCCGCCAATTATATTGAGCGTTATTTCGCGCGCTTCTCGGGCGTGAAGCAGTACATGGACGAAACGCGCCTGCACGCCAAGGCGCGCGGCTATGTTGAAACGGTGTTCGGCCGCCGCCTGTGGCTGCCCGAGATCAATTCGCCGAACGGCCCGCGCCGCGCCGGCGCCGAACGGGCCGCGATCAATGCGCCGATGCAGGGCACGGCGGCTGACCTGATCAAGCTGGCGATGATTGCCGTGCAGGGCTGGCTCGAAACCGAAAAGCTGAGCACGCGCATGATCATGCAGGTGCACGATGAGCTGGTGCTCGAGGTGCCGCAGGCCGAACTTGAACTGGTGCGCGTGAAGCTGCCCGAACTGATGGCTGGCGTGGCGACGCTGAAGGTGCCGCTGGTGGCCGAAACGGGCGTCGGCGAAAACTGGGAAAAGGCGCACTAACCGTGGGGTGGACGGCTACGCTGTCCACGCGTTGACCCAAAAATCCGTTACAGAACGCGTATTTTTCTCGCAATTTATATGTGAGAATAAGTGATGTTTACGCAACCTGACTACGCGGCACTGTTCGCGGCCTCGCCGTATCCTTATCTGCTCATCAACCGGGATTTCACCATCATTGGTGCAAATCCCGCGTATCTGGAGTCGACCGGGCGCACGGCGCAGCAGATCGTCGGCCAGCACATCTTCGAGGCGTTTCCGGCCGATCCGAACGACCCCGCATCGACCAACGTCGACGAGGTACGCCGGTCAATCGAACAAGCCTTTGCGACGAAGCAGCCGCACACCAGCGCGCTGCTGCGCTATGCGGTACCGCGCGAAACGCCTGGCGGCCACGTGTTCGGCGAGCGTTACTGGAGTGCGATCCATACGCCAGTGTTCGATGCGGCCGGCGAGGTCGCCTTCGTGGCGCAAAACGCCATCGATGTCACGGATCTGTACCGGTTTGACGCCGCCAGCGGCGCCTACCATCTCAGGCATGGCGCGCATGCGGTGTCCGACATGCCGCAGATGACCCGGCCGCAGATGCACGAGGCGATGACGCGCATCCTGAGCCTGGAGCGCAGCCAGTTGCAGACGATGTTCAACCAGGCGCCGAGCTTTATCGCGGTGCTCACCGGCCCCGACCATGTCTTCGAGATGGCCAACGAAGCGTATTACCAGCTGGTCGGGCGCCGGGAGCTGATCGGCAAACCCCTGCTCGACGCGCTGCCGGAGCTGGCGGCGCAGGGCGTGCGCCGCGTATTCGATGGCGTCTTCGCGGGCGGCAAACCGGTTGTGCTGCGCGATTCATTGATCTCGCTGCAGCGCCGGCCAGATGGCGCGCTGGAACAACGCTACGTCGATCTGCTGTGCCAGCCGATCTTCGGCCACGACGGGCAGGTAACGGGCATCTTCGCCCAGGGCAGCGATGTCACCGAGGCCTATCACGCGGCGCAGGCGCTGTTCGAAAAAGTCCAGCAGCTCGAAGCGGTTCGCGAAAACCAGACCTTCCAGCTCACACTGGCCGACCGCATCCGGCAGCTCGCCGACCCGGATGACGTGACCGAGGCAGCCTGCGAGCTGCTGGGCCGCGCCCTGCAGGTGTCGCGCGTGCTGTATGCGCAGATCGACGATGCCGCCGGCACCGTTGCGATCGTACGCGACTGGACCGCGCAGGGTGTGCCCAGCCTGGCCGGCAAGGTCATGGTCATGGACGATTTCGGCCCGCCGATGATCGCCGCGCTGCGCGCCGGCCAGACCGTTGTCAACCACGATGTCGCGCGGGACAGCCGCACCGCGGGCAATACCGGCATCTATGCGCAGATCGGCGTCGGCGCCGACCTGCTGGTCCCGTACATCAAGGCCGGCAAGATGCGGGTCGTGTTGACGGTGCAGAATGCCGCGCCGCGGCGGTGGCGCGAGGCCGAGATACGGATGGCGCAGGAAACCGCCGAGCGCACCTGGTCGGCGGTCGAAGCGGCCCGCGCGCACGCCGCGCTGCGCCGTGAACGCGACCAGAGCCAGAGCATCTTCGACAGCATGGGCGAGGGCTTCGCGGTGCTCGACAAAAACTGGAACATCCTGCGCATGAACGCCGAAGGCCTGCGCCTGACCCAGCGCCGCGCCGAAGATGTCATTGGCCACAACCACTGGGAAGTCTGGCCCGAACTGCGCGCTACCCCGGCCGACGCGGTGTTCCGGCGCGTGATGAGCACCGGCGCCCCGGGGATTCTCGAGCTGGCCCACCGCATGCCGGATGGACGCCAGGCCTGGATCGAAACGCGCACCCACCGCTCGCTCGATGGCGGCATCGCGTTCTTCTTCCGCGATGTCACCGAGCGCCGCGAAGCGCAAGAGCAGCTCACTGCCGCCGACCGGCGCAAGGACGAATTCCTGGCGATGCTGGCGCACGAGCTGCGCAATCCGCTCGCGCCGATCGGCGCGGCCGCCGACCTGCTGCAACGGGCGCGGCTCGATGAAGCGCAGGTGCGCAAGACCAGCCAGGTCATCGGGCGCCAGGTGCGCCACATGACGAGCCTCGTCGACGATCTGCTCGACGTCTCGCGCGTCACGCGCGGCCTGGTGGCGCTGCACACCGAGCGCCTGGACATCCGGCATATCGTGAACGACGCGATCGAGCAGGTCACGCCCCTGATTCACGCCCGCCGCCATCACCTGGCGCTCGAATTGCCGCCGCAAGCACCGCTGGTCGAGGGCGACCACAAGCGCCTGGTGCAGGTGCTGGCCAACCTGCTGAGCAATGCGGCGAAGTACACGCCCGAAGGTGGCCACATCACCTTGAGCACCGAAGTGCGTGCGACACACGTGCTGCTGCGGGTGGCCGACGACGGCATCGGCATGGCGCCCGAACTGGTCGCGCGCGCGTTCGAGCTGTTTTCGCAGGCCGAGCGTTCGTCCGACCGGTCGCTGGGCGGACTGGGACTGGGCCTGGCGCTGGTGAAAAGCCTGGTCGGCCTGCATCATGGCAGCGTCGCCTGCGAGAGTGCGGGGCAGGGCAAGGGCAGCACCTTCACGGTGTGCCTGCCGCGCCTGGACAGCGAGGTCGCGGCCGCAGGCATTCCGACCGCCGGCCCGGTGAGCGCGCCGGCGCCGTCGGACCATCTTCGCATCATGGTGGTGGACGACAACGTGGACGCGGCGACGATGCTCGCGCTGCTGCTCGAATCGAACGGGCACGAGGTGCGCGTCGAGCATGCGGCGTTGCCGGCGCTGGCTGCGGCCGAGCACGCGGCGCCGCATGTATACCTGCTCGATATCGGCCTGCCCGACCTCGATGGCATCGAACTGGCACGGCGCCTGCGCGCCCGGGCCAACGCGCAGCGCGCGGTGCTGGTGGCAATCACCGGCTACGGCCAGGAGCAGGATCGCGCGCGCACTGCGGCTGCCGGTTTCAACCATCATCTGGTCAAGCCGGTCGACATGCAGAAGCTGTACGCGATCCTCGATGACGTGGTGCCTGCGCACACGTAGCGCAGTGTGCGCCATGTGCGCCCGGTGCAGGCGATGCTAAACTCGCAAGCCTGTCCACCACTGATCGAAGGGATGACCATGAAAGACCTCGTCAACGACGCCGGCAGTCTGCTCGGCGCGAGCGCATACACCGATGGCGTCGGGCGCCGCGACTTCATCCGGGCCGCCATCGGCACCGGCTTTGCCGCCAGCGCGCTGCCGGTCATGGCGCAGACCCAGATCCAGACCGATACCGACGGCCTTGACGCCGGCGACACCATCCTCGTCATCGACGGCCAGGACGTGCCGGTCTATCGCGCCCAGCCCAAGGGCAAGACGGGCGTGCCGGTGATCCTGGTGATCTCCGAAATCTTCGGTGTGCACGAATACATCAAGGACGTCGTGCGCCGCTTCGCCAAGCAGGGTTACATGGCGATTGCGCCCGACCTGTTCGTGCGCCAGGGCGATGCGACCAAGGCGCCGAGCACGGCCGAGCTGATGAAGAACATCGTCTCAAAAACACCCGATGCACAGGTGATGTCGGACCTCGACCGCGTGGTCACGTGGGCCGCCCAGCGCGGCGGCAACACCGAAAAACTGGGCATCACCGGTTTTTGCTGGGGCGGGCGCATCACCTGGCTGTACGCGGCGCATAACCTCAAGGTCAAGGCGGGCGTCGCCTGGTACGGCCGCCTGGTCGGCGAAGCAACCGCCACGTCGCCCAAGCACCCGATCGACTTTGCCCAGAACCTGAAAGTGCCGGTGCTGGGCCTGTATGGCGCGAAGGACACCGGCATTCCGGTCGAATCGGTCCAGCGCATGCAGGCCGCGCTCGACAAGGGCAACAGCCGCTCGACGATCCACGTGTATCCGGAGTCGGGCCACGCCTTCCACGCCGACTACCGCCCGATGTACAACGCGGCGGATGCGCAGGATGGCTGGAACCGCGCGCTGGCGTGGTTCGCCAAATACGGCGTCGCCTGATGTAGCAGGCGCCGCCTTGGACGAGGGCAGGCCGGGAGCGGTACAATGCCCGGTTTGCGGCTCGTCGCACGTACAGAACAAGAGGCCTTCAAATCGACCCGTTTTCAGCCCCATTCATCGACCCGACCCTGCGCTCGATCCTGCTCGCGACGCTCGTCGCCGGCGTCGTCAGCATCTCCGGGGCTGCCATTTTCTCGTTTGCCCTGCTGTCGAAAGTGGTGGAAAAGATGGTCAGCCTGTCGGTCGGCATCATGCTGGCCACATCGCTGCTGCACGCGCTGCCGGAAGCATTCGATTCGGGCGCCGATACCCGCAGCCTGTTCGCCACGCTGCTGGGCGGCCTGCTGGCCTTCTTCTTGCTGGAGAAGGTGGCCCTGCTGCGCCACTCGCATCATCACGAAGGCGACGGCCACCACCACGCCCACGGGCACGACGCGCGTGAGGCGGGCAAGGCCGGCTGGATGATCTTGCTCGGCGACGGCATGCACAACTTCACCGACGGCATCCTGATCGCCGCGGCCTTCCTGGCCAATCCTGAACTTGGCATCGTCACCGCGCTGGCCATCGTCGCGCATGAAATTCCGCAGGAGATCGGTGACTTCATCGTGCTGCTCAATGCCGGCTTCTCGCGCCTGCGCGCCTATGTGTTCAACCTGCTGTGCAGCCTGATGGCGGTGGCGGGGGGCTTGCTGGGGTATTACACGCTGGACCGGGCCAGCGGCCTGATTCCGTACGTGCTGGTGTTTGCATCGTCAGGGTTCATCTATATCGCGGTGAGCGACCTGATGCCGCAGATGCAGCGGCGTTCGACGTTGCGCGAGTCGATCCCGCAGGTGGTGCTGATCGGCCTGGGCGTGGCGATCGTCTTTGCGTTGCACGCGTTTTGATGTTGAATTAGTGGCGGCGCTGCGGACTTGGGTTCCAGCCTCCGCTGGAACGACGTGTTTGTGTCGCGTGGCGCAATAGCTGCTTTTAGCTGCTTGCCTGGAAACCGTCGTTCCAGCGAAGGCTGGAACCCAGGTTGGTTGACTAATCCGCGCCTTTGGCGACCGGCCGCGCCGGATCGCCAACCCACTCGCTCCACGACCCCGGATACAGCGCGGCGCCCGGCAAGCCTGCCACTTCCAGTGCCAGCAGATTGTGGCAGGCGGTCACGCCGGAGCCGCACTGCATGATGGCTGCGGCAGGATCGTCGATCAGGGCGCCAAATTCTTCCCGCAACTGCGCAGCATCCTTGAAGCGCCCGTCAGCCCCCAGGTTGTCCTTGAAGAACCGGTTCTTCGCCCCCGGAATATGCCCGCCCACCGGATCCATGGTCTCGTTCTCGCCACGATAGCGGTCGGCTGCGCGCGCATCGATCACGATCCGTTTGCCGCTTTCCAGATTGTCCAGCACCTCGCGCACCGTCACGGTCGGCACGAACGGCGCACGTACGTTCAGGGCGCCGCGCGGCCTGGTGCGCACCTCGGTCGTCAACGGCTGCCCGGCAGCCTCCCACGCGGCCAGCCCGCCATCGAGTACCGCCACCGCCTCGTGCCCCAGCCAGCGCAGCAGCCACCACAGGCGCGCCGCGAACATGCCGCCGTGCGCGTCATACGCCACCACCTGCGTGGTGTCGTCGATGCCGAAGTCGCGCAGGGCTTCGGCCAGCACTTCCCGGCCGGGCAGCGGATGCCGGCCCAGGAACACGCCATCGGCGCCGTTCTTTGCACCCGACAGCACCGTCTCGATATCGGCAAACACCGCGCCTGGCAGGTGGCCGCTCGCGTAAGCATCGCGGCCGGCGGCCAGGTTCATCAGGTCGTGGCGGCAATCGACGACGACCCAGGCCGGGTCGTCGATGTGTGCGGCCAGGTCGGCGGCAGAAATCAGGGTCTGGTGCATGACGGTTCCTTTACGTTTCGCTGGCGATCGGATCGGTGTCCTTGACGACGGCGCCGCGCGCCGTCTTGCGGGTATTGTAGAACGTTGCGGCCACGCCCGACACCAGGATCACGCCCACGCCCAGCCAGACGTGCCAGTCGAACGTGTCGCCCCACAGCAGCAGTCCCCACAGGCACGAGAACACGATGCCGGTGTACTGCAGGTTGGCCACCACCAGCACCTTGCCGACGCGGTAGGCGCGGGTCATCGCCATCTGCGCCATCAGCGCCGCGCCGCCGATCCCGGCCAGCAGCAGCAGGCTGTATGGCGTGTGGGCATGGAACACGGCGCCCTTCGGCCCGTCGCCGGCCAGCGTGGCCAACAGGCCCACGACCGCGGTGGTGAGCGAAAAGAAGAACACGACGCGGTATTCGGGTTCGCCCAGCAGACCCAGTTTGCGCACCTGCATATACGCTGCCGCTGATACCACCGACGAGCACACGCCGGCCAGTGCGCCGAGCCACTGTCGGCTCTCGATCGCCGGCTGCAGCACCATCGTGACGCCAAAAAAGCTCATGCCGATGGCGATGACCAGCGGCCATTCGGCGTGCTTGGTGCGGGTCCACCAGCCCAGCGCGAACATCCAGGCCGCGATCCAGATCGGGGCCATGTAGTTCAGCGTCATGGCCGTGGCCAGCGGCAGGCGGCCGATGGCGAAGAACCACATCCACAGGGCGGTCACGCCGACGAAGCTGCGGATCAGGTGCGATTTGGCGAACGGCGTTTTGAACGTGCCGCCACGGTGGCGCACCATGGCCAGCAGGATGACGGTGCCGATCAGGCCCCGGTACATCAGCAGTTCGGACGTGGAGTAGAACTCGGAGGCGAGCTTGACGCCCGCGCCCATCGCTGCGAACGCGAAGCTGGCGAACAGCATCCAGAGTGAAGCCATGGTATTCCCAATAAAAAAAGGAGGGGCAGCCGACTGGCCACACCCTCCGCAGCGCTGCGTGTCACGACACGGCTAGGGAAGCACTGATCTATTCTGGGGGATGGAATTGGCTGCGGAAAAAGCCGCCATGCAAGGCGCAAATCGCAGCAATAGCGAGCTATTGCGAGAATTTGCAACGCTGCAGGGTGGCTATTTTCCGCGCCAAGTCCGCCTCCATGAATTAATCAGTGCTTCCCTACAGCGCCATCTTGCTGCGATACCACTCATGGAAGTGCTGCATGCCGTCTTCCATGGGCGACTGGTAGGGACCGACTTCGTTGACGCCGCGCGCCACCAGGATCTTGCGGCCGGCGTCCATGCGCAGGCCGATTTCATCGTCCTCGACCGCCGTCTCCATGTACGCGGCGCGTTCTGCCTCGACGAATTCGCGCTCGAACAGCACGATCTCTTCGGGGTAGTAGAACTCGACGACGTTGCGCGTCTTGTCCGGGCCATCGGGCCACAGCGTCGACACCACCAGCACATGCGGATACCACTCGACCATGATGTTCGGGTAGAGCGTGAGCCAGATCGCGCCGTACTTCGGCGGCGTACCGTTGTTGAACTTGAGGATCTGCTCCTGCCAGCGTTTATAGGCAGGCGAGCCGGCCTTTTGCAGCGCGCGGTTCACGCCCACGGTCTGCACGCTGTAGTCGGCGCCGAACTCCCATTTCAGGTCGTCGCACGAGACGAAGTTGCCCAGGCCCGGGTGGAACGGTTCGACGTGGTAATCCTCGAGGTAGACTTCAATAAACGTCTTCCAGTTGTAGTCGCACTGATGCACTTCGACGTGATCGAGCATATAGCCCGAAAAATCGAGGTCTTTCGTCACCGACAACTGGCCGAGCTTGTCCATCACGTTGTAGCCGTTCTGCTCGAACAGCAGCCCGTTCCAGTTCTGGAGCGGCGTCTTGGACAGGTTCAGGCACGGGGTATCGGCAAAATGCGGCGCGCCGATCAGTTCACCCTTCAGGTCATAGGTCCAGCGGTGCAGCGGGCAGACGATGTTGGTCGCATTGCCGCGCCCATTGAACATGAGCGCCTGGCGATGACGGCAGACGTTGGACAGCACCTCGATGCCGTTGGCGTTGCGCACCAGCATACGGCCTTCGTGCTCGGCAGCGAGCGTGGCGAAGTCGCCCGTTTCGGGCACCATCAATTCATGGCCGACGTAACGCGGGCCATTCACGAACAGCTGCTGCATCTCTTGTTTGAGCAGCGCCTCGTCAAAATACACAGTTACCGGAAGCTGCGCGTTGGATCGCGCCAGCTTGGCGTGGGTAGCCAGATCGGACATCCCAACCCCCCTTAAATAAGCATCCAAAGAAGAGAAAGAATCCAAAGACCAGTATTTAAGTAAAGGAATACGGTATTTCGGACAGAACCGGCGATTATACTTCGGAACGAGCTCTACCGTCTTGGTCCAGCGCGCGGCTGTTGTGTGCACTGGCGGGGAAATTGCCTTCGTGGCATGATTTTCATGATGAGGGAGGGCGTGGCCCAATCGATGGACGGGGCTGCATGTTGCGAATGGTGCAATGTGCGCCCCCCGTGGTGTGGGATTGATCTAAAATACGCGATTGGATTGACCCACGGCGCACAACTGGACGCCCTTACGATACCGACCTATGGCAAAGAATATGACAGCGGGCAGCGCAGCAGCAGGGGCGGCGCCACCCGAATCCTTCGAGGGGGCGATGGCCGAACTGGCCCAGCTCGTGACACAGATGGAGTCCGGCGCCTTGCCGCTGGACGCCTCGGTCGCGGCGTATGCGCGCGGCTCCGAACTCGTCAAGTACTGCGCAGGGCAGCTCGAGAAAGTCGAGTCGCAGGTCAAGGTACTTGAAGGCGACATGCTCAAGCCGTTCTCGGGCGACGACGAGGGCGCGCAATGAGCGCGCTGGCGTTCGCCGACTGGACCCGCCAGGTCCAGCACGACGTCGAGGGCGCGCTCGACGCGTTCCTGCCAGCGGCCACCCAGGTGCCGCACAAGCTGCACGAAGCGATGCGCTACACGACGCTGGGCGGCGGCAAGCGCGTGCGCCCGCTGCTGGCGTACGCCGCCGGCGCGCTGTTCGACGCCGACCCGGCCGCGCTCGCGCGGGTGGCCAGCGCCGTCGAAATGATCCACGTGTATTCGCTCGTGCACGACGACATGCCGTGCATGGACGACGACGCGCTGCGCCGCGGCAAGCCGACGGTGCACGTGGCCTACGACGAAGCGACCGCGCTGCTGGTGGGCGACACGCTGCAGGCGCAGGCCTTCACGGTGCTGGCCGAATGCGCCACCGTGCCGCCGGCGCGCCTGTTGACGATGGTGCGCCTGCTGGCGCAGGCAGCTGGCTCGAACGGCATGTGCGGCGGCCAGGCCATTGACCTCGATAGCGTGGGCCTGGCCCTGACGCGCGACGAACTCGAACGCATGCACCAGCTGAAAACGGGTGCCATGCTGCGCGTGTCGGTGCTGCTTGGCGCGCTCGCGGGCCGCGACCTGACGCCACTCGAAGTCGAGGCCTTAAACGCCTATTCGGCCGCAGTTGGCCTGGCGTTCCAGGTGGTCGACGATGTACTTGATGCGACCGCCGATTCGGCCACGCTGGGCAAGACCGCCGGCAAGGACGCGGCCGACAACAAGCCGACCTATGTGTCGATCCTCGGCCTGGCGCCTTCGCGCGACCTGGCAGAGCAATTGCGGCGTGACGCGCATGACGCGCTGGCGCCATTCGGAGAACAAGCACAGCGGCTGCGTGAACTGGCAGACCTGATCGTGCAGCGGAAGGCCTAAATGAACCTGCTAGACAATATCAACGACCCGTCCGACCTGCGCAAGCTGCCGCGCACCCAGCTCACGCCACTGGCCAAGGAGCTGCGCCAGTTCCTGCTCGAGTCGGTCTCGAAAACAGGCGGCCACCTGTCGTCCAACCTGGGCACGGTCGAACTGACCATCGCGCTGCATTATGTGTACGACACGCCGCGCGACCGCATCGTGTGGGACGTCGGCCACCAGACCTATTCGCACAAGATCCTCACGGGCCGCCGTGGCCGCATGCCGTCGCTGCGCCAGTTGAACGGCCTGTCGGGCTTCCCGAAGCGCGACGAAAGCGAGTACGACACGTTCGGCACCGCCCACTCGTCGACCTCGATCTCGGCGGCACTCGGCATGGCCGCAGCGGCCAAGATCAAGGGTGAAGACCGCCACGCGATCGCCGTCATCGGCGATGGCTCCATGACCGCCGGCATGGCGTTCGAGGCCCTGAACAATGCAGGCGTCGAAGACGACGTGAACCTGCTGGTCATCCTGAACGACAACGACATGTCGATCTCGCCACCGGTCGGCGCGCTCAATCGCTACCTGGCGCGCCTGCTGTCGGGCCAGTTCTACGCCGCCGCCAAGAACGTGGGCAAGAGCGTGCTGCCGGCGCCCGTGCTCGACCTGGCGCGCAAGCTCGAAGAACATGCGAAGGGCATGGTGGTTCCGGCCACGATGTTCGAGGAATTCGGCTTCAATTACATCGGCCCGATCGACGGCCACGACCTCGAATCCCTGATCCCGACACTGGAAAACATCAAGAAGCTCAAGGGCCCGCAGTTCCTGCACGTGGTGACCAAGAAGGGCCAGGGCTACAAGCTGGCCGAGGCCGAGCCGATCCTGTACCACGGCACCGGCAAGTTCAATCACCTCGAAGGCATCAAGCCGGCCACCGCGCCGGGCAAGATCACCTACACCGAAGTCTTCGGCAACTGGCTGTGCGACATGGCAGCGGCAGATCAGCGCCTGGTCGGCATCACGCCGGCGATGCGCGAAGGCTCGGGCATGGTCCGCTTCCACCAGGAATACCCACAGCGCTACTTCGACGTCGGCATCGCCGAGCAGCATTCGGTGACCTTCGCGGCCGGCATGGCCACCGAAGGCGTCAAGCCCGTGCTGGCGATCTACTCGACGTTCCTGCAGCGCGGTTACGATCAGCTGATCCACGACGTGGCGCTGCAGAACCTCGACGTGACCTTCGCGCTGGACCGCGCGGGCCTGGTCGGCGCCGATGGCGCGACCCATGCCGGCAACTACGACCTGGCCTACCTGCGCTGCATCCCGAACATGGTCGTCATGGCCGCGTCGGACGAAAATGAATGCCGCCAGATGCTCACGACCGCTTATCACTATCCGGGCCCTGCGGCGGTGCGCTATCCGCGCGGCGCCGGTGTCGGCACGCCGATCGTGGAGGCCTTGAACTCGATCGAGATCGGCAAGGGCGAAGTGCGCCGCAGCGGCAAGAACATCGCGATCCTGGCGTTCGGTTCGATGGTCTCGCACAGCATCCTGGCCGGCGACGAACTCGATGCGACGGTCGCGAACATGCGCTTCGTGAAGCCGCTGGACGTTGACCTGGTCAAGCGCCTGGCGCAGGAGCATGACCTGATCGTGACGGTGGAAGAGGGCTGCATCATGGGCGGCGCGGGCGCTGCCGTGATGGAAGCGATGGCCGCTGCCGGCATCGCCAAGCCGGTGCTCAATCTGGGCTTGCCGGATACCTTCATCGACCAGGGCGATCCGGTGGCGCTGCTGTCGTCAGTGGGTCTGGACGCCAAGGGCATCGCGGCATCGATCCGCGCGCGCCTGTCGGCATCCGGTGAACCGCGCCTGGTGGTCAACAACGGCTGACGCGGTTTCTGCGCGGCGTGACGCAAAAAAGGGCTGGCGATCGACGCCAGCCCTTTTTTTATCCCGTCTGTTTGACGGTTATTGCGCCTGGCGCGCCTTGAGGCGGTCGGCTTCGGCGACCGGGAACGGCGCGCCCAGGACAACGGCGCCGCCGCGGGTGCGGTTCCGTGCCTGGCACTTGTGCGTGCAGGCGGTGGCTGGTGGCGCCACTTCAACGGCATCCTCGCCCATCACCTGACCCATGCGTCCGCCGCTGGCGACGGACCATTGCGACACGCCGCCGCAATGCTGGACCCTGGCCACGCCGCCCGTGCGGGTGACGATATTGTTGGTGCACAGCGGTTCGGCGATGCGGTCGGCGAACTGCGGGCTGTCGCGGCCGACGAATTTCGCCTCATAGTCGTTGCCAAAATTGATGCGCGGCGTGACGGTCAGCGTGGTGTCCTTGAAGGGCACGGTATCGCCTTCGCGGTTACGGAAATTGCGGTTGTCGAAGTAGAAGGCGCTTTGCGCCAGCTTGTGCGTAAACACCGTTTTGGTTTCGTCGCTGCGCTCGACTTCCATCTGGAACAGGCCACCGGTGGCGCAATCCTTGGCCTGGATCTTCATCGTGACGCCCGGCCCGCTGCGGGTCAGCACGATGTCGGCCGAACTGCTCAATTCGACGCTGACGGCGCCGTTCAGGACCAGGCCCCGGTGGTCGGGCATCTTGCTGTCGAAGACGGGCGTTGCCTTACCACCCGTGATGTCTTCCTTGTTGGCAGCGCCGGTCAGCGTGTAATTGAGCACGCCGAACGAGGCGGCATCGACATCGAACTGGACGTAGCGGCCCTGTACCCGAAACACCGATGTCACGGCGCCCGGCGCGACCGACACCGCTTGCGCGCCGCGTTTGCCCAGTACCGTGAAGCCGCCGCTCTCGCAGCCGGCCGAATCTGCTGCGTAGGCAGCGTGCGCAGACATCAACAGGCCCATGCTGCAAGCCACCATCCAATTTTTCATGCTGTTCTCCGTTGTCGGAACGTCGCGCCCGATGCGCTGGTGTTCTGAACCGTTAATACCCTTGTGTGCGGCCAGGGTTCAAAGAAGATCAACAAATTTTTCAACCCGATACGGGTACGCGGCGAGACGTCAAAAATGGTAGCTGGCACTGGCCGTGAACGCACGTGGCTTCGGGAAGTCAGGCAGGTAAGTCCGCCAGCGCGCCTGCCATCCGGCTTGCAGCGTGACGTCCCCGACATCGGTCACGAGCGCGATGCGCACGTCGGCGCTGTGCTTGGCCGCGACGCCGTCATAGGCGAACGGATGCAGCACACCAACGTGGG
The DNA here is from genome assembly GCF_056680305.1 of Telluria sp. BA11. Lineage (NCBI taxonomy): Bacteria > Pseudomonadati > Pseudomonadota > Betaproteobacteria > Burkholderiales > Oxalobacteraceae > Telluria > Telluria sp. BA11. The sequence continues at coordinate 3,516,868 of NZ_CM155275.1, forward strand.
CGGCCAGGCGCACTGTGTCGGTGAGGGGATAGGCGCCGCTCAGGTCGAGGTAGACGCTACGCCCCTCGCCATAGTAGGCAGGGGAGTAGAACACGCGCGCGCTGGCGCGTTGCAGTGCCACGCCGGCATAGAACTCGTGGTAATTCCGGCGCTTGTCGCGCAGGTAGGTGTTGCGCGTGACGCCCGCGTCCCATGACAGCGTCGACGTCAGCCTGCGGGCCTTGCCGGCATAGGCGGTCAGCTGACCCTGCGTGCGGTTATCGAGCGTGACCGGCGACGCGAAGGCGCCGCCGTACCAGCCTGCGGCGGTGTCGTGCTCCACCCGCAATTGCAGCGCAGGGCGCGTGTACAACGCGACGCCGCGGCCGGCATATTCGGACACCAGCGTCAGGTCGCCACTGGTCTGGGCCCGTGCGCCCTTGTACAGCGGCAGGGTCAGCGCAAGCGCGAGGAGGAGGAGGATGGCGCCGTGGCGACGGTGGAAGGGCATAGGCAGACGCAGGTGTCAGCTGCCCGTGACAGGGCGGCACATGCGTCAATGTTACCACCCGTCCGCGCTGCCACGGCGCCGTCCGCCTGGCGCCGCAGCGTTTGTGCGACCGTGCCCGGTTGGCGCTCGGCCAGCAGTGCCGCGAGGCCGGCCACGTGCGCCGCCGCATACGACGAGCCGGACACCATATGCCAGCGCCGGCCCGGCGCGCAGGTCGGGATGTCGGTCCCAGGCGCGTACACCAGCGTCGACGGTGTCGGGTGGTGGTCACCGGGCCGTGCGACCCCGATCACGCCTGGCAGCGCAGCCGGGAAGCCGCCATCGGGCAGGCGCGGGTCGGCCGCCGCCACCACGATCACGCCGCGCGCGAGCGCCGCCTGCAGCAACGCTTGCAGCAGGCGGTCGGCTGGCCCGGCCAGGCTCAGGTTGATGATCCGGGCGCCGTTTTCAAGCGCATAGTTGATTGCCTTGCCGAGCGTGAGGCTGTTGCAGCGCGCGGGTCGCGCACCGGTTTCCCAGCAGGCGCGCAGGGCCATCAGTTTGACACCCGGCGCCACGCCGGCGATGCCCGCGCCATTGCCAGCCAGTGCGCCGATGATGCCAGCGACTGCCGTGCCATGGACCTCGGCGACATCGCCGGTGTCGTCGACGAAGTTGCGGCGCACCCTGATGCGCCCGGCCAGGTCGGGGTGGTCGGCATCGACACCGCTGTCGATCACCGCGACGCTCACGTTGCGCCCCGTGCTGACGCGGTGCAGGTCGGTCAGGTGCCAGTCGTGGCCCGCCGGCTGCAGCGGGTAGAGCGGATCGCCGCCGTCCTGCGCCTGGAAATCGGCCAGCGGCTGGGCCCATGCCACGCGCGCATCGTGCGCCAGCGCGGCCACCACGCGCCCGATCGGCGCATCATCGGGTTCTTCCATCACGAAGCAGTCGACGCCGATGGCAGGCATCGGCCAGCTGTCGAGTAGGCGTAAACCGTGGGCGGCGGCGATGTCATTCGCCACGCGGCGGCGCGCGGCGCTGCCGCCATCCTTCAGGTAACCGCCGCCATACGATGCATCGGGGCGAAAGTGCTGGGCCGGCAGGCGCAGCATCACCAGCACCTGGCGCCGCGCGGCCTGCGCCAGTGGATCGGCGTGGTCCTGTGCGTGTGCCTGCGTGCCGGCCAGGCCGAGCAGGGCGGCGATCAGGGTCGCCCAGGCGAGCAGGCGGTTCATGGGCCGGCCTGGACGCCGAGCGGCTCGGCCAGCGTGACGGCCGATTCGGTGCGCAGGCGCGCCGCGACGTCGGCCGGTGCTTGCGCGCTGCCCAGCATCCACGCGCCCGTGACTGTCGGGCCGCCGACGATGTGTGCGCCGCTGGCCGTCACGATGCGGCGCAGTTCATGTTCCGGCGTGTCCGGCTTGAAGGTCACGGCCACGATGCTGTCCGCGCCGGCCTCGGCGCCGAGCACGCGGTAGGCGTCGTCCTGCACCGCCACCTGCGCCGCCATCTGCGTGTCGCCGGCTGGGCGCACCAGCAGCGTGCCCAGCACGATGATCGCGCAGAACTGCAGGCCCACAGCGGCGCGCAGCCAGCGTGCGTCATTGGCGGCAAGACGCGTGCGCCAGCCGGGGATGACAGGCGCTGCATGCACTGGCGCTGCCGCATCCAGCTGCGGCAGCAGGCGCGCGAACGCCTTGTCGACATCCAGGTCTGGCGGCGGCAGGTCGGCGACATCCTGCAGTGTGTAAAGCGTATCGAGATCGGCGCGGCATGTTGCGCAGGTATCCAGGTGCGCCTGGACGCGCTGCAGTTCTGCGCCGTCGAGCCGACCGTTGACCAGCCATGGCAGCAGGTCCTGCGCCTCGCGGTGCGCCGCCTCGATATCCGGTGTGTCTTGATCCGACAGGCGGGTCATGACCGCACCTCGATCTGGCCTTCCAGCAGCACGGCCAGGCGCTTGCGGGCATGGAACAGGCGGGTTTTGATGGTATTCACTGGGCACTCCATGATCTCGGCAATCTCTGTGTAACTCATGTCATGATAAAAAGTCAGCTGGAACGCAGTACGCTGCGCCAGCGGCAATTGGGCCAGCGCCGCATGCACGGCACCGGTCAGCTGCAGTTGCGCCAGTTGCCAGTCGGGCCGGTCGGCCTCGATGCCTTCGCGTTCATCGATGCCGGCATCGACCGGCTCGTCCAGCGCCTGCAGGCTCTTGCAGGCACGCCGGTAGGCAATGGCAAAAATCCACGTCGAGACCTTGCTGCTGCCATTGAACGTCGCCGCCTTGCGCCAGACCACCAGCAGCGTGTCGTTGACGATTTCCTCGATCAGTGGTGTGCTGCGCGTCATGCGCTGCAGGAAGCGCGCCAGCCGCGGGTGGTAGGACCGGTACAGCGTTTCAAAAGCGCGCCGGTCGCCCGTCGCAACACGCTCGACGAGTCCCGCTTCATCCTGCTCCGTGCGCGCCATGGCCGGCCTGGCGTCAAATCGTCGTTCCACGCACGTCCTCTCGTTCTTCTACGGTAGATACCCCGCCACACCGAAAAGGTTCATGGCGTCGTCACGATTGTCGAATGGGGGCACGCTGCATGCTAACTGACGGCAGCAGGGCAGCGGGCAGCTTTTTCAGGATTTGACGGCGCGTGTGCACAGATACACGGCGCCGGCCGTGACGGCGAAACCGGCGATCGACAGGGCACCAAGCCGCTCGCCCAGGATCGCAAAGCCCATCAGCGCCGTCGTTCCAGGGATCAGGTAGAACAGGCTGGCGACCCGGCTCGCATCGCCCCGCCGCATCATCAGGAACAACAGGCTGACGGCGCCGATGGAGTTGACCACCGACAGCCAGCCGGACGCCAGGACCAGCGTCGGCGTCCACGTTACCTGTCAGCCTTCGAGACCGAGCGCCAGCGGCAGCGCGACGGCCGTGGCCACGGCCAGCTGGATACAGCCGCCGGTGCGCAAGTCCAGGCCGGCGCAGTACTTCTTCTGGTACAGCGTACCGAGCGTGATGCCGGCCAGGGCCAGCAGCACGGCGCCAATCCCGGCGGCGCCCATGTGCCAGGCGACGCCCTTGCCAAGCGCCACCAGCAGCACGCCGGCAATGCCTGCGATGAGGCCCATCCACTGGCGCACGCCAACGCGTTCGTGCAGGAACGCGCCCGCTCCGAACGCGGTACACAGGGGCATCGCGCCAATGATCAGGGCCGAGACGCCTGCGCTCACGCCCAGTTTCAGGCCCGTGTACAGGCCACCGAACTGCAGCGCCTGGACCAGCAGCCCGGCGACGACGAGATGCGCGTACTGCGCGCACTGGCGCGGCCACGGCGCGCGGGTGAGCAAGGCCACGAGCAGCAGCACCAGCGCCGCCAGGCCAAAGCGCAGCACCAGCAATGTGAACGGGCCGGCGAAGGGCAGGGCCAGCTTGCCGACGACGTAGCCGGAGCTCCACATCAGGATGAACAGGAACGGCAGCGTCAATGCAACAGATGGGCGTGCGACGGGAATGGGTTGAACAAGGATGCGCATGACGGTCTCCGGTGGTGGAGAAGCCACGTTACGCCTCGCTGGTTACCGATACAATATGCTGATCGGTCAACATACTGTTTCCAATAGGGATACCATGCCGGACTTGAAGCCACGCGATTTTACGGATCTGTGGGCCTTTGTCCGGGTGGTCGAGACGGGCAGTTTTTCGGCTGCCGCGCGCCAGACCGGCACGACCAAAGCCAGCGTCAGCAAGGCGGTGGCGCGGCTGGAAAGCGCGTTGCAGGTCAAGCTGCTCAATCGCTCGACGCGCCGCATTGGCCTGAGCGAAGCGGGGCGCGACATTCACCGGCATGCGCTGCGCATCGTCGACGAAGCGCGCGCCATCGAGAGCATGGCTGCCGGTTTGACAGCAGGACCGGCCGGCACGCTGCGTGTGACGACGTCGATGGCATTCGGGAATGCGCAACTGGCAGCCCTGCTGCCGGCGTTCATGCGCCGTTATCCGGACGTGCGCGTCAGTCTGACGCTGACCTACCGGCATGTCGATCTGGTGGAAGAGGGCATCGATGTCGCGCTGCGCCTGAGTCACGACATCGGCTTGACCAGCGCCGTGGCGCGCCCGGTTGCGCCGTTGCGCTATGTGCTGGCCGCCGCGCCGGCGTACATGGCTGAATGCGGCTTGCCGCCCGATCTTGCGGCGCTGCAGACGCATCGCTGCCTGATGTTTGCCGATGCCGGCCCTGGCGCGAACTGGCGTTTCGACGATGCGGGCACGCCACTGCAGATCACGCCGTCACGCGCGCTGGTCATCAACAGCAGTCAGGCGCTGCGCGAAGCGATGCTGGGCGGCGCTGGCATCGCGCTGCTGCCGACGTTTGTCGTGGGAGACGATATTCTCGCGGGGCGCGCCGTTCACATCCTCCCGGCATCGAACCCGGTCGGCATGTTCGGCAGCCACGTGCTGGCTGTGTATCGTGAGAACCGGTTCCTGCCGCAGAAGGTCAGGGTGTTCATCGACTACTTGCTGGAGACCTTGGGCACGCTGCCGCCGTGGGATGCGTTTCTGCGTGCGGCGCATCGGGATGACGGCGCCCAGGACGACACCAGCCCGCTGTCGTGAGAGAGAGGGCTGGTGTTTGCTGCCTCACCGGGATCAGGCAAGGCAAGGCAAGGCGATGGAACAGATTTAAGAGATATCGCCGAAGGAGACGTTACCATTGCCATCCATCGAAAAACTGCCGCTACCGACGATCGCGACAGCGATATCGTTGGCGTCGATGATGTCATCGCCGTTATCTACTACCAGCAGGTTGACGGAACCAATATTGAAGACGACGGCATCGTTGGTTGCGGTGCTCTGGGCGTTGTACCCATCAGTCAGTTCCTGGTACAGTTCTTCGATGGACACGTAGCTCGTGAGATCGATCGGCGACATGTAGACATGCGCCACGTCAGCGGCAAAGTCGAAGATTGCCGTCGCTTGAGCCTCGACGGTCACGAAATCGATCGACGGCCCTGACTGGCTGCCCCCGGCGGTCGACAAGCTGGAGTCTGTTGCACTGCCATACACCAAGGTATCCATGCCTTCACTCACCAGGATCTGGTCGCCACCTGCGCCACCTTCGATCCAGTCGTCGCCGGCGCCGCCGGACAGCATATCGGCACCATCGTTGCCATGCAGGTGGTCGCTGTCGTCGCCGCCGTATAATTTGTCGTCGCCACTGGTGCCGAAGAGGATGTCGTCGCCCTCAAAGCCCCATGCGTTGCTGACGTTCTTGAGGACGTTGCTGCCAGCCGAACCCAGTGTGTAGACAAGTTGAGTCGCATCTTTTACGAAACCACTTTGCATCGATTCGATTGCGAGCGTGCCCGAAGCAACTTGCGCCTGGGTGCCGATCGTGACGAAGCCTACGCTTGCGTTGCCGTCAGTTGCAGTCGACATCACGCGTGTGGTGGTCGATGAGGTCTCCAGGAAGATCGCGCCGGCCACGCTGCTGTTCAGGTTGATCCCGCTTTCATTCGCAAGAACAAACAGTGTCGGTGTCGGTGCCGGTACCTCGATCGTGAAATCGAGCGCTGCGGTTCGTGTACCGATATTGCCCGCCACATCGTACTGGCGCACCTGCACGCTGTAGCTGCCAACGTCGCTCAGTTCGAGCGTATCCGCGCCGCTACCGTCGTTGGTGTCGCCATAGGTCCAGGTCTTGCCTTTGTCGGTGCTGTATTCCCAGGCGGTGTCGGTATTCTGGTCCAGGCCGGTGATGTCGATCAGGCCGGACGTGGTCGATCCATTGCTTGGCGCATTGTGCAGCGCGATGGCCGGCGTGTCCGGCGCTTGGGTGTCGAGCGTGAAGGTAAATTGCTGGTAATTGCGGTTGCCGGCGAGGTCCGTGACGCGTACCTCGACGACGTTCATCCCTTCGTGCAGGGCTGGTTGCGTGGTCCAGACATCGGGCGCCGACGCGTCGTTGGCACTGACGCGGCCAATCTGCTGCTGCACCTGGTACTCGACCGTGGCGCCTGCTTCGACATACTCGAGATTCAGCGTCCCATCGTTCGTCACCTGATCGTTATTGCTGCCCAGTTCGCCGTGATGGCTGTCCGTGGCGAGCGAGACGTACGGCGACAGGGTATAGCCATCAAAAACGATGGTCTGCGTGACGGGCGTGGTGGTGGTGCCGTTGGCATCGACGGCGCGCAGCGCAATGGTGACGGTCTGCTCGGGTGGTGGCGCCATGATGGACATCGCGTTGTCGTCGCCAGACATCGTCAGGCTTGGAAACTGGTAACCCAACTGCACTTGCTTGAGGATGACGGTATTGTTGTTCGCGTCGACCTCGATGTTGGCATCGGTCCAGTGCTTGCCGTCGAGCGAGTACTCAAAGTGCTGGCCCGTGCGCAGGTCGCGGCCCGTGTAGCTGAAGGTAACGTCGGCAGTGCTCTGGTTGGTGACGTTGTCGTCCGTCCCGTCGAGTTCGTCCTGGGTGACGTGTTCGAATGCCAGTTTCAGATTGAACGTCGGCACCGGGGCGGTCACGACCGGCGTCGGCGGATACACGACCTCGATCGCTGCCGGCAGGCCACCCTTGGCCAGGGCGGCGACAACGTCCTTGAGCGATGCATTGGCCGGCATGACCTTGAGCACCTGGTCCATGCCACCGCCACGCAGCAGCGAATCGAGCGTGACCGGGTTGCCGGCTGCTGCCTTGGCGGTGTCGGCCAGCGTCTGGGCCAGTGCGACCGGGTCGCCCTTGCCGCGCGTCGTGTCGAACAGGGCGAGCAGGGTGGTGCCAGTGGCGATCGCGTCCACCACTTGCGGCGTCTTGGTGGCGGTATCGGCGAACGATACCGCAGCCTTGACCAGCGTGTCGATGTCGCCGGTGGCCGTGTCGACGGTGACGGCGCGCACCAGGATGCGGGCCGCTTCGACCGCCGCGTAACCGCGGTACTGGGTGCCCGTTGCTTCTACCTGAGCGGTAAAGGCGTCGACTGCCGTTTGGCGCAGTGTGGTCAGCGCCTTGTCGATGCCCTGGGCGCCGCCCATGATGGCGACGGCCACGTCAGCCAACGTTGCATGGCCTTGTCCAACCGCATTCGACCAGTACGCCAGGCCGACCGAATCCGGCGCGCGGTTGAACAGGGCCTGGTAGATCTCGCTGATCCGTTCGTTGACGGTATCGGCGCCGTAGCGAACCTGCGCCTCTTCCGAACTAGCAAACGCCTGCGTGATCGCAGACAGGTTGCCACCGTTATCGGCAAGTTGCTTGGTCCAGAACGCCAGGCCAGCAGGATCTGCTGGGCGACCATAGAAAGCCAGGTAGAACGAGTTGACGGTGGAGGCGAAGGTAGTTTGCGTGCTCATGATCTCAGAGAAGTAATGGGCGGCACGGAATGTTGCCGCTGATCATTATCTTAATCTTCAAACCAGCAAAAGGCGTAAATATCTGAAGATCATGTGGGATAAATCTGACATCAAATAGCAGAATGCCATCGAATTTCCCCAGTTCACCATGGCAAAGATGATAGGGAATAACGAAAAATCGCTAAATGGTAAATATTATCGTGGTACTGAAAGAATCAGTCAGTATTGCCGAACAGCGCCTCGGCGCGCTGGTACAGGATCCACGAGGTGGCGATGTATTTGTCATTGCTGACCGCCACATTGCCCCGGTGCGTGTGCGTGAAGCCTGCCGGTGCGATGACCAGCCGCCCTTGTTTGGGCGCGATCTTGCGGCGCTGATACAAAAACTCGGTCTCGCCGCCCTCGGCCACATCGTTCAGATAGACCATCCACAGCAGCACCCGATGGAGCGATTCGCAGCTTGCGTTCTGCGGATAGATTTCGGAATGCCAGTGGTGATAGCCGCCGCTGCCGCGCAGGTATTTTTGCAGGTTGATCGTGCCGGGCCGGTACAGCACGCGCAGCAACTCATCGATGTTGGGTCGCCCCAGTTCATCGAAGTTGGCCATCGACAGCACGGTCGGCACGCCCGTCACGGGATGCTCGAGCGTGGGCGAGAGTGACCCCATCAGCAGCATCCGATAGCGTTCGGCGTAGTCAGCCAGGTGGCGTGCCATCGTGTCCACCAGCATGCCGGTGGCGTCGGCCCACTCGGGATGCTGGTTGATCGTGATGTCGTAACTGTCCTTCTTGACGACATCGACGCCGTTGCCTGTCTGCCCGCGCACCACCTTGTCGCTGGCGTCGAAGCGCTTGATGAGCGCATCGCACTGCTGCGCGGTGAGCGCGTCGTCATAGACGCCGATGAAGTCGTCCATGACTTATCTGGCCTTGCGCTCGTGATTCCACAGCACGTCACCCCCACCCGCGAAGCGGTTCAGTACGCGCGCCAGCACGAACATCAGGTCGGACAGGCGATTGACGTACTGGCGCGGGTGCGCGTGGATTTCTTCTACCTTCGACAGCGCGACGATCGCGCGTTCGGCGCGCCGGCACACGGTGCGGCACAGGTGCGCCGTGGACGCCGCGCGTGAACCGGCCGGCAGGATGAATTCCTTCAGCACCGGCAGGTCGGCGTTGTATTTCTCGAGCATGGTGTCCAGGCGCAGCACGTGTTCTTCCTTGATCATCTGGTAGCCCGGGATGCACAGCTCACCGCCCAGGTCGAACAGATCGTGCTGGATGCCCACGAGCTCGTCGCGCAGATCCGGCGGCATGTCTTCGCACAGCAGCAGGCCGACAAAGGAATTGAGTTCGTCGACTTCGCCCAGCGCGTGGATGCGCGCGCTGTCCTTGCCGGTGCGGCTGCCGTCGCCAAGGCCCGTGCTGCCATCGTCGCCGGTGCGGGTTGCTATTTTTGAGAGGCGGTTGCCCATGATGTTCTCTTATGCAGTAGGGTGAAAATACGATGGCACGAGGATACGACAAAACCTGTCGATTTGCTTACAATCGACCCATGTCTTCGTCCAATTTAGCCTTGCCTGACCGGCGCGCACAGGTTGTCGCCGCGCTGCTGGCGCGCGTGCCGGCGTCGTGCGTCCTGTCCGCCCCGGAAGACACGCGGCCCTACGAATGCGATGGCCTGGCCGCCTACCGCCAGTTGCCGATGGTCGTAACGCTGCCGACCGACGAGGAGCAGGTGCTGGCAATCCTGGCCGTGTGCCGCGCACTGAACGTGCCGGTGGTCCCGCGTGGCGCCGGCACCGGCCTGTCGGGCGGTGCGCTGCCGATCCACGATGGTGTCGTGCTCTCGACCGCGCGCATGAACGCGATCAAGCGGGTCGACCACCTGGCGCGTACCGCCGTCGTGCAGCCGGGCGTACGCAACCTGGCCATTTCCGAAGCCGCCGCGATCCACGGCCTGTATTACGCGCCCGATCCATCGTCGCAGATCGCCTGCACCATTGGAGGCAACGTGGCCGAAAACGCGGGCGGCGTGCATTGCCTCAAATACGGCCTGACAATCCACAACGTGCTGCGCGTGCGCGTGGCCACGATCGAGGGCGACATCGTCGAACTGGGCGGGGGCGCGCTCGATGCGCCTGGCCTGGATCTGCTGGCCGTGTTCATCGGCTCCGAAGGCATGCTGGGCATCGTCGTCGAGGTAACGGTAAAACTGGTGCCCAAGCCAGCGCTGGCGCAGGTCATCATGGCCTCGTTTGCCGACGTGGTCACGGCCGGCAATGCGGTGGCCGACGTCATCGCCGCCGGCATCATCCCGGCCGGCCTCGAGATGATGGACCGCACCTCGGTGCGCATGGTCGAACCGTTCGTCAAGGCCGGTTACGACCTGGACGCCGCCGCGATCCTGCTGTGCGAAGCCGATGGCACGGCGCTCGAAGTGGCCGAAGAAATCAGCCGCATGAGCGCGGTGCTGGCGCGCGCCGGCGCCACCGCGATTACCGTGTCGCAGAGCGAGGCCGAGCGCGGGCGCTTCTGGTCGGGCCGCAAGAATGCGTTTCCGGCGGCGGGGCGCATCTCGCCCGATTACTACTGCATGGACGGCACCATCCCGCGCAAGCAGCTCGCGCGCGTGCTGGCCGGGATCGCGGCGATGGAAGTCACGTACGGCCTGCGCTGCTCGAACGTGTTCCATGCGGGCGACGGTAATATGCATCCGCTGATCCTGTTCGACGCCAGCGTACCGGGCGAATTCGATCGCGCCGAAGCCTTCGGCGCGGCCATCCTGGCGTTGTGCGTCGAAGTGGGCGGCACCATCACGGGCGAGCATGGCGTGGGCATGGAAAAGATCGGGTCGATGTGCGTGCAGTTCGGCCGCAAGGAGCTCGACGCTTTCTTCGCCGTCAAGCACGCGTTCGATTCGTGCGCGCTGCTCAATCCCGACAAGGCCATCCCCACGCCGCACCGCTGCGCCGAATTCGGCAAGCTGCACGTGCACCACGGCCAGGTGCCATTTCCCGAATTGCCGCGCTTCTGATGAATACCGTCGAACATTTCCAGCAGCAGGTCAGGGCAGCCGCCGCCAGCGGGCAGGCGCTGTGCATCCGTGGCGGCGGCACCAAGGACTGGTACGGCGGCGCGCCGGCTGGTGCCGTCCTCGAGACGCGCGCCCATGCGGGCATCGTCGACTACGAGCCGACCGAACTGGTGATCACGGCGCGCTGCGGTACGCCGCTGGCCGAGATCGAGGCCGCCCTGGCCGAACGCAACCAGATGCTGGCGTTCGAGCCGCCGCATTTCGGTCCGCACGCCACGCTGGGCGGCGTGATTGCCAGCGGCTTGTGCGGCCCGCGCCGCGCAACCAGTGGCGCCGCGCGCGACTTCGTGCTGGGCGCGACGCTGCTCGATGGCCGCGGCGACGTGCTGGCCTTTGGCGGACGCGTCATGAAGAACGTGGCCGGCTACGACGTCTCGCGCATGCTGGCCGGCTCGCTCGGCACGCTGGGCGTGCTGCTGGAAGTCTCGGTCAAGGTGCTGCCACGGCCCTTTGCCGAAACCACGCTGCGGTTTGCACTGAACGAGATCGATGCGCTGCGGTCCCTGAACACGTGGGGCGGTCAGCCCTTGCCCATCTCGGCCAGCGCCTGGGTCGACGGCGAGCTGGCGCTGCGCTTGTCGGGCGCCGAGGCAGCGGTCGATGCCGCCGTGCGAAGTCTGGGTGGCGAGGCGATGCCGGAGCCCGACGCATTCTGGCGGGCCGTGCGCGAACAACGCACGGCGTTTTTCGACGGCGACGGTGCGCTGTGGCGCCTGTCGGTGCCGTCCACCACGGGCGCGCTGGTGCTGGGCGGCGCGCAGATGATCGAATGGGGCGGCGCCCAGCGCTGGTTGCGCGCCGATGGTAACGCGATTACCGCGCAGGCGATCCGGCGCACCGCGCAGGCCTGCGGCGGCCATGCGACGCTGTTCCGCGGTGGCGACAAGTCGGCCGGGGTGTTCCAGCCACTGGCGCCAGCGCTGGCGCGCATCCACGCGCGCATGAAAGACGCGTTCGATCCGGCGCATATCTTCAACCCCGGTCGCATGTACCCATAAGGCGCATAAGACATGCAAACCACGTTGGCCGATTTCATCAAGGGCACGCGCGAGGGCAGCGAGGCCGAGGCGATCCTGCGATCCTGCGTGCATTGCGGCTTCTGCACCGCCACCTGCCCGACGTACCAGTTGCTGGGCGACGAACTCGATGGCCCGCGCGGGCGCATCTACCTGATCAAGAACGTGCTCGAAGGCGCCGAGCCGACGCGCAAGACCCAGCTGCACCTGGACCGCTGCCTGACCTGCCTGAATTGCGAAACCACGTGTCCGTCAGGCGTGAAGTACGGGCGCCTGCTCGACATCGGCCGCAAGCTGGTCGATGAGCGCGTGGCGCGGCCCCTGGGCGAACGGCTCACGCGTACGACGCTCAAGGCCTGCCTGCCGCATGCGGGCCTGGCCACGCCGGCATTCAAGGCAGGGCGCCTGCTGCGGCCCCTGTTGCCGGAGCAGCTGCAGGCCAAGTTGCCGCCCGTACGCGCCGCCGGCCGCTGGCCGACACGCATCCATCCGCGCAAGATGCTGGTGCTCGATGGCTGCGTGCAGCCCGGGATGGCGCCCAACATCAATGCTGCCGCAGCGCGCGTGCTCGATGCGCTGGGCGTGCAACTGACCGTGGCGCCCAAGGCCGGCTGCTGCGGCGCGCTGCGCTATCACATGAACGACCAGGACGGCGGGCTGAACGACATGCGCCGCAATATCGATGCCTGGTGGCCCAGCGTTGAAAACGGCGCGGTCGAGGCGATCGTCATGACCGCCTCGGGCTGTGGCGTCACCGTCAAGGAATACGGCCACCTGCTGGCGCACGATCCCGCGTATGCCGCCAAGGCCGAACACATCAGCGCAATGACGCGCGACCTGTCGGAAATCCTGGCGCTATTTCAGGACCGGATCGCCGCACTGGCAAAGGGGAAGGGCGGCCCGCCCGTGGCGTACCACCCGCCATGCACGCTGCAGCATGGCCAGCAGATCCGTGGCAAGGTCGAGGGCGTGCTGCAGGCGGCCGGCGTGGAGGTGGTGCTGTGCGCCGACAACCACCTGTGCTGCGGCTCGGCCGGCACCTATTCGGTGCTGCAGCCGGCCATCTCGCTCGCGCTGCGCGAGCGCAAGCTGACCAGCCTGGCCGCGACGGGGGCTGACCACATCGTGTCGGCCAATATCGGGTGCATCGCGCATTTGCAGGCGGGGACCGGGACGCCCGTGACGCACTGGATCGAGCTGCTGGATCGGATCTGTACAGCAGACTGACAGGGGCCGTGGTAGCATCGCCCCGACCCCAGCAACGAACACCAGCAGGAACGATCTTGAGCTTTACCTTTCAACTCGTGCGCGAGGACGAAGACAGTCCGCGCGCCATCGTCTTCGAAGACAGCAGCACCCCGGGCCTCGTGCCGGTATGGGAGGCCGCCGGCGTCTACGACGCGCTCTACAACAGCGATGGCCAACTGGCGCGCGACGTCTCGCGCCGGCTGGCGTACGGCGTCGATCGGCTGAACGACGACCCCGGGCTTGCCAACCTGCTGCCGCCCGGCCTGTCGATGGATGTGGCGATCCGCTTCCTGGACAACGTCACCCGCGCCTGCATCACCCACGGCGCAGCACGCATTCAGACGCGATAAGATTGCCCTATGGTCATTCGGGGCAAGGGCTTGTACCATAGGAGCGTTCTGCTCGCCAAATGAAAGAGTTACATGACCTTGCCTATCCTCTCCCGCACGCTCTGCCTGACCCTGTTCGCCGCAGCCTGCAATGCGCCCGCGCAGGCTGACAGCTTCGCGTCGTCCGCGTCCAGCGCCGGCTCGGCGTCGTCGGCCAGCATTTCCGATTCGGTCAGCGGTTCCAGCAACAGCTCGAGCGACAATGACAAGGTCGCCGCCGGCCAGTACCGCGTGATCAATATCGCGCACGCACCGAACAAGCCCGATACCACCCGGCTGACGCTGCGCGCGACTGCTGCTGGCCAGGCCCGTTCGTTCGAGCTCGACGTGCCCAACCGCGCCCTCGCGACGCGCACCGTGATCGCGGGCGACGTGGTCCAGGTCAATGAGCGCGCCTACGGCTACGAATTCGCCTACGCCGACACCCAGCGGCCATTCTTCCTGGCGCTGCAGGACGAGTGGTACCGCGAACTGGGCTCGCGCAAAGTCACGATCTGATGCCCGTGCGCCAGGCGGCGCTGGCGTTGCTATTGTGTGCAAGCGGCAGTGCCTGGGCCGGCTTTCCCACCTTTTGCGACCGCTCGCGCGACCTCAACGCGACCGAGCAGGACCGCGTGCTGCGCTTTGCCGGCGTCGTCAAGCAGGAGCTGGCGCGCTCGAACGGCAAGGTCGCCCTGATTGCACGCGCCGGCACGGACCTGAGCCGCTTCGATCTGGTGTATTCACACGCCGGCGTCGCACTGCGCGACACGCCGGACAGCCCGTGGGCCGTGCGCCAGCTGTACTACGAGTGCGACGAGGCGCGTCCGTACATCTTCGACCAGGGCATCGCCGGCTTCGCACTCGGCGCCGACGCACCGGGCAAAGGCCATATCGCCTTGTTGTTCCTGCCCGCTGACGACAGCGCGTCGCTCGAACGCGCCGCCCGCGACAAGGCGCTGGCGCTGGCCCTGCTGGCCGGTCAATACAGTGCCAACGCCTATGCCTACGGCACCAAATACCAGAACTGCAACCAGTGGGTGGCCGAGCTGATGGCCAGTGCCTGGGGCGGCGCGCCAGGTGAGGGCAACGCGCGGAAAAAAGCGCAGGCCTGGCTGCGCGCGAACGATTACGTCCCTGGTCCGGTCAAGGTGCCATCGCACTTCACGATGTTCGCCGGGCAGTTCGTGCCGCTCGTGCACGTGGACGACCACCCGGTGGAAGACCTGCACGCGCTGTCGCTGCAGGTCAGCGTGCCGGCCTCGATCGAGGCCTTCGTGCAGCGCCGCGCGCCCGAGACGCAGCGCGTGGAAATCTGCCACGACGAGCGCCGGATTGTCGTGCGGCGTGGCTGGACACCGCTGGGCGCAAGCTGCGAGCCGCAGCCGGGTGATGAAGTGATCGCCATTGCGCCGTGAGCGCTGACCCAATCAGGCCCCGTTTGCCAGCACCTTCTCGATATCGCCGCCCAGGTCTTCCGGCTTGGTGGTCGGCGCATAGCGCGTGACGACCGCACCTTCGCGGTTGACGAGGAACTTGGTGAAGTTCCATTTGACCGCCTCGGTGCCCAGCACGCCGGGCGCCTCACCCTTCAGGAAGCGAAACAGCGGATGCGCGTCGTCGCCGTTAACGTCGACCTTGGCGAACATCGGGAACGTCACGCCGTAGTTCTTTTCGCAGAAGGCACCGATCGCTGCTTCGTCGCCCGGTTCCTGGTGCCCGAACTGGTTGCACGGGAAGCCCAGCACCACGAGGCCTTCGTCAGCATAGCGGCGCTGCAGCGCTTCAAGCCCCTGGTATTGCGGCGTGAAGCCGCAGGCGCTGGCCGTATTGACGATCAGGAGCGCCTTGCCGCGGTAGCGCTGCAGGTCGACCGGCTGGCCGTCGAGGGCAGTGGCGTTGAAATCGTAGGCATTCATTGAGGTCTCCTTGTTGTAAGCAGTGCAGTTTACGCTACTGCTGGCAAGCGCACGCCAGAGCGTTGGCCCTGGCGGTGTCCGTTCGCCGATCAATGCTGTGACATTTCGTCCGTCTTAGCATTTCTTAACAAATTCCGGGCATGACGCGTGCGACAATCACGCTCGTTCAAATGTCCCGTCACCCAGGTATTCATGTCACGTCACCGTTCTTCCGCACTGTTGTTCGCGTTGCTCGCGCCTGTTTGCGCATTGGCCCAGGAAACCGCCGTACGGCCGGCGGAACCTGTCACTGGCGCCGTGACGCCGACCGCCCCGGCGCTGCAGGCGCTTGAGGTCCCCGTCGCCTCCACGGTTGCCGTGACGGCCGCGCGTTCGTCGAACCGGATCGACCGCCAGGCGTATGACGTCAAGAGCGACGCCGCGTCGACCAACGACACGGTGGCCGACACGCTCAACAAGGTGCCGTCGGTGGCGGTGGACGCGGACGGCAACGTGACGCTGCGCGGGCGCAGCAATGTGCAGATCCTCGTCGATGGCAAACCATCGGCGATGATGCAGGGCGAGAACCGCGCCGCAGCGCTGGGCGCGATTCCGGCGGCCGATCTCGATTCGGTGGAAGTGATCAACAACCCCGGCGCGCAGTTCGGCAACGAAGGCGGGGGCGGGCCGATCATCAATCTGGTGATGCGGCGCGAGCGCACGCCGGGTGGCTTCGGGGCCGTCAATGCGAACGTCGGGCCGGAAGGGCGCGCCAATGCGTCAAGCTTCGGCAGCTACACGACCGGGCGCATGAGCGTGCAGGGCGGCGTGTACGTCCGGCGCGACACACGTGGCTCCGACGGCGAAACAAACCGCGACCGGATCGACCCGCTCACCGGCGCCGTGGCCAGCAGCACGCAACGCTCGAACAGCGAGACCGACACCGAGGCCGTGGGTATGAACAGCTCGCTGACCTACAACCTGGGCGACAAGGACGTGCTGTCGGCCAAGGCCAGCTTCTCGGCCAACGGCAGCGACGGGCAGTCGCAGGAACGCTATCGCGGCGTGAACGCCGACGGCAGCATCGACGGCGACTATCTGCGTTCGAGCGTGCGTGACAACGATAACCGCAGCTACAGCCTGAGTGGCGGCCTGGATCACAAGGGCGCGCGCCCCGGCGAAATCTTCAAGGTCGACCTGCGCCTGTCAGGCAACAAGGGCGAGGCCGACACGCGCTTTGCCAGCGATTACACGGTGCGCCCCGCCAATTCGACCGCGCCGCGCACCCACCAGAACAACCTGACCGAAACGCGCGTGATCGACTTCACGGGCGACTATGAACTGCCGGGCGAAAAGGGCGTGTTCAAGGCGGGCTACAAGGTCGCGCAGAACAGCAATGTGTTCGACACGCGCTTTTTCAATGTCGATGAGGCGACACTGGCCGAGAGCCTCAGCAACCAGCGCACCAACCGCTTCGAGCTCGATGAAACGACCGTGGCCCTGTACGGTACCTACCAACTGCGCCTGGCCGAGAAGTGGGGCTTGCTGGGCGGGCTGCGCACCGAGTACACCGACCTCGATCTGAATCAGGTCACCACGAACGTCAAGGCCAACAACCATTATTTCGACGCGATCCCGAGCGCATTCCTGACCTACGACCTGTCGGACGACACGGCGCTGCGCCTGAGTTACGCGCACCGCATCCGCCGGCCGGGCGCGGGCGACCTCAATCCCTTTGTCGTCTACCGCGACGAAACCAACGTCTCGTCCGGCAATCCCGACCTGATGCCCACCAAGACCGACTCGATCGAGCTGGGGCTGGAAACCAAACTGGGCAAGGTCGAGACCAATGTGCGTCTGTACGCACGGCGCGACTCGGACCTGATCCAGGAGCGGCGCACCTTCATCTCCGATACGGTGCTGCTGACCACGCGCGAGAACGCCGGCAGCAGCAACTCGGGCGGCGTCGAATTCACGTTCAGCGGCCGCGTCACACCCAGCTTGACGGTCAACGCCAGCGGCAACCTGGGGTACTCCGAGCAGTCGGTACTTGGCAACAGCCAGGACGACAAGCGCAGCGCCACATCGCTCAGCGGCCGCGCGCGCGTGAGCTATCAGATCAATCCCACCAACAGCCTGCAGCTGGTGCTCAATGCGCAGGGCAAGACGCTGTTCGGCGAAGGCTACCGCCAGCCGACGCGCAGCGCTGACCTGAGCTACCGCCGCAACCTGAGCCAGGCCCTGAGTCTCGTCGTGAACGTCAACGATGTCTTTGACTCGCAGAAAACCGAATCGATCACCGAGACCGACCGCCTGCGCGAATACAGCATCCGTCGCCAGGAAGGACGCCTCGTGTATGTCGGACTGTCGTACCGCTTCGGCAGTTTTGGCGGCGCTGGCGGGCGCCGACCGGATGGCGCGCGGGGCGGTCCTGGCGGTGGACCAGGGTTCGGGCCACCGGGCGGCGGCATGGGGCTGGGCGGGTGAGCGTTTGACCCGTATGCGGGTCGGGTAATTTGACGACGTGCTGTTCGCAGCAGCAGGGGCATGACAGAATACGGCACCTTTGAATCTGCCATGACTGTCCCCCAGATGCTTCGCCCCACGCTCGTCGCGCTTTCCCTGTCTGCCTTGCCTGCCTACGCCCAGAACACCGCGGCACCGGCACTCTCCACGGACACTGTCCAGAAGGTCGAAGTCAAGGCCGACGCCAACGGCTATGATCCGCGCCGCGACGACACCGCCAGCAAGATCGTGGTGTCGACCGAGGAAATCCGGCGCTACGGCGACACCTCGGTGCTCGACGTGTTCAAGCGCCTCCCGGGGATCACGGTCAGCGGCGGCGCCGGGCGTGGCGGTGGCGAGATTCGCATGCGCGGCCTGGGCAACGGCTACACGCAGATCCTGCTCAATGGCGAGCGCGCACCGGCCGGCTTCGACATCGACCAGCTTTCGCCCGAGTCGATTGAGCGCATCGAAATCCTGCGTGCAGCCAGCGCCGAGTTTTCGACACAGTCGATCGCCGGCACCATCAACATCGTCCTCAAGCGCGCGGTGAAAAAGGCGCAGCGCGAGCTGCGCGTGGGCTACGGCAAAAGCGGGGAGGTGAGCAATCCTTCGGCCAGCCTCACCATGTCTGACCGCATCGGCAAGATGTCGTATTCGCTCGCCGCGAGCGCCTGGCGCTACGAGTTCGATCGCCCGTCGCCGTTCGAAGAATCGCAGGTTGATGCGGCCGGGCGCCCCATCTTCGTGCGGCGCACCGTGCAGACCGATCGTGGTAAACCGCAAGGCATCAACCTCACGCCGCGACTGAACTGGAGCCTGGAAAACGGCGACACGGTCAGCTGGCAGTCGCTCGTGACGCACCAGCGCACCGATTACCAGGGTGGCGCCGTGGTCGACACCATCCTTGGCCTGCCCCCGCGGTACGACGTGCGCGGCATGACCAGCGATGGCAGCAGCTCCGTGGTGCGCTCGGACCTGAACTGGATGCATAACCTGGACGAGGGCGCAAAGCTGGATCTGAAGCTGGGCGTGAACGGCATGCGCAGCGATGGTAACTATCATGAAGAAGACGCCCGCACGATGGACGGCGTCGCCCGGCTGGCGCGTGACTCGGTCGTTCTCAGCGACACTGACGAAGTCGGCGTCACGGCCGTGGGCAAGTATTCGCGCCCGTGGAAAAAAGACCATGCACTGTCGATGGGCTGGGATGCCGGCTATGCGGTGCGCGACGATGCGCGCGGCGAGGTGGAACTGTTCCCGCTCGCGGGTACGACGTTGCGCCGCAATGAAGAATACGAAGCGACCCTCAAGCGCCTGGCGCTATTCGTGCAGGACGAGTGGAACATCACCAAGCAATGGTCGATGTACGCGGGCCTGCGCTGGGAAGGGCTGGAAACGCGCAGCAGCGGCAACACGTTCGAGACCAGCACCAACCGTACCAGCGTCTGGAGCCCGCTCGCGCAGACCTTGTACAAGCTTCCCGACAGCCGCGATCAGGTACGCGTGGCGCTGACCCGCACCTTCAAGGCACCCCTCACGGGCAGCTTGATCCCGCGGCGCTTCACGACCCCGAACAACAGCCAGACCGACCCTGACTATCGCGGCAATCCCGACCTGAAACCGGAACTGGCGACCGGCATCGACGCATCCTACGAACATTACTGGGCCGAGAAGGCGCTGTTGAGCGCCAGCGTATCGGTACGGCGCATCAGCGACTACACGCGCCAGGGCCTGCTTTTTGAAGACGGTCGCTGGATCCAGACGCCGGTGAATGATGGCGACGCGCTCACGCGCAGCCTGGAGCTCGAGGCGAAGTTTCCGCTGTCGGCCGTGATGCAGGACGTGCCGGACATCGACCTGCGCGCGAGCCTGGCGCGCAACTGGTCGCGGGTCGATGCGGTGCCGGGGCCGGACAACCGGCTCGATCAGCAGGTGCCGGTGTCGGGCACGCTGGGTGTGGACTACAAGACGCCGGGCGGCAAGCTCACGACGGGCGCAAGCTTCGCCTTCAAGAACGGCGGCAACGTGCGCGTGAACGTGGAGCAGTCACGCTACCAGAGCGTGCGGCGCGAGCTGGATGTGTATGCGCTG
Source organism: Telluria sp. BA11 (assembly GCF_056680305.1). Taxonomy (NCBI): domain Bacteria; kingdom Pseudomonadati; phylum Pseudomonadota; class Betaproteobacteria; order Burkholderiales; family Oxalobacteraceae; genus Telluria; species Telluria sp. BA11. The sequence continues at coordinate 3,536,920 of NZ_CM155275.1, forward strand.
TGGAAGCTCAATCCGACCTACCAGCTGCGACTGGCGGCAACCAATCTGCTGGCGCAGGATACGGTGTCCGAGTCGCGCTACGTGGACGAGAACGGCGTGCAGCGCAGGACGACGTTTGCGGATGGGCAGGCGGTGGCGCGGGTGACGCTGGAGTCGCGGTTTTAAAAGCCGGTGGGCCCGTGCCGGGTAGGGTGGACGGCTGCGCCGTCCACGCGGTGATCGGCATCGGTGCCGATTTCGTGCCGGATGAATTTGGTGTTAACCATCACCGCGTGGACGGCATAGCCGACTGCGCGTCCCGGTCCACCCTACGTCATCACCCCATCACCCCATCACACCAATCCCAACGCCTCCGTCCCGCTCGAAAAATCGCGGTTCTTCGCATGCTTGCTATTGAGCTTGATGTTCAACCGCAGGTCATTGACCGAGTCCGCATTGCGCAGCGCGTCTTCGTAGGTGATCTTGTCGGCCTCGTACAGGTCGAACAGCGCCTGGTCGAACGTCTGCATCCCCAGCTCGCGCGACTTCTTCATGATTTCCTTGATCTCATGAACTTCGCCCTTGAAGATCAGGTCCGAAATCAAGGGTGAGTTCAGCAGGATCTCGATCGCCACCACGCGGCCCTTCGATTCCTTCTTCGGAATCAGGCGCTGCGACACCAGGCCTTTCAGGTTCAGCGAGAGGTCCATCAGCAGTTGCTGGCGGCGTTCCTCGGGGAAGAAGTTGATGATGCGGTCCAGCGCCTGGTTGGCGCTGTTGGCGTGCAGCGTGGCCAGGCACAGGTGGCCCGTCTCGGCGAACGCGATGGCGTGCTCCATCGTCTCGCGGTCGCGGATCTCGCCGATCTGGATCACGTCCGGCGCCTGGCGCAGCGAGTTTTTCAGGGCTGCTTCAAAGCTGTCGGTGTCCACGCCCACTTCGCGCTGCGTGATCACGCAGTTCCGGTGCGGGTGGACGAATTCGACCGGGTCTTCGACCGTGATGATGTGGCCGTAGCTGTTCTCGTTGCGGTAGCCGACCATCGCCGCCAGCGTCGTCGACTTGCCCGAGCCTGTCGCGCCGACCATGATTACCAGCCCGCGCTTGGTCATCACGACATCCTTGAGCGTGTCGGGCAGGCTCAGTTCCTCGAACTTCGGGATCGCCGTGGTGATCACGCGCAGCACCATGCCCACGCAGCCCATCTGCATGAAGGCCGAGACCCGGAAGCGTCCCAGGTCGCCCGGCGTGATCGCAAAGTTCGCTTCGCGCGTGAGTTCGAACCCGGCCCCCTGCTTGTCGTTCATGATGGCGCGCGCCAGGTCGCCCGTGTGGCCGCTGGTGAGCGGCTGGCTCGAGACGGGCGTCATGCGCCCGTCGATCTTGATCGCCGGGGGAAAGCCCGCCGTGATGAACAGGTCCGAGCCGCCCTTGGTCACCATCAGGCGCAGCAGGTCGAACATGAATTTGGTAGCCTGGTCGCGTTCCATGGATGGTCCTTAACCGAGGAAGTTTTCGGGGATCTTGGCGGCGCTGCGCGCGACCACCGACGAGATCATGTTGCGGCGTACGAGGTCGGTCAGGTTCTGGTCGAGCGTCTGCATGCCCACATTGCTGCCGGTCTGGATCGCCGAGTACATCTGGGCGATCTTCGCTTCGCGGATCAGGTTACGGATGGCCGGCGTGCCGATCATGATTTCGTGCGCCGCCACGCGGCCCGAGCCGTCCTTGGTCTTGAGCAGCGTTTGCGAGATCACGGCCTGCAGCGATTCGGACAGCATCGCGCGCACCATCTCTTTTTCTTCGGCCGGGAACACGTCGACGATACGGTCGATCGTCTTGGCGGCCGACGACGTGTGCAGCGTGCCAAACACGAGGTGGCCCGTCTCGGCGGCCGACAGCGCCAGGCGGATCGTTTCCAGGTCGCGCAGTTCGCCGACCAGGATCGCGTCCGGGTCTTCGCGCAGCGCCGAGCGCAGGGCGTTGCTGAACGAGAGCGTGTGCGGACCGACTTCGCGCTGGTTGATCAGGCATTTCTTGGAGTCGTGCACGAATTCGATCGGATCTTCGATCGTCAGGATGTGGCCATATTCCTGTTCATTGAGGTGATTCACCATCGCCGCCAGCGTGGTCGACTTGCCCGAGCCGGTGGGGCCCGTGACCAGCACCAGGCCGCGCGGTTTCAGGGCCAGTTCGCCGAAGATCTTCGGCGCGTTCAGGTCTTCGAGCGACAGGATCTTGGACGGAATCGTGCGCAGCACGGCGGCCGCGCCCCGTTCCTGGTTGAACGCATTGACGCGAAAACGCGCCAGACCCGGAATCGCGAACGAGAAGTCGCACTCGAGCACTTCTTCGTACTGCTTGCGCTGGCCGTCGTTCATGATGTCATAGATCATGCCGTGCACGTCCTTGTGCTCCAGCGGCGGCAGGTTAATCCGGCGCACGTCGCCATGGACGCGGATCATCGGCGGCAGGCCGGCCGACAGGTGCAGGTCCGAGGCCTTGTTCTTGACCGAGAAAGCGAGTAATTCCGATATGTCCATTTATAATCCCAGTGCCGCAAACGGCCTCAAAAATATTTCCTATAGAAAATCATTATGTCCATAATCGCCGGGAACTTGCAAGCTGTCGAAGCGACAATCACCGATGCTGTAAAGGCATCGGAACGCACCAGAAGCGACGTCCAGTTGCTGGCCGTGTCGAAGACCTTCCCTGCACAGGCGGTGTTAGAAGCGATGGCCGCAGGCCAGCTGGCGTTCGGCGAAAACTATTTGCAGGAAGCGCTCGACAAGATCGCAAGCGTCGCGCAGGCGCAACCAGATGCGGCCGTCGAGTGGCATTTCATCGGCCCGATCCAGAGCAACAAGACGCGGCCCATCGCCGCCAGCTTTGCCTGGGTGCACACGGTCGAGCGGCTCAAGATCGCGCAGCGCCTGTCAGAGCAGCGGCCGCCCGAACTGGGCCCGCTGAATATCTGCCTGCAAGTGAACATCAGCGGTGAGGCCAGCAAGAGCGGCGCATCGCCTGAAGAATTACCGGCGCTCGCGCGCGAGGTCGCGCAACTGCCGAACCTGCGCCTGCGCGGCCTGATGGCGATTCCTGAACCCACCACCGATGTCGCAGAACAGCGCGCTGCCTTTGCCCGTGTGCGCGCCCTGTTTGACGCGCTGCGCGCTGACGGCCTGGCATTGGACACGCTATCGATGGGCATGTCGGGCGACCTGGCGCCCGCGATCGCTGAAGGCGCGACGATCGTGCGCGTGGGCAGCGCCATCTTTGGCAAACGCGATTACACCTGACAGGATCACCATGAACATCGTCTTTATCGGCGGCGGCAATATGGCCGCAGCCCTGATTTCCGGGCTCGTGAAAGTTGCGGGTTCCGGCGCGCAGATCCACGTGGTGGACCGCAATCCCGAAGCACTGGAACGCCTGGCGCGCGAGTATGGCGTGCGCACCGCGACGGACATCGACGAGGGTGTCCAGCACGCTGAAGTCGTCGTGCTGGCCGTGAAGCCGCAGCAGATGCGCGAAGTGGCCACAGCACTGGCACCGCACCTGACGCGTCAACTGGTGCTGTCGATCGCCGCGGGCATCCGCAGCAGCGACCTGACGCGCTGGCTCGGTGGCTACGACGCCATCGTGCGTACGATGCCGAACACGCCGGCACTGATCGGCATGGGCGTGACGGGGATGGCGGCGCAGGCCGGCGTCAGCGCCGCGCAACGCGAGCAGGCCGACGCCGTCATGCGCGCGGTAGGCAAGACCGTGTGGCTGGACGACGAAGCGCAGATCGATGCGGTGACAGCGGTGTCGGGCAGCGGGCCCGCCTATGTCTTCTATTTTCTGGAAGCGATGCAGGAAGCCGCCCGCGCCATGGGCCTGAACGCGGAGCAGGGCAGGGAACTGGCGCTGGCCACGTTCACGGGCGCAGCGCAACTGGCGGCGCAGTCGGCTGAAGCAGTCGACATATTGCGGGCGCGCGTGACGTCAAAGGGCGGCACGACGCATGCGGCAATCGAGAGCATGGAAGCGGCAGGCGTCAAAGGCGCGATCGTCGCGGCGATGCAGGCAGCTGCAGCGCGCGGCAAGGCGCTCGGGGACGAGCTGGGTCAGGATTGAGCGCATGAAAAAAGGGGCGCCGCCAATGCGGACGCCCCTTTGTGTCATGCGGGAGTGCGGGGTTCAATGCACCTCGAACTTCCGCCACCCCAATACCGGCAGCACCTTCTGCGCCAGCTTGTAGGCCGACAACGCTGCGGTGATCGCACCGACCACCCAGGTCGGCTTGGTCAGCAGGATGCCCACCCCGACGCCGGCGGCGGTCAGGATGGCTTTCTTGTGCTGCACCACATACCCCGTGGTGCCGCCCATCGCCGACGGCGTGCGCAGCAGCGTCACGTCGGCCGACATCTGGGCGCGCTGTTCGGCGCATTGCGCAGCCAGCAAGCGGCGGCGCACCGCCAGTGGTTCAGATTTTGACGTCATCGATCGGCTCTCCTTTGACAGCTTGTGCATCCTTGCGCAGTTCGGCCAGCGTGGCCGCCATGATCGGCCCGCGGTTTGTCAGGTCACCACGGACCTTGAAGAACGCCAGCACACTGCCCAGCGCGAACAGCAGCGTCATGCCGCCAACGGCGAGCAGGCGGTGCGTATCCCAGAACAGCACCAGCACGAACAGGATGAGCAGCAGCACCGCGACCACGCCGAAGAAGGCGGCAGCGACGCCCCAGGCGACGTAGCCGAACAGGCGGTGCGTTTCTTCCTGCAGTTCGAGCGTCGCCAGCTCCAGCCGCGTGCGCAGCATGGCAAGCAGCGTGGCCCCAATGCGCGAAATGGTCGCGGGGATCGTCATCTTATTTACGGACGATCAGCATGCCGATGACGACACCGATGGCAGCGCCCAGGCCAACCGATTTCCATGGGTTGTCCTTGACGTATTCGTCGGTGGCCTTGGCGGCGACCTTGGTGCGCTCGACTACGGTTTCTTCGGCGTTGATCAGGCCGACCTTGGCTGAGGCCAGCGTCTGCTCGAACTTGGCCTTGGCCGACTTGAGTTCTTCGCCGGTCAGCTGGCTGCCGTTGCGCAGCCACGATTCCGCGTCGCCGATGACGCTTTTCAGGTCATTGACCAGTTGGTCGCGGGTGTTGGTCTGGGTCGGGATTTTTTCGATCATATTGGGCCTCTTGGTGTGGTGGTCGATCACGCTGCCGGAGCAGCGATGAATGCATTTCGGACAATATTAACCTAATGCATAATCTAGTGCGACACCAATGAACAGTGCGGCCCCCAGCCAGTTGTTATGGCGGAAGGCCTTGAAGCAGTTCATCCGGTCGCGGTGGCGGATCAGCGTGTAGTGATACAGCGCGATCGCGCCCGCCACTGCCACACCGGCCACGAACCACCAGCGCAGGCCCAGCGACCAGCCACACAGCAAAAAGATCGCCAGCGACGCGCCATAGCACAGCATGATCGCGGCCACGTCGAAGCGCCCGAACGTGATGGCCGATGTGCGCATGCCCAGCTTGATGTCGTCATCGCGGTCGACCATCGCATACGCGGTGTCGTAGGCCACGGCCCAGAACACATTCGCCACCAGCAGCCACCAGGCCACGCCTGGCACCGCGCCCTGCACGGCGGCAAACGCCATCGGGATGCCGAAGCCAAACGCGATGCCCAGGTAAGCCTGCGGAATGGCGAAGAAGCGCTTGAAGTACGGGTAGGTGCCGGCAACCACCACGGCCACCACGGACAACTGCTTTGTCAGCGCATTGAGCGGCAGGATCAACAGGAACGACGCGATCGCCAGCACGGCCGCGACCATCACCGCTTCCCAGCCCCGGATCTTGCCGCTCGTGAGCGGGCGGTCGACCGTGCGCTTGACGTGGCGATCGAAGTCGCGGTCGGCGTAGTCGTTGATGGCACAGCCGGCGGAGCGCATCAGCGCCGTGCCGACCACGAAGATCGCCAGCACATCGAACGCCGGCACGCCGCCGGAGGCCATCCACAGCGCCCATAGGGTGGGCCACAGCAGCAACAGGATGCCGATCGGCTTGTCGGCCCGGATCAGGCGAAAGTAGAGCGCCAGCTTGTTCATGTGTTCGCTTTTTTGTCGCAAAAAATATTGATCGGAAGACAGCAATTCTAGCCGGTTTGGGGACGCTGCGCGGCGCACCCTTGCCGCAGCAGGCCCCATGCGATGTGAATGACAGGCAGATGTCACGACCAACCGTGCAGGGTAAAAAATTGTCTTTTTGTTGTCATTAACTTGACATGATCGTTTGCTTTAATGCATCGGTCCGAGCCGGGGTGGTAAGGACAGGCGGGCCGCCGCTCAGGCGCTGCCAACATTCGAGATGCCGGTCCACCGGCTCGCACGTCCAATCAATGGAGAAGTACACATGAACAACCACGACACGTCGCCGTCGCGCCGCAACCTGCTCAAGGGCATCGCTGGCGCCAGCGCGCTGCCATTCGTCGGCGCCTTCGCCGCGTTGCACGCGCGTGAAGCTGCCGCCGCCAATGGCGTCACCGCGCCCGTCGACAGCCCGTACGGCCCGATCGCGCCAACCAATGACCTGAGCACCGGCCTGCCGCTGCTGCAACTGCCGCCTGGCTTTACCTACAAGAGCTATGGCTGGCGCGGCGACACCATGGCCGACGGCCGGCCATGCCCGGCCGGCCACGACGGCATGGGCGTGATCGCCACGCGCAAGGTCGGCCGCAGCACCGAACAGGTGTTGGTGCGCAATCATGAAATCACCAGCAGTGCAGCTGGCAATTTCATCAACGCCTACAGTTTCTACGATGGCGGCACGATCAACACCACCACGACCAACCGCTCGTGCGGCGGCACCACCAACCTGGTGTTCCGCGATGGCGACTGGGTCAGCATGACGCCCAGCCTGGGCGGCACCCAGCAGAACTGCGCCGGCGGCGTCACGCCATGGGGCACGTGGCTGACCTGCGAAGAAGTCGGTTCCGACGCGATCACCGCCGGCGGCAAGAAGCACGGCTACGTGTTCGAAGTGACGGTCGATCCGCGCCAGACGACCGGCCAGCCGATTGTCAACATGGGCCGCTTCGCGCACGAAGCCGCTGCCGTCGATCCGGCCAACTGCAATGTCTACCTGACGGAAGATTCGTCGGGCAAGTCGGGCTTCTATCGCTACGTGCCGGACATCAAGACGGGCGCGGCCGGTTCGCTGGCGCGCGGCGGCGTGCTTGAAATGGCGAAGGTCAAAGGCGTCAACAATGTCAACCTGGCCACTGCGTCGGTCGACCTGACGTACGAACTGGAATGGGTGTCGATCCCGAATCCGGACGCCAACCGCGGCAACAGCGTGGGCCTGAATGGCCAGGCGATCAGCAATGCCGCCGGGCCGTTCAACCAGGGCTGGGCCAAGGGCGCGCTGCGCATGAACCGCGGCGAAGGCATCTTCTATACCAAAGGCAAGCTGTACGTGATGGACACGTCGGGCGGCCCGGTCAACCGTGGCGCGATCTGGGAACTGGACCTGGCCAGCCAGACGCTCAAGTGCATCTATTCGAGCCCGAGCCCGCTGATCGGCAATATGGGCGACAACCTGGCGGTCAGCCCGCGCGATGGCCTGCTGATCTGCGAAGACTCGTCTAGCCCGATCACCGACACCTTCGGTTTCGGCCAGCGCCTGATGGGCCTGACGGGCACCGGTGACGCCTACATCTTCGCCAAGAACAACGTGAACCTGACGGCGGCCCAGCTGACCGCCGCCGGCAAGGCGCCGACCCTGGCCGGCGATGGCCGCGGCAATGAATTTGCCGGTGCCTGCTTCGATCCGACCGGCCGCTATCTGTTCGTCAATATCCAGACGCCAGGCATCACCTTCGCGATCTCGGGTCCATGGGCCAAGGGTCCGCTGTAATTCTCACCGCATTCATTCAAGGATCATCATCATGACCATCAACAAATTCATCACCGCCGGCCTGGCCGCGCTGGCCTTTTCGACCCTGGCGCCGGCCCACGCTGCGCTGCTGGTCAGCTCGAACAGCGCGGCAGGCAATGCCGTGACCGACTACAGCGCCGCCGGCGCCGTGTCGTTCGACTTGGCGCTGGCCAATTTCACTGGCACCAAGCTCAACTTCGTGCTGGAGGAAGCCGACCTGGCTGGACCGCTGAGCCTGAGCGCGATGGTGATCAACCTGAGCGGCATGTCGTTCCCGCAGTTCACCTTTGGCTTGCAGGGCATCCGTTTCGCTGCGCCGGGCACGGTGTCCGCATTCTCGCAAGCGCTCAGTGTCAACAACTCGTTCTACAACGCGGCGATCACGTTCGCCAATGGCGAACCGGCCGAGTTCCAGTTCGGGAACCCGACCCTGCTCGATGGCCGCAGCGACTGGCTGCTCGACACCAGCGGCATGCGCGCCGGCGACACGTTCTCGATCATGGCCGAAGTGCCGGAACCGTCGACGATCGCGCTGATGCTGCCGCTGCTGCTGGGTGGCTTGATGGTGGCCCGTCGCCGCCAAGGCTGATCGGGCTGGTTGCGTTGAACGCGTGGGCGGGGTACCCGCCCACGCGTTCAACCCAATGTTGCGCCGCGTGGACGGTATTACGGGCGTTGAGGATTCACGGCCCGCATCGCCTCGCGTTGCGCAGCGAGCACCTCGGATGCGCGCAGGATCTGTGCGATCCGGCTGACCTGGTCGGACGGCGGCTGCTTCACCAGCGCCACCAGCACGCCCAGGCCGACGGCGAACACGAGCGCCGACTGCACCGCAGGGGCGATCCGCAATACTCTTCCCGGCAGCATCAGCAGGGCGCCGATGGCGATCCCGGCCAGCGCACCACCGATGTGGGCCGCATTATCGGTACCGGTCATCAGAAAGCCCATGCCGATATTCAGCGCCACCACCTGGAAGATGACCTTCAATTCGATTTTCGCCGCTGTGCCGGCGCACAGTGCATGTACCAGCAGGGCGCCGGACGCGCCGAGCAGCGCGCCGGATGCGCCAATGCTGACCGTGGTTGCGAAATGCGGCGTGAAGCCCATGGCCGATGGCACCAGGTCGTAGCCCGTGTTGCGCACGGCCACGCTTGCATACCACCAGGCGCTGGCCAGCCCGCCGAACAGGCCGGACAACAGATAGATCAATGTAAAGCGGGTACGGCCCCAGACCGCCTCGGACAATGGACCGATCTGCGACAGCATGAACATGTTCAGGCCAAGGTGCAGCGCGCCACCGTGCAGGAACATCGACGTGACAAGCCGCGTCCAGTCGCCGGTGAGGGTGTAGGGGCCGAGGTTGCCGCCCCAGGCAGTCAGGTCGGCCGGACTGGGCGACATCCAGTCGACGCCGTTCATGCCCAGATACACCCAGGCGCCGATATTGAGCAGGATGAGCCAGAAGGTAGGGGTGGTGAAAAGGCTCGGGCGCGTGCCCGGTGTTGTCTGCATGATTGTTACCGAAAATAAATTATCGGTGAAAATAGCACCTTTCAGACAAGCCGTCGATTCACTAACGCGGATCGCTTGCTCTTCGCCTACACCGCCGCGACACCGCCATCGACGAAGAGTTCATGTCCAGCGACAAAGCTGCTGTCGCTTGATGCCAGGAAAAGCACTGCCCGTGAGACCTCGTTCGGCTCCGCCAGCCGCCCAAGTGGAACGCTTTTATTCAGCGCCTCTTCAACAGCCGGCTGGGCGTCTAGGTAGCTGCGTATCAGGCGGGTTTCCGTGCCTCCGGGCGAGACCACATTCACGCGGATACCCTGCTGCTTGAGGTCATTCGTCCAGCTTCGGGCGAAGGAGCGCACTGCCGCCTTGCTCGCGTTATAGAGCGATTGGCCCGGCAAGCCCTTGCTGCCAGCAATGGAACCATTGAGAACAACCGCACCTCCCGCCGTCATCAAAGGTAGTGCCTTCTGCACAGTCAACACCACGCCTTTCACATTGATGCCGAAGATCGAATCGAAATGCGCATCGTCGATCGCATCGAGTGGTTTGACCTCGTATATGCCTGCATTGGCGAACACCACATCAACGCGTTGATGGTCGCGCTGAATCCGTTCGTAAAGCCGGGCGACGTCGACAGCGCTGGTGACGTCACCTTGCACGCCGACCGCTCCATGCCCGATTTCATTCACGGCGTCGTCCAGCAGCTCTTGCCGGCGCCCTGTGATGTACACGTGCGCACCTTCGATGGCGAACAGTTTGGCCGTTGCGAGACCGATCCCGTCGCTTCCCCCTGTGATCACCACAACCTTGTTCTCAAAACGCTTCGTCATTTTCTGGTACTCTTTTTAAAAGTGGAGGATCGCCCCACTTATGATACGGAGGGTTCCTCCACTTAACAAGCGAAAGAGCAAAATAGTGAGTGATGAACCTGTCCTCAGGGCTGATGCGCAAAAAAACCGCGAACTGATCCTTGTTGCCGCCGAGGCACTGTTCCTGGAAAAAGGCGCGAATGTTCCACTGGAAGACGTTGCCAAGCGCGCAGGGGTCGGTATCGGTACGCTGTATCGTCGCTTTCCCACGCGTGAGGCGTTGTTGGCCGCTACCAGCAATGAGCGTTTCTTGTCGCTGGCCCAGACCAGCCTTGCGCGCGACGCAGACCTCACGCCAGGCGCCGCGGTACGCGCTTATCTTGAAGAGCTTGCCAGCAATACCAGCATTTATCAGAGCCTTGCTGCGTCGATCGGGACGGTGATCCAATGCGGAACGCCAGGATGTAATGCGATCACGGCCGAAGGGCAGCGCTTGCTTCAGCGCGGACAGGAAGCGGGCGCCATCCGCAGCGATGTCACTTACGAGGATTTGATTTACGTGGTCACTGCCATTTCGATCGCGATCGACGCTGACCGTTCAACGACATCGCGTATCGGCCACATGGTGGACTTGTTCCTGAATGGCATAAGCGTAAAAGATCCGGATTAACATCCGGATTAACCGCCGATAGCCGCCTCTACCGCCGCCTCCCACGCACTTTGCCAATGGCCTGCGAGCCCCTTGCGCTGCCAGCAATAGTGCGGGCGTGACATCGGCAGGATGCTAGACTTTGGTTCCCGGGCGCCACTGCCCGGCCATCCAGACCGATCGCATCGCAGGTCCGGGCCAGCGCGTTTGCCCCGGCACGGCATGTCCATCGCTGCGCATCCGCAGGCATGCCATCTCGCCGGATGTCGCGGTGTCCGCACCGTCACTCCCGTCCGGGCCGCGTCATGCGCCATGCGATCAAACACGTGCAAGGAGTCGTTTTGAATAGAATATTGTCGATGAGATTACTGGTCTCGCTGTCCCTGGCATTGCTGCTGGGACTTACCCAACCACCGGCGTTTGCGGCCGGCCAGGATGCCGAGGCACCCGCCGCCGCTGAATCTGCCGTCCCCGATCCGCTCAAGCGCGAGACGCCGCGCTCCATGGTCTCCGGCCTGCTTGGCGCCCTTGGCCAATCCGACTACGATCGCACCGCGCTGTACTTCGACTTGCCGCCTGCAACCAGCTCGCGCCAGCGTACCAACGCGGTGGAGCAGGCGCGCGCGTTCCACGCGGTGCTGGACGATGGCGGCACGCTCGACACCTTCATCGCGCTGTCCAACGACCCCAACGGCAAGGTCAGTGACGACTTGCCGGTCGATCAGGAGCGCGTCGGCGAGATCGCCATCCAGGACAAGAAAATCCCGGTGCTGCTCACGAAAGGGCAGGACGGCGAGCATCAGGTGTGGCGCGTCTCGCGCGAGACGCTGACCCAGATTACCGCGGCCACCAAGCGTGCGCCCGTAGTCACGGAACCGGCGGATGACCAGGTCGTCGTCGCCGGTGCGCCGCTGAAGGACTGGGCGCTGCTGCTGGGCCTTGGCGTGCTGGTGTTCGGCGGCTTGTGGATGCTGTCGGCGCTGATCGTGTTCTGCATGCGCAAACTCGTGCCCGACCCGGAAGCCAACGGCCTGTACCGCTTCTTTGAGGCGGCCCTGCCGCCGGTGAGCCTGTTGATCGCCGTCGGCGTGTTCTACAACTGGGCCGAGCAGCTGCCAGTGTCGATCGTGGCGCGCCAGACCCTGCTGCGCTATACCAGCATTGTCTACGTGGTCGCGTTCGTCTGGTTCGGCTTGCGGCTGGTCGATGCGATTTCACAACTGGCCATTGCACGCATGCAGCGCAGTCAGCGGCGTCAGGTCGTGTCGGTCATCACGCTGGCGCGCCGCGCCGCCAAGGTCATTCTGCTGGCGTTTTCCGCCATCGCCATCCTGAGCACCTTCGGCATCGACGTCACGACCGGTATCGCGGCCCTTGGTATCGGTGGTATCGCGCTGGCGCTGGGCGCCCAGAAGACGGTGGAGAATCTGGTCGGCAGCGTGACCGTGATTGCCGACCGCCCGATGCAGGTGGGCGACTTCATCAAGGTCGGCGACGTGGTGGGCACCGTGGAAGACGTCGGCATCCGCTCGACCCGCATCCGCACCAATGAGCGCACGGTCGTGACGATTCCGAATGGCGACCTGTCGGCGCGCCAGATCGAAAACTACTCTGCGCGCGACCGGTTCCTGTTCAATCCGGTGATTGCCATCGCTTATGGCAACTCGTCGGCCAAGCTGAAGGAAGCCATTGCAATCGTCCAGCAAGTCCTGACCGACGAAAAGAATATGGCAGAAGGGCACCGCGCGCGCCTGGGCAGCATCAGCGAGCGCGCCTTCAACATCGAGGTGTTTTCCCACATCGACGTGCACGAGTTCGACACGCAGGTGATCATTCGCGAAAAGCTGCTGCTGACGATCTTCGAGCGGCTGGAAGCAGCTGACATCAGCCTGGCATTCCCGACCCAGACCATCGTGTTCTCGCCGTCGCAGCTCGAGGCGGTCAGGGACGGGGCTGCGGCCAACGGCGATGCCGACAAGACCGACGACGCCGTCGCTACTGCGCCGTCAGCCGTGTGGACCAACGCTACGCCGCCGCCTCGTACGTGATCATTTCCACGCCAGGCAGATGACATTCACTCACCGCCTGCATCACCGCATCGATCGCGGCGCGGCGGGTGAAGCTCTTGCGCCAGGCGATCACGACGCGGCGCGACGGCGCCGGCCTGGTGAACGGCACATAGGCCAGCAAGCCATTCGACTCGCTCAGGTCGGTGACCGACGCGCGCGGCAGCACCGTCAGGCCGATGCCGCTGGCGACCATGTGGCGGATCGTTTCCAGCGACGAGCCTTCGAACGTGCGCTGCATGCCGGTGCCACCGCCCGGCGCCGAGAAGCGCGCCATTTCCGGGCACACTTCCAGCACCTGGTCGCGGAAGCAGTGGCCGGCGCCGAGCAGCAGCATCGTTTCGCTTTTCAGGTCTTCGGCCGAAATTTCCTTGCGCTTGGCCCACGGGTGGTGTTTCGGCATCGCCACGATGAACGGCTCGTCGTACAGCGGCTGCACCGCCATCCCGTGGTCGGGCAAGGGCAGCGCCATGATCGCGGCGTCGAGCTCGCCCTGGCGCAGCAATTCCAGCAGCTTGTGCGTGAAATTCTCTTGCAGCACCAGCGGCATTTGCGGCACGTTGTCGATCAGGTTTTTGACCAGCGGCGGCAGCAGGTACGGCCCGATCGTGTAGATCACGCCCAGGCGCAGCGGGCCGGCCAGCGGGTCTTTGTTCTGCTTGGCTAATTCTTTGATGGCAGCGGTCTGCTCCAGCACGCGCTCGGCCTGCGCCACGATCTGGGCACCCAGAGGCGTGACGGACACTTCGGAGCCGCCGCGCTCGAACAGCAGCACGCCCAGCTCGTCTTCCAGCTTCTTGATGGCGACCGACAGCGTGGGCTGGGCCACGAAACAGGCTTCGGCCGCGTGGCCGAAGTGCTTGGCGCGGGCGACGGCGACAATGTATTTCAACTCGGTCAGGGTCATGGTAGGCGTCTCGACAAGGCGCGCTGCCGGCGCCTCGCGAGAGCGGGGCAGCAGGGCACGCGCCATGAAATAATGGTGTAGCGAGAATGATAGTCGATATAATCTCTTGATAGGCTCCGCCTATGCATCTTTTGTGAAAGGCCCGCATGTCCACCACGTTTGGCCCGGCGGAAGCCCAGGTCTATATCCATAAACTGCTCACGGTGATGCATCACCAGGGCGGTTCCGACCTTTTCATCTCGGCTGATTTCCCGCCGAGCATGAAGTACCAGGGCGCCATGAAAGCCCTCAGCCAGCAGCGCCTGAGCGGCGAAGTCACGCGCGCGCTCGCGGTCTCGCTGATGAACGAGCGCCAGCGCGCCGAGTTCGAGACCGAAATGGAGTGCAATTTTGCGATCTCGCTGCCCAACGTCTGCCGCTTCCGCGTGAACGTCTACGTGCAGCAGCAAAGCGTCGGCATGGTTGTGCGCACCATCTCGTCCGAGATTCCCAACTTTGAAAAGCTCGACCTGCCCGAAGTGCTCAAGGATGTCGTGATGACCAAGCGCGGCCTGGTGCTGGTCGTGGGCGGCACCGGCTCGGGCAAGTCGACGACGCTGGCGGCGATGATCGACTATCGCAACAACAATTCGGCCGGCCACATCATCACGGTGGAAGACCCGGTCGAATACGTCCACAAGAACAAGAACTGCCTGATCACGCACCGCGAAGTGGGCGTCGACACGCTGTCGTGGCACAACGCGCTGAAGAACACGCTGCGCCAGGCGCCGGACGTGATCCTGATCGGCGAGATCCGCGATACCGAAACGATGGAGCACGCGATCGCGTTCGCCGAAACGGGCCACCTGTGCCTGGGCACGCTGCACGCGAACAATGCCAACCAGACGATGGACCGGATCATCAACTTCTTCCCCGAAGAACGGCGCAACCAGCTGCTGATGGACCTGTCGTCGAACCTGCGCGCCATTGTCTCGCAGCGCCTGGTGCGCACCGAGGACGGCAAGGGCCGCAAGGCCGCCATCGAAATCCTGCTCAACACGCCGACGATTGCCGAGATGATCCTGAAAGGGAACTTCCAGAGCATCAAGGAGATCATGCACAAGTCGCGCGAGCTGGGCATGTGCACGTTCGACCAGGCCTTGTTCGAGCTGTACAACAAGGGCTTCATCAGCTACGACGAAGCGATCCGCAATGCCGACTCGGCCAACGGCCTGCGACTGCAGGTCAAGCTGTCGGGCGAGCGCAAGGAACCGGGCCTGCCGGCCGGCGCCGCGCGGCCATCCGAACTGTCGATGGCACTTGACGAAGAGCCTGACGACGAACCGCCCAAACACTGAAACTGAATACCCATGCCTTCATTTGAAAACAAGCTCTGCACGCGCGCCGACCTGGCTGCGCGGATCGCCGCACTGCCAAAGCCGGTGGTGCTGACCAACGGCGTGTTCGACATCCTGCACCGCGGCCACGTGACCTATCTGGCGCAGGCGCGCGAGCTGGGCGCGTCGCTCGTGGTGGCGGTCAACACGGATGCGTCCGTCAAGCGGCTGGGCAAGGGCGACGACCGCCCGCACAACACGCTGGCCGATCGCATGGCGGTGCTGGCCTCGCTGGAATCGGTCAGCCTGGTGGTCGAGTTCGACGAACAGACGGCGCTCGAAGTGGTCCAGGAAGGCCGGCCCGATATCTATGCCAAGGGCGGCGACTACGTCATGGACCAGATTCCCGAAGGGCAGGCCGTGCTGGCGTATGGCGGGCGTGCGGTGGCGATCGACTTCGAGCATGACCGCTCGACCACGAAATTAGTGGCGCGGATCCGGGGCTGACCGGCATGGCCAAGCTCCCTGTGATGCCGGCACTGGCCGGCCTGTATCCGCCAGCGCCCGACGGCATCGTCAATCTCGAGCACGGCTACTTTGGCGCGATGGCGCAGCCGGTGCAGGCGGCGCTGGTCGAATCGGTCGACTATCTGAATCGTCATCTGAGCCCGTTCCTGCGCAGTGCGCAAGCTCTCGAGCATGGCGCTGTGCTGTGCGCGCGGCTGGCCAAACTGATCAATGCCGAACCACATGAGATTCTGCTCACGCGCAGCGCGAGCGAATCGATGCAGGTGCTGATCGGCCAGTACCACCGGCTGGCGCCAGGCGACGGCGTCCTGTGGAGCAACCTCGATTATCCGGCGATGCGCTATGCAATGGCGTGGCTTGAAGGGCGGCGCGGCGTGGTGCCGACCGAACTGCAACTGACACTGCCCTTATCGGGCGACGCGCTGCTGGAACAGTATGCGACGGCGATCCGCGATACGCCGGGCCTGAAGCTGCTTTTGCTCTCGCAGGTGTTCCCGGCCAATGGCCAGTCGGTGCCGGTGCGCGAGATCGCCGCACTGGCGCGGGCGCGCGGCGTCGACGTGCTGGTCGACAGCGCGCATGCGCTGGGCCAGCTGGACGTCGACGTGCAGGCGATGGGCATCGACTTCGCGGGCTTCAACCTGCACAAATGGATCGGCGCGCCGCCGGGGCTGGGCTTTGCGTACATCCGGTCTTCACGTCTGGACCGGATCGAGCCGCACTTTGGCGACCGCGATTATCCGGCGGACGATATCCGCGGGCGCTTGCATGCCGGGATGCCGCCGATGAGCGCGATCATGGCTGCGCCGGTGGCGCTGGACGTGCATGCGCAATTGGGCGGCTCGGCAGCGAAAGGCGCGCGGCTCGCGTGGCTCAGGAATTACTGGGTGCAGCGCGTGGCGGACCTGCCGGGGCTGCAATTGATGAGCCCGCTGGTGGGCGACACGGCGCTGGCGGCGTTCACGATCGACGGCATGCGCGCGCATGACGTGCAGGCGGCGCTGCTGGAGCGCTTCGGCGTGTTCACGGTGGAGCGGCCGGTGGGCGACGCCAGCCTCGTGCGCGCCACGGTGGCGCTGACGACGACGGTGGAAGAACTCGATCGCCTGGTCGAAGGATTGACGGTGTTGACCCGCGAAGCGGCGGGTGCCTGATGACGGGCACGTCGATGTACACGCTGTCGCCCATTCCCGCAGACCTGATCCATGGCGCGGTCGAGCTCCAACGCACCGATGCCGGCCTGCTGCCGCAGCGTTTGCCGGCCTGGGCGCTCGCGCAGCATCTGGATGTGCAACTGGCGCTGGCTGCAGCACAGCCATCCGGCGTGCGCCTGGCGTTCCGGACGGCGGCCCGTGTCGTCGAGTTACTGGTGCTGCCGACCAAGCGCAGCTACGGCAAGATGGCGCCGCGGCCCGACGGTATCTTTGATCTGGTGGTCGATGGGAAGCTGCTTGCCCAGGCAAGCGCGCCGGGCGGCAAGCGCCTCGACATCGACATGATCAGCGGCGCCACCAGGGTGCACCCGGGCGAGCCGCACTGGCTGCGCTTTGCCGACCTCCCGGCGGGCGACAAGACCGTCGAACTCTGGCTGCCGCATGACGAGACGACCGAGCTGGTGAGCTTGCGCGCGGATGCGCCGGTGTCGGCCCTTTTGAAAGGCGGCCAACGCCGCTGGCTCCATCACGGCAGTTCGATCAGCCAGGGCTCGAATGCGACCCACCCGACCGGCATCTGGCCTGCGGTGGCGGCCGGTCTGGCCGGCGTCGATCTGTTCAATCTTGGGTTCGGCGGCAATGCCTTGCTGGACCCGTTCACGGCGCGCACGATCCGCGACCTGCCGGCGGACCTGATCAGCCTGAAGCTCGGCATCAATCTCGTCAACACCGACCTGATGCGCGTGCGGGCGTTCGGGCCAGCCGTGCACGGCTTTCTTGACACGATCCGCGAAGGGCAGCACCGGAGCACGCCGCTATTGGTAATCTCGCCGACCTGGTGTCCGATCCACGAAACGACGCCGGGGCCGACCATGTTCGATGGCAAGGCCATGGAGCAGGGCAGGCTGCTGTTCCGGGCGATGGGCAACGATGCCGAGCGGCGCCAGGGCAAGCTGACGCTGGGTGTCATTCGCGAGCAGTTGCAAAGAATCGTCGCGCAGCGGGCAGCGACCGATGCGCACATCCATTACCTCGATGGCAGCGCGCTGTATGGCGCCGACGACAACGCGCACCTGCCGCTGCCGGATGCGCTGCATCCGGACGCCGCCACGCACCGGCTGATCGGTGAGCGCTTTCATGCGCAGGTGTTTGCCGATGGCGTGTTCGGCCAGCAGGACTGAAGTTACTCAGAGCATCGTGCGGAACGTCGCGCGCAGATGCTCGACGAGAGCAGCCGGGTTTTCCATTGCCGCAAAATGGCCGCCGCGCTCGGCTTCGCCAAAGAAGCGCAGATCGGCAAAGCGCGCTGCGGCCCAGCGCTCCGACAGCCGCATTTGCTCGCCTGGAAACATGCTGATGCCGGCGGGCAGGGGCAGCGGGGCGGTGGGCATGCCGCGCGCCATCTCGCGCGCGGCTTCCCAGTAAAAGCGTGCCGAGCTTGGCCCGGTATTGGTCAGCCAGTACATCATCACGTCGTCGATCAGGCGGTCCGGCGCCATCGTGCGCTCCGGCTGGCCGTCGGTATCGGACACGTCCTGGAACAGCGCGTACAGCCAGCTGGCCAGGCCCACCGGCGAGTCCGCCAGCGCGAACCCGACCGATTGCGGGCGCGTGCACTGCAGCTTCATGTAGGCCGAATATTCCTTTTCGTAGCGCGCGGCATCGTCGAGCATGCGCTGCTCTTCTGGCGTTGCGTCGGCGATTTCCTGCTCGGTTGGATGGAACATCACCATATTCAGGTGGATGCCCGCCAGGCCCGGCACGCGCATGTGCGCCAGGGCGCTCGTGACGGCCGCGCCCCAGTCGCCGCCTTGCGCCATCCAGCGCTCGCCGTAGCCCAGGCGGCGCATCAGTTCCGCAAACGCCTGCGCCGTGCGGCCCACGCCCCAGCCCGGTTCGGTTGGCTTGTCGGAAAAACCGAAGCCGGGCAAGGCTGGAATCACCAGATGGAATGCATCCGACGCCAGGCCGCCATGCGCCTGCGGCTGCGTCAGCGGACCGATCAGCTCACGAAATTCGAGCACGGAGCCTGGCCAGCCATGCGTCAGCAGCAGCGGCGTTGCGTTCGGTTCCGGTGAGCGGATATGCAGGAAGTGAATGCCCAGTCCATCGATGACGGTACGGCTGCTGCCCCATTCGTTGAGTGCGGCTTCCGTGCTGCGCCAGTCGTAGCCGTTCTGCCACCGTTCCACCAGTGCGCGGATGCGGGCCAGTTGCGGGCCCTGCGAAGTGTCGTTCACGGTTTCGGCATCGGGCCAGCGCGTGCGCGCCAGACGGTCGGCGAGGTCGGTCAGGTCGGCTTCCGGGATATGGATGGGAAATGCGTCGATTGCAGTGTGCATGGCGGGCCTGTCGAGTCGTTGATGGGGCAGGGGCCGGCGCGACCCGTGCGTGTTCGGGTTTTACAGAACGATCTCGCCCTGGTCGGCGCCATTCCAATAGTGGATTCGGGCGGCGCGAACGCGTATCATGACCAATCCTGGCGTGTCGATGCCTTGCTCGAACCAGTGATCGAGCCCTGCCGTCCAGTGCGCTGCGAACATGGCCTTGTCGCGGATCAGTTCTGCATTGCCTTGCACCGCGATGAATAGCGGTGGCTGTCCGTGGGGGCCGGGAGCACCAGTGAAGGTCAGGCCGACCGCTGCGTCGCCCTCGATGTCCGCCACGGTACGGGCCTGGTCGTAGGTGAAAAAGTAGCTGTCCCCGTCATAATCCACCTCGCCGTTGTTGCTCATGGGCCGACTGGCGAAGGCGCCGCCTTCGGTGCGGGTCGAGAGCATGCCAAAATCAATTGCCCTCATATTGTCAGATAGAAATTTCAAACGCATGTCCATCGCTTCACCTTTGATTGAGAGTCCAGAAACTGAACTATACCATTCAGTTCAGTTTATTATGATGACTATTTTGCCATGCGCCTGACATCAAACCTGCCGGAGTCGGACCAAATGCCCACCGCGCGCAAGCGGGGTGGCCGGCCGTCTGCCGAGCATGCCGGTGAAGTGGACCGCCGCATCCTCGACGCAGCGACAACGCTGTTCCTGCGCGCGGGTTTCGATGCGACGAGCTGCGACCAGGTCGTCGCCATGGCGGGCGCTGGCAAGGCGACCCTGTATGCGCGCTACGCCAACAAGGACGCGTTGTTCAGCGCAGTCGTGCACCGTGCCCTCGAGCGCGCAGCGCCGCCTGCGCCTGACTTGCCGCCTGCCATGCCAGTGCGGGATCGCCTGCACGCAGTTGGGCTGCATCTTCTGCAGCAAGCGCTCACGGAAGAATCAGTGGCGTTGCTGCGGGTAAGTTTGACAACGGCGCCCCGGCTGCCCGAATTGTCGCGACTGGTGGATCAGGCGAGGCGCGACAGCGGCGTGGCGAGTATCGTGGACGCGCTGGTCGGACCAGTGCCAGCGCCTGATCAGACCGCATCGGCCACGACCATCGCGCAGCGCTTCATCGACCTGGTGATCGTGCCGCAGCAGATGCGCGCCCTGATTGGCGACGACCGCGCAGCACTCGAGGCCGCCGCACCGCGCCGGGTCGATGAAGCCATCGACTTGCTCAACCGCGCTGGCCTGCTCGATGCCTTCGAGCGAGTAGCGCTGGTGTATGGCACAGAGGCATAGATAACAAGCCGGCTCAAGCCGGGGTCACAAGCCGGGGTCACAAGCCGGGGTCAGGTCTGACATTCGGACACAAGCTCTACTGTAATCTGCCTACTTGTTATCGGTATGGCTTCGGTTTCGGGAAAGCCGGGGTCAGGTCTGACATTCGGACACAAGCACTACTGTGATCCGGGACTGCATCCCTCCTAGCATTCGATGCCGTGTCTGAAGGATAGCAAGCCAGGGTCAGGTCTGACATTCGGACACAAGCTCTACTGTGATCCAGCGACCGTACCCCTCCCAGCAGTCGAGGCCGTGTCCGAATGTCAGACCTGACCCCGGCTTTTGACGCGAATGTCAGACCTGACCCCGGCTTTTGACGCCACGGCTGTTCGAGGTAGTAGCGTCGGCTCAGGCGCCGCCGGCGTAGCCGTTCTGGCGCCAGGCTTCGTAGACGACGACTGCTACCGTATTCGACAGGTTCAGACTGCGGTTGTCGGGCCGCATCGGCAGGCGGATGCGTTGGGCGGGTGGGAAGGTGTTGCGAGCAAGCCAGGGTCAGGTCTGACATTCGGACACAAGCTCTACTGTGATCCAGCGACCGTACCCCTCCCAGCAGTCGAGGCCGTGTCCGAATGTCAGACCTGACCCCGGCTTTTGACGCAAGCTCCACTGTGATCCAGCGACCGTACCCCTCCCAGCAGCCGAGGCCGTGTCCGAATGTCAGACCTGACCCCGGCTTTTGGACCTGACCCCGGCTTTTGTGACTCCGGCTTTGACACGGCGGCTGTTCGAGCAGTAGCGTCGGCTCAGGCGCCGCCGGCGTAGCCGTTCTGGCGCCAGGCTTCGTAGACGACGACTGCTACCGTATTCGACAGGTTCAGGCTGCGGTTGTCGGGCCGCATCGGCAGGCGGATGCGTTGGGCGGGTGGGAAGGTTTCGCGCAGGGTGGGGGGCAGGCCGCGCGATTCCGGGCCGAATACGAACACGTCGCCCGGCTGGAAATGGGCCTCGGCGAAGG
Organism: Telluria sp. BA11; assembly: GCF_056680305.1. NCBI lineage: Bacteria > Pseudomonadati > Pseudomonadota > Betaproteobacteria > Burkholderiales > Oxalobacteraceae > Telluria > Telluria sp. BA11. Next base: position 3,558,383 of record NZ_CM155275.1, read on the forward strand.
GCGCCGAGCCGTGCGTGGTCAGTGCGAACATGCGGGCCGGATCGGGCTGGGCATCAAGCAGGAAAGCATCCCAGTCCTTGTGCACTTTCATCGTCGCGTAGTCGTGGTAATCAAGGCCGGCGCGGCGCATCTTGGCGTCGTCCAGTGGAAAGCCGAGCGGCTCGATCAGGTGCAGTTGCACGCCGGTGTTGGCGCACAGGCGGATCACATTGCCGGTATTCGGCGGGATTTCTGGTTCGACCAGGACGACGTGGAACAACGTGCTTCTCCTTGATGATGAGGCTTATCCATGCGGCGGGGTGCGCGCGAAGACGATGTTCGTCACGCGCGCGGCGCCCGCCTGTTTCAATACGGCGGCAGTTTCTGCCAGCGTGTGGCCGCTCGACATGACATCGTCGACCACGCCCACATGCTGGTCACGTACGTCGAACGTGCTGGCCACGCCAAACGCGCCCCGCACGTTCCTGCGCCGGTCGCCGGGCGCGGCGCCGGATTGCGGCGCTGTCTCGCGCAGCCGGTGCAGCAGTTGCAGGGCGACCGGCACGCCCAGCGCACGGGCCAGCGGGCGCGCGACTTCGAGCGCCTGGTTGTAGCCGCGCTCGATCAGGCGGGCCGGGCCCAGCGGCACTGGGCACAGCACGTCGGGCAACGCCCGTGCATCTGACGTGATGGTCGCATGCAGCACGCGCGCCATCCACGGCGCCAGTGCCAGTTGCGCGCCAAACTTCAGTTGCAGCACCAGGCTGTCGAGCGGCGCGGCGTAGTCGCAGGCCGCCCAGGTCGCGTCGAAGGGCGGCGCCTGCGCCAGGCAGGCGCCGCAATGCCGTGTGCTGTCCAGCGCGCCGGTCGGGTTGGCGCAGCAGGGGCAGCGCGGCGTGGGCGCCACATACGCCTGCTCGCATTCGGCGCACACCGCCGCCCGCGCGTGCCCGCCGCACAGTGCGCAGCACGAGGGCAAGAACGCGTCCAGCAGCGCGTGCACGAGGCGCATCGGCAGCGGGCGAAGGTCCGGCATCGGCTCGGCGTCCCACAAACGGTTAAACTGCCCACATTATCTCATCACGCATCCGATCCCATGGCATCTCCTCAATCCCCGTCCAAGCTGAGCGCGCCCATTGACTTGTCGCGTGTGCGCAACCTGTTCGCGCGGCCCGAACGTATCGCGTCGTCGGATTTCCTGCGCCGCGAAATCGCCGCGCGCATGCACGAGCGCCTGGCCCTGGTGAAGATCATCCCGAAGCAGGTGCTCGACGCCGGCTGCGGCCCCGGGGGCGACCTGGCCCTGCTGCAAAAGACCTACCCATCGGCGCAGATCGTCGGCCTGGATGGTGCCGGCGCCATGGCGCGCGCGGCGAAAAAGCCGGGCGCCTCGGGTTCGCTCAACCAGTTATTGAGCCGGCTGATGCCGGCCAAGGCGGGCGTCGACATCCTGTGCGGTGACTACGGCAACCTGCCGCTCGGTCCGAACTCGGTCGACTTGTTGTGGTCGAACCTGGCGTTGCACTGGCATCCGCTGCCCGACCGCGTGTTTGCCGAATGGCGCCGCGTGCTGCGTGTCGAGGGTTTGCTGATGTTTTCCAGCTTCGGTCCCGACACGTTCACCGAACTGCGCACGGCATTTGCGGCGCTGGATGCGTATCCGCACACGTTGCCATTTGTCGACATGCACGATTTCGGCGATCAGCTGGTCGAGGCGGGCTTTTCGACACCGGTCATGGACATGGAGCGCATCACGGTCACCTACGACACGCCGCAGGCGCTGCTGCGCGACGTGCGCGCGCTGGGCGGCAATCCGCTCGAATCGCGCCGGCGCGGCCTGATCGGCCGCGCTGCCTGGCAGCGTGTGCTCGCTGCGCTCGAGGCGCAGCGCCTCCCTGACGGCAAGCTGGGCCTGACCTTCGAAGTGATCTACGGGCACGCGTTTCGCCCGGCGCCGCGCCAGACGGCAGCTGGTGAATCGATCGTCCGCTTCCAGCCACGCAAACCGTAACCGGGTCGCCGTGCACGGGCAGATTGGCGGGGCCCCCGATATTCCTTGAATAAAAATTAGTGCTTTAGATATAATCAATTGCTATTTTTCACGTCTAGCCGATAGAATCGCTTGAAAAAGCGGCATTGGTAAGCGCGAGACAGCGTCAAAACAGAAACAGAAAAAGAATTGCAGCAGCCGCAGAGATGCCCCGGCACGGCATCGGTGTTCTGCGGCCAGCACGGAGCGGCGTCGTTCGTTCGTGGAATGGCTGACCGTTTAAAAATAATTCTTATTTTTTGGGTGGTTGGGGACATACATGACATATGCAACGCGACTTCGGGCCGTGCTGTACGGCTGTGCCGTACTCGGCGCCGCCGCTGGCTCCGTGCCGGCTTGGGCGCAGCAACTGACGGGCCGGCCTCAGGAGCACCAGCTCAATATGCAGGCCCCGGTCACTGCCGTCGGCGCCGACATCTACGGCTTGCACACCTGGATGATGATCGTCTGCCTGGTGATCTTCGTCGCCGTGTTCGGCGTCATGTTCTACTCGGTCTTCAAGCACCGCAAATCCCTGGGCCACAAGCCGGCCACCTTCCACGAATCCACCGCCGTCGAAATCGCCTGGACGATCGTGCCGTTCCTGATCGTCATCGGCATGGCGCTGCCGGCCACCAAGACCGTCGTCGCGCTGAAAGACACGTCCAATGCCGACCTGACCATCAAGGCCACCGGCATGCAGTGGAAATGGGGCTACGACTACCTGAAAGGCGAGGGCGAGGGCATCTCGTTCCTGTCGAACCTTGCCACGCCACGGTCGCAGATCGGGGAACCCGGCGTCGCCCCCACACAAGCCCGTACCGAAAACTACCTGCTCGAAGTCGATAACGAGATGGTCGTGCCGGTCAACAAGAAGATCCGCATGGTCTTCACGGCCAACGACGTGATCCACGCCTGGACCGTGCCGGCGTTCGCGATCAAGCAGGATGCGATTCCCGGCTTCGTGCGCGACGGCTGGTTCAAGGCCGAGCAAATCGGCGTGTACCGCGGCAACTGCGTCGAGCTGTGCGGCAAGGACCACGCGTTCATGCCGATCGTCGTGCGTGTCGTGTCTGATGCCGACTACACCGCCTGGGTCGCGGGCAAGAAAAAAGAGATGGCAGCGCTGGCCGACGACCCGACCAAGGTCTGGACCATCGACGAACTCAAAACCCGTGGCGAAGCCGTCTACACCGCCAACTGCGTGGCCTGCCACCAGGTCAATGGCAAGGGCATCCCGGCTGCGTTCGCGGCCTTGGATGGTTCGCCGAATGTCCTGGGCAACAAGGCGCACCAGATCGACATCCTGCTGCACGGCCAGAAGAGCGGCAAGTTCCCTACTGCGATGCCGGCCTGGCCGCAATTGTCCGACACCGAGATCGCCGCCGTGATCACCTATACCCGCAATTCCTGGTCGAACAAGGCTGCGGAAAATATTGTCCAGCCGGCCGAAGTCCTGGCCGCCCGCAAATAATGTCCGCCACCAACGCACGTAACGAGCAGGGGTAACGCCATGAGCACCACGACGATCGACCACGCACCAGGTCACGGCAATGAGCACGGCAATGAGCACGGCCACGCACACGACGAACACCACGACCATCCGCACGGCTGGCGTCGCTGGGTATACGCCACCAACCACAAGGACATCGGCAGCCTGTACCTGTGGTTCTCGTTCATCATGCTGCTCTCGGGCGGCGTGCTGGCGCTGATGATCCGGGCCGAGCTGTTCCAGCCGGGCCTGCAGTTCGTGCGCCCCGAGTTCTTCAACCAGCTCACGACCATGCACGGGCTGATCATGGTGTTCGGCGCGATCATGCCGGCCTTCGTCGGCTTCGCCAACTGGATGCTGCCGCTGCAGGTCGGCGCGTCCGACATGGCGTTTGCGCGCATGAACAACTTCTCGTTCTGGCTGCTGCCACCGGCGGCGATCCTGCTGGCCACGTCGTTCCTGGTGCCGGGCGGCGCCACCGCCGCCGGCTGGACGCTGTACGCGCCGCTGTCGACGCAGATGGGCCTGGGCATGGACATGGCGATCTTCGCGATGCACATCATGGGCGCCTCGTCGATCATGGGCTCGATCAACATCATCGTCACCATCCTGAACATGCGCGCGCCCGGCATGACCCTGATGAAGATGCCGATGTTCTGCTGGACCTGGCTGATCACCGCCTACCTGCTCATCGCCGTGATGCCGGTGCTGGCCGGCGCGATCACGATGACGCTGACCGACCGCCACTTCGGCACCTCGTTCTTCAACGCCGCTGGCGGTGGCGACCCGGTGATGTACCAGCACATCTTCTGGTTCTTCGGCCACCCCGAGGTCTACATCATGATTCTGCCGGCGTTCGGCATCGTCTCGCAGATCATTCCGGCATTTGCCCGCAAACCGCTGTTCGGCTACGCGTCGATGGTCTACGCGACGGCCTCGATCGCGATCCTGTCGTTCGTCGTCTGGGCCCACCACATGTTCACGACCGGCATGCCGGTGACGTCGCAGCTGTTCTTCATGTACGCGACGATGCTCATTGCCGTGCCCACCGGCGTGAAGATCTTCAACTGGGTCGCCACGATGTGGAAGGGCTCGATGACGTTCGAGACGCCGATGCTGTTCGCGGTCGGCTTCATTTTCGTGTTCACCATCGGCGGCTTCACGGGCCTGATCCTGGCAGTCACGCCGATCGACATCCAGGTGCACGACACGTATTACGTCGTCGCCCACTTCCACTACGTGCTGGTGGCCGGTTCGCTGTTCGCGCTGTTCGCGGGCTTCTATTACTGGGCGCCGAAGTGGACCGGGCACATGTACCCGGAAGCGCGCGGCAAGATGCACTTCTGGCTCTCACTGATCACGTTCAACATCACGTTCTTCCCGATGCACTTCCTGGGCCTGGCCGGCATGCCGCGCCGCTATGCCGATTACGCGGTGCAGTTCACCGACTTCAACATGATTGTCTCGATCGGCGCATTCGGCTTCGGCTTCAGCCAGGTCTACTTCCTGTTTGCGGTCGTGCTGCCGACGATCCGTGGCGGCGCCAAGGCGCCCGCTAAACCATGGGAAGGCGCCGAAGGCCTGGAGTGGACAGTGCCAAGCCCGGCGCCGTTCCACACGTTCGAGACGCCGCCGCTGGTGAAATGAGGGCAATCCGATGACCGCGCCACGCAAACCCAATAACCTGAGAACCGCGCTGTGGCTGGCCGGCCTGGCGCTGTTCTTCTTCATCAGCGTGTTCGTCAAGTTCACGCTGCTGAGCTGAGATGGCCACCGGCGTCAAACTGCTGCGCCTGAACCGCCGCACCTTCGGCAAGCTGGTGGTGGTGGCGGTGGCAATGTTCGGCTTCGGCTATGCGCTCGTGCCGGTGTACCGGCAGATTTGCGAGGTGCTGGGCATCAATGTGCTGACGCAGCAGGATGGGTTTGTCGCGGCGCCGACCAACAGCCAGGTCGACAAGTCGCGCACGATCACGATCGAGCTCGACGGCAATTCGCAGGGGCCATGGCGGTTCCGGCCCACCACGCGCAGCATCGACGTGCATCCGGGCGAACTGGCCACCGTCATGTACGAGGTCGTCAACACGCAGGGCAGGGCAGTCAAGGCGCAGGCGATTCCGAGCTATGCGCCGCAGTCGGCCAGGCCGCACTTCATGAAGGTCGAGTGCTTCTGCTTCCGCGAGCAGACGCTGGCCCCGAACGAAGCGCGCCAGATGCCAGTGGTGTTCTTCATCGACCCCAAGTTGCCGCGCGAAGTGAAGAACATCACGCTGTCGTACACGTTCTTTGAAATTGGCGGGGCGTTCAAGGCCGCTGCCGCGCCGAAAGAAGGCGATGCAAACGGATAAGCCCCATCAGCGCAAGGGGAGTTTTCTGGCCAGCATGAAGGCCGTGCTGTGGTCGTTCTTCGGGGTGCGCAAGCGCGCCGATTACGAGAGCGATGCGGCCAGCCTGAACCCGGTCCACGTGATCGTCGCCGGCCTGATCGGGGTGGCGATCTTCATCGGCCTGATCATGCTGGCGGTGAGTTTCGCGGTGTCATAAGTACGTCATTCCCGCAGAGGCGGGAATCCAAGCAAGCATGCATGACGCAACAATCAACAGCATCGCCCGAGGAGATAAAGATGAGTTCGTCACAACCAGCATCGCCAACGACCGCCGCGCCTTATTACTTCGTTCCCGGCCCCTCGCGCTGGCCGCTGCTGGCCGGCCTGTCGATGCTGGTGACGATGGCCGGCGCATCCGGCTGGGTCAACGGGTTGCCGTTCGCGATGCCCGTGTGCCTGACCGGCATTGTCGCGATGCTGGTCGTGCTGTACTTCTGGTTCGGCGAAGCAATCGGTGAATCCGAATCGGGGCTGTACGGCAAGCGCATCGATTTGTCGTTCCGCTGGTCGATGAGCTGGTTCATTTTCTCGGAAGTGATGTTCTTTGGCGCGTTCTTTGGCGCGCTGTTCTATGCGCGCGTGATTTCGATGCCGTGGCTGGGCGACCTCGATCACCAGATCCTGTGGCCTGATTTTTCGGCGCACTGGGGCAATACCGGGCCGGCCGGCATCGTCGAGGGCTTCCGCACGATGGGGCCGTTCCCGATCCCGACCATCAACACCGCGCTGCTGCTGACGTCGGGCGTGACACTGACCATTTCGCACCACGCCCTGCGCGCCGGGCACCGCGCCAAGACGGCGTTCTGGCTGGCCGCGACCATTTTGCTGGGCGCCGTGTTCATGGGCTTTCAGGTGTATGAATACATGCACGCCTACCAGGACCTGAACCTCAAGCTCACGTCGGGTATCTACGGTTCGACCTTCTTCATGCTGACCGGGTTCCACGGTTTTCACGTGACGATGGGCGCGATCATGCTGTCGGTAATTTTGTACCGCGTGCTGCGCGGGCACTTCACGGCCGAACACCACTTTGGCTTCGAAGGGGCCGCATGGTACTGGCACTTCGTCGATGTGGTGTGGCTGGGCCTGTACGTGGTGGTGTACTGGCTGTAAGCAAACACAACCCGATCAGCGCAATCCGGTCGGCGCAATCCACCCCATCTGGTGCGCCGCCAGCAGGCACAGGAACAGCACGATCGACAAGCCCACCCGCAGCGCCAGCGCATTGACGGTGCGGTTGGTGCGCCCCTTGTCGCGCATCATGAAGAACAGGGCCGACGCCAGGCTGGCCAGGATCAGGACGAAGGCGATGGCAACGAAGATTTTCATGATGGACCCGCGAAAGGTTGAGAATTCATTGTAATGCGCTTCGCCTTCCGATTTCGCCCCGTCGCCCTGATTGCAGCACTGATTGTGGCCCTCATCGGCATCTTGCTCGGCAACTGGCAACAGGACCGGGCCGCCTACAAGACCGACCTGCAGGCGCGCCAGCTGGCGCGCGCCGCCCAGCCGCCATTCACCCTCGGCCCTACCATTGCCGCCTCCCCGGATCTTGAATTTCGCCGCATGCGCGTACACGGCGAATTCGTCGCCGGCTGGCCCGTCCTGCTCGCGAACCGCCCGCGCGGGAGCCAGTCCGGGTTCTATCTCGCAATGCCGTTTAAAATAGCGGGTGCCGACGAGCACGTGCTGGTGCTGCGTGGCTGGTTGCCGCGCCAGGCCGAGTTCGACAAGCTGCCGACATTTGCGACGCCAGCCGGACCGGTCACGCTCGAAGGACGGCTCGTCCTGTCCGCTGGCAAGGTGATGGAACTGGGCGACGGCCCGCCGCTGGCGCCGGGCGCGGCGGTGCAGAACCTGACGCCGCAGGCACTGGCGCAGGCAAGCGGCCTGCGCTTGCTGCCGTTTCTCGTGCAGCAGACGCTGCCGGCGACGCCGGCCGACCTGATGGCGCGCGACTGGCCGCTGCCCGAAGCAGGGATCGACAAACACCGCGGCTATGCCTTCCAGTGGTATGCACTGGCGGCGCTGGCCCTTCTTTTTTATGTGATGACGGGATTTCGACGTGGCTCAAGAACAACTCGCTGACCCTGACACCGCGCGCCGCCGCGGCCGCCTCAAGCTGCTGCTGGTGCTGCTGATCTGCGCCGCGCCGCTGATCGTGTCGTACATTACCTTCTACATCGTCAAGCCGACCGACCGCACCAATTACGGCACGATCCTCGATGCGCGCACCTTGCCGATCCCGCAGATGGCCACGACCACGCTCGACGGCCAGCCGCGCACGCTCGCCGACCTGAAAGGCAAATGGGTCATGCTGCGTGTGGGCGGGGGCAAGTGCAACGATGAATGCATGCGCCAGCTGTACGCGATGCGCCAGTGGCGCACGATGCAGGGCAAAAACATGGAACGCATGGAACGCGTGTGGCTGATCACCGACAGCGAGCCGCTCGACACCGTCATGATGCGCGAATACGACGGCATGGAATTGCTGCGCGCGCCGGCCGCGACGGTGGCCAAGTGGCTGCCGACCGAAGCGGGCCGCGCCCCGAGCGACCATATCTACCTGATCGACCCGCTGGGCAACCTCATGATGCGCTTCCCGTTCCAGCCGGAACCGGGCCGCGTCTACAAGGACATCGCCAAACTGCTCAAGGCATCGGCCATCGGCTGAACCACGTTACCCGTAAAGAATCACATGGACCTGTCTTCCCTCATACACCTCGGCCTGATGGGCCTGCTCGTGGCCAGCCTGCCGCTGGCAATCGTCTGGATGTCGTCCGACGCCCACAAATACCGCAAGCTGGTCTGGGTGATGGTGTTCCTGACGTTCGACCTGATCGTGTTCGGCGGCTTCACGCGCCTGACCGACTCGGGCCTGGGGTGCCCGGACTGGCCAGGCTGCTACGGCGAAGCCAACCCGTTCCTGGCCCATGAGCAGATCGCCGCGGCCGAAGCGGCGATGCCGACCGGTCCTGTCACGGTGGCCAAGGCCTGGATCGAGATGATCCACCGCTACCTGGCGATGGGCATCGGCGCGCTGATCCTGGCGCTGCTGTTCACGTCGATAAAACAATGGCGCCGCACGCACGACGCCGTGTTCCAGCCGGCCATGCCGATCGCCTTGCTGGCCTCCGTGCTGGTGCAGGGCGCGTTCGGCGCCTGGACCGTCACGCTCAAGCTGCAACCGGTGATCGTCACGATCCACCTGTTGCTGGGCATGACGCTACTGGCGATGCTGGTCTGGATGGGGTGCCGCGAAGACGCGCTGCTCAAGCGGCCGGCGCCGTTGCAGGGGCCTGGAATGATCGCGCGTCTGCGCAGCCTGCGCTGGCTGTCGCTGCTCGCCGCCGTCGTGCTCACCGTGCAGATCGCGCTGGGCGGGTGGGTAAGCACTAACTATGCAACCATGGCCTGCGATACGTTCCCGCTGTGCCAGGGCGCGATCGTGCCGGAACTGGACTTCGAGCACGGCTTCCACTTGTGGCGCGAACTGGGCAAGACGATGGAAGGGCATTATTTGCCGTTCTCGGCGCTGGTGGCGATTCACTGGGTGCACCGCGCCTTTGCGCTGGCCGTCGTGCTGGTGCTGGGTTTGGCGGCGTGGCGCGCCTGGCGTTTGCCGGCGCTGGGCAAGACTGCGCGCCTGCTGGTACTGGTCATGGTGGCGCAGCTGTTCACCGGCATCGCGACCGTGTATTTCAGCTTCCCGCTGGCGATTGCCGTCATGCATAACGCCGGGGCGGCGCTGCTGGTGATCCTGGTGACCATGTTAAACTACCGGGTGAAGTTCCAACTCGACGCGGCCTGCGCTGTCCCAGCGCCCGGACTCGCCGCGTCCGCAAGCACCCATTGATGACAACCCAGACAGCCATTCCCAAGCCCCAAAGCCGTTTCTCGCAGTATTGGACCCTGACCAAGCCGCGCGTAACGAAGCTGGCGGTATTCTGCGCCGTGATCGGGATGTTTCTCGCCACGGACGGCTTCCCGGGCTGGCAAACGCTGATCGCCGGCACGGCCGGTATCTGGCTGCTGGCTGCCGCCGCATTCGCTGTCAATTGCCTGGTCGAGGCGCGCGTCGATGCGCGCATGACGCGCACCGCGCGCCGTGCCACTGCGTCGGGCGAACTGAGCACGACGCAGACGGTGGTCTTTTCATCGATCATCGGCGGCCTGGGGATGCTGGTGCTGTACACGCTCGTCAATCCGCTGACCATGTGGCTGACCTTCGTCACGTTCGTCGGCTACGCCTTCATCTACACGCTGCTGCTCAAGCCGAACACGTCGCAGAACATCGTCATCGGCGGCTTGTCGGGCGCAATGCCGCCAGCGCTGGGCTGGGCAGCGGTAGCCAACGATGTGCCGATGGAAGCGTGGCTGCTGGTCCTGATCATTTTCATGTGGACCCCGCCGCATTTCTGGGTGCTGGCGATGTACCGCCGCGAAGACTACGCGCGCTCGGGTCTGCCGATGCTGCCGATCACGCACGGCATGAAGTTCACCGGCCTGCAGGTGTGGCTGTACACGATCGGCCTGGCCGCCACCACCTTGCTGCCGTTCGCGGTCGGCATGAGCGGCCTGATCTACCTGGCAGCCGCGGTGCCGCTCAACGCGGTCTTCCTGCGCCACTCGTGGCGCGTGCACCGCAACTACAGCGATGCGCAGGCGCGCAAGACGTTCACCTGGTCGATCGTCTACCTGTCGCTGCTGTTCGCGGCGCTGCTGGTCGACCATTATTTCAAGTTCTGATATTGGGTTCAAGATGAAACGACTGCTGACCATCGCGGCGTTCTCGGCCGTGGCGCTGTTTGCCACCGGCTGCGACAAGCTGCGCGACAAAGCCCCGGCCTTCCACAACACGGACGTGACGGGCGTCGACTATGCCAAGGGCTTCACGCTGACCGACCACACCGGCAAGGTGCGCACGCTGGAAGACTTCCGCGGCAAGATCGTCGTGATGTTCTTCGGCTATACCCAGTGCCCGGACGTGTGCCCGACCACGATGGCCGAAATGGCGACCGTGCTCAAAGAAATGGGCCCGTCGGCCGACGAAGTCCAGGTGCTGTTCGTCACGGTCGACCCCGAACGCGACACGCAGGAACTGCTGTCGCACTATGTGCCGGCGTTCGACAAGCGCTTCATCGGCCTGTATGGCGACGCCGCCGCGACCGCGAAAGTGGCCAAGGAATTCAAGGTGTTCTACGCCAAGGCGCCGGGCGCCGACGCGAGCAGCTACACGGTCGACCACACGGCCGGCAGCTTTGTGTTCGACAAACAGGGCCAGCTGCGCCTGTTCGTACGCCACGGCCAGGGGCCGGGCCTGATCGCCCACGACCTGCGTCAACTGCTATGATGCCGTAAATACCACTTCCCTGAGGCAGCATGGAGCAGCAACGACCCGGCAGGAACTACACCCGCATCGCCATGGTCATCCTGCTCACGCTGGGCTGCCTCTATGTGCTGCGGCCGTTTTTGCCGGCGATCCTGTTCGCCGCCGCCGTCGCCATTTCGAGCTGGCCGCTGTACCTGCGGCTGCTCACGCGCCTGAACGGCCAGCGCACGATTGCGGCGCTCACCATGACGCTCTCGCTCACGCTGCTGTTCATCATTCCGCTGTCGATGGTCGCCTATAACCTGGGCGACGACGTCGCGCGCGGCTTCGGCGAACTGCGCCTGCTGATCGAGCACCGCGAACTGGCGCCGCCCACCTGGCTGCGCGACATCCCGCTGGTCGGCCCGTCGGTCGAGACCTATCTGAACAACCTGATCGCCAGCCGTGAGCAGATGCTGGCGCTGGCCCAGCGCATGCTCGAGCCGGCGCGCCACTGGCTCGTCAAGGGCGGCCTGATGCTGGGCACCGGCGTCGTGCAAATGAGCCTGGCCGCTTTCGTGAGCTTCTTCCTGTACCGCGACGGTAATGGCTTGCTGTCGATCATCGAAGTCACGATGCGCAAGGTCATGGGCGAGGGCGCCGAATCGATCCAGGCCACTGTCAGCCAGACCGTGCGCGGCGTGATGTACGGCTTGCTCGGCACCGCGCTGGCGCAGGCGATCGTCGCCGCCATCGGCTTTGCCATCGCCGGCGTGCCGGCCGTGCCGCTGCTGTCGGTGCTGATCTTCCTGACGTCGCTGATTCCGTTTGGCCCACCGCTGGTCTGGGGCGGGGCGGCGCTCTGGCTGTTCGCGCAGGGCGAGACAGGCTGGTCGATCTTCATGACGGTCTGGGGCGCGGTCTTGATCAGCGGCGTCGACAATGTCGTGCGCCCGATGCTGATCAGCCGTGGCAGCAGCCTGCCGTTTTTGCTCACGCTGCTCGGCGTGCTGGGCGGCCTGATCGCATTCGGCTTCATCGGGATGTTCATCGGGCCGGTATTGCTGGCGGTCGGTTACTCCCTGATGAGCGAGTGGACCGGCACCGAAGACCCCATCGTCAAGCACGACGAAGAACGCATCGTCGAATAGCGTTCACTGGAGTTTTCCTGCTGGAACCGTAAGAGGGGTGCACGAATCCCTGTGCTATCGTCGACAGCACATTCTCGTGAACCAACAAGGCTGATGAATGGCCCGCTTGCCGCGCGCAAACGGGCTGATTCTGCCTGCTCGAAAGGAATTCAATGAACCGTTTCAATGATAAAACCGTCCTCGTCACCGGCGCCGCATCCGGCATCGGCCTGTCGGCTGCACGCCGTTTTCTGGATGAGGGCGCCCGTGTCGTCATGCTCGATATCGACGGCGATAAACTCGACAAGGCCGCCGCCAGCCTTCCCCAGGATCGCGTGCTCGTGCAGGTCGGTGACACCGCCGACAAGGCCACCGCGACAGCCGCCGTCAAGGCCACAATCGATCGCTTCGGCGGTCTGCACATCCTGATCAACAATGCCGGCATCGCGACGGACGGCGACATCATGGCCACGAGCGAAGAAGACTTCGCGCGCGTCATGGCTGTCAATGTCACCGGCTACTATCACATGGCCAAGGCCGCAATGCTTGAACTCGTCAAGACCCGCGGTTCGATCGTCATGACGTCGTCGGTCTCGGGACTGGGCGGTGACTGGGAAATGTTTGCCTACAACACGTCGAAAGGCGCGGTCAGCAATATGGTGCGGGCAATGGCGATGGATGCAGCCAAGGATGGGGTGCGCGTGAACGCGGTCAATCCAAGCTTTACCGACACCGGGTTGACCCAGGATATGATCAAAAAGCCCGAACTGGTTGCCAAGTTCAACGAGCGCATGCCGCTGGGCGCGCCGGAAGATCCGGACGGCGTTGCAGCCGCGATGGCGTTCCTGGCGAGCGACGATGCGCGCCTCATTACCGGCGTGAACTTGCCGGTGGATGCCGGGTTGATGGCGTCGAACGGTCAGCCGCCGCAGTAAATGTCGATCAGAAATCCGGCAAGTTCTTGTCGGAATTTCTTACACAACTAGCAATAAAAAATGACGCCCCTTTAAGATTCAAGAGGTTACAGAACAGGCACGCGAATTGCTATGTTCTAATTTCCAGAACAATTAAAGAGGTTACCATGTTTCGACGTTGTATTGCAGCAGCTGTTCTCACGCTTACCGCGGCCGCGCCGGCTGTTGCAAATTCCATCAGTATCTCGTTTGAAGAGTTTGCCCACGGCATGACCATCGGCGATTACCACAATGGTGGCAAGGACAGCCTGGGACGGGCTTCAGGCAATGACTACGGGTTGACCTTCAAGGGCGGCACGATCAGGCACACGACGTTGGGTGCTTATCTGTCCGGTCCCGTTCAATTGACGATCGATGTCGCCAAACTGACAGCCCTGCTCGGCACGGACGATTACTATGTTTCATTCAACGCCGCCCGGCATGACCCTGATGGGGAGTTTACCTATTCTTTCACCGATACTGGTCATCTGGATGCAACGCGAATTGCCGGTAATGGCAATCCGTCCTGCAGTGGAAGAGAGCCATGCAACAACGCCTTTTATGGTGCAATGGCCGGCTATCATATTCACCCTGGTACTGGTGTTGGCAGCCTGTCAAACATCAAGTTCGATATTGACCGGCTTGATAACCTCCAGATTCATGCCTATGACGGTAGCGCCTTTATTGTCCCGGGTCTGATTCCCGGTTCGGCCGAGATCAATCGGGATATCCCGGAGCCTGCCTCCATGGCGTTGCTCGGGATCGGTGCGGTTGCGCTACTGGCGCGCCGCCGTCGTCGTCGTTAAACACTCTCGACCAGCGCACTGTATCAGCGCCGTCGCTGACCAGCGACAGGCGCCTGATGTACGTGCTTCGCCAGGAATCAGATTCTTCGGCGAGCGCGCTTAGCCCCCGCCAATACCCACAATGACGTGGCCGCTGCCGCCGCATTGCGGGCATGCCTTGCCATCCGGGAGTGTGCCCTTGCCGGCGCAGGCATCGCAGATGTCTTCGCCGGTACCTGGCGTGCCGGGTTCGGCATCGTCGCCGGGATTGAGGTCGTGTTCGGGATGAATGCTCATGATGGTCCTCGTTGCTGATCGGTCAACCGATTGTAGTGAGGTTTTCGAGCAGGTGGCGCAAGGCAGGCGCGGCGGGAAATGCGCGCGCCCCAATCGCTTGCCGGACAACGGTTTGGCAGTCAGGGAAACGATCCCTGACTGCCGAAACACGTTTTACTTCTGCATGCTGTAACGCTCGAGCCAGTGCGCATACGGCGCCGGCAACACCCAGGTCGGGCGCTCGATGCCCAGCTCTTTGGCCGCTTCCAGCGGATAGTGCGGATTGGCCAGGTGGGCACGGCCTACCATGACGAGGTCCAGTTGTTCGTCCGCCACGGCGCGTTCTGCCAGGTGCGGACCGTCGAAGCCCCACGCCGATGCAACCGGAATGCCGGCTTCGTCACGCACGCGCTTGGCCACCGGGCCCAGGAAGGCAGGGCCCCAAGGGATATTCACATCCGGGATCGTGAAGTTGACGCTGACACTCAGCATGTCCAGGCCGCGCTGGCGCATCATGCGGATCAGTTCGATCGACTCGTTGACGGTTTGCTCATCGTTGCCATCGTATTCAATGACACCGAGGCGCGCAGTGAGCGGCAGGTTGGCTGGCCAGACTTCGCGCACGGCCTCAAGCGTCTCGAGCAAAAAGCGGCTGCGGCCGGCGAAATCACCGCCGTATTGGTCGGTCCGCTTGTTGGAGTGCGGCGAAAAGAAGCTCTGGCCCAGGTAACCGTGCGCAAAGTGCAGCTCGAGCCATTCGAAGCCGGCAGCCAGTGCGCGACGGGCAGCGTCGACGAAATTGGCCTTGACGCGCGCGATGTCGTCCAGCGTCATTTCCTTCGGCACTTTTGGCAGGTTCTTGCCGAAGGCAATCGCCGATGGTGCGATGGTGTCCCACCCATACGCATCTTCCGACGGGATATGGTCGTCGCCTTCCCACGGACGGTTGGCGCTGGCCTTGCGGCCGGCGTGGCCGATCTGGATGCCGGCGACCGCACCGGCGGCCTTGATACGGGCGGCAATGTGGGCCATGCCCTCGACCTGTGCATCATTCCACAGGCCGGTGCAGCCCGGGGTGATCCGACCTTCGGGCGAGACTGCGGTCGCTTCCACGATCACCAGGCCGGCGCCGCCACGGGCGATGCTGGCGTAATGCGTCTGATGCCAATCGTTGACGAAGCCGTCATTGGCGGTGTACTGGCACATCGGCGGCACCGCGATACGGTTGCGCAAAGTGACGTCTTTGAGGGTGAACGGGGTAAACAAGGCTGCCATGGATTTTTCGTTTTCTTAACATAGGGGTCAAGCCGCGGTCTGCGCCGCGGCGGTCGGCCAGTATAGAAGGAAGGCGCAAAACGTGCTGGCGAGGCCAGCATTTTGCGGTTGGACCGGTCGATTTGTGCCCAGCGCTCGTAGCGGAAGTTCCGCCGGCACCATTGTGATAATCTTGTCGGTCGCTCACTTTCAGGGACCACCATGACCTTGCCCGTCGTTGCTATTTTTGTTGCCAAGCCCGGTTTGGAAGAGAAACTGGAAACACTGTTACGCACCGTTGTCGAGCCGACGCTGCGCGAGGAAGGGTGCATCAGCTACCAGGTGAACCGCGATATTGCCAATCCACGGCGCTTCGTGTTTACCGAGGAGTGGCAGAGCAAGGCCGACCTTGACCGGCATCTTGCGACGCCGCATCTGCGGATGCTGTCGGAGCAAATACCGGCGTTGATCGAATCGAGCGATGTGATCTTGCTGGCGAAGGTTGCCGGCGGTCCGGCGTAAGCCGGAGGGCGCCTGGCGCCTGCCAGGCAGCTGGCTTTACTTGTCGCCTAAAAAAGCGACGAGTTCTTCATGCCCGCCAATGCGCTTGCCGTCAATATAAGTCTGTGGTGTCGTCTCGACACCCTCGGCCTGCATGAACGAATCGACTTCGCTCCGGGTCGTCAACTGATGATCTTCGACTTGATAACCCGCCTGTTGCAACAAGTCGAGTGATGCGACGCCGAATGGACAAGTATGTTCCGGGGTGACCATGCGGTGCAGTGTTGCTTGCTTCGATTCCATTGGAATATAACCTTTCTTGAATAGCTCGGTTGCTTGTGGCAACGCGACGAGCAGTGACATCGGGAGTTCGAGATTAGGCGTGTGGTACCCGCCGCGCCGTGCGTGAACGCACGCACATCCGTAAATCATCGCGCCTGACTCGCCCGGCACTGGCGCCTGATATGGCGTCACTTGCGTCGCACTGATTGCACGACCTCACAATTCATACCCTGCCCGAATCGCATACACTGAAACATCCCACCTATCAGGAGCCAGTATGCGAACGAAACACGCCACACAGATCGTCTTTGCCCTTGCCAGCCTTTGTGCAGGCCAGGCATTCGCGCAGCAACCGACCATCAAACCAGGGCTGTGGCAGATCGATATGACGCTGCCCGACAAGGCGAGTGGCAACCCGCTGGGGGGCTACCTCGAACTGATGAAAAGCCAGATGGCCATGATGACGCCCGAGCAGCGCGCGCAGATCGACAAGATGATGGCCGCCAGCGGCACTGAACTCAATGGCGATGGTTTGCGCACGAGACAGTGCATTACCCGGCAAAACATCAACGACTTCGACTTGTTCGGTAAAAAAGGCGCGGATTCCTGCACCAAGAAGATGACACCAACTGCCGGTGGGATGAATGTGAGCATGACCTGCGACCAGCCACGTATGAAGGTCGACGCCGTCCTGAAGGCCGAGAGTGAGACATCGTATCGGTTTGAATCAGTCACGACCGTACCAGGGCCAGGCGGCGCAGACATCAGCCAGAAATCGAGCGGCACCGGAAAATGGCTGGGAAGCGATTGTGGCAAGACCGCTGCAGCAGCGGTTGGCCGCTAACGGGCACGCCCGTTCAGGCGAGGGCAAACATGCACGCCACAGCGAGCGCCATCACCGACGTGCATAGCCAGCCAAGGACTTTCAAGCGCCGGGAGATGGTCAATGCGCCCATGACGTCGTGCCGCGCCGCCATCAGCAGCATCACGGCCATGATCGGGATCGAGACGACGCCGTTGATGACGGCGCTCCAGTAGAGCGCCTTGATCGGGTCAATGGGTGCGTAGATCAGTGCCACCCCGAGAAGCGTCGCCAGAACGATGATCGCGTAGAAACGGGGTGCCACGGCCGGCTTGTCTTGCAAGCTGTTTTTCCATTCAAAGGTGCCCGCCATCGCATAGGCAGCCGACCCCGCAAGCACGGGAATCGCCAGCAGGCCGGTGCCGATGATGCCAAGACTGAAAAGGGTGAACGCGAATTCGCCGGCAATCGGTCGCAGCGCTTCGGCCGCCTGCGCCGAAGACGAAATATCGGTGATGCCGTGCAGGTGCAACGTCACGGCAAAGTTCAGCATGATGGCGAATGCCACCGCATTTGAAAAACCCATGCCAATATAGGTATCGACCTTGATACGGTCGAGGCTTGCCTTCGCTTCGGCCGGTGCATATTTCAGGGCCCGCGCGTCGGGTATCGCACGCAGGTTTTCGACTTCCTGCGAGGACTGCCAAAAAAACAGGTACGGGCTGATGGTGGTGCCGAATACCGCAACAATCGTCGTCACGTAGGCAGCCTTCCAGGGCAGGTGCGGGAACGTGATCAAGCCAACTGCGACTGTGGCCCATGGCACCCTGACGACAAACACGGTCACGACGTACGCCAGTAGCGCCAGCGTCATCCATTTCAGGATGCGCACATAGCGGGTGTAGGGAATCATCACCTGCAGCACGGCAGACAATGCACCGAAGCCAATCGCATACACATGCGCGGGGCCGCCCGCTACCAGCCGCAGGGCGTCGCCCATTGCCGCGATGTCGGCGGCGATATTGATGATGTTTGCAAGCAGCAAAAGCATGACGATGGAATACAGCAACGTCCTCGAATAGTGCCGCCGGATATTGGTGGCTAATCCATGCCCAGTCACCACGCCAATACGTGCGCTGACGATCTGAATACCGACCATCAGGGGATAGGTAAAGATCACCGTCCACAGCAACCCAAAACCGAATTGCGCACCGGCCTGCGAGTAGGTTGCGATACCGCTCGGATCGTCGTCGGCCGCGCCGGTGATCAGGCCAGGTCCTAATTTGGACAGTAATGTGGTGGGTTTTTCTGCGAACGCCGGCAGGGACTCTTCCATAATTGAAGGCTATTCCATTTACTCATGCATGGTCCAGGACGGACTGGAGGGGATGTTCATCACTCCCCCACGAGTCTAACGTGTTCATTCACCTTGTAGGATATTTCTTACACAGCGCACGCATTCATGCCACTGTCATCATGCCGAATTAGCATCCCCTCGTCAGCCCCGCCGATATGGCGCTGACAACTTCTGATGCGCTCGCCCGTGGTGCGAGGCGCGAAATAACTCATCACACTTGAAGAGGGCTTGCTTTTATGAAAACGTCGCATCTTGGACTGTTGCCGCTCGCGGCCATGCTGTTCGCGCCGGTCGCCACCCATGCCATGCCCGTGTCGACACTCACCGGTGAACGTCCTTTGGTGATTGCCCACCGCGGCGCCAGCGGGTATCTGCCGGAGGAGTCGGTGCAGTCCTATCAGCTCGCCATCCGCATGGGGGCCGACTATATCGAAGGCGATGTGTACCTGACCGCTGACAACAAGGCGGTGATGCTGCATGACGGCACCTTGAACGCCACGACGAACGTCGTCGCGTTCGCCGCCACGCATCCCGAGATCGCCGCCCTGCGTTCCAGCAATGGGACCTACGATGTGCGTAAATTCACGCTGGCGCAGCTCGAGAAGTTGTCCGTGACGTGCCGCAACGCCAATGGCTATTGCACCGACAAGACCTATTTCAACCCGGCCATCTCGTACAGCTTCACGTCGTACGATGCCTTCCTCGACCTGGCCTACAACCATTTTCTGGAAACGGGTGTCGCCATCGGTGTCTTCCCGGAAGCCAAGCAGACCGGCCTGGAGGTAGCGGAAGCCATCCTGGCGGGCCTGACCAATGCGAAGTACAACGGCTACTTCACGACGGCGGGCCGCGCCCTGACGCAGTCCTTCAACGCGGCGCAGGTGGAATACCTGAATACCAATTCGTCCATCCCGGTCAGCTATCTGGGCGTCTGCCCCAACACGGCAGCAGGGGCAGCTGCTGTTGCTGCCATCGCCGACGGGATCGGCCCTTCGGCAGGCCTGCTCAGCGCAGCCTGCGTGAAGGCTGCGCACGATGCGGGAATGACGGTCACGCCGTACACGTTCCTGAACAACCCGGCCAGCTACGAGGCGGCCTACAACCTCGGTGTGGACGGCGTGTTCACGAACTATCCGGACATCGCCGTCACCGTGCGCGACCAGATATTCGGGCCTGCGACGCCGGTGCCCGAGCCGCATTCGCTGGCGCTGCTGGGCCTGGGGCTGGCCGGCATCGTCGGGCTGAAAAAGCGCAAGCAGGCTTGATCACGCACCTGATTTGCACGCCCGGCCGGCTTGTCCGACCGGGCGTTTTTTTTATGGCTGACACTTCATGCCCCGTGCATCGCCCGCGTCATCAGAGCGTCATCGGCGCTGGCTAAGATTTGCCGTCTTTCACTTTTGCCAATCCTCATTCCATGAACCAATCGCATTCGCGTCGCAATTTCATTCGTACCTTCTCCCTCGGCACCGTCGCCGTGTCCACGCTCCCGCTCGCGGCCTGCGGCGGCGACGGCGATGACCGCACCGTCAGCTTCGCGCACGGCGTGGCCAGCGGTGATCCGCTGGCCGACCGCGTCATCCTGTGGACGCGCATCACGGCCACCGGCACAGCCGACATTGATGTCGGCTGGGAGATCTCGGAGACGAGCGATTTTTCGCGTACGGTGGCCTCGGGCAGCCTGCGCACCGGCAGCGCCAGCGACTTCACGGTGAAAGTGGATGCGACCGGCCTGACGGCCAACCGCAGCTATTTCTACCGCTTCGGTTGCTATGGCCAGCTCTCGCCGGTGGGGCGTACCAAGACCCTCCCGACGGGCAGCGTGGCGCGCGTGCGCTTTGCCGTGTTCAGCTGCTCGAACTACCCGGCCGGCTACTTCAACGTGTATGCCGATGCCGCCAGGTTCGACGACATCGATGTCGGCCTGCACCTGGGCGACTACATCTACGAATACGCCGCCGGCGGCTATGCGTCACAGAACGCAGGCACCCTGGGGCGCGTGTCGAAGCCGGCCACCGAGATCATCACGCTGACGGATTACCGGGTTCGCTTCCAGCAATACCGCACCGACCCGGACCTGCAGGCGGTGCATGCGCGCATGCCCTTCATCGCCGTCTGGGATGACCATGAACTGACCAACGATACCTGGAGCGGCGGCGCCGAGAACCACGACCCGGCCACGGAAGGCCTGTGGTCGGCGCGGCGCCAGATGGCGATCCAGGCTTATCACGAGTGGATGCCGATCCGCGTGCCGGACGCAGCGCGCCCGGACAAGATCTACCGCTCGTTCGATTTCGGCAACCTGCTGTCGCTGCACATGCTCGACACCCGTGTGATCGGCCGCGACAAGCAACTGGCGTACGCCAGCTATGTCGGCGCCGACCGCAGCTTCAACAGCGCCGCCTTTACTGCCGATGTGACGAACCCGGCGCGCCAGCTGATGGGCACGGAGCAGACCGCCTGGCTGCGCAACCAGATGAGCAAGTCGACGGCCACCTGGCAGATCCTGGGCCAGCAGGTGCTGATGGCGCGCATGCTGCTGCCAGCGCCAATGGTGCTGGGCACGACGGGCTATGGGGCGTACTTCGCGATTGCCGCCAAGGTCAAGGCCGGTGTGGCGCTGAGCGCCGCCGAACAGCAGCAACTGGCGGCCACGCCGGTGCCGTACAACCTCGATGCCTGGGATGGTTACCATGCCGCGCGCGAGACGGTGCTCAACATGGCGCAGACGCTGAACAAGAACATGGTGGTGCTGGCAGGCGACACGCACAATGCCTGGGCCAGCGACCTGGCCGACCAGCAGGGGCGGGCAGTGGGCGTTGAATTCGGCGTGCCGGCCGTGACCTCGCCCGGTTTCGAAAGCTATTTCCCGACTGTCGCGCCGGCCACCGTGGCAGGCGGCATGGAGCAGCTGATCGGGCCGCTGCAATACGCCGAGACGGCCTTGCGCGGCTTCGTCGTGCTGACGGTCACGCCGACCGAAACACGGGCCGAGTACCGCTACGTCGATACGGTCACGTCGAAGACCTACAAGGCAGTGGTCGGCAAGACGCTGCGCATGTTGCCGGGCGTGGCGAACCGCA
This sequence comes from Telluria sp. BA11, assembly GCF_056680305.1. NCBI lineage: Bacteria > Pseudomonadati > Pseudomonadota > Betaproteobacteria > Burkholderiales > Oxalobacteraceae > Telluria > Telluria sp. BA11. Next base: position 3,580,004 of record NZ_CM155275.1, read on the forward strand.
AGATCGTGGCTGCCTGACGGGGGCAGGGGGGCGAGGCCCCTGGCCTCGCTCCGCTTCGTACCATCAACACATTCCCAGCTGCCAGACGAGTTTCTCCCGATCCTTTTCCAGCAGCTGCACCTCGACCCCCTTGCTGGCCGAGCGCGTGATTACGACCGTCTTGTGAAAGTACGTGTACTGTATGCTGACCACGCCCGAGCTCTCGGTGCGCTTCACATCGGCCCGGTCGAGGTTGAGCTTGAGGTTCTGCAGGATCTGCGCATCGGGCCAGCCGGCCGACAGGCGCACGTGGCGCGTGCGGTCGTCGCCATTGGCCTGCGGGTAGACGCGCTCGCACGCATGGGCGGGCGCTGGCGCCACAACGAGCGTAGCCAGTGACAGCAAGCCTGCTGCGAGAAGGTTCAGGGACAGGGCGCGGGTCATGTTGTCGATGCCGGTGAGGAACAGGTGCTTACTGTAGCAGCAAGCGCAGCCGCTCGATATCGATCGGCTTGGTCAGGTGATGGTCGAACCCCGCATCGCGCGCCAGTTGCCGGTCGCGCTCCTGGCCCCAGCCCGTCGCCGCAATCAGTTTGGTACTGGCACAGGCATCCAGCCCGCGCAGGCGCCGCGCCAGCTCGTAACCATTGAAGTCGGGCAGGCCGATATCCAGTAGCGCCACTTCGGGCAAGAAGTCCGGTGCCAGCGCCAGTGCACCGGCGGCCGTATGCGCCAGTAGCGTCGTGCAGCCGAACAGCTCGAGCATGGTCGCCATCGTCTCGGCCGCATCGACATTGTCATCCACCACCAGCACGCGCAATGCCGCCGGCTGGCCAGGCGCCGCCAATGCTGGCTCGGCCGCCGCGTAACCCGCGATCAGCGGCAGGCGCAACGTGAACTGGCTACCGCGGCCCGGTCCGTCGCTCTCGCCCAGGATGTCACCACCATGCAGCTCGACGATGCCGCGCGCCAGGGCCAGGCCGATGCCCAGGCCGCCGCAGGCGCGCTCGCGCCCCGGTTCCAGCTGCGTAAACAACTGAAAGATCGTGCCCAGGGCGCCCGCCGGGATGCCGATGCCATTGTCGCGCACGCGCAGTTCGGCGTGGCCGGCCTGGCCGGCCAGTTCAACATCGATCAGCCCGCCATCGGGCGTGTACTTGGCCGCGTTGCCCAGCAGGTTGATCACGACCTGCGCCAGGCGCGTGGCGTCGCCATCCACCGTCAGCGGCGCCTCAGGCAGCGCCAGGCGCAGCGTGTGGCGCGCCGCCGTCATCACTGGCGCCATGTCATGCACCGCGCCGCGCACCAGTGCCGCCATGTCGACCGGCGCGCGCCGCAGTTGCATGCGGTTCTGCGTGATGCGCGAGACTTCCATCAGGTCGTCCACCAGCCGTGTCAGGTGGCGCAGCTGGCGGTCGAAGGCGCCGATCACGCGCGCATCCTCGTCGTTGCCGTGCCGGATCTTGAGAACGTCGAGCGCGCTGCGCATCGGGGCGAGCGGATTGCGCAGCTCGTGCGACAGCGTGGCGAGAAATTCATCCTTGCGCAGGTCGGCCGCCGACAACTGCGTGTTCACCGCCTGCAGTTGCAGGTCGCGCTGGCGCTGTACCTCGCGGGCTGCATCGGCCGCGTCCGATCTGCACAGCAGCGCGTTTTCGTAGGCATGCCTGCCACCATCGCGAAACAGGGCCCAGTGGTCGATCTCGCGATCGCCGTCGCGCTGGCGCACGAGCTGGAGCAGCACTGGCAGCCGCGCGCCGCCGGGTGTCAGGAGGTCGATCTGGATGTCATGCGCCGCACCCTCGCTCTGCAGGCGCGGCACGCAGCACGTGTAGTGGAACAGGCGGGCGCTGGGCGGCAGCAGGTCGTGCAGGCGCGTGCCGATCAGGGCTCCCCGCGGCATGCCGAGCCATGCATGCAGGCTGGCGTTGGCCGTGAGAATCATGCCGTGTGCATCGGTTGCCATCAGGCCGCAAGCAGCCTGGTCGAAGAACAGGTCGGTCGCGGTGAGGGCGGCGTTCATGGACGGTCAGCGAAGCTGCTGTGTGAGGAATGTGTCGATCGCGGCCGAGACGGCGGTCGGCGCACTCATGTGCGGACAGTGGCCGACATTCGGTACCATCGCGAACGTGCTGCCGGGCAGGTTCTGGTGCAGCCATTGGCCAGCCGTGCGCGGCGCGATCAGGTCGTCGCTGCATTGCAGGATCAGCGCCGGCGTCGTGGATTTGGGCACATCAAGGCGGTGGTCCGAGCGGAACGTGACGCTGGCAAAGTGATGCGCGATCTCGGGATCGTTGCGGCAAAAACTGGCCGTCAGCCCGGAAGCCAGGTGGGGCTGGTTGGGCGCGCCCATGATGGTGGGTGCAAGGCTGTGCGACCAGGCGATGAAGTTCGTCTCCATCGTCTCGAGCAGTTCGTCGATGTCGTCGCGCGTGAAGCCCCCGGTATAGTCGCCGTCGTTGATGTAGCAGGGCGACGGACTGACCATGATCTGGGCAGCGAAGCGCTCGGGCGCAGCGATCGTGGCCAGCAGGCCGATCGTCGCGCCGACCGAATGGCCGACAAATACCACCGGGCCGCTGGCATGGGCATCCATGATGGCGAGCAGGTCGTCGGCATGACCCTGCAGCGTCGCATGGCGGGCGCGGTCATAGGCCGAAAGGTCCGAGCCGCCGGAGCCGACGAGATCGTAGGTGAGGACGCGATACCGGTGCTGGTAGGCGGGTGCAAGATGACGCCACATCGTCTGGTCGCAACCGAAACCATGGGCAAACACCATCGTGGCGGCGCCCCGGCCGGCAAGGTGAACGTTATGGCGAAGCTGGGCGGACATTGAATGCCTCTCGTCGGTTCACGCAGATATACACAAAAAATAGCATCATTCTTGTGTAATGTCAGCAATGCCGATGTAAAAGGCAGTTAGTCGTGGTCGTCGTTCTCGCCAGCACGTGTCAATTGCGGAATCACCTTGACCAGCAGGATGCGCGGGCCATTCATTTTCTTGACCACGACATCGAACTGCGGGAAGCCGATGCGCTGGCCCTGCTTGGGGATATCGCCCAGCTTGGCCATCAAGAGGCCGCCGACCGATTCCACGTCGTCCAGGCCCATCTGCTCGTTGTCGATGTCGATGCCCAGCAGGCGTTCGAGCGAGAAGATCGGCAGGCTGGCCTTGCCGATCCAGGTACCGTCAGCCTGCTTGAGCCAATCGTTTTCGTTCATCCGGAATTCGTCGCGGATCTCGCCGACCATCGCGCCCAGCAGATTGTCGAGCGTGACGAAGCCAACTGGGCGCTTGCCTTTTTCGCCGATCAGCGCGAAGTGGGGCGCGCCGCCGCGGAAGCGCCGGAAGATGTCCTGCGCTGGCGTGCGCGCCGAAATCGATTCGACCGGCCGCAGGAACTGGGTCAGGTCGCCGATGGGCCGGCCCGACTGCAAGGCGAAATACAGGTCTTTCAGGTGGACGATGCCGATGACTTCTTCGCCGTCCTTGTCGAAATACGGATAGCGCGAAAAACGGTTGCGGCGCACGGTTTCCAGGTTCTGCTCGAGCGAGCGGCTGGCGTACAGGGCGCTGACTTCGTTGATCGGGCGCATCAGCTCGGACACGGCCAGCTGGCTGAAGTCGAGCGACTGGGCCAGGATATTGCGGTCGTCCTGCGTGATCTTTTCAGCCGGGTTGCTGGTGCGCAGGATCAGTTTGAGTTCGTCGAGCGAGTAGTGGTGGTCGTGCCCGCCCTTGCCGGCCAGGCCCGCCACGCGCAGCAGCGTATTGGCGCTGGCATTGAGCAGGGCGATCGCCGGATACATGGCCCAGTAGAACGCGTACAACGGAATGGCGCACCACAGCGCCACCGATTCCGGCAGCCGGATCGCCAGCGTCTTGGGGGCCAGTTCGCCCACCACGATGTGCAGGAACGAAATCACCGAGAACGCGACGATGAACGAAATGCTGTGGATCAGCTCTTCGGACGTCACCCCGACAAACGCAAAGACCGGTTCGAGCAGGCTGGCAAAGGCCGGCTCACCGACCCAGCCCAGGCCCAGCGATGCCAGCGTGATGCCCAGCTGGCAGGCCGACAGGTAGGCGTCGAGCTTGCCATGGACTTTCTCCAGGATGCGTCCGCGCAGGCCGGTGGTTTTGGCGATGGCGTTCACGCGGGTCTTGCGCAGCGTGACGATACTGAATTCGGCGGCGACAAACAGGCCGTTCAGCGCGACCAGAAACAGGGCGAGAACGAGGAAGAGGATATTTTCCATGCTGGAGATGTATTAACAAAAGGCAAAGCAAGAGGGCATTGTACAACCCAAAACGGCCCTTATCCGTCTGATAACGCGCCTTTGTGCACGGCCGACAGGATTGCCTCGACCGCCGGATGCTTGATCTTGCGTTCGTTCGAGATCGCATAGAAGTGTTCGCTCACCTCCGGTACCCGGCCAACCAGCTCGGCGCCAAGCTGGTAGTCGATGTCGATAGCGGGCGCCGCCGGCGTGAAGAACAGCCCCAGGCCGCGCCGGCCAAAGGTATTCAATAACGCGTTGTCCTCGAACTCGCCGACCACGTCGGGCCGGATTGCATGACGCTCGAACCAGTCGTCGATCTTGCCGCGCAGGGCGTTGTTGCGCGTGGGCAGCAAAAACGGTGCGCCGTGCAGCGACGCCGGAAAGTCGTCGCGGTACTCGTGCGCCAGGGCCGGGGCGCCGACGACGAACATCTCGCTTTCGGACAGCAGGTGGCTGAACACGCGCAGCGTGGTGCCGGTGGGCACGGCGCGGTCGGTCAGCACGACATCGAGCTTGTGCAGCGCCAGGTCGCCCAGCAGCGCCTCGTACTGATCTTCGTGGCACACCAGGCGCACCGGCGTGGCCAGCTGGGTCGTCACCTCGAGCAGGCGGTAGGCCGTGAACTTGGGCAGCGAATCGGAAATGCCCACCGCCAGGCGGATGCGCGTGCTGTCGGAGGCGTCGAGCGCTTCCTGCATCTGCTCGCCCAGCAGGAAGATCTGGTCCGCGTACGACAGCGCCAAACGACCGGCTTCGGTCAGATTGAGGCGCCGGCCCTGCTGCGTGAACAGTGCCTTGCCGAACGCCTGTTCAAGTAAGGTAAGCTGCGTACTCACTGTCTGGATGGCCAGGCCAAGGCGCTCGGCAGCGCGCGTAATGCTGCCTTCCTTGGCAACTACCCAGAAGTAATAGAGGTGGCGAAAGTTGGGGAGTGCGTGGCTCATGGCTTCTGTTTTTCGGAAGTAATCTTCCAATTATCTTCGCTTTTTCAATCGCTTGGCAACCTTTACAATTGTTCGTCAGCACCGTTTTTCATAAATCTATAAGAGGGGAAATATTAATGAAGTACTTTACCTGGTCATTCATCGTGACCGCGGTCTGTCTTGCCCTTGCGGCATGGTGGGGATTCGATCATGGTGGCACGTCGGGCATGATTACCGCGCTGGGCGTGGCGGCCATTCTGGCCGTCATGGAAGTGTCGCTGTCGTTTGATAACGCGGTGGTCAACGCCTCGGTCCTCAAGACCTGGGACGAATTCTGGATCAAGCTGTTCCTGGGCGTCGGTATCATCATCGCCGTGTTCGGCATGCGTCTGGTGTTCCCGCTGGTCATCGTGGCCGTGGCTGCCGACCTGGGCGCGGCGGAAGTCTGGAACCTGGCGCTGACCAATCCAAAAGCCTTCTCGATGCACCTGACCAACCACCACGCCGAAGTGGCGGCATTCGGCGGCATGTTCCTGCTGCTGGTGTTCCTGAACTTCATGCTGGACGATGAAAAAGAAACCCACTGGCTGGGCAACTTTGAAGCAAAACTGGGTTCGCTCGGCAAGGTGTCGTCGATCGCCGTCATGATCGCCATCGCCGCGCTGCTGTTCAGCCTGACGTATGTTGATGAAGCACAGAAGATGGTCGTTGCGATCGCCGGTATGTGGGGCATCCTGGTCTATGTTGCTGTCGATATGCTCAGCAGCCTGCTGGAAAAGAGCGAATCCGGCGAGGGCGCTGTTGGTGACGCGGTCAAAAAAGGCGGTATCGGTGGTTTCCTGTACCTCGAAGTGCTGGATGCGTCGTTCTCGTTCGACGGCGTGATCGGCGCGTTCGCGATCACCAGCGACGTCGTGATCATCATGCTGGGCCTGGCAATCGGCGCGATGTTCGTGCGTTCGATGACCGTGTTTCTTGTGCGCAAGGGTACGCTCGATGAATACGTCTACCTGGAGCACGGCGCGCACTACGCAATCGGTATCCTGGCCGTGATCATGCTGGCCAGCATGAAGTGGCACGTGCCAGAGCTGATCACCGGCGGTGTGGGCGTGGCCTTCATCCTGGCGTCGCTGTGGAGCTCGATTCAGTACAAGAAGAAGCACGCCGCACTCGGCGGCGCGTAAGCGGTAACCGGGCCGGCGGCATGCATGCCGGCCCTGCAGTACAGAATTCGCTGCGAGTGGCAGAACACCAGCTCGCGGCGCTTGCAACCCGGTGTTCACAATTTAGGAGATTCTCATCATGGCAATCAGTCTGCAAAAAGGCGGCAACGTCAACCTGTCGAAAGAAGCACCAGGCCTGACTTCACTGAAAGTCGCACTCGGCTGGGACATTCGCGCCACCGATGGCGCAGCCTTTGACCTCGACGGCGCTGTGTTCCTGCTCAATTCGTCCGGCAAAGTCCGTTCGGATGGCGATTTCATCTTCTATAACAACCTGAAGTCGAGCGACGGTTCGATCGTCCACTCGGGCGACAACACGACCGGCGCCGGTGACGGCGACGATGAATTCGTCACGATCGACCTGACCAAGGTCCCGGCCGACGTCGACAAGGTCGTCCTGGGCGTGACCATTCACGATGCCGAAACCCGTCGCCAGAACTTCGGCATGGTCGGCAAGGCGTTCATCCGCTGCGTCAACAACGCCACCAACGCCGAAGTCGCGCGCTACGACCTGTCGGAAGACGGTTCGACCGAAGCAGCAATGATCTTCGGTGAGGTCTACCGCAACGGCGCGGACTGGAAATTCCGCGCGATCGGCCAGGGCTTTGCCGGCGGCCTGGGCCCACTCGCCCGCAACTACGGCGTCAACGTTTAATCATTCAAGCCAGGGCGCTTCTGCGGGAGTGCCCTGCGTGGAACCTCATTCTAAGGAAGCCAAATGCCAGTATTTACCGTGACCGGGGACGTCGATCCTTTCCTTCATGTGTCGATGAAGCAGGGCGAGACCATCTATTGCGAATCCGACGCGATGGTGATGATGGAATCGACCCTCGACCTCAAAGGCAAGATGAAGGGCGGGCTCGGTAGTGCGCTGATGCGCACCTTTGCCAACGGCGAGTCGTTCTTCCAGCAGCACATCGAAGCCACGCGCGGCGATGGCGACTGCCTGCTGTCGCCAACCTTGCCGGGTGCGATGCAGACGGTCGATGTCGGCCCGAACCACTACATCATCAGCGATGGTGCGTTTGTCGCGGCCACGTCGGGCGTTGATCTCAAAGTGCGCACGCAAAGCCTGGGCAATGCCATGTTCGCCAACAGCGGCGGTTTCTTTGTCACCGAGACGGGTGGCCAGGGCCAGGTGGTGGTGTCGGGCTTCGGGTCGATGTCCGTGCTGGATGTCGAACCGGGCAAGGACGCGATCATCGACAACTCGCACGTGGTGTGCTGGGACAGCACGCTGCGCTACGAAATTTCGATCACGACCGGCACCAGCGGCGGCTTCCTGGGTAACCTGATCAACAGCCAGACGAGCGGCGAGGGCATGGTCCTGCGCTTCTCGGGTCGTGGCAAGGTGTATGTATGTTCGCGCAACCGCACTGCATTCAAAGCCTGGATGCAGCAGCCAGCGAAATAACGGAGGAACACAATGTCAGTCAATCTGCAAAAAGGCCAGAAGATCTCTCTGGACAAGGAAGCCGGTGGCGGCCTGTCCCGCGTGACCATGGGTCTGGGTTGGGATGCGATCAAGTCGAAGGGTTTCTTCGGCTTCGGTGGCGGCAAGTCGGACGCCGTCGACCTGGATGCATCGGTGGTCATGTTCGACGAGTCGAACAAGCCGGTGGACGTGATCTGGTTCCGCCAGCTCAAGAGCAAAGACGGCAGCATCGTCCACACGGGCGACAACCGCACCGGCGCCGGTGATGGCGACGACGAGCAGATCACCGTCGACCTGAACGCGGTGCCGGCATCGGTCAAGGCGCTGGTCTTCACGGTCAACAGCTTTACCGGGCAGACTTTCGCCACGGTCGAAAACGCCTACTGCCGCCTGATCAATGCAGCCAACCAGCAGGAAGTCGCGCGCTTCAACCTGTCGGTGACGGGTTCGCACTCGGCGCAGATCATGGCCAAGCTGTACCGCCATGGCGGCGAGTGGAAGATGCACGCGATCGGCGAGAACGGCAACGGCCGCACATTTGACGATCTGATGCCGCAGATTTCAGTGCACCTGTAATCGGCGGGATGGTTTGACCACAGAACCGGGGCCATGTGCTCCGGTTTTTTTATTGCTGCGGCAAGCCTTCGCAGATATGGCGGCACAGCTTTTCCGTATCGTCCTCATGCTTTTCGATGAGTGACACTTCGCGTTCCTTGAGCTGTGCCAGCTTTTGCGGATCGGTCTCCTTGCTTTTTTCGTCGTTCAGCGTCGCCATCCTGTGCGCGAACTGTTCGTTCTTCGCCGTGGATGGGCCCACTTCGGCGCAGGCGCGCATGCAACTGCCGTACGTCCTCGGGGCAGCAGCGGCGTGCGAAGCGATGCATGCCAGTGCCAGTGCGGTGATGATCTTGTTCATGGTTTCTCCCGATAAGTCATAGTCTGGTTTCCAGCCGAATCGCCACGCGCGCATGGTTGGACGTATCGGTCGTGCGCCGCACGATCTCGGCCGCGCCCAGATACGCGTCGATGCGTGACCGTGTGCGTGGCACAAGATTGTCGAGATTGAGCACCAGCCTGGTCTGTTTGCTGACCGTCCAGCTCGCGTTCATGCCCAGCACCCGCTTGCCCGATTCATACACGCGCTGGCTCACGCTGTCGCGTACCCAGTCGCCCGGCAGATAACTGGCGTCGATGCCCAGCTTGACCGGCACCGCCTGAAGCGTATAGCTGCCGCCCACCTTGGCGCGCCATGGCGATTGGCCGGACAGATGGTTGTCGGGGCCGGGCAGGTCACTCAGCGCGGAGTCGGCCAGGCCCACGCTGCCATGCAGGTCCAGGCGCGCCAGATGGCTGCCGATATCCTTGCCCGAAATGCGTGCTTCCAGGTCCAGGCCCCGGATCCGGGCGCTGCCCAGATTGGCCTGGCGGCCGATGTAGCGCGGTGTATTCGCCCACGGCACACCGGCCTGGACGATTTCGTAGCCGGTCTTGTTGCTGATGTTGCGAGAGTAGGCCTCGAGTGTGATCTCGCTGTCCTTGCCGATGCCATGGCTGTACGACAGGTTCACACCCAGCGCCCGCTCGGGCTGCAGGCCGGGATTGCCGGCAGTGTCGGCGGTATCGAGCGTATTGGCACCGCACAGCATCTGGCCGCGACACGGTGCAAACGTGTTGATCACGGGGCGCCACAGCATTTCATCGAAAAACGGCGCGCGAAAGCTGCGCGCGACCGAAAGTCGGAGCTGGCGCTTGCGGTCGGCGCCGAGCTTGCGCGACACGTGCAGTGACGGTGCCCACATCGTGAAGCCGGGGCTGCTGCTGGCCGTGCCTTCGCGCAGCCGATAGGCGCGCCGCTCGACCGAGCTGCCGATGTTCAGGGCCCATCTGCGATTGATGCGCCATTCATCCTGGAAGAAGACCTGACCACTCGTCAGGCGGGCCGTGTCGCTCCGGCCGAGGACCGCCAGGCTGTAGTCGGGCACGCCATTGAAGAAGTCGCTGTAGGAATTGTTGGCCCGGTTGTGCGCGAACTTGGCGCCAGCCGTGATCGCATGGCCGTTTTCGAACTCGGTTGCGTAGTCCACGTGCAGGAAGGTATTCGTGCTGACGGACGTCGGGCGCGATACCAGTTCGTCCATGAGCGCCGCAGTGCTGGTATCGATGCGCAGCGCATCGCTGTCAATGTGGGCGCGGTTCACGTTCAGCTTCACGCTCAGGCTGCTCTCGGGATCGATGCGCCAGTCCCAGCGCAAGGGAATCTCGAGCGACGTCATCGCACTGTCGCCATCCTGGCGCGTGAGCAGGGTGCTGCCGTCGCGCCAGAAGCGTTGTTGGCGGCTGCGTCGCGGCCCACCGAAATAACTGGCCGCCGGACTGAATGTCAGCGCGTGCGTGCTGTCGACGTTCCAGATGAACTCCCCGGAGGCGCTGACGATGTTCGCAGCATTGCGGTTGCGCGCCTGTCCGGTGTAGGCCAGAACCGGCGCGGCAAAGGCGTTCTCGCGGGTTGCAATGTAGTCCATCCGGCTGGACACCGGCTTGTGTACGGCCGACAGGCGCACGCTGTACACGAGCGGCTTGCCGTCGATCGGACCACCCGTCGACCAGGCCACATCGGCGCCAGGAAGCCCGGCCGTCGCCGACAGGCCAGCATTGACCTGCGCCAGAGGTGTCTTCTGCGCCTTGCGGCGGATGATATTGATCGTGCCGGCGATGCCGATCGGGCCGGTCGCGGCAGTACTCGATTTGATGATCTCGATGCGCTCGACATGCACCAGGTCGAGCGTGAACGTGTCGCCCTGGGGTGGCATGCCGTCCACCAGCACCTGCGTGTAGCCGGGCAGGCCGAGCAAACCGATGCGTCCATCCTTGCCGACGCTGACCGATGGCTCGCGGTTGAGCAGATCGCCGACATTCTGCAGGCCGCTCCCGGCGATGCGCGCCTTGCCGATGATGACCTTGCCGGCAACAAAATCACGAATTGCCTCGATGTCGCCCTGGGCGCCGTTGACGACGACTTGCCGGGGCGCGGCCGTAACCGGTGGTTCGGCCCTGGCCATGGCCGTCAGGCAGACAGCAAAACAAGTGAGTGCAAAACGCATCCGGCGACATTTCGTGTGACAACCGAAGAAGCTTAGCAGTCCAATCACGCCGAATTATCAAACAATGTCACGGTTGCAATAATCTCGAATCACCGCATTGACAAGGCCCACCATCGCGTTTACTGTATCAACCAACTAATACACCAATACGCAATGACCACTTCACTGTTTTCGATCATCCCCGGCTCTTCCGATCCGATCTACCGGCAACTGGTCGATCAGGTGCGGCGCCTGGTTGCCGGTGGCCAGCTGGCGCCCGGCGCGGCGTTGCCCTCGGTGCGCGACGTGGCGCAGCAGTTGACGGTCAATCCGATGACGGTCTCCAAAGCGTATGGCCTGCTCGAACTCGAAGGCGTGCTTGATCGCCGGCGCGGTGTCGGCATGGTTGTGGCCGATCGCGCAGCCGGTGCCGGCGCTGGCGTTGCTGCCACTGCCGCCGATCGCGCCGCGCTGTTGCGGCCCTCGCTGGAACGCGCCGCACGTGAAGCGCGCGAACTCGAACTCGATCCAGCCACCGTGCTCGCTCTTTTCACACTCATCCTCAAGGAATCACCGTGACACCATCCCCGATCCAGATGTGCGGCGTGGCCAAGCATTTCGGCAGCAAGGCCATTCTCGATAACCTCGACTGGGAAGTGCGGGCCGGGCAGGTGGTCGGCCTGCTCGGGCGCAATGGCGCCGGCAAGTCGACATTGATGGAGTGCCTGCTGGGCCTGCGCGAGACCGATGGCGGCAGCGTCCTGCTGTTTGGCGAACCGCTGAATGCGTTGACGGACGCGACGCGCGCCCGCATCGGCTACGTGCCGCAGAAATCGGATCTGTTCGAGTGGATGACAGCGCTGCAGATGCTGGATTACTTCAAGGCCATGTACCCGCGCTGGAACGACGCGAAGGTCGCGTCGCTGCTCGAACGCTGGGGCTTCGATGGCCTCATGCGCAACAAGCCGATCCGCAGGCTATCGGGCGGCGAGCAGCAGCGCCTGTCGATCATCCGCGCACTGGCGCATGATCCCGACCTGCTGGTGCTCGACGAGCCCGCGTCGGCGCTCGATCCGGCGGGCCGGCGCAGCTTCTTGTCCGAACTGGTCGACGGCGTGATCGAACAGGGCACCACGGTGGTGTTCTCGACGCACATCCTGACCGATCTCGAGCGGGTGGCGCCCGATGTGGCGTTTCTCAAGAATGGCCGCATCGCGCTGCAGGGCGAACTCGACACCTTGCTCGATGGCGCGCGCCGGGTGATCGGCCCGGCCAGCATGCTGGGCGCCGCCTTGCCGGGCGAGTTGCGCCGCAGCCAGACGGGTGATGGTGCCGTTTGTGTCATCGTGCAGGGCGGTTCTGCGTTGGCCGACACGCCAGGCGTGCGCGTCGAGCCGCTCGGTCTGGAAGACCTGTTCATCGAGGTCACGCGGTGAGCGCGCGTCTGCGACAGTACCGCATGCTGTGGCAAGCCGCGCATGCGCACATCCATCCCCGTGCGCAAACGGTTTTGTGGTCAGCCATGGTCATCCTGACCGTTGCCGTGGCGGCGCTCATGGGGGCGGTGTACGGCGTACTGGCCGGGCTCGGCTGGGCCTTGTGCACCCCGGCGGGGCTGCTGCTGTTTGACTGGACCTTTGCCTTTGTTCCAGGCGCGCTCGGCGTGAACACGCCCGCCAATGCCCAACTGGTGCCGGCCATGCGTGCTCGTCTGGTCGAACTGGTGCTGCTGGTCTGGTTGGCCGCAGTCGGCCTGCTGGCCGCAGGGCTGCAGTTGATCCCGGAGGCGCCGTACCTGCTGCTGCCATTTGCCATGGCCGGCACACTGGGCGCGGCGATGCTGGTCGCTGGTATCGGCGCTGGTGTGGTCCTGGTGCTGCCATTCTTCTTTTCATTCCTGAGCGACGAATGGCAGGGATGGCTGCACGACGCCGCCTTGCAGCCCGGCGTCGTGCCACTGCTGGTAGCGGCCATGGTCCTGCTCGCTGCCCGGGTGGTGCGGACGCTGTTTCCTCGTGGCGGCGAGCGCCATTGGGCCATGCGCGAGCATCTGGCCCTCTTGTCAGGCGACAGTGGCAGCAGCGCCTTGTGGGAAGGCACGCGCCGGTACTCGGTGCGTCGTTTCCTTGAGCAACATGGGACGGGGCGGCGTGCGCCGGGTGCGCTGGTGCTGCGTGCACTTGGCCCGAACCTGTTCTACCTGATGGCGTCGACAACCCTGGGTGTGGTACTCGCCTTCGCTGCCATCACCTGGCACTTGCGCGGCACGCCAATCGCTCACGAGAGTGTGCCCACGATGCTGATGATCGGCGACGCCATGCTGTGCTTTCTGTTTCCTGCTGCTGCCGTGCCATTCTGGCTGGCGCGCACCCGCGGTGAGCAGGCACTGGTACGGCTGGCGCCGGTGTCGCCGGTCGATCCGGCCCGCTTCAACGCGCTGCTGGCCCGGGCCATGCTGCGACAGGGTCTGGCGATCTGGGCCTGGTGCTCGGCGGTTTCGCTGTTGCTGGCGCTTGCCAGCGGCGTGCGCGGGATCGAACTGGTGTGGCAGGCGTGCTTGTGCTGCGTCACCTTGCCCGCACTGGCACTCATGCTGCGCGATCATGCGCGTGCGCCGCGCTGGGGGATGGTGTTCTACGGACTGTCAGCGTTGGGGCTCAGTTTTATCAGCCCGATCGTGGCCGTATTCGGCGCCAAGTGGCTGGGCTGGCCAGTCTGGTCCATCGCAACGCCCATTGCGCTTGTCCTGACCGCCATGCTCGTACAGCGGCGCTGGCGGCGGATGTATGGCGCACCGATGGTATTTCCAGTCGGTCGCCTCGACTGACAATCGGGCATGCAGCGATTGGGCGTGACCTTTTCACCAAGCTTGCCAACAAGATTGATCAGCAGACCACCCTTTGTTGCCCAGTGACAACTGCTTCTTGGGATATTGAACGACAGACTCTATTTTTTGACGGGAAGTAGCCACTTCCGGGATATCGTCTTTCTGTCCGGAATTTACTCCGAGCAAGAAAAATTATCCAGGGTCTCTATGCTTTCCAAATTAACATTGCGTTTTCGACTGATCGCCACGCTGGCGGTCCTCGGTCTTCTCATTGCCGCCATCGGCGTACTCGGTATCTATGGCATGCGTTCGAATCATGCCGCGCTCGAGCAGGTGTACAGCAACCAGCTCGCCTCGAGCATTGCAATCAACAATTCCAAGAACTTCCTGAACCGCGCCCGTTTCGGCCTGGATCGCGCCGTGTTCCATCCGGACGCGCCCGACGTCGCCAAGACGATTGCGCGCGCCAAGGGCTTCATCGACGACGCCAACAAATCGTGGCAAACCTATCTGGCCATGCCGCGCAACGGTGAAGAGGCAGCACTGGCCAAGACGCTGGAAACCGAACGCACACGCTACATCAATGACGGCATGCTGGCGCTGGCCACCGCCATCGAGCAGGGTAATAGCGAGCGCATCGAAGCGCTGTCGATGAAGGAAATGACGGCGCTGTACGGTGTCTTCGACAAGGCGTCGGTTGCGCTGGACGACTATCAGCTGACCACCGCCCGCCATGGGTTCGAGGCCAGCCTGGCGCTGTTTACCACCTTGATGTGGGCGGCCGGTCTGAGCGTGGTCTTCGGCCTCGTGCTGGCGATCGTGTCGTCGGTGCTGCTGCTGCGCGCAATCATGCGCCCGCTCGAGCAAGCCATTGGCCACTTTGACGCAATGGCCCATGGCGACCTGTCGACGACGGTCGTCGTCGATCGCCAGGATGAAATGGGCGCGCTGCTCCGCGGCCTGGCCACGATGCAGGAGCAGTTGTCCGGCACCGTGCGCAGCGTGCGTGACAGCAGCATGTCGATCGCCACCGCGAGCGCTGAAATCGCCGCCGGCAATATGAACCTGTCGGGCCGCACCGAGCAGCAGGCCAGCAGCCTGGAAGAAACCGCGTCCTCGCTCGAAGAACTGACCAGCACCGTGCAGCACAATGCCGACAACGTCCGCCAGGCCAACAATGTGGCGCGCTCGGCATCCGAAGTGGCCATCCGCGGCGGCAAGCTGGTGGGGGACGTGGTCGAGACCATGAGCGCGATCAACGCGTCTTCGAAACGCATTGTCGACATCATTTCCGTCATTGACGGCATTGCATTCCAGACCAATATCCTGGCGCTCAACGCGGCCGTCGAAGCAGCGCGCGCCGGCGAGCAGGGCCGCGGCTTTGCGGTCGTGGCCAGCGAAGTGCGCAATCTGGCGCAGCGTTCGGCGGCGGCAGCGAAAGAAATCAAGGAATTGATCGGCACGTCGGTGACCAATGTCGAGGCGGGTACGGTCCTGGTCGACAGCACTGGCACCACGATGAACGAGATCGTTGCGAGCGTGAAGCGGGTCTCGGACATCATGGCCGAGATCCTGGCTGCCGGCGAAGAGCAGACGTCGGGCATCGGCCAGATCAATGAAGCGGTCAGCCTGATGGACCAGGCAACCCAGCAGAACGCGGCCCTGGTCGAAGAAGCAGCGGCCGCCACCGGCGCGCTGCAAGAGCAGGCCCAGGCGCTGCAGCAGATGGTGAGCGTGTTCAAGGTCGACGCACAGGCGACCGGGCAGCAGCATGGGCGCACGCTCGGGCACAAGGCGCAGCAGCGCATCGCCATCGCAGCGTAGTGCAGGCGGGTGCACCGCCCATGCCATAATGCCGGCATCATGAGCGTGCGCACCCCATTTCCGCTGACAGCCGGTCCCGTAGCCTGTCGATCCCATGCGTGATCCCAACGCATTTCCCATCGACGGCGGGGCGCTCGGCGCCGCGATTCGCGAGCATGACTGGGCTGCCACGCCGCTGGGGCCCATCGAGGATTGGCCGGCCACCCTGCGCACCGGCGTGAGCATCGTTCTCGGTTCGGCGTTCCCCAGTTTTCTGGTCTGGGGCGCCGGGCAAACCCTCCTGTATAACGATTCCTACGCCGAGATCCTGTGCGACAAGCACCCGCGCGCGCTGGGCGGCAGCTTCCAGGCCGCCTGGCCCGAAATCTGGGATGTGCTCGCCCCACTGGTCGAGCGCACGCTTGTGGGCGGCGAGTCGTACAAGATGCACGACCTGCCGCTGGTCATGCAGCGCAAGGGCTATGCCGAGCACACCTGGTTCACGTTTTCGTACGGCCCGGTGCGCGGCGACGACGGCGAGATCCTTGGCCTCTTATGCACCTGCATCGAAACCACCGACACCATCCTCACCCGGCGCCGCCAGGTAGCCGACGAGGCCGTGCTGCGCGAGCACGAAAGCAATTCGCGCATCGATGCTGAACGGGTGCAACTGGCGCTGGCTGCCGGCGCCATCATCGGCACCTGGTTCTGGGATTTGCCGACCGACCGCTTTACGGTCGACGAGGCGTTCGCGCGCGCCTTCGGCCTTGACCCGGCGCTGGGGCGCGTCGGCCTGAGCCTGGCCCAGATCGTTGCCACGGTCCACCCCGACGACCAGGCGGGCCTGGCGCAGGCGATCAACACCGTCATCGCGCGCGGCGGCCACTACGCCCACCAGTACCGCGTCAGGCGCACCGACGGGCGCTATTACTGGATCGAGGCCAACGGCCGGGTCGATCTGGCGCCGGATGGCACCGGGCTGCTGTTCCCGGGCGTGCTGATCGACGTCGAAGGCCGGCGCGCAGTCGAGGCCGAACGCGACCAGGCGATCCTCAAGCTGCGCGCCCTTAACGAGCAGCTTGAGCAGAAAGTCATTGCCCAGGCGCTGGCGCGTGGCCGTACCTGGCAGGTCAGCCCGGACATTCTGGGCGTGCTCAATGCCGACGGCTTCGTCGAGACGTCGAACCCGGCCTGGGAAGCCAGCCTGGGCTGGACCGAGGAAGAGATCGCCCGCACGCACTTCATGGAGTTCATCCATCCCGACGATCACGCGCTGACCAGGGCCGTGTGGCGTGATGCACTCGAGCGCAACATCCCGGCGCTGCGATTCGAAAACCGCCACCGCCACAAGGCCGGCGGCTGGCGCTGGCTATCGTGGGTGGCGGTCCCGGACGACGGCAAGGTGTATTGCTCGGCGCGTGACGTGACCCTCGAAAAGGAAGCCCAGGCCGAACGTGACCGCATGTGGGACACATCGCCCGACCTGTTGCTTACCATTGATGCCAATGGCGTGTTCCGGCGCGTCAATCCGGCCTGGACCCATCTGCTCGGTTACACGCCCGACGAGCTCGTCGGCCATCACGCCACCGAATTCGTCGTGGCCGAGGACCACGCCCCGACCGTGGATGCCAACATCGCTGCGGCCGAAGGGGAGCGGCCGCGCCTGGTCAACCGCTATCGCCACAAGGATGGCTCGACACGCTGGATTTCGTGGGTCGCGGCGCCCGCGGGCAGCGTGACGTATGCGACCGGCCGCGACATCACGGTCGAACGCGAGCGCCAGGCCGAACTCGAGCGCGCCCAGGAGCAGTTGCGCCATTCGCAAAAAATGGAAGCGGTGGGCCAGCTCACCGGCGGCCTGGCGCATGACTTCAACAATCTGCTGGCCGGCATCGCGGGCAGCCTGGACCTGGTAAAGATCCGCATTGCGCAAGACCGCGTGGGCGATGTCGACCGCTACATCGGCGTGGCGCAGGGCGCAACCCGGCGCGCCGCGGCGCTGACCCATCGCCTGCTGGCGTTTTCGCGCCGCCAGACGCTCGCACCGACGGCCATCTGCGTCAATGCGATGGTCGATGGCATGCTCGACATGATCCGGCGCACGGTCGGCCCCGGCGTGCAGGTGGAGCCGCACGCCGAGCGCGCGCTGTGGGCGGCGCTGGTGGACCAGTCGCAGCTCGAAAACGCGCTGCTGAACCTGTGCATCAACGCGCGCGACGCCATGCCGGCCGGCGGCTCGATCACCATTGAAACCGCCAATCGCCAGGTCGACCCCGTGGCCGCGCGCGCGCTCGAACTGCCGCCTGGCGACTACCTGACGCTGTCGGTGTCCGACGCCGGCACCGGCATGGCGCCGGACGTGGTGGCCAAGGCGTTCGACCCGTTCTTCACGACCAAGCCGATCGGGCAGGGCACGGGGCTGGGCCTGTCGATGATCTATGGCTTTGCCAAGCAGTCCGGCGGCCAGGTGCACATCGATTCGGCGGTAGGGCGGGGCACCACGGTAAGCATTTACCTGCCGCGCCACCGCGGCCAGGCCGAGGGCGTCGATGCCGCGCAGCCGGTGGCGCTGGCATCACCGGACGGCCGCGGCGAGACGATCCTGGTGGTCGACGACGAGCCGAGCGTGCGCATGCTGGTGGTCGATCTGCTCCAAGACCTGGGATACCACGTGCTGGATGCCGAGGATGGCGCCGGAGGCTTGAAAGTGCTGCAATCCGCCACGCGCATCGATCTCCTGATCACCGACGTCGGCTTGCCCGGCATGATGAACGGGCGGCAGATGGCCGATGCCGCGCGCGTGGCGCGGCCCGAACTGAAAGTCCTGTTCATCACCGGCTACGCCGAGACCGCCTTGCTCGACAACGGCCAGCTGGGCCCTGACATGGCGATCCTGACCAAACCGTTTTCAATCGATACCATGGCGCAGCGGGTGCGAGACATGGTGGCGCGGCACGGGTGATGGCTATTCACCACAGCCGGGGTCAGGTCTGACATTCGGACACGATCACAGCAGTAGCCATGGTGCGCAAAGGCAGCCATGACATTCGTCGCGAGAGAAATGGCGAACTAATGTCGAGGCCGTGTCCGAATGTCAGACCTGACCCCGGCTTTTGCGTTAGTGGCCGCACCGCTGCACCAGCGCCGTACCCGCTCCATGGCGCTTGCTTTCGCTGACTGCGGTTACGGTGCCATCCGGGTTGAACACCAGCGCATTGGCCGCGCCGATTTCTTCCGCTGGTGATTCCCAGCGCTGGCCGAAGCGCGCGAGCGCCGTTGCCTGCGCGCTGCCGGCAAAGCCTGGCTCGACCGATGTGGTGGCGGCGTTGCGCTGGCTGATGCGCGGGGCATCCACCGCCTGGTGCATCGGCATGCCGAAGTCGACGTAGTTGACGATCGTTTGCAGCACGGTCGTGATGATGGTCGCGCCGCCCGGGCTGCCCACTGAAAACGCCGGTTTGCCATCCTTGAGCGCAATCGTCGGCGCCATGCTCGAACGGGGGCGCTTGCCGGCTTCGGGCACGTTGGGGTGCGGGCTGGCGAAGTCGAAGTCGGTCATCTCGTTATTGAGCAGGAAACCATAGCCCGGCACGACGATGCCGCTGCCGCCCCACGATTCGATCGTGAACGTGTATGCGACCACGTTGCCATCCTTGTCTGACACCGTCAGATGTGTCGTGTGCAGGCTTTCCGGCGGAGGGCGGATGCTGGCGCGCACCGGTGGCAGCAGCGGCACGCTGGGATCATTCTGGAATGCATACGGATTGCCGGCCGCCACCGCGCCTGGCGCAGCCTTTTGCAGCGAGATCAGCGCGCGGCGCGTGGCGGCGAAGTCCTTCGACAGGAAGCCGGCCAGCGGCGCATCGATGTATTCGGGATCGGCCAGATACGCGTTGCGGTCGGCAAACGCGAAGCGGCTCGCTTCAATATACAGGTGCTCGGCCAGCGCGCGCGGCATGGCTTTCAGGTCATAGCCTTCGAGGATGTTGAGCGCATGCGCGACCGTTGCGCCGCCACTGCTGGGCAGCGGCATGCCATACAGCTCATAGCCCCGGTAGGTGCTGCGCAGGGCAGGGCGGATGCGTGCTTCGTAGTTGGCCAGGTCGGCCAGCGTCATCGTGCCGGCGCGGACCTGCACACCCTTGGCCACCGGCGGCCGGTTGACGGTGTCGACGATCGCGCGCGCCATCGGGCCTTCATAGAATGCCTTGACGCCACCCGAGGCGATGGCGCGGTAGGCCCGCGCCATATCGGGATTGCGCAGCAGCGTACCGGTGGGGATGGCCTTGCCGTCGTGCAGGTACAGCGCGCTGGTCGGCATGAACTGGCGAAACTTGGCCAGGTTCTGGTCGACCAGTCCATTGAACGTGGCGTTGACCCGGAAGCCCGTGTCGGCCACCGCGATGGCCGGCGCCAGCACCTGTGCGAAGCGCATGCTGCCGTAGCGTTCGAGCGCCTCGTGCCAGCCGCGCACCGTGCCCGGCACGCCCACTGCTGCGCCGCTGGCGACAGCCGTGTCGAAATCGATCGGCTTGCCATCGCGCTCGAACAGCGTGGGGCCGGCCTTGGCTGGCGCGGTCTCGCGGTGGTCGATCGTGATCACCCGTTTGTCCCTGGCCAGATAGATGACCATGAAGCCGCCGCCACCGATGCCGCAGCTGAACGGATCCGTCACACCCAGCGTGGCCGCTGCGGCGACGGCCGCATCGACTGCATTGCCACCGTTGTTCAGGATGGTCAGCGCCGCTTGCGAGGCCTGCGCGCTGATGGTGGCAACGGCGCCGCCGTGCCCCGTCGCAACGGGCGCGCCGGTGGCGGGCGCAATGACGATCGACAGGATCAGGCCGCAGGCCAGTGCGGCGGTGACCGGCGAGCGGGCCGTCACTTAGGTCCCGTACATATTGAGCACCACCGGATACGACGCCGGCTTCGCCTCGATCATGCCGCGCGCCGGCGGCTCGAACGAACGGTCGAGCTCGACGCGCGCGCCGCGCAGCGCCGGCGACGTGAAGCCCGGTTTGCCCGGTACCAGCCAGAACGCCTGCGCCACGTTCTGGATGCGCAGCGTGAAGCGGTAGGCCACGCGCCCGGCCACGATGCAGCGGGCATTGTCCGGGCAGCGGGTGTCGTTGGCGCCTTCGTAGGTCAGGCTCAGGCGCTGTTCGGGCGCCAGCAGCAGGCTCTGGCTCTCGCTGAGATTGTATTGCGCGTCTGGCAGACGCTCGGGCGCGGCGCAGCCGGACAACAGGCCAGCGCCGAGGCAGACGGCGGCGATGCAGAAGACGCGGGCCGGACGGAAGATCGAGGGGCGCATGGTGTCATCCAGTGTTTGGCAGGGAAAACCCATGATAGCAAAAGCGCAAGCGCAGCGGCGCGGCATGATGCGCCCGGGCGTCATGAACACGGCGATTGTGAAGTCATAAACAGGTCATATTCGCAGGCTATTCTTTGTCCCGTAGTGCAAAACATATCCCTCAACTAAGGAATAACAATGTTCAAAAAGATCCTCGCCGGCGCCGCTGCCGCACTCGTGATGACGACCTCGTTTGCCGCCGACATGACCGGTGCAGGCGCTACCTTCCCGTACCCGATCTACGCCAAGTGGGCCGAGGGTTACAAGGCAGCGACCGGCAATGGCCTGAACTACCAGTCGGTGGGTTCGGGCGCCGGTATCAAGCAGATCAAGGCCAAGACCGTCGACTTCGGCGCG
The DNA here is from genome assembly GCF_056680305.1 of Telluria sp. BA11. Lineage (NCBI taxonomy): Bacteria > Pseudomonadati > Pseudomonadota > Betaproteobacteria > Burkholderiales > Oxalobacteraceae > Telluria > Telluria sp. BA11. The sequence goes on from NZ_CM155275.1 coordinate 3,601,268, forward strand.
TCGGACATGCCACTCAAGGCAGATGAGCTGGACAAGGAAGGCCTGATGCAGTTCCCGGCCATCATGGGCGGCGTGGTTGCCGTGGTCAACGTCGAGGGCGTGACCCCAGGCCAGCTGAAGATGACCGGTCCGGTCCTGGCTGACATCTACATGGGCAAGATCACCAAGTGGAATGCTGCACCGATCGCTGCGCTGAACCCGGGCGTCAAGCTGCCCGATACCGACATCACCGTCGTGCACCGCGCCGACAGCTCGGGCACCTCGTTCCTGTGGACCGACTTCCTGGCGAAAACCAGCCCGGCCTGGAAAGAAAGCATCGGCTCGGGCACCACCGTGAAGTGGGCCGTGGGCGTGGGCGGCAAGGGCAACGAAGGCGTCGCCGCCAACGTGCAGCGTATCAAGGGTTCGATCGGCTACGTCGAGTGGGCTTACGCGAAAAAGAACAAGCTGTCGCACACCCAGCTGCGCAATAAAGAAGGCGTCGACCTGCAGCCAAGCGACGACGTGTTCAAGGCAGCTGCCGCGAACGCCGAGTGGAACAAGACCCCAGGCTTCGGCGTGGTCCTGACCGACGGCGCCGGCAAGCAAAGCTGGCCGATCACCGGCGTGTCGTACATCCTGATGCACAAGGCACAGGCTGACGCCGAAAAGGGCAAGGAAGTCGTCAAGTTCTTCGACTGGGCCTTCAAGAACGGTGCACCAGCAGCGGCTGAACTGGACTACGTCCCGATGCCAGCAAGCGTCGTCAAGCAAGTGCAGGATGCCTGGAAAGCCAACCTGAAAGACGCTTCCGGCAAAGCGATCATGTAATCAGGCAGGTGAAGTAACGATCCGGCAGCGCGACTGCCGGATTTTTTTATCAGCACATCCAACCTCGGCATCTCACAGACTGGGTATCCCATGACAATGGCGAACACGATCGTCCTGGTGATTGACGACAAGCCGGCCATCGCCGAACTGCTCAAATTTTCACTGCACGAGGACGAGTGGGTCTGGCACAACGTGCCGAGCCTGGCGCAAGCCTGGGACTTTATCGGGCGCGAACGGCCCGAACTCCTGCTGCAGGAATCGATGCTGCGCAACGAAGGCGGCATGCGCCTGCTGGCCCGCCTGCGCGGCGACCGGCGCCTGCGCGAACAACCTGTGATCCTGCTGGCGGCCGAATGTGCCGAAGGCGAGCGTCCGTCTGCATTGCCGGCAGCGGTCGCGCATCCCGAATTCATCCCGCAGGCGCCGATCGGCGAGGCGCGCGAACTGTCGCCCGAATCGCGGGTGCTGCGCTCGGGCCGCCTGGTGCTCGATCCGCTCAGTTGTAGCGTCAAGGTCGGCAACAGCCGGGTTGAAGTACGCCACGCCGAATATCGCCTGCTGCGTTTTTTGCTGTGCCACCCGGGCCAGGTCTTTTCGCGCTCACAATTACTTGAACAGCTCTGGGACGCGCACCAGTCGCTCGACCAGCGCACCGTCGACGTCCACGTGCTGCGCCTGCGCAAGGCGCTGGGCCGCGCCAAATCGCTGATCAAGACCGTGCGTGGCGCCGGTTACATGCTGGCACCGACCTGACATGCAGCGTTCGCTGGCAGCATGAGCCACCACCCCCGTATTGCCCCTTCCGTCACGCCTCACCGCAGCAAGCGCTGCCTGGTGCTGGCATGGCCGCTGCTTGCGCTGCTGGCCTGCATCGCGCTGTGGGGCGCGACACTGGTGCGGGTGGACGCCGAACAGGAGCGCGTTGCCGGCCAGATCCGCAAGGACGCCGCCGCCTACGCCGAAGCCTACGAGCAGTACATCACGCGCTCGGTCGCGCAGATGGACCAGATCACGATGCAGCTCAAGTTCAGCTGGGAGAACTCGCGCAAGCCGGAACTCCTGCCTGACATGCGGCGCGACGGCATGTTCACGGACAGCGCCTTTCACGTGGTCGCCGTGCTCGACCGCCGTGGCATCGTGCGTTCCAGCACGCGGCCCGGCCTGATTGGCGCCGACCTGGCGGACGGTCCGTATTTTTCCCGCCACCGCGACAACAATTCGACGGCGCTGCGGGTCGGCACCACGCCGGTGCAGTTCGGCGCGGCCGACGACGTGGTGCTGTTTACGCGCCGCCTCGATGACCGCGAAGACGAGTTCGACGGCGTGATCATGATGGCAGTCGATGCGCGCTACTTCACGTCGTTCGTCAGCCCGGCCACGCTCGGCGTCGGCGGCATCGTGGCGCTGGCCGGCAGCGAAGGGCGCCTGCGCGTCGAACAGCGCAGCGACGGCGCCGCGTTTTTCGACACGGCCACGCTGCCGCGCCGCGGCGCTGCCTGGTCGGGCGAACAGGGCGTGCGCGAGCTCGATGGGGCCAATGGCTTTGCCGACGGCCAGTCGCGCGTGCTGGGCTGGCGCCAGTCGCCGGTCTATCCGCTGGTCGCGCTGGTCGGCCTGCCACGCGCCGATACGCTGGCCGCAACCAATACCTACTGGACCGACAGCCGCGACCGCGCCATCGCCGTCACGCTGTGCCTGATGCTGCTCGGTGCGGTCGGCGCCGTGCTGGCGCAGCGCGCGCTGCAGCGCGGCACTGAACAGGACGATGTGCGGCGCGCCTACCGCACCGCCACCGAAAGCGGCAACGACGGCTTCTACATGGCAGCGGCCGTGCGCGGGCGCGATGGGCAGATCGTCGACTTTCGCATCGTCGACTGCAACGAACGGGGTGCCTTCTTCTACGGCATGACCCGCGACGACCTGGTCGGCGCGAGCCTGACCGAGATCGACGCCGGCCTGTTCGGCGAAGACTTGCTGGCCACCTACCGCAAGGCGATGGAGGCGGGCTTCCATGAGGACGACCGCAAGATGCCAAGCGACAATCGCCTGAACATCAGCTGGGGGCGGCGTCGCCTGGTGCGGGTTGGTCACGGCCTGGCCGTCACGCTGCAGGACATCAGCGAGCGCAAGGCCCACGAGTCGCAGCTCGAGCGCCTGGCCAACGTGGACTCGCTGACCGGCCTGGCCACCCGGCATGCGTTCTTGGAACGCATGCCGGCGATGCTGGCGCAGGCGCACACCACCGACCTGGGAGCGGCGCTGCTGTTCATCGACCTGGACGAATTCAAGCACATCAACGATTCGCACGGGCACGCCACCGGCGACGGCGTGCTCAAATGTGCGGCCCAGCGCCTGCTGTCGCTGCTGCGCCCGTCAGACCAGGTGGCCCGCTTCGGCGGTGACGAATTCGTTGTCCTGCTCACGCCCTGCGACGGCGAGCGCCAGGCAACGTCGGTCGCGGCGCGCATCGTCGAGGCGTTCGGGGTGCCGTTCCTGCTGGGTGACGAATTGCACGCGGTGGGCGCGTCGATCGGCATCAGCATGTACCCGCGCGACGGCGCCGATGCCGAGACGCTGGTGCGCCACAGCGATATCGCCATGTATGTCGGCAAGAACGACGGCAAGGGCCAGTACCGCTTCTTCGATCCATCGCTGTCGACGACGCTCAATTCGCGCGCGCGCCTCAAGCAGCACATCCTCGAGGCGCTCGAGGGCGACCAGTTCGTGCTGCACTACCAGCCGCGCGTCGATGCCCGCAGCGGCGAATTGCTGAGCATGGAGGCGCTGGTGCGCTGGCACCATCCGACGCTGGGCATCGTGGCGCCGGGCGACTTCATTCCGCTGGCCGAATCGACTGGCCTGATCGTGCGCATCGGCGAGGTTGTGATCGACAAGGCATGCGCGCAACTGGCCGCGTGGCGCGAGGCCGGGGTGGCGCTGGTGCCCGTGTCGATCAATGTCTCGCCCAAGCAGTTCCTGCGCGGCGGCGTGCAGCGGCAGTTGCGCGCGGCGATGGTGCGCCACTGCGTACCGGCCAGCCTGATCGAGGTGGAAATCACCGAGTCGGCGATGATGGGCGACCAGGACGACATCCTGGCCGAACTGGCGGCGCTGCGTGCGCTGGGCGTGAAGCTGCACGTGGACGACTTTGGTACGGGTTACTCGTCACTGTCGCAATTGCAGCGCCTGAAGATGGACGTGCTGAAGGTCGACCGTGCGTTCACGAACGAGCTGGCCAGGTCGAAAGAGGGCAAGGTCTTCTTCCAGGCGATCGTGTCGATGGCGCACGCGCTGGGGATGTCGGTCGTGGCGGAGGGCGTGGAAACCGCCGAGCAGCTGGCGATCCTGCGCGGCCTGGAATGCAATGAAGTGCAGGGTTACTTCATTGCGCGCCCGATGCCGGCGCACGAGATGGCGGTGCTGATGACGCAGCGCTACCTGCTCGAGGTCGCGGCGTCGGCGTCGTGAGCAGGGGCCTGACAGCGAAGTTCCGTGGTGACGATTGAGCGGCGTTGGTCCGGTGATGCAAGGTGGGGCCTAGAGTAGCTGCACCGGACATGCCCGGTGTGAAAGGATCCCATGCCGAACCTTCAGGATGTCGCCGACCAGATCAACGCGCGACTCGACCAGATCTCGACCAACACCTCGGCCACGGCAAACAACACGGCCGATGTCCGCAACGAACTGGTGCAGACCAACAGCCGCCTGGCGCAGATCGACGCCACGCTGGCAACGGGTTTCTCCAACCTGTCACAGGGAGTGTTTGCGCTGATTCAGGTGCAGATCATTGCCGCCGGCCTGCTCGACCATAACCGCAAGCAGAACGACACGATCATCTGCGAGCTGGCCAACAGCAATGCGCTGCTGTGTAATATCCTGCGCAAGCTGGCGCTGCAACTACGCATTGACGAGGCGTTGCAAGCATCACTGGCACGCATCGAAGGCATCAGCGAGCGTGTCCATGCGCCCGAAGCCGGTGATGTCGACCGCCATCGCGAACTCCTCGGGCAGGTGCAGGCCTGCTGCCCACCCGAACCCCCTCCGCAAGAGCCGTGTCCCGCCGTGTGCCCGCCGCCGGTGTACCGCGAGCGCCAGCCGACGGGCCAGGACTGGAAGCCTTTGCCGCCACCACAACGGCCGATCGGGTAGCCGCCATGGCCACGTTCATCCTGCAGGATGCGACAGGCATCGGGTCGGACGACCTCGATCCGGCACAAGGCTTCATCGACATGTCGATCATCGCCAACGATACGGGGCTGGGCATTGCCGATCCGGCCGCCGGCAAGCAGCGCATGACCTACACCCGCACCGGCAACGGCCCGCCCCGGCTGCGTCTCGATGCCATGATCAACACGGCGTTTTCGCCAAATTACGGCAGCGGCGCGAACAACGTCGACACGATCGTCGTCGCCGGCCTCAAGTCGCTGGTGCTCGGCGATGGCTCGTTGATGGCCAACAATGCCACCGTCCTGCCCCCCAGGTCGAGCGGCTTGCCCGGCGCCAGCCTCAATCCCACCGAACAGTGCCTCATCATCTACGATACAAAGCTGACCGTTTGCGTGGCCAGAGCCGGCTCGGGCGGCTCGCTCGATTTGCCGGTATCCCCGCCTGTCGCGCTGTACCACGAGTTTTCCCATGCCTTTCGCGTCGTTACCAACAGCCTGCTGGCCGTTACCGGCATCTGCGACCCGTCGTCGCCGGAAGAACGCGCCGCGATCATCGACGAAAACGATCTGCGCACCGATCTGGCCAGCCGGCAGGGCGCCAGCGCAACGCTGCGCGACCCCGGTAACCATTGCGGCAAAACTGATTCGGATTGCGAAAGCTGCTGCATCATTGCCACGCTCGTGTCCAGGTCGCCCGGGTCGCGGCAAGTGCAGATGCTACGCTGCGCGCGTGACCATTTCGTGCGCGGCACCGACATCGGTCATGCGTTCTTCGAGCATTTCTTTCACGACTATTATGCGTTTTCACCGCAAGCCTGCACGCTCATGGCGGGCGACCAGTCGCTGCGATGTCAGCTGCTCGAAGGCTTCGTCGACCCCTTGCTCGACTTCTGGAACGTCATGGTCGAGCGGGGCCGTCGCGTGATGAGCAGCACGCAACTGGGCGCCGCCTTCATCGCGTTGCACCCCGATCGTCTTCATGCCGAGCGTCGCCACGCCGCCTTGCTCCGTACCAGCGCCTATTGGGACAGCGGAGCAGGGCAGTCCACCGAGGCGCCAGCACAGTTGCTGGCATTGCTGCGCGACCGTGCCTGGCCCAGCCCCTACATGCAGTGGGCGCTCGTCGCGCCAGTCAGGCTGATGCACGCGCTGCTGACCCGGTATCTGGCGGGCGCCGACGCCCCGGCGATCGGCCGCGCCTTCACCGAGGCGCTCGACGCATGGGCGCCCGAGGTACCGATCAGCACCTTGTGGGCGGCGTTGCCGGCCGCGCAGGTGCGGCACGAGCTGGGGTTTTGCGAACGGGCGCTGCTGCAGACGACAAAGAGCAAAAACCGCTTCCGGCAACGATTGGGCGAGCGTTTTCCCGATATCACGGCCGTGGCTCGCGTGCTGGGCCGAGTGCAGGCATTGGACGAGGGGGATACATGGCGAGCGACGACAGCAAACCCGACGACCTGACCGCAGCCATCCAGTCGGTGGCGCCGGTGGACACGCATCTTCAGGTCGTCGTGCGGTTGCAAAACAAGGCAGCACGGGCGCTGCATTATGTGGCCGAAGTGCGCGCGACGCGCTACGACCCGGCCACGCGCACCCTGACACTGGCCCTGTCCGACGAAGGCCGCGAAGTCATCCCGGGCCTGGCGGGCAAACTGCCCGTGTTCCGGCATGTCGATCCGGGCAGCCAGGCCGAGATCCACCTGAGCGTGCCCGACAAGATCGTCAAGCTGTCGCGCGCTGTTGGGTCTGGCGGGTCTGGCGAGCTGGCGTTCGAGACGCAGCAACTGTTTGATGTCCGTGAAGTCGTGGTCGAAGTGGCGTGGGCGGACGTGCCGTATTACCAGGACACGCGCGCCAGCGCGCTGCAAGATGCGCGCCTGCCTGCTGCGCGCTGGGAGCAGCACAAGGCGCGCGCGACGAAGCGCCCGGACAAGAAGCGCCCGCCCAAATCCTGAGGCAGGGCGGGAACGGTGGCTGGGCATGCAGCGGAGCATGCCCAGGGAAGGGCAGGGAGGTCAGTCGAGGTCGGCAGCGCTGTGGCGTTCCAGCACCTGGTCTTCCGCCGGCCCGAACGAGCGGTTGACCTTGCGTCCACGCACCACGGCGGGCCGCGCCGCGATCGCATCGGCCCAGCGTTTGACGTGCTTGTACTCGTGCACCGACAAAAATTTGGCCGCATCGTACAACTGGCCGAGCACCATGCCGCCATACCACGGCCAGATGGCCATGTCGGCGATCGTGTAGTCGTCGCCGGCCATGTAGCGGTTGTCGGCCAGATGGCGGTCGAGCACGTCGAGCTGGCGCTTGGTTTCCATCGCGTAGCGGTCGATCGGGTATTGCAGCTTTTCCGGCGCATACGCATAGAAGTGGCCAAAGCCGCCGCCCATGAATGGCGCCGAACCCATCTGCCAGAACAGCCAGTTCATCGTCTCGGTGCGCGCCACGCCATCCTTCGGCAGGAACGCGCCGAATTTCTCGGCCAGGTACACCAGGATCGCACCCGATTCGAACACGCGCACGGGCTCGGCGCCACTGCGGTCGACCAGGGCAGGGATCTTCGAATTCGGGTTGGCGTCAACGAAGCCGCTCGAGAACTGCATGCCTTCGTTAATGCGGATCAGCCAGGCATCGTACTCGGCGCCCGCATGGCCGGCGGCCAGCAGTTCTTCGAGCATGATCGAGACCTTCACGCCATTGGGCGTGGCCAGCGAATACAGTTGCAGCGGATGCTCGCCCACCGGCAGCGCCTGGTCGTGCGTCGGTCCGGCGACCGGGCGATTGATATTGGCAAAGGCGCCGCCCGGGGTGGCGGGTGGGGTCCAGACAGTTGGTGGAACATACGGCGTTGAATCAGGCATGGCTTTTCCTTGAGCTGACGTGTCAGAAGAACCATTCTAGCCAATGGGCGACAAACGTGTCGGCGGCGGCTTCACGCGTTCAAGTTACCCCGGTTTCGTGGCGGCCACGGAACAAAAAACCGCCAAGTCGGGGTCGAAAAGCGCAAAGCCGCACAAGAAAAAACCCCGCCGAAGCGGGGTTTCAGAGATGGCAGGACGGCTCAGACAAATGCCGTCAGCGCACCCTTCATCTTTTTGAGTGCAGCCGACTCGATCTGGCGAATGCGCTCGGCCGACACGCTGAATTCTTCCGCCAGCGTGTGCAGCGTGGCGCCCGAACCGTCGTCGTTGGCCAGCCAGCGCGCTTCGATGATGCGGCGCGAACGCGGGTCCAGCTTGCCGAGCGCCGATTCCAGGCCTTCCGACTGCAGGCGCGTGACCTGCTGCGCTTCGATGACCTTGGTCGGTTCTTGCTGTTCCGACGACAGGTAAGCGATCGGCGAGAACTTGTCGTCTTCATCGTCGGTTGGCGACTCGAGTGCGATATCGCGGCCCGAAAGACGGGTTTCCATTTCGATCACTTCTTCGCGCTTGACGCCCAGCAGCTTGGCCAGATCATCGACCTGACCCGGCGACATCGCATCCAGGCCGGTCTTGTTGCTGCGCAGGTTGAAGAACAGCTTGCGCTGTGCCTTCGTCGTCGCGACTTTGACCAGACGCCAGTTTTTGAGAATGTACTCATGCATCTCGGCCTTGATCCAGTGCATCGCGTACGACACCAGGCGCACGCCCTGGTTCGGGTCGAAACGCTTGACTGCTTTCATCAGGCCGATATTGCCTTCCTGGATCAGGTCGGCGTGTGGCAGGCCGTAGCCCAGATAGCCACGCGCGATCGACACCACCAAGCGCAGGTGCGACAACACCATCTTTTGCGCTGCGTCGAGATCGTTATCGTCGCGCAGCCGCTTTGCCAGCGACATCTCTTCTTCGTGCGTCAGCATTGGCAGGCGGTTCACTGCCGAAATGTACGCATCGATATTGCCGAGATTGCCGGTGAAACCTAGTCCCAGAGCACGATTGTTGGTCGGGACCAATGCGGATTGTGCGGACATGTTTATTTCCCTTTTAATAATCTTGCTGCATCCTGATAGGCCTCGGCCTCATGCCGGTGACGCCATCCTGAAGCGAATATCGCTTCGTCATGCGGATACTTTTGCTTGAAATTTGATTGCCTTGGACCATATATTAGCACTCCCCCAGAGAGAGTGCCAGAACGTGGCCAGAACTTAAGACTGTCCAAAGTATTGCCTATAGGAATTAAATCCACAAGCAAACTTACTGTAGAACAGCACTTGAATATTCGTTTGATGCAGCTCAGAAAAGAGCCGATAAACACTGGAAATCGCGTACAGGTTCAGAGTAAGGCGCAACAGGCAAGCTCTCTGTTGAATGGCGCACGTACGACTGGGGAGGCCTGTAGGAGTTCTACGCAAGACAGCGTAGGGAAGTGCGACGTGACCGTAGGAGTATGGGCGCACTGCGGCGCATTCCGACAGCCAGGTAATTGGGGAGGCAGCACAACGGCCGCCTCGCCCTGCTCTGGAAGTGGTGCCACTTCCGGCATTTTCAACACCCTGAATCAATCTTTTTTATTCAGCAATATTGTAGGAGTGCCGCTGTCGGCACCCCTGTAGCCTGTCAGCGTCCCCGTGCCAGGTGACGCCGTACCGACAGCATGGCGCCGATCAGGCCCAGTCCGGCACTCACTGCCAGCAAGCCAGCAATTTCCAGCCCTCCCAGCGCCATCAGCTGGAATTGCGAGCCATACAGCCGCGCAAATTCGGCGATGGCGCCATTCAGCGGGTGCAAGGCCAGCGCCACCACGCCCAGGGCCACGCCGCCGGCGCACAGGCCGAGCAGGGCGCCCGTATAGAAGAACGGGCGGTGAATGAAGTCATTGGTCGCGCCGAGCAGTTGCGAAACCGAGATTTCTTCTTTCTGCGTCAGCACCTGCAGGCGGATGGTATTGAACACCACGGCGATGACAACGATGCCGAGCGTGCCAGCCAGCAGCAGCAGGGCCAGGCGCAGGATCCCGAGCAGCGCGGCCAGACGCTTGACCCAGGCCGAGTCGACCTGCACCGTCTCGACGCCCGGCAGGGCGCGCAGGCGCTCGGTGATGGCGTCGACCTGTGCCGCAGCGCCGGCGCTGGCAAAGCCGCCCAGCTTCATCACGTAACTGTCCGGCAACGGGTTCTCACCCAGCGTTTCCAGCACCCCGCCCAGGCTGCTGCGTGCCTTGAGCGATTCCAGCGCTTCTTCACGCGGCACGAACATGACTTCGCCCTTGCCCTGCGCGACGATCTGGCGAATCTGCGGCAACAACGCTTGTGCATCGGGCCGGCTGACATCTTCGCGCATGAACAGACTGATCTCGGGGTCGACCGATAACTGCTCGGACAGTGGCCGTACGTTGTCGAGCAGGGTCAGGCCCGCGAACGGCAGCGTGAGCGCCAGCGCGACGACGAGCACGTTGAACAGGAAGCTGCCGGGCGACTTGCGCACGGTCGACAGCGCGGCCACCAGGGCGAAACGGTGCTGGCGCAACCACGGGCTCATGCTGCACCTCCGACCAGTTGGCCATTTTCCAGGCGGATGACGCGCTCGGCGCGCTCCAGCACGTAATCGTCGTGGGTCGAGATCACGCACGTGACGCCCACTGCATGGAACGAGCGCAGCGCATCGAGCACCTTGTCGGCCGCGACGCGGTCGAGGTTGGCCGTTGGCTCATCGGCCAGGATGATCTGCGGCCGGTTGACGATCGCGCGGGCCACGGCCACGCGCTGCTGTTCGCCACCTGACAGTTCGAGCGGCATCGCGCGGGCGCGGTCGAGCAGGCCAACCTTGTCGAGCGCGGCGCGGGCGCGCTGCTCGGCTTCGGCCGTGCGCGCGCCGGTGACCAGCATCGGCAGCATCGTATTGGCGAGGATATTGCGGTCGTTGAGCAGGCGCTGTTGCTGGAAGATGATGCCGATATTACGGCGCAGGAACGGGATCCCGGCCGGCTTGATGCGCCCCACGTCATGCCCGCTGACGATCACCTTGCCGCTGGTGGGCCGCTCGACGCCGGCGACCATTTTCATCAGGGTCGACTTGCCCGCGCCCGACGGGCCGGCCAGGTAGACCAGCTCGCCCTTGCCGATGGCGAGCGTGACGTCGTGCAGTGCGTAGCTGCCCTGAGCGTCGCCGTGGGTGTACTGCTTCGATACTGACTGGAATGCAATCATGGTGTCCTTGTTCGATCAGCCGCTCAGCCGAGCAGCGCGTCGACGAATTCTTCGGCATTGAATGGCTGCAGGTCTTCCAGCTTTTCGCCCACGCCGATGAAGTACACGGGAATCGGGCGGTTCTGCGCGATCGCGGCCAGCACGCCACCCTTGGCGGTGCCGTCGAGTTTGGTAACGACCAGGCCCGTCAAACCCAGTGCATCGTCAAACGCCTTGACCTGCGCCAGCGCGTTTTGGCCCGTGTTGCCGTCGATGACGAGCAGGATTTCATGGGGTGCACCCGCCATGCCCTTGCCGATCACGCGCTTGATCTTCTTCAGCTCTTCCATCAGGTGCAGCTGGGTCGGCAGGCGGCCGGCCGTGTCGATCATGACGACGTCGGTGCCGCGCGCCTTGCCCGACTGGACCGCATCGAACGCGACGGCGGCCGGATCGCCCGACTGCTGCGAAATCACGGTCACGTTATTGCGCTGGCCCCAGACCATCAACTGCTCGCGCGCGGCGGCGCGGAACGTGTCGCCCGCAGCCAGCAGCACCGACTGGTCGAAGCTTTGCATGTGTTTGGCCAGCTTGCCGATGGTGGTGGTCTTGCCGGCGCCGTTCACGCCCGCGATCATCATCACCAGCGGGTCGTGGCGGCCCAGCTCGAGCGGCTTTTGCAATGGCAGCAGCATCTCGATCATCAGGCTCTTGAGCGCTGTCTTGACGGCGGGCGCGTCGAGCAGCTTGTCTTCCTTGACCTTGCGGCGCAGTTCGGTGAGCAGGTGTTCGGTGGCGCCGATGCCGGCGTCGGACATCAGCAGCGCCGCTTCGAGTTCGTCGTACAGGTCTTCGTCGATGCGCGCACCGACGAACAGCAGCGACAGGTTGCTCGAGGTCTTGGACAGGCCGGCCTTCAGGCGCGCCATCCACGATTGCTTCTTTTCCAGCTCGGTGGTGGGGCGCTCGGCGGTTTCCGGGAACAGGTTGCCGCCTTCGTGCAGCACGCTGACCTCGGTCTTGACCTCGGGCTTGGGGTCAGGCTTGACCTCGGGCTTGGCGTCCTTCTTGATGTCGGGCTTGGCCACGGCTGGCGCCGGTGGCACCGGCCTGGCGGCAGGCGCCGCGGGTGCAGCAGGTACAACAGGTTCCGGCGCCGGGGTATCGGGCGCTTTCTTTCTTTTGAAGAAGCTGAACATAGTGTCTGGTGGGGGACTTCGTGCGAACGCCGGCGGGGCCGGCGATGAAAAAACGTGCGAATATTTTACCAGAGCAGCAATACGTTCCCGCTTTGCGCGTTAGCGTGCTCCTTTTGCGGCCTCGGCCTGCGCACGCATCATCTCGAGCGTGGCGTTCGGTGTGATCAGATTGCCGTCGTAGCGCAGCTCGATCACGGCCGGCAGCTGTTCCTGCGCCGTGTAGGCCAGCGCGCGTGCCAGCGCCGGTGCGAAGTCGGCGGTCTGGTCGACCACTTCGCCATGCCCGCCATAGGCGCGCGCCAGCGCCGCGAAATCCGGATTGTGCAGGTTGGTGCCCGACACGCGGCCCGGATAGGTGCGCTCCTGGTGCATGCGGATCGTGCCGAACATATTGTTGTTGAAGACCAGGATCACGACGCCGGCGCCGTACTGCACGGCGGTGGCCAGTTCCTGGCCCGTCATCATGAATTCGCCGTCGCCGGCAAAGGTCACCACGGCGCGCTCGGGATGCACGATCTTGGCCGCGACGCCGCTTGGCACCGCATACCCCATCGCGCCATTGGTCGGGGCCAGCTGGGTGCGCATGCCGCCGTACCGATAGAAGCGGTGCGCCCACGACGCGTAGTTGCCGGCGCCGTTGGTGATGATCGCGTCTGCCGGCAGCGCACCCTGCAGATCTTGCACCACTTGCCACAGGTCGAGCGGGACGCCTTCGCGCAGCAGGGCAGGTTGCGCCTGCCACGCGGCCAGATCGCTCCTGGCCTGCGTCACGCTGCCCTGCCAGCTTGCGTCAACAGGTTCCATCGCGGCGAGCATGGCGCACGCCTGCGGCATGCCGGCCGCGATCATCAGTTCGCCCTGGTACACGCTGCCCAGTTCTTCGGGATCGGGATGGATGTGCACCAGGCGCTGGGCCGGCACGGGCGCGGCCAGCAAGGTGTAGCCGCCGGTCGTCATTTCACCCAGGCGCGGGCCGATGGCGATGACGAGGTCAGCGTCTTTCACGCGTGCGGCCAGCTTCGGATTGATGCCGATGCCCACGTCGCCAATGTAGTTCGGGTGCGCATTGTCGAGCAGGTCCTGGAAGCGGAACGTGCAGCCCACCGGCAGGTGATTGCGCTCGGCGAACTGCGCCAGGTCGGCGCAGGCTTGCGCGGTCCAGGTGCCGCCGCCCAGCAGCACGACCGGACGCTCGGCCTCGGCCAGCATCGTGCGCAGTTGCGCGATCTGGTCGCTTGATGGCGCCCCGTGCGCTGGCGCATAGGCGCGCGTGTCGGCGACCTCGGCCAGCGACACCAGCATGTCTTCGGGCAGCGCCAGCACCACCGGACCGGGGCGGCCGCTGGTGGCGACCTGGAACGCGCGCGCCATGTATTCGGGAATGCGGTCAGCGCGGTCGATCTGGGCCACCCACTTGGCCATCTGGCCGTACATGCGGCGGTAGTCGATTTCCTGAAACGCCTCGCGATCGACGAAGTCGTTGCCGACCTGGCCGATGAACAGGATCATCGGCGTCGAATCCTGGTACGCCGTGTGCACGCCGATCGACGCATTGGTCGCGCCCGGCCCACGCGTGACGAAGCAGATGCCCGGCTTGCCGGTGAGTTTGCCGTAGGCCTCGGCCATGAACGCCGCGCCCCCTTCCTGGCGGTTGATCACGAACCGGATGTTCGAATCGTGCAGCGCGTCGAGCACGTCCAGGTAGCTTTCACCCGGGACACCGAAGGCGGTATCGACGCCGTGAATGGAGAGGGCATCGACCAGGATCTGGCCGCCGGTGCGGGAAGGGTGCGTCATGGGAGGGTCGTCCTTATGGGGTTCGCTTGCAAGGCATTCTATGTGAGCGTTTAAAACACGGCTTTTGAAATAACGACACTAAATTTCAGATTCGTCGCGACATGCGGAGTTGTTGATAAACAACGGCTTTATGCGTGAAGAATGGCATAGAGGAAATATTTCTTTTCAGATTGACGTGTACATACTGTGAAACCTACATTTGCGGTGCGACGATTGTTGCCAAGAAATATAACGCCAATAGGGAACACGGAATGAAAAAGACCATGACATCCATAGTAGCCGCGTCGATTGCTCTGGCTGGCTGTGCGACTGCATCGAAAGATGTGCCAATCGCCTACACGTCACCGATGCAATATCAGTCCTACGACTGCGATCAGCTGGGCAGTGAAATCCAGCGTATCCAGTCGCGTGTGGGGCAGTTGGGAAGTCGTCTGGATGAAGCAGCATCGAACGACAAGGCCATCGCCGGTGTCGGCATCATTCTGTTCTGGCCTGCGCTGTTTGCACTGGGCGGTACGAAGCAACAGGAAGCGGACTATGCCCGTCTTCGGGGCGAGTATGAAGCAACCCATCAGGCGGCCATCCTGAAGAAATGCCCGGGAGCGGTTGGCACATCCGCCAGTCTGATCGGGCCAGCGCGCGTTGCCCCGGCCAACGCCACTGCCGCAGCGTTCTGAGAGGATATCGATGTCGAAAATGACTCTGACCGCGGCAGCGCTTGCTCTGACGCTTATCCTGTCTGGCTGCGCTGCGCCAGCGCGTATTGACCAGATGATTGCCCATTCCTCGCCACAACAACGGGTCGCACCGACGCCTCTTCGGGCCAATATTGCTGTCCGCGATGTCACGGGGGGCAAGGAAACGAACCCCATGTGGGTGTCCAATGTTGGCAACAGCGAGTTTGAACAGGCCCTGGAAGGGTCGCTGAGAGAGGTCGGTCTGCTGGCCAACGGCAAGCAGCTCGGCAAATACATGCTGGTGGCGCACCTGGAACGTGTCGATCAGCCGATGATCGGCTTGGATATGACCGTGACTGTTGGCGTGACGTATTCCCTGGTCGAGCGTGCGACCGGCAAGGAGCGCTTGAACCGTCGCATCTCGGTGCCGTACACAGCATCATTCGGCGAGGCATTTTCTGGTGTCGAGCGTCTTCGGGTCGCCAATGAAGGTGCGGTACGCGCGAATATTGCCAAGTTGATTGAAGAATTATTTGGCCTTGGCGCCGAATCGATTGCGCTCAATTAGCAGTTCTCCATCAGGGATTCGCGCAGCAGGTCTGCCATGCGACGACGATTCCCTGATCACTTCTTCAAACGGGTACAATACGCCCCGTGAAGCAGGCCAGGCAGTCGCTGGTCCACGCCGCAAGGTCGTGGACGGGAGGAAGGTCCGGACTCCATAGAGCAGGGTGACGGTTAACGGCCGTCCGCCGAAATCCGCTGGCGCAAGCCAGTGGTACAAGGCGAGGAATAGGGCCACAGAGACGAGCGTATTTAGTTACGGTGAAACGCGGTAACCTCCACTCGGAGCAATTCCAAATAGGCACGCGTTGATGTTGCTCGCGGAGCGTGCGGGTAGGAAGCTTGAGCGCTGGAGTAATTCAGCGCCTAGAGGAATGATTGTCCAAGTGTCGCCGCAAGGTGGCATTACACAGAATCCGGCCTATCGGCCTGCTTTACACATAATTCATGACGCGCACCGCTCGGTGCGCGTTTTCCCCGGTCGTTCCGGAGACCGCATTGACCCACTACATCCTCGCCCTCGACCAGGGCACCACCAGTTCGCGTGCGATCGTGTTCGACGATGCCGGCGTGGCCGTGGCCAGCTGCCAGCGTGAATTTCCCCAGCATTTCCCGCAGCCCGGCTGGGTCGAGCACGATCCGGCGGACATCTGGGCCAGCCAGCTTGCCTGCGCGCGCGCCGCGCTGACCGACAGCGGCGTTGACCCTGCGCGCATTGCCGCGATCGGCATCGCCAACCAGCGTGAAACGACGCTCCTGTGGGACCGCGTTACCGGTGAACCCGTGGCCAATGCCATCGTCTGGCAAGACCGGCGCACGGCCGGCGCCTGCGACCGGCTGCGCGAAGCGGGCAGGGCCACCATGATCGCTGAACTGACAGGCCTGGAACTGGACGCGTATTTTTCAGCCACCAAGCTGCAATGGTTGCTCGACCACGTCCCGGGCGCCCGCAAGCGGGCCGAGCGGGGCGAGCTGGCCTTCGGCACCGTCGACAGCTATCTGGTGTACCGCCTGTGCGGGCGTCACGTGACCGATACCAGCAACGCGGCGCGCACGATGCTGTTCAACATCCATACGCTGGCCTGGGATGACGCCTTGCTGGCGCTGTTCGACATCCCGCGCGCGGTACTGCCCGAGATCGTGCCCAGCAGCGGCCTGGTGAGGCATGCCGCCGCCGAGTGGTTTGGCCACCCGATCCCGATTGCCGGCATTGCCGGCGACCAGCAGGCAGCCACGTTCGGCCAGGCGTGCCATCGCAAGGGCATGGTCAAGAATACCTACGGCACCGGGTGCTTCATGCTGATGCATGCCGGCGCCACCGCACCGGTATCGCATCACCGCCTGCTGTCGACCGTCGGCTGGACGCTCGACGGGCGCAGTGATTACCTGCTCGAAGGCAGCGTCTTCATGGGTGGGGCGACGGTGCAGTGGTTGCGCGATGGCCTGGGCATCATCCGCCAGTCACGCGAGGTCGAGGCGCTGTCCACGAGCGTGCCCGACAGTGGCGGCGTGATGCTGGTGCCGGCGTTCACCGGCCTGGGTGCGCCGCACTGGGATCCGTATGCCCGCGCCACCATCCTCGGCATGACGCGCGGCACGACTGCCGCCCACATCGCGCGCGCCGCGCTCGAGGCGATTGCCTATCAGAGCGCCGAACTCCTGACGGCCATGCAGAAGGACGCCGCCTGCGCCGTTACCGAACTGCGCGCCGATGGCGGGGCGGCGCGCAACGACCTGCTGATGCAATTCCAGCCCGACCTGCTCGGCATCCCCGTGGTGCGCCCGCGCGTGACCGAAACGACGGCGCTGGGCGCCGCCTGGCTTGCCGGCCTGGCGTGTGGCGTCTGGGAGTCGCCCGCAGCACTCGAACACCAGTGGCAGGTCGATACCTGTTTCGAGCCCCGCATGGAGGACGAGCGCCGCGCGACGCTGATGGCGCGCTGGGGACGGGCAGTTGCGCATGCACGGTCATGGGCTGAACCCCAGGATTAAATCCGCTGCTGGATGACAACGATACAACGAGTGTTGCAAAAAACCAGCAAAGTGCGCAGATTCGGCAGAATTGAAAAAAGCGCTTTGATTCCACGCGGAAACACATGTATCATATTTTCTGAGTTGAGCAAGACGATGCGCGTCGCGGTGACAGCGCCCTTGAATCTGGAGAATATGATGATGAGCACTTCGAAACGTATCCGTGTCATGGCTGCTGTCCTGGCTGCTGTCATGCCTTTCACCACGGGCGCCGCGGTGTATTCCAAGAGCAAGACCAGCACCTTTGACGTCACGATGCGCGTCGTGGCCGACTGCACCATCGCTGCCAACGGCATCGACTTCGGCCAGACCGGCGTGATCACCTCGGCGATCACGGGTTCGTCGAACATCAATGTGACCT
Organism: Telluria sp. BA11; assembly: GCF_056680305.1. NCBI lineage: Bacteria > Pseudomonadati > Pseudomonadota > Betaproteobacteria > Burkholderiales > Oxalobacteraceae > Telluria > Telluria sp. BA11. Next base: position 3,618,976 of record NZ_CM155275.1, read on the forward strand.
GCACCAACACCACCCCCTACAATGTGGGCCTGGACGCCGGCACCGGCGCCGGTTCGGCCGGCACCACGCGCTTTTTGAGCGGTACCGGCGCAAACGCCGACACCGTTGCCGTCAACCTGTACCGCACTGCGGGTTCGGGCCTGTGGGGCAATACCCAGGGCACCGACACGCTGGCCGGCACCGGTACCGGCACTGCGCAGACGCTGACCGTGTACGGTGAAATCCCGGTCCAGAAGGCGCCGACGCCGGACAACTACAAATCGACGATCACCGCGACCATCTACTTCTGATCGGAATCGTGCATGCGGGGTTTCTTCTCCATCGTGCTGGCAGCGGCACTGTTATCCGGTACGGCGGCGCATGGCGCCAACCTGCAGATTTCACCGGTGTCGATCAGCTTCCAGCCCGGCCAGAATGCGGCCGGCATCCAGTTGCAGAACAATGGCGACACGCCGCTGTACGGCCAGGTCCGGGTATATGCCTGGGACCAGCGTGACGGCATCGACGCCTTGACCCCGACCACGCAGCTCGTGGCCAGTCCGCCGATCATCGAGATCGCGGGCAAGAGTGCCCAGACGATCCGCCTCGTGCGCCGCGCCGGCACCCCAGTCGGTAACCCGTCGGCCCCTGGCGGCGGCGAACAGACCTACCGCATCCTGATCGATGAACTGCCGCGTGGCGACCCCCAGCAGGGCAATGTCGCGATCCGCCTGCAGTATTCGGTCCCGGCCTTCGTGCTGCCGAGCGATACGCAAGCTGCCCCGCAGCTCGAATGGAGCACCTTCCAGCGCGCCGGCGCCTGGTACCTGCGCGCCCGCAATACCGGCGCGCTGCATGCGCAGATCGGCGCCACCAGCGTGACGGTCGGCAGCCGCGACGTCGTGCTCAGCAAAGGCTTGCTGGGTTACGCGCTGCCGGGCCGCACGCGCGAATGGGCCTTGCCCGCCGACGTCGCCGCTGCACTGCCGGCGCCGCTCGCCATCGACACCAACGTCAACGCCAAGCCGCAGTCCGCCAAGGCGGCCGTCGCGCGCGACTGACGACCGGGGCAGCCATGCACACGCGCCACCGGGCGTGGCGGGCCCTGAGGTCGTCGTCCCTGTCCACCTGCCTGCTGGCCTTGAGCGTCACCCCCATCGCGGCAGCGGCCGCCATGGTTGCCGCCGCGCCGGCGTCGGCGTCGCTGGCCGCGCTCGAGGCGCAGGCCGGCCTGGTTGCCGCCCAACCCACCGAACTGTATCTGGACGTCTCGATCGATGGTCAGCCCACGGGCCTGCTTGTCTCCGTGATCCAGCAGGACGCCAGCCTGCGCATGACGGTCGAGAGCCTGCGCGAACTGGGCCTGGACCCGGCGCGCTTCGGCGTGGCCGACCGCACGGATTTTCTGCTCGACGAGATCGACGGCATGACCTGGCGCTACGACAGCGCCACCCAGACGCTGGCGCTGACCCTGTCGGATCGCCTGCGCGTGGCGCGCGTGATCAGTGCGCGCACGGTGCGCGCCAGCGGCGCCGGCCAGGCCAGCCGCGGCATGCTGCTGAACTACAACGTGTTCGCCCAGAGCAGCGGCGGTTCGGTGGCCAGCAATCTCGACCTGCGTTATTTTGACCCGCACGGCAGCTTGACCAGCACCGGCGCGGCGATCCTGCGCGGCGAAGAGCGCGGCTACACGCGTTACGACACCACCTGGACTTACGCCAACCAGGATCGCTTGACCACCGTGCAACTGGGCGACACCGTCACCCCCGCGCTGAGCTGGTCACGCGCGCTGCGCCTGGGCGGCATCGAGTGGCGCCGCAACTTCGAGCTGCGCCCGGACCTGGTGACCTATCCGGTGGCCTCGATTGCCGGTTCGGCCGTCGTGCCCACGAGCGTGGACCTGTTCGTCAACAACGTGCGCCAGTTCAGCACCAGCGTGCCCACTGGCCCGTTCGTGGTCGACCAGGTGGCGGGCCTGAACGGCGCCGGCCAGGCCACCGTCATCACGCGCGATGCGCTGGGGCGCGAAGTGGCCACCACGCTGCCGCTGTATGTCGATACCCGCCTGTTGGCGCACGGCCTGACCGATTTCGCCGTCTCCCTTGGCGCGCTGCGGCGCGACTACGGCGTGGCATCGTTCCGCTACGGCGGCCCGGCGGCAGTGGGCTCGGTGCGCCACGGCTGGACCGACCGCCTGACGCTGGAAGGGCATGCCGAGGCCGGCAGCGGCCAGGTCCTGCTGGGCGGCGGTGTGCTCGCGCGCGTACCCGGCGCCGGCGTGGCCAGCGGCGCACTGGCGGCCAGTGCCGGCCGTTATCGGGGCTGGCAAGCCACGCTTGGGTACCAGTACGTGTCGCCACGCTTCGCGCTCGACCTGCAATCGATCCGCGCGAGCGCCGGCTTCGGCGACCTGGGCACGCTCGAAGGCACGCCGGTACCGCGCGCGCTCGACCGGGCCAGCATCAGCACCGCGTTCGGCGGCAACAGCTTCAGCATGAACCTGATTCAGCTGCGCACGCCACTGGTGGCAGGCGTCGCGCCGGTGCTCGATCCGTTTGGCAACCCGTTGAGCAGGCTGGCCGGGCTGGCCCCAGCCTTGTCCGCGAGCCCGGCCCTGGTGACGCGCACCGTGTCGCTGGCCTGGTCGCGCAGCGTCGGCCTGCGCGGCTACTTCAGCCTGGGCGCGTTCCAGGATCTCGAGCGGCGTGCCGAACGGGGCATCACGGCCACCTTCAGCATGGCCTTCGATTCGCGCGTGGCCGTCAACGCCAATGCGGGGCGTCAGCGCGGTGAGCAGGTGGCGTCGGTGTCGATGGGGCGCGCGCCGGACTTCGACGGTGGCCTTGGCTGGGCCGTCCAGGCAGGCAAGACCGGGGCGCAGCGCTACGACCAGGCCCAGGTGCAATACCTGGGCGCGCACGGCCGCGCGATCGTGTCGACGCAGCGCGTGGGCGAGAGCCGCAACACGAGCCTGGATGTCAGCGGCGCCATCGTTGCGATGGATGGCGCGCTGATCACGGCGCGCAATGTCGGACGTGGTTTTGCGCTCGTCTCGAGCGGCGCGCCCGACCTGCCGGTGCTGCAGGACAATCGTCCGATCGGCCGCACCGACCGCAACGGGCGCCTCCTGGTGCCCGACCTGCAACCGTACGCCGCCAGCCGGATCGCGATCGACCCGTCGTCGCTGCCTTCCGATACCCGCATCCCGCACACGGTCCTCGAGATCGTGCCGCGCCAGAATGCCGGCGTGGTGGCGCGCTTCGCGATCGAACGCTACGCGGCCGCAACGCTCACGCTGGTGCGCGCCGATGGCACGGTGCCCGACGTCGGCACGCTGGCGCGCCTGGACGGCAGCGAATCGACGGCGATGGTCGGGTACGATGGCGTGCTGTTCATCGAAGGCTTGCGCGCGCAGAACCGCGTGCGCGTCGGCAGCGGCAAGGACGGGTGCGAAGTGCGTTTTGACTACAAGCCGGTGGCGGGCGAACTGCCCGTGATCGGACCGCTGGTTTGCCAGCCCCTGCAAGGAGAATGACCAAATGACCGCAATCTGCCGCCCACTCGCGTCACGCCTGTGCCGCCTGATCCTGCCGACTGCCCTGCTGTGGTTGCTGGCCGCCACTGCGGCGCGCGCCGACAATTGCGTGGCCACGATGACCGATGTCGACTTCGGTGTCGTCAGCCCCATTGCGGGCAGCGATGTCACGGCCAGCGGCACGCTGAACGTGACCTGCTACTGGACCATCGGGACCAACGCGCTGCTGCTGCCGGCGGCGAATGTCTGCGTCAACCTGGGCGTGGGCCCGGGCGGCGGCACGGGCGCCCCGCGCTACCTGCTCAACGGCAGCAACCGCCTGTCGTATAACCTCTACACCGACAGCTCGTACACGGCGGCCAAGATCTGGGGCAGCACCGCCAGCACCATCGGCGCCAGGCCGGTCACCGCAACGCTGGCGGGCTTGCTCGGATTGGGCGGGGTGACGCGCAGCTTCACCGTGTACGGCAAGATTCCGGCGGCGAGCCTGGTGGGCGTGGCCACGGTCGGCAATGCCGACACAGTGTATGGCGCCAGCTTCGCCGGCCACGGCACCGTACAGTACGGCTTCGGCAGCGTGCCGTGCACGGGCGGGGCCAGCGCTGCGTTCTCGTTCCAGGCGCGCGCTACGGCGGTCAATAATTGCCTGATCAGCACCAGCAACCTGGCCTTTGCCAGCGGCAGCCCGATCACCGACCAGCGCATCAGCGCGCCGCTGAGCGTGGCCTGCACGGCCAACAGCACGTACCAGATCGCGCTGAACGGCGGCGTGTCGAACAATCCGGGTGCGCGCACGATGAAGAACAGTGTGACCGGGGAAACGTTGACCTACCGGATCTCGGCCACGCCCGACGGCCAGGCCTGGGGCGACGGACAGGCCGGCACCATGGTCTACAGCGGCACCGGTACCGGCAGCGCGCAGAACGTCATGATGTACGGGATCGTGCCAAGTCAGCGCGCCCCGACGCCGGGCGACTACCGCGACACGGTGACGGTGTTGCTGATGTTCTGATGGTGTGACGGGAGGGCGGCTTCGAGTTGGCTGATCAGTTCGCCTAGCGGCATCGGGCGGGAGAACAGGAAGCCCTGCATGCAGGGTTTGCCGTGCGATGCGAGAAACTGCGCCTGCTCGCGGGTTTCGATGCCTTCGGCGACGACGCGCAGGCCAAGCTGGCCGGCCATGGCGAGGATGGACTTGACCAGTGCCGTGCCATTGACGTCGTGCGGCATGTCGCGCATGAAGCCCTTGTCGATCTTCAGTTCGTACAATGGCATTTTCTGCAGGTAGGCCAGGCTCGAGTAGCCGGTGCCGAAGTCGTCGATCGAGAACCGGATGCCCAGCTCGGCCAGCACATGCATTCGGGCGACGGTTGCCTCCATGTTCTCGACCAGCAGGCCCTCCGTCAGTTCGAAGATCAGCTGGGTGGCGGGCACGCCCGTTTCGGCGAGAATCGAGCGCACCACGTCGACGAAGTCGGCTTGCTGGAACTGGCGCGGGCTGACGTTGACCGACAGCGGCAGTGCGTGGCCGGCGCGGGACAGGTGCAGCCAGGACAGGCATGCCTGCCGCAGTACCCAGGTTCCCAGCGGTACGATCAAACCTGTTTTTTCGGCGATCGGAATGAACACGTCGGGTGGCACCAGTATGCCGTCGGCACGGCGCCAGCGCAGCAGCGATTCCGCACCGATCGGTTGGCCATCGGGGCTGACCTGCAGCTGCAGGTGCAACGCGAACTCGTCGTTGTCGAGGGCATTGCCCAGGTCGCGTTCGAGCATCAGCGTATTTTCGGCGGCGGCCAGCATGGTCGTCTCGAACAGGGCGGCGCCGTTGCGCCCCGCAGCCTTGGCGTGGTACATGGCCGTATCGGCTTCGCGCAGCAGGTCCTGGGCGGTCTGCTCCGGCCGGGTGGGCAGCGAAATGCCCACGCTCCCTGACGACTGGTAAACCTGGCCATCGATCTCGATCGGCCGGCGCAGGGCGGTGCCGACGCGCTCGGCCAATGCTACCGCGGCGGCGGTGGCGGCGGTGGCGTCGTCGCCAAGATGCTCGGCCAGCACGACGAATTCGTCGCCGCCGAGACGTGCCACGGTATCGCGCCGGTGGACGGTCTCGCGCAGGATGCCGGCCACGTGTTTCAGCAGGGCGTCCCCGGTCGCATGGCCGCGCGCATCGTTGACGCTCTTGAAGTTGTCGAGGTCGAGATACAGCACGGCCCCGATGCCGTCGCCACGCTGGGCCCTGTCGACCAGGGTGCTGAGGCGCTCCATCAGCAGTCGCCGGTTCGGCAATTCGGTCAGCACGTCGTAGAACGCCAGCTTGCGGATCGATTCGGCAGACTGTCGCTTTTCGGTGATGTCGCGGCCGACGGCCACCCAGTGCGTGATCGGGCCGCCTTCGCCGGCGAACGGCACGATATCGACTTCCACCCAGCGCGGTTCGCCTGCTTTCGTGTAGTTGACCAGTTGCCCCGATGCGGGCTCGTAACGCGCCATCGCATCCGACAGGGCAGCAACGGTTTCGGTGCTGGTTTCCGGGCCGTGCAGCGCGTGCAGGCTTTGCCCGATGATTTCGTCGATGCGATAACCGCTGTGGCGCTCGAACGCCGCGTTCGCAAAGATGATCGGCTGGTGCGAGGTTTTTCCGGGAATTGCCTGGACGATCAGCACCATGTCGTGCAGGCCCGCCAGCGCTGCCGAGGTCAGTCGCCGTTCCTGATTGACAACGCGCAATGTGGTGCGCTCCTGCTCGAGGGACGTGGAAACGGCGTCCGCCTTGTTCAGCGAACGCGACAAGCCCTTGAGTACGCTGCCCGCCGTCAGCGTGCCCAGCGTGCCGACACATGCATAGTTGAGCGCGAAGAGCAGCGTGCCCACGGGCGAGTCGCGCGCGAGGTCGCCCATGGTCAGCTGGCTGTAGCCGGCCAGGCCCAGAGCAATCATGGCCAGGGCGCCAGCCCCGATCGTGGCATACGCCGCGCGCTGTCCCAGCAGGATCACGGCGATGACGGGTATCGCGAGAAGGTAGCAAAGGCCGACTGCACCAACGGAGACGATTGAACCGACGGCAACGAAAAACAGCATGGCCAGGAAGTTGACGACGCGGGTCGTGTGCGACCAGCGGTCGAAGCGCCAGATCGCCAGGATCCACGCCAGTGCGAGCGTGTCCATCAGGGCGACTTGCGGATAGCCCTGGTACGCGGCAACCAGGGCGCTGGGCACGGCCACGACCAGCGCCAGCACGAGCACTGCCGACATCAGCCTGGCGAAGGCGCGCACGCGCCACCGGAAGAGATCCCGATTGATTCTATGAGGCATCCAGGCTGTCCAATATTATAACGATCATCATAAAAATTACCATCGGGAAACATTCTATCAGTTTGTATCGGATCACGCCGTTCGATCCGGCTTTGTTGCACGTGCGCGTCCAGCGCTGCGAGTTCCCATGCTCGCCGTTCCTGCGCTGTTTCTAAGCGATGAACAGAGCGTGAGTTGGCGTTCTCCTCGGCAAACCGGTTTTAGCGCTAACTATTATGCTGTCGGGAAACTATTTCACCGTTGTATTCCGTCGACATGCCACCTTCCACCGATCTGAACCTGCTCCGCCTGCAACATCTCGACGAACGGCGCAGACCGCTGGTCGTGCGGTCGATTATCCTCATGGCGGGCTTTTGCCTGTTGCTGATCGGCCTGCATGGGTGGAGCTTGTGGGCATCGCGCCAGGGTGAACTGGACCAGACGGCAATCAGCACCGAAAACATGGCGCGCGCGCTGGCGTCACATGCCGAGCGCTCGTTGACCGTGGCCGACTCGGTACTGGCAGAGATGGTCGAGCGGGTCGAACAGTCAGCAACGCAGCCGCTGGACATACCGCGCCTGCATGCACGGATGGCGCGCATCACGCGCACCAGCGAAGAGGTGCGCGAGTTGTATATCTACGGCGCCGACGGCGAGCGGCTGGCGACCTCGCTGCCATCGGTGCTGCCGGGGAATAATATGGACCGCGAGTATTTTCGTTATCACATGACGCATACCGACCTGGGGACGCGCATCGGCAAGCCGATCTTCAGCCGCTCGACCGGCATCCAGACGATTCCCGTGTCGCGCCGGATCAACCGTCCCGATGGCAGTTTCGGCGGCGTCGCAATGGCATCGCTCAATCTCGATTACTTCGGCAAGTTCTACGACAGCTTCGATGTCGGGCGCACCGGCACGATCATCCTGGCCGTCGATGACGGGACACTGCTCTACCGCCGCCCGTTCAACGCCGCGATGGTGGGAACGAGCATCAGGAATGGTCCCGTGTTCCAGACCTATTCCAAATCGGGCCCCGTCGGCACGGCGATGATGACCTCCAGGATCGATGGCGTCGAGCGCCTGTACAGCTACCGCCACCTGGACGGCTTTCCGCTGCTGGTGGCCACGGCCCAGGCGAAGGATGAAATCCTGGATGGCTGGTGGATGGCAGTGATCAAGATGAGCTGCGTGGTCGTGTTCGCCGTGTGCATGCTCGGCTGGGGCGGGCACCGCATGATCAGCCAGTTGCGCTTGCGCGAAGCGCTGGAATCGGAGTTGCGCGCGGCGCGCAGCGCGCTCGAACTGCACAATGTATCGCTGCGTCACCTGGCCGACGCCGACGCCCTGACCGGACTGGCCAACCGGCGCCGCTTCGACGAAGTGCTGGCCGTCGAATACGAGCGGGGGCGCAGGAGCGGGCTGCCGTTTTCGCTGATCCTGCTCGATGTCGACCACTTCAAGAAATTCAACGACTGTTATGGCCATGTCGCGGGCGACGACTGCCTGCGCCGCGTCGCCGGAGCGATTGCCTCGGGGCCACGGCGGCCGAGCGACCTGACCGCGCGCTACGGCGGTGAAGAATTCGCCATCATCCTGCCCGATACCGACAGCGACGGCGCCTGCGCGGTGGCCGAGAACATCCGGTCCGCCGTGCAGGCGCTCGACCTGGCGCATGAAGGAAGTTCATACGGCCATGTCACGGTCAGTCTCGGGGTCCATACCTGCAACCAGGCCGATGGCACGTGCGCGGCGCCGCTGGCCGCCATCGAAGCTGCTGACCGCCTGTTGTATCAGGCGAAGATGGACGGGCGCAATCGCCTGGTCGCCGGTCCGTAGCAGCGGCCGGCAGCGTGGGGCTGAACGATTGCCTCACATTGTCGGGACATCCGCCGGACATGCCACAACGCCACGCTGGTTGCTCGTCTATACTGTATTGATGACGCCGACAACCAGAAGTACATCTCCACAGCGATTTACCTGAAGCCAGACTGTGCAATGACCAAGACAGACAATGCTGCCAAAAAAGTCATCCTGGTGGTCGAAGACCTTCCGTTCGACGCCGAATTCACACTGCAGGCGCTGGAAAAATTCGAAGGCAGGTTCGATGTCGATGTCGCGCGCGACGGTTGGGATGCGCTGGTCCTGATGAAGCAACGTCATTTCGACCTCATCCTGATGGACCTGAAGATGCCCCGGATGGATGGGTTCGAGACGATGATCCTGATGCGGGGCTACCAGCTGCAGTACGAGGTGCCGTTGATCATCCTGACCAACTCGGATCTCGACGCCGACCGCGAGCGTGCCCGCACGCTCGGCGCCGTCGACTATGTCCACAAGTCGGGCGACCTGGCCCGGTTCAGATCCGCGCTGCAGGCCGCCGTCGAAAAGCACATGCGCGCCTGAATTGCTCGTGCGCGCCGCGAGCCGCGCTGTAGTCAGGGCCGCTTTGACCGGCCGATGATGCTCGCGACCTTGGTGGTGATCATGTCGACCGCCGGGCCGTTTGCGCCATGGGGCAGGATCACGTCGGCATTGCGCTTGGTGGGTTCGATGAACTGCTTGTGCATCGGCCGTACCGTGTCCAGGTACTGGCTGACGATGCTCTCCAATGAGCGGCCGCGTTCGGCAATATCGCGCTGCATGCGGCGGATGAAGCGCACGTCGGACGCCGTATCGACAAAGATCTTCAGCGACATCATGTCGCGCAGATCGGCGTCGTACAGCGCAAACAGCCCTTCGACGACGATGACGGGCGCCGGCTTGACGGGGATGGTCTTGTCCGAGCGGTTGTCGATCGTAAAATCGTACTCGGGCATCGCGATTGCCTCGCCATTGCGCAGGGCCTGGACGTGCTGGATCAGCAGCGGCCAGTCGAACGCGTGCGGATGATCGTAGTTCTGCTTGCGGCGCACTTCAGGGGGCAGGTCGGACTGGTCGCGGTAGTAATCGTCCTGCATCACGATCGAGACCATGTCGGCACCGAACGACGCCAGTACCTGCTGGGAGACCGTGGACTTGCCACTGCCGCTGCCACCGGCGACCCCGATGACGAACGGCATAAAAGGAATGGAATTCATCCCTGCATGATACCGGAGAGGCGCGCAGGCCGACAGGGCAGGCCAGGCAATGACCTGGCTCTGACCTTGCTCTGACCTTGCTCGATTGTCAGTGCGTCAGAAGTAGACGGTGACGCGGCCGGCGTCGGGGCCGGCACTGCGCAGCGATGGCGCCGCCGGGGCGTCGAGGAGATACGGTGTAGCCGGGCTGGCGCACTGCACTTGCACGGCGGCGCCGGCACTGATCGAACAGGTGGCCACGATCGTCAGGCGCGCTTCGAAGCTTGCCGACACCACGCGTGCATCCGCACCGACCGGCAAGGTCAAGGTGGCGGTGGCCAGCAGAGCAGCAAGGAAACGGAGGGAGCGCGACATGCTTTGTGTTCGGGGCAAATAGCCGGTAGATGATCGATGAAGACCATCATAGCCACTTTGGCAGCGGCGTGCGCGAACGCAGTGCGGGACAGTGCGAGAAGGGGATGTAGCGGTATTTCGGGTTTGACGGTATTTACTTGCCGGTTCAACCGGATGTGTCGCGCAGGTCGCGCACTGGACGGCTGAAAATTGCGATAAAGATAAACACAGTTGTCGGTTTTGCGGCTTTATAGCAAATTAGAGAATAGTCTCTAAAAGCAATATTAGTTTCATTTAGGAAATATTAAGCCGTGTTTTCAGGCAAATTCGCCAGCAATCCCGATACCGCGTCGATCAGTTCGATCGGGCTGAACGGCTTGACGATGTACAGATCGGCGCCGGCGGCCATGCCGGCTGCGACATCGCTTTGCTGGCCGCAGGCCGACAGCAGCACGATCTTGACGCCGGCGTTGGCGGGATCCTGCCGCAGGCGCGCGCAGACGTCCAGGCCGCTCTCGCCGGGGCCGAGCCAGATATCGAGCATGACGACGTCGGGCCGCTCGGCCGCAAACCGCGCGAGCGCCTGTTCGGCGTTGGCCGCTTCGACAATGCGGCCCAGAGCTTGCAGGCTCAGCGAAATCAGCAGGCGCAGTTCGTCCTGGTCATCGACGACAAGAATGGTGTTAGCGGGCATTGCCGTGCTCCTGCCGGGGGTAATGGCTGATGATGCCGGGCTGGTCGAACCGTAGTATCGACGGGATGGGCAAGATCGGCAGGAAGGCCAGGGTGGCGGTCATGGATGGGCTGGCATCGAAGGCGCGTCGGTGCGCCGAGCATAGCAGTTCACTTGCTGGTCAAGCGCGCGCCAGACCGTGTTCGACAGCGGCGCGCAGTTCGCCAAACGGCACCGGCTTCGGAAACACCGGGATATCGGCCGGCAAGCCCATGGCCTTGATCGTTGCACGGTCCAGGCCGCTCACCACGATCATGCTCATCCCGGCGCTGCCGCTGTCTTCGCGCAGCGTGCGGATCATGCGGAACCCGTCCATGCCCGGCATGTTCAGGTCGCTCACCAGCAGGTCGGGCCGCTCTTCGCCGATGCGGATCAGGGCCTCGAAGCCGTTGTTGGCCTTGACCACGTTCAGGTCCATGCCCCAGCCGGCCATCTCGAGTTCGTACAGGCGCAGCATCAGGGGATCATCGTCCACCACGAGTACGCGGCGCGTCGATGACGCCGAGGTGACCGGCGCGGCCGGTGGCGGCGCGTGCGCGGCAATGGCAATGCGACGCCCTTCGACCAGACGGTTAACCGATTCCAGCGTGATGCGGCGATGGCCGCCAGCCGTGCGCCACGCCTGCAGCGTGCCGCTCTCGACCCACAGTTGCACCGTGCGGTGCGACACGCCAAGGACCGCTGCCGCCTCCTTGGTTGAGCAATAGTCGGCGGCGTTGTACGGTGCGGCCGGCTGCAGGTCGGGTGAATTTTTCATATTTACTGATGTTACGTTTTAAGTTTCCCAAAGTCAAAATAGTTAACCGGAAAAATGAATGATTCGTTAAACCAATAGTCGTTATCCGGTGCTGCAAAGGGGAGCATAGCGCATTGGCAAGTTCTTGGGGTGCATCAGAGTGCTGGATGCCTGTACAGTGGTTTCAAACACACGCTGGTTGTTACTTTACGTCAATTTTATTCTTTGCCTTGCGCTTGCACAAACGTAAATATGTTGTTGTGGAATGAGGCCCGACCTTCACTGTAACGGCTAAGTCCCTAATTTAAAGGAATATTTTGAATTGTCGAGTACCCCAAACATACACCTAAGTCATTGGTTTCATTGGCAAAATTAGGAAAGCACGGTTGGGATTTCGCTTGACCGTCAACATTGCTTCCACTAAAGTGGGAAACAGTGTGAAAAAGTGTCGATTTGTGGGAAGAAATCCAGATCCCGGCGCCAGACAACAACGACCAACCGAATTCTCCAAGCTAGGCATTTACGTGTTCCAGGGCGCGTCAGCGATCAACCTCGATGCAAAAGGGCGGATGTCCATTCCAGCCAAGCATCGTGACGCCCTGACACTTCAGTGCGAAGGTCGCGTCACGCTGACCAAGCATCCACAGGGCTGCCTGTTGTTCTTTCCGCGCCCGGTGTGGGAAGAGCATCGCAAGCAGATCGCCGCCTGGCCGATGTCGGCCCGTTCGTGGCAGCGTATTTTCCTTGGCAATGCCGTCGATGTCGAGCTCGACAGCGCCGGACGGATCCTGATCTCCCCCGAGCTGCGCGCTGCAGTCGGGCTCGAGAAGGAAGTGATGATGCTCGGTATGGGCAGCCACTTCGAAATCTGGAACGCCGCCAAACTGGCCGAGGACGAGGCCGCAGCTGTGGCTGGCGGCATGCCGGATGTACTTTCCAATTTTTCTTTCTGAGGCGCCGATGACGGATTCTTTGACGGTGCCTGATTATCAGCATCGCACGGTGCTACTTGACGAAGCAGTCGATGCGCTCGAGCTGAGCGGCGCACGTGCTTCCGGTACGTATATAGACGGGACCTTCGGTCGCGGCGGTCACAGCCGCCTGCTGCTGTCGCGCCTGGCGCCCGAGGGGCGCCTGATCGCGTTCGACAAGGACCCGCAAGCCATTGCAACCGCGGAGCAGATCAACGATCCGCGTTTCAGCATTGTTCACGACAGCTTTGCCACGATGGCCGACGCGCTTGCCGCGCGCGGCATTCATCAGGTCGACGGCATCCTGCTTGACCTGGGCATTTCGTCGCCCCAGGTCGACGACGCCAGCCGCGGCTTCAGCTTCCGCCAGGACGGCCCCCTCGACATGCGCATGGACACCACGCGCGGCATGTCGGCGGCCGAATGGGTTGCGACGGCAGAGCAAAACCATTTGGAAAAGGTGATACGCAATTATGGAGAAGAGCGGTTTGCTTTTCAGATTGCAAAGGCGATTGTTGCTCGCCGCGCAGTCGAACCAATTTCAAGCACACGACAGCTTGCCGCAATCGTGGCAAACACGGTCAAAAGCAGGGAAAAAGGCAAGGATCCGGCAACCAGGACCTTTCAGGCTATCCGGATTTTCATCAATCAAGAGCTTGAAGACCTCGAAGCGGGGTTGACCGCTGCCTACAGCATGCTCGCGCCCGGCGCCCGCATGTCGGTGATCAGCTTTCACTCGCTGGAAGACCGCATGGTCAAGCAATTCTTCGCATCCAAAGCCAATGTCGAGCAGCCCGACCGCCGCCTGCCGATCCGCGCCGTCGACCTGCCGCAGCCGTTGATGAAGCTGATCACGAAGATCAAGCCATCGGATGCCGAAGTGTCGGACAACCCGCGCTCGCGCTCGGCCGTGCTGCGCGTCGCCGAACGCCTGGGAACGCCGACATGAGCGTGAAGGTCAATGTGCTTCTCACCACGCTGCTGGTCGGCTGCGCGCTGTCGGTCGTCAATGCCCGCTATCAGGCGCGCCACTTGCTGATCGAACTTGAGCGCCTGCAGCAGCATGCGCGCCAGCTCGACGTCGACTGGGACCAGCTCCAGCTCGACCAGTCGCGCCTGGCCAAGAACGATCGCATCGAGCAGATCGCCCGTTCCGAACTGAACATGGCGCCGCTCACGCCCGCCCGTACCCAATACCTGACCGAAGGCGCCCCATGACGCGCGGTGCTTCCAAATCCGGCGCACGCGTTGCTGCCTCGAAGGGCGTTGCATTCACCAAGAGCCCGGTGCTCGCAGTGCGCCTGCCCGACTGGCGTTCGCGCCTGATGCTGTTCATCCTGTTCGCGTCGTTCGCCGCGCTGGCCGTGCGCGCCGTCTGGCTGCAGGGCGTATCGAACCAGTTCCTGCAAAGCCAGGGCAAGAGCCGCTACGAGCGCACGCTCGAACTGCCGGCCACGCGTGGCCGCATCCTCGACCGCAACGGCGCCGTGCTGGCCACGTCGCTGCCGGTGCGCGCCGTGTGGGCGATCCCCGAAGACGTGCTGGCCTCGCCGCCGGAGAAAATCACGGCGCTGGCCAAGCTGCTGGGCATGCCCGAAGCCGACATCCGCAAGAAACTCGACTCGGACCGCACCTTCGTCTACCTGAAGCGCCAGGTTGAAATGCCGATCATCGCCGAAATCGAGAAGCTCAAGATCAATGGCCTCGACACGCGCAAGGAATACAAGCGCTTCTACCCGCAGGGCGAAGTCGTCACCCACCTGGTCGGTTTCACCAATGTGGAAGACAAGGGCCAGGAAGGCATGGAGCTGCAACACCAGAAAACGCTGATGGGCGTACCTGGCAGCCGCCGCGTGATCAAGGACCGCCTGGGCCACATCGCCGAAGATCTGGGCATGTTCCGCGAACCGCACCAGGGCCGCGACCTGACGCTGTCGGTCGACAGCAAGCTGCAGTACATTGCGTTTACCAGCATCAAGAACGCCGTCGAGAAGTTCAATGCGAAGGCCGGCGCCGCCGTGGTGCTCGACGTCCATACGGGCGAAGTGCTGGCGCTGGCGAACTACCCGACCTACAACCCGAACGACCGCTCCAAGCTGACCGGCGAGCAGCTGCGCAACCGCGTCATCACCGATACGTTCGAGCCAGGTTCGACGATCAAGCCGATCACCATCGGCCTGGGCCTGGACACGGGCCGCATCACGCCCGACACGGTGTTCGACAACAACCCGGGCTGGATGACGATCACCGGCAAGCGCATTCGCGACACGCACAACTACGGCGTGCAGACGGTCAGCGGCATCATCCAGAAGTCGTCGAATATCGGCGCTGTCAAGGTGTCGCAGCGCATCCCGCCGCAGGAAATGTGGGAGATGTACACCAAGGTCGGCTACGGCCAGGCGCCGCGCTTCGGCTTCCCTGGCGCGACCGCCGGCCGCGTACGGCCATGGAAATCGTGGCGCCCGATCGAGTACGCCAACATGGCCTTTGGCCACGGCCTGTCGGTGTCGCTGCTGCAGATGGCGCGTTCGTACATGATCTTCGCCCGCAACGGCGACATCATTCCGCTGTCATTCGTGAAGGTCAATGAAGAGCCGGTCGGCCAGCAGGTGATTTCGCCCAAGACCGCAGCGCAGGTGCGCACGATGCTCGAATCGGTGGTCGGCCCGCAAGGCACGGCGTCGAAGGCGCAGGTGGCCGGCTACCGCATCGGCGGCAAGACCGGCACGGCCGAAAAGATCGTCAACGGCCGCTACTCGCGCACCAACAATATCGGCTATTTCGCCGGCATCGGGCCGATGTCCAAGCCGCGCTTCATCATCGCCGTGATGGTCGACGATCCGAGCGGCGCCCTGCGCACCGGCGGCAGCGTCGCCGCACCGACGGCCGCCGACCTGTTTGCCAGCGCGCTGCGCGCGGCCAACGTGCCGCCCGATTCCTCCATCACGGACATCATCATTCCGGAAGTCCCATTAGAGGAGAGCATGTGATGAGCCCAGGCCTGAACGACATCCGCAGCTGGATCGCCGCCGCCGCACCGGGCGGCCGTCTCGTTTCCGACTCGCGCCGCGTGCAGCCGGGCGACGTGTTCTTTGCCTGTCCGGGCGACGCGCAGGATGGCCGCCGCTTCATCGGCGCCGCTGCCGACGCGGGCGCCGCCGCCATCGTGTATGACGATCAGGACTTCACCTGGCCTGACACAGTCACGACGCCACACCTGGCCGTGGCCGGCCTCAGGCAGCTGGCCGGCCCGATCGCGCACGCGGTGCTGGGCCAGCCGGACAGCGCGATGTTTACCGTCGCCGTCACCGGCACCAATGGGAAGACCTCGTGCGCGCTGTGGACCGCGCAAGCGCTGGCGCGCCTGGGCGAGACCGCGGGCGTGATCGGCACGCTGGGCGTGGGCGTTATCGCGCCCAAGGCAAAGACCGAAGCGCAGTTCGACGTCACCGGCTATACGACGCCGGACGCCGTGCTGCTGGCGCAGACGCTGGCGGAGCTGAACGGCAAGGGCGTCACGGCGCTGGCAATCGAAGCCTCGTCCATCGGCCTGGTGCAGCAGCGCACGGCCGGCATGCATGTCGACGTGGCGATCTTCACGAACCTGACACGCGACCACCTCGACTTCCATGGCGACATGGCCAGTTACGAGGCGGCCAAGGTCAAGCTGTTCGAGTGGCCAGGCCTGAAGCATGCGATCGTGAACCTTGATGACGCGGCCGGGCAGCGTCTGGTGGCGCATCTGCGCGCGAACTTCCCGGCGCTGGCCGTGACGGGCTACACGTTGGATGCGACAGCAGCGCCGGATGGCGTGGCGGTCCTGCGCGCCAGCGGCATGCGCAGCAAGAACGCCGGCACCGAATGCCAGGTCGAGACGCCGGCGGGCAGCGCGACCATCCGCAGCCGCCTGGTGGGCAACTACAACGTGAGCAACACGCTGGCGGTGCTGGGCGCCTTGCTGGCGCGCGGCGTGGCGCTCAAAAGTGCGGTCGAGGCGATCGAATCGCTGGTCCCGGCGCCGGGCCGCATGCAGCAGATGGGCGGACAGGATGCGCCGATGGTCGTGATCGACTACGCGCACACGCCGGACGCGCTGGAAAAAACCCTGGACGCGCTGCGCCAGGTGGCGGCTGACCGCGGCGGCCAGTTGTGGTGCGTGTTTGGCTGCGGGGGCGACCGCGACCCGGGCAAGCGCCCGCAGATGGGCCGCATCGCGCAGGCCGCCGACCAGGTGCTCGTCACCAGCGACAACCCGCGCAGCGAAGAGCCAGCGGCCATCATCGCCCAGATCGTGGCGGGAATGGATGCCAATGCCCCGGGCTCGCGCCTGCAGACGGTGGAAGACCGCGCGTCGGCCATTCTGCTGGCCGTGAAACAGGCGGCCAAGCAGGACGTGATCCTGCTGGCCGGGAAGGGCCATGAGCCTTACCAGGAAATCAAGGGACGCAAGATGCCGTTTTCGGATACGGACCACGCTTCGCTCGCATTGACGGCGCGGCTTACCATGTTGAGGACGCATTGATGCGCGGTACCCTGGCACAACTCGTGGCGGCCATTCCCGGCGCGCGCCTCGTCGGCGCGGATGTCGCCTTTGGTGGCGTGTCGACCGACAGCCGCAAGGTCGACGCTGGCGCGCTGTTTGTCGCACTGCGCGGCGAGTCGTTCGATGCCCACGATTTCCTCGACCAGGTCGCCGCGCGCGACGTCGCGGCGGTGGTCGTGTCGGCGCTGCCGGAAGGCTGGACGCTGCCGGCGATCGTCGTGCCCGACACGCTGGTTGCGCTGGGCCGCATCGCGCATGCCTGGCGCACGGGGTTCGATCTGCCCGTCATCGGCGTGACCGGCAGCAACGGCAAGACGACGGTCAAGGAAATGATCGCGTCGATCCTGGCGGCCGCAGTGGGCGAAGAAGCGCGCCTGGCCACGCAGGGTAATCTGAACAACGAGATCGGCGTGCCCCTCACGCTGTTCCGCCTGACGGCTTCCCATCGCGCCGCGGTGGTGGAGCTGGGCATGAACCATCCGGGCGAGATCGCCCGCCTGGCGGCCATCGCCGCGCCGACGGTCGCGCTGGTGAACAATGCGCAGCGCGAGCACCAGGAATTCATGCACACCGTGGAAGCGGTGGCGCGCGAAAATGGCGCCGTGCTGCAAGCGCTGGCACCAAACGGCGTGGCCGTGTTCCCGGGCGACGACCAGTACACCGACCTGTGGCGCGGCCTGGCTGCCTGCGATGTCATCACGTTTGGCCTGACTGACACCTGCGACGTGCGCGCCGACTACACGAGCAACGGCTTTGGCAGCGACCTGCAGGTGAGCGCGCGCGGTGCGCAGTTCGCCGTCAAGCTGGCCGCGGCCGGCGAACACAATGTGCGCAACGCGCTGGCCGCGATTGCCTGCGCCTTGGGCGCCGGTGTCAAACCGGACGCCATCGTGCGCGGCCTCGAGGCCTTCGCACCGGTCGGCGGGCGCCTGCAGCGCAAGCAAGCTGCCGGCGGCGCGACCGTCATCGACGACACCTACAACGCCAATCCCGACTCGATGCGCGCTGCCATTGACGTGCTGGCCGCGTATCCTGCTCCGCGCATCCTCGTGGTGGGCGACATGGGCGAGGTCGGCGCGCAGGGAAAAGAATTTCACGAAGAAATCGGGGCTTACGCACACACGCGTGGCATCGACACCGTGCTCGCGACAGGCGAGCTGGCGCGCCATCTGGCCGCGTCGGGAGCACAGCATTACGAGCAGTTCGACGAGTTATTGGCAGCACTGGATAAAAAACTGGGCAGCAATACGGACGCGACTGTGCTGGTGAAGGGCTCGCGTTTCATGAAAATGGAACGCGTGGTCCTGCACCTGACCGGATCAACCCCCCTTGGCAAGGACGCCCACTAATATGCTTCTCTGGCTCGCACAATACTTTCAGGACTATCTCGGTCCGCTGCGCGTGTTTAACTACCTCACGTTCCGCGCGGTGTTCGCCACCATCACGGCCATCACCATCGGCCTGGTGGCCGGCCCGATCGTCATCCGCAAACTGACCGAACTGAAAGTCGGCCAGGCCGTGCGTACCTACGGTCCGCAAAGCCACCTGACCAAGCACGGCACCCCGACGATGGGCGGCGTGCTGGTCCTGATCGCGATCGGCATCTCCACGCTGCTGTGGTGCGACCTGTCGAACCGCCTGATCTGGCCGGTGCTGGTCGTGACGATGGGCTTCGGCGCTGTCGGCTGGGTCGACGATTACCGCAAGGTGGTCTACAAGGACCCGGAAGGCATGCGCTCGCGCGAGAAATACTTCTGGATGTCGCTGATCGGTATCGCATCTGCTCTTTATCTGGCGTTCTCGGTCTCGGCCGCCAATCCGTGGGAAGTCGCGCAACTGTTCTACGCCTGGGTGCAGTCGGGCTTCTCGATGAGCCTGCCGCCAAAGGCCGACCTGATCGTCCCGTTCTTCAAGACCATCAGCTATCCGCTGGGTGTCTGGGGCTTCATCGCGCTGACCTATTGCGTGATCGTCGGCGCGTCCAATGCCGTGAACTTCACCGACGGCCTCGATGGCCTGGCGATCATGCCGACCGTGATGGTCGGTGCGGCCCTGGGCCTGTTCGCGTATCTCACCGGCAGCGTGACGTTCTCGAAATACCTCTTGATCCCGTACATCCCGGGCGCTGGCGAACTGCTGATCTTCTGCGGCGCAATGGCCGGCGCGGGCCTGGCCTTCTTGTGGTTCAACGCGCACCCGGCCCAGATGTTCATGGGCGACGTCGGCGCGCTGGCCCTCGGCGGCGCGCTCGGCACGATCGCCGTCATCGTGCGCCAGGAAATCGTCCTGTTCATCATGGGCGGCG
This sequence comes from Telluria sp. BA11, assembly GCF_056680305.1. Taxonomy (NCBI): domain Bacteria; kingdom Pseudomonadati; phylum Pseudomonadota; class Betaproteobacteria; order Burkholderiales; family Oxalobacteraceae; genus Telluria; species Telluria sp. BA11. The sequence goes on from NZ_CM155275.1 coordinate 3,638,482, forward strand.
TGTTCGTGGCCGAAACGCTGTCCGTGATCATCCAGGTGACCTGGTTCAAGTACACGAAGAAGCGCTATGGCACCGGCCGCCGCGTATTTTTGATGGCGCCGCTGCATCACCACTTTGAACAAAAGGGCTGGAACGAAACCAAGGTCGTGGTCCGCTTCTGGATCGTGACGATTGTGCTGATCCTGGTTGGTCTGTCCACATTGAAGCTGCGCTAATGAATTACAACGGCAAACTCGCACTGGTATTGGGCCTCGGTGAATCGGGGCTCGCGATGGCGCACTGGCTGGCGCGGGGCGGCGCACGCGTGCGCGTGGCCGATACGCGCGCGGAACCGCAACGCCTGCCGGCGCTGCGCGCGGCCGCGCCGGATGCGCAGTTCGTCGCCGGCGAATTTGGCGCCGACCTGCTCGATGGCGTCGACTTCGTCGCTGTCAGCCCGGGCCTGGCCCCGGATCGCGAACTGGCCGCCATCATGCCTGCCGCCGCTGCGCGTGACATTCCTGTCTGGGGCGAGATCGAACTGTTCGCCCAGGCACTGGCGCACCTGCGCGAGAGCAGCGGCTATGCGCCGAAGGTCATCGCGATCACGGGCACCAACGGCAAGACGACGGTGACGAGCCTGACCGGCCTGCTGTGCCGCCGCGCCGGTTTGAGCACGCGCGTGGCCGGCAATATCAGCCCGGCCGCGCTGGACGTGCTGCGCGAGTCGATCGATGCGAACGAGCTGCCGCAAGCCTGGGTGCTGGAGTTGTCCAGCTTCCAGTTGCATACAACGTTCAGTCTCAAGGCCGATGCCGCGACGGTGCTGAACCTGACCCAGGATCACCTCGACTGGCACGGCACGATGGATGCCTACGCAGCCGACAAGGCGCGCATCTTCGGCCCGGATACCGTGCGCGTCCTGAATCGCGACGATGCGCGCGTGATGCGCATGGCGGTCGATGCGCCGCTGTTCACCTTTGGTACCGATGAACCAAAGGACGCCGACAGCTTCGGCCTGATCGACGAGCGCGGCGTGCTGTGGCTGGCCAATGCGGTGGCGGGCGAAGCGAGCGACAAGAAACTCAAACGCGGCGAAATCCGCGAACAGGTCGACGCGATCGTGGGCCGCCTGATGCCGGCTGATGCCCTGAAGATTCGCGGCCTGCACAATGCCGCCAACGCACTGGCCGCGCTGGCCCTGTGCCGCGCCTGCGGTCTGCCGCTCGCGCCGCTGCTGCACGGCTTGCGCGAATATGCGGGCGAACCGCACCGCGTCGAACTGGTGGCCACCATCGACGGCGTCGACTATTACGACGACAGCAAGGGCACCAATGTCGGCGCCACCGTCGCGGCGCTGCAGGGCCTGGGCAAGGCCTTCGCCGGCGCCGACCAGCAGATCCTGCTAATCGCCGGTGGCGATGGCAAGGGGCAGGACTTTTCGCCGCTGGCCCAGCCCGTGGCGGCGTATGCCCGCGCCGTGCTGCTGATCGGCCGCGATGCGCCCGCCGTGCGCGCCGCGATCGATGCGACCGGCGTGCCGGCGTTCGACCTCGACGACTTGCCGCAGGCAGTGCGCCGCGCGGCCGGTCTGGCGCGCTCCGGCGACGCAGTATTACTTTCCCCTGCGTGCGCCAGCCTGGACATGTTCACCAATTATGCGCACCGCGCGCAGGTGTTCGTCGAGACCGTGCGCGACATCGCACTCGATAAAGGGCAGGAGATCTGATGGCCTTCCAGCTGCCCTTCAAGTTTTCCGGCAACGCCGTCGACGCCACCGTCGACGGGCGCAGCCGGCCGTCCAAAATGATGGACTACGACCAGCCGCTGGTCTGGGTCACGCTGCTCCTGATGCTGTTTGGCATGGTGATGGTGTACTCGGCGTCGATTGCGCTGCCCGATTCGCCGAAATTCCGCTACCTGCAGGACCGCAACGAATACTTCCTGTACCGCCAGGCGGTCTACATCCTCGTCTCGATGGTGGCCGCGGCGGTCGTGTTCCGCGTGCCGATCGCGGTCTGGCAGCGGCATGCACCGATGATCTTCATCGGCACGCTGGTGCTGCTGGTGCTGGTCCTGATTCCAGGCCTGGGCGTGTCGGTCAACGGCGCGCGCCGCTGGCTGTCGCTGAAGGTCTTCATGGTGCAGCCGTCCGAAATCATGAAGATCGCCGTGGTGCTGTACGCGGCCGACTTCACGGTGCGCAAGCAAGAGTACATGCACAAGCTGACCAAGGGCTTCGTGCCGATGGTCGTGGCCATTGGCCTGGTGGGCGGCCTCTTGCTGATGGAGCCGGATCTGGGCGCCTTCGGCGTGATCGTCTGCATCGCCATGGGCATCCTGTTCCTGGGCGGGATCAACATCATCTGGTTCGGCGGCATTGGCGCGCTGCTGGTCGTGATCTTCAGCGCGATCATCGCGCTCTCGCCATTCCGCCGTGCGCGCATGTTCGCTTACCTGAACCCGTGGGAAGAGGGCAATGCGCTGGACAAGGCCTACCAGCTGACACACTCGCTGATCGCGTTCGGTCGTGGCGAATTCTTTGGCGTGGGCCTGGGCGGCTCGGTCGAAAAACTGTTCTACCTGCCTGAAGCACACACCGACTTCATCATGGCGGTGATTGGCGAAGAACTGGGGCTGGTCGGCGTGCTGGTCGTGGTGGCGATGTTCTACTGGCTCGTCAAGCGCGCCTTTGACATCGGCCGCCAGGCGATCGCGCTCGAACAGGTATTCGCCGGCCTGGCCGCGAAAGGCATCGGCATCTGGATCGGCGTGCAGACCTTCATCAATATGGGCGTGAACCTGGGCCTGTTGCCAACCAAGGGCCTGACCTTGCCGCTGATGAGCTTTGGTGGTTCGGGCGTGCTGTTCAACTGCGTCGGCCTGGCGATCCTGCTGCGCATCGATTACGAAAATCGCGTGCGCATGCGCGGAGGCCGCACATGACCAAAAAGCTGATGATCATGGCCGCCGGCACCGGTGGCCACATCTTCCCCGGCATCGCGATCGCGCAAACGATGCGCGCGCGTGGCTGGGAAGTAAGCTGGCTGGGCACCGCCCACGGCATGGAGACCGATCTGGTGCCGAAAGCCGGCATCGACATGGACACGATCGACTTCGCCGGCCTGCGCGGCAAGGGCCTGGCGCACACCATCAAGGGCGCGCTCAAGATGGCAGCCGCCTTTGCGACCTGCCGGCGCTACCTGGCCGCGCGCCGGCCCGACGTGGTGCTGGGCATGGGCGGTTACGTGACGGTACCGGGCGGCATGATGGCGCGCGCCGCCGGCATCCCGCTGGCCCTGATCAATGCCGACGCCGCGCTGCTGCTCTCGAACAAAACGCTCACGCCCCTGGCGCAGCGTGTGCTGTTCGGTTTCCCGGCCGATTTCGGCAAGGCAGCCGGCAAGGCGGTCGTCACCGGCAACCCGGTGCGCCAGCAGATCCTCGATCTGCCAACGCCCGCCGAACGGTTTGCCGGTCGCACGGGCGTACTGCGCGTGCTGGTCGTGGGCGGCAGCCTGGGCGCCAAGGTGCTCAACGATGGCGTGCCGGCGGCGCTGAGCCTGATCGACCCGGCCGCACGGCCGATCGTCACGCACCAGTCGGGCAAGAAGAATATCGATGCGCTGCGCGCCGCGTATGCACAGGCTGGCGTGCAGGCCAATGTGGTCGACTTCATCGACAATATGGCGGCGGCGTACGCCGACGCCGATCTGGTGATCTGCCGCGCCGGCGCGATCACGGTGTCCGAACTGACGGCGGCCGGCGTGGCCAGCGTGCTGGTGCCGTTCGTGGCCAGCACCACGAGCCACCAGCGCGACAACGCTATCTGGATGGACGGGCAAGGCGCGGCAGTGCACCTGCCGCAGGGCGAACTGAATCCACAGCGGCTGAAAAGTCTGCTGCAAACGACGCGCGAGCAGTGCCTGGCCATGGCGCAGGCGGCAGCGCGTGTCGGCCAGCGCGACGCCAATGAGGCGATCGCGCGCGAACTCGAACAACTGGCAGCAAGGGTAAAAGCAGCATGAAACACAAGATCAAGAACATCCACTTCGTGGGCATCGGCGGCAGCGGCATGAGCGGCATCGCCGAAGTGCTGCTCAATCTCGGCTACCAGGTGTCGGGCTCGGACCTGGGCAGCAATGCCGCCAGCCAGCGCCTGGCCGACCTGGGCGCGACCGTGCACCTGGGCCACCATGAAGACCATGTGGCGGGCGCCGACGTCGTCGTGACCTCGACCGCCGTGAACGAAGCCAATCCGGAAGTGGTGGCCGCCCGCGCAAATAAAGTGCCGGTGGTGCCGCGCGCGATCATGCTGGGCGAATTGATGCGCTTAAAGCGCGGCATCGCAATTGCTGGCACGCACGGCAAGACGACGACGACCAGCCTGGTCGCATCGGTCCTGGCGCAGGGCGGGCTCGATCCGACCTTCGTCATCGGTGGCCGCCTGACTGCCGCCGGCGCCAATGCGGCGCTGGGCAGCGGCGACTACATCGTGGCCGAAGCCGATGAATCCGACGCGTCGTTCCTGAACCTGTCGCCGATGATCGAAGTGATCACGAACATCGACGCCGATCACATGGAAACCTACGAGCACGACTTCGAGAAGCTCAAGAGTGCGTTCGTCAATTTCACGCACCGCCTGCCGTTCTACGGCCGCGTGATGCTGTGCATCGACGACAAGCACGTGCGCGAGATCCTGCCGCAGGTGACCAAGCCGGTCACCACCTACGGTTTTTCGGAAGAAGCCGAAGTGCGCGCGCTGGATGCTTACGCCGATGGCACGCACATGCACTTCACCGTGCGCCAGGAAGGCTACGCGGACACGAAGTTCGTGCTGAACCAGCCCGGCATGCACAATGTGCTCAACGCCTGCTCGGCGATTGCCATCGCGCGCGAAATCGGCATCGACGACGCGGCCACGGCCCAGGGCCTGCTGGAGTTCCGCGGCGTGGGCCGCCGCTTCACGCGCTACGGCGACGTGGCTTTGGGGTCTGGCGGCAGCTTCACGCTGGTCGACGACTTTGGCCATCACCCGGTGGAAACCGAAGTCACGCTGGCCGCTGCGCGCGCCGCCTACCCTGGCCGGCGCCTCGTGCTGGCGTTCCAGCCGCACCGCTACAGCCGCACGCGCGACCTGTTCGAAGACTTCGTGAAGGTGCTGGCCACGCCGGACGTGCTGCTGCTGGCCGATGTGTACCCGGCCGGTGAAGCGCCGATCGTGGCCGCTGACGGGCGCGCCCTGGCGCGCGCACTGCGCACCTCGGGCAAGCTCGAGCCGATCTTTGTCGAGTCGATCGCCGAGATGCGCGACGCCATCCTGAACGTGGCGCGCGACGGTGACGTCGTGCTGACGATGGGCGCCGGCTCGATCAGCGGCATCCCGCAACAACTGACCAACGCGAAAGGCTGAGCATGACGACGACCATTCAACTTCTCGATGCCACCGTCTTCGGCAAGGTCGGCGTCCTGTTCGGCGGCCGCTCGGCCGAGCGCGAAATCTCGCTCATTTCCGGCAACGGCGTGCTGCAGGCCTTGAAAAGCCGCGGCATCGATGCGCACCCGTTCGATCCGGGCACGCACAGCCTGGCCGATCTTGCCGCGCAGGGCTTTGACCGCGTGTTCATCGCGCTGCACGGCCGCTACGGCGAAGACGGCAGCCTGCAGGGCGCCCTCGAGCAGCTGGGCATTCCGTACACGGGCAGCGGCGTGATGGCCTCGAGCGTCGGCATGGACAAGATCACCACCAAGAAGCTGTGGCTGATGGAGGGCGTGCCAACGCCAAAATACGCAACGGTCGACGCCGATACCGATCTGGATGCGCTGGTGGCCGAACTGGGCCTGCCGCTGATCGTCAAGCCGCCGCTCGAAGGCTCGAGCATCGGCATCACCAAGGTCACCGACCGCGACCAGCTGGCGGACGCGATTGCGCTCGTGGCCAGCATGGACGATGCGGTGCTGGCCGAGCAGTTCGTCACCGGCCGCGAATTCACGGTCGCCGTGCTGGGGCAGGGCGCCGCTGCCCGCGCGCTGCCGATCGTCGAGATCGTCGCGCCCGAAGGCAAGTACGACTACCAGAACAAGTACTTCACCGACGACACGCAATACCACTGCCCGGCGCCGCTGCCCGACGAACTGACGCAGGAGATCCAGCGTCACGCGGTGAACGCCTACCGCGCGCTGGGCTGCGAAGGCTGGGGGCGCGTCGACGTGCTGGTGCGCGAGAGCGATATGCGTCCGTTCCTGCTCGAGGTGAACACGTCCCCGGGCATGACGACGCACTCGCTGGTGCCGATGGCGGCGCGCGCGGTGGGCATCGGCTACGAAGACCTGTGCGTCGAGATCCTGCGTTCGGCCCGGCTCAAGATGGGCAACCGGGGCGCCAAACCCGACGTGAAGGACTGACAGCGATGTGGCATGACGTCCGCTCCCTCAATGCAACCGCCAGCTTCCTGACGGCGCTGACGGTGCTCGCCGCGCTGGTGACCGGCGTCTGGTGGCTGTCGCAGCGCCCGATGTTCGCACTGGGCTCGGTGACGGTGGAGAGCATGTACGGGATCGACCTGAAACACGTGAACGAACTGACCGTGCGCAACGGCGTGGTCGGTAAAATTCGCGGCAACTTCTTTACTGCCGACCTGGAGCAGGTACGCGCGACGTTCGAGACCGTGCCCTGGGTACGCCGCGCTACGGTGCGCCGCGAATGGCCCAACGCGCTGGTGGTCGAAGTCGAAGAGCACGAGGCGCTCGGTACCTGGGGCGACGAAGGCCGCCTGCTGTCGGTCAAGGGCGACGTGTTTACGGCCAATATCGCCGAAGCCGACGATGAACAGACGCTGCCGGAGTTCGATGGACCGGTGGGCAGCGAGAAGGATGTGCTGGCGCGTTTCAATGAATTGCGCACGGCGTTTGCCAAGGTGGCGCTGGTGCCGCACGCGTTGTCGCTATCGAATCGCTATGCATGGACCGTGAAGCTGGATAATGGCATGAGCGTCGAACTGGGACGCGAACAGGATCGCAACACGTTGAACAAGCGCGTCGCGCGCCTGGTCGGCGTGTACCCGCAGCTGGTGGCCCGGCTGCAGGAGGGCCGTATCGATACGATCGATATGCGCTATCCGAACGGACTGGCCTTGTCGTCGGCGGCGCTGAACGTGCCGCTGGATGCGACCAAGCCGGTCAAGGCAGCCAAGAAACCCAAAGCCGCACCGAATACAAAAACCAATACAACAACCAAGCAAATCTGAGCAGGCTACAGCAATGACAAAAGACGCGAAAAACCTGATCGTCGGTCTCGACATCGGCACCTCCAAGGTGGTGGCCGTGGTCGCCGAAGTGATGTCCGACGGACGCCACGAGGTGATCGGGCTGGGTCAGCACGAGTCCAGGGGATTGAAGAAAGGCGTGGTCGTCAACATCGAGGCCACCGTCGAATCGATCCAGCGCGCGCTGGAAGAGGCCGAGCTGATGGCGGATTGCAAGATCCGCAACGTCTATGCCGGCATCGCCGGCAGCCATATCCGTTCGTTCAATTCGAGCGGGATGGTGGCGATCAAGGAGAAGGAAGTCACGGCGACCGACGTGGCGCGCGTGATCGAGACGGCCAAGGCGGTGAACATCCCGACCGACCAGCAATTGCTGCACACGGTGCCGCAGGAATTCATCGTCGACAACCAGGAAGACGTGCGCGAACCGATCGGCATGAGCGGCATCCGCCTCGAAGTGCGGGTGCACATTGTCACCGGTGCGGTCTCCGCGGTACAAAACATTGTAAAGTGCGTGCGCCGCTGCGGTCTCGAGGTCTCGGACCTGATCCTGCAGCCGATGGCGTCCGCCGACGCAGTGCTGACGGTCGACGAGAAAGAACTGGGCGTGGTGCTGATCGACATCGGCGGCGGCACCACCGACATCGCGGTGTTCTCGGACGGCGCGATCCGCCACACGGCCGTGATCCCGATCGCGGGTGACCAGATCACCAGCGACATCGCGATGGCCTTGCGCACACCGACCGGCGAAGCCGAAGATATCAAGATCCGCTACGGCGTGGCCAAGCAGGTGCTGGCCGACCCGGGCGAGACACTCGAAGTGCCAGGTCTCGGTGACCGCGGCCCGCGCGCCCTGTCGCGCCAGGCTTTAGCGGCCGTGATCGAGCCCCGGGTGGAGGAGCTGTTTGCGATGGTGCACCAGGCGGTGCGCGAATCGGGCTACGAAGGCGTGCTGTCGTCCGGCATCGTTCTGACTGGCGGCAGCGCGATCATGCCCGGCATGATCGAAATGGCGGAAGACATCTTCCTCAAACCGGCACGCCTCGGCACGCCGGACTACCGCGGGCAATTGGCCGATGTGGTGCGCAGCCCCCGCTACGCAACCGTGCTTGGCTTGCTGCTCGAAGCAAAGAAACAGTACCTGCGCGGACACATCGTCACGCGCCAGGATGGTTCGGTGAAGGCAGTCTGGCAGCGCATGAAGGAGTGGATCGCGGGGAACTTCTGACGCACATGCAATCGCACTAGCACTTGGTAACAAATTAGGTAGCGAAATTTCATCACGAATTACAGTTTTTTACATACAATCGCAGATACCGGTTTGAGGCGGCGAACCAGATACGCACAGGCCTCGTTCCCGTAAATGCACTTTGAAAATTAGGGAGCACATCATGGAGTTCGATATGGTCGATAACGCAGCACTGGGGACCGTGATCAAGGTCGTGGGCGTCGGTGGCGCCGGCGGCAACGCGGTTCAGCACATGATCAATAAAGGTGTATCCGGTGTCGAGTTCATCGCCGCGAACACGGACGCGCAAGCGCTGGCCGTATCGAGCGCCGGCAACATCATCCAGATCGGTGACTCGGGCCTGGGTGCAGGCATGCGTCCTGAAGTCGGTCGCCAGCTCGCCGAACAATCACGCTCGCGCATCGAAGACGCACTGCGCGGCGCGCACATGGTCTTCATCGCCGCCGGCATGGGCGGCGGCACCGGCACCGGCGCCGCACCGATCGTGGCCGAAGTGGCCAAGGCGATGGGCGCACTGACCGTCGCTGTCGTCTCCAAGCCGTTCTCGTACGAAGGCCAGAAGTGCATGGACGTGGCCGAAGCGGGCCTCGAAGAACTGACCAAGCACGTCGACTCCCTGATCGTCATCCTGAACGAAAAGCTCGAAGACATCTACGAAGATGAAAGCATGCTCGACTGGATGCAGCATGCCGACGATGTGCTCAACAACGCGGTCGCCGGTATCGCCGAGATCATCAACGTGCCAGGCCATATCAACGTCGACTTCAACGACGTCAAGACGATCATGGGCGAGCAGGGCAAGGCCATGATGGGCACCGCGACCGCCGCCGGCGTCGACCGCGCGCGCATCGCCGCCGAACAGGCTGTTGCCTCGCCGCTGCTCGACGGTATCGACCTGTCGGGCGCCAAGGGCGTGCTGGTCAACGTGACCGCAAGCCGTGGCCTGAAAGGTAAAGAGATCAAGGAAGTCATGGCCGCCGTGCGCGCTTTCGCCGCGCCGGACGCGTCGATCGCACAGGGTATCGCTTACGACGACAGCATGGGCGACGAGATCCGCGTGACCGTGGTCGCGACGGGCCTGGGCAAGAACAAGAAGTCGATCCAGCTGGTCCAGCCGCAGCAAGTCATGCGCACCGGTACCTACGACGCGCCAGTGATGCAGGGCGCCGCAGCCGTGCCGGGCGGCCTGACTGCCGGCAAGGCCAGCGCTGATGCGCTGGGCGGCATGAAGCAGCCGGCCGTGTGGCGCCGCGAGCAGGCATCCGAGCAGGTGCAGGCGATGCAGCGCAATGGCGTCGAGACCTACGACATTCCGGCATTCCTGCGCAAGCAGGCCGACTGAGTTTTGGCATGACGGCTGGCGCGAGCCAGCCGCCGTTGAAAGGGCCGGCGCGAGCTGGCCCTTTTTACGTCCGGGGCCCGGATCGGCGATAATGGCCGGATTCACACAACCTTCACAGGAGCGAACATGAGCATCCAGATTGGCGAACGCCTGCCCGACGGCACGCTGGCCGAATTCATCGAGAACGAAACCGCAGGCTGCAGCCTGGGCCCGAACACGTTCCAGGTCGCCGATCTGGTCAAGGGCAAGAAGATCGTGATCTTCGGCCTGCCGGGCGCGTTCACGCCGGGTTGCTCGGTGCAGCACGTGCCGGGCTATGTCAAGCATGCTGACGCATTGAAAGCCAAGGGCGTCGATGAAATCTGGTGCATCTCGGTCAACGACGCGTTTGTGATGGGCGCCTGGGGCCGCGATCAGAAAGCCACCGGTATCGTGCGCATGATGGCCGACGGTAACGCCACGTTCACCAAGGCGCTGGGCCTGGACAACGATTACTCGGCCCACGGCATGGGCGTGCGCTCGAAGCGCTACGCGATGCTGGTTGAAGACGGCGTGGTCAAGACGCTGGACCTGGATGCCAAGGGCGTTGAAGCGTCGAGCGCCGAAGCGATGCTGGAAAAGCTGGGCTGATTTCGCCAATACCTGCATGACGAACGGCGCTGCGGCGCCGTTTTTTTTCACTACCCACAAGGAACGCCGCACCGTGAAGCGCCCATCGGGAAACCTGTACAGCATCTACGCGATGCTGCTTGCCGTCTTCATGTTCGCGCTGATGGACACGGCCATGAAGCTGCTGTCGGCGCGCTATCCGGCGCTGCAGGTCGCCGCATTGCGCGCCATCTGCTCGCTGCCCCTGATTGCCCTGTACGTGGCCTGGCGCGGCGCGTTTGCCGGCATCCTGCGCGTACGCTGGCCGATGCACCTGCTGCGCGCTGGGCTGGGCATCCTGATGCTGGCGCTGTTCGCATTTGGCCTGCAAAAGCTGTCGCTGGCCGAAGCCTATTCGATCTTCTTCATTGCACCTGCCCTGATCACGGCCTTGTCGGTCTTGCTGCTGCGCGAGCGCGTCGACCTGGCGCGCTGGCTCGCCATCGGCGTCGGGCTGATTGGCGTACTGGTCGTGCTGCGCCCCAGCGGCGCGGGCTTCCTGACAGTGGGCGGTCTGGCGGTGCTGGGATCGGCCGCCTGCTACGCCGTCTCGGCGATCACGGTGCGCGTGCTGTCACGGACCGACCGCAGCGAGCACACGGTGTTCTGGCTGATGGTGCTGATCGCCATTGGCGCCGGCGCCTTGGCGGCGCCCGACTGGGTACCAATGTCGGCCCGTGACATCCCGATCCTGTGCGGGCTGGCGGTGTCGGGTTTCATCGGCCAGCTGGCGATCACCGAAGCGTTTTCGCGCGGCGAAGCGTCGAGCGTGGCGCCGTTCGAATACTCGGCCCTGGCCTGGGGCGTGGGCCTGGACTGGCTGCTGTGGCGCGCGCTGCCCGACAGCTACACGCTGCTGGGCGCAGCGATCATCATCGGCAGCGGCCTGTATCTGATCCGCCACGAGAAAGAGCACGTAGAGGCCGAGCATCCTTGACGAGCAGGGGAGGGGCGCAGCAGCGCTGGGAGCGCTGGGCTATAATCGATCCATGCTGAAACAACGAACCATCAAGGAACTGGTCCGCGCCACGGGCGTCGGACTGCACTCGGGCCGCAAGGTCGAACTCACGCTGCGCCCGGCCGGTCCGGACACGGGCATCGTGTTTCGCCGCGTCGATCTCGATCCGATCGTGTCCATTCCCAGTTCCGCGCACGTGGTGGGCGACACGCGCATGGCGTCGGTCCTGATCAAGGACGATGCGCGCGTCTCGACCGTCGAACACGTGATGTCGGCCTGCGCGGGCCTGGGCATCGACAACCTCGTCATCGACGTGACGGCCGAGGAAATCCCGATCATGGACGGTTCGGCGTCGTCGTTCGTGTTCCTGCTGCAGCAGGCGGGCATGCAAGAGCAGTCGTCGGCCCGCAAGTTCATCCGCGTGCTGAAGGACGTCGAAGTGCGCCAGGGCAGCGGCGCGGCCGAAAAGTGGGCGCGCCTGTCGCCGCACAACGGCTACAAGCTCGATTTCTTCATCGAATTCAATCACCCGGCGGTCGATGGCACGATGCAGCGCGCGAGCGTGGACTTCGGCGACATCACCTATGTGCGCGACGTCGCGCGTGCGCGCACGTTCGGCTTCATGCAGGACGTGGAAAGCCTGCGCGGCATGGGCCTGGCGCGCGGCGGCTCGTTCGAGAACGCGATCGTGATGGACGAATACCGCATCCTCAATGCCGACGGCCTGCGCTACGAAGATGAATTCGTGCGCCACAAGATCCTCGACGCGATCGGCGACCTGTATCTGGTGGGCCATCCGCTGCTGGCCAGCTACACGGCCCACAAGTCGGGCCATGCCCTCAACAACGACCTGCTGCGCGCCTTGCTGGCGCAGCCGGATTCGTACGAGATCGTCAGCTTCGATGCGCTCGATACGGCGCCGCCATCGTACGTCAAGCAGATGACGCGGGAGTGGGCGCAGAGCTGATCCCGGCGCTGCCTGCGCTTATTTTCTCTTTGCTGCCAGCGCCCTGAGCGCGGCCACCAGATCGTGATTGTGCTTGTCGTCCGGCAGTGACGCGGCCAGTTCCTCGAACGCGCGCACGGCCGTCGGTGGCAGCTCCAACGTGCGCATCTCGGGTTTGTCGGGCAGCGCGCGTGTGACCTGCACCTTGATGCGGGTCGATTCCACCTGCCAGCCGCGCCCGATGAGCGTACTTTGCAGCTTGGGCAGCATCTGCTTGAGCCGCGCCGCCAGCGCCGAGCTGGGCACGGCCAGAATCAATACCCCTTCCTGGAACGACAGCACATCGCAGTTGTGAAACACGGCCGGCAGCGCCGCGGCGCAATCGGCCTGCAGGCGCGCCATGCGCGTGATGGCCGGCATCAGGCTGGCCAGGCGGTCGTTCGAGCGCAGGAAGTCGGTGGCGGCGTGCGAGGTCTGCCGGTTCTTGGTGCCGAAGATATGGACCGGGCGCTTTGGGGGAGGTTGCTGCATGCTCGGAACATACCACAGCGCGCGGTAGATGGGGAAACCCCGGCACAGCGCCGGGTCGCGGGCAATGCAGCGTGGGATTTTGCAGGCCATACGAGGCAGTCTGATAACGTTTCTGTCCCTGCGGGACTTGTTATCCTGCCCACGATCCCCAAGTGTGGCCGAATCGCATGATAAAATCAGTGGTTATTTGCCTAACGCGGTCTTTGGTGAAATCTGTTGATATCATCTTGGCTCCCTCATTGGCGTCTATTGCGGCGTATTTAATACTAGAAACCAAGCATGTCATTCCTGACCCAGATTTTCGGCAGTCGCAACCAGCGACTGCTCAAGCAATATCAAAAGACCGTGCGTGTCATCAACGCGCTCGAGCCACAGATGGAGCAGCTCTCGGACGCGGAACTGCAAGCCAAGACGCCTGAATTCAAGGACCGGCTGGCCAAGGGCACGACCCTCGACGAGATCCTGCCGGAAGCATTCGCCGTCTGCCGCGAAGCTGCCAAGCGCGTGATGAAGATGCGCCACTTCGACGTCCAGCTGATCGGCGGCATGGTCCTGCACCAGGGCAAGATCGCGGAGATGGGCACGGGCGAGGGCAAGACCCTGATGGCCACGCTGCCGGTCTACCTGAACGGCCTGTCGGGCAAGGGCGTGCACGTCATTACCGTCAACGATTACCTGGCGCAGCGCGATGCTGACCAGATGGGCCAGCTGTACGGCTGGCTGGGCCTCACGACCGGCGTCAACCTGTCGCAGCTCGACCACGACAGCAAGCAGAAAGCCTACAGCTCGGACATCACGTACGGCACCAACAACGAATTCGGCTTCGACTACCTGCGCGACAACATGGTCTACGACCTGCGCGAGCGCGTTCAGCGCGGCCTGAATTTCTCGGTGGTCGATGAAGTCGACTCGATCCTGATCGATGAAGCGCGCACGCCGCTCATCATCTCGGGCCAGGCCGAGAACCACACCGACCTGTACATCCGCCTGAACGCGGTGCCGCCGCAGCTGGTTCAGCAAATCGGCGAAGAAACGCCGGACGGCAAGGGCAAGATCGAAGTCCCGGGCGACTACCTGAAGGACGAGAAAGCGCACACCGTGCTCTTGACCGAATCGGGCCACGAGCACGCCGAAGCGATCCTGACCGAGATGGGCCTGCTGCCTGAAGGCGCGTCGCTGTACGACGCCGGCAACATCACGCTGATCCACCACCTGTACGCAGCGCTGCGCGCCCACGTCCTGTACCACAAGGACCAGCACTACGTGGTGCAGAACAATGAAGTCGTCATCGTCGACGAATTCACCGGCCGCCTGATGACGGGCCGCCGCTGGTCGGATGGCCTGCACCAGGCCGTCGAAGCGAAAGAGGGCGTGCGTATCCAGAACGAGAACCAGACCCTGGCCTCGATCACGTTCCAGAACTACTTCCGCATGTACGGCAAGCTGGCCGGCATGACGGGTACCGCCGACACCGAAGCGTTCGAATTCCAGGAAATCTACGGCCTCGAAACCGTTGTCGTCCCACCAAACCGGCCGTCGCAGCGCAAGGACCGCCAGGATCAGGTCTACAAGACGTCCGACGAGAAGTACAACGCGATGGTCATGGACATCCGCGACTGTTACGAGCGCGGCCAGCCGGTCCTGGTGGGCACCACCTCGATCGAGAACTCCGAGCTGCTGTCGGGCATCCTGACCAAGGCCAACCTGCCTCACAACGTCCTGAACGCGAAGCAGCACGCACGCGAAGCGGAAATCGTGGCGCAGGCGGGCCGTCCCAAGATGATCACCATCGCCACCAACATGGCCGGCCGTGGTACCGACATCGTCCTGGGCGGCAATATGGGCAAGCAGATCCAGCTCATCGAAGCCGATGGCAGCTTGAGCCCGGAACAGAAAGCGGCCCAGTCGCAGACGCTGCGCGACGAGTGGCAGTCGCTGCACGACCACGTGGTCAATGCCGGCGGCCTGCACATCATCGGCACCGAGCGCCACGAGTCGCGCCGCGTCGACAACCAGTTGCGCGGCCGTTCGGGCCGTCAGGGCGATCCGGGTTCGTCCCGCTTCTACCTGTGCCTGGACGACGCGCTGCTGCGCATCTTCGCCGGTGACCGCGTGCGCGCGATCATGGACCGCCTGAAAATGCCGGAAGGCGAACCGATCGAAGCGGGCATCGTCTCGCGCTCGATCGAGTCGGCCCAGCGCAAGGTCGAAGCCCGCAACTTCGACGTGCGTAAGCAATTGCTCGAGTACGACGACGTCGCCAACGACCAGCGTAAGGTGATCTACACCCAGCGTAACGAACTGCTCGAAGCGACCGACATCAGCGAGATGATCAATTCGCTGCGCGTGGGCGTGTTCACCGACCAGGTGCGCATCCATGTGCCGGCCGAATCGGTCGAAGAACAGTGGGACGTCAAGGCGCTGGAAACGACGCTGGCGGGCGAGTGGAGCCTGAACGTGCCCCTGCAGCAGATGCTGCAGGACGAGCCGAACCTGAACGACGACGACCTGCTCGAGCGCGTGCTGACGGCGGCCGAAACGTCGTACAACAGCAAGGTCGGTATCGTCGGCCGCGAATCGTTCGGTGGCTTCGAGCGCAACGTCATGCTGCAAAGCGTTGACACCCACTGGCGCGAACACCTCGCGGCGCTTGATCACCTGCGCCAGGGTATCCACCTGCGCGGCTACGCACAGAAGAACCCGAAGCAGGAATACAAGCGCGAAGCGTTCGAGCTGTTCTCGAACATGCTCGACCTGATCAAGAACGAAGTGATCCGTACCGTCATGACGGTGCACATCCAGTCGCGTGAAGAAGTCGAAGCAGCCGAAGCAGCGATGGCAGCGCAGGCGGCCCAGCTCGAGAACGTCAACTACCAGCACGCCGACTACAACCCGTCGGCCGCGCCGGAAGAGCTGTTCAATCCGAACCCGAACAAGGACGGCGAAGGCGACGCGGTGTCGGCGGAAGACCACAGCAGCTATATGGGCGTGAAGGTCGGTCGTAACGATCCATGCCCTTGCGGCAGCGGCAAGAAGTTCAAGCAGTGCCACGGCAAGCTGGCGTAAGCGCAGCAGGCAGGTAGCAAGTAGAGGCGGCCGGGGAAACCCGGCCGTTTTTTTTTTCTAGCCGCTGATTGATATGTAATGGGTTACGCCGCTTTAACTCGCGGCGGGTGCGGAGTGCAGCAAACCGGGACTAACGTTCCGATACCCAACGCCATACGGTATAACCATGGGCCGACCCAAGACTAAGCATGACATCGCCGATTCGATAGTATCGCCGAGCTGCACCGGGGTCGGTTGGCTCCCACACGCCTTCTTTTGGGCATTGCTGGCCAGCTTTTGACCACAACTCAGTCGGGGTGTTGGTGTCAGGCGGTGCGACGATAACGGGGTGCCAGGCAGTGGCGACCGCCACTGTTTCTGGCAGGGGAAACATGTCGGTTTCGGTCCTCAACTCTTCTGTTGTTTTGATGACCTTATATACCGCCTGCATTCGCATTCCTTTCACCGCAAAGGTGAGGCTATGATGTTCCAGTCTTGTGGCGGGATACCATACTCCGGTCCACGGGACTTCGTCGCCGGTATGACAAGAAATCGACTTGTCGATGAGATAGTTGGGTAGGGGGTCCGGCAGCGTCGAAAACATTGGATTTTCATAATTTTTCAGATAGCTGGTGTACCACCCTACAATCTTATCCCCTGGAAATCCATCATCATTATCACGCCGTTCTGGATGTGCTAGATTTTCATCGAAATAACTTGTAGCGCCCCACATAGCATTTTGCAAGGTCCGTCTTATAATGGAGGCATACGCCATCGCCCTAGAAAGCCAAACCCGGTCAAATATGTCATATTCTTTCTCGGTCATCCAACTATGCAAAGGTTGTTCTAGCAATCCTCGAACATCGCCCCTGAACGAGTCGGCGGTATCACAAATCAATTGGTAGTCATCGAGACGTGCTAAAGTTGCGCCTCTTTTGTAATTGAATGCAAGCTTTTTAAATGTATCGTAAATTTTGTTATTTCTACCAAAATTTGACGCTTGTCGGGCGATGGCCAGTCTCTCGAACCACTTCATTGTGGCATCTGCATCCTCCGCTGCTTTTTCATAAAATTCTGGCGATGCAAATAAATACCAGATCGCAGCTTCTAAGTTGAAATTCCTCATCGCATTCCTTTTCGATTTTTATGGATTGGCTGGTAAATTGAGAAGAATTCTTTTCGCTTCCTCAGGCGTATAGTCGGTTGCTCCCCAACCAGTTTCGAATGGGCCCTTTATATTTGGATCAAGAATTTGCTTGCGCAGTTTGGCAGCGGCTTTTTCTCCAGCCAAATTAGTGAATGCGGGCTGTAACGACCGATGCCCTCGCGGCAGCGGCAAGAAGTTCAAGCAGTGCCACGGCAAGCTGGCGTAAGAACAGCAGGCAGGTAGCATGTAGAAGCGGCCGGGGAAAACCGGCATTTTTTTGCTTAACCGCTGATTGATATGCAATGGGTTACGCCGCTCTACCTCGCGGCGGGTGCGGAGTGCAGCATGCCGGGACTAACGTTCTGATACCCATCGCCATACAGTATAACCATGGGCCGATCCAAGACTGAGCATGACATCTCCGACTCGATAGTATCGCCGAGCTGCACCGGGGTCGGTTGGCTCCCACACGCCTTCTTTTGGGCATTGCTGGCCAGCTTTTGACCATAATTCGGTCGGTGCTTTGGCTTTGGGTGGCGCGACGATGACAGGATGCCAAGTGGTGGCGACGGCGACTGTTTCAGGTGGAGGGAACATTTGGATTGCAGTTCTCAATTCCTCAGTTGTTTTGATTACTTTATATACTGCCTGCATTCTCATTCCTTTGACCGCAAAGGTGAGGCTGTGATTCTCTAGCCCTGTGCTTGGATACCACACGCCGGTCCATGGAACTTCGTCGCCAGTGTTGCAAGAAATTGATTTGTCTATTGCATAGTCGGGAAGAGGATCCGGCAGGCGCGAGAACAATGGCTCTTTGTAGTAGTCGAGATAGTCGGTATACCATTCAATAATAGTGCTCCCGGGAAGTCCGTCATCATCATTTCGGCGCTCGGGGTGCCTTGGGTTTATGCCGAAATAACTGATGGCGCCCATTAGCGCATTGTGCAAGGTTAGTGTAATGATGCTGCTATATGCCGTGACTCTTGAAATTCGCACTTGCTCAAATTCTTGGTACTCCTTTTCAGTCATCCAACTATGTAGCGGTTGTTCCATCATTCCTCGAATATTTCCGTTATTAGATTCTGCAGTTTGAAAAATGAGTTGATAATCCCCAAGCCTTGCCAAGGCAGCGCCTCTCCTTAAATTGCATTCCAGCTTCCTGAATGTGTCATAGATTTGATTATTTCTCCCAAAATTTGAAACTTGACGTAAAATTGCCAACGTCTCGAACCACTTCGTCGTCACGCCGCAATCATTCGCTGCTGTTTCGAAAAATTCTGGTGATGTAAATAAATACCAGATGGCGGCTTCAAAGTTAAGGTTTCTCATTACTTCCCTCTTGGATGATATTATGGGGTTACGGGCAAATTTAGAATTATTCTGTGCGCTTCTTCTGGGGAATAATCAGTTGCGCCCCAGCCGGTTTCAGTAGGTCCTTTTATGTGCTGATCGACGATCCTCTTGCGCAATTTGGCAGGGACCTTTTCGCCGGCAACATCGGTAAATTCAACTCGCCGATCCAAATTGCCAGCGTAGTCCCTGATATCAGCGCCAGTTTCGTGATCTACGCGAGGCATGACGGTATGCATTTCATCGCGCTTACTGGGGAAAAATACAATTTGCTCTCCACCACCTTGCAAAAAATAGTTCGTCCCTTCCAGTTTTTGGCTGGCTGCGGGCCCCCTCCAGACAGCGAGAGTTTCATTTGGTAGTACGTTATACTCCACAACCCAACCATTTTGATTCCACTCTGGCTTGACTGCGAATCGGCTCCGCCATTCTTCACGATCTTTGATTGCTTTGAATTCTGCTTCGGATATCCAGAATATCCCTGCGCCCTCGTTGGATGGATCTATTATCCTATAAAGTTTCTGCGGACCGATGATGTTGTCTGGAAGCATTCCCTTGCCCCTCGCACTAAATGTAGATATGTTATCGGGAGAAAGGGTCGGATGGTTTGGATGTTGTTTCATAAGTTTTTTTACGGCTATATCGTTTAATGTTATTGGTGGATAGTCTACTGGCCCAGTGATGGACTTAACCCAAGCCGGCGGCTTTGCATTGATCAGTTTTGCCGAGCCAGATTCCGAAATTGGTGCAATCCACCCGCGATTTGTTCGATATATTTCCACCCGCCATGCTTGGTCATCAAGCCTCTTTGCAACGACTTTGAGTACGGTTCTGACAGGTTGCGCATAATCATCGACGCACTCACTTACCGCTTTTCGAAAATCATCGAGCATTTTCAGACTGTCATCCACTAGCGCGCGAATACCCGTGGGAACAATCATCCGTATTTTTTTAAGTAGTTCTTTCAGCGCATCGCACTTCTCGTTGATCAGACCTTTGAGGACGGATGGGCTGATGCTCGCCGCAACCTCTATGATTTTCTTTGAAATGAATTTGTAAACGTCTGGTATTTTCCCCCGTGTCGCCCATTTTGCAATCTGGTTATGCTGGAGGTATTCCGTCAACCTCGGCAGGGCAAGATCGCACGCGCGATTCGTCAAAGCGACCAGCTTGCTGACATTGGTGAAATCGTCTGCGTGTTTGATCAATGGCTTCAGATAGACCCACACCAGGCGCAGGCCACTTTTGGCCACGGTGCCGATCTCGGGAATAAAGCCGATAGCCGTTGTCGCAATAAGAAACATCGTTACTTTGTTATCGGGGTCTTTTCTGTAGAGGCGAATATTTGCGACCAGATCCCGCAGGTCAAGAATCGTATCGACGAGCGGAACCAGCGATACCCCCATGTCGAAGCCGATCTGTCCGTTCGTTCTTTCCGGATTAAAATCCCCTTGCAATGCGCCCCATATCCACTCGCCGATTCCCACACCATCTGGTTTCTGGTAGCCGCGCACTTCGTTCAGGGCGTTCAATGTTTGATCGCTGGTGGTCATCACGCGTCTCCCCTGATTGAATCCTCATCTGACAGGCGCGGCGCCTCGCTCACCAGTCGATCGACACACGCCAGCAGCTCATCAACTTGAGCGCGTGGTTCATCCTGGGCTGATGGCGCGTTGTGATAAACCACCTTGTCGATGGTGTCCGGCAAGTTGCGCTCTTCAGCCATGCCGTTGCCATCCAGCGTCCCGTCCTTTTGCTGGCCGCCGGCCATGTACAGGGTGTAGGGCACACCGGCCATCGGCGCGCCTTCGTGTCCGTCCAGATCGAGTTTCAGCCAGTTGGTATGCTCGGCAGCGGGGAAGAAAGGCAATTTCGCCTCTTGTTGTGCGGGGCCGTTAAATCGATGATTCGCGGCTTTGACGGTAAAGTCATCAGCACAGCCTTGCTCGATCTTTCCGTCAGAGATTTTGATATACGCACCGCCGCATAGCAGCGTCAGGCTTTTCTTTGCCGCGATGACGACTTCACCCTGACTGGCAGTGATCCTGACATCGACATCCGCAGCAATGCCGACACTGTCCTGCTGCGCCTGGAGTTCGAGCTTTCCTGAGCGCGCGATATGCTTCATTCCATCCTGGTGCGCAAACAGCGAAATGCCTTTGCCGGCATTAAAATTGATCTGCTGACCGGCAACGACCTGGATGTGCTGTTGCGCGAGAATATTCTGTTGGCGTCCGCTATAGCTGACGGTCGATTTCGGCGTGGCGCTGACGAAGCCTCCATCGGCATATTGGGCGATCAGAGCTGCTGCTTGTCTGGTGCCATTCGCATCCGAACCAGACGCACCGCCAGCGCTCTCGAGGCTATCCGCCAGCTGCTGATGGGATGTCAGATCGACTGGCAATGCCTGATGCTGTGCAGCGAATTCTCCGAGTTCCTTAAGCAGGGCCTGTGAACTTTCCAGCAGTGCCAGCAGAGGCTCGCGCTCGAGTTGCTTGCCGGTCGCACCAAGCATCGCCTGTGTGGTCAGTAACATCAATTGCGCTGCACGCACGACGACCGAATGATCGCTGCGCAGTTCCGCACCTTCACCCCGGGGTTCGCCATTCCCATCGTTCCTGGGATGGGTCAGGCATCCCAGATTTAACTGGCTATGTCCATGTTCACTGGCCAGTTGTGCGCTGATCTGTCCGGGCGTGTCGTCCAGTCGGAGCTGGTTGTAGCGCGTGCCGTTTACCTCCTTGCTCTTGATGCCAGCCAGGAACCGATTCCCAGGTAATGCGCCGTAATGACTGAACGCTGGGGGAAGAGAAGCGCCGCCGAATACCCGGCCGACGACGATGGGGCGATCCGGGTCGCCACCAAGAAAGTCGACCAATACTTCATCGCCGACTCGTGGCAAGCTAATGCCGCCCCAGTGGTTGCTGGCCCAGGAAGTGGCCACACGTACCCAGGGGGAATCGCGGTCGGTATTGCTCGCGCCGCCGCGGTCCTGATGGTCTTGCTCCCGGTTTCCGGGAAACCGCACTTTGATCCGTCCCAGGGTGTCGCAATGTACTTCTTCACCAGGAGGCCCAACCACAAGTGCTGACTGCAATTTTATTCTGGGCAGATCGGTACGCGGATCGTAGGCCGGGACGATCGGTATCCCGCGTCGCACACAGGTGAACCGATTGGTGTATTTCACGTCACGCTCTTGGCTTGCTTGTTCCAACCCTTTGTGAATCGACGCGTTGGCCAGCAAATCGGCGGCGAACATACGCCGTATGCGTTCATCAACGTCCTTGGGCAGGTTGTTTTCGGCCACTACCGAGAGGTCTGTGACTACGAACTCACGCTCGGTTTCCGGGTGACGGTCGATCTCGGGGTGCCCGTCAAGGCGAAACCACTCGCCGATACGCAAATCGCGCACGCCACTTTCGCCGTGAAAGCACTTGCTCTCATATTCGAATCGTTGAATGCGTAAATCACCCTGCGTTCGATAGTCGGCCGCATCCATTGCGATACCGGGTGGATCGATCTGGTAATCCTCGAGGCCGGATGAAAATTGGGTGCCTGCAGTTCCCTGCTTCGTGAGGGTGGGAGAGTAGGCGTACATCATCCGGCCCTGCAAGGGATTCCAGCTTTGGCGGGAAACACGGCCAGGCTTTAACGTACGCACAGCGCTCCAGCCGATGATGCCGTCTCGCTCTTCAGTGCTCGCATCGCGATGAAACCGCGCAATGCCCACGGCATTTTCTGCGAGCGAGAGCGGTTTGTTAAAGAGTGTCAGCACATGAGTGGGTGTACCAGGGAACGCGGGCTTGGCAGCCTTCCCTGGCCGAAAAAACCAGGCAATGCCACGCCGCTTCCACAGACGGCGCAGGAACGCCGCATCGGATTCATTGTGCTGCATGGTCAGCTCCCGAAATGGACCCTCCTTGGCGATGCCAGTCGTATCAAGCTCGAATGCCATCGCCAGCACCGGATTGTTCAGGCGCCACTCGCGTACCAGCACCGTCGAGATATCGACTTCGTGCATGTTCTGGAAAACACGCGAGTTCACGCGCTGCTCCATCAGCGCCAGCGCATCGCGAATCACCAAATGGTAGGTAGCCAGGCCTCCATCGCTCGGTCCGGCGCAAACCTGCGCGAGAATCCCGCACACCGAATGCAATGTGCCGCGATCAGTCACGAATTGCAGCTCTGCGGGCAGTGCAATCAACATTTTTAGAGGAAGATTCGACTTCGTCGAGAAGCAATCCACGCGGTATTCAAGACCTCCACACAGTGTTTCTTGTCCGCTCAGACGAGCCACGACAAGCACATCCTCCATGTCTACTTCGCCGTGGGCGAGACGCAGACGGATAGCTCGATTGCGCTGGCTGTATTCGAATATGGTTCCATTCAGATTTAGGCTGTTCATATGAGATCTTTCGCTGAAGAACTAGCTCATAAACATGCCCGACACTGAATCCACCAACCTTGACTTTTGTCGTTGCCTTGATATCGCTGTGGGGAAATACCACAGCCCACAGGGCAGGAACGAGCAGATGCCCTGCGCAGGCAGGGCGGTCGCATGTTCAATGCATTCGCACCTGCGGCCGCATGCTTGCCGCGTGGCGGCGACGCTGGCGTTACAATAAGAGATTCGCAATTTTTCCAACGAGATCACCATGGCCGTCAATTCCCCCCTGCCAGTCGCAGCCGACCTGAAACCCGTCAACGGCATCGAGATCGGTTTCGCCGAAGCCGGCATCAAGAAGCCCAACCGCAAGGACATCCTCGTCATGCGCGTGGCCGAAGGCGCCACGGTCGCCGGCGTGTTCACGCTGAACCGCTTCTGCGCCGCGCCGGTACAGGTCAGCAAGGCCAATCTGGCCGCCGTGAAGCATGGCGGCGCGCCGATCCGCGCGCTGGTGGTCAATACCGGCAACGCGAATGCGGGCACGGGCGAAGAGGGCCTGGCCAATGCGCAGGCTACCTGCGCCGAGCTGGCCAAGCTGCTGGACATCGAGCCGGGCCAGGTGCTGCCATTTTCGACCGGCGTGATCCTGGAACAGCTGCCGCTGCAGAAGGTCGTCGCCGGCCTGCCGGCCGCGGTGTCGAATCTGAAGGCGGACAACTGGTACAACGCCGCCGAGGCGATCATGACCACCGACACCCAGCCGAAGGCCGCGTCGCGCACCGTCACCATCGGCGGGCACACCGTCACGATGAGCGGCATCAGCAAGGGCGCCGGCATGATCAAACCGAATATGGCCACGATGCTGGGCTACCTCGCGTTCGACGCCAAGGTCGCGCAGCCGGTGCTCGATGAACTGGTCAAGCACGCGGCCGATCATTCGTTCAATGCGATCACGATCGATGGCGACACGTCGACCAACGACTCCTTCATCATCGTCGCCACCGGCGCCGGTTCGCTCGTGATCGACAAGGCTGAAGGCCCCGACTACGAAGCGTTGAAAGATGCCGTGACCGACATCTCGCGCAACCTGGCGCAGCAGATCATTCGCGACGGCGAAGGCGCCACCAAGTTCATGACCATCACGGTCGACGAAGGCGCCGACGTGGCCGAATGCCGCAAGATCGCGTATGCGATCGCGCATTCGCCGCTGGTGAAAACCGCGTTCTTCGCATCCGACCCGAACCTGGGCCGCATCCTGGCCGCCATCGGCTATGCCGGCGTCGATGACCTGGATGTCACGAAGCTCGACCTGTACCTGGACGACGTCTGGGTCGCCAAGGCGGGCGGTCGCAATCCCGACTACAAGGAAGAAGACGGCCAGCGCATCATGAAGCAGTCCGAGATCACGGTGCGCGTCAAGCTCGCGCGTGGCGATGCCACGGCCACGGTCTGGACCTGCGACCTGTCGCACGACTACGTCACGATCAACGCCGACTACCGGTCCTGATGGTGACATCGCCACTGGACCAGTTCCTGCGCCGCGCCGAAGGCTTGCTCGAGCGCCTTGAAGCCGTGCTGCCGGCCGCGCATGCCCGTGAGCCGGACTGGAAGCGCAGCACGGCCTTCCGCTGGCGCCGGCGCGCGGGCGGCGCCGGCAACTACCTGCAGCCGGTGCTGCACGCGTCCACCATCAACCTGGACGACCTGCACCACGTGGCCGCGCAAAAGCGCCAGATCGAGCAGAACACGCGCCAGTTCGTCGCGCGCCGCCCGGCCAACAACGTGCTGCTGACCGGTGCGCGCGGCACCGGCAAATCGTCGCTGATCAAGGCGTGCCTGAACGGCTACGCCGACCAGGGCCTGCGCCTGATCGAAGTCGACAAGGCTGACTTGGCCGACTTGCCCGACATCGTCGATCTGGTCGCGGGCCGGCCCGAGCGCTTCGTGATCTTTTGCGACGACCTGTCGTTCGAAGAGGGCGAGGCCGGCTACAAGGCGCTGAAGGTGGCGCTCGATGGCAGCATCTCGGCGCAGTCCGACAATGTGCTGATCTACGCAACGTCGAACCGGCGCCACCTGATGCCCGAGAAAATGTCGGACAACGCCGGCTACCAGCATGGCGCCGATGGCGACCTGCATCCGGGCGAGACGGTCGAAGAGAAAATCTCGCTGTCCGAGCGGTTTGGTTTGTGGCTGTCGTTCTACCCGTTCCGCCAGGATGACTACCTGGGCATCGTCGGCCACTGGCTCGCGAGCTTCGGCTGCACGCCGGAGCAGATCGCGGCGGCGCGCCCCGAAGCGCTGCAGTGGGCCTTGCAGCGCGGCTCGCGCTCGGGCCGCGTAGCGTGGCAGTTCGCGAAGGACTATGCGGGCAAGTTGCCGGATCAAGCCGCATGAGTAATGTGAAAGCCAAACCCGTCGATGTCGCCGTCGGTGTGCTGATGCGCCCGAATGGCGACGTGCTGCTCGGCCAGCGCCCGGACGGCAAGCCCTACGCTGGCTACTGGGAATTCCCGGGCGGGAAAGTCGAAGCGGGCGAAGACATCTTCGCGGCGCTGCAGCGCGAGTTCATGGAAGAACTCGGGGTGCAGGTTGTCCAAGGCGAGGCCTGGTGCTGCGTCGAACACGTCTACGAGCACGCCCACGTGCGCCTGTATTTCTACATCTGCCGCGAGTGGATCGGCGAGCCGCAAAGCCTGGAAGGGCAAGCCTTTGCCTGGCAGGGTTCGTATGGCGTCAGCCCGCTGCTGCCGGCGACGATTCCGCTGCTCGAATGGCTCGACCGCGTCCGCTTTCCGGATCGCATAACGTAAAGTTCATCGCATGAAGATCATCATTCTCGGCAGTGGCGTCATTGGAACCGCATCGGCGTATTTCCTGGCCCAGGCCGGGCATGATGTGACCGTCATCGATCGCCAGCCCGGTTCGGGGCTGGAAACGAGCTTCGGCAACGCCGGCGAAATCTCGCCCGGCTACGCGACGCCGTGGGCCGGGCCAGGCGTGCCGGCCAAGGCGCTCAAGTGGCTGACGATGCAGCACAGCCCCCTGGTGATCCGGCCGAAGCTCGATGTGCACCAGTGGCGCTGGATCCTGCAGATGCTTGCCAACTGCAATACCCACAGCTACCAGGTCAACAAGACCCGCATGGTGCGTCTGGCTGAATACAGCCGCGACGTACTGGTGCAACTGCGGCGTGACACCGGCATCGCCTACGATGAACGCAGCCGGGGCACGCTGCAGTTGTTTCGCACGCAGAAGCAGCTTGACGGCGCGCACACGGATACCGAGGTGCTGCGCCAGTCGGGCGTGGCGTACGAATTGCTCGACCCGGCCGGCTGCACGCGCTACGAGCCGGCGCTGGCGCGCGTGCCGAGCAAGTATGTCGGCGGCCTGCTGCTGCCGAATGACGAGACGGGCGACTGCTTCAAGTTCACCCAGGGACTGGCCAGACTGGCCGAGGGCCTGGGCGTGAAGTTCCGCTATGGCCTCAAGATCGAACGCTTGACGACGGAAGGCGACCGCGTCACCGGCGTCGTCACCGACCAGGGCACATTGACATCCGACGCCTTCGTCATGGCGCTGGGAAGCTACTCGCCGCAGTTGCTGCGCCAGATCGGCATCCACGTTCCTGTTTATCCGGTCAAGGGCTACTCGATCACGGTGCCGATCACGGATGCCTCGGGCGCGCCCGAATCGACGGTGATGGACGAGACCTACAAGGTGGCGATCACGCGCCTGGGTGACCGCATCCGCGTGGGCGGCACGGCCGAGATTGCAGGCTACGATTTGCGGCTGCACCAGGCGCGGCGCGATACGCTCGAACACTCGGTGACCGATCTGTTCCCGGACGGCGGCGACGTCAGCAAGGCCTCGTTCTGGTGCGGCCTGCGGCCGATGACGCCGGACGGTACGCCGGTGGTGGGCCCGACGCCGTACCGCAACCTGTTCCTCAATACGGGCCACGGCACGCTGGGCTGGACGATGGCGTGCGGTTCAGGGCGCGTGCTGGCCGACATGCTGTCGGGGCGCCAGCCTGAGATAGGCCTGGAAGGTCTGTTCATGGACCGCTACGGGCGGCGCAACAAGCCAGTGGTGGTGCCGCAGGGGATCCGCAGCGGGACCTAGCCGGGCATCCGGCGGTCAGCGCTGTGGAGGCTGTGGCGGTGGCGGTTCGTCGAACGGGTCGAGCGGGTCGGCCGGCACGGCGCCGGGGATGACGAATTTTTCTTCGGCCCAGGCGCCCAGGTCGATTTGCTTGCAACGCTCGGAGCAGAACGGGCGATACTTGTTCGCCTCGGTCCATTCGACTTTCTTGCTGCAGGTAGGGCAGGAGACAACGGTCATCGTACGGTCAATCAGTTAAAAATTACAGAGCGTCAGGTCGAACGGCACGTCCACCTCGAGCGGCTTGGGCTTGCAGTCGCCGTCCTGGCTGGTGAAGCGCACCCACAGCATGTACTTGTTGGCCGAGATCTCGGGGATCGCGCCGGTGGTTTCGTCGAGCGTCAGGCGCAGCATCTGGTAGATTTTACCCTGCAACATCTGCTGGTAGCTGCCGGCGGCCGCGAACATCTTGACGGACGCGCCGGAATTGCGCAGCAGGCGCAGGACCAGCGACAGCGCCTCGAGCAGCGGCGAGAGCGGGCCGAACCAGCCCATGATGTCGTCAAAACGCTTGTCGAACGGGCGCTTTTGCCAAGCAAAATATGACGGCAGGTCGAACTCGCAGGCGCCGCCCGGGATGATCGTGCGGCCGCGGATGCTCATGAGCCATTCGTTCTCGCGCACGTTCTGCCCGGTCTTGCCCTGGCTTGCGACCAGCGCGCTGCTGGCCGCATCGAGTTCGGCCAGTACGGCGTCGAGCGTTTCGGCCACCACGGCCGGATTGCTGCGGTAGGCCAGCAGCGATTGCTTCTGGCGCTCGAGTTCCTGCAGCAGATCGGATTTCAGATCGGCGCGGCCGGCCACTTCCAGCATGTCGAAGATTGTCGCGAGCGCGACATGGTGCTGCATCGGGTGTTCCTGATGCACGAAGAACTTGAATTTCTCGTACAGGTCTTCCAGCCGCAACAACGTGCGAATCCGCTCGTTGAAAGGGTATTCGTAGACGATCAAAATGACATTCCTCTGAATGTAGGCTGGAAGGCAACTGCGTGATTCTGAACCATGCGGCCCGAAATTACAAACCCTGCATCACTATTGTTACAGACTTAACGCGAGATACCGTTCATGCAATGCCTGCACCTGCGCCCGCAGGGCCTCCAGACCGGCGTCGTTGTCGACGACGTCGTCGGCTTCGGCCAGGCGCCGGGCGCGCGTGACCTGGGTTGCCATGATCGCGCGTACCTCGTCAGCGGAGAGATGGCTGCGCTGCATGACGCGCGCCACCTGCGTGTCTTCGCTGCAGTCGATGGCCAGCACGCGCGTAACGCGGTCGCGCCAGCTGCCCGATTCGATCAGAAGTGGCACGACATAGATCACATAGGCACCCGTGGCCGCCTGGCCGGCTGCCTCGGTTGCGGCGCGGATGCGCGGATGCAGGATGGCTTCCAGTCGCGCGCGCGCGGTGGCATCCGAAAACACGAGGGTGCGCATGCGGGCGCGGTCGAGCGCGCCGTCCGGCTGCGCGAAGTCGGGCCCGAACTCGGCCACGATGGCCGGCATCGCTGCGCCCTGCGGTGCTGTCAGCGCATGCGCGATGACGTCGGTGTCGACGATCGTCGCGCCCAGCGCGGCAAACAGGTCGGCGACCGTGCTCTTGCCGCAGCCGATGCCCCCGGTCAGTCCTACTGAAAACGCCGGCGTCATCCGAACAGGCCCGCCGTGAAGCCGCCCAGCTGCGCGCCGTACAGCATCGTCAGCAGGCCCGCTGCCGCCAGATAGGGGCCGAACGGGATCGCCTTGTCGCGCGCGCGCTTGGCGAACACGATCAGGCTGATGCCGACGATCGCGCCGACGACCGACGACAGCAGGATGATCGTCGGCAGCGCGGTCCAGCCCAGCCACGCGCCCAGGCCGGCGAGCAGCTTGAAGTCGCCGTAGCCCATGCCTTCCTTGCCGGTGGCAAGCTTGAACAGCCAGTACACGGACCACAGCACGAGGTAACCGGCGGCGGCGCCGATGACGGCGTCCTGCAGCGGCACGAAGGTGCCGTTCAGGTTGATGAGCAGGCCCGCCCACAGCAGCGGGTAGGTCAGGTCGTCCGGCAGCAACTGCGTGTCGTAGTCGATGAAGGTCATCGCGATCAGCAGCCACGCAAACAGCAGACTGGCCATGCCCATCGCGCCGCTGCCGAAAGTCCAGACCAGCAAGCCCGAGACGATGGCGGTGAACAGTTCGACAGCCGGATAGCGCGGCGAGATCGGCGTCTTGCACTTGCGGCACTTGCCACCAAGGACCAGGTAGCTGATGACCGGGATGTTTTCCATCGCCGTGATCCGGTGCCCGCAGCACGGGCAGGCGGAGCGGGGCACGGTCAGGTTGAAGCGGTCCGTGTGCGGTGGCGGCTGGCCGCTTTCTTGCGCAACATAGTTGTCGGACTCGCGCTGCATCATCTTCGGGATACGGTAGATGACGACGTTCAGGAAGCTGCCGACCAACAGGCCCAGCAGGGCCGCCACCAGCGTGGGTGCGAGCTGCGCAGGGAGCGCAAACAGAAGGGATTCCAGGGGCATGTCGGTCGTTTCGGGTCGAGTGGCGTGCAGTACGGGCAGGCTGCACGGTAGATTCTGTAGAACAACCTTATTGTAGGGCGTTTCCCCTGTTTGGCGAAGTGCTTTGCCGGTTCCCGCGCACGATTGCGACGCCTCACGCGTCGTGCGTGGCCACGCACCAGACTCGATCGTATTGACGTCCAGTGCCATCGCCGCCGTGCCATCACCCCTATGCCAAGCCCGACATTCAGATTCCTGAACCACGCCAGCTGGTTGCTGCGCACCGACCATGCGCTGTTGCTGGTCGACCCGTGGCTCGAAGGCACCGTGCACAACAATGCCTGTTGCCTGATTGACGACACTACCCGCGACGCGCACGTGATCGACGCACTCAACGCAAGCAGTTTGCCGGTGTTTGTCTGGTGCTCGAGTAGCCGCTCCGAGCACCTGTCGCACTCCTTCGTGCAGCGATTTCGCGCCGAATTTCGCGGCATCGCCACCTTTCTGTGCCGCGAGGGCGACTCGCGCCTGGCCGACACATTGCGGCGTCATCGCCTGGCCATTGCGACATGCCCCGTCGGCGTGCCGCGCGCGCTGGCCCCCGGCCTGCGCCTGACGGCCCGTGCCACCGACGAGGACGAGTCCTATTGCCTGATCGCGTGCGGGCACCGCACGCTGCTGCACCTGGGCGAACGGGTGCTGACCACCGCGTCTGCGTGCCGCCGCGCGGCCGCGCAACTGCGCGCGGGTCAGGTGCGTGTCGATCTGCTGCTGACCAGCTTTGCCGCCCATGCGACGCACGACGAAACAGCGGCCGAGCGCGGCATCGGGCGCATGGCGTGCCAGATCGACGCCTTCCGGCCACGGCTGGTCGTGCCGGTCGCCTCGTTTGCGCACTTCAGCCGCATCGACAATGCGTGGCGCAATCACGGCCGTCCCACGCCACTGGACGTGCTCGAGGCGCCAGCGCTGGCCCCGCTGCGTGGCGTCATCCGGTTCATGCAGCCCGGCGCGCAGTTCGATCTGCTATCTGCAACACCGGCCGCCTTGTGCGCGCAGCACGACGACGCCCTGACGTACTGGATGGCGCGCTGGCGCGGGCGGCCTGCGCCGTTGCCCCGTCCGCCCCAGGCCACGCTGGCCGAGCTGAAAGAGGCGTTCGCTGCTTATCGCGACCGCGTCGGTGTGCAGTTGCACGGCCTGCCCGGGCTGCTGGAATGGCTCGGCATACTGCGCCCGCTGCATCTCGAATTGCCCGACCTGCACCGGACGATCGTGCTGTCGTACCGGCATGGGCTGAGCTCACTGGCGCGCGATGCCCGGGCCGATATCGCAATGTGTTCGGGGACGGCGCTGTACCTGCTGCGCGCCGGGGATGGGTTCGACACGACGGTCGCCGGCGGTTGCTTCCAGAGCATGCGTGCGCAAGGCGTGTCGATGTTCAGGCGTTTCTTCTTGCCCCAGCGTGTATGCCAGCGTGTGCTGGAACAGCAACGGCTATGGATAATCGGCGGCGCGTTGCTGCATGAAACATTAATCTGGGCATGGCGTGCAATACGTGCACAATTGTCGTAAATGCACGGCCTGAATTTGCTGCCCCAGCCAATGACTATCCAAATCCAATGTCGGCGTGATGCCATATCGGTGATTTATTTTCCTCTCATCATATTCAGTGATGGGAGCATTAAAAATGTGCATGGGCTTGTCATTACATCCTGGCCATATGCCACTGGGCAGAAACATGAAAACATTATTGGCTTGATATTATTATTAATTCTTTTCGTCGGATGTGATCAGGCAGAGCGGCATGAGAGAGTGTTTGCCTGTATTAAAAACGACTGTTACAGTGTTTCATTTATGCAACGTGTGAAGTTTTTTGCTGTCACACCCTGAACCCATGTCGGCGTGCCGGCAGGCGTTGCCACAGAAGCGGTCGCCCTCCTCAAGCGCCGATCGATACGCCTTGTACGCCCACACATTACCGCTGGTCATCCCCAACGCCATCCACTGAGACACATTCGTATTGACGACGATTTCGGCGTATCCGTGCGGCAATTACTTCATGCACCACTGTATCTGCACAGGCGCGTAATCCATCCATTGAATTAAAACTCTTGAAATTTCTGAATATTAGAATGTTTCATTTGTAAATATATTAGTGATGCTGGCGCTGATTTCCCTATACGGAAATTAACGCGAAAGGAACACAGCGAATCGGCGTCAATTAACGACGCCAAATGGATAATGCCAATTCCCGCGCCGGGATTTCCAATAGCGTATCAAGGTCAGCATTGTTATCATGCGAGATGCCTGATGCATATATATCCAACGTCAATATGGAGCAAAGACATTATGTCCGATGACCAGCAATCTCCTTCCCGGCGCCGCACGCTCATCAAGACCCTGGTCTTCGTGCCGATGGGTGCGGGCGCTGCAGCGGCGATCCAGCAGAACTTGCCCAACGCAACGGCCGCAGCGCCGGCCGAAGGCAAGCCTGACGCCTACACCCCCAAATTCTTTACCGCGACCGAATGGAAATTCGTCATCGCCGCCGTCGATCGCCTGATCCCGCATGACCAGCACGGCCCTGGCGCCGTCGAACTGGGCGTGCCGGAATTCCTCGACCGCCATATGCAGACGCCATACGCCGCTGGCGCGATCTGGTACATGCAGGGGCCATTCCTCGAAGCCACGTCCGAATTCGGCTACCAGGGCAAGCTGGCGCTCAAGGACATCATCCGCGTGGGCATCAAGGCCGTCGACACGCATTGCGCCAGCAGTTTCTCGGGCAAGGCATTTGCCGACCTCGACCTGCGCATGCAGGAGGCGGTTTTGAAGGGTCTCGAAGAAGGCAAGATCAAGCTGGCCGACATTTCGTCGAAGCTGTTCTTCGCTGACTTCCTCGCCGAAGTGCGCGCCGGCTACTTTGCCGATCCGAGCCACGGCGGCAACAAGAACATGGGCGCATGGAAGATGATCGGCTACCCCGGCATGCGGGGCGATTATCTCGAATGGGTCAAGATTCGCGACAAACCGTATCCGCTCGGACCGGTCGATCTGGCGGGACGGAGAGGATAAGCATGGCAATCGTAAAACCAAAAACAGATGCAGTGATCGTTGGCATGGGCTGGGTTGGCGCCATCATTGCCAAGGAATTGACGGACGCCGGCATGAACGTCGTCGTGCTCGAGCGCGGTCCTGACCGCGACACGCAGCCCGACTTCGCCTACCCGCGCGTGATCGACGAGCTCGAAGGCTCGGTGCACCGCAAGTACCTGCAGTCGCTGGCGCAGGAAACCATCGCCATCCGCCACAACGGCACGACAGCGGCGGTGCCGATGCGCCGCATGGGCTCGTTCAAGCCGGGTACGGGCGTCGGTGGCGCCGGTTCGCACTGGTCGGGCTGCCACTTCCGCGCGCTGCCAGAGGATTTCAAGATCCGCAGCATCATGGAACAGAAGTACGGCAAGAAGATCCTGCCGGCCGGCATGTCGATCCAGGATTTCCCGATCACGTATGAAGATCTGGAACCGCACTTCGATCACTTCGAATACGTGTGCGGCACTTCGGGCAAGGGCGGCATCATCAACGGCGCGCAAGTTGCCGGCGGTAACCCGTACGAAGGTTCGCGCTCGCGCGAATTCCCGCTCGGACCGAACCCTGATTATCTGGGCGCCGAATACTTCTACAAGGCCGCCAACGCGATGGGTTACCACCCATACCCGATCCCGGCCTCGAACGCCTCGGGCACCTATGTCAACCCGTACGGTTGCCAGATGGGACCATGTAACTTCTGCGGTTTCTGCTCCGACTACGGCTGCCTGAACTACTCGAAGGCGAGCCCGAACGCGAACATCCTGCCGGTGCTGCGTGGCCGCAAGGGGTTCGATCTGCGCACGATGGCGCAGGTCATGAAGGTCAACCTGACGCCGGATGGCAAGATGGCCACCGGCGTGAACTACCTCGACGCCCAGGGCCGCGAGACCGAGCAGCCGGCGGACATCGTCATCCTGGCCGCATTCGCGCTCTACAACGTGCACCTGATGCTGCTCTCGGGCATTGGCCCGGCTTACGATCCTGTCACCAAGACCGGTACTGTCGGCAAGAATTACTCGTACCAGAACCTGAACCGCGTCTCGCTGTTCTTCGACGAGACCGTGCATGCCAACCAGTTCATGGGCATTGGCGGCGGCGGCGCCACGTTCGATGACCTGAACGGCAACCGCAACGATCCGACCAAGACCGGCTTCATCGGCGGCGGCATCATCTGGGCGCGCCAGCCGGGCGGCGGTCCCGTGCGCGGCATCGCGACTGCACCGGGCGTACCGGGCTGGGGCAGCGACTGGAAGAAGGGCGCCAAGGACGCGATGCGCCATTCGTTCTACTTCGAAGTGCAGGGCTCCTGCATGTCGTACGACGATGCCTATCTCGACCTCGATCCGAACTACAAGGACGGCTTCGGCCGGCCATTGCTGCGCATGACGTTCGACTGGCACGAGAACGAAATCATCGCGTCGCAATACCTGGTCGGCAAGGCGCAGGACATGTGCCAGGTGCTCAATCCATTGGCCATCAAGGGCGATGCGAAGAAGCCGGGCAGCCACTACAACATCAACCAGTACCAGAGCACGCACACGGTTGGCGGCGCGATCATGGGCGACAACCCGAAGACGTCGGCCCTGAACAAGTACCTGCAGTCGTGGGATGTGCCGAACGTGTTCGCGCCGGGGGCCAACGCGTTCCCGCAGAACAATGGCTACAACCCGACCGGCATGGTCGGCGCGCTGGCGTACTGGTGTGCCAAGGCGATCCGTGAGCAGTACATCAAGAACCCAGGCCCACTGGTCCAGGCATAAGAGGACGAACAGATGACGACAAAAAAACCTGTGAAAAAAGTCCTCCTGACCCTTGGCATCGTTGGCGCTCTGGTGGTTGCCGGCATGTACGGTTACGCCGTCGCGCCGACCGAGACGCGCAAGATCGAACCCGGTCCGCAGCTTGCCGCGGGCGCCAGGCCTGATGCCGGCCTGATCGAGAAGGGGCGCTACGTCGCCACCGCCTCGGACTGTATCGCCTGCCACACGGCACCAAGCGGTAAAGCCTTTGCGGGCGGCCGCGTAATCCAGTCGCCGATCGGCAATATGTACTCGACGAACATCACGCCGGACAAGACGACCGGTATCGGCAACTACACGCTGGACGATTTCGACCGCGCGATCCGCCACGGCATCACGCCAACCGGTGGCACGCTGTATCCGGCGATGCCGTTCCCGTCGTATGCCCGCATGAGCGACGACGACCTGCGCGCGCTGTACGCCTACTTCATGCACGGCGTGGCGCCGGCAAGCGCCGCGAACCGTGAGGCCGACATCCGCTGGCCGCTGTCGATCCGCTGGCCGCTGGGCATCTGGCGCAAGACCTTCGTGCCGGTGCAGGGCCCGATGGACCTGTCGAAGTACGCCGACCAGCGCATTGCGCGTGGCGCCTACCTGGTGCAGAGCCTGGGTCACTGTGGCACCTGCCACACCCCGCGCGCTGCCACGCTCAACGAACTGGCGCTGGACGAGTCCGGTCCCGAGTACCTGGCAGGCGGTCCGCTGATCGACGGCTGGCTCGCGGTGAACCTGCGTGGTGACAAGGTCGACGGCATGGGCAACTGGAGCGAGAAGGATATCGTCGATACCCTCAAGACCGGCCGCAACAGCCATTCCGGCGTGCTCGGCGAGCCGATGCAGGACGTCGTCCTGCACAGCACGCAGAACATGACGGATGACGACCTGAGCGCCATGGCAGGCTACCTCAAGACGCTGCCGGCCACGGGCAACAAGAAAGCCAGCTTCACGGCCAGCACGGCGACGGTCGACGCCATCATGAGCGGCGACGACAGCCAGCGCGGTGTCCAGCTGTACCTGGACAATTGCTCGGCCTGCCACCGTGTCGACGGCAAGGCCTCGGGCAATGTGTTCCCGGCGCTGCCGGGCAACCCGACCGTGCTGCAACAAGACCCGAGCTCGCTGATTCGCGTGATCCTGGCCGGCGCACGCCTGCCTTCGACCAGGACGGCGCCATCGGAACTGGGCATGCCAGGCTTCGCATGGCGTCTGTCGGACGAAGAGACGGCGCACCTGACCACCTTCGTGCGCAATGCCTGGGGTAACAAGGCCGCGCCAGTCGGTGCAGCGGATGTGGCCAAGGTGCGCAAGGCACTGAAGGACCACGAGATCCACGAGATGGACAAGGGCGATACCAAGCACTAAACCTGTGAGGGTAGCGTGACGGCGGCGCCGTCGGTACAGGGTCATTCACGTGATCCGGTGCTGGCGGCGCCGCTTTTTTTGGGGGTGTGCCGGCGGTAAACGATGCTTTCCGATCGGCATGCTGACGTCAGTCGTGTGTCCATCACCCTCGACCTTCCTGTACAGTTTCTGCTGTCAGACAAAAGAGCCCCGCGACGACGGCAGGTTCCACATCGGCACGCGTCGTGTTTCGCTTGAAGGTGTGCACGTGAACAATCACTACGCCAGCGGCCCCATGCGCTGGCAACCGAGGTGCAGCCTGACGGGGCTGCCGGACTATCCATGACGATCGAACTTATTCTGGTGGCAGCCAGGAGCTTCCTGTTTGTATTGGTGACGATGTTGCCAATCCTTAATCCTGCCGCGACTGCGCCGATTTTCCTGAGCCTGACCGAGGGCGCATCGCCGCCGATCCGCACGCTGCTGGCACGTCGCATCGCCCGCAACATGTTCTGGCTGATGGCCGGTTCGATGCTGATCGGTTCGTACGTCCTCGATTTCTTCGGCATCTCGCTACCGATCGTCCGCATTGGCGGTGGCCTGATCCTGGCATCCGTCGCCTGGCGCCTGCTCGGGGCGACGCCTGCCACGCCCGACAGCCGGGCCTCCCTGGCCGAAACCTTCACGCCGGAACACGCCCAGCGGCAAGCCTTTTATCCGCTGACCTTTCCGATCAGCTGTGGGCCGGCCTCGATCGCCGTCGCCATCACGGTCGGTGTGGCCCTGCATGATGTCAAGGTGGTGTTTTCACTGGCGCGCATGGGCGGCGCCTTGCTCGCCCTGGGCCTCATTGGCGTGTTGCTGTACCTGGCGTTCCGCTACGGCGAACATTTCCTGCGCCTGATCGGCGAAGCCGGCACTGCCGTCTTCCTGCGCCTGACTGCGTTCATCCTGCTGTGTCTGGGCGTGCAGATCGTCTGGGACGGGGTGCGCGAACTGGTGCTCGGGCTGATGCCGGTGGCCACCCATCTTGCCGCTTTAATTTGACCTTATGGTCCTGACCTTTGGAGACCATCGATGACCTTCCTTACCACCACACCTGCCCGCATGGCGTTTGCATTATCGGGCTCTCTCTGCTGCAGCGCCGCGTTCGCGCAGGACACGCCGGAGCTCGACTTCTACGGCTCGCTGCGCACCCAGGTCGAATCGGTCCATCCCGACCGTGCCGATTCCTATACCGGCCTGCGCGACGCGTATTCGCGCGTAGGCGTCAGCGGCACCTACCCGATCAATACGGGCCTGGCGCTCGTCGGCCAGGTCGAGCTGCCGGTCGACGTCGCCAATGCCAGACTGCGCGATCCCTACGACCAGGATGAAAACATCCGCATCGCCAGCGTCGGGGTGAAGGGCACGCTCGGCGCGCTCACCTACGGCCAGCAGTGGATGCCTTACTACAACGCCGTGGCGGCGCCGGTGGACATGTTCAGCACTTACTACAGCGGCTATGCGACCTACACCGTGTTCCGGGTGGCCAAAGCGCTGGCGTATGCGACCCCGGCCTACAACGGCCTGTCGTTTGGCGCAGGCTATGCACCCAGCAGCGGCAACCGCCGCTCGACATCGCGCATCGACGACCGGCGCTGGCAGGCGGTGGCGACGTATGTCCGCGGCGACACCCGCCTGGCGGCAGGCGTCGATGACCGGGGCGATGCGGGCTATGGCAAGAACCGCATCTACGGCGTCACGCTGAGCCACCAGGCCGATGCCCTGTACCTCGCGGTGAAGTACGAGGCATTCGAGACGGGCAACCGCCAGCCAGGCGGCTTCTCGACCGATGGCAACCGCGCTATCAATCTGTATGGCCACTATGCGCTGGGCAAGAGCACGATCAAGCTGATGCTTGCGAAGGTGGATAACTACGGCGACGAGATCATCCACCTCGGCATTGATTACGCACTGTCGCGCGACGCCAGGCTGTTTGCCGAGCTGTATCACGAAGCCGAGACGGCGGCGCTGACGACGCGCCGTGGCGGCCTGGCGGACGTGGATGCGGGTGTGCGTGGTGGTCGTGCGCTGGCGGTTGGGCTGCGGTACGACTTCTGAGTGACGGGAGAGGGCGGACGTTGTTCTAAGCGGCCAATGGCCATGGGGATGCGTGTTTGCGGTGTAGCCCTGGTCTGTCTACAGACGAAA
This sequence comes from Telluria sp. BA11, assembly GCF_056680305.1. Taxonomy (NCBI): domain Bacteria; kingdom Pseudomonadati; phylum Pseudomonadota; class Betaproteobacteria; order Burkholderiales; family Oxalobacteraceae; genus Telluria; species Telluria sp. BA11. The sequence continues at coordinate 3,676,411 of NZ_CM155275.1, forward strand.
CAGCGCAAATTGGGCGATAGGTTGTTCTCGTTACTCGGGGCCAAAATAATAGTGTGGTGCAGAAACGACCGGGAAGCCGACCAGCCTTACGGCATGGTAGAGGTTGCTGGTATCCTCGCGGATCACGACCCCTCCTGATTTGCCACTGTGACATCGCTTGATCCTGCAACCATCGTTCTTACGTCGACCATGATGGCGGCGGCGATGACCATCGTGTTGTTTTCCGCGTACCGTAGCTTCCCTGTCGAAGTGCGAGGGTTGGGCCATCAATCGCTAGGCATGTTGTCGCTGACGGTGAGCGGCTTGCTATTCTGCGCGGGGCCATTGATTCCGGAAGGGCTGTTGCTGTTCGTGGCCAATAGCACCATGCTGGGCGCTGCCGGTCTGATGCTGATCGGCACCCAGTTATTCTATGGCCGTAAGCCGAGCTGGTGGTGGTTGGCGCTGGCGTGGGTGGCCGGCATGGGCTGTCTGGTCGGCTGGTATGTGATCACCCAGGACTACGCGTTGCGGGTAGCGGTGTTTTCATTGTTGACGCTATCGTTCTACGTGGCGCAACTGGTGCTGCTGGTGCGCCATGGTGAACGCCACTTCTCCAGCTGGTTCTTCGGCTCGCTGTTGCTGGTGCAGTCCATGGTACTGCTGTTACGGTTCGTCGCGGCGCTCAATGGCGCGGTTGGCACCAGCAATGCCAGCAACAGCACGGTACAGGGCATTTTCCTGTTATCCGCCAACTTCATGACGCTGATGATGGCGGTGGGTTTTATGACCGTCGCCACCCGGCGCCTGCAGGTTGTGATGGAGCACCGCTCCTGCACGGACCCGCTGACCGGGGTGCTGAACCGACGCGGTTTTGCCGCCGCTTACCGCCGCGAGGTGGCGCTCATGAAACGCCACGGCGCGCCCATCTCCCTGCTCAGCATCGACCTCGATTACTTCAAGGCCATCAACGACCAGCACGGTCACGCAGTCGGCGATCAGGTACTGGTGCATGCGGCGCGCACCACCATCTCGGCCCTGCGCGAGATCGATCACGTGGCGCGCTTTGGCGGTGAGGAGTTCATCGTGCTGCTATCGAGAACCACGGCTGAGCGGGCAAAAGCGATGGCGCAACGCATCCATGCGTCGCTGTTCGCAGCGCGCGGCGGCGACGTGCCAGACTACACGGTCAGCATCGGCATTGCCAGCCAGCAGGCACCAGACGAGAGCCTGGAAGCCCTGATGGCGCGCGCTGACGCCGCTCTCTACCGCGCCAAGGCGGCCGGCCGCGACCGCAGCGAGGCGGGCTGAGCATGCTTAAGCCGTCCATATGTTCCCAAACTAAAAAACGAACTTGACGTGCTGGCACGTCTAGCGTGCGCACCGACCGGTTGAATCCAAGGTCGATAGTGGACATACACGAACATGGTCTTGGCACTCATCGCTTGCCACTCTCTGTATGAGTGGCCTGATCTACGTCAGTTGAGGTAGCGCATGAAGAGGGTCACGCATGAACAGGGTCACACGAGCAGGGTCACACGAGCAGGGTCAGGTCTGGCATTCGGACACGAGTTCAACGTACGAAGAGGATCAGGTCTGGCATTCACACGCGAGCTTAACAAAAGTCTATTTACGAAAGCCCTGTCACCGGACTAAGGAAGAGTCCGTGTCCAAATGTCAGACCTGACCCTGGCTACAGACCCTGGCTACACTGGCTACATGAACGGCCTAAGGAAGAGTCCGTGTCCAAATGTCAGACCTGACCCTGACTACCGCAAGTATCATCAAAAGGTGCAAAACAGCCGCGATTCCACTAAGCAGAGCGCCGATAACGAGGTATTTATTAACTTGTTTGTGCATTGCTTCCCTTGTTCTGAGGCTAATTAAAGACCGTTTCTGGACGAATCCGGTCGGTCATAGCTTGGCAGGTTGCCGGGACGGAAAGTCACTGACTGTTTCGACAGGCAGCTGTCGACCCAAACCGGATGGCCAAAGGCTTTGTTGGATAGCTGTTAATTGTGTCCGGTGGGACGACAACCTACGGAGTTTGCCGCTACCCATTCAGCAGCCTTGGCAATCCGATCGGCTGAGTTCTCTTTCGGATTAATTTGGCGCATCGGTTCAATGCCTCCACGAACAACCGGCCCGTTTCCAATCGCATACCGGGACTGCGTTAACACCAGGGTCGAGCCATCCGGCAAAGGATAGGTCGCGTTCGCAGTCGTCATCCCTGACGAGGTGCTGCCAAACGTCTGCACTCTGGCCTCGCCAAGCAGAGCAATCAACAACATTTCCCCTGCACTCGACGTGCGTTTGTCGGTGACGACCGCCAGCGGTCCCTCGTCGAAGCGGCTTAACGGATTTGCCCGGCCTTCACCCGTTCTCTGGCTCATTTCTTGCAGGCCAGCACGATTCATCAGCGCCGTGCGCTTGCCATCGCGGTCGACCCACATCGCGTTGTTGGCATCGCTGAACAATGGATGCATCGCCACGAGGGGCGGCCAGGCATTGCCACCAGTCTGCTCGCTCAGGTCGACCACCAGGGCGCAGGTGTCAATGATATCGGGCGTTGTCTCGGCCTCATCATGGAAGCGTGTCAGGTACGGGCCAATTGCCGTCATGCTGTTGTTGACGGAAGGCGGCGGTGTCCAGCGCAATACTTTGCCTTTGCTTGTTTGCAGCACCAGGAAAGTAGCCGGAGGAAGATCGCTCGATGCTGTTTGAGTGCGCTGTACGGTCAATTCATGGCGTGCAGGGATCAGGAAACTATGCCCGTTCGTGTCGAGGGTCGCTAGGAGACCAGTGATGCGTGTGTACAGCTCTGTTCGGTCGACTTCCAGGGGTTGACCATCCAGGATGGCCAACAGTGCCATCCTGGCCCGGTCAAATTCGGCCTGCTGGCGTGGGTACAGGCCACGGCTTTCGACAAGCGCGACCGTCTTGCTGGCGACTTCACGTGCCAATGAAACAGACATGGTCTCGGCAGGCGCTTCAGCACCGACGGCAGGCGTGAAAAACATCGCGGCCAGTACCGCGATGCCAAATGCGATACGCATGTTGAGATCCGCTTCCAGATGAGGGGAGGATCAAAAGTTTGGCACACTCAACGCGGGAAAGATGCGCACATTTTCACGGGCCTGAAAAGGCTGCTCCTACCTGAGCTCCACGGCGCGTTCACCGTAACGTTTTCCGAAAACCTGCAGACCGCGCCTACACCACCGACCCCAGCTTGAAGATCGGCAAATACATCGCAACCACCAGCCCGCCGATCAGCACGCCGAGAATCACCATGATCAACGGCTCCATCAGCGACGACAGCGCCGCGACAGCCTCGTCGACTTCTTCCTCGAAGAAGTCCGCGACCTTGCCCAGCATGGCGTCGAGCGAGCCGGATTCTTCGCCGATCTGCACCATCTGGATCACCAGGTTCGGGAACACGTCGACATTCTGCATCGACGCCGTCAGGCTCGTGCCGGTGCTGACCTCGTTCTGGATCTTGCGCGTCGCTTCCAGGTAGACGGCATTGCCGGATGCGCCACCGACCGAATCGAGCGCCTCCACCAGCGGCACGCCGGCGGCGAACATGGTGGCCAGCGTGCGCGTCCAGCGCGCGATGGTGGCCTTGCGGATCACGGGGCCGAAGATCGGCAGGCGCAGCAGCAGGCGGTCCATGGCCTGCTGCATCTTCAGCGAGCGGCGCCAGGCCTGGAAGAAGAAGTAGCCGGTGGCGAACATCGAGCCGAAGATCAGGTACCACCAGGTGACGAAGAAGTCCGAGATCGCCATCACCACCAGCGTGGGCGTGGGCAGGTCGGCGCCGAAGCTTTCGAACACCTGCTTGAAAGCCGGCACCACCCAGATCATGATCACGGCGGTGACGATGAACGCAATGGCCAGGATGGCGATCGGGTAGGTCAGCGCCGACTTGATCTTGCCCTTGAGCGCGAGCGTTTTCTCTTTGTAGATCGCCAGGCGCGTGAGCAGGTCTTCCAGGATACCGGCCTGTTCGCCGGCCCCGACCAGGTTGCAGAACAGTGGATCGAAGTACAGCGGGAACTTGCGGAATGCGCGGTTCAGGCTCGTGCCGGTTTCGACGTCGTTGCGCAGGTCCTGGATCAGCTTGGCCATCGACGGGTTGCCGTGGCCCTTGCCGACGATGTCGAACGATTGCAGCAGCGGCACGCCGGCCTTCATCATGGTCGCGAGCTGGCGCGTGAACATGGTCAGGTCCTTGTCGGTGATCTTCTTGCCGCTGCGGTAGACCTTCTTCTTGACCTTGGTGACCATGATGCCCTGGCGGCGCAGCGTCACGTTGACGATCGCTTCGCCGCCGGCGCGCACTTCGCCGCGCACGGTGCGTCCGGTCTTGTCCTTGCCTTCCCACGCGTACACGTTCTCCTTGACCTGTGCGCCGCGGCTCTTGGGGGATAGGGAAGTTGCCATGGGGGTTCCTGTTCAGGGTCTTATTCGTTGGTGCAGCCGAGGACTTCTTCGACGCTGGTCAGGCCTTGCTTGACTTTCATGAGGCCCGAGCGGCGCAGCGAGTTCACGCCTTCCTTCTCGGCCTGGGCCGCGATTTCCATCGCATTGCCGTTGGCGAGGATCAGTGCTTCGATCGCCGGCGAGATCGGCATGATCTGGTAGATGCCGACCCGGCCCTTGTAGCCCGAGCCCAGGCAGCGGTCGCAGCCGACCGGGCCGTACGGCTTCCACGAGTCGTCGATGTCGGTCTCGCGGTAGCCGGCGGCGAGCATCGCTTCGTGGCTCGTCTCGAGCGGCTGCTTGCAGGAGCACAGGCGGCGCGCGAGGCGCTGGGCCGTGATCAGGATGACCGACGAGGCGATGTTGAACGGCGCCACGCCCATGTTCATCAGGCGCGTCAGCGTCGACGGCGCATCGTTCGTGTGCAGCGTCGAGAACACCATGTGGCCGGTCTGCGCGGCCTTGATTGCGATGTCGGCCGTTTCCAGGTCGCGGATCTCGCCGACCATGATGATGTCGGGATCCTGGCGCAAGAAGGACTTCAAGGCAACAGGGAAAGTCAGGCCGGCTTTTTCGTTGACGTTGACCTGGTTCACGCCGGGCAGGTTGATCTCGGCCGGGTCTTCTGCGGTCGAGATATTGATGCCCGGCTTGTTGAGCAGGTTCAGGCAGCTGTACAGCGAGACGGTCTTGCCGGAGCCGGTCGGCCCGGTCACCAGCACCATGCCGTAGGGGCGGGCGATGGCGTCGAGCAGCAGCGCTTTCTGGTCGGGATCGTAGCCGAGCGCGTCGATGCCCATCTGGGCCTGGGTCGCGTCCAGGATACGCATGACGGTCTTTTCGCCGAACAGCGTGGGCAGCGTGCTGACGCGAAAATCGATCGTGCGCGTGGCCGACATGATCAGTCGCATGCGGCCATCCTGCGGCACGCGCTTTTCGGCGATGTCCAGGCGCGCCAGCACCTTGATGCGCGAGACCAGCTTTTCGCGGATTGCCAGCGGCGGCGAGGCGTGGTCGCGCAGCACGCCGTCCACGCGCAGGCGGATGCGGTAGAACTTTTCGAAGGGCTCGAAGTGGATGTCCGATGCGCCCATCGTCACCGCGTCGATCAGGATCTTGTTCAGGAAACGCACGATCGGCGCGTCCTCGACGTCGTTGGCCGCTTCGGGCGGCGCGGCTTCCTTGTCGTCGTCGGCGAACTCGATCGCCGCTTCTTCGCCGGCCAGGTCGCTCAGGTCCTGCTCGGCGCCCTTGGCGATGACCGCCAGCAGGGCCAGCAGGGCGTCGTGCGGCACGATCACCGGTTCGACCGTGGCCTCGCTCTGGAACTTGATCTGGTCCAGCGCCTGGCTGTTGGTGGGGTCGGACAGCGCGACGGACAGCTTGTTGCCGCGCTTGGCCAGCGCGATCACGCGCTGGGCCTGCATCAGCTTGGCGTCGATGGCGCTTGCGGGCAGCACGCCCACCGAAAAGGCCGACAGGTCGAGCAGCGGATAGCCGAAGGTCTCGGCACAAAAGGCGGCCAGCGTGCGCGCCTCGATCGCGCCACTGGCCAGCAGCGCATCAATGAACGCGATCTTTTCCTGCGCGGCCTTCTTGTGCAGCATGTCCGCCTGCACGGCGCTCAGGCGGTTGGCCTGGACGAGCGCGCGCGCAAGGCCCGACAACGGTGTGCCGGTGGTCGGATGAGGGAGGACTGCTGCCATATGAGCCGGGTGTGGGTACCTCAGGAAAGTGACCAGGACGCCAGAGTCACCGGCGGATCAAGGGATGATGCCTATGGGCACTAATTTTGTAAAGGATTTGGTGTGACGTGCAGCAAGACGGGCATGTGGACAATCTGGCATGGATGCCGGATCGTCCACATGGCGCTGCGCGCATCGGCCGCGCTACAGAGTGAGCCGCCTTGGCGGCGATGAAACACTCTTGGTAAAGCCATTACGGTTGTGGTCGCCTTGCAAAGCTGGGTTTTCGCAACACTTCAGCTCGCTAATATTGCATGCGTGTTAGTGCGTGAGCGCCAGGCGCGTGCGGGCGGCTGAGTCCGTCACGCCAGGCGCATGTGCGAGCTTGAACACGGCCAGCGCATCGGTCAGGTGGCCGGTCTGGCCCGTCAGCGATTCGGCCGCAGCTGCCGCTTCCTCGACCAGCGCCGCATTTTGCTGCGTCATCGCGTCGATGCTGCCGATGGCCAGGCCAATATCTTCGATGCCCGCGTTCTGACGCGTACCGGCATCGCGGATCTCGAGCATGATGGTTTGCACCTTGCCCACGGCCTCGACGATCTGCGCCATCGTCACGCCGGCCTGGTCCACCAGCGCGCTGCCGGCGCCGACCTTGGCGACCGAGTCGCCGATCAATTCCTTGATTTCCTTGGCGGCCGCTGCCGAGCGATGCGCCAGCGTGCGCACTTCGCTGGCCACCACGGCAAAGCCGCGGCCCTGCTCACCGGCGCGGGCCGCTTCAACGGCCGCATTCAGGGCCAGGATATTGGTCTGGAACGCGATGCCGTCAATGGTCGCGATGATGTCAACGATCTTTTTCGACGAGGCGCTGATGTCGCCCATCGTCGTGACCACGCCACCGACGACGTCGCCGCCGCGTGAGGCGATCTCGTTGGCCGTGACCACCAGCGCACTGGCTTCGCTTGCGTTGGCAGCGTTCTGGCGCACTTCGCCCGTCAGCTCGGCCATCGCGCGCGTGGTGCGGTCGACGTTCGATGCCTGCGATTCGGTGCGGCTGGCCAGGTCGGCGTTGCCGCTGGCGATCTCGCTGCTGGCGCTCGCGATGGCATCGGCCGAGGCCTTGATGTCGCCCACCAGCGTCGACAGGCGGTTGCGCATTTCCTTCAGCGCGGCCAGCAGGCTGCTACTGTCGCCCGCGTCGGTGTGGATCTCCATCGACAGGTCGCCGGCGGCCACGGCCTGCGCGATCGTGCGCGCATAGGCCGGCTCGCCGCCGAGCTGCTGCCAGATCGTGCGGACCATGAACCACGAGATCGCCACCAGCACCGCGATCACGATCAGGGCCGACAGCACCATCGCGATGACGGTCTGGCGCACGCTGTTCTGGCTGGCTTCGATGCCGGCCGCGAACTGGCGCTGTGCCAGATCGGCCGTCTTGGCCAGGTCGGCATTGAGCGTGGCCAGTGCCTTCTGCATGGCGCCGACGGTGGCCTGCGGGTCACCTTGCTCCATCTCGAGCATGATGCGGGCCGTGGACAGCGCAGGCGTGTAGTAAGCGGTGAATTCGGTGTTCAGGCGTGCGCTCGTGTCTTGTTGGCCGGGGATTTTCCCCAACTGCTCAAGCGCCGTGCGCACCTTGGCGGCCTGGTTGTTGGCCTGGTCGACGAGCGCCTTGTCATTCTCGGTGACGGCATCGGTCAGCATGACGGTGACGGCCCCGATGTCGAGCGACAGGACCTTGACCGCGTCCATCAGCGGATAGTCCACCGACTCGGTGGTGGTGATCGACTTCAGGGCGCCGTTCGCGATGGTCGCGCTGATGCCGGCCCCCAGGCCGAAGATGATGGCGGAAATGATGGGCAATGCCCAGATCCTGCGCTTGATGCTCATGCTTGTCTCCAGATACAACGCCCGCCACGCGGCGCAGAGCCGGTGGCGGGCGTGGTTAGTGCTTGCTTATGGGATGAGGACGACCTTGACGCTCGCATCGACGGCGCTCTTGTCGATGTAGCCGATGGCCTTCGGGTTGGCGGCGACGGCAGCCTTGACGGCGGCGTGGTCGGCGACTTCCTTCGGCATCGTGGCCTTGCCGGTGAATACCAGCTTGGACCACAGGGCCTTGGCCTGGGCCGCGTCCTTGTCCGCGACCTTCTTGTAGAACTCGGCGCGCACCGGGGCGCTGTCGGGCTGGTCGATCGGCGTCATCGACGTCGATTTACCGAGGAAGAACTGGGCGACCTGGTCCTTGGTCAGCGCGCTCTCGGCGGCCTTCGGATTGACGACGACGACGACTTCGGCGAGGGCCGGCAGTGCAGTGAAAGCGGTGCTCAGGCAGGCAGCGATGAGGAATTTTTTCATGGGCGCTCCTTAGAACACGAAGTCGAGCGCGACGGCGCCGACGGTCACAGGACCGGAGAAGCCCGGCTTGACATTGATGAACAGGCCGCTGCCGGTTGGCTTGATGCGGTCGATCTGCACCTTCAGTGCGGCCGACTTGTAGAAGTCCCAGCGCACGCCGATGGTGTCGGTGGTCTGCTCGCCCTGGCCAACGCCCGAGACGGCAATGCGGCTGACGCCAGCGCGCAGCGCCTGCAGGGTCGGGGTGCAGGCGGCCGGGAAGCCGGCCGGGCAGGCGGTCGGCACGGTGTTGTTGATGGTGCTGTCGATCTTCAGTTCCGAGCGCGTGTAGTACGGCAGGAACTTGCCGATGCGGTAGCCACCCATCACGTACCACGACGTCGTGTCGTTGATGTAGGTCTCGGTCTTGCGCTTGGCAAATTCGCTTTGCAGCACGAAGTTGTTCCAGTCGGCGGTCAGGCCGATCGAATTGAACGTGCCCTTGTCGCCCTTGGCTTCCACTTCGCTTGCCAGCGCGGTCAGCTGTGGCAGGCGGTAGCCGGCGCCAGCGGCGCGCAGCGAGCCGACCAGCGTATTGAGCGATGGCAGGTCGTCCAGCGTGACCTTGGTGCGGGCGTGGCCCACGCGCAGCGTGAACGGGCCATTCTCGGCCACCAGGTTCAGCGCCAGGATGTCCTTGCCGCGCACGTGGAAGCTCGTCACCGGCGCCTTGGTGCTGCCGGCTGCGAACTGCGTCGTCAGGCTGGTGTTGCCGAACTCGTGGCGCCAGGTGATGTCGGCGCCGTCGACGCTGTTGAATGGTACTTGCGAATACACTTCCGACGGTGGGCGCAGCATGGTGTTGGCATAGCCGACGTTGCGGTAGTCCGAGATCATGAAGATCGGCAGGCCGACGCGGCCCACGCGCACGCTCAGTTCATCCGAGATGCGGAACTTGGCGAAGGCCCAGCTCAGTTCAGCGCCATAGCCTTCTTCGGCATCCTTGCGCACGAGGCCCTGGGCGGTCAGCGACAGCCAGTCGTTGACGGTGTAGTCGGCTTGCAGGCCGAGGTTCGAGTCGATGCCGGTGCGGAAATCACCCGCGCTGCCACTGGCCTGATTCGGGCGGGCAAATTCGGCGCGGTCGTCATCCGCGTAGGTGGCGGCAGCGGTGCCGAAACCGCTGATTTTGACGGCGTTCTCCTGTGCTTGTGCGACCGACGCGCACAGAGGCAGCGCCAGCAGACTGGCGATCATTGTTTTTTTCATAATAGGGGTGTGCTGAAACGTAGGCTGCTGGAAACGACGGCGCTGACAAGGGCAGCAAGCAGGAGCGCCGGTACATACTGGAATTTATTCTATCCAGACGGCAATATTTACGGCAACAGTTTTATGACATACCGAGAGTATTGGAGATATTTCCGGTTGGAATGTGGCCTGACTGACACACAAGGTAGTCAAAGCACATTCCTTTATTGCAAGTTAATCGACAGGCTTGACGGATGGCGCACTGCAATCCAGATGACCGGGATCGTTTTGCAGGGGGATGCGGCGGCCATCGATCTCCAGATCGGCCAGCACCGGCGGCGCGGCGCGCAAGCGGCCAGCGCGCATGGCGTTGAACACCGGCGTGCAGTCGCCAAGCATGACGGGCAGGCCGGCAGCCAGTTTCCACGCGCCGCGTGCGTCCTGCTGCAAGACGGCGCCGCCATCTGCATCGCCATTACCATCAGCGCCGACCACCACGACCTCGGGCCGGGCGTCGCCGCCCAGGTCGAGCACGAATGCGTCGCACACCGCGTTCTGGCTGCGCATGCATTGCGGCAGGCGCGCCCATTGGGGCGTGCGGCGCCAGTCGGTCTGCGCGAAGCCGGCCGGCAGCGTGGCGCCCGCCGGCCATACCCGCAGTTGCTCGGCCGGGTTCATGACGCCGGTGTCCTGGGCAGGCTGGCGCAGGCGCGCCAGTTCGGTCCGCAGCCAGGCGGCATCCGGGCCGGTCGTGCTGCTCTGCAGCCGGGCCAGTGCAGCGCGGCCGTAACGCGCGCCGTGCTGCCACAGATAGGCCACGTCCAGTTGCCGTAACGTGATCTGGCCGGCATCCAGGCGCGCCAGTTGGCTCGCCACGGCGATGCGGCCCGGATCGCCGAACGGCGAGAGCAGCAGCGCCAGCACGCCGAGCACCGCGAAGGCGGCGGCGATGTTCACGCCGGCCAGCGTGGGCAGCCAGCCGCGCCGCAGGGCCGCTGCCGCATAGCCGCCGGCATAGCAGGCCGCCACCAGCAGGCAGGCGGCGGCGATCACGCGGTCAAGCGACCAGCCATGATCGAGCACGCGCAGCGCGAGGGCATAGGCGGCGAGCAGCGTCAGCGGCACCAGCAGCAGGCTCGCCACGCGCGCCGAGACGGCGATGACACGCGCCGGGCGCTCGCTGCCATCCTGCCAGGCCGCATTGATCAGCACCACGAAACTGGCCGCCGCCGACAGCAGCATCCCGGCGGCGCTGCGCGTGGCCCACAGCGGCTCGAGCCCGGTAAACGGCAGGCTGGCCAGGAAGCCGCCCACCAGCAGCGTGAGCACCGGCAGCGTCCACGACAGCAGCACGTGCACCAGATTGCGGATGCCGCGCACGATGGCCGGCTTGACGTCGGTCAGGTGCAGTGCGCAGGCGAAGGCGAACGCCGTGACGGGAATGGAGAACCAGGCCTTGCGCATGGCCTGGCTCAGGAAGTCGAGCCGGATCAGGTCGAACAGCGATGCGCCCAGTTGCAGCACGAGCCAGGTCGCGCCGACGAACAGGGCGCTGAAGGCGAGCTGCAGGCCGAGGGTCCAGGCCACGTCGAAATACGTGGCATACGCTGCGATGCGCCGGCGCTCGCGCGCGCCGGCAAGCACCAGCGCGTGGGCGATGAAGCAGCCGGTCGCCAGGCACACCGTCAAGGGGCCGGACGGGGTCGGGCGCAGCACATCGACGCCGCCCAGCCGGCGCCAGATGTCATGCACTGCCAGCAGCGCGATCGCGATGGCCGCGCTGGCGACCCAGCCTGCCAGCGTCCGGCGCGGCAGATGCCCAAGGCCGGTGATCAGGATCACCGGCAGCAGCACGCCGAGCATCACCAGCGGCGCGAACAGCAGGGGAGCCGTCGCGGGCCAAAGCGTATCCTGCAGCGCCGTGTAGAGCAGGTACAGCAGCACGCCCTGGGCCAGGCCGATGCCGATGCGTGCGGGGCCGCGCCGGTGCGGTGCCAAGCTAGCTGCCCCGGTAGGTCGAGTACGACCAGGGCGTCATCACCAGCGGCACGTGGTAATTCTGGTCCGTGGCCGCGATGCCGAAGCCCAGCGTGATGCGGTCGAGAAAGCGCGGGGTGGATAAGGCCACGCCGCGCGCCGCGTAATAGTCCCCGGCATGAAACACCAGTTCGTACTGGCCCGGGCGCAGCGCCGCTGCATCGAGTAGTGGCGTGGCGCAGCGGCCGTCGTCGTTCGTCACGTCGGCCTTGAGTAGCGTGCGGCCGGCCGCGTCGATCGCGTACAGCTCGACGGTGATGCCGGCGCCGGGGCAACCGTGCGCGGTGTCGAGTACGTGGGTGGTGAGTTTGCCCATGGGTGTCCTCCCTTTCTAGTGATAGCTCATCATAACGCGCACGAAGTCGGTGACGAAACATGTAGTTCCGCCGAGGCGCGCCGGCCGCATGCATAGAGCAGCAATGCCGCGTGTCGGTATGAGCGCTGAGTTGAATCATGGTAAGCGGGTGTATCATGAGGGATGACAGGCAAATGGCACGTATTGATCGTAGACGACGAGCTGGATTTGCTCGAGAGCGTCGCATGGCTGCTCGAAACTGAAGGCTTTCGGGTGTCAACGCACGACGACCCGCGGCAAGCCGTGGCCGCCATCTGTGACGGGTTGAGCCCGGATCTGGTCATGCTCGACTATCGCATGCCGTGGTTGAACGGCTCGCAGACGCTCAGGCAGATGCGGGAATGCGGGTTGGCGGCGCCTGCAGTACTGGTGTCGGCCATGGCGAGCCTGGCCGCTGAATCGGCCGCCGCCGGCTTCAATGAGGCGTTGTCCAAGCCATTCGAGTTCGACCAGATGGTCCGCCTGATGCGAAGCCTGCTGCCAGGCGGGCGCGCGCCGAGTGCAGGAATGGCCTGATGCATTTTCTGTCCAACGTCAGGCATCCCGATGTCGAGCAGGTGCGCGCCGTGTGGGAACGCTACGTGCAGCACCAGGAGCTGGCGCCGGACACGCTGCGGCCGTACGTGCTCAGAGCGTGGGACCGCGCACGCGCCAGTGGGTGTAATCCTCGCCTCGGCCGCGCCGATCTGCTGGGGGAACACGACACACAGCAGCTGCTCGCAGAGCGTCATGAGCTCATCACGGCAACAGCGCCGTTTCTCGGGGCCTTGTCCAGAGCGGCAGGTGAGAGCCGACACGCGGCGATGCTGGCGGACACTGACGGCCGGCTGCTGTGCCTTGCTGGCGACCCTGAAACCATGGCCGATGAAAACTTCCCGCGGCCGGGCTCCCTGCTCGATGAGGCGCATGCCGGCGCCAACGGCGTTGGCACCGCCATCGCCGAGAACGGCTATGTAGAACTGGTCGGCCCCGAACATTTCATCGAGGGCTTTCATGCCTTCACGTGCCAGGGTGTACCGATCACCGGGCCGCAAGGTCCCATGGGCGTACTGAGCATGTCGGTGCGGACGCTGGCCACGGCCGATCGCGTGCGTGACATCCTGTTCTGCGCCACCGAAGCGGTGGAATGCGATTTGCTGGCCAAGTGGCTCTCCGGCATCAGCGGCCAGGAGTTGGAGCACACGCTGGAACGCCTGCGGCAGGACATGCTGCAACGCCTGACGAGCGCCCGCCTGCGCATGGAGGTCGCGGCGCGCCGGATTGCCGCCGGCGCCGACGTCAGCACCATGGTGCAGACATCCAAGGCGATGAGCGCGCAGTTTGCCCGTCAGGCGCGCACCTGGCGTGTGCTGGCGCTCGAGCACACTGGCCCGGCCCAGCCCGAGCCCTTGGCGCTTGCGGACATCGTGCAGGACCTGCTGGATCTGCTGGCCACCGAAGCGCGGGTGGTCGGGGTGCAGTTCGAGTGGGGCGCCGCCGACCGTGTGACGGTGCTGGACGATCACCAGGCGCTGACGCGCCGCCTGCTCGGTGGCTTCCTGTCGGCCCTGCAGAAGGCAGCGCCTGGCTCGACGCTGATCGTCGACGTCGGGGCGGTTGCGGGGGTCGGGCGCACTGCGCTCAAGGAACGCTTCATCGACGGCCGGGTGCGCCCGGGACCGGTGGTTGAATCGTTGCGAATGACGTAAACAACGACGCACCGGGCATCCATACTGGACTGCTGCACGCATGGCATGGCACGATGTGAGTGGACCAACTCCATCTGGAATGCTGATGCCGACTTCCTACCCACGCGACCTGGCCGGCTACGGCCGCACGCCGCCTCATCCGCAGTGGCCGGGCAGGGCGCGCATTGCGCTGCAGTTCGTGCTCAACTACGAAGAAGGCGCCGAGAACAACGTGCTGCATGGCGATGCGGCGTCCGAAACGTTCCTGTCCGAGATCGTCGGCGCCAGCGCCTTCCCCGCGCGCCACATGAGCATGGAGTCGCTCTACGAATACGGCTCGCGCGCCGGCCTGTGGCGCCTGCTGCGCCTGTTCGAGGACCGCAAGTTGCCGCTGACCGTGTTCGGCGTGGCGCAGGCGCTGGCGCGCCATCCCGAGGCGGTGGCCGCGTTCCAGGAGTTGGGCCATGAGATCGCCTGCCACGGACTGCGCTGGATTTCGTACCAGAACGTCGACGAAGCCACCGAGCGCGCGCACCTGCACGAAGCCGTGGCGATTTTCCGCGACCTGACGGGCGCGCCGCCGCAGGGCTGGTACACGGGGCGCGATTCGCCCAACACGCGCCGCCTCGTGGTCGAGCATGGCGGGTTTGCCTACGACGCCGACCATTACGGCGACGACCTGCCGTTCTGGCAGCAGGTTGACGCGGCCGGCCCGGATGGGGCGGTGCGCTGCACGCCGCACCTGGTGGTGCCGTACACGCTCGACACCAACGACATGCGCTTCGCCTCGGCCGGCGGCTTCAATTCGGGCACGCAGTTCTTCGATTACCTGAAGGACGCGTTCGATGTGCTGTACGCCGAGGGCGATCCGGATGGCCTGAACCAGCCGAAGATGCTGTCGGTCGGCCTGCATTGCCGCCTGGCGGGCCGCCCGGGCCGCACGGCGGCGCTGGCACGCTTTCTCGATTACGTGGGCCGGCACGACAAGGTCTGGGTCACGCGGCGCATCGATATCGCCAATCATTGGAAAATGGTGCATCCTTGCCCCATGTGATGGCGTTGCATTATATGTTTCATGATATGAGCTATATCATTCATTGATTATGGGTTGGTGGGCCGTGAATGGTAGCCTTCCGCCTTTGGCGTTCAGCAATCCACTCACCAAAGACAGGCATGTCAGAACCGATCCGATTCCTCTACCAGGGCCAGGTGCGCGAACTGCGCGACGTGAAGCCCACGCAAACCATCCTGCAGCATCTGCGGGAGGACTTGCGCTGCACCGGCACCAAGGAAGGTTGCGCCGAAGGCGACTGCGGCGCCTGCACCGTCGTGATCGGTTCGCTGGAAGAGGGCGAACTGGCGCTGCGCGCGGTGAACGCCTGCATCCAGTTCACGCCGACGCTCGACGGCAAGGCGCTGTTCACAGTGGAAGACCTGGCGCAGCCCGATGGCGCGCCCCATCCCGTGCAGCAGGCGCTGGTCGAATGCCACGGTTCGCAATGCGGCTTTTGCACGCCGGGATTCGCGATGTCGCTGTTTGGCATGTACCTGAAGCAGGAAGGGCGCACGCCATCGCGCTGCCAGATCAACGATGCGCTGTCCGGCAACCTGTGCCGCTGCACCGGCTACCGCCCGATCATCGATGCTGCGCGCCGCATGGTCGAACTGCCGCCCATCGCCTTCGACCGCGCTGCGCTGGCCGAGCGCCTGCGCACGCTGCAGCGCAGCCACGGCTTCACATACGCCGCGCATGGCCAGCACTTCCATGTGCCGCGCACCGTGGCCGAACTGGCGGCACTGCGCGCTGACCATCCGGCCGCCGTGCTGCTGGCCGGTTCGACCGACGTCGGGCTGTGGGTCACCAAGCACCTGCGCGAACTGGGCGACGTGATCTATCTTGGCCAGGTCGCCGAGCTCAAGACGATGCGCGAGCTTGACGGCATGCTGGAGATCGGCGCCGGAGTCTCGCTGCAGGACGCCTATCAGGCACTGGCCGCGCGCTATCCCGATGAACTCACGGAACTCTGGCAGCGCTTCGCGTCGCTGCCGATCCGCCATGCCGGCACGCTGGGCGGCAACGTGGCCAACGGCTCGCCGATCGGCGACTCGATGCCGTGGATGATTGCGCTGGGCAGCCAGGTGGTCCTGACCAGCAGCGCCGGTACGCGCGTGCTGGCGCTGGACGACTTTTACCTGGGCTACCAGAAGAAGGATCTGCGGCCCGGTGAATTCGTCCAGGCCGTACGCGTGCCGCTGCCGCAATCGCGTCCAGGCCTGCGCTTTCGCACCTATAAACTGGCCAAGCGCTTCGACCAGGACATTTCGGCCGTGTGCGCCGCGTTTGCCATCGTGCTCGACGGCCAGACGATCGTCGACGCCCGCATCGCGTTCGGCGGCATGGCCGCAACACCACAGCGCGCCGCGCAGGCTGAGGCCGCGTTGCTGGGCCAGCCGTGGACCGAAGCCGTGTTGAGCACGGCGATGGCGGCGCTGGGCCGCGACTATGCGCCGCTCACTGACGCGAGGGCTTCGAGCAGCTACCGGATGCGCACCGCGCAGAACCTGCTGCGCCGCTTCTGGCTCGAGACGCGCCTGCACGACCCTCTGCCCGCGCAGGCAGTCAATGCCTTTGCCGGCGCCTGAGGAGACGACCATGAACGACGGCGGCATCAAGAACCTGGACGCCTGGGCCGAAGTCGGGCGCGCGCGCAAGCACGAGTCGAGCGAACTGCACGTGCGCGGCGGCGCCACCTTCACCGACGATATCGCCGAGCTGGCCGGCACGCTGCATGCGGCGTTGGGTTTGTCGACCCGCGCGCATGCGCACATCACTGCCATCGACCTGGCGCCGGTTCGTGCCAGCGCCGGTGTGGTTGCCGTGCTGACCGTGGCCGACATCCCGGGCCTGAACGATTGCGGCCCGATCATCCATGACGATCCGATCCTGGCCGATGGCCTGGTGCAGTATGTCGGCCAGCCGATCTTCATCGTCGTCGCTGACAGCCACGACAATGCACGCCGTGCGGCGCGCCTGGCGCAGGTGACCTACGAGGACCTGCCGGCGATCCTGACCCCGCAGGCGGCGCGCGCTGCGCAATCGTACGTGCTCCCGCCCATGCGCCTGACACGCGGCGATGCCGAAGCCGCATTCGCGCGCGCGCCGCACACGGTCAAGGGCCAGCTGTACGTGGGCGGGCAGGAGCAGTTTTACCTCGAAGGCCAGATCGCGTATGCGATTCCCGGCGAAGACCGCGGCATGCACGTGTACTCGTCGACCCAGCACCCGAGCGAGATGCAGCATGTGATCGCCCATGCACTCGGCCTGCACTCGCACCACGTGACGGTCGAGTGCCGCCGCATGGGCGGGGGCTTCGGCGGCAAGGAATCGCAGTCGGCGCTGTGGGCCGCGGCGGCGGCCATCGCCGCAGTGCGTACGGGCCGCCCCGTCAAGCTGCGCGCCGACCGCGACGACGACATGCTCGTCACCGGCAAGCGCCACTGCTTCCATTACGAGTACGAGGTCGGCTACGACGCCGAAGGTCGTATCCTGGCCGCGCGGGTCGACATGGTCACGCGCGCCGGCTACTCGGCCGATTTGTCCGGCCCCGTGGCCACACGCGCCGTTTGCCACTTCGACAATGCGTATTACCTGTCCGACGTCGACATCCGCGCCGCCTGCGGCAAGACCAACACCCAATCGAACACCGCGTTTCGCGGCTTCGGCGGTCCGCAGGGCGCCATCGCCATCGAATACGTACTCGATGAGATCGCGCGTAACCTGGGCCGCGACGCGCTCGATATCCGGCGCCTGAATTTCTACGGCGCGCAGGATCGCAACGTCACGCCCTACGGCCAGACCATTGTCGACAACGTCATCCCCGAACTGGTGGCCGAACTGGAAGCGGGCAGCGACTACCGCGCGCGCCGCGCGGCCGTGGATGACTACAACCGCACCAGCCCCGTGCTCAAGAAGGGGCTGGCGCTCACGCCGCTCAAGTTCGGCATCGCGTTCAATGTCACGCACCTGAACCAGGCCGGCGCGCTGGTGCATGTTTATGTGGACGGCTCCATCCTCGTCAACCACGGCGGCACCGAGATGGGGCAGGGCATCAACACCAAGGTGATGCAGATCGTGGCGCACGAGCTGGGCGTCGAACTCGGTCGCGTGCGCGCCACCGCGACCAACACCAGCAAGGTCTCGAACACGTCGGCCACCGCCGCTTCGACCGGCGCGGACCTGAACGGCAAGGCTGCGCAGGATGCGGCCGGCAAGATCCGCGCGCGCCTCGCGCAATTCGCCGCGCAGCAGTACGGCGGCGCGGCCAGCGACGTGCGCTTCGCGGCTGGCACCGTGTTCGTCGCCGGTCTGGCGCTGCCGTTCGAGGAACTCGTCGCCAAGGCTTACCTGGCGCGCGTGCAGCTGTGGTCCGATGGTTTCTATGCGACGCCCGGCCTGCACTGGGACCCGAAGACGATGACGGGCCGCCCGTTCTCCTACTTCGCGTACGGCGCGGCGGTGTCCGAAGTGGTGGTCGACACGCTCACGGGCGAATGGAAGCTGCTGCGCGTGGACGCGCTGTACGACGCCGGCCGCTCGCTCAATCCGGCCATCGATATCGGCCAGGTCGAAGGTGCGTTCATTCAGGGCATGGGGTGGCTGACGACCGAGGAATTGTGGTGGAACCCGGCCGGCAAGCTGATGACGCATGCGCCGTCGACCTACAAGATTCCTGCGGTGTCGGACTGCCCGGAGGATTTCCGCATCGCGTTGTTCGACAATGCCAACGTCGAAGACAGCATCCACCGCTCCAAGGCCGTGGGCGAGCCGCCATTGCTGCTGCCGTTCTCGGTCTTCTTCGCGCTGCGCGACGCCATTTCGAGCGTGGGCGGGCACCGGGTCAATCCACCGCTCAATGCCCCCGCAACGAGCGAAGCCATTCTGGATGCGATCGCGTTTGTCGAGGGCGCCGCCGGCGCGCGCGCTTGACGATGGACTGGTTGCGCGCCCAGGGCGATGTGCCGTCCGTGCTGGTCACGGTGGCGGCCGTGAAGGGCTCGGCGCCGCGCGAGCCGGGCGCGAAGATGCTGGTGCGCGCGCACGATTTTGATGACACCATCGGCGGCGGCCATCTCGAACACCGCGCGCTGGAAATTGCGCGCACGATGCTGCAGCTTGGCGAAGCGCGTCGCTTCGAGCGCTTTGCGCTGGGCCCGAGCCTGGGCCAGTGCTGCGGCGGCGTTGCCTGGCTGGCGTTTGAACGTGTCGATGCCGCGCAGGTTGACCTGCTGCGGGCACGCCGCAACGTCGACACCTGGCGCCTCGTTGCGCTGGACGGCGCGTTCGAATGGGCCTTGTTCGACGACGCGGCGCTGCTCGCGGGCACGCCGGACGCGCCAGCGTTCGAACGCGTACCCGAGGCCCAGGTGCTGGAAGGCGAGGGTGGTCGCCGCTGGCTAATCGACCCGGTCCTGGCGCCGCGCGCGCACCTGATGCTGTTTGGCGCCGGCCATGTGGGCGCCGCCATCGTCCGTGCGCTGGCCGAGTTGCCATGCCGCGTGACATGGGTCGACGAACGCGACGCCATGTTCCCGGCATCCATCCCCCCCAACGTGACGATCGAGGCGACCGATACGCCCGAGGCGCTGGTAGACCACGCCGCGCCCGGCACGAGCTTTCTCGTCATGACCCACAGCCACGCGCTCGACCTGCGGCTGTGCCATGCGATCCTGGCCCGCCCCGCGCATCCGGCCACGCCCGACTGGTTCGGCCTGATTGGATCAGGCACCAAACGCAGCCAGTTCGAAGCGCGCCTGCGCGAGCGCGGCATCGACGATGCGCGCCTGGCCAATATGGTCTGCCCGATCGGCCTGCCCGAGATTGCCGGCAAGGCCCCGGCCGTGATTGCGGCGTCGAGTGTGGCGCAATTGCTGGCCGTGTGGGAAGCTGCACATCACCCCGAACCTCAACCGGAATTCCTGTAATGCCCACTGCATCACCCAATGTGCAGGCCTATCGCGCCAGCCTGCTGCACTTTCGCGCCGATCCGGCGTTCGACGACGGCGCCGCGCTGTTGTACGAAGACGGCCTGCTGATCGTCGAAGACGGCCGCATCCAGGCCGCTGGCGACTACGCCGCGCTCGCGCCCACGCTGCCTGCGGGTCTCGAACCCGTCGACTACCGCGGCAAGCTGATCGTCCCCGGCTTCATCGACACGCACCTGCATTACCCGCAGACCGACATGATTGCCTCGCCAGCCCCGGGCCTGCTGCCGTGGCTCGAGACCTATACGTTCCCGACCGAGCGTCGCTACGAAGATCACGAGGATGGCCGCACCACGGCCGACTTCTTCCTCGACGAGCTGCTGCGCTGCGGCACCACCACGGCGATGGTCTACTGCACCGTGCACCCGCAATCGGTCGACGCGTTCTTTGCCGCGAGCGAAGCGCGCAACCTGCGCATGGTGGCCGGCAAGGTGCTCATGGACCGCAACTGCC
This sequence comes from Telluria sp. BA11, assembly GCF_056680305.1. NCBI lineage: Bacteria > Pseudomonadati > Pseudomonadota > Betaproteobacteria > Burkholderiales > Oxalobacteraceae > Telluria > Telluria sp. BA11. Next base: position 3,696,696 of record NZ_CM155275.1, read on the forward strand.
CCGACTTCCTGCGTGACCTCGAAGGCGAATTGGGCGAGAGCGAAGCGCTGATCAAGCGCTGGCACAAGCGCGGCCGCGCGCTGTATGCGATCACGCCGCGCTTTGCGCCGACGTCGACCGAAGCCCAATTGCGCCTGACGGGCGAACTGGCGGCGGCATACCCGGACACCTTCATTCAGACCCACGTGGCCGAGAACCGTGACGAGTGCAGCTGGGTCGGCGAGCTGTTCCCGCAGGCGCGCAGCTATCTCGACGTGTACGACAGCTATGGCCTGATGCGCCCGCGCGCGATGTTCGGCCACTGCATCTGGCTCGACGACGAAGACATGGCGCGCATGGCGGCCACCGGCTCGGCCGCCGCCGTGTGCCCCACATCGAACCTGTTCCTGGGCAGCGGCCTGTTCGACTTCGAGCGCGCCGACAAGGCCAGCATGCTGCTGTCGCTGGGCACGGACGTGGGCGCCGGCACGTCGTTCTCGCTGCTGCAGACGATGAACGAAGCGTACAAGGTCGCGCGCATGAAGGGCAGTTACCTCACCGCGCTGCGCATGTTTTACCTGGCCACGCTGGGCGCCGCGCGCGCGATGGGACTGGACGACACGATCGGCAGCTTTGCGCCCGGCCTCGAAGCGGACTTCGTGGTGCTTGACCGCGAGGCGACGCCGCTGATGGCGCGCCGCACGAGTCACAGCCACTCGCTCGAAGAGCTGCTGTTCGCGCTGGCGCTGCTGGGTGATGACCGCACGGTGGCCGCGACGTATTCGTATGGTCGGCTGGTGCACGAACGTTGATTTGCCGAGGCACGTAGGGTGGAAGGCTCTGCCTTCCACGCGTTGATCGTCAGCGGCGCCGTTGTCGTGCCGGATGATCTGGCTGCCAACCATCACCGCGTGGACGGCGCAGCCGTCCACCCTACGCATAAGAGTCACGGCGGCGGTCCAAGCTGCAATATTGCCAACCTTGGGCGAAGGCGTTAGAGTCTGACGCTTGCCATCCACCCTGAAAGTCTCACCATGCACAAGTATTTGCCCGGCAGTGCGCTGCTGGCGCTGGCCGTCGTCGCTTCGCCCGTCCTGGCCCGTGCGCCATCGGTCACCGCCAACGAAGCAGCCACCGCGCGCCACTACGCCAGCCTGATCGAGGGCAGCACGCCGCGCCTGTCCGAGCTGACGATGTTCTTCACGCAGATGCCCAAGGGCGGCGATTTGCACCACCATTATTCGGGCGCGATCTATGCCGAGACCTATGTCGATTTCGTCGACAAGCAGGGGTTCTGCATCGACAAGAACACCTACCGCATCGAGACCGACAAGGCGACCATCGCCGCGCAGCGCGCCAAACCGGCGGCTGAACGCACCTGCCTGTCGGGCGCACAAGTCAATGCCGACGAAAACACCTGGCGCGAGCTGGTCAAGCGCTGGTCGAACAAGGATTTCAGCAACCACGTCGCAATCCAGCCGGCGCCGGACCGCCTGTTCTTCGGCACCTTCGGCTACTTCGGCCCGGTGGCCAACGACAACTTGCGCGAAGGCCTGCAAGAGATCAAGGCGCGCGCCATCGCCGAAAATGTCGGCTACATCGAAACGATGTTCCTGCTCTCGCCATTCGTGGCCAACGCCGCCTTCGATACCAGCACCCGCGCCAGCGTGAACGACGACGCGGCGCTGGGCGCCCAGTTGCGCGCCGAGCTGGCGGCGCTGGACGCCAACGCCGCCTACAACACGTCGATCGACAGCTTCGTCGCGCAGATCAACGCTGCATCGGAAGGCATCGACGACGAGCGCTTCACGATGCGCTACCAGAACTACACGCTGCGCCTCCTGGCGCCGTCGCAGGTGTTCTCGGCGATGGTGTCGAGCTTCAAGGCGGCCGCCAAGGGCGGGCGCATCGTCGGCGTGAACATCGTCGGCCAGGAAAGCCTGCACGTGTCGATGCGTGACTACCTGCTGCACATGAAGATGTTCCGCTTCCTCAAGACCGTGTATCCGGACGTCAAGGTGGCCATGCACGCGGGCGAACTGGCGCTGGGCGAAGTGCCGCCGGAAGGCCTGAAGTTCCACATCGACAGCGCCCTGGGCATTGCCGGCGCCGACCGCATCGGCCATGGCCTGGACCTGGCGCATGAAGCCAACGCACCGGCCATCATCAAGACCATGCGCGAGAAGGATATTCCGGTCGAGATCAACCTGACCTCGAACGCATTCATCAGCGGCGTGGCCGGCGCGGATCATCCGATCCACCTGTACCGCAAGTATGGCGTGCCGTATGTGATTTCGACCGACGACGCTGGCGTGACCCGCCACACGCTGTCGCACGAGTACGTGCAATTTGCCAGCCAGTTCAAGCCTTCTTACGCGGAAATCAAGAAGGCGTCGTACAACAGCATCCGCTACGCCTTCCTGCCCGTTGCAGAAAAACAACGCTTAGCGAAACAGCTCGATGGGCGCTACGCCCGATTCGAGGCACAAGTCGCTGCCATGACGCCCCAGACCGCACGCGCGAAATAAAGTGTGTCATCCCCGATCCGGCGCTCGCCGGATCGCCTGCCTGTCATAAACGACCTTCGACTTTTCGGCACTTAGTTAATTCAGAAGTAAGGTTTGTCGTCTTCTCGCTACACAATTCTGTGTTGCACCGCTGGTTCTACTGATTTTTTGCCGAAAAAATTTCACCGTGGAATGCCACGCATATAATTCCGCCATGTCATAAAGCGCGCCAAATGACACGATTTCTGTCGCGTAAGGACAACGCCGACGGGGTGATTTATACGAGAAAGCTCTGAATAGCCAAGCCAAATTGAATTTGTCGGGCTGAAAACGCTGATGCATATTGGCGCAATTCTGCTGTAAATCAAACCACACATCGTGTCATTTTGTTGAAACATTGTACCGATACAATCGCAGCCGCTTGCCGGCTGAATCACTGGCGCGGCACGACGAATACAACAAGCAGTAAAGCAGGGGAGGACGTCCGTCGGACGTCCAACAAACAACTTTGAAGTTCTTTTTGGGGTAATCAATGATCACTCAGCAGCAGATCCGGCTCACCAAGTTGGCGCTGGCTTTGTCAGTTGCGTTGGCGGCGTCGCCGTCGTTCGCACAGAACACCACTTCGGCCGTCGGTGGCCGTATCTCGAACGTCTCGGGTCAGCCGGCTGCCGGCGCGCAAGTGCAGATCCTGCACACCGAGTCGGGTTCTGTCAGCAATGTCGTAACCGACGCTGAAGGCCGCTACGTTGCACGTGGCCTGCGCGTGGGTGGTCCTTACACCATCACTATCACCAAAGACGGCATCACCCAAACCCGCAACAACGTCTTCCTCGACCTGGCGCAGACCGCCGAAGTCGACGCCACCCTGGGCGTGCAGACCGTGACCATCGCCGGTACCGCATCGCGTTCGGAAGTCTTCACGAGCAACAACATGGGTGCGGGCACCGCCATCAGCAACACCCAGCTCCAGACCCAGGCATCGATCCAGCGTAACCTGCAAGACTATGCGCGTGCCGACCCGCGCGTGTCGCAGACCGACAAGGACCGCGGCGAAATCTCGGTCGCCGGCCAGAACTCGCGCTACAACTCGACCACCATCGACGGCGTCGCGATCAATGACACGTTCGGCCTGGAAGCCAATGGCAGCCCGACCGCGCGTCAGCCGATCTCGATCGAAGCGATCCAGTCGGTGCAGGTCAACGTCGCCAACTACGACGTCACCCAGAAGGGCTACACCGGCGCGAACATCAATGCCGTGACCAAGTCGGGTACCAACACCTACAAGGGTGGCGTGTACTACGTGTACCGCAACGACAATCTGTCGGGCGACCGTTACAACCCGATCACCGACGTCTACACCGACGCGCCGAAGTCCAAGGAAACCACCAAGGGTGTCTGGGCATCGGGTCCGCTGATCCAGGACAAGCTGTTCATCTACGCACTGGCCGAAAACTTCGAAAGCTCGCGTTCGAGCCCTGAGTTCGGCGCCATCGGCAGCGGCGCCGGCACCACCGTCGGCATCAGCCAGTCGGCCATCTCGGAAGCCCAGCGCATCGCCCAGCAGACCTACGGCGTCGACATCGGCAGCACTGCCGTGCCGACCGGCTCGATGCTGACCTCGAAAGAGCGCCTGGTGAAGTTCGACTGGAACATCACCGACGAACACCGCGCCAACCTGCGTTACGCCAAGACCGAACAGGGCGAGCCGTTCTACCCGGGCTTCTCGGCCACCGGTGTCGGCCTGTCGTCGAGCTTCTACAACCAGGGCAAGTCGATCGAGACCACCGTCGCCCAGTTGTTCTCGGACTGGACCCCGAACTTCTCGACCGAGCTCAAGTTCTCGAACCGCGATTACGATTCGGTCCCGGTCAACGCGACCCGCACGCCATCGATGGCCCTGCAGTTCAGCGGCGCGCTGCCGGCTGACGCACCAAGCGGCCTGTCGACCGCCAACCGTAACATCAACTTCGGTACCGAGTTCAGCCGTCACAACAACGTGCTGCGCAACAAGACCAAGGACCTGTACGCCGGCGCCAACTGGATCGTGGGCGACCATGAAATGAAGTTCGGTGCCGACTACACCAAGAACGATGTCTACAACGCGTTCCTGCAGGGTATCAACGGCTCGTACACCTACGCCTGCCTGGATTCGGCAGACGCGAACTTCTACAGCTTCGGCGCACTGCCAAGCTGCGCACGCGCAACCAATGCACAAGTGCAGCAAGCCGTGCTGGAGAACTTCCAGAAGGGTCGCCCACTGAGCTACAGCCAGCAGCGCGCGCTGCCAGGCGCGTCGCTGAATGATGCGGTTGCCGAGTTCAGCACCAAGAACACCGGCCTGTTCCTGCAAGACACCTGGACCGTCAACGACCAGCTGACCCTGACCTACGGCGTGCGCTACGACCGTAACGATGTCGGCGGCCGTCCATTGGCTAATATTGCTGCTGCCCAGCCACTGGTGGCCGGCAACCCAGCCACCGGCGTGCGCCAGTCCGGCGGCTTCGGTCTGGACAACACCCGCACCATCGACGGTACCGACCTGATCCAGCCACGCTTCGGCTTCAACTACCGCTTCGACAAGTCGCCACGTCCGACCCAGATCCGCGGCGGCTTCGGCCTGTTCCAGGGCGCGGCAGCCACCGTGTGGATGTCGAACCCGTTCTCGGGCACCGGCGTGGCTACCGCCACGATCAGCTGCTCGGGCACCGGCGCAACCCGCTGCCCGACCACCGGCGGCCTGACCAGCTTCAATCCTGACGCCCAGCCTGCCATTGCCGGCGCAATTCCGGCCGCGGACGTCAACTTCCTGGATCCAAGCTTCCGTCAGCCATCGATCTGGAAAACCAACCTGGCGTTCGACACCGAACTGCCATGGTACGGTCTGGTCTTCGGCGCCGAAGCGCTGTACACCAAGAACAAGAACGGCATCTACTACGAACACCTGAACCTGGGCGCAGCAACGCGCAACGGTTCGGATGGCCGTCCGCTGTTCTGGAACGCAGCCGGCCTGAGCACGGCGTGCTACGGCGTGTCGAACAACACGGCGAACATCATCACCAGCTGCGGCGCGGTCAACCGTTCGCTGAACAACCGCAGCTTCAACAACGTGCTGGTGGCGCGTGATACCGACAAGGGCGACGCGAAAGTGCTGACCATGTCGCTGTCGCAGCCGATGACCAAGGGCTTTGGCTGGTCGGTGGCGTACACCTACACCGATGCGACCGAAGTCTCGCCGCTGACGTCGTCGGTGGCCAACTCGAACTTCAACGGCCGTTCGTCGTTCAACCCGAACGAAGAAGTCGCCGCGACCTCGAGCTACGCCATCAAGAACCGCGTCAATGCGCTGATGAACTTCCAGAAGAAATTCTTCGAAGGCTACAACACGCGTCTGGGCGTCTTCTACGAAGGTCGTGAAGGCCGTCCGTACAGCTGGACGTTCAACAACGACATGAACGGTGACAATCTGGCCGGTAACGACCTGATGTACATCCCGACCGCGTTCGGTTCGAACGAAGTCGCGTTCGCAGGCGACACCGCAACGAACCGTGCCAACGAGCAGCGCTTCTGGGACGTCGTCAATGCGAACAAGGGCCTGAGCAAGGCTGCCGGTGGTGTCGTGAGCCGTAACAACTCGACCGCTGAATGGGTCAACACCTTCGACGTGCGCATCAGCCAGGAAATCCCGGGCATCTTCGCACGCAACAAGGCGACCTTCTCGCTCGACTTCATGAACTTCGGCAACCTGCTGAACAAGAAATGGGGCCGTACCGAAGAGATCAGCTTCCAGGGCTCGGGTGGACAGGCACGCAGCTTCGTTGACGTCGCCGGTATCGATGCACAAGGTCGTTATGTCTACGTCGTGCGTAACGACGTCGAGCGTCAGGACCTGAAGCAAGCCAAGGGCGAGTCGCAGTGGGCAATCCAGGCAACCCTGCGTTACGAATTCTAAGCAGCGCCAATTCGTAGCATGAGGTAGTCAAAGCGGCCGGTGGAAACACCGGCCGTTTTTTCATCAAAAAAGTCATTAGCCCTGCTGCTGTAAGGATTTCCTGCGCACAGGTGGCATGGGATAATGCCTGCTGTTGCGCTTATCCAAGCCCCGTTTTTCGGATGCCGGCGACCCCGGCCCGATTCCATAAAAGGTGTTTTTCATGATCGTCTCGCGTCGCGCAAGCGCTCGTCTTTCCACACTCACCGTTGCGCTGCTGCTGGCCGGCTGCGTGACCGCCCCACAGGGCCCGGTCACCATCAATCTGGTATCGCTCAATGACTTCCACGGCAATCTGGAACCAAGCCGCTACGTGCTCAAGGGCGCCGACGGCAAGGACCAGGTCATGCGCGCCGGCGGCGCCGAAGCCGTGGCTGCGGCCCTGCAGGCCTGGCGCAAGGAAGACAAGGAGTTGCTGCTCGTGTCGACCGGCGATATCGTCGGCGCCAGCCCGGCGCTGTCGTCGCTGTGGGCCGACGAGCCGACGATCGAAGTGATGAACATGCTGAACCTGCGCGCGAGCGCAGTGGGCAACCACGAATTCGACGGTGGCCGCAAGGAACTGCTGCGCCAGCAGAACGGCGGCTGCGATTCGCCGCACCCGACCAAGGCCTGCAAGCTGACCCCGAATTTCGGCGGCGCCAAATTCACGTATCTGGGCGCGAACGTGATCGACAAGGTCACCGGCAAGCCGATCATCCCGGGCTTCACCATCGAAACCGTCAAGGGTATCAAGGTGGGCCTGGTGGGTGTGGTGCTGCGCGATACGCCGAACATGGTCGTCGCGTCGGGCATCGCGGGCTTGCGCTTCGGTGACGAAGCCGAGGCGGTCAACAACGCGCTGCCAGCGATGCGCGCGGCCGGCGCCCAGGTCATCGTGGCCCTCGTGCACCAGGGCGGCCGCACGGTCGAGTCGCCGTTGCAAACCGGTTGCAGCAAGCTGACGGGCGATATCGTCCCGGTCGTCCAGAAGATCGACCCGTCGGTCAAGCTGGTGCTGACCGGGCATTCGCATCAAGGTTATCTGTGCGATGTCGATGGCCGCGTCGTGACCCAGGCCGATACGGCCGGCCACCTGCTCACGCGTGTGTCGATGCAGGTCGAACCAACCACCGGCGCGGTCTCGAACCTGACCGTCGCCAACGTGGTCATGAAGCCGGGCGAGTATCCGGCCGATCCAAAGATCGTCGCGTATGTCGCGCAAGTGAAAGAGCGCAGCGAAGCCGCCTTGACGCGCCCGATCGCGAAGATCGCCGTCGCGCCGCTGCTGCGCAAGAATAACGACGCGGGGGAATCGCCCCTCGGCAACCTGGTTGCCGATGCGGCGCTGGACTCTGCGCGCAGCCTGGGCGCGCAGTTCGCGCTCATGAACAACGGCGGCATCCGGCGCGATCTCGAAGCAGGCGCCGACAAGACCGTCAACTTCGGCCAGGCGCAGGCCGTGCTCCCGTTCGGGAACACGACCGTCGTGATGAATCTGACCGGCGCGCAGATCCGCAACCTGCTCGAGCGCCAGTGGCCCGACGGCCCGAACGTGACGTCCAGCGTCCTGCAAGTCTCGCAAGGCTTCACCTACACGTGGGACGCGAAGCGGCCGGCCGGCAACCGGCTGGTGCCGGGCAGCGTCAAGCTCGATGGCAAGCCGCTCGATGACGGGGCGACGTATCGCCTGGCGCTGAACAACTTCCTGGCCGAAGGCAGCGACGGCTATCCGGAATTCGCACTGGGCACGCAGCGCATCGATACCGGCCTGCGCGACCTGGACGGCTTCATCGCCTACCTGAAAAAACTCGAAGGGCAGGGCGCCGCGCTGACCCCGGCTACCCCGCGCATCGTGCGCCTCAATTAAGTACATCAGGACCATCATGAAAAAACTCGCATGTGTGCTGGCGCTGACCGGCGCTTTTGGATTACTGGGCGCATCGGACGCCGCCGCCTGGGGCCGCGACGGCCACCGCGCTGTCGGCTCGATCGCCGACAAGCTGCTCAAGGGGACCAACGCGCAAAAGCAGATCGCGCTGCTGTTGCAGCCGGGCGAATCGCTGGCGTCGGTCGCGAACTGGGCCGACTGCGTCAAGGGCACGTACTGCGGCCCGCAGACGCCCGAGATGGTGGAATACGTCGAAGGCAACCCGCGCCACAGCGAATACCACTACACCAACGTGCCGTTCCAGCTCGATCACTATCACGAGCATGGCGTGGGCACGAGCGATGTCGACATCGTGCAGACGCTGGAGCAGTGCATCGCCGTCTTGCAGGGCAAGACCGATCCGGCGCTGAACCCGCACAAGTTCACCAAGCGCCAGGCCCTGATCCTGTTGGCGCACTTCGCCGGCGACATCCACCAGCCGCTGCACGTGGGCTCGGCGTTCGTCAGCAAGGACGGCAAGTTCATCGTGCCGAAATCGCGCGACGAGATCGATGATGCGCTCGTGTTCGATTCGCGCGGCGGCAACAACCTGCTGCTCGATGACGAGAAACTGGCAGCCCTGTCGAAAGGGGTGATTCCTGCTGCAGAATCGGGCGATGCGCCAGTCGTCATCAAGGAAGGCGTGCCAAAGGCGCTGACCAAGCCGTTCCACTCGTACTGGGACAGCACGACGGTCGACTACGCATTCCGCCGCATCAAGACGCGCACGCCGGAGCAGTTCGCGGACGTGGCGATCGCCAGCGCGCCGCTGGTCGCAAAAGCCAAAGGCGACGTGGCCACCTGGCCCGTGCAGTGGGTGGAAGACGGCCTGAAGTCGGCCAAGCTGGCATATGCCGACGTGGTGCCGGGCAAGCTGACGCCGCAGACAGGCAAGAAGGGCGAGACCTACTACACCTTCGCGCTCGAAGTGCCGGCCAACTATCCGGTACCGAGCTCCGAAATCGCCAAAACCCAGCTGATCAAGGGCGGGTACAACCTGGCCGCGATGCTGCAGGCGATCTGGCCGTAAGCCCACGGCCTGCAGCGCGCGGATTGTTCGCGCGCGCGGTGCACTTTTGGCACGGCCTCGGATAGAATCCGGTCATCCCCCGACCAGACTCCCGAGGCCCCATGCATGTTCCATTGAAGGCTGCCATCGCAGCAGCCTGCCTGCTCCCCGCATTCCACGCTCACGCACAATCGCCAGCCGGCGCCAGCCTGCCGCTATGGGAATTCGGCCTTGGCGCCGCTGCCCTGAGCACGCCGGCGTATCCCGGCGCCGACGACCGCACCAACCGTATCCTGCCAATCCCGTTCCTGCTCTACCGCGGCGAAGTGCTGCGCGCGGACCAGTCAGGTATCGGTGCGCGTCTGTTCCGCTCGGATCGCCTTGAGTTCGATGTTGGCCTGTCCGGGGCGTTGCCGTCTGATTCCGATGACGTCGAGGCGCGTGCCGGCATGCCGGATCTTGGCGCGCTGTTCGAATTCGGACCACGCCTGAAAATCCGCGTGGCTGACATTGACGCGACGAGCCGCCTGCGCGCTGAGCTGCCGCTGCGCGCCGTGATCGAAGCACGCGGTGGCCTGCGGCGCCAGGGCTGGACGTTCGAGCCGAAGCTGGCCTACGAAACGCGCGGCGAGCGCGGTCTGTGGTCGTTCGAAGCCAATACGTCGGTGGTGTTCGGTGACAAGCGCATCAACCGCTATTTTTATGAAGTCGCGCCGCAGTATGCAACCGCCAGCCGCGACGCCTACAGCGCCGACGCCGGCCTGGTATTGGCGCGCGTGGGCCTGTTCGCCACGCGCCAGCTCAATCCCGACGTGCGCCTGTTCGGCTACGTGCGCTACGAATCGTACGCCGGCAGCGCCAACCGCGACAGCCCGCTGCACCTGAAGAACTCGGGCACATCGGCCGGCATCGGCTTCGCCTGGACGCTGGCACGCTCAAGCCGCCGCGCGGCGGGCTTCGAGCCGGTCGATCCGGTGACGCCGTGACATGACGCCGGCAAGGCCGGCGGCATGGTAAGTGTGTCGGGCACGTCTTACGCTGCAATGCGCTGGACGTTGGCCCGTTTGATTTTCCCGGCCTGGTATAAATCGTATTGCATTTGCAGGCCTGCCCAAAGCCCGGGGCTCGTAGCAAGCGCGGCGGCAAGGCGGTAAGCCATATCCGGCGATACGCCTGCTCCGCCGTTGACAACACGCTGGAGGGTGACACGGCTGACGCCCAGCCGCGCGGCGGCCTCCGTAATCGTCATCTCTCCCAGGTATTCCCGAAGCACCTCTCCCGGATGCGGCGGATTATGCATGCGAGTCATTTTTTCCTGAAAATTAGTGGTAGTCAAGGTAGTCAACGAGAATGGCATCGGTGCCATCGAATGCAAAATCATCCGCCAGTTACCGTTGACCGTCACGGCCCAATGCCCCGTTAAGATCACCTTTCAATGGGTGACGTGCCCACGCCGGCGCGGACAAGTCTTCTGGACGGGTTGCCTGATCAAGGGCGGCCAGTTGAAGGCGCAGTCTCGCTGCATGCAAAGGCTGGATCCCGGCATTGCTTCCGGTCTCAAAGTAGCGTTGCAACCCTTTGTGCCTGAACGTCCTGATCATGCGATTTATTGCATACCGTATCGCTACTAGATACAAACAGACTCAGGTCACACAAGCAGCACAAGCAGGGTCAGGTCTGACATTTGGACACGAACTCAACCACGAGCAGGGTCAGGTCTGGCATTCAGACACGAGCTCGACAAAAGTATATTTATGAAAGCACTTTTCAACGGATTAAGGCAGAGTTCGTGTCCAAATGTCAGACCTGACCCTGGCTGCAAATGTCAGACCTGACCCTGGCTGCTCGCTGCACTGGCTGCACGGTTTGTGAATGACACCATCAGAAATCGTCAAGAAAAAAAGCGGCATGTAAAAAGAGCGGGATACACACCGCTCTTTTACATGCCGCTCTTTTTTCGTCAGGCCGTCACGACGCAGTGTCAGCGTCGCGTGGCGCTGTTTCACCGATTACTTCTGCTTGTAAGAAACACGACCCGATAACCCGATCGTACCGGCGCCGTTCGACAAGTCTTCAGTGCCGCTCAGCGAGCCGCCGCCGGTTGCGTGAAAATAGGTACCGGAGCCGCCGGTGATGGTGAAGGTGCCACCGTTCATGACGTAGGCAGTGCCTGCGCCGGTAGGAACGAACTGGCCACTGTAGTCGGCAAAAATCTGGTCGCCGTTTGGATACAGCAGGATGAACTTGCCGTTGCTGAAGGTGAACGTCGTGCCAGACTGGGCGAAGCAATCACCGCCCACGAACGCGACCGGCGTTCCTTCAGCCGTCTCACCGTGGCCGGCGAGCTTGCCGGCAAGGGTAGACGCACATTGCGGCGCAGGACCCACTTTTTCATTGAATACGCCTTTGACTTCAAGCGCCTTGACCACGTTCGGACCGGCCGAGGCCGAGAACGAAGCGGCCATCAGGACCAGGCTGGACAGGAGGCGTACGGAGACAGTCTTCATTACAATATTTCCTTGGCTGTTAAAAAAATGATATTGCACATACTAAGATAAGAGAAGACATCTTGTTGCGCGCACGATTCCATTTTTTTACATTGTTGCAGCTCTCCCACATGCTGGTTACGAACAGGCCCAGCACGAACAGACGCAAGGACACGGCAGGGTCAGGTCTGACATTCAGACACAGGCTCAACAAAAGTCTATTGATGAACGCCCTTATGAACGGACTAAGCCAGAGTCCGTGTCCAAATGTCTGACCTGACCCCGGCTGTTCTTTGTCAAGGCACCGGCCGGCAACGGCCGGCAGACGATCAACGCGACTTGATGAACGGCTTGCCCAGCGCCTTGGGCGCGACCGACTTGGCCATCAGGCCCGCCAGCACGACCACGGTAACGATGTACGGGATCATCTGGATCAGCGAACCCGGGATGCGGCCCACGACCGGCAGGTCGACGCCTTCGATCTGGATCTGCACTGCGGCAAAGAAGCCGAACATCATGCAACCCAACACCGTGTGCACGGGCCGCCAGTTGCCGAATACCAGCGCCGTCAGTGCCAGGTAACCGGCGCCGGCCGACATGTCGCGCAGGAAGAAGCCGCTCTGGACAATCGACAGGTAGGCGCCCGAGAACGAGCACAGCACGCCGGCGATGATCATTGCCGTGTAGCGCGTGCGCTGGACCGAGATGCCGGCCGCGTCGGCCGCATGCGGGTTTTCGCCACAGGCGCGCAGACGCAGGCCGAAGCGGCTGTAAAACAGCACCCAGTGCACGATCGGGAGGAGGGCAAAGGCCAGGTAAACCAGTACCGAATGCCCGCCAATCAGGCTGCCGTAGACCCAGCCCAGCACCGGCACGTCGGCTACCAGTTCGGTCCCGGGCAGGATGACGCTGGTCAGGCGCGCTTCACCGAGGTCCGGTGTGCGTCCGCCCTGCTGGAAGAAGTACTGGGCGACGACGAACGTCAGTCCGCTCATCGCGATATTGATCGCGATGCCGGCCACGAGCTGGTTGCCCTTTTGCGTGATCGAGACGAAGGCCTGGATCAGCGCCAGCACGACGGAGGCGACGATGCCGGCCGCGATGCCGAGCCACGGGTCCTGGTAGGTGTAGGCAACGCCGGCCGACACGAAGGCCGACGCGAGGATCTTGCCCTCGAGGCCGATGTCGACCACGCCGCTGCGCTCGGCGAACAGGCCGGCCATGGCCGCGAACATCAGCACCGGCGCGTTGCGGATGGTGGAGACGACGATACTGGCGAACTGGAAGTCTTCCATAGCTTATCCCTTGCTTGCGCCGTTGTTGGAGCGTGTTGCGTTGATCAGTTTGAGTAGCGCCGGCGCGTACATGTTTTCCATGGCGCCGCAGAACAGGATGATCAGGCCCTGGATGAAAATGAAGGTCTCTTGCGGGATGTTCGGTTTTTCCAGCGACAAGTCAAAACCGCCCTGGATCAGTGCGCCGAACAGGATCGACGAGAGCAGGATGCCCACCGGATGCTGGCGACCCATCAGCGCAATCGCGATGCCGATGAAGCCCGCACCGGCCGGGAAGTTCAGGCTCAGGTAGTGGGTCGAGCCGAGGATCGAGTTCACTGCCGCCAGGCCCGCCAGGGCGCCCGAGATCAGCATCGCAATGATGATCGTGCGGCTGATGCGCACGCCCGCATAGTGCGCGGCGTGGGCGTTCAGGCCCGTCGCCTGCAGGCGGTAGCCCCAGCTCGAACGCGACACGGCCACCCAGTAGACGACCAGTGCGACCAGGGCCAGAAGGAAGGCCAGGTTCAGCGGCGTGCTCTCGCCGAAGAACGGCAGCCAGTTCGACAGCAGCGGGATCGCGGCAGCGTCGGTAAAGGTTCGGCTGGCCGGGTTCTGGTCACCCTCGGGGATCATGTACTTGACGATGATAAAGTTCATCAGGCCAGCGGCGATGAAGTTGAACATGATGGTCGTGACCACCACGTGGCTGCCGCGCTTGGCCTGCAGGTAGCCGGGCAGGAAGGCCCAGGCCGCGCCGAAGACGGCGCTGGCGACGATCGCCAGCGGAATCAGCAGCCACGGCGAGAGCGTCGCGTCGAACGCCAGCATCGCCAGCGTCAGGCCCAGACCGCCCAGATACATCTGGCCTTCGGCACCGATGTTGAACAGGCCCGCCTTCATCGCGATCGACACGGCCAGGCCGGTAAACACGAAGGTCGACGCATAGAACAGCGTGTACGACAGGCCTTCCGGATTGATGACGGCACTGTTGACGAGGATCTGCAGCGACTCGACCGGGCTTTCGCCCAGCAGGTGGATCACGAGCGCCGCGACCAGCAGGGCAGAGAGCAGATTCAGGACCGGCAGGACGAAGCCCGAGGCCCAGCGTGGGAGTTCAGTGGTTTTCATGATTTGTGCATCCCGCCCATCAACAGGCCAATGCGGGTCGTGTCGAATTCGTCGATCGGCAATTCGCCGGTAATGCGCCCGCCCGACATCACGATGATGCGGTCAGCCAGCGCGCGCACTTCTTCCAGCTCGGTCGAGACCAGCAGGATCGCGACGCCCTCGTCTCGCAGGCGCAGCAGTTGCGTGTGGATGCTCTCGATGGTGCCGATGTCCACGCCGCGCGTGGGCTGGCCCACCAGCAGCAGTTTCGGCGAGCCCGACACTTCGCGCGCGATGACGACCTTCTGCTGGTTGCCGCCCGAGAGCAGGCCGATGCGCACGTTGGGGTCTTTCGGGCGCACGTCGAATGCCTCGAGCAAATGGGCGCAGCGCTTGGCGATCGCGTCGAAATCGAACAGGCCCATGCCCTTGGTAACGCGCTCCTGGTAGCCGAACACGGTGTTCTGCATGACCGAGAAATCCTTGATCACGCCGTCGCGCAGGCGGTCTTCCGGCACGTGGCCGATACCCATGTCACGCAGTTCGGCGGGCAGGCCGTCGGCGTTCGAGCGGCCGGCGAAGGGCAGGGGTTTGCCCTCGAGCGAGACCGTGCCGGAGGTTGGCAGGCGCATGCCCGACAGGATGTGCATCAACTCGCTCTGGCCATTGCCCGATACACCGGCAATGGCGACGATTTCGCCAGCGCGCACCGACAGGGCGATGTCGCCCAGCAGCTGCACGCCGTTTGCGTCCTTCAGTTGCAGGTTCTCGACCTGCAGCACCGGGGCGCCCGGCGCATACGGTTTGCGCGGCAGGTTGCCTTCGATCGGACGGCCGACCATCATGTTGGCCAGCTGCTCCTTGCTGGTGTCGACCGTGGCGACGGCGCCGGCCAGGCGGCCCGCGCGCATCACGGTCACCTGGTCGGTGATGTCCATGATCTCGCCCAGCTTGTGGGTGATCAGGATGATGGTCTTGCCCTGTTCCTTGAACAGCCGCAGGATGTCGAACAGCGATGCGATTTCCTGCGTAGTGAGCACGGCGGTCGGCTCGTCCAGGATCAGGATCTCGGCGCTGCGGTAGATCTGCTTGAGGATTTCAACGCGCTGCTGCGCGCCCACCGACAGGTCAGAAATCACAGCCAGCGGATCGACGTCGAGGTGGTAGCGCGCGCAGATTTCGCGCAGCTTCACCTCAAGCTCGCGGCGTTTCTTCGACAATTTGAAGGCGCCTTCGGCCCCGAGCATCACGTTGTCGAGCACTGTCATGTTCTCGACCAGCATGAAGTGCTGGTGCACCATGCCGATGCCAAGGGCGATGGCTTCCTGGCTCGAGCGGATCTGCTGCTCCTTGCCGTTGATGACGAGCTGCCCGCTGTCGGCATGGTAGTAGCCGTACAGGATGCTCATCAGGGTGGATTTGCCCGCGCCATTTTCGCCGATCACACCATGGATCGAACCCTTGGCGATCGAGAAGCTGACGTCGGCGTTCGCCTGCACCGGCCCGAAGGCCTTGCTCACGTTGCGAAATTCTACGGCTGGCTGCATTGCGATCTGTCGTAAAAAGGAAGTGTGCTTATCATTCAAAAGCGCGCCGGACCGGTAATCAACCGGCGCGGCGCGCTTCGAATGGAATGAAGGTGATCAGACCGGGCAGGAACTGCCGGCGCGGTAATCGATGACCTTGATCTTGCCGTTGATGATGTCCTGGCGTACGGCATTGACGCGCTTTTCGATTTCCGGCGTGACGACCGCGCGGTTATCCTTGTCCAGCACCCAGTCGACGCCGCCTTCTTTCAGGCCCTTGTAGGTGACGCCTGCTTTCCAGGTGCCTTTCTTGACCGCCATGAACGAGTCGTACACGGCCACGTCGACGCGCTTGACCATCGAGGTCAGCATCGTGCCCGGGTGCAGGTAGTTCTGGTTCGAGTCGACGCCCACGGCCAGCTTGCCCTTGGTCTTGGCCATCTGCAGCGCGCCCATGCCGCTGCCGCCGGCCACGGCGAAGACCACGTCCACGCCGCGGTCGAACTGCGCGCGTGCCAGCTCACCACCCTTGGCCGGGTCGTTCCAGGCTGCTGCCGTGGTGCCGACCATGTTCTGGATGATTTCCGCTTTCGGCGTCTGCGCCTTGGCGCCCTGGCCGTAGCCGCAGGCGAACGCGCGGATCAGCGGAATGTCCATGCCGCCGACAAAGCCGAGCTTCTTGGTCTTGGACGCCATGGCCGACGCCACGCCGACCAGGTACGCGCCTTCCTGTTCCTTGAACATCACCGATTCGATGTTCGGGCCTTGCGCCACGCTGTCGATCAGGATGAAGCGCACGTTCGGGAATTCGCGGGCGACTTTTTGCACGGCCTGGGTTTGCGAGAAACCGATGGCGGCGATCAGGTCGACCTTCTTGCGCGCCAGGCCGCGCATGACTTGCTCGGCCTGGGTATCGCTATTGGCCTGCACCTCGAACACCTTCACGCCGGTCTCTTTCGTGAAGCGCTGCAGGCCCTCGAAGGCCGACTGGTTGAACGACTTGTCGAACTTGCCGCCCGCATCGTAGACCATGCCGAATTTCGGCGCGGCGATCGGTGCGGTCGATGGCGCTGCCAACGCGCTGCCGGCAAGGCACATGGCCGCCACGGTGATGCTGAGTTGCTTGAATTTCATGGTTGAGCTCCTGGAATAGCGATATTGTACCCGCCGCATGCCTTGCGATGGGATCGGCTGCGCGATTGTCGCAGCACGGCGCCGTGCA
This sequence comes from Telluria sp. BA11, assembly GCF_056680305.1. NCBI lineage: Bacteria > Pseudomonadati > Pseudomonadota > Betaproteobacteria > Burkholderiales > Oxalobacteraceae > Telluria > Telluria sp. BA11. Next base: position 3,713,709 of record NZ_CM155275.1, read on the forward strand.
AGTGGTTACGGTTTGTATCTGGGGAGGGTCGTTGGGGCCAGGCCCGCGCCCATCGGGCACAAGCTGTCAAATATGCATCAAGCTGCAAGTTGATGACAAATACGATTTTACTTCCCAATTTATTCACTGGAAATATAAATGCTGACAACTTTCATCAATTATTTTGTGGCGAGGACCAGATCGGGCGCTGCTGCGGTCGTTTCGACGGGTGGCGTGGCATTGGCCACCGCATCGGCCACGGCGGCCGCAGCGGCCGGCGTCACCGGTTGATTGAACTGGCGCGTGAGGAACCCGGCAACCATGGCGTGTGTCGCTTCCAGGTACGGGATGGTCATGTGGTCGGAATCCGGCACCACCTCGTCGGCCACCAGCGCGCCCAGCTTGGCCACCAGCAGGTCGGTGTGGAAGTGGGGCACGACGTCGTCGCTGGCGGCGCGCAGCACGTAGGTGGGGGCCTTGAGCATCGGTGCGTACTTGATCGACTCGAAGCGGTGGCGCAGCATGTATTCAATCGGCATCACGCGAAAGCGCCGCTTGGCAATCGCCAGGATCGAGTCGTACGGCGTAATCAGCACGACCGAATGCGCGGGGCGTTCGCGGGCCACCTGCACCGCGACGCCCGAGCCCAGGCTGCGGCCAACGACGGCAATGCGCTGCGGGTCAACCTGGCCGCGCGTGGCGAGCCAGTCGTAGAGCAGGGCGCCGTCCTCGATCATGTGGATCTCGGCCGGGATGCCTTGCGAGTCGCCATAACCGCGGTAATTCATCGCCAGCACGGTCATGTTGGGGAACAGCTTGCCAGCATCGCGCGCGACCCACGACACTTCTTCGGAGCGCCCGCCGAAATACAGCACGGCCGGGCGCGGGCCGGGAATGACGGGCGTCATCAGCCAGCCGGCCAGGCGCGTGCCGTCTTTGGCGCGCAACACGACAGGGCGGGTGCGGTGGCCGCTCGAACGGGGGCTTTTGACTTCGCGCACGAGCGTCGGATTGAACACCAGACGGCGCTGGTTGGCCGCAACGGCAGCGGTCAGGCCCAGCCATAGCATGCTGGCCAGTCCAGTGAGTCCCGCCGCCATTTTTTTCGAGGTGTCCATGCTTGCAAGTCTACGCCTGCCGTCGAGTTTTGTTCTTAGAGGCATCCTTCTATGCACGTTCCATGACGGTTTGTCAGCCTAAAAAGTTGTTTTATTCCAACATGACTGAGCATGTCTGATTGTAGCGATGCCGGACGGCACGCTTGCGCTGCCAGTTCGGCTTTCCGGTAGGATTGATACATCCGGCCTCGCGCCATCTCCTGGAGTCTTCGTGCATTTTCTTCTGACCTATGATCTGGCCCCCGACTATCTCGAACGCCGCGGCGAATTTCGCGACGCCCACCTGGCGCTGGCGTGGGAAGCCCAGGAGCGTGGCGAGCTGATTCTTGCCGGCGCCATGGCCGAGCCGGCCGACAAGGCTGTTCTGGTGTTCGACTGTGAGACCGCGGAGCTGGTGCAGCTGTTCGCGGCGCGCGACCCCTACGTGCTCAATGGCCTCGTGCGCGCCTTCCACGTGCGCCAGTGGAACACGGTCGTCGGCGACCTGGCGACCAATCCCGTCCGGCCCGGCTGATCCTGTCTGAGATTCGCCTCGGCGCCCAATGAACATCGGGTAAGATTGCCCGCGTTTATCACCGCCGGGGAATGCAATGCAATCTGCTGTGAATCTGTGGCCACTGCTCGGCGTGGTCGTCATCGTGGTCGGGTTTGTGCTGCGCGCCAATCCGGTGCTGGTCGCGGTGGCCGCCTGCGGCGTGACCGGGGTTGCCGCTGCGATGTCCGTCATGACGCTGCTCGAAACGCTCGGCGCTGCCTTCCTCAAGACCCGCAACCTGCCACTCATCCTGCTGCTGCCGCTGGCCGCCATCGGCCTGCTCGAGCGCTTCGGTCTGCGTGACCGTGCCCAGGCAGCCATTGGCAAGGTGCGCTCGGCTACCGCCGGGCGCCTGTTGATCGTCTACCTGTTTGCCCGCGAAAGCACGGCGGCGCTGGGCCTGACCAGCCTGGGCGGCCATCCGACGATGGTGCGCCCGCTGGTCGCGCCGATGGCCGAAGCCGCGGCTGAAGCGCAACACGGTCCGCTGCCGCAGCGCATCCGCTACCGCATCCGGGCGATGTCGGCCGCCACCGACAATATCGGCCTGTTCTTCGGCGAAGACATTTTTGTCGCGTTCGGCGCCATCGTCCTGATGCACACGATCCTGCAGGCCGAAGGCATCGAGGTCAATCCGCTGCATATCGCGCTATGGGGCATCCCGACGGCGATCACGGCGTTCATCATCCACGCCTGGAACCTGCGCCGCCTGGATGCCGAGATTGCCCGCGCCGTGCTGGACGAGAAGGGCGCCGCATGACGCTCTCGATCGATCACATCTACATCCTCGTCGGCCTGCTGCTGGCGGCCGTGGCCATCATGAACCTGGTGGACCGCAGCAATCCGCGCCGGGTTACGACGGCCCTGTTCTGGGGCCTGTACGCGCTGCTGTACCTGGCGGGAGATGCGCTGCCGCTGGCCGCGGTGGGCGCCCTGATGATCGGCATGGCGCTGCTGGCCGGCTTTGGCGGTGTGAAAGCCGGCCAGCCCAGGGCGCTGGCCCCGGAAGCACGCCAGGCCAGCGCTGCGCGGCTGGGCAACCGCCTGTTCATCCCGGCGCTGCTGCTGCCGCTGGTGACCGTCATCGGCGCGACCCTGTTGAAGGATGTGCAGCTGGGCGGCCTGCCGCTGCTTGATCCAGCCCACATCACGATCGTGAGCATGGGTTGCGGCGCGGTCGTGGCATTGATTGCCGCGTGCTGGCTCACGCGCGCCACGCCGCTGCAGGGCGTGCGTGAAGCGCGCCGCCTGGTCGATGCGATGAGCTGGGCGGTCGTGCTGCCGCACATCCTGGCCGTGCTTGGCCTGCTGTTTTCCGAGGCCGGCGTGGGCAAGGCGGTCGCGCACCTGACGACGACCTATATCGGGCTGGACTCGGCATTCATCGCGGTGGCCGTGTACTGCCTCGGCATGGCGCTGTTTACGATCGTGATGGGCAACGGCTTTGCCGCGTTTCCCGTCATGGCCGGCGGCGTCGGGATTCCGGTGCTGGTGGGCGTGTACGGCGCCAACCCGGCCGTGATGGCGGCAATCGGCATGTTCAGCGCGTATTGCGGTACCCTGATGACGCCGATGGCGGCCAACTTCAATATCGTGCCGGCGGCGCTGCTGGAACTGCCCGACAAGAACGCCGTGATCCGGGCCCAGATCCCGAGTGCACTGCCGATCCTGGTGGCGAATATTTTCCTGCTCTACTTTTTGATGAACCTGTGATGATCAAGACTGTTCTTCTGACGGGCTTCGAGCCGTTCAATGGCGCCACCATCAATCCGGCCTGGGAGGCCGTGCGCGCGCTGGAAGGCTGGCAGGGCGAGGGCTTCCAGGTCGAGGTGCGCCAGTTGCCGTGCGTGTTCGGCGACGCCATCGAGGATCTGACGGCGCTGATCGACGAGCTGCATCCGGATGTCGTCATCGCGGTGGGCCAGGCAGGCGGGCGGCCCGATATTTCGGTCGAGCGGGTGGCGATCAATGTCGACGATGCGTCGATTCTCGACAACGGAGGGCAGCAGCCGGTCGATACGGCGATTGCCGCCGACGGCCCGGCCGCGTATTTCTCGACGCTCCCGATCAAGGCGATCGTGCACGCGCTGCGTGCACGGGGGCTGGTGGCGGGGGTCTCGCAGACGGCCGGCACGTTCGTCTGCAACCATGTGTTCTATGGCTTGATGCATCACGCTGCGATGCAGCCGCAGCCGATCAAGGCGGGGTTTATTCACGTGCCGTTTTTGCCCGAGCAGGCGGCCGCGCGACCGGATGCGCCACCGTCGATGGCGCTGGAAGATATCATCGCCGGGGTCAAGCTGGCGGTGGAAGTCACGCTCGGCGTCGACACCGACCTGCGCGAAGCGGGCGGTGCGACGCACTGACAGCGATCAGCGCAGCTTGATCGTGGTGACGGCTTTTTCGTCACGCAGCTCGAACGCTGCATCCTCGAAGCTCGGCGGACCGAAACGGCCGCGGGCATCGCGGCTGAATGCGTACGGCTCTTTCGGGATGCCCAGCACGTTGCGATCGAGCTTGCCGTTGTCATTCTCGTCCTGATACGACAGCACGGCCCACGAACCGGTTGGCACGCCGTCGACCGTGACGACCGTCTCGCCTGCCTTGGCCGGGGCCGAGCCGGAATACGCGCAATCCTTCAGGAAGGTCGTCTTGTCGCACACGGCGACGAGCACCTTGCCCTTGGCCGTGACGCCCTGGACGCGCACTTCGATCGATGCGGCCGAGGCGCTGCCTGCGGCGCAGAATGCTGCGGCGAGTGCTAAAGTACGGAAAGTCGATTGCATGTATTCTCCAATGGTTCAATTGTTGGTGTATCGTGTTTGACCGCCTGCCGCCATGGCTGCGCCAGCGTCGCGCTACCGTGCGCGGCGGTCGCATGTTAGGCTGTCGGCATCCGCTTCCATGCCCGCCATCCCATCAAGGCGCTTACTTCATTATGCTGCTCAACGCGCTCATCGTTATCGCCACCATCGCCTTCATGGAAGTGTTTTCCATCGTCGCGCACAAGTACATCATGCACGGCTTCGGCTGGGGCTGGCATCGCTCGCACCACGAGCCGCGTACCGGCTGGTTCGAAAAGAACGACCTGTACGCCGTCGTCTTTGCCGGCATCGCCATTGCCCTGATCTGGTTCGGCACGCGCGGCTACGGGCGCATCGAATGGATCGGCGCCGGCATGACCGGCTACGGCCTGCTGTATTTCATCGCTCACGATGGCCTGGTGCACCAGCGCTGGCCGTTCCGCTACGTGCCGCGCAGCGGCTACTTCAAGCGCCTGTACCAGGCCCACCGCATGCACCATGCGGTCGAGGGCAAAGAGGGCGCCGTGTCGTTCGGCTTCCTGTACGCGCCGCCCGTCACCAAACTCAAGCAGCAGTTGCAGGCCCAGCAGAACCAGCTGCGGGGTCCGCGCGGCCAGGCCGCTGCCACAGACCACGCCGCGCCGGCAACTCGCGACTAGACCCAAAACGCGAGGCCAGCGCCTGCAGCCCGCCCAGCGCGAGCAGGCGCAGCTTGGTCGCCTTCGACGTGCCGACCCGCTTGTCCCACGCGCGCGGTCCGCGCCGTTTTACTTCCACTCCGATCTGCCGATACACATTGCGCGCCGTGGCAATCGCCCACGCCGAACGCAGCGGCAACGCTGCCAGACCAATTGACGCCGACGCGTAGTATGGCTCCGCATGGTCCACCAGGCGCGCAGCCACTGTCGCCAGCGCGGCCCGGTGGCGCGGCAGCGCGACGAGGTCGGGCTGGATGCCGGCTTCGATCAGCCAGGCGTCCGGCACGTAGCAGCGGCCGATGGCGGCGTCGTCGATGATGTCGCGTGCGATATTCGTCAGCTGGAACGCGAGCCCCAGGTCGCAGGCCCGGTCGAGCACCGCTTCGTCGCGCGCGCCCATGATCGACGCCATCATCAGGCCGACGACGCCGGCCACGTGGTAGCAGTAGCGCAGCGTGTCGTCGATCGTGCGGTAGCGCGCCTCGTTGACGTCCATCGCAAAGCCGGCCAGGTGATCGTACGCATAGCGCGGCGCGATCGCGTGGCCGAGCGCCACTTCCTGGAACGCGGCAAAGGCGGGGTCGCGCATCGGCTCGCCCTCGTAGGCGCGGCGCGTGTTGTCGTACAGCCGGTCGAGTTCGAACGGCGCATTGTGCGTGGCCTGCGCCACCGGGGCGCTGGCAAAGCCCAATTCCTGGCCGTCGACGACGTCGTCACAGTGACGGCACCACGCGTACAGCATCAGCACGGCGCGGCGCGTGGCCGGCGGGAACAGTTTGGCCGCCGCTGCAAAGCTCTTCGACCCGACCTCGATGGTCTGGGTCGCGTGCGCCATCAGGTTCTCGCCGGCCTGCGTCGTCATCGCAGCCCTCCGGCATGCGCTCCCGCGTTGACACCTTCGAGCATCAGGCCGGCCGTGGCCTTGGCCGAACCGATCACGCCCGGTACGCCCGCGCCCGGGTGGGTACCGGCGCCGACCAGGTACAGGTTCGGCAGTTCGGCGTCGCGGTTGTGCGGGCGGAACCAGGCGCTTTGCGTCAGGATCGGCTCGAGCGAGAAGGCCGAGCCCACGTGGGCATTGAGCTCGTCGCGGAAGTCGTTCGGCGTGAAGATGCGGCTCGTGACCAGCTGGCTGCGCAGGCCCGGCATGTAGCGCTTTTCCAGATAGTCGAAGATGCGGTCGCGGTAGCGCGGCCCTTCGACATCCCAGTCGATCGGCGCATTGCCCAGGTGCGGCACTGGCGCCAGCACGTAGTGGCTGCCGCAGCCTGGTGGCGCCAGCGACGGGTCGGTCACGCACGGCGCGTGCAGATACAGCGAAAAGTCGTCGGCCAGCTTGTCGCTCTTGAAGATTTCGGTGATCAGGTCCTTGTAGCGCGCGCCGAAGCAGACCGTGTGGTGCTGCAGCTGCTCATGGTGCTTGTTCAGGCCGAAGTAGATCACGAACAGCGAATTGCTCCAGCGCTTCTTGCGCAGCGCTTCGCCCTGGCTGCTGCCGCGGCCGTGGTTGCTCAGCAGGTTGGCGTAGGTGTGCACGACGTCGGCATTCGACGCGACGGCGTCGGCCGGGAACCAGCGGCCATCTTCCAGCCGCACGCCGCTGGCCAGGTTGCCGACGGTTTCGATGCGTGCCACGGGGGCGTTCAGTTCAAGCTTGCCCCCCATGTCCTGGAACAGGCGCACGAGGCCATTGACGAGCGCACCGGTGCCGCCGCGCGGGAACCAGACGCCCCAGCGCCGTTCCAGCGCGTGGATCAGCGTGTAGATCGAGCTGGTGGCAAATGGATTGCCGCCCACCAGCAGCGAATGGAACGAGAAGGCCTGGCGCAGGTGCTCGTTCTTCACGAAGCGCGAGACCATGCTGTAGACGCTCTTCCATGCTTCGAGGCGCGCCAGTTTCGGGCCGGCGTTGATCATGTCGCGGAACGACAGGAACGGCACGGCGCCCAGCTTCAGGTAACCCTCGTCGAATACGGCTTTCGAATAGGCGAGAAAGCGCTGGTAGCCGGCCACGTCAGCCGGATTGAGGGCATGGATCTGGCGGTCGAGCGCTTCCTGGTCGTTCGCGTAGTCGAAGAAGGTCCCGTCTTCCCAGCACAGGCGGTAGAACGGGGTGACCGGCAGCATCTCGACGTAGTCGCCGATCTTCTTGCCGCACAGCGTGAACAGTTCTTCGATCGCGGTCGGATCCGTGATGACGGTCGGACCGGCGTCGAACGTGAAGCCCTGGTCTTCGTAGACGTAGGCGCGGCCGCCCGGCTTGTCGCGTTTTTCGAGCAGGGTGGTCTGCGTGCCGCCGGCCTGCAGCCGGATGGCCAGGGCCAGGCCACCGAAGCCGGCGCCGATCACGACGGCGCGCTTGGGTTCGATTTTCATCTGGTTCATTCGGGATTCCTGATCTGATGGGGTTGTGTCTTGCGGACGGCGACGAATGCTTCCATGACCGGGACCGGCGGCTTGCCGGTCAACAGGCGCAGCTTGTCGGCGAATGTCAGGCGGCCGGCGTAAAAGCGCGCGATCATCGGCGCGCCGAGGCGGTAAAAGCGTTGCATCACGTGCCAGCGGTGGTCGGGGCTGCCGGCCATGAACAGCATGCGGTTGAGCATGCGGAAAAAGCCCTGGCGCTGCCATTCATCGCGCGCTTCTTTTCGAATCGCCGCAAACAGTGATTGTGCCGCAAACGGCGCTGCGAGGTCGGGCAGGGCCGCGATCCGTTCGGCCAGGCGCACGGCCACCGGGAGCGAATAGCCGGTCGTCTGGTGAAACAGGCCGGCGCGCAGGCCGACGGTGGGCTGGCCGTCCAGCGCATCCCAGAAGCGGTCGAAGTCGCCGGCCAGCACGATCGGCAACGAGCCCTGTTCTTCGCGCAGCACGTCGCGGATCTGCCAGCCGCGCCCGGCGGCGTAGGCGGCGATGTTGGCGCGCAGCCGTTCTGGTTCCCAGACGGCGCTGTCGACGTAATGGGTGTCTTCGATCAGCACGCGGTCGGGGCCGAACGGCAGCAGGTAGACGAAGCGGTAGCCGCCTTGCTGGGCCACGCTCGCATCCATGATCACCGGCTGCGTCAGGCCGTGCGGCGCGTGCAGGCGCACTTCCTGGCCCAGAAAGGTCTGGTAGCCCAGCGCCAGGTGCGGGCTGGCGCTGGGGCCGCGCCCGTCGATGACGGCGTGCGCATGCAGCAGCGTGCCATCGGCCAGGCGCACGCTCGTGGGCGTGACGGCATCGATCCGCACGCCGGTGCGCAGCAGCGGGCCGAGGGCGGCTTCGATCGTGCGCGCGAAATCGGGCGAGGCGATGCTGGCATACCTGCCATTCAAAGCGCGCGCATGCTCGGGAAACACGACGTCGTAGCCCGGCCAGCGGTGCGAGATGAGCGGCGCAATCCAGCGCAGTTGGGCCGCAGTCAGGTCACTGTCGTGGAACGACCAGGTATGGTTGCCGCCCAGATGCCGGCCCTGCTCGAGCAGCAGGATGCGCAGTTCCGGGCGCTCGGTCTGCAGGCGCCAGGCGATCAGGCTGTTGGCCAGGCCGCCGCCGACCAGGATCAGGTCGTGGTCGATGCTATCGCGGCTACTGTTGCTGCGTTCATCCATGGCTGGCCACCGCCGTCGGCAGGTGCAGTGCGGTCTCGATGATGTCGGCCGCGCGCGGTGCGCCACCGGCAACGCGGATCGCGTCGGACAGCGGCGCCATGCGTGCCGCGAAATCCGGTTCGGCCAGCAGCCGGCGCAGCTTGCGCGTCAGGTCGGCCACGCTGCTCATGCGCGGTGAAGCGCGCAGGCCCACGCCGCTGTACTCGACACGCGCGGCGCCGCCCGGGTGGTCGAAGGCAATGGGCAGCGCCAGGATGGGCGTGCGCGCCGCCACTGCTTCCATGATCGTGTTCGCGCCCGCATGCGAGACGATGGCGTCGGCACGTTCCAGCACGGCCAGTTGCGGCACGTACGCGTGCACGCGCGTCGTGCCGATGGCTTCGAGCGAGTGCACCTGCGCGTCATTCAGGCCGCCGCAATGGGCGATCAAGAGGTCGGCATCGAGCTGCTTGCAGGCTTTGGCGATGCGCTTGAAGAGGCTGTAGCGGTCGCTCACCAGGGTGCCGAGCGACGCGTAGATGAACGGGCGCGTGCCGGAGGCTGGCGGCAGGAACGGCGCCAGTTCTTCCGGGCTTAAAGCCGGTGCCACATTGGCCGCATGCAGCGGCCCGACATGGTGGAAGTGCGCCGGCAGTTCGCGCCGTGGGAAATCGAAGCCCGGCACGATCTGCGCGATCTGCGCCAGCGGCGACAGGCACTCGTGCAGCATGCTGCGCGGTGGCAGGCCAAGGCGTTCGGCCTGTGCCGCGATCGCGCGGTGGTGCGGGCCCATCATCCAGTCATACACGCGCGTGCTGCCTTCGACGATCTTGAAGGCGCGCCCGCTGTCTTCGTACACGAACGGCATCACCGGCAACGGGATGCCCGGCTCGCGGTTGACGGGCAGGGCGCACGCGATCGAAATGAACGGCATGCCGATGCTTTCGGCGACCATGCCGCCGGCGGCTTCCATCTGGTCGGCCAGCACGCAGTCGACCTGCAGCGCCTTCAGCGCGGCCGGCAGCTCGCGGCATAGCATCTCGGTGCTGGCGGCCATGTCGAGGATCACGCGGCGCAGGCCCAGCGGGCTGCCGGGATTGGCCACACGTGCGAGCATCGCAGGCAGCGAGCCGGCCGGATGGGTAGCCGCGCCGATGGCGTGAAAGCCGACGCGCGCATCCTTGACATAGGCGGCGGCGTCCGGGCGATGGATGAAGGTGACGCGGTGGCCCCGCGTGACGAGTTCGCGCGCCAGCACCATCAGCGTGTTGAAGTGGCTATACAGGGCCGGAGCCACGACCGCGAAGTGCGCCATGCGAGGGGTGATCAGATCAAAGATTCAATTCGGAGAATTCAGTTCAGGCGCAACTCGGCCAGCTGGGGACTTGGGCGCAGTTCGCGCGGCTTGGCAGGTTCGGCGATGAAGCGCGCGCCCTTGGCTTCCTTGGCGAACAACGCGCCCATGAAGTGCCGCGTGCGGCCCTTGCCGCCGATGGCGGCGGCCAGGCAGCGGTCAGCCTCGATCAGGCAGGCCGACAGGCGGCGCTGCGCTTCGTCGAAGCCGAGCGTGTTGATCAGGGTGGCCTTGCCGATGTCCTTGCCGGTGTCCTTGCCCGTGATCGCGCTGTCGTTGCCGGCGCCGTCCAGGAAGTCATCCTTGATCTGGAATGCCTGACCGGCCGCCAGCGCAAAGGCGCGCAGCTGCTGCGACACGCTGTCGTCGGCGTGGCACATGATCGCGGCCATATCGACGGCAACGCCCAGCAGCAGGCCGGTCTTGAGTTCGTTGGTGGTGGCAATCGCCTCGGGCGAGCGGGCGCCGCCGTGCAGGTCTTCGAACTGGCCGCGCACGAGGCCCTGGTCGCCCACCGTCTGCGCCAGCGTCGCGACCAGGCGCGCGCGGGTGGCTGGCTGAATATCCTGGGATTGCGACAGCACGCCAAAGGCGCGGCTGAGGAGGGCCACTGAGGCCAGGATGGCGACGTCTTCGCCGAACTGGATGTGGATGGCCGGTTTGCCGCGGCGCAGGCTGGCGTCGTCCATGCACGGCAGGTCGTCGAGGATCAACGATGCCGCATGCACCAGTTCGACCGAGCAGGCCACGTCGATCAGGGCAGGCGAGGCGCAGCCGAGGTCGCGCGCCACCAGCATGACCAGCAGCGGACGCATGCGCTTGCCAGCGGACAGGGCCGATGTGCGCATGGCCTTGGCCAGGCTGTCGGACTGGCCGTTCGCGCTCAATAGTTGTTCAATGCGGTCGTCGATCGCCGAGCGCAGCGTGTCGATGTCATCGAACACGGCGTCGTCGAATTTTTTCAGGCGGAGCCCGTCGTAGCGCGGCGTTGCTGTAGTCATACGAGCTCCTCTGGAAAATTGATGGTCTTGATAACTATCATACCGGACCCAAAGTTAAAAAATAATTAATTGGCCTCAATCGTGCGTAGTTTCCTGCCTAGAAATTATACACATGCATGCAAAAAGGCAATACATGGCGGGACAATCACGGTTCGATTGTTCGCGCGGCTGGTGGATCGGGGAACAGGATTTTCAGAAACGCCCGCACCACTGGCGCATCGTCCTGCGCCGGGTAACTGATATACAGGTTGGCCGACGGCGCATGCTCGTTAATTGGCAGGAAGCGCACCCCTGGCCAGCCGATGCGGCTCGTCGTTTCAGGCATCAGGGCCACGCCCAGGCCGGCGCCCACCATCGCCAGCAGCGTCTGCGGCTCGGCCGCTTCCTGGAAAATGGTCGGCTCGAAGCCCGCGTTCACGCAGCATTGCATCAAGTAGCGCGGCTCGGCCGACTGGTCCAGGTGCAGCGTCAGCATCGGCTCGCCGGCGATGTCGAGCAGCGAGATCGCATCGCGGCCCGCCAGCGGATGGCGTGCATTGACCGCCACGCAGAACTGCTCCTTGAAGCACAGCTCCTGGCGCAGGTTGGCGGCTTTCAGCACGTCCGCCTCGATGCGCGGCTCGCGCCAGAAGCCCACGTCGATCTGCTTGTTGCGCAGCGCCTCCCACTGGTCGTTCGGCCCCAGCTCGTGGATCGTCCACGTCACGCGCGGGAAATCCGTCTGGAAGCGTTCGAGCAGGCCAGGGATCGGGCCCCACATCGCCGAGCCGACGATGCCCACGCGCAGCCGGCCCACCTGGCCGCGGTCGATCTGGCGGATCGTGTCGATCGTCATGCGCATCCGGCCCAGCAGGTCGGCCGCCTCGACCATCAGCGCGCGCCCGGCCACGGTCAGCTCGAAGCTGCGCGTGGTGCGGGTAAACAGGCGCACCCCCAGTTCGCTTTCAAGCTTCATGATCTGCTGCGACAGCGGCGGCTGCGAAATGTGCAGACGCTCGGCGGCGCGGCTGAAGCTTTTCTCTTCAGCCACGGCCAGGAAGTACTTCAGTTGTTTCAGGTCGATCGACATGGGCGGCTACGCTGACGACTCAGGCCGCGCGGTGGTTCAGTGCCACGGCCAGGCGCGCGCCGATCAGCGCGTTGTGCTTGACCAGCGCGATATTGGTGGCCAGGCTGCGGCCCTCCGTCAGCTCCTTGATGCGGCCCAGCAGGAACGGCGTGACCTTCTTGCCGGTCACGTTCTGGCTGGCCGCTTCGCCCAGCGCCTGCGTGATGATGGCATCGATTTCGGCGGGCGCCATCGCAGCGTCGGCCGGCACCGGATTGCTCACCACGACGCCGCCGGCCAAGCCAAGCTGCCACTTGGTGCGGATGAACGCCGCCTGGTCTTCGGGCGAATCGATCTGGAAGTCGGCCTGGAAGCCGCTCTCGCGCGTGAAGAAGGCCGGGAAGCCTGGCTGGCCGACGCTGATCACCGGCACGCCATGCGTTTCCAGGTATTCGAGCGTCAGGCCGATGTCGAGGATCGATTTGACGCCGGCGCAGACGACCGCCACGCTGGTCTGCGCCAGTTCCTGCAGGTCGGCCGAAATGTCGAAGCTCGTTTCGGCGCCGCGGTGCACGCCGCCAATGCCGCCGGTGACGAACACTTCGATGCCGGCCAGCTGCGCGCAGATCATCGTCGCGGCGACGGTGGTTGCGCCCAGGCGCGCCTGCGCCAGCACGTAGGCCAGGTCGCGCCGGCTCACTTTCATCGCGTCCGGCGAGGAGCCGAGCAGTTCGAGCTGCTCGTCCGACAGGCCGATGCAGATCTTGCCGGCGATGACGGCGATCGTGGCCGGCACGGCGCCGGCGTCGCGGATGATCTGCTCGACTTCGCGCGCGGTGCGCACGTTCTGCGGGTACGGCATGCCGTGCGAGATGATGGTCGACTCGAGGGCGACGATCGGTTTGCCGGCGGTGCGGGCGGCCGCCACTTCGGGCGAGAGCAGGAGGAAGTTGTGCATGAGTAGTCTCTGGTTAGTCTTTAAGAAGGAGCGGGCTGTCGGCAGGTTCGTCGAGCAGTCCAGGCGCAAGTTGTGGGCAGACGGTCTGCGCGCAGCCGATGGTCATGGCGGACAGGGCCAGGCCGCGGCGGCAGGCCAGATCGAGCAATGTGGCGCCGCTGTACAGGCTCCAGCAGACGGCGGCGGCAAATGCGTCGCCGGCACCGGTGACGTCGACCACGTCAACGGCCGGTGCGGCCAGGCTGCGCAGGCCATCGGGCGTTGTAAACATGACGCCCTGGGCGCCGCGCGTGACGATCACGTCCTGCGCGCCGTCGGTTTGCAGATCAAGGCAGGCGCGCGCGATCGCGGCCTCGCTGTCCATCGCGTGGCCGGCGCGTTCCGCCAGTTCGCCCAGGTTCAGGATCAACAGACGCAGGCCGCGCAGGTCGCGTGGCAGGCGGTTGATCTTCGGTTCGGACACGGCGACGACGACCATCGGCACGCCGCCCGCCAGCGCGTCGCCCAGCAACCCGGCCACGGCATCCTGCGGCAGGTTCAGGTCGGCCACGATTAGGGCGGCGCCCGCGCGCTGCGGCGCACGGCTGGCAAAGAACGCGGGCGTGAGCGCGTCGTTGATCGCCATGTCAGCCAGCGCGACGCGCATTTCGCCATCCTCATCGAGCACCGCCGTGTAGGTGCCGCTGGCCGCGCCGTCAACCAGCAGCACGCTGCGCGTGTCGATGCCCGCTTCGTCGGCATGGGCGAGCAGCGCGCGGCCCGAGGCGTCCGGGCCGACTGCCGTGATGAGGCTCGTCGGGGCGCCCAGGCGCGCGAGGTTCTCGGCAATATTGCGCGCCACGCCGCCGAACGACTCCGTCTGGCGCGCCGGATTCGACGTGCCCAGGGCCAGCGGGCCGAGCGAGCGCAGCTTGCGGTCGAGGTTCGACGCGCCGATGCAGACGACGGGGCGGTGATCCGGCAGCACATAGGCGCGGCCGAGGATGCGGCGTTCGCGCACGAGGGTGGCGATGTAATTGGCCACGGCCGAACGCGACAGACCCAGCCGGGCCGCCAGGTCTTGCTGGGAGATGAACGGGTTGGCGCGGATCAGCTCGTACAACTGGTCTTTTTTGGGCATCGCTCGGCAAATGATTTAAACTTATGTCCAGCAATGCTAGACATTTGTCATGGCGCCGTCAACGTCGGCGTGGGCCTGCTAATTTATCGCGAAAACATATAAATCGGGAAGAAAAAGTGTATTTGCCATACATATCGGCATTCATGCATAGTTATAATATTCAGCTGACCAGATGCCGCCGCGCCTGCGAAGGCCGCGCCAGCCTCATCCCATCTCCCCACATCACCAGACCTCACAAGGAATAACATGTCCAGCAATCTCCCGTTCGACGCCGCCGACATCATCCGCGCCCGCAAGCCGGGCTTCGCACCGCGCGTCGCGCTGATCCTCGGTTCCGGACTGGGTGTGCTGGCCGAACAGATGACGGACGCCGTCTCGATCAGCTACGCCGACCTGCCGGGCTTCCCGATCAGCACCGTGCACGGCCACGCCGGTGAGCTGGTGCTGGGCGAGTTGGCCGGCGTGCCAGTCGCCTGCATGAAGGGCCGCGGCCACTTCTACGAAGGCTATGGCCCGGGCGTGATGACCAACGCCGTGCGTACCCTCAAGCAGATCGGCTGCGAACTGCTGTTCGTGACCAATGCCGCCGGCTCGCTGAACATCGAAGCCGATGCCGGCTCGCTGGTCGCGATCACTGACCACATCAACTTCTTGCCGGGCAGCCCGATGTCGGGCCCGAACGACGAGCGCTTCGGCCCGCGTTTCTTCAGCATGTCCAATGCCTACGATGCCGAGACGCGCGAGCAGGTCAAGGCCGTCGCGAAAGAGAAGGGCATCGTGCTGAACGAAGGCGTGTACCTGGCTGCCGCCGGCCCGCACTTCGAGACCGTCGCCGAAATCCGCGCCTTCAAGACGCTGGGCGCCGATGTCGTCGGCATGTCGCTGATCCCCGAAGTCATCGCGGCGCGCCACTGCGGCCTGAAAGTGACGGCGGTGTCGGCAATCACGAACCTGGCCGAAGGCCTGTCGCCGTTCGCGCTGTCGCACGAGCAGACCCTGAAGTACGCGGCGATCGCGGCCAAGGACATGGTCACGCTGATCCACGCGTATATCGAGCGCCTTGGTTCGACCCCACGCGCAGACGCTTAATCACACTTACCGAAAGCGAGCGATCCAATGTCCCGTGCATTCATCCTCCTGCTGGACTCCTTCGGCCTGGGCGCGCTGCCCGACGCCGACAAATATGGCGACCTTGATGCCAACACCTTCGGCCACATCGCCGAATGGGCCGCGAAAGAAGGCAAGCCGATGGCGCTGCCGAATCTGGAGCGCCTCGGCCTGGGCGCGGCCGGCCACAAGGCCAGCGGCAAATGGGCGCCGGGTTTCAGCCAGCGCGACGGTTTCACCGGCGCCTGGGGCATCGCGCGCGAACAGTCGACCGGCAAGGACACGCAAAGCGGCCACTGGGAAATCGCCGGCGTGCCGGTGCTGTTCGACTGGGGCTACTTTCCGAAGACCGTGCCGTCGTTCCCGAAGGAGCTCACCGACAAGCTGCAGGAACTGACCGGCGTGCCGGGCTGGCTGGCCAACTGCCACGCGTCAGGCACCACCGTCATCAACGACTTCGGCGATGAGCACGTCGCTAGCGGCAAGCCAATCCTGTACACGTCCGCCGACTCGGTGCTGCAGATCGCTGCGCACGAAGAGCACTTCGGCCTGGAGCGCCTGTACGCCGTCTGCGAAGCGGCCTATGAACTGGTCAAGCCGTACAACATCGGCCGCGTGATCGCGCGTCCGTTCACGGGCGCCAACGGCGACTACAAGCGCACGTCGAACCGCCACGACTACGCGGTGCCGCCGGTTGCGCCGACGCTGCTGGATCACGTCAAGGATGCGGGCGGCGACGTCTTCGCGCTTGGCAAGATCAGCGACATCTATGCGGGGCAGGGCGTCACACGCCTGATCAAGGGGCCGGACAATATGGCGCTGTTCGACCGCCTGCTGGAAGTGGCCGACGAAGCGGGCGACAAGTCGCTCACGTTCGTCAACTTCGTCGACTTCGACATGCACTTCGGCCACCGCCGCGACGTCGCCGGCTACGCCAATGCGCTGCACGAGCTGGATGCGCGCCTGCCGGAATTCATGGCCAAGCTGAAGGACGGCGACCTGGTCGTACTCACCGCCGACCACGGGTGCGACCCGACCGCGCCGGGTTCGGACCATACCCGCGAATACATCCCGATGATCTTCTTCGGCCCGAACGTCGCGCCGCAAGAGCTGCCGGTCGCAGACACTTTCTCGGACATCGGCGCCACGCTGGCCAAGCACCTCGGCGTCAAACCACTTTCGAACGGAATCGCACAGCTATGAGCCAGCCGCTGGACTTCAAACGCAACGTCGCCATGGACCTGGACCTTGGCCTGATCAACAGCCTCAAGGTCAATCGCAACGCGGCCGACCGCCGCGCCGCGAGCCTCGCGAACCGCCGCACGGTGAAGAAGGAATACCAGGCTGCATGGCTGGTGCGCGCGATCGAGTGCATGGACCTGACCACGCTGTCGGGCGACGACACGCCAGGCCGTGTCGAGCGCCTGTGCATGAAGGCGATGCGCCCGCTGCGCGCCGACCTGATGCAGGCGCTGGGTCTCGAGACCTTGACCACGGGCGCCGTCTGCGTGTATCACGAAATGATCACGCCGGCCGTCAAGGTCCTGCAGGGTCGCTTGCCGATCGCCGCGGTGTCGACGGCATTCCCGGCTGGCCTGTCGAGCATGGAAACCAAGCTGCGCGAGATCGAACTGTCGGTCGCTGCCGGCGCCACCGAAATCGACATCGTCATCACGCGCCAGCACGTCTTGCTGGGCAACTGGCAGGCGCTGTACGACGAGATGGTGGCGTACCGCCAGGCCTGCGGCGACGCGCACGTCAAAGCCATCCTGGCCACCGGTGACCTGGTCACGCTGGAAAACGTGGCGAAAGCCTCGTGGGTCTGCATGATGGCCGGTGCCGACTTCATCAAGACCTCGACCGGCAAGGAAGGCGTGAACGCCACCATCCCGGTCTCGCTGGTGATGGTGCGTGCGATTCGCGACTACCACGAACTGACCGGTTTCCAGGTCGGCTACAAGCCGGCCGGCGGCGTCTCGACGGCGAAGTCGGCGCTGCAATACCTGACCGTGATGAAGGAAGAACTGGGCAACGACTGGCTGCAGCCGCACCTGTTCCGCATCGGTGCTTCAAGTCTGCTGACCGACATCGAACGTCAGCTCGAGCACTACGTGACCGGGAACTACTCGGCCGCCCATCGTCACGCGCAACCTTAAATCCGGATACGTCATGCCAACAATTAAAGAGATTCTTCAGACCATGGACTACGGCCCCGCTCTCGAGACCACCAAGGAAGCGCAAGCATGGCTGGACGGTCACGAGCGCCGCTTTGGCCTCTTCATCGACAACGCCTGGAGCGACGCCGGTGAAACGTTCGCCACGACCAATCCGGCCGATGGCATCGAACTGGCGCAGGTCACGCAGGCAACGAACGACGATGTCGAACGCGCCGTTGCAGCCGCGCGCCGCGCGCAGCCGGGCTGGGTCGCGCTGGGTGGCCATGGCCGCGCCAAGATCATGTACGCGCTTTCGCGCCTGCTGCAAAAGCATGCGCGCCTGTTCGCTGTGCTCGAAACGCTGGATAACGGCAAGACGATCCGCGAAACGCGCGACGCCGACCTGCCGCTCGTGGCCCGTCATTTCTACCATCACGCCGGCTGGGCGCAGCTGCAGGCCGAAGAATTCGCGGACTACCGCGCCGTCGGTGTCGTCGGCCAGATCGTTCCGTGGAACTTCCCACTGTTGATGCTGGCGTGGAAGATCGCGCCAGCGCTGGCTGCCGGTAACACGGTGGTGTTCAAGCCGGCCGAGTACACGCCGTTGACCGCCTTGCTGTTTGCCGAACTCTGCCAGCGCGCTGGTGTGCCGGCTGGTGTGGTCAATATCGTCACGGGCGACGGCCGTGTGGGCGAGGCCATCGTCAACCACCCCGGTATCGACAAGATCGCGTTCACCGGCTCGACCGAAGTCGGTCGCCTGATCCGCAAATCGACCGCCGGCAGCGGCAAGAAGCTGTCGCTCGAGCTGGGTGGCAAGTCGCCGTTCATCGTGTTCGATGACGCCGATCTGGACGCCGCCGTCGAAGGCCTGGTCGACTCGATCTGGTTCAACCAGGGCCAGGTCTGCTGCGCCGGTTCGCGCCTGCTGGTGCAGGAATCGGTGTACGAGCGCTTCATCAAGAAGGTCAAGGCGCGCATGGAAACCCTGCGCGTCGGTTCGCCACTGGACAAGTCGAACGACATCGGCGCACTGGTCGATCCGGTGCAGCAGCAGCGCATCCACGGCCTGGTCGAATCGGCCCGCGCCGAAGGCTGCGACGTCTGGCAACCGACGGGCGAGCTGTCGACGTCCGGTTCGTGGTACCTGCCAACCCTGATCACGGGCGCGTCGACATCGGCCGCCGTGGCGCAGGCCGAAATCTTCGGGCCGGTGCTGGTGGCGATGAGCTTCCGCACCCCGGCCGAAGCCGTGCAACTGGCCAACAACACCGTCTACGGCCTGGCCGCCTGCGTCTGGAGCGAGTCGATCAGCCTGGCGCTGGACGTCGTCCCGCAGATCAAGGCCGGCGTGGTCTGGATCAACACGGCCAACCAGTTCGATGCAGGCTGCGGTTTCGGCGGCTACAAGGAATCGGGTTATGGCCGCGAAGGCGGCAAGGAAGGCATGTACGAGTACCTGACGCCGCTGTCGGAAGATGCACGGCCTGCTGCGCCGGTGTTTGCTGTCAAGGGCGCTGCGAAGGGCGCCGTGAAAGCGGCGGATGCCGACAGCCCGTTCGCGATCGACCGCACCGCCAAGCTGTACATCGGCGGCAAGCAGGCGCGCCCTGACGGCGCCTACAGCCGCGCGATCAATGGTGCCAACGGCGCGTTCCTGGCCGATATTGGCGAAGGCAGCCGCAAGGACATCCGCAACGCCGTCGAAGCAGCGCACAAGGCGGCCGGCTGGGCCAAGGCCACCGCGCACAACCGCGCGCAGGTGCTGTACTACATCGCCGAAAACCTGGCGATCCGCGCCGACGAATTCGCCGCACGCATCGCGCAGCAGACTGGTTCGACCGACGCCGCGCGCGAAGTGGCAGCCTCGGTCGAGCGCCTGTTCTACTGGGCAGCGTGGGCCGACAAGTACGACGGCCAGGTGCACCAGCCGCCGATGCACGGCATCACCGTGGCGCTGAACGAGCCAGTGGGCGTGATCGGCATCGTGTGCCCGAACGAGAACCCGCTGCTGGGCTTCATCTCGCTGGTCGCCCCGGCGCTGGCGCTGGGCAACCGCGTGGTGGCGGTGCCATCGGAGCAACATCCGCTGTCGGCGATCGACCTGTACCAGGTGCTCGATACGTCGGACCTGCCGGGCGGGGCGCTCAATATCGTCACTGGTTCGGCCGATGAACTGGCGCGCACGCTGGCCTCGCATGGCGAGATCGATGCCGTGTGGCGCCATGACGGTTCTGCCGAGGGGTGTGCCGAAGTCGAGCGCCTGTCGAGCGAGACGCTCAAGCGCACCTGGACCGGCGGCGCGAAAGGGCGCGACTGGTTCGATCCGAAGCAGGCCGGCGGGCGCGTCGTGCTGCAGCATGCGAGCCAGGTGAAGAACGTCTGGATCCCGTACGGCGTCTGACGTCCTGACTCTTCTTCAACCCTTAACTTCTTGACGACGTAGGGTGGGCGGCTATGCCGCCCACGCGGTGATCGGTAGCGGCGCCGCTCTCGTGCGCGGGCTGGCACAAGCCAACCATCACCGCGTGGGCGGGGAACCCGCCCACCCTACAACGTGAAAGCACCAATATGTTCCTCCCCCAAGAAATCATCCGCAAAAAACGCGATGGCGGCATCCTGTCGGCCGAAGAGATCCAGTTCTTTGTCCGCGGCATCCCTGACGGCAGCGTCACCGAAGGCCAGATCGCCGCGCTCGCGATGGCGGTCTACTTCAACGACATGACGATGGATGAACGCGTCGCCTTCACGCTGGCGATGCGCGACTCGGGCCAGGTCATGGAGTGGAAATCACTGGACCTGCCAGGCCCGGTCGTCGACAAGCACTCGACCGGCGGCGTCGGCGACGTCGTCTCGCTGATGCTCGGCCCGATGATCGCGGCCTGCGGTGGCTTCGTGCCGATGATCTCCGGCCGGGGCCTGGGCCACACCGGCGGCACGCTCGACAAGTTCGATGCGATCCCCGGCTACAGCACCGTGCCTGACCCGGACACCTTCCGCCGTGTCGTCAAGGACGTCGGCGTGGCCATCATCGGCCAGACCGCCCAGCTGGCGCCGGCCGACAAGCGCTTCTACAGCATCCGCGACACCACGGCGACCGTCGAATCGGTGGCCATGATCACCGGCTCGATCCTCTCGAAAAAGCTGTCGGCGGGTCTCGATGCCCTGGTGATGGACGTGAAAGTGGGCAGCGGCGCTTTTATGCCGACAGCGGAAAAATCGCTGGAACTGGCCGAATCCATTGTCAGCGTCGGCAATGACGCCGGCACCCGCACGTCGGCCATCCTGACGGGCATGAACGAGTCGCTGTGCCACGCGGCCGGCAATGCGGTCGAAGTGCGCGTCGCCATCGATTACCTGACCGGCAAGGCGCGCCCGGCGCGCCTGCACGAAGTGACGATGGCGCTGTGTGCCGAAATGCTGGTGATTTCGGGCCTGGCAGGCACGGACGCCGAAGCGCGCGCCAAACTGCAAACCGCGCTCGACTCGGGTGAAGCAGCCGAGCGCTTCGCGCGCATGGTCACGGCGCTGGGCGGCCCGGCCGACCTGATGGACAAGCCGGACGCACACCTGGAAACGGCGCCTGTCATCGTGCCGGCACCAGCCCTGCAGGCCGGTTACGCCGTCTCGGTCGACACCCGTGGCCTGGGCCTGGCGGTTGTCGCGCTGGGTGGCGGCCGTGTGCGGCCACAGGACAGCATCGACTTCGCCGTGGGTTTGACGAACCTGGTTGAACTGCGTGACGGGATCGCCGTCGGCCAGCCGCTGGCGATGGTGCATGCACGTTCGGCGGAGGCGGCCGAGCGCGCTGTACGTCAGGTGCAGGCGGCTTACCAGATCGGCGACACGCAGCCCGCTGCCGAGCCAATGATTCACCGCATCGTCCGTCCTTGAAAGAAACACCATGACCTACACAAAACTGATCGATGAAGCGCGCGCCGCGCGCGAGCTGGCGTACGCGCCGTATTCCAACTTCCAGGTGGGGGCAGCGCTGGCGTGCAAGGATGGCCGTATCTTCCGCGGCTGCAATGTGGAAAACGCCGCCTACGGCCTGTGCAATTGTGCCGAGCGCACGGCGTTCTTCAGCGCTATTGCCAACGGCTACAAGCCGGGCGACTTCGCAGCGCTGGCCGTGATCGGCCAGACCGAAGGCCCGATCGCGCCGTGCGGCGCCTGCCGGCAAGTGATCCTGGAATTGGGGGGTAATGAACTGCCGGTGATCCTGACCAACCTGACGGGTGCCATCTTCGAGACCACGGCAGCGGCGCAGTTGCCGAATGCATTCGGGGGCCAGGACCTGCAGTCTTGAAGGAAAGCGTTCATGGCGCGCAGAAACGTCTGCGCGCCGTACTGGCAGCTTCGATCAATCAGCTCTTGTAATCGCCGGGTTGATCACAAAGTGATGATATATACATATCGACTTGGAGCTTGCTATGAAAAAATTGATCGTTCTACTCAGCGGCGTCGTGATCGCGGCAAGTGCCGCAGCCCAGATCACCCCGACCTTGCCTCAGCCCGCCAAGACAGGAACGGCTGACCGGCAAGCGCCGATCACGGGCACCCCGGACAAGCGCGCCAATCCGGCGGCAGAGCCGGAAGACAGCGCGAATTCGGTTTCGACGGATTTCCAGGGCAGCAGCAAGCAGGAAACCACATCGGCCGGCATGGGCCAGCCGAAGAAGCAGACCGAGCGTACGTCGACTACGAGCCGGAACGGATCTGCTACTCAGAACATCGAAGACAAGACCAAGAAGTAATCCAGTGCCGGAACGGCGTCGCGACGCCGTTCCAACCGCATTACAACCTACCATCACCACATCAGATCGTCCGGAATCTTGAAGTCCGCGTACGGATCGTCCTCTTCCACTTCCTGTACTTTCTTCTTGATCTGCACGACGATCGACGCATCGCGCTGGGCGATCTTTTCGCCGATAATGCGCGGCACCAGCTCGAAGCTGCCGTTCATGTGCACGATCACCAGGCGGCCAGCCACCAGGTGCTCGACGATCTGCGACGTCACGTGGATGCGCTCGATCTTGGTGCCGAACGTGAAGTTGTAGGGCACATCACCCTTACCCTTGGGCTGCTTGTTTTTCTGCACCATCTGCGCGATCTGCGCCAGGATGGCTTTTTGCGCGGCGGCCGCATCGCGCTGGGTGTTCAGCTCGCGCGCACGCTCCGCGTTCTTGCGCTGCAGCTCGAGCGCCGCTTCGCGCGCTTCGTTGACCGACTCCACGCCCGTGCGCAGCTCGTGCTTGTGCTGTTTGCTTTTTGCCTGGGTGACCTGTTTGACCTTTTTCTTGTCGACCAGGCCGGCCTTGAGTAACTGCTCTTGCAGCGAAACCATAATGTGCTTTCCCTAAATATGACGGGCCGCCCGATCGTGAAGGCGGCGCAAGGGCGCTAGCATAGCAAACAAGCGCCGAGCCGAGCCAGCATCAGGCGGCGCCCCACGGATCGTAGGTCCCGACCTGCCACAGATGGCCCTCCGGATCGCGGCAGGCGAACGCACGCCCGCCCTGCGGCGCATCGTCGATCGGCTGGGTGATCACCGCGCCGCTGCCGAGCACGCGGGCATGCACGGCGTCGGCATCATCCACGTGGAGCCAGATCGTTTGCGTCAGCAAGCCGCCAGCCTGCGCCGGTGTCGCCAGCAACCGGCCATAGTCATCTTCCGAGTGGGTGCCGATCATGACCATGCCATCGCCCAGTGTGAGCTCGGCGTGGGCCACTTCGCCTTGCCGGCCCGGGATGCAACGCCGTATCGTGAAGCCGAAATTCGTGCACAGCCAGGCGAGCATGGCGGGGGTGTCGTGGTAACGCAGGCAGGGGACGACGGTGGAAGGCATGGCATGCTCCCGGTTCGGTTGGTTGGAACAGCGAAGACAATCCAAAGATGCTTGAAATTTCGACAACGGGCCCACAATGTAAGCATATCGTACCTTCCAACCGGAGACCATCATGAACCCGTCAGACGAAAAAACCTTGCAGGACTTTCTGGGCCAGCTGGTCCAGGCCCGTGGCGTGACGAAAGATCCGCAAGCCGATGCGCTGATCCAGCGCGCGGTGGCCGAGCAACCGGACGCCGCCTACCTGCTGGTGCAGCGCGCGCTGCTGGTCGAGCAGGCGCTGGGCAATGCCAAGGCGCGCATCGCCGAGCTGGAACGTCAGACCACGAAGGGCAGCGGCGGGTTCCTCGACGCGAATACGTGGGGCAATTCGGCGCAAAGCAATCCGTCCACACCAGCGCCAGTGCAAAGCGCAGTGCAGGGTGCGGCAGCACCGGCCCGCAGCGGCGGCTTCCTGGGCGGCGCCGGCGGCGGCATGCTGGGCACGATCGCGGCCACGGCGGCCGGTGTGGCGGCCGGTAGTTTCCTGTTCCATGGCATCGGCAATTTGCTCGATCACAATGGTGCGGGAGCCGGCGCGGAAGGTGGCGCCAATCATCTGCTGGCCGACGCCGGGACGGGCGACGCAAACAGCGGTGGCGCACTGGCCGACCAGGCGGGCATCGGCGCCATCGATGAACCGAACGCGGCCGACGATCCGCTGGCCGACAGCAACCATGGCGATGAGCCGAGCGGGTTCTTCGATGGCGATGGGTCAGACGAGGGCGTGTTCGGCTGATCGGGCCGGCACGCGCAAGCTCAGCCCGTCACGAGCGCCGTGATCCTCGCCGCATCGTCCGGCGTCGCCGGGTTATAGACGACCATCGACAGGTCCGGGCGAGCATCGACCGCAAACGACGAATATTCCAGCGCGAGCCAGCCGGCAACCGGATGGCGCAACTGCTTCGTGCCTTCGCCGTAGGTGCCGACATCCCGGCTTTGCCACAGCGCGTCGAAGTCCGGGCTGCGTTGGCGCAGCTCGCGGACCAGCGGGTCCGACTGGACATCGACGCCGGCGCGCGTCATGTCCGCCCGGAAGGCCGCGACGACGAATCGCGCCACGCTGTCCCAGTCACGCTGGGCGGCGCGCGTGGCGGGGTCACAAAAGATACGGCGCAGGATATTGCGTTGCTCGGGTGTGGCGCTGTCGTAGCCGAACACCGCCGCAGCGGCGCGGTTCCAGGCGACCACATCCCAAC
This sequence comes from Telluria sp. BA11, assembly GCF_056680305.1. Lineage (NCBI taxonomy): Bacteria > Pseudomonadati > Pseudomonadota > Betaproteobacteria > Burkholderiales > Oxalobacteraceae > Telluria > Telluria sp. BA11. Next base: position 3,738,246 of record NZ_CM155275.1, read on the forward strand.
TGGCGGTCTTGATGAAGGCCGGGCTGGCCGGTAATGCGTCGAGCACGCGCTGGATGCGGGGAGAGATTGCCGCGTGCGGTGCATGGTGCGGCGCCGGCGGACGCCCCAGCGCCAGCAGGAACAGATGCTCGCGCTCGGCCCCGGTGAGCATCAGTGCCCGCGCGATGCGCCCGGCGACCTCGGCCGACGGGGCGCCGCCCCGGCCCTGTTCCAGCCAGGTGTACCAGGTGGTGCTGATACTGGCGCGCTGCGCGACCTCTTCGCGCCGCAGGCCAGGCGTGCGCCGGCGCGTACTGCCCAGCCCGAGCGCTGCCGGATCGAGGCGGGCGCGGCGGTCTTTCAGGTAGCTGCCCAGCGGATTGTCGCGGCTCGTTGCCCCATCCATCCTGTTACCTCTTATACCCGTATAAAGTCACTACTTTACCCGGATACGCAGCTCGTCGATAGTGGACATCAACCCAACAAGGAGGATGTCATGCATGTATTCATTACCGGTGCGACCGGATTCGTCGGCACTGCCGTGGTACAGGATGTACTCGCCGCTGGCCATACCGTCACCGGCCTGACGCGGTCGGAAGACGGCGCGGCGGCGCTGGCCGCACTTGGCGTGCGGGCGTGGCGCGGCACGCTCGATGATGTGGAGGGACTGCGCGATGCGGTCGCGGCGGCCGATGGCGTGATCCATACCGCGTTCGATCACGACTTTTCACGGTACGCCGCCAACTGCCAGCAGGACCGGCGCGCGATTGAGGCGCTGGGCGCGGCGCTCAAGGGCTCGAATCGTCCGTTGATTGTGACGTCAGGCATGGTGCTCGATGTGCAGGGCCGACCGGCGACCGAGGAGGATGTGACTTTCCCGCTCAGCTCGGCCTATCCGCGCGCATCGGAACATGCCGCCAGCGCACTGGTCGCGCGCGGTGTGAATGCGTCGGTCGTGCGCCTGCCGCCATCCGTGCATGGTGAGGGCGACCATGGCCTGGTGCCGATGATGATCGGTTTCGCGCGCGAAAAACGGGTGGCGGCATTTGTCGACGATGGCGCCAACCGCTGGTCGGCGGTGCATCGTCTGGATGCCGCGCGCGTGTTTCGCCTGGCGCTCGAGCGCGCCGTTCCGGGTGCGCGCTATCACGCCGTGGCCGAGGAGGGCGTGCCGTTCAGCGAGATTGCAGGCGCGATCGGACGCCGGCTGGGCGTGCCGGTGACCGGCATCGCGCGCGCTGCAGCAGCGCAGCACTTTGGCGCGCTGGCGCATTTCGCCGGCATGGACGTGCCGGCAGCGTGCAGCTGGACGCGCGAGGTGCTCGATTGGCATCCACGCCAGGGCACGCTGATGGAGGATGTCGACAGCACGCGTTATTTCCCGGCTTGACTGGAGACGCTCGTCAGACCAGCGTCATCAGTACGCCGGTTGCGGCGGCCAGGGTCACGACCAGCCAGGCCGGCGCGCGCCACGTCACCAGCAGCATGAAGCAGCCCAGCGCCACGACGGCATCACGCAGGTCGAGCACGGCGCTCGTCCAGACCGGGGCGTACAGCGCGGCGCCGAGGATGCCCACGACGGCCGCATTGGCGCCCATGACGGCGTGGCGCAGCGCGCGCTGGCGCTGCAGCCGGGCCCAGAAGGGCAGCGCGCCGTAGACGAGCAGCAGCCCCGGCAAGAACAACCCTACCAGTGCCACGCAGGCGCCGCCGACGGCGGTGGCGCTCATCCCGGCCTGCGCGCCAAGGAATGCGGCGAACGCAAACAGCGGCCCGGGCAGCGCCTGGGCCATCCCATACCCCGACAGGAACGTTTCGCTGCCGATCCAGCCGCTGGCAACGGTTTCGGCCTGCAGCAGCGGCAACACCACGTGCCCGCCACCGAACACGAGCGCGCCTGACCGGTAGAAGGCGTCGAACAGGGCGAGCGGCCGGTACTGCGTGGCAGCGGCGGCGACGGGCAACAGCACGAACAGCAAACCACACAGGACCAGCGCGGCGATGCCACCCGCCACGCTGATCGGAAACGCAAGCGGAGCAGCGCCGTGCGGGCCCTCCCCGCGGCACCAGGCCCAGCCGGCCAGGGCACCGGCCGCGATGGCAATCAACTGGCCACCGGGACCGGCAGCAACGACCACAATTGCGATGGCGGCCAGGGCAATCACCTTGCGTTGCCAGTCGGGCGTCAGCGTACCCGCCATCCCCCACACGGCTTGCGCGACGACGGCGACCGCCACCAGTTTCAGCCCGTGCACCGCGCCAGAGGCCAGCGGGCCGGTCGTGACCGTGGCCCCGAGCGCCCAGGCGAGCATCAGCAGCGCCGATGGCAGGGTAAAACCGAGCCACGCGGCGCAGCCACCCAGTACGCCCCCGCCGCGCAGCACGCCGAGCGCGAAGCCGACCTGGCTCGACGCTGGCCCGGGCAGGAACTGGCACAGTGCGACCAGTTCGCCATAGCGCGCGTCGTCCAGCCAGCGGCGGCGCACGACGAATTCGTTGCGAAAGTAGCCCAGGTGGGCGATCGGGCCGCCGAACGAGCGCAGGCCCAGGATCAGGAAGATCCGGAAGATGGCGAACAGCGAACTGGCGCCTGCGCCATCGGCAGCAGCGTCGGTCGTTGGGGCGGTGTGATCGTGCACGGCTACATCTGCTGGAACAGCGTGCTGTGGTTGCGGCTGACTTCGAGCGCCTCGGGATAGCCGTGCAGCGTCAGCATCTGCCGGCCACGCAGGTCACGCCGCACTTCGGCGATCGCATCGACCCGCACCAGTGTCGAGCGGTGGATGCGCCAGAATTCGTCCGGGTCGAGCGCTTCTTCGAGTTCCTTGAGCGTCTTGCGGATCAGGTGCTGGGCGGTGGCCGTCTGCACCCGCGTGTACTTGTCGTCGGACTGGAAGAACAGCACCTCGGACGTCGCGACCATGCGCAGGCTCGTGCCTGACTGGGCCTGGATCCAGCGCAAATAAGCCGGTTTCGCCGAGGGCGCTGCGCGCCCCAGCAGCTGGTCGCCCAGTTGCGCCAGCCGGGCCAGCTGGGCGCCGATGTCCTGCGGCTTGTGCTCGAGCTGGCGGCGCAGGCGCGCCACCGTGGTATCGAGCCGCGCCAGCGTCACGGGCTTGAGCAGGTAATCGATCGCACCGTGCTCGAATGCTTCGACCGCGTACTGGTCGTAAGCGGTCGCAAACACGATGTGGCAGTCGGCGTACAACTGCCTTGCCGCGTCGATGCCGCCCATGCCCGGCATGCGGATGTCGAGGAACGCGATGTCCGGCTTGTGCTGCGCCGCCAGCGCCACCGCCTCGACGCCGTTGGCGGCTTCGGCGACGATGCGCAGCTCGGGCCACGCCTCGTGCAGGCGCGAGCGCAACTGGTCGCGCATCAGGGCTTCGTCATCGGCAATCAGGGCAGTGGGCATGGAGGAGTGCATCGTAATATCAGCCGTCTTCGGTCATCCGGTAAGGCAGGCGAATCGACACGCAGGCGCCGCCTGTTACCGGTGCTTCGATCACAAGCTCGGCCTCTTTGCCGTACAACAGCGCCAGGCGTTCGCGGATATTCGCCAGGCCCACGCCGCTGCCGGCATGCAGGTTGAAGCCGACGCCGTCGTCCAGAACATCCACATGCAATGTGGCGCCTTCGACCCGCGAGCGCACGATAATCGTGCCGCCCGCGACCTTGGGCTCGAGTCCGTGCTTGATCGCGTTCTCGATCAGCGTCTGCAGCATCATCGGCGGGAACGGCGCGCTGCCCAGAAAATCGGGCACCTCGAAGCGGACCTGGAGCCGTTCCTTCATTCTCGCCTGCATGATGGCGAGATAGGCGCGCGAGAGTTCGACCTGCTTGCCCAGCGTGCCACCGGTGCCGCCTTTGCCCATCGACCCGCGCATCTGCGGCAGTGACGCGCGCAGGTATTCGATCAGGTGGCCGTGCACGCGCGCGGCTTCCTTCGGATCGGTTTCGATCAGCTGGCCGATCAGCGCCAGCGTGTTGAACAGGAAGTGTGGCTCGACCTGGGCCTGGAGCGTGGCCATCTGCGCCTCGGTCAGGCGCCGTTCGAGATTGGCCACGTCGGCCTTGCTCGACGCATCGCGCGCCAGCAGTTCGGCGCGGCGCTTGCCGCCGGCGAGCACCTTGACGCCAAACGAAACCAGGATGAACCAGATCGCCGGTTCGACCAGGTTGACGAACAGGCCGGCGACGAAGCCCAGGAACCAGACCAGGTAGAGCTGGCGCCATTCGATCAGCGCGAGCCAGTCGAAGAAGCGCCACCACAGGGCGCGCGCTTCGCGCATGGCGTCGCGCACGAAGTCGAGTGCGCGGTTGATCTGGACAGCCGCCATGATTTATTCCCCGCTCGTGTGGCGCAGGCGGCGCTGTGGACGGCCAAACACGGCCACGGCGACGAACTTGAGTACCAGCAGGCCAACGAACAGGGCCAGCACGATCGGCACGATGGTGACCAGCGCGGCGAGCGCGATCGCGAGTACCAGCAGCACTGGCCACGGCATGCGGGTCAGGTAGCGTGCACCGGATTTGGCCAGGCGCCAGGTGGTGCGGCCGGCCACTTCGGCGTTACGCAGGATCGACTGGAAGCGGCTGGCGGGCGTATGAATGGTTTTCACGTGCAGTCCTTTCAAAGAGTGATGACCCTACTGTAGGGATGCATCTTGTCCAGGCCAAGGGCGATCCGACGAACGGGGCGATTGCCGGGGCGAGCGGTCGTCAGCGTGGATGAGCGGGGCACGGTTTTGCGTGTCAATACGGCGGCGCTGCACGAAGGATGCTACGGCGCGATGAGCTTGAGCGCTTCCTGGCGCAACACGTCGAGCATGCCTGCCTGCGGCGTGCGTGCACAGGCGGCCACCGTGGCGTCGAGGATCGCTACGACAGGTGGAAAGGCCCGGTTTTCGCCTGAGCGATGAAAGCTGTAGATCAGCATGCCCACGCTTTCATAAAACACGGGCATTTCGCGCAGGCTGCGCTCCGGGAATGTCGCGCTTTGGTACGCCGCATCGACATTGAAGTCGGCGCAGGTCTTGGTGGCGATGGTCGCGCTGTGATCCTTGCGGAATTGGTAGGTAATGAGTCCGCTGGCGGCGTCGGCCGCGCCGGTGATGTCCAACTGCTTTGCCATGCCGAGGGCCAGCGCATCGAGGTCGGCCGAGCGCGACGACTCGCGCACCGTCGCTGCGGCCTTGCGGCCGCGCGTGCCGGGCGTGAGTTCGATCGTGACCGCGCCCTGGACGCCACGCCGAACGAGTGCCTGCGGATAGCTGGCGTCGCTGGCGTAGATGGTGATTTCGCGCCAGGCCGGCACCGTGGCCTGCGCCGCGACCGATTGCGGGGCCAGCCCAAGAACCCCAAGCGCCAGGGCCGAACACGCTGCGATGGTTTTCATGGGAGGCCTTTGCATCGTCGTCAGGACGCCTTGCGGTCGTTCCAGTAATCGCGCAGCAGGCCGTAGAACACGGTGTCGGCGTATTCGCCGTGCACGCGCCAGCGCTGCGGCATGAAGCCTTCCTTGCGAAAACCGAGTTTTTCCAGCACGTGGGCGGATGCATCGTTGCGCGGGTCGATGTCGGCCTCGACCCGGTTGATGCCGACCTCGTTGAAGCCGTGATCGAGCACGGCTTCGATCGCTTCGCTGGCGTAGCCATTGCCCCAGTGGCCGCTGGCGATGGCGTAGCCCAGTTCGCAGCGGTTGTACTGGTTGTAGAAGTGGTGCAGGGCGACGGTGCCGATCACTTCGCGGCTGCCCGCCAGCTCGATGGCAAAGCGCAGTTCGGTCTCGTCACGGTAGGCTTCGAGGGCGCGCGCGATGGCGGTGTCGGCCATCGAGATGTCGGTCCACGGCTCGGCGCTCCAGTAGCGCACGACGGTGGGATCGGAAAAAATGGCATACAGGGCCCGTGCATCGGTGGCGGCCAGCGGGCGCAGCATCAGGCGTTGGGTGGTCAGTACAGGGGTGCTATAAGTCGACATGGGTTTGCATTGTCATAGTTGTAAGCGTTAGCATACCATCGACTCGGGGCGTGCAGACAAGCGCCGCGCGCTTTACTGTCACTGTCTATCGTCACCATCTACCGTCGCCATCGAGGCAGGAGATCCGTCATGCACCAGGCCAGGCCCAGCAGCATGTCATCCTTCTGGATGCCATTCACGAACAACCGCGACTTCAAACGCGCCCCGCGCCTGCTGGTCTCGGCCGAAGGCATGTACTACCGCGATGTCGACGGCAATCAGGTGCTCGACGGCGCCGCCGGCCTGTGGTGTGTGCCGTGCGGGCACGGCCAGCCAAGGATCGCGGCGGCGATTGCGCAGATGGCCGGCCAGCTCGACTTCGCGCCCACGTTCCAGATGGGGCATCCGGCCGCGTTCGAGCTGGCCGAACGGCTGATCGATTTCAGCGGGGGCCGTTTCTCCCATGTGTTTTATACCAACTCCGGTTCGGAAGCGGTCGACACCGCACTCAAGATCGCGCTGGCCTACCACCGGCTGCGCGGCGAAGGCGGGCGCACGCGCCTGATCGGCCGCGAGCGCGGCTACCACGGCGTGGGCTTCGGCGGGCTGTCGGTCGGCGGCATCGGCGCCAATCGCAAGGCGTTCGGCCCGCTGCTGCCGGGTGTCGACCATCTGCGCCACACGCACGACCCCGAGCGCAATGCCTTCGCGCGCGGCGAGCCCGACCACGGCGCCGAGCTGGCCGACGACCTCGAACGCATGCTGCTGCTGCACGATCCGTCGACGATCGCCGCCGTGATCGTCGAACCGGTGGCCGGTTCGACCGGCGTGCTGATTCCGCCCAAGGGCTATCTGGCGCGGCTGCGCGCGATCTGCGACCGGCACGGCATCCTGCTCATCTTCGACGAAGTCATCACGGGCTTTGGCCGCCTGACCACGCCGTTTGCGGGCGACTGGTTTGGCGTCGAACCCGACATGATGACGACCGCGAAAGGCATCACCAACGGCGCCGTGCCGATGGGCGCCGTGTTTTCCAAGGGCTTCATCCACGATGCGTTCATGGAGGCGCCGCCCGGCATCGAGCTGTTTCACGGCTATACCTATTCGGGCCACCCGCTGGCGTGCGCCGCGGCGCTGGCCACGCTCGACGTGTTTGCCGAGCAGGGCGTACTGGCCAATGCGGCAGCCATCCAGCCGTATTTCGACGAAGCGCTGCAATCGCTGCGCGGCCTGCCGCACGTGATCGACCTGCGCTCGCTCGGCATCATTGCCGGCATTGAGCTGGCCCCGATCCCGGGCCAGCCGGGCGCGCGCGGCTATGCGGCCCTCAAGGCGGCGTTCGCCGCCGGGCTGTTGATCCGCACGACGGGCGACATCATCGCGCTCTCGCCGCCGCTGGTCATGGAGCGCCAGCATGTGGATGAATTGTTCGGCAAGCTGGCGGACGTGTTGAAAGGGCTTGCGTGATCAACGCGTTCACGCGGGCCGGGTCGCCCCTGTCTGTCATCGTCCTGGGATTGCTGATGCTTGGCGCCTGTGCGCAGGAGCAGCACCCGCTAGATCGCCAGCTGTCGCAACTGCGTCCCGATGCCGTCGTGCTGCTGGCGGGGCTGGACTGGCCCGCCGGGACGTTGCTATGTCCGATGACACCCTACCAAAGCACACTATCTGCCGAGGGGCCGGTTGCGAAGCGCGTGAATGGCTACTTGAAGCGCACGCAATTTACTGGCGATGAAGACCATTGGTCGCTGGTCGTCGTCAAGCCGGCGCAAGCTGGCGACGACGGTATCGAGCATCTGAGATTCAAGCGCGGGACCTATGACGTCGTGACAGAGCCCGCAAGGGTCGCCGAAGCCGTGAAGGCGCAGGCAGCGGCGTTCACGCTGCAGGATTGTGTGCCGGTGGAGCAGGCCCGTGTACTGGTGGCTCGCGACCGGTCGCAACGTACCTTCATCAGCTTTGGCACATCCTGAACACGGCGCTTGTAAAACGCCGTCAACCTGGCGTCTCGCTGAAGTTTTTTAGAAAGTCCAGCAACACCTGCCCCGCGATATCGGCATCGTCCGCCGTCATCGTCTCGAGCGGATTGTGACTGATCCCGCCGTTGCCGCAGCGGACGAACAGCATCGCCACGTCGGTCAATTCTGCCATGCGCATGGCGTCGTGGCCGGCGCCGGATGGCAGGTCGAAATGGGGCAGGCCGGCCCGTTCCACCGCGGCGCCAAGCTGCGCCATCAGGCGCGGCGCGCATGGTACGGCATCGATCTCCAGCAGCTTGACCAGCCGCTCGCCGATGCCGCGCGCGGCGCAGATGGCGCTGATGCCGGCCAGGATATCGGCCACTGCGGCCAGGCGCACCGCATCGTCGGCGGCGCGGATATCGAGCGACAGGCGGCACGCGCCGGGAATCACGTTGACCGAGCCACCCGGTACCTCGAGCTGGCCAACCGTGCCGACCAGCGCCGCGCCATGGCGGCAGCGCGCTTCCACCAGCAGCACGATCTCGGCGGCGGCGGCGGCCGCATCGCGCCGCATGTCCATCGGCGTAGTGCCGGCGTGGCTGGCCACGCCGCGCAGTTCGACGATATAGCGCGAGCTGCCGGCAATCGCGCTCACCACGCCCAGCGGCAGGCCACGTTCGAGCAGCACCGGGCCTTGTTCGATGTGGATTTCGACAAAGCCGAGCAGTAGCGCAGGATCGCGTGCGATGCTGGCGATAGCCGAATGGTCGTGGCCAGCCTGCGCCAGCGCGTCCCCGAGCGTAACGCCCTCGCTGTCGACGGCGCTTAATAAACCCATGTCGAAGCTGCCCGCAATGGCGCTGCTGCCCAGGAACGTGCTGCGGAAACGCACGCCTTCTTCTTCGGCAAACGCGATCACTTCCAGGTCGTACGGCAGGCGCTGGCCGCGCGCGTGCAGGTCGGCGACGACGGCGATCGGCAGCAGGATGCCCAGGCGCCCGTCGTACTTGCCGCCATCGCGCACGGTGTCGTAGTGCGAACCGGTCGCCAGGGTTTTTGCGCCTGGCTGCGCGGCGGCGTAGCGGCCGACGACGTTGCCCACCGCGTCGATGTGGACCGTCATGCCGGCCGCGCGCATCCAGCCGGCGATGCACGCGGCGGTGCGCTGGTGGGCCGGCGTCATGTAGGCGCAGGTCAGGTTCGTCTCAACGTCGCTGATGGCGCCGAGCGCTTCGCACCAGTCCATCACGCGCGCGCCAAGTGACGGCGTCACACCCAGCAGCGCGTTCAGCCGGATCTCGGCGATGCGGTGCACCTGGCGCAGCGCCTCGCGCAGCTCGTCGCCGCGCGCATTGCCGATGCGCCGCTCGAAGGTGGCGATGATGGCCTGGCGCGACAGGCCCTGGCCGGTCGGCCCCTTGACCGCGAGGATGAACGGAAAGCCGAAGCGGCCGTTGTAGTCGGCATTGAGCGCATGCAGCTGCGCGTACTCGTGCGGGGTGCAGCGGTCCAGCCCCGAGCTGGCTTGTTCGCTCGTCGATTCAGCGGTCAGGGCACCGGCAATCGCCGCCTTGCCGGCCAGTTCCGGGTGGGCGCGCAGCAGCGCCAGTTGTTCGTCGATGCTGGCCGTGTCCACCACCGACTGCAAGGCGCGCTTGAGCGCGGCCAGGCTGGCGAACGGGCGCGCGGGTGCCGCGCGCGCCGCGATCCAGGGCGAATGTTCATAGATGCCGCGCAGGGCCTCGACAAAGCCGGCGGCCTCGCATGCGTTCAGCGTTGCGATCGTGGTCATGTGCGCTCCATGGTGGTCAAGCGATCGATCATACGGTCTCGCGGTGGCCCCGCCCATATCGGCCGGCGGATGGCTGCCAGCAGCCTGCGCATATAGACTAGCCCTGTACCAGGGCGCGCGCGGCGCTGCTGACCTGGTCGCGCAGCCATTTGTGCTCGGTCGACTGGTGCACGCGCTGGTGCCACAACTGGTAGAAGCGCATCGGCGGAAACTTCACCGGCACCGTGAAGCTTTTCAAAGGCAGCGTCTTCTCAAAGGCGCGGATGAACTGACGGCCGGTGGTCAGGACCAGGTCACTCTGCGTGAGCATGTACGGGATCACGCCGAAGTAGGGCGACTCCACCGCCACGCGGCGCTGCAGGCCCAGGCGCTCGAGATGCGCGTCGATCACGCCGTGGTACCCGGGCAGCATCTGGGTCGGGGCGACGTGGGGCAGCTCGAGATAATCCTCGAGCGTCATCGCGTCCGGCGCCGTGCGCCGCGCATACGGGCTGTCGGCGCGCATCGTGCAGATGATCGGGTCTTCGAACAGCTTCGAGATGTGCAGGTGCGCCGGCGGCTCGTCCCAGTTCGCGATCACCAGGTCCATGTCGCCGTCCGAGAGCATGCGCAGGTAATCCTGGCCCGGCCCCAGCGCGTGAATCACGACCTTGCTGCCGGGCGAACCACGGCGCAGCAGCGCCACCACGTTGGGCAGGAAGCGCGCATCGAGGTAATCGGGCGCGGCGATGTGGAAAGTGCGCGTAGCGTCTTCAGGCAGGAAGGGCGCCTTGCGCACGAACAGGCTCTCGGCTTCGTCGAGAATGCGCTTGGCCGGCTTGAGCAGACCTTCGCCGTGCTGCGTCGGCACCATGCCGCGCGCGCCGCGCACGAGGATCGGATCGCCCGTCAGTTCGCGCAGCTTGCGCAGCGAGGCCGAAATCGAGGGCTGCGGCTGATTGAGTTTGAGCGCCACACGCGAGACGTTTTTCTCCACCAGCAGCAGGTAGAGGATGCGGATCAGGTGCAGGTCGAGGTTGCGGGGAAGGCTGGACATGGCCGTGAAGTCTTCGTTGTATATCGAGTCGGATATGTCGAATATACGCCGATTTTGTTGTTGCAGAAATGGAAATCGGCGTATCGTCAAGCCGTCGGTCGCCATGGTTGCACTGGCGCGCGCGCGTAGTTCCCCCTGAATCTGCGACCCTGAAGGACGCCCATGTTCGACCCCGGATACCTGGCCCCCTACGTTCTCGAATGGCTCAATCTGCTGGTGCGCTGGCTGCACATCATCACTGGCATTGCCTGGATCGGCGCATCGTTCTACTTCGTCTGGCTCGACAACACGATCAAGCCGCCGGCGCCCGGTTCGGACCTCGAGCGCAAGGGCGTCGCCGGCGAGCTGTGGGCCGTGCACGGCGGCGGCTTCTACAACCCGCAAAAATACCTGGTCGCGCCTGCCGAACTGCCAAAGGAGCTGCACTGGTTCAAGTGGGAAGCCTATTCCACGTGGCTGTCGGGCTTTGCGCTCTTGAGCATCGTGTATTACATGAACGCGAAAGCGATGATGATCGACCGCAGCGTGGCCGATCTGTCGAGCGGGCAGGCGATCGGCATCGGCATCGGCAGCCTGGTCGTGGGCTGGATCGTCTACGACCTGCTGTGCCGCTCACCGCTGGTGCAGCGCCAGCTGGCGTTTGGTGCGACGGTCTTCCTGTTTTTGGTTGGCAGCAGCTGGGCGCTCACGCACCTGCTCAGTGGCCGTGCGGCCTACCTGCATGTGGGTGCGATGATCGGCACGATCATGGTCGCGAACGTCGCGATGCTGATCATTCCCGGCCAGCGCAAGATGGTGAATGCCATGCTGGCGGGGCAGAAGCCTGACCCGGTCCACGGCATCAGGGCCAAGCAGCGCAGCGTCCACAATAATTACTTCACGCTGCCGGTGCTGTTCATCATGATCAGCAACCACTACGCGATGACCTACAACCACCCGCATGCTTGGGCGGTGCTGGGTGTGATCATGCTGGCCGGCGTGTTGATCCGCCACTTCTTCAACCTGCGCCACAAGGGCCGTATCGAATGGCGGTACCCGGTGGCTGGGGCCGCGCTGCTGCTGGGTCTTGGCGTGCTGCTGGCACCAGCCCGGCCGGTGCGCATCGAACCGGCAGCAACCGCTGGCGCCACCGACGCCGCCCGCTTTGCCGAGGTCCGCACGATCATGGGGGCGCGCTGCGTCTCGTGCCATGCAGCGCAACCGACGCAGCCCGGGTTTGCGGCCGCGCCGCTGGGCGTCATGCTCGAAACGCCGGAACAGATCGGCCAGCACGCTGCGCGCATCTACCAGCAGACGGTGCAAACCAGGGCCATGCCACTGGCGAATCTGACCCACATGACCGATGCCGAACGCGCCGTGGTTCAAGCCTGGTTCGAGTCCGGCGCCAAAACAGGAAACACGCCATGAACGCATTGCAGACACGCCTGACCGACTGGATCGACGCCCACTTCGATGACGAAGTAGGCTTTCTGCAGGCCGTCGTGCGGATCCCCACCGATACGCCGCCGGGCAACAACGCGCCGCACGCCGAGGCCGTGGCCGACATGCTGGAGTGCGCCGGCTGGCCGGTCGAGCGGCACGCGGTGCCAGCGCAGCAGGTGATTGACTATGGCCTGCAAAGCATCACGAACCTGATCGTGCGCCGGCCGTACGGCGCAGACGGGCCGACGCTGGCGCTCAATGCGCACGGCGACGTCGTGCCGCCGGGCGAGGGCTGGACCCATCCACCATATGGCGCCGTCATCGAAGACGGTTACCTGTACGGGCGCGCGGCAGCGGTATCGAAAAGCGATTTCGCCACTTATGTGTTCGCGGTGCGCGCGCTCGAAGCCCTGGGCACGTCGCTGCGTGGCGGCGTCGAGCTGCACTTTACTTATGACGAAGAATTCGGCGGGCTGCTGGGGCCCGGCTGGCTGCTGGAACAGGGACTGACGCAGCCCGACTACGTGATCGCCGCCGGTTTTGGCTACAGCATCATCACCGCGCACAACGCCTGCCTGCAGCTGGAAGTGACGGTGCACGGCAAGGCCGGCCACGGCGCGATGCCTGAAACTGCGGTCGATGCGCTGCAGGCAGCCACGCGGGTATTGAATGCGATCTACGGCGACCTGCCACGCCTCAAGACCATCAAGTCGGGCGTGCCCGGCATCGATTCGCCGACGATGCTCGTCGGGCGCATCGACGGCGGCACGAATACCAATGTGGTGCCGGGCAAGGTGGTGCTGAAGCTCGACCGGCGCATGATTCCCGAAGAAGATCCGGTCGCCGTTGAAGCGCAGGTGCGCGCGCTGATTACCGACGCTGTGGTTGGCTTGCCCGGCATCCGGCTCGAGATCCGGCGCCTGCTGCTGTCGCAGGCGCTGCGCCCGCTGCCCGGCGCGCAACCACTGGTCGAGAGCCTGCGCCGCAATGCGCACACCGTGCTGGGCGAGGCGATTCCCGCTGTCGGCACGCCGCTGTATGCGGATGCGCGCCTGTACGGCGAGCGCGGTATTCCGGCCGTCCTGTATGGGGCCGGGCCGCGCACGGTCACGGAAGCGAATGCGAAGAAGGCCGACGAGCGGCTAGCGCTGGAAGACTTGCGCAGCGCCACCAAGGTGGTGGCGCTGACGCTGCTGGACATGCTGGGCGCGCCGTGAACGGTCAAGGCCGCCCGGCTGCCCCGGCCTGGCCCAGCGCTTCCGCCATCCGCACGAGCTTGACGAACTCGGCGCGATAACCGTCCGGATCGGCGCCCCGTGCGTCGTTCGCCAGCGTGGCGATGTCAGCGTAGCTATAGTCACTCACCTGCGGCTCGCCGCGCAGGCGCTGGCCAAACGCGGCCACCGCCACGGCGAAGCGCTGGTCGGCCGGCGCGGCGGCCAGCGTGGCGTCCGCCGTTGCCGGGCGCACCGGCTGCTCGGCCAGGCGGCTCTTGCTCTCGCCCGGCAGCTTGTAGCGCGCCCGCACGAACGCCAGTTCGTCATTCTTGCCCGCAGGTGCGGCTTTCTTGCCGGCGCCATAACGCAGCGGGTCAACCAGTTTGGCAGCGCCCGCTGCCGGCGTGATCTCGTAGATCGCGGTCACCGTGTGGCCGGCGCCCATGTCGCCCGCATCGACCTTGTCGTCCTTGAAGTCCTGGCGCGCCAGCAAGCGCGTTTCGTAGCCGATCAGGCGGTAGGCCGCCACGCGGGCCGGGTTGAACTCGACCTGCATCTTGACGTCGTTCGCGATCGGGAACATGGTCGAGCCAAGTTCGCCCTGCAGCGCCTTGCGCGCTTCCAGCAGCGAGTCGATGTAGGCGGCATTGCCATTGCCCGACTGGGTCAGGCGCTGGATCAGCGCATCGTTCAGGTTACCGTCGCCGACGCCAAAAATCGATAGGTAGACGCCGCTCTTGCGCTTGTCGGCGATGAAGGTTTCGAGCTGGCGCGGGTCCCTCACGCCGATATTGAAGTCGCCGTCAGTGGCAAGGATGATGCGGTTGACGGCTTTCGCATCGAAGTGGCGTTGGGCCATGGCGTAGGCGCGCTCCAGGCCATCGCGGCCGGCCGTACCGCCGGCCGCTTGCAACGCATCGATGGCGTCCAGGATCTTCTGCTTGTCATTGCCCGTCGTCGGCTCGAGCGCCACCGTCGTGCCATTGGCATAGGTGACGATCGCCACCCGGTCCTGTTCGCGCAGGCCATGTGCGAACAGGCGAAAGCCCTGCTTGAGCAGCGGCAGGCGGTCCTGCGGGGCCATCGAGCCGGACACGTCGACCAGCAGCACGACGTTCATCGGCGGCCGTTCGGCGCGCTGCAGATCGTAGCCGCGCACGGCCACGTGCAGCAGCTGGTTGTCCGCATTCCACGGGCTGGGCATGACGCTCGTGGTCAGCGCGAATGGCTGGCTGGCCTTGTTCGGTGCGGCATAGGCGTAGGGGAAGTAGTTCACCATTTCCTCGACGCGCACGGCGGCCGGTGGCGGCAGCCTGCCGGCGCTCAGCTGGCGCCGCACGTACGCATACGATGCGGTATCGACGTCGCTGCTGAAGGTGGAGATGGGTTGTTCTTCGACCAGCACCGCGCGGTTGGCCTGGGCGTCGGGGAAGCGGTCGGCGCCAGGTGCGTACTGTGGCATCGGATAAGGCATCGTGGCGACGCGGCGCTGGAAGGACGTCGGCGGCACGCCGGTGTAGCCTGAATATGAGGAGATCGCGCTGCCGGTCATCTCGACCCGTGTCCCGGGTGCTGGCGGCGGAGGTGGCGCTGCGGCGCTATCCACTTGCAGCTGCTGCGGGGCGCTGCAGGCGGCCAGCAGCATGGTCGCTGCAATGAGGGACAAGGCGGGCAGGGTGGCGGCGCGCGAGCGTGGCATGGCAGGACCTCATGACGTGGTTGTTGTCATAAGGTGCACCAGCCGCGCGCCGCCGGCAATCGTGCTTACATCCTGTAATGCCTATGCAGACAGGGTATGCGCAGCGGTTGCCGGCGTGTGGATTACTTCTGCTTGAGCGAGCGCTCGAACAGCTGATAGATCCGGCGGTACTGGTCGTACCACGCTTCCGGCTGCACGTAGCCGTGGCGCTCGAGCGGGTAGCTCGCCATTTCCCAGTGGTCCTTCTTCATCTCGATCAGGCGCTGCGCCATGCGCACCGAGTCCTGATACAGCACGTTATCGTCGATCATGCCGTGCGAGATCAGCAAGTGGCCCTTGAGGTTCTGCGCGTACTCGATCGGCGACGATTTTTTATACGCTTCCGGGTCGATGTCCGGCGTGTTGAGGATGTTGGCCGTGTACTCGTGGTTGTAGCTGGTCCAGTCGGTGACTGGGCGCAGCGCGGCGCCGGCCTTGAACACGTCCGGTGCGCGCATCAGCGCCATGAAGGTCATGAAGCCGCCGTAGCTGCCGCCATACACGCCGATATTGTTGGCGTCGCCCTGCTGCTGGCCGACCAGGTATTTCACGCCGTCGAGGTAGTCGTCCAGTTCCGGGTGGCCCATCTGGCGGTAGATCGCGGTGCGCCATTTGGCGCCATAGCCTTTCGAGGCGCGGTAATCCATGTCCAGCACGATGTACCCCTGCTGCACCAGCAGGTTATGGAACATCTGCTCGCGGAAGTAGACCGGATAACGCTTGCTGACGTTCTGCAGGTAGCCGGCGCCATGCACGAACATCACGACCGGATAGGTCTTGCCGGCTTCGAGCTGCGCAGGCCGATACAGCTTGGCGTGCACCGGATCGCCGCCGGCGCTCGATGGCACGGCCACGTATTGCGGCTCGATCCACTCGCGCGCCTTGAAGTCGGGCGTGCGGGTGTCGGTCAGTTTGGTGGCGGCGCCGCCCGATACGGGCACGGTCGCGATCTGGATCGGCGTGTAGCTCGACGACCAGTGCACCAGCAGCTTGTTCTGGTCCGGCGACAGGTTGAAGCGTTCGACGCCGTCGAGCTTCGTCACTTCGCGCACCGCGCCGCCCTTGGCGCTCACGGCGCAGACTTCGTAGTCGCCCGGCGCTTCGTGGTTGCACAGCATGTAGGCGGTGCTGCCATCCGCGCTCCAGCGCACGTCGCTGGCTTCCCATTTGCCCGAGGTCAGCGCGCGTGGCGCGGCCGATCCCATGGTGTCCTGCGTGTACAGGTGCGAGTAGCCCGATTCTTCCGACAGGTACCACAGCGTGCGGTTGTCCGGCAGCCAGCCGAATTCGGCGTTGTCGTAATTGACCCAGGCGCCGTCGGTCACGCGGTTCAGGGGTTTGAGCTTGGCGTCACGCAGGTCGACGCTGGCGATCCAGCGGTCCTTGTTGTCGACCGAGCGCAGCATCACGGCCACGTTGGCGCCGTTGCTGCTCCAGTCGATTGCATTGCGGCCACCCGAGACGACCACCGGCCGGTTGCCCTTGAGCGGATCCTTCTTGGCGGCGGCGCGCAGCGCGGCCAGCGGATCGACGGTAATGCCGGGCAGGGTGTCGAAGCCGATGTCCTTGACGGTATTCGTGCGCAGGTCGACCAGTTTCAGCGAATGCGCCGGTGGCATGTTGCGGCCCACGCGCGTGCGCACGTCTTCGGTCTCTTCGTAGCCCGATTCGTTCACGTAGCGCGGCATCTTGCCCACGCGGCCCTTGTCGGCGCTCTTGGCGGCGGTGACGACCAGCAGCCAGCGGCCATCCGGCGACAGCGAACTTGCCTCCAGCGTGACCTTGTCGCCCAGGTAGACAGGCGTTGGCGCCATCGAGGCATCGACCCGGCGCAGTTCGTCGTTGCGGGCGCGCAGCGCGTCGCGGTCATCCTTCTGGCGCTTGAGGTGCTCGATCAGGCGCAGCTCGGTCGCGCGGTAGGCGTCGTCTTCCGGTGCATTCGGATCCTTCGCGGCGCGCGGCAGCGCGGCCGGGCCGGTGACCCGGGTGACGCGGTCCCACACATACCAGTCGGTGCCGATGCGGTACTGCACCGAGCGCTCGTCGGCCGCGTACTGCGCGTTGCCGATGCGGGTCGCACCGCGCGTGACCTGCACCAGCTGGCCCGATTTCAGGTCGCGCTCGAACAGGTCGTTGTTGCGGATGACCAGCATGCGCGTGTTGTTGCGGTTGTAGACCACGTCGGCGCTGTCGATCTTCGTCAGCTCGGCGTCGCTCACCATCTGCGCCTTGCCGGCGTTCGCGCCGGCCTGGAACGTGTCACGCACGGGCGAGCCGGTGCGCTTCTGCTTGTAGTACACCTGCTTGCTGTCCCAGCTGAACCAGGCGTCTTCCACCGGCGTGCCGATCCAGTCGGGATGGCTCATGGCCTGGTCGAGGGTGATGGGTGTCGGTGCTGCTGCTGCCGGCAGTGCGAACGATGCCAGCGAGGCCGCGAACGAGGCCGCAAAGAGGGTGAGTGCAGGTGTGCGCATGGGTATGTGGTAAGTGAAAGAAGGGCTTTCTGGCCAGAAATGCGAATGCATTCTAGCGCAGCCACTTGCCACGGCGCGCGGATTGGGGAAGGTTTTTTTACTATAAATACATACGCCGGCAGTATGTCAATACGGCCGGCACTCGGTAAAACAGGCGGATTATTCTGCCTTGACTGGGCGTGTGCCCTGTTGCTTACATTGCCTTGAACGGGCCTTTTGGCGGACGTGGCAGGTACATCGAGACGCGGGCGGCAACGGTCAGCACGGCCAGGGCGATGGTCAGGTATTCGAGTGGATGCATGATTAACCCCGCACCGATGGCGCGTAACCGCCGTGGGCGATGTACAGGTCTTGCGAGAAACTACGGATGGCGGCGATGGCCGCTGCGAAGAAATTGGTTTGCTGGATAGCTGCAGTCATGTTGCGCTCCTGGTTAAATACTGTCATGTTGCGTTGCAGTATAAGAGTCTTCGAGTCATAAGAAAACTTTTCATTCGTGATTCCCGCGATTCACGAAACGAATAATTGTTTTGTTGCTCATTGGAAAGATATGCGCTTGACGCATATCTCGACAGTGGATACACGCATAAGAAGGGCAAGGATTCGATGCAATGTGGCAACAAGGTACGATTCTTGCATGCAAAAACGGCATGAAACCGCGAGACACAACAACCCCACATTTGCGCATTGTTGTCGTGCTGTCCGCAACGGCACCCGGCACCGACCCCGACGCGGCCCAGGCAGCGCAGACCCGGCGCAGCACCGCGCTGCGCATTGGCCTGCTCGAATCGGGCTACGATCTGGTCGCATCGCTGCCGGCCGACGTGTTCCTGCCCGAGCGCATCGCGCAGTTGCAGCCCGACCTGATCATCCTTGACAGCGAGTCCGACGCGCGCGACGTGCTCGAACACATCGTGATCGCCACCCGCGACGCGCGCCGGCCCATCGTGCTGTTCACCGAAGACGACGCCCCGGCCAGCATGGATGCCGCACTGGAAGCGGGCGTGTCGGCGTACATCGTGGCCGGCCTGCAGGCCGAACGCGTCAAGCCGGTGCTCGACGTCGCGCTGGCGCGCTTCCGGCGCGAGCAACGGCTGCTCGACGAATTAAGCGATACCCGCCAGAAGCTCGCCGAGCGCAAGGTGCTCGACCGCGCCAAGGGCATGTTGATGACGCGCTATCAACTGACCGAAGACCAGGCCTACCAGCGCCTGCGCAGCCTGGCCATGAACAAGAACATGAAGCTGGTCGACGTCGCGCAGCGCCTGATCGACGTGGAAGACCTGCTGGGCTGAGCGCCCTGCACCTAACAAGAACACCAGGATATCTATGACATTGGCAGGCAAGGGCGCATGGATCGCCGGTACCGACCGTCCCGAGATCGAGACCATTCGCATCGGCTTCATGCCGCTGGCCGACTGCGCGCCTTTGGTGATGGCGTCGGTGCTGGGCTTCGATGAACTGCACGGCGTGCGCTTTGCACTGAGCCGCGAACAATCCTGGACCGGCATGCGCGAGCACCTGGTGGGCGGGCAGCTAGATGCGGCGCAGGCGCTGTACGGCATGGTGTATGGCATTCAGAACGGCATCGGCACCGGCCAGTGCGACATGGCCGTCTTGATGAACCTGAACCAGAATGGCCAGAACATCACGCTTTCGCGCACCTGGGCCGACGCAGCAGCAGAACCGGGCGGGCTGGCGCGCCTGATGCAGGCCGGGCAGCGCCTGACGCTGGCACACACCTTCCCGACCGGGAACCACGCGATGTTCCTGTATTACTGGCTGGCCGCGCAGGGCGTCAATCCGATAAAGGACTGCCAGGTGGTGACCGTGCCGCCGGGGCAGATGGCGGCCAGCCTGGCAGCCGGTCATATGGATGGCTTCTGCGCGGGCGAGCCGTGGGGTCAGCGCGCGCTGCGCGACGGCGTGGGCGTCCAGGCCGCGTCGAGTGAACAGGTATGGCCGAACCATCCCGGCAAGGCGCTGGGCACGCGCGCTGCCTTTGCCGCGACCCACCCGAATGCCTGCCGCGCGATGATCGCTGCGCTGCTGCAGGCCGCGCGCTGGCTCGACGCCTCGCGCGCCAACCGCGAAGCGGCGGCCGAGGTGCTGGCCAGTCCTGCGTATGTCAATGCCAGCCGCGAGACGCTGCAGTATTGCCTGGCCGGCGCGGACGAAGGCGCGGCCTGGCATGGCCACAACGGTCTGCGTTTCTACGCGGACGGCGAGGCCAATTTCCCGTGGCTGTCCGACGGCATGTGGTTCATGACACAGCACCGCCGCTGGGGCTTGCTCCGCACCGATCCCGGTTACCTGGCGCTGGCGCAGCAGGTCAACCGCATCGACCTGTATCGCGAAGCGGCCGAGCGCACCGGCACGCCGCTGCCTGCTGCGACGCTGCGCACGTCCACGCTGATGGATGGCCGGGTCTGGGATGGCAGCGATCCGCACGCTTTCGCTCAAGATCTCGCACCGGCTTGACGCCGGTGGTGGTGCACGCCAGTGCATCATCTTGGGGAATGGTGCACCGCAATGCAGCATTCGTGATGCGCCCCTTGCCGGCCCCGCCCTGAACCGCGCGTGGCACGCCTCTTGCTGATACAGAGACAGGATCAATGACGATCTCCTTCATATAACGCCAGCCCAACGACGGGCCGGCACCAGGACAACGGCGTCCGCAGCTTCTGCCCCAGGCAGCAGCGCGGACGCCTTTTTGTTTTCCAAGGACGAAAATCATGACCGGCAAAGCAGACAACATCAACCTCTTCTCGTTCCAGGGCGCGCCGATGCGCGCCTTCCACCTGACCTGGGTGGCCTTCTTCATTTGCTTCTTCGCGTGGTTCGCCTGCGCGCCGCTGATGCCCGTCATCAAAGGCGAGTTCGGCCTCTCGATGGAGCAGATCGCCAACATCAATATCGCGGCGGTGGCGATCACGATTTTTGTCCGCCTGCTGGTTGGCCCCCTGTGCGACCGCTACGGCCCGCGCAAGACCTATACGGGCCTGCTGCTGATCGGCGCCATTCCCGTGCTGGGCGTGGCCATGGCGCAGAGCTACGAAACATTCCTGCTGGCGCGCCTCGGCATCGGGGCGGTCGGCGCCAGCTTCGTCATCACCCAGTACCACACGTCGGTGATGTTTTCGCCGAAGGTGGTCGGCACCGCCAACGCGGCCGCTGCCGGCTGGGGCAATGCCGGCGGCGGCGCAGCGCAGGCGCTGATGCCGCTGCTGCTCACGGCCGTCGTGATGCTGGGCGTGAGCCAGTCGATGAGCTGGCGCGTGGCGCTGGTGGTCCCGGGCGTCATGATGATCATCATGGCCTTTGTGTACTGGCGCTACACGCAGGATTGCCCGGCCGGTAATTACGACGACCTGCGCAAGACCGGCAACCTGCCGGCCAGCGCAGGCAAGGGCGGCTGGGCCAGTTTCACCGAAGGCTGCCGCAACTACCGCGCCTGGCTGCTGTTCGTCACCTACGGCGCCTGCTTCGGCATCGAGATCTTCATCCACAACATCGCCGCCGTCTACTACGTCGATCATTTCGACCTGACCCTGGGCCAGGCCGGCATGGCGGCTGGCAGCTTCGGCCTGCTGGCGCTGTTCGCCCGCGCGCTGGGCGG
The DNA here is from genome assembly GCF_056680305.1 of Telluria sp. BA11. NCBI lineage: Bacteria > Pseudomonadati > Pseudomonadota > Betaproteobacteria > Burkholderiales > Oxalobacteraceae > Telluria > Telluria sp. BA11. Next base: position 3,759,445 of record NZ_CM155275.1, read on the forward strand.
CTGGCTGTCGGACCGCGCAGCGCGCGGTGGCGACGTCAATCGCCGCGTGACCATCCTGTTCGTCCTGATGATCGGTGAAGCGCTGGGCCTGTTGTGGTTCGCGCAGGCCGACGGCGTCGTGTTCGCCGTGGTGGCCATGCTGGTGTTCGGCCTGTTCACGCACATGGCTTGCGGCGCGACCTATGCGCTGGTGCCGTTCGTGGCGCCCAAGGCGCTGGGCGGCGTGGCTGGCATCGTCGGCGCCGGGGGCAATGTGGGCGCCGTCGCCGCCGGCTTCCTGATGAAGGGTACGGGTGACATCCAGAGCACGCTCACGATCCTGAGCGGCCTGGTGGTGGTGGCCAGCCTGTGCGCGCTTGGCGCGCGCTTCGGCAGCACGTCCCGCATCCCGTCCAGCACCCCGTCCGCAACCGTTGCAGCATAAAGGAGAACGTCATGCATATCGTCGTCATCGGCCACGGAATGGTGGGCCACAAATTCCTCGAAACGCTTGCAGCGGGCAGCATGCAGGACCCGTCCACACCGCTGCGGGTCACGGTGCTGGGCGAAGAGCCGCGCCCTGCCTACGACCGCGTGCACCTGTCGGAATTCTTTGCCGGTAAAAGCGCGGACGATCTGTCGCTGGTCGCGCCGGGCTACTTCGAGCGCGCCGAGTTGGCCGAGCGCGTCGTGCTGCGCCTGAACGCGAAGGTGGTTGCCATCGACCGCACTGCGCAATCGGTGCTGCTGGGCGACGGCAGCACTGTCTCCTACGATCGCCTGGTGCTGGCCACCGGCTCGTACCCGTTCGTGCCGCCCGTGCCGGGGGCCGAGCGCAAGGACTGCTTTGTGTACCGCACGATCGAAGACCTCGAGAAGATGAAGGAATGCGCCGCCCGCGGCGACGGCACGCGCCAGCGCATCGGCGTCGTCATCGGCGGCGGCCTGCTGGGCCTGGAGTGCGCCAAGGCGCTGCGCGACCTGGGCCTGCAGGCGCACGTCGTCGAATTCGCGCCGCGCCTGATGGCGGTGCAGGTCGACGATGCAGGCGCGCGCGTGCTGCGCACCCGCATCGAAGAACTGGGTGTCGGCGTCCACACCGGCAAGAACACGCTGGCCATCGTCGATGGTGACGCCACGACCCACCGCATGCAGTTCGCCGACGGCACGAGTCTGGACACCGACATGATCGTGTTCTCGGCCGGCATCCGCCCGCGCGACGAACTGGCACGCCAGGCCGGCCTTGAGCTGGGCGCGCGTGGCGGCATCGCCATCGATGGCCAGTGCCTGACGTCCGACCCGCACATCTACGCGATCGGCGAATGCGCGCTGTGGAGCGGCCAGCTGTTTGGCCTGGTGGCACCGGGCTACGACATGGCGCGTACGGCCGCGCGCCATGTGCTGGGCGCCGAATGCGGCTTTGCGGGCGCCGACATGAGCACGAAGCTCAAGCTGATGGGCGTGGACGTGGCCAGCCTGGGCGACGCGCATGGCACCACGCCAGGCAGCCGCAGTTATCAGTTCCTCGATGAGCGGCGCCAGACCTACCGCAAGATCGTCGTCTCGAGCTGCGGCAAGTATCTGCTCGGCGGCGTGCTGGTGGGCGACGCCGCATCCTACGGCGCGCTGCTGCAGACAATGCTGAACAAGATCGAGCTGCCCGAAGCGCCGGAATACCTGATCCTGCCCGAAAGCGGCAACACCGTGCGGCCTGCGCTGGGCGTGGACAAGCTGCCAGCGACCGCGCAGGTCTGCTCGTGCAACGACATCTCGAAGGGCGCGCTGTGCGAGGCGGTGGCCGGCGGCGCGACCACGATCGGCGCGCTGAAAAGCTGCACGACGGCCGGTACGGCCTGCGGCGGCTGCGTGCCGCTGGTGACGCAGGTGCTGAACGCGGAACTGAAAAAACTGGGCGTGGCCGTCAACAACCACCTGTGCGAGCACTTTGCGTACTCGCGCCAGGAGCTGTACCACCTGGTGCGCGTGGAAGGCATCAAGGAATTCGGCGAACTGCTGGCGCGCCACGGGAAGGGCCTGGGCTGCGACGTCTGCAAGCCGACCGCCGCGAACATCCTGGCCTCGGTGTGGAACGATTTCGTCCTCAAGCCGAAGCACGCCAGCCTGCAGGATTCAAACGACTACTTCCTCGGCAACATCCAGAAGGATGGCACCTATTCGGTCGTGCCGCGCATGCCGGGCGGCGAAGTGACGGCCGACGGCCTGATCGCGGTGGGCATGGTGGCCAAGAAGTACGGCCTGTACACCAAGATCACGGGCGGCCAGCGGGTCGACCTGTTCGGCGCGCGCGTGGACCAGCTGCCGGCGATCTGGGAAGAGCTGATCGACGCCGGCTTCGAGTCGGGCCATGCCTACGGCAAGTCGCTGCGCACGGTGAAATCGTGCGTCGGCTCGACCTGGTGCCGCTTTGGCGTGGGCGACAGCGTGGGCTTTGCCATCGAACTGGAAAACCGCTACAAGGGCTTGCGCGCACCGCACAAGATCAAGTTCGGGGTCTCGGGCTGCACCCGCGAATGCGCCGAGGCGCAGGGCAAGGATGTGGGCCTGATCGCCACCGACAAGGGCTGGAACCTGTACGTGTGCGGCAACGGCGGCATGAAGCCGCGCCACGCGGAGCTGATCGCATCGAACCTGACCGAAGCCGAAGTGGTGCGCCTGACCGACCGCTTCCTGATGTTCTACGTGCGCACGGCCGAACGCCTGCAGCGCACGTCGACCTGGCGCGAAAACCTCGAAGGGGGCCTCGAGTATCTGCGCCAGGTGGTGGTCGAGGACAGCCTGGGCATCGGCGACGAACTCGAAGCGCAGATGCAGCACGTGGTCGACACCTATGCCTGCGAATGGAAGGAGGCGATCACCAATCCGGCCGTGCGCAGCCGCTTCCGCCACTTCGTCAACAGCGCGGAACCGGACAGCAACGTGGTGTTCGTGCCCGAGCGCGGCCAGGTGCGCCCGGCCACGTTCGATGAACGCCGCCGCACGATTCCCATCGCCGTGGCTTGAGGAGAATGACCATGCATCGTGACCCCCAACTTGCCAACTGGACGGCGGTCTGCCGGCTCGACGAGATCGTCCCCGACACCGGCGTGTGCGCGCTGCTCAACGGGCGCCAGGTGGCCGTGTTCCGCATCGGCGACCTTGAGCCGCGCGTGTTCGCCATCGATAACTACGATCCCAATTCGCAGGCCGCCGTGCTCTCGCGCGGGCTGGTGGGCAGCATCGGCGAGCGCATCGTCGTGGCCTCGCCCATCTACAAGCAGCACTTCGACCTGGCCAGCGGCGAATGCCTGGAAGCGCCGGCGCAGTCGGTGGCAAGCTATCCGGCCCGGATCGATGGCGCCGTCGTCTGGGTCGCCGCATGAATACGACGCACAGGCCCGCGCTGGTGGTGGTCGGCAACGGCATGGCCGGGATGCGCACGGTCGAAGAAGTGCTCGCGCTGGCCCCTGGCATGTACGACATCACCGTGTTCGGCGCCGAGCCGCACGTGAACTACAACCGCATCATGCTTTCGCCCGTGCTGGCGGGCGACAAGACGCAGGACGACATCGTGCTGCATCCGCGCGCGTGGTACGCCGAGCATGGCATCACGCTGCACACGGGCGACCCGGTCGTGGCCATCGACCGCCGCCGCCGTATCGTACGCTCGCAGTCGGGCGTCGAAGTGGCATATGACCGCCTGCTGCTGGCCACCGGTTCGCAGCCATTCATCGTGCCGGTGCCGGGCGCGGACCTGCCGGGCGTGGTGGGCTTTCGCGACCTGATTGACGTCGACACCATGCTGCAGGCGGCGCGCGACGGCCGGCACGCGGTGGTGATCGGCGGTGGCCTGCTCGGACTGGAAGCGGCCAATGGCCTGCTGCGGCGCGGGATGGACGTGACGGTCGTGCACCTGACCGGCAGCCTGCTGAACCAGCAGCTCGATGGCGACGCGTCGCTGCTGCTCAAGGGCGCGCTCGAGCGGCGCGGCTTGCGCATCCTGCTGGGCGTGCAGACCGAGGCCATTCTGGGTGACGGCAAGGTCGCATCGGTGCGCCTCTCGAACGGCGTCACGCTCCCGGCCGACCTGGTGGTGATGGCGGCCGGTGTGCGACCCAACGTGGCGCTGGCGCGCGCGGCCGGCCTGCATGTCGAGCGCGCGATCGTTGTCGACGACACGCTGCAAAGCTACGACCCGCGCGTGTATGCGGTGGGCGAATGTGTCCAGCACCGGCGCGCCACCTTCGGCCTGGTCGCGCCGATCTGGGAACAGGCGCGCGTCTGCGCGGCGCACCTGGCCGGCTTCGGGCACCGGCGCTATGTGCAGCAGGCCGTGGCCACCAAACTCAAGGTGACGGGGATCGATCTGTACTCGGCCGGGGACATCGTCGGCGGTCCGGGCACGCAAGACCTGGTGCTGCGCGACCGCCGCTCCGGCATGTACAAGCGCCTGGTCCTCGACGGCAATCGCCTCACGGGCGCCGTGCTGTATGGCGACGTGGCCGACGGCCCCTGGTATTTCGACCTGATCGGGCGCGGCGTCGACATCTCGGCGCTGCGCGATCGCCTGTTGTTCGGCCCTGCGTTGTGCGACGCGCAGGCCGCCTAGAAAGAGACCCCATGACCATTCCGATCCACGCTGTGCGTACCACCTGTCCCTACTGCGGCGTCGGCTGCGGCGTGAAGGCGACCGCGCTGCCCGGTGGCGGCGCGACGATCGAAGGTGACATCGACCATGCAGCGAACCGCGGCCGCCTGTGCGTGAAAGGCTCGGCGCTGGGCGAGACGCTCGATCTGGATGGGCGCCTGCTGCATCCGGCCGTGCGGAAGAAAGGGGCGCTGGTGCGCGCCAGCTGGGACGAGGCGCTGGATACCGTAGCAGACGGCTTCGCGCGCATCATCGCCGAGCACGGGCCAGACGCGGTGGCGCTGTACGTGTCGGGCCAGATCCTGACCGAGGATTACTACGTCGCCAACAAGTTCATGAAAGGGTATGTCGGCAGCGCCAATATCGACACCAATTCGCGTCTGTGCATGTCGTCCGCCGTGGCTGGTCACAAGCGCGCCTTTGGCGAAGACGTGGTGCCGGGCTGTTACGAGGACTTCGAGCTGGCCGATGTGATCGTGCTGGTCGGCTCGAACGCGGCCTGGTGCCACCCGACGCTGTTCCAGCGCATCGTGCGCGCCAAGGAAGCGCGGCCCGACATGCAGATCGTCGTGCTCGACCCGCGCCGCACGGCCACCTGCGAGCTGGCGGACCTGCACCTGGCGTTGAAGCCTGGCAGCGACGTGGCGCTGTTCAACGGGCTGCTGGCGCACCTGGCGCGCAGCGATGCGTTCGATGCGGACTACGTCGCAGCGCACACGACTGGCCTGGAGACGGCGCTCGATGTCGCCAACGCAGGCGACGACGTGGCGCGCATCTGCGGCCTCGATCCGAATGACTTGCACGCGTTCTACGACCTGTTCGCCCGCACCGATAGGGTCGTCACCGCATTTTCGATGGGCGTGAACCAGTCCAGCAGCGGCACCGACAAGGTCAACGCGATCATCAACTGCCACCTGGCCACCGGCCGCATCGGCCGTCCCGGCATGGGCCCGTTTTCGCTGACCGGCCAGCCCAATGCAATGGGCGGGCGCGAAGTGGGCGGCCTGGCCAATATGCTGGCGGCGCACCTGGACCTCGACAACGCCGGGCACCGCGACGCCGTACGCACGTTCTGGGATGCGCCACGCATCGCCGACAAGCCCGGCCTGAAAGCCGTGGACCTGTTCCGCGCGATCGAAGGGGGCAGTGTGAAAGCGGTGTGGATCATGGCGACCAATCCGGTCGTGAGCATGCCGGACGCCGACCAGGTGCGGCGCGCCCTGGCCGCCTGCGAACTGGTGGTGGTGTCGGACGTCATGGCCAGCACCGACCTGGCGCCGTATGCGCATGTGGCGCTGCCGGCGCTGGCATGGGGCGAGAAGGATGGCACGGTCACCAATTCCGAACGCTGCATCTCGCGCCAGCGCGCCTTTTTGCCGGCGCCGGGCGAGGCAAGGGCCGACTGGCGCGCGCTGTGCGATGTCGCGCAGCGCATGGGGTATGCCGGGTTCGACTTCGACAGCGCGCATGCGATCTTCGACGAACACGCGCGCCTGTCGGCCTGGAAGAATGACGACGATGGCTACCGCCGCGCATTCCGGCTCGATCCGCTGGTGGGCATGCGCCGCGCCGCCTATGACGCGCTGCAACCGGTGCAGTGGCCGGTGAACGCGGCGGGGGAGGGCACAGCGCGCCTGTTTGGCAGCGGCGGCTTTTCGTACCCGGATGGCAAGGCGCGCTTCATCGCGACGGGCGTGCGCGCACCGGCCAATGCGCCTTGCAGTGAATTCCCGCTGGTGCTCAACACGGGACGCCTGCGCGACCAGTGGCACACGATGACGCGTACCGGCAAGTCGCCGCGCCTGGCCGGCCATGCGACCGAGCCGTTCGTCGACCTGCATCCGCACGATGCGCTGCTGGCCGGCGTGCGCGAGGGCGAGCTGGCCCGCATCAGCTCACGCTGGGGCGCGATGGTCGCGCGCGTGGCGCACGGCGGCGGTATCGCGCGCGGCGCTGCGTTCGTACCGATTCACTGGAACGGGCAGACCGCGTCCGATGCGCGGGTGGGGGCGCTGGTCAATCCGGCAGTCGACCCGGTCTCGGGCGAGCCGGAATTCAAGCACACGCCCGTACGGATCGAGCCGTTCGGCGTGGCCTGGTATGGCTTCATCATGAGCCGACATGATCTGAGCCTTGAGGCAGTCGCGCACTGGACGCGGGTGCGCGGCAGCGGCTTCATTCGCTATGAGCTGGCCGGGCGCGCACCGGTCACGCTCGACATGGCGCGTGCGTTGCTGGGTACTGGAGAAGCGGCGGATGCAGACGCCGACTGGATCGAGTACCAGGACCAGTCGGCAGGCATGCTGCGCGCGGCGCTGCTGGTCGACGGGCGCCTCGAAGCCTGCCTGTTCGTGGCGCGCGTGCCCGATCTGCCGGCACGCGCGTGGCTGGGCGGACTGTTCGCCGCACCCGAACTGGGGCCGCGCGAGCGGGCCACGCTGCTGGCCGGCCGCGCCGTGCAAGCCGGCCCCGATCCCGGGCCGACGGTCTGCTCGTGTTTCGGCGTTGGCCGCAACACGATCTGCGCCGCAATCCGGGCCGGGGACTTGCAGACGCCCGGGCAGGTGACGGCCTGCCTGAAGGCGGGCGGCAACTGCGGCTCATGCATCCCCGAGATCAAGTCGCTGCTGCACGAGGTGCGCTTCGCCGCTGCCGCCGCCGCGTGATCAGCCCGGTGGCGTTTTCGGGACGGGTTTGGACGTGAGCAGACTGGCCACCACCGACCCCGCCAGAATCACCCCGACCACCCCCAGCGCGATGCCGGTCGGGATCTTGTAGATATCGAGCAGCAGCATCTTGATGCCGATGAAGATCAGGATCCCCGCCAGGCCATATTTGAGCAGGTGGAACCGGTCCGCCATGTCGGCCAGCAGGAAGTACATCGCGCGCAGGCCGAGAATGGCGAACACGTTCGACGTGAACACGATGAACGGGTCGCTCGTGACGGCGAAGATCGCCGGAATCGAATCGACCGCGAAGATCACGTCCGTGATCTCGACCATGATCAGCACCACGAACATCGGCGTTGCAAAGCGCAGGCCGTCGCGCATGATGAAGAACTTTTCGCCATGGTATTCGTCGGTGATCCGCATGTGGCCGCGCAGCCATTTCAGCACCTTGTTGTCGGCCAGGTCGGGTTCGCTGTCGGCCGAGATCAGCATCTGGATACCGGTGTAGAGCAGGAATAGCCCGAAGATGTAGAGGATCCAGTGGAACTGGGCCAGCAGGAGCGCGCCCAGATAAATCAGGATCGCGCGCAGCACGATGGCGCCCAGCACCCCATACAGCAGCACGCGCTTCTGGTATTGCGGCGGCACGCCGAAAAAGCTGAAGAGGGTGATCCAGACGAACACATTGTCGACCGCCAGCGATTTTTCGATCAGGTAGCCGGTGAGGTATTCAAGCGACTTTGCCTTGGCCACGACCGGGCCGGCAATGCCTTCGAGATACCAGTAGAACCAGCCACCGAAGGCCAGCGCCACCGAGATCCAGATCAGCGACCAGATGGCCGCTTCTTTCGTGCTGACCTTGTGATCGCCCGACGTCTTGAGGCCGAAGAAATCGATGGCCAGCATGACGACGACGAACGCGGTGAAGGAGAGATAGAGGGTAGGTGTGCCGACCGATTCGAGCATGTTGACTCCGTGGAGTGGCAATGGACGCTGGGCGCGCGTGCTGACTGGCACGCGCTGTCATTACAGCATGAATTTTATGGGCATGCCGCACGCATGGGGGCTCTTGACGCGCGCTTGTGGTGACGGTGGCGGAAGGAGGACTTGATCGTAAAATAAGCTCGTTAGTGTTACCTGTAAGGTACTCTACCGCTGCGTCACGATTGGTTGGGGAGAGCAACGTAACGCGCGGATGACGTAAAGTCTACCGGGCTGACCTCATAAAAATCTAACGTCCCAAATTCTACGCGAGCAATATGAGCAAACTATTACGCTTTCTTTTCGGTTCGCGTCCGCCAACGGTAGCAGGGATGCGCAAGGAGTTGAAAACAGCATCGATTGCTCAATTGGTCGATTTATCGCGTGACTATCACGGATTCATTCGGGAGGACGTACTGGTTCGTGCGGCCGAGCTTCGCTCGCCGGAGCTGCTTGAGGCGATTCTGGAGCGATTGAACGACTGGGTTCCACAAGTGCGTCAAGCGGCGCGTACGGCGCTCCTGGCGCTGGTGCCGGTTCTCCCGCCAGCCGCAATCCTGAAAACGCTGCCTGTCATTGATCGGTTGCGACTCGCAAAGCGCGAGAATCATGTCACCTGGATTGAACAGTACTACGCCATCGTTGTCGATGTCGTGGGCGCCGATGCCCTGGTTGTCGAGGCCGTAACGGGGACTGGCGAAGTGGCGCGCTCGTGCTTCAATATTGCCAGCACGAATTCCCTGCTCGACGCAGGCCAGCTGGCGCAGCGCGTGCTCGAGAATGGGGCCGACTTCGTCACGTCGCTTGCGGCTTGGCGTTTGGTAGCCGGGCTAAAAGTAAACGAGCTGAGAACGCTGGCAAACATCGGGCTGGCAAGTCCCTTCGGCGCAGTTCGCACGGCTGCCCTGCGCGAGTCCTTGAATTCTGCTGGCGAACAGGCCGACGCTTTAGCCGAGCAGGCCCTATTGGATCCGCAAAGTTCGGTGCGCGAAGTAGCGATGTGGCACTTGAAAGAAAGAGGCTATCCGGTTGCGCAGTTTTATGCCGACCGCCTTGCTCATGACGTTCTGACGATGCGCAGGACACGTATTTGCCTGGCCTCACTGGCTGCATGCGGCACGCGCGACCATGTCGCGATCATCAAACGGTTCGCCGCCATGCCGCACGCCCGGACGCAGGCTGCTGCTGTCATGTCATGGGCCCGTCTGGCTCCCGATGCACGTGACGACATCTTGCGATTTGCGCTGGCCAGCCAATTTGCCAGGGTTCGGCAACTGGCTCTTGTGTTCATCGAAGACTTCGGCGCATACATCCCTCTGGACGAAGCGGTGGCCCTGGCAGAAGAAAAATCTGACCACACACTTGCTCTTTCACTGGCACGACGGGAGCCCTGGACGTGGCTTACAACCATCCTCAAAATGGCAAATAGCCAGATGGATTCACTGCACAAGGCGCATCTGATCCGCGAACTGCAAAAATGGCTGGCGGCGTCCACAAATATTTATACCAAACCGACGGCTGCACAGGTGAGAGTCTTGACTTCTCCAGATGCCCCGCGCGTGCTCAATGACCTCGTCGGCAAAGATGTCTTTTGTGCGAATGGCGCATTCCGTCAAATATTCGAACTGCATGGTCTCAGGTGGTGAGAAATCATGTCGTTGAACAAACAACTCTGCATCAGGTTGAGAGGCTCGGCTCGTTCAAACGCCGTCGCATGAGAAATGGAGATAGGGCAAAGTGTCGAATCTAAGCCCGGACTGTGGGCGCGACTCGTGCAAGGCTGAGGCCGTGTCCAAATGTCAGACCTGACCCCAGCTTTTCTTCCTCAGTTGGTCGTGCCACGTGTAAAGAAGATTGTGAAGAAAGCCGTTGTCAGCCGCTCCCGGTTCTTCATTGAGCGCCTGATTCGTCAGCCGAGAAAACGTCGTCTGCCGGCATGGCGCCGGCAGACGATATCGGCGCCAGGCGCCGGATCAGCGCAGCGTGCGTGCGAAGAACTCGTCGGTGCGGCTGTTGGCCAGCGTGGCCGCGTCATGGTCGTAGTGACCGCCGCCTGGCCGGGCAAATGCGTGGTCGCAACCCGGGTAGACATGGATCTCGGCGTCGGTGCTGTCGGCGAATGCTGCCTTGATCTTCTCTTGCGCGTCCGGACCAATGTATTCGTCGGCGCCGGCCAGGTGGTAGAGGAACGGCGCGCCGATGTTCTTTGCTTCGGACAGGTAGTTGTCGGTGCCGCCGCCGTAGTAGGCCGCGAACGCATCGCCATCGGTGCGCGCTGCGCTCAGGTAGGTCATCAGGCCGCCCAGGCAGTAGCCGGTAACGCCGACCTTGCCGGTGCTGCCTTCCATCGTGCGCGCTGCGCTGATGGTGGCGGCGATGTCCTGCACGCCGTGGTCGAAATCGTAGCTCTTGTACAGTGCAAACGCGCGCGCGACGTCCGCTTCATTCGCTTCCGACAAATCCACGCCCGGCTCTTCGCGCCAGAACAGGTCGGGAGCGACGGCGATATAGCCCTTGGCGGCGTAGTTGTCGGCGATGCTGCGGATGCCGGCGTTCACGCCAAAGATTTCCTGCAGCACGATGATGACCGGGTAGGTACCGACGACGTCGGGACGGGCCACGTAGCAATCGAAACCGCGTTCGGCGGTGGTGACGGTGAGTGTTTCGGACATGGAATTCCTTTAGGTTGACGGGGAGTGTGCCGGCCGGCTTGCGTGGGCGGCCGTAGCGAGACATATGATAAGACGAATGGGACCGATGCTGCCACCAGCACGATTGCAGCGCAGACTTCAGCCCTGGAGACTGACGCCCATTTGCCGGCAATAGTGAGCGAGGCGTTCGGGCAGATCCGCCGGACACACGCCACACGCCCGGTTGCCCGGCACGGCATAGTCGATGAAGGTCGGGTAGGGCAGGGCAAGCTCGGCCATAATCGAGCGAAACTCATCAAGCGTCTTGCCGGCGCCGAGTCGCAGGTTGCGCTGTTTTTCCTGGGCAATTGAGGAAACATGGCGCTGCTGGTAATCGTGGGCGGGATAGACCAGCGTCTCATCCGGCAGCGCGAACAGTTTTTCAGTCACGCTGCGATACAGCGCATCGGCATCCCCGTTCTGGAAATCGGTGCGACCGCAGCCGTCGATCAGCAGGGCATCGCCGGTAAAGACCCGTTCGCCCAGCAGATAGGAAAAATGTCCATCGGTATGGCCGGGCGTATGCAGCGGCTGCAGGGATATGCCGCCGACCTCGAACGGACGGCCTTCCTCGATTGCGACATCGGCGCAGGGCAGGTTGTCGAACGCGGGCGCGGCGATCTTGCTGCCGGTGGCGTTGCGCAATGCCAGCGCTGCGGTGATGTGGTCGGCATGAATATGGGTGTCGAGCGTGAAGGCCAGTGTCAGCCCCAGATCGTGCAGGACGCCAAGGTCGCGCTCCATACTCACGATCACGGGGTCGATCAGGATGGCCTGGCCGGTCTGCGGATCACCCAGCAGATAGGTATAGGTGCTCGACAGCGGTTCGAAAAGTTGCTTGAAAATCATGGTACCTCCGGTGAGCGGTGGATCAGGACCCGCGCCGTTCGATGAATTCAAAGATGCCCATGCCAGCCAGCATGGCGGCGCAGAAAATGAGCGGCTGTACTGCGCCCGTCGCGAGCGAAGCCAGCGCCGGACCAGGACAGAAACCGGCCAGTCCCCAGCCGGCGCCGAAGGCGAGGCTCCCCAGTACCAGCCGGCGGTCGATCCGGGTGGCGGTCGGCAGCTGCATGGGCTCGCCCAGCAGCGATTGCCGGCGCCTGGCAGCGACCCGGAACGCGGGCAATGCCACCAGGATCGCACCGGCCATGACCAGCGCCAGCGACGGGTCCCAGCGGCCGGCCAGGTCGAGAAAACCCAGGACCTTGGCCGGGTTGGTCATGCCGGATACGATCAGGCCGATGCCAAACACGAGCCCGGTAATCAATGCCATCAGGATGTTCATATGTTCTCCTCAAGCCAGTAGATGGCGCACGATGAACACGGTGGCAAAACCCGCGCCCATGAACGCGAGCGTCGCCGCCAGCGAACGGGCCGAGCCGCGTGCCAGCCCGCACACGCCATGGCCGCTGGTGCAGCCGGCGCCGTAGCGGGTGCCGATGCCGACGAGCAGGCCGGCGGCGATCAGGGTGCCCGTGCCGGCATCGATGCGCATGGCGGGCAACGGGGCGGCCAGCATGTACACGAGCGGCGCGGCGATCAGGCCGAGCAGAAACGCGATGCGCCAGCCAAGCTCGACCGGGGCCGGGCGCAGCAGTCCGCCGAGGATGCCGCTGATGCCGGCGATGCGGCCATTGAACAGCACGAACATGGCGGCCGCGAGGCCGATCAGCACGCCGCCGCCCAGCGCGGTCCAGGGTGTGAAGTCAGTCCAGTTTACGGTCATCGCTGCCTCCCGGTTGTGCACAGAATTGCTGGTACAGGACCTGCAGCACGGCGCTGGCCGCGTTGCTGGCCAGGCTGTAATAGATTTGCTTACCGTCGCGCCGGGTCGTGACCAGGCGCTCTTCCCGCAGCACGCCCAGTTGTTGCGAGAGGGTGGGCTGGGCAATGCCCGACGCCGCTGCCAGCTCGCTGACGCAGTATTCGGCCTGGGTCAGCTGGCACAGCAGCAATAGCCGGTCCGGGTTGGCCAGCGTCTTGAGCAACGCGCAGGCGCGCACGGCGGCGGCTTGCATCTCTAGCAGGTTCAAAGGTTCTGGATGATGGTTCATGGTATCGCTTTCGTCAGACTCTATTGAAACACACTATATCGAAAAACAAAATATATTTTAGTATATTGATGAGTCTGTCACCCTGGTTTGGCCGGTGCCAACGCGTGTGCCCGGCACGCGGTAGAATTTCAGGGCATTGTGGTCGTCATGCCGTCGTTCAACGTCTTCATGGCCCACCACGACCATTGCCATATTCTGAAAGAACCGTACATGAGTCATTTCGAGCACCTCCGCAGTCACGCCATTCCTGCACTCCAGGCCACGATGGAAGAGTATGTCGCGCCAGCATCCGGCGCGCGCCACATCCACCTGACCACCAGCGGCGCCGACATGGCGTTCCTGGTAGGCTTTCCCACCGTGCCCGACGCCAGCGATGGCCGCGCGCACATCCTCGAACACCTGGCGCTGTGCGGCTCGCAGCGCTATCCGGTGCGCGATCCGTTCTTTGCCATGCTGCGCCGCTCCACCGCGACCTTCATGAATGCGTTCACCTATGCCGACCGCACCGTGTATCCGTTCGTCAGCACCGACGAAAACGATTTCTACAACCTGCTCGACGTGTACCTCGACGCCGCCTTCTTCCCGAAGCTCGACTACCTGAACTTCCTGCAAGAGGGCTGGCGCTATACGCTCACCGATGGCGTGCTCGGTTACCAGGGCGTGGTCTTCAATGAAATGAAGGGTGCGTTCGCCGACCCGGGCCACGCGCTGTACAAGGGCCTGACCTCGACGATCCTGACCGGCACCACCTACGAGGTCGATTCGGGTGGCGATCCGCTGGCCATCCCCGAGCTCACGCACCAGATGCTCAAGGACTTCCACGCCAGCCATTACCATCCGTCGCAGGCGGTCTTCATGACGGCCGGGCCATTGCCTGCTGCTGCGGTCCAGGCCCGCATTGCCGAGCGCGTGCTGGCGCGCCAGATCGATGCCTCCGCGCGGCGCGTGCCGCAACTGGCCAGCGCTTTCGCGGCGCCGCAGCGCAATACCGTGCGCATTCCGTCGCAGCAGGGCCGCGACAACGAATTCGGGCTGCAAATGACGTGGCTGATGGGCGAGTCGGCGATCCCGAAAGTGGCGTTCGAAGCGAGCCTGCTGTCGGCCGGCCTGCTGGGCGACGCCGCGGCACCGCTGATGAAGGCGATGGAGACGGCGGGTTATGGCCGCCCGTCGGGCTTCAATGGCCATGACGACAGCGCCCGCCAGATGTTGTTCCACGTCGGCATGGAGGGCCTCACCGAGGCCCAGGCGCCGCTGGCCGAAGCGCTGATCTGGTCCACGCTGGAGCAGGTGGCCGAGCAGGGCGTGGAGCATGCCACGCTGCAGGCCGCGCTGCGCGACCTCAAGTACCAGCAGCGCAATACGCGCAGCGGCAGCATGCCGAACGTGCTCGAACGCCTGCTGGTGGCGCTGCCGGTCGCGATGCGCGACGGCGACGTCGTCACCGCGTTCGACAGCGATGCGATCCTGCAGGCGATGGAAAGCGATATCGCCGATCCGGCTTACTTCAAGGCGCTCGTGCGTAACCTGTTGACCTCGCCTGGCCGCTTGGTCTCGACCATCGTGCCGGACGCCGCCTATTTTTCTGACCGTGACGCCGTGGAAAGCGCGCGTCTGGCGCAGGCCTCGGCCCAGCTGACCGACGCCGACCGCGCGCGCATTGCGGCCGATACCGTAGCCCTCGAAGCGCACCAGAAAACAGCCTTCGATTCGCAGGTGCTGCCGCGCATCCGGCCCGGCGACGTGAGCACGCAGCCGCGCGCCTTGCCCGCGTTTGCACCGACCGCGAACGACATCCATGCGTTCAGCATCGGTTCGAACGGCATTTCGTCCGCCAGCATCGTGTATGACGTGTCGGCCATCCCGGCCGCCGACTGGCCATGGCTGGCGCTGTACACGCAGCTGCGCGACGATCTCGGCCTGGATGGCCAGGACTACGCCGATGCCGGCGCCTGGCGTCAGCGCATGGTGCCGTCGTTCGGCTTCGATCTGCAGCCGTTTCAGCTGCCGGACGGCGCGCTGCGCATCGACCTGACGGTATCGGCCAACGCCCTGCGCGAAGAGCATGCCAATATCGTCGCGGTGCTCGACGCCTATATGGCCCGACCACGTTTCGACGAGGCCGTGCGCCTGCGTTATCTGCTCGAGCGCAAGGTGGAAAACACGCTGGACGACCTGGCGCAGGCCGGCAGCCACTATGCGTCCATGGCCGTGAGCGCGCCGCTGGCACAGGTGCGGCGCTTCCAGGACGCCATTGCCGGACCGACGGCGCTGGCATTCAACGCGCGCCTGAAAACCCTGGCCGCAACGCCGGAAGGTGTGGCGCAGGTGGCGGCCGAACTGGCGCGCATCCACGCCGCCATCGTGGCACAGCGCCCGAGCATCCTGTGCGCCGGCAGTGGCGACGATGGCCATGACCTGGCGCGCCTGCTGGCGGCGGCGTGGCCAACGTCCGGCGCCACCACGGGTGCAGCTGCGGCGCCTGGCGAGTTTGCAGAAGCCGCGCCACAAGCCCCGGCGAACGTCGCGCTGCACGCGGCAGGCCAGGTCAATCACTGCAATATCGCCTGGGCAGTGCCGATGTCGCACGACGATGACGCCGGCGCCCTGAGCGTGGCTGCCGAGCTGTTTACCAACCAGGTGCTGCACACGGCGCTGCGCGAAGCGGGTGGCGCGTATGGCGGCAGCGCCTCGTATGCAGGTGATTCCGGTGTGTTCTCGATGGCCTCGTTCCGCGACCCGCGCCTGGCGGCTACCTACCGTGATTTCGATGCGGCAGTCGACACCATCCTGGCGTCCGACTACAGCGACGAGCAGGTCGAAGAAGCCATCATCGGCGTCATCAAGAAGCTCGACAAGCCGGAAGCACCGTGGGATGCGGTACGCCTGGGCTGGCGCATGTACCGGCGCGGCACCGACATGGCCACGCGCGAGCGTTTCCGCCAGGGTGTGCTCGGCTGTACGCAGGCGCAGGTGAAGGCGGTCGTGCAGAAGTACCTGAAGAACGGCACGGCGAGCCGCGCGGCGTTCGCCGGCAATACCGAGCAGGATCTGGGCGGCCTGGCCGTGGTGGATCTGTCGGTGCTGGCCGGCGCTTGATGGCGGTTTGCCGATGGCAGGCGGCTGCCATCGATAGCTGCTGGTAATACTGATTCCCTATTAAAATAGTTTAAATACTATATTTAATAGGGAATTTCTTTTTTGTATATTCGGCAGGTGCAATGCCTGCTGTCGGATTCAGTTAGCCTGAATTTTTTTTCGCTATTCCGATGCATTGACGGCACGCAGAATCCAATCGGGAGGTCCTGCATATCATCCAATGGTATTGCGCATACGCGCGGGATGTTTTGAAGCTTTTCTCAATTAAATATCTGCACGGATAATGTAAGTGGGATACGCCATGAAACTGTTTGAACCATTGGATATTCTGCCGGATATCGCGCATGTAATCGATCATGACGCCAGATCGCCATCTGGCGCCGTTCAGTCTTGTAAAACCAGGACGCCGCGTATCAGTCTCAAGCAATGGAACATGTTTCACGCTGTAATTGATTTCGATGGTTTCGATGGCGCCGCCGATCAATTGCACGTAACCCAGTCGACCGTCAGCCATGCCGTTGCCAAGCTGCAAGAGCAACTGGGCGTCGCGCTACTGGAACTGAAAGGGCGCAAAGCGCAGATCACCGCCGCTGGCCAATGTTTACTGGAAAGGTCGCGCGAATTGGTCAGGCAGGCCAACGCGCTCGAGGTGCTGGCCGACACGCTGCGCCATGGCTGCGGTCCGGACATCCGCGTGGCGATGGACCCCGGCTTTCCATCCGACCTGCTGATCCAGGCCGTGCGGCAGTGCTCGCCGTCACTGCACGACCTGCGCCTGAGCGTCAGCGAAGTCACGCCCGACGGCGCGCGGCGCGTGCTGCATGCGGGCGAGGCCGACATCGTCATCGGCGCGCAGCCGGTGCCGGGCTTTGCCGCCAGTTTTCTGTTCGAGGTCGAGCATATCGCTGTGGCGCATCCCGCCCATCCGCTGTTTTTGGGCAAGCGAAACATCACGCATCATGAGCTCAACACGCATTCTCAAATCGTCATCGCCCCGGCGCAACAGGGTGGCGGCGCCGGCATGGGCGAGGCGGTGCTGCCTCATCCCGGTTCCTGGCGTGTGTGCAATCCTGAGCGGGCCATCGGTATCCTGCGGCAGGGTGTGGGCTATGCGTGGCTGCCCAGGTTCCAGGTACAACAGGCGCTCGACGCCCGGCATCTGCGCGCCTTGCCGCTGGCGGGCGCGCGCCATCACGGCACACGCTTGTACCTGATGTGCGCACAGTCGGTGGCGGCGGGGTCGGTGGCCAGGCAATTTGCCGATGCGCTGCATGCTTGCAGCGCGCGCTGCCGCCAGGCAGATACGGGCCAGGCATGAAACGCGCTCTGCAGCCAATGGCCACGCCGCTGTCGCGGCGCAGCAGAGAGGGCACGGAGTCCTCGGCGCTGCTCGCGGTCCGGCACGTGCTGCGCAACGGCTGGCTGATCGCAGCCGTGGGGTGCGCGATCGCGATCTTCGCCATTGCCGTTGCACTCAGTGTGAAGCCGGCCTACGAATCGAACATCCTGATCCAGATCACGCGCAACGCGCCGCCATCGGCCGACGTGCAGACAGAAACCCCGGCCATTACCGAAATCGAGATCCTGCGTTCGCGCTCGATCCTGGCGCGGGTCGTGACTGCCCTGCACCTCGATATCGCTGTCGAGCCGACCCTGTTTCCCGTGGTGGGCGCCTTCATCGCACGCAGCAATCCAGGGTTGTCGGAGCCCGGCCTGTTCGGCGTCGGCGGCTATGTATGGGGAAACGAGCAGGTGCGGGTGGACATCTTCAATGTGCCTGATGCGCTGCTGGACCAGCCCTTCAATCTGGTCGTCAGCGGCCCGGATAGCTATACGCTCAGCCAGCAAGAGGCCGGCATACGGTTGCACGGCAAGGTTGGCCAGCGGCTGCACGCCAGGTTGCTTGCGGGGCCGCTGGACATCCTGGTCGCTCAAATTCACGCCAGACCGGGCGCGGCGTTCACACTGTATCGAAGTCGCCAGGGGCAGGCGGTGGACAGGCTGCAACGGTCATTGGCGATCGCCGAAAAGGGACGGCTGTCGAATGTGATCGGCGTGTCGCTGCAGGGCGCCAGGCCCGAGCTGGTCAGCCGGATCCTCAATGAAATCGGCGACCAGTATATCCAGCAGCAGACCACCCAAAAAAACGACGAGGTGAAGAACCAGCTGGTGTTCTACGACCAGCAAGTCGCGCAAGCGCAACGCCGCATTCATGAACTCGATGCCAGGCTTGACGAACTCCTGCAACAGCACGGCGCATCCGACCTGAGCGAGGACGCACGTATCCTGGCCCAGCAATCGCTGGTGCTGCAGGCCGAGCTCACGGCAAAGGAGCAGCAGAAAATCGCTTTGTCGGGCCGCGTTGGCGAACGGCATCCCGATATGCTGGTCGTGACGCGGCACATCGCCTCGATCCGCGGTGACCTGGCCGATATCGAGGCCAGGCGCAAGGGCTTTGGCGCAGCCCAGCAAGAAATACTGGCGGTCAATCGTGACAAGCTGGCGCACAGCCAGATGAGTTTTGAACTGCTCAATACGCGCCACAAGCTCGATGCATTGATGCTGTCCAATCACGTCAACGTGCGCGTCGTCGACCGGGCCCAGATACCGTTGCAGTCAGTCACGCTCGGCTTGCCGGTCATGCTCGTGCTGGCTTGTCTGCTGGGGTTGGCAGGCGGTGTCGGCGCCTCGGTATTGAAAAATGCACTCGTGCGGCGCAAGCACCGGGGCGGGGCGGCCTGGGCCGTGCGGCGGCTCGCGATCGGTACGCAGGCGCCGCTGGACGAAGGCAATATTGGCCCGCAAGACGCTGTGCCGCCCACTGCTGAGCAAGGCGAGGGCGCCGTCAGCACCGCCAGACGTGAGGCGCCAGCGGCTCCAGGACACGGTGAAGCGTCAGCCGACGCCGCCAGGGGCGGGGCACCGACGACGACCGTGCAGGAGTGAGCTGGCCTGCAAATGCTTTTGCCGTCTGAACCGCGCAGTCGTCGCGCCCACGGCAACCCGGTGTGCACGTTTCTACTCCTGCGTCCTACTCCACTCCGCCATCGTGAGTGTATTTCGGTCGATATTTTCTAATGGATTGATCGCTGAAGAAACCAATCATAAAAATGCATCTGATGACGGAGGTGAGACGGCAGATGCATCGATATTTTCAACGTTTTCTTACTCGCCAATTTGCTAAAGTAAACACCGGTTTAAAGGCGGCCTAAACGAATATCGAGTGTGTCGATAACATCGTCATTCTGAGCCGTGCATGTACCTGTCGAACGTTTTTCAGATAAAAACGGAGGGCGTGATGGCGATAAAGAATTTTAATGATGTTGAATCCGTGTTGCCGCCTGAAGTAATGCTCCCGCTTCTCGAAACGTTTTTATTGGCATTGCTGGTCAGCTTGTTCATTTGCATGCTCAATATCCTCACCGAGCGTTGGCATGGCAGGTTTTCATTTGATATCGATGTCAATGGTGTCCAGAAAGTTCACAAGAACATGGTTTCACGCACTGGTGGCGTGGCCATGGTGGCGGGCGTACTGGCAGTCCCGGCGTATGGCGGTCTGGTGGGCTATCCGCTAGCGCTGCAAACCGAAACAAACGCGCTCATTTTGCTGCTGTTGCTGGCAGCACTGCCAGCTTTTTTGGCCGGCATCGTCGAAGACCTGACCAAGCAAGTGTCGGTCCGTCTCCGGCTGTGCGCCATCCTGACCAGCGCCGTGCTCGCCGCCTGGCTGGTGGAAGCGCATCTGCCGCGCCTGGATATCTGGGCGCTCGACGGCGTCCTGCACTGGCTTCCCGTGTCGTTTGCCGTGACCGCGTTTGCAGTGGCCGGTGTCTCCAATGCCATCAATATCGTCGACGGTTTCAACGGCGTCGCCGGTGGCACGATTGTCGTCATTCTTGCCGGCGCAGGTTTTCTGGCATGGCAGGCTGGGGATCCCATCGTCACCCTGCTGGCCTTGGCCGGGATAGGTGCCACCATCGGCTTCCTGCTGCTCAATTACCCGACCGGCCGCCTGTTCATGGGCGACGGTGGCGCGTATTTCATCGGCTTCTGGGCGGCAGAAGTGGCAGTGCTGACGATTGTGCGCAATCCCGGCATCAACGCGTGGCAGATTCTCGCCATCTACGCGTACCCGGTGATCGAGGTCCTGTTCAGCATGTATCGCCGAAAGTTTCTGCACAGCGCCCTGGTCGGTGCGCCGGACCGCCTGCATCTGCACTCGCTGTTCTACCGCCGCGTTGCCTGCAACAAGATCCGCGTCGTCCGCTACACATGGCGCCGCAATGCGGGCGTGGCCTGCTTCGTCACCGCCTGGCTCAGCGCCGCGACGATTGCTGCCGTGCTGCTCGGCGATACCGTGCCTGCTGCAGTGGCGCTGGTCCTGGCCCAGATGGTGATCTACGTGGCGGTCTACATGCGCCTCGTGCGGGGCCATTGGGGGCGCTGCCGCCGCCCCGCCGTCATTCTCGGTCTTCGGCCACAGCCCAGAAGCAGGGCGGTCTGACCGATGCGGCCTCGCGCACACCCAGCACATCCATCCCATTTGCCACCCCTGACAGGAACCGGTCCATGCCCAACTTCGACAATATCCAGAAGGCGCTGCGCGCGCATCCCCAGCGGTGGCTGATCACCGGTTGCGCGGGCTTCATCGGTTCCAATCTGCTTGAAACGCTGTTAAAGCTCGACCAGACCGTCGTTGGCCTGGACAATCTGTCGACCGGCTTTCAGCGCAACCTGGATGAAGTGCGCAGTCTTGTAACCGCCAGCCAATGGCAGCGCTTCACGTTCCTGCATGGGGATATCCGCGATCCGCACATGTGCCGGCAGGCCGTCGCCAACGTCGACAAGGTGCTACACCAGGCTGCGCTGGGTTCGGTGCCACGCTCGATTGCAGACCCGCTCGCCACCAACGACGCCAATATCAACGGCTTTCTTCACATGCTGGTGGCGGCGCGCGATGCGCAGGTGACATCGTTCGTGTATGCGGCATCCAGTTCGACCTATGGCGATCACCCCGATCTGCCCAAGGTGGAAGAGCGCATCGGCAAGCCGCTGTCACCCTATGCGCTGACAAAGTACGTCAATGAGCTGTATGCGGACGTGTTTTTCCGTTGCTATGGACTGCGCACCGTGGGGCTGCGTTACTTCAACGTGTTCGGCAAGCGCCAAGATCCAAACGGCGCCTACGCCGCCGTGATCCCGACATGGATCGCAGCGATGATGGCAGGTCGCCAGGTGCAGATCCATGGCGACGGCAACACGAGCCGCGACTTCTGCTATGTCGAGAATGCAGTGCAAGCGAACCTGCTGGCGGCGATGGCGCCGGTTGAGGCAGGCAGTGCGGTCTACAACGTGGCCGTGAACGAGGCAACGACGCTGAACCAGTTGTTCGCCTCTCTAAAAACTATTCTCACCACGCAGGGTGTAACGGCAATCATGGAACCGTGTCACACCGCGTTTCGCGCTGGCGATGTGCGCCATTCGCGGGCGGATGTGAGCAAGGCCGTGCGTGAACTCGGGTATGCGCCGGCTTACCGCATCGATGCCGGCCTCAAGGCGGCTGTGCCGTGGTATCGCAAGCACCTTGGCAATCCCATGCCGGGTGCGGGCGCTGTTGCCAGCGAATTTGCCGGCATGGTTGGGGACGAGTTTGTCAGCACGGTTGCGGATGAAGTCGCCGGCACTGTTGCGGACCACGTTACCAGCACTGTTGCCAGCACTTGCGCCAGCACCGGCGCCAGTGATAAAGCCACGGCAGGCGCGGTGTAAACCATGCTCACGCCTGCCAAGCATCTGCCGCAGGCGCTGACGATGTCGCCCAGCCGCGACGCGGAGGGCAAGTGAGTCTGCTCGATACGCTCGGCGCACGGTGCCGCATCGCCGATCCGCAGCATCTCGCGATTTTCCGCGGGCTGCTGACTGTGGCGCTGTTCACTCTGCTCGGCAAGCTGATGAGCGCGGCGAAGGAAATGGCCGTCGCCTACCGTTACGGCCTTGCCGCCGAGGTGGATGCTTACCAGTTCGTGTACAACCTTGTGTCCTGGCCACTCGGCATCTGGGCCAGCGTGCTGACTGCAGTGCTCGTGCCGCTGGTGGCGCGCATGCGCGTGTCCAGTCCGCAGGCGATCCCGCGTTTTCGCGCCGAACTGGCCGGTTTTACGCTAGTGCTGGGCATGGCGCTGGCGCTGCTCGGGTGGCTGGGCATCGGCGCCTTGTTGCGGTTCGACCGAAGCGGCTTGCCGGCGCACTCGGCGCAGCTCGCCGCGACGGCGCTTCCCGGCCTGATCCTCATGCTGCCCCTGGGCCTGCTGGTCGCGCTGCTATCGACGTGGCTGCTTGCAGCGCAGCGCCACGTCAACACTTTGCTCGAATGCGTGCCAACGCTGTTCATTGCAGCCGCAGTCCTGCTATTTGCTGGCGGCGGTATCAACCCCCTTGTCTGGGGCACGATTGCTGGCTGCGCCTGCCACCTGCTGACGCTCCTGGCGCCGATGTCGAGGCACCGCGAACTCGAAGCGCCTGTCTTCACCAGAGACTCTGCTCAGTGGCAATGGTTCTGGCAAGGCTTCGGCATCATGCTCGCTGGTCAGGCCTTGATGAGCTTTACCGTGATCATCGATCAGTTCTATGCGGTTGGCCTCGGCACTGGGGCGCTCGCCACGCTGGGCTACGCAAATCGGGTGTTGTCGCTGATTCTCGGCCTGGCAGCCATCGCCGTCTCGCGCGCCACGCTGCCGGTGTTCTCGCAGGTCAGCGCCGATGCTGAAGGGGAGGTCTACCGCGTCGCCGTGTCGTGGGCGCGCCTGATGTTCGCCGGTGGGGTCGCCGTCATGCTGTTGAGCTATCTCGCCGCGCCGTGGGTGATACGGCTCCTGTTCGAGCGGGGCCAGTTCGGTGCCACCGACACGGCGCAGGTCGCCGCGGTATTGCGCTACGGCTTGCCGCAGTTGCCCTTCTATTTTGCGTCGATGGTGCTGGTGAGCTACGCCCTCAGCCAACGCCGCTACGGCTTGATTGCCTGGTCCGGCGTCATCGGCTGTGGCGGTAAGGTACTTGGCAACCTGTTGTTGGTGCCACGTCTTGGCGTCAATGGCATCGCGCTGGCGACGATGGCGGTGTACGGTCTCAACGCGCTGTTCTTCTGGCTGGCGCTGCGGCGCCGGCCGCCACCACGGCGCCCTGCGCCGTGTCTCTAAACGATGGAGCGCATCCAGTGAAGATCCTGTTGCTGATGCATAGCTTGTCCGCCGGGGGCGCAGAGCGCGCCGCGTGCACACTGGCCAACTTCTGGGCGGGCAAGGGGAGCGAGGTGACCATCGTCACGCTGGCGCCGGTCAGCGCCGATTTTTATCCGCTCGATCGCAGGGTCGGGCGCATTTCACTCGATCTGGCCGGGGCCAGTCGCCATGCGCTCCATGGCCTGTGGCAGAACACAAGGCGTGTGATGGCGTTGCGGCGCTTGTTGCGCAGTCTGCGGCCAGACATCGCGCTCGCAATGATGAGCACGCCAAATGTGCTGCTGGCCCTTGCCAGCCTGTGGTTGCCAGCGTTGCAGACGATCGGTTCCGAGCGTTGCTATCCGCCGCACGCAACGCTCGGCCGCCTGTGGCACGTTCTGCGCCGCACGCTGTACGGCAGGCTGTCGGCCATGGTGGCGTTGACGGGCGAGTGCGCGCACTGGATCGAAACGCGAACGTCGGCGTCATGGGTGGTCGTCATTCCCAATGCCATCGCCTGGCCACTGCCGGACAATCCGCCGCGGCGCAGTCTTCCCAGACTGTGCCAGCCGCAGCGCAAGCGTTTGCTCGCCGTCGGGCGCCTCGACCCCGTGAAAAACTTCGATGCACTGATCGTCGCGTTCGCGCGCCTGGCGGGTGCTTTTCCAGAGTGGGATCTGGTCATTCTTGGGGAGGGCCCCGAGCGTGCCCGGCTGGCAGCGACGATCGGGCGCATGGGACTGGTGCAGCGCGTGGCCATGCCAGGGATGGCCGGCAATGTCGCGTACTGGTATGGCCAGGCCGATCTCTTTGCGTTGACCTCGCTTTCCGAAGGCTTTCCCAACGTCCTGGCCGAAGCGATGGCCCATGGCGTGCCTGCGGTCAGCGTCGATTGCAATACAGGGCCGCGGGACATCATCCGGCACGGTATCGACGGTCTGCTGGTCCCGCCAGATGATATCGCCGCCCTGAGCGAGGCATTGTCACGCGTGATGGGAGATGCGGCATTGCGCGGGCAGTTGGCGATCAATGCGACGCAGGCGAGGGAGCGCTTTTCGGTCGAGAAGATCGGGCAGATGTGGGAAACATTGTTCCTGTCGCTGTGCGGCAGTCGGGCACTGGCCCATGCAGGTGGCCACAAAGTCAGCCATGCAGGCACTCACAAAGTCAGCCATGCAGGCAACCACGAAGTCACCCATACAGCCAGCCGGTTGGTTGCAACGGAAGACCCTGCCCATGAACCATGACCTCGCCGCCGGCAACGAAGCGAGGCTGCCCAATTGGCATGGGTCACGAACACCGCCACGCACTGACCACCGGTTTTTCGTCAGATACCACACGCTGTTGATGGCGGTTGCGCTTGGCGCCATGTACGCCAATCTGCCCGTTTATTTATATGTCCTCGATACGCGATTATTGCCGAAGTTTATTTACTTCGGTATTTTTGCATTCATTGCGCCGCTGATGGCCATACGGTGGCAAGCGCTTGGCGATTACCTGGTGTCGCCATTCGCGTTGTGGGCATTATTATTATTTTCTTTGAATATGATCCACTTGGCTGGTTTTCCTGCCAGCGCGGACGTTGGAGGGGCAGCGTTCTTGGATATGCATGCCGAAGCCAGGCGCTCCCTGATCACGACGCGCGCACAATATATTCTGTTCGCCCTGTTCCTGGGATTCGTTGCTTATATCTCCCCGGCGAGAATGTATTTGCGGATCATGTTCGTCCTGATGGCCGTCGTGCCATGCGCCGTCATCGTCGATTTTGCCAACCCCGGATTGTTGTATCCGGTTGATTTGACTGGTGCAGTGCTTGGGCGGGCGGCAGCCATGTTCATCAATCCGAACCTGGCCGGGGAAGCCATCCTGCACATCGTCGTACTCGGCTTTGCCGTACTCGATCGCCGCTATCGGATGCCCCTGTTTTTATTGGCCGGGATCACCATCCTGACCACATTTTCCCGCGCCGCAATCATTGCGTGGATGGTATTGCTGGGGCTCTTTATTTACAAGCGAACATTACCTAAATCCGCTGTGATATCACTGTCAATTGCAATCGGTATTCTTCTCGTCTTTATCGGCAGCTTTGAAAGTTATATATCTTCCAGAGAGGAATTTGAAGACGCAGCCACTAATATTCTGTCGAGGCTCAACTTCTTCTCCAGCTTTACCTTCGATGATGATAGCTCGGAAGAGCGGGCAGGTGTGATTGAGGCTGGTTGGGAGTTATTTCTTCAAAACCCTTTATTTGGTTCAGGTGCTGGTGCCACGCATTTTTGGCGGCACCGGGGAAGCACGCATAACCAGCTTCTTCTTTTAGCGGCCGAATACGGCGTCATGGGGATTTTATTATGGGGATGGATGCTCATCATGCTCTGTAAAAGCAGGTTTTTCAGCGATCCGGGGTTGCGGTATGCGATGGCATTCCTGTTCGCGTTCATGTCGATGTTCACCCATCAGATGCTCGATGCCGCCTCGTACTGGCTGGCCACGTTCGCGCTGGTATGCGCCACGCCGGGCAGTGCACCGGCCGGCTCATTGACGCCTGGGCCCTGGCCCAGGCAACGCCTGGCGCGCCAGCGCTGAAAAAAACGCCGTCCAGTGTGTCATGACCCAAGCGGCCCGGCCTGCATCACATCCCGCGTGCTTGCACGCACAAACGGTAGCGACGACGCACTCTTCGTACTCAATTATGGCTTTCGCAAAATTTGTCATTTCGCTCGATTTCGAGCTGTTCTGGGGCGTCGCCGATACGCAGACGATTGCTGGCTACGGGCGCAATGTGCTGGGCGAATGGCAGGCCGTGCCCCGTATGCTGGCCTTGTTCGCGCGCTACGGTGTGCGCGTGACCTGGGCAACGGTCGGGATGATCATGTGCCGCAACTACGATGACTGGCGCGCCACCCGGCCGGCGCTCTTGCCGGACTATGCACGCCGCGCGCTGTCACCGTATGGCATGGACCAGTTCGTACGCAGCTATCCGCGGCTGTTCTTTGCGCGGCCACTGGTCGAGCAAATCCTGGCGGCGCAGGGGCAAGAACTGGGGACACACACCTATGGGCATTTCTATTGCAATGAAGCGGGCGCATCTCCGGCGCAATTTGCGGCGGACCTGGCATGCGCGCAATCGGTGGCTGCCGGCATGGGTGCCAGCTTGCGTAGCGCGGTACTGCCACGCAATCAGATTGTCGCGGCTTTCCTTCCCATCCTGTCCAAGGCGGCGATTCAGGTTTATCGCGGCAATGCGCGGCACCCGTTATACCGCCATGGCGATGCAGTGGTTGGCGGCATTGCCGGTCGCGCAGCACGCTTTGCCGATGCCTGCCTGCCGCTGAGCGGCAAGCGCACCGTACGCCCGCAGTCGCATGGCGCACTGGTGAATGTGCCGGGGAGCCAGTTTCTCTACCCGTGGTCGCGGCGGCACCGTGCGTTGTTGCCCCTGCGCCTGCGTCGCCTGAAACAGGGGATGGCGCTGGCAGCGCGTGAGGGCAGTACATTTCATCTGTGGTGGCATCCGCACAATTTTGGCGTGAACCTGGATGAGAATCTGGCGCAGCTCGAAGTATTGCTGCGCCACTACCAGCGCCTGGCCGACACCCATGGCATGCAAAGCCATTGCATGGCCGACTTTGCCTCGACATCAGCATCGGCCTCCGCCTCCGCCTCTGCCTCTGCCTCCGCAACTGCCTTTACTTCGCCCGCCGTGCCGGGCACACGGGATCCGTCATGACGCGCCATGTCCTGCATGTCATCACCGGCCTGGCGGTGGGGGGCGCCGAGATGGCGCTGTACCGGCTCATCCTCGCGTTTCGCGATAGCCCGTACCGCCACACGGTCATTGCCCTCAGCCCAGGCGGCGGCATGTATTCGCGGTTTGTCGCGTCCGGCATCACGCTGATCGTGCTCGATGTGCGGCGCGCGCCCGTCAGCGACCTCGTGCGCCTGATCCGCCTGATGCGCACGATGCGTCCCGATATCGTCCAGACCTGGCTCTATCACGCCGATTTTCTCGGCGGCCTGGCAGCCCGGCTCGCCGGCAACCGCAATGTCATCTGGGGCGTTCGCACCACCGATGTCGACGGCGGCTGTGCGCGCAGCACAGCGCTCGTGCGCTATCTGTGCGCCTCGTTGTCGCGCTGGGTGCCGCACACCATTGTGTGCGTGGCCGAGGCGGCGCGCCGTTCCCATTCCCTGCTTGGCTACGATGCCAACCGTATGGTGGTCGTGGGCAATGGCTTCGATCTGTCGGCATTCACGCCTGGCCATGACGAGCGCGCAGCGCTGCGGGCACGCTGCGGCTTCGCGGTTGACGACATCGTGCTCGGTACGCTGGGGCGTTTCAACCTCGACAAGGACTATGCCAACTTCGTCAAGGCCGCCGGCCAACTTGCCAGCCGTTACCCGCGGCTGCGCTTCCTGATGATCGGCAAGAACCTGGATGCAGACAATGCCGAACTGTTGCGCTGGATCGCTGCCACGGGTTACATGGAGCGCTTCGTCTTGCTGGGCGAACGCGCCGATATTGCCATCTGTCTGTCCGCCATGGACATTTTTTGCCTGTCCTCGCGCACCGAGGCTTTTCCTAATGTAGTGGGCGAGGCGATGGCGATGGGGTTGCCGTGCGTGGCAACCGATGTTGGCGACGTCGCCGTCCTGATGGCGGACACGGGCGTGCTGGTGCCCCGGGCCAACGCCGACGCGCTCGCGCAGGGCGTGGCGGGACTGGTAGCGCTGGACCCCGCGCATCGCAGGCAAATGGGGCAGCAGGCCAGGGCGCGGATCGGCGCCGGCTTCACGATGGGGTGCGTGCGGGCGAGCTTCGAGCGCATTTATGAAGGCGTCATTGCGAGAGGGGAACTCTGATGTGCGGATTCACTGGATTTCTGGCTGCAGCGCCTTCACCGGCAACTGATCAAATCGGCTGGCTCAGGCGCATGACCGATGCGATCTACCATCGTGGCCCCGACGACGCCGGCTACTGGTCCGACGGCGAGCATGGCATCGCCCTTGGCCACCGGCGCCTGGCTATCATCGACCTGTCCCCGGCCGGTCAGCAACCGATGCGCTCCTGCTCGAACCGCTTCGTGCTTGTCTTCAACGGCGAAATCTATAACCACCTGGCCATGCGCAACGAGCTCGAGGCGAGTGCTGGTGTGTGCGGGTGGCGCGGTCGTTCCGATACCGAAACGCTGCTTGCCGGTTTCGATGCGTGGGGCATTGCGGCCACGGTCGAACGCGCCATCGGCATGTTCGCCTTTGCCGTCTGGGACCGGCAGACGGGCGTGCTGACGCTGGGGCGCGACCGGGTCGGCGAAAAGCCCCTGTATTACGGCTGGCAGGGCAGGGGAGACGATGCGGTATTCCTGTTCGGCTCCGAACTCAAGGCACTGCGCGCGCATCCGGCCTGTGCTGCCGATATCGATCGCGCGGCGCTGTGCCTGCAACTGCGGCACAGTTATGTGCCGGCGCCGCATTCGATCTATCGCGGCATCGCCAAGCTGCCGCCGGGCTGCCTGCTCACCGTCTCGGCGGGGCGCCCGGAACCGGTGCTGCACACGTATTGGTCGGCAGCACAGCAATACACGGCGGGCGCGGCCATGCCGTTTGCGGGCACGCCAGCGCAAGCCGTCGATGCGCTCGACACCTTGCTCAGGGCCGCCGTCGGCGCGCAGATGATGGCTGACGTCCCGCTGGGTGCGTTTCTGTCCGGCGGCGTTGACTCGTCGACGATCGTCGCGCTGATGCAGGCTTGTTCAACGCGGCCGGTGCAGACATTTTCAATCGGGTTTCACGAGCAGGGCTTCGACGAGGCGCCCCATGCAAAAGCCGTGGCCCGTCATCTCGGCACCGATCACACCGAGCTGTACGTGACAGCCGCGCAGGCACAGTCCGTGATTCCACGGCTGCCGTCGATGTACGACGAGCCGTTCTCCGACTCGTCCCAGATTCCCACGTTCCTGGTATCCCAGCTGGCGCGCCGGCACGTCACGGTGTCGCTGTCGGGCGACGCCGGTGACGAACTGTTTTGCGGCTACACCCGCTATGGTTTCGCCGCGCACCTGTGGAGGTCGATCAGCGCGGCGCCGTTGCCAGTACGCCGGCTCGCCGCACGGGGCATCACGCGGATGCCGGTGGCTTCCTGGAACCGGCTGGCGCGCACGCTGAGGCCGTGTCTGCCGCGCGCCATGCGCTTTGCCAACACGGGCGACAAGCTGCACAAAGGCGCGCGCATCATGGCCAGCGCGTCGCTCGACGCGGTGTACCTCGGCCTTGTGTCGCACTGGGACGATCCGGCCGCACTCGTGATCGGTGGCCATGAGCCACCTACCTTGCTGCGCGGCGCCGCGCCGGTGCTGGCCGGGCTCGGTGGTGTCGAACGCATGATGGCGCTCGACACGCTGACCTATTTGCCTGACGACATCCTGGTCAAGGTTGACCGGGCAGCCATGAGCGTGTCGCTGGAAACGCGGGTGCCGTTTCTGGATCACCGCGTGATCGAATTCGCCGCACGGTTGCCGCTGGCGCTGAAACTGCGCGACGGCGTGGGCAAGTGGGCGCTGCGGCAGGTGTTGTATCGCTACGTGCCGCAAGCACTCATCGAGCGGCCCAAGATGGGCTTTGGCGTGCCCATCGGCGACTGGCTGCGGGGCCCGCTGCGCGACTGGGCCGAAACCTTGCTGGCCGAGTCGCGGCTGCGCAGTGAAGGCTTCTTCGAGCCTGCGCTGCTGCGCACCCGCTGGCACGAGCACCTGGATGGCCGCCGCAACTGGCAATACCACTTGTGGGATGTCCTGATGTTCCAGTCGTGGCTCGAACAGCAGACCGGGCCGCGCCGTGAAGCGCATGACGCCGCGCTGCACTGCCCGGCGCCGCCGGCTGTCGCGGCCCCATGCCCACTGACGACATGACCCTCGTGCATCGCGTCCGATCTTCCTGAGGATGAACATCATGAACAAGAAAATCGTTATTTCGGTCAATACCGCCTGGAATATCCACAATTTTCGCTCCGGCCTGGTCAAGGCCCTGATCGCGCAAGGCTATGACGTCATGGTCATGGCGCCAGCCGATGCCTATGCGCACCGGCTGGCATCGCTCGGCTGTCGTTTCAAGACCGTTTCAATGGACAATAACGGCACCAGCCCCAGTCGCGACTTGTCGCTGCTCGTCAAGTATTGGCGAGTCTTGCAATCGGTGCGCCCGCTGGCCTACCTGGGCTACACGATCAAGCCGAACATCTATGGATCGATTGCCGCGCACCGGCTCGGTATTCCGGTCATCAACAATATCGCGGGTCTTGGCGCGACCTTCATCAACAACTCCCCCTTAACGTATCTCGTCAAACAGCTCTACCGCTGCTCGCTCAGGCATTCGAACCGGGTGTTCTTCCAGAATGCCGATGATTGCAAGCTGTTCGTCGACGCGGGCCTGGCGCGGCCCGACGTGGCCGAAGTCCTGCCTGGTTCCGGGATCGACTTGCAGCAATTCCAGCCGGATCCCGTGCAGCTACCCGCAGCGGAGGCGTTTTGTTTCTTGCTGGTGGCCAGGATGCTTCGCGACAAGGGTATTGAGGAATACGCCGCCGCAGCGCGCATCGTGCGTCAGCAATTGCCAGGGGTACGGTTCCAGCTGCTGGGGCCGGTCGATGCGCACAATCCGAACTCGATCCCGGTTGAGCGGATCGCGGGCTGGAAAACCAGCGGACTGATCGAGTACCTGAAAGAGACCGACGACGTCAGGCCCTACCTGGCGCGTGCCGATTGCGTCGTGTTGCCGTCGTACCGCGAGGGCGTGCCGCATACGTTGCTCGAGGCGGCGGCGATGGCACGTCCGATCATTGCCACGAATGTGGCCGGCTGCAAGGATATCGTGGAGCATCAGGCCAATGGCTTGCTAT
This sequence comes from Telluria sp. BA11, assembly GCF_056680305.1. Lineage (NCBI taxonomy): Bacteria > Pseudomonadati > Pseudomonadota > Betaproteobacteria > Burkholderiales > Oxalobacteraceae > Telluria > Telluria sp. BA11. The sequence continues at coordinate 3,790,676 of NZ_CM155275.1, forward strand.
GCAATGTAAAAGATGCGGCCGACCTGGCCGACAAGATGATCCGGATGGTCGGCCTGACGCAGGCGCAGCGCCTGGCCATGGGCCAGGCGGGCAGGACCAAGGTCGTCGCGCAATTCGATGAAAACGTCGTGATTGCGCGCTACCTGAGCGCGCTGCGGCAGATCGAAGCCAATGGGCACGCACACGCCGTGCAGGGCCTCGAAACAACGGCGCAAGTCTGACATGGCGCTGCGCTTACTGACCGGCGACGCCGTACTGGCCCAGATCGGCGCGCAGACGTTCGTCACGGCGTGGCGGGCACTGCATGCTGCCTGCCCCTGGGCCACTGCCTGCCAGCATCCCGATTTTGTGTTGCCGTGGTACGGCTTGTACGCGGAGCTGTTCGTGCCCGTTGTCGTCCTGCAGGAAACCGACGACGGCGCGCTGGTCGGCCTGTTGCCGCTGGCTCTGAACGACAAGGGCCAGCGCCTCACCGGTGCCGGCGAATGCCATGCCGAATACCAGGGCTGGCTGCAGCCCCCGGATGCCGGCACATCGTTCATCACGGGAGCGCTGCGGGCCATCCGCGAACACCTTCCGCGCGCCGATCTCGCGTTGCGTTACTTGCCGGCCGGCACGCCGCTGTCCTGGCTCGATGCGTGGCGCGACGGTGCATCCGATGCACGACGGTGGGTGACGCTGCGGTCCGTGCGCCGGCCACTGATGCAGATCGACCCGGTCGCGATGCACCGGCAGCGCAACAAGAAAAATCACCGGCAAAATAGCAATCGCCTGGGCCGGCTGGGCGCAGTGCGGTTCGAGCAGGTCGTCGAGCATGCCCATTTCTTGCGGGTCATCGATGCCATTTGCGACCAGTACGACTTCAGGCAGGCGGCGCTGTATCGCGCGAGGCCGTTCACGCTCGACGCGGCAAAAAAGCGTTTTTACATCGCGCTGCACCGGCAAGGGCTGCTGCACGTCACGATCCTGACGGTGGACGGCGCCATTGCTGCATCCCACATCGGCCTCTTGAGCGCGGGCCGGGCCGTGCATCTCGGGATCAATACCTATCACCCGGCCACATCTGCCCACTCCCCAGGCAATTTGCTCCTGGCCATGCTGGGCGTGCATCTCGCGGCGCAGCAGATGCCGTTGCTCGACCTGGCGCCGGGCGGCGACGGGTACAAGGAGCATTTTGCGACGGCGCACGATCACGTCTCGACACTGACGATCCACCGCGATCTGCGCAGCTTCCTGCTGACGGCGGCGCGCCAGCGCCTGATCGATGCGGCCAGAGCACTGGCGAGCCGGGCCGGTTGGCGTCACCATGACGTACTCGCCATCGTGCATGGCATTCGGCCGCAGCGCTGGGCAAGTCTCGCCGCCGGGTGGCTGCGGCGCCGCGCACGCCCTGCAGTCGTCTCTCGCACCCTTCGATCCGCGTCTTTCTGCGGGGCCGCAGGGGCGCTGCTGCCATCCCGCGACAGCTTGCCTGACGTGCTGCAATTTGACGCCAACGATGCGGCATCGGGTTACTGCGAATTCTTGAACACCGTCATGAAGCGGATGGAACGATCCGACCATTTCTATAGCCTCGTCCATGGCGACCGGCTGGGCCTGTTTTGCTGGGCGAAAGGGGGGACGGGGGGCGCAGGCATGGTCCTGTCCGGTTTATACGTGCATCGGAAATGCATGCAGCCCGATCTGGTCGAGGCATTCATCGCAGGCGTCGTGCAGGACATCCGCCACCGCGATCCGCAATCGGCGATTCACTACCAGGGCAGCCTGAGCGCTGAACTGGACAACAACCTGGCGCGCTGTGGTTTCAGCCCGGCCAACCTGCAACAGGAGCAACCGGCATGCATGCAAGCGCATTGATCCCCCCGCCCGACAGCGTCACGTGTCACGTCGGGCAATTGCCCGCCGACGTCGAAGAAGCCCTGGTGACGACCTATGCGTCGCTGCATTCGTCACTGGCGTTTTTCAAGGTGTTCCGGTCGATCGAGAATGCCAGTTGCTATCTGGCTCACAGCGCCGGCGCGCCCAGCACTGTCTTGCTGTTTACGTTCAACGGTCGCCGGATCGACGTCATCAACGAAATGATCGAGGTCCCCCAGGCCGAGATGGCGCGCTTCGTGACATATGTTTTCGCGCATTTTCCGCAGATTGACGTCATCAGTTTCAAGGCCGTCAAGACTGCCGCCGGCGAACTCGGATTTCCGGTGCAACAGTACCCGGCCAAGGGCAGCTATGTCGTCACGCTGCCCGCTACGCCCGATGCCTACAAGGCGCGCATCGGCAAGTCCACGCGCGCCAGCATCAACCAGGGCATCAATGGCATCCGGCGCCACTTTCCGTCGTTCGAGTCGCGCTTTTTCGTCAACGACGATATCGACGAAGACCATATCCGGGCAATCGTCGCGTTGAGCGAACAAAAGATCAATGCCGGCGACGCCGTGTTTTTCTACGATGTGGCGCGTCTTGCCCGGTTGGCCAGGCTGTGCGGATTCGTGCACGTGATCCTGATCGACGGCCGCATCTGCGCCGGCTCCGTCAATTACCAGGTTGGCGCCAGCTTCTTCGGCGACGCCATGGGGTACGACCCCCAGTATGAAAAATTCGGGCTTGGCAAGTTGTGCGTCTTCCTGACGATCTGCGAAAGCATCGTGCGCGGCGGAACCCGGTTCTATCTGGGTGGCGGCGTGTTCGCTTTCAAGGAACGCTTGCTGGGCGTGCCGTTTTACATGGACGAAGTGCATCTCTATCGTTCGCCCATAAAACTGCTGCGCAACATCGATCATGCGATCGGCGCCACAATCGCTGCGGCCATGCGGTCGGTCAAGCAACGGCTGCACCAGCACAAGCGGGCGACCTGGGCGCGACTCGTGTTCAAGACGTTTTACCTGTTACAGCGCCGCAAGTGATGCTTTGCCAGCATGGTGACCAGATGAAGAGCCTGTCAACAAGGCGGCGCAACTTGCTGCTGCGTGGCGCCGCCTTGGGCGCGGCGGCGGCATTGTTGCCAGCACCGGTTGGCGATGCAACAGGAGGCCAGCCCAGGCGTACTCAGGTGGGCGGCATCAAGGCCGCCATGGTACCGCCAGCCATCGTCAGTCTGGCCGACTACGGCGGTTTGCCCGGGGCACGGACGGCAGCGCTGGTCGGGGCGTTTCGCCAGGCACTCGATGATCTGGCAGTGCAGGGCGGCGGCACGCTGCTGGTGCCGCGCGGCGTTTATGATTTTGGACGCTGCACCGACGCCGCCACGTTCGTCCTGTGCCGCAATGCGCGCGACATTGCCATCTCGGCGTACGGCGCCCTGTTTACGGTCACGACAGACGCCAACGTCATGCCCAACCTGTTTTACTTTTTCAATTTTCAAAACATCACGATTGCCGGCGCCAGCTTCGCCGATGCAGGATTCGACCCGCGGCCCGACTGGCGCGGCATGGTGTGCGTGGGCATCCAGGCGGACCGGCCGAGCCACGGCTTCACGCTGGTTGACTGCTACGCCGAACGGGTCGTGAGTCTGCTCTCGTCGCATAACAACGCCGCCACGCGGCGCTTGCTTTCCAACATTCGTGTACACGGCGAAGTGCGCTACGCGTATTACGGCGTCAACGCCAGTTTCATCAGGGAGAACGCCGATATCGACCTGGTATGTCACAACGTGCGGCGGGCCGTCATCGCGTCGGCGCTGCGCAATGCCGACATCCGGGTAATGGTGTCCAGTACCGCCCAGTGGCCCGGTAGCAATGGGCTCATCGCACTGATTTGCGGCGGCGCGAGCGTGGGCAATGTAAAAAACGTACGGATTGCGCTCGAGGCCTCGGGCGAGGGCAACTACGGCAGCCATGTGCACCTTTATCACCAGGGCGATGAACCGGACGGCGCGATCCGCAACATCGACGCCACGGTCCATGTCGCCCATGCTGCTCCCGCCACGACACTGTTTCTGTTTGACCACGAAACCCGTTTCGTCAAGGCGACCACGTCCCGGGTATGGGACCGTATCGCGCTGCACGGCACGATTGCCGGCGACTTCGACGGCCGCGTCGTCGCCAATCCATCGGCCAGCGCCACGCCCGGCACGGTCTGCCTGGATCGTCACCTGGCGCAGTACGCGCATTCCGGGCATATGCCGTTGGTGGTGCAATGAAACCTGGAGGCGACGGTCGACGATGCGATTACTGATCTACATTCACTCGCTGGAAAATGGCGGCGCCGAGCGGGTGGTCGCCAATCTGGCCAACCACTGGGCGTCGCTCGGCTGGGCCGTCACGGTGGTGACCGTTGCCCCGCAGGCGCGTGATTTTTACGTGCTCGATGCCGGCGTCGGGCGCCGCTGCCTTGATCTGGCTGGCCAGGGCGGCGGCTTGCTGGCCGGGTTCGTGCGCACGGCCCGGCGCGCGCGTGCGCTGCGCCGGGTGTTGCGCGAGGTGCAGCCCGCTGTGGCCTTGTCCGCCATGCACACGGCCAATGTCGTGCTGGCGCTGGCGGCGCGCGGGCTGTCTGGCGTGCGGACGGTCGGCTCCGAGCATAACTTCCCGCCCAAGGCGCCGATGGGCGTGATCTGGGAAACGTTGCGGCGTCATGCCTACGGCCACTTGCACGCGGTCGTCGCGCTGACGCACGAATGCGCGCACTGGCTGGAGCGCCATTCCCGTGCCCGGCGCATTCCCGTGATCCCGAACCCTGTCGTTTGGCCGTTGGCGCAGCATGCGCCGCATGTGAGTCCCGCGACCTCGTGCGCGCCCGGCCGCCAGATCCTGCTGGGGGTTGGCCGGCTTAGCGAAGAAAAAAACTTCACGACCCTGATTGCCATCTTTGCCCGGCTGGCAACCGCGCACCCGGACTGGGATCTCGTCATTCTGGGCGAGGGCGCGCAGCGTGCTGCACTGGCTGCGCAGGTGCAGGCCAGCGGGCTGGGGCAGCGCGTGTTCTTGCCCGGCAGTGTCGGCAATATGGGCGACTGGTACGCGCGGGCCAGTCTCTACGCCATGAGTTCGCATTTCGAGGGCTTCCCCAACACGCTGGTCGAAGCCATGGCGTACGGCTTGCCGGCAGTGAGCTTCAATTGCGACACCGGCCCCCGGGACATCATCCGCCACGGGATCGATGGTGTGCTGGTGGCGCCTGGCGACGTCGACGGCATGGCGTCGGCACTCGATACCCTGATGCGTGACGGGCGCGCGCGGGCAAGATTCGCACAGCGCGCCGTCGATGCACGGGAGCGGTTCTCGATGGGAAAAATATCGCACATGTGGGAAGCCATCTTCATGCCGTCAACGTGTACGCACGGCGTCGAGGTTGACGTTGTTGCAGAATGAACCAAGCATTGTCATCACGACCCACAAGCAGTAACCCCCGCCTGTTGTTTTACCAACCTCAACGTTTCTCTACCAGCCTCAAGCACGCGCAGGCTGCGTCACGCTTTTAAAAAATTCCCAATTTGCAATTGATTAGAACAATGTTGCAACGTTTCAATTTTCCCAAAGAAAAATATTTCGGGAACTAATTGAGCCGAAGCATCTCCAACGCCAGTGTTTGAATTTTTAAGAAGCATTTTTCTGACACACATCAGACGTTGGCGCTGAATTTCTGCTAGCCCACTACATCCATTTGGGCTGGCAGGAACCAAAAGCGGTGACTTTTTCTCAAAGAAATTATTTTTTATTTCTTGGAACCAATCGCTTTGAGGAAACTCAAACGGTTTCATGATTTTAGGAATGAGGAGATGCCATGATCGATAGCACATCGTTGTAGTCACAGCACGCCCAGCAGGGGATGTCTGTGTGCGCTTTCTCGCGTCATGTCATGGGAAGACCAATCAGTCTTCTCGTCGCCAGTTATCCACCATAGCGTTTTGCCGCGCTCCCCGCCGCTAGCTGATCGCCAGTCGATACAGCTAGTCCATTTCAGCAGGTCCTGCGGATATCCCTGCCACTCCGATGCGAGCGGCAGCGGGATCGTCACGCTCTTCGTCTGCGGATGCTTCCCGCCACTTGCGCTGCAAGCGGCGACTGGATCGTCACGGGCCGGTTGTTGGATTTTTATATAAAGCGATTATCAAATGTCACAGATTCATATCAATTCCGTTCCTTCCGTCCGTCGCCCAATCGGGCTCGCACTGCTGTGCGCCGGGCTTCTTTCCAGCCCGGTGCTGATGTCGGCTGCCGTCGCTGCGCCTGTGGCGCTGGCCTCAATCACGGCGGGCCCGACGACAGCCAGCAGCGACGGCACCAATCTCAGCATCCGCATTCGTTACGCCGGCACGCCGGCCTGGGTGCGCGTGTACATCGATAACGATGCCATCACCACGACCGGCTATGCATTCAACGGCGTCGGCGCCGGTTACATGATCGAGAATGGCCGCCTGTACCGCTACAGTGGCAGAAACGGCTCCTGGGCCTGGACCTTCGTCAAGACCGTGCCGTATGCATCGGCCAATAGCCTGGCGACGATGACGGTGACTCGTGCCGAGCTCGGCGGCGCGGACAACATCAGCCTCATTACCCAGACCGATCCACCAGCGCAACTCTCGCCGATCCTGCGCCTGTCGATCACCAAGACGACGCCGACGCCAACCCCAACCCCAACGCCAACGCCAACGCCAACGCCAACGCCAACGCCGACGCCGACGCCGACGCCGACGCCGACGCCAACGCCAACGCCAACGCCAACGCCAACGCCGACCCCGACACCAACGCCAACCCCAACGCCGACCCCAACGCCATCCCCGGGCACCACGGTGCCAGTGAACTACACCGCCAGCACGGCCGTCATCACCAACCCGGAGCGCGGCTTTTATCGCCACGTTGGCTGCGAGACGCCGCTGAGCCAGTCGCAACTGACGAGCTTCCGCACGTCGGGCGGTGAATCGCTGATGCTGTGCGTGTTCTATCTGCGCAGCTTCGTCAACGCACCGATCAGCCAGTCCACGCTCAATCTGTTCCAGCAACAGATGGATACGGTGCGCAAGGCTGGCCTGAAAGCCATCGTCCGCTTCGCCTACAACGACAACAACTCACCGGTGGATGCGACCCCGGCGATGGTCAACACCCACCTGACGCAGCTGGCACCGTACCTGACGGCCAACAAGGACATCATCGCCGTCGTGCAGGCCGGCCTGATCGGTGCGTGGGGCGAGTGGGGCAACACCAACAACTATGGCGACAGCTACAACATGACCGCCAAAAACATTGCTGACCGCAAATCTGTGGTCGACAAGCTGCTGCAAGTGGTGCCTGCTGAACGCATGGTGCAGTTGCGCATGCCGCTGTTCAAGACCAAGTTGTACACCCCAACCGCCTTGACCGCGAGCGAGGCCTACAACGGTTCGGCCAAGGCGCGCCTGGGCCACCACAACGATTGCTTCCTGTCCAATGCATCGGACTACGGCACCTACATCAATCCATCGGTGGAGTTCCCGTACCTGGCGGCGGAAACGAACTACGTCGCATCGGGCGGCGAGACCTGCAACTATGCGCCGCCACGCAGCGATTGCCCGACTGCCCTTGCCGAAATGGGTCGCTTCCACTGGTCGTACCTGAACCTGGACTACAACACGACGGTGCTGAACAACTGGAAAACGCAGGGTTGCTTCACCCAGGTCAAGCAAAAGCTGGGCTACCGCTTCGTGCTCAAGAGCGGTGCGTTCTCGCGCACGGCGAAACCGGGTGGCGGCTTCGTCGTCAACCTGCAGCTGCAGAACGAGGGCTGGTCGGCGCCATTCAACAGCCGCGACGTGGAACTCGTGTTCCGTAACACGGCGAGCGGAGCAACCCATCGCGTCAAGCTGGCAACCGACCCGCGCCATTGGCTGTCGAACCAGACCGTGACGATCAACCAGACCGTGGCGCTGCCGGCCAATATGGCGGCCGGTTCGTACTCGGTGCTGCTGAACCTGCCGGATCCACAGGCGTCGCTGCGCGATCGTCCCGAGTATGCGATCCAGCTGGCCAACAGCAACACGTGGGAAGCGTCGACCGGGTTCAACAATCTGCAGCATACGGTTGGCGTCGCGCCGTGAGCGTTGCAGCGACCTTGATGTAAAGGTACAGGCGTTGAAAAAGCCGGCTGGTTCACCCAGCCGGCCTTCAGATGCCCGTACTCAGCGATTGACTTCCGTGAATGCGGCGTCTTGCACATCGTCGGGGCCGGCCTGCGGTGGTGCCTGATCAGTGGCATGTTGTTCCAGACTGGCCACAGCGTCCTGCAATGCCTCGGCGCGTCCTTCGATCATCGTCCGGTCGCCGGCGTCGAGCGCCGCTTGCACCTCGCCGATCAGCGCTTCGACCTTGCGTACGGCATCAGCGTCAGCTGTCGCCGCCAGGCTACTGATCGTCTTGCGCGCGGCATGCAGTTGCGCTTCGCCCTTGTTGCGCGCTTCGGCCAGGAGCCGTAGCGCGTGGTCGGCCTCGGCGTGTTGCTCGGCGTCCAGCACCATGGCGCTGATCTCGCTTTCCGTCAGGCCTGAATTGGCCTTGATTTCGATGCGATTCTCCTTGCCGGTGGCCTTGTCCCTGGCGCCGACATGCAGGATGCCGTTGGCGTCGATATCGAAACTGACGTCGATCTGCGGCGTGCCGCGCGGTGCTGGCGCAATGCCTTCGAGGTTGAATTCGCCAAGGGCCTTGTTGCCTGCGGCAATCTCGCGCTCGCCCTGGAACACCTTGATCGTCACGGCCGCCTGGTCATCGTCGGCCGTTGAAAACACCTGGCTGAAGCGGGTTGGAATGGTGGTGTTCTTGGCGATCATCTTCGTCATCACGCCACCCATCGTCTCGATCCCGAGGGACAGCGGTGTGACGTCCAGCAACAGCACGTCCTTGCGCTCGCCGGACAGCACCGCACCCTGGATGGCTGCGCCGACGGCCACTGCTTCATCCGGATTGACGTCCTTGCGCGGCTCCTTGCCAAAGAATTCGCTGACTTTCTGCTGTACCTTCGGCATGCGGGTCATGCCACCGACCAGGATAATGTCGTCGATCTGGCCGACCGTCACGCCGGCATCCTTGATGGCGATCCGGCAGGGCGCGATCGTCGCTTCGATAAGGTCTTCCACCAGCGCTTCGAGCCGTGCCCGCGTCAGCGTCATCGACAGGTGCACCGGCGCGCCGTTGGCCATGGCGATATACGGTTCATTGAGGTCGGTCTGCTGCGTCGACGACAGCTCGATCTTGGCACGTTCGGCCGATGCCTTGATGCGCTGCAGAGCGATCGGGTCTTTTTTCAGATCGATTCCGTGCTGGCGTTTGAAGTCCCCGATGATATGGTCGATGATGCGCTGGTCAAAATCTTCGCCACCCAGGAAGGTATCGCCATTCGTCGACAGGACCTCGAATTGCTGATCGCCTTCCACGGCCGCGATGTCGATGATCGAGACGTCGAACGTGCCGCCGCCCAGGTCGTAGACGACGATCTTGCGGTCGCCTTTCTGGTTCTTGTCCAGGCCGAAGGCCAGTGCCGCGGCAGTCGGTTCATTGATGATGCGTTTGACGTCCAGCCCCGCAATGCGGCCCGCATCCTTGGTGGCCTGGCGCTGCGCATCGTTGAAATAGGCCGGCACGGTGATGACGGCATCGGTCACGGTCTCGCCCAGATAGTCTTCGGCGGTTTTTTTCATCTTGCGCAGGATCTCCGCCGAGATCTGCTGCGGTGCCAGCTTTTTGTCGAGCACAGCGATCCACGCATCGCCATTGTCCGCCTTGACGATGGTAAATGGCATCAGGCCGATGTCTTTCTGGACTTCTTTCTCGTCAAATTTTCGGCCGATCAGGCGCTTGACCGCAAACAGCGTGTTTCTCGGATTGGTCACGGCCTGCCGCTTGGCGGCCGCGCCAACCAGGATCTCGCCGTCGTTCTGATAGGCGATGATCGACGGCGTAGTGCGCGTGCCTTCTGCATTGTCGAGCACCTTGGGCTGGCCGTTTTCCATGATGGCCACGCAGGAGTTGGTCGTACCGAGATCGATGCCAATGATTTTGCTCATGACGCTATGCCTTTTCGTGAAAGTGCGAAGGGAGTGTTCAAGTGCTTGTGCGTTGTGCAGGCGCGGGTTGCTGACAGCCTTGCCGGCGGCGCGCCAGCAGCAGCGCGCTGGCGCACGCGCCCAGTTGCGCGAGCGTTGAATCTGCCCGGCTGACAAGAAGAATCGGCACGCGTGCACCGAGCACGATGCCGGCCATCTGGGCCTGGCCCAGAAACGCAAGCTGCCTGGCCAGCATGGCGCCTGCCTGGGCATCCGGCATCAGCAGGATGTCTGCGTGGCCGGCAACGGGCGAGACGATGCCTTTGACAAGGGCGGCCTGCGCCGAGACAGCGTCATCGAATGCCAGCGGACCGTCCACCAGCGCACCGGTGATCTGGTGCCGTTCTGCCATCTTGCACAGGGCTGCCGCATCGACGGTCGCCTGCATCGCGGCGATGACCGTTTCTGTGGCGCACAGAATTGCCACGCGTGGAATCTCGCTGCCCAGTGCGCGTACCAGGTCAACCGCGTTTTGCGCGATGTCGCGTTTGGCGTCGAGATCGGGGGCCAGGTTCATGATGGCGTCGGTGATGAACAGCGGGCGCGCATAGCCCGGCGCATCGATGATGTAGACATGGCTCGGGCGCTGTGCGCTGGCAAGCGGCGCCGATGCCGCCCGGATTGCGTGTATCAGGTCGGCGCTGCGCAGGGCGCTGCTCATGACGGCCTCGACCTGACCACTCGCCGCCATCGCCATTGCCGCGGCGATCGCAGCAGCGCTGTGCGCCGTATCGACAACCTCGATGCCGTCGAGATCGAACCGGCTATCGGTAGCAGCTGCATGAATCCGGTGCGCCGGTCCCACCAGCACCGGCGTGATCAGGCCCAGCATCGCCGCTTCACAGGCAGCTTTCAGCGTCGGCGGGTCGACCGGATGGATGACCGCCACGCGCAGCGGCGCCATGCCTGCCGTCAGTGCGATGAGTTTGCGGAAATTGTCGCCAACCCCTCTGTCTTCATGCGCGGAGAGCCGGAGGCGGCGATTCCCGATCTTTTCATGCGGTGCGATCACGGTGGCAGTGCCGGCGATGACGGTTTCGCTGCGCTGGTTGACCACGCTGCAGCGCAGGCGAACGCTCTGGTGGACCGGGTCGAGCGCTTCGACATGGACCGTGACGTCCACCTTGTCGCCCACTGCGACGGGCGCCAGAAAGTCGAGCGACTGGTGCAATAAAATGGTGCCCGCGCCGGGCAGTTGTCGGTCCAGTACGGTAGAAATCAGCGCGCCGCCCCACATGCCATGGGTGACGCTCTGCCGGTATTGCGCATTGGCGGGCGCGCTGGCGTCCGGCCCGGCCGGATCGACCTCGCCTGACAGCGTGGCGAGGCCGTCGAGGTCATGCTGGGTCAGGGTCCGGGTCAAGGTGGCCTTGTCGCCAGTCCGGATTTCCGCGAACGGATGGTTGCCGGGTTCGGGCATCAGAGGCCACCCTGTACTGGCTGGCGGCGCACCGGCATCCCTGCGCCGGCGCCGGTGATGTCGGTGCGATTGTCCATCAGGCGTAGACCATGCGATCGACGACGTTGTTGACGCCCTGGCCGCACCAGGCGGCATGGCAGGCCAGCTTGCGATCGGTCCAGTTCGACACAACGCCGCTGAGCGTCACCTCGGAACCATGCACGGCAACGTTGATCCGGGTGGCTTCCTGGTGGGCATGGCGCTTCAGTGACGCGTCGATCTGGTCCTTGATAACGGCCGTGGACACATGCGGCTTGATCGCAATCTGGTTCGTCACGCCCGTCACGCCCATCAGGTGCTGCACGCACTGGATAGCGGCGTCGCGCTGAAAGCGCCATGTGACTTCGCCGGACAGGGTCACATGCCCATTTTCCACCGTCACCTGGAGGTCCTTGTCGGGCACGGTGGTCGTCCAGAGCAGGGCGTTCTGCACCGTGCGTGCAATGTCCACATCGTCACGCCGGCTCGTGCCGGGCAAGTCGACTTCCAGGGCGACCGTCAGCGCCTGTACGCCACCGACCTGGCGCGCCACGCGCTCGGCATCCCATTTTTCAGCGAAGCTCGGGACGTGGCCGCTGAGCGTGACGATCCCGTCCTTGACCTCGACACCAATGTCGGCGGCATTGATGGAAGGATCCCAGTCGAGTTCGGCCAGGACATCTTGTTGTAATTGCAGATCGGTTTTCATGAATGGCTCTCGTTGTCTGTGAGTGAAACCACAGCTTGCGCGCAACATGCCGGCGACTCGGTGTGTCTTCGCGCTTAAGACCCTGGCGCCAGAACATGGCGATTGCGTGCCACCTGCGTGCCACCTGCTTGGCCGGTCACGTCAATGTGCGAAGACACACTGAGTCATCGCGGGAGGTGGCGCAGGATGCCTGGGGTCGGGCCTGGCGCCGCGCCCTGAACACCAATCCGGAGTTGCCATGATTCTCAAGACACGTGCTGACGCAGCCACCACAATGGTGGCCGATGCCGCTCCCATCCCTGGCGCCGCCGGCAACTTTGTCGAACTCGATGCGATTGATTTCTCGTTCGGCGAGCGCAAGGTCCTGTGCGGCCTGTCCCTCGCCATCTCTCGCGGCAAGGTGCTTGTTGTCATGGGTGGTTCGGGGTCCGGCAAGACCACCATCTTGCGCTTGATTGGTGGCATGCTGACGCCGCAGGCTGGGCGTGTCCTGATCAACGGCACCGTACTTGACACGGATGACACCGGACTGCTGTACGCCATGCGGCGCCAGATGGGCATGTTGTTCCAGCATAGCGCGTTATTCACCGATCTGACTGCCTTCGACAACATCGCATTCCCATTGCGGGAACAGACGAATCTGCCCGAAAGCATGATTCGCGATCTCGTGCTGATGAAACTGGAAGTGGTCGGCCTGCGCAATGCCGCTGGCCTCAAGCCGGGCGAGATGTCTGGCGGCATGGAGCGTCGGGTGGCGCTGGCGCGTGCAACGGCGCTTGATCCGCCCCTGGTGCTGTACGACGAACCGTTTGCCGGGCTCGACCCGATTGCAAAAGGTGTCATCGCCAGGCTGATCCGCACGCTGAACGACACGCTGGGATTGACGTCGATCATCGTGACGCAGGATGTGGAGGCTGCGCTGACACTGGCTGATGCGCTTTGTTTTCTGGCCGAAGGCAAGATTGTTGCGCATGGCACGCCAGCGCAGATCCGGGCATCCACGCAGCCGTATGTCGTGCGCTTTCTCAACGCAAGCGTGGATGAGCCGGTCGTGTTCGATGACCAGGGTAGTGCGCTGGCACAGGATTTCGGACTGGCGCCGTCACCGGCGTAGCCAGACGCACTTTGCCGTGTGCGAGACACGCTGAGGTCGTACCCGGGCGCGCTCGATGTGCGCTAAGCGGCAGGGTGCTCTGTGTGCCGGCTCAGTGCGAAAGCATGACAGCGATTTGCTGCTGGGTGACGAGGGTGCGCGTAACCCCGCCGAACGCCCACTCGCGCAGGCGGCTGTGGCCGTAGGCGCCGGCCACGACCGGGTCGCACGTATGGTCGAGCGCGATGGTGCCCGGCTGTGGCGGGTTGCCGGAGGCCGGCAGCGGTACCGGCTGGGCGCCGACTGCGACACCCACCAAACGGGCATCGAAGCGCTCGCCCAGCCTGGCTGACAGGTGGAGCAATGCAGTATGAGGCTGGCCCAATTGCAGGTGGACGAGGATGGCAGGTAGCTCATGTGATCTCCGGTGCAGGCGCATTGCATGGCAGTGGAGCCGGGGCCTGTCTGCACAGGTGGACGGGACAGTGAGTGGCGGTGAGTGGCAGGCTGGTCTAGGCGAAAGCGAACACTGCCTGTCTCTCTTCGGCCTCGAGCGCCGCAACTTGCGGCGGCGTATGTCGGCGTTCATCGCCGCAGAAGTGAAACGGCGGCAAACCTCCGCTGGTCTGCCACGCGCTTTTCATGGTGACCGGCGCCGATGCGAGTTCGGGCAGCAATGCCGCAGTGGCGTGGCAAACGACGTCGTAGCATTCACAAACATGGTTGAGCAGGGCTGTCCGACTGTGGATCGTGACATGGCCGCGGCGCCAGCTGATGGCGCCGATTTGCTGCAGCCAGCGGGCGGCATCGGTGACGCCCTCCCGGCGCACGCCAATGGTGACGCCGATTTCTTCCTGCGTGATATCCATTTCGTTGCAGGACGAGCGGTCCAGCATTTGCAGCAGGTAACGACACAGCCGTTGTTTGGTGGTGTGGTGGCTGTTGCATGTCGCCAGCTGCGAAACCTGGGTCAGGCGTACCTGCGTGTAGCGCAGCAGCAGGCGTAGCAGGGGACCCTTGTGATAGAACTCTTCCATCAGGCGCGGCGCCCCAAGCCGGAAAGCGTAACCCGGCGCCTGGACCAGCGCGCGCCCGGCCGAGCGTTCGCTGCCCATAAACAGCGATACCCCAAGCATGCCTTCGTTGCCGATGCGGGTGATTTCGGACGTCCCGCCATTTTCAAGCAGGTAGTCGATCGAGATCGTTGCTGTGATCGGGAAGTAAGCGTATGGCATTTTCCCATTGGCTTGATATAGGACGTCGCCGTGGGCCAGCGAGATCAGCTCTAGGAAGGGCGACAGGCGGTGAAACTCGCTGCGATCCAGTTCGGCTAACAGGCGGTTTCTAAGAGGATCCAGTGGATTGAGCATGGTGCAAGTTCTTTCTGGTGACGCAGGTTTCGCAGGTGTTTGTGCAATGCTTGTTGGGTCCGGGCTTGCCATGCTGGCCATGGTGAAAGAAGGCCTGTGCCGATGGTCGCGAGTGTACGTGGACGATAAATCACAAACGATGATCCACATCAAAAGGGCCAGTTCGAATGCCGCAAAGCCCCCATTGCACCTTCTTTTGACCGGGGTGGGCATCCCATGCCGGCGGAGCCTCTGTGCGGAGCCACGCTTAAAAGTCTGGCACTGACTGTTATGGTTGGGCTCTGCCGCCAAAGACATCCGTAACATTGCTGTCGTTCCATTCACGCCATCTGACGTAGTGCCGCCACCATGACCGAGACCAGTATTGATACCGCGCCCCTCAGGGATACGCCTGCCAGTCCGGCAGCGGCAACGCCGCCCGCGCAAGCTGCCCGCTTCGGTGCCTGGACATCGAGGCTGGCCATCGGCGGGCTGCTGCTGACGGTCGCCGCGGCCGGCATCGGTACATGGTATGTCCTGCGCCCGACGGGACCTGGCCCGGGGTTTGTCAGCGGCAATGGCCGCATCGAAGCGACCGAGATCGACGTGGCCACGAAACTGGCTGGCCGGGTCGACAGCATTGCGGTGCACGAGGGCGACTTCGTGCAAGCCGGCCAGATACTGGCAACGATGCGCGACGATACCTTGCTGGCCCAGCGCGATGAAGCCCGGGCCCGCGAGCAACAAGCGACCGACAATGTCGCCGGCATGCAGGCCCAGGTCGCCATGCGTGAGAGCGACGCGGTCGCCACACGCGCCGTGGCGACCCAGCGTGCCAGCGAACTCGATGCAGCGGGCCGCCGCCTGGCCCGCTCGGAAACGCTGGCACGGGCCGGGGCGGCGTCGATCCAGGAACTCGACGATGACCGCGCGCGCATGCATGGCGCGGAAGCGGCGCTGGCGGCGGCAACCGCCCAGGCGGTGGCCGCCAGGGCTGCCATCACGGCAGCTCAGGCGCAAGTCGTGGGCGCGCGCTCGGCCGTTGTCGCCGCGCAGGCCACCACGGCGCGGATCGACGTGGACCTGGCCGACAGCGCCTTGCGTGCGCCCAGCGCCGGCCGGGTGCAGTACCGGGTGGCCGAAGCCGGCGAAGTGCTGCCCGCTGGCGGCAAGGTGCTCAACCTGATCGATGTCAGCGACGTCTATCTCACCTTTTTCCTGCCCGAGGAAGCAGCGGGCCGGATCGCCATTGGCAGCGAGGTGCGGCTGATCCTGGATGCAGCCCCGGGGTATGTATTGCCAGCGACGATTTCGTTCGTGGCGAGCGCGGCCCAGTTCACGCCCAAAACCGTGGAGACCGCCAGCGAGCGGCAAAAGCTGATGTTTCGCGTCAAGGCGCAACTCGGCCGCCAGCTGCTGCGTCAACACATGCAACAGGTCAAGACCGGCGTGCCCGGCGTCGCCTGGGTACGCCTGGACGCTGCTGCGCCATGGCCGGCCGAGCTGGCCTTGAGCGTGTCCCGATGATGCCCGCAAGATCGGGGCCGCCGGTCGTTTGTCTGGCCGGCGTCAGCCTCCGTTTCGGCAAGACCGTGGCGCTCGACCACGTCGACCTGACGCTGCCAGCCGGCTGCATGATCGGCCTGATTGGCCCGGACGGCGTGGGCAAATCGAGCCTGATGTCGCTCATTGCCGGCGCTCGCGCCGTGCAGGAGGGCGTGGTGACGGTGTTGCAAGGCGATATGGCGCGCAAGGCGCATCGCGACGCTGTCTGCCCCCGTATCGCGTACATGCCGCAGGGGCTGGGCAAGAACCTGTATCCGACCCTGTCAGTGGAAGAGAACCTGCAGTTTTTTGCGCGCCTGTTCGGGCATGACAGGGCAGAGCGGCGCCGCCGCATCGATGCTCTCACGACCAGCACCGGCCTGGCGCCATTTCTGCGCCGCCCGGCCGGCAAATTGTCGGGAGGAATGAAGCAGAAGCTCGGTTTGTGCTGCGCCCTGATCCATGACCCCGACCTGCTGATCCTCGACGAACCCACGACCGGCGTCGACCCGCTGGCACGCGCCCAGTTCTGGACGCTGATCGCGTCCATCCGGACCTCGCGGCCCGGCATGAGCGTGCTGGTTGCCACTGCCTATATGGAAGAAGCCGAGCGCTTCGACCTGCTCGTTGCGATGGATGCGGGCCGGGTACTGGCCCACGGGACACCGGCCGCATTGCGCGCCGCCAGTCGCAGCCAGACACTGGAAGACGCGTTCATCGCCTTGCTGCCGGAAGACCGCCGGCGTGGCCACCAGCCGGTGGTGATCACGCCGCTTGCGCCGCAGACGGGCACGGGCCGCGGTGAGTCGCTGGCCATCGAGGCGCGTGGGCTGTCGATGCGCTTCGGCGATTTCACGGCCGTCGACCGGGTCAGCTTCCAGATCCGGCGCGGCGAGATATTCGGCTTTCTCGGTTCGAACGGCTGCGGTAAATCGACGACGATGAAGATGCTCACCGGTCTGCTGCCAGTCAGCGAAGGCACGGCCTTGCTGTTCGGTAAGCCGATGGCGGCGAACGATCTGGCGGCGCGGCAGCAGGTCGGCTACATGTCACAGGCGTTCTCGCTCTACACCGAGCTGACCGTGCGGCAGAATCTGGTGCTGCACGCGCGCCTGTTCGGGATGGCGCCCGAACGTATCGACAGCCGCATCGCGGAGCTGGCCGGGCGCTTCGACCTGACGGCAGTCATGGACGCGTTGCCCGACGCGCTGCCCCTTGGCGTGCGCCAGCGCCTGTCGCTGGCAGTGGCCATCGTGCACGCGCCGCAACTGCTCATCCTCGACGAACCGACCTCCGGTGTCGATCCGATTGCCCGGGACAATTTCTGGCGCCTCATGATCGAGCTGGCGCGCCGCGATGGCGTGACCATCTTCATCTCGACCCATTTCATGAACGAGGCCGCGCGTTGCGACCGCCTGTCGCTGATGCACGCGGGCCGGGTGCTGGTGACGGCGGCGCCCGCCGACCTGCTGCGCGAGCGCGGCACGGCCACACTGGAAGAGGCGTTCATCAGCTATCTGGTGGAAGCCGGCGGCGGCATCGACGCGGCAGAACCGGCCAGCGCCGCGCCTGCGTCTGCACCTGCACCTGCACCTGCACCTGCACCTGCAGCGCCACCCGCAACACACCGGCACCCCTTCAGCCTGAATCGCGCACTGAGCTATATGTGGCGCGAAGCGCTCGAACTGCGCCATGATCCGGTGCGCGCCACACTGGCGCTGGGCGGGTCGCTGCTGTTGCTGTTTGTCATCGGCTACGGCATCAGCCTGGATGTCGAGGACCTCAATTTTGCAGTGCTGGATCGCGATCAGACCGGCCTGTCGCGCAACTACGTACTCAATCTGGCCGGTTCGCGCTACTTCATTGAGCGGCCGCCGCTTGCCGATTACGCCGAACTCGATGCCCGCATGCGCAGCGGCGAACTGGCGCTGGCGCTGGAAATCCCCCCTGGCTTCGCGCGCCGCGCCGCCCGCGGGGCGCCGGTCAGTGTCTCGGCCTGGGTGGACGGGGCCATGCCGCAGCGTGGCGAGACGGCCGAGGGCTACGTGTTCGGCATGCACCAGTTGTGGCTCGCCGAGCAGGCCCGCATGCGGCTCGGTGGCGTCCCTGCCCAGGCCGTGAACATCGCGACGCGCTATCGCTACAACCCGGATGTCAAAAGCCTGCCAGCGATGGTGCCTGCCGTGATTCCGCTGCTGTTGCTGATGCTGCCGGCCATGCTGGCAGCGCTCTCGGTGGTGCGCGAAAAAGAAATGGGCTCAATCCTCAACCTGTACGTGACGCCGGTGACGCGCACTGAATTCTTGCTTGGCAAGCAGGCGCCCTATGTGCTGCTGGGAATGCTGAACTTTTTGCTCATGACACTGCTTGCCGTCACCGTGTTCGGGGTGCCGATCAAGGGCAGTTTTCCAAGCCTGGCGCTGGCGGCGTTTCTCTACGTGCTGTGCGCGACCGGCATCGGCCTGCTGGCGTCGACCTTCACCCGCAGCCAGATCGCCGCAATTTTCCTGACGCTCATCGGCACCATGATCCCTACCATCCAGTTCGCGGGTCTGCTCAATCCAGTCAATTCGATGGAAGGCCTGGGGCGCGTCATCGGCAACGTGTACCCGGCCGCCCACATGCTCTCGATCAGCCGCGGTATCTTCAACAAGGCGCTGGGCTGGCACGACCTGCGCGGCGAGTATCTCGCCCTGCTGCTTGCCGTGCCGGTCATCCTGGGCATGAGTATTTTGCTGCTCAAGAAACAGGAGCACTGAGCATGCCATTCCCGATGCCCCGGTCGGCACGCTTGTCCGCCGTTTATCGGCTCGGTATCAAGGAGCTGTGGAGCCTGCTGCGCGATCCGGTGATGCTGCTGCTGATCGTGTACACCTTCAGTGCCTCGGTCTACGTGGCGGCGACTGCCCAACCCGACACCCTGCACATGGCCGCCATCGCGATCGCCGACGAAGATGCATCTGCGCTGTCAGCCCGGATCGTTGCCGCATTCGCACCGCCCCGGTTCACGACGCCGGCCCTGGTCAATGCCGCTGCCGCCGATGCCGGTCTCGACCGCGGGGCCTACACCTTTTCCCTGGACATCCCTCCCAATTTTCAGCGCGATGTTCTGGCCGGCCGCGCCACCGAGGTGCAACTGAACGTGGACGCCACACGCATGAGCCAGGCATTCAGCGGCAGCGGGTACATCCAGCAGATCGCCGCCGCTGAAATCGCCGAGTTCGTTCAGCACTACCGTGGCGACAGCGTGACGCCCGTGGCACTGGTGACGCGGGCGCGGTTCAACCCCACGCTGTCGCAAGCCTGGTTCGGCAGCGTGATGGAAGTGATCAACAATGTGACGATGCTGTCGGTGATTCTCACCGGCGCAGCGCTGATTCGGGAACGCGAACACGGCACGATCGAGCACTTGCTGGTCATGCCCGTGACGCCGGGCGACATCATGCTGGCGAAAGTCTGGTCGATGGGGCTGGTGGTATTGGTGGCGGCGGCGCTGTCACTGACCTTCATCGTGCGCGGCGCACTGCACGTCCCCGTGCAGGGCTCGGTAACATTGTTCCTGGCGGGCGCCGCGCTGCATCTGTTTGCCACGACGGCGATGGGCATCCTGATGGCCACGCTCGCGCGCAGCATGCCCCAGTTCGGCATGCTGGTGATTCTGGTTCTGTTGCCGCTGCAAATGCTCTCGGGCGGCGTGACGCCGCGCGAGAGCATGCCGCCAGCGGTGCAGCATCTGATGCAACTGGCGCCAACGACGCACTTCGTGTCGATTGGCCAGTCGATCCTCTACCGCGGGGCGGGCATCGACATCGTCTGGCCGCAGTTCCTGGCACTGATTGCGATTGCGACGGTATTGTTCAGCATGTCGATGCTGTTGTTTCGCAGGAGCGTGGCGCAGATGGGCTGATAAGCAGCCGGTTGGCGGGGCTGACGGTGCTGCATTTGTCGGTGGCGGCCGGCGCCTGAACGTCGGCGGCACGGCACTGGTGTAGACTGGCAACTTGTGGTTGATCGGCCGCATCAGACCATCTTTCAGACCAGGACAGCACACGATGAACAGTTTTGCCTCATGGCAGGCACGGGCGGCGGAATACAGCGCCACCAGCAAGCGTGACACCGTGTTGTTTCTGGCGTATGAAGCGGCGTCGGCATCTGAGGCCAGTGCCGCAGGTTTTGAATTGATGGGAACGACCTGGGACGCCAATGGCATCGAGGTCAAGGCGTATAAAGCCAAGCCGCCGGGCATGCCGGAATTCGGGTGTGTCATTTGCGGTAAAAATTCGCAGTACTACCATGGCGTGTATTGCTGCGGAAGGAAACGGGTTCTGATGCTATGAACGCTGCAATCGCAGCATGACGACAATCGCAACGTGACGCGGCGCGGTATCGCGCAAGACGACCACTGATCCAGGCATGGACAAATGAAAAGCCAGACCGGCTGACGCCTCGTCTGGCTTTTTGTTGTCTGGTCGGGGTGAGAGGATTCGAACCTCCGGCCTCTACGTCCCGAACGTAGCGCTCTACCGGGCTAAGCTACACCCCGACGGTTCGGGGTGTACGTACAACCACCCCGGGATGGTCGTAATATAAAATCGCTTAGTGGTTCCTGTCAACGGCAAAGCTGCTCAGTTGCAGCAGGCTGTTCTTGAACAGGCTGTCGGGCAAACCGGCAATCGCTTCCGATGCCCGGCGCGCTGCCTGTTCGGCTTGCGCCCGCGTGTAATCGAGCGCGCCGCTCGACGTCACGGCGGCCAGCACGGCGTCGAATTGTGCTTCGTCGCCTTGCTCGATGCAGCTGCGCACCAGTTCGCGCTGCTCTGGCGTGCCGTGTTCCATCAGCCAGATCAGGGGTAGGGTCGGTTTGCCTTCGCGCAGATCGTCCCCCAGATTTTTGCCGATCTCGGCGGCGTCGCCAGCGTAGTCGAGCACGTCGTCGATCAGCTGGAACGCGGTGCCCAGCGAGCGGCCGTACTCGCCGGCGGCGGCGATCTGGGCGTCGTTCGCGCCGGCGATCAGCGCGCCCAATTCAGCAGCGGCTTCGAACAGCTTGGCGGTCTTGGAGCGGATCACGAGCAGGTAGCTCGCTTCGGTCACGTCCGGGTCGTGCATGTTCAGCAGTTGCAGCACTTCGCCTTCGGCAATCACGTTGGTGGCGTCGGACAGGATCTGCATGATGCGCATGCTGTCGAGGCCCACCATCATCTGGAACGCGCGCGAGTAGAGGAAGTCGCCGACCAGTACCGAGGCGGCGTTGCCGAACAGCGCGTTGGCGGTCTGGCGGCCGCGGCGCATCGACGATTCGTCGACGACGTCGTCATGCAGCAGCGTTGCAGTGTGGATGAATTCGACGACGGCGGCCAGCTCGTGGTGTGCGGTGCCCCGGTAGCCATAGGCATTGGCCAGCAGCAGCACCAGTACTGGACGGATGCGCTTGCCGCCGGCACTGATGATGTACTCGGCGATCTGGTTGACCAGCGTGACTTCGGAATGCAGCCGCTGGCGGATCACCGTGTTGACGGCCTCCATATCGGGCGCGATCGACTGGACGATGGTGTTCTGTTGGGCGTGTTGGGTAGCGGCTGACAAGGCTGACCTGCGTGAGCGTTGGGTTAACTATAAGAGTGAGGCGATTATACGTCATGGGAGGGCGAACCGTCGGGCTGAGAGGGGTACGCTTGCAAGAGAGCGGGCGATGCAGCCATGGATGCCGCCCGATGCCGTGAAGCGATCGCCGAATGGTTTTGACGCACTGCACCGACTTATGTATAATCCTCTGTTCCCCGGCTTAAGATTAGTCCTGCGTGTCAAGCGCAGGTCGACGCGCCGAGGGGTTCTTTTAACATTTGATGAGGTTTCAAATCATGTACGCGGTCATAAAAACCGGTGGCAAGCAATACAAAGTTGTCGCTGGTGAAAAACTTAAAGTAGAACAGATACCGGCAGACATTGGTTCCGAACTCACGATCGATCAGGTCCTCGCCCTTGGCGAAGGCGAAAGCATCAAGTTTGGTGCTCCGCTGGTCGAAGGTGCAACGGTGCTGGTGAAAGTGGTTTCGCAGGGTCGCCACGACAAAGTGCGTATCTTCAAGATGCGTCGTCGTAAGCACTACCAGAAGCGTATGGGCCATCGCCAAAACTTCACCGAAATCCAGATCGTTTCGATCAACGGCTAATCCCCGTTTCCGGTCCCCAGCAACGTCATCCAGGAGTAAATAAATGGCACACAAAAAAGGCGGCGGTACTACCCGCAACGGCCGTGACTCAGAAAGCAAGCGCCTCGGCGTGAAGATCTACGGCGGCCAGGCAGTCAATGCCGGCGGCATCATCATTCGTCAGCGCGGCACCCCAGTGCGCGCCGGCACCAATGTCGGTACGGGCAAGGATCACACCCTGTTCGCGCTGGTCACTGGCACCGTCAAGTTCGTCAAGCAAGGCGTCGGCTCGAAGCAGTTCGTGACCGTCGTTGCTAACGAAGCAGCGGAAGCAGTCGCAGCGTAATAACGCACTCGCGCCGCTTCCGAGCGGCGCTTCTTTGCAAGGCGCAAGCCTTCCATCGAAAGGCTCTGCCCACGGTAGGGCCTTTTTTAGTTTTTAAGCGGTCACAATCATGAAGTTTATCGACGAAGCAAAAATTGAAGTCATCGGAGGCGACGGCGGCAACGGATGCGCCTCGTTCCGGCGCGAAAAGTTCCGCCCATTTGGCGGTCCCGACGGCGGCGATGGCGGCACGGGTAGCTCGATCTTTGTGGTTGCCGACCGCAACGTCAACACGCTGGTCGACTTTCGCTATTCGAAAGTCCACACCGGCAAGCACGGCGAACCGGGCCGCGGCTCGGATTGCTATGGCAAGGGCGCCGAAGACATCTATATGCGCATGCCGGTTGGCACGCTCATCATCGACGATGTCAATGGCGAAATCATTGCCGACCTGACCGAACATGGCCAGACCGAACTGCTCGCCAAAGGCGGCGAGGGCGGCTGGGGCAATATCCACTTTAAAAGTTCGACTAACCGCGCCCCGCGTCAAAAGACCGAAGGCAAGGAAGGCGAGCGTCGCACGTTGCGCCTGGAACTGAAAGTTCTGGCGGACGTGGGCCTGCTGGGCATGCCGAACGCCGGTAAATCGACCTTCATTACCGCCGTCTCGAACGCGCGCCCGAAGATTGCCGATTACCCGTTCACCACCTTGCACCCGAACCTGGGCGTGGTGCGCGTGTCGCACGAAAAGAGCTTCGTCGTGGCCGACATTCCGGGCCTGATCGAAGGCGCCGCTGAAGGTGCGGGCCTGGGTCACCAGTTCCTGCGTCACCTGGCGCGTACCGGCTTGCTGCTGCACATTGTCGACCTGTCGTCGTTCGAAGCGAACATCGATCCGGTCAAGGAAGCCAAGGCCCTGATCAAGGAACTCGAAAAGTACGACGAAGAGCTGCTGAACAAGCCGCGCTGGCTCGTGCTCAACAAGCTCGACGTGCTGGACGAAGCCGAGCGCAAGAAGCGCGTCAAGGACATGATCAAGCGCCTGGCCTGGAAGGGCCCGGTGTTCGAGATTTCGGCGCTGAACCGCGAAGGTTGCCAGGAACTGATCAATGCGATCTACCTGCACTTGGAAGAAAAGCGTCATGCCGAGCACCGCGCCGAAGAAACCGCGATGACCGAAGAAGCGCGCGGGATTTCGTCGATCGATCCGGACGATCCACGCTTCAAGATCCTCGAAGACTGACCCTTGGCCGGCGACGCTTCTCAGACCCTGATCTGGTCGCGCGCTTGGCTGCGTGGCCAGTTGCTTCAGCTGGTCGCGACCGTCAGCTCGCTGGCCTCGCTGGCGGCATTGCTCGATCCCGACCGTATTGCGTCGGCGATGGGCCTGTTTTTGGTTGGCGTAAATGGCTACAGCCAGTTCTACGCCATCTATGTGGGCGTCCGCCTCGCTACCGCGGGGTTGGCGCTGTTGGCGGCCAGGCACGGCGATCAGCCGATCCTGGGCGACTTGACTGCCCTGTTCCTCCTGGCCCAGCCGGCCGGCCGCCTCGCCGCGGCTTTCGCAATCGGCTTGCCCACGGGGGTCTTATTCGCTGTCTGCGTGGTTGAACTGCTGGCAGGACTTTCCCTGCTCGCATTGCGACCGCGGGGAAAATTCCTGTCGCCATGAACTCCGCTCTCCAACAAGCTTCCCGCATCATCGTCAAGGTCGGCTCCTCCCTCGTTACCGACGAGGGCAGGGGGCTGGACCATACCGCCATTGCGCGCTGGGCGTCCCAGATTGCCGCACTGCGCGCTCTTGGCAAGGACGTGGTCCTGGTCAGCTCGGGCGCCATTGCCGAAGGCATGCTGCGCCTGGGCTTCACGAAGCGCCCCACCGACATCCACGAACTGCAGGCGTGCGCCGCCTGTGGCCAGATGGGCCTGGCCCAAATCTATGAAACGAGCTTTCGCGCGCACGGCGTGCAAACGGCCCAGGTGCTGCTCACGCATGCCGACCTGGCCGACCGCGAACGCTACCTGAACGCGCGCTCGACGCTGACCACCTTGCTGCGCCTGAAGGTGGTGCCGATCATCAATGAGAACGATACCGTCGTTACCGACGAGATCAAGTTCGGCGACAACGACACCCTGGGTGCGCTGGTCGCCAACCTGATCGAGGCCGATGCGCTCGTCATCCTGACGGACCAGCCCGGCTTGTACTCGGCCGACCCGCGCAAGAACCCGGATGCGCGCCTGATCGCGCACGCCCAGGCCGGCGACGTGGCACTGGAAAGCATGGCGGGCGGCGCCGGCAGCAGCATCGGCAGTGGCGGCATGCTGACCAAGGTGCTGGCGGCCAAGCGCGCCGCGCGCTCCGGCGCGCATACCGTGATCGCCTGGGGTCGCGAGCCGGATGTCCTCACGCGTCTGGCGGGTGGCGAAGCGATCGGCACGCAGTTGCTGGCCCCGACCGGCCGCCTGACGGCGCGCCGGCAGTGGATGGTCGACCATCTGCATACGAGCGGCGAAGTCGTCATCGACGCCGGTGCCGCAGCCAAGCTCACGCGCGAGGGCAAGTCGCTCTTGCCGATCGGCGTCATCGCTGTAAAAGGCGAGTTCGGCCGTGGCCAGGTGGTCACCTGCGTGGACGAAGCGGGCAAGCCGCTGGCGCGCGGATTGACCAATTATGCGAGCAGCGAAGTGCGGCGCATCATGCGTCATTCGTCGACCGAGATCGAGCGCATCCTGGGCTTCGTCGAAGGGCCTGAGCTCATCCATCGCGACAATATGGTCTTGCTGTAGACAGCGAGCACTAACCAACCGGCTGTTGCGCCAATCTGACGCAAAAGCGGGTTTGTCTCCCAATTCGTCCAAAAATATTGCCGCATAGATTCAAGCGTTACGCTTGGGGATACACTGCGCTTAAGCGCGTCATGCGTATATTCAGGATGTTCACCATGAACTTAAGTCGCAAATTACCACTGGGTTTTGCCGCCGTCACGCTGCTCGTCGCCTGCGCGGGCTTCTTCGGCATGGCGCAGATGAACAGCTCGGTCGATACCTACCGCCAGGCGGTTGCAACCGAAAGCCAGGCGCAGCAGGTGCAGGCCTTGCTGTCCCATTTCCGCAAGCAGGTCCAGGAGTGGAAGAACACGCTGTTGCGTGGGAAACAGGACAGCGAACGCGTCAAGTACTGGAACGCGTTCCAGAAGAACGAGACGGAAGTCGCGCAACAGGTCAAGGCCTTGCTGGACGCCATGCCGGAAGGCGAGGTACGCACGCTGGTGGCGCAGTTCGGCGCGGCGCACGCGACCATGGGCGCGGACTTCCGGCGCGGCTACCAGGATTTCGAAGCGGCCGGTTTCGATGCCGCCGCCGGCGATATCGCGGTCAAGGGCAAGGACCGTGCCCCGGCCGAACTGCTGGTGCAGGCCGAGGAAAAGATGTCAGCCGTCAGCCTTGCCAGCGTGGCACAGGCCGATGCGGTCGGCAAGCGGGCCACGCTGCTCAGCTATGGCCTGATGCTGCTGGGCGCCGTGGTGGCCGTCATTGCCGGTGTCCTGGTGTCGCGTTCGATCACGCGGCCGCTCGATGAGGCGGTCGAAGCAGCGCGCAGCGTCGCGGCGGGCGACCTGCGTACCGCGATCACGGTGCGCAGCAACGATGAAACGGGGCAGCTCTTGATGGCGTTGAAGGAGATGTCGGCCAGCCTGCAGCGCATCGTGCTCGAAGTGCGTGGTGGGGCCGAGACCATTGCGGTGGCGTCCGGCGAAATCGCGCAGGGCAACCTTGACCTGTCGGCGCGTACCGAGCGTCAGGCCGGCGCGCTGGAAGAGACGGCGTCGTCGATGGAAGAATTGACCTCGACCGTCATCCAGAATGCCGATAATGCGCGCCAGGCCAGCGTGCTGGCCGTGTCGGCCTGCGATGTGGCGGTCAAGGGCGGCAAGGTCGTCGAGCAGGTGGTGGGCACGATGGCGTCGATCAGCGCGTCGTCGCGCAAGATCACCGACATCATCGGCGTCATCGACGGCATTGCGTTCCAGACCAATATCCTGGCCCTCAACGCGGCGGTCGAAGCGGCGCGCGCTGGCGAGCAGGGCCGTGGCTTTGCCGTCGTGGCTGGCGAAGTGCGCACCCTCGCGCAGCGTTCGGCGACAGCGGCAAAAGAAATCAAGGACCTGATCGGCGAATCGGTGGCCTGTGTGGAAACGGGCGACCGGCTGGCCGGCGAAGCGGGCGTGACGATGGGCGAGATCCTGGCCAGCGTGCGCGGCGTGATGGACATCATCACCGAGATCAGCGCCGCCAGCAGCGAGCAGAGCCAGGGCATCTCGCAGGTCAACCAGGCCGTCACTGAAATGGATGTCACGACCCAGCAGAATGCGGCGCTGGTCGAGCAGGCCGCCGCCGCAGCGCAGTCGCTGCGCGAGCAGACGGTGGCGCTGACGGAAGTGGTCAGCGTGTTCAAGGTCGAAGAGCCGAGCGGCGCCGTGGCACCGCCCCGTACCAAACTGGCACTGGCTGCTTGACACGAACCGGGCGCGCGGTAAGATGCCCGCGCGCCCGTAGTGCCGGGATGGGCCCGGCAACCGGTGGCGCACCTTGTGAGCCACCATCCGATGACGCCACTTTCACCTTCCGCCGTGGTCCAGGCGCAGCTCGACGCCTACAATGCCAAAGACCTCGATGCACTGATGGCCACCTATGCGCCGGATGCGGCGCAGTTCGCGCTGCATGGCGACCTGCTGGCGCGCGGCCACGAACAGATCCGGCCGCGCTACGAACAGCGTTTCTTGGAACCGGATCTGCAGGCCCGGCTGCTGTCGCGCACGGTATTGGGCAACTTCGTCACCGACCTCGAGATCGTGACCCGCAATTTTCCGGACGGGCAGGGCACGGTCGAGATGCTGTGCGTCTACGAAGTGGTGGACGGGCACATCGTGCGCGCCTCGTTCGCGACTGGCGAGATCCGGATTTAACTTGCCGCAGGGATTGCGGCCTCGGCTGCCGTGGCCGCAGCAACAGCAGCTGGCTCGAGTACACCAGCTGGTGCCGGTGTCTTGTCCCTGAACTCGCACAGGTCGGCAATCAGGCAGTTCCAGCATTTCGGCTTGCGTGCCACGCAGGTGTAGCGCCCGTGCAGGATCAGCCAGTGGTGGGCGTCGTGCAGGAATTCCTTCGGCACGAACTTCAGCAGCTTTTGTTCGACGATGTCGACATTCTTGCCCGGCGCGATCTTCGTGCGGTTCGAGACGCGGAAGATGTGCGTGTCGACCGCCATCGTCGGTTCGCCAAAGGCCGTGTTGAGCACGACGTTCGCTGTCTTGCGGCCCACGCCCGGCAAGGCCTCGAGCGCTTCGCGCACGGGTGGCACTTCGCCGCCATGCTGCTCGACCAGAATCTGGCAGGTGGCGATCACGTTCTTGGCCTTCGTGTTGTACAGGCCAATGGTCGCGATATAGGTCTTGAGCTCATCGATGCCCAGGTCGAGGATCGCCTGCGGCGTGTTCGCCACCGGGAACAAGCGGCGCATGGCCTTGTTCACGCCAACGTCGGTCGACTGGGCCGACAGCAGGACCGCGATCAGCAATTCGAACGGCGTCGAAAATTCGAGCTCGGTGGTGGGCGTCGGGTTGGCGGCGCGAAAGCGCGTAAAAATTTCGTGGCGTTTGGCGGAATTCATGCAGGTCAGGTCGGGTCGGTATTGCCGGCGGCCTTCAGGCGCGCGCGTTCCATGGCGGCGGCGATGATCGCGCGCTTGCGCTCTTTTTCGGCCAGCTCTTCGGGGGTATTGGTCGCTTCGGCAGTGACTTCACGCATTTTCTGGACGGCCTTGGCGGCCAGCCGCGCGTCGTTCTCGTCGCGTTCGCGGCGCAGGCGCGCTTCGCGGAAGTCGTGGCGGCTGCGCGCCGCATCGGCGGCCGGCTGGCTCCAGGCATCCCAGCCGGTGCGCTCGCCCGTGACCGGCACCATCGCGATGCAATCGACCGGGCAGGGCGCCACGCACAGGTCGCAGCCGGTGCACAGGCTCGGCAGGATCGTGTGCATCTGCTTGGCTGCGCCCAGGATCGCATCGACGGGACACGCCTGGATGCACAGCGTGCAACCAATACACAGTGCCTCGTCGATGAAGGCCACCGGACGTGGACGCTCGAGCCCGTTGGCCGGATTGATCGGAATCACGGTGCGGCCTGTGGCAGCGGCCAGGCGGCGCACGCCTTCCATGCCGCCGGGCGGGCACTGGTTGATGTCGGCTTCGCCGCTGGCGATCGCTTCCGCATACGGACGGCACGCGGGATAGCCGCACTTGGTGCACTGGGTCTGCGGCAGCAGGTCTTCGAGCTGGTCGGCGAGGGGTTTGGTCACGGTGTGGCGGATCTGGTAAAGCCGACATTATCCGCCAAAATGCCGGGCGCTGCGGTGAAACCCGGCGCGCCGGCATGGCGTGGAAACGGGTAGAGCACGTGCGTGGTCAATCGAACAGAGGTGTGGACCGTAACCTGCTGTACTATAAACCGATCCACCGACGAGGACTGACATGAACGAATTGATCGCCCCGTTGCTGTTTGCTGCCATTTTCTCCGCAGGCGACAACCTGCACACGCGCAACACCAAGGACACTCATGCCACGGCGCCGCCCGAGCAGACCGAGGTGCTGGCGCTGCCGTCCCTGTACCGCAGCGTGGAATCCAGCGGCGAGTTGCGCCGTGGCGAGCGCTTACCTGCACGCTATCAGGCGGCCCAGTACGTGGTCGAGGACTGGCGCAAGCTGCGCCTGACCAAGCCACCGCGCGGGCATCAGTGGGTGCAGGCCGATCGCAGCTTCGCGCTGGTGGCCATCGCCACCGGCCGGGTGGAGCAGGTGGTGCTGGGGCGCTGAGCGTCTCGGCAGCACAAAAAAAATGCCATGGCGCTTGCCATGGCATTGTTCATTCAGCGGTCGCTTATTTGTTGTCGCGGATGAATTCGGTGATCTTCGGACACACGATCTCGCGCCAGCGACGGCCCGAGAAGATGCCGTAGTGGCCGGCTTTCTCGACGACAAACGCGTGTTTCATCTCTGCCGGCACGCCACTGCACAGATCATGCGCAGCGCTGGTCTGGCCGATGCCCGAAATATCGTCCAGCTCGCCTTCGACGGTGAGCAGTGCCACCGTTTTGATGTCCTGCGGGCGCACCAGGTTGCCGCCGACGTTCCACGTGCCTTTTGGCAGGCTGAAGTCCTGGAACACGGTCTTGATCGTGTCGAGGTAGTACTCGGCCGGCATGTCGAGCACGGCGTTGTATTCGTCGTAGAACTGGCGGTGCGATTCGGCCGAATCGTCGTCGCCCTGCACCAGGTGCTGGTAGAACTCGCGGTGGCTCTGGGCATGGCGGCCCGGGTTCATCGCGATGAAGCCGGCGTGCTGCAGGAAGCCCGGATAGACCTTGCGGCCGAAGCCCGGGTAGTTGCCCGGCACGGAATAAATCACGGTGTTCTCGAACCACGAGAACGGCTTTTCGACCGCCAGGTCATTGACGGCGGTGGGCGATTTGCGCGGATCGATCGGGCCGCCCATCATCGTCATCGTCTTCGGCAGCTTGGCGTCGTTCTCGCTTGCCATCAGCGCGATCGCGGCCAGTACCGGCACGGTCGGCTGGCACACGGAAATCACGTGCACGTCCGGGCCCAGATGACGGATGAAGTCCTGGACATAGAAGATGTAATTGTCGAGGTGGAACGGGCCATCGGACAGCGGCACCATGCGCGCGTCGGTCCAGTCGGTGACGAACACGTCATGGTCGACCAGCAGCGCCTTGACCGTATCGCGCAGTAGCGTGGCATGGTGGCCGGACAGCGGCGCGACGAGCAGCACGGTCGGCTGGGCGAGGGCGGCGATCCCGGCGTCGGGCAAGTCCTTCTTGAAGTGCAGCAGGCTGCAGAAGGGCTTTTCGAGCACGATTTCTTCGACGATGCCGACTTCTTCGCCCTTGATCGTGGTGGTCTTCAAGCCGAATGCCGGCTTCTGGTATTCCTTGCCCAGGCGATACATCAGCTCGTATCCGGCAGCGATCCGCTGCGAAAACGGGGTATGTGCAAATGGCGAGACGGGATTGGAAAACATCTTCGACGACGCCTCAGCCCACTGCATGAGTGGGGTCAGGAAGGAGCGTTGCATTTCGTGCAATTGGTAAAGCATAAATAAATCCTTCTATTAACTGCGCGCGCCGCAAAAGATTTGCGTTGAAGCTTCAACGATTATAGGGGATTTGCTTTTGGCTTGTGGAAACCTGAGCGGACCTGACGCTGAAGCATGCTGCACTTGTAGCATATTTACCCGTGCGCGCTTCGTTGGGCATCCCACATAAAACAAAACGCCCCGCGATGCGGGGCGTTTTAACGGGACATTGTCGTTGCGATGTTACTGAACGACTGTGACCGGCTGTTTAGTCGAAGACTGGCGTCTCGACGCCCAGGATCTTGTGCAGCTTTGGCGACGTGGTCGTGTACTGCATGTGGATCTTCTTGTCCGGGAAGATGTAGGGCGCAGCGCCGAACGCAGCCAGTGCCGCTTCGTGGAAGCCCGACAGGATCAGCTTTTTCTTGCCCGGATAGGTGTTGATGTCGCCGACCGCGAAGATGCCCGGGACATTCGTCTCGAACTTCTCGGTGTCGACCACTTTGAGCTGCTTGCGCTCGATGTCCAGGCCCCATTCGGCGATCGGGCCCAGCTTTGGCGACAGGCCGAAGAACACCAGCAGCATGTCCAGCGGGACGCGGCGGGTGACGCCGTCGGCGCCCGTGACCTTCACTTCGGTCAGCTTGCCGTCTTTTTCATCGAAGCCGGTGACCTGGCCGGTGATCAGCTGCATTTCGTATTCGTCGCACAGTGCCTTCATCTTGGCGACCGAGCTCGGCGCCGCGCGGAAGTCGTCACGGCGGTGCACCAGCACCACGGACTCTGCCTTGCCGACGAAGTTCAGTGCCCAGTCGAGCGCCGAGTCGCCGCCGCCGCAGATGACGATGTTCTTGCCGTCGAAACGTGCCGGATCCTTGACACGGTAGAACAGCTGTTCGTTTTCGAACTTGTCGATCGCGTCGACCTTGATCGTGCGCGCCTGGAACGAACCGACGCCGGCAGCGATGAAGATGGTCTTGGTGATGAACTGGGTACCGGTCGACGTCTCGACATTGAACCGGTTGTCTTCACGGCGCTGCACGCCGGTGACTTCCTGGCCCAGGTGGAACGTTGGCTCGAACGGCTCGATCTGCTTGAGCAGGTTGTCGGTCAGTTCCTGGCCCGTGCAGACCGGCACGGCCGGAATGTCATAGATCGGTTTGTCCGGGTACAGTTCCACGCACTGGCCGCCGACAGCTGGCAGCGAATCGATGACGTGGGCCTTGATTTCGAGCAGGCCCAGTTCGAAGACCTGGAACAGGCCGACCGGACCGGCGCCGATGATGACGGCATCGGTCTCGATGGCGCCGGCGAACGAACTGTTGGGAGCGATGCTGCCCGCTTCGTGGGTGGCACTGATAGTCATGCGCTTAAATCCTGTGATGTTTGAATGGTGAGGCGAGGGCGGCCGGAGCCGCCACGCATAACGCCCCCGGGACCGGCGCCGGCGCACAAGGGCCGGCGCAACGGCGACCTGACCGCCCGATCAGCGAACCAGTTGGTCGAGTTTGTCCGTGACGTCTTTCCACTTGTCAGCCTCTGGCAGGGCGGCTTTCGTCTTGGTAATCGACGGCCAGAAGCGCGACAGATCGGCATTGATCTTGATGAACTGCTGTTGATCGCCGGGCACGTCTTCTTCGGCAAAGATTGCATTCACGGGGCACTCGGCGACGCACACGGCGCAGTCGATGCACTCGTCGGGATCGATGGCGAGGAAATTCGGGCCTTCCCGGAAACAATCTACCGGGCATACATCGACGCAGTCGGTGTAACGACAGCTGATGCACGATTCGGTGACAACGTGGGTCATAACAGTCCTATCAGTTGGTGGGGTGTCGCATTGCCGGGCGCACGAGGGCCGGCCGGACAAGACAAAGCACTGTATTTTAGGGCAATTCGGGTTTTCTCACAAACTCGCTTATATACACAATGGACATAAGCAAATGACGAGCGGTACCGCACGGGCGTGCGGTTCGCGCACGCGTGCGGGCGTCAGGCAGCCTGGCGCAACTGTACCAGCAGATTATGCCATTCGCTGCCGCCGATGGCGGTGCGTGTGCTGATGCTCACGCTCATGCTCACGCGCGCAGTGACGCGTCGGCTTCCAGGTCGGCTGGGGAAGTGGGCAGTGTGGGCAGTGTGGGCAGGTTGAGGCCGACCGGACCGGCGTTGCCGGGTTGGGTAGGCCAGCGGGCAACGACGCAGGTAGTGTCTTTGTATTCGGGCAATTGCATGGTGCCGCAGCAGGCGTGCCGGTCTTGCCTGGCGCCAGGGGCATCGCACACGCAGGCCGCCAGCGGCGCGCCGGGCAGGTACACGTCTTCGGTTGCGCCGGCGGGCGATTTGCCGGTCTCGACCACTTCGCGCCGGCTGAACTGGTTGCGGATGAAACCGCCATACGATTCGGGCTTGCCGTCAGCCGCGACCACCTGCAGCATGCCGTTGACGACGTCGGCGAACGTGGCGGCGGTATCGGGCGCGCCGATCAGGGCGCGCAGCAGCACGCCGCCCAGGTAGGCCGCCACCCGGTGCAGCACGGCCGCGTCGTCTTCGCGCTCGGGGTTGCGTTCATGGGCGAACAGATCGGCCAGCACGTCGTACACGGCCCCCGTAAACACTTGGGAAATGGCGTGCACCTGGGTGCCCACCTGGCTCAGGCGCAGGTCGTTGTCGGCATTGCGCAAGCCGTTGCGGTTGCCCAGCGCCAGCCCGAACTGCTCGGCGACGTCGGTGAGGAAGGATTTGTCGTGCAGATTGGCCTTGGTCTGGGCGACGATGGCTTCGCACTGGTCGAACTGCGACAAGGCCAGAAAGACGGCAGTGAGGTCGCCGAACGATTCGTGCAGGCCGCCCGTCTGGGGCGGGGCGTCGGCCTGCAGCCAGCGTGGCTTGATGCCGTCGAGGATCGCGTGGGCAGTCTCGTGCGAGACGATATCGAACGAGCGACAGGTAAACACGCGCTCGGCGCTGCCAGCAGGGACGAAATCGCCAAACTTCAGGCAGCCCTGGGTGCGGCTGTAGAACGCGTTCATGATATCGGGCAGGCCGTGCGGGAAGACGCGCAGCGGGCTGCTGTCGATACTGCTGTTCCATTGCCATGGCAGCGGCATGGCGACGCTGGCCGCTGCCAGCACGCGCTGGTACATGGTCAGGGTCTGGCGCACCACGGCATAGGTGTGCACGGCGTCGAACTGGGGTGTGTCGGCCTGGGTGACGAAGTCGCCAGAGGGGTTCGGTTCGACCTGGTCGATGCCGGGCACGCCGGGCGCGATGCGGGCGTCGCGCGGGCCGGCCAGCACGGCGCCAGGCAGATACGCCGTGCGGGTGCCGATGACGCCCACTGACGGGTCTTGCTTCCACATCAGCACGCGGGCGCCGAAGGCTTGCGGCAGTGGCTCGGCATCGACGGGCGGGCCGGGATCGGGTTCGGCGGTGGCGGCAGCGCCGTCGACCAGGCGCGCCATGCGGCCAGGTTGACGGGCCCGTGCACCGTGCGGCGCCTCGTGGGGTTGCTGGGGGTGCATTTCCATGACGGCTCCTCGCGTAATGACGGCGTTCGCTTCATGGTCGCCCGCCATGACGGGCACGCTTTGCGACGCGTCAATTGCGGCGTCACGAATGCATCAGTTCTAGCGAACTCTGGCATACGACCGCGTCAACTGGCATCATGGCGGATTGTTCGCAATATTTAGGAAGGAATGTCCCGATGGCGGAAATCAGCATCGTCCAGCAACACACCCTGAGCCCGGCTGCGGCGCGCACGGCGGCCGAGCAAGTGGCGCAGCGTATTGCGACCGAATATGGACTGGCATGCCAGTGGGATGGCGACGTGCTGCGCTTCGAGCGCAGTGGCGTGGAGGGGGCATTGACGCTGGAAGACCAGCAGGCGGCGATGCGGATCAACCTGGGATTCTTGATGGGCGCCTTCGCGCCGGCCATCGAGGCCAAGGTGGCGGAGAAGATGCGCAAGACCTTCGCCGCCTAGTACACTACTACAGCGATGCCTTGAATCAGCCTTTCAGCTCTTCGATCAGATCGATGTATTGCTGCTGGGCTTCTTCTTGCGACGTGCCGGCCAGACCGGCCCAGGCGTCGAACTTGGCGCGTGCCACGAAATCGGTCATGCCCGGACGCTCGCCGGTCGCGTCGCCGCTCGAACCCTGCTTGTACAGCGCATAGATCTTCAGCAAGGTCATATTGTCCGGACGCTCCGACAGATTCTTCGAATCGAGCTGGGCCTGGGTGAATTGTTCTTGGACGCTCATGGAAACTCCTGTGATGGTGGGTTGCGGTCTTGTCGCTCGGACAAGGCGGCAGGCATCTTAGCGCAGGAGGCGGGGACGACCCGGGGATTGCGACGTACTTTAGAGGGGAAGTTCAAATGCGCTGGAGCGCCTGCCATACGCCGCCCGAGGGGCGGTGCATGGCAGTGAAGCGATGCTGCGGCTTAGACAGCCAGCAGGTCGACGTCGAAGATCAGGGTGGCGTTTGGCGGAATGACACCGCCGGCGCCGCGCGCGCCATAGCCCAGGGCTGCAGGGATGGTCAGGCGACGCGAGCCGCCGATTTTCATGCCTTGCACGCCTTCGTCCCAGCCGCGGATGACCTGGCCGGCGCCGAGTGCGAACTCGAACGGATCGCCACGGTCTTTGCTCGAATCGAACTTGGCGCCGAGGCTGCCGTCGTCGTTGCGCAGCCAGCCGGTGTAGTGCACGGTGACGTGCTGGCCAGCCTTGGCTTCGTCGCCGGTGCCGGTGACGAGTTCTTCGTATTGCAGGCCAGAATCGGTAGTGATGGTGGACATGGTCTTCCTTGTTGTTCAGATTGAATGACGATTGTAGTGCATGGGTCGGGAAACCGCCATTGTCCGGGCCAGCCGTGCGCCCGTTGCAGCCCGGCGCGCTCCCGTAGAATGTGCGCTTGACCTTCCCAACTGGAGTAGCCATGCCGCATGCCGACAGCGCGACCGTGATTCCGAGGACCGCCCCGATGAAGGGCGTCCTGCTTGCCTGGCGGCGCGCGCTGCGCTCGCAGTTCAGTGGGCGCATGCTGCTGCTCTCGCTGGTCCCGTTGCTGCTGTCGCTCTCGCTGTGGGGCGTGGCGATGTGGCTGGGCCTGCAGCCGCTGCTCGACTGGCTGCACGGGCTGTTTACCGACTACGGCGGCTTTGATGCGAGTAACAGCATGCTGGGCATGCTCGGTCTGGGTATGCTCAAGGTCATGGTTGTGCCGTTGCTGGCGATTGCCTTGCTGCTGCCTCTGATGATTGCCTCGAGCCTGCTGTTCATGGGTATCGTGGCGATGCCGGCCATCGAGCGTCATGTAAGCGGCCGTCACTTCCCCGCGCTGGACAAGAAAGAGGGCGGCTCGTTCGTCGGCAGCCTGGCCATCAACGTCGGTAGTACGGCCGTGTTCGCGCTGCTGTGGCTCTTCACGCTGCCGCTGTATGCCATACCGCCGCTGGCCTGGCTGGTGCAGGCCGGCCTGTGGGCCTGGGTCACGTCGCGCGTGATGAGTTACGACGCACTGGCCGCGCACGCCAGCGGGGCCGAGCGCCAGGTGCTGATGCGCACCTGCCGTCCGGCGCTGCTGACGATCGGCCTGGTCTCGGGCCTGGCCGGCGCGCTGCCCGGCATCGCGTGGATGGGCGGGGCGGTGATCTCGGTCGTGCTGTTTCCGGTGCTGGCGCTCGTGTCACTGTGGCTGTACATCATGCTTTTTCTGTTTGCCGGGCTCTGGTTCCAGTATTACTGCCTGCAGGCACTGGCAGAGCTACGCGCGCAGCACCTTCCAGCACATCCCGGCGCCGGCGCTTCCATTTAAATCAGCGGTGCGCTGTGCACCGGCACGATGTCGGGCGCGTTAACTGCCAGCGTCAACCGTGCGTACGACGCTTGATGCGTTGCTGCCAACAGTCGTGACGCACGGGCATCGCTTGCGGTCATGCCATTTAACCAACCCGTTGTTTTTTTGCGAAAATATTCCGGTATAGGCCGATTTGTTAAACGGTATCTCGCGTCTATCTTATTGATGTGGTGGAATATTACCTATGGACGGGGCAATCTGGAGTGGGATTGCACTGCTGAAATTTGTGAACTAACAGACACCACAATCACTCGAACGGACCAGCAGCAATAGATGGCGAGCAGGTTGGCGGGGGGTTGCAAGCGTTTTGATTCGGACCGGTTAAGCCATCATGGAAAGTATTCGTCGCCTCGTGCGACCAAACAATGTATTCGGCAAGCGCGCCGCCACCTCGCGGAGCGAGCCGACCATGGACGGCGCAGTTGCCGCGCCAGTCGTCGCCGCAGCCGGTGCTGCAGCGTCGGGGGCGTCCGCGTCCCCGTCCGCCCCGGATTCAGCGGGTGGCGTTCCCCTGCACGATGCCTTCCCGCACCTGGCCGACAACGGTCATGGCGGCGGCGCTGGCGGCGACCCGTCCGGCGGGCCGGATGGGTCGCCGCCAGCGCCGCGCAAGAGCCGCTGGAAGCTCTGGCTGGCGCTGATTGGCTTGCTGCTGATCGCTGCCGCGGCCGCCTGGGCCGTGACGGAAACCCGCACCTCGCGCCTGCAGTCGAAAATCTTCGCCGACATGGCCAGCGAACTCACGTTCCGCATGGCCAATGGCCCAAGCGATTCGATCCGCTTCCCGGCTGCCAGCCCGTACGACACCCGGCTCGGCTATGCAGGCCTGCCGAAATACCTCGAACGCCTGCAGACGCGCGATTACGCGATCGCGTCGCAGGCGCGCATCTCGCCGCAGATGGTCAAGATGGCCGATCTCGGCCTGTACGCCACCTACCACGAGAAAACCAAGGTCGGCCTCGAGATCCTCGATTGCCGCGCCCAGCCCCTGTTCACGTCGCGCTTCCCCGAGCGCTTCTACGATAAATTCGACGCCGCGCCGTCGCTGCTGGTACAAAGCCTGCTGTTCATCGAAAACCGCGAACTGCTCGACGCGAGCCACCCGCGCCGCAATCCGGCCGTCGAATGGGACCGCTTCTCGAAAGCGGTGTTCGACAAGACGCTGGCCAGTGTCGGCCTGGGCGGCGACGGCCGCGTGGCCGGCGGCAGCACGCTGGCCACGCAGATCGAAAAATACCGCCACTCGGCCGAAGGTCGTACCGGCTCGCTGACCGACAAGATCATCCAGATGGCCTCGGCCACGCTGCGCGCCTACCAGGACGGCGAAGACACCACGGGTTCGCGCCGCCAGGTCGTGCTCGACTACCTGAACACGGTGCCGCTGTCGGCCAAGCCGGGTTACGGCGAAGTCAACGGCATCGGCGACGGCATGTGGGTCTGGTACGGCCGCGATTTCGCCAAGGTCAACGCGATGCTCAAGGGCCCGATGACGAGCCCGGACGCCGTGATGGCCTACAAGGAGGCGCTGTCGCTGATGATCGCCCAGCGCCGCCCGGCGTATTACCTGGGCGCCGGCGAGAGCGACCTGGAAACCCTGACCAACAGCCACCTGCGCGTGCTGTCGCAGCAGGGCGTGATTTCGCCGCAACTGCGCGACGCGGCCCTGAGCGCCAACCTGAAGCCGGCACTGCACACGGGCGTGGCGCCGCCACCGGCGGATGCGTTCGTCTCGCGCAAGGCGGCCAATGCAGTGCGCAACCACGTGGGTTACCTGATCGGCGACTCGCGCCTGTACAACGTCGACCGCCTCGATCTGTCGGTAGTCTCGACCCTCGACGGCAATGCCCAGCAAGCCGTCACGACTGCGCTGCGCAAGCTGTCCGACGCCGAACACGCGAAACAAGCCGGCCTGACCGGCAAGGGCATGCTCGGCAATGGCGATCCGGCGCAAGTGGTCTACAGCTTCACGCTGATGGAGCGGGGCGAGCACGTCAACTACCTGCGCGTGCAGACCGATAACTACGACCAGCCACTGGACATCAACGAAGGCGCCAAGCTCGACCTGGGTTCGACGGCCAAGCTGCGCACGCTGGTGACGTACCTCGACATCGTCGACCAGCTGCACAAGCGCTTTGGCGCGATGGACAAGATCGGCCTGATGGGCGTCGAAGTGGATGCAAAAGACCGCATGTCGCAGTGGGGCCTCGACTACTTCCGCACGCTGCCTGACGGCGCCGACCGCAGCCTCAAGCCCATGCTCGACGCCGCCATGGCGCGCAAGTACTCGGCCAACCCGGGCGAGCGCTTCTTTACCGGTGGCGGCCTGCACACGTTCGGCAACTTCAGCAAGCTCGACGACAGCCGCATCATGGACGTGAACCAGGCGCTGCGCAGCTCGACCAACCTCGTGTTCGTGCGCATGATGCGCGACGTCGTGCGTTACTACATGTTCCAGTTGCCGGGCTCGTCCGCGCAACTGCTGGCCGACGCCGACGATCCGCGCCGCGCCGCCTATCTGGCGCGCTTTGCCGACAACGAAGGCAAGGTCTTCATGGCCAAGTTCTGGAACAAGTACAAGGGAAAGACGCCGCAGGAAGTCGAGACGCTGCTGTTCTCCGGCGTGCGCCCGCTGGCTTCCAAGCTCGCTGCCGCTCACCGCACCGTGGTGCCGAACGCCACCCTGGCGCAGTTTGGCGCGTTCATCGATGCGTCGGTCCCGGCCAGCAACGAGATCGACCCCGACCGTATTCCGAAACTCTACGAGACCTATGACCCACGGAACATGTCGCTGGCTGACCGCGGCTACGTGTCATCGGTGCACCCGCTCGAACTGTGGCTGGTGAGCTATCTGCGCACCCATCCAAAAGCGACCTGGTCCGAAGTGACGGCCGCCAGCGTCAAGGAGCGCCAGGAAGTCTACCAATGGCTGTTCAAGACGCACCGCAAGCACGCGCAGGACAACCGCATTGCCGGCCTGCTCGAAGTCGAAGCGTTCCTGAAGATCCACGCGCAGTGGAAGAAAATGGGCTACCCGTTCGACTCGCTCGTGCCGTCGTACGCGACCACACTGGGCGCCTCGGCCGACCGGCCGGCCGCGCTGGCCGAGATGATGGGCATCATCGTCAATGGCGGCGTGCGCAAACCGATTGAGCGCATCGATTCGCTGCACTTTGCCAAGGCCACGCCGTATGAAACGCTCGTGCGCCGCAACAAGGGCGGCGGCAAGGAACAAGTGCTGGCGCCCGAAGTCGCGCGCGCCGTGGCCGACGCCATCCAGGGCGTCGTCTCGGACGGCACCGCCAAGCGCGTCAAGACCGCGTTCGTGCAATCGGACGGCAGCATCATCGCCGTGGCCGGCAAGACCGGTACCGGCGACCAGCGCTTCGATGTATATGCCCGTGGCGGTCGCCTGGTCGAGTCGCGCTACGTGAACCGGTCGGCGACGTTCGTGTTCAACATCGGCGAACGTTTCTACGGCAGCATGACCGCGTATGTGCATGGGCCGCAGTCCGAAAACTATGACTTCACCAGCGCGCTGCCGGTGCAGCTGCTCGTCACGCTCGCGCCGAGCCTGATGCCGATGATCGAACCGCCGGTCGCGCCGGTTCCCGTGCCGGGCCAGGCCGTCGCCGCCGCGCCGCGGCAGTGCGTGCGTTGAGGCCAGGGCAGGATCTTCCGGGCGCGCCGGTCAAGGGGCTGCGCGCCCGCCTGCAGAACTTCAGCATCGTTTCGCTGCGCGATCTGGTCGTGGCCACCGGCCCGACGATCCTGATGGTCGCGGCGGCCGTGGTGCTCGCTTACTGGTGGGTCGACCCGGCGCCGCCGCGCACGCTCCGGCTCGCTACGGGCCAGGAAAATTCCGCGTACGAGCAATTCGGCAAGCAATACGCCAGCGTGCTGGCGCGCGACGACATCAAGGTCACGCTGCAGGGCACGCTTGGCTCGCAGGACAATCTGCAGCAGTTGCTGGCCGGGCAGGCCGATGTCGCGTTCGTGCAAAGCGGCTCGACCGACGACAAGGTTGGCAACGCGGACAGCGTCGAGCGGCGCGGCCTGGTCTCGCTGGGCAGCCTGTTTACCGAACCGGTGTGGCTGTTTGTGCGCGACGAAGCGAATGTCACGCGGCTGCCCGATCTGCGCGGCAAGCGCATCAACCTGGGACCGGAAGGCACCGGCGTGCCGCGCCTGGTGCGCCAGCTGCTTGACGCCAACAATATCGTGCCGGGCGCATTGACGATCAGCGACCTGGCCAATACGCCGGCGACGGTCGAATTGCTGGCCGGACGCATCGACGGCCTGGTCTTCAGCTCGGCGCCGGAAGCGCCGCTGATCCAGATGCTGCTGCAAACGCCGGGGATTCGCCTGTTCGATTTTTCGCAGGCCGAGGCCTATACGCGGCGCCTGCCGTTCCTGACCCACGTGGTGCTGCCGCGCGGGATCGTCGATCTGGGCCGCAATATCCCGAACCAGGATTACCACCTGATCGCGCCGACCGCCACGCTCGTCGCGCGCGAGGAAATCCATCCTGCGCTGGTGGGCCTGCTGGTCAAGGCGGCGACCGAGATCCACAGCGGCGCCGGCTGGTTCCAGCAGCAGGGCCAGTTCCCGTCCCCGAAGTACACGGAAATCCCGGTCGCGCCCGAAGCGGCGCGCTACTACCGCGACGGCCCGCCGTTCATGCAACGTTATCTGCGGTTCTGGCTGGCCAACCTGGCCGAGCGGCTGTGGGTCGTGGTGGTGGCGCTGACGGCGCTGCTGATTCCGTTGTCCAAGATCGTGCCGCCGATTTACGTCTGGCGCGTGCGCTCGCGCGTGTACCGCTGGTACGGTGAGCTGCGCGCCATCGAACAGTCGCTGGAGGAAAGCGGGGCCGATGCCACCGAGGCCGTGCGCAAGGAATTGCTGAGCCGCCTGGATGGGCTGGAAGACCGCGTCAACCATATCTCGGTGCCGCTCGCCTATGCGGACGAGCTGTACCGTCTGCGCAGTCACATTCACCTGGTGCGCGAGCGGGTGCGCGGCATGCGCGAGGAGCAGACAGCGCAGCCGTTGGCTTGATCATTTCTCTTTGAAATTGGTCGGGGAATCCCATTACACTGGCGTCCCCAGTCATCTCTTCGAAGGCCGTCATGATCCGCCGTACGCTTCCCGCCCTTGTTTTCGGCTTCTGCCTTGCCGCTGGCCTGGCCAGCCCGTCTGCCGCGATTGCCGCGGACAGTGCCAAGGACAGCAAGCGCCCGACGCGCGAAGCCTATACCAAGTACGAATACCGGATCCCGATGCGTGACGGCGTGCAGTTGTTCACGGTCGTCTACGTGCCGAAGGACAGCACGCGCAGCTACCCGTTCCTGATGCAGCGCACCCCGTACAGCGCCGGCGTGCGCGCCGAAGGCGAACTGCGCTATGGCGTGGACTGGCTGCCTGAATCGCTGGGCCCATCGCGCGAATTCGAGGACGCCGGCTACATCTTCGTGAGTCAGGACGTGCGCGGCCGTTACATGTCCGAAGGGACATGGCAGGAAATGACGCCTCACGGCAAGGGCAAGCTGGCAAAAGGCGAGGGCCGCGAGAGCGACGACATGTACGATACGGTGGCCTGGCTGCTCAAGAACATCCCCAACAACAATGGCAAGGTCGGCATCTGGGGCATCAGCTACCCGGGCTTCTACGCCGCCGCCAGCGTCATCGATTCGCACCCGGCGATCAAGGCCGCCTCGCCACAGGCGCCGATTGCCGACCTGTACATGGGCGACGATTCATACCACGGCGGCGCCTTCAAGCTGGCCGCCAACTTCGACTTTTACGCGGCCTTCACGGCGGCCCCGAACCCGACCCCGCTGCCGAAAACCGGCAGCGAATTCGATTACGGCGTGGCCGACGGCTACGATTATTTTCTGAAGCACCGCACGCTGGCGAATATCGCCGCGACAATGACCGACACGCAGCGCGAGCTGTTCATGCCGAACATCGAGCACGATACCTATGACAGCTTCTGGAAAGAGCGCGCCATCGGCCCGCATCTGAAGAACGTCAAGGCCGCCGTGCTGACGGTGGGCGGCTGGTTCGATGCGGAAGACGCCGCCGGCCCG
The DNA here is from genome assembly GCF_056680305.1 of Telluria sp. BA11. Classification (NCBI taxonomy): domain Bacteria; kingdom Pseudomonadati; phylum Pseudomonadota; class Betaproteobacteria; order Burkholderiales; family Oxalobacteraceae; genus Telluria; species Telluria sp. BA11. The sequence goes on from NZ_CM155275.1 coordinate 3,833,400, forward strand.
TTCATCGTGCACCGCGCGCTGGAAGCGCAGAACAAGGGCGGCAACCATGCCCTCGTGGTGGGTCCATGGGTGCACGGCGGCTGGGCGCGCGGCGACGGCGCCCGGCTTGGCCACGTCAAGTTCGACGCGAAAACAAGCGAATGGTTCCGGCGCGAGGTCCAGTTCCCGTTCTTCGAGCAGCACCTGAAGGGCGTCAAGCCGGGCAAGACGCTGGCGCCGGTGACCGTGTTCGAGACGGGGTCGAATGTCTGGCGCCAGTACGACGCCTGGCCACCAAAACCGGCAAAGGCGCGCACGCTGTACTTCGGCGCGAATGGCGCACTGCGCTGGCAGCAGCCGGCCGCGACGATGAGCACGACCACGGGTGCCGGTTTCGACGAATACGTGGCCGACCCGGCGCGCCCGGTGCCTTACATCGGCTACCCGGCGCTGGGTGTACCGCGCGAATACATGGTGTCGGACCAGCGCTTCGCCGCCACGCGGCCCGACGTGCTGGTGTACCAGAGCGCCGTGCTGGAAGAAGACGTGACGGTCGCCGGGCCGGTGACGCCGAAGCTGTTCGTGTCGACAAGCGGGACCGACGCCGACTGGGTCGTCAAGCTGATCGATGTCTACCCGGCCAGCTTCCCGACCCCGGCAGGGGAGCGGGGCAGCGATGTCGGCCCGCCCGCGGTGAGCCTGGGTGGCTTCCAGCAACTGGTACGCGGCAACCCGCTGCGCGGCAAGTTCCGCAACAGCTATGAAAAGCCCGAGCCATTCGTGCCGGGCAAGGTCGAGCCCATCAAGTACGAACTGGGTCAGGTGAACCACACCTTCCGGCGCGGTCACCGGATCATGGTGCAGGTGCAGAGCTCATGGTTCCCGCTGATCGACCTGAATCCGCAAACGTTCATGCGCATTCCCGACGCCAAGCCGGGCGACTTCAAAAAAGCGACCCAGCGCGTGTACCACGCGCCAGGAACGGCGTCCGGGCTGGAACTGATGGTGCTGCCGAACCCGGGTAGCGCCAACTAGGTCAGGCGCCGATCCACGGCAGGCCGGCCGTGCACCAGCCGCCGATCGTCTTGCGGTGGCCGTCACCATCGCGATCGCCTTCGAACCCTTCCAGGATGTCGAAGGCATTTGCATAGCCCAGTTCGGTCGCCACGCGCGCACCATGACGCGAGCGTACGCCCGAGCGGCACAGGAACAGCAGCACGTCGTCCTTGCCCGCCACCTGTTCGAGCTGGGCGCCGAAGTCGGGATTGGGCGCGCCACCCGGATAGGTGGCCCATTGCACGGCCAGATGCTGCGCCTGGCCGATCGCGACGCGGCCCACCCAGTCGCGTTCGGCGTTGGTACGCACATCGACCAGCTTGACGTCCGGGCCGCTCTGGAGCAGGTCAAACGCTTCCTGAGGCGTGACTGCACCAGCGTAGGGCTGGTCAGCGCCACGCTGGCGCGCCGTCGTGAGAATCTGTTCTTTGGTCATGTTGGTGATGTCCATTCATCGTTGATCGTGATCAATGCACCATCCTGGAGCGCAGCGTGGTGCGCCCAATTGGTGCAAGCACGTAGAATTGCTCATTAATGGTGCAAATTAGCATAAAGGTAAATCTTGCCACATGCCCCCGGTTGAGGCGATTTTATGGGTAAACTAACCCATTGCCCAAGAACGATTTGCGCATAGCCTCATGCACTGAAGTTGGCATCGTCGTTGACACCCAGTTGGCACATTTCGTGCTTCATCATGATGCAAGTTGTCGGTTCGCATAGACTGACATCCTTTTTTCAATTAGGAGATTCCGAATGGCAAAGTCCGCCGCAGATGTAATGCAAATGGTCAAAGACAACGAAGTCAAATTCGTTGATTTACGCTTCGCCGATACCCGCGGCAAGGAACAACACGTCACGGTCCCGGTGTCGCACTTCGACCTGGACAAGTTCGAATCCGGCCATGCCTTCGACGGTTCGTCGATCGCCGGCTGGAAAGGTATTGAAGCGTCGGACATGCTCCTGATCCCGGATGCAAACACCGCCAATATCGACCCGTTCATGGAAGAGACCACGCTGTTCATGCAGTGCGACGTCGTCGAGCCATCGGACGGCAAGGGCTACGACCGCGATCCGCGCTCGATCGCCAAGCGCGCTGAAGCCTATCTGAAATCGTCGGGCATCGGCGACACCGCCTACTTCGGCCCAGAGCCAGAGTTCTTCATCTTCGACGCCGTGCGCTGGAAGCTGGACATGTCGGGTTGCTTCGTCAAGATCGATTCCGAAGAAGCATCGTGGTCGACCGACAAGGAATTCGAAGGCGGCAACAGCGGTCACCGTCCAGGCGTGAAGGGCGGCTATTTCCCAGTGCCACCAGTCGACTCGTTCCAGGACATGCGTTCGGAAATGTGCCTGATTCTCGAATCGATGGGCATCCCGGTCGAAGTGCACCACCACGAAGTGGCCGGCGCCGGCCAGAATGAAATCGGCACCAAGTTCTCGACCCTGATCGAGCGCGCCGACTGGACCCAGAACATGAAATACGTGATCTGGAACGTGGCCCACAGCTACGGCAAGACCGCGACCTTCATGCCAAAGCCAATGGCTGGCGACAACGGTTCGGGCATGCACGTGCACCAGTCGATCTGGAAAGACGGCAAGAACCTGTTCGCAGGCGACGGCTATGCAGGCCTGTCGGACACGGCGCTGTTCTACATCGGCGGCATCATCAAGCACGCCCGCGCCCTGAACGCGATCACCAATCCAGGCACCAACTCGTACAAGCGCCTGGTGCCAGGCTTCGAAGCCCCGGTCAAGCTGGCGTATTCGGCCCGTAACCGTTCGGCCTCGATCCGCATCCCGCACGTGGCGAACCCGAAAGGCCGCCGCATCGAGACGCGTTTCCCGGATCCACTGGCCAACGTCTACCTGTGCTTCGCAGCACTGATGATGGCCGGTCTGGATGGTATCCAGAACAAGATTCACCCGGGCGAAGCGGCAACCAAAGACCTGTACCATCTGCCGCCTGAAGAAGACAAGCTGATCCCGACGGTGTGCGCATCGCTGGAAGAAGCACTGGACGCACTGAACGAAGACCGCGAGTTCCTGACCCGTGGCGGCGTGTTCAGCGACAGCATGATCGATGCCTACATCGACCTGAAGATGCAGGAAGTCCAGCGCATGCGCATGACCCCGCACCCAGCCGAATTCGACATGTACTACTCGTCGTAATCGGTCCATCCAGGCTGGCGCGGATGTGCATCGCGCCAGACTGGCGGGTAGAACAAACGCGGGGAAAGCCATGCTTTCCCCGCGTTTTTTGTTGCTTGGGGTTTATATTCCTTGGGGTATAGTCGGGCGCATCTACAATAGCGTGCCCTTGCGACCAACCGGGATGGGAATGACAAATAGTATGTTTCAGGCCAGCGTGGCCGTTTTTACCGCTGTGTTTGCCTCAGTGCTGCTGTGCGCCAGTGCGCACGCGCAAATCTACCGTTGTACCGATGCCAATGGCCGGCCGCTGTACACCGACACCAAGGTCGGCAAGTGCCAGCTGATCGACACCGGCTACAGCGCTCCGCCGGCAGCCTCGGCCCCGATTCCTGCACCGCGCTCGGCGGGCGGCGGGGGCGGGTCATCCGCGTCGAATTCCGCCCCGACGGCGGCCCCGAGCGCGGCCCAATCGAACTTCCCACGCGTGGACAATGTGCTGCAGCGCGCCCGCGACGACGAGCGGCGCGAGATCCTGGGCGATGAACTGCGCCTGGAAGAACGCAAGCTCGCCGACCTCAAGCGCGTCTTCAACAACGGCGAGCCGGAACGCCAGGGCAACGAGCGCAACTACGCCAAGTACCAGGAGCGCGTGGCGTCCATGCGCGACGAAATCAACCGTAGCGAACGCAATATCGAAGCGCTCAGGCGCGAGATCGGCAATATCAGATGACCCTGCCTCCAATGGCGCCGCCCGTGTACGACCCGGGCAACCCGGCGCGTTTCGCCGGCCTGGACTTGCTGGCCTCGGCCGTGATGATGACCGGACCCGATGGCGAAGTGGTGTATGCCAACGCTGCCGCCGAAAACCTGATGGAGCTGTCGTTCAAGTCGCTGCAGCGCCATCGCCTGCCCGAACTGTTTACCAATGGCGCCGAGATTGGCGTCCTGATCACGCAGGCGCTGGTGCACCAGTACGCCGACCTGCGCCAGGACCTGACGCTGCAGAGGAGCGGGCGCGAACCGCTGCACGTCAACAGCATCGTCAGCGCGCTGGGCGATGGCACGGCGTTGATCGAGCTGCGCGAGAACGTGCAGCAGCTAAAGCTCGACCGCGAAGAGCGCCTGATGGACCAGAGCCAGGCCAACAAGGAACTGATCCGCAACCTGGCGCACGAGATCAAGAATCCGCTGGGCGGCATCCGCGGCGCAGCGCAATTGCTCGAACTCGAGCTGCCGCCGCACCACCTGCTGGAGCTGCAGGAATACACGCAGGTGATCATCAAGGAAGCCGACCGCCTGCAAACGCTGGTCGACCGCCTGCTGGCGCCGCACCGCAAGCCGCACATCGTCGGCGACGTCAATATCCACGAAGTGTGCGAGCGCGTGCGCAGCCTGATCCTGGCCGAATTCCCGCAGGGGCTGTCGATCCGGCGCGATTACGATGCGTCGATTCCCGAGTTTCGCGGCGATATGGAGCAGCTGATCCAGGTGGTGCTGAACATCGCCCACAATGCCGCCCAGGCCGTCGCCGGGCGCATTGCGCAGGGCGATGCCGAGATCGTTTTGCGCACCCGGGTGGCGCGCCAGGTCACGCTGGCCAAGGTCCGCTACGGGCTGGCATTAGACTTGCATATCATCGACAATGGACCGGGCATCGCGCCCGATATCCGCGACCGCATTTTCTATCCGCTCGTATCCGGGCGTGACGGCGGGAGTGGCCTCGGGCTGACGCTGGCGCAAACGTTTGTGCAGCAACACCTGGGTGTGATCGAGTGCGAAAGCCGGCCTGGACTGACGGATTTCCGGATCCTGCTGCCCCTGCCATAAGCGGGAGAAAGCGGACCGCACCGGCCAGTCCTTTATTGAATCCATGTTGCGGGAAGCACGAAACCATGAAACCAATCTGGATTGTCGACGACGATGCATCGATTCGCTGGGTCCTTGAAAAGGCCCTGGCACGCGAAAGTCTGGAGACCCGCAGCTTCGCCAATGCGCGCGAAGCGATGACCGCCTTTGAAACCGACACGCCGCAAGTGCTGGTGTCGGATATCCGCATGCCGGGCGAATCCGGCATCGACCTGCTGCAAGCCGTCAAGGAACGCCATCCGGGCCTGCCGGTCATCATCATCACCGCGTTCTCGGACCTCGACTCGGCGGTGTCCTCGTTCCAGGGCGGCGCCTTTGACTATCTGGCCAAGCCATTCGACATCGACAAGGCCGTCTCGCTGATCCGGCGTGCGTTAGAGGAGAGTCTGCGCGAAGCGAGCGTCGAAGCGCCTCCGGCCGAAACCCCTGAAATCCTCGGCCATGCGCCAGCGATGCAGGAAGTGTTTCGCGCCATCGGCCGCCTGTCGCAGTCGAATGTCACCGTGCTGATCACGGGCGAATCGGGCACCGGCAAGGAGCTCGTGGCGCGCGCGCTGCACAAGCACAGCCCGCGCGCGCAGCAACCGTTCATCGCGCTCAACACGGCGGCGATCCCGAAGGACCTGCTCGAATCCGAACTGTTCGGTCACGAGCGTGGCGCGTTCACCGGAGCGCAGGCGATGCGGCGCGGCCGCTTCGAGCAGGCCGAGGACGGCACGCTGTTTCTCGACGAAATCGGCGACATGCCGTTCGACCTGCAGACGCGCCTGCTGCGCGTGCTGTCCGATGGTCACTTCTACCGCGTGGGCGGCCACCAGCCGGTCAAGGCCAATGTGCGCGTGATTGCGGCCACCCACCAGAACCTCGAGCAGCGCGTGCGCGACGGCTTGTTCCGCGAAGACTTGTACCACCGCCTGAACGTGATCCGCCTGCGCCTGCCGTCGCTGCGCGAACGCAACGAAGACATTCCTGTTCTTACGCGCCACTTCCTGGTGCAAAGTGCGCACCAATTGGGGGTGGAACCCAAGCGCATGAGCGAGCAGGCAATGCGCTTCTTGTCGGGTCTCGAGCTGCCGGGCAATGTGCGCCAGCTGGAAAACCTGTGCAACTGGATCACTGTGATGGCCCCTGGCCAGACCGTGGAGGTCAAGGATCTGCCGCGCGACCTGACCCAGGGTTCGGCGCCGCTGACAGGCAGCAGCGTGCCGAACGTGGTGCCGCTGTCCGACGGCATCGTCAGCACCGGTGCACAGCCAATGGCATCCGGCGGTGGCGTCGTGCTGCAGACAGCCGGCGCGCAGTCGCCCGAAGGCTGGTTGGGGCTGCTCGAACTGCAGGCGGCCGGCATGCTCAGCGCAGGGCAGATGGACGTGATGGATATCCTGGGCCGCCAGTTTGAATCGGCCCTGATCCGCACGGCCCTCAAGCACACGCACGGGCGCAAGAATGACGCGGCCATGCGGCTCGGGATCGGGCGCAACACCATCACGCGCAAGATCGTGGAACTGGGGATCGACGGCGCGCGCGAAGAGTAGGCTTTTAGATGGCAGGGTGTTGGTGTAAAGTCCTGCATCGGCGCGCTGCGCCCGTTTTATTTTCTACTCAATGCTGATCAATTGCGTCGCCTACCAGGAAGGCAAGAAGCTGTCCGATATCCCGGTCGAGGATATCAGCGAATACATCAAGCTGGAGGACACCTTTGTCTGGGTCGCATTGCGCGACCCGGACCCTGCCGACATCGCGCTGATGCAGGAAGAATTCGGCCTGCACGAACTGGCGGTGGAAGACGCGCTGCGCGGCCATCAGCGGCCCAAGCTCGAAGAATATGGCGACTCGCTGTTCGTCGTCGTGCAGATCGTCGAACTGGTGGGTGACGAGATGTCCGTCGGCCAGTTGTCCGTCTTCGCCGGCCCCAATTACGTGCTGTCGGTGCGGCGTGACGCCAACCAGGGTTTTCTCGGCGTGCGGGCGCGCGCCGAGCGCGAACCGCACCAGCTCAGGAAAGGCGCAGGCTTCGTGCTGTACGCGCTGGTCGACGCCGTCGTCGACCGTTACTTCCCCGTGGTCGACACGCTCGAATCCGAGCTCGAATCGATCGAAGACCACATCTTTTCCATGCAGGGCAAGCAGCGCGACAATGTCGAGCGCCTGTATGACCTGAAACGCAAGGCGCAGACGCTGCGCCACGCGGTGGTGCCGCTGATGGACGCGCTGGGACGCCTCTACGGCGGGCGCGTGCCGGCCGTGGTGGACGAGACCCAGGAATACTTCCGCGACGTGCACGACCACCTGCACCGCATCGCCGGCCGCCTGGACGCCGTGCGCGACACGATCAACACCGCGATCCAGGTGACGCTGTCGATGGTGGCGATCGAAGAAAACGAAGTGAGCAAGAAGCTGGCGTCATATGCGGCGATCTTCGCGGTGTTTACCGCGTTCGCCGGCGTGTGGGGCATGAACTTCGAATTCATGCCGGAGCTGAAATGGAAGTATGGTTACCCGTTCGCGATCTTTACGATGGTGTGCGTGTGCGGCTACCTGTATCGCAAGTTCAAGCGGGTAGGGTGGTTATAGGGGCTGGCGCTTGCCAGCCGTGGCGGCTGCGCCGCCGGACGCCACGATCACCAGCACGATCGCCAGCCACTGCAGGCTGGTCAGGCGTTCTCCGAGCCAGATGAAGCCGGCCAGCGCCGCGATGGCCGGTCCGCTGCTGACCAGGATGCCAAACACCCGCTGCGGCAGGCGCCGCAGCGCCATCATCTCGAGCGAGTAGGGCAGGGCGGACGACAGCAGCGCCACCGCCACGCCGCCCGCCAGCATGGCTGGCGTGAACAGCGCCATGCCCGCATGCGCCACGCCGAATGGCACCGCGAACACGCTGGCCGCCAGCAAGCCCCAGGCCACGGCCTGGCCACTGTTCAGGGTCGAGACGCGCTTGCCGAACACGATGTACATCGCCCAGCAGAACGCGGCCGCCAGCGCATACGCGATGCCGGCCGGGTCGAGCTGCGTCGCGCCGGCCACCGGCAGCAGCAGCCACAGGCCGAATCCCGCGCACACCACCCACACAAAATCGCGCGCATGACGCGACGACAGCACAACGACTGCCAGCGGCCCCGTGACCTCGATCGCCACCGCGATCCCGAGCGGAATGCGCTCGAACGCGCGGTAGATGCACAGGTTCATTGCGCCCAGCATCAGGCCGTACACGAGCAGGTTACCCACGTCGGCGCGCGCCGGGCGCCCAAAGCGCCATGGCCGCACGATGGCCAGCAGGATCAGCGCCGCCAGGCCCACGCGCAGCGCGGTGACGCCTTCGCTGCCGACGGCCGGAAACAGGCCCTTGGCCCAGGCCGCGCCTGCATTGACCGACACCATCGAGGCCAGGATCGCCAGACCCGGGCCCCATGCGGCATGCCGGCCCGCCGCGTTCAACGTGGCGCCATGGCCAATGCCACCGCCTCGGCCACGCGGATGCCGTCGACAGCCGCCGACATGATGCCGCCTGCGTAACCGGCGCCTTCGCCGGCAGGGAACAGGCCGCGCGTGTTCAGGCTTTGCAGGTCGTCGTTGTTGCGCCGGATGCGGATCGGCGACGAGGTGCGCGTCTCCACGCCCGTCAGCACGGCGTCTTCCTTGTAGTAGCCCTTGATCTGCTTGTCGAAGGCGACGAACGCCTCGCGCATCGCAACGATGGCGTAGTCGGGCAGCGACGTGGCCAGGTCGGTCAGGTGCACGGCCGGCAGGAACGACGGCGTGACCGAACCGAGTGACGTGGACGGCCGGCCTGCCACGAAGTCGCCCATCAGCTGGCCCGGTGCGTCGTAGGTCGAGCCGCCCAGTACGAATGCACGCGATTCGAGCTCGCGCTGGAAGGCGATGCCGGCCAGCGGGTGGCCCGGGAAATCCTCGGGCGTGATGCCGACCACGATGGCGCTGTTGGCATTGCGCTCGTTGCGCGAATACTGGCTCATGCCGTTGGTGACGACGCGGCCTTCTTCGCTCGACGCGGCCACCACGGTGCCGCCCGGGCACATGCAGAAGCTGTAGACCGAACGGCCGTTGGACGCGTGGTGCACGATCTTGTAGTCGGCCGCGCCCAGCAGTTTGTTGCCGGCGTTCGGACCGAAGCGGCAGACGTCGATCAGCGATTGCGGGTGCTCGACCCGGAAGCCGATCGAGAATGGCTTGGCTTCGATGTAGACGCCGCGTTCGTACAGCATCTCGAAGGTGTCGCGCGCGCTGTGGCCGATGGCGATCGTCAGGTGGCGGGTAGGGATTTCTTCACCGCTGGCCAGGCGCACGCCAACGACCTGGCGCACGCCGCCGGTTTCTTCGATCAGGACATCCTGCATGCGCGTGTCGAAGCGCATTTCGCCGCCCAGGTTGATGATCTCGGCGCGCATCTGCTCGACCATCTTGACCAGGCGGAAGGTGCCGATGTGCGGCTTGCTGACGTACATGATCTCTTCGGGTGCGCCGAACTTGACGAACTCGGTGAGCACCTTGCGGCCGTGGTGGTTGCTGTCCTTGATCTGGCTGTAGAGCTTGCCGTCCGAGAAGGTGCCGGCGCCGCCTTCACCGAACTGCACGTTCGACTCGGTATCGAGCTTGCGCTTGCGCCAGAAACCGAAGGTGTCGACGGTGCGCTCGCGCACGACCTTGCCGCGCTCGAGCACGATCGGGTTCAGGCCCATCTGCGCCAGGATCAGCGCAACGAACAGCCCGCACGGACCGGTGCCGACGACGACCGGGCGCGGGGTGCCCGGGGCAGGCTTGGCGGCGTTGACGAACTTGTACTCGACGTCTGGGGCGGGCATCACGTGCGGGTCGCGCAGCTTTGCCAGCACGGCCTTGTCGTCGGCAACGGTCGCGTCGATCGAGTAGATCAGAACGATGGCGGATTTCTTGCGCGCGTCATAGCTGCGCTTGTAGACGGCAAAGTCGAGCAGTTCGGCGTCAGCGATGCCAAGGCGGGCCAGGATGGCGTCGCGCAGGGCGGCGTCCGGATGGTTCAGGGGGAGTTTGAGTTCGTTAATACGCAGCATGGGAGTGGTTGCTAGTGAGGCAACAAAAGTAGGGCGGCAAAAGCCGTTATTTTACCCCGGCCCAAAGGTGCCTGACGGTATGTCGATTAAAAAAACGAATAGTCTTTAAATTGTAAATACATAGCATGTGTGATCTTTGAAGATTGTCACAGTCAAAGCGCGGTGGTCGTCTCCATCCGTGCCGTTTTACAACGACTTTTGTGGAACTATCGCAACGTCGAGCCGCAGAAATCCATAAAAAAATCCTGCCGCGCGCACGTCGAAAAGTGCACTGCACCAGGGAGTTTTCTGAGCTGTTTTGGTGAATGAACGCACCACGCGCGCACGCTGTCTCGCACCCACAACATTGTGCGAACGAAAATAACGAAATGCACACGCATATGCATAAAAAGTTGTTGACGCCACAACGTCCTATGCATGAACGTAGATAAGCGTTCATTTTCTTTACGAAGGAAAAATGGCATGAACGTACTTACAGGGTAATGTGGGTGTACAGGGAGGGGCGCTACCGCGATCGGTGCTGGTGCGACCAACAACAGGACTGCCATGAGCGGTCCGGCAAAAAAGAGAAAGCAAATCACATGTTGAAGAAAACTGTATTAGTTCACGCATTGAGCCTGGCCTTTGGCGGCGCAGTCATCGGCATGGCCGCCATGTCGCCAGCAATGGCGCAGTCGAATGCATCGGGTAGTGTCTTCGGTACCGTCGTTCCAGGCAGCAACGTGCAGGTTCTCATCGAGAATACCGACATCGGTATCCGCCGCACCCTGACCCCGGATGCACAGGGCCGTTTCGTCGCCAGCTCGCTGCCGAGCGGCACGTACCGCGTGTCCCAGTTGCGTGACGGCGCCGTCATCGGCTCGGTCAACGTCGAGACCGGCATTGGCCGCAATGGCGAAGCCATCTTCGCCGCCGCCGCACCGGTCGGCGGCGCCCAGGTCGTCCAGGTGACCGGCACCCGCGCCACCATCGACACCAGCAGCTCCGGCAGCAGCGCGACCTTCAGCGCGCGCCAGCTCGCCGCGCTGCCGATCGCCCGCAGCGTCGAAGCCATCATCCAGCTTGCGCCCAACACCACCACCGCCGACTCGCGCTTCGCAGGTGGCGCGTCGTTCGGTGGCGGCGCAGCATCCGAGAACTCGTACTACATCAACGGTTTCCCTGTGACCAACCCGCTGACCGGCCTGGGCGCTGCCCAGCTGCCATTCGGCGCGATCGGTGAAGCGCAAGTGCTGACCGGCGGCTTTGGCTCCGAGTTCGGCCGTTCGATCGGCGGCGTGGTCAATATCGTCACCAAGAGCGGCACCAATACCTGGGAAGCCGGCGGCATCGCGACCTGGGAACCGAAATCGCTGCGCGCCAAACCGCACGATATCTATTACGCCAACACGGGCACCCCGAACAACACGGGCACCGACGGCACGCTGCGCCTGGCGCGCGCCGAAAACACGCTGGATCGCAAGGTGTATGGCGCCTACGTCGGCGGCCCGATCATCAAGGACAAGCTGTTCTTCTTTGCTTCGGCCGAACAAACCGATGTCGAGGAAGGTGTGGTCAACACCTTCCGCATCGCCACCAACAGCGGCAACGTGGGCTGGCGCGAGCGTGACACCAAGATCGAACGCTATATGGCCAAGCTCGACTGGAACATCACCGACAACCACCGCCTTGAATTCACCACGCTGGGCGACACGCCGGAAGTGAACAGTTCGGACAGCGGCTTCAATTACGCAACCCGCACCCGCAGCGGCGTTGTCAACTCGAGCTCGCGCCGCATCAACGTCGACAGCAACGGCGCCAAGATCAACACCCTGCGCTATGTCGGCAACCTGACCGACGACCTGACCGTGACCGCCCTGTATGGCCGTTCGAAGTCGCCGCACGAAAACTACTTCACCGGCTACAACCCGGACCTGTACCAGACTTCGGCGTCGCTCGACGCACGTGCCCCTGGCCTCAGCTACCCCAACCCGCAAAACATCAGCGGCAACATTCTGGCGCCTGGCTCGGAAGACATCGTCGATTCGGGTCGTTTTGATGTCGAATGGCGCCTTGGCGCGCACACGCTGCGCGGCGGCTTCGACCAGACCAAGGTCGAGTCGGTTGCTGCCGGCGAATTCCGCGCCGGTGGCGGCCTGTGGACCTACTTCCGCGCCGGCACGCCGTCGGCGCAGATCGAAGGACCGAACGGCGTGCTGATCCCGTCACCAGCGAGCACCGGTACCGCGCTGGGCAACCAGGGCTACTACGTGACCCGCGATCTGTTCTCGACAGTCACGAATTCGTTCGGCGAACAAAGCGCGTGGTACCTGGAAGACCGCTATCAGGCGACCGATAACCTGCTGCTGACCTTTGGCGTGCGTAATGAGTCGTTCAAGAACCAGAACGATTCAAAGACCACCTTCCTGGAAATGAAGAACCAGTACCAGCCGCGCCTGGCCGCAGTCTGGGACGTCAATGGCGACGCCAGCTTCAAGGTGTACGCGACCATGGGTCGCTACTCGGTGCCGATCCCGACCCATATCTCGGTGCGTGGCGCTGGCCGCTCGACCTACACCGCGCAGTACTACGGCTACACCGGCGTCGACGCCAACGGTGCGCCGACCGGCCTGACGCAGCTGAGCGAGCCGCTGTCGAACAACAACGAATATGGTCAGGACAAAGTTGTCGAGACCCTGGCAGCGCGCAATATGGAACCGACCTACCAGGACGAAATTACGTTCGGCTTCGAAAAAGCCTGGTCGCCATCGCTGAACTTCGGTGCCAAGGCAATCCACCGCAAGCTGCAGTCGACCATCGATGACTTCTGCGACGTGCGTCCGTTCCAGCGTTTCGCCGCAGCCAACGGGATCGCGATCACCAACCCGCTGTTTGGCAACAGCTGCCAGACCTTCAATCCGGGTGAAGACAACGACTTCCTGGTCGACTTCTCCGGCGACGCATCGAACCTCACGCCCGTCAGTCTGACTGCGGCGGACATGGGCTTCGACAAGCCGAAGCGGACCTACTCGTCGGTCGAAGCCTTCCTGGAACACCCGTTCCGCAGCGGCTGGTACGGCAAGGTGAGCTATGTGTGGTCGCGCAACAAGGGCAATACCGAAGGCCAGGTGCGTTCGGATAATGGCCAGGCGGACGTCGCCGTGACGTCGTCGTGGGATTACCCCGAGCTGATGGAAGGCGCCTACGGCTATCTGCCGAACCACCGCAAGCACCAGGTCAAGGCGTTCGGCTTTTATCAGTTCAACGATGAGATCACCGTCGGTGGCAATGCGCTGATCGCGTCGGGCCGTCCGCGCAGCTGCATCGGCAGCGCCGCCAGCCCGGGCAATTCGCCGAACTACCCGAACCAGACGTTCTATTGCGGTGGCCTGCAGCGTTCGCAAAACGTCCTGACCCCGCGCGGTTCGGTTGGCAGCCTGCCCTGGACCCACCGTTGGGACATGAACGTGGCCTACAAGCCGAACTTCATCAAGGGACTGCAGCTGCGCGTCGATGTGTTCAATGTGTTCAACAGCCAGTCGGTGGCCAGCGTCACCGAGGCGTACAACAACGGCGTCAATGTCAGCAGCCTGTACCAGACGCCGCTGTCGCTGACTGCACCGCGTTATGCCCGTTTCTCGGTGATGTACGATCGCAAGTTTTGATCCAGTCGTTTTCAGGACAAACGCCAAACCGCCCTCCGGGGCGGTTTTTTATTGGGTTGCTTAAATACATTGTGTTGTATTTATCCAACTTTTGCGTTCACGCCCAATAATGGTGCATCGAAATAAAAACGGCGATTGCCACAGGTCAAATTCACCGCAATGCGCATCATCGTCAAAAAATTTTGATGATAAAAAGATCGTAAATACAAGATGTTGCACATCTTTAGCATTCGAATCACAGTTCCGCGGGATGCACCAGTTTGATATTGCGCCGCACCACCATTGCACTTTCCCGACTTTCAAAAAAATAAAGTGTTGTATTTCACACTCTGCATTATTGGTGCTCGGTTGACACTATTCTTGACGCCATGTTTTTATAGCTCCACTTGAATAACGTTTGGTTTCATCCAGGCACTTATTTAGGCTGATCGTCCCCAGTCAGACGTATGCATGAAAAATACTGCCGTCCAGAATGCGATAAACGGTCTACCTATTCCGGCTCGATAACACGATTCCGATGTTTTGCCGGCCCAGGCGACCGGCAGGCACGAGCCTGCAGAATAGGCACTGAGCATTCTGGTGCGCCATCACCGATAAGAAAGTACGAGGAGAATCACCCATGATGTTGAAACTGAAGTCGATGCCCTTCGCGATTGCCTGCGCAATTGCCAGTGGCGCCTTGACCTGCGCAGCGCCGGCGTTTGCCCAGGCCCAGCAGGGCAGCACCGAACCAGCCGCGCAGCGCGTGGTCGTGACGGGTTCGCTGATCAGCCGCACCAACACCGAAACGCCGACCCCGGTCCAGGTGCTGACCGCAGCCGACATCCAGAAGAGCGGCAAGACCTCGGTTGCCGAGCTGCTGACCGACCTGGCCGCCAACGGCGCCGGTACCCTGGGCACCGGCTTTGCCGGCGCATTCGCCAATGGCGCATCGGGCATCTCGCTGCGCGGCCTGACCGTGGGCGCGACCCTGGTGCTGATCGACGGCCACCGCATGGCCCCGTATCCGCTGTCGGACGACTCCCAGCGTTCGTTCGTCGACGTGTCGTCGATCCCGTTCGACGCGATCGAGAGCATCGAGATCCTGAAAAGCGGCGCTTCGTCGCTGTACGGCTCGGACGCCATCGCCGGCGTCATCAACATCAAGCTCAAGAAAAACCTGAACGGCACCCGCCTGTCGGCCGAAGTCGGCGACACGCAGCATGGTGGCGGCAAGACCAAGCGCGCCTCGATCAGCACCGGCATCGGTGACCTCGACAACGACGGCTACAACGCCTTCATCACGGCCGAATACCGCAAGCAGAACGCGATCAAGGTCGTCGACCGCGAACAGTATGGCTACGCGAACCGCGACTGGCGCGCACGTGGTGGTAACGACCTGACCCTGGGCGTGCCGACCAACATCAACAACTTCCTGACCCCGGCCAGCAGCCCGTTCCTGTACAACGCGTCGAACCCGAACAACCCGGCTGGCGTCACCAACGTCAATAACCCGGCGAACTACCAGTTCCTCGACCCGACGAACTGCAACTTCACCAAATACCGCGCCGGCGGCTGCTCGGTGCGCGATGAACAGTCGAACATCCAGCCAGAGACCGAAAACGTCAACCTGATGATCGGCATGACGAAAAAGCTGAGCGAAGACTGGGAAGTGCGCTTCAACGGCTCCATGTTCCAGCGCGAAAGCACCAACAACCGCAATGCCGCCCCGGCAGCATTCAGCCCGACCAGCTTCAACGGCACCACGACCCTGGTCAATGGCGTGCTGACTTCGCGCGTGGGCGCCATCCCGAACACGACCTTTGCCGCTGGTGCACCGGTCGGCGCCAATATCACCAATCAGCTGGGCGCACCGGCCCGCCTGTACGGCTACATCCCGGATGTCGGCGCCGCCCTGACCACCAACAACAAGACCACCGCGACCCGCTTCGCAGCTGACCTCGTCGGTAGCGCCTATGGCTGGGACGTGAACGCTGCCATCGGTGGCACCCGCGTCAAGAGCGACCTGAACTACAGCGGCTACGTCAACCGTACCAACCTGTACACCCTGCTGCGCAATGGCACGTTCAATGTGCTGGGCAACAATGTGCCGGGCGTCGTGGATGCCGTCTCGCCGCGTTTCAGCAACGAGATCGAATCGACGCTGAACTACGCCGACCTGATCGGCTCGCGTGAACTGCTGTCGAATTTCGGCGCCGGCCCTCTGGCCTTCGCAGCCGGTGTTCACTGGCATGAGCGCAAGCAGAATGCGCCTCCGTCGAGCCTGACGCTCAACGGCGCGGTCGCCAATACGGCAGCGTTCACCATTGGTGACGAGACCAACAGCGCGGTGTTCGCCGAGCTGCAGGCCACGCCGATCAAGAACCTGGAAATCGGCCTGTCCGGCCGTTATGACCACTACGACACCTACGGCAATTCGTTCACGCCGTCGGCCAACTTCAAGTGGGCGCCGATCCAGCAGTTCGGTCTGCGCGGTACGTTCGCACGCGGTTTCCGCGCGCCGAACCCGGCCGAAGTCGGCAATGCCGGTTCGTTCTTCACGTTCAACGCAATCCGCGATCCGATCCTGTGCGCCAATGGCAGCCAGACCACGGCCGGCAACGTGCCATCGGCTTGCTCGTTCAGCCCGCCATACGTCCAGACCACCAATCCTGATCTGCAGCCAGAGAAGTCGAAGTCGTTCACGGCCGGTATCATCGTCGAGCCAATGCGCGGCCTGAACATGACCCTGGACTACTACAAGATCCAGATCAAGAACCTGGTCGTCACGCAAGCAGGTAACGATCCAAGCTTCACGCCAACCTGGGTCCGCGGTCCTGCCAACACGATCGACATCGCCACCGGTGTGGGCAACAACACGGTGCCTGGCATCCCGGTCGCTGGTCCGATCCTGTACGGCCTGTCGCCTTACATCAATGCCGGCAGCACCGAAACCCACGGCATCGAAGCGGACATCCGTTACCGCTGGCGCCTCGCCAACGACCTGGGCACTGTCAGCGCGAACCTGAGCGCAGCCCACGTCTTTGGTTATGTGACCGAACTGGGCAGCGATTCGTACCAGCTGGCCGGCACGCAAGGTCCATCGTCGGTTGGCGGCGCAACGGGTAACCCGAAAGACCGTGCGCAGTTCACCCTCGGCTACAACCGTGGCCCGCTGGACGTGACCGCCACCGTGAACTACACGAGCGGCTTCTCGACCTTCGACCCGGCACTGGGCGCGACCGACTGCGCATCGACTGCAGCCGACGTTGGTGGCCGTACCTACTTCCAGGGTCTGGTCCAGCCAATTGGCTACTGCAACGTGTCGTCGTTCACCGTCACCAACCTGAACCTGTCGTACAAGGTCACGGATAACCTGACGATCCGCGGCGCGATCCTGAACCTGTTCGACAAGGAAGCACCATACGACGTCGCCACCTACGGCAACGCCGGTGCACAAACGTCGTACAACGCTTCGCTGCACCAGCCAGGCGCAGTGGGCCGCTTCTTCAGCCTGGGCGCGAACTACACGTTCTAAGCCTGTCGCTGTATAAAAAAACCCCGCCGGCAGCGATGCCGGCGGGGTTTTTTCATGCGCTCTCTATCTACTCAGATGGCGTCCCAAGCCCCCGCCAGCACGGCAAGCGCGGCCAGCCCGGCCGTCTCGGTACGCAGCACGCGCGGTCCCATCGACAGCGACAGGGCGCCGGCGGCAACGGCCGCCGCCTCTTCGTGCGGCGTGAGCCCGCCTTCCGGACCGATCAGGAGCGTGACCGCTTGCGGCGCATTCGCACGTGCCCAACCGGCCAGCGATTCGCTCGCGCGCGGACTGAGCAGGATACGGGTCGTGCCCGCGCTCGCCGCCAGCCACGGTTGCACGTCCATCATCGGCAGCAGCTGCGCCAGCCGGTTGCGCCCGCATTGCTCGGAGGCTGCCACGATCACGCCGTGCCAGTGTGCCTGGCGCTTCTCGAGCCGCTCGCCGGACAGGCGCACGACGCTGCGCGCCGCTGCCAGCGGCTGGATCGCGGCCACGCCCAATTCCACCGCCTTTTCAATGATCCAGTCCATTTTCGAGCCTTCCGGCAAGCCTTGGGCCAGCGTCACGGAATAGGGCGCTTCAGCCTCGATCGCCTCGTGCGCGTCGATGACGGCGGTGGCGCGCCGCTTGCCGGTCTCGACCAGCGTGGCGCGGTATTGACCGCCTTCGCCATTGAACAGCGTCAGCACGGCCCCGGGCTGCAGGCGCACGACATGCAGGTGATGCGCGACGGCTTCAGGCAGCTCGACGGTGCTGCCATTGACGAGCGGCTGGGGACAATAAAAACGCGGCATGGCACTCCTGAAATCGGTATGGACAGGGCTGCATTTTAAATCCTTGCTACGGCGGTCTGGTAAAATAACGGGCTACGGCCAGCCGCAGGCCACCAGCTTTCCAATCCCTGATCCCCGATCTCCATGAAATCTACGCAAACCACCACCCTGATGGCCAACGCGATCCGCGCGCTGGCGATGGACGCTGTTCAGCAAGCCAACTCGGGCCACCCGGGCATGCCAATGGGCATGGCCGAGATCGCCGTTGCGCTGTGGGACAAGCACTACCGTCATAATCCGGCCAATCCGGGCTGGATGAACCGCGACCGCTTCCTGCTGTCGAACGGCCATGGCTCGATGCTGCATTACGCGCTGCTGCACCTGGCAGGGTACGACCTGACGATGGACGATCTGCGCGCCTTCCGCCAGATGCATTCCAAGACGCCGGGTCACCCAGAAGTGGGCATCACCCCGGGCGTGGAAACCACCACCGGCCCGCTGGGCCAGGGCATCGCCAACTCGGTCGGCATGGCGCTGGCTGAATGGCTGCTGGGCTACGAATTCAACCGTCCGGGCTACGACGTGGTGGATCACTACACCTACGCGTTCCTGGGCGATGGCTGCCTGATGGAAGGCATCTCGCACGAAGTGGCGTCGCTGGCCGGCACCCTCAAGCTCAACAAGCTGATCTGGCTGTACGACGACAACGGCATCTCCATCGACGGCAAGGTCGAAGGCTGGTTCACCGATGACACGCAAAAGCGCTTTGAAGCCTATGGCTGGAACGTGATCCCGAAGGTCGACGGCCACAGCGTGAAAGACATCGATGCGGCCATCGAGCAGGCCAAGACGTCCGACCGTCCAACGCTGATCTGCTGCAAGACGATCATCGGCAAGGGCGCACCGAACCTGGAAGGTGGCGACAAGGTCCACGGCGCACCGCTGGGCGACAAGGAAATTGCCGCCGTGCGCCAGCACCTGGTCTGGGATCCGATCCCGTTCGACATTCCTGCCGAACTGTACGAAGCATGGGACGCGAAAGAGCGCGGCGCCCAGGTCGAAGGCGAGTGGAACACGATGTTCGCGGCCTACCGCGGCGCGCACCCCGAGCTGGCGAGCGAATTCGAGCGCCGCATGAAGGGCGAGCTGTCGGGTGAATTCACCAAGGCGCTGGACGCCGCGATCGCGAGCTGCATCGAGAAGCAGGAAACCATCGCCACCCGCAAGGCCTCGCAAAATGCGATCCAGGCGCTGGCCGCGAGCCTGCCAGAATTCCTGGGCGGCTCGGCCGACCTGACCGGCTCGAACCTGACCAACTGGAAAGAATCGGTCGCCGTGCGTTCGGGCATTGCCGGCAACCATATCAACTACGGTGTGCGCGAATTCGGCATGGCCGCGATCCAGAACGGCGTGGCGCTGCATGGCGGTTTCATCCCGTTCGGCGCAACGTTCCTGACCTTCTCGGACTACAGCCGCAACGCGCTGCGCATGGCCTCGCTGATGAAGATCCGTTCGATCTCGGTGTTCACGCACGATTCGATCGGTCTGGGCGAAGACGGTCCGACGCACCAGTCGGTCGAGCACGTCTCGTCGCTGCGCCTGATCCCGGGCCTGGACAACTGGCGTCCATGCGACACGGTCGAATCGGCCGTGGCATGGGGCGCAGCAGTCCAGCGCAAGGATGGCCCGACGACGCTGATCTTCTCGCGCCAGAACCTGCCGTTCATGGCCCGCGACACCCAGCAGGTGACCGACGTCGCCAAGGGCGGCTATGTGCTGCGCGACACGCCGGACGCCAAGGTCATCCTCATCGCCACCGGCTCGGAAGTCGAACTGGCCGTGAAGGCCTTCGACGCACTGGCTGCTGAAGGGATCGCCGCGCGCGTCGTCTCGATGCCGTCGACCGACGTGTTCGACCGCCAGGACGCCGCCTATAAAGCCAGCGTGCTGACCCGCGGCACGCCGCGCGTGGCCATCGAAGCCGGCATCACCGCCTTCTGGTACAAGTACGTGGGCCTTGAAGGCGCCGTGGTCGGTATCGACACCTTCGGCGAATCGGCGCCGGCGCCAGTGCTGTTCAAGCACTTCGGCTTCACCGTCGAGAACGTGGTTGCCAAGGCCAAACAAGTTATCGCAGCGTAAGCATTCGCCAGAAAACGGACTGTCCCGAAGGGATGGTCCGTTTTACTATGTTCGTTACGAAAAAGTTTTTTTTCTACTAGGAGCCAAGCATGACGATCAAAGTTGCAATCAATGGTTATGGCCGTATCGGCCGCAATATCCTGCGCGCATTCTACGAAGGCGGCAAGAAACAGGATATCCAGATCGTGGCGATCAATGACCTCGGCAATGCCGAGTCGAACGCCCACCTGACCCGCTACGACACGGCCCACGGCAAGTTCCCTGGCACCGTCACGGTCGAAGGCGACAACATGATCGTGAACGGCGATCCAATCCGCGTGTTCGCGCAGCGCAACCCTGCGGAAATCCCATGGGGCGAGCTGGGCGTCGATGTCGTGCTCGAGTGCACCGGCTTCTTCACCACCAAAGAAAAGGCATCGGCCCACATCAAGGGCGGCGCCAAGAAAGTCATCATCTCGGCCCCGGGCGGCAAGGATGTCGACGCAACCATCGTGTTCGGCGTGAACCAGGACGTGCTCAAGAGCTCGGACACCGTGATTTCGAACGCATCGTGCACCACCAACTGCCTGGCCCCGCTGGTCAAGCCACTGCATGACGCCATCGGCCTGGAAACCGGCCTGATGACCACCGTGCACTCGTACACCAATGACCAGGTGCTGACCGACGTGATGCACGAAGACCTGCGCCGTGCCCGCTCGGCCACGCAGTCGATGATCCCGACCAAGACTGGCGCTGCTGCTGCAGTCGGCCTGGTGTTGCCGGAACTGAACGGCAAGCTGGACGGCTTCGCGATCCGCGTGCCGACCATCAACGTGTCGATCGTCGACCTGACCTTCATCGCCAAGCGCGACACCACCGTCGATGAAATCAACGAGATCATGAAGACGGCCGCCGACGGCGCACTGAACGGTATCCTGACGTACCAGACCGAGCCACTGGTGTCGGTCGACTTCAACCACAACCCGGCGTCGTCGAACTTTGACGCGACCCTGACCAAAGTGTCGGGCCGCCTGGTGAAAGTGACGTCGTGGTACGACAACGAGTGGGGTTTCTCGAACCGCATGCTCGACACCACCGTCGCGCTGATGAACGCCAAGTAATCTGCTGGCGCTTCACTGAAAACCCGGTTGCTGCCAGCAACCGGGTTTTTTTTCGCCTGTCGCAGCCCGAGGGTGCCGAATTTGTGCGCGATGCGCCGTACGGTTGGGCGCATGCTGCCCCCGTTCGGCAATGCACTCGTTTGGTGCCGTTTGGCCACTACGGATAACAGAAGCGGCGTGTCATGAACCATGCTGCATGGATCGCACCTGTCTGCACCCTTAATGGTCGAAATTGGGCCTTTTTGGTGTGACCGGGGAATCCTGTCCAGCGTGACGACCGATCCTGATAATTTGGCTTAAGATGAAATAGGTAATATAGATATTACGATTTCATCGATTTATTCGAATAAAAATTGGTGTTTGAAAAAAGCAACACATCGTTGGCAAAATGAATTTTATTTATATTAATCATTTTCTTTCTTGATTCCATCTGCGAAACTTATTGCGTGTATGTACGTGTCATGCACGAGTATCTCTAATAAATATAAACGCAGAAAGAGGGAATCGATGAAGCCGCCTGTCCTGAAACACAGCGTCATTTTGGTCGCCATGGCCATTGCGACGTCCCCTTACGCGTCGGCGCAAAACGCCGGCAGCGAGGGTGCCCAGACCGTGTACGTCACGGGTTCGAACCTGAAGCGCACCGAGAAGGAGGGCACCCAGCCTATCCAGGTCATCACGGCGAAGGATATTCGCGAAACCGGCGCCGCCACGGTCACCGAGCTGATCCGTCTGGTGCCGTCGATGGGTTCGGACGTGAATCTCGACACCAATGACGGCGGGTTTTCCCGTGGCGTGTCGACCGCTTCCCTGCGCGGGCTGTCGTCCAGTTCCACGCTGATCCTGCTGAACGGCCGTCGCATGACGCCGGTCGCCTATGCCGATCCGAACGATGGCAACTCGACCCTGTACGATCTCAATGCGATTCCGCTGGCCGCGCTCGAACGCGTCGAGATCCTGCGCGATGGCGCCTCGGCCGTGTACGGGTCGGATGCGATTGGCGGCGTGATCAACTTCATTACCCGCTCGAACTACAAGGGCGCCGAACTCTCCGCGCGCGTCAGCGCCAACGATGATAACGAATTCAAGCGCAAGGGCGTCAACGTGGTTGCCGGCACGGGCGACCTGGACACCGATGGCTACAACGTGTTCTTCACGGCCGACCTGTCCGACCGTGACCGCGTGCTGCGCGAAAACGTCAAGGACATCGAATTCGATCAGTACCGCCGCCTGTCGAAGCGCTACGCCACGCCCTATGGCAGCACGATTTCAGGCGCGCCCGCGTTCTACCGCGAAACCGCGCCGGGCTCTGGCCAGTTCACTGCGACCCGCGCCAACGCCGCCGACCGCCTGCGCCTGAGCACGAACTGCGATCCGGCGCGCCAGTTGACCGGCTCGACGGCCATGGGCCTGGCCGCGACCAGCGTGTTCGTGGACCGCACGTTCTGTAACTACGACACCAACCAGAACCTGGAAGGCACGGGCGAGGGCAAGGATGCCAGTCTCTTGAGCCGCGGCACGATCAAGCTGGGCCCGAACGTGCGCGCCTTCGTCGAGGGCGCCTACGCCCGCACCGAGCGCCTGTACACGGCCAATCCGATCACGATCAATACCACGCCGGTGACCAACTTCACGGCGACCGGCGTGGCACCGAGCTACCAGACGATCCTGCCGGCCGGCCACCCCGACAACCCGTTCCCGAATGCGCGCGCCTCGGTGGCCTACCGCTTCGAGAACGCCCCGCGGGGCACCGAGACGATCAATGAACAGGGACGCCTGCTCACGGGCCTGCAAGGTTCGCATTTCAACTGGGACTGGGAAGTGGGCCTGCTCTACAACGAAGCACGCCGCAAGGACAGCTACGAGGGCCGCCTGTACCTGCCGGTGCTGCGCCAGTTGAACGCCGGCGCCACGCTGGCGCAGCTCTCGGCCAACCCGGATCTGTTCCGCAGGACCCAGAGCGACGACAAATCGTCGATCACGCATTTCGATGTCAAGGCCAATACCCAGTTCGGCCAGCTGGGCGGCGGCGCGATCGGCGTCGCGGTGGGCGCCGAAGCGCGCCGTGAAAAATTGCAGATGGATCCTGGCGAGTTGCTGGCAACCGGTCAGATCTATGGCCTGGCCAACACCATCATCGATGGCGAGCGTGACGTCAAGTCGGCCTTCGTCGAAGTGCGCACCCCGTTCTTCAAGAATTTCGAGATGGACTTTGCCGGTCGCTGGGACAAGTATCCGGGCATCAAGACCAACTTCGTGCCGAAGGTGGGTGCCAAATGGACGGCGACCAACAGCCTTGCGTTCCGTGGCAGCTACTCCGAAGGCTTCCGGGCGCCGGCGTTGTCACAGGTGACGCCAGGGGGCGCGCAATTCTTCCTCACCAACCTGTATGACCCACGCCGCTGCGAAAGCGATGAAGTGACGCCAAAACCCAACGCGACCGAAGTCGATTGCCGCAAGTCGGCCTCCGGCACCGGTGGCGCCAACCCGAACCTCAAGCCGGAAGAATCGAAGAGCTATACCTTCGGCATCCTGTTCTCGCCAACCCCGAACTTCGATATCGGCCTGGATTTCTTCAAGATCCGCAAGGAAGGCGAGGTGGCACTCGGTTCGGCGTTTGACGCGCTGCGCGACGAGGACACCAATCCCGACCTGATCGTGCGCGATCAGACGCCGGCCAACTTCATCACCGATGCTGCCGGCAACCCGATCCCGGGCACCGGCCCGCTGCTGACGGTGCGCCAGCCGTGGCTGAACAAGGGTTCGGTGGAAGTGCAGGGCATTGATATTGACGTTGCCTTCCGCAAGAATCTGGGCGACTGGGGCAATTTCAGCGCCAAGCTCACGTCGGCTTACCTGCACTCGTACACGCTGCAGCAAGAGCCGGGCGACCCGGAACACAATCTGGTTGGCTACAATGCCGGTCTGGTTGACTGGAACCTGAGTAGTGGCATTGACTTGCCGCGCTGGAAAACGAGTCTGTCTGCCTCGCTGACCCGCGGTGCGCATGCCTTCAGTGCCAACGTCAACTACACCGGCCCGGTTTCGCTGCTGCGCAAGTACGACAACCAGACCACCTACGAGACGGCGTTCTGCCACTACCAGCCAGCCACCAGCCCAAGTGCGCCCAGTGCCAGCATCACCGTACCGGGTTATCTTGCTGAGTTCCCGGACTGCAAGGTCAAGGAGTGGGTGCGGTTCGGCGTAGGCTACACCTACACTGGCATCCAGAACCTGTCGCTGACGTTCAACGTCCAGAACCTGTTCGACAAGGCGGCGCCGTTCGACCCGCGCTATGGCGCCACGGCCGGTGCGCCACTGGCCGGCTACAACGAGGGATTGCATAATCCGTACGGCCGCTACTTTACCGCGTCGGCCCGTTACAGCTTCTAGGCATCCACGACGATCCTTACCCGGCCTGGCCTGGCGGGTAAGAAAAAGGGCCGGAACCGCATGCGGTTCCGGCCCTTGTCCGTTGTGGCCTCAGCGGCTACCGGTCAGCGCTGGTCCGGCCACGGCGTCAGGATCTCGGCGCCATTCTTCGTTACCACCAGCATGTGTTCCCACTGCGCCGACAGCGAGCCGTCGCGCGTCATCACGGTCCAGCCATCGTCGAGCTGGATCACGTCGTCTTCACCCATATTGATCATCGGTTCGACCGTGAAGGTCATGCCTTCCTTGAGCAGCAGGCCCGTGTTCTTGCGGCCATAGTGCAGCACCTGCGGTTCTTCGTGGTAGACGCGGCCGATGCCGTGGCCGCAGTAGTCGCGCACGACCGAGAAGCCGGCGCCTTCGGCCAGCGTCTGGATCGCGTGGCCGACGTCGCCCAGGCGCGCGCCCGGGCCGACGGCGCGAATGCCCGCCATCATGGCGTCATAGGTGACCTCCACCAGCTTCTTCGCTTCGGGTGACGGCGTGCCGGCAAAATACATGCGGCTCGTGTCGCCATGCCAGCCATCCTTGATCACGGTCACGTCGATATTGACGATGTCGCCGTCCTTGAGGATGTCCTTCTCGCTCGGGATGCCGTGGCAGACCACGCCGTTGATCGACGTGCACAGGGTTTTCGGGAAGCCGTGGTAACCGATATTGGCCGGCGTGGCCTTCTGTACCTTGCGGATGTAGTCGTGGCAGCGGCGGTCGAGTTCTTCGGTGGAGACGCCGGGCACGACGAATTCCTTGATCATGTCCAGCACTTCGGCAGCCATGCGGCCGGCCACACGCATCTTGGCGATGTCTTTGTCGTTCTTGAGTTTGATGGTCATACGGGGAGGGAGTGACGCGGCAGCGCCGCAGGCAAACCGCCATGATACAGCGTAGTCGCAAGGCGGGCAGGGCAGGGATGTAAAAATGCCCGCCAGGCTGGGCCGGGCGGGCATTCGGTCAGGACTTCAGGACAGGGTCTTGCGACCCCGCACCATTAGAAGTTCTGGGTGTAGCGGACGTAGAAGAAGCGGTCCAGCGACAGGTCGGCGTCAATGGACGAAGCCGAAGCCTGGGTGTTGTACGTCATACGCGGTGATTTGTCGAAGACGTTGTTGATACCGACCAGGAAGCGGCCATCCCACGAGGTCTTGTAGCCGACGCTCACGTCATGGATAGTGACCGAACCCAGTTTGTTGGCACCGGTGCCGAAGGTTGCTTCGAAGTCAGGCATGTTGCACTCGATGCCTTCTGCACGATCCCAGCACTGGTCTTTCACAGGGCTGTAGTAACGGAAGCCCCACGAAGCGTTCCAGTTGCCCAGTGCCCAGTCCAGGTTGGTGTTCGACTTCACGCGGTTGTAGAAGTACTCGCCGGCGTAGTTGTTCCACTCCGACTCGGCACCGCTGCGGGTGCGGAACTTGTCGACGTACGACGTTTCGTTACGGACGGCGAACTGGCCGTAAGCGGTGCGTGGCAGACGATACGAGATCGACATGTCCAGACCTTCGGTTTCCATCTCGCCCAGGTTGGCGTTGCCGCGCGACAGGGTCGTGATTTGGCCGGTGGTCGGGTCACGCTTGATCACGGAGCAGAAGTTCGAGCTGTTGTTGACGTAGCACTCGTTGGCAACGTAGGTCGCGCTGATCGGGGTGATGCGGTTCTCGATCGAGATGTTGTACCAGTCCAGGCCAACGGTGAGCCCCGGCACGAACGATGGGCTGTACACGAAACCGACGGTCTTGGTGGTCGCGGTTTCCGGTTCCAGGAACGCATTGCCGGCGCCAGTGTTGAACGCCACCAGCGACTGGGTGCCGTTGGTGCTGGTGATCGGGGTGCCGGCCTGCAGCAGCTGACGGTAGTTGGCGTTGGTGCCTGCGGCGGCGCAACGTGCCTGGACTGCTGGATCGCTCGCGGCTTCGCCGAAACGAGTGTCGCATGGGTCCAGGAAGGTGTCGAACGACTGCGAACCACCGCCGAAGGTGTCGCCCAGTGCTGGTGCACGGAAGCCTTCAGCCCAGGTACCGCGGAACAGCACGTCCTTGACCGGCTTGTACATGAAGCTGGCTTTGCTGTTGTTGGTCACGCCGAAGTTGCTGTAGTCCGAGTGGCGGGTGGCCAGGTTAAAGCTCAGCAGTTCTGCGAATGGCTGGTCTTTCAGGACCGGGATTTGCAGCTCGGCATACGCTTCACGCACGGTGTATCGACCGTAGGTTGGGTTGCCTGCCAGGTCGGTCGAATAGCCCGATTGCTCGAACTGGCCTGGAACTTCCTGGCCCTTGACTTCGCGGTGTTCGATACCGACGGCCAGGCCCAGTGCGCCGGCTGGCAGTTGGAACAGTTCGCCTGCCAGATCGGCGGTGGCGCTGTTGACGGTCGAGCCGTAGGTCGACTGGCCGGTCGAGTTGATGTAGGCCAGCGCTTCAGGCGTCGATGCCGATGGGCCACCCAGGATGTCGAAAGGGGTGCAGGTCGACAGGCCGACTGGGTTGGCTGCGGTACCGCACTGAACGACGCCATTGGCGTTCATGAACGACGGGCCGAGAGCGCGCTTCAGGTTCAGCAGGTTGATGTTGCCGGTGCCGAATTGCGAACCAGACACTTTGCTATGGTTATAGCCAGCGCTCCAGTTCCACGCCAGATCCTTGACCATGAATTCACCCTCGAGGGTGGCATCGATGTGCAGGGTGCGGCTTTCGGTTTCAGTGCGGCGTGGCAGTTCGATGGTACGACGCTGGAAGAACAGATCCTGGCCCAGGCCAGCGCCGGCAACCGAATTGCCGTACGGGTTGAAGTAGCTGTCCTTGTCGATGTAGACAGGGTAGTTCGCCTGCGAGGTCGACTGCAGCGGGTAGCCGGCGATCTGCTGTTGCGAAGTACGCTGCGAATACATCGCAGTGGTTTTCAGGCGCATGTCTTTCGGCAGTGCGACTTCACCTTTGACGAACAGGGTGTCGAGCTTGCTTGGGATCAGCAAGTCCATGTCCTGGGTCGAGTTGTACTTGTCGTCGTTGTTGCCGGTGTAAGCGTGATAGCTGTTCGGGTCGCGCGAGTTCGCGCCGACGCCCTGGCCGTCATAGCTGCCGGTGTGGTTCAGGTAGCGGTTGAAACCGCCAGCTGCGGCGCTCGTGAGCGAGCCACCGGTCAGCGGGTTCACTGCGGTGATGCGGCCCCATGGGCCAGCGCCCAGGCCGTCGAACGGGTGATCCGGACCGTATTGGGTCGAGGTGATCGCGCGTGCTTGCGTGCCGACACGACCCGATTCGGTGTGCGACAGGCCGAACATCAGCGACGCTTTTTCATCGCCGGCACCGTAGCTCAGCGAGAAGTCCTTGTTCTTGCCGTCGTTCTTTTCGTTCTGACCAGTGTAGAGGGACAGCTGGCCACCCTGCATGTTCTTTTTCAGGATGATGTTGATCACGCCTGCGATTGCATCCGAACCGTAGATCGACGAAGCGCCATCCTTCAGGATTTCCATGCGTTCGATCATCGACGATGGAATGGTCGACAAGTCGGTGTAGCCATCGACCGACTGGGTCCAGCGCTTGCCGTCGACCAGCACCAGCAGGCGGTTCGCGCCCAGGTTACGCAGGCTGACATACTGACCACCGATTTCGCTGTTCGAAGTCAGCGAACCCGAGCGGGAGAAGTCAGGCGCACCGGCCGACGACAGGTTGTTCAGGATCTCGCCGACGGTCACCAGACCGGTCTTCTGGATCTGTTCCTGGCTCATGATCTGGATCGGCTGTGCCGTCTCCAGGTCAACTTGGCGAATACGCGAACCGGTCACTTCGACGCGCTGTGGCGCAGCGACTTCCTGCGCGATCGCAGCGGTCATGCCAAGGGTCATACCGCCGAGGCAGATAGCGCGGACCGAACGGGACAAGAGTGTTTCCATCATGTTGCAGAACTCCTAGGGTGTATGCGCGGCGGGACCTGGGTAAGGACCTGCCACCGAAAAATGTCGCGGAGCGACTCGCTGAAAAACGCCAACTAATTTGGTTAAACGACTTTTCAAGTCAGCAATAAAACCATTCGGGGTACTTCACTGTCAATGCATACACACCGGAAGGGGAAGAATGTGACAGTTTTGTTGCAGAAATGTGTATTTACGGATTTTCAATGCCACATGTAATTGACTGTGCGGTTACTTGCTGATCTAAGTTTGGCTGAATGCAAAAAAGCCCGCCCGGCTTGCGCCGGTCGGGCTTTTCGCGCAATTAAATTGCGGTTTGTGTGGTTAGTACTTAGAACGCCTGGTTGTAGCGCACGTAGACGAAGCGATCGATCGGCAATTCCGGGCTCACCGACGACGACGACGAGTTGCCGCCGGTCGCCGAGCCTGCGCTGTAGTTGATGACCGGTTTCTTGTCGAAGATATTGTTCGCGCCGAGCAGCAGCTTGGCGTTCCATGGCAGTGCGTAGCCGATCGACAGGTCGCCGTACCACATCTCCTTGGCGCGGGTGTAGCCCGTGCCCCAGCTGGTCTTGGCGGTCGGGTCCGAGCATTCGCCTGGCAGGGTCAGCGAGAAGCAACGGTTTTTCTGGCTGCTGTAGAAGCGGGCCGTGAAGGTTGCGCTCCAGTTGCCCATGTTCCAGTCGAGCGACGTGTTCGACTTGACGCGGAACGTGTCGTATTCGCCGGCGTATTCGACCCATTCCGAATCCGGGGTCGACTGCTGCTTGTACGTGTCGGTGTAGGTCGTTTCGCTGCGGATGCCGAACTGGCCCCAGGCCGTGCGTGGCAGGCGGTAGTTGATTGCCACGTCGACGCCTTCGGTCTCGACCTTGCCACGGTTGGTGTTGCCGATCTGCAGATCGATGACCTGGCCGCTGGCGTCACGCGTGATCAGCGAGCAGAAGTTTTCCACGTTGTACAGGAAGCACTCTTCGATCGTGTCGGTGGCCGACACGCCGGTGATCAGGTTGTCGATCTTGATGTTGAACCAGTCGACCGAGACCGACAGGCCCGGCACGCTCGACGGACTCAGGACCAGGCCCAGCGTGCGGGTTTTGGCGGTCTCGGGCAGCAGGAAGCTGTTGCCGGCGCCGGTCGTGAACGGGAAGGGGGTCTGGCCGCCGGTGGCCGGCACGTTCGCGCCCGTCTGGTTTTTCTGGCGGAAGCCGGCAGGCACGCCGCGCGCCGCGCAGCGCTGGGCCACGGTCGGGTTGACGGCCGCTTCCCCGACGACACTGTCGCAGGCGTCGAGGTAGCTGGCGAAGGTCTGCGAGCCGCCGCCGAAGGTGTCGCCCAGGGTTGGCGCGCGGAAGCCTTCGGCGTAGGTGCCGCGCGTGAGCAGGTCACGCACCGGTTTCCACATGAAGCTGGCCTTGCTGTTGGTGGTCGAGCCGAAGTTCGAGTAGTCCGAGTAGCGCGAGGCCAGATTCAGGCTGAGCAGTTCGGCAAATGGCACGTCCTTGAGCAGCGGGATGTTCGCTTCCAGGTAGGCTTCGCGCACCGTGTAGCGGCCGTAGGTCGGATTGCCGGCCAGGCTCGACGAGTAGCCCGAGCGTTCGAACTGGCCCGGCACGTCGTCGCCGCGCACTTCGCGGTGCTCGATGCCGCCGGCGATGCCGACGGCGCCGGCTGGCAGCGTGAACAGTTCACCGCTGAGGTCCGCGGTGGCGCTGTTGACGACCGAGCTGTAGGTCGCCTGGGCGGTCGACATCACGTATTCGAGCGCTTCCGGGGTCGACGCCGACGGGCCGCCCAGGATGTTCCACGGGGTGCATTCGCCCAGGCCGATCGGCGCAGCGGCGGTGCCGCACTGAACGACGCCTGCGGCATTGCGGAACGACGGGCCGAGGGCGCGCTTGAGGTTAATGAGGTTCAGGTCGCCATAGCCGGTCACCTGGCCGTCGACCTTGCTGTGGTTGTAGCCCACGCTCCAGTTCCACGGCAGCGTGCGCAGCGAAAACTCGCCTTCGAGCGAGGCGTCAATGTGCAGGCTGCGGTTGCTGTTGTCGGTCACGCGCGGTACTTCGATCGTGCGGCGGTAGAAGAACAGGTCCTGGCCATTGCCGGCGCCGGCCACGGCGTTGCCGTACGGGTTGTAGTAGCTGTCCTTGTCGACATACACGGGGAATTTCGACTGCGAGGTCGAGCTCAGCGGATAGCCGGCGACCGTGCGCGACGATTTGCGGTCGGCGTACATCGCGGTGGTCTTGAAGCGCATATTGGCCGGCAGTTCGACTTCGCCCTTGACGAAGAGCGACGTCAGCTTGCTTGGCGTCAAAAAGTGCATCTGGCTGGTCGAGTTGAACAGGTCGGCCGGCGCATTGGCAAAGGTGTGGTAGTTGGCCGGATTGCGCGAATCCTGGCCTACGCCATCGCCCAGCGGACCGCCGGTGTGGTTCAGCACGCGGTCAAAGCCGGTGACGGCGCCGGTCGGGCTGACCTGGCGAATGCGGCCCCACGGGCCGCTGCCCAGCGCCGAATTCGGCCGCGTCGGGCCGTTCGTGGTGGCGGTGATGTCGCGCGTGCGCGCCCAGACGCCGCCCTGGTCGGTATGGGTCAGGCCGAACAGCAGCGACGCCTTGTCGTCGCCGGCGCCGTAGGTGACCGAGTAATCCTTGGTCTTGCCGTCGTTCTCTTCGTTCTGGCCGTGGTACACGCTGACCTGGCCGCCCTGCATGGTTTTCTTCAGGATGATGTTGACCACGCCCGAGATCGCATCCGAACCGTAGATCGACGAGGCGCCATCCTTCAGGATTTCAACGCGCTCGATCAGTGCCGACGGAATGGTCGACATGTCGGTATAGCCGCTGACCGACTGGGTCCAGCGCTTGCCATCGACCAGCACCAGCAGGCGCTGCGCGCCCAGGTTGCGCATGTCGAGGAACTGGCCGCCCTGTTCGCGGCTCGCGCCCAGCGACGACCCGCGCGAGAAGGCTGGTACACCGGCCGACGACATGCTGTTGATGATGTCACCCACGGTCACCAGGCCGCTCTTCTGGATCTGTTCCTGGCTCATCACCTGGACCGGCTGCGCCGTTTCCAGGTCGACCTGGCGAATGCGGGAACCCGTCACCTCGACGCGTTGCAAGGTCTCTTGTGCGATGGCGGTCATCGACGTCAGCGCCAGCGTCACGGCGAGTGCGATCTTGGTACGTTGTTGCATGTGCTCTCCATCCTGAGCCCCGTGCTGCGGGGCAGTCTTATGATTGATCGGCGAACTGAGGTGTGTTCAACAAATGGCAATACTTTTTGTTGGACGTACATACCCCTCAGGTATCAAACCATTCGGTATTGACGGGTGTCAATATGTCAGGAGAGCATTTCTGTTGCAAATACAACAGTTAACAAAAAGAAATTAATTGACTAAAAAGTCAGCAGTTTGCGTGTGCTTTTGGGGTGCAATCAATACTGCTTCTGGATGGAGGTAGTGCAGAGAAAAATCATGCGCACCAGGGTGGTGCGCATGGAATCAATCGGTAAAACAGGCGTGCCACAGGCGCAGTACGCTATCGGGATGGGAGCCCACCTGGGCCGGATCGACCCGGGTCTTGTCGTGCCCCTGCAGCCGCACGCTGTGCTGCAGCTTGCGCATCGCGCGATACGCGGCGGCGACCTGGCTGGCCAGGGCCGCGTCGATCAGGCCCAGCTCGCCGCACAGGTGCAGCAGGGCGATGTTGCCGACGTTGGCGGTCAGCTGCGGGTAGGTGTGTGCGTGGCGCAGCACCAGGTATTGCACGATGAACTCGATGTCGATCATGCCGCCCGCATCCTGCTTGAGGTCGAACTGGGTGCTGCGGTTCAGGTTCGCGTCATGCATGCGCGCGCGCATCTGCACGACCTCGTTCTTCAGTACTGCTGCCTGGTCAGAGCGGTCCTTGCGCAGTACCTGTTCGCGGATCGCCTCGAAGCGCGCGCCGATGGCGGCGTCGCCGGCGCAAAAGCGCGCCCGCGTCAGTGCCTGATGTTCCCAGACCCAGGCCGCCTCGCTCTGGTAGCGCTCGAAGGCGGCGATGGACGACACCAGCATGCCGCTGGCACCGTCCGGACGCAGGGCGATGTCGATGTCGAACAGGATCCCGGCCGGCGTGGGCGCCGTCATCCAGGTGATGAAGCGCTGGGCCAGCCGGGCGTACAGGGGCGGCGCGTCGCCGTCGTCGTCCTCGTACAGGAAGATCACATCCAGGTCGGACACATAGCCCAGCTCCTTGCCGCCCAGCTTGCCGTAGGCGATGACGGCAAAGCGCGGTACCTCGCGGTGGCGGCCATTGACCGCGCGCCAGGCGTGCGTGACCACCGCGCCGACGATCGTATCGGCCAGCGCCGACAGGTGGTCGGCCAGGTGCTCGACCGACAGTTCGCCGGCCAGGTCCAGCGCCAGCAGGCGAAACAGTTGCGCATGGTGCGTCTCGCGCAGGATGTCGAGCTGGCGCTCGGTGTCGCCGGCAGCGTCGGTCAGCTGCGTATCCAGGGTGGCCGCCAGTTGCGGCAGCGCTTCGGCGCCGGCGTTGCGGTCGTCCAGCAACTCGTCGAGCAGGATCGGGTGCTGGGTCAGGAACGTCGCGGCCCAGCCGCTGGCATTGATCATGCGGATCACGCGCTCGAGCGTGTGCGGGTATTCGGTCAGCAGCGCCAGATAGGCCGAGCGGCGCGCGATGGCCTCGAACAGGTCGAGCAGGCGCCCCAGCGTGGCGGCGTGGCTGCCCATGCCGGCATCCTTCACGACGGTGGCGATCAGGGGCAGGGCGGCCTCGACCAGCGCCAGCAGGCGCACGCGGCTGAAGTCGGGCAGGCTGGCCAGGCGCGCGCCCTGCAGCGTGGTGGTCAGACGGCCGGCGGCGGCGCGCGTGTCGTTGAAGCCCAGCCCGGCAAGGCGCTCAGTCAGCGCGTCGAGGTTGTCCAGGTCGTCGACCAGCGCCGGCGCGTCGGGATCCTGGTCGGGCGCTTCCTTGTCGGCAAAGATGGCGTCGAACTGCTGCGCGACGTAGGTGCGCTGCTCTTCCAGCAGCGCGAGCAGCGTGGCTTCATCGGGGCAGCCCATCATGCGCGCCACGGTCAGGCGGTCGTCGTCGCTCGCCGGCAGCGTGTGGGTCTGGGCGTCTTCGAGGTATTGCAGGCGGTGTTCGAGGTTGCGCAGGAAGGTGTAGGCAGCCAGCAGGCGTTCGACGGTGTCGACCGTCAATAGCTCACGCTCGGCCAGCAGCAGCAGCGTCTTGCGCGTGGAGCGCTCGCGCAGCGCCGGATCGCGCCCGCCACGGATCAGCTGGAAGACTTGCGCCAAAAACTCGATCTCGCGGATGCCGCCCCGGCCCAGCTTGACGTTGTGGCTGCGCTCGGGATGCAGGCGCTCCTGGCGTTTGACCTCGGCGCGGATCTGGGCGTGCATCGTGCGGATCGCGTCGATCACGCCGAAGTCCAGGTAGCGCCGGAAGATGAACGGCTGCACGATCGCGTCCAGCGCCGCGATGTCGTCCGGCTCGCCCGTGACGGCGCGCGCCTTGACCCACGCATAGCGCTCCCATTCGCGGCCCTGGACGATCAGGTATTCCTCGACCATGCCGAAGCTGGCCGCCAGCGGGCCCGACTTGCCGTTGGGGCGCAGCGCCATGTCCACCCGGAACACGAAGCCGTCCTCGATCACTTCGGACAAGGCCGCGCTCAGGCGGCGCCCGAGACGGATGAAGAATTCGTGGTTCGACAACTGGCGCTGGCCGGCTACGGCGGCCGTGTCCCCGTCTTCCGGGTACACGAAGATCAGGTCGATATCCGACGACACATTGAGTTCGCCGCCACCCTGCTTGCCCATGGCCAGCACGATCAGGTGCTGCGGGCGGCCCGAATCCTCGCCCACCGGCATCCCGTGCACCGCGACCAGCTCGGCCATCAGGCTGGCCACATGGGTCTGGATCGCGAAGTCGGCAAAGGCTGTCATTGCGGTGACGACTTCATCGAGGTCGGCCTGGCCGCCGAGATCGCGCGCAACGATGGTCGAGATCAACAGGTTGCGCACCCGGCGCATCGCGCGCTCGAGTGGCAATCCTTTGGCCAGTTCACCCTCCAGCAGCGCGCGGAAATCGGCGTCGGCCAGCGATACGGCGGACAGGCTGGCGAGCTGCTCTGCACGCTCGGGCGCGGCGCCCAGCCAGCGCGCGACGAAACGCGACGCGGTGACAGGAACGGTGGCTGGGACAGGCTGTGGTGCAGGGGAAACTTCGGTCATCGTTGATCCTGGGAAACGCGATGGATGGCCGTTTCAATAGGCCATTAGTCGGGGCCGGCAGGCAGTCGATGCGTTAAAATGACCTGCTAACAGGCCGTCGCTGCTGCCCGGGTCAGCACCGATGGTAAGGTAGACGCCGCAACGCACGCAAGCGACCTGTTTTTTTGAGCTGTACATTTTTCGGCGAGCCTTTGTTATTAGCACCTTGATGCACAACCCGGATCCGCAGGCGACGTCCGCGTCCCGGCCGCTGGCCGTACGCTGGCGCCGGTTACGCGCGTGCTATCGCTTCGCGAACCTGGCCTCGCACCATGTGCTGGGCTTTGCCGTCAAGCTGCTGCTGATCGTGTATTTCGCGCTGGCCGTGCTGTTCCTGGTGCTGCGCTATGCCATCCTTCCCAACATCGATCTGTACAAGAGCGACATCGAGCGCGTGGCCGGCAATGCGCTCGGCAGCCGCGTCACGATCTCACAGCTGGCGGCGTCCTGGCATGGCATGCGCCCGGCGTTGTCGCTGCGCGACGTGCGCCTGCATGACCGCCGGGGCCGGCAAGTGCTGGCCTTGCCACAAGTCAACGCGACGGTCGGCTGGTGGAGCATCGCCGCGCTCGAACCCCGGTTTGCATCGCTCGAAATCATCGGCCCGCGCCTTGCCGTGCGGCGCGGCCGCGACGGCGTGCTGGTCGTGGCCGGCGTGCGGCTCGAGCAGCAGCAGGGCAATGGCGCCGGCGCCGACTGGCTGCTGCGCCAGCGCGAAATCGTCATCCGCAATGGCCGCGTCGACTGGGTCGACGAACTGCGCGGCACGCCGCCGCTGGCGCTGCAGGGCGTCACGCTGGCGCTGCTCAACCGCTGGGGTGCGCACCACCTGGCGCTGACGGCGACGCCGCCGGCGCGGCTGGGCGGCCCGGTCGACATCCGTGCGCGCTTCCGGCACCGCTTCGGCCAGCAGCCGTCCGACGTCACTCGCTGGAAGGGCGAGCTGTACGCCGACCTGCGCGACGTCGATCTGGGCGCGTGGAAACGCTTCGTTGATTATCCGATCCAGCTCGAACGGGGCCGTGGCTCGCTGCGCACCTGGATCAACGTCGACCAGGCCCGCCTGGCGGGTTTCACCGCCGACCTGGCACTGGCCGGTGTGAACGCGCGCCTGGGCCCGGACATCGCGCCGCTGCAACTGGCGCGCGTGTCGGGGCGTCTGAGCGCGCGCGAAACGCTATTGAGTGGCAAGGGTGACGGCAAGCCCACCTTCGGCGCGAACGGCCACGCGATGCGGCTCGACGGTTTCACGGTGGTGGCGCGCGATGGCCGCGCCTTGCCGCCGGCCACACTCGAACAGACCTGGCGACCTGCTGCGAACGGCAAGCCCGAGCAAGGCACGCTGCGCGCGCAGGGCCTCGATATCGGCGCACTGGCGGCGCTGGCCCAGTACCTGCCGATCTCGCCCGTGCAGCGCGGCTTGCTGGCCGATTACGCGCCGCGCGGCGTGTTGCAGGATGTCCGCGTCGAATGGGATGGGCGCTATCCCGGCGTGACGGGCTGGCGGATCCGCGGCGACGTCGCCGGGCTGGCGCTCAAAGCCCAGGCCGCGCGCCCGGGACGGGCCGCCACACCCGGTTTCGAGAACCTGAGCGGGCGCATCGACGCCAACGAGCGCGCCGGCAGCGTCAAACTCGATTCGCAGCAATTTGCCCTGAATATGCCGGCCTGGTTCGCCGAACCGCGCATGCCGTTCGACCGGTTGGTGCTGGATGCGCGCTGGCAGTTTGACGCGGGCCGGCAGCTGCAGGTCGATATCGACGACCTGGACTTTGCGCAGGGCGCGTTCAAGGGCTCGGTCTCGGGCCGCCACATCATGCCGCTCACGCCCGGTCACGGGCCAGGGACGGCCGACTTCACCGGCAGCCTCGACGGTTTCCCGATCAACAGGATCGGCGCCTTCTTGCCGCTGGCCACGCCACACGGCCTGCACGACTGGCTGGTGGGCGCGCTGCAGGGCGGCCAGCTGCACGACACCACGCTGCGCCTGCGCGGCGACCTCGCGCAGTTTCCTTTCAAGACAGCCGATACGGGCGAATTTCGCGTCGCCGGCCGCCTGGCCGGTGCGCGGCTCGAATACGCACCTGGCCATCGCCATCCGGACGGTACGCCGCTATGGCCGCTGGCCGAAGCGATCGACGGGCGCATCGTGTTCGACCGCGCGCGCATGGAAATCAACGGCAAGACGCTGCGCACGCTGGGCGTGGCGCTGTCGAACGTCAAGGCCGTGATCCCCGACCTCGGTGCGCATGACAAGATGATGCTGGAAATCGATGGCGCCGGCGCCGGGCCGCTGCAGGAATTTTTGCGCTACGTGGCCGCCACGCCGGTACTGGGCTGGATCGGCCACTTTACCGAAGACACGCAGGGCACCGGCAACGCAAAGCTCGACCTGAAGCTGCGCCTGCCGCTGTCGCACATGAACGAAGCGAAAGTGCAGGGCAGTCTGCAGTTGCAGGGCAACGACGTGGTGCTGTTCCCCGAACTGCCGGCGCTGCAGAATGCCCATGGCAAGATTGCGTTCCACGACCATGGCTTTGGCCTGGAAGGCGTCGGCGCCGATTTCCTGGGTGCGCCGCTGGCAGTGGGCGGCGGCACGACGCCCGAGGGCAGCACGCGCGTGACGCTGGCCGGCACGCTGTCGGCCGAAGGCATGCGCCGCACGGCGCCAGCGCCGGCGCTGGGGCGCCTGGCCGAACGCCTGTCGGGCAGCACGCCGTATCGGGGCGAGATTGTCGTCAAGGCCGGGCATCGCACGATCACGATCGATTCAGCGCTGGCCGGACTGGGCATCGAACTGCCGGCGCCGCTGAACAAGGTGCAGGACGCGAACTTGCCGCTGCACTTCGTGCTCGAGGGCGAGCCGACCGTCGAGGGCCTGGCGCGCGACGTCATCCGCGTCGGCGTGGGGCAGAGCCTGGCCGCGCGGTACGAACGCGAAAAGCAGGGCAAGGGCGCCTGGCGCGTGACCCATGGCGGCATTGGCGTCAACGTGCCGGCGCCGCGCCCGGACCAGGGCCTGATGGTGCACCTGGACATGAAGGCGCTGAACGTCGACCACTGGCTGGCGGCGGGCCGCGCCATTGCCGGCATGGACGTAAAATCGACTTCCCCGGCAGCGGACGCACCCCCCGCCAGCAGCGCCGATGTCACCCAGTACGTGCTGCCGGCCGTGGTGGCCGGCCGCGTCAGCGAACTGACGGTCGGCGAGCGACGCGTGGCCGACGTGGTCATTGGCGCTACCCATGTGGGCGACACGTGGCGCGCCAACCTGCACTCGCGCCAGGCCAGTGGCTATCTGACCTGGGCCGAAACGCCCAGCGGCCTGGGCAAGGTCACGGCGCGCTTGGCGTCGCTTGTGATCCCCGAATCGGCCGAGGCCGAGGTCAAGGACCTGCTCGAGTCGAACAAGGGCGCCACGGCCAGCATTCCGTCGCTCGACATCGTGGCCGAGCGCTTCGAGCTCTTCAACAAGAATCTGGGACGCCTGGAACTGAATGCCAGCAATGTGCGCGCACTGGCCGGGCGCGAGTGGCGCATCGACCGCCTTGCTTTGAACAATCCCGATGGCAAGCTGAACGCATCGGGCCGCTGGCTGACCAAGGATGGCAAGAGCAATACCAGCCTGAATTTCGCGCTCGACATGGACAATGCCGGGCGCCTGCTCGACCGCGTGGGCTTCCCGGAGACAATCGGGCGCGGCAACGGCTACCTGCGCGGCGATATCTCGTGGGCCGGCCTGCCGTATGCGATGGACATCCCGAGCCTGTCGGGCCAGATCGAGATGAATGTGGAGTCGGGCCAGTTCCTGAAGCAGGACCCGGGCGCAGCCAAGTTATTGGGTGTACTCAGCCTGCAAGCGCTGCCGCGCCTGCTCAAGCTCGACTTCCATGACGTGTTTTCCGATGGCCTGGCGTTCGATGGGATCACGGCCAACGCGCTGATCACACGCGGCGTGGCGCGCACCGATAACCTCAGGATGCATGGCGTGGCGGCCACCGTGCTGATGAACGGTACGGCCGATATCGCCAACGAGTCGACCAATCTGCGCGTGGTCGTGATCCCGGAATTCAATCTGGGCACCGGCCCGCTCGTGTACGGCCTGGCCGTCAACCCGGTGCTGGGCCTGGGCGGCTATCTGGCCCAGCTGTTCCTGCGCGCACCGGTGATGAAGGCGCTGACTTACCAGATGCAGGTGACAGGGCCGTGGAAATCGCCGACCATTACCAAAATCCCCAACGGACCTGACAATATCCCTGTCAGCACGCCAGCCGCCCCCACCGCCAGCAAGGAATGACATGACGACCGTAGCCGCGATCCAGATGGTTTCCACTCCTAATCTTGAAGACAACCTGGTCACCGTACGCCGCCTCGTGGCCGAAGCGGCCGGGAAGGGCGCCACGCTCGTGGCCTTGCCCGAGTACTGGCCGATCATGGGCATGACCGATGTCGACAAGGTGGCGCTGGCCGAAGACCCGGGCGCCGGCCCGATCCAGGCATGCATGGCCGAACTGGCGCGCGAGCACGGCATCTGGCTGGTGGGCGGCACGCTGCCGATCGTCTCGCCGAGCGCGGGCAAGGTGCTCAACACCACGCTCGTGTACGACCCGCAGGGCGTGTCGATGAGCCGCTACGACAAGATCCACCTGTTCGGCTTCAACAAGGGCACCGAATCGTACGACGAGGCCCGTACCATCGTGCCGGGCGATACGGTGGGCGTGTTCGATGCGCCGTTCGGCCGCGTCGGATTGTCGGTGTGCTACGACCTGCGCTTTCCCGAGCTGTACCGCGCGATGGGCGAATGCGCACTGATCATCGTGCCGGCCGCCTTTACCTACACCACCGGCCGCGCGCACTGGGAAGTGCTGCTGCGCGCGCGCGCCATCGAGAACCAGTGCTATGTGCTGGCCGCGGCCCAGGGCGGCATGCATGTGAATGGCCGCCGCACCTGGGGCCACAGCATGCTGGTCGACCCGTGGGGCGAGGTCAAGGCGGTGCTGCCGGAAGGCGAGGGCGTGATTGCGGGCGAGCTCGATCCCGTCTTCCTGCTGGGAGTGCGCGACAGCCTGCCGGCGCTGCGGCACCGGAAGATGTAAAACCGGCGTCGCCTGTACCGGGCGCAGCGATGCGAATAAACGGGATATGGCACAATGCCCGCTCCAACCGAACGCATGAATCGACCCACAATGACGCCATTCGAACCGAACCTGTCCTCCATCGCTGTTGCCCGCGACGTCCTCCTGACGCCATTCGGCCTGGACGAAGACAAGCTGCTGCGCGCGCTGGGGACGATGTTCACGCACAAGGTCGACTATGCCGACCTGTACTTCCAGTTCACCAAGAGCGAAGGCTGGAGCCTCGAAGAAGGCATCGTCAAGAGCGGCAGCTTCTCGATTGACCAGGGCGTTGGCGTGCGCGCCGTGTCGGGTGAAAAGACGGCGTTTGCGTATTCCGACGAGATTTCCGAACAGGCGCTGCTGGACGCCGCCGCTGCCACGCGCACGATCGGGCGCCAGGGCGCCGGGCGCATCAAGATCGCGCGCAGCACCCAGCACAGCGGCGGACGCTCGCTGTACCTGCCCAACGATCCGCTGGCCTCGCTCGATGCGACGGCCAAGGTGACGCTGCTCGAGCGCGTCGAAAAGATGGCGCGCGCGAAAGACCCGCGTGTGGTGCAGGTGATGGCGGGCCTGGCCGGCGAATACGATGTCGTCCTGGTACTGCGCAGCGACGGCGTGCTGGCGGCCGATATCCGGCCGCTGGTGCGCGTGTCGGTCACTGTCATCGCCGAGCAGAACGGGCGGCGTGAAGTCGGTTCGTCCGGCGGCGGCGGGCGCTTCGACTATGGCTACTTTACCGACGAGGTGCTGGATCGCTATGCGACCGATGCCGTCAAGGCAGCCTGCGTGAACCTGGAAGCACGGCCGGCACCGGCCGGTCCGATGACGATCGTGCTGGGCCCGGGCTGGCCCGGCGTGCTGCTGCACGAAGCGGTCGGCCATGGCCTCGAGGGCGACTTCAACCGCAAGGGTTCGTCATCGTATGCCGGCATGATCGGCGAGCGCGTGGCGGCCAAGGGCGTCACCATCGTCGATGACGGCACGCTGCAGGACCGCCGCGGCTCGCTCAATGTCGACGACGAAGGCAATCCGACCCAGTGCACGACGCTGATCGAGGACGGCATCCTGAAAGGCTATATCCAGGACACGATGAACGCGCGCCTGATGAAGATGCCCGTCACCGGCAACGCGCGCCGCGAATCGTTCGCGCATCTGCCGATGCCGCGCATGACCAATACTTATATGCTCGCCGGCGACAAGGACCCGCAGGAAATCCTGGCCTCGGTCAAGAACGGCCTGTATGCGGTGAACTTCGGCGGCGGCCAGGTCGACATCACGAACGGCAAGTTCGTGTTTTCCGCCAGCGAGGCGTACATGATCGAAGACGGCAAGGTGACGTACCCGGTGAAGGGCGCCACGCTGATCGGCAATGGTCCTGAGGTCATGAACCGCATCTCGATGATCGGCAACGACATGCGCCTGGATTCGGGCGTGGGCGTGTGCGGCAAGGAAGGCCAGAGCGTGCCGGTGGGCGTGGGCCAGCCGACCCTGCGCATCGATGGCGTGACGGTCGGCGGCACGGCTTGAGCCTGTAGTGCTGTGGTATCCGGTAACAAGCTGTCTGTACAAGCCGTCATCGACGGATAAAGGGCTTGCCAAGTTTTGCGGGTTGTTGCTATAGTCAATTGACCAAACACGGACGACATCATGCGCCACGCTTTCTTTACCCGCTTTTTTTACTTTAGCCATTCCAGCCTCAGGCGGTGGAACAGCAGCGGGTACGCGCAGTAAAAGTCCCGGCAGCATCCAGACAAACCGCCAGCAATGGCGGTTTTTTTATTTTCAGACGGTATAAAACCAACTCAACCGAGCACGAAAGAGAGTCCAGCATGCCCCGCACCGACGACCTACGCATCCGTGAAATGAAAGAATTGACGCCACCCTCGCACCTGATCCGCGAGTACCCCGTCACCCCGGCGGCCGAGCAGACCGCGGCCGGCGCGCGCGTCGACCTGCACCGCATCCTGCACGGCCAGGACGACCGCCTGATGGTGGTGATCGGGCCATGCTCGATCCACGACCCGAAGGCCGCGATCGAGTACGCGCGCCGGCTGGTCGAACAGCGCCGCCGCTTTGCCGGTGAACTCGAGATCGTGATGCGGGTCTACTTTGAAAAGCCCCGCACGACGGTGGGCTGGAAAGGCCTGATCAACGACCCGTATATGGACAACAGCTTCCGCATCAATGATGGCCTGCGCATGGCGCGCGAGCTGCTGCGCGACATCAACGAGATGGGCCTGCCGGCCGGCACCGAATTCCTCGACGTGATCAGCCCGCAGTACATCGCTGACCTGATCAGCTGGGGCGCCATCGGCGCGCGCACGACCGAGTCGCAGGTGCACCGCGAGCTGGCGTCCGGCCTGTCGTGCCCGGTCGGTTTCAAGAACGGCACCGACGGCAATATCAAGATCGCGACCGAGGCGATCAAGGCCGCGTCACAGCCGCACCACTTTTTATCGGTGACCAAGGGCGGCCACTCGGCCATCGTGTCGACCTCGGGCAACGAGGATTGCCACATCATCCTGCGTGGCGGCAAAGCGCCGAACTACGACGCCGCCAGCGTCGACGAAGCCTGCCGCCAGATCGCCGCGCTGGGCCTGGCCAGCCGCCTGATGATCGACGCGTCGCATGCCAACAGTTCCAAGAAGCCCGAGAACCAGGTGCCCGTGTGCGCCGATATCGCCACGCAGATCGCGGCCGGCGACGATCGTATCGTGGGCGTGATGATCGAATCGAACCTGGTGGGTGGGCGTCAGGATCTGGTGCCGGGCAAGGAGCTGACGTATGGCCAGTCGGTAACCGATGGCTGCATCGACTGGGACAGCAGCCTGCAGGTGCTGGACGGTCTGGCAGCGGCGGTGCGCCAGCGCCGCCTGCGCCAGGAGTAATCAAGCACGCATAAAAAAACGGCGCACCGAGGTGCGCCGTTATTCTATCTGCTCGCCGGGATCAGAACTTGGCGGTCAGGTTCAGGAAGATATGACGGCCCATCGCGTCATACACCTGTGGGTAGGTATTGCCGTTGCCGAAGACCGCAGCGACCACGCCCGACAGCGGTGGATCCTTGTCCAGCGCGTTGTTCATGCCGGCGCGCAGGGTGAAGTTACGGTTGATCTGCCAGCTGCCGACCAGATCCAGGTAGTTGCGTGCGCCAAGGCTTGCATCTGCTGGTTCCGATTCGGTGTCCAGATCGACACCGCGTACATAGCGCCAGGTCGCGCCCAGTTCCACGCCATTCCACGGGGTGCCCCAGACAGCGCGCACCTTGTGACGCCATTTTGGCAGCGGCACGCCGCAGGTAGGACCGTGCAGGCCGGCGCAGTCACGCGTATCGCCGCCCGGCAAGTCCTGCTGCTTGAACTCTTTCAGGTAGGTACCCATCAACGACAGGTTCAGGCTGCCCCAGGCGCCCAGCTTGGTGTTCCAGTTCGCGCCCAGGTCAACGCCCTTGGTCGACGCCATGCCCAGGTTCTGGTTGGTGGCGACGATCTGCGCGGTTTCCAGCGCCCACAGGGTACCCAGACGGTCACGCGTGATCAGCGAGCAGAACGTCGGGTCGCCCGTTGCCAGGCAGCTCTCGAGGCTGGTCGTTGCCGGCAAGCCGCCGATGATGCCATTGACCTTCATGTCGAAAGCGTCGATGGTGACCGACGTGTTGCGCGTCGGGGTCAGCACCAGGCCCAGCGTGTACGAGTCGGATTCCTCCGGCGCCAGGTTCGTGTTGCCGCCGGTGATCTGGTTGTACTGCTGGGCTGGCGAATCGACGATGTTGCCGTACTGGGCAGCCGTGACGCCGGTGCGTGCGCACTGGGCCAGGGAAGCGGTCGGGGTCTCGCCCGCGCATGGGTCGGACGACATGTCGTACAGGCCCAGGCCGGCCGGCGTGTACAGTTCGACCACGTTGGCGGCGCGTGCGGCGCGCTGATAGCTGAAGCGGAACTTCGCTTCCTTGATCGGTGCCCATTCGATGCCTGCACCATACGAGCTGGTCTTCTGGCCGGTCGAATAATCCGATTTGCGATAGCTGGCGGTGACGTTGAGCTGATCAGCGAACGGCTGCTTCTGCAGGATCGGGATACGGGTTTCGGCGTAATAGTCACGCACGCTGAACTGGCCGCTCACGTTCTTGGTCGGGCCGCCCTGGCCAGCCAGATCGCCCGATTCGAAGGCTGCATCGTTGTCCAGCGACAGTTTTTCGGTGCGGTGTTCCCAGCCGAGCGCCAGGCCGATGCCTTCGGTGCTGGTAGGGAGCTTCAGACCGTATTCGCCCAGGTCGGTCGACAGGTTGACGCCTTGCACGGTTTGCGACGTGCTGCCGCGCTGGAAGCCCGGGGTTTGCAGGTAGG
The DNA here is from genome assembly GCF_056680305.1 of Telluria sp. BA11. Taxonomy (NCBI): domain Bacteria; kingdom Pseudomonadati; phylum Pseudomonadota; class Betaproteobacteria; order Burkholderiales; family Oxalobacteraceae; genus Telluria; species Telluria sp. BA11. The sequence continues at coordinate 3,877,782 of NZ_CM155275.1, forward strand.
TCAGTGCTTCCTTGGTGATGCCGCCGAGGCTCCAGATATTGTAGGGCACGCAGTTCGGATCGATGCCGTTCAGCGTGCTGCGGCAGACCGGTGCGCCGTTGGCGCCGGGGACGACGTCCAGTGCCCGCGCGCTGCGCGCCACCGAGAAGTCGTTGAAGTAGGTTTCGGCGTAGCGGACCTTGCCCACCTGCGCGAAGACGTCGTACTTCCAGTTGCCGACATCGCCCTTGACGCCGACCACGCCGCGGTAGGACGTGTGGTTCAGGTCGTCGCGGCGGCCACCGCCTTCGACGTTGCGGCGGAAGATGACCAGATCGGCCGTGTCGCCCGGCGCGTTCAGGCCCAGCGTCTGGCGCCAGGCATTCGACAGCAGCGGGTTCTCGAAGGTGATTGCATTGGCGCCGGAAGCGTCGAGGCCGAACAGGCCGGACGGCGCGATCTGGGCGACAGTGCTGTCATCGTGGAAGCTGGCTTCGCCGTAGACGCGGGTCTTGTCGTTGATGTCGTAGTGCGTGAACGAGCTGAACGTATAGCGCTCGGACGGACGGCGGAAATAGTTCAGCGGACCGAAGTTGTAGGCATCGTTTGCGCCGATATAAGGACGCACGCCGCCGTTCGCATCGGCCACGGTGAAGCTGCGCGTGCCCACCAGGAAGCGACCCGGGAAGCTGGTGCCGGAGCCGCCGCAGTTGAACGTGTCGCCCGTGGTGGAGCCGCCCAGCGAGCACGCCGTGAAGTCACGCTCCGATTGCAGCAGCGGGTCTTCCTTCTTGTAGCCCAGGAACACCACGGCATTGCCGCGGCCGTCGGCGAAGTTGCCACCCATCGTCAGGCTGATGTCCTTGACCTTGGCGTCGGCGCTCTTGTCGCCCGGCAGCGCAAAATTGCGGCGCGTGGCGGCATCGGCCGCAGGCCCGCCGTTTTGCTGGTGGTTGTAGAACTGGTAGTTGCTGTCGATCTGGACGCCCTGGAAGTTGTCGTCCATGATGAAGTTGACCACGCCGGCCACGGCGTCGGAGCCGTAGATGGCGCCGGCGCCGCCCGTCAGCACTTCGACGCGCTTGACCAGGCCCACCGGGATCTGGTTCAGGTCGGCGGCCGGATTGCGCGGGCTGCCTGCTGGCAGGCGGCGACCATTGACCAGCACCAGGGTGCGATCGGCGCCGAAGTTGCGCAGGTTGACAGTCGCGGTGCCGGTCGAGCCGTTCGAGACCGAGCCACCCTGGTCGGCGAAGACCTGGGGCAGGTTGTTCAGCAGGCTCTCGACCGAACGCACACCTTCGAGCTTGATGTCCTTGGCGTTGACGACGGTAACCGGGCTGATGCTTTCCAGGTTGGCCGTGGCGATGCGTGAACCGGTCACTTCCACGCGCTGAGGTTCGCCTGTGGCAGGCGCCGTGTCCTGGGCGTGGGCCGCCGAGAACGCGACGACCATGCCGCCTGCACAGATCAGTCGAACCGATCGAGATAACACTGTTTCAACCATCATGTCGATTTTCCCAGGTAAGACCTGCAGAGCGGATGTCGCCTGCAGTAATGTCATTGGATTGCCACCGCGAATAGCAGCGTCGAATTTTTACTACCTGGCAATAAAAACATTTCCAGTAAGGTAGTGTCAACGTATAAAGTCTTTACGAATCAAAAATACAACTGCGCAACGACTAGTCTGTACAAGTATGCATTTTGGTGCTAGTCATGATTCCGACATGAAAAATAATATGTGGAATATATGAAGGAAAATATAGTTTGTTCGGTATTTAATGCGGTGATATAGCATGTGATTGGCAGATATTGCCGTTTATGCGTATGTATGCAGAACCACCGACAACACGCTGTTGTTGCCGTTTTCATGTCACAAACGTCAGTACGTTGGATAACCCATGTCTATCACCCCATGACATCCTGCCTCTGTCAGCCCACGCCGATATGCGCTATCGTGTCGGGTTCGCAACGCCTGTATCGGGTTGGTGAATTTCGCGGGGAATGGCACGTTTGCCTGGTCCCGGTTCGGGAGTGTCATGCTTGCTTATATCGTCCGGCGCCTGTGGCAAATGTTGCCGACCATGGCGGGCGTCGTGCTGCTGGTGTTCGTGCTGTTCAACTGGGTCGGTGGCGATCCGGCCTATCTGCTGGCCGGCAAGATGGCCGATGCGAACGCCATCGAGAACATCCGGCGCCAGCTGGGCACTGACCAGCCATACCCGGTGCAGCTGTGGATCTTCATCCAGCAAATCCTCACGTTCGACTTCGGCAATGCCTGGAGCACGGGCGAACCGGTGGCGCAGATCATCACCAGCCGCCTGGGGCCATCGCTCACTGTCCTGATTCCGCTCACGGTGCTCGAAGTGTTCTTCGGCATTGCGCTGGCGCTGGGCATCGCCTTCGTGCGCGGCTCGCTGACCGACCGCGCCGTGATGATTGCCTGCACGGTGGGCATGTCGATCTCGATCCTCGTGTATATCTCGGTGTTCCAGTACGTGTTTGCTTACCAGCTGGGCCTGTTTCCCGTGCAGGGCTGGGGCAGTAGCCTGGGCGAGAATCTGCTGCACTACGCGCTGCTGCCGATCATCATTGGTCTGGCCGTTTCGATCGCGCCGACGCTGCGCCTGTACCGCAGCTTCGTGCTCGACGAAGTGGGGCAGGACTACGTGCGCACGGCGCGCGCCAAGGGCTTGAGCGAGCGCCGCATCGTCTGGGTACACGTGCTGCGCAATGCCGCCATTCCCATCATCACGCACGTGATGGCGAACCTGCCGGCGCTGCTGATCGGGGCGTTTCTTCTCGAACGTTTCTTCGGCATCCCCGGCATCGGGCGCGAAGTCATTCTTGCCGTTGAACGCAGCGACTTCCCGGTGATCAAGGCGATCACGGTCTACGTGGCCGCGGCGACGATGGTGTTCAACCTGCTGGCCGACCTGCTGTACCGCGCCGTCGATCCGCGCGTGCAATTCCGATGATGACGATGCAGACATCCGACGATTCAGCCGGCCTGTGGACGCTGGCCTGGCGCCGCCTGCGGGCGGACCGCGTGGCGATGGCAGCGCTTGCCGTCGTGGCCGGCTTCCTGCTGCTGGTGCTGCTCTCGAGCACAGGCCTGGTGGCCGCCGACTGGGAAGAGGAAGTGGCCGTCAATTACGCGCCGCCGAGCTTTGTCGGCGCCGATGCGACGGCGCGCGCTCTGGCGCAGGCGCAACTGCCACGCGCCACGCCGCCGAATGCGTTCGATCCGCTCGCGGCCGAACTGGCAGCGTTGCAGGCCCAGGTGGCGGCAACGCATCCGCCGGTGGCCAAGCGCACGACGCTGCTGTTTGGCGCCGATAAATGGGGCCACGACATCGTCAGGAAAACGATCAAGGGCGGTGAGACGTCGATCGTCGTCGGCCTGGTCGCGGCGCTCTTGGCTGTCACGCTGGGCACGCTGTTTGGCGCCGTTGCCGGGTTCTTCGGTGGCTGGGTCGACGACCTGTTCAACTGGTTCTACAGCATCTTCACGTCGATTCCATCGATCCTGATGATCCTGACCGTGGCCGCCGTGCTGCAGCAAAAGGGCGTGACGACCATCGTACTGATCCTGGGCCTGACCGGCTGGACGGGACCGTTTCGCCTGATGCGCGCCGAGTACATCAAGCACAGCGCGCGCGAATACGTGATGGCGGCCAATGCCATCGGCGCGTCGAACTGGCAGCGCATGTTCGGGCATATCCTGCCGAACGTGTCGCACGTGGCGCTGGTGCAGATGTCGATCCTCGTGGTCGGCTTCATCAAGGCCGAAGTGATCCTGTCGTTCCTGGGCTTCGGCGTGCCGGTAGGCACCGTCTCGTGGGGCAGCATGCTCAACGAAGCGCAGAATGAACTCATCCTCGGCAAGTGGTGGCAACTGGCGGCCGCTGCCGGCGCCATGGCGGTGCTGGTCACCAGTTTTTCGCTGTTTGCCGACGCCTTGCGCGATGCGCTCGACCCCAAGATCAAATGACCCACGAAACCATGCCTTTGCTGAGCGTGCGCGACCTGCGCATCGCGTTCCGGGTCGACAAGCACCGCACCAGCGCCGCGCTGAAAGGCGTCTCGTTCGATGTGCCGGACAACAGCACGGTGGCGCTGGTGGGCGAATCGGGCAGCGGCAAGTCGGTCAGTTCGCTGGCCGTGATGGGGCTGCTGCCGCCCGAGACGACGATCGTCGATCCGGCCTCGCGCATCGCGTTCGCGGGCCGCGAGCTGCTGGGCCTGCCGCTGGCCGCGCGGCGCGCCTTGTGCGGCAAAGATATCGCGATGATTTTTCAGGAGCCGATGTCCTCGCTCAATCCGGTGTTTACGGTGGGGTTCCAGATCGGCGAAGTGCTGCGCCAGCACTTGGGCATGGACAAGCGCGCGGCGCGTGCGCGCACGCTCGAGTTGCTGGCTGAAGTGGGCATTCCCGATCCGGCGCGCAAGATCGATGCCTACCCGGGCCACCTGTCAGGCGGCCAGCAGCAGCGCGTGATGATCGCGATGGCCATTGCCTGCGAGCCCCGATTGCTGATCGCCGACGAGCCGACCACGGCGCTCGACGTGACGATCCAGAAACAGATCATGGACCTGATCGCGCGCCTGCAGCGCGAGCGGCGCATGGCCGTGCTGTTCATCACGCACGACCTGGGGCTGGTGGGCGAGATCGCCGATCGTGTCATCGTGATGCGCCACGGCGAGGTGCGCGAGGAGGGCGCCGCCCCGCAGGTGTTCGGCGCGCCGCAGGACGCCTATACCCGGGCCCTGCTGCATTGCCGGCCATCCCTTGATGCGCGTCCGCTGCGCCTGCCGGTGATCGACGATTACCTGGCGGGGCGCGTGCTGCCTGGCGCGCAGTTGCCGCAGCGCGTACGCGGCACGAACCCCGACGATGCGCCGCTGCTGGTGGTGAAAAACCTGGCGAAGAGCTTCTGGACGCGCGAGGGCCTGTTCGGCAAGCGCGAATTCAAGGCGGTGAAGGATGTGTCGTTCACGCTGGCGCGCGGCAAGACGCTGGGCGTGGTCGGTGAATCGGGCTCGGGCAAGACGACGGTGGGCCTGACGCTGTTGCGGCTGCACCGCGCGACGGGCGGCTCGGCGCTGTTCGAAGGGCGCGATCTGGTGGCCATGTCCGACCGCGAATTCCAGCCCTACAAGCAGCGCATCCAGATCATTTTCCAGAATCCGTATGCCTCGCTCAATCCGCGCTTCACGGTCGGCCAGATCCTGCTCGAACCGATGCGCATCCACGGAATCGGCGCGCACGAGGCCGAGCGCGCTGCGCTGGCGCGCACCCTGCTGGGGCGCGTCGGCTTGCCGGACGCGGCCTACGGGCGCTATCCCCATGAATTCTCGGGCGGGCAGCGCCAGCGCATCGCGATCGCGCGCTGCCTGACGATGCGGCCCGAGATCCTCGTCTGCGACGAATCCGTCTCGGCACTGGACGTGTCGGTCCAGGCCCAGGTGCTGAACCTGCTGCAGGATTTGCAGGACGAATTTGGCCTGAGCTATATCTTCATTTCGCATGACCTGTCGGTGGTGAAGTACATCTCCGACCAGGTCATGGTGATGCAGAACGGCGGCGTGGTGGAGGTAGCCGATGCCGATGTGCTGTACCGCAACCCGCAGCATCCGTACACGAAGTCGCTGCTGGCGGCGATTCCGCGCGGGGTGTAACTACGGGTCGTTGTCGATGCCGCAAAAGACCGTTGCGAATATGCCAAACAGGCTGCCGAAACAGGTCGCATTCCTGTGGTGCGACTGCAATTCACGTACACTGTGAAGATGCCCCAGTTAGTCGAACTCATTCAAGTCTATGGCGTGCTGATCGTGTTCGGCATTGTTCTCGTCGAGCAGTTTGGCTTGCCCATTCCCGCCTACCCGATCCTGATCGTGGCCGGCGCGCTGTCGGTCGAGGCCGACGTCAGCTGGCAGCTCGTCTGGCTGGCCGCGATCACCGCCTGCCTGATCTGCGATGTGTTCTGGTTCCGCGCCGGGCGCTTCTATGGCAAGCGCATCCTGCGGCTGCTGTGCAAGATTTCCCTGTCCCCCGATTCATGCGTCAACCAGACCGAAGACCGCTTCAGCCGGTTCGGCGTCAAGTCGCTGCTGGTATCCAAGTTTGTCCCCGGCTTCAATACCATCGCCGCGCCGTTGTCGGGCGCGATGGGCGTGGCCCCGAAGCCCTTCCTGCTGTACGCCGTCACTGGCGCGGCGCTGTGGAGCGGCGTTGGCATTCTGCTGGGCGCCTGGTTCCACGACAGCGTCGACGACGTTCTCGATCTCCTGTCGACGATGGGCAGCACGGCGCTGGTCGTTGTCGCCAGCGCACTGGGCCTGTTTATCGCCTTCAAGTATGCCGAGCGGCGCCGGCACCGTTCGCGCAGTGGCGCCGAGCGCATCGAGATGGCCGAATTGCTGGCGCTGATCGACAGCGGCGAACAACCGGTGCTCATCGATGCGCGTAGCCTGACGGCGCAGGATCTCGAAGCGCCTATTCCCGGCGCGCTCATTTTCCGCGCGTGCGAGCCGGGCAAATTAATGGCGTCGCTCGACCGCGAGCGCCAGATTGTGGTCTACTGCAGTTGTCCCGATGACGTGACGGCCGCCCAGGTCGCACACCAGTTCGCTGCCAACGGCTTTCGCCGCGTGCGCGCGCTCAAGGGCGGGCTCGATGCCTGGAACGGGCGTGGTGATACCCCGTCCTCGCTCGATCCGGCGCCCTGCTGATCGGGGCTGCGCGCAGCAGCGCGTGCGGCGTAGTGCAATTACGGTGATCAAGCCTGTTTTCACGTGAGTAAGCCCTGACACATACCATTGTCTGTAGCAAAACTACAGATAGTTCTTGTCTTGGAGGCAAAATATTTAGTAAGCTTGCGGCTTCGCCTCCACTGTGCTCGCAATGACCGCTTCCATGTCCCTGTCCATGAACGAGATTTCCCACCTGCATGCTGGCGGCCCCCGCCTGCTGGCCGATATCGGCGGCACCAATTGTCGTTTCGCGATCGAGCGTGGTCCCGGGCAGCTCGAGGGCGTCGAGATTCTGCCGTGCGCGGCCTATGCGACGCTGGGCGATGCGATGCGCACCTATCTGGCCGGTTCGACCGTCCAGGCGCTGACGGCCAGCCCGATCCGGCATGCGGCGCTGGCGATTGCCAATCCGGTCACGGGTGACTATGTGCGCATGACCAACCACCACTGGGAATTTTCGACCGAGGCATTGCGGATCGAATGCGGCTTCGAGATCCTGCTGGTGGTGAATGACTTTTCGGCACTGGCCCGTTCGCTGCCGCATCTGGGCGAGCACAAGCGCCAGGTTGGCGGTGGCGTGCCCCAGCCGGACACGGCGCTGGGCCTGATCGGCGCCGGCACCGGCCTGGGCGTGTCGGGCCTGATCCCGTGCGCCAGCTCGTGGACGGCATTGCGTAGCGAAGGCGGGCACGTGAGCTTCGCGCCGATCAACGATGACGAAATCGCGATCCTGCAATTTGCCTGGCGCGAATACGACCATGTCTCGTTCGAGCGTTTCCTGTCCGGCGCCGGCGTCGAACTCATCTACCGCGCGCTGGCCGATCGCGCGGGCAGCCCTAACGAGCGTCTCAGCGCCGCCGAGATTTCGCGCCGCGCGCTGTCGGGCGAATGCCCGCTGTGTGACGACGTGCTCGAGGCATTCTGCGGCATGCTCGGCACCGTGGCCGGCAACCTGGCCGTCACGCTCGGCGCGCAGGGTGGTATCTATATTGGTGGCGGCATCGTTCCGCGCCTGGGTGCGCGCTTTGACCGCTCGTCGTTCCGCCGCCGCTTCGAACAAAAAGGGCGCTTCGTCCATTACCTGACGGCCGTGCCGACCTACGTCATCACCGCTGAATACCCGGCTTTTGTTGGTGTGTCTGCGATTTTGTCGGAAAAACTGTCAGACTGACGCTACTAGCTACCCGCCGCGTGGATGGTCGCTTGTCCACTACGCGGTTTTATCGGGTACAATGGCCGCCAGTTGCAAGAAACGTCGTCGTCCCTCCGCGTGCCGCACAGGCCGCTCCCCGGCGCCTCCCGAACATGGCGAGTGCGCCGATGCGCCGCGTTTCCCAACGAGCATCAACACTCAGAGGCAGGTTGCCCGCGACGGGTTCCTTGCCCTTCGTGTAATAGACTGTCCGGCGCATCAGCCCCGGACCCACGGATTCCAGTATCAGGCAGCAGATCGCAAACAGCAGGCTAGCCGCCCATGCGCCGGCGCCGCTCGTTGCGTGGTCGCCGGACGCTAACCGTGTTTGCCCTGATTCTGTTGCGCGGATTCTGTTTCTGCTACCGCTACTGTTTGTGGATTGACGACATCGCACTATGAATACTGACGAGGCCAAGCGCGTCCTCGAAACCGCCTTGCTGTGCGCCCGCGAGCCAATGTCGATCCACGGCATGAAAAAGCTGTTCGCCGACGTCGATGCGAGCGGTCGCAGCCAGGGCGCCGGCGTTGGCGCCGATACGATCAAGATTTTGCTGGAAGAACTCCGCCAGGACTGGGATGGCCGCGGCATCGAGATCGTCAGCCTGGCCTCGGGCTGGCGTTTCCAGAGCCGTCCCGAAATGAAGCCGTATCTCGACCGGCTGTCGCCCGAGAAGCCGCCGAAGTATTCGCGGGCGACGCTGGAAACGCTGGCCATCATTGCCTATCGCCAGCCGGTCACGCGCGGCGATATCGAAGAAATTCGCGGCGTGGCGGTCAATTCGCAGACGATCAAGATGCTCGAAGACCGCGGCTGGATCGACGTGCTCGGCCACCGTGAAGTCGTAGGGCGCCCGGCGCTGCTGGGCACGACGCGCCAGTTCCTGGATGACCTGGGCCTGGCGTCGCTGTCGCAACTGCCGCCGCTGCAGGCGTTGGCCGAGGGGCCGGATGCACGCAGCCTGGAAGCACTGGAAGCAGCACTGAACGACAATTTTGAGAAGGCGGACGCCGGCGCGCCCGTCTTACATCCGGACACTTCACCGATTGAAGTGTCGATACCAGACCTGACAGACGACGGAATTGCCGAGGCGGGTCAGCACAATAAAGATACGAATGATGAACCCAACTGAACCAACCGAAAACAAGCCTGTCGACGCAGCCGAGACCGCCGTCGCCAAGCCAAAGCGCCGCACCAAGGCCATGATTGCCGCCGAGGCTGCTGCTGCCGGGTCCGCGCCGGTCGACGCCGCCGTGGAAGCGCCGGTCAAGGCAAAGCGCACGCGCAAGGTCGCCGTCGCCAGTGAATCCGGCGCCGCCGCGCCAGTCGCTGCCGAGTTGGCTGGTGATGCACCAGCTGCCGACGCGCCAGCCGCGAAAGTGCGTAAACCACGCGCGATGAAGGCCGCGAAAGAAGTCCAGGCCGCCAAGGAAGAGCTGGCCGCAGCGCCGGCCGCCGACGGCGCCGAGGCTGCACCTGCACCGAAGCCGCGCGGTCCCCGTCAGATGCGCGAAAAGCGCGCCGAACGCGAAGCGCTCGAGCAGCTGGCAGCCCCTGCCGTTGCTGCGGCGGACGCTGCGCCAGAAGGCGACGCGCCGGCTGAAGGTGCTGGCGCCGAGGCTGCTGCTGCCGTCGACGGCGCGCCACAAGGCCGCGGCCGTGGCCAGCAAAAGCCGGGCATGCGCAACCAGCAGAGCAATCGTCCGGTGCAGGGCGCCGGTCGCCAGGGCCAACCGGTCAAGCAGATCGGCCGTAATGGCAAGCCGGGCAAGCCCGGCGGCAAACCGCAGCCAATGGACGAGGCCGACAATGTGTTCTCGTTCGTCACGTCGGACGATTTCGACGCCAACGACGGCGCCCGCCGCAATGCGCCGGTCAAGGCCGTGCGCCGCGACCTGACTGCCGACGACGACGCGCCGAAGCTGCACAAGGTGCTGGCCGAAGCGGGCCTGGGTTCGCGCCGCGACATGGAAGACCTGATCGTTGCCGGCCGCGTGTCGGTCAATGGCGAGCCGGCCCACATCGGCCAGCGCATCCTGCCGACCGATGCCGTGCGCATCAACGGCAAGCTGATCCAGCGCCGCGTGAGCAGCAAGCCACCGCGCGTGCTGGTGTACCACAAACCGGCCGGCGAAATCGTCAGCCATGACGATCCGGAAGGCCGTCCATCGGTGTTCGATCGTCTGCCGTCGATGAAGGCAGGCAAGTGGCTGGCCGTTGGCCGCCTCGACTTCAATACCGAAGGCCTGCTGCTGTTCACCACGTCGGGTGACCTGGCCAACCGCCTGATGCACCCGCGTTATAATATCGACCGTGAATACGCGGTGCGCACGCTGGGCGAGCTTGAGGAAGGCATGCGCCAGAAGCTGCTGGCCGGCGTCGACCTCGACGACGGCAAGGCGGCATTCTCCAAAATCCAGAACGGCGGCGGCGAAGGCATCAACCGCTGGTACCGCGTGGTCATCGGCGAAGGCCGTAACCGCGAAGTGCGCCGCATGTTCGAGGCGGTCGGCCTGACCGTCTCGCGCCTGATCCGTACCCGTTACGGCGCGATGACCCTGCCAAGTGGCCTCAAGCGCGGTCGCTGGGAAGAATTCGAAGAAAACGATGTCCGTTCGCTGATGACGGCCTTCGGTGTCGAGAAAAAAGCGGCACCGGAGAAAAACGCCAAGTCGGGCGGCAAGCCGGGCAAGGGTCCGCGTCCGAATGGTGCGCGTGACAGCGAGCGCGGTAATGAGCGTGGCGGTGAGCGTGGCAACGAACGTGGCAACACTCGCGGTCCTGAGCGCGGCAACGTGCGCAGCGCCGGCGGCGACGATGAGCGTGGCAACGACCGCAGCGATGGCAACCGCATCGACCGCGCCGACGCCAATCGCAATGTCGATCCGTTCGGTCCGCAGGCAACGCGCGTGGGCAGCACCCGCGGCCAGGGTATCCTGAATGGTCCGGTGCCTGGCAACAAGCCAGCCGGCGGCCGTCCGGGTGGCCAGGGTGGCGGCAAGGGCCGCGGCGCCGGTTTCGGCGGCGGGCAGGGCGGCAAGACGGGTGGCGCTGGCGCCAGCAGCCGTCCACGCCAGCCCGATCCGTTGCAGACCACGTTCGGTTTTGCCAACACCGGCGGCGGCGCACGCCGTGGCGGTGCGGGTGGCGGCCAGGGTCCGCGTGGCGGCGCCGAGCATGCGGCACCACGCCGCGGCCGTCGCGGCTAAGCCCAATTCAGTGCGGACTGCCGATGGCAGTCTGCTAACTGTTGTATAGCTGCTCATTTTGGCGTGCGGATTGCGAGGCACGCCGAAAAGCAGTATAATTTGCAGCCTAATCGAAGACCTTCCCGACGTGTTGTTCAGCGTGCATCCGGTGTAAGCGTCATATTTTGATTGGGGTGTAATGACAAAAAGATGGGCAGATGCCCATTTTTTTTTTTGGTAAATCGTTTTAGAAGCCCTGGAGAAGTGCCGTGCAGCAGTTTGATTTAATCGCCACGACAGTCAGTGGTCTCGGTTATGAACTCGTCGACGTGGAACGAGGCGACCGCGGGATCCTGCGTGTGTATATCGATTTTCCGGCTGCCGACGCGGACGAAAAGGGCCCGATCACGGTCGAGGATTGCGCCAAGGTGAGTCACCAGCTGTCGCATGTCTTCACCGTGGAAAACGTCGATTACGAACGACTCGAAATTTCGTCGCCGGGCCTCGATCGCCCGGTACGAACCCTCGCCGATTTCGCGCGCTTTGCCGGCCTTGAGTGCACGGTCAAGCTGCGTGTCGCGGTGCCGGGCAGTGATAACCGCAAGACGTTCACCGGTATCCTGCGCGGCGTCGAGAACGACAAGGTCGGCTTGGAATTTGACAGTAAAGATGGCCCGGCGTTGATGGAATTTACGCTGGCCGAATTGGATAAGGCACGTTTAGTGCCGCAGGTGGATTTTAGGAGTCGCAAAGCATGAGTCGCGAAATTTTGTTACTGGTGGATGCGCTTGCGCGCGAAAAGAACGTCGACAAGGAAGTCGTTTTCGGAGCGCTCGAGTTCGCGCTGGCACAGGCCACGAAGAAGCGTTATGAAGGCGAAGTCGACATTCGCGTGTCAATCGACCGTGACACCGGCGAATTCGAGACTTTCCGCCGCTGGCACGTCGTTCCCGACGAAGCCGGCCTGCAGCTGCCTGACCAGGAAATCCTGCACTTTGAAGCCAAAGAGCAGATCTCGGACATTGAAGTCGACGAATACATCGAAGAGCCGATTGAATCGGTCGACTTCGGTCGTCGCTTTGCCCAGGACACCAAGCAGGTCGTGCTGCAGCGCGTGCGCGATGCCGAACGCGAGCAGATCCTGCAAGACTTCCTGGAACGTGGCGATTCGCTCGTCACCGGCACCATCAAGCGCATGGAACGCGGCGACGCGATTGTCGAATCGGGCAAGATCGAAGCACGCCTGCCGCGTGACCAGATGATCCCGAAAGAGAACCTGCGTATCGGCGACCGTGTGCGCGCTTTCATCCTGCGTGTGGACCGCAATATGCGTGGCCCGCAGGTGATCCTGTCGCGCACCGCGCCTGATTTCATCATGAAGCTGTTCGAACTCGAAGTACCAGAGATCGAGCAGGGCCTGCTGCAGATTAAGTCCGCTGCCCGCGATGCCGGCGTGCGCGCCAAGATCGCCGTGTTCACGGCCGACAAGCGCATCGACCCGATCGGTACCTGCGTCGGGATGCGCGGTTCGCGCGTCCAGGCCGTGACCGGCGAACTGGGTGGCGAGCGTGTCGACATCGTGCTGTGGTCCGACGACCCGGCGCAGTTCGTCATTGGCGCCCTGGCGCCGGCGAATGTCTCGTCGATCGTGGTCGACGAAGAAAAGCACGCGATGGATGTCGTCGTGGACGAAGAAAACCTGGCCATCGCGATCGGCCGTTCGGGCCAGAACGTGCGCCTGGCGTCCGAGCTGACCGGCTGGAAGATCAACATCATGACGGCCGAGGAATCGGCCAACAAGGTGGAGCAGGAATCGGCGGCCATCCGCGCGCTGTTCATGCAAAAACTGGACGTCGACCAGGAAGTGGCCGACATCCTGGTGGAAGAAGGCTTCTCGAGCCTGGAAGAAATCGCGTATGTGCCAATTTCCGAAATGCTGGAAATTGAATCGTTCGACGAAGACACTGTCAACGAACTCCGTACCCGTGCACGCGATGCGCTGGTCACCGAGGCGATTGCTTCCGAAGAAGGCCTCGAAGGCATGGAAGAAGCTCTGGTCAATCTGGAAGGCATGGACCGTACCGTTGCCGGCAAGCTTGGCCTGGCTGGTATCAAGACGGTCGACGCATTCGCGGCACTGGCCTATGACGAGTTTGGCGCCATCCTGGCGCTGCCGTCGGAACGTGCCCGCGACCTGATCAAGAGTGAATTTAATGATGTGACCGACGACGAGATGAAGCTGGTCGATGGCAAGTACGACGACCGGGCGAAAGCACTGCAGGCGAAAGCCTGGAGCCTGGCTGAAACGGCCAAAGCTTGAGCAAATCTTTATCATCTGTCGCGACACATAGAAAAGAGGACTGAATGGCGAGTAACAACGTAGCCCAATTTGCCACCGAGCTGAAGATGCCTGCAGACCTGCTGCTGACGCAGCTGCGCTCGGCCGGCGTCGAAAAAAGTTCGACGTCAGATCCGTTGTCGAAAGATGATAAGGACAAGCTGCTGAACCATCTGCGTCGTACCCACGGCGCGAGCGACACCGGTGAAAAGAAAAAGATCACGGTAACGCGCAAGGAAACCAGCGAAATCAAGCAAGCTGATTCGTCGGGCAAATCGCGCACCATCCAGGTCGAAGTCCGCAAGAAGCGCACCTTCGTGCAGCGCGACGACCTGGTCACGACCAAAGCACCTGAAGAGCCAGTCGTCGACGTTGCTGAACAAGCACGTCGCGAAGAGGAAGCAGCGCGCCAGAACGAAGCGATCGCCCGCCAAGAGGCTGATCTGCGCGAGAAGCAAGAGCGCCTGATCAAACTCGAAGCCGAAGAAAAGGCGCAAGCCCAGGCAGCGCAAGAGCAGGCCAAGCGCGATGCGGCCGAACAAGCCAAGCGCGACGCCGCCGAGAAATCGGCTGCTGCTGCCGTGGCTGCCGGTGCTGCCAAGGAAGCTGCTGCCGGCGCGAAAGAAGCCGCTGCCGGTGCTGCTGCTGACGAGTCGGCCAAGCGCGCCGCTGAAGAAGTCAAGGCCCGCAATGAAGCGGCAAGCAAGGAAGCGGCCGAACGCGTTGCCGCTACCGAGCGCGCCCGCAAGGCCGTGGCCGATGAAGTCGCGCAGATCAAGCTGATGATGAGTCAGCCGCGCCGCGTCATCAAGGCACCTGAGCCAGCACCGAAGCCGGTCGTCGCACCAGCGGCCCCAGCCGGTACGCTGCACAAGCCTGCCGACAAGAAGCCTGGCGAAGTCAAGAAAGACGACGCCAAGAAGCCTGGCGACAAGAAGTCGATCAAGTCGGCCAATGTGTCGTCGACCTGGTCGGATGACGCTAAAAAGCGTGGCGGCCCGAGCGTGAAAACGCGCGGCGGCGCAGGCAGCAGCACCGGTGGCCGTGACGGCTGGCGTGCTGGTGGCGGCCGTGGTGGTCGTCGTGGTCATGATGACCGCGAGACCAACTTCCAGGCGCCAACCGAAGCGATCGTGCGCGATGTGCACGTGCCGGAAACCATCACCGTGGCCGAACTGGCCCACAAGATGGCGATCAAGGCATCGGAAGTCATCAAGCAACTGATGAAGCTGGGCCAGATGTGCACGATGAACCAGGTGCTCGATCAGGAAACCGCGATGATCCTGGTGGAAGAGATGGGCCACAAGGCCTTTGCTGCCGCCGAGGATGATCCAGAGGCACTGCTGGCCGACAACGGCGAGCACGCCGAGTTCGAATCGACCTCGCGCGCACCGGTTGTCACCGTCATGGGTCACGTCGACCATGGTAAGACGTCGCTGCTGGATTACATCCGTCGCGCCAAGGTCGCTTCGGGCGAAGCCGGTGGTATTACCCAGCACATCGGTGCATACCACGTGGATACCCCACGCGGCATGATCACCTTCCTTGACACCCCGGGTCACGAGGCGTTCACCGCCATGCGTGCCCGTGGTGCCAAGGCGACCGACATCGTCATCCTGGTGGTGGCGGCGGACGACGGCGTGATGCCGCAAACCAAAGAGGCAATTGCTCACGCAAAAGCCGCTGGTGTACCGCTGGTCGTGGCGATCAACAAGATCGACAAGCCGGGTGCCAACACCGACCGCGTCACGCAAGAGCTGGTCGCTGAAGGCGTCGTGCCTGAAGAATACGGTGGCGAGTCGCCATTCGTGCCAGTGTCGGCAAAAATCGGTACCGGTATCGACGACCTGCTGGAGCAAGTGCTGCTGCAGGCCGAAGTGCTGGAACTGAAAGCACCGACCGAAGCGCCGGCCCGTGGCCTGGTGGTCGAAGCCCGTCTGGACAAGGGCCGCGGCCCGGTCGCAACGATCCTGGTGCAGTCGGGTACCTTGAAGCGCGGCGACGTCGTGCTGGCGGGTTCGTCGTTCGGTCGTGTTCGTGCCATGTTGGACGAAAACGGCAAGGCCGTCACCTCGGCTGGCCCATCGATCCCGGTCGAAATCCAGGGTCTGACCGAAGTGCCGACCGCTGGCGAAGAAGTCATGGTCATGGCCGACGAGCGCAAGGCGCGTGAAATCGCCCTGTTCCGTCAAGGTAAGTTCCGTGACGTGAAGCTGGCCAAGCAGCAAGCCGCGAAGCTCGAGAACATGTTCGAGCAAATGGCCGAAGGCGAAATCAAGAACCTGCCGCTCATCGTCAAGACCGATGTGCAGGGTTCGCAAGAGGCACTGGTCGGTTCGCTGCAGAAGCTGTCGACCTCGGAAGTGCGGGTCCAGATCGTGCACGCAGCGGTCGGCGGCATCACCGAGTCGGACGTCAACCTGGCAACCGCGTCGAAGGCAGTCATCATTGGCTTTAACGCCCGTGCCGATGCCCAGGCGCGCAAGCTGGCCGAGTCGAACGGCGTAGACATTCGTTACTACAGCATCATTTACGATGCCATCGACGAAGTCCGTACCGCTCTGTCGGGCATGCTGGCGCCAGAAAAGCGCGAGACCATCACCGGTCAGGTCGAGATTCGCCAGGTCATCCTGGTCTCGAAAGTCGGCGCGATTGCCGGTTGCTTGGTCACCGATGGTGTCGTCAAGCGTTCGTCGTCGGTCCGTCTGCTGCGCAACAACATTGTGCTGTGGACTGGCGAGATCGATTCGCTCAAGCGCTTCAAGGACGACGCAAAAGAAGTGCGCGCCGGTCTCGAGTGCGGCCTGTCGCTCAAGGGTCAGAACGAAATCCAGGTCGGCGACGTCCTGGAAGTGTTCGAAGTCACCGAAGTGGCACGTACGCTGTAAGCGACACGTTGGCGTAACATGGGGGCCAGGACGCTTCGCGGCAACGTCGCGAAGGGCCTGGCCCTTTTATTTTTGGCTCTCTGATTTTCCAGAAAAAGATGCAGCAACATCATGGCTAAACACAGCAAAAGCATTCCCAAGCGCGGCCTGCGCGTGGCCGACCAGATCCAGAAGGATCTGTCGGAACTCATCGCCTTCGAACTGAAGGACCCTCGTGTCGGCATGGTCACGATCAGCGAAGTACAACTGACCCCCGACTACGCCCACGCCAAGGTGTACTTCACCCTGCTCAAGGATGGCGTGGAAGAAGTCAAGCAGACGCAGGAAGGCCTGAACAAGGCGTCCGGCTACCTGCGCAATATGCTGGGCAAGCGCCTGCACATCCACACGCTGCCGGCGCTGCACTTCGTGCATGACACGTCGACCGTGCGCGGCCTGCAGATGTCGGCCCTGATCGACCAGGCCAATGCAACGCGCTCGAAGGATGACCCGGAATCGAACCCGGCCCCTGAGGTGGACGTCGACCTGGACCAGGCGCAGGATCTGGACCAGGCGCAGGATCAGGATCAGGATCAGGACAGCGATGCTGGTGACGACGCCGACAAGGCGAACAAAGCGTGAACGGTCGGCCCGCCAAAAAACCGCGCGACCTGGTCAATGGCGTGCTGTTGCTCGACAAGCCGGTGGGCTTCTCGTCGAATGACGCGCTGATCAAGGCCAAGCGCGTGCTCAACGCGAAGAAGGCCGGCCACACCGGCACGCTCGACCCGTTTGCCACTGGCCTCTTGCCACTGTGCTTTGGCGAAGCGACCAAGTTTTCGCAGGATTTGCTGGAGTCGGACAAGACCTATCTGGCCACGGTCCATCTGGGCATCACGACGACCACCGGCGACACCGAAGGCGAGGCCGTCGAGACGAAACCGGTCGATGTGACGCTGGACCAGATCGAAGCCGCACTGGCCCGCTACCGTGGCCCGATCCTGCAGACGCCGCCGATGTACTCGGCGCTCAAGCGCGACGGCAAGGCGCTGTACGAATACGCGCGTGAAGGCATCGTGCTCGAGCGCGAAGCGCGCCCGGTGACGATCCATTCGCTGACGCTGGTTGCGTACGACGCGCCGTTCCTGAAGATCGCTGTTACCTGCAGCAAGGGCACGTATGTGCGCGTGCTGGGCGAAGACATCGGCGCCGCGCTTGGTTGCGGCGCGCACCTGAACGCACTGCGCCGCACCGAAGTCGGGCCGTTGACGATCGAGGGCATGATCACGCTGGACGATCTGCTGGCGCACCCGGACCCGTTGTCGCTGCTGCAGCCGGTCGACGCCTTGCTGTCGAGTTTCCCGGCCCTTGAACTGACGCCCGAGTTGGCGCGCCGTTTCCTGCAAGGCCAGCGCCTGGCGCTCGGCAAGGAAGACATCGTCGTGCCCGAGCAGCAGGGCAGGGTGCGCATCTATCATGCTGGCAGCCTGCTGGGCACCGGGATTCTCGGTGAGTATGCGATCCTGGCGCCCGAACGCCTGATCTCGACCGCGCCGCAGGGTTGATGTCACGCGGCAGTCATCAACGGGCGCTACCCTTGCAGGCAGCGCCCCGTCTGCCCAATGACCGGGCAAGCTCTTGAAATACCTCGCTATTTCCAGCCACCCCGGTTAGAGCGGTACTTTACCTGCTATACTAGTCGGTTTCCGAAATCAGCAAGTGCGCGGCAACTTCGCGGCACCATCGCGGCAACATCGTCGCAGTACCGCAGCAGCATCGCGGTACAGCGCAGCAGATACTCGGCAGATCGTACACTTCCGTACAACGCAACTTCTCAGAGACCATGTCAAACACCAAACGCGCGATTCGTAATATCGCAATCATCGCCCACGTTGACCACGGCAAAACCACCCTGGTGGACATGCTGCTGCGTCAATCCGGTACGTTCCGTGAAAATCAGCAGGTGGAAACCCGCGTGATGGACTCGAACGACCTCGAAAAAGAACGCGGCATCACCATTCTGTCGAAGAACTGCGCTGTCGAGTACGAAGGTACCCACATCAATATCGTCGACACCCCAGGCCACGCCGACTTCGGCGGCGAAGTCGAGCGCGTGCTGTCGATGGTTGACTCCGTGCTGCTGCTGGTCGATGCGCAAGAAGGCCCGATGCCACAGACCCGCTTCGTGACCCGCAAGGCACTGGCCCTGGGCCTGAAGCCAATCGTCGTCGTCAACAAGGTCGACCGTCCAGGCGCGCGCGCCGAATGGGCCATCAACCAGACGTTCGAACTGTTCGACAAGCTCGGCGCAACCGACGAGCAGCTGGACTTCCCGGTCGTCTACGCATCGGGCCTGAACGGCTATGCCGGTCTGACCGAAGATGTCCGCGAAGGCGACATGAAGCCGCTGTTTGAAGCAATCCTGCAACACGTGCCAGTCCGTGACGACAATCCGGATGGTCCGCTGCAGATGCAAGTGACCTCGCTCGACTACTCGTCGTACGTCGGCAAGATCGGCATTGGCCGTATCTCGCGCGGCCGCATCAAGGCTGGCCAGGATGTCATCGTCCTGAACGGTCCTGGTTCGACCCCGATCAAGGGCCGCATCAACCAGGTCCTGAACTTCAAGGGCCTGGAGCGCGTGCTGGTCGATGAAGCCGTCGCCGGCGACATCGTCCTGATCAACGGTATCGAAGAAATCGGCATCGGTTCGACCGTCTGCGCACCGGACACCCCGGACGCACTCGAAATGCTGACCGTCGATGAGCCAACGCTGACCATGAACTTCATGGTCAACAACTCGCCACTGGCAGGCCGCGAAGGCAAGTTCGTCACCAGCCGTCAGCTGCGCGAACGCCTCGACCGCGAACTGAAAGCCAACGTCGCACTGCGCGTTTCGCCAACCGACGACGACACGATCTTCGAAGTCTCGGGCCGCGGCGAACTGCACCTGACGATTCTGCTGGAAAACATGCGTCGCGAAGGCTTCGAGCTGGCCGTGTCGCGTCCACGCGTCGTGTTCAAGATGGTCGATGGCGTGCGCCATGAGCCGTTCGAGAGCCTGTCGGTCGACGTCGAAGAAGCGAACCAGGGTGGCGTGATGGAAGAACTGGGCCGTCGTCGTGGCGACCTGCAGAACATGGAATCGGATGGCAAGGGCCGTGTGCGTCTCGAGTACCTGATCCCGGCGCGTGGCCTGATCGGCTTCCAGGGCGAATTCATGACCCTGACCCGCGGCACCGGCCTGATGAGCCACGTGTTCCACGAGTACGCACCAGTCGACAACAGCAAGGGCGAAATGGCCGGCCGTCGTAACGGCGTACTGATCTCGCAGGATGACGGCGCTGCCGTTGCCTACGCGATCTGGAAACTGCAGGACCGCGGCCGCATGTTCGTGTCGCACAACGATCCGGTGTACGAAGGCATGGTCATCGGCATCCACTCGCGCGACAACGACCTGGTCGTGAACCCGATCAAGGGCAAGCAGCTGACCAACGTGCGTTCGTCGGGTACTGACGAAGCGGTGCGCCTGGTGCCACCAATTCAGATGTCGCTGGAATACGCGGTCGAATTCATCGAGGACGACGAACTGGTCGAGATCACCCCGAAGAGCATTCGTCTGCGCAAGCGCTACCTGAAAGAGCACGAGCGCAAGAAGGCCAACCGCGAAGGTTAATGCCTTCCCCTCACCGGCAATCGAGATTGCCGGTGAATGAAAAAACCCCGCTGCATGCAGCGGGTTTTTTTTTTATCCAAGCGATGCTGAATAAGCGCGATGTCAGACGTTCAACGGCTGGAAAGTGTCAGCGCAACCCGAGCAGCGCCTGCACCCGTTCGCGGCTCACACCCACCAGCGCCGAGGTGATGGCCAGCAGCGACTGGTAATCGTGGCTGGTGGCGGTGCCGGAGAAATCCGCGGCCAGCAGCGCCAGTTCGGCTTGCGGCAGCTCCGATTGCGCCGTGCGCGCCGTGGCCTGACTCAGGGCGAGGGCGGCGGCATCCTGCGAGCGACGCACGCGCGCCAGCGCTTGCACCACCTCGCGCAGACCCTGGCGCAGGGCGTCCGGATTACCCAGTTGCCATTCCCGTGGCGCCAGCGAGGCTGGCAGCGCGGTCGTATCGACGCGGCCACGGCCCGTCACGGCAATGGCGTCCCTGACGCCGTCGAATGTGGCCTCGGGCGTCGTGAAGACGAGCGCGCGCTCCGTGTCGAGCCCGGCGCGGATGCCGACCGGTGCCAGCGTGCGGTCCAGGCGCCGGGCGATCTCTTCCTCCGTCATGCCCGGCTCGAACGTGGCCGCCAGTTGCGGGCCGCCGATGCTGCCGACCGAAAAGCCCAGTGTCTGGGGGGCGGCCGCCTGCAGGCTGGCGACGTCCAGGCCGTCGATACGAAAACGCTGTTGCGCGACGCGGCCGCCGTCGAAGCCCAGCTCGGCATCGAGCCCGGCGCCGCCTTCGCTGCGGCGGGTGTCGAGTGTGTCGCCCAGCTGGCGTGCCCGCGCTTCGAGCTGGCGCGATGCCGCGCCGCGCCCGGCCAGGCGCGTGCTCAGATCGGCCTTGAGCGCTTCGAGCTGGGCGGCGATGCGTGCCAGATAGTCGAGCGCTTGTTGGGCCTGGGCCACGCCCGTTTGCAGATCGTGGCCGTGCGCAGCGCTGCGGCGCGACGCGCGCGCAGTGGCCGCCGTAGCGGACGCCGTCGCGGAGCCCGTCGCGGGTTCGGCCGCGGACGGCTGCGTGGCAACAGCCCGGGCTGCCATGGCGCCAGCGCGGACGAGGCCGGCTGGCGTGCTGCTACCCGAAACGGCCGGCGGGGTAATGGTGCGGGTCAGGGCGTCCATGGGCATCAGAGCGCATCGAACAGCGACAGGTTGCCGATCTTGGCGTAGGCCTTGTAGGTCGCCTGCAGGGCCGATGAGTAGCCGCTGAGCTCAGTCGCGGCGACGCCGACGTCGAGCTGGCCGATGTCGAGGATGGCCATCTGGTTCGACAGGCTGATGTTGGCGTGGTTGGCCTCGAGCGTCCGGATGACGTTCTGGCGCCCGCCCATCGTGGCGATCTTGCTCGACACCAGCCCCTGGGTCGTGTCGAAGCCCTTCAGGTTGGCTGCCAGCACCGCACGTACGGCAGGGTCATTGGCGCTCGCGCTAGGGGCCGACAGCACGCGGATGGTCTCGTCGAGCTGATTCAGCAAGGACTCCAGGCCCGCCAGGTCTTCGTTGGCGGGCTGGGTCAGGCCACTGCCGACCGTGACGTTCTGGCTGTTGGTGTTGCCCACATACGTGTAACGCGCACCCGGTACGGCGGCCGGATCGTAGGCCAGCGGCGCCGTCCGCGTCAGCGTGCCCGAGAACAGATGGTTGCCTTCGTGGTCGACCGTATTGGCGGTGAAGAACAGGCTGTCCTTCAGCGCCTGCAGCGGTGCCAGCATCGCTTTCAGGTCGGCCGGGGCATTGCTGCCGTCGGAGGCCCAGACCAGCAGGTCGCGGCCCTCGTTCATCTCGCTCACCATATTGCTCAGGTAGCCTTCCGACTTGGACAGGCGCAGCTGCAGCGCGCCGATATTGTCGCGGTATTGCTGGACCGACGATTCCTCGCGCTCCAGGCGCGACAGGCGCACGCTGTCGACCGGGTCGTCCGATGGCAGCAGGATGCGCTTGTTGCTGGCGATCTGCTGCATGATCTGGCTGACCCGCTCCTGGTTGACCTGGAGCGAAGCGTTCATCGTCGATTGGTACTGGGAAGTGGCGATACGCATGATTATTCCTTTAGCCCATCATCGCGAGCGTGGCGTCGAACATCGAGTTGGCAATCGAGATCACCCGCATGTTCGCTTCGTACATCCGCTGCAGTTCCACCAGCTTGACCGCTTCTTCGTCTTCGTTGACGCCGCTGGTCGATTGCCAGTCGTCGACCGCTTGCGTGCGCACGGTGTCGGTGGTCTTCAGGGATGCTCTGTTGAGTTTGCTGTCGATGGCCAGTTTGCCCAGCAGCTGGGTATCGGCGTCGCTCAGCAGGACAGTCCCGATCCCGGGCAACGTGACCGGCTGGCCCTTCAGCGCGGCAAGTTGTTGCAGATTGGCGGTATCGCCCGGCAAGCCATCACCCGAGAAGGCCAGGTCTTCGGCCTTGAAGCCGGCGACGACCTTCAGTGCATTCGCGCCGCCGCCCGGGGTGTAGACGAACAGCGGTGTGCCGGCCACGGCGGGCCCGCTGGCGCGCGTGCTGAACCCGAGCGCCAGCTGGGCATTGACGCGCTCGGCAATGGTGCGGCCCAGCGCGTCGACATCATCCTGCAGCGGCTTGAGGGTCGTGATTTCGTACAGGCTCAGGCCACCGATCTGGCCCCCCATTTTCGTGGCATCCAGCGTGAAGGTGGCACTGGCAAACGTGATCGAAAACGCCTGTGGCGCGCCCGTCGTCGCGGCGGCCTGCAGCGTGCCGTGCATGCTGCCGATCACCAGCGCCTGGCCGCTCTTGAGCGCGACATCGCGGCTGCCATCGGCGTTGGTCGATACTTCGAGCGCCATCTTCGACGCCAGTGCGTCGATGGCGTTGTCGCGCGCATCGATCAGGCCGGATGCCGAGACGCCGCCCGCCTGGGTTTCCATGATCTGCCGGTTCAGGCTCGCGATCGTGCCGATGTCGCTGTTGGCCGCATCGACCAGCGCGCTGCGCTGCTGGCGCACCGACGTGATCTGCGCGTTGAAAACATTGTTCATGCCATTGATGCGCTCGCCCATCAGGCTCGCGGACGTCAGCACCTGCTGGCGCAGCGGGGTCGAACCGGGGTCGCCAGCCACGGCGTTGATCGCCTTGAAGAAATCGTCGATGCCGGCCGACAGGCTGGCCGAGGCGTCGCCCATCACGCTTTCGAGCTGCGTCAGGTAGGGCTGCGACTGGGCGTAGGCGCCTTGTTCCGACGCGGCGCGCCACATCGCCTGGCTCTTGTAGTTGTCCGAGAAGCGCATGAGCGAGCTGACCTCGACGCCATTGCCGGCCGACCGCCCGCTGGCATCCGGGCCGACCGATGTGAACAGCGCCGATTGCCGGGTGTACCCCTTGGTTTGCAGATTCGCGATGTTCTGGCTGCTGGCCGACAGGGCGATCTGGGCGGCGAGGGCGCCGGAAAGGGCATTGTTGATGATCGTCATGGTGGAACTCGTTTCGGGACAGGGTTAACCTGATAAGGCGACCAATTCTTGCCGCCTGTTAAGCTTTACTGCAGATTGGCGCTGCCGGTGCAGACGGTCAGGTCTTGCCCCCGCCGGCGCCCGGCACCAGCTGGCGCAGGATCGCGTCGGCGATGCCGAACGCGCGCTGGCCGGCCATATTGCCTGCCAGCAGATCGTCGGCCATGTCCTGCATGTCCTGGTTGACGCGGTTGTTGAACACGCTGTCCTCGCTTGCCATCTCGCGGGTCGAGGCACGCATCGTGCGCAGCATGTGGCCGATGAAGAAGCGTTCGAATTCCACCGCAGCCTTGGTAGCCTTGGCGACGTAGGCCGGATCGACCTGTGGCTCGGCAGCGGGGGCGATCGCATTCTCGGTGTTGGTCGCCAGGCTCGTGTTGCGAAGTTCGTCGATGCGCATCAGATCACCACCAGTTCGCCTTCGATCGCGCCGGCCTGGTCGAGGGCCTGCAGGATCGCCATGATGTCATCGGGCGAGGCGCCCAGGCTGTTGACGGTGTCGATGATCGTCTGCAGGCGCGCGCCGGGCGGCCAGCGGAACATCTGGCCCGAACCCTGGTCGACCGACAGCTTCGATTCGGGCGTCACGGCGGTCTGGCCATTGCTGAGCGGGCCCGGCTGGCTGACACGCGAACTCTCCGAAATGATCACCTTGAGCGAGCCGTGCGTGACGGCGGCCGCTTTCACGCGCAGGCCGTCGGCGATGACGACGGTGCCGGTGCGCGAATTGAACACGACGCGCGGCACCTCGACGCCCGATTCGACGGTCAATGCCGTCAGGCGCGCCATGAACGCCACGCGCTCGGTCGGATTGCTCGGCGCGATGACGTCGACGCTGGTGCCGTCCTGCGTCGTGGCCACCGGGCCGTAGCGCTTGTTGATCGCATCGACGACATTGGTCGCCGTCTCGAAATGCGGCTGGCGCAGGCGCAGCGTGATTTGCGGCCGGGTGGCGAAATCGCTGGCGATCTCGCGCTCGATCTGGGCGCCGTTGGGCACGCGGCCGGCGGTCGGGGTATTCACGGTGACCGACGAACCGCTGCGGCCCGTGGCGTTCAGGCCACCCACCACGACATTGCCCTGGGCCAGTGCATAGACTTCGTTGTCGGCCGCGCGCAGTTGCGTCAGCAGCAGCGTGCCGCCGCGCAGGCTTTTCGAGTCGCCCAGCGACGAAACGGTCACGTCGATCGTCTGGCCACGGCGGTAGCCGGGCGGGAAGGTGGCCGAGACCATGACGGCCGCGACGTTCTTGTTCTTGGCGTCTTCGCCCTCGGGCAGGCGCACGCCGAACTGCTTGAGCATGTTGACGACCGACTGGCTCGAATATTTCACCTGGGTCGAGTCGCCGCTGCCGTTCAGGCCCACGACCAGGCCATAGCCGACCAGCGGATTGTCGCGCACGCCTTCGACGCTGACGAGGTTGCGCAGGGCCTGGGCGGCGTGGGCGGGGTGGATGGGCAGCAGGGCGCTCGCGCAGAACGCGGCAAACAGCAATGGCGCAAAACGGCGCGAAATCATGGAGATCCTCAGAACGGCATCAGGGGGCTGTTGAAAAAGCGCGTCAGCCAGCCCGGTGTGTTGGCTTCGGCCAATGCGCCGCGGGCGGAATAGGCGATGCGGGCATTGGCCACGCGCAGCGACGAGACGCGGTTGTCGGTATCGATGTCGGCGGCGCGGACAAAGCCTTTCAGGCGCACGAATTCTTCGCCCTGGTTCAGCATCAGGTTCTTTTCGCCGGCCACGCGCAGCAGGCCATTGGGCAGCACTTCCTGCACGATCACGGTCAGGGCGCCAGACAATGCATTCTGCTGGGTGCTGGTGGCGTCGCCCTCGAAATCGCGGTCGGCCGAAATGTCGATCCCGGTCTTGCCGTAGACCTTGCCGAGCGCAGCCAGTGGCGAGATGCCGACCGACGAGCCCTTCGAGATGCTGGTGCCGGCGCGCTTGCTCGCTTGCGTCGTCTCTTGCAGGATCACGGTGACGGCGTCGCCCACGCGGTAGGCGCGGCTGTCGGACGTCAGCGAGACCGTGTCGGCCGTGAACACGCCACCCGACAGGCCGGCGCGCACCGGACGCTGCAGCGGCATGGCGTCGTCGTCGGCCAGGGACACCGGCATCGGCGACGAGCAGCCGGCCAGGACCAGCCCGCACAGGGCGGCGGCAAGCGCGCGGGCAAGCGGGATTGCAACGGTATGCATCAGCGTGCCGCCGCCGCCAGGGTCTGCAGCATATTGTCCGCTGCCGACAGCACCTTGGTGTTCATCTCATAGGTGCGCTGGGCCGCGATCATGTCGACCATCTCTTCGACGACCTGCACGTTCGAGCCTTCCAACGAGCCTTGCTTGAGCTTGCCGAATGCGGCGTCGCCCGGGCGGCCTTCATTGGCTGCGCCGCTGGCAGCGGTTTCCTGGAACAGGTTGTCGCCCAGCGCCAGGAGGCCCGTCGGGTTGATGAAGGCGGTCAGGTTCAGCTGACCGATTTCCTGCGGCGCCGGCTGGCCCGCGATCGTGACCGAGACGACGCCGTTCTCGCCGATGGTCACGCCGGCAGCGTTCTGCGGAATCGTGATCTGCGGCACGATCGGCAAGCCCTGGGCATTGGTCAGCGTGCCGTTGGCATCGACCTGCAACTGGCCGGCGCGGGTGTAGGCCGGTTCGCCGTTCGGGCGGCGGACCTGCAGGAAGCCGGCGCCCGAGATCGCGACGTCAAGCGGCTGGCTGGTCTGTTGCAGGCTGCCGTTGGTGAAGGCTTTCTGGGTGCCGACCACGCGCACGCCGTTACCGAGCTGCACGCCATTGCTGACGGTGTTGTCGGCGTTCTGGGCGCCCGGTTGCGCATCGACCTGGTAGAACAGGTCTTCGAACACGACGCGGTCACGCTTGAAGCCGACGGTGTTGACGTTGGCCAGGTTGTTGGCGATGGCCTGCAGCTTGGCGTCTTGCGCCTGTACACCGGTCTTGCTGATCCACATTGCTGGATTCATGGTTGCTCCCTGTGAGGTTGTGCCGGCGTCAAGCGCCGAGCAGTCGGTTGCCCGATTCATTCATGCTGTCGCTGGCCTTGAACATCTTCATCTGCATCTCGAAGCTGCGGTTCAGGGCCATCACGGCGACCATTTCTTCCACTGCCGAAACGTTGCTGCCTTCGAGCACGCGGCTGCGTACATTGATGTTCTGGTCGGCCGCCAGCGGCTCGCCGCCACGCGCCACGATCAGGCCCGCTTCGTTCTTGGTCAGTTCGGCGCCTTCGGCGCTCACCAGCCGCAGCCGGTCGACGACCTGGGTCACGGTGCCACCTTCGGGCATCACCGAGATCGTGCCGTCGTTGGCGATGTCGACCGCCGTGTGCGGCGGCAGCACGATCGCGCCGCCTTCGCCCAGCAGCGGGCGGCCGGCAACCGACAGCGCGCCATTGGCATCGATGGCGATGGCGCCGCTGCGGGTATAGGCTTCGCCGCCAGCCCATTCGACCGCCAGGTAGCCGTTGCCGGCGACGGCCACGTCCAGTGGACGGCCGGTCTCGCGCACAGTGCCGGTGCGGGTGGAAATCGTGTCGGCTTCCGAGCGCGACTGGTGCACGCTGTCGTAGCCGTAGCCACCCAGCGACTGCACCGACGCCAGCTCGATATTGGCGCGAAAGCCCGGCGTGTCGGCATTGGCCAGGTTGTTGGCCCGCACCTGCTGCGCGCGCAGCGTGCGTTCGGCGCCGCTGACGGCGGTAAAGATGAGCTTATCCATGGCGCGGCGCTTACAGGGCCTGCATCAGCGACTGCATCATCTGGTTCTCGGCGGTGATGACCTTCGAGTTCGCCTGATAATTGCGCTGCGACGTCATCAGGCCTACCAGTTCCGACGTGATGTCGACGTTCGAGCCTTCCAGCACGCCCTTGGACAGCTTGCCGCCCAGGCCCACGCCCGGCGTCGTGTACAGCGGCGCGCCCGAATTGGCATTCGCGATCCAGGCGGTATCGCTGACCGATACCAGGCTGCCTTCGTCGGGGAAGGTCGCAATCGCGATCGTGCCGACGACCTGCTGCTGCTCGTTGCTGTACTTGGCCACGATCGAACCGTTCTCGGCCAGCTCGACGCCGACGAAGGTGCCCGAGGCATAACCGTCGGCGCGGTTGGTGGTGTTGGTTGCTTCGCCGGCAAACTTGGACGTGCCCGTATAGTCGAAGCTGAACGTCATGTCGGCCGCGCCCGTTGCGGCGCCGGGGATGGTCAGGGCCGTGCCGGTCGTCGTCGCCGGCAGGATCTGGCCATTGGTGCCGAAGTTCATGGCAAAGCCGGCGCCGGCCGGTGCCGCGCCATCGAGGCTGTAGTGCACGGTCACGGTGTCGGCATCGGTCTTGACGAAGTACTGTGACACGGTGTGCTGGGTGCCGAGCGAGTCGTAGACCACCGACTGCTTGACCATATTGTAGGTATTGGCGTCAGTCGGGCTGAAGGCGGTGGCCGGGACTTTCCAGTCGCCCGACATATTGCCGGCATAGCTCACCTTGGTGGTGGCCACGGCCGGGATCTGGCCGGTCGGGATGGCGATGTCGCCCATCGTGCCAAGCACGCCGCCCACGGTCGGGCCGTAGCCCTGGACTTTCTTGCCGGTCGAATCGACCAGCAAGCCATCGGCGTTGGTCGAGAAGATGCCCACGCGCGAGTACGACACGACGCCCTGGGCATCGCGGCTGGTGAAGAAGCCGCGGCCCTGGATCGCTGCGTCCATGCCGCGCCCGGTGCTCGACAGGCTGCCGTTCTGGCTGATGTTCTGGGTCAGCGACTGTACCTGCACGCCGTTGGCCTGGTCGCCGGCATACACCGAGGCGAAGTTGGCGCGGCTGCTCTTGAAGCCGTAGGTACCGGCGTTGGCGATATTGTTCGACAGCGTCGTGAGCTGTTCGTTGATGGCCTGGATGCCCGACAGGGCGATATTGAAGCTCATGGCTGATCCTTTTAATTGAACGTGACGGGCGCATCGGCGCCGGTGGTCGTGCCGTTGAAACCCGTGATCCAGCCCGGCTCGACGTCGCCGATGCCTGCCACCTGCATGACGATGCCGCCGGTCGACGACAGCCGCACGCTGTTCAGGCGGCCGTCGATTTCCACCGCCGGCTGGGTGCCGTCGGCCGCTTCGGCAGCGATGCTGTATTTGCCTGCTGGCAGGCCGAGTTTGGCCGGGTCGATCGTGAAATGCTGCGCGCCCGCGGCATGCGGCGGCAACTCGATCCGTGTCTGTGTCCCGGTGGCGCCGGTGAGCACCAGGTGGGTCAGGCTGCTGGCCCCGCCCAGCTGGACACTGCCCTGCAGCGCCGTCTCGCCCAGTTGCACGCGGCTCGTCTCGACCGAGACCTGGTTGCCGACCTGGCCGCCCATCGCCAGCACCTGCAGGCTTTGCAGCATGGTGGCGCTGGCAGCGGTGGTCTGCGTCATGTTTTCCAGCGCTTCGGTCTGCGACAGCTGCGACAGCTGGTTGACGAACGTGGCCGGATCCGATGGCGCCAGCGGATCCTGGTTGCGGATCTGCGCGACCAGCAGCTTGGTAAACATGTCCTTGTTGGCGCTGACGGGGCTGGCCGCCGGGGCGACGGCGTTGCTGTTCGCGTTGCCGTTCGTGTTGCCATTCAGGCCGAAGGCATTCGACGCGGTGGTGACCATGATCAGCTCTCTCCCATGCGGATCAGCGACTGCTGCATCGACTTGATGCGGCCCATGACCTCGACATTGGTTTCGAAAGCGCGCGAGGCGGCCATCATGTCAGCCATTTCGGCCACTTCGTTGACGTTCGCGTAGAACACCATGCCGTCGGCATCGGCCAGCGGATTGTCCGGTTCGTGCATGCGGCGCAGTGGCGCGCTCGACTCGACCACGTCGAGCACCTGCACGCTGGCAGTACCGGCGTCGCCCACCATCGCGGCGAACACGGGCTTGCGCGCGCGGTAGGCATCGGCTTCGGTGCCCGCGACTGCGTTTGCGTTGGCCAGGTTGCTGGCGATCGTGTTCATGCGCACGGTCTGGGCCGCCATGGCCGAGCCGGCAATCTGTGAAATATCCTTGAATCCCATGGGATGCTCCTGGTTGGTCTTATTGACCGGAAATGACTTTGTTCAGACCGCGCAGCTTCATGTTGATGAAGGTAAGGCTGGTCTGGAAGTCGGACGCGTTCTGCGAAAACGCTGCCTGCTCGACGCCGATTTCGACGGTGTTGCCGTCAGCGCTGGCCTGGTACGGGACGCGGTACAGCGGGCCGTCGGCCGACAGGGGCGGCATGCCGTCGTCGGCATCGCGCTGGTCCTGCAATGCACTGGCGAAATCGATGTCGCGGGCGGTGTAGCCCGGCGTGCTTTCGTTGGCGATGTTGGCGGCCAGAACGCGGGTGCGTTCAGCGCGCAGCTGCAGCGCGTCGGCGTGTACGCCCAGCGCCTGCTTGAAATTGATCGACATGGCGATTCTCCGTGAAGTGCAGTGGGATTGGTTAAAATGGCTGTTTCCGCCTGACCAATATTGTCCACCCATGAGTTTCCATAAGGCAATACTGATTATTGTAGCGTGTGTGTTGTGCACCACAGCATGGTCAGCGCAAACTATTTCTGCGCAGATACAAAAAATTGCACGTGATGAGCTCGAAAAAGTGGCGGCCGCCAGCGGCTTGTCCGAACCCGAATTCGACTTGACCGTGGTCAGCAGCCGGCCGGCACCAGCGTGCAGCGTGGCGCCCGCCATTGAGGCCGTCGATACGCGCCAGCCGGCGCGAATGCGCTTTGTCGCGCGTTGCCCGGATGGCAGCGGCTGGCGCCATGAATTCATCGTGCGGGCGCGGGTGTCGGCCATGGTGGCCGTGGCCAGCGCGCCGTTGTCAGCCAATACGGTGCTGGGCGCGTCCGATGTCGCACTCGAGCGGCGCGACATCACCAATATTGCCGATCCGGTCGGCGTGCTGGCCAATGTCGTCGGCCAGTCGAGCCGGCGCAGCCTGCGTGCAGGCGATGTGCTGCGCGCGGGCAGCCTGGCCGCACCGGTCGTGGTCAAGCGCGGCGACGGTGTGGTGATGGTGGCGCGCCAGGATGGCATCGAAGTGAGCATGGCCGGCGAGGCGCTCGACGCCG
Organism: Telluria sp. BA11; assembly: GCF_056680305.1. Taxonomy (NCBI): domain Bacteria; kingdom Pseudomonadati; phylum Pseudomonadota; class Betaproteobacteria; order Burkholderiales; family Oxalobacteraceae; genus Telluria; species Telluria sp. BA11. The sequence continues at coordinate 3,908,392 of NZ_CM155275.1, forward strand.
GCGCGCGCGGCGCCGTGGTCCGCGTCAAGAACAGCGCCAGTGGCCAGGTCGTGCGCATGCGCGTGGTCGGCGCCGGCGCGGTCCAGCCGCCCGACTTGCCGTTGGGCGAATGACGGGGCAAGCCCGGCATCATTCAGCCGTCCCCTGCAGCTTGCCGGCGATGCGCGCCAGCTTCGAAGCATAGTCGGGGTCGGTAGCGTAACCGCCGCGCGCCAGTCCCTGCGCGAACGCCTGCGCATCGTTGCCCGTATTGAGGGCGCCGCGGTAGCGCGGGTTGTCCAGCAACACGCGTGCGTAATCCTGGAATGCACTGGCCGCATCCGGATAGGCGCGAAAGCGCTCACGGGTGGTCAGCGCCGCGCCGTTCACGTATTCAGTGGTGGTCGAGTCGCCCGTCGCCCCGTTCCAGCGCGGCCCGGCCTTGATGCCGAACAGGTTGTGGCTGCTCGCACCGCCGGGGGCGCGCAGCGGCCGCTGGCCCCAGCCCGATTCAAGGGCAGCATGGGCCTGCACCAGTTCCGGCGCCACGCCGAGCTGCTGTGCCGCCTGGCGTGCCCAGGGCGCGATGCTGTCCAGGAATGCCTGCTGCTGGGGCGGCCTGGCGACGGCGTTTGGCGCCGGGACACCATCAGCGCCGTCAGCGCCCTCGGTGCCATCCATGATCAGGCCGGTGGCGCGTGCGCGCAGCAGCGCACCTTCGGCGCTCAGTGCGCTGGCAGCGCCGCCATCCGGGTCGCCATGCTGGATGTAGGCAGCCACTTCACTGGCCACATCGTTCAACAGGCTGCCAAACCCCGTGCCCCCGCCGGAAGCGGCGGTCGGGCGCGTTGCGTTCGCTGCGCTCGTGGCGGCGGTTGGCGCGGTGGCCCGGGTCGTCAGGTCAACGTGGCGCATACAATTGCTCTTCGCCGTGCAACACGCGCTGCATGATGCCGTGCTGTTCGGCCAGCAACTGGCCGTTGCGCAGCGTCGCGTCCTTGCAGGCGCGCACCGTCTGCTCCAGCGCCTGCCAGGCCGCCTCGAAGGCGGCGCGCGGGGCCGGCGCCAGCGTCGCGCTGTACTGCGCCATCGTTCCCTGCGGCCCCAGCAGTGCGCGCACCAGATTCACGCGCTGCTGGCGGCGCGCTTCCATGGCCTCGAGCAGCGGGGTGAGTTCATCGGCCAGCGTACTCAGCTCGGCGCTGCGGTGGCGCACGGCGGCGTCGAACTGGCGTTCGAGCAGCATCAGGATGTTGGCCGCTTCCTTGACATCCTGCGTGACGCCATCGGCAAGCAGCGTGTTGGCCTGGCTGCGGGTGAGGGTGGCCATGCTCAGCGTCCCGAGTGGAACTTTTGAATCAGGCCGGCCAGGCGCCCGGCATCGAACGGCAGCTCGCCGCGTGCGAGCGCTTCGCGCAATTCGGCCACGCGCACGGCGTCGAAGTCCGGCATGGCGCTGAGCGCATCGGCGGCAGGCTGCAGCACCGCCGACTGCAGGGCGGCTGCCGGCGCCGCCGACGCTTCGGTCTGGACCGGTACCGACACCGCACCGGCGCCAGGCGTCACGGTGGTGATGGCGGACGACGATGTGCCGGAGATTTTCATGCGGTTACCTCGTGATTTGGTGTTGATGGTCATGGCGATGTCGGCAGCTGGCCGCGCAGAGTTTCCAGTGCCGCCGTGTCGGGCAGGCTGACGGTCGCGCCCGCACCGGCGTTGCCGACCAGTGTCCTGGCTGCGGGTGCGCCGGCGGCCGGTGCGCCGAACATGCCGGCCACGGCACGCGACTGCGCGCTGGTCAGGATCAAGAGTTCGATGCGGCGGTTCTTGCCGTCGAGCGGCTGTTCGGGATGCAGCGGGCCGCGGTCGGCCATGCCCACCACCTGCAGCACGGTGTCGGTGCGCATGCCGCCGGTGAGCAGCTGGGCCCGCGCCGACAGCGCGCGGTCGGTCGACAGCGCCCAGTTCGAATAGGCGCCGCGGTCCATGCCGGCGTAGCGGCTGGCGTCGGTATGGCCGACGATCAGCATCTGGTTGCGCATCTGCGCGAACAGCGGCCCCATCTTCTGCAACAGGCGCGCAAAGCGCCCGGTCGGCAGCGCGCTGCCGCGCATGAACATGCCCTGCTTGTCGGTGTCGTGCAGCATCACGCGCAAGCCGTAGGGCGTGACCACGGTGGCCAGGTTCGGGGCCAGGCCTGCTTCGGCCGACAGCTCGGTGAGCGCTTTGGACAGCGCGGACAGGTCGGCCTGCGTTTCATAGCCGACCTTCGGTGCGTTCGCATCGCCCCCGCTGCCCGGATTGCCGGGGCCGCCATTGCCGGTGTGCGGTACCGGGAAGCGTTCGATCAGGCTGCCGCTGGGTTCGCTGGCGATGGCCGGCTTCTGGCCCTGGCCTTCGAGCATGCCGCTTTCGGTCGCCTCGCTGATGATGGCTTTCAGATTCTGCTGCTCGCGCGAAGCGATCAGCCACAGCACCAGGAACAGGGCCATCAGCGCCAGGCAGAAGTCGGCGAACGCGACTTTCCAGGCGCCGCCATGCTCGTCATGCTGGTGCTTGCCGCCACCACGCTTGACGATGGTCGATTCGTGCTTGTCGTTCGTTTTCGACACGTGTTACCCCGTCATGCGGTCGGCGGCGCGACGGCGCTTGTTCTGCGATTCGTCTTCGCCGCCCATCGCGTTGATCCACTGTTCGAGCTGGGCAAAGCTGGGCTTGGTATTCAGCTGGATCAGGCGGCGCCCGGCGTCGATCGCCAGCAGGGCAGGCTTGCCGGCCACGTGGGTGCACAGCACGACCTTGACGGTTTCCATCGTCGAAGCGTCCGAGTTGACCCGCTGTTTCATCAGGTTGGCCAGCGGCTCGAGCACGCCGTAGCAGGCGAAGATGCCGATGAAGGTGCCGACCATGGCCGCGCCGATCTTTTCGGCGATCTCGCCCGAATCGGCGCCGCCCGAGACCGAGTACATGGCCATCACGATGCCCAGCACGGCCGCCAGGATGCCAAAGCCCGGCATCGCTTCGGCGATCTTCTGCAGCGATTTGGCCGGTTGCGTCAGCTCTTCGTGGATGGCTTCGAGTTCCTGCTCGAGCACGCCTTCGAGCTCGTGCGCGTTGATCTTGCCCATCGCCATCAGGCGGAAGTTATCGACGATGAATGCAAGCAGCTTGGTTTCGTCCAGGATCGCCGGATAGCGCTGGAACAGCGGGCTTTCGGCGGGCGCCTCGACGTGCGCGTCGAGTGCCTTCAGGCCACCGGCGGCAGTCTGCAGCAGCTCGTACATCAACAGCAGCAGCTGGCGCTGGAATTCCGAGTCGTGCTTCTTGCGCGCCGCCACCTTCTTGAGCTGGTGGCCCAGTTCGGCCAGGACGTGCCTCGGGTTGCCGAGCACCAGTGCGCCCAGCGCGGCGCCGCCGATGATCAACAGCTCGATCGGGTGGAAGATCGAGGTAAAGGTGCCGCCCATCAGGGTAAAGCCCCCGAAGACGGCGCCAAGCACGATGGCGATACCGAGTAATTGCTGCATGACGTGGTGCCTTTCTGGCGGTTTCTGTGGTGTCGGTTCAGTCGCGCCGGAGCGCGGTCTTCATTTTTGCCAGCGCGCTCTTGTTGAGCTGGCAGACGCGCGCATCGGACAGGTCGAGCACGGCGGCGATTTCCTTGTAGCTCAGTTCGAACTCATAGATCATCTGGATCACGCGCTGCTCCTTGTCGTTCAGCCTGGCCAGCGCCTGTTCCAGGCTGCGCCGTACCAGATAGCTTTCTTCAGGGCCGGGCGTGTGCTGCTCGGCGCCAACCGCTTCCTGCAGGATCTCGTCGAAACTGAGCATTTCTTCGGCGCTTTCGGCCAGCAGATACTGTTGATATTCATCCGGACTCAGGCCCAGTGCGGCTGCCGCTTCCTGTTCGTTCGGCTCGCGGCCCAGGCTGCGGGTGAGCGCGCGCAGCGCGTCGCGCTGGCGGTGGCTGTCCTGGCGCACGGCGCGCGGGCGCCAGTCCTGGCGCCGCAATTCGTCCAGGATTGCACCGCGCACGCGCAGTGCGGCGTAGCTTGAAAACCCGGTATCCGGCGTGCCATAGCGACGCAGCGCTTCGAGCAGGCCCATCAGGCCGATCTGTTCCATGTCCTCGCGCCCCATCGCGCCCGAGACCTGGCTGCCGAGCTGACGCACGATGCGCTTGACCAGCGGCGCATACGCCACCAGGTGACGCGACTCGTCCTGCGGCGACAAGCCCGCGCTGGCCACCACGTCGCCATATTCGCTGGCGGCGGCATCGGCGTAATCGGTCATGTAGGCCACGGCGTCTCCGGGATCAGGCTGCGTATCACTCGATGATCAGCTTGCCGACCATGACTTCGGAAAACGGCTTGATGTGGTTTTCCTTCGCATAGTTGGCGTCGAAGACCTTGTTCAGCTCGGCCGCGTACTGGTCCACCGTCATGGCGGACGCTTCGGTCATCGTGCGTGCCGACAGGGCGGACACCACGATGCTGCGCAGCAGCGGCAACTGTTCCTTGGTGGCCTTTTCGTCCGCTGCCGTGGTGGCCAGCACCAGGTCGACCGACAGGTAATGGGTGGCCTGCTCGGCCGGTGCACGGCGCAGCATGACGATGACCTTGTCCAGCGTGACGTACTTGGTCAGCTTGGTCTCGGGCGCCGGCTTGGCGGCCACGGCGGCGCCTGCGGTCGTGCTCGTGTACCACATGGCGCCACCGGCGGCGGCGGCCGCCAAGACGGCGACCGCGGCAATGGCGATGATCAGTTTTGATTTCATGGGGGTCGTGTCAGTTCATCGAGAAAAGAGTGGCGCCGGCGGCGGTTTCGTCGTGCAGCGCGCGGCCAGGGGTGCGCGCCTGTTCCTGTTCCTGGCGCGAACGACCCTGGGCATCGGCCTGGCCCTGGCCCGGCGTCTGGCCACCGGTCTGGGCGCTGGCCTGCATGCGCGGCACGTCGCTGACGTTGACCGAGACACTGCTGTACTGGCGCCCCGCGAGGTCGCTGCGCAGGCTGTCGCTGACAGCGTTCAGCTGGCGCAAGACGTCGCTGTTGGACGCGGCGATGTGGATCTCCAGGTTGCCGCCGCTGTGGCGGATCGCGATGTCGATGCGGCCGAGCATCGGCGGCTCGAGGCGGATCGTGGCCTGGTCGATGTTGCGGCCAAGCTGGAGCTGCAGGCGCTCGCCCAGCGCCTCGTGCAGGTTCTGGCGCCATGCAGTCGGCGGACCAGCCAGCACGAGGCTGTCGGCGCCGCGCGCGCCCGCGGGCGGCGTGGCAGCGGCGCTCACGCCCGGCACCGTCGTGACGCTGGCGGCGTCGGCGCTGGCCTCGGCCGCGGCCTCACCCGCTACGGGCGCGGCGGCAGGCAAGGCGTTCGGCTGCGCCGTCACCGGCTGGGCGGCGCCCGGGCCAGGCCCGGTTGCTGCTGCCGGCATGCCGGCGGCCTGCACGGCAGATGGCAGGATCGGCGGCGCTGCGGCGGTCAGCACATTGGCCGCTGCCGGTGTGGCGCGTGCGCCGCCCGCCTGGGCGACGGCCTCCAGCACGCCGGCAGCATCGTCGGAAGGCGCAGCAGCGCCATCACCGGCAACGCCGGGCTTCGCACCCTGCATCGCCAGCATCATCGCTGGCAGTGCGGCCGGCGCCACCAGCGGCGCCATCGCGGCCAGCAGGACGTCAGGCGCGTGCTCTTCTTCGGGCGCTGCCTTGGCTTCATCGGCGTCGGCGTCCGGCGCGGCCACGGTATCGCCCTGCGGCGCGGCGGCGGTCTCGGGCAACGCTTGCTCCCGTGCGATCCAGTGACCGAAGGGCAGGGCCGCGGCTGGCGGCGTCGCAGGCGCCTGGGCCGGCGTGTCAGCACCGGCTGCGCCGGCAGGCGGCGCCAGCGCATCGGGCGCCGCTGCCGGGGCGGGATTGCCGGCCACGTTGCCGGCCGCGCGCATCGCAGTATTCATGGCGCTGTTCATCGCAAGGTTCATTGCACAATCTCACCAGGTTCGGTTGCGCCCGCGAGGGCATAGGCTATCCAGCCTTCCTTGTTGTCGCGCATCTCGTCCATGCGCGCCTGCAGGCCGGCAGCGGCAGCGGCGCCCGCATGCGCGGCGCGCTCGTGCGCTGCCTGCAGTTGCCGCAGGGCCGCGCGCTCGGCGGCGCTCCACGGGCCCTTGACGGCCAGCGCCTGCAACTGGCGCGCCAGGTCGCGCACGGCCCGCTCGAGGCCATCCCAGTCGGCGCCGCTGACGGCGGCGTCGAGATCTGCGCCCAGGCGGCCGATGACGAGTGACCTATCCATTGCGTTCCTGAACGCCTTTCCAGCCCTGGCGAATGGTCGACAGGATGCGGGTGACTTCATCGACCATGTCCGGGTCGAGCTTGATGCCGGCCGTGTGCAGGCGGCCCGCGCAGAAGTCGTAGATGCGGGCGAGGTTGGCGACCGTGTCGCCGCCGCCGTCGAAGTCGAGCGAGCTGGCCAGGCCATTGATGATCTCGACGCACTTGTTGATGCTGTTTGCCTTCTGTTCGTAGCGGCGGGCGACGATGTGCGCGCGGGCGCGCGCCAGTTCGTCGAGCAGGCCGTCGGTGAGCAGCAGCACCAGGTCGACCGGCGAGGCGCGGGTGGTCTGCGCGTCGAGGTTCACTGCGTGGTAACTGCCGTAGGCTTCTTGATAGGACATGGTGGGAATCCGGCTGTGGTTATTTGTCGTTGCCGAACAGGGCATCGAACAGGGACACGTTGTTGTTCATCACGGACTGCATCGTCTGCAGCTGCGTGAATTGGCGCAGGTAGCGCTGGTAGGCGGCTTCATGCTGCCCGTCGAGCGAAGCCTGGCGATCGCTCAGGCGCGATTGCTGGCTGGTGGTCTGTTCGCGGCGCTGCTTGATCTGGCCGTCGACGCTGCTGCTCCAGGTTTTCAGGTAGTTGTCGAGCGCACCGGCGATGCCGGTCGGGGCCGACGTACTCGGCGCGCCGATCAGCGCGTCCAGGCCTGTGGGATTGACGGCCAGCTGGCTGGTCAGGCGCGCCGCATCCAGTTCGAGCGTGCCGCTGCGGGTGGAAATGATGCCGTAGGCCGCCAGCGAATCGCCACTGGCGGGCCGCAGCAGCGACCCGAGCCGGTCGTTAAGGGCGCGCACGCCGCTGTCATGCGCGAACGTGCCGCCGGCCACGCCCTTGGCAGCGTCGCCGCTGGCGGTCAGCTTGCTCAGCGTGTTCTTGAGCTTGTTGTAGGCGTCGACGAACGCCTGCACATTGGCCGTGGTGGCCTTGGTGTCGGCCGATACGGTCAGCGTGACGGGCGCCGCGCCGGTCGTCTGGGCCCGGGTAAACGTCATGCTGACGCCATCGACGGCGGTGAACGTGTTGCTGGCCTGCGTGATCGCGGTGCCGTTCTCGGCGCCGACGCGGATCTCGGCATCCTGGGCCTCGACCAGCACGCGGTGCCGCGCCGGGTCGGCATTCGCGTCAACCAGGCTGGACGTACCGGTCAGGTCGCTCGTATCGAGCGTGATGGCCGAGTTCAGGCCCGTGTCCCGGGCGGTGAGCACCAGCTCCGCCGTACCGCCGGTGGTGACGATCGAGGCCGTGACCTTGCCCCCGTTGCCGGCTGCGCCATTGATGGCGGCGGCCAGTTCGCGCGTGCTCAGCGCGCCGCCATCGGTATTGGCCGCGATCATGTCGACGTCGAAGGCGAGGGCGCCGCCCATGTTCAGTTTGAGCGTGCCCGCCACGCCGGTGCTGTCGGTCAGGCCCGTGAGCGAGACCTGGCTGGCCGTGGCGATCTGCTTGACGAAGAACGCATACGTGCCGGCGGCGGCCTTGCTGCTGGCCGTGGCGCTGCCGATCGTGGTGTCGCCAAACACGGCGGACTGGGCGAACACCTTCTTGTTCGCGCCCGTGAGCGCCGCCAGGCTGGTCTGGAACGCCAGCAGCGCCGAATTCATCTCGGTCAGGCCGCGCTCGGCGGCCGTGGCGGCGGCAAGCTGCGTCGTCAGGATCTGCTGGCGCGGCGCGATGTACTTGTCCGCCAGATTCGTCGCGGTCGGGACGGGATCGTAGACCGGTGAGGTGATTGCCGTTGCCATGGGATGGGTTCCTTGTGGTTGCGTGTGCGTGTGCGTGTGCTTGTACGTGTGCGTGTGGTTGGGCTCAGGCCCGCCCGGCCAGCCAGGATTGGGTGGCGATATCGTCTTCGCGCTTGCGGGTGGCGCGCTCCTGCCCGGCGGCCTGCGCGCTTTGTTCGCGTGCCAGCACCTTGCCCAGCAGTTCGCGTCCGACCCAGGCATCCCTGAGCCGGTCCTGCGAGACCGCCATGTTCGCCTGGTGCAGCGACAGGTCGACCCGGTGGCTGTCGGCCAGCGCCATCACGCCCTGCTTGTAGGCGCCGCAGTTCAGCGCCATGGCAGGATTGATCTGCAGCGCCGCGCCCGATGCGCCGCTGCCGTGCGTCAGCGCCGTCAGGCGTTGCAGGTTGTTCTGGTAGCGCACCCGGGTTGCTTCCTGGCTGGCCAGATCGGCTTCCAGGCGTTCGACCTGGGTCGAACGGAGCTGCACCAGGGTGCCCAGGCTGCGGATGGTCGTCGAACGGGTCATGCCATGATCGCTTTCAGGGCGTCGATGCAATGGTCGATGGGCGCGCCTTCGCGCGTGCCCTGGCATAAAAACGTCTCGATATGCGGCTGCAGCGCCACGGCGCGGTCGGTCTCCGGGTCGGCGCCCGGCACGTACGCGCCCAGTGGGATCAGGTCGCGCACGCGCGCATGGCGCGCCAGGGCCGCCTTGAGCCTGCGTGCGGCCAGCGTGTGCTCCGGCGTGACCACCTGCGCCATGCAGCGCGAGATCGATTGCGCAATGTCGATCGCCGGGTAGTGGCCGCGCTCGGCCAGTTCGCGCGTGAGCACGATGTGGCCATCGAGGATCGCGCGCGCCGAGTCGACCACCGGATCCTGCTGGTCGTCGCCCTCGGCCAGCACCGTGTAGATGGCGCTCATGCTGCCTTGCGGGTTCTCGCCATTGCCGGCCGATTCGACCAGTTGCGGCATGTTCGAAAACACCGACGGCGGATAGCCGCGCGTGGCCGGCGGCTCGCCCAGCGACAGCGCCACTTCGCGCAGCGCCATCGCGTAGCGGGTCAGCGAATCGCACAGCAGCAGCACGTTCTGGCCGCGGTCGCGGAAATGCGCCGCCACCGCATGGCACAGCTCGGTCGCCATGACACGCATCAACGGGCTGTCGTCGGCCGGTGCGACGACGAGAACGGCGCGCTTCAGGCCTTCGGGTCCGAGTGAGCGCTCGACGAATTCGCGCACCTCGCGATTGCGCTCGCCGATCAGGCCGACCACGACCACATCGGCCACGGTCTGGCGCGTGATCAGGCCCAGCAGCACCGATTTGCCGACGCCGGAACCGGCCATCAGGCCGACGCGCTGGCCCTTGCCGATGGTGAGCATTGCATTGATGGCGCGCACGCCGACGTCGAGCGGCTCGTCCACCGGGGTTTTCTTCAGCGGATTCACGCGCGGCGGGGCAGGGGCGAGCGGCTGGTCGCCACTCAGGCGGCCCAGGCCATCGATCGGCTCGCCCAGGCCGTTGACCATGCGGCCCATCCAGCTCGGGCCGATCATCAGCTCGGCCTTGTCCGCCGCCGGCAGCACGCGCGCGCCGGTGGCCAGGCCGGTCGCCTTCTTGAACGGCATCAGGTACGAGACCTTGTCGCGAAAGCCGACCACCTGCGCATCGAGCCACTCACCATCAACCGTCTCGATGCGGCAGCGCTGGCCCGTGTGCAGGCGGCAGCCGCTCGCTTCCAGCAGTAGCCCCTGGGCGCCGACCAGGCGTCCGGTGGGCGTGGCCACTGGCACCGCGCCGAGTTCGACAGCGCGCAGCGAGTCAGCCAGCGAATGCGATAGCGAATTTGCCATTGACGCGGCCAATCCCGTCATGCCCGTTCCCCTTCACCGAGCAACTGGTTCTGGACCTGTTCCATCACGGCCGCCAGGCGCCCCTGGCAACCGGCATCGACTTCATGGTCGCCCGAACGCACGCGGCATTCGCCGGCGTCGAGCGCCGGGTCGGGCAGGATCGTCCACTTCTTGGCGCGCTTCGGATCGAGCTCCAGCACGCGGCGCAGTTCTTCCGGATTCATGAACACCTCGACCTGGTCGCGCGACGGCGGCATCACGGCCAGCGCTTCCTCGACCAGCGAGAGCAGCTGCACCGGCTGCAGCGCCAGTTCGGCGCGGATCACCTGGCGCGCGATCTTGCCTACCAGCTCGACCACTTCGGTGCGCTGCGCGGCGCGCAGGTCGGTCTTGAGTTTCTTGAGGCTCTTGAGCATCGCGTCGACCGGCTTGGCCAGCTGTTCGAAGCTCTCGAGCGCCATCGCCCGGCCTTCGTCAATGCCCCGTTCGAGGCCTTCGATCTTGCCTGCGGCAATGCCATCGGCGCGGCCCTGGTCCAGCCCCACCTCGTAGCCGTCACGCTGGCCCTGGCGATAACCGTCGGCCAGCGCGCTTTGCCACTCGTCGGCGGCATTGCCACCGGCCGCCCCGGCGGACGCGCCGGCAGGGCGCGCCGCGCTGAACTGGTGCAGCGGCGGAAAGTGGTAAGTGCGAAACGGTTTCATTCGGCGGTCGCTTCGGCAAACAGCTGGATGTCGATCTCGCCGGCATCGGCCAGCTCCTTGACCGTGGTCATGATTTCGCGGCGGGTCTGCTCGATGCGCGACATCGGCACCGGGCCCGAGCGGCGCATCAGGTCTTCGAAGCTTTGCGCCTGGCGGCGCGGCATCGCGGCCAGGATGGTGTCGCGCAGCGGCGCTTCGGCGCCCTTCAGCGCGATCGCCCACTGCTCCAGCGGCACGTCGTCGAGCAGGCGCGAGATGACCGGTTCGGTCTGGCGCGACAGGATGAAGAAGTCGTACATCGACATTTCGATCTGCGAGACGACCTCGGGATCGTGGGCGCGCAGCAGTTCGACCATGCCGGCGCGGTTGTCCTGCAGGCGGTTGAGGATGTCGGCGACCTGGCGTACGCCTTCGACGCTGGCGCTTTGCGTGTCGAACGCGGCCAGGCAGCGGCCGACCAGCTCTTCGAGCTCGTGCAGCACGTCGCGGTTGATCTCGTCCAGGCGCGCCATGTTCAAGAGCACCAGTTCGCGCCCCTCCACCGGCAGCGCTTCCAGGATCTGCGAGGCCAGTGCGGGCGGCAAAAAGGCCAGGAACACGGCCTGCATCTGCACGTGCTCGCTCGAGACGAATTCGGCCAGCCACTTTGGCGACGCGTACTGCAGGCGCGCCATTTTCGGGCGGATCGCATCGCCATAGATCGAATTGAGCACGCTGTTGGCGATGTCGCTGCCCAGCGCCAGATCCAGCGAGCGCTTCAGGTAGCTGCGCGAGGCGCCATGCAGGCCGCTTTGCTGGCGGTAGTCGTCGAAGAACGTCTGCAGCGCCGATTTGACGGTGTCGACCTTGATGCCGCTCATGCGCGACATGACCTGGGTCAGCTCCATCAGTTCGTCGCGCTCGAGACAGCGCAGCACGGCCGCAGCCTGTTCTTCGCCGATCGACAGCAGCACGATGGCTGCCTGCTCGACCGGGGTCAAGCCGGCCTCGAGGTCGCTGTCTTCGATGTTATTCAGTTCGGCCATGTTTTTTCTGTACCCATTGTTTGACGACTTCAGCAACGCGCTCCGGCTCCTTGGCCGCCAGCACTCTCAGGTGATCGACCATGACGTCGACCGGCGAGCCGGATGGCGGCAAGTCATAGTTCTCGAGAAGGGGAATGACGGCGCCCGGGCTGCCCTGCGCAGGTGCTTCGAGCGCCGCCACGCTGCCAGGCAGTGCGGTGAGCGGCGCCGCGGCAGTGGCGCCCGGCAAGGCCGGGGTGGCCGGGATGGCCGGCGTGGCCGGCGACGGCGCCAGCCGCGTGGTGGCGGCGCGCAGCAGCGGCCTGGCCAGCAGGAAGTAGGCCAGCAGCGCGCCGACGGCCCACAAGGCCCAGCTCGCCATGTCGACGATGTTGTCGCGTTGCTGCCACCAGGCCTGTTCCACCGGGGCGGCCGGGAACTTCATGGCCGACACGGCCAGCACATCGCCCCGTGCAGCGTCGATGCCCAGGCCACCGGCCAGGATCTTCTCGATGTTCGTCAGTTCGGCCGGTGTCCAGGCCTTGCCGTCGGCGGCGCTGGTCGCGTTGAGCACCACGGCCACCGACAGTTTTTTCAGGCGGCCCCGCTCGCGCTTGATCTGCGTGATCGCGCGGTCATACGCGTACTGGCGGGTGGTGGCGTTCTTGCGCGCGCTGCCATCGTCGGGTTTTTCGGCAGGCGGGGCGCCCGCCGCGTCCGTGACGGCCGGCGCCGGCGGCCGGTTCGACAGCGTGCCCGGCACGCCCATCGCCATGCGGCTTTTTTCCATCTCTTCGCGCATGGCTTCGCTCGTGACTTTCGGGGCTTCGCCGTATTTTTCCTGGGTTTCTTCGATGCGGTCGTTGTCCACGGCGGCGGTCACGCTGACCTTGTAGTTGGCCACGCCAAGAATCGGCGCGAGCAGGTCGTTGACGTTGGCGCGCACCTCGTCGGCGTGGCGCTTTGCAGCCGTGTCGCCCTGCGCGGCGCCATCGAAGCCGTCGGCCAGGTCGATGCGCGAGGACAGGTAGTTGCCGGCCTGGTCGACCAGCGAGACGCGCTGCGGCGACAGGCCCGCCACGCTGCCCGAGACCATGTTGACGATCGCGGCGATCTGTTCGTTGCCCAGGCTGCGGCCCGGCTTGACGGCGACCACGACCGACGCCGAGTTGCCGTCGGCATTGCCGGTCACGAACGAACTGGTCTTCGCGATGGCCAGGTGCACGCGGGCGCTGGCGATCGAATCCATCGTCAGGATGCTTTGCGCCAGCTCGCCTTCGAGGCCGCGCCGGAAACGCACGTCCTGCACGAACTGCGACACGCCGAGCGGGTCGTTGCGGTCCATCAGCTCGAGGCCGGCCGGCAGCTGGGCGGTGACGCCCTTGGCCGCGAGCAGCATGCGCACCTTGCCCAGCTGCGACGACGGGACCAGCACCTGGCCGCTGTCCGGATGGACGCGGTAGGGAATCTGTTCGGCTTCGAGCACCGTCATCATGTCGGCGGCAACGACTTTCTCGCGCGCGCCGAAGACTGGCTTGTAGCTCGATTGATCCTGCCACATGAACATCATGACGGCAGCGGTGACGGCCACTGCCAGGCCCAGCATCAGCGGCAGGTTGTTGCGCAGCAGCGGTGGCAGCGCGGGCAGCGCGAACTTGCCGCTGAAGGGGGACTTGAGGGAGGAGAGCACGTGAGCGTCGCTTGTCAGGTAAATCAGATCGGGAGCTTGAGCAGTTCGTCGACTGCGCCCATGACCTTGTTGCGTACTTGCATCAGCATCGAGAACGAGAGACTGGCTTCCTGGCTGGCCAGCATGGCCCCGACCAGGTCATCGCTCTTGCCGGTTTCAACCGCTGTCACCCGGGCGCTCGCGGCCTGATCCTGGGCATCGACGCCGGCGATGGCGCTCTGCATCGCCTGGGTAAATGAAAACGCCCCGGCGCCACCTGTCGGTGCGCCGAGTTCGGCAAACGAGGTAGCAGCCGGTGCAATTGCCAGACGATTCGCATCGTTGCTCAATTGCGACAGATCAGCCTGGATCAGGCCAGCAAGTTCGGTTGCCATCATGGTTTCCTTGAAAGTTTAATGTTGTACATCGGCCACAAAAAGCATGGAAATTGCAGTAATTTCCGGTCGGTAATTGTTAAATACCGTCGAAGATGGCATGCGTAACGTCATCACGACACAATCCTGTACCACTGGTGTCCGTGTTCAAAATCTCCTATGAGGAGCAGAGAATGATGCGGTGCAATGGTCCAATATTACCGTAGGGCAAATGATAAATCAAAGCGATATGTCAAAGTTGCGGTGGTAAAACTCGCGGTATAATTATTGCTGTTGGGAATCAAAGCAATGTGACATTAACTTCCGATAAAGACAGATGCCAATCAATCAACTTAACCGACGACGCGACCATCAGGTGCTCGATCCGTGCCTGCTGGGACGGCCGGTGCATCTGCTTCCGGCCTTTGCTGCCGGGCTGGCCGAGGCGATTGGTGCCGAGATGGCATCGCCCGGCGGGCGCCGGCACTGGGGTGCTTACCGTCTCGAACACCTCGCGTTCGAACGGGCGCCCGAGCAGCCCGGACTGCGCTGGCTTGGGGTCAGCGGACCCTACGGCGTGGCGGCTGTTGCCTTTGAACGGGCCCTGCTTCTGGGGCTGCTGGAAGGGCGTTACGCACGCCGTCAACCGGCAACTTCTGCTGCGGTGCAGCAAAGTCCGGCGCTGGAGCGGGTCACGGCGACCGAAGAGCGTCTCGCTGTCACACTTGCCCAGCAACTGGCCAGCCAGCTCGATGCACGTGTGGCCGATGGCCTGGCCCGACTGGACGGCGCGCCCGCACCCGTCAAGACCGGCGCCGGCGCCGCGATCGTGCCGGCCGGCGCGCCAGGCAAAACCGGGTGGGTGCTGCGCGCCGTGCTGCGCGCGCAGTACGGCCGGCGCGAAACCGATGAGCCGACCCAGGCTGCGCCGGAAGGGCAGATCTGGATCGGGCTCGACCACGCCCTGATGGCTTGCGTACTGCAGGGCATCAAGGCCGACCGCGGCGCCGTGCGCGCGGCGGGCAGCGCACGCATGCCGGGCGAGCCGCTGGCCACGCGCCTTGAAGTCAAGCTCGACGGCTGCCTGGTGAGCAAGGAGATCACGCTCGCCACGCTGTTCGGCCTGCAGGTCGGCGATGTGATTCCCGTGGCGCTCGGTCGCGCCGATGTCGTGCTGGATAACTCCCGCCTGTTCACCGCCGCAGTAGCAGAGCACAAGGGCAAGCTGTGTTTAACCTCATTTGAAGATGCCGAATAATGGACATGAATCTCAACGAGCAACTGGGTGGCGACGTCATCATTGACGACCTGGACGGCGAAGATGCGTTGCAAGCCGCCGCCGGGCGCACCGGTGCGCGCCAGCTGCCGCAGATGATGCGGCGCATCCCCGTCACGCTGACCCTCGAAGTCGGTTCGGTGCGCATCTCGCTGCAGGAACTGATGGACATCGGGCCGTCGTCGGTACTGCCCCTTGATTCGCTCGCCGGCGAACCGCTGGTCATCAAGGTCAACGGTACCCCGATCGGCCGCGCCGAAGTCGTGGTCGCGGGCGAGCAGTACGGTCTGAAGGTGATCGATCTCGAAGGCCTGAACCTGGATATTCTCGCGCCATGATGTGCTTTGCCGGGGGCGTCAGGGCCCGTGCCCCTGCGCTTCTGTCCGCGCTGCTGGTGGGACTCTTGATCGCGGTCCCGGCCGCGGCCCAGAACCAGGACCTGCTGGCCGGCGTGCTGCCCGGCGCCACGTCCACCAGCGCCGGCATGAGCGTCAAGTCGCAGATCCTGGTGCTCATGACGCTGCTCGGGCTGCTGCCCGTGATGGTCATGATGATGACCTGCTTCACGCGCTTCGTGATCGTGCTGTCGCTGCTGCGCCAGGCGCTCGGTCTGCAGCAGGGCCTGCCCACCCGGATCATCACCGGCATCGCCCTGATCCTGACCATCCTCGTCATGCGCCCCGTGGGCGAGCAGGTCTGGACCCAGGCCTTCCTGCCGTACGACCAGGACAAGATCGGCCTCGAGACCGCGCTGCGCATCGCCGAGCAACCTGTCTCGCGCTTCATGCTGGCCCAGACCAGCAAGGCCTCGCTGGCGCAGGTCGCCCGCCTGGCCGGCGAATCGACGGCGCAGCCGCCGCAGCAGCACAGCTTCCCCGTCAAGCTGGCCGCGTTCGTGCTGTCCGAACTGAAGACCGCGTTCCAGATCGGCGCGATGCTGTTCATCCCGTTTTTGATCATCGACCTGGTGGTCTCGTCGGTGCTGATGGCGATGGGCATGATGATGCTCTCGCCCCTCGTCATTTCCCTGCCGTTCAAGCTGCTGCTGTTCGTGCTGGTCGATGGCTGGACGCTCACGGTGAGCACACTGGTTGGCAGCATCCATGCGTACTAGTGTCAAACCTGGCCTGGCCACGGGAGAATCGCGATGAGTCCCGATATCGCCGTCGACCTCGTGGTCGAGGCCCTGCAGATTGTCATGCTGATGGTGATGGTGCTGGTGATCCCGGGGCTGCTGGTCGGCCTGCTGGTGGCGCTGGTGCAGGCAGCCACCCAGATCAACGAACAGACGCTGAGTTTTTTGCCGCGCCTGCTGGTGACGCTGCTGGCCGTGATCCTGGCCGGCCACTGGATGACGTCCACGCTGATGGATTACTGCGTCTCGGTGTTCCAGCGCGCGGCAACGCTCGTCGGCTAGGGCAGGGCACGCGCCGATGGAACTGTACGGCTTCCTGATGCCGCTGATCGGCGCCCTGTGGTGGCCGTTCTGCCGCATCATGGCGATGATGATCACCGCGCCCGTACTGGGCGACGGCACGATCCCCATCCCGGTGCGCGTGCTGCTGGCCGTGGTGCTGTCGTTTCTGATGCTGCCGCTCACGAGCAAGGGCGCGATGCCCGATGCCTTTTCGCTGGCAGGCGTGCTGGCGATGTTCGAGCAGGCCGTGATCGGCGCCGTCATCGGCCTGGCGCTGCAGTTCGCGATGGCGGCCATCAGCATGCTGGGTTTCCTGGCCTCGAGCCAGATCGGCTTTTCGATGGCGACGATGAACGACCCGGTCAACGGCCAGGCGTCGGACGTGATTTCGAGCCTGATGGCGCTGGTGGCGATGCTGGTGTTCTTCGCCATCGACGCGCACCTGGTGCTGGTGGCGGTGCTGGGCCAGAGTTTTCTGGCCTGGCCGGTCGGCGGCGGCCTGCAGCCGATGCTGCTCGAAGCCGTGGCGCTGAACCTGAGCTGGGTGTTTGCCGCCGCGATCCTGCTGGCGCTGCCGCTCGTGTTTTCGACTGTGGTGGTGCAGATCGGCTTTGGTTTTCTGAACCGCGTCGCGCCCAGCCTGAACCTGTTTTCGCTGGGCTTTTCGCTGGTGACGATTTTTGGCTTGCTGATGCTGATCCAGCTGGTGCGCTTCATCCCGGAGCACTACATCGCGATGACCAACCAGGTGCTGGAAATGCTGACCGAACAAATGAGGCTGGCCCATGGCCGATAGCAGCAGCGGCGACAAGACCGAAAAACCCTCGGCGCAAAAGCTCAAGAAAGCGCGCGACGAGGGGCAAGTGGCGCGCTCGCGCGACCTGGCAACGGCTGTCGGCATCCTGATCAGCCTGAAGGTCTTCATGCTGATGCTGCCCGGTTACCTGGACGACATGCGCCACCTGTTTCGCCTCGTGTTCGTGCCGCTGGGCGAGGCGGGCGACCTGGAAAACGCGATGTCGACCGTGTTTTCGTCGGCGCTGCTGCTGCTCGTGCACATGGTGCTGCCATTGCTGGCCGTGCCGCTGGCGATCGTCATCGCTGGCGCGATCCCGGGCGGCATTGTCGCCAGCGGCAAGAACCTGGCACCGAAGTTCAGCCGCCTCAATCCGCTGACCAATCTGGGCAACCTGTTCAAGCAGAAGCACTGGGTGGGCTTCCTGACGTCAGCGGCCAAGGCGATCGTGCTCGGCATCGTGCTGTGGCATGTCTCGAATGGCAGCATCAAGGGCTATATCGAGTTGCAGCGCATGCCGCTGGACGACGCCATCGGCGCCGGTGGCACGCTGGTGTTTGACGCGCTGATGGCGCTGGTGGCGGTGTTCGTGATTTTCGCGCTGATCGACGTGCCGGTGCAGAGTTTTCTCTTCATGCGCAACCAGCGCATGAGCAAGCAGGACATCAAGGAAGAGCACAAGAGCAGCGAAGGCCGCCCGGAAATCAAGCAGCGCATCCGCCAGCTGCAAAACCAGCTGGCCCAGCGCAGCGTGCGCAAGTCGGTGCCGACGGCCGACGTCGTGATCGTCAATCCCGAACATTACGCGGTGGCACTCAAGTACGACGTCGACCGCGCCGAGGCGCCGTTCGTGGTGGCCAAGGGCGTCGACGAGATGGCACTGTTCATCCGCCGCGTGGCCGTCGAACACGGGCTCGAGGTGGTGGAGCTGCCGCCGCTGGCGCGCGCGATCTATCACACGAGCCAGGTGCAGCAGCAGATTCCCGCGCCGCTGTACCAGGCCGTGTCGCAAGTGCTGAATTATGTTTTACAACTGAATGCGTTCCGTGCAGGCAGGCGCCAGGCGCCGCCCCGGTTCCCCAATGAGGTGGTCGTACCACCGCACCTGAGTGAGGCTCAAGCATGACCGTGACGAATACCTTCAACGCCTTCGTGGGAGAGCTGCGCCGCCACAAGTTCGCCGCGCCCGTGTTCCTGATCGCGCTGCTGGGGATGATCATCCTGCCGCTGCCGCCGATCCTGCTCGACGTGCTGTTCACGTTCAACATCGTGCTGGCGCTGATCGTGATCCTGGTGGCCGTGACGGCGCGGCGCCCGCTCGACTTCTCGGTGTTCCCGACCGTGATCCTGGGCACGACCCTGATGCGCCTGGCGCTGAACGTGGCCTCGACCCGCGTCGTCCTGCTGCACGGTCACGAAGGCACGCACGCGGCCGGCCAGGTCATCGAATCGTTCGGCAATGTCGTCATCGGCGGCAATTTCGTTGTCGGCCTGGTGGTGTTCGTGATCCTGATGATCATCAACTTCATCGTCGTGACCAAGGGCGCCGAGCGCATCTCGGAAGTCTCGGCGCGCTTCACGCTCGACGCGCTGCCGGGCAAGCAGATGGCGATCGACGCCGACCTCAATGCCGGCCTGGTCAACCAGGAGCAGGCAACCACGCGGCGCAAGGACGTCGCGGCCGAAGCCGACTTTTACGGCGCGATGGACGGCGCCTCGAAATTCGTGCGCGGCGATGCCATCGCCTCGATCCTGATCCTGATCATCAACCTGATCGGCGGCGTCGCCATCGGCGCGCTGATGCACGACCTGCCGCTGGGCGACGCCTTCCGCGTGTACGCGCTGCTCACGATCGGCGATGGCCTGGTGGGCCAGATCCCTGCGCTGCTGCTGTCGGCCGCCGCCGCCATCCTGGTCACGCGCATCGGCGAGTCGGGCGACCTCGAACAGCAGGTCGGCCATCAACTGCTGGCCCAGCCGGGCGTGCTGTACTCGGCCGCCGGCGTGATGATGATCCTGGCGATCGTGCCGGGCATGCCGTGGTGGTTCTTCACGGTGGCCGCCGGCGTGCTGGCCTGGGTCGGCTGGACGATGGCCAAGCGCATCGGCGCGCCGGACGTGGCGGGCGTCGCGAAGATCGAAGCGGCGCTGCGCGACGACCGCGTGCCCGAACTCGATTGGCAGGCGCTGCCGGTGGTGCAGGCGGTCACGGTGGCGGTGGGCTACAAGCTGGTGGGCATGATCGACCGCGCCCAGGCCGAGCCGCTGGCCAAGCGCATCAAGGGCGTGCGCCAGAGCCTGTCGGAGCAGATGGGCATGCTGCTGCCGGCGATTTCGGTGCGCGACGACCTGGCGCTGCGCCCGACGCAATACGCGATCAGCCTGTCGGGCACCGTCGTGGCCGAGGCCGAAGTCATGCCCGACCATCTGCTGGCGATCCCGTCGCCGAACGTGTACGGCGAACTCGATGGCATTCCCGGCATCGAGCCGGCGTACGGGATGGCGATCACGTGGATTTTGCCCGAGCAGAAAGCGCACGCACTGGGCCTGGGTTACCAGGTGGTCGAAGTGCCGAGCGCGATCGCGACGCACGTGTCGAAAGTGGTGCGCGAATACCTGCACGAATTGTTCCGCCACGAAGACGTGCCGGCGATCCTGGAACGCCTGACGGCGCTGTCGCCCAAGCTGGCCGCCGCGCTCGACAAGGCGCTCACGCACACCCAGCTACTGCGCGTGTTCCGCGTGCTGCTCACCGAAGGCGTGTCACTGAAGGACATCGTGGTGATCGCCACCACGCTGCTCGACAGCTCCGAGACGACCAAGGACCCGATCCTGCTGGCGGCCGAAGTGCGCTGCGCGCTGCGGCGCCAGATCGTCTCGACGCTGTTCGGCAAAAAGAAGGACATGCCGGCCTTTAACCTGTCGGCCGAACTGGAAAACATGCTGCTTGGCTCGCTGAACCAGGCGCGCCAGAATGGCGGCGGCAAGGTCGCGCTCGATAACTACCCGATCGATCCGCAACTGCTGTCGCAACTGCAGATCAATATGCCCGTCGCGCGCGAGCAGATGAAGGGGCAGCACACGCCGCCGCTGCTGCTGGTGCTGCCGCAGGTGCGGCCATTGCTGGCCCGTTACGCGCGGCTGTTCGCGCCGGGCCTGCACGTGCTGTCGTACAACGAGATCCCCGAAAACCGCGATGTGTCGATCGTCGGCACGGTGGGTTGATCAGCCCTTGGCCACGAGGCGTCGCGTGATCACCGGGCCATCCGGCCCCAGGTGAAACGCCAGCTTGCGCTCGCGTAGCGCGGCGTCGCCCGCCGTGGCGCGGTCGAAGCGGCGCAGGTGTTCGGTCCAGGACGGATCGATGATCTGCTCGGTGAATAATCCCGGATCGCTGACGTCGCGCAGCAAGGTCCAGCTCAGCGCGCCCTGGCGCAGGCGCGCGCGCCGGCTCAGTTCCATCAGCGCCATGAACGCTTCGGTGCGCTCCGGGTCGATCCGGTATTCCACCGTCAGCACGAGGCGCCCGCCATCCTGCAGCGGTGACAGCGATGGCGCCAGCGCCTTGAGCGCGGAGGATGGCGTCATGTCTTCGAGCAGCTCGCGGTCCTGGATCAGGCGCAGCACGAGCGCCATGACGACCACGCTGCTGCCGGCCGCATACAACAGGCTGTGCTGCACGCTGTCGAGCGTCGCGACCTGGCCCCAGACCGCGGCGCCCGTCGCACTCGCGCCCATCAGGGCCATCTGGTAGATCGACATCCCGCGCGCCCGCACCCAGTCGGGCAGGGCCATCTGCATCGATACGCTCAGCGAATTGGCCGACACGATGAAGGCCATCCCCGACAGCCACATCGCGCTAGGGAAACGCTGATCAATTGACGATTTTGGCGTCTCCGAGGTTTTTTGGCGACGCGGTCGCGCTCCAGCTGCGATCTCGTTTTTTAGAGATCACTACAGCCTGTTTTTATGCGTTATAGCGGTATTCCTTGCGCCTTTTGGCGCTCAGGACGCAACTCGGGTTTCAGTGACCCTAAATCGTCGCCCAGCCAGCACTAAATTGGCGAAGCCAAACAATGTAAACAGTTGCGCAGTGTTCTTCGCCAGGCCGCGGTAGCGCGTCTTTCGATGACGGAACAGGTTCTTGATGACATGGAACGGATGCTCGACTTTCGCGCGCACGCTGGCCTTCAGATGCTCCAGTTTTTCCGTCATGCGGCCCAGTTTGTTTTTGGGCAGCGCCTTGCGTTTGGAGCGCTTCATGGCGACATGCCAGGTCACCGCTTTGCCAACATTTTCCGGGCGCTTCTCCACGCCCTGATAGCCGGCGTCGCCGATCGCAGCGGTCTCGTCTCCATGCAAAAGCGCATGTGCTTGCGTCACGTCGGAGACATTGCCAGCCGTGCCCACGACGGTGTGCACCAAGCCAGACGCAGCATCAACGCCGATGTGCGCTTTCATCCCGAAGTGCCAGTCATTGCCCTTCTTCGATTGGTGCATCTCCGGATCACGCTTGCCATCCTTGTTCTTCGTCGACGGTGGCGCGGCGATCAGCGTGGCGTCAACAATGGTCCCCTCGCGCATCATCAAACCCTTTTCGGCGAGGTGTCGGTTGATCGTATCGAAGATCTGGCGCGTCAGATCTTTTGCTTCGAGCAGGTGACGAAACTTGAGCAGCGTCGTCGCGTCTGGCGCCGACTCGCGGCCCAGATCGATGCCGACGAAAGCGCGAATGGACTGGCTGTCGTAGATCGCATCTTCAATGCCCTCGTCCGACAAACCGAAGCATTGTTGGGCCACATACATCCGCAGCATTCGCGCCAGCCCGATCGGTGGACGGCCAGCGCCTTCGACCTTCGGATAGAACGGCTCGACCAGTTTGTGCAGCTTGCTCCACGGTGTCACGCTATCGATCTCAGCGAGAAAAAGGTCGCGCCGCGTGAGCTTTTTCTTGGCGGCGTATTCGAGGTCGGAGAAGCTCTTTTGCATGATCGATGGCGGGCGAGGAACGTAGCGTCATTGTCTCAGGTTGTGGCACCGGCGGGAACCGGAGCGGCCGAATTAATCAGCGTCTCCCTAGAGGTCAGCACCACGTTCG
Organism: Telluria sp. BA11; assembly: GCF_056680305.1. Taxonomy (NCBI): domain Bacteria; kingdom Pseudomonadati; phylum Pseudomonadota; class Betaproteobacteria; order Burkholderiales; family Oxalobacteraceae; genus Telluria; species Telluria sp. BA11. Next base: position 3,930,627 of record NZ_CM155275.1, read on the forward strand.
TGCTGACGGCTGCTACTGCGATCATCGCCGCCGACAGCACGGTGCTGGCCATGACGAGCGTATCGCGGCTGAACGCCTGGCGCATGCGCGGCAGGAAGAACACGGCGCTGATCGCGCCGCCGCCCATGCAGGCCAGCAGCAGCGTAAACACCCCGGCGCCGCCGCCACCCTGCGCGCGCGCGACCAGCGGCAGCAGCGCCATCAGCGCGGTGGAGTGAAAGAACGACGCCGCCACCCGCGCCAGCACGGCCTTGACGCGGTTGGAATGGCGGGCAAACTGCAGGCCGACGCGCATCGCGCCGCCGATCCGCTCGCGCCCCAGCGGACTTGGCACGTGCGTGCGGCGCCAGCGCATGATCACGAAGCCCGAAATCACCGACAACACGGCATTCAGCACGAATACATATGCGCTGCCCAGGCTGGCGATGATGGCGCCGGCCGCCAGAGGCCCGGCAATGCGCGACGCGTTCATCGCCACGCCATTCAAGGCCAGCGCCGCCGGCAGCTGCGCGCGCGGCACGAGTTCGGGCACGATCGCCGAGAACACGGGCCAGCGCATGGCCAGGCCAATGCCGTTGGCGAACGTGAGCGCCAGCAGCACGGGCGGCGTGATGGCGTCGGCCAGGATCACCGCGCACAGGATCGTGGCCACGACGGCGACCCAGAATTGCGTGATGATGAAATAGCGCCGCCGGTCGAGGATGTCGGCCAGCGCGCCGCTGGGCAAGCCGAGCAAAAACACGGGCAGCATCGACGCGGTCTGCACCAGCGCGACCCAGATCGGCGCGGTCGTCAGCGACGTCATCATCCAGGCGGCGGCCACGTCGTTCATCCACATGCAGGTGTTGGCGATCAGCCAGGTCAGCCACAGCATGCGGAATACGGGGGCGCGCATCGGCCCGAACGCCGACGGCGGCGGCGCGGCGTCGTTGGCCGAGGGCGCCGGGGCTGGGGTCTGGGATCTGGTCATGCCGGTGAGCTCACCGGCAGCGGCGCGGCTGGCCGCGTGCATCTGCAGCGTGTCATTGAAAAGGCGAATACGTGAAGACAAGCGCCATTGTAGTCGGGGCAGCGCCCGGGGCGGCGCGCTGCTCAGCCTGCTGGATCAACTTCAGCTGCGCGCCCGCTGCGCTGGCAGCAGCAGCGCCAGTTCGGCCACGGCGCGAAACACGGCCGGCGTCAGCGCTTGTGCCGCCTCTTCGGCATTGGCGATCATCGCGTGGCTGCGTCCGGGGGGCAGGGCGTCGCGAAAGCCCCAGCGCAGCACCGTCAGGCCGGCGCGCTTCAGCACGGTTTCGAGTTCGGGCTGCAGCCAGCGCAAGCGCGTGAGCGCGCTCGCATCGGGCGCGCAGACCTCGATCACCAGGCCCTGCGGCGTCGGTTCGACCTGGATCACGACGGCGCTGCCATCGGCCAGTTCGAGTTCGAGGCGCAGCGCAGCGCGCGCACGGCGGCGGCGGCCGGGAGGCTTGTCGGCCTCGTCGGCCAGCACGGCCAGGTGCTGCGGCTTGTCGCCGGCGCCATGGACCGTGAAGCGCCAGGCATCCTGGTGCGTTGCGAGCAGCTGGGGCTGGTGCACGACCTGGCCCTGTTGCCCGGCAGCGAGCATGGCCGGCGACAAATGCCCGCCCATGTCGGCCAGCGCGCGGCTGGTCAACTGGCTGCCATGGTTACGCACCTGGCTGCGCCAGGCGCGCGCCAGGCCGGCGCCGTCCTGCTGCTGATAGGCGAGCTGGCGCGCCATCAGCACCTGGTCCGGCCGCATGGCGGCGCCATCGCTGTCGGCGGCCGCACCCGGCTGGCCGGTGGCCTGGGTCTCCGGCGCCAGTCGCGCTGAAAACGGCAGCGGCAGCGCATCGGCGCCGCCGGCCAGCACGGCGGCCGGGGCCACCACGGCGCCGACCTGCAGTGGCGCGAGGGTTGGCGGGGGCAGCGCGGCAACGGGGAACATCTGGGCCATTGGAATGCCTGTCAAAAATGAAAAAAGGCCAACCGCGTGGCTGGCCTTTGAACTCTACCCGGGGTGAGGCCCGGGCATGCGGCCATTATTGCAGCAGCGACATGACCATCGACGACATGCTGTTCGACTGCTTGAGCATGGCGGTGCCGGCTTGCAGCAGCATCTGGCTCGACGTCATGTTGGCGCTTTCGGTCGCGAAGTCGACGTCCATGATCAGGCCGGTAGCTTGCTTGGTGTTGGTGCTGATGTTCGACAGGTTGTTGTTGACGTGTTCCAGGCGGTTGGCGGCGGCGCCCAGGCTCGAACGGACTTTGTTGACCGATGCCAGTGCGGTGGTCAGGTCGGTGATCGCAGTGCTCGCATCAGCGGCGGTGCTGATTTCCGTGCCTGCGGCGCCGGCAGCGTACGACGCGGTGGCAGCGCTCACGTCGGTAGCAATGGCAGTCACGTCCGTGGCCATCGTGATGTTCATGACTTCGTTTGCATCAGCGCCGATCTGGAATTTCATGGCGGCGCCGATGGTACCGCCGACGATCAGCGTTTCGCCGCCGAACTTGGTGTTTTTCAGCACGTTGCCGAGTTCGGTACCCAGTGCGTCGTATTCCGATTGCATCGACTCCTTGTCAGCGATGCTCGACGACGTATCGGCAGCCTGGGTTGCCAGATCCTTCATGCGGATCAGCATGTTCGACACTTCATCCAGCGCGCCTTCCGCAGTTTGCAGCATGGCGGTCGAGTTCTGGGTGTTACGCATGGCAACGGCCATACCCGAGGTCTGCGCTTTCAGGCGCGAAGCGATCTGCAGGCCGGCAGCGTCATCCATTGCCGAGTTGATGCGGTAGCCGGTCGACAGACGGGTCATCGAGGTCGACAGATTGCTCTGGGTCTTCGAGATGGCGTTTTGTGCGGACAGGGCAGCGTTGTTGGTGTGCAGGCTCAGCATGATGGACTCCGAAAATGTAGGGGAAGAATTCTGTATGTCGAGTGCGTCACTCGCTCTCATGAGTACAAGGCGACACATTTCCGTACGGCATTAAATTCTTTATCGAATTTGTTGAAATAAATTTTTCAGTCGGTATTCAAGCCTGCGCTGACCGTCTCACCTTGTCGTACGTCGAAGCAATAGCAAGCCCTCGATAATGCGAATGAGGATGATAATGATTCTCATCTCTGTTAGAATCCCGGTTTTTCGCACCTTACGATCGCCAAACCATGACCCAACACGCCAATGCTCCTCTGCGCCCACCCGTCGAATCGATCCTGTCGCGCCTGATCAGGAGTGCTCTCGTTGGCGCTGTCGCCTCGGCGCCGATGCTGGTGCTGCCGTTTGCCGCCAATGCGCAGGAGGCAGGGCCCGCGGTGGAGAAGGTGATCATCACCGGTGCGAAAGTACAGGCCGATCCGGCCTACGCTGGCGGCCAGATCGGACGCAGCGGCGGCCTGGGCATTCTGGGCGAGGCGGACATCATGAAGACGCCGTTCGCTACAACCAACTATACGTCGCAGATCCTCGAAGACCAGCAGGTACGCACGCTGGCCGACGTCGTCGTCAATGAAGCGTCGGTGCGCGTGATGACGTCGACCGGCGGTTTCAGCGAAGACTTCCAGATCCGGGGCTTCAATGTCACCAGCGGCGACGTCGGCCTGAACGGCCTGTACGGCCTGTCGTCGTCGAACCGCATGCCGGCTGCCATCATGGAGCGCGTCGAAGTGCTCAAGGGCCCTGGCACGCTGATGTATGGCATCAGCCCGAACGGCAGCGTTGGCGGCAATATCAATATCGTGACCAAGCGCGCTGGCGACCAGCCACTGACGCGCGTGACGGCCACCTATGAAAGCCAGGCGCTGTTTGGCACCCATGTCGACGTCGGCCGCCGCTTTGGCGACAACGGCGCCTGGGGCGTGCGCGTCAATGGCGTGATCCGCGGCGGCGACACCAATATCGACGACGGCAAGCAGGATTTCGGCCTGGCCGCGATCGCGCTCGACTACCGCTCGCCGAAACTGCGCTGGACCCTGGACAGCTACGGCCAGCAAGAAAAGACCGACAACTTCCGCGCGCAGAACAGCTTCCGGCCCGACATCGCGTCGATCCCGGCGCCGCCGTCGGGCCACCGCGCCGTGTACCGCGGCGCCGACCTCGAGTTCCGCGATGCGACGATCGCGTCGCGCCTCGAGTACGATGTGTCGAAGCAGTTGATGGTCTACGCGACGGCCGGCTACCACTACGGTGCCAGCGAACAGGACTTCCCGACGGCGCGCGCACTGAATGCGGTCGACGCTGCCGGCAACTTCCGCCTGACCAACACCTGGTACGACGCCTATGGGCGCAGCAAGACCGGCGAAGTCGGCGCCCGCCTGAGCCTGGACACGGCCGGCATCAAGCACTTCATCACCGCCTCGGTCTCGCGCCTGGACAGTGAAGCGGGAAGCTTCTACCTGTCGGCCCCGGCCAGCTCGTCGCAGCTGTCGAACATCTACAACCCGGTGGCGATCACGCCGATGACGGGCAACCGTCTGGCGCCGACCAAGACGTCGGAAACCGAGCTGTCGAGCGTCTCGCTGACCGACACGCTGACGTTCCTGGACGGCCGCGTGCTGTTCACCGGCGGCTTGCGCAAGCAAAAGGTAGCGGCTGACAACGTGGCGCCAAGCGGCGCTGTGACAAGCTCATACAGCGAAAGCGCCGTGTCGCCGCTGGCTGGCCTGGTTGTCATGCCGATGGAAAACGTGTCGCTGTACGCCAACTTCACGTCAGGCCTGACCCGCGGCAGCACCGCCCCGGCGACGGCCGCGAACGCCGGTGAAGTCTTCGCCCCGTTCAAGTCCAAGCAATACGAAGTGGGCACGAAAGTCGATACCGGCCGCGTACTGCTCGGCGCCGCCGTGTTCCAGATCGACCGTCCTAACGCCATCACCGATCCGCTGACGACGGTCTACAGCCTGGACGGCACGCAGCGCAACCGCGGCCTGGAATTGTCGGCGGTCGGCGAAGCCGCACCGGGCCTGCGCCTGATGACGAGCGCCACGTTCTACAACGCCAAGCAGCAGCGCACAGCCGGAGGCATCAACGAAGGCAAGAAAGCCACGGGGGTGCCGAAGAACGCGTTCAACGCCGGCGTCGATTGGGACTTGCCATGGATTAGCGGCCTGAGCCTGAATGCCCGCGCGATCCACACGGCGGAGCTGGCGCAGAATGTCACCAATACCGTGTATATCTCGTCGTGGACGCGTTTTGATCTCGGCGCGCGTTATCGTACCGAGCTGATGGGCAAGCCGGTCGTGCTGCGCGCCAGTGTTGAGAACGCTGCCAACAAGCGCTACTGGCTGTCGAGCAGCACGCTGGCTACCGTTGGTACGGCAGCGGCGCCGCGCACGGTGCTGGTATCGGCGCAGGTCGATTTCTAAGTCATACTGCGACGTCAGCTGGGACCTGCCTGCACGGTGACTGCAGGCAGGTCCTGCGTTTTTTTTGGCAGCGCCAGCGCGCGCTACTAGATTCGGAACAAAAATTTGCTCCTGGTGTTGTTTTGCGGTAACTGAATCACGTGCATTCTGTTGCTCTAAGGTATAGTTCTTCACATATTCTGCGAACATGTGATGAAACTTATAACCTTTGAAATCAGCGATCGTTCCCTTGCGATCACTACCGTGAAAAAAGCGGGAGAGCAGTGGGACTGCGTAATATCGGCTTCCAGCCATGCCGGTGACGGCGCGATGTCAGCCATCGTCCAGAAACAGGTCAAATTTGACGGCGCGTATTGTGCCGATCTGGTGCTGGAGAAGGCGGTGGATTTCAGTGGCGCTTTCCTGCAACTGATGATGTAAAAAGCCTCGCTCGCTCGCTAGCGGCGTCGGTATGGCACGACGTCCAGATTTATATTCCTAGTGCACCCGTCTCCCGACTGGTCAGATGCTGATCCACGGTTCGATTGTAGCCGTACTTCTTTCGGCGGACGAACTTCCACCACCTCCTCCTGATCCGCAGTGTTGCGTAACAACCCTATCGTGTGTCGAGGAGGGCGGGTAGATGCACACAAGCATGAATCGCAGTGACATCAACTTAATACTGTGGGTAGCCTGAGTGTGGCCCTGGTGATGGATTAGATATAGGAACTTGCTTTCTTTTATAGCAGCCTGATCCTCTGTAGCAGTTTCGTAGCAACGTACACCGCGTGTGGGAAACCCTTGGTAATTTTTTTAGGTCTTGAAAGCAATAATAACAGGAGTTTGTCTACCATATGTTACTATCGAGACATCAAAATAAACTTTCGAAAATGGAGATGACCAATGGCTGTAAGGGTAACTATCGAAAATCTTAAGTCGATTAAAAGTTTGATTTTTGACGTGCCGATGCACGGAGCATTCGTCCTGACTGGCGCTAATGGATGCGGAAAGACATCGCTGCTCACGGCGCTTCACCGAATGGGTATGGCAAATGCGTTTCAAACTGGTCTTCCAGGTGCGAAAAAATTTAATGGAATCGATGGGTTGGAGGCTGCGAGACTGGTTTATGAAATAAATGGGAAAAGCGTATCATACCGCTACAACAATACGCGATGGTCTGCGACTCCAAAATCTCACAGCTCTTTAGTCTTCGATGGTTTTAGCGATGTCCTTTTTCTTAAGGCAGATTCGTCTAGAGTAGAGCCTACACCAAATGAATTGGTCGGTGCCAGAAAACTCGCGGCGGATCCTTTGCTAAAAAAATTTCTAAATGACGTTTTTGACACAGAAAAATTTGAAAAGTTATTAAAAATAAATTTGCCGGGTAAAAATACAGTTGCGCATTTGATAGAAATGGAAGGCGGACCGGGAAAAAAGAAAAATTTCTACTCAGAGAAAGCATTTAGTCTTGGTGAATTGTGCGTTATGCGTTTGGCACAAAAACTGCTATCTGTAAAAAATGGTGCTTTATATATTGTCGATGAGTTCGAGATGGCTCTTCATCCTGCTGCCCAGGTACGACTGTTCAAAGAAATTGAGACGCTGGCGAAAAGCAGAAACTGCACGATTTTGGTGTCGACCCATTCGTCCAGTCTTATCAAGAGCGTAAAGCGCGAAAACATAATATATCTCGAAAATATTGATGGCATTGTCTCTGTACACAGAAATGTTTATCCCACCTATGCACTTCAGTATATAGCAATGGATGAAGAGAACGTTCCAGACAAAATGATCTTCGTCGAGGATACGTCGGCGCAATTTTGTATAGATGCGATGTGGAAAATGCATGTTAAGGGTCATGCTAATCCTCATCTCCTACCAACAGTGCATTCTGTTGTAATTGGCGGATATAAAGAGGTGCTTAGGTTTTTAGATCGGAGTTCATCTTTCATACCGAATATTACCCGGCGAATGGCGGCACTTGATCTTGATGCAGAACCTATTTGCATGCCGCCCATAGCTATTGCAGGGCAGCCTTTGCCAGACCTGACGGTTCCGCAGGAGCTATATCGAAAACTGAAAAGCGATGTTGTCTTTTTGCCTTGGACTCCTGAGGTTGGATTTTGTGATCTACTTCACGCAAATCTGAGTACGGCGCTGCCTGCACTTAAGGCTTTTACTGGCGTTATGAGCTTAAAAATTACAAATGTTGAGGCAAACGACCACATTGGACTGAGTCCTTCGGACGCACGTAAGAAATGCAAGCAGACTGTCGATGGAATAGCATCGAGGATTGCATCGAAGAAAGCATGCACAACCGACAGAGCTAGAGAGGAGTTGTTTGCTTTTTTAGTTGAGGAATTCACAAAAACGGATAAACAGTCAATGGCTGCCCTTTCCGGAAAGTTATTTTCTTAATCTATAATGTTCGTCAGTTCTGAGCTACCGTTTGCATAGAAAAGGAACCAGCGCATTCACATTGCATTCTATTACTAGTTGTAGTTTCTCAGTGAATCGAAATAGAGGGTAACATCGCGGATATCGGCCATGGTTTCATCCTCTGTGTTCGGAATCGGAAAATATGGACTGGACGCTTGCTATAGGAGGTCTTCATAGACATGCCGATCGCACTACAGTCCTTTTTTCAGGTTTTCGCCGGGTTTTTTTTAACAGTCAGCAATATAAATTCGGCGTTCTTTGTAAATTTTGCTTTTCAACTGTGCATGGGGGATGTGAGGGCAGCCAAGCAGGTAGGTGGTGTTCTGGTGCTGGTCACAGCAGCAGTAGATCGGTAGGCTCCAAGTGATCATGCGGCTATCGCCATTCTCGCCCGTAGCTGTTGTTCGCTATGATCAGCGCCGCCGCAGGTGTCGGCACGTTGCTCCCAAGTATCTACACCAGCTTTAACTCTTGTGTCAGATCTGACATTTGAGCATGACTTCAACATAAGCCTGTCAGGCCGCAGTGCTTGCACTGCACTATCCAGGCCCTGGCACGTGACCCGAAATCCGAAAGCGACCCTGATACGTCTTTTCTAAGTCTGGCGTTCGCGGTAATTCGGGTGTCAGGTCTGACATTTGCAAATAACCTCAACCTAACTTTTTCAGGTTACATCGCTTGCACAGCACAGCCCAAGCCTCAGCACGCGACCTGAAATCGGAACCAACCCCAACAGCATCGTTTGTCAGATGTGGCGTTCGTGCACCGTAGTCCTTGCCCCAACCAATCAGCAGCATGGATGCAGCATGAACAGCTTTGGCTTATGATGGCGCGTTTTCGACAGTATTCATCGCCTGCTCCCAGGCGACCACACCCTCCAGCATGAGCACTACTTCCACCATTCCGGCTGCTACTGCCATCGTGCCGCCATCCCGCCGCCTTTCGGTTGCCCCCATGATGGACTGGACCGACCGCCATTGCCGCGTCTTTCACCGGCAGATCACCCGCCATACCTGGCTCTATACCGAGATGGTCAACACGGGCGCGCTGGTCTATGGCGACGCCGAGCGTCATCTGCGCTTCGACGACATCGAGCATCCCGTCGCCCTGCAGTTAGGTGGCAGCGACCCGGGCGATCTGGCCAAAAGCGCCAAGCTCGGCGAGCAGTGGGGCTACGACGAGATCAACCTGAACTGCGGCTGCCCCTCCGAGCGCGTGCAGAAGGGCGCGTTTGGCGCCTGCCTGATGAACGAGCCGCAACTGGTGGCCGACTGCGTCAAGGCAATGCGCGACGCCGTCTCGATCGACGTCACGGTCAAGCACCGCATCGGCATCGACCACAATGAAGAGTACGGCTTTGTGCGCGACTTCATCGGTACGGTCGCCGATGCTGGCTGCAAGACGTTCATCGTGCACGCCCGTAATGCGATCCTGAAGGGCCTGTCGCCGAAGGAAAACCGCGAGATCCCGCCGCTGCGCTACGCTGTGGCGTATGAGCTCAAACGCGAGTTTCCCGACCTCGAAATCATCATCAACGGCGGCATCAAGAGTGATGACGAGATCGCGCTGCACCTGCAGCATGTCGACGGCGTCATGCTGGGGCGCGAGGCCTATCACAACCCATGGACGATGGCCGACTGGGACGCCCGTTTCTACGATGCCCCTGGCGCGGCACGCACTCGGATCGACGTGCTCGAGGCGATGATCCCGTACATCGAAGCGCAACTGCGCCAGTACGGGCCGCTGGGCTTGAAACTGAACAGCATCACGCGCCACATGCTGGGCCTGATGCAGGGCTTGCCGGGCGCACGCGCTTTCCGCCAGACGCTGTCGGACTCGAAGCAGCTGGCGCTGGGCGATGCACGCCTGCTGCTGGCGGCCGCTGCCCGGATGCCAGCGACCGCATAAGCACACCCGACCGACAAAAAGCGTGCCTTGGCACGCTTTTTTTTCGCCTGTCGACAAAGCGAGACATTTCCTTGCCGAAACTCTCTTGAAGCTTCAAATTTGCTTGCCGAAGAGCAACGCCGGCTCCATAATGTTTCCCTGTTCCAATTCTTGAACTCTATCAGCGCTGTTGTTGCGGTGAAACAATTCATTCGAGAAAGAGATTTTCTCGCTGGTTGAGGAAATCTTGATTTATCCTTTGGGAAATAGCTGAAAACTATAAGAAACATAGATTTCACTTGCGCATCGTACGGTGTATCGCGTGACGCGATCTCAACCGGGCGAGTTTCGATCAATAAGTTACAGGGAAAACACGAATGAATTTGAACAACATGAAGGTCGGCACCCGTCTGGCCCTCGGTTTTGCACTGGTTCTGGTACTGCTGGTCGCAGTCGCGGTGGTCGGTATCCTGCGCATGGCGCAGATCCAGGATCGCCTCGATCACGTGGTAAGCGTCAGCAACGTATCGACCGGTCTCGTGGTCGAGATGCGCAACAATGTCGGCGATCGCCTCGCTTCGCTGCGCGTGCTGACCCTGATGACCGACCCGGCCGACATGGAACCGGAAATCGTCAAATTCAAGGAACAGACCGCCAAGTACGATGCGGCCCAGGCCAAGCTGGCGGCGCTGTTCGCACAGCACGCCAATGCCCAGGAAAAGACGCTGCTGAACCAGATCAAGGAACACGAGGCCACCGCGATGCCCGCCATCGCCCGCGCGACCGAACTGTATCTGGCTGCAAACGCAATGGATGCTACCCGCGTGATGATTCGCGAAGTGCGTCCCGTGCAGCGCAAGTGGACCGACGCCCTGAACGCGCTGTCGGCCCTCGAAGACAAACAGAATGCCCAGAGCAAGGCCGATGCCGAAACGGCGTTTGCCAATGCCCGTAACTTCATGCTGATCCTGCTGGTCCTTGCTGTCGTCATGGGTATCGTCGCTGCCGTGGCCATTACCCGCAGCCTGCTCAAGCAGCTCGGCGGCGAGCCAGCCTACACGGCCAAGATCGCCGGCAGCATCGCCCATGGCGACCTGTCGATCGCCATCGACACGAAAGAATCGGACCGCGGCAGCCTGCTGGTCGAAATGAAGGAAATGCGCAACAGCTTGGTTGGTATCGTCGAGCAAGTGCGTCGCGGTACGGAAACGATTGGTACCGCCTCGCGTGAAATTGCCGCCGGCAATATCGACCTGTCGTCGCGGACTGAACTGCAGGCGAGCTCGCTGGAAAAGACCGCCTCGGCGATGGAGCAGCTGACCGCGACCGTGAAACAGAATGCCGACAGTGCCCGCGAAGCCAATGCGCTGGCGGCAACCGCGTCGGACGTGGCCCGCAAGGGCGGCGACGTGGTGTCGCAAGTGGTCGGCACGATGGGCGAGATCAATACGTCGGCCAACAAGATCTCGGACATCATCGGCGTCATCGATGGCATCGCCTTCCAGACCAACATCCTGGCGCTGAACGCGGCAGTCGAAGCGGCCCGTGCCGGTGAACAGGGCCGTGGTTTTGCGGTCGTGGCATCCGAAGTGCGCAACCTGGCGCAGCGTTCGGCAGCGGCAGCAAAAGAAATCAAGACGCTGATCGGCGACTCGGTCGAGAAGGTCGAGCGCGGCAGCAAGCTGGTCGGCCAGGCCGGCGTGACGATGGACGAAGTGGTCTCGAGCGTCAAGCGCGTGACCGACATCATGAGCGAAATCGCCAACGCCAGCGCCGAGCAAAGCGCCGGCATTGCCCAGGTCAACACGTCGATCATCGAGATGGACAGCATGACGCAACAAAACGCTGCGCTGGTCGAACAAGCCGCCGCAGCCGCACAGAGTCTGCAGGACCAGGCAGGCGAGCTGGCCCGCGTGGTCAGCATCTTCAAGCTGGAAGAGGGCGAAGAGCACCACGTTCCAGCCCACGCCAAGTCCCCGGCAGCGGCGCCGGTCGTGACCTCCACTGCGGTGGTGGCGCGCCCGGTCGTCAAGCGCCCGGCGCCACCGGCACTGAAAAAGCCGGCCGCAGCCCCGGCCGCACCGAAAAAAGCGGGTGAAGCAGTTGCAGCGCCGAAGCCGAAGAAAGCCGCCGTCAGCGCCACCGCCAGCGCCGACGAGTGGGAAGAGTTCTGATTTTTATGTAGTCGACCAGCGCCGGCCAGCCGTGCGGCGCACACCCAGACCATTGCCGTTCAATTCAAAAACCTTAAGTGGGGAAACCATGAAAAACCTGTCCGCCAAGCTGTTCGTTGCACTGACCCTGACCGCCGCTGCCGGCGCGAGCTTCGCCGCTGAGACCGCTGCCCAGTTCGATCCAAAGAAATGCAGCATCGAGTACCCGAAGGCGTCGCTGATGAATGAAGAGCAGGGCACGACGACCGCGTCGTTCCTGGTCACCGCGGACGGCACCGTGACGGAATCGAAGATCGACAAGTCGAGCGGCTTCAAGAACCTGGACCGCGCGCTGGTCAAGGGCCTGACCTCGTGCAAGTTCAAGCCGGGCACCAAGGACGGCGCACCAGCACAGACCTGGACCAAGATCGACTACGCTTTCAAGCTCGACTGATCCACGCTCGCTTTACGTTTCCTTTCACGCAGCCGGCCCATGTGCCGGCTGCGTCGTTTTATCCCCCGCAGTACCGCCTCCCGTGTCATTTCCCCTCTGCACCAAACAATCCTGGTTGTTACAAGATTGTTGCCATATGTTACTACTGTAATGACTTGGTTCAATCCCGTTTTTTACCGCATGTGCCCGCTATAGTAGGTTCATACAAACAGAAACCGAAACGGAGCACACCATGAAAACCTTCCTCTCGACCGCCACCGCTGCTGCTGCCGCGCTCCTGATCGGCACCTCGGCTTTCGCACCGGTGCAAGCTCAGCCGCATCATCAGCGCGCCGACGTCATCATCATCAAGAAGGCGCCGCCAGCGCTGCGCCGCGAAGCCGTGCCGAACGCACGCCGTGGTTTCGACTGGGTGCCGGGTTACTGGAACTGGAACGGTCGCCGCCACGATTGGGTGGGCGGCCATTGGGAAAAAGTGCGTCCGGGCTATGCCTATCAGCGCGCACAGTGGCGCCAGGACCGTAATGGCTGGCACCTCGACCGCGGTGGCTGGCGCCAGGAAGTGCGCGGCCGTGACAACGGTCCACGCGGCGACCGCGATCGCGACGGCGTCCCGAACCGCCACGACGACCGTCCGAACAATCCAAACCGTTATTGATGGGGCAGGCAGCGGCGCCGCAGGGCACGGTTCAAGAGACTGTGCTGTCGCCGCCGCAGACCTGGTTACGGCCTGACAGTTTGGCCTGGTAGAGCAGGGCGTCAGCACGTTCTACCAGACTACTGGCAGCAATCGCCACGCCTTCCCCGGTCGTGCTGGCCACCGTCGACGTGTAGACGCCGGCGCTGATCGTCACGACCCCGGCGTCATTGCCGGCATGCGCGATCTGCAGTGCCATCACGGCGCAGCGGATGCGCTCGGCGACCATCCTGGCCCCGGTCGGGTCGGTATCCGGCAGCAGCGCCACGAATTCTTCACCCCCATAACGCGCCGCCAGATCGGCCGGGCGCACCAGGCTGTCCCGCAGCGCCGCCGCTACCTGGCGCAGGCAGGCGTCGCCCGCCACGTGGCCATAGGTATCGTTGAAGCGCTTGAAGTAGTCGACGTCGATCAGCACGATCGACAGCGGCAGCACGCTACGCGCCGCGCGCGCACTTTCCAGCGTCATCGCCGCTTCGAAACGGCGCCGGTTGGCGATGCCGGTCAAGCCATCGTGGTCGGCCAGCACGGTCAATGCGCGGTTATGTTCCTGCAGTTGCTCGCGCGCCCCTACCAGTTCGTTTTGCAGATGGTCGCGAATCATGATCTGGCGCACCAGGCGCCAGCCAAAGGCCAGCAGCAGCACGATGGCAACAAACGTGATTGCGGCTTGCGTCAGCACCGATTGCAGCCATTTCGCGAGGATTTCCTCCTTCGATTGCGCGGTCGCGACAATCAACGGATAGGTGTCGAGGTGGCGGTAACTGTAGAGCCGCTCGATGCTGTCGATCTTCGAGCGTCGCATGCCGGAGCCCACCGGCCCCTGGCTCAGGTACATCTGCTGGATCGGGCCATTGCTCACATTGGTGCCAATCAGCGACTCGCTGTGCGGCAGGCGGTAAACCATCGTGCCATCGTCGAGCGTGAGCATGACCACGCCGGCGCGGCCGACGTCGAAGCTTTCGTATAGCGTTGAAAAATACGCGATGCGGATGGTGCCCAGTGCCACACCGGCGAACGTGCCGTCGGGATGATCGAGCCGGCGCGACACCGGCAAAACCCATTCGCCGCTCGACCGGCTGCGCACCGGTTTGCCCACATGCACGTCGCGATCCCGGTGTTTAAGGTGATATTGAAAGTACTCGCGGTCGGCGTTGTTGTACTGCGGCGTGCGGTCTTGCGACGTCATCACCCAGCGTCCATCGGCGCCAAACACGAACAGGGCATGCAGTTCATCGACCTGCGAGGCCATATTCTTTAAATGCAGCTGCAACCGGGTGCGCGCCGCGCCGCGCTCTGTGCCATCGGTTTCCACGCGCTCGACCACGCCGGAGAGCACGGTATCGACGACACGCACGGCGCTTTCTCCCTGCGCCGCCAGCGCATGCGACATATTGGCGGTGGCCACGGCCACTTCGGTCAGGCGTTCCTGGCGCGCACGCCAACTGTCCGAGATCTGGATCGCCAGCAATAGCAGGCACAGCGCGATCAGGAACAGCAACGCATTGCGCACGGCGGGGCGCTTTTCAGCGGTCAGGCGGGAGATTTCGGGAGCGGCACTGGTGTTTGGCATCGTGGGGGATGGCGAGCCGCTACAAACGCCCACGGTCGTCAGCTGCAGGGACTCTGATTACTTGTACAAAACCAACAGATTGTCGCACAGCGCTGCCACTGCACCTGGATTGTTGCCGCCCTGTTACAACTGCCGCGCGGTTCACGCCACACGCAGGCCCAGCTCACTGATCAGTTCGGCCGCCTGGCGCGGTGTGATCCAGGCGCCCTGGAACAGCTTCACGTCGGCCAGTGTCAAGCCCGAGAGATCTGCTTCGCGCAGGTCGGCATTGTCGAAGCGCGCCTGTTTCAGGCTCGCGTTGCGCAGGCTGCCGCCCTCGAACACGGTGTCCCGAAAGTCGCAGGCGGCCAGGTCGGCATCGGAAAAGTCGAGTTCTTTCAATGTCGATTTGCGAAACGACATGCGGCGCAGGTCGGCGCCGATCAGCAGGCATTCTTCAAAGGTCAAACCCAGGTGCGCCGCTTCTTCGAAATTCGCACCGGTCAGTTTGCAGCCCTTGAAGGTGAGTGAGGCAAGGCGCGCGCGACGCCAGCTGCTGTTATTCAGGTCGCAGCTCTGGAACTGCGCGTCGGTCAGGTCGGCCGCTTCAAAATCGGCTTGCCGGCCGCGGCAGCGCCGCCAGGTGGTCTGCGCCAGTTTGGCGGCGTAAAACGAGGTTTCGGCAATGCTGCAGTTGATGAAACTGCTGCCGCGCAGGTCGAGCCGCGACAGATCGGCAGCGTCGAGCATGCAATCGAGAAAAGTGACGTTGCCGCTGGCAAGTGCCGCATCGATTGCGTCACGGCCGGGAAATTGGGTAAATGTATGCATTGATGTATGTTGAAAAAGCGGATGCCAAAGAAGGGAACCGTTCTTCAAGTTCCCGGATTGCGCTGATGGCACGCAATATCACGCCAGGGAGCCAGCGCATCGCCAGCGACATAATGACTGCGGCAGTTTACCTGAATTCGCCATGCCCGATCCGTGCAGGATTCCACCAGGAATTGATGGCGTTTTGACGGGCGGCGCGGGTGTTGTGCGCATGATGAGCAAGGCACCAGCTGCGTTTCCACTTGGACAAAAAAGAAGGTAAGATAGTGTTGCTCCCTTTATGTTTTTGATAAGCCCTTATTCTTGGTTAAGCATATTGAAAATAGTTGAAGGGTAATCGTGTTTGAGAAATTCGGAATACAAGATGGATCATAAGAAAACGGCTGATTGGGATCTCGCTTCCGGCAGCTGGACGGTGGCAGCCAACGATGGCGAGATTCGCCTGAATCGCACGGTGATGGGCAATCCCGTCGCCGCCTCATTGGGTTCTGCAGATATTGCCGCCATCATGAACATGCGCCGTGCGCACGATGCGTCAACGCTGTATCCCCCCGATTTCAATTTCTCGCCCATCGACGGCGCGCAACTGGCGCCCAATGCCCCAAGCGGCGCCAGCTGGATCGCGCCAAGCGGCGCATCGGCCCTCACGGACGCCGGGATGCCCGAAGCCGTCGGCCTGAAGCGCACGCGCCACAGCGTGCCGGTCGACCGCCTGCGCCGACACGACGCCGACAGCATGGCTGACATGGAATTGCCGCTGCCGCCGCCCGGCGAGTACGAATTCTTCTCGGGCACGTTCGGCACCGTCGGCGCTGTGTTGCTGGCACTCGATACGGGCAAGGGCACGCTGTTCGGCTGGTTGCCGGCGTCGAAAAAATGGCAGCCGTTGCTCGGCACCGGCACGCGCCTGCTGTCCGAATCCAATTTACCGGTTCATGCCTGGCGTGCCGAGATGGCCGCCGCGTTCAACAGCCGCCTGTATATCCCCACCGAACATGGCCTGGCCATGCTGGTGCCCGATTTCGCGGCGCTGCAGTTCCGGATTGATTACGTCGGCAACGCCCCGGTCGTGGGCGCACCGGTGGCCTTCGATCACCAGGTCTGGTCGCCGATTCGTCATGAAAACGGCGTGGTCCAGTTCGTGTTTGCCGACGCCCATGGCGTGGCCGGTCCGCCACTGCGCGTCGATGGCAGCTGGACTTTGGGCGAGATGGGGGCGCCGTGCGCCTATGGCCGGCTTGCGGTCTGGCCCTGCGCGGAAGGGCAGTTGCGCTTGCAAAAAATGACCGACGGCAGTGTGGCGGCCACGTTCCTGGCCTGGCCTGACGGCATCACACCGCACTTCGAGTTTGGCAGCGCGCACATGGCGCGCTCGGGTTCGCTGTGGCAGTTGTGCTTTGACAGCCGCCTCGACAGCTACGTATATGTGCGCCTTGGCGTGAACGAGCACGAACAGGTCGCCGCGCTCAATCCACGCATCGGCTCGGGCACCATCAATTACCGCTTTGCCACCAAGCTGAAAACCGACCCGTGGATCGAGCCCGAACATGGCGACGACGGTGCGGCCAACACGGTCGTGGTGCCGCTGCTCGAGCTGGGCGAGCGCAGCGCCGTGCTGGCCCTGCGCATCGACAGCACGGCTGGCCTGGGTACCTTGCTCAATTCGGCTGAACGCATGCGCGCCCAACTGGTCTACGATGATGAGAACAACGACATCGTGTTTCACACCATCGCGGTCAGCAAACCATGGGAACTACGCCTCTTCCTGCACAACGGCTATCTGTGGGCCTACCACCCCGGCATGCAGCGCATCCTCGGCTGGGACGTCCAGCAATGATGCCGCGCGCGTGGTGTGCGGCGCTCACGAGCGTCGTTTTGGGTCTGTGCGCTGTGCCGGCGCAGGCCATTCAGCAAGCGTTTCTGGTGCAGAATTCCGGCTGGATGGAGCCGTTCTACGCCGATCCGCAATCGCAGTTCAAGCCGCTGATCGCCGCTGTGGCCAATGCCGCCGCGCGCCCGGGCGACAAGGTCATGGTGCTGGCGTTCAGCCAGTCCAGCGGCAGCAATGTCTCGCCGCAATTGCTGGGGCAGGGCGATGGCGCCGCCCAGGTCGCCGGCTGGCTGGCACCGCTCGCGCCTGCGCGCAAGAGCCCTAGTGCACTAGCCGACACGGATTTTCGCGAAGCGGTCACCAAGACCATCGGTGAGACGTTCAAGTCGCGTCCCGGCATCATCTGGATCTTCACCAACAACAAGAACAGCCCGGGCAACGATCCCGCCACGGCAGCGCGCAACCTGGAGTTCTACCGGCTGCTGCATCTGGAGCCATCGATTACGCGCACCGTGGTGTTTCCGTTGCGTATGCCGGTGCAGGGCAAGTTCTTTGCTGCCAAGGGCTTGATGGTCTACGGGCTGGCCTACGGCAAGGAAGCCGGTGACGAGCTGGGCCGCATGGTGGCCGAAGGCCGGCTCTTCAGGATCCTGACGAAACCGCCTGCGCGACTGAAACCGGTGGACCAGGACGGGGTGCGCATCGTGCCCCAGGCCGTGCTGAATACCCCGAACATGACGGCCTCGATGGGCACCGACAAGCGCACCGTCGTGCTCGATGTGGACGCCGACAAGCTGGTCCCGCAAGTGCGCCTGAAAGCATCGTTGCAGAACCTGTTCTACCCGTACCTGATCGCCCAGGCGACCGTCGATGGCCAGTTGCGCACGCGCGCCGGCACGACGCCGTTGACGGTGGCGCCCGCAGCGGTAAGCAATCTCGCGCCTGGCGCCAGCCAGTCGATCGAGGTGAGCTTCAAGCTGCCGCTCGAAGAAGTGCCGTCGGCCTGGTCGCGCCAGGCCATTGCGGCGATGGGCAAGCAAGTGATCATGCCGATGTCGGTGAGCCTGGGCCTGAGCAATCAACGGCTGGCTTTGCCGGCATCGTTCAAGACCGAGATGCAGGAACTGTTCCCCGGCGATCCGCTGTCGGACATGTTCGTGCCGCCCGACAGCGTGAAATCGTCCACCGCGCAGGTGCCGCTGATCGTGCGTGTGCAATACCCATTGACGCCGGTGCTCGTGATCGTCGGCGGCGTGCTGGCGTTGCTGCTGGCGCTGGCCGTGCTCGCGTTTCTGGCGATGAAAACCACGCGCTATCCGATCATGGTCAACGGCGTGCGCCGCAATGTGCTGCTCAAGCCGTTCAAGTCGCTGGCGATCAAGGCCGACGACGGCGCCGCGGTCGGCGAAATCCGGCGCGGTCTCGGCCGCCCGAGCGTGGTCCAGGTCGAGCCGGGCCAGACGTTGACCATCGCGTCGTAATCCATTCAAGTAGTCTTTATCCCATTCAGGAGAACGTGGCATGACGCAGCAAGCAAAAGATAACGCAGGCTTTGCCCTGCCGGCACCGGTCGAAGGCCAGCAGGCGCCAGCAGCGGCAGCGACCCCCGCGACCCCCGCCACGGGAACGCCCGAGACGGTCGAATCGCTGCCGGTGACCACCGACGTCGACACGTCGTCGCGCGATGCGCTGATCGGCGGCGGCGTGCTGCTGGTGCTGTTCATTGCGTTCTTCTTTGCCAAAAATGCCTACGCCAACACGCTGGTGGCAAAACGTATTCAACCGGGCAAGGCGAATGCGGCCGGCTGGTGGCTGTTCATCTTTTTGGCCAGCCTGTCGACCGGCGTCGTGCTGGCGGCAATCAATGCACCGAAGTTCATGGCGCCCCTGATCATCGGACCACTGACGCTGATCGGCCTGATTGCGCTGGTGCTGATGCTGCTGTCTTCCCGCAAATAAGTACCCAGACCAGGAACCACGCGACATGGCAGATAATCTGAACCAAACGATCGGCGCCGGCACGGGCGAGCGCAAGCAGGAGCAGAGCATCGACCTGCGCCCGACGCTGTTCATCGGTATCGGCGGCACCGGCATGGAAGTGCTGATGCGCGTACGCCGCCGCATCCTCAATACTTTGTGGGGTGGCAACGGCGCGCGCACCCGCGTCGACAGCCTGGCCGAATTTCCGGTCGCGCAATTCATCCAGTTCGACCTCGATACGGGCGCCGTCATCGACAGCGGCCGCGCCCAGGCCGAAGACCTGCAATTTGACCAGGTCAAGTTCACCGATGAAGAGAAAATCGTCGAAGCGTTCGACATGGACAAGTACAGCCGTGACGACGACGCGCTGGAGAAATACCCGCACATCAAGGAATGGCTGTCGCTGACGCCAAAGAAAATCCGCGAGCTGGGTATCGACCCATCGAAGGGCGCCGGCCAGATCCGCGCCGTCTCGCGCCTGTACCTGTTCGACAAGTACACCAAGATCCGCGACAAGATCCGCCTGAAGCTCAAGACGCTCAAGGCCGGCCTGTCGCACGAGCAGCAACTGGCGCGCCTGGGCCTGCGCATGGAAACCGAGAAGTTCCGCATCGTTATCGTGGGTTCGGTCGCCGGCGGCACCGGTTCCGGCGCCTTCCTCGACATGGGTTTGCTGGCGCGCTGGCTGGCCAAGTCCGAGGTGGGCAATGCCGACGTCGAACTGATGCTGTTTTTGCCGACCGGCTACGCGGGCGCCAACAAGGAGCGCACCGAAGCGAACGGCTACGCCGCGCTGATGGAACTCGAATCGGCGATGCTTGGCAACAAGGGCTATGTGGGCCGCTGGGATGCCTACGACCAGCCGGAATTGCCGCGCGAACCGTACAGCGAAGTCTATTTGATCGACTCGGGCAACCTGGCGCAGCAGCACACGAACGACGTCAAGGATGTCTACCACATGGTGGCCGACACGCTGTTCGAAGATTTTGCCTCGGGCGACTTCGCGCGCCGCAAGCGCTCGGTGGCCGTGAACCAGGCACAGCACAAGAATTTCCTGCACGATGCGCTGGTGCCGAAGAACCGCTTTGCTGACATGCGCCTGTCGTACTCGAAGCGCTTCTCGTCGTTTGGCCAGGCCGTGCTCGACACGCGCCAGGAAGCGCGGCGCGAAGAGCGCGCGCACCGCTGGGCCGGTGCGATGCTCAAGGCCTTCTTTGGCGTGGGCGGCGCCGACACCGGCGTGAACCGCGCCACCGACAAGCAGCGCGACGAATTCATGGCGGCCCAGATGGCGCTGCGCGCCGCGCCGTTCAGTGATTTCCCGACGTTCTCCGACCGCAACGTCGAGCTGAAACGATCGAGCGGCGAGTTCCTCGATTACGCCCTCGTCGACGACCTGCTGCAGGACAAGCATGGCCTGCTGCTGGCCGGCGTCGAGCAGCGCGTCAATGCGCGCATCGACAGCATCCGTACCGGGTTCGATCGCGCAGAGTGGCCGACGCAGGTGCGCGAAACCGTCCAGCAGCTCGAACGCGACTCGGTGCGCGACCAGGATTCCACCGCCGACACGACCGAAGACCGCGTGGTCAAACGCCGGCGCGAGGTGCTCGAGCGCATCAAGCTCGCGATCCGCGACCAGCTCTACGCCTACCTCGACAACAAGGATTTCGGCGGCCTCGAATACGTGCTGTCGCTGGTCGAGCAGATCAAGGACAGGCTCGAAGCACCCGGCACCGGCCTGATCAGCGCTCTCAAGCTCAACAGCGAGCGTTACCGGGAAATCAAGGAAGCGGTGCGCACCCGCGAATACGAACGGCTGCTGGCCAACCTCGAACAGACCCGGGGCGGCTTCTTCAGCAGCAACAACGAGAAGCAGGCGGTCACGGTGCTGGACCACCTGCGCACCGAGATCGCCAACGCGCTCAAGTTCCACCTGCGCGCCAAGGCCGCCGACGAAGCGGCGATCCTCATGGCCGACCTGTCCGCCTGGCTGGGCAAGAAGAACGGTGTCGACGCGCAGGGCCGTCCCATCTGGAACGGTCTGGTTGGCGAATTGCAAGCCGGCCGCGAAGCCGTGCTGGCCATGCTGGGTCAGCTGCAGCACGCCAACGCCATCATCCAGCAAGACCTGAACAAGGACCACGCCACGTTGATCACGGTGCCAGTGGCCGAGCGCAACGTGCCGATGCCGAACGCGCTGCAACTGCGCGAATGGGCCGACGAAGCGTTCAAGGACCTGGGCGGCTCGAAGGTGCTGTTCCCGATGTTGGGTGACGCCGCCCAGCGCAGCGAGATCATCAACAAAGTCAAACGCATGGCCGAGCGGCAGTTGACGCTGGCCGGTGCAGGCGATGCGGACAACGTCGACCACGATCCGTTGATCGAGGCGCTGGAACAGATGAATCCAGTGGAACGGATGGACCGCTTCCGCAAACTGCTGGCCTGCGCGATGCCGTGGATCGATGCGAATTTGTCGGGCGACTTCACGGTGAAGGCCGACCAGTTCAAGTGCTTCGTGGGCGTGGCCAATGCCGACCGTTTCAAACGCCTGTTTGGCGCCGAACTCAATACCTGCGTGCCGACCCAGGCCAATATCACCGCGGCGCAATTGTCCATCGTCGAAACCGGCGTGCCGGGCCGCGCCGTCTGTTACTGCGAACTGTCCGGCATCCCGATGACGGTGCTGCGCGGCATGGAAGGGTGGCGCACCAGCTACCGCAAGGAAGCCGAAAAGAACCCGACTCACACGCACATCGACTCGACCCAGTTCAGCCATCCGATGGCGCCGACGACCGACGAGATCAATCGCCTAGCCGAAGACTTCAAGCAGTACCTGCAGGCGATCATGCTGGGCATCCTGACGCGCTCGACCCAGCGCGTGATCCCGCGCGGGCAGTACCAGTTTGCGGTCGCGCGCGGCGACGTGCGCCGCATCGGCAACGAACGCGCGATTCGCCAGAACGGGCTGCCAGCTACTTACCGCGACGCCATCGTCGAGCGGGTGCAGGAGCGCCTGGCCGAACTCGACGCCAGCCAGACCGTTGCCCTCGCAGCGCTGGCAAGCTATTACGAGACGGCCGTCTACACGCCGAAACTGGTGGAAGACGCGACCGGCGCGCAGGATGACCGCAAGGGCTTTGCCAGCGCAATTGCCGGCGAAGCCAAGCGCGAGCTGGCCGAGAAGGCCCGCCGCAAGGGCATGAGCCAGCGCGACATCGACCGCGCCGACGAGCAATTACTCGAGGTGCTGACGGAGTGGGCGAGCGTCGTGCCGGATTCGGATGAAGACGCGTACGACTGGGAAGTGCGCGAGCCGGGCGAGGATGGTCATCTGCGCCTGAAATACGTGATCAAGCCGGACGCGTTCAATGCCGGCAAGTTAGACGCCTTGCTGGCGCCGCAGGCCACTGCGCCTGTTGCCACGTTCCCTGCTGGTGCGCCGGGAATGCCTGGCATGCCGCCGCCATTGGGTGCGACGCCACCGCCACTGGGTATGCCGCCACCGCTCGTCGAGCATCAATATCATCTGGGCATTGGCGGGCAGCAGTTCGGGCCTTATACCGCGCAGCAGATCGTGCAGATGGTGCAGACGGGGCAGGTCGTGGTTGCCAGTACGAAGGTGTGGCGTGCGGGTCTTGCGGCGTGGGGTGAGCTGGGGCAGTTGCCGGAATTGACGATGCTGTTTGCAGCGCCGGCCTCGCCGCCGCCGTTGCCACCGATGCTGTGAGGACGAGACTTTGAAACAGTGTTCTGGCTGCAGTGCGACGCTGCAGGGTGAGGTGGCGTTTTGTCCATTCTGTGGTGAAGGGGTGGATGGGGCGGTGCGCAAGGTGGGGCAGGTTGCTGCTCCTGCTCCTGCTGCTGCGGTGCCGGTATCAGCGCCGTCGAGCGTGCCTGTGCCTCCCGCTCCAGCTGCACCTGTCGTGACACCGCGACCAGTTGCGGCGCCGGCAATTGTGCCGCCTGCTGCCGCTGTGCCGCCATCTGCACCCGCAACACCTTCCCGGCCTGCAGCCGATCGCGCGCCGATACCGCCCGCAACGCGCAAAGGCGGGAAGGGCAAGTGGATCGCCGGCGGGATCGCGCTGCTGCTGGTTGTGCTCTACAACATGGGTTCCGGGGACAAACCGGTGATCGAGGAAAATTCCTGCGAATCGGCCTTCAACCTGGGCACCCAGGCGGTCACGTCGGGCGACCTTGCCGCCGCGCGCACCCAGGCGCTGCGGGCCAGCGCCGAATGCGGCGACAAGGAACGCGCCAAGGTCAATACCTTGCAACGTGCGATTGCAGCAGCGGAAAAGACCGACAACGCCTGCCAGCGCAACTTCCGTTCAATCGACGGCCTGCTGCAGGACAGCCGGCCCGGTCGTGCACGCGCAGGACTGAACGAATTGACGGCGGCGTGTTCAAACAAGCCGGAGGCCGAAGCCTTGCGCACCCGGCTGGAGGCGACCCAGGAGTCCATCAAGGCAGCGCTGGCTGACGTGCGCAGTGCGCTCGATGCACGTGATCAGGCGCAAGCCAGGGCCGCACTGGCCAAACTGACTGGCCTGAACCGCGATGAACCCAGCTTGAATCAGCTTAAATGGGAGGTCGACGCACTGGATGCCGCCGCGGCAGCCGCAGCCCAGCCAGCGCCGCCTGCCGAGGTCTTCATGCCGGGCGCTGCACCGGTCCAGCGCGCGCCAAGCCAGGTGCAGGAGCCGGTGGCGCCGCGTGCGCCGACTGCGCCGAGTGCTTCAGGTACACAAGACGGGGGCGCAGCGCAGCGCACGTCGATGGCAACGATGTTCCTGCGCGATGCCGAGCAGGCATTGTTGCAGCGAAAATTTGATGCCGCAAAAACCTATGTAGAAAGCGCACGCCGGGCCGATCCGAACAATCCGCAGCTCGACAGCATGATGCAGCAGATCCGCGATCGCGAACGCCAGATGCTCCAAGAAGAAACCACCATCAGATAAAGCAGTCTCATCAGGGAAAATACATGAAAACGCCAATGAAAAAGATCGTTGTCCTGACGTTGCTGACGAGCCTGGTATCCGGCTGCGCCACCACGGGCCAGAGCGGCATGTCGCAAATGCAATACCCGCGAGGCGGCGTCGCCGCCGAGCAGGACCCGTGCGCCGTCGGCTCATCGGCACTGATGGGTGCCGCAGCCGGCGCACTGCTGGGCGCGCTGATGGATGGCAAACGCGGCGCCGCACGTGGCGCTGCCGCCGGCGGCATCGTGGCCGCACTTGGCTGCGTGGCCATCAACTCGCAATCACGGCAGACCCGCACCGCCGCCCAGGTCGACAATGACTTCATCCGCACGCGTGGACGCCTGCCAGCCGAGCCGCAAGTGGTGTCGTATCAGCCGCGCTTGAATGCCAGCACGGTGCAGCGTGGAAAGCCGGTGGTGGTCAACTCGACCGTCGAACTGGTGAACGGCGCGACGACACCGGTCATGCAAGTGCGCGAAGAGCTGGTGGTGTTCGATCAGGATGGCAAGCAGTTCAAATCCGGCTCGAAGGCGCTGACCAACAACTCGGGCGGGCGTTTTGAAAACTCGTTTGAAATCACGCTGCCGAAGGATGCGTCGCAGGGACGCTATGCGCTGCGGACCAATTTGTACGTCAACGGCAAGTTGTCGGCGTCGCGGGATATGAATACGCAGCTGGTGTGGAATGGGGCTGCACCGGTGATGGTGGCTAGTCGTTAAACCTCCGTTGACATGGTTTCATCTCATACGTTTAAGTATAGTAGAGCGCGAATGATTCCTAGATATCGAATAATCTCGAGGGTTTGGGATATTATGGTCACTGCAAATCCCACTATCTATTCTGCTCGGGTATCATTGAGAGTAGTGCTGGTATACCGCGCCTTATGATCCTTGGTAGACAAAGTTTGAGGTGATCTAAGCGTAAGGGCATTGCTATTTCAGACAAGCGGACTACTTGTGATGGCTGCATCCTCACATATACGGCTACCGGCCGTTCGTTCTATAAGGTCGTCATGCGTCCAGATTTCATTCTATGCTTAGGCGTGATATTTGCATTGTCAGGCTGCGTCAGTCGTGAGCAGTCTGATAGCCATTCAATTGTCACCAGGGATACGCGGGGCGAAAAGGTACAGATTGGTACGACCAGAGGCACATATGGGCCGTTAGGTCCGTTAGGGCGATTCGACGTTGTAAGCACATCGGGCCCGGCAGGTAAAGAAGGAGAGCGCGGCGAGCGGGGCGATCGCGGTCCAACGGGGCAGAAAGGTGCTCCTGGGGAGCCTGGTCGGAAGGGCGACAGAGGCGAACCTGGAGTGCGCGGTATCGATGGTGAGCGCGGTCTCAGTGGAGAAACGGGGAAGGTTGGAGAGCGCGGTGAAAAAGGCGACATGGGGGTACCTGGAGCAGACGCTCCATACAGTCTCGTTGGTGTGTCGTCCCCACTGATTGTTCCGTGGTTTATTAGTCAGGCAGGATCTGACAGTAAAAAACTTGGCGAGGAAAACAAAGC
This sequence comes from Telluria sp. BA11, assembly GCF_056680305.1. Taxonomy (NCBI): domain Bacteria; kingdom Pseudomonadati; phylum Pseudomonadota; class Betaproteobacteria; order Burkholderiales; family Oxalobacteraceae; genus Telluria; species Telluria sp. BA11. Next base: position 3,956,289 of record NZ_CM155275.1, read on the forward strand.
AAACACAGTCGAAAGCGTAGGATTATTCTTTTACTATTTGCTGGTCGGTTTTTCGGCGCTGATTACCGCACTGAGTCCGTTGATTCTTGTGTACTTTGAAAGCCGAAAAGAAAGTGACGATGGGGCTTCGAAAATTCCGGATATTCTCGTGAAGGGGTTTTACACGATTCTGCAGTTGTTTGTTCTCGTATTTGGGTCATTGTTTGTCGCCTTTTTAGCTCTGCATTTCATGCAATGGCTGCTGATATTTATCTGTGTCTATTCACTGGTTATCGCGATCGCATTCGTCTGCTATGCATATGGGAAAACGCTGCTTGCCAGTCATGAGAACAAGTTAATGCTCGCTGATCTAAAGCTGGAAAGAAGGCGCCAACGTCAATTTTTTAAAGTGAAAACGGCCAGAAACCAGGCAAATCGACCTAGCGACTCAAATACAGAAAAATGATTGTAGTTATTGTTTGCAAGATATCAGCTATATTGATGAACTATCTGATCTGCAAAGCGCCACGTTGAAGTCTTTGCAATAGAATTTCTCGAGTCTAACTGGAAATAGCTGTATACGAGTATCACGTAAAAGGCTTAGGTCAGTCTAATCTTCGGACACGAGCTCAGTCCTAAATTAGAAAAGATTAGCCTACCGCACTTCCATAGGTGTACCTAAAGCCGGGATCAGGTCTGACATTCGCACACGAGCTCCGGCTTAACATAGCGTTTAAGACTGAAATGTTAAGCTTAGCAAAGACATTATTTGCCGCGCTGGAAGCACAACGGGATGAATGTAAGGAATGTGTCCGAATGCCAGACCGGATCGCCGCTTTTTGCTTCAATTTTTTGTGGCAGACTAAAAGCAAGCAATAGCCAGAGGCGGCTCTGAGATTCGGACACAAGCTCATACTCCATTAGCATCGAAGACTAGGGAGTTTTGCTGAGCGAAGAAATTTGATACGTGCAGCAGGGATTGCGAGGCGAATGCAGAGCACGTGTCTGAATGTCAGACCCGACCCCACCTTTCTTAGGTCTGGCCGAAGTAGGGGCGCAAAATCATTTGCACTGGACGGATGCTGTCACTCGGCGCGACTCCAGTATTCGTTGCTTGAGTATGCAATGTTTCGCGGAAGGACTCACGCGATACCAGCGAGCGGCGGTGGGCTCGTACCAGCAGGCTATCCATCTCACCTCGCCACCATTGAAGCCGAAGCTGACATCATGGCCGCCGTATACCATTTTCGGCTTACCCACCAATTCGTACTGTCTCCCATCACCTTCAAACATGCCGACCCCGATGAGTCGCGCTCCAGAATTCTTCGCGGGACAGTCGATTACCTCTGCTTGCACGGCGCCAGAAACCAAAATAATTGCGAGCAATGCGGCCTTCATTTGGAAACCACTACGTAGAACTGGTCTGCGTTATCTAAGTCGAAATCGGCGCTTTCCTCGGCCTTACTTTTGCCCCGTGCGATGACTTCCCCTTGCCTGATGGTATTTAAGATGCGCGTGAGCCACTGGTCCATGACCCGCATATACAGCCGGGTGTAGAGTACGTGTTTAAATGTCAGACCTGAGCCTGGCTTTTACTCTTGCATGAAGACAGTTCAGGTCTGGCCGAATTCGGGGCCCAACAAAGCGATCAATTTAGTGGCCAGAACCAGATCGGCTTTGCCGCCCAAAAGCAAGCGCGCGCGCAATCCTGGAATCTGCTTCCGGGTCGATGCACGATCAGGTCTATGTGACCTACCGCGCCCCCTCCGATGCGAAAAAAGGACACGACGCCATTACGACTGCCGATTCCTGCGCGCGCCTCGTCTTCGTCGGTGTAGACCTCGGGCCACCCCCAGATCATCTTGAGAATTTCCGACAGCTTTTCCTGTCCAGGTTCGATGAGCTTGCCAGCAAGCACACCAGCCTTCGCTTTCATACGAGCACCAGGCAATGGCACCCCAGCCCGTAGCAGCCCGTAGCTCATGCGCACTGCACATGTATTCATATAGCTCTGGTTGTCGATCAGGTCGTCCCAGCCGATCTCGCCATATAATTCCTCGCGTGAAGCTTGCGCCGGGTAGTGTTTGAGCAACTGTATAAATGCCGGCTTCATGGCTCGGATCCTGGCGTTGGGCACGGATAGATCCTGCTTACCATCGATAAGGCCAACTCAGCCGCGCTCCCCGTAAGTTGACGTGGGGATAGGCGCTTCATCTGTTCGGCAGCTTCATAGCTGAGCTCGTGCGCAACGGGCTGACCATTTGGGCACCACCGCACGCCGACGGTGCCGTCGAGCAGTCCATCCATATATCCCATCGCCCGCTCGCGGCGGAGCGACGCTAGATCGTTTTTTGGCATTGCCACCATGTCGCGCACGAACTGTTCGCCGGTCATGGCCGGTGGATGCGGCTCCGCTGACGCCCCTAAAGGCACTAGGGCTAACAGCAGGATCAGAGGACATAAGCTGACCTCCATTGATTCGGTTGCGGCAGCGCGAGTAGCGCGACATTGATACGCACTGCTAGTGTTCCATCGTCCCTGTAACTGTGCGCATACCGTACGCCTAATGCGTCGCCAGACTCTCTGTGACATCGTGTCACCCCACTGCCGTTTTTGCCTCATCGTGACCTCCATGTAGTGGTCTAATGTCTCCGGACACCTCGATAGGTGGATAATTCACCTTCGAAGGAGTTTACATGACCAGGCAGCGCCGCAATTTTGACCCTAGCTTCAAGCTTGAGGTCGTTCGAATGATCACAGAACAAGGCCTCAGCATTTCGCACGTCAGCCAGACGATGGACATTGGCGTTACCGCGATCCGTCGCTGGATGGAACAGTACGAGGCCGAGCAACAAGGCCAGCCAGGCATTGGCAAACCGTTGACGGCTGAGCAGCAGCGAATCCGTCAGTTGGAGCAGGAAAACCGTCAACTTCGTAGTGATGTGGACGTCTTAAAAAAGGCATCGGCCTTCTTTGCCCGCGAGCTCAAATGAGCTATCGGCTCATCGATGAGCTGCAAACGAAGGCCGTACCTGTCGCACAAACCTGTCGTCTCCTTGGTGTTAGCCGGGCTGGATTTTACGAAGCCAAGCGTCGTGCAACTGCGCCGATGTTTTGCAAAGCGAGCGTGCATTTGCGTGCCGCGTTCATGAGCAGCGGCCAAAGTTACGGCAGCCGTCGGCTTGTCACGGCACTGGCCAACAGAGGCCTGCAGGTCGGGCGTTACAAGGTGCGCCGCCTGATGCAACAGGCCTGCCTGAAGCCAGTCTGGAAGCGCAAATTCGTACACACAACCGACAGTAAGCATGCCCTGCCGGTTGCGCCGAACGTCCTTGCCCGACAGTTCAACCCGGCAGCGCCGAATCAGGCTTATGCCTCGGATATCACGTACATCCGTACTGGCGCAGGCTGGCTCTACTTGGCTGTCGTGCTCGACCTGTTCTCGCGCAGAGTCGTGGGCTGGGCAATGGCGCCGAGCATGCCAGCTGCCTTGGTTTGCGATGCCTTGCGTATGGCGATCCAAGCTCGGCGACCAGCGGCCGGACTGGTCGTCCACTCCGACCGCGGCAGCCAATATGCAAGCGACCAGTACCAAGCGTTGTTGACCGAGCATGGCTTCGTTTGCAGCATGAGCCGCAAAGGCAACTGCTGGGATAACGCCGTCGCTGAACGCTTCTTCTTAAATTTAAAGATGGAGCGTGTCTGGCAGCGCAATTATGCGAACCAAGCCGAAGCCAAGCTTGATGTGGCCAACTACATCGTCGGCTTCTACAACTGCGAGCGCTTGCATTCTGTATTGGGCAATCTGCCGCCCAGCGTCTATGAACGCGCAATGGCAGAGAAAGAACTTATCGTTGTGTCCGAAATTACTTGACCACTACACCATATGTGAGAGGTCATACTGACAAAGTATGCATTACAGCAAGCCGACTTCTATCAAGGACTGGCACAGCCGTCACTAGCAAAGCTCATGGAAGCCAGAAAAGCCAGGGCAGGTCTGGAGTAGGGGGTATTCGGAAACGAACTCAGGCTTCACGTAGCGTCAAGAGCCGAGGAAGTTTGCTGAGCAAAGAAATTCGATGCCGTGCAGGAAGGACTACAGGCTCAATGTTGAGGTCGTGTCCGAATGTCAGACCTGACCCCGGCTTTTGTTCGTATCAGAACGCAAAAAGCCCAGTCCGAAGACTGGGCTTTTTACTTGCATTCTGTGGGGTGGCTGATGGGGCTCGAACCCACGACAACAGGAATCACAATCCTGGACTCTACCAACTGAGCTACAGCCACCACTGAACTACTACATCTGTCTCGTTGTTTCCGCGACAGAACAAGATTATATAAACTTTAGCCCGTGCTTGCAAATTTAATTGCATGTCGAAGCAGAGGGCGCTTGCGGCTCGGCAATGTCGACCGCGTACACGGGCGGATCTATCCCCAGCAGGCTGCGAAACGCTGCCGTCAGCGCCGCCGCACTGGCCGTCGTATAGCCCGTCAGACCAGCTGGCAGCGCATCCAAGCCAACAGCCCGCGCCAGCCCACCAGCCACCAGCAAACGCGCCAATTGCCGCGCCACGGCATCCCCCGTATCCACCAGCGCCACGTCACTGCGCCCCGCATCCGCCAGCAGCCGCTCGATCGCCCCACGCACCAGCGGATAATGCGTGCAGCCCAGCACCAGCGTATCGGCACCCTGCGCCAGCAGTGGTGCAATGAAGCGGTCCAGCATGGCCATCATGGCGCCAGAGTCCAGCTCACCCAGTTCGATCTGGTCCACCAGGCCCACACATGGCTGCAGCAAAAAATCCACCCCGGTTTCACGATTAATCTGGTCGCGCAGCAGCAAGAACTTTGCGCCTTGCAGGGTGCGCGCCGTCGCCAGCACGCCCACCTTGCCACTGCGGGTGAGTGCAGCAGCCGGCTTCAGCCCCGGCTCCACCCCCACAACCGGCATCCCCGGATGCGTCTCACGCAGCACGCGCACCGCCGCCACAGTGGCCGTATTGCACGCGACGACGATCGCCTTCGCACCTCGCGCAATCAGGAAGTCAGCAATCGCCAGCACGCGCGCAATGACGAGCGCTTCCGGCTTGTCGCCATACGGCGCATAGCCGGAATCGGCGACGTACAACAGGTGTTCATGCGGCAGCTGCGCCTGGATGTGGCGCAGCACCGAGAGACCGCCGACGCCCGAGTCGAAAATGCCGACCGGGGCGTCGTGGGAAAGCGTGGTGGAAACCATGCTGGAGGGGAGAGGTGTTATGCGACGTTGATCGGCACGCCGCGCAGCGATTCGATCTTGGCCGACCATTCCTTCGGGCCGGTCGTGTGGACCGACGTGCCGGTCGAATCGACGGCGACGGTCACTGGCATGTCGGTCACGTCGAACTCGTAGATCGCTTCCATGCCCAGGTCCGCAAAGCCGACCACGGTGGCCGACTTGATCGCTTTCGAGACCAGGTACGCCGAGCCGCCGACCGCCATCAGGTAGGCCGACTGGTGCTTCTTGATCGACTCGATGGCGGCCGGGCCGCGTTCGGCCTTGCCGATCATCGAGATCAGGCCGGTCTGCTCGAGCATCATGTCGGTGAACTTGTCCATGCGCGTGGCGGTCGTCGGGCCAGCCGGGCCGACCACTTCGTCGCCGACCGGGTCGACCGGGCCGACGTAATAGATCACGCGGTTGGTGAAGTCCACCGGCAGCGATTCGCCCTTGGCCAGCATGTCCTGGATGCGCTTGTGCGCGGCGTCGCGGCCCGTCAGCATTTTGCCGTTGAGCAGCAGCGTCTGGCCAGGCTGCCACGAAGCGACTTCTTCCTTGGTCAGCGTGTTCAGGTCGACGCGCTTGGATTTCTGCGTGTCGGGCGTCCAGTTCACATCAGGCCAGCTCGACAGTGCAGGCGGTTCGATGTAGACCGGGCCCGAGCCGTCGAGCACGAAGTGCGCGTGGCGCGTGGCGGCGCAGTTCGGGATCATCGCCACGGGCTTCGACGCCGCGTGGGTCGGGTACATATTGATCTTCACGTCCAGCACCGTGGTCAGGCCGCCCAGGCCCTGTGCGCCGATGCCCAGCGCGTTGATCTTGTCGCACAGCTCGATACGCAGCTCTTCGAGTTTGTTGTTCGGGCCGCGCTGGCGCAGCTCGTACATGTCGATGTCTTCCATCAGCGACTCTTTGGCCATCAGCATCGCCTTCTCGGCGGTGCCGCCGATGCCGATGCCGAGCATGCCCGGTGGGCACCAGCCCGCGCCCATCAACGGCACGGTTTTCAGCACCCAGTCGACCAGCGAGTCGGACGGGTTGAGCATGACGAACTTGGTTTTATTTTCCGAGCCGCCACCTTTGGCTGCAACTTTCACGTCGACGGTCTCGCCTTCGACCAGCTCCATGTGGACCACGGCCGGGGTGTTGTCCTTGGTGTTCTTGCGCTCGAAATGCGGGTCCGCGACGATCGAAGCGCGCAGCTTGTTGTCGGCGAAGTTGTAGGCGCGGCGCACGCCTTCGTTGACGGCGTCCGTGACGGTGCCCGTGAAACCCTCGAAGCGCACGCCCATGCCGATTTTGAGGAACACGTTGACGATGCCGGTGTCCTGGCAGATCGGACGCTTGCCTTCGGCGCACATGCGCGAATTGGTCAGGATCTGGGCGATCGCATCCTTGGCAGCCGGGCTTTGCTCGGCCTCGTAGGCGCGCGCCAGGTGCTGGATGTAATCCGCAGGGTGGTAGTAGCTGATGTACTGCAGTGCTGCCGCGACCGATTCGATCAGGTCGTCTTGGGTAATCACGGTTGCCATGTTCGCTCTTTCAGGAGTACCAGGAATGTTTGTTTTAAGCGTGCTTGTCGTTGTGCGTGCTCATCACGATGCGGTCGGTGTAGGCAATCGCCATGGCCGAGAGCAGGAACGCGAAGTGGATCAGGGTCTGGAAGAACAGCGTCTTCACATCGTATGACGACGCATTGATGAAGGTCTTGAGCAGATGAATCGACGAAATGCCGATGATTGCCATCGCCAGCTTGGTCTTCAGGACCGACGCGTTCACGTGCGACAACCATTCTGGCTGGTCCGGGTGACCATCCAGATGCATGCGCGACACGAACGTCTCATAACCCCCGATGATCACCATGATCAACAGGTTCGAGATCATCACCACATCGATCAGGCCGAGCACGACCAGCATGATGATGGTTTCATTGAGCCGGGTAGGGCGCAGGGCGCCCGGAACGCTGACGGCATCGATGATGTGTTTGAGCGAATCGGCGTTGCCCATGGCGGCGCCGATCAGGTCGACGAGTTCGACCCAGAAGTGAAAGACGTAGACGCACTGGGCCAGGATCAGGCCAAGGTAGAGCGGCAGTTGCAGCCAGCGGCTCGAGAAAATCAGCGAATTGAGGGGCGACAGCTTGCGAAAAGGCTGGTTGGGGGGCAGAGACGACATCGGGATGGAACTCCAGGAAATGCGAGAAAATTCAGCACGGCATTTTACACCGGCGCTGGCGTTACGGTGTCGTTGGCAGAGCACTTGCCCGCTTTGCAACGGACGGCGTTAGAATGAATTGGGCGGCGCAGGCTGGCCCAACGCCTAGTCGCCGGGGCGAGGTGTAAGGGCTCAGTAAGCGAGCGCCCCTATGGTATCGGCATAACCCACTAACTAGAATGGAGACTGACATGTCCGAGAACGAGACGACGCAGGAGCAATCCCAGGGCCTGCAAGAGCACCGCGTGTTCCAGCCGCCGCACGAATTTGCCGCGAACGCCACGGTCAGCGGCATGGCCGCCTACGACAAGCTGTGCGCCGAAGCCGCCAGCGACTACGAAGGTTTCTGGGCGCGCCTGGCGCGCGAGAACCTCGACTGGCACAAGCCATTCACCAGCACCCTCGACGAGTCCGACGCGCCGTTCTACAAATGGTTCGGCGACGGCCAGCTCAATGCGTCGTACAACTGCCTCGACCGCAATCTTGAAAACGGCAACGCCGACAAGACCGCGATCATCTTCGAAGCCGACGATGGCGCCGTCAACCGCGTGACCTACCGCGAGCTGCACGAGCGTGTCTGCAAATTCGCCAACGCGCTCAAGTCGCGCGGCATCAAGAAGGGCGACCGCGTCATCATCTACATGTCGATGTCGGTCGAAGGCATCAGCGCGATGCAGGCCTGCGCCCGCATTGGCGCGACCCACTCGGTGGTGTTTGGCGGCTTCTCCGCCAAGTCGCTGCAGGAGCGCATCATCGATGCTGGCGCGGTCGCCGTCATCACGGCCGACGAGCAGCAGCGCGGCGGCAAATCGCTGCCCCTCAAAGCCATCGTCGATGAAGCCCTGGGAATGGGCGGCTGCAACACGGTCAAGGACGTCATCGTCTACAAGCGCACCGGCGGCGACGTCGCCTTCCAGGAAGGCCGCGACCTGTGGCTGCACGAGCTGGTCGAAGGCCAGTCGGCCGACTGCGAGCCGGAATGGGTCGACGCTGAGCACCCCCTGTTCATCCTATACACGTCCGGCTCGACCGGCACCCCGAAAGGCGTGCAGCACTCGACCGGCGGCTACCTGCTGTGGGCCGCGCTGACCATGAAGTGGACGTTCGACCTGAAGCCCGACGATGTCTTCTGGTGCACCGCCGACATCGGCTGGATTACCGGCCACACCTACATCGCCTATGGCCCGCTGGCCGTCGGCGGCACGCAGGTCGTGTTCGAGGGCGTGCCCACCTTCCCGAACGCCAGCCGCTTCTGGAAGACGATTGAAAAGCACAAGGTCAGCATCTTCTACACGGCGCCAACGGCGATCCGCTCGCTGATCAAGGCGTCGGACGTGGACGAAAAGGTCCATCCGAAGAATTCGGACCTGTCGAGCCTGCGCCTCTTGGGTTCGGTCGGCGAGCCGATCAATCCGGAAGCCTGGATGTGGTACTACAAGAACGTCGGCGGCGAACGCTGCCCGATCGTCGACACCTTCTGGCAGACCGAAACGGGCGGCCACATGATCACGCCGCTGCCTGGCGCGACGCCGATGGTGCCGGGTTCGTGCACGCTGCCGCTGCCGGGCATCATGGCCGCGATCGTCGATGAAGCCGGCGCCGACGTGCCGAACGGGCAGGGCGGCATCCTGGTCGTCAAGCGTCCATGGCCGTCGATGATCCGCACCATCTGGAATAACCCGGACCGGTTCCGCACCAGTTACTTCCCGGACGAGCTGGGTGGCAAATACTACCTGGCGGGCGACGGCGCGATCCGTAACAAGGACACGGGCAACTTCACGATCACGGGCCGCATCGACGACGTGCTGAACGTCTCGGGTCACCGCATGGGCACGATGGAAATCGAATCGGCGCTGGTGGCCAATTCGCTGGTGGCCGAAGCGGCGGTGGTGGGGCGCCCGGACGACACGACGGGCGAATCGATCTGCGCCTTCGTCGTGCTCAAGGGCGCGCGGCCAACGGGTGAAGAAGCGAAGAAAATCGCGAATGAGCTGCGTGCGTGGGTGGGCAAGGAGATCGGTCCGATCGCCAAGCCGAAGGAGATCCGCTTCGGTGACAACCTGCCAAAAACCCGCTCGGGCAAGATCATGCGCCGCCTGCTGCGCGTGCTGGCCAAGGGCGAGAACATCACGCAGGATGTGTCGACGCTCGAGAATCCAGCGATTCTGGAGCAGCTGAAAGAATCGGCGTAATCGCAAGCGTCTGCACCGGCCTGCGGGCCGGTGGAAAAAATGCCCGTGGTCGCATTGCGAACACGGGCATTTTTTATGACGCCAACCACCATCACAACTTCTGTAACTGCTCCTTCGCATACGCCGCACCTGCACCGGTCGGCGCCAATTCAAGATACGTCGTGAACGCCGCTTTGGCTTTCTGCGGCTGCTTCGACCTCACATACGCATCACCTAAATTGCGATACGCAATCGCCCGCGACGGATCGATCTTGACGGTATTTTCAAACCAGCGCGCCGCCTCGACAAAACGATCCTGCTTGTAAAACACGAAGCCCAGGTTATTGGCCGCCAGGGCAAAGTCCGGCCGCAGCTTGAGCGCCTCGGTAAACTGCGCCTCGGCCTGCGCATACTGCTTCTCCCGATAGAGCTGCAACCCCAGATCGTTAGCCCGCTGCGCCTGCTGCCGGCTTGACACCGGCACCGCCGCCGGCGCCTTGAGCCGCGTCTCGCCACCCTGCAGATCCTTGACCACGACCGTGCCCGTTGCCTTCGACGCCTGCGCATCGAGCCGCGTATTGAGCGCAATCGCATCGTTCGACAACTGCGCCGTGCCGGCCGTGAGGAACTCGGTCTCTTCCGGCAGCTCGAACACGAAGTCGCCGCCTTCCGATCCCGGCAAGCTGCCAAAGGCGGGCGTCTGCTGCGACACGCTGGATACCGCCGGCGCCACATACGCCGCCAGCTCGGTGGCCGTGATCAGGCCATCGCCATTCAGGTCACCCTTGCCGCCCAGGCCCTGCATCAGGGTCCAGGTAAAGACCGAGTGGCCATTCGGCCCGCCATCGGCCACCAGCTGGTCGGTGCCGCCGGCCGTCAGCATCTGCCGGCCCAGGCGGCGCGCGTTGTCGCGCAAGAACGACGCATTGGCCGCGCCGCGTGTCAGGCCAAGGCCGCTGTAGCAGGCGTCCATCACGAACAGCGCATGCTTGGCGGGCAGGCTCTCGGCGATGTTCTGGATTTCGGTCATCGGAATCGCATCGGTGGCCAGGTTGTTCGGGTCGGCGTCGAACGGCACGATGTAGCCGAGATCGCGCCCCGAGCTGAGTTTGCGCGTGGCGCCGTGTCCGGCAAAGAACACGAACACGCGGTCGTCTGGCTGCAAGCCGCCATGGGCCAGACGATCGTGGAACGCGGCCAGGATGCCTTGGCGCGTGGCCTGTTCATTCTTTAGCGTGATCACGCGTTCCTGCGCGAAGCCGAACTTTTGCACCAGCAGCCGCTCGACGCCTTCGGCATCGCGCACCGCATATTCCAGGCGCGGCCACTTCGGATAATTGTCGATGCCCACCAAGATCGCCCACGAATTGGCGTAGCCGGTGGCCGCCGCGCGTGGCGCCGGCGTGGGCGCTGCCTTGCTGTCGACCTGGAACGTGGCGCCATCCCAGCCGGCAAATTGATAGCCCTCGGCCGCCAGCCGCTCGAGAATCATCGGCAGCGCCTTGACGGTGCGCTCGTGGATATCGTGGAACAGGATGATGCCGCGGCCTTCCTTTTCGACAGTGCGCAGCACGCGGTCGGCAATCGACGACGGCACCGGATCGGCCCAGTCGAGCGAATCGATATTCCACATCATTGACGTGAGCTGCGCATCGGCCAGCAATTGCATGCCCTCGCGATTACGCGCGCCATACGGAAAGCGAAACAGCGACGAGCGCTTCGGATCGACGGCCTTGAGCAGCGTATCGGTATCGAGGATTTCGGACTTGAGCTTCGCGCCCGTCTGCTTGGACAACTGCGCATGCGTGAGGCTGTGATTGGCCAGCACGTAACCGGCGTCCTTGAGCTTGCGGCTCACTTGGGCATTGGCACTCAGTTTCGCTGCACCCTGCGCATCGAGCGCGCCCAGGTTGCGTCCGACGTTGAAGAAGATCGCCGGCGCGTTGTACTGCTTGAGGATCGCGGCGATTTCTTCGCTGTAGCGGCGGTGCGGGCCGTCGTCAAAGGTGAGCAGCACGGTCTTTTTAGGGAGCGACTTGCCGAAGATTTCGGCGCCTTCGCGGCTGGCCTGCGCTGGCGCGCCCGGCTCAGAAGCAGCCGGTTCCGGCTCGGGCGCAGCGGGGTAGGGCAACACGACGCCGTATTCCTTCAGGATGCGTTCGCGCGTGTAGAGCTTTTCCAGGTAGGCGATGTAGCTGTCCCACTTCTCGCGTTTCAGCTCGATCGCACGGGTATCGTAGCGCCCGAAGATCGCGCGGATCTCCTTCTCGTAATTGCGCTCGATTTCGGCCAGCGCGTCGAGGTCTTCCGAGATCCGCTTGTGCAGCTTGATCGCGGCGAGCGACGAATCGCTGGCGATCTGCGCCTGCAGGCTGCGCAGGGTTTCGCGAAACGCCAGGCGGTCGGCGTCGTACAGGCCGTCGCCCGACTCGATATAGTCGAGCAGGGTGCCGATGGCGTCGAAGCGGCGTGGGTTGTTCGACGCGATCAGGGTGGCCAGAGCGGTCTCCACGCGGCCGATGCGTTCCTGGTTTTCATGGAACAGCTGCTGGCCGATGCGGTTCGCCTGGGCACGCTCGGCGGCAGGCAGCGTGGCCTCGTCGTGGGTCAGCACGATGATCTTGCGGTAGGCGTCGAGCATGGCGCCCAGCTCGGTTGCGATGGCGCTGGCGTCCTGGGTGCTAGTGGCGGTTGCGGGGGCAGGCTTCGTTTCCGGCGCCCCGGTCGGGGTGCGGTTCACGAGCCAGGAGCCTGCGCCGGCACCAGCGGCGGCCACAGCGAAGATGATGAGATAAAGTGATGTGCGTTTCACGACGTATCCGTTGCGGGTAGCGTGCCGGATGGGCAGGCCAGCCGGGAACGATACCATTCACGGGTGGTTGGGGGGAAGGGGCTTGCCGACCGTTGTCAGGTCGGTCTTGTACTACCAGGAATTGTTGTTATAATGAGCGGCTTCGTGGAACGCACACGTCGACCATCAGGAGAGATGGATGAGTGGTTTAAGTCGCACGCCTGGAAAGCGTGTGTAGGTTCATAGCCTACCGGGGGTTCGAATCCCCCTCTCTCCGCCAAAAATACTGAAAAGCCCCTATGAAGGGGCTTTTTCAATTCTGCCTACCCTCATCTCTACCAACACAAACCGCTGCGCACAAGCCGGGGTCACAAGCCGGGGTCAGGTCTGACAAACGGACACGGCCTGAACTGTAGTGCGACATATTCGCCCTTAAGGCAGAGCTTGTGTCTGGGCACAAGCCGGGGTCAGGTCTGACAAATGGGCACAAGCCGGGGTCAGGTCTGACAAACGGACACGGCCTGAACTGTAGTGCGGCATATTCGCCCTTAAGGCAGAGCTTGTGTCCGAATGTCAGACCTGACCCCGACTACGTGTGACCCCGACTACGTGACCCCGACTACGGGTAGTGCGGCATATTCGCCGTTAAGGCAGAGCTTGTGTCCGAATGTCAGACCTGACCCTGGCTATCGCTGGCTATCGTGACCCTGGCTATCGAATGTCAGACCTGACCCTGGCTATCCTGGCTATCCCGGCTATCCTGGTAGCCCATAGCCGCTGGACGCGTCTAAAAAGGCGGGTCACCGGCGCTCTGTCACGCTGTCGTAAGCATAGCGTCATGAGTGGAAAAATAAGCTTGCGCTCATATGCGTTTACGCTAAGATTGTTAATCTAAATAACAATATTTATAGGCATGGCATCAATGACTCAACACGCGGTACTGCTAAGGCGAGCAATGATGTACCTAGGGCTAAGCGGCGTAGCGCTCGCAAAAATGATTACAACCTGCCGCGAGGACGGCAAAACTACTGCCCCAGAAACCGTGAGCCGCTGGCTCAACGGCATCAATCCAGTTGAACCAAGCCTTATAGGGTGGGTAACGGAACTTGTCAGGGCAAAAGCTCTGAAAGACGGCTGCGCCCTCATTACATGGCCGGCTAGAAAATCAATAACGATTGCGGTAGCGAACTTGAAGGGCGGTGTGGGGACGACCACTGTCTCGCACAACCTCGCATTCGTGGCGAGTAAGGCGTATCGACTAAACACCTTGCACATAAGCGCCGGGATACGGAGCGATACCGAAGTCGCTTCGCGTGCATTGGAGCGGCTGGGCATCCGCGCCGGTGTAATGTCCTACGACGCAGCGTTGACGCATAGGCCCGATCGGCATCAGGTGGTGATCGTCGACGTTGCACGAGATGCTGCATATGAAGCGCTTGGACAAGGCGAAGATGCGTTCCTGCGCCACTTCGAGGCTGATGTCATATTAGTGCCGGCCGACTTCGGCTGTGTCTTTGAAGCCGGGTCAACCAGACAGTTCGTTGGAATTCGAGGACTGCGTGGCTTGGTTCGATTACTGCATCGGCCACGTTACATGGAGATAGATTTTTCTGCAGTAGCAGCTAAAGAGGGGCTCGACGTTACGAGTGCCCTGTTCTGCCCGATGTTCATACCGAAGTCGCTTTCTTACGCGCCACACATTCCGCTGACCTGGGGTGGTGAATGGCAGGCTCCTGAGCAGCAGCACTATCATGTCGAACTGTTCCGCTATTTGGTCGAACAAGCAGGCGGGGAAGTTAGCTTGCCAGGCGATACCGAAGCGTCGCTGCGTAAGATGGGTTTAGCCGAGCTCCTTGATTTTGTGGCTACCGGCGAACCTTCGGCAATAACATGAATTTGCTGAAGGCTAGCGCTTCGCACGTCCTTGCCGTCGCATATAGCTGTGCACAAGAAGTGCTACTCGCTTCAGCTCTGCTTCGATCACGGCCAGCTCCTTACGGTACGCGGACGACCTGACACCATTACGGCTTGCGATCGCCTTCTGGTCCGACGTTCTCGGGCCGGTCGACTTGCGCCGCGGCGTCCACCGACGGATTGCCGCGGCCTGCCTGCCCCGGCGTTCTGGTGTCCAGCCGTTCGAGTTCTTGATGACGCACCCGTTAGTTCGACGCAAAAAGCGGTCAACCGAAGGTCTGCGCTGGCTCGAGGTTCGCGCAAGATGGGGTGCAGGTCGAGGTGGACGCTCGCATCACGCCACCATATATAATTGCAAAGTAGCCAACTTTGCCAATTGTATGAATATTTCTAATCCTGTCTTCGCTGTCGCTTTAACGCTGTTGGCATTCTTGGCGATCAAAATCACGTTCGTATTTGAAGACAAAAGTCCTCCGCCGATGCGGTTTGCCACGATCAACGGTCTGCGTGGATATCTCGCACTCTTCGTGATGTTGCACCATGCGTGCATGTGGTTCGTATTGGTTCAGACAGGCAAATGGGATGTACCTCGGCCAAATCTATACGGACCTCTGGGCCAGGCCAGCGTTCTCATGTTTTTTATGATCACGAGTTTTTTATTCTATGACAAACTAATGAATGCGCGGGGGCGCAGGTTTGACTGGAAAGCATTTTTCATCGGCCGTTTTTTCCGTATTGCGCCGCTCTATTACGTGGTCCTGGTATTTGTTTTTCTAACCGTTGCCTACCTGTCAGACTGGCGCGTCGTCGACAGCCCGCAGGCGATTTTCCTCGCCGTTGCGAAGTGGCTGTTGTTCACCATTCCTACTGCAGCGCCACTCAATGGTCACACGGATTCCTGGATCATCATGGCTGGCGTGACGTGGTCGCTCCGGTACGAGTGGTGTTTCTATCTGGCCCTGCCATTGATTTCGCTGGCTGTAGGGCAACGTCCAGGTTGGCTCATGCTGCTTGTCTCGGTCGCAGCGCTGATCATCGGTTGGCGGATCGGATTGAATAGTCGATTTGCAGCAGTATTTGTTGGTGGCATCCTGGCCGCGTATCTGGTGCGTGATCCGAGATTTACGCGATTCTGTGAAAAAAGGGTGGCATCAATATTGGTGCTACTTTGTTTTGCTGCAGCGCTTCAATTTGAAAATCTGCTGCAGATTGCGCCGTGTATCGCGCTGATCACCGCCTTCTGCGTGATTGCCGGCGGTGCAAATATGTTCGGCTTACTCTCGCTGCCGACGTCTCACAGACTCGGCGAACTCGCTTACGGTATCTATTTAATCCATGGCATCGTGCTATTCGTGGCGATAAATTTTCTTGTCGGCAAAGATGTCGCCGCGGACATGTCAGTGCCAATGTACTGGATGTTTGTTGCGGTGCTGGCGCTGGTCACTCTCGGCCTGTCTGGCATGGCATACCACTACGTCGAGAAGCCAGGAATCGCCGTGGGCAAGCGGCTTGGCAAGCGAAGCACATAATCCCCGGCCGGCCCTGATGGTCTCAGGTCCTCAATCCATTCAGACAGGCCGTGGGTCGAACGCTGGCGCGCGCGAATCAATGATCACCGCGCGCCGAACGCGTCACGACCGCTTGTAACGCAGCCAGACGCCGCCACTGTCCTGAACCTCGGCCGAGTCGAGTTTCAGGTAACTCGGCTGCTTCCAGGACTCTTCGGCAATTTCAAACGACGCAGGATGATGGCCACGCCCGTCGATCAGCGGCAATATCAGCACGCTGACTTCATCGACCAGCCCTGCATTGACGAACGAGCCGCTGACGTGCGGCCCGCCTTCGACGATCAGCCGCTTCGTGCCCAGTTCATCGGCCAGGGTCTGCACGACCTGCGCCAGATCGATATCGGTTTTGCCTGCGAAAAAATACGACACCTCGATCGACTGCAGATAGGCCAGATAGTCGTCCGACACGGCTTCCGTCAACACCGCGACCACGTGGGAGCCGAGTGCTTCATTGCTCTTCCAGGCGACCTTGCCGTGACCATCGATGGCAATGGCGTAGGTCTTCGCATCACGCTTGGCAAAATAGGGCGTACGTGGGATCGGCTCCTTCGCCAACCCTTTCGGATACCCTTCGCCATGCGCGATTTCTTCCATGGTCGTGCGGCCACAAATCCAGCCATCAAAGTCAAACGTCGCGGCGAGCTTTTCGTACAGGTCGCCCGCAGCGTTCTTGAATGGCCGATCCCAGCCATCGGTCAGCGCGTGCCCGTCGATGGATGACATCATGTGGCAAATAACATAGGGTTTCATTAAATTCTCCAGAACGAGACATCAACAAATTGCTCGTCAATTAAAAGGGTCATGCCTCGTCATCAAAGTCGGCAGACAAACTCAGATCACGTTGCATCGAGATGTCGCGAACGCGTTCCTCCAGGCGCTCAACAACCGCATTAAAACCCCAGGCGCCGAGCACGAGATGCCGTGGCGCGTCGGCGCCATTCGCAATCGTGACCATGGCCTGCGCGGCCCTGACCGGGTCACCGGCCTGCGCGCCGCTCGTTTCTTTCGTCCCGGCCAAGCGTTTTCCTGCCGTATCAGCGTAATCAGCGATCCCGCTCGTTGTCTGGCGCAAGGAGCGGCCCGCCCAATCCGTGCGAAACGGCCCAGGCTCGACGCACGTCACGCCAATTCCCAGCGGAAGCACTTCGGCGCGCAGCGCGTCCGACCAGCCCTCGACCGCATGCTTGGATGCGGCGTAGTAGCCGGACCCCGGATAACCGATGAGGCCAGCGACCGAGGTGATGTTGAGGATGTTGCCCTTGCGCTGCTCGCGCATCAGGGGAAGGACCGCCCGCGTCATGGCGAACAGGCCGAAAACGTTCGTGTCGAATTGCGCACGAATTTCCGCTTCTTCACCTTCTTCGACAGTGCTCTGGTAGCCGTACCCCGCGTTGTTGACCAAAACGTCGATGCGGCCGAAATGGTCGCGCGTCGCAGCAACGGCTGCATCGATGTCTGCCGGACGGGTGACATCGAGAGACAGTGCGAGTACCCGGTCCGGTGCGCTGCCTTCGAGGTCTGTAATGGCGTGCTTGTCGCGCGCGGTGACGACCACGCGCCAACCGCGCTGAACGATCAGTTCAGCCAAAGCCCGGCCCAGGCCAGTTGAACAGCCGGTAATGAACCAGACCGGCGTGTTGTCCTGCTCCGGAAAGCGCTGCATTACTTATTCAAGTGCTCGCGCACCTTGGCCGCACTGTGGCCCACTTGGCCAACCACGCGCTCCAGCTCTTCCTTGCTGATGCCCAGGGCTTCAGTCCAATAACGGACCTCGTGCGCCTCGGTGAGACTGATGAGGTTGCGGTCTGGGTTGCCTTTGTTTGAAAGATTATCTGACATGGGTTATCTCCTCAAAACTGCAGGATGCGCGGCCAGAGAGTACTGAGTCAGTGCGTGATTTCACGAACCGCTGAACAACTTCATGTAATAGACCGCCAGGGCATGCCTTCCATCCGGCGGCGCCTTGCTACCTGTCTGTTGTTTTCGCTGCATGCTGTTCGTCCAATGTTTTATGCAATTCGTCCAGCGTGGGTGTCCTGGCACTGCCGTTTGCAAGGTACTTTGCCAAAACACCCTGAAAAATGCATAAAGGCAACAAAATTGCAATATAAATATTGATCTTGCGCATTGAGAATCTGCTAGAATATTTACAGGCAATAAAAATTGATCATCATTCACAAAAGTTTCATTGTCTGGGCCGTGTCGATCCCAGGAAAATGCCGCTATCTGTCACCAATGTCGATATTCCACGGAGTCCGTCCCATGCGCATCAAGTCAGTCCTGCTGTTCCTGTCAGCTTTCATCACGTTCAGCGCGGGGATCGCCCACGGCAGCCCGATTCTGGTCAAGAACGGCGACTTCGAGTTGACTTCCAAAGGTGGTAACAAGAAGGTCAACGGTACGCATCTTGAATCTGACCGCACGACGCTGACCGGCTGGACCAGCAGCGAAAACGGCGGCAAGGGCGGCGGATATAACTTCGTATTGGATGGCACGATTGCGAACACCCCGCGGTCAGCGCTGTGGCTCGAAGGGAAGGGCAATGGTTACACTGCATCGCCAACCGGTGGCAATTTCTTTGCGTCGGATTCGCAATACCATCCGGGCATGCTGTCTCAACTGATCAGTGGCCTGACAATCGGCACCAGCTACCTGCTGACGTTTGATTACGCGCTGGCGCAGCAGGTCGGTTTCTATGGCGCCAACTACGACAACTTCTGGGAAGTGGGCTTCGGTAGTGCCACCGCCAGCACCGCGCCTTTGAGCATTGCCGACAATGCATTTAGTGGATGGAAAACGGCCACCATGGCGTTTACCGCAACCAACGCCAGCGAAATGCTGTCGTTCCTGGCCCGGGGCACCGCACCAGGCGCTCCGCCATTCATGCTGCTGGATAATGTTGCGTTGAATGCAGAAGTGCCGGAGCCGGCAACCTGGATGCTCATGATCGGTGGCCTGGGCCTGCTTGCCGTCAACGCACGCCGCCGCCGCAACGCACGCGTATGATTTTGCACGCCCGGTAGCATCGCGCTTGCCCATAAGGGCACTTCCCGCTACCGGCTTGCTGTTGGTTGATCCTCATTTCGCACGCTGCATTTGCCATGAACGTTTCCCTCGCCGAATTCGCTGCCACCGCACTGCGCCTGTGCGTCTGGCTGATCCTGCTCACGGCCCTGTTCGTGCCGCTGGAGCGCTGGTTCGGCGTGCGCCACGACGGCCCGAACGGCGAGTTGCGCCACAACCTCGCGTATTACTTCCTCAGCAGCCTGGTGCCCATCGTGCTGCTGAGCGCGCCGTTGGCGCTGCTGGCCATGCTGGCCGCCTGGCTGGTGCCGGACGCCTTGACCACCGCCATCGCCGGCTTGCCCCTCGCGGTGCGCATGGTGCTTGCCTTCGTAATCGCCGAAACGGGTTTCTATTGGGGCCACCGGCTCAGCCATGAGCTGCCGTGGCTGTGGCGTTTTCATGCGCTGCACCACAGCACCGAACGCATGCACTTCCTTGCCAATACGCGCAGCCATCCCGTCGACATGGTTGTCACGCGCCTGTTCGGCATCGTGCCGCTGTATCTGCTGGGCCTGGCCAGCCCGACGGTGGCCGGCAGCGCCGCGCCCGCCGCACTGATCGTGCTGGGCACGTTGTGGGGCTTCTTCATCCACGCCAACCTGCGCTGGCGTTTCGGCCCGCTCGAATGGCTCGTCACGACGCCGGCCTTTCATCACTGGCACCACAGTCGGCACGAGCACCTCAACCGCAACTATGCGTCCACGTTGCCATTCCTGGACCGCTTGTTCGACAGTCACTACCTGCCACGCCACTGGCCGGCCGAAGTGGGGACGGACACGCCGCTCGCGCCCACTTTGAGCCGCCAGTTGATCGAGCCGCTGCTGCCGGCACCGACGGCCAGACCGGCGCCCGAACGGCCATTTTGAAGGGCGACGCCAATACAACGGCGGCCCCCCGGATCTGCTTGATTGACGGCGTGATCGCGTACAATGACGGGCCAATCACTACCAAACACACCTAATGGAATGGCTTTTTGACCCAAATATCTGGGTCGGCTTGTTCACCCTTGTCGTGCTCGAGATCGTCCTTGGCATCGACAACCTGATCTTCATCGCCATCCTGGCGGACAAACTCCCCCCGCACCAGCGTGACAAAGCCCGCCTTGTCGGCCTGTCGCTCGCCATGATCATGCGCCTTGGCCTGCTGACCGTCATCGCCTGGCTCGTCAAACTCACCGCGCCCCTGATTGCCCTCGGCCCGCTGACGTTCTCCGGGCGCGACCTGATTTTGCTGGTGGGCGGCTTCTTCCTGCTGGCCAAGGCCACGATGGAGCTGCACGAGCGCGTCGAAGGCAAGCTGCAGGTCGCTACCGGCAAGCGCGCCTACGCGAGCTTCGCTGCCGTCGTCGCGCAGATCATCGTGCTCGACGCCGTGTTCTCGCTCGACGCTGTGATCACCGCGGTCGGCATGGTCGATGAGCTGGGCGTCATGATGGCCGCCGTCGTGATCTCGATGGGCGTCATGCTGTTTGCGTCCAAGCCGCTCACGCGCTTTGTCAACGCGCATCCGACCGTCGTCGTGCTGTGCCTGAGCTTCCTCTTGATGATCGGCCTGTCGCTGATCGCCGAAGGCCTGGGCTTCCATATTCCGAAGGGTTACCTGTACGCGGCGATCGGCTTCTCGGTGGTCATCGAACTGCTCAACCAGCTGGCGCGCCGCAACTTCGTCAAGCAGGATGCGCACATCCCGCTGCGCGACCGCACGGCTGATGCGGTGCTGCGCCTGCTGGGCAGCACGCGCGGGATCGAGCCGGGCGACGAGCCGGCCCCGGTGACGAGCAAACAGCAGAAGCAAAAGCCCGACGAGCCGACCTTCGAGCTCGAAGAGCGCAATATGGTCAGCGGGGTCCTGAGCCTGTCGCAGCGCTCGGTGCGCTCGATCATGACCAACCGCTCGGACATCTCATGGATCAATATCGAGGACGATGCCGACACGATCCGCGCCCAGCTCCTGGCCACGCCGCACGGCTTCTTCCCGGTCTGCCGGGGCGAGCTCGATGAAGTGATCGGCGTCGCGCGCGCGAAAGACCTGATCGCCGACCTGGCGCTGTCAGGCGCGATCGATGCGAACAATATCCGCGTGCCGATCATCCTGCCCGATGCCAGCGGCGTGCTCAAGGTGATGGACCGCCTCAAGCGCTCGCACGGCCAGCTGGTCATCATCGCCGACGAATACGGTACCTTGCAGGGCTTGGTCACGCCAATTGACATCCTCGAAGCCATCGCCGGCGAATTCCCGGACGAAGACGAGCAGCCCGTGGTGCAGGACCTGGGCGGCGGGCGCTGGCGCGTGGATGGCACGGCCGACCTGCACTACCTGGAACAGGTGCTCGAGGTGGACGCGCTGGTGGGCGACACCGACGATTACACGTCGCTGGCCGGCCTGATGCTCGAGCGCTTCGGCACCTTGCCGCTGGTGGGCGACGGCATCGAGATCGAAGGCTTGCGCATGGAAGTCGAAGAGGTGCTCGAACGGCGCATCGCCTCGGTGCTGGTTACCCGCATTGCCGATCCGCTTTGACGACAAGTTGAACGACCGTTTTTGACAGGGACACGATCATGCAAGCACTCTCCCGGGGCCAGCGCCTGCCCCTGTCCACCGTGGTACCAGACGGCGTCCTGCAGGCGGGCGTATCGGCCCAGGGACTGGCGCTCGATGTCGCGTGCTTCGCGCTAAGCGCCGCCGGCAAGCTGGCGGACGAACGCTACATGACGTTTTTCAATCAGCCCGCGACGCCGTGCGGCGGCGTGGCGCTGGTCGCGGTCGGCCAGGATGCTGCGGGCTTCAGTTTCCAGCTCGCGCGGCTACCTGGCTGGGTCGAACGCGTCAGCATCGTCGCCAGCACCGAGGGCGCAGCGACGATGGCGCAACTGCAGACCGGTTACCTGCGCCTGGTTGGTCCGCAAGGTGAGTTCGCGCGCTTCACGTTCAGCGGCAGCGACTTCGCCGGCGAGCGAGCCGTCATGCTGGGCGAGCTGTATCGCAAGGACGGCGGCTGGCGCTTCATGGCCGTGGGGCAGGGCTTCAACGGCGGGCTGGATGCGCTGGTGCGTCACTTCGGCGGCGCAGTGGCGGATGACGCGCCCCCGGCGCCTTCAGCACCATCGGTCGACCTCGAAAAGCGCGTGGCCCAGGCCGCGCCGCAGCTGGTCAATCTGGTCAAGTCGGCTGCCGTGTCGCTCGAAAAAGCGGGGCTCGCGCAGCATCGTGCCAAGGTCTGCCTGGTGCTCGACATCTCCGGTTCGATGAGCGCCTTGTACAGCAAGGGTCTGGTGCAGAAATTCGCCGAGCGCATCCTGGTGCTGGGCTGCCGCTTCGATGACGACGGCGAGATCGACGTGTTCCTGTTTGGCCGCAACGTCCACCAGGGCGAGGCGATGGGCCTGTCGAACTGGCCGAACTACATCAAGGGCATCATCACGCGCCACCCGCTCGAAGGTGATACCCGCTACGGCGCCGCGATCGAAGCCGTGCGCCGCCACTACTTCCCGGATGCGCGTGGTGGCGAACGCCGTGCCGTCGCCAAGGCCGCCGTGCCGGTGTACGTGATGTTCGTTACCGACGGCTCGACGTCCGACAAGCCGCTGACCGAACGCCAGCTGCGCTGGGCCAGCCGCGAGCCGATCTTCTGGCAGTTCATGGGCATCGGCAAAGGGCGCAAGTCCAAGGCCAAGGCGCTGGCCAGCTTCGCCGACTCGGATTTCCCGTTCCTCGAAAAACTCGACGAGCTTGATGGCCGCCTCGTCGATAACGCGGATTTCTTCTCGGTCGCCTCGCCCGACGAGCATCCCGACGCCGCGCTGTACGACCTGTTGATGAACGAATACCCGCAGTGGGTGAAGCAGGTCAGGGCGCTCGGCATGATCGGCTGATGCGCGGTAGAAGGGTTCGCATTTGTCATGCAAACAGGCCCGGAAATACCGCTCTTCTCAGTCGTTAGAAACCGGTAGTTGCACGTTACTCTTGTCGCATCGTCAGGACGTCGTTACGTCCACAGACCGTGTACAACAGGAGAAACAACGTGTTCGAAGGATTCATCCAGCTCAACCCAACGGGCGTCGCGCTCACCATGGCCGCGTCGTACATCATGACCGTGTTTGCCAGCGAACTGTATCTGCATCGTTCGCGCAGCCACCGCGCGATCACGTTCCACCCGATGCTGTGCCAGCTGTTTCGCCTGTGGATCTGGCTGACGACCTACGGCGTGACCGCCAAGGCCTGGGTGGCGGTGCACCGCAAGCACCACGCCAAGTGCGACACGGTCGACGACCCGCACAGCCCGCAGATCCACGGCCTCTGGACCATTCTGACCAAGGGCACGCTGCTGTACCGTAAAGCCGCCCGCAACGCTGACCTGATCAAGGCCTACGGCGTGGGCATCAAGGAAGACTGGATGGACGCGCATCTGTATACAAAGCACCGCTTCCGCGGCGCGTTCCTGTTCCTGGCGCTCGAGATGCTTGCGTTCGGCGTGACCAACGGCTTTTTGATCTGGCTGTTCCAGTTTTCGATCCTGCCATTCTGGGCCTCGGGCTTCATCAACGGGATCTTCCACGTGGTGGGCTACCGTAACTTCGAGACGAAGGAAGCGTCACGTAACTTCTTCCCGATCGGGATCATCTTCGGCGGCGCCGAGCTGCACAACAACCACCACGCCAATCCGGCGTCGGCCAAGCTGTCGATGAAGTGGTGGGAGTTCGATGCGGGCTGGCTCGTCATCCGCATCCTCTCGTTCGTGCGCCTCGTGACCATCAACCATGTCGACCGCTTGCCGGCGCCGGATGCGCCGCAGGCACGGCGGCACGCGGCGGGTTGACGCCCGCCGGGCGCAGCTTCTTGCCAAGCCGGCGCCACCCGATCACCACGCCCGTCACGCTGAGCAGCAAACCACCGAGGCTCAGCACGACCAGCACGATGTCCCATAGCGGCCGCCGTTCCAGCAGCGGCAGCCAGTCCCACGAATGCAGCATCGCAAACAGCCAGCGGCTGGTGCGCTTGCCGCTGTCGATGTGGCCCAGCACCGCACCCGTATGCGGGTCGAGATGCACCCAGGTCGCATGCGGATCGTCGAACACGAGACGTAATGCCGGTAGCGGCTTGTCGGCGCCGCCCATCATCGTGTGCGCATCGCGCGCGTAGTAATACAGGTCATACGCGGCCAGTTGCTCGACCCGTGCGACGGGTGCATCGACCAGGTGCGTGGCGGCAGCCCACAGCGCCGCCGTGTCGAGCGTCACCGGTCGCGCCGTGTGGCTGTCCAGCACCTGCGGCGCGCCGCCCGCGCGGTACGCCAGCACGCGGTTCTGGCCCAGCACGCGCACCCAGCGCAGCTCGCGCACGGCGCCCGTGCTGGCGGCCAGCAGCGCTGGCGGCGCGGCGTCCTGGCCCGTCAGCGTCAATGATCCGCCCTGCAGCGCCTCCATGCGCAGCTTCGGCGCACCCGTGTCGAAGATGTGCCACGGGTTCATCGACATCAGGCCGCTGAAGATCCACGCGATCGTCACCAGCGCAAACAGCAGGCCCGTCACGTGGTGCCAGCGCATCATCGCAGTCGGGTAGGGCGTGCGCGCACCGCTTCGGTAGGGCGTACGAAAACGCCAGCGCAGGATGCCGGCCACGGTGCCCGACAGCGCAGCGGCGATGCCGGCGATGGCCAGGTAATTGACGATATTGGTCCAGTAAGGCTGGAACACGTTGCCGCGAAACGGATACAGCCAGTGGATCCAGGCGCCGGCGTAATTCCACAACTGTTCGCTGCGCGTTGCGTCGCGCACGACCTCACCGCTTTTCCCGGACACGTACAGCAGCGTGCGATCGGCGTCAATCACCTCCACCCGGTGCAGCGGGCGCTGCGCATCGAGCCCGCGCGAATGGGTGAAGGCGTCTTCGTCGATCACGTCCCGGTAATGCACGTTCACGCCGGGGCCGGCCCAGGCGCCAGCACTGGCCAGCGCATCGGCCGCGTTCACCGTTTCAACGCGCGCGCCGCTGATCGCGTCGATGACGGTGGCGCCGCTCTTGCCGCTGGCAATCGGCGTCGCCACATACACGGCGCGCCCGCCACTGGACGCCGCCAGGCGCAACCCGTCCAGCGGCTTGGAGACACCGGCCCTGGCCAGCGCCACGTCTGGTGCCAGCAGCGGCGCCTTTTGCGACAGCGCCGGGAGATGCGCCAGCCGTTCGGCATCGGTCAGTTTCGGGTAGCCGACATACATCATCACGATGCCTGACGCGAACCACATCGCAAACAGCACGCAACCACCGATGCCCAGCCAGCGGTGGGTCAGGAACAGCCAGCGCTTGAGTTGTGCCTTCATGCCGGGCTCCCCCTTAGAACGCCACGCGCAGCGACACGTCCGCCGTGCGCGCCGCGCCCAGGTACGCCATCGTGCTGTTCACGTTGGCGGCGTAGATCCGGTCGGTCAGATTGCGCACGCGCCCGACCAGCGTGACGTCGCGGTTGATCTGGTAGGCCAGGCCCAGGTCGACGAACGTATAGGCCGGCCAGTACAGCGTGTTGGCTACATCCGCATACACCTTGCCGACCCGGCGCACGCCGATGTTCGTCTGCAGCGCCGGCGTGATGGCGTACGACAGCCACAGGTTGGCCACGGTCGCCGGCGTGTTGACCGGCGTCTTCCCGGCCAGCGACACGTTGCCCTGGCGGTAGTTCTGGTATTCGGCATCCACGTAGGTGACATTGCCCTGCAGGCCAATGCGGCGCGTCGGCTGCAGGCCGACAGCCAGTTCGACGCCTTGCGACGTCTGCTCGCCCACGAGCAGGGTCAGCGCGCTGTTATTCGGGTCCTGCGTCGCGATGTTCTTGCGCGTGATGTGGTACGCGGCCAGCGTCGCCGTGCCCTTGCCGTCCCAGAATCCCAGCTTGCTGCCCACTTCGAACTGGCGTCCTGTCGTCAGCTCGCTGTTGGTGCGCACGTCCGCGAACGAGGCGGTCGACAGCACGCCGGACGGTGGATCGGCCGCTGTCGCGTATTGCGCATACAGGTTCATGTCGGGCGTGACGTCCCATATCAGGCCAAGGCGGCCCGTCGTCGGCGTGTAGCTGCGCGCGAAGCTGGCCGGGCTGGCGCTGGTCACCTCGCGGCGGTTGGTCAGGTCGAGTTCAATGCGCTCGTGGCGCAGCGCGGTCACCAGGTTCAGGGCGGGCACCAGCGCAGTGCGGTTCTCGATATACAGGGCCGTTGTCGTGACCTTGTTGTCGCGGTCGGGGCGGAAGCCCGGCCTCATGCCCTGCACCGCGAAGAAGCGTTCGGTGACGAAGTCGTACGGGTCGACTGTACTGACCGTGGCGGGCAGGCTGTTCGGAAAGCGCGTCTGCTTGTTGACGCTGACGTCCAGGCCAAAGGCCCAATCGCTGCGGCGTGCGCCGATGTGGCTCTTGTACACGCCATCAAGGCGATCGCCCACCATGCGCTGGTCGTGGCGCTGGAGCAGGGCGGCCGAGCGGATCACGGCCGTGTTGGACGGGTTGAAGCGGTAGGTCTCGACGTTGCGGTAGTCACGCAGCGCATCGTAGAGGTACAGCGTATTCGTGAACTGCAGCGCATCGCTGACCTGCCACTTGCCGATCGAGCGCAGCCAGTGCACGCGCTGGTCGTAGACGCCGTCGGCACTGTTGTAGTTCTTGAAGCGCGTAGCCTCGAGGATGCGCGTCTGGCCGGCAATCGGATTGGCCAGCGGCGTGCCCCAGTACGGCCGGTCCACGTCTTCCTGCTGGAATTCATAGGCCAGCGTATGCGTCACGCCGCGCCCGAACTGCGAGAGCAGGGACGCCGCGAGCTGGGTCGAGCGGCTGTCGACGCCGTCGATCGGGCTGCCGGTGTCGCGGTGGTTGATGTCGATGCGTGCGTACTGGCCATCGCTCAGTTGGCGGTTCAGGCCGACCGACACTTCTTTCAAGCCATGTGCGCCAAGCCGTGCCTGGGCTTCTGAAAACTCGCGCGTCTCGGCCAGTTTGGTGACGTAGTTGATCGAGCCGCCGACAGCGCCCGAGCCGAACAGAAAGCTCGATGGTCCGCCGATGGCTTCGACCCGGTCGATGATCCAGCTGTCGACGGGGCGCGCGGCGATCGCATACTGGACGTTGATGCCGTTGAACAGCTGGCTGATCGAGCCGCTGCCAAAGCCCCGGTAGCTCACGCCGATATTGCCCGGCGCATTGTGGGCGGTTACGCCGGGGATGGCGCGCAGGATTTCCTGCGTGTCCTGGGCGCCCCGCACGTCGATCAGTGCGCGGTCGACAACGGTGACGGTGGCCGGTGTTTCACGTGCGCTCAAGCCAAGGCGGCTGGCGGTATCGAGTGGCGTGTCGAGGTCGAGCAGGCTGCCGGCGCGCGGTGCATCGGCCGTGATCTCGACGGTGGGGATGGTCTGGGCGTGCACCTGCCACGGGACGACGAAGGTAAAGCCCAGGGCGAGCGCGATCGTGCGCGGCCCGGCGTGAAGACATGGGGTCATTGCATTTCCTGTGCGCGCGACGAACGGCGATGGCGCGTCGCGCATGGTCCGCCGGTGCTGCATGGGGATGCAGCGCCGGAATCAAGGGTGAGGACGGATCAGGAAAGGGATGGGGGCGGCCCGCGCGATTGCGCAGCTGTCCAGGCGAATTGCGGACGTGGCGCCTGATAGAACAGGGGCGGGTAGGGATCGCGCTCGAGGCTTGCCACCAGCAGCGCGCCAGCGTAGGGCGGCGCCATGGCGGCGTGCTGGTGCGAGCAGCACAAGTCACAGTGTGACATGTCGGGCACCGGTGGCGCCGTCGTCTGGCCCGCGTCGTCCACGACCAGGACGTGGCGCGTGCCGCTGGCGCTGCAAATCTCGGACAGATAGGCATTGGGTGGCTGCGCGGTGGCCAGGGCCATCGCATGCGACAGCACGGGCGTGAACAGGCCAAACAGGAACGCCACGAGGACGGTCCAGCCATACAGCGCGCGGGTTGTGCGAAGCCTGTGCATATGAAAATTATAGTCGGGGCAGCGCGCCGCGGCGCACGGGAGGTCAATTTGTCCATCTTGCCGGGCGGCCAGCGACCGGGTCGCGAACGATACCGCGTGCGATTGCTATAATCGCGGCCTACCATTCCCGCTACCCACGACCAACACGATGCCGCGCACCCTTGTCATTTCCCCGAACTGGATCGGCGACGCCGTGATGGCCCAGCCCTTGCTGCGCCGGCTCCGGGAGCGCCATCCCGATCGCCCGATCGATGTGGTCGCGCCCACCTGGGTCGCCCCGGTCTGGCGCGCAATGCGCGAAGTCGATACGGTGATCGAGTCGCCATTCAAGCATGGCGCGTTGCAGTGGAAAGAGCGCAAGGCGTTCGCAAAAATGCTCAAGGCGCGCGGTTACGCCGACTCGTACGTCCTGCCCAACACGCTCAAGTTCGCGCTGATCCCGTGGCTGGCCGGCATCCCGCGCCGCGTAGGCTACAAGGGCGAGATGCGCTATGGCCTGGTCAATGTCATGCACCACGACGACAAGACCGCGCCGCGTCCGATGGCCCAGTTCTACCAGGCGCTGGCCGACGCGCCGGTGCGCGACCTGGCGCGGCCCGAGCGCCTGCCCGAACCGGCGATGACGGTGGCGCCAGCAGAAGCGCAGGCCGCGCTCGCGCGCCTGCAACTGCCGGGCGGCGCGCACGTCGTGTTCGCACCGGGCGCCGAATTCGGCCCGGCCAAGCGCTGGCCGTCCACGTACTTCGCCGAGCTGGCGCAGACGATCCTGGCCCATCGGCCGGATGTACAGATCCTGCTGCTCGGCTCACCGAAAGACCGCGCGGTCTGCGACGAGATCACCGCGATTGTGCCGCAGGCGCATAACCTGGCCGGTTCGACCTCGCTGGCCGAAGCCATCGCGCTGATCTCGCGCGCCACCGCCGTGGTCACGAACGACTCGGGCCTGATGCACATCGGCGCGGCGCTGGGGCGGCCGGTGGTGGCCATTTATGGCCCGACCGATCCGCGCCATACGCCGCCGTTGTCGCAACTGGCGCAGATCCTGTGGCTGCACATCGAATGCTCGCCCTGCCAGCAGCGTGAATGCCCGCTGGGCCACCAGAACTGCATGAAGCAGATCCTGCCGCAGGCTGTCTGGCAGCCCTTGCAATCCATGCTTGCCGCTGCGTGATGCGGGCAAGCCAAACGATTTAACAGAGGACCCCATCATGATTCTGGTTACCGGCGCCGCAGGTTTTATTGGCGCGAACCTCGTACATGCACTGTCAGCGCGCCAGCCGTTCAGCGTGTTCGCCGTCGACAATATGTCGCGGCCCGAAAAATTCCATAACATCGTCGACGCCGAGATCGCGGACTACGCCGACAAGGAAGACTTCCTGGTGCGCCTGAAGGCCGGGGAGTTCGACAACAAGTTCACCGCCGTGCTGCACCAGGGCGCGTGCTCGAACACGATGGAGACCGATGGCCGCTACATGATGAAGAATAACTACGACTACACGGTCGCGTTGTTCGAATTCTGCCAGCGCCAGGACATCCCGTTCATCTACGCATCCTCGGCCGCCGTGTATGGCGCGGGCACCGTGTTTCGCGAAGAGCGGCCGCTCGAGCGCCCACTGAACGTCTACGGTTATTCCAAATTCCTGTTCGACCAGTACCTGCGCCGCTACTGGGCCACCAAGGGCAAGGATGCGGGCAGCCAGGTCGTCGGCCTGCGCTACTTCAACGTCTACGGCCCGCTCGAAGGGCACAAGGGCACGATGGCGTCGGTGCCGTTCCACCAGTACCACCAGTTCCTGAAGGACGGCAAGGTGCGTCTGTTCGGCGCCAACGACGGTTACGAAGCCGGCGCGCAGATGCGCGATTTCGTCTACATCGACGACGTCGTCAAGGTCAACCTGTTCTTCCTGGACCATCCGGAGCAGCGCGGCATCTTCAACCTGGGTACCGGGCGCGCGCAGCCGTTCAACGACCTGGCGGTGGCCACGGCCAACGCGCTTGCCAACGAAGGCAAGCCAGCCTTGACGCTGCAGGAGATCGTCGACCAGGGCCTGCTCGAGTACCTGCCGTTCCCGGACAAATTGAAAGGCAAATACCAGAGCTTCACGCAGGCCGACATCTCGGCACTGCGCGCGGCCGGCTACAACGAACCGTTTACCGACGCGGCCACCGGCGTGGCCAAATACATGGACTGGCTGCGCGCGCAGCCGGTGCGTTAAGGCCGACGTTTACATCACGTATACACCGGGGGGCAAGCTTTATACCCGGTTTTTACGCTTGAATCGCTAACCTGCTCGTGTTCCATGCGACGCCATCGTGCGCCGCCTGGGTTCCAACACAACCACGAGCAGACACCATGAACGCATCGATTCAAGCACGGCGCGCCGCCCTGGCGGCAGCCGCCATGCTGGCCATCAGTGGCGCGGCCCAGGCCCAGGCCACCGACACCTTCGCGCCGGCCGAACCTTCCGCAGCCGCATCCCCCGTCACCTTCAACGCCGCCATCACGTCGGACTACCGCTACCGGGGGATTTCGCAGACGCGCCTGCAACCGGCAGTGCAGGGCGGTCTTGACTACGTCCACGCCGCTGGCTGGTATGTGGGCGCGTGGGCATCGACTGTCAAGTTCGCGAAGGACGCCGGCGGCGACGGCGACGTCGAGATCGATCTGTACGCCGGCAAGCGCGGCGAGATCGCGGTCGGCCTGTCCTCGGGTTTGACGTACGACGTCGGCGTGCTGCGCTACCTGTATCCGGACAATGGCCTGGGCCAGGTCGCCGGCTTCGTCAATGCCAACACCACCGAGGTGTATGCGCAACTGGGTTACGGCCCCGCCTACATCAAGTATTCGCACGCCACCACGAACCTGTTCGGCTTCGTCGACAGCAAGGGGAGCGGCTACCTCGACATCGGCGCCAGTCTCGACGCCGGCCATGGCGTCACGGTGCTGCTGCACGCAGGCCGCCAGCGCGTGGACAACAACCCGGCAGCCGATTACACCGACTGGAAGATCGGCGCCTCGCGCAGCTTTGCGCTGGCCACGGTGGCCGTCGCGTATGTCGGCACCAACGCCAGCAAGAGCGCTTACGCCTCACCAAGAAACGGCAAGTTCACGGGCCGCGACGCGCTGCAGCTGACCCTCAGCCGCACCTTCTGAATCCAACCACCAGAATAACCACCACGCTGAAAGCGAACGTCCATGGATCTCATCTATATCGGCGCGCTCCTCGTCTTCGTCCGCCTGACTTGCCTGCTGGTGAGCGGTTGCGGACTCCTCGGAGGCAAGCAATGAATCTCTCCTACGTGATCGGCGGCCTGGCCGCCTGCGCGCTCCTGGTCTATCTCCTGATCGCCCTGTTCAAACCGGAGGACATGTGATGGCCACCAATGAACTGATGACGCAGTTCCTGCCGCTGCTGGCGCTGTTCCTGGTCGTGCTGCTTGCGCTGGCCTGGCCGCTGGGCGCACTGCTGGCGCGCATCGGCGCCGCCGACATCAAGCCAGGCGCCGTGCCCGGCCTGGGCTGGGTCGGCGGCATCGAGCGCGCGCTGCTGCGCGCTGCGGGTCCCGCCGCCGGCACCGCACAGACCTGGAAAGCCTATGCGCTGGCGCTGATCGCCTTCAATGCCGTCGGCGTGGTGTTTGTCTACGGCTTGCAGCGCCTGCAGGGCTGGCTCCCGCTCAATCCTGAAGGGATGGCGGGTGTGAGTCCCGATTCGAGTTTCAACACCGCCGTCAGCTTCGTCGCCAACACCAACTGGCAAGGCTACAGCGGCGAGCAGACGATGAGCATCCTGACCCAGATGGTCGGCCTGGCCGGCCAGAACTTCTTTTCGGCCGCTACCGGCATCGCCGTCGCGTTCGCGCTGATCCGCGGCTTTGCCGCGCGATCGGCCGGCGCGATCGGCAATTTCTGGGTCGACGTCACGCGCTCGACGCTGTACGTGCTGCTGCCGCTGTCCGTGATCCTGGCCGTATTCCTGGCGGGGCAGGGCGTGGTGCAGAGCATTGGGCCGCATGTCGAAGCGCAGGTGATCGAGCCGGTCGCCTACACGCAGCCGGCCAGCGATGGCCAGGCCGCGGTCGAAACGCGCGCCGACACGCAGGTCATTCCGATGGGCCCCATCGCTTCGCAGGAAGCCATCAAGATGCTGGGCACGAACGGCGGTGGCTACTTCAACGCCAACTCCGCGCACCCGTTTGAAAACCCGACCGCGCTGTCGAACTTCGCGCAGATGGTGGCCATCTTCCTGATCCCTGCCGCGCTGTGCTTCGCGTTCGGCCGCATGGTGGGCGATCCCCGCCAGGGCTGGGCCGTGCTGGGCACGATGACGCTGATCTTCGTGATCGCGGCCATCGGGGCTTTCTCCGCCGAGCAGCAGGCCAATCCGCTGCTCACGCCACTGGGCATCGACCAGGCGGCAAGCAGCCTGCAGTCGGGCGGCAATATGGAAGGCAAGGAGACCCGTTTCGGCATCGCCGCATCGAGCCTGTTCGCGGTCGTGACCACGGCCGCATCGTGCGGCGCAGTCAACGCCATGCACGATTCGTTCATGCCGCTGGGCGGGATGGTGCCGATGGTGATGATGCAGTTCGGTGAAGTGATCTTCGGTGGCGTGGGCTCGGGCCTGTACGGCATGCTGGTGTTCGCGATCCTGACGGTGTTCATCGCCGGCCTGATGATTGGCCGCACGCCGGAATACCTGGGCAAGAAGATCGGCGCGTTCGAGATGAAGATGGTCGCTGTCGTCATTCTGGTCACGCCATGCCTGGTCTTGCTGGGCACCGCGCTGGCCGTTACCACGGGCGCTGGTGCAGCCGGCGTGGCCAATCCGGGCGCGCACGGCTTCTCTGAAATCCTGTATGCGCTCACGTCCGCCGCCAACAACAACGGCAGCGCGCTTGCGGGTTTGTCGGCCAATACGCCGTTCTACAACACCCTGCTGGCCGTGGCGATGTGGTTCGGTCGCTTCGGCGTGATCGTGCCGGTGCTGGCCATTGCCGGCTCCCTGGCGAGCCGCCAGCGCCTGCCCGCCACGCCCGGTACCTTGCCCACCCATGGCCTGATGTTCGTCGCCATGCTGGCCGCGATCGTCGTGCTGGTCGGTGTCCTCAACTACGTTCCGGCGCTGGCGCTGGGTCCCGTGGTCGAACACCTGCAATTGTTCGGAGAATGACAATGGATCAATCGATGATCAACCCAACTGAAGCAACCCCGGTCCAGGCGCCGCGCAAGTCGCTGAATCTGTTCGACGGCGCGCTGGTCTGGCCGGCGATGCTCGACGCGCTCAAGAAGCTCCATCCGCGCACGCAGCTGCGCAGCCCCGTGATGTTCGTCGTCTACGTCGGCAGCATCATCACCACGCTGCTGTGGTTCCAGGCGCTGGCCGGGCATGGCGAAACAAGCGCCGGCTTCATCCTGGCCACCGCCGTCTGGCTGTGGTTCACGGTGCTGTTCGCGAACTTCGCCGAAGCACTGGCCGAAGGCCGCAGCAAGGCGCAGGCAGCATCGCTGCGCAATCTGCGCCAGACCGTGACGGCAAAGAAGCTCGAGGCGCCCAAGCACGGCGAGCCATGGCAGGCCTGCCCGTCGGGCGATCTGCGCAAGGGCATGTTCTTCCTGGCCGAAGCGGGCGACGTGATTCCCGTGGACGGCGAAGTGGTCGACGGCGTGGCCTCGGTCGACGAAAGCGCCATCACCGGCGAATCGGCGCCCGTGAT
This sequence comes from Telluria sp. BA11, assembly GCF_056680305.1. Classification (NCBI taxonomy): domain Bacteria; kingdom Pseudomonadati; phylum Pseudomonadota; class Betaproteobacteria; order Burkholderiales; family Oxalobacteraceae; genus Telluria; species Telluria sp. BA11. Next base: position 3,989,942 of record NZ_CM155275.1, read on the forward strand.
CCGCGAATCGGGCGGCGACTTCGGCTCGGTCACCGGCGGCACCCGCGTGCTGTCGGACTGGCTGGTGGTGCAGGTGAGCGCCAATCCCGGCGAGACGTTCCTTGACCGGATGATCGGCATGGTCGAAGGCGCCTCACGCAAGAAGACCCCGAACGAGATCGCGCTGACGATCCTGCTCGTGGCGCTGACGATCGTGTTTCTGGTCGTGACGGTGACGCTGCTGCCGTTCTCGCTGTTTGCGGTGCAGGCTTCCGGCAGCGGCTCGCCGGTGACGCTCACCGCACTGGTGGCGCTGCTGGTATGCCTGATCCCGACGACGATCGGTGGCCTGCTGTCGGCCATCGGCGTTGCCGGCATGAGCCGCATGTTGCAGGCCAACGTGATCGCCACGTCGGGCCGCGCAGTGGAAGCTGCTGGCGACGTCGACGTGCTCCTGCTTGACAAGACCGGCACCATCACGTTTGGTAACCGCCAGGCCGCCGCGTTCCTGCCGGCGCCCGGGGTGACCGAAGAAGAACTGGCCGACGTGGCGCAACTGGCGTCGCTGGCCGACGAAACGCCGGAAGGCCGCAGCATCGTGGTGCTGGCCAAGAACCGCTTCAATCTGCGCGAACGGGCGATGGAGTCGCTCGGCGCGGTGTTCGTGCCGTTCACGGCCCAGACGCGCATGAGTGGGGTTGACCTGGGTGAGCGGCAGTTGCGCAAGGGCGCCGCCTCGGCGCTGCGCCGTCACATGGAATCGCTCGGTGCGGTCTGGCCGGGCGACGTGGAACGCAGCGTCGACGAAGCGTCGCGCCGTGGCAGCACGCCGCTCGTGGTGGCCGACGGCAGCCGCGTGATGGGTGTCGTTGAACTCAAGGACGTCGTCAAGGGCGGCATCCGCGAGCGCTTCGCCGAACTGCGCCGCATGGGCGTCAAGACCGTGATGGTCACCGGCGACAACAAGCTCACGGCGGCGGCGATTGCGGCCGAAGCGGGGGTCGATGACTTCATCGCCGAAGCCACGCCGGAAGAAAAGCTCGCGCTGATCCGCAGGTACCAGAGCGAAGGCAAGCTGGTAGCGATGACGGGCGACGGCACCAACGATGCACCGGCGCTGGCCCAGGCCGACGTCGCCGTGGCGATGAACTCGGGCACGCAGGCGGCCAAGGAGGCCGGCAATATGGTCGACCTGGATTCGAATCCGACCAAGCTGCTGGAGATCGTCGAAATCGGCAAGCAGATGCTGATGACGCGTGGCGCGCTGACGACGTTCTCGATCTCGAACGACATCGCCAAGTATTTTGCGATCGTGCCGGCCATGTTCGTCGCCACCTATCCCGAGCTGAAGGCGCTGGACGTGATGGGGTTGACCAGCCCATCGTCGGCCATCATGTCGGCCGTGATCTTCAATGCCCTGATCATCGTGGTCCTGATCCCGCTGGCGCTGCGCGGCGTGCGTTATCGCGCCATCGGTGCGGCGGCCCTGCTGCGCCGGAACATGCTGATCTACGGCCTTGGCGGTCTGCTGCTGCCGTTCGCCGGCATCAAGCTGATCGACATGGCGCTCACTGCGCTCAATCTGACCTAGGAGTTTTCATGCAATCGATTCTTCGCCCCGCACTCGTGCTGTTCGCGGTGCTCACGCTGATCTGCGGCGTGTTGTATCCACTGGCCGTGACCGGGATCGCCCAGGCGGCGTTTCCCGTGCAGGCCAATGGCAGCCTGATCGAACGGGATGGCAAAACCGTCGGCTCGGCGCTGATCGGCCAGTCATTCACTGCGCCGGGCTACTTCTGGGGCCGGCCGTCGGCCACCGGCCCGATGGCGAATAATGGCGGTGGCTCGGGCGGCTCGAACCAGGGGCCGCTCAATCCAGCCTTGGAAGAAGCGGTCAAGGGCCGCGTCGCTGTGCTGCGCGCACTCGACCCGTCCAACACAGCGCCCGTGCCAGTCGACCTGGTGACGGCATCGGCCAGCGGTCTCGATCCCGAGATCAGCGTGGCGGGCGCGCAGTACCAGGCGGCGCGGGTGGCGCGTGCGCGCGCGATGCCGGTCGAACGGGTCGGCGCGCTGATCGAACGGCACACCGAGCTGCCATTACCGGGCCTGCCAGGCGCGCCGCGCGTGAATGTGCTGGCGCTGAACCTGGCGCTGGACCAGGCTGCCGGCGTGGTCAGCGGCCCCGAAAGCGGTCATACTTGCTAGATGATGCCGCACGACGACCAGCGACCCGACCCCGACGCACTGCTTGCGCAACTGCGCGAGCAGGACCGGCGCGCCGCGAGAGGGCGCCTGCGCATCTATTTTGGCGCTTCGGCCGGCGTGGGCAAGACCTACGCCATGCTGCAAGAGGCGCGCAAGCTGCAGCGCGATGGCGCCGCGCCGCTGGTGGGCGTCATCGAAACCCACGGGCGCACCGAGACGGCGCGCCTGCTCGACGGGCTCGAACTGCTGCCACGGCGGCGCATCGACTACCGCGGCAAGACGCTCGACGAATTCGATCTCGACGCCGCGCTGGCGCGTGCGCCCGGCGTCATCCTGGTCGACGAACTGGCGCATTCGAACGCGCCCGGTTCGCGCCATCCCAAGCGCTGGCAGGACGTCGAAGAACTGCTGGCGGCCGGCATCGACGTGCTCACGACCGTCAACGTGCAGCACCTGGAAAGCCTGAACGATGTGGTGGGCGGCATCGCCGGTATCCGCGTGGCCGAGACGGTGCCCGATCGGGTGTTCGACAGCGCCGATGAAATCGTGATGGTCGACCTGACGGCCGATGCGCTGCTGGCGCGGCTGAAAGAGGGCAAGGTGTATCAGCCGCAGCAGGCCGAGCGCGCGGCCGGTAATTTCTTCAAAAAGGGCAACCTGATCGCGCTGCGCGAACTGGCGCTGCGCCGCACGGCCGACCGCGTCGAAGGCGACGTGCGCGCCTGGCGCGAAGCGCAATCGATCGACGCGATCTGGAAGACCGGCGCCGGCCTGCTGGTGTGCCTCGGGCCGGGCACGCACGCCGAACACGTCGTGCGCAGCAGTGCGCGCATGGCGTCGCAACTGGGTACGGGCTGGCATGCGGTGTATGTCGAAACGGCCCGCCTGGGCAAGCTGCCCGAGGCAGCGCGGGTGCGTATCATGGACACGCTCAAGCTTGCGCAGAGCCTGGGCGCCACCACTGCGGTGCTGTCGGGGGAGGACATCGCGGCCAGCACGCTCGATTACGCGCGCGACCATAACCTGTCGCGCATCGCGCTGGGCCGGGATGGCTCGCGCTGGCCGTGGCGCCGGCGAACCGCGCGCCGGCTTGCGCGGCTCGCGCCGGGCGTGGACCTGATCGAGATCGGGCAGCCGGCGGTGCCGCCTGCTGCGGTCAGCGGCGCGGTGGCAGCCGCGGTTGCGGCTGCGCCGCCTCAGTCATTGCTGCCGCATGCGTGGGCTGTCGGCGCCAGCCTGCTGACAGCGCTGGTGGCGACGCCGCTGCGGCCGTGGCTCGATCTGGCCAATATCGTCATGCTGTTCCTGCTTGTGGTGCTGCTCGTGGCCATGCGTTTCGGGCGCGCGCCATCGGTCACCGCCACCTGCGTCGGCGTGGCCAGTTTCGATTTCTTCTTCGTGCCGCCGCGTTTCGATTTCGCGGTGAGTGACGTGCAGTACCTGATCACGTTCGCCGTGATGCTGGCCGTCGGCCTGATTACCGGGCACCTGACGGCTGGCCTGCGCTTCCAGGCGCGCGTGGCGGCGCAGCGCGAGCGGCGCGTGCGCGCGCTGTACGAATTCGCGCGTGAGTTGTCCGGTGCGCTGGCGGCGTCGCAGGTGTTTGAGTCGAGCCGCGCCGTGATCCAGAATGCGTTCGGCGCGCGCGCCACGCTGCTGGTGCCCGATGCCGACGGGCGGCTCGGTATGCCGGCGGCGGACGATGGCGCTGCGGCGAATCCGGCGCCCGGTAACGTCGACCTGGGCATCGCCCAGTGGGCGTATGACCACGCGCAGCCGGCGGGCCTGGGCACGGACACGCTGCCGGCGTGCCCCTTGTTTTACCTGCCGCTGGTGGCGCCGATGCGCACGCGCGGCGTGCTGGCGATCGAGCCGGAAGGCGGGCGCTGGGTCCTGATTCCCGAGCAGCGGCGCCAGCTCGACGCCTTGGCGGCGCTGGCGGCGATCGCGCTCGAGCGCGTGCATTACGTCGAAGTGGCGCAGGCCGCATTGGTGAACATGGAATCGGAGCGGCTGCGCAATTCGCTGCTGGCAGCGCTGTCGCACGATCTGCGCACGCCGCTCACGGCGCTGGTAGGCTTGTCCGAATCGCTGCTGCGCGGCGAGCCGGCGCTGCCGGCCAATTCGCTGGCGATGGCGCAGGCGCTGCACGATGAAGCGGTGCGCATGGGGACCCTGGTGGCGAACCTGCTGGACATGGCGCGTATCGAAAGCGGGGAAGTGCGCTTCAACCTGGAATGGCAGGCGCTCGAAGAAGTCATCGGCAGCGCACTGCGCGCCTGTGGCGCGGCGCTGCGCCGGCACACGGTGACAGTGCGCCTGCCGCCCGATATGCCGCTGGTGCGGTTCGACGCCGTGCTGATCGAACGGGTGCTGTGCAACCTCGTTGAAAATGCCGCAAAATACACGCCGCCCGGTTCGCGCATCGAGATTGCAGCGCTGGCACGCGGCGACTGGATCGACGTCACGGTGAGCGACGACGGGCCTGGCCTGCGCGCCGGCAGCGAAGAAGCGATCTTCGAAAAATTCACCCGCGGCGAGCGCGAATCGGCGCTGCCCGGCGTGGGCCTGGGCCTGGCAATCTGCCGCGCGATCATCGGTGCACATGGCGGCATGATCCGCGCCTGCACATCAACCCTGGGCGGCGCCGGCTTCGTGTTCTCGCTGCCGGCCGGCAGCCCCCCTGAACTGGACTTGCTGTCGATGGAGACAAACGATGCTTGACGCGCCATGCGCACTGCTGGTCGAGGACGAGCCGCAGATCCGCCGCTTCGTGCGCGCCGCACTCGAACAGGAAGGCTGGCAGGTGCACGAATCGGTGAGCATGGCGCGCGGCCTGATCGACGCCGGCACGCGCCGCCCCGACCTGATCGTGCTCGACCTCGGCCTGCCGGACGGCGACGGCATCGACTTCATCCACGACGTGCGCAAGTGGTCAGCGGTGCCGATCATCGTGCTGTCGGCGCGCGTGGCCGAGGGCGAGAAAATCCGCGCCCTCGACGCCGGCGCCGACGACTACCTGACCAAACCGTTCGGCACCGGCGAACTCCTCGCCCGCGTGCGCGCCACGCTGCGCCGCCAGCGCCAACCCGCCGCCGGCGGCGACAGCAAAACGCACTTCAGCGACGTCTCAGTGGACCTGCAAGACCGTGTAGTCACGCGAAACGGCGAACACGTCCACTTAACGCCTACCGAATACCGCCTGCTCGCCGTCCTGGTCAGCAACGCCGGCCGCGTGATGACGGCCCCCCAACTGCTGCGCGCCGTCTGGGGCCCCGGCCACGCCGAAAGCGGCCACTACCTGCGCATCTACATGGGCCACCTGCGCCACAAACTCGAACCAGACCCCGCCCAACCCCGCCACCTCCTCACCGAAACCGGCGTCGGCTACCGCCTCTGGCTCGGCTAAAAATCCCGCAATCAATATTAAATAAATTAGGGTCAGAGTAGAATTAAAAAGCAATTTTTGAAGTTGCCAGTCAATTCGACTCTGACCCTAATTAATTTGCAACGCTTTCCCAAAATCTAAATTAGGGTCAGAGTCGAATTGTTTGACAACTTTCGGTAATTGCCCAATAAATCTACTCTGACCCTAATTGATTATTCCCTTTGGGCACCAATTATCTTGCGATGTTGAATCTAAGGCGAGAAAGAAAGATCCGCGCATAATTTAGATGCGCAGCGAATTCGATTCAGTGAATCCAGGAATAAAACTATCGAAAAGAGGAGATCAATTGCTCAATAATTCGACTCTGACCCTAATTAATTTGCAAGAGTTTCTGCAAGAGTAAATTAGGGTCAGAGTCGAATTGTTTGACAACTTTGGGTAATTGCCCAATAAATCTACTCTGACCCTATTTGTTGGGGAGGCCTTGGCCGCCGACCGGTTCGGTTTCGAAGCGTTCGCCGAAGCCGGCGATCAGGGGGCGGGCTTGTTTGATGGCGGCTTGGACGGCGGGCAGGGTCAGGGAGGCCTTGTGGTTGTCTTGTGTGTCCCAGGTTTCGGTGATCCAGATGGCGTCGGCGTCCTGTTTGTCTTTGGCGATGATGTAGGCCAGGCAGCCGGGCATGGCGGTGGTGCCTTCGAGCAGGATGGCGATGAGGGCGTCGCGTTGGTCCGGCGTGGCGAGCATTTTTCCGATCAGACCGTACATGCGGGGTGTCTCTTTCATCGTGGTGGTGACGGGAAGTACGGCGGCGCGGGCCTGGGTTAGCGGCAGGGCTGCCAGCGTCCCCAGCACCTTGCGGCGGGATACGGTCATGCCTGTCCTCGCGTGGAATTGTTCCTTGAGAAGTATAGGTGTGGCTCCTGGCGCCGCCAAGCACAAACGGGCGTCTTGGCGCATTCGATGCAGGTCGGGTTAAGATGGCTTTTCCATCATCCTGTCACGAAAGCCTCGATGCGACTTCATCCTCTTGCCCTGGCCGTCAGCGCCTGCATTTTCTCCGTCTCCCAGGCTGCGCATGCGCAGCAGCCGGCCGCCGTGTCCGAGACCGCTCTGCGCGCCCACCTGTCGTTCCTCGCTGACGATCTGCTCGAAGGCCGCGGCACCGGCCAGCGCGGCGGCGACCTGGCCGTACGCTATCTGGAAACGCAGGCTGCGCTGATTGGCCTCAAGCCCATCCCCGGCGGCGGTTATCGCCAGAAGGTCGAGATCGAGGGCAGCAAACTTCTGAATGGCAGCGCCACCTTCACCGCCGGCGGCAAGACCTTCAAGCCGGCGCTGGGCAAGGGCATCGTCATGGGCACCAAGAGCGGCAACGAGAATCTGTCGTTCGATGCGCCCCTCGTCTTCGTCGGCTACGGCGCGGCAGCGCCCGAAGAACAATGGGACGACTACAAGGGCCTCGACGCCAAGGGCAAGATCCTCGTCATGATGGTCGACGACCCTCAGCCCACCGCCGAGGAGCCCAACCGCTTCGCCGGCAAGGCCTATACCTGGTATGGCCGCTGGGTCTACAAATTCGAGGAAGCCGCGCGCCGCGGCGCGGCCGGTGTCCTGTTGATCCACACGACGCCGTCGAGCTCCTATCCGTGGAGCGTGCCGGCCAATGGCTTCGGCAACGAGCGCTTTGGCCTCAAGGGCCCGGGCAACCCGATGGAAGGCTGGCTGCACGAAGACACGGCGCGCGAGCTGTTCGCGGCCGGTGGCCATGACCTCGACAAGCTGCGCGCGCAGGCCGAGCGCCGTGATTTTCGCCCGGTCGACCTGAAGGTCGCGGCGCATGTTCAATTGCGCTCGGCGATCCGGCCGGTCGAGCAGTTCAACGTGATCGGCATCGTGCCCGGCACCGACGCCAAGCTGAAAGAGCAGGCCGTCGTGTATTCGTCGCACTGGGATCACATGGGCATGGCCGAACTGAAAGCCGGCGACGATCCGAAGGCCGACCGCATCTACAACGGCGCGATCGACAACGCATCGGGTACCGCGGCGCTCCTGGTGATGGCAGCCGAAGCGGTGAAGAAGCCGGCCAAGCGGACCCAGATCTTCTTGTGGCCCGCCGCTGAAGAGCAGGGCTTGCTGGGCGCGGCGGCGTATGTCGCCAACCCGGTCTGGCCGCTGGCGCAAACGGCGGCCGACCTCAATCTCGATAGCCTGAACTTCGTCGGCCGCACCCGCGATATCGGTGTCGCCGGCGCGGAGCGCAGCAGCCTGTTCGAGACCTCGAGCCAGGTGGCCAGGTCGATGGGCCTGAAAATCGCGCCAAGCACGCCGGACATGTCGGGCGCCTACTTCCGCGCCGACCACTTCGCGTTCGCCAAGGCGGGCGTGCCGGCGTTTAACGTCGGTTCGGCCGTGTTCTCGGGCGATGGCCACTTCGAGTTCGAGCAGCACCAGAACGAATCGAGCACCAACATCAAGGGCTTCAAGGACCACTACCACCAGGTCAGCGATGCATACCGGCCCGAGTGGGATTTGTCCGGCATGGTGCAGCAGGCCCAGTTCACGCTCAACCTCGGTTACGCGGTCGCGAACGCACCTGGCATGCCGACCTGGAAGAAGGGCGAAGCCTTCGGCAGCGTCAAGCGCAAATAGGGTTCGCCGCCAGCGCTCACACGGCTCACACGGCTCACACGGCTCACACGGCAGCGGCGGCGCCACTGGCCGCCGCCGTCAGGATGCGATCCAGGTCGGTCATGTCCACCGGCTTGACCAGATGATGGTCGAACCCGGCCTGGCTGCTGGCATCGCGATCCTGCGACTGGCCATAGCCGGTAACCGCCACCAGCAAGGCATTCGCGGTCGCCGGTGCTGCGCGCAGGCGGCGCGCCAGTTCATGGCCGTCCATCCCGGGCAGGCCGATGTCGAGCAGGCAGGCGTCGGGCACGAACTGCGCGGCGCGCTGCAAGGCGTCGAACGGATCGTGTTCGACCGCCACCTCATGCCCGGCTGCGCTGACGTACATCGCGAGCACCTGCGCCGCATCGATATTGTCGTCCACCACCAGCACCTTGAGTTGCTGCAGCGCGCCTGCCTCGTGCGTGTTGGCAGCGCTGCTGCCGGCGCTGCGGTCTTCGCTGCGCGGCAGCGTCACGATGAAGGTGCTGCCCAGGCCCTGGCCCGGGCTCTCCACGCGTACGCTGCCGCCATGCAGCTGCACCAGGCTGCGCACCAGCGCAAGTCCGATTCCCAGGCCGCCCTGCGTGCGGTCGGGCGTGCGTTCGCCCTGCACGAACATCTCGAATGCACGGTCCAGTTCTTCGGGCAGCATGCCGATGCCATTATCTGCCACCACGATGCGCAGGCGCGATGCGTCGAGTTCGAGCGCTACCCGCAGCTTGCCGCCGGCGGGCGTGAACTTGACCGCGTTGTGCAGCAGATTGCCCACCACCTGCACCAGCCGTTTGCGGTCGCCCATCACCCAGGCCGGCGTTGCCGGCAGCGACGATGTCAGCGTATGGCCTCGCTGGCGTAGCGGTTCCTGGACCTGTTCCATCGCTTCGGCCAGCACCTCGTTGACATCGAGGCGCACTTTCGACAGCGCCACCAGGCCGCGCGTGACGCGCGACACGTCCAGCAGATCGTCCACCAGACCGGCCATGTGCCGCGCCTGGCGCGCGATGATGCCGCTGATCTGGCGCGTGCGCGCCGGGTCGAGCGTGTCATGGCCCAGCAACTGCGCGCCGGAGGCGATTGGTGCCAGCGGGTTGCGCAGCTCATGGGCGAGCATCGCCAGAAATTCGTTCTTGCGCTGGTCGGCCTGGCGCAGCGCTTCTTCGGCGTTGACGCGGTCGGTCACGTCCTGGATCGTGCCGCGCAGCGCCGACACGCGCGCGTCGCCGTCCTGCACCGCCTCGCAATGCAGGTCGATCCAGATGCGGTGGCCGTCGGCGTGCAGTACCTGCAGCTGCAGCCTGCCGCTGCCGCCGGTACGTTGCAGCTCGCGGATCAGGGCATTGGCGCGCTGCCACGATTCTTCGGGCAGCACCGCGCCGCGTTGTTCGTCGAACGGCGGCAGCTCACGCCCGTAGATGTGCGGCACCGACTCGGACGTGACCAGGGCACCGGACGGCAGTTGCATGTGCCAGGTGCCGAAGCGCGCCATGCGGTGCGCGTCGCGCAGTTCGGCTTCCTTGATGGCCAGCGCTTGCGCGCGTTCGCCGAGCAGCGTCGATGCGGCGCTGATCGCCTCGGCCACTTCGGCCGCTTCCTTGACGTGTACTTGTGTGAAGCGGGGCGGTGTTTCGCCTTTGCCCAGCGCCACCGCCGGTGCCGTCAGGGCCTGGACCGAACGCGCGAGGCGTCCGCCAATCTGCCAGGCCAGCCACAGGCCGACGGCAAACAGCAGCAGCACGCCGGTCAGCAGCGCGGCCAGCGGTTCGAACAGCACCTGGTTCAGGTTCGAGCGCGGCATGCCGATGGCGACGTGCCAGCCGGTGGCTTCGGAGCGCGAGTAGAAGGTGAGCAGGGCAGTGCCTTCCTGCGACACCGACTGCACGATGCCTTCGCGCTGGCGCTCCATGGCGCGAAACAGCGGATCGGTGACGCGGTTGCCGACGAAGCGCTCGGGACTCAGGTTGCGCGCGAAGATGGTGCCGCTGGCGTCGACCACCGACGCACGCGCGCCATCCGACACGGATCTGGGCGTCAGCATGTCGTCGAAATACCCGGGCCGTACACCGATGCTCAGCACGTAGGCCACGCTGCCGTCGATCATCACCGGCACGTCGACGCTGACGGTGGGCTGGCCGATGACCTTGCCGATGAAAACGCGCGAGATGCCTGGCCGGCCGCTGGCAAAGACCTTTTCCAGCGAGTCGGACGGTTCGAGCGGAAGGCGTTCGCCGTAGACGACGGCGGTGTTGAGGATCTGCTGGCCACTGCGCTCGCGCAGTACGGCGATCATGCCGTCGCCGGCCAGTTGCAGCGCCTCGCGCGCCTGGCGGTGCACGAGCGGGAAGTCGCGGTCCTGGAGCGCATCGAGCGTCGACAGGGTCTGGGCAATGACCTGCGCCTGCAGCAGCTTGCTGTCGACCGTGTGCACCAGCGCGCGCACGGTCTGCATGGTGTTGCGCTCGAACTGGGCGCGGCTTTTCTGGTACTGATGGACGAACAGGAGCGATGCGCCGACCACGCCCGGCAACAGCGTTACCAGGACCAGCCAGAGCAAATAAGCCCGCAGTGGTCTGCGGGGCATGGTGGACGATATGCCAGTCACATTGCTTTCCAGAACGTTTAATCCGGCAAATTCTACGCCACAAACCAAAAGTACATGCTTTCCTTTAGTGAGGCTGGCAGCGGGCTGTGTCGGTCAGCGCCGGTTGCGTGTGAACAGAGTCTTGTAATAAATTGCCGTCGCGTGCCAGCGGCCATTGGGTGTACACGCGTACTCAGGCAATTCGCCGACCCGCTCGTAGCCGCTTTGTTGCACTAGTCGCTCGGCGCCGGAACCCACCGCCGCATCCAGAAACAACAAGCCACGGCGCAAGGCCAGTGCTTCGATCTCGAGGGCTTGCAGCAGTGCCATCCCGATGCCACTGCGTCGTACGGTGCAGTGTACGAGCAACTGTTGTACTTCGGCGCGGTTGTGGCCATTTGGCTTCGCACACAATGCTAGCTGGATACTGCCAACCAGCACGCCGTCAAGTTCCGCTGCCAATAGTACGCGCTGGCCCAGACCAACTTCTTCCGCGATGCCTTGCCAGTACGCGTCAAGCTGATCCTGGTCAAGGCCGTTGACGAATCCAAGTGAATGGCCATCGGCCACCGCATCGAGCAGCAACGTGCCCAGCGATGGCATGGATTGGGCGATGGTGCGTGGATCGAGTCTGCGGATGATCATGGAACTCCCTGAACAGAGGGTGAATGGATTGTCCATTGATCTCAAGCACGATGCATGCCAACGTGTTCATGTCCATATGGCCACTGTGTCATCACCTGTTGTGGGCGCACCATACTTTCGACCTAAACCAAGTTTTATTTTCCGGTATTGACATGGATCTATCGACATGACGAAAAGTCGCTTGTAATGTTCTCTCAGGGTAACTATTTTCAGCGCCTGACGCTGCACAAGGACGACCATGACAGCACCAACCAAGAAACGCCGTGCCATGACACTGGCAAATCTGCGCATCGGCAAGCGACTGGCACTGGGCTTTGGCCTGATCTGCATCATGCTGGTCGTGATGATCGTACTGAGCAATGCGATGCTGGCCCGCACCAATGCGGGCACCGCCGAGATCGTCAACGAGCGCATGCCGCGCATCGCGTTGACCACCCAGATGCAGGACCGGATCAACGATATCGCCATCTCGCTGCGCAACATGATCCTCAGCGAGAGCGGTTCCGACCACCGGCGCCAGGTCAAGGACATCATGGCCGCGCGCGCGGCGATGGACGCCATCCTGGTCAAGCTGCGCGCATCGCTGCATCACCCGAAAGCGCTCGAACTGCTGGCACAGATGGACAAGGAAACCGCGCTGTACAAGGCCGGGCAGGATGCGATGATCAAGCACCTCGAGGCCGAGGAAGTCGACGAGGCGCGCGCGCTCCTCGGCGAGGACCTGGGCCCGCTGCTGATGCGCCTGAAGCGGGCGACGTCCGAGCAGACCGCGCTGCAGGTCGCGATCGCGGATGAGGCCGCGCGCGCCGCCGCCGCCACCTACCGCAATACCAGTCTGCTGATGTGGGGGCTGGGCGGCGTCGCATTGCTGCTGTCGTTGCTGGGGGCGTGGGCGATCACGCGCTCGATCACGCGGCCACTGGCGCGCGCGCTGGATGTGGCCAACACGGTTGCCGCCGGCGACCTGACCAGCCGCATCGAAGTGACCACGCTCGACGAAACGGGCCAGTTGCTGCAAGCCCTCAAGACCATGAACGAAAATCTCGCGCGCACCGTCGGCACCGTGCGCGTGGGGACCGACACGATCGCGCTGGCCGCTGCCGAAGTGGCAGCGGGCAATCATGATCTGTCGATCCGCACCGAGCAGCAGGCCGCGGCGCTGGAAGAAGCGGCGTCGTCGATGGAAGAGCTGACGGCGACCGTGCGCCAGAATGCGGACAATGCGCGCCAGGCCAATGTGATGGCGGGCCTGGCCTCGAGCGTTGCCTCGCGCGGCGGCGACGTGATCGAGCAGGTGGTCGGCACGATGGACGGCATCAACGCGTCGTCGAACAAGATCAACGACATCATCGGCGTCATCGATGGCATCGCGTTCCAGACCAATATCCTGGCCCTGAACGCGGCGGTGGAGGCAGCCCGCGCGGGCGAGCAGGGCAGGGGCTTTGCCGTGGTGGCGGGTGAGGTGCGCAATCTGGCGCAGCGCTCGGCGGCGGCGGCGCGCGAAATCAAGGGCCTGATCCAGGATTCAAGCGGCAAGGTTGCCGAGGGCGGCAAGCTGGTGGCGCAGGCTGGCCAGACCATGCGCGAGATCGTCGACAGCGTGCGCGGCGTGACCGACATCATGACCGAGATCAGCGCGGCGAGCCTGGAGCAGACCGCCGGCATCGAGCAGATCAACCAGGCTGTGGCGCAGATGGACGAGGGCACGCAGCAGAACGCGGCGCTGGTGGAAGAAGCGGCAGCGGCGGCGACCTCGATGCGCGAGCAGGCGGCCCGGCTGGCGCAGGCGGTGGCGGTATTCCAGATCGACGGGGAGCAGATGCAAGGTGCATCGGCGGCAGCGCCGCAAGCGGTGGCGCCGCCGCGTGCAGTGCCGGCGCCTGCACCGGTCGCTAAAACGACCGCGATACCGGCTCGGGCCCCGAACCCTGCCCCGGGCAAGGCAATCGCAGCAGCCAAGGTACCACCCAAACCAGAGGTGACGGCCGGCGCAACGCCGGTGGCGGCCGGGGATTGGGAAGAGTTCTGACATCGCGCCAGGCCTGAATTTCACCGGTCAAACGGCATCGTCACTGAAAACGGCAAGCTGCGGCTTGCCGTTTTTTTTGCACGAACAACCAACACATGCGCAAAGAAAACGTGCGCATCGTCCAGTATTCATTGCAATCACGCTGGCATTGCCGTTTCGTTAGCGTGCATGCATCGTTATCGTCCGCGTTAGAATCTAACCTGCTTGCCGAAAAGAAACATGACGAAATCTCACGGCATTGGAAGGTAATACCATGGAACACGCAATCAACGATCGCGAAGTGCTCTCTTTCCGCCTCGGCAGGGAAGAATATGGCATCAGTATCCTCAAAGTGCAGGAAATCCGCGGCTACGAGGCGCCGACGCGCCTGGCCAATGCGCCCGAATTTCTCAAGGGTGTCATCAATCTGCGTGGCCGGATCGTGCCGGTTGTAGACATGCGCATCAAGTTCGGCTTTGCCAATCCGACCTATGACAGCCTGACGGTCGTGATCATCCTGAACATTGCGCAGCACGTGATCGGCATGGTGGTCGACAGCGTCTCCGAGGTCGTCACCCTCGAAGCCGACCAGATCCGGCCGGCGCCTGCCATGGGCTCGCTTGATGCGGGCTATCTGCGTGGTCTCGGCACGGTCGGCGAACGCATGCTGATCCTGCTCGATATCGACGCCCTGATGCAATCCGAAGAACTCGGCCTCGTGCCGTCGCTCGCGCTGGCCGCCTGAGCCGCCCTGCAGAAAGAACAACCCCATGAAACTCGGTAATCTGAATATCGCCACGCGCCTGTCGCTTGGCTTTGGCATCGTTGGCGTCATGCTCATCGCGATGATCTTGATGAGCAATGCGTCGCTGCTGCGCGTGAACAATGGCACCAGGGATATCGTCGAGCACCGGATCCCGGCAATCGAGATGAGCAACCGACTCGAAGGCCAGATCAACGTCATCGCCATTGCGCTGCGCAACATGATGCTCAACGCCGAGCCGACCGACCGCCAGAAGCAGGTGGATGCGATCGGCAAGGCCCGTGCGACGATCACCGCAACGCTGGCCGAGATCGAGCCGCTGCTGACGGCGCATCCCGATGAACTGGCCATCCTGCGTACCATGCAGAGCACGAGCACCAGCTACCTGACCGGCGTCACCGAACTGCTCGCCCTGATCAACGCAGGCGAGGAAGAGCCGGCCAAGCTCTATCTGACCAACGAACTGCGTCCACGCCTGGCCAGGCTGAAGGATGCCACTGCCGCCGAACTGGCGCTGCAGAAGGACCTGAGCGCGAAGGCTGCAGCAAGCGCCGCAGCAACCTATGACAGGACAATGTGGCAGACCTGGGCGCTGGGCGGTCTGGCGCTGGCGTTCGCGGCCCTGGTGGCCACCTTGATCACGCGTTCGATCACCGTGCCGGTACGCCGCGCGCTGGAAGTGGCCAATACCGTCGCCGCCGGCGACCTGACCAGCCGCATCGACGTCACCACGCAGGATGAGACCGGCCGGCTGCTGCAGGCGCTCAAGACAATGAACGAAAGTCTGGCGCGCACCGTGGGCGCCGTGCGGATTGGCACCGACACCATCGCGGTTGCCGCCAGCCAGGTGGCGGCGGGCAGCCAGGACCTGTCTGGCCGCACCGAGCAGCAGGCCGGGGCGCTGGAAGAAACGGCATCGTCGATGGAGGAACTGACGTCGACCGTCAAGCAGAACGCCGACAATGCGCGCCAGGCCAACAAGCTGGCCGAGACCGCGTCGAACGTGGCGGCGCGCGGCGGTGAAGTGATCCATCAGGTGGTCGACACGATGGACCAGATCGACGCATCGTCGAACAAGATCAGCGACATCATCGGCGTGATCGACAGCATCGCCTTCCAGACCAATATCCTGGCGCTCAACGCGGCGGTGGAAGCGGCGCGTGCCGGCGAGCAGGGCCGCGGCTTTGCGGTCGTGGCCAGCGAAGTGCGCAATCTGGCGCAGCGCTCGGCGGCGGCGGCCAGGGAAATCAAGACGCTGATCGGCGACTCGAGCAGCAAGGTTGCCGACGGCAGCAAGCTGGTAGCCCAGGCAGGTTCCACGATGCAGGAAATCGTCGACAGCGTCCGGCGCGTGACCGACATCATGACCGAGATCAGCGCCGCCAGCGTCGAGCAGACCGCCGGCATCGAGCAGATCAACCAGGCCGTGGCGCAGATGGACGAGGGCACGCAGCAGAACGCGGCGCTGGTCGAGGAAGCGGCAGCGGCGTCGGCGTCGATGCAGGAGCAGGCCGCGATGCTGGCTGCCGCCGTGGCGGTGTTCAGGATCGATGCCGGGCAGATGGCCGATGCGGCGCCAGCTGACGTTGCCGTTGTGCGCGGCAAGCCGGCAGCGGCGCCGGCACCGGCAGTGAAGAAGGTCGCCATTGCCCATGCCAAGCCGGCCCCGGCGCCGGCCCCGACGCGCACGCAGGCCAGGACGCCTGTCGCTGCGGACGAGTGGGAAACGTTCTAAGCCGGTCAGGACCTGCATGCCCGGATAGCGGGCAAGAAAAAACGGCAAGCCGCAGGGCTTGCCGTTTTTTTGTTGCGTGGTCTGAACGTTGCAGGAGCTGTCATTGTCAGCGATGGATGAGGGCGCTGGCATGACCCCATGACCCCATGACCCCATGACCCCATGACCCCGTGCCGCCGTAACCCCGTCATTCCATGACGCCGTACGCCACGTATTCCCTCTGAAGCCGATACGCTATCCGGTGCACCCAACGCATCCCCTATTTAACGTTGACAGCGCCGAACCGCAAACCGCAGACGTAAAAAAACGGCAGACCCTGCGGTCTGCCGTTTTCATGTCCGTCGCGCACCAGGCGACATGCGCCCGATGCGGTAGGGCATCGCTTAGAACGAGTGACGCACGCCGACGTTGTAGACCTGTGGGTCTGCGCCGAAGGCAGTCGCTGGCAGGGCCAGGGTGCCAGCAGCCGAGGTCAGCGCGAACACGCCGTTGTTGTTGTTACGCAGCTTTGCGTACGATGCGTACACGTTGGTGCGCTTCGACAGGGTGTAGCTGTAGGCAACGGTGACTGCCTTGCCTTCTGCGCCACTGGCCAGTTCTTGCTGCTGGTAGTTCAGGAAGACGCGGTTGGCGCCGAAGCCATACGACACGCCGGCGTTCTTCTGCTCGTACTTGGCGCTTGGCAGGATGCCGGTTTCCGGATCAGCAGCCATGTAGCCAGCGCGCACTTCGAAGTCGCCGAACTTGTAGCCAATACCTGCGTTGTACTCTTTGTCGTCGCCGGTCGCCAGGCGCTCGACGTTCTGGTAACCAGCACCGATGTACAGGCCAGCGTTAGCGTATTCCAGCGCGACGCCGGTCACGTCGCCCGATGGGTCGATGCTACGCTCGCCAGCGCCGTAGGCAGCGCGCAGGGTGAAGCCGCTCAGCTGGTTGCTCTGGTAGTTGACCGAGTTCGACAGGCGACGGGTCAGGCGGTTGGTGCCGAAGGCAGCCAGGTTCGAACCGTAGAAGCCCTGGCCCAGGGTGTCCGATGCGCCGGCAACAGCAGCGATCGGGCCATATTCACGACCGACGGTCACGGTGCCGAAGGCGCCTTGCAGGCCCACGACAGCGCGGCGCTGGAACATGTTCGAATCGGTTGCGCCGGTATCGACGGCAACACCGGCTTCGATGTTGAACAGTGCCTTCAGACCATTGCCCAGGTCTTCGGTACCACGGAAACCGATACGGCTGGACGATTGGCTACCCGACGTCACAACAGTGCGGCTGCTCTCGCCAGGCGCATCGTTGTTTTCAACACCGATCGACGCATCGACCATACCGTACATGGTGACGCTGGTTTGGGCTTGGGCGACGAGTGGCAGTGCCGACACGAGGGCGATGGCAAGAATTTTGTGCTTCATGGATGAATCTCCAGTGTTTGTTTGTGAAATAGCCTAGTAATCATGACATGCCCGACGGACATCTGTCACCGGGTTCGCCCAAGCGGAATTGGCGTGACGGCGACCGCAATTGGCATCAAAAAAATCCCCCGAGGGCCAGATTCTCATAGGAGAACCGTGGATTCCAGCAGCCTTCCCAGCGTCGCGAATCGCGCCCGCGAAGCACTTAAAATATTGCTGAAAATCAACCAGAGGCGTTGCAGCGACGCCACATTTTTGGCCTTGACAGCTGCTGCAATGCGCAATAACGGTGCACGCATGCATTCCGCTGCCCATCGAGCCATGAGCGCGACTGTATGACAGCGGGGTCCATCCATCCTGGAATCTGGCCATGTTGCCGTTTTTTTTGCACCGCAATAGTGCATTGGGACCTTTGCCCCCGTCACGCCGACAGCAACCTCGATCACTTGCAATGTCGATACGTAAATTGGTATCGGAACTGCGGAAAAATTGATTGGAACGTTCTCAGTGCAACGCCTACCATTCCGTACAGCATCGAAACAATAAAGTCGCACAGCGACGTATAACGATTAAGGAGACATATGACACGGTATTCGCCGGGCAGCATTGCGCCCACATTTTCCCCAACCCTCCGCATTCATGCCCGCCGCAGGTTTGCCTTGCGTGCCACGGTCGCGGCCCTGGCCGGCGCTGGCCTGATGAGCGCGGCGACGGTTGGCGCCCAGGAAGTCGGCGCCGCCACGGCGGACATCCCGGCCGCCAGCGCCCCGTCGAATGCCGAAAACAACACGGCGCGCGCCGGCGCCGACCGCGATGCGGCCGTCGTGACCGTCACCGGAACCCGCCAGGCCGCCCAGAGCGCGCAGGCCATCAAGCGCAACGCCGAGCAGGTGCTCGATTCGATCGTCGCCGACGACATCGGCAAATTCCCCGACAAGAACGTGGCCGAGATCCTGGGCCGTGTGCCGGGCGTGCAGGTGATCCGCCAGAATGGCGAAGCCGGCAACGTCGTCATCCGTGGTCTGGGCGGCATCACGACGCTGTACAACGGCCGCGAAATGTTCACCGCCGCCGGGCGCAGCCTGTTCCTGGCCGATGTGCCGGTCGCCATGCTGCAGCGCGTGGACGTCTACAAATCGCAGGGCGCCGACATGGTCGAAGGCGGCACCTCGGGCGTCATCGACGTGCGCACCAACCGGCCATTCGATTTCAAGGGCGCGCAGGCCGCCTTCAATGTCCGCGGCGAGCACCGCGACAAGGCCGACAAGATCGATCCGAACGTCTCGGGCCTGCTGTCGAACCGCTGGAAAACGGCCATGGGCGAGATCGGCCTGCTCGGCGGCCTGTCGTACCAGCGCGGCCGCTACCATGACGAAACGGCCTTCGTGGGCGAACCACGCACGATCGACCGCGGCATCATCGGCGCACCGTCGATGGGCCGCGTGATGAGCGGCGGCGATCGCGAACGCCTGGCCGGCAACCTGTCGGCCCAGTGGCGCCCGTCGAGCGACCTCGAAGTGTACGCCGAGAGCTTCTCGACCAAGATCGACCACGACTCGCAAAGCATCTTCTTCGTGGGCGACCTGCCAATCAACAATCCCGGCTCCACCGTCACGCCGATGCCGGGCTCCAATTACCTGGGTTCGATCAGCAATCCCAACGTGAACACCTTCACGCTGAGCTCGACCCAGGCGCGGCGCGACGATTCGGAAACCCATCAGGGCGCCGTCGGCGCGATCTGGAAGGCCACCCCCGGCGTGCGCGTCAGCGGCGAGGTGGTGCGCACGGTCAGCAAGTACAGCCAGAAGAATCCGATCCTCGACACGGTCATGAACATGTCGAAGGCAATCAATGCCGAAGTGCGCGACGGCGGCGGCTACCTGGAATACCCGGGCACCGACATGACCGATCCGGCCAACTGGACGATGTTCGCGCTGTTCGATAACCACAACCGCTCGCGCGGCGCCGCCACCGACTGGCGCGGCGACGTGGCCTGGACGCCGGAAGCCGATGGTTTCTTCAAGGAACTCAGCGTGGGCGCGCGGCATGTCCAGCGCGACGCCTCGTTCGTGCACGAGCTGAACGGCTACACGGCCGCGCCGAATTCGTTCACGCCAAACGCGATCAAGGTCACCGACTTCCCGGGCCTGAACTGCACCAGCCCGAAAACGGGCGGCAACTACGGGATGAACCAGTTCTATGCGCCGTGCCGGGACTACCTGCTCGACAACACGGGCGCGATCCGCCAGGTCATCAAGGGCAATCCGGATCCGCAACCGGACAATCCGCTGTCGTTCTACTCGGACCGCGAACAGTCGAGCGCCGCCTACATCAAGGCCAACTTCGGCTTCGATGCATGGTCGCTGCCGATCGACGGCACCGCCGGCCTGCGCTACGTGAAAACCAAGCAGCGCATCAGCGGCTTCTCGTCCACGGCCGGCGTGGTCTCGCCAGTCACCGTCTCGAGCACCACCAACGACGTGCTGCCAAGCCTGTCGATGCGCGCCCACTTCAGGCAAGACCTGATCGGCCGCCTGTCGGCCAGCAAGGCGATCGAACGGGCGCCGTTCGGCGACTTCAATCCGGGCCTGACGCTGTTCCCGTCCACCACCACGACGCTGGCCACCGGCAGCGCCGGCAACCCGAACCTCAAGCCGCAAGAGGCGCGGAACGTCGACGTGGCGCTGGAGTGGTACTTCGCGCCGGCCGGCTCGATCACCGGCACGCTGTTCCAGCACGACTACGAAAACTACCTGCGCCGCAGCGCGCGGCCGGAAACGTATGACGGCCTGACCTACAACGTCAGCCGCCCGTACAACGCGGTCGAGGGCAAGCTCAAGGGCGCCGAACTGGCGTACCAGCAGTTCTACACGAAGCTGCCGGGCTGGCTGGGCGGGCTCGGGATGCAGGCCAACGTGACCTGGATGGATGGCGGCCTGGCCGAAGCCGACGGCACCATCAACACGTTCGCCGGCATGTCGAAGCTGTCGGCCAACCTGGTCGCGCTGTACGAATACGGCAAATGGTCGGGCCGCATCGCCTACAGCTGGCGCGACAAGTTCACTGCCGAGTACAACTACCGCGCGTTGCCGTATAACATCGTCGTGGATCCGCTCAAGACGCTCGACGCTTCGGTGTCGTACAAGCTGACCGACAAGCTGACGGTCACGCTCGACGGCAGCAACCTGCTGGACCAGTCGTACCACGACTATCACAGCGTACCGGAGCTGCCGCGCGACGTGCGCCGCTACGACCGCGTCGTGGGTCTGGCGCTCAGGTGGCGCAATTGAGTGGTGCCGGCCGGTTTTTCTTGATGGCCGGCTGACCTGTTCCAACCGGGCGCCGCAGGATTTCCTGCCGCGCCCCGTCGTTGTTTTGATTGGATGGAAAACGTGCAAACGCAAAAACTCTCGACGCTTGAAAAAGTCGGCTTCGGCGCCGGCGACATGGCGCTCAATGTGGTGATCTCGTCGATGATGCTGATCATCACCTTCTTCTACACCGACATCTATGGCCTGCACGTGCGCGACCTGGCGGTGCTGTTCGTCGTCGTCAAGATCGTCGGCGCCGTGGCCGACCTGGCGATGGGGCAGGTGACCGATTCGGTATTGACGCGCTGGGGGCGCTACCGCCCGTGGCTGCTGCTGCTCGCGGTGCCGTACGGCCTGTCGGTGTTCCTCGTGTTTTCCACACCAGGCTGGGACTACGACGCGAAACTGATCTGGGCCTACTCCACCTACATCCTCATGACCATCATGACCGCCGGCGTGGGCATTCCGTACATCTCGCTGATCAGCGGCCTGACCGCCGATCCCCAGCAGCGCCTGTCGGCCAATGGCTACCGGCTGTTCTTCGCCAAGGTGGGCGCCTTCATGGTGACGATCGTCGTGCCGGTCCTGGCCAGCGCCTGGGATGGCGCGCATCCGGCTGCCGGCTACCAGGCGGCAATGGCGGTGATGGCGGCCATCGGCGTGCTGCTGTTCGTGTTCTGCTTTTTCACCACCACCGAGCGGGTCGTGCACAAGGTCGAGAAGCAGCCGCTGATGGCGCAGGTGCGCGTGCTGCTCAAGAACGACCAGTGGCTGATCCTGTGCGCCGTGTGCGTGACCGGCACCATCGGCTACGTGATCCGTGGCTCGGTGGCGATCTACTATGCCAAGTACTACCTGGGCGGCGACACGGCGGCCGTATCGGCCTTCCTGTCGACCGGCGTGGCGGCGGCCATCCTGGCGATGGTGGTCTCGACCTGGACCACCAAGTTCTATTGCAAGGTCAAGCTGTTCCGGCATTCGCAGATCGCGGTGGCGGTGCTCAGCGTGATGATGTATTTCCTGGTGCAGCCGGGCGACATGGTCACTGCCTTTGTCCTGTATTTCCTGCTCTCGCTGGTGGTCGACCTGCACGCGCCGGTGTTCTGGTCGGCCATCGCCGAGACGATCGACTACGGTCAGGTCAAGACCGGCAAGCGCGTCTCGGGCTTCGCATTCGGCGGCATCTCGGTATGCCAGAAGATCGGCATGGGCGTGGCCGGCTACATGGTCGGCATCCTGCTCGACTACTTCCGTTACGTGCCGAACCAGTCGCAATCGGCGCTGGCGCTGCAGGGCATCGCGCTGATGCTGTCGGTGATTCCAGGCTTCTTCCACTTTTTAATGGGGATGCTGATGTTCAAGTACCGGATCAGCGACGACTATTACACCACCGTCAAGCAGGACATGCAGGCGCACGGCTACGCCACCACCTGACAATCACATACAGAGAACAACCATGCAAGAAACCATCCTTCAGCCGCTGATCGAGCAACGCGCCGATCCTTATATCTACAAGCACACCGACGGCTACTATTACTTCACGGCCTCGGTGCCGCTGTACGACCGCATCGAACTGCGCCGCGCGACGACCATCGCCGGTCTGGCCACCGCGCCCACGGTCGACGCCTGGCACAAGCCCGAGACCGGCCCGTATTCCGAGCTGGTCTGGGCCCCGGAGCTGCACTTCAATGACGGCGCCTGGTATGTCTATTTTGCCGCCGCGCCCAGCCGCGCGATCAAGGACGCGTTGTTCCAGCACCGCATGTACGCGATCCGTAACCGCCATGCCAACCCGCTGGAAGGCGAGTGGGAATTCATGGGCCAGGTCGACACCGGCATCGACAGCTTCTGCCTCGATGCAACCACCTTTACCCACAAGGGCACGCTGTATTACCTGTGGGCGCAGAAGGACCCCGCCATCGAGGGCAATTCGAACCTGTACATCGCGCCGATGAAAACGCCCTGGCAGATCGAGGGCGCTCCGATCCTCTTGAGCAAACCGGAGCACGACTGGGAAACGATCGGCTTCTGGGTCAACGAAGGCCCGTCGGTCCTGCGCCGTAACGGCAAGATCTTCATCAGCTACTCGGCCAGCGCGACCGACCACAACTACGCCATGGGGTTGCTGTCGGCCGACGAAGACGCCGATCTGCTCGATCCGCGCTCGTGGACCAAGTCGGCGCAGCCTGTTTTGCGTACATGCTACGATCACGGCGTCTATGGGCCGGGCCACAACAGCTTCACGCTGGCCGAAGACAACGACACCGTGATGCTGGTCTACCACGCGCGTACCTACACCGAGATCGTCGGCGATCCGCTCTGGAATCCGGACCGCCACACCTTCGTGAAACCGCTGCGCTGGGACGACCAGGGCATGCCGGTGTTCGGCCGACCCTCTGTCTATTAAGGATCACATCACCGTGCAAACCGGTATCACGCAAGCGCCATTCGGCCACCTGCCAGGCGGCGCCGCCGTCACCCAGTTCACGCTCACCAATGCCAATGGCATGGTGGCGAAGATCATCGACTTCGGCGGCGTCATCACCGAACTGCATGCGCCGGACCGCGATGGCAGGTTCGCCGACGTGGTGCTCGGCTTCAATTCGCTAGAGCCATACTGCACCGACAGCCCGTACTTCGGCGCGCTGATCGGCCGCTACGGCAACCGCATCGCCAGGGGGCGCTTCACGCTCGATGGCGCGCAGGTTCAGCTGCCGGTCAACAACGGCAACAACCACCTGCACGGTGGTGCAGGCGGCTTTGATCGCGTTCTGTGGACGGCGACGGTCGATGGCGCCAGCCTGCGCCTGGCCTACCGCAGCGTCGACGGCGAGATGGGCTATCCCGGCAACCTCGATGTCACGGTCGTCTACCAGCTCAATGACGCCAATGAACTGGTGGTGCGTTTCCATGCCGTGACCGACAAGGCCACGCCGGTCAACCTGACGCAGCACAGTTACTTCAACCTGGCCGGCGAGGGCGACATCCTGGGGCACTACCTGACCATCGATGCCGACAGCTTCGTGGCGATCGACAGCGAATTGATTCCCACGGGCGAACTCACGCCCGTTACTGGCACGCCGTTCGACTTTCGCCTGCCACGCCAGATCGGCGAGCGGATCGGGCAGCCCGACAAGCAGCTGCGCCACGGCAGCGGCTACGACCATAATCTCGTCCTGAACAGGCCGCAAGGCACGGGATTGACCAGGGCTGCGCGAGTGAGTGAACCCGTCTCGGGCCGCGTGCTCGAACTATGGACGCAGGAACCCGGCGTGCAGTTCTACAGCGGGAACTTCCTCGATGGGTCATTGCACGGCAAGGGCCGCAGCTACGGACACCGCAGCGGCTTGTGCCTGGAACCCCAGCATTTCCCCGATTCGCCGAACCAGCCGCAGTTCCCGAACGTGATCCTGCGCCCGGGCGAGGTGTATGCCACCGAGTCGCGCTTTCGTTTTACCACCGAGGCGGCGTGATGGAGGTGCTGACCGACACCCGGCACGAGCTGGGCGAGTGCGTGCTGTGGTGCGAGCGCACCGGCCGCCTGCTGTGGACCGATATCCCCGCCGCCACCCTGTGGGCATACACGCCGGCCACCGGCCGCAAGGCCAGCTGGCCGATGCCCGAGCGCCTGTGCTGCTTCGCGCTGACCGGCAGCGACGACCGCCTGCTGCTGGGGCTGGCGTCCGGTCTCGCGTTCTTCACCTTCTCGAGCGGCAAGGTCACGCGCATCTGTGATGTCGAACCGGAGATCCCGTCCACGCGCATCAACGATGGCCGCTGCGACCGGCAGGGGCGGTTCGTGTTCGGCATGTTCAACCAGGCCGAGAATCCCAAGCACGCACTGGGGGGCTTCTACCGCCTGAACCTCGACCTGTCGCTCGAACGCCTGCCGCTGCCCAACGCGGCCATCGCCAACAGTATCTGCTTCAGTCCCAACGGGCGCCGCATGTACTTTGCCGACTCGGCGCAAAAGGCGATCCTGTACGCCGACTACAACCCGTGCAGCGCCGAAGTGGGGCGCGTGCACACATTCGTCGCGGCCGATGCCGTGCCCGGGGAGCCCGACGGCTCGACGATCGACGCCGCCGGCTTCCTGTGGAGTACGCGCTGGGGCGCCGGCATCGTCGCGCGCTTTGCGCCCGACGGCCAGCTCGAACGGACGGTGCCACTGGCAGCGCCGCAGCCGAGCTGCCCGGCCTTCGGCGGGCCTGACCTGACGACACTGTTCGTCACCAGCGCCCACCTGGGCATGACCAATGCCGAACGTGCGGCCGCGCCGCTGTCGGGCGCATTGTTTGCGCAGGCTCTGGAGATCCGCGGCCTGCCCGAGTCGCGTTTCCTGCACGTTTGACGGCTCGTCAGCGATACGAAAAACGGTATCGATCTTCGTTAAAATTTGATTAGTAAGTTATCTGCCCGGACTTTAGACTTCCTCTCGGTAATCAAGTGATATGGACAGCGGCACCATGCACGCTTCATCCAGAGAATAACGAGGAGATACGATGTCCGAGGCAAAGAAAAAGACGCCGCTGCGTTCTGCGGCATGGTTTGGCACGCAGGATAAAAACGGGTTCATGTACCGCAGCTGGATGAAGAACCAGGGCATACCCGACCACGAATTCCAGGGCAAGCCGATCATCGGCATCTGCAACACCTGGTCCGAACTGACCCCGTGCAATGCGCACTTTCGCAAGCTCGCCGAGCACGTCAAGCGCGGCATCCTGGAAGCGGGCGGCTTCCCCGTTGAATTCCCCGTGTTTTCGAATGGCGAATCCAATCTGCGCCCGACGGCGATGCTGACCCGGAACCTGGCCAGCATGGACGTCGAGGAATCCATCCGCGGCAATCCGATGGATGCGGTCGTGCTGCTGGTCGGCTGCGACAAGACCACGCCGGCGCTGCTGATGGGCGCGGCCAGCGTCGACCTGCCGACGATCGTCGTCACTGGCGGCCCGATGCTCAACGGTAAACTGAACGGCAAGGACATCGGCTCCGGCACCGCCGTCTGGCAGTTGCACGAGCAGGCCAAGGCCGGCACGATCACGATGCACGAATTTCTGTCGGCCGAAGCGGGCCACTCGCGCAGCGCGGGCACCTGCAACACGATGGGCACGGCGTCGACGATGGCCTGCATGGCCGAAGCGCTGGGCACCTCGCTGCCGCACAACGCCGCGATTCCCGCCGTGGATGCGCGCCGCTACGTGCTGGCGCACATGTCGGGCATGCGCATCGTCGAGATGGTGCACGAAGACCTGCGCCTGTCGAAGATCCTCACCCGTGCAAATTTCGAGAACGCCATCCGCGTGAATGCGGCCATCGGCGGCTCGACCAACGCCGTGATCCACCTGAAGGCCATTGCCGGGCGGGTGGGCGTGCCGCTCGAACTGGAAGACTGGACCCGCATTGGCAAGGGCACGCCGACCGTGGTCGACCTGCTGCCATCGGGGCGCTTCCTGATGGAAGAGTTCTATTACGCGGGCGGCTTGCCGGCCGTGATTCGCCGCCTGGGCGAGGGCGGCCTGATTCCCAACAAGGATGCGCTGACCGTCAATGGCAACACGCTGTGGGAAAACTGCGTCGCCGCGCCGATCTACAACGATGAGGTCGTGCGTCAGCTGGACAATCCGCTGATCGCGGACGGCGGCATCTGCATCCTGCGCGGCAATCTCGCGCCGCGCGGAGCCGTGCTCAAACCGTCGGCCGCCTCGCCGCACCTGATGCAGCATCGCGGACGCGCCGTGGTCTTCGAAGACTTCGATCACTACAAGCAGCGCATCCTCGACCCCGACCTGGACGTCGACGAAAACTCGGTGCTCCTGATGAAGAACTGCGGCCCGAAAGGTTATCCGGGCATGGCCGAAGTGGGCAATATGGGCTTGCCGCCCAAGCTGCTGGCCAGGGGCATCACCGACATGGTGCGCATTTCGGATGCGCGCATGAGCGGCACCGCATATGGCACCGTGGTGCTGCACGTCGCGCCGGAAGCGATGGACGGCGGCCCGCTGGGCATCGTGCAGGACGGCGACATGATCCAGCTCGATTGTCATAACGGGCTGCTCAACGTCGAACTGCCGGATGCTGAAATCGTGCGCCGGCTGGCCGATCGCGCCGAAAAGAACAAGCCCGTGCAGCACAGCGGCTACCAGCGCCTGTACCTCGATCACGTGATGCAGGCCGACGATGGCTGCGATTTCGATTTCCTCGTCGGCTGCCGTGGCTCGGCCGTGCCGAAGCATTCCCACTGAACCAAGAACCGAGGAGACCAGAGCATGCTGCTCATCCAATTTCTGACCGACGCGCAGGAGCGCCGGGTCGGCATCCTGACCGGCGCCACCATCCGCGTCATCGATGGCTACACCACCACCCTGGAGCTCGCACGCGCCGCGATCGGCAGCGGCCAGGGCCTGGCCCAGCTGGCCGAGGACGCCGCCGGCGCGCAGCAGGTCGACTATGACGCGACCGCGCAGGCCGGCCGCATCCTGCCACCGCTCGACCACCCGGACGCCGCCCACTGCTACGTGACCGGCACCGGCCTGACCCACCTGGGCAGCGCCGATGCACGCGACGCCATGCACCAGAAAATCGGCGGCGATATCGCCGCGCTCAGCGACAGCATGAAGATGTTCCGCATGGGCGTCGAAGGCGGCAAGCCGCCGACCGGCACGGCCGGCGTGCAGCCGGAATGGTTCTACAAGGGCGACGGCTCGATCGTGCGCGCCACCGGCCAGGACCTCGAGATGCCGGCATTCTCGCTCGACGGCGGTGAAGAGCCGGAGATCGCCGGCCTGTACCTGATCGGCGACGACGGGCACCCGTACCGCCTCGGTTACGCCATCGGCAACGAGTTTTCCGATCACGTGACCGAGCGCCAGAACTACCTGTACCTTGCCCATTCCAAGCTGCGCAACTGCGGCCTGGGCCCGGCGCTGCTGGTGGGCGAACTGCCGGCGCACGTCGCGGGCGTCTCGCGCATCATTGGCGCGGATGGCAAGGTGCGCTGGGAAAAGCACTTCGTCAGCGGTGAACAGAACATGTCGCACACGCTCGAGAACCTCGAGCACCACCACTTCAAGTACGGCCTGTTCAAGCGCGCCGGCGACGTCCACATCCACTTCTTCGGCACCGCCACGCTGAGCTTTGCCGATGGCGTCCAGGTCGCGCCAGGGGAAACCTTCGAAGTCGCGTCGCCCACCTTCGGCCCGGCGCTGCGCAACCGCCTCGCGGTGCAGTCTACCCCTTACACGAAAGTGACCGCCTTATGAGCATCACCGGCGACGCCATCATCAACGGCCTTGCAGAGCGCGGCGGCGCGGGCGCGTTCCAGGCCTGGGCGCCCGGCCAGCGCGAGCACATCGAGCCGGCCTTCCACATGGTCACGCCCGAGCAGATCGACCGCGCCTGCACGCTGGCCGGCGACGCCTTCGACGCCTTTCGCGCGACGGGCGACGCGGCCCGTGCGCAGTTTCTCGAGACCGTGGCCGAGCAGGTCCTGGCCATCGGCGACGCGCTGATCGAGCGTGCGATGCTGGAAACCGGCCTGCCGCGCGTGCGCCTGGAAGGTGAGCGCATGCGCACCGTGGGCCAGCTGCGCCTGTTTGCCACGCTGCTGCGCGAAGGCTCATGGAACGATGCGCGCCTGGACACGGCGCTGCCCGAGCGCGCGCCGCCCCGGCCCGACCTGCGCATGCGCCTGATCGGCGTTGGCCCGGTGGCCGTGTTCGCCGCCAGTAACTTCCCGCTGGCGTTCTCGGTCGCCGGTGGCGATACGGCGTCCGCGTTTGCGGCCGGTTGTCCGGTCGTGCTCAAGGCCCACTCGGCCCACCCGGGCACGTCGGAACTCGTGGGCCGCGCAGTCGCCCGGGCCGTCGCGCAATGCGGCTTGCCAGCCGGCGTGTTTGCGCTGTTGAGCGGGACCGGCAATGGCATCGGCCAGCGCCTGGTGGCGCACCCGGCGATCCAGGCCGTGGGCTTTACCGGCTCGCGCTCGGGCGGCCTGGCCCTGATGGCGGTGGCGGCCGCGCGCAGGCAGCCGATTCCCGTGTATGCCGAAATGAGCTCGATCAATCCGGTGTTCCTGCTGCCCGAGGCGCTGGCCAACCGGGGCGAGGAGATCGGCAAGGGCTTCGCTGCGTCGCTGACCATGGGCGTCGGCCAGTTCTGCACCAATCCCGGGCTGGTGCTGGCGGTCGACGGGCCGGGCCTGGATCATTTTACCAACGCCGCGAGCGACGCGCTGGCAGCATCCAGCAGCGCCGTGATGCTCAACCAGGGCATTGCAGACAGCTACCGCAAGGGCGTCGAGGCGCTGGCCGGCAACGACGCGATCACCACGCTCGCACGGGTGGCGCACGAAGAAGGCAAAGGCGGCGCGGCGTTGTTTCGCACGACGGCCGATGAATTCCTCGCGCGCACCGAGCTGCACGACGAAGTGTTCGGCCCCGCCTCGGTGCTGGTGGTCTGCAAGGATGCGGGCAAGATGCGCGACGTGGCCGAGGCCATCGAGGGCCAGCTGACCGCCACGCTGCAGCTCGACGCGGGCGACATCGCCGCCGCCAGAGCGCTGCTGCCGACGCTGGAGCGCAAAGTCGGGCGCATCCTGGCCAACGGGTATCCTACCGGCGTCGAGGTGTCGACGGCGATGGTGCATGGCGGGCCGTTCCCGTCGACGGCCGACGGCCGCAGCACCTCGGTGGGAACGGGCGCGATCAGCCGCTTCTTGCGACCGGTCTGCTACCAGAACCTGCCGGCCGCACTGCTGCCGGAGATCCTTCAGGATGGTAACCCGCTGGGCGCGTGGCGGCGCCGGGATGGCGCGCTCACCAAAGAGTGAGCGGGCAGACAACAACAAGATGGAGACAAGCATGCAACACATGGCGAACTACCCGAGCCTGAGGGACAGGCGGGTGTTTGTGACGGGCGGCGGCACCGGCATCGGTGCGGCGATCGTGGAAGCGTTCGTGGCGCAGGGCGCCGTCGTCGCGTTCGTGGACATCGCGCGCGAGGCCAGCGAAGCACTGTGCGCGCAACTGGCCGGGGCCGGCCACCGGGCGCCGGCGTATCGGCACTGCGACATCACGGACATCCCCGCGCTGCAGCGCACGATGGCCGAACTGGCCGCGCAGCTGGGCGACTTCGAGGTGCTGGTCAACAATGCGGCGAACGACCAGCGCCACGATATCCATGACGTCTCGCTCGACTACTGGAACGAGCGCATCGCGATCAACCAGCGCCCGATGTTCTTTACCTGCCAGGCGGTCCTGCCGGGCATGAAAAAGAAGGGCGGCGGCTCGATCATCAATTTCAGTTCGATGTCCTGGCATGCCAAGGGTGCCGGCTATCCGGTCTATGCGACCACCAAGGCCGCCGTGATCGGCCTGACACGCAGCCTGGCGCGTGACCTGGGACCGTTCGGTGTACGGGTCAACACCGTCACGCCCGGCTGGGTCATGACGCAGCGCCAGATCGACTTGTGGGTGGACGACGCGGCCGAAGCCGAGATCAAGAAAGCGCAGTGCCTGCCGGGCAAGCTGATGCCGGAGGATGTCGCGCGCATGGTGCTGTTCCTGGGCGCCGACGATAGCCAGATGTGCACGGCGCAGGACTTCGTCGTGGATGCCGGCTGGACCTGAGATGCGCCGGCCGTCACATCGCGGCACAGGCAAATAAAACAAGCCTGCAACAACAAGCAGGCAAAACCAATGGAGACAATGTTGAAAGCACTCAAACCCCTCATCTTCGCATGCGGCCTGGCCGCCATGCCTGCGTTTGCCCAGGTCAGCGTGTCGGTCGACACCGGCAAGCCAGGCCCTGTCATCAACAAGAACGTGTATGGCCAGTTCGCCGAACACCTCGGCACCGGCATCTACGGCGGCCTGTGGGTTGGCCAGAACTCCTCCATCCCCAATACCCGCGGCTGGCGCAATGACGTCGTCGGCGCCCTGAAGGAATTGAAGGTTCCGCTGGTGCGCTGGCCGGGCGGCTGCTTCGCCGACGAATACCACTGGCGCGACGGCATCGGCGCGCGCAACAAGCGCCCGGTCAAGGTCAACACGCACTGGGGCGGCGTGGCCGAGGACAATGCGGTGGGCACGCATGAATTCTTCGACCTGGTCGAGATCCTGGGCACGGAAGCCTACATCAACGGCAACCTGGGTTCCGGCACGCCGCAGGAGATGGCCGAGTGGCTCGAGTACATGACGTCGGACACCAAGTCGTCCCTGGCCGAACTGCGTCGCAAGAACGGCCGCAAGGCGCCGTACAAGGTGGCCTATTTCGGCATCGGCAACGAAGCCTGGGGCTGCGGCGGTAACATGAAGCCGGAATACTATGCCAACCTGTACAACCACTACGCGACGTTCCTGAAAACGCCACCGGATGCACGACCGAAAATGATCGCCAGCGGTGGCAACGACAACGACACCAAATGGACCGAGGTGCTGAGCAAGGAAGCCGCGCGCGGCACCGACGGCATCAGCTTCCACTACTACACGCTGCCGACCGGCGTATGGGAAAAGAAGGGCGCCGCCACGGGCTTCCCGGAATCGGAATGGTTCTCGACCATGCAGCAAACGCTGCGCATGGACCAGCACATCAAGCAGAACGTCGCCATCCTCGACAAGAACGATCCCGAGAAGAAAATCGGGTTCTACGTCGACGAATGGGGCACCTGGTACGACGTCGAACCGGGCACCAATCCGGGCTTCCTGTTCCAGCGTAACACCCTGCGCGACGCGGTCGTGGCGGCGCTGAACTTTAACATCTTCCATGCCCACGCCGAGCGCGTGCGCATGACGAACATCGCGCAGATGGTCAACGTGCTGCAGGCGATGATCATCACCGACAAGGAGAAGATGCTGCTCACGCCAACCTACCACGCGTACAAGATGTACATCCCGTTCCAGGATGCGACGTCGCTGCCGGTGGCGGTCGACAATGATGTGGCCTATTCGAGCAACGGCAAGGGCGTGCCGGGCATCAGCGCCACGGCGGCGCGCGCCAAGGATGGCAAGGTGTATATCGCGCTGGTCAACACGCACCCGACCCGTGCCAGCGATGTCACGCTCAATGTGGCGGGCCTGACGGTCGGTGGCGTTGCGGGCCAGGTGCTCACGGCCGATGCCATGGATGCGCACAACACGTTCGAAAAGCCTCAGGCGATCAAGCCGGCGCCGTTCAGCGCCAGGGCGCAGGATGGCAAGCTGACGATCAAGGTCCCGGCCAAGGCCGTGATGGTCTTCGCGGTCGAGGCATAAATGCGGGCCGCACACCTCGTGTGGGCGGCGCTGGCGATTGCCAGTGCGGCCAGCGCGGCCAGCGCCGCCGCAGCCGCCGGCGGAGCCACTGCCGCGCAGGTCGGCGTGCACGACCCGGTCATGGCGAAGCAGGGCGCGCGCTACTACCTGTTCAGCACCGGCCCCGGGATCACGTTCTACAGCTCGACCGACCTGACGACGTGGAAGCCGGAAGGCCGCGTCTTCAAGGAGGGCCCGGCCTGGGCGACACGGGCCGCGCCGACCTTCGACGGGCATATCTGGGCGCCCGACATCTATCACCACGACGGCAAGTACTACCTGTACTACTCGGTGTCGGGCTTCGGCAAGAACACGTCGGCCATCGGCGTGACCGTCAACACGACGCTCGACCCGCGTTCGCCCGCCTACAAGTGGGAAGACCAGGGCCCGGTCGTGCAGTCGGTGCCGGGGCGCGACCTGTGGAACGCCATCGACGCGCAGGTGATCGACGACGCCAAAGGCACGCCGTGGATGTCGTTCGGCTCGTTCTGGGGCGGCCTGAAACTGGTCAGGCTCGACGCCAGCCGCACCAGGCTCGCCGAGCCGCAGGAATGGCACACGATCGCGCGCCGCGAGCGGCCTGCTTTCACGCCGGACGACGAAGCCGGGCCGGCGCAGATCGAGGCGCCGTTCATCTTCCCCAAGAACGGCTGGTACTACCTGTTCGCCTCTTGGGACCTGTGCTGCAAGGGCAAGGACAGCACGTACAAGGTCGTGGTGGGCCGCGCGAAAACGATCACCGGACCCTACCTCGACCGCAACGGCGTCGACATGGCCAAGGGCGGCGGCACACTCGTGATCGCGGGCGACAGCGACTGGCGTGGCCTGGGCCACAACAGCGCTTACACGTTCGACGGCAAGGACTACATGGTGCTGCACGCCTACGAGACCGCCGACCGCTTCAAGCAGAAGCTGAAGGTGCTGGAGATGGGCTGGGACCGGGATGGCTGGCCGGTGCTCGATCAGAAGGACCTGAATCGCTATCAGAGCGCGCTGCAGCCATGAAGGTTCGCCTCCTGGCATGGCTGCTGCTGGGAGCGGGTACGCTGGCGCAGGCGGCCGCGCCGTTCCCGCTGGCCGACGTGCGCCTGGGCGCGGGGCCGTTCCTCGACGCCCAGACCACCAACCTGAACTACCTGATGGCGATGGAGCCGGACCGCCTGCTTACGCCGTTCCTGCGCGAGGCCGGCCTGGAGTCGCGCAAGCCAAGCTACGGCAACTGGGAATCCTCGGGCCTGGATGGCCACATGGGCGGGCACTACCTGTCGGCGCTGGCGCTCATGTACGCGTCGACCGGCGACGCGGAAACGCTGCGCCGCCTGAATTACATGGTCGCCGAACTGCAACGCGCGCAGCACGCCAATGGCGACGGCTACCTCGGCGGCATCCCGGGTGGCCACCAGGCCTGGCGCGATGTCGCGGCCGGCAAGCTCGAAGCCGATGGCTTCTCGGTCAACGGCAAGTGGGTGCCGTGGTACAACCTGCACAAGGTCTATGCGGGCCTGCGCGATGCCTACCGCTATGGCGGAAACCGGGACGCGCGCGCCATGCTGGTTGCGCTGTCCGACTGGGCGCTGTCCTTGACCGCACGCCTGTCGCCGGAACAGATGCAGGCGATGCTGCGCAGCGAGCATGGTGGCATGAACGAGATCTTCGTCGATGTCGCCGAGATCACCGGCGACAGGAAGTACCTCGACCTCGCACTGCGCTTTTCGCACCAGGCGATCCTGCAGCCGCTGGCGCGGCAGGACGACCAGCTCACCGGCCTGCATGCCAATACGCAGATCCCGAAGGTCATTGGCTTTCAGCGGATCCATGATGCGACCGGGCGCAAGGACATGGGCGACGCGGCCAGGTTCTTCTGGCAGACGGTGGTGGAGAAGCGCTCGGTGGCGATCGGCGGCAACAGCGTCAAGGAGCATTTCCACAGCCGGGACGACTTCGCGCCGACCGTGCATGACGTCGAAGGGCCGGAGACCTGCAACACCTACAATATGCTCAAGCTGACGCAGATGCTGTTCGCGGCCGAGCAGAAGGGCGCTTATGGCGACTATTACGAGCGCGCGCTGTACAACCACATCCTGTCGTCGCAGCGCCCGCAGGGCGGGTTCGTGTATTTCACGCCGCTGCGGCCGAATCACTACCGCGTGTATTCGCAGCCCGACCAGGGCATGTGGTGCTGCGTGGGCTCGGGCATCGAAAGCCACGCCAAGTACGGTGAATTCATCTACGCGCACGAGAAGGACACCTTGTTCGTCAACCTGTTCATGGCCTCGACCCTCGACTGGAAAGCGCAGGGCGTCCGGCTGACGCAGGCGACCCGCTTCCCGGATGCCGAGACGACGCGCCTGACGATCGACCGCGCCACACCCGGCTCGAACACGTTCACGGTGAGGATCCGTTATCCCGGTTGGGTGGCCCCTGGGCGCATGACGGTGCAAGTCAATGGCAGGGCGGTCAAGCTTGATGCCGGGCCGGGCGGCTACGTGGCGCTCACGCGCAGCTGGCGCACCGGGGACCGAATCGACGTGCGCCTGCCGATGACCACGCACCTGGAGCAGTTGCCGGACAAGTCGAACTATTACGCGGTGCTGCACGGCCCCGTGGTGCTGGCGGCCAGGACACGGATGCCGGGCGACGAGCGGCTGCAGTATCTGGCCGACGACGCGCGCATGGGGCACATCGCATCCGGCCCGGTCTGCCCGATGGAATCAGCGCCGATGTTCGTCAGCGATTCGGTGGACTTCATCCGCAAATTCAAGCCGGTGGCCGGCAAGCCGTTGACGTTCACCGCGCCGGGGCTGGTGCATGGTGCGGACGGACCGGCCACCGAGTTCGTGCCGTTCTTCCGCCTGCACGAATCGCGCTACACGATGTACTGGCAGCACGCGACGCCGGTGGGGCTGAAGGCGCAACAGGCGGCCAATGCTGCGGGCGAGGCAGAGCGCCTGGCGCTCGATGCGCGCACCATCGACCAGGTCGCGCCGGGCGAGCAGCAACCGGAGTCCGACCATTTCTTCAAGGGCGAGGGCATCGACGCCGGTGTCAATAATGGACGCCACTGGCGCCATGCGTCAAAGTGGTTCAGCTATGAATTGAAGGATCCGAAGCAGCAAGCCGCCGTGCTGCGGCTGACGTATGCGAAAGCCGACGCCGGGCGGCGCTTCGACATCCTGCTCAATGGGCATGTGCTGGCCAACGTGACGTTGACCGGCGACGCGGCCGGGGATTTCTACACCGTCGACTACCCGATTCCGGCCGCGCTGCGGGACGCCGCGCAAGGTCTGCTCAACGTGCGCTTCGTCGCGCAGGCCGGTTCACTGGCCGGCGGCCTGTATGGATTGCGGCTGCTGCGCTAAGAGTCGCCCTTACAGCATCCGCACCCAGTTGCCCTTGTACAGAATCGGTCCGGTCGGTCCACCGGCGCCGGGCGAGCCGCCGCGCGGTTCGAGCGAGACGGCCAGCGTGGCGATGTCGTCGCCAATGGCGCCGCCGGTCAGCGGCAGCGTGATCGCGCCTTCCGGCGGGATCACGCCGAGCGAACGGGGCGCGCCTTCCTTGGGAACAGCCCACAGCTGCAGCGATTTGTCGGCGGCGACCGGCGCGTTCTCCACCAGGCGCGCCGTGAACACGCGGCGCTCGCTGTCGGCGGTCAGCAGCAGCGCCGTGCGGGCCTTGTCATCGATCAGCGTGGCGACCAGATCGACCTGCGGCGCCTCGACCAGCGTCGAGCGCAATATGCCCACCATCAGCAAGGTCGCGGCCAGTGACGCCAGGCTCAGTGAGCGCCAGAACGTCAGCGACTCGGTGCGCCAGAACTGCCAGGCCGCGTGCGCACGTTGTTGCACCTGGCCCAGGCCAAGGCGGCGTTCGATCGCGCGCCACACCTGGGCGCGCGGTGTCTGCGCACCCGAGAATTCGGCCATCGGCATCAGGCGCTCCTGCCATTCGGCGGTCAGGCGCTGCAGCACCGCGTCGTCACGCAGATAGCGCTCGAAGCGCCGGCGCGCGCCACCCCTGAGCGTACCGAGGACATACTCGGCCGCCAGCTTGTCGCACAGTTGCGGGTTGTCGCGGATATTCATGCTCGTTCGCCTTTTACCAGGCACGTCTTGAGCCGCTCCAGGCTGCGGCGGATCCAGGTCTTGACGGTACCGATCGGTATCGCCATCTGCTGCGCTACCTCGCTGTGCGACAGGTCGTGGAAGAAGGCCAGGCCCACGACTTGCCGGTGCGCGCCTTCGAGCAACGACATGCACAAGGCCAGCGCCTTCGCATCATGGCTGATCAAGAGGGCGTCGATCGGCGTGGCGCGCGGATCCTGGAGGGCCGCCATGATCTCGGCATCGAAGACGGGGCCGTCGATGTCGAGGTCGTGGGCACAGCGGCGCAGCAGGTCGAGCGATTTGTTGCGCACGATCGTCGTCATCCAGGTCATGGGCGCGGCCAGGTGGCGCTGGTATCCGGCGGCGCCGTTCCAGATCGCCACGAACCCATCTTGCAATGCTTCTTCAGCCAGTTCGCGCTTGCCTAATATACGCAGCGCGTAGCCAAACAGTTTCGGAGAAATGGCGTCGTACAGCGCGCGAAATGCCGCCGCGTCGCCTTTTGCTGTCGCTTGCAGCCAGGTGGTCAGCTGCTCGGGATCGGGATGAAGGGTGTCTGGCACTGCCATCCTTGGACGTTGTAGGAGTGGGGAATCGGGTGATATTGACAATATCACATCGTTCCGATCGCGCTCGCACGGCTGGGCCCGCGTACAAATTCAACACTATTTTAAAAATAGTTGAAACCGATTCAATCGTGCGTCAGTACAAGCTATACGCGCTGCATTGGTAGCCAGGTTTCCTGGCTGGAATAACCGAGCAGACGCCCGCCCATTTATACGATCGCATCAACCGGAGACCTACCATGACAGACACGAATGTGACATTGGCACTGCTCGAATCACGCAAGGAAAAGCTGGAAAAGCGCCGCTCGTTTTTCAAGAACGTGGGAGGGATCAGCGTCGGTATGGTAGGGGGCACCTTCCTGTCCGCCTGCGGCGGCTCGGTCAAGGACGCGATTGCGCAGGCCGCGCAGCCGACCGATATCGACATCCTTAATTTCGCGCTGAACCTCGAGTACCTCGAAGCGCAGTTCTATTCGTACGCCGTGTTCGGCACCGGCCTGGCCGCAAGCCTGACGGGCGGCACGGGCACGCAGGGCGCCGTGACGGGTGGCCGCGCAGTCGCATTCAAGGATCCGCTGGTCGCGCAATACGCCAAGGAAATCGCGCAGGATGAGATCGCGCACGTGGGCTTCCTGCGCGCAGCACTCGGTTCGGCGGCCGTTGCCCAGCCAGCCATCGACATCGGCGGCACCGATCCAAACGGCGCGTTCTCGAACGCGGCCCGCGCGGCCGGCCTGGTGGGCCCGGGCGTTGCCTTCGACCCGTATGCCAGCGATGAAAACTTCCTGCTCGGCGCATTCATCTTCGAGGACGTCGGCGTGACCGCGTACAAGGGCGCGTCGCCGCTCATCACGAACAAGACGTTCCTGGAAGCGGCAGCCGGCATCCTGGCGGCCGAGGCGTACCACGCCGGCATCGTGCGCACCGTGCTGTACACGAAAGGCTTGACGGCGCCAACGCTGCGCACCGCGGCCACGGCAATCTCGAACGCACGCGACAGCCTCGACGGTTCGACCGATGTCGACCAGGGCATCGTGAATGCCACCGACAGCACCGTGTCGAACATCGTCCCGCTTGACAAGGATGGCATCGCGTTCAGCCGCACGCCGGGCGACGTGCTCAATATCGTGTATCTGACCAAGGAATCGGTCACGATGGGCGGCTTCTTCCCGCGTGGTGTGAACGGACTGCTCAATATGAGTTCCGCCTACGTCTGATCGCCAGTAAGACCAGCATGATGCGGTAGCGTTCTGCCGCATCATGCTGGATACCAGAAAAAGTATCACTCGGCGCAAAAAATTGATTGGATCAGTATCACACTTTGTCCTACGATTGCAGAACAACAATATCGGAGACAAGTGATGCGATTCAACCGCAGGAAGTTCCTGGGCGTAGCCACGGCCGCCACTTTTGCAGCAACCCACCCGGCGCTCGCCGCCAAGCCTCTCACCATCGGCTTTTCGCAGGTCGGCGCCGAGAGCGAATGGCGCACCGCGAACACCACCTCGATCAAGGACGCCGCCAAAAAGGCTGGCGTCATCATGAAATTCGCCGACGCCCAGCAGCGTCAGGAAAACCAGGTCAAGGCCATCCGCTCGTTCATCGCCCAGCGCGTCGACATCATCGCGTTCTCGCCCGTCGTCGAATCGGGCTGGGATACCGTGCTGCGTGAAGCCAAGGCTGCCAAGATCCCCGTCATCCTCACCGACCGCGGCGTGAAAGTTGCCGACCCGTCGCTGTACGTGACGCTGCTCGGCTCCGACTTCGTGGAAGAGGGTCGCCGCGCCGCCCGCTGGCTGGTCGAGCACGCGAAGAAGAACCCGGGCCGCGCCTACAACATCGTCGAGCTGCAAGGGACCGTCGGCTCGGCGCCGGCGATCGACCGCAAGGCCGGCTTCGCTGAAGTGATCAAGGGCGAGCCGCGTCTGAAGATGCTGCGTTCGCAGACGGGCGACTTCACCCGCACCAAGGGCAAGGAAGTGATGGAAGCGTTCCTCAAGTCCGAGGGCAAGAACATCACCGTCCTGTACGCGCACAACGACGACATGGCCATCGGTGCAATCCAGGCGATCGAGGAAGCGGGCATCAAGCCCGGCAAGGATATCCTCGTGATCTCGATCGATGGCGTGCGCGGCGCGTTCGAGGCCATGTTGCAGGGCAAGCTGAACGTGACGGTCGAATGCAATCCGCTGCTGGGTCCCCAGCTGATGCAGGCCGCGCTGGCGGTCAAGGCGGGTAAACCGGTCCCCAAACGCATCGTCGTCAATGAGGGCGTGTTCCCGGCTGAAGTGGCGGCGAAGGAATTCCCGAACCGTCGCTATTGAGGCGGCCATGCTCCCCACGACAACGCAGGTGCCGGTCCTGGAAGTGACCGGCATCCACAAGCAGTTTCCCGGCGTGCGCGCGCTGTCGGATGCGGGCCTGCGCCTGTATCCGGGCGAAGTCCACACGCTGATGGGCCAGAACGGCGCGGGCAAGTCCACGCTGATCAAGGTGCTCACGGGCGTCTACCAGCCCGATCGCGGCAGCATCGTGTTTGCTGGCGAGGCGATTGCGCCGCGCTCGACGCAGGACGCGCAGGACCTGGGCATCAGCACCGTGTACCAGGAAGTGAACCTGTGCCCGAACCTGTCGGTCGCCGAGAACATCTTCATCGGCCGCTACCCGCGGCGCTGGGGCATGATCGACTGGCGCCGCATGCGGCAGCAGGCGCAGGCGCTGCTGACGCGCCTGCAGGTGCACATCGACGTGCGCCAGCCGTTGGCCAGCTTCCCGCTGGCGGTCCAGCAGATGGTGGCCATTGCGCGCGCGCTGAGCATTTCGGCGCGGGTGCTCATCCTGGACGAGCCCACGTCGAGCCTCGACGAAGCCGAAGTCCAGCTGCTGTTTTCCAATCTGCGCGCGCTGCGCGAGCAGGGCATGGCGATCCTGTTCGTGACGCACTTCCTGGAGCAGACCTACGCGATCTCGGACCGCATCACCGTGATGCGCAACGGCGAGCGGGAAGGCGAATACCTGTGCCGCGACTTGTCGCGCCTGGCGCTGGTGAACAAGATGATCGGTGCTGCGCCCGATGCCCAGGAACTGCCTGCCACCGGTCAGCAAGCGGCGCAGGCGGCCAGCGCTGCGGCGGGCGAGATTGTCCTGCGCACGCGCGGCGCCGCCCGGCGCGGCGTGCTTGCGCCGCTGGACCTTGTGATCCGCAAGGGCGAGCTGCTGGGCCTTGCCGGCCTGCTGGGATCCGGCCGCACCGAAACCGCGCGCATGCTGTTCGGCGCCGACCGGATCGACAGCGGCGCGATCGAGATCAAGGGCCGCGCGCGTGCCCTTGCCACGCCACGTGACGCGATCACGCACGGTGTTGGTTTTTGTTCCGAGGACCGCAAGCACGAAGGCGCGATCCTCGACCTGTCGGTGCGCGAAAACCTGATCCTGGCGCTGCAGGCGCGCCAGGGTTTGCTGCGCGCGATTCCGCTGCGCCGCCAGCAGGCGCTGGCCGATCACTATGTGCAGCAACTGGGGATCAAGACGGCCAGCATCGAGACGCCCATCGGCACGCTCTCGGGTGGTAACCAGCAAAAGGTGCTGCTGGCGCGCTGGCTGGCTACCGAACCGACCCTGATGATTCTCGACGAACCGACGCGCGGCATCGACGTGCGCGCCAAGCAGGAGATCATGGATTACGTCACGAGCCTGTGCCGCAAAGGCATGTCGATCCTGTTCATTTCGTCCGAACTGCCGGAAGTGCTGCGCGTGAGCGACCGGATTGTCGTCATGCGCGACCGCAAGGCCTGCGGCGAGTACCGGCGCGGTGAGCTCGACGACAGCACGGTGCTGCACGTGATTGCCGGGGAGGGCGCGTGATGGCCGTCAACGACATCCCGGCGCTGCAGCCGCCCGCGCGGGTGCCTCTGGCATCACGCATGCTGGCACACCGCCTGTTCCGGCCCCTGGCCGCGCTGGCCGTGCTGTTGCTGATCGACTTTCTGCTGATTCCCGGCTTCTTCCACCTGGAGGTGCGCGACGGCCATCTGTATGGCGCGCTGGTCGACATCGTCAACCGCGCGGCGCCCCTGATGCTGGCGGCGATCGGCATGACGCTGGTGATTGCGACGCGCGGCATCGACATCTCGGTCGGCGCCGTCGTTGCGCTGTCCGGCACCGTCGCCTCGATGCTCATTGGCGGCACGATGGTGATGCAGGATGGCGTGCCAGTGTATCTGGCCGACACGCCGATGCTGGTGGCGATTGCCGCCGCCCTCGGCGCGGCGCTGCTGTGCGGCCTGTGGAACGGCGCGCTCGTCGCCGGCCTGGGCCTGCAGCCGATCGTCGCGACGCTGATCCTGATGGTGGCGGGGCGCGGCCTGGCCCAGTTGCTCACCGATGGCCAGATCGTCACGGTCTACTACCAGCCATATTTTTTCCTGGGCAGCGGGTATCTGTTTGGCTTGCCGTTCGCGCTGTTTGTGGTGGCGGTGGTGTTCGGCGTCACGGCGCTGCTGCTGCGCCACACGGCGCTGGGGCTGTTCATCCAGGCGGTAGGTATCAATCCGGTGGCCGCGCGCCTGGCCGGCATCCGTACGGCGGCGCTGATCGTGTTCGTCTACGTGTTCGCGGCCACCTGCGCCGGCATGGCGGGCCTGTTAATCAGTTCCAACGTGAAGAGCGCGGACGCCAACAACGCCGGCCTGATGCTCGAACTCGATGCCATCCTGGCCGTCACGCTGGGTGGCACGTCGCTCGCGGGCGGCAAATTCAGCCTGGCCGGTTCGCTCGTCGGGGCTTTGATCATCCAGACGCTCACCTACACCATCTATTCGCTGGGCGTGCCGCCCGAGGTCAATATGGTCGTCAAGTCGGTTGTCGTGTTCCTGGTCTGTATTTCGCAGTCCGACCAGTTCAGGCAGTTGTGGCAGCGGAGGCGCGCATGAATGTCCGCGTACTTGCGAAGGCCCCGTCCTTCA
This sequence comes from Telluria sp. BA11, assembly GCF_056680305.1. NCBI lineage: Bacteria > Pseudomonadati > Pseudomonadota > Betaproteobacteria > Burkholderiales > Oxalobacteraceae > Telluria > Telluria sp. BA11. The sequence goes on from NZ_CM155275.1 coordinate 4,031,564, forward strand.
CATCCCTCGTCACGGTGGCGCTGCTGGTGGCGATGCTGCTCGTCGGCGGCGCGCTGTACGACGGCTTCCTGTCGCTGCAGGTGCTGCTCAATCTCCTGATCGACAATGCGTTTTTGCTCGTGATCGCGATCGGCATGGGCTTCGTGATCCTGTCCGGCGGGATCGACCTGTCGGTGGGCGCGGTGCTCGCACTGGCGACGATGATCGCGGCCTGGCTCCTGCAGGTGGCGCACTGGCCGCCGCTGGCGGTGATCGCCGTTGTCCTGTTGCTGGGCGCCGGGTTCGGCGCGGGCATGGGGGCGATCATCCACTACTTCCGGCTGCAGCCGTTCATCGTCACGCTGGCCGGCATGTTCCTCGCGCGCGGCCTGTGTTACCTGATCAGCATCGAGTCGATCACGATCGACGATCCGCTGTTCGTGGCGATGTCGCAGACCCAGCTGCCGTTTTTCGGGGGCTTCCTGTCGCCCGGAGCGCTGATTGCGCTGGGCATGCTGGGCCTGGCCATCTGGCTCGCGCACTACAGCGGCTTTGGCCGCGCCGTGTATGCGGTCGGCGGCAATGAAACCTCGGCCGCGATGATGGGGCTGGCGGTCGGGCGCACCAAGGTGCTCGTGTATGCCCTGAGCAGCTTCTGCGCCGCGCTGGCCGGCGTGCTGTTCGCGTTCTACATGCTGTCCGGCTACGGGCTGCATGCGCAGGGGACCGAGCTCGATGCCATCGCCGCCGTCGTCATCGGCGGCACGCTGCTGACGGGCGGCTACGGCTACGTGGCCGGCGCGCTGTCGGGCGTGCTGGTGCTGGGCACGATCCAGACGCTGATCGCCTTCGATGGCACGCTCAGTTCGTGGTGGACGAGGATCGTGATCGGCGGCCTGCTGTTCGTGTTCTGCGTCGTCCAGCGCGTGATGGCATTCGGAAGAAAATAATAGAAGGAGACACCATGAAACACACCATGTTTGCCGCGCTGCTGTGCGCGAGCGCCTGCGCGCAAGCCGCCAACCCGATCGTCCGGGACATCTTCACGGCCGACCCGGCCGCACTGGTCGACAAGGGCCGCGTTTACCTGTACGTCGGCAAGGATGACGCACCGGCGGGCGGCAAGGATTACGTCATGAACGAATGGCGCGTCTACTCGAGCTGCGACATGCAGCGCTGGACGGACCACGGCTCGCCGCTGCGTTACTCGACCTTCAAATGGGCCGGGCGCGACGCCTGGGCCTCGGACATCGTCCGGCGCGGGGACAAGTATTATTTCTATTCGACGGTCGACCATGCGACGATTCCCGGGAAGGCGATCGGCGTGGCGGTGTCGGACAGCCCGACCGGCCCGTTCGTCGATGCACTGGGCCGCGCGCTGGTGACGAACGACATGACGAAGCAGACGCAGATCCTGTGGGATGATATCGACCCGGCCGTGTTCATCGACGACGATGGCCAGGCTTATCTGTATTGGGGCAATACGGTCATGAAGTATGTCAAACTCAAGCCGAACATGATCGAGTTCGACGGCCCGATCCAGACCGCCGGCCTGGACAATTTCGTCGAGGCAGCCTATGTCCACAAGCACAAGGGCACGTATTATCTGACTTACTCGCGCCACTTTCCTGAAGAAACCGTGGCCATGCGCGGCCCGGGCGTGCATGGGCCATGGTCGATGGATGGCGTCATCATGGAAAAGAACACCAATGTGAAGACCATCCACCAAGCGATCGTCGACTTCAATGGCAAGTCGTACATTTTTTACCATAACGGCAAGCTGCCCACGGGGGGCGAATTCCGCCGCTCGGTCGCGGTCGAAGAATTGCACTACGCGCCGGACGGCAAGATCCTGCCGGTCGCGCAAACGACCGCCGGCCCTGCCGCCAATCCAGCGCCGGGCTGCACGTGATCTGATGGAGACGACTAACCCCAACTGGTTCTTGAAGGCGCGCCTGAAAACGCGCCAGTTGCTGCTGCTGATTGCGCTGGATGATTACCGCAACATTCACCGGGCGGCCGAAGAACTGCACATGACGCAGCCGGCGGCATCGAAACAGGTCAAGGATCTGGAAGAGATGCTCGACGTGCGCCTGTTCGAACGGCTGCCGCGCGGGATGGAGCCGACGATCTACGGCGAAACGATGATCCGCCACGCGCGCATGGCCCTGACCAGCCTGGCGCTGGCACACGACGACATCGTCGCGCTCAAGGCCGGCCTGGCGGGCCAGGTCGAGGTAGGCGTGATCATGACGCCGGCGATGGCGCTGCTGCCGCGCGCCATTGCCCGTATCAAGGAGCAGGCGCCGCTGCTGCGCATCGGCGTGCAGCTCGAGTCGAGCAATGTGCTGCTCGATAAGCTCAAGCACGGCACGCTCGACTTCATGATCGGGCGCATCCTCGAAAAAGAAGATTCCACCGGGCTGATCTACGAAGAGCTGACCGAGGAGCCGGCCTGTGCGGTCGTGCGGCCCGATCATCCTTTGCTGGAAAGTAAAAACCTGACGCTCGAGGCGCTTGTCGGGCGGCCCTGGATCCTGCCGCCACCGGGCAGCATCCTGCGCCACCGCTTCGACATGATGTTCCTGCGCGCCGGCCTGCAGCCGCCGGTGAACGTCGTCGACACAACGGCGCTGTTGCTGGTCACCGCGCTGTTGCAGCAAACCGATGCATTGCACGTGATGCCGCAGGAAGTCGCCCAATATTATGCGTCGTTGAATGTGATGCGGATCTTGCCGATCGATTTGCCCTGCAAGATGGATGCGTTCGGCATAATCCGTCAGCAGGATCATCTGCTGTCGCCAGGGGCCGAATTGCTGCTGGGCGCCGTGCGCGCCGCTGCTGCGGAGATTTACTAGGCGCAGTCAGCGTTATCTATTGATGACGCTGATAGCAATACTAAGCAATTGTCCGGGGGACGTGACCCGTTCGCCATCCAGCGCCCAGCGCCAGCCCAGGTAATTGGGCAGGTAGCGCGACGCCACACCACGAAAGCCCTGTAGCCAGGCCTTGAAGCGCTGGTGGTAGGCGTTCACGTTCTGCACGTGGATGGCAAGGCTGCCCAGACGCCTTGCACGCACACCGGCGCGCACATTAACCGCCTCATGCGCGATCCTGTGCTTGCGTGCGAAGGCGCGGTAAGCGGGATGGCCGTCACTGACCAGCAAGGCCTGCCTGTCGAGCCTGGGTAGCAAGTCACGCTCGAGTTGCGCAGTCTTGAGCGCACCGCGCCCAGTAACGGCGTCGACCGTGCGTCCTTCGCGGTCGCGCGCGACCAGAATGCAATCGAGTTCGCTGGAAATACCCCGTTTGGCAGCATGGCCGCCGCGGTGGCGCGGTGGCCGATCGAGTGTGCGCGAACCTTTTTGTGACTCGAGCAGAAATGTTTCGTCAGCCTCGACGATGCCATTCAGGAGCGCGGGCCGGTCGAGCTTGATCCAATGCAGGAAGCGGTGGCGCCAGCGAAAGGCGGTGTTGCGGTGTACGCCGACCCGATCTGCGCCCTTGCGTACGGGGAGTGAATCGAGCAGCACCTGCGAATACGCGAGCCATTTGGCTTTGTGCCTGAGCCGCGCCAGTGGCGTGCCGGTGAGGTCGTTAAAGGTACGGCCGCAGGCGCAGCAGCGGTAGCGCTGCAAGTCGTTGGCAAAACCATGCCGGTAGCAATGCTCGTTGCCGCATCTGGGGCAGCAGCGGCTTGACGCTCTGACCTCACTGATGAGTGCGACCACCTGATCCAGCCCGGCTGCAGGATGCAGGGCATCGAGCACTTGCCGGCGTTGCGGCTGATTCAACGAAGGCAGTTTTGCGAACCAGCCCTTGAAACGTGGCGCTTTCATGATCGACTCCTGACGCTGGGGACAGGGGTTGGACCATTGGACTACTCATCAGTTCAAAGTTAGTCTCTATTTAACGTTGACTGCGCCATCTATTAGGATGGCGCAGTCTGCGTTTAACGTTGACTGCGCCTCAGGATTGTGGCGTCCCCGCCACGCCCATCATGGCCTCAGGTGTAACGGGCGCGGTCCCGTTTGCTTGCTCGCTATAATCGCCCCAACAAGAATATGTTGGCGGCGCTGCAGCAGGGCAGGATCAGATGTTTCAGGATATCGAGCTCGCCAGCCTTGCAAGAACCACACTGGGTATTCCTGATGAGTAATCTGAGCGGCTTCATGCCGATGGTCGGCGGCAGTTCCACGCTGTCCGGCGACCCCACCGTACTGGATGCGCCTGCACCAGTTCTGGCCGCGCCGTCGGCGCTGTTTGCGTCTTCTCCTGCGACAGCATTTGCCCCTCCACCCGCATCCACAGAGCGTGCGCTGGCCGGGCTTGCACACTTGCACCCGGATGCCTGGCCCGAAGGCCTGCGCGCCATTGCCGACCTCATCCAGGCGTCGCGTTTTCCCATGTTTCTGGCGATCGGGCGCGAGCTGCGCCTGTTCTACAACGACGCTTATTCCGACCTGCTGGGCGACAAGCACCCGGCGGCACGCGGCGCGCCGTATGCCAGTGTGCGCCCCGAGTTGTGGGAGCGCATGCGGCCGTATTTCGACGAAGTCCTGGCCGGCGAATCGGCCCAGCTCCAGCACGCGCTGATGGAATTCGAGCGCAACGGCAAGCGCGAACGGCGCTTTTTCTGCGTGTCCCTGTCGCCCGTGCGCCATGCGGGGCAGGTGGCCGGCGTCTATTGCGTGCTCACCGAAACAACGTCCGACGTGCTGTCCGATTACCGTCATGCCTTCCACCAGAAGCTCGGCGAAGCGCTCGACGGCCTCGATGACGCCGCCCACATCATGCGCGCGACGAGCGCCATGACCGGGCAGACGCTGGGCGTGGCGCGCGTGGGTTATGGCGAAGTCGACGCCCTTGGCCGCACCGTCAGCATCGACCGCGACTGGACGGACGGCCGCATGGCCAGCCTGGCCGGCAGGTCGTATCCCCTTGACGCGTTCGGCCCGGTGGTCAATGCCAAGCTGCGCCAGGGTCGCAGCGTGCGCATCGACGACGTCGATGCCGACGAACGCAGTGCGCCGCATGCCGCGGCCTACGCCGCCATTGGCGCGCGGGCGCTGGTGATGGTGCCGATCATCGAGGAAGGGCGCCTGTGCGCCGTGTTCTACCTGCACGAACCGATGGCGCGCCACTGGACCGAACAGGAAGTGGCCCTGGCCGAAGACGTGGCGCGCCACACGCGTGAAGTGGCGCGCCGCTCGCGCGTCGAAGAAAGCCTGCGCGACGAAAGCCGCATCCTCGAGACGGTCAACCGCGCCGGGCGCGCGCTGGCCTCGACACTCGACCTCGACACGCTGGCCCAATCGATCACCGACGCCGGCGCCGAACTGAGTGGCGCGCGCTTCGGCGCGTTCTTCTGCAATCCTGCGGGCCGGGGCGACCCGCTGCACGATCCGGTGCATGCGACGATCTGCGCCACGGCGCATGAGCAGATGCGCCTGTACGCGCTGTCGGGCGCGTCGCGCGAGCAGTTCGACCGGCTTGCGCCCCCGACGGCGGCCATCTTCCGCCCGCTGATCGAAGGCGGGGCGCCGGTGCGCAGCGACGACATCACGTGCGATCCGCAGCACGCTGCGCTGGTGGCCGACGGCACGCCGCTGGCGCAGCTGCGCGTACGCAGCTATCTTGCGGTGCCGGTCGTGTCGCAATCGGGCAAGGTGCTCGGTGGCCTGTTCCTCGGTCACCCGGCGCCGGCCATGTTCACCGAACGCACCGAGCGCATGGTTGCCAATCTCGCCGCGCAAGCCGCCGTGGCGATGGACAATGCGCACCTGTACGAGATCGCGCAAACGTCGGCGCTCGAACGCGATGCGCTGCTGCAGAGCGAGCGCCTGGCGCGCGTGCAGGCCGAGCGCCTGAGTCACACCAAGGACGAATTCCTGGCCATGCTGGCGCACGAGCTGCGCAACCCGCTCGCGCCGATCAGCAGTTCGGCCAGCTTGCTCAGCATGCAGTTCGCGAACGAGCCGCGCATTTGCCAGACCAGCTCCATCATCAGCCGCCAGGTCAAGCACATGAGCCGCCTGATCGACGATCTGCTCGACGTGTCGCGCGTCACGCGCGGGCTGGTCAAGCTCAAGCTGGCGACGGTCGATTTTCGCGATGTCGTGAACGGGGCGCTCGACCAGACCCGCCCGCTGGTGCTCGAAAAATCGCACCACGTGACCGTGCAACTGCCCGAGACGCCCGTGTACGTGCGGGGTGACCAGACGCGCCTCGTGCAGAGCGTGGCCAATATCGTCGGCAACGCCGCTAAGTACACGCCCAAGGCCGGTACGCTGACGCTGCGCCTGGTGGCCGGCGACGGGCGCATGATGCTCGAAGTGCGCGACAACGGGTCCGGCATGCCGCCCGACCTGCTGCCCAATGTGTTCGACCTGTTCACGCAGGGCGCACGCACGCTGGCCCGCTCGCAGGGTGGGCTGGGACTGGGCCTCACGCTCGTCAAGCGCCTGGTCGACCTGCACGATGGCGAGGTCACCGCGCATAGCGATGGCGTCGGTTGCGGCAGCACGTTCACGCTCTGCCTGCCGTGCGTGAGTGCGCGCGCCAGCGAGGGTGATGCCGACGATGCGCTGCCGTCCGAGGCCGACCCGGTACGCGCCGCGCTGGGCCGCCAGCTGCGCGTGCTGATCGTCGACGACAACACGGACGCCGCTGACAGTCTGGCCACGCTGCTGCAGGTGCAGGGCCACGCCACCGCCGTCGAATACGACGCCGCCTCGGCCCTGCGCCGCGCGCGCGTCGAGCATCCCGACGTGATGCTGATCGATATCGGGCTGCCCGACATCGACGGCTACCAGTTGGCCTCGAGCCTGCGCGCGCTGCCCGAGATGGCGGCCACGGTGCCGGTGGCCGTGACCGGCTATGGCCAGGCGAAGGACCGCGAGCGGGCGCTCGAGGCCGGCTTCGTCCATCACCTGGTCAAGCCGGTCGACATGACGGCGCTCGTGCGCATTCTGGATTCGAGTGCAGCGCAGGCAGCGCAAGCCGAGGCAGCGGCCGCATCGGCCTGAGCTTAAACCTGAGCTTGAGCTTGAGCCTGAGTCTTGCCGCCCTTCATGGCGGGAGTATGATGATGCTCCTGTCAATGAAAGGATGAGCATGACCGAATTTGTCATCACCGCACCCGAGACGGCGTCCGTGGCCGTCACCGGTTCCAGCGCGCGCTTCCCGGTGCGCCGCGTGTTCTGCGTGGGCCGCAACTATGCAGCGCACGCACGCGAAATGGGCAGCGACCCGAATCGGGAACCACCGTTCTTCTTCACCAAGCCAGCCGATGCCGTTGTGCCGGCCAGCGGCGCGGTGCCGTATCCGCCATCGACGAACGACCTGCACCACGAGATCGAACTGGTCGTGGCGCTGAAAGCCGGCGGCAAGGACATCGACGCGGCGCAGGCGCTCGATCTGGTGTGGGGTTATGGCGTGGGCCTGGACCTGACCCGGCGCGACCTGCAGGCTGTGGCCAAGGACGCCGGCCGGCCATGGGACATGGCCAAGGGCTTCGACGCGTCGGCGCCGTGCAGTGCACTGCATCCGGTCAGCGACGTGGGGCATCCCGCCCAGGCGCGCATCTGGCTCGAAGTGAACGGTACGCTGCGCCAGGAAGGCAACCTCGATGAAATGATCTGGCCCATCGCGGACGTGATCGCGTCGCTGTCGCGCCTCGTGACGCTGGCCCCGGGCGACCTGATTTATTCGGGCACGCCGTCCGGCGTCGGCGCGCTGCAGCCGGGTGACCAGGTGCGCGGCGGCGTCGATGGCGTCGACACGTTCGAGCTGACCATCGCGCCACGCTGAGGGTCAGCTTCTCCACAATCTTTGTTCTGCCTCAACACGTGCGAAATTTGATACGCTAGGGATATCGGCGCGCGTGGGGAGGTGGCAATGACACAAGTTGCATTGATAGCCGTGCATGGCATGGGCGAAACCTTGCCCGACTATGCCGACGGCCTGATGGCGGAGCTGCGTACCCGCCTGGATGCGCTGGCCAGCCAGGTCGTCATGCGCTCGGTCTACTACCAGGGCATCCTGCACGATAACCAGCGCCTGGTCTGGGACCGCACCGCGGCCACCGGCCAGGTGCGCTACGCGGCGCTGCGCAAATTCGTCCTGTACGGTCTGGGCGACGCCGCCGGGCTGGAAAACAGCAAGGATGATCCCGGCTCGGTCTACGAGCAGGCCCAGGGCGAGATCGCCAGCGCGCTGTTGTCGGCCCACGCGGCGCGGCCCGGCATGCCGGTCGTATTCGTCGCGCATTCGCTCGGTTGCCAGGTGCTGTCGAGCTATCTGTACGATGCGCAGAAGGCGGCCGCCGGCAAGCCGGTCGGCGCCGGCATTTGGCGTGATATCGGTGCGTGGGCCGGCGCAACGCTCGGCCGGGCGCTGACAGCAAGCGAACTGGCGTTCATCGGCGGCGGCAGCTGCGTCGGGCTGGTTACCACCGGCTGCAATATCCCGATCTTTGTCGCCGCGCACCAGGAAATGCACATCATCCCGATTGCGCCGCCGACGTCGCTGTTCAAGTGGATCAACTTCTATGATCCCGACGACGTGCTGGGCTGGCCGCTGCAGCCGCTTTCAAATGGCTACCGTACGCTGGTCGAGGACCGCGCGATCAATGCCGGCGGCGGGGTGGGCGACTTGTTGCTGCGCAGCTGGAATCCGCTGGCGCACAACACCTACTGGGACGATGACGCGGTGCTGGACGCCATCGCCGCGATGCTGCGCCGGCTGGCGGCGTAGCGGGCTTCCAGGCGCCTAGGCTGCCAGCGCCGGCACCGCGCGCGCCGCCAGTTGCGGGCGCGTCCGCCCGCCGGTATTACCCAGCTTGAACGCGGCCGCCACCTGCGCCAGTTGCGCTGCCTGTTCCTGCATGCTCGCTGCCGCGGCGGCGGCTTCCTCGACCAGCGCCGCGTTCTGCTGCGTCACCTGGTCCATCTGCGCGATCGCTTCGTTGACCTGGTTGATGCCCACGCGCTGCTCCTGCGTGGCAGTGCTGATCTCGGACATCATGTCGGTCACCCGCGCCACGCTGGCCACGACGTCGTCCATCGTGGCGCCGGCCTGCTGCACGAGCGCCGTGCCGGCATTCACCTGCGTCATCGAGTCGCCGATCAGGCCCTTGATTTCGCGCGCCGCACCGGCCGAACGCTGCGCCAGATTGCGCACTTCGGACGCCACCACGGCAAAGCCGCGCCCCTGTTCCCCGGCGCGCGCTGCTTCCACGGCGGCATTCAGGGCCAGGATATTGGTCTGGAAGGCGATGCCGTCGATCACGCCGATGATGTCGACGATCTTGCGCGCCGAGGCGTCGATCGAACCCATCGTGTCGACCACCTGGCCGACGATGGCGCCGCCACGCGCCGCAACATCCGAGGCGGTTTTTGCCAGGCCGTTGGCCTGTACCGCATTGTCGGCATTCTGACGCACGGTCGCGGTCAGTTCTTCCATCGAGGCGGCCGTTTCTTCGAGCGAGCTGGCCTGCTGTTCGGTGCGTGCCGACAGGTCGAGGTTGCCGGCCGCGATCTCGCTCGACGCGGTCGAGATCGCGTTCGTGCCTTGCTGGACTTGCGAGACCACCCGCACCAGCGAGCCGTTCATCGTTTCCAGCGCGCGCATCAGGTCGCCGACCTGGTCTTTCGGATAGCTCGCGAACGTGTGGCCAAGGTCGCCCGAGGCGACGGTTTCAGCGACGTCGAGCGCGGCGTCCAGCGGCCGGGTGATGCTGCGCGTGACGAACACGGCGGCCACGGCACCGATCGCCGTCGACAGCAGGGCCAGCAGCAGCACCAGTTGCGTGCTGCGTGCATTCGCCGCTTCGATGGCCAGCGCCGTCTGGTCGATGCTCTTGCGCTGGATCTGCAACAGGCTCTGGACCCGGGCGCCATAGGCGGCGGCGGCTGGCGCAAATACCTGTTCGTAGGCCTGTTCTGCCGTCGCTGAGTCACCTGACGTGCGCGCGTTCATCACGGTTTCCTTGGCTTTCTGGTAGGTCTTGCGCAGGCCAAGGATGTCCTGCAGCGTTGCTTTCTCTTCGGGCGAGTCGAGCAGGACTTCGACTTTCTTGAGGATGGCCGTGGTGTCGGTGACGCTGTCCTTGATCGGCTTGGCAAACACGGCCGCCAGGGTACCGTCGGTGCTGCGCGCAATGAGCGAGGTACGCGCGATGGCCGAATAGGTCAGCACATACCAGTCCGAGACCAGGCGTTCCTTGGTCAGCGGCTTTTGCATCATCTGCTGGGTGGCCTCGGCGCTGGAACGCGTGGTGTAGAGGGCGAACGAGGTGCCGGCCAGCGACAGGACGAGCATCGTGGCAAAGCCAAGGGTGAGGCGGGAGCCGATACGTAGATTTTTTAACACGATGTCATCACTTTGAAGAAAGGATTGAGCGCCGAAGAAATGCCTTGCGGCAAGTATCAACCCTTTAAACTTCAAATGAAATAGCAAGAAGACAGGATGTTGTAATGACGCCGCACAAGCCGGATGCGGCGTTATCTGGCTTATGCCTGACGCGCCAGCTTGAACAGCGTACGGATGTCACCGGCCACGGCGCCGCGCGCGTTCTTGATGACAGGCTGGCGATAACGTTCGAGCAGCTCGCGCCGCGCTGCGTTCAGCAGGCCCAGCTGGTCGAGCACCGCGTACACGGTGGGGTGCAGCGCGCGCACATTGCCATCGGTGATCTTGATCGCGATGCCGATCCCGGCCGAGCGGATGCCGATTGCCTGCACGGCGTCGGCGCCGATCTTGGTGACCCAGTCACCGCCGCCTGCCGTCATCCAGTGCAGGTCGGTGCGCTCCTCGCCCGAGACCAGATCGGGGCGGGCGATCATCGCGTCGCGCAGCGTGCCCATCGCGCCGCCCAGTTGCGGGTCTTGCGGGCCATGCGCGAGGCGCGCGTACAGGTGCGCCAGGCGACTGAGCGGCATCGCGTAGTTGGGGGCCGAACAGCCGTCCAGGCCAACCGGCATGGCTTCGGGCGCCACGCCGATGGCGTCGGCCAGCGTGCTGCGCACGGCTTGCTGCAGCGGGTGCGCGCGGTCGACATAGTTTGCCGTGGGCGCATCGTGCAGGCGGCACCAGGCCAGAAAGCCGCTGTGCTTGCCGGAGCAGTTGTGGTGCAGCGGCGTCCAGTGCGCGTCCGGCGGGGGTTTCTGGCCGGTGAACTCGTAATGCAGCGGCACCGCGCAGCCGCATTCGAGGTGGCCGGGGTCGAGTCCGATCTTGTTGAGGATCGAGCTAACGCCGTCGAGATGCTTGTCTTCGCCCGAATGGCTCGCGCACAGCAGCGCGACTTCATCGCCGGAGAGGCCAAAGCGCGCCGGGCCATCGGCCAGGATGAAGGGCAGGGCCTGGAACGGCTTGAGCGCCGAGCGCGTGAAGGTCGGGTAATCCGGGTCGCCGGCGGACCACAACAGACGGCCGTGCGTGTCGACGACGGCGACCGATCCAAGGTGTATGTTCTCGATCACGTTACCGCTGTCGGGGTAGCCGCGCGTGGTCGCGGCGAGGGGAATGACTGGCATGGGAAAGGGTACATTGGCGTTGGAGGAACCCTACTGTACGACATACCTACGCAATGCAGACACACAGTTGAAATAAGGCGCGCTTTCATATATGCACCTCCCGTTCACCCCGCCGATTGCGCACTTCGTCGCGCATTTCCGGCGCTTGATGCCCCTGGTGCTTGAACAGGTTTTGCGGCTCGCTAGACTGGCTTCATCGTCAGGCAACGCAGCGCTGGCGACACGGACTTCTTCGCCACCGACCTGAAAGGAATTTCCATCATGCGCCTCTCCCAACTCGCCTTGTTCGCCGCCGCCGCTGCCGTTTCACTGACCAGCGCCGCCCAGCCAGTGACTGCAGCCAATCCCGACGTCGTCAACGTGCACGCTGCGCAGCCAAAGAAAGTCTATATCGATCCGCTGATGTACAAGCGCATGCAGGGCGCCTACAAGCTCGAGGACGGGCGCACGCTGCACGTGACGGGCAAGAGCCGCAAGCTGTACGCCGACCTGGGTGACGGGCCGCAGGAAATCGTCCACGTGGGCCGCGACCGCTTCGAGGCGGTCGGCCGCGACCTGAGCGTGCGCTTCGACGGCGGACCGTTCCCGCACACGGTGCACCTGAAGGACGATGGCGGCCGGGTGCTGGCGTCAAGCCAGCGTTGAGCCGAAGCGGCCGGCCTGGTAGTCGGTGATCGCCTGCGCGATTTCATCGCGGGTGTTCATGACGAACGGCCCGTGCGAGACGACCGGTTCGCCGATCGGATCGGCATGCCCGAACAGCAGCAGCGAGCCGGACTCGGCGACGATCTCGAGCGTGTCGCCCTCCGTGCTCAGCTCCACCAGTTGGTAAGCGTTGGCGAGATCGCCGTGGTGACCCACGCCGATGCGTCCACGCACCACATACAGCAGCACGTTGCGACCTTGCAGGCCGGTGATGCGCAGCCGGCCACCGGCCTGCATCGCGACCGTGCTCATGAACACACCGGTCAGCGATTGCACCGGGCCCGTGCTGCCGTCCCACGCGCCCGCGATCAGGTTCAGCGTGACCTTGCCGTCGTCGAGCGCTAACGCAGGAATCCGGTCCTGCTGCACGCCTGTATAGGCAGGCGCCGTCATCTTCAGGCGCGACGGCAGGTTGACCCATAACTGCAGGATTTCGAGTGGGCCGCCTGTCTCTAAAAACGCACGCGGCGAGACCTCGGCATGCACGATGCCGCTGCCGGCCGTCATCCACTGGATGCCACCGGCGTGGATCACGCTTTCATGGCCGGCGCTGTCGCGGTGGGCCAGCATGCCTTCGACGATGAAGGTGACTGTTTCAAAGCCCCGGTGCGGATGCGGGCCAAATGGCAGACCGCGGTTGTGCGGGCCGTAGGTCTGCGGACCATGATGATTCAGGAACAGGAACGGATCGATCTGGTCGAGCTGAGGCGAGGGCACGGGGCGCTGCGTGAGCAGGTCGCCGATGTCGTCGCGCAGCGCGGCGTGCGCGCGCAGGAAGGTCTTGTCAGTCATGGTGTGAATGCCGTTTAGTCAGGATGCGTAACGATACGCTGAAAGTGGCCGTCGCGTTCACAGCGGTGGCAGAAGACGCTATGCTGGACGTTTGCGTGTCTGCAACCCTTGGAGATCGGCCCCGTATGTACAAGAACGCCTGCCTTGCCAGCCTGTTGCTGGCCTCATCCACTGTCCTGGCTGCCGCACCTGCTGCCGCATCTACTGCAACCTCGGCTGCAGCGCCCAGCGAGGCCGCCGTCAGCGCTGCCAAGTATGCGGTGGCCACCTACCGCAACGACGTCGTCGACACGCTGGCCAAACTGGTGAGCTTCAACACGGTGGCCGATCCGCGCTACCCGTCGGACCGGAACCCGGTGCATGCCGCGTTCAAGGCCACGCTCAAGGCAGAAGCCGAGCGCCTGGGCCTGGACTATACCGATTACGGCTGGACAGTCGTCATCGGCCTGGGCAAGGGCGCCGAGCGTGTCGGCATCGTCACCCACGGCGATGTGCAGCCGGTCGACCCGACCAAGTGGAAGAAGTCGCCATTCGTGCTGGACCGCACGAGCGAGCCGGGCAAGCTGATCGCGCGCGGCGCCGAGGACGACAAGGGACCGATCGCCACCGCACTGTATGCGATGAAGACGATCCGCGACCGCCAGATCCCCTTGAGCAAACGCATCGAGCTGTACGTGTACATGGGCGAGGAATCCGACTGGGGCCCGCTGACCGAATTTCTCAAGACGCACGTGCCGCCGCAGATGAGCATCACGCTCGACGCCGAGTATCCGGTGGTGACGGCGGAGAAGGGCGGCGGCCTCGTGGCCGTGACGGTGCCGAAGGCCGGCGCGCAGGCGCCCGTGGAGGGCGACGCCTACATCGCCGCGTTCGGGGGCGGTTCGTTCAACACGCAGATTCCCGAAGACGCCGAAGCGCTGGTGGCCAACGCGACGCCGCAGATCGAGGGACAGATCCGCGCGCGCGGTGCGCAGCACGAGGGCATGACCTACACCTACACGTGGCAGGGCAAGGATCTGGCAGTGCGCGCCAAGGGATTGTCGGCCCACTCGTCCAAGCCGCAGGAAGGCGTGAACGCCGTGAGCATGCTGGCCGATGCACTGGCCGTGCGGCCATGGGCCAATACGACCGCCGGCGGCGTCGTCAACTACCTCAACGAGATGGTGGGGACGGGCTACTACGGCGAGAAATTTGGCAGCGGCGCCGGCAACATCGCCTACCGCGACAAGTTCATGGGCCCGCTCACGTTCAAGCCCACCGTGATTCGCCAGCTGGACGACGGCATCGAAGTGGCGATCAATGTGCGCCGCCCGCAAGGCAAGACGGGCGCGCAGCTGACCGATGAAATCAACGCCGCACTGAGCCAGTGGCAGGCGCGCCAGGTCCCGCTCACCAACATCAAGGTCGGCGTGCGCGACCCGTGGGTGCTGAACGATGCGCCGCAGGTGCCGACGCTGCTGGCGACCTTTGCCTATTTCACCGGCATGAAGGATGCGAAGCCGGTCGCCATTGGCGGCGGGACCAACTCGCGCCTGTTCCCGAATGCCGTCAGTTTCGGGCCATCGATGCCGGGCCAGAAATATTCCGGGCATTCGGAGCATGAATTCATCACGACCAAGCAGCTGCTGCTGAACCTGCAGATGTACACATCGGTGCTGGTCGAGCTGGCGCGCTAGGCACGTGCCCTGCAGCTCTGCTGGACGCCGTGGTTGCCACGGCTGACCTGTAGGGCTCCTTCTTGCCAGGTAGTGTAAAAACTTCTAATTTTTGCGTAGGCGCCGGACTACAATATCCCTGCCGTGGAGTGCCCGCAAGGGCGCTCTCCCTTGTGAATCATCGTTGTATGCCAAGGGCGGTATCGTCTTGATACAGCCACAGTATTGTCGCCTGGAAAAGTACGAAGTTCCGGGCAGAAAATGTGGCAAATACAGCATGATAGGATCGGCTTGGAGCCAAGCTCCTGCAGCCGCGAGCGCGCCAATGCGTCGATGTTGGCGTGCGCGTTCGCGCCGGATGTGACCGAACCTTATTGATTGCCATGCACAGTAAAGAACTCAAAAAACCGGACGGACGCAACCTTACCCTCTACAGCAACCGGCCCATTCCCGATGGCCTTGTTGCCCCCAGCCCGTTTCCGGATCCCCAGCACGCCAACCCGCACCTGCGCTGGCATCCGCTGCGCGGCGAGTGGGTGACCTATGCCGCGTTCCGCCAGAACCGCACGTATCAGCCGCCGCCCCAGTACAACCCGCTGGCGCCGACGATCGATCCTGCCAATCCCACCGAGATGCCGGCCGGCGACTACGAGATCGCCGTGTTCGACAACCGCTTTCCGTCCCTCGCGCTCGAGTCGCACGATCCGCCGTCGGTGACGGTGCAGACCGCGCCGGCCAATGGCCAGTGCGAAGTGGTCGTGTTCACGCAGGATCCGAACACGGCGCTGGCCCACCTGCCGCTGTCACGCATTGCGCTGTTGCTGCAGGTGTGGGGCGATCGCACCACGCGCGTGGGCAGCCACCCGCACATCCAGTACGTGCTGCCGTTCGAGAACCGCGGCGCCGAAGTGGGCGTGACGCTGCACCATCCGCACGGCCAGATCTATTCGTACCCGTTTGTGCCGTCAGTCCCGGCGCGCATGCTCGCGCAAGAGCGCGACTACTACCAGCAGCACGGCACGAGCATGCTGTGCGACATGGCGCGTGACGAAGCGGCCGATGGCAAGCGCGTGCTGTACCAGGACGATTTCGCCATCGCCTTCGTGCCGGCCTGCGCCCGTTATCCGTACGAGGTCTGGGTGATGCCGACCGCGCCGTGCAAGGATTTCGCGGCGCTCACGCCGCCGCAGCGCGACTCGCTGGCGCGTGCACTCAAGACCGTGCTGCTCAAGTACGAGACGCTGTGGAACCGACCGTTCCCGTACCTGATGGCGTGGTACCAGGCGCCGACCGACGGCGCCGAGCATCCCGAGACGCAGCTGCACGCCCAGTTCTATCCGCCGTACCGCACGCGCGACCGCCTGAAATACCTGGCCGGCACCGAGCTCGCCGCCGGCATGTTCGCAATGGACGTGCTGCCCGAAACCACGGCGTATGAATTGCAGCAGGTCGAGATCGACCTGGAGGAGGGCGCATGACGGACATCGATATGCGCGCCCAGGAGGTCGCCGACAAACTCGCGCTGCTGCGCGCCACCCTTGCCACCAGCGGCGCCGGCGCCGTGCGCCTGCGCGGCACCGACTGGTTCGCGTGGATTACGGCAGGCGGCTCGAGCGCCGTGCTGCACACGACCGACACGGGCATTGCCGAAGTGCTGGTCACAGCGGGCGACGCCTGCGTGCTGACCGACCAGATCGAAGGCGAGCGCCTGCGCCTCGAAGAAGTACCGGCCGGGTTCAGCTTTCATATCGAACCATGGGCCGAACCCGAGCTGCGCGAGCATTTCGTGCTCGCTGCTGCCGAAGGCCGGCCGGTGCTGTCGGACCGGCCGCAGACCGACGAACTGCCGTTGCCACTGCCGCTACGCCAGCGCAAGCTGGTGCTGGGCGACGCCGAACAGGCGCGTTACCGGCTGCTGGGACGCGAAGCGGCCGAAGCGATGACCGAAGTGCTGCACCGCGCCCGGCCCGACTGGACCGAGCAGCAGCTGGCCGGTGCCGGCGCCGAGGCGCTGTGGCGCCGCGGCATCCATCCGGCGCTGGTGCTGGTGGCCGGTGCAAGGCGCTTGCCATTGTTCCGCCACGCGACGCCGTCGCACGAGCCAATTGGCGAGCGCGCCATGCTCGTGTTCTGCGCGCGCCGCCATGGCCTGTATGCCAACCTGACCCGCTTCGTGGGCTTTGGCGGCGCCGCTGCTGCGCCGGCAGCGCAGCGCGCACTGATGGCGCTCGAAGCCACCGGCCTGGCGGCCGTGGCGCCTGGCAAATCGCTGTCGTCGGTATATCACGCGCTGGCCCAGGCCTATCACCACGCCGACGTCGAAGACGCGATCCGCGAGCACCACCAGGGCGGCATCACCGGCTACCTGGCGCGCGAGATCGTGGCCACCCCAAGCACGGCCACGCAGCTCGAACAGGGCATGGCATTTGCGTTCAATCCAAGTTATAACGGTATGAAGATCGAAGACACGTTCCTGCTCGGCCCCGACGGACTCGAAAACCTGACCTTCGACCCGGCCTGGCCGTCGGTGGATATCCAAGGCCGTCAGCGGCCGCTCTGGCTGGAGGTGGACGCATGACCATCACGACCGATACCTTCTTTGGCGGCGCCCCCGAGGTAAACGCCTCGGCCCCGGGACGCGTGAATCTGCTGGGCGAGCACACCGACTACAACGACGGGTACATGCTGCCGGTGGCCACGCCGCAGCGCACGCTGGTGGCCATGAGCCGCAGCGGCGACGACCATTTCCATTTTTACTCGCCCAACTTCGACGCGACCGTGACGTTTGCAAAGGACAGCAGCGCGCCGCAGGGCTTCGGCAGCTATATCGAGGGCTGCATCCGCCTCGTGCAGGCCGAGGGCATCGAGGTGCCGCCGCTGCGCGTGTATGTCGAGACCGATCTGCCGGTGGGGTCGGGCCTGTCGTCGTCGGCCGCGCTCGAAGTGGCCACGCTGCGCGCCATGCGCGCGCTGCTGGGGTTCGAGCTCGACGACGTCAAGCTGGCGCGCATCGCCCAGCGCGCCGAAATCGAATACGCGCACGTGAACTGCGGGATCATGGACCAGATGGCCTCGAGCCTGGCCGATGAAACCAATATGCTGTTCATCGATGCGCGCACGCTCGAACATCACCTGTCGGCACTGCCGCCGGATACCGAACTGATCGTGATCGATTCGGGCGTGGCGCGCACGCTGGCGGCCAGCAAGTACAACGAACGCCGCGCCGAATGCGAAGAAGCCTCGCGCATCCTGGGCGTGACGGCGCTGCGCGACGTGGTCGACCCGGCCTCGGTCGAGACGCTGCCGTCGCCGCTGCGCGAACGGGCCCGCCACGTGGTGCAGGAAAACCTGCGCGTGCTCGAAGCGGCCAAGGGCGTCGATGCCGAACGCTTCGGCGAACTGATGAACGCATCGCATGCGAGCCTGCGTGACGATTACGAAGTCTCGATCCGCGCGCTCGACGTCCTGTGCGACGCGCTGCGCGCCGCCCCCGGCGTACTGGGCGCGCGCCTGACCGGCGCCGGCTTTGGCGGCGCCTGCGTCGCCCTGTGCCGCAAGGGGCAGGCGCAAGAAGCAGCCGCCACCGCGCTGGCGGCGTATCACGATCATCATGGACCAGGCAATGACGTCCAGGGACGCATCCTGATTCCGGTGCCAACTGACAGAAAGGACAAGAATGAATCAGTTTGAATATCCGCGTCCACAACTGGTGCGCGACCAGTGGCAGAACCTGAACGGCACATGGCAGTTCTGCTTCGATGACGAAGGGCACTACACGCTGCCGTCGGACGTGAAGGAATGGACGCACGAGATCACCGTGCCGTTTGCACCGGAAACCGCGATGAGCGGCATCGAGGACACGGGCTTTCACCGCTTCGTCTGGTACCAGCGCGAATTCGAGGTCATGCCCATGGAGGGGCGCACGATCATGCACTTCGGCGCGGTTGACTACAGCGCACGCGTCTGGGTCAATGGCCAGCTGGTCGTCGAGCACGAGGGTGGGCACACGCCGTTTTCCGCCGATATTTCCGGCACCCTGAACGCGGATGGCAAGCAGGTCGTCACGGTCTGGGTCGAAGACGATCCGGCCGATCTGGCCAAGCCGCGCGGCAAGCAGGACTGGCTCCTCGATGCGCACTCGATCTGGTATCCACGCACCACCGGCATCTGGCAGACTGTCTGGATCGAGCAGGTCTCGCAGACGTATATCCAGAAGCTGCGCTGGACGCCGGTGTTCGAGACCTATGAAATCGGCTGCGAAGTGTTTGCCACCGGCGATATCCAGGAAGAGCTGTTCGTCGAAGTCAAGATCTGGAACGGCGACCAGTTGCTGGCCGACGATTACTACAAGCTGCTCAATGGTGAGGCGAACCGCAAGATCGCGCTGTCCGATCCGGGGATCGACGATTCGCGCAATGAGATCCTGTGGAGCCCGGAACGCCCGACCCTGCTCGATGCCGAAGTGACCCTGCGCGCAGGCGACGTGGTGCTGGACCGCATCCGCTCGTACACGGCGCTGCGCTCGGTGTCGATCAACCGTGACCGCTTCATGCTCAATGGCCGCCCGTACCAGCTGCGCCTGGTGCTGGACCAGGGCTACTGGCCGGAATC
This sequence comes from Telluria sp. BA11, assembly GCF_056680305.1. Lineage (NCBI taxonomy): Bacteria > Pseudomonadati > Pseudomonadota > Betaproteobacteria > Burkholderiales > Oxalobacteraceae > Telluria > Telluria sp. BA11. The sequence goes on from NZ_CM155275.1 coordinate 4,050,846, forward strand.
GTTCATGACGGCGCCGTCCGACGAACACCTGAAGCGCGACGTCGAGCTGGCCAAGCTGATGGGCTTCAATGGCGTACGCAAGCACCAGAAGATCGAAGATCCGCGCTTCCTGTACTGGGCCGACAAGCTGGGCCTGATGGTGTGGGAAGAGATGCCATCGGCTTACCGCTTCAGCCCGCGCGCCATCACGCGCATGGTCAAGGAATGGACCGAGGCGATCGAGCGCGACTACAGCCACCCGTGCATCATCGTCTGGGTGGCCTTCAACGAGTCGTGGGGTGTGCCGAATCTGACGCTCACGCAGGCGCATCGCAATGCCGTCGAGGCGCTATACCACCTGACGCGCACGCTTGACTCGACCCGCCCCGTGATCGGCAACGATGGCTGGGAAGCGTCTGCCACGGACATCCTGGGCATTCACGACTACGACAGCGATCCCGAGAAGGTGCTGGCGCGCTACGCCGTCACCGATCCGGTGCGCACGCTGTTCGACCAGCGCCGCCCGGGTGGCCGCATCCTGACGCTCGACGGCTTCCCGCATCGGGGCCAGCCGATCGTGCTGACGGAATTCGGTGGCATCGCCTACGATCCGAAACAGACGCCCAATCCCGACGAAACCACGTGGGGCTACAGCCGCGCGCACACGGCCGAAAGCTATCTGAAGCAGTACCGGCGCCTGCTGCAGGTGGTCAACGAGACGTTCATGTTCAGTGGTTTCTGCTACACGCAGTTCACGGACACGTTCCAGGAAGCCAATGGCTTGCTGAACGCCGATCGCTCGCCGAAACTGCCGCTGGATGTGATCAGCGCCGCCACGCGCAATATGCCGCTGTTCCAGCGTGCGGTGGAAGAGGGCAAGGATCCTGGCACGCCGTAACGTCGCAGGCAGGGCAGGGCAGGGCCAGTAGGGCGGGCCTGCCCGCTGAGGCAGTCAGGTAATGCGGTAAGCAAAAGGCCACATGTCGCGTCAGCGCATGTGGCTTTTTTACAGCCGTGCAGACGGTTTTAACAGACGCGACGCAAGGTGAGGCTGTCGACCGGTTGAATGCAAGACCCATAGCGGACCTGACGACACCTTGCATCATTTCGATTTGTAGCGTGCCAGGATCTTCACTCGCTCACCCTGGTGCCCAACCTTGCTGCCCCACTTACGTAACTGGGCAAGCTGTTCGCGCTCGTCCTGGAGACCAGGTAATTTAAGAGAGCGTCGCACAACATAGATGTCCAGTATGGGCTCTTCGTTGCAACGCACGGGTGGGCGTTTGCGAGAGTCACGCGCCATGGCTGCAATATCACCATCGTCGAGTACAACATGCCGGCACTCGTAATTTCGTAACGCAACAGCAGCCACACTGCGTGAGCGCATGTCGACGATAACTGCTGCCTTTTCCATGCAGCTCTGGCGGCGACACCCGTCGATCATGGCGTATGGCCCGAACTGGACGGGTTCTTCATCTCCAGGGATACCGATAAACTCATCAATCGTCCGGACTAACGACGCGTTTGGGATATACGCGTCAATCTGCATGCCTGCGAATACAGATTTGCTATCCGGGTAGACAAGGCGAGCGACATCGTAAAAACCCAGCGTCGCGGATTGTGCCGAAGTCGTGGTTAACGCGACAAGCGCTAAAAGAACTTTACCGAACATTAAATCGCTCCCTGGAACGTGGACAGACGATGGTGGCTCAGCTGGGACATGGTTATCTTGGCGCACCTATCGCTGGTTCTGCTGTCCGCTCCTGGCCGGGAAGCGAAAGTTCGTCCTGGTCAGCGTAACTCAGCAAGAAGCGATCGACTTCGCTACTTGACGTCCGGTAGTCGCAGTAATTTCCAGAGCGGCGCTTCTATGTCGGAAAATCACAGCGCTGTCAGCGCGGACGCGCGGGATTGCGGCCGGACGCCTGCGGCATCGGGATGCGCGCGAGCAGTGCTCCCAGTGCCGTCGCTGCGACGGTCGCGGCGCTGACATCGACCAGCCAGTCGTGCACCGTACCCGAGCGGTACGGCAGGAAGTGTTGCACGCCCTCGTCGAAGGCGCCCATCAGCGCAATCGCCAGCACCGCCTTGAGCACACGTTGCAGCGTGCTGCCGGTGCTGCCCAGGAACCAGAGCGTTGCGAGGCCGGCATAGGCCAGGCTGTGCAGCACGATGCCGGACGCGTATTCGCCCACCTCGGCGCGCGCACCGGGCACGGAGCCGGCGATCACGATGCAGGTAAAGATGAGCAGGGCCGCAGCGTGCATGGCACGGCGGTGACGGGGTTCGGCGTACAGCAGGGGAGACAGGGCAGGCATGGCGACGTGGTAACAGTACAGTAACGGTGACGGGGCAAACGTCAACGTTACCATGCCGGGCGCACCTTGTGTGCCCGTTGCCGCTGGCCCGTGCGCTGGCCGCCCAACGCGACGTGCGTCAAATCGTCAGCGCAGGGGCGCCGTCGGCGTAATGGGCGTCGAAACAGCTGGCGCAGTCGGCGCAGAACAGGTGCGCCACGCGCACGCTCGCCTGTCGTAACACGAGTTTCAGGTGTGCCCGCCGGCACTTGGGACATACTTCGCGGACGCTGCCGAACGTGAGCAGATTGAGAGGGACGCTGTCGCGGTCGATATCGTCGACCACGGCGCGCGGATTGAGTTCGCTGAGAACGAGGTCGCTTGAATCCTGATGGCGACGGCAACTGTCTGGCGAAAGCGATGTTTCTGGTACACGTAAACTCATCGGACAATCTCCCGTGGTCGTTTCGTTGTACGCGGTCTCCACCCGCTGGACAAGGTGGGACGTCGCAGCTTCATGATAGCCCTATTGAAGACGGCTTCAAGCACATAGACAATTTTTTCTGGCCCAAGTTGCGACAATGCCGAAAAAAATGCCCGCGCTGGGCGGGCATAACCCGAGATCGGGCCAAGAGTGCGGAAACCGGGTTGGTGTGCAGCGCACGGAGCGCTCCACACCTGCTGGCACCACGCATATCGGTTACGTGTGTGTCAGGTGCATTCGAGTATAGGCAGGGAATGTGACGGGTCAGTGACCGTCGTCAAGGTTCGGATGGAACAGCAGGAATGTGATGACAGAATTGGGCTTATGACAATACGGCCGCAAATGACGTGGGCCGCGCAAACCGTCCAGGCAAAAAAAAAGCCCGCTGTGCGGGCTTGAAACTATTTTCTTGGAGGAGAATAGTGGAGACAGGTGTAACTATAGGGATTTGGTGACCGAGCGTCCAATTGCGTTTTCGGATACCAGACATGTGATCTGTCAATATCTCTCGAATGTGGCCAGCGACATATCAATCACGCACCGGCACCGTGTAGTTCAGTGCCATGCGGCCACCGTCGGCGTACAGGGTCTGGCCCGTCATGTACGAGGCATCGTCGCTGGCCAGGAAGGCGGCGATCGACGCGACTTCTTCCGGTTCGCCGCACCGGCCCAGCGGAGTGCGCGACAGGATCGTGTGACGTGCTTCCGGGCTGCCCAGCACCGCTTTTTTCGCCAGTTCGGTCAGGATCGTGCCGGGACCGATGGCGTTCACGCGAATGTCGTACTGGGCCAGGGTGATGGCGGCCACGCGTGTGAGCTGGTTGACGCCGCCTTTCGAGATCACGTACGGCACCTGGTTCGGGATCGTCAGCTCGGCATTCACGCTCGACATATTGATGATGCAGCCGCCTTCGCCACGCGCCACCATATCGCGCGCCGCCGCCTGGCTGCACAGGAACATCGATTTCAGGTTGATGCGCAGCACGCGGTCGAAATCGTCCTCGTGCAGGTCGAGGAACTCGGCCGCGTGGGTTACACCGGCATTGTTGATCAGGATATCGATGCGGCCAAACGCGGCCAGCGTGGCCGCGATCATCGCATCGACCTCGACCTTGATGCCGACGTCGGCACGGTAGGCGCGGGCTGCGTCGCCCAGGCTGGCAGCGGCTTGCTCGACTTCGGGCCGGATATCGACCAGCATGACGCGCGCGCCTTCGCGCACGAGGCGCTCGGCGCAGGCCAGGCCAATGCCTTGGCTGGCCCCGGTGACGATGGCGATTTTCTGATGTAGTTTCATGGCGGGCTTTCGACGCTGTGGCAAAAGCCGCCATTCTACTGCTGCTAGAGCATGATGGGCCGGTCAGGCAACTCGTTGGTGCGCTCGCCGCTGGCCGGGAAGTGCTGGTGCAGCAGGTCGTTGACCTGCGCCACTGCCGCCAGCGTGGCGTCATGGAAGTGCCCGCCCTTGAAGCCTGCCGTCATCGTGCGGCACACCGCCTGCCAGGTGGCGGCGTCGATCTTGCGGTCGATGCCCCGGTCGGCCACGATGTCGATCTTGTGCTCGGCCAGGTTCACGTAGATCAGCACGCCGCAATTGTCTTCGGTGTCCCACACGCCATAGTCGGCGAACAGCGCGAGGGCGCGCTGGCGGTTGGTGATGCCGTCCCAGGCCGCGTCGAAGGGCAGGGCCTTCTCGACGATCAGGCGCACTTCGCCGCGGTGTGTGCGCTCACCGGCATCGATGGCTTCGGCAATGGCCGTCAGCGTCGTTTCAGGAAACGCGCGCCGCGCTTCAGCCGCGCTGCTGGTGGCGTGGCGCCACGCGCGTGTCATTTTTTGTGTGATCGATCCCATTACCAGTCTCCCGAGGCGCCGCCGCCGTCAAAGCCGCCACCACCACCCGAAAAACCACCGCCGCCGAAGCCACCACCACCGCCGCCGCCACCGCCAAACCCGCCACCACCACCGTTGCTCATATTGCCGATGATATTACCGAGGATGAAGCCGGTCGTCGCGCCACCCCAGTTCGAACGGCCACGGCTGCTCGTAACCGTACGGCCGCGCTTGCCGCCGAAGACCGAGCGCAGCAGGAATGCACCGATCAGGATCGCGAAGATGGCGATCAACGGAATCCCGCCACCGCCCGCAGCTTCCTGTCGTTGTGGTGCTTGCTGCGCAGGTGCCGGGAAGGCTTCCTGGTTGAGCAGCGCGGCGATGGCACCCACGCCGGCCACCAAACCTTCGTAATAATGTTGTTCCCGGAAATGCGGCGCGATCACGTCCTGCAGGATGCGCTTGGATTGGGCGTCGGTCAGCACACCCTGTACGCCACGGCCAGCCTCGATACGCAGGCGGCGCAACGCTGACGGGTTGCCAGGCGCAACAACCAGCAGCACGCCGTCGTCGACGCCCTTGCGGCCGAGTTTCCAGGCATCGGTAACGCGGATGCTGTAGGCCTCGATGGCTTCGGGCTCGGTCGATTTGACAAGCAGCACGGCGATCTGGCTACCCGTCTTGGCTTCGTAGTCAGCCAGCACGGCTTCCAGGCGCTGGCGCTGGGTGGCGTCGAGCATGCCAGCCTGGTCGGTCACGCGGGTCGTGAGCTTCGGCACCTCCTTGAGCTGGGCATGGGCCGTCCCCGTACCGGCGAGCAGCGTCGCCAGTGCGAACAGGAGCGTGGAAAACAAGCGCAGGAAGGCCGTCATCGCCAGACCTTACTTGCCGAAGTCGACTGCCGGTGCAGTCGAGATCGCTTTTTCATTCTCGACCGTGAACGATGGCTTGGTCTCGTAGCCGAACACCATGGCCGTCAGGTTCTTCGGGAACTGGCGCACGGTCACGTTGTAATCCTGGACCGAGGCGATGTAGCGCTGGCGGGCCACCGTGATGCGGTTCTCGGTGCCTTCGAGCTGCGAGGCCAGGTCACGGAAGCTGGTGTCGGCTTTCAGGTCCGGGTATTTTTCGGACACCACCATCAGGCGCGACAGCGCGCTCGACAGTTCACCCTGCACCTGCTGGAACTTCTGGAACGCTTCCGGGTTGTTCAGCACTTCCGGGGTGATCTGGAAGCTGGTGGCCGAGGCGCGGGCGCGCGTGACGGCTTCGAGCGTTTCACGTTCGTGCGAGGCATAGCCCTTGACCGTGTTGACCAGGTTCGGGATCAGGTCGGCGCGGCGCTGGTACTGGTTGACCACTTCGCTCCAGGCGGCCTTGGTCGCTTCATCCTTGGTCTGGAAATCGTTGTAGCCGCAGCCCGAGAGCAGGACGCCGGCGAGGATGGCGCTGCCGAGCAGGCGGGTCCAGCGGGAGATAAAGGTCGTATTCATGGCAGTAAAGGTCCGTGCAAGTTGTCGAATAATCAAAATATACCTGAAACGCGCCGCAATTGGTGTTCCTGCAACCCCGAGGGGCAGGGGACCGCATCGCGGCGGGTACAATAATGGGTTTGCAATTATCCGGATACAAGGGGCTCGACGTGACTTTCATTCAAAAACTGGCGGCTGCATGGACCCGCAACGATTCGCTGCTGTGTGTCGGCCTCGACCCGGACCTGGCGCGCTTCCCGGCGCACCTGGCCGGCCAGCCGGATGCGATCGTGCAGTTCTGCAAGGCCATCATTGACGCCACCGCCGACCTGGCCTGTGCCTTCAAGCCGCAGATCGCCTATTTCGCCGCGCTTGGCGCCGAAGACCAGCTTGAGGAAATCTGCACCTATCTGCGTGAAACGTATCCACACATCCCGCTGGTGCTCGATGCCAAGCGCGGCGACATCGGCGCGACCGCGCACCAGTACGCACGCGAAGCATTCGACCGCTACGGCGCCGATGCGGTGACCGTCAATCCGTATATGGGCTTCGATTCGGTCGAGCCGTACATGGCCTGGCCGGACCGCGGCGTGATCGTGCTGTGCCGCACGTCGAACGCGGGCGGTTCCGACCTGCAATTCCTGGACGTGGGCGGGCGCCCGCTGTATCAGCACGTGGCGCAACTGGTGGCCGACAAGTGGAACCGCAATGGCCAGTGCGCGCTGGTAGTCGGTGCGACGTTCCCGGAAGAGATCGCGCAGGTGCGGGCACTGGTGGGCGACATGCCGCTGTTGATTCCGGGCGTGGGCGCGCAGGGTGGCGATGTCGAGGCGACCGTCAAGGCCGGCCGCACGGCAGGCGGCGCCGGCATGATGATCAATTCATCGCGTGCGATTTTGTATGCGACGCCGCAGGCGGGTGAAGATTTTGCGCAGGCAGCGCGGCGCGTGGCGACGGAAACGCGCGACGCGATCAATGCGGCGCGCAACGCGGCCTGATGAAAACATCACGCCGTTTGGCGTAATGTCGTAGCGGCGTAACGGCGTAATGTCGTAGCGGCGTAACGGCGTAACGGCTAACGGCGTAACGGCGTAATGGCTAACGGCGTAACGGCGTAATGGTGTAACGGCGGTAGGGTGGACGGGTTCCCCCGTCCACGCGTTCAATCAACGTCAATGCGCCACGAGTTCAAGTGAATTTGAACGCGTGGACGGCCAGCCGTCCACCCTACGTATCGCCGACTTTCAGTGCAGTTCAGGCGCGATCATTTCGGCGTAGTCGTACAGCGCGCCGAGAATCGCCTCGGCCCGCTCGTCGGCCGTCTCCGACAATGCATCGATCTCCTGGAACAATTGATCGATGGTTCTGGCCCCGCCGGCGCCCTCGAACAGGCGCGCCGCGCGGTGCGCTTCCCAGGTCTGCATTTCTTCTTCCGATAACGTTTCGGGGAAGTTGCGCGCCCGGTAGCGCAGCAGCAGTTCGTTGAGGCGCTCGTCGTCGAAGCTCACGCGCTTGCCTGTCAGGGCCGCGGGTTTTTGCATGCGGATCGATTCCAGCTGGCGCCGGTCATCCTTGCTGACGAACCCGCCATACAGGTCTTCATCCACATCGACCGGCGTGCCGGATGCCGGCTTTTGCAGCACCTGCGCCCAGACGGCGCGCAGGTCGGGGCCGGCAGCGGCCAGCGCAGCGTGCGCGCGGCCCTGTTCGAGATCGATATCCCAGCGCGTGGCCAGTTCAGGCTGCAGCGTCTTCAGATTGGCCACCAGCATCGGCGACTTGTTCAGGTGCACGCTCTTGATCGGCAGGCGCGTGACGCCTTCCGGCAAGTCGTCGGTGCGCGTGAACATGCGTGTGCGGATCGTCTCGGCATCCAGGGCGAACAGTTCGGATGGATCGTAGCGGCAATCCCAAACCAGGATTTCGTTCTTGTTGGTCGGGTGCTGCGCCAGCGGATAAACGAGGGCCAGGCAGCCGTTCTCGACCGGGAACATGCCGGACACGTGCAGGAACGGCTGGCGCGCTTCAGGGGCCTGGTGCAGGCCGATCTCGGCGGCGACGCGGTCCTTGCGGCGCAGCTCCAGGCAAAAGTCGAACAGGCGCGGCTGCTTGCTGCGGATCAGGCGCGCCAGCGCAATGGTCGCGCGCACGTCCGACAGCGCATCGTGCGCGGCCTCGTGTGCCAGGCCGTTGGCTGCGCTCAGGTGCTCCAGCTTGAAGCTCGGCTTGCCATCGTCGCGCGTCGGCCACACGATGCCGTCCGGGCGCAGCGCATGCACCATGCGCACGACGTCGAGCAAGTCCCAGCGGCCGCAGTTGTGCTGCCACTCGCGCGCGTATGGATCGATCAGGTTGCGCCAGAACAGGTAGCGCGTGACTTCGTCGTCGAAGCGGATCGTGTTGTAGCCGACGCCGATCGTGTCGGGCTGGCTGAATGCGGCCTCGATCTGGCGCGCGAACTCGTGCTCGGGCACGCCGTGTTCGAGGCAGTGCTGCGGCAGGATGCCGGTGATCAGGCACGATTCCGGATCGGGCAGAAAATCATTGGCCGGCTGGCAGTACAGCATGATCGGATCGCCGATCTCGTTGAGTTCAGCGTCGGTGCGGATCGCGGCGAACTGGGCCGGGCGGTCGCGGCGCGGGGTCGCGCCAAAGGTTTCGTAGTCGTGCCAGAGGAAGGTATGCGGGCTCATGTCTTGTTGTTGTCTTGGCTGCAATCACAGCGTCGGCGACATGGTGGCACAGATGCGCCGTCCCGTCACGGCCCGGTGTCACGGTCCGTGCGGGACGGCATTGGGCGCTAGTTGCAGACGCGGTTGCGCCCGGCTTCTTTCGCCCGGTACAGAGCGGCGTCGGCCGCCGCCATCAGCGCGTACTCGTCGCCGTTCTCGCCCAGGCTGGCCACGCCGAACGACGCGGTCAGGTGCGGCAGCTCCACGCGCATGTCGGTAAACACGACGGTGTCGCGCAGGCGCTGGCACAGGCGCTCGGCCACCATCGTGGCCAGTTCGATGCCGGTGTCGGGCAGCACGGCCAGCATTTCCTCGCCGCCGAAGCGAACTGCGAAGTCGGATGGGCGCAGCGCGTCGCGGATCAGGCTGGCTGCGGCCGACAGCGCCACGTCGCCGATGATGTGGCCGTGGGTATCGTTGAACTGCTTGAAGTGGTCGAGGTCGATCATGACGATCGACAGGCCGCTGCCGGTGCGGGCAGCGCGCGCCGCCAGCTTCGGCAACATGTCGTTGAGCCAGGCGCGGTTGTACAGGCCCGTGAGCGGATCGTTGAGCGACAGCTGGCGGTAGAATTCGCCGAGCTTCTGGCGCCGGCGCAGCAGTGCATTGGTGGTGCGGATACGGAACGACAGCAGGCGCAGCAGATTGCGCGCCAGTACGCTCGAGTGGTCGATCAGCGTCCAGACGACGCTCGATTCGATCACCAGGAGCTCGCTGTCTTCCAGCGCCGTCATGGCCGCCAGATTGGCGGCATCGTCCAGCACGGCCTGGTCGCCCACGCTCTCGCCTGGCAAGACGCGGGTGGTGCCGGTTTCGTCGCCTGCGTGCGCGTCCGATTCGATTTCGAGCTGGCCCGAGAGTACGATATACAGGTGCGCCTGGCCACTGTCGTCGATGCGCTCGCCCTGCGGCACGCGCACGATGGCGCAGTCGGCCAGCATCGCGGCGACATCAGGGTCGGTTTCGTCGCGAAACAGTTGCAAGTCGTTGATATTGGTACGGCTGGTGCCGAAGGTGCCGATCTGTTCCAAGTGAGTCCTCGAGCGGTATGCCGCGTTGGCATGCGTGATTGCATGTGTTATTACATCAGCGGGATCATAGCCGATTGTGCCACCCTTGCGCGTTTGGCGAAACTTAAACCATCATGACCACATCTTCACATGACATCCAGCACCACTGAACTGACCGACGCGCTGGGTCAGGTACACCGGCCGGCGCCCGGCGCGCGCATCGTTTCCCTCGTGCCGTCGATCACCGAATTGCTGTGCGACCTGGGCCTGGCACCGCAGCTTGCCGGCCGCACAGGGTTTTGCATTCATCCACAGGCGCTCGTTGCCGCCATTCCCAAGATCGGCGGCACCAAGGACGTCAATCTCGACAAGATCCGTGCCCTGGCGCCGACCCATGTTGTCGTCAATCTCGATGAAAACACCCGGCCGACGTACGACGCGCTGCTGGAGTTCGTGCCGCATGTGATCGTCACGCATCCGGTGACGCCGCAGGACAATCTGGCGCTGGCCCGCCTGCTGGGCGGCATCTTCGGCGTGCAGGATGCGGCCGAATCCTGGTGCACCGCCTTCGAACAGGCCTTGGCCGCGCTGCGTGCCCGGCCCGCCGGTCCATCACGGACCGTGCTGTACTGCATCTGGCAGGATCCGTGGATGAGCATCTCGGCCGATACCTATATCGCTGCGATGCTGGCCGAGCTGGGTTGGCGCGTGCCGCACCTTGGCGAAGACCGCTACCCGCGCTTCACATGGTCGGACAGCCTGGTCGACGGGCTTGACGCCGTGCTGCTGTCGACCGAGCCCTACCGCTTCACGCAGGCGCATGTGGACGCGCTGGAAAAACAGATCGGTATTCCCGTGCTGCTGGTCGATGGCGAAATGCTGTCGTGGTACGGCAGCCGCGCGCTGGCGGGTGTGAATTATCTGGGGACGTTGCGGGAAATGCTGGAAGGTGCGCCGCGCTAGGTACTTGAAACGCGGCATGCTTGTTGCCCCTGCGCCCATGGCGGGCGCAGGGTCCTGCGGGCACTGATCAGTTATCGGTCAGGTGCTTGTCGGCCGTTGGATCGATCTCGCCGTCAGCGCCGACCACCGGAACGGCGGTATGGCGATGCTTGTCGTGCAGGCGACCGATGGTGCTGTCGAGTGCACGGGCCAGTTTGCCGCTGGCGTTGTTGATGGCCTGGTGCAGGTCATTTGCATGATCGTGCACGACAATCGGGGCCACGCCGGCCAGGCGTGCTTCGAGCATGCAGTGGTTGCCGCCGTCCGCTTTCTTTTCCTTGTTCTCGTCGCTCAGGTGAACGTCGACGCGGGTCACTTGCTCGCTGAAACGACCGATGGAAGCGCGCACGACGGTATCCACGTGCTCGTCCAGGCCCTGGTGCTTGGTGATGGTGTTATCGGTATTGACATTGATCTGCATGGATGGCTCCTGTAATCGTTATGGCTTTATCTTACACGCCCCGCGATTTTTACCGCGTCCGCTCCGCCAACCGTGCTCGACCCGGCATACGACCATCAAACCACGTCTTTTTCCCGCGCTGCCTCATGGTGCGGAAAACGGTCCATCCGCGACAGCACCGGAAACAGCATCGCCCACACGCCCGTCACGACCAGCGTGGCCACGCCGCCGAGCAGGATCGCGCGGGTCAATCCCAGCCAGCCAGCCGTGACGCCGGACTCGAATTCACCGAGCTCGTTCGAGGCGCCGATGAACACCGAGTTCACGGCGCTCACGCGCCCGCGGATATCGTCGGGCGTTTCGTACTGCACCAGCAGGTGGCGGATATACACGCTGACCATGTCGCCCACGCCCAGCAGGAACAGCGCGCCGAAGGCCACCGCAAAGTGGTCGGTCAGGCCCAGCACGATCACGCACAGCCCGAACAGGGCAACGCCGCCGAACATCCAGGCGCCGACGCGGCGCGTGATCGGGAACATCACCAGCGCCACCGAGCACAGGGCCGCGCCCATGCCCGGCGCGGTGCGCAGGAAGCCCAGGCCGGACGGCCCGGCGCCCAGGATGTCATGTGCGTAGGCCGGCAGCAGGGCGGTCGCCCCGCCGAAGAGCACCGCGAACAGGTCGAGTGAAATCGCGCCCAGCACGATCGGGCGCGAGCGCACGAAGCGCAAGCCTTCGAGCAGCGTGTGCCAGCTGACGGGCGCCTTGTTGATCACCTGCGCGATCGTGCGCGTGTTCGTCATGAGCAGGACCGCCAGCGCCAGCAGCGAGGCGGCGGTCATGTGCACCGTCTGCGGGCCCAGCACGTAGATCAGGCCGCCGACGATCGGGCCGAGGATCATCGCCACGTGCATCGTCGAGGAACCCAGCGCCACGGCCTGGCTGAAGTCGCGGTCCGGCACCAGGTTCTTGAGCACCGCCTGCGAGGCCGGCATCATGAAGGCACGTGCGCTGCCGAACAGCACCAGGATCGCGAACACGGGCCACACGGTCGTGCTGCCACTGGCCGTGAACGCAATCAGCATCGCGCTGCACAGCAGTTGCACGGCCATGCAGCACAGCACGATCAGGCGCCGGTTGTAGCGATCGGCCACGTGGCCGGCCCAGAGAATCAGCACCAGGAACGGCGCAAACTGCGCCAGGCCGATCAGGCCCAGGTCGAACAGGCTGCCGGTGATCTGGTAGACCTGCCAGCCGATCGCCACGCTCTGCATCTGTACGGCAAAGGTGGCGAGAAAGCGCGCCGACAGGTAGAACGCCAGGTTACGGTTGCGCAGGACACCCAGGCGCCCGGTCGGGGAAATCAGCGGCATGGGCCCTTACTGGTCGGCCAGATCGGCGGCGGTCGTGAACGCGTCGGCGAAGAATTCGTCCTCGGGCAGGCCGCACAGCGCCACGTAGTCGCGGCGCGCCGCATCGACCATGAGCGGTGCGCCGCAGGCATATACCTGATGGCCGGAGAGGTCGATGATGTCCTGCACGACAGCGGCATGCACGTAGCCAGTGCGGCCCGTCCAGGCATCCTCGGGCAGCGCATCCGAAATCACCGGCACGTAGGTGAAGTCGGGCAGCGTGGTTTCCCAGGCGCGGCACAGTTCGTCCATGTACAGGTCTTGCGGGCGGCGACCGCCCCAGTACAGCGTGACCTTGCGCGTGGACTTCAGGTGCATCAGGTGCTCGACCAGGGCCTTGACCGGTGCGAAGCCGGTGCCGGACGCCAGCAGCACGATCGGCTTGTCGGAATCTTCGCGTAAAAAGAAGGTGCCGAGCGGGCCTTCGAAGCGCAGGATGTCGCGCTCTTTCATTGCGCCGAACACGTGGTCGGTGAACAGGCCGCCGGGCAGGTGGCGGATATGCAGTTCGAGCGGGCCTTCGAACGACGGCGCATTGGCAATCGAATACGCGCGGCGCTTGCCGTCCTTGAGCAGGAATTCGATGTACTGGCCGGCGCGGTAGGCCAGCAATTCATTGGCCGGCAATTGCAGGTTGACGATGGCGACGTCCGGCGCGGCCTTGCGGATGCCGGCAACGCGGGTGGGCATCTTGCGCAGCGGGTAATCCGAGCTGCCGCCCACTTCGCGCGCTTCGATCACCAGGTCGGCCGACGGCATCGCGCAGCAGAACAGCGCCATGCCGGCGGTCTTTTCGATGTCGGAGAGGGCGCGCTGCTGGTAGGGCTTGTGCTCGATGGCGCCATCGAGCACCTTGCCCTTGCACGAGCCGCAGGCGCCGTTCTTGCAGCCATACGGCAGGCCGACGCCGGCGCGGATGGCGGCGGCCAGGACGGTTTCATCGGCTTCGCAGCCGAACTGGCTGCCGCTGGGCTGGACGGTGATCTGGAAGGTCATGCGAATGGAGAAGTTGGGGCGCGAACGCGGGTGGTTGGTGGGGTGCGCCGGCGTGCGGCGAGAGGCCGCCATTCTACACCCGCCCTTGTTTTGCCGGGCGCGCCCTGTGCTACAGTTGCCGCCTCCACGACCCCGCGATTCTTTCATGACCATGCCATCCCGCCCCGCTTTTGCCCGTCCGCGCCTGTTGATTATCGGCTGCGGCGACGTCGGCATGCGCCTGCTGCCACTGCTGGCCGGGCGCTTCCGCGTGTTTGCACTGACCAGCCAGCCGGAGCGCTGTGCCGAACTCCGCGCGGCCGGTGCGGTGCCGGTCGTCGCCGACCTCGACCAGCCCGCAACGCTGGCGCGCCTGCGCAATCTGACGCCGTGGGTGCTGCACCTGGCTCCGCCACAGCCCGACGGCGATACCGACCGCCGCACGCGCCACCTGGTGGCGGCGCTGGGGGCCGTGCGCCGCATCGTGTATGTGAGCACCAGCGGGGTGTATGGCGATTGCGGCGGGGCGCTGGTGAAAGAGTACCGGCCGGTGGCGCCGAAGAACGGGCGTGCCCGGCGCCGCGTCGACGCCGAGCGCATCCTGCGCGCGTGGGCCCTGGTGGCCGGTGCGACGCTGTCGATCCTGCGCGTGCCGGGCATCTACGCCGCCGACCGGCTGCCGCTGCGCCGGTTGGAGCAGGGCACGCCGGCGCTGCGATTTGAGGACGATGTGTACACCAACCATATTCACGCCGACGACCTGGCCCGCATCGTGCTGCAGGCGTTGACACGTGGCCGGTCCGGGCGGGTATATCACGCGGTCGACGACACGCGCATGAAGATGGCCGATTACTTTGACGCCGTGGCCGATACCTTCGGCATGCCGCGCTCACCGCGCCTGCCGCGCGCCGAACTGGCGCAGCTGGTCTCGCCCGTGCTGCTGTCGTACATGTCCGAGTCGCGCCAGCTCGACAACACGCGCCTGCGGCGCGAGCTGCGCGTGCGTCTGCAATACCCGGACGTCGCCACGGCGCTGGCGCGCCTGCGGCGCTGAGCCACGCCGTCGGGTATTCCCGCTTATATCCGCTTATGCCCGCTTGCCGGGCGACGCGCAGAACGCGATCTTGCTCGTCATGAGGGCCGGCAGGCCCGGCGAGGCGCAGAAAGTGCTGTCTGCGCCCTTGGCAACCGGCTTGCCGGGAGACGCGCAGAAGGCGGTGGCATTCGCTGCGGCTGCCGGTTTGCCCGGGGACGCACAGAACGCGGTGGCGCCTGCCGGCTTGCCTGGCGACGCGCAGAACGCAGCGTCGCCCCTGACCACGACACCGAACTCGGCTTCGTACAGCGCGCGCATGCGCTCGCCCGCCTGGACATGCTCGCCTTCGGTGCCGGCGGCGATGCCGACGTACGGATAGTGGTGCAGGAAGAAGCCGAAGGCGGCCTCGCAGTCACGCGCGTACTTCATGGTGTCGAGGATGTGGTAGTGCCAGAAGGTGTCGACATCGACCGTTGGCGAGGCACCGGCATCCGGGTACTTTTTCATGAGGAACAGGAAGCGCCGGTATTCGGTTTCCACGGCGTTGGTGCGCATTTCGGACCAGCCCTCCCCGGACGCTTCGTGCATCAGCTTTATCTTGATCGGGTTCAGGTCAAGCGCCTCGAAGGCAGCGTATTCGGTATGGGTCGACATCATGATCACCTCGTGTGGTTGTGTGGATGAATCGGAAAGTGCTGGCGGCTGTCACGGTGCCTGAGTGCAGTATTTCCATGGCGCATTACCGGAAAATTCCGGTGGTGTTGACCTGTGACAGACACAGCCATTGTCATGCGCTGGCTCAGCTCAGCAGTTGAGCTGGATCAAACTTGGGAGCATGGACGAGCGCGGTGACGGGCGACGTCGTCACCGTTGCTGGGAAAGGGGATGCCTCAGGCGGCGATGGGCGAGATTGGGGCGCTGTCGGTGCGCATGCCGGCGGCCGCCGGAGCGCCGGCCGCCGGAGCGCCGGCCGCCGGCATGCCATCCACCGGGATGCTGACCACGATCGTGGTGCCGCCGCCCATGCCGCTGCTGTTGATCGAGAACGAGCCGCCCAGGATGGCGATGCGTTCCTCGATGCCCACCAGGCCGAAGGAGCCGTGGCGGTTGCGGCTGCCCGGCTGCAGGCCGACGCCGTTGTCGCGGATGGTCATGGTGAGCATGCCGGCATGCTGGTGCAGCGTGATGCCGACTTCGCTGGCACGCGCGTGGCGCGCCACGTTGTTGAGCGACTCCTGCAGGATGCGGAAGAACGCGGTCGCACTGTTGTCATCGATGCGGTGCTCGCCATCGTCGTCCACCAGCTCGCAGGTGATGCCGGTGCGGCGCGCGAAGTCGGCCACCTGCCAGTCGACGGCGGCCGACAGGCCCAGGTCGAGTACGTTCGGCCGCAGGTCGTTGATGATCTGGCGCACGCTGCGGATGGTGACGTCGATCTGGCGCACCGTGGCTGCGGCGCGCGCGTGCAGGCGCTGCTGCGCCCCACGGGTACGGTTGGCCAGCAGTTCGGCCTCGATTTTCAGCGCCAGCAGGTTCTGCGCCAGGTCGTCGTGGATTTCGCGCGCAATGCGCTTGCGCTCGCCTTCCTTGATCTGCTCCGCGTGGGCGGCCAGCAGGCGCAGTTTTTCATGGCTGGCCTGCAGCTTGGTCTGCGAGGCGCGCAGTTCGCGCGTCATTTCCTCGGCCATGCGCAGCGCGTTGCGGCGCGACGAGGCCAGCGTCTGGAACAGCGCGTAGAGCAGGGCGGTACTCATGCCGGCGGCAAGCGCCGCCAGCCATGGGTAATACATGTCGAAGCGGGTGTACATGTCGGATCTGGGAATGCTGAAATCGGCGCGCCAGACGCGCTGGTTGAATTCAATGGGCAGGCTGGCCGCGAAGATCCCGTCGTCGGTCTGCGAGGTGGCTGGATTGGGTTGCGCGCTCGTCGCCAGGCTGTCGTACAGCACGGCGCGCGGCGGCGCTTCGCCCGGTTCCGGCGCCAGCGCGGTCAGCTCGGTCAGCACCAGGCGCACGCCCTTGACGGGAAATTCATCGAGCACACCGGCGACCAGCGGCGCAAGGCCGAAGCCAAGACCGGCCGAACCGATATACGCCAGGCGCCGTTCCTCGACGCTGTCGTTGGGCAGGTCGCTGCGGTAGACCGGCAGGCGCAGCGCCAGCGCACTCTGGTTGGGACCGGGCCGCAAGGCGATGCGGGTCCCCGAAGCGCTCGAGCTGCCGGTATCGCGCGACATGGCCAGCGAGCGCCGGGTCGTGCCGCGCGCTTCCAGGTCCAGCCCCAGCCGGTCAAGCAGATTCGGCGGCAACGGTTCCATGTACACCAGGACGGTGTAGGTATCGCGATCCGGCGCCGTCAGCAACGGGGTGTGCGCGACGCCGCGCCGCGCCAGGCGCTTTTGCAACTCGTCGTTCAGCGCCGGCAGGCCGTCGGCGCGCACCGCGCGCGCGTAATTGATGTTGACGATCCCGGGGAACTGGCGCTTGATGTCGAGTTCACCGACATACTGGTGGAACTGGGCCGCGCTGGTATCGGGTTCGGCGCGAAACAGGCCGGCGACCCCGCGCAGCACGTCGCTGTAGCTTTTGATCCGGGCATCGATATTGTTCTGGGCGGCGCGCGCCATGGCGCGAAAGCGTGTCTGCGCATCGCTCTCGATCGCGCCGGACGTCGCACAGTAGGCGCCGGCCCCGAACGCCAGCGACAGCACCACGCCGACGATCATGGCGGCGGGTACGAACGTCCCGGATTGGCGGTCTGGATGCATGGCGGATCTCACGAACGTGAGGCTGGTTGTGGACGTGCGTGCGGATGATGTTTCTACGCTAAGCATTGTCGGCGTCCACCGTAGCTAGCAGGTTTACTAGGTTCTGCAACAATGCTGCCCCTTGACGACATCACGGCGCCCGGCTCGTTGCGAGCGGGGCACCGTGACACAGTTGGCGTGGGACCGGCCTAGTTGAAGCTCAGCCCGTTGTTGCTGGCGTTACTGACTTTCTTGCCCTTCAGGTCGACCGTGAAATGGTCGCTCGGCTTGGCCGAACCAAGACCCTTGAGGATCGCGAAGACGCCCTTGAACTGCTGCTGGAACGGCACGTTCACGGGGTTCTGGTCGGACGGCTTGTCGCCGATGCGCACGATCGGCGTCGGGCTGGCCGGGAACGCCGCCATCAGCACCTTGTACTGGTTGACGCGCGCCTGGCCCATGTCGCGCAGGGCCAGTTCGCCCGCGTACACGGTACGGTGGAAGTCGCCGTAGAACGCGTACGGGGTGAGGTTCGCAAAGTCGTCCAGGCGCAGGCCGGCAGCCGTGGCCAGGCGTTCGGCGCGCACCGTGGCGTCCTGCCAGTCGGTGGCCAGCGTCGAGGCGGCAACCGTGGTGGTCGGGGGCGTGCCGGCGGCGGCGCATGCGGCGCTCAAGGGCAGGATGCCGGGCGCGTCCTTCAGTTGCGCCAGCGTGACCTTGGTCTGCAACTGTGACAGGATCAGCATCTGCTTGCCGTTCAGGGCCATCGCGGCTTCTTTCATCTCGCACGGCCAGTATTCTTCCATGAAGCGCAGGCGCGACAGCTCGCCGAAGTACTGGTGCGTGAATTCGCCGTACGAACGGGTATCGAGGATGCTGCGGTCCCAGCGCTTGGCGACATCGGCGTTAACCGAGCTGCCCTTGAGGTAGTCGTTCTCGACGACGTAGTGCGGGAACAGTTCGGCAAAGCGTGGCACCGTCGACAGCGGCATGGTCTGGACGTCGATCGTCTCGGCGTCCTTGTAGGTGACGACCTTGTAGGCGGCGCCATACACGGCCAGCGACGGCGACTGCACGTTGACGAGGTAGTTACTGCTGCCATCAGTGTGGTCGTTGGTGCCGTTGAAGTGCATGTGGCCGCCCACGTGCAGGCGCAGGCCCGTGGCCGCCACGGCATTCGCAACATTCTGGTCCGGCACGCGCGCCGTCTGGAACGCGCCGGACTTGAACACGTCCTTCATGGCCTGCGTCTGGTTGGCGTAGAAGTCCATGGTCGGGTAGTGCGAGAAGGCCATCAGCTGCTTGCCCTCGGCCTTGGCGCGCGCAGCAACCGACTTGATGTAATCCATCAGGAACATCTTGTGGGTGATCACCTTGTTCCAGCCGGCGTTACCGGCGCCGTCGAAGCCCTTGAAGCTGGTCGGGTTGGCCGGGTCGAACTTCGCGTTCGGCACGAACACATTGGCGTCGATCGACAGCAGCCACAGGCCCTTGACCGGCTCGACCAGGTAGGTCGTGTCGATCAGCTTCGTGCATTTGGTGAAGGCTTTGCCCAGCTTGGCCTCGCCAGCAGCTTTATAGGCGCCGCCCGAGCCTTCGGCGCAGATTTCGAATTCACGGCTCTTGCCGCCAGACTGCGCCAACGCTGCGTCATACGTGTACTTGCCGGCGTCGTACTTGCTGAACGGGGTTTCCCACAGCAGGTCGGCCTTGTTCGGCATGAAGCCGAATTCGCCCATCTTGACCATCAGGCGTTCGGTGCCTTGTTCCATGACCTGGTCGGTGCAGATCACCGTCGGGTCCTTGGCCAGGCACGCCGGATTGCCAGTGGCATAGATTTTCTGTTCCTTGCCGTCCTTGGTCAGAAAGTCGTTCTTGCCCGCTTCGTTGTCGTCAAACGGCTCGACCGGGTCGTGGTTGCCGGGCGCGATGAAAAAGCGCATGCCCTTGGCCTGGTACTGCTTCATGATCTCGGCGATGCCGTCGACGTTCATCGGCTGGGCGTCGTCGGTATAGTCGCCCGGCAGCGCAACGACGCGAATGCCCTTGGCATAGGCGTCGTCGAGCGCGGCGTAGAAGGCGAAGTAATTTTCGTTGAACAGGCGCGTGGAGGTCAGCTGCGCATACATCGTGCGGATGGTCGCGTTCTTGCCATCCTTGGTCGGAATGCCCGCGAACTGGCTGCTCTTGAAGTCGCCGTAGACATTCTGGAAGTGCACATCGCTCATGAAGGCGACGGCGGTGCTGACCGGGGCAGGGGCCGGCGCCGGGCTTTGCACCGGCGGCGTGGCGGTGACAGGGGCGTCGCTGTCGCCGGGACTGCAACCTGCCAGCACGGCCAGCAGGGAAAGCGCCGCGCAGGCGGCAGCGCGGTGAGGCATTGGACGGGTCATGCAATTACTCCGGTCATCAAGATGCCCGGAGGATGACATCGTTGCATGACCGGATGGTTACATGACCGGATAGTTACATGAGGCTGTTACTTGCCCCAGCTGTCCTTGAGCGTCGTCACCCGGTTGAAGACCGGCTTGCCCGGCGTCGAATCGACGCGGTCGGCCACGAAGTAGCCGTGACGCTCAAACTGGAAGCGCTGGTCGCCCACGGCGTCCTTCAGGCCCGGTTCCAGATACGCGGTGATGGTTTCCAGCGCATTCGGATTGAGCACCGTCTTGAAGTCCTTGCCGCCGGCGTCCGGCTGCGGGTCCAGGAACAGACGGTCGTACAGGCGCACTTCGGCTTCCAGTGCGCTGGCGGCGCTGACCCACGTGATGTTGCCCTTGACCTTGTAATTGTCCGCGCCCGGCGTGCCCGACTTCGAATCCTCGAAGTACTTGACGTGCACGGCGGTGACGTTGCCGTCGGCATCCTTGTCGAAGCCCGTGCACTCGACCACGTAGCCATACTTCAGGCGCACGCGGCTGCCCGGCAGGTCGCCCTGCGGCGGCGTGAAGCGGAAGTAGCCCTTGACCGGCGTTTCCATGAAGTCTTCCTGCTCGATCCACAGTTCGCGGGTGAACGGGAAGGTGCGCTTGCCCATCTCGGGATGGTGCGGGTGCACCGGCGACGAACATTCGTGCGACTCGCCTTCGGGGAAGTTGTCGACGATGAGCTTCAACGGGCGCAGCACGGCAATCGCGCGCGGCGCCTTTGGGTCGAGATCATCGCGCAGCGCGCCTTCGAGCGTGCTCATGTCGATCCAGCCGTCGGCCTTCGACACGCCGATGCGCTCGCAGAACAGCTGCAGCGATTCGGGCGTGTAGCCGCGGCGGCGCAGGCCAACGATGGTCGGCATGCGCGGATCGTCCCAGCCGGTGACGGTGCCATCGTCGACCAGCGCGCGCAGCTTGCGCTTGGAGGTCACGACATAGGTCAAATTCAGGCGCGCAAATTCGTACTGGCGTGGCACGGGCTTGTTGAAGAAGCCGCCTTCGGCCAGCGTCTCGACCAGCCAGTCGTAGAACGGGCGGTGATCCTGGAATTCCAGCGTGCACAGCGAGTGCGTGATGTTTTCGATCGCATCCGAGATCGGGTGCGTGTAGTCGTACATCGGGTAGATGCACCAGGCGTCGCCCGTGCGGTGGTGGTGCGCATGGCGGATGCGGTACAGGGCCGGATCGCGGTTCGTCATGATTGGCGAGGACATCGCGTCTTCGCTCATCTTGGCGCGCAGGATGTGTTCGCCATCCTTGTACTTGCCGGCTTTCATGTCGCGGAACAGCTGGAGCGATTCTTCGGTCGGGCGGTCGCGGAAGCGCGAATTGGTGCCCAGCGTGCCGAAATTGCCGCGGTTCTTCGCCATCTCTTCGGCGCTCTGGCTGTCGACGTAGGCTTTCCCGTTCTGGATCAGGTACTCGGCCATCGCGTACAGCTGGTCGAAGTAGTCGCTGGCGTAGTACAGGTGCTCCTGGCCCTCCTGCTGCCACGAGAAACCGAGCCACTTGACGCTGTCGATGATCGTGTCGACGTATTCCTGGTCTTCCTTCTCGGGATTGGTGTCGTCGAAACGCAGGTGGCACAGGCCGCCGTAGTCGCGCGCCAGGCCGAAGTTCAGGCAGATCGATTTGGCGTGGCCGATGTGCAGGTAGCCATTCGGCTCGGGCGGGAAGCGCGTGATCACGGGCGGCAGGCCCTCGCGGGCATGCGTGCCGGCGGCCAGGTCGGATTCGACGATGGCACGCACAAAGTTCGACGACGGTGCGTTGCCCGGCGCCGGGGAATTCTTGTCGTTGCTCATGAGATAGTTCTGGGAGGGTAAGGTGTCGGGCATTTTACCGTAGACAGCGGCCCTGTAGCATGCCCTCGTCGTTACCCTGCCTGCTGCCACCGCCATCCCGCAAAAGCGGGCACCCGCGCCCCGTCGAACCTTTTCTATAGGATAATCTCTCTTTAAACCGTGATTCATTGCCAGACGGCTGACGCCGGGAGAGTTTCTGTTGGAAAATTTATATGCGATCCTCGGCGTGGCCCCGAATGCCACCGACGATGAGATCAAGAAGGTCTACCGCTCGCTGGCCATGCGCTATCACCCGGACCGCAACCAGGCGCCGGGCGCCGAGGCGCGCTTCAAGGCCGTGAGCAAGGCCTACGAGATCCTGTCTGACCGCGCGAAGCGCGACGACTACAACCAGAGCCTGAACCACCGCATCGTGCTCGACGCCGAAGCCGAAGCCTTCGAGCTGTGGCGCTCGCTGTTCGCCCTGAACGGCGTCAGCCTGCCCGCGCACTGACGCTTTGGCCGCCGATGCGGCCCGCCATACACATCTACAGGACACACTATGAAAAACGTACATCCCGAATTCTCTTTCCAGTCGCGTGAACTGGAAGGCCAGATCGAAGGCACCCTGGGCGACCCGCCGAACCGCAAGAACTACGACATGATGGTGAACGCGCTGGTGTCCGAATACGCCGACGGCGGCGGCATCGACGACGTCAACATGATGGCCTTCGCGCTGGTCGACAAGATCCGCTTTCTGGACGCCAAGGGCCTGATGCGCGAAGCGCTCGACTATGCCGACGGCGACCCTTCCAAGGTGTTCGCGATGGCCGAATGCACGGGTGACGACGGCGCCAAGATGTACGAAGCGATGACGACTAACTTCCCGGAGCTGGCGCGCCAGGCGATCATCACCGCATTCCTGTTCAAGAACCAGAATCGCTGGGACGATGAAGACCAGTCGCTCGAGCAGCTGGGCCGCAATGACGATGGCGACGATGTCGATGAAGACGGCGAAGCAACCGACGACTTCAGCGGCCTGTTCGACGAAGGAGACCGCGATGAGCGATGATACCGGCAGCAAGAACGAACACCTGCCAGCCTTGACGCAGCAGGTGGGCGACTTGGTGCTGGCCGGCTCGCTCGACCACGCCGAAGAGGTGTTTTCGAAGGCGGCCGACGAGCATGGCGACTACGCCGTGGCGCAGGTGCTGAGCGACCTGCCACCGCAAGTGACGGCGCTGCACCTGGCCGGCTTTGACGGCGGCAAGACGTCGCTGGCCACGATGCTGGTGCCGCCCAAGGCCTGGGCGGACAGCCTGGCCTACATCGCCGCGACCTGGCCCGACAACCTGATCGAGGACGATCCCGAGCGCATCGCCGAAAACCTGTTCAACCACGTCCATGGCGTGGTGTATGCGCAGGACGACGAAGAGCGCCGCAACGAGCTGCTCGAAGCAGCGTCCGCCACCGACCATGGCGCGACGATCTTCGCGATCATGTGGTCGCTGGCCCCGCGCGAAATCCTCGAAGTGGCGGGCGAAATCCTGTCCAAGGGGCGCTACGTGAGCGGCCAGACGAGCGCGGACAGCGACATCGTGCCGCTGGCGGTCGACCTGGCCAAGGCCAGCGAAGATGGCTGGGAGCGTTCGCTGCTCGAGCTGTTCCCTGAATTCCGCCACAGCGCCGAGATGGCCGAGATCGAACTGCCGGACGATCCGGATGAAGAGTCCGAATTCATGCAGCGCTCGACCCGCGACCTGTTGCTGCGCCTGCGCAAGCAAGTGCCGTCGGTGCGCAGCATGCCGCGCCGCAGCCCGCGCCGCAGCCTGGGTTCGGACATCTTTTCGTGACGGCAGGCTCCAGCATGTTGCCCGCCATTGTCATTGAAAAGCCGCCCCGGCTGATCCGCGCGATCCGGCTGCTGCCGGTCGACGCCACGCCCGATGAAGCGGCGATCCTGGCCGACGAACTGTCCGGGATCACCGCCATGGTGGCCGAAAAGTTCACCAACGACCGCACGGCCGAAGGCATCGGGCGCGCGCTTCTGTTGACGGTCGGCGGCATCTCGCTGGGCCTCGAACACCTGATCCAGACCGAGGAAGAGGGCGACCTCGATGCGCTCGACATCCTGATCGGGGAGGGCGCCGAGCACGCGTTCCAGGCCGGCTTTCGCCTGATCCGCGAGCTGGCCGCGCTGCCCGAGGACAGCCTGGTGAGCGAGTACGATCTCGATCCGATCTACGCGCAGCGGCGTCTGAAGGAGCTGTTCGTCGACATCTGCACGGCCGATCCGGGCGAATCGTGGTCGGGCTATGAGCGCTATCTGGGCCAGGTGCGCCAGCGCCAGGAAGTCCAGGCGGTGGTCAAGGCCGCCGAGTGGCTGCGCAAGCACCACTACGAGGGCGCGGTCGTCGATCCGGACCTGAATGCCGAAGGCGTGATCGCGATGGCGATCATCTTTGCGGCCGAAGGTGGCGCGCGTATCACGGCGCGCACCGGCCAGCGCGAGTTCGAACGCTTCGTCAAGGCGGTGCGCAAGCACAATCCCGACTTCGAGGCCGGCTGGGCCGAGCTGATGGCCCGCGTGCCGCCGGCACATCAGCCAGTCATCGCCGCCCGCATCGCGACCTACCGCGCCAGTTGCACGGTGCTGCAACTGATTGGCACGACAGCGACGATGAAGCAGCTGTTCGCCGAAATGGAAAACTACGCCGGGTCGGAGCTCGATCCCGAGTATCCGTGAAAGCTGCCAGGTGAGCGCGTCGGGCGCCCGCATTGCCGCCGGCAGCGCGGCGTTCCGGCGCATCAACCGCGCCATGGCCTTTGGCGGCTTTTCCACCTTCGCATTGCTGTATTGCGTCCAGCCCTTGATGCCGCTAATGGGCCGCGACTTCGGGTTGTCACCCGCGCAGAGCAGCCTGGTGCTGTCGGTGGCGACGGCCACGCTGGCCCTGGCGCTGCTGGGCTCCAGCAACGTCGCCGAGCGCTTCGGGCGCAAGAAGGTCATGGTCGGCTCGATGCTCAGCGGCGCGGTGCTGACCCTGGGCTGCGCCTTTGCTTCCGACTACATTCACCTGGTGGCGCTGCGCGCCTGCATGGGCCTGATGCTGGGCGGCTTGCCGGCCGTGGCGATGGCTTACCTGGGCGACGAGATCGAACCGACATCCCTTGGCCTGTCGATGGGCATGTACATCAGCGGCAGTGCCTTTGGCGGCATGACGGGGCGGGTACTGTCGGCCTTCATCAGCGATTTCGCCTCATGGCGCATTGCGCTCGGCGTGCTAGGCGCGGCCGGGCTGTACGCGGCGTGGGAATTCTCGCGCAGCCTGCCAGCCTCGCGCCATGGCGCGACGCTGCCGGCGCGCGGGCCTGGCTTCATTGCAGGCTTGCGCATCCACTTGCGCGATCCGGGGCTACCGTGGCTGTTCGCGCTGTCGTTCCTGCTGATGGGCGCGTTTATCACGCTGTACAACTATATCGGCTACCGCCTGCTGGGTGCGCCGTTCAACCTGCGCCCGAGCGCCGTCGGGCTGCTATCGCTGCTGTACCTGCTCGGTATTGTCAGTTCGATGTGGGCCGGCAAGCTGGCCGACCGGCTCGGACGGCGCAATGTGCTGTGGCTCTTGATGGGGCTGATGATCGCCGGGTTGCTGATCACGCTGGCCGATTCGCTGGTGGCGATCGTGTTGGGCGTGGGCCTGGCAACCTTCGGCTTTTTTGCGTCGCACTCGGTGGCCAGCAGCTGGGTAGGGCGGCGCGCACGGGCGCCGCAGGCGCTGGCCTCGGGCATCTACCTGTTTTTCTATTACCTGGGATCGAGCGTGGTGGGCTGGTCGGGCGGGTACGTCTATGAGCACTGGGGCTGGACCGGTGTCGTGACCTTGCTGGCGGGGCTGCTGGGGGTGGGGCTGGCGATCGCGCTGCATCTGCGGCGCCTGGCGCCGTTGCCGGTGAGCTACTAGCCGGAGTAAATAGGGAGCAATACCGAGTAGCGGGCAACACCGATGCCGTGCGCCGGCCGAAAACCGGTCGCACAAGTAAAAACGCCACGCTGCGAAGCGTGGCGTTGTCCGATCAGCGGCGAGCTGCGCGGTTTTGCGGGCGCGGTGCGCCGCCGGTCTTGCCAAGGTGACGGAAGGTGATCCGGCCCTTGCTCAGGTCGTACGGCGACAGTTCGAGGCTGACCTGGTCGCCGGCGATGATGCGGATGTGGTTCTTGCGCATCTTGCCCGAGGTGTAAGCGATCAGCTTGTGGCCGTTTTCGCAGTCGATACGATAACGCGAGTCCGGCAGCACTTCAGCCACGACGCCATTCATTTCGATGAGTTCTTCTTTTGCCATGATGGAGCTCCTGTAAATTTTAATATTGGGTAATCACACCAGCCTGGCGCGTGGCGCACGGGCTGGCGAATGATGCGGCCTGCGTGAAGCAGGCAGTGTCAGGATGGGAATAATATTGACTTCGCTGGGTGTTGCGGCCCGTGTGCCATCTCGTGCCGTGGCGTCGCGCTTTGCGCGAATCATTTGTCCACAGGAACACGATATGGGGACGGTAGTAGAATTTTCCAGTGGCAATCTCGTGTTGTCATTCCTGAAACTTTGTAATCGTGGAGGAGTGATCGATGCCATACAAGCGATAGTGTAGCACGGTTGCCGGTCTGCGGCTCATGCGCACGCATAATGACGATATAATCTGCTTAACTTCCGTTGCAAAAAGCAACGCTTTTCACCAGGTCTTTCGCGTGCAGCATTTGCCCCACGTGTCGATCGGCCGACTTTCCTGGGCTGCTCTCATGAACGACCACATTTCCGCCAATGTAACCGGCCGTATTTCCACCGGTATCGCCGGCCTCGACGACATCCTGGGTGGCGGCTTGACGCCCCAGCGCGTGTATCTCGTCGAGGGTTCGCCCGGCGCCGGCAAGACCACCCTCGGCCTGCAATTCCTGCTCGACGGCATGGCGCGCGGTGAAGCCGGCCTGTATGTCACGCTTTCCGAAACCACCGACGAACTGATTGCGGTGGGTCAAAGCCATGGGTGGGACCTGACCCCGCTGTCGATCTACGAGCTGGCAGGTGAAGACGACCTTGATCTTGACTCGCAGCAGTCCGTGTTTCATCCGTCCGAAATCGAGCTGGGCGAAACGACGCGCAAGGTGATGGACCGGGTCGACGAACTGCAGCCGGTGCGGGTGGTGTTCGACAGCCTGTCCGAAATGCGGCTGCTGGCCCAGAATCCGCTGCGCTACCGGCGCCAGATTCTTGCTCTCAAACAATTCTTCTCCGCGCGTGGCTGTACCGTGCTGCTGCTCGATGACAAGACCAACCAGTCCGATCAGCAGCTGCACAGCATTGCCCACGGCGTCATCAGCCTGGAGCAGATCGCCCGCGACTACGGCAAGGAACGGCGCCGCGTCAATATCCTCAAGATGCGCGGGATTCGCTTCCGTGGCGGCTACCACGACTATGCGCTCGACACGGGTGGCATCACGATGTACCCGCGCCTGGTCGCCGCCGAACACGTGCGCGATTTCGTGCCGCTGGTCGGCTCGAGCGGCTCCGACGGCTTTGACGCGCTGCTGGGCGGCGGTCTGATTCGCGGCACCAACACGCTGATCGTCGGCCCCTCCGGCATCGGCAAGACGACGCTGTCCACGCGCTGCCTGCTGGCCGCGCTCGAGCGTGGCGAAAAGGCGGCCTACTACCTGTTCGACGAAGGCCTGGGCACCTTCTTTGCCCGCAGCACGCAACTGGGGCTGGACCTGCGGCCCTACCTGGCCACCGGCCAGCTCGCGATGTGCCACTTCGATCCGGCCGAACTCTCGCCCGGCGAATTCGCGCAACTGCTGCGCGACGCCGTCGAACAGCAGGGCACGCGCTTCATGGTGATCGACAGCCTGAACGCCTATCTGCAGGCGATGCCGGGCGAACAGTTCCTGACATTGCAGATGCACGAACTGCTGTCGTACCTGAACCAGCAGGGCGTGACGACCATGATGATCCTGGGCCAGCATGGCCTGATGGCCGAAGGGCGCACCGACGTCGACCTGAGCTATCTGAGCGACAGCACGGTGCTGATGCGCTTCTTTGAAGCGAGCGGTAATGTGCGGCGCGCGATCAGCGTGATCAAGAGCCGCACCACGCAGCACGCACAGACGATTCACGAGCTGCAACTGGGCGAGGGCGGCGTGCGCATCGGCGCGCCGCTCGTGGGCTTCGAGGGTGTGCTGACCGGCATCCCCAACTACCGCGGCGCCACGCCCATGATGGATCCGGTCCCAGATGCCGGGCAATAGCCAACCGCGCAGCGCGCACGAAGAGCGCATCCTGATTTTCGCGCCGCGCGGGCGCGACGCCGACGTCATGGCGTCGGTGCTGCAGCGCGATGGCCTCGAGTGCAAGGCCTTCCTCGACTTCGCCCAGCTTGGGGCGGCGATCGAGGAGGGCGCCGGCGCGGCCATCCTGGCCGAAGAAGCGCTGCAGAACATCGATCCCAGGGCCTTGCATGCGTGGCTCGAGGCGCAGGCGCCGTGGTCCGACTTTCCGTTCATCGTGTTGCTGGCCAAGACCGTCGGCCTGCAGCAGGGCGCGGCGCGCGAGCGCCTGGGCGACTACGGCAACGTGATCCTGCTCGAACGCCCGCTCAATGCCCAGACGCTGCGCAGTGCCAGCATCTCGGCCCTGCGCGCGCGCCGCCGCCAATACCAGGCGCGCGACGTGCTGGCCGACCGCGAGCGCACGGCGCAGAGCCTGCACGACAGCCGGCAGGAACTCGTCGCGCTGAACGAAACGCTCGAATCGCGCATCGACGAGCGCACCCGCGCGCTGGCCCAGGCCAACGACCGCCTGATGAACGAAATCATCGAGCGCGAGCGCGTGCAGCAGGCGATGGCGCAGTACCAGAAGATGGAAGCGGTCGGGCGCCTGACCGGCGGCATCGCGCACGATTTCAACAATCTGCTCAATGTGATCCAGGGCAGCATGGATCTGATCCTGTTGATGTCGAAGGACGATGTGGCCAAAGGCCGCGCCGAGATCGCGCGCCGCGCCTGCCAGCGCGGCGGCAAGCTCACGAGCCAGTTGCTGGCGTTCGCGCGCAACCAGAGCCTCGACCTGCGCGAAACCGATATCGGCCTGCTGTTCGACGGCGTGCGCGAACTGGTGGCCAGCTCGGTCGGCTCGGCCATCCGGCTGCGCTTTGCCGTCGACGACGACTGCGCGGCGGTGCTGGCCGATGGCAACCAGATGGAGATGGCCTTGCTCAACCTGGCCATCAATGCGCGCGACGCGATGCCGGCCGGCGGCGAGCTGGTGTTCGCAGCGGGCCTGTCGGCCCCGCCGGCCGGCTTGCTGGCCGAGGGCGACTATGTGCGCATCGCGGTGACCGACAGCGGCGAAGGCATGGCGCCGGATCTGGTGGCCAAGGTGTTCGAGCCGTTCTTCACGACCAAGGGTGTCAAGGGCACGGGACTGGGCCTGAGCCAGGTGTACGGCATGGCGCAGCAATCGGGCGGCGCGGCGCGCATCCTCAGCGAACAGGGCGTGGGCACCACGGTGGAAATCTGGCTGCGCGCCGCCACCAATATCGACGAGGCCGAGCCGGCGCCATTGGCGCAGATGCCGGTCGCAAGCCACCCGGCCCGCATCCTGATTGTCGAGGACGACGATTTCGTGCGCGCCTCGATGGTGTCGTCGCTCGAAGCGCTCGGCCACCAGGTGACGCAGGCGGCCGACGGCGAAGCGGGCCTGGCGGCGCTGCAACGGGCGCGCCCGGAACTCCTGATCACCGATTACCTGATGCCCGGCATGACGGGCGCCGACCTGATGGTGCGTACGCGCGATATGTTCCCGGGCCTGCCGATGATCATCGCTACCGGCTACGCCGACATGAAGGCGATCGAGCAGGTGATCGGCGACGATATCGTGCTGCGCAAGCCGTTCCAGCTGGCCGAACTGGCCGTGAGCGTCGGCCAGGCCCTGGATCGCCAGCGCCAGCGCGAGAGCGCGGCACTCGTATGAATGCACTGCTACTCTCCAACGGACGATCGTGACGACAGCACCTGACCCATTCGACTATGAAGCCGCCATCGGCGCCTGCGCCCGCGGCGACCGGCATGCCCTGCGCCGGCTGTATGACCAGGAAAGCCCGCGCCTCCTCGGCGTGGCACTGCGCATCGTGCGCGACCGCCAGAGCGCCGAAGACGTCGTGCATGACGCTTTCGTGAGCATCTGGACCCGCGCCGGCACGTTTGATGCCACGCGCGGTTCGGGCCGCGGCTGGATGTACACGATCGTGCGCCACGGGGCACTCGACGCCGTGCGCGATGGCGCCCACGAAGTCGGCGTCGACGAAGACACGCTCGATGCGCTCGACGCCGACGCCTTCGATCCCAATATGCAGGACGCCTTCGAGCTGCGCCAGGACATGGGCCGGCTGCACGAGTGCCTGACCCGGCTCGATCCGGCCAAGCGCAACAGCATCCTGCATGCCTATGTGGATGGCTTCTCGCACAGTGAAATCGCCGAGCGGCTCAAGTCGCCGCTGGGCACGGTCAAGGCCTGGATCAAGCGCGGCATGAGCGCGCTGCGGGAGTGCATGGTATGAACGCTACACACGATTACGACGAACTTGCCGGCCAATACGTGCTCGGCACGCTGCCGCGCGCCCAGCGGCTCGAGGTCGACGCCGCGCTGGCCAATAACGCATCATTGCGCGCCGCCGTCGCATTCTGGGAAGCACGGCTGCTGCCCTTGACCACGCTGGTGGAACCGAGCACGCCACCGGCGTCGCTGTGGGCGCGCATCGAGCGCAGCCTGGGCCATGTCACCAAACCGGCGCCGACTGCACGCGCCGGCTGGTGGGAGCGCCTGGGCCTGTGGCGGGGCCTGGCCGCGGGCGGTTTTGCTGCCGCTGCCGTCATGGCGGTAGTGGTGGGCCTGCGCGTCAATGACTTGCAGCAGCCGCACTACATGGTCGTGCTGGCCGCGCCACAGAACGCGGCGCCTGGTTGGGTGCTCAAGATGACGGGGGCGACGACGTTGCGCCTCGAGCCGCTGGTGGCGACCGCCGTGCCGGCGCAGCGCGCGCTGCAATTGTGGACCAAGGCCGACGACTGGTCCGGTCCCGTGTCGCTGGGTCTCGTCAAGCCTGGCGAGACCGTCGAGGTCAAGCTCGACAAGCTGCCGAAGATCGTGCCGAACCAGCTGTTCGAGATCACGCTGGAGCCGGAAGCCGGCTCCCCGATCGGCAAACCGACCGGCCCGATCCTGTTCATCGGCCGCGCTGTCGTCATCTAGAAATCGCGCACACCAATGGAAAAGGGCGTTCCCACGCAAGCGGGAACGCCCTTTGTTCATGCTACGGTGCGATTATCGCAACCAGATCAACGCAGCCAGATCGCGATGTCCTTCACGCCCGGCATGCCGCTGCCGATCCGCGATGCGGCCGGGTTGGCGGCGCCGCCAATCAGCGCGCCGGCGCCGGTCGTGATATCGACGCGGTACAGCGACGTCGGGCCACCGTCGGTGGTGCGCAGCGCTGCCAGCACCAGACCGTTCGCGCCGCCAGCGATGTCCATGCCGCCGTCGCCGGCGATCGTCACGCCCAGCGGGCCGACATTGACCAGCGTGCCATCGTTTGGCGGATTCTGCAGTGCCAGCACCGAGCTGGTGCTGTCGACGTCGAACAGTTGCGTCGCGGTCGCGTTCAGGACGCTGTTCGTGTAGGCGGCTGCTGCCACCATCGGGGCTGCACCGGCGCGGTTGATGACGCCATCGGTGGTGGTCGCGCCGGTGTCGACGTTGATGCGCAGGTTCTGGCCGCTGTTGCTGATCACGCGCAGGCGGTCGGCGACCGGGTTGAAGTCGACGGCAAATGCGGTGCCGGCAATCGCGGTGTACGGCAGCGTGGTGTCGGTGCTGTCAGCGGCCAGCGTGGCTTTCACGGTGGCCACGCCGGTGGCCGGATCGATCGTGATCAGGCGCGCGGTCGAGGTCAGGCCGTACAGCATATTGTCACGTGGACGCACGTCGATGCCCAGCACGACTTCGCCCGCGGCCAGGCCACTGATGGTGACGTTGGTGTCGAGCGCGTTCGGCGTACCGACCTTGAAGCCGACCAGGCGGTTATCGTCGGTCAGGCCCAGCACGACCGGCGTCTGCGCCGCGCGCAGCGCGATGCCGCGGATGTCTTCGGTCACGCCCAGCGCGCCCACCAGCGTGGCCGGTGCGGTGGTGGCGGCCAGGTTCACGCCATACAGATTGCGTGCGCCGCCGACGGTGGCCACCATATAGCCCATGTTCGTGCGTGCATCGATGTCGAAGCCGTTGACGGCGCCGGCGACGATGCCCAGCGGGACCGGATTGGCCAGCGTGCCGTTGTTTGGCGGGTTCTGGGTGTACAGCGTGTTGTTGACCGCATCGATGCCAAACAGCGTCGTCGAGCCGGTGCCGGCGAACGAGTTGGTGTAGGCCGAGGCCGAAATCGCCGTGTTCGCTGCGCCGCCGTTGATGCTGCCGTCGGTGGTCGTCGCGCCGGTGTCGACGTTGATGCGCAGGCTCTGGCCCGTGTTGCTGACGATGCGCAGGCGGTCGGCCATCGGGTTGAAGTCGACGCCGAAGTTGGTGCCGGCCAGCGCGGTGAAGGCGTCGGTGGTGTCGGCGGCATCAGCGGCCAGGCGCGACTTGTTGGTGGCAGCGCCAGTCGCCGGGTCGAGCGTGTACAGGCGGCCGGTCGAACCGACGCCGTACAGCATGCCGTCGGCCGGACGCATGTCGATGCCGACCAGGTTTTCGCCGCTCTGCAGGCCAGTGACCAGCACATTGGTGCGGATGGTCGCAGGGGCGGCGCGGTCGAACGAGATCAGACGGTTGCTGACAGTCAGGGCAACCACATCGCCAACAGTCGCGGACGCCGGCGGCGGGGTGATCGGCGCCGGCGCGGCGTTGTTGTCGTCGTCGTCGCTGCCGCAGGCGGTCAGCGCAAGGGCGATCGAAGAAACGAGGACGAGCTTGGCGAATTGTGGTTTTTTCATGATGTGTCCTTATTAGTAGAATGGGTCGTCAAAGTGGATCAGGGCGCATGGCCCGCGGGCAGGCTGCCATGTCGACCCGGGTACTACGCACCAGATGCAGGATTGGATGCAGACGGATGAAAATAAATTTTTCTGCGTAGCCCGGCGGGTGCATGCAGCCAGTGTGCATGTGAGAATGCACGCATTTTGATGACAATGTCGCATGTTACTGTAGGGAAATCCTGGTGCAGCCGTCCTGCACCGGCAACCCCTGTTTCAACGGTGTCGTCATGCGTGTTTCCCTGGGTGAGGTCGTGTCCGTGGCCGCCTTTTCGCTGGCCGGGTCGGTCTCGTGCATCAAGGCCTGGTCGGTCTTGTCGGGTACCCCATTCACGCCGGGTTTCTACATTGCCGGCGCGATCTTCAGTCTGCTGATCTGTTCGTTTTTTTTGCTGGCGTTCGCGTCGGTGCGGGCCTGGACCCGGGTGCGCTGAGGCAGCCCTGACGGCCAGGCGGCCGCCAGGATGGCGGGAGATGGCGCTAGACGACGCCGCGGTTCTGCAGGGCCGCGATCTCGGCGTCGCTCTTGCCCAGCACATCGCGCAGCACGTCCAGCGTGTGCTGGCCCAGCGTGGGCGGCGCCACGGTGCTGGTGGCCGGCGTGGCCGACATGCGGATCGGATTGCGCACCAGCGTCACTTCGCCGGCGCTCGGATGCGGCAGCGCGATCGCCATCGCGCGCGCCTGCACCTGTTCGTTGGCGAAGACCTCGCCAACGTCGTTGATCGGCCCGCACGGCACGCCGTGTTCTTCCAGCAGCGCGATCCAGGCGGCGCGCGTTTTTTCGCCGACCATCTCGGCCAGTAGCGGCACGAGCACATCGCGATGCTGTACCCGCAGCGGATTGGTGGCAAAGCGCGCGTCAAGCGCCAGCTCGGGCCGGCCGCCCGCTTCGACGAACTTCTGGTACTGGCCATCGTTGCCGGCGGCGACGATGATGTGGCCGTCCAGGCAGGCAAAGGTCTGGTACGGCACGATATTGGCGTGCGCATTGCCCCAGCGCTTCGGGGCCTTGCCACTGTTGAGATAATTGCTGCCGACATTGGCCAGCATCGCCACCTGCGTGTCGAGCAGCGCCATGTCGATGTGCTGGCCTTCACCGGTGCGGTCGCGGTGTGTCAGCGCGGCCAGTACGGCCACCGTCGCATACATGCCCGTCATCAGGTCAGTCAGCGCGACGCCGGCCTTTTGCGGCCCGCCGCCGGGCAGGTCATCGCGCTCGCCCGTCACCGACATCAGGCCGCCCATGCCCTGGATCAGAAAATCGTAGCCGGCGCGGTGCGCGTACGGCCCATCCTGGCCAAAGCCCGTGATCGAGCAGTAGACCAGATCGGGTTTGAGCGCCTTGAGGCTCGCGTAGTCGAGGCCATAGCGCGCCAGGTGCCCGACCTTGAAGTTCTCGAGCACCACGTCGCATGACAGCACCAGTTCGCGCAGTAATGCCTGGCCTTCGCTGCTGGCGATGTCGACCGTCATCGAGCGCTTGCCACGGTTGGCCGTCAGGTAGTAGGCCGCTTCCTGCGTGTCGCGGCCAGCGGCGTCCTTCGCATACGGCGGGCCCCAGGCGCGCGTGTCGTCGCCGCTGCCGGGGCGCTCGATCTTGATTACATCGGCGCCCAGATCGGCCAGGTTTTGCGCGCACCACGGGCCGGCCAGCACGCGCGACAGGTCGAGCACGCGGATGTGGCCGAGCGCCTTGGGCAGCGATGTGGAAGCGGAAGCGGAAGCGGAAGCGGAGGATGGCGTCATGGTGGAGGCAGCTTAAGCAATCATGAAGCGCCGATTATAACGGGCCGGCCATGGGCTGCGGGGCCAGCTGGGCGGCCGCGGACAGTGCGCGTTCACGGTCGACGATGGCGTCGATCGTGCGCTCTTCCAGCCCCATTGCCCCAAGCACGAAGCTGGACAACTGCAGGCTCGCTTCCAGCGTTTCCGGCACCACGACCGAGGCGCCGGCCAGGCGCAGGTCGCGCGCGTGCTTCTCGTCGCGCGAGCGGGCAAACAAGGCCACGTGCGGGAATTCACGGCGGATGCCGTGCACCGCCTGCAGCGCCGCGAGCGGCTGATCCATCGTCAGCACGATCGCGGGCGCCTCGTCGGCGTGCACGCGGCGCAGCAGCTCGGGCCGCGCCGCGTTGCCGAACCAGACCGGCCAGCCGTCGGCGCGCAGCTGCGCCACCAGCCGCGCATCGGTTTCGAACGCCACGAACGGAATCTTTTGCGCAGTGAGCAGCTTGCCCAGTTGCTGGCCGACGCGGCCGAAGCCGGCAATGATGACCTGGCCGCGCACAGCACTCAGGGCGGCATGATCGTGCTGCGCGGCGAGCTGGTTCCCGCGCGTTTCCAGCTGGTCGCCAATAACCGTGCCCAGGCGCGCCAGCAGCGGCGTGATGAACAGCGACAGGCCGACCGCCAGCATCACGCGCGCGCCCAGCGCCGGATCGAGCACGCCGCTGGTGGCCGCATAGCCGATGACGATGAAGGCGAACTCGCCGCCCTGGCCCAGCAGCAGGCCACCTTCGACGGCGCGGCCCCACGGCAGGCCGCCAATCCGGAACAGCAGGGCCACGACGACGCCCTTGATCAGCACCAGCCCGAGGACGAAGCTGGCCAGCCACAGCGGTGCCTCGAGAATCTGGCCGGTGTCGATCGTCATCCCGACCGTCATGAAGAACAGCCCCATGAGCAAACCCTTGAACGGTTCGACCATCAGTTCGACCTCGTGCTTGAATTCGGTCTCGGCCAGCAGCAGGCCGGCAATCAGGGCGCCCAGCGCCATCGACAGGCCGGCGGCGGCCGACAGCGCCGCGATGCCGAAGGTCGCGAGCAGGACCAGCGCCATGAACACGTCGGGCTGGCGCTGGCGCGCAAAAGCGCGAAACAGCGGGTGCACGACGCGCCCGCCCACGAGGTAGATGAGGGCAATCGCGCCGGCGGCCTTGGCCAGCGTGATCGCGGCCAGCAGCAGCGCGCCGTTGCCGTCGCCGGCGCCCTTGGCCAGCGCGCCGATCAGGATCAGGATCGGCACCACGGCCAGATCCTGCAGCATCAATACGGCGAACGCGGCCTGGCCCAGGCGCGTGCCGGTGCTGTGCTGCTGGTTCATCAGCTGCATGACAACGGCGGTGGACGAGAGCGAGAGTACGAGGCCGAGGACGACGGCGGCCTGGCCCGGTAAACCATACAGGTACAGCGCGGCGCCGATCAGCGTGGCGCTGGCCGCGACCTGCGCGGTGCCGGCGCCGAACACCCAGCGCCGCATCGACCACAGGCGCGCGGCCGACAGTTCCAGCCCAATCATGAACATCAGGAACAGCACGCCGATTTCGGCCAGCATCGAGATGCCGGGGCCTGCGGGGAAGGTAAGAAACGACAGCCACGGCGTGTGCAGGGCCAGCGCGCCCAGGCCGAAGGGGCCGAGCAGGGCGCCGACGGCGAGAAAGCCGAGCACCTGGTTGATGCGCAGGCGCTGCAGGGTGGGGATGAGGATGCCGGCCAGGATCAGGAACAGCAGAATTTCACGCAGGAAGGGGAAAGCGTGGTGGTCGTTCACGGTGGTACCTGTTCGTGGAGGGTTGGCGCAATTGCCAACCCTACCACACCGGCCGGTCAGGTCCCGGAGTGCACTGCCTCGTCCACTTCGGCCTGGCGCTCGCCACCCGCGACGTCCTGGCGTCGTTCGGCCTGCGCTTCGAGTTCACGCCGTTCGTCGCGGTCGGCATTGCGCAGGTCGATGTAGCGGCGCAGCGCATCGTCGAGCGTCGGCAGCAGCGCGCCCCGTTCGCTGGCGAGCGCGCAATAGCGTGGCCGCGGCGCCGTGAAGCCGAATTCCTCTGCGGGCAGCGCTTCGAGCCGGTGCGCATCGATGCCGGCCAGTTCGGCCGCGCGGCGCGCCAGCTCGGCCCAGGTCAGCTCGCCCTGGTTCGCCAGGTGCCAGATGCCGGCTTCGCCATCGACCGCGAGGTCGAGGCAGGCATGCACCAGGTCGGGCACGAAGGTCGGCGACACGGTCAGGTCGCCGGCCGCGACGAACGGATCGCCCCGTTCCAGCGCTGCGAGCGCCTGGGTGACGAAGTTGTGTTCGTCCCACGGCCCGAAGAAGGCACTCGTGCGCACGACCAGCGCGCCCGGGTGGTTCAGCAGGACGACGCGCTCGGCTTCGGCCTTGCTGCGGCCATACACGCCCAGCGGCGCAACTGGATCGGATTCGACATACGGGCGCTCGTTGCTGCCATCGAACACGAGGTCGCTCGAGAACGTGGTCAGGTGGATGCCATGCTGCGCGCAGGCGGCGGCCAGCGTCGCCGCGCCCACCGTGTTTTCACGCATGCAGCGTTCGAGTTCGCGTTCGGCGTCGTCCACGCGCACGTAGCCGCAGGTATTGATCACGGCCCACGGCTTGTAGCGGGCCAGTGCGCGCTCGACCGACTCCTGATCGGCGATGTCCATGTCCTGGCGCGACAGCAGGCGGTGCGCCAGGTTGCGCTTTTCGCAGATGCGGGCAAACGCGCGGCCCAGCGTGCCGGTGGCGCCCAGGATCAGGATCGGCGGGGCGCCTGTGTCGACCACGCGGTGACCGTCGGCGACGATGGACGTCACGGTGTCGGGCGTGGCGACCGGCTGGCACACGAAGCGGCCCGGACGGCGCCACCAGCCCTGCGCGCGCAGCACCGGGTGCGACAGCGGCTCGCCAGCAGCCAGTTCATTCATCATCGTGGCCAGCGCGGTGCGGCGCGGCAGTGGCGAGCGCACGTCAAGCGGGCCCGGTTCGTAATAGCCATGTTCGGCAGTGACGAGGCAATTCCAGTCGAACGAGCCGAGCAGCGCCCAGACGGTCACGGCGCGCACGTCGACGCCGTTGGCGCGCGACCCCTGCGCTGCTTCCCAGATTTCAAGCAGCCAGCGCATCTGGTCTTCGCGGTTGGCGTCGATGTGCGCCTCGGTGATCGCCAGCGGGATGCCGTAGCGTTCCCAGATTTCCTGCAGCAGTGGGGCGATGCCAGGTGTGGGCGTGGCCAGCACGCGCGACGCTTCGACGTCGGCGCACGGGAGGTCGTCGGCCATGCCGCGGTGGTGCGCCGGATAGCGCTCCGGGCGATGGTCGAGCCAGCGCTCGCTCGTGACGTAGTAATTGCAGCCGATGATGTCGGGCGGGCACGGGTTGTCGCGGAACCAGAGGAGTTCGGCGGCATCGGCGCCATTGCGCAGCAGGTAGTTCCACAACGGGTGGTCGGGCACGAGCATCCCGCACAGCAGGTCCCAGCCGAGCCAGCGGCGCTCGTTGTAGAACTCGGCGACGTCGCTCAGTTCGGGCGTGCTGTAGGTCTTGCCGAGATCGTCAGTCTGGATCAGCTTGGCAGCCGGATTGACGGCGCGGATCGCGCGCATCGACAGCACAGTGGCGCGGCACTGATTCAGCAGCGCCTGGATGAACGTGCGGTCGTCGCGCCCGTGCGGATACCAGACGCCGTACAGGCCGGCAAAGCGCGCCGTCGTGCAGATCTCGTTGACGGGGGTGTAGTACTCGAGCCAGGGATAGCGCGCAGCGACGGCGCCGGCGTAGTCGGCCAGGGCCTGCGCAAAGCCGGGGTCGACCAGGCTCGTGTGGCGCGGCCCGCTGCCGTGGTGAACCAGGCCGGCGATCGGCGTGACGCCGGCTTCTCGCAGGGCGTTCAGGCGTTCGTCGGGCCAGTGCCAGTTGGCGTGCTCGAGGCCATCCGGGGCGGTGCGTTCCCACAGTATCGGATAGCGGATGGCGCGGATGCCGAGGCCGGCGAAGCGCTCGATGTCGCACGGCCGGTCGGTGTGGCCGTTGCGGTCGAGCTGGCTGAAATAAGCGTCCTGCACGCGGTTGACGGTGCATTCGAGGCCACCCCACAGTTCGAGGGGATGGTCCTGGTGATTTTGATGATTATGGCTGTTCGTGCTCTTGTTCATGGTGTTGGTTCCTTAATATTATTACAACTAGCTGGTCGGCATGAAGTGCTCTGACTGATCGATGCTGTGTTGGGAGAGCCCTGCTGCCGAGTCATGGACCGGGTGGCGGTTGACAGCGCGGCGGCAACCTGCAACCATGCGGTCCATGATCTTTCCGAAAGCACATCCAATTCTTCTTTCCTGGTGGCGCCGCTGACAGCGCGCGGCCACGGGAAATGATGTGCATTTCATAGCCGCCTCGATTCAGGCGGCGTTCATTGTTGATACGCAGCGATCGGGGCATAGAACCAGGAACCTCGATGACACTGCCTACTTCAACTACTTCTACCGATAACGCAACGACCGCCGCAACTACGCCGGCTGCCAACTCGATCATCCTCACCGGTGACCGGCCGACGGGCCCGCTGCACCTGGGCCACTTCGTCGGCAGCCTGCGCGATCGCGTGGCATACCAGCACCAATACCGCCAGTTCGTCATGCTCGCCGACTCGCAGGCGATGACCGACAATATGGATGACTTGGGTAAGGTACACCGGAATGTGGTCGAAGTGGCGCTCGATTACCTTGCTGTCGGGATCGATCCGGCCAAGACGACCGTGTTCATCCAGTCGCAAATCCCCGAGCTGACCGAGCTGACGTTCTATTACCTGAACCTCGTGACCGTCGCGCGCCTCGAGCGCAACCCGACCGTCAAGGCCGAAATCGTCCTGCGCGGCTTCGAGCGCGACATCCCGGCGGGCTTTCTGACCTACCCGGCCAGCCAGGCCGCCGACATCACCGCGTTCAAGGCGAACATGGTGCCGGTGGGCGAAGACCAGATCCCGATGATCGAGCAGTGCAACGAGATCGTGCGCAAGTTCAACCGCATCGTCGGGCGCGACATCCTGGTGGAAGCCAAGGCCTTCGTGCCTGAAGTGGGGCGCCTGCCGGGCATCGACGGCAAGGCCAAGATGAGCAAGTCGCTGGGCAACACGATCAATCTGGGCGCGAGCCCTGACGAGATCCGCGCTGCCGTCCGGAACGTCTACACCGACCCGCTGCACCTGAAGGTTTCCGATCCGGGCCACATCGAAGGCAACGTCGCCTTCACGTATCTGGACGCGTTCGATACCGACAAGGACGGCCTGGCCGAGATGAAGGCGCATTACCAGCGCGGTGGCCTGGGCGACAGCATCGTCAAGAAGCGCCTCGAAGGCATCCTGCAAGAGATGCTGGCGCCGATCCGCACGCGCCGTGAAGAGTTCGCGAAAGACCCGGCCTACGTCATGCAGATGCTGAAAGAAGGCACGATGAAGGCGCGTGAAGTCGCGGCGGCGACGACCGACGAAGTCAAGAAGGCGCTGGGGCTGTCGTACTTCTGACTGGTATCACACGGCGATGCCGGCGGTAGCGCAGCGCAAGGCCGTGTTGACTATCGGTAGCGTAGACCGCCCGGGGATGGCAAGCTGCCTGCTTGTCCATCACCCTGGAGTTGATCATGAGCAAAGGCTTGCGCCTGACTGAAAAATGGATGCAGCGCGCCCTGTGGCTCGTTGCGTTCGTGTTTGCTGGCTTTTTGATCGGGCTTGGCAGCCTGATCGTGCAGAACGTGCGCGATGTTGAAGAGCCACTGACGCTCGAGCAATTCATGGACCCGGTCCAATTGGCCAGTGTGCAAGCCGAGCGGGAAGCAGCGCACAAAGCGCAGGAACAGGCCCAGACGCGCCTGGAGCAGGCGACCCAGAAGCACACGGTGGCCAGCGCGAATACTGCTTCGGCACGCGAGACGTTCGGCAACTGGCTGGCGACCCGGCAGGTGACGGCGCGGCCCGAGCAGGATCCGGAATTAATCAAGCGTACCGAAGCACTCGATGCGCTGGCAAGCGCCGAGCGCACGGCCCTTGCAGCAGTGGAGGCCGAACAGCAGACGCTGCTCGACGCAACCCAGGCCGGGGAGCGTGCCGGCACCCGCTGGCGTGCGCTGGAAGAGCCAGCCGCGAAGGCGTTGTTTGAAGCGCAGGCGGCGCGCGATCTTCGCGTGTTTGGCTATCGGCTCGCGCTGACCCTGCCGCTCTTGCTGGTGGCCGGCTGGCTGTTCAAGCACAAGCGCAAGACGCCCGACTGGCCGTTTGCCTGGGGCTTCATCCTGTTTGCATTGTTCACGTTCTTCTTCGAACTGGTGCCGTATCTGCCGAGCTATGGCGGGTATGTGCGCTACATCGTCGGCATCATCCTGACGGTCGTTGCCGGGCGCTATGCGATCCGGTGGTTGCAGGGATATCTGGCGCGCCAGAAGCTGGCTGAAGCCTTGCCCGATGCCGAGCGGCGTCAGGGGATGCGCTATGACGTGGCCCAGACCAGGCTGGCGAAAAGCCTGTGTCCCGGGTGCGAGCGTGCGGTCGACCTGAAGGATGGCAAGAACGATTTCTGCCCGCACTGCGGCATCGGCTTGTTCAACCGCTGTACTGCTTGCACGCCGCGCAAGAATGCGTTTGCACGATTCTGCTTCGCCTGCGGGGCGGCGGCCAACACGACACTGGCCGACTGAATAAAAAAACCGCAGCCGGCGGGACCGGTTGCGGTTTCGTGGAGTGCGCGCTACGGGGTATCAGTCACGCAGGTCAGCTGGCACCTTGCCGCC
The DNA here is from genome assembly GCF_056680305.1 of Telluria sp. BA11. NCBI lineage: Bacteria > Pseudomonadati > Pseudomonadota > Betaproteobacteria > Burkholderiales > Oxalobacteraceae > Telluria > Telluria sp. BA11. Next base: position 4,092,070 of record NZ_CM155275.1, read on the forward strand.
ATTGGCCGCCAGCTTGTTCATGACCTGGCGGTGCAGCCAGATGTTCATCTTGGCCGAATCGTTCATGTCGCCGGTGTAGTTAAGCTCAGCGGCGAGTTCCTTGCGCGACTGCAGGCTGCTGTCCAGACCGAGCAGCTTGAGCAGGTCGACGATCGACGAACGCCAGTTCAGTTGCTGGCCCGACGAGGCGAGCATGCCGTTGAGGACTTGCTCGACATCGACTGGTTGGGCTGGCGCCGCTGCCGGGGCTGGCGCTGCTGCTGGTGCGGCGGCCGTTGGTGCGGCTGGTGCCGGTGCTGCGGTCGGGGCAGCAGGTGCAGCCGTTGGCGTTGCCGCCGGTGCTGCGTCTTTTTTGCCTGGGAAAATTTTATGGAAGATGTTGCTCAGGATACCCACGGGTCCCTCCTTTTCTGGTGATTGTTTACGGATATTGTTTGCCATGTAGCCCAGTGCGACGGCCAGGGCGGCGCCCCCGGCAGCCTTGATCAGCGTTGGATGCTCGGCGTAGAAGTCGCTCATGCGATCGACGATGCCGGGATTCTGCTGCTGTGCTTTTTCAGCCAGTTCCTGTACTTGCTCAGGCGAGACCTGCGCCGCCTGTTCAGGTGTGACCTGCGTTGGCACATTGTTGCCAAAGATCTTGCTCAGTGCACCACCAGCGACCGACGACAGCACGCCGCCGCCCGCGCCGCCCAGCAAGCTGGTCAGCATGCCGGCGCGCTGGTTCTGATCGCTCTGGCCAAACAACTGGCTGACCATTTGCGGGAACGGTGGGGTCTGGTCGGAGCGCAGTGCGCTCGCGATGCCTTGCGCGACGCTGGCCCGCGGCGCGTTCTGCGCTACCTGGTCGAAGTCGGCGGCAGCATTGCCGTTGGTGCTGGCGGCGCCTGCGCCACCAAGATATTGCTGCAACAAATTACCTAAATCAAAAGCCATGTGTTCTCCTGCTGGGTGAATGCCGGGATGGATGACCAGCGTAGGCGTTTTGATATCGACCGCTCTGTACGATGACGAACCCACGGTGCATCGATCATCAACGATCTGCGCTCGGTGATCGGCGCTCTGCGCTCTGTGAACGTTACGTGGGTGTTTCACAGGAAAGGGTAGCGCTGCATCTATTTGCCAGGTGGACACGACAGTACCGCGAACGGTAAGCTGTCGCTATGCCCTACGTCCCGCTCGCCGTGTTCCTCGTCCTGTACCTGTTTGCCAGCCTGGCCTGGAACATGTCCCAGATCGTCGGCGCCGCCTACCTCGTCACCAGCCTGACCTGTTTCGTGGCCTACGCGATGGACAAGTCGGCGGCGCGCGCCAGTACGTGGCGCACACCGGAAGCCACGCTCCTGCTGCTGGGCCTGATTGGTGGCTGGCCTGGTGCCGTCGTGGCGCAACAATGGCTGCGCCACAAGACCAGCAAGCAATCGTTCCAGTGGAAGTTTCAGGCGACGGTGGCGCTGAACCTGGGCGTATTCGCATTCCTTGCTTACCGCTTCGGCCAACCGGCCTTTGCATGATGATGATGAAGAATGATCCCGTGTGGCCATGGCCCCGCATCCTCGCGCACCGGGGAGGCGGCACGCTCGCGCCCGAAAACACGGTGGCCGGCTTGCGCTGCGGTATGGCGGCGGGCTTTCGCGCGATCGAGTTCGACGTCATGCTGGCGCGCGACGGCGTCCCCGTGGTGCTGCACGATCCTGGCCTGGGCCGCACGGTCCGGGGCAGCGGCAGCGTGTTCGAGCACGATGCGCGGGACCTGGCCGCGATGGATGCCGGCAGCTGGTTCGGCCCGGCGTTCGCGGGCGAGCCGGTGCCGCTGTTCGACGCCTTCGCGCGCCTGTGCATGGCCCACGGCATCTGGATGAATATCGAGATCAAGCCGGCGCCCGGCTACGAACGCGAGACGGGCCGCACCGTGGCGCAGATGACGGCCGCGCTGTTCGCCGACGCGCTCACATCCGGCGACCCGGCCGCGTTGCCGCTGTTGTCGTCATTCAGCAACGTCGCACTGGCCGCGGCCCAGGCGGCGGCCCCGATCCTGCCACGTGCCTGCCTCATCAGCGCGCTCGGTGCCGATTGGCAGACGCGGGCGCAGGCGCTCGGCGCACGCGCCATCCATACCAACCACTTGCACCTGAGCCAGCAGCAGGCACGCGCCGTCAAGGACGCCGGCTATGGCCTGTTCTGCTACACCGTCAACGATGCCGGCCGCGCGCGCGAACTGCTGGCCTGGGGTGTGGACGCCTTCTGCACCGACCGCATCGACCTGATCACGCCCGATTTCGCCTGACGGCAGACCTTGGCACTATATTTACATTGTGACCTAAAGTAACAGGGGAGGGGTGACGTTAAGAACTGACGATCATTCTGACAGTGTTGCCACCATGGCGCTTTCCATCTCGACGAATACCCTGTCGCCCAGTACGCAGCGCAGCATGCGCACGCATGATACCGAGGCGGCAAAGCTCACCGAGCGCCTGAGCTCAGGCATGCGCATCAATCGCGCGTCCGACGACGCGGCCGGCCAGGCGATCACGTCGCGCCTGACGTCGAACCTGCGCGGCACCAGCCAGGCGATGCGCAGCCTGAGCGATGCGACATCGATGCTGCAGGTGGCCGACGGTGCCATGGCCAGCGTCACCGAGACCCTGCAACGCCTGCGCGAGATGGCAGTGGCCGCCGGCAACGGCAGCTACACGGACGGCGATCGCGGCGCGCTGCAGAAAGAAACGCAGGCGCTGCTGCAACACATCACACAAGTGGGCACCGACACCAGCTTTAACGGGCAAGCGCTGTTTTCGCAGGACACCGTCAGCATTGGCGGCGACGAACGGCGGCGCGCCGTGCTCGATGGCCTGCAGTCCGGCTGGCTCAGTTCTGCTGAGGACATGATCAAGCAGCATTACGGCCTCATGGGTGACGGCGCCAAACTGACTGTCAACCTCGAGACCACGGATGGCGCCTACAACGTGCTTGCCTCGGTGTCCGGCACGTCGTCCGGCGGCAAGCTGAACAATCTGCACCTGAACCTCGACATGGCCGACTTCGGCACCGCGGTCACGCCCGATGGCGGCAGCGCGCCGCTCTACAGCGACCGCATCGTCGCCCATGAAATGGTGCACGCCGTGATGGGCCGCACCATGAACATGGGCGCGCTGCCCCAATGGTTTGTCGAAGGCACGGCTGAACTGATCAATGGCGCCGACGAACGGCTGGCCGGCGCCGGCAGCATCGCGGGCGTGGTCGCCACCATCGCTGGCGGCGGTTTTTCCTACGAAGGCGGGTATGCCGCCAGCCGCTACCTGCACGACCGCATGAAAGGCCTGGGCGTGGAGGGTGGTATCAAGGGCATCATGCAATACCTGAACAACAACCAGTCCGCCAATCTCGACGCGGCGCTCAATGCCGTGTCAAAAGGCGTGTACACCAGCAATGCCGCGTTCCTGGCCGACTTCGGCGCCAACGGCGCACAATTTATCAATACAAAAATGAATCTGACCAATGCCGATACGGGCGCCATCGGCGGCCTGGATGCCGACGGCGGCGCCGTGCGCGATGCCCGCGCCGTCGTGCCCGCCAGCGGGACCAGCAATGCCGCAGACGGCCTGGCCGGTTTCAATGTCGTGTACCCGAACGAAGGCGGCGCCAGCGGCGTGCGGCGCGTGCAGGTGCAGGCGGGCGACAGTGCCGGCGACCTGATCGACCTGCAATTCTCGTCGATGAATGCGCGCGCCCTCGGCCTGGCCAGTCTCGACATGACGCGCTCCAGTGTGGCGCTGCTGACCATCGACCGGGCGCTGGAGTTCGTCAATGAGCAGCGCGTGCGCACTGGCGCCTCGAGCAACCGGCTGGATCTGGCCGCCGGTGCCCTCGAGACGAGTTCACAGAACATGCAGGCGGCCCGCTCGCGCATCCAGGACACGGATTACGCGAGCGACACGGCGCGGCTGACCCGCACGCAGATCCTGCAACAGGCAGCGTCGGCGATGCTGGCGCAGGCCAACGGGCAACCACGCTCAGTTCTGGGCCTGCTGCGCTGAGAATGGATCGGGGAGCTAGGCTATAATCGTTCCTTTATAGGCACGCTGCCTCACTCCGCCCAACGATCAGACATGAAATCCTCCGACATCCGCGAAAAGTTCCTCAAGTTCTTCGAATCCAAAGGCCATTCCATCGTGCGTTCCAGCCCGCTGGTGCCGGGCAACGACCCGACCATGCTGCTGACCAACAGCGGCATGGTGCAGTTCAAGGATGTCTTCCTGGGCCTGGATTCGCGCCCGTACTCGCGCGCGACGTCCGTGCAGCGCTGCGTGCGCGCCGGCGGCAAGCACAACGATCTGGAAAACGTCGGCTACACGGCGCGGCACCACACGTTCTTCGAGATGCTGGGCAACTTCAGCTTCGGCGACTACTTCAAGCGCGATGCGATCCAGCTGGCCTGGGAACTTCTGACCAAGGTCTACCTGCTGCCGGCCGAAAAGCTGACCATCACGGTCTATTTCGAGGACGACGAAGCGTACGACATCTGGGCCAACGAGATCGGCGTGCCAAAAGAGCGCATCATCCGCATTGGCGACAACAAGGGCGCGCGCTACGCATCCGACAATTTCTGGCAGATGGCCGATACGGGCCCATGCGGTCCGTGCACCGAGATCTTCTACGACCACGGCGCCGACATCTGGGGCGGCCCACCGGGCTCGGCTGAAGAAGACGGTGACCGCTTCATCGAAATCTGGAACCTCGTGTTCATGCAGTTCTACCGCGACGAGACCGGCTCGCTCACTCCGCTGCCGAAGCCGTCGATCGACACCGGCATGGGCATGGAGCGCCTGGCCGCTGTGCTGCAGAACGTGCACAGCAACTACGAAATCGACCTGTTCCAGAACCTGATCAAGGCCGCTGCCCGCGAAACCGCCGCGCCCGACCTCGAGAACAATTCGCTGAAGGTCATCGCCGACCACATCCGCGCTGCGTCGTTCATGATCGTCGACGGCATCATCCCGAGCAGCGAAGGCCACGGCTACGTGCTGCGCCGCATCGTGCGCCGCGCGCTGCGCCACGGCCACAAGCTGGGCCAGACCAAGCCATTCTTCTACAAGCTGGTCGCGGACCTCGACATCGAGATGGGCGAAGCCTATCCCGAACTGCGCACGGCCAAAGAACGCGTGGCGCAAGTGCTCAAGGCCGAAGAAGAACGCTTCGGCGAGACGCTGGAAAACGGCATGAAGATCCTCGAAGCCCAACTGGCCAAGGATCCGAAGAACCTCGACGGCGGCACCGCCTTCACGCTGTACGACACCTACGGCTTCCCACTCGACCTCACCGCCGACATTTGCCGCGAGCGTGGCATCACGCTCGACGAAGCGGGCTTTACTGCCGCCATGGAACAGCAAAAGAAGACGGCGCGCGCCGCCGGCAAGTTCAAGATGGCGGCCAACGTCGAGTACGCGGGCGAAAAAACGAAATTCGTCGGCTACGATTCGCTGGCCCACAACACGCACGTGCTGGCGCTGTATGCCGACGGCGTGAAGGTCGAGCAACTGAGCGCCGGTCAGGCGGGCATCGTCGTGCTCGACACGACGCCGTTCTACGCTGAATCGGGCGGCCAGGTGGGCGACCAGGGTGTGATTGGCGACGGCGCCATCCGCTTCGAAGTCGAAGACACGCTCAAGATCCAGGCCGACGTCTTCGGTCACCACGGCGTGCTGCGCGAAGGCACGCTGAAGGTCGGCGCGACGGTCGATGCACAGGTCGACACGGCCAAGCGCGCACGCACCATTCGCAACCACTCGGCAACGCACCTGATGCACAAGGCGCTGCGCGAAGTGCTGGGTACGCACGTGGCACAAAAAGGTTCGCTGGTCGATCCTGACAAGACGCGCTTCGACTTCAGCCACCCGCAGGCGCTGACGCTGGACGAAATCACGCAGGTCGAGACCATCGTCAACCGCGAGATTCTCGAAAACCACGCGACGCAGTCGCACAATATGTCGTTCGACGATGCGGTCAAGCACGGCGCCATGGCCCTGTTCGGCGAGAAGTACGGCGACACCGTGCGCGTGCTCGACATCGGCACCTCGAAAGAGCTGTGCGGCGGCGTCCACGTGACCCGCACCGGCGACATCGGCCTGTTCAAGATCGTGTCCGAAGGCGGCGTCGCTGCCGGCATCCGCCGCATCGAAGCCGTCACGGGTGAAGGCGCACTGGCTCTGGTGCAATCGATCAACCGCAAGCTGATCGAAGCGGCCGGCGCCCTGAAGACCAATCCTGACGAACTGACCAGCCGTATCGGCCAGGTGCAGGATCAGGTGAAGCTGCTCGAAAAAGAAGTCGCTGCGCTGAAGTCGAAGCTGGCGTCGGGGCAGGGCGACGAGCTGATCGCACAAGCCATCGACGTCAACGGCATCAAGGTGCTGGCAGCGACGATGGAAGGCGCTGACGTGGCCACGCTGCGCGAAGCAATGGACAAGCTCAAGGACAAGCTGGGCACGGCCGCCATCGTGCTGGCAAGCGTCCTCGACGGCAAGGTCAGCCTGATCGCAGGCGTGACCAAGGATGCCACCGGCAAGGTCAAGGCGGGCGAGCTGGTCAACTTTGTGGCCCAGCAGGTAGGCGGCAAGGGCGGCGGGCGTCCGGACATGGCGCAGGCCGGCGGTACCGACCCATCGGGCTTGCCGGCAGCGCTGGCCGGCGTGGCGGGCTGGGTGGGCGAGCGCGCGTAAGCACGCCGCCTGCGAGATCGACGCCGCCTTCGGGCGGCGTTTTTTTTCGGCGCGCCGCTGGTGGCGTTCGATGAATACTGCGTTGACTAACGCCGCTTCCAATGTCCGGGGATGTTCTTGTCCGGCCATTGCTTGTCCACTTTTTCCTTGAACGCGCAAAAATCCGGCGCAACGAACTCGCCCGACTGAACGCCGCGGCATTCCCACATCACGGCGCTTCTGTGTGCAAACTGGTCCCACGCGTAGTCGTAGTCGATCGGGGCCGGTGTATTCGGTGCAATGTCGATCACGGCATCCGGTCCGGCCTTCCCCTGGCCGGGTTGGTCTTGAAGTTTGTCCTGCGAATAGGCGACGGGAAGCAACTGCATCGCGATGAAGAGCGAGAAGGCAATAATTTTCATGTTCTGATACCCCCAGGTTGGCATACACGATGACGTCAGCTTAGCAGGTTGCCGGGCTGGAAAAGTCATCGACTGTCTCGAACGAGTCCGGGAACATTCGCAAGCACCTGCGCAATAAAGTCAATGAAGACCGCTGCACGCCGGGGCAGGCGCCGTTCTGCGGAATACAGCACATTGACGGGCACCGGCGGCGCCCCATGCCCGGTCAACACCGCTACCAGTTTGCCGCTCTGCAGTTCCTTGGTCACCATCCAGGCCGGCAGGTAAGCGATCCCCAGGTCGTTCAGGACGGCGCGCCGGATGCCGTCCAGACTATTGAGTCGCACACGTCCGCTGACCTTGCGATCGCCATCCCTGAACGGCCAGCTGTCATTGCCGGCCGCCAGCAAGGTATACACAAGGCAGTCGTGCGCAGGCAGGTCGCCGGGTTCCAGCGGCGTGCCACGTTGTTTCAGATACGTCCTGCTTGCCACGCAGATGCGCGCAGATTGACCGACGCACCGGGCACGCAGGGTGCTGTCACGTAACTTGCCACCCCGGATGGCGATATCGATGCCTTCGGCCACCAGGTCGATGTAGGCGTCACTCAGACGACATTCCACATCGACATGCGGATAGCGCTGCAGAAAATCCGGCAGGGCGGGTATCAAGAGTTCAGTGCCGATACTCTCCGGACACGCAATGCGCAGCAGTCCATGCGGATCTTGTTCACCATGCGCCTCTGCTTCGGCTTCTCCGATGATGTCGAGTGCCAGGCGCGCTTGCGCGTAATAGCGCTGGCCCTCGGTCGTGGCGACCATTTGCCGCGTCGAGCGATGCAGCAGCCGCGTGCCGAGCGACTTCTCCAGTGCCGCCACATGCCGGCTGACGTTTGGTTGCCCAATCCCGAGTTCGCGCGCGACGGCTGAAAAACTACCGGTTTCGACGGCGCGCACGAAGCATCGCATCCACAACAATTTATCCATTCCTGCCCGCGTGAATTGGTTTTATGCGGCGAGAGCATAAATGATATGGCCGCTGCATGGCTTCTCATCCATGCAGTCAGCAATCAGACTGCACCAATTGCCCCATGCACATACGCTCGTGCCCCGGGGTTTCACCATGACAGGAACCCATATGAATACTGCTTCCACTGCACGCTTCGTCAGCCTGGTGGGCACCTATGAAATCAATCCGCTGGACGCTGCGGCCTTTGCACGCAGCGCGACGGCGTCGGTTGACCAGATCGCTGGCAAACCAGGCTGCCTGTATTACATCGCCTCGCAAGACCTGAAGCAGGCCAACGTGTTTCACCTGGCCGAAGGCTGGGCCACGCAAGAAGCTCTCGATGTTCACCTCGGCAGTCCGGATTTTCTGGCCATGCTGGAGCAGGCATTCACACTGCGCATCGTGCGCCGTGAAATTTATGTGTCGGCGTCGGCAGGGCGAACGTTGCTGGGTTGATCGGCGCAATCCGTCCGCAAATCCAGCTGTCGGACATGGATTGACCCGCCCATCAACGCTTCAATCGAACCAGCACCCATTTTATTGCGCAAGATTGTCTGACCGTCTATTGCACGCGCCGATTTGGGTCGCATCTTGTCTGCATGATGCACCGCCATAGTGCTTTTTTGTGAGCATCCAGTACAGACTCGGTAGCAGCTCGTCAAGCTTTTAACACTGGGTTGCAGGCTCGCAACAATCTATGACTATTTTGGTGCGCTGCGTCATACTGTGGGAATTGGAGTAGTATTCGAGTTCCAGCACCCTCCTTACTGATCAGGAATGCGATGAGCGACATCATTTTCGACACTGACACCGACACCATGGAATTCCAGAGAGATCTGGATGCGCGGGGGCTCAATTGCCCACTGCCCATCCTCAAAGCGAAGAAGGCGCTCGCCGAAATGGAGAGTGGCCAGGTGTTGCGTATCGTGGCCACCGACACCGGCTCCGTGCGCGACTTTCAGGCGTTTGCCAAACAGACCGGCAATGCGCTGCTGGCCCACACCTTCGAACACGGCGAGTTCACGTTTCTGATGCGCCGCAAGTAATCCAGGCTGCCGTGTTGCGCCTGTCGATGCGGCGCACACACTTGCCGTGCCGGGGTCTGTGCCCCGTTTGTTTTCCCCAAATTCATGACAGACCGAGTATTTTAGGTGTTTTCCTCTACTAAAAAATCGCACGCTCGTGCTTTAATTTGGCCCGTTGCCCCGATTTCTCATATAATCTGAGCCACTTTAGTCTGTCTCCATCTCATTTTAAAAGGCACCCTATGAAAGTCCTGGTACCCGTCAAACGCGTGGTCGACTACAACGTCAAGGTTCGCGTCAAGTCCGACAACAGCGGTGTGGATATCGCCAACGTCAAGATGTCGATGAACCCGTTCGACGAAATCGCGCTGGAAGAGGCGACCCGCCTGAAAGAAGGCGGCAAGGTTACCGAAGTGGTGGCAGTGTCGATCGGCGTGCCGCAGTGCCAGGAAACCCTGCGCACCGGCCTGGCCATCGGCGCCGACCGCGCCATCCTGGTCGAGACCGCAGGCGACACCGAGCCGCTGGGCGTGGCCAAGATCATGAAGGCGCTGGCCGACAAAGAGCAGCCACAGCTGATCATCCTGGGCAAGCAGGCAATCGATGACGACTCGAACCAGACCGGCCAGATGCTCGCCGCACTGCTGGGCTGGCCACAAGCGACGTTCGCGTCGAAAGTGGTGCTCGAGGACGGCAAGGTCACCGTGACGCGTGAAGTCGACGGCGGCCTGGAAACCGTGGCGCTCAAGCTGCCTGCAGTCATCACCACCGACCTGCGCCTGAACGAGCCGCGCTACGTGACGCTGCCGAACATCATGAAGGCCAAGAAAAAGCCGCTCGAGACGATCAAGCCGGAAGACCTGGGCGTGGACGTGGCGCCGCGCCTGAAGACGTTGAAAGTCGTCGAGCCGGCCAAGCGTTCGGCGGGTGTGAAGGTCCCGGACGTAGGCACGCTGGTGCAGAAACTGCGCACTGAAGCCAAAGTCATCTGAGCCGTTTGTCGTCATTTACAAGATAGGAATCAACATGGTCGCATTAGTCATTGCTGAACACGACAACGGCTCCCTGAAGGGCGCTACCCACCACACCGTTACCGCAGCTGTCCAGTGCGGCGGCGATGTGCATATCCTGGTTGCCGGTTCGGGCTGCGGCGCCGCTGCCGACGCTGCTGCGCAGATCGCAGGCGTTTCGAAAGTGCTGGTCGCCGACGCGCCGCACTTCGCTGACGGCCTGGCCGAGAACGTGGCCGAGCAGATCCTGGCGATCGCCGGCAGCTACTCGCACATCCTCGCGCCCGCCACCGCCTACGGCAAGAACATCCTGCCGCGCGTGGCCGCCAAGCTGGACGTCGCGCAGATCTCCGAGATCACCAAGGTCGATTCGCCCGACACGTTCGAGCGCCCGATCTACGCCGGTAACGCGATTGCCACCGTGCAGTCGAGCGACAGCGTGAAAGTCATCACCGTGCGCGGCACGGCGTTCGATTCGGCAGCCGCTGGTGGTTCGGCCGCCATCGAAGCCATCGCTGCTGTCGCAGACGCGGGCACGTCGAGCTTCGTGGGCCGCGAGCTGGCCAAGTCGGACCGTCCGGAACTGACCGCCGCCAAGGTGATCGTCTCGGGTGGCCGCGGCATCGGCTCGGCCGACAACTTCAAGATCCTCGAGCCACTGGCCGACAAGCTGGGCGCGGCCATGGGTGCATCGCGCGCCGCCGTCGACGCCGGCTTCGTGCCGAACGACTGGCAAGTTGGCCAGACGGGCAAGATCGTCGCGCCAACGCTGTACATCGCCGTCGGTATTTCCGGCGCGATCCAGCACTTGGCCGGCATGAAGGACTCGAAGGTCATCGTCGCGATCAACAAGGACCCGGAAGCGCCGATCTTCTCGGTCGCCGATTACGGCCTGGTGGGCGACCTGTTCGAGGCAGTGCCGGAACTGGTCAAGGAACTGGGCTGATCGCCAGGCGCGGCGTCGTTGTACGCCGCGCCGACAGCCGCCAATGACGCCGTTCCCGCCTGTGCAGGAACGGCGTTTTTTTTGCATAAGAATTTATTCAGGAGACAATGGTGAGCTACAACGCCCCGCTGAAAGACATGCAGTTCGTGCTGACCGAACTGGCCAACCTGGCCGAGATCAATGCGCTGCCCGGCTGTGAAGATGCGACGCCCGATACCGTGGAAGCGGTTCTGGAAGAGAACGCGAAATTCTGCCGCGACGTGATCGCGCCGCTCAACCGCGTCGGCGACAAGGACCCAAGCTACTGGAAAGACGGCGTCGTTACCACGACCAAGGGTTTCCGCGAGGCGTTCAAGGCGTACGCCGAGGCCGGCTGGCAGGGTGTGCAGCATCCGCAGGACTTCGGCGGGCAGGGCTTGCCCAAGCTCGTGGCCACGCCGTGCATGGAGATGCTGCATGGCGCCAACCTGTCGTTCGCGCTGGTGGCACTGTTGTCCGACGGCGCCATCGAGGCCTTGCTCACCGCCGGTTCGGACGCGCAAAAGGCGCGCTTCCTCGAGCCGCTGGTGTCGGGCCGGTGGACCGGCACCATGAACCTGACCGAGCCGCAGGCCGGCTCCGACCTGGCCGCCGTGCGCACCCGCGCCGAGCCGCAGGGCGACGGCACCTATAAACTGTTCGGCACCAAGATCTACATCACGTATGGCGATCACGACATGACCGAGAACATCGTGCACCTGGTGCTGGCGCGCACGCCTGACGCGCCACCGGGCGTGAAGGGGATCTCGCTGTTCATCGTGCCCAAGTTCATGATCAATGACGATGGTTCGCTGGGCGAACGCAACGACGTCGCCTGCGTCTCGATCGAGCACAAGCTGGGCATCAAGGCCAGCCCAACGGCCGTGCTGCAGTTCGGCGACAACGGCGGGGCTGTCGGCACGCTGGTCGGCGAAGAAAACCGTGGCCTCGAATACATGTTCATCATGATGAATGCAGCGCGCTTCGGCGTGGGCATCCAGGGCGTCGGTCTGGCCGAGCATGCGTACCAGGGCGCCGTGGCCTTCGCCAAGGACCGCGTCCAGTCGCGCGACGTGGCCGGCTCGAGCGGTCCGGTGACGATCATCCACCACCCGGACGTGCGCCGCATGCTGATGTCGATGCGCTCACAGACGGAAGCCGCGCGCGCGCTGGCCTATGTCGGTGCGGCACTGTCCGACCTGGCCCATCACCATCCGGATGAAGCAACGCGCACGGCGAACCTGGCCATCTATGAATACCTGGTCCCGGTCATCAAGGGCTGGGCGACCGAGATGAGCGAGCAGGTCGCGCGCGACGGCGTGCAGGTGCACGGCGGCATGGGCTTCATCGAAGAAACGGGCGCGGCGCAGCACTACCGCGATGCCAAGATCCTGACCATCTACGAAGGCACGACCGCGATCCAGGCCAACGACCTGGTGGGCCGCAAGACGGTGCGCGATGGCGGCGCCGTGGCCAAGGCGCTGATCGCGCAGATCCGCGATGTCGAGCGCCAGTTGATGGACGCGCAGAACGCCGATTTCGCGGCCATCGCACAGCGCCTGCAGGAAGGCAGCGCGGCGCTCGAACAAGTGGTCGAGTATGTGGTGGCCAATATCAAGACGGATGTGAAGGCGGTGTTTGCCGGCAGCGTCACGTACCTGAAGCTGGCTGGCATCGTGCTCGGCGGCTGGCAGATGGCGCGCGCGGCGCTGGCGGCGCAGAAGCGCCTGGATGCAGGCGAGGGCGATGCTGCCTTCTACCGCGCCAAGATCGGCACGGCGCGCTTCTTTGCCGATCACATCCTGTCGCAGGCGCCGGGATTGTGCACGTCGATCGTCGATGGCGCGGCAGGCGTGCTGGCGCTGGAGATCGAGCAGTTCTAACGGAACAGTTCGCGCTGGCCGTAACAAAAAAGGCAGCCTGCGGGCTGCCTTTTTTTATCACCCGTACGCGCCGCCCGTGTACATCACATCCGACAACCGTGCGATCGTCCCGATCAGCACGGTCGTCGCCACCAGCATCGTGATCACCAGCAGCAACACCAGCACCCAGTTCGAGCGAGTCTGCTGCCCGCTGTGCGCATTGTATTGGGCATCCCACTTCTCATCCGGCGTCAGGCCAATCACCAGCGCCTCGACAAAGCCGACGATGTACGACACCAGCAGCGGCAGCACCATATAGAACGGATGCGGCTTGACCGCGCCATACAGTATTCCGGTGACCGGCAGGCAGCACAGGTGCAAGAGGCCAATGCGGTCCGCACCAGGCTTCAGGTAAAAGCGGTGGATGCCGAAGCCACCCAGCAGCAGGGCGAGCAGGGTAGCAACAGTCTTGTTCTTGTGCGCAGCAGCCATGGATGTTGTCAATCGTTCAGGAAAGCCAAAGTATCGTCCAGATTGGCGCGAATGGCACGCTTTCAGCGATTGACAGCGTATTCCAGGCCAATCGGGCAGATGGCTGGTAGCGGTATGGCGCGAAATCGGTGATAATGGTTGATTCTCCTGGGACTGCGCGCCCTGTATCATTAACGCTTGCTGCTGTTCGGTGTCGCGCGCTATAATCGTCGACTTTCTCCGTCCAGAACAACTTTTTCGGAAATATTATGGTCGTTATTCGTTTGGCTCGTGGTGGCGCAAAAAAGCGTCCGTTCTTCAATATCGTTGCAACTGATTCGCGCAATCGTCGCGATGGTCGTTTCATCGAGCGTATCGGTTTCTACAACCCGATGGCATCGGGCGCTGAAGTCAGCCTGCGTATCGCTGCTGACCGTCTGTCGCACTGGCAAGGCGTTGGCGCACAACTGTCGCCAACCGTCGCTCGCCTGGTCGCCCAGCAAAAGCCAGCTGCTTAATTTCATTAAGCAAGGTACGCAGGTTTGAACGATTCAGCAGCGAGCAACGCAGGTACGGGAACTTCGGTTCCCGCCGATCTGGCCGAAGTGGGGTACGTGTCCGGTGCTTATGGCATCGTCGGTGGCATTCGTGTCACGCCGCACTCCGCTGACGCCGATGCGCTGCTGAACGTGAAAACCTGGTGGGTCAGCAAGCCGACTCTGCACGCCGTTACGGTGCGCAGTGCAAAACTGCATGGCGGCGATGTCGTCGCCACGCTGGTCGGCCTGCAGGGCCGCGATGCTGCCGAAGCGCTCAAGGGCGCCACGGTACAGATCGCACGCAGCGCGTTTCCCGCGCTCGAAGAAGATGAGTATTACTGGTCCGATCTGATCGGGCTTGACGTGGTCAACCTGCAGGGCGAAGCTCTGGGCAAGGTGGCCGACATGATGAGCAATGGCGCGCAATCGATTTTGCGCATTGTGCCGGTGCCCGATCCGTCGTCCGACGAAAAAGCACCCGAGCGCCTCGTGCCGTTCGTCGACCAATTCGTCAAGACTGTCAGCCTCGACCAAAAACTGATTACCCTGGACTGGGGTCTCGATTTTTGAACCCGTCCACGTGGGCTTGAGATCCGATGCAATTTGACGTCGTGAGCTTGTTCCCGGAAATGTTTGCCGCATTGACGCAGTCCGGGGTGACCCGCCGTGCGTTCGAGCAGCAACGCTGGGGCTTGCATCTCTGGAATCCACGCGATTTCACGCAAGACCGTCACCGCACCGTCGATGACCGCCCGTATGGCGGTGGTCCCGGCATGGTGATGATGGCACGGCCGCTCGAAGCGACCATCGATGCCGCGAAGGCGCGCCAGCAAGACCTCGGTCTGCCCAGCCCGCGCGTGGTGTTCATGTCGCCGCAAGGCAAGCCGCTGACCCATGCCCGCGCGATGGCACTGAAGGACGAGCCTGGTCTCGTCATCCTGTGCGGTCGCTACGAAGCGGTGGATCAGCGCCTGCTCGATCGCTGCGTCGATGAGGAAATTTCTCTCGGCGACTTCGTGCTATCGGGCGGTGAATTGCCGGCGATGGCCCTGATGGACGCCGTGGTACGCCTGATTCCCGGTGTGCTCGGCGACGATGCATCGGCCGTCGAAGACAGTTTCGTCAACGGCTTGCTCGACTCGCCGCACTATACGCGGCCTGACGTGTACGAAGACATACCGGTACCACCTGTCCTGATGGGTGGCAACCACGCCGAGATCGTCAAGTGGCGCCGCCAGCGCATGCTGGAAGCCACCGCAGCGAAGCGGCCGGATCTGCTGGACGCGGCGCGCGCCGCCGGCCAGCTGACCAAGAAGGACGAACAGTTTCTGGCAGGGTTGGTCAAACCTGCCGAGTAAGAATGTGGCGTCGCAAGACGCGTGCAGAATATGCGTCGCAAGACGCATGCAAAAGCGGGCACGTTGCCCGTTGTTCAACCCCATCCTCTACTGGGCGAAGGTAGCGCCGGCAAGATGGTTTATGGAGTCATAAAAATGAATCTGATTCAACAACTCGAGCAAGAAGAAATTGCGCGCCTCGGCCGCAAGATCCCTGATTTCGCACCTGGCGATACCGTTATCGTCAGCGTCAACGTCGTCGAAGGCACCCGCAAGCGCGCCCAGGCATACGAAGGCGTCGTGATTTCCCGTCGTAACCGTGGCTTGAACTCGAACTTCATCGTTCGCAAGATCTCGTCCGGCGAAGGCGTCGAGCGTACGTTCCAACTCTACTCGCCGCTGATCGCTTCGATCGAAGTCAAGCGTCGTGGCGATGTGCGTCGTGCGAAGCTGTACTACCTGCGTGAGCGTTCGGGCAAATCGGCGCGTATCAAAGAAAAACTGCCACAGCGTCGCGTCAAAGCAGCGCCAGCAGCTGCAGCTGAGTAATAGCTTTCGTGCGCAAGCACCTTTGCTAATAAAAAGGCATCCGCAAGGATGCCTTTTTTACTATCCGCAGCGTTATTGAAAGAACGTTATTTTGGCCAAGCTCGTGTTCGACCCCACCCAGTTGCCCGTGATCAGTCTGGCCGGCGAGGCCGCGCTCGCGCCCGCGCGGCTGAGTCCGACAGCGCTGCGCCAGCGCTTTGCGCAAACCCTGACGTGGGATCCGGAAATCTCGACCGAGACCGACGAACGCCTGGCCGCGCCGTTTCGCCGCGCCGCCGTATTGATCCCGCTGGTCGAGCGGCCAGAAGGCGTGACGGTCCTGCTTACGCGCCGCACCGACCACCTGACGAGCCACGCCGGCCAGGTCAGCTTTCCCGGTGGCCGCTCGGAAGATTACGATTCGTCGCCCATCGAAACCGCGTTGCGCGAAACCGAAGAAGAAATCGGCCTGTCGCGCCACCGCATCGAGATCATCGGCGTGCTGCCCGACTACGCCACCATCAGCGCGTACCGCGTCACGCCGGTCGTGGCCCTGGTCGCGCCACCGTTCACCTTGCAGGTGGACCCGGGCGAAGTAGCGGAAGCCTTCGAGGTGCCACTGGCCTGGCTGATGGACGGCCAGCATCACCAGCGGCGCGAAATCGACCTGCCGCAGGGCGGCAGCCGGGCCTTCTACACGATGCCCTACGAGCAGTATTTTGTCTGGGGCGCAACGGCCGCCATGCTGCGCAACCTGTTCCACTTTCTGCGGGCTTAAGGGAATGTTATTGCCCGAAATTTGATTCTGGCGTACTTCTCCGCTATCGTAACGGGGCAGTCGTATTGCCATAACAAAAAAGGGTTCCTGAATGACATTCTTTTCCATCCTGTGCGCGCTGCTCTTCGAGCAACTGAAACCGCTGCGCGCGGACAACCAGGTGTACGGCGCCATCAAGGCGCTGACGATTCGCATCGAAACCTGGTTCAACGCCGGCGAGCAGACCAATGGCCGCATGGGATGGTTGCTGATGATGGGTGCGCTGATGCTGCCCACCTGGCTCGTCTACTGGGTGTTCATGCATTACAACCTGATCTTCCTGGCCTTCGTCTGGAATGTCCTGATCATCTACCTGACGATGGGGTTTCGCCACTACAGCCATTTCTTTACGTCGATCCAGTTCGCACTCAACGCCGGCGACGAGCCGCGTGCGCGCGCGCTGCTGGCCGAATGGACGCGGCTCGACACAGTCGGCATGGACAGCACGGAAATCACCCGCATCGCTGTCGAGAAAGCCCTGATCACGACGCACCGCAATGTGTTTGGCGTGTTCTTCTGGTTCCTGATGCCGCTGGGCCCGGCCGGCGCCGTGATGTACCGCGTCTCGGAATACCTGTCGCGTGCGTGGAATGAGCCCGACCACATGCGCAACGAAGCGTTCGGCGAGTTTGCGGCCAAGGCGTTCTACTGGATCGACTGGATGCCCGTACGCCTGACGGCGGTGGCATTCGCCGTGGTGGGCAATTTCGAAGATGCCGTCTATGCGTGGCGCAATTTTGCCAACCGGTGGGTCGACGAAGCGCGCGGCATCATCCTATCGGCGGGCGGCGGTGCGATGGGTGTGCGGCTTGGCACGCCCAACGAAAATGCTCCACAATTGTTGCCGGCGGACGCCGCCATGGTTGACATGAGCGACAGCGAAACGGACATCCTGCCGGGCGAAGACCCGACGATCCGTGCGCTGCAGAGCACGGTTGGCCTCGTGTGGCGTGCGCTGATTCTGTGGATGATTTTGCTGTTGCTGACCTCGAGCGTGGCCTGGCTGCGCTAGGGCAGAGAAGGGGGCAGCGCCCGCTTCCTCGTCCTCAGGTCTTCTATAAGATATAATAGTGGCTTCACTTAGCCCCTCAGGACTATGACCGACTTAGCGCAGACCAAGGACGAGGATCTCTCCGGAGAATTTTTTGTCCTGGGCATCACGAACAACGGCAAGCAATTCCGCCCGAGCGACTGGGCGGAGCGGCTGTGCGGCGTCCTGGCAGCCTATTGTCCCGGCACCGGCGGCCCGAATGCCCACCTGAAGTTTTCTCCCTACGTCTACCCGACCCTCGTCAACGGGATCAAGGCCGTCGTGGTCAACCGCAAGCTGCAGAAGATCGAACCACTGGCGTATCACTTCGTGCGCAGCTTTGCCACCGATAACGACATGCAGATCGTCGAGGCGTGCTTCGTGCCGCTGCCCGGCGAGAAGAAGCCCGAAGCCTGAACCTTCAGCACCACGCCACTGGCGCCTTGATCACATCAAGGCGCCAGTGTTCATTTGGGGGGGGGCTTAAGCACGCCTCGGATGCTTCCTGTCAACCCGTCAACCGAAGGGGCATGCTGGGCTTGCCCATCTGCTACTATTTCGGCCGCAGGCGGGACGGTTGGCGTCCTGCCCCAATGATCGGACATCATGGATTCAAAGAACAAGCTGCGCGGTATGTCCGCGCATGTCGCGGCGCTGTGCCTGGCGCTGATCACCATTGCGCCTGCCGGTGCACAGCCTGCTGTCAACGCAACTGCTGTCAACGCACCTGCGGCCAGCGCGCCTGCGGCCAGCGCCGCCAAAGCAGTGCTGCCCAAGGGCGTGACGCTCGGCCCGGCAGTCGAAGGCATCACCGAATACCGCCTGGCCAACGGCCTGAAGGTACTGCTGTTCCCGGACGCTTCGCGCCCGACCGTGACGGTCAACATGACCTATCTGGTCGGCTCGCGCCACGAAAACTACGGCGAAACGGGCATGGCCCACCTGCTCGAACACCTGCTGTTCAAGGGCTCGACAAAGAACCGCGACATCACCAGGCAGTTCTCGGAGCGGGGCATGCAGTTCAACGGCACCACGTCACTCGACCGCACCAACTACTATGAAGTGTTCCAGGCGTCGAAAGACAATCTGGACTGGGCGCTGCAGATGGAAGCGGACCGCATGGTCAACTCGTTCGTCTCCGCCAAGGACCTGGCGTCCGAGATGACGGTCGTGCGCAACGAGTTTGAAAGCGGCGAAAACCAGCCGGGCAATGTGCTGTTCAAGCGCATGCAGAGCATCGCCTACGACTGGCACAGCTATGGCCGCTCGACGATCGGCAACCGCAGCGACATCGAGAACGTTCGGATCAAGAATCTGCAGGACTTTTATCGCACCTACTACCAGCCGGACAACGCCGTGCTGCTGGTGGCCGGCCAGTTCGAGCCGGCTGCCACACTGGCGAAGATCCAGCGCCTGTTCGGGGCTATCCCGAAACCGAAACGCAGCTTGCCCGTGTTCTGGACCGAAGAGCCGACCCAGGACGGCGAGCGCAGCTTTACCGTGCGACGCCAGGGTGACATGCAGTTCGTCGCGATTGGCTACAAGATCCCGTCCGACCTGCACGCGGACGCCGAAGCGCTGGGCTTTGCCTCGCAGATCATGGGCGATGCGCCCAACGGCCGCCTGCACAAGCTGCTGGTCGAAACAGGCAAGGCGAGCCAGGTGTTCAGCTTTGGCCAGACCGGCTACGCGCCGGGCCTGCAGTACTTTGGCGCCGTGGTCAAGCTGGGCGAACCCATCGAGCCGGTGCGCGAGGCGCTGGTCCAGGCCGTCGAAGAATTCGCCAGCAAGCCGCCCACGGCCGAAGAACTCGAGCGCGTGCGCCGTTCGTGGCTCAATACGATCGAGCGCAGCCTGAACGATCCGCAGGCGGTGGGCGTGGCGCTGTCCGAGCCGGCATCCCTTGGCGACTGGCGCATGTTTTTCGTCAGCCGCGAGCGCGTGCGGAAGATGACGGCCGAACAGGTCGCCGCCAGCGCCGGCCGCTACTACCTGCGCACCAACCGCGTGACCGGCACCTTCATTCCTGAAGAATCATCGAAACGCGCCGCGCTGCCGTCGGCGCCTGCCGTGACGGACGTGCTGAAGGACTTCAAGCCGGCCGTGTCGAACCTGGTGGCGGAAAACTTTGACCCGAGCCAGCAGAACATCATGCAGCGCACCACGGTAACGACGGCGGGTGGTGTGAAGCTGGCGCTGCTGCCCAAAAAGAACCGGGGCGAGACCGTCACGGTCGACCTGCGCCAGCACTTCGGCACCGAGCAAAGCCTGTTCGGCAAGGGCACGGTCCAGGGCCTCACGTCGGCGATGCTGATGCGCGGTACCACGCGCTACACGCGCGCCGAACTGGCCGATGCCTTCGACAAGCTCAAGATGACGGGTGGTCCGACGCATTTCCAGACCACGCGCGAACATCTGCCCGAGGCATTGAAACTGGTGGCGCACGTGCTGCGGGAACCGGCATTCCCGGAATCGGAATTCGAGCAGCTGCGTCAGCAGATCCTGGTCGGGCTGGAAGCGAGCCGTAACGAGCCCGACAGCGCCGCCGCGCGCGCGATGGCGCTGCACTTCAACCGCTATCCAAAGGGCGACGTGCGCCATGCGAACTCGCTCGAAGAAGACGTCGCTGACGTCAAGGCGGCGCGCCTGGCCGATCTGAAGGCCTTCCACGCCGACTTCCATGGCGCCCAGCCGGCCGAGATGGCGATCGTGGGTGACTTCGACGCAGCCCAGATCACGCCGCTGGTGAACACGCTGTTCGGTGCCTGGCGCGCGCCGCAGCCGTTCGCACCGGTGCTGACCGGCCACGCCGACGTGGCGCCGCTTGCGCGCACGCTCAACACGCCGGACAAGGAAAATGGTTCGTACACGGCGCGCCTGAACGTCGACCTGAACGTCGAGGATCCGGACTATCCGGCCCTGATGCTGGCCAACTATATCTTCGGCGAAGGCGGCCTGAAGTCGCGCCTGATGGACCGGATCCGCCAGAAGGATGGCCTGTCGTATGGCGGCGGCTCGAACCTGATGGCGGGTACGCTCGACCGCTTCGGTGTGTTCTCGATCGGCGCGATCGCGGCGCCGCAGAACCTGGCCAAGCTCGATGCTGCAGTGCGCGCCGAATTGACGCGCGCGGTCAAGGAGGGCTTCACGGCGGAAGAGCTGGCCGGTGCCCGCTCAGGCCTGATGCAGCAACGCCTGCAGACACGCACGAACGATGCCGCGCTGGCAAGCGGCTGGACCTCGTATCTGTACCGCGGCAAGACCTTCCTGTGGTCGCTGGAACTGGAACGCAAGCTGAACGCGGTCACGTTGCCCGAGCTGAATGCCGCATTCCGCAAGGCGATCGATCCGGCAAAACTGTCCGTCGTGATGGCTGGCGACCAATCCAAAGTCGGCGAGCCGGTCAAACCGATAGTCGCTATGCCCTAACTGCAACAGTTGCCCGACTTAAATGCCCTGGGTTGTGACGCCGGAAGAAGCATGCGTTAAAATGTTTCCTTTCGGAATCAAAGTATCACCCAGGGAGTATCATGAAGGGCATCAGCAAATTGCCGGCAGCAAACGGCATGTCGTTCACCGGCAAGGTTGTCCTGGTCACTGGCGCCGCCAGCGGCATCGGTCGCGCCATTGCCTTGGCCTTTGGCCGCGCCGGCGCCTGTGTGGTCGTGGCCGACATCTCGATCGAGGGTGGCCACGCGACGGCGGGCATGATCGTGGAAAACGGCGGCAAGGCGTTGTTCGTGCAGTGCAATGTCACGCGCGCGCCCGAGGTCGAAGCGCTGGTGGAAAAGACGATCAATTACTATGGTCGCCTGGACATCGCGGTGAATAACGCTGCCGTGGATGAAGAGCACCATCCGCTGGCGGATACCGACGACGAGCAGTTTGACCGCATCATGAACGTCAACGTCAAGGGTGTCTGGTTGTGCATGAAATACCAGCTGCGCAAGATGCTGGCGCAGGGCGGCGGGGCGATCGTCAACATGGCGGGCGTGGCCGGCCTGGTGGGCAGCCCGAACCATGCAGTCTACGGCGCCAGCAAGCATGCCGTCGTGGGCCTGACCAAGAGCGCTGCCGCCGAGTACGCACGCGATGGCGTGCGTATCAACGTGCTGTGCCCGGCGGCGGTGAAGACGCCGATGCTGGCGCGCGCGATCGAGCGTGATCCGGGCATCGAGAAAAAGCTCAAGGCAGCCCATCCAATGGGCCGCTTCGCCGAAGCCGGTGAAGTCGCGCAAGCCGCCCTGTGGCTGTGCTCGGACATGGCCTCGTACGTCAATGGCCACGAGATGGTGATCGACGGCGGTTATACGGCCGTCTAGGTTCGCCAGCCCAGGTCTTACTTGGGTCGTGGCTGCTTGAGCTCCTGGCTGGCGACGGCGACGCGGCCGGCGCGCACTTCGCCCACAGCAATCGCCACGGCGCGCGCGACATTGCGCGCTTCTTCCTGCACCGCGTGGTCGGCGTCGAATGTCTCGTGGCTGTCGGCATACGATTCGTAGTAGCCGATGAAGCGGTTGAGCTGGCCGAAGCTGCCCGAACTGATCAAGCCCATCCATTCCAGCCAGTCCGACAGCGAGCGGCGCACGCCCTCGATGCCGGCCACGTCGCCATGCACGATGAGGCCGAATGCGCGGCCGGCCAGGTGCTTTGGATATTCCCAGCCGTCGCGTTCGATCTGCTTGGCCATCTCGGCTTTCTTGCCCTGGGTCGAGGTGGGATCGGGATTGCCGCCGTCGGCGCAGACCAGGCGGTCGATCATCTGCTTGAGCACGCCCGGTGTCTGGTACCAGTAGACCGGCGTGATGATGATGACGCCGTGCGCCAGCACCCAGCGCTCGTAGATCTCGTTCATCCAGTCATTGACCTGGCGCTCGGCGTGGTTCGGGTAGCAGCTGCATGGCCAGTGGCACAGCGGCATGGCGGTCGACACGCAACCCTTGCACGGGTGGATGTGGCGGTCGTAGTCCGAGTTGATCAGGCTAAGGTCGAGGATATCGGCCTCGATGCCATCGGCTTCGATGACGGCGCGCGCCATCTCGGCCATGCGCCAGCTTTTTGAAATTTCGCCGGGGCAGGTGCCGTCGTTGCGGGCCGAAGCATTGATGATCAGGATGCGGCTTTTGGTGTCCGGGTTCTTCTGGTGTTGTTCGGCTTCGAGGAGGCGATCGCGCGCGGCTTTCCAGTCGATCGACAGGTCGTAGTCGGGATCGGCAAAGCCAGGGCCGGCCTTGACCGTGCGGGGCGCCTTGCGGCCGTCCTGGTAGGCGTCCCAGGCCACTGCCTCAATGGCGGCCAGCTCGTTTTCCAGCGCGTCGTAGCCGGGGTCCTGGAAGGTGCGACGGAATTGCAGGTGAAATTCGTTGCGCCCCAGTTTGGCGGGCGCCTGGCCCTTGCGTACCGTCGTCATAAATTCTCCAATGTGAATGGCGTAATTATCGTGGCGACGGGTCAAAGGCTATGTTCGGACGCGCACACAGAATCGTTGCACCAATCAAGTTTGCGTCCAAACAGCACGATTTGTGCGCTCATAGTCGCTCGGAAAACTCCGCAATCATGGCCCGTAGCCAACGTTGGGCAGGATGACCGTGATGGCGCCCGTGCCACAACATGCTGACCGAAAAGCCGGGGACGGGAAAAGCGCAATCGACGACCTCAAGCAGCGCTGCGCCATTGCGCACCAGGCGTGCCGGTACCAGTGCCACGAGGTCCGATTGTGCAACGATGCCAGGCACGAACAGGAATGACGACGCCGACAACACCACCTTGCGCTGATGGCCAAGCGCGGCCAGCCCGATATCCAGAGGCGTCGAGAAGGCACCGCCATCAAGCGACACAATGACATGCTCGAGCCCGCAGAATTGCGCAGCGGAGATCCCGGGACACAGCGCCGGATGGCCGTGCCTGCCGATCAAGACATAGCGCTCGTCGAACAGGTGCCGGCTGCAACAGCCGGGGTCAGGTCTGACATTCGGACACGAGCTCAACAAAATGTCTATTTGTGAAAGCCTTGATGAAGGAACGAAGGGAGAGTCCGTGTCCAAATGTCAGACCTGACCCCGGCTATGAGGAAGACGCCGTGTCCAAATGTCAGACCTGACCCCGGCTATGAGGAAGAGTCCGTGTCCAAATGTCAGACCTGACCCCGGCTATGCGGCTATGCGGCTATGCCGGCTATGTGAAAGCCTTGATGAAGGAACGAAAGAAGAGTCCGTGTCCAAATGTCAGACCTGACCCCGGCTATGACCCCGGCTATGACCCCGGCTATGTGACCCCGGCTATGCATCGTTGCTCGGAGAATTTGATTCGGCAGAGATGGTTAGTCCGAATTCCAGGTTCTTAATTGTGCTGCACGCTGTGTCGCATGTTCACGGCGGCAGTTCATTTTGTACCATGATTGTAGGCTTGCTCCAGGACGTAATTCGTATTTGGCATCGCAGTCCAGATCCCGGAACTTGATCCATTCACGCTGCGCTTTGATCAATCCCTCCCGAGCCTTCGAGCCCTCAAGGTTGGCAAGCAGTTGCGTGTATGCCGAATTCAGACTCTGCTCTGATTCCTTGAGCTTGTCCTCCTCGCATCGTAGTGAGTCGAACGAGGTGCCATCGTTTGAGCATCGCGGACTTTGCGCAAAGGCGGCAGTCGATAGCATGGCAAACGCGACGCCATAGATCCAGGTGCATCGATTCATCGATTCGTCCTTAAAATGGTTGTGGCTGATAGTGGCGGTTCGCGCGAGCATGAGCGCACCATGCCAATGCATGAAAAAAGCGGGCCAGACCCAGGGCCCGGCCCGCTTTCACGGGTCCATCAACAGCAGCAGTCTTACTTCTGTTGCTGCAGCAGCACCAGCCAGTACTTGGCCAGGTCGCCGGCACCGCCGCCGCCCTTGACGGTCTGGAAGGTCGAGATCGCTTCAGCTTTCTTGCCGGCGCGAACTTGTGCCATGCCGAGGCGCAGCTTGGCTTCTTCCGCGTTCTTCAGGCCACCCTTGGCGATACCTTGCTGGATGAAGCCGACGCCCTTGTCGCCCTGGTCCATGGTCGCGTACGCCCAACCCAGGTTGACGAGGCCGGCGCCGGTCTTGGCCTTGGCCGCGCCTGCTTCACCGGCAGCGATGTTCTTGGCATCGTCCGCCGCGCCCTTGTTGGCCTTGTCGCGCAGCGCGTTGTGGGTCTTGGCATTGGCGCCTTTGCCCAGCACGCCGGCAGCGTAACCGGCATCCATGGTTTTCTTCGCTTCGGTCGGGAAACCGTCACGCAGCGACAGCTCGGCCAGGTCCACGTATTCCTCGGCCGCCATCTGCTTGACGGCAGCGGCTTCCAGGCGATACACGTTAATCATGTTGGTCTGTGCATCGAAGCCCGACTTGCGTGCCACGCCGCGGTTGAGCAGGTCGGTCCAGAAGTCGTCGCTCGGGTAGTGGGTGACCAGCTTTTCCAGTGCGACCAGGTAACCGGCATCGTCCTTGACCTTGTTGGCCGACGAGGCCAGGAGGCGCAGGTCTTCTTCGCTTGGCTTTTGGCCGGCTTTTTCGGTGGCTTCGATCGCTGGCAGCAGCGCCGTCTTGGCGCTGGCGTAATCGCCGCCCAGGTAGTAGGCGCGGGTCAGTGGCGCGGCAACTTTTTCAGGCGTCGGGCTTTCTTTCTGGTAGCGCTTGAACCACTCGATCGCCTTCGGGTAATCCTTGGCGTTGTAGTGCATATTGGCCAGGGCCTGGATGAAGTCAGCCTGCTCGTTCGGCGCCAGGCGGCCCGATGCGATGACGGCTTCGAGGGCCGGGATCGAGATGGCGTTGTCGTTCGTTGCCGAACCCAGCGACAGCTTCATGCGGTTGACGACGTAGTCTTCGTACGGCGTGCGGTTCGGGAAGGCTTCGGCCTGCGTCACGCGGCTCTGGATTTCGGCGTAATTCTTTGCATCCATCAGCGGCTTGATCTGCGCCGGGTCGAGCAGCTTGAACAGCTCTGGGCGGACGGTGTCCTTTGGCGCTGCAGCGGCGGCGGCGGCAGGCTTGTCCTGCGCCTGGACGGCAGGAATCACGGCAGCGGAGCTCAGGCCGACGGCGGCCAGCATCAGGCAGAGGCGGGCGAGACGGAATTGGGACATTGGTTATCCTTCTATCTAGACAAAAAATATACGAAATGTGCGTTTTGCAATATAGCAAAAATGCCAAGCTCGGACAAAAAAGTATTGTCCCATATATCCAGCTTTTTCTGGATTGGCAATTGTGCCGCAGCACGGGCCGCCGTGCCCGTGTCGTTACATCGCGTTACTTTGCCGCTGTCACGGCCCGTCAAAACCCGGTACCGGGCAGACTCCCGGCGCGTCGATCTCGCCGGCCAGCCAGGCCACGACCGCGGCCAGCGCCGGCGGCGCGAAGCCATAGGTGAGAAGGGCAGGAGCAGGAAAATCGAGCGCCTGGTACGGATTCCACAAGGCCAGGTGCAAATCGGGCCGCCAGGTTGCGCAGGCCTGGGGCCCATAGCGGCGGCGCGCGGTCGAGGCCAGGATTGTGAAACGGCCGTCGGCCGGCAGCGCGTTCCAGTCGAAGGTCTCGCTGTCGGCAAAGGTCACCAGGTCGACGTCGTACAGCTGCGCCAGCGCTGCCGCGATGCCTGCCGCCGGCACGCCGGCCTCCGACACGCCATCGCTGACCACGTCGGCGCGTGCGACCACGCGCACGCGCGCACCGCGCTCAGGGCGCTGGGGCGAGCGCAATGCTGTCAGGCCCGCGCGCCATGCGCGTTCCATCAGTGCGCGGTCATCCGGTTCGGCCGCGTACGCGACCGCGCCGGCCGGATGTGCGTCAGCCAGTTTGCCAAGGCGCGCCAGACGCGCCTGCACGGCCGCCAGCGGCAGCACGCCGTCGCGGATCGCCGCGGCAATCGCCTGCACGGTCTCGATCTGCGTAGCGCGCGTGCCGATGGCCATGACCATGTCGGCGCCGGCCACCAGCGCATTCACAGCCGCCTGGCCGACGCCGTAGCGGTGGGCGATGGCGTGCATGTCCATGCCGTCCGTGATGATCACGCCGTCGTAGCCAAATTGCTCGCGCAGCACGCCGGTGAGAATCGCATGCGACATGGTGGCCGGATTGGCGGGGTCCAGCGCGGGATAGACGATGTGGGCCGTCATCATGGCCGGCGCGTGGGGCGCAGCAAGGCGGAACGGGGCGAATTCGAACTGTTCGAGGTCGGCGCGCGATTTGTCGACGTAGGGCAGGTCGCGGTGCGAATCGACATGCGTGTCGCCATGGCCGGGGAAGTGCTTGACGCAGCAGGCCACGCCTTCGCGCTCGCTGCCTTCCATCCAGGCCAGCGCAATGCGCGTTGCCTGATCCGGATCGGCGCCGAACGAGCGCTCGGCAATCACCGGGTTGCGCGGGTTGTTGTTCAGGTCAAGCACCGGCGCGAAGTTCCAGTTGAAGCCCAGCGAGCGCACCGCGCGCGCCACGGCCGCGCCGACGTCACGCGCCAGGTCCGGATCATTGGCTGCGCCGAGCGCCATCGCGCTGGGCGGGGCCGGCACCCAGGTCGAACGCACGACGGCGCCGCCTTCCTGGTCAAGGGCGATCAGGGCTTGTGGCCCGATCGCGTCACGCAACGCGCCCGTGAAACGCGTCAGCTGCGGCGCGTCGAGCATGTTCTGGCGGAACAGGCAGGCGCCGCGAATGCGGTAGGTGCGCAGGAAGGCGTCGGTCTCGGCATCGAGTTCGGTGCCGAACAGGCGCACCATCACCAGTTGGCCGGCCAGGTCGAGGTAGTCGTTCATGGTCGAGATTCAGGCGGTTAGTTCGTCTTGGTGACTTTGCTCAGGTGGCGCGGCTGGTCGGCATTCATGCCGCGTGCCGCCGACAGTTTGGCCGCCATTGTATAAAACGCCTGCGCCGCGACGATCGGGTCGAGGTCGGGGATGGCGGCGGTGGGCAGCGTCAGGTCGCGGCTGGCGATGTCGGCCGGCGCGGCGAGCAGGACGCGCGCGCCCCGTGCGCGCATGTCGTCGGCCAGCGCCACCAGGCTGGCCTGGGTCGGGCCGCGCGTTGCAAAGATCAGCAGCGGATAGCCGTCTTCGATCAGCGCCATCGGGCCGTGCTTGATCTCGGCGCCCGAAAACGCTTCGGCCTGCAGCGCCGAGGTTTCCTTGAACTTGAGCGCCGCTTCGAGCGCGAGTGGGAAGCTGATGCCGCGGCCCACCACCATGATGTTGCGCGCCGGCGCCAGCACGTCGATGGCGGCCGACCAGTCGCCATCCTGGCCGAAACTGCGGGCAGCGCGCAGCGCATCGGGCAGGGCGGCGATGCCGTCCTTCAGTTCCGGGTCGTTCTGCCAATCGGCGACCAGGCGCGCCCCGGCCACCAGGCTCGCGATGAAGCTCTTGGTCGCGGCCACGCTGTGCTCCTTGCCGGCATGCAGTGGCATGGTCCATTCGGCTGCCTCGGCCAGCGGCGAAGCGGCGTCGTTGACCAGCGCCACCGTCACGGCCCCGCCGGCGCGGAAGTACTGCATCGGCTCGACCACGTCGGGACTCTGGCCCGATTGCGAAATCGCGATGGCCAGCGTGTCGCGCGCGATGATCGGCGACTTGTACAGCGTGATGAGCGACATCGGCAGCGACGTGACCAGGCGGCCCATGCGCGACATGATCAGGTACGCCAGGTAGCCCGACGCGTGATCGGAGCTGCCGCGCGCCACCGTCACGGCGCTGTGCAACTGGGTCGCACGCAGCTGTTCGCCCAGCGCGGCGTAGCGGTCGGCGTCCTGTGTCAGGGCGTGGGCGATGCAGTCGCCCGACGACAGGGCCTCTTGCAGCATCAGCGATTGGTGACCGTCAGCGGTGGCGGGCGTGGCATTCACAGGCATTCTCCTTCGATATAGACAGCTTTGACGTTCAGGGCGCGGTCCAGGACCACGAAATCGGCGTGACAGCCAGGCGCCAGGCGGCCGCGCCGGGTCTCGCCGAGGTAATCGGCAGCATGGGTCGAGACGCGCTTGCTGGCGTCTTCGATCGACAGCCCCATGCCCACCAGGTTGCGCAGCGCCTGGTCCATCGTCAGCGTGCTGCCGGCCAGCGTGCCGTCGGCCAGGCGCACGCCGCCCATGCATTTGTGGACCACCTGGCGGCCCAGCATGTACTCGCCATCGGGCATGCCGGCCGCCGCCGTCGAATCGGTCACGCAGAACAATTTGGGGATGCAGCGCAGGGCAGTGCGGATCGCGCCCGGGTGCACGTGCAGCAGATCGGGAATGATCTCGGCGTATTCGGCGTGCGCGAGCGCGGCGCCGACCATGCCAGGGTCGCGGTGGTGCAGGCCGGGCATGGCGTTGAACAGGTGCGTGAAGCCGGCCGCGCCGTGTGCAAGCGCTGCCACGCCGACGTCGTAATCGCCGTTCGTGTGGCCGATCTGGACCCGGATGCCGGCCTTCGTCAACTGCCGCACGAGGGCCATGTGGCCGTCGATCTCGGGCGCCACGGTGATCAGCTTCATCGGCGCCAGCGCGTGAAAGCGCATGACTTCATCGAGATGCGCTTCGCGCGCAAACGGTGGCTGGGCGCCGAGTTTGCCAGAGTTGATGTACGGGCCTTCCAGGTGCACGCCAAGAATGCGCGCCTCGCCCTTGCCGCGCGCTGCGCAGGCCGCGCCGATGGCGCTCAAAGCCCGGTCGATGTCTTCGACGGGGGCAGTCATGGTCGTGGCCAGCAGGCTGGTGGTGCCGTGCCTGGCGTGCAGCGAGGCGATCACGTGCGGGGCATCGCCGCCTTCCATCATGTCGCGGCCCGCGCCGCCGTGCACGTGCACGTCGATAAAGCCCGGCACGATGTAGACGTCGTCGTTGTTGGCCGGGTCGGCGCGGCGGCCGTCGATGACGTCGACACGCGCGCCGAAGCGCAGCGCCCCGTGCACCCAGCCGGCCGGTGTGAGGATGTTGCCCTTGATAGCGGGGCGAGCGTCGTTGGTCATGTGTTGGCGTCCTTCAGATGCAGTTCGATCATGCGCAGCGCGCCGGCGGCGGAGTCGCCATGCGGTGCGCTGCAGCGGGCCAGCGTCTCGGCCGGCAGGTAGGCGCGCAGCGTGTCACCCAGGCCGCCGCACAGCGCCAGCGGCAAGCTGCCCGACGGGTCGAGCGCGCGCGCGATGCGGGCCGCTTCTGCACCCGCCTGTGTCAGGATCCCGGCGGCCACGGGATCGGTGGCGCCGTGCGCCACGACGAAGCGCGCCAGGCCCGCGTAGTCGGTCTGCGTGGCGTGGCCGAGCCAGACCTGGATCGGATCGCGCGCGCCGCCGCAGGCGGCAATCACGGCGTCGGCAAAGGCGCCGCCTTCGGCGCGGGCGTCGAGCACCTGCTGGATGTGACCGATCGCGCGCAGGCCCATCCAGGCGCCGCCCGCTTCGTCGCCGGCAGGAAAGCCCCAGCCGCCCACTTCAACGCGCGTGCCATCCTGCCGCAACGCTTCGCCGACACTGCCGGTGCCGATGGCGACGATCGCGCCGGGCTGCCCGCCATGGGCGCCCATCAGCGTCGTGAACCCGTCGGTGTCGAGCACGAGGGCGCCAAAGCCGGGATCGGCGGCGCGGAAGGCGGCCGCCCATTCCTTGTTGTGGACGCCCGCCATGCCCAGGCCGATTGCGCAGGCTGACATGGGGACGGTGTCGATGCCGATTGCGGCGAAGGCCTGGCTGGTGGCGGCAAGGACCGCGCTCCAGGCCTTGTCGATGCCGTGGCGCAGACCGGATGCGCCGCTGCTGCCGGTTGCGAGCACGGCGCCGTCGCGGCCGGCCAGGCGCACGCGGGTATTGGTGCCGCCGCCGTCAACGCCAATGAGATAGTCGATCATGGTGTCCAATGAGTGCCGGGAAAAGGGTCATCGCACTATAGGCAGGGCATTCCGGCATGTCAACAGGTATTTAACTGGTATTGATTATGAAGGACTGCTGTGTAGATTTCGCTCTATAGCAGAGCGGCATATATTCGAGCCGGTGAGTAAATTGGTATCGCAATTGGTATTGCGCGAGGCTCGGTCGAGCACCGGCACCTTTTCCTACAGGAAAAGGGCAACTTGTCGGGGCGTCAAAGTGGTATCGTTCATGGAATATCCCTGGTGAATAACTCCATGCCCGACCTCTTGCCCTCGCACCTCCCGCCCTCGAACCTGGCGTTTGCCACCGGTGGCGGGGACATGGGCGCGCTGCTGCGCGCGCTCGACTGGGCGCACCATCCGCTTGGCCCGCTGGCGGCCTGGCCGCAACCACTGCGCACTGCAGTGAGCCTGATGCTCGGTGCGCGCCAGCCCATGTACGTGGCCTGGGGCCCGGCGCTGCACCTGCTCTACAACGATGCCTATCGCGTCGTGCTGGGCGCGCGAGGCGAGCATCCCGAACAGACGTTCGGCCAGCCGTTTGCCGAGGTCTGGGCCGATGTCTGGGACGAGGTCCGCCCGATGCTGTCCGCTACGCTGCAGGGCAATCCGGTGCACGAAGAAGACCACGGCTTCGTCGTGCACCGCAACGGCTACCCGGAGCAGATCTACGCCACCTTCTCGACCATCGCGCTGCGTGACGAGGCGGGGCAGGTGGCAGGCGTGTGCTGCATGTGCGCCGAAACCACGGCCCAGGTGCTGGCCGCGCAACAGCGCGACCACGCGCTGCACGCGCTGGAAACCACCAACGAAAAGCTGCGCATCGCGGCCGATGCCGGCGAATTTGGCCTGTTCGACCATTCGCTGACCCACTGTGACATCGTCTGGAACACGCACGCGCGTACACATTTCGGCGTGCCGCCCGGCGGGCCAGTGACCCACACGCTGATCGACGGCGCGTTCCATCCGGACGACCGCGAGCGCGTCGTGGCAAAGGTGGCGGCGCTGCTGGCCGCGCCGGGCGATGGCCACTACTGCGACGAATACCGCACGGTGAGCGCCATCGATGGCCGCGAACGCTGGATCGCGGCCAGCGGGCGCCTGCTGCGCGATGCTGCGGGCGCCCCGGAACGCCTGGTTGGCACCACGCTCGATATCACCAGCCGCAAGCTGTTCGAAGCAAGCGCGCGCGCCACTGCCAACGAAGCCATGGCCGCAGCCGAAGCGAACGCCAAGTTCCGCACGTTCTTCGAGCAGGGCACGCACTTCGGGACCCTGATGACACCGGGCGGCACGCTGATCGAAGCCAATCACGTGGCCCTCGACGCCGGTGGTTACGCGCGCGAAGACGTGCTGGGGCGCCCGTTCCAGGCCTGCGGCTGGTGGAGCGGCTCGCCGAAGGTGGCGGCCGAGATCGCGGCCTGCGTCGCGCTGGCCGCGAGCGGAGAGCGTGTGCGCCGCGAGCTGCCGTACTTCGTGGCGGGCGGGGGCGAGCGCTTCATCGACCTCGTCATCGCGCCGGTCATGGGCGACGACGGCGCCTTGCTGTTCGTGGCCGCCACCGGCAGCGACATCACCGAGCGGCGCCAGGTCGAAGAGCGCCTGCGCATGCTCGACGCGATCGGCGAAGCCACGCGCGTCGCGCACGATCCGAAGACGATCATGGACGAGGCCACGCGCCTGCTGGGCCAATACCTGGGCGTCACGCGCGTGGCCTACGCGGACGTCGAGGCGGACAACGACCGCTTCACGATCCGCCACGACTGGGTGACGCCGGGCGCCATCAGCACCGTGGGCGTGTATTCGCTCGATCTGTTCGGCTCGCGCGCCCGCGCCGACATGCGCGAAGGCCGCACGCTGCTGATCCACGACGTCGAGCGCGAACTGACGGACGAAGACGGCGCCGCGATGTTCACCCAGATCGATGTCAGGGCCATCATCTGCTGCCCGCTGGTCAAGGGCGGCAGGCTGGCGGCCATGATGGCGGTGCACCAGCGCACGCCGCGCGTCTGGACGGCGGGCGAGGTGGCGCTGGTCGAGGCGGTGGTCGAGCGCTGCTGGGCGCACATCGAACGGGTACGTGCCACGGAAGCGCTGCACGACGCCGACCGCCGCAAGTCGGAGTTTCTCGCCACGCTGGCGCACGAGCTGCGCAACCCGCTGGCGCCGATCCGCAACGGTCTCGAACTCATGCGCATGGGTGCGGACAAGCCGGGCAGCGCCTTGCGGCTGGGCGGCGTGCGCGCGATGATGGAGCGCCAGGTCGGCCACATGGTCCACCTGATCAACGACCTGCTCGACATCGCGCGCGTCTCAAGCGGCAAGCTGGTGCTGCAGATGCAGCCGGTCGATTTGCGCGACGTGATCGCAACGGCCATCGAAACCAGCAAGCCGCTGATCGACGCTGCCGGCCATGCGTTGTCGGTCGATCTGCCGCTGCTGCCGGTGCCGGTCGACGTCGACCCGGTGCGCATCAGCCAGGTGGTCAGCAACCTGCTGTCGAATGCCGCCAAGTACACGCCGCACGGCGGGCGTATCGTGCTGGCGGCGCGCATCGAGGGGGACGAAGTGGTGGTGACGGTGCGCGATAACGGCGTGGGCATCGCGGCCGACATGCTGGCGGCCGTGTTCGAGATGTTCACCCAGGTGGCGCGCAGCATCGAGCGCGCCAACGGCGGACTGGGGATCGGGCTCTCGCTCGTGCGGCGCCTGGTCGAACTGCATGGCGGCGCGGTCAGCGCGCAGAGTGCCGGCGTGGGCCTGGGCAGCAGCTTTGCCGTGCGCCTGCCGTTGATGACGCCGGCGCTCGTCGCTGCGCCGGCGCCTGCGCCAGCGGCGGACGGCACGCCGGGTGGCGCACTGCAGGTGCTGGTCGCGGACGACAACGTCGACGCCGCCGCCACGCTGGCGGCGCTGCTCGAGATCGCCGGCCACGCGGTCCGGGTCGTGCATGACGGCGCGGCAGCGGTGGAAGAAGCCGCGGGCTTCCAGCCTGACCTCGTGTTTCTCGATATCGGCATGCCGCTCATGGACGGCTATGAAGCGGCGCGCCGCCTGCGCCAGCTGCCCGCGCTCGACGGCGTCATGCTGGTGGCGCTGACTGGCTGGGGCACCGAGGAAGACCGCGCCCGCTCGCGCGCGGCGGGTTTTGATCGTCATCTGCTCAAGCCGGCCTTGCCGGACGATGTCGATGCGGTGCTGGCAGCGGCGGCAACACGCGCGTTGGCGTGATCCGGCACTTGGCAGTCCGGGCGCCACGCAGTGTCATAATGGGCGCCGATGAAGGAGAGTATCGCCATGATCCGCCCGATTGTTGCCTGCCGTACCACTAAGCTGTTGCCGCTGCTCGCCGGCCTCGTGCTGTCCTGCACCGCAACCGGGGCAGGCGCGGCGCCATCGACGTTCGGGCCGGTGATCGGCAGCGCGCTCCTGTGCCGCAGCCAGCTCGATAACGCCTACTTCCATGCCTATCTCACCGAGTTTTTCGGCCCGGCCTACAAGCGCGAGGGCGGGGCCTACTGGTTCCGCACCGAGGCGTCGCTGTGGGGTTCAAATGTGGAACAAGTCATGGTCAGCGACGACACGAGCGCCGTGGTGTTCGTGGCCGCGATCCTCGAGGCCAAGCCCGACGAACTGGAAAAGTCGGTGCGCGCCGCCGCGGGTACGCCGTTTCGCGCGGCCGATGGCTCGCGCTACCCGTTGCGCAAGTCGATCCCCGGCAGCACGATCGCTTACGCGAACGACAAAAGCAAAATATACTGCGCCAAGTTCAAGCCGCAGAGCAGCCCGCAGAGCATCCCGCAGAGCACCCGTTAGTCATTCATGTACAACCACTATTTCCAGCTCACGCACTCGCCATTTTCGATCGCCCCCGATCCGCGCTACCTGTTCATGAGTGAGCGGCACCGCGAAGCGCTGGCGCACCTGTTGTACGGGATCGGCAGCGGCGGCGGCTTCGTGCTGCTCACCGGCGAGATCGGCGCCGGCAAGACCACGGTCTGCCGCTGCTTCATCGAGCAGGTGCCCGCGAACTGCCGCCTGGCGTACATCTTCAATCCGCGCCTGACGGCGCAGGAGCTGCTGCAGACCGTGTGCGACGAGCTGCATATCGAGGTGGCGCCGGCCGCCGCTGGTGCGGGCGTGAAGGGCTATGTGGATGCGATCAACCGCTACCTGCTGGCGTCGCACGCGCAGGGCCTGAACAACGTGCTGGTGATCGACGAGGCGCAGAACCTGTCGAGCGACGTGCTCGAGCAACTGCGCCTGTTGACCAATCTCGAAACCAGCGAGCGCAAGCTGCTGCAGATCATCCTGATCGGCCAGCCCGAACTGCGCACGATGCTCGCGCGCCCCGAACTCGAACAACTGGCCCAGCGCGTGATTGCACGCTACCACCTGGGGCCACTGGGCGAAGCCGAAACGGGCGCGTATATCGCCCACCGGCTGGCCGTGGCTGGCGCCGTCGGCGTGCCATTCCCGCCCGCGCTGACGCCGCTGGTGCACCGCCTGGCGCATGGCGTGCCGCGCCGGATCAACCTGCTGTGCGACCGCGCGCTGCTGGGCGCCTATGTGGAAAACAGTCCGCAGGTCACGCGCGCCATCCTGCGCCGGGCGGCCGCCGAAGTCTTTGCCGACGATCCGGCCGCGCGCCGCGCACCGCAGCGCTGGCCACTGCTGGCCGGCGGCGCGCTGGCCTGCGTGGCGCTGGGCGCGGCGGCGTGGCAGATGCTGCCACAGCATGCGGCGCAGCCAGCGGCGGCCAGTGTTGCGGCGGTCAAGCCGGCGCCGGTTGCTTCGGTTGCTGCGGCGGCATCGAGCACACCCAAGCCTGTCGCCATCCCCGCCGCGGCACCAGGTGCGCCGCTGCCGACGCTCGAGAACGAGACCGCGGCGCTGGGGGCCCTGGCGGCGCTGTGGGGGCCGTCATTTGCCAACCTGGCCGGCGCCGATCCAAAGGCCATCTGCGAGGCCGCGCTGCGTGCCAATCTGCGCTGCCATGCGGGGCGGGGCGGCGTGTACGAGCTGCGCCTGCTCGACCGGCCGGCCGTGGTCACGCTGCACGACGGATCGCGCACCGGCCATGCGGTGCTGGTCGGGATGGACGAGCGCAGCGTCACGCTGGCGCAGGGCGACCGGCGCGAGCGCGTCGACATTGCGGCCTTTGTCGCACGCTTCGGGGGTGAATTCACCACCTTCTGGCGCATGCCTGCGGCGTTTCGCGATGTCGTCGCCCAGGGCGACCGCGGGCCGGACGTCGACTGGATCGCCCAACGACTTGCAGGCCTGCACAGCGCCACGGCGCCGGCGCTCGATGCGCCGCTCGACGCCCGCACCAAGGAATGGCTGCGCGCCTTCCAGGCCGCGCAAGACCTGAAGGCCGATGGCGTGGTCGGACCACGTACTTATATGCGTCTGAACCAGCTGTCGAACGTGGCGGAGCCCCGTTTGCTGGCCGCTGGCGGGACGGGAAGCTGATATGTCGTACATTCTCGAAGCACTCAAGAAGGCGCAAGCCGAACGCCAGCTGGGCAACGCCCCGACCATCCACGCACCGGCGCCGTCGTACGCCGGGCCGCGTGCAGGGCAGGGCGTGCAACGGCGCTACCTGGCGCTTGGCGTGGGCGTCGTCGTGGTCGCAGCAGCCGTGGCGCTGCTGTGGCCGCGCTTTGCGGGCGAACAGCCAGTGCGGCTGGCAGCCGTGACGCCGCCTGCAGTCTTGGCGGCGACTGCGCCCGCGACTGTGCCGGCTACCGCGCCGGCTACCGCGCCGGCTACCGCGCCGGCTACCGCGCCGGCTACCGCGCCGGCTACCGCGCCGGCTACCGCGCCGGTAGCGATGCCTGCACCGCCCGCTGCTGTGATACCCGCACCCGCCCCGGTTGTTCAGCCTGCACCTGCACCCCCACCGGTAGCCGAAGCCCGGCCGTTACGTGCGAAGCCCGCACCGGCGCCGGCCGTGTCGACGGCGTCACCGTCACCGCAGCCGTCACCGCAGCAGCGCGAGACCGCACCAGCACCTGTCACCGTGGCTCCGCAACCAGTCGGCGACGACCAGCTGCGCACGCTGCAGCAACTGCCGGACACACTCCAGCGTGAAATCCCGAAGGTGGCCTTTGGCGGCTACATCTATTCGCCAACGCCCGGCGAGAGCCTGCTGCTGGTCGACAAGATGCTGCGCCGCGAAGGCGAGGAAGTCGCCCCTGGTCTCGTGCTCGAGCGGCTCACGCCGAAGGCCGCCGTGATGAATTACCGTGGAACCCGTTACCGTGCCGCATACTGAGTTGTCGGATCAACGCGCGTCCGGCCCCGTGCTGGCGGTGGTCGGCTGGTCGGGCAGTGGCAAGACGACGCTGCTCGAACATCTCGTCGCCGGCCTGTCCGGCGCCGGCCTGCGCGTCAATATCGTCAAGCACAGCCACCACGATATCGAGCTCGAGCCGCCGCGCAAGGACAGTGCGCGCCTGCGCCTGGCCGGGGCGGCCGAGGTGATGATCGCCTCGCCGTACCGGATCGCCATCATGCGTGAGCTGCGCGCCGCCCCTGAGCCGCCGCTGGCCGAGTTGCTGGCGCGCCTGTCGCCCGCCGACCTGACGCTGGTGGAAGGCTACAAGTGGGAGTCGCTGCCGAAGCTGGAAGTGCATCGCCCGGCGCTGGACAAGCCGGCCTTGTACATCGACGATGCGACGATCGTGGCGGTGGTGTCGGACGTGGCCCGTCCCGCGACGCTGCGCGCCGGCGTGGCCTGGCTCGACCTGAACGACATCGGCGCGGTGCTGGCCTGGGTGGGTAAATGGGCGGGCGCCAACCCTCAAGTTCTGCCTGGCGGCGTCGTTAAAGACTGACGAGTCTCATTCTGGAGGAATATATGGACGTCACGAATATTGCCAAACTGTCGACCAGCATGGCGGAAACCGGTATCCGTCAGGAAGTGGGCATGACGATGCTCAAGCGCGCGATGGACATCGAAGCCTCGTCGGCAGCCCAGATGATCGCCTCGCTCCCGCAGCCGCAGAACCTGCCGG
This sequence comes from Telluria sp. BA11, assembly GCF_056680305.1. Taxonomy (NCBI): domain Bacteria; kingdom Pseudomonadati; phylum Pseudomonadota; class Betaproteobacteria; order Burkholderiales; family Oxalobacteraceae; genus Telluria; species Telluria sp. BA11. Next base: position 4,129,640 of record NZ_CM155275.1, read on the forward strand.
CGCATCTGGGCAATTCGATCAACACGAAGGCGTAAGCAACCCGGCGCGATGCCGGGTTTTTTTGTTATAGCTTAGTGTATAGCTCAGTGAAACGCGCGCAGGATGCGCGATTCGCCCGAGCGGTCCGCGAACTGCTCGTTGGCCAGGCGCGTGGCGGCCATCATGCGTTCGAGCTGGGCATCCTCGAAACGCGACAGTTCTTCATTCGCCGCTTCCAGCGCCAGGGACAGCTTGGTCCGGGCGTTCTGGTACAACTCGCTCGAGTATTGATCCGTGTTCTTGAGCAGTTCTTCCGCGTTCTCGATCACGAGACGCAGGTCACCGATCAGTTGCTCTTGCGACTGTGCGCGGGTTTCAGGGGTTTCCATCGCTTTCACCTATAAGCCGTTGATTGACGTCTTAAAATATAAACAAGGAAGCCCTGTTCTGTTTGTTAGGCCGCAAACATAAGAAGCTGTCTTTCTGTCTATTTTTTATTGAACGGTGATTTCGACGTCGCCTAGCGTAACGACCTGGCCGGTACGGATCTTGGCCGTCTTGCGTAGTTCCTGCTTGCCGTCGACCTTCACCACGCCACTGGCGACCAGGTTCTTGCCAGCGCCGCCGCTGTCGACCAGCCCGGCCAGCTTGAGCAGCTGGTTGACTTCGACAAATTCCGATGTCAACTCGAATTCGATTTTTTGCATGTTTTCCTCGGGTGTGAAAAGGGCGGCCTGATGGGCATGCGGCCGCCCGGGTACTGGGTGTTTATTCGACCGGATCGGGCCGCGTCATGTCAATCGGCACGATCCACTGGTCAAACTGCTGATCATCGACAAAACCGCTTTGCAGGGCGGCCTGGCGCAGGGTCAGGCCTTCCTTCGATGCGGTCTTGGCAATCTGCGCGGCGCGATCATACCCGATGTGCGGGGCCAGTGCCGTCACCAGCATCAGCGATTTTTCCATCAGTTCGCCGATCCGGACCAGGTTCGGCTCGATGCCCTGGGCGCAGTGCGTGTCGAACGAGCGCATGCCGTCGGCCAGCAGGCGCGCACTTTGCAGGAAGTTATGGGCAATCATCGGCTTGAACACATTGAGCTCGAAGTTGCCCTGCGAGCCGCCGACGGTGATCGCGACATCGTTGCCGAACACCTGGCAGCAAAGCATCGTCAATGCTTCGCACTGGGTCGGGTTGACCTTGCCCGGCATGATCGAGCTGCCCGGTTCATTTTCGGGGATGGTGATTTCGCCCAAGCCCGAGCGCGGGCCGGACGCCATCCAGCGGATGTCGTTGGCGATTTTCATCAGCGCCGTGGCCAACAGCTTGAACGCGCCATGGGCGGAGACCATCGCGTCATGCCCCGCCAGCGCCATGAATTTGTTCGGTGCCGACTTGAACGACAGCCCGGTGCGCGAACCGAGTTCGGCCGCGATGCGCGGTGCGAAATCGGGATGGGCATTCAGGCCCGTGCCCACGGCGGTGCCGCCGGCCGCCAGTTGCAGCAGGCCGGACAAGGTGGACTTGAGCGCGCTTTCGGCAAATTCGAGCTGGGCCACGTAGCCGGAAAATTCCTGGCCGAGCGTCAGCGGCGTCGCATCCTGCAGGTGGGTGCGGCCGATCTTGACGATCGGCTCGAAATCGCGCGACTTGCGCAGCAGCGTGCCGCGCAATTGCGCCAGGGCAGGCAGGACTTCCTTGGCCAGTGCCCAGGCAGCAGCCACGTGCATTGCGGTGGGGAAGATGTCGTTGGACGACTGGCCCATGTTGACGTGGTCGTTCGGGTGCAGCAGGCGTGCTTCGCCGCGCTCGCCGCCGAGCAACTCGGAGCCGCGGTTGGCCAGCACCTCGTTCATGTTCATATTGCTTTGCGTGCCCGAGCCGGTCTGCCACACGGCCAGCGGGAATTCGCCAGGGTGGCGCCCGTCGAGCACTTCGTCGGCCGCGCGGATGATGGCGTCGGCCTTGTCGGCTGGCAGCTTGCCCAGCGAGCGGTTGACAGCGGCCGCGGCGCGCTTGACCTGGGCGAGCGCGGCGACCAGTTCGGGCGCCATGCGTTCGGTCGAGATGTGGAAGTGGTGAAGCGAGCGCTGCGTCTGCGCACCCCACAAATTGTTTTGTGGCACTTCGATCGGACCAAAGCTGTCTTTCTCAATCCTGTTTTCCATGGACATGTCCTGATATGCAAGAGGCTGGGATTAAAGAGTTTATCCCAATGTCCGTTAATGACGCTTGGGCTTCACTTTTGTTAGTTGCTATGGCCAGCCGCCTCCCTGTATTCATCACGTGTGCTTTGCTTTCCTGTGGCGTCGGCGCAGCCGAGCTCGGCGAACCGCGCATCAGTTCGTATATCGGCCAGCCGCTGGCGCTGGAACTCGAGCTGACTGCGCTGGCGTCTCCCGCGACCCCAGTCCAGGCACGCCTGGCGCACCCGGACGTGTACCGGGGCGCGAACATCGGCATGCCGGCCGTGCTGTCGACGCTGGCCATGCGTGTGAGCCAGCGCGATGGCCGTCAGTTCCTGCGCGTAACGTCGTCGGCGCCCGTCGAATCAAGCCGCCTGCATTTGTACCTTGATCTGGCCGATGGCGGGACGCGCGACGTGCGTCTCGTGACGCTTTTCATTGCGCCGAATCCGAATCCGCCCGCGCCAGCGGTTCCACTACCGGTTCCGGTTCCATTACCGGTTCCGGCGCCGGTGCCCATGCCCGCGAAGGCGCCGGCGCCGGTCGTGGCGGACCTTTCTGCTGCGCCCGTTGCTGGGTCCAAGCCGATGGCGGTCAAGCCAAGGCCACCGAAGCCGCCAAAGCCACCACGCCCGGTCATGCCGACGGTGCCGGTCGTCGCGGAGAAGGTGGCGCCGGCGCCCGAACCGCCTGCAGCCACGCAAGCACTGACGCCATTGTCCAAGCCGCTGCCAGTGCCAGTTGCTCTGCCTGCACCTGCCTCTGCCGCGACCTGCGCGCCGGCATCCTCGGTCGACAGCGCAACCGTGTGCGCCGCGCTCGATGTCAAGAATGCCCAGTTGCGCGAGCAGATTGGCACGCTGGAAGACAAGGTGCGTGTGCTGCAGGTGGCGCTGGGCGCCAGCCCGTCCGCCGTCGTCCAGGACAAGGTCGCGCCGCGGGCCGCGCCACGGCCATCCCGCAAGCGGCCTGCGCCGGAACCGGACGCCTCCACGCCGTGGGGCTGGATCGCCGGGGCAGTGGTTGCCGTCCTGGCGCTGGTGGGTGGCGCGCTGTTCATCCTGCGCCGCCGCAAGCGGGCAGCGCCGATGATCCAGCCCATGCCGCGCGCTTCGCTGATGGCGCGTCTGCGGCAGCGTTTCGCGCGCAAAACGAAGACGCCGGCGCCGGTCGAACCACAGCTGGACGAGTCGCACAATGAAATGTCTACACAACTTTGATTTTGCGCTATAATTGCCTCGTGATCGACAAGGTCACAGACAGCACAGGGTCTGGCGCAGTCACCAACGATAGGTGGCGCGACAAGCAGACGACCGTTGAGGAAACGCCTGTGTCTGGAAGCAGTTCGCTTGCCTACAGTGGCAACGGACGCCGGCAGCAACCGGCACGAGGCGACGCCAGCAGATAGCTGGGGTTCGTCCTCTCACCGAATTCGTCACCCGGCTTCAAGCCCGGTGGCCTCCAAAGCGCCCACCGGGCGCTTTTTTATTGCCTGTGCCATAAAAAAAGCACCCGAAGGTGCCTTGATCGACGATTCGACGGCGGATCAGTGTGGATGCAGGGCGCGATCGACTTGCGCATCCCACGGATCGGTGACGTCACGGATGGCGCGGTCATTGGCCATCAACTGTTTCAGCAGGTCGACCTTGCTGAGACGCTTTTCGCCCGTCAGTGCTGGCAGGCCGGCTGTTGCTGGCGCTGCCTGAGCCCGGGCTTCCAGATTCAATTGTGCAAACTCTTGCCAGTCGCGGGCCTTGGCGGCGTGCGTCATCTGGCCCGTCAGGCCAGTCAGGTTTTCGTAAATCGCAAGGACATCGTCTGCGTTCATAGGGTTACCAAAGCATGGTTTCTCAGGCCGGATTGCCGGTTGTCTGAATCATTTACGGCCTGGCTAATGGGAACTTTAGGGTAGTCTGGAAAATATTTTCGATGCATTTTGCATGGGTGCGCATGCCGCAAGCAGCGTCCCCGCTGGCATACTATGCGCATGAACCATGACGACATCTCCCGCAGTACTCTCCAACACTACAACGAGCATGCCGAGGATTTCTTTGCCGGCACGATTGACCATGACGTAAGTCAAAACATTGATGCCTTGCTGGGTGCGATCACAACGTCAGCGCCGCATACGATCCTTGATCTGGGCTGCGGGCCCGGGCGTGACCTCAAGACCTTCAGCGGCCTCGGCCATCGCGCCATCGGCGTGGACGGCAGCGAACGGTTTGTCGCCATGGCCCGGGAATACAGTGGTTGCGAGGTATGGCAGCAAGATTTTTTACACCTGGATTTGCCGCCCGCGCTGTTCGACGGCATTTTTGCCAATGCGGTGCTGTTTCACGTCCCCAGCGCGGCATTGCCGCACACGCTCGATCAATTGTTCGGCACGCTCAAGCCGGGCGGGGTGCTGTTCACGTCGAACCCACGTGGCGAAAATCAGGAAGGCTGGAACGGCGAGCGCTATGGCACCTACCATGACTACGACAGCTGGCATCGCTTCATGCTCGCGGCTGGCTTCGTGGCGCTGCATCACTATTACCGGCCACCTGGTTTACCGCGCGACCAACAACCGTGGCTGGCGAGTGTCTGGCGCAAGCCTGTTTGTTAAGCGCCGTACAGAACTGACCGGAAGTTACTCCTAGTGTGAAGCCTCATCCACGTCACGGGCAAGGAGATTGCAATGAACAAGGATCAAGTCAAGGGCAAGACCAAGGAAGTCGCCGGCAAGGTGCAGCAGAAGGTTGGCGAAGCCGTCGGCAGTCGCCAGCAGCAGAGCGAAGGCCTGTCAAACCAGGCTGAAGGGAAAGCGCAGAAGAAAGTTGGCGATGTCAAGGATATTGCAAAAGGCAATCGCTGATGCATCTCCGCTGATTCATTCGGCATCAACAACAAAGCCGCGCATTGCGCGGCTTTGCTTTTATCAGGACTCTCTGGCGGGTCTGTCCCCGGGTCTGTCGCCCAGTATATCTTCGATATACAGCATCTTCACCAGCACGGACATCACAGCTGCCAGTGGCGTAGCCAGCGCAACACCGGCGAAGCCGAACAGCGTGCCGAAGATCAGCTGCATCACGATTACGAGTGCCGGCGGCAACTCGATGGCTTTCGCCTCGATCATCGGCTGCAACACATAACCTTCGAGCATATTGATTGCTGCGAACAGCAGCAGCGCGTACAGGGCCAGGTCAGGGCTGATCGACAGCGCCAGCAACACGGCCGGAATGCCCGCCATGATCGGACCCAGGTAGGGGATGAAGTCGAGCAGGCCCGCAATCACGCCCAGGATCAGCGCCAGTGGCACGCCGAGCAGGCTCAGGCCGATGGCGGTGGTGACGCCGACGATCAGCATCGACACTGCCTTGCCCAATAGCCAGCTCGACAGGTTGTCGCCCATCTCTTGCATGACTTCACGTGCGCGGCCCCGCTTCTGTTGCGGCACGAGGCGGATGAAACCACCCGTATACACGCCGGGTGAAGCGGCAAAATAAATCCCCACGAAAATGATAATGACAATATTGCCCAGCGCGCCGATGACGCCACTGAAGAACAGGCCGGCATTCGGCACAAGCGAACCCATCTGCTTGACGATGTCTTCCGGTGGCGGCAGCTCGGCCACGACGCGCTTGAGGATAGGATGCTGCGCGACTTCCGCTTGCAGGCGCTCGACGGCTGCGGGGATTTCCTTGGCCAGCTGACCCGACTGCTCGGAGATCTGCGGCGCCATGGCCCACCCGCCGAGACCGAAGACGGCAGTGAGCAGCAACACGACGATGACCAGGGCGATATTGCGCTTGATGCCCGTGCGCTGATGCAGCAATGCGCTCAGTTTGTAGAGCAGGATCGAAAACAGGATGCAGGCAAAGATCAGCAGCAAGGCGTCGGCAGCGAGCACGACCGCTGCCAGGCCAAGGATGAACAGGACGCCGATACCGTTGACGAGCGTGACGCGGCGCGCGAGTTTGCGCTGGGTGAGGGGAGTCTCAGGCGCTGGAGCGTCGGAGGATGGTGGCGTGTGGGGATTCATGGTGGTATCTGATTGCGCAATGAAAATTGTTATTTAAACTGATGTAGTTACAACTGCCTTTGTACAACTGGTGTAGTTATAGCTGATGTTGGTAAAACGATAGCATTCTTAACGGCAAGATGGCGCATCGTTCGATTGTTGTACTAAGTGCGTGCGCTAACAGAAGAGCTGGAAACATTCCGTTAATCTGTACTCATCGCATCGCCAACCGGCCATGCCAACCAAAGGAGATCACCATGAATAAAGACCAAGTCGAAGGCAAACTGAAAGAAGTTGGCGGCAAAATCCAAGAAGGCGCCGGCAAACTGGTGGACAGCAAGGAACAGCAGGCTAAAGGCCTGGCAAACCAGGTTGAAGGCAAGGTCCAGAACGCCGCTGGCGACGTGCGCGAAGCAGCAGAAGACGCAGCTGACGACGCAAACCGTCCACGTCCACGTCCATAAAACGGACTCCCTCACCAGCCGCGCACAGCGGCAGGTGAATGGGCGAAGAAAAAGCCGCATCGTTTCCGATGCGGCTTTTTTACGTCTGGTGCAACAGCCTTATTTTGCCGGCGTCTCGCCCAGATGACGCTTGAAGTACGATTCAATCAAGCCGTAGACATGACGCTGGTTGGTGCGTCCCGAGATGCCATGCTTGGCGCCCGGATACGTCATCAGGTCGAACTGCACATTGCGCTTGACCAGTTCATCGATCAAGAGCGTCGTGTTCGAGAACAGCACATTGTCATCGGCCATGCCGTGCACCAGCAACAGCGGCGACTTCATCCCATCCAGGTGCGCAAACACGCCGCTGCGCTTGTACGCTTCCGGATCGCCCTTCGGGGTCGCGCCGACGAACTGTTCGGTGTAATGGGTGTCATACAGCGACCAGTCGGTCACCGGCGCCACCGACACGCCCATCGCGATCTTGTCCGATGCGGCCGACAGCAGACGCAGCGTCATGAAACCGCCATAGCTCCAGCCGAACACGCCGATGCGCTTTGGATCGACAAAGCTCTGTTTGGCCAGCCAGTCGATGCCGGTCACCTGGTCTTCGACTTCGTGCTTGCCAAGATTGTTGTACAGCACGTCGGTAAAGGCGCGCTCGCGGCGGCCCGAGCCACGGTTATCGAGGCGGAACACGACGAAACCCTGCTGCGCCATGTATTGGTCAAAATAATTGCCCCAGGCGCGGGTCACGCGCTGCGAGTGCGGGCCGCCGTAGGTGAACAGGAACACCGGATACCGCTTGGTCGCGTCAAAATTGGCCGGCTTGATGATCGAATAGTGCAGCGTCTGGCCATCGTTGGCCTTCATCGTGCCATATTCGGTCGCCAGGTGGTCGGCCAGGTGGCGCGTGTACGGGTGATCGGCATTGAGCTCGTTCTTTTCGATCCACTCGACCATCGCGCCATCGGCGCGGCGGATCGACACCTGCGGCGGGGTGCGCGGGTTCGAATAGGTGTCGACAAACAATTTGCCATTGCCGGCAAACGCCGCGTCGTGCCAGCCGTCGCCCTGCGTGATGCGGGCCGGCTTGTCGGCGCTGCTGCCGTCCAGGGCCAGCGCGTAGGTCTGCTTGTCAATCACGGCGTCGCGGTTCGACGACACGTACACCTTGCCGGCGCCTTCGTCGACCGCCAGTACATCGTCCACGCCCCACGCACCGCGCGAGATCGGGTGCAGCAGCTTGCCGTCCAGGTCGTACAGATACAGGTGGTTATAGCCGCTGCGCTCCGACGCCCAGATGAAGGCCTTGCGGTTTTTCAGGAAGCGCAGGTCGTTGTGAATGCTGACCCAGGTCTTGGAGTTTTCCGAGAACAGCGGGCGCTGGGCCAGCGAGCCGACATCGACGGCCACCAGGTCCAGGCGCTTCTGGTCGCGCGTCTGGCGCTGGTACACGAGCGTCTTGGCGTCGGCGCTGAAATCGGCGCGCACCAGATAAATATCCTTGTCCGCGCCCAGGTCGACCTTGCGCTGCACGCCGGTGGCCGGGTCGACCAGCATCAGGTCGATCAGCACGTTCGGATCGCCCGCGGCCGGGTAGTGCTGGTCGATCACCTCGGTGCGATCGGCGAAGATCTCGAAGCGGCGCACGACCGGCACCGGCGCTTCATCGTAGCGGCGGTAGGCAATGGCAGAATCGTCTGGCGCCCAGTAATAGCCGGTGGTCTGGCTCATTTCTTCCTGCGCGATGAACTCGGCCGCGCCGTTGTGCACGGTGCCCTTGCCATCGGTGGTCAGCTGGCGCTCGGCGCCGCTTTTCAGGTCGATCACAACCAGGTTCTGGTCGCGCACGAACGAGACATAACGGCCGCGCGGCGAGATTTTCGGATCGGTCACGCTGCCCGAGGCGACCTTGCGTGCGTTCTCTGGCTGGGCGGCATCGACGAGGTACAGGTCACCACCGATCGGCACCAGCAATTGCTTGCCATCCGGCGACCAGAAATAATTCAGGATGCCCGACAGGCCGGCAGTGCGGGCGCGCTCGCGGCGTGCTTTTTCTTCGATCGACAAGGCCTCGTTCGGCACCAGTTGCTTCGAATCCACCAGGCGCTGCGTGGCCTTGCTCTTGGTATTGTATTCCCACAGGTCGAGACGGTACTGGTCGTCGGCGCGCGGGCGCAGGAAGGTCACGCGTTCACCGTCGGGCGACACGCGCAGATTGCGCACACTGGCACCGGCCAGCGAAGCGTCGCCATAAATACGGTCGAGGGTCAGACGTTCAGCCATGGCAGGAACGGCCGTGAGAGCGGCCAGAAGGACGAGGAGAGGGCGCATAGTTTCTCTGATGGATGTTTAATTGACAGCAACCGCGAGACGATACCAGAGTCAGACTGCCAGCGCTGTAATGACATGTCATAAAAACTAGGACACCAACGCTTTCGCCACACCCTCGCGAATGCGCTGGCGCGCCAGTTTTTCAAATTGCCAGGTCAGCAGCACCGCCGCAACTGTCAACGCGAACACGAGCCCGATCCAGAACCCGGTGGCTTCCATCGGCGCCGCAGGCGTCCACGGGAACCATTGCGGCGCCAGGCCCAGCACGCAACCGAGTGGCAGCGACAAGCCCCAGAACGAGACCAGCTGGATCACCATTGGCGGGCGCGTTACCTGGTAGCCGCGGATGGCCGACGCGGTGGCAACCTGGGTGGCATCCGACAACTGGAACAGTGCCGCGAACAGCAGCAGGTGGGCCGTCACTTGCTGCACGGCCGGATCGGACGTGTAGGCGGCCGCGATTTCCCAGCGGAAGATGGCAATGAACAATGCCGCCAGCGCGCCGAACGTCAGCGAGACACCCACGCCGACCCAGCCGACGAAGCGCGCCCGCACCGGGTCGCCTTCGCCCATTGCCTGGCCGACGCGGGTGAGCATGCCGATCGCGAAACTGAGCGGCAGCATGAAGACGAGCGACGCAAAATTGAGCGCGATCTGGTGCGCCGACACTTGCACGACGCCATAGCGCGCCACCAGCAGGCTGATCAGGCCAAAAGCGCTGACCTCAGCAAAATACGTCACGCCGATCGGCAGGCCCAGGCGCAGCATGCTGCCGATGGCCGCCGCGTCCGGACCCTCGAAGCGATCGAACGGGTAGGTCATGCGATAGGCGGGCGAGCGCCGCACCCACCACAGCATCACGCCCAGCATCAGCCACATGCCGCTGGCCGTGGCGATCGCGCAGCCGACCGCGCCCAGGCGCGGAAAGCCGAGTTCGCCAAAGACAAGCAACCAGCTCACCAGGGTGTTGTACAGCAGACCGAAAATGGCGATCCACATGATCGGCTTGGTCTGGTTGATGCTCGTCGTGTAGCCGTACAGCGCGCGGTAGACGCCAAACGCCGGCAAGCCGACGCTGATCACGTGCACGACCAGCGACGCCCGCGCGGCGACGTGGGCATCGAGCCCGACATGGTCGAACAGCAGCGTGCACAGGTTGGCAAACAACATCGCAATGGTGCCGACCAACAGCCCTTTCCACATGGCCTGGCGCACCGAGTGGGGCACCTGATCATGCCGCGCGGCGCCCATTTCGTGCGCGACAACGGTATTGATCGCCATCATCGTGCCCATCACGGTCACCAGCACGATCGACCACACGGCCGTGCCAAGCGACACGGCCGCCAGTTCTTCGGCGCTGACGTGCCCGGTCATGGCGACATCGACCACGCCCATCCCGACGGTGGCCAGCTGGCCGACCAGCACGGGCCACGACAGGCGCCACAGGGTGAGAATTTCGGTACGGATCGGTGTGGCGGAGGTGGTCATGATGCGGGCTCGACTAAAGGAACCCGGGATTTTACTGACTTATTGTCAAGGTCGGTGGAAGCCGCACTGTCCACGCGCTGCAACGTGTCGTTTATCCGCGCGCATCCATTGCGCTTTCACAACGGCCATGCGCGCGATCTGACCGACCGTAGCGTGTCAGCCTGAGGGAGAATGCAATGAAAGCGCTGTTGCCCTACTACGAGCGCGAGCTGGTCTACCTGAACACGGTCGGCCGCGAGCTTGCCCACCAGTATCCGAAGCTGGCTGCCGAGCTGGGCCTGGGACCGGAAGGCAGCGAGGATCCGCACATCCGGCGCCTGATCCAGGCATGCGCGCTGCTCAATGCGCGCACCGCGAAAAAGCTCGACGACGATTATCCGGAATTCACCGAGGCGCTGCTCGGCAGCCTGTATCCGCATTTCCTGCACGGCATCCCGAGCTGCTCGATTGTGCGCGTCGACGACAGCGACCGCCAGGCCAGCTCGGTCACGCTTGGCCATGTGCACGTGGTGCCGCGCGGTACCGAGATGACGTCGCTGGCCGCGCGCGGCGCGCCATGCCGCTTCCGCACGACGGCCGACCTGGCGCTGGCGCCAGTGACGGTCACGCGCGCCTGGTTCTTGCCGGTGGCGCAGGTGCCGCCGCCGCTCCGGCTGCCGGCCCGCGCCAGCGCGCGCATCAGCATCAGTATCGACAGCGCCATACCGTGCCGGCTGTTGCCCAGGCTTGGCCTGGCGCGCCTGCGGCTGCACGTCGACGGCGACGCGCTGCTGACGGCCGCGCTCATCGACAGCCTGTGCCTGCACACGCTGGAAACGTGGGTCGAGACAGAAGGGCAGGATCGCTGGCGCCGCCTGGACTGCCCGGCCTTGTCGCTCGGCGGCCTCGAGCCGGACGAAGCGCTGGTGCCCGAACCGGCGCATGCCCATCCCGCCTACCGCTTGCTGACCGAGTACTTTGCCTTCCCCGACAAGTTCCACTTCCTCGACGTCGACCTGGCGGCGCTGGCGCCGATGTTTCCCGCTGGCGCGCGCCGCTTCACGCTGCACGTGCTGCTGACTGGCCTGCACGCGGACGCCGGTCCGGCGCGTGTCCTGCGCGCGCTGTCGCACCAGCACTTGCTCGCGGGCTGCGCGCCGGTGGTCAATTTGTTCCGGCAAGCGGCGGCGCCGGTGCGCATCACGCACCGTTCAGCCCTGTACGACGTGGTGCCGGGCCGGCACGAAGACGATGTCGAAGTCTATAGCATCGACGCAGTCCAGGTGCTGACGACGCGTAGTGGCAAGACGACCGGCGTGACCTATCGCCCCTGTTATGGCCTGCGCCATGGCGAAGGCGGCGAGGGCCAGCGCTACTGGTTCGACCGCCGCATTGATGGAGGCGATCGCCGGCACCGCATGCAGATCGCCTTCAGCGACGACGACACGGCGCTGGCCGGACCCGAGCCAGCGATCGCGTCGATCGACCTGACCTGCAGCAACGGCCCGGCGGCCTGCGCGGTAGGCGTCGGCGCGTCGGGCGGCGACTTGGCCAGCGAAACGGCGACGAGCGGCGTGCCCATCCGCCTGTTGCGCAAGCCATCGGCGCCGCTGCACTTCGGCAACCGCGACGGCACCGGCTGGCGCCTCGTGGCCCAGCTGGCGCTGAATCACCGTTCGCTGGCTCAGCTCGACGCCTTCCGCGACACGCTGGCGCTGTACGACCTGGCGCGCTCAGGCAGTTCGCAGCGCCAGATCGCCGGCCTCACCGCGCTGGCCACGCTGCCAGCCACGGCGTGGCTGCGCAACCGGCACGGCGCCACGCTCGTGCACGGCACCGAGGTGCGGCTGACGCTGGACGAAGAAGCATTTGCCGGCAGCAGCGTGTTCGTCTTCGCGCAGGTAGTCAGCCGCTTTCTGGGGCTCTATGTTCACCTGAACAGTTTCACGCGACTGGTGTTGATCTCTGGCCAGAGCGGCAAGGAGCTTCTGCGCTGTGAGCCACGCAGTGGCAGTCTGACGCTGGTGTAGTGGGTGATTGCCGACCTGCTGGCGCATCCGCAGCGCTACGAATTTTTCCAGGCAGTGCGCCTGCTGTTGCGCTGGCTCGGCCGGCAGGGAATCGGCCCCGAGCAGGCGCTTGGCGGCATCATTCGCTTTCGCAACAGCGTCGGACTGGGCTTTCCACCGAGCGAGATCGAGGCCATCGAGCCTGGCACCGGGGACGTGCCGGCAATCACGATCACACCCGCGATGATGGGGTTGCTCGGCACGATGGGCGCCTTGCCGCTGCACTATACCGAACGGTTCGCCGCCTGGGAGTTGCGCAACCGCGACGAAGGGCCGCGTGCCTTTCTCGATCTGTTTTCCAGCCGCCAGGTGGCGCTGTTTTACCGCGCCTGGTGCAAGTACCGGGTGCGGCAACCGCTGGCGGCGGGCGCCGACCGTTTTCAGCCGCTGCTGCTGGCGCTGGCTGGCGGGGCGTCGGGGCAGCAAGACATGGCTGGCGCCGATGCCATGGCCCGGTTTGCCGCGCCGCTGCGCAGCCGCGTGGTCAGCGCCGACCTGATCGCTGGCGTACTCGGCGCCTGCTTTGGCGTGGCAGTGCGTGTCGAGCAATTTACCGGGCGCTGGGATGTGCTCGCACCGGGCCGGCGCACGCTGCTTGCCCAGGGCAATTGTGTGCTGGGGGCGGGCGCAACTGCAGGGGCGCGGCTGCTGCGGCCCGAGCTCGGCATCCGCATTCGTCTGGGCCCGGTGAGCGCCGCCGAGTTCGAGCGGTTCCTCCCGGGGCAGGAGGGCAGCCGCGCATTGGCTGCGTTGCTCCGACGCTTTGCCATCGACGTGCCGTATCGCACTCTGCAAGTCGTGCTGCGGCGCGAGGCGGTCCATGGTGTCCAGCTCGGCGGTTCGACGCGGCTGGGGCTGGATGGCTTCCTGTGTACGCGGGATGCACTAAGCGATCGCGACGACATGTGCTACCTGCTCGACTAACATGTTCGATTCCTGACGGCATACGCGCGCCACACATGTGACGGGCAGCCTACAATCGATGTCAACGAATTAACAAACCATCGACCAGGAGGCACCATGCAACAAGCAGAAAACATGCAGCCGGCAGATCATCTCGAACCAGCAGCAACCCAATCACTTGAAGGGCGCCGCGTCGCGGTCCTGATGACCGACGGCGTCGAGCAAGTCGAATACACGAAGCCGCGCCAGTTCCTCGAAGCGCAGGGCGTGACGGTCGTGCTGATCTCGCCAAAGAAAGTGGGCGAACAGATCCAGGGCTTCAATCACCTCGAACCATGCGACAAATACGCGGTCGAACTGAACGTGGAAGACGCCAACGCAGATGACTACGATCTGCTCCTGCTGCCGGGCGGCGTGGCCAATCCCGACAATCTGCGCTCGAGCCCGGAATCGATCGCCTTCATCAAGGCGTTTGGCGATGGCGACAAGCCGATTGCCGCGATCTGCCATGGCCCGTGGCCGCTGATCGACGCTGGCATTGCCGAGTCGAAGCACATGACCAGCTGGCCGACGCTGCAGATCGACCTGGTCAATGCCGGCGCCGAATGGACCGATGACGAAGTGGTGGTCGACGGCAAACTGATCACGAGCCGCAAGCCGGACGATATTCCGGCGTTTAACGAAGCCATCATGAAGCAATTGATGGTGCAGCAAGAGGCTGGCACCGATCCTGGGCCGACCTCGTAATGTCCTAGTCGTCAGCGGGCGGGCCGCGTCACTGCAAGTGTTCCCACAGCGTGACGCAGCCGACCGCGATCAATACCAGGCCGCCGAAGATCTCGGCGCGCTTGCCCGCCAGGGCGCCGATACGGCGTCCTACCAGCATGCCCAGCGTTACCATCGTCAGCGTCGCTAGGCCAATGGCCAGCGCCGGCCAGACGATATGGGTGGCCGTAAAGGCCAGACTTACGCCGACGACCATGGCGTCGATGCTGGTGGCGAAACCCGTCAATGCCAGCAGCCACAGTGGCCGGTTCGAGTCTTCGGCATCTTCCGGTGGGGATAAGCCTTCGTGGATCATGCGCACGCCCAGTCCGCAGAGCAAGACGAACGCCACCCAGTGATCCCAGCTCTCGACGTAGGAAGCGGCAATGCTGCCCAGCGCCCAGCCGACCAGCGGCGTCACACCCTCGATCACACCGAACAGCAGGCCCACCTTCAACGCATCCTTGAACCGTACATGATGGCGGCGTGCGCCCATGGCAATGGCGACGGCAAAAGCGTCGGTAGACATGGCGAAGGCGAGGATGAGGATGGCAACGAGAGACATGACAGCTTTCCGATCGGGCACGACACAAGGCATGTCGCGTGGCCCGAACGTCACGCAAACATGCCAATGGTCTTGCCAACCAGAAGGCTTGCGCACCATGACGTTGAGCGTCAAGTATGTTGATGCGACAAACTTCCGAAAGAGGAAGCAGGCTACTCCCCAAGGGCGGCGCTATGGTAACTCAGCGGTAGCTAATCGGCAAGGCGCGTTATGTGCGCGTGATGGGGGCGTTAAGGATGTGTTAGCACCACATTGTCAGCATCAAGCGAGAACGGTGCGGCGCCCGGGTGCCCACATCAGCGCGCGGCCGATCGGTAACTCGACGCCGTGATGGAACAGGGCGCCGGCGATCATACTGGCAATCCAGGCGAGGATGACGCCGGCAGTTTGCACAAGCACGTCCTGCGGCGCGAAGCGGGTGAATGCCGCATTGATGACTAGGCACACAGGAAAATGCACCAGGAACACGGAGAACGAGATGTTCCCGGCGTTACTGACGACGCGCCATCGGCCAGGTGCAGTCGACGCGGACTGCATGCGGCCGAACGCGACCAGCACACACGCGACGAGCAGCGCAAGTGCAATGCGGCTGCGGAAGTCGACCGTCAGCGCGAGCAGCGCTGGCACCGCCATCAGTAGCAGCAGGATGGCGACGGAGCGCGGCCGACGGGTGGGATCGCTCGCCCACCAGGCCAGCGATCCCAGGCCATAACTGCCGAGAAAGTAGGGCGCCCAGACATCCCAGTCGGCATCCAGGTTGAAGTACAGCAGCGAGGCACCGGTGGCAATGGCCGTCATGGCCGGGGTCAGGTACGCAGGCATGGGTTGTGCCGATACGCGGCTGCAAGCCCACAGCAGGATGCTGAACATGGCATACAGCTGCAGATCGATGGCGACGTACCAGGCGCCGGCCGACAGCGCGTCGTAGGCGAGTACGTCGTGCAGCAGGAGCGCGTGTGCGAGCAATTGTCCGCCGCTGGGCGGTGCGGAGATGGCGTCGTGTGTCATCCACAAGCCTGCTAGCCACGAGGCAGCGACGGCCAGCAGGATCGCGACGAAGAACGGCGGGGCCAGCTTGGTGTAGCGGCGCAGGATGGTTTTTAACGGATTTGCCGGGCCGGACAGCGCCTGGGGTGACAATGATTTTGCGGCAAGGAAACCGCCGATGACAAGGAAGACCTGGACCGCGATGCGGGCGTCCTGGGCGAGCCAGTCGATCAGGTCAGGGAGTGCCTCGCGGGTGTAGTCGGCCATGGGGCCGTAGAAGGCCAGGTGGTGCAGGACGATCAGTTGGGCGGAGATGGCTTTGAGCAGGTTGATCGTGGCGTATTCTGCGGGGCGTTGTGACGGGGTTATCGGCGTGATGCTGGGGGTGGACTTCATGTGTTTTCCGGGATGCTGCTGACGCGCTTGGTGGGGCGCTATCATAGCTGATCTTGCTAGAAAGACATGGTGGGGCGGTGTGTGGGGTAGGGTTTTGTTTTTGGCTTGGCTTGCAGTGATTGCTTTCTGATCGAAACCTGCGGCGTTTCAGCAGAGGCGGGAGGGCAAGAAATCGCCTTGGCGATTTCCCTCTGGTCAGGCGAATCGGAGAGCCTTGCGCTTGCAAGCGCAAGGCGGATTTCCGGCGGGGAGCAGTGCTCCCCGAATTCCCGGAAATCCCCCGCGTCCCGCGGGTTCGAGTCCCGCCGCCTGGAGCGCAGGCGAAAAAAAACCGTCCACTGGACGGTTTTTTAGGAATACTGGTGGAGGCGGCGGGAATCGAACCCGCGTCCGCAAGCACTCTACAGACAGTTCTACATACTTAGCACTATCATTTAATTTAGCCCGTACAGCGCGGATGTGCACGCTTTGGACAGGCGAGTTACCTTAAATTTCGGAAACAACCAAGTAACCCGGCTGAGTCCTAGCCTCTGTAAATGACTCTACTAGTCTTGCGACTCACCCCAGAGGCGAGGTGTTGTAGAGCTAGCAGCAATTAAGCTGCTTGTGCGTACGAGTTATCGTTTGCAGTTATTGATTTCTGGATGTATTTACGAGGTAACCAGTCCTCGGTATGCCCTGCGCTGCTTTGCAACCCACGTCGAAACCAGGTCGCCCCCAGTGTCGAGAAGTTTTATTGTACCCCATGCGTGGGTGATGTACACCCGTTTTCATTAGAAGCGCCTTAAAGTCGCTGTTGGTGAGAAACCCACAATGCATGCTCGAATTGCAATATGCTCGTCAGATTCATCATGTAACGACAGGGCTCGTAATGACATGCATCGTTTGTGGCGGTTCGCAGATCGCAGGACTGACTGGCTGGCACGCAACATGCCGCGGTTGTCGTTATGAAAGCGCCGCGTTGAGGCCGGCGATCAATGCGCCCAGCACCGTACCCATGGATGAGGCACAGCGCGAGGCGGCGCTGAAGGCATTGCGCGTCCAGAATTTCAACACGATCGTCGGCTATGCCAAACAGCATGTTTCGGCCAGCAAGCCGCGGCTGCTCGACGTAGGCAGCGCACATGGCTGGTTTCTGGAGGCGGCACGCGGGCAATTCGATGTGCTGGGTGTCGAGCCCGATGCTGAGGTAGGCGGGCGTGCGGCTGCGCGTGGTTTGCCGGTGCGCTCGGGGTATTTTCCTGATGCCGTGGGCCGCGACGAGCGTTTCGATGCGATCGTTTTCAACGATGTGATCGAGCATATTCCCGATATTCACAGCGCACTGGCAGCTTGCCACGCGCATCTGAATGACGGCGGCATCCTGATCCTGAACCTGCCCAGTAGCCGTGGCTTTTTCTATCGCGTGTCCAAGGTGTTGGCCCGGATCGGCTGGCGCGGACCGTTCGAGCGCATGTGGCAAAAAGATATGCCATCGCCACACGTTCACTATTTTGACCCGCGCAATCTGCGCGAACTGGTGCTCAAGCAAGGGTTCACGATGGCAAAAACGGCCGAGTTGCCTGCACTGCGCGCGGAAGGCCTCATGGAACGGCTGCGCTACGTGGGCAAGGCCGCACCGGTGTCGCTGTATCTCCAGTACATCGTGATTCGCTGCGCCATCCCGGTCCTGAGCGTTTTCCCGAGCGACATCATCGTCAGCATCTTCACGAAAAAAGCCGCAAGCTGATCAGCTTGCGGCCAAGGGGAGGTGTTGGGTTGTCGCGTGCTTGGTTGTCGCGTGCTTAGCGGTTGCGGTTGGCAATTTCGTTGCCGAGCATGCCGCCGCCGATCACGCCGGCCACGGTGGCCAGTTTCTTGCCATTGCCGCCGCCAATCTGATTGCCGATCAAGCCGCCGATGACGGCGCCGGTACCGATGCCGACATAGTTCGGCTGCGCTGGTGCTGGCTCAGCGTAACGCGGCTGTTCATAGCGTACTGGCTTCGGCGCGGCGTGCACCACGCGGGTTTTCTCGACCACGCGCACCACCGGCTTTTCCTTGATGATCACCGTCGGCTGCTGCTGCTGCTGCTGGGCCACTGGCTGGGCATACGCCAGCTGATTGGCGGGCACCATCGCCGGCACCATCGCAGGGACCAGTTGCTGCTGGTTAGCGGCGACCGGCACCAGCTGGCCATTCTGGACCATGTAACCGTTAGGCACCTGCAGGCCAGGCTGCTGCATGCCTGGCTGCTGCAGATTGTAGGGCGACGTGGCTGCCAGTGGCATTGGCTCGGGCGCGCTCTTGGACGATGGCAGCAGACCAGTGATCGCTGCGGCACCGGTCAGGCTGACGATGATGACCGACGCTGCTGCGGCTGCCATCATTGGGTGAATGCGGTTGGTGGTGTTTTCCATGATCTGCTCCAGTAAGTTATTGCTTGTTTGTATGGATGTAGATTACTGGCGAGCTCGCTTCCAAGCTAGACGCATCCCTGTATCAATCGTAAAGAGATGTAAGCCACCATCCCTGGTGGGCATAAACAAAAATGGCGCCCGGAGGAGGGCGCCATTGTGGAACGAAGTCAGTGCGAAATCAGTTTGACCGCTCGATCAGGCTGCCCGATCCGCGCGCGACGTGCGATCTGCAGCATCGCGCAGTGCAGCCAGCAATTGCTCCGGTGTGTCGAACAGATAATCAGCGCCCCAGGTCGACGGTGCAATCGCGCCGCAGTAACCCCAGGCGCAGGCCACCGTGATCATGCCGGCTGCCTTGCCGGCCTCGATATCGCGCAGGTCGTCACCCACGTACCAGCACTGTTCTGGTGCGACGCCCAGGCGGCGGGCCCCTTCAAGCACGGGCGCCGGGTGTGGCTTGGCGAACGCCGTCGTGTCGCCCGACACGATGCAGCCGGCGTGCGCCAGCGCGATCTGCGGCACCAGCGGGTCGGTAAAGCGCGACGGTTTATTGGTGACGATGCCCCACGCCATGCCGGCTTGTTCGATGCCAGTGAGCAGTTCATTGATGCCATCGAACAGCGTCGTATGGGTCGACATCGCGGTCTGGTAGCGGTCGAACCAGGCCAGGCGCAGTTCTTCGTAACCATCGTCGCCCGGCGCCAGGCCAAAGGCAGCGCCGATCATGCCGCGCGCACCGGCCGACGCGGTAGGGCGTAACACCTCGTACGGCGTCTCGGCCAGGCCGCGCTCGGTGCGTAGCCAGTTGACAGCCGCAGCCAGGTCGGGCGCGGTGTCGGCCAGCGTGCCATCGAGGTCGAACAGGACGGCGCGCGGCGCCGGAATCGAAGCAGGGAAGGTCATCGGATCACAGGGGTTTGGTGCACGCCACCATGTAGTTCACACTGGTGTCGCTGTTGAGCGAATAAATTTTGGTCAGCGGATTGTAGGTCAGGCCCTTGAGGCCATCGACCTGCAGGCCGGCCTGACGCACGAACTGCGACAGCTCGGCCGGTGTGATGAACTTGCCGTAGTCGTGCGTGCCGCGCGGCAGCATGCGCAGGATGTACTCGGCGCCGATCACGGCAAACAGGTACGACTTCGGATTGCGGTTGAGCGTCGAGAAGAACAGGTGGCCGCCCGGTTTGACGAGCGCTGCCGCGGCGCGCACGATCGAGGCGGGGTCGGGCACGTGTTCCAGCATTTCCATGCAGGTGACCACGTCGAACTGGCCCGGCTCTGCCAGGGCCATGTCTTCGGCAGCGATGTGCTTGTAACGCACCTCGACGCCTGATTCGAGGCTGTGCAGGTCAGCGACCTTCAGCGCTTTTTCCGACAAATCGATGCCGGTGACCTTGGCACCTTTTTTCGCCATCGACTCGGACAGCACGCCGCCGCCGCAACCGATATCGATCACGTTCTTGCCGGCCAGCGGCACGCGCGCGTTGATCCATTCAAGGCGCAGGGGATTGATCTCGTGCAGCGGCCGGAATTCCGAGGTTGGATCCCACCAGCGGTGGGCCAGTTCGCTGAACTTCTGAATTTCTGATGGGTCTGAATTTGTCGTCGTCATAGCTCGGAATAATAACGGAAATCGACATTGCCCGGCGGGCAAGGTCGCCCCCGTGCAGACGGGGGGCGAATTTATCGCTGCGCGCATGAAAAAACCCCGCCGTAGCGGGGTTTTTATGGAACCGGTAAGGGTTCTGCGGGGCCTGATTACTTGGCGGCGCCGCGGGTACCGACCACTTCGATTTCCACGCGACGGTTCTGTGCGCGGCCTTCGGCAGTCGCGTTGTCCGCTTTAGGCTGGCTCTCGCCCTTGCCTTCGGTGTAGATGCGGGTTTCTTCGATGCCCTTGCCCTTCAGGTAAGCCTTGACAGCTTCTGCACGGCGGATCGACAGTTTCTGGTTGTACGCATCGGTACCGACCGAGTCAGTGTGACCGACGGCGATGATGACTTCCAGGTTCATGTCGCCCAGCTTGCCGCTCAGTTCGTCCAGCGATGCCTTGCCGGCTGGCTTCAGGATCGCCTTGTCGAAGTCGAAGAATGCGTCGGCCGAGTAGCTGACTTTTTCCGAGGTTGGCACTGGGGCTGCTTCAGGCACTGGTGCCGGTGCTGGTGCAGGGGCGACAGGCGCTGGTGGCGCGACGCACTTGCCGTTTTCAAGCTTTTCTGGCTCGACGCACAGAGGCGCGTCGCAACCTGGGACCGCATCGGCCGGGGTCCAGTAGCCGGTACGCCAGCACAGACCGAAAGGATTGCGTGCGATCACGCCGCGGCTGTCCTGCACATAAGCGCTGTATGGGGTGCGCGCTTGCAGGTCAGTGGTCAGCGGCGCATAAGGTGGGGCGCTTTGGGCAGAAGCGACGCCCGCGATGGCGGCCGTTGCTGCGAACAGAACAGTGATCATTTTTTTCATATTCTTTTCCTTTCGGTAAATTCCGTGTCGATTCAGACAGTCTCCATGTGGTCATAACAATAACATGGTGGCTGCTCTGTCCGTTTCGTATTGTGAAACAAGCAATTGACTTCCTGGCCATTCTGCCACACGCACCAAAATCGTACGACTGCACCTAAATCAAACACCGAGCATTTGTTGCTTGACGTTGTTTAAGCGCAACATTTATGCAAGCAGGCGTCACTGGTGACGACAATACTGGAACTTTTAGTGAGTCCAGTCCGGATTTCCCGTGCCAAAAAGGCATGGGCCGGAATTGAGCAACTACTATGTTGCGCGTGGTAGAATCGCCCGCTGTAACTTATAACTTTCGCCTGAAAGCAGTCGACCCGCCAATGGATCAATTCGCAAAAGAAACAGTCCCGATTTCCCTCGAAGAAGAGATGCGCAAGAGCTATCTCGATTACGCGATGAGCGTGATCGTCGGCCGCGCACTGCCGGATGTCCGCGACGGCCTGAAGCCGGTGCACCGCCGCGTCCTGTACGCGATGCACGAAATGAACAACGTGTGGAACCGGCCTTACCTGAAGTGCGCGCGCGTCGTCGGCGACACGATGGGCAAATTCCACCCGCACGGCGACTCGTCGATCTACGACACGCTCGTGCGCATGGCGCAAGACTTCTCGCTGCGCTACACGCTGGTCGATGGTCAGGGCAACTTCGGCTCCATCGACGGCGACAGCGCCGCGGCGATGCGTTACACCGAGTGCCGCCTGGACAAGATTGCCGGTGAAATTCTGGCCGACATCGACAAGGACACCGTCGACTTCCAGCCGAACTACGACGGCAAAGAGAAAGAGCCGACCGTCCTGCCAACCCGCATCCCGAACCTGTTGATCAATGGTTCGTCGGGCATCGCGGTCGGCATGGCCACCAATATTCCGCCGCACAACCTGTCCGAAGTGATTGCTGGCGCGATGCACGTGCTGCACAACCCGGATTGCACGATTGACGAGCTGATCGAGCTGATCCCGGCGCCGGACTTCCCGACCGCCGGCATCATCTATGGCGTCTCGGGCGTGCGCGACGGTTACCGTACCGGCCGTGGCCGCGTCGTGATGCGCGCCAAGACCCACTTCGAAGAAATCGGCCGCGACGGTGCCCGTACGGCGATCATCATCGATGAGCTGCCGTACCAGGTGAACAAGAAGTCGCTGCTCGAGCGCATCGCCGAGAACGTGCGCGACAAGAAGCTCGAAGGCATTTCCGACATCCGCGACGAGTCCGACAAGTCGGGCATGCGCGTCGTGATCGAACTCAAGCGCGGCGAAGTCCCTGAAGTCGTACTGAACAACCTGTACAAGCAAACGCAGCTGCAAGACACGTTCGGCATGAACATGGTGGCTCTGGTCAATGGCCAGCCGAAGCTGCTGAACCTCAAGCAGATGCTCGAGTGCTTCCTGTCGCACCGCCGCGAAGTCGTCACGCGCCGTACCGTGTTCGAACTGCGCAAGGCGCGCGACCGCGGCCACATGCTCGAAGGCCTGGCCGTTGCGCTGGCCAATATCGACGACTTCATCGCGATCATCAAGGCGGCGCCATCGCCACCGGTCGCCAAGGTCGAGCTGATGCAGCAAGCCTGGGATTCGTCCCTGGTCCGTGAAATGCTCAACCGCACCGAAACCGGCGCTGCCGGCGGCATCGAAGCCTTCCGTCCCGAGCACCTGCCAAAGCACTACGGCATGCAGCCAGACGGCCTGTACAAGCTGTCGGACGAACAGGCGCAAGAGATTCTGCAAATGCGTCTGCAGCGCCTGACGGGCCTGGAGCAGGACAAGATCGTCAACGAGTACAAGGAAGTGATGACCCACATCGCCGACCTGCTCGACATCCTGTCCAAACCAGAGCGCGTCACCACGATCATCGTCGACGAAATGACGGCGATCAAATCCGAGTACGCCGACAATGGCAAGGATGCGCGCCGTTCGGCCATCGAGCACAATGCCAGCGACCTCGAAACCGAAGACCTGATCACGCCACAGGACATGGTCGTGACGCTGTCGCACTCGGGCTACATGAAGTCGCAGCCGGTGTCCGAATACCGCGCGCAAAAGCGCGGCGGCCGTGGCAAGCAGGCGATGGCAACGAAAGAAGACGACTGGATCGACCAGCTCTTCATCGCCAACACGCACGACTACATCCTGTGCTTCAGCAACCGTGGCCGCATGTACTGGCTCAAGGTCTGGGAAGTGCCGCAAGGCTCGCGCAACTCGCGCGGCAAGCCGATCGTCAACATGTTCCCTTTGCAGGACAACGAAAAGATCACCGTCGTGCTGCCGCTGCAGGGCGAGAACCGCACCTTCCCTGAAGACCATTACGTGTTCATGTCCACCTCGCTGGGCACGGTCAAGAAGACGCCACTGCGCGACTTCTCCAATCCACGCAAGGCCGGCATCATCGCGGTCGACCTGGACGAGGGCGACGTGCTGGTTGGCGCGGCGCTCACCGACGGCAAGCACGACGTGATGCTGTTCTCCGACGCCGGCAAGGCCGTGCGCTTCGACGAGAACGACGTGCGCCCGATGGGCCGTACGGCGCGCGGCGTGCGCGGCATGAACCTCGAAGAGGGCCAGGAAGTCATCGCGCTGCTGGTGGCCGAGAACGAGCAGCAAACCGTTCTCACCGCGACCGAAAACGGCTTCGGCAAGCGTACCCCGATCACGGAGTACACCCGCCATGGCCGCGGCACGAAGGGCATGATCGCGATCCAGACCTCCGAGCGTAACGGCAAGGTGGTGGCGGCGACCCTGGTCGAGCCAAGCGACGAGATCATGCTGATCACAACAGGCGGCGTGCTGATTCGCACCCGCGTCTCCGAGATCCGCGAGATGGGCCGCGCGACGCAGGGCGTGACCCTCATCGCCGTGGAAGACGGCACCAAGCTGTCGGGCCTGCAGCGCATCGTCGAAACCGACCTCGAAGAAGTCGAGTTCGAGCCGGCGCCCGAGTAACATCGTACTGAGCAGGGGCGTGCTGTCGCCCCTGTTGCTGCCACTTCGAATGGCCGGCCCGGCAGGCCGGCCATTGTCCCAAGTCGCCGGGCTCTGCCACCCGCATGGACTCCTGATGAAACACCTTCTTCGTTCCCTGACCCTCGTTGCCGCTGTCGCTGCTGCGCCGTCGTTTGCCGTGGCGCAGACTGCGCCGGCCCCAATGGCCACGGCCGCTGCCGTCAGCCCGCAAGCCAACGCCGCCGTCAAGGAACTGCTCGACGCGATGGACGTGCGCAAGATGATGACCGCGTCGTTCGCCGAGATGGAAAAGGCGCTGCCGCAGATGATGCGCGCGCAGATGACAGCCGTGATCAACGCCGATCCGGGCGCCGATGCCGAGAAAAAGAAGGCTGCACTGGCCAAGGTCGAGCAGGTCTTGCCCGTGGCGTCGCAAGCCATCAACCGCATGTTCAAGGATCCGGCGCTGATCGATGAAATGATGGTCGAAATCGCGCCGCTGTACGCCAGGAACTACACGGTCGCTGAACTGAAGGAACTGACCGCGTTCTACCGCACGCCGCTGGGCCGCAAGATGATGGCCCTGAGCCCGCGCCTGTCTGCCGAAAGCATGGCGATCGGCCAGCGCATCGTCGCACCGCGCCTGAATGGCATGATGCAGGAAGTCATGCAGAGCGCACAAGGCAAATAACCTTCCACGAAAGGACCGCATGACCCAGATCTTCAATTTCTCGGCCGGCCCCGCCGTACTGCCGAAAGAGGTGCTCCAACAGGCCGCGCACGACATGCTCGACTGGCATGGCAGCGGCATGTCGGTGATGGAGATGAGCCACCGTGGTCCCGAATTTTCCAGCATCCACCGCCAGGCGCTGGATGACCTGCGCGAGCTGCTGAACGTGCCGGCCAATTACAAGATCCTGTTCCAGCAGGGCGGGGGGCTTGGGCAGAACGCCATCGTGCCGCTCAACCTGGCCGGTCGCCGCCCAGACCCGGTGATCGACTTTGTCCACACCGGTACCTGGTCGGGCAAGTCGGCCAAGGAAGCGGCGCGCTTTGCGCGCGTGAACATCGCGGCGTCAGGCGAGCCTGAGCACTTCACCCGCGTGCCGGCGCGAGACACCTGGCGCCTGAGCAACGACGCATCGTATCTGCACATCTGCACCAACGAAACCATCGACGGCGTCGAGTACCCTGACGCGCCCGACGTGCCGGCCGATCTGCCGATCGTGGCCGACATGTCGTCGCACATCCTGTCGCGCCAGATTGACATCTCGAAGTACGGCGTGATCTTCGCCGGCGCGCAAAAGAACATCGGCCCGGCGGGCCTGACGCTCGTGATCGTGCGCGATGACCTGCTCGACTTTGCCTCGCCACAGTGCCCGTCGGCCTTCCACTGGAAGACCTGCGCCGAGCACGATTCGCTGTACAACACGCCGCCCACCTATGCGATCTATATCGCGGGGCTCGTGTTCGCGTGGCTCAAGCAGCGCGGCGGCGTGGCGGCGATGGAAGCAGTCAATATCGAAAAAGCGCGCCTGCTGTATGCCGCGCTCGATGCCGATGATTTCTACGCCAACCGCGTGGATCCGGCCTACCGTTCTCGCATGAACATTCCGTTCTACCTGCGCGACGAATCACTGAACGAGCAATTCCTGGCCGGCGCGAAAGAGCGCGGGCTGTTGCAACTGAAGGGCCACAAGTCCGTCGGCGGCATGCGGGCATCCATCTACAACGCGATGCCAATCGAGGGCGTACAGGCCCTCGTCGATTATTTGAACACGTTTGCAGGACGGTAAGCCGTCGCGGTTGAGCACGACGTAGGTGGACGGCTTTGCCGTCCACGCGTCCAATGCACGGCTGATGCGCCCGAACGCAAACAACATCGACCAACCAGCATAACGATGACAGACAAACTCACCCCCTTGCGCGAACGCATCGATGCGATCGACGCACAAATCCTCCAGCTGCTGAGCGAGCGCGGCCAGGTCGCGCAAGCCGTCGGCCACGTGAAGGCCGAAACCAACGCGCCCGTGTTTCGCCCCGAGCGCGAAGCCCAGGTGCTGCGCGGCGTGGCCGAGCGCAATCCCGGTCCGCTCAAGAACAGCGACGTCCAGACGATCTTCCGCGAGATCATGTCGTCCTGCCGCGCCCTTGAAAAGCGTGTCACGGTGGCGTTTCTCGGCCCCACGGGCACCTTCAGCGAGCAGGCCGTGTTCCAGCAGTTCGGCACGGCCATCGACGCGCTGCCGTGCGTGTCGATCGATGAAGTGTTCCGCGCCACCGAGGCCGGCACCGCTGACTTTGGCGTGGTCCCGGTCGAGAATTCGTCCGAGGGCGCCATCAACCGCACCCTCGACCTGCTGCTGGCAACGACCACCATCATCAGCGGTGAAGTCTCGATCGCGGTCCACCACAGCCTGATGACCAAGACCGGCACGATGGACGGCGTGACCGTCGTCTGCGCCCATTCGCAGGCGCTGGCACAATGCCAGGTGTGGCTGAACCAGCATTACCCGAACATCGAGCGCCGCGCGGTGGCCTCGAACGCCGAGGCGGCCGTGCTGGCCAGCCAGGATCCGACGGTCGCCGCGATCGCCAGCGAGATGGCGGGCGAGCAGTATCGCCTGGGCGTCGTGCAGGCCCACATCCAGGACGATCCGCACAACCGCACGCGCTTCGTCGTGATCGGCCAGTTGCAGACCGGCCGCTCGGGCAAGGACCGCACCGGCATCGTGCTGGCCGTGCCGAACAAGGCCGGCGCCGTCTACAACCTGCTCGCGCCTCTTGAAAAACACGGCGTGTCGATGACGCGTTTCGAGTCGCGCCCGGCCCGCATCGGCACCTGGGAGTACTACTTCTACGTCGACATCGAGGGCCACGTGCACGACGCTGCCGTTGCGCGCGCGCTCGAGGAACTCAAGGACAACGCCGCCTTCTTCAAGGTGCTGGGGTCCTACCCGCAAAGCCTTTAAAACGATTACGAGAGAGATTTTCATGTCGACATTTGGTCCTGAATACATCCGTGCCATCGCCCCGTACCAGGCCGGCAAGCCGATCGCCGAAGTGGCCCGCGAATATGGTCTTGACGAAGCAAACATCGTCAAGCTGGCGTCGAACGAAAACCCGTTCGGCATTCCGGCGTCGAGCCGCGCCGCGATGCTCGAAGCAGCAGCAGACCTGGGTCGCTACCCGGACGCCAACGGGTTTGATTTGAAGACCGCGCTGGCCAAGCGCTACGACGTGCCGCTCGAATGGCTCACGCTCGGCAACGGCAGCAACGACATCCTCGAAATCGCGGCGCACGCCTTCGTACAAAAAGGCGAAGCGGTCGTGTACTCGCAGTACTCGTTCGCCGTGTATGCGCTGGCCACGCAAGGCGTCGGTGGCCGCGCGATCGTGGTGCCGGCCGTCGACTATGGTCACGACCTCGATGCGATGGCGGCCGCCATCGATGCCGACACGCGCCTGGTGTACGTCGCCAACCCGAACAACCCGACCGGCACGTTCATCCCGGCCGCGCAGATCGAAGCGTTCCTGCAAAAAGTGCCGGCGCGCGTGATCGTCGTGCTGGACGAAGCGTACAACGAGTACCTGGCGCCCGAACATCAATTCGAGTCAAGCGCCTGGGTACGCAAATACCCGAACCTGATCGTGTCGCGCACGTTCTCGAAGGCCTATGGACTGGCCGGCCTGCGCGTGGGCTTTGCCATCGCGCAGCCAGCGGTCACTGACCTGATGAACCGCATCCGCCAGCCGTTCAACGTCAACTCGCTGGCGCAGGCCGCCGCAGTGGCCGCGCTGAACGACACGCCGTTCCTGGACCAGGGCGCGCGCAACAACGCCGACGGCTATCGCCAGATGATCGCCGCGTTCGAGGAGCTGGGGCTCGAGTACGTGCCATCGTTCGGTAACTTCGTGCTGGTGCGGGTCGGCGACGACGACGGCGCCGGTGCGCGCGTGAACGTGGCGCTGCTCAAGCAGGGCGTGATCGTGCGCCCGGTCGGCAACTACGGTCTGCCGCAGTGGCTGCGCATCTCGATCGGCCTGCCGCAGGAGAACGCGGCCTTCATCGAGGCGTTGAAGAAGGCGCTTCGCTGAATGCTGGACAAGATCGTTATCGTCGGCGTCGGCCTGATTGGCGGTTCGTTCGCGCTGGCGCTCAAACGCGCCGGGCAGGTGCGGGAAGTGGTCGGCATCGGCCGCCATCCCGAAGCGCTGGCCCGGGCGCTGGCCCTTGGCATCATCGACAGGGTCTGTGACGACTATGCCGATGCGATGGACAAGGCTGACCTGGTCATGCTGGCCGCGCCGGTGGCGCAGACGGGGCCGATCCTGGCCGCGCTGCTGCCGCACCTGGCGCCCGGCACGGTCGTCACCGATGCCGGCAGCACCAAGTGCGACGTGGTCGCGGCAGCCCGCGCGGTGCTCGGCGAGCGTGTGCACCAGTTCGTGCCCGGCCACCCGATCGCCGGCAGCGAAGCAAATGGCCCCGACGCCGCACTGGCCGGCCTGTACCAGGGCAAGAAGGCCGTGCTCACGCCGCTGCCCGAGAACGCAGCAAGCGATGTCGAACGTGTCTCCGCCGCCTGGCGCGCCTGCGGCGCCGTGATCCATCAACTGACGCCCCAAGACCATGACCGCGTGTTCGCCGCCGTGAGCCATCTGCCGCACTTGCTGGCCTACGCGCTGGTGGACGACCTCGCCGGCAAGCCGCACGCCGACATGTTGTTCCAGTACGCCGCCAGCGGCTTTCGCGACTTCACGCGCATCGCCGGTTCGTCGCCCGAAATGTGGCGCGACATCAGCCTGGCCAACCGGGCTGCGCTGCTGACCGAGCTGGATGCCTATCTGGCACAATTGACGACGATGCGGGCCATGCTCGCCGCCGGCGACGGGGCCGGATTGCACGATATTTATGCGAACGCGCAGCGCGCCCGCCACGAGTGGCAGATCGCCATCGAAGCTGGCTCGGGTCGCGCGCCAATTCAGGAAAACACATGACGCAGCAAAAACACTATCCGCAGCATATCGATCTCGAACCCGTGCTGCACGCGCAGGGCGTGGTGCGGCTGCCGGGCTCCAAGAGCATCTCGAACCGCACGCTGCTGCTGGCCGCGCTGGCCGAGGGCACGACCACGATCCACGACATGCTCGCGTCGGACGACACGATGGTCATGCTGGGCGCACTGCGCTCGCTGGGCATCCGTTGGGATGAGGTCGACGAGCGCACGGTCATCGTGCATGGCAACGGCGGCGTGCTGCCCGAGGCTGCGGCCGATCTGTTCATGGGCAATGCCGGCACCGCGATCCGGCCGCTGACGGCGGCGCTGGCCGTGATCGGCGGCGACTACACGCTGCATGGCGTCTCGCGCATGCATGAGCGCCCGATCGGCGACCTGGTCGACGCACTGAACGCCGTCGGCGCGCAGATCGAGTACACGGGTGAGCAGGGCTTTCCGCCGCTGCGCATCCGCCGCGGCCACATCACGGCCAACCGCATGGCCGTGCGCGGCAATGTGTCGAGCCAGTTCCTGACCGCGCTCTTGATGGCTGCGCCGCTGATGGCCACCACGCATCCGGTCTCGATCGATGTCGTCGGCGAGCTGATTTCCAAGCCGTACATCGAGATCACGCTGAACCTGATGCGCCGCTTCGGCGTCGAGGTCGAGCAGAATGGCTGGGCCTCGTTCACCGTGCAGCCGGGCCAGCGCTATCAAAGCCCGGGCACGATCCACGTCGAAGGCGATGCGTCGTCGGCGTCGTACTTCCTGGCCGCCGGCGCGATTGCGGGCGGGCCGGTGCGCGTCGAAGGCGTGGGTGAGCACAGCATCCAGGGCGACGTGCGCTTTGCCGATGCGCTCGAACGCATGGGCGCCATTGTCACGCGGGGCGAGAACTGGATCGAGGTGCAATCGAATGGCGTGCTGAAAGCCATCGACGCCGACTTCAACCACATCCCGGATGCGGCGATGACGATCGCGGTGGCGGCGCTGTACGCCGACGGCCCGAGCACGCTGCGCAATATCGCCAGCTGGCGCGTGAAGGAAACCGATCGCCTGAGCGCGATGGCGACCGAACTGCGCAAGGTCGGTGCCGAGGTGGAGGAGGGGCCCGACTACATCCGCATCACGCCGCCGGACGAACTCAAGCCCGCCACGATCGACACCTACGACGACCACCGGATGGCGATGTGCTTCTCGCTCGCGTCACTGGACGGCAAGGCGCGGCGCGGCAACGCGATGCGGATCAACGATCCGAAGTGCGTCGCCAAGACTTTCCCCGACTATTTCGAAGCGTTTGCGGGCATTGCGCGCAACGAGCTGTTTTAATTGACCCGCCCCGACCCTATGCCGAACTCCAACGTACCAGTCATCACCATCGACGGCCCGACCGCTTCCGGCAAGGGCACCGTGGCCAGCCGCATCGCCGACCGCCTGGGTTTTCACCTGCTCGACTCAGGCGCGCTGTATCGCCTGACGGCGCTGCAGGCACTGCGCGGCGCGCTGCCGCTGTCGGACGAAGCTGGCATCGCGAAGCTGGCCCAGCAACTGCCGGCGCGCTTCCGGGATGACGTGATCTACCTGGCGGATGAGGATGTAAGCCACGCGATCCGCGCGGAAGAGGTGGGCAATATGGCGTCGAAAATCGCCGCCTTGCCGGGCGTGCGCCAGGCGCTGTTTGACCTGCAGCTGGGCTTTCGCGCGGCGCCGGGACTGGTGGCCGACGGGCGCGATATGGGCACGGTGATATTTCCCACCGCCAAGCTCAAGGTGTTCCTTACCGCAAGTGCTGAGGCGCGCGCGCAACGCCGGTATAAGCAATTGATTGACAAAGGCTTTTCTGCTAATATGAACGACCTGCTGGCTGATTTACGGGCTAGAGACGAACGCGACACCCATCGCGCAGTCGCTCCCCTGGTCGCAGCAGCTGATGCGCATATCCTGGATACCTCTGCGATGGGGGTCGACCAGGCGGTCGAGCAAGTCCTGGCCTGGTATGCGCAGAAATAAGACTTTGAATGACGTGGTGGCGGTGGTGTCAACCGGTTGTAGTTTGAACCGTTAGGCAGCAGCGCCTGAACGTCATTCCCGCGCAGGCGGGAATCCCGGTTCGATGCGTCACCATTGGCTTGAGTCATCGCCATGGTGGTTTGCAAGTAAATCTGGATCCCCACCTGGGTGGGGACGGTGGTCTTCCGGTTGGCATCTTCGTTGTTGAGGGTGGCAGTCGAAGACCTTGTCCTTTGGTGCTTGCGACAGCATATTGGCCATCGCAAGCGTGTTTTAACCTAACCCAGTTCAGTCCGCACTATCGTCGGTCTGCTGGCTCACATGAAATAACCAACTTTTTTATGTCTACTGCAACTACCCAAGATACTGGTATGGAAAGCTTTGCCGCCCTCTTCGAGGAATCGCTGTCGCGTCAAGACATGCGTTCGGGCGAAGTCATTTCGGCTGAAGTCGTGCGTCTGGATCACAACTTCGTGATCGTCAACGCAGGCCTGAAGTCGGAAGCGTTCATTCCAATCGAAGAATTCAAGAATGACCAGGGCGAACTGGAAGTCGCAGTAGGCGACTTCGTTTCCGTGGCCATCGAGTCGCTGGAAAACGGCTTTGGCGACACCATCCTGTCGCGCGACAAGGCCAAGCGTCTGGCTTCGTGGCTGGCGCTGGAAAAAGCAATGGAATCGGGCGAAATCGTCACCGGTACCGTCAATGGCAAAGTCAAGGGCGGCCTGACCGTTCTGACCAACGGCATCCGCGCGTTCCTGCCGGGTTCGCTGGTTGACACCCGTCCAGTCAAGGACACGACCCCATTCGAAGGCAAGACCCTCGAATTCAAGGTCATCAAGCTGGACCGCAAGCGTAACAACGTCGTGCTGTCGCGCCGCGCTGTCATCG
Organism: Telluria sp. BA11; assembly: GCF_056680305.1. Taxonomy (NCBI): domain Bacteria; kingdom Pseudomonadati; phylum Pseudomonadota; class Betaproteobacteria; order Burkholderiales; family Oxalobacteraceae; genus Telluria; species Telluria sp. BA11. The sequence continues at coordinate 4,161,491 of NZ_CM155275.1, forward strand.
AAGCATCGATGGGCGAAGAGCGTCAGAAGCTGATGGAAACGCTGAAAGAAGGTACCGTCGTTACCGGTATCGTCAAGAACATCACCGACTATGGCGCATTCGTCGACCTGGGCGGCATCGATGGTCTGCTGCACATCACCGATCTGGCATGGCGTCGTGTGCGTCACCCGTCCGAAGTCCTGTCGGTTGGCCAAGAGATCACCGCCAAGGTCCTCAAGTACGATCAAGAGAAGAACCGCGTCTCGCTGGGCGTCAAGCAGCTGGGCGACGATCCATGGACCGGTCTGTCGCGTCGTTACCCACAGAGCACCCGCCTGTTCGGTAAAGTCACGAACCTCACCGACTACGGCGCGTTCGTCGAAGTCGAGCAGGGTATCGAAGGTCTGGTCCACGTGTCCGAAATGGACTGGACCAACAAGAACGTGGCACCAAACAAAGTTGTCCAGCTGGGCGACGAAGTGGAAGTCATGGTTCTGGAGATCGACGAAGAGCGCCGCCGTATTTCGCTGGGCATGAAGCAGTGCAAAGCAAATCCATGGGACGACTTCGGCATGACCCACAAGAAGGGCGACAAGGTCAAGGGTTCGATCAAGTCGATCACCGACTTCGGCGTGTTCATCGGCCTGCCAGGCAACATCGATGGTCTGGTGCACCTGTCGGATCTGTCGTGGACCGAAGCCGGCGAAGAAGCTGTGCGTCGCTTCAAGAAAGGCGACGAACTGGAAGCCGTGGTTCTGGCCATCGACGTCGAGCGCGAGCGTGTTTCGCTGGGCGTGAAGCAACTCGAAGGCGACCCGTTCAACACCTACTCGTCGATGAACGACAAGGGTTCGCTGGTTACCGGCACCGTGAAATCGGTTGAGCCAAAAGGCGCCGTGATCTCGCTGTCGGAAGAAGTCGAAGGCTACCTGCGCGCTTCGGAAATCTCGCGTGACCGCGTTGAAGATGCTGGCACCCACCTGAAAGTCGGCGACACCGTCGAAGCTCTGGTGATCAACATCGATCGCAAGGCTCGCAGCATCCAGCTGTCGATCAAGGCGAAAGACAATGTCGATACGCAAGAAGCCATGAGCAAGCTGTCGAACGACAACAGCGCTGCTTCGGGCACGACCAGCCTGGGCGCACTGCTCAAGGCCAAGTTCGACAACAAGAACTAATCAGGTAACCCCTGAGGAGCTTGCAGATGACCAAATCCGAGCTGATCAACCGACTGGCTGAGCGTTATTCTCAGCTGGTGGCAAAGGATGCGGAATTTGCTGTCAAGACCATCCTCGATGCGATGACCAACGCCCTGGCGACCGGTCAACGCATCGAGATCCGTGGTTTCGGCAGTTTCTCGCTGAACAGCCGTCCGCCGCGCATCGGTCGCAATCCGAAGTCCGGCGACAAGGTGATGGTGCCCGAAAAACGGGTGCCGCACTTCAAGCCGGGCAAGCAGTTGCGCGAGCAGGTGGACGCGATGGTCGGGCAACCGATCATCAACGATTGAGTCAGTGCTGGCACCAAGAAACGGCATCCGCGAGGGTGCCGTTTTTTTTGGCCGGCGCAGTCAGCGTTTTCTGTTGATGACGCTGATAGCAATACTAAGCAATTGTTCTGGCGAAATGATCCGCTCTCCATCCAGCGCCCAACGCCAGCCCAGATAGTTGGGCAGGTAGCGCGACGCCACGCCACGAAAGCCTTGCAGCCAGGCCTTGAAGCGCTGGTGGTAGGCGTTCACGTTCTGCACATGGATGGCAAGATTGCCCAGCCGCCTCGCACGCACCCCGGCGCGCAGATTGACCGCTTCGTGCGCGATCCTGTGCTTGCGTGCAAAGGCTCGGTAGGCAGGATGGCCGTCACTGACGAGCAGCGCCTGCCGATCGAGCCTGGGCAGCAAGTCACGGTCGAGTTGCGCAGCCGTGAGCGTACCGCGACCGGTGAAGGCATCGACCGTGCGCCCCTCGCGGTCGCGCGCGACCAAGATGCAATCGAGTTCACTGGAAATTCCCCGTTTGGCAGCGTGGCCACCACGGCGGCGCGGTGGCCGATTGAGCGTGCGTGAACCTTTCTGTGACTCAAGCAGAAATGTTTCGTCAGCCTCGACGATGCCATTGAGCGCTGCGGGCCGGTCGAGCTTGACCCAATGCAGAAAGCGGTGACGCCAGCGAAAGGCCGTGTTGCGGTGTACGCCAACCCGGTCTGCCGCTTTCCGTACGGTGAGCGAATCGAGCAGCACCTGCGAATACGCGAGCCATTTGGCTTTGAGCCTGAGCCGCGCCAGTGGCGTGCCGGTCAAGTCGTTGAAGGTGCGGCCGCAGGCACAGCAGCGGTAGCGCTGCAAGTCGTTGGCGAACCCGTGCCGGTAGCAGCGCGCGTTGCCGCATCTGGGACAGCAGCGGCCTGACGCTCTGGCCTCAGTGATGAGTGCGACCACCTGATCGAGCCCGGCTGCAGGATGCAGGGCATCGAGCACCGGCGCTGTGGCTGGTTCAGCGAAGGCAATCTTGCGAACCAGCCCTTGAAACGTGGTGCTTTCATGATCGACTCCTGACGCTGGGACAGGGATTTGACCATTGGACTGCTCGTTAGTTCAAAGCTGGTCTCTATTTAACGTTGACTGCGCCTTTTGGCCTGTCGGGTCAGCCAACGGCCCAACGCCGCACGCTATTTTGAAATATGATGGCGGATATGCGACACTTCGCCCTTACACCATTGTCTAGCGGAACCTGTTGATGAAATTCGTCTCGACCATCGTCGGATTTGTCCTGTTCGTCCTGTTTTTCGGTTTCGCGCTGAAGAACACGAAAGAGGTCGACCTGCATTTTTTCCTCGACTATGAACTGCGCGGCCCCCTCGTGCTGATGCTGCTGGCGTTCTTCGTCGCCGGCGCCGCCTTCGGCATCCTGGCCCTGGCGCCGACCGTGTTCCGTCAGCGCCGCGAAAAATGGCAGCACAAGTACACCATCCAGGCTCTGCAAAGCGCCGCCGGTACCGGTGTGGTCGCCACCACGCCACCGCCGCCGGATGCCGTTCCACCGGTTGCACCCCGCCACTAACAACAAGAACACCATGGATTTCGAACTCTGGATGCTGCTTGGCATCCCCTTCTTCTTTGGCCTGGGCTGGCTCGCTGCCCGGGTCGACATTAACGAGGTGGTCTCCGAGTCGCGCACGCTGCCGCGCGGCTATTTCAAGGGCCTGAACCACCTGCTCAACGACCAGCCCGACAAGGCCATCGATTCGTTCATCGAGATCGTCAAGCTCGATCCTGAATCGAGCGACATGCACTTCGCGCTGGGCAATCTGTTTCGCCGTCGCGGCGAGACCGAGCGTGCCATCCGCGTGCACCAGAACCTGCTCGCTCGGCCTGACTTGCCGAGCGAAGAGAAAGCGCACGCGCAGTACGAACTGGGCATCGACTACCTGAAAGCCGGTCTGCTGGATCGCGCAGAGGAATCGTTCAATGGCCTGGCCGACACACCGTATGCGGTGCAGGCGCGCCGTTCGCTGCTGGAAATTTACCAGCGCGAAAAGGAATGGAAGCGCGCCATCGAGGCTGCCGAAGACTTGCAGGCATCTGGCGCCGGCGCGCGCCAGATCGAGATCGCCCAGTTCTATTGCGAACTGGCGGCCGACGCGCTGGTGCACATGGCGCCAAGCGACGCGATGCTGCTGCTGGACAAGGCGCTGGAAGCGAATCGCCACAGCGTGCGCGCGACCATCCTGCGCGGCGACGCGCTGCTGGCCCAGGGCGATGTGGAAGAAGCGCTCAAGACCTGGCGCCGCGTGGAGCAGCAAAGCGTGCCGCACGTGGCCCTGGTGGCTGCGCGCCTGATGGATGGCTACCGCAAGGTGGGCCGCCCGCAGGAGGGCGTGAACCTGCTGCGCTCGTACCTGGCCGAGGCTTCGTCGATCGACCTGATCGAAGTGGTGTTCAAGGCCGTCATCGAGCTCGATGGCGTCGAAGCGGCCAAGGGCCTGGTGGTGGAAGAGCTGCGCCGCAATCCGACGCTGCTTGGCCTGGATAAATTGCTTGAAGCGCGTCTGATGGATGCGCCGGCCCATGTCTGGGAAGAGCTGTCGATGGTCAAGAACCTGGTGCAGCGCTACACGCAGAAGCTGGCGCGCTATCAGTGCAGCCACTGCGGTTTCAAGGCGCGCCAGTTCTACTGGCAATGCCCGGGCTGCAACCGCTGGGATTCGTACCCGCCACGCCGCACCGAAGAACTCAATGTGATGAACTGACGGTTCATCGAACGATCCCAATGACAAGCGATATGCCCATGACCCCGAGCCGCCTGCTGGTGGCCGACGATTACCGCCAGCAGGCGGCCCCTGAACTCTCCGCCGTGCGCCTGCTGGTGGTGGGCGACGTGATGCTCGACCGCTACTGGTTCGGCGACGTCTCGCGCATCTCGCCCGAAGCGCCGGTGCCCGTCGTGCGCATCGAGCGGCGCGAGGAGCGCCTGGGCGGCGCTGCCAATGTGGCGCGCAATGCCGCTGCGCTGGGCGCCTACACGGGCCTGCTGGGCGTGGTGGGGGCCGACGAGGCGGGCGACGAAGTCGAGCGCCTGCTGCAGGGCGCGGGCATCCACAGCTATCTCAAGCGCGACGAGGCGATCTCAACGATCATCAAGCTGCGCGTCATCGGCCGCCAGCAGCAGATGGTGCGCATCGATTTCGAGGATGCGCCGACCGAGACCGTGCTGCGCGACAAGCTCAGCCAGTTCAAGGCGCTGCTGCCCGATTACGACGTGATCATCCTGTCCGATTACAACAAGGGTGCGCTGGTCAATGTCGCCGAGATGATTGCCCTGGCGCGCGCTGCCGGCAAGATCGTGCTGGTCGATCCGAAAGGCGACGATTTCACGCCGTACAAGGGCGCAAGCATCCTCACGCCCAACCGCGCCGAACTGCAGCGCGTCGTCGGCGGCTGGAAGAGCGAGACGCAATTGCTCGAAAAAGCGCAGGCGCTGCGTGTGGACCTTGGCCTGGATGCGCTGCTCTTGACGCGCTCCGAAGAAGGCATGAGCCTGTTCACGGCCGACGAAGTGCTGCATGTGAATGCCGATGCGCGCGAAGTGTTCGACGTATCGGGCGCCGGTGACACGGTGATTGCGACGCTGGCCACGATGCTGGGCACGGGCGCGCCGCTGGGCGAAGCGCTGGTCACGGCCAACCGCGCCGGCGGCATCGTCGTCGGCAAGCTGGGCACGGCCACCGTGACCCGCGACGAGCTGTTTCCGGGTTGAGTCGCGCCTGATCTGCCTCAAGCCCGGCCCGTCAACGACGCGCCGGGCGATCCGTTAGGAGTCCGATGGGCGGCGTCGCCGTCCAGCGTCTTCAACCAACGGAGAAATTCGATGATCAAGAAACTGATGCTTGCCTTTGCCGCGCTGGCTGTCTCGGGCAGCATGGCGTTTGCCCAGGTCGATGTGAACAAAGCCGATGTCGCCGCGCTCGATGGCGTCAAGGGCGTGGGGCCGAGCATGTCCAAGGCCATTCTCGACGAGCGCGCCAAGGGCGAGTTCAAGGACTGGTCCGACCTGCAAACGCGCGTCAAGGGGCTGGGTGACAAGAAGGCCGCCAAGCTGAGCCAGTCCGGGCTGGTGGTCAATGGCAAGGGCAAGGAAGGCGCAGCAGCCAAGCCTGCCGCCGCCAAAGGCGACAAGTCGGCCGCCAAACCGGCCGACGCCAAGACCGCAACATGACATGTATTGACTGACAGCGTCACGGGCGCGTGGCAAGATGTTCCAGCTCTTCAAGATCATGCTTGAACATCATTATCAGAAAGGTCGTCATGCCTCACGCCCGTGTTTCAACCCGTGCTTCAACTGCCTTGCTGGCAGCCCTGCTGGCTGCTTCCGGCGCCGCTTCAGCTGCTGCGCCAGCAACTACGCCCGCAACTACGTCCGCTGCGCCCGCCACACCGAAACAACCCGACATCACCGCGCAGCAAGCCCAGATCACGAAGATCCTGGGTGAAGTCTCGCAGCAGCGCATCGAAGGCCATATCCGCAAGCTGGTCAGCTTCGGCACGCGCCACACGATGTCCGAGACCGAATCGCCAACGCGCGGCATCGGCGCTGCCCGCCGCTGGATCAAGGCCGAGCTCGAGCGCTGCGGTGCCGGCACGCCATTGCAGGTCACGTATGACAGCCATGTGGCGCCCGTCTCGGCGCGCATCACCAAGCCCACCGAGATCGTCAACGTCGTCGCGACGCTGCCGGGCACGCAGGCCGCTTCCAAAGAGCGAATGTACGTGGTCAGCGGCCACTACGACTCGCGCGCTTCGGACGTGATGGACGCCACCTCGGACGCACCAGGTGCAAACGACGACGCATCGGGCACCGCTGCCATCATGGAACTGGCATGCGTGATGGCCAAATACAAGTTCGACGCGACGCTCGTGTTCATGGCCGTGGCCGCCGAAGAGCAGGGCCTGATCGGCGCCCGCCACTGGGCCGTCGGCGCGCGTGAAAAGAACTGGAACGTGGCCGGCATGTTCACCAACGACATCATCGGCAGCTCCAAGGGCGACGACGGCAAGGTCGACAACAAGCAGGTGCGCCTGTTCGCCCAGAGTATCCCGGCGACCAAGGAAATGAGCGAGGCCGTGCGCCAGCTCGTGGCCACGGGCGGCGAGAACGATTCGCTTTCGCGCCAGCTCGCACGCCACACGAAGGAGCAGGGCGAGCGCTACGTGAAAGGCTTCAAGGTCAGCGTGATCCAGCGGCATGACCGCTATCTGCGCGGGGGCGACCACATGCCGTTCCTCGAGCAGGGCTACGCCGCGCTGCGCTTTACCGAACCAGCCGAAGATTTCGCGCACCAGCACCAGGATCTGCGCACCGAGAACGGCAAGGTGTATGGCGACACGATCGACCACGTCGACTTCGACTACATCGCCAAGGTCACACGCGTGAATGGCGCCGCGATGGCCTCGCTCGCAATGGCGCCGGCCGCACCGCAGGAGGTCAAGCTGCGCACCGCGGCCCTGACCAACGATTCCACACTGGTCTGGAAAGCGAATGGCGAGCCCGATCTGGCCGGCTACCGCATCGTCTGGCGCGACACCACCAGCGCCAACTGGGAAGGCTCGAAGTGGGTCGGCAACGTGACGGAAGCCACGCTCGACCTGTCGAAGGACAATGTCTTCTTTGGCGTGCAGGCGGTTGACAAGGACGGCAACGTCAGCGTCGCGACGTATCCGCTGCCGCTGCGTTAATCCGGTATCGCTATCGTGAAATCGTCCATCGTCATGTGCATCATTGCGGTGGGCGGGTGCGTACTCGCGTTGCCGGCTGCGGCGCAGGTCTACAAATGCGTCGATCCCAAAACCGGCGCCAAGACCTATTCCGACTCGGGCTGCGCCCGCAGCGCGCAGCGCACGACGATGGAGGCACTCCCGCCAGTCGTCACGCGTGCGCCGCAGGCAACGCGGCCTGCGCCGGCGCAGGACTGGCGTGCAGAAGACGCGCGTGCGGGCCTGCAGGCAGTCGCGGCCGAGCCGGTCGGCTCGATCGCGCCGCCGCAGGGTGATCCGAACTCGTACGAGTGCGAGCAGGCAAAAAGGAAACTGGCGGTACGCCGAAGCCGCGTCACCAATTTCGCTTCCGATGCCAAAGAACCCATCATCGATGTCAACCGCATCTGCGGTTACTTCATGAATCCAAATCCCATGCCAGGCCAGCTGACGCGCCAGGGTACGCGCTGAACACCATTCCCTGCTGCCGTTTGCAGTCGCGACCGGCGGCTGCGCCGACGCCCGTGTGCGTCTCGGATTAAAATGGTGTTTTGGTATCGCAAGGAATAGAGAACGCAATGGCATACAAGACCATCGAATCCACGATCGGCAACACGCCGCTCGTGCAGCTGCAGCGCCTGCCGGGCGCGGAGTGCGCAGCCCGCAACAACATCATCCTGGGCAAGCTCGAAGGCAATAACCCGGCCGGTTCGGTAAAGGACCGGGCTGCGATGTCGATGCTGCGCGGCGCCGAACTGCGTGGCCAGATCAAGCCGGGCGACACGCTGATCGAAGCGACCAGCGGCAATACCGGCATCGCGCTGGCGATGGCTGCGGCGATCCTCGGCTACAAGATGATCCTGCTGATGCCCGACAACCTGTCGATCGAGCGGCGCCAGAGCATGGCCGCCTATGGTGCGCAGATCATCCTCACGCCAAAGACGGGCGGCATGGAGTACGCGCGCGACATGGCCGAGCAGATGCAGAAAGACGGCCAGGGCATCATCCTCGACCAGTTCGCCAACGACGACAATCCACGCGCGCACTACGAGAGCACGGGCCCGGAAATCTGGCGTGACACCGAAGGGCGGGTCACGCACTTCGTCAGCGCCATGGGCACCACCGGCACCATCATGGGCGTGTCGCGCTATCTGAAGGAGCAGAACGAGGCCGTGCGCATCATCGGCGCGCAGCCCGAAGAAGGCTCGTCGATCCCGGGCATCCGCAAGTGGCCCGAAGCCTACCTGCCGAAGATCTATGACAAGGCGCGCGTCGACCAGGTCGAGAGCGTGAGCCAGGCAGCCGCCGAGCAGATGGCACGCCGCATGGCAGCCGAAGAGGGCATCTTCTGCGGCATTTCGGCCGCCGGCGCCTGTGAAGTGGCGCTGCGCATCGCCCAGACCGTCGAGAACGCGACCATCGTGTTCATCGTCTGCGACCGGGGCGATCGCTACTTGTCCACGGGTGTCTTTCCCGCCTGAGGCAAGGGCGCGGTCAACGTTGATACAAAATTGACTGCGCCATAAAAAAGGCCGCCTGGTGCACAGGCGGCCTTGTCAAATCAGTCCTTGGACTGCCTAGACCTTTCCATCGGCTCCAAGCCAATTTCCTTCGGTCGTCCGCCAATGCGGCGGCTCATACGCCCGCGCGGGCGTATGCACTACTGGTGCCGGCCGTACCATATGGGACGGCCCGTTCAATCCTGGCCAGACGAGAAACGCAGGCGCCCGGAAGCGCCCGGCGTCGCTCAGTCCTTCATTGCCGGGACTGCGCCTTCTTTTGGCTTGAACTGCTTGTCGCTGATGCGGAATTTTGCACGGCGATCGCCCATCAGGTAGCGCAGGTCGCGGATCGACAGGTCGCTCACTTCGTGCATGCGGATCAGCAGCGAGGCGCCGACCGGCAGGCGGTGGTGACGGATTTTCGAGATCACTGGCGGCGCCACTTCCAGCGCGCGCGACAGCGCTGCGTCATTTTTCAGACGCAGGTTCTCGATCAGCGTATCGAGCAGGCGATTCGGGTTGTACTGAAGCAGCTCGTCGCCTTCCGAATCGCTGTTCATATCAATGCCGACTTGGTTAGTCATGATTCATATTCCTTAGGGGTTAGTGCGGAGTCATCAACATCTACAACGTCGAGTCCGGTTTTACTTTCGTAAATTTCTATTCAATTGTACAACTATTTCGATACCGATACTCATGAGCAAGCCGGAATCGTTTCTTTCGATTCGGTTATCGTTGTCTACTTGCAACAATAGCCGCAATGCAATTCTCTCATATAGTCACGTGAAACAACTATTGTTTTTTGATTAATGAGTAGTGTACGGGCATCCAGCATTTGATGCCGCACAGTATGGGAATTGCTGACTTAATGGAAAGAAAATGGGGAGTATGACTACATTCGTAATATATTTAGTACGAATAATTGCAAGATACTTGCGCATACCCCTGGGGGGTATGCAAGCGAGTGCTGGTCAGCAATATTGAAAGTTGGCAGGAAACTTGTTACAAAGGATTACAAAATTTCCCGCTCGGAAAGTGAACGTGACGTGCCTCACTCCGGCCGGGCAGCGCGCACCGCACGTCCCAGGTCGACTACTGACATTGCATAGAAATAACTGCGATTGTATTTGGTGATGGCATAAAAATTATCGTTGGCGACCCAGTACTCGGTCGGCTCAGCGCCATTTTGCAAGTCGATCAAACCGTACAGGTTCTCCGCCGGCAGCGGCGTGCTGGTGACCACGCCCGCAGCGCGCAGCGCTTCCGGTTTCAGCGTCGCTTCCAGACCGAGTCCGAGCAGTGGTTCCCAGGCGCGCGTTGGCGAGACGTCGGCAGCATACGCGGTCGGCCCGCGGTGCTCGGGGTTCCAGCCATGCTGGATCAGGAAATTGGCCACGCTGCCAATCGCATCGACGCTGGAGCCGCGCAGATCGACGCGGCCATCGTTGTCGAAGTCCACACCATATTTGAGGATATTGCTCGGCATGAATTGCGGCAAACCGACTGCACCAGCGAATGAGCCGAGCAGCGAGAACGGGTCGTAGCCGCGCTCGCGCGCCAGCACCAATGTGTTGGCCAGCTCATCGCGGAAGAACGCCTGGCGCGCCGCCTGGTTCGGTGCGGCCGGATAGGCGAACGCCAGCGTGGTGAGCGAGTCGAGCACGCGGAAGCGCCCGGTGTCGCGGCCATAGATGGTTTCGATGCCGATGATGCCGACGATGATCTCGGCCGGCACGCCATATGCCGCTTCGGCGCGCTTGAGCGCCTCGGCGTTCTCTTCCCAGAAGCGCACGCCGGCACGAATCCGGATCGGCTCGATGAAGCGGGCGCTGTAGGCTTGCCAGTTCTTCGGCTTGCCCGGCGGCGCCGGCTTGACCAGCTGCACGGCCGTATCGATGTAGCGCACCTGGCCAAACAGCGTCTCGAGCGCCGTGCGTTCAAAGCCGTGCTGCGCGACCATTCCCTCGATGAATTCGCGCACCGGTTGCCATTCCAGAAAGTTGACGTGCTCGTTGTCGGTGTCGACGACGCTGGCGGCAGCGGCAGCGGCGCCGGCTGCAGCAACTGGCGCGGCCTTGGCGGCCGTGCGGCGCGCCTTGGACGATTTCGCTTTCGTTGATTTGACTTTCGCTGATTTGGCTTTCGCTGCGGCCCTGGCTTTGGCGGCCTTGGTCTTGGCTTGCGCGCTGCGTGCCTGGGTGTCGGAAGAAGGGGCGGCGAGCGCATCGCCATGCGCGCTGGCGACAAGGGCGAGCGCGGCGAACAGGGTAACAATTAATTTCATCTGACTTGCGACAATAGACGTTTCAAGGTGGCGTGGAGCCGGGGATCGGCTGCGGGCGCGGCGTAGCGCCAGGCGCTGTAACGACGCAGGAAGGCGATGGCGGCCTCGCGGGCGGGCTGGCCCAGGGCCTGCGCGCCGGCGGCGGTAGCAGCATCGGTGGCGAGGATGCGCGCCGCGTAGGCGCTGGGCCCTTCGTCTTGTGCGCGCGGCAGGCCGGCCTGGCCCAGTCGCTTGCACAAGACCGAGTATAGAGCATCGATCGGGTCGATTTCGCGACGGCGCCGCAAAATCTTCATGCCCCACCAGGCCAATCCGGCCAGCACCAGCGCGACGCCGAACGGCCAGCCGAGCAACTTGTCCTGCAAGCCCTGTACGACGCTGCGCTGGCGTTCCGGCGTGTAGTTCAGCACCCACTGGTTCCAGCCGTTGTTGAGCGCGCCCATCGCGTTGCGCACATCGGCCAGCCAGGCGCTGGCTTGCAGTCCGAACGGGTTCACGCCGCGCAGCGCGTCGATCCCGAATGGCGCAGGCCGTTCCGTGGCCCGGTTCGTCCCCGACTGCACGCGCTCCGGCGCCACCGCCGCCGTCGGATCCACGCGCAGCCAGCCGCGGCCTGCGATCCAGACTTCGGCCCAGGCATGGGCATCCGACTGGCGCACCGTCATGAAGCCGTCGATGGGATTGAGTTCGCCCCCCTGGTAGCCGGTCACCACGCGCGCCGGCACGCCGGCCGCGCGCATCAAAAACACGAACGCGCCCGAGTAATGTTCGCAAAAGCCCGAGCGTGTCCCGTACAGGAATTCGTCGACCGTATGGCGCCCGAGCAGCGGCGGGGCCAGCGTGTATTCAAATGGCTGCTCGCGGAACTGGCGCAGCACGGCGTCCACTCGCGCGGCCGGGTCGCCCAGCGCGCGCAAGGCCATGCCGGCAGCCAGGGCGCGCGGGTTGAAGCCATACGGCAGCAGCAGCCAGCGATTGGTGTCCGCCAGTACCGGACCATTCTGCAGCGCATACTCGACGTGCGAGCTGGCGCGGTAGCGCACGCGGCTCGCCAGCGGCGTGTCGGCCGTCAGTTCGAACTGCGGCGAGATGCGCAGCTCGTGGCCCGGCACGACGGGCAATTCGCCCGGCATCTCGAGCGCGAACACCCAGCGCGACTGCGATGGTTCGAGCGTGACTTCGTATTCCAGACCCGGCCCGCCGACCGACAGGCGCAGATTGCGGCCCGATGCGATGTTGTCGCCGCGACGCCAGGTCAGGCCATCGAAGGCGTCGAGCACGGGGCCGCGCCAGTACAACTGAGGCGCCAGCGGCGGACGGCCAAAGAAGCGCACGCGAAACGCCGGCTCTTCGGACAGCGCCAGGTTCGACATCTGGCCCGGCGCCATCTGGTCCGACAAGCCCGAGGTGCCGGCGCCCGCGCCGCCCGGCATGCTCCACAGCGGGCCCTGGATGCGCGGGAACACGAAAAACAGCGCAATCGCAATCGGCGCAGCAAAGGCCAGCATGCGCGCGGCCATCGCCAGGCGCGTGCGCAGCGGCGGCACCGCGCCGGTGAACTGGAACGACAGCTGCGTGGCCAGCAGCAGCAGCACCGACGCGATCATCATGACCGCCGTGCCGATCCCCTGCGCGTAAAAGAAGTTGGTGAGCACCAGGAAGAAGCACAGGAACACCACGACGAACAGGTCGCGCCGCGCGTGCATTTCGAGCATCTTGAAGGCCACCAGCAGCACCAGCATCGCCACGCCGGCATCCTTGCCGAGCAGCGTGTCGTAGCTGAACTGCACGCCGACCATGGCGGCAATCGCGATCGGCAGCAGGACGATGGTCCTGGGCATGCGCTTGCCGCGCAGCGTGATGGCGGCGCGCCAGGCCAGCGTGGCCGCGCACAGCAGCGAAACCCACCACGGCAGGTGCAGCGCGTGCGGCGCCAGCACCAGCACCGCGCTGCCCAGGAGCAGCAGCGTGTCGGCCTTGTCGCGTGGCAGCGGGGTACGCAGGAAGTTCATGCGGGGCCCTCGATGCCGTACAGGGCCAGCGCGCGCAGACACGCCGCCTGGTGCGCCGCGCCACTGCCGGCATCGATGCGCACGGCGCCCAGGTGGAAGGCGTAGGGCAGGGCGCGGCTTTCGGCGTCCAGTACCCAGCGCGTCAGGCGCGCCAGGCGCAGTTCGATGTCAAGGTTGCGTGGCAGGCGGTCGAAGTCGAGCACCAGTTCGTCGCCGCCACCGCCTTCGAAGTGTTTCGTCACCAGCTGGCCGCCGATGCTCGGGTCGAGCCGCGCGATCTGGCGCCACGCCATCTGGCGCGGCGAGTCGCCCGCCTGGTAATTGCGCACGCCGGCAAAGTCGTCATGGCCGGCCGTGCGCACGCTGTTGCCGCCGCCGCCCTGCAGCGGCAGGCCGGGCGCGCCGTCTTCGGGGCGTGGGTAGACCAGCACGCGCGCGGCCGGCCGCCAGTAGCTCCAGGCCACGAACAGGCCGAGGGGAAAGCGCGTCGACAGCTTCACGCGCCCCGGCGCCGCCCAGCCACGCGCGGTGGTCGGCAGCGTGAGCGTGACGGTGGCCTGCGTGCCGGCGGCGATGTCGGCGACATGGCGTGGCTCGGGCCAGTCGGCAAAATCGGCCCGCACGGCGTAGCGCGCCAGGCGCGTGCGGTTGATCACATGCAGCTCGAATTGCGCCACTTCGCCCGCAAACACGGGCGCCGTGCGGCCCTGTTGCAGGCGCAGCTGCGCCAGATTGCGATAGGTGGCCACCATGTCGACCAGCGCGCACGACAAAGCCAGGAAGGTCAGCCCGAAGCCCAGGCCAAGCCCATAATTGACCGAGCCAACCAGCAGCACGGCCAGCAGCAGCACGAAGCCCAGGCCCGCGCGCGACGGCACGATGAACACGCGGCGCTGGCTGATGACCACCTCGCCCGCATCGAGCGCGCCGCCGCGCGGCAGCCATGTGCCGGTCGTGCGGCGCAACCAGCCCCGTAGCGCCAGCGCCATCAGACCGGGACCGCCTTTTGCAGTTGCAGCACCAGGTCGCGGCTGGCCAGCGCCGTGCCGTGCGCGGCGCGCAGTGGCCGCAAGCGGTGCGCGCAGACCGGCACCAGCACGGCCTGGATATCCTCTGGGATCACGTGGTCGCGCCCTTCCAGCGCGGCCCAGGCGCGCCCGGCCTGCAGCAGCGCGATCGCGGCGCGTGGCGACAGGCCCTCGGCGAACATGCCGTTCTGGCGCGAGGCCTGTGCCAGCGCCTGCACATAGGTGATCAGGGCGTCGGACGCGTGGATGGTGCGCAGCTGGTGCCGGGCCGCGGCCAGCTCGGCGGCCTGCATCGCCGGCTGCAGGGTCTTGAGCATCGCGCGCCGGTCTTCGCCCATCAGCAGCGCGCGTTCGGCGGCGGCGTCCGGGTAGCCCAGCGTCAGGCACATCAAAAAGCGGTCGAGCTGCGACTCGGGTAGCGGGAACACGCCGACCTGGTTGGCCGGGTTCTGCGTGGCGATGACAAAGAAGGGCTCGGGCAGGGCGCGCGTGACGCCATCGGCCGAGACCTGGTGTTCTTCCATGGCTTCGAGCAGGCCCGACTGGGTCTTGGGCGTGGCGCGGTTGATCTCGTCGGCCAGCAGCACCTGCGTGAAGATCGGGCCGGGGTGGAACACGAACTCGTTCTTTTCGCGCTCGTAGATCGAGATGCCGGCCACGTCGGCCGGCAGCAAATCGCTGGTGAACTGGACGCGGTTGAAGCGCAGGCCCAGCGAAATGGCCAGCGCGTGCGCCAGCGTGGTCTTGCCGACGCCCGGCAGGTCGTCAAGGAGCAGGTGGCCGCCGGCCAGCAGGCAGGTCAGGGCCAGGCGCACCTGCTGGTCCTTGCCGACCACCACCTGGTTGACCTGGCGTGCGACGGCGTGCAATTTGTTGAACATGGTTGGCTTTACGTTATTCGGTACATGGAACAGGTCATTGGACCTTGAACGTATGGCATGATTGACAAGGCGGCACAGCAGCGCTGTGGCCTGCCGTGGTAGATTAGCGTCATTGGCAATCTTCATACGTCGACAGCAACAAGCCGTCCCAAGGGATTCTATGCGAGAACGGCGTGGCAAGGTGTGAATGGATGAGCACAGGCGGAGACCGAGCATTATGAGTACAGCGATTTACAGCCACCCCGACTGCCTGCGGCACGAGATGGGCGATTGGCACCCCGAGTCCCCGGCGCGCCTGCGGGCCATCGACGACCAATTGATCCTGGCGCGCCTGGATGGCCTGATCGAGCAGCGCAGTGCGCCGCTGGCCGACACGGCGCAGATCCTGCGCAACCACACGGCGGGCGCGCTGGCGCTCGTGCGCGACCATGTGCCCACGACGCCGGGCGACTATTACCCGCTCGATGGCGACACGTCGCTCAATCAGCACAGCTACCAGGCGGCGCTGCGCGCGGCCGGCGCTGCCGTGGCGGCAACCGACGACGTCATCGCCGGCACGGTCACCAACGCCTTCTGCTCGGTGCGCCCGCCAGGCCACCATGCAACGCCGACCGAGCCGATGGGCTTTTGCCTCTTCAATAACGTGGCCATCGCCGCGCGCCACGCGCTCGAGGCGCATGGACTCGAGCGCGTCGCAATCATCGACTTCGATGTCCATCACGGCAACGGCACCGCCGATGCGTTTCGTGACGATCCGCGCGTGCTGATGGCGAGCTTCTTCCAGCACCCGTTCTTTCCCTACACCGAGCCCGAACCGATTACGGCCACCTGCGTGAACGTGCCCGTGCCGGCGCGCTGCGAGGGCGACACCGTGCGCCAGCTGGTGCAGGAGCAGTGGCTGCCGGCGCTGCATGCCTTCAAGCCGCAGATGATTTTTGTCTCGGCCGGCTTCGACGGCCATCGCGACGACGACATGGGCGGCATCGGGCTGGTCGAGGCAGACTATGCGTGGATCACGCGGCAGGTGCTGGCGGTGGCCAACGAGCACGCTGGCGGGCGGATCGTCAGCTGTCTCGAAGGCGGCTATGAGCTGTCGTCGCTGGCGCGCAGCGTCGTGGCGCATCTGAAGGTGCTGGCCGATCTCGAATAGTCGGGAACCGCGCCGGCATTCTGGTCTCTAACGTAGCACCGGCACGCGCCGGGCAGCGAGGAGACCAGCATGAGCGAGGAGACCAGCATGAAACACCGCCGCATCCCGTACACCTTCTACGTTATTTGCACCTTGTGCCTGCTGCTGGCCAGCACCGTGGCGGGCGCCACCAATTACACCCTCTGGATCAATGGCCGCAGCGGCGGCGGCGCGCCCGGCAACTACAGCGACTTTCGCTACTGGGGCCCGGCCGCGACCCCTGCCGGCATCAACAAGCGGGCAGTCAATTGGGACGGCCGTAGCAGCATTGCCTCGCAAAGCGGTCGCGTGCGCGATGCGCTCGACTGCTTCTGCACGGGCCAGAACTGGTGCTATATCGCCACCTACAGCGCGGGCGACCTGCTGCTTGGCTACACACTGGCCAATTACGGCGGCTCGGCGCGCACCGTGACGAACGCCAGCGCGAACGCCAGCGGTGTATGCGCCGCCAGCGGCGGTGTGCAGACGGGCTGGAACCTCAAATGGGTGCGCGTCGCGGCCGGCGCGGCGGGCGGCTCCGAGCTCGCCAACGCCGGCGGCTGGACCACCTCCGAGCCGCTCGTGCAAGACCTCAAGACCAGCACCGCGCGCGCCATGTACAACCACAATGACACCCGCAACGTCTGGTTCTATCGCTACGCGGGCGCGCGCGGCACCGCGTACTCGTTCCTGTTGCCGGGCCAGGACGACGAAGTCGTGGCCTACCACAGCAGCGGCGGCGTGGCCGGCAATGCGGGCCGTTCGCTGTGTAATCCTGGCGACTGGCTGTGCGACGACCTGCGCCTGGGCACCGCGCCGAACCAGGGCGGCAGCGTCAAGTGGAGCTGGCACTCGGTCGTGTTCCGCGACGACGGCGAACGCTTCAACCACTATGGCGACGGCAACTGGGCCGGCATCATCGGAGTCATGCGTGACGCGATGGTCGATACGGCCAACTAGGCGGCGCGCCGTTTGGCTGGCGCTGTTCGTCGCCGCTGCGTTCGTGGTCGGGCTGTTTGGGCACAAGGACGATACGGCGCTGCCACGTGCAGCGTCGGCGCCGCCGGCTGGGTTGCATTTTCTCGGGCCGGTGCCGGTCATGCCCCCCTCCGGCGAAGACCGTAGCGCTCGCCGCCGCCAGCTTGCCGGGCAGGTCCGATTAACGCAGCACACCTATTGCAGCTACCTCCAGCACAGCCGCTATCCGCATGCCTCGCGCCCGGCCGCGCAGCATCCCGACCAGCTGTATCCGAACCAGCCGGTGCGCGAATCGAATCCGATGCGCGTCGCTGGCGGTGACAGCGATCCGGGCGTGCTGGTACAGACCGCGCAGTCGCGCGTCTACCTGGCAGCGGGCGAAACGGTCACGTTGTCGCTGCGCGCCGTCGACGCACACGGCGCCGCGCTGCCGCTGGTGGTCACACGCGCGCTGGCCCACGGGATGGTTGCGCAGGGAGCTCGCCCCGCGCCCAGCGCGACGCTGGCGTTTTCAGAGGATGACGGCGGCAACTGGCGCGCCACGTTCGCGCCGCATGCGGGCGCACTGGCGGGCTTTCACGGCACCATCCGCAGCGAAGTGCGTTTCAGCGCGGCCGGCCGCGCGGGTGTCGTGTTGTTCGATGTGATCCATTCGCCCGAGCTGCCGGCTCTGTGGACCGGCACACCGCGTGAAGCGATCGGCGCGGACGCGCTGGAGTTCATGCTGCCGCTCGATGTGCGCTTGGCCGGCCGCTACGTGGTCAGTGGCCGCATCGACGATGCACTGGGCCGCCCGTTCGCGCTGGCGAGCTTCAACGAACTATTGGGGCAGGGGATGCAGTCGGTAGCGTTGCGCGTGCACGGCAAGCTGCTGCACGACGCCGACCCTGCGCCGCCGTTGCCGCTGGTGCTGCGCGATGTCGAAGGTTATCTGCTGCGTGAGAACGCGGACCCGGACCGGCTGCTGCTGGCGCGCCGCGAGGGCCCCGTGCTGGTCAGCCGCACGCTGTCGCTGGCCGGCGTGCCCGATCACGCGTGGCAGAGCGAGGAACGCAGCCGCTATCTGGCCGAGTATGCGAAAGACCGCGCGGCGGCGCGCGAGCGCTTGGCGGCGTTCGATCCGGCGGCCACCATGCCGCCTCTTGCGTGCAGCGAACCGGGGCTGGTTCAGTAAGGCACCAGCGGCAACTCGACCAGCGCGGACACCGCGATGGCGCAGCACAGCAAGCCCACGCCATACCAGCGTGCCATCGATCGTTTCAGTCTGTCCCGTGCGCGCATATGTCGTCTCCGCTGGCGGCCCGCCACCGTGCGTGGCCAAGGGCCAGTGTGCACGCCGAATATGTCAACAGTGTTGCAACGGCTCAACGTCATGCGCAAGAGAAAGACCAGCTGTGGCGGGTTCGCGACGCGCGCGCGCGCCACCAGCGTAAAATAGCACCTTGAACGAAAGATAAAGAAAGCAACAGCATGTCGATACAATGGTTCCCGGGCCACATGAACGCGGCCAAGAAGGAAGCGGCCGAGCAGATGGAGAACATCGATCTGGTGATCGAAGTCCTCGATGCACGCCTGCCCGAGGCGAGCTGCAACCCACTGGTGGATCAGCTGCGCAAGTTCCGCCAGCGTCCCAGCCTCAAGATCCTCAACAAGATCGACCTGGCCGATCCGGTCGCCACCGCCGCCTGGAAAGCCTATTACGATGCGCAGGAAGGCGTCACGGCCTACCCGATGACGACCAAGAAGCCGGCCGACGTCGCCCGTATCCCCGATCTGGCCCTGTCGCTGGCGCCGCACCGCGGCGTGCCGACGAAGCCGCTGCGCATCATGATCATGGGCATTCCCAACGTCGGCAAATCGACGTTGATGAACGCGCTGCTGAAAAAACGCGTGGCCAAGGTGGGCGACGAGCCGGCCGTGACCAAGGTCCAGCAGCGCCTGTACCTGAACAAGAACGTGGTGCTGGTCGACACGCCCGGCATGCTGTGGCCAAAGATCGCCATGGCCACCGATGGCCTGATGCTGGCGGCCAGCCATGCCATTGGCACCAACGCGCTGGTCGAAGAAGAAGTGGCCGAATATCTGGGCGAGCTGCTGCTGCAGCGCTACCCGCACCTGCTCACCGCGCGCTACGGCCTGAAAACCGAGGGCATGGATGGTGTCGGCGTCATCGAAGGCGTCGCGATGCGCCGGGGCTTCCGTGTACGCGGCGGCGAGTACGACTACGAAAAGGCAGCGCACTCGCTGCTGCAGGATTACCGCCAGGGCGCCCTGGGCCGCATCAGCCTGGAAACGCCGGATTCGCGCGCGGCCAGCCTGGCCCTGCACGCGGCCGAAGTGGCCGAGAAAGCCCGCCTGGCCGCCGAGAAGCTCGCTGCCAAGCTCGAAGAGCAGTCGCGCGGCAAGCGCGGCAGCTGACCTGCCAGGGCGCGTGCCGACACGGTATAATCGCGCCGTTTTGGTGCTCTCGCGCGCATTCCGGCGCGCGAAGTTAAACGGGAAACACGACAGGGCTGCGCCGCGCGCCGTCCTGGAAGTGTGCTGCCCCCGCAACGGTCAACAAGCGCCGCGTCCGCACATCCTGCGCCGCGGCAGACAATCTCGATAACCACTGTCCGCACGACAGGAAGGTGAGGGCGTCCGCTTGCCAGCCCGGATACCGGCCAGGACAGGTGGGAGCGCAAGGCGCTTCCTTCGACGCCAGGCTGCGGGGACGCAGCGGGGCGCCCTTTACCGAGAACACACTCATCATGACTTTTGCAGCTCCCGCGCGCCGCGCGCCCCTCGTTGTGGCGTGCGCCTTCGCCGTGTCCACCTTCGCCACCATCGCCACCGCACAGGAAACGCTGGCGCCGGTCGTCGTCACCGCCGCCCGCTTCCCGGCCACCGCCACGCCAATCGGCGCCACCGTGATCACCGCTGACCAGATCCGCAGCGCCGGCGTGGCCGACGTCAATGCGGCCATCCGCAAGATCGGCGGCGTCTTCGGTCGCCAGAGCCTGGACGGCTCGCCCGACTTCAGCCTGGACCTGCGGGGTTTCGGCACCAACAGCGCGCAAAACGTGGTGGTGATGGTCGACGGCGTGCGTCTGAATGAAAACGAGCTGGCCAGCACGGTGCTCTCGAGCATCCCGGTCGACACGGTCGAGCGCATCGAGATCACGCGCGGCGGCAGCAGCGTGCTGTACGGCGACGGCGCCACCGGCGGCGTGATCCAGATCTTCACCCGCCGCCCGCAAGGTAGCGGCACGCGCGGCACCCTGTTCGTGGAAGGTGGACGCTTCGACGCGCTCGACCTGCGCGCCTCGATCGCGCATGGCGCCGGCCCGTGGTCGTTCGACGCCGCCGTGGCCGACCGCCGCACCGACAACTACCGTGACAACAACAAGTACGAGCAGACGAGCTTCAGCGGCGGCGTGCAATATGCGTACGCTTCGAATGGCCGCGCCGGCCTGCGCTTCGAGAGCTCGCGCTCGGACTCGCGCCTGCCGGGCTCGCTGAACGAGGCACAGTTCCAGGCCAACCCGACCCAGAGCAATACGCCGGATGACTTCGGCTCGCTCGACACCGACCGTGTCAGCGCGTTCGTCGAACACCGCATCGGCGCCATCGAACTGGCGGCCGAACTGTCGCACCGCGAGCGCGATGTCGGTTCGACGTATGTGTTCTCGGGCTTCCCATCGGCCTCGCGCTACCAGTCCGAGCAGACCCAGTTCTCGCCACGTCTGCGCCACACCGCCACGCTTGGCGACAAGCGCAATGAATTCGTTACCGGGATCGATCTGACCCGCTGGGACCGCCAAGTGACGTCGAGCTTCTCGGCCGGCGACGCAAAACAGGCGTCCAAGGCGCTCTACGTGCGCGACGAACTGACCTGGAACGCGCCGCACAATGCGCGCCTGGCCGTCGGCGCGCGCCATGAACGTTTCGACAAGAACTATGCCGACCCGCTCGCGTTCACCGCTCCCGAAGACACCGAACAATCGGTCAATGCGTTCACGGTCGAAGGCAGCATTGACGTCGCGCGCGAGGTGACCATGTTCGCCAAGGCCGGCCGCAGCTACCGCATCGCCAACATCGACGAAAACTCGTACCGCGCCACAACGGACGTGCTGGCGCCGCAAACATCGCGCGACCTCGAACTGGGCGTCGCCTTCGGCAACGACGCGCGCAAGGCCACGGCCCGCGTGTTCCGGCACCGCCTGACCAACGAAATCTTCTTCGACCCGACGCTGGCCGGCGGCTTTGGCATCAACACCAACCTCGACCCGACCCGGCGCCAGGGTGTCGAAGTCGAAGGACAGGCGCTGCTGGCGACCAATCTGCGCCTGACCGGCGCGTGGCAGTACGTGCAGTCCGAGTTCCGTGATGGCCCAAACGCCGGCCGCGAGATGGTGCTGGTGCCGAAACACGTCGTGACGACGCGCCTGGCCTGGACGCCGGGCAATGGCCAGACCGCCGATGTGGGCGCGCAGTGGGTGGCCAGCCAGCGTTTCGGCAGCGACTTCGCCAATAGCTGCGACGCCCGCGTGCCGTCGTACACGACGGTCGACGCCCGCTATGCGCGCCGCTTCGGCCCATGGGAAGCGTCGGTATCGGGCCTGAACCTGCTCGATCGCCAGCACTACAGTTACGCGTTCAGCTGCCGCGCCGGGATTTACCCGAGCGATGGCCGCCAGCTGAAGGTGTCGCTGCGCTACGACTTCTGATCCATGTTCTGCGGGGCGCGGACGGCTGATGTATTTGCATGCATGTTTCAGCGGTAAGCAAATGCAATAAATCGCGCCCTGCAGACAGGGAAAGGGCAAAAAGTGGTAATCTCGCGATCGTTCGCTCAATCATATATGTGGAAGGATGTTATGCGCACTCTGCGTTTTGCCCTCGTTGCTGCCGCCCTGGTTGCCGGTTTCGCCAATGCTTCGCCGACTGATCCACGCGTCGGTTCCGAATACACCGTGCTGGCCGCGCCGCAGCCGACCCAGACCGTCGGCAAGAAGGTCGAAGTCGTCGAATTCTTCGCCTACCACTGCGGCGCCTGCAATGCGTTCGAGCCGACGCTCAATGCATGGATCAAGAAGCAGGGCGACAACATCGTGATGCGCCGCATCCCGCTGCCATTCCAGGGCCCAAGCGACCCGGAAGCACGCCTGTTCCTGACGCTCGACGCCATGGGCAAGCTGGAGCAGTACCATGACCGCGTGTTCCGCGCCGTGCACGTCGAGCGCAAGCGCCTGATGAAGGATGAGGACATCATCGCCTGGGCAACCTCGAACGGGCTCGACAAGGCCAAGTTCATGGAAGCGTGGAACTCGTTCGGCGTGCAGACCAAGCTCAAGCGCCTGCCGGCAGTTGCCGAAGCGTACAAGGCCAGCAGCACGCCGACCGTCGTCATCGATGGTAAATACGTCGTGTCGCCGGCTACTGTGGCACAATCGAACAAGATCCAGGACATGGGCCAGCTGATGACGGCCACTGGCCAGGTCCTCGATGCACTGGTAACGAAAGCAGCCCAGACCAAATGACCAACGACGTCGAACGCGATATCCTCAAGATCTATGAAGGGTCACGGCCCAAAGAGGAAGAGCTGTTTGAGACCAGCCGCGTGAACCATGTCGCGTGGTCGCTGGCGGCGATCTTCGCCCTGGTGGCCATCTGGCTGGCCATCGCGCTGGTCAATGCCGAAAACCAGCGTCATGCGCTGGCGACGAACAAGTGCCCCGACATGGTCTTCAAGTCCGGTGTCGACAAGGCCTGCCTCGTCACGGTCAATTCGCGCGATCACTGGTGGCAGCATCTCTGGCATGCGGTGACGAATGTGCGTCCGCTGCCGAGTAATGTCGGGCAGTAAAGGTTGTTGATAGCAAGTTGAACGGCGTCCGGTGGACGCCGTTTTTCATTCTACTGGTGTCCCCGCATGCATTACCCGGGCGCGGGCGCTGGCACTCCAGCGCCGCAGCGCCACCGAGGCGCACGCCGCCAGCACCCCCCCGACGACCAGCACCAGTCGCGTGTCGATCAGCGTCAGCACCGCGCCCAACAGCGCCATCAGAATATTGGCCAGGCAGAAAATGGTCGACAGCAGCGCCATGACCGAACCCTGGCCATACTCCGCGAACGTATCGGCCGACCACGTTTGCAGCGCCGTGTTGTAGAACGCATGCGGCACGCCGAACAGGACGATGCCCGCAATGCCGATCCACAGATTGCCTAAGCCCACGCACAGGATCGCCGTGGCGCCCACGGCCGCATACCAGCCGGCGCGCAGGCGGCCTTCGACGAGGCTGGCATGGCCGGCAAACAGCGCGGCAGTGGTCATCAACGCGCACATGCCCATGTTCACCAGCGAAATCTGGCGCGCATCGTAGCTGCCCACGTCGACCAGCCACAACGGGAAGTACTCGTACAGCGACGCGACGCCGCAGCAATAGCCCAGGTGGATGATGAACAGCGTGCGCAGCGGCCCGTGGCGCAGTAGCGTCAGCGCATGGCGTTCACGCGCGACGGTCCACCAGCGCAGCCCGTGCGTGGCCGGTGGCGTCGCCGGGATCGTCAGGAACACGCCGAGCGTGCCCAGCAGCAGCGCGACCGCGGCGATGCCGAACGGGACTTCTGCGCCGTAGGCCATCGTGAAACCGCCCAGCAGCGGTCCGACGAGCCAGCCAAGGTTGAACGCACCATTAAGCCAGGACAGAGCGTGATTGCGCAGCGGCCCCTTGACGCGTTCGATCACCAGCGCGCGCATGACGGCGCCATTGCCTTCGAGCAGACCGGTGAAGAAGCGCGCCGCCAGGAACAGCAGATACGATTCCATGACCATCGCGGCGGCCGTGAGCAAGTGGCCGAGCGCCGCGCCCACGGTCGTGAGCAGCAGCGCGCGGCGCCGGCCGAAGCCGTCCGACAGCGGCCCCAGCACCGCGCTGCCGATCAGCAGGCCCAGTGGATTGATCATCAGCGCAATGCTCAGCAGCAGCTTGGGCGGCAAGCCGAGGAAGCTGTTCAGGCCGTGGACGCTGCCGTCGGCAAACAGCGGCGCCAGCATCGGGTAGGGCAGGGAGGCGCCGACGGTCGACAGCAAGGCCAGCGCGCACAGGGTGGTGATCAGGAACCGTTCGTTCATGCGGGAGTCTCGATGGACAGCGGCAGCCGCACGACGAAGCGCGCGCCGCCAAGACCGGACGTCGCCACCTGCAGCGTCCCGCCATGCAACAGCACCGCCTTGAGCGCGATCGACAAGCCGAGCCCGAAGCCGCCGGTGGCGCGGTCGCGGCTGCGGTCGAGCCGGTAGAACGGCTCGAACACCTTGTCACGCTCGGCGTCGGGGATGCCGGGGCCGTCGTCGTCGACGGCAATCTCGATGTTGGTTGGTCCCCGTGTCGCCGACAGCACGACCCGGCTGCTGGCATATTTCTGGGCGTTGCGCAGCAGATTGCCGACGGCGCGCGCCAGCAGGCGGGCGTCGCCGTCGATGGTGCCGAGCCCGTCCTCAAACTGGCAACTGACGTCCCGGGGCGACGGTGGCAGCGTGGCGCAGCAGTCGCGCAGCAGCGCGTCCAGATCCACCGTAGCGCCCTGCAGCGTGCCGGCGCTGTCGAGTTTGCTCATATCGAGCAGCTCTCTCACCAGGTCGTTCAGTTCGCGCACATCGCCTTCCATCGCGGCGATGCGGCGGCGCAGGTCCGGGTCGTTGGCCCGCGCGTCCAGCAATTCAAGGCCGAATTCAAGGCGCGCAATCGGCGTGCGCAATTCGTGCGAGACCGAATGCAGCAGGCTGCGCTGCGCGCCCATCAGCGCCTCGATGCGCCCGGCCATGTCGTTGATGCGTTCGGCCAGCGGATAGACGATCTCGGAGGGGGCGAGCTGGGCGCGTGCCGACAGCTTGCCGGCGCCGAACTCGTCGGCCATCCGTGACAGCGATTGCAGCGCCCGCCAGTGCGAACGCGACCACAAGGCAATCGGCAGCAGCAGGGCGAGGGCGACGATGACGAAGCGCAGCAGCTCCTTCTTGAGCTCCTTGCCGATATCGATCGGCAAGTTCTGCGCATGCAGCACGTCATCGTTGCTGCCGATATAGCGCTCGCCCGCCAGGTCGACACGCCGATACAGGGCGCGTTCGCCGATATCCAGGACAATCGCGCCGCGATCGAGCGCCGCACGCCGGGCGCCATCGAACCGGGCGCGCGCGGCGGCCAGCGGCAGCAGGTCATAGCGCACCGGCGAGACTTCACGCACATTGTTCAGGCGCGTGAGCCACTCGTCGCCGGGCGCTTCGTCCACATAGTGTTCGATCAGGAAAATCTGGCCCGCCGCCTGGCGCCGTGCAATGTCTTCCAGCGGATCGCCGAACAGGCGCGCAAAGGCGAAGTAGATGAGGAAGGTCGCGGCCGTGATTGCCAGCATGACGACCACGAAAAACCGGAAAAATAGCCGGTTCACGGGTGCATCCCGGGTGACTGTCGGTGATGAAGCGCGGCCAAAAGCATGGTTTCTCCTGAGCCGGAGATTGTACAGCGGCAAGGGCGCAACCGTCAGCATCCACGCCGGCGCACGGGCATCGCCTTACAAATTGACGACAATTGGTGGACATCTGAAGGGTGATTCACGGCGGCGCAACGCTTACCATCAGTCGCATCATCAGGGTTTCCGTTTGCCCACTGATGCGCAAGTGTCAGTGGGTTTTTTTATTTGTGCCAGAGCGAAAGCGTCTGCGTTGCCACCATGCGATTGGGAGAGCGAAGCTTGCTCGACGTAAAATATCAGCACACGAACTCCCGGAACGCCATCACGATGAAACAGTTCTTCGCCCTGGCCCTCGCTGCAGCAAGTGGTGTTGCGAGCGCGCAGACGCCGGCCACCAACCCGATGCCCGACGGCAGCCACGATATGTATGCGGGACTGGGCGCTGTGTCACGGGCGCGCTATGAGGGCGCGGCAAATACGAAGACATCGGTCCTGCCAGTGCTGCAGGTGCAGTGGAGCAATGGGATCTTCATTTCCGGCATGAGCGCCGGGATGCACATGTCGACCGATCCCACGCTTGAATTCGGCCCATTGGTATCGCTCCACGCCAGCCGCGACGAGTCCGGTTCGGGCGGCATCGTCGATGGCGTCGGCGTGGCGACCATGCTGCCGCTGGCGGCGCGCATGCGGCGCGACAATCCGCTGGCCGGCATGCCGGACGTGGATGCACGGATCGAAGGCGGCGCCTTCCTCAACTATTACCTGACTCCCGCATGGCGTCTCACCAGCAGTGTGCTGATCGGCTCCGGTAGCGAGCGCGACGGTGCACGCATGACGCTGGGCGTGCAGCGCCTGGCCGTGGCCATTGCGCCGCAGCACACGGTCTCGCTCAATGCCGGGCTCACGCTGGTCAACCGCGACTACAACCAGAGTTATTTCGGCGTGAGCGAGAACGACGCCTGGACCAGCGACAATCCCGTGTACCGCCCTGGAGGCGGCCTGAAGGATGTGCACGTCGGCGCGCGCTGGAACTGGGCGCTTGGTCCGTCCTGGATGCTCACCACCAACGTGCAAGCGACGCGCCTGACCGGCAGCGTTCGCCATAGCCCGCTCGTCGAGCGGCCCACCAACGTGACGGTTTCGACCGCCTTCGCTTACCGCTTCTGATGATGCAACGCGTACACCTCTCCGCCTGCGTGACCCTGCTGCTGACGGCAGGCGTTGCCGTCGCGCAGGTGCGTGCCGACGAATGGGTGAGCTATCGGGATGCCTACCGCGCGATGGTGGTATTCGACAAATATGGCGGACCCAAGCATCTGCTGCAGAATCAACTGCAGGTACGCCCGCGTGCCAAAGGGATGCTGGAAGATGGCGCGAGCCTGCTGATCAAGGGCCGCACGCTGCAGACCAGCCTGGCGCTCGATCCACTTGGCCGCACGACGCTGCCGCTGCTCAAGGCCGCCTACGACGAGAACGCCGTGCTGGCGCCCAACCGGCCGCTGGGCGGCTTCACGGTGCGCCCGCGCATCTCGCTGGCGCTGCGCGCCGATGGCTCATACGACGCGACCGAACTGCGCGCCGCCTGCGAGCAGGCCCTGGGCTTTGCCCGCCACATCAACGCCTCGGCGCGCAGCCAGGCGTGCGTGGGCGTGCGGCTCGTGTTTCCCAAGACAAGTACCGATGCCGGCGCCCGGGTGCGGGCCGGTAGCGCCGAGACCGTCCTGCCAGTCACGCGCGCGCCAGCGTTCACCGGCGACATCGATGACGATTTCCCGGCCGTCACCTACCGCTTCGCGCCAACAGACGCGACCCAGCTCGTCACGTACCACGCGCCGCTAGCGATCGTGCCGGTGTTCGAATAGGTAAAAAGCGGGGGTCAGGTCTGACATTCGGACACGAGCTCGACAATCGGCTAGTCAGAACTAGCTGGCACCGGGTCATGCTAATACTGGTCAAGACACTTTTGGAAGTGGCTAAGGCTGAGGCCGTGTCCGAATGTCAGACCTGACCCCGGCTGTGTGACCCCGGCTGTGAATCGTCAGACGTAAAAAAAACCTGCCGCGGCAGGTTTTTTTATGGGAGCGCCGTCAATTCCAGGCCGATGGCGAAAACAGGTAGCCTTCGCCCCACACTGTCTTGATCTTTTCCGAATCGGCATCGTCGAACTTGCGGCGCAGCTTCGAGATGCAGTTGTCGATACTGCGGTCGAGGCCATCGAACTCGATCCCGCGCATCTTCTTGAGCAGGGCGTCGCGCGAGAGCACGCGCCCGGCCGCCTCGGCCAGCACCAGCAGCAGTTTGTATTCGGTATTCGACAGTATGCACGGCTGACCACGCCAGACGACGCTGCGGTCGCTCGTGACGATGCGCAGCGCGCCAAATTGCAGGATGCGCGCATCGACGCCCGACTTGGCCTGGGCCCTCCGCATCAGCGCGCGCAGGCGGGCCAGCAGCACGCGCGGCTGGACCGGCTTGTTGACGAAATCGTCGGCGCCTTGCTCCAGGCCCGAGACTTCATCGTACGAATCTTCGCGCGCGGTCAGGATCAGGATCGGGACGTCCGAGTGCTCGCGGATCTGGCGGCATACCACCATGCCGTCCAGGCCCGGCAACATCAGGTCGAGGATCACGACGTCGGGCGAGAGTTCCTTGAAACGCTCGAGCGCGACGTCGCCGCGGGTGACGAGGTCAACCGCGAACTCGTAACTGGACAGGTATTCGGAGACGAGCTCGGCCAGGCGCGCATCGTCTTCCACCAACATTACACGGTGCATTCAATTTCTCCTCGGTCGGCCATTGTAGCGGCCAGTGCGCCGGAATGGCAGATCCTGCGAGAAGCGAGACAAGTCATTACAGTTTGACGACAACCGGGCGCATCTGATGCGCCCGGTTGTCGATCAAGGCGCACACACGATCCTCAGTCGGCACCAATCGTGTTGCGTGACACGCTGGCGCCGACTTTCTGGTTGGCGTGCAGTGCAAGCGCCGGCACGGTCGCCCCATTCACGCTGCCCAGCGTGAACTTGACGACGCCAGTGGCCGGGACCACCACGGTGTCGCCGCTGCAACCTGTTTTGGCGGCATTGAGCTGGCCATTGATGACGTTGCAATAGGTGCCAGGCGGGAGGCCGGTCGCCTGCGTCGTGGTCCAGACCGCTGAGTCGTTATTGATCGCGACAAATCCCTTGCTGCCACGCGAAAAGGCGATCTGGTTGCGCGTGCCGGTGACAAAATTATCGACGCCCTGGCCCGATGTGGCAGCGCGAAACCCGACCATGTTCGAAATTTCGGGCCAGCGGTGAATGAAGTCCCATGCCTGGTTGATCAGCGGATTGCCATTCGCGTCGAACGGGCTGGTGCTTGGTGGCGGCTGTTCGCTCCGGGTAAAGCGAAAGCCCGAATGCACTTGCGCCGCGCCGTAGGGCCAGGCCAGCATCAGGACATTGGCCAGCTGGTAGCGCTTGGTGCCTTGCGTATCGTTGGGAACGCCGGTGAAGTTGCTGGCCACGAGCGAGCTCGGGGCGTGTTCGCCGCGTTCGGAGTCCCAGTTGTTGATGAACACGGTCGCCTTGTCGCTGGGGAGGAAGCCCCAGGTCCCGCCCCATCCGGCGCTTGGCGAACCCATAAACCTGGGCAAGTCCGCCACGGCGGCGCCATTCACATTCTGGAACATTTCCTTCATCGCATAGACGTAATGGAACTCGTTGACCAAGCCAGTGGCCAGGTAGGCACTCGCCTTGACGCCACTGTCCGGGATCACCTCTTGCGTGAACCACAGGGGCTCACCGGCTCGGGTGGTCCGGGATACGCCATTGAGGAAGCCGGCAATGTCGCCCGGCGCCATGTGCTTGGCGGCGTCCAGCCGCACACCGTCCACGCCCATGGCCACGAGCTTGTTCAGGTAGTTGCGGATCTGGCCCTGAACATAGGTGGCCCCGGTATTCAGGTCGGGCAGGTTGTTGAGGCGGCAGCTCGTCACCCTGGTGCGGTCGGCCAGGCTGTAGTCACCGCCCTGGATAACGCAGGCGGCATGGAAGTCGGGGGCGCTGAAATAGGGATAGCTTTGCGTGGCGGCATTCCAGCTGCTGCCATCGGTGGCCGTGCCGGTGCCGGCGCCGTCGGCCATCTGGTTGACGACCACGTCGGCGTAGATGCGCACCTTGGCCGCGTGGCAGGTATTGATCATGGCCTGCAGCTCGGCTTCCGTGCCCATCCGGCTGTCGAGCCTGGTGTAGTTGACGGCCTGATAGACGTCGTACCAGAAGTCCAGCTTGCGCGATGCATGCGGTGGCGAGATCTGCACCGCGCCGTAGCCCTGTGGCCCGAGCCAGTTCGTGCACTCCCTGGCGATGTCGTTCCATTTCCAGCGGAACATCTGTACCGAGGTATCGGCAGGGTTGAAGTCGGCAGCCGCTGCTGGCGTGCTGAACGCCATGGCGATGGAGGCGATGCTGCAGAGACGCGCTGCGCGGGGCAGACGGTGCACCAATTTCCTGGTTCGGATGAATTCCACGTTGATTCCCGGGTTGTGACGCGTTGACGATAATGCCCCCACGGTGGACTAACTATCTGTCCAATGTTGCTATGACGGAAATTATCACGGAACGTCAGGGCATAGATTCAGACTTGCTTCAGAGCCAGGCAGCCTGGGCATGGGGGTTGCCGGCTTGACGAACAGGGATCCGTCGTCGAAGATTCCGATCATCCAACCACGTCCTGACACCCTTGGAAAACGCCATGAACCTGGTCGTCAAAGTACGCGTGCTGCGGCACATCCGGCAGTCCGGCTATCGTCCGCAACTGGAGGACCTTCCTCCTGGTCTGTTCCCGTTCTGGCAGCGCACTAGCGGGAAAGAATTTCCCGGCATGCCGGACAACGCACTCTTTTTCATGCATGCAGCGACCGGACTGATGCGCTTTTTCGAGGTCGCGGCAGACCGGCGCGAGCCGTGCGCGTTGCCATCGCTGGCCGCCGACTCGGTCTGGCATGCTTGGATGGCATGGGACGCCGTGAATCTGGATCACTTCTGCCGCCGCCACTTCGGCAAGCCAATCGACCATCTTCCCCGCGCCATGCTCGATGCGCTGGCATTGCCGCGCGTGCTCGTTGGCTGCCGTGAACACGAAGACGCGCGCTCGCGGGTACGGGGCTTGCCCGCGTTGTTCCGCCTCGATGCCACATTGCGTATGCCATATGGTCATGGCTACGCGCTGCAGGACGAGGACATCGTGTACAGCCGTCTGGATGCGAACGGCAAAATGACCGGGGGCGCACGGCCGCATCCCGAGCTGACACTGCGGGCGCTGCTGCTGGCAAACCTGATCAGCCAGACAGACTATGCCGCGGCACTGCGAGAAAAACGGGGGCTGGATACCGGGGCAGGCACCTATTATGTCGGTGATGGCGGCAACGACAAGGCGATGCGCGACTGTGACGCCGACCTCAACTGCCACGGCGGCGGAAGCGATGGTGGCGATAGCGGCGGTGGCAGCAGTTGCGGCGGCGGTGGCGGAGGAGACTGACCGCCAGCATGCAAACGGCCCGCTTGCGCGGGCCGTTGCAGATAGTCACGCCGGACAGCGCGTGACGTTCAGTGACTCATTTACTTCAGGCCATGTTCTGGTTGACGAAGTCCCAGTTGGCCACGTTCCAGAACGCTTCCAGGAACTTCGCGCGCGCATTGCGGTAGTCGATGTAGTAAGCGTGTTCCCAGACGTCGGCCGTCAGCAGCGGCTTGTCGGTCGTGGTCAGTGGCGTTGCGGCGTTCGACGTGTTGACGATGTCGACGCTGCCGTCGGCCTTTTGCACCAGCCAGGTCCAGCCCGAACCGAAGTTGCCCAGTGCCGATTTGTTGAACTCTTCCTTGAACTTCTCGACCGAGCCCCATTTGGCATTGATTGCGTCCAGCGCCTTGCCACTCGGTGCGGCGCCGTTCGGGGTCATGCAGTGCCAGAAGAAGGTGTGGTTCCAGACCTGTGCCGAATTGTTGAACACGCCGCCCGACGACTTCTTGACGATCTCTTCCAGTGGCATCTCTTCGAACTCGGTGCCCTTGATCAGATTATTCAGGTTGGTCACGTAGGTCTGGTGATGCTTGCCGTGGTGGTATTCCAGGGTCTCGGCCGAAATGTGCGGTTGCAGGGCGTCCTTGGCATACGGCAGTGCTGGCAGGGTGTGTTCCATGATAAATCCTTGTTGGGTTGGAAAGGTTGCAGTTCTGATAGCGGCGCTATTCTAAACCGGCTGCAGCAATATTGCATGACTGCATTCTCTTTCCTGCCGGACAGGATTCGTTACTCGAGCACGCTCTGCACCTGTGCTACACCAACCTCGGCGCTGCCATCGGCCAGTCGGATGCGCAAGGTGTCGCGTGCGTGGATCTTCGCCGGGTCGCGCACGATCTGGCCTTTGCCGTCGCGCACGATCGCGTAGCCACGCTCGAGCGTGCGCTGCGGGTTGAGCAGTTCGAGTTGCGCTGCAAGGCCCATCAGCGCATCGCGGCGGCCCTTGAGGTTATTGCGCAGGCTGGTGTGCAAGTGACGCCCGTCCGACGCCAGTTGCGCCCGCAGCGCGCGCATGTCGGGCCGGTGCCGGCTCCAGCGCTGCTGCAATTGCGCCAGCACCAGTCCCTGGCGGTTGATGGGCAGCTTGACCGCATGCGTCATGGCTGTGGCCAGTGCCAGCAGTTTCAGGCGCTGGTGGCCGATCTGCGCTGACGGGCTCAACAGGCGACGGCTCAGGTTATCCAGGCCCTGGCTGGCGTCCGACAGGCGGCGGTCCATCGCGCGCTGCAGGTCGAGCGCGTCGCCATGGAGCGATGCGAGCCAGTCGGCGCGGGGTGTGGCGGCCAGTTCGGCGGCGGCAGTTGGCGTCGCGGCGCGCACGTCGGCCGCGAAGTCGGCGATGGTCACGTCGGTTTCGTGGCCCACGCCCGAGACCACGGGAATGGCGCAGGCATCGATCGCGCGCGCCACGCATTCTTCGTTAAAACTCCACAGGTCTTCGATCGATCCGCCACCGCGGCACACCAGCAATACGTCGACTTCGCCGCGGCGCGAAGCCGTCATGATCGCCTCGGCAATCTTGTCGGCAGCGAACTGGCCCTGGACCGGAGTGGGGTAGAGCACCACGTGTACGTGGGGCGCGCGTCGGCGCAGCGCCGTGAGCACATCGCGCAGCGCCGCGGCGCCGGGGCTCGTGACGATGCCGATGCTGCGCGGGAACAGCGGCAGCGGCCGCTTGCGGTCGGCGTCGAACATGCCTTGCGCCGCCAGCTTTTCCTTCAAGCGCAGGAATGCCTCATACAACTGGCCAACGCCGGCGCGCCTGATCGCCTCGACATTGATCTGGTAATCGCCGCGCGCGCCGTACAGCGTCACGAGAGCGCGCACTTCGACCTTGTCGCCTTCACGCGGGATGAAGCCGGCCGACTGCGCGCGGCCACGGAACATCACGGCGCGCACCTGGGCTGCGTCGTCCTTGAGCGTGAAATACCAGTGGCCCGACGCCGCGCGCGTGAAATTGGAAATTTCGCCGCCGATCCAGGTCAGTGGAAAAGTGCGCTCGAGCAGGCGCGCCACTTGCTGGTTCAGCGCGGTGACGCTCAGAACGGCAGGGGGCGTGTAGGCAGAGTCGGCGTCGCTGGTCGGGAACATGGTCAGTCGCGAAAAATCGGAGAGGGCGATTATAGCCGCCCTGGCGAAGTGTCCGGGTTCGGTGGCAATCCGGTCGGCTGAAGCCGATTATTGCTGCTTTTCAATGCAATCTATTGAAATGGGTTTGAAATCAAGAGGTTGCAGGGTTAGTAATGTTGTTTGAGAGCGGTTTATCCACACAAACTGTGGGGAACTCATTCATAGGACATGACGCTGCGCGCGGATTGAGCAGGGGAGGTAGATTTATTACAAAACAATGACTTAGGGTCATTGCAGCAGGCTTGATCACAAAGTTGTCCACAGAATCTGTGCACACCTTTTGTTTGTCGCTAGACGGCTTTTTACACCGGAAAGTTATATTCCGAATCCGCCCGGTCGATACCAACCAAGCTGCTTAATTTTGAAGCAGGACGATTGGTTGTTAATGAAATCAATGACTTACACCCCTAACTTTATGTTTCCTCACATTGTTATCCACATAAAGTGTGCACAGGGCGAATTTTCTGTGAACAAGAGGCGCTAAGGCCGAATAAACGTGGCAATGGCAGGGAATACGGCGTGTTTCAGGCGTGATTCAGGCCATATGCTCAAATTTTAAGCTCTGCGTGTTTGCTGATTAAAATCAATAGCTTAGTGTCATAAACGACGTCTTGCACACACTTTTGTCCACAATAAGTGTGTGGAACTACACAGCTATACCTGTTGAGCAAACTGGTGCAACACTGCCTCCAAAACAGGCGCGTAATCGAAACCCTTTGAAATCAATAGCTTAGGTGTTGTCCAGGGGCCTTGCGCACAATTTTGTCCACAGAATGTGTTCGCAACTACATGCCCCTGCAGGATCGTTGTCGAAAAAACCATGGTGTCATTGCATGCTGGCACTGAGTCATGAGACTGCCATTTTCTTGCGCAGGCGCAGAAAGCCCTTTGAAATCAACGTGCTTGGGCCGTGTCCCGCGCCTTGCGCACAATTTTATCCACAGAAGGTGTGCAGAACTCCACTTGCCGCTTCGCTGCCAACTTGCTACATTGCCGGATTGACTTTTATCCTCTCAGGAGTATCTCTTGCTCGCCATTTTTCAAGCCGCAGGCTGGCCTATCTGGTTCCTGCTGTTCGCGTCGATCGTTGCCGTCGCCCTCATCGTCGAACGCCTGATCACGCTGCGCCGCGAGAAAATCCTCCCACGCAACCTGCTCGACGAAGTCATCCGTGTGCACCACACGGGCAAGGCCACGCCGGACGTCATCAACAAGCTGGAACAGAATTCGCCGCTGGGCACCGTGCTGGCGGCTGCGCTGCGTAACGTCGACGCGCCACGCGACGTCATGAAGGAGTCGATCGAGGAGGCCGGCCGCGGTGTGGCCCAGAACCTCGAACGTTTTCTGACCACGCTCGGCACCATCGCCTCACTCGCGCCGCTGATGGGCCTGTTCGGCACGGTGGTCGGCATGATCGAGATCTTCGGCGCCTCGGCCCCGACCGGTGGCAATAACCCGGCGCAACTGGCGCACGGTATCTCGGTGGCGCTGTACAACACCGGTTTCGGCCTGGCCATCGCGATGCCGGCGCTGGTAGCCTACCGTCACTTCCGCAACCTGGTCGACACCTATATCGTCGACATGGAACTGCAGGCCGTGAAATTTGTCGACGTCGTCCACGGTGCCCGCAAATGATGGATTTTCGCCGTGGCCGCAAGCGCGAGGATCCGGAGATCAACCTGATCCCGTTCATCGACGTGCTGCTCGTGGTCCTGATCTTCTTGATGGTCTCGACCACCTACAGCAAGTTCACCGAGCTGCAGATCACCTTGCCGACGGCCGAGGCCGAGAAGCAGGCGCAAAAGCCGTTCGAGATCAATGTCACGGTCGACGCCAAGGGCAACTACACGGTCAATAACACGCCCGTGGCGTTCACCAGCGTGGCCGGCCTGGCGCAGGACATGCGGACGGCGGCGCGTACGCCGGACGGGCAGGTGGTGGCCAGCCCGGTCGTTATCGTCAATGCCGACCAGTTCGCGATGCACCAGATGGTGATCAATGTGCTCGAAGCAGCGCGTGTGGCCGGCTACGACAAGCTGACCTTCGCTGCCCAGACCGGCACTGGCAAGTAACCTCACCGGCCCGCGTCAAGCGGGCCGGCATCCTCCCGCATGGCTTCTTCCCTAGAATCGACCCTGACCCGCGCGTGGCTGCGGCGCGGCCCGCTTGCCATCGCGCTATTGCCGGTGGCGCTGCTGTTCGGGACGCTGGCCGCCGTGCGCCGCCAGTTGTTTCAGTCCGGCCTCAAGGCATCAAAGCGCTTGCCCGTGCCCGTCATCGTTGTCGGCAACATCTTCATTGGTGGCACTGGCAAGACGCCGCTGACGATCTGGCTGGCCGAGGCCCTGCGCGCGGCCGGCATGCGGCCGGGCATCATCTCGCGCGGTCACGGTGGCGATGCTGGCAAGGATGGCGCGCCGCGCGCTGTCACGCCCGGGTCCGATCCGCGCGTCGTGGGCGACGAGCCGCTCCTGATTGCCCAGCGTACCGGCTGCCCGGTTGTCATCGGCCGCCAGCGCGCCGAGGCGGGCAGGGCGTTGCTGGCGGCGCACCCGGACGTGGACGTGCTCATCACCGACGATGGCTTGCAGCACTACGCGCTGGCGCGCGACATCGAGATCGTCCTGTTCGACGGCCGCGGCGTGGGCAATGGCTGGCTGCTGCCGGCCGGGCCGCTGCGCGAGCCGCCGTCGCGGCGCCGGGATTTCACCGTGGTCAATGTTCCCGAGATCACGCCCGCGCTGGCACGGGCCGTCGGCGGCGCTCCGTACCGCATGCTGCTGTCGGGCCAGTATGCCGAACCGCTGCATGGCGGCGCGCGTGTGCCGCTGGCCGATCTGCGCGCCAAACGCATTGTTGCCGCAGCCGGCATCGGCAATCCGGGGCGCTTCTTCTCGATGCTGCGCACGGCCGGCCTGGCCCCTGGCGAACTGGCCTTGCCCGACCATCACGACTTCCTGGACAACCCGTTCGCCGCTCTGGACGCCGAGATCATTCTGATCACGGAGAAGGATGCAGTAAAATGTCGGCAAATTGAACATCTGAAGGACGATCCGCGCTTGTGGGTCGTGCCTGTGACGGCGCAGCTCGATCCTGCGCTGGCTGAACAAATCGTGGAGAAATGTCGTGGACGCTCGCCTGCTTGATATCCTGGTCTGCCCGTTGTGCAAGGGTCCGCTTGAACTCGACAAGAAGGCGCAGGAGCTGACCTGCCGCGCCGACCGCCTCGCTTATCCGATCCGCGACGGCATCCCGATCATGTGGGCCGACCAGGCGCGCAAGATCGAGCCTGTCTGATCGGCCTGCATGAACTTTACCGTCATCATCCCGGCGCGCCTGGCGTCGACCCGCCTGCCGAACAAGCCGCTGGCCGACTTGGGCGGCAAGCCGATGGTGGTGCGCGTGGCCGAGCGGGCGCGTGAATCGGGCGCGACCCGGATCATCGTCGCGACCGACCACGCCGACATTGCCGCCGCCTGCGCCGAGCATGGCGTGAGCGCCGTGCTCACGCGCGCGGATCACCCGTCGGGCACCGACCGCATCGCCGAAGTCGCGCACGTGCTGGGCCTGGCGCCGGATGACGTCGTCGTCAACCTGCAGGGCGACGAACCGCTGATCGACCCGCGCCTGCTGGCGGCCTGCGCCGCCCGGATCAGCGCCGACGTGCCGATGGCCACCTGCGCGCATCCGATTCTCGATGCGGCCGACGTGTTCAACCCGAACGTCGTCAAGGTCGTGCTCGACAAGCACGGGCGCGCACTGTATTTCTCGCGCGCCACGATCCCCTGGCACCGCGATGCATTTGCCCAGACGCTCGAGTCGCTGCCTGCCGGCTATGCGCCGCTGCGCCACATTGGCCTGTATGCCTACAGCAATGCGTTCTTGCAGGCGTATCCGGCCATGGCCGTGTCGCCGCTCGAGTCGATCGAGGCCCTGGAGCAGCTGCGCGTGCTGTGGCACGGCATCCCGATCGCCGTGCATATCACGGACAGCGCACCGCCAGCGGGCGTTGACACCCCCGACGATCTGGCACGCGTACGCCTGCACTACACGTCTTGATGCACTCCACAAAGGTATAGCCGGGCCGTCTGCGCAGGATCAAATATCCTCACTGCAACGGCTTGCGGCTGGCTTTTACGCCAACTTTTGTGGTAACTTCCGTCTCAACGAAGTCTGCGCCATATCAAAAAGATCACCGTATTCGCCATTTTACTTTTCTCTATTTTCTAGAATCTCAGGAAACTCATGCGTCTCATTCTGTTAGGAGCACCCGGTGCCGGCAAGGGCACCCAGGCCAACTTCATCAAGGAAAAGTTCGGCATCCCCCAAATCTCGACCGGTGACATGCTGCGCGCCGCGATCAAGGCAGGGACTGAACTGGGCCTGGCCGCCAAAAAAGTGATGGATGCCGGCCAGCTCGTGTCGGACGACATCATCATCGGCCTGG
This sequence comes from Telluria sp. BA11, assembly GCF_056680305.1. NCBI lineage: Bacteria > Pseudomonadati > Pseudomonadota > Betaproteobacteria > Burkholderiales > Oxalobacteraceae > Telluria > Telluria sp. BA11. The sequence continues at coordinate 4,199,171 of NZ_CM155275.1, forward strand.
TGAAAGAGCGCCTGAAGGACGCAGACTGCCAGAACGGCTATCTGTTCGACGGCTTCCCGCGCACCATCGCGCAGGCCGAAGCGATGAAGGACAGCGGCGTGAACATCGATTACGTTCTCGAGATCGATGTCCCGGACGACATGATCCTCGAACGCATGACCGGCCGCCGCTCGCACGCTGCGTCGGGCCGCGTGTACCACGTCAAGTTCAACCCGCCAAAAGTCGACGATACCGATGACATCACGGGCGAGCCGCTGATCCAGCGTGACGACGACAAGGCGGAAACCGTCTCGAAGCGCCTCGAGGTGTACCACAACCAGACCAAGGTGCTGCTCGGTTACTACGGCAAGTGGGCCGAGTCGGGCCTGCCAGGCGCGCCGAAATATCGCCGCATCTCGGGCGTCGGCCCGGTCGAGCAGGTGCGTGACAACGCGTTTGCCGCGCTGGCCGAATAAGTCGTCCGTCCAGTACCACCTCAGCGATCCCGCGCCGGCCCTGCCTGCGCGGGATCGCTGCATTTCGGGCCTGTCATCGTCATTACGCCGTACAATTGTGAGCAATTGTTTCCCGTGCGCCGTGTGCGGGTTGGCAAGACGATAATAAGTTATCTGTCTACAACCCTGAGAGGTCTCCCATGAACAAGAACAACACCATCCTCGCCATGCTGCTGGCACTTGCCGCTGCCAGTGCCGGTGCCCAGACGACAGGTGCTACCCAGGGTCAGCCCGCCACGGGCGAGACGTACCGTCCATCCCTCGACGGCCAGCAAACCTCGACGCCCGCCGCGCCGATCGACATGCAGCCGAAAACCCAGGAAGAAAAAGCCACGGGCCGCCAGGAGCCATCGCGGCTGAAGGACATCGACCCGGCCACGCATCCAGCGCCGCAGAACGTGCGTCCACAGACAACGCCAGCACCGAAGACGCAGCAAGAGCAAGGCGTGCAACCGGTCGCGCGCCGTTCGGTCCAGCAGCAGATCGATAGTGCAGGTCGCCTGGCGTCGCCAAATGCCCCAACGGTCGTTGCGCCAGCCACCACTGCCCCAACGCCAGTCGTGCCAACGACCAGCCAGGTTGCGCCGTGCATCGGCGCAACCTGCACCGACACGACTGGCGCCACCACCGCCGGTGCCGTGGGCAGCTCGAGCGTGAACAGCGCCGGTCGCCTGTGCAACCGCAGTGGTACCACGGTGCAGTGCTTCTGAACTGACCGCGCGTCGTCCCGAACGTTCTTGATGCGCCTACTTTACGTTTACGTAAACGTTAAAGCCGGGCAAAATAGCGGTACAAGAATTTTCACAAGGGACAACCATGCATATCCAGGATAACGTTTTCATTGTCACCGGCGGCGCGTCCGGTCTTGGCGCGGCCACCGCGCGCATGCTCGCCGCGAATGGCGCGACCGTCGTCATCGCTGACGTCCAGGCCGAAGCAGGCCAGGCTCTGGCCGAAGAGTTGAAGGGTCAATTTGTTCGCTGTGACGTCACCCAGGAAGCCGACGCACAAGCCGTCGTCGATGCGGCAGTTGGGCTGGGCACGCTGCGCGGCCTGGTCAACTGCGCCGGCGTCGCGCCGGCCGTCAAGACCGTCGGCAAGGATGGCGCGCACCCGCTGGACGTGTTCCAGCGCGCCGTGAACATCAACCTGGTCGGCACCTTCAATATGGCGCGCCTGGCTGCCGAGGCCATGGGCAAGACCGAGCCGGCCGAGCACGGCGAGCGCGGCATCATCATCAACACCGCATCGGTCGCCGCGTTCGATGGCCAGATGGGGCAGGCGGCCTACGCGTCGTCCAAGGCGGCCGTGGCCGGCCTGACGCTGCCGATGGCGCGCGACCTGTCGCGTAACGGCATCCGCGTCATGACCATTGCGCCGGGCATTTTCGAGACGCCGATGCTGATGAACATGCCGCAAGAGGTGCGTGATTCACTGGGCAAGATGGTGCCGTTCCCGCCGCGCCTGGGCCTGCCGACGGAGTTCGCCCACCTGGCCCGCGCCATCATCGAAAACGTGATGCTCAACGGCGAGACGATCCGCCTGGATGGCGCGATCCGCATGCAGCCAAAGTAGTTCTTCAGGGACGTGTCCTGAAAGCATTTCGAAGATGCTGTAGCATGTCTTCGATGTCGGGCGCCTGGCCTAAGGTCACGCGCCCGTTTGCTATTTTGGAGAACCGTTTGAACACACTCAGCAAGCTTGCGCTCGCCCTGGCATTGGCCGGCGCGACGACGACGCCCCTGTGGGCCCAGGATTCACTGCAGGCCGCGCCCGAAGCGGCGACTGGCTACACCGAGAAAAATGGCTGGCAGGCCAAGAAGTACATGGTCACCGCCGCCAATCCGCTGGCGGTCGAGGCCGGTTACCAGATCCTGCACCAGGGCGGGGCTGCGATCGATGCGGCCATTGCCACGCAACTGGTGCTGACGCTGGTCGAGCCGCAATCGTCGGGCATCGGCGGCGGTGCGTTCATGGTCCATTACGACGGCAAGCAGACGCAGGCGTTCGATGGCCGCGAAACGGCGCCAAGCAAGGCCGACGAGCACCTGTTCGAACGGCCTGACGGGACGCCGCTGTCGCGCACCGAAGGCGTGGTCGGCGGCCGTTCGGTCGGCGCACCGGGCGTGTTGCGCATGCTCGAACTGGCGCACCGCCAGCACGGCAAGCTGCCGTGGAAGACGCTGTTCGCCCCGGCGATCCGCCTGTCCGAGGAGGGCTTCAAGGTCAGCCCGCGCATGCACAAGATGCTCGCTGGCGAAACCTTCCTGATCAAGGACCCGGTTGCCGCCGCCTATTTTTATGACGCTGCCGGCAAACCGTGGCCGGTCGGCCACGTGCTGAAAAACCCGGCGCTGGCCGCCACGCTGCGCGAGATCGCCGCCGGCGGCGCCGACGTGTTCTACACGGGCCGCTTCGCCCGTGACATCGCAGCCAAAGTGGCCGCGCACCCGACCAATCCAGGGCTGCTGACAGCCAAGGACATCGCCGACTACCGCCCCAAGGTCCGCACGCCCGTCTGCAGCGACTATCGCGCCTACACCGTGTGCGGCATGCCGCCGCCATCGTCGGGCGGGATCGCCGTGGCGCAGATGCTGGGCATGTTCGAGACCTTCGACATGAAGGCGCTCGCGCCGAAAGACGGCGTGCCGGGCGCGGACGCCGTGCACGTGTTCTCGGAAGTAGGGCGCCTGGCCTACGCCGACCGCAACCGCTACGCCGCCGACGCCGACTTCGTGCCGCTGCCGGGCCGTGGCATCCCGAGCCTGATCGACAAGGGCTACCTGACGGCGCGCGCCAAGTTGGTCGGTGCGCGTTCGATGGGCGAGGCCAAGGCCGGCACGCCGCCCGGGATGGAAGTAGCGTGGGGCACCGACAACGCGATCGAGACGCCGTCGACCTCGCACGTCTCGGTCGTCGACGGCAATGGCGCCGGCCTGGCCATGACGACGACGATCGAAGACGCGTTCGGCTCGCGCCAGATGGTCGACGGCTTCATGCTGAATAACCAGTTGACCGACTTCTCGTTCAGCGCGCGTGACGCCGACGGCCCGGTGGCCAACCGCGTCGAAGCGAACAAGCGCCCACGCAGCGCAATGTCGCCGACGATCGTGTTCGACCGCGCCAGCGGCAAGCTGGTACTCGCCATCGGCTCGCCGGGCGGCCCGGCCATCATCAATTATGTGGCCAAGGTGCTGGTGGGCACGCTCGACTGGGACCTGAACGTGCAGCAAGCGATCGCGCTGCCGAATTTCGGCAGCCGCAACGGTCCGACCGAGCTGGAACGGGGTCGCTTCCCCGACGCCACGCTCGACGTGCTGCGCGCACGTGGCCACGCGATCCGGGTCAGCGAGCAGACGTCGGGCCTGCACGGCATCGAGCGTGTGATGGTAAAAGGCGTGCCGATGTGGTTCGGCGGCGCCGATCCGCGCCGGGAAGGTGTTGCCAGGGGCGATTGAGGTATCCCTGGAATGCAAGCCGGCTCGAATGGGCCGGCTTTTTTATTTTATGAGATGCAGATTCCGGAATGCGTAGCGAAGTGCTTCCGGCAGCGTGTCCATGTCGACGTATTGATTCAGGAGTTCGATCCGGAGCTTGTCCTTGCCGCCATACGCAGCAACAAGCCGGTTTGCATAGTCGATCATGAGACGCTGCTGAATGTCGCGCGAGTATTCCTCGGTGAAGTCGTCATCGGCCAGTCGGTAGGGGCCTTCGTGATCGATGATGACGCACGCTTGATGTTGCAGCATGATGATCGGCGCATATTCATCGGTGATGTTGCGTGGGAAGCGCATATCGTCGACGTGGTGCCGAACCTCAGAGCTGTTGAGCAGGTAGTAGACCCGGCCGGAGGCGTCGCTTGCGCTGGCAAAAATGAAGAAGGTGCGATGTGGATTTCCGCCCTCGTCCAGCGCCGGGCACTCCTTGCGTAAGGTTGACGGGAAGGGCGCGAAATGGGTTGTGACGGGTTCATACCGCAGGCGAAGAACGGGATCTTGCAGAATGCGTGGCAGGGGTTGGGCGCACGGCAATCCGCTCAATGTACTGAACAGGATGGCGCAAACAAGTGGCTTGATCGTGTTGGACGACATGGCAGCAGCCTCGCTATTTGTTGATTCCGGATCTGATCGACCATCTGACGGGCTTCGAAAAGGGCGTCAACGCCAGCGAGTTGGCGATCTCTATTTCGGCAGGCGCAAGTCCCTGAATGTCTGGCGAAGCTCGTCGGGCAGCGTGTCGAGATCCACGCGCTGCTTCAGGATTTGCGCCCGAAGCTTCTCTTTGCCGCCGAAGGCCGAGGACAGCCGCGCGGCGAAGTCGATTGCCAGCCTCTGGTGTATATCCTGGGGATATTCGTCATTGAAAACCGGACTCCTGAATATTTCTCTGGCATCGTTATCGATGATCAGACATTCCGGACCCCGGACCATCACGATCAATCCATGGCCACCAGTCGAATACTTGGGGAAATGAGGAGGCTCGGGGTTGTTCCGGATTTCGTACCCATGTAGCAGATAAAAGATTCGGCCCGCATTGTCGCTTGCTTTGGCGAAGACGAAATGTACACCGACACTGTATTCATTGTCAGATAACGTGTCGCACCCGGCGATGGCCTGCAATGGTAGCGGCTCGAAACGTATCTTTGCCTGTTCATAACCCAGTTCAAGGAGCGGGTCGTGAAGGATTCGTGGCAGCGACTGTGCAAATAGAATACCGCTCGCGCTGCCGAGCAATGCGACGGCGATGAGCTGCTTAAGGACGGTAAAACGCATGAGGTGGCCTCTTGATGCGGTAAGTTGGACCTGACCAAACGTCGCGCTGCTTGAAATTCTGGATCCGAATTCGTCCATCGCGTTGCAAGGTTGGATGGAAGACGGGATTCTCGACCGGTACAGGCGTCACGATGTTGGCGTTTCGCAAGACCAGGCGTCGGGTGGCAGCGATCCAGCGCGACTGGGGCACACAAGCGACAATCTGCGACAAATTCTTGCCATTTCCATCCCATATTTGCCTCAAGACAAGCAGAATTTGCTAACCTGCTGGCGTGACGAACAAACAGAAAACCAGACCGGGCGTGACAGAAGATGATGCGCGCGACGCCTGCCGGGGCGGGATTCTGCACGCCTGGCAAAGCAGCGACGTGCTCGCCTTGTTCGCGGCGTGACGATGCTGCGCACGTTCCTGATCCTGGTGCTGCTGGCGCTGACCGCGCTGTGCTCACCCCGTGCGCGCGCAGCGGCGCCCGAACCGACGTTGCGCTTCGATCACCTGTCGGTACAGCACGGCCTGGCGCAGGAGTCGGTGCTGTCGATCCTGCAGGATGCGGATGGCTTCATGTGGTTCGGCACCCAGTCCGGCCTGTCGCGCTACGACGGTTATCGCTTCGTCAATTACCGCACCGAGATCGGCAACCCGCGCAGCCTGGCCAGCAACTGGGTGCGCGCGATGCTGCTCGATCGCCACGGTCGCATGTGGGTGGGCACCGACGGCGGCCTGAATCGCTACGATCCGGCCACCCGCAGCTTCACGCTGTACGCCCCCAACGAGCCGGCGCGGCGCGGCGCCGGCAACCGCCAGATCAAGACGATGATCAGCGATGGCCAGGACGGCCTGTGGATCGGCACCGCCGACGGGTTGCAGTATTTCGACATCGACACCGGCAAGTTCACGGTCTGGCACCATGTCCCGAACGACCCGCGCACGCTGCGCGGTGACGGGATCCAGGCGCTGGCGCTGGGCGGCGACGGGCGCCTCTGGATCGGCAGCGCGGCAGGCCTGGACAGTCTGAGCGCGGACCGCCAGCGCATCGAGCACCATGCGTCGGACCTGGCCGGGCGTGCGCTCCCGGTGCATGCGCTGCTGGTCGACAGCCAGCAGCGGCTGTGGGTGGGCCGTTACGGCGGGCTCGAACGCCACGGTCCGGGCGGGCCGGGCAAGGGCGCGCTGCGCCGCTTCGGGGCTGGCGATGGTGTCGGCAACGAATGGATCACGACCCTGCGCCAGGATGCCGACGGCACGGTGTGGGCGGGCACGCACGACGATGGCCTGTATCGCTGGCGTGCCCAGGGCGATCGCTTCGACACGTTCCGCCATGAGGTCGCCGATCGCCACAGCCTGGGCGACAATTATGTCTCGGCGCTGTACCGCGACGACGTCGGTACGTTCTGGGCCGGCACCTGGTATGGCGGCGTTTCGCGCGTCGACCTGGGCGGCGGTGGTTTTGCCCGCATCGTTGGCCGTCCCGGCGATGCCCATTCCCTGGCCGACAACAAGATCCGCGCGCTGCTGCAGGACGGCGACCATCTGTGGCTCGGTTCGTCCACCGCGCTGCACCGGTTCGATCCTGCCACCGGCAAGGCCGACGTGTACCGGCATGAAAAGGACAACCCCAACAGCCTGATCGACGTGCCGGCAGCGGCCATCGTGCGCGATCGCGCTGGCCTCTTGTGGATCGGCAGCCGCTCGGGCGTGACGAGCTTCGATCCGGCCACGCGGCGCTTCCGGCGCTACATGCTGCCAGGCGACGCCGACGCCAACCAGGTGCGCTCGATGCTGGTCGATCGCGACGATGTGATCTGGATCGGCACGCGCGGCGGCATGCATCGCATGGCGGCCGGCACCCGCGCACTCACGAGTCTGCGGCATGACCCGGCCAAGGCGACCAGCCTGACGGACGACACCGTGCGGCCGCTGCTGGAAGACCGTCGCGGGCGCTTCTGGGTTGGCACGGTGTCGGGCCTGGAATTGCTCGATCGCGCCAGCGGGCGGTTCCGCCACTTCCGCCATGATCCGTTCGACCCGAATAGTCTCAGCCACAACGAAGTGCAGTCGCTGTTCGAAGACAGCCGCGGCGACATCTGGATCGGCACCGGCGTGGGCCTGAACCGCATGGTCACGGGACCGGATGGCACCCTGAGCTTCACGCGCTACACGACGCGTGATGGCCTGGTCGACGATTCGGTGTCGGCCATCCTGGAAGATGCGGACGGACGCATCTGGACCAGCACGTCGAGCGGCATCTCGAGCTACGACCCGGCCAGCGGGCGCTGGCGCAGCTACACGGCCGCCGACGGCATCAGCGAGGGCGCATTCTTCGACACGGCGGCGCTCAAAACGACCGATGGCACGCTGTATTTCGGCGGCTTCAATGGCCTGACCGCGTTCGATCCGCGCGCGATCCACGACAACCGCATCCCGCCGCGCCCGACGATCACCGGGCTGCAGGTGTTCAACCAGCCGGTCGAGCAGGTATTCCCGGGCCTGTTGCCGGGACCGATCGAGCATGCGAGCGCCATCACGCTGCCGTCCGACGCCGCCGTGATCACGGTCGAATTCGCGGCGCTGCATTTCGCCGCGCCCGAGCGCAACCGCTTCGCTTACCGTCTCGATGGTTTCGATGCGGGCTGGGTCAATGCCGGCGCTGACAAGCGCTTTGCCACCTACACCAATCTCGATCCGGGCACCTATGTGTTCCGTGTGCGCGCAGCCAACAAGGACGATGTCTGGAGCGAAGACGTGGCCGCGCTGGCGATCACGATCGAGCCACCACCGTGGGGTACCGCGTGGTTCCGGATCGGGATGATCATCCTGATTTGCGGTGCGATCTACCTGGGCATGCGCATCCGCTTCGCGAGCCTGCGGCACCAGAAGGAGCGCCTCGAGCACCAGGTAAGCGCGCGCACCGAGCAGGTCGAGCAGCAGAACCGCATGCTCGAACTCCAGACGGAGGAACTGCGTGAGCAGGAGCGGCGTGGCCGCCACCAGAGCAACGAGCTGGCACGCGCCTACCGCGCCTTGCAGGACAACGAGGAAGTGCTGCGCCAGGCCAAGGAGCGCGCCGAGGATGCGACGCGCCAGAAGTCCGAGTTTCTGGCCAATATGAGCCACGAAATGCGTACGCCGTTGGCCGGCGTGATCGGCATGCTGGGCTTTGCGCTGCGTGACCTGGCGCTGCGCGAGAACACGCGCGAGCAGATCCTGCGCGGCCAGGCCAATGCCCAGGCCCTGCTGGGGATCATCAACGACCTGCTCGACTTTTCCAAGATCGAGGCCGGCAAGCTGACCCTGGAACGGATCGACTTCGACCTGCACGCCAAGATACGCAATGTGGCCAGCCTGTTCGACGAGCAGGCGGCCATGATGGACCTGGCGTTTTCGGTGCTGGTCGACGACAACGTGCCGCGCTACCTGGCGGGCGATCCCACACGCGTGCGCCAGGTGCTGGTCAACCTGGTCGGCAATGCCTTCAAATTCACCAACGCGGGTGGTGTGACGATCCATGTCGAATGCCGGCCCAGCGACCAGCATGGGGTGAGCAACCACCACATGATCCGCTTCACGGTGCGCGATACCGGCATCGGCATTCCGGCAGCGGCCTTGCCGCGCCTGTTCCAGAAATTCGAGCAGGCCGACACCACCACCACGCGCCGCTACGGCGGCACGGGCCTGGGTCTGGCGATCTGCCGCCAGCTGGTCGAGCTGATGGGCGGGACGATCGGCGTGAGCAGCGTCGAAGGCGAGGGCAGCGTGTTCTCCGTGCTGCTGCCGCTGCGCGACGGCGTCGCACCGGCTCACGTCCCGCACGTGACGCGCGCGCCGCACAGCCACCGGCTGACGATTTTATGCGCCGAGGATTTTCCGACCAACCAGATCATCGCGCGTCTGATGGTCGAGGAGATGGGGCATGCGATCGACATCGTCGACAACGGCGTCGAAGCGGTGGCAGCGTGCGCCCGCAAACGCTACGACCTGATCCTGATGGATGGCCGCATGCCCGAGATGGACGGCGCCAGCGCCACGCGCCTGATCCGCGCCGGCGGCCCGCACGACGCGCCGGTGCTCGACCAGCACGTGATGATCGTGGCGCTCACCGCCAACGCCAGCGGCGAAGACCGCGCACGTTATCTGGCCTGCGGGATGGACGCGTTCTTGACCAAGCCGATCGACGAAGCGGCGCTGCACCTGCAACTGGCACGCGCGATCGAACGCCAGTTGCAGCGCGGATTCGTGCTGCCGCTGATCGAGGACGGGCCTGTACCTGCGCCTGCGCCGGCTGCACCTGCGCCGGCCGCACCTACGCCGGCTGCACCTACGCCGGCTGCACCTACGCCGGCCGCCCTCGATGCGCTGTTCGGGGTGGCGGCGCCGGCGCCGCCTGCCGCGCGCGCCGACACTCTGGGGCTGCGCCTGCGCGCTGCATTCTGCAACGACCTGCCGCGCCGGCGCGCCGAGCTGGACGCCGCGCTGGCAAGCGACGATTTCGAGGCCGCGGGCCGGGTCCTGCACGGGCTGCGCGGCAGCGCCACCTATCTGGCCGAGCCGGCGCTGGAAACACTGTGTGCCGAACTGGAAGCCGCCGCCGACGGTCGCGACGCGCAACGCCTGCGCGCGGGCTTGCCGGTCCTGGCCAGCTTCCTCGATGCCTTCGAAACGGGCGCCCCCTCCTGACACCTGCTTATAATGAAGGTTCTGACGAATCTGGTGGAGACGTGATGAACGTGCTGGTGGTCGACGATGACGTAGTGGCGCGCATGATGCTGATGCATCTGGTGGACAGCTGCGGCAGCCATGCGATCGTCGAAGCGGACGACGGCGCCGATGCCTGGCGCCAGCTCGAAGCGGGCCTGCGGCCCGATATCGTGTTCTGCGACCTGCGCATGCCGCACCTGTCGGGCCTCGAACTGTTGCAGCGCGTGCGTCACGATCCGGTGCTGGCGGCGTTGCCGTTCGTGCTGGTCTCGGCGGCGTCCGACAGCGCCACGATGGACGAGGCGGCGCAGGCCGGCGCCAGCGGCTACATCGTCAAGCCGTTCCGCCACGACGACGTGCGCGTCCAGTTCGAGCGCCTGTTCCCGGCGGCTGATGCACACAACGCGAACGACGCGACCGACGCGAATGACGAGGCTCCGGACGCCGTGGTGCGCCGGCTTGGCATCGACATCGAGCGTCTGCGCGTGTATCTGGATGGCCTGGCGCGCCAGGTGCAGGCGGCGCAGGGTGGTTTGACCGAAGGAGCAGAGGGCGCCGAACAGCTTGCGCGTCTGCGCGCCGGCTGTACCATGCTTGGCTTGCACGGCGCAGCCGAAGCGCTCGAACGGGCGCCGCTGGCGGCAGGCCTGGCGCAAGCGCAGGCAGCGGTGATGCGCCAGATCGAGCGCGCCGCGCGTGCATGATGCCGATGGCCTGTCTGCCCGACAAATCTCCTAGCTGTCGGTGTGCTTTGGACTTACAGTATCCCGCGGGTGTTGCCTGACCGGCGCTGCCGGTCGACTGCTTCGTTGTCAGCCGGGGATCACGCCATGAACGACGTCACCAGTGCAGCGCTGTGCCCCTCCGGCCACACTGATGGCTTCGCGCGCGCACACTTGCCGCCGCCCGATACCTGGCCCGACTTCCTGTTCGACCTCCCCGAGCTGCAATATCCGGAGCGCCTGAACTGCGCGAGTGCGCTGCTCGATGACGCCATCGCGCGCGGCTGGGGGGCGCGCACGGCGCTGATCGGCGCGCGCGAACGCCTGAGCTACGCCGAATTGCTGGCGCAGGTCGACCGCATCGCCCACGTGCTGCGCCATGATCTTGGGCTGGCCACCGGCAGCCGCGTGCTGCTGCGCGGCGCGAACTGCCCGATGATGGCGGCCTGCATCCTGGGCGTGATCAAGGCCGGCTGCATCGTGCTGCCCACCATGCCGCTGCTGCGCGCGCGCGAACTGGGCGCCATCGCCGACAAGGCGCGCATCAATGCGGTGCTGTGCGCCGATGGTCTGGTGGACGAAGTCGATGCGCTCGGCCTGAAAGTGCCGGTCCTGGTGTTCGGTACGCCGGCGCCCGATGCACCCGATGCGCTGGAAGCACGCATGGCCCGCCACGACGCCCCGTTCCTCGCGGCCGACACTGCGCGCGACGACGTCTGCCTGATCAGTTTCACGTCCGGCACCACCGGCATCCCGAAAGGGACCATGCACTTTCACCGCGACGTGCTGGCCGTGTGCGACTGCTTCCCGCGCCATATGCTGGAAGCGTGCGCCGACGATATCTTCATCGGCACGCCGCCGCTGGCGTTCACATTCGGACTGGGCGGCCTGCTGCTGTTTCCGCTGCGCGTCGGTGGCGCTGGTGTGTTGCTCGAACGTCTGAGCCCCGAGGCGTTGCTGGCTGCCATTGGCGACTACCGCGCCACCGTGTGTTTCACGGCGCCGACCTTTTATCGTCTGATGGCGGCGCAGGCGGATCGATTTGAGCTGACCAGCCTGCGCGCCAGCGTGTCGGCCGGCGAGCCGCTGCCGCTGGCCACGCGCGAGGCCTGGCAGGCGGCGACCGGGCTGGCGATGATCGACGGCATCGGCGCGACCGAACTGCTGCATATCTTCATCGCCAGCGCGGGCGCGGCTATCCGGCCAGGCGCGACCGGCAAGCCGGTACCGGGCTACCAGGCCTGCATCCTCGATGCCGACGGCGTACCTGTCGGCCCAGGCGTGATCGGGCGCCTGGCCGTGAAAGGCCCCACCGGCTGCCGCTACCTGGACGACGAGCGCCAGCTCGACTACGTGCAGGATGGCTGGAACATCACCGGCGACGCCTATGAAATGGACGCCGACGGCTACTTCTACTACCGCTCGCGGACCGACGACATGATCATCTCGGCCGGCTACAACATCGCCGGTGCCGAAGTCGAAGAAGCACTGCTGCACCATCCGGCGGTGGCCGAGTGCGCCGTCGTCGGGCGGCTCGACCCCGAGCGCGGGCAGGTGGTCGAGGCCCATGTCGTGCTGCGCGCAGGGCAGGTGGGGTCGGCGGGTCTGGCCTGCGAACTGCAGGAATTCGTGAAGGCGCAGATCGCACCGTACAAGTACCCAAGGGCCATTTTGTTCAAGGAAAAACTGCCTCGCACCGAAACCGGTAAACTACAACGCTTTAAATTACGCACGAACGCAGATTGAGGACAGCATGCAGGAAGTGGATGGACGTGAACAAGACCCAGTGATGGGCGGGGCAGCCGAGCTGGACATGGAAAGCCGCCTGACGGACGAACATCACCAATCGCTGCGCCTGTGGCTGCGCATGCTGTCGTGCACGACGCGCATCGAGAACGAAATCCGCAGTCGCCTGCGCACGACGTTCGACATCACGCTGCCGCGCTTTGACCTGATGGCGCAGCTCCAGCGGCATCCGGACGGCCTGCGCATGGGCGAACTGTCCAAGCGCATGATGGTCACAGGCGGCAATATCACGGGGATTACCGATCAGCTCGAGCGCGAGCAGCTGGTGGTGCGGGTGCAGGATGTGAACGACCGGCGCGCATCGGCTGTCAAGCTGACGCCAGCGGGACGCGCGGCGTTCGACGAGATGGCGGCCGTGCATGAACGCTGGATCGAGGAAATGCTGGCCGATGTGGCGGCGGAAGACAAGGCGACGATGATCGCGTTGTTGTCGACCATGAAGCGCAGTTTGCGGGTGGATGACGGGGTGTAGGTGGTCCCCCCGACTGGAATCGAACCAGTATCCCACGCTTAGGAGGCATGTGCACTATCCATTGTGCTACGGGGAGGACGCCCGCGCCGCCAGGTGCTGACGGCGCGAAGCAGGGCAAGCCTGCAGTCCGGCGGGCAGGCCCCGCAGGGCGGGCTGGTACCGTGAACCGGTTGCAATTATAGCCGGGATCGAAATAGAAATGCAGGTTCATGCCCGGCAGTCGGTACAATGTGCCCCTTAATCAATCAACGCACCTTTTCCCCCCGCGCCAAAAATTTTTCGCGCGACGAAACGCATACCGATCATGGCTGTCATCTCCATTAGTTCCGCTCAACTTGCTTTCGGCCACGTGCCGCTGCTCGATCACGCTGATTTTTCCCTCGAGACCGGCGAACGCGTCGGCCTCATCGGCCGCAACGGCACCGGCAAATCCTCGCTCCTGAAAGTCATCTCGGGTCGCTCGCGCCTGGACGATGGCTTGCTGGTCATGCAGCAGGGCGTCACCATCGCCTATGTTGAACAGGAACCGGTGTTTGACCTGAGCATGACGGTGTTTGCCGTCGTCGCCGGTGGCATGGGCGACCAGCAGGCGATGCTGACCGAATACGAAGAACTGACCGGCAAGTTCGGCCAGGGCGACGATGACGCGCTGATGGAGCGCATGCATGTGATCCAGACCAAGCTCGATGCGAACGATGGCTGGAACCTGGCGCACAAGGTCGAGACCACGCTCGACCGCCTGAACCTGTCGGGCGACGCGCTGATGGGCACGCTCTCGGGCGGTATGCAAAAGCGCGTCGCGCTGGCCGTGGCGCTGGTCTCGGCGCCGGACGTGCTGCTGCTCGATGAACCAACCAACCACCTGGACTTTACGTCGATCAAGTGGCTCGAGAGCCTGCTGCGCGAATTCCGCGGCTCGGTCCTGTTCATTACCCACGATCGTAGCTTCCTGGACAACGTTGCCACCCGCATCATCGAACTCGACCGCGGCCGTCTGCTGTCGTTCCCGGGCAACTTCACGACCTATCAGGCGCGCAAGCAGGAATTGCTGGCCAATGAAGAAGTCGAAAACGCCAAGTTCGACAAGTTCCTGGCGCAAGAAGAAGTGTGGATCCGCAAGGGCGTGCAGGCACGCCGCACCCGCGACGAAGGCCGCGTGCGCCGCCTGGAAGCACTGCGTTCGCAGCGCGCGGTGCGCCGCGACCAGCAGGGCCAGATCAAACTCGACGTGGCCACGGGCGAACGCTCGGGCAAGATCGTTGCCGATCTCGAGAACATCTCGAAGATGTATGGCGACAAGGTCATCGTCGACAACTTCACCGGCACCCTGATGCGTGGCGACAAGGTCGGCCTGATCGGGCCGAACGGCGCCGGTAAAACCACGCTGCTCAAGATCATCCTGGGCGAAGAAACGGCCGACAGCGGCAAGGTCCGCCTGGGCACCAAGCTGAACGTCGCGTACTTCGACCAGATGCGCACTCAGCTCAATGAAGAAGCCAGCCTGGCCGACACCATTGCACCGGGCAGCGACTGGGTCGAAATCAACGGCCAGCGCCGTCACGTGATGACCTACCTGAACGACTTCCTGTTCTCGCCGGAACGCGCGCGTTCGCCGGTCAAGTCGCTCTCCGGTGGCGAGCGCAACCGCTTGCTGCTGGCGCGCCTGTTCGCCAAACCGGCCAATTGCCTCGTGCTCGATGAGCCGACCAACGATCTGGACATCGACACGCTCGAGCTGCTCGAAGAACTGCTCGAGGAATACACAGGCACCGTGTTCCTGGTCAGCCACGACCGCACGTTCCTCGACAACGTCGTCACGCAAGTGATCGTGGCCGAAGGCGCCGGCAAGTGGCGCGAATTCGTCGGTGGTTATACCGACTGGGAACGCGTCAAGGCTGCCACGCCGGTGGTCCAGGCGCCGGTCAAGACGAGCGCACCGAAAGCGGACGACACGGCCGCCCCGGCCGCCAAGAAGGTCAAGCTGAGCTACAAGGAGCAACGCGAGCTGGAAGAGTTGCCGAAGCTGATCGCGACGCTGGAAGATGAACAGTCGGCGATCACGGCCCAGCTCAATGGCCCGGACTTCTACAAGCAGAACCCGGCCGACGCCAAGCGCATCAATGCGCGCTTTGCCGAAATCGAAGATTTGCTGCTTGACGCACTCGAGCGCTGGGAAACGATCGAAGCGCGCTCGCGCGGCGTGTAAGCAACAGGGGCAGCCAATGACCAGGCGGAGCGACTTTTCATGATCGACAACAACGAATCGCGTGCCGCCCGGCCAGCCGGCCCCGGGACCTCGGCCCCTGCGGCCGACGAACCCTTCCTGACCCGCGCCGCCTGGGCGCGGATTCTGCCATTCGGCACCTATATCCTGTTCATGGTGATTGGCGACCTGCTCGAGCGCATGGGCATGAGCCGGGCCGACCTGCGCTGGCTGTATCCGGTACAGGCCGGCGCCGTGCTGGCGTTGCTGGCCGTGTTCTGGCGCCAGTATGACGAGCTGCACCGGTTCGGCCTGCGCCTCTCGCACACGCTCGTTGCGATGGTCGTCGGCGTGATCGTGCTGGTGCTGTGGGTTAATCTGACGCTGCCCTGGATGACGCTGGGCAGCTCGCCCGGCTACGATCCACGCACGAATGGCGAGATCGACTGGCTGATGGTGACGCTGCGTATCGCCGGCGCAGCGCTGATCGTGCCCGTCATGGAAGAATTGTTCTGGCGCTCTTTCTTGATGCGCTGGATCGAACAGGCCAACTTCACACTCGTTGATCCGGCGCGTATCGGATTCAAGGCGTTCGTGATCCCATGCGTGCTGTTCGGCTTTGAACACACGCTGTGGCTGGCCGGTATTGTGGCCGGCGTGGCGTATGGCGTGTTGTATATGAGGCACCGCAACCTGTGGTCGCCCATCCTGGCCCACGCTGTCACGAATGGGTTGCTGGGCGTCTGGGTCGTCTACACAGGGGGCTGGCAATTCTGGTGATTCCTCCGGTAGTACGACCCGTGGAAGACGACGACCATGCCAGCCCCTTCAGCGTTGCATCGCCTTTCTCCGGTCGCGCTGTGCGCCGGTGCCCTCTGGTGCTTTCCTGCAGGCGCGGCGTCCACGGCGCCAGCTGAAGGCCTACAACTGCTCGCCAGCATCGGCTGGGCCCACGACGACAACCTCCTGCGCCAGGCCGATGGGGCGCCCGCGTTCGCCGGCGGGCGCAGCGACAGCTACCGCACGTTCGAAGCGGGTGTGGCGCTCGACCAACACATCAGCCGCCAGCGTATCGCAGCCACCGCCAAAGTGTCGAAGAATGCGTTCGATCGCTTCAGGCAGCTCGACTACACCGGCCACGACCTGCAAGCGACGTGGTTCTGGCACATCGGCACCCAGTTCGACGGCCGTGTCGAGGTGCTGGATATCCGCACACTCGCGCCGTACACCGACTTCAACAGCGACCAGCGCAACCTGCGCCAGCAGCGTCGCCAGGCATTCGATGCCGGCTGGCAGCTGCACCCGAGCTGGAAACTGCGCGCAGGCGCCGAGCGCGACAAGGCAAGCTACGACCTGGCGATCCAGCGCTTCAACAACCGCACCGAAAAGGCATTTGAAACCGAACTGCTGTACCAGCCGAGAGGCGGCAGCGCACTGGGCCTGGTCGCACGCCGCGTCAAGGGCAGATATCCGTACCGGCGACCGGCCATCGCTACGATGCTGACAGACGATTTCACGCAGGACGAACTCAAGCTGCGCGTGAACTGGCTCGCCACCGGCTCGACCACGGTGCAGGGCCTGGCCGGCTACGTGCGGCGCGAGCAGCCGTCGTATGGCGAAGGCGTCACGAGCGGCGTCAACGGCCGCATCAATGCGTTTTATACGCCGCGCGGCGAGGTCAGCTATCAGGCGGGCGTGTGGCGCGAGTTCGCGCCCATTGAAAGCCCGTTTGTCAGTTACACGCTCAACAAGGGCGTCAGCATTGGCATTAACTGGGCGGCCAGCGCCAGGCTGGCGTTCGAGGCCGATGCGACGTACGAGCGGCGCAACTACACGGCGCGGGGTGACTTTGCCGGCGCCGACGCGCTGCGTGACGCGATCCGGTCGGCCAGCGTGCGCGCCGTGTGGCAGGCCCGGCCCAAGGTGAAGGTCGTTGCCACGGTGGTCCACCAGGCGCGCACCGCCTCGGGGCTCGGCACTGGCAAGTTCGATGCGAACGTGGCGCAGGTCAGCGCCAATGTGTTGTTCTGATGACGATTCTGTTGACGTGATGTTGATGGTTTTTTTTGCGAGAAAACGCGCATTGGTTGCGCTGGCGCTAACGCAATCAGGCCAGCGGCTTTTCGGCGGAACCGATGGGTTGCTGACACATCGAATGGCATGTCGGGCATGTGCTGGTGGCCCCGTTGCAACGATCACCGATGCTGGAGGAATCATGAAGCGTGTTGTCATATGGATCGCAGGCCTGGCGTTGATGCTTGGCATGGGCATGGGTATGGGCACAGCTGGCGCGGCAGAAGTGCTGCTGGGGCCGGGGGACGTGGTCAAGCTGTCGGTGTATGGCAGTCCCGACCTGTCAATCGAGACCCGCGTCAGTGAAAGCGGCCATCTCACGTTTCCGTGGCTGGGGCAGGTGGCCGTCGGCGGCATGCCGGTGGCGACGGCCGAGAAGACCATCGCAAGCCTGCTCGAAAAGGGTGGTTACCTGAAGCAGGCCCAGGTCAATATGCTGGTGACGACCCTGGCGAGCCAGCAGATTTCGGTGCTGGGCCATGTAAATCGGCCCGGGCGCTATCCGGTGGACGGGCGCCGCCGTGTGCTCGACATGCTGGCGCTGGCGGGCGGCATTCATAGCGAGGGCGGCGACATGATCAGCCTGGTGCGCACGCGCGATGGAAAGACGCTGCGCGAGACCATCGATGTGGTCGACATGGTGCGCACAGGAGAACTCGACAGGGATGTGGAAGTGGCCGGCGGCGACATCATCTTTGTCGAACGCGCGCCACGGGCGTATATCACCGGCGAAGTCAGTCGCCCGGGACCATTCCGGCTCGAGCGCGGCATGACGGTCCAGCAAGCCTTGTCGGCTGGCGGCGGCTTGAGTCCGCGCGGCAGCAGCAATGGCATCCGCATCACGCGCAAGGCCGCCGGCGGCCAGCCAATCTCCCTGGACGCCCGTGCCAGCGACATCGTCCAGGTCGATGACGTGATCGTCGTGCGCGAAAGCTGGTTCTAAACGTCCATTGCCTTCGCCTCTACTTCGACGTTGCCACCAGCCCGACAGGGCCAGCGTGGCGACACACTTCTTGCATGGATGGCATCATTTCCTTGAAAAATATTGATCAAGGATAGAGGCATGCAAGCGTGGTGGACAGAAAGCTGGGAGACGATTCAACACGAATTTTCCGATCTGGGCGATGCCGAAGATGTGACGATCATTGTCGTGCGTCTGCTGGTGGCGGCGGTGCTGGGTGGTTTGCTTGGTTATGAGCGCGAAACGAAAGGGGCTTCGGCCGGGTTGCGCACACACATGCTGGTCTCGGTTGGCTCGGCGTTGTTCGTCCTGATTCCATTGCAGGCTGGCATGACGATCCAGGATTTGTCACGCGTGTTGCAGGGTGTCACGGCTGGTATTGGTTTCCTTGGCGCTGGCGCGATTCTCAAGCAGCGCGATCAGAACGATATCAAGGGGTTGACCACTGCCGCCAGTGTATGGATGACGGCTGCCATCGGCGTTTCCGCCGGCATGGGGCGCGAAGGCACGGCAGTGCTGAGCGCATTATTTGGACTGGTAATCCTCGCGTTCGTTCGCTCGCCAAGCAAGCGCAACGCTGACTGACAGTGGGGCGGTGGCGTACGCCAGTCGCCCGCCTGTACTGCCCGACGCGCTGATGTTCCAGGACACTTCCGGTGCATCAGCGCCTATGCCAGTCGCCTGATCACGCCAGATGTTGACCCGCTATTGCACCGACTATCTTGTTGTTGTTAGCCAACTTGCCATCGGTGATGACGCCGGGTACGACCTTGTTTGCACCCCTATACCTTCGATTGACGGCACGGCCGCGGCATTCTCATGCCAAGTGAAAACTGTCCGACTTTGCACCATCCTGGCAAGTTTGTCTTCCTCAACGACGCACCCCGAATCGTGCGTAGCTCCCGACACAGATGAATGTATTATCGGAAAAATTGTGCCTTTACCAAGTGCTTGAGCGCGAGGGTGCGGCGTTCATCGCCCCTACACCGGAGGTGCGCTGCGATCCAAGGACGCCTGGCGGCGGATGGCAATCGGTTGACGAGGCAGAATTCTGCATGAAGGAAGCGCAATGAACGGAACAAACATGGTGTGGCTGGTCAACCGCTTGCGCTGCATGTCGGTGGCTGAGATGGGGTACCGGGTCCAGCAGGCCACTGCGATCCGGCTAGGGCGGAGCCTGGCGGGCCGCACGCAGTTGGCGCTGGCACGGTCGGCGCCGCCGGCCGTGCCGACACTCAATTTAGGCGTGCGCGGTGCGCCCGAGCTCGACCCCGGCGAGGTCGAGGCGCTGCTGCTCGACGCCGAGCGCATCTGCGCAGGGCACGTCGTGCTGTTTGCCGATGGGCGCTTTGACGTGGGTGTACCGACCGCATGGAACCGCGACCCCGACACCGGTGTGACCGCGCCGGCCGTGTACCGGGGCGACCTCGCCATTACCGACCGCGAACTGGTGGGCGACATCAAGCATGTCTGGGAACTGAATCGTCACTTGCACCTCGTGCGTCTGGCACAGGCCTGGACGCTCACGCGCGATGCGCGCTGGATGGATGCGCTTGAACAAAACCTGCGCAGCTGGCTTGAGCAGTGCCCACCGCTGACCGGCCCCAACTGGACCAGTTCGCGGGAGCTGGGCATCCGGCTGATCAACTGGAGTCTGATCTGGCAATTGATCGGCGGCGACCGCAGCGCGCTGTTCGAGGGCGATGCCGGGCAGCGCCTGCGCGCGGACTGGCTCGGCAGCATTCACGCCCACTGCCGCACGATCGCACGCCATCTGTCGCGCCATTCGTCAGCCAATAACCACTTGATCGGTGAACTGGCCGGCCTGTACATGGGCGCTGTCACCTGGCCGTGCTGGAAAGAATCGCGCGATTGGCAGACGCTGGCGCAGAACGAGCTGGAAGTGGAAGCTCAGGCGCAATTCTCGCGCGATGGTGTCAACCGCGAGCAGGCCTTTGGCTACCACCTGTTCGTCTGCGAATTTTTGTTCGTGGCCGGCTTGCTGGCCCAGACCGGCGGCCACAGCCTGCGACCGTTTTCGCGCGCGTACTGGGGCAGCCTGCAGCGCGCACTGCGCTTCTTGCGCTCGGTACGCGACGTCGGTGGCAATGTGCCCGCCGTGGGCGACGCCGACGATGGCTGCGTATTCCGCCTGGACGCCTCGGGCATGGACCGCGCCGCGCAGTTGCTGGCGCTGGGCGACACGGTATTTGGCGGCCATGCCGACAGCCACCCGGGCGTGCGCTGGCTGCTGCACACGCTGCCGGGCGGGCGGCCCGATTGCGATCCGCACGAGGTCGATACGGGCTGGGCCTTTCCCGATGGCGGCTACCTGCTGTTCGGCAATCGCTTTGGCGAAGCCGACGAAATCAAGGGCTTGCTCGACTGCGGTCCACTGGGCTACCTGGGCGTGGCTGCCCACGGTCACGCCGATGCGCTGGCGCTGGCTCTGTCGGTCGCGGGTGAACCGTGCCTGGTCGATCCCGGCACCTATTCATACGGCCAGGACGACAAATGGCGTGATTATTTTCGCGGCACGTCCAGCCACAACACGGTGCGCATCGACGGTGTTGACCAATCGGTTTCGGGTGGGCGTTTCATGTGGCTGCGCAAGGCCGTCGCCAGCATCGAGCGCATGCCGGCTTCGCCCCACGAATTCGATTTCCGCGGTTCGCACGACGGCTATGCGCGTCTGCCCGATCCGGTTCGCCATGTACGCAGTGTCCGCTTCGAGAGCGCCAGCAACACGCTGACCGTGCGCGACGAGGTGTCCGGCAAGAAGCCGCACAAGGTCGAGTTGTTCTGGCACTTCGCACCCGGGCTGGACGTGCGCCTGACCAGCAATGGCCTGGCGGTAAGGGGCCGCCGCTTCGTGCTGCAGATGCAGGCCAGCGGCGAGGACCTGCACCTCGAACTGGTGCGCGGCGCCGAAAATCCGCCGCTCGGATGGTACTCGGCCACGTACCAGTCCAAGGTGCCGTGCGACGTCTTGCGGATCTCGACCGTGTCGTCTGCCGTGCCGGTGGAGTGCAAGTTTTCCATCACGTTCATCGACGAAAAGTAGCGCACTGCCCGCAGCAAAGGCACACCGCGCACGCGCTTGGTCGCTGCACCTCTCTGCACCTCGCTGCACCCGCGGATTGCTTGACGAACGGTATATCGTTGCGGATCCCCGGGAGCAGGGCGCGTTCTGAACTTCATGTTGCAGTGCAATCTTGAGCACAGGAACGAGTGTTGCCCGTGCACACGCGTGCGTGCGCACAGAATCGGTTAATGCATTGTAAAATAGATAAGCTTTATCCGCGGGACATCCCGAACCAGGTTGCGGCGCCTCTTTTACTTGGTCCAGCCTCATCCAGTGACCTCGATCCGTACTGCGGCGCCGGGCACGTGCAAGGGGCGGGCAGGCACGAATTCTCGCTGGGCACTCACGAAGATATCGTGCGCGGGTCGGGCAGATGTATTCTAGGCATGGTGCGCCGCAACCGCGGCAACCGGCTATCGCGCCGGTCCCGTTGTTTGAAGCACAATGGTTGCCACGTTCCGAGAACGCGCGCACCAGCAGAGAACAGCAATAAACAGCAGTAACTGGCATCAAGCACTGGCTGGAAGCATCACGGCTATTGCACACAATCGATCACAAAAAGTGAAGGCAGAGAGCAAACACATGAAGATTCTCGTTACTGGCGGCATCGGTTACATCGGTTCGCACACGGTCGTTGAACTGCAAAGCGCAGGGCACGACGTGGTGGTGCTCGACAACCTGTCCAATGCCCAACTGTCGGTACGCGACCGCGTGCAGCGCATCAGCGGCAAACCATTCGCCTTTGTCGAAGCGGACATCCGCGATCGCGCGGCGATGGAAGCGGCGTTCGCCGAGCACAAGCCGGAAGCTGTCATCCACTTCGCCGGCCTGAAGGCGGTAGGGGAATCCGTGGCTGAGCCGCTGCGCTACTACGACAACAATGTCTCGGGCAGCGTCGTGCTGTTTGAAACGATGGCCAAGTTCGGTTGCAAGTCGCTCGTGTTTTCGTCGTCGGCCACCGTGTATGGCGACCCGGCCTCGGTGCCAATCCGCGAAGACTTCCCGCTCTCGGCCACGAACCCGTACGGCCGCAGCAAGCTGATGATCGAAGAGATCCTGCAAGACCTGGCCAAGGCCCAGCCCGACTGGCGCATTGCGCTGCTGCGCTATTTCAATCCGGTGGGCGCCCATGAGAGCGGCCTGATCGGCGAAGAGCCAAGCGGCATTCCAAACAACCTGGTGCCCTATATTGCCCAGGTTGCCAATGGCCAGCGCGAGAAACTGTCGGTCTTCGGGGGCGATTACAACACGCCCGACGGCACCGGCCAGCGTGACTACATCCACGTCGTCGACCTGGCCATCGGCCACGTCAAGACGCTGGACCGCCTGGCCAAGGGGCCGGGCATCGTTGCCTACAACCTTGGTACAGGGCGCGGCAACAGCGTCCTGGAAATGATTCGCGCATTCGAAGCGGCCAGTGGCCGCACGGTCGCCTACCAGATCGTCGACCGCCGCCCAGGTGACGTGGCGAAATGCTACGCCGACCCGGCCAAGGCACGCGATGAACTCGGCTGGACCGCCGAACGCGATGTCGCTCAAATGTGCGCCGATGTATGGCGCTACCAAACCACTGCCAAATAATTCAAAGGAACATCGAATGAAAGCCATGATTCTCGCCGCAGGCAAAGGGACGCGCGTACGTCCACTCACCTACGATCTGCCAAAACCGATGATCCCGCTGCTGGGCCGGCCTGTGATGGCCTACCTGGTGGACCACCTCCGAAAAAACGGGGTGTCTGAAATCATGGTCAACGTCAGCTGGCTGCATGAAAAAATCGAAGAGTACTTCGGCGAAGGCGAGCAGTTCGGCGTCCAGATCGGCTACTCGTTCGAGGGTTACACGAAGGACGACGGCGAAGTCGTGCCGATGCCGATCGGCTCGGCCGGCGGCATGAAGAAAATTCAGGAATTCGGTGGTTTCTTCGACGACACCACGGTTGTGCTGTGTGGCGACGCGCTGATCGACCTCGATCTGAAGGCAGCCCTGATGGAACACCGCCGCAAGGGCGCGATGGCCACCGTCATCACCAAGGAAGTGCCATGGGACAAAGTCTCGTCGTACGGCGTGGTCGTGACCGATGAAGAAGGCCGCATCCAGGAATTCCAGGAAAAGCCAGCCGAAGCCGACGCCAAGTCCAACTTCATTTCGACCGGTATCTATATCTTCGAACCAGAAGTCATCGACCTGATCCCGTCGGGCGTCTCGTTCGACATCGGCTCTGATCTGTTCCCGCTGCTGGCCGAGCGCGGCCTGCCGTTCTATGCGCAGGGCCGGCCGTTCAACTGGCTCGACATCGGCACCATGAGTGACTACTGGGAAGTGCTGCAGACGGTGCTGACCGGCGAAGTGAACCACATGCACGTGCCGGGCATCCAGATCAAGCCGGGCGTCTGGGTTGGCTTGAATACCAGCATCGACTGGGAAGGCACGACGATCGAGGGCCCGGTGTACATCGGCTCGGGCTGCAAAGTCGAGGCGGGTACGCGCATCGTGGGCCCGACCTGGATCGGCCACGGCAGCCACATCTGCGAAGGCGCCGAAGTCGTTCGCAGCGTCTTGTTTGAATACACCCGGGTATTGCATGATGTAACATTGAATGAAATGATTGTATTCAAGGAATACAGTGTCGACCGAAATGGCGAGATGAAGCACACTTCCGAGTATTCTTCCGAAGAGTGGCTCAATGCGCGCGATCGCCGCACTTCGCGCCGCAAGGACACCCCAGATACCAACGAGTCAAAGAAAGAGAAAGTCAGCGCATGAAAATCTATCCAGTCATCCTTTCCGGCGGCGCCGGGACCCGCCTCTGGCCCCTGTCGCGTGCCGTTCTGCCAAAGCAGTTGCTGCCACTGGTTGCCGACAAAACCATGCTGCAGGACACTGCCTTGCGCGTGACGAACTGGCCTGGATTGATGGCTCCTCTGGTGGTATGCGGCAATGACCACCGTTTCATGGTGGCAGAGCAATTGCGCGAAGTGGGCATCACGCCGCTGGGCATCCTGCTCGAGCCGGTTGGTCGCAATACGGCGCCAGCCGTGGCGGCGGCTGCGCATCATCTGCAACAGATCGATCCGGAAGCCGTCATGCTGGTGCTGCCAGCCGACCACGTCATCGAAAACGTTGCCGCCTTCCGTGAAGCGGTCGAGCGCGCGACGCGCCTGGTCGCCGCTGGCAAGCTGGCCACCTTCGGCATCGTGCCGAAGACCCCGGAAACCGGCTACGGCTATATCCGCCGCGGCGAACCGGTGGCCGATTGCAGCGATTGCTACAACGTGGCGCGCTTTGTCGAGAAGCCGGATGCCGCCACCGCCGAAGGCTTTGTTGCCGAAGGCACGTATTACTGGAACAGCGGCATGTTCATGTTTGGCGCCGCCCGTTACCTGAAAGAACTGGAAGAGCATGCGCCGGCCATCGCCGCCGCTGCCGACCAGGCCATGCATGCTGCTTACCGCGACCTCGATTTTTGCCGTCTCGACGAAACCGCCTTCTCGGCGTGCCCGTCCGATTCGATCGACTACGCGGTCATGGAGCACACGCGCGACGCGGCAGTCGTGCCGGCCGACATCGGCTGGAATGACGTCGGTTCGTGGTCGGCCCTGTGGGAAACCCAGCCGAAAGATACGAACGGCAATGCCCAGCGCGGTGACGTGTACCTGGATGGCGTGAAGAACTCGCTGGTGCGCGCCGAAAGCCGCATCGTGGCGGTCGTCGGTCTCGAAGACATCGTTGTCGTCGAAACGCAGGATGCCGTGCTGGTCACGAGCAAGAGCCAGGTGCAGCGCGTCAAGCAGGTGGTCGAACACCTGAAATCGAAAGAGCGCACCGAGCACTTGCACCACACCAAAGTGTACCGTCCGTGGGGCCACTACGAAGGCATCGATGCGGGCGACCGTTTCCAGGTCAAGCGCATCACGGTCAAGCCGGGCGAGAAACTGTCGCTGCAGATGCACCACCATCGCGCCGAGCATTGGGTCGTGGTGTCGGGCACGGCGCGCGTGACGTGCGGCGATACGGTCAGCCTGCTGTCCGAGAACGAATCGACATACATCCCGATCGGCATGAACCACCGTCTGGAAAACCCGGGCAAACTGCCGCTGCACATCATTGAAGTGCAATCCGGCAGCTATCTGGGTGAGGACGATATCGTCCGCTTCGAAGATATCTACAAGCGGGCCTGATTCTTCAGGCCGCTCCACGCTGATACGCGATCGGTTGTATTGACCGACCGCGTATCAGCGGCAGTGGCGCTACGCGTCACTGCGTCACTGCGTCACTGCTTCACTGCATCACCGATGCCTGTATTGCCTGCCCAACCCTGGCCAGGTCTACGCTCTTCCCACACCGACGAATTCTGCCTGCGGCACGCTGGCGGCGCTTCGCCCGTCCGTCTAAAAGTCGTCGACCGGCTTTGCCCGACATCCGGTCAGCTATCCCGATACCGGTACCATGTCGTTGGACCGGATTCCCGGTCACCGTGGGGCGACGACCGTCCTGACACGGTAATTTCCAATTGTGTTGTATGCATGCTGAAGATTAGTTCCTTCGGTCTAATGCAGCGTCATCATGTTGTCAATTTGCGCATTTACTATGATTTTTGTTAATGAATGCCGCAAGCATGTCTTGCACGACAACCAACAGGGAATCCATGACCACCTTTGCATCCTTCATGCCACGGCGCACGCTGCTGGCGACCTTGATCGCGGGCTTTGCTGCGACAGCCTCGGCTGCTCCAGGCGACGTTGTGATCAGCCAGCTGTACGCTCATTCGAACAATGCCGGCGGTCAGTGGAGCCACGACTTCGTCGAGCTGTTCAATCGCAGTTCCTCGCCGGTCAGTCTGGATGGCATGAGCTTGCAATACCAGTCCGCGAGCGGCACTAACTGGGGTTCGGTCACGCGTTTGCCGCCCGTGGAACTCAAGCCTGGTCAGTATTTCCTGATGGTCGGCCGCACCGGCACCCAGGCCAACGCCATGCCAGTAGGCACGGGCGACGTTACCAGCGCCAGCTTCGACATGGCGGCAGGCGGCGGCAAGGTCGCGCTGTCCGGTATTGCGACGCAGATGCCTGCGGGCGATGGCACGAACCTGATCGACCTGGTGGGCTTCGGCAGCGCCAACCGCGCCGAGGGCGCGCCGGCACCGGCCCCATCGACCGTCAATTCGATCCAGCGCGCCGCACTTGGCTGCCAGGATACCGACAACAACCGTGACGACTTTGCCGCCGCGTCCGTGACCGGCCCACGCAGCATGGCCTCGGCCATCCAGGCCTGCGGCGGTCCGGTCGCGCCGCCGATCGTGCTGACCTGCCCGGCGGCAGTCCAGGTCGCGCAGGGCAGCAGTTCGTCGACCGTCCTGTCGGCCATCGACGGCGACAGCATCGTCAACAGCGCCAGCATCATCGCGGGCGCCCGTCCCGGCATCAGCCTGCTCGACTTCGCAGCAGCCGGCGCCGTTGGCGGACGTGCCCAGGCGCAGCTCGTCATTGCCGACACGCTGGCCGCGGGCAGCTATCCGGTCCAGGTCCAGTTCGGCAATGCCGCGGGCGACGCCGAAACCTGCTCCATCAACGTCAATGTGGCCGGTGAACTGCGCATTCCGGCGATCCAGGGATCGGGTGCGGCCAGCCCGTATGTCGGCACGGTCCAGTCCACGCAAGGCGTGATCACGGCCAAGATCGGCAGCGGCTTCTTCATCCAGGATGCTGCCGGCGATGGCGACCCGTCGACGTCGGATGGCCTGTATGTCTTTGGCGCGCAGACCGATGCGCCGATCGGCGAACTGGTGCGCGTGACCGGGACGATCATCGAATACCGCCCGACCGGCGCCAACCGCACCTATACCGAATTTTCCAACGTCACCGGCGTACAGCGCCTGGGTACCGGTCCGGCCGTCACGCCGACCAATATCGTGCTGCCGAATACCGATCTGGCAAGTGTCGAAGGCATGCTGGTGCGCTTCACGTCGCCATTGACCGTGAATGGCAACCGCAATGTCGGTGACCGTGGCGAACTGATCCTTGCCAATGGCCGCCGCGAAAATCCGACCAACCGCTTCCCACTCGGCTCGCCTGAAGCCCTGGCGCTGTACCAGGAACACCAGGCCAACCAGATCGTGCTGGACGATGGCATCTTTATCGCGCCGACCGTGATTCCGTACCTGGCCGACGATGGCACCGTGCGCGTCGGCGACACTGTCACCGACCTGACGGGCGTGATCGACTATGGCGCACTGGGCGGTGGCGGCGCCGGCTTCAAGCTGCAGCCGACCATGGCCCCGACCTTTGCGCGCACCAACGAACGTACTCCAGCCCCAATCCTGCCAGCTGGCATCAAGGTCGGCAGCGCCAACGTGCTCAACTTCTTCACGACCTTCACCGACGGGCGTGATGCCTGGGGCCGCACCGGCCAGGGCTGCACGATCGGCAACTCGACGTCCGCCGGCAATTGCCGCGGTGCCGACAACACGGCCGAATTCGTCCGCCAGCGCGACAAGATCGTCAAGTCGCTGGCGGCGCTCGACGCCGACGTCGTGGGCCTGATGGAAATCCAGAACAACCGTGACATCGCAGTCAGCTACCTGGTCGAGCAGCTCAACGCCGCCACGGCGCCGGGCAAGTACGCCGTCGTGCCACAGCCGGTTGCGCTGGGCACCGATGCGATTCGCGTGGCGATGATCTACAAGCCATCGGTCGTGTCGCTGGTGGGCAGCGCGCTGTCGGACGGCAACGCCGTCAACAACCGTGCGCCGATGGCCCAGACCTTCATGGCCAGCAATGGCGGGGGCAAGTTCTCGGTGGTCGTGAACCATCTGAAATCCAAGGGCGGTTGCAGCGGCGCTGGCGCCGGCGATACCGATCCGGGCAATGGCGCAGGTTGCTGGGATCGTACCCGCACCGCACAGGCCCAGCGCCTGACGTCGTACTTCATCCCGCAAGTGATCGCGGCCGCTGGCGACCCGGACGTGCTGGTTATTGGTGACCTGAACGCCTACGCCTTCGAAAGCCCGATCAACCACCTCACCGGCGTGGCCGGCATGGTCAACCTGCTCGAGCGTTTCGTGCGCCCGAACGCGATGCCGTACTCGTATGTGTTCGACGGCCTGTCAGGCTACCTCGACCACGCACTGGCAAGCAGCTCGCTGGCCACGCAAGTGGTGGGCGCTGCCGAATGGCACAGCAATGCGGATGAGCCGGAAACCATCGACTACAACCTGAACGACACCGTGCAGGATCCGTACCGCAACAATGCCTACCGTGCATCGGATCACGATCCTCTGGTGGTGAGCCTGAACCTGACGCCGGCGTACAGCGATGTTACGGACAGCGTGAAGATCGGTGTGGGCGGCTTCACGCTCAACCGTGTGACAGGAAAATTCAGTGGCAAGGTAACGGTCACCAACATGAGCGCCACGGTCCTGAACGGTCCGCTGCACTTCGTGATGAAGGGCCTGCCTTCCGAACTCACACTGGATAACGCGACCGGGGTGCGCAATGGCGTGCCTTACCTGACCCTGCCGCAGCCCAGCATCGCACCGGGAGCCGCCGTCACGTTCACGACCACTTTCACGAATCCCGCCAAACGCAGCATCACTTACACGCCGCAGCTGGTCTCCGGTGCGCTCTAAATAGGACATGACATGAACAATCTTTTCTCTCTCTTTCTTCGCGCCGTACTGGCGTTCTCGATCGCGGTCGGCGCACCTGCCGCACTGGCTGGTCCGCAATACCAGGTTTCGATCGACACATCGACCCTCTCGGGAAGCTCGGGCTTTCTTTCCCTGAATTTCATTGGGGGCGGCGATCTGGGGCAGAGCGTTGCCAGCGTCAGCAACTTCCGTGGCAACTTCGTGGGCACCCCGTTATATGACGGTGACGTTGTGGGCGATGTTTCGAATGGCGTGACACTCAGCAACACGAGCTTCCTCAGCATTTTCGACCAGGCTGTCACGTTCGGCGGATTATTCGCATTTAACGTGAGCTTCGAGTCGGGCAACGAACTGTTGGGGACGGTGTTTTCCGCAGCATTGCTGAACAATGCGCGTGATGGCTTCCTGGGGGCCGACGCCGACCTGTTCACTATCGATCTGGTGCCTGGTGAGCCAGATGCAGTGGCAGTGCTTGCCCCTGGTCTCACGCAAGTGGCCCAGGTTGCCGAAGTCCCGGAACCAGGCGAATGGCTGCTGCTGGCCACCGGCCTGCTGCTGATCGTCGCCACCCGCCGGATGCAACAGCGCGGTTAAACCCTGCACTACAGGTAAATACAGCGCAGCGACCCTGGAGGCCGCTGCGCTGTATTTATTTTATAAACATATAAATACGATAAAGAAATTGTATTTATAAACATTTGATCCTTGGGGCATAGTCATTGTATTGTCGCGCAGACATTACATATGCCTTCCATGCCAGTCCAGATTCTCGCGGTCGATCCTGACCCTGCTGTCCAGCAATTATTGAGGCTCAATTTCGTCAGTGCCGGCTATCTGGTCGAGTGTTGCCCGGATGCGGAAAGCGCACTGAGACGCATGGCGCGCGGTTTGCCGAATCTGGTGCTGATCGAGTGGGAGTTGCCAGGCCAGAGTGGCGAAACCCTCGTGCGCCGTCTGCGCGCGCACGCCAGCACGCGCGACATGGGCGTGATCATGCTCACAGAGCGCGGCGCCGAGGCCGACAAGGTGCTGGCGCTGGAATCGGGCGCCGACGATTACGTCACCAAGCCATTCAGCCCCCGCGAATTACTGGCACGCACGCAGTCCGTGTTGCGCCGCCTGGCGCCGGCTGGCGCTGCCGCTCTGCGCGACGGTGGCCTGCACCTCGATCCGGACACGTTGCAAGTAAGTGCCGGCGGTCGCCCGATCCTGCTCGGCCCCATTGAATTTCGCCTGCTGGCATTCCTGATGCGCCATCCCGAGCGCGTGCATTCACGGCCGCAGTTGCTCGACCGTGTCTGGGGTCGTCATGCAGTGCTCGACGAACGGACCGTCGACACCCATGTCGGGCGCCTGCGCCAGGCGCTGGGGCCGGACGGGCAGGGCGAGCGCATCCAGACCGTGCGCGGCGCCGGTTACCGCTTCACTGCCGGCTTGCCGACGCTGGCGACGCTGGTGCGGGCAGCATGACGATCCTCGACAAGCTGGAGCAGGAATACCTGCTGCGTACGATCGAGTCGGGTGTCGGACTCACCGAGCGGCGCCAGCTGTTCCTGTGGACGCAGGGGGCGTTTCAGGCGCTGCTGCCACACGAGATCATGCTGTGCGTGACGCTGGATGCGAGCGGCGCCGTCGACCATGTCGAGTGCCTGCACCGCGCCGTGCTCGACCGGGCTGCGCTGGCGCAGCTCAAGGCCGATGTAGCGCCGGCGCTGGTCACGCGCTGGCAGGCGGAGCGCGCCATGCCCACCGTGATCGATGCCAATGACATCGTCTTGCGCGCGACGGGCATGGACCACGCGCTCGTGCATGGCAGCGCGCAGCCGGGGACAACCGGCACGGTATTCGCGCTGCTGGGCATGCCATCGCAGCCGGATGCGCGCCACGTCTATTTTCTGCAGTTGCTGCTGCCGTATCTGCATCTGGGATTGCTGCGCATGCCGGTCGCTACCAGCGCCGGGCAGGGCGCCGACAGCGCGCCGGTGCGGCCCCTCAGCGGGCGCGAACTGGCCGTGCTCGACCGCATACGGGCGGGGCACAGCAACGAAGAAGTGGCGCGCCAGCTTGGCATCAGCGCGCTGACAGTGAAGAACCATCTGCAGCGCAGCTACCGGGTGCTTGGCGTGGCCAACCGGGCGCACGCGGTGGCGCGCTGCATGGCGCTGCGTCTGCTCTGATCGTCGCTGCAAGATAATCCCAGCCGCGCGGGGCAGCCGCAATTCGCTTGACCGCATGCCGATCGCACGCGAAGATAGCCCCATGAACAAACTCTTACTTTTGCTGCTCGTCAGCTGCGCCGCCTGCACGAGCCAGGCCCAGGGTCCCGTCCGCGCCCAGGTCAAGGGAGAAACCTCCATCAGCACGGCGCCGGCCAATACGCCGGCCACTACGCTGGCCGACATCCGGCGCCAGATCGGCACGCCGACGTGCAGCGACAACGCACAATGCCGCACGCTGCCGGTGGGCGCCATGGCCTGTGGCGGCCCGCAGGAATACCTGCCGTACTCCACGCAAAAAAGCGACGCCAATGCGCTGCGCGCACTGTCCGAACGCTCGTACACCGAGACCAAGGCCGCACTCACGGCCAGTGGCATGGTGTCGACCTGCATGCTGAAAGCCGATCCGGGCGCGGTTTGCGTCGCCGGCACCTGCCAGCTGGGCACCGGTTCCCCGGTCAATTGATCGTTCATCGGCGCATGTTCATGCGCCTGCAATGACAAAGCGCGCCGAGGCGCGCTTTGTCGTTTATCACCAGACCACCGGATCGTTGAACGCTGCTGCGTTGCAACGATCCGGCATCGCCTTACAGGCCCAGGTCCTTCTTGCGTGCGCCCGAGACTGCACGTGGAATCGGGCTGTTGGTTTCCACCTGCAGCAGCGTCGTCGAGGCAACCGCGCCGCTTGGTTCAAGCAAGCGGATGGCGCCCAGGAAGCGTTTGCCGGTTGGCAGACCCGACCAGCTGGTGGTGACCGTTGCCGTACCGCCCACGTACACCTGGGCAGGCACCAGCGCCTTGAAGTTGTAGGCGCGGTCGGCCGTGGTGACGACGCCGGCATGCAGGCCGAAACCGATCACGCCGCTGTTGACGGTGTCGTAGCCGAGGGCGCAGACCGTGTAGGTGCCGGCGCTCGGCGAGGTCAGCGTGACCATTTCGTCCGACGTGCCATTGCCCGAATAGCCCACCTCGGCATTCGCACCGTTGAGCACGAGCAGGTCGAGGTCGTTCGTGCCTTCGCCCGTGATGTCGCGGTCGAACAGTTCGAACTTCGCCGCCATCGTGTTGCTTGGCACCACGACCTTGGACACGAACACGCCTGGTACGCTGGCCAGGCACGCCTGGCGCATCGTTTCCCGGGTGCTGAAGATCGCCGGATTGGCGGTGCCCACGGTGCCGGCAATGCGGTTGATTTCCTTCATGCCGCCGGCCGCCACGCCCATCTTGCCGGCGAACCCGGTGCTGATGGTGAGGGACTTGCCGCCGCTGGCGCGGTCGCTTTCCACGAGGGCAGGCGCCGAGATCAGGCGGCCGGAGCGGGCCACGATCGGGCTGCGCACGCGATGGGTGCCGTCCGACCAGGTCAGCGAACCGAACTGCCACACATTCTCGGCAGCGTTGGTGCGGCTCAGCGTCACGGTGTACTGGCGCGTCTCGCCAGCCGGCACGGTCAGCGATGCCGGGCTGACCGTGGCGGTAAAGCCCGTGATCGCCACTGTCGGCGTGTAGGTCGATTCGCTGTCGCTGACATTGGTGACCGAGCGGGTGACGGTGACGGTGCCCAGAACATTGCCGACCGCAATCGACGGCAGGTTCAGGTTATAGCCGGCGATGCTACCGCCACTACATTGCGCTGCGACGCCCGCGCCGCACATGTATTTGCGGTAATCGAGTTCGGTGATGTCATACACCAGGCCCGGATTGGCCGCAGCGTTCGGTGCCACATGGCCTGCGCCCTGGCCGAACGGCAGACGCCCTCGCGTATCGCCGGACAGGATCGCATCGGCAAAGGTGTCGGTGGCGGTCGTCATCAGTGCCGATTTGATCATGGCTGGCGACCAGGTCGGATGCTGCTGGCGCAGCAGGGCGGCCAGGCCGGCCACGTGCGGGCTCGACATCGACGTGCCCTGGTACGACGCCCAGGCCACCGGCACCGGATCGAGCGTGCCGGTCAGCAGCGCTGCGCGCTGCGCTTCGGTCATGTTCGGCGAGACGCCGGCGATGACGTCCACGCCAGGTGCGGTCATGTCAGGCTTGAGCACGTTGGGGTCGTAGCGGTTCGGGCCGCGCGACGAGAAGCTGGCCATCATCGGTGCCGACACGCTCGACGTGCCGATCACGAAGGTCGAGATCGACGCGGTGGCGCCGGACGTTGCGGCATACGACTTGATGACAGCGCCATCGTTGGCATTGACGTGCACCGACGGGACTGCATGCACTTCGGCCACCAGGCCGGTGTTGTTGTCGATCTGCACCATGCCGACGCCACCGGCGTCCTTCACGGCCAGGCTCTTGTCGACGCGCGCATTGCCGCCGCGGGTACAGGTGACGATCTTGCCGGCCACCTTGGCCGGATCGAGCACGGCCTGGCCGCCGTTTTCGCTGGCGCTGTAACACCGTGCCACCAGCGTCGGATTGGCGCCAGGCAGCGCCGCCGATTCGGCGGTGATCATTGGCGCCGGACCCACGGCAGTCGAGTTCATCGAGGCGCCGCGGAAGCTGCGGCCGTTGCCAAGGGTGACGGTGGCCTGCAGTTCGCGGTTGTGGGTCGAGGCGGCAACGGTTGCCTGCCACGGGCTGATGTGGGCGACCGTGTTTGCCGGGCCGCTGTTGCCGGCCGAGGCAGCAACGAACACGCCGGCGTTCGAGGCATTGAAGAAGGCTTGCTCGACCGGGTCGATGATCGACTCACCGCCGCTGATCGAGAAGTTGATCACATGCACGCCATCGACGACCGCCTTTTCAATGGCGGCCACGCTGTCGCCAGTGAAGCAGGCATTGCGTCGGCCACTGGCCTGGCCCGAATCGAGATAGGTCCAGCAGACCTTGTACGAAGCGATCCGCGCGCGGGGCGCCATGCCGCTCATTTCGCCGATGGCGACGCCGCCGACAATCGCGGTCGAGCGGGCATTGCCGCCGGCCGTGGTGGAGGTGTGGGTGCCGTGGCCGCCTTCGCCGGTGGTGCCGCCGATCGAATCGCGTGGCGACGAATTGAATTCGGTCCAGTGGCTGACCCGGTTGCTCGAGCGGTAGCTGGCGTCGAAATACTGGGCGCCGATCAGCTTGTTGTTGCAATCGGCGGCGGTAAAGCCTTCGCCGGTCTGGCACGTGCCTTTCCAGCGAGATGGCGGCGCATCGTACACGATGGAGCCGCTGGTGGCGAAGGTCGGCTTGCCGTTGGCGTCGACACGGTCGGCGTACGATGGATGCTCGGGCCAGATGCCGCCATCGACGATGCCGATGATGATGTCCTCGCCGGCGGCGCCCTGGCCGCCGAGCTGCGACCACAGGCCGCCGGGTTGATCCAGACCGAGGAAGGTCGGGGTGTAGGTGGTGGCCAGTTCGCGCGGCACGTCCGGCGAGACCGTGACCACGTCGGTGCGCGCCATCAGGGTGCGCACTTCGGCATCGGTCAGCATGGCGGCAAAGCCGTTCAGGACCACGCTGTATTCGTGCAGCACCGGTGCGCTGGCGACGACGGCGCGCACGGCGGCCTGCTTGCGGGTCAGGTAGTTGTTGTAGAGAACTACATTCTGGGTTTCCAGGTTCAGGCGGCTGCCTGCGGTCGGCTGGGTCGCAGGCATGCCGGCGATCTCGCCGGTGTAGCCGGCGATCGGCTTGTCGGCCAGCTGAATGATGTATGGGCGGCGCACGTCGTCGGCCTGGACGGTGATCGTCAGGCTGGACAGCACCAGCAGTACTGCAGCGGAAAGTGGACGGAGTTTCATGGTGATTCGTTCCCGGGAAGCGTTGTGGGGATCAGGCGCGGATGGCAAGGCTGTTGTTGCGGCGGCGGCGTGCGCTGGCGGCCAGGCCGGCGATGCCGAGGCCGAACAGCAGGGCGGTGGCCGGTTCCGGCACATCGGCGGCCGGGCCTGATTCCAGGTTCAGGTTATCGATCGCAAACTGGCCCTGGTTGGTATTGAAGGAGTCGCATTCGCGAGCGGCATCGCAAACGAAGCCAAAGAGAGCGATTCTCATGAACTCGAGTCGCGAGAACGTGTCGAGGTCATAGCTGCCGAATTCGAATCCAGCCCTGGATGGACCATCAAGTGCCAGGTTGATAAAAGACGATGTGCCGTCGGCCCGAAAGCCCTGCACGCGCAGCAAACCTGAAATTGCCGGGTAGCCGCCAAGTTCGGTCGTATTGCCAATGAAACTCGCGTCCAGGCCGAGCATACGGAATGGATTGCGGTCCTCGGCAGTGATCCAGACGACACTATCGTTGAACGCGCCGTAGTACATGCTCGAATTATTGACCGGGCACGCCATGTCGCAGGCCCATGGGTCGCTGCCATCGACAAAGGCGCCGACGCCGGTGCTGCTGTCGGCTTGCGGGTTGTAGGCATCGAACAGCATCGAGAAGCCCGACTCCTGGTAGGTCTCGCCATGCGCGACAGCCCCATAGCCGTTTTCGAAGCCGATGGTGGCTGCCTGGGCCGACGTGGTCAGGACGACAGCGCCAAGCGTGGCGCTGCATAACATTGCAAGGGTGCTGCCGAGGGTCGGTGATGCCAATCGTGCTTGCCGAATCATGATGTGCCTTTGTCGTTGGGTTGGTTCCTGCCGCGATACGGCAAGACCGGTAAAAGTGCAACTATCTGTTGCGTTGTAAATAAATATATCAATGGAAATAATTAAAATGTAAAAATTTTTAACAGGAAAAATCTTGAGTTTTCGCAAAATTGATTAATTAAATTCGGTTTGTACAGTGACCAGTCTTTGTTTTACGGTTTTATGACGTCAGTATGAATTGTGGTGTTTTTGTAACGGTAATTGAACAAGGTGCTGTTTGTTTCGGGTCTACAGCTTTGACGCAGGGTGGTATCGCAAAACAAGAGTTGTCCTTCTGCTATACCGCGTGATACCGTTCAGAGGTATTTTTTTCGAGAAGCACATGAGGAGTCGGTTGATGTTTTTTGCCATGAAACGGGGCGCCGCGCGTCGCAGCGCCGGATTCACGTTGCTGGAATTGCTGGTGGTGATCGTCATCATCGGTTTGCTTGCGGCCTATGTCGGCCCGAAATATTTTTCCCAGCTCGGCAAATCCGAAGTCACCGCGGCCAAGGCCCAGATCGATGCGTTCGATAAAACGCTGGACACCTACCGGCTCGATGTCGGCCGCTATCCGACCACCGAAGAAGGCCTGGCGGCCCTGATGACGGCGCCACCGAGCGCCGGCGTCAAATGGAATGGCCCGTACCTGAAGAAAGCCGTGCCGCTCGATCCGTGGGGCAATGCGTACCAGTACCGCGCGCCCGGCGCCCGGGCCGAATACGAAGTGCTTTCGCTGGGCAAGGATGGCCAGCCCGGCGGCGCTGGCGAGAACGCCGACATCACGTCGAACTGAACGACGTTGTCCGCCGCATTGTTCGCCCCATTGTCTGCATCACCCACCTGACAGCACCGCCCATGCAGTTTGCCGTTCGCACCCTCGCGCCCGACATGTCGATCGCCAACCTCGTCGTCGATGCGCTCGATGCGCAGGATGCACGCCGCCAGATCGAGGCGCGCGGCCTGTTCGTCAGCGCCGTCGAACCGGCGCGCGGCGCACGTCTGGCCAGTTCGCGCGGCGCCAAATTATCTCTGGTCCTGTTCAGCCAGGAGCTGCTCGCGCTGCTCAATGCGGGCCTCGGCATCGTCGAAAGTCTCGAAGCCCTGCTGGAAAAGGAAAGCGCCGCGCCCACCCGCGCCGTGCTCGAACGCCTGCTCGGCGGCCTGCGTGAAGGCAAGCGTTTTTCGGCCGTGCTGGCGGCGCAGCCGGCGCTGTTTCCGCCGCTGTACATCGGCATCGTGCGCGCCGCCGAAGGCACGAGCGACCTGCCGCGCGCCCTGACGCGCTACATCGATTACCAGCAGCGCATCGACACCGTGCGCGCGAAGATCGTCAGCGCCTCGATCTATCCGGTGATCCTGCTGATGGTCGGCGGGGGTGTCTCGGGCTTTTTGATCGGCTACGTGGTGCCCAAATTCGCCGAGGTCTACCAGGGCGCGGGTCGCGACCTGCCATGGCTGTCGCAGTTGCTGCTCGACTGGGGCCAGTTCGCGTCCGGCCATGGGACGGCGATCCTGATCGGCGCCGTGCTGGTGGTGGCCGGCATCGTGGCCGGCATCCGCCACCTGCGCCGCAGCGGCGGCATGGGCCGACTGCTGCGGCGCGTGCCCGGCATCGGCGAGCGTGCGCGCGTCTATGAACTCTCGCGCCTGTACCTGACGCTCGGCATGCTGACCGAAGGCGGCATCACGATCGTCGGCGCCATCGAGACCGTGCAGCAGATGGTCTCGCCGCACCTGGCCAGGAACCTGTCGGCGGCGCGCGCCGCGATCGAGTCGGGCGAGCCGATGTCGAACGCCTTCGAAGCCCATGGCCTGACCACGCCGATCTCGCTGCGCATGCTGCGCGTGGGTGAACGCACGGGCGAAATGGGGCCGATGCTGACCCAGTCGGCCGCGTTCTACGATGGCGAGATCGGGCGCTGGATCGATCGCTTCACGCGCACCTTCGAGCCGCTGTTGATGGCGGCGATCGGCCTCGTGGTCGGCGCCATCGTCGTGCTGTTGTACATGCCGATCTTCGATCTGGCAGGGGATATGTCGTGACCGCCGCGCCGTTCGATCCCGCCATCCTGGCGCAGGCCAGAGCAGCGGCCAACGTATCGCGCCGGGGCCTCGTGGCCGAGCTGGAAGCGCTGACCAGGCGCGACGCGCGTGAACTGGTCGACGGCCTGGCGGGGCTGTTTGCGCTGCCCGTCATGGAGACGGGCGAGATGCTGCTGCTCGCACCGGCGTTCGACCTGCTGCCGCTGGCGCAGGCGCTGTCGCGTCACTGCGCGCTGCTGCGCCACGCCGACGGGCGCCTCGTTGGCGTGGTGGCCGATCCGTTCGATCTCGACCTGCAGACGTGGCTTGGCGCCCAGGCCCGCGCCACACCTGGCCGGCCACTCGAACTGTGCTTGGCGCAGCAGGCCGACATCCAGGCCTACCTCTCAAAGCAGGAAGAATCGGCGCGCGCCGTCGATTCGCTCGTGGGTGGGGCAGCCGACGGCCGGCGCGATGGCAAGATCGGCACCGTGCTGTCGTTCGCATCGGTATCCGAAGCGGGCAGCCCGGCCGTCAAGCTGGTCAACTCCACGCTGTACGACGCGCTGAAAGCCGGCGCCTCGGACATTCACCTGGAAAGCACGGCCGGCGGCCTGGCCGTGAAATACCGCGTCGATGGCGTGCTCGATCATGCGACGACGGTGGGCGGCATCGAACTGGCCGAGCACATCATTTCGCGCCTGAAGGTACTGGCCGAACTCGATATCGCCGAGCGCCGCGTACCGCAGGACGGGAGCTTTAGGGTCGAGGCGGCCGGGCGCGACATCGACCTGCGCGTGTCGATCATGCCGAGCATTCACGGCGAAGATGCGGTGATCCGTATCCTCGACAAGCGCGCGATGATCGAGGCCTACGGCTCGCTCACGCTCGAAGCGCTGGGGTTCGACGCGCCATCGCTCGTTACGCTGCGCCATCTGGCGCAGGAAGCCTACGGCATGCTGCTGGTGACGGGCCCCACCGGTTCGGGCAAGACCACGACGCTGTACGCGGCGCTGACCGAAATCCACAATGGCCGCGAAAAGATCATCACGATCGAAGACCCGGTGGAATACCAGCTGCCCGGCATCCTGCAAATCCCGGTCAACGAAAAGAAGGGCCTGACTTTCGCCAAGGGCCTGCGCTCGATCCTGCGGCATGACCCGGACAAGATCATGGTGGGCGAGATCCGTGACCGCGAAACCGCCGAAATTGCGGTGCAGTCGGCGCTGACCGGTCACCTGGTCCTGACGACCGTCCATGCCAACAATGTGTTCGACGTGTTCGGACGCTTCACGCACATGGGCATCGATCCGTATGCGTTCGTCTCGGCCCTGAACGGCATCTGGGCCCAGCGCCTGATCCGCATGAACTGCCCGCGCTGCGGCGAGCGGCACGACCCGACCGACCTTGAACTGGCCTCGGTGCACCTGGAACGTGCCGAGGTGGGCGACTACCTGTTCATGCGCGGCAAGGGCTGCGGCGATTGCCGTGGCACCGGCTACAAGGGCCGCCGTTCGATCGCTGAAATCCTGACCCTGAACGACGAGATCCGTGAACTGATCGTCGACAAGCAGCCGATCCGCCGCATCAAGGCCGCGGCCCATGCCAATGGCACGCGCAGCCTGCGCCTGGCTGCGCTTGACCTGGTGCGGCGCGGCGCCACCACCATCGATGAAATCAAGCGAGTGACCCTGCATGCTTAGGCGGACCAATCTGCGCTTCGGACACACCCTGCGTCTGGGCATTGCCAGCGATGGCCTGGCCCTCGTCAGGATCGACCGCCTGTTCGGCCGCGCGCCCGTGCTGCTGGCCGAGCAGCGGCTCGACCTGTTCGCGCCCGATGCGCTGGCCACGGGCCTCTCCGCGCTGTTTTCCGACCATGCGCCTGGCGGCTGGACGGTAAGTGTCGTGCTGGCCGATGAATTGATCCGACTGTGGCAGGTCACGCCGCCGCAAGAAGCAACGCGCATGGGCGACCTCGAAGGGGCGGCCGCGCTGCGCTTCCAGCACCTGTTCGGGGCGCCGCCTTCCGAGTGGGTGATCCGCGCCGACTGGGATGCCGCCAAGCCGTTCCTGGCCAGCGCCGCGCCGCTCAATCTGCTCGACGGCTTGCAGCTGGCCGCCGAGACCCACCGCTTTTACCTGGTCGACATCCGGCCGCAGTTCGTGGCCGCGCTCAATCAGTGGCGCCAGGCGCGCAGGACAGGGGCGTGGTTCGGCCAGGTGCATGGCGGCGTGCTGTCGCTTGCAGCCTATGACGGCGCGCTCCTGATGGCCGTGCGCAGCAGCCCGATCCCGGCCGGCGCCGATCGCAACTGGCTGGAATCGCACGTGGCGCGCGAAGCGCTGCGCGTGGGCGTGGGGCGGCCCGAACGGCTGCAACTGTGCGGCGCCGCGCCGGCGGCCTGGGGCAGCAGCCCGGGGCGCCTGAAGTTCGCCTGCAGCCTGCTCGAACAGAACGCCGGCGACGGCTGGTCCGACCTGGCGCGCCTGGCGCGTACGGGAGCGCCCGCGTGAAACGTACCCGCATCGATTTTGCCCCGCCGGGCCTGCGCCGCACGCTGTTTCGCACGCCGCCACGTCTGATCTTCATGCTGCCCGCCGTGTTGTTGATCTGCGTGCCCGCAGGG
This sequence comes from Telluria sp. BA11, assembly GCF_056680305.1. Classification (NCBI taxonomy): domain Bacteria; kingdom Pseudomonadati; phylum Pseudomonadota; class Betaproteobacteria; order Burkholderiales; family Oxalobacteraceae; genus Telluria; species Telluria sp. BA11. Next base: position 4,239,526 of record NZ_CM155275.1, read on the forward strand.
TTCATGACCCAGCGCTACGTCGAGCAGCAGCAGGAGCTGACCGACTTGCAGGCGGCGCTGGCCGTGCGCAGTGCGCCGCCGCCCGTCGTGGTGGCCGCCGCGCCGAAGGTCATCCTGGCGCCGGCGCAGGTCACCGCCGTCAACGCCGCCGTAGGGCAACTGAACCTGCCATGGCGCGACCTGGCGGCGGCACTGGCCGACGCCACGCCAGCGTCAATCGCGCTGCTGGCGCTGGAGCCCGACGCCAAGCGGCGCACGCTGCGCATCAGCGCCGAGGCAAAGAACAGCGACGACATGCTGGCCTACATCACGCGCCTCCAGGCCGAGGAATGGTTCACGAGTGTGGTGCTGATGCGCCATGAAGTGATGCAGGAAGACCCGAACCGGCCGCTGCGCTTCCAGGTCAGCGTGCAATGGGGGACGCCATGACGCTCGCGACCCTGCCATTGCGCGCCCGCCTGCTGCTCGCGCGCGTCAATCCGCTAGTGGCGCTGGTCGTGGCGCTGATCGTGGCCGGCGCAGCCGTGCAGGTCGCGCTGGTGCCGGCGCGCGCCCGCCTCGAAGCAGACTACGAGACGGCGCGCCGTCTCGCGCGCACGCCGCTGCCACCGCGCCCGGCACCAAGCGCGCCGCCACCGAGCAGCGACCAGAACCTGGCGCAGTTCTACGCGACGCTGGGCGATGCGCGCAGTGTTGAGCGCCAGTTGAAAGCGGTGTTCGCACTGGCCGCGCGCCATGGCTTGACGCTGGAGCAGGGCGAGTACCGCACCACCGTTGACCGCAACGCCAAGCTGGTCGCCTATCAGGTCAACCTGCCGGTCAAGGGCAGTTACGGGGCGATCTGGCAGTTCGCGATGGACGTGCTGCGCGCGGTACCGCATGCCTCGCTCGACGACGTGGCGTTTCGCCGCGACGCGATTGGCGAGGCAGGCGTCGATGCGCGGCTGCGCCTGACGTTCTATCTCGCCGAGCGCAGCGCCACACCGGGAGAAGCACGATGAAACCCCGTCACATTGCCATGGGTGGCGCGCTGGCGCTGGCTGCCGGCCTTGTGGTCTTTGGCGACACCACGCCTGAAGATACGTTGGCCGCGCCGGCCGAACGTGTGGCGACAGTCTCGTCTACTGCGCCTGCGCGCAGCACGGCCGTGGCAGTGGCCAAGCCCGTCGCGGACACCGCGATCGTGCGCCTGGTCCCGCGCGACGAGTTGATCGGCGCCGACGGCGAGCGCTTCGGCGAGGGCGAGCAGGGCCTGTTTGCGCGCCACGACTGGACGCCGCCACCGCCGCCGCCATCGAATCTACCGCCGCCGCCACCGCCGCCGCCCGTGGCGCCGCCCCTGCCGTTCAAGTACATCGGCAAGTCGCTCCAGGACGGCGTCTGGGAAATCTACCTGGCCCGCAACGACCGTACCTATCTCGTGCGCGACGGCGCGACGATCGACGGCGCCTACCGCGTCGACGCGATCCGTCCGCCCACGCTGACCCTGACTTACCTGCCGCTGGACCAGGTCCAGCAGCTCAATATTGGAGTATTCGATTGATGGCTCGTTTGCCGATGCGGGGGTTGACCCTGCTGCTGTTGCCGTTTCTTCTCGCGGGTTGCGCGGCGCAGCGCGCCTACCAGGAGGGCAATGCACTGGTGGCCCAGGACAAGGTCGGCGCCGGCCTTGCCAAGTACCAGGAGGCGCTGGCCTCCGACCCCGGCAATCCCGAATACAAGGCGGCCTACCTGCGCGCGCGCGACGGCGCCGTCGTGCGCATGGTGGAGGCAGCCGACCGCGCACTGGCCACCGGCCAGATCGACGTGGCCAGTAATGAATACCGGCGCGTGCAGACCATCGATCCGGGCAACGACCGCGCCCGTGCTGGCCTGCGCCAGGTCGAGGCGGACCGGCGCCACGCGGCCGCACTGATCGAGGCGCGCGCAGCGTTCGAGAAGGACGATATCGAGACCGCCCGCAACAAGCTCGCGGCCGTGCTGACCGAGCGCCCGGCGCACGAGGCGGCGCGCCTGCTGCTGCTGGAGATCGACGAGAAAGCGGCGGCTGCGCCATCCGGCCCGGCAGCGCTGGCGGCCAGCTTCCGCAAGCCCATCAGCCTCGAATTTCGCGATGCCCCGCTCAAGCAGGTGTTCGAGATCATCGCGCGCCACTCGGGCCTGAACTTCATCTTCGATAAGGACGTCAAGGCCGATACCCGCACCTCGATCTTCCTGAAGAACAGCACCGTCGAAGCGGCCGTGTACTACCTGCTCATGACGAACCAGCTCGAGCGCCAGGTCATGGACGGCAACACGATCCTGATCTACCCGAACGTCGCGGCCAAGCTGCGCGAGTACCAGGAAATGACGGTCAAGACGTTCTTCCTGGCGAACGCCGATGCCAAGGCGATTGCCAATACGTTCAAGACGATCCTCAAGAGCCGCGACGTGGTGGTCGATGAAAAACTGAACCTGGTGATCCTGCGCGACAACCCGGAAGCGATCCGCATCGCCACGCAGCTGGTGGCGCTGCAGGACGTGCCGGAGCCCGAAGTCATGCTCGACGTCGAGGTGCTGGAGATCAACCGCAGCAGCGTGATGGACCTGGGGATCAACTGGCCGTCATCGCTCGGGTTCTCGCCACTGACGTCGTTCGATGGCAATGTGCTGACCATCGACCAGCTGCGTGGCCTGAACAGCAGCACGATCACGACAGGCCCGATCAGCGCCACGCTCAACGCCAGCAAGACCGACGGCGACACGACGACGCTGGCCAATCCGCGCATTCGCGTGCGCAACAAGGAAAAGGCCAAGATCGTCATCGGCGACAAGATCCCGAATATCTCGGCGACGGTGTCGTCGGGGATCGGCGGCTTCGCGTCCGATAACATCACCTATCTGGACGTGGGCCTGACGCTGAACGTCGAGCCGACCATTTACCTGAACAACGAGGTGGCGATCCGCATCAACCTCGAGGTCAGCACGCTGGGCGAGCGCGTCGAGACCCGCAACGGCACGGTGGCCTACCGCATCGGCAGCCGCTCGGCGACCACCATGCTGCAACTGAAGGATGGCGAGAACCAGGTGCTCGCTGGCCTGATCAGCAATGAAGACCGCAGCAGCGGCACCAAGGTGCCGGGCGTGGGCGACCTGCCGATCGTCGGACGCCTGTTTGGCAGCCAGACCGACAGCAACGGCCGCACCGAGATCCTGCTGTCGATCACGCCGCGCATCGTGCGCGCGGTGCAGCGCCCGCCCGCATCGGCGTCCGAATTCGGCGCCGGCACCGAGGCGAGCTTCCGCCGCCGGCCCGACAACGCCGTGCGCGCACCCGTGCTGCTGCCGACGACGGGTGCTCGGCCTGCCACGCCAGCTCTGGCGCCGCCAGTGACGGTCACCACGACCACGGTCACGACGCCGGTCGCACCGCCGCCCGTGCAGGAACCCGCGACGTCATTCTCGGTGCCGCCGTCGGCCTTGCCGGCCACGCCGCAACTGGGTTCGCCGCCATCGGCGCCGCCGGGTCAGCCGGTGACGGCGCCTGAATCTGTGCCTGCATCTGCGCCGGAAGCTGCGCCCGAGGCCATGGCGCAGCCAGCCGCCTATCCGCCGGGCGTGACGCCGCCAGTGCCGCAGCGATGACGCAGCCGGGCATGCGCGCGCGGCACGGCTTCACGCTGATCGAGCTGCTCGTCACGCTCGCGATCCTGGGCCTGCTCGGTACCCTGGTGTTGCCCGTGGCCGAAGTCACGGTGCAGCGCCGCGACGAGCAGGAACTGCGGCGCGGCCTGCGCGAAATCCGCGCCGGCCTGGACGCCTACAAGAAGGCCGCCGACGAAGGCCGCGTGGCCACGGCTGCCGACGCCAGTGGCTATCCGGCGCGCCTGGAATTGCTGGTGCAGGGCGTGCCCGATCTGCGCAGCCCGAAGCAGGCCAGGATCTATTTCATGCGGCGCCTGCCGCGCGACCCATTTACGCCTGAGCGCGATCTCGATGACGCCGCCACCTGGGGCAAGCGCAGCTACGCCAGCGAGCCGGATCAACCGCAGGAAGGCGACGATGTCTATGATGTGTATTCGCGCTCCACGCGCGTGGGGCTGAACGGCATCCCCTACAACAAATGGTGAGCACGAGGTGAGCACAATGCGCATGCACGCAGATGGAAAAGGCCGCGGCTTCACGCTGATCGAACTGCTGGTGGTGCTGGGGATCATCGCGCTACTGCTGACGGTGGCGCTGCCGCGCTTTTTCCCCAGCATCGACAGCGCGAAGGAGACGATCCTGGCCGATAACCTGCGCAACACGCGCCAGGTGGTCGATCAGTACCGCTCCGATACCGGCCGCTATCCCGAGTCGCTCGAGCAGCTGGTGGAGGCGCGCTACCTGCGCGAAATCCCGCTCGACCCGGTCACCGAAGCGCGCGACACGTGGATCCTCGAAGCCCCGCACGAAGGGGAGCAGGGCGGCTTTGCCAACCTGCGCAGCGGTGCACCGGGCAACGACCGGCGCGGCCGGCCCTATCTGGAATGGTAGTTCGGGCAGGGATACGCCGCGGGCGCCAGGCCGGGTTCACCTATCTGGGCCTGATCATCTTTGTCACCATCATCGGCCTGGTAGGCGCGGCTACGCTCAAGATCGGCGCGCTGCTGCAACGGGCGGCGGCCGAAGAAGAATTGCTGGACATCGGCGCTGCCTTCAGCGCAGCGCTCGACAGCTACGCGGCGGCGACACCGCAAGGCGCCTCGCCGTATCCGCCATCGCTCAAAGAATTGCTGAAGGACCCGCGCGTGCCGGGCGTGCGCCGGCACCTGCGCAAGATCTTCGTCGACCCGCTGACGGGCAAGGCCGAGTGGGGTGTGGTGTATCTGGGCGACGGCACGACCGGCGTGGTGGCAGTGCATAGCCTGTCGACGGCCAAACCGTTGAAGGTCGCCAATTTCGACAGCCGGTTTGCGGGCCTGGACAATGCGGATACGATTTCGGCGTGGCGGTTCAAGGCGCGCGATCCGGCGTTGGGGCAGGGGCCTGGGCAGCCACTGCCTGCTGCGTCAGCAACGCCGACTGCGCCGGCTGCGCAACCAGCGCAAACAGCGCCGCCTGGCCTGCCTGCGGCGGCGCCGGCAGATGTGCCGCCGGCAGAGACGACAGAGGAGTCCAATCCCGTGCCGGATACCGCGCCGGATACCGTGCCGGATACCGCGCTGGATACCGTCCCGGAACCTGCGCCGGTGAATGCACCCGAACCGGAAGCCGAAGCCTCGCCGGAAAAGCCGCCTGAAGACCGGTAGGGGTGGCCGACCATTACCACAGAGCGCGCCCGCGCCTGCAGGTTCAAGCCCGGTCTCCAGCTTGGCGCTCGCCGCAGTCGGTACCAGACTTTGTTCCTGGCTGATGCGTCGTCGAGCAGGCGAGGCAGGCGATCTTATGGGTAGTCCGATGGCCGCACTCCTGGCAAGACTTACAGACTAGCGTCCAAACATGAACCACATAGAAATCATCATGACGCCCAGCACGATACCAATCACCGATCCTATCCTGACAATGCCCTCCAACGCGTTGGTTACGAGCGCTCCGCTATAGCTATTGAATTCCTGAATCCCAGCAGAATTGCGCCGATAAAACGCCCGCTTCCCAGTCCAATACAGGCCGAAAGCACCTCCAACAAGAAAGATAATTCCCGCTACAAGAGCCATTATCACTCCTCGCAAATTGAAACATCGTCGCATATTAGACTTTAGTAAAATGCTTTATAACATTATTCGCTGCGCCATCGAAGGCTTGGCCTGTCAGGGAAAGCAATAGCAGTCTACAACTCCAATATCTGCAGAAATGCGCGAAATATCAAATTTCGTCAATTATTTACAAGACTTGTTGTAATTAAAAAGATTAATTGGAATTGGGCAGTTACCTTTTGGTAGCATGGGGTATCGAATGTGGGACAAGGGCTTTGCGTAGTGCGGAATGATGACTTGCACGCAGTAGCAGGGCAGGGTCAAGCGGGGCAGGGTACGTCTGACATTGCCGATTCGTACAGGCTGGAGTCGTTGATTGAAAGCACAAACTGATAATTGCACTCTATCTCTTGCTGGCGAATCACGTGTTTGATCGAGAATCCACACCGTTGGAGCACTTTTGCCGAACCTATATTTCCAGCATGTACATTGGCGACTAAAAGACTCAGGTTCCAATGTGACCGCGCCTCATGGATCAACCGCCTGACCGCCAGTGTTGTTAATCCTTGCCCGCAAGCGTTTTCAGCAATCCGATATCCGACTTCTGCCGATCTTTCCAAAACGTTGATATCTTTCAGGTTCGCTCGGCCCACTATTTTTCCTTCAGAATCTTCGATAACAAGCGGATGCCAGGTTCCGTTATCAAGGCCGGATAAATAAGAGGCAATATGTTCGGTAACGCCTTCAAGTGAGTAGAAGGCGGAATTGCGTGTATCAATGTGACGCTCAAACCACTGGCGATTTTCCAATTCAAATTTCAGTAATGGCTCAGCATCAATTGGTTGCAGAGTGCGGATGCGGATCGGCCCCATAGGATCATTTACTCTCTAATGAAAAAATAACGATCATGGCATGTGATATAAGCCCCTTTGCCCGGGGGATTGTCGCGACTGGCTGCTTTTGGCCAAAGCAGATTGTCAGCGTTGCTTAGTGTACGTTCCCGTGGTCCCTGGAACAAGTTGCACGAGCGCCGGCAGACTGCGGTTGCTGTGGCAGACCGCCTGCTTTTGTAGCGAAGTTTATTAGCACTGCACAGTAACCCAGCAGCCATATGTATCCATTTTTAATAGGCAACGATAACGCGGATTGCTATGATCGACCGTCACCGTGACGCCACTACCGGCGTTGACAAACTTTACGAGGAGCCGCATGATTTCTGTCCTGTCGCGCCGTTACAGCAACATGCTATGCATTGCGGGCGCGCTTGCCTGCCTGTTGATCACGCCCGCCCACGCCGCCACGCCGGAACAGTCGGTCAGCGAGCTGGTGCAGCGCTTTGCCACCGCGCAGGGCACGTTCGACCGCGCCACTTTGGAAGCGCTGACAGCCGAGAACTATATCGAGGTTTCCCCGCTGGGCGAGGTCGACCCGCGCGCGAAGATGCTGTCGTTCTATGTCAAGCATGACGACAAGCCGCTGCCGGCAATCACCGTCGACGAGATCACGCCGCGGGTGCTGGGCAATACCGCCATCGTGCTCGCGAAGGTGTCGTACGCCATGACGGTTGGCGGACAAACCCGCACAGCCTCGCTGCGCTCGAGCTTCGTGGCTCAGCAGCAGGACGGCGCCTGGAAGCTGGTCTCTGCGCAGTACACGCCGATCCGGCCATCGGCCGCACCAGCCAAGTGAACAACCAATGAAGTCGCCAATGAAATCGCCAATGAGCCTGCGTCCCGTCCTGATCTTCTTCTCCATCGCCGTCAGTGTCAGTGCCAGTGCAGGCGTGCCGGCGCCTGCCGCGCCAAATCTGATTCCTGAGGCTGGCCCGCATGCCGTCGGCTTGCGCGTCATCCAGCAATATGACTACAGTCGTATGCTCGAGCCGCAGGTCGATGCGTTCGGCAAGGCCGGCAATGCTGCGCCTGGCCGGCCAATCCAGATGCTGGTCTGGTATCCAGCCAGGCGTGGTGGCGGCGCGCCGATGCTGGCCGCAGATTATCAGCAGACCAGCCTGAATGATGTCGACTTCACCGCGCCGGCTGCCGAAGCAACCAGGCAGCGGGCAGACTGGGTGGCGGGACCGCAAAGCGCGCAGTACCGCGCGCCGACGCTGGCCGTGCGCGATGCAGCGGCTGCCGCAGGCCGCTTTCCGGTGGTGATCTACGCGCCCAGCTTTGCTGCCCAAGCCCATGAAAACATCGACCTGTGCGAATACCTGGCCAGCCATGGCTATGTGGTGCTCGCCAGCCGCAGCCTGGGCGCGCGCTCGGTCATGATGACCGACGACGTCGACGGCGTCGAGGCGCAGGCCGCCGATATCGCCTTCCTTGCCAATTATGCACAGACGCTGCCGCAGGCCGACATCGGCAATGTGGCGGCGGCAGGTTTCAGCTGGGGCGGCATGGCCAATGTGTTTGCCGCGGCGCGTTCCAGCCGCATCAAGGCGCTGGTCAGCCTGGATGGCTCCATCCGGTATCACCCAAAGGTGTGGGGCGCGGCGGGTTATGTGCAGCCAGTGCGCACGGCGGTGCCGATGCTGTACCTGGGCGCGCGTGCGCCGTCCGCGGAAGTCATGGAGCGCAGGGACATGCTTGGCAAAAGTTACCTCAACACGATGACCTATTCCGACGTGTATGTCGCGACCCTGCCGCCGATGACGCATCCCGATTTCAGCGCGTGGCATGTGCGCTTTGCCGACGATGCGGCGTTCGGCGACTATGCGCGTGCCGATGTGCTGCAGGCATACCGCAGCGGCGCGCTGTATGTGCGCCGGTTCCTGGACGCCTATCTGAAGCAGGACGGCGAGGCGCTTGCATGGCTGAAGCAGTCGCCGGCGCGCCATGGTATCGGCCCGCAGGTGATGTCGATGACATTCACGCCGGCCCGCCATGAACTCCTTGACGAAGGCGACTTCCTGCGTGCGTTCGCCAAGGCCGGCTACAAGGATGCGCAGTCGATCCACGCCGGGATGGTGGCACGCTCGCCCGACTTCAAACTCAGCCCCTTGAGCATGAATACGCTGGGCTACCAACTGCTGCGCGGGAAGAACGCGCGCGGCGCCGTCGAACTGTTCAAGCTGGCCACGTTCCTCGAACCGAAGTACGCCAATGCGTTCGACAGTGAAGGCGAGGCATATGAAGCGCTCGGCGACACCAAGTCAGCCATTGCGGCGTACGAAAAAGCCGTCGCGGCCGATCCGAACCAGCGCAATGCTGTGGCGCGGATCGCGGCGCTGCGCCGGGGTGGCGCAGGCTAAGCAGCGTTCAGGCCGCGCGGCGCCGGAAGTCGCGTGGCCGGAACCCCAGCAGCGCGAGCATCGCAAAATACGTCACGGCACTGGCCACGATGATGCCGAACAGCGCACCGATGCGCAGGCCGGGCGTCACCTTCATGGCGGCCCAGTCGAACTGCGCCTGGCCGAACCATGCGACCGCACCCATGACCGCCACGCCGATGGCAAGCTTCAGGAAGAATTTCCCCCAGCCCGGCTGCGGCGTATAGATGCCGCGTTTGCGCAGGCCAATGTACAGGCAGGTCGCATTGATGCAGGCGCCCAGGCCAATTGACAGGGCCAGGCCCGCCACGCCCATCAGCGGCACGAAGATCAGGTTCATCAGCTGCGTGGCAACCAGCACCGCAACGGCGATGCGCACCGGCGTCTTGACGTCCTGGCGAGCGTAGAACGCCGGCGCCAGGATCTTGACCAGGATGATGCCCAGCAGGCCGGCGCTGTAGGCCATCAGCGGCATCGATGAATTGACCAGCGCTGCATCGTCGAATTTACCGTAGTGGAAGAGGGTGGCGATCATCGGCACCGCCAGCGTGGCCATGCCGACCGCGGCCGGCAGCGCGAGCAGGAAGGTCAGGCGCAGGCCCCAGTTCAGCAGCGCTGCGTATTCGGCGGTATCGCCTTCGCTATTGGCTTTCGACAGCGATGGCAGCAGGATCGTCCCCAGGGCCACGCCCAGCATCGCGGTCGGGAACTCCATCAGGCGGTCGGCATACTGCAGCGCCGAGACGGCGCCGGCGGCGAGGCTGGCGGCGATGCCGGTATTGATCAACAGGCTGATCTGCGCTGCGGACACGGCAAACACGGCCGGACCCATCTTCTTGAGCATGCGGCGCACGCCGGCGTCGCGCAGGCCCGTCATTGGATTGAACGAGATGCGCGGCAGCATGCCGATTTTCACGAGCGATGGAATCTGGATCGCCACCTGCAGCAGGCCGCCGACGCAGACGGCAATCGCCATCGCATAGATCGGCTGCTCGAGGTAGTTGACCAGCACGAGCGACGCGAAGATGAACGACAGGTTCAGCAGCACCGGCGTGAACGCGGGGATCTTGAACTGGCGCCAGGTATTCAGGATGCCGCCGGCCAGCGCGACAAACGACATGCAGGCAATGTACGGGAACATCATCTGCGTCATGATGACCGACGCGTTATACGCGCCGGGCGTCTCGCGCAGGTCGCCGGCCAGGATCATGATCAGCAGCGGGGCGCCAATGATGCCCACGATGCTGGTAAGCACCGTGGCCCACAGCAGCGACGTGGCGACATGGTCGACCAGCGTCTTGGTGGCCACGTCGCCATGCTGCGTCTTGTATTCGGACAGAATTGGCACGAACGCTTGCGAGAACGCGCCTTCGGCAAACAGACGCCGCAGCAGGTTGGGCAGGCGGAACGCGATGATGAAGGCATCGGTATACGCCGAGGCGCCGAAAGCGCGTGCAAACAGGCTTTCACGCAAGAGGCCAGTGACGCGCGAAAGCATCGTCATGCTGGAGATGGCGGCGAGGGTTCTGAGCAGGTTCATGGCGCGAGATTATACTGGTGCAACTCGACCGGTACCGACATCCGGCCGACAATCTTTGAATTTTGAATTGCCCAGACTTGAAAGCTTCGCTATAATCATGGGCTGTACTGAATTCTGTTAGCAGACACTAATCGTTGGGCAGGCTCCTGCGCCGGTTTAACAGTCGCTAATGTTTGCAAACGCAACTTGACCCCGATTTAGGAAATTCCATGGCAAATACCGCACAAGCGCGCAAGCGCGCTCGTCAAGCAGTTAAGCAAAACGCGCACAACTCGTCGCAGCGTTCGACCCTGCGTACCGCAATCAAGGCAGCTCGCAAAGCCATCCAGGCTGGCGACAAAGAAGCCGCGACCCTGATCTTCCAGCAGTCCGTGTCGAAAATCGACAGCATCGCTGACAAGAAAATCATCCACAAGAACAAAGCAGCGCGCCACAAGAGCCGCCTGGCTGCAGCCCTGAAAGCACTGTCGGCGTAAAGCCCGCGTGCGTGCGGCCTTCGGGCCGCGCAGGCAAGTTCTGTGCAGTGGAAAGACCCGCCCGACTTCGGTCCTGGCGGGTTTTTTTGCTTGGCGCTCCCATTTTTCCATCCGGAATGCATGACGGCGTTAGCGATAACGTAAAAACTGGTGTCTGCCGCAAAGGTGGGGCATAATATGGCGCGTCTTATGTCTTATAGAAGACTAGTGTTGAAGACAGGTTTCGCGGCCTTGCACGAAGCGGCCGCCCAACCAACGGAATGTACGCCGGTGCGCTCTGGCCCTCCCGTCGCAGACAGGGGTAGAATGTCCGGCATCGGCGCCCAGTGCCCGCAGCTCATCTATTGGATGGGCCGTGGCCAATTGTCAGTTTTTACTACGCGCGACGTTGTCGCGATTACCGAGGAAAATGTGCATGAGCAGTGATCAGACCATCATCTACACCCTGACCGACGAGGCGCCGCTGCTGGCGACCCACGCCTTCCTGCCTGTGGTCAGCACCTTCACGAAGCCGGCCGGCATCACCGTCACGGCCAGCGACATCTCGGTCGCGGCCCGTATCCTGGCAGCGTTCCCTGAAAACCTGACCCCGGAGCAGCGCGTGCCGGATTCGCTGGTCGAGCTGGGCAAGAAGACGCTCGAGGCGAGCGCCAACATCATCAAGCTGCCGAACATCAGCGCTTCGGTCAGCCAGCTGACCACCGCGATCAAGGAACTGCAGGACAAGGGCTACAACATCCCTGACTACCCATCGGACCCAAAGACCGACGAAGAAAAAACCATCAAGGCCAAGTACGGCAAGTGCATCGGCTCGGCAGTGAACCCGGTCCTGCGCGAAGGTAACTCCGACCGCCGCGCCCCGCGCGCCGTCAAGGAATACGCGCGCAAGAACCCGCACTCGATGGCCCCATGGTCGCAAGCATCGCGTACCCACGTGGCGCACATGACCGAGGGCGACTTCTACCACGGCGAAAAGTCGATGACGGTCGAGACCGCGCGCGACGTCAAGATGGAACTGGTCACCAAGAGCGGCCAGACCATTGTTCTGAAGCCAAAAGTTTCGCTGCTGGCCGGTGAAATCATCGATTCGATGTTCATGAGCCGCAAGTCGCTGCTGGCCTTCTACGAAGCCCAGATTGAAGATGCACACGCCACGGGCATGCTGTTCTCGCTGCACGTCAAGGCAACGATGATGAAGGTGTCGCACCCGATCGTCTTCGGTCACTGCGTGCGCATGTTCTACAAGGAAGCATTCGAGAAGCACGGCGCGCTGTTCGAGAGCCTGGGCATCAACGTCAACAACGGCATGGCCGACCTGTACAACAAGATCGCCGACCTGCCGTCGTCGCAGCGCGAAGAAATCATCCGCGACCTGCACGCCTGCCAGGAACACCGTCCTGAACTGGCCATGGTCGATTCGGCCAAGGGCATCACCAACTTCCATTCGCCGAATGACGTCATCGTCGACGCGTCGATGCCAGCCATGATCCGCGCCGGCGGCAAGATGTACGGCGCCGATGGCCGCCTGAAGGAAGTCAAGGCTGTCATCCCGGAGAGCACCTTCGCGCGCATCTACCAGGAGATCATCAACTTCTGCAAATGGCACGGCGCCTTCGACCCGAAGACGATGGGTACCGTCCCGAACGTCGGCCTGATGGCCCAGCAAGCCGAAGAATACGGCTCGCACGACAAGACCTTCGAGATCCAGGAAGATGGCGTGGCCAACATCACCGACCTCGCCACCGGCGAAGTCCTGATGAGCCAGAATGTCGAGCAGGGCGATATCTGGCGCATGTGCCAGGTCAAGGATGCGCCGATCCGCGACTGGGTCAAGCTGGCCGTGACGCGCGCGCGCAACTCGGGCATGCCGACCGTGTTCTGGCTCGACCCGTACCGTCCGCACGAAAATGAACTGATCAAGAAGGTCAAGGTCTACCTGAAGGATCACGACACGAACGGCCTGGATATCCAGATCATGTCGCAAGTGCGCGCGATGCGCTTCACGCTCGAGCGCGTCTGGCGTGGCCTGGACACCATCTCGGTGACCGGCAACATCCTGCGCGACTACCTGACCGACCTGTTCCCGATCATGGAACTGGGCACGTCCGCCAAGATGCTGTCGATCGTGCCGCTGATGGCCGGTGGCGGCATGTACGAAACGGGCGCCGGCGGTTCGGCCCCGAAACACGTGCAGCAGCTGGTCGAAGAAAACCACCTGCGCTGGGATTCGCTGGGCGAGTTCCTGGCGCTGGCCGTGTCGCTGGAAGACCTGGGCCTGAAAACCGGCAACCACAAGGCCAAGATTCTGGCTCGCACGCTGGATGCTGCCACCGGCAAGCTGCTGGACAACCGCAAGTCGCCATCGCCAAAGACCGGCGAGCTCGACAACCGTGGCAGCCAGTTCTACCTGTCGCTGTTCTGGGCGCAGGAGCTGGCCGCGCAGACGGACGACGCCGCGCTGGCCGCCACGTTCGCGCCACTGGCCAAGAAATTGGCTGACGATGAAGCAACCATCGTCGCCGAGCTTCTGGCAGTGCAGGGCAAGCCGGTTGATATCGGTGGCTACTACAAGCTGGATGAAGCCAAGGTGACGGCAGCAATGCGTCCGAGCGCCACCTTCAATGCGGCGATCGATTCGTTCGCCTGAACTGAACGGCTGCTGTAACTGAAACCCGCCGACCGAGAGGTCGGCGGGTTTTTATTTGCCCGCGTGGCGCGAGTAGGCCGGCACGTCGATGAATTCGCCCGGCAACAACGGATGCGTACTCAGGGAAAACGGGCCGATACTGCTGCGCACCAGGCGCAGCGTCGGCAAGCCCACGGCCGCCGTCATCCGGCGCACCTGGCGGTTCTTGCCTTCTTCGAGCGTGATGGCAAGCCAGCTGGTGGGCTTGTCCTGGCGCGCGCGGATCGGTGGATTGCGCGGCCACAGCCACTCGGGTTCGGAAATCCGCGTGGCGCGGCACGGCTTGGTGACGAAGTCGCCCAGGTCCAGCGGCGCCTGCAGGCGCGCCATGGCGGCGGCATCGGGCACGCCATCGACCTGCACCAGGTAGGTCTTGGCTTCCTTGTGATCCGGATGGGCGATCTTGTGCTGGAGCTGGCCGTCGTCGGTCAACAGCATCAGGCCTTCGCTGTCGGCGTCGAGCCGGCCGGCGGGGTAGATGCCGGGAATCTTGAGATAGTCAGCAAGGCATTCGCGGCCTTCCTGGGGCGAGAACTGGCACAGGACCTGGAACGGTTTATTGAAGAGGATCAGGGACATGAAGGTGCAGAGAAACGAATGAAAGGGCGGCCAGCCGGTAGCGTGGCAATATGGCAAAATACTGGGGCATAATGAAGAGCAGCCCTCGGCTGACGCTGGCAACGGCGACATTGTAAGCGAGTTCATAACGTCGATCGCACCGCCTTTCGCCACCTACCTGGAGAACTTGATGTACCAGCATATCACCGTCCCGCCTGCGGGCCAGAAGATCACCGTCAATGCCGATTGCAGCTTGAATGTGCCGGCCACGCCGATCATTCCATATATCGAGGGTGACGGCACGGGCGCGGATATCACGCCGGTGATGAAGAAGGTGGTCGACGCGGCGGTACGCAAGGCCTACGGTGGCGAGCGCAGCATCGCCTGGATGGAGATCTTCGCCGGTGAAAAGGCGACCAAACGCTACGGCGCCGATGTCTGGCTGCCCGCAGAAGCGCTGGACGTGCTGAAGGAGTACGTCGTCTCGATCAAGGGCCCGCTGACCACGCCGGTTGGCGGCGGCATCCGCTCGCTCAATGTCGCGCTGCGCCAGGAACTCGACCTGTATGTCTGCCTGCGCCCGGTGCGTTATTTTACCGGCGTGCCGTCGCCACTGAAGCAGCCGGAAAAGACCGACATGGTCATCTTCCGTGAAAACTCCGAGGACATCTACGCCGGCATCGAATGGGAGGCCGGGTCGGAAGGCGCGCAAAAGCTGATCGCGTTCCTGAAAGCCGAGCTGGGCGTGTCGAAGATCCGTTTCCCGGCCACGTCGGCCCTGGGCCTGAAGCCCGTCTCGATCGAGGGCACCGAACGCCTCGTGCGCAAGGCGATCCAGTACGCGATCGACCACGACAAGCCATCGGTGACCCTGGTCCACAAGGGCAATATCATGAAGTACACGGAAGGCGGCTTCCGGGATTGGGGTTACGCGCTGGCGCAGAAGGAATTCGGTGCCGAGCTGTTCGACGGCGGCCCATGGTGCAAGCTGAAAAATCCGAAGACCGGGCGCGACATCATGATCAAGGACTCGATCGCCGACGCCTTCCTGCAACAGATCCTGCTGCGCCCGGCTGAATACAGCGTGATCGCCACGCTGAACCTGAACGGCGATTACATTTCGGATGCACTGGCGGCCCAGGTCGGCGGCATCGGCATCGCGCCAGGCGCAAACATGTCCGATTCGGTAGCGATGTTCGAAGCAACCCACGGCACGGCGCCAAAATACGCCGGCAAGGATTACGTGAATCCGGGCTCGCTGATCCTGTCGGCGGAAATGATGCTGCGCCATATGGGCTGGAGCGAGGCGGCCGACCTGATCATTGCAGCGATGGGCAAGGCAATTGTGTCGAAAAAAGTGACGTATGATTTTGCGCGCCTGATGGAAGGGGCGACGCAGGTGTCTTGCTCGGGCTTTGGTGAAGTGCTGATCGAGAATATGTAATACGACGCAGGGTTGGGGGAGGGCATATGCAACAGGACGCGGCAATCATGCAGCACTACGAGAGGCTCGGGCGCTTCATCTACGGCTTTCAGCGTCATACCGATCCGGACGCGCTGCGCGCGCTGCCGCCGTCGCACAGCTTGGCCACGCGCGGCGCTGAACTGGCGGCACGTTTTGAGGCCGCCATTGCGGCGTCGAGATGGGACGGCGAAACCGGGCAACCCGACACGGTGAGTGAAGCAGCGTTCAGCGCGATTCTGGAAGAGGCAAAGTCATTCGCCGGTGAAATTGGCTGGCAGTACGGGATACCCACAACTTGAACGGGCGAAAAAAAGCCCCACTGTAGAGTGGGGCTTTTCACTTCCGGTAGGGGAATGATTAATTACCCTGGATGTTGGAAGCTTGCTTGCCTTTAGGGCCTTGCGTGACTTCGAATTGGACTTTTTGACCTTCTTTGAGGGTCTTAAAACCGTTCATGTTGATTGCGGAGAAGTGTGCGAACAGATCCTCGCCGCCGTCATCAGGCGTGATGAAGCCAAAGCCTTTGGAATCATTGAACCACTTAACAGTACCAGTTGCCATAAAAGAACTTTCAATTTTAACAAATCACACGAGCCATAAAAGCAAGAAACCTCTTGCCCTCCTCAGCCTGCTAACTGCTTATCAACGAGTACATAAGTACAAAGTCGATGACTGCATTGTTGGTGGAATAATCACGTAAGTCAAGAGGTTTGGGGCGCGGGTTGTCAAATTTTTCATCGTATTCCTGTGCAGTGGACTTGATTTCGGCAATCGAAACGCCATCTGCGCAGTTATCCGAAAACGCGTAAGATGGAAACAACAGAAAAACGGGCTGATGTTTACGCTTGGCACTAACCTCGGAAGTATTAGAATACCCCATGGCAACGAAGCACGATACTGAACAACTGCTAGAGCGGCAGACCGTCAAACCGCCTCCGCTATACCAGGTGGCGCTACTGAACGATGATTACACGCCGATGGAGTTTGTCGTGGCCGTGATCCAGGAGTATTTCAACAAGGATCGGGAAACGGCCACGCAGATCATGCTGTCGGTACACCAGAACGGCAAAGGAGTGTGCGGCGTGTTTTCCAAAGATATAGCGTGTACCAAAGTGGAGTTTGTCTTAACGCATGCACGCAAGGCAGGGCATCCCCTGCAGTGCGTGATGGAGGAAGTATGATTGCGCAGGAACTTGAAGTATCCCTACACATGGCCTTTGTCGAGGCACGCCAGGCACGCCACGAGTTCATCACCGTGGAACACCTGCTATTGGCACTGCTCGACAATCCTTCGGCCGCCGAAGTCCTGCGTGCATGCGCGGTCAATATTGAAGACCTGCGCAAGACCCTGACGAATTTCATCGGCGATAACACCCCGACCGTGCCTGGCACGGGCGAGGTTGACACACAGCCGACCCTTGGTTTCCAGCGCGTGATCCAGCGTGCGATCATGCACGTGCAATCGGCGTCCAACGGCAAGAAGGAAGTCACCGGCGCCAACGTGCTGGTGGCGATCTTCGGCGAAAAAGACTCGCACGCGGTGTACTACCTGCATCAGCAGGGCGTGACCCGTCTCGACGTGGTCAATTTCATTTCGCACGGCGTGCGCAAGGACCAGCAGGTCGACACGTCCAAGGCGCCGGAAGGCGTCGAGGAAGCGCAGGTCGAAGGCCAGGCCAAGGAAAGCCCGCTGGACCAGTTCACGCAGAATCTGAACAAAGCCGCGGCCGATGGCAAGATCGATCCGCTGATCGGGCGCGAAGAAGAAGTCGACCGCGTCATCCAGATCCTGTGCCGTCGCCGCAAGAACAATCCGCTGCTGGTGGGCGAGGCGGGCGTGGGTAAAACCGCGATCGCCGAGGGCCTGGCATGGCGCATCGTCCAGGAAGACGTGCCTGAAATCCTGCAGAACGCTGTCGTGTTCTCGCTGGACATGGGCGCGCTGCTGGCCGGCACCAAGTACCGCGGTGATTTCGAACAACGCCTGAAGGCCGTGCTCAAGCAGATCAAGGACACGCCGAACGGCATCCTGTTCATCGACGAGATCCACACGATCATCGGCGCCGGTTCGGCATCGGGCGGTACGCTCGACGCATCGAACCTGCTCAAGCCAGCGTTGGCCAATGGCCAGCTCAAGTGCATCGGCGCGACCACGTTCACCGAGTACCGCGGCGTGTTCGAGAAAGACCACGCGCTGTCGCGCCGGTTCCAGAAGGTCGACGTCAACGAGCCGACCGTCGAACAGACCATCGCGATCCTGCGTGGCCTGAAATCGCGCTTCGAAGAGCACCATGGCGTGAAGTACTCGGCCTCGGCCCTGACCACGGCCGCGGAACTGGCTGCGCGCTTCATCAATGACCGTCACCTGCCCGACAAGGCCATCGACGTGATCGACGAAGCCGGCGCCGCCCAGCGCGTGCTGCCGAAGTCGAAGCAGAAGAAAACGATCGGCAAGACCGAGATCGAGGACATCATTGCCAAGATCGCGCGTATCCCGCCGCAGTCGGTCAATCAGGACGACCGCAGCAAGCTGCAGACGATCGACCGCGATCTGCGCAACGTCGTGTTCGGCCAAGACCCGGCGATCGAGGCGCTGTCGGCCGCGATCAAGATGGCACGTGCCGGCCTGGGCAAGACGGACAAGCCGATTGGCTCGTTCCTGTTCTCGGGTCCGACCGGTGTCGGCAAGACCGAGGTCGCCAAGCAGCTCGCCTTCATCCTGGGCATCGAGCTGGTGCGCTTCGACATGTCCGAGTACATGGAGCGTCACGCTGTCTCGCGTCTGATTGGCGCGCCACCGGGCTACGTTGGTTTCGACCAGGGCGGCCTGCTGACCGAAGCGATCACCAAGAAGCCGCATACCGTGCTGCTGCTGGATGAGATTGAAAAAGCCCACCCGGACATTTTCAACATCCTGCTGCAGGTGATGGACCATGGCACGCTGACCGACAACAACGGTCGCAAGGCCGACTTCCGCAACGTGATCATCGTCATGACCACGAACGCGGGCGCCGAAAGCCTGACCAAGCGTTCGGTGGGCTTCGTCAACTCGCGTGAAGCGGGCGACGAGATGGGCGACATCAAGCGCATGTTCACGCCGGAGTTCCGTAACCGTCTGGATGCGATCATCAGCTTCCGCGCGCTGGACGAAGACATCATCCTGCGCGTCGTCGACAAGTTCCTGATGCAGCTGGAAGAGCAGCTGCACGAGAAAAAAGTCGAAGCCATCTTCACCGAGAAGCTGCGCAAGTTCCTCGGCCAGAAGGGGTTCGACCCGTCGATGGGTGCACGACCGATGTCGCGCCTGATCCAGGACATGATCCGCAAGGCCCTGGCCGACGAACTGCTGTTTGGTCGCCTGACCAACGGTGGCCGTGTCACGGTCGACCTGAACGAGAAGGACGAGGTTGTTCTCGAGTTCCCCGAGGGCGATGTCAGCCCGCCACCGGCCCCGGCCGAGACGGTCGAAATCGAGTAAGCAGTTTTGCTCCCAAAAAAGCCCGCGCACGCATGTGCCGCGGGCTTTTTTTATGCCGAGCGGAACCCACACGTAACGCTGATTGCGCATTTCATAATGGCAATTACAGTTACTTCGGGTCCATTTCACATGCCTGTCATCGAAGCTTCCTACACTGTGCGTACACGCTGTTTCACTCTCACGAAGATCCCAATGCGACTCGCACCGCGCAACACGTTTTCCAAGCTCATCGGCGCCTTTGGCATCCTGTCCCTCGTCATCGTTCTCATTGCCGCCGTTGCCGTCTGGCGCATGCACGCGGCCGACGTCATCACATCCAACCTGGTCGACGACAAGCTGGCCAAGCAGCAACTGACGTCCGAGCTATTGGGCATCGCGCGCCTGAATGGCTCGCGCGCCGTCTCGATCGCGCGCAGCGACAGCCTGGAACTGGGCGATTACTTCGGCGCACAACTGGCAGAGGGCCGCAAGATCGCCGCCGATATCGAGGCGAAACTGGGCAAACTGCCGGCCACGCCACAGGAACGCACGTTGATCGCCGCAGCAAGCGCAAACAAAGCGGCGCTGGCCACGATCCAGGCTGACCTGTTCAAGGCCAAGGACCTGGGCCAGACTGGCCTCGTCGAAGACATCCTCACAAAGCGCTGGGAGCCGGCCTATCGCGCCGAAGTCGCCGCGCTCGAGGGCCTGCTGACCCACGAAAGCACCGAAGCGCACCGCCTGGCCGATGCGTCGGCAGCGGAATCGAGCTTCAGCAAGGTGCTGCTGCTGGCGCTGGGCGCAGCAGCGCTGGCCGTGGCCGGTGGCCTGGCCTGGCTCCTGACCCGCAACCTGGTGGGGCCGCTCAGGCAAGCCGCGACGCTGGCAGAGCAGGTGGCCCATGGCGACCTGCGCCCGACCATCAGCCATACCCGCACCGATGAAATCGGCCGCCTGTTCGATGCACTCAATGGCATGACGCACGGCGTCTCGGGCACCGTGGCGCAAGTGCTGCAAGGGGCACAGGCAATCGATGCCGCGTCCAGTGAAATCGCCGAAGGCAACCAGGACCTGTCGATCCGCACCGAGCGCCAGGCCGAGTCGCTGCGCGAGACGGTGACGGCAATGGACGAACTGTCGGGCGCCATCGCCAGCAACAACGCCAATGCGCAGCAGGCCAATGCGCTGGCCCAGACCGCATCCGGCGTGGCCGCCGAGGGCGCGCAGGCCGTGGGTCAGCTGGTCGTGCGCATGGGCGCGATCAAGGCGTCGGCCGCGCGTATCGTGGACATCACCGGCATGATCGACAGCATCGCCTTCCAGACGAATATCCTGGCCCTGAACGCCGCGGTGGAAGCGGCGCGCGCCGGCAGCGAGGGGCGCGGCTTTGCCGTGGTGGCGTCTGAAGTGCGCAACCTGGCGCAGCACTCGGCCGGCGCCGCGAAAGAAATCAAGAAGCTGATCGGCGAATCGTCGCGCGAGATCGAGGCCGGCACCGGCATCGCTGAAGCGGCCGGTTCGACGATGCGTACCATGCTGCAGCACGTGCATGACGTGGCGGGCATCCTGGGCGAAATCCACACCGCCAGCGCCGGTCAGGCCAACGGCGTGTCGCAAGTGAGCCGCGCCATTGCCGAGATGGACCTCTCGACCCAGCAAAATGCGGCGATGGTGGAAGAGGCGGCAGCAGCGGCCGCCTCGATGCGCCAGCAGGCCGCGGAATTGTCGGCGCTGGTGGCGACGTTCAAATTGCGTGCCCAAGGGCCGTTGTTATTGGCGTAGTAGGGTGTGCGGCTTCGCCGCACACGCGGTGATGGTTGACGGCACGGTCATCCGTGATGATGACAGCAATTCACCCAATCAAATCGCCGCCAGCGCCCGCCGCAAATCCTCGCGCTGATCATCGATATGCTCGATGCCGACCGACAACCGGATCAGCCCATCGCCAATCCCCAGCTCGGCACGCCGCTCCGGCGGAATGCTCGCATGCGTCATCAGCGCCGGATGCTCGATCAGGCTCTCCACCCCGCCCAGGCTTTCGGCCAGCGTGAACACTTCGCACGCTTCGAGAAAACGCCGCGCGCCGTCGATGTCGGTGTCCAGGTCGATCGAGACGATGCCGCCATAACCGCCATGCATCTGGTTGCGCGCCAGTGCATGCTGCGGGTGCGATTCCAGCCCGGGATAGTGCACCTTGCGGACCTGCGGCTGCTGCTCGAGCCAGTTCGCCAGCAATAGCGCGTTGCCGCTGCTGCGTTCCACGCGCAGGGCCAGCGTCTTGATCCCGCGTAGCACGAGGAAGCTGTCGAACGGCCCCTGGATCGCGCCCACCGAGTTCTGGATGAAGCCGAGCTTCTCGGCCAGGCCGGTCTGGTGGTCGTTGGCGCCGACAATCGCCACGCCGCCGATCACGTCCGAGTGGCCGTTGATGTACTTGGTGGTCGAGTGCACGATGATGTCGAACCCGTGTTCGAGCGGGCGCTGGATGATCGGGCTGGCGAACGTGTTGTCGCACACGCACAGGATGCCGCGCGCATGGCACAGGCTCGCGATCGCGGTCAGGTCGGCCAGCTTGAGCATCGGGTTCGTCGGCGTCTCGACCCACACCATGCGCGTGGCGGGCGTGATGGCAGCGGCCAGGGCCTCCGGGTCGGACAGGTCGACGTAGCTGAACGTGTGGCCGGCGCTGTCGCGGCGCACGCGTTCGAACAAGCGGTAGGTGCCGCCATACATGTCGTCACCCGCGACGACGTGCGAGCCGCTCGGGAGCAGTTCCAGGACGGCGGCAATCGCCGCCAGGCCCGACGCAAACGCGAAGGCGGCGCGGCCACCCTCGATGTCGGCCAGCGAGCGTTCGAGCGCAAAGCGCGTCGGGTTGTGCGAGCGGCCGTAGTCGAAGCCCTGGTGCACGCCGGGGCTTTCCTGGCGATAGGTCGAGGTGGCGAAGATCGGCGGCATCACGGCGCCGGTCGCGGGTTCGGGCGACTGGCCGCCGTGGATGACGCGGGTGGCCAGGTGGCGTTTGAATTCGATGGTGTGTTTGGTGTCCGGATGGGTCACGAGAGTGTCCTTCGCAGGTGATTGAGCAGGTCGTAGCGCGTGATCAGGCCAAAGAACTGCGGCCCGTCGGCGATCACGGCAGTAAGGCCCCGGTCGAGAATGTCGCGCAGTTGCGCCATGCTCGCGCCAGGGGGCAGGGTTTGCAGGTCGGCCGTCATCGTGGACGACACCGGCGCGCTGAAATGGTCGTTCGATTGCGTGACCTTGAGCAGCAGGTCGGATTCGTCGATCAGGCCCGCCAGGCGTCCTTCGGCATCCATCACGGGCAGTTGCTGCAGGTCGCTCGAGCGCATGCGGTTGAACGCAGTGAGCAGCGTATCCGACGGCGCCAGCGTGATGACTTCGCCGGCGTCGTGGCGGCGGCCGATCAGGTCGCGCAGGTCGCCCGTCTTCGGGCGCGTGATCAGGCCCTGGTCGACCATCCAGCCATCGCTGTACACCTTGCTGAGATAGCGCGTCCCCGTGTCGCAGACGAACGTAACGACGCGCTTGGGGCGCGTCTGTGCGCGGCAGTATTTGAGCGCCGCCGCCAGCAGCGTGCCGGTGGACGAGCCGCCCAGGATGCCTTCCTGCTGCAGCAGCAGGCGGGCAGTGGCGAAGCTTTCTTCGTCGGTGATCGTGTAGGCCTTCTTGACGCGGGTGAGGTCGGCGATGCCGGGAATGAAGTCTTCGCCGATGCCTTCCACGGCCCACGAGCCGGCATGCTGCGACACGTGGCCAGTCTCGACGTATTCGGCCAGGATTGAGCCTTTCGGATCGGCCAGGATGAATTCGAGCAGGGGCGCGGCTTTCCTGAAGTAGCGCGACAGGCCCGTCAGCGTGCCGGACGAGCCGACCCCGAGTACGATCGCGTCCAGCTTGTGCTTGGCCTGGTCCCAGATCTCGGGGCCGGTGGTGGTTTCGTGGGCGCGCGGATTGGCCGGGTTGTTGAACTGGTCGGCGAACCAGGCGCCGGGAATCTGCTTGGCCAGCCGCGCGGCAAGATCCTGGTAATACTCGGGGTGGCCCTTGCCGACGTCGGAGCGGGTCAGGTGGATTTCGGCGCCAAGCGCCTTGAGGTGCAGGATTTTTTCGGGCGCCATCTTGTCAGGCACGACGAGCACGACGCGATAGCCCTTGATGCGCGCCACCAGCGCCAGGCCCAGGCCCGTGTTGCCGGCAGTGGCTTCGACGACGGTGCCGCCGGGATTGAGCAGGCCATCATGCTCGGCCTGTTCGATCATCGTCTTGCCGATACGGTCCTTGATGGAGCCGCCCGGGTTTTGCGATTCGAGCTTCAAAAACAGCTGGCAGGGGCCCGTATCGATGCGGGTCACTTCGACCATCGGGGTATCGCCAATCAGGGAAAACAGAGCCGCTTGCGACGCATGTTGCATATTTGCCTCCGTTGGGGTCGGATGCGGCGCCGCGGGTAGGGCGCCGCGGCCGGCATGCCAGGACGACCTGGCGCGGATTGGCGCCGGGCCATATCAAAGAATCATGATACGAGTTTTCGATACATGTTGCTTTGGAGCGTCTTAAGGGTTGAAGATCGGAGGTCAGCGCTCAGAAATCAGCCTTCCGCCTTCAGCCGTCGCCACAGCGTCGTGCGGCTGATCCCAAGATGATCGGCCGCCAGGTCGCGCTGCCCGCCAAAGCGCGCCAGCACTGCCGCTACCGATTCCCGGTTCTGCCCGACCCATGCACCAGCCGGGGCAGCACCACGCGCCAGCTCCGGCGCCACCGACAGCATGAAGCCCGGCGTCAGCGCCTGCAGCGGCTCGGCCGCCAAAAAGAGCGCCAGGCGCTCGGTCAGGTTGCGCAGCTCGCGCACGTTACCGGGCCAGGCGTAGCCGGTGAGCAGCGGCGTACACACTTTCAGTTCGGCCAGCAGATTCGGGTGCGGGCGCGCATCGAGCGCGGCCAGCGCGCCCTTGAGCGACCATTCGAGCAGCGGCGCGATGTCCTGCACCCGTGCCCGCAGCGGCGGCAGGGCCAGGCGCAGCACGGCCAGGCGATAGAACAGGTCGGCCCGGAAGCGCCCGTCGCGCACGCGCGCCTCCAGGTCGCAGTGGGTGGCGCTGATCACGCGCACATCGATCGGCACCGGCCGCGTGCCGCCCACGCGCATCACTTCACGTTCTTCGAGCACGCGCAGCAGGCGTGTTTGCAGGCTAAGGGGCATTTCGCCGATCTCGTCGAGAAACAGCGTGCCGCCATTGGCCGCTTCGAACAGGCCCGCGTGGCCGCCGCGGCGCGCGCCGGTAAATGCGCCGTCTTCATGGCCGAACAGTTCCGATTCGAGCAGCGACTCGGCAATCGCGCCGCAGTTGACGGCCACGAAAGGGCGGTTCGCATCCCGGCGCGGGCTTTCGCGGTGGATTGCCTGCGCCACGAGTTCCTTGCCGCTGCCGGTTTCGCCTTCGATCAGCACGGTGCTGGGCGAGCGCGCGTACAGCACGACGGTCTGGCGCAGCTGCTGCATGGCGGGCGAATCGCCGCGCAGGTCGTTCAGGCCGCGCCGCAGCCGTTGCCTGTCGGGCGGCGTGCTGCCGGTTCGGCCACGGCCACGGCTGCGGTCGACCTCGAGCCGGGTCAGGCGCGCCAGTTCCAGTGCATCGTCGAACGCTTGCCGGATCGACGCCGCCGAATACAGGAACACGGCGCGCAGGCCGGCTTCCTCGGCCAGGTCGGTCACCGAACCGGCGCCGACGATGACGGCCACGCCCAGTGCCTTGAGTTCGTCGACGGCGGCGCGCGCATCTTCCTGCGTCACATAGCTGCGCTGGACCAGGTCCAGGCCGAATCCGGTCGCGAACTCGGCCAGTTCCGGGAGCAGGGCGCCGTAACTGACAACGCCAATGGCGCCATGGGCGTTGCCGGCAAGCTTGCGCGCGCGCGTGAGCGCCTGCAGCACATCGAAGCCACTGGCCCGGGCCGCGACCACAGGCACCGAAACGCGGCTCTTGAGCCAGGCCGCGTTCGAGCCGGCGGCGATCACGACGTCACAATGTTCCGTGGCGAGCCGCTCGCGGATGTGCGTTGCAGCCTCATCGAACCCGATATGCAAGGGCTCGATCGAGGCCAGGTGATCGTATTCGACGGTGATGTCGCGAAACAGGGCGGACAGGCGCGACACCGACACCGTCCAGATGATGGGCTTGTCGCTGGCGGAAGAAGTGCGTGGGGAATCCATGTTTCAAGTGTAGTGCAAATGATGGCCGTTGTTTCAGCCTGAAACGCGCAATGGGCGAACGACCGGTCGAAATTAGGCACCCGGCGTAAGAATCCGGTAAGGGCATGCCCGTAGGATGGGTCGCAGCCAAAAGGCAGCCGAACCACGGCACTATCAAAAGAATCAGGAGACAAAGTGGATCAAGACATCGTAGAACGGGTCAAGAATGACCCCAATTACCAGAAACTCAAACGCATCCGTTCCCGCTTCGGCTGGACGCTGACCTGGGCCATGATGATCGTGTACTACGGCTTTACGCTGCTGGTCGCGTTCAACAAGGAGTTCATGGGCACCCCGATCGGCAACAGTGTCATCACCTGGGGCATTCCCCTGGGCCTGTTCGTCATCCTGTTCACCGTTCTAATTACCGGCATCTATGTGCGCCGCGCCAACCGCGAATACGACGAGTTGAGCGACGCCATCCGTGCAAAGGTGGGCGCATGATGGCCGGCGCCCGCACCTCCTCACTGCTGGCATTCGTGCTGCTGGCCGCCTCCGGCATTGCTTACGCCGCGCCCGACATGGGCCAGGCCGTTCGCCAGCCGACCAACTGGACCGCGATCAGCATGTTCGCGCTGTTCGTCGTCGGCACGCTGTTCATCACCAAGTGGGCTGCCGCCAAGACCAAGTCGGCGTCCGACTTCTACACCGCTGGTGGCGGCATCACGGGCTTTCAGAACGGCCTGGCGATCGCGGGCGACTTCATGTCGGCCGCGTCGTTCCTGGGTATCTCGGCCGCCGTGTTCCTCGACGGTTACGATGGCCTGATCTACGCGATCGGCTTCCTGGTCGGCTGGCCTGTCATCACGTTCCTGATGGCCGAGCGCCTGCGCAACCTGGGCCGCTTCACGTTTGCCGACGTGGCCTCGTACCGCTTCGCGCAAAAGCCGATCCGCGTGTTCGCGGCCTCCGGCACACTGGTCGTCGTCGCGTTCTACCTGATCGCGCAGATGGTTGGCGCGGGTCAGCTGATCAAGCTGCTGTTCGGTCTGGAGTACTGGATCGCCGTCGTGCTGGTCGGTATCCTGATGATGGTCTACGTGCTGTTCGGCGGCATGACGGCCACCACCTGGGTCCAGATCATCAAGGCCGTGCTGCTGCTGTCGGGCGCGTCGTTCATGGCGTTCTCGGTGCTGGCGCAATACAACTTCAGCCCGGCCAAACTGTTCCAGACCGCGACCGAAGTACACGCCAAGGGCACCGCCATCATGGGTCCGGGCACCTTCATCAAGGATCCGATCTCCGCCATCTCGTTCGGCATGGCGCTGATGTTCGGTACCGCTGGCCTGCCGCACATCCTGATGCGCTTCTTCACCGTCCCGAGCGCGAAGGAAGCGCGCAAGTCGGTACTGTGGGCCACCACCTGGATCGGCTACTTCTACATCCTGACCTTCATCATCGGCTTCGGCGCGATCGTGCTGGTGGGTACCAACCCGGCATTCAAGGATGCAGCCGGTGCCCTGCTGGGCGGTAACAATATGGCGGCGGTTCACCTGGCCAAGGCCGTGGGCGGCGACGTGTTCCTGGGCTTCATCTCGGCGGTGGCGTTCGCGACCATCCTGGCTGTGGTGGCAGGTCTGACGCTGTCCGGCGCCTCGGCCGTGTCGCACGATCTGTATGCGACCGTGTTCAAGAAGGGCAATGCCACCAGCGAAAACGAGCTGCGCGTGTCGAAGATCACCACCATCGCCCTGGGTATTGTGGCCGTGGTGCTGGGTATCGCCTTCGAAAAGCAGAACGTCGCCTTCATGGTGTCGCTGGCCTTCGCCATTGCTGCATCGGCCAACTTCCCGGTGCTGTTCATGTCGGTGCTGTGGAAGGATTGCACCACCCGCGGCGCAACCGTCGGCGGCTTCCTGGGCCTGGCCACGGCAGTGGGCCTGACGATCGTGTCGAAATCGGTGTGGGTCGATGTGCTGCACCATCCGGCCGCGATCTTCCCGTATGCCTCGCCAGCGATCTTCTCGATGGCAGTGGGCTTCATCGGTATCTGGCTGTTCTCAATCACCGACAAGGGTCCGCGTGCCCAGATCGACCGTGCAGGCTTCGAGGCGCAGCAAGTGCGTGCCGAAACCGGTATCGGCGCATCGGGTGCGTCGGGTCACTAAGAGCGGCTCAGCTACTCAAAATCAACCGGGTGCGCGCCGCAAGGCGGCACCCGGTTTTTTTACGCCTGAACGTTTCATGTTTCATACTCTTGTTTCAGCATGAAACAACAGCACTTCTTTTAAAAAGGTATTTGGGTAGAATCTGCACGCAAGTGCTTGATATGGCGGATCAGCGAATGCTGGCACGGTGCTTGCAATGAACTACACAACTTCTTCACCGTGATGACAAGGACCAGCATGAGCAAACTTTCCGCAGGCGCCGCCTTCCGCCAGGCGATCCTCGATGAATCCCCGCTGCAAGTCGTGGGCGCAATCAACGCCAACCACGCACTGCTGGCCAAGCGCGCCGGCTTCAAGGCCATCTACCTGTCCGGTGGCGGCGTCGCTGCCGGCTCCCTCGGCCTGCCTGACCTGGGCATTTCGAATCTCGACGACGTGCTGGTCGACGTGCGCCGCATTACCGACGTCTGCAACCTGCCGCTGCTGGTCGACGTCGACACCGGCTTTGGCGCCTCGGCCTTCAATGTCGCGCGCACCGTGCGTTCGCTCAGCAAGGCCGGCGCCGCCGCCTGCCACATCGAAGACCAGGTCGGCGCCAAGCGCTGCGGCCACCGGCCGGGCAAGGAAATCGTCAGCAAGGAAGAAATGGTCGACCGCATCCGCGCCGCTGCTGACGCGCGCCTGGACGACGACTTTGTGATCATGGCGCGCACCGATGCGCTGGCCGTCGAAGGCCTGGACGCAGCGATCGAGCGCGCCGTGGCCTGCGTCGAAGCGGGCGCCGACATGATCTTCCCGGAAGCGATGACGACGCTCGACATGTACAAGCGCTTCGCTGATGCGGTGAAGGTGCCGGTGCTGGCCAATATCACCGAGTTTGGCGCGACGCCGCTGTTTACCGTCGACGAGCTGGCCGGCGCCGGCGTTGGCCTCGTGCTGTATCCGCTGTCGGCGTTTCGCGCGATGAACAAGGCCGCCGAAAACGTCTACACCGCGATCCGCCGTGACGGCACGCAGCAGAACGTGTTGGGCACGATGCAGACGCGCGCCGAACTGTATGACCGCATCGATTACCACAGCTACGAGCAGAAGCTCGACGCGCTGTTTGCCCAGAACAAAGTCAAGTAAGGAGACCTCACATGAATACGCAGAACCAGGAAACCCCGACCTTCAAACCGAAGAAATCCGTCGCCCTGTCCGGCGTCGCCGCTGGTAACACCGCGCTGTGCTCGGTCGGCAAATCGGGCAACGACCTGCATTACCGCGGCTACGATATCCTCGACATCGCGACCACCAGCGAATTCGAGGAAATCGCCTACCTGCTGGTGCACGGTAAACTGCCGAATGACGGCGAACTGCGCGGCTACAAGGCCAAGCTGCGTTCGCTGCGCGGCCTGCCGCAGGCGCTCAAAAGCGCGCTCGAAGCGTTGCCGGCCAATGCCCATCCGATGGACGTGATGCGCACGGGCGTGTCGGTCCTGGGCTGCACGCTGCCCGAGAAGGACGATCACCACATCAACGGCGCGCGCGATATTGCCGACCGCCTGATGGCGTCGTTCGGCTCGATGCTGCTGTACTGGTACCACTTCAGCCACAGCGGCAAACGCATCGACGTGAATACCGACGACGATTCGATCGGCGGCCACTTCCTGCACCTGCTGCATGGCTTTGCGCCAAAAGAGTCGTGGGTGCGCGCGATGCACACGTCGCTGATCCTGTACGCCGAACACGAATTCAATGCCTCGACCTTCACCGCCCGCGTGATCGCCGGTACCGGCTCGGACATCCACTCGGCCATCACGGGCGCGATCGGCGCGCTGCGCGGACCGAAGCACGGTGGCGCCAATGAAGTCGCGCACGACATCCAGAAGCGCTATGACAACCCGGACGAAGCCGAGGCCGATATCCGCAACCGCGTGGCCAACAAGGAAGTCGTGATCGGCTTCGGCCATCCGGTCTACACGATCTCGGACCCGCGCAACAAGGTGATCAAGGAAGTGGCGCGCACCTTGTCGGAAGAGGGCGGCTCGATGAAGATGTTCGACATCGCCGAGCGCCTCGAGACCGTGATGTGGGACGTGAAAAAGATGTTCCCGAACCTGGACTGGTTCTCGGCCGTGTCGTACCACATGATGGGCGTGCCGACGGCGATGTTCACGCCGCTGTTCGTCATCGCGCGCACGTCGGGCTGGGCGGCGCACGTCATCGAGCAGCGCATCGACAACAAGATCATCCGCCCGAGCGCCAACTACGTGGGGCCGGAGGATCTGCAGTTCGTGCCGCTGGCAGAGCGCAAGTAACGCCATGAATACCGATTACCGCACACCCCTGCCGGGCACGGATCTCGATTACTTCGACACCCGCGCCGCCGTCGACGCGATCGCGCCTGGCGCCTACGCCACGCTGCCCTACACGTCGCGCGTACTGGCCGAAAACCTCGTGCGCCGCTGCGCGCCGGCGAGCCTGCGCGATTCGCTGAAGCAGCTCATCGAACGCAAGCGCGACCTGGATTTTCCGTGGTTCCCGGCGCGCGTGGTCTGCCACGACATCCTCGGCCAGACCGCACTGGTCGACCTGGCCGGCCTGCGCGACGCCATCGCGCTGCAAGGGGGCGACCCGGCGCTGGTCAATCCGGTGGTGCCGACGCAGCTCGTGGTCGACCATTCGCTGGCGGTCGAATGCGGCGGGTTCGACCCGGATGCGTTCACCAAGAACCGCGCCATCGAAGACCGCCGCAATGAAGACCGCTTCCACTTCATCGACTGGACCAAGAAGGCCTTCAAGAACGTCGACGTGATCCCGCCCGGGAACGGCATCCTGCACCAGATCAATCTCGAGCGCATGTCGCCCGTGATCCAGGCGGAGCGCGGCGTGGCCTATCCGGATACGCTGGTCGGCACCGACTCGCACACGCCGATGGTCGACGCGCTTGGCGTGCTTGCCATCGGCGTTGGCGGGCTGGAAGCCGAGAGCGTGATGCTGGGCCGCGCCTCGTGGATGCGTCTGCCCGACATCGTCGGCGTCGAACTCACCGGCAAGCCGCAGCCGGGCATCACCGCGACCGACGTCGTGCTGGCGCTGACCGAGTTCCTGCGTAATGCCAAAGTCGTCTCGACCTATCTGGAATTTTATGGCGCTGGCGCAGCTGCGCTGACGCTGGGCGACCGCGCGACGATCGCGAACATGGCGCCCGAATTCGGCGCCACCGCCGCGATGTTCTACATCGACGAGCAAACCATCAAGTACCTGCGCCTGACGGGACGCGACGATGCGACCGTGCACCTG
Source organism: Telluria sp. BA11 (assembly GCF_056680305.1). Classification (NCBI taxonomy): domain Bacteria; kingdom Pseudomonadati; phylum Pseudomonadota; class Betaproteobacteria; order Burkholderiales; family Oxalobacteraceae; genus Telluria; species Telluria sp. BA11. Next base: position 4,270,303 of record NZ_CM155275.1, read on the forward strand.
GTCGAGACGTATGCGAAGCACGCCGGCCTGTGGGCCGACAGCCTGCAGAGCGCCGAATACGAGCGCACGCTGTCGTTCGATTTGTCAAACGTGGTGCGCAATATCGCCGGCCCGTCCAATCCGCACAAGCGCGTGCCGACGTCCGAGCTGGCCGCACGCGGCATCTCGGGCGTGGTGGAAAACACACCGGGCCAGATGCCCGATGGCGCCGTCATCATCGCCGCGATCACCAGCTGCACCAACACCAGCAACCCGCGCAATATGGTCACGGCGGGCCTGCTGGCGCGCAATGCCAACCGCGCGGGCCTGACCCGTAAACCCTGGGTGAAAAGTTCACTGGCGCCCGGCTCGAAGGCAGTGGCGCTGTACCTCGACGAAGCGGGCCTGAGCCAGGAGCTCGACCAGCTGGGCTTTGGCGTCGTCGCCTTTGCCTGCACCACCTGCAACGGTATGAGCGGCGCGCTCGACCCAGTGATCCAGGACGAGATCATCAAGCGCGACCTGTATGCAACGGCGGTCCTGTCGGGCAACCGCAATTTCGACGGCCGCATCCACCCGTACGCGAAGCAGGCCTTTTTGGCGTCGCCGCCGCTGGTGGTGGCGTACGCGATTGCCGGCACCATCCGCTTCGACATCGAGAAGGACGTGCTGGGGCTGGACAACGCAGGGCGCGAAATCCGCCTGGCCGACCTGTGGCCATCGGAGGAAGAAATCGACGCCGTGGTCGCCGCGAGCGTCAAGCCGGAACAGTTCCGCAAGGTCTACACGCCGATGTTCGCGCGCGTGGCCGACGATGGCGCCGCCGTCAGCCCGCTGTACGACTGGCGGGCGCAGAGCACTTATATCCGCCGGCCACCGTACTGGGAAGGCGCGCTGGCTGGCAGCCGGCCGCTCGCTGGAATGCGGCCATTGGCGGTCCTGGGGGACAACATCACCACCGATCACTTGTCGCCGTCGAACGCGATCCTGCTCGACTCGGCCGCCGGTGAATACCTGGCCAAGATGGGCCTGCCAGAAGAAGACTTCAATTCGTATGCCACGCACCGGGGCGACCACCTGACAGCGCAGCGCGCGACGTTCGCCAATCCGACGCTCAAGAACGAGATGGTGAAAGACAGCCACGGCAAGGTGATGGCCGGTTCGCTCGCGCGCATCGAGCCAGAGGGTGAAGTGACCCGCATGTGGGAGGCGATCGAGCATTACATGGCGCGCAAGCAGCCGTTGATCATCATCGCCGGGGCCGATTATGGCCAGGGCTCGTCGCGCGACTGGGCGGCCAAGGGCGTGCGTCTGGCGGGCGTCGAGGCGATTGCGGCCGAAGGCTTCGAGCGCATCCACCGCACCAACCTGGTGGGCATGGGCGTGCTGCCGCTCGAATTCAAGCCGGGCGAGAACCGCATCACCCTGGCCATCGACGGCACCGAAACGTTCGATGTGATCGGGGCGCGCACGCCGCGCGCCGAGCTCACGCTGGTCATCAACCGCGCGAGCGGCGAGCGGGTCGAGGTGGCCGTGACGTGCCGGCTCGATACGGCCGAAGAAGTGGCCATCTACGAAGCCGGCGGCGTGCTGCAACGCTTCGCGCAGGATTTCCTTGAATCGACGGTGAAGGCGGCATGATGGAAGCAACCACGTATTCTCCCCAGCGCCGGATCGCCGCCACTTATATGCGCGGCGGCACCAGCAAGGGCGTGTTCTTCAAGCTGGACGACCTGCCGGACGACGCCCGCGTGGCCGGCGCCGCACGCGATGCGCTGCTGCTGCGCGTGATCGGCAGCCCCGACCCGTATGGCAAGCAGATCGACGGCATGGGCGGCGCCACGTCGAGCACCAGCAAGGCCGTCATCGTCGCGGCGTCCGCGCGCGCTGAGCACGACGTCGACTACCTGTTCGGCCAGGTGGCAATCGACAAGCCGTTCGTCGACTGGAGCGGTAATTGCGGCAACCTGTCGGCTGCAGTCGGTCCGTTCGCCATCGCCGCGGGCCTGGTCGATCCGGCGCGCGTGCCGCACGACGGCGTGGCCGTGGTGCGCATCTGGCAAGCCAATATCGGCAAGACCATCCTCGCGCACGTGCCGATGGCCGCAGGCCAGGTGCAGGAAACGGGCGGTTTCGAGCTCGATGGCGTGACCTTCCCGGCAGCCGAGGTGCAGCTCGAGTTCATGGACCCGGCCGCCGAGGAAGAGGGCGGTGGCGGCGCCATGTTCCCGACCGGGAATCTGGTCGATGAACTCGACGTGCCCGGTGTGGGCGTGCTGCGCGCCACGCTGATCAACGCGGGCATCCCGACCATCTTCGTCGAGGCCGGGGCGCTGGGCTACGATGGCACCGAGCTGCAGGACGCGATCAATGGCGACCCGCGCGCACTGGCCGTGTTCGAGACGATCCGCGCCCACGGCGCGCTGCGCATGGGCCTCATCGCCAGCATCGACGAGGCAGGCAAGCGCCAGCACACGCCGAAGGTCGCGTTCGTGGCCAAGGCGGCCGGGTATGTATCGTCGAGTGGCCGGCAGGTGGCGGCGGGCGAGATCGACCTGCTGGTGCGGGCGCTGTCGATGGGCAAGCTGCACCACGCGATGATGGGCACCGCAGCAGTGGCGATCGGCACGGCGGCGGCCATTCCGGGCACGCTGGTGAACCTGGCAGCCGGCGGCGGCGAGCGCTCGGCGGTGCGGTTCGGCCATCCTTCCGGCACGCTGCGGGTGGGCGCCGAAGCAGTGCTGGAAGACGGGCAGTGGCGCGTGGCGAAAGCCAGCATGAGCCGCAGCGCGCGCGTCCTGATGGAAGGCTGGGTGCGGGTGCCCGGTTAGTGTCGCTTTCTCGTCGCGCGAGGCTGGAGTAACGGGCTGTTTCCGGGTTATGATTGACCTTCAGTGGTTGCTAAATGGCAACTCGCCGGATCATCATAACCAACAGCTTGGCTGCCTCGACGATGGATGGATTTTCGACCCCGCACGTTCCTGATGTACCGGCCCCCGGCGCGCCTGCGCGTGGCCTCGTCGGCGTGCGCCGCACGGTGCGCGAACAGCGCGCGATCTTTGAGCACGCACCGGTTGGCATTGCCGTCACCCAGCCCGACCAGATCCGTTCATTCAACCCGCGCCTGGGCGAAATGTTCGGCTATGCGCAGCATGAAGTCGATACCATTTCGCTGCCGGACGTGTGCGTGTCGCCCGAGGCGTATCAGGCCCTGGCTACCGAAGCATTCACCGTGCTGGGGCGGGGCGACATGTTCGAAAAGAGCGAGCAGCAGTTTCGGCGCCGCGATGGCTCGCCCTTCTGGGCGCGCCTGCGCGGCTGCTCGGTCGAACCGGGCAACCGCAGCGCGGGCACGATCTGGATCGTCGAGGATGTGACCGAGGCGCGCCAGGCGGCCAGTGAAATGCAGGCGATCATGACCAACGCATCGATCGGCGTCATGTTCACCCGCAACCGCGTGATCCGGCGCGCCAATCCCGCCTTCTGCACGATGTTCGGCTATGCAGGCGATGAGCCGATCGGCGTCTCCACACGCGTGCTGTACCCGGACGAAGAAGCGTACCGCGCGCTGGGCGCCGAGGCGTATCCGCAACTGGCGGATGGCCGGCCGTTTCGCACCGAACGCATCCTCGTGCGCAAGGACGGCGCGCCGGCCTGGGTCCTGATGATCGGCTATCAGGTCAATCCGCTCGACCCGGACAAGGGCACGATCTGGATGCTCGAAGACCGCACCCGCGAAAAGGGCGACGAGCAGTCGCTGCGCGAGGCGCTGATGGAAAATCGCGCGATCCTGAATAATGCGGTGCTGGGCATTGCCGTCGTCGAGAACGGTCGCACGCTGCATTGCAACCGCAAGATGGAAGAGCTGTTCGGCGCGCCGCCGGGCGGCATGGATGGCGCGCCGGTACGCGCGCTGTATCCGGACCAGGACAGCTGGCTGGCGGCGCGCGCCGTGTCCGAGACGCAGTTCGCTACAGGCCAGGCCCACATGGCAGAGCACGAAATGATACGCCGTGACGGCACGCGCTTCTGGGCGCGCCTGTCCGGGCGCCTGTTCGACGCCGCACTCACGCGCGGGCGCAGCGTCTGGCTGGTGGACGACGTGACGGCCCAGCGCGAAGCGGCCGACGCGGTGCGGCGCGCGCGCGACGAACTCGAAGTGCGCGTGGCCGAACGCACGGCCGAACTGGCCGGCGCCAACGCACTGCTGCAGGAAGAAATCAACGAACGGCGCCAGGCCGAGGCGCGCGTGCACCACATGGCGTACCACGACAGCCTGACGGGGCTGCCCAATCGCGCCATGCTGTCGGACCGGCTCGATGCGGCGATGCGCAGCGTGACCAGCGGCGACGAAGCGCACAAGGGCGCGGGCCTGGCGCTGATTTTCCTCGACCTGGACCGGTTCAAGACGATCAACGATTCGCTCGGCCACCTGGTGGGCGACCTGCTGCTGTGCGAAGTCGCGCGCCGGCTGGTGCGCTCGGTGCGCCCGGGCGACCTGGTGGCGCGACTCGGGGGCGATGAATTCGTCGTGTTGCTGCCCGGGGTCGAGGAGGGCCCTGCCGCCGCTGCGGTCGGCGACGCGATCATCGCGGCGCTGGCTTCGCCGTGCGCCATCGAAGGCCGCAGCCTGCATATCTCGCCGTCGATCGGCATCTGCCTGTATCCGCAGGACGGCGGCGACGTCGATACGCTGATGCGCCACGCGGACGCGGCGATGTACCAGGCCAAGGCGGCGGGCCGCAACAATTATCAGTTTTTCACCGAGCGCATGAACCAGGCCGCGGCGCGCCACTTCGAGCTCGAATCGAGCCTGCGCGGCGCGCTGGCGCGGGACGAATTCGAGCTGCACTATCAGCCGATCATGTGCACCGCCACGCGCCGTGTGCACGGGCTCGAAGTGCTGCTGCGCTGGCGGCGCGGGGGCAATGAGCTGGTGGGGCCGGACGAATTCATTCCGATCCTCGAAGAGAGCGGCATGATCATGGCAGTGGGCGAATGGGTGATCCGCACCGCGTGCGCGCAGAACCAGTTGTGGCGCAGCGAAGGGCTGGACGTGGTGCCGCTCGCGATCAACCTGTCGGCGCGCCAGTTCACGCACCACGGCCTGGTCGACTCGATCCGCGGCATCGTGCAGGAAACCGGGATCGACGCGGGCCTGGTGGAATTCGAGATCACCGAGACGGCCCTGATGCAGCATGGCGGCCAGACGCTCGAGACGCTGCGTCAGATGAATGCGATGGGGATGTGCCTGTCGATCGACGACTTCGGCACGGGGTATTCGAGCCTGGCGTACCTCAAACGCTTCCCGGTGCGCAAGATCAAGATCGACCGCGCCTTCGTGCGCGAGCTGGAAGCGAGCGCCGAGGATCGGGCGATCGTGGCGGCCGTCATGGCGCTGGCAAACAGCCTGCAGCTGGCGGTGGTGGCCGAAGGCGTGGAGACGGAAGGGCAATACGCGCTGCTGCGCTCGTTCGGCTGCGAGTTCGCCCAGGGCTATCTGTTTGCGCGCCCGTTACCGGCCGCGCAAATCGGCAGACTGCTGGCCGGTTAGTCGGCCAGCGTCGCCACTACTGGGGCGTGGTCCGATGGCTGTTCCCATTTGCGGGTCTCGCGGTCGATGTGGCATGCGGTGCAGCGCGCGGCCAGTGCTTTGGACAGCAGGATGTGATCGATGCGCAGCCCGCGGTTGCGGCGAAACGCCATCTGGCGGTAATCCCACCAGCTGTACTGCTTCTCGGGCTGCTCGAACAGGCGGAAGGCGTCGGACAGGCCCAGGGCGATGAGCGCCTGCAGCGCGTCGCGCTCGGGCAGCGAGAAGTGGATCCGTCCTTCCCATTCGGCCACGTCGTGCACATCGCGCGCCTCGGGCGCAATATTGTAGTCGCCGAGGATCGCGAACTGCGGATGCGCGGCCATCTCGGCCGCCACCCATTTCTGCAGGGCCGCCAGCCAGGCCAGCTTGTAGGCGTACTTGTCCGAGCCGACTTCCTGCCCGTTGGGTACGTACGCGCAGATGAAACGCACGCCACCGATCGTCGCGGCCAGCAGGCGCTGCTGTGGGTCGTCGAAGTGCGGATTGTTGCGCACGACATCCTCGATCGGCAAGCGGGACAGGATCGCCACACCGTTGTACGTCTTCTGGCCCGAGAACGCGACTTGGTAGCCGGCGGCATTGAGTTCGGCGACCGGGAACTTGTCGTCGGTCAGCTTGGTCTCTTGAATGCAGAGCACGTCAACAGGATTGGTGTCCAGCCATTGCAACAAATGTGCAAGGCGGACTTTTAAAGAATTCACATTCCAGGTGACAATTTTCATCGGTTTATCTACAGTTAACGTTGTGAAGTTGCTGATAGCTCAAGTGTGTCTAGGCGAATTGCTTGCCAACCGGCTATTATTAACGAAATTACCGGATTGATTCCGTGTCATGCATGAAATAACGATAGGGTTATCCATGTCGGGTTGGTATAATTACAACACCTGATGACACTATTCATTGGTAGCTTTCCAAAAAGTATTGCCCGATTCCCCCGTCAAGACTATAACTAGTCGGGTCCGGTACTTGTCGCAAAAAGCGACAGCATCGAGGGATTGCTTTTTGGTAATAATAAAATTGCGTACGTGCAACTTTCATTGTACCATTGGCTGGTCGCGATGCAGCGTTGGTCGACAGCTCACACAGTTGTTTCAAGCCATCGACGTGCGCTAGTGGTACTATTGTGAAATATTGCGTTCAGGAGTTCATCATCCTGGCGCAGAATTGAAAAGGACAGAAATGCGCAGTGCATTTGAAGCATGGGCCCAGCGTGAAGGCCACATCGTTCGCCGCCGCGAAGACAAGCCCGAGGAATACCTCGTTTTCGAGACCCAGCGTCGTTGGGTGATCTGGCAAGCTGCCCTGGCGCATGGCGCCAAGACCGCGGCCGATTCGCCATCGAAGTTCGGCAAGGATGGCAGCCCTGCGCCAGCCATCGCGCCCGACGAAGCGGCAGTGCGCAACAGCGTGCTGAACGAAGTCCTGGACGCCTTCAGCGAACTGGACGAGACCGCCGGCATGGAAGGCGTGCTCAAGGTCATCCAGGGCCTGAAGAAAAAGCAGAAGGCCGAGGCCGAAAAGGTCTGACCCGGTCTGCCGGATGCGTTACCGTCACTACAAGGGCCGCATCTACGAGCTGGTGTGCGAGGCGCTGCTGGAATCCGACCACACCCCGGTCATCGTGTACCGGGCTGAGGACGGCGCTGTCTGGGTGCGTCCCCGCGAAGATTTCTTCGATACCGTCACGGTCGGCGGCGCCACGCAACCGCGTTTTGCGCCGCTGGACTGATCCTACCTCAGTATTTTCGCGCCGCTGCCGTTAAAGAAGCATCTGCTTCTCGACGGTCGCCATGTTGCCTTTTCTCCGCCCACTCGTTCTGTCCGCGCTTGCCCTCTTGGGCGGCTGCGCGACCATGTCCGATTCCCCCACGCAGCAGCTCGAAGTGCGCACGGTGCTCGACTACCGCGAGATCGGCGGGGTCGGCTGCATCCTGAGCAATGATGCCGGCCGCTGGTATGTGATCGCCCCGGGCCGCGTGACGGTCACGCGCAACAAGGGACCGCTGGCGATCAGCTGCAAGAAGCAGGGCGTGGCCATCGCCGCCGAGACCGTCCAGGCGCAGCTCAATACCAGCAACCTCGTCGGCAACCTGGTCACGACCGCCGGCATCGGCCACTACGTCGACCGCTACTCGGGCGCCGGTTATGGCTACCCGTCCACGCTGACCGTACTGATGCAGCCAGCAGAAAAATCCCCCGCCGCCGCAGGCGCCGAACCCGTAGCAACAAGGATGTTCTGACCTGATTTGCGCAAAGCCGGGGTCAGGTCTGACATTCGGACACGAACTCGACAATAAAGCCGGTAAAGCCGGGGTCAGGTCTGACATTCGGACACGATCTCGACAATCGGGTAAGCGGAACTAGCTGGCGCAGGGCTATGTTAATACTGGGCAAGGCACCATCGGAAATGGCTACGGCTCAGGTCGTGTCCGAATGTCAGACCTGACCCCCGCTGTATGCGCTGGTTCGAGACGAAAAAAAGCCCCGCATGCGGGGCTTTTTCACGATGCGTGGGATTGCTTACACGCGATTCATCAGGAACGTGGTCAGCAGCGGCACCGGACGGCCCGTGGCGCCCTTGGCGGCGCCCGACTTCCAGGCGGTGCCGGCGATGTCGAGGTGGGCCCAGGTGTACTTGCGGGTAAAGTTCTCCAGGAAGCACGCGGCCGTGATCGATGCGGCGCCCGGGGTGCCGATATTGGCCAGGTCGGCGAAGTTCGACTTGAGCTGGTCGTTGTAGATCTCGCCCAGCGGGAAGCGCCAGGCCACGTCGCCAGCCTGCTTGCCGGCCGTGAGCAGCTCGTCGGCCAGGGCGTCGTGCGCGGCGTCGTCACGGGTGAACAGGCCGCTCGTGTGGTGGCCCAGGGCCACGATGCAGGCGCCCGTCAGCGTGGCGATGTCGACCACGACGGCCGGGTTGAAGCGCTCGGCGTACGACAGCGCATCGCACAGCACCAGGCGGCCTTCGGCGTCGGTGTTGAGGATTTCAATCGTGGTGCCGTTCATGGCGGTGACGATGTCGCCCGGCTTGGCCGCGCGACCCGATGGCATGTTCTCGCAGGCGACGACGATGCCGATCACGTTGAGCTTCAGGCCCATCTCGCCGATGGCGCGGAAGGTGCCCAGCACCGAACCGGCGCCGCACATATCGTATTTCATCTCGTCCATGCTCGGACCCGGCTTGATCGAGATGCCGCCCGAGTCGAACGTGATGCCCTTGCCGACCAGGACGACCGGCGCATCGTTCGGCTTGCCACCGTTGTGGCGCAGGACGATGAACTTCGGCGCTTCTTCACTGCCGCGCGCAACCGCCAGGAAGCTGCCCATCTTGAGCGCTTCGAGCTGTTTGCGTTCGAGGACTTCGAGGCCAAAGCCGAAGTCGTCGGCCAGCTTGCGCGCCGTTTGTGCCAGGTAGGTCGGGGTGCAGATGTTTGGCGACAGGTTGCCCAGGTCGCGCGTGAGCTTCATGCCGTTGGCAATCGCTGCGGCCTGCGCCAGGGCTGCCTTGGCGCTACCGGCATCCGGCGTGGCGATGACGACCTTGCGCACGCCGGCGGGTGCCGGTTCTTTCTTGCTTTTTTGTGCGTCGGTACGGTATTCGGCGTCGCTCGAGGCCAGCACCAGTGCCTGCAGCGCCCAGTTCGCGTCGCGTTCTTTCACGCTGTCGAGCGGGAATGCGATAATGGCGTCCGTGGAACCCAGTGTAGCGAACATTTTCAGGGCGGCAGTCGCGCCCGTGGTGAAGCTTTTCTGGGAAACGATCTCGTCAGCGCCCAGGCCGATGAGCAGCACGCGCGCTGCAGTCACGCCCGCAACGCCGCGCAGCAGCAGGGTCGAACCAGGCTTGCCGCTGATGTCGCCGGACTTGACCGCCGCGCTGATCTCGCCATTCACGTCGAGTGCTTTTGCTGCAGCCGACAATTTTTTATTTTCGAACACCGCCACTGCTACACAGCCGGTCTTCGCCGCTGCCAGGGTGTTTTTTGTGTCGAATGCTTTTATGCTAAAGTCCATTTGGTTCTCCGATTCGTTGTTCGCGGCGGACTGCCTAATCTGCAATTATAACGACTCTATTGAATGATCTTCCGACGTTCCCTGCAACGTGAGTTGGCAAGCGCCGCTGGCGCGACCTTCACGGTGCTGTTTTCCATTCTTGTGACCTGGACGCTGATCGCCATTCTTGGCCGCGCGGCGGGCGGCAAGGTCGCGTCCGGCGACGTGCTGTCGCTGATCGTGTTCCGCAGCGCCGAGCTGCTGCCGATCATCCTGATCCTCACCTGCTTCATCGCCGTCGTTGCTGCCGTCACGCGCAGTTACCGCGATTCCGAAATGGTCGTCTGGTTCGCGTCCGGCCAGTCGTTGCTGGCGTGGATCCGGCCCGTGCTCACGCTGGGCCTGCCGATGGTGTTCGTCGTGGCCGCGCTGTCGCTGGTCGTCACGCCGTGGGCCAAGATGAAGAGCGCCGAATTCGTCGAGCGTTTCCAGAAGCGCGAAGACCTGCAGCGCGTTGCGCCGGGCCAGTTCCGCGAATCGAGTTCGAACGACCGCGTATTCTTTGTCGAGCGCAGCGCCGAAGGCACGACCGTCGTGCAGAACGTGTTCGTCAACAGCGTCGATGGCAACACGCATTCGGTCGTGGTGGCCAAGCAGGGCGTCATCGAATCGGACGGCAAGGGCGGCCAGTTCCTCGTGCTGAGCAACGGGCGCCGCTACGAAGGCATTCCGGGCCAGGCCAACTTCCAGACGATGGAGTTCGAGCGCTACAGCATGCGCGTGGCCACGCAGGCCCCGATGCTCGGTGCCGACATCCCGGTGGCGGCGCTGTCCACGCCCGCGCTGCTGCTCGCGCCCAACCGCTTTACGCAGGCCGAACTGCTGGCGCGCATCGCCGCGCCGATCACCTGCCTGATCCTGATGCTGCTGGCGATCCCGCTCGGCTTCGTCAACCCGCGCGCGGGGTCGTCGGCCAACATGATCCTGGCGCTGCTGATCTTCTTCACCTATAACAACCTGGTGCGGCTGTCCGAAGCCAGCGTCAAGCAGGGCAAGCTGGCGTTTGCCATGGGCTGGTGGCCGCTGCACCTGTTCGCGCTGCTGTGCGTGGCGGGCCTGTTTGCCTGGCGCCTCAACGTGAACCACCCATACCACCCGCTGGTCATGCTGAGCGCCTTCAAGCGCCGCCTGCGCAAGCCACAGCCTTTGCACAAGCGTGACGAGGCAGCCGTCGAATGAAAATCCTCCAGCGTTACTTCGCAATCAATATCTTCCAGGCGGTGGCCTTCGTGCTGGCCGCATTCCTGGCGCTCGTCGCCTTCATGGACCTGACCAGCATCCTGCCATCGGTCGGCAAGAACGACTTCGGCATGCAGCACGCGTTTCTGTATGTGCTGCTGCTCGTGCCGGGCAATGTGTACCAGGTGATGCCCGTGGCCGCGCTGATCGGCACCATCTACACGATGGCGCAGTTTGCCTCGAGCTCCGAGTTCACCATCATGCGCGCTTCGTCGATGTCGACCCGGCATGCGGCCTGGATGCTGTTCAAGATCGGCGCCATCTTCGTCGTGGTGACGTTCATTTTCGGCGAGCTGATCACCCCGCGCACGGCGCCCATTGCCGAGCGCATGCGCCTGACGGCCAAGGGCGGCTCGGTCTCGGCCGAGTTCCGCTCGGGGATGTGGACCAAGGACAGCGTCCATGAAAACGGCGTGCGCGGCACCATCACCGGCTCGCGCTTCTTCAACGTGCGCCGCATCGCGGCCGACGGCCAGCTGGAAGACGTGCGGCTCTACGAGTTCGACAACAATATGCGCATGCGCTCGCTCGTGACGGCGGCGCGCGGTACCTATGGCGGCAACAACACGTGGCGCCTGACGGACGTGACGGAAACGATGTTCACCAACAGCCGCGAGTTGCCGGCGCCCGGTTCGGCCGTGCCGGAAGGGCAGACGATCCAGAGCACGTATGGCCAGGAAACCGCGGCCATTGCGACGCGCAAGCTGGCCACCTACACGCTGGCGTCCGAGATCACCCCGAAGATCCTGTCGGTATCGCGCTCGGACCCCGAGCGCATGTCGGCGGCCGAACTGGCTGTCTACACGCGCCACCTGGCCGAGAACAAGCAGGAGACCGAGCGCTTCAAGGTCGCGTTCTGGAAAAAGGTCATCGATCCGTTTTCAATCTTCGTGCTGATGGCGCTGGCGCTGCCGTTCGCCTACCTGCACACACGCAGCGGCGGCGTGAGCCTGAAAATCTTCATCGGCATCATGATCGGCGTGAGCTTCCTGCTGATCAATTCCCTGTTCTCGCACCTCGGTGTGCTGACCATCCTGCCTGCGTTCTTCACGGCGCTGGCGCCCAGCCTGTTATTCCTGCTCATGGCGCTCGGTGCGCTGTGGTGGGTGGAGCGACACTAAGCATGACGACAATGAAACGTGGCCTGATCCTGTTTGCCCACGGCGCGCGCGCCGCGTCCTGGGCGGTGCCTTTCGAGCGCCTGCGCGACCAGACGCGCGAGCGTGTCGCCGGTGCGGTCGTGGAGCTGGCATTCCTGGAACTGATGACGCCAAGCCTGCCCGATACCATCGACGCCATGCGCGCGCAGGGCATCGACGACATCACGGTGGTGCCGGTGTTCCTGGGGAAGGGTGGGCATCTGCTGCGTGATCTGCCTGCGCTGTGCGATGAAGTACGCGCGGTGCATCCGGCGTTGACGCTCAATGTCGCCGGCGCCATCGGTGAGGATCCGGGCGTGCAGCGGGCGATGACGGATTATTGCGTCAATTCGTTGGGTGGCTGAACACGTGGACGGATTCTCCGTCCACGTGTTCAACGAAATCAATCCGGCTGGTGCTCGCGCCGCGCCAGCGCCTCACCCATCATGACCAGCACTGGCCCATGGCCAGGCTCCAGCCCACGCGCCAGGTCCGTCAGCGTCAAACGCAGGATGCGTTGATCGGCGCGACTGCAATTTTCCACCACGACCACCGGCAGGTCGGCACGCCGACCTTCGGCCAGTAGCCGTTCTGCAGTGGCAGCGGCCTCGCGCCCGCCCATGTACTGGACCAGCGTATCGGTTTCGGGCAAAGCAGGATGGTCCGGTTCATCGGGCGCGGTGCTCGACGTGAAGAACGCCACGCTGCGCGCCACACCACGTTTGGTCAGCGGCTGCTTGGTGGCTGCCGCGGCAGCGACGGCGGTGGTAATCCCCGGTACGACTTCGACCTCGATCCCTTCGGCTTCGAGTGCCCGCAATTCTTCATCGGCGCGGCCAAACAGCATCGGATCACCGCCTTTGAGGCGCACGACCAGCGCATACTTGTGCGCGCACTCCACTAACTGGCCGTTGATCAGCGTCTGCGCCATCGATCGCTGCCCCGAGCGCTTGCCGACCGAAATTTTATCGGCCCGCTCGCACAGCGCCAGCATCTCGGGCGTCACCAGCGCGTCGTACAGCACCACGTCGGCGGCTGCCAGCAGGCGCGCGCCGCGCACCGTGATCAGGTCGGCCGCGCCGGGGCCTGCTCCCACCAGATAAACTTTGCCCAGTGCCGCCATACCGCCCCTTTGTTGTTTACGCGTCGATGCGGATCATACCTGCGGCCACAGTCTGGTGGGTGACTTCGTCGATCAGGATGAAGGCGCCAGTCGCGCGGATCGCGTCGTAGGCATCGGCCGCCAGCGGCTGCTGGACGGTCAGTTGCACGCGTGCGATGTCGTTGAGCTTCAGGCCCTCGGCCGGATGGCGCTCTTGCGTGTTCACGTCCAGCAGCGTGTCGATGCGCGCGAACTTGGCCGCCGTCTGGCGCGTGCCGTGTTTGAGCCAATACTTGCGGCGCAGGTCCAGCGGCTCGTCGGCCATCCAGCAGACATCGGCCGTGACTTGCTTGAGCAAGGTCGCCGGCTGCGCGCTACCGGCCAGCATGTCGCCGCGCGAGACATCCACGTATTCGTTCAGCACCAGCGTGACCGACTGGCCGGTCGTTGCCGACTGCAGCGAGCCGTCGAACGTGACGATCTCCTTGACCGTCGCGCTCTGGCCGGACGGCTGAACGACCAGCGTATCGCCCACGTTCACGACGCCCGATTCGATGCGGCCCATGTAGCCACGGAAGTCCTTGGCCGCATGGCCGTTGTGGCGCGCCACCAGCTGTACCGGGAAGCGGAAGGGCGCGCTGTGCGCTTCGTCGTAGACCGACAGCGATTCGAGCAGGTCGATCAGCGTCGGGCCGCTGTACCACGGCGTGTTCGTCGATTTTTCCACCACGTTGTCGCCAGTGAGCGCCGACAGGGGAATCGCCGTGATGTCCTTCAGGCCCAGCGACGTCGCAAACTTCTGGTACTCGGCCACGATACGGTCATAGATCGCCTGGTCGTAGCCGATCAGATCCATCTTGTTGACAGCCACCACGACGTGTTCAATCTGCAGCAGTTTCGCGATCGTCGAGTGGCGTTTGGTCTGCGTGAGCAGGTCGACGCCGCCGTCTTCGCGCAGCGTCACTTTCGACACGTCGATCAGGATGATGACGGCGTCGGCAGTCGATGCGCCCGTGACCATATTGCGCGTGTACTGCTCGTGGCCCGGCGTGTCGGCGATGATGAACTTGCGCTTGGGCGTGGCGAAGTAGCGGTAGGCCACGTCGATCGTGATGCCCTGTTCGCGCTCGGCTTCGAGGCCGTCGGTCAGCAGCGACAGGTCGATCGTGTCGCCCACGGTGCGCTTGTGCTTGGCGCGCGAGACGGCGGCCAGCTGGTCGGCGAAGATGCCCTTGCTGTCAAACAGCAGGCGGCCGATCAGCGTGCTCTTGCCATCGTCGACCGAGCCGGCGGTGATGAAGCGCAGCAGTGAGCGGTTGGCTTTGGTGTCGCCGTTGGCGTTGAGGTCAGTCATGGCGTTCATCAGAAGTATCCTGCTTTCTTGCGTTTTTCCATCGAGGCTTCGGAGGTCTGGTCATCCATGCGTGTGGCGCCCCGCTCAGTGATGTCGGTAATCGCCGTCTCGGCAATGATGTCGGCCAGCGAATCGGCGCTGGAGGCCACCGGGCAGGTGCACGAGATGTCGCCCACGGTCCGGAAGCGCACGGTGCGGTTCTCGACCGTCTCGCCCTCGCGCGCCGGGGTCAGGGGCGTAAGTGGTACCAGCAGGCCATTGCGTTCGATGACGTCGCGCTGGTGCGCGAAATAGATCGACGGCAGCGCCAGTTTCTCGCGGGCGATGTATTGCCACACATCGAGCTCGGTCCAGTTCGAGATCGGGAACACGCGCATGTTTTCGCCCGGATGGACGCGGGTGTTATACAGGTCCCACAGTTCGGGGCGCTGGGCTTTCGGGTCCCACTGGCCGAACTCGTCGCGGAACGAAAAGATGCGTTCCTTGGCGCGGGCTTTTTCTTCGTCGCGGCGTGCCCCGCCGATGCAGGCGTCGAAGCCGTGTTCGGCGATGGTTTCCAGCAGCGTGACGGCCTGGGCCGCATTGCGCGAATCGGTGGCCGGGTTGCGCAGGCGCACCGTGCCGCGGCGGATCGATTCTTCGACGCTGCCGACGATCAGGCGCTCGCCCAGCTCAGCGGCGCGGGCGTCGCGGAAGGCAATCACCTCGTCGAAATTATGGCCGGTGTCGATGTGCACGAGCGGGAACGGGAAGCTGCCCGGGCGGAAGGCTTTTTCGGCCAGGCGCAGCAGGACGACCGAGTCCTTGCCGCCCGAGAACAGCAGGGCGGGGTTGCTGCATTCGGCGGCCACTTCGCGCAGGATGTGGATCGCTTCGGACTCCAGCGCGTCCAGGTGGGCGGCGTTTACTTCGTTAAAGATGCTCTCGGTAACAGATGTCATGGCGGTGCCTGTTGTTGTTGTGGCTTAGGCAGCCACGGATTTGATGCGGATAAGTTTGCCGTCAACCACGTGCAACCCGCATTCCTTCGATTCCGGGTTTTCCCACCACCAGCGGCCGGCGCGCACATCTTCGCCGGGCTGCACGGCGCGGGTGCACGGTTCGCAGCCGATCGACGGGAAGCCACGGTCGTGCAGCGCGTTGTATGGTACTTGATGCGTGCGCAGATACTCCCAGACGTTCTCTTCGCTCCAGTCCGTCAACGGATTGAACTTCTGGATGGCGTGGCCCAGATCGTCTTCCTGCACCGCCAGTTCGGCGCGCGTGGCCGACTGCGCGCGGCGCTGGCCCGTGATCCAGGCACGCTTGCCGGCCAGTGCGCGACCGAGCGGCTCGACCTTGCGGATGCGGCAGCATTCCTTGCGCATGTCCACGCTCTCGTAGAACGCGTTCAGGCCGTTCTGCGTGACGTAGCGCTCGACCGCCAGCGGGTCGGGGCGGAACAGGGCGATATCGTAGTCGTACGTTTCCTTGACGCGATCGATCATCGCCAGCGTTTCGGCATGCAGCCGGCCTGTCTCGAGCGAGAAGATCGCAATCGGCAATTCGGCCTTCAGGATCAGGTCGGTCAGCACCATGTCTTCGGCCGCCAGGCTCGATGCGAACACGGCTGGCGTGAAATCACGGGCAATACGTTCCAGGATCGCGCTGGTCTCGGCCACGCGACGATGCAGATCGCTCATGAAGGGCTCCTAGCTGGCAACGTCGCCTGACGGCGCCGGGGTTTCCCGTGGCACGCGGCGGAACAACGGCACCGGATTGTCGATCGACGCCTGGTAGGTTTCCGAAAACACCGACAAGCCCTTGAGCGCATCGTGGATGCTGCGATCCTGGCGGGTGGCAAATGCATCGAAGCCGCAGCGCTGCATCTGGAACAGCTGGTCGCGCAGCACGTCGCCGATGGCGCGCAGTTCGCCCGTCCAGCCAAGGCGCCGGCGCAGATTGAAGGCCGTCGAGTAGCCACGGCCATCGGTGAACTTCGGGAAGTCGATCGCGATGACCGCAAAGCGGCCCAGATCGTCCTTGATGCTCTCCGCGCGCTCGTCCGGTGCCAGCCATACGCCGAGTTCCGCGCGCGTCTCCAGCGCAGCGCGCTGGGCCAGCCAGACGGTCAGCGGCACGATGATCTTGCCGTCCGGGACGTTAACCGTCTCGGGCGTGTCGGTTTCTGCAAGACGCAGCACGCTCCAGTCGTCGGCGACGACGTCGCGGCCCTTGATGATCTGTGGGTGAGCGTCAAGCATACTGATCTTCCTTCGCGGGTTCGCCGACCGGAATCGGCGTGGCATACAGATGTTCCTTGAATGGGGCAATGCCGAGGCGGCCCACGGTGTCGACGAAGCGCTCACCCTCGATCCGACACTGCACATACGTCTCGAGCAAGCGCCCGATTACTTCCGGCATTTGCGGCGCCGAGAACGACGGCCCGATGATCTTGCCGATGGCCGAGGTGTTGCCCTGCGCGCCGCCGACCGACACCTGGTACCACTCGCTGCCATCCTTGTCCACGCCCAGGATGCCGATATTGCCGACGTGGTGGTGGCCGCAGGCATTGATGCAGCCCGAGATATTCAGTTCGATGTCGCCGATGTCGTGCTGGAAGTCCAGGTCGTCGAAGCGCTCGGCAATCGCCGCGGCAATCGGCAAGGACTTGGCATTGGCCAGCGAGCAATAGTCGCCGCCAGGGCAGGCAATGATGTCGGTCAGGAGGCCAATGTTCGGCGTGGCCAGGCCCTGCGATTTGAGCAATTGCCACAGCGCGAACAACTGGCTTTGCTCGACATCGGCCAGCACCAGGTTCTGCTCGTGCGTCACGCGCACTTCGCCAAAGCTGAACTGGTCGGCCAGGTCGGCCACGAAATCGAGTTGCCCGTCGGTGGCGTCGCCCGGCGGCACGCCGGTTTTTTTCAGCGACAGCAGCACGGCGGCGTAACCCGGCACCTTGTGTGGCTTGACGTTGCGATCGAGCCAGTTGGCAAACGGTTTGTTGTCTGGCTGCGACGCAGCCACGTCAATCGTCTCGAGCGTGCGGTAGGCGTGCGGCTGGAACCACTTGGCAACGCGGTCGAATTCTTCCTGCGTCAGCGTTTCAGGGCCATCCTTCAGGTCGGCCCATTCGGCTTCGACCTGGCGCGTGAATTCCTCGACGCCCATGGCTTTAAGCAAAATCTTGATGCGTGCCTTGTACTTGTTGTCGCGGCGACCGTTCTGGTTGTACACGCGCATCACGGCTTCGGTGTACGTCAGCAGGTGCTGCCACGGCAGAAATTCGCGGATGACGCTGCCCAGGATCGGCGTACGGCCCATGCCGCCACCAGCCATGAACTTGAAGCCGACTTCGCCTGCTTCGTTGTGCACAACCGTCAGACCGATATCGTGCACGGCGATGGCCGCGCGGTCTTCGACGGCGCCATTGATGGCGACCTTGAACTTGCGGGGCAGGGCGGCAAATTCCGGGTGGAAGGTGCTCCACTGGCGCAGGATCTCGGCAAACGGGCGCGGATCGATGATCTCATCGGCCGCCACGCCGGCGAATTCGTCGGTGGTGATGTTGCGGATGCAATTGCCCGAGGTCTGGATGGCGTGCATCTCGACCGAGGCCAGGTCGGTCAGGATGTCCGGCGTCTGCTCCAGCTCGATCCAGTTGTACTGGATGTTCTGGCGCGTGGTGAAGTGGCCGTAGCCGCGGTCGTAGGTGCGGGCGATGTGGCCGAACATGCGCACCTGGGCGCTCGACAGCAGGCCATAAGGCACGGCGACGCGCAGCATGTAGGCGTGGCGCTGCATGTACAGGCCGTTCTGCAGGCGCAGCGGGATGAATTCTTCTTCGAGCAACTCACCGCTCAGGCGGCGCGCCACCTGGTCGCGGTACTGGGCGATGCGCTCGCGCACGATGAGATGGTCGTACTGGTCGTAACGATACATGGGCTTGTTCCGGTAAGGGCGGATAGTGCACGCCCATTCAATAATGTTCCGATGATACGGAGATCGGCTTATATTCCAAACTACGGATAATTTATTTGCTTATATACGTAACCTGAATAAGCATCTTAAAATGCTGTTCGCAGATCCAACAAGAATATTTCCAGAATGAACCTCCATCAGCTGCGCTTCGTGCGCGAGGCCGTGCGCCAGAACTACAACCTGACCGACGCCGCCAAATCGCTGTTTACCTCGCAGCCGGGGGTCTCGAAGGCGATCATCGAGCTGGAAGAAGAGCTGGGCGTCGACATCTTCACGCGCCACGGCAAGCGCATTCGCGGCCTGACCGAGCCGGGCCGGCTGGTGCTGCAGTCGGTCGAGCTGATCATGCAGGAGATCGAAAGCCTCAAGCGCATCGGCAAGGAATACGCCGCCCACGACAGTGGCAGCTTCACGATTGCCACCACGCACACGCAGGCGCGCTACATGCTGCCGAAAGTGGTGCAGGCGTTCATGCAGAAGTACCCGAAGGTGCGCCTGTCGCTGCTCCAGGGCAATCCGAAGCAGATCGCCGACATGGTCAAGAGCGACCAGGCCGACCTGGCCATCGCCACCGAAGCCATCACGACGATCGACGGCCTGATCACGCTGCCGGCCTACCAGTGGGAACACGTGGTGGTGGCGCCGCCCGAGCACCCGCTGTTCAAGTCGCGGGCGATCTCGCTCGAAGAAATCGCCAGCTACCCGATCATCACGTATGATGCCGCCTTCGCCGGGCGCAGCAAGATCGATCACGCCTTCGGCCTGCGCGCCCTGAGCCCGGACGTCCTGCTGGAGGCGATCGACGCCGACGTGATCAAGACCTATGTCGAACTGGGCATGGGCATCGGCATCATCGCCGGCATGGCGTTCGACGCCGAGCGCGATCGCGGCCTGCGCGCGATCCCGGTCGGCCACCTGTTCGGCATGAACACGTCGCGCGTGGCGATCAAGCAGGGCGCCTACCTGCGCAGCTATGTGTACACCTTCATCGAACTGCTGACGCCGACACTGAATCGCAAGATGGTCGAATCGGCCATGCGCGGTGGGGACAATTACGAACTTTGATGCACAACGACATTTCAATGGAAACACCGATGGACAAGAATCCGGTTATCGCCTACTACGACAGCATTGCCGCTCACTATGACAACGCCGCCGCCGAGGTGGCCGACGAGCAGCTGGAAGACCTGGACGAAGCGCGCGAGCAAATTTCCACGCTGCTGGCCGGCCACCGCATCCTGGAGCTGGGCTGCGGCAGCGGCGCCTGGACCGAGGTGCTGGCCGAAACCGCCGAGTCGATCGTCGCCACCGACGCCAGCGCCGCAATGCTCGAGCTCGCGCAAATGCATGGCGAGGACCTGGACAATGTCGAATACCGCCTGATGGATGCACTGGCGCTCCCGGATGACTTGGGCACGGGGGACGACAAGTTCACGGCCGTGTTCCTGGGCGGCCTGTGGGCGCACCTGACCCGCAAGCAGCAGGACGATCTGCTGCAATCACTGAAAAAGCGCCTGGGCAAGGATGTGCTGCTGGTGCTGTTCGACGACAACTACGTCGAAGGCGATAGCGCCGTCACCGTGCGCACCGATTTGCTGGGCAACACCCACGAATTCCAGCTCGACGCCGACGGCAAGCAGCATGAACTCGTCAAGAACTACCCAACCGACAGCGCGCTGCGCAAGCGCGTGGGCGTGGCGGGACGCGAGATCCGCGTGGCGCGCTGGGAGTTTTACTGGGTGCTGACCTGCCGCTTGAAATGACCGTGTCTTTGCAGCCAGCCGACAGCCGCTTCACGGTCGAGCGTGCGACACGCGAGGATCAGGCGCTGTTGTTCCGCATGCTGCAGTTCTATTATTTCGAAGCGACCCAGTGGAGCGGCGAAGACTTGCTGGAAGATGGGCTGTACGAGTCCGATGCGGCTGGCGTGGCAAGCTACTGCGAGCCGGACGGCGTGGACGCAGCCTGGCTGTTGACGGTAGATGGTCAAGCAGCCGGTTTTGTTTTGGTCGAATCGATCCCGTTCGAAGGTGGCCAGATCCGGGAATTGGCCGACCTGTTCGTCATGCCGAAGTACCGCCGTCTCGGCCTGGCCGAGGCTGCGACGCGCAAGATCGTGCCGGGTCACGAAGGGCCGTGGTTGGTTTCGGTGTTTCGCAAGGATGAACGTGCGCTGCGTTACTGGCAGGGCGCCTTTGCGCGGCTGCCGTTCAGGTCGGTCCAGCCCGGGCCACACCATGCGCTTTTTCACCAGTTCATCATCAATGGTGATGTGCCCGACTGATCTTTCAAAACAACTTATTTCATTCTTATCATGCATATCTGGGTCGATGCCGATGCCTGTCCTGGCGTCATCAAGGATATCCTTTTTCGGGTAGCGGAGCGCACCCAGTTGCCCGTCACGCTCGTGGCCAATCAGTTGATGCGCGTGCCGGGCTCGCGCTTCATCCGCGCGCTGCAGGTGCCCGCAGGCGCCGATGTGGCCGATGCCGAGATCGTCGAGCGCGTGAGTCCGGGCGACATCGTCGTCACCGGCGACATTCCGCTGGCGGCGCTGGTGCTGGAGAAGGGCGGCCTGCCGCTCAATCCGCGCGGCGACTGGTACACGAAGGACACGATCGCGCAGCAACTGACGATGCGTGCCTTCATGGAAGAACTGCGTGGCAGCGGCGTCGATACGGGTGGGCCGGCGGCGTTCAGCCAGGCCGACAGCCGCAATTTTGCCAATGCCCTTGATCGCGCGCTGGCGAAGCGGAAATAAACCCTGTTTTGCCATGACAGGTCGGCCTGGATGTATATGCCCAGTATGACAGCGGCATGGAATCAATCCGGCCCGTAGATTCCGGTCGTGGCTTCTGGTAGGGTAGTCTGCTTGTACCTGCAATCTGCGCCAGTGGCGGAGCATCGTCCACTTGATCGACTTGTCATCCGGGGGAATCATGCCAGCCGTTTCAGTCAACGATCGCCGCATCCTGCTTACGTTGCTCGCGTTTGGTGCCGAAGCCGGCATCCTGGCATGGGAATATCTGAACGGTGGCGTTCGGTCCCACCACCTGCTGGCCAATCCGGATCTGCCCGCCGTCTCGAACTGGTGGGGACTGCTCCTGATCCCGCTGTTGACGTGGTGGACCATGACCCAGTTGCGCCGCCGCATTGAGAGCAGTGCTCAGTACAACGCGAAGGGGTTTGCAGCACTGGCCGCATTCGTGTGCGCTCTGGTGTATGGGCTCGCATTGTCGCTCCTGTTCTCGCACGGCAGCATGCTGGTCGACTATGCTTTCTTTGGTCTCCTTGCCCTGGCCCTGGTGCTGCGCCTGTGGCATGGAGAGTATGTGCTTGGATTCGTTTTCGGCATGGGGTTCGTGATCGGGCCGGTCTTGCCAGCACTATTCGGCGCCATGGTCGCGCTGTTTTCATGGGTGGTGCATACCGCGTGGCGCGTGCTGTGGCGCAAGGTCCGCGCCAGGCGCGGTCTGGCGTGACTGACCAGATCATCACCCCACCCAATAAATGTAAGCATTTGTTAAGTCGGTCAACAGCTTGGCGAGCTCATCGTTGATTGGTTAGTAGCATGGAAAACATGCACTTCCAAACCATCACCCAAGGAGCTGCACCATGAAAAAATTGACTGTTACCCTGATTGCGGGTCTGTTTGCCACCGCTGCCTTCGCCCAGACGCCAGCCACTTCGACGTCTTCAGCAACGTCAGAAGCACATGGCACGACGGACACCAAGACCCCGAAAGCCGCATTTGTCCCTAACGAGAATCTGAAGGGCAGCACGCAAACCGACGGCAAGCTGGTCAAGAAGGTCAGCAAGGACGATGCGAAAGCGGTAGCGCAAGCCGACAAGGAAGCCAAGGCGACGGCGAAAGCCGAGAGCAAGGGCGACGTCAAGGCAAAGTAAGGGCGCGGGGAGTGGTGCAAACCGGGACCCACAGAACACCTGTATCAGAGGCGGCCAGACCGGATCATCGTTTGGCCGCATGAAAAAACCCGCGAATGTCGCGGGTTTTTTACGCATCAACCCTCACCCTCGTGGTACTGCGCGAACAGCAGCCCCACGAAATCGACGACCGCCCTGACGCGCGCAGTCGTTCGCACCGTGCGATGCATCGAGAGCCAGATGGCCTGATCCAATTCGGGAATATGCGCAATTGCCGTGACGAGGCCATGGGCTTCGCTTGCCAGAAACGAGGCCAGCACACCCAGGCCGGCGCCATGCGTCACACCATCAAGGATGCCAAGGCCATAGCTGCAGCGCATCCAGGGTGCAGGCGCACCGGGCAACGCCCGTAACCACTGGTCGGACTGGAACTCGGCACGTGGCTCGTCGAAGCCCACGAATGGCACGCCTGTCCAGTTCTGGTTCGCTATGGCCTCGGCATAGCGCGTTGCGATCGCCTGACTGCCATACAGTCCAAACGACAGCGTGCCGACCTGGCGCGCCACGAGGTCGAGCTGTTCGGGCCGGTAAGGACGAATTGCGATATCGGCTTCGCGCCGTGCCAGGTTATAGGGCCGGTGGGAGGTAACGATCTCGACCTCCACATCGGGATAGGCGTCATGGAACGGTGCGAAGCGGGTCGTGAGGAAGTACGAGAGCCATTCGTCGGTATTGATGCGTACCACGCCCGACGCAGAACTTGCATTCTGCCGCGCCTGTGCATGCTCGACTTCCAGCGCAATATCGCTCATCTGTTCGGCCAGTGCGAACATGTCCACGCCAAACGTCGTTGGAACGCAACCACCTTGATGGCGCTCGACAAGCTTCTGGCCGACCGCTTCTTCGAGCTGGTCGAGCCTTCGCGACAGCGTGGCAGGGCTCAACCCAGCCCTTCGCGCCGCACCGCGCAAAGTGCCTTCCTGCGCAATGAGTGCCAGCAAGCGCAGGTCGTCCCAGTTCAACTGTTTCATATTTGCACCATGATGCCTCAGTTTCTTGGCTATGTGTGCATTTATCGACTATGGGATGATCTTGCCTTGCTTTACCGGTCCAGCGTTTGAACGTACTGCTCAACATCTGCCTGCCGTAAGCTCCACCAACAATAACAAGGATTTACATGCGTACATTCGCCGATCGCGTGCGCCACGCGCTTCTTTTCGAGGCGGTGGCGCTGGCCATCTTTATCCCGGGATCCGCAGTCCTGTTCGACCAGCCCGTGCAGGACATGGGCGTCATTGGCATTTTCTCGGCCACGATCGCCACACTCTGGAATTTCGTGTTCAACGTTGGATTTGACCGCGCCATGCTGCGTCTGCGCGGCAGCGTCGAAAAGACGATGGCGATTCGTGTCACGCATACCTTGCTGTTCGAAGCCGGCCTGGTTGCCATGCTGATCCCGCTGATCGCCTGGTATCTGGGGATTGGCTTGTGGGCTGCGCTACTGATGGATATTGCCATCGTGACGTTTTATCTGATCTACGGCTTTCTGTTCAATCTTGCATATGATCGCTTGTTCCCAGTCGCCAGTGTGGCGGCGTCCGCGCAGCCCTGCTGAATATCGCCGACTGCCCGCAACGTCTGGTTGGGATTGACGCGGCAACCCGCTGTATCGAGAAGCCGCGTTGTGATTGATTGGTAGAGAGACCTTGGCTGGGCAGTGGCCAGTCATGGTCCTTCACTAGCGCTGCGCAACAGCCGATGAGATCACCACCATATCGGCGAAGCGCGGGTCTGGCGCGTAGGTCATGAGCATGTCGTCGCCGAATTCGCCAAGATTGAATTCCATGGTGACTCGACCATCTCCCGACACGAATTTATACGGGGCGACAGCAAGAAGACTGTAGTGGTCTAATGTCTCCGGACACCTCGATAGGTGGATAATTCACCTTCGAAGGAGTTTACATGACCAGGCAGCGCCGCAATTTTGACCCTAGCTTCAAGCTTGAGGTCGTTCGAATGATCACAGAACAAGGCCTCAGCATTTCGCACGTCAGCCAGACGATGGACATTGGCGTTACCGCGATCCGTCGCTGGATGGAACAGTACGAGGCCGAGCAACAAGGCCAGCCAGGCATTGGCAAACCGTTGACGGCTGAGCAGCAGCGAATCCGTCAGTTGGAGCAGGAAAACCGTCAACTTCGTAGTGATGTGGACGTCTTAAAAAAGGCATCGGCCTTCTTTGCCCGCGAGCTCAAATGAGCTATCGGCTCATCGATGAGCTGCAAACGAAGGCCGTACCTGTCGCACAAACCTGTCGTCTCCTTGGTGTTAGCCGGGCTGGATTTTACGAAGCCAAGCGTCGTGCAACTGCGCCGATGTTTTGCAAAGCGAGCGTGCATTTGCGTGCCGCGTTCATGAGCAGCGGCCAAAGTTACGGCAGCCGTCGGCTTGTCACGGCACTGGCCAACAGAGGCCTGCAGGTCGGGCGTTACAAGGTGCGCCGCCTGATGCAACAGGCCTGCCTGAAGCCAGTCTGGAAGCGCAAATTCGTACACACAACCGACAGTAAGCATGCCCTGCCGGTTGCGCCGAACGTCCTTGCCCGACAGTTCAACCCGGCAGCGCCGAATCAGGCTTATGCCTCGGATATCACGTACATCCGTACTGGCGCAGGCTGGCTCTACTTGGCTGTCGTGCTCGACCTGTTCTCGCGCAGAGTCGTGGGCTGGGCAATGGCGCCGAGCATGCCAGCTGCCTTGGTTTGCGATGCCTTGCGTATGGCGATCCAAGCTCGGCGACCAGCGGCCGGACTGGTCGTCCACTCCGACCGCGGCAGCCAATATGCAAGCGACCAGTACCAAGCGTTGTTGACCGAGCATGGCTTCGTTTGCAGCATGAGCCGCAAAGGCAACTGCTGGGATAACGCCGTCGCTGAACGCTTCTTCTTAAATTTAAAGATGGAGCGTGTCTGGCAGCGCAATTATGCGAACCAAGCCGAAGCCAAGCTTGATGTGGCCAACTACATCGTCGGCTTCTACAACTGCGAGCGCTTGCATTCTGTATTGGGCAATCTGCCGCCCAGCGTCTATGAACGCGCAATGGCAGAGAAAGAACTTATCGTTGTGTCCGAAATTACTTGACCACTACAGACGCATTGGTTGCTGTTTATCGATCTTGGTATCGATCGTGCGGGTGCTTGGTCGTACTTTCAGGCGCCAGCCATTTATCAGATTGTAGGTTCCGGCAATTTGCCGGGCTTGTTCTTCCTGAATCCGAACCGGCTTTGCTGCTGCGCTGACAACCACTGACGTGAGTGGCGCCGTGTCACTTTGTGGATAAGGCCAAGACTGCGCGCCAGAAGTCGAGGCGAGAAGAAACAGGGTTGCGGGGAGCAAAACAGATGAAATGCGCATGATATTTCCTTATGAAATACAGGCAGAGGCGCCTGTTCTGGCGTTTGCGCAAAAAGGGCGTGATGCCTTGTCGTCGGGAAAACATTGACCACGTTTGAGGCTGTCGTGAGTCAGAATGGAGTTTAGGTCGGGTGCATTGAACGACAAGCGTAAAACTATGATCCTGACTAAATTGACTATTGGCTCAAAAAGTCAGATGCAAACGACATGACACGCGATTCGTCTGGTCGTTTCCAGATTCGTATCAAATCCAGAGAGCCGAGCGGTAATCTCGCGCAACGGCGAGGCAGCCGGTGTATATCCAATCAGGCTCGCAGCCATAAAAAAGGCGCAGTCAACATTAAATAGAGACTAGCTTTGAACTGATGAGTAGTCCGATGGTCCAACCCCTGTCCCGAGCGTCAGGAGTCGACCATGAAAGCGCCACGTTTCAAGGGCTGGTTCGCAAAACTGCCTTCACTGAACCAGCCGCAGCGCCGGCAAGTGCTGGATGCCCTGCATCCTGCAGCCGGACTCGATCAGGTGGTCGCGCTCATCGATGAGGTCAGAGCACCAGGCCGCTGCTGCCCCAAATGCGGCAACGAGCACTGCTATCGGCATGGTTTCGCCAACGACTTGCAGCGCTATCGTTGCTGTTCCTGCGGCCGCACCTTTAACGACCTCACCGGCACGCCCCTGGCGCGGCTCAGGCACAAAGCCAAATGGCTCGCGTATTCGCAGGTCCTGCTCGATTCACTCCCCGTGCGCAAGGCCGCAGATCGGGTGGGCGTACACCGCAACACCGCCTTTCGCTGGCGGCACCGCTTCCTGAATTGGGTCAAGCTCGACCGGCCCGCGCTGCTGAATGGCATCGTCGAGGCTGACGAAACATTTCTGCTCGAGTCAAAAAAAGGTTCGCGTACGCTTGATCGGCCACCGCGCCACCGCGGCGGCCATGCTGCCAAACGGGGCATTTCCAGCGAATTGGATTGCATCCTGGTCGCGCGCGACCGCGAAGGGCGCACCATCGATGCCGTTACCGGGCGCGGTGCGCTCAAGACTGCGCAACTCGAGCGTGACTTGCTACCCAGGCTCGACAGGCAGGCCCTGCTGGTAATCATGTGCAACAATAGGCCAGATCTAGAAAAGGACAAATGTGTGGCAGTAGCTTACTCGTACATACGTTTTTCATCTCCCGAACAGCGGTTTGGGGGACAGTCTGCGTCGGCAACAGGCCGAGAGCAACCGTTGGGCACAAGAACACGGGCTGGAGTTGGACACGTCGTTAAACATCAGTGACTTCAGAAAATCCGCCTACCGAGGAAAAAATGCACTGGAGGGGGATTAGGTGCCTTTCTAAACGCAGTGGAAAATGGAACCGTTGAAAAAGGATCATACCTCCTAGTTGAAAACCTAGATCGTCTGACGCGGATGGAACCTGGTGCAGCTTTTGCACTTTTACAGTCGATCGTCAGTCGAGGGATCACGGTCGTTACCCTTTCAGATAATAGGCAGTACACCGCAGAGAATCTTAACAGAGACATTTCGTCCCTGCTTATTAGCTTAATAACCATGCATCGAGCGCATGAGGAAAGCCGCATTAAGGGCGTGCGGGTACGGGCATCGTGGAGCAAGAAAAAACAAATTGACGCGCGTGCCGGCCTGCCGATAACAAATATGATCCCATTTTGGTTACGAATTATCGATGGGAAATTTGAGGTTATAGAAGCAAAAGCCGCTGTGATACGCCGTGTCTTTGCGTTAGCGACTGAAGAAGGCTTAGGGCAACGTGCAATAGTGACCCGCTTGAAAAAAGAGGGGTGCGCGACTATAGGTCGTATTGATCAATGGACAGAAACATCTGTACGTCGGATCATCCAAAACGTCGCTGTCATCGGGACGTATCAGCCGCGAGCAACGGACATGACAAATCCTGCAGAGCGACAAAATGACGGGGAACCGATTGAAAACTATTACCCCGCAGTCGTATCCTCACAGTAATTCTATTACGCACAGACACTACGTGAACGTGCACTTATTCCGCGCGGTCCGCGAGGTGAAAACTTAGGAACGATTTTTACTGGCTTAGTTTTCTGTGGTGGATGTGGTGCAACAATGCGACGTCAAGGGGCGTCTGCTAACGATGTATTTATCCGCTCACGTTGTTCGGCAAATTGCGGAGCGCCGTCGTGGAAATATGATGTTTTACATGTGTTAGTAATAGGTTTCTTTTAACACGATCTAATGCCTCATCTCGATAACAAAAAACCTTCCCAGCAAGCGCCGGCGGGTTGCAAAGCGAGCGTAGTAATAGTCAGCGCGCTCATTCTACATTGACCGACACTACCTTGCGCGTCGACTCATATCGGAGCATCTGGGGTATCAATCAAGGCCAGCTTTTTGGAGTAGCTAAGTGTCTCACCATTTGGGATGAATTTCGGCGCATGTCAAAGGCTCCAGATAATCTTATTTTAAGATCGCTTTGGGCGAAAGCACGTGGCGGTTATGAAGAAGGGCGTATAAACAAAGGTTTGGGGCGGCGCGGTGATGCTTTAGGTTTTTTAAAAGCTTTAGGCGGGCTTGACGCTGCGCGCAATGGCAAAGCCAAGAAAAAGAAGCTAATCGTAACTCGAGTGGTTGAAGAGTCTAAAAACCGTTTTGGGGATAGAATAAAAAAGACTGTGGGGATCTCCCTTATAAAAAAAGAATGGAAACGTAATCATAAAGATAAAGATGGTAAAAAACATTCAAAATCTGTATGGAAAACCAGCATCGAAGTTCTTGCCAGCATACGAACAAAGTTCAAGGTATGGAGATTTCAGAAAATTAAATCACAAGCTGCTGCATTTGATCGTATTAATAGTATAAATTCAATTTGGCCCTAGTTAATTCTAGCGATATCCAATTAATTTATTATGTAATACGTCGCCGGCATAGCCGGCTATAAGCGCTCTATTTTCATGATCTAAATTCCATCATAAATTATCTATCCTGCACTAAGAGAATTCTGATGAAATAATTAGCATTAATATTAGAGGAGTTTGATAAAATAAGCTGATTTCTGTTGACAATCAATAAGGTAATTAGCAATAAAGATGGATTTATGTATTTGTGCTAGCGTTTACTAAAAACCACTATGACAGATGCTTCGGAAAACTTTTTCTAGTTATCCAAGGTAGGTAATTAGCAGCGGCAGAAGATCGAACCACATAGTTTCCATAGAGAAATATATGTGTAGTGAATAAAGTGTCTAGACTTGGCGAAGACTATCCACATTTTGTTGTTGTTGGGTACCAAAAAATACATAAATGTCCACGAATGTTGTATATTGATCACTTGCTTGTTCTAGCGTCCCTTCGTAGAGCCATATGTGTCCCATGACTGTTTAGTACCCGAATGACAACCATCAATCAAATCAAAAAAATGTTGGAATCGGGGCAGATTACTCCGAGCGACGACGATATTGTCAGACAGGGTGTGCTGACGTCGTCGAGCGGGGCTTCGGTTCCGTATACACTTCATCACGGCTGGGACATCGCGAAATGTTACAGTTGCGACGAACACTGGGGCAAGTTTAACCTCGATCTTTTCGGATTTATTGACGAGCAGAACTATACTCCTGCTGATTTGGACAAGGTTTTGGCTCAGATTCAAATTGATGATCGTCATTGGAAGTGGTTTAAGAAGGCTTGCGCGCTCAAAGACGAGTCGTACGAATGGTTCTTCATCATGGCAGAAGGTAAGCCCCAGGGCGCTTGTCTGATTTACCACCCGAAGAAGAGCGTCATTAATGCTGATGACATCTTCTACATTGAGTTCCTTGCAGTGGCACCTTGGAACCGCACCAATCCCGTAGCGTCGCCCCCCGGTGTCAGAATAGTTGTCGCGTCACCTGATTAAGTGAAGTCATACCGGGGACGGGCAAGAGAGAATGTGTGAAGCAGTATCCAGCAGAACGAAAAGAGGCGATGTTGCGGCAGATGATGCCGCCCCAGAACCGGTTGGTGTCGGAATTGGCGCGGGAGAGCGGGATCACCGAGCAGACGCTTTATACTTGGCGCCGTCAACTTCGTGATCAAGGAACACCGGTGCCAGGTAGTGGGAAAAATGCTGAGGAATGGACCTCGGAGGACAAGTTCGCGGTGGTGCTGGAAACGGCAGCGTTAAACGAGAGCGAACTGTCGGAGTATTGTCGCCGGAAGGGACTATTTGCAGAGCAGATCGCCACGTGGCGAGCCGCATGCATGGCCGCCAACGTGAGCATGGTGCAGCAGACGCGGGCGCAACAGGTCCAGTCGAAGGAAGACAAGAAGCGGATTCGGCAGTTGGAGAAAGACTTGCAGCGCAAGGAGAAGGCGCTGGCTGAAGCCGCAGCGTTGCTGATCCTGCGAAAAAAAGCCCAGGCGATCTGGGGGGACAAAGAGGAAGACTGATCAGCGTCCCAGATCGCCTGTCATGTGTAGGGTTGATCCGTGAAGCCGAAGCTGCAGGCAGCCGGTTGTCACCGGCCTGCCGCGAGCTCGGCATCACCCTACGGACGTTTCAACGCTGGGTGCGGGCTGGGGATGATGCTGTAGCCGTCGACAGCCGCCCGACCTGCATCAGGCCTGAGCCGGCCAACAAGCTCACTGACAACGAGCGTACCGAGATTCTGGCTGTCGCCAACAGCGAGGAATTCGCCAGTCTGCCACCGAGTCAGATCGTGCCGACGCTGGCTGATCGAGGCATCTATGTAGCCTCGGAATCGAGCTTCTACCGCGTCTTGAAGTCGGCCTCGCAACAGCACCATCGCGGCAAGGCAAAGAAGCCGAGTGAACGCGTCGTCACGAGCCATTGCGCCATGGCGCCGAACCAGGTTTGGAGTTGGGACATTACGTGGCTGCCGGCCGCGATCAAGGGCAAGTACCACTACTGGTACATGGTGCTCGACATCTACAGCCGCAAGATCATCGGTCACGAAGTTCATGAGGCCGAGTCGGCGGAATCGGCGTCACGGCTGATGCGGCGGGCCAGTCTGGCCGAGGGATTGGCAGGCAGGCCGCTCGTACTGCACTCGGATAACGGCAGTGCAATGAAAGGCTCGACCATGCTGGCCACATTGGAGCAACTCGGCGTTGCCCCGTCGTTCAGCAGGCCGCGTGTGAGCAACGACAATGCCTACGCTGAGTCCTTGTTCAGGACCTGCAAATATCGGCCGGATTACCCAAGTAAGCCGTTCGCGACGCTCGAACAAGCGCGGGCATGGACGCAGAAATTTGTGCGCTGGTACAACCAGGATCACAAACACAGCGGCCTGAAATTCGTGACGCCGGCACAGCGCCATGGCGGCCAGGCTGAAGCGATTCTCGAGCATCGCGAACAGGTATATCGAGAAGCGAAAAGCCGCAATCCTCGGCGCTGGTCGCGCAATGTCAGGAACTGGACTTTGGATGGTCAAGTCTGGTTGAATCCGGAACGGATTCGACCAGAGAAACTACAGCAGGTCGTGTGAGGTGACGCGACAACTACGTTGACAAACACCGTCGCGTCGGTTCAATGGTGTGGGAACGCTTCTGGTCAAGAGCGCGATCACCTACGTAAAAGATTCCCTGGCTTACCGTTTCGGATTCTCTCTTCATGCACTGCCTCGTGCCAGCGGGTACTACAGGAAGATTGGAATGCAGCGCTTTGCTGCAGAAGATAAGGACACGTTGGAATATTTCGAGATGCCTGAGAGCGCCGCAGCGGACTATCTGGAGGCACCATGACTGATAATTTCGAACTTGATCAAGATGATTTCTATCATCTGCCTTCTGACGCGCGCTCGGCAAAGGAGCAATTCGCTCTTTATTTGAAATCCAAAGAAATATTTGATGCTATACCAAAGTCTGTAAGAACGGGTGATCCGAGTGCAGATCTTCATACGCTATTTAAGGAAGTGTCGCTGGCGGAGACATATAACTCGGCTCTATATCGTAGAAAATTGGACGCGAGCGAATCGCTCTCGTCCTTCTGGCTTTCCAAAGTTCGGAATTTTGCGACAGTATTTAGTGTGGCAAGAAGGGTTCCAAAATTTGCTGGTTTAGAGGAAAGTGAACTTAGCTCCATAGCAAAGTGGAGTAAAGATGTCGATCATTTGCCAGCGGTAAGTGGCGCTCTGCTTCAGCGCGGGATAATCTTGGTATATGAGCGAGCGATCCCAGGTATGAAGTTGGATGGCGCAGCGTTCCTCCTTGACTCAGGTAATCCTGTGATTGGTATGACACTCCGTTATCCGAGAGTTGACAACTACTGGTTCACCCTTATGCATGAGCTTGCTCACGTGGCTAAGCACTATAATCTGTTGCAGAGCCCAATTCTGGATGATTTGGAAGAAACGCCGCTAGATAAGGTTGAAAAAGAAGCTGATCGGTTAGCCGGAACTTCTTTAATCAGCCGCAGTGACTGGCGAAGCTGTCCTGCGAAGTATGATTTAAGTGAAAAGAACGTTTTAATTTTTGCGGCGCAAATAGGCGTTCATCCGTCTATTGTTGCAGGTAGGCTGCGACGAGAGTTGGGCCGCTACGATATATTTTCAGATATTGTAAATAAAACCAATACTAGGGGAATACTTCTTGGCGATGAATAACTACGTTCCGTTTTTGAAGCTTAAGGTTAACGAAATAGGTGCTCTCAAGGGGCTTGATGCCGAAATCAAAAGTCACATAGTTCCGTTCTTCGACTTCCCGCAAAAGGTTGATGTTGCTGAAGATCAGTTCGTAGACTTGGTTGAAAAATCAGCGCGTAAGATCAAGAAGAATCTTGCTGGTTACAAAGCATTTTACCTCGACAATTTTGATATCAGTGACCAACTGAAGATTGCAGGTAAGGATAATTATGAGTTCATAATCGATAGCTTTTCAGATCAGAACTTCATACCTGTGCTCGGCCTTGATCGTGCACCTGGACGAAACCAGATCGTATTTGCGGCGAAACAAGACGGTCGAATTATGTCCGATTCCGTCGCACTACGGCTTTTAGTCGAAGATTTCGAAGATTTCGATGCTGTAGTCGATGAGATATCGGACTTGGCCGATGAGGCTGGCGATCTCTTTGACAACTGGGTCCTGATATTCGACAACAGGCTGTGTCTCAATGTTGACGCCGAAGACCGGGGCTCATTAATAGCAGAGTTTATTCAGGAATCCGAGAAGGTTTTCAATTTTGATGAAATTGTAGTTACAGGGTCATCTATCCCAGCTTCGATTAAAGATATTGTTTCATCGGTAAGCGATATTACTCATAATCGTGCAGAACTTGCGATTTATCGGGGTGTGATCGACAAGTTGGAAGACGTCTCGATCACGCTAGGCGACTATACTATCGTAAGTCCATTGTATTCCGACCTGAACGTTCCGCCGGAAGCTCTTCGTAACGTAACTGCGCCAAAAATTGTTTACTCTTATGAAGATGTGCACTACATCGAGCGTGGCGGCTCTCTTAAGTCTCATGCTCGCGGCTCGCTTCAATACAACGATATTGCGCTCAACCTAATTGGAATGCATTTCTATCGTGGAGCGCCATACTCATACGGCGACAACTACATTCACCAAAAGGCGAATTTCATCGGCACATCGATAACACCGAGTAGTATCTTGAATCCCACTATCAATGCACATATAACGTATATGTGTAAAGGGTTTACTGTGTAGCTTTTCTTGCGATTATTTGAGCACTTATGTGGCGGCTCACATCATCCTTGCCGAGGGTATCCCCAATGAGATTCGACAAACTTGCCCTAGATAGGTTTTTGACTTTTTCGTTTGTGATCGGGGAGGCTACTTCTGCTAGTTCGGATCGCCAAAGGGTGAGCAGAGCCAGTTTCTTGTCGTAATAGGGGTTTGTACTAGTAGGTCTTATATATTTCAACGTGATTCTTTCGTTTTTGAAATATGCAAGCATAATGCCCCAATGAGACGGTGCTAATCGTTCTGCACTTGAATGATGTCTTGCTGTGGTTACTAGGGTAATTTTCCGAAAAGCTACGTTGTAGAATTTGGCTTGTTGTAATATCCGACTGATGCTATCGTTTTCGCCTTTTATTTCATAACAATGCATATCGCTATGTAGAGTTACCACATCGGCGATTGCATTGCCATTGTGAACTCGTAATTCTTCGATAATTTTCTTTGGCAACGTTGACGTCCATAGACGTTCGATCAATGCTGCTCTTATCGCTCCATCACCCAGTGTTGGGCTCGTCTGAATTTCCATCTTAATGGCAATTTTATCGCTAGTGTCGGTGCTTCGTTATATAAGTCTCAATCACATACCTACCTGCCGAGGCTAGGGGTATCTGCGCTGCTCGAGGTCTGCAAGAGTTGAAGAGAGTAACTAATCGGTGATATTCGACCCAGATTGGTCCCACTAGGCATCATGCGCCTACGTCACCGTTAGTTGCAATCGTATCAACTCAACTTGATGTGTCCACCCTCTAGTATAGCAAGATAGGTCTCTAAATGTATCAGGCGTATTGTTGCCAACAATGGTGGCACTTGGCATGCTAGTGTCCGCTTGTAGTTCGACATTGACCCTAGGCGCTCCCATCCGGACCGTGTCAGCTACGCAAGACGGCGATACTCATGGATGCCTTTCGTATGAGAGACGTGTTTGCTGGGGTGACGTATGTCCCTGCGATTGAGGATAGCCAGACGTGCGTGAAGGGTTAGCATCCACCATAGAGAAAGCAGCGATATGTCCGAGTCTACCCCGTGTCTTGGAGTTCATTTCGTCGCTTAAGCTAAGTAGGCCTTCTATCAGGTCAGTTGTATAACTGGCTGTCCCTGACATGACCGTTCGGGGAGTTAGATGGACGTCTGTGCAGGGCAAAGCGTGTTTTTTAGAGCTAAGGTATAAGTGACTGGTTGTAGGTCTGGTACGCCAATATATGTGTTTCCGTCAGGCGCCTTTTTCGCCTTTCTCATCAAGTTGCGCGAGTAGAAATGCGATAGTTGTTCAGCGTAGTGATCCATCCGGTGGCCATATGCAAGTATCTTAGTTGCACCTTTGTTTTCGAACTCAATCCGCAATTGATAGGCGAAATCTCGTTCGATATCGATCCCTACTGAATAATCAAAATACGGCGGGTTAAGCAAAAGAAAAATATTCCCGTTAGCTTGGTAGCTCTCGTTTGACCAACCGAAGAAATTTGGTGGTGGCATGAAAGGTACAACGTCGTCACACCGCACAATTCGATGAGTAACCTGGTTTAAGACTTGATACTTCCTAGCGCCTTCATTGGTAGTAAAGCGGGGAGCCCCAAACGTGACAACAGATGCAACCTGTGATCCCCCTTGATGCAGATACATGGATATGATTGATGCAATTGATCCACCTAATGAATGCCCTGACAGATAAAATTTATAAGTCGTCAGCACTTCGTCGCTTAAATTGTGCTTCTTTAGGTGCGCCAAGATCTCTCGGGCAAGAGTACGAAAGCCTGAATGAACTCGAAAACCCAGCTCTTCATCGAATGCTGATGCCGCCTTTAAATCGTAGAGCACATCGTCAAGATTTGCAGTGCCACGCACCGCTATTTCTATCGTCTTGCCGTGATGGTTGACGTTAAGTAAAACGATAGAAACTGCATCCTTAAATAGAGGTTTTTGCCGAGGCACCGTAATCCGTTGCCAATTAGTCCCCGCGAAATTGTCATTGGAGTAGGTCAATTCTGCCGATCTTGCAGCGTTTTCAATATCCTGACTTACAGCTTTTAACGCGCCGATTCGGAAGATTCTTTGTGTGATAGGCAAGTTCTGGATTTTCACTGCAGGCACTTCAGTGTTCTTTTCGAATTTTGGAATCCTCTCAGTTACCGGGCGCCGGCTTGGCTTTAATAGACGTGCTACCTCTTCATCCGACGGCATTGCCGCAGATCCGGTCGGGTTTTGGGCAAGACTATCCGCGACCGTAAAGATCGTCGTAAGAAGTAAAAGGCAAAGCACTTTCATTTTCAGCCCCCTTATCATCAGTGCAAATAACATGCCTAAATTGCATGTTATGTTACGTCATATCGCGCAGTCTCAAGCCAAGCCTGAGAAAAATTTCAAAAATTTGTCATGGGTTCCTCTCCCGTTCGGCGCTCAATTGACTGAAAAAAAATCGAACAAACAGCGAAGCGTCAAATTTTGGAAACGTAGTTCCGTAGCTCTTAGTTGCAAGCGCCTAGATTTAGCGGTGCTGATAGTTACAGCGATGCTGTCACAGCAGTAATTATGTTTACAGCGAAGTGCGCGGTCCAATGCTCGAACGTCCGCACCTCTGCTTCGATCAGAGAGGTATGTTTAGCATATATTGCATCTAATTTTGCGTGTGGAAAAACTGCGACTGTGTTTTTTGATCAACATGCGCACTTGCGGAATTTCTGGCTTATTGTTGCCTACGATGGTCAGTGACAGCCACCCCGCTTACCGCGCCTTTGCACGCAAGCACAGGATCGCGCACGAGGCGGTCAATGTGCGCGCCGGTATGCGTGCAAGGCGTCTGGGCAGCCTTGCCATCCACGTGCAGAACGTGAACGCCTACCACCAGCGCTTCAAGGCCTGGCTACAGGGCTTTCGTGGTGTGGCGTCGCGCTACCTGCCCAATTACCTGGGCTGGCGCTGGGCGCTGAATGGAGAGCGGATCATTTTGCCAGAACAATTGCTTTGCATTGCTATCAGTGTCATCAACAGATAACGCTGACTGCGCCATGAAAAATGCCGGCAGCGCCGGCATCAAATGTCCCCACGAACGCAGGAACGGTGGGCTAACGTCACACGCCGCCGTTGGCGGCGTGTGCGGCGCCATGGTTAGAACGCGTGACGGATACCAACGGTCAGCACCGATGGATCGGCGCTCAGGGCACTGATGGCCGGCACGCTCGAGACCGGGGTCACGTTGTTCGACGACGCATTGATGCCGAAGGCAGCGCGGTTGTTGTTGCTCAGCTGGGCGTAGGTACCGTAGAAGTTGGTGCGCTTCGACAGCGTATAGGTGTACGACACGGCCACGGTGTTGCCCTTGGCGCCGTTGTTCAGCTTTTGCTGCTGGAAGTTCAGGAAGAACTTGTTCGCGCCCATTGCGTACGATGCGCCGATGTTGGCGTTCTTGTACTCGACGCCGTTAGTGGCGGTGGTGCCTTCCAGTTCGGCTTCCAGGTAGTTACCCTTGATTTCGAAGTCGCCGAACTTGTAGCCGGCACCGAATGCCATTTCCTTGTCGTCACCCTTCGCCAGGCGCTCGATGGTGTGGTAACCGGCGCCCAGGTACAGGCCGCCAATCTTGTATTCCAGCGCGATGCCCAGCAGGTCACCCGACGGGTCCACGGTTTTTTCACCGGTCGAGTAGGCGGCGTTGACGATGAAGCCCGACAGGTCGTTCGATTTGTAGTTGATCGAGTTCGACAGGCGACGGGTCAGACGGTTGGTGCCGAAGGCCGACAGGTTGCTGCCGTACATGCCCTGGCCGTTGATGTCCGATGCGGCGGCGACAGCAGCGATTGGCGAGTACTCGCGGCCCAGGGTCACGGTACCGAAGTTGCCTTGCAGGCCGACCACGGCGCGGCGGCCGAAGGTTTGCGTATCGGTGGCACCGGTATCCAGCGCGACGCCGGCTTCGATGTTGAACAGGGCTTTCAGGCCATTGCCGAGATCTTCGGTACCGCGGAAGCCCAGACGGCTACTCGACTGGTTGCCCGAGCTGATGGTGGTACGACGGTCTTCACCCGGCACGTCGGTGTCTTCGAGAGCGACGGCCGCGTCCATCACGCCATAGATCTGGACGTTGGTTTGGGCGGATGCGAACAGTGGCAGGGATGACAGCACGGCGGCGGCCAGGAACTTATACTTCATGAAGATCTCCAGTGTGGTTTCGACAAGATGTAGAGTTTGTAATCAACTCAGATCGACAGCGATCTTATCGAGACTATGTGTCGAGTTCATGACAGCTTGGCACTGTTGTTTTTATGCAATAGGACGTTTGGCACGCCCGATTCTTCGGGCATCAGACGACATGGCCCGCAATGGGCAGCACGATGTCGATGCGCGTCCCCGGCGGCTCATCGGCGCCGATCGTGATATCGCCCTGCATGGCCCAGACCCGCTCGCGCATCCCGATCAGGCCCAGCGATTCGGCCTTGCCCATGTCCTGCGCGCGGATGCCCCGGCCATCGTCCTGGACCGTCAGCAGCAGGTCGCCATTGGTGCGATACAGATTCACGCACACGTGCTGCGCACCAGCATGGCGCGCGATATTGGTCAGTGCCTCTTGCACGATGCGAAAGATGGCGGTGCTGGCCGCATCGTCCAGCCGCAATTCGGCTTCATCCGCGAGGACGGTGCAGGCAATGCCGTGGCGTTCGGTGAATTCGTCGCGCAAGCCCTGCAGTGCAAAATACAGGCCGCCTTCGTCGAGGGCGCGCGGGCGCAGATTGGTGGCGATCCGCCTCAGCGACGCAATGGCCGTGAGCAGATTGCTTTCCATGCCGGCGATCAGCGGTGTGCTGGCCTCGGGCAAGTGCTTGACACGCGCCAGTAGCGTCAGGTCCATGCGCAGCGACGCAAGCAGTTGCCCGAGGTCGTCGTGCAGCTCGCGCGCGATATGCGTGCGCTCTTCTTCGCGAATGCTTTGCAGTGCCGACGACAGTTGGCGCAACTGGTCATGCGAGCGCGCTAGCGTTTGCTGGACCAGGTGCCGCTCGGACACATCGCGCAGGATCACCGTGTAGATCGGCCGGCCTTCGTGCTCCACGTTCGAGATCGACCCTTCGATGGGAAAGCGTTCGCCATCGCTGCGGATGCCGGTGACGGCGTAGTCGGTGGCACGCCGGCCGGCGCGTCCGAGGCCGGCGGGAAAATAGTCGGGCGGGGTGCGCGCATCGGCGCCGGGTGCGAGGATGAAGCGCGCCAGCGGACTGCCCTGCAGGCTGGCCACGCCCGTATCGAACATGCGCGCCGCCGCCGGGTTGGCCAGCAGGATCGTGGTGTCGTGGCCGACCGACAGGATGGCGTCGCTGGCGCTGTGCAGGATGCGCCGGCTGTCGCAGGCGCGCGCGGCGCGCTGGTCGAGGCTGCGGTTTCGCCGCAGGTGCATCGTGCGCTGAAGTTTCATGCGGGCAGGGACGAGAAGGCCACGGGCGAGGGCCGGACCTTCTACACTACGCGCCCGCTCCGGCGGGGCCTTGAGAGGTCACAAGGCGCGCAATAGCACGCGCGCCCCGCAACGCTGTCACATCTGCTTGAACAGGTGCAAGAAACTGCGGCTGACTTCGAGCTTTTCGGGCCGGCCCTTGACCATCACCAGATGACGGCCACGGATATCGCGCGTCACGCCTTCGATGGCATTGACGTTGACCAGCGTCGCGCGGTGGATTTGCCAGAACAGCGAAGGATCGAGCTCATCAGCCAGGTCACGCACCGGCTTGCGGATCAGCGCCTCGAAGCCGCTCGTCTGCACGCTGGTGTATTTTTCGTCCGAACGGAAGAACAGGATGTCTTCGACGGGAATCATGCGCAGGTCCTGGCCGATGCTGGCCTGGATCCATTGCAGGTGCTTCGGCTTGGGCGAGGCGATCTTTTCGGCCAGCTGGCTCAGCATGGCGCTGACGCTGTCGTTCACATTGGCCGGCGGCCGCTCGAGGCGCTCCTTCAGGCGGTCGACCGTCACCCGCAAGCGATCCGGCTCGGTCGGCTTGAGCACGTAGTCGATGGCGCCGCGTTCGAACGCCTCCACCGCGTACTGGTCGTAGGCCGTGACGAACACGACCAGGCTCTTGTCGCCGATGTCGCGCGCCGCTTCCATGCCGGTCTTGCCCGGCATGCGGATGTCCAGAAACGTCAGGTCGGGCTTGAGTTCGCCCACCAGCTGGACTGCCTCGTCACCATTCTTCGCTTCGCCGACGATCTGCAGTTCGGGCCAAGCATCCTGCAGGCGCATGCGCAGTTGGTCGCGCATCAGTCTTTCGTCATCGGCAATGATTGCGGTGGGCATGGTGGTCTCTTGAGCGTGTTGTTATGAAAATATGATTGAATGATTATTCAATGAAACTGATTTACAGGCAAGCGATCGATCGCCGCTGCCCGCCCGCCAGCTGATTACTTGGACAACTGGTACGGCACTTCGATCGTCGCGATCACGCCGGTCGGGCTGTTGGCGCCGATGTGCAGCCAGCCGGCCTCGCCATGCAGCAGCTTCAGGCGTTCGCGGATCGTCTGCAGGCCCAGGCCGGTGCCGTCGCTGGGCATCACGCCAAAGCCCACGCCGTCGTCGGCCACGGTCACGCGCAGGCGGCTGTCGACGACCTCGGCGACGATGTTCAGCGTGCCGCCTTCGGGCTTGCACTCCAGCCCGTGCTTGATGGCGTTCTCGACCATCGATTGCAGCATCATCGGCGGAAAGGCCGCGCTGCGCAGGCCGTCGGGCACGCGCAGGTTGACCGTCAGGCGTTCTTCCATCCGCATTTTGAGCAAGTCCAGGTAGGCATTGACCATGTCGACCTCGCGCCCCAGGCCCGTCACGACGGCGTTGTCGCGCATTTGCGGCAGCACCGCGCGCAGGTACTGGATCAGGCTGCGCTGCATGGCCGACGCGCGTGGCGGGTCGACGCGGATCAGGTGCTCGACGGATGCCAGCGTGTTGAATAAAAAGTGGGGCTCGACCTGGGCCTGCATCATCTGCATTTTCGTTTCCATCAGCTGGCGCTGCATCGCTTCGCGCTCGGCGGCCGCGTTGGCCACCTGGGCTTCGGCATCGGCGCGCTTCTTGCCACCGACGAGCGCTTTTGTGCCGAACAGCGCCAGCAGCAACAGCACGACGAAGTTCATGAACCAGGTGGACGCCTGCTTGTGATAGCGCGACACCTTCTGTTCGGCCGCGTCTTCGACGGCGGCCTCGATGGCGTTCGACAGTTCTTCACCGATTTGCGGTGGCAATTCGATGTGGACCGAGTCGCTGCCTGGCGAGATATTCACGGCGCCGGTGCTGGAGGAGGGCGCTGTCACTGTTACCGGCGGACCCGGTGGTGCGTCGGGCGTGTCCGGTACGGCAGGGACCTCGGGCGTTTCCGGTGTCGTCGCCGGTGCTGTTTCTGCCGTGCGGGTCCGGGTGCGGGGATTGAAGCGGATGCCGCTCTCGTCGATCAGGATGCTGGCGTCGCTGCGGCGGCCGGATTCGCGCTCGGCGCGGGCGATTTCTTCTTCGGCCGGGCCGTTGAACAGTTCTTCCTGCAGGATGCCGGCGGCGGTCAAGGTCAGGCCGGCAAAAAGAAGAAACTTCCACCATGACAGCTGGGTGACCCAGGTCGCCACGCCGTCGAAAGCGCGGTAGAGCCAGGACAGGGTGCCGGCCAGATGGTGCTGTGTCGTGCTGCGTGCTTGCATGGCGTCGTCGATCGTCGGAGGATGTTGCATCGGCCCAAAAGGGCGGCCGTTGGAATGATGCAACTTTAACGCGCCGGGCGCGTCAGGGCCAGTTTCCTGCGACAGTCTGCACAAATCGGGGAATGGACGGGGTGGGCGTCACGGTATGGTAAATCGGCCACATTGATTGCCGTAGGGTGGACGGCTCTGCCGTCCACGCGTTCGACGCAAGTTGGATGTGTGGCGCACCGACGTTCATTGAACGCGTGGACGGGGGACCCGTCCACCCTACAACGCATGTTGGCGATCCTTGAGGAAAGCGCGCGCGGCAGCGGCTGACAATGGCGCGCTGAACCATTGGCCCTGCATCTGGTCGCACCCGTGGCTGCGCAAAAAGTCGACCTGCGCCTCGGTTTCCACCGCTTCGCCCACCACGGTGATATCGAGATTGTGGCCGATATCGATCAGGGTCCGGGCGAGCGCGCCGTTGCGGCCGTGGTCGGCGATGTCATGCACGGCCTTGCGTGACAGTTTCACCTGGCGCACCGATAACTGCTGCAGGAACGCCAGATCGGACATACCTTGCCCGAACTGGTCGACTGACAGCATTGCGCCTGTCGCGCGCAATTGCACCGAGAGGTCGCGCCCCAGACCGGGGTTGCGGATCAGGTCAGCTTCGGGGATCTCGATCTCGAGGCTCCCGGGTGGTAACCCGGCCTCCTGCATGCGGCGGGCGATGCCGCCGATGAAATCGGGCCGGCTGTATTCGCGGTGCGTCACGTTCACCGCCACCGGCAGGCCCGTGTAACCGGCGCTGCGCAGATCGCGTGCGAAGGCGCAGGCCTGGTCCAGCACCCAGCCGCCGATCTCGACAATTTGTCCGCTTTCTTCGGCTTCGGCCAGAAAGGACGCCGGCAGCATCACGCCGTGCTCGGGATGGCGCCAGCGCAGCAGGGCCTCGAACCCCCGCACCTTGCCGCTGTGCGCTTCCATCCGGGGCTGGAACAACAGGAACAGCTGATCGTCCTCGAGTGCGCTGCGCATGCTGTCGGCCAGTGCGGTGCGCGCTGCGCTGACGTCGTGCATTTCGCGGGAATGAAAGTGCACGCCACCGCCATGGCGCTTGGCGCGGTGCATCGCCATGTCGGCGGCGCGGATCAGGTCAGCCGTCGTCGCGCCATCGTGCGGGTAGGCCGCCACGCCCAGGCTCGCGCCCACGGCGATGTCGTTGCCGCCAAACGAGACCGGCATGATCAATGCGCGGCGTAACCGTTCAACCATGCGCAGCGTGAAGCGCAGTGTCGGCTGGTCGACCAGCACCATCGCAAACTCATCGCCTGCCATGCGCGCCACCGTATCGCTGTCGCGCACGGCTGCCTGCAAGCGCCGTGCCACGACCTTGAGCACGGCGTCGCCGGCATCGTGGCCGAAGGTGTCGTTGATGGCCTTGAAACCGTCCAGGTCGATCAGCACGGTCGCCACCAGCGTCTGGTGGCGCTGGGCCAGGTGCAGGGCATGGTCGAGCCGGTCGCGCAACAGCGTGCGGCTGGCAAGCCCTGTCAGGCTGTCATGGTTGACGTCGTGCCCGAGATTGTCGGTGCGCTGCTTGCTGGCGGTGACGTCGTTGATGATGCCGATGAAGTGGGTGACCTTGCCATTGTCGTCGTGCACGGGCGTGATGTGCAGGTCATTCCAGAACAGTTCGCCATTCTTGCGCAGGTTACGCAGTACGACGTGCACCGAGCGGTGTTCGCGCAGCGCCCGGTGCATGCGGCTGCGCTCGTCGGCGTCCAGCCCGGGCGCCGCCATGAAGCGCGAATCGCGCCCGATGACTTCGTCGGCGCTGTAACCGGTGATGTGTTCAAAGGCGGGATTGACGTACTCGATCAGGTGGTCGGGCCCCCCATCGCGGGCGATGATCACGCCATTGCGGGCCGCATTGAGCGCGCGCCGGTACAGGGCCAGCTGGCGCTCGCGTGCGCGCTGGCGGGAAATGTCGATGCCCATGCCAAAGATGTACTGGCCCCCATTGCAATCGATGCGCGCGCCACGCAGCAGCATCGGTGTTTCGCGGCCACTGCGCGAAACATAGTCGGTCTCCAGGGCGATCTCGGTATTGTTGTCGAACATGGCCTCGACCTGCCTGAGTGCGCCGGGGCGGTCGCGCGGGTCGAGCATGGCGATGCCGTTGGCGGCGGCGATTTCGTCCGGCATCATCTCGCACAACCGTTCGAGATTATGGTTCCACAGCAGGACGCGGCCTTCGCGGTTCATGATGTAGAAGGTGCCCGGCAGCAGGTCGACGACGGCGGACAGTGGTGTCGCGCCGAGCCGCTCGCCTTCCGATACGCCGATCACGGTCGGGATGATAGT
The DNA here is from genome assembly GCF_056680305.1 of Telluria sp. BA11. NCBI lineage: Bacteria > Pseudomonadati > Pseudomonadota > Betaproteobacteria > Burkholderiales > Oxalobacteraceae > Telluria > Telluria sp. BA11. The sequence continues at coordinate 4,313,731 of NZ_CM155275.1, forward strand.
GATGCTATAGCCGAGCGGGGCGCCGTCGCGGCCCGTCTGCAACACGAGGTGGAGGTTGGCAGGGCGCGGGCCGGCGCTTGTCGCCAATGTGGTATGGCTCTGGGCGGCGCCTTGCAAGACTACCCAGCTGGCACCGTCGAGCAGGCTGGCGACCGGCTGGCCGATGATGTCGGCTGCAGCACGACCGAACAGCGCGGCGCACGCCGGGTTCCAACTGGTGATGGTGCCCGCTTGATCAGCCAGGAAGCTGACGTGCTCGGCAGGGGCAAACGTTGACATGTCGGGCCGCCTCTCTCGCATCGCGTCGCGTTGGTTGCGCGCATGCTTTCAGCTTATACCCGTTCAACATCGTTGTCGCGCGCCGCGCTTGAGACGTGCGCGGGTGTGCATCAGATCCCTGCGTCAGACGCTCAGGTCAGGCGTTGCGGATGGCTGTAGACGACGTGGCGGCCGGCGCGCACGAAGCCGGCCAGCGTCACGCCGGCAGCATCGGCCAGGCGCACGGCCATGGCCGTCGGCGCCGAAATGGCCGCCAGCACGGCAATGCCGGCGCGCGCGGTCTTTTGCACCATCTCGAAACTGGCGCGGCTGGTCACGACGACGAAGCCGCTGTCAGCTGGTACGCCATCGTGCGCCACCGCGCCGATCAGTTTGTCGAGCGCATTGTGGCGGCCGACGTCTTCGCGCACGGTGCGCAGCACCCCATCGCGGTCGGCCCAGCCCGCCGCGTGGACGGCGCCGGTCGCCAGGTGCAGGTGCTGGCGCGCCGCCATCGCGGCCATCGCGCGGTGCAGTGCATCGGGCGCAAACTGCGCCGTAACGCCATGCGCGCCGCCATCGCGTGCATCGATCAGACCCGTCTCGCGCTCGAACCAGGCCAGGCTGTCCACACCGCACAGGCCGCAGCCGGTCTTGCCAGTGCGCGCACGCCGCGTTTCCTTCAGGCGCGCCATGGCGCCGGGGGCAATCTCCATCGCTAGCGTGATGCCGTGCGGGCCCGTCTCGATGGCAATGTCGCGGATATCTGCCGCCTGGCGCACGATGCGCTCCGACAGCGAAAATCCCAGTGCGAAGTCTTCCAGGTCTTGCGGCGAGGCCAGCATCACGGCGTGGCTGATGCCGTTGTAGACGAGTGCTACCGGCACTTCCTCGGCCAGCACTTCGGCCAGCGCCTCGCTCGCGCCAGCCTGCCAGCAGGCCGCCGGCACGCTGCTGGCAACGGGATAGTCCGGCCCGCCGTCACCGGGAAAGGACGTGCGCGCGTTCATGCCACGCTCGGTGCCGCGCTGGTTGCCGCGCTCGTTGCCACTGAATGACTGCGCTCGAGCAGCACATCGATGGCCTTGGCTGCCGGTACCTTGCTCTCCTTCGCGTGGTGCCACAGCGGAATCAGCGGATTGCATTCCGGGTAATAACCGGCGATGCAGCCGGTCGGCACATCGTAGGGCACGATCTGCAAGCCTTCGACGCGGCGATTCACGCCATCGTCCGCATGCGTGCGCAGCGCCACGACGTCGCCCTTGCCCAGGCCATAGCGTTCCATGTCGGCCGCGTTCATGAACAGCACCATGCGGCTGCCGTGCACGCCGCGGAAGCGGTCGTCGTTGCTGTAGATGGTCGTGTTGAACTGGCCGTCGCTGCGGATCGTAAACAGGCGCAGGATGTCGGGGCCGCCCGGCATGTTCGGGTTGCCTGGCAGTTCTTCGGGCACCGTGAATTCGGCCTTGCCGCTCTCGGTCTTCCAGATGCGCTCGGCAGCGGCCAATGGCTTGCGGTAGCCGCCCGGCGTCCACATGCGCTCGTTCAGATCCTTGAAGATCTCGGGGAAGGTCACGCCCATGGCCTTGCGGATGACCCGATAGTCGGCCACCCAGGCGTCCCAGTTGACATTGGGGTTGGGCGCCAGCGTCGCCTTGGCAATGCCTGCGACGATCGCCGGTTCGGACAGCAGCCCGGGCGCGGCCGGCTCGGTCATCCCGCGCGAGCCGTGCATGTGCGACGTGCTGTCTTCGACCGACACGGACTGGTCACCCGAGCCCTGGCGGTCGATTTCAATACGGCCCAGACACGGCAGGAGGTAGGCCGCCTTGCCGTGGATGACGTGGTTGCGGTTGAGCTTGGTAGCGATCTGCACCGTCAGCGGCAGCTCGCGCCAGGCCGCTTCCATCAGCACCGTTTCCGGCACGGCGCGCAGGAAATTGCCGCCCAGGCCGATGAAGCCCTGCAAGTCGCGCTTGATGATGGCTTCGCAGGCATCGACCGTCGTCAGGCCCATGTCGCGTGGCGGCTCGAAGTTGAATTGTTCCTTGAGCTTGTCGAGCGGCGCCAGTTCGGGTTTTTCGGTGATGCCCACCGTGCGCTGGCCCTGTACGTTCGAGTGGCCGCGTACCGGACAGATGCCGGCGCCCGGCTTGCCAATATTGCCGCGCAGGAGCAGCAGGTTGACCAGCATCGTCACATTCTGCACGCCATTACGGTGCTGCGTCAGGCCCATGCCGTACACGCCCAGCACCGCGCTTGACTTGGCATACACGCTCGCAGCTTCTTCGAGCGCCGCTTGCGACAGGCCCGCTTCGCGCTCGATGGCTTCCCATGAGCAGGCGCGCACGGCCTGCTCGAAGTCGCTGAAGCCGTTGGTGTGTTCCTGGATGAACGCGATGTCGATCACGCGCTGTTCGCCAGCCGCCAGCGCCGCATCGTCGAGGGCAAAGATCGCCTTGCACATGCCCATGATCACGGCTGTGTCGCCACCCGGCTTGACCTGGTGGTACTGGGTCGAGATGGCCGTCTCTTGCCTGGTCAGCATTTCCAGCGGCGACTGTGGATTGGTGAAGCTGACGAGCCCGCGCTCGCGCAGCGGGTTGAAGGTGATGATCGGCACGTCGCGCTTGCGCGCCTCTTGCAGCTGGTGCAGCATGCGCGGGCTGTTCACGCCCACGTTCTGGCCGAAGAACAGAATGCAGTCGGTATCCTCGAAGTCGCTCAGCTTGACCGTGCCTACGCCTACGCCGATCGTTTTTTGCAAGCCGACCGACGTACTTTCGTGGCACATGTTCGAGCTGTCCGGCAGGTTGTTGTTGCCATACATGCGCGCCAGCAGCTGGTACATGTACGACGTTTCCAGCGAGGCGCGGCCCGATGCGTAGAACACGACCTGCTTGGGGTCAAAACCGCGCAGCGCGGCGCCGATCTCGTTGAACGCCACGTCCCAGTCGACCTGCACATATTTGTCGCTGGCGGCGTCGTAGCGCAGCGGCGTGGTCAGGCGGCCGTGGTCTTCCAGTTCATGGTCGCTCCAGCTTTCGAGCTCGGTCAGCGTGTGGCGCTGGAAAAAGTCGGCGCCGATGGACTTGCTCGTGGTTTCCCAGGCGGTGGCCTTGGCGCCGCTGGAACAGAATTCAAAGGGGTGCGGATTGGCCGGCTTGGCCCAGGCGCAGCTGACACAGGCGAAGCCATCTGTCTTGTTTTGCTTGAGCAGCAAGCCCGTGTCTTTGACGACGACGTTCTGGTCGGTCAGGATCGTGCTGACGTCACCGACCGAGCCCCAGCCGCCGGCTGGCATCGTGGCTTTGGTAATGCGGACCTGCTTTTTCTCTTCGCTCATTGCTCACTCCCGCTGATGGAGTGATTACCGTAACGTTCATGCAAGACGGCTTCGGTGCGGCTGCGCACATTCAGCGGCGATCACGGGGCAGGGGCGGGACAAGGCGGTTCATTCAGGCGTAAACGCAAAAACGTCATTCCCGCGGGGGCAGGAATGACGCTTTCATGGCCACCGTACGGCGCGGCAACAGCGAAAGTAGGGCTTACACCGCGCGATTACGCCGCAACGATCTCCTGCTTTTCCGGCAGGGCGATCTCGTTGTTGACGCTGAACTGGTAATCCTTGAACACGTGCTCGGCGCTCAGGATCTGGTAGTTGCCATCGGCCAGCAGATGTGACGTGTCCTTCAGGCGGTACGTGTAATGACCGCACGTCCAGCAATTGAAGTTGCGCATATGCGTGCACAGGCAGGTCTTGTCCATCACCGTGACTTTTTTCAGTTCCGGATGCGCCTGCACCTCGCGGTTGTAGGCATTGATGTACGAGCAATTGCCGGTCGCATCGAGCAGATAACCATACGATTCGCAGCCCGGGCGAATGCCCGAGCCAATCGCCGGCGTATTCTTGAGCATGCGCATCGGATAGCCGGTCGGCGAGATGCCGTTGACTTCGATGTCTTCTTCGCTGGCGCGGAAGTATTCCTGCTTGACGTCGTCCGGCAGGCCGCATTCGGTGGTCACAGTAAAGCGCGTGGCGACCTGAACGGCGCCCGCGCCTTTTTCGAGGAAGCTGACGGCATCCGAACCGGTGAACACGCCACCGGCGGCAATCACCGGGATGCCCAGCTGCTCGGCCTTCACGAACGCATGGATTTCGTCCATGATCGTGTGCAGGTCGTATTGCTTCCAGTCATCCATGCCGAAGCCCAGGTGGCCGCCAGCCAGGGGGCCTTCGACGATGATGAAGTCGGGCTTGCGGTCCAGGCGCGAGACTTTACGCAGGAACAGTTGCAGCGCGCGCACGGACGAGACGATGATGCCCAGGTGCGCATCGCGGAAACGCGGGTGGTCCTTGATCAGCTCGAACGAACCCAGGTGCAGGCCGGCCGACAGCGTGATGCCGTCGATGCCGCCGTCCAGGGCCGACGCCAGGCGCACGCGCAGCGTTTCCTTCGGCGCGTTCATGGTCAGCTTTTCCATGCAGTTTACGTAGATCAGGCCATCGCCTTTCTTCGCTTCCATGGTGGAGCTGACATGACGGCGCGTGGCCTCGGCCAGGTGATCCAGATCGAACTGGACCACGGCCTTGTTCATGTTGTTGATGTTGAACTTGTAGGTCTTGGTTTTTTCCTTGACGTACGTGGTGTCGAACTTGCGGTCGGACACGTCTTGCGACATTGCATCGGAGATATGGCCGATCCCGCCCAGGCGGGCTGCTTCCAGCGCCAGCTCGGACGTCGAAATGTCCACACCCATTCCGCCGATCATGATGGGCACGTATTCCTTGTTGCCCATGCGCAGGCGGAAATCATCAACACGTTTCATTGCTATCCTTAGACTACCTAATCTGCCCGGAGTGGCTGCGGTGTGCGAGAGTCGACCCTGGGTCGACACACGGCGCCATTTTACTCCAAGCGTTACAAGGCTTCAGCGGACACATTGTCCACGTAGCGCCCCGTGCCAGCGCCGGTCAAGCCGGCCCGTTGCAACGCGCTGATACCGATCAGTCGCGGAAGTTGTTGAAGGCCAGCGGCAGGTCTTGCACGTCCTTGCGCAGCATGGCCATGGCCGTCTGCAGGTCGTCGCGCTTGGCGCCGGTGATGCGCACCGATTCGCCCTGGATGCTCGCCTGCACCTTCATTTTGCTTTCCTTGACCAGCTTGGTGATCTTTTTTGCGTCGTCGGTTTCGATACCGTTGCGCACCTTGATCACCAGCTTGACCTTGTCGCCGCCGATTTTCTCGACCTTGCCTTCGTCCAGAAAACGCACGTCAACCTTACGCTTGGCCATCTTGTTGATCAGGACGTCCTTGACCTGGGTCAGCTGGAAATCGGAATCGGCAAACAGCGTCAGTTCCTTGTCTTTTTGCTCGACATTGGCCGAGCTGCCCTTGAAATCGAAACGGGTCGTGATTTCTTTGTTCGATTGTTCAACCGCGTTCTTTACTTCGACCATGTCTGCTTCGCAGACGACATCAAATGATGGCATGGGGTGTCCTTTTTTTGTCTTGCATGTAGATGAATCCCTCTATTTTAGCGGACGGCGGCCCGAATCGCGACCGTTTCACCCGTGTGGAAAGCCGGCAATGCACGAACCACTATAATGAAACGACACTTTTACGCCGTTACATCATGCCTCTCATTCACGACCAGCCGCTCGACACGTTCAATACCTTCCGCATTCCCGCCCGCGCGCGCCACTATCTGCGCGTGGATGGCGCCGAGCAACTGGCCGCGGTGCGTGCCGATCCGGCGCTGGCTGCCTTGCCGCGCCTGGTACTTGGCGGCGGCAGCAATCTGCTGTTTACGCGCGACGTCGAGGGCCTGGTGCTGCACATGACGGGGCAGGGCCGCGAGGTGCTGGGCGACGAGGCCGGCAAGATCCTCGTGCGCGCCCAGGCCGGCGAAAACTGGCACGGCTTCGTGCGCTTCACGCTCGAGCAGGGGATCGGCGGGCTGGAAAACCTGTCGCTGATACCCGGCACCGTGGGCGCGGCGCCTATCCAGAATGTGGGGGCGTATGGCGTCGAAACCAAGGACGTATTCCATAGCCTTACTGCCTACGACATGGCCAGCGGCGCCACGCGCACGCTGGACGCGGCCGCCTGCCGCTTCGGCTACCGCGACAGCATCTTCAAGCATCCCGATGGCGCCAATCTCGTCGTGCTGGACGTGACCTTTGCGCTGCCGCGCGCGTGGGGGCCGAACCTGCGCTACGCCGAACTGGGCAATGCGGTGCAGGAAGCTGGACTAACGGCGCCCACGCCGAACGATATTGGCCTGATGGTCGAAGCGATCCGGCGCCGCAAGCTGCCCGATCCGCGCGAGATCGGCAATGCCGGCAGCTTCTTCAAGAACCCGGTGGTGTCAAACGCGGAATGCACGCGCCTGCTCGCGCAGTTCCCGACCCTGGTGCATCACGCTCAGCCAGACGGCACGTTCAAGCTGGCCGCGGGCTGGCTGATCGACCAGTGCGGCTGGAAAGGCCGCCACCTGGGCGCGGCCGGCGTGTACCACAAGCAGGCGCTGGTGCTGGTCAACCTGGGCGGGGCCACGGGACAGGAAGTCGTCCAGCTGGCTGCCGCCATCCAGGCCGATGTCGCGGCGCGCTATGGCGTGATGCTCGAACCCGAACCCGTCTTCATCTAGGAGCCTCCCTATGAACAAAGTCATCGTCACCGGCCACACCCGTGGCCTCGGGGCCGCCATCGCGGCCGAATTAAAGGCGCGCGGCCTGGCCGTGCTGGGCCTGGCGCGCGGACGTTCCGCGCTGGCCGGCATCGAACAGGCTGAAGTCGACATGGCCGATCCGGCCGCGTTACAGGCCTGGCTCGCCGGCCCGGCGCTGCGCGATTTTCTCGCGGGCGCCGACGCCGTGTACCTCGTCAACAATGCCGGCGTCGTCACGCCAGTGGGCCCGCTTGCCGCGCAGGCGCCGGCGGCCGTGCTGCAGGCGGTGATGCTCAACGTTGGCGCGCCGCTGGCGCTGGCCGCCGCGTTCGTGCAGGCCGCGCCCGAGGCGACGCGGCGCATCCTGCACATTTCCAGCGGGGCAGGGCGCAATGCCTATCCTGGCTGGGCCGTGTACTGCGCGACGAAGGCGGCGCTCGACCAGCATGCGCGCGCTGTCCAGCTTGATGGCGATTCGCGCGTGCTTGCAGTCAGCCTGGCGCCGGGCGTCATCGATACCGACATGCAGGCGGCGATCCGCGCGACACCGGACGCCAACTTCCCGCTGCGCGAGCGCTTCGTCGAGCTGAAGGACACGGGCGGCTTGACCTCACCCGAGGATTGCGCGCGCAACCTGGCCGATTATCTGCTCGCGACTGGCTTTGGCAGCGAAGCGGTCGACGATCTGCGCAACTGACGGTCGTCGCAAGTTCTTGTTGACGCGATTGCGACACTTGTCGCATAATTGTGGCAAGAGTCACAACAAGTGTCACATTAATCGTCACGTCAAGGACTGTTGCCATGGCCGTACCCTCGATTTCCGAACTGAGCCTCCTCAAGGCGTTATGGCGCCAGCAGCCGCTCAGCGCGCGTGAAATCCACGACGCCGTCGAGGCCGAACTGGGCTGGTCGTATTCCTCCACCCGCAAGACGCTCGAACGCATGCTCGACAAAGGCATGGTGCGTCAGGAATTGCGCCATGGGGTGCAGGTGTATGCCGCAGTCAGCGACAAGGTCGATACGCTGGCCGCGTTCGCCCATGACTTTGGCAAGCGCGTGATGGAGATCGACACGCCGCTGCCGGTCAATATGTTCACCGGCAGCAAATTGGTGGACGACGATGAGCTCGCGCGTCTGGAGCAACTGCTTAACGACTGGCCAGTCGACAAGGACGCGGCGCCATGACTGCGCTCGACGCGGCGCTCATCCGCTTGCTGTTCGCCAGCATCGGCTGCCTGGCCGCTGGCCTGGCCGTGTGGGGCGTGCTGGCGCTGGCGCGGCGGTACCTGCCGGCGCTTGGCATGCAGCGCACCCCGTGGATGCTGGGGCAGGTCGCGCTTGCGGCCACCTTCATCATCCTGATGCTGCCGCAGGCGCAGCAGCTTCACATGCTGCCCGTGTTCAATGTCGATCTGTCGCCCATGACGGCCGGCACAGTCCCCAGGCCCGTTCAGGCGGCCGGTGCTGCCAGCACGTTTGCCCAATCCCGCTCGTGGCTGAGCTGGACCGCGTGGGCATGGGCGCTGGCTTATACGGGCGGTTTGCTGTGGATGCTTGCGCGCCTGGTCCATGGCCAGCGCGCGCTGGCGCGGCTGCTGCGTGCCGGTGCGCGAACGCCGTCGGACGGGTCGCTGCCTCTCATGATCGAAGTCGATGCCCCCATTTCCCCGATGCTGGTCGGTCCGGTCCGACCGCGCTTGCTGTTGCCGCTGGCCCTGCGAACGATCGATCCACTGCAGCGCGAGCTGATCGTCGCCCACGAACTGACGCACTGGCGCCGGGGCGATCTGTGGTGGCTCGCCGCCTGCGCGCTGCTCCAGGCACTGTGCTGGTTCAATCCGGCGATGCGCCTGCTGCGCGCGCGCCTCGTCTGGGCCCAGGAACTGGGCTGCGACCGCGACGTGCTGCGCGGCCGGTCGCAGGTCCAGCGCAAGGCGTACGCTGCCGCGCTGGTGGCGCAGCTGCGCTTCCAGTACCAGGCCGCGCCAGCCAATGCGCTGGCCTTCGGTGGCGTCGCGCCGGACACGCTGGCCGCGCGTGTCGCGCTGATCCGCTCACCGGGCCTCGCCCGTCATGCAGGCCGTGCCCGCTGCGCCGGCCTGACGGCACTGGCGCTGGTGTTCGGCGCCAACCTCGCGCTGCAGCCGGCATTGGCCTGGGACGCTGCGCCAGAAACGCTCGACTGCACGCTGATGCTCGATGCTGCCACGGGGGCGGTGCTGGTCGAGGAAGGGCGCTGCGATGTACGCACCACGCCGGCGTCGATCTTCAATATCGCCGTGAGCCTGATGGGATTCGACGCCGGCATCCTGCAGGATACCCGCACACCGGCGCTGCCGTTCAAGGCGGGCTACATCGACTGGCAGCCAGCGTGGCGCGCCACCACCGATCCGGCGAGCTGGATCCGCAATTCGACCGTCTGGTACGCGCAGCAGGTCACTAGCCGGCTGGGCGAAGGCCGCGTACAGGATTACGTGGATCGCTTCGACTACGGCAACCAGGACCTTACCGGCGGCGTCGACAGGGCCTGGATCTCGTCGTCGCTGCAGGTCTCGCCGCGTGAACAAGCCGCTTTTCTGCGCAAGGTCGCCAACCGCGAACTTCTCGTCAGCGCGCACGCCTTCGACATGACGGCGCAGCTGCTGCGCTTGCCCACGTCGGCCAATGGCTGGCAGGTGTACGGCAAGACCGGCACTGCCACGGACAGCGCGCGCGATGGGGCCGGGGCCACGGGCCGCGCGCTCGGCTGGTTCGTCGGCTGGGCCACGAAGGATGGGCGCACCGTCGTTTTCACGCGGCAGATGCTTGGCCCGCGCCACCCGGACCGCGCGGCCGGGCCGCTCCTGAAAGAACACTTCCTGCGCGCGCTGCCGGGAAGGCTCGCAACGCTTTCACCGTCCACATAAGGAATCGTCATGATGAAACACACAAGCCTGGCACTCGCCGCGGCTGGCCTCGCCGCGTGCCTGCAGCCTGCTGCAGCCAACGACTGGAACACGCCGCAGGAACCGTTTGCCCTGTACGGCAACACCTTCTATGTCGGCACGCATGGGCTGTCGGCGGTCCTGATCACGTCGAACGAGGGACATATCCTCATTGACGGGGGCAGCGACAAGTCGGCGCCCCAGATCGTCCGTAACGTTCGCCAGCTCGGCTTCAAGGTCGAAGACATCCGCTTCATCCTGAATTCGCACGCGCATTTCGACCATGCGGGCGGCATCGCAGAACTGCAGCGCCTGTCGGGCGCCGAGGTCCTGGCCGGCAGCGCCACCGTGCCCGTACTGCGCAGCGGCCAGGCCAGCAAGGGCGACCCGCAGTACACCGACCTGACACCCATGGCGCCGATCGGGCGCGTGCGGGGCGTGGCCGACGGCGACGTGGTCAAGCTCGGCCCGCTGGCAGTGACGATGCACGCGACACCCGGCCACACGCAGGGCGGCGCGAGCTGGACCTGGAACGCCATCGAAGGCGGCCGGACGGCGCACATGGTGTACGCCGACAGCCTGAACGCCATCGCGGCGGGGCCATTTCGCTACCGTGGGCACCCGGCCTATCCGACGGCGCGCGCGGACCTCGAGCGCTCGATCGCGACGGTGGCCGGCCTGCCGTGCGACGTGCTGGTATCGGCGCATCCGGAAGGCAGCGATCTGTGGCAGCGCTACGCCCGCCGCGCTGCGCGGGGCAACGCCGCCTTCATCGACACCACCGCCTGCCGCACGTATGCCGACAAGGCTAGAGCGCGTCTGGCCACCCGACTGACCAAGGAAACAGCCCAGTGATCAAGCATGTTCTTGCACTCGCCCTGATGGCGTTCGGCGCCGTCGCCCAGGCCACCGAATGGCGCGACAGCCCGGCCATCACGCAGCTGTTCAAGAAAGAGGGCGTGACGGGCACGTTCGTCGTGCACGACGTGGCCCAGGACACCGACACGGGCCACGACCGCCAGCGCGCCGCCAAACGGTTCATCCCGGCGTCGACCTTCAAACTCCCGAACTCGCTGATCGCACTGAGTACCGGCGCCGTCGCCTCGGTCGATGAGATCGTGCCGTACGGCGGCAAGCCAGTCGCCCGCCCCGAATGGGCCAGAGACATGGGGCTGCGCGAAGCGATCAAGATCTCGAACGTGCCCGTCTACCAGGAAATGGCACGGCGCATCGGACTGGAACGCATGCGCGGCGCGCTCGTGCGCATGAATTACGGGAACATGGACACCGGCACGGTGGTGGACCGCTTCTGGCTCGATGGCCCGCTCGAAATCAGCGCGCTCGAGCAGACCGTGTTCCTGGCCCGGCTGGCGCAGGGCCAGTTGCCGTTCGAGAACGTGCACATGGACGCGGTGCGCGCGATTGCGCGCCAGGATGGTCCGGCCGAACTGTATGCGAAAACCGGCTGGGGCAAGCGACCCGGCCAGCCCGATATCGGCTGGTGGGTCGGCTGGATCAAGAAGGACGGCAAGCTCTACACGTTCGCGCTGAACATCGACATCCCGGACGGGGCGCCCGACAAACGCGTGGTGCTGGCGAAAGCGGCGCTGCAGTCAATGGAGCTGTTATAGCACCACGTCCGGCTGAAGAAAAGCGGGGGTCAGGTCTGACATTCGGACACGATCTCGACAGTCGAGTAGTCGGGACGAGCTAGCACAGCGCCATGCTAATCCTGAGAACGACACCATTGGAAGTGGTTAATGCTGAGGTCGTGTCCGAATGTCAGACCTGACCCCGGCTGTTCTTTGTGATGCCTATTTCACCGTGACAATCGTGCCAGTGCTGAAAGCACCGAGCGCAGCATCCCATGCCTGCCGGTTGCCGGCATTGTCTGCGTTGGCCGGTCGTACTGCGAACCGTGGATCGCCGTTGACCTGCGCTGCGCCATCCGGAAGGGCAAGGTAGATATCGTATTCACCGGGCTGGGCTGTCGAGGGGATGCCAACCGACGTATCGTGAGCGAAGGTATTGCCGGCAGTCCAAGTCCTTGGATCGACTGAGGTCACGAGCTTGAGGACATTGCCGCTGACGCGATGCTTCAGGAAGACACTGAGCTGTCGAGGTTTGTACGGCCGCGCCCAGCCGACGTTGCGCACAGCGATGCGAATCGGCCATGCTGCGCCGGCCGCTGCAGTAGCGGCGTGCTCGGTGGAGAGGAACTCCAGCCGGTAGCCCATCGAGCGCTGTACTTCGGCGTAGCAACCATCCTTTTTCCAGCGGCTATGGAACGCTTCGGTGTAGTACTCACTGTTCAAGTACGTCAGCGAAAACTGTTTTCCTTCGCCCAGGATTGCCGCGCAGCTGGTGCGGGGCTGTGCGCCATCCTCATCTGCCGGATTGCAGGTTTCGCCACCGAACGGGGTCACCTTGGACAGGGCCATCGTGTAGTTGCGCTGCTCGGTCCTCGTGCTGGCGTTGTCGCTATAGGTGCCGACGTCGGTCGCACTTGCCAGGAAGCAGTCGTTGTGCACGCCGGAGCGCGATGCCGCAGATCCATTCAATGCACTCGATTCACCGGGCGCGCTGGCAAACCATGCCATCAAATGGGGCGGATAGCGGAACTGGACGAACTGGTCCTTTGGCATGGCATCAAGAAGGGCGTCCCGGATGGCCGTGCGGTTGGTACTGCTGGCCAGGCCATTGGACGATGTATGCCACTCGCCCCAGGCCCCGATGAAGCCGGCCTGCAGGTAGGCAATGACATCGGTGTTTTCCTGCAAAACCGGCTTGAGCTGGGCAATATGCGCCAGCACTCGGCTCAGCGATGCATCGGTGACATCCCGGTACTCGGTTTCGCTGGCCGGATAGTTGTAGACGAATCGCGGAATAACCTTTACGCCCGATTGCCGCGCGTTTGAAAATGCCGTGCGCAGCCGGGACAACAAACTGGCTGGCAGTGCGCTGCTCTTGTAACCGTCGAGTCGGACCATGGAGTAGACAATCCGGATTCCATTCTTGTACGCATCAGCACCGTCGCTCTTGCTGAACTGATCCAGATCGGTCCATGCCCAGCGATAGAAGCCTCGCTCGGGGTTGGCGATCTCGGCATCGGTGCCGCTGAATTGTGTGAAGACGACTGGTGCGGCGACGGGGGCGAGCGCCGGCGTCGGGGTCGGCGTTGGGACGGGTGCTGCGACCGACGTCGGCGTCGGCACTGGTGCCGGGACAGGTGTCGAAACCGGCGCTGGATCAGGTGTTGGGTTTGGCGCCCGATTTGGCACCGGATCCGGTGCCGGAATCAAGACCGGAGCCGGAGAAGAAACAGAACCGCTGGCGCTCTCGCCAACTTGCTTGCTTTCCTCAGTGCCACCGCCGCAGCCGCTCAGAAGCACAGTGCTGGCGCAGAGCGCAATCGACACCGTGAGGTTCGAGAATGACAGGTTATTCAATGCCATATGTAAATTTTTCTGTAGAACAGTGGTGAGGGGAGATGCGCCGATGAAGGGAAAGCGTCAGAGCACAGAATCTATTTAATTGCCTATTTGCAACAATATGGAGCGTCGGTACTATGCACGTAACCAGTAATTTAATCAAGAATGAAACGCAGGGTAGTTCGGGCAGAACGAAGCAATGGTCGAACCCAGATGCCATTCCCGATACCCCCAAACAAAAAAGCCGCCCTCAGGCGGCTTTCTCATCCACGAACCGGCTTACTGCCCGCGCTTGGCGCGTGCCTTCGCCGCAATCCGCATGCGCAGCGCATTGAGCTTGATGAAGCCGCCAGCGTCAGCCTGATTGTACGCGCCACCATCTTCATCGAACGTGGCGATGTTCATGTCGAACAGCGAATCGGTCTTCGAATCGCGCGACACGACGATCACATTGCCCTTGTACAGCTTGATACGCACCCAGCCGTTCACGGTGGCTTGCGTGTGGTCGATCAGCGTCTGCAGTGCAACGCGTTCCGGCGCCCACCAGTAGCCGTTATAGATCAGCGACGCGTAGCGTGGCATCAGGTCGTCCTTCAGGTGCGCCACTTCGCGGTCGAGCGTGATCGATTCGATGGCGCGGTGCGCGCGCAGCATGATCGTGCCCCCCGGAGTTTCGTAGCAGCCGCGCGACTTCATGCCGACGTAGCGGTTTTCCACCAGGTCCAGGCGGCCGATGCCGTGCTTGCCACCCAGGCGGTTCAGCTCGGTCAGGACGGCGGCTGGTGACAGGCGCTTGCCGTTCAGGCCGACGATGTCGCCGCGCTCGAATTCGACGTCCAGGTATTCCGCTTCGTCCGGCGCCGCTTCTGGCGAGACGGTCCAGCGCCACATCGATTCCTCGGCTTCGGCGCTCGGGTTTTCCAGGTGACGGCCTTCAAAGCTGATGTGCAGCAGGTTGGCGTCCATCGAGTACGGCGCGCCGCCGTTCTTGTGCTTCATGTCCACCGCGATGCCCGCGTCTTCTGCGTACTTCAGCAGTTTTTCGCGCGACAGCAGGTCCCATTCACGCCATGGCGCGATGATCTTGACGTCTGGCTTGAGTGCATACGCGCCCAGCTCGAAACGCACCTGGTCGTTGCCCTTGCCGGTCGCGCCGTGCGAGACGGCATCGGCGCCGGTTTCGTTGGCGATCTCGATCAGGCGCTTGGCGATCAGCGGACGCGCGATCGACGTGCCCAGCAGGTATTCGCCTTCGTACACGGTGTTCGCGCGGAACATCGGATACACGAAGTCGCGCACGAATTCTTCGCGCACGTCGTCGATGTAGATGTTCTCTGGCTTGATGCCGAATTTGATGGCCTTGGCGCGTGCCGGTTCCAGTTCTTCACCCTGGCCGAGGTCGGCGGTGAAGGTGACGATTTCGCAGCCGTAATTGTCTTGCAGCCATTTCAGGATGACGGAGGTGTCGAGGCCGCCAGAATAGGCCAGTACTACTTTCTTGATGTCGCTCATGGGATGTTCCAGTGATGGAGGGAGGGTAGAGGAGTAATGGTCAGCTGGCTCGCAAATCCAGCCCGGCAAGCGCCGGGATGGACGGCCAACGATCAAGCTTCAGGGGTAAAAATCAATCTTCGATACGGCCGAGCAGCAGGTACTCGATCAGGGCTTTTTGCACGTGCAGGCGGTTTTCGGCTTCGTCCCAGACGACCGATTGCGGGCCGTCGATGACCTCGGCGGCCACTTCTTCGCCGCGGTGTGCTGGCAGGCAGTGCATGAACAGCGCGTCGCTCGCGGCGCGGGCCATCTTGGCTTCGTCAACGATGAAGCCGTCAAACGCCTTCATGCGCTCGGCGTTTTCCTTTTCGTAGCCCATGCTGGTCCAGACGTCGGTATTGACCAGGTGCGCGCCTTCGCAGGCGTCCGACGGGTTGTCGAACAGCGTGTAGCGCGTGGTCGAGACCAGGCTCGGGTCCATCTCGTAGCCTTTTGGGGTGGCGACGTTCAGGTGGAAGCCGAAGACTTCGGCTGCCTGCAACCACGAGTACAGCATATTGTTGGCGTCGCCGATCCATGCGACGGTCTTGCCGGCGATGGAGCCGCGATGCTCGTGGAACGTGAACACATCCGCCAGCACCTGGCACGGGTGGTGTTCATTGGTCAGGCCATTGATGACCGGCACGCGCGAATTGGCGGCGAAGCGGTCGATGATGTCCTGACCAAAGGTGCGGATCATGATGATGTCGCACATGCGGCTGATGACCTGGCCGGCGTCTTCCACCGGTTCGCCACGGCCGAGCTGGCTGTCGCGCGTGTTCAGGTAGATGGCGGCGCCGCCCAGCTGGTGCATGCCGGCTTCGAACGACAGGCGCGTGCGCGTCGAGCTTTTCTCGAACACCATCACCAGCGTGCGGTCGACCAGCGGGTGATACACCTCGTAGGCCTTGAACTTGCGCTTGATGATCGCCGCGCGCTTGATGACGTATTCGAACTCGTCGCGCGTGAAGTCGGAAAACTGCAGGAAGTGCTTGATCGGTGGGGTGCTCGTCATCATAAGTCTGCTCGTGTCTGCTGCGATGTTTATCCCTTGAATTATAAGGGGAATTTCTTTCCGTTAGGGAAAGTAGTCAGGGCCTTAGTACAGGGTCTGCGCGGATTCGTGCAGCAGTTGCCCGTAGAGTTCATGGCGGTGCTTCCAGATCTTGCCCGCTGCCACGGCATCGAGAATGGCGCAGAACGGCTCGGCCAGGTGGCGGCAGTTGTAGTACTTGCAGCCACCCAGATACGGCTTGAACTCCACAAAAGCGCGCTCGAGCATGCCCTCGCTCAGGTGATACAGGCCAAATTCCTGGAAGCCCGGCGAATCGATGATCGCACCGGCCTTGCCATCGACTTCGGGCAGCCAGTACAGGCGCGTGAACGTCGTCGTGTGCTTGCCGGTATCGAGCGCAGCCGAGATTTCGCGCACGGCGATATCGGCGTCCGGAATCAACAGATTGATCAGCGACGACTTGCCCATGCCCGACTGGCCGATGAAGATCGACGAATGGCCGGCCAGCAGCGGCTTGAGGATTTCCACGGTTTCTTCAGGATGCGCCTGGGCCGAGACCTCGTGCACCGGATAGCCGAGGCGCGAATACTGCGCGGCGCGTTCGCGTGCGCGGGGCAGCAGGTCGGTCACGTCGGTCTTGTTGAGGATCAGGTGCGCCTCGATGCCGGCCGCCTCGCATGCCACCAGCGAGCGCGATACCAGGTCGTCGGCAAAGCCGGGTTCGGTGGCGATCACGACGAACAGGCGCGAGATGTTGGCCGCCAGCAGCTTGGATTTGTACTGGTCGGAGCGGTACAGCAGCGTGGTGCGCTCGGCGATGCGCTCGATCACGGCCTGGTTCTCGGACGTCCTGACCACGTGGACGACGTCGCCCACGGCCACATTGGTTTTCTTGCCGCGCGTGACGCACTGCAGTTTTTCGCCGTCGATGTCGGCCAGGTAGTGGCGGCCGTGGGCCGCGATGATGGTGCCGGTCAGTTCAGTGGGGGATGCGCTCATGCGGTTTCCTGGTTGAGGTACAGCGCATTGGCTTTCGCGGCGCAGATAAAGTCGTTGTCGGACAGCGTGCTGCCCGCGGAATGGGTGGTCCAGCTGACGCGGCAGGTGGTGTAGCCCACCGTCATCTCAGGGTGATGGTCTTCGTGCTCGGCCAGCGTTGCCACCGCGTTGACGAATGCAATCGTGGCGCGGTAGTCGGGCAGCGTGAAGGTGCGCGCCAGGACGTTATCGGCCACTTCCCAGCCGGGCACTTCGTGCAGCAGCGTGGCGATGGCCGCTGCGTCGAGCGCGGCTGTCTTGCGCGTGCAGTGGCGCGACGTGAGTGGTGGCGTCAGGTTCATGCGGCCGCCATCGTCAGGCGCTTGACCCGAACCGACGCCGGCGGGTGCGAATCGTAGAACGCCGAATGCAGCGGATCGGGCGTCAGCGTCGACGCATTGTCTTCGTACATCTTGACCAGCGCCGACACCAGGTCGCGGTGGTCGGTGTGCTGCGCAGCAAAAGCGTCAGCCTCGAATTCATGCTTGCGCGACGTGATCGAGCTCAGCGGCGCGAGCACGAAGGTGAATACCGGCAACACGAGGATGAACAGGATCAGCGCCATGCCATCGTTCGACGCGTTCATGAACGGCAGCACGCCCAGGCCCGTATAGAACCAGGCCTGGCCCTTCAGGTAGCCGAGCAAGGCAAGGAAGGCCAGCGAGATCGCGAACATCGTGGCCACGCGCTTGACGATGTGGCGCAGCTTGAAGTGGCCCAACTCGTGCGCCAGCACCGCTTCGATTTCCTGTGGCTCCAGGCGCGACAGCAGCGTGTCGAAAAACACGATGCGCTTGGCACGCCCAAAGCCCGAGAAATACGCATTACCGTGCGCGCTGCGCTTGCTGCCGTCCATGACGAACAGGCCGCGCGACGCAAAGCCCACGCGCGTCATCAAGCCATCGATGCGCTGCTTGAGGCTGACGTCGGCCAGTGGCGTGAATTTGTTGAACAGCGGCGCGATCACGGTTGGGTAGAACGCAATCATCAGGAGCTGGAACCCGCTCCAGACGAACCACGTGTACAGCCACCACAGCGAGCCGCTTGCTTCCATCAGCTTGAGCACGACCCACAGCAGCGGCAGGCCGATCAGCGCGCCCACGAACGTGCTCTTGATCAGGTCGCCCCACCACAGGCCGGGCGTCATCTTGTTGAAGCCGAAGCGCTGCTCGAGGACGAACTGGCGATACCAGTCGAGCGGCAGATCGAGCACACTGGCGATCACGGCAAAGGCAACGACCAGCACCAGCTGGTGCATCAGACCGGGGCCGGTGAACGGCAGGATCGCCAGCGACAGCAGTTGCAGGCCGCCCATCAGCGTGAAGCCGATCAGGACGATGGCGCCCCACAGCGTGCCGATCAGGCCGAGCCGGGTCTTGGCGACGGTGTAGTCGGCCGCTTTCTGGTGCGCCGCGAGCGGCACTTTCGGCGCAAACTCGGCCGGCACGCTGGCGCGGTGGCGCGCGATATGCCGGATATGGCGCGCGGCCAGCCAGGTACGCAGCGACAAGGTGAGCAGCAGGAAAACGACGAACAAAACCGAAAACGCGAATGAAGACATTCTGTGCCTGTGAGAAAATGCAGGATTGATTAGGCAAAGAGAGAATTATGTCACAAGCGACACCTTCCGCAGTGCCGGGCACGCCCCAGCGGCCCAATGAATTCAACCTGGTCTGGCTCGACATGGAAATGACGGGCCTCGACCCGGACAACGACCGCATCATCGAGGTCGCCGTCGTCGTCACCGATCCCGACCTGAACATCATCGCCGAAGGCCCGGTGTTCGCGATCCACCAGTCGGATGAAACACTCGACAAGATGGACAACTGGAACAAGGGCACCCACGGCAAGTCGGGCCTGATCGACCGGGTCAAGGCGTCGACCGTGACGGAAGCCCAGGCCGAAGTCGAGCTGATCGAATTTCTCAAGCAGTACGTGCCAAAGAACAAGTCGCCGATGTGCGGCAATTCGATCTGCCAGGACCGTCGCTTCATGGCGCGCGGCATGCCGAAGCTCGAAGCGTTCTTCCATTACCGTAATCTCGACGTGTCGACGCTGAAGGAACTGTGCCGCCGCTGGAAGCCCGAGCTGGCATCCGGCTTCAAGAAGCACCAGAAGCACACGGCGCTGGCCGACATCGTCGAGTCGATCGAAGAGCTGCGCTACTACCGTGAGCACTTCATCAAGCTGTGATGCGCAAACTGTGATGCGTAAGCTGTGATGCGTTAACGGTCATTCGAGAGTTGTAAAGTTGCGCAAGGGCCACTGTCAAACCGGAAAAAGCTGCAATCCGGCAAGCAAGTTATGCGACAATCCTGCGCATGGCCTCGCTCTCCGCTACCGCTTTTTCGGGTGACAGTGTGATGGCTGCGCAGATGCGCAGCCACGACTGGCGCCAGTGCCCGCTCGGCGCACCCGACACCTGGCCGCCGTCCCTCCGGACGGCCGTCGACATGTTGCTGCATTCCGCCTTCCCGATGTTCGTTGCGTGGGGGCCACAGCACATCGTCCTGTACAACGATGCCTATATCCCGATGCTCGGCGAGCGCCACCCAGGTGCGCTCGGTCAGCCGTTCACGGCCGTGTGGCCCGAGGTCTGGCCCGAGCTGCAGCCGCAGATCGAACGCACGATGGCGGGCAAGCCGGTCTTTTTCGAAGATTACGGGCTGTGCCTGCTGCGCAACGGCTACCCCGAGCGCGCCTGGTTCACTTTCTCGTACGCCCCGTTGCATGCCGATGGCGGCAGTGTCGGCGGCCTGTTCTGCACCGCGATGGAAACCACGGCCCGCATGCTGGGCGAGCGCCGCGCGGCGTTCCGGCTCATGCTGTCCGACGCGCTGGCAGTGCTGGCCGATCCGGGTGACGTGATTGCCACCGCCAGTGCGCTGCTGGGTGCAGAGTTAAGTGCAGACTCAACGACGACGCGCGCGCGGTATGCCGAGATCGATCCGCTCAGCGGAACGCTGGCCGCACCCTGCCTGTCGGCGCTGGCGGACAGCGCGCCGCGGGCGCAGCTGGACCGCTTCGGTCCCGCAATGATGGCCGCGCTGCAGCAGGGCGCCGTGGTGAGCATCCACGACACCGCCAACGATCCGCGCGCGTTGCAGTCGCCGTTTGGCGAGCGCGTGGGTGCCATGCTGGTGGTGCCGTTGATGGCGGCGGGCCGCCTGGCCGCGTGCCTGTGTGTCGATGCGCCGGCGCCGCGCGCGTGGACCGAACACGATATCCGGCTGGCGCGCGACGTGGCCGAGCGCACCTGGGCCGCGGCGGGCACGGCGCGTGCGCATGCGATGCTGCGCGAAGAGCGCGACCGGGGCCGCGAGATCTTCGCCAACATTTCCGAAGGCTTCGCGCTGTTCGACCGCAACTGGGTGATGCAGCACATGAACACCGAAGGCTTGCGTATCTGCGCCGTCACGAGCGACGAGGTCATCGGCCGCAATCACTGGTCCGTGTTCCCGGCCATGCTCGAGTCCGAGGCCGGGCGCATGTACCAGAGCGTGATGGCCAGCCGCAAGGCGGGCAGCGCCGAACAGTGCCGCGTATTTCCCGATGGTCGCCGCGTCTGGATCGATCTGCGCGCCTATCCGACCCAGGACGGGGGCATCGCGACGTTCTTCCGCGACATCACCGACCGCAAGCTTGCCGAAGAAAAGCTGGTGGAGGCCGATCGCCGCAAGGATGAATTCCTGGCGATGCTCGCGCACGAGCTGCGCAATCCGCTGGCGCCGATCAGCGCTGCGGCCGAGCTGCTCAGGCTCGGCAACGTCGATGCGCGCCGGGTGCACCAGAGCAGCACCATCATCAGCCGCCAGGTGCGCCACATGACGCGGCTGGTGGACGATCTGCTCGACGTCTCGCGTGTGACGCGCGGTCTGATCACGCTGGGCCAGGCACGTGTGGCGGCGCGCACCGTCATCGAAGAAGCCATCGAGCAGGTACGGCCGACCATCGACACGCGCGCGCAGACGCTCAGCGTGCGCCTGCCGTCGGCCGGCGTTGCGGTGCTCGGTGACAAGGCGCGCCTGGTGCAGGTGGTGGCCAATGTGCTGGCCAATGCGGCCAAGTACACACCGGCCGGGCGCAGCATCGACCTGCGCGCCGACCTGCACGGCACACGTCTGGTGCTGAGTGTGCGCGACGAAGGCATCGGCATGGACGTCGAACTCACCGGGCGCGTGTTCGACCTGTTTACGCAGGCCGAGCGCTCATCGGACCGCGCTCAGGGCGGCCTGGGGCTCGGCCTGGCGCTGGTCAAGCACCTGGTCGAGCTGCACGGGGGCACGGTGGGCTGTTCGAGTCCGGGGCTGGGCAAGGGCAGCACCTTCGTCATCACGCTGCCGCTGCTTGAAGAAGCGCCGGACCTGCCAGAGCCGGAGGTCAATGCGCCAGTTGCCGTCATGCGCCTGAAAGTGCTGGTGGTGGATGACAATACCGATGCGGCAGAAATGCTTGGTCTGCTGCTGGCAGCGCAGGGGCATGACGTGGCGATCGAGCACGGGGCGCTGGGTGCACTGGCGCGGGCGCGCAGCATGCGGCCCGATGTCTGCCTGCTTGATATCGGCTTGCCCGACATCGACGGGCACGAACTGGCGCGGCGCCTGCAGCAGGATCCCGGGATGGCCGGTTCGGTGCTGGTGGCGGTAACGGGCTACGGGCAGCCACAGGACCGCGATGCGGCGCTGGCGGCGGGGTTTGCGCACCATCTGGTCAAGCCGCTCGATGTGGAGGTATTGCTGGAGGTGCTGGCTGGCGTGCCGGGCAGGGTGCCCGGGCAGCAGGTTCGCGAAAACGTATGGGAACAGGTTGGGCAGGATTGACGGCCGGGCCGTCAATCCTGCAGCTTATTACTCAGCGCCGCAGCACTTCTTGAATTTCTTGCCGCTGCCGCAGGTGCAGTCGTCGTTGCGGCCAACCTTCGGCTCGTCGCGCACGATCGTTTCCACCGCCGGCTTGCGCAGTGGCAGCCAGTGGCGGTAGATCGCCGGCACGTTGGCTTCGATCTGCAACGCCAGCGCATGCACCTTGACCGGGTCGTCGACCTCGGCCAGTTCGGCTTCTTCGATTTCGTCCGCGCCCAGCAGGTAGATCGGGCGGATCAGTTCGGCGACGTCGCTGTCCCAGATCGCATCCCACGAGCCGGCGCGCAGTTCGACGCCTTCCCAGAAACCCCAGCACCAGGCTTCCGGATCGATCAGCACCTTGCCGTCGACCTCGTGCTCGCAGAACAACGGCTCGAAGTCCTTCGGCGCGACTTCGAACGTGATCAGGACTTCGTTCATGAAGCGCATGATCAGGTTGACGATGCGCTCTTCGTCGCGCTTGTTCTTCCATTTCGGCGCCGCGGCCTCGTCTTCGCCCCAGACCATCGGCAGCCATTCGGCCGGCATGATCGATTCCGGGCCGATCGCGATGGCGGTCAGGTAGCCGTGCAGGGTGTCCATCGTCATCGCGTCGTCGGAGCAACGGTCGGAGAGCAGGAACTGGTCGAGTTCGTCGAATTCTTTTTCGGAGAGGGGCTGTTCGAGGTGCATGGGGTAGGTGGTCTGTGGCGCGAACGCGCCTGTTGCGTCAAAGGCGCCAGTGTAACGCCTGCGCCGTCGCCGGGCACGAAAAACCTGCCGGCGAGGCGCTGCTTGCAACGTTTACTTCAGTAAAAAATGATTAACGCTTGGCATTGAACGCCTTGGTCAGCTCGTCAGCTGCGAACTGCTGGGCTTCCTTGGCCTTCGGCACCACGGCGTCCATGCCGAAGAACTCGTGGGTTACGCCGGTGAAGTGGCGATAGTTGACGGTCACGCCTTCCTTCTTGAGGCGGTCGGCGTAAGCCTTACCCTCGGTCATCAGCGGATCGATTTCTGCGGTGATCACGGTTGCCGGTGGCAGGCCCTTGAGCGAGGCAGCCTTCATCGGCAGTGCGTGCGGGCTCTTCGGATCGGCGCCGTAGTGCTTGAAGAACCACGTCATCATCGCCTTGTTCAGTGGCTTGGCGTTGGCGTTCTTCTTGTACGACTCGTTGTTCATGTCGTCGTTGACCACTGGGTAGACCAGCAGCTGGTGCACCGGCATCTGGATTTTCTTTTCCATCGCCATCATCGACACCACGGTCGCCAGGTTGCCGCCGGCCGATTCGCCCGCCACTGCGACACGCATCGGATCGCCATTGATGCTCTTGGCATTGGCCAGCGCCCACTGGTAGGCCGCGAACGCGTCCTCGGTCTGGGTCGGGAACTTGTGCTCCGGTGCACGGCGGTAGTCGGCCGAGATCACGATCGCCTTGGCCTTCTTGGCCAGGCCACGCACCGACGCTTCATACACCTTGGTGTCGGCAATCACGAAGCCGCCGCCGTGGAAGTACACGACGACCGGGAACGGGCCCGCGCCTTCAGGCGTGAAGATGTGGATCGGGAAGCTGCCGTCCTTGCCCTGGATCGATTGCGTCTTCATCGTGACGCCTGGTTCCGGTGCCGTGCTCTTGCCGGCGTCGGTCAGCACTTTCTTGACAGCGTCGCTCGGGGTTGGCTGCTTGCGCGCTTCTTCCGGGCTCAGGGTTTCGATCGGCTTTGGCTTCAGGGCCGCCATCGCGTCCAACACTTTTTGCATGTTCGGCTCAGCCTTTGGCGGCTGGGCAGCAGTTTGTGCGATGGCGGTGCCGGCCAACAGGCCAGCGGCGAGAGCGATGACGGTCAAAGTCAGTTTTTTCATGGTCAGTCCTATGCGGTGATTTGTCCGCTGCACGATTGCGCGGGTACATACATGACATGAGACCTTGTTAGATTGTCACGCTCTGTGCGAGAACGAACACAGCAATAGTGAAATGTTCGCAATCACCACGCGGCCGTGCGCCGCCGTACAATGGTGCATGGATAACCTGAACCCCGCCACCGCCGACGCCGCGCCAGATCACCCGTACGCGCGCCTCGATCCCGCGACCGTGCTCGATGCGCTCGACAGTGTCGGCCTGCATGGCGACGGGCGCCTGCTGGCGCTCAACAGCTACGAGAACCGCGTCTACCGCGTGGGCCGTGAAGAGGGCGAGCCGGTGGTGGTCAAGTTTTACCGGCCCGAACGCTGGAGCGATGAGGCCATCCTCGAAGAGCATGGCTTTGTTGCCGAGCTGGTGGCGCAGGAGGTCCCCGTGGTGCCGGCCATCGACATCGACGGGCGCACGCTGCACACGTTCGACGGTTTCCGTTTTGCGGTGTTCGAGAGCCGCGGCGGGCGCGCCCCGGAGCTGGGCGACCCCGCCGTACTGGAATGGATTGGCCGCTTCATCGGCCGCATTCATGCGCAGGGCGCCGTCAAGCCATTCCTGCTGCGCCCGGCGCTCGACCCGGTCACGTTCGGCCGCGAGCCGTTCGACTGGCTGCGCGCCCACGACTTCGTGCCGCCCGAACTGATGCCGGCCTGGTCGAGCGTGATGGAACAGGCGCTTGAAGGCGTCGCGCGCTGCTACGAGCGCGCTGGCGAGTTGCCGCTCGTGCGCCTGCATGGCGATTGCCACGGCGGCAACGTGCTGTGGACGCCGGACGGACCGCACTTCGTCGATTTCGACGACAGCCGCATGGGCCCGGCAGTGCAGGATCTGTGGATGCTGCTGTCAGGCGAGCGGCAGGAAATGGTGGGCCAGATGGCCGACGTGCTGGCCGGCTACGAGGATTTCTGCGATTTCCACCCGCGCCAGCTGTACCTGGTCGAAGCATTGCGCACACTGCGCCTGATCCATTACTCGGCATGGCTGGCGATGCGCTGGACCGATCCGGCATTCCCGGCTGCTTTCCCCTGGTTCAATACCCAGCGTTACTGGCAGGATCGCATCCTCGAATTGCGCGAGCAGGTCGCGTTGATGGATGAGCCGCCGCTGTGGCAGATGTAGAGGGGCGAGGCAAAGCGCCAAGCTGATGCACGATTGCCACCCAGTTCGGCATAGCACGAGAACCGGATTTACCGGATAATCAACCCGACTGCCGCCACAGAGACTCGCATGGAACCGAACCCAGCCCAACAAGACGACACCGACTTCACGATCGACCTGCCGCCGGCCGCCGGCGCGCTGGCGCCGACCGATGTGGTGTCAATGCCAGTGCCAACCCCGGCGGCTGCCGCGTTCGCGCAGCCGGTGGTGCCAGTCACCCCGGTGCTGCCCGCTGCGGCGGAACCTGCTGAATTTGCCGGTCCGGGTCGCAAACCACTCGAAATGCGCGAAATCCAGGAAGCGATCGCGCGTGTCGAGGCAGAAGCCAAGGCCAATATGGCGGCCGAGAGCCGTCACCACGCTGAAGCGCGCGCCCGTTCGCTGGCCGACGAGCGCGCCTCGCTCGACGCCGCTGCCGCCGCGGCGGCGCAAGCCAATTCCCAGGCGTCCGAAGACGCCATCGCCGCCAACCGCGAACGCCTCGACTCGCTGCGCGCCGCCGCGCAGGCATCGAGCGAACGTCTGGAGGCGATCCGTCAAGAGACTGCAGAGCTGCGCGCGCGCGTGAAAAGCGACACCGAAGTGCGGGTCGCCACCGAAGCGCGTGCCCGCCTCGAAGAAGAAGCACGCCGCCGCGCCACGGCGCAGATCGAAGCCGAGGCCGAACTGGCTGCCAAGGCCGCCCGCGCAGCCGACGAACTGGTCGTGCACACCGAGCAGGCGCGCCTGCAGGCAGTCGAACGCATGGCCGCCGTCGAGGCGGCGCGCGAAGAAGTGCAGCACAACGCCAGCGCCGACGCCCGCATCGCCATCCTGGCGCGCGAGCGCGAGCGGGCCGAACGTTCCGCCCGCCAGACCGCCGAAAAGCTCGCCGATGCCGAAGCGGAAGCCCTTGAACTGACCCAGCAGCGCGAGCGCGCCGACCAGATCGCGTTGACGTCGGCCTTTGCCCGCGCGGCAGCCGAGGCGCGCGCACTCGAAGAAGCGCGTGCCTACGCCCACATCGAGCAGGAACGCGAGGCGATCGCGTTGGCCCAGGCCGAGTCCGAACGGGTGGCCGGCCAGTCGCTGCGCATGCGCCTGCAGACCGAAAAAGACATCCGCGACGCCGCCGTGCACCGCGAACGGCAAGAACAGATGGCGGCCTCGAGCGCCGCCGCGCGGCGCGACGCCGAAACGCGCATCCTGGCCGCGACCGAAGCGCGCATCGAAGCCGACCGCAAGCTGCGCCTGGTGGCCGAAGACCGCGCCCGCGCCGAAGAAGAAGCGGGTGAGCAGGTGCAGGCGCGGCTGGAAGCCGAAGCGCAGGCGGCGCTTGACGCACGCGCGCGCATGGCGGCCGACGAAGCGGCCACTGCCGCAGCGCAGGTTGAGGCCGAAGAACACCGGCGCGAGCGCGCGCTGGCCGACGAGCGCGCTGCGCTGGCACAGGCGGCAGCCGACGCGCAGGCAGCATTGAACAACGACGACGCAGCGGCCCTGGCGCTCGAAGCGTCGCAGGTGCAGTTGCAGCAAGAGGCCGCGCAACTGGCGGCGCAGCGCCGCGAACAGGCTGAACACCTGGTGCAGGCCGAGCAGGAGCGCAAGACCGCCGAGGCGCAAGCCCTGGCGGCACTGGAACAGAAAATCGCGGCCGAGCACGAGCTGACGCTGGCGGCCCAGGCGCGCAGCGAGGCCGAAGCGGCGGCTGCCGCAGCCCTGCAGGTGAAGGTCGAGGCCGAGCGGCGCATCGAAGAAGCGCAGCGCGCCGCCTGGGAAGCGCAGCAGGCGCAGGCCGATGCAGCCATCGAAGAAGCGTCTCAGGCTGAAGCGGCAGCCGCCGCCCAGCAAGCACACGCGCGCCGCGCCGCCGAGCTGGCGCAAGCCCAGGCCGAACGGGCCGAGGTCGAGCAGCAACAGGTGGCATTGACCGAAGCAGCCATCGCCGCCGAGCGCGACGCAACCCGGGCTGCGCGCGAGGCGCTCGTGCTGGTGGAACGCAAGCTGGCCGCGCAGCGCGAGCAGGCCGCCGCCGACACCCGCGCCAACGAAGCGCAGGCAGCGCGCCTCGCGTCCGAACAGGCTGCGGCACAGGCGGCCGTGTCGCGTGCCGACGCCGAGCAGGCGCAGGCCGAACTGGCGCGCCAGCGCGAGCTGGCCGAGCTGGCGGCGGTGCAGGCGGCGCTTGAAAAGCGCGAAGCGCAGCGGGCGCTGCTCGAACATGCGCAAGAGCACGCCGAGATGCAGCGCAAGGCGGCGCACGCGACGCAGCAGATGGCCGACGCGCGCAAGCAGCTGGTCAATCTGGAAAGCCGGCGTCAGGACGACGACGCAGTCGAGCTGGCAGCGACGCAGCGCGCCATCGGCGAGCGCAAGGTCGAAGCAGGGCAGCGCTCGGTCTCGGCCGACCTGACGCGCGAGGTGCTGGGCCGATTCAAGCAGTCGCAGGCGCGGGCCGGCGATACATCGGCGGCGCAGGCGGCCGCCAGACTGGCAGAAGTGATTGCGACCCAGCGCGAGCTGGACCCGGATCGCAAACCATAACGGGGGCGGGCGGTCCGCCCCCTGTGCTTACTGCGCCGGCGCCTGTTCAGGCAAACCCGGCGCCTGGCTTGGCGACAGCGGATTGTCCGGGCCGCCGGCCACTTTCGACACGAAATACTCGGTCTCGCCGAAGCACGTGGTGGGCACGCCCTTGTGCTGGTCATACGTCAGCTGCACACGCTTGCCCATGCTGGCCAGCAGGGCCGGCACCACGGTTTCGTCGCGCACCGTAAACACGAAGCGTTCGGGAATCGCGCCCGGCATGCTCGACAGCAGAATCTCGCCTTCCCACGTTTTGCACAGCCAGCCGCGCTTGGAGAATTTCTGCAGGTAGCCGGCCCGTTCGCCTTCCGAATACGACCAGGTCAGTGTGAACCAGGTATAGCCTGCAGCCAGGACAGCAACGACGGCGATGAGGATGAGCAGGATGGCGGAAGTGCGCTTGGGCAGGGTGGTCGGCATGGTTGGGGCTGGTCGATCAAGAAAGTGGGCAGGGTTGGCAAACGGGCAGCGCAAACGCGGTGCGCGCCCATTCTGCCATGCCTTGCCTTAATCGCAAACCGGGATTCCTGACAACGGAGGATTCAGCCTGTCTGGCTGGCCGCCAGAGCGTTTTCAGCGGCCAGGCGCCGGCGATGTCGTATGGATGACCACAGCGAGACGAGAATGAACGCCAGCCCGGACAACCCCGTGAACCATTCGGGGATGTGATAGTGCACGCTGGCGAACATGATCAGCGCCAGGATGCCGATGGCGTAGTGCGCGCCATGCTCCAGATACACGAATTCCTGCAGCGTGCCCTTGTAGACCAGGAACACGGTCATCGAGCGTACGAACATGGCGCCGATGGCCAGCCCCAGCATGATGATGACGACATCGTTGGTGATGGCAAACGCGCCGATCACGCCATCGAAGCTGAACGACGCATCGAGTACCTCGAGATACAGGAAGCCCCCGATGCTGCCCTGCGAGATCATCGCGCCCACCGACGGATCGTGTTCCTTCGCTTCCAGCAGGTTGCTGAGCCATTTCACGGCTATATAGATGAGCACACCGGTAACGCCGGCGATCAGCACCGCCAGCTTGCGCGCTTCTGGCATCAGGCGCATGGCGACGACCACGCACAGCAGCGTGAGCAGCACGGCCAGGCCTTCGGTGCCG
The DNA here is from genome assembly GCF_056680305.1 of Telluria sp. BA11. NCBI lineage: Bacteria > Pseudomonadati > Pseudomonadota > Betaproteobacteria > Burkholderiales > Oxalobacteraceae > Telluria > Telluria sp. BA11. The sequence continues at coordinate 4,342,204 of NZ_CM155275.1, forward strand.
TATTTGCCGACCTTCGCTTCGAACCAGTGCAGCCAGTGCAGCTCTTTCTCATCATCGAACAAAAAATTCAGGAACACCAGCATCAGGAAGGCGCCACCAAAAGCCGCGACCTCGGCGTGGTGCGCCGTCAGGTTGCGCGAATACTCGGCGGGATTGTCGAGCGCCATGTGCCAGACGTCCGGCAACCCCAGCCCGGTTGCGGCGGCCACGATCACTAGCGGAAACAACAGGCGCATCCCGAACACCGCCACCAGGATGCCGACGGTGAGGAACAACTTGCGCCAGAATTCGTTCCAGTGCTTGAGTACCGAAGCGTTGACCACCGCATTGTCGAAAGAAAGCGACACTTCGAGCACGCCGAGGATGGCAGTGATCCACAAGGCCTGCAGCAGCCCTGGCCAGCCCCGGTGCGCATAGCCCCACCAGCCGGCGAGCACCATGAGCACTGCCGTTACGACGAACGACCACCGGAAATGCCGCATATGCGCCTCTTGTGTGCAGGTACCTGTTGGGACAATATTACCGTGTCCCTGCCAAAATGGGCTGTACCGAAAGTCGCCCGCTGAGCCTTGCTTCTGAGATAATTCTGCCCAGCATTTTTCACTCTAAGACATCATGGAAATCATTTATCTCGTCACACCGGTACTGACCTGGATGGTAGTCGGCCCGATCAAGTTCCTCATATCCAGTGTCCGCTATCGGCGCTGGGCTTTCGACCTGGTCGGCAATGGCGGCTTTCCCAGCAACCACAGCGCCGTCGTTTCCAGCATGGCCACGCTGATCGCGCTGCGCGAAGGCATGGGCCATCCGGCATTCGGCGTGGCCGTCACGCTTGCCTTCATCGTCATGATCGACGCCAACAGCCTGCGCCAGCACGTCGGTCGCCACGCTGTCACGCTGAACCGCCTGCATGACGGCAAAGAGGATTATGTGATCCTGCGCGAGCGCATGGGGCACACCCGGTTCGAGATCGCCGGCGGCATCCTGACCGGCATCGGCATGGGCTTTCTGATCTACACCGTGCTGGGCGGGTTCTAGTGTATGTACGGGATGCGTGCGCCGCGCATCCCGTGGACGTCCGGGCGTCCATCGTCTGTCCGTTTTTTATGGCATTCCATCCCGGACGGAATGCAGCTCATCGCCAGATTCCGCACTTCATCCATCCAATTCCGCAAACCACAGGATCGTCAATTGACGCTGCTGGAGACCTCCTGAATACTGCGCGCTGGATGTATCTGAACTTATTTTTATAAAAACACCGAGTCCATTTCCGGAGAACCACCATGCTGCGCAAAACACTCCTCGTTCTAGCCATCGCATCAAGCCTAGTCGCTTGCGGCAAAGATTCCAAAGCCCCCGAGGGCAAGGACAACAAGCCGACCCAGCTGACCGTGGCGCAGGAGGATGTCTTGACGATCCAGAGTGCGTCGGTGTCGTCGGGCCCGGTGATTACCGGCTCGATCGAGCCTGAGCGCCGCGCCGACCTGCGCGCCGAAGTCTCGGCCATCGTGCTGCAGGTGCTCAAGGAAAACGGTGAACCGGTCAAGCGCGGCGACGTGCTGGTGCGCCTCGACGAAACCTCGATCCGCGACACCCTGATGTCGGCCGAAGACATGCAGCGCGCCGCCTCGCTGGCCGTCGACCAGGCCAATCGCCAGCTCGAGCGCCTGAAAACCCTGACGGCGTCGGGCATGACGTCGGCCAAGGCGCTCGACGACGCCGAGATGGCGCGCAACAACGCAATGAGTGAACTGTCGAGCTCGCGCAGCCGCGTGGCCACCGCGCGCCAGCAACTGGCCCGCACCACCGTGCGCGCGCCGTTCGACGGCATCGTCTCCGAGCGCAAGGTCTCCAACGGCGACACCGCCACCATCGGCAAGGAACTCGTCAAGGTCATCGACCCGACCAGCATGCGCTTCGAAGGCGCGGTCTCGGCCGATTCGGTCAGCACCGTCAAGATCGGCCAGAAGGTCAACTTTCGCGTCAACGGTTACGCCGACCAGACGTTTGCCGGCGTGGTCAGACGCATCGATCCGGCCGCCAATCCGGTGACGCGCCAGGTCGAGGTGCTGGTAGGCTTTGTCGACAATGCGCAGCCGCGCGTGGCCGGTCTGTACGCCGAAGGGCGTGTCGACGCTGCCGCGAGCGATGCGCTGATGCTGCCCGAGAGCGCGCTGGTGCGCGTGGGCGACGCCAGCCACACCTGGCGCATCAAGGACAAGACGCTGTCGAAGGTCAAGCTGGTGGTCGGCGCGCGCGATGCCCGTACCGGCAATGTCGAGATCAAGCAGGGCCTCGCGGCCGGCGACGTGGTGCTGCGTGCGCCGACGTCGAACCTGAAGGACGGCCAGAAGGTCGACATGCCGAACGCCCGTGTGGCCAGCGCCAATGGCGCAGCTTCGGGTGCCGGCGCAGTCCAGGGCAAGTAAATCCAGGAACACCAAAGGAAAACCCACCATGTTCCTGTCCAATTTTAGTGTCAAGAAACCGGTCGCGACGATCGTCATCATCGTCGCGATGATGGCCATCGGCCTGCTGGCCCTGTCCAAGCTGAAGGTCAACCAGGAGCCGGACGTCGAGATCCCGATCATCGTCGTCGACATTCCGTATCCGGGCGCATCGCCCGAGACCGCCGAGCGTGAAATCACCAACCGCCTCGAAAAGCAGATGCAGGCGATCCAGGGCGTCAAGGACGTCAATTCCAATTCCTATGAAGGCGGCGCCTCGATCTGGATGGAATTCGACTTCAACCGCGACCTGATCGAAGCATCGGACGACGTGCGCAATGCGATTGCCGCCGTGCGCTACAAGCTGCCGATCGAGATGCGCGAGCCCGTGCTGCGCCGGATCGATCCGTCGGCCCAGCCGATCATGTCGCTGGCGCTGTCGTCCAGCACCCAGAGCCACGCCGAAATCTCGCGCTACGCCGAAGACGTGCTGGCCGACGAATTCCGCGGCATCGATGGCGTCTCGACCGTGGTCGTCAACGGCGCGCTGCGGCGCGAACTGTCGGTGCTGCTGCGCGCCGAGAAGCTGAGCGAATTCAATGTCTCGGCGTCCGATGTCACCAACGCGCTGCGCAACGGTAATACCAATGCGCCGGTGGGCAAGCTGCGCAGCGAACTGGACGAAAAAGGCATCCGCCTCGTCGGTCGCATCGAGCGGCCCGAAGACTTTTCGCAGATCGTCGTCAAGCGCAATGGCGACCAGATCGTGCGCCTGAGCCAGGTGGCCGAGATCCGCGATGGCTTCGCCGACGTGAATACGCTGTCGGTGCGCAGTGGCAAGCCAAATGTGGGCCTGCAGATTTCGCGTTCACGCGATGCCTCGACCGTGTCGCTGGCCAAGCGGGTGCACGAAGTGGTGGCGGCGCAGAGCAAGCTGCTGCCGGCCGGAACCGAACTCGAGGTCGTGCGCGACGGCGGCAAGGATGCGCAGTCGAGCCTGAACAACGTGATCGAGGCGCTGGTGCTGGGCGCCGTGCTGACCGTGTTCGTCGTCTACGCGTTTCTCAACTCCTGGCGCTCGACGCTGATCACCGCACTGGCACTGCCGACGTCGGTGCTGGCCGCATTCATCGCCGTCTGGCTGTGCGGCTTCACGCTGAACTTCATGACGCTGCTGGGCCTGTCGCTGGCCATTGGCGTGCTGATCGACGATGCGATCGTGGTGCGCGAAAACATCGTGCGCCATATGGAAATGGGGTCCGACCGCCGCACTGCAGCGCTCGAAGGCACCGCCGAGATCGGCATGGCCGTGGCCGCGACCACGTTCTCGATCATGGCCGTGTTCGTGCCAGTGGCCTTCATGCCGGGCGTGTCCGGCGAGTGGTTCCGCCCGTTTGCCCTGACCGTGACCTGCTCGGTGATCGTGTCGCTGTTCATCTCGTTCACGCTCGACCCGATGATGTCGGCCTACTGGGGTGACCCACCGGATCACCACAGCCGCCCGAAGACCGGCATCGGCGCCGTGCTCGACCGCTTCAATCACTGGTTCGACCACCAGGCCGACCGCTATGGCCGCGTGATCGCCTGGGCGCTGCATCACCGTCGCGCGATGGCATTCCTGGCTGTTGCCAGCCTGATCGGCGCGCTGGTCATGCACCATTACTTTGGCGGGTCGAGCTTCCTGCCCAAGCAGGACTCGGGCAACCTGCAGATCGAGGTGCGCACGCCGGCTTCGTCGTCGATCGAATATGCGCGCCGCAAACTCGAAGCGGCAGCCGTGCTGGCCCGCACCTTGCCTGAAACGAAGGACACCAACAGCAACGTCAAGACCAGCGGCGGCACGATCTACGTCGACATCGGCAAGCGCAGCGAACGCAAGCGCACTGCGTCCGAAGTCGCCGTCGAACTGCGCGCCAAGATTGCCAGCCTGGTGGGCGCCGAATACACGGTCATCGATGACCTGTCCGGCGGTGGCAAGCCGGTGCAGGTGGAATTTACCGGTCCCGATTCGCGCAAACTGATGGAGCTGACCACCGCCTACATGGAAAAGCTGCGTGAAGTACCGGGTGCGGTCGACGTCGCGCTGTCCGAGCAGGATCCGAAGAACGAACTGCAGATCGTGCTTGACCGGGGTCTTGCCAATGCCCTGGGTATTTCGGTGGGCGATGCGGCGCAGTCGCTGCGGGTGGCGTTCGCCGGCATCGAAGTGGGCGACTGGGTCGATCCGACCAGCGAAACCCGCGACGTCGCTGTGCGTCTGCATCCGGACGACCGCGTCAATACCGACAGCATCGAGCGCCTGCCGATTCCGGTCACCGGCACCGGCATGATGGTGCCGCTCGAGCAGATCGCGTCGATCACGATGGGCAAGGGCCCGTCGGCGATCCGTCACAAGAATGGCGAGCGCATGATTACCGTGTCGGCCAATGCCCAGGGCCGTTCGGCGGGCGAAGTCACGACCGACGCCATGAAACTGGCGCGCACCTTCGACTTCCCGCCGGGGTATGGCCTGGCGCTGGGCGGGTCGGGTGAAGATCAGGCCGAACTGTTCAAGGAGATGCTCATTGCGCTGTTCTCGGGCATCGCGCTGATGTACCTGATCCTCGTGATGCAGTTCGGGTCGTTCACGGCGCCGATCGGTGTGATGCTGTCGTTGCCGCTGTCGCTGATCGGGGTCGTGCTGGCCCTGATCATGACGGGCAACACGCTCAACCTGATGAGCATGATCGGCATCCTGATGCTGATGGGGCTGGTGGCCAAGAACGCGATCCTGCTGCTCGACGCCGCCAGGGCGCTCGAGCACGAAGGGATGGACCGCGAAGAAGCGCTGATGGCGGCCGGGCGCAAGCGCCTGCGGCCGATCCTGATGACCACCTTCGCGCTGATCGCCGGCATGCTGCCGGTGGCGCTGGCCCTGGGCGACTCGGGCGAGTTCTACCAGCCACTGGCCATTGCGATCATCGGCGGCACGATCACCTCGACCATCCTGACGCTGCTGGTGGTGCCAACCTTCTATGACAGCATCGAGATCGCCCGTGACCGCATGGTGGCCAAGTACGGCCGCCGCGCCGAGCATCGCAATGCGCTGGTGGCATTCCTGATGACGTTTGTCGAAGCCATCCTGGCGCTGACTCTGGTGCGCCTGGTCTATCGGCTGGTCATGCGCGTCGTGCGGATGGTGACGGGCCGCGGCCGTGCCAAGGTGGCGCCGGTCTGATCCACAGCGGCAGGGCGCTGCGCGCCTTGCCGGATGTTCCGGACACGGCCAGTGATGACTGGCCGTGTTTTTTTATGCTTGACAAATGGTTGCTTTATCGGGGTTGTAAAATAGCACCCCGGCAACCAACGGACGACGGCTTATGGTCTAATAGCGGCTGTTTTGCCATGCACTTTGCCATCAGGCAGCATGTGCAACGGTGGCGTGCCTGTGCACGCCGCCACGCCGCATCTCCATTTTCCTCCGTAAGGTCCAGCCCCATGCCCGCAGCCCAGCCCATCGCCTTGTCCGTTAACGACGACATGAACTGGCTCGCCGGTGGGGGCGAGATGGGCGAACTGATCCGCAGCATGGACTGGTCGGCGACGCCGCTCGGACCGCTGTCCGGCTGGCCGCAGAGCCTGCGCACATCGGTCAGCCTGTGCCTGTCGTCGACGTTCCCGATCCTGGTCTGCTGGGGCCCGGACGACATCCAGATCTACAACGACGCCTACCGCCCGATCTGCGGCGACCTGCATCCGGCAGCGATGGGCGCGCCATTCAAGGTGGTCTGGGCCTCGGCCCTGCCGGTCGTGGGCGAGGCCTTCGAACTGGCGCACCAGGGCTCCGGTGCGTACATCCGCGACCAGCAGATGTTCCTCGACCGCAGTGGCTATCTCGAAGAAGCCAATATGACGTTCTCGTTCTCGCCAATCCGCGACGAGTCGGGCGCGATCGGCGGGATATTCCACCCGATTACCGAAACCACGGTACAGGTGCTCAACGCGCGCCGCAGCAAGGGCTTGCGTGACCTGACCGCGAGCCTGGCAGGCGTGCGCGCGATCGGTGACATCGGTACGCAGCTCGCAAGCCACTGCGCGCACATGACGGCCGACGTGCCGTTCGTGCTGTTCTACCAGATCGATGCCGAGACCGGCACGCTGGCGCTGCGCGGCAGCGCCGGCCTGGCAGCGGGCAACCCATTGGCGCCGCTGACAGCTGCCTTCGATGACAGCATCTGGCCATTTGCCCGCAGTAACAGCTCGCAGACGGTCGAACAGGCCGACGACGTGGCCGCGCGCCTGGGTGATGTCGCTTGCGGGCCCTACGAAGACGCGCCGCGCTCGGCGCTGGTGCTGCCACTGACCTTGCCCGGCCAGCAGGAGCTGTTCGGCTTTGTCGTGGCCGGGGTCAGCGTGCGCCGCGCGCTCGATGCCGAGTACCGCAACTTTTATGCGTTGCTGGGGGCGGCTGTCAATACCGCCGTGGGCAATGTCATCGCCTACGAGCAGGAACAGCGCCGCGCCGAAGAACTGGCTCAGATCGACCGCGCCAAGACCGCGTTCTTCTCGAACGTCTCGCATGAATTTCGTACGCCGCTGACGCTGATCCTCGGCCCGCTCGACGATGCGCTGGCCGATGCGCCCGAGTCGATGAATGCGATCCAGCGCCAGCGCGTCGAGCTCACGCACCGCAACTCGCTGCGCCTGCTCAAGCTGGTCAATTCGCTGCTCGACTTTTCGCGCATCGAGGCCGGCCGCGTGCAGGCCAGCTACGTCCCGGTCGATCTCACGCGCCTGACGGTCGACCTGGCCGGCGTGTTCGAGTCGGCCATGGCCAAGGGAGGGCTGGACTACACGGTCGATCTGCAGCCGCTGACGCAGCCGGTCTTCGTCGACCGCGACATGTGGGAAAAGATCGTCTTCAACCTGCTGTCGAACGCCTTCAAGTTCACGCTGCACGGGGGCGTCACGGTGACCCTGCGCGAACATGCCGGCATGGCGCGGCTGTCGGTGCAGGACACCGGCACCGGCATTCCCGAGCACGAACTGCCGCGCATGTTCGAGCGCTTCCACCGCATCGAGGGCGCGCCGGGCCGGACCTACGAAGGCACTGGCATCGGCCTGGCGCTGATCCAGGAGCTGGTGCGCCTGCATGGCGGGACGATCGCGGTCTCGAGCACCTTCGGCGAAGGCACCCGTTTCGACGTCGACCTGCCGTTTGGCGACGCGCACCTGCCGGCGGATCGCATCGTGCAGGCGCCGGAGGCGCTGGCCGACCGCCAGCGCATGGGCGCGGCGTTCGTCGAGGAAGCACTGCGCTGGCTGCCCGACACGCAGGGAGGCGCTGCGCCGGCCCCGGATTCGGACCTGGACACGAGCGCGCCCACGCAGCCTGAGGTGCAGCACGAAGCGCAGCATGACGCGCGACCGCGCATCCTGGTCGCCGACGACAACAACGACATGCGCGCCTACCTGAAATCGCTGCTCGAACCGCATGCCGACGTGCGCGTGGTGGCCGATGGCCAGGCGGCCTATGAGATGGCGCTGCTGGACCCGCCCGACCTGCTGCTGTCGGATGTAATGATGCCGCGCCTGGACGGTTTCGGCCTGATCGCCAAGGTGCGCGCCAGCGAGCTGCTGCGCCATCTGCCGGTCATGCTGCTGTCGGCGCGCGCCGGCGAAGAAGCCAAGGTCGAGGGCCTGCAGGCCGGCGCTGATGACTACCTGGTCAAGCCGTTTTCGGCCAACGAACTGCTGGCGCGCATCGGCACCCAGGTGGCGCTGGGGCGCGAGCGGCGCGAGAACGCACGCGCTGCGCAGGCGCGCGAAGCGCATGTGCGGGCGCTGATCGACGCGTCGCCCGCGATGCTCTGGACCACCGACAACGACAGCCTGTGCACTTACCTGAGCCAGCGCTGGTACGATTACACGGGCCGCGCGCCCGAGCAGGACCTGGGCATGGGCTGGCTCGAGAACGTGCACCCCGACGACGCCGCGCGCTCGGGCGAGATCTTCCTGGCCGCCAGTGCCGCGCGCCAGCCATTCTCGTTCGACTACCGCCTGCGCGGCCGTGACGGTAGCTACCGCTGGTTCATCGATGCCGGCCTGCCGCGCGTGAACGCCGCCGGTGAGCCGGACGGCTATGTCGGCACCGTGATCGACGTCCATGCGCGCAAGCTGCTGCAGGAGCGCTTCGAGCGCGTGTCCGAGGCGGGCGATATCGGCGTCTGGTACGCCGACGTGCCGTTCACGCATTTCCAGATCAATGCCGAGATGGCGCTGCACTTCGGCGTTGACATGGGCCGCGCCGCTTCGGTCAGCGAGCTGCTGGCCGCGGTGGAGCCGGAAGACCGCGAGCGGCTGGCCGAGAGTGTCGAGCACGCGGTGCGCGCCGGCGCGCCGCTGGACCTTGAATTCCGCACCCGTGTTGCCGCAGCGGACGGCGGCGATGGTACGCCGCGCTGGTTGCGCGCCATTGGCTGGTGTGGCCTGGACAAGAATGGCCAGCCCGAGCGCTTCGACGGCGTCACGCTCGATATCGACAGCCAGAAGCACGCCGAGCAGGAACTGCACCGTCTGGCGCGCGAACTGGGCGCGAAGAACCGGGCGCAGAGCGACTTCCTGTTTACGCTCGCGCACGAACTGCGCAATCCGCTGGCGCCGATCCGTTCGGGGCTGGAGCTGATGCGCATCGGCGCGGCCAGCGGCGACGTGCAGGCCATCATGCGGCGTCAGGTCGATCACATGGTGCACCTGGTGGACGACTTGCTCGACATGGCGCGCCTGGCCGAAGGCAAGGTCACGCTGCGCTGCGAGCGTGTGCTGCTGGCCGACGCGGTGCGCGAAGCCGTCGACATGAGCATGCCGCTGGTCGAGCGCGGCCGCCACACGCTGGCCGTGCACCTGCCGGACGGTTACGTCGGCCTGCACGCCGACCGCCATCGCGTGGCCCAGATCCTGAGTAACCTGCTCAACAACGCGGCGAAGTACACGCCGCCGGGTGGCGCGCTGGAAATCCGGGCGCAGATCGAGGGCGATGAAGTCGCGATCTCGGTGCTGGACAATGGCATCGGCATCGCCGCCGATGCGCTCGAGGGCGTGTTCGATATGTATGCGCAGGCCCATGCGGGCGCCGAGATGGCGCAGGGCGGCCTGGGTGTGGGCCTGAACCTCGTGCAGCGTCTGGTGAAGCTGCATGGCGGCCGGGTGGCCGCCACCAGCGCCGGGGTCGGGCAGGGCAGCCAGTTCACGGTCTGGCTGCCGCTGCCGGCCGACAGCGCCGCGCCGCCGCCAGTCGTGGCTGATGCGGCGCAGCTGGCAGGGCAGGCCGACCCGGGCGTGCTGCGTATCCTGGTGGTGGACGATAATGTCGATGCGGCCGAGACGCTGCAGGCCCTGCTGGAGATGAACGGGCACACGGTAACCGCCGTGCACGACGGCGCCTCGGCGCTGCTGCAGGCGGCAGCGCTGGTGCCGCAAGTCGTGTTTCTCGATATCGGGTTGCCCGACATGACCGGCTACGACGCGGCCGAAGCGATGCGGCGCATCCCCGGTATGGAAACATCGACGCTGATCGCACTGACAGGTTGGGGCGCGGAGCAGGACCGCAAGCGCTCGAGTCAGGCAGGGTTCGACCATCATCTGACCAAGCCAGCTGATTTTTTGATTGTGGAGAAATTGATCCGCGATGTAGCGGAGCGCGCGCCAGGACCTCTCCCGGCGCCGTGACAAAACAAACAGCCCGGCTAAGAAGCCGGGCTGCGATGGTGCGCCGAACCCGCCCCGATTTGCAGGGCGCTGTTCGGCTGGTTGACCGCGATTACTTGCCGGTCGTGCCGGTTGGCGGCGTGGTGGTGCTTTGTGGGTCGGTGGTCTGTGGGCTGGTGGCGCCTTCTGCAGTGCCGGTCATGCCCGTGGTGCCGGTAGCACCAGTCGTGCCCATGGTGCCAGCTGCGCCCGACGTGTCGGTCGTGGTGCCGGTGGTGCCGGCAGCAGCGCCCGTGCCCATGTCGCCCGTACCGGTGGTGCCGGTGCCCGTTGCGCCAGCGCCGGTGTCACCCATGGTGCCGGTGGCGCCCGAGGTGCTGCTTGGCATGGTGGCTGAGGTGTCAGCCGGAACGGTCGTGGTGGTCGCTGCTTCATCTTTCTTGCATGCGCCCAGCAGGGTTGCCAGCACAGCGGCGGTCAGCAGGATTTTTGGTGCCTTGGTCATTGCATTCATTTTTTCACTCCTCGATTGACGTCTATTTGTGTGCCACAGATCCCGGACTGCTTGTTGGGACATTGCGGCGCCAGATCGGTTCCACTGTGACGCGATGGTCGCTGGTGAAACGTTGAGGGTACCGACGCAATACGCGGCCCCAGTGCGTACTTCAGTGAATCTGTTTCGACTTCAATGTGTTTCAATGCATCTGTGTCGATTAGACCGCAAGCCCGACAGCTGGTTCGTTAGATACCGCACACTTACGGAAATCGGTAACATTATTTACACAGATCGTGTGACCGCGAGTGTTCTAGGTGCCCAGGTGGACATCGCCCGCGACGGGCGGGGCGGGCGCTGCCGCTGGCTTGTCCTGCCCGCCAAGCTCCTCCAATAAAATTGGTACCTCGGCGGCAAGCTCGCGGGCCAGATACCCGAGCGTGCCCAGACGCTGCGCCAGCCGGTCGCCGGCGCGTGCATGCAGCGCGACGCCCCAGCAGGCCGCCTGCGCTTCGGTGGCGCCGCGTGCCAGCAGGCCGCCGATGATACCGGCCAGGACGTCGCCCGAGCCGGAACTGGCCAGTCCGATATTGCCGGCGCCTTCGTGCTGCCACAGCGTGCCGTCCGGCGCGGCGATCACGGTGCGCGCGCCCTTGAGTGCGATGACGGCGTTCCAGTCGCGCGCCGCGGCCAGGGCCGGCGCATCGGGCAGGCCGACGATGCAATCCTTGTCGATGCCCGTCAGGTGCGCCATTTCGCCGCAGTGCGGTGTCATGATCACGGGACGGTCAAAACGCATCGGCTTGCCCTCGGGCCAGTGCTCTGGTGGATAGAGCAGAACGTCCATCGCGCAGGCGTCGAGCACCAGGCCCACGTCCGCGTCGACCAGGTGGGGTAGCAGTGCATGCACCAGGCGCGCTGTGCTCGCTTCGTCGCGCATGCCGGGCCCGACCAGCACGGCGTTGACGCGATCGGCCAGCGGGTCAAGGCTGGACAGGGCGTCGAGGCTGAAGCCATCGGTATCGTGCTCGGTCAGGCCGATCACGCGCGCCTCGGGCATGGCCAGTGCGACCAGCTGGGCGACACTGGCGCCGGTCGCGATCGTGAGCTTGCCGGCCCCGGCGCGCAGCGCGGCCGTGGCTGCCAGGATGATGGCGCCCGGCATTTCGCGTGAGCCGCCGATGATCAAAATGTGGCCGCGTACTTCCTTGTCGCCTGCCGCGCCCGGTTGCGGCAGTGGCCAGGCGGCCAGCATGGCGGGGTCGACGTCGTGTACCTGGTTCATGTCCATGGGGGATGCCCTTATGCGTTGGGGGCCGATGCGACGTCCTTGGCCACGGTGACCGGTGTGCCGGTCTCCTCCAGCGGCGCGACGAAATTGACCAAGCGCAGCGCCAGGTCGCCGTGCTTGCCGGCCTCGGGATCGAATTCGTACGATGTGACGGAACAGTTCGGGACATCGTCGTTGCGGTCAAATTCCAGGATCTGCGCTTCGGTGAGGTGCTCGAACAGGTAGCGGAAGCAATTGACCGTGACCTGGTGCGCGACGATCAGCACGCGCTCGCCGGCAAATTCCCGTTCGAGCGTATCCATGACACTGCGCAGGCGCAGGATGACGTCACACCAGCTTTCGCCGCCGGGCGGGCGGAAATAGAACTTGCCGACGTGATGGCGCTGCTCGTAGAGGTCGGGGAAGTCGTGCGCGATGCCGTGCGTCGTCAGGCGGTCGAGCACGCCGAATTCCTTCTCGCGCAGGCGCTCGTCTTCGCGCACGCACAGGCTGTCGCGGTCGAGGTGGCGCATCACGAGGTTGGCCGTTTCGGCGGCGCGCACGTACGGCGAATGCAATACGACGGTCGGGCGCTGCGCTTCCGGCAGCGACGCGAACCAGGCGCCGAGGGCGTCGGACTGGCGCTCGCCAAGGTCGGACAATGGCACGTCGACGTCGCGCTCGGCGATGTCGATGCGGTGTCCTGCTGCTGCTTCAGCCAGGTCGCGGGCGACGTTGCCGGCGCTCTGTCCATGCCGCACGACCCAAATTTCCTGTGGCCATTTTTGTTCCATAAAGTCCGCCAAAAAGTTATCTTGGCGTCATCATAGAAGGTTTCATGACGGCTTCAGCGCACGATTGTTCCGTGCACGGAAACCGTCGGGCAGCGTCAGACGGCCCGCGCCTCGCTGTCCAGGTTGATGTCGGCGTCATCGTTGAACACGCGCATATCGGTCTGCCCCATGACCCGGCTGGTGACGGTGCCAGCGGCGATCGAGCCGCTGACATTCAGCGCCGTGCGGCCCATGTCGATCAGCGGTTCGACCGAGATCAGCAGGCCCGCGAGCGCCACCGGCAGGTCCATCGCCGACAGCACGATCAGCGCGGCGAAGGTGGCGCCGCCGCCGACACCTGCCACGCCGATCGAGCCGAAGGCGATGATCGCCAGCAGCGGCAGCAGGAACGCGGCCGTGAACGGATCGACGCCGACCGTCGGCGCAATCATCACCGCCAGCATGGCCGGGTAGATGCCGGCGCAGCCGTTCTGGCCGATCGTGGCGCCGAACGAGGCGGCGAAGTTGGCCGTGCCTTCGGGCGTGCCCAGGCGCGCGGTCTGCGTGGCCACGCTCATCGGGATCGAGCCGGCGCTGGTGCGCGAGGTGAATGCGAACACCAGCACCGGGAAGATCTTCTTCACGTAGCGCCATGGCTTCAGGCCGGCCGCTGCGACCATCGCCAGGTGGACGCAGAACATCAGCGCCAGCGCGGCATACGAGGCGACCACGAAGTTGAGCAGGCCAAGAATGTCTTGCCAGCTCGAGCTGGAGACGACCTTGGCCATCAGCGCGAACACGCCGTACGGGGTCAGGCGCAGCACGAGCGTGACCATGCGCATCACGATCACGTGGGCCACGTGCACGAAGCTGCTGAACGACGTGAAGACTTCCGGCTTCTTGCCGGCGATGCCGGTGGCCGAGACACCAATGAAGATCGCGAATATCACCACCGCAATGGTCGAGGTCTTGCGCGCGCCGGTCATGTCGAGGAACGGGTTGGCCGGGATGAAGGACAGCAGCAGCGACGGCAGCGACAGTTCCTTGGCCGCTGCCAGATTGCCCTGCATGTATTCGCCGCGCGCGACTTCAGCGGCGGTGGAGGTCAGGCCGACCGCCGTCAGGCCGAACAGCTTGGCCATCAGGATGCCGATCGAGGCCGCCACGATGGTCGTGATGAGCAGGATGCCGATCGTGAGCGTGCTGATCTTGCCGAGCGAGGAGGCGTCGCGCAGCTTCAGGATCGCCTGGATGATCGAGACCATGATCAATGGAATGATGATCATCTGCAGCAGTTGGACATAGCCGCTGCCGATCACGTTGAGCCAGGTGTTGGTGGCCTTGATCTCCGGCCCCGCCACATCGTACATCGCCTGCAGCGCGGCCCCGAGCAGAACGCCAAGGCCAAGGCCGGCAAAGACCCGCTTGGTGAACGAAACATGATTGGCCTGCAACCGGTACAGGAAGACGCAGACGGCCAGGGCAATGGCCAGGTTGAGCAGGACGGGAAGTGTCATGGGGGCTTCGATGGGACGACGTGGACAATCGTGTCATTTTATCGACAAAGTTGCCTGTTCACAGTGCGCTAGTCATTTTTGCCAAGGCGCAGCTTGTACTGGCAGCCCTTGGCTGTTGCGGACCAGCGACGCTGGCAGCGGCTTGTATAGGTAACCCGTCAATCTTCCGTTCAATACTTCCCACAGGGAAGACAAAGTTTCTATAATCCAATAACGCACCTTCTTATTCCTCTCACGTCAGCCCAGCGAACATGTTCAAACATCTCAGCATCAAGTCGCGCCTCATTTTCGTCATCGCGTTTCTCGCGGTCGAACTCATCGCCGGCGCCGTCATCGGCATCTACAACCTCGGCACGGCCAACGCTGAGCTCAAGCAGATGTACGATCGCCGCCTGGTCGGCTTGAGCCAGGCCGGGGAGGTCACGCAGCTGATCACGGCAAACCAGCTGACCGTGGCCAAGGCGGTCACTTTGGAAGATGCCGCCCAGCGCAGCGCTGCGATGGACACCGTCCAAGCGACGAGCGCTACCATCAACAAGCTCTGGGGCCAGTTCACGCAGATCCCGATGAGCGAGAAGGAGCGCGCGCTGGTCGGAGAGATCGCCGCAGCGCGCAAGGCGTTCCTCGATGGCGGCCTGCTGCCGGCAGTGGCGGCGATTCGCGCCAATGACAATGCGCAGGCGATCCAGCTGCTGAACGGGCCAATGACACAGTTGTATGCATCGCTCAATACGCTGGGCATCCGGCTGATCGACGAGCAGCAGGCCGCAGCACTGGCCGAATACCAGGCCTCGCAGGCGACCTTTGAACTGGTGCGCGCGGTGTGCCTGGCCGGCCTGGCCTTCGGCCTCATCATGGCCGCGCTAGTCGGGTACCTGCTGGTGCGCGCGATCGTGCGTCCGATCGAGCAGGCCGTGAAGATCGCCGGCGCCGTCGCCCAGGGCGACCTGACCCAGACCATCGAGGTCACGTCGACCGACGAAACCGGCCGTCTGCTGCAGGCGCTCAAGGACATGAACGAATCGCTCGTGCGCATTGTCGGCCAGGTCCGCACCGGTACCGACAACATCGCCACCGCTTCCAGCGAAATTGCGGCTGGCAACCTGGATCTGTCGTCGCGCACCGAGCAGCAGGCCGGCTCGCTGGAAGAAACCGCCTCGTCAATGGAAGAACTGACGTCGACCGTCAAGCAGAATGCCGACAACGCGCGCCAGGCCAATGCGCTGGCCACATCGGCGTCGGAAGTGGCAGGCAAGGGCGGCGCCGTGGTGGCCGAGGTGGTGCAGACGATGGGCGCGATCAATACGTCGGCCACCCGCATCGTCGACATCATCGCCGTGATCGACGGCATCGCGTTCCAGACCAATATCCTGGCCCTGAACGCGGCCGTCGAAGCAGCGCGCGCCGGCGAGCAGGGCCGCGGCTTTGCAGTCGTGGCGGGCGAGGTGCGCAGCCTGGCGCAGCGCAGCGCGGCAGCGGCCAAGGAAATCAAGGTGCTGATCGACGATTCGGTCGAGAAGGTGCACCACGGCTCGGAACTGGTGGACCGCGCCGGTACGACGATGGCCGAAATCGTGCAAAGCGTGAACCGCGTGACCGACATCATGGCCGAGATCACCGCGGCCAGCCAGGAACAGACGGCTGGCATCGAGCAGATCAACGGCGCCGTGGCGCAGATGGATCAGGTGACCACGCAGAATGCGGCGCTGGTCGAACAGGCGTCGGCGGCGGCGACGTCGCTACAGGAAGAAGCGGCCAAGCTGGCGCAGACCGTGGGCGAGTTCAAGCTTGCTACGCCGGCAGGCGTGCGCGCAGCTGCGGCCAAGCCGCGCGTGGTCGCCAGCATGCCGAAGATGGTAGCCAATGCGGCGCCGAAGCCGGTAGAGAAGGCGCCTGCGAAGTTGCCTGCGAAGTTGCCTACGAAAGCACCGGTGCTAACGCCGGTAAAACCGGTCGTGACAAAAGCCCGCACCGATGCCGCGCCAGCCGCGAAGCCGGTGAAGCCAGCGAAGGCAGCGAAGGCAGAAACAGCCAACGCCAGCGCCGGCGACGGCTGGGAAGAGTTCTGACGCAGTCCGGGATTGGCGGCCCGGCCGCCAATCCTACCGCACCGTGCGCAATCTGCGCAGCCCCGCCGCCAGCAGCAGCAAGGCCAGCACGGCCAGCGCCAGCAACTGCCCCGGCGCCAGCGTCCCCTTCATCGCACGGCCGTCGTACACAGGCAGCTTCGCCGCATCGCTTGGTGTGAACGGCCGCTCCTCGAACAGGTACGGATAGAAGAACTGCCGCAGCTGCGTGTGATACGCCCCGATGCGGTCGTGGTACGCCAGTTGCGAGGCCAGGTCGGTATCGGCCAGCCGGTGCAGCAGCACCTGCACGTTCACCGACGCCAGCAGCAGCCCGGCGCGCGCGGTCCAGTCTTCACGCGCCATCATGCTGGCGCGGTACTGCGCCACGCTTGGCGCCACCGCGTCGTCGCCCGCCTGATGCATCGCGTAATACCATTTCCAGTGGAAGCGCCCGGTGACCGGCGCCGTGTCCTTCCATTCGGGATGCGTGCGGAAGAATTTCTCGAACGTTTCAGGCTTGGGCACGTCCCACGCCGAGTGCACGGCCTGGCGTTGCGCCAGCGCCAGCTCGACCCCCTTCGACACCGGCGACAGGCGCGCGATGCCCGCATCGGCCAGTGTCGGCAGGATCATCGTCAGTCCCACCAGGCTCGCCAGCAGGATCGCGGCGCTGCCGGCCGACGTGCGCGCACGCGCCGCCACCCAGGCCGCCAGGCCAAACCAGAACGCCAGGTACAGCGTCGCCACCAGTGCAATCTGGCCGAAACCCGTCACGCCGGCGCCGGCGATGAAGACGCCCACTGCCAGCGGCAGCAGCGCGGCCAGCCACAGCAACCCGTAGCGCAAGCCGACGCGGCGGCGCCAGGTGTCGGCCGCGCCTTTCGGCAGGGACGCCAGCAGGCGCAGGCGGCCGGCCTCGCGCTCGCTCGAGACCAGATCGTGCATCAGCGCGATGACGAACAGCGGCGTCAGGTACACCAGCACGAACGCGAAATCGAAGCGCCCAGGCATGGCCAGCTCGGGATTGATCGACTCCGATTCGTACAGCTGCGCGTGCAACCCGAGGATGCGCACGCGCAGCGCCGAAGGCTGCAGATCGCGTCCGCCGATGGCGGCAAACGCCAGCGGCGACGGCGGATTGACGGTCAGGTGCGGCAGGTAGTAGCCGACCGCACCGGCTTCGACACTGCCGGTTTTGCTGACAGCGCGTAACTGCGTGGCCAGGATGGCCGCATGGTCATGGGCATGGCTCGCGGCGATGCGCTCGAGCGTGGCGCGCTGCTGACTCACGGCGTGCAGGCCAGTCCAGACGGACAGCGCGGACAGCAGCGCCAGCAGCACGACAGCGCCGACGGCCAGGCGCGAGTGCGCGATCTGGCGCAGTTCAAGAAGATACGTTTTCATGCCGGATTCCTTTCCAGGCGTTTGGCAACCCAGCCGCCGATGGTGAATAACGCCAGCAGCCAGCCGCCCAGCAGGGTGAACGCGGGCCAGGCGTGGCGCGCGGCGACCTCGCCGAACGGGGCAGGGGCGTAGCCGAAGCGGGGCGTGTCTTCCCAGTGGTGCTTGTCGATGCGCTCGTCGCCGGCGCCAGTGGGCGTGACAACATTGACATGCAGGCCGTTGAGCCGCTGGACAAAGGCGTAGCGGTAGCGTTCACCTTCGAGCAGGAAGCGCGCGTGGCTGTCGAGGTTGGTGCCGGATAGCGCAGTCGACATGCGGCGCAGCGCGATCAGCGGACTGGCCACGCTGGCCGAATGGACGATCGCGCTTTCTTCACTCTGGCGCGCATGATCGGCGCACATGAATTCATCGAACAGGGCGCTCGTCATGCGCTCGCCCTCGGCCATCAACAGGCCGCTGTAGTTGACCGGCAGGTCTTCCACGCGCGTCACGCCGTAGTGTTGCAGCGTGCGCGCCCGGAACGCCTTGAAGTACGGGTCGTCGGGATTATGGCTATCGCCGATCGCGGCCAGCCGATCGTGGATCGCAACCTCGGTTTCGATGCGGCTCGGGCGGCCCACGTCGCCGGCCGCGACATCGGGCATCACGCGCGGCAGCAGAATCGCCGTGACGATCCAGCCGGCCACCAGTGCCAGCAGCGCATCGCGCGCCCGGGGCAGCGACGCCGATACCAGCACGGCCGCCACGACCCACACCAGCAGGTACAGCGCATACCCGGCCAGCAGCGCGATCGCCTCGGCGGCGACGGTCGGGTGCACGACGGCGATCGCCACCAGCGCGATAAAGGCCGGCGCACCCAGCAGCAGCGCCACACCCGCATGGGCCGCGAGCTTGCCCAGCAACAGCGTCGCGCCGCGCACACCCTGGACGATCTGCAGCCGCAACTGGCCACGTTCACGTTCGCGCGCGACGCTGCCGAAGGCGAGGAACACGATCAGCAGCGGCGTGAGCACCTGCAGCACGAAGGCGGGCGTCAACTGGCCAAAGCGCAGCAGCACCGACGACTGGGCGGCGTCGCTGAAGTTCGCGCTGTTCTGGCGGTGACCTTCCAAAAACAGCGTGCTGCCGGTGAACGGATCGACGCCGAAATCGAAGAAGGCGAGGGGACTCAGTGGCCGGAACACATAGTGCCCATAGTGGACGACGCGGTGCGGGTGGCGGTCCGGCTGGTTGGCCCACTGGGCGTCGACCGTGCTCTGGAAGCGCGCACGTTCGGCGTTCACGGCGCCCACACGCTCATGGCTGACGACGATGGCCACGAGCGTGAGCGCCAGCATCAGGATGCCGGCGGCGACCGCCACCTGGTTGCGCAGCATCGCGCGCCACTCGCCCACGGCAACCGCGGGCAGTGCTCGAGAAACGCTCATGCGGCCTCCGGTCTGGCGGCAGCGTTAGTGGCACCGGCGTAGCGCCGGTACAGGTCGCGCACGTCATAGTGTTCGGCGCCGCTGGCGGCCACTTCGTGGCTGATGTGGCCGCGCTCCAGAAAGCCGATGCGGTCGGCCACTTCGGCCGCGCCCAGCAAATCGTGCGTGACCATGAAGATGGCGCTGCCCCGTGCGCGCAAGTCCTGCAGCAGCGTGTTGAATTCGCTGGTGGCCTGCGGATCCAGGCCCGTGGTCGGCTCGTCGAGCAATAGCAGCGGCACCTGGCGCGCGACGGCCAGCGCAATCGCGACCTTCTGGCGCATGCCTTTCGAGTAGCCGCCCAGGCGACGCGTCCATGCGGCCGGATCGAGCCGCACGGCGCTCAGGGCATCGTCGATGGTAGCGTTAAGAGTGGCATTAAGCGGAGCGCTGCCGGCCAGGCGCAGGAAGTAGTCGATGTTTTCGCGGGCACTCAGGTGTTCGTAGAGCGCGACGTTTTCGGGCACGTAGGCAAGCTGGCCGCGCGCGGCGAGCGGGTCGGCGGCGACGTCGATGCCGCACACGCGCACGCTGCCGGTCTGCGGTGCGAGAAAGCCGAGGAAGGCGTTGAGCGTCGTCGACTTGCCGGCGCCATTGCCGCCCAGCAGGGCATAGATTTCACCGCGCGCAACGCGCAGGTTCAGGTCGCGCAGGACGGTCGTGGCGCCGTAGGCGACGGTCACGCCGGTCGCTTCCATGGCAGGAGTGGTCATGGTCATCGTGTTCTTTCAAAGTAAACAAGCTATGCCGGCGCACGCATGCAGCGTGCGCGCTCGTTGCAGACGCGCAGGTGCGGCGCCGGCAAACGGGACGGAGATGACTCGCGCCGCGACGCCGTCACGTCACGTTAGTGACCGCGTCGGGGCAAGACGAGTCAGTGGACGGACTGGTGGCGTGGTGGCGCCTGGGGGGAAGGGATCAGGTACTGGCGCCGGTAGAACGGCGCAGGGCGCGGCAGGCGCGCGAGGAGGTAGACGACCGCGAGGAAGACGGCCAGCAATTGTGGTGACACGGCCGGCAGGTCCGCCGTGGCGTGGGCGGCGACCTGGCAGCTGACACAGTCGGACAGCTGCTCGGCCAGATCATGCTCGTGGTACGAGCTGCCGATGAGTTGCAGTGCCAGGATCAGCGCGCACGCACACAGGAGCAGCCGGCGCAGGGCCGTGCTGGTGTGGGTGATGCGTAAGGTGTGCAACAGCGACATGCAATCCTGGCTGAACGGGTGACGGCGCAGTATAGCCCGGCCATTGCGGCGCGGGCAAGGCGCCAGGCAAGGCACAAGGCGGGGCGTAATGCCCGGCTTACTCGAACGCCACCAGCAGCGTGGCCAGGCTGATGCAGACGACGGCAACCACGCCGATGCGCTGGCGCAGGCGGCGACTGCTCGCGACGATGTCTTTCGCGATATGACGGCGTGGCTTTTTTGGATTGCTGCGGTCGACGGCGGTCGCCGTATGGATCGGCGTGCGGTGACGCTGGACTTGTTCGGTGTGCATAAATGGCTCCAGTTGCAGGCCCCGGCGGTGCAAGGTCAGTAGTGGTAGTAATGTACTCGTGCTTGTGTTTGAGGCAATAAACAATCCTAGCATGCACGCATTGGGTTGTGGAAGGCCACGTTGTCAACCGTGCGCGCGTACGGACAGCGGGCTTGCCCGGCCTGCAGGACCGTCCAAAAAGAGGCGCTGCGCGATCGTAGTGCGCCGCGCGCGCCATGCTGCGGTGCACCGCAGCAGCGGCCATTCGTACGCTCACTCTGCGGCGGTCACTGGCACGAAGCTTGCGTAATGAGTAATGCGCAACGGAGCGCACGAGGTGAATGCCAACGCTGGCCCCGCCTCCCCGGACAACGACGTCTACCAACGCATGAACACGTTCATGTGGGGTAGCCGTTTTTTTTTGCCTGATCACTTTTTGGGATTCGCAATGGAAAATCAACAGCGTCAAGCGCAGGGCAACCCTTCTACCGGGACGAACGTCGATGGGACGCGCCGCAATATCATCCAGGGTGCGTCGCTGGCAGCGGCCGGCAGCCTGCTGGGGCTGGCCGGGGGCGGGGCATGGGCAGCGGGGTCGGACAAACCGGAAAAGACCGAGATCAAGATCGGCTTCATTCCGCTGACCGATTGCGCATCGGTCGTGATGGCGTCGGTGCTGGGCTTCGACAAGAAGTACGGCGTCAAGTTCGTGCTGAGCAAAGAGGCCTCATGGGCCGGCGTGCGCGACAAGCTCGCCAATGGCGACCTCGACGCCGCCCACGTGCTGTACGGCCTGCTGTACGGCGTGCAGATGGGCATTGGCGGCCAGAAGAAGGACATGGCCGTGCTGATGGGCTTGAACAACAACGGCCAGGCCATCACGCTGTCGAAGCAACTGGCCACCAAGGGCGCGGTCGACGGCGCCTCGCTCGCCAAACTGATGCGCACCGAAAAGCGCGACTACACGTTCGCGCAAACCTTCCCGACCGGCACCCACGCG
This sequence comes from Telluria sp. BA11, assembly GCF_056680305.1. Lineage (NCBI taxonomy): Bacteria > Pseudomonadati > Pseudomonadota > Betaproteobacteria > Burkholderiales > Oxalobacteraceae > Telluria > Telluria sp. BA11. The sequence continues at coordinate 4,363,804 of NZ_CM155275.1, forward strand.
ATGTGGCTGTATTACTGGCTCGCCGCCAACGGCATCAATCCGATGAAGGATGCCAAGGTCATCACGGTGCCACCGCCGCAGATGGTAGCCAATATGCGCATCGGCAACATGGACGGCTTCTGCGTGGGCGAACCGTGGGGTCACCGCGCCATCATGGACGGCATCGGCATCACCGCCACGACGACCCAGGACATCTGGCGCGACCACCCCGAGAAGGTGCTGGGCTCGACGCTGGAATTTGCCAAGGCCAATCCGAACACGTGCCGCGCGATGATGGCTGCCATTCTGGAGGCGGGCAAGTGGATCGATGCGTCGCTGGCCAACAAGAACAAGATGGCCGAAGTGATCGCCGCCAAGTCGTACGTCAACACCAGCAAGGATGCGATCGACCAGCGCATCATGGGCCGCTACCAGAACGGCATGGGCAAGACCTGGGACGACGCGAACCACATGAAGTTCTACAACGATGGCCTGGTCAACTTCCCGTACCTGTCCGACGGTATGTGGTTCATGACGCAGCATCGTCGCTGGGGCCTGCTCAAGAGCGATCCGGATTACCTGGCGGTGGCCACGGCGGTCAACCAGGTCCAGTTGTACAAGGACGCGGCCACGATGACGAAGACGCCGGTCCCGGCGAGCTTGCTGCGCACATCGAAGCTGATGGACGGCACCGTGTGGGATGGCAAGAACCCACAGGCGTATGCCGCGTCGTTCAAGGTCAAGGCTTGACCATCCACCCGTACTGCGAGGAGCCGTCATGAATGCCCTGTTGAAATCCGTTCCCAACGAGCCGGCGCCAGTGCCGGTGGCCGTCAGCGGCCCGGCGCGCACGGTGACGCCGCGCAAGCCGGCAGCCAGCACCGTTGCTGCGCGTCGCGCACAGCCGTTTGCCACGGCAGTCCGGCGCGTGGCGCCGCCGCTGACCGGCATCGCGCTCGTGCTGCTGGTCTGGCAAGTGATCGCCGCGCAGAACGAGGCGTTTCCGTCGCCGCTGGTCACGTGGCAGGCAGCGCTCGAACTGTTTGCCGATCCGTTCTACCGCAACAGCCCCAACGACCAGGGCATCGGCTGGAACGTGCTGGCGTCGCTGCAGCGCGTGGCGATCGGCTTCGGCCTGGCGGCGCTGATCGGCATTCCGCTGGGCTTCGTGATCGGGCGCGTGCAGTTTGTCAGCCGCATGTTCGGCCCGATCATCAGTCTGCTCAAGCCCGTGTCGCCGCTGGCCTGGCTGCCGATTGGCCTCTTGGTGTTCAAGTCGGCCGACCCGGCGGCGATCTGGTCGATCTTCATCTGCTCGATCTGGCCGATGATCATCAACACGGCCGTTGGCGTGCAGCGTGTGCCGCAGGACTACATGAACGTGGCGCGCGTGCTGAACCTGTCGGAGTGGAAGATCCTCACCAAGATCCTGCTCCCATCGGCGCTGCCGTACATCCTGACCGGCGTGCGGCTGGCGATCGGCACCGCATGGCTCGTCATCGTCGCGGCCGAAATGCTGACCGGCGGCGTGGGCATCGGCTTCTGGGTGTGGGACGAGTGGAACAACCTGAACGTGGCGCACATCATGATCGCGATTGCCATCATCGGCGTGGTCGGCCTGCTGCTCGAACTGGCGCTGGTGTCGCTGGCACGCGCACTGACCCACGAACAAGTGGCTAACTGAAAGGGTTTCGATCATGGACGAACTGCAAAAGAAATTCATCGACATCACCGGCGTCGAGATGGCGTTTCACACCAAGAAGGGCGTGTTCCCGGCGTTGCAGGGGATCGACCTGACGGTCAGCAAGGGCGAATTCATCACGCTGATCGGCCACTCGGGCTGCGGCAAGTCGACGCTGCTGAACCTGATCGCCGGACTGCTCAAGCCGACCGCAGGCCTGCTGATCTGCGCTGGCCGCGAGATCGGCGGCCCGTCACCGGAGCGCGCGGTCGTGTTCCAGAATCATTCGTTATTGCCATGGCTGACGTGCTACGAGAACATCCACCTGGGCGTCGAGCGGGTGTTTGGCGGGGCTGAATCCCGCGCGCAGTTGCGCGAGCGGACGATGGATGCGCTGGCGCTGGTGGGCCTGACGAGCGCCGAAACCAAGCGGCCGCATGAAATCTCGGGCGGCATGAAGCAGCGCGTCGGCATCGCGCGGGCGCTGGCGATGCAGCCGAAGGTGCTGTTGATGGACGAGCCGTTCGGCGCGCTCGACGCGCTCACGCGCGCGCACTTGCAGGACGAACTGCTCAAGATCGTGGCGGCCACGAAATCCACCGTGGTGATGGTGACGCACGATGTGGACGAGGCGGTGCTGCTGTCGGACCGGATCGTCATGCTGACCAATGGGCCGGCAGCCACGATCGGCGAGATCGTCGCCGTGGAACTCGAGCGGCCCCGTGACCGGGTGGCGCTGGCGCAGGATGCGCGCTATACCGAGCATCGGCGGCAGGTGCTGGAGTTCTTGTACCGGAAGCAGGCGCATCCGGCCGTGGCTGCCTGATTGGTGGCGGTGTTGGACTGAAGAAAAGCTGATGGATGATCAAAAGGCGAATACACTGTAAAACTTGTGGTATCGCGAAATTCTGGTCGGATGTTAAAACGCTGATCAGTGAGACCGTAGGGTGGACGGGTTTCCCGTCCACGCGTTCAACGATTTCTGGGTCACCACGAATCGAATGAAGGTGAACGCGTGGACGGCATAGCCGTCCACCCTACGTGCTGTTTGCAGTAGTCATCCTGGTATGTCCACTTCTTGAAAGAGCACACAATGTCGAACTCCATCAAACCAGGGCCAAAGCCCAAGCGGGAGGACGGGCATGATGATCAGCGCCGTCACGTCAATCCGCCGAACAAACCAAAACATCCATCGCTGCCCGTTCACAAACCAGTGAAGAAGTAGCGCAACGCCAGAACCGTTTTCCTGGCTATGCCTGTTCAATCCGGGATCAGGTCGCTTTTTTCTTCTGCACCTGACGCTGCTGCTGCTTGCGCTGCGTCTGGTTGCGGTTTTGCTTGCCTTCGTGGAGCGCGGTGGCGTCCAGCTTGGCTTGCTCGGCGGTGCGCAGCTCTTCCTTGTCGTCGTGCGCGACAAAGTAATCGTTGGCTTGCGCATCGACCACCAGCTTGATCGCCGCTTCGTCGGTGAGGTCATACATCTCCGTGAGGAGCGTGGTCACCTCGTCGAGAAAATCTTCATAAGTCATGGTGGGATTATCCTAATGTGAGCGGAACACAAAAAAGCCAACCCGAAGGTTGGCTTTTCTGCTGAATCTTTGGTAGGCCGTGCGGGATTCGAACCTGCGACCAACGGATTAAAAGTCCGCTGCTCTACCAGCTGAGCTAACGACCCGAAGAAGCAAGATTATAGGGGGCGACACGGGCGCTGTCAAATGCTGCGCCCGGTGTGTCGCTCGCCGTTACGGTTATTTCAGCGACGCCAGCCGATCGCGCGCGGTCTGCGCGGCGCTCGAATCCGGGTACTTTGCCACCAGCGTCTGGAGCGACTTCTTCGCGTTCTTGTTGTCCTTGAGCAGGGCGTAGCTGCTGGCGATATTGAGCATCGCGTCCGGCACCTTCTGGCTGGTGGCGTAGGTGGTCGTGACGACCTGCTGCGCTGCGATGGCCTTCTTGTAGTCGCCCAGTGCGTAGAAGGTGTTGCCGAGCCAGTACTGCGCGTTCGATGCGTACGGCGACTGCGGGAACTGCCGCACGAATTCCTGCAGCGCGACCGAGGCGCCCTTATAGTCGCCCGACTGGAACATGGCAGTGGCGGCTTCGTAGGCGGTCTTTTCGGTCGGCAGCACTTCGGCGGCCTGGCCGTCGATCACTTCGGCGCGCGGCTCGACCTTCTTCAGGCGCGCGTCGAGGTCGGCGTACAGCTGCTTCTGGCTGTTCTGGGCTTTCGCGACTTCATTGGCCAGCACTTCGATCTGGCCGCGCAGGCGGGCGATTTCCTGCATCGTCTGCTCGTGCTGGTTGAGCATCTCGATCTGCACCGTCTTGTCCGATTTGCTGTCGATGCGTGCGGTCAGGTCGCGCGTGATGTTGTCGACCTTGGTGCGCAGGTCCAGGATGGCCTTGCGCGCTTCTTCGTCGTCGAACGGGCCGGCGACGGCGTGCAGCGGCATCGACAGGGCCAGCACGAGGCATGCGAGGCGGGACTTGGACAGTTTGAGCATAAGCGTTGTGTTCTTTCTACTAAGCCGGTGACTTCGGCGGTTGCTGAGATAAAACAAGGGGCGGGTAGCAGTCTGCACTGCGTCCCGCCCCCTGTCAATCGAACCTGTCCGGCTTGTTCAGCCGAATCGGTTATTGATAGACGATGTCTGCGCGGCGGTTTTCAGCCCACGATTCTTCGTTGCTGCCGGTGGCTTTTGGCTTTTCTTCGCCCAGCGACACGGCTTCGATCTGGTTTTCCGACACGCCCAGCGACGCCATCGAACGACGGACGGCTTCAGCACGCTTCTGGCCCAGGGCCAGGTTGTACTCGGTGCCGCCGCGTTCATCGGTATTGCCCTGGATCAGGACTTTACGCGACGTGTTCTTGGTCAGGAAGTTCGAGTGGTTCTGGACCACTGGCTGACCATCAGCGCGCACGACGAAGCTGTCGTAGTCGAAGTAGATGCTGCGCTTGGCCAGAACGCCTTGTGGGTCGTTCAGCGGATCGACGCTGCCGGTCTGGACCGGGTTGATGTCGCGTGGATCAGCAGCTGGCGCTGCCGGCGTTGGCGATTTCTCGACGACCGGGGTTTCGTTCAGCTTGGTTGGCGACGAGCAAGCGGCCAGCAGGGCTGCGGTGGAAACGATGAAAGCTACACTCTTGAAGTTGCGCATGGATTTTCTCCTGTTATGTTGAGGTTTTACTTCTTACTTCATGAAGGGACCCCAGCTGGGCTCCCGAATGTTTCCCGCTTTGGTCGTCAAGCGTTGCTTGACTCGTCCATCCACAGACACCACGGCCAGCGAGGTGCGACCGCCACCCTTGGTTGCATACATGATGTACTTGCCGTTAGGCGAAAAACTCGGTTCGGTGGCCCCATCGGCCAGGCGCAGTTCCTGGCCGCTGGCCAGGTCCATCGCATATAAGGAGTAAGCGCCGCCGCGCTGCGAAATCCAGGCCAGCGTCTTGCCGTCGGACGACACGCGTGGGCTGATGTTGTAGCTGCCATTGAACGTCACACGGGTGGCGTTGCCGCCGGCTGCGCTCATTTTGTAGATCTGCGGGCCACCGCTGCGGTCGCTCGTGAAATAAATGGTCCGGCCGTCGGCCGAATATTGTGGCTCGGTGTCGATCGCCGGGTTGTTGGTCAGCCGCTTGTGGCCGGTGCCGCCCGAATTGACCGAGTAGATCTCGGTATTGCCGTCCTTCGACAGGGCCACGGCCAGCGTCGAGCCGTCCGGCGACCACGATGGCGCCGAGTTGTTGCCCTTCTGGTTCGAGATCACGTTGCGGCGACCCGTCATCAGGTCTTGCAGATACACGACCGGCTTGCGGTCTTCCATCGAGACGTAGGCGACTTTCGAGCCGTCCGGCGACCAGGATGGCGAAATGATCGGCTCCTTGCCCTGGGTGGCGATGACTTCGTTCTCGCCGTCAGCATCCGACACGGCCAGGACATAGCGCTTGGCGCCGCTGTCGGCTTTCACGTAGGCGATGCGGGTCGAGAAGATGCCGCGCACACCGGTCAGCTTTTCATAGACATCGTCGGCAATGCGGTGCGCCTGCAGGCGCGTGTAGCGGGGCTGGACTTCGCCGCCCATCTGCGAAATTTCGCCACCCTTGACGGTGTCCATCAGCTTGTAGCGGATGGCAAAACGGCCATCCGGTTGCTTGGACACACTGCCGACCACGAGCGCGTCGGCGCCGCTGGCCTTGAAGGCAGCCAGATTGATGCTGCCGGCGTCACGGTCGCTGATGACCTGACCAGCGTCGATGACCTTGAATACGCCACTGCGCTCGAGGTCGGCGCGGATGACGGCCGAGACCTTATCGGGTGCGACGGATTCGTCGGCGAAGGCCGCAATGGCGACCGGAATCTGGTTGCTGCCGACACCGGCGATTTCGATTTGCAGCTGCGCATTGGCTGCCGATCCCATGGCGAGGGAAGCGCTAAACAGCAAGAAATGGATTTTTTTCATAGTTTCTCTTGTAAAACTGGTTCGAACCGAATCAATCGTAATCGCGCATCGAGAAATTCACGTCAAGCGTACGCTCCACGGTCCCGTCCTTCTTTTTGGGCAGTGGCGATGCTTTCTTGATACCATTTTCCACTGCCCTGTCAAATTCTGGCACACCGCTGCTTTTCACCAACCTGACCGACATGATTTCACCGGTCGGCAACTGGTCGACGCGGAACGTGGCGCGTGGATTTCCCGATACATCGGTGTTGCCCGGATAGGCCGTGCTGCTCTTGATGGCCGCCGTGATCGCGGCGATATAACCGCCGTCCGACTTCGGTCCCGTCGACTTGGCCGCGCTGCCGCCGCTGCCCATGGCGCCGGCCATGCGCTTGAGCTCATCGGCACGCAGCTTTGCGAGCTTGGCGTCTTCGGCAGCGGCTGCCTTGGCTTTCGCGGCATCCGCTTTCTTCTTCTCGGCAGCCGCTGCGACCTGATCGGCTTTCTTTTTCTCGTCCGCTTCTTTTTTCTTTTCAGCCGCGGCCAGCGCTGCCGCTTTCTTGTCGGCTTCCTTCTCGGCTTCTTTTTTCTTTTCGTCCGCTTCCTTCTTGGCGAGCAGCTCTTTTTCTTTCTCTTTCTGCTTGCGCTCGGCCTCGTCCTTCTTCTTTTGCTCGGCGAGCTTTTCCTCACGCTCGCGTTTTTCCGCGTCACGTTTCTCGGCCAGTGCTTTCTTCTTCGCTTCCTCGGCCTTGCGTTCCTTTTCGCGCTGCAGGGCGATGTCCGGCGCTGGCTTCGGCGCCGGCTCTTCGACCACCGGTGGTGGCGGCGGCGGTGGCGGGGTGCGCACGGGTTCCGGCGTCGGCTCGGGCGCTGGCTCCGGTTCAGGGGTTGGCTCGGGCTCCGGGGTAGGCTCGGGCGGCAGCTCGGGGGCGGCTGCTGTCTGCACTGACATGTCCCACACTTCGGCCTCGACCGTGATCGGCGTCTTGGCCGTCCAGCTCACGCCGATCCACAGAAACGCCAGCAACGCGGCGTGCACGGCCACTGCCAGCAGGAACGATGGCAGGCGGCTCGGTTCGGGCGGCACGTGGTACGGCACGCCGGCGTTGTCTGGCTTTATTTCGGGCATATTCTAGGCATCAATGCATCGACATCACTGGGTGGCCAGGCCAACCCGGTTGATACCCATCTTCTTGGCTTCCGAGATCAGTTGGATAACGTCGTCGTACTTGCTCTCGCGGTCGCCCGCGATCAGCACCGGATAATCGGGATGTTCTTCATGCAGCGCGCGCAGGCGCTGCAGCAGGGCAGAGCGGTCGGCCACGTCTTCCTGGGCCACGCGTCCCTTGCCCTGCACGCCGATCGACAGGCGATTCTCGGGCTCGATCGAAATCTGGATATAGGTGTCCGGCGGCAGCGCCGATTTCTCGGCGCGCGGCAGGTTGACCACGCTCGGCGCCTGGTTGGCCGGCACTGCCATGAAAATAATGAGCAGCACCAGCATCACGTCGATGTACGGCACGACGTTGATCTCGGATTTGAACTTGCGGCGACGTCCGCCGCGCATGCTGCTGGAAAAGGCCATGGTCAGGCTCCCTGGATCAGCGCGACTGGCGCTGGAGAATGTTCGAGAATTCTTCGACGAAGCTCTCGAAGCGGTTGGCCAGGCGGTCGATATCGTGCGTGAAGCGGTTGTATGCCACCACGGCCGGAATGGCGGCAAACAAGCCGATTGCGGTCGCGATCAGTGCTTCGGCAATGCCTGGCGCGACGATCGCCAGCGTGGCCTGCTCGACGCTGGCCAGACCGCGAAACGCGTTCATGATGCCCCAGACGGTACCCAGAAGGCCGATGTACGGCGAGACCGAGCCGACCGACGCCAGGAAGTTCAGGTGCGATTCGAGTGCATCGAGTTCGCGCTGGAACGAAGCGCGCATGGCGCGGCGGGCGCCGTCGAGCACCGAGTTCATGTCGAGCGTTTCGCGCGATGCTTGCTTGCCCTTGATGAATTCACCCATGCCGGACTCGAAGATGCGGGCCAGGGCGCCGCTCTGGTCGCGCTGACTGCTGGCGCTCTGATGCAACGTGTGCAGGTTGCCGCCGGCCCAGAAACTACGCTCGAACTGCTCGGTCTGCGCACGTGCGGCGCGGATCGCGAATACCTTGCGGAAGATGTAGGTCCAGCTCACGATCGACAGCAGTAACAGCAAGGCCATAATCAATTGCACCAGCACGTGGGCATTGCCGATCAGGGCGACGAATGAAAGGTCTGGGGTGACGGTCATGGGCTATTTATTTAGGTATGTATTCAGGCGGCACGCATTTTAGCAGCCACGTGGTCAGGCAAGGGGCGCGGGCGCATTGTGGCAATATCGACACAACACACGGTCACGCTCGCCGTATTGAGCAGGGTTTCACCGCACCAGGCCTGCTGCAGAAACTGGACCGATGCGCGGCCCAGCCTGGAAACACTGGTCTGGATCGTCAGCTGGTCGTCGAGGCGCGCCGCAGCGTGATAGTCGAGGGTCACATTCTTGACGACGAATGCGGTGTTGTCCGCGTCGAGCAGGGCTTGTTGCTGCACGCCCAGTGACCGAAGCCATTCGGTGCGGGCGCGTTCAAAGAATTTCAGGTAGTTGGCATAGAAGACAATGCCGCCAGCGTCGGTATCTTCGTAATACACCCTGACTGGCCAGTTAAATACTGAAGACATTGTTACTGCCGATACATGAACATGAGAAACATTCTACGCGAGTTTCCTTCTCGATATCACCGTTTCCGGCCATCGATCGTGGAAATTACTTACGTACCCCTCGCACAAAATTGTGCTTTTGAGCGGTAGTAGACTTGAAACTTGGCAAAAAGACCAATCACTGTAACATTTTCTCACAAATGGCGACCGTGCTATCGGTGGCCAATCTGCTAGCCCGCGCACGTGCCTGCGCGGGCTAGCGAGCAATCAGGCGCGCTTGATCGTGAATGGCGAGAAGCCCTGGCAGGTCGGCATCAGTTCGATGCTGTTGACGTTGACGTGCGGTGGCAGCGTCGCGATCCAGTACGCGGTGTCGGCAATATCCTTTGCGCTCAGCGGCGTCGTCCCTTCGTAGACCTTGGCTGCTGCCGAATCGTCGCCCTTGAAGCGCACGTTGGAGAATTCCGTGCCGCCGGACAAGCCCGGCGCCAGATTCGTCGCACGCACGCCGGTGCCGACGAGGTCGGCGCGCAGATTGAGCGTGAACTGTTCGACAAACGCTTTGGTGGCGCCGTACACGTTGCCGCCTGGATAAGGGTAGTGGCCGGCGGTCGAGCCGATATTGATCACCAGGCCGCTGCCACGCGCGACCATGTCGGGCAGCACGAGGCGGGTCATCGTCACCAGGCCTTTGCAATTGGTGGCGATCATGGTTTCCCAGTCTTCCAGCGGCACTTCGTGCGCCGGCACCGTATTCAGGGCCAGGCCGGCATTGTTGATCAGCACATCGATCCCCTTCCAGTCGGCTGGCAAACCGGCTAGCGCCGCTTCGATCGATGCGCGGCTGGTGACGTCGAGCGTTACCGGCAGGGCGGCGTCGCCCAGCTCGCCTGCCAGATCGGCGATGCGGTCGGTGCGGCGGGCTGCCAGGATCACGCGGTGGCCGTGCGAAACGAAGGTACGCGCCATTTCGGCGCCGAAGCCGGCCGATGCGCCGGTGATGAGGACGATCATGATGAATCCTTGAAAGGGCAGTGAGGGAGAAGCAAGAAGGCACATGCAGGGTTGCAAAATTGTAGCCGAAATGACCATGAAGACGTGCAGGCCATCACGGCGGCCGCTCTGGACGCACGAATCTTTCCCCAAACAAGTCAGGCACGTGAAATTTGGCGCAGTCAACGATTGCGGGCGAATACCCGATCGGTATGGCTATCGGTGAACACCATCCGTTTCCTGCTGTTGAGTGACGAGCTTGGACAATTCGACAACACCAACCGGTGGCGTGGTACGCCAGGGCACGACGAACAAGCGCGCGGCCAACCCATCGGCCATGCGTTTCATCTGCTTGCGTTCGCCCGCCATTCGCGCTGCCAGCAGCGGATCATGGGTGCCCGCTGCGAGGATGCTCTTGTTGATCACCCACGCGTAAGGTTCGACACTGGCGCGGCGCAAGTCGTCTTGCAGCGCTGCCGCTTGCGACACCGGGGTCACTTCGGGCAAGGTCACCAGGATGATCCTGGTGTAGGTTCCGTCCTGTAGCCGCATCAGGGGCGTGGTCACGCGCCCGGCGCCATGGCCTTCGAATTCGCGCAACGTTTGCCGATGATAGGCCCCGGTGGCGTCCATCAGCAGCAGGGAATGCCCGGTTGGCGCGGTGTCGAGTACAACAAAGGCGCTACGCCCTTCATTGACAATTTTCGAGAAGGCGTGAAAGACCGCAACTTCCTCCGTGCAGGGCGAGCGCAGGTCTTCCAGTAGCAGTGCCTGTTCCTGAGGATTCAGCCCTGGCGATCTGCTTGCCATGATCTTGTCGATGTAGCGCCGGGTTTCGACCTTGGGATCGATGCGGTCGACCTGCAGGCCAGGCACGTCGCCATCCAGCGTGCCGACAAGGTGCGCCGCCGGATCCGTGGTGCTGAGATGGACCGTTTTTCCGCGTTGAATCAGGCCGAGGGCCAAGGCTGCAGCTACCGTCGTCTTGCCGACGCCGCCCTTGCCCATTACCATGATCAAGCCATGTCCGGCGAGTGCCAATTCATCGACCAGGGCGTCCAGGCCCGGCAGCGGCGCACTGGCTTCGGCAACGATCTCCGCGTTGGCGATGGGGGTCGTGCTGGCTGTAAGCAGCGCACGCAGGGCAGGCAGCCCGACCGTGTCGAACGATCGCAACGGTATCTGGTCTTGCGGCAGCGATCGCAAGGATGTCGGCATCTCATTCAATGCCTGCTCTTCCAGTGCGGCAATAGCAGCCGCGACGACGTCGCCGTGATCGCTTGCATGGAACACGCCATTGATGATCAGGCGCTGGTTGTTCAGACCGAGCGTGCGCAATTCTTCCGATGTGCGTGCCGCCTCGGCAATCGCACTCTTGTCGGCGCGGGAGACCAGGATGACAGTGGTTTGGGCGGGATCGCTCAAGGCGTCCAGGGCTGCCTTGAAGCGCACTTCCTGCATCTTCAAGCCTGAATGCGGCCCGAGACACGAGGCGCCGCGATCATTTCCGGCCAGAAAGCCACTCCATGCCTGAGGCAAGCTGAGCAAGCGCAATGTGTGTCCCGTCGGCGCCGTGTCGAACACGATATGGTCGTAGTCATCGGCTGCGTCGGACAGCAGGGAGGCAAACTCGTCAAATGAAGCGATTTCGGTGGTACAAGCGCCGGACAACTGTTCGCGCACCGTTGCACGGTCCGTGTCGCTCGCGCCGGATGCCATCTGCGCCAGCACGCGTTGGCGATACGATTCGGCCGCAGTGTCCGGGTTGATGTTCAGCACCGCCAAGCCGGGTGCGCCAGGCACTGGCGTCGGACTATTGCTAAGCGTAATGCCCAGCATCTCATCGAGGTTCGATGCGGCGTCGGTACTTACCAGGAGTACCTTTTTTCCAGCATCGGCAAGCGCAAGCGCCGTAGCAGTCGACAGCGACGTCTTTCCGACGCCGCCTTTACCCGTAAAGAACAGGTGCCGCGTCGGCCGCTCCAGAAAGCGCGCCGTGTTGGGCCTGAGCCAGTCTGCTACCTGTTCGGGCGTTGGAATGCCGCCGCCATGCACAAGCACGCCATCGATCAGGACAGCGGGCGTCGCAGTAGCGCCGAGTCGCAGGATGTCTTCCGGGGCCGAAACCTGCGTAATATCGACGGACACCCCGGCAGCGAAGGCTGCTTTTTCAAGGCGTGCAATCGTGGCTCGACACTTGCCGCAGCCGGTTCCCAGTACCTTGATTTCCATTGTCTGACCTTTCGGTGATTGTTGAGAATGAAAATCGGCCAGGAAAATAGCTGGCGAACCTGAGGCACGGACTGCGTGCGCGGCCGCTTCTTGCCGATGAAGTTCAGGGTACAGCGGAACCCGGCCAGCAAACCGGATCGTCCGGTAATTTGTCTGCGAAAGCCGGCGAGGCCGCGGTGGGGCAGGCAATTGCGCCCTGACTGGTCACCAGAATGGCGCTTTCCTTGCCCTTCAATGGGGAGTTCAGTACAATTTGCGGACTTTACGTCTCACGTAACTGGCGAAACACCGCACAAGCGCCACCGATTGGTGCGCGGCGCGGCAAAGGTGGGTACCCACCGGGGAACGTGAGACGCCATACGCCGTTCGCCTGGGCAGCCATCAACCGGTACGCGTTCGATCGCGGCTGCCCGCGCCCTTTGGCTCCCGCACCCGCACACAGCGCCGCTCGTTGCCTGGATTACTATCGATTGGAGTTTTACATGTTTGCTAAAGACCATACGCTGGCCAATGTCGATCCGGATCTGTGGAATGCCATTCAGAAGGAAAACGTCCGTCAGCAAGACCACATCGAGCTGATCGCGTCCGAAAACTACACCTCGCCAGCCGTCATGGAAGCGCAGGGCTCGCAACTGACCAACAAGTACGCCGAAGGCTATCCGGGCAAGCGCTACTACGGCGGCTGCGAATACGTCGACATCGTCGAGCAGCTGGCAATCGACCGCCTGAAGCAACTGTTTGGCGCGGAAGCCGCCAACGTGCAGCCGAACTCGGGTTCGCAGGCGAACCAGGGCGTGTTCTTCGCTGTGTTGAAACCAGGCGACACGATCATGGGCATGTCGCTGGCCGAAGGCGGTCACCTGACCCACGGCATGCCGCTGAACATGTCGGGCAAGTGGTTCAACGTCGTCTCGTACGGCCTGACCGCTGACGAAGACATCGACTACGAGGCGCTCGAGCGCCAGGCGCACGAGCACAAGCCGAAGATGATCATCGCCGGCGCATCGGCGTTCTCGCTGAAGATCGACTTCGAGCGCATCGCCAAGGTTGCCAAGGCAGTCGGCGCCTACTTCATGGTCGACATGGCCCACTACGCCGGCCTGATCGCTGCAGGCGAGTACCCGAACCCGGTGCCGTTCGCCGACTTCGTCACGTCGACCACGCACAAGTCGCTGCGCGGCCCGCGCGGCGGCATCATCCTGATGAAGGCCGAGCACGAGAAAATCATCAACTCGGCCATCTTCCCTGGCATCCAGGGCGGCCCGCTGATGCACGTGATCGCCGGCAAGGCCGTCGCTTTCAAGGAGGCGCTGACGCCTGAGTTCAAGACCTACCAGCAGCAGGTTGTCAAGAACGCCAAGGCACTGGCCGACACGCTGACCGCGCGTGGCCTGCGCATCGTGTCGGGGCGCACCGAATCGCACGTGATGCTGGTCGATCTGCGCGCCAAGAACCTGACCGGCAAGGAAGCCGAAGCAATCCTGGGCCAGGCGCACATGACCTGCAACAAGAACGGCATCCCGAACGACCCGCAAAAGCCGTTCGTCACGTCGGGCATCCGCTTGGGCAGCCCGGCCTTCACGACGCGTGGCTTTGTTGAAGAAGATGCCGTCACCGTGGGCAACCTGATCGCCGACGTGCTGGACAACCCGCACGACGCTGCGACCATCGAGCGCGTCAAGGGCGAAGTCAAGAAACTCACCAGCAAGTATCCGGTCTACGCTGCCTGATTTGCCTTCCGGGCCGGTTCGCTCGCCCGGAAGTACCCCATGTAGTATTGCAGCCCCGGCGCCATGAAATGTCCCTTTTGCCAGCATGAAGATACACAAGTCCTCGATACCCGCGTATCGGAGGAGGGGGACGCCATCCGGCGCCGGCGCCGCTGCGGCAAGTGCGACAAGCGCTTCACCACCTATGAGCGCATCGAACTGTCGATGCCGATCATCGTCAAGAAGAACGGCAGCCGCACCGAGTTTGCCTCATCAAAGCTGCGTGGCAGCCTGATGCTGGCGCTGCGCAAGCGGCCGGTGGCAGCCGAAGCCATCGACAAGGCCGTTGCCTCCATCGAAGAAAAGCTGCTCACCAGCGGCCTGCGCGAAGTCGATACCGGCCATGTGGGCGAGCTCGTGATGCAAGAGCTCAAGGGCCTCGACAAGATCGCGTATATCCGCTTCGCATCGGTCTACAAGAATTTCGAAGACCTGGATTCGTTCCAGGCAGCGCTGGCCGAAGTCGGGCACCAGCGAAAGCTCGACAACTAATCCCTTTTCAAGGTTCCCCGATTGGCGCGGCGTACGCTTGCGCCGACGCACGGGCGTGCAAAGCCGGCCTGATAACGTCGTAGCTCGTTATCGGGAGGCTTGCGTGCGCAACCATTCACACCGCGGTTTTACCCTCATCGAAGTACTGGTGGCGCTGTTCGTGCTCGCCATCGGCATCGTCGGCGCCGGAGCGGCCCAGTTGGCGGCCGAGCGCACGCGCCAGCAGGCGGCGCTGATGGCCGAAGCGGGCCAGCTCGCAAGTTCGCTGGCGGCGCGCATCGGCGCCAACCTGCCGCTGGCCAGCCTGCCCGATGCGGCCAATCCCTATCTGTCGCTCGACTATGACGCCGTCGCCGACGGCCCGCCTGTCGCCGCCGCCCCATGCTTCGGCACTGCCGCATGCGATCCGCTGGCGCTGGCGGCCTTCGATCTCGATGAGACGCGCCTGCTCGTGCACCGGCGCTTTCCCGGCGGGCGCATTGCCGTATGCCGCGATGTGGCCCCGTGGGATGCCGCCAGCCGCCGCTATCGGTGGGCATGCAGCGGCGGTGCGCATGCCGCGGTGGCGATTAAGATCGGCTGGCACGGCAACGATGACTTGCCCGCGTTCGTGCTGATGGTGGCGCGATGAGTTGCCATCGTCGCCGGGTTGTGCGTCAGAGCGGCTTCACCATCGCCGAATTCATGGTCGCGATGACGCTTGGCCTGGCCGTGCTGCTGGCGGCTGGCTCGCTGCTGATTGGCGCCACGCGTGCGCATGCGGCGCTGCTCGAAGCGGCCGAGATGGATGACGCCGGCCGCTACGCGCTCGATGCGCTGGCGCGCGCCGTGCGCCTGGCGGGCCACGTCGACTGGGCCGCGCATCCGGTGATCGATCCTGCGCTACCTGCCGCGATCGCTGGGCTGGATGCTGCGTCGCTGACCCATGCCGGCGCTGGCATCGATGCGCCGCTTCCGGCGACCGTCAACGGCAGCGACGTGCTGGCGCTGCGCTTTTCCGGTACGGGCGCGCCACCGGACGGCGATGGCGGCACGCTCGATTGCGCCGGCTTTCCCGTGCACCGCGATCAGGAAGGCTGGAGCATTTTCTACGTTGCGCGCAATGCCCAGGGCGACGCTGAACTGCGCTGCAAATACCGGGGCGCCGGCAACTGGTCGTCCGATGCCGTGGCAGGGCGTGTCGACAGCTTCCAGGTGCTGTATGGCCTCGATACCGATGGCGATGGTGCGCCCAACCGGTACGTGAACGCCAGCGCGATCCGGGCGCTCGACGCGGCGCTGGTGCTGGCCGGGTCGACTCTAGATGAGCGTGCCGCCGATCTGCGCACACGCAGCCACTGGAAGCACGTTGCGAGCGTGCGGGTTGGCTTGCTGCTGCATGGGCCGCGCCAGGCGCCTGGTGTGGGCGCGGGCCTCGTCCATTGGCTGTTTGGTCCCGGGTATGACGGTGCGCTGGCGGCTGCCGATCCGGGTGTCCGGCTGGCGGCGGCCGATCTCGATCGCGGCGGCGATGCGCGCATGCACAAGGTGTATGGCGCCGTGATTGCGGTGCCGATTGAGGTGCCCGTTTTGTCAGCGACTGCGCCGCCCGTTGTGCCACCTTCTGCGCCGCCGGCCGCGGCGCCTTGAGTTGCCTATGCGCCACCGACTTCCACCCATGCCGCGGCGCCAGGCCGGCATCGCGCTCATCACCGCGCTCGTGCTGATGCTGGCCGTGCTCATGACGGGCATCGCCTCTGCGCGCGGCGCGCTGCAAAGCACCCGTGCCGCTGCGTACGAACGCGAGCGCGCGCTGGCCCTGCACATGGCCCAAGCCGCCTTGCTCGATGCCGAACACGATATCGACGGTGGCGCAGCGCCAGGCTCGGCGCGCGCCAACGCGATCCGTGGCGGCAGTGCGGATGCCTTTGTCGGCGCGTGCCTGGGCGCCCGGCCGTACAACGGTTTGTGTGCGCACGACGCCGACGCCGATGGCCAGCTGGCCCGGCTGGCGCTTGACGATGGCCCGGCCATCCCGTTCGGCACGTTTACCGGCGCCACGCTGCCCACAGGGGAGGGCGGCTTGCCACTCGAGACGCCACGCTACCTGATCGAGCTGATGCCGGCGTCCGCCAACGGCCAGCTGTATCGCATCGCCGCGCGCGGTGCCGGCAGCATGCCGGGCGCCGGGGCTGCCGTGCAGGCCTACTACCGTCTGCCACCCGCCGGCGGGCATGGCCGGCGCGTTGGCTGGCGCGAAATCGGCAACTGGTCCGCGCTGGTTGCCGCGGCATCCGAATAACGCACCCGGGCAAACAGGAGCGAGTTCATGACACGACACCGCAACGGCTTTACGCTGATCGAACTGCTGATGGTGCTGGCAATCGTCGGCATCCTGGCCTCGGTGGCCTATCCGTCGTATGCGCGCCAGATCGTCAAGGCGCGCCGGGTCGAAGCCCAGTTGGCGCTGCTCGACCTGATGCAGCGCCAGGAACAATACCGCGCCCAGCATCACAGCTATATCGCGTTCTCGATGGCCACAAGCACCCTTGATGCGGGTCAGTTCCGCACCTGGCTCGGCAACAGCGCCGCCGCCAGCGCCTATGAGCTCGACGGCGAGGCCTGTCCGGAGCAGTCAATTGCCGCCTGCATCGTGCTGCGTGCGCGGCCCGGCACGGTCAATGTCAACGCTGCATTTGCCGATCCGGAATGCGGCACGCTGACGCTGGACAGCACAGGTGCGCAGGGCGCCAGCGGCGCAAGTGGCGCAAGTGGTTCGATCGGCCAGCCCACACGTTGCTGGCCATGACAGGCCCTCGTGTGACCACGCTGGCCCGCGCCATCCTGCGCCGCCACTGCACTGGCCTGTCGATGGCCGAACTGGCCGTGGTGCTGGGCATGGTGGCGATCACGTCGTCGCTGGCGGCGCCCGGCCTGCACCGGATCGTGCAGGGCCAGGAACTGCGCATGGCCGCCAGCGACCTCTACAGTGCGGTCCAGCTCACCCGATCAATGGCAATTGCCCGTAACGAACCCGTGATCCTCACATCCAACGACGTGGCCGGCATCGACTGGTCGCGTGGCTGGACCGTGTATGTCGATCGCGACAACAATCGCCAGGCGGGCGCAGGCGACGAGATCCTGGCCGTACGCGCGACGCTGCCGCAGGGCGTGCAGGTGAGCTATTCCTTTGCCAGCCCTGCAGCCCCGCAATACATCGCCTACAATGGCGCGGGACGCAGTTGCAGCGATACGAGCAGCGCCGCAGCGCGGCCAGGCACGCTGTCGCTGTTCCACGGCGGCGGGGTACGCCGTATTAAAATCAATCTGCTTGGCCGCCCGCGCCTGTGCAACCCGGCGCATGACGCCGGCTGCGACGGCGTCGCAGCGCCGCCCTGAAATAAGCTTAAAAACAAGCGCATTGCACGATGCGCACCGATGAAAGACCACGTGACGCACGACAGCCAACCCATTCTCAACGACACCGAAGGCATGGCCGCGGCGCTGGCCTGGGCGGCGCGCGGCATGTTCATCACGGCGCCCAATCCCCGCATCGGCTGCGTGATCGTCAAGAACGACGTCGTCATTGGCGCCGGCCACACGCAACCGGCCGGCCAGGCGCACGCCGAAATCCAGGCGCTGCGCGACGCCGCTGCGCGTGGCAACGACGTGCGTGGCGCCACCGCGTACGTCACGCTCGAACCGTGCAGCCACCACGGCCGCACGCCGCCCTGTTCGGACGCGCTGATCGCCGCCGGCCTGGGGCGCGTGGTCGCGGCCATGGTCGACCCCAATCCGCTCGTGGCGGGGCGCGGCCTGGCGCAGCTGGAAGCGGCGGGCATCGCCGTGCGCTCCGGGATCATGGCGCGCGAAGCGCAAGAATTGAATATTGGCTTTTTCTCGCGCATGGTGCGCGGCCTGCCGTGGGTGCGCCTGAAAGTGGCCGCCAGCCTGGATGGCGCCACGGCCCTGGCCGGCGGCGAAAGCCAGTGGATCACCGGGCCGGATGCGCGCGCCGACGGCCATGCCTGGCGCGCCCGCGCCAGCGCGATCGTCACCGGCATCGGCACCGTCAAGGCCGACAACCCGCAGCTCACCGTCCGGGGCTTGGCCACGCCGATGCAGCCGCGCCGCGTGATCGTCGACAGCCGCCTCGAGATCGATCCCGATGCGCACATCCTGCAGGGCGAACCGTGCTGGCTCGTCGCGGCGGTCGAGCAGCCGGGCGACGAGAAGGCAGCCGCCCTGCGCGCCGCCGGCCACGAAGTGCTGTACCTGCCGAACGCCCACGGCAAGGTCGACCTGCCAGCGCTGATGCGCGAACTGGGCCGGCGCGAAGTCAATGAAGTGCACGTCGAAGCGGGCAGCAAGCTCAATGCCTCGCTCGTGCGCGAAGGCTGCGTCGACGAATTGCTGGTCTATCTGGCGCCAAGCCTGATCGGCCCGGGGCAGGGGATGTTCGACCTGCCGCCGCTCACCCTGCTGACCGAGCGGCGCCAGTTGCGCTTCCACGACGTCACGCGCGTGGGCGACGACCTGCGCATCCTGGCCCGCTTCGCCGAAGCTGCTTCCCCATCCTCTGCTACCTCCAACAAGGAATAACGTCGTATGTTTACTGGAATCGTCGCCGCTGTCGGCACCATCACTTCCGTCGCGCCGCTGGCCGGCGGCCTGGACGCCGGCGTGCGTCTTGCCATCGATGCCGGCCCGTTGCCGCTGGCCGACGTGGGTCTGGGTGACTCGATCGCCATCAACGGCGCCTGCATGACCGTCACCGAAAAGAGCGCCACCGGGTTCACGGTCGACGTCTCGCGCGAAAGCCTGAACAAGACCGTGGGCCTGGACGCGCCGGGTGAAGTCAATCTCGAGAAAGCCCTGACGCTGGCTGAGCGCCTGGGTGGCCACCTGGTGTCGGGCCACGTCGACGGCCTGGGCGTCGTGCACAGCTTCGAGCCGGTCGGCGAATCACGCGAACTGATCATCGATGCGCCGCACGAGCTGGGCAAATTCCTGGCCTATAAAGGGTCGATCGTCGTCAATGGCGTGTCGCTGACGGTCAACCGCGTCGCTGACCTAGAAGAGGGCGGCCAGAAAGTGTGCCGCTTCTCGATCAACCTGATTCCCCACACGATCGACGTCACCACGCTGCGGCACCTGGCCGCCGGCTCGCGCGTCAATCTCGAGATCGACCTGATTGCGCGTTACGTCGAGCGCATGCTGGCAGCAACCACCGCCAGGTAATCGAGCACACGGCTCGAGTCCACCGGCTTGGTGAAGTGCGCGTCAAAGCCGGCGGCGCTCGAGCGCGCCAGATCGTCCTGCGCACCCCAGCCGGAGACGGCGACGATGGTGCAGCGTTCGAGCCCGGCGATCTGCCGCAGGCCGCGCGCCACGTCGTGGCCCGACATGTCCGGCAGGCCGATATCGAGAAACACCACGTCCGGTACGCATTGCGCGGCCATCTGCAGCGCCTGCTGGCCGTCATGGGCGACCGTTACGGCGTGGCCCTCCATCTCGAGCAGCATCGACAGCGTCACCGCCGCATCCACATTGTCGTCCGTGACGAGAATGCGCAGTGCCGGCACAGCCGGCGTGCCCTGCGCGGCGACCTCCTCAAGCGGCGCCGCCGCCGGCGCTTCGTCCAGCGCGAGCCGGACCACGAAGGTGCTGCCCTTGCCGATGCCCTCGCTGTGCGCACTGACCGCGCCGCCGTGCAGGTCGACCAGCTGGCGTACCAGCGACAGGCCGATGCCCAGGCCGCCCTGCGCGTGCTGGCGGTTGCTGCCCACCTGGCTGAACATCTCGAACACCGATTCCAGCGCGGTTGCAGGAATGCCGACGCCGTTGTCGGTGACGGTGATGACGGCGTGGGCGCCGTCCTGCGTCACGCGCAGCGACAGCGCGCCGCCTGGCGGCGTGTACTTGGCCGCATTGGTCAACAGGTTGCCGATCACCTGCGCGATGCGGGTGGCGTCGGCCTGTACCGGCAGCGGCGCAGCGTGCAGCTGCAGGTCGAATGCATGGCGGTGTTTGTCGATCAGGGGCAGGCTGGTTTCGACCGCATTGGTCACGATGGCGTTGAGGTCGACGCGGGTCTTGCGTATCTCCACCTTGCCATTGGTGACGCGCGCGATGTCGAGCAGGTCGTCGATCAGGTGCGCCAGTTGCCGGACCTGGCGCTCCATCATATCGCGCACATTGGCCACCACGGCGGGTTCGCGGGGCCCGACGCGCATCAGTTCCAGGCCCGTCATCAAAGGGGCCAGCGGATTGCGCAGTTCGTGCGCCAGCACGGCCAGGAATTCGCTCAGGTTGCGGTTGGACCGGGCCACTTCGTCGAACAGCTCGCGCTGGCGGGATTCGGCCAGGCGCAGCGCTGCTTCGGTGCGTTTGAAGGCATCGATGTCGGTGACGATCGCCACATGGCCGCGCATGACACCGTCGCGGCCCTTGAGAGGTACGGCGGCCACCTGCGTCCAGATCTCGGCGCCATCGTCGCCCAGGTAGCGCGCTTCGATGCCCGGTACGACGCGCTCGCCGCGCGCCGCCCGTGCGCCGGCGAAATCACGGCGCTCGACGAGCCGACCGTCGTCATGAAACGCAGTCCAGCGCATGTAGCGCTCTTC
This sequence comes from Telluria sp. BA11, assembly GCF_056680305.1. Lineage (NCBI taxonomy): Bacteria > Pseudomonadati > Pseudomonadota > Betaproteobacteria > Burkholderiales > Oxalobacteraceae > Telluria > Telluria sp. BA11. The sequence continues at coordinate 4,384,690 of NZ_CM155275.1, forward strand.
GTCCAGCGACGGCAGCACGCCGGTGGGCAGGTAGCGGTGCATTGCCTGGTTCGACAGCAGCAGCTTGCCGTCCTGGCCGGCCACGGCCACGCCCACCGGCAGGGCGTCGAACATCGCCACGAGCGTGTCGCGCGTCTCGTGCAGCGCCTGTTCGGTTCGCTTGCGGTCGCTGATGTCGAGCACGTTGCCGACAAAACCCAGGAAGTCGCCGTTCGCTGCAAAGCGCGGCTGTCCGGTCGCAATTACCCAGCGGTACCCATCGACGGCATGCCGCAGCCGATGCTCCATGCTGAATGGCACGCGGCGCGCATTGGCATCGACGACGGCGTGCAGCGCCGCGTCGCGCTCGTCGGGATGCACGGCGGCCGTCCAGCCGAACGCCAGGCTAGTCTCCCGGTCCTGGGCCGTGAATTCGTGCCAGGCGCGCGACAGGAACGAGAGCTTGCCATCGGGCTCGGTGACCCACAGCATGGCCGGCGCAGCATCGGCCAGGTCCAGGAACCGCGATTCGCTGCGTGCCAGCGCGCGTTCGGCCAGGCGGCGCTGCAGGATGGCGGCAGCCTGGTTGGCGGCCACGCCCAGCAGCAGGCGCTCGTGTTCGGACGGAAAGCCGGCGCGCCGCGCGCCGATGACCACGACGCCGGGATTGCTGCCGGTGCCGAAGCGCGCCGTGCCCAATTGCAGCGGCGCGTCGCCGGCATGCAGGGTTGCAGGCTGCATGTCAAGCAGGTCGGCCGACCCGATGGCGGCGTCGAGCGCCGCGCGCGCGGCCGGCAGCATGGCACCATTATCGTCATCGTTGCGCCGGAGGCGAATCGCGTCCAGGGGATCGATCTCGCCCTTGCCCGGCAGGTGGATACCGACCAGGTCCAGGTCCAGCGTCGTGAGCAGGACGCTCGCCAGGCTGTCGATGACGCCTTCCGGCGGCAGGTCGCCCCAGATGGCCGGCAGGGTGGTCATGGCAACCAAGTCGCGCGTGGTCTTGCGCAGACGGTCGATTTCGGTGCGGTACTCGTCGGGTGAATGCATGCGGCTGCCGACTCAGTGCGCTGGCATCACGCGGTGGTGTGCTTGTGCGCCCTGCAACAGGGCGCTGGCCAGGTGAACCGGGTGATCGGGCATGCTCATGGGTTGTTACCAGTAGAGCGCCGATAGTGCCTGGCGCCGGCGTTGATGTGTACGGGGGCGAATGCCCGCTGCGGGCACGCATAGTATAGACGATGCGCGCCGGCAGCCCGAAAGGCCAGGCCGGCGCGCCTGGCCCATCAGGTGCCCGGCAGTGTCGACTGACCCGGCTGCACTGCGGGCAGCGTTTTCGCCACGGTGGCCGCCCTGGCGGCCGCTTCGGGATTGAGCACCACCTGCACATAGTTCTTCGTATCGAAGTAACGCCGCGCCGCGGCCTGCACGTCCTGCGCCGTCAGCGCGGCCACCTGCTGCTCGACCTTCAGGATCGACGCCCGGTCGGTGCCTTCGGTCAGGCTCGATTGCAGGTTCGCCACCCAGTAGCCGTTCTCGCGCAGCGAGCGGCGGTGGTTCTGGATCCAGCCGGATTTCACTTTTTCCAGCTCGGCAGCGTCCGGTCCGTTCTCTTGCAGGCGCTTGATTTCGGCAAGCGTTGCGGCCACGACCTTGTCGACATTTTCCGGCCCGGTCGGCAGGTTGATGCCGATCGAGTAGTTCCCGTACGGGATCTTGCTGAGCGCGCCGCTGGCGCCGCCGCCGTAGATCATCGCCATCTTTTCGCGCAGCACCTCGATGATGCGCAGATTGGTCACTTCGATCAGTGCCGACAGGCGCAGCTGCTCGGCCTCGGAAAATACGGCCGGCCCCGTGAAGTTGATCGAGATACTGCTCTTGGGCTCGGTGCCGCTGCGCACTTCGCGCTTGACCACACCGGTGACCGGGCGCAGGCCCACGTCGCGGTATGCCACCGGCAGCGCGGGCGTGGGCAGGGTGCCCAGATAGCTGGTCAACAGCGGCCGGATCGCTTTTTCGTCGAAGCTGCCCACCAGGATGAACGTCATGTCCTTCGCGCTCGAGAAGCGCTGGCGGAAGATGGCGATGCTGCGATCGAGGTCGATCTTGGCATACTCGCCGGCATCGAGCGAGCGTGGCGCGCGCGGGTGGTCGCCAAACAGCGCCGACACCACGGCGTCGCCGAAGCGCCGCCCCGGCTGGCCGCTGGCATTGCGCGCAATCTCGGCCTGCTTGTCGATATACGCGTGGAACAGGTCTTCGTCGCGGCGCACGCCCGCGAACTTCAGCCACAACAACTGCAGCATCGTTTCGATGTCGGTGGCGCCCGAGGCGCCCGCAATCACGTCGGTGTAGCTGCCCAGGCCCACGGTCACGCCGGCGGCCTTGCCGGCCAGGATCTTGCGCATGTCCAGCGGCGTGAAATCCTTCACGCCCATGCTGGCCACGATCGCATTGGAAAAGCGCGCGTTGAGGATGTCCTGGTCAGGAAACAGGCTTTGCCCGCCGGGGCGCGCCGCGCTCAGGACCACCTGGTCATTCAGGAAGTCGGTGGGCTTGAGGATTACCTTGACGCCGTTGGACAGGGTCAGGCGCGTCAGACCCAGCGCCTTGTCGTGCTCTTCGTGCGTGATCGTGCCGGGTTGCGCCGGGCGTTCCATCAGGCGCGCCGCCAGCAATTTCTCGTCGTACGGCTCGACCGGCAGGCGCGCGGCGTCGCTTACTGCGGCCAGCAATTGCGGGCCGGTGGGCGTGTCGGGCTTGGCCACGCCCGTGTACAGCACCAGCTTGCCCGAGTCTTGCGGGATCGTACTGCGCGCGTAGGCGTTCATCTCGGCCTGCGTGATGCCGGGCACCAGGTTCTGCACGTAGCGGTATTCGGTCTCGATGCCGGGGATGGCTTCGTCCTGCAGGAAGTTGCGGATGTATTCGGCAGCATACGTGCCCGAATCGCTCTTGGCGCGCTCGTTCCAGGCCTGCTCGTAGGTGCGCATCAGGTTTTTCTTGGCACGTTCGAGTTCCTGCACGCCGAAGCCGTGCTGGCGCGCGCGTTCGTTTTCCTGGACCAGCGCTGCAATCGCGGGCTGCGCGCCACGCGGGCCGATGGCGGCCGACGCGTTATAGGCGCGGTAGCGCGGGGTCAGCTTGCCCAGCGAGCTGCTGGCACCCAGCCATGGCGCATCGGGCAGTTGCGAGATCTCGGCCAGGCGCGCGCTGAGCATCGACGCGAACAGGCCCTGCACCAGCTCTTCGCGGTAGGCGCGCACGGTGCCCAGGTCGCGTACCGGTTGCACCGGATAGCGGATCAGCACCGCATTGCCATCGGCTTCCGGATCCGTCACGACCAGCGCCTCGGTGTCGGCGCGCGCCGGAATCGCGGCATACGCGCGCGGGCGCGGCGTGGCCGGATTCTTCAGACGCGTGAAGTGCTGCTTGACGAGCTTCTCGGCCTGCGCCGGATCGATGTCGCCGACCACGACGACCGCCATCAGGTCGGGCCGGTACCAATCCTTGTAGAAGCGCTTGAGCGTCTCGGGCTTGAAATTGCGCAGCACGTCTTCGCGGCCGATCGGCAGGCGTTCGGCGTAGCGCGAGCCGTTGAACAGGCGCGGATAGATCTGCTTGCCCATGCGGTCGGCCGCGCCTTTGCCCAGGCGCGCTTCTTCGAGGATGATGCCACGCTCCTTGTCGACGGCGTCGGTATCGAAGCTCACGCCATGGGCCCAGTCTTCCAGCACCTGGAAGGCGCGGGTGACATTTTGCGGCTTGTCGGTCGGAATGGGCAGGATGTACACGGTCTCGTCGAACGACGTGTAGGCATTCAGGTCGGCGCCGAAGCCCACGCCGATCGATTGCAGGTACGACACCAGTTCGTGCTTGCGGAAATTGGTCGAGCCATTGAATGCCATGTGCTCGACGAAGTGCGCCAGGCCGCGCTGGTCGTCGTCTTCCAGGATCGAGCCGGCCTTGACGACCAGGCGCAGTTCGAGCTTGTGTTCGGGGCGCGCATTGCGCTGGATGTAGTAGGTCAGACCATTGGCCAGCTTGCCAACCTTGACCTGCGGGCCGACCGGGATCACGGCGTCGAGCTGCAGCGCGTCCATTTTCGAGACGGCTGCCTTTGGCGCGCTGACCTGCGGCGCACTGTGCGCCAGCGAGGACACGCACACCAACGCGGCCAGGCAGGCGCCGCGTACGAATTTGTTGCTCATTGGGGGTTCCCGGTGACTTGATCGGTGCATTTTACAGCGCGTGCGCCGCTGCACGGCTGGGCTTAAGGCTGCGCTAACGAACGCTGCAGGGCCCGTGCAGGTACCGTGCAGCGACGCCGCAGCGCTTACAGCATCACGCTGCCGAGCGCCAGCAACCCGGCCATGTCGCTGGCCGGGATAGGGCGGCCATACAGATAGCCCTGCATCACGTCGCAGCCGAGCGAACCGAGAAAATCGCGCTGACCGATCGTCTCGACGCCTTCGGCCACCACGGACAACGACAGGCCCTTGGCCAGCGCGATGGTGGCCTGGGCAATCGCTGCGCTGCGCTGCTCGCTGGTGATGTTGCGCACGAAGGTCTGGTCGATCTTGAGTTTGTCGAGCGGGAAGCGCGATAGGTAGCCCAGCGATGAGTAGCCCGTGCCGAAGTCGTCGAGCGAGAGCGAGACGCCCAGCGCGCGCAGTTCGGCCATCTGGGCCTCGGCCGCGCTGCTGTCGCCCAGCATCACGCTTTCGGTCAGTTCGACTTCAAGCCAGCGCGGTGCCAGGCCGCTGTCGTGCAGCGCGCTGCGCACCACCGACACGACGGCGCCGGCCTTGAACTGGTGGGCCGAGACATTGACCGCCACGCGTACCGGCGCCAGGCCTGCATCCTGCCAGGCCTGGTTCTGGAAGCACGCCTGACGGATGACCCATTCGCCGATCGGATGGATCAGGCCCGTGTCTTCGGCCAGCGGGATGAAGTCGGCCGGCGAGACATTGCCGATCTCGCCGCTGTTCCAGCGCAGCAGGGCTTCCATGCCGACCAGTGTGCCGTCCAGGTGGGATACCTGCGGCTGGTAGTGCAGCGCCAGTTCGTCACGTTCGATCGCGCGCCGCAGGCGCGTTTCCAGCGCCAGCCAGCGCAGCGCCTCGGCATTCATCTCGCCCTTGAAGAAGCGGAAGCCATTGCGCCCCGATTCCTTGACGTGCGTGAGCGCCGCGTCAGCCGCCTTGAGCAGGTCGCCCGGCGCATCGCCATCGCGCGGATAGATGCTGATCCCTACGCTGCCCGTGACCACCAGGTCGTGACCGCCCACGCCATGCGGCTCGGCGACGGCGTCGATCAGCTTCTGGGCGCAGTAGATCACGTCGTCGGTGTCGTCGAAATCGGTCATCAAGAGCACGAATTCATCGCCCGACAGGCGCGCCACGGTATCGGTCGGGCCGGCCAGGACACTGACGCGGCGCGCGACTTCGCGCAGCACGGTGTCGCCGGCAGCGTGGCCCAGGCTGTCATTGATGCGCGAGAGCCGGTCGACGTTGAACAGCAGCAGAGCGACCTGGCTGGCATCCTGGCGCGCTGCAGCCAGGGCCTGGCTCACGCGGTCGTTGAACAGCGAGCGGTTCGGCAACTGCGTCAGCGCGTCGTGGTTCGACAAAAAGTCGAGCTGGTGGTGCGCCGCTTTCAGCGCCGACAGATCGGTCGACACCGACACGTAGGCCGTCAGGTTGCCGGCATCGTCGCGCACGGCGCTGATGCTCATGCTGGCCGGGTAGATTTCGCCGTTCTTGCGGCGGTTCCAGATTTCGCCGCGCCACTGGCCGTCTTTTTCGAGGCAGTTCCACATGCTGGCGTAGAACGCGGCGTCGTGCCGGCCCGAGCGCATGAAGCGCGGGTTGGTCCCCATGACGTCGGCTTCGACGTAGCCGGTGATCGCCTCGAAGGCCGGATTGGCGGCGACGATATTGGCGTCGGCGTCGGTCATCAGGATCGCTTCCTGGGTGCTGTCGAACACCTGGCGCGCCAGCTCCAGCCGGTGCTCGCTGTCGCGCAGGGCGGCGTCGGAATCGGCGCGGGCGATGGCCTCGAGCTGCAGCTGCGCCGCGTGGTGCTGGACCACTTCGTACAGGTTCAGGTTTTCGTAGGCCACCGCCAGTTGCGCGGCCAGCGCCGTGGCCCAGCGCTCTTCTTCGTCCGTGAAGGGCGCAGCGTTGTCGGCGCGCGTGCAATACAGCCAGCCCAGTGGATGCTGCAGGTCGTGGACCTGCAGGCCGAGCAGGTGAACGACGCTCGGATGGCCGGCGGGCAGCGTGGCCAGCAGCGTATCGTCCGCGTCCAGCCGCAATGGCGCCCGGGCGCGCAGCAGCACGCCCGGCAGATCGTGCTCATCCAGTGCCGATGGCAACAGCAGGGCGGCGTCGACACCATACGTGCCCAGATGGCGCACGCTGCTTTCCGAACTGCCCAGCAGGCACAGCGCGACACAATCGGCATCCAGCACGCGGCGCACGGCGTCGACGAATGCCGCGGCCAGCGCTTCGACCCGGCGTTCGCCGACGAGCATCATGCACATGCGCTCGAGTTCGCCGAGGCGCGCGCCCAGGTCGAACGGCAAGTCGCGCTCGTGTTCGTGCTCGGAGACGGAGCAGGGCGCCGGCGCGCCGCCAGCAATGCCCAGCTCGGCGTCGACAGCCTCGAGGATGCGGTGCGGGTCGGCCGGCTTGCCCAGCACCGTGGTGACGCCGCAGCGGGCCGCCATCGCCACCGTTTCGCGTTCCGAATAGACGGCCGAGAAGAAGATGACGCGGGTGTTTTCCAGCGCCGGCTCGGCGCGCAACTGCTGGACGAACTCGTAACCGTCCATCGTCGGCATCAGGATGTCGGTGATGATCAGGTCGGGCAGTTCGGCGCGCGTGATGGCCAGCGCGCAGGCGCCGTTTTCGGCTTCGAGGATGCGGTGCCCGCTCAGGCCGAGCAGGGCGCTCAGATAACTGCGGTTGCTGGGTCGGTCGTCGACGATCAGGATGGTCGCCATCAGCAAAGCCTGCCGCTGGCAGTGGCGCCTGGAGAGTGAAGGGGGCAAGCAAGCGGCATGGGAACTCCGTCGGAAAGACTGCCGCGGTGGAAGGGTAAATACGGCAATAATGTGTTAATCATAATCCAGTTGGTGACAGTCGTGCCGCGGGCTTGCCACGCGAATGAACAAGCTTAACAATTAACCGACACGCGGTCACCTGTGGTTGTCTATTGGCAACGCATGGTTGACGACAAGGGCACATCGTGCTGTCAATTTGGCGCTGTGGCCATCGGGAATGCCGTTGGGCGTCTGTAAATCCTTTAAAATAGCGGATTACGCAAAACCCCTGTTTCAAGGAATCTGTATGTCCATTTCCAGCACTGAGGAAATCGTCGCCGAACTGCGCGCTGGCCGCATGGTCATTCTGGTCGACGAAGAAGATCGCGAAAACGAAGGCGACCTCGTGCTTGCAGCCGATTTCGTCACCCCGGAGGCGATCAATTTCATGATCCGCCACGCCCGTGGCCTGGTCTGCCTGACCCTGACCGAAGAACGCTGCGATCAGCTGGCCCTGCCGATGATGACGTCCAAGAACGGCACCTCGTTCGGCACCAATTTCACCGTCTCGATCGAAGCCGCCGAAGGCGTGACCACCGGTATCTCGGCGGCCGACCGCGCGCGTACCATCCAGGTGGCGGTCCACAAGGGCACCGTACCGGACGATCTGGTCCAGCCGGGCCACATCTTCCCGCTGCGTGCCCAGAAGGGCGGCGTCCTGATGCGCGCCGGCCATACCGAAGCCGGTTGCGACCTGACGCAGATGGCCGGCCTGTCGCCTGCGTCGGTGATCTGCGAGATCATCAAGGAAGACGGCACGATGGCGCGCCTGCCCGACCTGATCGAGTTCGCCCGCGAGCACGGCCTCAAGATCGGCACCATTGCCGACCTGATCCATTACCGCAGCCAGAACGAATGCCTGGTCGAGCGCATTGCCGAACGCGCGCTGTCGACCGAGGCGGGCGAATTCAAGCTGGTGGCGTTCCGCGACGCACCAAGCGGCTCGGCCCACCTGGCGCTCGTGCATGGCGAGCTGTCGCCGGATAAAGAAGCGCTTGTGCGCGTGCACCAGCCGGTGTCGATTCTCGACCTGCTGGAAAACCGCGCGACCACCCACTCGTGGGACATGGCTTCGGCGATGCGCACGATCAAGGCCAGCGATGCCGGCGTGATCGTGCTGCTCAATTGCGGCGAAACAGCCGAGCAATTGTTTGCGCAACTGGCACCGCAGGATGCACGCGGCAACCGCGCCGGCGCACGCGCCGCGTCGATGGACCTGCGCACCTATGGCATCGGCGCCCAGATCCTGCGCGCGCTGGGCGTACGCAAGATGCAGCTGCTGGCCAATCCCCGCAAGATGCCGTCGATGACCGGGTTCGACCTGGAAGTGACCGGCTACGTGCCGCGTCCCGACGCCTGAATCATCCCATCCAACTAATACAAGAGGTCAGTCATGACGGTAGGAACTTTTGAAAGCAATATGCAGGGCGAAGACCTGCGCATCGGTATCGTGCAGGCCCGCTTCAACGAGACCGTGGGCAATGGCCTGCTGTCGTCGTGCCTGGCTGAGCTCAAGCGCCTGGGCGTGGCCGATGAAGACATCCTGCACGTGACCGTGCCGGGTGCACTCGAAGTGCCGCTGGCGCTGCAGCGCATGGCCGTGACCGAACAGTTCGACGCGCTGATCGCGCTGGGCGCCGTCATCCGCGGTGAAACCTACCACTTCGAGCTGGTGTCGAACGAATCGGGTGCAGGCATCACCCGCATCGGCCTCGATTACGGCATTCCGGTCGCCAACGCGATCCTGACCACCGAGAACGATGCGCAGGCAGAAGTGCGCATGGCCGAAAAAGGCGCCGACGCCGCGCGTGTCGCCGTCGAAATGGCCAACCTGCTGATGGCGCTGGACGAGCTGGTGCCAGAAGACGAATAACACTAAAGGCAAGAGAACAATGACTGACAAGAATATGCACGCCAACCCGAGCAAGAACCGCACGCCGCGCCACCGCGCGCGCGAGTTCGCGCTCCAGGGTCTGTACCAATGGCTGCTGAACAATGAACCGGCACGCATCGTGGCGGCCAATATCCGCAGCGCGCATGGTTTCGACAAAGCCGACAGCGAGTTCTTTTCGGCGCTGCTCAATGGCGCGATCAGCACCTCGGTCGAGCTGCGCGAGTCGATCGCCCCGCTGATCGACCGTTCGATCGCCGAACTCTCGCCGATCGAGCACGCGGTCCTGCTGCTGGGCGCGTACGAGCTGAAGAACCATCCCGAAGTGCCATACCGCGTCGTGATCAACGAAGCAGTCGAGCTGACCAAGTCGTTTGGCGGTATCGACGGCCACAAGTATGTCAATGGCGTGCTGGACAAGCTGGCCCAGCGCCTGCGTCCTGACGAAGCGGCGGGCGATCAGCGCCGCTGATCGTTTGGCCTGCACCATGTAAAAAGCCACCGTGCGCGAGCCGGTGGCTTTTTTTATGCCTGCTCGTAGGGTGGACGGGGGGGGGCGAGCCGGCTATGCCGTCCACGCGTTCAACACCGGGCGGCTTCGTGTTGCCATATTGGACTCGTGAACGCGTGGACGGGGGACCCGTCCACCCTACGACGGACATAAAAAAACCACCGCCGCAGCGGTGGTTTTCAGATGAGCCGTTGAATTTATAGACCGGCCAATGCGTCCGATGCAACCACTGGTGTGGCGGCGGCGGCCGTTGCTTCCGGCACTGGCGTTGCATCCGGCTTGACGCTGTCAGCTTCAGGCTGCTTGCTGACGACGATCGGTGCCGGCGTCGGCTTGTTGCGCTTCATTGCCGGCACGTTCTGGCCTTTCGCGACTTGGTTCAGCAGGCGGTACTCGTTGATGACCTTCGCGCCATAGCCCTGGTCGCTGTCCATGTCGGCGGCGCCCACATAGGTTTTCAGGCCGCCTTCGACCGAACCGGTGCGCTTGACGTAGTCTTTCAGGATCAAGGCGCCGACACGGATGTTGGCCACGGGATTGAGGGCTGCCTGCTGGCCGCCGACTTTCTCGAACTTGTCGTGGTGGACCTTGGCCATCACTTGCATCAGGCCCTTGGCGCCCATCGCGCTCTCGGCGAACGGGTTCAGGCCCGATTCGATCGCCATCACCGCCAGGATCAGGAGCGGATCGAGTTTCAGGTCGTGCGCCGTCATGTAGGCGGTCGAGACCAGCATATTGGCGGCGTCGCTGGCGACGCGGTAACGCTTCGACAGCCACTTGGTCACGTACTGCTGCTGCTTGGTGTTGCCAAGCGTGGCGGACGACGTGCCCATATGGGTCGTTTCCACGGCCACCGTCTGCGCCGTGGCCTGCATTGCGGGCACGACCGTAGCGACAGGTGCTGCCGACATATTGACGGCGACGACCGGTTCCGGATGCAGCATCTCGGAGACGCGCTTGGCGACGCTGTCGTTGGAGTAGATCAGGGCCATCAGGGCCACAGCGCTAAGACCGAATACGGTCAGGGTAGAACGCGCAGTTTGTACAACACTGCGTGCCGTTTTGGTCACGGAGGATACCGTGATGGGCTGGCTGGCCCTGGAGTGCATGAACTTTGCGCTCATGATAAAACGATGAAACATCGAATTTCCCCTTGTCGCGGCAAAAAGAAACCCGTCGTCGCGCCAAAGGCGTTACGTGGGGTGCTCTGGACCGTGCATCAGAAAATCGTTTGTCGCCGCGACGCGGCCGACTAACGCCGTCATTGCCTCGCTTCAGCTGGCTGCCGTCCAACATGGGGACTGGTGCCAGTGGCTCAACAACTGTCTCGGGGGAGTGGGCAGACGCCCGTTGAAAACACTCCTACAATGTCATGTGGGGCCCCGACCCCGTGAATGCATGAGAACAGCTAAAATTGTGTCAAAAAAGGTATCGCTGACTCATCAAGTAGGACGGATTGTATGGGCGAGCTTATATCAAGTCAACCCTAGCACGACTGTTCTATATAACTTCCAGTTATTAAGGTCGTACTGATGAGCGTGAAACACTTGTCGAATCAATCACTTGGCGGCGTCGCTTCACTAATGTTCTGCAACCGAAGAAAAGCTTAAAACTTGATGAAATATACAGATCTGCGTGATTTTATGGCCCAATTGGAGCGCATGGGTGAGCTCAAACGTGTCGATTTTCCTGTCTCGACGCACCTTGAAATGACCGAAGTGTGCGACCGCACGTTGCGCGCCGAGGGTCCTGCGCTGCTGTTTTCCAAGCCGGCCGGGCACACGATTCCGGTGCTGGCCAATCTGTTCGGTACGCCGAAGCGGGTGGCGCTGGGGATGGGCGCGAACGATGTAAGCGAGCTGCGCCGCATCGGCCACGTGCTGGCGCGCCTGAAGGAACCCGAGCCGCCCAAGGGCTTTGCCGACATCATGGGGATGGGCTCGCTGGTAAAAGCGGTGTGGGACATGGCGCCAAAAGAGGTCAAGGGCGCGTCCTGCCAGGAGATCGTCTGGGAAGGGCAGGACGTCGACCTGGCCCGCCTGCCGATCCAGCATTGCTGGCCGGGTGACGTCGCACCATTGATTACCTGGGGCCTGGTGATTACCAAGGGCCCGAACAAGAAGCGCCAGAACCTGGGCATCTACCGCCAGCAGGTGCTGGGCCGGAACAAGGTCATCATGCGCTGGCTGGCGCACCGGGGCGGCGCGCTCGACTTCCGCGAGCACGCGCTGTCCAATCCAGGCAAACCGTATCCGATCGCCGTGGCGCTGGGCGCCGATCCGGCCACGATCCTGGGCGCGGTGACGCCGGTGCCTGATTCGCTGTCCGAATACCAGTTTGCCGGCCTGCTGCGCGGCAGCCGCACGACGCTGACCAAGGCGATTGGCAGCGAACTGCGCGTGCCGGCATCCGCCGAGATCGTGCTGGAAGGGCATATCTATCCGGATGCGAACCACCCGACCGGTTTCGAGCATGCGCTCGAGGGGCCGTATGGCGACCACACTGGCTACTATAATGAGCAGGACAGTTTCCCGGTGTTTACCATTGACCGCATCACGATGCGGCGCGACCCGATCTACCACTCGACCTACACGGGCAAACCGCCGGATGAGCCGGCCGTGCTGGGCGTGGCGCTCAATGAAGTGTTCATCCCGTTGCTGCAGAAACAGTTCACCGAAATCACCGACTTCTATCTGCCGCCGGAAGGCTGCAGCTATCGCATGGCAGTCGTGCAGATGAAGAAGCAGTACGCGGGCCACGCCAAGCGCGTGATGTTCGGCGTCTGGAGTTTCCTGCGCCAGTTCATGTATACCAAGTTCATCGTGGTGGTCGACGAAGACGTCAATGTGCGCGACTGGAAAGAAGTGATCTGGGCGATCACGACACGTGTCGATCCGACCCGCGACACGGTGCTGGTCGACAATACGCCCATCGATTACCTGGACTTTGCATCGCCGATCAGTGGCCTGGGCAGCAAGATGGGCATCGACGCGACCAATAAATGGCCGGGCGAGACCAACCGCGAGTGGGGCACGCCGATCGTGATGGCGCCGGACGTCAAGGCGCGCGTGGATGCAATCTGGCAAGAGCTGGGGATCTGATGACAGTGGCCGGCGATGCATGTCGCCGGCCATTTCCCCAAACCGCGTGCGTGGGGTATAATTCGCGCTGGCGGGCCCCTGCGCATTGCGGCATGGTTTACCTGGTCAGGTCGGGAACGAAGCAGCCAAAGCCGTTCACCGCAAGTGCCGCAGATCAGGCTCGCCTCTTTCGTTGTTCTTCGCGTGATTACGCGTTCGTATTTTCTGTTTGGCCCCCCTTTTTTGCATCACGTTCGCTAGCACGGCGCCGTCACGCCTGTCATCAGCGCCGCGTGCCGTCTTGTATGCCAGCGCATCCGCCGAATGTCCGCGGCGGGCGTCATCTGCGGTAAAATCGTGGCATGTCCTATCAAGTCCTCGCCCGCAAATACCGTCCCAAGAATTTCGATACGCTGGTCGGCCAGGAGCACGTCGTCCGTGCACTGAGCCACGCCCTGCGCACCGGGCGGCTGCACCACGCCTATCTGTTCACGGGTACCCGCGGGGTCGGCAAGACCACGCTGTCGCGCATCCTGGCCAAGTCGCTCAATTGCATTGGCCCGGACGGGCAGGGCGGCATCACCGAGCAGCCGTGTGGCGTCTGCGAAGCCTGCGTCGCCATCGATGCCGGCCGCTTTGTCGATTACATCGAGATGGATGCGGCGTCCAACCGCGGCGTCGACGAGATGGCCCAATTGCTCGAACAGGCGGTCTACGCGCCAAGCAATGCGCGCTTCAAGGTCTACATGATCGACGAGGTGCACATGCTGACGAACCACGCGTTCAATTCGATGCTCAAGACGCTCGAAGAACCGCCGCCGCACGTCAAGTTCATCCTTGCCACCACCGATCCGCAAAAGATTCCCGTGACGGTGCTGTCGCGCTGCCTGCAGTTCAACCTCAAGCAGATGCCGCCCGGGCACATTGTCGGCCACCTTGAAGACATCCTGGGGCAAGAAGGCGTCACGTTCGAGCAGCCGGCGCTGCGCCTGCTGGCGCAAGGCGCCCACGGCTCGATGCGCGATGCGCTGTCGCTGACCGACCAGGCCATTGCCTATGCTGCCGGCCAGGTCACGCTCGAATCGGTGCAGGGCATGCTCGGCGCGCTCGACCAGTCGTATCTGGTGCGCCTGCTCGATGCGCTCGCCGCGCAGGACGGCGCCGACCTGATGACGGTGGCCGATGAAATGGCCAGCCGCAGCCTGTCGTACAACGGCGCGCTGCAAGACCTGGGCACGCTGCTGCACCGTATCGCGCTGGCGCAATCGGTACCGGGCGCGGTGCCGCAGGATTTGCCCGAGCTGGCCGACATCATGCGCCTGGCCGGCCTGTTCGAGCCGCAAGAGGTACAGCTGTATTACCAGATCGCCGTGCATGGCCGTAACGAGATCGGTCTTGCGCCTGATGAATACGCGGGCTTCACCATGACGCTGCTGCGCATGCTGGCGTTTCGCCCCGGCCAGGGCGGCGCCGAGGTCCAGGCCCCGCCCGCTGCCGCACCGATCAATGTGCCTGGCGCCCGCGCGGCGGCCGCTGCTGCAGCCAGCCATGCAGCGGTGACGCCGCGCGCGGCTGCGTCGGCGGCACCCGCTACCGCAGCGACGCCAGCGGCATCTGCGCCACGTCCCGCAGTGCCAGCAGCAGCGCCACCGCCGCCAATGCCTGCCGCACCGACGGGTGCCTCCGCGCCCGGTGCGCCGCCGATGACATCGGCGCGGGCTGCCATCAATGCGGCGCTGGAAGCAGCACGCGCCGGCGCCGGCATGCGACCAAGCGGCAACAAGCGTCCCGAGTCCGCGCCGGCGCCGGCTGCCGATCCTGCACCACCGCCACCGCGGCCTTCCGCGCCGGCCGCGCCGGGCCCGGGCGCCACGATGCACGCGTCGTCTTCGGCTTCTTCGGCGCCGCAAGGCCGGTCTGCGCCGCCATGGGATGGCGGTGGCCAGCAGGCCGTCGCGCAATCCGTTGCACCCGCGCAGGCGCAAGCGATCGCAGCGCCGCAGCCGGCGCTGCGCGCCCAGCAGCCACCTGATGATGACGTGCCGTCCTGGGTCACCGAGTTTTCGGACGACACGGCCGTGGCCACCGTCACCACCGAGGCCGCGCCAGCCGTCGTGGTTGCTCCCGCTCCGGCCGCGGCTGCAGCTGCAGCTATGCGTGCGCCGCGCGTGGCGCCGCACGCCTACGTCATCACGCCGGTCCCCGAGATCGACTGGGACGGCAACTGGCCGGCGCTGGCCGGCAGCCTGCCGCTGCGCGGCGTGGCCCAGCAACTGGCGTTGCAGACCGAGCTGGTTGCGTGCGAAGCGCGTGATAATGCGGTCACGTTCCGCCTGCGCGTCCCGGTCGACACGCTGCGCGCCAGCGGCAACAGCGAAAAGCTGGCGGCGGCGCTGCAAGAACATTTCCCGAACCTGCGCGTCTGCGTGGAGTCCGATATCGGCCCGGTCTGGTACACCGCCGGCGCCGAACAGAAAGCGGCGCGCGAGGCGCGCCAGCGCGAGGCCGAGGCCCTGGTCGCGGCCGACCCGCTCGTGCAGGAACTCGAGCAACGCTTCGATGCGTTCGTCGTGCCCGGCTCGGTCAAGATCGCCTGATCCAATCACTACAGATAACCCCATTTGGAGAACCACACCATGATGAAGAACCAGCTCGCAGGCTTGATGAAACAGGCGCAAGCCATGCAGGACAACATGAAAAAGGCGCAGGAAGCGCTGGCCCTGGTCGAAGTCGAAGGCCAGTCGGGCGCCGGCCTCGTCAAGGTCGTCATGACCTGCAAGAACGACGTCAAGCGCGTCACGATCGACCCGTCGCTGCTTGGCGACGACCGCGACATGCTGGAAGACCTGGTGGCTGCTGCATTCAACGACGCGTCGCGCAAGGCCGAAGCCACCGCCGCTGAAAAAATGAGCGGCGTGACCGCCGGCATGCCGGGCCTGCCGCCTGGCTTCAAGATGCCTTTCTGATCCAGGGATGATGCGGCCCTGCCGGCGCCATGCCGGCGGGCCGTTTTATTCACCCATCCATGTCGACATCCCTCGAATTTCTCATCGAATCGCTCCGGCGCCTGCCTGGCGTGGGGCCCAAGTCCGCCCAGCGCATGGCGTTTCACCTGCTCCAGCATGACCGCGAGGGCGCCGCACAACTGTCGCGCGCGCTGTACCAGGCGGTCGACACGGTGCACCACTGCATCAAGTGCAATACCTTCTCGGACATCGAGATCTGCGACCTGTGCGCCGATCCCGAGCGCGACCACACGCTGCTGTGCGTGGTCGAAACGCCGGCCGACCAGTTGATGGTCGAGCAGACGCTGACCTGGCGCGGCCTGTACTTCGTGCTGATGGGGCGCCTGTCGCCGCTGGACAATATCGGGCCGCGCGACCTGCATCTGGAAAAGCTGGTGACGCGCGCCACCGACGAGGTGGTGGGCGAAGTGGTGCTGGCCACCAATTTCACCAACGAGGGCGAAGCCACCGCGCACTACATCAGCGAAATGCTCAAGGCGCGCGGTCTCAAGGTCAGCCGCCTGGCGCGTGGCGTTCCCGTTGGCGGCGAACTCGAGTACGTCGACGCGGGCACCATTGCGCGCGCGATGCTCGATCGGCGCAGCACGTAGGCGTGATCGTTGGCAAATGCGCTGGCAGATGCGCCGGCAAGCTCTCGACGAGGCCCGTTTACGCGGGCCTCGTTTCTTTGTGGCACAGTTATCTGGCAACATACACGGCACTAGCGCAGCACGAGTGCAGCACTTAGGGAGACACCATGCAGGGATGGAAGAAATGGACATTGCGCGGCTTGGCCGCGTTGCTGGGCCTCGTGCTGCTGGTACTGCTGGGCGCCTGGCTGTTCCTGCGCGCCAGCCTGCCGCAGCTCGACGGCGCGCGCCAAGGCGCAGGCCTGTCGGCCGAGGTGCGCATCGAGCGCGATGCGAGCGGCGTGCCCATGATCACCGGCGCGACGCGGCTAGACGTGGCATATGCGACCGGCTTCGTGCATGCCCAGGAACGCTTCTTCCAGATGGACCTGCTGCGCCGCACGGCATCCGGCGAGCTGGCCGAGTTGTTCGGTCCGCGCGCCGTGCCCCTCGACCGCGCCAACCGGCTGCACCGTTTCGCTTCCCGCGCCCAGGCCACGTTCGCGCGCCTGACGCCGGCCGAGCGTGCGCTGCTCGAACGCTACGCGACCGGTGTCAACGCCGGCCTGGCGGCGCTGAACGCGCGGCCGTTCGAATACGCACTGACTGGCGCGGCGCAGCGTCCGTGGCATGGCGCCGATTCGCTGCTCGTCGTCTGGGCCATGTACATCGACCTGCAAGGCATGCAGGCGTCGCGTGAACTGGCGCGCGGCTGGCTGCGCGAGCACAGCGACGCCGCGCAACTGGCCTTTCTGCTGCCCGAGGCGACCGCATTCGACACCACGCTCGATGGCGGCGTTCCGCCAGCGCCGGCCCCGATTCCGGCGCATGCGCCAGCCTGGTGGGGTGGGGCGCCAAACCTTCCGGATGCCCCCGTCAAGCTGGCCGGTCTCGACGTGACCGATTCCGTTGGCAGCAACAACTACGCACTGGCCGGCAGCCGCAGCACCAACGGTGCGGCGATCGTCGCCGACGATATGCACCTCGGCCTGCAATTGCCCAACATCTGGTACCGGCTGGCGCTGCGCTTTCCCGATCCGGCGGCGCCCGGCGGCCAGCGGCGCCTGGTCGGCGTGAGCCTGCCCGGCGCGCCGCCTTCGGTCATCGTCGGCAGCAATGGCCAGGTGGCGTGGGCCTTCACCAACAGCTACGCCGATGCGCTGGACCTGGTTGAGCTAGGCGTCGACGCCGCGCGCCCGGGCCAGGTCAAGTTGGCGGGCCAGTGGGAAACGCCGCAGGAACACGTCGAGTCGATCCTGGTGAAAGGCGCGCCGGCCGAACGGATGGTGGTTCGCGAGACCTCGCTTGGCCCGATCCGCGAGGTCGCCGGCCGCAGCTACGCCGTGCACTGGATCGCGCACGATCCGGCGGCGCTGAACATGCAGCATCTCAAACTTGAGTCAAGCGCCACGCTGGCTGCCGCGCTGGCGACGGCGGCCAGCGATGGCATCCCGGCGCAGAACTTCGTGGCCGGCGACGCGCAGGGGAATATCGGCTGGACAATCGCCGGCCTGCTGCCACGGCGCACGACCGCGCCGAGCGACACGACGTTTCCGCTCACGCCCGATGCGGCAACGCCGACCTGGTCGGGGGCGCTGCCTTATGCAGCGCATCCGCGTGTAGTCAATCCCGCCAACGGCCAGCTCACCACTGCCAACAGCCGCCAGTTGATGGGCGCCGGTTACGCGCTGCTGGGCGACGGCGGCTACGACCTGGGCATGCGCAACCACCAGCTGCACGATGGCCTGGCCGCTTTGGGTGCGCAGACCGACGTGCGGCGCGCGTTCGACGCGGCGCTGGACGACCGCGCGATCCTGATCGGTGCCTGGCGCGAACGCGCGCTGGCCGCGCTCGACGCCGGGGCGCTGGCAGCACATCCGGCGCGCGCCGAGTTCCGGCGCCTGCTCGAGACCAGCTGGGATGGCCGCGCCAGTGTGAATTCGGTCGGCTACCGCCTCGCGCGCGACTTCATGTGGGCGCTGCACGACCTGCTGTACGGCGGCGCCAATCTGGCGCTGAAAGACCTCGACCCAAAGGCCAGCGCTGCCGGCGCCAGCGCGCGCTGGCCGGCCGTGGTGGCGCGCCTGCTCGACGCACGACCTGCGGGCTGGCTGCCACCGGGCCACGCCGATTGGCAGGCGCTGCAACTGGCCGCGGTGGACCGTGCGATCGCCGCGCTGCAGGACGCCGGCACGCCACTGGCGCAAGCCACCTGGGGGCAGCGCAATACGGCAGGCGTTGCGCATCCGATCAGCATGGCAGTGCCGGCGCTGCGGCCCTGGCTCGCCGCACCGGCCGACCAGCTGGCCGGCGATGCGCACATGCCGCGCGTGGCGGGGCCGAAGTTCGGCCAGTCCGAACGCCTGGTCGTCTCACCGGGGCGGGAAGAAGAGGGTTTGTACAATATGCCGGGCGGGCAGAGCGGGCATCCGCTGTCGCCGTTTTTCCTGACCGGGCACGGAGCCTGGGTCGATGGCACGCCGACGCCGTTGTTGCCGGGCGCGGCGCGCTACACGCTGCGCCTCCATCCCTGAATCGGCTGGTGCTGCCGGCCTTACCTGGCCGGCAGCACCAGCTGCACGACCTGCAGCAGCTCGGTGATCGTCTCGGCGCCGGACGGGTGGCCAAGATAGTAGCCCTGCACCAGATCGCAGCCATATTCTTCGAGCAGCAAGAGCTGCTCGCCCGTCTCGACGCCTTCGGCCACCACGACCATCTTCAGCCCGTGCGCCATCGCGATGATCGCGCGCGTGATGGCTGCGTTTTCGGAATCCTGCGGCAGTCCCGAAATGAAGCTGCGGTCGATTTTCAGTGCGCGCACGTCGAAGCGCTTCAGGTAATTCATCGACGAATACCCCGTGCCGAAGTCGTCGATCGACAGGTGCACGCCGATATTGCGCAGGCGTTCGAGCGTGACCATCGTGGCGCGCGCATCGTCCATCAGCGTGCCTTCGGTGAGCTCCAGTTCGAGCAGGCGCGGTTCGAGTCCCGTGTCGAGCAGCGCCGAGAGCACGATCTGCGACAGGTTCTCGTCCTTGAACTGCTTGGCTGACAGGTTCACCGCGATGCGCAGCGTGCGCTGCGTCAGGCGCTGCCACGTGCGCGCCTGGCGGCAGGCGGTGCGCAGCACCCATTCGCCGATCGGCACGATCAGGCCCGTCTCTTCGGCCAGCGGAATGAATTCGGTCGGCGCAATCAGGCCCCGTTCGGGATGGCGCCAGCGCACCAGCGCTTCGACGCCGACGATCTCCGCGCTGGCTACATCGCGTTGCGGCTGGTAGACCAGGTACAGCTCGTCGTTCTGCAGTGCACGGCGCAGGCCGACCTCAAGCTTCACGTGGCTCATGATCTGCATCGTCAGCGATGAGCTGTACAGCTTCGCGTTGTTCTTGCCACAGCTCTTGGCATGGTACATCGCGGTGTCGGCAAACTTGAGGAGCGAGACGCAATCGTCGCCGTCTTCCGGGAACAGCGAGATGCCAATGCTGGCCGTGACGAAGATCTCGTTGCCTTCGATGATGAACGAACGCTGCATCGCTTCCTTGACCCGGTGCGCGACGTTGAGCGCGTGCTCGACCCGTTCGAGGTCCGGGATCAGGATCGTGAATTCGTCGCCGCCCAGGCGCGCCAGGTTGCTGGCGCCGTCTTCGTTCACTTCGCCGCCGTCGCCGCGCGAGACCACGTCGCTCGGGCGCGTGGTCTCGCGCAGGCGCTCGGACACCATCTTGAGCAGCTGGTCGCCCGCATTGTGGCCAAGCGTGTCGTTGATGCGCTTGAATGCGTCGAGGTCCATGAACAGCACCGCGAACTTCTTGTTGCCGATCCGTGAGCGGTGCAGCTCGCGTTCGAGCGTTTCCAGGAACGCCTGGCGGTTCGGGATCCCTGTCAGGCCGTCGCAATAGGCCAGGCGCCGGATCTGTTCTTCGGTGCGTTTGCGCTCGCTGATATCGCGCACGAGACCCAGCACTTCGGACGAACTGGTGGCCACCAGGCGCGCCTCGAAATGCTGGGCCACGCCGGCGTCGACCAGTTCGTATTCAACCGAGCGCACCTGGTGCGTGGTCAGCACGGCCTTCATCTGCTCCAGCATGCGCCCGGCGATGTCCGGCGGCAGCGTCGCGGTCAGGTGTCTGCCGATGAAGCGGGCGCCGGCGCTGTCGGGCGGGTCCGGGCGGGTAAGGCTGCCCTGGCCAGGTTGTTCGTGACCGGGACGTTCGTGACCCTGCTCGTAATCCAGATAGAAGCCGTCGGCATTCAGGCGAAAGAAGGTATCGGGAATCGCCGCCAGCACGGCGCGGTTCTGGGCGTCGGCGATGCGCAGGCGGGCGATGGCGTCGCTGGCGCGCAGCACGTACAGCACGCGGTGCCCGAGGATCTGCCAGTTGATCGGCTTGGACACGAAATCGGTCGCGCCCACTTCGTAGGCGTGGGTGACGGCTTCGATGTCGTCGCTGCCGGTCACCATGATGACCGGCACGCAGACGCCATCGCGTTCGGCGGCGCGGATCGCGCGGCACGCAGCAAAACCGTCCATGCGCGGCATGTCGACGTCCATCAGGATCAGGTCGGGCTGGCCGGTGCGGGCCTGGTCGAGGGCGTCGATGCCGTCGCCGGCCTGGATCCCGTCCAGGCCAACCTGCGCCAGCATCTCGAGCATCAGCATCCGCATGACCGGATCGTCGTCGGCAACCAGGACCGTCACGCGCTGGGTGGGAGCGGAAGGCATGTCAGGATTCCTTTTCAAGCGCTGCGTGCAGCGACAGTCTTACCGCGCGAAATTCGCGTGCCAGGTCGGCCAGCAGCGGGCCGCCGCTGTCGACATTGCCGCTGCGTCCCAGTTGCTCGAGTTCGCGGCACAGGCTGGATAAGTGCGTGGCGCCGATATTGGCGCTGGCCGATTTGAGGCCGTGGGCCACGCGCCGCACGCTTTCGGCATCGCCTTCGCCCAGCGCCTGGCGCAGCGCATGCAACTGACGCGGCGTGTCGCCGACATAGGCGGCGATCACCTTCTGCACGAGCGCGTCGCCGTCGTCGTGGCTCAGGGCGCGGATATTCTCCAGGGCGGTGCGGTTGATCGGATCGGCGCCTGGGGTAGTGCGCGGGTCGGTGCGCGGATCGGTGCGCGTGGGTGCAGGAGCCGTCGCCGGCGCAGGCCGGGCTGACGGCAGCGGCAGCGGCGTCGCTGGCGCGATCTCGACGACGGGCTCGTCGCCATGCTCGCGCGCCGACAGCAGCGGCATCGCGATCCAGCGGCCGATGACGGTGGCCAGCTGCTGCTGTGTGAAGGGCTTGGACAGGTAATCGTCCATGCCCGCCGCCAGGCAGGCTTCGCGGTCGCCCTGCAGCGCGTTGGCGGTGATTGCGATCACGGGTAGCCCGCGCTGTCGGCCCATCTCGCGCTCGTGGCGCCGGATCTCGCCGGTGGCCGCAAAGCCGTCCATCACCGGCATCTGGCAATCCATCAGCACCGCGTCCCAACGGCCTTCGTGCACGGCGCGCAGCGCTTCCTGGCCGTTTTTCGCGCAGCCCGTTTCGAGGCCCAGGCTCTCCAGCATCGCGCGGGCGACTTCGACATTGACCGGGTTGTCTTCGGCCAGCAGCACGCGCCGCGCGCGCCTGGCCGGATGCAGCGCCGGTTCCTGGCCGCTGCCTTCGGCCGGCGGCGCCGCCGGCCGCTGCAGCCGCGCCGCCCGCACCGCCAGGCACGCATACAGATCGGCCGCGCGCGCCGGTTTGACCAGCTGGTACGCCACGCCCGCTTCGCGCCGCTGTACCGGATCGGCGGCCAGCCGTTCGGGGCTGAGCAGCACCAGGTGCGTGTCGCGCGCCAGCGGTTCGGCGCGCACTGCGGCGGCCAGGGCCAGGCCGCTGG
This sequence comes from Telluria sp. BA11, assembly GCF_056680305.1. Lineage (NCBI taxonomy): Bacteria > Pseudomonadati > Pseudomonadota > Betaproteobacteria > Burkholderiales > Oxalobacteraceae > Telluria > Telluria sp. BA11. The sequence goes on from NZ_CM155275.1 coordinate 4,406,765, forward strand.
TCTCGCACAGTTCCATGTCCAGCACCGCCGCATCGTAGGGCCGGCCGGCGCGGGCCGCGTTGACCAGCCACTCGAAGGCGAGCGCGCCACCGACGTCGTCGCACTGCGCATGCCACGCTGTCAGCTGCTGCACCAGCGCCTTGCGGCTGCCATCCTGCTCGTCGACGACCAGCACGCGCAGGCCATCGAGTGTGTTGAGGTGATGGCCCGGCGCGTCCGGGTCGACCCGGTGCTTGTCGAAGCTGACCGTGAACCAGAAGACCGAGCCGCGCTGCTGTGCATTCTCGACCCCGATGGCGCCGTTCATCAGCTCGACGATCTGCTTTGAAATCGCCAGCCCAAGGCCGGTGCCGCCGTACTTGCGGGTGGTTGAGTCGTCCGCCTGCGAGAAGGCGTTGAACAGGCGCGCCCGTGCTTCGCGCGAAATGCCGATGCCCGTGTCGTGCACTTCGAAGCGCAGCACGACCTGTTGCGGGTCTTCGCCCGCCACGCGCACGCGGGCCAGGATGCGGCCATCGTCGGTGAACTTGAGCGCGTTGCCCAGCAGGTTGGCCAGGATCTGGCGCAGCCGGTTCGGATCGCCGCAGATCGCCACCGGGATGTCGTTGGCAATGTCGAAGTCGCACGCCAGGCCCTTGGCCGCGGCTTGCGGCGTGTACACCTTGTGGATCTCGTCGAGCAGGTCCCACAGGTTGAAGTTGATGTACTCGATCGTGAGCTTGCCGGCTTCGATCTTGGAAAAATCGAGGATGTCGTTGATGATCACCAGGAGGTGCTCGCCCGAGCGTTTCACCAGCTGCGTGTAGTTGCGCTGGGCGTCGGTGAGCGACGTGGCGAGCAGCATGTCGGTCATGCCCAGCACGCCATTCATCGGCGTGCGGATCTCGTGGCTCATCGTGGCCAGAAAGCCGCTCTTGGCGCGGCTGGCCGCTTCGGCCGCATTCTTGGCTTTCTCGAGCTGCTCGGTGCGCACGCCGACCTGGCGTTCGAGCTCGTCGCGATGGTGCAGCAGGGCGGCGCCGCGCTCTTCGATCTGCGCCAGCATGCCGTTGAAGCTGTCGATCAGCACGCCCAGTTCATCGCTGCGCGTGTGCGGGATCCGCAGGCCGTAGTTCTGGCTGGCCGAGACCTTGTGCGCAGCCTGGATCAGCTTGGTGATCGGCTCGGCGATGCTGTGCTTGAGCCGCCCGGCCAGCACCAGCGACACGAGCAGCGCCGCGCCCATCGCCAGCCCGATCACGCCCAGGCTGGTGGCGATGTCGAGCCACATCGGCAACAGGTCAGCCTCGATCATCACCGCGCCCACCACCAGTTCGCCGTGCTGCACTGCCTGCACCACGCGCATGTGGCGCGCCAGCAGCGCGCGGCCGCCGCGGTTGATCCGCTCGAGCGTGCCGGCCTCGATGTCGTCCAGCGGCGCGAGGGCGGCGGCCTGGCGTCCCGGCGTGTGGTAGGCGGCGATGGGCTGGCCGAAGCGGTCGTACAGTACGGCGGCCGACACGCTCTGGCGGGCTTCGAGGGCCGACAGCGTCGCGCTGGCCTGCTTGCGATCGACCAGCATCAGGTCGCCGGCGCAGGCCGCGCCGATGACGCGCGCGAATGCCGTCAATTGCGCAGCTTCGGCGCGGCGGTGGTTGTGGATGGAGGTGACGGCAAACGCGCCGAACACGAACAGCAACGCCGTCGCGGTCGAGAGCAGCGAGATGATGGTCAGCTTCCGGTTCAGGCTCGAGCGCTCGAAGTTCGGCATCGCAATTCCCGCGGTGGGCACAGCGGCATGGACCTGCACGACGCGGATCCTCCGCGCGGGCAAGAGCCCGCAGGAAAAAAATATACGGGGTAGGGGCGTGCGCGGCTTTGCGTGAACGCAAAGGGGGCGGGCGAACCGGGTTCATGTTGCAAACACGCCCGCATTAAAAGGGAGCGCATAGATTAGGTGCTGAAGGTTGATGGACTGATCCGGATGGTGACGTTCCCTATCCCACTCGCCAAAAAAGTAACTAACCAACGGTGATGGTCGGGGCCACCGAAGAGCGGCGACCATGGCCGGGGCCGGCCCATGACGCCTCATGCGCGAACGCAGAGGGCAGGGGCGATGCCTAGGGCAATACCGGGATGGTGAGTCACTCCCCTGATCATCATTGGGGAATAGGGCGGCGCGTGCAGATCGACGCCGCCCGGCAGGTTACGGCAAAACGAGGATCAGTCGATTTCGCTGACGAACTGGTCGAGCGGGCGGCGTACTTTCGCCAGGCCTGCCAGCCAGTCATCTTCGGTCTTGCGGTAGCCCAGCGGCAGAATGACCACGCTGCGCAGGTGGCGTTCGCCGAGATTCAGAATGCTGTCGACAGCGGCCGGATCGAAGCCTTCCATCGGCGTGCAATCGACTTCCTCGAAGGCGGCTGCGATCATCGCCGCGCTGAAACCGATGTAGGCCTGGCGCGCCGCGTGCTCGAAGTTCACCTGTGCATCGCGGCCCGGGTAGGTCGACAGCAGTTGCTGGCGATAGGCTTCCCAGCCTTCGTTGCGGAAACCGCGCACTTCGTTGGTCAGGTCGAACATGTGGTTGATCCGCTCGGGCGTGTAGTTGTCCCAGGCCGCAAAGACCAGCAGGTGCGAGGCGTCGACGACTTGCGCCTGATTCCAGGCGACGTCCTTGATCTTGGCACGCAGTGCCTGATTCTTCACGATCAGGATTTCATAGGGCTGCAGGCCGGACGACGTCGGCGCCAGGCGCGCCGCTTCGATGATCCGGTCCATCTTCTCCTGCGGCACCTTGCGCGTCGGGTCCATCGCCTTGGTGGCATAGCGCCAGTTCAGTTTGTCGAGCAATTCCACGTGATTCCTTTTGAAAGAGAGATGCACCATTGTATTTTTTCTCAGCAGATAGATAAACTACGATTCTGGCAAATGATTTGTTCTTGAGGAGACAAGATGGGACGGAAGTTCGATCACCTGGCCGATGTCGAGGTTTTTCTGAGCGTCGTCGAGCACGGTTCGTTCAGTGCAGCCGCGATCGTGCTGTCGACCACGCCTTCGGTGCTGAGCCGGGCTCTGTCGCGACTCGAAGCACGGCTCGCCACGCAATTACTGCGCCGGACTACGCGCAGCCTCAGCCTCACCGACGCCGGCCAGCGCTACGCCAATGAGGCACGTGACGCCTTCGCCCGCCTCGGACAGGCAGAGCAGGCAATGCGCAGCACGACAGCGCAACTGAGCGGCAAGGTACGCATGAGCGTGTCGACCGGGTACGGGCAGCAGCGCCTGCCGCCGATACTGGCCGCTTACGCGCGGGCCTATCCGCTGGTCGAACTCGACGTCGACATCACCAACCGCAACGTCGACCTGGTGGCCGAGGGATTCGACCTGGCGATCCGCTCCGGCCCGCTGCCGAGCAGCACGATGGCGTCGCGCCAGCTGGAAGCATCGCCCCTGTGCCTGCTGGCATCCCCCGCCTACCTGGAGACCGCCGGAGCACTCGCGACGCTCGACGACCTGGCGCGCCAGCAATGCATCGCCTTTGTCCGACCCAACACAGGACGTGTGTTCCCCTGGCAGCTGCGCGATGGAGGCCGCGACATCGACTGGATCCCGCCGGCGTCGGTGATGGTATCGACCGACGCGATGGGCGTCATCTGGCTGGCCGAGCAGGGAATGGGAATCGCACTGTGTCCACGCCTGTTTGCCGAAGCCAGCCTGGCGGCCGGACAGCTGGTGGAGATATTGCCGCAACTAAGTGGCCGCACGCGCGCATTCTCGGTCGTCTACCCGGCCCACCGAGGCCTGTCGGCAGCATCGCGCGCACTGATCGACATGCTGGTGGCAGCGCACGGCAGTTCAAAAAGCCGGGGTCAGGTCTGACATTTGGACACGGACTCTTCCTTAGTCCGCTCACAACGTCTTTCATAAACAGGCTATTGTTGAACTCGTGTCCGAATGTCAGACCTGACCCCGGCTGTGACCCCGGCTGTGATTCTGGTCGCTGGTCAAGCCAAGCGGCAACTTTTATTCTCAAATACTGGAGCCAATGTGCATAACGAATTACCCGCTAAATCTTCCAGCGTCCAGGTCCGTCAGGCCAGCCTCGCGGATCTTGATTTGCTCGTGCCGATGTTCGACCAATATCGCCAGTTTTACGACCAACACAGCAATCCCACCGCAGTGCGAACGTTCCTGGCAGAGCGTTTAACAAATGGTGATTCGGTTCTGTTTCTTGCGCAGGATGGCGAGGAGGCCCTTGGATTTACTCAGCTGTATCCGAGCTTTTCATCCGTATCAATGGCCCGAACTTTTATACTCAACGATCTGTTTGTCGCAGAAAACGCCCGCCGCCGCGGTGTCGGCAAGGCGCTGATCGACGCTGCGGTACGGCATGCCAAGGCGACTGGCGCAATCCGCTTGGGCTTATCCACCGCAAAAGCCAATGAAACCGCACAGGCGCTGTATCAGGAAACCGGGTGGGTACGCGAAGAAGCCTTCGCAGCGTACAACCTTAGCCTGCTCAACTGAACGAAGCCTCAGACCTTCTGGCGTCGTGGCAGCGCTGGCTCGCAAGGCTTGACTGAGTTCATGGGGTAGCGAACTGCTGGACATGAAAAAACCCCAAAAGTTGACATTCAACTTTTGGGGTTTTTAGTTCACGCAGCGTCGCCTCGACGACGCTCAGCTGCTACAGGCTCAGCAGCACGAAGCCCGGCTCCCTCCATACCGCGCCTCCTGGCGCTCACGGAAGAACTCCTCGTACGTCATCGCCGGCTCATCTGGATGCGTACGCTCCATGTGCGCCAGGTACGTGTCGTACTCGGGCAGGCCGACCATCAGGCGCAGCGACTGCCCGAGGTAACTGCCGGCCTGCTTCAGGGTGCCAAACATCAGGTCACCTGCGGTGCGGGCATGGCGACGTACGGCGACTCTTTTGCGGTCGCGCCATTCGCCTTGCGGGCATCCATCACCGTGCGCAGTCCATAGAACAGCACGGCCAGCACGACGAAGATGAAGAAGCCGGCCAGGCTGGCGTTGACGTAGTCGTTGAAGATGATTCGTTCCATCTCGACGATCGACTTGGCCGGCGCCAGGATCGTGCCGGCGTCGTGCGCGGCCTGGTACTTGTTGGCGTGCGCCACGAAGCCGATGCGCGGGTCGACGTGGAAGATCTTCTGGTAGCCCGCCGTCAGCGTGCAGGCCAGCAGCCACAGCGTCGGCAGTGCAGTGACCCACGCGTACTGGCCGCGCTTCATCTTGAACAGCACACAGGTACCGAGCATGAGCGCAATACCGGCCAGCATCTGGTTGGCGATACCGAACAGCGGCCACAAGGTGTTGATGCCGCCCAGCGGATCGACCACGCCCTGGTACAGGAAGTAACCCCAGGCCGCCACGCACAGGCCCGTGGCCAGCAGGTTGGCCGGCAGCGAATCGGTGCGCTTGAGCGATGGTGCGAACGCGCCCAGCAGATCCTGCAGCATGAAGCGGCCGGCGCGGGTGCCCGCGTCCACCGCGGTCAGGATGAACAGCGCCTCGAACAGGATCGCGAAGTGGTACCAGAACGCCATCATGGTCTGGCCACCGACCAGGTTCGACAGGATGTGGGCCATGCCCACTGCCAGCGTCGGTGCGCCACCGGCGCGCGAGATGATCGTGTGTTCGCCGACGTCGCGGGCCATTTGCTCCAGCGCTTCCGGCGTGATCACGAAGCCCATCTGCGAGACGGCAGCGGCGGCCGATTGCGCGGTGGTGCCCAGCAGGGCGGCCGGGCTGTTCATGGCGAAGTAGACGCCCGGGTCGATGGTCGACGCGGCGATCAGCGCCATCATGGCGACAAAACTTTCCATCAGCATGCCGCCGTAGCCGATGAAGCGCGCCTGCGTTTCATTTTCCAGCATCTTCGGCGTGGTACCCGAGGCGATCAGCGCGTGGAAGCCAGACACGGCGCCGCAGGCAATCGTGATGAACAGGAACGGGAAGATGCCGCCCGACCAGACCGGGCCGGTACCGTCGACGAACTTCGTCACCGCCGGCATGCGCAGGTCCGGTGCAACGACCAGGATGCCGATCGCCAGCGCCAGAATGGTGCCGATCTTGAGGAAGGTCGACAGATAGTCGCGTGGCGCCAGCAGCAGCCAAACGGGAATCACGGCGGCGACAAAGCCGTAGCCGATCAGCATCCAGGTCAGCTCGGTGCCGGTGAAGGTGAACATCGGGCCCCAGACTGGCGAATCGTGCACCCACTGGCCGCCGATGATGGCGAGCATCAGCAACACGAAGCCGATCAGCGAAATCTCGCCGATGCGCCCGACCCGCACATAGCGCGAGTAGATGCCCATGAACAGCGCGATCGGGATCGTCGCCATCACGGTGAAGGTGCCCCACGGCGAACCGGTGAGCGCTTTCACGACGATCAGCGCCAGCACGGCCAGGATGATCACCATGATCATGAAAGTGCCGAGCAGCGCGATCATGCCGGGGATCTCGCCCATTTCGGATTTGATCAAGTCACCGAGCGAGCGGCCGTCGCGGCGCGTGGACATGAACAGCACGATGAAATCCTGCACCGCGCCGGCAAACACGACGCCGGCCAGAATCCACATCATCCCGGGCAGATAACCCATCTGCGCGGCGAGCACGGGGCCCACCAGCGGGCCGGCGCCGGCAATCGCGGCAAAGTGGTGACCGAACAAAACGTTTTTGTTGGTCGGCACGTAATCAAGGCCATCGTTGAACTTGTGGGCCGGTGTCTGGCGGGTAGCGTCGAGCCCCAGCACCTTGTTGGCGATGAACTTCGAGTAGAAGCGGTAAGCGATGAGATAGACGCAGCCGGCGGCCGCGACGATCCAGATGGCATTGATGGTTTCACCGCGTTTGAGCGCGATGTAGCCGAGCGAAAACGCGCCCAGGATGGACAAGGCGATCCATCCGAGCATGCTCGTCATTTTCTTCATTGGTGACTCCTCCGATATGGATTGATGCTTCGTACGCCAGTACATGCCGGCGCGATTCTTTACAGCATGGCAATGAGTATCTTGCACAATTATCAGGACTGCAAGCGCAACTATTACGCAGAAGCTACGTACCACTACGTAGGACGCATGCCCGTAACGCACGTAAAATGCCTTGCTTTCCCATCAGAAGGCAGTCGGCCCATGCGGCTCAAGCAAAAAGTCATCATGCTGGCGGTCGCGCCGCTGGTCGTGGCCCTGTGCGCAATTACCCTCTACGTGCGCCAGCAGGCTGTCACTCTGGCGCAACAGCAGCGCGACACGATTGGCAGCGCCTACCTGGCCAGCAAGGAGGCCGAGCTGCGCCACTACGTCGAGCTGGCCACGCGCTCGATCGCGCACCTGACCCAGAGCGGCCGCAGCGACCCGGCCACGCAGGCCGAGGCGATCCGCATCCTGTCGTCGCTGAGCTACGGCGGCGACGGCTACTTTTTCGTGTATGACACGCGCGGCAAGAATCTCGCGCATCCGCGCCAGCCGGAACTGGTCGGCACCGACATGTGGAACTGGCGCGACTCGACCGGTTCGCTGACCATCCAGCGCCTGATCGGGCTGGCACAGGGCGGCGGTGGATTCCTGCGCTACACGTGGGCCAAGCCGTCAAGCAAAACGGCAGCGCCCAAGCTGGGCTACGTGGTGCCGGTCGCGCACTGGGGCTGGGTCATGGGCACCGGCATCTATCTCGACGATGTCGCGGCGGCGCTCGAACTGGTCGAGGCCCAGCAGTCACGCAACAGTGACCAGACGCTGCTGTGGATGGCGGTGCTGGCCACGCTGGCGACAATCGGCGTGGCCGGTGGCGGGCTGGCGCTGAACATCAGCGAAGGGCGCCTGGCCGACGCCAAGCTGCGCGCGCTGGCCCAGCGCGTGGTGGAATCGCAGGAAGAAGAGCGGGCGCGCCTGTCGCGCGACCTGCACGACGGGATCAGCCAGGCGCTGGTCTCGGTCAAGCTGCAGCTGGAAGCGGGCATCATCCGTCTCGACGGCGATGCGGGCAAGCGCGAGCAGGCGCGCGCGGGCCTGGAGCGCACCGTCGACCAGGTCAACACGGTGCTGGGCGAAGTGCGCCGCATCTCGCACGACCTGCGTCCGACGCTGCTCGACGACATGGGCCTGGCGCCCGCGCTGGAATACCTGGCGCGCGAATTCGGCGAGGACGCCGGCACGCCGGTGCGCTTTCGCGCGGCCGGCGCCGTGGATGCGCTGCCCGACATGGTCGGCACGGTGCTGTTTCGCATCGCGCAAGAGGCGCTGACCAATGTCGAACGCCACGCCCAGGCGAGCACCATCGAGCTCTCGCTCGAACGCGTGGCCAACCGCGTCAGCCTGTCGATTGCCGACGATGGCGTCGGCTTCGACACCGATGACGTGGCCGTGCACCCGAAGCGGGGCATCGGCTTGAGGAATATGATGGAACGGATGGAAGCGATCGGCGGACGCCTGTCGGTCAACTCGACGTCCAGCGGCACCAGCGTGGTGGCCAGCATCGACTTGAAGGAGTAGGGCAGTGAACGGTGAAACGAAAGAAGTGAAGATTCTGCTGGTGGACGACCACCCTTTGGTGCGCGACGGCCTGCGCGCGCGGCTCGAGTCGGCGCCGCACCTGAACGTCGTGGCCGAAGCCGGTTCGAGCGCCGAGGCGCTCGAACGCGCCGGCGAATACCATCCCGATTTGGTACTGATGGACGTGAACATGCGCGGCGGCAGTGGTATCGAAGCCACATTTCAGCTCACCGCGCGTTTTCCCGGTATCGCGGTCCTGATGTTGTCAATGCACGACAAACCAGAGTACGTCAGCCAGGCGATGGGCGCCGGTGCCCGCGGTTACGTGCTCAAGGATGCGCCGGGCAAGGACATCGTGCTGGCCATCGACACCGTCATGGGCGGTGGCATCTATTACAGCGCCGCACTGGCGCGCCAGCTGGCCAATCCGGCCGCGCCGAGCGACCAGCTCACGGCGCGCGAGCACGAAGTACTGGGGCATATCGCTGCCGGCCAGTCGAACAAGCAGATCGCGCGCGACCTCGATCTGTCGGTGCGCACCGTTGAAACGCATCGCCTGAACATCAAACGCAAGCTGGGTATCGAAGGCCAGGCAGAGCTGATCCGGTTCGCGGTGCAGCGCGCCGGCGGTAACTGATGGTCAATACGGGCTGTCCGGTAGGAAACTTCGATTTGCTTTATGGCATTCGGTGCAATAAGATTGCCTGGATACTACTTTGAAACTTTCCATGGCAGAGCAGGAAACATCTCCGCTGGTTGCAATCGAGCCGGTCGCAAATGCGCAAAATGAATGGGTCGCGCTCAGCCTGCGCCTGGCCCCGGGCGCCGACCTGTTGCAGCGCCTGCACACCGTGTTCGGCACGCCCGACCTGCTAGCCGCCGTCGCGCCGCTCGACTGCCTGCTGACGCTGGACGACCCGTCCCCATTGACCCCGCCGGTGCTGGCGCTGTTGCCCGCCAATCGCGTCGGGTTCGTGATCGACGCAAACGCGCTGGCCACCGATGGCGTGGCGCGCAAGCTCGTTGAACTGCATGCGTACGGTTACCGCATCTGGCTGGACGGCGACATTCCCGATGGCGTCACCGCACCGCCTGCGCTGCGCTCGGTCGCACGCAACTGCCGCGTCGCCCCATTGCCGCCAGGGCGCCTAGTGGCCCTGTTCGCCCCGCACATCGCGTACGGCGTCGACAGCGCGCGCCGTTTCTTCGGTTGCGAGATCGCCGGCTTCGACTGGTTCATCGGCGACTACGCCTACGATCCCGACATCGCGCCGTCGCCCGACGACGACGGCAGTTCGCGGCGCCGCATCCTCACGCTGCTCGGTTTGCTGGCGCGCGACGCCGATTCGTGCGAGCTCGAAGAGCAAGTCAAGCAGGATCCGGCGCTGGCCTACAATCTTCTTAAGCTGGTCAATTCGGCCGCGTTCACCGTCGCCACGCAAGTGACCAGCTTTGGCCAGGCGATCACGGTGCTGGGCCGGCGCCAGTTGCAGCGCTGGCTGCAACTGCTGCTGTACGCGCGTCAGCAACCGGACGGCCTGCCGAACCTGCTGCTGCCGCTGGCCGCGCGCCGCGGCGCCCAGCTCGAAGCGCTCGCGCGCCTGCAGGGCGACGACCGCGATGCGCAGGACCTGGCCTTCATGACCGGCGTGTTCTCGTTGCTCGACCGGCTGCTGCACATGCCGATGTCCGAGATCGCAGCCGAGCTCTACCTGCCCGAGGACGTCTACGGCGCGCTCGTGCACCGCAGCGGCCAGCTGGGCGCGTGGCTCGAACTGGTCGACGCCAATCCGACCGAGACGGTGCTGCACGCGGCCGGCGTGAGCCTGGAGCACTGGTGGAGCAGCCAGCTGCACGCCTACCACTGGGCAATCGAGGTAGGCCGCAATGTCTGACGTGCGCGAACTGGCCCCGACCGCCTTCGTCCAGGGCACGAGCGCCGTCTGCGACGCCGTCCTGCGCCTGCGCGGCGACGCGCTGGTACTGGAACTGAGCCGTCTGGTGCGCACCCTGACGGGCAGCGCGCAGGGCCGCTTCGTGCCCGGCCCGGGCCTGGTCGATCCCGGCCAACCCGGCGGACGCGTGCTGCGCCATGCGGTGGCCGTGGGCCTCGAACAATTCGGCTGGTACGAAGTGAGCGGCTTCAACGACCACGCCGAGGCCAGCGCCCACGCACTCGCCGCGCTCGCGCAACTGACGGCGAGCCTGATGCAGATGCATTCGCTGGCGCAGCGCTCGACCCACGCGTACGCCCAGATGGAAGCGCAACTGGCGCACCAGTCGCAGATCCTCGACCAGATCCACGAGTCGGTGCTGACGATGGACCAGATGGGCTACATCACCAGCTGGAACCGGGGCGCTGAACGCCTGTTCGGCTACACGTCGTTCGAAGCGGTGGGCCGCAACATCCTGTTTTTGTACGCCGACGAAGACCTGGGCGAGGAGGAGGAGGGCGGCGCGCTGCCCGACCTGTTCGCGGAGCACGGCGGGCGCATGATGGAGGTGAAACGCCGCAAGAAGTCGGGCGACATCTTCTGGGCCAGCCTGTCACTCTCGCCACTGCGCGACCTGGCCGGCCGCCCGAGCGGCCTGATCGCCTACCTGACCGACATCACCGAGCGCAAACAGGCCGAAGAGCAGCTGCACCACCTGGCCTACTACGACGAGCTGACCGGCCTGCCGAACCGCACGCTGTTCGCGCGCCTGGTCGACCAGGCCCTGATGGTGGCGCAGCGTAACGAGACGGCCGGCTGCATCCTGTTCATCGACCTGAACCGCTTCAAACGCATCAACGACACGCTGGGCCGGCGCATCGGCGACGAACTGCTCAAGCAGGTCGGCCAGCGCTTCAAGGCCACGCTGCGCGACGAAGACCTGGTGGCGCGCCTGTCGGGCGACGAATACGCGGTGGGCCTGGCCGACGTGCGCCAGCACTTCGAAGCCACCACCGTCGCGCAGAAACTGCAGGCCGCGCTCGACGCGCCCTTCATCATCGGCGGCCACGACCTGCGCGTGGGCGCCAGCATCGGCATCAGCGTCTACCCGCAGGATGGCAACGATGCCGAAACGCTGCTGGCGCTGGCCGACATCGCGATGGAACGGGCCAAGGGCGACGATGCCAACCCCGACCGCAGCGTCGCGTTCTACAGCCAGGACATGAACAAGGGCATGCAGGAGCGCATGCGCATCGAATCCGGCCTGCGCCATGCGCTGGGCAACGGCGAACTGGTGCTGTACTACCAGCCGAAGTTCGAAATCGCCAGCGGCCGCCTGGTGGGCGCGGAAGCGCTGGTGCGCTGGATGCATCCCGAGCGCGGCATCGTGCCGCCCGGCGAATTCATCCCGCTGGCCGAAACCACGGGCCTGATCGTGCAGGTGGGCGAGTGGGTGCTGGAAGAAGCCTGCGCGCAGGCGTCGATCTGGCAGCGCTCGGGCATCGCCCCGTTCCGCGTTGCTGTGAACGTGTCGGCCCGCGAATTCACGCCATCGCTGCCGGAGCGCGTGGCTACCACGCTGCAGCGCTATCAGCTCGACCCGTCGTGGCTGGAGCTGGAAATCACCGAGAGCACGCTGATGCACGATGTGGATCGCGTGACGGCGATCATGGACCAGATCACGGCGCTGGGCGTGTCGCTGTCGCTGGACGATTTCGGGACCGGGTTCTCGAGCCTGTCGTATCTGAAGCGGTTCCCGATTCATACGCTCAAGATCGACCGGTCGTTCACGATGGGGATACCGGCGGATGGGAGTGATTGCGCGATCGCGGGGACGATCATCAGCATGGCAAGGCAGTTGTGTTTGCGCGTGATTGCCGAGGGTGTCGAGACGCTGGATCAGCTGGCGTTTCTGCGCGGGGCGGGGTGTGATGAGGTGCAGGGGTATTTGTATGCGGCGCCGTTGCCGGCGTATGCTTTTGAGAAGGCGTTGCGGGAGAATTGGGCGTTGGTGGGGTGAGAGGGCAGAACTCCCTCACGCAGCCGCTGATTATGTATAATGCCGTGCAACAGGAAGCGTGGCCGAGTGGTTGAAGGCAGCAGTCTTGAAAACTGCCGACGGTGTGAGCCGTTCGTGAGTTCGAATCTCACCGCTTCCGCCAAGACACTGAAAAAAAGCCCCACACGTTGGGGCTTTTTTTCGTCTTCTCATCGGGGAAATTTCAACGATGCGGTTCGCAGTCCTCCTGTCCAGTCGAGCAATCATATTGAGAGGAAATGCACAATATGTCGGCAAATATGGATAAGTGCCGATCTTTTGTATAGACTGTCCTTATGAGTGAATCAGCTGAACGAATTCTTGCGCTTGCAAAGTCCAAAGGCATACTGCGTACACGAGATGTCGACAGTGCCGGTGCACCGCGCGCACTGCTCGCCTCGCTGGCCGACGACGGCCGGCTGCTCAAACTCGGCCGCGGGATGTATACGCTGCCCGACCGGGCTGCGTCGGAGCACGAAAGTTTTGCCGAAGTGGCTACACGCAGCGAAAGCGGGGTGCTTTGCCTGCTTTCCGCGCTGCGTTTTCATGATCTGACCACGCAGCAGTCATCCGAAATCTGGCTCGCCATCCCACACAAGGCCCGTGCTCCGCGCTTGGATTACCCGCCACTTAGGATCATCCGCATGTCGGGGTTGGCAATGACCGAGGGCGTCGATGTTGCAGACGTTGGTAGTGTTCAGGTGCGCGTATTCAATGTTGCGAAGACGGTTGCTGACTGCTTCAAGTTCCGCAACAAGATCGGCCTCGACGTAGCGCTCGAAGCCTTGCGCGAAGCCTGGAACGATAAGCGCGCAACGATGGACGACCTGTGGCGCTATGCCGAAATCTGCCGGGTAGCGAACGTCATGCGACCGTATCTGGAAACAGTGGGGGCCGTATGAAAACAGCGAATCGTGGCGCATCGGTGCGTGCACGGTTGCTGAACCGCGCGAAGGCCGACAGGTTAGACTTCAACCTGATCCTGACACGGTATTCGCTCGAGCGGCTGTTGTACCGTTTGAGCATCTCGTCCTGGGCCGATCAGTTCTTGCTGAAGGGCGCGCTCCTCTTCGACCTGTGGTTCGATCAGCCGCACCGGCCGACCCGTGACATCGACTTGCTTGGCTTCGGACCTTCCGAAATTGACGACTTGGTTGAGCTTTTCCAGCAGGTCTGTGTCCAGACGTCAGACGATGGCATGGTCTTCGACCAAGGCAGCGTGCAGGCGACGCGGATTCGCAAGGACGCCAACTATGAGGGTGTTCGCGTGACGCTGACGGGCAAACTGGACAGTGCGCGCTGCCCGGTGCAGATCGACATCGGGTATGGCGATGCCGTTACACCTGCGGCAGAACTCGTGCAATTTCCGGCGCTTCTTGAAGATGTCGCGCCGCCATCGCTGCGTGCCTATCCGGTATACACCGTGATCGCTGAGAAGTACGAAGCGATCGTCAGTCTGGGTATGGCTAACACGCGCTTGAAAGATTATTTCGACCTGTGGTTTCTTGCGACCTACGCAAAGACCGATGAGGCTATTCAGCAGCACCCCCGGGGTCTCGGTTTCCCCCGTAGTAGAGAAACCAAGGTAATTCAGATCACGTCATTGCACTAGCAGATGAGTAAAATACTTCCTGACAGTTAGGCTGGCAGGGAACCATTAGCGACTAGCTCGGACGTAAGGTCATTGCGTGCTGGATGGCCTGTTGAAATTTGATGCCGAGCGGCGTCGTAGGATAAGTCATGACTCCGTCATCGTCCCAACTTGCCCCTGTTTTCGTCAACGTCAAGCCGAGGCTTACTAGGTTCTGGCGCCACGTGTCGCGATCATCGCTGGGGGTCGGGTCCGCCAGTTCGTGAAGGTCATCAATGTATGCCATGTCGACGGCGTGCATGAGGCGTAGTAGATCAAAGCTGTCGATCACTTCATCTAGGTAGGCAGCAAAGAGTTTTGCCAGCATGCTTGGCTTTTCAAGGTCCGTAACTTTTTCAAGTACGAGGAAAAGAGTCTCGCCTACTTTCTCGGCTTGACCATCATCATTTACCAGTGTCGCCCGAAACGCTCTCGATTCGGCTGCTGCACGAAGGGCCGGCTCCTCAATAAATCGCGTGAGCTTTGTAACAAGAACGCGTGAGCGGATATCGTTAATTCCCTGAGCGATTTTCAAACAGCTTCCCACAATCGGGACAGCTTTGATCGCTTCGTTGTCCGTAACCAGGTCGAGCGCCGCTTCCGTGCCTTCAAGGAACGCTTCGAGGAAATTCCGGTTTGGCTTCATCGTTTCTACTTGGTGATTGGTCGGTACTGGCATCTTATTGGAAATCCCAGCGCAGAGGCTACTCCCATCGTTTCACAGGTTGCGTAAACGGTTTCCGCAAACCCTGCCTTATTTCGTCGGTTTGACCACATCTTCTACCTTCGATAGCCCTTGCGCGTGATCTGTTTATTCGTGTGTGCGAGCAGCTCGCTGGTGTCCTCGAGGCTGACAATTTCGCTTGCTGCCTTTGGCCGGATGTTTCGGAACTTAACGCACTGATGCGAAGGGCAAGATCGACGGCCATTCAATCCACCCTGACGCCGCGGATGATTGCGCTCACCAACGAACTGCGCAATGCGAAAGCTCTGCCTGCTGGTTGCGTGCCTGATGCTGATGTAAATTCGTGGCACGCTCGCGTCGCAGCGGATTACTCAAATGACCCATCAGGCAGCACCTTACCGCACCATGGACAGAACCGTGCGAAGGCGTAGTCGTCGTTGATGCACCAACAGGGATCTTCATTTCTGAACATCTCGAATGAAAACTTTGTTCCATCATCGCCGTCCACCGCTTCTTGCATTTGAGCACAGCAGTATTTCTCCGCTCTTTCTCTCGCGGTTATTCGACTGGGGTCGATAAAATCTAACCACTTCTGACATGATCGGCAATTTGCAACATGGATGATCTGTTGCGTTATCAACGGCGAAAAATTTTCGTCGTCCGCCTCGATGCAGCCGCTTACGGCGAGCCATACCGCCGAGTCACCCGTATCGCGTGGGGATAGATGATCTAAAAGATCAGCCCTCGCTTTCATGCAGTTCATAACAGCGCCTTTCAGTGGATTTTCCTCACACTCGCTGGTAAGCGATACTTCTGTTTTCGATATCGCTGCGCATCGCTAGCGAACAAATTGATGGTGCATACCTGACGGGGCAGGGAGTGGGCTATCTGGATGCCGGTACACGCTCAGGGCCGAACAGATTACGCGAACCGTACTGGCCTTTGAAGAGTGCCAGCTATGGCTAGCTACATGGTCCCACAAGACCAGGCACTCGCATCAGACACAGCGCATTGCCCGAACAACAACTGTGAATATTGTCAGACGGAAAGTCATGTTTCTTGTTCGAAATCTGGCCGAAGTTTGTGGATAATCGACCCCCTCAGCGACATCGTTCGCGCCCCACTTCCCATCCATCATGAAAAACTTCAGTATCAAGTACGTGATCGCCGCCGTCATCGGCTTGCTCATCCTTGCCGTCATTACTGTCGGCGTCCTCGGCTACCACTCCACGCAGCGCGCCGTTGACCTCCTCGAAAACCTCGCACTTACGACGGCCAACCAGCAGATCGGCATGTCCGACCTGAAAATGCGCATGGAAACCAACCGCAGCCACATCCTGCAGGCCCTGCAGCACAATCCTGAGAACAAGCACGCGGCGCTGCATAACCATCCGCTGACGTTCCACAGCGACTTCATCGCCAAGAACAGCGAAGAGATGCGTAAGGAGCAGCAGGAGCTGCAGGCGAGTCTGCGCTTCCCTGAAACGCGTGACCGTTTTGCTGCATGGATGACGGCTAGCGACAATCTGGGAATCGACATGATCGGCAATGCCATGCGGACGATTCAATCGGGTCAGTGGGATGACGCCAACCTGATGCTCGGCAAGCAGATCAACCCGACCTACAACAAGTCGACCGAGGCATTCGCTGCATTACAGACGCTGATGAGCGAGCGCAACGTCCGTCAGGGCAAGGAACTGCACCAGGAACTCGCCGTGCTCAACACGGTCGTGATTGCCGCCATCGTCGTGGCGATCCTGCTCAGCATCGGTGCTGCGTTCTACCTGGTCCGTGCGATCAATACGCCGCTGATGCAGGCCGTGGCCGTGGCACGCCGTGTTGCCGATGGCGACCTGAGTGTCCAGGCGCCGGTCAGCTCGACCAATGAATTTGGTCAGCTGCTGGCTGCCTTGCGTGACATGACCGCGTCGCTGGCCGGTATCGTCAAGGATGTGCGTAGCGAAAGTGAAGTGATTGCCACGGCGTCGACCCAGATCGCCGCCGGCAATATGGACTTGTCGGCGCGTACCGAACAGCAGGCCAGCGCCATCGAAGAGACGGCCGCGTCGGTCGAAGAGCTGACCAGCACGGTGCGCCAGAACGCAGAAAATGCGCGTCAAGCCAATGAGCTGGCGGCATCGGCCACGCAGATCGCGACCCGTGGTGGTTCGGTCGTGACCGAAGTCGTGGGTACCATGGGCGAGATCAATGCGTCGGCCCGCAAGATCGTCGACATCATCGGCGTCATCGATGGCATCGCGTTCCAGACCAATATCCTGGCGCTCAATGCCGCCGTGGAAGCAGCGCGTGCCGGTGAGCAGGGCCGTGGCTTTGCCGTCGTTGCAAGCGAAGTGCGCAATCTGGCGCAGCGTTCGGCCAGTGCCGCCAAGGAGATCAAGGAACTGATCGGCGACTCGGTCAGCAAGGTGGATGCGGGCACGCGCCTGGTCGACCAGGCCGGTGCAACGATGGAAGAAATCCTGCAGAGCGTGCGCCGGGTGGCGGGCATCATGGGTGAAATCAGTGTGGCCAGCGCCGAGCAGAGCTCGGGCATCGAGCAGATTCACCATGCGATCAGCCAGATGGACCAAGTGACGCAGCAGAATGCAGCCCTCGTCGAGGAAGCTGCCAGCGCCGCTACCTCGTTGCAGGAAAGCGCTGCCGGGCTGGCCGATCGCGTCAGCGTGTTCAAGGTCGCACCGGCCACCCTGTCAGCGCCGGTCCAGGCCGTCACGACGCGCCGCCCGAACGCAATTGCGTTCCAGCCGCAACTGGCCTGATGTAAATCCGGGCGCCGAAGGCTGGCGCTTCAGCGACGCTCGCCAGCCTTGGCGGGCGCCGTCTGCGCCGCATCGATGTCGGCGCCCCAGGCATCCTTGCCCATCACCGCAGTGCCGTTGGCGGTGAAGTCCATGATCGCGTCGGTCGAACGGGCGTAGCGGTCCCACGCCGGCAGCCCGGCCCCGTTCGGATCCCCGCGCTTCGCAAAATTCACCATATACGTACTCATCGTCTTGCCCATGCCAAGATCGCGGGCCGTTGCCTGCGCCCCGTACTTGACGGCCACCGTGTCGAAGAAGAACGGGATATCCGTGGCATGCCCGGCTCCAGCGCCCGGTTTTTCATTGGCCTGGTGCACATAGGAAAAGCGGTACGCATACACGGGCGCGCCGTGTCCGGCCAACGTCCCGGCCAGGCTGCGCGCACCGGCCACCATATATCCGGTCTTGCCGCCGATATCCGCGCTGGTTGCACCGATCATCACCGGCACCTTGTGCATGCGGCCTTCGGCAAACGCGGCGCGTGAATCGATCGCCAGCTTGCCGTCGACATATGGGCCGTGGTACGTCGGCTTGTCGCCCTGCATGAAGTTCGCCAGGTTCAAGCCATCGGCGATCGTGTCCGCCGGCAGCGCCCGCAGTTTCTCGAGCGCTTTTGGATCGTCCGCCGCGATGCCCTTGGCGCTCGCGAATTGCACGCCGATCCGTTCGACGTCGGCCAGCGGCGTCGGCGCCGTCCCGCCATCGCCGCCCGACATCACGACTGCCTTGGCGAACAACCCGTTGCTCATTGGCGAGGTCAGCAGCGTATTGACCGACATGCCGCCCGCCGATTCGCCGGCGATCGTGACATTGGCCGGATCGCCGCCGAACGCCGCCACATTGCGCTTGACCCATTCCAGCGCCGCGATCTGATCCATGAAGCCGTAGTTGCCGACCACGCCTTTAGCGCCGCTGGTGCCCGTCTCGCGCGTCAGCTGTGGATGGGCAAAGAAGCCGAAGCGCCCGATGCGGTAATTGAAGCTGACGACGAGCGCGCCCTGTTTTGCCAGTTCGGCGCCGGAATAGGTCGGGGGCGACGCGCCGCCGTTGACGAAGCCGCCACCATAGATCCAGACGATCACGGGTAAGGTACCTTTGGCATCGGCCGGCTTCCAGACGTTCAGGTACAGGCAGTCTTCGCTCGGCGTCGTGCCCAGTGGGGCGGCGTCGCTGGGGAAGGGCACTTGCATGCAATCTGCCGCGTACGCGGTTGCCTGCCGTACGCCCGCCCACGGCTTGACAGGCGCGGGCGAGCGCCAGCGCAGCGTGCCCACTGGCGGGGCGGCGAACGGGATACCTTTCCAGCTGGCGACGCCCGCATCGGTCGAGCCTGCCACCTTGCCGGTGTCGATGGTGATCACCGGTGCGTCTGGCGACGCGGTCGCGCCCGGCGCGGCCACGACAAGGGACACAGCAAACAAGGAAAGCAGGGAACGATGCGACATGGATGGGGCCTCTTGATCGGATGGTTGAACGGTTGTTAGCAGATAGTAATCGACCTGCGACAGTGAAGGCGGTACGGACGGCTACCGGGGGAGGGGCGGGGGGCAATCTTGTCCTGGAGGTGGTCAAGCCCCGCAATCTCCGTTACAGTGTTGCAATTCATCCAAAATAGCGGATCGGAAATTGTATTTCCACGGCGCATCTGCAGTAATCCGAAGTCACTACCGGTTTCGGCGCTATGATGATGAGCTATTACTCGTTTGCAAATACCGTACATGCAAGGTTTGCTCTGTAGATTTCGACTGTCCACCCTGATGACCCTGGCCGTGTGCGCTACGGTGGCACTGACGGTCGCTCTGCTGCTCGCGGTGGTCAATCATTTTGCGGTGCGCCAGGCCAATGCTGAAGCCCAGTTGCGCCTGCAACAGCTGTCTTGGCAAATGCGCGATTCGCTCAACCGCGTCGTCGAGCAGGCCACGGGCGACGCCCGCCTGCTGGCCGCTTTGCCGCAAGTGCGCAACGCGCGCAGTCCGGCGTCCGCGCGTATTGCGCTGGAAAGCCTGCAGCAAACGTTCCCCGATTACGCCTGGATCGGCCTGGCCGATATCAACGGCAAGGTCACTGCCTCGACCAAGGGCCTGCTTGAAGGCGCGGACGTCAGCGCCCGGCCATGGTTCAGGTCCGGCCAGGTGGGCGTGCGCGCCACCGATTACCATCCTGCCGTCATGCTTGAAAAGCTCATGCCCCATGGTAGCGATCCATGGCGCTTCGTCGATGTCTCCACGCCCGTCTTCAGCCATGACGGCGAGATGTTCGCCGTGCTCGGCCTGCACCTGAGCTGGGACTGGGCGCGGCGCCAGGCGCGCAAGCTTCTAACCCCGGCATTGCGCGAATATGGCGCCGAGATCCTGGTCGTGCGCAATGACGGGACCGTCATGCTTGGCCCGCAAGAACTGGTCGAGAAAAAGATTTCAACGGAAAGCCTGCGCCGCGCCCGGCTGGGCGACACGGGCGCGCTGCGTGAAGCGTGGCCCGATGGGCGTACCTATCTCACCGGTTATAGCCAGACGGGCCAGATCGGCAACGAGGCGTCGCTGAACTGGGCGGTGCTGGTGCGCCAGGACGAAGACAAGGCGTTACAGAGCGCCAAGCTGCTGCAGCACCGGATGCTGATGTGGAGCGGCTTGCTGGGCGTGGTGCTCGCCGTGATCGCGGCCTTGCTGGCGCAGCGCCTGGCGCGCCCGATGACGCGCTTGGGCGAGGCGATCGAGCGGGTGACGGAAGCGACTGCCAGCGGTCACGAGTTGCCAACGATTCCGCATATCCAGGGCTTCTACGAAGCCAATATGCTGTCGCGCACGATGCGCAACCTGGTCGAGAGCGAAGAGCAATACCGGAGCGCCCTGCAGCAGATGAATGAACACCTGGAATCGAAGGTGGCGCAGCGTACGGCCGAACTGCAGGCATTGCTGCTGCGCGACGTGCTGACGGGGTTACCGAACCGGCGGGCGCTACTCGAAACGCTGCCCGAGGCGATGGGCCGCGCCAGCCGGGGTGGGCGTCCGGCGGCGTTGCTGTTCATCGACATGGATGGCTTCAAGGCGGTCAATGACAACCACGGCCACGAAGAAGGCGACGAGCTGCTGCGCCAGTTTGGCGCGCGCCTTGCCGGTGCGATTCGCATGACCGATATGGTTGCGCGCCTGGCGGGTGACGAATTCGTCGTCGTGCTGGAAATGCTGACCTCGCGCACCGATGCCGAGGAAACTGCCTGGAAGCTGCTCGACCGCGTGCGCGAGCCGTATCAGCTCAGCACCACCGAAGTCACCGTGGGCGCCAGCATCGGCGTCGCGGTCTTCGCGCCGGGCGACAAGCCCGATCTCGATGCCTGGCTGGCGCGCGCCGACCATGCGATGTACGCCGCCAAGCGCGGCGGCAAGAATGCGGTGGCGCTGGCTGCCGTACCAATATGAGGCGCAGGCTGGCCTTCACGCCCCAAGTTGTCCTTTGCGATTGCCAGTAGCCTCCATGAACCAAATCAGCCAGATCATCGCCACCATCAAGCGTCAGCTGAAACTGCAGGGACTGACCTACCGTGACGTTGCCGTCGCGCTCGACTTGTCCGAGCCAAGCGTCAAGCGCCTGTTCGCCAGTGAGCAATTTACCCTCGACCGGATCGTCGAAATCTGCAGCCTGCTCGGCTTCACGCTGGCCGAGATCACGCAGGAAGCCCAGGCCGGCCAGCGCCGCCTGCGCACGCTCAGCGCAGGGCAGGAAGCCGAGCTGGTGTCGGATCCGAAGCTGTTGCTCGTCGCCGTCTGCGCGCTGAACCACTGGCGCATGCTCGACATCCTTGGTGCTTATGCCCTGACCGAAGCGCAATGCGTCCAGCATCTGCTCCATCTCGACCGCCTGCAACTCATCTCGCTCTTGCCGGGCAACCGCATCCGTGTGAACGTGGCGCGCGATTTCGACTGGCTGCCGGATGGCCCGATCCGGGCGTATTTCCGCGAGCAGGGCTTGCCCGAATTTGTGGCCGGCGCGTTCGGCGGGGTGGGCGAGTCGCTCGATTTCGCGCATGGGATGCTGACCGAAAGCGCGCGCGCCAAGCTGCAGCAGGAGCTGCGCCAGTTGCGCAGCCGCTTTGCGCAATTGCACGACGAAAGCCTGGCCGCGCCGCTGGCGCAGCGGCGTGGTACCGGCTTGCTGCTTGCCCTGCGCGAATGGGAGCCAGCAGGCTTTGCGTGCCTGCGCCGGTAGAGTATGATCGGTTACACATGCTGCACAGTGACGAAGCGAAAGCAGCCGCTTCTGCAAAGTAATGTGAAGTAATAGACAGATGGGTTCGCGACATTTCGCGGATAGTAGGTGTCAGGGAGATTGTGACGCCATGAAAATGTCTTTCATCGCTATGGCCGTGCTGGGTTCGAGTGCGGTATGTGCTTCAGCACAGGACTCGGTGGCCACCGCAAGGGGCGCCGGCAAGGTTGCGATCCCTGAAAGCGTGTGCGCGCAAGATTGCCTGGCCCAACTCCAGCTGGGCGCGCGCGCCGATGGCGTCACTGCGCCCGCCGGCAATGCCGTCTTCACTCGCGAATCTTCCGTCGGGCCCGAGCCAACCACCGGGCACGTCGGCGCCGGCACGCTGACCGTTGGCCGGCAATTCAATATCGACTACACGACGCTCAATGACGTCGGCGACCCATTCCACGGTGGCCTGGCCGCCCAGGCGGCGCCACGCGGCGCACGCGCTGACGACAGCGTCGCTTACGAAGGCAAGCTTGCCGGTGTGTCGACCGGCGCCAAGTGGGGCAAGGGCGACGTCGACGGTTCGCCCTCGGGCCGCGCCTGGGGCATGTCGGTCGGCGTCAATCTCGGGCCGCTGACGATTCGCGCGGCCCACCAGAACCGCAACGTGGCCAAGGTCACGCGCTACGACCAGGTCGACATCACGATGGCCGCCAAGAATTCCATCGTTGCCGCCAATATGCGCTTCGACTGGGGCACGGCGTACGCCGCCTACAGTGCCAGCCGCGGCTGGGGCAGCTCGCCGCTGTTCAATCCCGATAATCCCTACAGCGCCGGCGTGGCCGCCACACGTTCCACCAACAGCCGCGACGTGCTTGCCGGGGTGGCTGTGCCCATGAGCCACTCGACCACGCTGCTGGCCTCCTACATCCGCCGCAACGACCGCGACCTGTCCAACCGCGATGCGCGCCAGGTCGCCGTTGGCGCCAGCTACGCCGTCTCGCGCCGCATGGATTTCTACGCAGCGTATTCGCGCATCCAGCATCTGGCCGGCGTGCATCTGGGCGTCAAACCGGGCAATGGCTCGTCGCTCAACGTCGGGATGCGGCGCGCTTTCTGATCACAGCGTGCCCGTTCGTGCGCCGTCCCTGCGTTGCGACAGGAATCGGCAAAATTCAGTAATGTGTCTCCATGGTTCATTAACTATTGAGGAGACCTTATGACTGGTACCAGCACACTTGATCCGGATAACTTCCCAGAAGCACCAGACCGCAGCCTGGGCAAGGGCCATGGCGTCGACGCACTCGGCCCGAGCGACTTGTCGGACACCGGCAGCGATGTCGTGGGCGGTCCTGGCTTTGCCAGCAATATCGATCCCGAGCAAACGCTCGACTTCGACGGCGGCACCACGTCCGACCTCGAAGCCGGTCACGCAGGTGAAACGGCCGGGCCGGATGTTGGCGACGCCGATTTCTCGGGCGACAGCGACCGCAGCGGTACGGGCGAACGCGCCGCAGCTGGCCGCGACGCGGTTGTCAGGGACGGCGCCGACATCGACACCGACCGCGTCGAGTCGATCCCCGATCTGCCACTGAGCGAGGATGACACCGACTTCTTAACGAGTCTTCCGCCGGGTCAGGACGTAAGCCGCTAACAAGGCGCCGCTGCCCAGCAGGGCAGCGTTGATGTACTTCGAGCGCAGTGCTGCCGCCGTGTATTCGCTGTGCTCGATGACGTGATGTGGCGAGCCCTGGCGCTCGCGCAGTTCACGCGTGTAGTCAGGCTTGTGCAGGGCGTCGCGCCGGCTTGGGTCGGTGTCGACGTCCAGCTTCTGGTTCACGAACATCGTCGCCTGCAGGAATTTGTCGAACACGCGCGGCAGCAGGCGCGCGCCCGTCGAATTCATCTTGGCCGCACCACCGACGAAGACGTCGCGCTTCGGGTGCTGGGCCGCATACAAGATCGCATCAGCAACGATTTCTGGCGCGTAGACCGGCGCCGGCAGCTTCGGTTCCTTGTCCATATAATTCTTCGCGTGCACGGCAAACATCGTGTCGATCCCGGTCGGCTTGATCAGCGTGACCGACATCGGTGCGCCTTCCTTGTCCAGTTCGATGCGCAGCGCATCCGTGAAACCCTTCACCGCGTGCTTGGACGCCGCGTACATGCCTTGCAGCGGGATCGCGTGGTCCGACAGCTCGCTGCCCAGGTTGATCAGCGCGCCGCCGCCGCGCAGCTTCATGCGCTTGACCGCTTCCATCGAACCATTTACCACGCCCCAGAAGTTGGTCTGGAACAGGCGGTGATGGTCTTCGGGCGCCACATCTTCCATCCGGCCAAAGATCGAGATACCCGCATTGTTGATCCAGGTGTCGATACGGCCGAAGCGCTCGATGGCGGCGTCGCCAATGCGCGCCACATCGTCGATATTGCCCACGTCCGCCGTGACGGTGACGACCTCGGCGCCGATCGTGGTCAGTTCTTCAGCCAGGTGGGCGAGAGCGTCGTCGGCGCGTGCCGCGAGCACCAGCTTGGCGCCGCGTTCGGCAGCCATGCGCGCCGTGGTCAGGCCGATGCCGCTGGTGGCGCCCGTGATGACGATGACTTGCTCGTTGATTTTCTTCAGTTTGACTGACATGGATGATCCTTTTTTGCTTTAATTGGTCGAGGAAGGTGTTAGTGAAATGATCACTTCGTGTTTCATAGTGATATTTCAAGAGAAAACGTGGCGCGCGGGTGACGGGGCGGTGCCGGCAGTCGCCCGATAACTAAAAACGCCGTTCCCACACAATGCGGGAACGGCGTTTCACGAGGACTGCGCGGGCGCAGGCGCAGGTAGGCGACAGGTTATTTCTTGGAGTAAATCTGATCGAACACACCGCCGTCAGCAAAGTGGGTTTTCTGCGCCGCGGTCCAGCCACCGAAATCGCTGATCTGGAACAGCTTGATCTGCGGGAACTGCGACGCGTATTTCTTGGCGAACTTCTCGACCGAAGGGCGGTAGTAGTTCTTGGCGATGATGTCCTGGCCCTGGTCGCCGTACAAAAATTCGAGGTAAGCCTGCGCCACAGGCCGCGTGCCGCGCTTGTCGACGGTCTTGTCGACGACGGCCACCGGTGGCTCGGCCAGGATGCTGACCGACGGTGCGACAATCTCGAACTTGTCCGGACCGAGTTCACGCAGCGCCAGCAGTGCCTCGTTTTCCCAGGCCAGCAGCACGTCGCCGATGCCACGCTCGACGAACGTGGTGGTGGCACCGCGGGCGCCCGAATCGAGTACCGGCACGTTCTTGTACAGGCGCGCCAGGTAGTCGCGCGCCTTGGCGTCGGTGCCGCCCGGCTGGCGCAGCGCGTAGCCATAGGCGGCCAGGTGGTTCCAGCGCGCGCCGCCGGACGTCTTCGGATTCGGCGTGATCACCGAGATGCCCGGCTTGACGAGGTCGCCCCAGTCGCGGATCTGTTTTGGATTGCCCTTGCGCACCAGGAACACGATGGTCGACGTGTACGGCGCGCTGCGGTACTTGAGCTTTTGTTCCCAGCCCGGATTGATCAGGCCCTTGTCGCGGATGGCGTCGATGTCGTAGGCCAGCGCAAGGGTGACGACATCGGCCTGAAGGCCGTCGATCACCGAGCGCGCCTGCTTGCCCGAGCCGCCGTGCGATTGCTTGATCGTGACGTTGTCGCCGGTCTTTGCTTTCCAGTGCCTGGCAAATGCCGCATCGAATTCGTGGTACAGCTCGCGCGTCGGATCATACGATACGTTGAGCAGGCTGATGTCGGCAGCAAATGCAGGCGCATGCGCCAGAAGGGTCAGGGCTGCCAGCGAGCGGATGAAGGTTTTGCGAAGCATCGAGTGTCTTTCTCCAGGTTAGAGACGGTAGAGTACGGTCTCGGGCTATAGAAAGAAAACGAATAAATTCAAGCAACCTTATACGATTTCTGCGCCGGCACAGGTGCGGCTCAGTTTGCCTTCGACAGGATGACCAGCCAGCGGCGGAACAGCAGGATTTCAACATGGCCGGCTTCGACGCCGGTATCGCACTCAATGACTGGATTCACGGCGTAGAAACGCTTGCGGAAGTCGCGGGTCACCAGGATTTCGCGACGGCCAATGCGGACCATGAAAGGGGTCGGGGCGTGTTCCATACCAAAAGAGCTATTGAGCGTGGTCATGTTCGTTTCCTCGTATCGAGTGGTTATGCAGTGAAGTAAGAATACCATAACTACTGTATGAATCAACAGTTACTGTTCGGGCATACAGTAGTTTTTGTCGTGTGTGGTATTTTCGCCAAGTCAGTCATAATCGCGTCATCATGACCAAAACACTGCCACGTCTCCAGCGCTTTGCCGCCAACCGCTTCTCTGCCGAGGGCGAATACGGGCTGCACCTGACCATCGGCGTGGCGCTGCTGCTCGCTGCGATGGCGGTGTTCGCCCAGCTTGCCGGCGCCGTCGTGGCCGGCGCGCCGATCACGCAGTTCGACGCCGACATCGCCAACTGGCTGCACCTGCACGCGCGCCAGGGCGGCCTCTTGCGTGACGTGCTCCTGCTCATCACCCATATCCACAGCACCCCGGGCATCCTCATCATGGCCTTCTGCGCGGCGCTATGGCTGTATCGCAGCGGTCACCGTTACTGGACGATGGCAGTCATCGCCAGCGTGCCGGGTGGAATGCTGCTCAACGTCGCGCTCAAGCACACGTTCGAGCGCGCCCGGCCGCACTTCGACGAGCCGATCGTCATGTTGACCACCTATAGTTTCCCCAGCGGGCATACGATGGCCGCCACTGTGCTGTATGGCGTGCTGGCCTGCTATTTCGCGCGCCGCGCCCGGTCATGGCCGGGCAGGGTGCTGCCGTTCGTGCTGGCGGCCCTGATGACTGGCGCCGTGGCGTTTTCACGCATGTATCTCGGCGCGCACTATCTCACCGACATCCTGGCCGCACTGACGGAGGGCTGCGGCTGGCTCGCGATCTGCATCAGCGGCACCGCCACCCTCAATCGCCGCCGCAGGGCCCGTGAACAGCGCCAGTCCGGTGCGGCCTCACCCCAAGACATGTAAGGAATTTTTCGATGCGCACTCTCGTTCACCTTTCCGACCTGCACTTCGGCCGCGTCGACCAGGCCCTGCTCGGTCCGTTGCGCGAGCTCGTGCACAGCATCGCGGCCGACGTCGTCGTCATTTCGGGTGACCTGACCCAGCGCGCCAAGGTGGAAGAATTCGAGGAAGCGCGCGCGTTTCTCGATTCGCTGCCGGGGCCGCAGATCGTCGTGCCGGGCAACCACGATATTTCGCTGTACAACGTGCTGCGCCGGTTTGCCCGGCCGCTGTCGCGCTATCGCCGCTACATCACTGACGATCTCGAGCCGGTCTTCATCGACGACGAGATTGCCGTCGTGGGCGTCAACACGGCCCGTTCGCTGACCATCAAGGACGGGCGCGTCAGCCACGAGCAGATCGCCGCGCTGCGCGAGCGCCTGAGCGGTCTGAGCCCCGATGTCACGCGCATCGTCGTCACGCACCACCCGTTCGACTTGCCCGATCACTTCGAAAAACGCGACCTGGTCGTGCGCGCGCCGCTGGCGATGGAAGTGTTTGCCGAAACCGGTGTCGATATCCTGATGGCCGGGCACATGCACGCCAGCCACGCCGGCAGCACGGCGGCGCGTTACCAGATCGATGCCTATGCGGCGCTGGTGATCCAGGCCGGCACGGCGACCTCGACGCGCGGGCGCGGCGAAGTCAATTCATTCAATGTGGTGCGGGTAGACGCGCAGCGGGTCGAGATCGACCGCTATGGCTGGGATGCGGTGGGCGGCAAGTTTGAAGTGCTCAATACCGAAAAGTTCATGCAGGCAGGCAGCGTGTGGTCGCCGCACACCGACGGCATGCTGGCAGCGGGGCTCTGAGGCCCCAGGCGCTGTCAGATCCAGTATTCGGTCAGGCGCGCCATCGCTTCACGCAGGCGGTCGGACCATGGCCGCCGCTTCCACGCGTCGAGCTTGATTTCCTTCGAATGGACGACGTCCTCCCTGAACGCTGCCTCCATTTCGCGCCCGAAGGCCGGGTCCAGCACGACCACATTGACCTCGTAGTTGTGGATGAAACTGCGGCGGTCGATATTGGCCGAGCCGATGGATGACCACATGCCATCGATCACCGTCGTCTTGGCATGCAGGACGGCCACCTGCAACTGGTGGATGCGTACGCCACCTTCAAGCAGCTCTTCATAGAACGATTCCCCCGCATGCCGGATGAAGCCGTGGTCGGACACGCCCGGCAGCACGAGCTGCACGTCCACGCCGCGCTTGGCGGCAGCGATCAGGCCGTCGACGATCTGGCGGTCCGGCACGAAGTACGCAGCCGTCAGGTGGATCGATTTCTTCGATTCGCCAATGGCGACGACGAGCGACTTGTAGATGGCCGAATCGTGCTCTGGCGACGTGGCCAGCACCCGCACCACCTTGTCGCCCGCTGGCGCCAGTTGCGGAAAGTAATCGATCTGCGGCAATTCGCCGGCGTCCTGATGCACCCAGTTGTCGATGAACGCCCATTGCAGCGCGCCGACGGCAGGACCCTGAATCTTGATGTGCGTATCGCGCCAGCCGACCTTGTCCTGGCTCACGTCGTCTGGGCGCTTCTTGGACCGGAACAGCGAGCTGTTCGCGTAGGTGCTGCTGATGTTGATACCACCGGTAAAGGCCACGAGGCCGTCGACGATCATGATCTTGCGGTGATCGCGGTTGTTCAGCGCCCATTTGCCGGGCCGCTTGGTGGGGTCCACCGGATTGAAGACCAGCACGTTCACGCCGGCCTGGCGCAGCCGGTCGAAGAATTCCTTCGGCGTGGACAGCGTGCCGACCCCATCGACCATGATATTGACCACCACGCCTTCGCTGCGCTTCTGCATCAGGATCTCGGCAAACTGCCCACCGATCTCGTCATGGTCGAAGATGTAGGTTTCCAGATTGATCGATTTTTTGGCCCCGCGCGCCGCTTCCATCATCGCGCGCATTGTCGCCGGGCCGTCGAACAGCAGCGTGACCGCGTTACCGGCAATCATCGGCACCCCGGTGGCCTGTTCTTCCAGCACCGCCAGCGCCTTGAGGTCGGTCGACGCGCGCGCCCAGCGCCGCTTGAGCAGCGCTGCCGCCTGTTTCTGCTTGAGTTCGCCATGCTGCGTCGTGACCGTCGGCGTCGACTGGTCAGGCCCTCCGGTCATGGTGCTAGCATCGGGCAGTGACTTGCAGGCCGTGACCGCGCAGGCGAGAGCGGCGATGGCACACCAGGCGGCGAAGCGCTGTTTGATCATTTTGATCCTCGTACGGGTTCTGCATCGGGGGGCGCCAATTGGCGGTGCTTGGGGCCGAGGAAGAATTCCACCGGCGAATACGCGAAACGGCGGCCCAATGCCTGCACCAGCAGGATGCCGCGCTTGAAGCGGATCTTGCGTGCGCGCAGCGCAACCCACAGCGCCAGGCCGAAGCTGACCAACAGGTTGACCGTGCCGATCAGCAGCACACCGGCCGTCGCATTGATGAGTTGTGGCACGGTCATCTGGTAGTCGAGCGCCACCAGCGCGGTCGCGAAGTTGGCGGCCGAGAACGTAATGTGGCGAATGTCGATCGGCAGGCCCAGCAGGAAGCCGACCGTGCCCGTGGTGCCGAGCAGGATGCCGAAGAAGAAGTTACCCATCAGGCCGCCGAGGTTATTCTCGACATACGCGCCCAGGCGCGCTAGCCGTGCTGGACCCAGCAGCGTGCGCAGGCCGCGCAATTGCTGGACGCGCTGGCCCATGCGGGTGTACAACGCCTTGTTGTCGTAGTAGCCCGATACCAGGCCGGCCACGAACAGCCAGACACCCGCCACCGCTGCATAGAACAGGGCAGGGCTGTTGACGGGATCAATCTCGTTGAGCAGGTGCAGCGCCTTGATCGGGTCGACCAGATGCTCGCCCCGGTACCAGCGCACGCCCTCGGCGATGGCCCAGGCCACCGGAAACGCGACCAGCACGTTGCCGAGCACCGCCACCATTTGGGTGCGGAATACTTTATTGACGAGCTCAGCAAGCCGGTCGACGTCGAGGCCGCGCCCGGTCGCCGAGCGGTGCAGCGAGGCCGCGATGCGCTGGGCGGTCATGGCCGGCTGCTTGGTTGCGACGGTAAAGTGCAGCATGTGGATCAGCACGAAGCCGAACGAGTAATTCATGCTGAACAAAAAGGCCTGGACCAGCGGTGGCGAGTGCAGATAGCCCAGCAGAATCTTGAGCAGCGCCATGAAGCCGACGATGAAGCCGGCGCCGGACGACGACCACAGCATCTTGCGCAAGCCCTTGCGGTCTTCGGCGATGTAGTGCTCGCCGGTGCGGCTGGCGTTTTCGGTGACATTGCGCGCCAGAAGGTCGACGTTGTCGCGCACCAGGTTCGTCACCTGATACTTGGTGTTGTGCGCTTCGATGAGTTCTTCGGCCAGCTCGATCACGGCGCGCTCGCGCGCAGTCAAAACAGCCGGCGGCGGGTCAGTGTCCGTCACGACGGCGAGATTGCCTTGGGTCGAGGGCGTGACGGCCGATGCGGCCGCGCCGGCAAGCTGCGGGGTCGCGGCTGCCATGGCGGTCAGCACGCCCTGGGTTGCGGCTTGCATGTCCGCCGTGTCGGCATTCGTGGCAACTTCGGGCACGTCCACCAGGAACAGCAGCTTTTGCAGACGGTCGATACTTTGCTGCAGCGCGACCAGCAGGTAGGTCAGGGCGATGCTGGTGCCGCTGCTCAGCGCCAGGCGCCGGATCTTGAGCACCACGTCTTCGCACTGGTCGAGCATCACGAGCAGGTGGCGCGCGTCGTCCGGGCGCGGGATGTCCCCATTCAGGTAGCGCGCGTATTCATCCAGGTACCGGTTGACCTCGATGTTCTGCATCAGGAACGGCGAATCGAAGTTCTCGATCTGGCTGTAGCTGTGCACCAGGCGCGGCTCCAGGCCCAGCGCGCAGACGCGGCACGACAGCGTGCGGATCGCATCGAGCAAGCCCTTGAGCGTGACCACGCGTGCGCGGCCGGGATTCGCATCGGCCGGGACCGGCGCGCTTTCGATCACATGAAACAGCGCCATCCAGTCAGTGTCGGGCACCGCGCGGATCCACTCGTAATCGTCCTGGCGGTACAGCACCTGGTCGAGTGCATCGGACAGGTACAGGTCTTCCAGTGCCGGCGGCAGGAAACGGTACGTGATACGGCTTTTCAGCTCGGTGACGAAACCATCGTTCGACAGGATGCCGATGTCACTGTACAGGCTGGTATGGCGGCGCTTTTCGAGCAGCGTGGTGATGTAGCGGCGCAGCGCCCAGGCCTGGTCGGGATTGCCCTTGAGAAGCTGGGTCAGCGTACGCACGGACTGGGCCGGATCGTCCACGGTTTGCCATACCCAGCGCTGGCGCGGGCGCAGATGGCACACCAACTCAACCAGCAGGTCGATATTGTCACTGTTGGGGTCGATTCGTTCGAGCGTAGCAAGCATGAAAAAAATTGATACTGGAAAGCCTCAGTGTACGCGACGAGCCCGGCCTGAATGGTGTGGCAACGAACAATAACGTCGTGGAAATGTCTGTATGGCACTTTTAATGCCCGAACTGGCAATGGTGGCGGCTGGACGAGGGCAGGGCAATCCCGCTACACTGGACTGGATTTGCAATGTTGCAGTGACGAAGGAAACCATGTACCTCACGTATTTCAACGGCCAATGGGCCGAGGGCAATGTGCCCTTGTATGGCGCGATGGACCACAGCCTGTGGCTGGGTTCGTCCGTCTTCGACGGCGCGCGTTCGCTTGCCGGCAAGCTGCCCGACCTGCGGCCGCACCTCGAGCGCGTCATCAGCTCCGCCGACAAGCTAGGCCTGGCCTGCCCGCTGAGCGTGGACGAGATGGAAGCGCTGGTGCACGAAGGCGTCGCGAAGTTTGCGCCGGATGCCGAGCTGTATGTGCGCCCGCTCGTGTTTGGCACGGAAGGCTTCCTGATTCCGGTTGCCGAAAAAAGCCAGTTCGCGCTGACGCTGTTCGATGCGCCGCTGCCACCGTTCGTCGGGTTTTCGGCCGGCCTGTCGACGATGCGCCGGCCACAGCCGAGCATGGCGCCGACGGACGCCAAGGCGTCGGCCCTGTACGCCAACTCGACCCGCGCCATGCGCGAAGTGAAGGCGCGCGGCTTCGAGCAGGCGATCATGCTCGACGGTGAAGGCCATGTCGCTGAATTTGGGGCCTCGAACCTGTTCCTGGTCACGGCCGACGGCAAGGTGGTCACGCCCCGCTTGAACGGTACTTTCCTGGCCGGCATTACGCGTGCGCGTGTGATGGCGCTGCTGGCCGGTGTGGGCATCGAGGTCGAAGAACGCACGGTCGAAGAAGCCGAACTGCGCACGGCGCGTGAAATCTTCAGCACCGGTAACTATGGCAAGGTCACGCCATGTACCCGCTATGAACACCATGTGCTGGAAGTCGGGCCGGTCGCAAGCCAGGCGCGCGAGCTGTATCTGGCGTTCACGCAGGCCGCGTAACCGGACCTGATCTGTGCCAATGACAAAGGCCGGCAATTGCCGGCCTTTTGTATTGCTACCGCACGTGGCGATTAGCCGCGTGCTGGTTCCGCGACATAGATCTCGACGCGACGGTTGCGCGCCTTGCCTGCGTTGTCGTTGTTCGACGCGATTGGCTCGCGCGAACCGCGGCCTTCGATGGTGATGCGGTTCGGGTTCACGCCGCGGCCTGCCAGGTAGTCACGGGTGCGCGATGCGCGATCGACCGACAATGGCTGGTTGATGCTGTCGCTGCCGGTGCTGTCGGTGTGGCCGATGATCACGACATTGGTGTTCGGGTTTTCTTGCAGCGTCGAAGCGAAGCGCTGCAGCACTGGCTGGAAGTTGCTCTTGATGTCCGAGCGGCCCGTGTCGAACGAGATGTCGCTCGGGATTTCCAGCTTCAGGCGGTTGTCCGAGGTCTGGGTGACTTGCACGCCGGTGCCCTGGGTCGCTTGTTCCATGGCTTGTTTTTGCTGTTCCATGCGCTTGGACCAGATATTGCCGATCACGGCGCCGGCTGCTGCGCCAATCGCTGCGCCGCCAGCCACACGGCCGCCGCCACCGCCGCTGGTCGTGCCGCCGATCAGGCCACCCAGGCCTGCGCCGATGCCGGCGCCGGTTGCGGTGCCGCGCTGGGTGCCGGTCATGTCTGCGCAACCGGTGGCCGTCATGACGACGATGGCAACTGCTGCGGTGGTTTTGATGAAGTTTTTGTTCATGGTGGAACTCCTTAAAAGTAAGAAATCCGTTTCGCTGTCACGCCATCAAAAGGCGCGACCGCGAAACGGATTGGATTTTACGACAAGCAGAGACTTGCCATAAAAATGCTATATACCGCGGCCGCTGATCAGGCGAACCAGGATCATGATGACGGCGACGACGAGCAGGATGTGGATGAAACCGCCGATGGTGTACGAGGTCACCAAGCCGAGCAGCCAGAGAATAACGAGGACAACAGCAATTGTGTACAGCATGATGAATCTCCTAGAAGGGGTGCGCCGGTTGCGCTGTGAGACCAGTATGTTGTTTCCTGAGAGCGACTACCGTACGATGGCGTACATTAAACGCAACTTTTTTGTTTTTGCACGCCAGGGATCCAGCCCATCATCCCGATCAGGCCGGTAAAGCCGATCAGACACGTCAACAGGCCACCAGCGATCAGGAAGACGACATCGTGGGCCTGCACCAGTTCTTGCGCAGCAGGCGCCGGGCTGGCCGACAGCAGGCCGAACAAAGTCAGTACCATTCCCCAAATAATGATGCCGATCCAGGTCAAGGTGGTCATGTGGGTCTCCCTGATTGATGCTGTTCGCCAATCGATTCAGCATGGGAACAATTGTCGCCTTAGCTCATCAATAATTCCGTGCGATGGCACACATTGCAATTAGGAAAAAAATTGACCGGGATGCTTGCGCGATCCCGGCCAATGGTGTTGCTGCAAAAAAGCTGATTCTTGGTTATGCCACCGAGCGCAGACGGCCCTTGACGATGCGCACGCGGTCGCCGCTGCCCCATTGTGGCTGGCTGGTCTGGCGGAAGGTACGCAGCGTGCCGTCATCCAGGCGCACCCGGATTTCATAGCTGGTCGTTGCCTTCACATTGCCCTCGACCTGGTTGCCGACGACAGCGCCGCCGATGGCGCCAGCCGCCGTGGCCAGCGTCTTGCCATTGCCACCACCGATCTGGTTACCCAGCAAACCGCCGAGGACGGCGCCACCGGCTGCGCCCAGGCCACTGCCTTCGGCGCGCTGCTTGATCGCGCGCACCGATTCCACGTTGCCGCAGTTTTCACACCAGTTGCTCTTTGCTGCCAATTGGGTCGGCTCGCTTTCCTTGATCTGCGTCACAGGCGCAGCTTGCTTTACAGGTGCCGGTGCAGGTACGGGAGCCGGCGCAGGGGCATAGGCTTGCGCCGGCGCCTGGGCATCGGCAGGGTAGGCGTAGCCAGCTTGCGGCGCACCTTGTGGGAGGGTCGACGCGAGTGCCAGGCGATCGGCCTCGGTCAGCTGACGGTTGGCCGTGCCGCCGACCGACGATGGCAGCCAGCCCATGATGGCGGCGGTGCCGACCAGCGAGAACAGCACAACAGCGGCGGCGGCCAGCAGCAGCAGCGGGTGGGTGCGGTTCTTGACCGGCATGGTTGGAGGGGTTGTCATCTTTTGTTCCTTTCGTATAGGCATTAAGCCGGATGTTCAATGATTGTCCTCAGGAACAACTAATGCTTCCGTGCGTCACCGTACATACCTGCGCACCCTGTGCGATTAGGCTCCATCACATTGTGTGTAAATGTAACTGGTCGTAGCGGTCCCGGCTGGCCCACGTACCAACCTGTGAGGAAATAATGAATTCTGCCGTCCACCCGCCTGTCTTCGAGCCCAACAGTAATTTGTTACTCGCAGCACTTCCCCCGCAAGATCTCGCCCAGATGCTGCCGCAGCTCGATGAGGTCAGGGTGGAAGCTGGCCAGGTCTTGTGCGAAGCGGGCGATCCCATTCTTCACATTTATTTCCCCCACGATTGCCTGGTGTCGCTGCTGGGCGTGGCCGAAGGGCGCATGACGCTCGAGGTCGGCCAGGTCGGGCGTGAAGGGATGCTTGGCGCTACCACGGCGCTGGGCCACGACATCACGCAGGTGCGCGCCGTCGTACAGCGCGCCGGTAGCGCGAGCCGGATGGAGGGCGGCCGCTTTCGCCTCGAAGTCTCGCGCAATCCTGCATTGCAGCGGGTGCTGTATCGCTACACCGATTCCTTGCTGGCCCAGGCGATCCAGATCGCCGTGTGCAGCCGTTTTCACGTGCTCGAGGCGCGGCTGGCCCGCTCGCTGCTCGTCACCCGCGACCGCCTTCAATCGGATAAATTCCATCTGACGCACGAGTTTCTCGCGCATGCATTGGGCGTGCGCCGGGTCGGCGTGACCAAGGCGGCCAGCGCGCTGCAGCAGCAGGGCCTGATCAATTACAGCCGGGGCAATATCGAGATCCTCGACCCGGAACGCCTGGCGGCAGCGGCGTGTACCTGCTACCAGATCGTGCGCGAAGCGGGCGCTGCACCGGCCACTGATACCGTCTGAGTGATCCACGCCGTAGTGCGTTCTCCAATGCAAAACGCCCGGCAAGCCGGGCGTTTTGCATTCACTGACAGTGCGCTGGCATTGCTGCCAGCGAACGGGAATCAGTTGGTGGTCTTGACTTGGTTGCCGACCACGCCGCCGACAGCTGCGCCGCCAACGGTGCCGATTGCGCTGCCGCCGGTCAGGACGCCACCGAGCACAGCGCCGGCGCCAGCGCCGACTGCGGTGTTACGGTCTTGCTTCGACATGTTCGAGCAGCCGACCATACCGAAAGCGGCGGTCGCCAGGGTTGCCGTCACTACCAGGTTTTTGATGAGTTTCATGAAGTTCTCCTTTGATGGGGTTATTTCAGGCGCAGGTCATTCCTGACCGATTTCACGCCGTTGACGGTTCGCGCGGCCGAAGCCGCTGCGGCGACGCTGTCGGCCGAAGAGACGAATCCCTGCAACCGGACAATGCCTTGGTACGTATTGACATCCAGATCGGACACCTTCAGGTCGGGATCGCGCCTGATGGCGCTGTGCACCCCGGCAGTAATGACATCGTCCTGGACCGCTTCGACCTTGCCGAAACCGGGTAATCCGGACGTACATCCCGTCAGTACTCCACCAGCCAGTGCGACCAGTAAAACAGGGATGCTGCCAAAACGCTTGATGCTCGATCCGTTCATGCGGGTGTTTCTTTTCTTGATGACCTGACGCGATCATAGTCAGGATTGCCAAATTGATCTGTTCGGCAACACACAGAGTCCGTGCCAGGTTGTTACAGGTTGTATCCGTCAGGCTATTTCAGCGACGCTGGCGCCGACCCGGTGGCGGGGCACTGGGCGCCTCGCGTGCCTGGGCCAGCAGCCGTGCGCAATCGCTGTCTTCGCCCGGGCCCGTATTGATCAATGGGAGCAGGGCGGCCAGGGGCGCGGCCACGACGGCTAGTGCTGCGGCGCCGCCCGCTTTCATTGCCAGCACGCCCTTGTCGATGGCCACGTCCGGCTTGCTGAACGGACCGCGCACATACAGTGGCGCGCGCAGCGAAAAGATGCGCAGCGCCTTGGTTTCGGGCCGGATGCGCAGTTCCATCTGCTCGCCCGCCAGGTTGATGGCGCCGTCGACGGTGATGATGGCTTCCTCGGTGTCGACGATGAAGCTGCGCGTGCGCGCGACGCCATCCTGAACGGCAAAGTCGGCCGCCACGCAGTTGAGCTCCACTTGCTTGTCGCCGAACAGCTTGGTGACCACGATGTTCGCCACGTTCAAGCCCGCCATTTCCAACAGCATCTTGCTCACCGTGCCTTCACTGACGAGCGCCTTGAGTTCACCATTGGATGTGGCCAGCAGCGATGCGACCGAGTTGCCGGTGGCCGACAGTTTGGCGTCCGCATTGATCTGGCCCGCTGTGGCCTGCATCTGCTCGATCTTCGGGAACAATTGCTTGATGCCGATCTTGCGTGCCCGCACGTCCGCCATCGCCTTGATGGCATTCTTGCCGCCGCGCCCGCTGCCATCGAGACGAATGGTGGTGCGCACGGCGCCGCCGGCCATGCCGAATTCAAGGGGATCGAGCCGGAGTACGCCGTTGTCCATCTTGATGTGACTGCTGAGCTTGCTGATCGGCAGCGCCTTGTCACGCACGATATTGTCCGCCGCAAAGCGCACGTCGGCATCCAGCGCTGTCCAGCGTTCGGTGTGGAATTCTTCCACCGGCAACACTTTGCCGCTCGGCTGCTTCGTCTCGACGCCGCGCGCCGCCTTGCTGGCGTTCGAATCGGCGCCGACGAGTGGCGCCAGATCGGCAAACACGAGCTGACGCGAGCGTACATTGCCCGACAACACCGGACGCGCGCCACCGGTGGCGTACTCGAGGCGCCCACCGATATCGCTCGCGCCAACCTTGCCGGCAAAGCCGTCATACACCCAGCGGCTCGCATCCTTTGCCAACCGGCCGGTCAGGCGGCCCGATGTGGAAAACGCCGGCGTTTCCGGCAACAGCACGCCGGTAAAGTGATACAGGCGCGCCATGCTGGCGCCGGCCAGTTCAAGTTGCACGTCCAGCGCGGCAAGCCGGGCCGGATTGGTGACGGTGCCGGTAATGGCGATGCGCGTCTTGCCCGATTTGAATTCACCCTGGATCGGGTAGGGCGCGGTCTCGTCCTTCA
This sequence comes from Telluria sp. BA11, assembly GCF_056680305.1. Taxonomy (NCBI): domain Bacteria; kingdom Pseudomonadati; phylum Pseudomonadota; class Betaproteobacteria; order Burkholderiales; family Oxalobacteraceae; genus Telluria; species Telluria sp. BA11. Next base: position 4,444,353 of record NZ_CM155275.1, read on the forward strand.
GCGAAAACACCGAGCCGAGCTTGCCGCCGCCGCCCACTTTCGCGCCGTTGTAGTCACCGTCCAGCGTGAACGCCACGCCATAGACCGGATCGCGCTCAAGCGTGCGTACCCGGGCCGTCACATCGGCTTTGGTGACCGCATCCTTGACGTGAATGATGCCGTCGGTCAGCACGACGCGCTCGAGGTCGAGATTCCAGCGCGACGGTTGCTCGTTGCGCTGGAAGGTCCAGTTATTCGTGGCCGCGTTCAGGCGCAGCAGGTCGACGCGGGGCGCGTCGAAGCGCAGCAGCGGGATGCCGATGCGTTTGTCCAGCAGCGCGAGCGGATCGAGCGAGAAGGAAAACTGGCCCACGCTGGCCATGTTCCCGGCGGTCATGCCGGCCGGATTGCCAATCGTGGTGTTGCGCGCGACAAGGTAGGGCCACGGGATGTGGTCGCGCCACGTGCGCTCGGCCGGCGCCATCCGCGCCGCCGGGCGTTCCCACGAGACAGTCAGGTCGCCATGGATGGCAAACGGGCGGTCGATGGCGTCGCTGACCTTATTGTTGATCCACGGCCGCGCGCGGTTCCAGTCGAAGGTCGCGATGACGATGATGGCGATGACGGGCAAAGCGATCAGCACGGCAAGGGCCCAGAGGCCGATCTTCTTCTTGCTGCGGCGCGGCCCCGGTGGGCGCTGCGCCGCCAGCGGCGTTGGCTCGGCCATGAATGTCCTTTATCAGTAGTGGATGTGATGCGTGCGGCGAGGGTAGCCTACGCGAGTCTGTGTCAACGTGCGATGGCGCACCCAGTGCCGGCGATAGGCTTCGCATGCACAGCGGGTGCGCATCGCTGCAGGCAATGTGCGTCACCGAACTGAGCGCATTCCATAACAGGTTTATAACGTTATCTACACCACTTCCGAGGAGAAAATGTAATGAATAAACATCAATCGATGACCGGGTTTGCCCGCCTTGGCTGCGTTGCCGCTCTACTGGCACTGACAGCTTGCGCAAGTCCTGACAAGGCGCCTGCGACGGCGGACGTGGCTGTCTCGCGCAACGCGATCGAGAACGCCGTATCGGCAGGTGCAGCTGACCTGGCACCGGCGGAAATCACGGCGGCGCGCGAGAAGATGGGCAAGGCCAACCAGGCCCTGGCCGCACGCGACTACAAGCTGGCGCGCGAACTGGCAGTTCAGGCTCAGGCCGACGCCAAGCTGGCGCAAAGCAAGGCTGTGTCGAGCAAGGCAACTGCTGCGTCGACCCAGCTGAATGAAGACTTGCGCGTGCTGCGCGAAGAAGTCGACCGCGCCAATACCAACTAAGAGCAACTAAAACTCAGCAAGCAATTGCACTGTCTCCTGTCTGTCGCAGACAGGAGTCCGCGCCGACGATCCGGCGCATATGGAAAATAAAAGGAATAACAACATGAAAAACCGCAAATCCGCCGTATCGATCCTGGCCGCCGCCGTGCTGGCCGCTGCCTGCGCCAGCGCACCGATGACCACGCCGACGCTCGACCAGGCGCGCGCCGACTTTGTCAGCGCCAACAATAATTCGCAGGTCTCGACCTACGCACCGCTCGAATTCAAGCAAGCCAGCGAAGCCCTCGACCAGGCCAACCAGGCTGCTGCCCGCCGCGAAAGCCTGAGCGACATCGACCGTCTGGCCTATGTCGCCAAGCAGCGCATCGCCACGGCGCAAGAAGTTGCCAAGGGCAAGGCCGCGGAAGCGAATATCGCCGACGCAACGCGTCAGCGCGACATGGTTCGCCTCGATGCCCGCACCGCCGAAGCCGATCGCGCCAAGCGCGACGCTGAAGCCGCCCAGGCTGCTGCCCAGCAGGCCCAGGGTCAGGCGCAGCAAGCCCAGATGCAGGCACAGGCAGCGCAGGCTGAAACGGCTGCGATGGCCGAACGCGCTGCCAAGCTCGAAGCGCTGCTGGTCGACCTGCAGGCCGTGAAAACCGAACGCGGCTTTGTCGTCACGATCGGCGACGTCCTGTTCGCTACTGACCAGGCCGTGCTGAATGCGAATGGCGTTTCGACGCTGCGCAAACTGGCCGACGTGATGGCCCAGAACCCGAACCGTACCGTGCTGATCGAAGGTTTCACCGACAGCACCGGCAGCGAGAGCCACAACCAGCAACTGTCGGAGCGTCGCGCCAGCGCCGTCGCCACCGCGCTGGCCGGCCAGGGCGTGCCACGCGAGCGCATTGCGATGCGCGCCTACGGCGAAGCCTTCCCTGTTGCATCGAATGACAGCGCAGCAAGCCGTCAGCAGAATCGTCGCGTCGAAATCGTTCTGTCGAACGAAGGCGCCGCCATTCCGCCACGCGCAGCAGCACGTTGAACACATTTTTTGAACTGACTCTGAATTAAGGAATGACAATGGAACAAACCAACAACCTCGGCCACGGCTTTGATGTCTCCGCAATCCGCAAGGCAGCCGCCAACCTCGACGACGGCGCCGTCACCGAGGGCTACCAGGCCGACCGTGAAGCGGTCATCGCGATGCTGAACGATGCACTGGCCACCGAACTGTTGTGCGTCATGCGCTACAAGCGCCACTACTACACGGTCAGCGGTCCAGGCACCGGCCAGATCAAGGCCGAGTTCCTCGAGCACGCGCAGCAAGAGCAGGAACACGCCGACCGCATCGCCGAACGCATCGTGCAACTGAACGGTTCGCCAGATTTCAACCCGGCCACGTTTGCTGCCCGCAGCCACGCCGAATACGATGCGTCGGAGAACGCGCAGGACATGGTCCGCGCCGACCTGATCGCCGAACGTGTGGCGATCGAATCGTATCGCCAGATGATCGTGGCGATCGGCGACAAGGATCCAACCACCCGCAACATGCTGGTTGAAATCATGGCCGTTGAAGAAGAACACGCCGACGACATGCGCGACCTGATGGCCTGAGCCTGACGGTGACCCGCCCCGTGCGGCGGGTCAGTTTCGATGATTGATTAGTGACAGGAGTAGAACATGCTAGACACTTCCCGCAACAGCAACGGCAGCATGCACCCGATCAGCGGCAGCACCTATGCCACCCAGTCCGACATGAAGGCTCTCGTGCGTGACGCGCAGTCGATGCTGACCGCCGCCGCATCGCTCACCGGCGAGAAAGCCGAAGAACTGCGCGAGCGTGGCATGGCGTTGCTTGACACCGTCCTGGGCGGCGCCAGCCTGGTCCCGACCCAAGCCGTGGTCAAGGGCAAGGAACTGGTTCATACCGCTGATGTCTACGTCAAGGACAATCCGTGGCGCATCGTGGCAGTAGCGGCAGGTGTCGGCGTGCTCATTGGCGTGCTACTAAGCCGCAAACATTAAGGTTGGGGGCTACGTGGATAAAGAAGAAGCAGTCGTGCATAACCCCGGCGTATTCGCCGGCATTTCCAGTCTGTTCAAGAGCCTGTTCGGCCTGGCCGTCTCGCGCGTCGAACTCGCCGCGCTGGAGCTGGCCGACATCCGCAATCACATCATCGAGCTGGTGGCCATCTTTGCCGTGGCCGCGCTGGCGGTCTGGTTTGCCATCGCCTTCGGTGCAATGACGATCGTCGCGCTGGCATGGGAATCGATGGGCTGGACCATCCTGTTGATCATGTTCGCCGTGTTTGCACTGATCACGGCCATTCTCGTGGCCAAGGGCATGGCCCTGATCAAGCAGAACAAGCTGGGCTTTCCTGCCACGATGAAAGAACTGAAAAACGACCGTGAGATGCTGCTGTGAGCGGCGCACCCAAAGAGGCCAACATGCACAAACACGACAAGACGACCGGGTTGGCCGGTCATCAACACAGCCTGGACCCGGCAACGCGCAAGCAGGAGCTGCTGCGTGAAGGCGAGTTCTTCCGCGCTGGCGTGGCCCATGCCAAGGCCAGCATCCAGCATGGCATCAAGCCTGAGGTGATGCTCCGCTCGGCCTTCGACCACACGACCGTGGCGCTGCGCACCAGGGCCGACGCGCTGCTCAAGCCGACCGGCACCAATGTGTCGATGCTGCTGCCGTATGCCATGACCGCCGTGAACTTCGTGCGCCAGCGTCGTATGGGCAAGCAGGCAGCGGGCGCCGCAGTTGGCGTGGGCATTCTGGGCTGGTACCTGAATCGCCGGCGCACGCGCAAGGCAGCCAAGGCTGCCAAGGAAGCATGAACCGGTGCCGGCGCCTTCGAGCGCCGGCACACGATCTGACCGCCACGAATAACGCTGCAGGGTAGTGCGCTGTACCGGCTTTGGTGGGGCTTGAACGGCGTTCCAATCGCAAGTTGGACGCCGTCTTTTTTTGTCCGCCTGCTCCCCGCCGATCCAGTATGCTGCCCCCGTCCCTTCACTGCGAGAACCCCATGCATCCCTCGAATATTGTCTTGCTCGAATTCCATCCGGAACGCGATGACCTCAGTCCCGACAAGGAGTTGCGCAACGGCCTGTCGGTGGCACTGCGCATGGGCAAGACGCTGTGGTTGGCAAACGATGAATCCGTCAGCATCGAGCGCCTGACGCTGGTGGAAGAAGACAGCCGCGGCCAGAGCAGCTTTGCGCGTGAGCACCATCAATTTGCGCTGCACGACTTCTTCGACCTGCCGCTGCCGGCCTTCGACATCGAGAAAGGCCGCATCAATGAGGCCGATGTCGAGGGGTTGGCCTGCGATGGCAAATATATGTGGGTCACCGGATCGCACAGCCTGCGCCGCAAGAAGCCCGACCCGCTCAATGGCAACAAGCGCACGCACAAGCGCTTGGCGACAGTCAGCGCCGACGGCAACCGCTATTTGCTGGGCCGCATTCCGATGGGCGAACAGGATGGCGTGCCCACCTTGCTCAAGGAGGTCGAGCACAAGGGCAAGCGCCGCACTGCTGCGCTGCTGCGCGGCGATGCGCACGGCAACGAACTGACGGTGCAGCTCAGGCAGGACGAGCACCTCGGCCCGTTCCTTGCCATTCCCGGCAAGGACAACGGCTTTGATATCGAGGGCATCGCGCTGGCGGGCAAGCACGTGCTGCTGGGCCTGCGCGGGCCGGTGCTGCGGGGTTGGGCCACCATCATCGAAGTGGCCCCGGTCGACGACGAGACACCGGGTTCGCTGCGCCTGGCGCCGCTCGACGCGGATGGCAACCTGTACCGCAAGCACTTCCTGGATTTGGGCGGGCTGGGCATTCGCGACCTGTGCAAACAGGGCAGGGATCTGCTGATCCTGGCCGGGCCGACGATGGATCTGGACGGCCCCGTGACACTATTTCGGTGGGTTGGCGGCGCCCAGCCGGATGGCGAAACGGTGGTTTCTGCCGAGGTATTGGAGCACGTGCTGAACCTGCCGTTCGGGCAGGGCGTCGATCACCCGGAAGGCATCGCGCTGTTCGCCAGTCGCGATGGGGCCGATGAGGGTTTGCTGGTGGTGCACGATTCGGCGTCGCCAAGCCGGCAGATCGGGGAGAGCACGCTGGTGGCGGACGTGTATCCGCTACCGTCGCGCAAGAAAAAGCGCTGACGCCAGCTGGCGCTGGCCAACTTCGGCGTCAGTTCGATGGCGCCTTGGTCAGCAGCGCGGAATCGCGCTGGAACGTTGCGCGTGCTTGGGCCACGCAGGCCTTGCGGTCGGCGGCAGGCTGTTGCTTGCAAGCGTTTTGCGCTTCCTGCAATGCGGCGCGCAGTTCCTTGCGCAGCGTCTGCTGCTCTGGATCGTTGCGGTACCAGCGTGCCGGATCGCCATTGGCAATTTCCTGAGCTTGCTGACGGGCGGCGACCTGACTGACATTGGCGTCGCCACCCGTGGCCGGCGTCGATTGGGCGGTGGCGGTCAGGCAGGTGAGGGAAGTTGAGAGCGCGAGCAGGCAAGCAGTGGCGGAGCGAATGACGTGGGCCATGATGGTCTCCAGAAGCGGTGCGGAAGAGGGTCGTGCTGACGGAGCGGAAGCGGGAAAGGGCGTATGCCCGATTTCCGCTCCCACTCTGGTAGTGCCGGGTCGATCTGTAGATCAGTAACGGTACACGCGGCCGTCGACGATGCGAACGCGGTTGCCCACGCGCAGATCGTAGACGCTGTCCTGCATCACGGCGCGGTATTCGCCGTTATCCATGCGGATATTGATCTGATACTGCTCAGGACCCTGTGCATTGCGGTTCTTTTCCACATTGTTACCCAGCGCAGCACCGGCAACACCGGCAGCCACGGTGGCTGCAGTACGGCCGCTGCCGCTACCGATCTGGTTACCGGCCAGTGCACCGACCACACCGCCCAGGATGGCGCCGGCGCCGCTGGTGCGGTTTTCACCTTGTGCGACCTGGATCGAATCGATCACGCCGTAGCCGGCCGAAGCGCTGCTGCTGGCATTGTTGTAGCCGCCGCCGAATGGCTGCTGGCTGTTGCTGGCACAACCGGTCAGCAGGGCGCCGGTGGCAAGGACGACAGCGATAAGTTTACGGTTTGCATTCATATTGTTCTCCTGACAAAAGGTTTTACTCAGAATAGACACCCTGGAGATGGGGGTCTGTGCGTTGCCGCACCCACCTTGTTCTGCTTCTCGGTCCAGCCACTAGCCTGCAGCGGAGAATATGTCAGGCAATTTGCGTTGTTTCAGTGACACAGCCCAACACTCTGCGTCTTGTGTTCGCCAGCGTACAGAAGCCCAGTGTGGTGCATGTAAAGATGGCGTCAGTGTTGACAAATGGTGAACAAAAATAATGAAGACTCCGCATCTGACATTCCTGATCGCTGTTGCCATGGCCTGGACTGCTCCGGCTCTGGCGCAAGTACCAGGCCAGGATGCGAAGGCCGCTTATCAATACGCGATGGATACTGCCGAAGCTGGCTACGACGCGGCCAAGGCCAGGTGTGACACCGTGGCCGGTGTGCCGCACGAGATCTGCGTTGCCGATGCCCGTGCAGCACGGGTCCGGATCGAAGAAGAGGCGACGGCAGCCCAGAAGAACACGCTCGCGGCTTATACCCAGGCACGCATGCGCATCGCGACCGCGTTCCATGAACGCGACAAGACGCGCTGTGGTGCACTTGTGGGTAACGACCGCGAAGTCTGTCTGGCCCAGGCCAATGCGACACTGGTTGCGCTTCAGGCTGATGCCCGGGCCGACCGCAAGGCGATCGAAGCGCGTCTGGATGCCAATGACGTCAAGATCGAAGCTGAATATCGCGTCGCACTGCAGAAGTGCGATGCCTTCGCCGGCGCTGTCAAGGACGGGTGCGTGAGCACCGCCCGGACGGCATACGGCAAATAAACCTGCGGGCCGGCTTGCCGGCGCCGCGCAATCCGCCCGCAAGGGTAAGTTTTAAACATGATCATTATTAGGAGCCATCATGAAAATCGCTAAAAGCATCATCTCCGCTGCCATCTTCGCTACCGTTGCTATCACCGCTGTCGGTTGCTCGTCGACCAACAAGCAAGCCAGCACCGGCGAATACGTCGATGACGCAGTGATCACCACCAAGGTCAAGGCTGCCCTGATCAACGACCCTAACGTGAAAGCACGTGAAGTCAACGTCGAAACGTTCAAGGGCGACGTTCAGCTGTCGGGCTTTGTTGCTGATGCACGCGATGCACAGCGCGCTGTCGAGATCGCACGTGGCGTCAAAGGCGTCACCGCAGTCAAGAACGACATCCGCGTGAAATAATAGTCGGATCGCCGGGGCGGCCCGGTCTTTTGTTCAGGCACACATATGCAGCTAGCTCAATCTGATCCGGCCATGCCGGCAACCCCGCCTGATACTGCCGCCCCGGGGGCTTTGCCCCCAAGCAGCAACGGTGACGCCCTCCATCCCGAGGTGCGTTCCACCGGCGACGATCTCGCGCTTCACATCGGTGCGCTACGCGTACCACTGCACGTCAACGCCCGCGGCCTCGCGCTCGGCGTACTCGCTACCATCGCTTTCGTCTTCGCGCTCCAATGGGCGCAAAAATTCTTCGTGCCGCTTCTGCTCGGCATTCTGATCGCGTATACCCTCAATCCTGTCGTACGCTGGCTCGAGCGCTGGCATATCCGCCGCATCGTCGGCGCCACACTGGTCACCGTCGTGATCGTGGGCGCGATGGCCGGTACCGTGTACCGGCTGCAGGGTGAATTCTTCAACATCATCGACGATCTGCCAACGCTGACATCGAAAGTCACGCGCATCCTGTCGAACACGACGGGCGAGCGCTCGACGCTGCAGCAGATGCAGGCGGCCGCCGCCGAGATCGAACGCGCGGCCAGCAATGTCGGCTCGGACGCCCGCCGCGTGACGCAGCAGCGGCGCCAGAATGCCGGTGATGCATCGTCGAGCTCGCCAATTCGCGTGATGGACTGGGTGCTGGCCGGCTCGATGAGCCTGGCTGCCTTCATGTCGCAGGCCACGATGGTGATCTTCCTCGTGTTCTTCCTGCTCCTGGCGGGCGACACGTTCAAGCGCAAGCTCGTCAAGCTGACGGGGCCTTCGCTGTCGCGCAAGAAAGTCACGGTCCATATCCTGGACGACATCAACACATCCATCCAGAGCTATATGTTCATGCTGCTGGTGACCAATGTCCTGCTGGCGCTGCTGATGTGGGGCACGCTGCGCGCGATCGGCCTGGAAAACGCTGGCGCATGGGCGGCATTTGCCGGTGTGGCGCACCTGATGCCGTATTTTGGTCCGCTCGTGATCACGGTCGCGACTGGCATGGCCGCATTCCTGCAGTTTGAAACCGTGGGCATGGTGACGCTGGTGGCGGGCGCTTCGCTCGGCATTGCGACACTGGTCGGCATGGTTGTGGCGACCTGGATGACCGGAAAGATCGCGCGCATGAATCCGGCGGCGGTCTTCGTCAGCCTGCTGTTCTGGGGCTGGCTCTGGGGTGTCTGGGGCTTGCTGCTGGGGGTGCCGCTCGTGATGGTGCTCAAGGTCGTGGCCGAGCGCGTCGAGGGGATGGAAGTCGTATCGGAGCTGCTGGGAGAATAAGGTCGGCAGCCAGGCCGCCGACCTTCGGGGTACAACGTTATTCCGCCTTGGGTTTCGGGTCCACGCCCGTCACCGACTTTGGCTTGTTACGCAAGCTACCCATCTGCAACGCATACTGGCGCGCGAATTCCGCGCCCAGGAAAAAGATCTGCGCCGAGTAATATACCCACAGCAGCAAGGCGATCAGCGAACCGGCGGCGCCGAAGCTGTCGGTAGTGCCGCTGTTGCCGATGTACAGGCCAATCCCGAACTTCCCCAGCGTGAACATCGCCGCCGTGCCAAGCGCGCCGATAGCCACGTCTTGCCACGACAGTTTGACGCGCGGCAGCAGCTTGTAGATCACGCCGAACAGGGTGGCGATGACCAGGAAGCCCAGGCCCGAAGCAATCCAGCCAATGACGATCGCAGCGTCTTGCCACATACCGCTGATAAATTTCTCAGCCACCGTTGTGGCGGCGCTGATCACCAGTGACACCATCAGCAGGAAACCCAGCACCAGAATCACGCCGAACGACAACAAGCGGGTGCGGATCAGATTCCAGATGCCGCCATTTGGTGGTGCCGGCAGGTTCCAGATTTCGTCCAGGCTGTCCTTGAGTTCTGAAAACACCGTCGTTGCACCGACGATCAGCAGCAATGTGGCCACGATTGTGGCAAACATGCCCGTTTCCTTGTTTTGCGCACCGGCCAGGATGGCCTGGATGGTATCGGCGCCCTGGACACCGACAAGACCGCGCAATTCATTGAGCAGCTGCCCTTGAGCTGCTTCCGCACCGTAGAAAAAACCGGCAACGGCGATCACCAGCACCAGGATCGGCGCCAGCGAAAACAACGTGTAGAACGCCAGCGCAGCCCCTTTGCTGGACGCCCGGTGATCGATCCAATCCATGACTGCAGCGCGCAGAACCTGATAAATCTGATGCGTGTACGGGAACCATTTATTCACTGCCATAACCGCTTCTCCAAAAGAAAAGGGGGCCGAAGCCCCCTCGATCTCGCATGGTCACCGCCGACATGCGGCAGTGACAGCTTCAGGTATTAACGCTGGACTGGGACTTCAACCGTGATCTGGTCGACTTCGACGCGACGGTTAGGTTCCAGGCAAGCGATCAGCTGAGCGCGGCCTTTCTGGTTGCACTCGACGACTGGGTTAGCTTCGCCCTTGCCGATGGCGCGCAGACGGTTGCCGTCGATGCCTTTGCCGATCAGATACTCACGCACGGCCATGGCGCGACGCTCCGACAGCTTCTGGTTGTAGGTTTCCGAACCCAGACGGTCGGTGTAACCGGTGATTTCGACGTTGGTGACGCTGGTGTCAGCTTGCAGGGCAGCAGCGATTTCGTCCAGCTTAGGTGCTGGGGTGATCACGACAGCCTTGTCGAAGGCGAACATCTTGGTCGCTTCGAGGGTGACTTTCTGGAAGCGTGGTGCTGGTGGTGGTGGCGGTGCGACTGGCTCAGGTGCTGGAGCTGGTGCTTCGACCACTGGTGCCGGTGCTGGCATTGGTGCTGCTGGTGGTGGGTTGAACGCGTAGTTCACGCCGACGGTCAGCATTTTGTTGTTGCTGCGCTTGAAGCCGAACAGTTCGTCATCACGCAGGAAGCCACGCACGGTGCGCAGGTCAGCTTGCAGCGACCATTGCGGGGTCAGGCTTGCCTGGAAACCGATACCAACGGTGCCGTACGGCGAGTTTTTCTCGACGTTACGCAGTGGATTGTTGACCTTGTCACGCTCAACACCCAGACCGAACAGGATGAATGGACGGAAACGCTCACGGCTCAGCATCAGCAGAGCGTCTGCGCCCAGCAGGGTCTGGCGGTATTCGCTGCGACCCTGTTCGAAACGGGTCTGGCTGGCGCCGACCTGGATGTCCCAGTTCTGACTGACCGCCTTACCGAACTTCAGGCCGCCACCCGTGTCGCGGTCATCAACGCCGAAGTCTGCATCTGGCTTAACGTGGTTCACGCTAGGCTGGATATACCACGATGGGTTGATCTCTTGCGCGAGGGTGGCGCCGGATGCGCACAGCAGTGCTGCAGCCAGGGCGATTTTCTTGGTGTTGTTCACAGGTAACTCCCGTTGGTTAAAATTGATGACAAAGCATGCGTCAGCAGCTAAGTTGGATAAAGCTTAACAGTGCCAGTTCCGAATCCTCGGTGCGCTACCGCACCTAATGCAAAAACGCTGTGCGATTTTACAACAGTGGTCAAATTCGCACATTTCTAAGGTGAAACGAACTGTAACGACGCTGTCATGTTGCGCATGAGGAGGGTGCGCACTGCAGAATGTCATGTTGCAGTCATGCAGGTATAGTGTTGCTTGTGCAGATGACATGATGCGGCAGCGTTGTCATGTCTTAGAGAGTTTACAAGATTGCCAAGAGTTCCACCAGCGGTGCCAAAACAACGCGTTTTGTGCCCTGCACCATGGTGCTTTTAGGAATCTTGTCGAATGTTGGATGGCGCACAGACCATGGTGTCTGATGCAGGCAATCTTGAGGCTAGTTAAGCGGAACCGAGATGTTGTCAGGGTGTCACACGACACACAGCGACCCGGACCACACAGTCTCACTCTCTATTGGAGCTAATCAATATGCATGCAACGACACAGCACAACGCAGCCGAGACCGGCGCAGTGCACACCTCCGGCAATTCGGCGCTGATCGAACGCGTCCCACCACAGCCAACCGAGCGCGCACCGATTTCGTTGGCCCCGATCGAGCGCGTGCGTTCGACGTCTGCCACCCAGCGCCGCATTGAAAACATGCAAAAGCTGATCAACGAACTCTCGAGCCATGAAATGCTGGCCGATGAGATTGCCTGGTTCCTCAAGTTTTCGCCGTCCGGCGCCCGCAAGTACATCCGCGACCTGCGTGAAGCCGGCGTGATCGAGCTGGCCCGCTACATCGAAGGCACCGCCACCTACCTGGGCAAGGCCGTGTACCAGATTTCGCCAGATCCAGACCGCGTCAAGGCGTTCCTGGCAGCGATCTGCCAGCCAAAGCGCGAAGGCGTTGCCCCACGCAAGGAGCGTCCGGGCCTGCGCGAGCAAAACATGGCTGGCAGCGGCCGTCACTTCCATATTTTGGCTGATGACACCCACTACGCCATCCGCGTCAATCGCAGCCCTGTGGCACGCGATCCACTCGTTGCAGCACTGTTCGGCCCGCCACCAGGCCAACCTGCAGTCAAGTAAGGCGCCGCAGTTGCGCCCCCGGGCTGGTGCGGTCGAGACCCGCACTGGCCACGGTCCTGACGAACGCTGTCGTCCTTCGCCGCGCATTTTGCGCGGTTTTGTTTTTGGGGCGCGTTTTTTACACCGTATGTGTTGAAAACAAATCAATAGTCCTCAACTGACGTGCCATATCGCTGTGTTTGCGCGATGCACAATCAACCAGATAGGAGTATCGATGTTACCGAGTGCCGAATCGCTGGAAGGCAAACCCGTACCCAAGGTGACGTTCAAGGCGCGCCCCGACGATCAGTGGCGCGATGTGACGTCCGATGAGTTGTTCAAGGGCCGCACCGTGGTGGTCTTTTCGCTGCCCGGGGCATTTACCCCAACCTGTTCCTCGACCCATCTGCCGCGCTACAACGAGCTGGCGCCCGTGCTGCGCTCGCATGGTGTCGATGAGGTGCTCTGCATTTCGGTCAATGACGCCTTCGTCATGAACCAGTGGAAAGCAGGGCAGGACGCCGCCAACATCACGGTCATCCCGGACGGCAATGGTGACTTCACGACCGGGATGGGCATGCTGGTCGACAAGCGCGACCTCGGTTTCGGCAGCCGCTCGTGGCGCTATTCGATGCTCGTGCGCGACGGCGTGATCGACAAGATTTTCATCGAGGCCGACAAAGAGGGCGATCCGTTCGAGGTGTCGGATGCCGACACGATGCTTGACTACGTTGCGCCGCAGGCACAGGTGCCCGAGCCGGTGGTGATGTTTTCGCGGCCCGGCTGCCCGCACTGCGCGCGCGCACGGCAGGCGCTGCAGGATCAGGACATCCATTTCACCGACATTTCCGAAGACCAGAAGATCAATTCGATCGTCTTGCGCGGCATCAGCGGCCGGATGACGTGGCCACAAGTATTCGTTGGTGGTGAATTGATCGGCGGCGCCGACGACGTGCAGGCCTGGCTCGCCAACCGGACCTGATGATGGAAGCACTTGCTGTCGGGTTGCTGGGCGTCGTTATCCTGGCCGCCTGGCTGGTGTCCAAGTGGCGGTTGCGCCGCGCCATAGCCCGGCCGCTGCCGGCAGAGCATGTGGCGATCCTGGCGCGCAATGTCATGCAATACAGTCGCATGGACGATCTGCAGCGCCAACAATTGGCGCGGATGGTCCAGCATTTTCTGCATGAAAAAAAGTTCGTCGGCTGCGCCGGGCTCGAGTTGACTGACGAAATGCGCGTGACCATTGCAGGCCAGGCGTGCTTGCTGCTGCTGGGTCGTGTCGGCGGCAATGCAAAGCCGGTCAGTTATCCGACGCTCGAGATGGTTCTGGTGTATCCGGGGGCGTTTCTGGCGCCGCGCAAGCAGATCGATGCCTCCGGCGTGGTGACTGAAGAGCGGCAGGACTTGCTGGGTGAATCGTGGGGCGATGGGCGCGTCATCCTGTCGTGGGATCATGTGCGGCGCGGCGATACCGCCGATGCGCCTGGCCACAATGTCGTGTTGCACGAGTTCGCGCATCAGCTCGACAGTGAGTCCGGCAGTACCAATGGCGCGCCGTATCTGGGTAGCAGCGAGCGCTACCGTAGTTGGTCCGAGGTGTTGACGCGCGACTATGCGAACCTGCGGCACGATGCCATGTGGGGTAAGCAGGGAGTGCTTGACCATTACGGCGCCACCAATCCCGCCGAATTTTTCGCCGTCGCCACGGAAAGCTTCTTCGAGCAACCGCACCAGCTGGCCGCGCGCCATCCCGCCTTGTATGACGAATTCCTCAAGTATTACAGGATCGATCCACGTCAATGGCAACATGCCCCGACTGCGCCCGTGGAGGAACCGCCGCAGTATGGCGTGGTCTACGGGCAGTGGCGCTGAACGCTGAAGTCGTCAAATTGAAGGCGGCTGGCTGTGACAGGGTGCGTGCGGCGCCGTACAGATGGGTCGCTGCTGCGGGCGCATGCTGGCCTCTCTATCCAGGAGGATTTGCCCATGTCTATGATCATCGCAGGACGTTTCCAGCTTCAGGACGAGGTCGACCGCGCGCGTAGCGCACTGGTCGACGCCGGCTTCGACGCCGATCGCATCAGCGGCTTCTATCTGAGCCAGCCGGGTCAGCACGATGTGACGCCTATCGGTAGCGACAATTTGCAGTCGCCCGGTGCGAAGGACACGCCCGAAGGCGTCGTTCAGGGCATGGCGACAGGTGGTGCGGTTGGTGTGGCCGTTGGTGCGGCAACGTCACCCGTTACCGGGCCGATCGGGCCGATCGTCGGCGGGCTCGTGGGCGGGCATATTGGTTCGCTGTTCAGCTTTTCGAAAATGAAAGACCGGGGCGAACCGGAAGAGGGCGGCGAGAACGCAGTGGCGCCGCGCACGGCCGGCATGCTGGTGGCGGTTGCGTTTACCGATCCCGCGCTGGAAGCCCGCGCCGTTGACTTGCTGCGCGGACTCGGCGCACATCATATCGAGCGTGCGCAGGGCAATATCGTGGCTGGTGACTGGGCCGATTTCGATCCGTCGAGTCTGCCGGACGTGATTGCCTGAGGTGTCAGTGGGGTTCGGCTGACGTCCTTGTGTCAGTGCACGGGGCAGATCAGGTCTTGGCGGGTGAACCCGGCTTGAGCGTCTTGAGTGTGGCGTTGTGGAGCTGTATTTTCTCCAGCGCAGCGCCCACTTGCGAAAACTGGCCCCTGGCGATGCTGCCGACCAATAACAGAATCCCTCCTACGAGCCCGGTGACTTCGCCGATGACACCGATGCGGCGGATTTTTTCGGCCGCCTCTGCCGTCAGGGCCATCAGCCGATGTTGTGGCTCTTTGAGATCCTGGATCACGAATATGGCCGCGTCGGCGTACAGCGCATGGGCGTACTGGCGCAGCAACCGCTCATCGTCGGTCAATGCGCGCATCAGGGCCTTTTGCGCATCCGGCATGGTGCGATCGTTGTAACCCGCAATCTCTTGCAGGATACGTTCGTGCAGATCATCGGCGATACAGACCACACTGTCGGCCAGGTCAACGACGCATTGCATGGTCGATAGCGCATTGGCGCGATTGGCGCCGTCTGTATCGAACCCGGTTGCGGCGGCTTGCTGTGCAGATGGCGGCATGCCAGGCGTCATTGTTGCGACGATCGCGTCGGGCGTGCATGGCTGGTTGGGCAGAGGCGATGTCGCTTGCGGGCGCGGAGCGGCCGGTGGTGGCGTGTTTGCTTCGTCGGATGCGCCGTGGTCGGGATTGCTGTGTGAAGATGTCGCCATGATATTCCCCATTATTCGCCGCTGAGAGCGTCGCGGATCAGATTCAGGTCGTGAACATAGCCCGCCAGCATATGGCGCGTTTCCTCGCTGCTGAGCTTATCCATGTTCTCGCGCATTTTCTGGTGGCCCAGTGCCACCTTGGTCAGGCCCTGCTGGGCCAGCTTGTAACGGCGGTCGATCAGCTTGTACTCGGCTGTCTTGTTTTGCAAATGCACCTTGGCCAGCGTCACCAGCATGCGATCGGCATTGCGGTTGGCCATCGGAATTTCGACGTTGAAGAGGCCCAGCACGGTCTTCCGTTCATTCTCGTTGGCCTTTTCATAGATGCGGGTCAGCACGATCATTGCATCGATCAGCGTCTGCACATCGGCATTCCCATCGCGCACCATGGTGTCGACGCTGCGGTTCTGGTAGCGGGAAGTGATCACCCGCGTCAGCAGTCGGGTCATCCCTGTATAGGCTGCCACGTGCCGCTGCTGCAAGCCCGAATCCGTCATCGCCTTGAGACCGCTTCCCAGATCATCGATGCGTCCGGACAAGTCGTACCGGCCATCGCCTGCCAGCGAGCTCAATGTCTGCATATACAACACGAGTGTTTTCTGAATCGCAATAAAATCATCAAACACCGCCCGCCGCCGGGCATCGGTATCGCGCGCCACGCGCTCGGCCTGCGGCGACAGATACGGCAACTCGCGCTCATAGGTATCCCGATACCGGCGCGACAACTCTGCATACCCGCCCAGCCTGGCCGACGCATCCGCAAACTCCCGCACCTCACCCAAGCTGACCTGCCCCGTAGAAGCACACCCGGCCACCAACACCCCCACCAGTACCAGCACCCTGCGCGTCATACCACCTCCCGCACCACAAAAGCTCATTCTTCCCACCCACCTGCCACACAACTTTGTTTTTCCTCAATATCCACCCATTAACACGGCCAAAATAAAAATGAGGGTCAGAGTCGAATTAAATGACAACTTTAAAAGTTATCAAACAATTCGACTTTGACCCCAATTGATAAGTAATTGATTTCGAGGAAGTCGATAATGCAACAATCTTCTGGCGAATTGATTCCCGGATGTTGCTCAATAATTCGACTCTGACCCTCATTAAATACAAGGCCAAAAGCAGCTAAGCGGAAATAAAAAGGGCCTCGCGGAGGAAGCTATTTTTTATTGGATATTGATTCGCGAACTTCTGCCAGTTTCGGGAATCTTCAGCAGCAAAAACAATGAGGGTCAGAGTCGAATTAAATGACAACTTTTAAAGTTGTCAAACAATTCGACTCTGACCCTCATTGTTGGGTAAGAGCTTTGGCGATATTAACCTTCAGGTGACATCGAATCAGCGAGTGGTGTGACAAAGTTTCTCGATAATTCGACTCTGACCCTGATTGGGTTAGCGGTCGCGGCGCACTGCGGAGGCGGGGCGTGGGCCGCTGCGTTTTGCAGCTGCGGGGGCGCCACCTGGGGTGCGGGGCTTGTTGCCACCGCCGCCGCCGCCGTTACCACGGCCACCGCCATTGCCGCCGCCCGGACGACCGCCGCGGCCGGTGTGGCCTGGGGCGCCGCTGCGCAGCTGGATTGGTTGTGGCTTGGCGTTCATGTCGGGCTCGAAGCCTTCGATGACTTCACGTGGCAGGGTTTGCTTGATCAGCTTTTCGATGTCTTTCAACATCTGGTGTTCGTCAACGCAGACCAGCGACACCGCTTCACCCGTCGCGCCGGCACGGCCCGTACGTCCTATGCGGTGGACGTAGTCTTCCGGGATGTTCGGCAGGTCGTAGTTCACCACGTGTGGCAACTGGTCGATGTCGATGCCGCGCGCAGCGATGTCGGTGGCGACCAGCACTTGCAGGCTGCCGTCCTTGAACTCGGCCAGCGCCTTGGTGCGTGCCGACTGGCTCTTGTTGCCGTGGATCGCCATCGCGCCGATGCTGTCCTTGCCCAGTTGCTCGACCAGCTTGTTGGCGCCGTGCTTGGTGCGCGTAAACACCAGCACCTGCGTCCAGTTATTCGTCTTGATCAGGTGCGACAGCAGCGGGTGCTTCTTGTCGCGGTCGACCGGGTGGATCTTCTGTGCGATGACTTCCACGGTCGAGTTGCGGCGCGCCACTTCGATCATCTGCGGGTTGTTCAGCAGGCGATCGGCGAGCGTCTTGATCTCTTCCGAGAACGTGGCCGAGAACAGCAGGTTCTGGCGCTTGGCCGGCAGCAGTGCCAGCACTTTGCGGATGTCGTGGATGAAGCCCATGTCCAGCATGCGGTCGGCTTCGTCCAGGATCAGGATTTCGACTTTCGACAGGTCGACCGTACCCTGGCCAGCGTGGTCCAGTAGACGGCCCGGCGTGGCGACGAGGATGTCGACGCCATGCTTGAGCAGCTTGATCTGTGGATTGATGCCGACGCCGCCAAAGATCACGGCCGAATTCAGGTTCGTGTACGTGCCATACAGGCGCACGCTTTCCTCGACCTGGGCCGCGAGTTCGCGGGTCGGGGTCAGCACCAGCGCGCGGATCACGCGTGGCGAGGTCTTGTTTTTCTGCGCTGCGCCGATCGTGTCGTTCGACAGGCGATGCAGGATCGGCAGCGTGAAGCCAGCCGTCTTGCCGGTACCGGTCTGGGCGCCGGCGAGCAGGTCGCCGCCGTTCAAAACGGTTGGAATGGCCTGGCTCTGGATCGGGGTCGGGGCGGTATAGCCTTGTTCGGTTACCGCGCGCACGATCGCGTCAGAGAGACCAAGTGAAGAAAATGACATAGATTTTTTCAGTAAAAAAGCGGCCCGTCGCCATGCATGGCGGCAGTCCTGGAATCGGATTGATCGATGCAGGCGCGCAAGCTAGCGGGCGCCCGGACGCTGCCGCACAGGCGGCTAGCAGGGATTATAGTGAAGTGTATTTCACTGTAGAAAGTATTTGACGCAGAACTCTGTAACGTTTTGTACAAAAGCACAGGCCACTGGCAAGCACTGCCTGCGAGTGGCCTGACTGTTACAACGTGTATTTTACGCGAAAGGCGACAACAGCGGGACAAGCGCGCCGAAAACCTTCGGACCGGCGGCGATCACGTCACCCTTGTTCAGGTAATCCGATTCGCCGCTGAACTCGCCGACGATGCCGCCAGCTTCGGTCACCAGAAGGGCGCCGGCGGCGATGTCCCAGATCTTCAGGTTCTTTTCAAAGAAGCCGTCGATGCGGCCAGCGGCCACGTTGGCCAGTTCCAGCGCTGCCGAACCGCCGCTGCGCACGCCATGGCTGCGCGAGGCGACGACTTCGTACATGCGCAGGTATTCGGCCAGGGCGCGTGGATCAGGACCATGGCCCGACGACAGCAGGGCGCGGCCGATCCGCTCGGTGCTGCGTACGCGGATACGCTTGTCGTTCAGGTAGGCGCCGCCGCCCTTGGTGGCGGTGAACAGGTCGTTGCGGACCGGGTCGTAGACCAGGCCGTTCGTGATCACGCCGCGCTGCTTGAGCGCGATCGAGATGCAATAGTTGGGATAGCCGTGCAGGAAGTTGGTGGTGCCATCGATCGGGTCGATGATCCACACGTTTTCACTCTCGTCGTTCAGATTGGCTGATGCACCGCTTTCCTCGGCCAGGATGGCATGGCCCGGATACGCCTTGAGCAGCGTTTCGACGATTTCATGCTCCGCCGCCTGGTCGACGTCGGTGACGAAATCGTTGTGTTGCTTTTCCGAAACGACGATGCGGTCGATGTCGAAGGACGCACGGTTGATGACGGTGGCGGCGCGGCGGGCGGCCTTGATGGCCGTGTTGAGCATTGGGTGCATGGAGGCTTTTCCGTAAGAACGCGAACGCCCACTCACGCACCGATGGGGCGCCGTGAACGATCAGCTATTGAAGAGTGATTAAAGAGCAGGGTGGCGCCGGAACCCGTTACAATCCGGGGCTTGCCCCCGCTACCGTAAAACCGTCCGCACCACGCGATGGTCGCTATTGTAAATGAACCCGACCCAAACCGACACTTCTTCTTTCAGCCCGCTGCCGCTGTTTAGCCGTTTGCGTTTCGTCCTCGTCGAAACGAGCCGTGCCGGCAACATCGGCTCGGTCGCGCGTGCGATGAAAACGATGGGCTTTACCGATCTGGTGCTGGTCACGCCGAAGTGCGCCGATTTCGTCAACGATCCCGAAGCCGTCGCCTTTGCCAGTGGCGCGGGGGATGTGCTGAACAACGCACGGGTCGTACCCGATATCGGTGCTGCGCTCGACGGCTGCAACTTCGCCGCCGCCGTCTCGGCCAGATTGCGCGAATTCTCGCCCCCTGTCTGGACCCCGCGCGCGTTCGCCGAACATGCCGGCGCCACGCCCGACCTGCGCGCCGCCATCGTGTTCGGCAACGAGCGCGTGGGGCTGCCGAACGACATTGTCGAGCGGTGCAATGTGCTGATCAACATCCCGGCCAATCCCGACTATTCATCGTTGAACCTGTCGCAGGCGGCCCAGGTGCTGGCCTACGAGGCGCGCATCGCCTCTGTCAGCGGCGCGCCCGCTACCCGTGGCGTCGGTTTCCAGGGCGACGCCGCCAGCGTGACCCAGATCGACGGCATGTACGCGCACCTCGAGCAGGCACTGGTCGCCATCGGTTTCCTGAATGCCGACAACCCGAAAAAGCTCATGCCGCGCATCAAGCGCATGTTCGCGCGCGGTGGCCTGGAACTCGAAGAGGTCAACATCCTGCGCGGCATCGCCCGCGCGATTCTGAAGGACGCGCCACCCCGCTGATGTCGCCGCAGCCAGCCTATACTCGCGTCATGGATACCGATCGCATCGCTCCGCGCTCATACCGCGCCAGCCGTTCAGCCAAGGTGCCGGCATGAGTTCGCGCCAGCTGCTGCGCCTCGTCCTGCTCGTGCAGGTGCTGGTCGCCTGCGCCATCGGCGCGGCCGCCGCCCGGGCCGGCGCCGGGCCGTGGCAAGCCGCCACCATCGGCCTGGGGAGCGTGATCCTCGTGCGCCTGGCGATCAACGCGAACAATTTTGTGATGAGCCGGCGCGCTGCCAGCCCGACGCCGCCCGAATACCGGATCGGGGTTGCTGCCGCGTTGCGGATGTTTGGCGAAGAATTTGGCGCCAGCATGCTGGCCAGTTCCTGGCACATGCCGCGCGCGCGGCCCCGCACGCGCATCCATCCCGGCAGCAGCACGCCGCCCGTCCTGCTGCTGCACGGTTACGGTTGCAACAGCGGTTATTGGGCGCATCTGGCGGCGCGGCTCGACGCCGCCGGCATCAGCCACGCCACGCTCGACCTGGAACCGCTCACCGGCGACATCGACGGCTTTGCCGATGCGATCGAAGAGGGCGCAACACGGTTGCGGCGCGCGGCCGGTGCGCAGCAGGTCATCCTCGTCGGCCATAGCATGGGTGGCCTGGCCGCGCGCGCCTGGCTGCGCCGGCATGGCAGTGCGCAGGCGGCGCGCGTCATCACCCTCGGCACGCCGCATCACGGTACATGCCTTGCCGCGTTCGGCATCGGCATCAACGCCGCGCAGATGCGGCGGGCGGGTACCGACGGACCCGCCTGCGCGTGGCTGAGCGAGCTCGCGGCGCACGAAGATGCTGCCACGCGCGCGTGCATCACGTCGATTTACACGCATCACGACAATATCGTGGCGCCGCAGACATCGGGGCACCTGGAGGGTGCGCGCAACATCGACATCGGCGGCGTCGGCCACGTCGCGCTGGGTCGCAACCGGCGCGTGCTGGCGATCGTCATGGACGAGATCGGACGCGTGCCGACAGACAGTCCGGCACCCCCCGTTTTGCGTGAATCCGCCCCGCGCCCCAGCGTGGTACAGTGATGTCAATAACGCATCCTTTGGAGCACCCAGTGGCGCGCATCCTGATCATCGAAGACAACCCGGCGAACATCGAACTGATGTCGTTCCTGCTCAGCGCCTATGGCCACGCGCCACTCAGCGCGGCCGATGGCCCCCGCGGCGTGGCCGCTGCGCGCAGCGAGCGTCCCGACCTGATCGCCTGCGACGTAAATCTGCCCGGGATGGACGGTTTTGCCGTGCTCGCCGAGCTCAAGGGCGACCCGGCGCTGGCCGGCGTGCCCATCCTGGCCGTGACCGCGCTGGCAATGACAGGCGACCGTGAAAAAGTGCTGGCCGCCGGCTTCGATGGTTATATCAGCAAGCCGATCGAGCCCGAAAGCTTCGTCGCGGAGCTCGAAGCCTTTCTGACCCCTACGCCAGCGTCTGCGCCGGCGCCGGCAATCGCGACGCCGCCGGCCCCGGCTCAAATCCAGTCAACGTCGGCAACCGCGTCAACCGAGGCCGCCACCACGCCGGCCGCAGATGCACGCACGCTGCTGCTGGTCGACGACGACCGCTTCATGCTCGGGGTGCTCAACGACATGCTGATCGGCCAGCCGTACCGGGTGCTCAGCGCCTGCTCGGGCGAAGAAGCGCTCCAGGTGCTGTCGCATGAGCCGGTTGAGGTGATCCTGTGCGACCAGGCCATGCCCGGCATGCGCGGTACCGAGGTACTGGCCGAGGCGGCAGTGCGCTATCCGAAGACGGTGCGCCTGATGCTGTCGGGCCAGCCCGACCTGACCGACATCGAAGCAGCCATCAAGAGCGGCGTGGCCGATGGCCATTACATCAAGCCGCTTGGCGCGCGGGCGCTGCGCGAGCAGCTCGACGAAGCGTTCCGCCTGCAGAGTGCGCGCAGGACCGGATAACATGAATCCCCGGCCAGTCATCCGGCAGATGGCTCGATAGAACGACCGTTCGATGATATCCTTGCGGGAACAAACACGAACAGCGGCCTACATGCAACAAAAAGCACCGCGCCGGACCCGTGAACGCATCCTCGAGCTCTCGCTCAGGCTGTTCAACGAGTTCGGCGAGCCCAATATCACGACCACCGTCATTGCCGAGGAGATGAATATCTCGCCCGGCAATCTGTACTACCATTTCCGCAACAAGGACGACATCGTCAATTCGATCTTCGTCCAGTTCGAGGCGGAGATCGAGCGCATCCTGACGGTGCCGGCCGGGCGCCGCTCGAACATGGAAGACGTGTGGCTGTACCTGCACCACATGTTCAAGCTGATCTGGCGCTACCGCTTCTTCTACCGCGACCTGAACGATCTGCTGTCGCGTAACCGCAAGCTCGAACTGCACTTCAAGGCGATTCACGCGCACAAGATCAAGGTGGCGCGCCAGCTGTGCGAAGACTTGCGCAGCGAAGGCTCGCTCGACGCGTCCGATCAGCAGATCGGCGCCATGGCCACCAATATGGTGGTCGTGGCAACTTACTGGCTGTCGTTCGAATACGTGCGCAACCCCCGCAAGTACAGCGAGCAGCAGGCCATTGCCGATGCGCTCGCGCGCGGCTGCTACCAGGTGCTGTCGATGGTCGGGCCCTACCTGAATGGCGAAACCCGCGTCCTGTTCGAGAAGCTGTCTGACGACTATCTGAAAAAACTGTCGGCCGACGCCAGGCCCGGCGCTGACTTCCTTTGAAAATGCACACGATGAAAACCCTTGCTGTCTACTGCGGCGCCGCACGTGGCGTCAACCCTGCCCACGCCGATGCCGCGCGCCTGCTGGCGCGCGCCATGGTCGACCACAACATCAGCCTCGTCTACGGCGGCGGCAAGGTCGGCCTGATGGGCGTGATCGCCGATGAAGTGCTGCGCCTGGGCGGCGAAGCCACCGGCGTCATCCCCCGCGCCCTGGTCGAGCGCGAAGTAGGCCACGCGGGCCTCACGCGCCTGTTCGTCGTCAAGGACATGCACGAGCGAAAAGCAATGATGGCCGACCTGTCCGAAGGCTTCATCGCCATGCCGGGCGGGATGGGCACGCTCGAAGAGCTGTTCGAGATGGTGACCTGGGCCCAGCTGGGCATCCACGCCAAGCCGATTGGCCTCTTGAACGTGAACGGTTTCTACGATGGCCTGCGTACCTTCGTGGGCCACCAGGTGGCCGAAGGATTCGTGCGGCCCGAGCACGAAGACCTGATGATCGCCGACAGCGATCCCGACGTGCTGATCCAGCGCCTGCGCGCGGTGGTGCCGGTCGTGCTGGAGTCGAGCCTGCCAGCGGCGGCGGCCGACGAGTTGAAAGGCTAGCGCTGAAAAACTAAGCGACTTCGATCCGGTCGCGTCCTGCCGCCTTGGCCCGGTACAGCGCCTTGTCGGCGCGGCTGATCGCTTCCGTAAACGCTTCGCCATCGCGCCGTTCGGCCAGGCCGGCCGAAAAGCTGATCCGCCGCGCCGGCGTCATGCCGTCGATCTGCAGCGCGTGCACGCGCGTGACGATGCGTTCCAGTACCTGGCGCGCCGCCTGCGGTGTGGCGTCCGGCAGCAGCAGCAGAAATTCTTCCCCGCCCCAGCGCGCCAGCGTGTCGTGCTCGCGCAGCGCGCCATGCGCCGCGCCGGCAAAGCCGCGCAGCACGGCGTCGCCCACGGCGTGCCCATACTGGTCGTTCACTTCCTTGAACAGGTCGAGGTCGAGCAGCGCCACGCAGCTGGCAGAGGACGCCGAGCGCCGTTCTTCGGCGCCCAGCAACTCGTTCATGTGGCGGCGGTTGGCCAGCGACGTCAATTCGTCGACGGTAGCAAGCGTACGGATGGTGTCGAGGGCCGCCAGCAGCTCCTGCCTGCTGGCCTTCATGCGCCGGCGCAGCTTGGTCATTTCGCTGGCCAGCAGCGTGGTCGCCAGCAATGCCGCGGCCAGGTAGCCGAAGGTCATCGCTTCGACGGCGGGCGGATGGCCCATGGGATCGATTGCCTGCAAATACCACATGATGCCGGCCATGCCCGCCAGCGCGGCGCCAACCAGCAGCAGTGCGCGGCGCGGGTGCATGGCGAACGTGCAGAAGGCGATGGCCACCACCAGCATGCTCAGGAGTGAGGCGCGCAGCGGGCCAGCGATCGCATAGCCCGCGATGATGCAGCCGATCGCGAACAGCGATTGCAGCGCGGCCAGCATGTCGGGCGCGATCTTCAGTCGCGTGCTGAAATGGATCAGGGCGTAGAACGCGAGCGTGCCGCATGCGGCGATGATGCTCAGCACCAGCGCGGGGCCGCGCGGGGTGTAGCCGGCCCCGACCTGCGCCGCCAGCAGGCCCATGGTCGCCACATACAGCATGGCAGTGGCGATCCAGTAGTTGCGCATGCGGCGCAGCATGAGCGCCGGATGGGCCGGCGCAGCGGTGGTATCGGTGCTATCGGTACTACTCGGCGCAGGGGTCATGCGCGTCTCCTGCGCTGCCTGCGAGCAGGCGTGCGATGTCGCTGGCCGGGAGCGGCCGGCTGAACAGGTAACCCTGCATTTCGTCGCAGTCGTTGGCGCGCAGGAAGTCGCGCTGCTGTTCGGTCTCGACGCCTTCGGCAATCACGCGCAGGTCGAGCTTGTGGCCCAGCGAGATCACGGCCATCGCGATTGCCTGGTCGTCGGGCGAGTCGGCCAGGTCGGCGACGAACGACTTGTCGATCTTGAGGCGGCTGATCGGGAACGACTTGAGCGCCGACAGGCTCGAATAGCCCGTGCCGAAGTCGTCGATCGACAGCGCCACGCCCATCGCTTCGAGCTCGCGCATCTTGTCGACCGAGCGGCCCAGGTCGCGCATGATCAGGCTTTCGGTGACCTCGACTTCGAGGCCGTCGGCCGGCAGGCCGCTGGCGCGCAACGCCTCGGCAACGCGTTCGACGAGGCGCTTGTCTTCGAACTGGCGCGCCGAGACATTCACCGACACGCTGACCGGGGGCAGGCCAGCCGTGCGCCAGGCCTGGGCCTGGGCGCAGGCGGTGCGCAGCACCCAGTCGCCGATCTGCACGATCAGGCCACTCTCCTCGGCCAGGCCGATGAAGCGCAGCGGCGAGACCAGGCCCTGCTCGGGATGGTGCCAGCGAATCAGCGCCTCGACGCCGAACAGGCAATTCGTGCGCAGGTCGATCTTCGGCTGGTACAGCAGCTGGAACTGGCAGGGGCCCGGATAGTCTTCGGCGCAGGTGTCGATCGCCGCGCGCAGGCCTTCGAGCAGCACGAGCTTTTCGTCGACGCTCTCGTTCATTTCGCTGACGTAGTACTGCACGTTGTTGCTGCCCAGTTCCTTGGCGCGGTACATGGCCACGTCGGCGTGCATCATGAGGGCGTTGGCGCTGGCGCCGTCGCGCGGGTAGAACGTCACGCCGACGCTGCAGCTCACTTGGACCTCCTGGCCCTCGACCAGCACCGGCTCGGTCACGGCTTCACGCACCCGCTCGAGCAGGGGCGCGATTGCCATCGGGTCGCCCGCGAGGTCCGGCAACAGGATCACGAATTCGTCGCCGCCAAAGCGCGCCAGCGTATCGTCGCTCCGCAGGCAGCGATGCATGCGCGCGCCGACCACTTTGAGCAGTTCGTCGCCGGCGTTGT
The DNA here is from genome assembly GCF_056680305.1 of Telluria sp. BA11. Classification (NCBI taxonomy): domain Bacteria; kingdom Pseudomonadati; phylum Pseudomonadota; class Betaproteobacteria; order Burkholderiales; family Oxalobacteraceae; genus Telluria; species Telluria sp. BA11. Next base: position 4,470,087 of record NZ_CM155275.1, read on the forward strand.
GGCCCAGCGTGTCGTTGACCAGCTTGAAGCCATCGAGGTCGATGAACGCGAGACCAACCGCGCGGCCCGCTTCGGCCGCAGTGACGATCGCCTGGCCCAGGCGCTCGCGCAGCAGGCTGCGGTTGGGCAGGCCGGTCAGGTCGTCGTGGTGCGCCAGATGGCGGATGCGCTGCTCGCCCATCTTGCGCTCGGTGATGTCGCGCACGATCACGACGACGCCATCCTCGACCGCCACCGCCTGGCGGTGCAGCCAGACACCGGGCTGGGGCAGGGTCTGCGCCTGCCACTCCGTTTCGCGCGCAATGCCGTCGCGCGCCACCGCCGACAGGTCGTCGAAGACGGATTGACTGATCGACGGTGGCAGCAGGCCCGAGATCGGCTTGGCTGCCATCTGCTGCTTGGTCAGGCTGGTGAAGCGCTCGGCGCGGCTATTGGTGGTGGCGACCACGAAATCACGCACCTCGCCGCGCGGACCGAACACGGTGCGCAACACGAAGAAAGCGTCGGGGCTGGCTTCGGATGCAGCGGCGTAGGTTTCCTGCGCCAGCCGTTCGCGCCGGCGCGCCTTGGCCAGCTGCCACGACCACGCGCTCACCAGGATCACGACGGCAATCAAGAGCGCACTGGCCGCGCCCGCGCCAAGCAGCCAGGCGCGCCGGCCCTGATAGAAATCGGCCATCTGTTCGGCTTCGGACAAGCCGGCCACCGCGACCAGCGGGAAGCTGTTCATCGGCCGGCTGGCGACGGTGCGGCTCTCGGACTCGAGCACGGGTGCGCCGCGCGCGGTCGTGCCGGCCGCCACACCGCCATGTGCGCCCGGCACGAAGCGCTGGCCCCACGACACCGTGTCGCCCACGCGCAGCGCGCGCAGCACGCCGTCGGTGCCCGCCATGCCGAGCAGGCCGCGATCGCCCTGGCGCGAGCGCTCGTAGCCGCTGGTGAAATAGGCCGGGTCGAGCGCGACGACGGCCACGCCGGAGAAGCGCCCGGCCGCATCGTTGATGCGGCGCGAAAAGTGGACGGTCGGTTCCCTTGAGGCTTCGCTCAGGCTGGTCAGGCTGACGAACGGCACGTCGTCGCGGGTCTGGCGATGAAATTCGAACCACGCGGTGCGTGCCAGGTCATGCTTCTTCGACGCGGGATTGCTCGCGACAATGTGTCCGCTGGCGTCGCTGATCTCGACCTGGAACACGAGGCCGGGTGGCAGCAGGCCCTTGGCTTCGAGCGCGGGCAGGGCGCCGGTCGGGCCATTCTGCTCGACCGCGTACTTCAATACGCGCAGGGTCTGGTCGATCGCGCTCAGGCTGCGCGCCAGTTGCGCTTCATAGGTGTCGAGCAGTTCCTGGGTCGCGTCGCGCGTGGCCACGACAGCGGCGCGGCGCTCCGAGTCGATCACGTGCAGCGTGCCGAACCACATTGCGCCCAGCAGCGCCAGCGCGAACAGCGGCAGCGAGATGTGTGTTTCGAGCGCCAGACCAAGCCAGCGTGCGAGCAGGCCGCGCGTGCGCTGCGCGCCTGCCGCCGGCTCGCCGTCGCTGGCGAGCGACGGCCCGCTGGGACGCGCGAGCATGTTCATGGCGTGCTCACTGCAGCACCAGCACCGGGCGTACGGACGGGTCGAGCGCAGCGCGCTCGATGTAGCCGATCATCGACGGGTTATCAGCCACCATGCGGCGCACGGCGGCGTCGCTCGCGGCTTCGCGCGGCGGCTGGCCGCGGCCGGTAAAGACCATCTTGGACCAGTGGGCCTTGAGCAGCGCCGGGGTCTTGCCGGTGAGCTGGCGATAGAACAGGTCGCGCTGCGCTGCGCCCAGCCCCTGGTCGATGGCGACGGCGGCCGCGCCATCCGGGAAGCGGCCCGTCTGGCCGAGGAAGATGGCGCTGACCTGTTCGGCGTTGAGCACCGGGTTCGGGTTGCGGCTCGAGACGATGACGACCAGTTCGGCCGACGCGTTCGTGGCGACGAAGCACAGCGTGCACAGGGCCAGCAGGTGGCGGGAATAATTACCGAGGCGTGTTTTCATCGGCGTCAAAAGACAAAGTCCAGCGCAATGCTGGTCACGTTAGTCGTGCGGTCCGAACGAAACGCAGGCGTGGAATTGATCAGGGTGCCGCGTGAACCGCCGCGTGGTCGCACGCTCTCGAACTGCAGCTTGAGGGCGACGTTGGTGGCGACGTCCCAGCGCACGCCGGTGCTCCAGGTGGTCTGGATCGGAATCGTTGCCAGCAGCGTGTTCAGCGCGCCGTTGATCTGGGCGGCGCCGGCGGCGACCGGCGGGGGCAGGCCTTGCAGTGACAGGCCGGGGTCGGACGTCGCCACATCGGCGCGGATCTGCGCATAGCCGATGTAGGGCGTGAAAGCGCCCTGGCGCCAGCCGGCGCCGACATACACCGACGTGCCGCCGCCGAGCAGGGAGTCGGTACGGGTGCGTCCCGTCTCGGCGGTGACGAACCAGGCGCCCGGGTCATAGCTGGCGCCCGCGCTGATCATCGTCACACGCTTGTCGACGATGGCATAGCGCTCGGCGAGCATCTGGCCCTGCGGACCGAACATGCGCAGGCCGGCGAACAGGTCGGCGGCAATGTCGGTGTTCAGGCGCGCGCGCGCCGCTGACAGGCGCACGGTCAAGGGGCCGTAGTCCATGCTGTGCGACAGGCCCAGGATGTTTTCGGCGTCGATTTGCAGGCCGAAGCCCAGATCCTGGTCGGTGCTGCCCGAAAACACCTGCGTTGCGTGACGCACGGCGCCCGCGTTCCAGCGCCAGGTCGCGTCGACCCCGTCGCTGCTTGAAATCGGCAGGGCGCCATAGACTTCGACCGGCGTGCGCACCCACGGAATGGTGTAGCCGACCTTGCGCGATTCAGCGCCGAGAAAGACGGGCAGTGCGATGCGGCCGACGCGCAGTGCAAGATCGGGCGTCATCTGGTACTTGATATTGGCCCATTCGATGCGCGGATGGTAGTTGCCGTTCAGACGCTGCTCGCTGATTACCTGCAGCACGCCCGACCAGGCGCCCTGGCCCACGTCGAGCTGGGCGCCAAGGCGGCTGTCGACGTCGGGGCTCCAGGAGCCAGATACGCCGGCGCCGCTGGCGCGCAGGATGGACGAGGTGAAATCGGCATCGCGGTTGTTCGAACGGACAACGCCGAGCGTGCCGAAGCCGGACAGCTTCCACGTGGGGACTGCGGTCGTGTCAGGCGCCGGGTCGGCGACCTGTGCTTCTCCTTGTGTCTGCGCCTGTGCGTGGAGCGGCGTGCAGGCGAGCACACAAGTGGCAAATGCGGCAGGCAATAGCGTGCCGGGAAAATAGTGCGAAAGCATGTGATGTGATGTTGGCGCCAAGGGCCTGTGCGGTGTCGGGTAACGCCGGACTGGAATCCGAGGACTCTAGCGAAGCGTACGCGCAAAGTCGAGCAGTGCTCAACAGGACAGACGAATAGCAAGGATTTTGTTGCGCATGTGCAACGACAGTTGCGAATGGTAACATCAACGCGGAAGTGGCGCTGGTTCGGCACTCCACAAGCGCGCGCCCGCCAGATCGAGCCAGGTCAGGTACAAACGGACATCGAATTCCAGCTGGTGATAGGCAGGTTCCATCCAGCAGCACAGCTTGTAAAACGCCTTGTCGTGTTCTTTTTCTTTCAGGTGCGCCAGTTCGTGCACGGCGATCATGCGCAGGAATGGCAGCGGCGCATCGCGAAACAGGCTGGCGATGCGAATCTCATGCTTGGCCTTGAGGCGCCCGCCCTGGACGCGCGAGATGGCCGTGTGCAGGCCGAGCGCATGCTGGACCACCTGGATCTTGCTGTCGAAGGCGACCTTCGAAACCGGGGCAGCCTGGCGCAGGTACTCGTCCTTCAGGTCCTGGACGTAGTCGTACAGGGCGCGGTCGGTGCGGATGCCGTGCGGCGCCGGATAGCGCTGGCGCAGCGTGTCGCCAAGACGGTCTTGCGCGATCAGGCCGCTGACCTGCGTGCGCAGTTGCTCGGGATAGGCGGTCAGGTATTTCAGGGTATGCATAAGCCGGGCAATGTACCACAGGGGGTGGCGCCGTGCCTGGCGGCTAACCATGGCCCGCACAAGCAGCCCAGGTAACCAATATGGGCGACGCCAGATAAAAGCGTCGTCCCCGCACCGGCAGGGAACGACGCTGCCAGGGCTAGGTGTCCTTGCTGCTCTGACGATTGCCTTTGTCGGCCATGGCCGCTGCCGCCGCGCGCTGCGCCGACTGTCGGCTTTCGCCACCCTTGCGGCCGATGTCGGCCATGTGCGCGCGGTTGCGACTGACGGCTTCGCCGCCTTTCTGGCCGGCGCGGCGCGCTTCTTCGGAATCGAATTCGTGCGCCGTCCCTTTTTGATGCGCCGCCTGGCCGCCCTTGCTGGCGATTTCACGCTGCTGGTTCTGGTCCATCGCCGCGAAACCCCGCTTGGCCGGTTGCCCGTTTTTCTGGGCACTGCCGGTCGCCGTCTCTTTGCTGCCGTTCTCTTTGCTCGTCGCCATGTCGATCTCCTTGTGCCCGTGGGCTGTCAGTGGAAGAGGTCGTGCCCGATGCCACGAGCGCACACAGGATGCGCTCTCGTGTTTAGAGAAACGTGGTGAGCGTTAGTTCCGCCGTTTTCACGCGAGGGGTGGCCAGAGACGGTATCGGTGCGACTAGGCGTCGGCCACCTTGAGTACCAGCTTGCCCAGATTGCGCCCTTCAAACAGCATCAGGAGCGCCTGCGGGAATTGTTCGAAGCCGTCGACCACGTGCTCGTGACTGGTGATCTCGCCAGCCGCCAGCCACGCGCCCAGTTCGGCCACCGCCTCGTGGTAGCGCGGGGCGTAGTCGAACACCACCATGCCTTCCATCCGCGCGCGGTTCACCAGCAACGCCAGGTAGTTCGCCGGTCCCTTGACAGGCGCCGTGGCGTTGTATTGCGAGATCGCCCCGCAGATCACGATCCGCGCCTTCATGTTGATGCGCGTGAGGACGGCGTCGAGGATGTCGCCGCCGACATTGTCGAAATAGACGTCCACGCCCTGCGGACAATGCTGCTTGAGCGCCGCGTGCAGGCCGCCCGCCTTGTAGTCGATGCAGGCGTCAAAACCCAGTTGCTCGACGACGAAGCGGCATTTCTCGGTGCCGCCCGCAATGCCGACCACGCGGCAACCCATGCGCTTGGCGACCTGGCCCACGGTCATGCCGACGGCGCCGGCCGCGCCCGAGACCACGACCGTGTCGCCCGCTTTGGCCTGGCCCACGTCGCGCAGGCCGAAGTACGCCGTCATGCCCGGCATGCCGAGCAGGTTCAGCCATGCGGTAAGGTTACCGATACGGGGATCGATTTTGACGAATCCGGCGTTCTTGTCATCGGCGGGGCCGGACCAGTAGCGCTGTACGCCGGTGCCGCCGGCGACATGGTCGCCCACGGCGAAGCGGGGCGAGCGCGACGCCACCACGACGCCCAGTCCGCCGGCGCGCATGACTTCGCCAATGGCGACCGGCCGGATATACGATTTGCCTTCGTTCATCCAGCCACGCATGGCCGGGTCGAGCGACAGGTAAAGCACCTTGACCACGATCTCGCCTTCAGCGGGCGCCGGCACTGCCTGTTCGTGCAGTTGCCAGTCGTGGGCCTGCGGCAGCCCGACCGGGCGTGCAGCGAGCAGGAATTGCTGATTGGGTGGAAAGGTGTCGGTCATGCGGGTCTCCTTGGCTAGGTTGGATGATCTCTGGCAGGAAGTCTATACCGCGCCGTCGCCCGGCGCGCGCTGCGCATGCGACAATAGCGGGTTCCACTACCGATCAATCCGTTCAAAGCACCGCACCAATGGCTATCAAAGCGACCATCTACAAGGCTGACCTGTCGATTGCCGACATGGACCGCAACTATTACCAGGAACACAGCCTGACGATCGCCCGGCATCCGTCCGAGACCGATGAACGCGTGATGATCCGCGTGCTGGCCTACGCGCTGCACGCCGACCCGGCGCTGGCGTTCACGAAAGACCTGTTCGATGTCGACGAGCCGGCGCTGTGGCTCAAGGACCTCACCGGCGCCATCGACCTGTGGATCGAAGTGGGCCAGCCCGACGAAAAGCGCCTGCTGAAAGCAGCCGGCCGCGCCGAGAAAGTGATCGTCTACAGCTACAGCGCGACGAGCAGCATCTGGTTCAAGGGCATTGCCAACAAGATCGAGCGCGCGAAAAACGTCAGCGTGATCAACATCCCGGCCGAGATCAGCGCCCAGCTCGAGAAAATGGCGTCGCGCTCGATGGCGCTGCAATGCACGATCCAGGATGGCCAGGTGTGGCTGACCGACGGCACCGACACCGTGCTGGTCGAGCGTGAAGCCTTGCGCGGCGCAGTGTAAGATTGTATTTTTCACTGACTTCAACTAGCCAAGGATTGCCATGACCCGTCACCTGATCGCCGCGCTTGCCGCGGGCCTGTTTTCCGTCTCCGCGCTGGCCCAGGTCACCGTGACCGAACCCTGGGTGCGCGCCACCGTGCCGGCCCAGAAAAGCACGGGCGCCTTCATGCAGCTGCAATCGGCCACACCGGCGCGCCTGCTCGAAGTGCGCACGCCGGTCGCCGGCCGCGCCGAAATCCACGAGATGGCGATGGAGGGCCAGGTGATGCGCATGCGTCAGGTGAAGGGCATCGATCTGCCGGCCGGCAAACCGGTCGTGCTGGCGTCGGGCGGCTACCACGTGATGCTGCTGGACCTGAAGCGCCAGCTGAAAGAGGGAGAGAACGTCGATCTGACCCTGGTGGTGCAGGACGCCGCCGCCAAGCGCCAGGAAGTCAAAGTGACGCTGCCGGTCATGCCGCTGACGCACAGCGGCAAGCCGGCGGCGCAGGATGCGCACGGTGCGCACGCGGGCCACGCCGGCCACTGAGCTCTGCTGAGCCGCTGAGCGCAGCGGCTTTTGCCCCATCAGCGCGGCGCGTTTCCGATGCGCCGCACTTCTCCCGAACCCGCCACGCTGCGACTCACCTTCGGATCGCCGTAATAGCCGACATCGCCCGACCCGGCAATGCTCGCGCGCAGATCATTCTTTGCCCACACCGTCGCGTCGCCGGATCCGGCGATGCTCACGCGCGCCGTATCGGCGGCGATCCTGCCCAGGTCGACATCGCCTGAACCGCCGATCGACACCGACAGTTCGCGTACCGCGCCGCCATCGGCGCGCAGGTCGCCGCTGCCGGCCACGCTGGCGGAGACCGTGTCTGCTTCGAGACGCGCGATCTGGATCTTGCCCGAGCCGCCGACGTCCAGGTCCAGGCGCTTGCCGCGCAGGACATCCGCATCGATGGTGCCCGAGCCGCCCAGCGACAGACGATCGATCTGGCGCGCCGTCACGACAATCTTGAGGTTGCGGGTGCGCAGGTTCAGGTTGCGCTTGGCGGGACGGATGCGCAGCATGCCGTCTTCGACGCGCGTCTCGATCAGCGCCTGCAGATTGTCATCGGTCTCGACAGTGACGCTGTCGACGTTGCCGACGTTGCCAGTACGCAGTTCCAGCCGGCCCGGCAGACCCAGCGCGATGCCATTGAATGACTCGACCTTGCGCGCCTGGCGCGTGACGTTGCCATTGCCTTCGACCTGTTCGCTGCCGAACGGCCAGGCCATGGCCGCAGGGGGCGCCACGCTGCAGGCGAGGGCGGAGGCGAGCATCAGGGCGCGCAGGGCAGGGATGGAATAGGCGTGACGCGACATGGTGGGGCTCCTTGAAAGGCGGTGGGAATGGTGCACATCCTGGCAGGACCGCCCCGTGCTGCCGAGCCGTTTGCGACAGACTGCGCGCGGCGTGGTGTGAAATGCAACTGTGCGGATTAAGCCGCGCGCTCCGACTATCCAGCACGCCCACGCAAGATGCACTAAGATAGTGCGCTTTTTGCTACGGAGTAGTGCGATGAACGTGATTTTATTGGCGATGGCCTTCTGTGTGGGCATGGCCATGTCGGTGCAGGCGGCGATCAACAGCCAGCTGGCCCATTCGATCGGTGCCAATTCGGTGATGGCGGCGCTGGTGTCGTTCAGCTGCGGCACGGCGGTGCTGCTGGCGGTGGCGCTGGCCAAGAGCGGTGTCGGCGGCCTGGGCGCGACGCTGGCAGCGTTGCCGTCGCAGCCCGCCTGGAAGTTCCTGGGTGGCTTTCTCGGCGCAGCATTCGTGTTCGGGACCGTGTTCCTGGCGCCGCGCATCGGGCTGCTCAGCCTGATCGTGCTGGTGATTGCCGGGCAACTGCTCAGCTCGATGGCGATCGACCATTTCGGTCTGATCAATATGGCGACGCGCAAGGTGTCCGGCGTGCGCATTGCTGGTGCGCTGGTGGTCGTGGTCGGGGTAACGATCACGGTGTTCGGTGAGCGTATTGTTGCTAGTATGTCACGCTAAAGATTTTTTTCTTTTCTGCAATATTCAGGTTCTATAATGGTCGACACTTGATCTTTTACCAGCATCGGCCAGATGGAACATCACCAGTCCTCGCAGATTCCCACCCTGTCGTATATCGAGAATGAAGACCATCCGGTATTCGAAACGCTGGTCCAGCAGATCCTGCATCTGCTGAACTCGAAGCTGGTGTTTTCGGACATCATCATCCACCAGAACAGCCCCTTGATGCTGCGCCAGCCAAAAGGCCTGGTGGCGGTGACCGATTCGCCGATCACGAAGGAAGAGCTGGAAGAATTCTTCGATGTGATCGAGCCGAACTGGCCGCAGCGCATCGCCTCGCGCGCGTTCGACCGCTCGATTGACCTGCACACGGCGCGCATCCGCGCCAACTGCTTCCGCTTCCAGGGCGGCAAGCGGATTGGCTGCGTGATCCGGCGCTTTCCGAAAGAGCCGATCCCGCTGGCCGACCTGGGCCTGTGGGACGACGAGCGCGAATTCGCCAGCCTGACCAGCGGCCTGGTCCTGATCATCGGCGATACGTGTCAGGGCAAGTCGACGACGATCGCGTCGATCCTCGACGAGATCAACCGCCACCGCTCGGGCCACATCATCACCATCGAAGACCCGGTCGAAACGCTGATCCCGCAGCGCCGCTGCATCATCACGCAGCGCGAAGTGGGCGAGGACGGCGACGTCGACAGCTATTACCTGGGCGCTCTTGATGCGCTGCGCGAGCGGCCGGACGTGATCGTCATCGGCGAGATTCGCGACGCCCAGACGGCGCAGGAAGCGCTGGCGCTGGCCGAATCCGGCCCGTTGGTGCTGGCGTCGCTGCATGCGCGCTCGACCGAGCTGGGCCTGCAAAAGATGCTGCGCCTGCTGGGCAACACGGACGCCCAGGCGCAAGCGCTGGCGCACGCGCTGCGCGGCGTGCTGTGCCAGGCGCTGCTACCGTCGGTGGAGGGCAACCGCTACCACCTGGCCACCGAATGCCTGACCCCGAGTCCGGCCGTCGTGCGCATGCTCGAAGCAGGGGACCTGGGCAGCATCCGCGCGCACATGAATCGCGGCATCGATGCCGGTTGCCACACGATGAATGCGTCGCTCGAAGGCTTGCTGGCATCGCACAAGGTGCGTCTGGAAGATGCGCGCAACGCCACCACCGATCGGGTGGCGTTTGCCGACATGGTATGAGTCCCTGACGGCTCAGTCCAGCGACACCGCCCGATAGCGATTGACCTCGGTCGCCGTCACCGGCGCGCCGGCATTGCCCCAGCTGGCCCGGATCCAGGTCAGCACCGCCGCGACCTGCGCGTCATCGAGTTCATGCCCGAACGGCGGCATCCCGTACGGCCGTGGATTGCCGCGCGTGCCGGGCGGGAATCCGCCGTTGACCGTCATCCGGATCGCGTTCACGGCCGGCGTCATCAAGACGGCGCGGTTGCCGGCCAGTGGCGGGTAGGCCGGCATGCGTCCCTTGCCGTCGTCGCCATGACATGCCGCGCACTGCGCCCCGTAGATCCGGCCCCCTTCGGCCAGTACCTGTTCAGCGGCAGGCAGCAATGCCGGCGCGGGCTGCGCACTCACGGGCGTGGCGGCGAGCGACTTCAGGTAGCCCGCCATCGCGCCCAGATCGTCCGGTGTCAGGTACTGCAGGCTGCGCGCCACCACTTCGGCCATCGGGCCCGTCGCCGCGCCACGCGGCGAGATGCCGGTACCCAGCAACGCCACGATATCCGCGTCGCGCCAGTCACCCAGGCCCGCTTCGTGGTTGGCCGTCAGCGACGGCGCGTACCAGCCGAGGGTCGGGATCATGCCGCCAGCCAGCGCGCCATCTGCCGCGCCCAGGCTGTTGCGGGTGCTGTGGCAGGCGCTGCAATGGCCCAGGCCTTCGACCAGGTACGCGCCCCGGTTCCAGCTGGCGCTGCGCGCCGGTTGCGGGGCATATTCGGCAGGCCGGAAGTACAGCAGGCGCCAGCCGGCCAGCAACGCCTGCTGGTCGTACGGGAAGCGGATGTCGTGCGGCCGGTTTGCCTGGCGCTGCGGCGGCAGGCTGCGAAAGTACGCAAACAGCGCATCCGCATCCGCGCGAGTCACTTTGGTGTAGTTCGTGTACGGGAAGGCTGGATACAGCAGGCGGCCGCTTGGTGCGATGCCATTGTGCAGCGCGTTCCAGAAGTCGTCGGCGCTCCAGGCGCCGATGCCGGTGTCACGGTCGGGCGTGAGGTTCGGGCCGTAAAAGCGCCCGAACGGCGTATCGAGCGCGCGCCCGCCCGCATACGCCACGCCACCACGCGCCGTGTGGCAGGCGATGCAGTCGCCGGCGCGTGCCAGGTAGGCGCCGCGTGCGATGTTGGCGGGCGTGGACGCCCAGGCGGCAGGGGAGCTGGCTGGAACGAACTCGGCGCGCGGCCATGCCAGGGCGATCGCGATGCCGACGGCGGCGACCACGGCCAGTAAAGCAATGCGGACGGTCTTCATCATGGCGCGCTGCCGCAGAGTATCGGCAGCGGCCGGGCGATGGCATCGGCGGGCTTTGGGTCGGCCGGCATTGGCTGCGCTGCCAGCCAGCCCGAGACGGCGGCGACATCGTCGGGCGACAGGCGTGCAGCGACCTGACCCATGCAATCGGGCGCATGGGCGCGCCGCACGCCGTTGCGCCAGGCGCCGAACTGCGCGTTGATGTAGTCGCGTGGCAGGCCAAGCAGGCCCGGGATCGCGGGCTGCACGCCGGTCAGGCGCGCGCCGTGGCAGGCGATGCAGGCCGGGATGCCGCGGGTCTGGTCACCCTCGTGCACGAGCTGGCCGCCCCGGTCACGCTGTGCGGGCGACAGGTTCATGGGCGAAGGCAGCAGTACGGTCGGCGCCTGCGCCGCAAAGTGCGCGGCGATTTCGCGCAGGTAGGCGTCTAGCAGGTGCTCGGTGAGGTAAGTCATCACGGGATAGTGGCGCCGGCCATCCTGAAAATTGCGCAGCTGGTGATACAGGTAGCCGGCTGGCTTGCCGCCGATACGCGGATAGAAACTGTCGTTGACAGGATTGCCGCGCGCATCGACGCGCGCGTGGCAGGTGGCGCAGGCGAGCAGGCGCTGGGTGAGCGTGTCGGGGACGGCTTGTGGCGCAGCGTCGGCCACGAGCGCTATTGTGCACAGGAGCGCAGCAGCGGGCCAACGGAAGCGTCGAGATGGCATGGATTCACCGGCAGCATGGACGCCGACGATGATAGCGCGAATCTTGAACGCCGAGCGGGATTTACGCTGCGGGGGTTTCGGTCTTCCAGCGCCGGTAGATCCGCAGCGCCGCATGCGCATCGTCGGCCGCGTATTGCAGCTGCTTGTCGGACAGGTGCGGCAGCGACCAGTTGGTCGTCGTGATGCGCTTGGATTTTTGCAGGCGCTGGCCAAAGAAGCGCTCCACTGCACTCCTGGCGCCCAGCGGATTCTTTTCACCGCGCCGGCGCAGCGCCGTCGACAGATCGAGCACGTTGCGCAGCTCGATGCCGAACTTGGACTTCAGCCGCTTGACGTCGTCACCCAGGCCAAAACCCACCTTGAGGATGCTGCCGGAGGCCAGCACGGGTTCCAGCACGGTGAAGGCGAGGGCGTTGCCAGCGGGCGTGGCGGTCTGGAACAGAAAAGCGAACTCGTCGGTCGCCAATTGCACCAGGTGCGGCCCGGTCGAGACTTCGCCCTTGGCGAACGTTGGCTTGGATTCGGTGTCGAAGCCGATGACGTCGGCCGCAAGAAGCGCCGCGAGCGCCTGCTGCGCGTCGGCGTCGGACCGCACCAGCCGCACATGGGTCGGGTCGATGCCGATGTAGGCGGGCAGCTCAGGTTGCAGGTCGGCTCGCGAGCCGGCTTGCATGCCATCTGCTGCCGCATCCTTCATGGCGTCGCCCGAATTCAAGTCTTCGAGAACTTGGACGCCAGCGCCTGCAGTTTTTCCTGGCGCTTGCGGTTGTTTTCTTCTTCGAGGGCGGCGTCGCGCTCGGCCTTCTTGCGGTCGGCTTCTTTCTTGAAGCGCTGCTGCAGCTGCTCTTTAGCGTGCAGGCGGTGCGCCTCAGGCACTTCGGCGCCGGCGGTGCCGTCGAGGTCGTAGCGGACCTTGGCTTTTTCCATCGCGCGCAGGTAGCGCATCGAGCCGGTGTGGATGCCGAGGGCGGCGCGCATCGTTTTCTTGTCCAGGCCCGGCATGCGTGCCTGCAACTGCTTGTCAATACCGATCGACAGTGGCAGGCAGTCACGGAACGCGGGATACTCCTGCTGGAGTTGCTTGAGCAGCGAGCGCGCCGACTGGCCTGATGCCGGGGCCGCAGCCGGGGCTGCTGGCGCTGCCGGCTCGGCTGGCGACTGCGTTGGCTGCTGTGCATCCGGGGTGGCTGGCGCGGCGGTGGTGTCGACGGACTCTGCAGGGGTATTGGTATTCATTGACTTCATGGTAAGAACAGGATTGCGAAGGATAGCACGGCGCTAAAAGCCGCATTGTACTAGTTCCACTAATAAATGTTGAGAAAGACGCACTGCGATGAAGCATTGAAACGCGAAATCGTGTATGATCCGCCTCTTGCCTTGAGTCCGGCTTGCGCCGGCGCAGACCAGCAAGAAGGTCATCATGCAGGGGCGATGCACCCGGTGACGCGTGCAGATCCTTTACCGGATCAAGCGATGATCACCAAAACTTGCATTGGGGCGTAATGGCCCCATCTCCTATTCTTCTAGAAAAATAGATGCAAGCCCGTGTTAGCGGGCTTTTTTTCGTTCCGACATGCACAGCACGATTTTGAACAGCGACCAACGCCACCTGCCCGCAGCCCCGATATTACGCCGGCGCGCGCACCGAAGGGCAGGTCGAGCTTGAAGTCTGGCATGTCCGCCCTAAGGTAGGGCCACTTCCGTTCCCCATTCCCAGGTCCCGTACGCGGGGCCCGCTGGATTATTGACTTCGCAGGCGCGCTACTCGCCTCGACTGGAGAGTTTTAAGCTATGAAAAACACCGCCAAGACATTGACACTGACAGCGAAAAAAGCCCCTGCCAAAGCATCGGCCCCGCTGGCAGTGCCTAAAACCGCCACTTCCTACTTCCTCGAAACGGAAGCGGCGGCCAAGGTCACGGTGGTCAAGACCCGTTCGCGCCTGGCGACGCTCAAAGCCCAGGCCGACGCGATCCTGGCCGCCGGTGGCCCCGCCGCCGAGCCGGTTGCCGCCCCAGTCGTCGCTGAAGCCGCACCCGCAGCAGTCGAGCCGGTGGCCGCCGCGCCAGTGGAAGCTGCCGCGCCGGTCGAGGTCAGCGCGCCTGAACCTGTCGCCACCGACACCGCCGCCGATGCGCACGATCCTGCCGACGACTACATGCCAACGCAGGCCAAGCCAGCCGCGCCACCGGTCATCGTACGCAAGCGCGGCCGTCTGGCGGCATTGAAAAACGCCGAGCCGGAAAGCGACGTTGCTGCCGAAGCTGCACCAGCCGACGCCGTGGCCGCCGCCGTTGCCGAGCCTGCCCCGGTGGCCGAAGAAGCGCCGAAAGTCGTGCGCACCCGCACCGCGCGTCGTGTCGACGCCAGCCCGGCGTCGGTGCCAGTCGCCCAGACCAATGCCGTCGGCACCGTCAGCAAGACCACCGACGCTGCCGCGCTGGCGGCGATCGACACGTCGGGCTACCTGCTGCCGCAGGTGAAGGTGCCTGGCCGCCGTGGCCGCAAGCCGAGCGAATTCGTGCCGGAAAACGACGAAGTCGCGGCGCTGAACGCCGTCGAGCGCGCCGAAATGAAGGCCGCATCGAAAGTGCGTGAGCGCAAGGCCAAGGGCATTGCGCTGCTGAAGGAAGAAGGCTTCTCGGAAACCGAACTCGAGCGCCGTCGCCAGCAACTGAAGAACCTGATCAACATGGGCAAGGAGCGGGGCTTCCTGACCCACGCTGAGATCAACGATCACCTGCCGGAAAACATCATCGATCCGGAAGCGATCGAAGGCATCATCGCGACCTTCAACGACATGGGCATCGCCGTCTACGAGCGCGCCCCTGAAGCCGAAATGATGCTGTTGTCGGACCAGGCCGTGACGCCGACGAGCGAAGACGAAGTGGAAGCGGCTGCCGCAACCGCGCTGTCGACCGCCGACTCGGACTTCGGCCGCACGACCGACCCGGTGCGCATGTACATGCGTGAAATGGGCGCCGTGTCGCTGCTGACGCGCGAAGGCGAAATCGAAATCGCCAAGCGCATCGAGCAGGGCCTGAAGGACATGGTCCAGGCAATCTCGGCGTGCCCGACGACGATCTCGGAAATCATCGCGCTGTCGCACAAGATCGCCAACGATGAACTGAAGATCGACGACGTGGTCGATGGTTTCGTCGACATGAACGATACCCCGGCGCCAGCCGCCTCGGTCGCCCACGCCGCTGCGATCAGCGAAGAGGACGACGAAGAAGAAGAGGAAGAAGTCGAAGAAGAAGAGGGCGACGTCAACAGCGGCGCCGCTGCCGGCTACTCGCCAGAGCAACTCGCGCAACTCAAGAAGAGCGCGCTCGAGAAATTTGCACTGATCGAGCAGCAGTTCGACTTGATGGGCCACGCGTTCAAGAACAAGGGGTATGGCTCGCCGGCATACGAAGATGCGCAAGCTGTCATCTCGTACGAACTGCTGGGCATCCGCTTTACCGCCAAGGTCGTCGAGAAGCTGTGCGACACGCTGCGCGGCCAGATGGACGAAGTGCGTTCGATCGAGCGCGCCGTGCTGGACATCTGCGTGAACCGCTGCGGCATGCCGCGCGCCCACTTCATCAAGGTCTTCCCGGGCAATGAAACCGATCTGCAATGGGGCGACCGCGAAGTCGACTGCGCGTATCCGTACAGCGCAGTGCTGAGCCGTAATCTGCCGGCGATCAAGGAACTGCAACAGCGCATGATCGACCTGCAGGCGCGCGTGGCACTGCCGCTGGCCGACCTGCGCAAGATCAACAAGCAGATGGCGGCGGGCGAAAAGCGTGCACGTCAGGCCAAGCGCGAGATGACCGTGGCCAACCTGCGCCTGGTGATCTCGATCGCCAAGAAATACATCAACCGCGGCCTGCAGTTCCTGGATCTGATCCAGGAAGGCAATATCGGCCTGCTGAAAGCGGTCGACAAGTTCGAATACCGTCGCGGCTACAAGTTCTCGACGTATGCGACGTGGTGGATCCGCCAGGCGATCACGCGTTCGATCGCCGACATGGCCCGCACGATCCGCGTCCCGGTGCACATGATCGAGACCATCAACAAGATGAACCGCATCTCGCGCCAGATCATGCAGGAAACGGGCAGCGAGCCGGATCTGCCGACGTTGGCCCTGAAGATGGAAATGCCAGAGAACAAGGTTCGCGAGATCATGAAGATCGCGAAAGAGCCGATTTCGATGGAAACGCCGATGGGCGAGGACGGCGATTCGCAGCTGGGCGACTTCATCGAAGACAACGCCACGCTGGCCCCGCTGGACGCCGCACTGCACGCCTCGATGCGCAACGTGATCAAGGAAGTTCTCGATTCGCTGACCCCGCGCGAAGCCAAGGTGCTGCGCATGCGTTACGGCGTGGAGATGTCGAACGACCACACGCTGGAAGAAGTGGGCAAGCAGTTCGACGTGACCCGCGAGCGCATTCGCCAGATCGAAGCCAAGGCGATGAGCAAGCTGCGCCAGCCGTCGCGCTCGGACAAGCTCAAGACGTTCCTGCACAATCAGTAAGCCGGCAGATGCCGCGTCGACGCTGTCGACATGAACAAGCCGCCCGGTTCGCACCGGGCGGCTTTTTTTCGCGTTGTCGAACCCATCTGCGACGGCCTTGTTCTGCAGACGACCTTCCAGAATACGTCGCGGTTCTCCAAAAACCACAGTTCATTATCTCGGTTTCAAGCACACCGTGGCTGTCAATACACACCACTTATTGAACACAAGAAATAAATGCAGACATGTGTTCTACGCCGACAAATCTTTGCAATACTCGACCTGCATTCCAGGCGCAGACCTCCTTTCCTGAAAGACCGCAAGATGCCTACCTCCCCATCCCCACGCTTCACTTTTACCTGTCTTGCCAGCCTGGCGCTGCTGGCACCGCTGTCAGCCATGGCTGCCGACGACGGGATCGTTACCGACCGGCCCGATTTCGTCGAGTCCAGCAATGTGGTCGGCCGCGGCCGGTTCCAGATCGAGACCAGCGTGCTGGCCGAGCGGGACAAGACCGATGGCGTGCGCGCACGGACCTACAGCATGCCCACGCTGCTGCGCTATGGCGTGGGCGACGTGCTCGAACTGCGGCTCGAGACCGACGGCCGTACGGTCCAGCATGCGGGTGGCGAGGGCACATCAGCCGGCTACGCCGACACTGCGCTCGGCGTGAAGTGGCATGTGCAGGACGAGGCGCCGGGCCGCCCGTCGGTGGGTGTGCTGCTGCATGCCGACCTGGACAGCGGTTCGCGGGCCTGGCGCGGCCAGGGTGTGCGCCCGTCGCTGCGCGTGGCGGCTGAATGGGAATTGCCGGGCGATCTGTCGCTGGGCGTGATGCCCGGCGTCGGCCGCGAGCGCACCGAGGAAGGCAAGCGCTATGGCTACGGCATCCTCGGCGTGGTGCTCGGCAAGGAGCTGACGCCGACCTGGCGCGCATTCGTCGAAGTGGCGGCGCCGCAGATCGCCCGCAGCGCCAACGGCGGCACCGTGGCCACCTTCGACACGGGCATGGCGTGGCTGCTGTCGGACCGCTGCCAGCTCGACGCCATGCTCGCGCTGGGCCTGAACCGGCGCACGCCCGATGCCGCGCTCACGGTCGGGCTATCGTTCAAACTGTAGGGAGAAATCACCATGAATCTGACCATCCGGCACCGGCTGTTTCTATCCAACCTGGCAGCGGTGTTTCTGGCCGCTGTGGTGGCCAGCATCGGCTATGGCGCGATGTTGTCGCTTGAAACGGCAATGAACGCCATCACCGACAATGGCAGCGCGCTGAAGAACCAGCTGCAGGCCGACATGGCGCACGACGCCTTGCGCGCCGACGTGCTGGCCGCGCTGATTGTCGGGCCGGATGACACAGGCAAGCAGGCCGAGGTCCGGCGCGATCATGCGCAGCATGCTGCGACACTGGCCGGCTTGATCGACACGCTGGCCAAGGAGAATACCGACGCAGCCTTGCAAAGCGCCATTCCTGCCGTGCGCGCCGACGTCGACGCCTATCTCAAGAGCGTGGCGCGGATGATCGACCTGGCGTTTGCCGACCCGGTTGCGGCGCGCCAGGCGCAGGCGGACTTCATGGGGCATTTCCGCAAGCTCGAAACGAGCATGGGCGAACTGAGCGACACCATCGGGGCCAGCGCCGAGGCCACGCGCGTTGGCGGGCACGAACTGGTCGTGCGCTCCGAACGCCTGCTGCTGCTGGCGTCCCTGATTTCCGTGATGCTGATGGTGGTGGTGGGCCAGCTGTCTGCGCGCGCCATCCGGCGCCCGCTCGAGGAAGCGGTGGCGTTCGCAGGCCGCATCGCCGACGGCGACTTGGGCGCCACGCTCGACTGCAACGCCGACGACCGGACCGAAACCGGGCGCCTGAAGGTGGCGCTGCAGCGCATGCGCGCCAACCTGCATGGGGTGGTCAGCCAGGTGCGCGGCAGTACCGACGCCATTGAAACGGCGTCCGGTGAAATCGCCAGCGGCAACCTGGACCTGTCACGCCGCACCGAACAGCAGGCCGGCGCACTTGAAGAAACGGCGGCATCGATCGAAGAGCTGGCGGCGACGGTCAAGCAGAATGCCGACAACGCCTTGCAGGCCAACACGCTGACGGCATCGGCGTCCCAGGTGGCCGTCAAGGGCGGCGAAGCGGTGGCGCGCGTGGTCGACACGATGGGCGCGATCCATACATCCTCGCGCCGCATTGTCGACATCACCGGCACGATCGAATCGATCGCGTTCCAGACCAATATCCTGGCGCTCAATGCGGCGGTGGAGGCAGCGCGCGCCGGCGAGCAGGGGCGCGGTTTTGCCGTGGTGGCGTCCGAGGTGCGCAACCTGGCCCAGCGCGCCAATGCAGCGGCCGGCGAAATCAAGGTGCTCATCGACGAGTCGGTACGGCACGCCGACAACGGGATATCCCTCGTCGCGGCGGCCGGCGGCACGATGGACGAGATCGTGGCCAGCGTGCGGCGCGTGACCGATATCGTGGCCGAGATTGCCACTGCCAGCCAGCGGCAGGGACAGGGCATCGCGCAGGTCAACAGCGCGATCGGGGAAATCGACGCCGTCACGCAGCAGAATGCTGCGCTGGTCGAGCAGGCCGCCGCGGCGGCGGCCTCGATGCAGGAGCAGACGGCCAACCTCAGTGTGCTGGTCGGGAATTTCAAGCTGGGGCAGGCGGCGCCGGTACAACTGGCGCCGGTAGAGCGGCGCCGGCAGACCGGCGTGTTGCAACTGGCCTAAACCGTTAGCCCGTATTGCGCAGACCGGCCGCAACGCCGTTGATCGACAGGTGGATGCCCCGGTGCACGCGCGCATCGACCTGGCTCGCCGGATCGAGCGCCAGCGCCCGGTGCCGGCCGATCAGCTCCACCTGCAGGTGGTTCAGCGGGTCCAGGTAGGCAAACCGGTTCTGGATCGAACGCGCCAGCAGCGGATTGCCCTGCAGGCGCTCGCCCGTGCCGGTGATGTCTTCCAGGATGGTCAGCGTGAGCGCATGTTCGGCCGTAATGCGCTTGAAGATCCGCTCGCGCAGTTCCACGTCGGCCACCAGTTCCGCATAGCGCCGGGCGATCGGCAGGTCGGTCTTGGCCAGCACCATGTCCATGTTCGACAGCAGCGTGGCAAAGAACGGCCATTCCTGGAACATCGTGCGCAGCTCGGCCAGTTTCGCATCAACCTCGCCTTCACCGAGCCAGCCGTGAACTGCCGACGCAAAGCCGAACCAGCCCGGCAGCAGCAGGCGGCACTGGCCCCACGAGAAGCCCCACGGAATTGCGCGCAGGTCTTCGATGCGGCGGGTCGATTTGCGCGAAGCAGGGCGCGAACCGAGGTTCAGCTCTGCGATCTCGGCGATCGGCGTGGCGGCAAAGAAGTAGTCGGTAAAGCCGGGCGTGTCGTAGACCAGGTCACGGTAGGCCTTGTAGGCGCGGTTGGATAGCTCGGCCATCACCGACTCGAAGCGGTGCAGGCGACCGGTCTGCGCTTCGCTCGCCGTGTTGGGCGTCAGGCTGGCTTCCAGCGTGGCCGAGACCAGCAGCTCCAGGTTGCGCCGGCCGATTTCGGCATTCGAAAACTTGGACGCGATGATTTCGCCCTGTTCGGTCAGGCGGATCTGGCCATTGACGGTGCCCGGCGGCTGGGCGCGGATTGCGTCGTAGCTCGGTCCACCGCCACGGCCAACCGTGCCGCCGCGGCCGTGGAACAGGCGCAGCTTGACCTTCTGCTGCGCGAATACCTCGACCAGTTTCAACTCGGCCTGGTACAGCTCCCAGTTCGATGTCAGGAAGCCACCGTCCTTGTTCGAGTCGGAGTAGCCCAGCATGACTTCCTGCAGGTGGCCCTGCTTGGCGATCACGTTCGCCACGAACGGCAGCGCCATCCACGCATCCATGATCCCGGCTGCGCGTTGCAGGTCGGGGATGGTTTCGAACAGCGGGATCACCATCACTTCGCCCGTCGCGCTGCTGGCGCGCAGCAGCCCGGTCTCTTTTTGCAGCAGCAGCACTTCGAGCAGGTCGGACACCGTCTCGGTGTGCGAGATGATGTAGTTGCGGATGGCGCGCGGGCCGTAGCGCAGGCGGATCTCGCGCGCGCAGCGCAGGATCGCCAGCTCGGACGTCGTCTCTTCGCCGTAGGTGTCCCATGGCGAGATCAATGGCCGGGCGCTGTCGAGTTCGCGCAGCAGCAGCGCCACCTTGGCGTCTTCGTCGAGCGCGGCGTAGTCAGCCTCGACGCCGGCGCGGGCCAGCAGTTCGGCCAGCACGCGCTCGTGGATGTCCGAACTCTGGCGCATGTCCAGCGAGGCCAGGTGGAAGCCGAAGATGCGCGCGGCGCGCAGCAGGCCGGCCAGGCGCGGCATGGTCAGCATCGCGCCGTGGTTCTGGCGCAGCGAGTCGGCCAGCGTTTCGAGGTCGGCCGCGAACAGTTCGGGGTCGAGGTACGGCGCGGCGTGGCCGACTTCCTTGCGCAGGATGTGGCCCACGCCCAGCTCGCGCGCGGTGGCGGCCAGGCGTGCATAGATGCCGATCAGCGCGCGCCGGTAGGGCTCATCGCTGCGGTGGGGCGAGGCGTCGGGCGAGTTCTGGGCCAGCAGCTCCAGGGCAGGCGTGACGTCCACCAGCAGCGTGGAGGCCGACAGTTCGGCGCCCAGCGCATGGACTTCGTCGAGATAGAAGTCGAGGATCGTCGTCGACTGGCGCGTCAGCGCGTGGCGCATCGTGTCGGCGTTGACGTTCGGGTTGCCGTCACGGTCGCCGCCGATCCAGCTGCCCATCTGCAGGTACGATGCGTGCGGCTTGGGCGCAGTATCCTGCGCGCCGTCGTCAGGGCCGTATTGTTCGGCGATCTCGAACTCGATGTCGTCGTACAGCGCCGGCAGTTCGCGCAGGAAGGTGATGCGGTAGTAGGACAGGGCGTTGTCGATTTCGTCGGCCACCGTCAGCTTCGAGTAGCGCAGCATGCGCGTCTGCCACAGCGTGGCGATGCGGGCATGCAGCATCTGCTCGTTGCGCTGGCGCTCGCGTGGCGTGAGCGGTGTGTCGCGCTCGGCCAGCAGGCGCGCGATATCGTGCTCGGCGTCCAGGATACTCTTGCGCTGCACCTCGGTCGGGTGCGCCGTCAGTACGGGCGAAATCAGCGCCTCATTGAAGAATGCCTGCACTTCGTCGCGCCCGATGCCGGCGCCGGCCAGCTTGTCCAGCGCGTAGCCGATGCTGCCGGCGCGCGGCGCCGAGCCACCCAGCAGGTGCGCGCGGCGGCGGCGGTTGTGGTGCTGGTCTTCGGCGATATTGGCCAGGTGCGAGAAGTATGAGAACGCGCGCACGACCGAAATGGTCTGGTCGCGCGTGAGCCCGTGCAGCATCGTCGTGAGCTCTTTGCTGGCATCGGGATCGTCGTCGCGCCTGAAGCGCACGGCGGTCTGGCGGATGGTTTCGACCAGGTCGAAGACCTCGGCGCCTTCCTGGTCGCGCAGTACGTCGCCCAGCAGGCGGCCAAGCAGGCGGATGTCTTCTTTGAGCGGCGCGTCCTTGTCGGCGCCGGTAGTTACGTCAGGGAGAGCAGGATTGTTCATATCGACCACAAGTAAGCGTTGTGCGAGGGCGGTTGGCCACGGTCTGCAAGAGGCCCCCATGATAAAATTTGTGATCTTATGCAGGGAGCGGTTACCGGCATCGGCCGGATCGGCCCAATGACAGTGAAAGAATTCGTGTGTTAGCAGCTATTCAGCAAGGTACTTCGGCGCCAGCGGCGCCAACGATGCCGTCAAAACTCATTATCGCATCCCGCGAGAGCCGCCTGGCCATGTGGCAGGCGGAGCACGTACGCGACCGGCTCGTCGCATTATATCCACAGTGTCGCGTCGAGATTCTTGGCATGACGACACGGGGCGACCAGATTCTCGACCGCACGCTGTCGGCCGTCGGCGGCAAGGGCCTGTTCGTCAAGGAACTCGAAGTCGCGATGGCCGAAGGCCGCGCCGACCTGGCCGTGCACTCGCTCAAGGACGTGCCGATGGAGCTGCCCGAAGGCTTCGAGCTGACCGCCGTGCTCGAACGCGAAGACCCGCGCGACGCGTTTGTGTCCAACGATTACGCCAGCCTCGACGCGCTGCCGGCCGGCGCCATCGTCGGCACCAGCAGCCTGCGCCGCCAGTCGCTGATCGCGGCGCGCTATCCGCACCTGGTCATCCTGCCTCTGCGCGGCAACCTCGATACGCGGCTTAGCAAGCTCGATCGCGGCGAATATGCCGCCATCATCCTGGCCGCTGCGGGCCTCAAGCGCCTCGGCCTGCCGCAGCGCATCCGCGCACTGCTCGAACCCGAAATGAGTTTGCCGGCGGCCGGGCAGGGCGCGATGGCGATCGAAATCCTGAGCAGCGCGCGCAGCGACGGCGTCGACCTGCGCGCCGTGCTGGCGCCGCTGAACCACGACGACACGGCCAGCGCCGTGCTGGCCGAGCGCAAGGTCTCGCGCATCTTTGGCGGCAGCTGCCAGATCCCGCTGGCGGCGTTCGCCACCGTGCAGGGCGGCCAGATGCGCCTGCGCGCGATGGTTGCCACACCGGACGGCAAGCGCAGCGCGCACGCTGAAGTGAGCGGTTCGGTCGAGCAGCCCGAATATCTGGGCGAGCAGGTGTCCGAGTTGCTGGCCCAGCAGGATGCGAATGCGATCCTGGCGGCGTGCCGTCTCGATGCCGCTGCAAACCAGGATGCCTGACATGGTTGAGACGGCGCGCGTCGTCGTCGTCACGCGCCCGCGCGCGCAGGCCGATGCGCTGGCGCAGGCGGTGTCCGCCAGCGGCCGCACGGCCGTCCTTCTGCCGCTGCTCGAGATCAGCCCGGTCCAGGATGCCACGCCGCTGCGCGCGGCGCTGGCTGAACTCGACCGGTTTGCGCTGGTAGCGTTCGTCTCGCCCAATGCCATTGACGCCGCGTTCGCGCACATCGACGCCTGGCCCGTGGCCGTGCCGGTGGCGATTGTCGGCGATGGCAGCCGCGCCGCGCTGGCACGCCACGGCGTGACCGGTGACACGTGTACGATTTTCAGCCCGGCCGACAGCGCGCACAGCGATTCCGAGCATCTGCTGCAGCGCCTCGACCTCGCATCGTACGCCGGCAAACGCGTGCTGATCGTGCGCGGCGACGGCGGACGCGAGCTGCTGGCCGACGCCTTGCGCGCCGCTGGCGCCCGGGTCGAACCGGTCGCGGCCTACCGCCGCGCGACGCCGGTATTGACGGCGGAACTGGCCACACGATTGCGCGCCTTGCTGGCGCAGCCAAACGACTGGATAATCACGAGCTCGGAAGCCCTGCGTGGCCTGGCCGGGCTGGTGAAAGCCATCGACGACAATGCGCTGATGGCGCGATTGATGCAGCAGCGCCTGATCGTGCCCCATGCGCGGATTGCACAGACGGCCCGCGATCTGGGCCTGGAACACGTGCGCCTCACCGGTTCCGGCGATGCACGCCTACTAGCAGCGTTACAATCACAAGAATGAACGAATTGCCGAACAACTCAGACCAGCCCCAGGCCAGCGTGCCCGCTCCCAGCCTTGCCAAGCCGGAGGAGGCGCCGGTACCGCCTGCTGCGCCGCGCGTGAGCGGTCCGGCCGCGCATGGCCTGTTCGACCGCGTAGCGCGGCCGTTGCCGCTGGCCGTCATCGCGCTGGCCGCATTGCTGGCCGTGCAGACGGTCTCGTCGCACAGCCGCATCAATTCGCTGCGCCAAGACATGGCGCGCAGCCTGCAGAAGGGCAATGCGGTCAATGCCGAGACGGCGGCGCTCGCGCGCGACGTGGCCGACCAGTCGAAGGAACTGCAGATCAAGGTCGGCGTGCTCGAGAGCCGCCAGAGCGAAGCGCAGAGCCAGCAGGTCGCGCTCGAGCAGCTCTACAAGGATCTGTCGCAGAACCGCGACGAGTGGGCGCTGTCCGAAATCGAGCAGGTGCTCGCGACCGCGAGCCAGCAGCTGCAGCTGGCCGGCAATGTGCAGGGCGCCCTGATCGCGCTGCAGAACGCCGATCGCGCCGTCTCGAGCTCGAATGCGCCGCAATTTTTGACCATCCGCCGCGCGATCGCGGCCGACATCGACAAGCTCAAGGCCTTGCCGGCGGTCGATCTGGCCGGCGTCGCGCTGCGCCTGGACAATGTGATCGTCCAGGTCGAGACGCTGCCGATGCTGGCCGATGAAAAGCCGTTGCTGCCAGTGGCGCCGGTGCGCACGACGCGCCGGCTCGAGGCTGCGGCCGCGCCTGTCAAGGGCGCCGCGCCGGCCGTCCCGCCCGAGTCGCTGGGCGTGGGCCAGCGCCTGCTGCAGACCTGGAGCATGTGGAGCCAGGAGATGTGGGACGATATCCGCCAGCTGATCCGCGTGCGCAGTGTCGACGACCCCGAGGCGCTGATGCTGTCGCCGAGCGAATCGTTCTTTATCCGCGAAAACCTCAAGCTGCGCCTGCTCAATGCGCGCCTGGCCCTGTTGTCGCGTAACGAAGCCACGTTCCGCGACGATCTGGCCACGGCCCAGACCATGCTGGCCAAGTACTTCGACACGCGCGCCCGCACGACGCAATCGGCCCAGGCGGCATTGCGCCAGGTGCAGGCCAATGACCTGACGATCGAATTGCCGACGCTGGCCGAGAGCCTGGGCGCGGTGCGCAACTACAAAGCGAAGCAATAACCATGCGCTTACTCATCTGGCTGGTTACGCTGATGGCCGCGGCCATCGGCATCGCGGTGACGGCGCGCTTCAATCCGGGCAATGTGGTGCTGTTCTATCCACCGCACCGGATCGACATGTCGCTCAATCTGTTTGTCGTGGTGCTGATGCTGCTGTTCGCCACGCTGTACGTGCTGGTGCGCACCTTCTACGCGACGGCGCGCATGCCGCAGCGGGTGGCCGCGTACCGCCAGCGCCGCCGCGAGCGCGATGGCAACAAGGGCTTGCGCGACGCGCTCAAGGCACTGTTCGAAGGCCGCTTCGGCCACGCCGAAAAAGCCGCGATGCGCGCCGCCGACCTGCCCGAGAACACGGGCCTGGCAGCGCTGATCGGCGCGCGCGCGGCGCACCGCATGCGCGAGCCGGCACGGCGCGACGCCTGGCTGGCCGGCATTTCGCATGACACCACGCTCAAGACGGCGCGCCTGATGACGCTGACCGAACTGCTGGTGGACGATCACCGCCCTGAGGCGGCGCTCGAAGCGGTGGCCGAGCTCAATGCCAGCGGCCAGCGCCATATCCACGCGCTGCAGTGGGCGATGAAGGCCAACCAGCAGGCGCGCAACTGGCCCGAGGTGCTGCGCCTGGTGCGCATCCTCGACAAGCGCAATGCACTGCATCCGGCGCTGGCGCGGCGCCTGCGCGAAATGGCCTACGAAGCGCTGCTGGGCGGGGAAGACCACGACGCCGAATCGATCCGCTGGACCTGGGCCACGGTGCCCCCGCAAGACCGCACGGTGCCGTACGTCGCGGCGCGCGCCGCCGGCGCCTTCAATGCGCGCGGCCTGCACGACGAAGCGCGCGCGATTGCCGAAGAGTCGCTCAAGGCCAATTGGGACGAGCGCGTCGTGCGCGCCTACCGCGACGCGGCCAGTCCGGCCGGCTCGCCATCGCTGCTGGCCCAGATCGAAGCCTGCGAAACGTGGCGTCGTGAACGGCCGCAGGATGCCGAACTGGCGCTCACGCTCGGCACGCTGTGCCTGAAACAGAAGCTGTGGGGCAAGGCCCAGCGCTATCTGGAGCAAGCCTTGTCGGACGCGACCGAAGCGGCGATGGTGCGCGAAGCGCATCTGAAACTGGCCCAGATGCATGAAGCACTGGGGCAGGACGAGCTGGCCGCCAAGCATTACCGGCAGTGCGCACTGGCGACTGTGTTGTAACGCGTGCCTTTCGCTATAATGGCGGACTAATTTTGACTCTTTAGCAACCAAGGATCCCATCATGAGCCTGAACAACGTCCCAGCCGGCAAAGACGTGCCGAACGACTTCAACGTCATCATTGAAATCCCGATGAACTCCGATCCGGTCAAGTATGAAGTCGACAAGGACACGGGCGCGATCTTCGTCGATCGTTTCATGGGTACGGCCATGCACTACCCGTGCAACTACGGCTACGTGCCGCAAACCATCGCCGACGACGGCGACCCATGCGACGTGCTGGTCATCACCCCGTTCCCGCTGCCACCAGGCGTCGTGGTCCGTTGCCGCGCGCTGGGCGTGCTGAAGATGACCGATGACGGCGGCGGCGACGCCAAGGTCATCGCAGTGCCGATCGAAAAAGTGCTGCCGATGTACAAGAAAATCCAGTCGCTGGATGACGTGGAAGAGCTGCGCCTGAAGCAGATCCAGCACTTCTTCGAGCACTACAAGGACCTCGAAGCGGGCAAATGGGTCAAGATCGAAGGCTGGGCTGGCATCGATGAAGCCAAGGCCGAGATCGTTGCCGGCGTGGCAGCGTTCAACAAGGGCGCCCAGGCATAAGCCAGCGCGCAGGCAGTAGTTGAAAGCCGGCAGCCCGTGAGGGTTGCCGGCTTTTTTACGTCAGTGGCGCTCGTGGCGGCGCAGCAGGCCAAGCACGCCCAGGCCATCGGCCAGCAGAAGCCGGCTGGTGGGTTCCGGCAGCCGCGTGACCACGCGCACCGTGTCGAGTCCGATATGGCTCAGCCTGGCCGCATCGCCCAGGTAGCGAAACGCGAAGCGGCCTGTGCCATCCACCGTCAGGTCGAGGTGCCATGGTTGCCATTGAGCGGGGAAGTCGACGGCGCCGCTGATGCTGGCCAGCAGCGTATCGAAGGACGCTGCAGCGGTCCCGCTGCCGCAGCCGCTGCCGTAGCGCACTTCGAGCAGGTCGTCGAAGCCGTCGACGCGTTCGCGGCTGGTGAAGAACGACAGCGTGGTGGGGCCGCTGAGCGTCAATGTCGGCGTGATCAGCCAGTTGTCGACGCGGCCGACGCCATGGGCGGCGCTGAGGCAGCTCGCGGCGGCGTAGGCGTCGGGTGCGCCGGCCTGGGCGGGGAAGATGTCAGGGTCGCCCTGGCACCATGGCGCGCCTAGCGGGACGCTGCGGTTGATGCGGACCCAGCCCGGGGAGTCGGCCAGGTTGCCGAAATCTTCGCTGAGTACCTCGATCCCGGCTGCCTGGGTGGTGTGAGGGGCGCAGGCGGTCGGGACCGCCGCTGTGGCGAGCATGTAATTGAGTCGTTGCATGATGAGGCGTCGCGTCGTGAGTCGAGGCTTTATCATAGAAACGGCGGGCGCCGCGGTATTGCGGTGCGTTGGGGCTGCCGGGTCACGTGCCCGGCCCGACGCAAAGGGGGAGGGGGAACCAAAAAAAGTCGCCGAGGTCGTAGGGTGGACGGGTTTCCCGTCCACGCGTTCAACCCGACGTCGCATACGACGGATGTTTGCGAATTGAATGTTCTTAGCGCAGAGAGCGCGCCGCCAGCCACGCCCGCAGCCGCAGCTTGCCAACGATCCCGACCGGAAACCAGTAAATGGACAGGATGAACAGCAGCCCCAGCCACAGCATCCACCGGTCCGGGTGCAGGGCGGCGGCCAGCACCGGCACGCCGTCCAGCGCAGCAGCGCCGTGCGCCATCCAGTCCTTCAGGTAGTTCTGGGCCAGGGTGAACAGCGTCGCGCCCACGACCGCGCCATACATCGTGCCCATGCCGCCAATCACGACGATCAGCAGGATGTCGGTCATGACCTCGAAGCCGAGCGATGTGTCCGGGCCGACGTAGCGCAGCCACAGCGCCATCAGGGCGCCGGCCAGGCTTGCCGTCAGCGCTGCCAGGACATTGGCCCAGATCCGGTACACCATCGTGCGGTAGCCAAGGGCTTCGGCGCGAAACGCGTTTTCGCGGATCGCCTGCAGTACACGCCCGAACGGCGAATTGACCAGCCGCAGCAGGAACAGGAACAGCAGCAGGCAGCCGACGAACACGACGTAATAGGTCAGCAGCCGGCCATCGAGATGGCGGCCGAACACCTCGTGCTCGACCAGCCGATAGGCAGGAGAAAGCACGTGCGGCACGCGGAACGTGACGCCATCCTCGCCGCCGGTGAAGTCGGACAGTTGCGACGCCAGCACGGCAAACGACGAGGCCACGGCCAGCGTGATCATCGCGTAGAAGATGGCTTGCACACGCAGCGCGAACAGCCCGACTACCAGCGCCAGGGCCAGCGCAAGCAGCAGCGCCAGGCCAAGCCCCGCCATGGCGACGCCCCAGGTCGGCTCGTCGACGCGCGCCAGTGCCAGCCCGATGCCATACGCCCCGATTCCGTAGAACATCGTGTGGGCGAACGAGACGATGCCGGTATAGCCCAGCAGCAGGTCGTAGGACGCCACCAGCACGATGTAGACGCAGATCGTGGCCGCCGTGTTGAGTGACCGCGCGCCCGAAGTCAGGAACGGCGCCAGCGCCAGCCCGAGGAGGATCACGACCAGCAGCGCCGTCAGGATGCGGCTGCGCGGCAGGTCGCCCGATAACAGTTGCCGCAGCATGTTTACCCCCGTCCCGTCGCATACAGCCCGGCGGGCCGCCACAGCAGGACCGAAATCATCAGGACGATGCCCGACACCAGCGCGATCCCGGGCGCCAGGAAGCCGGTGTAGTTGGCCACCAGCGCCATGAGCAGCGCGCCGATGAAGCAGCCACCGACCGATCCCAGGCCGCCGATGATGATGACGATGAACAGCATCACCATGATCTCGCCGCCCATCGCTGCCGTCAGCGTTTCCTTGTACAGGCCCCACATCACGCCGCCCAGGCCGGCCAGGCCCGCGCCGGCCGCGAACACCATCACGAACAGGCGCCGGATGCGGTAACCGAGCGCTTCGACCATCTCGCCATGTTCGACGCCGGCGCGCACCAGCAGGCCGATCTTCGTGCGGTTCAGGATCAGGTACATCGCGGCAAACACCACTAGGCCAATCGCCACCGCCACCAGCCGGTACTTGTCGATGGCCGCGTCGCCCAGCAGGAACGCGCCGCGCAGGGCCGTGGGCAGCGGCACGGCGATCGTCGCGGCGCCCCAGACGACGTGGATCAGCTGCTCGGCCACGATCATGCCGCCCATCGTGACCAGTATCTGCTTGAGATGCTGGCCGTAGACGGGCTGGATGAGCAGCCGCTCGAAGGCCCAGCCCAGCAGCGCCGTGACGAGCATGGCGACCACGATCGCCAGCGCCAGTACGGCCAGATTGATGGGCAGGGAATCCATCTCGAGCCAGCTGCGCAGCGGCAGCAGCACGAGCGTAGCGGAAAACGCGCCGACCGCGATGAATGCGCCGTGGCCGAAATTGATCACGTTCATCAGCCCGAACACGAGTGTCAGCCCGCTGGCCATGATGAAGATCATCATGCCCATCGCGAGGCCCGCGACGGTGAGGGTGACCCAGGTGGACCAGCTGCCCACCAGCGGCAGGGTGGCCAGCATCAGCGCCGGCACCAGCAGCAGCGGCGCGATGTCGCGGCGGGTGGCCGGCAGCTGGGCGTCGGTCGACGGTACGGTGGGGGCGAGGGACATGGGCGTTCCTAGGGTGGGGTGTCGAGGGACAGGCCGAGCAGGCGCTGTTGCAGCGCGGCGTCGCCCGCCAGCACGGCCATCGGGCCGGCATGGACCACGCGGCCGCCATCCATCACACTGGCCGTGTCGCCCAGCGTGCGCACGACGTGCACGTTCTGTTCGACCAGCAGGATCGTCGCGCCTTGCGCCTTCAGCTCGCGAAACGCCGCCATCAGGCTGTGCACGATGGCGGGCGCCAGACCCTTGGTCGGCTCGTCGACCAGCAGCAGCTTGCGCGGTTCGACGATGGCGCGCGCGATCGCCACCATCTGTTTCTGGCCACCGGACAGGTTGCCGGCCGGGCGGTGCCAGAACGTGCGTAGCGCCGGGAAGAAGCCACAGATCCAGTCAACACGCGCGGTATCGAGCGGGCCGTCGCGCGCGGCCAGCACCAGGTTCTCGCGCACCGTCAGGTCGGAAAACACGGCCATGTTCTCGGGCACATACGCAATGCCGGCGCGCGCGATGGCGGATGTGGCCAGCCTGGTGATGTCGCTGCCATCGAAGTGAATGCTGCCGCTGCTGGCGCGCCACAGGCCCATGATCGTACGCAGCGTCGTCGTCTTGCCGGCGCCGTTGCGCCCCAGCAGGACGGCCAGTTCGCCGCGCGCTACCTGCAGGTCGACGCCATGCAGGATGTGGTACTGGCCGATGTGCGTGTGCACGCCGGCCAGGCGCAGCAGCGGCTGGCGCGCCGCGGGATCAGGCGCGAGCATGTTCGGTGTCGGACGTTCCAAGATAAGCCTCCTGAACGATGGCGGATGCCATGACCTCGCGTGGTTCGCCATCGGCCACCAGCGCCCCGTTGTGCAGCACGACGATGCGGTCGGCGAGCTGGCGCACGACGTCCATCTTGTGCTCGACCAGCAGCACCGTGCGGGCGGCGTCGCCTTTGACTTCGCGGATCAGGTCGAGCACGACCGGCACGTCGTCGGCGCTCATGCCGGCGGTGGGTTCGTCGAACATCATCACGGACGGTTGCAACGCCAGCAGGATCGCGACTTCGAGCTTGCGCTGGTCGCCGTGCGACAGCGCGCCCACCAGCATGTCGCGCCGCGCCGCCAGTGCCACGCGCTCGAGGTAGTAATCGGCGCGTTCGACAAGGTCCCGGTGGCTTGACCAGACCGACAGGAAGTCCAGGCCGATGCCGGCGCGGCTCTGGACCGCCAGGCGCACGTTCTCGATCACGGACAGCAACGGGAACAGGTTGGTGAGCTGGAAGGCGCGGCCGATGCCAAGGCGCGTGCGGCGCGCGGCGCCCAGGCGCGTGATGTCGCGGCCATGCAGGTGCACGCTGCCGGCGCTCGCGCGCAACTGGCCCGAGATCAGGTTGAACCACGTGGTCTTGCCGGCGCCGTTGGGCCCGACGATGACGGTCAGCGTGCCCGGATAAAAGTCGGCCGTGACGGCGTTGACGGCAACGTGCCCGCCGAAGCGGATCGTCAGGCCGCGCGTGGACAGGGATGGCGCAATGCGGTCAAGGTCGAGGTCGTCGGCCATGTCAGCGCTTGTTTCGCACCGGCAGCGGCATCTCGTCGGCCGGGATGTCACGCACCAGTTCGAGCAGATCCCATTCGTTCTTCTGGTTTTTCTTGATGCGGAAGTGGTACATCGGCTGGATTGCCTGGTGGTCATCCTTGCGAAAGACCATGGCGCCCTTCGGCGTCTCGAAGCGCATGCCTTCCATCGCAGCGGCCATCCGGTCGCCATCGCCATCCTGGACCTTGCCCAGCGCCGCAACGACTGCGCTGGCGGCGGCCATGCCACCGGCCGTGAACATGTCGGGCGGGGTCTTGTGGCGCTTCTTGTGCTCTGCCACCAGCCATTCGTTCATCGGATTCTTTGGAAAATCGTAGTAGTAATAGATGGTGCCTTCGGTGCCTGCATGCGCCTTCCAGGTTTGCATCACGGGCAGGATATTGCCGCCCGGGGCCAGCGCGATGCCGTAGCGTTCGGGTTTCATGGCGGCGATCTTGTTCATTGGACTCGGGCCGGCCCAGACGATGGCCAGCACGCGCGGCTGCGGCTTGTTTTTCAGGGCATCGAACAGGCGCTGCGCCGATGCCGTGAAGTCGGTCGTCGCGAGCGGCGCATATTCTTCGTGGACGACGCTGGCCTTGCTGCCAGTCGCGGTCAAGGCTTCCTTGCCGGCCTTGATCGCATCGCGCCCGAACGCATAATCCTGGGTCAGGAAGCCCACGCTGCCGCTTTTCAGGGTGCTGGCGGCAGCCAGCGCATCCTGCATCGAGCTGCGCGCCGTGCGGAAGATGTACTTGTTCCACTTGTCGCCCGTGATCGCATCGGCCACGGCCGGCTCGATGATGAGCACTTTTTTGTATTCCTTCGCCACCGGCAGCATGGCCAGCGCCGAGGCGGACGAGGTGGTGCCCACCGCAATGTCGACGCGGTCGTCGCCATACGCTTCGGCCAGCAGCGTACGGCCCAGATCGGGCTTGCTCTGGTCGTCCTTGACGATCACCTTGATGGCGCGGCCGTTGATGGCCATGGTGCCTTTGGTCAGATACTCGAGGCCGAGCATGAAGCCGCTCTCGGTCTCGCGCGCGTAGGTTTCAAGTGGGCCCGTCTTGCCGGCGATGAGGGCAACTTTAAAGTCCTTGCCCTGTGCGCCCGCGTGGGGCGCGGCGCCCAGTGCACATGCGGCCAATGCGGCCAGAAGCAGCAGGGTGATGGATCTGATCGAATGGCGCATGCGGTCTCCTCGTGGTGTTTTGTCAGGGCGTGGCCAAGGCTGCGGTTCAGAAGCGCAGCTCAAGCGTCGCCGACACCGTGCGCGGGTTGCCGTAGAAAGCGGTCAGCGTGCCTTCGTTGCCCAGCGTCGGGAACAGGTAGCCGGCCGTTTTATAGTGTTCGTCGCCCAGGTTCTTGCCGTGCAGGCCGGCGCGCACCTTGCCATCCGCGCGGGTCCAGACGATGCTCGCGTCCCAGATCCTGTACGAGTCCTGGTCGAGGATCGATGCGGTTTCGAACTGGCTGGTGGCGCCCTTGAATGCATAGCTGCCGATCAGCGAGACGCGTCCGTTGTGGCCCATGACCGGCAGCGGGATGTCGTAATTGGCGCGCAGGTTGGCCGAATTCTTCGGCGTGTTCTGGAACGTGCGCTGACCGGCCACATTGACATTGGCCACGATGTATTCCCGGTAGCTGGCGTCGATGTAGCTGTACATCCCGGCGACCATGAAGTTGGGCGTGATATTGGCGACTGCCTCGAGTTCGACGCCCTTGATCCGTGCCTTGCCGGCGTTGGTCGTCACGCCCGCGAAGCTGTCGTCGCGCCCATCGCCGTTGGTGTCGATGGCGATCGAGCCCGGGATCTGCACGTCCTGGTAATCGCTGTGGAACACGGCCAGGTTGGTCGTGATGCGCCCGCCATTGAACGCCGACTTGAGACCAAGTTCGGTCGTCTCGATTGTTTCCGGTGCATAGCCGGCGCGCGCGGTGGCGATCGGGAGCCGCGTGCCGACCACGTTCAGGCGCGGATCGAACCCACCACCCTTGAAGCCTTCGGAGTACGACGCGTACAGGTTGTGGGCATCGTTCATCTTCCAGCTCAGTGCCACGCGCGGCGTGAATTTCTTATCCTTGCGCTCGAGCAGGCCGCCGCGCAGGTCGGTGTCGGTGCGAAACAGGATAGCGTTCGGATTGCCCATCCGGGGCGAGCCAGCCAGCCCGAAATATATCTGGCGCAGCACGTCGGCCTCGCGCTGGTCGACCGTGTAGCGTCCGCCCAGCGACAGGCTCAGGCCCTCGGCGAGCGTGTAGCTGCCGTCAAAGTAAGCGGCCCAGGCCTTCGTGTCGATGTCGCCCAGCGTGAAGGTCGATGTGGGCACCGCGCCGGCCAGGATGGTGTCGAACTGGTTGAAGGCGTTGGCGTCCATGTAGTACACGCCGGCCACGCCCTGCAGGCGCGCGCCGCTGTAGGTCGCTTGCAGCTCCTGGCTGAACTGGCGGTTGGTGTACAGCGCCGGCACTTCCATGTCCACGACGGGCAGGGCGTCGAAGTCGATCGGCGCCCATGACTTGTCGCGGCGCGCCGCGGTGATCGATTTCAGGCGCCACGCACTGTCGACGGTGTACTCGACCGTGACCGAGCCGCCGTACGAGCGCACTTCCTGGTCGCGGCCCAGCACTTTGGTGAGATTGCCGCGCGTGTCGAACACGTCGTTCAGGATGGGCGCGCCGCTCGTGCGTCCGACGAGCAGGCGATGGCCGTTCTTGGGGTTGGAATCGTCCTGCGTGAAGTCGCCGGCAAGGCGCACGAACAGGTCCTGGTTCGGCACGAGTTCAATTGAGACCCGACCGGCGGTGATGTCCTTGTCGTAGTTGCCCTTGCCGGTGGTCAGGTTGTCGCCAAAGCCGTCGCGCCGGAAGCGCGCGAACGTGCCGCCGATACGCGCGGTGTCGGTCAGCGGCGTGCTGGCCGTGAGCACGCCGTCTCGCTGGCCGTAGTCGCCGAGCGTGGCGCGCACGCGCACGTCGCGCTGGGGGCCAAGCTTGCGGGTGACATACTTGAGCGCGCCGCCGATCGTGTTGCGGCCGTACAGCGTGCCCTGCGGGCCGCGCAGAACCTCGATGCGCTCGACGTCGTAGATGTCGGCCACGGCCGCCTGCGGCCGGGCCAAATAAATGTCGTCGACATAGATGCCCACGCCCGACTCGAAACCGGCCAGCGGATCGGCCTGACCGACGCCGCGGATGAACGCCGTGAGCGTGCTGTTGGTGGCGCGCGACGCCTTGAGCGTCGTGTTGGGCAGCGACAGCGCCAGGGCAGTCACGTCGGGCAACGCCTGCTTGGAGAGCTGGTCGGCCGAGAACGCGGTGACAGACACCGGCACGTCCTGCAGCGATTCTTCGCGCCGGCGCGCGGTGACGACCACTCTGGACATGTTGTCGTCGGTAGTCGCCGCTGCCGGGGCGCCCGTCGCTTCCTGGGCATGGACGGCGCCGATGGCGCCGCTGCACGCGGCCAGCAGGGCGCATGTGGATGGATGCAGCAGCTTCATCTTTCTAATCGGACGCATGGATGTCTCCTTATTGTTCGTCGCCACGGTGGATGTGTCGCTCAAAGGGGGAATGTGCCCGAGCGCACCTTGCGTCGCCTTGCGCATCAACAAGCGCTCTGATGAATACGCAGTTCGAATGGCGGCGTTGCAACAGATGGTCGAACTCATGCGCGTTGCATCACCAAGCGTGCCGGTGCCTGGCGATTGAGGCCCCGTGTGGGCGGTTGATGTATCCTCGTCGTGTATCCATTTCACGAGGGCCCCCATGCGCAGCCAGATCAGCGACGACATCACTTTCCGCAAACTCGAGATCCTGCTGGCGTACATGGAAGGCGGCAACCTGAACGCCGCCGCCCGCATGCTCGACATCAGCGCCGTCAGCGTGCACCGCGCGCTGCATTCGCTGGAAGATGGAATGAGTTGTCAGCTGTTCAGTCTGCAGGGCCGCAACCTGATTCCCAACGACGCCGCGCAGGTGCTGGCGGACGTGAGCCGCGACGTGGTGCGGCTGATGGCGGACGGCATTGCAGCGACGCGCTCGGCCGCCGGTTATTCAGCCGATCACTTGAAGATCGGCTCGCTGTATTCACTGACGACCGGCACGATCCCCGACGTTATCATCGGTATCAAGCTGCGCAAGCAGGAACTCGAGACCGAACTGGTGCTGGGCTCGAATGCGGACCTGCTGCACAAGCTCAAGCAGAATGCGATCGATGCGGCCCTGATGGCGGTGCCCGAACCCGATCCGGATATCGAGTCGATCGCGCTGTTCGAGGACGAGATTTTCTTTGCGGCGCCGGCCGGGTCGCCGTATGCGGGCATGGCCGAAGTCGATCTGCGCGCCTGCGCGGACGAGAAATTCGTCTGCCTGAAGGATGGTTTCGTGACCTTCAGCGGGTTTCAGGAAGCGTTTCGCATCGCCGGGTATGCGCCGAGCATCGTCACGCGCGTGGGCGATATTTTTTCGCTGATGAACCTGGTGGGGGCGGGGATCGGCTACACGCTGCTGCCGGGCCGCGTGCGCCATGCGTTTGGCGACAAGGTCCAGCTGATCCCGCTGAAGAACGATTATCTGATGCGTCAGACGATCGGCCTGAGCTTCCTGCGGGTGCGCGAGCGGGATCCGAATCTGCTGGCGCTGGCGGCGGTGTGCCGGATGCTGAAACACCGCACGCCAACGGGCTGAATGCGCTGGCGCTGGTGCCGGTAAGGATCAGCGCCCAGCCATCTTCACGAGCGCTTCAACTGGTTGATCACGCTGGCGACCTTGGTGGTGATCATGTCGACCGCCGGATTGTTCGCCCCGTGCGGGATGATGACATCGGCGTTGCGCTTGGTTGGCTCGATGAACTGCTTGTGCATCGGCCGCACGGTATCCAGGTACTGGCTGATGACGCTTTCCACCGAGCGGCCCCGTTCCGTGATATCGCGCTGCATGCGGCGGATGAAGCGGATGTCGGATGCCGTATCGACGAAGATCTTCAGCGACATCATGTCGCACAGGGCCGGGTCATACAGGGCAAACAGGCCTTCGATGACGATGACCGGCGCGGGCTTGACCCGGATGGTGCGGTCGGAGCGGTTATGGAGCGTGAAGTCGTACTCGGGCATGTCGATCGACTCGCCCCGGCGCAGCGCCTGGACGTGCTGCACCAGCAGCGACCACTCAAACGCCTGCGGATGGTCGTAATTCTGCTGGGTGCGTACTTCGGGACTAAGATGCGTCTGGTCGCAGTAATAATCATCCTGCATCACGACCGAGACCATCTCGGTACCAAACGTGGAGAGCACTTGCCTGGACACCGTGGACTTGCCACTGCCGCTACCGCCCGCGACGCCAATAATAAACGGTTGAAAAGGAAAACTGAGCATGCCGAATGATACCGGATTCGGGACCTGACTGACAGGCCCCGTGGCCCCTGGCGGCCCCGTTACTTCAGGCTGCGCAGCGCCGCTTCAAGCGCTGGATATTTGAACTCGAACCCTTCGCGGGCGAACCGCAACGGCACCACGCGCTGGCCTTCCAGCAGCAAATCAGCCTGCTCGCCGAGCGCCAGGCGCATCGGCCAGGCAGGCGTCGGGATCACGCATGGCCGTTTCCAGACGCGCGCGGCCGCCTGGCTGAATTCCAGTTGCGACACCGCGATCGGTGCGGTGAAGTTGGTCGCGCCAAACGTCGGCGCAGATGCATCGCTGAGCGCCTGCTTCCAGCGGTGCGCGATGCCCCCGATCAGATCGTCGATGTGAATCCACGACAGCCACTGGCGGCCGCTACCCAGCCGGCCGCCGATGCCCAGCCGGATCGGCAGCAGCATCATCGGCAGCGCGCCTTGCTCGCCCAGCACCAGGCCGAAGCGCATGCACTCCACCTGCACGCCGTGGCGCACCGCGCCGGCCGCGGCGGCTTCCCACTCGCGGCACAGGTCCGACATGAACATCGGCTGGGGAGGCGCTGCTTCGTCGAGCTTGGCGTCGTCGCCGATCCGCTGGATGCCGTAGTACCCGATCGCCGACGCCGACAGCAACAGCCGCGGCTTGTGGCTGGCGCGGCCGATCCAGTCGACCACTTTTTCCGTCAGTGCGACGCGGCTCTGGCGCAGCGCGGCCTTGCGCGCGGCGGTCCAGCGCTGGCCGAGAATCCGGGCGCCGGCCAGGTTGACGACGATGTCGACCTGGTGGTCGAGCGGCAGATCGTCCATCGCGGCGATGGCGCGCACCCGACCGTCGAACAGCGTGGCA
The DNA here is from genome assembly GCF_056680305.1 of Telluria sp. BA11. Lineage (NCBI taxonomy): Bacteria > Pseudomonadati > Pseudomonadota > Betaproteobacteria > Burkholderiales > Oxalobacteraceae > Telluria > Telluria sp. BA11. The sequence goes on from NZ_CM155275.1 coordinate 4,507,488, forward strand.
GCGCGCCCCACGTCGCGCGTCAGGGCAATCACCTGATGGCCATCCTGCAGCAGCGCGCGCACCAGATGCTGGCCGACGAAGCCCGTGGCCCCGGTGACCAGCACGCAGCGGGCGACCTTGTCGAAGACGCTCAGGGGGCGGGCAGGTGCGGGTGCGGCAGTAGCGGTGTTCATCAAAGCTTCCTTGCGGTCAGGGTCGATCGAGGCGAGGCAGGCCTGGCCCGACATCCGGGCACCTGGCGCTGCACAGCAGGAATGTAACACTTCCGCTGACAGTAAACGTTAGTACCCCAGCGTAATTGATCTCGAAAGCGATCAGGTTTACCTTGGCGGCACAACCTGCATAACAAAAGAGCATGGCCGGCCCCGCAGTGTCCCGAGACCACGGTCCGAGGAGGCGATGGCGACAGACCATGCATTGGAGACGTATCACCAGCGACGCGCCGGGTGGAACCGGCCTTCGCACCTCGTAGGAGCCACCCTGTGTCCTCTCATGTCATTGCAATCTGCGTTCTGGCGCTCATGTTTATTGTCGCCACCGCCATGCCCATCAATATGGGCGTCATCGCGTTTGTCGGCGCCTTCCTGGTCGGCACCATCGTCTTCAGCATGGAGACCAAGGCCATCATGTCCGGCTACCCGGCCGAGCTGTTCCTGACCCTGGTCGGCATCACCTTCCTGTTCGCCCAGGCCCAGAACAATGGCACGATCGACTGGCTCGTCAGACTGGCCGTGCGTGCCGTCGGCGGGCGCATCGCCGCCATTCCCTGGGTCATGTTCGCGGTCACGGCGCTCCTGACCTCCGTCGGCGCCGTCAGCCCGGCCGCAGTGGCAATCATCGCCCCGATCGCGCTGGGCTTTGCCGCCAAGTACAAGATCAATCCCCTGATGATGGGCCTCTTGGTCATCCACGGCGCGCAGGGCGGCGGCTTCTCGCCGATCAGCATCTATGGCGGCATCACCAACAAGGTCGTCATGGAAGCCGGCCTGCCGATTTCGCCGTTGACCACTGCCTTCACCAGCCTGGGCGTGAACCTGGCCGTGTCGGTCATCCTGTTCTTCGTGTTCGGCGGCGCCAAACTGATGCGCCAGGAAATGCCGAAGGCCGGCGCCGGCATCCGTCCGATGACGCCATTCACGCCACCCGTGGCAGTCGCAGCGCAGGGCCCGCAGATCTACGGCGACGCCGAGAATGAAACCGGCAGCGAAGAACGCCTCACCGCGCAGCGTTCGACGGCCGCCGTCGGCGCCGTCGGCAACGGTGGTCCTGGCTCGGGCCTGGGCACCGGCGACATCGATCTGCATGCCGGGCCGACCTTCCACCAGATGTTCACCGTCGTCGGCCTGATCGCGCTGGCCGTGCTCACGCTGCTGTACAAACTCGATATCGGCTTCGTCGCCCTGACCATCGGCCTCTTGATTTCGATCCTGTCGCCGCAGGTGCAAAAGCGCGCCATCGGCCAGGTGTCGTGGCCCGAGATCATGCTGATCGTCGGCGTGAGCACGTATGTCGGCGTCATGCAGAAAATGGGCACCATTGCCTGGGTCGGCGACAGCGTCGCCAGCCTGACCTCGCCGCTGATGGTGGCCTTGCTGCTGCTGTTCGTCGGCGCCATCGTCTCGGCCTTTGCGTCGTCGACTGCCGTGCTGGGTTCGCTCATTCCGCTGGCCGTGCCGTTCCTGGCATCGGGCACCGGTGTCGACGCCATCGGTTTCATCGCTGCCATGGCCGTCGCCTCGACGATCGTCGACGTTAGCCCGTTCTCCACCAATGGCGCACTCGTGCTGGCCAGTGCCCAGGGCATCGACCGTGACGTATTCCTGCGCCAGCTGATGATCTATGGCGGTATCGTGACGCTGGTGGCACCGATCGTCGTGTGGCTGCTGTTCGTGGTGTTGTAAGGCCACGCAAATTTTAGGAATGATCATGAATCATGCTGAAGGCCGCTGGACCGGCCAGCAACGTAACCGCAGCGAGCGCCTGGCCCGCGCCGGCGCCGCACTTGGCGGGGCGCTCGACGGCAAGGTCGTCCAGGCCTCGCACATCGTCGAGCTGCTGCACGCGGTGCTCGAACCGGGCGACCGCGTCTGCCTCGAAGGCAACAACCAGAAGCAGGCAGACTTTCTAGGTAAAGCCCTGACGCGCGTCGATACGGCGCGCGTGCACGACCTGCACATGCTGCTGTCGGTGCTGTCGCTCCCGGAACACCTGGACGTGTTCGAGAAGGGCATCGCGTCGAAACTCGATTTCTCGTTCTCGGGTCCGCAGGCCGGCCGCCTGGCCAAGCTGGCACAGTCGGGCAAGCTCAATATCGGCGCGATCCACACCTACCTCGAGCTGTTCGCGCGCTACTTCATCGACCTGACGCCGCGCGTGGCGCTGGTGGCCGCCGAAATGGCCGACCGCGACGGCAATCTGTACACCGGCCCGAATACCGAAGACACGCCGGCGATTGCCGAAGCGACGGCCTTCAAGAGCGGCATCGTGATCGCGCAGGTGAACCAGATCGTCGACAAGCTGCCCCGCATCGACATTCCCGGCGACTGGGTCGGCTACGTCGTGCAGTCGCCCTCGCCGTACTACATCGAGCCGCTGTTTACGCGTGATCCGGCTTTGATTTCAGAGATTCAGGTGTTGATGGCGATGATGGCCATCAAGGGCATCTATGCCGAGTACGAGATCGAGCGCCTGAACCACGGCATCGGTTTCGACACGGCCGCCATCGAACTGCTGCTGCCAACCTACGCCGCGAGCCTGGGCCTGAAAGGCAAGATTGCCCGTCACTGGGCATTAAATCCACACCCGGCCCTGATCCCCGCGATCGAAGCGGGCTTCGTCGAATCGGTGCACTCGTTCGGCTCCGAGCTGGGCATGGAAAACTATATCCGCGCGCGGCCCGACGTGTTCTTCGTGGGGCCGGATGGCTCGATGCGCAGCAACCGCGCCTTTTGCCAGGCAGCCGGGCACTACGCGTGCGACCTGTTCATCGGCTCGACGCTGCAGATCGACTTGCAGGGCAATTCGTCGACCGCCACGCTGGGCCGCATCGCGGGCTTCGGTGGCGCGCCGAACATGGGCGCCGATGCGCGTGGCCGGCGCCATCCGAGCAAGGCCTGGCTGAAGGCCGGCGAAGAGGCGCGCGCGGGCCGCAACGTGATCCCGCGCGGACAAAAGCTGGTGGTGCAGATGGTCGAGACCTTCCGCGAACACATGGCGCCGGCCTTCGTCGACAAGCTCGATGCCTGGCAACTGGCCGAGCAGGCTGGCATGGCGATTCCGCCGGTGATGATTTATGGTGATGACGTGAGCCACATTCTGACCGAGGAAGGCATCGCCAACCTGCTGCTGTGCCGCACTGACGAAGAGCGCGAACAGGCGATCCGCGGCGTGGCCGGCTACACGCCGGTGGGCATGGCGCGCGACAAGCGCATGGTCGAGAACCTGCGCGACCGGGGCATCATCCGCCGGCCCGAAGATCTCGGCATCGACAAACGCATGGCGACCCGCGACCTGCTGGCCGCCAAGAACATGAAGGGCCTGGTGCGCGCATCGGGCGGGCTGTACGACCCGCCGAAGCGCTTCAGGAACTGGTAAGGAACAACATCATGGAAACGCTGAACTATCGTTTCGAAGGCGGACAGCGCCCATTGAGCGGCATGCCGCAACTGGTGGGCGTGGTGGGCTCGGGCAATCTTGAAATCCTGATCGAACCGGCGCACCTGAAGGGTGCCTGCGAGATCGAAGTGCGCACGGCGGCCGTCGGTTTCGGCGCCACCTGGCAGGCCGTCATGGCCGACTTTCATGCGCGCTGGAGCCTGGCCGATGCGCGCGTGAGCGTCAACGACATGGGCGCCACGCCGGCTGTCGTGAGCCTGCGCCTGGACCAGGCGGTCGAGTCGATCGCCGACCTTCCCGGAGGCGCGCCATGAGCAGCTACCAGGAACTCACGGCGCGCCAGCGCATTCCGGCCATGTTCGACGCCGGCAGTTTCGAAGAATTCTTGCCGCCGTCAATGCGCATCGTCAGTCCGCACCTGGCGCAGCTCGATGCGGCGGTGTCGTTCGACGATGGCGTCGTCGTCGGGCGCGGCAAGCTCGGTGGCCAGGTCGTGTTTGGCGCGGCGCAGGAGGGCGGCTTCATGGGCGGCGCGGTGGGCGAAGTCCATGGCGCCAAGCTGGTGGGCATGCTGCAGCGCGCGATCGATGAACGGGCGCACGCCGTCGTGCTGCTGCTGGAATCGGGCGGCGTGCGGCTGCACGAAGCCAACGCGGGCCTGATCGCCGTGTCGGAAGTCATGCGCGCGATGCTCGACGTGCGCGCAGCCGGCATTCCCGTGATCGCCGTCGTCGGTGGCGCCAACGGGTGCTTTGGCGGCATGGGCATCGCGGCGCGCTGTGCCAATACGGTCATCATGTCCGAAGAAGGGCGCCTGGCGATGTCCGGTCCCGAGGTCATCGAGACTGCCAACGGCGTGGAAGAATTCGATTCGCGCGACCGCGCACTGGTCTGGCGCACGACGGGCGGCAAGCACCGCTACCTGCTGGGCGACTGCCAGGTGCTGGTGGAAGACGACACCGAGGCGCTGCGCGCGGCAGCGCTCGAAGCCATCGCGGACATCCCGGCGGGCGGCGCACCGTTGACGCTCGACGGCCTGCTGGCCGAGCAGGCGATGCTCGAACGGCGCCTGCAAGACACGCAGGGCCTCACCGAACCGATGGATATCTGGAAGGGGCTGGGCATGCCGGATCCGGCGCGGGTGCCGATGCTGGAACCCGACGCCTTCCTCACACTGGCGGCGCAGCACCGCGCCACGCCCACGCTGGGAGAACGATGATGGATTGGCAGACGGTAGCAGCACAACTTTTCCCCGGCGGGCATACCATCACCGAAGCCGACAATTTTTTAAGCGGTAGCGCGCAGGTCGACGGCAAGCCGGTGGCCGTCATCGGCACCACCGGCCACACGCCGATCGGCATCGAGATCGCGCTGGCCCAGGCGCAGGCGATCCTGTGGACGGTGCGCGAGCATCCGGGGCGCCCTATCCTGATCCTGGTCGACACGCAAGGGCAGCGCCTGCGTCACCGCGACGAGATGCTGGGCATCAACAGCTACATGGCCCATCTGGGCAAATGCGTCGACCTGGCGCGGCGCGAAGGCCACACCGTGATCGGCCTCGTGTACGACCAGGCGCTGTCGGGTGGGTTCATCACCAGTGGCCTGATTGCCAGCGCCTGTTACGCGCTGCCCGAGGCGACCATCCGCGTGATGGGTCTGCCGGCGATGGCGCGCATCACGAAGGTGCCCGAGGAACGCCTGACCGAGCTGGCCAAGGACAATCCCGTGTTCGCGCCGGGGCCGGAAAACTACCTGCGCATGGGTGGCCTGCACGGCATCTGGAAAAGCGATCTGGCGGGCGAATTGATCCGCGCACTGGCCGACAGCAAGGCCGAGGACGGGCGCATGGCGCTGGGCCTGGCGCGGGGCGGCCGCCTGCTGGCGCACCCGGTGGCGCAGGCGGTCAGGGTGGGCAGCGATGTTCGCCCGGCATGACCTGGTCTGGCTGACGAGCCGCGGCTGGCAGCGCGTGCGCGACGGCGCGCCGCAGGCCGCCCTGTCTGCGCTGGATCGCTGGCATGACGGCGGCTGGCCGGCCGTCGTGCGGCGCACCGAAGCCGGCATGCTGCCGGGCGAGGTGGCGATTGGGTTCCCGCTACCGCCGCGGCCCGAAGATGGCGGCAAACTCAAATTCGGCTGCGCCGTCGAGATGTCCGATATCGGCCGGCGCACGCGGGCCTTGCCGCTGGTCGGCGCGCTCGACGCCGTGCCGGCGCAATGGCGCGAGGGCCTGGAAGCGCTCGAACGCCAGGCGGCCGACGCCGGCGTGAGCCTCTCCGTGTACGGTTCGGTGGCGCTGGCCGCGCTCACGGGCCAGTATTATCTGACGCCGCTGTCCGATATCGACGTGCTGTTGCAGCCGCAGACGCGGCGCCAGCTGATGATCGGACTCGATCTGCTGTCGTGGCATGCGGGCATTTTGCCGCTCGATGGCGAAGTGGTGTTCCCCGATGGCCGCGCGGTCGCGTGGAAAGAATTGCGTGCGGCGTTTGCCGGCGCGCCGGGTACGCGCGTGTTGACGAAAGGGCTGGACCGCATCGCGCTGGTGCTGCCCGAAGCATTGATGGCCACGCTGGAGGAAGAACATGGATGACCTGAACCCGCTGCAGACAGTGCGAGCGCCTGGCTGGCCCGGGCAGGGCGACGCCAGCGAGCGCGCCTTTTGCCAGCGCACCGCGCGCGTGGCCGTGCGCAGCCTGTATGCGGAACTGGTGCTGTATCCGAAGCCGGGCCTGGTCTCGAAGGTCGACAACGGCAGCCACACCGACATGACGGCGGCCACCTTCATGCGCAGCCTGTTCGCGCTGCGGCGCTACTTTGCCGACATCACCCGCGCCGGCATGCAGGATGCGCCGTTCCACGCTTTGAAACAGCTGGGCATCGACGCCGAAGCACAGATGCTGCGCGCTACCGGCGGCATCAACACGCACCGTGGCGCGATCTTTTGCCTGGGCATGCTGTGCGCGGCCATCGGCCGCTGCCAGGCGCTCGGCGACGCCTTGACCCCAACGCGCATCGGCGAACTGCTGCGCGCCTGCTGGGGCCAGGCGCTGGGCGCGCACAGCGTTGTCAACGGCGAACCTGTTTCGCACGGCGCCCGCGCCGTGCAGCGCTACGCAGCCAGCGGTGCGCGCGAAGAAGGCGCGCTTGGCTTTCCTTCGGTGTTCGATGTGGGCTTGCCGGCGCTGCGCCGTGCATTGGCAGCGGGGCGCGGCCTGCGCGAGGCCCGCATCGATGGGTTATTCGCGCTCATGGCGCATATCAGCGACACCAATGTCTACCATCGCGGCGGCGTCGAAGGCGCCTTGACGGTGCGGCGCCAGGCGCGCGCCTTCATCGCGCGCGGTGCTACGGCGGCGCCGGACTGGGAAGCGCGCGCGCTGGCCAGCCACCGCACCTTCGTGGCGGCGCGGCTGTCGCCGGGCGGCGCGGCCGATCTGCTGGGCGCCGTGTGCCTCGTGCACGCGGTGACGACGCGCTGATGGCGGGGCGCCTGGCCATCCTGTGCCCGGGGCAGGGCGCGCAGCATCCGGCGATGTTCGACATGGCGCGCCTTGACCCCGCCGCCAGCCGGCTGCTCGAGGAATGGAGCGCCGATCCGGCACTGGGCGCAACGCTGCAGGACGGTGTTGGCGAAGAACGCTTCACGAATCGCATCGCGCAACCGGCCATCGTCGCTGCCACGCTGGCCATGTGGCGCGCGTTGCAGGCCACGATCGCGACGCCGGAGCTGGTGGCCGGCTACAGCATCGGTGAGTTGTCAGCCTATGGCGTCGCCGGAGCGCTGGCACCGGAGGACGTGGTCAAGCTGGCCATCGAGCGGGCGCGCCTGATGGATGCCTGCGTGACCGACGGCGCAGAGCAGGGCATGGTGGCGCTGTCCGGCATGCCGTCCGGGACGGTCGACGACTTGCTGGCGGGCGCCGGGTTTTATCCGGCCATCGTGACTGGTGACGATGCGCTGGTGGCAGGCGGCCCGGCCGCGCAGCGTGACGCGTTGGCCAGCGCCGCGATTGCCGCCGGTGGCCACGCTACCGTGCTGCCGGTCGCGGTCGCGTCGCATACACCGTTGCTGGCGGGCGCGGTCGCGCCGTTCGCTGCCTTACTGGCTGATGCGCAATGGCGCGCGCCCGCGTTCCCGGTACTGTCCGGCATCTCGGCGGAACCGGTATTCGACGCGCGCAAGGCGCTGGCCGAGCTGCCGCGTCAGATTGCCGAGACGATCCGCTGGCGCGAATGCATGGATGCGATCACTGAGGCCGGCGTCACTGTAGCGCTCGAACTGGGGCCGGGCACCGCGCTGTCCCGTATGTTGCAGTCGCGCAACCCAAACATTGCCTGCCGCTCAGTGACGGAATTCCGCTCGCTCGACGGGATACGCGCCTGGCTAGACAGGCAGCTCGACTGACATTCACCAAGCTGATGTCTGATATTGCAACTCAGAATTGGAAAACACGCTGAGTCGCCTATATAACAGTTGTACACCAACTGAAACCATAGGCGTTGCCCATCTGGGCGATGCAATCGAAGGAGCTCTACGTGAAAAAGATTGTCCACGCACTCGTCGCCGCTGCCGGCAGCCGCGCCAAATACGCTCTGCGCAAGCGAGCAGAAGCCATCAAGCCAGCGAAGGTCGATTATCGCCTGAACGCCGGCGGCTGGAACTGAGCAGTACTCACCGCCACCGTGTGGCGGTAGCAAAAGAAGGCTGGCGCCATTTGGCGAACCAGCCTTTTTTTTTGCGGGGGCCGCACGCCGCCGTGTATCAGGCCAGCTCGAACGTCGTGCTCATCGTCCCGACCAGCGCCACCATTTCGCTCGACTCGGCCAGCGCCAGCAGCACGTCGCCCCGGTCGAGATACCCTTGCGCGAGCAGCCCGGTCCAATCCGCCAGCTCGGTCGTTGTGGCGTCGCGCTCGAGCGCCGTGCGGTACAGCTGCGCGATGAACGCCGGATCATCCAGCCGGTCGGTCGACTCGGCGGCATCGACAAAGCTGTCGGCGATATCAGCCAGCGTCATGCCTTCTTCCGAGCGGTCGATCCAGTAATTCAGGCCCGCCAGATCCGGCTGACGGTCATACAGCGCGTCGTACATGCGAATGAGTACGGCGATGTCGGTGGTGCCAAACGCGATCTCGGTCGACGCGTCATGCGTCAGTTTTTCGTCCGAATCGACGAGCGCCAGCGCCAGGCCGGCGCGGCTGATGTCGCCGCTGGCCAGAGTTGCCGTCCAGTAGGCCAGGCCGTCGGCGTCGGTGGCGCGGCCCAGGATCTGATCGTACAGCCAGGTGACGTAAGCGCCGTTTGCCTGCGGGACGTCGCCGGCCAGCTCGGACGACGCCAGGATCGATTGCGTCACATCCTCGAGCGAGGCGGCGCCGGCCAGCGTGCGCATCCAGTAATCGAGGCTGCCGGCGTCGGGCGCGCGTTCCAGCAGCGTCTCGTACAACCGCGTGACGCTGCCGCGCACTGTGGTGTCAGCAACAGCTTCGCCTAAAAGGAAGGCTTCGATGTTGTTTGCCTGATAGCTTATGTTCCGAAGATTGCCGGGGGTCAGGCCCAATACGGCATGACCGTCCATCGTGTCGTAAGCATAAAACGAATAATCGGCCCGGCTGTCACGTTTGAGCTGCAGCGTGTCATAGCCCTCGCCACCGTCGATCTCATAGAACGAGGCGTGTCCGATCGTGTCCTGGATGCTCTCGCCGATGATGATCCGGTCGTTGCCGCCGCCGGTGCTGACCCGGTCCTGGCCACCGTCGAGAATAATGGTCTGGCTGGCGCCGTCGGCGATGATGTTGGCTCTGCCGATCACCTGATTGAAGGTGCCGCCACCGGTGATAAGCGTGAGGTTGAAGCCCGAGAGGGCGATTTGCGCCGCGTCACCGAGGTCATTGGTGTCGATGAGCACCGCCGTATAAAATTGTCCGTCGCTGTTCGATACCTGCATGACCGAGCGTGTTGCGTTTTCGGCTGCCATTGTCGGCGTAACCGTCGACAGCAGGAATCCGCCCGAATCGCGCATGCCTTCCCACTGCGCGGCGATGACATCGGTCATCGTCGCCCGGCTGGCCGCCGGTACATGCGCGTCGATCTGCGGCTGCAACAGCGCCGGTCCGTTCTTGAGCGGCTGCTGGTACGTCAGTGCCGTCATCCGCATGCCGTACCCGGTTGGCAGGCTGGCCGTCAAAGCTGGCTCGCCGTCCTCAGTCGTTGTGACCGGAATATCGGCCAGCGCGTTGCCGTTCGCGTCCTGGCGCGTGGCCGTGATCACCGGCACGACCACGGTACGCGTGGGGTTGCCGAAGCTGTCGGCGCCGGCGGTGACGTTGACGTCGACGCCATCGATCACGACGGTGGATGAAGCGGTTGCCATACGCGGTCCTCGCAAGTGAACATTGATCAGGCACCAACTATAGGCGGTTTGCACCGCGCACGGCCTCATTCAGGCCAGAATACCCGGCACGCATATCCGGTCCCGGGCAAGCTACCCGGCGCGCTGCCGGAACGGACTGCGCTCGTTCAATTCATCGAGATAGTCGTCGATGCCGCCGGCTTCACGCTGCAGGAAATTTTCCACCGCATTGGCAAACGACGGATGCGCCAGCCAGTGCGCCGACCAGGTCTTGGTCGGCAGGAAGCCGCGCGCCATCTTGTGTTCGCCCTGCGCGCCGCCTTCGAACGTGGCAATGCCCTGCTCGATGCAGAATTCCAGTGGCTGGTAATACGCAGCCTCGAAATGCAGGCACGGCACGTGTTCGAGCGCGCCCCAGTAGCGGCCGTACAGCGTGTCGGCATCGTGGATGACGAGCGATGCGGCGACCGCGCGGCCTTCCAGTTCGGCGATCACCAGGAGGATATTGTCCGGCATCGTTGCACCGATGCGCAGGAAAAAGTCCAGGTTCAGGTACGGCGTCGAGTGGTGGTCTTTGTACGTGTTGCGGTAGCAGCGGTTGAACAGCACCCAGTCCTCGCGCGTGGCATCCGCCCCGCGCACGCGCCGCATCGTGACGCCGGCATCGACCACCTTGCGCCGCTCGGCGCGGATGTTCTTGCGCTTCTTTGGCTCGAGCGTGGCCAGAAACTCGTCGAAGCTCGCATACCCCCGGTTCAGCCAGTGAAACTGCACGCCGCTGCGCAGCAGGAAGCCGGCATCCTTGAGCGCCTGCGCTTCGTCCTCGGGCGGGAACAGGATGTGGGTCGACGAGACTTCGGTGGCCGACTGCGTGGCCGTCAGCACGTCGATCAGCGCGGCGCGCGCGGCGGCGTCGACCGCCAGCAGGCGCGAGCCGGCCACGGGCGTGAACGGAATCGCCGACAGCAGCTTCGGGTAATAGTCGAGGCCATTGCGCGCGTAGGCATCGGCCCAGGCCCAGTCGAATACGTACTCGCCATACGAGTGGCCCTTGACGTACAGGGGCAGGGCGGCCGCCAGCACGTCGGCCGCGTCGTACAGCAGCAAAAATTGCGGCTGCCAGCCGCTTTCGGGCGCCGCGCTGCCCGACGCGTGCAGCGCGTGCAGGAAGGCGTACGAGAGAAACGGCGTCGGCGCCGCCTGGGCCTGGACCAGTGCGTCCCACGGCGCCTGCCCGACTTCGGACAGGCTCGAGACGATATGCGTGCGATAATCTGTCATTGCTTTCAACATTGCTTCCAATTCCAAGAAGTGAGTGCCACGGGCAGCGATTTGCCGCGTCGGCACTGCGAGAGACCCTTATGACCAGCCGATTCTTCAATCTCTATTCGCACCATTTTGCACGCGTTGCGGTCGCCATCCCGCGCATCCGTGTGGCCGACCCGGCCTACAACGTCGAACAGACGGTCAAGCTGGCGCAGCAGGCGGCAAGCGAAGGCGCGGCGCTGGTCGCGTTCCCGGAGCTGGGCCTGTCTGCCTATACCTGCGACGACCTGTTCCACCAGCGCGCGCTGCTCGACGCCTGCTTGGGCGGCTTGCAGACCATCCTCGATGCCTCGCGCAGCCTGCCGCTGGCCATCGTCATCGGCATGCCGCTGCGGGTGAACCACATGCTGTTCAACTGCGCCGTCGCCATCGCCAACGGGCGCGTGCTGGGCGTGGTGCCGAAAAGTTATTTGCCTAATTATGGCGAGTTTTACGAATCCCGGCAGTTCACGCCCGCCGATTGCGCGCCGGTCGACGTGATCGACCTGTTTGGCCAGACCGTGCCGTTCGGCGTGAACCTGCTGTTCGAGGTCGCCAATCTGCCGCTGTTGCGCTTTCACCTCGAGATCTGCGAAGACGTCTGGGTGCCGGTGCCGCCGTCATCGTTCGCGGCACTGGCCGGCGCCACGGTGCTGGTCAACCTGTCGGCATCGAACGTCGTCGTCGGCAAGAGCGGCTACCGCCACCAGCTGGTGGGCCAGCAATCGGCGCGCTGCATGGCTGCTTACCTGTACACGTCGGCCGGGCGGGGCGAGTCGACCACCGACATGGCGTGGGATGGCCAGTCGCTGATCTACGAAAAGGGCGAGCTGCTGGCCGAATCCGAACGCTTTTCCGACGAGTCGCACATCATCTTTGCCGACGTTGACCTCGATCGCCTGTCGACCGAGCGCATGAAGGCCACCACGTTCGCGCAGACTGCGCAGCGCCATGCGGCCGAAGTCGCGGCGTTTCGCATCGTGCGTTTCGACCTCGCGCTGCCCGTGGAGCGCAGCTTGCCGCTGGCGCGCGTTGTCGAGCGATTCCCGTACGTGCCGGTCGACCGCGCCCTGCGCGACGAGCGCTGCACCGAGGTCTACAACATCCAGGTGCAGGCACTGATCCAGCGCCTGGCGTCGAGCGGCATCCAGAAGGTCGTCATTGGCGTCTCGGGTGGCCTGGACTCGACGCATGCGCTGCTCGTCTGCGCAAAAGTCATGGACCGCCTGAAGCTGCCGCGCACGAACATCCTGGCGTACACGATGCCGGGCTTTGCCACGAGCGAGCGCACGCTCAGGCAGGCGCGCGACCTGATGGCGGCCGTGGGCTGCAGCGCGCAGGAGATCGACATCCGCCCAAGCTGCATCCAGATGCTCAAGGATCTGGGCCACCCGTACAGCGAGGGCACGCTAGATTACGACATCACGTTCGAAAACGTGCAGGCGGGCGAGCGCACCAACCACCTGTTCCGGCTGGCGAACTTCCACAACGGGATCGTGATCGGCACGGGCGATTTGTCCGAGCTGGCGATGGGCTGGTGCACCTACGGCGTGGGCGACCATATGTCGCACTACAACGTCAACGCCAGCGTGCCCAAGACGCTGATCTCGTACCTCGTGCGCTGGGTGGCCGAGACGGGCACCGTGGTTGCCGAAGGCCAGTCGCAGGTGCTGATCGACATTCTCGATACCGAGATCAGCCCCGAGCTGGTGCCGGGCGGCGCCGCCGATGCCAAGCCCGCACAAAGCACGCAGGAGCGCATCGGCCCCTACGAGCTGCAGGACTTCAACCTGTTCTACACGCTGCGCTATGGCTTCAAGCCGAGCAAGGTCGCGTTCATGGCGTATTCGGCGTGGCACGACAGCGCAGCGGGCCGCTGGCCGGACGAGACCGGCACGCGCAACCAATACGACCTGGACGCCATCAAGCGCAACCTGTCGATCTTTTTGTTCCGTTTCTTCAAGACCAGCCAGTTCAAGCGCTCGTGCGTACCGAACGGACCGAAGGTCGGCAACGGCGGCTCCCTTTCGCCACGCGGCGACTGGCGCGCGCCGTCCGACTCCGAGGCCACCGTCTGGCTCGACGACCTGGCGACTATCCCCGACTCATCGAAAGGACTACCACCATGAAACAGATTACCTGCGTGATCAAACCGTTCAAGCTCGACGAAGTGCGCGAAGCGCTGGCCGAAGTCAATGTCACCGGCCTGACCGTCACCGAAGTAAAAGGCTTTGGCCGCCAGAAGGGGCATACCGAGTTGTACCGCGGCGCCGAATACGTCGTGGACTTCCTGCCGAAAGTGAAAATCGAAGTGGTGGTGGACGATCCGATGGCCGACAGCGTCGTCGACGCCATCATCAAGGCGGCGCGCACCGGCAAGATCGGCGACGGCAAGATTTTTGTACAGAACATCGAGCAGGTCATCCGGATCCGTACCGGCGAAACCGGCCCGGACGCCGTCTAAGCAAGCATATCTGACCCCGCCGGGGCGGTACGTCGTTACCGCCCCATCCGCATATCGAATTTCCACGTCAGCAGCCGCAGGCCGCTGATGAACAGGCAGCTCGACCACAGCGCGAAATCATGCGGCACGCCGTACTTGCCCATGAGCAGGAACAGCCAGTTGCCGATGAAGGCGCAGATCGCATACGGTTTGCCATCCCGGAACACCATCGGCACCTCGTTGCAGACGATATCGCGCAGTACGCCCCCGAAAATCCCCGTAATGACGCCCATCATCGAGGCGATGAAGATCGGCATGTCCGCCGCCAGCGCGGCTGATACGCCCGCGATCGAGAACAGGCCCAGGCCCACCGCATCGGCAATCACGATCAGGCGCTCCGAGACGATCTGGCGCAGTGTGCGGATGAGGGGAGAAGCAACCAGTGCCAGCACGAAGATCGCGATCGCATATTCCTGGTGCGTTACCCAGAACAGCGGGCGCTTGTCGAGCAGGATGTCGCGCAGCGTGCCGCCGCCGAATGCGGTAATGAACGCCACAGTGAATACCCCGACCAGGTCCATGCGCTTGCGCCGTGCCTCGATGAAGCCGGAAAATGCGCCGACCAGGATCGCCATGATTTCGATGAACTTGATGAGCGTCATGCAGCAGAGGTCAGGGAATGGTGTTGTGAGATTACCACGGGCTCAGCGCTTGCATAAAAGAATTATGCGCACCCTGCGCCATGGGCGTCGCCCCGCCTGGGAGAGGGAAGAAAACCGGAAGGTCATTGCGGCCGGGCGTGCTTACAGTGGCGAGGTCCCGCGCGGCGTGAGCGCTGGAGAATCCCTGCAAGCCAACCCAGATGAAGGAGTAGATGATGGCGAATACGTTCGAGTCCGTGAGAGTGGTCACCTTGACCGCCGGCAACTGCGGCATGCCCGGCGCCCCGATCCTGAAGATGGTGCTGATGATCGACCAGGCCGATGGCACCGTGCAGGGCAAGGGCGAGATCACCCAGGCCCTGGCGTCCCCGTACGGCGAGTTGCCGGTGTCGAACATCACCGGCCAGATACGCGCGATGGGGTTCGGCCCGGCGACGATGTCACTGGCGCTCAAGGGCACCATCATCGCGACGCTCAAACCGCCGGCGATCGGTACCCTGGAGATTCCATTCAGCGCCTTCTTCGTGACCGACAACGACTGGATGGGCAGAGGTTACTTCAACTACCCGCCCAACGACGTGACCGATGTGCCGGTCGCCCCGGGGCTTAGCGCGCCAGCAGTGGTAGCCGCAGCGTAAAGATCACCCGCCCATCCGCATACCGGTAGGCCAGTTCACCCTGGTGCTCGCGCACGATCTGCTGCGCGATGTACAGGCCCAGGCCCATGCCGGTGCGGTTGCGCGGGTTATTCATCGACGCGCGCTTGAACGGATTGAACAGCGTGGCCACGGTTTCGGGCGCGATCGCCTGGCCGGCGTTGGCGACCTCGACCGATGCATCACGCTCGTTGGCGCGCAGGCACACGGTCACCGGCGTGCCCGGCTCGCCGTGGTGGCGCGCGTTGCTCATCAGATTGGATAACACCTGGCCCAGGCGGCCGCTGTCGGCCTTGACGATGGCTTCATCGTCGCAGATCAGGTCGAGCGGGATCGACGGATACGCCATGCGCGCCTCGTCCATCAGGTCGATCAGCAATTCCTTCAGGTCGACCGGTACCAGCGAAACGCCCAGGCCCATGCCGCTGTCGATACGGCTCATGTCCAGTACCTGGCTGATCATGCGCTGCATGCGGTTGGTCGACGACTGGATGCGCTTGCCCAGCGTCGGCTGGCCGTTGCCGCCACCGTTGCCGGTGCGCTCGAGCACCATGCCAGCCATATTGATCGAGTGCAGCGGATCACGCAGGTCATGCCCGAGCATGGCCAGCAACTGCGCGCGGGTCGCTTCGGTTTGGGAGCGGTGCGAGTTCACGGCGCGCACCAGCTCCGCCAGCGTCAGACGGGCATTGCCCAGCACGGTGGGTTCCCACGGGTGCGCACAGCCGCGCACCGTCTCATGCCAGGCGTCGAACGAGCCGCGTGGCGTCAGGCGTTCGCCCAACGGGCCGAAAATGGCAATTTTTTCGGGGCGGCCGCCCCAGGCCACGGTTTCGATCTGCTCGACGCGCAGCAGCACGCACCAGCCCTGGCCCATCGGATCGAAGGGCATGGCCAGCATGCCCACCCACTTTCCCAATTGTGCCTGTAGTGCTTCCGGCCATTCATGCTTGCCTTCGCGCACCAGCAAATCGTGCTGGTTGTCCGGCAGCGACGCAATGATGGCCTTGGCCAGTTCGGGCGCCAGTTCGCCATGCACGACCACCTTGCCGTGCTGGGCGACGATCATTGCCTGGGCGCCGGCAGCCGCCAGCAGTGACTGGCCATGTTCGCCCAGCGCGTCGATCGGGTCGTCGTCGAGCAGCAGCGATTCGACGATGCTCGTGCGCACGCGGGCCGACTGCTCGGCCAGCGTGGCGTCGGCGCGCGCTTCGATGCTGAGGATGGTCGATGCCATCACCTGTGCCAGCACGTCGGCCGCCAGGCGCACGGCGTACGGCACCAGCTTCTTCGACATGTGATGGCAGGCGATCAGGCCCCACAGGCGGCCGTTGATGACGATGGACACGCTCATCGACGCCATCACGTGCATGTTTTTCAGGTACTCGATGTGCACCGGCGAGACGCTGCGCAGCACCGCGAAACTCATGTCCAGCGGCAGGGCGCCCGGCGCGCCGCACAGCGGAACGGCCTTGTAGTCCATGTCGCCGATCATGCGCAGCGTGTTGAGCGTGTACAGTCGGCGCGCCTGGGCCGGGATGTCGCCGGCCGGATAGCGCTGGCCGATGTACGGCACCAGGTCGTCGCGGCGGCTTTCGGCGACCACGTCGCCGCTGTCGTCAGCGCGGAAACGGTAGGCCATCACGCGGTCGAACCCGGTGAAGTCGCGCACCTGGGCCACGGCCACGCTGAGCAGCCCTTCAATGGTTTTCTGACGGCGCAGGCGGTCGATCGAGCTGTGCGCCTTGACGGCGAACTGCGACACTTCCTCGGTCGAGGCTTCGCGCAGTTCGAATTCGGCGGTAACGCGCCCATGGGCGGCGTGCACGACGCAATCATATTCGGCCGCGCCAATGGACAGGCCGGCCACGATCGGGCCGGCGTCGTCGTCGTGCAAGGTGTCGATGCAGTCGGTGATGGCGTCGAAGGCGGCGACCGGCAGGGCCAGCGCGTCCAGCGACAGGCCCAGTTGCGGGGTGACACCCAGCATGGCGGGCGCGTTTTCGCTCCAGCCGGCCAGACGTGCGTCTTCGGTAAAGAACAGAATTGCGCCGTGGGGCTGGATCGAGCCGGGGATATGGATCGGCTCGTCGGCGCAGGACGACAAATCGACCTGCTGCCCATGCTCCATGATGACCGCTTGCATTGCCTTCAAATCACACCACCCCTAGTCGAATGACCGGCAAAAGACCGGCCGAGAGGAATTCTACAATCAACCGGCAAAAGGCGTGGAAACTGCAAACACGAACATTGCAATTGTTACACAACCATGTTGCATTACCCATACAGACGCGTGTTATTCCAGTAGTGCAGCGCGCAGCAGGGCGATCAGCGCGCCATGGCCGCCGTCGGAGCGGCCGGCCGCGCAAAAGGCAATCACTTCGTTCTTTTGCACGAGCCAGCTGTGCACGATCCCGCGCAGCACCGGTTCGCCACCCGGTGAGCCGTAACCGATGCCATGGATGATGCGCACGCAACGCACGCCGCGCCGGTTGGCGCGGTGCAAAAAGTCGGTGAGGGCGTCGCGCGCAGCGTCGCGGTTCAGGCCATGCAGGTCGAGCTCGTCCTGGATCGGCCAGTGACGTTTGCGCAATTTGCGCACGACATCGGGGCCGACGCCATCGCGCGAGTAGCTCAGGGCCGGGTCTTCGTCGAGCATGCCTTCGACGTCGAACTGGTCCGACAGCGATTCGCGCAGGACGGCTTCGGTTTCCTCTGCGGCAGAGAGAACCGGTCCGCGCTGGATCGGGCGGTTCGGGGCCACGTACACCGGGCGATGGACATAGCGATCGGATTCGGGCAGCTTGCGCACGCCCTGCATCGAGCTGCGAAATTCCACTGCCCGTTCACGCGCCAGGCGTTCGCGTTGTTCACGCTCGGCCTGTTCGATGGCGCGCACGCGCTCGTTTTCCTTGAGCTGGTCGCGCAAGCCCTTGAGCTCAGCGAAGTCTTTCATGCCTGCCATCGAATGCGGTCCCTGGTGAGGATTTACTGTGGATCGTCTTCCAGCGCTTCGAGGTAGCGCTGTGCGTCGAGCGCGGCCATACAGCCGGTGCCCGAGCTGGTGATCGCCTGGCGATAGATGTGATCCTGCACGTCGCCGGCAGCAAACACACCCGGCACGCTGGTGGCAGTGGCCATGCCTTCGAGGCCCGACTTGGTCACCAGATAGCCGCCGCTGTGCATCTCGAGCTGGCCTTCAAAGATGCCCGTGTTCGGCTTGTGGCCGATGGCCACGAACAGGCCGTGCACGGTCAGGTCCTTGAAGTCGCCCGTCTGGGTCGATTTCAGGCGCAGGCCAGTCACGCCGCTGTTGTCGCCCAGGACTTCGTCGAGCGTCTGGTTATATTCCAGCACGATCTTGCCTTCGGAGACCTTGTGCATCAGGCGGTCGACCAGGATCGGCTCGGCGCGGAAGCGGTCGCGGCGGTGGATCAGCGTGACCTTCGAGGCGATGCCGGCCAGGTACAGCGCTTCTTCGACAGCGGTATTGCCGCCGCCAATGACGGCGACTTCCTGGTTACGGTAGAAGAAGCCGTCGCAGGTGGCGCAGGCCGACACGCCCTTGCCCATGAACGCCTGCTCCGATGGCAGGCCCAGGTACTGGGCCGAGGCGCCGGTCGCGATGATCAGGGCGTCGCAGGTGAAGGTGAAGCTGTCGCCCACCAGGCGGATCGGCTTTTCGTTCAGGTAGGTCGTGTGGATCTGGTCGAACACGATCTCGGTATTGAAGCGCTCGGCGTGCTGCAGCAGGCGCTGCATCAGCTCCGGACCCTGCACGCCCAGCGGATCGCCCGGCCAGTTCTCGACATCGGTGGTGGTCATCAGCTGGCCGCCTTGCTCAACGCCCGTCACCAGCATCGGCTTGAGGTTGGCGCGCGCGGCGTACACAGCGGCGCTGTAGCCGGCAGGACCGGAACCGAGAATGAGGACTTTGGCGTGTTTAGTTGTAGTCATGGCGGCGCTTCAATGATTGTTAATAGACACACGGCAATTGGGGGCACCTTGAGAAGAATCAAGGCCCACGCGGGCGCCGGTCGGGGTGTGCGAAAGAGGGCAGATTATAGACGATGCGGCGCGCGGGCATGAATCGTGGGGCCAGTGTGACCGTATATCGCTTAGAATGACCGGATCGTCGATTCGTAGTTACCACGCAGTGCCTGCAATGAGCAAGAATAGTCCAGCCGCCACCTCCGGATATACCCGCACCAAGCAAACGGCCCGCGCGCCGCTGCCAGGCCGCCTGTCGCGCCTGCTGTCCGAAGCGCGCTGGATCGCCGGCGCCGTCGCGTTCCTTTATTTCGTCCTGATTTTGCTCAGCTACAGCAAGGGGGATCCCGGCTGGTCGCACGCCAATTCGGTACCCCGCATCGACAATCTGGGCGGCGCTGCCGGCGCCTGGCTGTCCGACCTGCTGCTGTTCATCTTCGGCTTTTCGGCCTGGTGGTGGAGCGTCATCTTCCTGCGTCAAGTCTGGCGCGGCTGGCGGCGCCTGACCGACAAGCTCGGTACGGCCGCGGCCGCAGAGCCCGTGCACCATGGTGAAATCTACGTCCGCTGGATCGGCTTCGCACTGATGTTCGCCGGCAGCGTCGGCCTGGAATACCTGCGCATGTGGTCGTGGGATGTCGAACTGCCACGCGCGCCCGGTGGCGTGCTGGGGCAATTGATCGGGCACGCCAGCCAGGTCACGTTCGGGGCCACCGGCGCCACCTTGCTGCTGTTGCTGCTGTTCGGCCTGGGCTTTTCGCTGTTCTTCCAGGTCTCGTGGCTGGCCGTGGCCGAGCGCATCGGCGGCGTGTTCGACGATGCGTTCGACTGGTTCCGCCTGCGCATGGAAGACATCGAAGACCGCAAGCAGGGCGAAGTGGCGGCCGTCAAGCGCGACGAGGTCGTCGATCACGGCCGCGCCAAGTTCACCGAAAAGCATTCGAACGAGCCGATTCCGGTCGTCAAGGCCGAGCCGTCGCTCGACATGGCGCCAGCGCCGGCAACCGTTTCCATGGCCAAGTCGACGGCATCGTCGGCCTCGGGTAGCGCGCCAAGTGCCGCGCCAAGCGCCCAGCCAGCGCTGCAGCCGATCAAGATCGAGCCGCAGATGGTCAGCGTGCCCAAATCCGAGCGCGCCGAAAAAGAACGCCAGACGCCACTGTTCTCCGATCACCGGGGCGATACCGACCTGCCGCCGCTGGCGCTGCTCGATGAAGCACCGCCCGTGACCGAAACGGTCAGCGTCGAGACGCTGGAATTCACCAGCCGCCTCATCGAAAAGAAACTGTCCGACTTTGGCGTCGACGCCAAAGTCGTGGCTGCCTACCCGGGCCCGGTCGTCACGCGCTACGAGATCGAACCGGCCACCGGCGTGAAGGGCAGCCAGATCGTCAACCTGGCGCGCGACCTGGCGCGCTCGCTGTCGCTGACGTCGATCCGCGTCGTGGAAACCATCCCCGGCAAGAACTACATGGCGCTCGAGCTGCCAAACCCGAAGCGCCAGATCGTGCGCCTGTCCGAGATCGTCGGCTCCAAGGTGTATGGCGACAGCGCGTCGAGCCTGACCGTGGCGCTGGGCAAGGACATCGCCGGCAAGCCGGTGGTGGCCGACCTGGCCAAGATGCCGCACCTGCTGGTGGCGGGTACGACGGGTTCCGGCAAGTCGGTCGGCATCAACGCCACCATCCTGTCGCTGCTCTACAAGTCCGATCCGGCCGACGTGCGCCTGATCCTGATCGACCCGAAGATGCTGGAAATGTCGGTGTACGAAGGCATTCCGCACCTGCTTGCACCGGTCGTGACCGACATGCGCCAGGCGGGCCACGCGCTGAACTGGGCCGTCAACGAGATGGAGCGCCGCTACAAGCTGATGAGTAAACTCGGCGTGCGTAATCTGGCCGGCTACAACAACAAGATCCTCGAGGCCACCAAGCGCGAAGAGCACATCCCGAATCCGTTCTCGATCATGCCGGACAACCCGGAGCCGCTCGAAAAGCTGCCGACCATCGTCATCATCATCGACGAATTGGCCGACCTGATGATGGTCGTCGGTAAGAAGGTCGAAGAGCTGATCGCCCGTATTGCGCAAAAGGCGCGCGCCGCCGGCATTCACCTGATCCTGGCAACGCAGCGACCATCGGTCGACGTCATCACCGGCCTGATCAAGGCGAACATCCCGACCCGCATTGCGTTCCAGGTATCGTCGAAGATCGACTCGCGCACGATTCTCGACCAGATGGGCGCCGAGGCGCTGCTGGGCATGGGCGACATGCTGTACATGCCGCCGGGTACCGGCCTGCCGGTGCGCGTGCACGGGGCTTTCGTGTCCGACGAGGAAGTGCATCGAGTTGTAAAACATCTGCAATCGCTGGGCGAGCCGAACTATATTGAAGGCATCCTCGAAGGGGGCACGCTGGAAGAAGGCGGCGCCACTGACGGGGCCGCAGCAGGCGAGGGTGGCGGCGAGGCCGACGCGCTGTACGACCAGGCGGTGCAGGTGGTGCTCAAGAACCGCCGCGCATCGATCTCACTGGTCCAGCGTCACCTGCGCATCGGCTACAACCGCGCCGCGCGCCTGCTGGAACAGATGGAAAACAGTGGCGTCGTCTCGCCGATGCAGTCGAACGGCAACCGCGACATCCTGGTGCCGGCGGCCAGCGCGGAATAACAGCGCGCCTACCATGCGCCCGCGCTGCCTGACTGGTCATGAACCGTCGTAGGGTGGACGGCTCCGCCGTCCACGCGTCCAACCTGCCCAAGCAGGCCCAACAACAAGAAAAGGCCCCACGCATGCAAGCAACCAAATTCACCATCGCCGCACTCCTGGCCACGAGCGCCTTCGCGTTCTCGACCATCGCCAGCGCCGCCGCACTCGACCAATTCAAATCCTTCGTCGCCAGCACCAAGTCGGCCAAGGGCGAATTCACCCAGCAACAGCTGGGCAAATCCAAAAGCGGCAAGGCCAGCCCCGCATCGAGCGGCAGCTTCGTCTTTGCCCGTCCCGGCAAGTTCATCTGGACCTACCAGAAGCCGTACGAGCAAGTCCTGCAAGCCGATGGCGACCAGCTGTATATCTACGACAAGGACCTCAACCAGGTCACCGTGCGCAAACTCGGTAACGCGCTGGGTTCATCCCCGGCAGCGATCCTGTTTGGCAGCAACAAGCTGGAAGAAAACTTCACGCTCAGCGAAGCGGGCGAACGCGACGGCATGGAGTGGCTCAACGCCGTACCGAAAGCCAAGGACACGTCATTCGAGCAGATCAGCATCGGTCTGAAAGGCGGCGTGCCGCTGGCGATGGAACTGAAGGACACGTTCGGCCAGACTTCGCGCCTGACCTTCACGAACTTCCAGCGCAACCCGGCCCTGGGCGCGCAGCAATTCAAGTTCGAGACGCCCAAGGGCGCCGACGTCGTCAACCAGTAAGCCGTACGGAGAGCGCCGTGGATGACCTGTTCAAGACCGAACCGGCGGCGCCGCTGGCCGAAGCCCTGCGCCCGCGCACCATCGACGAGGTCGTGGGGCAGAGCCACTTGCTGGGTCCCGGCAAGCCGCTGAACCTGGTCTTCAAGTCGGGCAAGCCCCATTCGATGATCCTGTGGGGCCCGCCGGGCGTGGGCAAGACCACGCTGGCGCGCCTGACCGCGTATGCGTTCGACTGCGAATTCATCGCGCTGTCGGCCGTATTGTCGGGCGTGAAGGATATCCGCGCGTCGATCGACCAGGCCGAGCAGTATCTGGCGCGCGGCAAGCACACGATCCTGTTCATCGACGAAATCCACCGTTTCAACAAATCGCAGCAGGATGCCTTGCTGCCGTTCGTCGAAAGCGGGCTGGTCACGCTGATCGGCGCGACGACCGAGAATCCGTCGTTCGAGGTGAATTCGGCGCTGCTGTCGCGCTCGCAGGTGTACACGCTCAAGGCATTGACCGATGACGAGTTGCGCCAGTTGCTCGCGCGCGCGAAAGAATCCGTACTGCAGCATCTCGAATTCGACGAGGTCGCCATCGACACGCTGATCGGCTACGCCGACGGCGACGCGCGCCGCTTCCTGAACCTGCTCGAGCAGACGAAGACGTCCAGCGACACGGCCGGCATCACGCACATCACGGCCGACTTCGTCGAAAATGCGCTGACGCTGAACGTGCGCCGCTTCGACAAGGGCGGCGACAATTTTTATGACCAGATCTCGGCACTGCACAAGTCGGTGCGCGGCTCGCATCCCGATGCCGCGCTGTACTGGCTATGCCGCATGCTCGACGGCGGGGCCGATGCCAAGTATCTGTCGCGCCGCATCGTGCGCATGGCCTGGGAAGACATCGGCATCGCCGATCCGCGTGCGATTCAGCTGGCCAACGATGCTGCCGCCACCTACGAGCGGCTCGGCTCGCCAGAAGGCGAACTGGCGCTGGGTCAGGCAGTGATCTATCTGGCGATTGCCGCCAAGAGCAACGCCGGCTACAACGCCTTCAATGCGGCGATGGCGTTCGTGCGCAAGGACAAGTCGCGCGAAGTGCCAGTTCACTTGCGCAATGCACCGACCAAGCTCATGAAGGAACTGGGCTACGGTCATGATTACCGGTATGCCCACGACGAGCCGCATGCGTATGCGGCGGGGGAGACCTATCTGCCGTACGACATGCCAGAGCCAGGCTGGTACCAGCCGGTGCCGCGCGGGATCGAAACCAAGATCGCCGAGAAGATGGCGTGGCTGCGCGGGCTGGACGACGAGGCCCGCCGCTAGCGGCCTTCTGCGGCCTTCACCAGCAGGCCTGACAATTCATCAAAGTACGCCAGCGCTGCCGGCGTGAGGTCAACCTGCTTGCGCCGGGTGTCTTCGGTGTCGGTGAGCGTGAGCCAGCCTTTCTTGCGCATCGCCGTGACCCGCGCATGGATGGTGGCGGGTGCACCGAGGTGTTCCTGCGCCATCAGGTCGCGCACGGAGAGGCGCTGGTGCGCCTGCAATGCACGGGCGACCACAGCCAGCACGCGCTCTTCGCGCGCGTCCAGCGGCCCCAGCGTGGGCAGCGTGCGCAGTGCGTCGACCAGATTCAGGAAGCGCAGGTAAATATCGGCCGGCCTTGTCGGCGGTTTTTCTTGACTCATCGAGTTCCCATGCCCTGTTCGGGCAATGCTTGTTGCAGTGCTGCCACGCTCAGCAAATTGTTGCGTGTCGGTTAACATCGGCTTGTTTATAATCCGGCCTTCGTCCGTGGTCCTTGCATTGTAACCAAAGCCTCTCATCCATGCGTCATTTGCAGCTTAAGTTCGTCATGGTGGCGTGCACGGCGACCCTGTTCCTGGCCACCATCCTGCTGAACGAAATGCTGTTTACGCGCCTTGAGTTCGTACCCGGCATCAATATAATCTACCTGCCTGCCGGGGTACGCCTGCTGAGCGTCTTGCTGTTCGCCGAGGCCGGTGCATTTGGCCTGCTGCTGGCATCCTGGTACATCTGCTTCTTCCACTTTTTCCCGGATGATCCGCTACGCTCGTTCGCTGGCGGCATCCTGTCGTCGCTGGCGCCGTATCTTGCATACCGCGCCTTGCTGGCGTCAGGGATCGGTGCATCGCTGCGCGGCATGAGCGGCCAGCGGTTGTTCTGCTTCGCGCTGCTGTTCTCCGTCATGAGTCCTGCCATGCACCATGCCTGGTTTGCGCTGATGGGCGGCCAGAATCTGTGGAAAGGCTTCGTCGTCATGTTCACCGGCGATCTGGCTGGCACACTCATCGTGCTGTATGGCGCCAGGCTTGCGCTGAACGTGTTCTGGCCCAAGCCTGTGGGGCGCCGCTACTGACTGACGGGCAGCGTTGCCGTCGGTCGCTTGGCGGCGCATTCTGCGCCGCCGTTCATGCGCTTCGTCGCAAGTCGATGGTGGTTCAGGGGATCGGTGGCTACAGTACCACCATACCGCAGCAAGTCTGCGAACCCTGAAACCACCACCGAGGAGCCATCATGAACATCCGCAAAAACTTCGAAGCCCTGTTCCTGGCCGTTGTTGCACTGGGCCTGGTTGGCAGCTACGTCACCGCAGACGAACGGCCGATCACGATCGCTGCATCGACCGCGCCGGCGCTCGACATGGCCAGCATCCAGACCGTCGTCGTGAGCGCGCCGCGCCTGGCCGCCACGCTGTAACTCGCCGCCGATCGGTGGGCAGGCGAGGGCCCGGCAACGTCACTGCCAAATCTCGCAAGGAATGCCAGTCGGCTTGGTACAATTGTGGTTTCGATACACACAGCCTGGTCCAACCCGACATGATTGACATCCAACTTCTCCGCAAAGACATCGACACCGCTGCCGCCCGCCTGGCGACCCGCAAGTACCAGCTCGATGTGTCCGTCTTCAGTGCACTGGAGGCCGAACGCAAGGCCATCCAGACGCGCACCGAAGAACTGCAGGGCAAGCGCAATGCGCTGTCCAAGCAGATCGGCATGCTCAAGGGCAAAGGCGAAGACACGACGGCCGTGATGGCGGAAGTGGCGGGCCTGGCCGACGAGCTCAAGGCCAATGAAGCGGCGCTGGCGAAGGTGCAGGAAAGCATGGCGCAGTTCATGGCGGCCGTGCCGAACCTGCCGCACGAGAGCGCCCCGCAGGGCCTGGATGAAAGCGGCAACGTCGAAGTGCGCAAGGTCGGCGATGTGCCGGCATTTGACTTCGCCGTGCGCGACCACGTCGACATCGGCGAGCGTCTGGGCCTGGACTTTGAAACCGCCACCAAGATCACCGGTTCGCGCTTCTCGATGATGAAGGGTGGCATGGCGCGCATGCACCGCGCGCTGGCGCAGTTCATGCTCGACACGCACACCGAACGCCACGGCTATACCGAGTGCTACACCCCGTACATGGTCAATGCCGATTCGCTGCGCGGCACCGGCCAGCTGCCGAAATTCGAAGCCGACCTGTTCTCGGTGAAAAAGGGCGGCGTCGAAGGCGAGGGCGAGACCTTCTACCTGATCCCGACGTCCGAAGTCTCGCTGACCAACGTCGTGCGCGATGAGATCCTGGCGCTGGATGCGCTGCCGCTCAAGATGACGGCGCACACGCCATGCTTCCGCTCCGAAGCCGGTAGCTACGGCCGCGACACGCGCGGCATGATCCGCCAGCACCAGTTCGACAAGGTTGAGCTGGTCCAGGTGGTGCATCCGGAACAGTCGTACGCGGTGCTGGACGAGATGGTCGGCCATGCCGAGTTCATCCTGACCTCGCTTGGCCTGCCGTACCGTGTCATGCTGCTGTGCACGGGCGACATGGGCTTCTCGGCCGCCAAGACTTTCGACATCGAAGTCTGGCTGCCGGCGCAGAACACGTACCGCGAGATTTCATCGCTGTCGAACTGCGAAGCGTTCCAGTCGCGCCGCATGCAGGCCCGCTTCCGCAATGCCCAGGGCAAGCCCGAGCTGGTGCACACGCTCAATGGCTCGGGCCTGGCCGTGGGCCGCACACTGGTGGCCGTGCTCGAGAACTACCAGCAGGCCGACGGCAGCGTGATCGTTCCCGAGGTGCTGCGCCCGTACATGGGTGGCCTGGAACGCCTGACGCCAGCAGCTTGAAACGGGTGAGGGAAAGGGAAATCAGCCACGGCGCATTTTCTCCCTTCCATTTCCCGATCAATCCGCTATAATGGCGGTCTCTTGCAGCTCACAGCAAGAATCGACCGAATCAGGAGAGGTGGCAGAGTGGTCGAATGTACCTGACTCGAAATCAGGCGTACGCGCGAGCGTACCGTGGGTTCGAATCCCACCCTCTCCGCCAAGTAGCATGGAACAAGCCACCGCAAGGTGGCTTTTTTCATTCCCGAACGCTGCCAGGATCCCAGTATGCTCGCCCGAATGTCATCCCGATTTCTGCCGGACCGAATGACCCTGATGCTGCTGGCCGTCGTGGCCGCAGCCAGCATCTTCCCGGCGCAGGGCGACGTCGCCGCCGTGCTGAAGGTCGTCACGATGGTGATGATCGGCGTGCTGTTCTTCCTGCACGGCGCCAAGCTGTCGCGCGCTGCGATCATTGCCGGTGCGACCCACTGGCGCCTGCACCTGCTGGTGCTGCTGTGCACCTTCGCGCTGTTCCCCGTGCTGGCGCTGCTGTTCAAGCCCGGCATCCTGCTGCTGCTGACGCCCGAGCTGTATCTCGGCATCCTGTTTCTGTGCCTGCTACCGTCGACCGTGCAGTCGTCGATCGCGTTCACGGCGGCGGCGCGCGGCAATGTGCCGGCTGCGGTCTGCAGCGCTTCAGTGTCGAGCCTGCTCGGCATCTTCCTCACGCCGTTGCTGGTGAGCGTGGCAATGCCGGCCTCGTCCGGCGCCGGCGCGTCGCTCGATTCGGTCCTGATGATCGTCTACCAGCTGTTGCTGCCATTCGTTGCGGGCCAGATCGCCCGGCGCTGGATCGGGGGCTGGGTCGATCGCCACAAGAGCCTGGTCAGGGGCGTGGACCAGGGCTCGATCCTGCTGGTGGTGTTTTCCGCGTTCAGTGCGGCTGTGGTGGAAGGGTTGTGGTCGCGCGTGCCGCCCGCCATGCTGGGCAACCTGATCCTGGTCTGCATCGTCCTGCTGGCCGTCGTCATGCTGGTGGTGACATGGCTGGCGCGGCGCTTCGGGTTTTCGAAGGCCGACGAAATCACCATCGTGTTTTGCGGCTCGAAGAAAAGCCTGGCCACCGGCATTCCGCTGGCCCACGTGCTGATTCCCGCCGCCAGCATCAGCATGGTGGTGCTGCCGCTGATGCTGTTCCACCAGATCCAGTTGATCGTCTGCGCGGTGATTGCGGGCCGCCACGCGCGGCGGCCGGTTGAGCCCGCCGAACCCGTCTAGCCTGGTGTCAGGCGCATCTGCCAGTAGCCGACATCGACCCACATCCCGAGCTTGAAGCCCACTTCTGAAAAGTGCGCGACCTTGGCAAAACCCAGGCGTTCGTGCAGCCGGACACTGCGCGCGTTCGGCTGCGCGATGCCGGCAATGACCGTGTGCAGGCCGCGCGTGCGCAATGCATCCAGCAAGCTGGCATACAGGCGCATGCCATGGCCCTGGCCGGCCAGGGCGGCATCGAGATAGATCGTACTCTCGACCGCGTGGCGATAGGCAGGCCGGGCGCGCCATTTGGTGGCGTAGGCATAGCCGATGATGACGTCGCCATCGGTCAGCACCAGCCACGGCAGGCCGCCGTCGATGACGTCGGCGATGCGCGCGGCCATGTCTGCAGCGGTTACCGGCGTTTCCTCGAACGAGATGGTCGTGCCATCGACGTAGTGGTTGTAGATGACGCAGATGCGGGCGGCGTCAAGCGGGCATGCGGGGCGGATCGTGGTCATCGTCGGGTGCAAGGCCATGTAAAGATGCATCATAGGACAAGCTGAGCCATAAGCCACGACCTGCGTGAATACCCGACCAAACCGCTCGATGATTGATGCGGTGCAATATATTCCTGTTACTATCAGACCAGTAGTCAATATTTTCGTTGGCTGGTCGGTTACGTAGAAGGAAGTTCATGCTGTTGCGCTTGCAGGCTGCATTTCGTTATTTCAATCAGGCCGTGCCGTTTCGCCTGATCCCTGCACTGGTTACCACTGCCGTACTGCTCACGCTGCTGGTCATTCCGCATCCCGCAGGCTTGACCGCTGGTGCATGGACGCTGGTGGCGATTTTTCTGACCACCATCGTCGCCATCATCCTGAAGGTCATGCCCATCGACGTCATGGCGCTGATGGCGATCGTGATCGTAGCGCTGTCGCAAGTGACGTCCGGGTCGTCGAAGGCCGCGATGGCCGATGCACTGAGCAGCTTTTCCAGCCCGCTCATCTGGCTGATCGTCGTTGCCGTGCTGATCTCGCGCGGCCTGAAAAAGACCGGCTTGGGCAACCGCATCGGGCTGAACTTCATCGCGCTGCTCGGCAAGCGCACGATCGGCATTGGCTACGGGCTGGCCGTCTGCGAGCTGGTGCTGGCGCCGTTCACGCCCAGTAATACCGCGCGCGGCGGCGGCATCGTCCACCCGATCATGAAGTCGATCGCCGCGTCATTCGATTCCGACCCGGTCAAGGGCACCGAGGGCAAGGTCGGCACGTACCTGGCGCTGGTCAACTACCACGCCAATCCCATCACCTCGACGATGTTCGTCACCGCCACCGCGCCCAATCCGCTGGTGGTGGACTTCGTCGCGCGTGCCAGTGGCCAGACATTTCAGCTGAGCTGGACCACGTGGGCGCTGTGCATGGTGCTGCCAGGCCTCGTGTGCCTGTTCCTGATGCCCCTGATTATTTACCTGCTGGCGCCACCAGAGCTCAAGCAGACGCCGGATGCGATCGGCTTCGCGCGGGCCGAGCTTGCGGGCATGGGGCCCTTGTCGGCCAGTGAACGCGTGATGCTCGGCACCTTCGGCCTGCTGCTGGTGCTGTGGGCGAACGTGCCGGCGATGATCTTTGGCAGCGCGTTCACGCTCGACCCGACTGTGGTCGCCTTTGTCGGCCTGTTCATCCTGATCATCACGGGCACGCTCGACTGGGACGATATCCTGTCCGAGAAAAGCGCGTGGGATACGCTGATCTGGTTCGGCGCGCTCGTCATGCTGGCCGAGCAGCTCAACAAGATGGGCGTGATTGCATGGGCGTCGAACGGCATGCGCGACGCGATTGTTGCCAGCGGCATGGGGTGGGGTGCCGCAGCGAGCGTGCTGGTGCTGGCCTTTGTGCTGTCGCACTACCTGTTCGCCAGCACCACGGCCCACATCAGCGCGATGATGTTCGCGTTTCTGTCGGTAGGCGCAGCGCTGGTGCCGGGCCAGTATCTCGTGCTGTTCCTGCTGATGATGACGGCGGCGTCGGGCATCATGATGACGCTGACTCACTACGCCACCGGCACCTCGCCCATCATCTTCGGCAGCGGGTATGTCACCATGGGCCTGTGGTGGAAAGTCGGCTTCATCATGTGCCTGTTCGAGCTGGCGGTGTTTGCCGTCGTCGGCGGCCTGTGGTGGAAGTTGCTCGGGTACTGGTGATGTACCCACGTTCAAGGAGAGATTGATGACCGCAGTCACGACCGCACATCCATACTATGACCGCCTGATCGAGGCCGGCCGTGCCAATGGCCCGGTGACGGTGGCGGTAGCGCACCCGTGCGACCGCTACGCACTTGAAGCGGCGCTCGACGCGGCCCGTATCGGCCTGATCACGCCGCTGCTGGTCGGGCCGGCGGCGCGCATTCACGCCGCGGCCGATGCTGCCGGCCTGGACATCGGCGCGCTGCGCCTGGTCGACACGGCGCACAGCCACGCGTCGGCCGCACGCGCCGTCGAACTGGTGCGCGAAGGGAAGGCTGCCGCGCTGATGAAAGGCAGCCTGCACACGGATGAACTGATGGGCGCCGTGGTCGCCGCCACGACCGGTTTGCGCACCGCGCGGCGCCTGAGCCACTGCTTCGTGATGGACGTGCCGGGGCGCAGCGAACCGCTCATCATCACCGACGCCGCCATCAACATCATCCCGACGCTGGCCGAAAAGCGCGACATCGTGCAGAACGCGATCGACCTGGCGCATGTGCTGCGCTTCGAGGGCGTGCGCGTGGCGATCCTGGCGGCGGTGGAAACGGTCAGCGACAAGATGCCATCGACGATCGACGCGGCGGCGCTGTGCAAGATGGCCGACCGTGGCCAGATCACCGGCGCGATCCTGGATGGCCCGCTGGCGATGGACAATGCGATCGACCCGCAGGCCGCCGCCGTCAAGGGGCTCGATTCGCCCGTGGCCGGGCGCGCCAACGTGCTCGTTGCGCCGGATCTGGAAGCGGGCAACATGCTGGCCAAGAGCCTGACCTTCATGGCCGGGGCGGCTGCGGCCGGCATCGTCCTCGGCGCGCGCGTGCCGCTGATCCTGACCAGCCGCGCCGATTCGGTCGCCGCGCGCCTGGCCTCGTGCGCCGTCGCCGTGCTGCTGGCGCGGCATCAGTTGGCCAGCGCCAGCGCCAATGCCAGCGTGGCGGGGCGCTGATGGCGACGCAGGACTGCATCGCGGTCATCAATGCCGGCTCGTCGAGCATCAAGTTTTCGCTGCATGCGCTGCCTGATCTGGCGCCGCTCTTCACGGGCAAGATCGACGGGCTGTATCGGGGCGCCGCGCGCTTCATCGCCCGCGATGCCGCTGGCGACACGGTGGGTGAACATGCCTGGACGGCGCCGCTCGACCACCAGGCCGGGATGGAATACCTGATCGATTTCGCCGAGGGCCACCTGGATGGCTACCGCGTATGCGCGGTCGGTCACCGTATCGTGCACGGCGGTGTCGACTTCAGCGGACCGGTCCAGCTGGACGATACCGTGCTCGACCGGCTGGCCAGCCTGATTCCGCTGGCGCCGCTGCATCTGCCGCACAACCTGGCGCCGGTACGCGCTTTGACCGCGCTGCGGCCTGGCCTGCTGCAGGTCGGCTGCTTCGACACCGCGTTCCATACGGCGCAGCCGGCGCTGGCACAGGCGTTCGCGCTGCCGCAGGCGATCACGGAACTGGGCATCCGCCGCTACGGCTTTCACGGGCTGTCCTACGAATACATCGCGGCCACGCTGCCGCTGTGCGATCCGGCGCTGGCCGGCGCGCGCGTGGTCGCCGCGCATTTGGGCAATGGCGCCAGCATGTGCGCGATGCACGGCGGGCGCAGCATGGCCAGCACGATGGGTTTCACGGCGGTCGATGGCCTGCCGATGGGCACGCGTTGCGGCGCGCTTGACCCGGGTGTGGTCATCTACCTGATCGAAGAACTGGGCATGACGGTGGAGAGCGTGCAGCGCATGATGTACAACGAGTCGGGCTTGCTGGGTGTGTCCGGCGTGTCGTCCGACATGCGCGTGCTGGAAGCGAGCAGCGACCCGCGCGCGCAACTGGCGATCGACTTGCTGGTGTACCGGATTGGCCGCGAATTGGGGTCGCTGGCGGCCAGCCTGAGCGGGCTGGATGCGCTGGTGTTCTCGGGCGGGATCGGCGAGAACAGCGCGCGGCTGCGCGCTGCGGTATGCCGTGATGCGGCCTGGCTCGGGGTCGAACTCGACCCGGCCGCCAATGCGGCGCCGCCCGCTGGCCCGGCCTGTATCAGCCTGGCGTCGAGCCGGGTCGCCGTCTGGCTGGTGCCCGCCAACGAAGAACTGATGATCGCGCGCCATACCTGCGACCTGCTCGATCCACCCTTGCCTGAATCTGGAGAACACCCATGAAAGTCATCCTGTCGGGCCTGCACGCCGATGCCTGCGAAAGCACCATCATCGACAGCTTCACCCCGTATTTTCACATCACGCAGGTGGACATGATCCGCGAAGGCTCGCCTGACAGTCCCTGGGCCGTGCTGCATATCGCCGACTCGTACGAGCATGCATGGGCGGCCTGCAACAGCCTGCGCGGCGTCTTCCACCGTGGCAAGCGCCTGAGCGTCTACATTCCGACCCACCAGCCCGACATCTATCACGAGTTCGCGCCGCACGAGCGCCTCGATATCGCTTGAGCGTGGCGACGCGGCGTCGCGCTCGACGCACAGCAATGCACGCACGCTGCACCCGCTCGGGTGACATCCGGCGTGTTCAAAAGCCCTGGTGACGCATCTGCGCCTGCACTGCGAATGCCAGCGGCGCCGCGGGCGGGTACACCTCGTCGTACAGCGCGCGTAGTTCGGCGGCCGCATCAGGATCGCACGTGGCGGCGTCCGATACGCAGCGGCCAGGCCCGTAGTCGGGGGCAGCCGGCGCATGCAGCACTGTCTCGGCGAGCGTGGCATCGTCGACCCGCGCCACGTGCGCGAGCACGGCATCGCGCTCGCTGACACCAGGACCGGCGGCGCCGCTGACAGCGACGAACAGCACCCGCATGGCGGGGTTGAACGTGCGCGCGCCGTTCAGGCGCGCCAGCAGCCGGTATTGCAGGTCGAGCTCGAGCGCGCCGCCCCGCACCGGCACCACCACCAGCCGGCTCTCCGCCAGCACGCAGCGGCAGCCGTCGGTATCACGCGTGCCGGCGTCGATCAGGATGTCGTCGAACAGCGGGCGCAGTGCGGCCAGACGCGTCCTCACCGCGCGGCTGCCCACCTGATGCGTTTCAATCCATGGCTGCACGCCGGCTTGGCTGCGTTCCTCGGACCAGTCGCTGTTGCCATTCCCGGCGGTGGTCATCAGGCACACGCGCCGGCCGCTTTGCGCGCGCAGAACCGCCAGGTTGCGCGCCACGACTGTGCGCTCCAGGCTGCTGTGTTGATTGACGATGGCGATGATCATGGGTGGGTTCCTGAACAGATTCGATCTGCCCAGCGTAGCGATGCGGCCCTAAAAATGGGGCAAAAGAGGTGGGTGCGCCCGTCAATGCCGTGTAAACGTGGCATTGAATGCCCTGCGGGCGATCAGGCGACGGCGTCGCGCAGCGCGGTGGCCATGTCGATGAGGGCGCGCAGCTTCGGCTGGCCCTGCGCTTTTGCGGCGAAGTACAGGTAGAGGCCTGACGTGTTCGGCACGAACGGTGCAAGCACACGTTCGAGCTGGCCATTGGCAAGGTCGTGTGCGATCTCGATGTCGGGCAAATAGGCCAGGCCCATGCCGGAGCGGGCAAAGTCGGCGATCAGGCCTGTGTCGTTGACGACGAGCGTGTGGCCGGTCTCGACGTGGAATGCGCCGCCATCGCGCGTGAACTGCCAGCGCGCGAGCAGCTTTGAGGTATGAAAGCGGTAGCGGATCGTCGCGTGGCGCACGAGGTCTTCCGGTATGCGCGGCCGGCCGGCATCGGCGAAGTAGGCGGGGGCGCCGACGACCGACCAGCGCAGCTCAGGCGTCAGGCGCACCGCGACCATGCCTTGCGCGACCGACTGGCCAAGACGGATGCCCGCGTCGTACCCCCGTTCCAGCAAATCGACTTCGCCGTCGTCGAGCGAGATATCGAGCGCCACGTCGGGATGCGCGCGCCGGAACTGCGGCGCCAGCGTCTTGAGCACCAGCGCACCCAATGCGCGCGGGACAGTGAGCCGCAGGGTGCCGGCCGGGCGGTCCCGAAAGCGCGCCAGGCTCGAAAAGGCGTCGTCGATCTGACACGTCGCCGCCAGCAGGTCGGCGTATAGCGTGCTGCCCGTCTCGGTCAGCATGACCCGGCGCGTGTTGCGCGTCAGTAGGATGACGCCGTGCTGCGCTTCGAGCAGTTTCACGGCCTTGCTGGCGGCGGCAGGTGTCACGCCGATGCGGATGGCAGCGGCCGTAAAACTCTTCATCTCGGCAACGGCGAGAAAGATGCGGATGGCGTCCAGGGAGGTGGTTTTCATCGCGACGATCATTAACTTGGAGTTGATAGTCTATCGGCTAACTGTGGGTATCGCGAGGTAATCAAGGCTGGCAGGATATGGACTCACATTCACCTTCAGGAGACATCATGACAATCCCCATGCCCGCCCCGGTCGCCGACTACTTCCTGCACGCGAATGCACACGATGCCGATGCGGTGGCAGCGTGCTTCAGCCAGGATGCCGAGGTACGCGACGAGGGGCACGCGTATCGCGGGCCCGACGCGATCCGCGCCTGGAAGCGCGCGACCAGCGCCCGCTACGGCGCGACAGCGCATCCGGTATCGTGCGAAGTGACGCCGCCAGGTTGTATCGTTCAGGCCGAGGTCACGGGAAACTTCCCCGGCAGCCCGGTACACATCGTCTTCGATTTCAGCCTCGACGGCCCGGCGATCATCGAATTGGCCATTCGCGCATGAGCGAACCAGCACGCCACCTCGTCGCCATTAAAAAAAGTTGCGGCTCATTACTTGCAAGGTTCGCCAGCCTGCCGGTATAATGCGGCCTCTCGCAGCGATGCGAGACGACCGAATCTGGAGAGGTGGCAGAGTGGTCGAATGTACCTGACTCGAAATCAGGCGTACGCGCGAGCGTACCGTGGGTTCGAATCCCACCCTCTCCGCCAAGTAGCAAAAAAAAAGCCACCGCAAGGTGGCTTTTTTCATTCGTACGGCACAGCCGGGGCACAGCCGGGGTCAGGTCTGACATTCGGACACGGCCTCATCCTTATCCAGTTCCAATCGTGTGTTGACCAGTACCGGCATGGTCCGGTCAGCTAGTTCCGACTACCCGATTGTCGAGGTCGTGTCCGAATGTCAGACCTGACCCTCGCTTTTCCTCGCTTTTCGTTCTGGCCCATATCGGGCACCAATCATTCCTGCCGGCTACACAACGGGCCTGTACAGACATTGTCCGTACAATCGCCCGATTCAAACTGCTGGCTATCCCATGTCGACAACTCACTGGTTTTTCCTGATCGGCATGCTGATGCTGGCGCGCGGGCTTGCGGCGTCTACCCTGGCGCGGTTGCCCGTCACGTCCGCGATCATCTATCTGGGCGTCGGACTCGTCCTCGGGCCTGCAGGCTTTCATGTGTTTTCATTCGATCCCATCGGCCAATCCCATTTGCTGGAAACGCTCACCGAGATCGCCGTGCTGGTGTCGCTGTTCTCGGCGGGCGTGAAGATGCCTGTGCCTATCCGCTGGCCGCGCTGGGTGCCGGCGCTGCGGCTTGCGTGGGTGTCGATGACTATCAGTGTCGCGCTCGTGGCTGCCTTCGCGTACTACATCCTCGGGCTGCCGGTCGGGGCCGGCATTCTGCTGGGCGCCATCCTGGCCCCGACCGATCCGGTGCTGGCCACCGATGTCCAGGTGCGCCATCCCGATGACCGCGACGAATTGCGCTTCACGCTGACCTGCGAAGCGGGGATGAACGATGGCTCCGCGTTTCCATTCGTGATGCTGGGTCTTGGCTTGCTGGGCGTGCATGAGCTTGGCGACTTTGGCCTGCACTGGTTTGCGGTGGAAGTCATCTGGGCCACGTTCGGGGCGATCCTGATCGGCGCCCTGGGCGGCTATGCGGTCGGGCGCCTGGGTTGGATGCTGCGGGGAAGGGAACCCAAGCACGAGGTACTCGACGACCTGGTCGGCCTGGGCCTGATCGCCGTCGTCTACGCAGTGACGGTGATGTGCATGGCGTGGGGCTTTCTGGCCGTGTTCGCGGCCGGCGTGGCGCTGCGCCATACCGAACTGACGGCGTCGGGCGCGCACAAGGATCGCCAGGGTCTGCTTGTGCCGGATGAGCCGGCTGTCAACCCGGCAGGGGAAGCCCAGGCGCCGCTGTCGGTCAGCTCGGAATCGCTGGTGTTCAAGGAGCACATCGAGCGCCTGTCCGAACTGACGCTGGTGCTGCTGCTGGGCGGCATGCTGGCGATCCAGACCTGGACCTGGCAGACGGTCTTGACGGCGCTGTTCCTGTTCGTGGTGGCGCGGCCGCTGAGCGTCTACCTGGGGCTCCTGGGCTGCGGGCGCTCGCCGCGCGTGACATCGATGATCGCCTGGTTCGGCGTGCGCGGTATCGGTTCGTTGTATTACCTGATGTATGCGATCAACCATGACTTGCCATCCGGCCTGGCAAGCCAGCTCAGTCAGATCACGATTGCCGTGATCATGCTCTCGATCCTGGTCCATGGCCTGAGCGTCAAACCGATTCTCGACCGCTTCTGGCGGCGGCGCAGGAACAATCCGGGCTAACCAGTTTTTAGCGCTTGCGCGCCTGCAGCCACACTGCGGCAATCCGCTCGACCTCTTCATACCCGGGCTCGCCGAGCTGCCCGCCGAAGATGTCGGGATCGAGTTCTTCGTACGACCACGATGCGCATTCTGCATCCAGGCGCGCGCGCAGGCTCTCAAGGAAATGGTCACTGTCCCCCGTGATCGCCACGCCCGTGTACAACAGCAGCAGCCCGCCGGAGCGCAGGCGCGGCAGGCCTTCTTCGACGATGCGGCGCGACAGCTCGGCGCCACGTTCACCGCCACCGTGGCGGTAGCGGCGAGCGTCCGGATCGAGAACGAACGGCGGATTCGACACGATCAGGTCGACCTCGCCCGCCACACCATTGAACAGATCGCTTTCACAGGCCGTGAACCTCGTCACGTCGTTCAGTTGTGCGTTCACCCGGGACAGCGCCAGCGCGGCCAGGTTGACATCGGCGCCGATCACGTCGGCAGCCGGGAAGGCACGCGCGATCGTCAGCGCGCCGGCACCACTGCCGCAGCCGACATCGATCGCGCGCATGGGCGCGGGGTCGGCCGACGCGAATGCGCGCCGCATGGCGCCGATGAAGCGGTAGGTGTCCGGCCCGAAGAACACCGCATCGTCGTCGTGCGTCGGAAAGGCGGAATGAAACAGCAGCAGGTCGTCCAGCGTCGAGGCGCGCACGGTCGAGCGCAGCGCGTCGCCTTCGCCGGCCAGGACGCCGGCATCCGCCATCAGTTCGATCATGCCGGGCGGCAGCACGGCGGGGGCAAACGGCCGGCTCCAGCCGAACACGTCGCGCAGATCGCGCGCCTGTTCGTTGCCGGGCCGGCCGTTGACGCGCCGGTGTGTCGACGGCGTGACCGTCATGAAGCGGTAACCGGCCTGGCGCAGGGTCGTGCCAAGGGTGAGCAGGGCAGTGGCTTGGATAGATGTCATGGCGCAAGCATCGCATGAATCGCGCGCATCGGCGCGCACGAACCGGGTCATATGCCAATTGAATTTGATGCATTATGTGATCACTCGAACATACCGGATGACGGCAACCAACCATACTCATCAACATAGTCAAACGACAACGATAACGAGAGAGAACACGCAAAATGAAAAGCTTCGACATGGACGACGTCCCGCGCGGCCGCATGGACCGCGAAATTGCCCGCGAACGCCGCGAGCGCGCGCTGAACGACGAGCAGCGTGCTGGCCTGGCGCCCGTCGACGACCTGCGCGG
This sequence comes from Telluria sp. BA11, assembly GCF_056680305.1. Lineage (NCBI taxonomy): Bacteria > Pseudomonadati > Pseudomonadota > Betaproteobacteria > Burkholderiales > Oxalobacteraceae > Telluria > Telluria sp. BA11. Next base: position 4,545,291 of record NZ_CM155275.1, read on the forward strand.
CAAGGATGCGCGCGAGCGTGCCGACACCTGCAACCTCAAGCGCAACAGCCGCTGAATCAAACACTGAAAGACTAGGAGAACGTATGCGTTGGGATGGTGACCGTGAAAGCAGCAATGTCGAAGACCGTCGGGGCGACAGTGGCGGGGGAGGTGGTGGTGGCTTCGGCATTGGCGGGCGCTCGATCGGCATCGGCACCATCGTCATCGCCCTGGTAGGTTCCTACTTTTTGGGCGTCTCGCCGGCCACGATCCTGAGCCTGCTGTCGGGTGGCGGCGCGCCGCAGGTCCAGCAATCGTCGCAGCCGCGCGCGGCGCCGGCTGACGACCGCGAAAGCAAGTTCGTGCGTACCACGCTGGCCTACACCGAAGACGCATGGACCCAGATCTTCACCGAACAGAATGCGCAGTACCAGCCGGCCAAACTCGTGCTGTTCGACGGCCGCACGAATACCTCGTGCGGTGTCGGCCAGAGTGCGACCGGGCCGTTCTACTGCCCGGCCGATGCGTCGGTGTACATCGACCTCGACTTCTTCCGCACGATGCAGCAGCGGTTCAATGCCGGCGGTGAGTTCGCCCAGGCGTATGTGATCGCGCACGAAGTCGGCCACCACGTCCAGAACCTGCTCGGGATTTCCGACAAAGTACACGCGGCCCAGCAGAACGCGTCGGAGAAGCAGGGCAATATCCTGTCGGTCAAGCTCGAACTGCAAGCCGACTGCTTCGCCGGTGTCTGGGCCAAGCGCACCGATCAGCGTGCGAAGATCCTGGAGCAGGGCGATGTGGAGGCCGCCCTGAACGCAGCCAGCGCGATCGGCGACGATGCGCTGCAAAAGCAGTCGCGCGGCGTGGTGGTCCCGGACTCATTTACGCACGGTACGTCGGCGCAGCGCGTCCGCTGGTTCGAACGTGGCCTTGAGAGTGGTGAAGTGGCCTCGTGCAATACTTTTGATGCCAAAAATCTATAAAAGGCGTGAGAAAGTTTCCTGTCGGGTATAAAGACGGACGTTAATTCGGGGTAAGTGCATAAAAATGCGTGTTCGTTACCGTGCGCGTATGGCAATTCTTGGCAACTTGACATAAGTTAGTGTTAGATCAGCACGCTATTCATCGCGCGCCGACATCACCTTACAGAACTTGCCAAGGAGTGCTTATGCTTGCCATGAATTACCGCGGGCCATACCGAGTCCGCGCCGACCAGAAGCCCGAGCCTGTCATTGAACACCCCGGTGACGCCATCGTGCGCGTCACCCGCGCCTGCATCTGCGGTTCCGACCTGCACTTGTACCACGGCCTTGTGCCCGATACCCGCGTGGGCCACACCTTTGGCCACGAATTCATCGGCATCGTCGAAGAAGTCGGGTCGGATGTCCACAAGCTCAAGGTGGGCGACAAGGTGCTGGTGCCCTTCAACGTCTTTTGCGGCTCCTGCTTCTTTTGCCAGCACGAGCTGTACGGCAATTGCCACAACACGAATGCACAATCGACCGCCGTGGGCGCGATCTACGGTTACTCGCACACGGCGGGCGGCTACGACGGCGGCCAGGCCGAGTACGTGCGCGTGCCGATGGCCGACGTCGGCCCGATGATCATCCCGGAAGACATCCACGACGATGACGCCGTGCTGCTCACCGACGCGCTGCCCACCGGTTACCAGGCCGCCGAAATGGGCGACATCAAGGAAGGCGACACGGTCGTCGTGTTTGGCGCGGGCCCGGTCGGCATCTTTGCTGCCAAGTCGGCCTGGCTGATGGGCGCGGGCCGCGTGATCGTCGTCGACGAGATCGAATACCGCCTCGAATTCGTCAAGAACTACGCGCAGTGCGAAGTGGTCAACTTCAAGGAAGTGCGCGACATGGCGCTGCACATCAAGAAGATGACCGACTGGATGGGCGCTGACGTCTGCATTGACGCGGTCGGCTGCGAAGCGGCCGGCAACACGATGCAGACCATCACGGGCGTCTACACGATGATGCAGGCGGGGGCGGCGACCGTGCTGCACTGGTGCATCAACTCGGTGCGCAAGGGCGGCAATGTGTCGATCGTTGGCGTGTATGGGCCGACCTTCAATGCGGTCCCGATCGGCAATGCGCTGAACAAAGGTTTGACGCTGCGCATGAACCAGGCCAGCGTGCGCCGCCATTTGCCGCGTTTGATCGAGCACATCCGCGCTGGCCGCATCGACCCGAAAGCCATCATCACGCACCGCGTGCCGCTGGAAGAGGTGTCGGATGCGTATCACATCTTCTCGAGCAAGCTCGATAACTGCATCAAGACGATCCTGATTCCGCCGCGCGCGAACGAAGTACGCGCCGTCAAGGCCAGCATCGCAGCGTAACCGGCATGCAGATCACGAATGCAGACCACCATAAGGACACATTATGCAGACACGTAACGACATCGTGAGCGCCAACGACCAGCACGACGGCGATCACGCGCCAGGCGAACACGACAACGATGGCCACGTTGGCCACGTCCACGGTGCGATTGCACCGCGCCGGCCCACCCGCGCGCAACTGGCACACATCCAGGGCTGGGGCGCCGACCTCGACCGCAAGGACCGGCCTGGCGTGCCAATGGAACGCACGCCGCCGCGCTTCATCAACGTCCCGGACGGCGATCCTGCACCGCAGGACGAGCGCGTCGAGGTGCTCGTCTCCACCGAGCGTCCGGGCCGCACGCCGCTGTTCGGCACGGTCCAGCCGCCATCCGGCCTCTCTGGCATGATCCGGCGCCAGGCCTTCAAGCTGACCGAAAACGACGTGCGTCACTGGCTGCTGTTGCTGGTGGCAGACCGCGTCAACATGGTCGAGGGCATTGGCGAGGATCTTGCCAGCGGCAAGATTCCGAACGTGCTGGCCGAGATGGGCATCAAGGCCGAGTTCCAGCACAACAAGGCGGGCCTGGCGAAGAAGGTTGCGCTGGGTGTGGCTGTTGTTGGGACAGCGGTGTATCTGATGAAGCGCCGTAGGTAGGGGACATTGTTCTCAAGCAAATACTCGTTTATTTGCACGTCCATCATGGTCGATGACCGGCGCCACCTGGCCCGGCATACCGGATGGAGCCGAGATGATTCCTCAACCGTTGTTCAGGGCAGTTCTGCTGGGTGCCGCCATCGCGCTGGCGCCCGGCGTCCACGGCGCGCCGATGATGAGCCCGCCACAGAAGTTGGACACGCAGGCGCAGACGCAGGTCCTAGTCCAGCTGACGGCGCGCCGGCCGGCCATCGGCCTTGATGCCGATCACGGGTACCGCGTCGTTGCACAGCACCCCGGCGTGCAGGGCACGCACGTGGTGCGCGCGGCGCATCTGTACAAGGGCGTGCGCATCTTTGGCTCCGAATCCGTGGTCGTGCTCGATGCGCGCCAGCAGATCGTGTCCGAGAGCGCCTCGCCCCGCCGCCTGCAGTTGGGGCGCGGCGCAGCCGGTGCACTGAGTCCCGTCACCACCGGCTTCGACACCATGCCGGTCGTCAAGCGCAAGGCGGCCATCAACGCCGCCATCAAGGGCGGTCCATCCCGCGCCGTCAACGTCAAGCTGCCCACCGCCGAACTGGTGATCTATCCCGTGATGCGCGACGAGCGCGCACCTGGCGCCGTCGCCAAACCGGATAGCGAACTCAATGCGCTTGACCTGGTCGAAACGGTCGACCGCTACGCGCTCGCCTGGCATGTGCGCGTGCGCATGCGCAGCGGCGAGCAGCCGATCTTCTATGACGTCATCGTCGATGCGCGCACGGGCGCCGTCATCGATCGCTGGAACGCGCTGCAAACAGTGGAAGGCGTTGGTCGCAGCCAGTACAGCGGCAACGTGCCGCTCAGTACGTCATTTGATGGCAACATGTACCAACTGCTCGACCCCCAGCGCGGCAAGGGCGGCACGTTCGGTGCGATGGCAATCACCAACGCCAACCACGCTACCACCAGCGGGCGCGTCTACACCAACAGCAGCAACACCTGGGGCGACGGCAAGCAGTTCGTCGAGGGTGGCAGCACGACAGGCGCCAATGGTCAGACCGCGGCCGTCAACGCCATGTGGGGCCTGATGAATACCTATGACCTGCACCTGAACGTGCTGGGCTGGCGCGCGCTCGACGGCCAGGACACGGCCTCGCACATCGCCGTGCATGTCAACCGCGGCTATGACAATGCCTACTACAGCAACACCTGCCATTGCATGTTCATCGGCGACGGCACGTTCTTCACCAACCTGGCGGCGATCGACGTGGTCGGTCACGAAATGGGGCACGGCATCACGGCCGCCACATCGAACCTGGTCTACACGGGCGAGTCGGGCGGGCTGAACGAATCGAGTTCGGACATCGCGGGCGAAGTCGTCGAAGCGTACGCGCGTGCCGGCGGCAAGGGGGAAGTCGTGCCCGAACTAGGCAATGACTGGATGCTGGGCAGCGAGATCGCCCGCGACGGCAAGCCGCTGCGCTGGATGATCAAGCCGAGCAAGGATGGCAACAGCCGCGACGCCTGGAGTACAAGCCTGAAACGACTGGACGTGCACTACAGCAGCGGCCCGAACAACCGGATGTTTTATTTCCTGGCGCGCGGTTCAGCGGCCGACAAGACGAACGATGCATGGAGCAGCTACCTGAAGCGGCGCCCGGTGGCGATGACGGGCATTGGCATCGACAAGGCATTCCGGATCTGGTTCCGTGCGAACACGACCAAGTTCACGGCCAGCACCAATTACGCCGATGCGCGGGCGAAGATGATCGAGTCGGCGGGGGAGTTGTACGGAACGGGCAGCCGCGAAGTCGTCGCGGTCACGCGCGCCTATGCAGCAATCAATGTCGGGGCCGACATCGACGAACTGGCGACCGCGTCCGTTGCCGGGCCGGCCGCCGCAGTGCTCACCTCAGAAATTACTGATCGCTCATCAGTGGAAACGGATTGAGCGGCGTGCCTTTCCACCATTGCTTTTCTGGCGTCAGGGCGACGACGGCGAAGTGCAGGTGCGGTGCGTTCGGATCGGAATTGCCGGTTACGCCGACATAACCGATCAACGTGCCGCGCTTGACTTCCATGCCTTCGGCGATGCCGTCGGCGTAGCGGTCCAGGTGGGCGTAGTAGTACGCGAACTGGCCGGTTGGATCGAACTGGTACACAGTCAGGCCGCCCGGCTTGCTGTGAAACAGCTTGGCGACCTTGCCGTCAGCCACGGCGACGACGGGCGTGCCGGTCGGGGCCATGATATCGAGCGCCTCGTGCTGGCGCTGCTCACCGCGCGGCTGGTAGAAGGTATCGGTCAGCTGGGCCGACTTGATGCCCTGGACCGGCACCAGCAGCTTGCCCGGCATGCTCATCGGGGCGGCAGAACCTGCCGCAGCAGTGGCGTCAGGCGTCGGGCGCAGTGGCAGATCGGCATCTTCCAGGTTCGGCACCACGACCGGCGCCGGCGGCAACTGGCCCTCGATCTGGGATGCCGGAATGCCGGGTGCTGCCGGCACCGTTGCTGCAACTTCTGGCGCCGGCTTGTCAGGCACGTCCTGCAATGCCACGAACAGGATCGCAGCGCCGACCAGCACGCCGAGGACAAACGTGATCAACCATTTCATCTTGTTCTCCGTGCGGCGCCACGGGCGCCGCTTGTCTACAGCATCTGCCTGGATTGCTGCTTATTTTTCGAGGACGACTTCGGTGCCAGCGGTCACGGCAGCGCCCACTTCGGCGGCGCTCCAGTTGGTCAGGCGGATGCAGCCATGCGATTCGGTCTTGCCCACGTGGCCCGGCACTGGCGTGCCGTGGATGCCGTAGTGCGGCTTGGACAGGTCGATCCACATCACGCCGACCGGGTTGTTCGGGCCTGGCTTGACGGGGGTTGCCTTGTCGCCCGGCTTGGCGTCCCAGAACAGTTTCGGGTTGTAGTTGTAGACCGGATTGGCGTGCACGCCTTCGATTTTCCAGGTGCCGATCGGCAGCGGATCGCGGCTGCTACCGGTCGAGGCCGGATACTGGGCCAGCAGGCGACCCGATGCGTCATACAGTTGCAGCGTCTTGGCGCCATCGCGCACGACGACCTTGGTGGCCTGCGCCAGTGGTTCCTTGCCGCTCACGTTCGGCACCATGATGCGTTCGCCCGCGCGGGTAAAGGTCTTGCCAGGATTGAGGCGCTGCAGCAGTTCCGGGCTGGCGTGGAATTTTTCGCCCAGGCCTTCGAGCACGTTGGCGTAGCCCAGCTGGGCCAGCTTGGCCTTTTCCATCATCGTGTCGGGCACCGGCTGGAACGGGCCTTCGACGTCTTCCGGAATCAGCGCGTATTCGGCCAGCGTGGGCGTGGTGTCGGTGGCGAGGGCATTCCAGGTCGCATCATCGAGCTTGCCGGTGACCGGCAGCTTGCGCACGGCCTGGAACGTATTCAGGGCCTGGCGCATGTTCGAGCCGTAGGCACCGTCCAGTTCACCCGGGGATAGGTAAATGCGTTCGAGCAGCACCTGCGCGCGCAGCAGTTTTTCAAATTCTGCCTGCTCGGCGATGGCCGGATCCTGCACAGCGCCGGGCGCAGCGGTTACCGCCGTCGACATCGTCGTGTTCTGGGCTGTCGTCGCCGGTTGGGCGGCTGGTGGCAGCGGGGCAGGCTGTTGCGCGATGGCATGGGTCAGCGTGCCTCCAAGGGCGGCGATCAGGGTCAGGGCGGTTATCTTGTTCATGCGGTCTCCGGGTTTGCTTCTGGAAAACTGTAGAGTAGTGAAATCCATCCTCCGGGTCTGTGCGTCAGCGTACTCACAACAGGTCAACTGTTTCATTGGGGCTACAATTGCACTATGGATCAGCCTGTTTACACTGTTATTGTCATGCCACTGGGCGCCCGTGTCGCCGTTGGCGCGTCCACGACCTTGCTGCATGCGCTCGAGGCCGCCGGCATCGAGCTGCCCAGCTCATGTCGCAACGGAACCTGCCGCACATGTCTGTGCCGCTTACGCGCCGGCAAGGTGGCGTATACGGTCGAGTGGCCGGGCCTGTCGGTCGATGAGCGGCAGGGCGGCGACATATTGCCCTGCGTGGCGCTGGCACGCGACGACCTGGTGCTGGACGTCCCGCTGGCGCGGCGCGTCGCTACCGGGCGGGATTAGCATAGTGGTACTATCCGCATGATGCCCGACGCGCTGTCCGGCACGTTCTCATGACATCCGCAGCAACCACCATGAATGGAGCACCACCATGAGCAAAAGTCAGGATGCAAAGAAGACGACCAAGAAAGAACCGGCCAAGACCATGAAGGAAAAGAAGGAAGCCAAGAAGGTCAAGAAAGAAGAAAAGTCGCGCCAGCAGTAAAGACCGCAGTAAACCAGCAGTAAAGCACACGCAATAAGCTCAGCCTGACCCTGCATCACCGCGTCGCCTCCCGGCGACGCGTACCGCCTGTCCTACGGCGTTTCTGTAGAGAGGCCCAGCGCCCCCTCGATCACGTTCAGCACCGTCGGCCACGCCGGCGAACTCGTTGCCACCTCATCGTAATGGCTGGCCTCCGGCAGGATCACCACGTCCGCCACATCCCCCAGCTTGGCTGCGCGCGCCGCGTAGTCGTGCGCCACGCGCGGCGGCGAAATCGTGTCGAGCGCCCCCGTCACGAGCCACGTGCGGCTGCCATTGGGCATCAGGTCGGCGGCATTGGTATCGACCAATACGTCGGGCCGCGCAGCGCTCGGCGTGCCGGCCAGTTGCGCGAGATCGCGGTCGCAGCTCGACTTGATCAGCGCCGCTTCGTGGCGCAGGTCGGCCAGGCCGCCCAGGCTCACGATACGGTCGATCTTGAGTGGATTGGCATGGTGCAGCGGGCTGCCGGCCGGTATCCGCGCGCGGCCCGCGATCCATTGCACCAGCTGGCCGCCGGCCGAGTGGCCGACGGCGACGATGCGTTCGAGGTCGAGCTTGTGCGCGGGCGCATGCGCTGCCAGCAGGTCGAGCGCGGCGTGCATGTCGAGGTACATGCCAGGGTAGCCACCACCCGGTTCATCGATGCGCCGGTATTCGACGTTCCAGACCGCAATCCCGCGTGCGGCCAGCGCGCCGGCCATATTACGAAACTGGGTAATGCCGCCGAACTTGCTGTTCCAGCAGCCACCGTGCACCAGCACCGCCACGGGGAACGGGCCGGCGCCGGGCGGCACGAACAGTTCCGCGTATTGGGACGGCGCGGGGCCATAGGCAAGTTTGGTGGTCGGGGCAGGGCCGCGCAGGGCCAGGTAGTCGTCGAGTTTCATCGGGGCGGCGTGGGCGCTCGAGGCGGCGCCAAGCGCGAGGGCAAACAGCAGGCTGGAAAAGCGCATGGCGGGGCGGTGGGAGTGGTGAAAACATCACTATAGCCGAGTCGCCACGCCGCAGCAGCATGCGGCAATGGCAAGCGGCCATTGCGGGGCAATCGTACGGCCCCGGGGTGACAGCCATGCTAGTCTGCCCATGACTCCATCACTTACCGAAAGGCGACCATGAACCAATTCCATGCCAACGACGCCTCGCGCGAACCGATCATTCTGCATGCGCACACGACACCCGATCCGGATGCGCCGAACGACCCACTGGCGCCGCCGCCACAGCCACCGGTGCCGGACGACGTGCCTGATCCCGTCAATGCCCCGGTTGAAGAGCCGAGCATGCCAGAACCACCGATCCGGGCCCACTAAATTAACATGAGCTGATCAAGCGCCGGGTTTCTGGCGCTGACCTTCCTTGTCTTCTTGCTTGTCATCGCTGCCTGCCGGCGGCAGTCCCGGGATCTCGCGAATCATTTGTTCGGTGTCGTGCTGACCAGGCGAGCGTTCGCCGCTGCCAATGTCGGCTTCATCGAAAATGGCACGATCCTTGTTTTCGGGATCGACGTTGTTTGGTGTGTCATTCATGCTGGGCTCCAATAGCGTTATCAATGTTGTACGATCCTAACAGCCCCGGTGCTGTCATGTCGCGCGCCAGACCGTCGTGAAAACTGTTGCTTTTTCGTCCGTCTACAGAGCACGTGTGCTTCCTGTCACAGAACCGCAACAATGCGGTTTCTATAATATCGATGACATCAAAAACAGGAGGAGATCATGGGCTCGACGTTGTACAACAAGATTTATCTGGGCCGCAGCTCGCTGCTGGGCTCGCGTAACGTGCAGCTGGCGCTCGTGCTGGGCGTACTGGCCAGCGCCGGCCTGGGTTGGCTGATTCTGCGTTCGCTGCGCTGAAGGTTGCCCCGGCGCGCTGCGACGCGTACCATGCGCCCTTTGGTCAACGAAACGCGGTAATGAAAAACGAAAAGCTCACGACGGACGAATACGACGCACTCGACATGGTGCGGCGCGGCGGTAAACAAGAGATGGCCAGCGCCTGTGTCGGGCGCAATTCGAAGCGCCTGTGTGGCATCAAGCTGATGTCATATGGTCGTGACAAGCGGCTGACGCTGACCGACAAGGGTGAAGAAGTGCTGTTCCTGCGCCGCTGCGTGACGGGCCTGCGCGCGCTCGCGGCAGATCCGCAGGTGGCGCTCGACGAAGATGTCCTGCGCTTCCTGAACCGCAAGTCGCATATCGTGCCGCTCGAAGGCGGCGGCCATGGCCTGAGCGACAAGGGCCGCGAATCGCTGGCCGATATCGCCCTGAGCGAAGAGCGCCGCTGATCGCGCCGGCCGTCCATTGCGGACGGCCGCTGTATTGCCTCTCAGCTATTTACCTCTCAGCTATTTTCTGAGTCTTCAGCTGCAGCCGGGCTGCAGCATTGCGCGTGTTTAGTGCGCGCGGCGGCGGGCTGGATACACCAGCGCCCGCACCGCAACTTCGGCCGGTACGTTCATCGTTGCGAGAAATTCCGCTGCGCGCTGCAGGCCGAGGGTCGGAATCGATGCGATCGCCTGGTTGACCAGATCGGACGTGCGGCCATCGACGCGCTGGTGGCGGGTCGTGGTCGTATTCGGTGTCATGGCCATGTCGGGCATGTCATTCATGTTCATTATGGTGTCCAGGTTTCGGGGTTGTGCCATTGGCCCGATGATTGTACGACCAATAATGTTTATTTAGCTATATAAATGTTTTGCCGGCCATGTAATGACACGGCTTGATACCGCCACGCGTGGCGGGCATGCAACTGACCGTACGCTAGGCGGGTAAAGTCTCGGGCGCTGGTGATGGCGTCGGCGCCGGCAGGCAGCGGCCTTCGGCCAGCAGCGCCTCGAACTGGTCGGCCGGCACCGGCTTGCTGAAATAGTAGCCCTGCATTTCGTCGCAGCCGTGGCTGCGCAGATAATCGAGCTGCGCCAGTGTCTCGACGCCTTCGGCGATCACGGCCAGTTTCAGGTTGTGGGCCAGCGCGATGATCGACGTGACGATGGCCGCATCGTTGGCGTCGTGCGTGATGTCGGCCACGAACGAGCGGTCGATCTTGAGCACGTCGATCGGGAAGCGCGACAGGTACGAGAAGCTCGAATACCCGGTGCCGAAGTCGTCGATGGACAGATTGATCCCGAGCGCCTTCATCCGGTGCAGCAACTCCACCGCCGGCGTCACGTCACTCATGAACAGGCTTTCGGTCAGCTCGATCTCCAGGCAGGCCGCATCGAGCCCGGTCTCCTGCAGCGTTGCTTCCAGGCTGGCCATCAGGTTGGCCGCGCCGAACTGGCGGGCCGACAGGTTCACTGCCACCCGCAGGCGCGGGTAGCCGGCAACCTGCCAGGCCTTGTTCTGGGCACAGGCGGTGCGCATGACCCAGGCACCGATCGGCACGATCAGGCCGGTCTCTTCGGCCACGCCGACAAAGCGCCCCGGCGGCACCATGCCCAGTTCGGGATGGTTCCAGCGAATCAGCGCCTCCATGCCGACGATCTGGCCCGTCTTCATGTCCACCTGCGGCTGGTAGTGCAGGACGAATTCGTCGCGTTCGAGCGCATTGCGCAGTGCGCCTTCGATACGCACCCGTTCCATCGCCTCGTCGTTCATGCTCGGCGTGAAGAACTGGAAGTTGTTGCGCCCCAGTTTCTTGGCACGGTACATGGCGATGTCAGCGTGCTCGATCAGGTTTTCGCTCAGCGTGCCTTCGGTCGGGAACACGGCTACGCCGACCGAGCAGGTCACGAAGAATTCCTTGTTGCCGAGCATGACCGGCTGGGCCACGGCGTCCATGATCCGCTGCACGACGGCAGGCGAGAGCGGTTCGTCGGCATGCTCGTTGAGGATCACGACGAATTCGTCGCCCGACAGGCGCGCCACGGTATCGGCATCGCGCAGCGCCGCGCGCAGGCGCGCCGCCACCGTTACCAGCAGCACGTCGCCGGCCTTGTGGCCCATGCTGTCGTTTACGAACTTGAAGCGGTCCAGGTCGATCAGCATGACCCACACCGGCCGGTCGCTGCGGCTGGCAAACGCGATCGACTGGCTCAGGCGGTCCTGCAGCAGCGAGCGATTGGGCAGGCCGGTGAGCACGTCGTGCTGGGCCACGTGGTGCACGCGCTGCTCGGTCAGCTTGCGCTCGGTGATGTCGCTGCCGGTACCGCGGTAGCCGGTGAGCACGCCCGCGTCGTCGAACACCGGTTCGCCATTGACGCAGAACCAGCGCGCGTTGCCATTGTCGTCGAGCACCTGGTATTCGAGATTGTTGAACGCCTCGCGCGCCTGCATCTTGGCCAGGTGGGTGCGGCCGCTTTCGCTGTCGAGCAGGCCAGGCACGTATTCCCAGCGCGTCTTGCCGATCAGGCCCTGCACGGCGACGCCCGATTTTTCGGTGAAGCCGCCGGTGATCATCGTGAAGCGCAGCTCGGCGTCCTGTTCCCAGTACCAGTCCGACGACATCGACACCAGCTGGCGGAAACGCTGCTCGCTGTGCAGCAGCGCTTTTTCGGCGCGCTCGCGCGCGACCATGTCATCGATCAGCTGGCGGTTGCTGCGGCGCAGCTCCGACGTGCGCTGGCGCACCAGTTGCTGCACCTTGCGCGCCCGCTCGCCGGCCGACTGCACGAAGGCGGCGCCCATCAGCGTGACAAGGATGCCCCCGCACAGCAGCGACAGCGAGGCAAGGTGGTCAGCCAAAAACGGCCGCGGCGCCGCGGCGACCTCGACGCGCCAGGGCCGCCCGCCCGCGTGCAACACGGTGCTGTGCAGACCATGATCGGGACGCAGCCAGCCGGCAAATTCATGGCGCGATGCGCTCGACGTGGGGCCGTTCGAGAACAGCAGGGCGGCAGGGTCGGCATGGTCGCTCGCATACACCGACACGAAGATGTCGCCGCCACCCAGCAGGCCGGCGGCGGCAAGCGATTCGCGCACGAGTTCCTGGCCCCGGACGACGACGGCGGTATTGCCGCGCATGACGCCCTGCTTGTCGAACACCGGCTGCACCAAGTCGAAGCTGGCCTTGCTCGCGGGCGCCTGGGCCAGCGCGAACACGGCGCTGGCGGCTGGCTGGCCCGTGCTGCGCGCCAGTTCGAGCGCGCCCATGACAGCGGCGTTGTGGGACAGGTTCAGGCCGAAGGCCGCTTCGTTGCCGGCCATCGGTTCGACATATTCGATGACGTGGTAGCCGGTGCGCAGCGGCGCCGGCGCCAGGCCGCTGGCCGTCAACTCGGTCAGGATCGTACCGGGACGCACGCGCTGCAGCTCGGCCTCGATCGCGGCGCGGTCACTGCCCGGCACGACGCGGTGGAAATTGAACGCCTGGATGAAGCGGTGGCGCTCGAGCAGGGCCGACGTGAAGTCGGCAAACCGCTCTCGGCTGACCGGTTCGCCCCTGGAAAACAGCTGGTTGGTGACGGCCAGAACTTCAAAGGCCTGGCCCATGCCCTGCTGCACCGCCGCCACGCGCTGGTCGGCGCGCTGGCCGAACGCGAGCGCCATATTGTCGTATTCGAGGTGGCTGACACCGATGAACAGGCCGAACGAAGCGGCCATGCCGCCCCCGAGCGTGAGGGCTGCCGCGAGAGTCAGTGAACGGGGCAGTCGGCGCGGCATGTTATTGAAAGGTCCAGGTCAATCCGTACAAATGAGTCAGGGGCGCACGCGACGACGGTTCTTGCCGACGAGCATGAATGCGCGCCAGTGTGTCATACAAGGGGCTGGCACCGCAAACTTATCGTATTGTGAGGGACAAAGTGCCCGCCGTGGGTAAAACCGTCCTAGCCGCGACGCCGCGCCAGCCAGGCCACCACGGCGCGCGCGAGCAGCCGGTTGGCCCCGCCGAAACCGATGCCGCTGCGGTCCCGGCCGCCCCGTGCAAGGCGTACCAACAGGCGTTCTCCGCGTAAAGGCGGGGTGGCGGGGCGCACGGCAAACAGGATCCGGTTGTTGCCGGCGATCTCCCGGAACCAGATCACGCGCCCATAGAAGGCATGCTGCAACCGTTGTAAGAAAGACACATAGTCGGGGTCGTAGGTGAAAATATTGGCCACCAGCACACCGCCGGGACGCAGCGCACGGCGGCAGGCTGTGTAGAACGCGCGGCTGGCCAGCGCCGGCGGCAAGCCACCCCGGTCGAAGCCATCCACCAGCAGCACATCGGCGTCGCCCGGCGTGCGCGCCAGGTAGTCGGCCGCGTCGCAATGCAGCACCCGCAGGCGTTCATCGTCCGGTGGCACGCAGAACAGGCCGCGTAGCGCGATCACGTCGGCGCGGATCTCGAGCACCGTGATGCGGGCCTGGGGAAAGTGGCGGTAGCAGAACTTGGCGAGCGAGCCGCCGCCCAGGCCCACCATCACGATGTGGCGCGGGCGCGGCGCGAACAGCGCAAAGCACATCATGGCGCGGGTGTAATCGAGGACGAGGGCGTCGGGCCGCGCCAGCAGCATCTCGCTTTGCACATCGCCAGGTGTGAATGCGAGGGTGCGGCGCTTGCCGTCGCTCACGACCAGGGGCGCAGCGGCGGCAGGGAGTTCAGGAAGATGTTGGGGCGCGGGCATCTGGCAAGTATATGCCGCCGCGCCCCGCCGGATTATGCAGCGCTGCCCATCAGCGGGACGACGCCGAACACCAGCGCTGCCGCCAGCATGACCAGTGCGGCCGAGATCGACCAGATCAGCGTGAAGCGCTGGTGGTCGCCAAACTCCACCTTGCACATGCCGACCAGCAGATAGGTCGAGGCGACCAGTGGGCTGAGCAGGTGAACCGGCTGGCCGATCACCGAGGCGCGGCCGATTTCTGCTGCCGTGATGCCGTACACTTCGGCCGCCTTGGCCAGCACCGGCACGATGCCGAAGTAGAACGCGTCGTTCGAGATGAAGAACGTGAACGGGATGCTCAAGAGGCCCGTGACGACCGCCAGGTACGGACCCATCCAGTCGGGCACGCCTGCGATGACGGACAGTGCAATCGCATCGACCATCTTGGTACCCTGCAGGATGCCGACGAAGATGCCGGCCGCGAAGATCAGCGACACCACCGGCAGCACGTTGGCTGCATGGTGCGCAATGCGCTCCTTCTGCTCTTCGAGGCCCGGATAGTTGATCATGATCGCGACGGCGAAGAAGATCATGAACAGCACGGGCAGGGGCAGCACGCCCATGATCAGGAACACCATCAACAGGGTCGTCATCGCGAAGTTGATCCAGATCAGCCGTGGGCGCTTGATCGCGGCGTTCGAGACGTCATTGTCGTCGCTACCGCCACCATTGCCGCCACCGGTGGCCAGCACCGGCTCCGTCGCAGGCGTCATCGTCGATTCGACACGACCGCCCGCCAGCTGGTGCACATTGCCATCGCGCGCCGAGGCAGCGGCGCTCGGGCTCCAGTGACCGGTGGTGCCGTTCATTTCGGCGGCCACGGCCGGCTGCAGCACGGCGACATTCTGCGCCGCCTGGGCAGCTTTTTCCGCTTTTTCAGCCTGCGTCGGCAGCGTCATGATGCCCAGGCGCTTGCGCTCCTTCATGCCCAGCACGCAGGCCACGAACACGACCCAGATGCAGGTGACGGCCATCGGCAGGATCATCGGCACGAAGATGTCGCTGACGTCCACGCCGAGGGCAGTGGCGGCGCGCGCCGTCGGGCCGCCCCACGGCAGGATGTTGAAGACGCCGCCCGCCAGCATGATCACGCAGGCGAGCACCAGGCGGCTCATGCCGAGCCGCACGTACAGCGGCAGCATGGCGGCAACGGTGATCATGTAGGTCGTGGCGCCATCGCCGTCGAGCGAGATGAACATCGCCAGCACGGCGGTGCCCACCACGATCTTGAACGGGTCACCGCCGACGAGCTTCAGGATGAGGCGCACGACCGGATCGAACAGGCCCGAATCGATCATGATGCCGAAGTACAGGATGGCGAACATCAGCATGACGCCGGTCGGGGCCAGGTTGCGGATCCCGTCGAGCATCATCGGGCCGAGTTGTGGCCCGAAGCCGCCGATCACGCCGAACCCGATGGGCACCACGATCAGGGCCACGAGCGCCGGCAGGCGCTTGGTCATGATCAGGTACATGAACACGACGACCATGGAATACGCCAGGATGGTCAACATCATCATCATTCTCCTTGCCGGTGCGCTTGCCGCACGCGGTGTGTGGGCCGCTGGGGCCCGGGGTGTTGGTGCAGGTGGCGCGTGGGGTTGTGGTGCACGGCTGCTTCATGCAGACCGATGCACGGTCGATCGCGCGCCGTTTTTTTCAGGCGCGGTTCAAACGGGGGAAAGCGCGGCCAGGGCGGCGTGCGCGGGGGCAGGGAAGTGCATGGTGTCTCCGATCGTTGTCGTTGGTGTGCTGCTGTTTGCACCAACTATAGGCGTGCGTGCCTTTCAATTGGCTTTCAGTGCACTTGACGCTTCAACGA
The DNA here is from genome assembly GCF_056680305.1 of Telluria sp. BA11. Classification (NCBI taxonomy): domain Bacteria; kingdom Pseudomonadati; phylum Pseudomonadota; class Betaproteobacteria; order Burkholderiales; family Oxalobacteraceae; genus Telluria; species Telluria sp. BA11. The sequence continues at coordinate 4,561,015 of NZ_CM155275.1, forward strand.
TTGCCGGCGCGGGGAATATCACGCGCACGCTCAGGCCAGGCCCATCGCCGGATGGGCCCAGCGTGATGCCGGCGCCATGCAGGTTGGCGATATCGCGCACGATGGCCAGTCCCAGTCCGGTGCCGCCCGGATTGGCTTCGAGCGTGGCCTGGGCGCGGTAGAACGGCATGAACACTTTATCGACATCGCCCGCTGCGATGCCTGGCCCGCTGTCGCTGACGGCGAGCGTGACATCGTCGTCTTCGCGCGCGACCTGCAGCAGCACGCTGCCGCCGGCGGGCGTATAGCGGATCGCATTGTCGACCAGGTTCGACACCATTTCGTGCAGCAGCAACCCCTGGCCCGGGACCGTGGTGAGGTCGTCGGCATCGGCTTCGAGCGCCAGGTCGATCCCTTTCTGTACGGCTGGCAGCGCCAGTTCCAGTCCGACCTGGCGCGCCACCTCTGCCAGCGACACGGGCGCATCTGGCGTGCTGCCGCTGCCATGCTCGATGCGCGCGAGCGTCAGCAGGCGGTTGGCCAGGTGAATTGCGCCATCGGTGGTGCCGGCGATCGAGCCGACAATGGCGCGCATCGCGGCCGGATCGTTTTCGCGCAGGGCCAGTTCGGCTTGCGTCTTGAGCACCGCCAGCGGGGTACGCAACTGGTGCGAGGCGTCGGCGATGAAGCGGCGCTGGCTGGCGATCAGGTCCTGCGTGCGCGCCATCGCGCCGTTCATTGCCGCCACCAGCGGCCGCACTTCCTTGTGCACGAGCGCCGGATCGATGTTCGACAGGTCGGACAGCGCGCGCGTTTCCACCTCGTTCTTCAGCAGCATCAGGGGCCGCAGCACCAGGCGCACGGCAAACCACACCATCGCTGCCACCGCCAGCACCAGCAGCGCCTGGCGCAGCAGAGTGCTGATCAGGATGTCGCGCGACAGGGCCTGGCGCGCGTCGAGCGTTTCGCCGACCTGGATCAGCGCGATGCCGCGCATCGAATCGTCGTAGACCGGTTGCAGCAGCGCGGCGATGCGCACCCGCTCGCCGTTGTAGGTGGCGTGATAGAACCGCACCAGTGCCGGATACAGGTCGGTACGCGGCACGTTCTTCGGCACCGGCGGCAGGTCGTCGTAGCCCGATACCGTCTCGCCGTGCAGGCCCGTGACCTTGTAGTAGATGCGGCCCAGCGTATCGGTTTCAAAGCTGTCGAGCGCCACGTAGGGCACGTTGGCGACGACCTTGCCATCCTGGACCGAGACCCGCTCGGCCAGCGCGCGCGTGGACGAGAGCAGCGAGCGGTCGTAGGCGACATCGGCCGCCTCGAGGGCGTCGCGGTACAGCGAGACCGCATTGAGCGCGACGAGCAGCACCAGCGGCAGGATCAGCCAGCGCAGCAGCTGCCCGCGCAGGCTGCCCAGTGGGCGGCCGGCGGTGATCTGGAGCAGGGACGCGCGCAGGGTCATCGCGTGCGGCGGCTCAATCGGGCCGTTGCTGCATCAGGTAACCGATGCCCCGCAACGTGACGATCATCGCGCGGGCATCCGGGAACTTGTCGAGCTTCTTGCGGATGCGGTGGATATACAGCTCGATGGCGTCGAGGTTGACGTCGTCGGCCAGCGCGAACACTTCGTCGAACAGCTTTTCTTTCGACAGCGCGCGGCCCGGGCGTGCAATCAGCGCTTCGAGCACGGCGTGCTCGCGTGGCGTCAGCGCGAGCGCTTCGCCGCAAATGGTAAACATGCGCGACACGGTGTCGAAACGCAGGCCACCGCATTCGTGCACCAGCGCTTCGTTGCCGCTGCGGCGGCGCAGCAGCGCTTTGACGCGCGCTTCGAGTTCGGCCAGCTCGAACGGCTTGGGCAGGTAGTCGTCGGCGCCCAGGTTCAGGCCCTGCACGCGGTCTTCGAGGCCACCGCGCGCGGTCAGGATCAGCACCGGCGTACCGCCACGTGCGCCGCCGCGCGCGCGCAGCCGGCGCAGCACGTCCAGGCCGTCCATCTTGGGCAGCGTCAGGTCCAGGATCACCAGGGCGTAGTCCTGGGTGTGGAGCAGTGCGTCGGCATCGGCGCCGGTGGCGGCGCATTCAACGGTCAGCTTGGCGTCGCGCAGGGCCTTGGACACCCAATGGGACAGTTCGACATGGTCTTCAACGAGCAGGATTCTCATCGCGCCAGTGTAAACGCAAAGCGGCTTTCCCGAAAAGCGGCACTGAAAGCGAACTGAAAGGCGCGCGCCCATATAGTCGGCCCACAAGCAGCGACCCAGCTGCAGCAGATCACCATAACAACGTTCGGAGACACATGAAACAATCGGCCCTCGCGCTTGCCGTCCTGGCAGCGCTGTCCCTTTCCGCACCCGTCCTTGCCCAGAGCAATGTCCAGGTCTATGGCCTGATCGACGCCGGCGCGGAATTCGTCAACCATGCCGGCGAAGACGGCGGCAACGCGGTGCGCGTCATCTCGGGCGGCAAGAATACGTCGCGCTGGGGCTTTCGCGGCAGCGAAGACCTGGGTGGCGGCCTGAAAGCCGTCTTCAACCTCGAAGGTGGCATCCTGCTCGACACGGGCGCCAGCGACGGCGCGATCTTCAAGCGCCAGGCCTACGTGGGACTGGAGAACGACCTGGGCCGGATCGTCATCGGCCGTTCGTTCACTACCGTGTATGAACTGGTGATCAAGTTCGATCCGCTGGGCTTTGCGCCGAACTATTCGTGGGCAACGGGCGGCAGCGCCACCAGGCCATCACGCTACGGCATGACGACCCAGTTCGATAACCTGATCAAGTACACGGGGCGCACGGGCGGCTTCACGTACGGCGCCACGGTCGGCCTGGGCGAACGTTCGGGCAGCTCGCGCGAAGGGCGCAAGCTGGCGCTGGGCGGCTCATGGTTCGGCGATGGCCTGGGCGTGATGGCCTCATGGGAGCGGATCGACGGCACGCCGATCGAGGGCGCCGCCACGAATGGATTGGACGAAACGACGGCGTACCACGTGGCGGTCGACTACCGCAGCGGCCCGTGGCGCTATACGGCCGGCAAGCGCGGCTACAAGCTGGCGCAGGGCCGTACCAACCTGGCCGACCTGCGCGGCGACACCTACTGGGGCGGCATCACGCGCACGATCGACGCGGTCACGCTGACGGGCGCGGTCTATCACATCAACACGAAGAACCTGCCTGCCAACCTGGACGCCGACCCGACGATGTTCGTCGCGCGCGCCATGCTGGCGCTGTCCAAGCGCACCGACCTGTATCTGTCGCTGGCGCACGCGAAGGCGGACAACGGCCAGCTGATTGGCCTCTCGCGCGACGATCCGGGCTTCGGATCGACCCAGAGCGGCATCACCGCGGGCATGCAGCACCGCTTCTAGTTCCGCCACGCGGTATCGTGCGGCGGTATCATGGGCGCCATGAAAACCTCGCACGTTCTCCTGTTGACCATCCTGGCGTTCGGCGGCCTGCCGCACGCCGGCGCTGCCGAATGCCTGATTCCGTCGAAACCCGGTGGTGGCATGGACCTCACCTGCAAGCTGGCGCAAAAAGCCCTGCACGATCAACCTGGCGCGCCTGAACTCACGCTCAGCTACCTGCCCGGGGGCGTGGGCGCCGTGGCCTGGCATTCGGTCGTCTCGCAGCGCCGCAGCGAGCCCGATACGCTCGTCACCTTTTCGGGCGGCTCGGTCCTGAATCTCGCGCTGGGCAAATTCGGCAAGGCCGACGTCGACGACGTGCGCTGGGTCGCGGCCTTCGGCGCCGACTACGGCATGGTCGCCGTGCGCGCCGATTCCCCCTACAAGACACTGTCCGACCTGCTGAGTGCGATCAAGCGCAACCCGAAGCAGGTCTTGATAGGCATGTCCGGCACGGTCGGCAGCCAGGACTGGATCAAGATGGCGCTGCTCGCGCGCATGGCTGGCGTGGACCCGCGCAAGCTGCGCTTTGTCGCTCTCGAAGGCGGCGGTGAACAATTCATCGCGATGGGGGCAGGGCATGTGCAGGCGGTGTCGGGCGACACGTCCGAAGCGCTGCTGGCAGCCAGAGCCGGCAATGTGCGCGTGCTGGCAGTGCTGTCCGAAGGGCGTTTGCCGGGCGCGCTGGCCGGCGTGCGCACGGCGCGCGAGCAGGGATACGACGTGGTCTGGCCGGTGATTCGCGGCGTCTGGATGGGGCCGGATGTGCGCGAGGCGGATTACCGGCGCTGGGTCAAGGCATTCGACGGGGTGGAGAGTTCGCCTGCGTTTGCGGAAATGCGGGCGCAGGCCGGGTTGTATCCGTTTGCACTGACGGGCGATGCGCTCACGCGGTATGTCAAGCAGTCGGTGGATACCTATCACCGGCAGGCGAGGCAGTTCAAGCTGCTGAGGGAGCCGTAGGACGGCGCGTAGCCCGCCTCGACCTGTTCACATATGCTGAATCATCTACTTGCAGCCTACCTGCTTATCATTTTCCCGGCGTGGAATCTCTGGCGCAGCTTGCGGCCCAAGCGTGGCACGCCGCCGCGTTCACTCATGCGCCAGTACGGTTCGATGAGCGCGCATTCGCTGGCCTTGCTGGGCGTCTTGTGGGCCAGTTCATCGCAGGCCGGGTATACGTTGGAACAGCTCGGCTTCGACATGCCGCTCTCGAGCGCTGGCGCGTGGGGCCTGGGATGTGCAGTCCTGCTGATGTGCGGCTTGTGGGCGATCGGCAGCATGATCGAACGCCGTAAAACACCGCAAGCGCGTGCGGAGGACGAACGCAAGATGCTGGCGTCTTCGTCAATATGGCCGCGTAACCTTGCTGAAGCGTTCGCATTCGCCGCGAGTATGCTGATCGTGACAGGCGGATGGGAAGTGCTTTATCGCGGGTTCTTGCTGCTGGTGCTGTCGCCTGTCATTGGCCTGCCATTGGCGATTGTGGCATCTGCGCTTGCCTACGGTATCGGGCACGGCTATGCAAATCCAAAGCAGCTTGCTGGCTCGATCATCTCAGCGATATTTTTTACCATTGCGTATGCCTGGACACAGAGTCTATGGTGGTTGATTCTCATCCACGTGTTCATACCCTTGAGTACGATTCCGGCAGTGATGCGTGCGCAGCGCCGTCAGCCTGCTCCACAACCCGCCATCACGTCTGTCATCGGTAGCTGAAGGGTTGCTTCTGTCCCGCAGCTGGCGGTATTGACAGTACGTGACTTTTTCATAACGGCAACCTATCATGCTGGCATGAGGTCCTCGTGCGGGTCAGAAACGGCCCCACTTTCAAGGATATCCATTCATCTCAGCCCACTTGTCTATGACTTTGCCACCTGTAATTCCTCCGTCGGTTGTTTGCGAAGACCCCGGCGTGTACCGGACGCTATTGGAATCCACCAAGGCAATTCCATGGCGAATAGACTGGGCGACGATGCGGTTTACCTACATTGGTCCGCAGATCGAAGAACTGCTGGGATGGAGCCAGGCAAGCTGGCTTACCGTGAACGACTGGGCCGAGCGCATCCATGAGGAAGATCGTCAGAATACGGTCGAGTTCTGTGTGGCGCAATCGCAAAAAGGCGTTGACCATGAGGCTGACTACCGCGCCATCACGCGTCATGGCAATCATGTCTGGATCCGGGATGTGGTTCACGTTGTGCGTCACTCTGACGGCAGTGTGGAGTCGCTGGTCGGCTTCATGTTTGACATCTCGGCGCGAAAAGAGGCCGAAGACAAGATCGTTCAATTGCAGCGCGAACTCGAGCGTCTGTCGTACCGCGACAGCCTCACGGGTGTTGCCAACAGACGCATGTTCGACACCCTCTATTCCGTGGAATGGGGAAAAGCGCGCGATAGCGGTCACCCGCTGTCTCTCGTGATCATCGATATCGATCACTTCAAGCAGTACAACGATCACTATGGTCACGTGCAAGGTGACGAGTGCCTGCGACGCGTGGCCCAAGTGTTCGACGGAGCAGCATCCGACCCGGACGACCTGTGCGCCCGTCTCGGTGGCGAGGAATTCGTGCTGCTGTTGCCTGTCACGGACCGGGAGGCGGCGTGGAGCAAGGCTGAGCGCTGCCGTGAGCTGCTGGCGGCACAAGAGATTTTGCACGCCCGCTCCGGCGTCGGCCAGCTGGTGACCGTGAGCATGGGTATCGGTACCATCGTGCCAGGTGCCCAGGATGACGCCAAGGCGTTCCTCGACCGGATTGATCGCCGTCTTTATCAGGCGAAGTCAGCAGGGCGTGACCGGTTCTGCGACAACGAAGCATAGTGTCGACGCGATTGTTGGCCGGCTTCACGAAAGGCGTCGATATTTTAATGAAGCAGCCAGCAAATCGATCGTCCGGAAGCGCTTGGCGTGAGATTGCGTGATATTGCGCTTCCTCAGCCCAGATAAACTCTACATTTTATAAACCTGGGAATAGCAGCCTATGTCCGACATGCAGTTTGCTAACAACTATCGCGATCTGAGCAACTCGACAGGCGTCGATGCAGGGTTCCAGTTCGAATTTTCCTGCGAGCGCTGCAGTGACCGCTGGCGCACGCACTTCAAACCGTACCGCAGCGCCCAGGCCTCGGGTTGGCTGCAAAAAGGGGCAAGCATGTTCGGTGGCCTGCTCGGCAATGCTGGCAGCGTGATCGATAGCATGGCCCAGGCGGGCTGGCATTCGGCACGCGACGAAGCCTTTACTGAGGCGGTAGCCGCTGGCAAGATGCACTTCAACCGGTGCGGAAACTGTCACGACTACGTCTGCAACCAGTGCTTCGACAACGCGAACGGCCTTTGCTTCAACTGCGCACCCAATGTGAAGGTGAAGATCACGCAGGCACGCGCCCAGGGCGAAGTGTCGGCCGCGTCCGAAAAGGCAAACGCCGAGGGTCAGACGCGCGGTGGACGCCTGGACGTCACGCAGAACATGCAGCTGGTGTGTACGCAATGCCGGGCCGAAACCCATGGTGCGAAGTTCTGCCCGGAGTGCGGCCACCGGACTGCCCAGCAGGTTACTTGTCGCGCCTGCGCGACGACGCTGCAGCCAGGCTCGAAGTTTTGTACCGAGTGCGGTGAGCGTCAATCGTAAGTCTGTACCCAGCCTGTCAGCGCGGCCATGCTTCAACGCCGCGCCGATCATCGCCATGAAGGCTTGCGTTTATATCGCATTAACACCAGGCAATCAGGTCCCCATGCCGTAGACTGCATCTCACACATGCAACCAGGCAACGTCCATGACCGCCATCACCACGTTCTTCAGCCACCAGCCGATGTTTGCGCTGTTTTTCACCATCGCCGCGGGCTACTTGCTAGGGGCGGTCAGCGTGAAAGGCTTGTCGCTCGGTTCCGGCGCGGTGCTGTTCGTTGGCCTCGCGGTCGGCGCGGCTGCACCTGACCTGGTCTTGCCCGGCATGCTCGGCAATCTGGGCCTGCTGCTGTTTCTGTACGGCGTCGGCATTGCCTATGGCGCCCAGTTCTTTCGCGGCTTGACGACGCACGACGGTATCAAAGCCAATCTGGCGGCGCTGCTGGCCGTCCTCACGGCGTTGGCGCTGGCCGTCGGCGTGGCGTGGCTATTCCCCGTCTTTGCCTTGCCCGAAGCGCTGGGCGCCTTCGCCGGTGCTGGTACCAGCACGGCTGCGCTGCAGGCGGCGCTGGCTGTATTCGGCACGTCGGCTGCGACCGGGTATTCGGTCGCATATCCCGTCGGCGTGGCCGTGCCGATCCTGCTGCTTGGCCTATACAACGCCGTGTTCAAGCCGGCAAGCCCGGCGCCAGCGTCGTCCGCCCTGCATCTCGAAGAAATTGACGTGGCTGAATTTTCCGTGCTGGGCATGACCCTGCTTGAGGCTGCGGCGCGCTTGCCGGCCGGTGTCGCCATCGTTGCGCTGCGGCGTGGCGAGCATAATCTGGTCGCCGACAACGCCATGCGCATCGAGTCGGGCGACCGCCTGCTCGTCGCAGGCAATGACCAGGCAGTGCTGCACGAAGTCGCAACGCGCTTCGGCCCGGCGCATCCGGGCGGCATGCTGCACGATCGCAGCGACCTCGACTACGACCGCTTCTTCATCTCCGCTGCCAGCATGGCCGGTTTGCCACTGAGCGCACTGGCGCTGCCGGCCGGACTCAATGCCCGCGTCCTGCACTTGCGGCGTGGGGATGCCGACCTGGTCCTGGCCCCGGGGCGGCTGCTCGAAATGGGCGACCGCATCGGCGTGCTCGCGCCGCGCAGCAGCTTTCCCGCGCTGCGCAAGCTGTTCGGCGACTCGGTGCGCAGCACGGGGGAGGTGAGCTACATCGGGATCGGCGTCGGCGTGACGCTCGGGCTGGCGTTCGGCGCGATCATCTGGCCGTTGCCGCTGATCGGGCAGTTTTCGTTCGGGTTCGCGGGGCTGCTGCTGGTCGCGCTGGTGCTTGGCTGGCGTCGTCGCAGCGGGATGTTCCAGTGGGCGATGCCGATCCCGGCCAACCTGGTCTTGCGCAATTTTGGCCTGACGCTGTTCCTGGCGGTCGTGGGCATCTCGTCGGGCGCGACGTTTGCCGCGGCGATCGCCAACGATGGTTTGCTGTACCTGCTGCTGGGCAGCGCGATTGCGGCCACGCTCGTCATCGTCACGATGGTCATTGCCCTGTTCGTGTTTCGCCTGCCGTTCGACAGCGTGGTGGGCATCGTGGCCGGTACCACGGGCAATCCGGCCATCCTCGCGTTTGCCAACCGGATCGCGCCGACGGACCGGCCGGATATCGGTTACGCGATGATTTTCCCGTCGATGACAGTGCTCAAGATCCTGCTCGTGCAAGTGATCGGCGTCGTGGGGCGGTGAACTTTTCATGTGTCCGCAATGCGCGCACCGTAAAATAGCGGTTTGATCGATCAAGCACGGATTATTTTTATGGAACCAGCAGAGCAGCGTTATCTCGTCCGCCAGGACAAACGGTCGGACGACGGCAAGAAACCACCCGTCTTCGCGAAGGTCATGCGCAGCAAGGAAGGCAAGTTCGAGGGCGTCTCCTTCATCAAGAACAAGGAGAAGGCGACGATCATGACGATCGCGCAAGCGGACGAAGTCATCGCCTGGGCCACAACCAAGAAAGACAAAGCGGCCGAGTACGAGACCCGAATCATTTGCGTTGGCCAATAAGCCACCCTGTTCGGCTATCCGGACGCACCACACGACCACATCATGCACAGTGAACCACCCGTTTCCCAGCGTCTGCGCGCGCTGGTCCGCTCGATGCCGCGCACCGGCATCACCCTCAGTGAACTGATCCGCAGCGTCGGCAACGACGGCCTCCTGATCCTCGTGGCGCTGCTCACGCTGGTGTTCCTGATCCCGATTTCGATTCCGGGCGTGAGCACCGTGTTCGGCGCCGCGATCCTGCTCATCAGCGTCAGCCGCCTGTTCGGGCGCGATCTGTGGATTCCATCGAAGCTCGAACACCGTGTCATCGGCACGCGCAAGCTGCGTCCGCTGCTGCGCAAGGCGCTGTCGTGGCTCAAGAAACTCGAGCGTGTCAGCAAGCCCAACCGCATCCAGTGGCTGGTGGCCGCCGGTCCGGTCGCTTTCTTCAACAACGCGGCCCTGATCCTGGGTGCGGTGCTGCTGATGATGCCGTTCGGGCTGATCCCGTTCAGCAACACGTTCCCGGCCGTGGCGATCCTGTTCCTCGCCATCGGCTTGCTGCAGCGCGACGGCGTCTGCATCCTGCTGGGTCACATCAGCAATGTCGTGACCATCATCTATTTCAGCGTGCTCATTGGCGGTGGTGGCCTGGCCGTGCGCGAGGTCTTCAACCGCTTCGCCGGCTGAGCGGCAGCGTTGGCTTGTTGCAAGGCATCACTTTCTGATAAGCTGGCCGGCAGCCGCCCGTGCGCCGTCTGCCGGCCCCCAGGCGCGAATCAATCACCCCGCACTCCGGCCCGCCAGCCTGGTGCCGGCACTCCGGAACGCCGAACATGAGTAATGACATGCCTATGCTGGATGCGTCGACGATGGTGCTGGTGCTCGCGCTGGGCAACCTGACCCTGTGCGCGCTGCTGACCTTTTTCAATCACGGTCCTGTACGTGCCCCTGCGATGACGTTCTGGAGTCTGTCGAAACAGATTCAGGGCGGCGCCTGGCTGCTGCTGGCGCTGGGCGACTCTGGTGTGGTGCCGGCCCCCATCTCGATCCCTGGCGGCTACGCGCTGCTGTTTGCCGGCGTGGCGATCGAAGCGGGCGCCTCGTGGGAAGCAGCGCGCCGGCCGGCCTGGCGCACACCGACGCTGATCCTCGTTGGCGTGGCCGTTCTCGTGTTCTTCCTGTGCTATCTCGTCGACGAAGAGGGCTTGCGCAGCGTGGCCGCATCGCTCCTGCTGGGCGCGTTCTACCTGTCCGGCGCGGTGGCGCTCGCCTGGCGCTGGCGCGATGCGAGCCTGCTGCAGCGCTTCCTGGCGCTGGCCACAGGGGCGCTGGCGCTGGTGGTCGCGGCGCGTGGATTATCTGTGCTGCTGCTGCCACGTGGCTGGGGCTGGCTCTCGAACGATCTGCTGAGCCAATTCTCCAGTGGCGCCCTGTACCTGCTCCTGCTCGGCAATGCCTTTGGCGTGCTGCTCTTGACCCGCGAACGCCTGCAGGACACGCTCGAACGGCTCGAAACGGTCGATCCTCTGACCGACGCGCCCAACCGGCGTGGCTTCTTCCAGCTGCTCGCGCCGTGGCTGGCGCTGGCGCGCCGGCCCGGCCTGCCGACGGCGCTGATCGTGTTCGACCTCGATGGCTTCAAGCGCGTCAATGACAGCTACGGCCATCCGGCCGGCGACGTCGTGCTGCACCAGATGGTCGCGCTGTGCCGGCGCCAGTTGCGCGACAGCGATCAGCTGGGGCGCGTGGTGGGCGTCGAATTTGCCGTCCTGCTCCCGCGCACCAGCCTCGATGAAGCGGTGCTTGTGGCCGAACGCATCCGCGCCGCCATCGACACGACACCGGTCAAGAGCGAGCGGGCGATGATCAAGCTCACGGCCAGTTTTGGCGTGACGACGATCCGGCCCGAAGACAGCACGACCTCGCTGTTCCAGCGCGCCGACGAGGCCATGCAGCGCGCCAAGCGAGCGGGCCGCAATCGCGTGGCGCCTGCCAGCGAAGCGGTCGCCGATATCTAGCGCGCGGGCCCGCTTCGCAAGGTCATGTAACGCGCCCGTCACGGTGGCCGCTTATGCTCATGACCCATGCCGACCATCGATCACGAATCACCCATCTATGCCGCTGTCGAGCTTGGCTCGGACAGTTTTCGCCTGCACATCGGCCGTTTCGGTGATGGCGGGCTCGAGCTCGTCGCGACCATGTGCGAGAAGGTCGAGCTGTCAGCGTCGTTCGACGAAGACGGCATGCTCGACAGCGCAGCGCTGCGCCGTGCCCTGGCCTGCCTGGGGCAGTTCCGGGGCGCGCTGGACGCCTGGCGGCCGCACGCCGTGCGCGTCGTCGCCACCGCGGCCCTGCGCATGGCGCGCAATGCCGCCTTGTTCTTGCCCGCGGCCGGGCGCGCGCTAGGACACCCGGTCGACATCATCGCGGGCGATGAAGCGGGGCGCCTGGTCTATCTGGGCGTGGCCAATACGCTGGGCGCAGCCGACCCTGCGCCGCGGCTCGTGCTCGACATCGGCAGCATCTCGACGGAGCTCGTGATCGGGGAGGGTGCCACGATCCGGCGCATCGAATCGTTCGCGCTTGGGGCGGTGCGCCAGAGTTTGACCTTTTTCGCGAACGGGCAGATCGACGCGGCGGGCTTCGACGCCGCCGTGCGCTCAAGCCGCAGCCGCTTTGCCGAAGCGGGGTTCGGCGCGCGCGGCTGGGACATGGCGTATGGGGCGTGCGGGACGGTGCGTGCGCTGGCTGGCCACGTGCACCGGGGTAGTAATGTGGACACGCCGCTGACACGGGCCGATCTCGCAGGTTTGCGCGATGCCTTCATCGCCACCCGCCAGGGCGTGCATCTGGCCGGCGGGCTGGCGCTGCTGTACGGCCTGATGGAAGAACTGGATATCGCGGCAGTCACGCCGGTGGCCGCCGGCCTGCGCGTGGGCGCGCTGTGGGACCTGCATCAGCGCGCCGACGCATTCGTTGGCAGGCTAGCCGATCCGATGGACGTCGACTGACGCATCGCCTGACGCGTCGGCGGCCGCCGGATCGACGATCAGCGGTGTCACGGGCGTGCTGTCACGCAGCCAGCCGAACAGGATCGCCATCATCAAGGGTCCGACAAAGAGGCCAATGACGCCCAGCGTCGATACGCCGCCCAACAAGCCGAACAGGACTGCCAGGAATGGCAGGTTGACGCGCTTGCCGATCAGCTTCGGGCGGATGAATTTATCGACCAGGAACAGCTCGACCGCGCCCCAGGTGAACAGGCCCAGCGCCTCGGCCGAATTGCCCTGACCGAACAGCAGCAGCGACACCATCGTGAACGACAGCGGCGCGCCGCCCGGGATCAGGGCCAGGTAGCCGGTAATCACGCCCAGCAGCACAGGGGCCGGCGCGCCAGCGATCCAGTAAGCCACGCCCAGCACGATACCTTCCAGGATCGCAATCGAGCCCAGGCCGAGTGCCGTGCCGCGCACCGACAGCGGCAGCACGCGGCGCAGCTTGGCGTACTGGACGGGCGCCAGGCGCTGGCCGGCGCCGTCGATGTAATGCATCACGGCCGCGCCGTGCAGGTACAGCACGAACAGCGTCAGGAGCGTCAGGAACAGGTACAGCGCATTGGCCAGGATGGTCGAGCCCCAGACCCGCGCCGTGTCGGTCAGGTGCGGCATGAAGTCGCCCAGGGTCGTGCGCACGAGGGCGTTCAGGCCGCCTGGCACGGCCAGGTGTTCGAGCCACCAGGTAACAGCCGGTTCGGCCACCAGCGGCAGGCCGGTGAGCCAGGCCGGCACCGGCACGCCAGTCTGGTTGAAGCTGATGAGCAGGCGCTGCAGGCTGGCCAGTTCGCTGCTGAGCGTATGGAACAGCAGGACGGACGGGCCCACGAAGCTGACGATCAGCAGTACGAGCATGAAGGTGGCGCTGGCCAGCGGCGGCCAGCCGCGGTGCAGCATGCGCTGGTGCAGCGGCCACGTGATCACGGCCAGGAGGCCGGCCCACGCGATCGAGCCGAGAAAGTGCTGGAGCAGCAGGGCCAGCGCGGTGGCAAACAGCACCGGCAGGATCCATTGAGTCTTGGTGCGCATACTGGCCTGGGTCGGGTTCATAAATTACTGGGGTGCGCAGGGGCCAGCGAGAAGAAGCTCGCGGCGCCGACAAGTTTACAGCAGAGTCGTCGCCCTGGCAGGATAATTCAGGTGTATCTCCTGCAAAAGAGGAGTTTGCCGAAGTTTTACTTCGGAAAAACAGAAACCTCGCTCTATGAAGCCTGTATTGTCACCCGGATTGGCTTCGGCTGCCGGTGGGATGTCTTTACCCATCCTGCATTCCTGTCCGACAGCATACTGGCAAATCGTTTATATTGTTTGCCTTCTCAACGACGGAGCGGCTCATGCCCCGCACACCTGCCGCCAAATCAGCATCCCGCGCCGCGCCTGCGGCAGCGAAAACCCCCCGCGCTGCCAAGCCCGTGAAGGCCGCCGCCAAGACTGCCAAGACTGCCAAAGTCGCCAAGCCCGTCGCGCCACCAGCGGCGCCAGCCAGGCCCGCCGCAAAAACCAGCGTGAAGTCGGTGCTCAAGTCGGCCGCCAGGGCGCTGGCCAGCAGCCCGGCCCGCAAACCGGCTGCGCCACGCGCCGCTGCCAAGCCGCCGGTCGTACCGATCGTTGAACGTGCGCCCGCCGTAGAAGCGCGCCCGGCACTCGTGCGCGACAGCTTCACGATGCCGGAAAACGAGTATGCAGTGCTGCTGGAAGTAAAACAGGCTTGCCTGCGCGCCGGTGTCGACGTCAAGAAAAGCGAGCTGCTGCGCATTGGCGTGGCCCTGCTGGGCCAGCTCGACGTGGCGACCTTGCAAGGCGTGCTGGTGGCGCTGCCGCAGCTCAAGACCGGGCGGCCACCGGCGCAGGAGTGACTTCGGTGCCGTCGCGCGCCGTCAGTGCAGCGCCGCGGCGCTGCTGAGTTCCTTTAGCTCGCGGATCGGGATATTCGATTTTTCGTGCATGCGCAATAGAATCGTCGCGCCGACATTGAGCTTGCGATGGCGGATCTTGCTGATGATCGGAGGCTGCACTTCGAGCACGCGGCACAGCTCCGCGTCATTCTTCAACTGCATGCGCTCGATCAGTGTGTCGAGCAGCTTGTTGGGCACGAAGCTCGACGGCTCCAGCTCGCGCGCTCGTTGCATCGCTTCGAGTAACTCCTGTTTTTTCTGGCGTACGGTCATGTCGATTCTCCCTGATGAATACATGATTCAGGACAGACCGGTTGTTCTGGATAATCCTTGCCTGTTTTGACAGCTGTTTGCGGCAGGTCGTTGCGATATTACTACGATTGCGTCGCGCACGTTTCGGGTCATTTAACTAATTTCGCGGTAACCGAGCGTTTCTTCTCGGAATTTACGCTAATTTCAGACCTGCGTGAGTCAGCAGCAGGACCTTGTCGGCCATGGCGGCCGCGGCGTGGGAGTGGGTGACCATGATGGCGCCGGCGCCATGTGCACGCGTCTCGTCGCGCAGAAGTTGCAGGATGCTGCCGGCGGTTTCGGGATCGAGGTTGCCGGTCGGTTCATCGGCCAGCAGCAGGGCCGGGCGGTGCGCCAGTGCGCGGGCAATCGCCACGCGCTGCATCTCGCCGCCGGACAGCTGGCGCGGGAAATCGCCGCCGCGGCCGTGCAGCCCGACCGCATCGAGCATCGCGTCGGCGCGCTCGAGCGGTGCCTTGTTCAGCAGCAGCGGCAGGGCAACGTTCTGGCGCAGCGTCAGGTGCGGCAGCACGTGAAAGGCCTGGAAGATGAAGCCCATGCGGGTGCGGCGCAGCCGCGTGGCGGCGTCGTCGTCCAGGTTCGAGATCGGCGTACCGTCGATGACCACGCGGCCGCCGTCGGGCGTGTCCAGGCCCGCGATCAGGTTCAGCAGCGTCGACTTGCCCACGCCCGATTCGCCCATGATGGCGACGAACTCGCCGGCCTTGAACACGTGCGAGAGTTCGGCCAGCACGGTGCGGCCGCCATACGATTTGGTGAGTTGGTCGAGTTCGAGCATCGGGTGAGGTGTCCGCAAGTAAGGGTTAACGCATGAGTATTAACGCATCAATGCGCGGCGCAGCGCATAACTGGCCGCATCGACCAGCGCCACCAGCACCAGCATCGCAATCACGACCGTGGCAGCGCTGGGCATCTGGAACAGCGACAGGTGATACTTGAGCATCTGGCCCAGGCCCCCGGCGCCGACCACACCCAGTACTGCCGCCGCGCGGATATTGTTTTCCCAGCGGTACAGCGTGTACGACAGCATCTGCGGCAGCGCCTGGGGCAGCGTCGCGTACAAAAACGCCGCCAGCGGCCGCGCGCCGTTCGTGCGCAGGCTCTGCTCGGCGTGCGGCTCGATGTTTTCCAGCGCATCGGCAAACAGGCGCCCCAGCACACCGGCCGTGTGCGCGGCCAGTGCCAGCGTGCCGGCCAGCGGCCCCAGGCCCGCCAGCACCAGCAGCACCGCGGCCCATACCAGTTCGGGGATCGAGCGCAGCACATTGAGCACCAGGCGCGTCACGGCGCGCGCTGTGCGGCCCATGCGCCCGGCGCCGGCCAGCGCCAGCGGCATGGCGAGAAGCGCCGCCAGGATGGTGCCGATGGCCGACATGGCCAGGGTTTCCCAGAACGCGACGAGTGTCTTGGCCAGGAACGCCGGGGCGGTGTCGGGCGGCGCGAAGCCGGCCAGGAATTCGGACGCCGAATCGATCGCTTCCCGCGTGAAGAATGCGCTCCACTGCAGCGGCAGCGAGGCAAAGCTGGCGACGATCAGCGCCAGCAGGCCGCCGAGAATGAGCCAGGTGCCGGCCTGACGTGGCGGCGGGGCGGGGATCGCCGTGAGGGAAGTGGGCGGGGTGTTGTCAGCCTTCATCCGATCCTCCGGCGCAGCAGTTTCGAGACCAGGTCGGCGCCGGCCACCAGCAGCACGAACATGATGAGCATGGTCGCCACTTCGCCGCCGGCCATCATCTTGGTCGATTCATCCAGCCGCTGGCCCAGGCCGCCGGCGCCGACGAAGCCCATCACGGCCGAGCCCCGAATCGCGCACTCCCAGCGGTACACGGTGTACGACACCAGTTCGGCGCTGGCATCGGGCAGGGCGCCATACAGCAGGGCCGGCAGGCGCCCGCTGCCATTGGCCAGCAGGACGTCGGTCGCATGCGCGTCGGACGATTCGAGGATTTCGGCATACACCTTGGCCAGCATGCCCGTATACGACAGCGCGATCGCCAGCACTCCGGCCGTCGGGCCCAGGCCCACGATGCGCACGAACAGCAGCGCCCACACCAGCTCGGGCACGGAGCGCAGCACCATCAGGATCCAGCGCAGGACCTGGCGCACGACGCCCGCCAGCGGACGGATGCGGCCCGTGCCCAGGCGCGAGATCGACAGGCGTTCGCTGATGACGAAGGTGGCCGGAATGGCGACGATCAGCGCCAGCGTCAGGCCGGCGGTGGCGATTGCCACTGTCTGCCAGGTTTCGCGCAGCACCATCGCCAGAAAAGCAGGATCGGTTTCGGGCGTCAGGAAATCACGCAGGAAGCCACCGGCCGCGCGCAGGCTTTGCGCGTCGAACAGCAGCCATGGTTTGAATTCGGCTGCGACCAGCAGCGGGTACAGCAGCAGGACGAAGACGACGGCGCCCATCAGGCGCGCGCGCCAGGCCGGATCGGGATGCAGCACCGTCTTGCTCGTCATGCCTAGAAACAGGCGCCGACGGCGATTTGGGCAGCCGTGTCGTGTGGCGGGGCCACGTGCGGCTCGACGTGTTCGTTGGCGTACAGGTCGGCGATCATGGTGTCGGTGACCTGCTCGCGCGGCGCGTCGAACACGATGCGCCCGTCGCGCAGGCCCACCAGGCGGCCGAACTGTTCGCGCGCCAGATCCACCTGATGCAGGCTGCACACGAGCGTGGCGTTGCGCTGGGCGGCTTCCTGGCGCAGCGTGGCCAGCGTGTGGCGGGCAAGGGCAGGGTCAAGTGCCGAAATCGGCTCGTCGACCAGCAAGGCTTCGGCATCGGACAGCAGCAGGCGCGCCAGGCCGCAGCGCTGGCGTTCGCCGCCGGACAATCGGTCGACGCGCGCATACAGTTTGTCGCCCAGCGAAAAGCGCGACAGCGCAGCGTGCGCCGCATCGGGATCGTTCGGGCGCACGAGCGAGGTCAAGGCCTGCCACAGCGACCAGTGCGGCAAGCGCGCCGCCAGCACGGCCGTGACGACGCGCTGGCGCGCCGGCAGAGGTGGTGTCTGCGGCGCCAGGAACAGGCGCGCACGCAGCCGGTGGCGCGCGGCGTGCGGCAGGTGCCACGGCTCCTGGCCCAGGATCTCCAGCGTACCTTCGCTCGGTTGATGGGCGCAGGCCAGCGTGGCCAGCAGCGTGGTCTTGCCGGCCCCGGACGGGCCGATCAGGGCGACCTGTTCACCGGCGCCGATCGTGAGGTCGAGCGCGTGCAGGGCAGCCGCGCGGCTGCCCGTCAGGTGGCGCACGGTCACGCCGCGCAGGCGAAAGGTCGCCATCGTGCGATTACTTCAGCAGACCGGCGTTTTTCGCTGCCGCTTCGATCGCGCCGTAGTTGGCGGTCTTGGTCGGCACGAAGCGGGTTGCGCGCTGCAGTTCGAGGATTTCCTTGCCCTGCGGGGTCGAATCGTCCAGCGCCAGGAAAGCGTCGGTGATTTTCTTCTTCAGCGCCGGGTCCATGTCGGTGCGCACGGTCCAGTTGTAGTCGAAGTAGCCAGGGGTCGTGTAGAACACGCGCACCTGCTTCGGATCGACTTTTTTGGCCTCGACCAATTTTTCCCAGACCGAGATGTTCAGCGCGCCCGCATCGACCTTGCCGCCGGCAACGGCAGCCACGGTGGCGTCATGCGCGCCCGAGAAGGCGATGCGTTTCAGGTCGGTGTCCGGATTGATCTTGGCGCCCAGCAGGAACGAGCGCGGCATCAGGTGGCCCGAGGTCGACGATTCCGAGCCGAAGGCCAGCGTCTTGCCCTTCAGGTCTTCCAGCTTGGTGATGGTCGGCACGGTGGTGATGAAGACCGAGCGGAATTTTTCGTCTTCCACGCGCTGCACCAGCGGGGTGACCTGGCCCTTGCTGCGCACATTCGCCTGCACAAAGGTAAAGCCGCCGAACCAGACCATGTCGATCTTGCGGTTGACCAGGCCTTCCACCGACGCAGCGTAGTCGGTCACCGGGGTGAACTCCACCTTGAGACCCGTGGCCTTGGCCAGATAGTCGCCCAGCGGCTTGAACTTGCGCTGCAGTTCGGTCGGCGATTCGTCGGGAATGGCCGAAACACGCAGCACGCCGTTGCTCTGCGCGTGGGCAGCGCCCGCGATCAGCATCGTGCCGGCAGCAGCGGCGCACAGGGTTTTGAGAACGTTGCGGCGGAAGGACAGGGTCATGGTGGCTCTTGTCTAAAAAGTAATGAAACGAGGCTGACCCGAGGGGCAGCACGCTTGGCGTGAGGCAGACTAGGCGAATCCGGGGAATCCGCTATGATAGCTAAAACAGCAATACACAGAGAAATAAACAAAGAAATACCAGAACTACGCGAAGCAAAACTCACAGGCCATCTCGCATGGTGCGTCGTGGCGGCACGAATGATAAACCCTATGCTGACATCCTGTACACCTGAAGACGTCGCGGCGCCCCGTCACAGCGCGCACGAAGCCGACGAACTGCACACCGGTCTGCAGGCGCCAGCCGCCTGGATCTCCCCCAAATACCTGTATGACGCACTTGGCTCGAAGTTATTCGAAGCGATCTGCGAACTGCCAGAGTATTACCCGACACGCACCGAAGCGGCGATCTTTGAGCGCTATGGCGCCGAAATCGCCCGTTCCGCGGGCACCGGCGCCACCCTGATCGACCTCGGCGCCGGCAACTGCGCCAAGGCAGCGGCGCTGTTCCCGCTGTTGCAGCCAGCGCAGTACGTGGCCATCGACATTTCCACCGACTTCGTGCACGACGCCCTGGCGCGCCTGCGCCAACGGTTCCCGCAGATCGCGATGGAAGCGCTGGGGATGGATTTTTCGTCAAGCTTCGAATTGCCGCCGCAGGTTAATGCCGGCCGGCGCCTGTTCTTTTATCCGGGCTCGTCGATCGGTAACTTTACGCCGGATGAAGCGCAGGGCTTCCTCACGCGTCTGCGTGCGCAGTGCGGCAACGATGGCGGCGTGCTGATCGGCATCGACCTCGCCAAGGATTCTGCCACGCTCGACGCTGCGTACGATGACGCGCTGGGCGTCACCTCGGCCTTCAACCTGAATTTGCTTCGTCACGTGAACCGCCTGATCGACGCCGACTTCGACATCAAGGGCTGGCAGCACCGGGGCGCCTACAACGCGGCCATGGGCCGCATCGAGATGCACCTGGAGGCGCGCAGCGCGCAGACCGTGCACTGGCGCGGTGGCGAGCGCCGCTTCGAAGCGGGCGAACGGATCCACACCGAGAACAGCTACAAATACCAGCAGGCCGACGCGATCGGGCTGCTTGAGCGCTCCGGTTTCGAGGCCACGCGCGTCTGGACCGATCCGCAGCGCTGGTTCGCCGTCATTCACGCTCAGGCGATCGCATCATGAACATGATGCGCGATGACAGCTTGCCACGCGCTTTTGCGCAGGTACGTACCCGTTCGCTGCAGTTAGCCGAGGGCTTGTCTGACGAAGACTGCTGCGCGCAGTCGATGCCGGACGCGAGCCCGATGAAATGGCATCTGGCGCACACGACGTGGTTTTTTGAAACCTTCATCCTCGAGCCGCGCGAAGCCAATTTCGCGCCATTTCATCCGGCGTTCCGGGTGTTCTTCAACTCGTACTACAACGGCGTGGGCAACAAGCATCCGCGCGCCCAGCGCGGGCTCTTGACGCGCCCGGCGATGAGTGTCGTCAGGGACTACCGTGCAAATGTCGACCGCCGTATCGCCGATCTGCTGGCCGGCGGCATCGACGAGACGCTGGCCACGCTGATCGAACTGGGCCTGCAGCACGAACAGCAGCACCAGGAACTGATGCTCACCGACGTCAAGCATTTGCTGGCGCAAAATCCGCTGTACCCGGCGTATGCGACGGACGCCATGGCGCCGTCCGCACCGGCCGAGCCGCTGGCCTGGCTCGATTTCGAAGGCGGCCTGGCCGAAGCTGGTTATGGCGGCAAGGGCTTTTGCTTCGACAACGAATTGCCGCGCCACCGCACCTACGTGGCGCCGTTCGCACTGGCCTCGCGCCTGGTCACCAACGGCGAATACCGCGCGTTCATCGAGGCGGGCGGTTACCGCGATCCGGCACTGTGGCTGGCCGAAGGCTGGGACCGCGTCAACAGTGGCGAGATCACCCATCCGCTGTACTGGGTGGAGCAGGCCGATGGCTGGCACGAGTTCACGCTGCATGGTCTGCAGCCGCTCGACCCCGAGCTGCCCGTCACGCATGTCTCGATGTACGAGGCCGATGCCTTTGCGCGCTGGTCGGGCGCGCGCCTGCCGACCGAATTCGAGTGGGAATTCGCGGCGCGCCAGGCCTGTCTGGGCAGCGGCCCGGCCCATCATCCCGATGCTGCCAGCGGCGCTGGCCTGCAACAGATGTTCGGCGCATGCTGGCAGTGGACCAGCAGCAGCTACGCACCGTATCCCGGCTTCGCACCGGCGCCCGGCGCCATCGGTGAATACAACGGCAAGTTCATGATCAACCAGTATGTCTTGCGCGGCTCGTCCTGCGCCACGCCAGGCGGTCACGCCCGGCCCAGCTACCGCAACTTCTTCCCGACAGGCGCGCGCTGGCAATTTTCCGGCATTCGCCTCGCCCGATGAGTCGTCGGCGTGACTGGACGGCGCGCCTGAAAGATCAGCGCGCCAATGTCTATATCCTGAATCATCCGCTCAAGTTCACGCTGCAAGTCCTGAAGGGGTTCCGCGCCAACCAGGGCCTGCTGCTGGCGGGCGCCGTGGCCTATTACGCGCTGCTGTCGATCGTGCCGTTTTTGATGCTGGTGATGGTGGTGCTGTCGCACTTCATCGACCCGGCCGAGTTGCTGGAAACGCTCAGCCGCTATCTGCAACTGCTGGTGCCGGGGCAGTCGGCGCCGATCGTGGCCGAGGTGGCGCACTTCCTGGACGACCGGCAACTCATCACCTGGGTGCTGGCGGTGACGATGCTGTTCTTCAGTTCGCTTGCCTTCACGGTGCTGGAAAACGCGATGAGCGTGATCTTCGTGCACCGCGTGGCGATCCGGCGCCGGCATTACCTGGTGTCGGCCGTGCTGCCTTATTGCTATATCCTGGCGCTGGGCGTGGGCATCATGGTCGTCACGCTGGTGGCGGGCGCGCTGCAGGTCATGGGGCGCGAAAGCGTGTGGCTGTTCAACTATGAGTGGTCGCTGAACGGCGTGTCCGGTGCGCTGCTGTATCTGCTGGGGCTGATCGGCGAGATTCTCGTGCTCACGTCGATCTACCTGGTGATGCCGGTGGGGCGGCTGTCGATATGGCACGCCGCCATCGGTGGCGTGACGGCAGCGCTGCTGTGGGAAGCAGCGCGCCACATTCTGGTCTGGTATTTCTCGACGCTGTCGCAGGTGAACCTGGTGTATGGCTCGATGACGACGGCCATCGTCGTCATGTTTTCGCTCGAGATCGCAGCCACGCTGCTCCTCCTGGGCGCGCAGGTGATCGCGGAGTACGAGCGGGTCGGCCTGGTGCCCGACGATGCGGCGCAAGACCCAATGACAACGGCGCCAGACGCAGCCCGGTAAGTTCCGGGTGCTCCTGGCGCCGTTGGGGGCGCTGTTGTGGACGCTACGGGCAAGCGACTAGCTTATTTGTCGTCCTTCTTGGTGATGAACACGCTGGCAATACAGCTACCGGCGATCAGCACAGCCACGACGGTCAGCGAAGCCTGCACTGGCACGTGGTACCACGGCATGATCAGCATCTTGACACCGATGAAGGTCAGGACCATTGCCAGGCCATACTTTAGCAGGTGGAAGCGGTCAGCCACGTCGACCAGCAGGAAGTACAGCGCACGCAAACCCAGGATCGCAAACATGTTCGACGTGAACACGATGAACGGGTCGGTCGTGATCGCGAAGATGGCCGGGATCGAGTCGACCGCGAACACCAGGTCGGTCACTTCGATCAGGATCAGCACCAGGAACAGCGGGGTGACAAAGCGCACACCGTTGATTCGCACGAAGAACTTTTCGCCGTGGTCGCCTTCGGACACTTTCAGGTGCCTGCGGGCGAACTTCAGGATCGGGTTGTTGACCACGTCCGGTTCTGCATCGACGGCCACCAGCATGCGGATACCCGTGAACAGCAGGAATGCGCCGAACAGGTACAGCACCCAGCTGAATTCGCTCACGACCCACGCACCGGCGCTGATCATGATGGCGCGCATGATGATCGCACCGAGCACACCGTAAATCAGGACGCGGCGCTGGTATTGCTGCGGCACCTGGAATGCGGTAAAGATCAGCAGGAACACGAAGACGTTATCGACCGACAGGGCTTTTTCGATCAGGTAACCGGAGAAGAACTCCAGCGCTTTCTGGTCCGCGATTTCCGAGCCGACGCTGCCTTTCAGATACCACCAGAGGCCGGCATTGAACAGCAGGGCCATGCTGACCCAGACGAGCGACCAGATACCCGCTTCCTTGACGCTGACCTTGTGCGCCTTGTTACCGCCAAAGACGAACAGGTCGAGCGCCAGCATCACCAGCACGAAGCCGACGAAGCCAGCCCACATCATGGGGCTTGCAATTGTTTCCAGACCGTTCATTGGTTGCTCCCTTCATGGCGCAGCTCGTGCAGCCGGTTGTCCTGCGCCCGCGCGCAGGAATGGTGGACAGGATGTGTCATTGGTATGGCACCTATAGTTTGTGGTGAGGACTCGACTATAGGGGAGCGCGAAGCATCGTACAAATCGAATATAATTTCATATAACATCGAATTTAACGATGTATTGAGTCCATGTTATTGGAGAGCACATGTCTGCGCTGAACTACAAGCACCTGCGTTACTTCTGGATGGTGGCCAAGACCGGCAGCATCGCCAAGGCGGCCTCGCAGCTGAACCTGACGCCCCATTCGATTTCAGGGCAATTGTCCGAATTCGCCGATGCATTGGGCGTGGCGCTGTTTCGCAAGTCGGGCCGCAGCCTCGAGCTGACCGACACGGGCCGCCGCATCGTCAGCTATGCCGAAACGATCTTCAGCACTGGCGACGAATTGCTCGAACTGGTGCGCGACAAAAGCTTCGCCACGATGTCGTTCCGTATTGGCTGCGCCGATTCGGTGTCGAAGCTCATTGCCTGCCAGCTGGTGGAGCCGGCGTTGCGGCTGAAGGAGCCGGTGCGGCTGATCTGCCGCGAAGGGCGGCTCGACAGCCTGATCGGCGACCTTGCCGTGCACCGGCTCGACCTGGTGATTGCCGACCGACCGATTCCCGGGCATTTCAGCGTGCGCGCGTACAACCACTTGCTCGGCCAGAGTCCGATGACGGCGCTGTGCACGCAGGCGCTGGCGGCCACGTTCGATCAGCCGTTTCCGGCCTGCCTGGACAATGCGCCAATGCTGTTGCCGGGAGAAGATTTCGCGATCCACCAGCGCCTGTTGCGCTGGCTGGAGCAGGCCGAGGTCCATCCGCACATCGTCGGCGAATTCGACGACAGCGCGATGATGAATGCGTTCGGCCAGTCAGGGGCAGGGGTGTTCTTCGTGCCGACGGTGATTGCGGCGCAGGTGAGCCAGCAATACCAGGTGGTGGCGCTGGGCCAGATCGATGGGGTGGTGGAGCAGGTGTATGCGATCACCACCGAACGCCGGATGAGTCATCCGGCCACAGTGGCGATCAGTACGCTGGCGCGCGACAAGCTGTTTGTTTAATACCTGCGGTTATGGCTTGACGCTGATGCCTGGCTCGCCGGCAGCCATGCGGCCGATGATCGCAGCGTCGGCAAAGCCTTCGCGTGCGAACAGCGCCAGCACCTCATCGGCGGCTGCCGGGTCGCAGGCCACCAGCAGCCCGCCCGAGGTCTGCGGATCGGTCAGCAGCGCGCGCTGCTCGGGCAGGATCGCCGCATCGAGCTGCACGTCCTTGCCATACGCTTCCCAGTTGCGGCCCGATGCGCCCGTGAAGTAGCCATCCTGCGCCAGTTGCAGGACGCCCGGCAGCAGCGGAATATTCGGCATGTCCAGCGTGGCATGCAGCTTCGCGCCGCGCGACAGTTCGAGCAGGTGCCCCAGGAGGCCAAAGCCGGTGACGTCAGTCAGCGCGTGCACGTTCGGCATGTCGGCCAGCAGGCGTCCGGGTTTGTTCAGTTTGGTCGTGTTGGCGATCATCGCCGCGTAGCCGTCAGCGCCGAGCTTGTCTTTCTTGAGCGCGGCCGACAGCACGCCCACGCCCAGCGGTTTGCCGAGAATGAGCACGTCGCCATCGCGGGCGTCGGCATTGCGTTTGACTTTCGACGGATGCACAAGGCCCAGCACGACCAGGCCATAGATCGGCTCGACCGAATCGATCGTGTGGCCGCCGGCAATGGGAATGCCCGCTTCGGCGCAAATGGACTCGCCGCCGCGCAGGATCTGGCCGATCGTGTCGAGCGGCAGCTTGTTGATCGGCATGCCGACCAGCGCCAGCGCCATGATCGGCGTGCCGCCCATCGCATACACGTCCGAGATCGCATTGGTGGCGGCGATGCGGCCGAAGTCGAACGGGTCGTCGACGATCGGCATGAAGAAGTCGGTGGTGGCGATCAGGGCCTGTTCATCGTTGAGCTTGTAGACCGCGGCGTCATCGGCGGTCTCGATGCCAACCATCAATTCCTTCGGCACGGGGAAGCCATGCGACGACTTCAGGATCTCGGCCAGTACGCCGGGCGCGATCTTGCAGCCGCAGCCGCCGCCGTGCGAGAACGAAGTGAGTTTGATGGGTTGGTCGCTGGTGCTCATGGGATGTCCGGTAATCGTTGATCGTCTTGGATTATCCACCATGTAGCGTGGACGTGCCAGGCAGGGTGCCAGTAATGGAATTGGCGGCCATAAAAAAACGGCTGCCGAAGCAGCCGTTTCTTGATTCACGCAGGGTGATTACTCACCGAACGAACGACGCACGCCGTCCGCCGAACGTGGGTGGGCACCCTTGTAACCGCCTTCGCGACGGGCCGGCTGGCCTTCACGCGGGGCGCTGAAACGGTTGCCGTCACGTGGCGCGCTTGGCGCACGTGGTGCGGCGCCTGGAGCGCGTGCCGGACCGGCTTCACGCGGACCGCGGTCAGCGTAACGGCTTTCCGATGGGGCGCCACGGGAACCGCTGGCGGCGCGGTCGGCATAGCCTTCACGCGCACCAGATGGCTTCGAGAAACCGCGCGATGCCGGCTTGGCCGACGGGCTGCGGCCATCGCCTGGCTTCCAGCCGGCGCGGGCCGGTGCTGCAGCGCGCTTTGGCTCGAAACCTTCGACGACGGCGACCGGGATCGGCTGGCGCGTGAAGCGCTCGATGCGGCGCACGTTCATGCTTTCAGCGTGGTTCACCAGCGAGACGGCGACACCGTTACGGCCTGCACGACCGGTACGGCCGATGCGGTGGACGTAGTCTTCCGGGAACTTCGGCAGGTCGTAGTTGACGACGTGCGTGATGCTCGGCACGTCGATGCCGCGTGCGGCGACGTCGGTTGCGACCAGCACCTTGATGCTGCCACGACGCATGCTGTCCAGCGTGCGGTTACGGGCGCCCTGGTGCATGTCGCCATGCAGTGCGGCAGCAGCGAAACCGGCGATGTTCAGACGGTCGGCGATCGTGTCGGCGTCACGCTTGGTGGCGGTGAAGACCACGGCCTGGTCCATCGATTCGTCGCGCAGCAGGTGGTCCAGCAGGCGATTCTTGTGCGACAGGTCGTCGACGAAGTGGACGCGCTGCGAGATGTTTTCGTGACGGTTGGTCGCGCTGGCGATCTGGATCGTCATCGGATCGGTTGTGATACGGCGCGCCATGTTGCCGACGACGCCATCCAGCGTGGCCGAGAACAGCATGGTTTGACGGGCCGACGGGGTCGCGGCAACGATTTTCTCGATGTCGTCGATGAAACCCATGTCCAGCATGCGGTCGGCTTCGTCGAGCACGAGGATCTCGAGCTGCGAGAAGTCGATCTTGCCCGACTCCATGTGGTCGATCAGACGGCCTGGGGTAGCAACCAGGATTTCAGGGTTCTTGGCCAGCAGTTGCATCTGTTTCGGGTACGGCATGCCGCCCAGGATCGAGACGCAGCGCAGGCGGCGCATGTGGGCCGTGTACTGTTCGGTCGCAGCCGAGACTTGCAGGGCCAGTTCGCGGGTTGGGGTCAGCACCAGCATCTTTGGCTGGGCAGCCTTGAAACGGACGCGCTCGCCCTTGGCGCGGGCAGCCTGCGCTTCTTGCGCAGCGGTCTTGCCGGCTGGCGTTTCTTCGGCGTTGGCCAGCTTGTTCAGTGCTGGCAGCATGAAGGCGGCAGTCTTGCCCGAACCGGTTTGCGACGAGACCAGCAGGTCGCGGCCGGCGATGGCGGCAGGAATGGCTTGCGCCTGCACTGGCGTAGGGGTGGTGTAACCGGTATCGGCAACAGCCTGGACGAGGGACGCGTGGAGGCCTAGGGCTTCAAAACTCATGTGATCTGTACTTTCGGAATAAATCAAATACGCTCGCACGGATGGCGCGAACGAAAAAATGCAACGCGAACCAACAAACGAAATGACTCAGAATGAAAGAAATTTCGGCACAAAAGCTTTGCGCCGGGACGGTGTCTGAAAGCGACACACAGGGCGGGAGGGCTTTAGAAAGGCGCTCTAATGAGCTGCCTGGGGTTTGCGGTGCTGCTTGGATGACTGCCTTGCTGCTGCCTGGCCTGAATGTTTTCAGAGCAGGGCGCGATGTCGCAGTGCACAAACCGCACTATACAGGTTTTTCGGCCTTCGTGCACGGACCCTTTGAAAATCGTATAACTGGCTGCGTGCGAAACGACTGCCGGCACCCCCGTGGCGGGGATGCCGGCCAGGGATCAGCGCTGCTTGCGCTTGGACGACGTATTGCGGGAGATACGCTTGCTGTCCTTGCGCACGCCAGCCTTGGTCTTGAAACGGCTGGTGGCGCGCTTGACGATGCCGCGGTCGGTTTCGAACGCGACGACGGCGTTGTCGATGATGTTCTCGGCAATGTCGCCATGGCTCGAGGTCGAGATTTTCGGCACCAGGATCGTCGAACCCACTTTCAGGAGCGACTGCGCTGGAATGTTATTGGCCTGGCGGATGACTTCCGGTGTGGTGCCGAACTTCGAAGCCAGCGAAGCGATGCTCACGCGCGCACCGGTGATCTTGTGCGTGGTCCAGGTGGACAGCGCCTGGCCCCATTGCGCGAGGTTCAGGTGGAATTTCTCGGCGTTTTCTTTCGGCAGCAGGATCTGGGTCTGGGCGCCGCCGATGATGACCGGCTTCTTGAACTGCGGATTGAGCGCCTTGAATTCGTCGAGCGACATTTCGGCCAGCTGGGCTGCGACTGCCAGATCGATGTCACTGGTCTTGTCGACCGTGGTGAAGTAGGGCTGGTTGTCGATCGCTGGCAGCACGACGCCATAGTTGCCCGGATTGGCGATCACGTTCTTGACCGCCTGCAGCTTTGGCACATAGTTGCGCGTTTCGGCTGGCATCAGATCGGCCAGGCTTTCGAAATCGGTTGGTTTGCCTGCGGCCTGGTTTTTCTTGATGGCGCGCTGCACATTGCCTTCGCCCCAGTTATACGCAGCCAGGGCCAGCGGCCAGTCGCCGAACATCGTGTACAGGCGCTGCAGATAGCTCAGCGCCGCATCGGTGGACGCCACGACGCCACGGCGCTCGTCCTTGAACATGTTTTGCTTGAGGTCGAAATCTTTGCCCGTACCTGGCACGAACTGCCACAGGCCGGCGGCATTGGCGCTCGACATGGCTTGCGGATTGAAGGCCGATTCGATCACCGGCAGCAGCGCCAGTTCGGTCGGCATGCCGCGCTTTTCGAGCTCGGACACCACGTGATACAGGTAAGGGGAAGCGCGGCCGGAGATGCGGGACAGCGTGGCGGGATGATTGGCGTAGGCCTGGGTATGACGGGTGACGAGCGCGTTGTTCAGATCGGGAATCGCGTAGCCGCTGCGAATGCGGCCCCAGACGTCGGTTTCGCGGTATTCATCGAGTTTGGTCTGGACTTGCGAAGTTGCTGTGGTGGTGCGGCTGCCGACTGCGGCAGACTGGACGGTAGGCAGGGAGGCTGCGTCCATGGCAAAACTGAGGGGTGACGCGGCCAGGAAGGCCAATGCAGCCAGTGCGAAGGTAGGACGTTTCGTGTTGTGCATAGCTTTCCAATGTTGCGTTCGGGAACGAACGGACCGAGGACCAGGAGGCAGTGTACGAAGGGATTGTCGAGCGAGTCAAGATGTATGACGCCTTCGTTACAATAAAAATGCCTTCTAGAATCGCGCGCGTTGACATCATGAAAACAGAAGATGCCATCAGGATCATCGAAATTAATGAACCGCCGGTATTTTTAGTCAGCAGCACCGGGATTTGGCGCCGCTATTCACTGCGCATACGACCACGTCCAGCAAACGTTACCCGTGGAGCTGGGCCGATCTATGAGCACACGCAAAGAGTGCGTACAATCCCGCTTTTGCTGTCTGCATTGCTATTGAAAGTCTTATATGAGCACTCCCAACCTCAACGCCGACGATGACGCCATCATCGGGGCGACCCGCAACTGGCTCGAACGCGCGGTGATCGGCCTGAATCTGTGCCCGTTTGCCAAGGCCGTGTATGTCAAGGAGCAGGTGCGCTTTGTCGTTGCCACCGCAACCACACCCGAGCAATTGCTTGAAACCTTGATGGACGAGCTGCAGCACCTGTCCGACACGGACGCCGCCAAGACCGACACCACACTGATCATTCACCCGTTCGTGCTGGGTGATTTCGAGGATTACAACGAGTTCCTCGACGTGGCCGATGCCGCGCTCGAGGACATGCAGCTCGATGGTGAACTGCAGGTGGCCAGCTTCCATCCTTTATATCAGTTCGCCGACACCGACATCAACGATATCTCGAATTACACGAACCGCGCACCGTACCCGATCCTGCACTTGCTGCGCGAAGAGAGCATCGAGCGCGCCGTGGAAGCCTTCCCGCAGGCGGAAGAGATCTTCGAAAAGAATATCGAGACGATGGAACAGCTTGGACACGACGGTTGGGACAAGCTCCATGTCGGACCAGCGTGAAGCGGGCGGGGCCAGCCCCGCACGGGTGACGCCGGTAACGCCCGGAACCCCAGCCGGCCGGCCGGACACGCCGTGCGTGGCGGTATGCTCGACCACGTTCGACGAAGTCTGCCGCGGTTGCGGTCGCACTGTGGCCGAGGTTGCTCACTGGGTGTCGATGAGCGCCGATGCCAAAGAGCTCGTCTGGCAGCGCATCCTGGCGCAGGGTTACCCGCGCCGGAACAAGTGACCGCTGTTAGTTAGCGTTATTAATAGCTGCCGATAAAGTCGCGCTTGCCGATCGGCACACCGTTGTGGCGCAGGATCGCGTACGCGGTCGTCACGTGGAAGCCAAACTGCGGCATCGCGAAGTGGGTCAGGTAGACCGCGCCGGTGTCGAAATGGCGTGCGCGTTCCCCGCTGCCGTGGGTGATCGGGCGGGTTGCACCGGCGTCGATGTCGGCTTGTTCCAGGCTGTCCAGGAAGCCGACCGTACGCGTGATGCGCTGCTGCAGTTCGGTGAAGGTGCGCTCGCCATCTTCGTAGCGCGGCGATTCGATGCCGGCCAGGCGCGCCCCGGCGCCCTTGGCGAAATCGGTGGCGAGCTGGATCTGGCGCGCCAGCGGGAACATGTCGGGGAACAGGCGGGCTTGTAACAGGGCATCCGGTTCGATGCGCCGCTCCAGCGCATGGGCCTCGGCTTTTTCGAGCACGCCAGCCAGGGCGTCGAGCAATTGGCGAAACACCGGCACCGAAGCGGCGTACAGGGAATGACTCATCAGATTCTCCTCGATTAGAAACGCGTTCATGACAATCCATCATAGCAAGTCTGGTCGCGCGTTGCCGACCAGTAGTTATGGGCCGTTAGCTAGTGACGCTTAGCAAGCGACGGCGCATAATCGCGTTTTTTACATCAAGTCAGTAAAACCAGCGCCGGCGGCGCCAACGACCATGTCCACATCGTCATCTACCAACCCTA
Organism: Telluria sp. BA11; assembly: GCF_056680305.1. NCBI lineage: Bacteria > Pseudomonadati > Pseudomonadota > Betaproteobacteria > Burkholderiales > Oxalobacteraceae > Telluria > Telluria sp. BA11. The sequence goes on from NZ_CM155275.1 coordinate 4,591,303, forward strand.
CCATCCTGTCGCGCCTGGGCAGCCTGTATGGCCGCTCGCTGTACCGCGCCTTGTTACTGGTGGTGTTCGTCGGGCTGGCGGGGCCGGCGGCCGTGGGCAGTTATCTTCTGATCGGGGTCCAGGAGCGCGCGGCGGTTGCCGCGGCGCTCGACGAATCCCTGCAGCGCAATGCAGAAATCCTCGCGCTCGGCGTGCAGGAGCCGCTCTGGAATCTGGATCCGGAAACGGCGCGGCCGCTGCTCGATGCGATGCTGCGCGACCCGGCCGTCGTCATGGTCGAGCTGCATGGCCCGGAAGGCGAGGTCGCGCTACGGGTGCGCTCGCCGGCGCGGCCGCTGGGCCAGGTGCTCCGCGCCGAACGGCCGGTTGTGATGCGCGGCGAGACGATCGGTACCGTTCGCCTCGAGATGGACGACTACCTTAGCCGGCAGGAGCTGCGCAGCAAGCAGCGCAACTATGCGCTGGTCGTTGTCGGGCAGGTCGCCGTTTCGCTGCTGCTGATCGCGTTGCTGTTGCGGCGCCGGTTGCTCTCGCCGCTGCGCAGCCTGATGCGGTTTTCCGACCGGCTGGCGCGCGCTGACTTCGATACGCCGCTCGCGCTGTCGGCGGCCGACGAACTGGGTCGCCTGGGCCGGCAGATGGAGCGCATGCGCCTGGCCATTCGCGATCTGTTCGCCGACATCGCGCGGCGTGAAGAACAGTTTCGCAGCATCGTGAACCAGGTCCCCGGCGCCGTGTTTCGCGTGCGCGCCGGTGGGGCCATCGAATTCGTGAGTGATGCGATCGAAGACATCACCGGCCACTCGGCAGAGCGCCTGATGGGCGCCACGACCGACGACTGGAGCGATATCGTGCATCCGGAAGACCGGCGCCGGTACAGCCACACGGTGCGCCACGCCACGCGCGTCGGTGACGCATATCAGATGGAATACCGGATCATCGATGCGCACGGCGTGGAGCGCTGGGTGCAGGAAAGCGGCCAGCCGCAGGGATTATCGGGCGCGGCTGCGCTGGACGGCGCGGTGCGGATCGACGGCATCATCTCGGATATCAGTGAGCGCAAGCACAACGAGATGCGCATTGAGGCCCTGCTGACCGAACAGAGCGCGATCCTCGACAACGTGATGTTCGGCGTGCTGTTCGTGCGCCAGCGACGCATCGTTTCGAGCAACCGGCGCGGCGAAGCCTTGTTCGGCTATGACGAGGGCCAGATGGTCGGCCAGTCGACCGAGATCCTGTACCCCACGCGTGAAGATTACGAGCAGACCGCCATGACGCAATACCCGCTACTGGCGCGGCGCATGGACCTGGGCGAGGAACACCAGCTGCGCCATCGCGACGGCAGCCTGTTCTGGTGCCTGGTGAGCGGCTCGGCGCTTGACCCGGCGTACCCGGACGAAGGCAGCATCTGGGTGTTCGCCGACATCACCGAGCGCAAGCTGGCCGAAGAAAAGCTGCGCCTGTCGGCCACGGTCCTCGAGCATATCGCCGATGGCGTGATGGTGCTGGACGTGACGGGCCGGATCGTCGCCATCAACCCGGCTTTCACCTGCATCACCGGCTATAGTGAAGAGGAGGCGGTGGGACGTGAGTCGAGCATGATGCGCGGCCGGCTCCAGGACGACGCCTTCTATCACAAGCTGTGGCGCGAGCTGGACGAGACGGGCTTCTGGCGCGGCGAGATCTGGGATACGCGCCGGGATGGCGAAGCGTATCTGGAGTCACTGACCGTCACGGCGGTGCGGGGCGACGCTGGTGCGATCACGCATTATGTGTCGGTCTTCAGCGACATCACGCGCGCGCGCGAATCGCAGAACCAGCTCGATCACCTGGCGCACCACGATCCCCTGACCGCGCTGCCCAACCGCCTGCTGTACCACGACCGCCTGCGCCACGCGATGACGCGCGCGCAGCGCGACGGCCAGCAGCTCGCGGTGCTGTTCATCGACCTCGATCGCTTCAAGAACGTCAACGACACGCTGGGGCACCACGTCGGCGACGAACTGCTCAAGCAGGCCGCCAGCGCGCTGGCCCGGTGCCTGCGCGAAGGCGACACGCTGGCGCGCCTGGGCGGCGACGAATTCATCGTGCTGCTCGAGGATATCGGCGGCGTCGCCGGCGCGGCGCGCGTGGCGGCCAAGCTGATCGCGATGTTCGAGCAGCCGTTCATGGTGTCCGGCTACGAGCTCTTTGTCACGGGCAGCGTCGGCATCAGCCTGTATCCGCAGGATGCGCAGGACATGCACATGTTGATCCGCAATGCCGACGTGGCGATGTACCAGGCCAAGGCGCGCGGGCGCAACGGCTACCAGTTCTATGCGGCGTCGATGAGCGGCGACGGCGTCGAACGCCTGCGCATGGAAGGCCTGCTGCGCCGCGCGATCGACAAGAACGAGATCTATCTGGCGTATCAGCCACAGGTTGAAATTGACAGCGGCCGGCTGACCGGCGTCGAAGCGCTGGTGCGCTGGCACAGTGCCGAGCTGGGGCAGATCGGGCCGTGCCAGTTCATCCCGCTGGCCGAAGACACCGGTTTTATCGGCCAGCTTGGCCAGTGGGTGCTGCAGGAAGCCTGCCGCCAGATGGTGGCGTGGGAAGCGCAGGGTTTGAGTATGCCGAAGATCGCCGTGAACCTGTCGGTGCGCCAGTTCGAGCGCGGCGGCATGGCGGCGATCGTCACCGAGGTGCTGGAATCGACCGGCCTCGCGCCGCACCGCCTGCAGCTGGAAGTGACCGAGTCGATCATCATGAACACGGGCGACGCGCTGCAGTACGTGAAAGACCTGCACGCGATCGGCGTGGGGCTGGCGATCGACGATTTCGGCACCGGCTATTCATCGCTGGCGTACCTGAAGCAGTTGCCGGTGCAAACGCTCAAGATCGACCGCAGCTTCATCAAGGATATCTCGCAGGGGCCGGACGACGAGGCGATCGCGGTTGCCATCATCCAGCTTGGCAAGAGCATGAACCTGTCGGTGATTGCTGAAGGTGTCGAGCGCGCGGATCAGGCGGCCTTTTTGCTGCGCCATGGGTGCAATCTGGCGCAGGGGTATTTGTATGGGAAGCCGGTGGCGGCGGATGAGATTCTGGCGCGTTGGGGCGGGCAGGATTAGTCCGCGCCGCCCAGCAGTTGCCGCAGATTGCAGTCGCGCTGCCATTCGCGGCGCTCATCGCTCGATTGCGCCAGGCGCACCAGTTCGGCCGGCGCGATCTCGGCCTGGGCCTGGATCAGCCGATCGGCCACGCCACCATCGGGCACCATCGTGCCGAAAAACGCCACGGTGTCGCCGCGCTGCAGCAGCAGCGTCGGGAAGTTGTCGACATCGAGGTCGCCGACCAGGGCGGCCTGGTCTTCGATGTCGATCCAGATGAAGTGCTTGTCCGGGTGGCGCGCGGCCAGGTTCTCGAACGTGGCGCGGTAGGTCGCGCAGGTGCCGCACCAGGCGGCGCACAGGCAGGCGACCGTCCAGGCGTCGTCGTGGACGGCGGCGACAGCGGCGTCGAGGGTCGTGGAATCGAGGGTCAGGCTATGCATGGAGCGCATTTTACTCCGTGTTGCGCCGCAATGTGGCGGGGAAGGCCGAGCGGCATGGATGGCGCCCGGCCAAGCGGTTAAAATACGGGATGCCTACCATTCTTGCCATTGAAACCTCGGCCGAGCTGGCGTCTTGCGCGCTCCTGGTCAACGACGCCGTTATTTTCCGTGCCACTGCCGGCGTGCGCAGCCACTCGCAATCGATCCTGCCGATGGTGCAGAAACTGCTGCGCGAAGCCGGCATTGCGCTGGCGGACTGCGACGCGATTGCCTTCGGGGCCGGTCCCGGCTCGTTTACCGGCGTGCGCACGGCGTGCGGCGTGGCACAGGGATTGGCGTACGGCGCCAATCTGCCGGTGCTCCCAATGGTCACGCTGGCCGCGATGGCTGAAAGCTGCCGGGCGCGCTGCGGCGCGACCGAGGTGCTGGCGGTGCTCGACGCGCGCATGGGCGAAGTCTATTGGGCGCAGTACCGCTTCGATGGCGCATGGCGCGAAGTCGTGGCGCCCACGCTGAGCGCGCCGCAGGCCGTGGCGCCGCTGGCGGTGGCTGGTCTGCAGGCGTGCGGCAACGGCTTCGAGGCGTATCCCGACGCCTTCGCCGGGCAGGCATGTGCTGCCGGCGCCATGGCCGACATCGTGCCGCATGCGCGCGAGATGGTGCCCCTTGCCGTTGGCGCGCTGGCGGCCGGGCTGGGCGTGCCGGCGGCGCAGGCGCAGCCGATTTACCTGCGCAACAAGATCGCGTTTACCACGGCCGAGCGCCTGGTGATCAATGCTGCCAAGGCCGCCGCATGAGCGACCTGCAAGATCTTGGCCTGCAACTGGCGCCGATGACGGCGGCCGATGTGGGCGAGGTGTGCGCGCTGGAGGCGAGCGTGTTTCCGTTTCCCTGGAGTCGCGGGAACTTCATCGACTCGCTCAACAGCGGCTACGATTGCTGGACCGTGCGCGATGATGCGGGCCAGTTGGCCGGCTACTACCTGTTGATGTACGCGCTGGATGAGGCGCACCTGCTCGACGTCGCGGTGGCGGCGAATCGCCAGCGCCAGGGACTGGGCCGGCGCTTGCTGGCCGTGCTGGCGGCGCGAGCGCGCAGCCAGGGCATGACGTCGATCCTGCTCGAGGTGCGGCCGTCGAACGAGCGCGCGCTGGACGTGTACCGGCGCCATGGCTATGTCCATATCGGGCGCCGCAAGGGCTACTATCCGGCCGGCGCCGCGGGCCGTGAAGATGCCATCGTGATGAGACTGGATTTATGAAGACCGTGAGCGGGCGCGATGCGCTGTTCCTGAACGAGATGGGGATTGGGCCGTTGTGGCAGTTGCGGGCGGCTGCGCCTTCCGCGGATGCTGCTGGTGACGATGTTGTCGCCAGCGATGTTGATTTCGCTGGCGACACTGCGCCGGCGGTGGCGACTGCTTCTGCGCCGGCGGTTGTTCCGGCTTCTGCACCGGTGCCGGTGCCCGATCCTGCTCCGCTCGCGCGTGGGATGACGCCGCTGTCGGCGCCACCGTATCGCAATCCGCCGCCCGTCGCCACTGACGCTGCGTGGGACGACGGCAGTGACGCCGCGCCGGCCGCGCCCGACGTGTCGACGCTCGACTGGACGGGCTTGCGGCAAGCGATTGCCGGCTGCAAGGATTGCGCATGCGGGGAAGGGCGCAAACCCGTGTATGGCAGCGGGCCGCGCCAGGCGGTCTGGCTGATCGCCGCCGGCACGCCAAGCGCGCTCGACGAGCAGGCGGGCCAGCCGCTGACGGGTGATCCGGGCAAGCTGCTGGACAATATGTTGCACGCGGTCGGCCTGTCGCGCGAGCGCGATGCGTATGTCACGCCACTGGTGAAGTGCCGTCCGGTCAACGCCAGGGGCGGCGAGCGCGCGCCGACGCCTGACGAAATCACGGCGTGCCGGCCGTTCCTGGAACGCGAGCTGGCGCTGACGGGCGCGACGACCGTGCTGACGATGGGGCAGGTCGCAGCCAACGGCCTGCTGGGCCGCGCCCCGACCGAGCCGCTGGCCGGCGTGCGCGGTCAAGTGCACGCGTTGAACGAGGTGCCACTGGTCGCCACGCTGCATCCGGGTGAATTGCTGCTGCGCGGCGCCGATAAGGCGCTGGCCTGGGCCGACCTGTGCCGGGCGCGTTCGCTTGAACCCCGCACCTAGCTATCAGGCCGCGTTCCACGCGCGCTGGCGGCACCTGACGTTGCCACCGGTGCGCGCGCTGGCCTGGCTGCTCGATTCGCCCGATCTGCTCGATGGCGCCGCACCGGCATGGGCTGGGCGCGTGGCAACGCTGGGGTCCGTCACGGACGAGGTCGCCACCTGGCTGGCGCAGCTCGATGCTGACCCCTCAACCCTGAACGCCGCGCTCGGCGAGAAACCGTACACGCGACTGGGGCTGTACGCCGAAAAGCTGATGGCGTTCTACTTCGCGCAGCAGGGGCGGCTGGTCGCGCACGGCCTGCAAATCCGCGCCAACCGCAATGACACGGTCGGCGAATTCGACTTCCTGCTCGAAAATGGCCCGGATGCGCTGGAGCACATCGAGTTCGCGACAAAATTCTATCTGCAGGGAGAAGGCGGCGCAGGTGGCCTCGACACATTGGTCGGCCCCAACCTGGCCGATACGCTGGGCCTGAAGATGCGCAAGATCTTCGAACGCCAGCTCGCACTCGGCCAACACCCGGCCGCGCAAGCGCAACTGCCACGTCCCGTCAGCAAAGCCGGCGCGCTGGTCAAAGGCTGGCTGTTCTATCCGGCCGGTCACTGGCCGGCAATGCAAGGCATCACCCAAGGCCATTGCCGCGGCTTCTGGTGCGCGCTAAGCGAGCTGGATAGTCTGCCCGACGACATCTACGTGATCCTGCCAAAACTCGAATGGCTGGCGCCACTGCGCACCGCTTCACCGACTTGGACAATGACCCGCGCACAACTGGCAGCCGAACTGACCGACCGCTTTGCCACCTCAAACACCCCAGCGCTGATCGCAAGAGTCCGCCCACAAGACGACGTGCTGGAAGAAGTCGACCGCGGCTTCATCGTCCCCAACGACTGGCGCACCCGCGCCCAAACCGCCACCCCCTAACCCCTAATGAGGGTCAGAGTCGATTTATTGAGCAATTTCCCGAATTGCCCAATAAATAGCCCCCGACCCTGCCTCAAACCCCGCCGATCAGCTCGCCAAACAAAGTAGGGTCAGAGTAGATTTAATGGGCAATTCCCCAAAGTTGTCAAACAATTCGACTCTGACCCTAATTATTTTTTTGCTTGCAGGATTCGTTTAGTTTGTCTGCAAGCATCAAATTCAGCCGATGGCTGAATCGGTTCGGAAAGCGCTGACAAATGCGTAGCGGCCAGCAAGTTCAGCCCGCCAAACAATTAGGGTCAGAGTCGAATTATTGAGCAATTTCTCGCGAATGCGGAGAAAGTGGGGACAGAGTGACTGTCCTGAGCTATTGCCTGCTGGGTATGCCGAGCAGGGCAGGCTTCATGGAAAGGGGTCAGGCGAAACGTTGTCAAACAATTCGACACTGACCCTAGTTTAGTGTTTGCCTTCGCCGATGAGGCCCAGGGAGTCGTGTTCGCGCTGGTTCATCAGGTGGCGGCGTTGGATCAGGAGCATGATGCCGGCGACGGACAGGCCGAAGATGACGATGATGATGTTCAGGTCGAGGTTCAGCGTGATCATCACTGCGTAGGCGGCGAGCATCGTCAGGATCGACAGGTTCTCGTTGAAGTTTTGCACCGCGATCGAGTGACCGGCGCTCATCAGGACGTGGCCGCGGTGCTGCAGCAGCGCGTTCATCGGGACCACGAAGAAGCCCGACAGGAAGCCGATGAAGGCCAGCAGCGGGTAGGCCAGCGTGACCGATTTCACGAACACCATGCTCGTCACCACCAGGCCCATGATGATGCCCATCGGGATCACCGTGAGCGACTTGCGCAGCGGGATCATGCGGGCGGCCATCGCGGCGCCCAGTGCGACGCCGATCGCGACCACGCCGATCAGGTTCGTCGCCTGGTCCAGCGGCAGGCCCAGCGATGCTTCGGCCCATTTGAGCACGATGAATTGCAGCGTCGCGCCAGCGCCCCAGAACAGCGTGGTCACGGCCAGCGAAATCTGCCCCAGCTTGTCGCGCCACAGTGTGGCCGAGCAATTGGCGAAGTCGGTGATGAGCTTGATCGGATTGCGTTCCTGGTGCTCGTAGCGCGCGCCGGTGTCCGGGATGCGCAGGTTGAAGATGGCGGCCAGGATATAGATTGCGACCACGACGGCCATTGCGGCCTCGGCCGGTGTGTCGATGCCCAGGCGTGGTAGCAGGTCGAACGAGAGCAAAAAGCCCGAGCCGCGCGGGCTGACCAGCGTGCCGCCCAGCACCGTGCCGAGGATGATCGACATCACCGTCAAGCCTTCGATCCAGCCATTGGCCGGCACCAGTTTTTCCGGCGGCAGCAATTCGGTCAGGATGCCGTATTTGGCAGGCGAATACACGGCCGCGCCAAAGCCGACGACGGCGTACGAAATCAATGGGTGCACCGTGAAGAACATCAGCGCGCAGCCGAATACCTTGATGATGTTCGCGATGAACATCACGCGGCCCTTGTTGAGCGCATCGGCGAAGGCGCCGACGAAGGCGGCCAGCAACACATAGAACAGGACGAACGACAGCTTCAGCAGCGGAGTGAGCGATGCCGGGGCGTCCATTGCGACGAGCAGGCTGATCGCGACAAACAGGAGCGCGTTATCTGCCAGCGACGAGAAGAACTGCGCCGCCATGATGGTATAAAAACCACGGTTCATTCTAAAATTCTAAAGTTCGGTCCGGGTTGCTTTATACCATGAATGGCTGGCGTGGCGAAGCCGTACGATGCGCCGTGGCTGCACCGGCAACGCCCGTTGGCCTGCTCCGGTAGAATAGCCACTCCAACTTTTCGTACCGGTTTCATCCCGATCGCCGACCATGCCGCGCCCACTCCTTGCCACCATTCACCCGGAATCGATGCAGCACAATCTGTCGCAGGCCCGCACCTGCGCGCCTATGGCGAAGATCTGGGCGGTCGTCAAAGCCGATGCCTACGGCCACGGCCTCGAACGCGCGATGCATGGCTTTGCCACGGCCGATGGCCTGGCCCTGATCGAGCTCGAAAACGCCATCCGTCTGCGCGAACTTGGCTGGATCAAGCCAATCCTCTTATTAGAGGGATTCTTCGAAGCAGCCGACGTGCCCCTGCTTGCCGAACACAATATCGTCACGGCCGTGCACTCGGTCGAACAGATCAAGCTGCTCGAATACACCCAGCTCTACCGCCCGATCGATGTCTACCTGAAAATGAATACGGGCATGAACCGCCTGGGCCTGCGCCCGGACGAGTACGCGGCCGCCTACAAGCGGCTGCGCGCGATCCCCGACGTGCGCAACATCACGCACATGACGCACTTTGCCAACGCCGACGAACTCGAGCACCCGCTATTGACCATCGCCGAGCAGGTGCGCCGCTTCCAGATCGGTGCCGGCGATTTGCCCGGCGAGCGCAGCCTGTCCAATTCGGGCGGCGTGCTGCATCAGGCCATGATCAGCGAGCACCTCCAGAACGACTGGGTCCGGCCCGGCATCATGCTGTACGGCGGCACGCCGGGCGGGCGCAGCGCGGGCGATTTCGGCCTGCGCCCGACGATGACGCTGCGCTCGGAAATCATCGGCATCCAGCACATCGAGCGCGGCGACACGGTTGGCTACGGCAGTCGCTTCGTGGCCGACGGCCCGATGACGATCGGCGTCGTCGCCTGCGGCTATGCCGACGGCTACCCGCGCAGCGCCCCGCATGGCACGCCGGTGATCGTCGATGGCGTGCGCACGGGGCTGATCGGCCGCGTCTCGATGGACATGATGACGGTCGACCTCTCGCCGGTGCCCAATGCGCGCATCGGCAGCAAGGTCACGCTGTGGGGCGATGGCCTGCCGATCGACGACGTGGCGCACGCCGCCGGTACGATCGGCTACGAGTTGATGTGCGCCGTCGCGCCGCGCGTGCGCATCGCCGAAGGCCGCCTGGGCACCGATGGATAACTGATAGAGAACATGGCAAAAGCAAAAACCAATTACACCTGCTCCGAATGTGGCGCGATCGCCACCCGCTGGATGGGCCAGTGCGCCGACTGCAAGGCCTGGAACACGATGGTCGAAACCGTCGTCGAAGCGCCCGGCGTGAACCGTATGTCGCAAACGCCGCACCGCGCGCTGGCGCAGACCGCACCAGTGCTGTCGCTGGCCGATATCGAGGCGATCGACGTGCCGCGCTTTGGCACCGGCATCGAGGAATTCGACCGCGTGCTGGGTGGCGGCCTGGTGGCCGGCGGCGTCGTGCTGATTGGCGGCGACCCGGGTATCGGCAAGTCCACGCTGCTGCTGCAGGCGCTGGCCAGCCTGTCCAAAACGCGCTCCACGTTATATGTCAGCGGTGAAGAATCCGGCGCCCAGATCGCGCTGCGCGCGCGCCGGCTCGCGGTCGACGCGCAAGACCTCAAATTACAAGCCGAGATCCAGCTCGAGAAAATCCTCGGCACGATCGCCGACCTGAAGCCCGAAGTGGCGGTGATCGATTCGATCCAGACCGTGTATTCGGACGCCCTGACGTCCGCGCCCGGTTCGGTGGCCCAGGTGCGCGAATGCGCGGCGCAGCTGACGCGCGTGGCCAAGCAGACCGGCGTGACGATCATCCTGGTCGGCCACGTGACGAAAGAGGGCGCGCTGGCCGGCCCGCGCGTGCTCGAACACATCGTCGATACGGTGCTGTATTTCGAGGGCGATACGCAGTCGAGCTTCCGCCTTGTGCGGGCGATCAAGAACCGCTTCGGCGCCGTCAACGAGCTGGGTGTGTTCGCGATGACCGAAAAAGGCCTGAAAGGGGTGTCGAATCCGTCCGCGCTGTTCCTGTCGCAGCACGACACGCCCGTGCCGGGCTCGTGCGTCATGGTCACGCAGGAAGGCACGCGCCCGCTGCTGGTCGAAATCCAGGCGCTGGTCGACACGAGCCACCTGCCCAATGCGCGCCGCCTGTCGGTCGGTCTCGAGCAGAACCGCCTGGCGATGCTGCTGGCGGTGCTGCACCGCCATGCCGGCATCGCCGCGTTTGATCAGGACGTGTTCATCAACGCAGTGGGTGGCGTGAAGATCACCGAACCGGCGGCCGACCTGGCCGTGCTGCTGGCGATCAATTCATCGATGCGCAGCAAACCGTTGCCGCGCGGGCTCGTGGTGTTTGGTGAAGTGGGCCTGGCCGGCGAGATCCGGCCGGCGCCGCGTGGCCAGGAACGCTTGCGCGAAGCGGCCAAGCTGGGCTTTTCGATTGCCGTGATCCCGAAAGCGAATGCGCCGAAGCAGAAAATTGAGGGCATGACGATCATCGCCGTCGAACGCATCGAAGAAGCGTTCAACAAACTACGCGAACTCGACTAGGCGCATGGCACACCGGCACGGCGCAACAATGTCGTGCCGGATCCTGTGGATGTTCCTATAATAGTGTCTCTTTTCAGGCATCATGGGAAACAAGTGTTACAAGAGCAGAGGCAGTCCCCGCGCAAAGTATTGCGTACCAAAGTCTTGCTGGCCATTGACGGTCGGGCGCCATTCACCGGCAAGAGCGTCGATGTCAGCCCCAACGGCATCAGTGTCAACATCCCCGATCCGGTGCCGGTCGGGCTCGCCAGCCAGCTGCGTTTCGACCTGATGATCGACGGTCGCTTCACGACGATCGACACCCGTGCCAAAGCGTTGCACTGCATTTTCAGCGGCGGTGAGTACAAAGTGGGGTTTCAGTTTCAGAGCCTTGACCTGGCAGCCGTGACCGCGTTGGCGCGCTTCCTGCGCTGACAGTAATGCTGACATCGACGCTGACATCGACGCACCATGCGGCAAGCGGCGAGCGCCCTGAGGCCTCGCCGCTTGCTGTCTGACCCGCTGAGCGGGTTTGTCGCTATTCGTGATAGCGGTCTTCGAGTTCCCTGGCACTGCCACGTACTTCCTGGTAGATCTCGAACGCGACCAGTGCCGCCAGCCCGCCCAGGATCCCCATGACCATCATGTCCAGCATACAATCATCAACGCCGTTGGGCATTCCCTCCATGTGAAACCGACACTTCAGGTTAGCAGCTGACACGGTATTTACAAGGCTGGCGCAGGTGGAAAAATATTGGTGCACGCCCAGCCGCGCGCCGCATCCCCACCGGCAATGCCATGCTTGCGGCCGTGTCATGTTCGTGTCACATTTCAGAATATGTCATGAACTTGTCATATTCGCCCGCTAGACTGCGCTTCATCGTCAGCGGGATCGTCCCGTCGTTCTATTTTCAGAGGATCAGATATGCGCATGAAGCATCTCTTCGTTTCGATCGCCGTTGCCGCTTCGGCATTCACCGCAACCGCCCAGGCCGCCAACATCACCGGCGCAGGCGCGACGTTCCCTTATCCGATCTACGCCAAATGGGCCGAGCTGTACAAGGCAGCGACCGGCAATGGCCTGAACTACCAGTCGGTCGGTTCCGGCGCCGGCATCAAGCAGATCAAGGCCAAGACCGTCGACTTCGGCGCGTCCGACATGCCGCTGGCAGCCGCTGAACTCAACGCCGCCGGCCTGTTCCAGTTCCCGGCCGTGATGGGCGGCGTCGTGCCGATCGTCAACCTGGCGGGCATCGCCCCGGGCCAGATGAAACTGAGCGGCGCCGTCATCGCCGACATTTACATGGGCAAGATCGTCAAGTGGAATGCGCCGCAGATCGCTGCGCTGAATCCGGGCGTCAAACTGCCGGACGCCGACATCACCGTCGTGCGCCGTGCCGACAGCTCGGGCACCTCGTTCCTGTGGACCGACTTCCTGTCGAAGTCGAGCCCGGAATGGAAGACGAAAGTCGGCGCCGGCACCACCGTCAAGTGGGCAGTGGGCGTGGGCGGCAAGGGCAACGAAGGTGTGGCCGCCAACGTGCAGCGCATCAAGGGCGGCATCGGCTACGTCGAGTGGGCCTACGCCAAGAAGAACAAAATGTCGCACACCCAGCTCCAGAACAAGGATGGTGTGTTCCTGCAACCAAGCGACGACGCCTTCAAGGCCGCCGCTGCTGGCGCCAACTGGTCGGGTACCCCGGGCTTTGCGGTCATCCTGACCGACCAGCCAGGCAAGGACAGCTGGCCAGTCACGGGCGCATCGTACATCCTCGTGCACAAGGCCCAGGACGCGGCCAAGGGCAAGGAAGTGCTGAAGTTCTTCGACTGGTCGTACAAGAACGGCGCCGCCTCGGCTGCTGAACTCGACTACGTGCCAATGCCTGCGCCGGTCATCAAGCTGGTGCAGGACGCCTGGCGCACCAATCTGAAAGACACCACCGGCAAGGCGCTCTGGTAATCCACTAGTTTTCATCATCGAAGGACCGGCCCGACCGGTCCTTCTGCATGCCAGCAATATTGACAAAACGATATTGATTACGAGTCTTATAGCGAGTCTTCCACACATATGAGCGCCCACCCATCCTTGTCCGCGCAGGACCTGCCTGAACAGGCAGCAGCCGAAGACGCCCGCCGTTACGCTGCACTGCGCACGACGATGCGCAATCAGCGCATCCAGGACTTCTTCTTCCACAAAATCACGCTGCTGTTTGCTGCCACGGTCCTGGCGGTGCTGATCGGGATCATCATCTCGCTGGCCATCGGCGCCGCGCCGGCGTTCTCGCAGTTTGGCCCGGGCTTCATCACCCGCGTCGAATGGGATCCGGTGAACGACGAGTTCGGTGCCATGATCGCCATCTGGGGCACGCTGGCCACATCGATCATCGCGCTGGCCGTGGCCTTTCCGATCAGCTTCGGCATCGCGCTGTTCCTGACGGAGATCTGCCCGGCCTGGCTGCGCCGCCCGCTGGGCACCGCTGTCGAACTGCTCGCCGGCGTGCCGTCGATCATCTACGGCATGTGGGGTCTGTTCGTGTTCGCGCCGATGTTCGCCGACCACGTGCAGCCGCTGCTGAAAGAAACCATCGGCCAGTTGCCGGTAATCGGCGTCATCTTCCAGGGCCCGACGATGGGTATCGGCATCATGACCGCCGGCCTGATTCTGGCAATCATGATCATCCCGTTCATCGCCTCGGTGATGCGCGACGTGTTCGAGATCGTGCCGACCGTGTTGAAGGAATCGGCGTATGGCCTCGGTTGCACCCGCTGGGAAGTGGTGCGCAAGGTCGTGCTGCCATATACCCGCAACGGTGTGGTGGGTGGTGTCATGCTGGGCCTGGGCCGCGCGCTGGGTGAAACGATGGCTGTGACGTTCGTGATCGGTAACGCGCACTCGCTGTCGGCCTCGCTGTTCTCGCCAGGTAATTCGATTTCGTCGACGCTCGCCAACGAATTTGCCGAAGCGGCCAGCACGCTGCATTCGTCGTCGCTGTTTGCGCTGGCACTGATCCTGTTTGGCATCACGTTCATCGTGCTGTCGGCGGCCAAGATCATGCTGCTCGGTATGTCCCGTAACGAAGGTACGAAATAAGATGGCAACTGAGATGAACACTGCTACCAAGAACCCGGTGTATCGCCGTCGCCTGCTGGCGCACCGCATCGGCATCACGCTGTCGGTGTGCGCGATGGGCATCGGTCTGGCCTTCCTGGCCTGGATTCTGTTCACGCTGCTGTACAACGGCCTGGGCGGCCTGTCGGCCACGCTGTTCACGGCTGACACGCCAGCCCCGGGCACGCCTGGCGGCGGCTTGCGCAACGCCATTCTCGGCAGCGTGATGATGGTCGGCCTGTCGACGCTGATCAGCACGCCGGTGGGCATCCTGGCCGGTATTTATCTGGCTGAATACGGCGAGAACAACAAGTTCGCGCAAGTCACGCGCTTCGTGACCGACATCATGCTGTCGGCCCCGTCGATCGTGATCGGCCTGTTCGTGTACGCGATCTACGTCGCCAAGGTCCAGCACTTTTCGGGCTATGCCGGCACGATCGCACTGTCGCTGATCGCCATCCCGGTCGTCGTGCGCACTACTGACAACATGCTGCGCCTGGTACCACCCAGCCTGCTCGAAGCAGCCTATGCGCTGGGTGCGCCGCACTGGAAAGTGGCCCTGACCGTGCGCCTGCGCGCCGTGAAGGCTGGCGTCGTCACCGGCGTGCTGCTGGCCGTGGCCCGCGTCACGGGTGAAACCGCGCCGCTGCTGTTCACCGCGCTGAACAACCAGTTCTACAGCCACGACATGAATGCGCCGCTGGCGAACCTGCCGGTGGTGATCTACACCTACGCCATGAGCCCGTATGACGACTGGCGCTCGCTGGCCTGGGCCGGTGCATTGCTGGTGACCACGACCGTGTTGCTGCTGAACATTCTGTCGCGTACGCTGTTCAGCCAAAAAACCCCGAATTAATTCACTCTGATAAACGATAAAGTGATGAACCAAGCCATGCTCAATACGACTCCGACCCCGGCTGCGGCCAAAGCCAAGACGATCGAAATCGAAGGCCTGAACTTCTTTTACGGTAAAACGCAGAGTCTGAAGAATGTCAGCCTCGACATCCACGCCAAGCAGGTGACGGCCTTTATCGGCCCGTCGGGCTGCGGCAAGTCGACGCTGCTGCGCACCCTCAACCGGATGTACGACCTGTACCCGGGCCAGCGCGCCGAAGGCAAGATCATGTACCGCGGCGGCAATATCCTCGACGCAGGCGTTGACGTGAACATGCTGCGTGCCAAGGTCGGCATGGTGTTCCAGAAGCCGACCCCGTTCCCGATGTCGATCTACGACAACATCGCGTTTGGCGTGCGCCTGTACGAGAACCTGTCGAAAGGCGAGATGGACGAGCGCGTCGAGTGGGCACTGAAAAAGGCAGCGCTGTGGGAAGAAGCCAAGGACAAGCTGTCCAAGAGCGGCCTGTCGCTGTCGGGCGGCCAGCAGCAGCGCCTGTGCATCGCGCGCGGCGTGGCAGTCAAGCCCGACGTGCTGCTGCTCGATGAGCCGACCTCGGCGCTGGACCCGATTTCGACCGCCAAGATCGAAGAGCTGATCAGCGAACTGAAGCAGGATTACACGATCACGATCGTGACCCACAATATGCAGCAGGCCGCGCGCTGCTCCGACTACACCGCCTATATGTACCTGGGCGAGCTGGTCGAATTCGGCGAGACCGACCAGATCTTCATGAAGCCGGCGCGCAAGGAAACGCAAGACTATATTACCGGCCGTTTCGGTTGATTGAACAGGCTGAGACTTTATCGGCCGGCCCACTTGGTCCGGCTTCACAAGAATATTGACGGAGAGTTTGTATGACAGGCGAGCATTCATCCAAGCAGTACGACCAGGAACTCGAAGGGATTCGTTCCCAGGTCTTGCTGATGGGCGGCATGGTGGAAACCCAGTTCGAAGAAGCGCTGGAATGCTTCCGCATCGGCGACATCGCGCGCGCCGAGCGCGTGATGGCCGAAGACCAGGCCGTCAACCAGCTTGAAGTCGCGCTGGACGACGCCTGCAGCCACCTGATCGTGAAACGCCAGCCGACCGCGAACGACCTGCGCACCGTGATGGCCACCATCAAGGTGATCACCGACCTCGAGCGGATCGGCGACGAAGCGACCAAGGTTGCGCGCACGGCGAAAAGCCTGCACGAGCGGGGCGCGACGGGCTTTGCCCATTTCGACATGATCCGCACGATCGCCAAGGCGACGTCCGAACTGCTGCACGATTCGCTCGACGCGTTCGCGCGCCTGGACGGCAAGCAGGCCTTGCAGATCATCGCGGGCGACGAAGTGGTCGACCACGAGTTCCGCGTCATCCTGCGCACGATGGTCACGTTCATGATGGAAGACCCGCGCACGATTTCGTCGGCGCTCGACACGCTGTGGGTGGCCAAGGCCATCGAGCGTATCGGCGACCATGCCAAGAACATCGCCGAATACGTGATCTACGTGGTCGAAGGCCGCGACATCCGCCACAGCAAGCCGACGCTCGGCGAGCCGCCGGTACTGTGAGCATGGCCGACACCACCTCCGTCCTCGTGGTCGAGGACGAGCCGGCGATCGTTGAACTGGTGACCTATTCGCTGCGCGAAGCGGGCTGGGAAATCCGCACGGCCGATACGGCGGCCGGCGCCTGGGACAGCATCAGCCGGGGCAAGCCCGACCTGCTGCTGCTGGACTGGATGCTGCCCGACCAGAGCGGCTTGCGCTTGCTGTCGCGCCTGCGCGCCGACCGCGACTTCCAGGAGCTGCCGGTGATCATGCTGACCGCCAAGAGCATGGAAGAAGACAAGCTGGCGGGGCTGAACAGCGGCGCCGACGACTACATCACCAAGCCGTTCTCGCCACGCGAACTGCTGGCCCGTTCGCGCGCGCTGCTGCGCCGCAAGAGCCCGCACCTGGCCGAAGCGCCGCTGCGTGCCGGCAGCGTGACGCTCGATCCGAACAGCTGCACCGTGACGGTCGAGAACCAGCAGATCGACATCGGCAACGCCGAGTACAAGCTGCTCAAGTACCTGCTGGCGCACCGCGAGCGCGTGTTTTCGCGCGCCCAGTTGCTCGACAAGGTGTGGGGCGACCATGCGGTGATCGAAGAGCGCACGGTCGACGTGCATGTGCTGCGGCTGCGCAAGGCGCTGAAATCGGCCGATGGCCTGATCCGCACGGTGCGCAGCGTCGGCTACATGCTGTCCGAAAAATAGTCTGTGTCGAAGGACGCGATGAATCCCAAGTTGCTGTTCTGGGTCCCGGCGCTGTTGCGCCTGGGGCTGTTGTTTGCCTTTGCGGGCCTCGTCTGGTGGTGGATGGGGCTGGTGGCCGGGCTGTCGCTGGCGCTGGCCGCCACCGTCACGGCCATCATCGTCCAGCTGTCGTACCTGCAGAAGCTGGGCGAATGGCTCGAGCATCCGCAAGAGACGCGCCTGCCGGATGGCTGGGGCGCCTGGACGGAAGCGTTCGCGCGCCTGTACCACCTGCGGCGCGACGACAAGAAGCACCAGGCTGAACTCACGGAATGGCTGGCCCGCTTCCGCCAGGCGATGCACCTGCTGCCGGAAGGCGTCGCGATCATGGACGACGTGCTGTTCCTGGAGTGGTGCAACCCGGCGCTCGAGCGCCATCTGGGCCTGACAATGGAGCGTGACAAGGGCTTGCGCGTGACCAATCTGGTGCGCCATCCCGATTTCATAGACTACATCATCCTGGGCCGCTACGAGCAGCCGCTGACGCTGGCGTTCAGGGGCCGCAAGATCGAATGCCGCATCATCCCGTTCGAGAACCGGCGCCAGATCCTGGTCACGCACGACGCGACCGACACCGAGCGGATCGAAGCGATGCGGCGCGACTTCATTGCCAATGCATCGCACGAGCTGAGGACGCCGCTGACGGTGATTGTTGGCTTCCTGGAAATCGCGATGGCCGACCCTGGCCTGGACGTCACCACGCGCACGGCGCACCTGAGCCTGATGACCGAGCAGGCGCAGCGCATGCAGCGGCTGATCCAGGACATGCTGACCCTGTCGCGGCTGGAGTCGGACGAATTTCCGCTCAAGCGTGAGCGGGTGGATATCAAGCTTCTGGTCGAATCGATCGCCGCCGAAGCGCGCGCGCTGTCGGGCGGCCGGCACACGATCGAGGTGGCAGTCGACGGCCCGGACGTGATGGGCAGCATGGAAGAGCTGCGCAGTGCCTTTGCCAACCTGGCGTCGAACGCCGTACGCTACTCGCCCAACGGCGGCACGATCCGCCTGGCCTGGTCACGCGGCCCCGACGCGCTGGCGTTTGCGGTAACCGACTGCGGCATCGGCATCGACCCGGAACACATCCCGCGCCTGACGGAGCGTTTCTACCGCGTGGACAAGAGCCGCTCGCGCGAAACGCAGGGCACGGGCCTGGGCCTGGCCATCGTCAAGCACGTGCTGCTGCGCCACGGCGGCAAGCTGACGATCACGTCACAACCCGGCAAAGGCAGCACCTTCGCCGCCACGCTCCCGAACACATCCCTGCCAGCGTAACCCTCCGCCCCCAAAAGCAATTGCCCTACAATTGGGGTCAGAGTCGAATTGTTTGATAACTTTGTGACATGCCGGGGAGATCTTCCGGTTGATCACAAATCGCACGGAAACGTTTGTTTGGGACAATGAGGGTCAGAGTCGAATTAATGAGCAACTTCGAAAGTTGTCAAACAATTCGACTCTGACCCTCATTGTTTTTTGGGCGTTTTAGTGAGAAGAACAATTGATTTTGAATAGAACGATGGGCGCAGGCAAACAAAGGCTTCGTTCAATAGATAGAGCGACATTTTTCGGTGATTTTGACCCCAAAAACATGAGGGTCAGAGTCGAATTAATGAGCAACTTCGAAAGTTGTCAAACAATTCGACTCTGACCCTAATTGTCTTTTGGGCAAGCTGAAGCGAGGAAATTGAGGGTCGGCAAAACTTCGTGGTGCGAGTGGGAAATTGCCCAATAATTCGACTCTGACCCTAATTGTTCCTGATGTTAGGGTAGCAGGAGGAGGGCGGTGGTCAGGGCGGCTGCTGGGATGCCGATCCAGGCGCCTTGGGCGACTTTGCGGGGGGCGTATTGGAGCATGGCGGCGACGGTCCAGGCGGCGACCGACAGGACGCCGCACCACAGCACCGGGCCGACGTGCCAGCCGCGGGCGGCGATGCAGGCGGCGAAGGAGAGCGCCAGACCCAGCCAGGCCAATGTCCGCATGCGCATCCTGAGCGCCGGCGCCGGCTCTTTGCCGCGGCCGTGCAGGTCGGCGTAGTGGCGGTCCATCACGATGCCTTTGGCGGCGAATGCGCTGAAGGCGAGGGAAACACTGCTGAGAGATAGCATGCTCATACGGGCTCCATGGTCGAGGTCGATCCGGCGTCAGCCGCCGTCTGCTTTTTCGCTGCTTTCTTTTTGGCTTTGTGCCCCAGCCACCAGGCGGCCCAGCCGAGCAATGCGCCCAGCACCAGAACGACGATGTCGAACGCCGCCACCGGCCGCAGCCCCGGGCCGCCGAACAGCGACACACCCAGGTGCGAATCGGTCGTGAACACGTTCAGCACAGGGATGCCCGCCAACAGCACCGCGCCCACCGTTAGCTGGAAACGCCACATCGCGCGTGTCGGCCGGATCTGGGCGAGGAGGGCGGCGGCGCCCCAGGCGATGAAGAACCAGTTGGCTTCGGCGCTGGCGCGTTGGGCCATGTCCACCGGCAGCAGGCGGTTGGCCCAGAAGAAGGCGGCAAACGCGATCGGCAGGCCGGCAATGGCGCCGATGTTCAGTGCGTCGACCAGGCGCACGCCGAAGCCGACGCGTCCGCCACTGGCCACGACCTTGGCGTACGACTGGCGCTCCCGCACGCCCCACAGCAGCGCGCCGGTGGCGACCATCGCGCTGCCGGCCAGGCCGCACACGAAGAACAGCGCGCGTAGCAGCGGATCGGCAAAGTGCGCCAGGTGCATGCCGTAGATCGCGGCGCGCGTGGCCAGCGTCGTGCTCAACTGGGGCGTTTGCGACACCAGGGCGCCACTGACGCCATCAAACGTCATCGCCGGCTCAAGATTCGACAACTGCTGGCCCGACGGGCGATACAGTTCCACGCGCGCGGCTGCATCGTTCGGATGGCTGATCGCCACGCGCGATGGCGTCACGCCCCACGCCCGCTCGGCCTGTTGCAGCATCGGCCCGATGTCGGCCAGCGGCGCGGCGATGTCCGCCGGCTTGCCGCGCTCGACGTTCCCGAACACGTCGCTGAACATCGTGTTCTGCTCATCCCCGTACAGCGCCTTGGTGGGCGCGGGCATGTAGATGAACATCAGCGTCACGATGCCCGTATACGTGATCATCAGGTGAAACGGCAGTGCCAGCACGGCCGTCGCGTTGTGCGCGTCCAGCCACGAACGCTGGCCCTTCTTTGGCCGGAACGTGAAGAAGTCCTTGAAGATGCGCTTGTGCGTGATCACGCCGCTGATGATCGCCACCAGCATGAACATCGCGCCAATGCCGACGATCCAGCGGCCCCAGATCGCCGGCATGTAGTGCAGGTCGAAGTGCAGGCGGTACAGGAAGTCCCCACCACGGGTGTCGCGCGGTTTGGCCGTTGGCAGGCCTGTCGTCGGGTCGAGCGTGACATTCTGGTCGCGCAGCGCATTGCGGCGCTCTGCGCGCGACATGTCTTTTTTCGGCGGATTCTGCCAGGCAGCCTGGATCAGCGGATTGCGCTCGTCGGGAAGGTCGATCGTCCAGCGCGTCGCGCCCGGTGCGCGCTCCTGCAACGTGCGCACGGCCAGTTGCGCCGACTGCGCCGGGGAGAGCGTGGCCGGCGCGGCGGCTGCCGCGTGCAGCTCGGGCTTCATCCAGAACGTGATCTCGTGCCGGTAATACGCCGCCGTGCCGGCCATGAACACCAGCAGCAGCAGCCAGCACACGAGCAGGCCAGCCCACGTATGCACCCATGCCATCGATTGCCGCAAGCCGTCCTTCATGCCGTTCCTCCGACCAGCCACAAAATCATCCACAGCTTCGCGCACATCACAGCCACCCCGACGCAGGCGTGCAGCGCGCTGCGCGTGGCAAAGACCCACAGGATCACGCAGGGATAGATGACGAACGCCAGCAGCGTGGCGATGGTGACGGCATCGGCGCGTGGCAGCGGCAGCGCCAGCGCAATCAGTGCGCCGGCAAGCGCCGCGAGCACGTAGCCGCCGCCGATCGCGGCCACCGCGCGGGCGGTGACGCCGCCACGGTAGCGCCAGGTGGTCGTGGTCATGAGCCCGGGCCTTTCTTCAGACGTCGGATGGCGTCACTGGATACACGGTCAGCCGGATCAGTGATCGGCGCTTGGGGCCATGGCCGGACCAGCCGGGACGGCTGCGATGCCCTTTGGCTGCACGACGCTCAGCGACGTGGTGTAGCTCGACGTTGCATATTGCAGGCCGGCGCGCTCGCCCGCCGTCTTGTCGGTGTGCTCGGTCTCCAGCACATACAGGCCTTTCCATGGCATGTCGAACTTGACGACGCCGCTGTCATCCGACTCCGCTTCTTTCGCCCAGCCGCTCTGGACGATGGCATTGACCTTCGCTTTCGGCAGCGGCTGGCCCTTGTAGAACACCTTGAATTCGCCGGTCTTGCCGGTCGGGACGAGGTCGAGCGTCAGTTTCGGCTGCTGCGCAGCGAAGCTGGTGGCCATGCGCGCGGCCGGCACCCAGATGTGGTTCAGCTTCTTGCCGTTCTCATCTGTTTCCCAGCTCGGGTAGGCATTGTCCTGAGCAACGAGCGCGTCACCCGCCGCCGGCGTGGCGCCGCTGACCAAATAACCCTTGGCCGTCTTGTCCAGCTTGAGCGTGCGTTCGCCCTTGGCGCCCAGCAGCATCGCGCTCGGGGCGCCGAACTTGTCGAGCAGGCCCGGCGTGGTTTCGCGCTGGTTCAGGGCAAACTCGCCAAATTGCAGCTTGACCGCCTTGCCGTCCTGCTCGAACCAGATTTGGTGGGCCTGTGCGGCAGGCGCTGCGACCAGCATGGCGACGAGGGAGGAGAGCAGAATCTTGTTCATGGTGAGCGCTTTGTGGTTATTGATCGGATCAGACGGGCAGTAATGCGACAGGAATTATAATGCGAATCATTCTCATTTCAAAACATTTTTGCAACTGCTCCGAGCGGACCGAATAACCAGCTTGCCGTCGTGCCCGCCGGGGCATGCCATCAAGAACGCGCCGATGTACAATCGTGCCTCGTTCTTATCGGCCTCCTCTATGCTCTCTCGACGTACTTCCTTCGTGGCCTGCGCCGCGCTGTTGCTGGCAGCCTGCGGCAGCACCCCGACCCCGGCTCCCGTCACTCCCGTTGCCGCCCCCAAGGCAGCGCCATTGCCTCCCAAGAAAATCCGTATCGGCTTGGCCCTCGGTGGCGGCGCCGCGCGCGGGTTCGCCCACATCGGCGTCATCAAGGCGCTCGAAGCCCAGGGCATCTACCCGGAAATCGTCGTCGGCACCAGCGCCGGCTCGGTCGTCGGCGCGCTGTATGCGTCGGGCGTGAACGGCTTCGCGCTGCAAAAGACGGCCATGACCATGGACGAGGCCACCATCTCGGACTGGGCGTTGCCGCTGTTCAGCAAATCGACGGGCCTGCTCAAGGGCGAAGCGCTGCAGAGCTATGTGAACAAGGCCGTCAACAACGTACCGATCGAGAAGCTGAAGCTGCGCTTCGGCGCCGTGGCGACCGACCTGAAAACGGGCCAGCCGATCCTGTTCAGCCGCGGCAATACCGGCATGGCCGTGCGTGCGTCGTCGTCAGTCCCGAGCGTGTTCCAGCCAGTCGTCATCGGCAACAAGAGCTATGTCGATGGCGGCCTGGTCGCACCGGTGCCGGTGCGCTACGTGCGCGACATGGGCGCCGATTTCATCATCGCGGTCAATATCTCGAGCGCGACCGAGGGCGCAGCCACGGCCAGTTCGCTCGACGTGCTGATGCAGACCTTCTCGATCATGGGTCAGCGCCTGAATCACTTCGAGCTCAAGGATGCCGACGTCGTCATCACGCCGGCACTGGGCAATATGGGCTCGAGCGATTTCGGTGGCCGCAACCTGGCCATCCTGGCGGGCGAGCAGGCCGCCGCCGCCGTCATGCCGCAAATCAAGGCCAAACTGAAACTCAAACAGCAAGTTCCCTGAGAAAGCCCACGATGAACACCAAACCTTACCTGACCCTGGCGGACGCCAAACAGATCGGCGCTGCTGCCGAAGCCGAAGCCCTCGCCAACGGCTGGGCCGTGTCGATCGCCATCGTCGACGATGGCGGCCACCTGCTGTGGCAGCAACGCCTGGACGGCGCGCCGCCAATCTCGTCCCACATCGCACCGAGCAAGGCCAACACGGCCGCACTTGGCCGCCGCGAGTCGAAGGTGTATGAGGACGTGATCAATGGTGGCCGCATGTCGTTCCTCAGCGCGCCGAAGCTCGAAGGCATGCTCGAGGGCGGCGTGCCCGTCATCGTCGATGGCCACGTGATCGGCGCCGTCGGTGTCTCGGGCGTGAAATCGAACGAGGATGTACAAATCGCCAAAGCCGGTATCGCCGCCTTGGACGCGGCGTAAATCGAGCGTGCGGGCGCGTGATTTTTGCATCATCAGCGCCCGTATTTGCTGCAACGCCGCATTGCCGAATGCCGCTGCACGCGCTATAATTCGGAAGTTTATCTAATTCAAACTTCGCCGTAGCGCATACCCACCAACCCTCATTCAACATGACCTCCAACACCCGGCGCAAGCAGTGCAGCGGGGTTAGCTGGATGTCGGTCTGACGTGGCGCAGCTACGGCAACTTTTACGGGAGTTGCCCTTGCCGCCATTCTTTTCCGGCCCCTCTGTTCCGGCCATTCTGGCCCTTGCCGACGGGACCATCTTCAAAGGTTATTCCATCGGCGCCGTCGGTCACACGACCGGCGAAGTGGTGTTCAACACCGCCATGACCGGCTACCAGGAAATCCTTACCGACCCGAGCTATTCGCGTCAGATCGTCACGCTGACCTACCCGCACATCGGTAACTATGGCGTCAACACGACCGACGTGGAAGCATCGAAAGTGCACGCCGCGGGCCTCATCATTCGCGACCTGCCGCTGCTGGCCTCCAACTTCCGCTCGACGCAGTCGCTCGGCGACTACCTGAAGGCCGAGAACGTCGTCGCGATTGCCGGCATCGACACCCGCAAGCTCACCCGCATCCTGCGCGAGAAGGGCGCCCAGGCCGGCGCGATCCTCACCGCTGCGCAAGGCGCCGAGCCATCGACTGCGCAAGCGCTCGAACTGGCGCGCTCGTTCCCGGGCCTGGCTGGCATGGACCTGGCCAAGGTCGTCTCGGTGAAGAACGCGTACGAATTCACCGAAACCGAATGGAAGCTGGGCGAAGGCTTCGGCAAGCAGACCAATCCCCAGTACCATGTGGTCGCCTTCGACTACGGCGTCAAGCGCAACATCCTGCGCATGCTGGCCGAGCGCGGTTGCAAGGTCACCGTGCTGCCGGCGCAGTCCACTGCCGCCGATGCGCTGGCGCTGAACCCGGACGGTATCTTCCTGGCCAACGGCCCGGGCGACCCGGAACCATGCGACTACGCCATCGCCGCCTCGCGCGAGCTGATCGAAAAAGGCATCCCGACCTTCGGCATCTGCCTCGGTCACCAGATCATGGCGCTGGCCTCCGGCGCCAAGACCATGAAGATGAAGTTCGGCCACCACGGCGCCAACCACCCGGTGCAGGACCTCGATTCCAAGAAGGTGTTGATCACGTCGCAGAACCACGGCTTTGCGGTCGATCCGACCACCTTGCCGGCAAACTGCCGCGTCACGCACGTGTCGCTGTTCGACGGCTCGCTGCAGGGTTTCGAGCGTACCGACAAACCGGCGTTCTGCTTCCAGGGTCACCCGGAAGCCTCGCCTGGGCCGACCGACGTCGCCTACCTGTTTGACCGCTTCATCGGCCTGATGCAAGCAGCGGAGAAAAAATAATATGCCAAAACGTAGTGATATCAAAAGCATCCTGATCATCGGCGCCGGCCCGATCGTCATCGGCCAGGCCGTCGAATTCGACTACTCCGGCGCGCAAGCCTGCAAGGCCCTGCGCGAAGAGGGTTACAAGGTCATCCTGGTGAACTCGAACCCGGCCACGATCATGACCGACCCGGAAACGGCGGATGTGACGTACATCGAGCCGATCACCTGGAAGGTCGTCGAGCGCATCATCGAGAAAGAGCGTCCGGACGCGATCCTGCCGACGATGGGCGGCCAGACTGCGCTCAACTGCGCGCTCGACCTGCACCGCCATGGCGTGCTCGAAAAATACAACGTCGAGCTGATCGGCGCGACGCCGGAAGCGATCGACAAGGCCGAAGACCGCCTGAAGTTCAAGAACGCGATGACCAAGATCGGCCTGGGTTCGGCGCGTTCGGGCGTGGCGCACACGATGGAAGAATCGTGGGTCGTGCAACGTGAGATGGGCTTCCCGACCATCATCCGTCCATCGTTCACGATGGGCGGCAGCGGCGGCGGCATTGCTTACAACGAAGAAGAATTCGAAGCGATCTGCAAGCGCGGCCTGGAAGCCTCGCCAACCTCGGAGCTCCTGATCGAAGAGTCGCTGCTCGGTTGGAAAGAGTACGAGATGGAAGTCGTGCGCGACAAGAACGACAACTGCATCATCATCTGCTCGATCGAGAACCTCGATCCGATGGGCGTGCACACGGGCGACTCGATCACCGTCGCACCGGCGCAGACCCTGACCGACAAGGAATACCAGATCCTGCGCAACGCGTCGATCGACGTGCTGCGTGAAATCGGCGTCGACACGGGCGGCTCGAACGTGCAGTTCGCGATCAACCCGAAAGACGGCCGCATGATCGTCATCGAGATGAACCCGCGCGTTTCGCGTTCGTCGGCGCTGGCCTCGAAAGCCACCGGCTTCCCGATCGCCAAGGTCGCAGCCAAGCTGGCCGTGGGCTACACGCTCGACGAGCTGCGCAACGACATCACGGGCGGCGCCACGCCGGCCTCGTTCGAACCGTCGATCGACTACGTCGTTGTGAAAATCCCGCGCTTCACGTTCGAGAAATTCCCGACCGCCGACAAGCACCTGACCACGCAGATGAAATCGGTGGGCGAAGTGATGGCCATGGGCCGCACCTTCCAGGAATCGTTCCAGAAAGCGCTGCGCGGTTTGGAAGTCGGCGTCGATGGCCTGAACGAAAAAACGCGCGACCGCGAAAAGATCGAAGAAGAGCTGGGCGAGCCTGGTCCGGACCGCATCTGGTATGTGGGCGATGCGTTTGCCCAGGGCTTCACGCTCGAGGAAGTGCACAACCTGACCAAGATCGATCCGTGGTTCCTCGTGCAGATCAAGGAAATCGTCGACATCGAGCTGTGGCTCGAAACGCAGACGTTGGAAAGCCTGGACAAGCCGCTGCTGTACAAGCTCAAGCAAAAAGGCTTTGCTGACCGTCGCCTGGCATTCCTGCTGAAAGTGAAGCCGGAAGAAGTCCGCGCGCGCCGCCATGCGCTGAACATCCGTCCGGTCTACAAGCGCGTCGACACCTGCGCGGCCGAGTTTTCGACCGACACCGCGTACATGTACTCGACGTACGACGAAGAGTGCGAGTCGAACCCGACCGACAAGAAGAAGATCATGGTGCTGGGCGGTGGCCCGAACCGCATTGGCCAGGGCATCGAGTTCGACTACTGCTGCGTCCACGCGGCCCTCGCGATGCGCGAAGACGGCTACGAGACCATCATGGTCAACTGCAATCCAGAGACGGTTTCGACCGACTACGACACGTCGGATCGCCTGTACTTCGAGTCGCTGACGCTGGAAGACGTGCTGGAAATCGTCGAGCTCGAAAAGCCGGTCGGCGTCATCGTGCAATACGGCGGCCAGACCCCGTTGAAACTGGCGCTGGACCTGGAAGCGAACGGCGTGCCGATCATCGGCACCTCGCCGGACATGATCGACGCCGCCGAAGACCGCGAGCGTTTCCAGCAGCTGCTGCAAGAGCTGGGCCTGCGCCAGCCGCCAAACCGCACCGCCCGCACCGAAGCCGACGCGCTGGCGCTGGCCGAAGAAATCGGGTATCCGCTGGTCGTGCGTCCATCGTACGTGCTGGGTGGCCGCGCGATGGAAATCGTCCATGAGCAGCGTGACCTCGAGCGCTACATGCGCGAAGCGGTCAAGGTCTCGCACGATTCGCCGGTGCTGCTCGACCGCTTCCTGAACGACGCCATCGAAGTCGACGTCGACTGCATCTCGGACGGCGAAGCCACCTTCATCGGCGGCGTGATGGAACACATCGAACAGGCTGGCGTGCACTCGGGCGACTCGGCCTGCTCGCTGCCACCGTACTCGCTGACACAAGCGACGATCGATGAGCTCAAGCGCCAGACCTCGCTGATGGCCAAGGCCCTGAACGTGGTTGGCCTGATGAACGTGCAGTTCGCGATCCAGCAGAAGGAAGAAAACGGCCAAACAGTTGATACTGTTTTTGTGCTGGAAGTAAACCCACGTGCGTCGCGTACCGTGCCGTTCGTGTCGAAAGCCACCGGCCTGCAGCTGGCGAAGATCGCCGCGCGCTGCATGGTTGGCCAGACGCTGGCGCAGCAGGGCATCACGAAGGAAGTGATCCCGCCATTCTTCAGCGTGAAGGAAGTCGTGTTCCCGTTCGTGAAATTCCCGGGCGTCGACACCATCCTGGGCCCCGAGATGAAATCGACCGGCGAAGTGATGGGCGTAGGCATGACCTTCGGCGAAGCCTTCGTCAAGTCGCAGCTGGCAGCCGGCATCAAGCTGCCGCGTTCGGGCACCGTGTTCCTGTCGGTGAAGTCGTCCGACAAGCCGCGCGCAACGAGCGTGGCACGTGACCTGGTGGCGCTGGGCTTCGACCTGGTCGCAACCAAGGGCACGGCCGCCGTGATCGCGGCCGCCGGGATTCCGGTGCGCGCCGTGAACAAGGTGCTGGAAGGCCGTCCGCACGTCGTCGACATGATCAAGAACCGCGAAATCGTCATGGTCGTCAACACCGTCGAAGAAAAGCGCAGTGCCATCGTCGACTCGCGCGCGATCCGTACGTCGGCACTGGCCGCCCACGTGGTGACCTACACGACGATCGCCGGCGCCGAAGCGGCCATCGAGGGCATGCCGCATATCGACGAACTGCGTGTGTATGATTTACAAGGTCTGCATAAAACCTTAAACTAAGCAGACGCAGTACCCGTCACACTGGAAGTCCAGTCAACCACAGAGCTCGCGCGGCCTTGGCGCCGCGTGCCTCTGTGGTTTTCGCTTTCTTGTCGCGTTGGTACTATCCGCCCCGGCGGACCCGTCAAACAAACCAAGCAGAGAACCATGACCACACCACTGACCAAATTCGGCGCAGAACTCCTGAAAGAAGAGCTGCACCAGCTCAAGACGAAGGAACGCCGCAGCGTGATCGACGCGATCGCCGAAGCGCGTTCGCATGGCGACCTGTCCGAGAACGCCGAATACGATGCCGCCAAGGAGCGTCAGGCGTTCGTCGAAGGCCGTATCGCCGAGCTGGAAAGCAAGCTGAGCACCTCGCAGGTGATCGATCCGACCACGCTCGACGCCGAAGGCCGCGTGGTGTTCGCCGCCACCGTCGACCTGGAAGACCTCGATTCGAGCCAGAAGGTCACGTACCAGATCGTCGGCATGGATGAAGCCGACCTCAAGATGAACAAGGTCTCGATCACGTCGCCAATCGCGCGCGCGCTGATCGGCAAATACGCCGGCGACGTCGTTGAAGTGCAGGCGCCGTCCGGCCCGCGCGAATACGAAATCCTGGAAGTTCGCTACATCTGATGGACAGCGGCGCGCAGGGGCTCGCAGCAGGTCAGGCACCAGGCCGGGCAGGGCGCCTGCCCGCGGCGCGCCTGCTGGTGGCGGCGCTGTGGACCGGCAGCCTGTGGGCGCTGGGCTATATCGCCGCGCCGGCGGCGTTCAAGGTGCTCGGCAGCGGGCAGGCCGGCGATCTGGTGGCCGTGCTGCTCACGCGCCAGGCGTGGCTGTCGATCGGCTGTGCGGTCGTACTGGCGCTGTTGCTGTGGCGCTCGACCGACCTCGCCCCGCAGAGCCGGCGCTTTCTCGGCTGGCTCGTGATCGCGATGCTGGCGTGCGCGCTGGTGATTTTCGTGGGCTTGCAGCCCGGAATGGCGCATTTGCGCGCACTGGCCGGTGAGGCCGGGGTGCGTGCGTCGCCGTACTGGACGCAGTTTGCGGTCATGCATGGGGTGTCGCAAGTGTTCCACATGATCCAGAGTGTACTGGGGGCATGGTTACTGTTGAAGTTGCGGTAATTTGACCCTGGCTTCTGTTTGAGTGCAGCGTCTCGCCGTCACCGGTTGAACGCGTGATGGTGCGGACGTAAAAAAACCGGGTTGCCCCGGTTTTTTTACTTGTTCAGCGAGCTCTTCTTGGAGCTGGTCTGACGCGGCTTGGCACGCTTGATGTTGCCGCCTGCCGTCACGCGCTCGTTACCCTTGAGCATGACCTTGGTGACGCTCGGCTTCTTGGTGCCGCTGGCGCTGGCCTTGACGATCGTGACTTCGCGCATGCCCGGGCCGGCCTTGCTGCTGCGTTCCTTGGCCGTCTCGACCTTCGGACGGTACAGCACCAGCAGCTTGCCGATGTGCTGGACCTGGGCCGCTTGGAGGTCGGCGCTGATCTTGTCGTACATGGCAACGCGCGCTTCGCGGTCGTCACCGAACACGCGCACCTTGATCAGGCCGTGCGAGTCGAGGCTGTTGGCGACTTCCTTCATCACGGATTCGGTCAGGCCGTCGGCGCCGATCATGACAACAGGATTGAGCCCGTGGGCTTCTGCGCGCAGAGCACTGCGCTCGGCCGGAGTGAGTTTAAGCATAATAAATTTTTGATGGACCTATAAAAGCAGTATTCTACGCGAATGGCCAAGAACAAATTAAACAAAAACTGGTTACACGACCATATTAACGATCCCTATGTCAAACTCGCGCAAAAAGAGGGCTACCGCGCCCGTGCCGCCTACAAACTGAAAGAAATCGACGAGGCCGAGAAACTCATCAAGTCGGGCAATGTTGTTGTCGACCTTGGCTGCACACCAGGCAGCTGGGCCCAGTACACGCGGCGCAAGCTGGCCGGCAAGGACGGCGGCGGCATTCACGGCACCATCATCGGTCTGGATATTTTGCCAATGGAACCGGTCGCCGATGTTCAATATATCCAGGGCGACTTCCGCGAAGAAGACGTGCTGACGCAGCTCGACGTCGTGCTGGCCGATCGCAAGGTCGACGTGGTGCTGTCGGACATGGCGCCGAACCTGTCGGGTATCGGCCACGCCGACGCCGCGCGCATGGAACATCTGATCGATCTGGCAATCGAATTCTCGCAGGCGCATCTGAAGCCGGGCGGCGCGCTGCTGGTGAAGTGTTTCAAGGACATGGGTTTTACCCAGATTCTGGAGAAATTCCGCCTCGAGTTTACGACCGTGAAGCAAATCAAACCGAAGGCCAGCCGCGATAAATCGTCCGAGATTTTCCTGCTGGGCAGGGGTCTGAAAAATCCGAGTGTGTAATTGGCGTGTGGTGACAGATCGCCCCTTGAAATTCAGCCGCGCGGCCACCACATCTGCCGCGTGATCCCTTGTATTGCGACTGCGTTTCGGGCGGTCGGCAATGTCGGGAATGAATAAGACAGTCATTCGATGGTATTTCGACACTACGGCTGGAGTTGCGTGGCAGCGTTGGCCTATTGCGGGTAAAATCAGAATACTGAAATCGGTAGAGATGCGTACGCATCGGAGGAGTGCTCGTGAATAATATGTTTTCCAAATCCGCCATCTGGGTGGTCGTCGCGCTGCTGTTGTTCATGCTGTTCAAGCAGTTTGACACCCACAGCGTCGCTGGCGGCAGCAAGACCATCGCTTATTCCGAGTTGCTCGATGAAGTGAAGTCGCGCCGCATCAAGGAAGTCCTGATCGAGGGCACCAACATCACCGCCACGCGCGCTGATGACACCAAGGTGCGCGCGACCGCCACCGGTCTCGACCGTGGCCTGATCGGCGACCTGCGCGAATACGGCGTGCGCTTCGATGTCAAGCCACCAGAAGAGCCTTCGTTCCTGCAACAGGTCTTCATCTCGTGGTTCCCGATGCTTTTGCTGATCGGCGTGTGGGTATTCTTCATGCGTCAGATGCAGGGTGGCGGCAAGGGCGGCGCGTTCTCCTTCGGCAAGTCGAAGGCACGCATGCTTGACGAAACCAACAACACCGTGACGTTCTCGGACGTCGCCGGTTGCGATGAAGCCAAAGAAGAAGTTTCCGAGATCGTCGACTTCCTGCGCGATCCAACCAAGTTCCAGAAACTGGGCGGCCGTATCCCGCGCGGCGTGCTGATGGTCGGTCCTCCGGGTACCGGTAAGACGCTGCTGGCCCGCGCCATTGCCGGCGAAGCCAAAGTGCCGTTCTTCTCGATTTCGGGTTCCGACTTTGTCGAGATGTTCGTCGGCGTCGGTGCCAGCCGTGTCCGTGACATGTTCGAAAATGCTAAAAAGCATTCGCCTTGCATCATCTTCATTGACGAGATCGACGCTGTCGGTCGTCACCGCGGCGCTGGCATGGGTGGCGGCAACGACGAGCGCGAACAGACGCTGAACCAGCTGCTGGTCGAGATGGATGGCTTCGAAGCACAATCGGGCGTGATCGTCATCGCTGCGACCAACCGCGCCGACGTGCTCGATAAAGCGCTGCTGCGTCCGGGCCGTTTCGACCGCCAGGTGATGGTGGGCCTGCCGGACATCCGTGGCCGTGAACAGATCCTGAACGTGCACATGCGCAAAGTGCCAATCGGCACCGACGTCAAGTCCGACATCCTGGCCCGCGGTACGCCTGGTTTCTCGGGCGCTGATCTGGCGAACCTGGTCAATGAAGCGGCGCTGTTTGCAGCCCGCCGCAGCAAGCGTCTGGTCGAAATGATCGATTTCGAAGATGCGAAAGACAAGATCTTCATGGGTCCGGAACGCAAGTCGATGGTCATCCGCGAGGAAGAGCGCCGCAACACGGCCTACCATGAGTCGGGCCACGCGGTGATCGCCAAGCTGTTGCCAAAGGCTGATCCAGTGCACAAGGTCACGATCATGCCACGCGGT
Source organism: Telluria sp. BA11 (assembly GCF_056680305.1). NCBI lineage: Bacteria > Pseudomonadati > Pseudomonadota > Betaproteobacteria > Burkholderiales > Oxalobacteraceae > Telluria > Telluria sp. BA11. Next base: position 4,623,498 of record NZ_CM155275.1, read on the forward strand.
TATGCGCTTGGCCTGACCTGGCAGCTGCCTGAGCACGACGCACTGTCTGGCTACAAAGACAAGATGCTCGAAGAAATCTCGATCCTGTTCGGTGGCCGGATTGCCGAAGAGATTTTTGTGGGCCAGATGTCCACCGGCGCATCGAATGACTTCTCGCGTGCTACCAAGCTGGCGCGTTCGATGGTGACCCGCTTCGGCATGTCCGACAGCATGGGCGTGATGGTCTACGAAGACAGCGAGAACGAAGGCTTCTTCGGCGGCGCCACCAAGACCATTTCGGAAGCGACCCAGCAAAAGGTGGACGCCGAGATCCGCGCGATCCTCGACACGCAGTACGCCCTGGCGCGTCGCCTGCTGGAAGAAAACCGCGACAAGGTCGAGATGATGACGAAGGCGCTGCTCGACTGGGAAACCATCGATGCAGACCAGATCAACGACATCATGGCTGGCCAGGAGCCACGCAAGCCGACGACGGTGCTGACCAAGCGCACGCCGCCAGGCGACAGCGGCCCTGGTGGTGTGGCACCAAACGCCACCGCACCAGCCTGACGCTCGCGCTACCCCACGAAGGCACCCGCAAGGGTGCCTTTTTTCATGATGGCGCCCGCTTGCTGCTTTGACTTACTGAGCAGCCTGCAGCGCCCGCACTACTGACACCATGAACAAGACACTCCAATGCGGGCAGTTCAGCTTCGCGCTCGATGGCGCCGCGTTCCTCGAGCCCGTCGTGATGGGCATTCTGAACATCACGCCGGATTCGTTTTCCGACGGCGGTCGCTATCAGGGCCTGGAATTCGCGCTGACGCACGCCGAAGCCATGATCCGCGATGGCGCCACGATGATCGACATCGGCGGTGAGTCAACCCGCCCTGGCTCGCCTGGCGTGCCCCTCGATGAAGAACTGCGCCGGGTGATGCCGACGCTGTACGCCCTGCGCACGCTGGACGTCGCGCTGTCGGTCGATACGACCAAGCCTGACGTGATGCGCGAAGCGCTGATCGCCGGCGCCGACATGATCAACGACGTCAACGGCTTTCGCACACCGGGCGCACTGGAAGCGGTGCAGGACAGCGACTGCGGCCTGTGCGTGATGCACATGCAAGCCACGCCAGCCACGATGCAGCAGGCGCCCCAGTATGATGACGTCGTGGGTGACGTGATTGCGTTCCTTAAAGCACGGATTGACGCGATGACGGCGGCCGGCATCGAGCGCAGCCGCATCTGCGTCGACCCGGGCTTTGGCTTCGGCAAGACGGTCGAGCACAACTACGCGTTGCTGCGCGGCCTGGGCCGCATCCGGGATGAACTTGGCTTGCCGGTGCTGGCCGGCATGTCACGCAAATCGATGATCGGTGCCGTCACCGGCCGTCCGGTCGAGCAGCGCACCGCCGGTAGTGTCGGCGCGGCATTGGCTGCGGTAGCGCAGGGCGCTAGAATCGTGCGTGTGCATGATGTTGCGGAGACGGTCGATGCGCTGAAGGTATGGCACGCGGCCATGCATTCATAAAATTCGTTTCAATAAGAGAAAAGAGAACTAGATGGCACGGAAATATTTCGGCACCGATGGCATTCGCGGCCTCGTGGGCGCAGCACCAATCACCCCTGATTTCGTCATGCGTCTTGGCTACGCTGCCGGCACCGTGCTGGCAAAGGGCAAAAAATCGAGCAGCGGCCGGCCCGTCGTCCTGATCGGCAAGGACACGCGTATCTCGGGCTATATGCTCGAAGCAGCGCTGGAGTCTGGCTTCTCGGCTGCCGGCGTCGACGTCATGCTGGCCGGCCCGATGCCGACCCCGGCCATCGCTTACCTGACGCGCGCGCTGCGCCTGCAGGCCGGCGTCGTGATCTCCGCATCGCACAACCCGTTCCAGGACAATGGCATCAAGTTCTTCTCCGGCCATGGCACCAAGCTGCCAGACTCGGTCGAACTGGAAATCGAAGATGCAATCGACCAGCCGATGGGCTGCGTGTCGTCCGACAAGCTGGGCCGCGTATCGCGCCTGCGCGACGCTCAAGGCCGCTACATCGAATTCTGCAAGAGCACGTTCCCGAACGAGCTCGATCTGCGAGGCCTGAAGATCGTCGTCGACAGCGCCCATGGCGCGGCCTACAACATCGCCCCGCACGTGTTCCATGAACTGGGCGCCGAAGTTATTTCCATTGGCGCACAGCCAGACGGCTTCAACATCAATGCCGGCTTTGGCGCCACCGCGCCGCAAGCGCTGTCCGAAGCTGTCGTCGCCAACAAGGCCGACCTGGGCATCGCGCTCGACGGCGACGCCGACCGCCTGATCATGGTCGACGCCACCGGCCGCGTCTACAACGGCGACGAGCTCTTGTACGTGATGGTGCGCGACCGCATGAGCACCGGCCCCGTGGCCGGCGCCGTGGGCACCCTGATGACCAATATGGCGCTCGAAGTGGCGTTCAAGGAAATGGGCATCGGCTTTGCGCGCGCCAAGGTGGGCGACCGCTACGTGCTCGAAGTCATGAGGGAGCGTGGCTGGCTGTTCGGCGGAGAAGGTTCGGGCCACCTGCTGGCACTGGACAAGCACACCACTGGCGACGGCATCGTCTCGGCCCTGCAAGTGCTGTCGGCGCTGGTACGCGGCAACAAGTCGCTGGCCGAATGCTGCAACGAGCTGACGTTGTTCCCGCAAACCCTGATCAACAAGAAAGTCGCGCCGGGCTTCGACTGGACCGCCGATCCGGCGATGGTTGCCGAGAAGGAAGCGGTCGAGCGCGAGCTGGGCGACAACGGCCGCGTGCTGATCCGTGCATCGGGCACCGAGCCATTGATCCGGGTGATGGTCGAGGCGAAAGAGGCGGAACTTGCTGACAGCCTTGCACGCCGCATCGCGGCCAAGTTGTCGGCATAAATAGTGCGAGCGGTGCGCTGGAATTGAACCCACAAGGGCTGGCGCTTCGCGAATGATTGGCATATAATGTTGCCCACGGCGGAGTGTAGCGCAGCCCGGTAGCGCACCTGGTTTGGGACCAGGGGGTCCAAGGTTCGAATCCTTGTACTCCGACCAGCAAGATTCATCAAAACAGGCCGTCATCGACGGCCTGTTTTGTTTTCCGGTCTCATCGTTTTGCACCGCCCTTAGCTCAGTCGGATAGAGCAACAGCCTTCTAAGCTGTGGGTCGGGGGTTCGATTCCCTCAGGGCGGGCCAGATTTTCCTCATTATTTCAAAGCGTTAATCAGTCGCCATTGTTGATTGTTTCAGCAGTGCGCTACTCACTTCCTGACCAGTGTTGCTAACGGATTGCGAGCAACTGAGGCCAAAGATGCGGGTCAGCGGTTCACTGATCGCGTGGCAAACCACTTGTGTGATCCTCGTTCCCCATCACGTCACAATGAACTCATACCCAGCCTGCAGCGAGCCGACGACCTGCGCTTGGTTTTCCGCGCTTTCGCTAAATTGCACGACCAGGTCGGCCTTGGTAATCGCATTACGCTCCAGAGCGCCGAGCCAGTGCGCGAAGCCGGCGGCATCCGGCGCGCGGTCCAGCACGTTTGCGTAGAGCGCCGTGACGAGCGCTGCGTCCGTCGGCGCGGCGCCGTATTGGCTCTTGAATTCGGGCGAGTCGACGAATGCCTGCGCCACTGACCTCAACGACTGGCCCTGGCCCATTTGCCCGATCCAGTACCCCAGGCCGCCCGCGTCGGGCGTGCGATCAAATGCAGCCTGGTACAGGCGGTAAGCCTCGGCAGGAAAGCCCTGCGTTTCATACGAGATGAAGGCGCCATCGTCGAATGACAGGCGCTCGACGCTGCGCAGGATATCGGTGCCGTCGTAGCCGACCAGATCGGTCACGGTAATCGCGCCATCGCGCAGGCTGACGGTGTATTCGTTGCGTCGGCCTTCCAGCACGAAGGTATCGATGCCGGCGCCGCCATCGACGATGTCATTCGTGCGCGTGCCGTACAAGGTGTCGTGCGCGTCCGTGCCGATGATCCGGGTGGTTGCGGGCAAGCGGCTCTCGTACACGTTCACGCTGGCATAGGTGTCGTAATAATCCTGATCCCATGAGGCATTGATGTAGTACCAGCCGGTATAGGCCGCGGTGAACGCTGCGTAATCGTAGCCGTAGGCACCACTGCCGTCGTCTGCAGCAATCGCATTGCCGGCGTCGTCGTAGATGCGCAGCTGGAAGGGATCGTGGTAGCTGCCGCTTTGCACCGTGTAACCCATGCCGGCGGTGGCATGGAACACGAAGATATCGTCCTCGCCCGCATACGGATCGGTCGTGCTGTAGCGGGCGGTGCGGCCGTAGAACTGGCCGAGTTCGGGGTCCCGCACGGGGTCGAGGTCGAGGCGCCAGGCCCAGTTCATTTCCGACCGGGTCAGGTCATCCAGAAAATCCAGCGTGGGGTAGGCGGACATGGCAGGCCTCGGGCATTGGGATGTCCGATTATAGGCTGGGCCACATCCGCCAATCCGCCGACATGGTTACGCTTTGTAAGCGCGCTGCGGTGCGGTCGTCACGCGGCGGCCGGGAACGGCTCGGTGCCGTCACCCCAGGCCGCCAGCGCGCGGCGTAGCAGGCGACGCTCGCGGTGATCGATCATCTGGTCGGCCCTGACGATCTCGAGCATGCCCTTGAGCACCAGCGCGCGCAGCGCCGGATCCTGCACTTCGTCCAGCAGCGCGTCGATCGTCGCCGGTTCGATTTCGACCATGCCGGCAGCGTGGTTCGTGCTGTGGGCCAGCAGATCCTGGGTCAGCTCGCCGGCGGCATCGTCGAACGTGTCTTCGCTCACGCCCAATACCTCGAGTACGCCGCTGCGGTGCAGCGTCTTGAGCTCCTGGGGCGCCAGGCGGCCGTCGGCGATCATCGCCAGGGCCAGCAGGCGGCTCATGGCCTTGGGACTGTCGGTTGAGTAATTTCTCATTGCTTCCTCGCTTCATGTGAACTGAGTCACCAATATACGGTTGCGCAATGCTAAAGTAAAATCGAATAATCTTTAGCAATTCTCAATATTTTTGGTGGTAACGGCGAATGAACTACAAGCACCTGCAGTACTTTCATGCAGTCGCCACGGCTGGTAGCGTCGTGCGCGCGGCCGAGCAGTTGCACGTCTCGGCGCAAGCGATCAGCACGCAGTTGCAGTTGCTGGAAGACCAGTTTGGTGAGGAACTCCTGCGCAAGAAGGGGCGCGGGCTGGTGCTGACCGAAGCTGGCAAGACCGTCCTGCGCTATACGGACCAGATCTTCAGCCTCGGCAATGAACTGGAGCAGGCGGTGCGGCGTGGTTTGTTCACCGAGACCGAGACACTGCGGGTAGGCCTGTGCGATGTGATCGCCAAGACGATGGCCTTCCGGCTACTGCAACCTGCGCGCGATGCAGGGCTCGCCATGCACCTGGTCTGTCGCGAAGGGCGTTTTGGCGACCTGATGGAAGACCTCAGCGCGCACCGGCTCGACCTGCTGATCTCGGACCAGGGTTTGCCGCCCGGCGGCGCCGTGCGCGGCCACAGTCATCTGCTCGGATCGAGCACCGTGACGGTCGTGGCGCACCCCGACGTGTGCCAGCACTGGGCCGGCGAATTTCCGCAGCGCCTGAAAGGCGCGCCGTTCCTGATGCCGGGCCAGGGTGCGGCCCTGCACAGCCAGTTGATGGCCTGGCTCGAGGCGCAGGGCTTGCGCCCGATTGTTGTCGGCGAATTCGATGACGGGGCGCTCCTGGGCGCCTTTGCCGGCGCCGGTGCGGGCTTCATGGCGGCCCCGACCGTGCTTGCGGACGCATTGTGCGCGCAATACGGGCTAGCGCCGGTGGGGGTGATCGACGCCATTGTCGAGCAGGTCTATGCCGTGACCGTCGAGCGCCGGGTACATCATCCGGCGCTGCGGCGGATACTGGAACGGGCGCCGCAGGTGTTTGCCTGACAGCCGGCGGCGCTTGTCAGATGCGGTCGCTTTCCTTGCGCACGACACGGCCGATCACGATGCATTCGTCGCCCTGACACAGCTTGCGGTGGTAGGTGCGCTGGTCCGGGTTGTCGGAGGTGAGCCACCACTGGGCTGCCTCGCGCGCCAGTCGCTTGACGACGGCTTCGCCCTCAACATTGAACGCGAACACGGCGCCGGCAACTGGCTTGGTGTCGAGCGTGTTGATGACGACGATGTCGCCAGCGTACAGCGATGGCTCCATGCTTTCACCCTTGACGTAGATCGCAATCAGATGCGATGGACTGTACTGGTTGCGCTCCAGCCAGGTGCGGCGCATGCCGAGCGTGCCGCCATCGCGTGCTTCCGGTTCGGCCCGGTACCCGGTGATGCCGGCTGACAGGCGCAGCTTAACCATTGGAATGGGCACGAAGGCATCGTCATCGCCTTCGGCCACTACGCGCAATGCGTTGGGTAACCCGGTCAGTCCAGGCAGGCCGTGCAGGGCGCCGCTGTTATTTGCCGGGCCACCACCCAGCGGCGCGAGGATCTCGGCCGGAAGGCGGCAGCCGGTCACCCTGGAGATCGCCAGCAACTGTTTCAGGTTGGGACTGTGCTTTTCATTTTCCCAGTGCGAGATGTTGGCCTTGGTATGGCCGCGGTCGGTACCGAGTTCGAGCGCAAGACGGGCGCCCAGTGCCGTGCCCGACAAGCCGGCGGCGGTGCGCGCTTCTTTCACCCAGTTAGCAATCATTGTTTGAAGGTCCATATGCGTATGGTAAAGGAAATCTATACATTGAAGTATAGCTTTTCTTTACTGCTGTGGTATAGTTTTCCTATACTTTCATACATCGCATTGATGTGGCGCAGGGTAGGCGTGGGCTTGCCGGTGCAGGTACCGCCGCAAGCACAGGGGAGACACGATGATCATTGAAACATTGCAGCGTCTGATGGACGCCAACCTGGCCGGACTGGCCACCGACTTGACGCTGACAGATATCGGCGCGCTGATCGGCATGTTCAGCGCCTTGCTGAGCACCATCGGCAATTTGCTATATACATGGCGCAAGGATCGCCGCGAGCAGCGCGACAGCGATGCGGCATGGGCAAGGCGCCAAAAGGAACCTTGATGTCGTGCTGGTTGGCGTGCCTCGCTCGGTCCGGTGACCAGCCCGGCGCGGTAGAATAGCAATCCGCAAGCATATCGATCCCGGAGCAGTTCGCACATGGTTTTTCTCACCGTCCCCTACGCCGAAAAGGACGCCGCCAAGGCGCTCGGCGCCCGCTGGAATCCCACCCGTCGCCGCTGGTATGTGGCCGATGGTGTCGCCACTGAGCCGTTTGCCAAGTGGATTGATGCTGCTTCTGCGTCTGCATCCACCTCGGCATCTGCCTCAGCCGGCGGTGCAGCCAGGCCTGGCGCCAAGGCGGGTTCCGGGCGGGTGGACAGCTATCAAGGGAAGACGGTGGTTGGCGTGAATTACGTGGCGCTTGACCACGATTGCAATCCACTTGAAGAATGCCCGAGCTGCATGCAGACACTGGAAGGCACGCCATGGTGGCAGGCACGCACCAGCCTGGCAGCATTGGTTGGCGGCATGCCGGGCACGTCCAGTATTCGAACGCCCGGCAAGGCGGCGTGATCGCCATACGGCCGCGTTAACGCTAAGATGCAAGCCTGACAATACCTCCCAACGACGCCATGCATCCTGCGACCGCCAGCACGCGCCGCGCCGGCCACGCCCGCAGCAACCGGCGCCTGGTCGGTGGTATTGCCATTTCGGTGCTGCTGCATGCCTTGCTGTTGTCGCTGCAGTTTGGGGTGCCGGGCAGCGATGCCGGCGGTGGGGGACCGCTCAGCATTGTGCTAGCCCCTGCGTCTCTTCCTCTGCCAGCACTTGTACCTGAGCCGGCACCAACCGTCGCTGCTGTGCCCACGCCAACAGTCCCAACGCCTGTCCAGCCGGCGCTGCCCGTTGCCGCTGTCCCGCAAACACCAGTGCCTGCGCCTGCGCGCGGCTTGCAGCTGGTCGATCTGCCACCCCCACCGCCGCCACCCCCGGTTGCGCAGATTGCAGCGGAGCCGAAGCCACGTCCGCGTCGGCCGGCGCCAATTGCGCCCAAGCGTGTTCTGCGCGACGTGACAACGCCCGTGATTGCCATCGAAGCGAATCCGGAGTCCGAGTTTGCTGTCGCGGTGCCATTACCCGAGGTTAACGCCGGTTCGCCGCCAACGGTTGTCGAACCGGTCGACTCGCCCGAGGAAGTGGCGATCAGCGAGATACCAGTCACCCCGGAACCTGTCGTGGATGCCGAGGCGGAGCGCGCAGAGCGTGAGCAAGCGCTGCAGCAGGAGCTTGCCTTGCAGCGAGAGCAGGAGCAGGCGCGGCTGGCACAGGCACAGGTGGAGGCGCAACGCAACGCCGCCGAGGCAAGCAGGCTCGCCGAGCAGCAGCAACAAGCGCAGCAGCAGCAAGCGCTGCGCGATCGGGAGGCGCTGCTGGAGCGTGAACGACAGGCCGTCGTGGCGCGCGATCTGGCTGCACAGCGCGCGGCGCAGGAAGCGGCAACGCAGGAAGCCCTGGCGCAGGCGCAGTTACAAGCACGCCAGCGCGCCGAGGATGCCGCGCGGCGCGTGGTGCAGGAGACAGCCGAGCGCCAGCGCACCGAGGAACTGGCACAGCGCAGGTTGGCCGAGGAACAGGCGCGCCAACAAGCGGACGAGCGTCAGCGCGTCGAGGACCTGGCGCAGCGCAGGCTGGCCGAGGAGCGCGCACGCCAGCAAGCGGCCGAGCAGGCTCGCGTGGACGCCGAGCGGCTGGCACGGGGCGCTGCCCAAGAAGCGGCCCGTCAGGCGGCGCAGCGCTTGCAGGCGCAAGCTCCCGGACCGGCTGCGGGGGCAGGCGCAGGACCAGCCGCTGGCGGCGCTGCCGCCGCGCGCACGGACGGCGTTGGCGCTGGCGTAGGCACCGGCAGCGGGGCAGGCATGCAAGCGGGGCCGGGCGCCATGGCTGGCTTGCCCGGCAATCGCGCACGCGAGTTGCTGCGCGGGGTAACGATCCCGAATGTGGACGCCTCCGGCTTGCCGCGCGACCGGCCTGCCGGCAATCGCCGTGTGGTGGCCGACGGCGGCGAGCGCGATGCGCCGCTGCGCTTGTACGTCGACAGCGTGCGCCAGAAACTCGAGCGCAACGCGGTGCTCGGCGGCGCGCGCCTGTCGCTGCGCGACGTACGCATCGATCCTCTGGTGAGCGTATCGTTGCGCAGCGACGGCAGTATCGACGAGATCACGATCGTGCGTTCAAGCGGCCGCGCCGATATGGACGATGCCGTGCGCCGATTCGTGCGCCTGAACGCCCGCTACGCCGCGTTTCCGCCGAACGTCGCCGCGAACTTCGATGTGATCGAGATACGCCGTGTCTGGCGCTTTGCCGAGGGACTCAAGCTCGTCGAAGAGATGCGCTGACGCCATCCGGTCGATCGTCGTCGCGTCACCCCTGCAGCTCGACCGGTTCCACGACCCGCGCTTGCAGCGGCCCCGTCGCGTGCAGCAGACACTGGACGGCATGACGGACATTTGCCGCCGCCAGGTGCGGTCCGATCGGTAAACTCAGCAGGGACGTTGCCATCGCGTCAGCGACGGGGCATGACGCATCGGCTGCCAGCTTGGCGTAGGCAGGTTGCCGGTGGACCGGTACTGGGTAGTGCACGGCGGTCGGGACGCCGGCATGCGCCAGGATGGCGCGCACCTGCTCGCGCTGCTCGACCAGCACCGCATACCCCGCACAGGCACTGGTGCGGTCGGACCGGCAGCCAATGACGGGCAAGTGCGGCTGCAGCATCTCGTCGTACGCAGCCGCGATGCGGCGGCGCTGCCTGATGTCCCAATCGAACCGTTCCAGCCTGGCCAGCACGATCGCGCATTGGAGCGTCTCCATGCACGCGTCGTGGCCACAACGGTGAGGCGCATGGCGCCGCGCCTGACGGTGCACGCGAATGTCGCGCATCGCGCCGGCGAGCGCATCGTCGTTCGTGAAGAGAGCGCCGCCATCGCCATAGCAACCGAGAGGGTTGGTCGGAAAAAAACTGGTGCAGCCGATTGTTGACAGATTGCCGCTCTGGCGCCCACGGTAGGTGGCGCCAAAACTCTGTGCGCCGTCTTCGATCACGGCCAGCCCGTGGCGGGCCGCGACGCCATTGATGGCGTCCATGTCGGGTGACTGGCCGTACAGCGAGACCGGGATGATCGCGCGCGTGGCCGGTGTGATCGCTCCTTCGATCAGCTGCGGATCGAGCGTGCACGTGGCGCGCTCGATGTCGGCGAACACGGGCCTGGCGCCGACCAGCACGATCGCCTTGGCTGCTGCACTGGCGGCAAACGGTGTGGTGATGACGTCGTCACCTGGCCCGACGCCAATGGCCATCAGGGCGATTGCCAGTGCCGTGGTGCCAGAGGACGCGGTGATGCAATGGTGCGCGCCCGTGTAGTCGGCCAGACGTTGCTCGAGTTCGGCGACTTCAGGCCCCATGGTGCGCTGGCCGTGGTCGAGAACGGCCTGGATGCGGCTGTTGATCAGGCTGCGCGACGTCTCGTCCTGCGATCGCGGGTCGATGGATTGCATGCGCTGTCCCTGGCCTCAGGCCTGCACGACGTTGGGCGAGCGGTTCGGGAACACACCGCGCGTATCCACGATCAGGCTGGCGTTCTGGCGCACGAGTTCATAGTCGAAGGCGGTGTGGCCGGTCGCCAGCAGCACCACGTCATACGAGGCAAGCGACGCTGGTGTAAGTTCGACGCTGGACAGGTCGAAGTGGTGCTCGCGCATGCGCGGGAACACCGGCACATGGGGGTCGGAATAATCGACTACGGCGCCACGCGCGCGCAGCAGTTCCATCAGTGCCACCGAGGGTGATTCACGCATGTCTTCGACGTCTTTCTTGTACGCGATACCCAGCACCAGGATGCGGCTGCCCATGACGGCGCGGCTGCGGCTGTTCAGTGCGTCGGCCACTTTGGCGATCACCCAGGCCGGCATGTCGCTGTTGATTTCGCCGGCCAATTCGATGAAGCGGGTGTGCAGCCCGAACTGGCGCGCTTTCCAGGTGAGGTAGAACGGGTCGATCGGGATGCAGTGCCCGCCCAGGCCCGGGCCGGGATAATAGGCGGTGAAGCCGAACGGCTTGGTGGCCGCGGCCCGGATGACTTCGTGGATGTCGATGTCCATGCGGTCGGCGATGATTTTCATCTCGTTGACCAAGCCGATATTGACGGCGCGGTGAATGTTTTCGAGCAGTTTGGTCAGCTCGGCCGCGCGGGTTGAGCTGACCGGGACGACGGTGTCGATCGCCTGCCGGTACAGGGCCAGGCCGGCTTCCAGGCAGGCGTCGGTCGAGCCGCCGCAAATCTTGGGGATGGTCCGGGTGTGGAAGTCGGGGTTGCCGGGGTCTTCGCGCTCAGGCGAGAACACGAGGAACACATCGTGGCCGACGCGCAGGCCGCGTGCTTCCAGGCGGGGCCGGAGTTCTTCTTCGGTGGTGCCGGGATAGGTGGTGCTTTCAAGGGACAGCAACTGCCCGGGGCGCATATGGGGCAGTAGCGACTCGACCGTGCCGATCACGTACGACAAATCGGGCTCGCGGTAGGCGGTGAGAGGCGTGGGGACGCAGATGATCAGCGCATCGGCTTCGACCACGCGCGAAAAGTCGCTGCTGGCGACCAGCCCGGCGGCGCGCGCCGCAGCGATTGTCGGCCCTTTGATATGGGCGATATAGCTCTCGCCCCGGTTGAGCTGATCGACCTTGGCGGCGTCGATGTCGATCCCCAGTACGTGAAAGCCTTCGGCCGCATAGCGCAGCGCGAGTGGCAGCCCGACGTAGCCAAGGCCAATGATGCCAATTACGGCGTGGCGCTCACGCAGCCGGGTCAGCAGCTGCTCCAGGTGAACTGAATGGATATCGTCTCGCATGGGTTCCTCGACAGTGACAGTGGCAGATACGGGTAAGAATAAAACCGGCAATTTCTTGGGCCGATGGTGCAGCAGCGTGTTATTGCAGCTGTTCTGCCTGAATCAACGCCGGCATGACTGAATTTGAATCAACTGACTAATGGTGCGGGAGAAGCCGAATAAAGGAATGCGAAAATAAATAACCCTACCGAAAGAAAAAAACGATTGATTTCGACACCGTGTTGTACGCGAGAGGCCACCAGGCGGTACGGCATGTCGAGCAGCCATGGCAATCACTTCGTCGCTTGAAAAATCAGCTGCTGCACTCCAAGAAATTGATTCAAGAAACTATCAAAAGAATGCGCGCCGATTACTCTGATATACGGATCGAATTAACATGAATTTGATTGCCGGTTATTTGCGAGTTGATTATCCAATCCTGGCTGCATGGCGGGATTGAGGTCACTCAACAGCGCTCAGGGATATCAGCGATCAAGCGTGCTTAAAACGGTTTGGGGAAAATAGAAATAGAATCAGGGAATTAAATTTCTAATTCCCTATTTCTTGAATGAAGATTCAAGTGGAGGAGGGTAACGTTCCCGGCCCGGCAAGCCGGGAACGCAAAGCAATGTATTACGCGCCCGGCCGGCCCGGCCGCGGCTGCGGCGCCATTGGCGGCACCGTGATGGTCTCGTTCAGGCGCAGGAATTTGAAGCCGGCCAGCATCTGGCCGGGTTTGCCGGCGCGCGCATTGTCCGCTTCGCGTCCGGCCACCCGTGCCATGTACGACGCGAACGTTTCTTCGCGCACCTTCGGCGCTGACGAATGCAGGAAGTGCCGCTCGCCGTTTGGCCCCAGCACCACCAGGCCCACGTGCGAGGCCCAGTACTCGCCGTTGCGGGTCGAGATCACGTTGACGAAGTCGCCTTCCTGCAGCTCGTCGAGGATGGCCGCCACGCCGTCTTTCGGCACGTAGGCTTGGCGGCTCGTTTCGACGGGGATGTCGCGCACTGTGTTATGGCGCGTGCGCAGGAAGCGCGCGCGGTCGACGCGCATGTCATAGCCGGGGCCGTTTGGGCCCGCCAGGTCGGCGCTGATGTCGGTGACCAGCCAGCGGTTGGCCACGTTCCAGTCCAGCTCGGTGTAATGGTTGCGCGTGGCCACGCCGATCACGCCGTCGCGGTAGCGGATCCGCTGCAGCATCCAGAAGAACTCTTCCCACGATTGCGACAGCGCCATCGCATACGTGTGTTCCGCAAAGACGACGCAATCGCTTTGTTCGAGACTGTACATCGGCAAGCTGTCGTGGATCTCGAACGGGAACTCGCCCAGCAGGTTCAGTGAGTACGGCTGGCCGATGTTCTGGCGGCCGATCGCAGCGATGCGCTTGCGCAGGTCGGGCTGCGCGCTCTGCATGTGCGGGATGTACTGGCCGGTCTCGAACGGCGTCATCTTGTAGATCGGCTTGTCCAGCAGGGCCGCCAGCGGCGTGGGCGGCGGCGGCGCACCTGGAATCGGCGGCGTGGCGGCAGGGGGGCTGGCGCAGCCGGTCAGGACGGCGCTGGCAAGAAGCAGGCAGGCAAGGCGCATGGCGGTCATCTCGGGAGAAGGGAAAGTGTCACGCTAATCCGGTGTGTGCGCTGGGGATAATGAATTCTGCGCATCTACCCATAACCTGAGCGACCCGGCGGAAACATGCATTCCTCCCAGTTATACGAAAGCGAACACAAGTGATTATTCATGATGGCAATCCATCATCAATACTCGGCACAAGCATTTAAAAATTTGCCTTACTTTACCAAGAATCGCACCCTTCCCAGGAGAGAGATGATGTTCAAGCAGAAGCCGCTTGCCGCGGCCGTATCGATGGCCGTCTGGAGCCTTGCCACGTTGCCAGTGCTGGCGCAGGCGCAAGCGCAGGACCAGGAGACCCCAGCCGCAGTGCCGATGCAGACCGTGGAAGTGACGGGCATTCGCGCCTCGCTGGCCCGGTCGCTGGCGGTCAAGCGCGATGCGTCGGCCAACGTCGAGGTCATCACGGCCGAAGACGTCGGCAAGATGCCTGACAAAAACCTGGCTGATTCGCTGCAGCGCCTGGCCGGCGTGGCCGTGCGGACCGACTATGACGAGGCCGAGAAGGTCTCGATGCGCGGCACCAACCCGGACATGTCGCTGATCATCTTCAATGGCCACGCCGTCAGCAGCGCCGACTGGTACGTGGCCGATCAGGGCTCGAGCTCGCGCTCGACCAGCCTGTCCCTGATGCCATCGCACGTGCTGCAGCAGGCTGTCGTCTACAAGACATCGCAGGCCAATATCGTCGATGGCGGCCTGGCGGGCACCATCAATGTCTCCACGCGTAAACCCCTGTCGGCCAAGGAGAACCTGTCGGGCGTGATCAGCGTCGGCGCCAGCTATGCCGATCTGCCGGGCCGCTACGCGCCGGACATGAACGGCTCGGTCAACTGGAAGAACGAGGCCGGCACCTTCGGCGTGCTGGCTGCGCTGTTTGCCGAAAAGCGCTACGTGCGACGCGATTCGGTCTCGCGGTTCGCCTACGGCACCAACAGCGGCTGGGACGTGATCAACACCAGCACCATGAAAGGCATCACCGATGCATCGCTCGCCGGCACCGGCTACACGGCAGCAGACCTGAACGGTGTGCGCCTGCCGGGCTCGATGAGCTCGGAGTTCGTCGAATCCGTGCGCGACCGCAAGGGCGGTATGCTGTCGCTGCAGTTCAAGCCGAACCGCGACCTCGACGTGACGCTCACGGGCTTTCATTCGTCGATGGATGCCGACAACCACGGCCGCCTGACGTCAAGCGCCATCTACTCGATGCTGCTCGGGAAGAACGCGCCGCTGGGCAGTACCGTCGCCACCGCCGCCAACACCAGTTCGAACGGACAGCAGGTGTTTGCGCAGATCCGCAATCCGGTCATCGTCAACGAGACCACCGTGTATGGCAACCAGCTCAAGGTACTGAAGGCCGCCGACATCGTGTTCCCGAACGGGACCACGCCGCAGTACGTCGGTAACTCGGAAGGCTTCTACCGCGACGGCGCCAAGGCCGAGAGCTCGTTCCTCGACCTGGACGCCAAATACCGTGTCAACGACGACCTCACGATCAAGACGCTGCTGTCGACCACGCGCGGCGTGGGCACGACCGAACTCGATCAGGGCCTGACGCTGGCCCGCTATGGCACTGGTATCTCTTACGCGCTCGGCAGCCTGCATGACGCCCCGTTCGTTCAGTACCAGAACGCCGGCGGCAACCAGCCCGGCCTGAACGCCGACGGCAGCGGCTACACCATCGTTGACCGCGCCGCCTCGGGCGTGCGCACTGTCGACAAGGAGTGGAGCGCGCAGTTCGACACCGAATACCGCGTCGACCGCGGCATCTTCCAGTCGCTGGAAAGCGGTGTGCGCTTCTCGGATCACAAGCGCACCAGCGCGCGCCGCGGCCCGGCCTTCCGCAACGGCATCACGCTCAACCCGGTCACGGGCCGCGTCACATCCAATACGCCGACGCCAACCACCGGCTGGCAAGCGTTCCCGGGCGACTTCGGCGATGGCCTGGACGGCCCGGCCGGCTGGGACAACACCGGCTTCACGTACACGCCGGAAGCGATCAAGGACTACATCGCGGCCAATACCAAGGTCACCAGCGACGCGTTCGAGCGCCGCGTGAGTTCCGAGATCGACATGCAGGAACGTCAGAGCGCCGCCTACCTGATGGCCAACCTGGAACGCGATCGCTGGTCGGGTAATGTTGGCGTGCGCTTCTCGCGCACCGAAGTGAAAGCCAATATCGCCACGCCGATTCCCGCTGGCGCCTGCCAGCGCGTCGCGCCGGGCCAGTCGCCCGTGACCTGCGCCGCCTATCCGGGCGCGATCACCGATGCCGGCGACGCGACCCCGTTCTTTGATGGCACGCCGTTCAATCCACTGGCCGGTATCATGTATTACAAGACGCCCACCAAGCGCACCTTCGACAACTGGCTGCCAAGCCTGAACGTGCGCTACGACATGGGCAACGACATGCTGGCGCGCTTTGGCGTGAGCCGCACGATCGGGCGTCAGAACTACAACCTGCTGGGCAGCGGCTTCGGCACGCCAGGCTGCGACGCCAATGGCTGCCGCGTTACTGGGCCAAATCCCGACCTCGAACCGCAAACGGCCGACAACGTCGACCTGTCGTGGTCGTGGTACTTCGCACCGCGCTCGATCATTGCGCTGAGCGTGTTCCATTCGTCGATCGACGGTTACCCGAAAACGGGCGCCGTGGGCAGCACCACGATCGACCTGCAGGATCCGCGCGACCAGACCGTCAAGTCCTTCTTCGTCAACACCGCCTCGCAACAGGGCGCGAAGATCAACGGCATCGAGCTGCAGTACGAGCAGCCGTTCGGCCAGACCAACTTCGGCTTCACGTCGAACATCAGCCGCGCCAAGACGAAAGTCGACGATGGCCGGCCGATGGTGGGCGCATCCGAATGGACCGGCAACCTGGGTCTGTACTATGAAGACCGCAAGCTGTCGGCGCGTCTGGTTGCAAACTACCGCGGCGAGTATGTCAACAGCACGACGGCGCCGGCGCCAACGGCCAACAGCCAGGGCCTGACCGTGATCAACGGCGTGGCGATGCCCACCGCGCCGACCTACGCCGATGCAGTGACGACGCTGGCGCTGTCGGCCAACTACTACTTCACCGACAACCTGGAGCTCGCGTTCAGCGCGACCAACCTGACCAACGCCAAACGCGCGCAATATCGCTACAGCGAAGAAGAGCAGCAAAAGCTCGACGTCAGCGGTCGCCAGTATTATCTGAACCTGCGCTACAAGTTCTGATCGCGGCTTGCCGCAAAAGGGGAGGGGGCTACGGCCCCCTTTTTGCATGGGTATGTCGAGCTCAGCCGTATTGACGCCCAAAGTGTGCGGCATCTAACGGTGAATGGTGAACGCAGCCGTTAAGATGCTCCTGTCTGAGTGAGGAACGCGCGAAGAAATTCGCAGCCATCCGACACCTCAACAGGTTAGCCGGTCGCCTCGAGGATCGGCACCAATTTCATGACCGTTGCGGGCGTCGTGCCTGCACCGGGCAACAAGGAAGCGGAGGTTGCGATGTACGATGTCAAGCATCCAGCGAAGCACCTGGTGCGCGAATATCTAGCGCGCCGCTCGCGTGATCCGAAGCCGCCACCGGCGCCCGAAGAAATCCGGCGCCAGCTTGGCTGGGCAATGTTGATCCCGACGGCGCTCAAGACCGCCCCGACCCGCAACTAGCCTTCGCACACGTTTTCGCGTCGACGTCCTGTCAAGGACGCGGCGCATAGTTCAACCAAGGAGACCGTTATGACCAGCAGAATCGGAAGCAAGCACATCGCCCAACATCGCGGCAAGGCAGAACGCATCGAGATCAAGCGCACCAATATCGCACGTGAAGCCGTACGCCAGGCCGAAGCACGCGCCAAGTACCGCAACGTGCCAAAAGGCCTGATCAAGCGCCAGGAAGCCGCCAGCGCTGCCTGATAGCACCTGCGCTGCACACTGAACCCGCCTTTACGGCGGGTTTTTTTTCGCCTGTATGTTTGTCACGGGCGTCGATTCGCCATTCGCCGGAATGGATTCGCCATTCGCCGAAAACTACTTTCCCCACCGTGCCGACCCTTGTTATCGTGCTCCCTGTTCGATCACAAGGAGGTCCGCACCATGCAATCCGAAGAATCCTACCGCTGGCGCAAACAAATCGTCTGGGGCTTGCTGCTCATCGTCGTCGGCGCCGTCGTGCTGCTCGATCGCCTGTACTACATCAACGCCGAAGACTACTGGCACTACGCGCCGCTGCTGCTCGTTGCTGTGGGCATCAGTCAGACCATCGGCTACCCGAGTCCCAAGGAATTCGGCAATGGCTTGTGGACGGTGTTTGCCGGCCTGTGGCTGTTTGCGGTGCTCGAGAATGCGTTCGGCCTGACGTTCCGTAACAGCTGGCCGCTGTTCATCCTGATGTGGGGCATCAAGCTGGTGCTCGACCCCTTCATCGCCCGTCGTTTCCTCAATAACCAGAAGGTGGGCCGCCATGAAAAATGATCGCTTGCCCAGGGGCGTGACGGGCCAGGTCGTACTTGGCGTGCTGGTCATCGGCATGGGCCTCTTGTTCCTGCTCGATAACCTCGGCCTGGTCGACATGCACCGGGCGTTTTCCTTCTGGCCGATGCTGTTCGTGATCGTTGGCACGGTCAAGCTGTGCGACACGCGCAGCCAGGGTGGTACGCTGCTCGGCGCTGCGCTGGTCGGCGTGGGCATCCTGATGATGCTCGACCGGCTCGACATCATCAACTTCAGTGTGCGCACCTTGTGGCCGCTGATCCTGATTGGCCTGGGCGGCTTCCTGGTTGCCAAGGCGCTGCGCAGCCGCGGCCTGCCGGGCAGCGTCGCCGCCCACCAAGGCGCCGGAATGCTCGATGATACGGGCAGCGGCGAGACCGTCGACATCACGGCAATCCTGGGCGGCTACGAGCGCCGCGTGGCAACGCAGGATTTTCGCGGCGGTGAAATCACGGCGGTCATGGGCGGGTGTGAACTTGATATGCGCAGCGCCTCGATCCGTGGCGAGGCGGTAATCAATGTGTTCGCGTTCTGGGGCGGCGTGACCATCAAGTGTCCTCCCGACTGGACCGTGATCCTGCTCGGCACGCCGATCCTGGGCGGCTTCGAAGAAAAAACCGCCGTGCCACCCGATGCCAGCAAACGCCTCGTCATTCGCGGCTACGCGATCATGGGCGGTGTGGAAATCCGCAACTGATGGGCCGGATATTCTGGGCCGGGCGCAGCGCCGCGCTGTACCTGGCGGCCTGGCTGATGCTGGGGCTGATGCTCGCGGGCCTGCTCGATGCGGCCACCGGCGCCGGCATTCCGGCTAGCCTGCTGTTCGCGCTGCCGCTGATGCTGGTGTATGCGAGCGTGTGCGGCTTTTCGAGCTACTACCTGTGCCGCGCCTATCCGCTGGCAAGCAAGTCGCTGCGCTCGGTGCTGGTCGTGTTCTTTGTCACGGCCGCCAGCGCGGCCTTGCTGTGGTGCGCAGCGGCGGTGGCGTGGGCGGCATTCTGGCGCTGGCTGGCGCCGTCGATGGGCGGCGTGCTGCTCTCACCACCGGTCGCCGCGGTGATGTTCGGCGTCGGCGTGCTGCTGTACGGCATGACGGCCTGCGCGCATTATCTGGCGCTGGAGTTCGAACGCGCACGCCGGCTGGAAACGCGCGAACTCCAATTGAAGCTGCTGGCGCAGGACGCCGAACTGCGCATGCTGCGCATGCAGATCGACCCGCACTTTTTATTCAACAGCCTCAATTCGATCAGCGCGCTCACCAGCATCGATGCCGACGCCGCGCGCGACATGACCTTGCAACTGGCCGGCTTCTTTCGCCACACGCTGGGACTCGAGGCGCACCGCAAGGTTCTGCTGTCGGACGAAGTCGAACTGACGCAGCGCTTTCTGGCGATCGAGCAGGTGCGCTTCGGCCCGCGTTTGGCATTCGCGTGCGAGATGGCGGATGATGCGGCGCGCTGCCTGCTACCGCCGATGATCCTGCAGCCGCTGGTGGAGAACGCGGTCAAGCATGGCATCGGCCAGCTGCCGCAGGGCGGCGTGGTGCGCGTGCACGCGGTGCGCGCCGGCTCGCAACTGAAGCTGCGGGTCGAGAACGACGTCGATCCGGACGGTGGGCCGGCCGGCAAGGGCGGTGGCGTCGGCCTGGCGAACGTGCGCCAGCGCCTGCACGCCGTGTATGGCATCGACGCGAGCGTGCATGCTACACGCGATGGGGCGATTTTTCGGGTGGACCTGATCCTGCCCGCAGACATGGGAGACTGACGGCATGCGGATTCTGATCGTGGACGATGAACACCTGGCGCGCGCCGTGCTGCGCGAATACCTGGCGACGCACACGGACGTCGAGATCGTCGGCGAATGCGCGAATGGCTTCGAGGCCGTCAAGGCCATTGCGGAGCTCGACCCCGACCTGGTCTTCCTCGACATCCAGATGCCGAAACTTGACGGCTTCGAGGTGGTCGAACTGGCCGGCAGCAAGCCGCACTACATCTTCGCCACCGCGTACGATCAGTTTGCGCTGCGCGCGTTCGAGGTGCATGCGATCGACTATCTGCTCAAGCCGTTTTCGCGCGCGCGCCTTGGCGAAGCGCTGGCGCAGGCGCGCCTGCGCACGCCCCAGCCGGCGCAGATCGAGGCGGTGGTGAAGGAGGCAGCGGCGCGCCATACGCCGCTCGAGCGCATCCTGATCCGCGACGGCGCCCGCGTGCACGTGGTGTCAACGGCCAGCGTGGATTACATCGAGGCGCAGGACGATTACGTCGCCGTCTGCGCGGACGGCAGGCAGTACCTCAAGCTTGGCAGTCTGGCCGAGCTCGAGGCGCAGCTCGATCCGGCCGTCTTCGTGCGCATCCACCGCTCGCACATCGTCAATCTGGGCGCGATCGCGCGCATCGAACCGGTCAGCAAGGACAATCACTGCGCCGTGCTGAAAAGCGGCGTCAAGCTGCCCATCAGCCGCAGCGGCTATCAGCGTATCCGCGAGCTGCTGGCGTAGATGTTCAGCGCGAATTGTGCGCGCCCAGCTCCCACCAGGCCGGCATCAGCGCGCGGATGCCCGGCTGGGCGAAGCGGTCGTCGATCAGCCACACGACGCCGCGATCCTGCTCGGTGCGGATCACGCGGCCGGCCGCCTGCACCACTTTCTGGATGCCAGGGTAAAGGTACGTGTAGTCGTAGCCGGCGCCAAACAGCGTCTGCATCCGTTCGCGCAGTTGCTCGTTGACGGGATTGACCTGCGGCAGGCCGAGCGTGGCGACAAACGCGCCGATCAGGCGCTCGCCCGGCAGGTCGACCCCTTCGCCGAACGCGCCGCCCAGTACCGCAAAGCCCACGCCCGCGCCACCAATGGCAAAGCGGTCGATGAAGCCCTGGCGTGCGGTCTCGCTCATGCGGCGTTCCTGGCGCCAGGCCGTCACGCCCGGATCCAACCTCGCCAGCGCGCCCGCCACCTGGTCCATGTAGTCGAAGCTGCTGAAGAAGGCCAGGTAGTTGCCGGGGCGTTCGTGGAACTGGCGGGCGATCAGTTCGGCGATCGGTTGCACCGACGCGGCGCGCGCCTGGTAGCGGGTCGAAATGCCTTTGGCGACATGCACGTCCAGCTGGCTGGCCGTGAACGGTGAATCGACCTCGACCCAGGCCGTGTCGGCCGGCAGCCCGAGCGTGTCGGTACAGTATTGCCAGGTGCCGAGTGTGCCCGAGAACAGCGTGCTCGAATGCGACGCGGCAAAGCGCGGACCGAGGAATGGCGCCGGCACCACGTTGCGGATGCAGATCGTCGAGTCGCGCAAGGTAGGGCGGTCGGCGTCGCGCGACAAGTCCACCAGAGAGTGCGGCCCGAACGACTCGGCCAGGCGCGCAAATTGCAGCGCGTCGAAATGGAAGCGCTGCAGGTCGGGGTCGAGCGGACCTGGGAACGCCGCCAGGTGTTCGTTGATGGTGCTGGACGCATCCTGCAGCGCATCGACCAGTTTCGCCGGCATCGACTCGAGCAGCTGGTACGGTGCAGGCGCGCCCTTGTCGACATTGGTCCAGGCGCGCCCGACGCGCTCGAGCGCTTTCTTCACGGCCGGTGGCGCGACGGCGCGCGCGGCGCGCAGCAGCTCGCGGTCGATCTCGGCGCTGTACATCGAGCGTGCGCGGTTGACCAGGTTGTGCGCTTCGTCGACCAGCACGCTGGCTTTCCAGCCGTTGGCCTGCGCCAGCGCGTACAGCATCGCGCCGCCGTCGAAATAATAGTTGTAGTCGCCGACGATCATGTCGACCCAGCGCGTCATCTCGCTGCCCAGGTAGTACGGACAGACGTCGTGTTCGAGGGCGACCGTGCGCAGTGCTTCCCGGTCCAGCACCAGCACCTCGGCCGCAGCGGCGCGCGCGGCCGGCAAGCGGTCATAGAAGCCGCGCGCCAGCGGGCAGGCGTCTCCGTGGCACGCTTTATCCGGATGCTCGCAGGCCTTGTCGCGCGCGGTCAGTTCCAGTACGCGCAGCGGGGTTGCCGCTTTTGTTCCCGATGCGCCGCACAGTTTGGCCGCGCCATCGAGCGCGAGGCGCCGGCCCGGCGTCTTCGCGGCCAGGAAAAACACCTTGTCGATGCCCTGCTGCGGCATCGCTTTGAGGGTCGGGAACAGGCTGCCGACCGTCTTGCCGATGCCTGTCGGCGCTTGTGCGAGCAGGCAGCGCCCGCTCGTGTTGGCGCGGTAGATACTCTCGGCTAGGTGACGCTGGCCGGGCCGGAAATCGGCATGCGGGAAACGCAGCTGGGTCAGGGCATCGTTGCGCGCGGCGCGGTGCGCGCTCTCCTGTGCGGCCCAGCTCGAGAAGCGTTCGCACAGGCCCGCGAAATGGGTCTGCAGCCACGCGCTGTCGCGCTGCTCGCGCAGCACTGTTTCAACGCCGCTGCCGATGTCGTAATAGACGAGGGCCAGGTTGACCACGTCCAGGCCGCGCTCCTGGCACAGCAGGTGACCATACACGCGCACCTGCGCCCAGTGCAGGTGGCGGTGGTTGTCGGGGATGGACTCGGGGCGGCCGCGGTGTGTTTTGATCTCTTCGATCAGGTTTTCGTGTTCGTCGTAGCCGTCGGCGCGGCCGCGTACGCGCAAGCCATTCCATTCACCCGACAGCGGCAATTCGGCGCGGTAACCGTCGCCCCGGCGTGCGGCGACGACGGCGTGGCCGGCGATGCCTTCCTGCGCACTGGGCGAGGGCGTGAAGCGCAGGTCGAGATCACCGGCCTTAGCGGTGAACTCGCACAGCGCGCGCACGGCGATCGTGTAGGCAGGTTGCGTGGTGCCGGTCAAATCAGGCCGCCATCTCGGGCGCCAGATCCCAGACCAGGTAGCAGACGGCCACCGGCATCGCATGCGCGGCGCAGTACTCGATCCAGCGCTGCTGGTTGTCCTGCAGGCGGTCGCCCGGGCCCTTTACTTCGATCATCGTGTAGCGGTTTTCGAGGGGGAAGAACTGGATCAGGTCGGGAAAGCCCGTGCGGTTTTCGCGTACATCGGCCAGGATCCGCTCGCACCACTTGCGCAGGTGCGCAGCCGGGATGCAGTCCAGTGCCAGTTCGACCAGCTCGAGGCTGATGCCGTCCCAGTGCACGAAGGGCGACTGCAGGCCGGCCTTGTCGCGGTAGGTCGCGCGGATGGTGTCGCGGTAGGCACCGGAATCGAGTTCATCGAAGCAGGCGGAAAATTCAGCCAGGCGGCGCGCGTAAAAATCAGCGCTGTACAGGTCGGCCGGCCCGCGGTGAAACGGGTGGAAGAAGGCGCCGGGAATGGCGGCGAAGATGGCGCGCCAGCACAACAGGCCAAACAGCGTGTTGGCCAGCGCGTTTTCGACATAGAACACGGGCGCACCGTCTTGCGCCAGATGGTCGCGCACCGCGCCCTCGACCCAGCGCTCGCCATTCGGCGGCGCCAGGCACAGGTCGATGCGCTGCACCTCGGTTTTCGGCAGCCGGCCCAGGCGCGCGTGACCCAGGCGGCGCGCCAGGCGCGGCGCGATACGCGCCAGGTGCTGGCGTTCGGCGTCGTTCTCGGGGGTGGCCTGGGCCTCGGTCAGCAGGGCCCAGGCGTCGTCGAAGCGCTCGTGTTTTTCAAGGACGCGGATGGCGCGGCCCCGCGCGCCGGGGTAGCGGCAGCGGGCATAGGCGGCAAACGCGCCATCCCAGTCTTTCTGCTTTTCGTAGTGCTGGCCGATCTGGAACACGAGCTTTTCGCGTCGGCTGGCCAGCCAGTCGTTGTCGAACGCATGCTCGGGCAGGTCGCGCACGACATCCTCGACGGCTTCGCCGGCAGCGAAGCGTTCGCGGCACGCGTGCAGCAGGATGTAGTGATCGATGTCAGCGCGCTGGCGGAAACCACGTGAGGCCGGCGAGATGTCGACCTGCTCGTAGCGGAACAGACCCAGGTCGGACAGCACGAAGTCGGTCCAGCCCTGGCGCAGGTTACCGAAGAAGACCAGGCGCAGGCGGTCGCAGAGGGGCTTGACGTGGATGCGCCAGGCGACATCGGGGCAGTCGCCATACCAGCCCGAAAAACGGCGAGGGTCGGCGCAGTCGGCCCGCAAGGCCTCGAGCAGGTCGCCCTTGCGCGCGCTTTTCTGGCGCAGGTGCGGGAAGGCCTGGGCGACTTCGGGCTTGGAGAGCAGGTCGAACAGTTCGTCGAGCGAGAGTTCGGGATCGGCCTCAATCCAGCCGGTGCCCAGCAGGTGGCCGGCTGCCTCGACGGGGCAGCCGATCTCGGCGTAGCGGAGTTTACTGGCGCGAAACAGCGTGCCTTTTCGCATGACCATGCGCACGAATAGCGCGCGCGCTGCGTGGGGCAGGGCAGGGAAGGCGGCCAGGAACGCGTGCTCCTGCGCGTCGAGCAGGTCGGCATAGCGTTCGCCGATCCAGTCGAGAACACGCTGAAAGTTGTCCAGATAATAAAACTCGTTTTCCAACAACCTGATCATGACCACCCGCGTTACTGTTCTTATGTACAGTATAAGCCCGGGCGGACGGGGAATCCAGCAGTTTCGGCGCGATCGTCCCGCGCGGTGCTAGCGCGTTGGCCGCGGACGACAAGCGTCGCCGGCGCAGCGGTCCGGGCTCATCTCCGGGTCGGGCAGGGCGTGGCCATTGGCGTGATAGATGACGGCCGAGATCAGGGCGACATCGCTGTCGGGGGGCTCGGTCGCACGCGCCGGTCCGGCATGTTTCGTTGGCCGTGCCGCCTGGCGCGGTACGCTGGCGCGCGCCTGGAACGGGGCCGGCGCCGCAGTCGGGGCCTTGGTCGCGCTGCGTTCGGGCGCAGCAGCCGTGCGCGTGGGTTTGGCGGGTGCTCGCCCTCCGTCCGCCGGTCGCAACAGGCGCAGCGGTGGCACCGGCGGTGGCAAGACGTGCGCCGTGCTGGCTGCGGGCGCTGGTGCTGCCACTGGCGCTGAAACTGGCAATGGCACTGGCGCAGCGTCGACGATGACGGCCGCCGCCAGCGGCGCAGCAGGTTCGTCGGCCACGATTGCCCGCGCCGCGATCCCTGCGTGCGCGGGCACGACCCTGTGCGGGCTGTCCTGCCCCGCCGCCAGCCAGGCCAGGGCGCCCGTCAACAACAGCGCGACGAGGACGGCGCCGCCATACCAGGCCACCCGCACGCCCGTGCCGCCGGGCGCAGTGCGGCGCGCCGGTTCGCGTTCGAGCCTGGCGAGAATGCTGTCTTCGTTGCCGCCGCGCCGCGCTGACGACATCAGATCGGGCCGCAGATTTGGTTGCGTGGGGTTCGCTTGATGTTCGTCTGATGAACGCACGGCAGCACTCCTAAGATGGGGTTTTTCCAGTTCCGATTAGAAACAATCCTGGAGGTACCGATGCTGATCTTTATCGCGCTTCTGTACGTTTGTGGCGCATCCTGCCTGATCTGGCTGGCCGTGTTCCCGACAGGTCGCGCACTGGCAACACGCGGCATCGGCCGCCTGCGCGCGCTGGTGCGGCATGCCGGCGCCTGGGGGCACGCGGGCGGGCGGGCGCTGGGCGCCGCGCGCGATGCGGCCGCGCTCACGCTGCGCGAGCGCCTGCTGCGCTTCCTGCGCCGGCATCGGGTGGTGTTCGCCATTGTCGCGCCGGTGATCCTGATTCCGTCGCTGCTGGCGCTGGCGCTGAGCAATCCCGCCATGCTGCCGGTGTATCAGGGCAGCGCCGCCATGCCCGATGAGCAGGTGGCGGCGCTGCTGGCCGGCGAACAACTGGCGCCCCCGGTGGCGCTGCCGCCGGACGTCTTCACGACCGCCGAAGTCGAGCTGATACGACCAATGTTGGTGGGCGCGAGCCGCAACTGGGGCCTGCTGCACCCCGACTTCAGCGCGCGCCTGTTATTGGCCTTCAAGATCATGAAGGAGCAGCACGGTTACGAGATGGCGCTGCTCGAAGGCTACCGCAGCCCGGCGCGCCAGGATGCGCTGGCGGCCAGTGGCAGCAACGTCACCAATGCACGCGCGTTCCAGAGCTGGCACCAGTATGGCCTGGCGGGCGACTGCGCGTTCCTGCGCGACGGCAAGCTGGTGATTTCCGAAAAAGACCCGTGGGCGATGCGCGGCTACCAGGCGTACGGACAGGTGGCCGAGTCGCTCGGCCTGACCTGGGGCGGGCGCTGGAAGATGATGGATTTTGGCCACACCGAGCTGCGCCTGCGCGGGGTGATGCGGCGCTGACGCGGCGATGATGCGACGCTGAACCTGCAAGCGCCGGCGTTGCCCCAAGTCCACCGTGTTGCGCCCGCTCAAGCGGCGGCAGCCATGCGCGTGCGAGCATTTCCTGTGAGACTCTTTTTTCAACGGACCTGGGCCCCGCCATGGCGCGATTCTGGAACTTTCTGACCAGCAGCCGCATGCTGATCCTGATTGGCGTGCTCGCCGTCGCGGCGCTGCTGGTGCTCGGCGCGGTGGCGCTGGACATCGCCATCGTCTGGGCCGCCATCGTGGGCCTGGCCTTGCTTGGCAGCTGGGGCGCCGGCTGGATGATCCGACGCGCCTGGCGCGCGCGCGAAGGCGCCCGGCTGGCGTCGGCCATGGCCGAGGGCGAGGGCGGTGGTCACGCCACAGACGATGCGATGGACGACAACGGCAAGGGCGACGTCGCCGTGCTGCGCAAGAATCTGCTCGATGCGGTCAGCACCATCAAGACGTCCAAGCTTGGTCTGACGCGTGGCGCCGCGGCGCTGTACGAACTGCCGTGGTATATGGTCATCGGCAATCCGGCGGCGGGCAAGAGCAGCGCCATCGTGCGCTCGGGACTGACGTTTCCGATCCCCGGCAACAAGGCCGTGCAAGGCGTGGGCGGCACCCGCAACTGCGACTGGTTCTTCACCACCGACGGCATCCTGCTCGACACGGCCGGGCGCTATTCGGTGCAGGAGGACGACCGCGACGAGTGGTTCGGCTTTCTCGACCTGCTGCGCCGCCATCGCCACCGTGCGCCGGTCAACGGCATCCTGATCGCCGTCAGCGTGGCCGAACTGATGGCCGGTCCGGCCACGGCATCGCATGAACTGGCCAAGAACCTGCGCACCCGCATGCAGGAGCTGACCGAGCGCCTGGGCGTGCATCCGCCCGTGTATGTCGTGTTCACGAAGGTCGATCTGGTGGCGGGCTTTGTGGACTTTTTCCATGGCAGCGAACAGGCCGAGCGCGAGCGCATCTGGGGCGCCACGCTGCGCTATAACCGCCGCAGCGCGCCGCAGGACGTGCTGGCCTTTTTCGACGACGAGTTCGAGGCGCTCGTCGATGGCCTGAAAGAGATGAGCCTGGCCGGCATGGGCGCCAACCGCAGCACCCTGATGCGCCCCGGCGTGTTCACGTTTCCCCTCGAATTCGCGGCGATCAGGACGCCGCTGCGCGCCTTTTTGGCCACGCTGTTCGATGAAAACACGTACCAGTTCAAGCCCGTGTTTCGCGGCTTTTACTTCACCAGCGCGCTGCAGGAAGGCAGCGTGCAAGACTTGTCGAGCCAGCGCGTGGCCAGCCGCTTCGACCTGGCGTTGGCCAATCGTGAAGGCGCGGTGGCCGAGCCGGCAGCCGGGCAGTCCGGCTACTTTTTGCTGGACCTGTTTCGCAAGGTGATCTTCGCCGACCGCGACCTGGTCAGGCGCTACACGCATCCGGCGGCGGCGCGCTGGAAGCTGGGTGTGTTCTTCGCCGCCACGATCCTGCTGGGCTGCGCGATGGGCGGCTGGTCCTGGGCCTACATGGGCAATCGCCAGCTGGTGGCCAATGTACAGGCCGACCTCGACAAAGTAAGCAAGCTGCAGGCCGGCCGCATCGACCTGCAGTCGCGGCTCGAAGCGCTCGATATCCTGCAGGACCGCATCGAGCTGCTCGATGGCTACAGCCAGGACAAGCCGTGGGCGCTGGGCTTCGGCCTGTACCAGGGTGGGCAGCTGTCGCGCAAGCTGCGCGACGAATACTTCGCTGGCGTGCGCGCCGTGATGGTCGAACCGGTCACCGGCGCGCTCGAGACCATGCTGACGGAAGTGAACAGCAATGCGGCCAGCCTCGATCCGGCGCGCCAGGCCGCCACGCCGGCGGCACGGCCCGGCCAGCCGTACCAGGATGCGTCGCCCACCAGCGTCGGCGATGCCTACAACGCCCTCAAGACCTACCTGATGCTGGGCGATAAAACCCACGCCGAGTCGGGGCATTTGAACGACCAGCTCACGCGCTACTGGCGCGGCTGGCTGGAAGCGCACCGCGGCGCGATGCCGCGCGAGCAGATGATCCGCAGCGCCGAACGCCTGCTCAGCTTTCACCTGGCTAATATCGATGATCCGGCCTGGCCGCAGATGACGCTCAAGCTGGGCCTGCTCGACACCACCCGCGAGCACCTGCGCCGCGTGGTGCGCGGCACCCCGGCGCGCGAGCGCGTGTACGCTGACATCCGCACGCGCGCCGCCACGCGCTTCCCGGCGGTGACGGTGGCGCGCATCGTCGGCGAACAGGACAGCGCCCTGGTGGCCGGTAGCCATGCGGTCAGCGGCGCGTTTACCCGCGCGGCGTGGGACAAGTTCGTGCTGGGCGCGATCCGCGAAGCCTCGAACCGCGAACTCAATACCGTCGACTGGGTGCTCAAGACCACGGCGCGCGACGACTTGACGCTCGAGGGCAGCCCGGAGCAGATCCAGAAGGCGCTGATCGACCTGTACAAGGCTGACTATGCACGTGAATGGGTCAAGTTCGTGCAGGGCGTGGCGATTACCGACCTGCGCGGCTTCGACGCCAGTGTGCAGGCAATGAATCGCCTGGGCGACCCGCAGACGTCACCCATCGCCAGGCTGCTGCGCACGATCCATGAAGAGACCGCCTGGGACAATCCGGGCGGGTTACGCCAGCCTGCGAGCAAGACCGAACGCGGCGTCGCCGAGTGGATCAAGCAGAAGATCCTGCGCCGGGCGCCGTCCGATGCACGCACGCTGGCCGACACCATCGATCCGGCCGAGTTGACCGGCGGGCCGCAAAGCGCAGGCCCGATCGGCCGCGAATTCGCCGGCGTGGCGCGCCTGGTCGGGGCCAAGGAGAAAGAAGCGTCGTTGATGACGGGCTACCTCGACGCGCTGTCGCGCCTGCGCACGCGCTTGAATACGCTGAAGAACCAGGGCGACCCGGGGCCGGGCGCCAAGCAGTTCATGCAGCAGACGCTCGAAGGGACTGGCTCGGAACTGGCCGAGGCGCTGCGCTACGTCGACGAGCAGATGCTTACCGGGATGAGCGAGAGCCAGAAAAGCGCGCTGCGGCCACTGCTCGTGCGGCCGTTGACGCAGACCTTCGCGATGATCGTGCTGCCGTCCGAGGCCGAGATCAACAAGACCTGGCAGGCGCAGGTCGTCGAGCCATTCACGCGCACGCTGGCGACGAAGTATCCGTTCGCGCAAGGCGCAAGCATCGAGGCAACGCCAGGCGAGATCGGCCAGGTGTTCGGGCCCGACGGCGCGGTGGCCAAATTCGTGGGCACGGCCATGGGTCCGCTCGTGGTGCGGCGCGGCGACGTGCTGGCAGCGCGCACTTGGGCCGACATCGGCATCTCGCTCGCGCCGCAGGCAGTGGCGGCGTTCCCGGCCTGGATCGCGCCGCTGTCGAACAACGGCGTGGCGGCCGGCACGGCGGCGCAGACCGTGTTCCAGGTGCTGCCGCTCACGGCGCCCGGCACGCTCGAATACACGCTGGAGATCGATGGCCAGCAACTCCGTTACCGCAACACCCCGGCCAGCTGGAGCAATATGGTGCATCCGGGGCCACAGGGGATGTCGGGTGCACGCGTGTCGGCCGTGACGTTCGATGGCCGCACCGTGGAACTGTTCAACCAGCCCGGCCAGTTCGGCCTGCAGCGCCTGTTCGAGTCGGCGCAGCGCACGAAGAAGGACGACGGCGTGTTCGAGCTGCGCTGGAGCGGCAGCAATGTGACGGTGGCGGTGGACCTGAAGATCGTCAGCAGCCCGCAGGCGGGCGGGGGCGGGGGCGCACAGGCGCAGGGCCAGGGTTTTCGTGGCATGCGCCTGCCGCCGGCAATCGTCGGCCACTTCGATGCGGCGGCGCCTGCACTGGCCAGCACGGGAGGCCAGTGATGCGCCCCGACCGGATCGGTTACTTCGGCAAGCTGCCCGCGCGCGCCGACTTCGTCAAACTGGCGCACGAACCGGCCACGATCGGGATGCTCGACGCCTGGCTGGCGCAGGTGATGACGCTGCTGCCGTCCGATGCGCGCTGGCGCGTGCACTACGACGCCATGGCACCGGTGAGCTTCGCCCTCGTCGGCCCGGCGCGCCACCACGCGGTGGCCGGGCATCTGCTGGCCAGCCGCGACCAGTCGGGCCGGCGCTTTCCGTTTCTGGCCACGCGCACGCTGACGGTGGCCGATCCGGCCGCGTTCGTGGCGCACTGTCCCGTCGCTTTTGCCCCGCTGTGGACGTTTTTGCAGGAAATCTGCCCGAAGGTACTGGCAGATGCCGATCCCGCGGCGTCGTTGCAGGCGATCGCCGACAGCGCGATCGGCCTGGGTGATGCGGGCGACTACGCGACCTGGATCGATGCCGGCACGGTGGGTTCGCTCGATGCGCTGCTGGGCAACTGCGGTGTCGCGCGGCTGGTGCTGGCGCTTGGCCTCCTGCTGCAGCCCGTGATGCGCAGCCCGCCCCGCACACTCGACAAGAGTCTCGTGCTGCCGCTGCCGCCCGACCCGGCGGCGCATTATCCGGTGGCGGCGTTCTGGCTTGGGCTGATCGCGCCATTCCTGCGGCGCGCCGGGTTCGACCTGGCGCTGTTCATCACGCACCAGGACGGGCGACCGGTGCTGGTGGTGGGCTTTTGCGCC
The DNA here is from genome assembly GCF_056680305.1 of Telluria sp. BA11. NCBI lineage: Bacteria > Pseudomonadati > Pseudomonadota > Betaproteobacteria > Burkholderiales > Oxalobacteraceae > Telluria > Telluria sp. BA11. Next base: position 4,654,282 of record NZ_CM155275.1, read on the forward strand.
GCGCTGGCCGACACGCTGCGCGCCATGATCGATCCTCTGGTGGGCGCCGACCTGCAGGTACGCCTGCAGCACACGGCCTGGATCGACGAGCAGCTGCAGCTCGAGCCCGACGTGCGCGCGCTGGCCAGCCAGCTGGCCCAGCCCGACCTGCCGCTGGCGCTGGCGCGCACGCTGTTCATGACAACCTTCATCGGAGCCTGACGTGATACTTCGCACACTGATCGTCATGCTGTGCCTGGCGGGCCTGCAGCACGGCGCAGCCACGGCCCAGACCCAGACCGACGCCCCGGTGCTGGTGACCGGCACCGTGGCCGACGAGGCGACCAGGGCGGCGCTGCTGGAACGCCTGCGCGGCGTCTACGGCGCCGCGCGCGTGGTCGACCAGCTGTCAGTCGGCACCGTGTCGACGCCCGCCAACTGGAACACGTATGTCGGCCGACTGATTGGCCCCAACCTGCGCCTGGTGAAAGGTGGCCAGCTGCACATCGACGGCAACAGCGTCAGTCTGCGCGGCGACGTGGCCAGCGAAGAGCAGCGCCAGAAGATCGCGGGCGACATCGCGGCGAGCCTGAATCCCACTTACACCGTCAACAACGGCTTGCGGGTGCAGGTGTCGCAGCAAGTGGTGCTCGATACGGCGCTGGCTGACCGCATCATTGAATTCGAATCGGGCAAGGCGACGCTGACGCCCACGGGCATCGCCGTGCTGGACGGGATGACAGTCGCGCTGCGCAATATCAAGGGCGTCAAGGTCGGCGTCATCGGCCACACCGACAACGCCGGTTCGCGCGCCGGCAACCTGTCGCTGAGCCAGGCGCGGGCCGAAGCGGTCAGGGCGTATGTGGTGGCCCAGGGCATTGGGGCCGAATCGATCGCGGTATCGGGCGAGGGGCCCGACCGGCCGGTGGCGGACAACCGCACGCCGGAAGGGAAGGCGCGCAACCGGCGCATCGAGTTCAAGGTGATCCAGTAAAGCGCCCCCGGCCTCTCGGCCGGGTCCATTCACGCTTTACGGCAATGTGATCGTCACGTTCGCCGCTTTCGGCGGCAGCGTCACCAGATCGTTGTAATGCGCCAGCGCGTAGCCGGTGTCGTTGCCCAGCACGGTCCGGAAACCCACGTATGCACCCAGCCCGGCCACCGTGAACACCGCTCCCAGCACCCACAGCGACAGGTCGCTGCGCACGCGGTTGACCACCTGGTCCGGCCGCTCGGCATGGGGAGCGAAGCCCCGCGTGCGGCCGCGCATGCGGGCGATCTCGTCGCCCAGACGCGCCACCAGGTAGTCGAGCTTGTCCTTGCCGTCGAGCGCATAGCGGCCCTGAAACCCCAGCAGCAGGCACATATGGAAAACCTCGAGCGCCTCGACCTGCTGCGCCCCGCGCGCGCGCAGGTCGTCGAGCCGGTGGAAGAAATGCTCGCCCGCGAGCTGGTCGCCAAACACGCGCAGCTGCAGGGGCCGGGTTTCCCACGCGTCGCGCACGTCGAAGGTCGAGCGCAGGATGATTTCGTCGACCGCCGAGCAGAATGCGTACTTGGCGGCCAGGATGTCGTCGGCCGCGATCCCCAGTGCCTTGGCATTGCGGTCGACGTCCATCAGAAAGCTCGTCATGTTGTCGGCAAACGCGACCTTGTCCTGCGGCCCGCATCCGGTCTTGAGCAGGAACAGCGCATAGAACCCCTCGTACATGATGTCGCTGAGGCGTTGCGTGCGGACGGCGCGCTCGCCCGTATCGCCTTTGGGCGCGGCGCGGCGCTCGATGAACGCGCTCATGCCGACACCGCAATCAGTTCGAGGCGCAGTTCGCGCAGCCCGTTGGGGACGTACACCGACATCGCCTGCGACTTGAGCATGGCCTCGTACAGCGCCCCGCGCACGTCGAGGACGAAGTAGACCATGTCGGGGCGCACGGGAATCGCGCTGGGCACCTGCGGTGCGTGCAGCAGCCTGACGCCCGGCAGCGCCGACAGCACGCAGCGGTCGACGTCTTCGGGCGCGCCGACCTTGAATTGCAGCGGCACGGTTTCGACCAGGCGCAGCGCCGGCATGTCGGCGGCCACGGCAAGGTACAGCGTGGTTTGGGGCGTGATGCGGCCCGAATCGAGCGCGCCGTGGTAGTACGACGGGCGGTCGTGGTGCAGCGCGATGGTGAAGTAGCGCGACGAGATCACGGTGTCGAGGAGTTCGCGGATGATGCCGTCCAGGCGCGCGAACGGCGGCCCGGGATCGGCGTGGACATACGCGGGCAGGTCATCCAGCCGGTAGCTGCGCGAATAGGTCATCAGGCCGCCGGCCAGATGCAGCAGCGCGCCGTACAGGCGCTCGGGATGCAGCTCGCGGTGGTGCAGGTAATGGGCCAGCGCCGCATAGCCGGCGCTGGCCGTGTGCAGCAGCCAGAACGCCGACACGTCGCCGCCGCGGATCTCGACCACGTTGCGGCTCGGTTCGCGCAGGTCGCCATACAGCGCGGTTACCTTGGCCAGCAGCTTTTCCATCAGCCGCGCCAGCGCGCCGTGAAGGCCCAGGCCCGGGCCGGCCACCGCGTCGATCGACAGGCTCGGTGGAATGAAGCCGGGATCGGGCTCGAAGCCGCCGGTGGCCACGCGGCGCAGGCGCAGCAGCGGAAAGCTCTCGTAGGCTTCGAGCGCGTCGCCGTCGGCCACCAGCCGCAGCGCCTTGCGCAGGTAGGTGACCGGGGCTTCGGCGGCGCTGCTGTACAGGTCATGCGTATCGCGGTCATGCCGGGAAAAGCGCAGCGCGTCTTCCGGCTCGTGCAAGCCGTCGCCGTCGCCGGCGGCGATCGCGCAGTTCTCGCCATGGGCGCGCAGCATCGGCAGGGCGGCGTAGTAGGTGACGGTCTGCAGCTCGGGCGGCAGGTCGGCCAGGCGCACCTGGGGCGGCAGTATGTCGCCATCGGGTGCCCGGTACACCTCGCCCTCGGGGAACAGCAGCGAGAGTTCCTCGATGCGCAGCACGTCGCTCCTGAGCGCGTCCAGGTCGATCGTCATCCGGCGCACGCCCCAGCAATACGGATGCAGCGCGCACGCGGTCTGGTTCAGGCGCGCATCGTGGTAGCGCTCCTGCTGCTGGAAATGCTGGGGCCGCAGGAACAATCCTTCGTCCCATAAGACCTTGGATGGCATGCTCACGTCGGCCTCGCTTGGTGTCCGAAAATGTTTAGCTTGCAGGAAAGTTTTCGACGTTTATTGACAGCGCACAGACCCCAGCGTGCTTGCACCACTGACGGTGCCACCGGCCACACTCATCGCACAGGCGTGCAGACCGATATTCACGCCGTTGCGCTCGGCCTCCACGCTGCTGACCGTCGTGCGCCAATGGCCGGCCGCGGGGCTATGGAACAGTGCCACGATGCCAACGTGGCCGGCTTCGCGCGCCACCTTCTCGGTCACTTCGTAGCGCTGCCCCGGCACCAGCATGATTTCGCGGACATCGAGCAGGTCGGCGCCGAGCCGCTCGCGTTCCTGTTGCGGGTCGAGGAAGGCGGCGTAGGGCGCTTCTTCGAAGGCGTCCTTCTGGCGCAGCTTGTAGAGGCGCACCGCGAGCGCCAGCGGCTGGCCGCGCTCGTTGACGTTCAGACGTGTGGCTGCGTGCAGCCGCAGCGGTACGTTACGGGGCGGCTGTTGTGATTCGGGCAGCCCGGCCGCTTTGCGCAGGCCCACCGCGCCCAGCGCCGCATTGGTGAATGAACCGTGCGGGGTGTTGCCGCAGCCGGCCAGCGCAGCGGCGAACGTCAACGCGAGCAGCAACAGCGCGCAGCGGTGGGTTGGGGTCATCCGATTCTCCTGTGCAGTTTCTTGAACGCCAGCGTTGGATTGAATCCGTTTCCCACCCGCATACGCTGCGCCAGCGCAAGCGGTCGCCCGTTCGCGCATCGAACCCACACCTGTTTGCTGAATGCACGCGCTGTTGACCGTGCACAACTGCATGCGGGTGCCGATGCGAATAATGGTGGCTTGTTTATCCACCGGAGCCGAACATGATTCGCCAACGACTGTTACCCATGCTGATCGGCGTTGCCGTCCTGGCCGGGTGCGCCACCGACGGTACGGGCACCAGTACGAACACCCCACGCGCCGCCGTGTCCGGGAACATCTACGTGCAGGCCGATGCGGCGCTGGCGGCGCGCCAGCCCGAAAAAGCGATCCTGCTGCTCAAATCGGCCAGCGTAGCCCATCCCGTCGACAAGAAGCCGTGGGTGCGCATGGCGCAGATCCGTTTCGATGCCAGCCAGTATGGCGAGGCAATCAGTCATGCCCAGGAAGCCCTGGCGCGCGACCCCAACGACACGCTGGCCTACAGCATCCTGGCCGTCAGCGGCCTGCGCGTAGCCAGCAAGGCACTGGCCGACCTGACCCGCAAGAACAATCTGCAGGGGTCGGTGCGCAGCGAGGCGCAGGACCTGGCCAGGCTGCTGCGCACCAGCCTGGGCGAAGAAGTGCTGGTCAGTACGCGACCGGCCGCGCGCCCATCGGCGCGCAAGCCGCCCACCCAGTCGGCGGCGGCACCGTCGCGACCCGCGCCTGCCCCAGCGGGCGGCAGCCCGTTCGACGTCCTGAAGTAACGCGGCATTTCTCACCAGTGGCCGGCCACGCCGGTCATCCCATCCCTTACTGGAGTCGACATGGCCAAGAACGAAAGCGTACAAAAACGGTTGCAGAAAGTGCGCGCGCCGCGTGTGCAGATGACGTATGACGTCGAGATCGGCGACGCAACCGAGAACAAGGAGCTGCCGTTCGTGGTCGGTGTGGTCGGCGATTTCGGGACCGATCCCCAGGTTGACAAGAAACGCCTGAAGGACCGCACGTTCGTCAATGTCGATGCGAGCAATTTCGACGAGGTGCTCGGGGGCGTGGCGCCGGTGGCGAGCTTCAAGGTGGACAACCACCTGTCGCCGGAAGGCGGGGAGTTCGGCGTGCAGCTGCAGTTTCGCGAGATGGCCGACTTTCGGCCCGAATCGGTGGTGCGCCAGGTGGCGCCGCTGGCCAGGCTGCTCGAAGCGCGCACCAAGCTGGCCGACCTGCGCAACAAGCTGGCGGGGAACGACAAGCTCGAAGACATCCTGACCGACGTGCTGGGCAACACCGAAAAGCTCGACAGCCTGCGCAAGCAGCAGGGCGACACCGGCAAGGAGGGTTGAGATGGCCGCAGTCCTCGAATCAACAGCCGCACAGCCGGGCGCCCCCGAACTGGATGCGTCGCTGCTCGACCAGATCGTCGAACAGAGTCGCGTGGCCACATCCAGCAGCGAGCATGTGCGGGCGCGCGACCTGATCTCGGAGCTGGTCAGCCAGGTCATGCAGGGCACGATGGTGATGTCGTCGAACCTGTCGGCCACGATCGACGCCCGGCTGGCGGAGCTCGACCGCATGATCTCCGACCAGTTATCCAGCGTGATGCACGCGCCCGAATTCCAGAAGCTCGAGCGCAGCTGGACGGGCCTGCAATATCTGGTCAAAAACAGCACGACCGGCGCGAACCTGCAGATCCGCATGCTCAACGCGTCCAAGCGCGAGCTGGTGAAAGACTTCCAGTCGGCGATGGAATTCGATCAGAGCACGATGTTCAAGAAAATCTACGAAGAAGAATTCGGCACCTTCGGCGGCGCGCCGTACGGCACGCTGATCGGCGACTTCGAGATCACGCGCCAGCCCGAAGACATCTATTTTCTCGAACAGATGTCGCACGTGGCCGCCGCCAGCCATGCGCCGTTCATCACGTGCTCCAGTCCCGAACTGTTCGGCGTCGAAAGCTTCGGCGACCTGGGCAAGCCGCGCGACCTGGCCAAGGTGTTCGACACCGTCGAATACGCGAAGTGGAAGGCGTTCCGGGAATCGGAAGACGCGCGCTACGTCGGGCTGACGCTGCCGCGCTTCCTGGGCCGGCTGCCGTACCACCCGGCTGACGGCATGACCACCGAAGGCTTCAATTACGTCGAAGACGTCGACGGCAGCGACCATTCTCGCTACCTGTGGTGCAACGCGGCGTATGCGTTCGGCGCGCGCCTGACGCGCGCGTTCGAGGATTACGGCTGGTGCGCAGCAATCCGCGGTGTCGAGGGCGGGGGGCTGGTCGAAAACCTGCCGACCCACACGTTCAAGACCGACGAGGGCGAGGTGGCTCTGAAGTGCCCGACCGAAGTGGCGATCACGGACCGGCGCGAGAAGGAAATGTCGGACCTGGGCTTCATCTCGCTCGTGCACTGCAAGAACACGTCGTACGCCGCGTTTTTTGGGGCGCAGTCGGCGCAGAAGGCGCGCAAGTACAACAACGAAGCGGCCAATGCGAACGCGGTGCTGTCGTCGCAACTTCAATACATCTTTGCTGTGTCGCGTATAGCGCATTACATGAAATCCATGATGCGCGACAAGATCGGCAGCTTCGCGGCAGCGTCCAATGTCGAGGATTACCTGAACCGCTGGCTGACGCAGTACGTCCTGCTCGACGATAACGCTAGCCAGGACCAGAAAGCGCAGTTCCCGCTGCGCGAAGCCAGCGTGCAGGTGTCCGAGGTGCCGGGCCGGCCCGGCGTGTACCGCGCCGTGTCGTTCCTGCGACCGCATTTCCAGCTCGACGAGCTGTCCGTTTCGCTCCGTTTGGTCGCGGAGTTGCCGCAATCGACCAAGAACTGACTGCTGTAACCAACTTGTTATTCAACCGACGTTTCAATCACACTTGGAGTAGAACATGGCAATTGACGTGTACCTGCAGATCGACGGGATCAAAGGCGAGTCGCAGGATGACCGGCACAAGGACTGGATCGAGTGCACCTCGGTGAACTGGGGCGTGAGCCAGCCCCGGTCGGCCACGGCATCCACCGGCGGCGGTCACACCGCCGAACGCTGCGAGCATCAGGAAATCGCGCTGACCAAGCTCGCCGACCTGGCCTCGCCCATCCTGTTGCAAACCTGCTCGGCAGGCAAAACCATCCCCAAGGCCAAGCTGGAATTCATGCGCGCCGATGGCCAGGGCGAGCGCATCAAGTACTTCGAGATCGAGCTTGAAAACGTGCTGATCGGCGGTGTCCAGCCAAGCGTTGCCGAAGGCAGCATCATCCACGAAGCGGTGGGCCTGAAGTTCTCGAAGATCAAGTGGAAATACACCCAGCAAAAGGTGACCGGCGGCGCCGGCGGCAACACCTCGGGCGGCTGGGACCTGGCGGCCAACAAGATCGTCTGAGCGGCGCCCGCCGCTTTCCACGCGGCGGCCTCGCGCCGCCGCGTGTTCGTTGTAATCACCCCCCTTCGGAGACACCATGAAAGGCTGTACGCCTGGCCTGCTCGACCGCATGATGGACGAGCGCCGCGATCTTGCGGCCGGCGCACTGGCCGGCATCGAGCGCGTCAAGGACAGCATCGCGCGTGACCTCGAAGCCTTGCTCAATACCCGCCTCGCGCTCGATCCCGCCCATCTGGCCGGCTACCCGCATGCGCGCGCGTCGCTGCTCAATTACGGCCTGATCGACTTCGCCGGTTTTTGCCTGACCAGCAGCCTCGATCGCGCCGCCGTCTGCGCCAGCATCGAAGAAGCGCTTGCCTCTCATGAGCCGCGCCTGTCCAACGTGCGCGCCGCGTTCGCGCCGGATGCGGGCGACGTCAATCGCCTGCAGTTTGTGATTCACGCTAGTTGCGCGCTGGGTGGCCAGGACGAGACGATCAACTTCAACGCCGTGCTGCAACCGTCGTCGCTGCACTACGACGTCAACCGTACCGTGCGGCCTGCCAAGGCCGCGTCCCCACCCGACCAGGAGGCACGATGGACATCAACCTCAAGACGCTGATCTCGAAGCTCAACGACACGACCCGCGCGGCGGCCACGCGCGCTGCCAGTATCTGCGTTGGACTGGGCCAGTATGAAGTCGACGTCGAGCACCTGTTTCTTGGCCTGATCGAGCAGCCGGGCAGCGACCTGGCTGCGATCGCGCGCCACTGCGATATCAGCCTCACCGGCCTGGAAGCCGACCTGCGCCGCGAAGTGGCGCGCTTTGCCACCGGCAGCGCACGCACGCCCGTGTTTTCGCGCCATCTGCCGCTGCTGTTCGAGCACGCCTGGCTGATCGCCTCGCTCGGCACCGGCGGGCCGCCCCGGATTCGCAGCAGCCATCTGGTGCTTGCACTCCTGACCGAGCCGTCGCTGGCGCAACTGGCGCAGCGTGCGTCGCCGCTGTTTGCCCGATTCCCGCTCGATCGCCTGAAGCACGATCTCGAGCGCCTGACGCGCGGCTCGGGCGAGCAAACCGATCTGGCGGCCGAGGTCAGCGAGCCAGGGCCGGACGCCGCGTCCGAGCTGGCGCAGTCTGCAGGCCGCGCCACGCCGGCCCTTGATCAGTACACGACGTGCCTGACGGCGCGTGCGCGCGACGGCAAGGTCGACCCGGTCATCGGGCGTGACATGGAAATCCGCCAGGCGATCGACATCCTGATGCGGCGGCGCCAGAACAACCCGATCCTGACCGGCGAGGCAGGCGTCGGCAAAACGGCCGTCGTCGAAGGCCTGGCGCTGCGCATTGCGCTGGGCGACGTGCCGGACGTGCTGGAGGGCGCCGAGATCCACACGCTCGACATGGGCTTGCTGCAGGCCGGCGCCAGCGTGAAGGGCGAGTTCGAAAACCGCCTCAAGAATGTCATCCACGAGATCAAGCAGAGCCCCCACGCGATCATCCTCTTCATCGATGAAGCGCACACGATGATCGGCGCCGGCGGCGCGGCCGGCCAGAACGATGCGGCCAACCTGCTCAAGCCCGCACTGGCGCGGGGCGAACTGCGCACGATCGCCGCAACCACCTGGGGCGAATACAAGAAATACTTCGAAAAGGATGCAGCGCTCGCGCGGCGCTTCCAGGTGATCAAGGTCGAGGAACCCGACGAAGACACGGCGGCTGCGATGCTGCGCGCGATGGCGCCGCTGATGGAGCAGCACTTCGGCGTGCGCATCTACGACGAGGCCATCACCGAGGCAGTGCGCCTGTCGCATCGCTACATCAGCGGGCGCCAGTTGCCGGACAAGGCCATCAGCGTGCTGGACACGGCCTGCGCCAGGGTGGCGCTGGGCCAGAGAGCCACGCCGGCGCTGCTGGAAGAGTGCGGGCGCCGGATCGAGCGCGTCGACGCGCGCGTCAAAGCCCTGAGTCGCGACGCCAGCGCCGGCGAGGATCACGCGTCCGCGCTGGCGTCGCTGGGCGAAGAGCGCGCCAGTGCGGCGGCCGAGCAGGCCGCGCTGCAGGGCCGCTGGGCCGACGAGCAGGCGCTGGCGGGCCAGATCGCCACACTGCGCGCGGAACTCGAAGCGGCCGGGCCGGACGCAGCGGGGGACGGCAGCACGCAACTGCGCGCGCTCGGCGAGCGCCTGCGTGGCCTGCAGGGTGACGCGCCGCTGGTGCCGGTGCAGGTCGACGGGCACACGGTTGCCGCCATCGTCGCCGCCTGGACCGGCATCCCGCTCGGGCGCATGGTCAAGGATGAAATCCGCACCGTCGTCAATCTGCAGGCGATGCTCGACGAGCGCATCCTGGGCCAGCGCCACGCGAGCAGCGTCGTGGCCCAGCGCGTGCGCACGGCGCGCGCCAATCTCGACGATCCGAACAAGCCCAAGGGCGTGTTTTTGTTTGTCGGCACCTCGGGCGTGGGCAAGACCGAAACGGCGCTGGCGCTGGCCGACATCCTGTACGGCGGCGAGCGCAAGCTCATCACGATCAATATGAGCGAATACCAGGAAGCGCACAGCGTCTCGGGCCTGAAAGGCTCGCCGCCCGGCTATGTCGGCTATGGCGAGGGCGGCGTGCTGACCGAAGCGGTGCGGCGCAATCCGTACAGCGTCGTGCTGCTCGACGAAGCCGAGAAAGCGCACCCCGACGTGCTCGAACTGTTCTATCAGGTCTTCGACAAGGGCGTGATGGACGATGCCGAAGGCCGCGACATCGACTTTCGCAACACGATCATCATCCTGACCTCGAACGTCGGCGCGAGCCAGCTGATGGCCGCCTGCCTGAACAAGACGGCGGCCGACCTGCCCACGCCCGACGCATTGGCCGAGCTGCTGCGCCCGAGCCTGATGAAACATTTCAAGCCCGCTTTCCTGGGCCGCTTGAGCGTGGTGCCGTTCTACCCGATCGGCGACGAGGTGCTGGCCAATATCATCCGACTGAAGCTCGCCCGCATCGGTGCGCGCGTGCTCGAGAACCACAAGGCCAGCTTCGAATACGACGACGCCCTGGTGGCGGCAGTGCTCAGCCGCTGCACGGAAGTCGATTCCGGCGCGCGCAATATCGACAATATCCTGGGCGGCACGCTGCTGCCCGAGATCGCCGACAGCGTGCTGGCGCGGATGATGGAAGGCGGCGCCCTCGCGCGCGTGAAGGTCGGCGCCACCCGCGCCGGCAAATTCAAATACCTGATCGAACCAGTGCAGGCTTGATTGCAGACTTGACCCCAAGGAGACACCATGCTCGCTATCGACCTGTTGCTCACACCAATCACGCCGGACAATCCGTGCGGCGCTGACCTGGCCTTTGCGCCCGAAGTCGACGAGATCGCCCGCGCGCGTCTGGCCGACGATCCGTCGCTGGAGCAGGGCGCCTGGGTCACGGCGCTCAAGGAAGCCGACTGGAAGTTCGTCGGCAAACGCTGTGCGGCGCTGCTCGAAACGCGCAGCAAGGACTTGCAACTGGCCGTCTGGCTGGCCGAGGCAAGCACCCGGACCGGCGGCATGCGCGGACTGGCCGATGGCTTGGGCCTGGTCGCCGCGCTGTGCGCGCGCTACTGGGACGGCGTGCATCCGCAGGCCGACGAAGACGGCGTCGAGCGGCGCATCGGCATCCTGGCCTGGCTGGCCAGCCGCGTGGCGCCGCTGGCCAAGGGTGTCGCGCTGGACGAGAGCGGCGCGCTGACGCTGCAGGCATGGGAAGTGGCGCGCGCACGGGGGCCGGACGCGGTGGCCGAACTGGAGGTGTTGCGTGCGCGCAGCAAGCCGGCGTTCGTGCAGGCGCTGCTGGTTGACTGCGAAGCGGGCGTCGCGGCCCTTGGCGAACTCGAACGCGTCGTCGATGCACAACTGGGCAACGACGGTCCCAGTTACGGCATGGCCCGCGCGGCGCTACGCGACGTCATCGACTTGATCTCACCCAGTTTGCCGGTAGCGGTGACAAGCGCTGCGTCATCGACGGCAGGGCAGGGCGGCGCCATCGCCGTGGCGCGGCCAGCGCACATCGACGGACCGGTCGGGCATCGCGACCAGGCGCTGGCGCAGCTGCGTCAGGTCGCCGATTTCTTCCGGCGCACGGAGCCGCACAGCCCCGTTGCGTATCTGGCAGAAAAAGCGGCGCGCTGGGGCGAGCAGCCATTGCATGCCTGGCTGCGTTCGGTGATCAAGGATGAGGTGTCGCTGGCGCGGCTGGAAGACTTGCTGGGGATCGACGACCCGGCGGACCAGCCGATGAAACACCCGGCGCCCTGAGGGGCCGGGTTGTTGGGGGGCGGGCTTACTCGGGCTTGTCCTGCTTGCCACCGCCCGGCGTGACCATGGTGCTGGCGCGTTCGAATTGCGCTTCGACCGTCTGCACCGCCTGGCGCGTGGCGGCCGTCACTTGCTCGTAGCCCTTGAAGGCATTGTCGATCGCCGCCTTCATGATCTGGACCGCGTTCTCGGAGCCCGGCTTGACGTTCTGCGTGACGTCATAGATCAGCGCCGATAGTGTGTTCTTCGCTTCGACGGCGTGCGCATCGGCCGCACCACGGAACTCGTTGTGCATGTCGTCGATGATGGCTTTCAATTGCGTCGTGTATTCGGCCGCGTTGGTCACGCCGGCGGCTGGCTGCATGCGCGCCGCGAGCGACTCGTACGCGGCCTTCGGATTGCCGGCCTGGGCGATGTCACGGCTCGCTTGCATCGTGCTGTCCATCGTGCTCTTGATGGCATTCATGTTCAGGGCGACGACCTGCTCGACGCCCTTGACGGTCTTGCCGGCCAGCGCATTGAAGGTCTGCATCTGCAGGTCGAACAGGGTTTTCGTGGCGTTGGCAAACTGTTCCGGGCTGGTAAACATGGGGTGTCTCCTCAGTGGGTAAGCTGTTTTTGAAGCTGAACAATGACAGACAAACGACGTCTGCCGGATTCATTATTTAACAACGATGGGTTTTTCGCAACGCGCGTCACGATAGGGGCCGGTCGCCTTGACCCAGCCTTCACCCAGCGGCGTCGGCGAACAGGCCAGGGCGCCCGTGAGCTTGCTGCGCCATTGGTAATACGGCGCCGGCGCAGCCAGGCTGGAAGAGAGAACGACAAGGAGCGCCGTCCCGAGGACGGCAGAGCGAAGAATCTGCATGACGCCCATGCTCGACCGTTACGGCGCGCAAGTCAAGCATGCACTTGTCCTTCCCACTGTGGGAAGGTGTAAGCTGGTGCGTGAACGACAACCGGAGTGCACCGTGCAAGCTACCCCATCCAGCATGAATATCGGCGACGCCGCCCGCGCATCGGGCGTGACGGCCAAGATGATCCGCCATTATGAATCGATCGGCCTGGTGCCGGTGCCACGCCGCACCGGCGCCGGCTATCGCCTCTACAACGAGCGCGAGGTGCGCGTGCTGCAATTCATCCATCGCGGGCGGGCACTGGGCTTTTCGCTGGACCAGATCAGGAACCTGCTGGCGCTGTGGGAAGACAAGGGCCGGGCCAGTGCCGATGTGCGCGCGCTGGCGCAGACGCATATCGAGGAACTGGACCGCAAGATCGCGGAGATGGCGGCAATGCGCCGTACGCTCGTGAGCCTGGCGGCATCGTGCCATGGTGATGCGCGCTCGGCCTGCCCAATCCTGGACGACCTGGCGACGCACTGAACTCGCGTCAGAAAACAGCGCGTACAACGCAAAACGCCGTAACCCTGTTTGGAAGGCTACGGCGTTTTGCGGGACACGGGGTCCACAAACTCTACATTTTTTGGTGCCCACGGAGGGACTCGAACCCCCACACCTTGCGGCACATGGACCTGAACCATGCGCGTCTACCAATTCCGCCACGTGGGCACTGCAACTGCTGACAACGATATTACAGACTGCTTACTGCGAGATAGACTTTTGGTGCCCACGGAGGGACTCGAACCCCCACACCTTGCGGCACATGGACCTGAACCATGCGCGTCTACCAATTCCGCCACGTGGGCACTGGGACTACTCAACAACGATACTGCTTACTACCTTACTACTACCTGAAACCTTTGGTGCCCACGGAGGGACTCGAACCCCCACACCTTGCGGCACATGGACCTGAACCATGCGCGTCTACCAATTCCGCCACGTGGGCACTGCAACTACACGAACTTTACAATCGATGAACTTTTTGGTGCCCACGGAGGGACTCGAACCCCCACACCTCGCGGCACATGGACCTGAACCATGCGCGTCTACCAATTCCGCCACGTGGGCACTGCAAGAACATCTCTGCTACAATAGCAGGGTTTGTCATTTTCCGCCAGATCAACTATTCGTGAAACATAGCTGACAGGCGCATCAAACATCCTCTGCTACCACTGCTTTTCATCGCTCCGGCGTTGTCGCCGTTGCTGAAGAGAGCGAGATTATAGCGGATCATTTTCAATAGTCAAAGACCCAAGGTGAAGTTCTCGACAAGGACTCACGTGCAAGTACCCCGCGCATGCATCCCGTAACGGGCGCAGGTCGTTGGCGCACATCATGTTAGGCGAATCGGATAGACCTCCGTTACACTACGCCTGTCATGGTGTCAATTAACCACGCTGCCGCCCTTATGTGATGTGCGGCGCTCTACTGGCCAAAGAAAAAAGAATCGATTTGAAGCAACCTACTCATACCATTCCAAGCCGCGAGGAAATCCTCGCTGTCTTCCGCGACGCCGCTGAATCGCTCGATGCAGCCGCCCTGGCACATGCCCTTGATGTTCAGCCCGCAGCGCAGGAAGTCCTCGGCCGCCGCCTGAACGCGATGGAGCGTGACGGCCAGATCCGTTCCGACCGCAGCGGCACCTATATGCTGGCTGATCATTCCGCCTTCGTGGCCGGCAAGGTCAGCGCGCATCGCGACGGTTTTGGCTTCGTGATTCCCGATGAACCGGGTCCCGACCTGTTCCTGTCCGACCGCGAAATGCAGAAAGTGCTGCACGGCGACCGCGTCATGGCGCGCGTGACGGGCATGGACCGCCGCGGCCGTCCTGAAGGCTCGATTGTCGAAGTCGTCCAGCGCGCAAACACGCACATCATCGGGCGCCTGCTCAATGAAGAGGGCGCGTGGATCGTCTCGCCCGAAGACCAGCGTATCGCCCAGGACGTGATCGTCACCGGCCCGACCGGCAATGCCCGTGCAGGGCAGATCGTCAGTGTCGAACTGCTGGAGCAGCCAGGCCGCTTCCAGAAGCCGACCGGCCGTATCGTCGAAGTGCTCGGTGAGCTCGATGACCCGGGCATGGAAATCGAAATCGCCGTGCGCAAGTTCGGCGTGCCGCACATCTTCTCGCCAGCCGCGCTCAAGCAGGCCGGGCGCCTGCCGAACGAAGTCATCGATGCCGATCTGGCCAACCGCGTGGATCTGCGCGACGTGCCCCTGGTGACGATCGACGGCGAAGACGCACGCGACTTCGACGATGCCGTCTACTGCGAACCCGTCACCATCAAGGGCGTGAACAGTTTCCGCCTGCTGGTCGCGATTGCCGACGTCAGCCATTACGTCAAGCCGACCGAGGCGCTCGACGCTGACGCGATCGAACGCTCGACGTCCGTCTACTTCCCGCGCCGCGTGATCCCGATGCTGCCCGAGAAGCTGTCGAACGGCCTGTGCTCGCTGAATCCGGCGGTCGACCGCTGCACGCTGGTGTGCGACATGGTGGTCTCGCAGGATGGTGAAGTCACTGCGTACCAGTTCTACCCGGCCGTGATGCACTCGGCTGCGCGCATGACCTATAACGAAGTGGCCGATATCCTGGCTGACGAGAACGGCGAACAAGCCCAGAAGCGTCCGGGCATCGTGCCGCATCTGCAACACCTGAACCAGGTGTTCCGCGCGCTGCTCAAGGCACGCCAGGAGCGCGGTGCGATCGACTTCGAAACCACCGAAACCTATATCGTCTGCAACGCGCTGGGCAAGATCGAAAAGATCATTCCACGCACCCGCAACGACGCGCACCGCCTGATCGAAGAGTGCATGCTGTCGGCCAACGTGTGCGCCGCTGATTTCCTGCTGCGCCACAAGCACCCGGGCACGTTCCGCATTCACGCGACGCCGACCGAAGAAAAGCTGAACCAGCTGCGTACCTTCCTCAAGCAGGTCGGCCTGAACCTGGCCGGCGGCAACAAGCCGAGCGCGCGCGACTACGCTGCCGTGATGCAGCAGATCAAGGAGCGGCCGGATGCACAACTGCTGCAGACGATGATGCTGCGCTCGATGCAGCAGGCCGTCTACAGCCCGGACAACGTCGGCCACTTCGGCCTGGCGTTCGAGGCGTACGCGCACTTCACCAGCCCGATCCGCCGCTATCCCGATCTGCTGACGCACCGCGCGATCAAGGCGATCCTGCTTGGCAAGAAGTACGAGCCGAAGGGTATCGACCTGGCCAAGCTGAACACGACGCAGTCGAACTCGGCCCGCAAGCAGGCCGCGAAAGACAAGGCCGACGGCAAGGCGCCGAAGAACGAAAAAGACCTGACCATCTGGGACGCCCTGGGTGTGCACTGCTCGGCCAACGAACGCCGCGCCGACGAAGCGTCGCGCGACGTCGAAAACTGGCTCAAGTGCTTCTTCATGCAGGACAAGATCGGCGAAGAGTACACCGGCACCATCGCTGGCGTGACCACCTTCGGCATCTTCGTCCAGTTGGACGAGCTGTTCGTCGAAGGCCTGGTGCACGTCACCGAGCTGGGCGCCGATTACTTCCAGTACGACGAAGCGCGCCACGTGCTGCGCGGCGAGCGTACCGGCCAGAGCTATGGCCTGACCGACAAGGTGACCGTCAAGGTCGCACGCGTCGATCTGGAATCGCGCAAGATCGACCTGACGCTGGCGTCCGCGCCTGGCGCCGAGTCGTCGGGCGACGATGCCGGGCGCGAGCGCAATCAGGGTGGCCGCAACAAGGAACATCGCAGCAACGAGCCACGCACGAACGATGGTCGTCAGAACAATGGCGGCAATGGTGGTGGCGGCAACAACGGCAATCACAACGGTGGTAACGGCGGTAACGGTAATAACAACGGCGGTAACGGCAATAACAACGGCGGTAACGGCAATAACAACGGCGGTAACGGCAAGCGTTCGCGCGGTGGTCGTTCGCGTGGGCCGAAGCCAGGCAACAACGGCGGCAATAACGATCAAGGTCGTCCACAGCAGTCGCCACTCGAGATTGCACGTCCGCTTGGTCAGGATGGCATCGAGCCGCAACAGGCCAAGCCGAAATCGCGCAAAGCCCGTCAGAAGGCCAAGGCGGCCGAGCGCGCTGCAGCAGCAGCAGCGGCGCCAATGACGACAGCGACGCCGCAGGCGCCAGTGCAAGCAGCGAAGCCGGCGCCAGTGCAGGCATCAAAGCCTGCACCAACGCCAGTGCAGGCGCAGAAACCAGCGCCTGTTGCAGCACCGGCACCAGCACCAGCACCGGTTGCAGCAGCACCAGCACCGGTCGCGCAGCCAAAGCCTGCCGAAGCAGCCGCTGCCCCAGCGCCAGCGCGTAAGCCGCGTGCAACCAAGGCCGTCGTCAACGACGTGGTCGCGGCTGCACCAGCCCCTGCGCCAGCGCCGGTTGCCGACGCCAAGCCAGTGAAAACTGCAGCAAAGAAAGCGGTCGCGAAAGCGCCAGCCGTTGCGGCGCCAGTTGCAGCAGCACCTGTCGTGGCAGCGCCAGCGGTCAAGGCGCCAGCCAAAAAAGCTGCTGCCAAGACGGCTGCCGTGAAAGCGCCAGTCGAGGCAGCACCAGTTGATGCACCGGCCAAAGTAGCAGCGGTCAAGGCACCAGCGAAAAAGGCAGCAGTCAAGGCACCAGCCAAGTCAGCAGCAGTCAAGTCTCCGGCCGAGACCGTTGCTGCGAAAGCACCGGCCAAGGCGGCGGCAGTCAAGGCCCCGGCCAAGGCAGCAGCAGTCAAAACGCCAGCCAAGGCAGCAGCCACCAAGGCCCCGGCCGAGGCAGTCGCTGCCAAAGCACCAGCCAAAAAGGCAGCAGCTGCACCACGCAAGGCCGCAGCCAAGGCTGTCGCTGAGCCAGCTGCGCCGAAGGCTGTCAAGGCGCCGGCCAAGACCGCAGTGAAGACCGCGCCGAAAACTGCAGCAAAGACCGCAGCCAAAACCAGCAAGAAGTAAGTCCCTGAAAGTATTCGAAAAGTAGCAAATGAAAAATAAAATGATTTTCGGCTTCCACGCCGTGACTTCGCGACTGCGTCACGAGTCGCAGTCAGTGGAAGAAATCTTCGTCGATGCCGAGCGCAACGACGGCCGCATGAAGGACCTGATCGCCAATGCCAAGGCGGCCGGCGTGCGCGTGATGCCGGTCGAGGCAGCACGCCTCGACAAGATCACCGGTACCCGCCGTCACCAGGGCGTGATTGCGTTTGCCAGCCAGCTCGCGCTGGCGCGCAATCTCGATGAGCTGCTTGACGCCATCGAAGGTCCGCCATTGCTGCTGATCCTGGATGGCATCACCGATCCGCACAACCTGGGCGCCTGCCTGCGCGTGGCCGACGGTGTCGGCGCGCACGCGGTCATCGTGCCGAAGGACCGCGCGGTCGGCCTGAACGCCACCGCCGCCAAGGTCGCCAGCGGCGCCGCCGAGACAGTCCCGTACATCACGGTGACCAACCTGGCGCGCACGATGCGCGAGCTGAAGGAACGCGACATTCTCCTGATCGGCACCACGGACGACGCCGACAAGGGTCTGTACGAAGCCGACTTCTCCGGCCCGGCCGCACTGGTCATGGGTTCGGAAGGCGAGGGCATGCGCCGCCTGACGCGCGAGACCTGCGATGTGCTGGTCAGCATCCCGATGTTTGGTTCAGTCGAAAGCCTGAACGTGTCAGTGGCTTCGGGCGTCTGCCTGTACGAAGCACGTCGCCAGCGTATTGGCCGCGACAGCTGATTGTGCTTCATGCCCGGATTGCTGCACTCGCGGCAATCCGGGCAGTTTCATCCCTCCGCAGTAGCAAACTCCCTCCAGCAACACTCTTCCCGAATCGGCGACGAAACACGCCAGTCCATCCTGCGCCAACGACGGTGGTAAACTCGGTTCGAACAAATGAACCGTTTGGCATAACAAGGAAACGCATGACGAATGAAATGGTGGCGGTACTCGACCCGGTCGAGCTGCGCGTGCTGGCCGTATTGGCCGAAAAAGAAGGCCTGACGCCCGATAATTATCCGATGTCGCTCAACGCGATCGTCAATGGCTGCAACCAGTTGTCGAGCCGCGATCCGGTCATGCAGATCAGCGAAGCGGTCGTGCTCGATACGCTGCAGCGGCTGGCCGAGCGCAAGCTCGTGAACGCCATCTCGCAGGCCGGCGCGCGCGTCGTCAAGTACGAACACCGCATGCGCATCAAGTGGACGCTCGAGCAGGACAAGCTGGCCGTGCTCACGATCCTGATGCTGCGTGGCCTGCAGACCGCCGGTGAAATCCGCACCCGCAGCGGGCGCCTGCACGAATTCAAGACGGTGGCCGATGTCGAAACGGCGCTGCAATTCTTGATCGACAAATACCCGCCGCTGGTCGTGAAACTCGAACGCGCGCCGGGCACCAAGGAATCGCGGTACGGCCAACTGCTGGGCGGCGAGATCACCATCGTTGCCGGCAGCGAGCAGACGTCCAGCAGCGCGAGCAACCTGACGCAGGGCGGCCGCATCACGCAGCTTGAAGAAGAAGTCGCCGCGCTGCGCGGCGAGATGGAAGACCTCAAGGGCCAGTTCGAGGCGTTTCGCCAGCAGTTCCAGTAACCGGCTCGAACGCCAGTTCGATCAGCGCGTCGTCGCTCCAGTCCGGGTCATTCAGAGCGACGCGGAAATTGCGTTCCTCGACCGGTAGATCTTTCGTGCGATCACCTTCACGCAAGGTGGCGCGCGCGAGGGTCGCTGGCGTGTCGAATTGAAAGCCCTCGCGCTCGGCATTGAAGAAGTTGCACCAGTTGGGCGTCAGCAGCACGCTGTTGACGAACAGTGTGCGCATCAGGCCAAGCTCCTCTTTGCCAATCGCCACCATCACGTGGCATTCAAGCCGCAGGTCGCCGAGGCGCCGTACGTTCTCTGGCAGGCCAGGCGAGCGCACCAGCGGCGTCACACGGTACATGCGCCGTTTTCGATTGAGCACCAGTTCGCTGTCCGCCGCCAGTGCGGCGCTGCTGCGCGGCACGATCGTCTCAACCGCATCGTTCAGGGTCAGCGGCAGCACGAAGCCATCCTTGCCTTCCAGGCGCAGCGCCAGTGGCGCCTCATTCGGCTTGGGCGTCTTGTCGGTCCAGGCGCGCCGCTCGACCCGGAAGCGCAGGATCTCCGCTTTTGGTGCCATGCTGTGATGGCGCTCGAAGGCGTCAAGGCCCGCGACGATCGCCGTGTACTTGCGCACTTCCGGCTTGCGGATTGCGTTGATGTGGATGGACTCCGGGCTGTCCGGCGGCGTATCGGCTGCGCTGGCGCTGACGGTGACACCGACTAGCATCGCGAGCATCAGGATGGAAAGAAGTCGCATCACGTTCAACCCTCGTCACGCCACCGGCGCAGGCGAATCGCGCCGTAGATCATTGCGCAGCCCGCTGCGGCCGCGATCCAGACACCCGGCGTGAGCAGCGTGGCATACGACGTGCCCAGCAGGAGCGGTCCATCGAGGCCGGCCTGTTGCTGCTGCGCCAGCGCCTCTCCATTGACTTCGCCGAACCAGATCCCGGGGAACACGCCCAGCAGCACCCGCGCCACGATCTCTTCACCGAACCACTTGACGTTCATCGACACGCCCGCAAAACGCCCGGCCAGGAAATCGAACCAGGCCAGGATCGCAAGCGCCACCAGCGGCGCGCCGACGGCCCACAGGAACACGCGCGACTTTGCCCAGCTCGACACCAGCAGCAGCCAGCCGACCGTCGGCAACGCCCACAGAATGTACAGTGGCAGGAAGCTGATCAGATACACGGGCGCCAGGTAAAAGTCGACATTGGCCAGGACTGGCGCGATCAGGTTGATACCCTTGATGGCGCCGCCCAGCAGGCCGATCACCAGCAGGATCAGTGAGGCGGCAATGCCGATCGCAATCGTCGCCAGCGGCGCGACCAGCAGCGCCGTTACCGCCTTCGACAGCACGGTCTGCGCATCGGACATCGGCAGCGACTTCCAGAACAGGATGCTGCGGTCGCGCCGGTCGTCGTACAGCGCCGCCATGCAGTAGAAGAACACGACTACCGGCAGCACGAAGAACAGCGGCGCCGTGATCACCAGGTAGCTCGACGAAGCAGCAGCGGCCAGCCTGGCCAGCACCGCCGGCGGCAAACCGTTGACCGTCATGACTTGTTCGCCGCTGACCTGCATGTGGAACGACGGGTTGGCGATGATGGCGTACAGGAAGCCGCCACCGAACAGCAGCACGATCACGGCGGCCACGACCAGCGGCGCCCAGAAGAAGGCGCCCTTGTGTTCCCACAGTTCGCGCCGGATCAGCCATTTCATGGTGCTCATTGGCGTAGTCATGCGTAGGTTCCTTTCATGGTGGCGACGAACAGGTCGGCCACGCTCGGGTTGCGAACCTCGCCAAGCGCCGCCAGTTGGGTGCGGGACAGGCCGCCGGCGCGCAGTGCGTCGAACAGCATCACGGATTTGCCGAACAACGTGCGCTCGTCGATCGGTTGCAGCGCCCTGGCCGCCGCAACCTTGTCGCTGCCCACCATGACTTCGACGTAGCGCTCGCCAATTTCTTCCATCGACGCAGCCAGCGCAATCTTGCCGTCGCGGATGAACAGCAGGTCGGTCAGGATGTGCTCGACTTCCTCGACTTGGTGCGTCGTGATGACGATCGTCTTGTGTTCGTCAAAATAGTCTTCGAGCAGGTTCTGGTAAAACGCCTTGCGGTAGATGATGTCCAGCCCGAGCGTCGGCTCGTCCAGCACCAGCAGCTTCGCGTCGATTGCCATGACGAGCGCCAGGTGCAGTTGCACGATCATGCCCTTGGACATTTCCTTGACCTTCATCGTCGGCGTCAGCTTGGTGTTGGTGATATAGCGTTCGGCCTTGCTGCGATCGAAGCGCGGATGCACGCCCGCCACGAAGTCGATCGCATCCTTCACGCGCAGCCAGCGCGGCAGGATGGCGACGTCGGCGATGAAGCAGACGTCCTTCATCAGCTCGTCGCGCTGGGTGCGCGGATCGAGCCCAAGCACCGACAGTTCGCCTTCGCACTGGATCAGGCCAAGGGCAGCCTTGAGCGTCGTCGTCTTGCCCGATCCGTTGGGACCGATCAGGCCGACGATGCGGCCAGCGGCGATCTCGATGTCGATGTTGTCGACGGCGATCCGCTTGCCGTAGTGTTTGCTCAAGCCCCGCGCGGAAATGACGGCGCTCATGCGGCACCTCCGTGGTCCGCGGTGGTCAGCAGCTCTTTGACGTCCAGGCCCAGGCGGCGGATACGCTCGAGCATCGCCGGCCACTCTTCACTGATGAAACGTGCGCGCTCGCTTGCCAGCAGTTTCTCGCTGGCGCCTTCGGTGACATACATGCCAATTCCCCTTCGTTTTTCCACCAGGTTCTCGTCGACCAGTTCCTGATAGGCCTTCGACACGGTGATTGGGTTGAGTTGATAGTCGGCGGCGATCTGGCGCACCGAGGGCAGGGCGTCGCCAGCCTTGAGATCGCCATCGAGCATCATGCCGACGACGCGCTCCTTGAGCTGGCGGTAAATCGGGGTCTTATCGTTCCAGCCGACGGTCATCGGGGGCCTCCGTGGTGGTTCGGTGCGGCGTCATTGTGATGCGCATGCCTGCCTCCTCATGGTGGTGTGTTGAAGTGGTGTTGTACTTGAGTATAACAGTGGCCGCGCAAAGGTCAATATGCAGACGCGAGATCATGCGCGGCGGGTAGAGCGTGGAAAGTTCTTAGAGAATGGCGCCGTCGACGTCGTGGCGCACGAGGCTGCCATCCGGGTACAGCGCGATCCAGCCGCCGCGAGCGGGTAGGTCGTCGAGTTCCCAGTCGGGTAGCACGTAGCGCAGCTTGTCGCCATGCGCGTGCACGGCGGGCCGGTGCGTGTGCCCGTGAATGATGACGTCGGCATCGAGCGAGGCGAACACATCCGCTACAGCATCAGGCGTGACGTCCATCGTCTCATACGACTTGCCCGTGTGGGCTTCGCGCGAGCCTTCGCGCAGTCCGGCGATGATGCCCTTGCGCTGCGCGAGCGGCATGCCGAGAAATTGTGCCTGCCAGGCCGGGTTGCGCACCTGGGCGCGAAACGCCATGTATTTGGTGTCGAGCGTGCACTGCGCGTCGCCATGCACGAGCGCGACGCGGCGCGTGCCGGCCTCGATGACATGGGGTTCTTGCAGCAGGGTCAGATGGGCGGCGTGCGCGAAGCCTTCCCCGACCAGAAAGTCGCGGTTGCCAGCGATCCAGAAGACCGCCACGCCGGCGTCGGCGACGGCGCGGATCGCCGTGATGATGGTCTGGTGGAACGGATCGGCAACGTTATCGTCGCCGGCCCAGTATTCGAAGATATCGCCGAGCAGGTACAACTGCTCGGCATGCACCGCGCGCTCGGCAAGAAAGCGCAGAAACGCTTCCAGCGTGCGCGGGTGCGAGACCTGCAGGTGCAGGTCGGAGATGAACAGCGCGAACGGGCGCGCAGGCAGCGTCGTGGGAGCGCTCAACAGAACGCTCATGAGACCGACTGATGCTGGTGCGCGCCGAACATTACAGGACTTCGATTTTCTCGATGATGACTGGGTCGACCGGCACGTCGGAGTGCATGCCGCCGCGGCTGGTCTTGACGTTGTTCAGCGCGTCGACGACGTCCTGGCCGCCGGTGACTTTGCCGAACACGGCGTAGCCCCAGCCGTCCTGGCCCGGGTAGTCGAGGAAGGCATTGTTCTTGGTGTTGATGAAGAACTGGGCCGATGCCGAATGCGGATCCGACGTGCGGGCCATGGCCAGCGTGTACTTGTCATTCTTCAGACCGTTCTTGGCTTCGTTCTCGACGGTTGCCGGGGTAGGCTTTTGCTTCATGCCTGGCTCGAAACCGCCGCCCTGGATCATGAAGTCCTTGATCACGCGGTGGAAGATCGTGTTGCTGAAGTGACCCTTGTTGACGTAGTCGATGAAGTTGGCAACGGTCTTCGGTGCTTTTTCAGCGTCCAGTTCAGCAGTGATTTTGCCCTGGTTGGTGGTGATGAGAATCGTCGTCATGTGGTGTCCTTGTAATTGGTTGATGGGCGTGCGCGCCGGATGCAGACGCGGCGGAACCGTTATTTTACTAGCTTGTCGCCCTTGAGCAGCGTCACGGACGTAATCTTGATCGGCACGACCGGCACGTTCTGCATGCCGCGCACGTCGTCGACGACGACGGCCTTGATCTTGTCGACCGTTTCCTGGCCCTTGACCACCTTGCCGAACACGGTGTAACCGGAGCCGCCGACGAACGGGAAGTCGATGCCCGAATTATCGGCCACGTTGATGAACCATTGCGACGTGGCGCTGTCAGGATTGTCTTCGCGCGCCATCGAAATCGTGTACGGTTGGTTCGACAGGCCGTTGTTCGATTCGTTCTTGATGGGCTTCTGTGTCTTGCGGCCTTCAAACTTTTCGTTCATGCCGCCGCCCTGGATCATGAAGCCATCGATCACGCGGTGGAAAATCGTGCCATTGTAGGCGCCCGACTTGGCATAGGCCGCGAAGTTGGCTACCGTCTTGGGAGCTTTCTCCTGATCGAGTTCGACGACGATCTCGCCCATGCTGGTCTTGATCGAATACTGTGGCATGTCGGCCGCCAGCGCGCTGCCGGAGAACAGCAGGCCGCAGGCGAGGGCAGCGGTGGCGCCGGCCATGCGCACGAGGGCGAAGCGACGGTTGAATGACGATGACATCTGGCTTCCTCTGATGGACCGCGCACGTGGCGCTGTCAAGGGTTGTCCCAAAAATAAAGCTGGTCCGTATGGGGCCAGCCGGGTTTTTATCAATGCTATACTTTCCTTGAAGCGCACAAGAGAAGCGCTTACAAACAACGTCCCATTCTATCAAATAAGAATAACACCGAGGCCCCAGGCGCACCCCACGCCGCACCCATCCGGCTGGCGCGCATGCAATGCCGCGCCGGGATGGTCGTTGCGGTGCCGGCGAGCGTTTGCCATCCTCGTGCGAACCGAAAATTCAATGAGCCAACTCAAGATTTACAACACGCTGGCGCGTGACAAGCAGGTTTTTGTCCCTAAGGTCGCCGGCAAGGTCGGCATGTATGTCTGCGGCATGACTGTCTACGATTACTGCCACGTTGGCCATGCACGCATGATGATGGCGTTCGATGTCGTGTACCGCTGGTTGCTCGCGTCCGGCTACGAGGTCGAGTACGTGCGCAACATCACCGACATCGACGACAAGATCATCAAGCGCGCCGTCGAGAATGGCGAAACAATCGGCGCACTGACGAGCCGCTTCGTCGGGTACATGGATGAAGACACGGCTGCGCTGGGCATCCTGCCGCCGACCGTCGTGCCACGCGCTACCGAGTACGTCCCGCAGATGCTGTCGATCATCGGCAAGCTCGAACAGAAAGGCCTGGCCTATCAAACGGCCGACGGCGACGTCAATTACGCCGTGCGCGGCTTCGACGGCTACGGCAAGCTGTCGGGCAAATCGCTCGACGACCTGCGCGCCGGCGAGCGTGTCGACGTCAACACCGGCAAGCGCGATCCGCTCGACTTCGTGCTGTGGAAAGCCGCCAAGGAATCCGAGCCAGCCGAGGCCAAATGGGATTCGCAGTGGGGCCAGGGCCGGCCGGGCTGGCACATTGAATGCTCAGCCATGTCGTGCGCGACGCTGGGCGAACACTTCGACATCCATGGCGGCGGCGCCGATCTGCAGTTTCCGCACCACGAAAACGAGATCGCCCAGTCCGAAGGCGCGTTCGGCGCGCCGATGGTCAACTACTGGATCCACAACGGGTTCGTGCGCGTCGATAACGAAAAGATGTCCAAGTCACTGGGCAACTTCTTCACGATCCGCGACGTGCTCAAGAAGTATGACGCCGAAGTCGTGCGCTTCTTCATCCTGCGCGCCCACTATCGCAGCCCGCTCAATTATTCCGACGTCCATATCGACGACGCGAAGGCAGCGCTGACCCGCCTGTACACAGCGCTGAACGGGATCGAGCTTGGCAACGAGCCGGTCGCGGTCGACTGGGACGAAGCCCACGCCCGCCGCGTGCGCGACGCGATGGACGACGACTTCAACACGCCACTGGCAGTGGCCGCGCTGTTCGATCTGGCCGGCGAAGTCAACCGCACCCGGTCCATGGATGCGGCGCGCCAGCTCAAGGCGCTGGCTGCCGTGCTCGGCCTGCTCGAACGCTCACCGCAGGCGTTCCTGCAGGCGGGTAGCCCCGATGCGGGCGAGGGTGGCCTGGACGAAGCAGCTATCCAGGACGCGATCGCACGCCGCGCAGCCGCCAAGGCAGCGCGCGACTTCGCCGGCGCCGACGCCATCCGCAAGCAATTGACGGAGGCGGGCATCGTCCTGGAAGACAAGGCCGACGGAACGACCTGGCGCCGTACATAATGCCAGCGAACAAGGACAAGTCGGGCAGCGTGGCTGCATTGGCAGGCACGTCGCCGGCGCACGATGCGCTCGCCGTGCCGATCTACTGGGCCGAAGCCAAGCGCGAACTGATGCAGCGCGACCGCATCATGAACAAGCTGATCCCGCAGTTCGGCGACCTGCACCTGCGTGGCCAGCCCGACCCGTTCACGACGCTCGCGCGCTCGATCGTCGGTCAGCAAGTCACGCCAAAAGCGGCCGACCTGGCCTGGGGCAAGCTGCTGGCGGTCTGCCCGACCTTGGGCCCGAGCCAGATCATCAAGCTGGGCGCAGTCCAGTTGTCCGGCTGCGGCCTGTCCAAGCGCAAGACCGAATACATCCTCGACCTGGCCGACCACTTCAAGGCCAAGCGGGTGCACGCCGACCTGTGGTCCGAAATGGATGACGAGGCCGTCATTGCCGAGCTGATCCGCATTCGCGGCATCAGTCGCTGGACAGCCGAGATGTTTTTGATATTTAATCTGCTGCGGCCGAACGTTCTGCCACTGGACGATCCCGGCCTGATCCAGGGCATCAGCCAAAACTATTTCTCGGGCGAACCTGTTTCGCGCAGCGATGCGCGTGAGGTGTCGGCCAACTGGGAACCCTGGCGCACGGTGGCGACCTGGTATTTGTGGCGCAGCCTGGACCCGGTCGCCCCTGCGGCATGAGCCCCCGATCCGCCCGACACGCCACCGGCTTACGGTAGAATAGCGCCCTGATCCGCCGCGCAGCCTCAGAGCACGGCCAAGACATTACCCCGGAGTGACAATGACTAAATTAACTTTCCTCGATTTCGAGCAGCCGATCGCCGAGCTCGATTCCAAGATTGAAGAGCTGCGGTTCGTACAAGATGATTCCGCCGTCGATATCTCCGAGGAGATCGATCGCCTGGACAAGAAAAGCCAGCAGCTCACCAAAGACATCTACGCCAAGCTGACTCCGTGGCAAGTGTCGAAGATTTCGCGTCACCCGCAGCGTCCGTACACGATGGACTATGTGAACTCGATCTTCACCGATTTCCATGAACTGCACGGCGACCGCACCTTCGCCGACGACCAGTCGATCATTGGCGGCCTGGCCCGCTTTAATGGCCAGCCCTGCATGGTCATCGGCCACCAGAAGGGCCGCGACACCAAAGAGCGCGCGATGCGCAACTTCGGCATGCCCAAGCCCGAAGGCTATCGCAAGGCCATGCGCCTGATGAAGCTGGCCGAAAAATTCGGCCTGCCGATTTTTACGTTCGTCGACACCCCGGGCGCGTTCCCCGGCATCGAAGCCGAAGAGCGCGGCCAGTCCGAAGCCATCGGTCACAACCTGTACGTGATGGCCGAACTAAAGGTGCCGCTGATCGCCACCATCATCGGTGAAGGCGGTTCCGGCGGCGCACTGGCCATCGCCGTTGGCGACGCCGTGCTGATCCTGCAATACGCGACCTATTCGGTGATTTCGCCGGAAGGCTGCGCATCGATCCTGTGGAAGACGTCCGAGCGCGCGGCCGATGCTGCCGACGCACTGGGCCTGACCGCACACCGCCTGAAGGCGATGGGCCTGGTCGACAAGATCGTCAACGAGCCACTGGGCGGCGCGCACCGCGACCCGAAACAGATGGCGCAATTGCTCAAGCGCGCACTGGCCGACACGCTGCGCCAGTTCCAGGGCATGAAGACCAAGGACCTGCTCGAAGCGCGTCACGCCAAGCTGATGGCATACGGCAAGTTCAAGGAAACGCCGCCGCGCGAAGAGTAAGCCTGACCAGCGAGTTTTAATCAGCGAGTCCCAGCAGCGAGTCCCAGCAGCGAGTTCCTACAGTGAGCAGAACCAATCGCGGGACCGATCCAGCCGGATCGGTCCCGGCAACATGCAATGAGGCGCTCGCGCGCCTGTCGACCACCTACACACCCACCTCGATCGCGATCGCCTGCAGCGGCGGCCTCGATTCAATGGTCTTGCTGCACCTGGCCCACGCCTGGTGCGCGCAGCAGGGCATCCCGCTGGTTGCCTTTCACGTCCATCACGGCCTGAGCCCGAACGCCGATGCCTGGCTCGCGCATTGCGAACGCAGCTGCGAAGCGCTGGGTGTGCCGTTCGACCACCGTCGCGTGACGATCCCGGTCGACGGCTCCGGCGTGGAAGCGGCCGCACGCCGCCCACGTTATGCGGCGCTGGGAGCCATGTGCCGTGAGCATGGCGCGACCCTGCTGCTGACCGCGCATCACCTCGACGATCAGGCCGAAACCGTGCTGCTGCAATTGCTGCGCGGCTCGGGGCCGGCTGGCTTGTCCGGCATGGAAGCGGCCAACCGCTCGCCCGGCTTGCTGGGCGACGACGTCACCGTGATGGCGCGCCCGCTACTGACGCAACCGCGCGCGGCGCTCGAGGCCTACGCCGCGACGCATGCTTTGACCTGGGTCGAGGATGAATCCAACCAGGATGCGCGCTATGCACGCAACGCGCTGCGCCATCAGGTAATGCCGGCGCTGGCCGCGAACTTCCCCGGCTTCCAGGCGCGCCTGGCGCGCGGCGCGGCCCACGTCGCGTCGGCCCAGCGCATGCTCGAAGAACTGGCAGCGCAAGACCTGGCCGCCTGTCTGGATAGCGATGCGGTCGACCTCGCGGTGCTCGGCGCGCTCAGTGCCGATCGCATCGACAATTGCCTGCGCCACCTGTTCGCCGTACGTGGGCTGGCGATGCCATCGACTGCGTGGCTCGCCGAAATGGTCTGGCAATTGTTCTCGGCGCGCGAGGATGCGCAGCTGAAGGTCACGCATCCCGATTGCCACATCCGCCGCCACCGCGGCAAGCTGTACCTGACGCCGCACTTGCCGGAACTGGAAGGCATGCGCGACCCGGACGATCTCGGCATCTTCGTCAAGGAAGGGCAGCGCTTCCGCTGGCAGGGCGAAGCGTCGATCGCGTTTCCGGCCTACGGCGGCATGTTGCACTTCGTGCCGGCCGCGCGCGGCTTCGACGCCGCCTGGCTGCGCGCACTGCCGTTGATGATCGATTTCCGCAAGGGCGGCGAGCGCCTCAAGACGGCGGCCAACCGGCCCACGCGCGGCCTGAAGGCGCATTTTCAGGCGCTGGGCGTGCCGGCCTGGGAGCGCGAGCGCCTGCCCACCGTCAGCCGTGGCCGCGAGCTCTTGTTCGCCGCAGGCATCGGGATGGATTGCGCCCATGTGCTGGAAGGCGGCGAGGACAGGATCGAATTGCGCTGGGAAGCCAACGCTGGCTAAAGGGACCTGCTGGCTTCGTTGCAAAACGCATTAGGTTATTTTCTTTTCGTATAGCTTTTACGCCAACGAGCCTTGTGATGCCGCGCTGCACCATGCTAGAGTGAGGGTCCCTTTTTGATCCTTACCCCTAGCTGGAACCCTTCCTGATATGGCTTTAATTGTCCACAAATATGGCGGTACGTCGATGGGATCGACGGACCGTATCAAGAATGTCGCGGCCCGTGTGGCCAAGTGGCACGACGCAGGTCACCAAATCGTCGTCGTGCCGTCCGCCATGTCGGGCGAAACCAATCGCCTGATCGGTCTGGCCAAGCAGATCATGGACCAGCCCGACCCACGCGAACTGGACATGATCGCCTCGACCGGCGAGCAAGTGTCCGTGGGCCTCCTGGCCATGGCGCTGCTGGCCATCGGCAAGGACGCGGTCTCGTACACCGGCTGGCAGGCGGGCATCCGCACCGACTCGTCGTTCACGAAGGCGCGCATCCAGTCGATCGACGACACGCGCGTGCTGCGCGACCTGGCCAACGGCAAGATCGTCATCATCACGGGTTTCCAGGGCATGGACGAGGACGGCAATATCTCGACCCTCGGCCGTGGCGGTTCGGACACCTCGGCAGTGGCGATTGCGGCCGCGCTGAAGGCCGACGAATGCCTGATCTACACCGACGTCGACGGTGTCTACACGACCGACCCGCGCGTGGTCGACGAGGCGCGCCGCCTGTCGAAGATCACCTTCGAAGAAATGCTCGAGCTGGCTTCGCTGGGCTCGAAAGTGCTGCAAACCCGCTCGGTGGAGTTTGCAGGCAATTACCAGGTGCCGACGCGCGTGCTGTCGTCGCTGACCGATCCCCTGATGCCCCTGGCCGAAGAAGCCAGCTCCGGCACCCTGATTTCGTTTGAGGAAGAAAGCAATATGGAACAAGCCGTCATCTCCGGCATCGCCTTCAATCGCGATGAAGCAAAGATCACCGTCCTGGGCGTGCCGGACAAGCCAGGTGTCGCGTTCCACATCCTGGGCCCGATCGCCGAAGCCAATATCGAAGTCGACATGATCATCCAGAACCAGTCGGTGGACGGCAAGACCGACTTCACCTTCACGGTCTCGCGCAACGACTATGTGCAGGCAATGAAGGTGCTGGAAGACCAGAAGGACATCCTGGGCGCGGCCAAGATCGTCGGCGACGCCAAGGTCTCGAAAGTCTCGGCCGTTGGCGTGGGCATGCGCAGCCACGTCGGCGTGGCCTCGGACATGTTCCGCACGCTCTCGGAAGAGGGCATCAACATCCAGATGATCTCGACGTCGGAGATCAAGATCTCGGTGCTGATCGATGAGAAGTATATGGAACTGGCCGTGCGCGCGCTGCACAAGTCGTTTAATCTCGAACAAAGTTAAGCCAGTTTGCAATTTTTTGGGTGTGTTTTCTTGACCAAATGAGCACCAACCCTTAAGATGCTTGCACTCAGCGCTGACGGAAACGTTGGTACTGATTGGAGACGTGGCCGAGTGGCCGAAGGCACATCCCTGCTAAGGATGCATACGGCTTATACCTGTATCGTGGGTTCGAATCCCACCGTCTCCGCCAGTTACTTGAAAAAGCCCCTGTGAAGGGGCTTTTTCTTTTCTACCTACCCCCGTTTCTACCCCCCGATCTAATAGGCTCGCTTTGACGCCGGTCTGCAGGTTCTTCTGCCATTCCGCGATTGCCGACTCGTCCCAAGCCAAGGCCCGCGGCCCGAGCGGAACCGGCGCCGGGAAGGTGCCAGCCTTGCTACGATCGTCGATCGCGGTGCGCTTGATCCCGACCACACCCATCACGGCCGGCAGGTGCAGAAATCGTCGCGGTTGGTGGTCACGGTGTCGTCCTCAAAATAATTGGTGTTATGCGGGCTGGTGGCGGATCCGCGCATGAGTGTTTTCGGCGAGGCGTTTTGCCTTACGCCAGTCATTGGCATTGCGACCTTGCTTGCGAGCTGCAAGTGACCAAGCCATCGGGTCGGCGGTGTGCCGCAGGCCGGTGATGTGCGGCAACGACAGCGCAGTTGATTTCAGGCCGACGCCATGGAGGCGAAGGTCCGGCCGCGCGTGCTCGATCGCTTGCAGCACCCGCACGATGGCTGCCGGGTCACCGTTGCGCTTGTACGCCAGCGGCACCGCGCCCATCCTGGTTGTAGCCGCTGGCCTGACCTCGCTCGACGCCGCGATCGCGCGCGTCGTGGCGCAACCGTCGATGACCGGCAATGGTCAAGGGCGCGCCAGCCCAGCGGCGCGGCCTGGTCGCACTGGTCGGCGCCGTGGCCGCGACGGCGCTGCTCAGCTTCACGTCCGCATTCGAACGCACCGCGCTTTCCACCTACCGCGACATGGCCCGCGTACTCACGTACTCCACCGGTGCCACCGAGAACGCGGCCTGGGGAAGACGTACACGCCCGCGCAGTGCCGCGCCCAGCGCGACCGCGACCTTGAGCGGCACGCCGCCGGCATCGCCATGTGCATCCCGCTCGCGCGCCTCAAGGATGCGCGCGGCAAGGTCGTGATGCGCAAGGTGCTCGAGGAAGTGCGGGGCCTCACACGCCGGCGCCAGGCCGAGCGCGAGCTGTGCTTGAAAGGCCTGCCATGATCCCGGTCCAGTAACGCGCGCTGGCGCCCGGCCCAGCCCTGCTGCTGGCGATGGCGCTTGCCGGCGCCGCCGGCTGGTTCACGAACGGTTGGCGGCACGAGCAGAGATCGCCGAGCTGCAGCGCGCGCACGCGGAAACCATGCGCAGTCAATCGGCGCTGGCGCTGACTACGCTGCAGGCCGACGCCGCGCGCATTACCAAGGCGGCCACCGAGTTCGCCACTATTCAATCCACCTTGGCGCCGCGCATGTCGGCGCTCACCAAGGAGCTGCGCAATACGAAACCTTTGCCTGCTGGTTGCGTGTCTGATGCTGACCGCGTGCGCAACCTCGACGCCGCAATCGATGCTGCCAACAAAAGCATCCCTCGATAGCGCGCTGTCTGCCCCGTGCCAGTTGGTCGCGCGGCCCAGTGCCGACGACTACGGCGCATGGCAGGCCTGGGTTATCGAGCTGCCACCCCTCTACGCTACGTGTCCGGGGCGGCACGCGAAAACCGTTCAGGCGTGGCCAAAGTAACTGAACAAAATGAGTCACAGACAATATATTAATGGCAACACAAGTTTCCAAAACATAACGCATATTCGCGTAGAAAATTGATATAATTCTATCGTTGTCATCATGGCATCCGAAAGTTTCCGGTAGAAAACGGGTGCTGTTCTCCCACGCCGTCACGCTGGACCGTCTGTCATTGTTGCTTCTGTCTTCGTTAACTTTGTGGAGTAACAAATGATATCTCGCGACCTTCGTCTAGACAGTCTGCGCGGCATCCTTCTGGTCATCATGACTTTCAATCGGCTTTGTTGCATAAATCAGCAGAGTTCGTAATTCCCCAAACCCCAGGCGGAATTACGGCATGCTCACCGCCATAGTCGTAGGCGTGCCCAACCGGGTGAACCGATTGAGAATGGCGGCACGGACCTGTAGTTCCGCGACCTGACGGTCGAAATCACGTGCCATAACGCGTTCACCGAGCAGCTTGAAACAACGCATCTTGGTCTCGACAAGGCTGCGCCGGTGATAGCCGCTCCACTTCTTCCAGATTTTCCTGCCCAGTAGACGCGTGGCCGCCAGGATGGCGTTGCGGGCTGTGGCGCCTGGGCGCCGATCCTTCCATGGCTTGGCGTTCTTACGAGTTGGAATAACCGCTTGTGCCCCACGTTGCGCGATCGCTTCATGACAGTCTTTGGTGTCGTAGGCACCATCACCGCTGACGCTTGCGACGGTCTCGCTGGCGGGAATTTGGTCGAGCAGGTATGGCAGCATCTGCGCATCGCCTGTGGCGTTGTCGGTCACTTCAATGGCCCGGATTTCCAGCGTGGCCGCATCAATGCCAAGGTGGACCTTACGCCACTGACGACGATAGTCGGTCCCATGTTTTTTGGTCTTCCACTCGCCTTCGCCCAGCATCTTAATGCCCGTGCTGTCGACTAGGAGGTGCAATCCGGTTACAGTCGGCTGCGCTCCGATCGTTACCGGTAGATATTTCTGGCGCCGGCTAACGGTGCTGAAGTCAGGCACCTGCCAGTCCAGGCCAGCGAGCTTGAGCAGGCTTTGCGCCATGCCCATCGCCTGGCGCAGGGCCAGATTGAACAAGCCCTTGATGGTCAGGCAGAACTGGATTGCCGCCTCGCTGTACTTCGGTCGCCGGCCCCGCTTGCCGCTGGCACTGCCGTGCCAGCGCATGTCCTTTTCCAGCCAGATGAGCAGCGAGCCGCGCGCCTTCAGCGCCGTGTTGTAGTCTTTCCAGTTGGTCGTTCGGTACTTTGGTTTTGCTGGGGCAGTCATGCCGTCAGTTTACCCCGCACCCACGCTAGACCGCTGAACGGGGCCTATTTGTGCAACAAAGCCGTTTCAGCCACTCCCGCAGTGTCCGTCAACAAAATCCGCGTCGGCATCGTCGGCGCCGGTACCTGGGCCGAATATGGCCACATCCCCTCGCTCGCCTTGCTGCCCGAGTTCGAACTGACGGCCGTCTACAGCCGCAGTGCCGACAAGGCCCAGGCACTGGCCGCGCGCCATGGCATTGCCCATCCCGTCACCTCGCTGCAGGCGCTCGTCGAGCACCCTGAGGTCGACCTGGTGCTGGTGCTGAACCAGGCGCCGCAGCACGAGGCAGCCATCCGCGCCGCCATCGCGGCCGGCAAGGACGTGTATTCGGAATGGCCGCTGACCACCAGCACCGCCGTGTCGGCCGAGCTCGCAGCATTGGCCGAGCAGGCCGGTGTGCGCCACGTCGTGGGCCTGCAGCGCCGCCTGTCGCCGAGCTACCGCTACATGAGCGATCTGCTGGCCGAAGGCTATATCGGCGAACTGCGTTCGGTGCGGATGCATGTCAGCGTCGACGCGTTCGGCGCGCGCCGCATGGGGTATCTGGCCTATACGGTACCAGCCGAGAATTTTTCGGATCTGCTGCCGATCTTCGGCGGCCACTTCCTCGATATCCTGTTCAGGCATTTCGGTTTCCCTCGCACGCTGAATGCGTTGACGGCCAACCAGATCAAGCAGGTAACGATCGTCGATACCGGCGAGACGCTGCCGCGTACCAATCCCGACCAGGTGCTCGTGACCGGCACCTTCGCCAACGGCGCCGTGCTGACGGTGCAGCTTGAAGCGGGTAAGCGCAATAACGCCGGCGTGCAGATCGATCTGACAGGGACTGAAGGCGACCTGCGCATCACCAATGCGACCAGCTTCGGTCCATCGGTCAATCTGATCGAAGGCGCGCGGGGCGACGCCCAGCCGTTGCAGGCGTTGCCCGTGCCGGCGCAGTACGACTGGTTGCCGGAGCATGCCCTCGGCGGCAGCGTCGCCGAGCTGGCCCATCTGTATGCGGCGTATGCCGGCGACGTGCGCGATGGCACGCAGTTGGCGCCAACCTTCGCCGACGCGGTCAAGATGCATGCGGTGATCGACGCGATCATCGCGTCCGACCGCAGCGGCAGCCGGGTCGATCTGAACGTCTGATCCGCCAGCCTGCACCTTTTCACTTATTTCAACGTTCGCAGCAGCGGTGCATGGGTCAACCATGCGTCGCCGCTGCGGCGTTCGCCATTGCATTACCCATGACACCAGATACCTTAACGCACCCCGACGAACTCCGCGATTCACCCGCCGTCCCGAAGCTGCCACTGACCTCACTGCTGGCGCTGACGATGGTCAGCTTTGTCGTCATCCTCACCGAAGTTCTGCCCGCCGGGCTGCTGCCGCAGCTTGCTGCCAGCCTGGACAGTTCGCAGTCCGTGATGGGGCAGCTGATCAGCATCTACGCGCTGGGTTCGGTATTGGCCGCGATCCCGCTGGCGGCCGCCACGCAAGGCGTTGGCCGCCGCACCTTGCTGCTCACGTCGCTGGCCGGCTTCGTGATTGCCAACACGATCACCGCGCTGTCCACCAGCCTGGTGCTGATCTTTGTCGCCCGGTTCCTGGGCGGTGTGGCGGCGGGCCTGGCCTGGGCCATGCTGGTCGGCTACGCAGCGCGGATGGTCGCACCGCAGCACAAGGGCAGGGCGATCGCCATTGCGATGGCGGGCACGCCGCTGGCGCTGACGGTCGGTATCCCGCTCGGCACCTATGTCGGCAACCTGGTTGGCTGGCGCATCGCGTTCGGCGCGCTCAGTGCGCTGGCCGCACTGCTGATGCTGTGGATCGTGCTGCGGCTGCCGGCGCTGCGCGCCATTCCCGGCCAACAACGTCAGAGTGTGGCGCAGGTGTTCGCGCTGCCCGGCGTGCGCACCGTGCTGGCAGTGCTGCTCTTGTACGTCGTCACGCACAACCTGCTGTACACGTATATCGCGCCACTCGTGACGCTGGCCGGGCTGGCGCCGCGCGTGGATTTCCTGCTCGCGCTGTTCGGCGGCGCCGCGTTACTGAGCCTGCTGCTGGTGGGGACGCTGGTCGACCGCTGGCTGCGCCAGCTGGTCATGGCCAGCACGGGTCTGTTCCTGCTGGCGTGCGTCATGCTGGCGCTGTGGCCCGGTGTGCAGGCGGTGGTGTACGTGGCGATTGCGGTATGGGGGCTGGCGTTCGGCGGGGCGGCGACCTTGTTCGTGACGTCGCTGTCCAATGCATCGGGGCCAGGCCAGGACGTGGCGCAGTCGATGATGACGACGGTCTGGAATCTCGCGATTTTCGCCGGCAGCGTCGTTGGCGGCATGTTGCTGGGCCACTTCGGCGCGGGGTCGTTTGCCTGGGCCGCCACGGCAACGCTGTGCGCAACCCTGCTGATCATCTGGCGCAGCCGCGCGCAGTGTTACTGGCGGGGCGCCGCGGCGCGCGCCCCTGGTGAGTCCCGGTAATCCTTTCCGGTCTATTTGCCCACGCCGTTCTTGATTTCGGGATCCGTGGTGGCAATCAGCTCGAATACGGGCGTGGGCGATTTGCCGGTCGACTGCTTGCTGAACACGAGAATCACACCGCGTGTGGTGTGGGGAACCACCGGAATGACCATGAACCGGTTGGCGTCAAACAGGCAGGCGCTCGGCAGGGGATCGGCGCTCACCGACAGCGTACGCGCCACGCCCGCGTACAGCGTGACACTGCGGTCGAGTCGGTCCCCCGTCAGGTGCGTGTGCTGCAGAATGGCCTCGATATCAGGCTGGAACAGCATGACGCCATTCGCATCGCCCCCGCCACGCCTGGCGTCGAGATCCTTGGGCGAGATCTTTTCCCAATATTGGTCGCTGCCAGCCTGCGCGTAATAGAACACGTTTTCCACACTGCCGTCGTCGGGAATGACGGGCACCACGAAGAAGATGGGGGCACTGCCTGGCACGGATGCGGCGATGGAGACCGGTGCTGCTGTTGTCATGGTGCGATCCTGGTTGATACTACGTTAAGAAATGCCAGCGATTGCGGTCGGTAGCCGCCTTGCGTCAGCGTTTGCACATCGGCGCCGGTGACGGCGCCTTCCCCTGCACATGCTCGTGCTACCAGCCAGGCTTCGCGCACGAAGCCCGCCTGGCCGGTGTCGATGGCCGGCTGCAAGGCGCTGCGCGCCGCCTTGCACTGCGCGGCCGGGTAGGGCCCGCTCAAGGCACCGGCGCCGGCCCCGGCCTGCAACAGCAGCATGGCGGCCCGTGCCTGCAGCTCCCGGCCCTGCCACAGATACGGGTATTGCGCCATCAGGCCGCGGATGTCCTGGGCCGCCCCGCTGGCCTCGGCGCGCGCTTTGGCCCAGTCGCGTGCCCGCAGCGCTTGCCCGGCGAGCACGAGGCGCGCCTGCACGGCACTCTGGCGCCACTCGCGCATGGCCTGGCTGGCCTGGTCGTGACCGGCCATGCGGCGCTCCAATGCGGCCAGCCCGGCGATGATGGGCATGCCGGCATCCGCCTGCGCCAGCAGAAGGGCGCTGTCAGCCAGCAGGCTTTCGGCTTGCCAGAAGGCGTTGCTGGCGCCACCGACCAGCGCCTGGCGCATCCAGTGCACCCCAGCCTGTCTGGCCGCGATGGCGTCAAGGGGTCGGCCCAATGCCTGCAAGGCTTCGGCGCGCCGGCTCTCGATGACGCCCAGGTCGCGCAGCCGCACCGCTTCGCCGGGGCGTGCCTGTTGCAGTCGCTGCTGGACGCCGCGCGCGGTGTCGTACAGCGCCAGCGCGCGCCGGCTGTCACCTTTCAGATGCGCCAGCTGACCCAGCCAGGCGCGCGCGCTGGCAACCGCGTCCTGCGCATCGATATCATCCGGATGGTCGGCCAGCACCGCCAGCTTGAGCGCGAGCGATTGCTCGAAGCCGCGCTGCGCGTCAGCCCAGCGGCCACGCCGCATCGCGATCGAACTCAGGCTACCGAGCGCATAGCCGAGCTCGGCCCTGGCCTGGGGATGCGCCGGCGCTGCGACCAGCCAGGCCTGGCTGGCCGCGCGATAGCGCTTCATGTGCACCGTGGCGTCATCCAGGCGGCCGGCGTCATAGGCGATCTGGCCCAGCCAGAACGCGCTGGCGCCCAGCGTCTTGTAGTACTCGCCAGGATCGATGCCCGGCGCCGGCCCCATGGCCGCGAGCAGGGCGTAGGCGCGCGTCAGCGCCGTGCCGGCCAGCGCGAGCTGCTGCGTTCCCCGGCTGCTGTTGACTTCGCCGATCACGACGAGCGCTTTGGCACGCTGCAGGGTGTCGGCCGGCAGCTCGTCCCGGACATCCTGCGGGATGAGCACCTGCAAACCTTGTTCACCGATGCTGCCCAGCAGATCGAGCTTGCCGATCGGTCGCAGCTGGTCGGCAAGTTCACCCAGCATGAAGGTGGCCAGGCGCCGGCTCTGGTGCTCGCGTGCAGTCACGGTGTCGGCCAGCCGCGCGTTGTGCACGGCGGCCAGTCCGGCGGTCAACGCCAGCGCCAGTGCGCCGACCAGCGCGGCCACGCGCCAGCGCGCCAGCGCCGTGAGCCGTGCCTGGGAGCGCGTCACGAAGTCGTGCTCGTCACGCCCGAACAGTTGTGGTGCGGCGCGCACCGCATCCCGCGATTGCCACAGCAACGGCACCCGCGGCAACAGGCATGCCCTGGCGCGGCCACTGTCCAGCCAGCGGCGCACCCATGGACCCAGCTCGGCGCGGGCGGTCAGCGTTGCCCGGTGCTGCGCAATCCAGGCAGTGACCCGTGGCCAGCGGCGCAGCAACGCTTCGTGCGCCACGCGAAAGCCGATCTCGCCGCCGCCGAGGCGGTCGGCCACCAGCAGGCGCGCCTCGATCAGCGCATCGACCAATGCCCGCTCATGCACGTCGGCCAGGCTGGCGCCGGTGACCGAGCGGCTGCTGGGCGACGCGTCGTCGGTCGACACGGTGACCAGACGCGGCAGCAGGCGCGACAGCGCCGCTTGCTGGGCGACTGGCAAGGCCGCCAGGATCGCCTCGGCCCGGCTGCCGATGGCGCCTTCCAGGCCGCCCAGCGCATCGTAGGCGGCCCAGGTCAGTTCGTCGCCCGGTGCACGCGCCAGGTACAGGGCCTGCAGCGTGTATTGCAGCAGCGGCAAGGCGTCGCCAGCCTGCATCGCATCGGCGCACAGGCGGTCGTCGAGCCGGTTCAGGCTGCTCGCATCGCTGCCGTAGGTCAGGTTGGCCGCGCGCGCGGGCAGGCGGATCATCTGCATGATCGCCTGCGCGTCAGGCGGTGCCAGGTCCATGTGCGCGCCGTGCTCCTTGTCGTGCATGAACAGGCGATGGGACGACAGGCTGGGATAGACATCGTTGCGGCACACCGCCAGCACCAGCACCAGGCTGCTGCGTACCAGCCGCTCGATACAGTCGACAAAATCCTGCAGGCCCGCTGCGATGGCCGGGCCGAACAGGCCTTCCAGGCGGTCCAGTACCAGCAGCGGCGCGCCCTGGGTGCCGGCGCGCCGCGCCTGCAAACCGATCCGCAGCAGCCGCAGCACCTCGTCCGGCTCGGCGCGCAGCAGCGCCGCCAGCGAGGCAATGCTGTGGCCCGACAGCAGCGCGACATTGCCGATCTCCCAATCGAGCAGGGCGCCGGCCAGCGCCTGCCAGGGGCCGGTCTCGTCGAGCGCCCCCAGGTCCAGTACCGTCGCCGTACAGGCCCGCACGCGCGTATCGCCGGGCACGCAAGCGGCGAGCATGGCGGGGATGAGGCCGGCCCGTACCAGCGATGTTTTGCCGGAGCCGCTGGGACCCAGCAGCACGACCAGCGCATGGCCCCGCGCCTGCTGCTCACCGAGACGCCGATGCAATTGCCTGATGGCCTCATCACGGCCGAAATACACGGCTGCATGTTCCGTGCCGAACGGTTCCAGTCCCCGAAACGGCGACGCGCCGCGCCAGGCGCCGCTCAGGCTGCGCGGTCCGCCGTCGGACAATACGCGGATCGGGGCGATCATCCGGTAGCCCTGCTTGCGGATCGTCTCGATGTAGCGAGGGCTGGCGGCTGCATCCTGCAGCGCCCGGCGCAGGCCGGCAATCGCCTTGTGCACCTGGTTGTCGCCCTGCACCTGGCCGGGCCAGCAGGCATCGAGCAGGGTATCGGCCGTCACGACCTCGCCACTCCGACGGCACAGTTCTGCCAGGACGGCCATCGGCCGTGGCTCCAGTGCGACCATGTCGTCGCCGCGTACGATCCGGTGCGCCGTCACGTCGATCGTCCAGTCGCCAAGCAGGAAGCGGCCGCCGTCGATCAGTGGGTCACTCTCTCGCAGCGCACGTAATTCCGGTGGTGATGCGTGGTTCAAGATCACTCCCTAAGGGTGGGTGAAGCGCATCGCGGTCGGCCGGGGCAGGCGGGCCAGAGCCGGCCGACTTTACAGCCTGTCAATATCTCACGTGAAAGATGGTTTTGTATACCTGACAATATTTCAGTTGCACTGATGGCCG
This sequence comes from Telluria sp. BA11, assembly GCF_056680305.1. Classification (NCBI taxonomy): domain Bacteria; kingdom Pseudomonadati; phylum Pseudomonadota; class Betaproteobacteria; order Burkholderiales; family Oxalobacteraceae; genus Telluria; species Telluria sp. BA11. Next base: position 4,694,216 of record NZ_CM155275.1, read on the forward strand.
TTATCTGGTTGGACGCCGCAGTCGCTGGCTGCGCACGCCTGGGGGCAGGCAGGTTGCAACGGTCGCTTTGATCAGCAGAATCAATGACTTGCCGTATCTGAAGGCGTGGGAAGGTAACCGGAAGGCAGCCACGCCGGGGTTGGCATAGGATCGGTTGGCACAGTGCGTACAGCGCGCGCTACAGGAGAGCATGATGAATCCCCCCGCATTGTCACTCATTACCGGAGTGCCGGCCGTGGGCAATGCGCCACGGCCATGCTCCGATGACGCCGTCCGCGAGACCTTGCAACGTGTGCTGACCAGCAAGCGATTTGCCAAGGCGCGCCGCTGCGCGGCGCTGCTCGCCTATCTGGTCGAGCGCGCGCTGCTGTCCGACAACACGGCCGCGTCGCCGCCGGAACACGAGATCGGCGTTGCCGTGTTCGGCCGCGATCCCGCATCGTATTTCCCCGCAGACGATCCCATCGTCCGTGTCCAGGCGGGACGCCTGCGCCTGCGCCTGACGGCGTATTACGCGGACGAAGGCGCCGCCGATACCTTGCGCATCACGGTGCCGCAAGGCCGTTACCACGCCCGCATTGCACTGGCCGACAACGGGGCGGCGGGTCCCTTGGGCCTCGTCCCCGCGCCGCTGTTGCTGTTCAGCCCACTCATCTGCCTGTGCGCCGACGCGCAGGCCGTGCACTTCACCGCAGGCCTGAACGACGAACTGGGATTCCGGCTGTACCGTGAACTGCATTCGCTCAGCCTGGCAAGCGGGGACCGCGCGTCGCCGCCAGCCGAGCATCCCCGCGCCCTTTACCTGCTCGAGGGCGCCGTGCGTCAGGACGCTTTGCTGCTGCGGGTATCCCTGATCCTGCGACAGGGGGCAGGAGGGGCAGTGCTGTGGTATGCGCAGTTCGACCGCGCCCATGGCAGCGACCTTGGCAGCGACAACGCCATCGGCAACCAGGAGCAGATGGCCGCGCGCTGCGTGGCCGCGCTACAGGAACACCTGCCCCGCTGCCTTTCCCTTCGGGCTCTGTAAGGCGATGGCGAGGTACCGGCCCATGCTGGCCATCGTGGTCAGTCATGCGCATCTGGTGGGCAGGGCCATGGATCTTCGCTTCATTCCCAGTCTCGAGACGACTGCGCTGATGCTGCGTGAAGGCCTGCTGCTGCGCCATACGCCGGATGGCGCCGAACTATGGTGCAATGCCGCGCAGGTGTCGGCGGCAGCGCAGCGTTTCGTCGTGCTGCCGCTGGTGTTCCGGGTATTCACGCGCAACGCCCGCCTGCCATCCTGCACCCACTGGCCGGTAGCACGCCCCCTGCGCTATGTCTGCGTTGAGGGGAAGGTGCAGATGCAGGCGGAGACCCTGGCTGGCTCGGGCGCGTCCCGCCGCCCCTTGCTGTCGGTCGAGATCGACCACCGTCCGGCGCGCGATGGTGCATGCGCCATGTACCGGATCGCACTGGCGGCGAAACGGCCTCACTGAAGGCCGCTACTCCCCGCGAACCGCTTCATCACCATCGATGTGCGAACGGGGCGGTTGGTATGACGATGACCCACGATTCGCGCCGTGCTCAACGATGCGACAGTCAGTTGGCATAGCCGCTATAGTCTGCGTTATCAAAATTACCAATAAGGTCAACCCCATGTCTACTGTCACCACGGCCAGCGCAGGCTATGTCCGCGCGCCAGGCGTGCTCCACACGATCCTGCTCGCAGGCAGCGTGTCGCTGTTCCTCGGCGCATTGCTCAGCGATTACACCTACTACAACACTTACCAGATCCAGTGGAGCAATTTTGCTTCGTGGCTCAACGCCGGTGCCTTGCTGTTCGCCGGACTGGCGCTCGTGTTCGCGCTGGTCAATCTGCTGCGCGCCAGGCCAATGGCCGGTCGGCCGTTGAACTACTTCGTGCTGCTGCTGCTGACCTTCGTGATCGGTCTGGTCAACGCTTTCCAGCATGCCAAGGATGCCTGGGCGCTCATGCCGACCGGCCTGGTGCTGTCGGCCATCGTCTTTATCCTGATTTGCATTACCGCTGTGTTAGGCCTTAACCCACGTTCGGGAGGACTGAAATGAATCGCTCGAGCGCACTTGCCCTGTTCAGCATGACCCTGCTGGCCAGCGCCTGCAGTAACGAAGCCAATACCAACCTGGCCAGCGGCCCGGATCCGAAACTGCCGGCGCCCGAGCGCGGCCTGTTTCCGAGCATGAAGATTGCCGAGCCGACTGCATGGGGCGATCAGAAGCCGACCGTGCCAGAGGGTTACAGCATCACGGCCATCGCGACCGACCTGAAGATCCCGCGCCAGATGCTGGTGCTGCCGAACGGCGATATCCTGGTGGCGGAAGGGCGTGGCGGCAGCGCGGCCAAGCTCAAGCCGAAGGACGTCATTGCCGGCTACATCAAGGCGCAGGGCAATACCAAGGTCAAGGGCGGCAATCGCCTGACGCTGCTGCGCGATGCGGACGGCGATGGCCAGTACGAGCTCAAGACCGTGTTCGCCGAGAACCTGAATGCCCCATACGGCCTGGCGTTTGCCAACAACAAGCTGTACGTGGCGAACCAGGACGCGGTCGTTACCTTTGATTACCAGCCGGGTCAGACCAAGGCTGCCGCAGCGCCGGTGACGCTCACCCAACTGCCCGCCGAGATCAACCACCACTGGACGAAAGCGATGACCATCAGCCCCGATGGCCGCTATGTCTACGTCGGTATCGGTTCGAACAGCAACATCACCGAGCGCGGCATGGAAGCCGAAGTCGACCGCGCAATGGTCTGGCAGATCGACGTGACGACGGGCGCCCACAAGCCGTACGCCACGGGCCTGCGCAACCCGACGGCGCTGGCGATGAACCCGGAAACGGGCCAGCTGTGGTCAGTCGTGAACGAGCGCGACGAGCTGGGTCCGGACCTGGTGCCGGATTACCTGACCTCGGTGAAAGAGGGCGGTTTCTACGGCTGGCCGTACAGCTACTGGGGCCAGAACGTCGATCCGCGCGTGATGCCGCCGAACCCGAAAAAGGTGGCGGCTGCCATCAAGCCGGACTATGGCCTTGGCTCGCACGTCGCGGCGCTCGGTCTGCACTTCTCGCTGCCGGCCATGGGCGCGAAATTCGCCAATGGCGCCTTCGTTGGCGAACACGGCAGCTGGAACCGCGACAATCCGGTTGGCTACAAGGTGATCTTCGTGCCATTCGCGAATGGTCGTCCGGCCGGCGCAGCGATCGACTTCGCCACGGGCTTCCGGGATGCCAACGGCAAGACACGTGGTCGTCCGGTCGGTGTCACGGTCGATCCGCGCGGCGCGCTGATCATCGCCGACGACCTGGCCAACACGGTGTGGCGCGTGGTGCCGAACCGCTGATCGTCACCTGACGCAAACGCCGCAGATGACGCGAGTGATGCCAAGCCTGGCGTCATTTGCGCTGCGGCTTTTTTACGCCCTTTACTTTGTGGAGCTGCACGGCGGCGCGTGGGTGTTCGGCGTGCGGGAAGTCGCACTGAGGTCGAGAATAGGGGATGCCCGGCACCATCCCGCATATTGCCATCACTACTGATAATGGTTTATCATTATTGACTCAGCAGGCATTGCCGCTTGCGCCGTCCATGACAAGGTCTTTCTGATGACATTCAAGCTCCTTCCTGTTGCCCATGCACTTGCTCTGGCAACCCTCGGTTCCACGTTCGCCCACGCCGCTGATCCCGCAATCGTCATGGGTGAGGTGCGCGTCAGCGCCCAGCGCGATGCCGGCGCCTTGCGCTCGAGCCGCGTCCTGACATCGGTCGACGTGCTGGGGGCGGACAAGATCGAAGACAAGAACGTGACCAACAGTTGGGAGCTCGTCGGCCAGTTGCCCGGTGTGCAGCTGACCGAAACGCGGATGGGCGCCGAATCGGGCAAGGCGAGTTTTCGCGCATTCAATGGCGAAGGCTATATCAATGGCATCAAGGTGCTGATCGACGGCATCCCGAGCAATGTCAACAGCGGCAACCAGCGCTTCATCGACATGATCTTCCCGCTTGAAGTCGACTATATCGAAGTGGTGCGCGGTACGAACGACCCGCGCTATGGCCTGCACAATATCGGCGGCAACCTGAACATCGGCACGCGTCAGGGCGGCAATTACTTTGATAGCCGGTTCACCTACGGCAGCTTCAACACCCGCGAAGTGCAGGCCGCATATGGCCGCGAAGCCGACGGCTTTGCGCAAAACTATTTCGTGGCCAGGCAGTTGACTGACAGCTACCGCGCGAACGGCGACTCCAATAAATACTCGGTCGGCGGCAAGTGGTTCGTCACGTCGACCGACAAGGCGGTCACGGCCGGCCTGGTCGTGCGCACTTACCAGCACGCGTCGGGCGAGCCGGGTTTTCTGACCGCAGCCGAGCTGGCCGCTGACCGCCGCCAGTCGCCGCGCAAGAACGCCAACGACAAGACCGACCGCGACATGCACCATGCCAGCGCGCACCTGGACTGGCACATCACGCCGAACGCCTTCCTCAGCAACAAGCTGTACTACAACGAGTACAAGGATGACCGCCGCGTCACCTTCACCAGCAATCCCGAAGGCAACGCACCGCGCCAGCGCCGTCTGTGGGATGAAGAGCAGCTCGGTTTCATGAGCACCCTGACGTGGCGTGCGAACGAGCGCGTCACGGTCGATGGCGGTGTCAATACCGAGCGCCAGGACAACGGCTACCGCCGCCTGCGCTACAACTTCGCGATTCCGACAGACTTCACGACGCCGGCCCGCATCCAGAACGATGACCGCTACAAGTTCAACAACGTCGGGGCCTATGTGCAGGCGGTGATCAAGGCGACCGACACCATCCAGCTCGTGCCGGGCTACCGGGTCGACCGCTTCACGGGCAACCAGCCGCTGGCGGGCGGGACGAGCGCGCGATTGCAGGATTACGGCTGGATCAAGCAGCCCAAGTTCAGCATGGTCTGGAGTCCGGCGACGGACATCAGCGTGTATGGCAACTGGGGCCGCACGTTCCAGATCCTGACGGGTTCCGTGGGCCCCGCCTACCTGGTGCCGGGCCAGGCACCGTTCGACGCGTCGGTCAATACCGGCAAGGAAGTCGGCGTCAAGCTCAAGCCCACCACCCGCAGCGACGTGCGCCTGGCGATCTGGCGCCAGGACGCTACCGGCGAAGTGGCGAACATGCCGGCCACCGGCACCACGGTCGGGTTGGGTGAGACGCGCCGCGAAGGCCTCGACTTCCAGCTCTCGGGCAAAGTCACCGACAGGCTCGAACTGTCGCTGTCGCACTCGCTGCAAAAGGCCGAAGTGATCAGTGCACTGGGCGCGAATGGCGTGTCACTGGCCGGCAAGGAAGTGTTCTCGACGCCGCGCCACATCACCAATGTCAGCCTGGATTACAAGCACTCGGATACCTGGCGCTTTGGCCTGCAGGGCCGTTCGCAGGGCAGCTACTACATCGATAATCCGAACGAGCAAGGCAAGTTCGGCGGCTTCGTGCTGTTCGACGCCAATGTGCGCTACGCGATCTCGCCACGCACCAGCATCGATGTTCAGGTCAAGAACATCGCGGACCGCAATTACGAATATGCGTGGTACGACAACTTCTTCTGGCCGGCAAGCCAGGCGCAGCCGATGTTCTCATCGGGTAATGGCCGGGCCGCGTATATTTCACTGAACGTGAAGTTATAGGCTGCTCAGACCAGCTGCTCCGAGGGGATGATGTGCACGCCCGGGCGCGCCTGCAGCGCGGCGTCGATCAGGGCGTGCGCGATGCGCGGGGCAGGGTTGATGCGCCAACGGCGCGGCAGCACGGGTCCGAGCAGTCCTAGCAGGATGCCGGACACGCGTTCGCCCAGGCGTCGTTCGTGGCGCTCTCCGCCAATCAGACCAGGCCGCACATGGGTCAGCGACGTGAATCCCAGCCCGGCCAGATCGCGTTCGAGTTCGCCCTTGACACGGTTGTAGAAAAAACGTGCGTCCGGATCGGCGCCGATGGCCGAGTTCAGCACGTGGCGCGGCGTGCCGTGCTGGCGCGCGAGCCTTGCCACCGCCAGCGGATAATCATGGTCCACACGCCGGAACGCAGCTTGCGAACCGGCGCTGCGCATCGTCGTGCCCAGCGTGCAGATGACGGCGTCGGCCTGCCACCAGGCCGCGTCCGGCGGCAAGGCGTCGAAGTCGACGACAGGCGCCTGCAGTTTCGGATGCGGTGGCAAGGCGCGCCGCGTCGGTGCCACCACCGACGTGACCTTCGGGTCGGCCAGCGCCATCTCCAGCACGTGGCTTCCGACCAGTCCGCTCGACCCAACCAGCAGCAGTTTCATGGGTGTCCCTTAGTGCAAATGTAAACGGCGCGAAGCCAGCGTGATGGCCGGCCTCGCATGTGAAGCAAGGCCTGCAAGGCAGGCCCGGGCACCGGCTTATTTGGCCAGCGCTTCTTCGTAGCGGCGTTCGACTTCCGCCCAGTTGATGATGTTGAAGAAGGCCGCGATGTAGTCAGGGCGCTTGTTCTGGTATTGCAGGTAGTACGCGTGTTCCCACACGTCCAGGCCCAGGATTGGCGTGCCGCCCGACATCCCGGCAAACTGGCCCATCAGCGGGCTGTCCTGATTGGCGCTGCTTTCCACCAGCAGCTTGCCGTCCTTGCCGACGGTTAGCCAGGCCCAGCCGCTACCGAAGCGGGTCTGCGCCGCTTTGGTAAAGGCATCCTTGAACTTCTCGTAGCCGCCCAGGTCGTCTTCGATCGCCTGTGCGACTTTGCCCGTTGGCTTGCCGCCTTCCGCGGTCAGCACGGTCCAGAACAGCGAGTGGTTGGCGTGACCGCCGCCATTGTTGCGCACTGCGCCCTGGACGGCTTGCGGCAGGCTGCCGATGTCGGCGATCAGCTGCTCGACCGGCATCTCGGCGACGCCGGCTTCGCCCAGCGCGTTGTTGACGTTGGTGATGTAGGCCTGATGGTGCTTCGTGTGGTGGATTTCCATCGTGCGCGAATCGAAATGCGGCTCGAGGGCATCGTAGGCGTAAGGCAGTGGTGGCAATGTGTATGGCATGATCATTCTCCGTTCAGATGGTTGGGAACACTGTTCCGGTATGAAGCGAGGCACCAGGGCCATGTTCGTCACGGCCCGGCGTCGTGCATGTGCTGGTCAACGTGGGATGGGCAACGCACACCCCGGGGCACCCGCCGAAACGTGTTCAGCGTGCGCCCTGACTTGTCCAGAATACCAGCATCTGCAATTGGCTGCCGCGCAGGGTGAGCGCGAAGGCAATGATCAGCGTGCCGGCCGGATCTCGGTACTCTGCATCATCGTGTTGCGCCAGCCGTCGGTCTGCAGCTGCCAGACGCGAACATAGCGCCCGCGAAACTCGCGCGGACCGCTGACTGGCTGCAGATCGGCCTGCATGCGACCGCGGACGATGGCCGTGTGACCGCTGTCGAGCAACTGGATTTCCATGCTCACGTTGCTGTACGAGCGAAACTCGTATTCATCGCGCGTCAGCACTTGCATGAATTCGCTGCGGGTACGCACGCGGCCATTGGTTTCGACGTGATAGTAGTCGGTGGCGATCAGGTCGCGCAGGGCGTCGACATCCCGCGTGGCGACGGCCTCGGCGAGGTGCCGCTCAGCATCGCGCAGTGCAATCAGCAATGGCGACTGCGCATTGGTAACGGCAACGCCAGGCGCGGCGCCCCGCAGCGGGACGTGCGCCGTCGCGGCGCCCGTGGCAAGCAGACACGACAGGAATAGAGCGGACGGCAAGGCGCGCATGATGACTGGTCCAGAGAAGCTGTATGTCAGTATATAAAGTCTGGCATGCCACGAATGTAACAAAATGTTTCAACAGCATGCCGAACTTGCACGTATTGCTGTTGTCGCGCCGACAATAAGACTACACTGGCGGCACCGGCACGATCGACCGGTAATTTACCGGAGCACTTCATGACGATGGCAGGGGGCGGGGACGTCCATACGAACAGTGGCGCACTGCGCGCATCGATGGGCATCGATGCCGTGCGCGTGGCGCTGGCAACGGCGATGATTCTGCTGGTTCCGCTGGCCGGGATGCAGTTCGCGCATGGCGTCCAGTGGACCGGCTTCGATTTCGCGGTGGCCGCAGTGTTGCTGGCCAGCGCCGGCTGGACGTGTCTGCGCACGGGCCGCCGTGTTGCGCGTCTGGCCGTGTGGCAGCGCTTTGCCGTCATCGGCGCGCTGGCGCTGGTGTTTGCCGCGCTGTGGGTCGAACTCGCCGTGGGTGTGCTGTTCAACTTCGGCAGCTAACCCGGGCAAACTTCAAGAGTGTGTTGACCTTCCCGTAGTGGGAAGGTTTATCCTTGTCGGATGGATGCCAACACTACCCCTCCCGTACCGCCGCCGGTCACACTGCTGATCGATGGCATGACCTGCGCCTCCTGCGTGGCGCGCGTCGAAAAAGCCCTGGCACAGGTACCTGGCGTCACAGGCGCCAGTGTCAACCTGGCCACCGAAAAGGCCCGCATCGACGGCGCAGCGCCAGCGGCAGCCCTGTTGGCTGCCGTGGAAGGGGCCGGTTACGCAGCCCGCATCGAGACGGCTGACGCGCCTGCCACACCCGTCAAGACCGGCGCCGCCACCTGGTGGCCGGTCGCCATCGGCGCGCTCTTGTCCATCCCGCTTGTGTTGCCGATGTTCCTGGCGCCATTCGGCATCGACGCGATGCTGCCAGGCTGGCTGCAATGGCTGCTGGCCACGCCCGTGCAATTCTGGCTCGGCGCGCGTTTCTACCGCGCCGGCTGGGGCGCGCTGCGCGCCGGCGCCGGCAATATGGACCTGCTCGTTGCGATCGGCACCAGCGCCGCCTACGGCCTGTCGCTGTACCTGCTGCTGACGCAGAGCGGGCATGCAGCGTCCCACCTGTATTTCGAGTCGTCGGCCGTCGTCATCACGCTGGTGCTGCTCGGTAAATGGCTGGAAGGCCGTGCTCGCCGCCAGACCATCGAGGCACTGGGCGCGCTGGAGCAACTGCAGCCGGCCGACGCCCTCGTGCGTCGCGACGGCGCCGATGTCCGCGTGCCGTTGGCGGCCTTGCGCGTGGGCGACGTCATGGTGGTCAAGCCGGGCGAGCGGGTAGCCGCCGATGGCGTCGTGCTCGAGGGCCTGAGCCACGTCGACGAGTCGCTGCTGACTGGCGAGAGCCTGCCGCAGGCCAAGGGCCCGCTTGACGCTGTCGTGGGCGGCGCCGTCAACGCCGACGGCCTGTTGCTGGTGCGCGCCACTGCCGTCGGCAGTGCGACGACGCTTGCGCAGATTATCCGCATGGTCGAAGACGCGCAGGCCGCCAAGGCGCCGATCCAGCGCCTGGTCGACCGGGTCAGCGCCGTGTTCGTGCCGGTGGTGCTGGCCATTGCGCTCGTCACGCTGCTGGTCTGGGGCGTGGGTACGGGTAACTGGCAGGGCGCGCTGCTCAACGCGGTGGCCGTCATGGTGATTGCCTGTCCGTGCGCGCTGGGTCTGGCCACGCCGACGGCGATCATGGTCGGTACCGGCGTGGCCGCGCGCCACGGCATCCTGATCAAGGACGCCGAGGCGCTGGAAACGGCGCACGCCGTCGACGTCGTCGTGTTCGACAAGACCGGTACCCTGACCGAGGGCCGCCCGCAATTGCTGGCGCTGGAAGGGCCAGACGCGACGCGCCTGCTCACGCTGGCCGCCGCGGTCCAGCAAACGAGCGCCCATCCGCTGGCGCGCGCCGTGCTGGACGAAGCGGTGCGCCGCGCGTTGACTGTGCCGGACGCGACCGATGCGCGCGCGCTGCCGGGTCGTGGCGTGCAAGCCGACGTCGATGGCGCGACGATCCTGCTTGGCAACCGGCGCCTGATGAACGACCTTGGCGTACCGGCGGGTGGGGCAGAAGCGCATGAAGCGGCCGGGCGCACCGTGTCCTGGCTGGCCGAGCGGCGCGGCGATGCCGTCACCGTGCTTGGCCTGCTCGCGTTCGGCGACGGGCTCAAGCCCGGCGCGCAGGACGCCGTCGCAAGGCTGGTCGCGCGCGGCATCACGCCCGTGCTGCTGACCGGTGACAGCGCCGGCGCCGCGCAGGGCGTGGCGCGCGCGCTGGGCATCACGCGCGTGCATGCCGAGGTGCTGCCGGCCGACAAGGCCGACGTCATCGCGGCGCTGCGCCAGGCTGGCCGCACGGTCGCCATGATCGGCGACGGCATCAACGATGCGCCGGCCCTGGCCGCTGCCGACGTCGGCATGGCGATGGCAACCGGGACCGACGTCGCGATGCACAGCGCCGGCATCACGCTGATGCGGGGCGATCCGATGCTGGTGGCCGACGCGCTCGACGTCTCGCAGCGTACCTGGCGCAAGATTCGGCAGAACCTCGGCTGGGCCTTCATCTATAACCTGATCGGCGTGCCGCTGGCCGCCTTCGGTCTTCTCAATCCGGTGCTGGCCGGCGCCGCGATGGCGCTCAGTTCGGTCAGCGTCGTGGCCAACGCCTTGCTGCTGCGCCGCTGGCAAGCCGCACCACATTCCACCCCCGCCACCGGGGCGCCCGTGCCCGTGCCCCCAACCAAAGGAGAAATTCCCATGTATGAATTGACTGTTGCCGACATGACCTGCAAGCACTGCGTTGGCCGCGTGACCGCTGCCGTCCACGCCGTTGATCCGGCCGCCACGGTGAACATCGATCTGGCCAGCGGCAAGGTCCGCATCGACAGCACCGCCGATCTGGCCCCGCTGGCGGCGGCCATTGACGGTGCCGGGTATCCCGTGACGGCCGGCGCCTGAGGCAGGCCGGTCCCACGGCCCAGTGCGTTTTCTGGACGTTAAGCGGATAAATACGCCCCAAACAATATTCATTTAGGCTATATTTTGTAGAAAGAACAATACCGAACCTGTGCATCTCCGACCGACCTCGTCAGCGGAATCCTCATGAGAGATGGTGTACTCGCAGAACCGATCGACCTGGTCAAGCATCCGCCCGGTAGCGCCCAGTTGCGCTGGGCTGTGCTGGTGCTGGCGGCGCTGGGGCTGCTGTTTGCGGTCCTGGTGCCGGCAGCTGGCGTGCCCTTGCCACATGCACCGGAATTCCTGCCGATCTATCTGTCAACGCTGATCGCCAGTAATTTCGTTACCGGCATCCTGCTGCTCGGTCATGTCCACACGCGGCGCTCGCTGGCGCTGGGCATCCTTGCGCTCGGCTATCTGTTCACGGCGCTGATCGCCGGCGCCCACATGCTCACGTTCCACGGCCTGCTTGGCGACGAAGGCGTCCTTGGCGGGAATCTTCAAACCTCCGCCTGGCTGCACGCCGCTTGGCACGCGCTGTATCCGCTGTTCGTGCTCGGCTACTCGCGCAGCGCACGGGGGCGCCTGGCCGGGGCGCCGCTACCGCCACACTTCATGCGCATCGGCGCGCTGCTGACCGCACTGTTCGTGTCGCTGCTGGTGTTGGTGGGCACGACCGGTGCGCCGTATCTGCCCAGACTGATCGACGGCACGCGCACCTTGCCGCTCTACCATGGCATCTCGGCGGCGATACTGGCGCTGTCGGTCTACGTGCTGTACGCCACGGTGCAAAAGCGCCCGCGTACCGTGCTCGATGTCTGGCTGACCGTGGCAATGGCGGCCTGGGTGTTCGAAGTGGGCCTGTCCTGCGTGTTCAATACGGGTCTCTACGACCTCGGTTTCTATGCCGGGCGGCTGTACGGGCTGTCCACGTCGCTGTTCGTGCTGGGCGCGCTGGCGATCGACAATATCGCGCTGCACGCGCGCCTGCACGCAACGTTCCAGGAAATGATCGAAACGCGTGCGCACGCCCAGTGGCAAAGCCTGCTCGGCACCGTGCTGCGCCAATTGCCCGACGGCGTCCTGATCGTCGACGGCCAGGGCCGCTGCGTGATGGCCAACGACCAGGCGAAGCAGATGGCGCGCCACTTCGGCGCTGACGGCGTCGGGGGCATGCTCGACCTGATCTGTGAACCGGTGGCGCGCGCGATCGGCGGCCGGGCGTTTCGCGACGCCATGATCGAGAGCGTGCATGGCGGCGCGAGACGGGTGTACGCGGTCAGTGGCGCGCCGCTGCGCGAGAGCGCCGCCGAACTGGCCTCCGCCGTGATCGTCATCGACGACATCACCGAGCGCACCGAGGCCAGTGCGGCGCTGACACGGGCGCTGGACCAGACCCGCTACCTGATCGAGAACACCCCGCTGGCCGTGATCGAATGGGACCGCGACCTGGTCATCACGCTGTGGAACCGCCGCGCTGAAGAATTGTTCGGCTGGTCCGCAGGCGACGCCATCGGCCAGCGGATCGACCGCATCGGCATGATCCACGAGGGCGATGCCGACCAGGTCGACACGATGATCGCGCGCCTGATCGACTCCGGCACGCGCTACGCCAAGTCGGCCAACCGCAACCGCACCCGCGACGGGCGTGCGCTGTGCTGCGAATGGTACAACTCGGTACTGGTCGACGAGGCAGGCGCGATCCAGACCGTGTTCTCGCTGGTGCTGGACGTGTCCGAGCGTGAAGCGGCGATGCACAGCCTGCGCGAAGCCGACGGGCGCAAGGATGTCTATATCGCCACGCTGGCGCACGAGCTGCGCAACCCGCTCGCGCCGATCGCCAATGCGGCCTCGCTTCTGCGCAGCAAGGCGCTGGCGCCGGAACGCATCGAATGGATCGCGGCCATGGTGGGGCGCCAGGCCGACCAGATGGCGCGCCTGCTCGACGACCTGCTGGACGTGTCGCGCATCAGTCGCGGCAAGATCGAACTGCGCCGCGTGCGCGTGGACCTGGGCCGATTGCTGCGCGAAACACTGCAAACGAGCATGCCGCTGATCGAGGCCGGGCGCCACCAGGTGGCGTTGCGGGTGGCCGACGAACCGCTCTGGGTCGACGCCGATCCGCTGCGCCTGACGCAGGTGTTTGCCAACCTGATCACGAATGCGGCCAAGTACACGCCGCCCGGTGGCGGTCTCGAACTGGGCTTGCGGCGCGAAGACAACCAGGCCGTGGCGTGGGTGGCCGACAGCGGCGTGGGACTGGCACCCGACATGCTCGAACGCGTGTTCGATCCGTTCGTGCAGGCCGGCAGCGCGAGTCACCTGGCGCAGGGCGGCCTGGGGATCGGGCTGTCGCTGGCCAAGGGCTTCGTCGAGCTGCATGGCGGCAGCATCCGGGCCGACAGCGACGGACCGGGCCGCGGCGCGACCTTCCTCGTTCGCCTGCACCTGTGCGAGGAGCCGGCCATGGCGCCGGGCGACGCGCTCCCGGTGCCCGATGGCGCTGCGCTGGGCAAGCACATCCTGGTGGCCGACGACAATGTCGATGCAGCGGAATCGCTGGCCTGGCTGCTGCGTTCCGAAGGCGCGACCGTGATGGTGGCGCACGATGGAGCGCAGGCGCTGCGCCTGCACCGCGAACGGCCGGCCCGGATCGCGGTACTCGACCTGGGCATGCCGCACATGGATGGGCTGGAACTGGCGGGCGTGCTGGCGCAGGACGTGCCGCGCCCCTACCTGGTGGCCGTGACGGGGCGCGGCAGAAAGGAAGACCGCGCCGCCTCGCTGGCGGCCGGCTTCGACGAGCACTTCACGAAGCCGGTCGCGCCGCAGCAGCTGATTGCGCTGCTGCGCGAGGTACCTGAGGTACCTGAGGTACCTGAGGTACCTGAGGTGCCCGAGGCGCCTGCAGCCGGCTAGTGGTGCTCGTGCCCGGTCATGTCCTTCGCGCCGGGCTTGCGTGCATCCATGGCCTGGCCAGCCGGCGCCGGCGCGGGGCGGGCATCCGGCGCGCGTGGCGCTGGCGGTAGCGCATCGGCGCCGTCGCCCGTCCATTCGCGCGCGACCGTACCGGCCGGATGCCGGTACCAGCCGGGGTCGCTGTAGTCGCCGCGTTTGAGGCCTTCGCGCACCTTGAGCACCGTGAACATGCCGCCCATTTCCAGGTTGCCGAACGGGCCGTCGCCGCTCATCATCGGCAGCGTGTTGGCCGGCAGCGGCATCTTCATGTCGCCCATCGAGCCGCCCTTGTCGCCCATGACCATATAGCCCGGCACCAGCTTGTTGATCTTCTCGGCCACGCCGCGATGGTCGACGCCGATCAGCGTGGGCACGTCATGGCCCATCGCGTTCATCGTGTGGTGCGATTTGTGGCAGTGGAACGCCCAGTCGCCCGGCGCATCGGCCACGAACTCGATCGCGCGCATCTGGCCCACGGCGACGTCGGTCGTCACCTCGGGCCAGCGCGCCGACTTCGGCACCCAGCCGCCATCGGTGCCGGCCACCTCGAAGCGGTGTCCGTGCAGGTGGATCGGGTGGTTCGTCATCGTCAGGTTGCCAACGCGAATGCGCACCTTGTCGCCCAAGCGCGCGACCATCGGATCCAGGCCCGGGAACACGCGGCTGTTGATGGTCCACAGGTTGAAGTCGAGCATCGTGTTGGTGCGCGGCGTATAGCTGCCCGGTTCGATGTCGTACGAGGACAGCAGCATCACGTAATCGCGATCGACGGCGTGCTGGCGCGGATCCTTGGGGTGCGTGACCCAGAAACCCATCATCCCCATCGCCATCTGCTGCATCTCGTCGGCGTGCGGGTGGTACATGAAGGTGCCCGCATGGCGCGCGACGAATTCGTAGACGAAGGTCTTGCCGGGCTGAATGCCGGGTTGGGTCAGGCCCGTCACGCCGTCCATCCCGCACGGCAGCAACTGGCCATGCCAGTGCACGCTGGTGTGTTCGGGCAGCTTGTTGGTGACAAAGATGCGCACCCGGTCACCCTCGACCACTTCGATGGTCGGGCCCGGGCTCTGGCCGTTGTAGCCCCACAGATTGACCTGCATGCCGGGCGCGAATTCGCGCACGACCGGTTCGGCCACGAGGTGGAATTCCTTGACGCCGTCCTTCATGCGCCACGGCAGCGTCCAGCCGTTGAGCGTGACGACGGGGTTGTACGGGCGCCCGCCTGTCGGGGCCAGCGGCGCGGCGGTGGCGCTCGAGGTGTGGGTCGGGGCTTCCGGCAGCGACGCCGCGCCGGCACGGCTCACGAGCGAGGCGCCCAGTGCCGTGATGCCGGCGCCGGCGCCGGTCAGGAACGATCTGCGGTTGGTCATTGTGGGGTGTCCTTCATATCAGTGGTCGATGGCGCCGGCAGGCGCGTGCCGATGGCGGTTTCCAGGTCGACCTGGGCCAGCCAGAAATCCTTCAGCGCTTCGATGGTGGCGTGGACCGCGGCGGCTTGTTCGCGCGCGTCGGCCAGCAGCTCGAACGGGCTGGCCAGCATGCCGTTGTAGCGCAGCAGCGTCTCGTCCGCGATCTGCTTGCGCAGCGGGATCACCTGGTCGCGGTAGTGGCGCGCCACGTCGTAGCTGGCGCGGTAGCCGAGGTAGCCCGCGCGCGCTTCGCTGCGGGCGTTGACCGCGACCGCCGCGACCTGGCCGAGCGACTGCATGTACACCGCTTCGGCGCGCGCCACGCGGGCGCCGCCCCAGTCGAACAGCGGCAGCTCCAGGCCGATCTCGTAGCCATCACTCTTTGGCTCGCCTGTCTCGCGCTTGTCCGCATAGCCCAGGTCGAGCACATTGACAAAGCGCGTGGTGCGCGTGAGGCCCAGGTCGGCGGCGGTGCCGGCTGCGGCGGCGCGCGCGGCCTGCACGTCCAGGCGCTGGCTCAGCGCCGTGCGCTCGATGCCGGTCAGTTCGGCGGGCGCCGCCGGCAGGTCGGGCAAGCGCTCGGGCAGTGTGTAGAGCGCCTGCGCGCCCCACAGGCCGAGCTGGCGCGTCAGATGTTCGCGCGCGGCGTTGGCCTCGCGGTCGGCGCGCAGTACGCCGGCGCCGGCTTCGGCGTGGAAGGCCGACTCACGCGCCAGGTCCAGCGCACTGGCATTGCCGGCCTGGGTCATGCGCGCCATCAGTGCGCTTGACGCGTCGGCGGCGTCGGCCACCTGACGCGCATAGGTCAGAGCCTGGCGCGCCGCCACGGCCTCGATCCAGGCGCGCCGGGTGGCGTTGACGTGATGCTCGATGGCGGCGGCCACGCGCAGCGTGGTTTCGTCAAGGCGCCGCGCGGCCATGCGCTGGCGCAGCGGCATCGTGAGCAGGCCCGCCAGGTCGATCGACACGGAGCGTTCGGTTTCCCGGTTCCCGCCGCCGTCCATGCGCGAGAACCCGAAGCCCGGATTGCGCAGGCGCGCGGCCTGGGCCACGTCGGCCTGGGCAATGCCGGCTTCCCAGTAGGTGGCCTGCAGGCCGGGATGGTTCAGCGCGGCGATGCGTACGGCGGCGTCCTGCGTCAGCGGCGCCTGTAGCAAAGTGTCGATTTCGACCTGCAAGGCCTGGCGGTCGGCATCGCTGCGCAGCAGGCGCGCATCCACGCCCGTGCGCGCCTGCGCCGCAGCGGCGCTGGCCTCGAATGCGCGCTCGGGCGTGACGCTGGCGCAGCCGGCCAGAAGTACGCCCAGGCTCAGGGCCAGCGTTGCATGCCATGAAATTGGACTTGCCATCAGTGGTGCTCCTTGTGGTCTGGCTGCGCTGGAGCAGGGGCGTGGTGGTGCGCGTGCGGATCAGGGGCCGGCTTGCCATGGCCGCTGTGCGCATGTGGATCGGGCGCCGGTTTGCCGTGCCCGGCATGCGCATCATGGCCGGGCTGGGCCGCCACGATGCGGTTGTGTTCCTGCCAGGCGCGGTCAGGCGTGGTGGTTGCGGCGGCGCGTGCCGGTGGCACATACGCCGGCTGGTAGCGGGTTTCCGGGACGGCGGCGTGCGGGTCGGTGGTGTTCGCGGCCGGCGTGGCCCGGTGGCCGCTCTGCGCTGCGGCAGGCGTCAGGACGCAGGCGCAGGCCAGCACGCAGGCCAGCAGCAGCTGTGGTCGGGTAAAGGTCGACATGGTTCCTCGTTCGGTGAAATGCAGTGATGCCGCGCCAGCGTGGCGCGGTGGTGTGCTGATTCAGGCGAGCGGGAAGCGGGGAGGTCGTTCGGGCAGGGCAAGGTCGACAGCCTCGGGGCGGCCGGTGGCTGCCTCGATCAGCCGGGTGGACAAGGTCTGCGGCGCGGCGGGAATCGTTGGTGCGCCCGCCATGGCGGCGCCGATGCAACAGGCGGCGCAGGCGCTGCAGCGCTCCTGGTCGTGGTCAGTCGGGGCATGGTCGGTGGCCGTGGCAACCTGCGGGCCGGCATCGTGGCAATGACCCGCCTTGGCGTCCATGTAGTGCGGCGCCGCCACGGCGGTGACGCTGCCATGCTGCATGGCTGCATGTGTGCACGCCAGCATGCCTGCCGAAGCGATGCCCTGGAAGGGAATCGCCAGCAGCAGCAGCCACACGAGCGCGCGGCGCAGGCAGACATGGACGGTTGAATTCACGCGGTAATTCTAGCATGGCGTCCGCGCAACACTGCTGTCATGAAGGTGGCGGGAAACCTTGCCGGGCAAGGGGCGCGGCTGATAGCATGCCAAGTTGATTCAATGATAATTCAATGGCAAGGGCAGGCATGGTGTTGATCGAGCGACTGCTCGCTCTGCGACGCAGGAAGAATCAGGAAGAAGTAGCGGGCAGGGCGGCCGAAGTCATCGCGCACGTCCTGTTCGATGTTGGTGCCGACCGTTTCCTGAACGGCAGCATGCTGCTCGATCGCCAGTTCCGCCTGCGTTTCTACGCGGTGCTGCCGCCGGCGGCCGACGACATGCTGGCGGCCATCGCGCTGTGCGACTTGCCCGAAGCGCGGCACATGCGCAGTTGCATGGCCGACGTGGCCTTCGATGCCCACGTCGTCGCGTGTCATACGCA
Source organism: Telluria sp. BA11 (assembly GCF_056680305.1). NCBI lineage: Bacteria > Pseudomonadati > Pseudomonadota > Betaproteobacteria > Burkholderiales > Oxalobacteraceae > Telluria > Telluria sp. BA11. The sequence continues at coordinate 4,711,973 of NZ_CM155275.1, forward strand.
GGGTCTGGCCGATGGCTTGATGCGCGAATTGCTCGCTTGTTCGGCCGAACTGCGGGCGCTGCCCGAGCGGCGCATCGGCGGCGTGTTCGCCTTCCGCTAGCTGCGGCGCGGGAATTTGTGCGCGCTGCAGCGCGCCGTGGCGGTATGCTGGTGTTAATGACGCCACTGACGCAAAGGTCCCATCCATGTCGCATGCCGCCCGCTTCCTGAACCGCCCGGCCATGCCGCGCACCTTCCCGGTACTTTCATGAGTGTTCGTAACCTGCAGCACCTGTTCGCGCCGCGGTCGGTAGCGCTGATCGGCGCCTCGGCGCGCCCGGGCAGCATGGGTGCCACGCTGCTGGCCAATCTGCAAGGCGGCGGCTTCAAGGGCAAGCTGTTTGCCGTCAATCCCAAATACACGCAGCTGGGCGACTTGCCGTGTTACGCCGCCGTGGCTGACTTGCCCGAGGCGCCCGACCTGGCCGTCATCTGCACGCCGGCCGCCACCGTGCCGCAACTGGTGCGCCAGCTGGGCGAGCGCGGCACGCGCGCCGCCGTGGTGCTCACCAGCGGGCTGGCGCGCGGTCGCGATGCACGGGGGCGAAGCCTGCGCCAGGCCACGCTCGACGCGGCGCACCCCTATCTGCTGCGGCTTCTCGGCGCGAACAGCGCGGGCCTGCTGGTCCCTGGCCTCGGCCTGAACGCCAGCGTGGCCCACAGCGGCGCACTGCCGGGACGGATTGCCTTCGTCTCGCAGTCCGGGTCACTGATGACGGGCGTACTCGATTGGGCGCGCACGCGCGGCATCGGCTTTTCGCACTTCATCTCGCTGGGCGACTCGGCTGACGTCGACCTGGGCGACGTGCTCGATCACCTGGCCAGCGATGGCAATGCCGGCGCGATCCTGCTGTATGTCGACCAGCTGCGCTACGCGCGCAAATTCATGTCGGCGGCGCGCGCCGCCGCGCGCAGCAAGCCGGTGATCGTGCTCAAGTCGCGCAGCGATACCGACGGCGCCCGGCCGGCGGCCAGCGAAAGCGGGGCGCTGGCCACCGAGGACGACGTGTTCGACGCCGCGATCCGGCGCGCCGGCATGCTGCGCGTTCACACGACCGAGCAGCTGTTCGCGGCGGTCGAGACGCTGGCCTACGCGCGCGTGCTGCATGGCGAGCGCCTGGCCATCCTCAGCAACGGCCTCGGACCGGGCGTACTGGCGCGCGACGCGCTGCGCTACGGCGGCGGCGTGGCGGCGACGCTGTCACCCGAATCGGTCATGCGGCTCGATGCCGTGCTGCCGGCCGGCTGGAACGGCGCGCAGCCTGGCAATCCAGTGCGTGCCAGCCCGGTCAACCTGCTGGGCGGCGCGCCGCCCGAGCGTTACGCGGCGGCGCTCGACGTGCTGCTGGCCGACCCGCAGGTCGACGCGGTGCTGATCGTGCATTCGCCGACGGCGACCGTCGACAGTCGCGACGTCGCCAATGCGATTGCGCCGCTGGCGCGCGCCGCTTCGCGCCCCATCCTGTCGTGCTGGCTGGGCGGCGCCTCGGTCGTGGCTGCGCGCGCGATCGCGGCCGAGGCGCGCATGCCCACGTACCGCACGCCCGAAGACGGGGTCAACGGCTTCCTGCAACTGGTGAACTACCGGCGCAACCAGAACCTGCTGATGGAAGTGCCGCCGTCGATGGCCGGCCATATGGCGCCCGACCGCAGCGCTGCGCGCGCGCTGGTGCGCGAGGCGATCGCCGCCAAGCGCCTGCTGCTGTCCGACCCCGAAACCAAGGCGATCCTGCGCGCGTATGGCCTGGCGCTGGTCGAGACGCGCGCCGCCGTGGACGCCGACGCGGCCGTGGCGGCAGCGCGCGCGATCGGGTTCCCGGTTGCCGTCAAGATCCTCACGCCCGACGTGATGCACAAGTCCGATGTTGGCGGCGTGACGCTTGACCTCGATTCGGAAGACGCCGTGCGCGCTGCCGCGCTGCGCATGCGCGCGCGCCTGGGCGAGCTGTTCCCGCAGGCGCGCTTCGACGGCTTTTCGGTGCAGGCCATGTGCCGCCGCACGCACGGCCACGAACTGATCGTGGGCGCCGCGCTCGACCCGGTGTTCGGGCCGGTGCTGGTGTTTGGCCAGGGTGGTGTGGCGGTCGAGGTGCTCGATGATTATTCGGTCGGCCTGCCGCCGCTGAACCTGGTGCTGGCGCGCGACCTGGTCGACCGCACGCGCGTGGCGCGCCTCCTGGCCGGCTACCGCAACCGGCCGGCCGCCAATCTCGACGCCGTGCTGGCGGTGCTTATCCAGGTATCGCGCCTGATCTCCGATATTCCTGAAATCGTCGAGCTGGACATCAACCCGCTGGTGGTCGACAGCCGCGGCGCGATCGTGCTCGACGCGCGCATGCGGCTGGCGCTGGCCGACCGTTCGGGCAGCACGCTCGACCGGCTCGCGATCCGGCCCTATCCGCGCGAACTGGAAGAGACGATCGAGTGGCAGGGCGCGCCGCTGCTGCTGCGCCCGATCCGCCCCGAAGACGGGCCGGCGCACCTGGCGTTCTTCGACGCGCTCACGCCCGACGACGTACGCTACCGGATGTTCGTGCGCATCCGCGAGCTGCAGCCGTCGCAGCTGGCGCGCTTCACGCAGATCGACTACGACCGCGAGATGGCCTTCATCGCCACCCGCAAGAACGCGGACGGGGTGTTCGAGACGCTGGCGGTTGCCCGCGTCGTGGCCGATCCCGACAACACGAGCGCCGAATTCGCCGTCACCGTGCGCTCGGACCTCAAAGGAATGGGGCTGGGGCGCATCATGATGGAAAAGCTGATCCGGTATTGCCGCGCGCGCGGCACCGGCGAGATCGTCGGCGAAGCGCTGCCGCAGAATTCGCGCATCGTCGCGATGGTGAAAAAACTGGGCTTCGAGGTGACGATCGATCGTGAGGACGGCACACGAAATATGCGCCTCGCATTACGTTAACCGTTTCGCGCGCCATGTGACATTCGGAGGATTTTGGGCTCTGCTGCGGTGGTAAGGTGACAGTGTTTGTCGCCCTGTCACGTCGTGACGATTCGTACCGCCTATTGTCAACAGGGTCCGACCCTGCTCCTGTGATGTCCCGACTCGGTTTGTTGTTGTGCGCGCCGTACGCCTTGTTCATCCTGGCCTGCGTCGGTATTGTGTCGCTCGGTGCTGGCGACGATGCGTCGCAGTTGATCTTCCTGCAGTTGCCGATTGCCGCCCAGCTGGTCGTGGTGCAGGCGCTGGGCCTTGGCCGCGCCCTCGAATTTTTGTCGTGGCCCGACGCGTATGGCCTGTTCGTCACGCCAGCCTTCGTGCTGTTGTATGCCGCCGGCGCGCTGTGTGAGCGGGGCCTGGCGCGCCGGCGCGGGCTGGCGCCCGTGCGCAGCGGCGCCTGATCCGGGCACGGCGCAATGCCGGCTCAGAACTCCTGACAAAACCTGTTACTTCCTTTGGCGGCAGCATGGTCGTACAGTGCGCTTTACCGACCGTCTGCTTTCGGCCTTGGATTCAACCGGTCGATGCAACAAGTTTGCTGAATCGTTCAGCGGGTGTCTGGTATTCTAAAGTCTTCCTTGGCCGTTCGTTCAATTTGCGAGCTACTTCGTTAAGTTGGGCCTGCGAGTACGCGGAGATATCGATGCCTTTTGGGAAATACTGGCGTAATAGTCCGTTGGTATTTTCATTGCTACCACGCTGCCAAGGGCTGTGTGGATCGCAGAAGTAGACATCGATATCAGTGGCCATGGTAAAACGCTTGTGGTCAGCCATTTCCTTGCCCCGGTCCCAAGTCAGTGATTGATAAAGCTCTCGGGGTAACTGACGGGCGTTATCAATCAATGCGCTGATGACTGTTTCTGTATCTTTGCTTGCGACTTTTACTAGCATCACGTAACGAGTGTGGCGTTCGACAAGGGTAGCGATCTGGCTATTTCTGTCTCCGAACACTAGGTCTCCTTCCCAATGTCCTGGTACAGCGCGATCCTCCACTATGGCAGGTCGTTCGCTGATCGATACCGTATCTTTGATCCTGCCGTGATTTTCTTTCTTTTGCGTATGATGACGCGATCGGCGCATGGCCCGGGTTCGCCGAAGATGCTCAAGTAGCTCCTTTTTCAGCGCACCACGGGCCTGAATGAAGAGGCTGCGATAAATCGTTTCATGCGACACCTGGTAATCCTCGCTGCCTGAAAACGTATGCTTGAGCCACCCAGCAATTTGCTCAGGCGACCACTGTAATTGGAGTTTGCTTGTTACGATATTTGCCAACTCAGGGTTGGTCACCAGTTTGCAGCACTTAGGACGATGGGCTCGCTTCCAAGCAGCCGCGTCTGCACAGCCAGCTCGATAGCTCGTCTGGCCACCATTGCGACTGATCTCACGGCTAATAGTGGACGGTGCTCGTCCAAGTGCTTGAGCAATCTGACGGATCGATTGACCAGTAGCTAGCGAGCGTGATATTTCTTCCCGCTCGGCCAAGGTTAATGCCAGTCTTGATCGGTGTCTTTCTGCGGGCCGAATGCCACCAGACTCGGCAAGAATTCGCTGTATAGACGAGTGGTTTCGATCGAACAGCTGGGCAATTTGCTGGAGCGATTCCCCCTTTTTCCAGTGCTCCCACATCAACGCCTTCTGGGCATCCGTATAATAAATCCTTGCTCTCTGCTTCATCCGTAACACTCCTTCTGCTTACCCAGAGTTTAGTGTGTTGCGTCGACCGGTTGAATCCAAGGTCGATAGCGGACCGACGCAGCGTTAGTCCGGCACTAACAAAGCGGCCACGTTCGTACGGACTAATGCCATAGCGCGAGCACTACTTCCGGGAGATCTGTGGTCGCTTATAGCAGATCATCTTCTAGCCCATCACCGATCGCCGAAAGGCGGACGCTTTCATATTGATGATCACGCGGCCCTGGCTGGGATCCGGTTTAGTCCTCAAGACCGGAATGCCATGGGAGTACCTGCCGCGCGAACTCGGCTGCGGCCTAGCGATCGCGGCAAACGCGTAAGCAAACACCATCTGCTGGTGGATGAGCATGGGCCTTTGCCAGTCGCTCAGATCTCAGGCGGGCAAGTACACGACTCGCGTTCCTTATCCCGCTGTAGCGTCCGTCCCAGAAGTGAAAGGATGAGCAGGCCGTGCTCGAAGACGCCCAAGTGAGCTGCATGCCGATCAAGCGTATGCTTCGAGAACCCATCCGACTTGGTTGGACCATCGGGGCATTACCAGATCGAATCGCGCGGCATGGCCTAGAGTCGCGCGAACGGCTCGGCTGATGGCAGCGGGTCGTCGAGCGCACCTTGGGTTTGCTACACTGCGCTCGCTGACTGCGCAGACGACATGAGCGACGGGCAGACATCCATCAGGCGTTTCTCTCGCTTGCCTGCTCGCTCGTTTGTTGGCGGTATGTCGAGCGGCGTTGTCAGGCGCTCTTAACGCCGAAAGCGCACGTCCTCACTCACCACGGGCGCATTGCCTTTGGGCTTCTTCGGTTTTTTGGGCTTCTTGACGATCTGCCCCTTTGCATCGGTCTGCGGCACGCGGTGCTCGGGCGCATAGCCCGGCTCTTCCACGCGTTCGAGCGTCTGGCGCGTGAGCACTTCGATTGCCGCCAGTTGCTCGACTTCGTCGGCGCACACCAGCGACACCGCTTCGCCGCTCGCGCCCTTGCGGCCCGTGCGCCCGGTGCGGTGCACGTAGTCCTCGGCCACGATCGGCAAATCCACATTGATCACGGCCGGCAGGTCGTCGATGTCGATGCCGCGCGCGGCGACGTCGGTGGCGATCAGCACGCGTATCTCGCCGGCCTTGAAACGATCAAGCGCGCGCAGGCGCGCCGGCTGCGGCTTGTCGCCGTGGATCGAGTCGACCGGGATGCCTTTGGATTCAAGCAGGCCGACCAGTTCATCGACCCCCTTGCGGGTACGGGCGAAGGCCAGCACCTGTGTCCAGTCGCGCCGTTCCAGCAGGTGCACGAACAGCGCGGCCTTGCGTTTCTTGTCGACCGGGATCACCCACTGGCGGATGGCTGCCACCGTTGTGTTGCGCGGCGTTGCCTCGATACGTACCGGTTCGCGCAGCATCTGGTTCGACAGCGCGCGGATCGGGTCGGAGAACGTGGCCGAGAACAGCAGCGTCTGACGTTTCTTCGGCAGCAGTTTCAGGATGTTGTCGAGCTCGCGCGCAAAGCCCAGGTCGAGCATGCGGTCGGCTTCGTCCAGCACCAGCGTTTTCACTTCGTTGAAGTGCACCGCATTCTGCCGGTGCAGGTCGAGCAGGCGACCCGGCGTGGCGACGAGTACGTCCACGCCCTTGCGCAGCGTCATCATCTGCGGATTGATGCTCACGCCGCCATAAGCGACCATCGAGCGCAGTGGCAGGCCCTCGGCATAGGTGCGCACGCTTTCGTGCACCTGTTCGGCCAGTTCGCGGGTCGGCACCAGGATCAGCGCGCGCGCCGCGTTGTTGCCGACCTTGCCGCCCATGACGAGACGCTGCAGGATCGGCAGCGTGAAGCCGGCGGTCTTGCCGGTGCCGGTCTGGGCGGCGGCCATCACGTCGTTCCCAGCCAGGATGGCGGGAATCGCCTGCTCCTGGACGGCGGTGGGCGTGTGGTAGGCGAGGGCGTCCAGGGTACGGACGATCGGCTCGATCAGGCCGAGGGAAGCAAACGACATGGGCAGGACACCTTGCGACGAAAAATGGACAGGCCGCAGTGTAACCTGCCGGCGCCGGCATGGCGATCATTGGCACGCCGCCAGGGCGTGCCAAACTCATTCGTCCAGGATCAGGACAACGCTGGCGTGTGCAGAGCGGCTTGCGCGACCGGGGCGATGGGCTGAGCCGGCGCATTGTGTTCGCGGCAGCCGCCCAGCATCAGGCAGGCGAAGGTCAGTACAGCGGCGGAATAAGTGCGTAGTTGCATGATGAATCCTCCGGGTAGCAGACGACCATCATACGCCGTACCGGCGCGCGCTGGCGCGCCGTGGCGCCCTATGACAGGATGTCCTTCCTGACGGGAATATAGCGATACGTTGCGTGGCCGACAGGCCCGTCGCAGCGTTCACGCAGCGCCGTGGCATCGAGCATGACCCAGTCGCGCCGATGGGCCTGGCCAAGCACCCGATGCCGCGACAGATCGAAGCAGCGCAGCGCCAGATGATCGGGCACCAGCAGCACGCGCGCAGGATCGGCGCGCATCCAGTGCCATGCGCTCGACTCTTGCTGCGCCAGCAGCGCCAGATAACTGAAATGCACCATGGGCCGGTCCGTAAACAGCAGGAACTGCTCCTTGAACTCGAGCATGCCGACTTGCGTTCCAGGCCCGATCTGGCGCTCGAGTTCCTGCAGAACGGCGCGCGGCGTGCGGTGCGGGTCGAGGGTTGGCCACAGCCAGAAGGCGATGCACAGCCAGGTCAGCAGGCTGGCCAGCGCAAGTTGCTCGAACAAGGCGCGCTTGCGCAGCAGCAGGGGGATGCCGGCCAACGCCAGCCCCAGCAGCAGCACACCGGGCGCCAGTGCCGCGACGGCCTCGGCATAGTCGTCGGCCCGGGCTGGCAGCCGGTGGGGCGCCAGCCATGCGACGCCTGCCAGCGCTATCAGCAGCACGCCTATCAGCACGAGCACTGCGCGCAACAGCACTGATGCGGCGCGACGGCCCGCGGCCGGCGTCTGCTCCCAGACGCGGGCGAGCGCCAGCGCGCACATCGGCAGCGCGGGCAGGATGTAGACCTCGCGCTTGCCTGGGCTCAGCGAAAAGAACAGCAGCACGAGTGCAACCCAGCTCAGCAGGATGCGCAGCGCTGCGTCACGCGGCCACAGGTCGATGATGCCGCGTAGCCGCAGTACGAACAGCACGACCAGCGGAAACCACATCGTCGGCAAGGCAGTCGTCAGGTAGTAGTGCCATGGCTGGATGTGGTGCCATGCATTGGCGTAGCGCTCGGCGGTCTGCCTGAACAGGATGTTGTCGCGGTAGGCCAGCAGTTCGGGGCTGTGCACGCGCTCGACCGTGAGCCACATCGGCGCCAGCCACAGCGCGAGCGTGGCCAGCATCAGGGCGGGCCCCCACCACGCGCGCAGGCGCCAGGCCTGGTGCCCGGATTCATCAGCGCGGCCGCGCCAGATGGCCAGCGGGATCAGCATCAGTGCCGGGAGAAACCCGACGCCCTTGGTCATGACGCCCAGCGCCATCGCCACCCAGCTGGCGGCATACCAGCCCCAGGCGGGCCCGGTCAGAAAGTGGCGGATCAGCCCATAGCAGCCGAGCGTGATCCAGAAGCACAGCACCGCATCGATCTGCGCACCCTTGGCCTGCAGCAGGAACTGCGGCGTGAACACGAGGATCAGCACCGCCGAGCGCGCGACGTGGTCGCCCCACAAGCGGCGCCCCAGATCGAACACCAGCCACAGCGTCCCCAGTCCCGCCAGCGCACTGGGCAGCAGAAAGGCGATCTTCAGCTGTCCGGTCAGCTGATAGAACAGGGCGATCAGCCACATGAAGACAGGCGGCTTGTCCGGATAGAATTCGCCGCCCCGCGTGGGAAACAGCCACTGGCCCGATTCCACCATTTCGCGTGCGACCTGGGCAAAGCGCGGCTCATCGGCTGGCCAGGGCGCGCGCAACCCGATGCCCGCGAACAGCGCAATGAGCGTCAGCCCGACGAGCCACGGCCACCAGCTTGGGGCCTGATCAAGGTTGCCGGTGTGCGGGCGTGGCATGCATTTGTCCCCGGATCTGCTGCAGACGCTGCTTGAAGCCATGATGGTAGAGGTAGAGCGCGAGTGCCGTGGACAGCGCCAGCGTCAGCAGGCCAAGCCAAAGCTGCTGTTCGTCGTGCAAGGCCAGGCCTGCGCCGGCAAAGCTGAACAGCAGCATTTGCGGCAGGTAGCCCAGCAGGCTGCCCCAGAACACCGCCGGCATGCTCAGCCGGGCCAGCCCCACGGCGATATTGGTCGCCAGATTGCTGCCGACCGGCATCAGCCGCAGCGTGCAGATCCACAGCCAGGTGTCGCGGGCCAGCAGTTGGCGGATGATGGCGACCCAGTCGCCATAGCGAGTGCTGGCCCAGGCCGTGCCGATGTGGCGCACGCAGCAGATTGCCAGCAGGGCGCCAAAGCCGGTCAGCAGAGTGCTCAGCAACGCGCCCGGCACGCCACCGATGACGCAACCGCAGGCGAAGGCGAGCACCTGGCGCGGACCGCCAAGCGCAGTGTAGACGATGCCGGTGATCGCGAGCACGGGCCAGGCGACGGCCCAGTGCCGCTCGAACAGGCGGTTGAGCAGATCCAGTTCGGTAAATGACCCCCACCACTGGAAATGCAGCGACACGAAGCCGAGCGTCAGTACGCCCGTCAGCAGCAGCGGTTTGATCAGCAGGGCCAGTGCGGGTTTCAATGCCGCACTTCCATGCGGTCAATCAGCGGCAGCTTGCTGCGGCGGATCAGCCAGCTGACGCCCCACATGTCGACGATGCCCACCCACAGCCGGTTCCAGGCCGTGTATTTCGACACGCCGGCAGTGCGGTGGCGATGGCGCACCGGCACGATGGCGATCACGCCGCCCAGGCGCTTGACCAGCGCCGGCACGAACCGGTGCATGTGGTCGAAATAGGGCAGGCACAGCCAGGTGGCGCGCGGCACCAGCTTGAGGCCGCAGCCGGTATCGGGCACTCCGTCGTCGAGGATGCGGCGGCGCACGGCGTTGGCAATGCGCGACTGGATTTTTTTCCAGCGCGTGTCGCGCCGGTCGGCGCGAAAGCCGGCAATGCAAAAATGCCGGTGCGTTTCGCTTAAAGTAAGTCCCTGCGCTACCAGCGCCGGAATGTCGGCCGGGTCGTTCTGGCAGTCACCGTCGATCGTGACGAGAAAACGCCCGGTGGCGTGGCGCGCGGCGGTCCACAGGGCCGTGCTCTGGCCGGCACTGGTTGCGTGGCGGATCAGCCGCGCCGGCATGCCCCATCGCTGGCAATGCTGCAGGAACACGGCGCCGGTGTCGTCGCTGCTGCCATCGTCCACCAGCACGACCTCGTGCGTCAGATGCCCGGCCAGGGCGTGGTGGATTTCGTCCACCAGATGGCCGATATTGCCGGCCTCATCCTTTGCGGGAATCAGTACCGACACCAGCCACGCATGCTCGTTGCTCGCTTCGTCAGCCATATCGCGCAATCTCTCCAAAAAGAGCGCAGCACACATACTGCGCATCATGTTCTGCAAGAATTCTGGATAACGACGTCTGACGCTCGCTCGCTAAGTATGAGCTGTCAATGCAGGTCAGTGTACGAGGTCGTGATCACCTTGGAAAGTAATAGTTGATGGCAAGCGCCCCGAGGCGGAAGGTTGTCGAGAGAGCGTCAGAAGCTGTACGACACGCTGGCGCGCAGCACGGGGAAGAACTTGTGGTCGGCCAGTTCATTCGTCAGGCGTGCTTCTTCGACGGCGACGTCACGGACCAGCACGGCGCACACGGCCTGCGACGTACGGCAGCCGCGGCTGATCAGGTCGACCTGTCCCTTGCCCTGGTAAAAGGCGCCGAGATCGGCGCTGACGTTCCAGCGCTTGTTCGGCGTGAGGGCATTGCCCCAGCCGATGCCGAAGTAGGGCGCCGCCTTGCGGAAGTCGACATTGCCATCGAGCGTGCCGACATCTGCCGCACTGTAGCTCTGACCATTGATGAGGTAGCGCCCGTTGCTGTTCGGCCGCGCCTTGGCCGTCACTTCATTGCCGTTGTAGACCACGCCGGCGGTGAGGCGCAACGGCGTGTCGGCGAATGCATACCAGTCGAACAGGGCGTCGAACGTTTGCAGCTTGGCGTCGCCGTCGTAATCGATGCCGCCCGAACGCTTGTCGAAGTCGTGCTTGTAGTAGTTGATGCCGAAACGGCCATTGAGCGTGCGTTCCATTGGCACGACCAGATGGACGCCCGCGCCGGTCGTGCCCAGGGTGGCGGTGACGCCGACGCCGATTTCGGCATGGGCGGATGCGGCAGCGACAGTGGCGGCAATGGTTGCGGCAATGGCAATGACGTTACGTGGGATGGACATCTCGACGACCTCTCTATCAAAAAGCGGAAAGGCGCGATTGTACGGCCAGCGCCCGTTTGCATACTCAGCAAATTTGTAATGCGGCGCGTGGGCAACACCGGTGCGCGCCACTGACGCGGATGCCGCCGGGGCCGGTTTCGTCGGCCCAGCCGCGGCTTCGTCGCATAATGCTGTCTTGCGAACCATGGCGTGCCTATGCTGGCGCCATTCTTCAACGTTTGAAAGCCCATCATGATGTCGAGTTTTTTCCACCACGGTCGCCTGGTCCTTGCCTGGAGCGCGGTGTACCTGGCGCTGTGTATCTTCATCAGCGACACCGTTCTGCACGATATCGATCTGAATATCGAGGGGTATGTGGCGCTGCTCGGGTTTGCGCTGGTCGGCTGGGTGCTGCTGATCGCGTTCTCGCACACCCGCCGCGTGCGGCTGCTGGCCGGCACCGTGAACGCGGCCACGCTGGCAAACCGCCAGCGGCGCCAGATCGAGATCCCGTTCGAGGCCGGCGAAGCATTCGACATGATCGACGCCGCGATCCGCGAACTGCCGGGCGTCACCGCCGTCGACAGCGCCCGCGACAGCCTGCAGGTGCGCGCCAAGGTCGAGCGCACCGATCTGTATGGTGGCAATGCATCGGCCGGCGCGGCGCTGGCCCGCCTGTCGACCTGGCGCAACCAGATCCGCGCCACGATCACGCCCAATGGCGACGCGGCCGGCAGCGTGACGCTGATCTGCGAACCGGAAGACCCGGCCTGGATCGACTGGTTCCTAGTCGACCAGGGTAGCAACCTGGAAAACGCCGACGCCATCGTGCGCGCCATCACGCGCCGCATCGCCGAGCGGCGCCGCCTCGAAACACAGGCCGTGCGCGAGAGCGCGACCGAGAAGGAATTGACGGTGGCGCGCCTGAACCTGCTCCACGCCCAGGTCGAGCCGCACTTTTTGTACAACACGCTGGCCAGCGCCCAGGTCCTCACGCGCACCGATCCGGCGCGCGCCGACGCCATGCTGGGTAACCTGATCCAGTACCTGCGCCACTCGCTGCCGCGTACCGAGGATGCGCCGTCGACGCTGGGCGAAGAGCTGGAACGGGCGCGCGCTTATCTCGACATCCTGGCCATCCGCATGGGGCCGCGCCTGGCCCTGCAGGTCGATGTGCCGGACGAACTGCGCCGGCTCGTGTTTCCGCCGATGATGCTGCAAACGCTCGTCGAGAACGCCATCAAGCACGGGTTGGAGCCCAAGCCGGGCGGCGGCACTGTCTGGATCCTGGCGCGCGCCATCGACAATGCGGCGGCCGTCACGGTGGCCGACGACGGCCGTGGCTTCTCGCTCGAGACGGCCGGCACCGGCATCGGCCTGCGCAATGTGCGCGAGCGTCTGCGCCTCGGCTACGGCAGCATGGCGAGCTTTGCCATCGTGGCCAACTTCCCGAGCGGCGTGGCCGCCACCATCACGGTGCCGATGGCGCTGCAGGGCGCGGGGGTGCGCACATGACCCGTTGCGTCATTGCCGAAGATGAACTCCTGCTGCAGGAAGAGTTGATCAAGCTGCTGAGCGAGGTGTGGCCGGACCTCGAGATCGTGGCCGCCTGCGACGATGGCGGCAGCGCCCTTGACGCCATTGCCAGCTACCGGCCCGAGGTTGCGTTCCTCGACATTCGCATGCCGGGGCTGTCGGGCCTCGAGGTAGCCTCGAGCGTGCTGGCGGCGGGGCTGCGCACCGAGATCGTGTTCGTGACTGCGTATGATCAGTACGCGCTCGACGCCTTTGATCGGGGCGCCGTCGATTACCTGCTCAAGCCGGTCGGGCGCGAACGCCTGGCCGCGACCGTGGCCCGGCTGCGCGATCGGCTGGCGCGCGGTGTGGCGGATACGACACAGCTGGCGGCGCTGCTGGCGCGCTTGCAGAGCGTTGCGCCGCCGGCGCCGCGCGCCCAGCCGCTGGTCTGGCTGACGGCCAGCCGCGGCGTCGAGACGCGCCTGATCCTGGTCGACGACGTGGCGTATTTCCAGTCCGATTCCAAGTACACGGTGGTCATGACGGCCGAGGGCGAATCGCTGCTGCGCAAGCCCATCCGTGACCTTCTCGAGGTGCTCGACCCGTCCATGTTCCGGCAGGTGCACCGCTCGACGATCGTCAATCTGCGGGCCGTGGCGGGTGTCACGCGCGACGACAGCGGCAAGGGCGTCATCCGCCTGCGCAACCGGCCCGAGACGCTGACAGTCAGTCAGCCGTTCATGGCGCTCTTTCGTCACATGTAGGGACAGGCCAGCGCGCGCGACGTTGCCGTAGTAAAATCTCAGATGGCCATCAGGCCGGCGTTGTTGCCGGCTGGGGCATCAAGAAGGAGGCAAGCTTGCGTAGCGATATCGTGATCGTGGGTGGCGGCGCTGGCGGTCTGGAGCTGGCATGCAAACTCGGCCGTAAACTCGGCCCGACAAAGGTGACGCTGGTCGACAGCCGCCTGTACCACATCTGGAAACCGTCGCTGCATGAAGTCGCGGCGGGCACCCTGGACATCCACCAGGAAGGTCTGTCGTACGCGATGCTCGCGCACGACAATGGATTCAATTTCGTGCTCGGTCCGATGACCGGGCTGGACGAGGCCGGCCAGGCGATCGAGATCGGGGCCGTGTATTCGGCCACCGAACACGACGAAGTGCTGCCGGCGCGTCGCCTGGCGTACACGTCGCTCGTGATCGCAATCGGCAGCACCTCGAACTACTTCGGCGTGCCGGGCGCGCAGGAACATTCCATTTCGCTGAATGCGACCGAAGACGCCGAACGCTTCCGCCTGCGCATGCTGCGCCTGATGCTGGCGGTCGAGCAGCAGCGCGAAGAGGGCCGTGAGACCGGCCTGGACGTCGTCATCATCGGTGGCGGCGCGACCGGCGTCGAGCTGGCCGCCGAACTGCGCGAAGCGTCGGGTGCGTATGCGCGCTACGGCTTCGCACGGATGGACGTCAAGCGCGACGTGCGCATCACCATTCTCGAAGGCGCGCCGCGCATCCTGGCGCCGCTCCCCGAGCGCGTGTCGAATGCGGCGCTGGGCCTGCTGAACAAGCGCGGCATCCGCGTCGTCAGCGATTGCCGCGTCACGGCGATCGAGAGCGACAAGGTGCTCGACGCCAATGGCAATGTGTATCCGGCCGACCTGTGCGTATGGGCGGCGGGTATCCGCGCCCCCGAAATGCTTGGCAAGCTCGGCCTGCAGACCGCACGCGGCGGCGGTCTGGATGTCGATTCGCATCTGCGCGTCAAGGGTACGCAAGCCATCTGGTCGCTGGGCGACTGCGCGGTCTGCATCGACGGCAACGGCTTGCCGGTGCCGCCACGTGCGCAGGCGGCGCACCAGCAGGCCGATTACCTCGTCACGACCTTCCTGCGCATGGACAAGGGCCAGCCGGCCTTGACCGAGCCTTATGAATACCGCGACTACGGTTCGCTCGTGTCGGTCGGTCAGAACACCAGTGTCGGTAGCCTGATGGGTTCGCTTCGCGGCGCGAGCTGGTTCGTGCAGGGCGGCATTGCGCGCCTGATGTACGCCAGCCTGCACCTGATGCACCACCGGGCCGTGATGGGCATTACCCGCACGGGCCTGCTGGCAGTGGCGCGCTTCCTGATCCGGCGCAGCACACCGCTGGTCAAGCTGCACTGACGGGATCGTCGTCAGGCGACAAACAACAACGGCGGCCAGTGGCCGCCGTTGTTGTTTTTAAAGACCCTACCGCTGTCTAGGCCGGCAATTCGCGCGGCAGCGTCATTTGCAGCATCGCGCCGCCGTTCTCGGCGCGCACCAGGATCAGGTTGCCACCGAGCGTGCGGGCGCGTTCGCGCAGCAGACGCAGGCCATGGCGTTCACCGGCGGCCAGCGGATCGGCGCCGGGACCGACGCCATCGTCGCGCACCGTCAGCATGGCCATGTCGCCATCGTCATCCAGGATCACGTCCACGCGCGTGGCCTGCGCATGCGCCGCGGCGTTGCGCAAACCTTCCTCGGCGCAGCGCAGCAGCAGCACGGCATGCTCGCGCGACCAGGCGCCGTCTTCCTCGGGCAGGCTCGCTTGCGCCTGGATGCCATGCTCGGCGCCGAATTCGGGCACCAGCTCGGCCAGCGCGGTGCGCAACCCCAGGAATTCGAGCTTGTCGTTCCACAGCGCGAGTTGCATCTGGCGATTGGTCTCGATGACGCCTCCGAGCAGAAGCTTCATTTGCGCAGCGCGGTCGCGCAGTGCTTTGTCTTCGGCCGGCAGGCGCTGGGTGAGCAGGGCGAGATGCATCGTCAGGGCCGTCATGGACGAACCCAGACTATCGTGCAACTGGCGCGCAAGCTGGCGACGCTCCTGGTCCCAGCTGTTGGCCAGCCAGGACACCATGTCGGAGAGTTCAGCAGTGCGCGCCGCGACCAGGCGTTCCAGCTCCGGGTCGGGATGCGGTGGGACCGGTTCAGTCATCAGGGTCTCAATTAAATGTTTCCCAAATCATACAACAATTGTCATTTATCCGTCGCGCATTGGGTGCCGCAAGAACGGTTCGTTATGTTCGCACCGAGTGTGAAGTCGCGAACAGTGTGGATGGCGCGTCAGGCGCACTCTGGCAATGTGGCCAACGAGTCATCATTCAACCAACAATACGGGGGTAACACCATGACCAAAGCAACGACCAAAAAGACGAGCGGCCCGCAGGATGCCCTGGACCTTCTGAAGAGCCAGCACGACGAAGTGAAAGACATGTTCGACAAGTTCGAAGAACTGGGCGAGCGCGCCACGGTCAGCAAGAAGAAACTGGCCAACGAGATCTGCGAAGCCCTGATCATGCACACGTCGATCGAAGAAGAAATCTTCTACCCGGCGCTGCGCAAGACGTCGAAGGAAATGGAAGACATGCTCGACGAAGCGTTTGTCGAACACGCGTCGGCCAAGGACCTGATCGCACAGGTGCAGGAGATGGAACCGGACGAAGACTACTACGACGCCAAAGTGAAGGTGCTGGGCGAATACGTGTCGCACCACGTCGAAGAAGAAGAGGAAGAAATGTTCCCCAAAGTGCGCAAGCTTGACCTCGACCTGGAAGCCATGGGCGCTGAGATGGCCGCCCGTCGCGACGAAATTCTCGCTACGGTCTAAAGCGTCGTTGACAGACTGGCCGGCCTCCCCGGGGCCGGCTTTTTTACGTCCATGCCATTCAGCAAAGATTTCGACCGTGCGGGCAGTCAAGACGTTCGCTGCCGCACATACGTGCTATTGCTGGTATGCGATATTGAAAGCTAGCCGGTTCCATCAAGGACGGGGGCGTTATATAAGAGAGGACACACCATGAATATCGATAACATCGTAAATGAGCAGTTCCGTGGCAAGAGTTTCCGTGAGCTGGCCGACGCGCCATTGTCGGCACTGCGCGGCATCGGCGAGCAGCAGGCCAACACGCTGGCCGATACGCTGGGCGTAAAGACCATTGGCGACCTGGCGAGCCTGCAGGCGGTCAGCTTCGCTGTCGCGATCAAGGCGCTCGCCGGCAGCGAGACGCAATCGAGCCAGGAGCAGGCGAAGCAGACCTTGCTGGATGATGCAGTTGAAATGACGTTCCCGGCCAGCGATCCAATCTCGGTCGATTCCGGCATTACCCGCATTGAAGTGCCGCCCGAGATGGTCGATGCAGGCCATGATCACCAGAACGCGCGTTCGATCGAAGAAACAAGCACCATTCGCGATTGCCCGCCAACCGAAAAGCGTTAAGCACAAGGCAGGGCAGGACTGAGCAGGCCACGGAACGCACGTTCCGTGGCCTGTTTTTTTTGGCGCAGCCAACGCAAAAGCACACCGGGGCGCTCGCTTGCGCGAGGGCCCCGGTCTTTAGTCAGCTGAAAGAAGGTGACGTATCAGCGATGCGGCGTCGCCAGCTCGGGAACTGGCGCCGGCACTGGCGCGCCGGTGGTCTTGGACGCTGCCTGGCGATTGGCCGCAGGCGAGCAGAAACGGTTCTTGCCGGCGCGCTTGGCTTCGTACAACGCGTAGTCGGCGATATTGATCAGGGCGTCGACCGATTCGGCGTCGTCCGGATAGATACTGATGCCGATGGATGTCGACAGGCGCAGTGTCAGGTCGTTGATGAAGAAAGGCTCGGACAACGCTTCCACCAGCTTGGCTGCCGGACCTTGCGCATCGGGCAGGCCGTGGATATCGCCCAGCACGACCATGAATTCATCGCCACCCAGGCGGGCAACGGTGTCTTCCTTGCGCGAACTGGCGAGCAACCGCTGCGACACGGCTTTCAGGATCTCGTCGCCATACGCGTGGCCATAGGTGTCGTTGATCGCCTTGAAACCATCCAGGTCGAGATACATGATCGCGGCCTTGGCATGGGTACGGTTGGCATGCTGCAGCGCCGTCTCGATACGGTCTTCGAGCAAGCGACGGTTCGGCAGGCCGGTGAGGGCGTCGTGCAGTGCCAGTTCTTGCTGGGCCTTCGAGTACTGGGCCAGCTCCTTGTAGAGCAGGCGTACTTCGAGCATGTTATGGATACGCTTGTGTACTTCGAGCAGGTCGAACGGCTTGCTGATGAAGTCGCGAGCGCCGGCTTCGAGCGCAGCAATCTTGAAACTTGGCTGGGCCGTCAGGGCCAGAACCGGCAGATAGCCACCCTGTTCAATTTCCTTGAGGCCTTTCATGACCTGGAAGCCATTCAGACCTGGCATTTGCAGGTCGAGCAGAATCAGATCGTAATTGTGTTCGCGATGGAGCGGGCACACCTGCTCCGGCAGCATGGTCGAGCTGACGCAGGTGTAGCCTTCTTCGCGCAATATCTCTTCCATCAGCTCGATATTGTCGGGCGAATCGTCTACCACCAGGACTTTGGCGTTCAAAATGTCTTGTCTGCTCGGCATGCTTATCTCTTTATCGAAACTGGGCGGCGCCCCATTTCGGGGTGGAATCTAACGATACCTTACCTCTAATTAGTGTATCAAGGACCATAAAATTTCTTGTAGGACAGCGCCGCGTCAGAAGGTAGGAACATCATCGACTAGGGCCGCGGCCGCTTTCGGCGAGCATCGGCACAGCCGGCGGCGTGCTGACCATGCCGATTGCCGCCATCAATTCGCTCTGTTCGACCGGTTTGGACACATGGGCCGAGAAGCCGGCCTCGAGCGCCTTCAGGCGGTCTTCGGAGCGTGCAAACGCCGTCAGCGCGATCGCCGGAATCAGGCCGCCGGCGTCGCGCGGCAGGGCCCGGACCCAGGCGAGAAACTCGAGGCCGTTCACATCGGGCATGCCGAGGTCGCTGATCAACAGGTCGGGCGGGCTCGCGCGCAACTGCGCCATGGCGTCCTGTGCGCTGCCGGCCAGTCGCACCTTCGCATGGCAATCGGACAGGATGCGGGCGATCAGCTCGCGCGCGTCGCGGTCATCGTCCACCACCAGCACCGACATGCCGCGCATGTCGCGCACCATGGCCTCGGGCGCCGCCTCCGGGGCGGCAGGCAAGGTGGCTTGCGCCATGTCCGGCAGCGAGCCGGCATCGCTGCCGGCTGGCCGCGATGAGCGTGGCATGCTCGACAGCGCTGCCGGCAGTTCGATCGTGAAGCTCGCGCCCTGGCCAGGGCCCGCACTGTCGGCGCGCACCGTACCGCCATGCTGTTCGATCAGGTGTTTCACGATCGACAAGCCCAGACCCAGGCCGCCATGGCTGCGTGTCATCGAGGCATCGCCCTGGCGGAAGCGCTCGAACACGTGCGTGATGAATTCGGGCGCGATGCCCGAGCCGGTATCGCGGATCGTGATGGCCACCTGGTCGTCGTGGTACCCCAGCTCGATCGTGACCAGCCCGTCCCGGGGCGTGAACTTGATCGCATTCGACAGCAGATTCCAGACCACTTGCTGGAGCCGCCCAGGGTCACCGGCGACGGACGGGATGGCGACGCCTTCGGGATAGCGCCGCTCGATGCGGATGCCCTTGGCGTCGGCGGCCGGGCGCACCGTTTCGATGGCCGCGTCGATGAAGCTGCCCGGGGCCAGCGTCTGCATGTCGAGCAGCACCTTGCCGGACGTGATGCGGCTCATGTCGAGCAGGTCTTCGATCAGCTGCGCCTGGGCGCGCGCATTGCGCTCGATCGTCGACAGACCGCGCTGCAGGTCGGCGCCATCGCGGCTGCCGCGCCGCAGCACCTGCGACCAGCCGAGAATGGCCGACAGCGGCGTGCGCAGTTCGTGCGACAGCGTGGCCAAAAATTCGTCCTTCATCTGGCTCGTGCGCTCGGCTTCGGCGCGCGCTTCGCGCTCGTTTTCGAGCAGCACCTTGCGTTCTTCGGCCGCGCGGCTGGCCACTTCATACAGGCGGATGTTATCGACCGCGATCGCAGCCTGCGCCGCGATGCCGCTGACGATGCGTTCACTGCGTTCGGTAAACACGTTCGGTTCAGGGTGCCCGAAGAACAGCGTGCCGAGCAGTTCGCCCGAGCGCGCCATGACTGGCACGGTCAAGTAGCTGCGCACCGACGGTTGGCCGCTCGGCAGAGCGAAGTGCAGCGCGCTGCTGGCCTGGACCGGATCGGCTGTCAGGTCGGCCACGCGCTGCAGGCGCGTCGTGCGCAGGCCAGGGCCGAACAGTGCGCTGGCGCCCGGTTCGGCGAAGTCCTGGAACTGGGCTGACGTGGCGCCCGACAGCGTGTACAGCGAATACAGCGTGCCTTCGCCATCCTGGCCGTAATGGACGAAGGCGGCAAAACGCGCGCCGCAGACGCCGCCGGCGACATCGGTGGCGGCCTGCATCACGGCGCGCAGATCGCGCGTCGAGGCCAGCATGCTGCCGGTGCTGTTGAGCAGTTCAAGCACGTGCGATTCGTCGCGCAGCGCCTGCTCGGCGCGCTTGACCTGGTCGACGTCGGTATTCGTGCCGAACCAGCGCACCACGCGGCCGTCGCGGTCGTGCACGGCTTCGACCCGCGTCAGGAACCAGCGGAAATTGCCGTCGGCGCCGCGGATCGGAAATTCCATCTCGAATGCCGTGCCGGTGCGCACCGATTCATCCCAATGTTCGAGCACGGCAGGCAACACCGCCGGGTCATACACTTTTTTCCAGCCCCAGCCGGTCGATTCTTCGGGCGTGATGCCCGTGTATTCGTACCAGCGCTCGTTGAACCAGACGATCGAGCCGTCCGGATCGGCCATCCATGCCAGTTGGGGAATGGTATTGGCCAGCGCGCGCAATTCTTCTTCGCTCTGGCGCAGGTGGTCGTCGGCCGCGCGGCGGGCGCTGATGTCCTGCGCCATGCCCGTCATGCCCAGTACGCCGCCGCCGTCGACGGCGCTGGCGTAATCGGGGCGGCCGACCAGGGCCACGCAGCGCGCGGCGCCGCCAGCCAGGTTGCCGCGCGGGAGCAGCCGGCATTCGAGATCGAGGTCAGTGCCCTGGGAGAAGGCGGCCAGCACGGCGCGCCGCACGACCTTGCGGTCTTCGGGTTGCAGCCGCTCGCGCAGGCTTGGCCACGCCAGCGCAACATCGGCCGGCAGGCCGAGGATCTCGGCCGCGCGCTCACCGAACGTGACGCGATCGGTAGCCGCATCCCAGCGCCAGTCGCCCAGGCGCCCGGCCGCGATCGCCAGTTGCAGGCGGTTGTTGTTGTCGATTAACGCCTGCTGATCGAGCTTGCGCGCCGTGATGTCCTGGAAATACAGGGTCAGGCCTTCAGGGGACGGGTAGACCCTCATGTCGAGCCAGGCATTCAGGCGGCGGTAATAGAATTCGCGATTGACCGTAACGCGCTGCTCCATTGCGCGCACGCAATCGAGGGCCACCGTCGTGCCGTGCAGGTCCTCGAACTCATCCCACAGCCTGGCCCCGACCAGGTCGCCACGCCGCTTGTTGAGCGGCTCGACCATTTGCAGGGCTCGGCCATTGATATAGGTGATGTTCCAGTCGCGGTCCACCGCGCAAAAGCCATCCGTGAGGCTTTCGAGCATGTTTTCCATGCGCTCGGTGGCGCGCTGGAGCGCCTCTTGCGCGGCGACCAGATCCTGGCCGGACACGTCGCGGGCAATGCTCATGTCGGCCTCCGGAGGAAGCGCGCGATGGTGCGGACGTGTTGTGATGAAGAGTTCATGCCGGGGTTGCCATGCGCCCGAAGCCGGGCAGGATGCGTTTCATTGTAGACCAGCCGGGCGGGTCCGACTCACACTTTGTGAGCGCGGACCGTTTTGCCCGTCGATCAGCGTCGGCCCGGCTGACGCACTACCTTGGCCAGCGCATCCTGCAACTGGTCGATTTCATACGGTTTTTGCAGCGACTGGTACGGGAACTCGAGGTGCCGCAACAGCGTGTCGCCGTAGCCCGACGCGAAGATGATCGACAGCGCCGGGTCGTCGCCGATGGCGCGCTGCACCAGTTCGACGCCGGACATGCCCGGCAGGCTGACGTCGGAAAACAGCACGTCGTAGCGCTGGCTCGCCAGCAGCGTCAGGGCATCGTCGGGATGCGCCACGCCATCGGCTTCGTGACCGAAGGCCTTGAGCATCTCGCACACCAGATATTGCGAGTCGACATTGTCTTCGACGACCAGGATGCGCAGGCCTGCATCGTCGACCGCTTCCTGGGCCGGCTGCACGGTCGCAGGGGCCAGCGCAATCTGCACACCGCGCACGGTCCCGGTTTCATCGCGCACCGGGGACAGGCGCAGGTCAAAACGGTTGTCCGCGTTGCCGTCGAGGCGGCGGAAGGTCAGGGCGGTGTCGGCCAGCACACCTGCCTCACCACGCCAGGCTGCGGCCAGCGCCGCACCGGCAGCAGCCAGTGGCGGCGGCATGACCGGCGGGACCGATCCACCGGGTACGCGACCATAGCCAGGACCGGCCAGGGCTGCGTAGGCCTCATTGAACACGAGGACCGTTTCCGGTCCCCATACCAGCAGGGTCGGGAGCGGCGAATTGAGCAACAGATCGCTGCACAACCGCAGCGGCAACGGCCAGCGGGCGGCGTCGCCCAGGGCGGTCGTGCTCCAGTCGTAGGAAGCGGTGCTCCGGGCGGAAAGGTCGAGGTCGGGCATGGATTGTTGTAAAAACGAAAATATTGGCGGCATCCTACACCAAACAGGATGCACCTGCTCGGGCAACCGTGCGCGCAAAAAAAAGCCCGCTTCGTAAGAGGCGGGCTAAATCTATTTCCTAGGAGGAGAATAGAGGAGACAGTGCAATCATGCTGCATTGCGTCAAATCAGTCCAATTTATATTTCCAATACCTGTCATTGCTTTAATCAATATCCCGGGAAAGTTGTCAAGAACTGCGTTGTGGCGTGTGCGCACTTGGTGCGAGCGAGAAAATGTTCTACGATGGCAACTATGCCACCTTCCTCGTTGTATGTTTGCGCCTTTGCCGCACTGTTGTCGACCGCATATTCCCTTGATGCAAGCGCGCAGGACGATTCGGGCGCGCTGCCGTGGGCAGATTACTCGCTCGAACAATTATCCGATATCGCCGTGACGTCTGTATCGCGCCAGAGCGAGCCGCTGGCGCGCGCGGCAGCGTCGGTATTCGTGATCAGCGCCACGGACATCGCACGCTCGGGCGCGACCACGCTGCCCGAAGTGTTGCGGCTGGCGCCGAATCTTCAGGTCGCCCGTGTGAATACCCACGAATACGCGATCAGCGCCCGCGGATTCCTGTCGCCCCAGGCCAACAAGCTGCTTGTCATGATCGATGGCCGCAGCGTGTATTCGCCGCTGTTTTCCGGCGTGGTCTGGGAAATGCAGGATGTGGCGCTGGAAGACGTCGCGCGCATCGAGGTGGTCAGCGGGCCGGGCGGTACGGTGTGGGGTACGAATGCCGTCAACGGGGTGATCAATATCATCACACGCAGCGCGGCCGAGACCCACGGCGGCGTGGTCACTGCATATGCCGGGCCGGACGAGCGTGGCGCCGGTGTTCGCTACGGCGGACAGTTCGAGAACGGACCGCACTGGCGCGTGTACGCCAGGCAAGCGCGGATCGAAGCCGATCGCAGCGAGCCGGCTGACGGCGCCGACAATCGCATGGCGCGCGAGCAGGCCGGTTTTCGTCTCGACTGGGAAGGCAGCGAGCACGATGTAACGCTCAGCGGAGACGTATATGACGGGCGCTTGCGCAACACGTCCCTGTTGGCGAGCGGGACGATGTCCGGCGCCAATCTGCGTGCAGAGGTCGAGCGCGATCTTGCCGACGCCGGCAAGTTGCGCATGCATGCCTGGCTTGATCACACGCGCCGCAGCAAGCCGGGCGTGGGGATGCAGCAGATCGACACGGTCGACGTCGAGGCCCAGCATCTGGTGGGCTTCGGTGCGCATGGCGTCACGTGGGGTGGCGGGTATCGCCACAGCCGCGACCAGATCGACGGCGGGCCCGTGTTGCGTTTCTCACCAGCGCGCCGCAACCTGCGCTGGTCGCACCTGTTCGTGCAGGATGAGTTCGCCCTGACGCCGGCGCTGCGCGCCGTGGCCGGGATGCGCGTCGAACACAATGTATATACGGGCAGCGAGTTGCTGCCCAATCTGCGGCTGGCGTGGGACGCGAACGACCATGCGACGCTGTGGGCGGCCCTGTCGCGCACGGTGCGTGCACCGTCGCGCATCGACCGTGATCTGTTTGTCATTAATCCGGCCTCGCCGCGCCAGTTTTTGATTGCCGGCGGCGCCGACACAGTCGCGGAAACGGCGCGTGTGGCCGAGCTGGGCTTCCGCGCTCAACCCATGCCGACGCTGTCGTATTCGGCCACGCTGTTCTATACCGACTTCGAGCGGCTGCGCTCGCTGGAGCCGTCAACACCCGGCGTAAGGTTACCGTACGTCATCAACAGCCTGGGCAAGGGCAATTTGCGCGGCATCGAATTCTGGGCCAGCTGGCAGGCCGCGCGCGGCTGGCGCCTGCACGCCGGCGGCTTGCTGCAGGACGTCGACATGGGGCGCGAGCCGGCCAGTCGCGACACCACGGGGTTGTCCTTCTTGGGTGGCAATGATCCCAACCTGACCTGGACCCTGCGCAGTGCGCACGATCTGAGCGAACGCGTCTGGGCGGATTTTTCACTTCGTTACGTCGCACGGCTGCCGCAGCTGGCCGTGCCAAGTTATCATGAGCTCGACGCGCGGATCGCGTGGCAAGTGCGTCCCGATCTCGAGCTCGCCCTTGCCGGGCGCAACCTGTTGCATGCCCGCCACGCCGAATTCGTCGCGGCAAGCAGCCGCCAGTTGCTCGAGCGCACGGTGTTTGCCAGCGCCACGCTGCGTTTTTGACGTGCGAATGGATTTCATGACTATCAATCAACCAGCTTGTCTGCCGCGCCGCAGGGCGTGCCTGGCCTTGATGCTGCCGCTGCTGGCAGGCCTCAGCCTTGGCCTGCCTGCGCACGCGATCGTGGTCGAGACTGCGCCCGCACTCGAACGCCGCGTCAAGGCCGCTTTCCTGTACAAGTTTTTGGGCTACGCCGATTTCCCGGCCGGCTCGTTCGCCGATGCAGCGACGCCGGTGAGCATTGGCGTGGTCGGCGCTGACGATATGGCGGCCGAGCTGACCCGTATTGCCGCGGGCCGTCTGGTGGCCGGGCGCATGATCACGGTGCGCGCGCTGCGCGAGCAGGATCTGGCACAGCCGCTGCACGTGTTGTTTGTCGCCGGCCAGGATGATGCGCGCGCCGCACGCCTGCTGCGCGCCGCCAATGCACAGCTGACCGTGACCGAATGCGACGGCGGACTGCGCAGTGGCAGCGTCATCAACTTTACGATCATCGACGATCGGGTTCGTTTCGACGTCTCGCTTGACGCGGCGGAAAAGAAGAATGTGAAGCTCAGTTCGCGCCTGCTGACGGTAGCGAACCGTGTTCAAAAAGGAGCCACGTGATGTCTATGCACGATACCGGCTCCGTGCGCAGCAAATTGATCCTCATGGCGGTGTCCACCACCGCAGTGGCGTTGCTGTGCGCGGGTATCGCCATGCTGTTGCTCGACCTGCGCACCTTCCAGCGCTACTGGATCGACGACCTCACCACCCAGGCCGACATCGTCGCCAGCGTGACCGCACCTGCGGTCTCGTTCAACGACCCGGTCGACGTGGCGCAGAGCCTGACCCTGTTGCGGGTGCGCCCGCAGATCGTGGCCGCGGCCGTGTTTACTGCGAATGGCACGCGCTTTGCCACCTACGTGCGCGCCGGCGTCAAGGCCAACCTGCCCGAGCAACCCGAGCCGGCCGGCTACCGCATCGAGCGCGGCGAAGTTGTCCTGTACCACGACATCGTCGAAAACGGCGACCGGGTCGGCACCGTCTACCTGCGCTCGCGCTACGGCGTGCTCGACCGGGCCCTGAGCTACGGCGCGATCCTGGGCGGTGTGCTGCTGGGCGCCCTCGTGATCGCCGCCATCGTGGCCTCGCGCCTGCAGGCCTCGATCACGCGGCCGCTCGAAGCGGTGACCGATATCGCGCGCCAGGTCATGCTGCGGCGCGACTTCAGCCTGCGCGTGCCGGGGCACCAGAAGGGCGAGATCGGCGTGCTGGTCGAAGCCTTCAACGACATGCTGGCCGAGATCGGCCGCCGCTCGGACGCGCTGCAGACCGCCAACCGTACGCTCGAGCACGAGATGGACGTGCGCCAGAAGGCCGAGGGCGCGCTGATCCTGGCCGATCGCCGCAAGGACGAATTCCTGGCGACGCTGGCGCACGAATTGCGCAATCCGCTGGCGCCGATCCGCACGGGCCTGGATATCCTGCGCATCCGCAGCGGCGACGCCCAGGCCACGCAGCGCGCGACCGACATCATGGAACGCCAGCTGCGCCAGATGGTGCGTCTGGTGGACGACCTGCTGGACGTCTCGCGCATCAATACCGGCAAGTTCACGATCAAGATGGGCCGCGTGGAACTCAAGGCCGTCGTCAACGATGCGCTCGAAGTGGTGCGCTCGTACATCGAGCTGCACGGGCACGAACTGGTGCTCGAATTGCCCGATCGCCCCGTGTTCCTGCATGGCGACGCAACGCGCCTGGCCCAGGTGCTGTCGAACCTGCTCAACAATGCGGCCAAGTACACCAACCGGGGCGGGCGCGTCGTGCTCAAGGGCGAAGTGGACGAGAACACCCTGATCCTCGAAGTGGCCGATACCGGCATCGGCCTGGCGCCGGAGATGCTCGACTCGGTGTTCGACATGTTCGTCCAGGTCGACTCGACGCTCGAGCGCAGCAATGCCGGCCTGGGCGTGGGCCTGTCGCTGGCGCGCAAGCTCGTCGAACTGCATGGTGGGACGATTACGGCGCACAGCGAAGGCCTCGGCCATGGCAGCCGCTTCGTGGTGCGCCTGCCGATCGTTGTCGAACCGGAGCCGCCGACCAAGCCGACCCCGGCCGCCTTCATCAGCGCCGAGAGCTACCGCATCCTGCTGGCCGACGACAACGTCGACTTCGTCAACAGCATCGGCGCGCTGCTCACGGCCATGGGGCACAGCGTGGTCATCACGCACAACGGGCCCGATGCGCTGGCGGCTGCTGCGCGGTTCTGCCCGGACTACGCCTTCCTGGATATCGGTCTGCCGCACATGTCCGGATACGACCTGGCGCGCGGGATCCGCAAGCTGCCCACTGGCGCGCTGACCGTGCTGATCGCCGTCACGGGCTGGGGCCAGGAGAAAGACCGCCAGCTGGCGTTCGAGTCCGGCTTTGACCACCACATGGTCAAGCCGGTGCGCTTCGAGCAAATCGAAGAGATTCTGGGTAGCCGCAGCATCATCAAGAAGCTGCGTACCTGAGTGTGATGCGTCGTCTGGCGGGGCGGGGCAAGCCTGTCCTCCAGATGACGTGGTGATGTTGTCGCAACCTTAAAGGCGCAGTCAGTGTTATCTGTTGATGACGCTGATAGCAATGCGAAACAATTGTTCCGGCAAAATAATTCGCTGTCCATCCAACGCCCAGCGCCAGCCCAGGTAATTGGGCAGGTAGCGCGACGCCACGCCGCGAAAGCCCTGTAGCCAGGTCTTGAAACGCTGATGGTAGGCATTCACGTTCTGCACATGGATAGCAAGATTGCCCAGTCGCCTCGCACGCACACCGGCGCGCAGGTTGACCGTCTCGTGCGCGATCCTGTGCTTGCGTGCAAAGGCGCGGTAGGCGGCGTGGCTATCACTGACCAGCAACGCCTGTTTATCGAGCCTGGGCAGCAAGTTACGATCGAGTTGCGCAGCCGTGAGTGCACCGCGGCCAGTCACGGCATCGACCGTGCGCCCTTCGCGGTCGCGCACGACCAGGATGCAGTCCAGTTCGCAGGAAATGCCCGGTTTGGCAGCGCGGCCGCCGCGATGGCGCGGTGCCCGGTCAAGTGTGCGTGAACCTTTTTGTGATTCGAGCAGAAATGTTTCGTCGGCCTCGACAATGCCATTGAGGACTGCGGGCCGGTCGAGCTTGACCCAATGCAGGAAACGGTGGCGCCATCGAAAGGCCGTGTTGCGGTGTACGTTGACCCGGTCTGCCGCCTTGCGTACGGGGAGTGAATCGAGCAGCGTCTGAGAATACGCGAGCCATTTGGCCTTGAGCCTCAGCCGCGCCAGCGGGGTACCGGTCAGGTCGTTAAAAGTGCGGCCGCAAGCGCAGCAGCGATAGCGCTGCAAGTCGTTGGCGAACCCGTGCCGGTAGCAACGCTCGTTGCCGCATCTGGGGCAGCAGCGGCCTGGCGCTCTGGATTCACTGATGAGTGCGACTACCTGATCGAGCCCGGCTGCAGGATGCAGGGCATCAAGCACCTGCCGGCGCTGCGGCTGATTCAGCGAAGGCAGTTTTGCAAACCAGCCCTTGAAACGCGGCGCTTTCATGATCGACTCCTGACGCTGTGGACAGGGGTTGGACCACTGGACTGCTCGTCAGTTCAAGCTAGTCTCTATTTAACGCTGACTGCGCCACCTAAAAAACCAGGACGCAAAGAAAAATGGCTCAGAATTTCTTCTGAGCCATTCTCTTGAAACTTTGGTGCGGCTGGCAGGAATCGAACCCACGACCCCTTGGTTCGTAGCCAAGTACTCTATCCAGCTGAGCTACAGCCGCCCGAAGCACGCATTATAGCAGCATGTATCGGATTGGCAAAGTCTGCCGTGTTTCAATGTGCTCGCGTGCAGGTAATGTCTTCGGTCATCTAAAAGCAGCAGAAACTGTCGCACAAAAGAAAAATGGCTCAGAATTTCTTCTGAGCCATTCTCTTTGAAACTTTGGTGCGGCTGGCAGGAATCGAACCCACGACCCCTTGGTTCGTAGCCAAGTACTCTATCCAGCTGAGCTACAGCCGCCCGAGGCACGCATTATAGCGGGGTGTGGCGATCTTGGCAAACGCGTATCGGGAGATTGTTTTGCCGGCGTCGGCGGGGCATCAGATTCGCCGCAGCGTATCGATGATGACCGCATCGTTGGGATTGCCCAGCACCGTCTCCAGCAGTGCCATCGGCACCAGGTGCACGGCCTGGCTTTCCCAGCCCATCAGCGCCGGATTGCCGCCCAGGCGCCGCGCCAGGTAATAGCGCGTGAGCGTCTGCGTGCGCCGGCAGTCGATCAGGTGCCGGACGATCTGCACGCGCAGGCCCGATTCCTCGAATGCTTCGCGGATGGCCGTTGCCTGCAGGCTGATGTCCGGGTCGACACGGCCCTTGGGGAAGGTGGCGTCGTAACCGCCGAAGGCGTTCGAGGGCGCGACGGCCCACACGCGGCCATCGTCTTCCACGATCACGACGCCTGCAGCTGGCGCAAACCCCGTTGGCACGACAAAGGGCGGCTCGTCGATGACGGCCTGGCCAGGGACCATTTGCCAGTCGGCGTTGCTGCCCGGAATATCGAGCCATGGTGCAAACGGCACATCGTTCAGCGATGGGGGCAGTGCGCCGAGTGGAATCACGGTGGCGATGCTTGCCGGGTCATCCCAGGTGGCGATGGCCGTGGGCGCCGAAGGGTGCGCGAGACATACCGGTGCGCCATGCTCATCGGGTTGGGGATGGAAGGTGGTCATCGTCGGGAAGTATATTGGGAGTAGCGTGTAACACGAGCCCAAATGCAATAAGGGCACTTCTTGCGAAGTGCCCTTATCTTGAAAAGGTTTGGTGCGGCTGGCAGGAATCGAACCCACGACCCCTTGGTTCGTAGCCAAGTACTCTATCCAGCTGAGCTACAGCCGCCCAATGCGAGCATTATAGCGGGCAGTGAGCATCTTGGCAAAGGGTGATTATGCTCACGTGATGCTGATTCATCTGCCAGATTAGGAGGGGCTCTGTCGGAAGCCATATTCCGCCAGACATGTCCATCAGTCTGCAACAAATACCGCGACCAAGAAAAAAGGCCAGATCTCGCGATCTGGCCTTTCGTATTTTCTGGTGCGGCTGGCAGGAATCGAACCCACGACCCCTTGGTTCGTAGCCAAGTACTCTATCCAGCTGAGCTACAGCCGCCCGAGGCACGCATTATAGCAGTGACATTTTATTTCTGGAAGACTCAAATTATTTCACGGCAACAAAGACCTCTGGTAGATTGGTCGCAGCGCAAATCGATCGGATGACCATGCCAGGTTCTACCTGGGCTGCCTGTAGCGGCCTGTTTCGTTTCACCTTCTTCCTGCTGCTGGCGCTGGCGTTGCCGGCCGACGCCAACCAGCGCAACCTGCGCTTCGAGCGCCTGTCTGTTGAGGAGGGCTTGTCCCAGCACTCGGTCATGAGCATTTTGCAGGATCGCCAGGGGTTCATCTGGTTCGGCACCCAGGCCGGCCTGCATCGCTACGACGGCTACCGGATCGTCATCTACCGCAACGACGCCAACGATCCTGCCAGCATCCCCGACAATTTCATCTCGGCCTCGTACGAAGATCCGGCCGGCCGCCTGTGGTTCGGCACGAAAGGTGGGCTGGCGCGGCACGATCCGGCAACCGGCCGGTTCGAGCGGTTTGCGCTGACCCAGCAGGGCCGCACCGTCAAGCGTTCGGTGGTGGCGATCGTGCCGGGGCCCGATGGCGCGCTGTGGCTCGCGACCAATGACGGCGTGGTGCGCTTCGACCCGCACACGGGCCAGCAGCGCAACCATGTATCCGATCCGGACAACCCGGCGAGCCTGCGCGACAACCGCGTCAATGCACTCGCATTCGACGGGCGCGGGGCGCTGTGGGTTGGCACCGCCGCAGGCCTGGACCGGCTCGACCCGACGAGCGGCCAGCTCACGCGCTTCATGATGGCGCCGCCCGATGACGCCGAACGCAATGCCGTGCTGGCGCTGTCGATGGGACCGCGCCAGACGCTGTGGATCGGTACCGCGGCGGGCCTCGAGGCCTGGCGCATCGACGGCGATGTGCCGCAGCGGCGTCAGATCGGCGCGGCAGACGGCATGCGCGGCGCGCGGATCCGGACGCTGTACCACGACAGCGGTGCGCAGCTGTGGGTCGGTACCTCGGTCGATGGCCTGAAGTGGCTCGATCCGTCCAGCGGCCGGTTCACCGGCTACCGCCATCTGCCACAGGATCGGCACAGCCTGTCCGACAACATGGTCTCGGCGCTGCTGGTCGACCGCACCGGTACGCTGTGGGTCGGCACGTATTTTGGCGGGATCAACCGCACCGACCTTGCCAGCGGGGGCTTTGCGCGCTTTGGCGAAACGGAAGGGATGGGTCGCGCCAGGGTACGGGCCATTGTCGACGACCCGGCCGGGCGCCTGTGGCTGGGCACCAGCGGCGATGGCCTGATGCTGCTCGATCCGGCCACGCGCACGACCCGGCGCTTCGGCACCGATGCGTTCACGGGCAAGGTCGTCACTGCGCTGGCGCAGGCCGGGGGGCGGCTCTGGATCGGCACCCCCACCGGCCTGGCGTGGCGCGACGCGCGCGGGCGCATGGGGCATGTCGAATTGGGCCAGAGTCCGGGTGCCAATCATATACAGGCGCTGCGCGAGGGCCGCGACGGCACGCTGTGGGTCATGACGCGCGATGGGCTGTCCGCAGTCGCGCCGGGCGCCACCACCGTGCGCAACTGGCGCAATGTGCCGGGTGATGCCACGAGCCTGGGCGACAACTATGGCTTTGCCCTGGTCGAAGACCGGCGCGGCGTGCTGTGGATCGGTACCGAATCGGGCCTGGAGCGCTTTGACCCCGCCAGCGGCACCTTCAGCCGCTTTCGCCATGACCCGCACGATGGCGCGAGCCTGCGCCACAGCCGTGTGTATCATCTGCTCGAGTCCAAGGACGGCCACCTGTGGGTCGGCACCGCAGGGGGCCTGCACCGGATGGTGCAGGCTGGCGGCCGCACGTCGTTTCGCTACTACCCGTTCAGCAGCCAGGATGCGCAGTCGATCGGCGCGATCCTCGAAGACGACGCTGGCATTATCTGGGCCAGCACGACCGCCGGCATCACGCGCGTCGATCCGGTCACCGGCCAGACCAAGAGTTATAACGCCAAGGATGGCTTGATCGACGGTGCCTATTTCGTCGGCGCCGGCCGGCGCGGTGCCGACGGGCGGCTGCACTTTGGCGGCGTGAGCGGCGTCACATCATTCAACCCGGCCGACGTGCATGACAATCCGTTCCCGCCAACAGTTGCCATCACCGACCTGCAGGTATTGAACCGCTCGCGCGGCATCCACAACCTGGCGGCGCAACGGGCAATCACGCTGTCGCACCGCGACACCGTGATCTCGCTCGAGTTCGCGGCGCTGCACTACGCCGACCCGATGGGCAATCTGTACGCTTACCAGCTTGAAGGCTTCGACGCCAACTGGGTCAATACCGGCGCGGGGCGGCGCTTTGCCACCTATACCAATCTCGATCCCGGCCATTACGTGTTCCGGGTCCGGGCCAGCAACAAGGATGGCGTCTGGAGCAAGGATGCGGCCACGCTCGCGATAACCGTCACGCCGCCATACTGGAAAACATGGTGGTTCCGTACGCTGGCCGCGGCGCTCGTGGTGACGCTGTCGTACCTCGCCTACCGGCTGCGCATCGGCGCGCTCGTGACGCGCCAGGGCTTGCTCGCGCGCGAAGTCGACGCCCGCACCGGCGAGCTGCTGCTGCAGAAGGAAGCGGCTGAACGGGGCAAGCGCGAGGTCGAACGGCAGAAAGAATCGGTCGAGCGTGCACACCGCAACATCGCGCTGCTGTCGGAGATGGGACGCATGCTGACCACGAACCTCGACCACGAGGCGATCATGCTGACGCTGTACCAGCACGTCAAGGCACTGATGGATGCACCGCTGTTTGCCGTCGCGCTGCGCCAGCGCGAGCGCGGCGTGCTCGAGCTGCCGTTCGCAATGGCGTTCGGCCGGCGCGAGACCCCGCGCGAGCTGGCCTTCGATCCGGCCGGGCACCTGCTGGCGCGCTGCGTGAACGAGAACCGCGCATTTTTGCTGGCCGACGTCGACGCCGAACTGCGGGCCTGCCTGCCCGACGCGCCTGACCTGGCCGCTGCGGTGGCGCTGGCCGCACCGGCGGCTGCACTCCCGATGCCGGGCTCGCTGCTATGCGTGCCGGTGACGGCGGGCGAGCGCGTGCTGGGCGCACTGACGGTGCAAAGCCTGGAAGCAAGCGCCTACGGCCAGGTCCACCTCGACATGCTCGGTACACTGGCGGCCTATGTCGGCGTGGCCATGGACAATGCCGAAGCCTACGCGCGCCTGAAGGAAACCCAGGTGCAACTGGCGGCGCAGGAGCGGCTGGCGTCACTCGGTTCGCTCGTGGCCGGCGTGGCGCACGAACTCAATACGCCGATCGGCAACAGCCTTCTCATGGCCAGCACGCTGCAGGAACGCACGCATGCGGTGGCGGCGCAGTTCGAGGCCACCACGCTCAAGCGGTCCGACCTGGCCGATTACATGGGCGCGGCGCGCGATGCGTCGCAGCTGATCGTGCGCAGCCTGCACAATGCGGCTGAACTGGTGAGCAGCTTCCGCCAGGTCTCGGTCGACCAGGCCAGTGCACAGCGGCGCCGCTTCGACCTGGCCCAGGCCTGCCATGAAATTGGCGCGACCCTGATGAATACAGTGCGACTGGGAGGGCATCGGCTCGACATCGACGTGCCGGCCGGGATTGTGATGGACAGTTTTCCCGGTCCGCTGGGCCAGGTGATCATCAACTTCGTCAACAACGCGATGCTGCATGCGTTCGACGGCCCGGGCGGCATCATGACGCTGACGGCGCTGGAAACCGATGGCCAGGTCGCACTCACGTTCCGCGACGATGGCCGCGGCATCGACCCGGCTTACCTGGGCCGGATCTTCGATCCGTTCTTCACGACGCGCATGGGCCAGGGCGGCACCGGTCTGGGACTGAACATCGTCTACAACATCGTCACGACGCTGATGGGCGGGACGATCCGCGTCGTGAGCCTGCCGGACGCCGGCACCGCCTTCCTGCTCGAACTGCCGCAGAAAGCGCCCGAGGCCCTGGCGCCCACCGTCAGCGCCGCTATTTAAACGACGTTGGTTGGCGTGCCGGCATGCCACGCTTCGATATTATCGACCAGCATGTCGGCCAGCGTCTGCATCGCGCCGAAGCTGGCCCACGCGATGTGCGGCGTGAGCAGAAAATGCGGCAGGCGCAGGCGCAGCAGCGGATTGTTCGAGGCGGGCGGCTCTTCGCTCAGGACATCGAAGCCGGCGGCGATGCGGCCTTCCATCAGCACATTGGCCAGCGCCGCCTCGTCGACCAGGCCGCCGCGCGCCGTGTTGATCAGGAGCGCGCCGGGCTGCATCAGAGCGAGTTCGCGCGCGCCGATCATGTGGCGCGTCGCGTCGGTCAGCGGTACGTGCAGGCTCACCACCTGCGACGTCGCCAGCAACTCGTCCAGCGGCAGTGCCGTGACGTCCGTATCGGTGATCGGCGAGCGCGAGGTGGCGACGACCTCCATGCCAAAAGCGCGCGCGATGCTGGCCACCTGCCGGCCCAGCGCGCCGTAGCCGACGATGCCCAGCCGCGTGCCGGCCAGATCGCCGATCGGGTGGTCGAGCAGGCAAAAGCGGCTCGAGGTTTCCCACTTGCCCGCCTCGACATCGGCCGCGTAGGCGCGCAGGTTGCGGCGCAGCGCCAGGATCAGCGTGAAGCAGTGCTCTGGCACCGATACCAGCGAATAATTGTGGATATTTGCCACCACGATGCCGGCCGCGCGGCAGGCTGCCAGGTCGACATTGTCGGTACCGGTCGCGGCGACGGCGACCATCTTCAGGTCGGGCAGGCGCGTGATGGCGTCGGCCCGCAACGGCACCTTGTTGGTGATGGCGACGGTGGCGCCGGCCAGGCGTGCCAGGACGTCATCGACCGCAGTGGCGGCATGGTCTTGCCAGGTATGCTCGAAGGCGGGTATGCGGACATTGGCGCGCAGGCTGTCACGGTCGAGAAAAACGATTCGCTGCATGGTGTCCTTTCGCGGTTGGCGGCTTGCAGTAATCATAACAGCCCCTGTCAGCGTGAGTTGCCGTACAGTCCGCGGCGCGCCACGGGGCTACGCTGGCAATCATCGAATTTCCCAGGGGTTGCCATGACGGACGCGCTCAAAGCCTACAAAGCCAAACGCAATTTCGATATCACGTCCGAGCCGGCCGACGGCGGGAAGGGGGGGCAGGACGTGCTCACCTTCGTGATCCAGAAGCACTGGGCCAGCCGCCTGCACTACGATTTCCGGCTCGAGCTCGACGGCACGATGAAAAGCTGGGCCGTGCCGAAAGGCCCCAGCTACGACACGCACGACAAGCGGATGGCCGTGGAGGTCGAGGACCACCCGATCTCGTACTCGGACTTCGAAGGCACGATTCCGGCCAAGCAGTACGGCGCCGGCAAGGTGATCATCTGGGACAAGGGTACCTGGGAGCCGCTGGAAGACCCGCGCGCGGGTTTTGCCAAGGGCAGCATCAAGTTCGCGCTGCACGGTCACAAGATGCATGGCCGCTGGACGCTCGTGCGGATGAAGGGCCGTGGCGAAAAGCAGCCGCCATGGCTGCTGATCAAGGAGAAAGACGATTACGCGCGTCCGGCCGAAGAATTCTCGCTGGTCGACGAACTGCCCGACAGCGTGAAGGCATTGCCGATGCCAAAGCGCGCCGCGCAAAAGGTCGAGGCGCTGCGCGAGGAAGCGAAGGCGGCGCCTGCGAAGAAGGCACCCGCCAAAAAAGCACCCGCGAAAAAAGCGGCAGCAAAAAAGGCACCGGCAAAGCGCGCGGCGACGGAAGACGCCACGTCGCCGCTCCCCGCGAAATTCTCGCCTGAACTGGCCACGCTCGTCGATGCGCCGCCGCCCGACCCCGAAAACTGGCTGTTCGAAGTCAAGTTCGACGGCTACCGCATGCTCGCGCGCATCGAGGAGGGCGCGGTGCGTCTCATCACACGCAATGCGAACGACTGGACCGACAAGCTCACGCCGCTGAGGGAAGAGCTGGAACGCATGGCGCTGCCCGACGGCTGGTACGACGGCGAAATCGTCGTGCACGACGACGCCGGCAAGCCCGACTTCGGCCTGCTGCAGGCAGCATTCGACGGCAACGGCACCGTCGACATCGATTACTTCCTGTTCGATATTCCGTACTTCGACGGCCACGACCTGCGCCAGATGCCGCTGGTCGACCGCCGCACGGTGCTCGAACAGGTGCTCAAGAAGGCCAAATCCGACAAGGTACGGTTTTCCGCCGAATTCGGTGCCAAGCCGGATGAACTGATCGTCGCGGCCTGCAAGATCGGCCTCGAAGGCGTGATCGGCAAGCGGCGCGACGCCCGCTATGTGTCGCGCCGCTCGCCCGACTGGATCAAACTGAAATGCGGCCGGCGCCAGGAATTCGTCATCGGCGGTTTCACCGACCCGAAGGGCGCGCGCACCGGCATTGGCGCGCTGCTGCTCGGGGTCCATGACGAAGACGGTGTCTTGCGCTATGCCGGTAATGTCGGCTCGGGCTTCAACCATGCCACCCTGACCAGCATCGCCGAACAACTCGAGGCGCTGCGCACCGACACGAGTCCGTTCCCGCCGCGCGCCGTGCCGGGGCGCGCACACCACTGGGTCAAGCCGGTGCTGGTAGCGGAAGTGAGTTTCTCGGACTGGACGAGCGGTGGCGCCGTGCGCCATCCGGTATTCCAGGGGCTGCGCAAGGACAAGCCGGCCAAGAACATCACCCGCGAGCAGGCGCTTCCGATAGAAGACGTCACGGATGACGAGCCGGTGGCCGCACAGGGCAAGCTGCCGGCATCGCTGAAGATCACCAACGGCGAGCGCGTGATCGACAAGGCGTCGGGCGCCACCAAGCTGGCGCTGGTGCGTTATTACGCACTGGTGGGCGACCTGATGATGGAACATCTGAAAGGCCGCCCGGTGTCGCTGGTGCGTGCGCCCGAAGGCGTGGGCGGCGAGCTGTTTTTCCAGAAGCACGTCGACGTGCGCAAGATGCCCGGCCTGCGCGACCTGGACCAGGCGCTCGACCCGGAGCACCCGCCCATGCTCGAAGTGGCCACGCCGCTGGGCATCCTGTCGTCGGCGCAGTGGAACGTGGTGGAGATCCATACCCAGAACGCGTTCAAGGGCAGTTACCAGAAACCGAACCGGATGGTGTTCGACCTCGATCCGGGCGACGGCATCAAGTGGCCCGAGATGCAGGAAGCAGCGCAGCTGATGCACGCCTTCCTGGACGAGCTGGGTTTACCGGCGTTCCTGAAAACCAGCGGCGGCAAGGGCCTGCACGTCGTGGTACCGATCAAGGGCAACCACGACTGGGACACGGTCAAACGCTTCTCGCAGGCGATCGTGCACCACATGGCACAAACGCTGCCGGAGCGCTTCGCCTTCAAGAGCGGGCCGAAAAACCGGGTCGGCAAAATCTTCATCGATTACCTGCGCAACGGGCAGGGGGCGACGACGGTGGCCGCATGGTCGGCGCGTTCGCGCCCGCGGCTGGCGATTTCGGTGCCGCTGGGCTGGGATGAGCTGGACAAGCTGACATCGAGCGACCAGTGGACCATCGCCAATGTGCACGAGCGGCTCGATGTCGGGAATACGCCGTGGCAGGACTATGCCACGGCGGCGAAGACACTGACCAAAGCGATGAAGCAGCTCGGGTTCGTGCCGTAGGGGTAGGCGAGCGCGGTGCTCTAGGCTTCGTTCCTGAAGATGCCGCGCACGTTCATGGCCAGCAGTGCGACCTGCAGCGCGATGAGCGCCCAGGCTTCGTCGTGCCAGCCCCAGATGATCCACAGCACGTTGCTGAAGATGAACGTCCAGAAACCCAGGATGCGGCGCTCGGCGCGCTTGGCGCCGACCAGATAGGCGGCAATCAGGCTGACGGCCATGGCGGGCCATTGAAGAAAGTCGATGAATCCGTCCATCCTCACGCCGCTTTCTTGCGCGCAGGCGCCCTGGTGCTGGCTTTCGCAGCTGCCTTCTTGGCTGGCGGCTTTGCGGCTGGCTTGGCCGCTGCCTTGGTGGCAGTGGCACGGGCCCCTGACGTAGCCGCCTTGCGCGCACGTGGAGGCGGCTGGTCGTCCCCGCTATCCTCGTCGTCGACCGGTTTGCGCGACTTGCGTGGCGGCGGATCGTCGTCGTCATCGTCGTCATCAAGGGCGGCCAGCGCCGCCTTGGCCGGCTTCTTGTCAAGGCTGGCCTGGAGCAGGGCAACCAGATCGATGACCTTGCCGGTGGTGCGCTTTTCCTTCTCGGGCTCGGGCTGGGTGATGGTCTTGGTCTGCTTGGCCTTGATCTTTTTCTTGACCAGGGCCAGCACGTCTTCGCGGTAGCTGTCGTGGTACTGCGCTGGCGCCCAGTCTTCGCTCATGCCCTCGACCAGGGCCATCGCCATCTTGAGTTCCTTGACGGTGACGGCAGCCGTTTTCGAATTGGGCGACGGGATCTTGAGTTCACCCGCGTCGCGCATCTCGTCCGGGTAGCGCAGCGTATTGAGCACGATCGTGTCGCCCACGCAGATCAGCGCCGCCAGATGCTGCTTGACGCGGATGACCACGTGCGCTATGCCGATCTTGCCCGCTTCGCGCAGCGTCTCGCGCAAGAGCGCATAGACTTTCGCGCCGCCCTTGCCGGGCGCCAGGTAATACGGCTGGTCGTAGTAGATCAGCGGCACATCGCCGGCATCGACGAAGGCCTGGATGTCGATCGTCTGCGTCGCTTCCGGATTGGCGCGGCGCAGGTCTTCATCCGACAGCACGACGTATTCGCCGTCTTCGTACTCGTAGCCCTTGACGATGTCGTCCCACACGACTTCCTTGCCATTGCCCTTGTTGTAGCGTTTGAACCCGACCGGCGAAAAATCACGTCGGTCGAGCATCGTCAGGTCGAGCCCCTTGGTCTCGACCGCGGGGTACATATCGACCGGAATGTGGACCAGTCCGAAACTGATCGCGCCCTTCCACATGCTGCGTGCCATTGCCTGCTCCTCGCTGTGGGTCTGTTATTCGCCGACGACGCCGGTCACCGGCAACACGATGCCCGTGATGTAGCCCGAGCACACGGGCGAGGCCAGGAACACGTAGGCCGGCGACAGTTCTTCCGGCTGGGCCGGGCGCCGGTAGTCGGTGCTGGCGCCGAACTCGGTGATGTCGTCCGGGCCCTTGTCGGCCGGGTTCAGCGGCGTCCAGACAGGACCCGGCGCCACCGCGTTCACGCGGATGCCCTGGTCGAGCAGGCTGCCGGCCAGCGACATCGTGAATGCGTGGATTGCACCCTTGGTCGACGAATAGTCGATCAGCTTGGCCGAGCCTTTCAGACCGGTGACCGAGCCCGTATTGATGATCGACGCGCCGCGCTTGAGGTGCGGCACGACGGCCTTGGCCATGTGGAAGTAGCCGAAGATATTGGTGCGGAAGGTTTCCTCGAACCGCTCCTCGGTGATATCGAGGATCGAATCGGCGTGCTCCTGGAATGCGGCGTTGTTGACCAGAACGTCCAGCCGGCCGAATTCCTTGACCACCTGCTGCACGGCGTCGTTGCAGAATGCCGGATCCTTGACGTCGCCCGCGATGGTGATGCAGCGGCGGCCTTCGGCCTCGATGCAGCGCTTGGTCTCTGCCGCATCGATGTCCTCGTTCAGATACATGACGGCGACATCGGCGCCTTCACGTGCGAACAGCACCGCCACCGCGCGCCCGATGCCCGAGTCGGCGCCGGTGACGATGGCGGCCATGCCTTCGAGCTTGCCGCTGCCCTTGTAGCCCTCGGCCATGAATTTCGGCTTGCTTTCCATGTCGGCTTCAAGGCCCGGCTTGGCCAGGTGCTGCGCCGGCATCGGCGGCGCTGGCTGGTCGACGCCGGTCTGGACTGCTTCTTTGCTCTCGGATTCGTTCTTTTTGGCGTCGCGCGCGTCCTGTTCTTCCTGGATGGCGCGCTGCTTTGCTGCCACGTCGTCTTGATGTGCCATGGTGATTCTCCCGTGAGTGTGGTTTCGTTCGCAAGAGTATTCGGCGCGCACCCTGGTACGACGGTGCGCTCCCACACACAGGACGACAATTGCTATGCTTGGCACGCCCGCTTATGGCAAACTTGCTTTGCAGCCATGCCGACAGGGCGCGGCTGGACCCATATCTGGAGAATCACCATGCATCAAGAAGACGGCGCGCGCGAAGACTTTACCTGCGTCTTCGTCAATCCCGTCGGCCAGCGCCGCGCCGATTTCCAGCACGGCTGCGACGGCATGTTTGCCAATCTGCGCGTGGCGGCAGGGGCCGAGCAGGCGCGCGCGCTGCTGGCGCGCGAACCGGCCGACCTGCTCGTGCTGGACCTGGAACGCTGCGACCTCGCCATCGACCTGGCAGCGCTGGGCGCCCTGGTCGCCGAGCGCGCCGGTGCGCCGGTGCTGGTGCTGTGTCCGTTCACGAACGCGCGCTGGCTGCCGGCGCTGATGGCGTTCGGTCCGCTCGACTACGCCATCGGCCCACTGCGCGCGCAGCAGACCCGCGCACTGCTGGCCGCGCGCATGCGCACCGGATTTGACGTCGTGGCGCCTGGCGCGCCCACGCCATCGGAAGCCGAGCTGCGCACGCTGCTGGCACTGCGTACTGTCTGTCAGCAGGCATTGACCGATGCCGATGACAGCGTGCGCTTTGCCGAGCGCCTGTGCGCGGCGCTGGCCGGCTGGCCCGGCGTCGTGCATGCGGCGCTGTTCCAGCATCGGGATGGCGACCTGCATCTCGAGGCCGAGCAGGGCGTGGACGGCCTGCACCTGTCGGCGCTGCTCGCGCACGGTGGCGGGTTGCTGCAATCGCCGCTGCGCCATGCGTTTCCCGGCCTGCTGGCGGCGGCAACAGGCGAATTCACGCTGCTCGATACACTCGACAAGGCGGGCGAGCCGGCCCTGGCGGCGCGCCTGGACACCTTTGGCGCGCGCATGGTCGTCGGCGTGCCGATCCCCGCGCCGGGACCGGGCGGGCCCATGGGCTCGCTGTGCCTGCTGTTCGGCGACGCACGGCCTTTTTCGTCAGCGCAGTTGCAGGCACTGGACGATGTCGCCGGGCTGGCCGCGCATGGCCTGCGCATGGCCGAGGTCACGCGCGAGAACGAGGCGCTGCTGGCCCGCATCACGCATCTTGCCACGACCGACGCCCTGACCGACCTGGCCAACCGCCGCCACGGCGAAGGCTTGCTGGAACAGGAAATCAAGCGCGCACGCCGCTACCGGCTGCCGCTGGCGCTGATCGTCTTCGATATCGACCGCTTCAGCCAGATCAACGACACCTTCGGCCACCCGGTCGGTGACCTGGTGCTGCGCACGGTCGCCGACACGGCAAGTGCGCTGCTGCGCGCGAGCGATGTGCTGGTGCGCTCGGGCGGCGAAGAATTCCAGGTCATCGCATCGCACACGAGCGCGATTGACGCGCTGAAGATGGCCGAGAAGCTGCGCGCGGCGATCGAGCAGGTCGAAATACCCGGGTGTGACCACGTCACGATCAGCCTCGGCGTGGCCCAGTTGGGCGAGGGCGAGAGCGGCGACTCGATGGCGGTGCGTACCCACGCCGCATTGGCGCGTGCCAAGCGCGCCGGTCGCAACTGCATCGAGCTGGCGATGTCCTGACGCGTTCGGGTGCGACGCGCACCTTTGCGGTGCGCGTCGCTTGCAAAATAGACGTCCCACACCACGTAATGACGCTGGCACGCATCGTGCTGTTTCATCAGGCATGCGCGATTGCACCCCTTCCGATCCATCCACGGTCTTCCCCGCCTGGCAAGCCAGCCTGGCGCTGGGCTTCGTGCGCGATGGCGCCACGACGCGCCTCGTGCACCGCACGCACCGCGGCCCGCTGCGTGTGCAGAAGGCGCTGTATCCGGAAGGCCCCGGCGCCTGCCACGTGATCGTCGTGCACCCGCCGGGCGGCGTGGTCGGGGGCGACCGGCTCGAGATCGACGTCGACGCCGGCCCCGCTTGCAGCGTGCTCGCCACCAGCCCCGGCGCGGCCAAGTGGTACCGCGCCAATGGTCGCGTGTCGCAGCAGGCGGTGCGCCTGCGGGTTGGCGCGGGCGCCGCCATCGAATGGCTGCCGCAGGAAACCATCTTCTATGACGCGGCCAGCGTCGACCTCGACCACGAAGTCGATCTCGCTGCCGGCAGCACCTATATCGGCAGTGAAGTGCTGTGCTTCGGCCGCGTGGCCGCCGGGGAAGCGTTCACGCGTGGACGGATCCGCCAGCGCACGCGCATTCGCCAGGAGGGCCGCCTGCTGTGGTGGGAGCAGGGCATCCTGACTCCCGATGGTATCGCCAGCCCGCTTGGCATGCGCGGCCACGCGGTGTGCGCGACCTTGCTTGCCGTCGGCCGGCCCGTGCCCGCCGCGCTGCAGGCGCACGTGCGCGCGCTCCACCCGCAACTGGCGTCGAGCCAGGTGAAGTCGGTGTTCGTCGCGCGTTATCTCGGCGACGATGGCGAAGCGGCGCGCGCCGTCATGGCAAACGTGTGGGCATTGCTGCGGCCCCATCTGCTCGAGCGCCCGGCGTGCCCGCCGCGTATCTGGCTCACCTAGACTGGCTCACTGGATACGGAACCGCCCATGGACCTGACGCCCCGCGAAAAAGACAAGCTGCTGATCTTTACTGCTGCATTGCTCGCCGAACGCCGGCGTGCGCGCGGCCTCAAACTGAATTACCCGGAAGCCGTGGCCCTGATCACGGCCGCCATCATGGAAGGCGCGCGCGATGGCCGCAGCGTGGCCGAGCTGATGAGCGAAGGCACGACGATCCTCGCGCGCGGCGACGTGATGGAGGGCGTGCCCGAGATGATCCCCGATATCCAGGTCGAGGCCACGTTCCCGGACGGGACCAAGCTCGTGACCGTCCACCATCCGATTCCCTAGCCGGAGCCCAGCGTGATCCCAGGCGAATACTTTCTTGACGACGGCGATATCGAACTCAACGTCGGTCGGCGCACGCTGACCGTGGTCGTGGCCAATGCCGGCGACCGGCCAGTGCAGGTCGGCTCGCACTACCACTTTTATGAAGTCAATCCCGCGCTGCAGTTCGAGCGTGACGCGGCGCTTGGCATGCGGCTGAACATCGCGGCCGGCACCGCAGTGCGCTTCGAGCCGGGCCAGCGCCGCACGGTCGAACTGGTCGACCTGGCGGGCGAGCGGATCGTGCATGGTTTCCAGGGCCGCGTGTCAGGACCGTTGCCAGCGTCCTTGCCTTTGACCCCAGGGGACGCATGATGGTCACGCTCAGCCGCCAGGCCTATGCCGACATGTATGGCCCGACCACGGGCGACCGCATCCGCCTGGCCGACACCGACCTCGTGATCGAAATCGAACGCGACTTCGCGACCTATGGTGAAGAGGTCAAGTTCGGCGGCGGTAAAGTGATCCGCGACGGCATGGGCCAGTCGCAGCGCCTGCGAGAGGGCGTGATGGACACCGTCATCACCAACGCCGTCATCATCGACCACTGGGGCATCGTCAAGGCGGATATCGGCATCAAGGATGGCCTGATTGCCGCCATCGGCAAGGCGGGCAACCCGGATATCCAGCCGAATGTCACGATGGCCATCGGCGGGGCCACCGAGATCATCGCCGGCGAAGGCATGATCGTTACGGCCGGCGGCGTCGACACGCACATCCACTTCATCTGCCCGCAGCAGATCGACGAAGCGCTGTACTCGGGCATCACGACGATGCTGGGCGGCGGCACCGGACCCGCCGTCGGCACGGCTGCCACGACCTGCACGCCGGGCGCCTGGCACATTCATTCGATGCTGCAGGCGGCCGACGCGTTCCCGATGAACCTGGGCTTTTTCGGCAAGGGCAACGTCAGCCAGCCCGGCCCGCTCGAAGAGCAGGTCCATGCCGGCGCCGTGGGCCTGAAGCTGCACGAGGACTGGGGCAGCACGCCGGCGGCGATCGACAACTGCCTGTCGGTGGCCGAACGGCTGGACGTGCAGGTGGCGCTGCACTCCGACACGCTCAACGAGGCGGGGTTTCTGGAGTCGACCGTGGCGGCGTTCAAGGGCCGCACGATCCACACCTTCCACACGGAGGGTGCCGGCGGTGGGCACGCGCCCGACATCATCGCGGCCGTGGGCTACGACAACGTGTTGCCGTCGTCGACCAATCCCACGCGCCCGTTCACGGTCAACACGCTCGACGAGCACCTGGACATGCTGATGGTCTGCCACCATCTCGACCCGGCGATTGCCGAAGACGTGGCGTTTGCCGAATCGCGCATCCGGCGCGAGACGATCGCCGCCGAGGACATCCTGCACGACCTGGGCGCGATCTCGATGATGTCGTCGGACTCGCAGGCGATGGGCCGCGTAGGCGAGACGATCATGCGCACCTGGCAGACGGCGCACAAGATGAAGGTGCAGCGCGGCGCTTTGGAGGGCGACTCGTCACGCAACGACAATGCCCGCGTCAAGCGCTACATCGCCAAGTACACGATCAATCCCGCCATCACGCACGGCATCGCGCACGTCGTCGGCTCGCTCGAGGTGGGCAAGATCGCCGACATCGTGCTGTGGCGCCCGGCCTTCTTTGGCGTCAAGCCGTCGATGGTGGTCAAGGGCGGCATGATCGCTGCCAGCCTGATGGGCGACCCGAATGCATCGATCCCGACGCCGCAGCCGGTGCATTACCGGCCCATGTTCGGCGCGTTTGGCGGCGGCCTGCGCAAGTCGTTCACCTTTGTGTCGCAAAGCGCGTTCGAGGCCGGCATCGCAGGCACGCTGGGACTGAGCAAAACGACGATCGCCGTGCGCGGCACCCGCGGCCTGCGCAAGCGCGACATGATCCACAACGGCGCCACGCCGCACATGGAAGTCGATCCCGAAACCTATGAAGTGCGCGCCGACGGCCGCCTGCTGGTCTGCGAAGCGGCGGGCGTGCTGCCGCTGGCGCAGCGTTACTTCCTGTTC
Organism: Telluria sp. BA11; assembly: GCF_056680305.1. Taxonomy (NCBI): domain Bacteria; kingdom Pseudomonadati; phylum Pseudomonadota; class Betaproteobacteria; order Burkholderiales; family Oxalobacteraceae; genus Telluria; species Telluria sp. BA11. Next base: position 4,756,320 of record NZ_CM155275.1, read on the forward strand.
TAGAGGCCATCCATGATTTCACTGCATACCCGCATCGCTGTTGCCGACGTCGTGCATGACACGTTGGTGCTGCCGTTCGAACAACGGGAGCGCTGCCGCCAGCGCGCGCGCCTGGCCTCGGGGGAAGAGGTCGCGCTGTTCCTCGTGCGCGGCACGGTGCTGCGCGATGGCGACCTGCTGCTGGGCGAAGGCGGGCGTGTCGTGCGCGTCGAGGCCGCGCTGGAGCCAACGTATGTCGTGCGCTGCAGCGCCCCGACGCTGCTGGCGCGCTGTGCCTTTCACCTGGGGAACCGCCATACGCAGACGCAGGTGGGGCCGGGCTGGCTGCGCATCCGTGTCGATCCGGTGTTGCGCGAGATGGTTGCGGGGCTGGGGGCTGAGGTCAGTGAAGAACTGGCGAAATTCGAGCCGGAGGCGGGCGCGTATGGCGGCGGCCACGGTCACCATCATGAGCAGGGGCCGGGCGGCTTGCTGGCGCCGGTGCCGCTGCGCCAGAAGATCCACCGGCCGTCGGACGTCACGCCGGTTGAACCGAATCTCACATGAGTGCGACATGAACGCCGCCAGCCTGCTGCACCTGCTGCAGTTTGCCAGTCCGGCCTTGCCGATCGGCGGCTACAGCTATTCGCAGGGCCTCGAGGCGGCGCTCGAAGAAGGCCTGGTCACAGATGCCGACAGCGCCCGCGCCTGGATCGTGCGCTACCTCGATGACGTCGTGGCGCGCTGGGATGCGCCCGTGTTGTGGCGCCTTCTCGGCGCGTTCGCCGCGCGCGACGCCGAAGCGACCACGCACTGGGGCGGGTGCTTCCTCGCGTCGCGCGACACGGCCGAACTGCGCGCCGAATCGGTCCAGATGGGCTATTCGCTGAGCCGCCTGATCGCGGAGCTGGGCGTGGCCGACACGCGCGCGCTGGGCGAGGACGTCACCCTGCCGCTGGCGTTTGCCTGCGCCGTCGACGGACTCGATATTCCGCACGAAGAAGCGCTGCTGGCGATGGTGTTCGCGTGGGTCGAGAACCAGGTGCTGGTGTGTGTCAAGTCGGTGCCGCTGGGGCAGGTCGCCGGCCAGCGCCTGCTGCTGTCGCTGCGGCCCGAGATCGAGCGCGCCGTTGAACTGGCGCGGCGTTTGCCGGACGACGAAATGTCGAACTGGGCGCCTGGCCTGTCGATGCTGTTGATGCGGCACGAAGTCCAGCATGGCCGCCTGTACCGGTCATGATCATTGTTGATGAAGGAAAAACCATGACAACATCCAATCCGCTGCGGGTCGGGATCGGCGGGCCGGTGGGCTCGGGCAAGACCGCGCTGTGCGAGCTGCTGTGCCGCCACATGCGTGACGACTACGACATGGCCGTGATCACCAACGATATCTACACGCGCGAAGACATGGACATCCTGCTGCGCGCCGGCGCGCTCGCACCCGAACGCCTGATGGGCGTGGAGACGGGCGGCTGCCCGCACACGGCGATCCGCGAAGACGCGTCGATCAACCTGGAAGCCATCGCGCGCCTGCAGGCCGATTTTCCCGACCTCGAACTGGTGCTGGTCGAATCGGGTGGTGACAACCTGGCCGCGACCTTCAGCCCGGAGCTATCCGACCTGACGCTGTACGTGATCGACGTCGCGGGCGGTGAGAAGATCCCACGCAAGGGCGGGCCGGGCATCACGCGCTCGGACCTCCTGATCATCAACAAGACCGATCTGGCGCCGCATGTCGGGGCGGACCTGGCGGTGATGGCGAGCGATGCACAGCGCCAGCGTGGCGAGCGGCCCTTTGTGTTTACCAATATGCGCACGGGCGAGGGCGTGCAGGAGGTGGTCGCGTTCATCCGCGAGCAGGGCTTGCTCGACGCAGTTCACCAATGACACCAGGGAGATGACCATGACGACAAGTTTGCGCGCGCTGCACCACACCATCCGCCACACCATCCGCCACCACCGGGCCCGCGCGGGCGTGGCGGTGACCGCCCTGACACTGGCGCTGCCGGCGGCCGCGCATCCCGGGCACGCGCCCGACAGCGGCTTCGTGGCCGGCCTGCTGCACCCGGTAACGGGCATCGACCATTTGCTGGCGCTGTTCGCGGTTGGCCTCTGGAGCCGCCAGCAGCACCGCTACCTGCTCGCACCGACGTTCCTCGTGATGATGGCGCTGGGCGCGGCCAGCAGCGGCGGCGTCGCGTTGCCGGCTCTCGAACTGTCGATCGCGGCGACCGTGCTGCTGCTGGGCGGGTTGGCGGCATATGCGCCGCGCCTGCAGAGGAGGATGCAGCCGCAGCTGGCGGTCCTCACCGTCGGCGCCTGCGCATTCGTGCACGGACTCGCGCACGGCAATGAACTGACCGGCATGGCCAGCGGCGCCGGCTTCATCCTGGCCAGCGCCGGGCTGATGCTGCTGGGCGCGATCCCGGGCGAGCGCCTGCGCCGGCCACTGGCTGCGGCCATCGGCGCGGCGGGCATCTGGCTGGTGGCGCTGGCCCGTTGAAGTATGCGTCCTGAGGCTCGGCCTGGGCTGGTAATCATGCTACGCTAGCGTTCTTTTCACCTCCGGCCGTCCCGGCCAGGACTTTCCATGCTTGAGTGGTTGCGCCCGTACCGGCGCGCCGCGCTGCCGGGCGATATCAGCGCCGGCATCGTGGTGGCGATGATGATGATCCCGCAGGGCATGGCCTACGCACTGGTGGCGGGCCTGCCGCCGGCGGTCGGCATCTATGCCAGCATCATCCCGCCCTTGCTGTACGCACTGTTCGGCACCAGCAGCACGCAATCGGTCGGGCCGATGGCGATCATTTCCCTGATGACGGCGTCCACGCTGGCGCCGCTGGCCACGCCCGGCACCGCGCTGTATGGCGTGCTGGCAGCGCAACTGGCCTTGCTATCCGGCCTGGTCCTGCTGCTGTGCGGGCTGCTGCGCATCGGCTTTCTCGCCAACTTCTTTTCACGGCCCGTGATGAGCGGCTTCACCATCGGCTCGGCAATCGTCATCGCATGGGGCCAGTTGCGCACGCTGGTGGGCAGCCCCATCGAGATCGGCATGACGCCACACTGGCCAAGCATCCTGCTGGGCGTGGGCTCGCTCGTGCTGCTCCTGGCCGCGCGCAGCCACCTGGCACCGCTGCTGCGCTGGCTACGCATGCCGGCAGCGGCGGCCGACGTCGGGGCCAAGCTGGCGCCGATCGCCGTCGTGCTGGGCGCGATGGCGCTCGTGCAGCAGCTGGGTCTCGTGCAGATGGGCGTGGCCACGACGGGCGCCGTGCCGACCGGTTTGCCGGGCCTGAACCTGGCGACGTCGTCGCAGCACTGGCAGGCGCTGCTCCAACCGGCGCTCTTGATCGGCTTCATGGTGTTCCTGATCAGCATGTCGGGCGCGCAGGCGCTGGCGCTCAAGCGCGGCGGCGAGAAACTGGTCAGCAACCGCGAACTGGTGGGCCTGGGCGCGGCCAACGTCGGCAGCGCGCTGACCGGCGGCTTTCCCGTCACCGGCAGTCTGTCGCGTTCGGCCGTCAATTTCGCGGCCGGCGCCAATACGCAGCTGGCCAGCATGATCACGGCCGGCCTGCTGGCGCTGGCGCTCGTGCTGCCCACCGGCTGGCTCGCACTGCTGCCGCTGCCGACACTGGCCGCAACGATCATCGTGGCCGTGCTCGGGATGCTCGACCTGTCGACGCTGCGCACCGCCTGGCGCTACGACCGCGCCGATGCGCTGGCGCTGCTGGCCACTGCCGGCGGCGTGCTGATCCTGGGTGTGGAAGCCGGGGTGCTGGTGGGCGTGGCGCTGTCGATGGTCGTGCTGATCTGGCGCGCCAGTCGGCCGCATATCGCAGTGCTGGGGCGCATCCATGGCACCGAACACTTCCGTAATGTCGAGCGCTATTCGGCCGAGACGACGCCGGGTCTGCTGATGCTGCGGGTGGATGCCGGCCTGTTCTTCGGCAATGTGGATGCGGTCAACGAGCGCATCGACGAAGAACTCGTCGCCCATGCGGGCACGCGCCATCTGGTGCTGGTGCTGTCGGCCGTGAATGCGATCGACACATCGGCGCTGTTCGGGCTCGAAGAGCTGATCAGTTCGCTACGCCAGCGCGGCGTGCTGCTGCATCTGGCGGAAGTGAAGGGGCCGGTCATGGACCGGCTCAAGGAAAGCGACTTGTTGGGCAAACTCGATGGCCAGGTGTTCCTGAGCGCTGCCATTGCGTGGGACCAGCTGGCGGGTTCACCGCCGCGGGACTGAGCCCGCGGCGTTCAGGCCCGCTTGCGCTGCGTGGCTTGCTCGTCGCGTGGCGGGGCCAGCACGATCGGCGCAGCATTCTCCGGGTACAGCGCCTGGCTGCCCACGTAGACGGCGCGGATGGCGTCCATGTCGCGCTCGACGTCGCCGGTCGGCGTCATCGTGTCGACGAGGCTCAGCTCTTTCTTGCCATAGTCAAAGCGCACCAGCACCATCGGCACATTGGCCGTGACGGCCAGGTGGTAGAAGCCGCTTTTCCAGTTGGGACGATAGGCGCGCGTGCCTTCCGGCGTGATGCCGATCCAGAACGATGGCGCGGCGAGCATGGTGTCGGCCAGCTGGCGCGTTGCGCCCATCGGCGCGCGGCGATCGACCGGGACACCGCCCCAGTGGCGCATCAGGCGCCCCATCGGGCCCCGGAACAGCGTGTCCTTGGCCAGCCACTTGAACTGCGTGCCCATGGCCCACGTGGCCAGCAGGCCGATCGGGAAATCCCAGTTCGACGTGTGCGGATAGATGACGCAGACGCCGTGCGGCCCTGGCAACGGTTTGAAGAACACCTTCCAGCCGAAACACTGCAGTACGCGCAGCGCCGCGCGCTGGCGCAGGGTGGGCAGGGCTGCAGGGCGCAGCAAGTAGTCGGTCATCGGGTCTCCGGAGGGTGGCGTCAGTCATCTGCAACGGCTGCAGTTCTTACGCTCGATAAAATCAAGCGTGCGATTCTAGCCCGGCCCGGAAGGGGTCACAAGCAAAATAGTGGTGACGGGTATGCGCTGTGGTTATCATGTCGTTGTCCGATTCACCACACGATGAATAGAAAAACACCATTGCTATGACCATGGCCATCACGATTTACCACAATGCCCGCTGCGGCACGTCGCGCAACACGCTGGCCGCCATCCGCGAAGCCGGTCATGAACCGCAGATCATCGACTACCTGGCCAACCCGCCAACACGAGACACACTGACCCGCTTGATTGCCGATGCGGGCATCACGGTGCGGGAGGCCGTGCGCAGCAAGGAAGCGGTCTTCACCGAATTGGGGCTGGACCAGCCGGGCACCAGCGACGCTGCGCTGCTGGATGCGATGGTCGCGCACCCGATCCTGATCGAGCGGCCATTTGTCGTGACACCCAACGGCGTGCGGCTATGCCGGCCGTTCACGCGCGTCAGCGAGATCCTGTAGGCGGGCTGCCCACGATCACCGGCATGTACGTGTCCAGGAATTCGGCGGGCATGCGGCGCGGTCGGCCGCTCGAGAGTTCAATGCAGACCAGGTCCCAGCGGCCGCGCAGTACCGTGGCGCCATCGCTGTCGCGCACCAGCTGGAAGCGCCGCTCCATCGACAGCTTGCCGTCGCCGCCCACCAGCCAGGTGGCCAGGCGCAGCGCTTCGCCGACGACCGTGGGCAGCAGGTAATCGTATTCGCCGCGCCGGATCGCCATCGCGCGGTCGAGGCGCCGGTAGTCGTCGAGTGACAGGCCGAGGCTGTCGGAGTGCGCCCAGCCGGCCTGCTCGCACCAGCGCACGTACACGGCATTGTTGGTGTGGTTCAGGCCATCGATGTCGCCGGCCTGCGGCGTCACCGCCAGGATGAACGGTTGCGGATAATCCCAGTCCAATGTGTTGTCTCCGTGAGCGGCAGGGGGCCGCAAGTCCCGTCATTTTACGGTAGGGCGGGATGGCGGTGGATGGCAAGCGCGCACGGCTTGTCAGCGGCTCAGTCGCGCTTGAACTGCACCCGGGTCGGGCACTCGATTGTCCCGGCGAAGCCCCCGCCACCGGCCGTGTCGAACGAGGTCGCGCCGCCAACCTGGGCGCCAAACGGGCTCGGCCTGATGCCACCACCGGTGCGGCACCAGGTGCGCCCGCCCAGGCGGAAGCGGTACACGACAACGCCGTCCGGCGCCGTATAACTTTCCGATGTCAGCGTGCGCGAGGTGTCCACGCGGGCATTGCCGACGGCCTGCGCGAAGCGCTGCCATTTGCTGTCGCCCGGGTCGAGCGGCGCCAGCTTCCCTTTGCGCAGGTCGTGGTCGACCGCGCCTGCCGTGCGCTTGCCGCGGCTGGCCAGGCTGTCGTCGCCTGGGGTGGTGGTGTCTTGTGCTGAGGCGGACGGGGTGGGGAAGGGATCTGCCGCAGGTTCGCTCGTGGCCGCAGGCGGCGCAGCGTCCGCAGGGGCTGGCGTGATCGCTTGTGGCGCCACTGTCGGCGCGACAGGAACGGCGCGCGCAGGAATTGCCTGCGTTGCGCGCGGTCGTGGTGACGCTGCGGCAGCGGGGGCAGCGGGTGCAGCGGGTGCAGTAGAAGGACGCGAAGGCGCTGGTGCCAACACCGCCACCACGATGAATTCACGGGGCGCCGACACAACCGCCGGCAGCACCCGTACGCCCGTCGCCTGCAACCACCACCAGCCCAGCAGCAGGTGCAGACCCAGCGTGACCGCAAGCGGCCAGCCGGGCGTACGGCGCGGCGTCAGGACCCCGGCAGCCAGCATGTGGCGATCAGCCTTTTGGTGCGTTCAGCTCTGCCTTGATCGCCACGCAGCGCTGATCGTCCTGCAGCGTGTCCAGCAGCGTGCGGCGCGTGAACGCCGACAGGTCCGTCATCGTTGCCGCCGCACGGGTCAGACGCGCCACGCTTTGCGGCGTGCAGGTCGCCGGGATCATCGTGCCCGCATACGCGCGCATGAAGACCGGGCCGCCCGTCTTGTCCACCTGCGGCAGGCGCGCCAGGCGCGCATCGGCATCGCGCTCATTGAGCGCGCCCTGTTCGGCCGGGAAGATGCTGCCCATCGCGGTGCGGATGCGCGAGAATGGCAGCGCCGTCTTCTGGTCTTCGATCTGCTTGACCCAGTCCGCCTTGACGGCTGCGTCGGGACGGATGACGGTCGCTGCCACGGCTGCGATCTGGCCGGCGTCCGACTTGTCACGTGCGGACTCCTGCGCGATCAGGTCGAACGCGCCCGGATAGTTGTAGCGGTTCAGGCGCGCGATGATCGACCAGCGCTGTGGCTGACCGACCGGCACGCCCGCGGCGTCGACCTTGCCATCGAGGATGCCGGCCAGGCGCGCCAGCGCGTCCGGGCTGCTGGCAACGCTGACGTACTGGTTGAACCAGCGGCGCTGGAAGTCGGCGTTGCCCTTGTTGGCCAGCACGCCGTCCCACGCCATTTTTTCCAGTGCCAGCGTGGTCTGGCGCGTGTAGGCGTTATCCAGATTCATCGCATTGAGGTAGGCCTTCGACTCGCTGACCTTGCCCAGTACATCGCCCAGCAGCGTGTAATCCTTCTCGAGCGGCGCATTGTTCAGCGCCACGGTGATGAAGTCATTCAGTGGCATTTCGGCGTCGCGCACGCCATCCCACAGGCTCTGCCACAACATCGCGCGCAGCAGCGGATCGTCGACCTTGGCCAGGCTGGTGCGCGCGGTGGCGAACGAGCGCTTGTCCAGCTTGACCTTGGCGTAGCCCCAGTCCTGGTAGTTAGGGTAGACCAGATCCGGGCACGCCGTGCCGTTCATGTCCGGCACCGCGGTCTTGGCGCCCGTGTAGGTGACGGGAACGTTCTTCACCAGTGTCAGCTTGTCGCCGTCGAGCTTGAAAGCGCCGATCTGCACGCGCTGTTCGCGCAGCGTCGACAGGTCTTTCGATGGCGCGGTCTGCGCCAGCGTGAAGTTGCGGATCTTGCCACCGCTGCAGCTGTAGTTCGCGGCGATGGTGTTCACCCCGGCGTTGTACAGCCATTGCTTGGTCCAGCCGGACAGGTCGCGGCCTGCCGCTTCACCAAGGCTGCCGATGAAATCGTCGAGCGTCGCGTTCTTCCACGAGTACTTGACCAGGTAGTTGTGCACGCCCTTGCGGAACACGTCTTCGCCCAGCAGATGGCGCAGCTGCTTGAGCGTCGAGCCGCCTTTCGAATAGGTGATCGCATCGATGTTGTCGAAGGCATTGCTCGACGACGGCACTGGCACTTCAATCGGGTGCGTGCTGGCCGTCTGGTCCTGGATGTAGGCGCGCTGCTTGCCGCTCTGGTAGAACTTCTGCCACGAATCCTTGAACTCGGTCGATTCGACCGTCGCCAGTACGCCCATGAAGGACGCGAAGCTTTCGTTCAGCCACAGGCCGTTCCACCACTTCATGGTCACCAGGTTGCCGAACCACTGGTGCGCCATCTCGTGCATGATCACTTCGGTCAGCGACTGCTTCTGCTCGGCCGTCATATTGGCCACGCCGTAGCGCGCTTCGGCAAACGTGATCGCGCCAGCATTTTCCATCGCGCCGTACAGGAAGTCCGGCACGATCAGCTGGTCGTATTTCTCGAACGGATACGGGACACCGAAGTATTCTTCGAAGAAGCCGAGGCCGGCCTTGGTCTGACGGAACCAGTCTGCCGGGACCACCAGCTTGGCCAGCGACTGGCGCGCGAACAGGCGCATCGGGTACTTGCCGCTGTTGTCTTCCCAGACCTGGTACGGGCCGGCGTGCAGCGAGAAGTTGTACGGGCTGAGTCGTTTGGTGGTCTTGAAGGTCCAGTGGCGGTTCGCGCCACGCTCGTCGATCTTCGTTTCGCGCGTGGTCGTGACCACGTGCCAGTCGCGCGGCGCGGTGACCGACACCGTGTAGCTGGCCTTCAGGTCGGGCTGGTCGAACACCGCGAACATCTGCTGGGCGGCGACGGGCTCGAAGTGCGAATAGGTGTAGACGCGGCCATCGGCCGGATCGACCATGCGGTGCAGGCCTTCGCCATTGGTGCTGTGCAGGCGCTCGTAATCGATGACGACCGTGTTGCGGCCCTTGGCCAGGCTGGCCGCGTCGAGCGTGACGAACCACTTGTTGTAGCGCGTGGCGACCGGCTTGCCGTTGACGCTGACCGACTTGACGGTGGCGTCCTTCAGGTCGAGCGTGACGGGCGCGTCGACGTCCTTGAGGTCGAACGTCACGGTCGTGGTGCCGGCAAAGGTTTCCTTGCCGGTCAGCGTGAAGTCCAGCACATAGTCCACGTTCGATACGCGTGCGGAGCGGGCAAAGGCGTCGACCTGCGACAGGAATGGCGTCTCGGCGCGCGCGCCCTGAGTCGCCGGCGCAGCGTGGACGGCGCCGCTGAAGGCGATGGCGGAAGCGATGGCAAGCGCCATGGCGCGGTGTGCTGGAACGTTCACTGAAAATCCTCTCTCGGTAGGCGCATCGACACGTGCGCACAGTAACAATCTAACAATCGCGCAAGAATATCACTAACGTTCGTGGCTGGACACCCATCACGATGATCCTTTTTCACCCATGCATATGGCATGCATATGCTTCATTCAAGCGTCAATACGAAAAAAAAGGCGCAGTCAACCTTATCTGTTGATGACGCCGACTGCGATGCAGAACAACTGTTCTGCGGAACTGACCCGCCCACCATCCAGGGCCCAGCGCCATCCCAGGTAATTGGGCAGGTAGCGCGATGCCACCCCGCGAAAGGCTCGTAGCCAGTCCTTGAAACGCCCGTGATATGCGTTCACGTTCTGTACGTGGATGGCGCGGCTGCCCATATGCCTGACGCGCACGCCGGCGCGCAGATTGACGGTCTCGTGCGCAATACCATGCTTGCGTGCAAAGGCCCGGTACGCGGCGTGGTTGTCGGTGACCAGGAGCGCCTGCGGATCAAGCCTGGGTAGCAAATCGCGTTCGAGTTGGGTGGCGGTCAGTGCGCCACGGCCAGTAACGGCATCGATGGTTCGGCCATTCCGGTCGCGCGCCACCAGGATGCAATCGAGATGGCGGGAAATACCAGGCTTGGGCGCGCGGCCACCCCGTCGGCGTGGCGGGCGGTCGAGCGTGCGTGATCCTTTTTGCGATTCGAGGAGGAATGTTTCATCGGCCTCCACGAGGCCGTTGAGCGATGCAGGCCGGTCGAGTTTGACCCATTCGAGAAAGCGGTGGCGCCACCGGAATGCCGTGTTGCGGTGCACGCCGACCTGGTCTGCGCCCTTGCGTACGGACAGTGAATGGAGCAGCACCTGCGAATATGCGAGCCATTTGGCCTTGTGCCTGAGTCGCGCCAGCGGCGTGCCGCTCAGGTCGTTGAACGTGCGGCCACAGGCGCAGCAGCGAAAGCGCTGCAGGTCGTTGGCGAATCCGTGCCGGTTGCAGCGTTCGTTGCCACAACTGGGGCAGCAGCGCGCTAGCGCTCTGGCTTGCGCGATCAGTGCGACTACCTGGTCGAGGCCAGCTGCGGGATGCAGGGCGTCGAGCACTTGCCGGCGCTGTGGCTGATTCAGCGCTGGCAACCTGGCAAACCAGCTCTTGAAACGGGGCGCTTTCATGATCGACTCCTGACGCTGGGGACAGGCGTTGGACCATGGGACCGCTGATCAGTTCATAGCTCGGCTCTATTTAACGTTGACTGCGCCAAAAAAAACAGGACCCGCAGGTCCTGTTCGAAGAAGCGCCGCCCCTCGCCGGCAAGAGCGGGCGAGGGCGCGGAGAAAGGGATGCTTACACCGTGGCCGGCAGTGCCGGATAATCGGTGTAGCCGGTTGCGCCCGGATGGTAGAACGTGTCCGGGTTCGGCTTGTTGAGCGGTGCGTTCAGTTGCAGGCGTTCCACCAGGTCCGGGTTGGCGATGTACAGCTGGCCCCACGAGACGGCATCGGCCGTGCCGCTGGCGATCAGTTCCTCGGCCTTTTCCTTGCTCAGCTGCTGGTTCGCGATCCACACGCCGCCGAATTCTTTCTTGATCATCGGGCCCAGTTCATCCGGGCTTTGGCCTTCGCGGGTGAAGATGAACGCGATCTTGCGGCGGCCCAGTTCACGCGCCACGTAGCCGAAGGTCTCGGCCGGCGTCGAGTCGCCCATGTCGTGCGAGTCGCGTGCCGGCGCCAGGTGCATGCCGACACGGTCGGCGCCCCAGACGTCGATGCAGGCATCGGTCACTTCCAGCAGCAGACGTGCGCGGTTCTCGATCGAGCCGCCGTAGGCGTCGGTGCGCTGGTTGGTCGAGTCTTGCAGGAACTGGTCGAGCAGATAGCCATTGGCGCCGTGGATTTCGACGCCGTCGAAACCGGCCAGCTTGGCATTCTCGGCGCCCTTGCGGTAGGCCGACACGATGCCCGGAATTTCTTCGAGGTCGAGCGCGCGCGGGGTGACGTATTCACGCTTCGGGCGCAGCAGGCTCACGTGGCCGTCCGGCTTGATCGCCGATGGGGCCACTGGCAGCTGGCCGTCCAGGAACGACGGGTCAGAGATGCGGCCGACGTGCCACAGCTGCAGGAAGATGCGGCCGCCGGCAGCGTGCACGGCGTCGGTCACGAGCTTCCAGCCTTCGACCTGCTCATCGGACCAGATGCCCGGCGTGTCGGCGTAACCGACGCCCATCGGGGTGACCGAGGTGGCTTCGGACAGGATCAGGCCCGCTGAAGCGCGCTGCACATAGTATTGGGCCATCAGCGCATTGGGGACACGGCCACCGCCATCGGCGCGCGAGCGGGTCAGCGGCGCCATGACAATGCGGTTTGGCCATTCGAGGGCGCCGACCTTGATCGGATCAAACATGGTAGTCATATTGTTTTCCTAGATTGCGTCGTTCAATTGGGCGAGGAAGGCCGCAATGGCTTCCTCGTTGCGATGATAAAAAACCCACTGGCCGACGCGGCGTGTGCCCACCAGGCCCGCGCGCTGCAGCGTAGCCAGGTGCGCCGATACGGTCGATTGCGACAGGCCGGTGCGCTGGTCGATCAGCTTGCAGCACACGCCCATCTCGAGCGGGTGTTCCTGCTCGCTGAAGTGCAGTTGCGGATCCTTCAGCCAGTGCAGGATCTGGCGCCGCACCGGGTTGGCCAGGGCCTTGTGGATCGCGTCGATGTCCATCGGTTGGTTCCTTATATCGGGATCTTTCGATCCGAATATCGTCATCTTACGATATTCAGAAAAAGTCTGCTGGCGACGGTCCGATTTTCGCCCAGGGGGCGGTGGTATACTCGCCGCCTTTTGACCTGACAACGCGTGAGGAAGCCCCATGAGCTGGATCTATCTTGTCATCGCCGGCCTGCTCGAAGTGGCCTGGGCCGTCGGCCTGAAATACACGGTGGGTTTCACCCGGCTGTGGCCATCGGTGTTTACGGTGACGACGATGGCGGCCAGCGTCGGCATGCTGGGCCTGGCGCTGCGCCAGCTGCCGCTGGGCACCGCCTACGCCATCTGGACCGGCATCGGCACCATCGGCACGGCGATCTTTGGCATGCTGATGCTGGGCGAACCGGCCGGCGCGCTGCGCCTCCTGGCGATCGCGCTGATCATCAGCGGCATCGTGATGCTCAAGCTGCTGTCGCCGGCGTGAAGATCAGTTCTGTTCGCGTCCGAACACCGGATTCGGACGGGTGAGGTAATACCACTCGGTGTTGGCGGCAGCGCTGGCGGCCGGGAACAGAATGCGGCCGCCGAATTCGGCGGTCACGGGCGTGCCGTCGGCGCGGGTGCCGATCAGTTCACCTTTTTCAACCGGATCGAAGCTCTTCCACGGACGCGAGAACGCGTCATCCGCGTGCAGCTTGTCGTGCACGACGACCATCGACAGCGCTTCCATCGCATCGAAATCCACGGGCACCGGGTCGGGCGCCGCAATCAAACCCAGGTGCGCCAGCGTATTCATGATCGCGCGGTACGCCACATCGGGCGCGGCCGGATCGTCGTGCTGGCCCGCTTCGAGCGTCAGCGCGTAGCCGCCCGTGCTGCGCATGTATTCGGTTGTTCCCACGCCGTAGCGCAGGACGGTTTCCAGTTCGTCCGCACTGCGGCTGCGGCGCTGCACGCCGTCGCCATAAGTCGCCAGCCAGCCATCGACAAACCGGCGCACGCCCAGGCGGCGCGCCCACGCGCGTTCTTTTTCGGCGTGGTGGAACGGCTGCAGCGTGCCGTCATTGTCGAGCGGGCCGACCATCACGAACGGCTCGCCCGTGGCGGCGAACGAGTGGATATCGAGCAGCACGTCGTGCTGGCCGAGCAGCGGGCACAGCCAGTTCGCGATCTGGTCTTCAAAATCCTGTGGATTCGCTTTCGGGAACAGGTCGCGGTTCAGGTTACGGTCGCCATTGCGCGTGACTTGCTGGTACGCCAGCGGATTGACGATCGGGACGAACGTGACGCTGCCGGCCGCGATGTGCAGCGCACCGCTGTCGATCTCGTCCATCACGCGCCGGATGGCTTTGGTGCCGCACACTTCGTTGCCGTGGGTTGCGCCCATGATGATGACGCGCGGGCCTGGCTGCAGGCCCGTGTAGTTGATGGATTTGAACTGGAACTGGAGGGGCGAAGTCATGGGCGATATGGGCAGTTGAAATAGTGGCGATATTCTATCGGTAAACTCAGCGCATCACGCAACTTGCTGAATGACCGAATGCGCTGGTCGACCGCTCGGCACGTCGGGCAAAATCGGCGTTTCCTGGTACGGCCGGAGGCATGCAGGCGCGATGGTCGAGATGGCTCGTGGACGGTGCATTCGCCGATAACTTGTGGCATAGTGGGTGCATGAAAGCACTCAAAAGCAAACTGGCGTCGCAGCTCTTGGCTGACGCTCAAGCAAGTGATCAGCTGCTCGATTTCGTGCTCGGCAAAACTGCACGCGCGGGTGTCCAGAAATCCGCCGTGACCGGTCAGTTCGTCATTCGTGGCGAGGACGGTCGCGCCATGCAGGTCAGTGCAAGAGTCGTGCCGAAAGCGTCAAAAGCAGCCTAGCGTAATCGTTATCAATGAACCTGGCGCTTCCTGCGTTAATCGCATTTCTGGTACTGCTACCAGGATTCGTATTTCGTAGTGGGCTTAAACGGACGGAGAGCGAATCACTTGATTTTTCTCCATTCGGCCGCGTGGCGGCGGAAGGTGTGCTGTTTTCGCTGATCCTGCATGCAGCCTGGCTGGGCATTTCTTCGCTGTTTGGCTTTCGGCTTGATCCACTGACCTCGATGAACTTGCTCTCTGCGCATGCTGTAACGCAGGCACGAGGCAACGTACAAGTCGCTAGTCAGTTCGGTGCGATTTCAGCTTACTTCATCTCATTGCTGGTCGCATCGCATGTCGTACCAGCGCTGATACGTCGTGCGATTTCCACGTTCAAACTTGACCGTATCGATACGATCGCTGGTTCCGTGTTCCGATTTCATGACGCGCCCTGGTACTACCTGCTTACTGGCGCCGACTTTGAAAAGCAGGATGAGCCTGACCTCATCTACGTGTCCGAATCGTCGAGGTAGGAAAGGAGCGGTACTGTACGTCGGGGTGCTCAATAATTTTTACTTCGACAAAGATGGCCAGCTTGAGCGGCTTATTCTTCAGAGAGTCAAGCGCCGCCCCATGTCGGCCGACAAGTCCGCGGACGGGCAAGACATCGAGCGCTTTTATCCAGTCGACGGCGATAGTTTTGTGCTTCGCTACGCTGAAGCCATCACGTTGAACATCCAATACGTGAAATTGACTGCCAACGATGTTGGAACAGTGGCCTGACCATCGATCGATTGGTTGGACTAGCCCCGCGCCTCGATCACGCCAAACCCCGCTGGTGCATCACCCAGATACGCCAGCACCGCATGCGCCTGGATATTGGCATCAAACTGCGCATTGGCCGCGATCGTCGCGCGCAAGCCCGGCACGATGTCGGGCGTGTGCGGCTGACGGTACGCCTTGATCAGCAGCGCCACCAGATCGGCCGGCGCATCGGCCCGGCGCAGGCGTGCTTCGATGATGGCCAGCAGCGCGCGCTGCATGCGGGGCGTGGGATTACGGATCTCACCGAACACATAGGGCGTGTTGGTGATGGCCGCGCAGATGATGGTTTCCATCCGCTCGGCCTTGAGGTCGGACGGGATGTCGAAGTAAGCCTTGTTCCAGCGGGTGTACGGGGAAGCGTGGCCGCGCGGGAAGCGGTCGGCGTTTTCCAGCCCCAGCGCGTAGCTGGCGCGGGCGAGCAGGTCGCCCAGGGTGTCTAGCAATGCCATGGCAGGCTGTGTTGCGCTTGTGTCATCCCGAGAGTGTAGCGCATGCCTGCCAGGTACGTAGGGTGGACGATGACGAAGCGCTCACGCGAAACGCCCGGCGCGAAAATCCTCGACCGCCTGATGCAGCTCGGCCTGCGTATTCATCACGAACGGTCCGTACTGCGCGATCGGCTCGCTCAAAGGGCGCCCGGCCAGCACCAGCAGGCGCGTGGGTGCGATCGCCTTGATTCGCACGCCGTCGGCGCCGGCGGCATTGTCGAGGATCGCCATGCGCGTTTGCGGCACGCCTTTCCCGTCGATGACGGCTTCACCGCGAAACACATAGACGAACGCGTTGTGCCCAGCTGGGATCGGCTGCTCGAACGTCACGCCGGCCGGGATCTCGAGGTCGAGATACAGCGGCTCGGTATGCGCCCGCTGGACCGCGCCCTCGATGCCATGCGTGCGGCCGGCGATCACCTGCACGGTCACGCCGTCGTCGGTCGTCAGGCGCGGCACCTCCTCGAGCGGGATGTCGCGGTACCACGGCGCCGTCATCTTGTCGCTCGCGGGCAGGTTGAGCCACAGCTGGAAGCCTTCCATCAGGCCGGCGTTCTGCTCCGGCATCTCGGAGTGAATCACCCCGCGGCCGGCCGTCATCCACTGCACGCCGCCATCGGTGACCAGGCCTTCGTTGCCGGCGCTGTCGCGGTGGCGCATGCGCCCGGCCAGCATGTAGGTGATGGTCTCGAAGCCCCGGTGCGGGTGCTCCGGGAAGCCGGCGATGTAGTCGCCCGGCTTGTCGCTGCCGAAGGCGTCGAGCATCAGGAACGGGTCCAGGCGGCGCTGCAGGGGACCCGTCAGGATACGGTTGATGCGTACGCCCGCGCCATCCATCACGAACTGCCCGTTGATGATGCGCTCGACCCCGCGGCTTTTGACGAGGGGCGCCGTGGTGACCGGATGCGTGATCGTAGTGGTCAATCTGTTCTCCTGTTTGTTGCGCCGCCTGACGGCGGCCGGGGTCTTGCGGGTATTACGCCAGCGCCGCTTCGACGGCGGCGTTGGCCGCTGCCTGGCCCGCAGCCACGGCATCGGGGCCCATTGCCATGCCCGACGAGTAAATATAGGTCTGGTCCGAGAGGCCCAGGAAGCCCAGCAGCGCGCGCATCTGCGGCACTTGCGGATCCTGCGCCTCTTCATACACACCGCCGCGCGCTGCGGCCACATAGACCTTCTTGTTCTTGAGCAGGCCTTCCGGACCGGTCTCGGTATAGCGGAACGTCACGCCAGCGCGGGCAATGGCGTCGAACCAGCTTTTCAGCTGCACCGGCATCGAGAAGTTGTACATCGGGGCACCCAGCACGATCACGTCGGCCGCCTGTGCTTCGAGGATCAGCGCATCGTCCTGCTCCACACGCGCCAGTTGCGCGGCGGTGCGCTGCTCGCCCGGCGTGAACAGCGCGCCCAGGGCCGCGCCGTCGAGCAGCGGGACCGGGGCTGCGCCCAGGTCGCGGCGCACGATAGTTGCGCCCGGGTTGGCGGCGACCAGCTTGTCGACGATCTGTTGCGTGACGCGGGTCGATTCGGAAGCGTCGCCGCGGATGCTCGAGGTGATGTGCAGGATGTTCATGGTGGTGGTCCTTTCAGGGGTGGAGTCGCGATGTGTTCACTGTATCCTTTCCAAAAACAATGCGAAAGCCCGTAAAATGGATAACATTATTCTGCTGATGGGACAATCATGGACGTCGAACCGAATGACCTGCTGCTGTTTGCCCGCATCGTCGAAGCAGGGAGCTTCACGCGCGCGGCCGATCGCGTCAATTTGCCGAAGTCGACGGTCTCGCGCCGCCTGGCGTTGCTTGAGACGACCCTGGGCGAGCGACTCCTGCAGCGCACGACGCGCAAGCTGGTGGTGACCGAATTCGGCGCCAGCCTGTATGAACACGCGCGGCGACTGGCCGACGAAGTGGAGGCGGCTGGCGCGCTGGCCCAGCACCGCCAGGGCGAGCCGAGTGGCAAGCTGCGCATCTCGGCGCCGGGCGACTTTGCCAACAGCAGCCTGAATCACGTGATCGCGCGTTTTCTCGAACGTTATCCTTCCGTGACGCTCGAGATGGATCTGACACCGCGCCGGGTTGACCTGGTGGCCGAGAATTTCGACATCGCCATCCGCATGGGCGACTTGCCAGACGACGCCACGCTCAGCGCGCGCCCGTTCATCCTCGAGCAACCGGGCCTGTTCGCATCACCGGCTTATCTGGCGCGGCACGGCATTCCCGAGCATCCGGACGACCTGGCGACGCACGACGTGCTGTGCATCCTGAGCCGCAGCGGCGGCCCGATGCCATGGACGCTGATTCGCGGGAAGGTGCGCTGGCAGCGCGCGCTGCCAAGCCGGCTGACGGCCAATTCACCTGACCTGCTGGCGCGCATCGCCGCGCGCGGCGCCGGGATCGCGCTCAGCTCGACGCTGTTTGCCGAACCATATGTACAGACGGGGGAACTGGTGCGGGTGCTTCCGGAATGGGAGATGCCGACCGCGAATGGCTGGGCGGTGTTCCCGAGCCGCAAGCTGATGCCGGCCAAGACGCGCGCATTCCTGGCGATGATGGAAGAGACCTGTACGGCCCATGGTCATGGGCCGGAGCAAATCGCTGCGGCCTTCAGGGCGAAGGCCGCATTGGAGGAGGGTGCGCCGGACGTTGCCTGAGCGCGAACGATCAGCGCAGGGGCCGGTTGCCCATCACGTCACCCAGGCGTACCTTGCCCTCGGGTGCCCAGGCTGGATTGAAGCGGATCGCGCCTTTCTGGAACAGCATCACGACGGTGGAGCCGAGCAGGAAGCGGCCCATTTCTTCGCCTTTTTTCAACGTGACCTGGCCCGGTTCGTACTGCCAGTCGCAGATGCGCGCCATGCGCGGCGGATTGACGACGCCATGCCAGACGGTGGCCATGCTGCCGACGATGGTCGCGCCCACGAGCGTCATCACGAATGGGCCGAATTCGTCGCTGTCGAACACGCACACGACGCGCTCGTTACGCGCGAACAGCCCCGGCACGCCGCGCGCCGTCGTCGGGTTCACCGAGAACAGCTTGCCGGGCACATAGATCATGCGCGTCAGGCGGCCGTCGCACGGCATGTGGATGCGGTGGTAATCCTTCGGGCTCAGGTAGACGTTGGCGAAGTGGCCGTGCTGGAAGTGCGCCGCCAGCGTCTGATCGCCGCCGACCAGTTCGGCCGTGGTGAACTTGTGGCCCTTGGCCTGGAAGATCTGGTGGTCATCGATGTCGCCGAACTGGCTGATCGCGCCATCGACCGGGCACACGTAATCGGCCTGTGCCAAAGGGCGCACGCCATCGCGCAGGGCGCGGGTGAAGAATTCGTTGAAACTCGGGTAGCTGGCGATGTCCGGATTGGCCGCTTCGCTCATGTCGACGCCATATTTGCCCACGAACCAACGGATCAGGCCAGTCGTCATCGACCCGCCACGATGGCCGGCAACGCGGCCGGCGAGGTTGGTCATTGCCTGCTTCGGCATCACATATTGGGGCAGGACTTTGAGTCTGGACACGGTTGATCGCCTTTCGCGGAAAAGTGCGCATTATAGCTGGGCATGTCAGACGGAAATTCTGTTGCCGCTTTTAACACTGTTGCGCCGAGTGTACCGCAGGTAGCCGGGGGATGGCGGACAGTGCAAGCATGCGCTTCCCTGTTATTTATAAGTTCCATGTACTAGCAATATATGATGCGCTGCAGTCGAATAAAAATTTCTATATTTACGTTTACATTATGCTACGAAGTGGCATATTCTGGCCCGGCCTGTTCAATAACCTGGAGAAGCCGCCGTGACGAATCTGCCAACGCACTACACCGTGTCCCTGTTGATCGCTGCAAGCCTGCCGCTACCGGCAGCTGCCCAGACTGAACCTGGCATCCCGCAGGTGGACATCCGGGGCAGCGCTGCCGGCTACGATGCGCGTCGCGACGACACCGCCACCCGCATCATCATCAAGCGCGACGAACTCACGCGCTACGGCGACCGCTCGATCCTGGATGCGCTGCGGCGCGTACCCGGGGTGACGATCGACGGCAGCAGCGGTCAGGGCGGAACGATCCAGCTGCGTGGCCTGGGTGCCGGCTATACGCAGGTACTGATCAACGGCGAACGGGCCCCCGGCAACTTCAGCTTCGACACACTGTCGCCCGAAGTGGTCGAGCGCATCGAGGTGCTGCGCGCCGCGACGGCAGACCTGTCGACGCAGGCGGTGGCCGGCACGGTCAACATCGTCCTGCGCCACGTGGCCAAGACGCGGGAGCGCGAACTCAAGCTGGGCATGCTCGGTTCGGATGTGTTCAAGGGGCCGAATGCGTCCCTGCAACTGAGCGACCGGCGCGAGGGCTTCGCCTGGTCGCTGGCGGGCGATGGCGTGAGTGAGCGGTTCGATCGCGTCAATGGCATGGTGCTGGAAAACACGGGAACCGACGGCGCCATCGACCTGCTGCGCATGACGGCGACCGATGAACGTGGCCGCATGCGACGCCTGAACCTGACGCCGCGCCTGGAGTGGACACTGGCTGGCGGCGACAAGATCACGTCCGAGACGTTCGTGAACGTGACCCGGTTTCGCAACCGTGGCCATGCCCTTGTCACCACGCTGATCGGCGGCCCGCCACCTGCGCCCGATCTGGTCACGCACTACCGCGCCGATGACGAAACGGCGCGCACCGACCTGCGCTGGAGCAGGGGCTTTCCGTCCGGCGCCAGCATCGAAGCCAAGCTTGGCCTGACGGGTGAGCGCAGCGAGAATGTGGGATTGCGCGATGGGCGCGACGCTGCCGGCAATCCCGAGACCGATGGCCGCATTGACGGTGCGCGGCGTGACCGCGGCATCAATTCGACCGGCAAGGCGATGCGCAAACTCGGCAGCGGTCACGCGCTTGCCACTGGCTGGGACGGCAGCGTCACGTGGAGCGATGAGACGCGCATCGAACAGGATCGCGTGCGCACGTTTCCGTCAGGGCTGGCGCTGGACGAAACGTTCGAGGCGCGCGTGACCCGGTTGGCCATGTACGTCCAGGACGAGTGGGACATCACGCCGCACTGGTCGATGTATCTGGGGCTGCGCTGGGAGGGCATCCGCACGCGCGCGTCCGGCAATTCGTTTGCCTCGACCCGCACGGGCTCCGGTGTCTGGAGCCCGGTCATGCAGACCTTGTGGAAGATCCCGGGCCGCAAGGGCGACCAGGTGCGTTTCGCACTGACCCGCACCTACAAAGAGCCGGAGTTGTGGAACCTGCTGCCGCGGCGCCAGGCGTTCGAAAACAACAGCGCCACCGAGGCCGACTTCCAGGGCAATCCGAACCTCAGGCCCGAACTGGCGTGGGGCATCGACGCCGGGTACGAGCATTACTGGGCCGAGAACGCGATGGTGTCGATCGCCACCTCGCTGCGCCGGATCGACGACTATACGAGCAACCGCATCTACTTTGACGGTTACCGCTGGATCTTCACACCGGTGAACGACGGCCGTGCCCAGACCCGCTCAGTGGAGCTGGAAACGAAGTTTCCCCTGAAGTCCCTGTTTGCGGATGCGCCGGAGATCGACGTGCGGGCGGGCGTGGCGCGCCACTGGTCGCGCGTCGAATCGGTACCGGGCCCCGATAACCGTCTCGAACGGCAAACGCCCTTGTCGGCCAACCTGGGGATCGATTACCGCCGGGGCGCGCTGACATTGGGCAGCAGCGTCGCGCACAAGCGCAACGGCCTGGTGCGCGTGACAGCCAATCGCGGCTACTACACCGCGCCGCGCACCGACCTGGATGCGTACGCCGCCTGGCGCATCGATACAAAGCGCTTGCTGCGGCTGTCGCTGGCCAACCTGCTGCGCGAGAATGAAGGCTTCGAGCCATCGTACACCGACCCGGTGACGGGCCTGGAAAAACGCCGCTTCTATTTCACCGGTCCGCTGCGTGCCACGCTCACGTATCAGCTGGCGTTTTGACGGATTTAAACATCGGGGTCATAAACATCGGGGTCAGGTCTGACATTCGGACACGACCTCAGCACTACTTTTAAACATCGGGGTCAGGTCTGACATTCGGACACGACCTCAGCACTACTTTTGGCAAAGGCACTAATTTCCGCACTGGTATCTGAACCCACGTCGAAAACTGTGCAATCGTCAGCCAAGCAAGTGCTTAATGCTGAGGTCGTGTCCAAATGTCAGACCTGACCCCGGCTTTGGATCTGGCCTTGCGGGTCGTCCACTTTGTGGTTGCGGAAGTAGCGCCAGGCCACGATCAGTGCCAGTAGTTGCATGAATGCGCACAGGTAGAAGCTGCTGCCGACGCGCCAGTCGGATTGCGGCAGGTGGCTTACGGCGCTGAGGATGCCTGTGCCGAGCAGCGGGGTGATGATGACCGCGAGGCTGCCGATCGACTGCAGGGAGCCCATCAACTCGCCTTGCTGGTCGGGCGGCGAGGATTTGGAGACAAGCCCTTGCAGCGCCGGGCCGGCGGCGTAGGCGAGGACATTGCACATGATGAAGACGTACATCATCCAGCCTTCGGTCGCCAAGCCGTAGGCGGCATACGCCATGGCGCCCGAGCCCAGGCCCAGGAGGGCAAGGCGCGGCTCGCCAAAGCGCCGGATCAGGATGCCCAGCAGCCCGGCCTGCACGATGACCGACGTCAGGCCCACGCAGAACAGGGCGATGCCGTTGTCGCGCGGCGTCCAGTCGAAGCGGAAGGTGGTGTACAGCACCCAGGTCGATTGCAGCATCATCTGGGCGAAGGTGGCCAGGAACACGGCGACGACGAGACCGCGGATGTCCTGGCGCCGCACGAGGCGCATCAGTGCCGTGAACGGGTTCAGGCGCGCCCATGCGAAGGGCGGGCGGGCGCCGGGCGCCAGCGACTCGGGTACGAAGAAGTAGCCGTATATGAGGTTCGCGCCGGACAGCGCAGCGGCGACGTAGAACGGCAGGTGCAGGTTGCTCTCGCCAAGCACGCCCCCGAGCATCGGGCCGCAGATGAAGCCCAGGCCAAAGGCGGCGCCGATCTTGCCGAAGCTCTTGGCGCGGTTTTCGCGGGTCGAGATGTCGGATGCGTAGGCCGACGCCACCGACATGCTGGCCGACGACATGCCGCCGATGACGCGTCCGAGGAATAGCCACGCGAGACTGGGCGCCCAGGCAGTGACGAGGAAATTCAGGCACATGCCGCCCATCGAATACAGCAGTACCGGGCGCCGGCCGACGCGGTCGCTCAGCGCGCCCAGCGCCGGCATGAACAGAAATTGCAGCAGGCCGAATACGGTGGCCAGCACGCCGTACCAGAGCGCGCGCATGTCGGCGCCTTCGACGAACTGCCCGACCAGCAGCGGCAGCACGGGCACGATCAGGCCAATGCCGAGCATGTCGATGAACACGCAGACCAGCACGAAATTGAGGTTGCCGCCCGACGCTTGCGGCACGGTGGTCGTACTGGTCATGGACACCTCGGCAGTTGGCGGTCGCCTATCTTAGCATTGCGGCAACGCCTGCATGCCGTTAGCAAACGTCAGGTGCCGCTCCACTCGGCCGCGAACTGCGCCCGGAACGTCATCAACTGCTCGAGGCGTTCGCGGCCCACGGCGCGCGCAGCTTCCGTCTGCATCATGTCCGGTAGCTTGTCGAGCTTGACGACGATATGGTCGAGCGCGTAGCGGCGATCGTCGTGCGCGCGGTCGTCGCCCAGCGGATCGGTCGGATGCGCCAGGCCGCTTTCCATCCGCCCCGCGATGTAAAACATGCGCGCCAGTCCCACCAGGCCCAGGCCGTCGAGACGGTCAGCGTCCTGCACAATCTTTGCCTCGATCGTGGTGGCCGGAATTGCCGCCGAAAAGCTGTGGGCTTCGATGGCATGCGCGACTGCGTCGAGTTTCTCGGGCGGGAAGCCCAGCGGTGCGAGCAACTGGCGCGCCAGTTCGGCCGAACGGCGCGATGCCTGATTGCGCGCGGGGTCGTTCTTCGGCAAATTCACCAGGTCGTGCAGATAGCTGGCCGCCAGCACCACCAGGCGGTCGGCTTCCGGGTGGTGCGCGAGCAGCGCCTGGGCGTTGCGCCAGACGCGGTCGAGGTGGGCGCCATCGTGGGCGCCGTCGGTGCCGGCATCCTGCGCCGCCAGCGCAATGAGTTGTGTGCGCCAGGCGGCGAAATCGGTCGGAGTACGTTCTAGCATGTTGATGTTTCCGGTAAAAGAGGCGGCACGGCGCGCTGCGAGAGCGCATCGGCCTCGAAATTCTTGTGACGCGGGATCCAGCGCAGCTGCGCCTGCGGCAGGCGCGCGAGCAGGGCGCAGGCGCGGTCGCGGTAGTCACGCAGGCTGGGCGCACTTGCGCTGGCGGGACCATTCACGTCGTCAATGACGACCTGGCTGTCTCCGACCACCAGCACGTCGTGCGCGCCGTGCGCCACGGCCGCCTCCAGCACGGCGATCAGGGCCAGGTATTCCGCTTCGCTGCTGTTGCCGTAGCCGGCGTCGTGCGAGATCGCGACGCGCACGCCGCCCGGGCCTTCGAGGACGGCGCCGATGCCGCAGCGGCCGGGGTTCGGGCGCGCCGAGCCGTCGAACCAGGCGCGCCACGCTGTCTTGCCGGCCCCCGCACCCCGCGTGCGTGCTGCGCTGGCCAGCGCTGCGCGTCGGTCTGACTGCTGCGCCGCATGCAAGCGCAACGCGGCGCGTTCGGCCAGCAGGTGCGCCAGGCCAGCCAGGCCAGCGCTGTGCGTGAGCGTGCGGGTGAGTGCCTCGAGCTCGTCCAGGCCGGCGCGCGTCATCAGGCGCTGGCTGGCCGCCAGTTCGGTCTTGAATGCGGCGGCGCGCAGAAGGCTCAGGTCGTTCATGGCGAGAGCATAACCGATCTTGATTCGTTGACAGAAGTTAAGACTTTTGAAACACTGGATCGGTGCTGTCCAACCTGAGGAGAAGCGATGCGTCCGTCCCGTCATGCAGTCCGATTGTCCCTGTTCGCCGTGCTGGTCGGCGCCGTGTCGATGCCGTTGCAGGCCAGCGCGCAGGTTGAAAAACCCGGCGCGCAGCCGCTGGCGAAAGCGTCGCTGAAACAGGGCAAGCAGGTCAAGCGCTACACCATCGAGCAGTTCATGGCGACGACCTCCGTGACTGGCGCCTCGTTCAGCAAGGACGAGCGGCAGATCCTGTTCAGCAGTAACGCGTCCGGCATCTTCAATGCGTACACGCTGCCCGTGGGCGGCGGCACGCCGCGCGCGCTGACCACGTCCACCGGCGATTCGACCTACGCGGTGGGCTACTTCTACAACGACGACCGCATCCTGTTCACGCGCGACACGGGCGGCGACGAGCAAAATCACCTGTACGTGCTTGAACCAGGCGGCAAGGAGCGCGACCTGACGCCCGGCAAACTGAAGGCCTCGTTTGCCGGCTGGAAGCCCGATGGCAGCGGCTTCTACGTCGCCACCAACGAGCGCGATCCGAAATTCTTCGACATCTACCTGTACGACGCGGGCAGCTACGACCGCACGATGGTGTACCAGAACGACAGCGGCATGAACGTCTCGGACATCAGCCGCGACGGCAACTGGCTCGCGTTCGACAAGTCCAGCACCACGTCCGACAGCGACGTCTACGTGTATCACCTGCCGACGCGCACGATGAAGCACATCACGCCGCACACCGCGCCGGCCAGCCATTCGGCCGCCACGTTCGATCCGCAATCGAAACGCCTGCTGTTTACCACCAATGCTGGCGGCGAGTTCACGCGCATCGCCGCATACGATCTGGCCAGCGGCGCGACAAGCGATGTCGAAAAGGCCGACTGGGACCTGCTCGACACCAGCTACTCGCGCAATGGCGCTAACCGGGTCAGCATCGTCAACCGCGACGGCAGCATCGACGTACGCGTGTTCGACGCTGCCGGCAAACCGGTCACGCTACCGAAACTGCCGGGCGGCGAGATGCGCCAGGTGACGTTCTCCGCCAGTGGCCGCCTGATGGCGTTCTATCTGAATGGCGACCGCTCGCCGAACAATCTGTACGTGCACGACTTTGTCAGCAAGAAGACCACGCAGCTCACGCGCAGCCTGAACCCAGCCATCGATCCGAACGACCTGGTGGAAGCGGAGGTCGTGCGCTTCAAGTCCTTCGACGGCACGGTGATCCCGTCGATCTACTACAAGCCGAAGGGCGCGGCGCCGAACGCCAGGGTGCCGGCGGTGGTGTACGTGCACGGCGGGCCGGGCGGGCAAACGATGCGTGGCTACAGCGCGCAGATCCAGTACCTGGTCAATCACGGGTACGCGGTCCTGGGCATCAACAACCGGGGCAGCTCGGGCTATGGCAAGACGTTCTTCCGCGCGGACGATCGCAAGCACGGCATGGAGCCGCTGTGGGATTGCATCGAAGCGAAGACCTGGCTGGCGAGCCAGTCGTATATTGACCCCGAGCGTATCGGCATCATGGGCGGCAGCTACGGCGGCTACATGACGCTCGCAGCGCTGGCGTTCCGGCCCGAGGCGTTCAAGGTCGGCATCGACATTTTCGGGGTGAGCAACTGGGTGCGCACGCTCGAGAGCATTCCGCCGTATTGGGAAGCGCAGCGCAAGGCGCTGTATGACGAGATCGGCGACCCGGTCAAGGACAAGGCATTTCTGGTCGAGACGTCACCGCTGTTCCACGCGCACCGCATCATCAAGCCGCTGATGGTGATCCAGGGCGCGAACGATCCGCGCGTGATCCGGCCCGAGAGCGACGAGATCGTGGAAGCGGTCCGCAAGAACAAGGTCGACGTCGAGTACGTCGTGTTCGACGACGAAGGCCATGGTTTCTCGAAGAAGAAAAACCAGACCGAGGCCAGCGCGAAGATCCTGGCGTTTCTGGACAAACACCTGAAACGCCAGGATCTAAATTAACGGCGATACGGATTGTCCGGCCGGCTGTCATGGCGGTTGCGCACGCCGTCGCCATCGCGGTCCCGGTCGTGACGGTTGCGGATGCCGTCGTTGTCGCGATCGCGGTCGCGGTAGTTCGGTACGCCGTCGCGGTCGAAGTCCGGTCCGCGCCCGCGGCCATTGCCGTGATGCCGATCGCGATCGCGGTGGTCCCGGTAACCGCGGTCGCGGTCATAGCCGTCATGGCCGCGCACATACACCGGCTGCGGGCCGTAGTGGTGGCCCGGGCCGCGGTTCCAGCGCGACGGTTCCATCACCCAGCGATTGCCGCGATGGTGCCAGCTCGGCGGCGCATACACGTAACCGGGGCGCGCCACGACGTAGTGGCCGGGCACCCAGTCATGGCGGTGACCGCGCCATTCCCAGTAGCCGGGCGCCCAGACGTGGCCGCGACGCGGACCGGGGATGCGCTCGTAGATGGGGGCGGGCGGGGCGTTGCTGATCACGACCGAGACATGCGGCTGGGCCTGTGCAGACAGCGGGATGGTGGCAGCCGCGCCAATGGCGATCAGGGCTGCAAGAATAAGCGGGGATTTCATGGTCGTCTCCAGATCCGTAAGCGGATAAGCGGAATATAGCAATCCGGGATCGGTGACGCGAAGCCTGAAGCAAGTTATTACATCTGACACAGATTGGTGGCGTTTGCCGTCCACCTGGCCGCCGCGCGCCGCCCGTTGGGGGCGCCGCGACGACCGACCGCGGTCACAGCCGGCTCGCTGCGGTGACGGTATCCAGTGCCAGCAGTTGCGACTTCTCGGCATTGCTCAGGCGCTTGGCAGTGACGGTCACGGTGGCGACCTTGGCGCCGCTGGCAATGGCCGCGCTGCTGGTATTGAAGGCGGTGGCGTTGGCGTCCGATACCTTGGCCAGATAGCCGACAGGAACGGCGATCAGGGCGGCGGCGATGAAGACGGCTTCCATGTGTTTAAGGACGTTCATTTTGCTTCTCCTTGGTGGTTGAGTGGTGTGTCGATGTGTGTACTTTAGGCGCGGTCCCGCACCGCTTCCAGTGGTGTGCGACGAGCCGCAGAAAACGGGGGGTGAGCTGCATCAGGGCGGTCCTGAACATGGGCGCGCAGCCCTGATCCGCTCAGCGGTTTCACCGTCCCTCCGCTAGTCCTGCGCAAGGGCGCATGGGCGCCACGCTAACGACTGGACTCGTGCATGACCGGCCCCTTCGCTACCCTGACCCGCAACATCGCTGCGTCACGCACGGCGCGGCGGCGCGCCCGCAATCTGCGCCGGGGCTGGACCATTTCGCTCGGTCCCGCCTGGGCCTGGGCCGCGCTGGCACTGGTGATGGGCGGCGCGGTCGCGCTGGCGCTGCACGCGCGCGCCTTGCCGAACGATGCCCAGGATGTTCCTGGCGCGCGGGCACTGGCGGCGCTGCAGCCGCTGGCGCCGGGTCTGGAATTTGTCGTGCCGGCCGACAGCGGCGTGTCGCTGACGCAGCGCGGCGCGCTGGCGCTCATCATTGCCAGCGGCATGCAGGCCGGTCCGGCGGTCAGGGTCGACCTGTGCACACAGATGCTCGATCCGGCGAACGGGCGGGTGCTGCCGCTGCGCGTCGGTTATCCGTTTGGCGAAGCGGCCGCGCTCGCGCGGAGTAGCAGTGGGCCAGCACGCAGCGTGCTGCTTGCGCGCGATGGCTCGGCCATGCCGCGCATCGACATCACGGGGAACGCGGGCACGGGCCTGGCCATCGCCTGGAACGCCGGCTTCGGCACCGCCAGCTGGATCAGCGATGCAACGGGCGGGGTGGCGACGCATGCGCGCCAGGGTCAGGCCGCGCTGGGCGGTGCGGGCTGGCTGCTGTGGCGCGGCGAGGCACTGCGCTTCACGCGCCGGCCAAGCGGCGCCTGCCCACAGGCCGGTGAGCTGGTGCTGCAGCATTTTCAACCTGGTCAGCAGGCCGCAACGACAGCGCTGGTGCAGGCCTTCCCGGCATCTGGCGCGCCGGTCACGCTGCGCTTGCGTCCCGGCGTCTGGACCGTGCCGCTGGTCCCGGGCGCCGGCCTGGAAGACCAGGCGCTGTTCGAGGCGCTGCGGGCGCGGGGCTTGCTGCGCCTTGGCCGCGACGGCTTGATCGAGCTGGCGCCGCGCGACTTGCTGGCCTGGCTCCAGGCGGACGAGCCCGTGCGCGCGCCGCTGCCGGGCTGGCAGCATTTTCAACTCGACGCGGGCGACCGGCGCCTGCTCGAACGCCTGCATCACCGGGCCGACGGCGCCTTCGTGCGCGAACAGGTGCGCGTGTTCAATAGCGAACGGCGGCTGGTAGCGTGGCGCGTGCGGCCCGGCGCAACGGCGATCTGGCAAGCGGCAGTGGCAGGCAGCCCGGCCGTGCGCGAGGCCGGCTTGCCGCTGGCGGCGATGCGCCTGTTCGCGCAGTTGCCGCAAGACTGGGCGTCGTGGAATCGTGTCGGCGGCTGGGAAGGCGGGCGGCGTGACAGCCTCGTGAGCATCAATGCACAAGCAGAAGGCAAGCCGCTGGAGCTGCTGGTTGCCGGCCGTGTGCGCAGTGTGCTGGGCGCCACGGTGGTGGCCCGCGGCGTCTGCGACGGGCGCGCCTGCCCGGACGCGGGCGCCGTGGTGCACCTGCTGCTGTCGCCGCTGCCGGGTGCGACGTCGGTCAAGGTCGAGATCGAGCCGCTCGACCTGGCCAGACTGTCTGGCGGCGCCGACGCCGCTTACCGCCATCTGAAGGTCGAGCGGGGCGCGCTCGCTTGGCAGGCGCTGCCTGCTGGCAGCCGCAGCGTCCGGCCCGCCGGCGCCGCTGTGCGCCTGGTCGATCGCAACGGCGACGCCCTCTGGCAGGATGGTGCGCCGTCGGTCCAGGCCACGCTGGCCGGCCTGGCGCCGCTGCTTGGCATGCACCGCCAGCACGACGGCAGCGTGGCCGGCATGCTGGCACGTCTGGGCGGGAGCGACCATGCGGCGAGCCTGACGCTCGATCTGACGCTGCAAGCGCGCGCCCAGGTGCTGCTCGACTGCATCGGCCAGCAGGGCGGCCAGTGGGACGGGCGCGTTTGCCGTGGCGCCCAGCCCGCGCCCGCCGAGCGGCGCGCCGGCCTGGTGCTGCTCGACGCCGGCACGGGCGACATCCTGGCCGCCGCATCGAGTGGTGGAAATAGTGCTGCGCCGGACAACTGGCCAGAGGTGCGCGACTTTGATCGCGCCGACCCGGCGCGCAGCCCGTTGCGCATCGCCGCATTCCAGCACGACGGCGGTGCCCACCGCGCGCCCGGCTCGACCTTCAAGGTGATCACCGCGCTCGGTCTCGAGCAGGCCGCGCGCGGCGACAAGCAGCTCGATGCGCTGCTGGGCGGCTTGCCGTTGCCGCAGGTCGACCGCATCGCAAGCGATGGCGGCTACGACTTTCGCACCGATGCGCCCAGCTACCCGGCGGGCGGCACGCGCGCCCGCATCACCAATTTCCGCGACCAGATCACCGGCGCGCGTGCTGCAGACGGTCGCCTCGGCCTGGCCGGCGCGATGGCGCACAGTGTCAATACGTGGTTCGCCTGGACCGGTGAACTCAGCGACCGCACACTGCTCGGCCAGCCCGACGGCGGCATGCCTGGCGCCACCGCGCTGGAGCCCGGGGCGCTCGACGCCGCGCGTCCGGTGGCGGCGATTGCGGCGCGCCTGGGCTTCGGCCAGCCGTTGCGACTGGATGGCGGTTTGCTGCCGCCAGACTATCGCTGGGGCGACTGGGATGCGCTGTCGGCGTCCGCGTCGCAGCTCGATCCAATCCACAGCCGCCATGAGCTGCGCCAGATGGCAATTGGCCTGCGCATGCAGACCACGCCCCTGCAGATGGCGCTGGTGGCCGCGAGCGTCGGCGAAGGGCGCAGCGTGACGCCGCGCCTGCTTCTGGCGCTCGACAGCCGCGATGCTGCAGCGAGCCAGGGCGCGCCCCTTGGTGTGCGGCTGGACCGCGTACGCGCCGGCATGAAGGGCGTGATCGATTACGGTACGGCAGCCGGTGCATTCCGTAGCCCGGCATTTGCTGCGCTGCGCCCCGGCCTTTATGGCAAGACGGGCACCGCGCCGGTCGGCAATGACGATCTGGCCACGGTCTGGTTCATGGGTTATCTGGAGCCGGGCAGCTTGCCGGGCCAGACCCGCCGTCTCGCATTCGCCGCCTTTGTCAGCCACTCTGCATTGACGGGCGGCGGCCATGCGGCGCCGGTGGTAGCGGCCCTGCTGGCATCCATGGCCGGGCAGTCGTTGGAAAAGAGGCACAAATAGGGGTCTCCA
Organism: Telluria sp. BA11; assembly: GCF_056680305.1. Classification (NCBI taxonomy): domain Bacteria; kingdom Pseudomonadati; phylum Pseudomonadota; class Betaproteobacteria; order Burkholderiales; family Oxalobacteraceae; genus Telluria; species Telluria sp. BA11. The sequence goes on from NZ_CM155275.1 coordinate 4,786,722, forward strand.
TCGCGCCTGAATGCTGTAGTTGTATGGCATCATCTATTTCACTGTGCAACACTTGCGCAGCGAATCGAGGACGAGGAAGGTATGCGTTTACCGGGGACCCGGTATCAGGAGCACGGCTGGGAGCAGGTCCGCAAGTTGCTGGGTCAGTGTTCCCTGCAGGCGCTCGCCCGCATCGACCCCGCCACGCTGCTGGGCGCCGATACGGACAGTTCGCTGGCTGCGTACGTCGAGGCGGTCGCCCCCATCCTGCACGCAGGCGGCAGCCGCGCGCATGCCCCTGGCAACAGCTACGGCGAGACGACCGCCGAGCTGGCCCTGAGCCTCGTTTATGAATTGCAGGCACGGCCCGCCGACTGGGCCGCACTGTGCACGGCTGTGGCCACTGAAGCTGCGCGCATCGGCCCGTTCTGGACGCAACCTGGCGGCGACGCGCTGCTGCGCAAGAAATTCAATGACCTGTATGCGGTATTGCGCGACAAGGTCGACAGCGACCACTATCAGGTCGCGTGCGGCCGGCCCTGCAGCCCGAACCGCATGTACGCCTACCGGATGCTCGACACGGCCTACCACGACATCGCGCGCCTGTTCGAGAGCTGGCGCGAACATGCGCCGCAGATCGGCGCGATCCTGGGCCGCAGTGTCGAGGCGATGCCGATCGAAGTGCGCCAGCTGCGCTCGATCGGCGACTGCAAGCCCGAATGGATCATGCGCTGGAGCGAGAGCCTGGAAGCGCATACCGGCGCGCCGGGACCTTTGCACACGCGCTCGAAACGCTTCGCCAGCCTCAAATCGAATCCCGACAAGATCGGCGCGATGCTGCGCGAAATCGGCGAGTACGACGCGCTGTCGGCCAACCGCGACAGCGACTGGTTGCAGGACGCCAGTGCGGCTGATGCCTGGCTCGACGATTACTGGCGCGTGCTGAACGAGTCCGAACAGGGCAGCACTCCGGGCCCGGATCAGATTCTGGAAGCGCGCCAGGACGCGCTGGACATCGATCTGGATGCAGATCCGGAAATCGAAGCGCCAATGACGGCACCACTGACCTCCATCGCGCCCTGCGTTTCACTTCCCCCCAACTACCTGGTAGTGGCAGCGACGGTCGAGGACCGTGCCAGCTGGGCGGCGCGCCGGATGGCGCAGGACAGCTTGCCGGTACGCCTCGCGGTGTACCTCAAGCTGCTTGGGCCATTCGACGACTGTTATCCTTCCGAATGGTGCGACCCCGCCACGGGCGAATTGCCGACGATGGGCCAACTGGCCCTGCTCGATGGCGTCTCGCTGCCAACCCTGCGCAAGCGGCGCGACGCCGCGATACTGCGTCTGAACGAGGTGGCTGGACTACAGGAGGAACAACAATGGGCATGACGAACCTGGATCGCAAACTGCAAGCCGGCGCGCTGCTGGCGCGCCGCGTGGAAGGCGATGGCCTGATGCTGGCCGACGCCATCCTGCTGCAGGCGCTGGATGGCAGCCGGCCGCTGACGCACGGCGAACGCACGGCGCTGCAGGCGTCGCCCCTGACGCTGCGCCGCATGCGCCATCTGGCCAATGCAATTCGTACTCAGCACGTAAGCTGGACCGGCAGCGCGGGGCTGCTCCGCGCGGCCGACAGCGGCGCCCCGCTGGAGATGCTGCGCACGGATGACCGGATGTGGCGCCTGCACTTCGTCGACCAGGGCGGCGTGCCAGGCGTAGTAGTGCAGCTCGATCTGGACGCACCGGGTGCGGCGCAACTGCTGGCAGCGCGCGCGACGATCGCCGTGCGCGACGGCGCCGGCAGCGTGATCGTGCAGGGCAGCCTGGATGCGGACGGCGAGTGCGAAGGCCCATGGCCATTTGCGGCCGCACCGGCAGTCCATTTTCAACGGCATGGCGCGCGTTTCGATGTGACGCCGGTGCCTCCATCCACATAGTGCAGTTCCCGAATTCGCTCAAGGATAACGATGCTAGGTTCACTGTTCAGGAATCCCCTGCGACGCCCGCCACGGCAGGACGCGTTCGACGCGACCCTGCTCGGCAGCGTGGCAATCGCGTTGCCGGCGCCAGCCGGGATCACCATTCCTGCGCCGTGCGCCGCCGTGCTGGTCGACCGCGGTGGCCGCAGCCGGCGCCTGGCGACCGGCAGCCGCATCGCAGTGCTGGAAGGGGAAACCGCCTGGTGCGTCCATCCGGGGCCGTACACCTGTGACCTCGTCCCGTTTGCCGGCGCGCCCGAGATTGGCCTGCACGTGACCTTTGCCGTCGATGCCAGCGATCCGCGCGCCACGCACCAGCGTTTCGACCTGTTCCTGGCCAGTGAGGCGGGTAGCGCGGTCGATCTCGCGGGCTTTGGCGCGCTGGCACAAACGGCGCTGCAGCGCGAGCTGGCGCAGGGCAATCTCGACCTGCCGCCCTGCACGACGCTCGAAGAGTGGAACACGTTCCGGTCGGGCTTCAACCAGCTGATGTACACGCGCTTCGGCGTGACGGTCGACGATTGCGTGCCGGTCGACCTGGGCACGACGCACGATTATCCGGCGCTGCTCGAAGCACGGCTGGCGGCGCAAGCCGTCTTCGCGACGGCGGCAGCATCGACCGAACCAGCGGCTGCAATGCCAGCCGAAGCATTCGTGCCGGCCTGCGAAGATGCCCGCGCATTGCGCCGTCTGTTCCTGGAACTGCCGTGCCTGATGTGCGCGGTGCGCATGGCGGTACTGCCGGCCGATCAGGGTCGCTTCCGCCAGCATCAGGAGCTGCTGCGCCGGCTCGACTTGGTCAGCCTGTCGGTCGGCACGATGCCGGCGCTCGAACTGGCCGCGCCCGGCCAGCCACTGGCACCCGAGGAGCAACTGCGCCGCGCGCGCCACAGCCGCCGCGCCGCCGCCGCGCTCGATGAAGCCTGGGCACTGTTGGCGCGCATGAAGGTCGCCGGCGAAGGCCCGCTCGACGTGCTGTTCGACGAAGCCGACCGCATCGTTGCCAATCTCGAGACCGAGACGGCCGCGCGCCGCGTCACGCTCGTGCAGGACGAGGTGACGGCATGACGGCGCCCGTGTTCGAAGCAAGCTGCCGCAGCATCCTGCCCGACGGCAGCATGCTCACCATCACCGCCACGCGCCGCCCGCGCGCGGGCCGCGCCGACGTCAAGTGCAGCGTTCCCGGTGCGCCGGCGCAGGCCGAACGGATGCAGCAGGTGGTACGCCTGGCGCGCCATACCGAGCCGCGTTACGACAGCCGCGACCAGGTGGTGCTCAGCGCGGATCGCGCGTTGGATCCTGCCGCGCGCGACTGGGAACTGGCCGCCGTGCTGGCCGACCGCATCGTGCGCGGCGTGTTTCAGGCGGCGCGACCCGTGGTGGCCAATGGCTGGTCCGACGCCTGGCACCTGGGCCGGATCGATGGCCGCGCACTGGTCAATGTGCCCGACGGCGTGCTGGCGGGCGGCCCGGACGCCTTGCCCCACCTGGGCGCGCTGACCGGTCAGCCCGATCCGGGTGCAGCCACGGCCAGCGCGCGCGCCTGGTTCCCGCTGCACAGCGGCGGCGACCACGATGATCTCGGCTGGGTCGACGTGAGCGTGCGGCCGCTGGCCGGTGCGCTTGACGCCGACGACGATGCCATCAGCGTGCCCGACCTGGACGCGCTGCGCCAGGGCCAGGTGCGGGCCGTCCTGGCCGGCGCCCGGCATTTTGATGGTCGCGGTCAGGGCCAGTGGAAAACGACGGTGCGCTTTGGCAAGACGGGTTTTTCGGGCCACTCGTACGGGCTGGCGCTGGTGATGGCCGACCGCATCGCGCGCGGCCGCGAATTCATGGCGCGGGGCAGGGTGATCGCCACCGGCACGTCGAGCGCCTGGCATGCGGGCAAGGTCGAGACCGTGGACGCGCTGGCGCCGAAGTGCGCGCTGATCCTGCGCGAAGCAGGTTCAGGCGACCGCATCCTGCTGCCCAAGGCGTGGGAAAACGCGCTGCCGCAGGGCATGCGTGAAGCGCTGCGTGCGCGTGGCGCGAGTCTCGCGTGTGTGGAACGCATCGGCATCATTTGAGATCACAGGTTTGACATCGCGGGCGTGCGCGAGCGCACCGCGCCCGCAGACAGTGCGCTGCTAGAATCGGTAGGTTGGACTGCAGGTTGGCAAGCAGAAGGCAAGAGAGAAAACGGAGTCAGCTATGTTGCACATGTTCGGAGTAAACGGCGCCAGCTGCCCGCGGTGCGAGCGCAAGAATGGGGTCGATGCGCGCTACTGCGCGGGCTGCGGCGTGATCCTGGGCGCGCCGCGCAGCAAGCCGGTGCTGGTCGAGAACCGCTGGGTGCCCGCGCCCGATGAACTGGCCGTGTTCTTTGGCCTGCGTGAATTGTCCGGGCTGTTCGTCAAGACGCTGCGCGTGCCGGCCACGGCGCGCGGCTTCATCCTGCAGGGCGACAAGGCCACCGAAGTGCCGCAGGGCGAATACGAACTCGAAGGCTTCTTCACGCGCCTGAACCATCTGCTGCGCGACCAGCATGCCGAAATCCTCGTCACGCGCACGACGGCGCTGCCGGTGCCATTCGAGTTCGACGACATCCCCACCTGCGAGCAGCTTGCCATTTCGGTGCGCTTCACGGTCAGCATCAAGATAGAAAACGTCCCGGCCTTTGCGCGCCACTTCATGACCACGCCCGGCACCATCGGCACGCCCGAGTTGCGCGAACTGCTGGCGCACCCGGTGCGCCAGCTGGCGCTGGAATTCATCGGCGCGCGCTCGATCCGCGAGATGGCAGCCGGCGGCGCGCTGCGCGAAGAATTCGACGAACGCCTGCAGGGCGGCCTCAAGCTCCTGCTGGCCGACTACGGCCTGGCCGTGACGAGCGTGCAGACGGTGGAGCTGCGCCACGACAAATACGACGCCAACCGCGCGCGCGTGGGCAGCATGTGGCTGGCGGCCGACGAGCAGCACGTGCAACTGGCGCACAAGCGTCACCTGGACGAGCTGTACACGGCCGAAGAATGGCAGGGCATCAAACGGAGCGAAGAAGAAGCGCGCCTGCGCATCCGCCGCGCCGAGCTGCGCCAGGACGATGCGATCGCGCGCGCCGAGATGTCGCTGCAGGGTGCCGACCGCGCACACGGCGTGCGTGCACGCCAGATCGAATTGTATGGCCGCATCCTCGAAGCGAACTCGCGCGAGCAGGCGCTGGCGCAAGGCGCCGGTGAAGTACTGGCCGAGCTGCAGCACGAGGCCGCGCAAAAAGGGGCACAGCGCGCGGACGAAGCAGCGCAGTGGCAGCACCTGCGCGCGATGGCCGGCGTGCACATGCGCGCGGAAGTCGCCAGCGCTCAGCAGGAAGCGCAGCATGCGCGCCAGTCGGCGCAGCAGCGCTTTTCGCAGCAGCTGCTGCAGCAGCAGATCCGCCACAAGATCGACCAGGCGCGCCTGATCGAGGACGCGACGCGCCAGCGTGACGAACTGATTCGCCTGCGCGAGAGCGAAGCCGAAGCGGCGCGGCGCATGCGCGACATCGACGAAGCCGAGTACCAGGCGCGCTATCAGGCCCTGAAGCTGGCCAACGATGCGCGCCTGCGCGAGGCCGGCCGCACGCAGGAATGGGAAGACGAACAGGCGCGCCAGCGCATCGAAGGCGCCCGGCGCGGCGCCGGCAAGCTCGATGCCGAGGCCCAGCAGGACAAACTGCAGCGCACGATCGAACTCGAAGCATTGCAGGCCCGCTCGCTGCAGGACGTGACGCTGCACGCAGACGAACGCCGCGCCGGCCTGGGCGAAGCCGCCCGCGCAGGCGAGCGGGCGCACGAGATTGCGCTTGCCCGCCTGGCGATGGAACGCGCCGCGGCGCTGGGCGCGATGGACGACACGGCCAAGCTGGCCCTGGCCGATGCCGCCAATGCCGTCGTGCTGGCCGATTACCTCAAAACGCGCGTGCATGCCGACATGGATGCCGACCAGTTGACGGCGCTGGCCGGCGTGGCCGGCGCCGGCAAGGTCGACCTGGGTGAAGCAGCGCGCGCGGCGGCGCAGCTGGTGCGCGACGAACAGGCGCGGCGCGAGCACGAAGTGGACAAGGACCGGCGCCATCAGCTCGACCTCCTGAGACTGCAGAACGACGTGAACAAGGCCGCCTTGCATGCGCAGGCCGGTGTGGCGGGCGCGCGCCAGTGTGTGCACGGTCACGCCCTGCAACGCGACGATCGCGTGTGCGGCGCCTGCGGCGGCGCGCCGTCTGCCTGATCGATCAATGCAAACAGCCATCGACAAGATCCGCGAACTGCGCGCACTGCACGACGACGGCCTGCTGAGCCGGCAAGAGTTCGAGCTGCGCAAGAACGCGATCCTCGACGCGGCCTACCAGCCCGGCGAGCGGCCCGCGGATCCGGATGCGCTGTACGACGCGTCCTCGTCCGCGCCTGCAGCGCGCCCCGGCACCGAAATCGGCCTGATGACGGGCCAGGAAATCGGCCCGCAAAACCGGCGCTACCGGCTCGAACGCCTGATCGCGCACGGCGGCATGGGCCAGGTATGGCAGGCGACCGACCTGGCCACGCACGCCGAACTGGGGCACAGCGCCCAGGTGGCGCTCAAGATCCTGCCGGCGCATGCGACGTCCGCCGCCAGCCACGCCAAGCTCCTGATCCAGGAAGCCACGCGCGCGCGGCGCCTGGCGCACGAACACATCGTGCGCGTTTATGAATGGGCGCAGGACCCGGCCACGTCGAGCTTTTTCCTGATCATGGAGTATCTCGAAGGCGAAGACCTGGACGCCGTGCTGGCGCGCGAAGGCCGCCTGCCATTGGCGCGCGTGCTGGCCTTGCTCGACCCGGTCGCCGCTGCGCTCGACTATGCGTGGGACCGGCATCACCTGGTCCACCGCGACATCAAGCCGGGCAATGTGTTCGTCACGACGAAAGGCGACGTCAAGCTGCTCGACTTCGGCATCGCGGCGCGCGCGCGGGCCAGCGGCCCGGCGTCGAAGCTCGATGCACCGGCCACGTCCGGCACGGCCGGCTACCGCGCGCCGGAAGCCGTGATCGAAGGCCGTACGCCAGAACCCACACTGGACGTGTATGCGGTGGCCGTCATGATCCACCAGCTTCTCACCGGCGTGCTGCCTGGTGAGCCGGGTGGCACCGTGCCCGAGACGCTGGGCGCGCGCCAGTGGGAGGTGCTACGCGGCGGTTTCGGGCGCGATCCGGCGGCGCGCCCGGCCAGCGTGCACGCGCTGCTGGCGGCGATCCGCGCGGCGGCCGGGCCGTCGGCCGTCGAACAGGCGGCGCAGGACGCCCGCGAGCGCATCGAGCAGGAACGCGTGGCGCGCGAACTGGCCGCGCGGCGTGCGATCGAAGCCGAGGCGGCTGCCGTCATCAAGGCGCAGCAGGACGAGCAGCGCCGCGTGCAGCTGCGCGAGCAGCAGCGGCGAGAACGGCTCGAGGCCGAACAGGCACGCCTGGCGCGCAAGGAATCGCTGCGCCAGCAACTGCTGACCCGGCGCGATGAAGAAGTCGCCAAGACCCAGGCAGCCAAGGAAGAAGCTGCGCGCAAGGCCGCGCAACTCAAAGCGGCGGCAGCTTATCTGGCGCAGCAGAAAAAGGCGCGCGAGGACGCCGCTGCGGGCGCTGTTGGCGAGCCTGTCAGCCAGGAACGGGCGCCCGACGCAGCCGCGGCCGTGGCGGTGGCAGATGCGCCAGCAGCGGCGGCGCCGGTCGCCGACACCGGCATCCTGCGTGACGCCTTCATCGACGGCAGCGGCAGCGGCCCGGCGATGGTGCTGATCCAGACGGGGCGCTTCCAGATGGGTTCTCCCGAGCACGAGCGCCGCATTGCGATGGCGGCGGGTTCACAGAAGAACTGGATCGCGCGTGAAACCCCGCAGCACTGGGTCGGCATCGAGCGTCCGTTTGCGATGGGCCGCTATCCGGTGACGGTGGGCGAGTGGCGTGTCTTTGCGCAGGCCAGCGCCTGGCAGCCGGCCGGCGAGGTTGATTGGGCCGCGCCAGGCTTTCCGCAAACCGACGACCATCCGGTGGTCGGCGTGACGTGGTTCGACGCGCTGCAGTACGTGGCGTGGCTGAGCGCAGCGACCGGCAAGCGCTATCGCCTGCCAAGCGAAGCCGAATGGGAATACGCCTGCCGCGCCGGCACGAAGACCGCATTCAACACGGGCGACACGATCGCCACAACGCAGGCCAATTTCGACGGCACGTTCACCTACAACGGGGGGCCACGCGGCGAGTTCCGGCACGGCACCACGAAGGTCGATACCTTTGCACCGAACGCCTGGGGCCTGCACGACATGCACGGCAATGTCTGGGAATGGGTGCAGGACGTCGTGCACGAGAACTATGACGGCGCACCGGGCGACGGCAGCGCCTGGGAAACGGGCGGCGACCAGGTGCGCCGCATCCTGCGCGGCGGCTCGTGGCTGTACAACCCGCGCTACCTGCGCTCGGCGCTGCGCAACGGGTTCTCGGCCGTGCTGTCCAATGACATCGTCGGCCTGCGCGTTGTGCGCGAGCTGATGTAGACAAGACTGGAAGGCGCCGGGCGATCCGGTGTACAGTCAGGCATTCCCTTTCCTTTTTTACGACACCTGCCATGGCCATCGCGCACCTGTTTCGATCCCACGATAAAGACCTGGGCGGCGGTTTTACCGTGCGCCGCCTGTTGCCCGCTGCAGCCCGCCAATCTATCGGCCCGTTCCTGTTTTTCGACCACATGGGACCGGTGGAAGCGCCGGCCGGCGCCCGTCACGATGTGCGGCCGCACCCCCATATCGGGTTGGCCACGGTCACCTACCTGTTCGAGGGCGCGATCATGCACCGCGACAGCCTGGGCACCGAGCAGCGCATCGAGCCGGGCGCCGTCAACTGGATGACGGCCGGTAGCGGCATCGTGCATTCCGAGCGCACGCCTGAAGATCTGCTCGAACGCACGCGCCGCACGCACGGCCTGCAACTGTGGGCGGCGCTGCCGCGCGAGCACGAAGAAACACCGGCTGCGTTCAGCCACACACCGGCCGACCGGATCCCCGAGATTGCACTACCGGGCGCCACGGTGCGATTGCTGGTGGGCAGTGCGTTTGGCCAAACGTCGCCCGTGCCGACCTTCAGCCAGACGCTGTACCTCGACGTGCAACTGGCGCCCGGGGCGTCCATCGAACTGGACGACTTGCCTGATGAAACCGCGCTGTACGCGCCATTCGGCACGATCGAGATCGACGGCGAGCCGGTGGCCGCCAACACGATGGTCATGCTCGAGCCGGGGGCGGCAGTGCGGGTCAGCGCCACTGCCGGCGCGCGCTTTGTCGTGATCGGCGGGGCACCGCTCGACGGCAAGCGCTTCATTTTCTGGAACTTCGTGTCGAGCAGCCGTGAGCGCATCGAACAGGCAGCGCGCGACTGGGAAAACGACCGTTTTGTGCCGTTGGCAGGCGACAATGAACGCATCCCGTTGCCGCAGTGGCCGCCAACCTGGCGCCGCGACTGACCTTGCCGCGCGGCTAACGCGCGCCCGTTCGGTGCGGGCGGGCGTAATCTGGCATCACCCTTTGTGTGTCAATACGAATGAGGTGATGTCATGAAAATTCCTGAACACCTGCGTGCGCCGGCGATCGTGTTCGCCCTGCAGGCAGTGCTGCTGGCCGGTGCGGCGCTGGTCTTTCTGGTGCTGGTGCCGTCGTACGGCTGATCAGGCGCTGAGCGCGGCAGCAGGCAGGGTGCGGCGGTCGACGCTGCGCCGGTCGGTGCGCGCCTCGGGATAGGCAACGGGGACAAAGCGCGCCGCCATGCCAATGCCGGGTTGTTGCACCCGATCAAGCGTGCCACTGGTAGCCAGGGGCGCGTCGCGCCCGCTTGCCCGGTCACGTTGCCAAAAGCCGCCATCACGGTGGAACAGCAGTGGCAGGGCGACGGCGCGCGGCATTGTCACTGACTGGGTGCCAGCGCTGGCGCCGTTGAGCGCGGTTTGGCCAGCCGGCGGCACGGCGTCTGGTGCCATCAGATAAAAACACTCGGCCCGTGCGCCCGCATCAAGCCGGTGCAGCACGACTGCATGCGCCAGCAGCGCCGTCACTTCGAGCGTGACGATGCCCTTGATGCTGGCGGTCAGTTCGATGCGCATGCCCAGGCGCAGCTGCACTGGCATGTGCTTGCCGGGCCAGACGCCGTCGAGCAGCAAGCCATAGCGCGACACGTCTTCGATCTCGAACCCGGCGCGGCTGCGACGGATGATGGCGTGGCGACCGGACAGCCGGCGCGTCAGACCACCGATGTCCATGCCGGTGTCGCCATGGTGGGCCAGCAGCACGTCGGCGTCGGGCGCGTCGAGCTCGAAGCGGCCCAGCATGAATTCGTCGAGCGCGAACAGGCGCACGTGGCGCTGGGTGGCCGAATCGGCTTCGGCATGCACGAGGCACGCGCTGTCGGTCAGGCATGGGTGCGCGGCAGGCTGGGCCGGCAGATCGATCTCGATCAGGTCTTCGTCCCAGGCAATGGTGGTCATGCCCATGTCGATCTTGCCGGTGCCGTTGCCGCCGTCCAGGTTGAGATGGGCAATGGATGCGTTGCGGGCCACGACGTCGATATCGATGCGGCCGCCGCCCGGCGCATTGACGCGGGCAATGCCGGCGTCGTCGGCCGTGACGCGCACGTTCTTGTGCGTGGCGAGGAAGGTCTGGTGGATTTCCCCCAGGCTGGCATCCTGGCGCGGCACCAGGATCACGGGCGAGCAGGTCCAGGTGCGGCTGGCCTCGGGCGCATGTGCGTGGCGGCTGTGCAGTTCGATTTCGATGCGGTACTGGCCATGTTCGAGGCCGCGCGATGAAAATTCGAGGAACAGGGGCCGCCAGTCGCCGCGCGAGGTGCGCTGGAAGCAATAGCTCTCGCCGCCGTGCAGGCGCAGCGCCGAGTGCACGAGCAAGCGCACGTCGGGCGCGCAGTCCATCGGCATGCCGCGCAGTTCGAGACGCAGCGCCTGGCGGCCGCCGGCCGCGCGCGGATCGAACCCGCTGATGTGCAGTTGCGGGCGCTGCAGGCTGGTCGACGCTGGTGGCGTGGCCGGCGAGTTTGCCGGGACGACCGTGTCACGGCGCGTGCGCACGGCGCTGATCGTATCGAAACTGGTTGGCAAGCCATCGGCCACCGGATGCGCGGACTGCGGCAACGGCGCGGCATGTGCCTGATACGCGCCGGCCGCAGCCTCGGGCTGGGCATGTCCGTGCGCGCACCGCACCTCGCCGGGGGCGACCCAGACGGTGCAGTGCGGATGCGCGGGATTGCGGCAGCGATTCATGTCAGATTGATCAGTTTAGAAAGTTCGAAAACGGTGTTGCAAGCTTACGCTGTTTTCAGCAGGCATGGCGCACCGAGCTCGTTGATTATCAACATTATTTACCTATGGCATCAAATTGATTTGCCATCTTTCCAACGTTCAATAACCCGTATCGTCGTCGTCCAGCGGCAAGGCGGTTTCATCGGCGTGGCGGGGCAGGGGGCGCAGCACGAGCGCCGTCAGATTATCCGGTTGCAGACCAGCAGGCGGCTCGTGTTCCATCAGTCCAAACAGGCGGTCGACGAGCGTCGCCGCAGCCGGCGCATCGGCCAGCAGCGCCGGCCAGCGCGCGACAAACGCATCGGGCTGGGCGCACGACCAGAAGCCGTCGGTGGCCAGCAAATACGCTCCGTCGGCCCGCAATGGCAGCGCGCGGCGATCGGGCAGGTGGGCCAGCCAGCATGGCAGGTTGGCGGGCGTGAGGGCAAACAAGCCATCGGACAGGCGCGACGGATCGGCAAAGGCATTGCCTAGAATGAACGCCTGGGCAATCTGCGGCGCGTGGCGGCCATGGACTTCGCGCCACCAGTCGGCTTCGCCAAGCCGGCCGGCAAGTGCGGCGCCGGTGGCCGGTACGTGGTCGACCGTCAGCACCGTGGCCTGCTGCGCATCGAGTTCATACAGTCGCGAGTCGCCCACGTGGTACAGCAGCGGTGCGACGCCGGGCGGCAGTTCGAGCAGCGTCAGCGTCGTGCCGGGCCGGCCCGTCGCGCCCGTGCCATCGGCAAACTGCGCCTGCAGCATGGCGTGCAGGACATCGAGGTAAGCCGTCAACGCGTCGAGCGTTGTACATGGCGGCATGGCGACAAGGCCGGCAGCAAGTGCTTCGGCCGCTTCGCGCCCATGGCCATGGCCGCCCATCCCGTCTAGGACCGCCAGGCGGCCATGGCCGGCAGGCCACCCTGCAATGGTCGTGATGACTGGCAGTTGGTCGTGCAAATGGCAGGCGCGCCCGTCGAAATCGATGACGACGAGATTGTCCTGGTTTTCGCTGCGGATGGCGGGCCCAACGCCGACACGGCTCGTCACGGCGACGTCGAAGGAGGGGGCAAAGCGAAAATCGGCAAGCGTCGGCGGCATGGGTTGGGGGCGTAATGGTGTGATGACACTGAGTGATGCCACTGTACTACTGTTTGTTGGCAAGTCATGCGCTGAACAGATGCCCTTACTCGCGCCAACCACGGCAATGAACCTGCAGCCCGAGATACCGGTCATGGTATATTTACATTCCCAACGCTATCTTTTTGAGACGCGCCATGGAAGTCCGCCCCCTTGACGCTGCCGACGTGCCAGTCCTGGTGCCGGCCATGGCAGCGCTGCTGCGCAGCCTGGCACTGGAATTCGTTGTGCACGAATCAACGCCGCTTGGGGCCGCGGCATTCCTGGCCGAGAATGACGAGCGTGGCATTCGCGGCTACCTGGCGCGGGGGCATACCTGTCATGTGGCGCTCGATGGCGACCGGCTGGCCGGCTTCATCGCCATCCGTGACAACAGCCATCTGTTTCACTTGTTTGTCGGCACAGCCTGGCAGCGGCAGGGACTGGCGCGGCGCTTGTGGCACGTGGCGCGCGCCGCCGCCATCGCGCGCGGCGGGGACGGCAATTTCACGGTCAACGCGTCGAACTACGCCGTGCCGGCCTATGAACGGCTCGGCTTCGTGCGGGTGTCGCCGACCCAGTGCGTCAAGGGGCTTTCGTTCAATCCGATGCACCTCGCCTGGGCGGGGGATTGAGCGGGTTGTACGTTCGTCGCGCAACCGGCAGATGACGCGCTGTGCACTTTCAGTATATATTGCCTCGCGACAAAAGTTTTCGTTTTGGCAGCCGGTTACAATGGCGGTCGGTCCGTATCGGTCGGGCGTGAGCGACGCATTGCTGCGCCGTGCTCGGCGAGTTTTGATGATGATGATCCTGAATAACCTGATCCGCAAACTTCCTGCAAACGTCCTGCCCAAGGCAGCATGGGAGACATTGGCATGAGCGCGACTGCGCCATCAATGCCTTCCATTTCACGCGCATTCGGCAAAACCCTGATGACCACCATGGGCATGACTGTGGTGGGATTCATCTCATCCGTCATTACCGCGCGCATATTGGGGCCGGAAGGGCGTGGCCTGCTATCGGCGGCCATCCTGGTCTGTTCGCTGTCTGCCGGTGTCGCGCAGTGCGGCATGGGCAGCAGCTATCTGTATCACTTCGGCGCGGCGCGGCAGTTTCCCTATCTGCGCTTCCTTCTCCTGTCGCTGCTGAGCATCAGCATCTTTGCCACTGCGCTGGCCGCCGCGGGACTGCAGTTGAGCGATGCGGTGCAACTGCACCGCTTCATGTGGCTGATCCTGGCGTTTGCGGCATTCATGGCGAGCCAGACCTATCTTTACACACTCACACAACTCCACTCGGATCTTCATTTCTTCAACATCCTGCGCTTCACGCAGGTGTTCGGGAATCTGGTCCTGATGCTGCCATTGGTGCTGTGGTTCGACGTGGTGACCTTTGAACAGATACTGGCCACGCAATTGCTGATGCTAATCGGCGTCACGGTCATGGGGCTGTGGTGGGCGCGCAAGCACCGGATCTGGCAATTGAAAACCGATGTCAAGGCGCCGGTACAGCCCTGGGGCGTCTTGCGCTATGGTTTTCACCAGCAGGGCATCGGTTTGTTGAGCCTGTTTTTGGTCAATTTTGACAAGCTGTTTCTGCTCAATCGCGGCACCATCCGCGAATACGGTTTCTACGCGCTGGCATTCACGACGTCGCGCCTGATCGGCGCGGTGCAGGAATCGGCGTCGGTTGCGTTGTTCTCGCGCTTTGCCGGCCGGGATGAGCAAGCGCTGAGCCAGGCGGTGCGCAACACGTTCCGCGTCACTTTCGTGCCGCTGATGGTGCTGGCCGCGATCGGCGGCGCGTTATCGCCCTGGCTGTTCAATCTCATCTATGGCAAATCGTTTGCGGCGATGACGATGCCGTTCGCGATCCTGCTGTTCGAATGCGTGATCGGCGGCGCCAGCTGGACGCTGGCCCAACGTTTCACCGCCGCCGGACAACCGGGGCTGGTGCTGGCGCGCCAGATCATCGCCGTGGTCCCGGTGCTGATCGCCATCCCGTTTCTGCCGCAGGAAAATACGTATGTCTGGCTGGCGGGGCTGATGCTGGCGGGTGCCTGCCTGCGCCTGATCACGACGATCATTCTCGGGGTGCGCCGGCTCAATGAGCCGATGCCCGACTTCATCCCGACCCGCGGCGACCTTGCCATCCTGCGCCGGGTGGTGACGCGTGCCAAGTAACTTGATTTTTCGGGAGTAGCCTTGAATAACCACCGTTCGATGATGCTGGATCTGCAAAACAAGCATGACACCATTCATGATTTGCTGAAGGGCAGAGACTTTCATTACATCGATATTCCGATGCACGACAATATCGGTGATCTGCTCATCATGCAGGGCACGCTGGCGTTCTTCAAGAAGAAGCGTCTGTCGCCGCGCACGATATCGACGTCGTGGGCATTCGATCCGTCATGGGTCAAGCCGGGCGATATCCTGGTGTTTCACGGTGGCGGCAATTTCGGCGACCTGTACGCAAACATCAACGAAATACGCGAAGAGATCATCACGCGCTTCCCGGATAACCGCATCGTGATGTTGCCACAAACGGTGTTTTTTGCGAGTGAAGCGACCCGTGACCGGTCGGTTGCCGTATTCCGGCGGCATGCCGATGTCCACATTTTTGTTCGAGATAAAGTGTCGCAGCAGATTGCGAATCTGTTTTCGGACAATGTGTATCTGGCGCCCGATATGGCGCACCACCTGTATCCGGTCGCCAGCGCCGGCAACGGCAGCGGCGTGCTGCGCATCGAGCGCGTGGACACGGAAAAGCCGGTCGTGCCGGCGTCGCTGAAGGATGCGCAATTCGATACCCGAACCGACTGGATCGAGGTCGTGGGCAAGGAAAAGCGACTGATCGGCTTTGCCTGGCGCATTCAGGCCGCCTTCATCAAGCGGGGCTGGCAAACCTGCAAGAAGCTGGTCGGGCCATGGTACTGGATACCGGTCGCGCAGCGCTTTTCGTCCAGGGCCGTGGCGCTGTTTGCCCGCCACGAACATATCGTCACGGACCGCCTGCACGGCCACATCCTGGCGTGCCTGATGGACAAGCACCACACCGTGATCGACAACAGTTACGGCAAGAATTCCACGTACATCGACGAATGGACCGCCCACAGCGATCTGGTGCGACTGGTGAAGGTCTGACGCATGCCCGCTTTTTCCAAGGATAGTACCTGATGACCACCTCCGCCCCGACTGTCCTGATCGTCGACGATGAAGCCAAGAGCCGCGACCGGCTGGCCTGCCTGCTGGCGCCCGGAGGCTATGACACGACGAGCGCCGCCAGCGGTGAAGAAGCGTTGTCCTCGGTCGCGTCCGAAGCGCCGGACCTGATCCTGATTGCGCAGACGATGCCGGGCATCGACGGCTGCCAGGTGGCCAGCATCCTCAAGGCCGATCCGGCGACCGAGAATATCCCGATCATCATGGTTACCGGCGTGGAGGACACCGGCATGCGCCAGGCGGGACTGGAGGCGGGGGCCGAGGAATTCCTGAGCAAACCGGTGGATCCCACGGAGCTCGGACTGCGGGTGCGTAATCTGCTGCGCCTGAAGGACATGGGCGACCTGGAAGACCAGGTGCTCGTGCTCGAGCAGAAAATCGCTGCCCGCACGGCCGACCTGCTGCGCTTTCGCACGGCGATGAATGCGACGCCGGACGCCCTCATGCTGGTCAGCCGCGACACGATGCACTTCGTCGAGGTCAACGACACCACCTGCGCCATGCTGGGCTACACGCGCGCCGAGATGCTGACTCTGGGCCCGGTGGCCCTGGGCGCGGCGACGCACGATGAACTCGAGGCGATGTTCGAGCCCACGCCGGGTGGCCGGATCAAGCCCCGACTGAGCGAGGTCACGCTGCACTGCAAGGATGGCGGGTCGGTGGATGTGGAGATCCATCGCCAGGCCCTGTTGTCCGGGAATGACTGGATCATCGTCAGCGTGGTGCGCGACATCACTGAGCGTAGAGTCGCGCAGCAAATTTTGCAGTACCAGGCCAGCCACGACGTGCTCACCGGGCTGCCCAACCGGGCCTGGTTCTACGAGGCGCTCCACAGCACTGTGCGGGCGACGCACAGCGCCAGTCCCCGCGTTGCGGTGGTCTTTCTCGATCTCGATCGCTTCAAGAATGTCAATGACACGCTCGGTCACGCCATGGGCGACGAGTTGCTGGTACAGTTCAGCGCCCGTCTGGCCACCTGTGTCGGCGAACGCGATACTGTCGCGCGCCTGGGCGGGGATGAATTCGGCCTGATCCTGATGCTCGACCACGACCCGGCGCACGCGGCCACCGTGGCCGGCCGGATCGCCGAGGTGCTGTATCCGCCGTTTAACCTGCGCGGCTTCGAGGTGATTGTCACGGCCAGCGTCGGCATCACGGTCCATCCGCAAGATGGCGCCGATCCCGAGGTGCTGATCAAGTACGCCGACACGGCCATGTACGAGGCCAAGCAGGCCGGGCGCGACACCTACCGCTTCTTCACTGCCCAGATGAACGCCGATGCGTTGCAGCGCCAGGACCTCGAGCACGCGCTGCGCAAGGCGGTCGAGAACGAGGAGTTCGAACTGTATTACCAGCCCAAGTTGCAGCTCGGTGCGGACACCATTGTCGGTGTCGAAGCGCTGCTGCGCTGGGACCGGCCCGGTCATGGGCTGGTGTCGCCGGGCCTGTTCGTGCCGGTGCTGGAAGAGACGGGACTGATCGTGCGCGTCGGCCGCTGGGTGATCGACACGGCCTGCCGCCAGATCAAGGCCTGGACGCTTCAGAAGACGGGGCCAATGCAGGTGTCGGTCAATATCGCGGGGCGCCAGTTCGCCGAGGGCGACCTCGAAGGCGACGTGATGCGCGCCCTGGCGGAGCATGACGTGCCAGCCGCACTGCTGGAACTGGAACTGACCGAGACGTCGCTGATGATCAACACCGAGCGCACGATGCAATGCCTGAGCAACCTGCGTGCACGCGGCATCCAGGTCTCGGTCGATGATTTCGGCACCGGTTATTCGAGCCTGGCCTATCTGCGCCGTTTCCCGATTGACAAGCTCAAGATCGATATTGCCTTCATTCGCGACGTGACCACCAATGCCGAAGACGCGGCCATCGTCAACGCGATCATCACGATGGCCCACAGTCTGAGCGTGAAGGTCGTCGCCGAAGGCGTCGAGACGCCGGCGCAGAAGGCCTTCCTGCTGGCGCATGGGTGCGACCAGATTCAGGGCTACCTGGTCAGCCGCCCGCTGCCGGCGAACCTGGTCACATCGCTGATGGCGCTGCACGCTGCCAGGGTTCCGGCGTCTGCCGCCGCGTGACGGGAGACGGCAGGGCGCGGTGGTAATTGTTGAATAAGTGACCCCATCGGACTGGCTATACTGAGCGGATATGAACCGCGCCCCTTCGCGTTACCGTTTCACCGATCCCCGCAGCGCGGGCCTGGCGGCCACGCTGCTCGTGCATGGGCTGTTGATCCTGGGGTGGCAGATGGCGCGCACGTTGCCGGCCCCGGTTGCAGGTAACGATGCGGCGATGCTGTGGCTGCGGGTGCCAGCGCCAGCGCCGCGCACGATTGTCGTGCAGCCGATCCAGCGGGAGGCTGCGCCGACGCCGACGCGTAGTACGCGGCCGCGGCCGGTGCCTGTGGCGCAGGCAGAGACGCCGGCACAAATTCCCGTACCTGCACCGGTGACCACGCCAGCGCCCGATGCGCCGCCAGCGCCGGTTGAACCGGCCATCCCCAGCACCGCCACCATCATGGACAGCGCACGCCGCAGTATCGGCGACATCGATCGGGCACTGCGCAAGGAACGCCAGCCGACGATCGTGCTGCCGCCGGACAGCCCGCAACTGCGCCTGCGCCGCGGCATCGAGCATGCGCGCGAGATGGCGCCGCCGCGCCTGTGGGAGGCGCCGCGCGTCGTTGAACTGGTCAACAACACGGGCGATGGCGCGCGGCGCACCCGCGTGATTACCGCAAACGGCACTTACTGCCTGACGGACCGCGCGCCGACCACCGACGTCGAGATGTTCGAAAAGCACGGCAAGCAGCGCTACACGACCTGTCCGAAGGATGAAGAACCGGCCCGGCGGCAGGAATGGCGGACTGCGCGTGATTGAGCCGTGTACCGGCAACGCTGACGATGGTGTCGCTGGTCGCGTGCGGCGCACCGACGGACACGGTTGACCTGATAACCGGGTGGTCGAAGAGGCGTCTACGCCAAAGCGAACGGACGGCGCCTGGTTGAGCTCATTGCTGTTTTAGGCGACATACATCCTTGTAGGCTTCGGCATAAGGCTTGTCGAAGCAATGTTCGAGTCCTTCGACGACATCGATATTGATGGGCCAACGAATTCTTTTCTTTGTTCCATCGTCGAAGTCCGCCTCCATATAACCGTCAATGACAGGCGGCACACCCACGCCTGTGGGCGGTGGGACTGCAGCAAGCGTTGCCCGAGCCCGCTGCAGCGCAGATCGGTCCCTGCGGAGAAAGGCAATCGTTGCATCGACGTATGGATTCCAACCAGCCTTATCGTCTTTCGCAGGCTTGTAGGCTTTTTTCATCAAAGCGATTGCTTCGGCATACTGCCCAGCATCAGCCCGCACCTGGGCTTCATGCCAGAACAATAGCCCGGCGTGTTTGTGATGCGCGTTCCGGTAATCGCGCACCAGGTCGGCTGCAATCAAAAGGCAGCCAGGTGTCGCCGCCAACGCTCGCCATCCTCCCGCCATATCCTGATCAAATTCGTTTTCGTCCAGGGAAAGCAGGCGGGCACGGTCATGTCCACAATTGTTCGATGAAATTTCTTCGGCGTTGACGACGTTGCAAAAGGTCGTGAGGGCACAAAGACATAGTGCAGTGAAGGTTCGATTCAGCATGGGCAGGTTCATTGTCCGAAACATCGCATTATTTTTAGGAATTTACCATTGGAAAGAGGCGATGACGAGGAATACCCTCTGCGCATGAGTTTGGTGTTTACCTTGGAGAACATGATAAACAAGGCAATAATCAGCGCTTCGACACCGTACGGTCCACGTGATGACATTGCTTTCAAAGATGGCCGCCAATGCGCACTACAGTGCTGCCCTTTCAACTATCCAGAGTGCCGGCCTGACGCTGACCGGCTCTGCAGGTGATGATCAATTGACGGGAACAGCGCTGGATGACGCCATCTTTGGCGAAGCCGGCAACGATACCCTCGACGGCGGCGCCGGCAACGATACGCTCGACGGCGGTGCCGGCAACGATACCCTCATCGGCGGCGAAGGCGGCGGCGCCGACATCCTGCGGGGCGGCGATGGCGACGACTGGCTTCTTGTCAGCATGAATTGGCGTCGCCCTGATGCAGCGTCCCGGGTGAGCGAAACCGTGCTCGACGGCGGCGCCGGCAACGACAGCCTGCATGCCAGTCCTGAGGTCAAGAGCGTACTGGGCGGCAGTGGGGACGACCGCGTCGTCGTGTACTACAGCGGCCAGCTCACCGGCATCGCGCCGTTGTCGATCGATACCGGCGATGGCAACGACACGATCAGGATCGACGACGCTCTGGTCGAGCGCCCCGTGACGATCCGTGGCGGGGCTGGCAGCGATACGGTGTTCGTCGCGTCGAGCTTCGCACCACCTGTGGTGACGGTGCTCGATTTCGAGGCC
Source organism: Telluria sp. BA11 (assembly GCF_056680305.1). Lineage (NCBI taxonomy): Bacteria > Pseudomonadati > Pseudomonadota > Betaproteobacteria > Burkholderiales > Oxalobacteraceae > Telluria > Telluria sp. BA11. The sequence goes on from NZ_CM155275.1 coordinate 4,806,765, forward strand.
GGGGTCGGCGGCGACGTGCTCGACCTGTCTGACCTCTTCCATCGGATTGCAGGCAACCCGTTCGGCGCCGTCGGTGGGCTGCGCCTGGTGCAGGACGGCAGCCGGGTACTGGTGCGGACCGATGACGATGGCGCGGCTGGCCCGGGCGTATTCATCACACGCATCATTCTCGAGAATGTGCTGGCTACTGAGCTGGGCGCCGCCAATTTCGCCGGCGGCTGGCATCCGGACGGGTCCACACGCGGCATCACGCTCGAAGGCGACGGTATGTCGACCCGCCTGTTTGGTGGCCGTCTGGACGACGTCCTGCACGGCAGCGCCATTGACGAGCACATCTACGGGGACGATGGCGATGACCGGATCGACGGTGGCGCAGGCAACGACCTCATGTATGGCGGCGATGGCAGCGACATCCTGCGGGGGAGCGCCGGCAACGACCGCCTCGATGGCGGGCTTGGCCTGGACACCGCTTTATACACAGGGCCGCGCGCGGCCTATGAGGTAGTCAGAAAAAGCAGCGGTGCAGACTGGCAGGTCAGCGAGCTTGACGGCAAGCGTGGCGAGGGTGTCGACAACACCGCCGCCCTGGAACGCCTGCTGTTCGCCGATGGCGCAACGGCGCTCGACTTGTCGGGCACGGCTGGCCAGGCGTATCGCATCTACCGGGCCGCCTTCGACCGCGCACCGGACGACGTGGGCCTGGGCTTCTGGATCGCAGCCCTCGACGCTGGCAGCGCGCTCGACACGGTGGCGCACGGTTTTGTCGCATCCGCCGAGTTTCGCGACGTGTATGGCAATGCGCCGACCAACGCCGACATCATAGGTCGGTTGTACCGCAATATCCTGGACCGAGAACCGGAGCAGGCCGGCTTTGACTTCTGGGTCGCGGTGCTCGATTCCGGGCGCGGCGACCTGGCTGGCGTGCTGGCGTCGTTCAGCGAGAGTGCCGAGAACGTCAACGCTGTCACGCCGCTGATCGCCCAGGGCATCGCCTACCAGCCCTGGGGATGAACACGGCTGCGCAGCCAACCAGGCGTAATCAACGGCTTTTTCTCCATGAATCTTGGGGAAAATGGTTGAATTCTCACTGTCCCAAAGGGCACGATGACTGCATCGCGTTAGGTGGCTTTGTCCAACTTGACCGCCGTGAACCAGATGAGCACACCCGCGCAGAGCCCCAGGATTGCAGGCGGTACCCAGTTCCAGGTAAGCCAGACCAGGACAACGATGAGTGGAACGACGAGAGCGAGCGCTTTTCCGCTGGCACCGATGTTGATTTTTTGTCCGCAGTTCGGGCACGCGCCATGTTTGACACGCTTTTGACCGTCGGATTCCGTAAAGATGCCGAGTCTGGATTGGCAGTTTGGACATCGAAGTTGCATGGTCTGGGCGCGGAAATAAGAGAAAAGAGGAAATTCAGTGATGAGCGAGGTTTGACGTGATCGTCTGAACAGCTGCTCATGGCCGACGCAAACCGTTCAAGTCAGCATAGCAAATCTTCCAGGACGAAAATAGCGCGTATTGTCACGAGTCGGAGCATGTCCGCCTCGGGCGCACGCCTCACACGTGATTGCTTTCGATCGAGCAGGATTGTCGATCTGGCCAGTTTCGGCAGCGCGTACGGCTCGCGCGCAGAATGGCGCATGTACGCGAGCGACACATGTGCGCTGGCGCAGCCACACACTAACGTTCGTCCGCGCGCCGCAGCCACAGGCTGCTGGCCCATCCCTCGACATCCTGGCCATCAAGTGTAGCGCGTACCTGCCACCAGTCGCCATCGCGGCGCCCGGTCGCAATCACGCGCGCACCGCCCGGCACCACCAGCAGGCGCTCGGCGCCGATGCCGCCTGCAACGCGCAGATTGAGCGCATCGCGCACGCGGTAGGGTGCGCCAGCCACGGGCACGTCGATTGCCGGCGGTGACGCCTCGGCCAGTTCGACGGACGGCGGCAGTGTGCCCGGTGCGCCGAACAATGCCAGCAGCAGCGCGCCGCCAGCCGCGGTACCGGCGGCCAGCACGCCCAGCGCGCGGGCGTTGGGCCGGCGCCACCAGCTGCGCGGCGTGAGCCACGCGCAGGCGCATAGCGTCAGCACGAGGGCCGCGCCGAACGCGCCAATGTACGTGGCGAAATGCGCCGCGATGTGGGTCGACGATGGCATGCTGGCCTCAGGCGTCGAAGCGCAGCACGTAGTGGCCGGCCACCAGGTGGTGGCCCGGCGGGATCAGGTACGGCGCTTCCTGCGTGGCCGCGTCGATCTGCGCCACCAGGGCCAGTTCAGCGTCGAGGTGATACAACGCCTGGCTCGGCGACAGGCGCACGACGCGCAGGCCGTCGCTAGATGCTTCCCAGCTGAAGGCGCTGCGCGACAGGCCGAGGCGGTCGGCGCTGGCGGCGGCGCCGTCGGCCTGGCGCACGAACTGCGGCGCATCGAGCACGCGCAGTGCTGCCAGCGATGGCATGCCGCGTCCGAACGTCAGGCGTGAGCCACCTGCCGCCGGTTGCGACGGGCCTTGCGGCAGCACCAGAAGGGCGCTGTAGCGCTCCGCCATCGACTGCGGCGCGGCGAGCAGGCCGATGCTGGCCCCGTCCATCGGCGAGAACTGCGACGGCACGGCAATCCGCTGGCGACCAGCAGGGGTGATCGCATGCAGTTCGTCCGCATCGTCGATGGCGAAGCGGATCACGTTGTCCTTGCCTGGCGCAGCCGGTACGAGTTGCGCATCGAGACCCACTTCGAGCGCCTGCGCACCCGTGTCGCGGTAGCGGCTCAGGCGTGGCAAGGCCAGCGCGGCCAGCGTGATGCGATGACGCGCGACGGGCGCGTAGGTGGTGTCGGTTTCTGACATCGCTGCGGAGCTCTTTGAAGATACGGGCGCCGGTGCGGCCAGTGGCATCGCGGTCAGGTCGGCCGGTGGCGTGCTGCTGCGCGACTTCCAGACGGCGGGACTGCGCTGAGGCGCGGTGGCTGGGGCTGCAGGCGCAGCAGCCGCGGACACCGGTGGCTTCAGGACTGCGCCAGCGCGACTGATTCTGAGCAGCAGGCGCTGGGCACTCGCGCCCTTGCCGCGCAGGACGTAGTAGCCATTGGTGGCATCGAAGACGCAGTCGAAACTGTCTTTCGGGCGCACCTGCAGTTCGAGGTGCGCTTCCGGTCCGTCGTTCACGAGGAGCAAGCCACCGTCCGGGCCGAACGGCCAGCCTGGCACGGCGAACGTGGCATTGGCGGGGTCCATGCCCACCAGGGTCAGGCGCTGGTTCGGGTAGATCGCGCACACGGGCTGCCAGATGGCGCTGTCGCGCGAGGCGGTCACCGTGTACTGCACCTGTTCGCCCGGTGCCGGCAGGTAGACGGCGTGGCCGAACTTGACCTGTACTTCGCCGGGCGCGATGCGCTCGTCGCCCGAAATGAAATAGCGCACCTCATCGCCGCCGAGCAGGTCGCCGAAATCCTTCTGGTGCAGCGCGGCCAGCGACTGCGCCAGGTCGCGCACGCGCGCGCCGCGGGTGAGGTGACGGTCGTCGTCGACGTCGTCCTGCGGCAGCATCAGCGTCACGTGCGAGAAGCAGCGCGTTGCGGCGCGGCCGCGCAGTTCGCGCGGCGAGCGTTCGAGCAGGTCGCGCAGCAGCGCGCGGCGCGAGAACAGCGACAGACCGGGCGCCTGCCACAGCGCGTCGGCGTTGAACACGTCTTCTACCTTGCCCAGGACTTCGTGTTGGACATAGACCGGCATGATTGAATCTCCTCGTTGAATGGGGTGCTTGCCATGCCAAACGCTAGCAGGGGGCAGATGAAAAACAGCAGGTGCGAGCCGCCGGCCGACAGGAAACTCATCGGCTGGCCCATGATCGGGAACATCGCCAGGTTGGTGCCCCACGACAGCAGCAGGTGGCCGGCGACGAACGCGGCGCCACCGCACAGCGCGAAGCACTGGAAGCGCCCCAGCCAGGCGCGCCTGAAATCGTTGGCTGCCAAGGCCCGGGCCCAGGCGCCGGCGGCAACGCGCACCAGCGCCACCAGGAACAACGCTTGCAGCGTCCATAGCGCCAGGCCGGCGGCCAGGCCGTGGCGCTGCAGCAGGAAGGCCGGCGCGAAGTCATCCTGGATCGCGGGGATCGCCAGCGCGTCGCCGGCCGCGCCACCCAGCGCCGCCAGACCGAAGGCATTGTCGGCCCCCATCCAGCCACCCTGGGCGATGGCGCGCGCGCCGAGCAGCATCTGCTGGCCCGTGTGCGGGTGGACGGTCGGTGCGCTCCAGACCTGGAACCGTTCGGGATAAAAGCCCAGCGCGCCGAGGAATGCCCCACCGCTACGCAGCGCTGCGCCGCCGGCGACCAGCAGGCAGAAGGCGACAGTCACCGTGACGAAGGCGGCGCGCCGGCCACGGCTCGCGCACCAGACCAGCGCCATTGCGCCGCTCCAGACCAGCAGCAGCACCAGTGGCGAATAATCGTCGACCCGCACCAGCGCCACACCCAGCAGGAACACGAACAGCAGCACGGGCGCGGCCATACGCAGCCAGAAGCGCCAGTTGCGCTGCTGGTGCGTCGCGCCACCCGCCACCAGCGCCAGGCAGTGGGCGCTGAGTGCGGCCAGCGCGAACTTGGCGAACTCGAACGGCTGGATGTCAAACACGCCCGTCTCGCTGCCGAAGCAGACCTGCAGCAGCACGCCGACCAGCGCGATCCCGGCGAGAACCAGCAGCACGCGTTCGGTGACGGGGCGCGACAGGTTGTTGCGGCCGACGGAGGACAAGAGCAGCAGCGTGCCCGGCAAGCCGAGGCCCAGCAGCGCGGTGGAGTTCTGGAAATGGCGCAGCCAGGCGGTGTCGCTCGCGCCCAGGCCCATCTCGAGCTGCACCAGCAGACCGGCGCCCAGCAGCAGGACGGCGGCAGCGGGCAATAAGCTGATGCGTGATTGAAAACGCAGGGCCAGCCACAGCGTGGCCCAGGCCAGCAGCAACGAGACGCCCACGCCGGGCGCGCCGCTGCTGCGTTGTGCCACCAGCAGCAGTGTGGCGCTGGCGGCGATCAGCGCCGCAACCACCGGCATGGCGACACTTGCGCGGGCGGCGCGCTGGCGCAGCAGGGGCAGTACGCTAGCCGCGCCCAGCAGCAGCACGCCAAGCGCGGCGGCCCAGGCCAGCGGCGTGGGGGCAGGCAGCGCGAACAGCGTGCGTTCCTGCCACTGCCAGCGCACGGCGTCGGGCAACTGGACCTGCGGCGCGTTCGACAGCGCGACCTGACCCGATGGTGTCAAGTGCAGCATGTCGCCATTTGGTGCCAACGTGAAAACCGTGCGGCCGACGGCGAAGGCATCGGTGGCCGCCAGCGGCTGGTCGCGCTGCGCGGCGTCTTCCCACCCGTTCGCAGTCGAGACGAGCACCGGCTGGTCGCCCCGTACCGAGAGCGCGATGCGGCCGTCGGGCAGGCGCGCCAGCATCGCCGTACCCGCGTCGAACGTGCTGCTGGCCAGCCGGTTGCCGCAATACAGCAGGCCGCCCAGGCTGACGGGCCGCGCCAGTCCCAGGAGGTGCGGCGTGACGCGGTTCCATAACGCGAGCGCGCGGCTGGCGAGGGGAGCATCAGGACAGGCCGGTTGCAGTGCGCCGTCCTGCAGCAGCGTGGCGCCGTCGTAGCGCCAGGTGCGCTCGCCGTTCGACAGTGTCATGCTGCGGGCATCGTGCGCCAGCACGGTAAAGCGCGCGGCGCCAGCCTGGATTTGCTGGCCGCGTTCCAGCGGCACCTCGCTGCTGCGCACGCGCGCGTCGCCACGGCGCAGCACGATGGGCTGGACCGGTTCCAGATTGCGCAGCCACCAGGCGCCGGCGATATCGCGGCGCAAGGTCAGCTGGCGCGCGGCGGCGCGCGGCGCGCCCAGTTCCGCGCGGCCGAGCACAATCGATTCGCCCGGCTGCAGGGTCACCGCGATCTCGCGCGGCAGCCAGGCAGCAGACGCGCGCAAGATGGCCAGCAGCTGCACGGCGCACAGCAGGGCGAGCAGAATCGAAGCCGTCACGGCGCCAAAGGACATGCGCGGGCGGCTGGGTGTCATGCTGCGCTCCGGGCTGGCAGGGCACCAAGCAGGCTGGTCGCTTGCCCGAGCAGGCGGCTGATTTCCAGCGCATGCTGTGGCCGCTCGGCAGGGCTGTCAGCCAGCAGGCGGCGCAGCAGCGCCAGGCCCGGTACGGCGGCCCGGCCCAGGTGGTTGGCGAACAGCGTAGCCTCATCGAGTTGCAGCACGGGCGGGCGCGCCTGGTGCGTGGCCAGCAGGGCCGCAGCGCCATCGCGACCATGCGCCTGCCAGGCCTGGCCGCAGGTGCTGCTGTAACGCAGCAGGCAACCGCAGACGAGGTAATAGAAGAGGGCGCCCAAGGCGAAATAGTCGGTGCGCGCTTCGGTGGCGTAGCCATCTGCGTCGGCGTCCGGGAAGAACTGCTCCGGTGCTTGCCAGTTGGCGGTGCCGGCATAGGTATGGGCGCGCAAGTCGTCCAGGCGCCGGTTGGTGCCAAAGTCGGCCAGTTTGAGCGTGTCGGTGGCACGGTCGAGCAGCAGGTTGCCTGGTTTCAGGTCGAGGTAGCGCCAGCCGTTGGCGTGGACCTTGGCCAGCGCCTGGTTGACCTGGCCGGTCCAGGCCAGGGCGCGGGCCGGGGCGATCGTGCGACCGGCAGTGGCCTCCTCCGCCAGATAGGCAGCCAGGTCGCCATCGAGCAGTTCCAGGACCAGTGCCGGCAGGCCCAGATGCTCGCCACTGTCGAGCAGGCGCACGATGTGGCGGCCGTCCCACGGCGCGAGGCTGCGCAGGAACGCGATCTCGGTGTTGGCGCTGTCCAGCCAACGGGTGCGCAGTGCGACCGGTGCCCGCGCCATCTGGTCGAGGTTGACGAGCTTGAGGGCGACGGCCCCGATGGCATGCAGGCTGTCGGCGCGCCAGACGACACCATAGGCCGCGCCAGCCAGCGGTTCGCGCAAGCGATATTGGCCGCCGCTGAGCGAAATGACGGTGCCTGCGTCGTACATGGTATCCCCCGAACATGGCGCAAGGCGCCGATGCAGAAGCACAGCGGAGGGAAAGAGAAAGGACTGCAAAAGCGGGGGTCAGGTCTGACATTCGGACACGATCTCGACAGTCGCGTAGTCGGACATCGGACCTGGCTGGAAAAAAGGCCACGCTAATGCTGGGCAAGACACCGTTGGAAGTGGCTAAGGCTGAGGCCGTGTCCGAATGTCAGACCTGACCCCGGCTGTGCCGGCTGTGGTTAAAGAAAAAGCCGCGCGGTGCGCGGCTTTCGGGGTTAGCGGCCGTAGCCGCGACGGTCATCGCGGTCCCAGCGGTCGTGGCGGTCATAACGATCGCGGCGGTCATGACGATCCCAGCCGCGGCCACCGTCACGGTATTCGACGTAGACCGGCCGCGGTTGCACGTACACCGGGCGCGATTCCACATACACCGGGCGTGGTTGGACGTATACCGGGCGCTGCTGGACATACACCGGGCGTTGCTGGACGTAGGCCGGTTGCGACTGGTAATACCCGCCGCGATTGTCGTAATAGTTACCGCGATCGCCGTAGTGGCGACGGTCGTCGCGCGAGTGGACCGAGTTGCCCACTGCCCGCGCCGATCACACCGCCCGCCACTGCGCCGCCGGTACCGCCGACCGTGTGGCCGACGACTGCACCGAGGACGGCGCCGATGGCCGTATTCGTACCACGATCGCCGGCCATTGCCGCCGGCGATACGGCGACGGCGGCCAGCAGCACAGCACCAAAGGTCTTCGATTTCAACATGGCTTTTTCCTTTTTACCCCGGCGGAGATCGGAATGATGTTCTCGCTCACCGGGTAAGAATGACTATATTCTTGCTTCTCGATAGTGCCATCTGTTAATACAGATTTTTACAAGTCATGCGCGGTCTGTAACATCCTCGCTTGCATCTCGGCCCATGTGCCCCATGTAGCTTCTATTGCTCTTCATCTATCCCCCTCATGCGTCCAAGCCGAAGCTTCCTCGTTGTTCTGTTTCTGATGGTCATGCTGCTGGTGTATCTCGGCATGCGCCTGCTGCCCGACCTGGCCCTCGGCATGGTCGGCAACCTGATCGCCGGATTGCTGTTGTGTCTGCTGGGCATCCTGGTGCCGGTCGGGCTGATGTCGGCCTCGATGCGCCGGCGCCGCTGGTCCGATGCCGTGGCCTGGGTCGGCTTGCTGTCGATGGGCCTGTTCTCGTCGCTGCTGGTGGCGACGGTGCTGCGCGACGTGGTGCTGCTGGTGTTGATGGTCGTCGGCGCAGTCACCGCCCCGGTGCTGTACATCAGCGCGCTGGCGGTGCCCTTGGTCGCGCTGGCGGTGACGCTGATCGGCTATGCCAACGCGCGCCGCGTCGCGCGCATCGTGAAGGTCGATGTGCCGATCCGCGACTTGCCGCAAGCGCTGCACGGCTACACGATTGCGCAGATTTCGGACGTGCACGTGGGTCCGACCATCAAACGCGCCTACCTGAATGCCATTGTCGACAAGGTCAACGCGCTGGAAGCGGACGCGATTGCCGTCACGGGCGACCTGGTCGACGGCAGCGTGCAGCGCCTGGCGCCGCACACGGAACCACTGGGGCGCCTGCGCGCGGGCGATGGCGTGTATTTCGTGACCGGTAACCACGAGTACTACTCGGGCGCGCTCGAGTGGATTGCCGAAGTGCGGCGCCTGGGCCTGAATGTGCTGATGAACCAGCACGTGATCGTGCACAAGGGCGACGCACGCCTGATGATCGCGGGCGTGGCCGACTATCACGCTCACCACTTCCACCCCGATCACAAGAGCGATCCGCAACGCGCCGCATCTGGCGCGCCGGCCGGCATCGGTGCGCGCGTGCTGCTCGCGCACCAGCCGCGCAGCGCGACGGCGGCAGCGGCGGCAGGGTTCGATTTGCAACTGTCGGGCCACACGCATGGCGGCCAGTTCTTCCCGTGGAATTTGTTCGTGCCGCTGCAGCAACCATTCGTGGCCGGCTTGAACCGGGTACGCGAGATGTGGGTGTACACCAGCCGTGGCACCGGCTACTGGGGGCCGCCGAAGCGCTTCGGGGCGCCGTCGGAAATCACGCTGGTGCGCCTGATAGCGGCCTGACAGCCGATACTGTTCCCTCTACAAGGAAAGTCGGGGCAAAACCTTACCGGATGCGCTATTGTTTGAATCCTTTCAATACCGCAAGGATTCCTGCATGAACTTCCGCGTTCGCCATCTTCGCCGTCTTCCCATTTTGGGCGCCATCGCTGGCGCGCTGATCGTGACACCAGCCCTGGCCGCCACTCCCGGCAACGATCCTGCTGCGCTGGTCAAGATCCGCGATGCGGCGATGACGAGCGACTATGCCTGGCAACGCACGGAAGACATGACCGACCTGATCGGCCCGCGCCTGTCGGGTTCGCCCGGCGCAGCGGCAGCAGTGACCCAGGTTGCCGACGCCATGCGCAAGCTGGGCGCGAAGGTGACGCTGCAGCCGGTAAAGGTGCCGCACTGGGTGCGCGGGATCGAGACGGGTGAACTGGTCGATTACACGGGCCGCCCGGCAGGCATCACCCAGCGCATCGTGCTGACCGCGCTGGGTGGCTCTGGCGCTACGCCGGTGGAAGGCCTGGTCGCGCCTGTGCTCGTGCTCAATAGTTTCGAGGAACTCAAGGCGCGCTCTGCCGAAGTGAAGGGCAAGATCGTGCTGTTCGACGTTGCCTTCGACCAGCACATGGCCGACCGCGGCCTGGCCGGCCCGGCCTATGGTGCGGGCTCGAACTACCGTCGCAACGGCCCGCGCCTGGCGGCCGAACTGGGTGCTGTCGGTGCACTGGTGCGCTCGGTCGGTGGCGCAGCTTATCGTTTGCCGCACACGGGTTCTTCCGGCCTGTCGGACGACGCACGCATCCCGGCAGCGGCCGTGACGGCGGAAGACGCGATGCTGATGGCGCGCCTGGCCAAACGCGGCCCGGTCAAGCTCAAACTCGTGCTGACCCCGAAAAACCTGCCCGACGCCGACAGCTTCAACGTGATCGCCGATCTGCCGGGCACGGACAAGCCGGAAGAAATCGTCATCGTCTCGGGCCACCTCGATTCGTGGGACTTGTCGCCCGGTGCGCACGATGACGCTGCCGCCGTGGCCAGTGCGATGGCTGTGTTCGACGTACTGAAAAAACTTGATTACCGGCCGCGCCGCACGATCCGCTTCATCGCCTGGATGAATGAAGAAAACGGCATGCGCGGCGCGAGCACCTATCTTGCCGTCGAACAGGCGAACGTCGCCAAGCACTTCGGCGCGATCGAGAGTGACAATGGCGTTGGCCGCCCGTTCGGTTTGCGCGCCAGCGTCACGCCGCAGTCGGTCAAGTTGTTCGCGCCCCTGCAAGCGGCCCTGCAGCCGATCGGCGCTGGCGTGTTCCAGCGCCAGGACGTGCTGGCGACGGGCGACCTGGCCGGCCTGGAACGCGCAGGCGTGCCAAGCTTCGCGCCGATCGTCGACACGGCGAACTATTTCGATATCCACCACACGCCGGCCGATACGCTGGACAAGGTCGATCCCGACAGCCTGCGCCGCAACGTTGCGCTGATGGCGGCGACGGCCTGGTACCTGGCCAATATCGAGCAGCCAATTGGCCGCTCCAGCGTGCCGGCGCTGTGACGCGGCTCAAGTTGCAGGTCAGGCCGCGGTTCAGCCCGCGGTTCAGCCCGCCGTACTGATCCGCCGTACCGCGCGCGCATGCCCGCGGTACGGCCGGCCGTAGATGGTCTGGATGCCACTGGCGAAATTCTGCCCCCAGACCAGCTGGGCGCGCGTGGCGTGCGGCTCGCTGGACCAGTACCAGTCGCGCTGGAACGATTCGCGCAGGTTGGCAAACAGCAGCGCCAGCTCGCGCCGCGTGGGCAGGGCGCCGCCCTGGCTGGCGGCCCAGTCGGCGGCCGTGGGCCAGCTGACGTCCGCGCTGTCGCCTGGCAGCAAGACAAGGTGGTAGTCGGGGTCGTCTTTGCCCAGGATGAGACCAGCGTATTCTTCACCCTCTTGCAGCAGGCCCCGGATTTGCATGTATTCGCCCATGGATTCACCTCACGTGTGGTAGCAATCCGGTAAGACTGGCGAACACGACGTTTGGTTGCATCCCGGGTTCGATCCAGATCAGACAACTGACGGGTTCCACGATATTCTCGCCGCCAACTTGCGCGGCGGGATGGCTCAGGCGTCGCTGTCGATGGGTTGCGCAACCTCAGGCCCACCGGCGCCGGCGCGATTGACCTGTGTGCTCACTTCGTGCCAGGCAAACGCATCCGGGGGCAGGGCGGCCGAGCGGGCCAGCGCCAATGCCTCTTCGCTCGAGAGCGCCGGATCGAGCCAGCGCTCGGCGTCCTGCGCGTCCAGCACCACCGGCCGCCGGTCGTGGATATCGAGCATGCCGCCCGAGGCATCGTCGGTCACGATGACAAAGCCCGCCTCGGCGCGGTTTTCGGTAAAACTGCCGAAATTGGCCAGCGCCAGCATGAACAGCGGCGCACCATCCTTGCGGTGGATATGCCACGGCTGCTTGCTGCCTTTTTCGCCCGTCCACTCGTACCAGCCCGAAGCAGGCACGAGCGCGCGCCCCGATTTGAGCAGGCCGCGCCAGTAGCGGTTGTCCAGCTTGTCCATGCGCGCGTTGATGGTCACCGGGACCTTGCCCTTGGCCCAGCGCGCCTGGTAACTCCAGTACACGTCGTCGACGCGCCGTTCACCGTCCTGCAGATGCAGCACAGGGCGATAGGTGCCCGGTGGCACGTTATAGGCCGGTTCGGATTCGCTGTCATACACGGCGTCGAGCCAGCCGATGACGCTGGCGTAGTAACGGGCCGTTTGGCTTTGGTCAAGTCGTCCACACATGGGAGCCATGGTAGCGCAAGGCGGCCGGACGCGTCGCACCGCGTTCTGGCCGCGCGCGACGCGTGTGGCATTTGGCCGCAACACGCCGCAATGGTATGCTCAGGAATACAACGATTGATGAGGAGCAGGTATGGCAGCAGGTTGGTGGACAGTATTGAGAACCGTTCCCTGGAGCGACGTGATCAGCGCAGCGCCGCAGGTGGCAAACGGCGCGCGGCGGCTGTGGGACACGGTCAACCGCAACCGGCAAGGGATGCCCGATGAGCCGATGGGCGTGGCGCCCGGGATGGCGGGGCAAGAAGAAGACGTGTTCGATATCCTGATCCGCAGCGTCGAGCGCAATGATGCCGAGATCACCGATCTGCGCAACCAGATGCGTTCGGCGTCCGAGATCATCGCCAACCTGGCCGACCAGAATGCGCAGCTCATCGCCAAGATGGATGCCCAGCGCCAGAAGATGACGTGGATGGGCGCGACGGCAGCGCTGTCCGGTCTGCTGTCGGTCGTGGCGCTCGTGCTCGTGGCCGTGCGTACCTAGTTAAACAAAGGCCGTCATGAAAGTCGTCCTGATTTGCGCGACGTTGTTCATCTTCTTTTCGATGCTGATGAACAGCGCGCGCAAGCGTGGCAAGCTCGGCGATAACGCCAACCGCGCCGTGACCGGCCTGGCCACGTCAATGCGCATCTTCGTCTACGGCCTGCTGTGCTGCGTCGTGATCCTCTGCTGCGCCATGGCCTGGCACATGCTCGGCCAGCAAGCCTGACGGGGTGACGACGCCAACGCCGGGTTTGGCAATCGGACTCGTATCGCGCGTACTCGATCTCGTCGATTGCGGCGTGATCGTGCTCGACGCGCAGGCCTGTATCGTCCACTGGAATGGCTGGCTGGTGCAGCGCTGCGGGCGCGGCGCTGCACGCGTCGTTGGCCATCCCCTGATCGAGGTTTTCCCCGTTCTGCGCGGCTCACGCGTCGAAACCGCCGTGCAGGCGGCGCTGACCGACGGTACGGTCACCACCCATGTGCCCGATGCAGGCAACCGCAATCCTCTTCCTCTACGGCCTGCCGGCAGCTTCGACGGCGACCTGATCGACCAGGCGGTGGCAGTCACGCCGTTCGACGACGCGGGCCAGCGGTTTTGCCTTATTGAAATCCGCGACATCAGCGATACCGCCGAGCGCGAGCGGCGTCTTCTGGAGCACGCTGAGGCCATGCGGGCGCGCTCGTTCATCGACGGCCTGACCGGCATCGCCAACCGCCGCCAGTTCGACGCCACGCTGGCGCGCGAACTGCGGCGCGCCCAGCGTGCCGACACCCCGCTCGCGCTGCTGATGTTCGATATCGATACGTTCAAGGCCTATAACGACCATTTCGGTCACCAGGAAGGCGACACGTGCCTGATCCGCGTGGCACAGGAGATTGCAGGCATCCTGAAGCGGCCCGCCGATCTGGCCGCGCGCTATGGTGGCGAAGAATTCGCGGCGATCCTGCCCGACACCACGCTTGAACAGGCGCGGGCGATGGCCGAGCGCATTCGCGCCCACATCGCTGCATTGAACCTGCCGCACGCCCCGGCCGCTGTCTACCGCCAGGTGACGGTCAGCGTGGGTGTGGCCGCGTTCGGGCGCGGCCGCCTGACTGACGAAGCCACGCTGATCGAAGCTGCGGACGCGGCGCTGTACGCCGCCAAGGATGGCGGTCGCAACTGCGTGGTGGCCGATGGTGACACTAGACCGGCAGCGGCATCTTCTCCAGCAGCTTGTCCAGCGTGACCGGATACTCGCGCACCCGCACACCAGTGGCGTTGTAGACCGCATTAGCAATCGCGGCAGCTACGCCGCACAGCCCCAGTTCACCCACACCCTTGGCCTTCATCGGCGACGAATACTCGTCTTCCTCGTCCAGGAAAATCACGTCCTGATGCGGGATGTCCGCGTGCACGGGCACCTCATAGGTTGCCATGTCGTGATTCGCGAAGAAGCCCAGGCGCGTGTCGACCACCAGGTGCTCCATCAGCGCGCCGCCCACGCCCATCGTCATCGAGCCGATCACCTGGCTGCGCGCCGACTTCGGATTCAGGATGCGGCCTGCCGCGCAGACGGCCAGCATGCGCCGCACGCGCGTCTCGCCCGTGCTTGAGTCGACCGCGACTTCGACGAAATGCGCGCCGAAGGTCGAGAGCTGGTTCTTTTTCGCCAGCTCGCCGAATTCGATGACGTCCTCGGCGACCAGTTCACCACCCTCGGCTGCCTTGGCCAGCGGCTGGCTGGCGCCGCCAGCGCGCACGGTGCCGTCGGCAAACACCGGGTCCGTCATGTTCAACTTGGCGGCGATCTGTTCGCGCAGCTTGACGCAGGCCGCGTACACCCCGGCCGTCGCACTGTTGGCGCCGAACTGGCCGCCCGAGCCGGCGGAGACGGGAAAGTCCGAGTCGCCCAGCTTCACCTTCACGCGCTCGAGCGGCAGGCCCAGCATCTCGGCGGCCGTCTGCGCAATGATCGTGTAGCTGCCGGTGCCGATGTCGGTCATGTCCGTTTCGACGGTCAGGATGCCATCCGTACCAAGGCGCACGCGGGCGGCCGACTTGACCACGGGGCTGTTGCGAAAGGCCGCCGCGACGCCGTGGCCGATCAGCCACTGGCCTTCACGGACCTGGGCCGGTTTGGCGTTGCGCGCCTTCCAGCCGAAGCGTTCGGCCCCGGTGCGCAGGCATTCGACCAGGCGCCGCTCGGAGAATGGGCGGTTCGGCTTTTCCGGGTCGACCTTCGTGTCGTTCAGGATGCGCAGCTGCACCGGGTCCATCCCGAGCTTCTCGGCCAGTTCGTCCATCGCGATTTCCAGCGCCATCATGCCCGGCGCCTCGCCTGGTGCGCGCATCGAATTGCCCTCTGGCAGATCGAGCACGGCCACGCGTGTTGCCGTCATCCGGTGCGTGCCGGCGTACAGCAGGCGCGTTTGCTGCGTGGCGACCTCGGGCCGGCCGCCCGGCAGGTTGCCGTTCCATGTTTCATGGCCGATGGCCTGGATGCGGCCATCGCGGCCCACGCCGATGCGCAGGCGCTGGATGGTCTTTGGCCGGTGCGTCGTGTTGTTGAAGATCTGGTGGCGCTGCAGGGCCACCTTGACGGGGCGGCCGGCAGCGCGGGCGCCCAGCGCGGCCAGCACGGCGTCGGTGCGCAGGAACAGCTTGCCGCCAAAGCCGCCGCCGATGTAGGGCGCGACGACGCGCACCTTGTCCTTGGCGATGTTCAGGGTTTTGGACAGATCGGTGCGGCACCAGTCGACCATCTGGGTCGAGGTCCACACCGTGAGCTTGTCGCCGTCCCAGCGCGCGGTGGTCGCATGCGGCTCCATTATCGCGTGCGCCTGGTCGGGCGTCGTGTAAGTGGCGTCGAGCTTGACGGGGGCGCTGTCGAACGTGCGCTCGAAGTCGCCGACGCGGGTGTCGGGCGGCGCATTGCGTTCGCCCTTGGGCGGGGTGCCGCTGTCCTTGACGCTGGCCAGATCGAAGCTGCCCTTGGCCTCGCGGTAGCTGACCTTGACCAGATGGGCGGCGGCGCGCGCCTGCTCGAACGTCTCGGCCACCACGAGGGCAACGGCCTGGTGGTAGTGCATGACCTCGGGGCCGGCCAGGAGCCGTGCCGTATTCTTCTGACCCTTGCCCAGTGTGCCGGCGTTGGCTGCAGTGACAACGGCCAGCACACCGGGCGCGCGGCGGGCTGCTCCGTCGTCGATACTCAGGATCGCGCCCTTGGCAATCGCGGCGCCGACCATTACGCCATGAGCGGCGTCCGGTACGGCCGCGTGGTGTTCATAGGCATATGGTGCCTGGCCGGTGCACTTGAGCGGGCCATCGACACGGTCGTACGGCTTGCCGACGTGGCGCAGCGTGTCGATGGGATTGGTGGTAGCGGGGGTATTGAATTTCATGGGCTCGGCCTTTGTTCGCCTCCGCATGGCGCGGGGGAGGGGTTCGGTGCACCGGAAAAAAGAGGGGAGCGCCTCATGGCCGCCAGGGACGGGGCCACGAGGGCAAGGTGGCGAACGGCATCATGCCGCCGCCACTGGAACGTCAAACGACCATCACACCGACAGCGGCATCTTTTCGATCAGCTTGTCGAGCGTGATCGGATACTCGCGCACACGCACGCCGGTCGCGTTGTAGATTGCGTTGGCGACCGCCGCAGCAACACCGCACAGACCCAGCTCGCCGATGCCCTTGGCCTTCATGGGCGACGAGATTTCGTCTTCTTCCTTCAGGAAGATGACTTCCTGGTGCGGCACGTCAGCGTGCACCGGCACCTCGTAGGTCGCCAGGTCGTGGTTGGCGAAGAAGCCCAGGCGTTTGTCGACCACCAGGTGCTCCATCAGCGCGCCGCCGATACCCATCGTCATGCCGCCGATGACCTGGCTGCGTGCCTGCATCGGGTTCAGGATACGGCCGGCTGCGCACACGGCCAGCATGCGGCGCACGCGCGTTTCGCCCGTGACCGAATCGACTGCGACTTCGACGAAGTGCGCGCCAAAGGTCGACAGCTGGTTTTTCTTGTCCAGGCCACCAGTGAATTCGATCGTGTCTTCGCCAACCAGTTCGCCACCGGCCGCTGCCTTGATCAGGGGCTGGCTGTTGCTGCCCGCGCGCACGGTGCCGTCGACGAATTCGGCGTCGGCTTCGTTCACGCCCAGCTTGGCGGCAACCTGCTCGCGCAGCTTGACGCAGGCCGCGTACACGCCCGATGTCGAACTGTTGGCGCCCCACTGGCCACCCGAACCCGCCGATGCCGGGAAGTCCGAGTCGCCCAGGCGCACATCGATGCGGTCGAGCGGCACGCCCAGCATTTCAGCCGCGGTCTGCGCGATGATCGTGTAGCTGCCGGTACCGATATCGGTCATGTCGGTTTCCACCGTCACGCGGCCATCCGTGCCCAGCTTGACGCGGGCACCCGATTTCATCACCGGGCTGTTACGGAAGGCGGACGCCACGCCATGGCCGATCAGCCAGCGGCCTTCACGAACCTGGCCCGGCTTGGCATTGCGCTTGGCCCAGCCGAACTTGTCGGCGCCCATGCGCATGCACTCGATGTAGCGGCGTTCCGAAAACTTGCGGATCGGCTTTTCCGGATCGACCTTGGTGTCGTTCAGGATGCGGAACTGGACCGGGTCCATGTTCAGCTTTTCGGCCATCTCGTCCATCGCTACTTCGAGTGCCATCATGCCCGGCGCTTCGCCCGGTGCGCGCATCGCGTTGCCTTCCGGTAGATCGAGCTCGGCCACGCGGGTGGCGGTCATGCGATCGGCGCCCGCGTACAGCAGGCGCGTTTGCGCGGTCGCCACTTCGGCGCTGCCTTTTGGCAGGTTGCCGTTCCAGGTTTCGTGGCCAATGGCCAGGATGCGGCCGTCACGGCCGGCGCCGATGCGGATGCGCTGGATCGTTGCCGGACGGTGCGTCGTGTTGTTGAAGATCAAGTGGCGGTGCAGCGACACCTTGACGGGACGCTTGGCCGCGCGCGCACCCAGGGCTGCCAGCAGTGCATCGGCGCGCAGGAACAGCTTCGAACCAAAGCCGCCGCCAACGTACGGCGAGATCACGCGCACTTTTTCTTTCGGGATGGCCAGCGTCTTGGCCAGGTCGCCGCGGCACCAGGCGACCATCTGGTTCGACGTGTAGACCGTGACCTTGTCGCCTTCCCAGAAGGCGGTCGAGGCATGCGGCTCCATCATCGCGTGCGACTGGTCGGGCGTGTGGTAGGTGGCGTCGAGCTTGACGGGCGAAGTCTCGAAACCGCGCGCGAAGTTGCCCGTCTTGGTATCCGGCGGATCCGATTCACCCTCGGGTTTCACGGCATTGCCTTTTTCGGCGTCCAGGTCGAAGCGGCCCTTCTGAACCGTGTACTTGACCTTGACCAGGTGCGCAGCAGCGCGCGCCTGCTCGAACGTCTCTGCCACTACCAGCGCGACGGCCTGGTGGTAGTGCTGGATGTTCGGACCGGCCAGCAGGTGGGCGGTGTTCATGTCGCCCTTGCCCAGCTTGCCGGCGTTCTCGGCCGTGACGACGGCCAGCACGCCTGGCGCGCGGCGCGCAGCCTCGATGTCGATCGATGCGATGCGGCCCTTGGCGATGCCCGAGCCGACGACGAAGCCTTGCGCGGCGTTCGGTACGTCCTTGTGATGCTCGTACGCGTACGGCGCGGTGCCGGTGGTCTTGAGTTTGCCGTCGATGCGGTTGGTCGGCTGACCGACATAGCGCATGCGGTCAATCGGATTGGTGGTTGCTGGAGTCAGGAATTTCATGGCTTAGGCTTTCTTTGCGTCTTGCATTGCTGCGGCCAAAATACGGTGTACCAAAGGAACCTTGAAGGCATTCTCTTCGGTGGTCTTCGCGCCGGCCATCAGGCGGTCGGCCACGGCCTTGGCGCCGGCGCCCATCTGCTGCTCGGCGGCTTCGACGCGCCATGGCTTGTGGGCCACGCCGCCGACGGCCACGCGGCCGCTGCCGTCCGGCAGGATCACGGTGGCAACCGACACCAGCGCGAAAGCATACGATGCGCGGTCACGGACTTTCTTGTACGCGTGCACGCCGCCCAGCGGTTTTGGCAGGGTCACGTAGGTGATCAGTTCACCCGGTTCCAGCACCGTTTCGATGTGCGGGGTATTGCCCGGCAGGCGGTGGAAGTCGGCGATCGGAATCGTGCGCTTGCTGCCATCGGCGCGCACGGTCTCGACTTCGGCGTCCAGCAGGCGCATGGCCACGGCCATGTCGCTCGGGTGCGTGGCGATGCAGGCGTCGCTCGTGCCGACCACGGCCAGGTTGCGGGTGAAGCCGCCGATGGCGGCGCAACCGCTGCCCGGCTCGCGCTTGTTGCACTTTTGCGCGGTGTCGTAGAAGTACGAGCAGCGGGTGCGCTGCAGCAGGTTACCCGACGTCGTTGCCTTGTTGCGCAACTGGGTCGAGGCGCCCGACAGCAGGGCGCGCGACAGCACGGCGTAATCCTTGCGCACGCGCGGGTCGGATGCCAGATCGGTGTTGCGCACGAAGGCGCCGATGCGCAGGCCGCCGTTGGCGGTTGGCTCGATCTTGTCGAAGCCCAGTTTATTCACGTCGACCAGGGCGCCCGGCGTTTCGATCTCGAGCTTCATCAGGTCGAGCAGGTTGGTGCCGCCGGCGATGAAACGTGAGCCTGGCGTGCGGGCTACGGTTTGCGCGGCCTGTGCAGGCGTCGTGGCGCGTTGGTAAGTAAAGACCTTCATGCTTTGACCCCTCCGACTTCCTTGATGGCGTCGATGATGTTGGAGTAGGCGCCACATCGGCAGATATTGCCGCTCATGCGCTCACGGATTTCTTCCACGGTCATCTGTGGCTTGGCGTTGAGGTCGGCCGTGACGTGGCTTGGCATGCCGGCGCGAATTTCTTCGATCACCGACACGCTGGCACAGATCTGGCCCGGGGTACAGTACCCGCACTGGTAGCCATCGTGCTTGACGAAGGCAGCCTGCATCGGGTGCAGCTTGTCCGGCGTGCCGAGGCCTTCGATCGTCGTGATCTTGGCGCCGTCGTGCATGATTGCCAGTGACAGGCACGAGTTGATGCGGCGGCCATCCATGATGATGGTGCAGGCGCCGCACTGGCCCTGGTCGCAGCCTTTTTTCGAGCCGGTCAGGTGCAGGTGCTCACGCAGCGCGTCGAGCAGCGTCGTGCGCGTGTCGAGTTCGAGCGTGACATCCTTGCCGTTGACGTTGAAGGAGACGCCGACCTTGACCGGCTCCGGGTTGGCGGCCGGGGCGTTGGCGGCCGTCTGCGCGTTTGCGCCCGGCATTGCAACGGCCGAGGCCGATACCGCGCCGGCGATCAATACATCGCGCCGGGACAGCTTGATTTCCCTGAATTGTTCCATGTTTGGAAGTTCCTTCTATACAGTACGTTGTTCACCGTGGCGTTGGCGTCGATACGATGGCGCCGCCCAGGCGAAAAGAAATGACAAGATAATGCGTTGATTTTATGTCAGCTCGCGTGAAGGCCGCGCTCCCTTGAAACCTGAAGCACTTTGGTGTAATAGCCATGTTGAGAGTGCGTGTTTATATCCGGCGGCGCAGCTCAGCCACTAACACCCGCGTTGCTCCACGTAGTACAATCCGGGCGGCGCGGGCATGGCGAAATTGGTAGACGCATCAGACTTAAAATCTGCCGCCGTGAGGCGTGCCGGTTCGATTCCGGCTGCCCGCACCACGAATGATCCCGGCGCTCCACAGCGCCGATGCACGAACCCTGGCGCGCAATCCCCAACCATCCGGGTATGGCAAGCGCAGCTCAGCGGTCTCGTCTGCATGGTGTAGCATGCCATTCGGCACATCAATGCCGCCGCGGCACCACGACACTCCCCAGCACGACATGCAAGGACCCGAATTGAATATCACGATCAACGACGAATTGCGCTCTTTCGTCGATCCACTCAGCCCGATCGAACAAGCCGCGCTCGAGCGCAGCCTGCTCGCCGAAGGTTGCCGCGATGCATTGGTACTCTGGCGCGATACGCTGATCGACGGCCATAACCGGTATGAGCTGTGCCAGAAGCACGGCATCCCGTTCCGCACCGTCCACAACAACACGTTTGAGTCGATCGAAGATGTGATGCTGTGGATGATTGATAACCACCTGGCGCGCCGCAGCGTATCGGACTTCCAGCGCGGCGTGCTGGCGCTGAAGAAAAAAGAGATCGTCTCGGCTCGCGTGGCTGAACGTCCTGCCGATGAGGCAGCCGATGCCGACGCCGCGCCCGATGCCTCATCGCCGCCATGGAACACGCGCGAAGATGTCGCGCGTGCGGCGCGCGTGTCGAGCAATACGATCAGCCAGATCGAACGCATCCAGAAAGCGGCGACGCCCGAGCTGCGCGAAGCGGTGCGTACGGGCACCATCTCGATCAATGCCGCCGCCAACGTGGCGCAGTTGCCCGAGTCGGCGCAGCTGGCCGCCGTGGCCGGCGGACGCAAGGAATTGCAGCAGGCCGCGCGCCAGGTGCGCGAACAGAAAAGTGCGGCTCGCCCGCGCAAAGAGAAAGAAGTGGTCGATCCGGCCGACGAGCTGGCCACGCTGCGCAGCGAGCGCGCGGCGATGAAAGACCGCCTGGCCACGCTGCTGACCGAAAACGAACGCCTCAAACAACGCCTCGTCAACGCCGGTCTCGGCGCCGACTGAACCTCGCCACGCCCTGAAGGAGTCTGCCCGTATGCCCACGTCACGTTCGTTCACGCCGGCATTGCTCGGCTTGCTCCTGATCGGCGCCGCTGCGCCATCGTTTGCCGTTGCGCCCAAGAAGACACCGATCGTCGCTACCAGCGCGCAAGCTGCGCCGAGCGCGGCCACGGTCGCGCGCTGGAAGGCGACGGCCGAGCGCGTGACGATCATGCGCGACAAGTGGGGCATTCCGCACGTGTTCGGCCGCACCGATGCCGACACCGTGTTCGGCACGCTGTATGCGCAGGCCGAGGATGACTTCAACCGCATCGAGCTCAACTACATCAATGCGATGGGACGCCTGGCCGAAGTCGAGGGTGAGGCCGAGATCTGGCGCGACCTGCGCATGAAGCTGTACGTCCAGCCGGCCGCCATGCAGGCGCAATATGCCGCCAGTCCTGCCTGGCTGCAGAACCTGATGAAGGCGTTTGCCGATGGCCTGAACTATTACCTGTACACGCATCCCGAGGTCAAACCGAAGCTCCTGACCCATTTCGAGCCGTGGATGGCCCTCACGTTCAGCGAAGGCAGCATCGGCGGCGACATCGAATCGATCGAGCTGGCCGACCTGGCCGCCTTCTACGGCAAGCGGCCGGCGGTGGCGCAACTGAGTGCGAAACTGGATGCGCAGCGCCATGACCCGCGCGGCTTCGCCCCCGAACCGCGCGGCTCGAACGGCTTTGCCATCGCGCCCAAACTGAGCGCCAACGGCCGCGCGCTGTTGATGATCAACCCGCACACATCGTTCTACTTCCGCCCCGAAGTGCACATGGTCAGCGAAGAGGGCCTGAATGCGTATGGCGCCGTGACCTGGGGCCAGTTCTTCATCTACCAGGGTTTCAACGACAAACTCGGCTGGATGCACACGTCCGGCGGTGGCGACGTCATCGACGAATACCTGGAAACGGTCGTCGACCGCAACGGTGAGTACTTCTACAAATACGGCAAGCACGAGGCGCCGATGCGCAAGGTCGCAATCACGCTGCCGTACAAGACGCCGGATGGCACGATGGCCAGCCGCAGTGTCACTGCCTACTTCACGCATCACGGCCCGGTCGTGCGCGCCGAGAACGGCAAGTGGGTGTCGGTCAAGCTGATGGACGACCCGCTCAATGCGCTGACCCAGTCGTACACCCGCACCAAGGCGCGTGACTACAGCGCCTTCTACAAGGCCATGGAGCTGCGCACCAATTCGTCCAACAACACCGTGTATGCCGATGCGAAGGGCAATATCGCCTACTTCCACGGTAACTTCATCCCGAAACGCGATCCGCGCGTCGACTGGACCCGCCCGGTGGACGGCAGCAATCCCGCCAACGAATGGCAGCGTCTGCACGAGATCGACGAGACCATCACGCTGTTCAACCCGGCCAGCGGCTACATCTTCAACACCAACAACTGGCCCTGCACGGCGGCCGGCCCAAGCAGCCCCAAGTGCGCGAACTACCCGGCCTACATGTGGTCGTTGCCCGAGAATGCCCGTGGCCGCAATGCCGCGCGCGTGTTCAAGGAGGCGAAGGGTCTGGACATCGACGGCCTGATCGCGGCCTCGTACGACACCCGCCTGCAGGCATTCGAGCCGCTGGTGCCGGCCGTCATTGCCGACTACGACGCCTTGCCGCCGGAAGACCCGCGCAAGGCGGCGCTGGCCGAACAGATCGACGCGCTGCGCAGCTGGAACATGCGCTACGCCATCGACTCGGTGCCCACGTCGCTGGCCGTGTATTGGGGCCAGGACCTGGTGGCCCAGCACGGCGCGCGCGCAAGACTCGAGACGATCCCGCCGGTCGACTACATCGCCCAGCGCTTGAGTCCGGCGGACCGCCTTGACGGCTTGCTGCGCGCGTCGGAAAAGCTGACCGCCGACTTCGGCGACTGGCGCACGCCATGGGGCGAGATCAACCGCTTCCAGCGCCTGTCCGGCGCCGTCGACCAGCAATACGACGACAGCAAGCCGAGCATTCCGGTGCCGTTCACGTCGGCCAACTGGGGCTCGCTGGCCTCGTTCGGCATGACGGCCAAACAAACGACGAAGCGTATCTATGGCGACCGCGGCAACAGCTTTGTCGCTGCCGTCGAGTTCGGCCCGAAGGTGCGCGCCAAGAGCATCCTGGCCGGCGGCCAGAGCAGCGATCCCCGGTCGCCGCACTTCAACGATCAGGCTGCCATGTATGCACGCGGCGAGTTCAAGGACGTGCTGTTCTACAAGGAAGATATCGAGCGCAATCTCGAGCGGAAATATCATCCGGGCAAGTGACGATGGGGCCGCGATTGGCTGGCGGCGTACGTTGCCGGCACGCTATAATCGCAGCCTTCGTCGCATTGGATAGACAGGCAGGACAGGGCAGTGGCCAAACTTTATTTCAGGTACTCGGCGATGAACGCCGGCAAATCGACGGCCCTGTTGCAGGTCGCGCACAACTACGAAGAGCAGGGCCAGCAGGTCAAGCTCTACACGGCGGCAATCGACAACCGCTACGGCGTTGGCGTGATCACGTCGCGCCTGGGCGCGCAGCGGCCAGCCGAAGTTTTTCACACTGACACCAATTTTCTTGACCAGGTCGAGAACGTGGCCTGCCTGCTGGTGGACGAGTCGCAATTTTTGACAGCGGCCCAGGTCAGCCAGTTGCACCAGCTGGCCCAGTTGCGCGGCGTGCCCGTGATCTGCTACGGCCTGCGCAGCGACTTTCGCGGCGAGCCGTTCCCCGGCTCGGCCTATCTGCTGGCGCTGGCCGACGATATCGAGGAAATCAAGAACATCTGCACCTGCGGCAAGAAGGCGACGATGAATATCCGCGTCGACGAGCAGGGCCGCCGTATCCGCGAAGGCGAGCAGGTCAGTATCGGCGGCAACGAAAGCTACCGCCAGGCGTGCGGGCGCTGCTTCTACGCACGCTGACACGATGCTCGGCGGCTGCAGCGCCTGGCTTCCCGCCGCCGCCTGCACCATGGCGGCATCATCGCTCGACATCCTCATCTATCTGATGCCGTCGGCCGCGTTGGCCTTCCTGCTGTGGATGGCCTCGGCCGCGCACCCCGTCTTTTTCGTGTTCACCGCCGCCGGCACGCTGTGCCACGAGCTGGCGCATTTCTCCGTGGGCCTGCTCACCAATGCCGAACCGGTCGGGATGAGCGTGCTGCCGCGCCGCATCAAGCGGGCCAAGGGTAGCAAGGCTGGTGGGCATAACTGGGAACTGGGCTCGGTCACGTTTGCCAATCTGCGCTGGTATAACGCGGCGCCGGCCGCGCTGGCGCCGCTCCTCGTGCTGTTCGTGCCGCTGGGCGTGGCCTGGTGGCGCACGCGTCATGGGCTGGCCTTCGAGCCGGTCGACCTGGCGCTGACGGTGTTTCTCGCGCCACAGTTCCTGTCGTTCTGGCCGTCGCCCGTCGACTGGAAGCTTGCTGCCCGGTCGTGGCCATGGGCACCGCTGCTGGTCCTGGTCGGTTTGCTCTGGTATTACGGCGACGCGCTATTGATGCTTGTCAAAGGGTAAATACAGGGTTGTGAGCAGGCTTACGGCAACCTTAATTGTCAGTATTTGCGGTGCCGCAAACGGGTCAGGCTGCCGCTTGCGCGCCGATCTACCTGTAGAATGAAACGAAAAGCGCGGTATGGCAGGTTTGCCTTGCGCCATGCCGCAACCGCAACAGGAATCCCGTTCGGAGAATCGCAGAATGAAGAAGCACGTGCTCCTCGCCGCCATGGCGTTTGCCATGTCCGCCCATGTGGTGACCGCGCAGCCCGAGAAATCCGCTGCCGTCGCAACGCCACCGGCTCCGGCCAAGCCCGCCGATTCGGCGAAGTCTGCTGCCAAGCCCGCCGGCAAATCCGCCACCCCGGCCATTCCGGCCGACATGAAGCCGATCGCCGCCCAGACCCAGGCCGCGCTGTGGGCCTCGCGCGTGCTGGGCCGCTATCACTACAGCCCCGTCCCGCTCGACGACGCCATGTCTGCCAAGATTTTCGATAAATACTTCGAAGGCCTCGACAGCGAAAAGCTGTACTTCGTGCAGGCTGACCTCGACAACTTCGGCGCCCTGCGCACGAAGATGGACGACGCCATCAACAACGAAGATCTGAGCGCGCCGTTTTCGATCTACAACATGTACCAGAAGCGCTTCGGCGAACGCATGGCGTACGCGCGTAGCCTGCTCAAGGGTAATTTCGACTTCTCGACCGAAGAAACGATGCAGTTGGATCGCGAGAAAGCATCGTGGGCCAAGAGCGAAGATGAAATCCACGATCTGTGGCGCAAGCGCGTCAAGAACGACTGGCTGCGCCTGAAGCTGGCTGGCAAGGACGATAAATCGATCCGCGAAACGCTCGACAAGCGCTACGAGAACTACGTCAACCGCATTGGCAAGCTGAACAACGAAGATGTGTTCCAGATGTTCATGAACGCGTATGCAACCGCCATCGAGCCGCACACCAACTATCTTGGCCCGCGCTCGGCCGACAACTTCGATATCGCGATGCGCCTGTCGCTCGAAGGCATCGGCTGCGTGCTGCAGTCGCGCGACGACTACACGATCATTCGCGAAGTCGTGCCTGGCAGCCCGGCTGAAAAGTCCGGCAAGCTCAAGGTCGGCGATCGCATCGTCGGCGTCGCACAGGGCAATGCACCGTTCACCGACGTGCTCGGCTGGCGCCTGGACGACGTCGTCGCGCTGGTGCGCGGCGAAAAGGGCACCACGGTACGGCTGGACGTGATTCCGGGCGACGGCGGCGTCGACGCCAAGCACGTGAGCGTGTCGATGGTGCGCAACAAGATCAGCATGGAAGAGCAGGCTGCCAAGAAGTCGATCATCAAGGTCAAGGAAAACGGCGTCGAGCGCCGCATCGGCGTGATCGCGCTGCCGACCTTCTATCAAGACTTCGAAGGCCGCCGCAAGGGTGAAAAAGACTTCCGCAGCGCCACGCGCGACGTCGAACGCATCCTGGTCGAGCTCAAGAAAGACAAGGTCGACAATGTCCTGATCGACTTGCGCAATAACGGCGGCGGTTCGCTGACCGAGGCTGTCGAACTGACCGGCCTGTTCATCGACAAGGGCCCGGTTGTCATGCAGCGCACGGCGGAAGGCCGCGTCGAAGTCGAAAGCGACGTCAAGGCCGGCCTGGCGTGGGATGGCCCGATGGGCGTGCTGATCAACCGTGGTTCGGCTTCGGCGTCCGAGATTTTTGCGGCGGCGATCCAGGATTACGGCCGCGGCCTCGTGATTGGCGAGCCAAGCTTCGGCAAGGGCACGGTCCAGACGCTGATCGACCTCGACCGCTTCGCACCGGGTGAAAAAGCCCGCTACGGCGAGCTCAAGATGACGATCGCCCAGTTCTTCCGCATCAATGGCGGCACCACGCAGCTGCGCGGCGTGACGCCGGACATCAAGCTGCCGGTCATGACCGACCTCGACAGCTTTGGCGAATCGTCGTACGACAATGCGCTGCCATGGGTGGCGATCAAGCCGGCCACCTATATGCCGGCGGGCGACCTGAAGGAACTGGTGGCACCGCTGCAGCAACGGCATGAAGCGCGTATTGCCAAGGACAAGGACTTCCAGTTCCTGCAAGAAGACATCGCCGAAGTGCTCAAGCTGCGCAAGGAAAACGTGATTTCGCTGAACGAGACCATCCGCCGCAAGGAGCGCGATACGCAGGATGCCCGCTCGAAGCTGCGTGAAGCCCGCCTGGGTGGCACGTCGGCGACGCCGGACGAGCCTGCCAGCGGTCCGGGCAGCAAGGAAAAGCGCGCCGAAGCGCCGGATCCGACCAAGGCCAAGAAATCGGTGGTCGCCGTGCGCGGTACGCCGCGTCAGGATGACGGCTTGCAGGCGGACGAGCGCAATCTGCAATCCGAGCTGGCGGCAGAGAAGGCGGCCAAGGATGCCAAGGACGTCATGCTGCAAGAGGCTGCCAACATCCTCGCCGATGAAGTGGGCATGCTCAAGACGGACATGCGGATGGCGTCGCGCGTGATGCCGTACATGGTCGTCGCGCCGGCCGGTGGGGCCGTCAGCGCCAACGTCAAGTAAGCGTCACGCTTAGCGCGCGACAATGTCGCGCTATACAAAAAAGGCTGCATCCTTTCGGGTGCAGCCTTTTTTATTTGCACTACAGATTACCCGGTCAGGTAGTGACAAACTAATACGAGAATTGTCATAAAAGTATCAACATTGCTTTACGGATGGGAACGGTCTCTATTTTGTTTATAGATTGAAATCTATGTTGTTCATGCTTTTAACTCCAGGTTCGTTGGGATGGATAAACCATTAAATGATGTAAATATGGTACGCACGATTTGATTGCGACCAACAGTTGGCTTTCCGTAACGCATGCTAGGATGACTTCGTGCTTGTAAAAAGAATAATCTTTAATTTCCTAGGAGTTACTTTCATGTCAATTCGCCACCTTGTTGTTGCTTCGCTTCTGATCTCCGCCGGCGCAGCCCAGGCCGATGTCGTGTCGTCGACATCGCAGCCTGCGTTCCAGAACGGCTGGACTACGGGCAATGGTTCCAGTGTCATTGGCTCCGGCGTATTTGGTAGCGGTGTCAGCCTGGTTGGCGGCATTGCACACAATGCCAATACGGATCTGACGTCGGTCCTGGTTGGCAAAGTCAGCGCCAGCCTGTCGCAATCGGATGCCCAGAAACTGTTTGTACAACAAGGCATCGACGCCAGCTACGTGCTGAGCGCCGGTAACGGCTTGCTGGCAGCACGCTTCGGCAACTCCGCAGCAGTCATCAACGATGGCGACGGCGTCAAGATCGTACAAGGGCAGACCGGCCAGAGCAGCAGCGGCGCAACGTCGCCAGCAGCTGGCGGCGCGGCCGGCGGCGGTGCGGCAGTGGGTGGCGGTAGCGGTTCTGGTACCGGTTCCGCTGGCGGCTCGACTAGCGGCTCGACTGGCGGCGGTTCGGCCGGCGTTGGCGTCACCGATGGCAGCACCCCGGCAAGCAGCGGCGGTGCGAGCGGTGGCAGTGCGCCAGTTGCCGGTGGTAGCGGCAGTGTCGACATCAGCCTGCCGCCTGTCACGGACGACACCGGTGATGGCAATGCGACCCAGCCAGTGACTGGGCCGGTTGCAGCGCTGCCCGTCGCCGCCGATCCGAGCCTGATCCTGCCAAATGAAATCAACGAAGTGCCTGAGCCAGGTACGATCGCGCTGATGCTGGCTGGTCTGGCTGGCGTAGGCATGATCGGTCGCCGTCGCAAGGCGAAGTAAGTTTCTTGACGTGCATGCAAGGCAGCCTTGGTGGCTGCTCAACCACCATGGCGCCAGCCTCGTCTGGCGCCATTTGCATTTTGGTGCCGTCGACGTGGCGCAGATTTGTCAGCCTGGAATGCTCTGAACCGGTGTTTTGATATGGTTTCACCATGGTTCATTAGCAGGACTGACGCCAAAAGCCGACACATTTTAATTCCTTGAGTCAATTTTTATTCTTTCTGGCATAGAATCTACGCTGCAAGAATTAGACCAAGGAATGGTATGGCACGGCCAGAGAAAGTGCGCCTCGGCGAAGTATTGATGCAGCAAAAGCTGTTGAGTGAAGAACAACTCCAGCGAGCCCTCGCGGATCAGAAGCGCACCGGCCGCAAACTCGGGCGCGTTTTTGTCGAGAGCGGCTATGTCACCGAGGATCAGATTTCAGGCGCACTGGCGCGCCAGCTCGACATCCCGTACATCAACCTCAAGTTCTACAACATCAATGCCGACCTGGTGCGGCTGCTGCCCGAGACGGCTGCGCGCCGTTTTCGCGCACTGGTGCTGGAAGACCGGGGCGACGCCATGCTGGTGGGCGTGTCCGATCCCACCGACCTGTTCGCCTACGATGAGATTGCGCGCCTGATCAAGAAGGGCGTCGAGCTGGCCGTGGTCAACGAGACCGAAGTGCTGGGCGCGATCGACCGCATCTACCGCCGCACCGGCGAGATCACGGGTCTGGCGCGCGAGGTCGAAGCCGACCTGGGCGACGTGTCCATCGACTTCGGTGCGCTGGCGGCCAACCCGGGCCTCGAAGAAGCGCCGATCGTCAAGCTGCTGCAATCGGTGTTCGACGATGCCGCCCAGGTGCGTGCATCGGATATCCACATCGAGCCGCAGGACGGGCGCCTGCAAATTCGCTTTCGCATCGACGGCGTGCTGCACCTGCAGACCGAGGCCGACCTGAAGGTGGCCACGCCGCTGGCGCTGCGCCTCAAGCTGATGGCCGACCTGGACATTTCCGAAAAACGTTTGCCGCAGGATGGCCGCTTTGCCGTCAAGGTGCGCAACCAGCGTATCGACGTGCGTATCTCGACGATGCCGACGCAGTACGGCGAATCGGTCGTCATGCGTCTGCTGAATCAGGGCGGCACCAATCTGCGCCTGGACGCCATCGGCATGCCGGCACGCCTGGTGGAGCGTTTCCGCGCGATTGTCGCGCGCCCGAACGGGCTGGTGCTTGTCACCGGGCCGACCGGTAGCGGCAAGACGACGACGCTCTACAGCGCGCTGGCCGAACTCAATTCGGTCGAGAAAAAGCTGATCACGGTCGAAGACCCGGTCGAGTACCGCCTGTCGGGCATCAACCAGGTGCAGGTCAACGACAAGATCGAACTGTCCTTCGCGCGCGTGCTGCGTTCGGCGCTGCGGCAAGACCCGGATATCGTGCTGGTCGGCGAGATGCGCGACCAGGAAACGGCGCAGATCGGCCTGCGCGCCGCAATGACGGGTCACCTGGTGCTCTCGACGCTGCACACGAACGATGCCGCTAGCACACCGCTGCGCCTGATGGACATGGGCGTGCCGCGCTACATGGTCGGCGGCTCGCTGCAGGCCGTGCTGGCCCAGCGCCTGGTGCGCGTGATCTGCGAGAGCTGCACGGTCGACTACCAGCCGGCCGCAAACGAAGTCGAGTGGCTGCGCTCGGAACTGAAAGAGCTCGCCGCGACCACGCGCTTTTTCCATGGCAAGGGCTGCTCGCATTGCAACGGCACCGGCTACCGGGGCCGCACCGGCGTCTACGAATTGCTGGAGATGACGCGCGCCGTGACCGAGGCCGTCAACCATCCCGATCCGGGACACTTCCTGAAAGTGGCCCAGGCCGAGATGCGCGGCGACACGCTGCGCCGCCATGCGGTGAGCCTGGCCGTGCAGGGGCGCTCGACGATCTCCGAGGCGATGCGGGTCAGTAACCAGTTCGACGATTGAGCCGGGGACCGATAAACGATGCCATTTTTCGCCTATAAAGGCCGCGACGGACGCGGCGAGTTGCTGCAGGGCGTGCTCGAAGGCGCCGACAGCGGCGCCGTTGCCGACCAGCTCTTCGGCAGTGGCGTGACGCCGCTCGAGATCAGCGTGACCAAGCGCCGCGCGACCAGTGGCGGCGCTGGCAGCAGCAGCCTCAGCTGGCGCGAGCGCCTGTTCGAGAAAAAGGTCACGTCGATGGACGTGCAGCTGTTCAGCCGTCAGATCTACACGCTGCTCAAGTCCGGCGTGCCGATCATGCGCGGGCTGGCCGGGCTGCAGGAGTCAGCCATCAGCACATCATTCGCGCGCATCATCAAGGACCTGCGCGAGTCGCTCGACGCCGGCCGTGAGTTGTCGATCGCGATGGGCCGCCACCCGCTCGTCTTTACGCCGTTCTACCTGTCGATGGTGAAGGTCGGTGAAATGACGGGGCGCCTGGAGGAAGTCTTCCTGCGCCTGTTCGACCACCTCGAGTTCGATCGCGACATGCGCGAGCGCGTCAAGACGGCGCTGCGCTATCCGACCTTTGTCGTGATCGCCATGGTGCTGGCGATGGTCGTCGTGAATGTTTTCGTGATCCCCAAGTTTGCCTCGGTGTTCGCGTCGTTTGGCGCCGAATTGCCCCTGATGACACGCGTGCTGCTGACGACCTCGCAATTCACGATTGCCTGGTGGCCGGCGCTCGCTGGCGTGACTGTTGCATCCATTGTCGGCTTCAAGGCATGGACCCGCACGGTAAATGGCCGGCTGGTCTGGGACCGCGTCAAGCTGCGCCTGCCCATTGCCGGCAAGATCATCCACAAAGGGACGATGGCGCGTTTCGCACGGAGCTTCGCGCTGTCGCTGCGCAGCGGCGTACCGATCGTGCAGGCATTGACGGTGGTGTCGCAGACGGCGGACAACGCCTACCTCAGTTCGCGCATCGACCAGATGCGCGACGGCGTTGAGCGCGGGGAGAGCATCCTGCGCACGTCGACCGCTGCGAACGTGTTCACGCCGATCGTCCTGCAGATGATCGCCGTGGGCGAGGAAACGGGTTCGATCGATGACCTGATGGATGAGATTGCCCTGATGTACGAGCGCGAAGTCGACTACGAGCTCAAGACACTCTCGAGCCAGATCGAGCCAATCCTGATCACCTTCCTGGGTGTCATGGTGCTGATACTGGCGCTGGGTATTTTCCTGCCAATCTGGGATCTGGGACAGGCGGCATTGCATCCGAAATAACACAGGTTTCCAGCCGAGTGTTGCGAAATGGCACCAAAATAATGCTTGCCGGGCGGAAAAGTCGCACTAGCTCAAAATACTTTGTGGAAAGTTCTTCCTGGATATCGAAATTTCCTAGGGTCAATGTAGAATTCTTTATGCGCTCTCCGCCGTCAGGCTTGGATGAGGGCGAAGATATCAGGAGGATCGGTCCACGGCGTGCCTTGGTGCACCGGTCCTCGATCAACCAGTCGAAAGGAATTTTTTCCTTTCAATCATACGGAGAGTAGCGATGAACAAAGGTTTCAACAAAGGCGCGCAAGGCGGTTTCACCCTGATCGAATTGATCGTCGTGATCGTCATCCTGGGCATTCTGGCAGCAACGGCGCTGCCGAAATTCGCCAGCCTGAGCGGCGATGCCCGTGCAGCGTCGCTGCAGGGCGCCCGTGGTGCCCTGAGCGCCGCGTCGTCGATGTTGCGTGGCAAATTCCTGATTACCAATGCCACCGACATCGTTGTCGAAGGCGAGACCATCAAGATGGTCAATGGCTACCCAAGCGTGGCCACCATTGGCGCGGCAGCGGGTCTGAGCGACAAGGACTACAAGTCGGCAATCGCTGGTCAAACCGTGACGTTCACGCCGTTGAACATGCCGGCAGCCCTGGATAACACCTGCAACGTGCGCTACACCGAGGCGACCGCCGCTGTGCCGGCACCGGTCATCCAGGTGATCAGCACCAAGTGCGAATGATCCCCGTGATCTGATTAAAAAAGCGCTGCTGCGGCAGCGCTTTTTTTATGGTCCAGCCCTCGTCAGCGCTGGAGGGCACCAGGCGTGGAAAGCGGGGGCGGCGAAATCGGTGGCTTGCTAGCCACACGCCGGAAATAACTTCACTTACCGTGCGTCTTTTTGTAATTGCCCTCAATCACTCTTGTCTATAATCAAGAAATTGTCGGTAACGACCCATAGTGCGACCAGATTGCGGCCTGCATGCATTTGTTTAAGAAATCCAAGAAAAAAACTGGCTGGCTGAGTTTTGCCATCGCTGGCGACAATGTGTTCGTTGCGAGCGTGGCGAAGACGCCTGGCGCCCAGGCGACTGTGCTCGCCGTCCAGGCGGCCACCGGTGTATCGCGCGATACGATCGACAAGCTGGCAGGCGACGCGCAGGCAGCGGGGCGCCATTGCACCACGCTGCTCACCGGCGGCGACTACCAGATCCTCAACGTCGAAGCGCCCAGCGTGCCGCGCGACGAAATGAAAACGGCGATGCGCTGGCGTCTGAAGGACATTCTCGACTTTCCCGCCGCCGAAGCGACCATCGACGTACTCGACATCGCGCTGGACGCCAACTCGCGCGCGCAGCAATCGGTGTTCGTCGTCGCGGCAAAAAACAGCATTATTGCGCCGCGCCAGAAATTGTTTCTGGATGCTAAGGTTGAACTGGCCGCCATCGATATCCCGGAAATGGCCCAGCGCAATGTGTCGGCCATGCTCGAGCCGGAAGGCCGCGGCATTGCCATGCTGTCGTTCGGTGACGATGGCAGCCTGCTGACGGTGTCGTACCGCGGCGAGCTGTACCTGTCGCGCCGCTTCGATGTCACGCTGGCGCAATTGCTCGAACCGGACCACGAGCGCAAGCACGCGAGCTTCGACAAGATCACGCTCGAACTGCAACGCTCGCTTGACCATTTCGAGCGCCAGTACTCGTTCATCAGTGTCGCCAAGCTCATTCTTGGCCCATCGGCCGTGACGGGGCTGGACGAATACCTGTCCAGCAATCTGTACACGCCGGTGGAAACGCTGAACCTGGCGAGCCTGTTCGACCTGTCGCGCACGCCCGAGCTGGCCGACCTGGCCCAGCAGCAGCGCTTTTTCCTTGCCATCGGCGCCGCGCTGCGGGACGGGGAGGGCGCATGAGCCAGCAAATCAATCTGTTCAATCCGGCGTTCCAGCCGCAAAAGCACGTGCTGTCGGCAGCGCAGCTGGCGCTGGCCGCCGGCGTGATCGTCGTCGGCATCGCCGGCCTGGCACTCCTGGGGAGCATGCGCACGGCCGAACTGCAGCAGCAGGCGGATGCCGGTGCGGTGCAGCTCGACAAGCGGCAAGCACGCCTGGCCTCGGTCAACACCGAATTCGTGCCGCGCGCGAAAGACGCGACGATGGCGGACCAGCTCCTTGGCGCCGACCGCAAGCTGGCCGCCATGCGCCATGTGTCCGGTGCGCTGTCACGGGGCGAACTGGGTGACACGAACGGCTTTGGCGGTTACTTCAAGGCGCTCGCGCGCCAGAGCATGTCGGGTCTGTGGCTGACCGGCGTGACAGTCGACGCGGGCGGCGCCCAGATCGGCATCCGCGGCCGTGCCATGGACCCGGCCATGGTGCCTGGCTACCTGAATCGCCTGACCAGCGAGCCCCTGATGCAGGGTAAGTCGTTCGCCAGCCTGCAAATCGGCGAAGCGGCGCCGCTACCGGTGCCGTCAGCCGTGCCCGGCGCGGACGGCCAGCCCGTCACTCGCGCTGCGCCGTATGTCGAATTCAGCCTGCAGTCGGTCGCCACGGAGCCGCAGCCATGAGCGCCTCAATCAAGCAGCGCGTCCTCCAACTTGCGGCGCGGATCGACGCCCTGTCGCTGCGTGAGCGCGGCATGGTGTTTGGCGCCACCATCGCCGTGCTGGCGTTTGCCGGGCACACGGTCGTGCTGGCGCCGCAGGACGCAAAACAGGCAGCGCTGCGTACGCAGATCGAGCAGCAGCAGACCGCGATCGCCGCCATCGATGGCGAGATCACGGCGCGTGTGGAGGGTTCCCGGATCGACCCCGACGCCCAGGCACGCACGCGCCTGAACACGATGCAGCAAGAGATGGGGCAACTGGGCAGCGAGCTGCTGGCGCTCGAACATGGCCTGGTGCCGCCCGAGCGCATGGGGCCACTGGTCGAAAGTATCCTGCGCGCCAACGGCCGCCTCAAGCTCGTCTCAATGCGGACGTTGCCGGCCGAACCGCTGGCCGCACCGGGCGCTACTACCGCCCCGGCTGCCGCAGCAGGCGCTGCGCCGGTCGCGGGGGGCGACGTGCCCTTGCTGTACCGGCACGGCGTTGAAGTCACGGTGCGCGGCAATTACCTCGACATGGTCGACTACATGAGCACACTCGACGCGATGCCGACGCGGATGTTCTGGGGCCGCGCCCAGCTCGACGTCGAAACCTATCCGACCGCGCGTCTGACGCTCACACTGCATACGCTCAGCCTGGACCGACAATGGATGAAGCTGTGAAGAACCTGACCAAGACCGTGCTGGCCTGCCTCGCGCTGTGCCAGTTGCCTGCCGTCGCGCAGCCGTTGCAGGACCCGACCCGCCCGCCGGCCGGCATGGACCGGATCGCGCTCGATCCGGCCGTGCAGCGCGACGTCCCGCGCCTGCAATCGGTGCTGATCGCACCGCATGCGGGCGGGCGCCACGTGGCCGTCATCGACGGCGAAACGCTGCGCCTGGGCGAGCTCTACAAAGGCGCACGGATCACGAGTATCAAGCCTGGCGAGGTCATCCTCATGCGCGGCAACGCGCGCCAGGTGCTGCGCATGGATGCACCGCTGTCCGGCATGACGCCGGTTGCCCGCTAACCGATGAAGTACGTACCCACATGACACCCAAGTTTGTAATGGCGCCGCGCGCGCTGGCCGTGGCGCTTGCCGTCACCGTGCTCCTGGGCGGCTGCCAGAGCGCGCCACAGAACGCCACCTATGACGCGATCACGAAAGAGCTGACGAAAGCCAGCACCCAGCAGGGCGCCCGCCCTGCAGTGGACGATGCGGTGGCCAATGCGCTGCTGCCGCCCGCGGCAACGCTGGCCAGCCAGCTGCCCAAGGCCAGGCCCGCGCTGGAAGAGCGCTTCAACGTCGCCTTCAACAACGTCCCGGCGCAGCAGTTTTTCCGCTCGATCGTGGCCGGCACCCGCTACAACATGCTCGTGCACCCGGACGTGACGGGCAATATCAGCGCCAACCTGAAGGACGTGACGCTGGTCGAGACGCTGGAAGCGGTGCGCGACATGTACGGCTACGACTACAAGATCGACGGCGCCCGCATCGCGATCCGCCCGCTGACGATGCAGACCCGCATGTTCCATGTGAATTACCTGACGGCGCAGCGCAGCGGCACGTCCAACCTGCGCGTGTCGTCGACGTCGGTGGCCGACGCCGGCAATGGCAACAACAATAACAACGGTGGCGGCAACAACGGCAGCCAGAACAACGGCAACAACAACGGCAATAACGGCAACAACAACGGCAACAACAACGGCAACAACGGCAACAACAGCAACGGCCAGACCCAGACCAACAGCACCGATGTGCGCACGCGCTCGGACAACGATTTCTGGGGCGACCTGAAGCTGTCGATTGCCGCCATCGTCGGCTCGACCGAAGGCGGTCGCAGCGTCGTGGTCAGCCCGCAATCGGGCGTGCTCGTGATCCGCGCGATGCCCGACGAATTGCGCAACGTTGACGCCTACCTGAAGGCCACCCAGCTGTCGGTCGACCGCCAAGTGATCCTGGAAGCCAAGATCCTCGAGGTGGAACTCAACGACAGCTTCCAGAGCGGCATCAACTGGGCTTCGTTCGCCTCGTTCCGCGGCTCGCACCCGAACCGCGTTTCCGGCGGCCTGATTTCGCCCGGCGCCAACCTCGCGCCATTGCCGTACACCGGCGGCCAGCCGCCTGTCATCAACAGCGGCCAGGGCCTGGCAGCCAGCACCGGCTTCTCGCTGTCGAACGCCGCGACGGCAGCCGGTTCGCTGTTCGGCTTTGCGTTTCAGACGAATAACTTCGCGGCGCTGATCACGTTCCTCGAATCGCAGGGCAGTGTGCACGTGCTGTCCAGCCCCCGTATCGCGGCGGTCAACAACCAGAAGGCCGTGCTCAAGATCGGTACCGATGAATTCTTCGTCACCGGCGTGACCAACAACATCACGACGGGCGACAATGGCAGCATCGTGAGCCCGAGCGTGACGGTGCAGCCGTTCTTCTCCGGCGTCGTGCTCGACGTAACACCGCAGATCGACGCCAACGGCAACATCCTGCTGCACGTGCACCCTTCGGTCAGCCAGGTCACGACCGTCAACAAGGATGTCGACCTGGGCTCGGGTGGCACGCTGCGTCTGCCGCTGGCGGCATCGAGCACATCGGAACTCGACAGCATCGTGCGCGGCCGCAACGGGCAGGTGGTGGCGATCGGCGGCTTGATGCGCCAGGCATCCACCGGCGACACCGACCAGCTGCCGGGCGCCGACAAGATCCCGCTCCTGGGTAACCTGTTTCGCAACAAGAACCGGACCAACCAGAAGCGCGAGCTGGTCGTGTTGATCAAGCCGACCATCGTCGAAGGCGCCAGCGACTGGAGCGAAGACATGATGGACGCGAGCCGCCGCATCGAGCAGCTCGATCCACGCAGCCGTGCTTCCGGCTGGGGCGTTGACTGATGTACGCGGCGCACTTTGGCCTGCGCGAGCTGCCGTTCGGCATCACGCCGGACACCAGCTTCTTCTTCGGCAGCCCGCGCTCGCAGGAAGCCCTCAACACGCTCCTGGTGGCCGCGCGCAGCGGCGAAGGCTTTATCAAGATCACGGGTGAAGTCGGCACCGGCAAGACGCTGTTGTGCCGCAAGTTCATGGCGACGCTGGGGGAAGGGTTCGTCACGGCCTACATCCCGAACCCGTATCTCGAACCGCGCACCTTGATGTTGGCGCTGGCCGACGAACTGGAGATCGTGCTCGAGCGCGACGTCGACCAGCATCAGCTGCTCAAGGCGATCAACCTGCGCCTGCTGCAACTGGCCGCGCAGGACCTGCGCGTCGTGCTGTGCCTGGACGAAGCGCAGGCGATTCCCGTCGACAGCCTGGAAGCCCTGCGGCTGCTGACCAACCTGGAAACGGAAAAGCGCAAGCTGCTGCAGATCGTCCTGTTCGGGCAGCCCGAACTCAATCGCAAGCTGCAACTGGACTCAATCCGCCAGCTGGCCCAGCGCATCACGTTCCACTACCACCTGGGACCGTTGAACCGCGACGACATCGATTTCTACGTGGCGCACCGGCTGCGCGTGGCCGGCTTCACCGGCGCGCGGCTGTTTTCCAGCGCCGCGATCCGCAGCCTGTACAGGGCCAGCGGGGGCGTGCCGCGCCTGGTCAACATCATGGCGCACAAGGCGATGATGCTCAGTTACGGCCAGGGTAAACAGCAGGTCGCGGGTGGCCATGTCGCCATCGCCGCGCGTGACACGGTGGGCGTGGGGCGCGCGATCCGCCAGTGGCTGACGGGCGGCGCAATCGTCATGGGCGCCCTTGGCGTATTTGCCTGGGTGGTGGCGCCATGAGCCTGATCAACAAGATGCTCAAGGACCTCGATGCACGCGCCGGCCAGCCTGGCGCAGAACCGTTGCCGGCCGACGTGCGGCCCGTGGCTGCATCCGAGCGTCGCGGACCGGTGCTGCGCGCGGCGCTGGTCGGTGGCGCGCTGCTGGCGGTCGGTGCCGGTGTCGCCGGCTGGAAGATGATGCAGACAGCGCCCGCGCCAACGCCTGCGGTGCTGGCCGCTGCGCCAGTCGCGGCACGCACGGCGGTGGTGGTGGACATGCCGGCGGCAGCGCCGGTGCAGGTGATCGATGTGGCGCCAGCTGCGTTGGCACCGGAACCGACACCGGAACCAGAGCCGGCACCGGCACCGGCACCGGCACCGGCAGCCAGGCGTGTCACGCCGGTCGCTCCGGCACCAACCGCCAGGCCTGCACCACGCACGGTTGCCGTGGCCAAGACTGCACCGGCTGTACCGGCTACGGGTCGCACCGACACGCCGTCGCAACGGGCCGAAAACGCCTACCGGCGCGCACTCGGCGTGCTGGAAGATGGTCGCGTGACCGAGGCGATCGCCACGCTGCAGGCGGGCCTGCAGATAGATCCGCGCCACGAAGCAGCGCGCCAGACGCTGGTCGGCCTGCTGATCGAGGCTGGCCGTCCGGACGATGCGATGCGCCAGTTGCAGGCGGCGCTCGCGATCGACGCGCGCCAGCCGGCACTGGCGATGCTGCTGGCACGCCTGCAGCTCGAACGGGGCGGGCCGGCCGTTGATACCCTGATGCGCACGCTGCCCTATGCGGCGGGCAACGGCGAGTACCACGCATTCCTGGCCGGCGTGCTGCAGCGCGAAGGTCGCGCGCATGAAGCGGCCGAGAACTATCAGGCCGCGCTCAAGCGCTCGCCCGGCAATGGCGTCTGGTGGATGGGCCTGGGCATCGCGCTGCAGGCCGACAAGCGCGATGCAGAAGCTGCCGCCGCATTCGTGCAGGCGCAGGCCAGCGGGACGCTGTCGCCCGAACTGCAGGCCTTCGTCGAGCGCAGGCTGGGCCAACTCGGTCGTTGAGGCCGCCGCCGGGGAGGGCTGGCATGGTAAAGTGTCATGCCTGCGCAGGTACCCCTGCGCAGCTCCCCGGTCAACGAGCGTGACCCAATAACAGTACCCCGGGTGTCCCATGAACTTGTTCGAACATTTGGCCTTGCTGGCCGTGCTGGTGCTTGCGGCGGGCTTCCTGTCGCTCACCGAGATCTCGCTGGCAGGCGCCCGCAAAATCAAACTCAAATTGCTGGCCGAGGCGGGCGACGAGCGCGCCCGCAAGGTCATGGCGCTGCAGGCGCATTCGGCCGACTTCTTCGCCGCCTCGCAGCTTGGCCTGAACGCCATTGCGATCCTCGGCGGTATCCTGGGCGAAGGGGCGCTGCGCCCGTTCTTCCTCGAGTGGCTGTCCGTGGTCTACACAGGCCCGGGCCGCGAAAACATCGCCTTCACGCTGTCGTTCGTGTTCGTCACCACGCTGTTCGTGCTGTTCTCGGACCTGATGCCCAAGCGCCTCGCGCTGATCTCGCCCGAGACGACGGCGATGGCGGTGATCCGCCCGGTGCTGTTCGTCATCCGCCTGTTCAAGCCGTTTTCGTGGACGCTGAACGTGATCGCCAACGGCTTGTTCAAGCTCTTTGGCATCAACATGACGCGCGAAGACCGCATCACGTTCGATGAAATCTCGGCGGTAGTCGAAGCGGGTGCGCAGGCCGGCGTGCTGCAAAAGCAGGAGCAGCACTTCATCGAGAACGTGTTCGAACTCGAGTCGCGCGCCGTGACGTCGACGATGACGACGCGCGAAAACATCGTGTTCTTCGACCTGACCGAGCCCGAAGAGAGCGTGCGCCAGAAGATCGCTGCGCACTCGCTGTCGAAATTCCCCGTCTGCGATGGCGTGATCGACCGCGTGGTCGGCTATGTCGATACGCGCGACATCCTGGTGCGCCTCTTGAACAACCAGTCGCACTTCCACCTGAGCGAGTCGACGATCCGCACGGTCTTGATCATCCCGGACAGCCTGACGCTGTCCGAGCTGCTCGACCGCTTCCGCTCCAGCAAGGAGACCTTCGCGGTCGTGATCAACGAGTATGCGTTTGTCGTCGGCGTGATCACGCTGTCGGACATCATGGTGACGGTGATGGGGCGCTGGGGCAGTCCGCTGGAAGCGGACCAGCAAACGATGCAGCGCGAAGACGGTTCGTGGCTGATCGATGGCAGCACGCCGGTGGCGGAGATGAAGCGCGTGATCGACCTGCATTCGCTGCCCGAAGAAGAGCGCTACGAGACGGCGGCCGGCTTCATGATGTTCATGCTGCGCAAGGTGCCCAAGCAGACCGACAGCGTCGAGTACGAAGGCATGCGCTTCGAGGTGCTCGACGTCGACCATCACCGGATTGACCAGATACTGGTCAAGCGCCTCGACCCGGGGCAGAAGGCGCTCGGGGCGGCCACGCCTGCCGTCCACTAGGTATCGGCGAAACTGCGCTTAGAACTGAGCCTACAACCGTACGAGACGCTCCAGCGCAAGCTGCAGCGTCTCGTCTTTTTTCGCAAAGCAGAAACGCACCACATGCGACTCTCTCGGCTGGCTGTAGAACGCCGAGACGGGAATGGCGGCGACCTTGATCTCGCGGGTCAGCCATTCGGCGAAGTCCGCTTCGCTCAAATCCGAGATCGCGTCGTAGCGCACGCACTGGAAGTAGGTGCCGTCCGACGGCAGCAGCGTGAAGCGCGACGCCGCCAAGCCGGCGCGGAACAGATCGCGCTTGGCCTGGTAGAACGCCGGCAGGTCGCGCCACGGCGCCGGGTCCTGCAGGTAGGCGGCGATCGCGTGCTGCATCGGCGCGTTGACGCAAAAGACGTTGTACTGGTGGACCTTGCGAAACTCGACCATCAACGCAGCCGGCGCGGCCACGTAACCGATCTTCCAGCCTGTGACGTGGAAGGTCTTGCCAAAGCTGGAGACGACGAATGCGCGTTCGGCCAGCGCCGGATGGCGCGCCACCGAGGCATGCGGCTCGCCGTCGAACACCATGTGTTCATACACTTCGTCCGACAGCACCAGGATCTGCGTGTCCTGCACGATCGCCACCAGCGCGTCGAGATCGGCCTGGCGCAGGATCGTGCCCGTCGGGTTATGCGGCGTGTTGATGACCACCATACGCGTGCGCGGCGTGACCGCTGCCCGCACGTCCTCCCACTCAACGCGGTAGCCATCGGCGTCCAGTCGCATCGTCACCGGCACCACGACGCCACCGGCCAGCACGATGGCCGGCGCATAGCAGTCGTAGGCCGGCTCGATGACGATCACCTCGTCGCCCGGGTGCACGACGGCCAGGATCGCCGACTGGATCGCCTGGCTGGCGCCAGCAGTCACGGTGATTTCGGTAATCGCGTCGTAGCGATGGCCGTAAGTCGCCTCGATCTTGGCCGCAATCGCCTGGCGCAGCGCCGGCAGGCCGGTCATCGGCGGATACTGGTTATGGCCGGCGCGCATCGCGTCAGTCACCAGATCGACCAGCGCCGGGTCGCAGGCGAAATCGGGGAAACCCTGCCCCAGGTTGACGGCGCCATGGTCGATGGCCAGTTGCGACATGCGGGTGAACACGGTGGTGCCGACGTGCGGCAGGCGGGAGACCAGCGGTGGGAGGCTCATGAATGCATCCTGATCGAAAGCAAATGGGGTAAAGCCTTATTCTAGCGTGCCTTCGGCCCTGGCCTGGCGCCACATGGCCACCCACACCTCGGGCAGCATGATGCGAAAGAGCCCCGCCTGCGCCGTCTTGCGTCCCAGCTTGAGCAGCGCCTTGTCCTTGCTGATCAGGATCGACGCGCCGGCATCGCGCGCGAGCTCCATGAATTTCTGGTCGTCGCGGTCGGTACACACGGGCAGGCGGATCGCT
This sequence comes from Telluria sp. BA11, assembly GCF_056680305.1. Taxonomy (NCBI): domain Bacteria; kingdom Pseudomonadati; phylum Pseudomonadota; class Betaproteobacteria; order Burkholderiales; family Oxalobacteraceae; genus Telluria; species Telluria sp. BA11. Next base: position 4,848,605 of record NZ_CM155275.1, read on the forward strand.
TTCGAATCGACGTCAACGAGGCGCAGCAGGGCGTCGAAGCGGGCGGCGGCTGCCAGGCGGCTGTCGTCGTCCAGCGGCAGGTGATGGTAGTGCAGCACGGCCAGGTATTCGGCGCGGCAGTCGGCGCGCGTGATGGCGTCGATCTCCTTCGATTCGATGGCGGCAAGCAGGTCGGCCCAGCGCGGATCGTGGAACACGAACAGGTCGAGCAGCACATTGGTGTCGATGACGATGGTTGGGGCTGGAGCGGTTATCATGTCGGTTGCTTATTTATGGAAAAGTTTCGTACGGCCATGCTGATTGTCCTGTCTCCCGCCAAGTCCCTCGATCTCGAATCGCCCCTGAGCACGCCGCACCAGTCCACACCCGATTTCATTGCCCATGCAGGCGAACTGATCGAGGTCCTGCGCGGCCATTCACCCGCCTCGATCAGCGAATTGATGGACCTGTCCGACGCGCTGTCGATGCTTAACGTCGGGCGCTACGCCCACTGGGAAGCCGATCATGGACAAGCGCGGCCGGCGATCATGTCGTTCAATGGCGACGTGTACACGGGCTTCGATGCGCGCACGTTGAACACCGAGGCGCTGACGTTTGCCCAGCGCCACGTGCGCATCCTGTCGGGCCTGTACGGCGTTCTGCGGCCATTGGACCAGATGCATCCGTATCGCCTGGAAATGGGCACCCGGCTGGCTACGCCGCGCGGCAAGGACCTGTACGCGTTCTGGGGCGAGACGATCACCGCCGCCCTGAACACGCAACTGGCAGAGAACGGCTCAACGGCGCTGGTGAATCTGGCCTCGACCGAGTACTTCAAGTCGGTCAAGCCCAGGCTGCTGGCTGCGCCGGTCATCGAGCCCGTGTTCCAGGACTGGAAAAATGGCAACTACAAGATCATCTCGTTCTACGCCAAGCGTGCGCGCGGGATGATGGCGCGCTATGCCACCGAGAACGGCATCACGGATCCCGAGGGGCTCAAGGACTTCGATGTCGACGGCTATGCTTTCGAGCCGGCGGCGTCAAGCGAGCGCGCGTGGGTGTTCCGGCGCCGCATCGCCGACGCTGTCGGGTAAACGTCGTAGGGTGGGCGGGTATCCCGCCCACGCGTTCAAATCGGCTTTGCCTATTGCGGGCCGAGGTTTGAACGCGTGGACGGCATAGCCGTCCACCCTATGTGCTTGCTGCTGCTTACTGCACCGCATCCTTCGGCGCCGCCTTGGCGCCACCCTTGGACCAGAACTTCCACCACGGCGCATCGCCGCGTGCGTTCGGGTTCAGGAAGTAGCTGTCCGGATAGTTCAGCGCGAACACACGCTGCGTATCGTCGCGCAGCAGCGGCATGCCGAGCTTGTCATACGAGCGGATCATGATGAACAGCGCTTCTTCACGTGCCGGGGCATCGGTGTAGTTGGTCACCGCATCCTGGGCACGATTGAGCGCCGCCAGGTACGCGCCGCGGCGGTAGTAGTAATTCGCCACGTGCACTTCGTACTGGGCCATCGCATTGATCAGATAGCTCATGCGCTCGGTCGCGTCGGCTGCGTACTTGCTGTTCGGGTACTTGTCGACCAGCGCCTTGAACGCGGCGAACGCTTCACGCGTTGCACGCGGATCGCGCTCGGTCGGGTCCTGCGAGTACACGAAGCTGAAGAACCCGAGCTGATCGTTGAAATTGATCAGGCCACGCAGGTAGTACATGTAGTCGACCTGGGGGTGGTTAGGGTGCAGCTTGATGAAGCGCTCGACCGCTGCCAGCGCTTGCGCCTGGTCAGCCGACTTGTAGTGGGCGTACGCCACTTCCATCTGCGCTTGTGTTGCGTACACGCCGAATGGGAAGTTGGTTTCGAGCCGCTGGAACAACGGGATTGCGGCTTCGTAGTGCCCACCTGCCATCTCTTCGCGCGCCTCAGCGTATAATTTCTCCGCCGACCAGTTTTTGGACTCGTCCTTGGCCTTTGGCAGCATACTGCATGCCGACAGACCGACGAGGGCGCAAGTAGCGACCAACACAGACAATTTTTTTTGCATAGCTTTTTGCAAGAAATGTTTTACCTAGATTCAACGAACGGCTGATTATAGCCGATGGGACTCACGTGATATTAACTCCTGCGCCGAATCCGGCGGATTTACCGATTGACCCTGATTTTGACGATGAGCTGGAGATCGGGTTCGTCCCGTTGCCAGGCACCGATCTGTCGCCCATTACCCTGGCGCTGCAAGAGGAACACTGCGGCCAGCGCCTCGACAAGGTAGTGGCCGGCCTGGTGCCCCAGTTCTCGCGCAGCCGCCTGCAGCAATGGTTCGAAAGCGGCCACATCACGGTTGACGGTAAACCGGCCCGGGGCAAGGACACGGCCTATGGCGATGAAGCCATTGTCGTCGTGCCACAAGCTGCGCCTGAAGACACGGCGTTCGCGCCGGAAGCGATGGATCTCACCATCGTGTACGAAGACGACGACATCATGGTCGTCAACAAGCCGGCGGGCCTCGTCGTGCACCCGGGTTCGGGCAACTGGACCGGCACGCTGCTCAACGGCCTGCTGCATCACTGCCCGCAACTGGTTGGTGTGCCGCGCGCCGGCATCGTCCACCGTCTCGACAAGGATACCAGTGGCCTGATGGTGGTCGGCAAGACGCTCGCCGCCCAGACCGACCTTGTACGCCAGCTGCAGGCACGCACCGTCAAGCGCGAATACTTCGCGCTGGTGTGGGGCACGCCGCGCCTGTCGGGCACGATTGATAGCCCGATGGGGCGCGACGCCAAGGATCGCGTCAAGATGGCCGTCTCGAGCAGCCCGTTTGCCAAGCCGGCGATCACCCATTACGAGCGCGTCATTTCGGGCGAGCTCGACCGGCGTCCCGTCACGCTGGTACGCTGCCGTCTGGAGACTGGCCGCACCCACCAGATTCGCGTGCACATGCAGTCGCTGGGCTTTTCGCTCGTCGGCGATGCTGTCTACGGCAAGCGCCACCTGACGCCGGTGTTCCCGCGCCAGGCGCTGCAGGCGCGTCGCCTCGGCCTCGTGCATCCGGCCACCGGTGAGCAATGCGAATGGACCGTGCCGCTGGCCGACGATTTCGCCGAGCTGATCGCGCGCGCGGGCATCGAAGAGCCGGAACTGGGTGAGTTCGGCACGGCGATCGAGGATGCCGCGGACGACGACAACGGCGTCGTCACCTACCGCGCATGAGCACGCTGGCCCCGTTGTCCCATTCAGCGCTGGTCTGGCCAGATTGGCCTGACTTGCCGGCGACCGTGGGCGCGCTGGCGACCAGCCGCGATGGCGGCGTCTCCGTCGGTCCGTACGACGACGGCAAGGGTGGCGGGGGCCTGAATCTGGGCCTGCACGTGAACGACGCGCCAGACGCCGTCGCGGCCAATCGCGCCTTGCTGCAAGCCTGGTTGCCGGGCCGTCCGGCCTGGATCGCCCAGGTGCACGGTGCCGACGTCGTCGACGCCGGCACCGTGGGCCCGGACCAGCCAGTGCGCACGGGCGACGCCAGCATCGCCACGATGCCTGGAATCGTCTGCGCCATCCTGACTGCCGATTGCCTGCCGGTGCTGTTTGCCGATCTGGATGGCAAGGTGGTGGGCGCGGCGCACGCCGGCTGGCGCGGTTTGGCCGGTGGGGTGTTGGGTTCAACCGTGCGCGCCATGCGTGCGGCAGGCGCGGGCGAGATCACGGCGTGGATGGGGCCGGCTATCGGTCCCAATGCGTTCGAGGTTGGCGACGACGTGGTGGCGGCATTTGCCGCGGCGCTGCCGGGTGACGCAACACGTGCCTGCTTCTCTGCCTACCCGGGTCGGCCCGGTAAATACCTCGCTGACATGTTCACGCTGTCACGTTTGACCCTGGCGCGTGACGGCGTCGAACGCGTGCACGGTGGCGGGCTGTGTACGGCCGGTGCGCCGGAGCGCTTTTATTCCTACCGCCGCGATGGCGTGACCGGCCGCCAGGCTAGCGTCATCTGGATGAGATAGATCCGGCGCGATGCAATACGGCTCAGTCGCCGTCACCGCCGCCGTCATCCATGTCGTCTGCGGGCGACTCACGCCGGGTATCCACATGACGACGCGACTGCGGCCCTGGCCCGCGCTGCCGGCCCCGTTTCGCGCCAGTGATATAAAAAAGTATGGATAATGGCAGTGCGCAATAAAACACGAAGGTCATGATGCCGCCCACGACGGTCGGCTCGGTTGCTGCCATGAGCACTACGACATAGATCCAGGCAATGGCAACGATCCACATGCTGTAGTTCCCGGTTGTCGTACTTGGTTGAAGAGACGCAATTCTAACAACGGATGCCCACATGAACATGCCTGATCCACAAGCGCTTGCCGCTGCCTGGTTGTCCCAATGGTCCGATCCTGCCGCCTGGCAGCCCTGGATGACGATGATGTCCACCATGCCAGCCATGCCACCCATGCCAGCAATGCCGGCCCCGGGCGGCGCCAGTCCGCTGGCCGGCTTCCTCAAAGATGCCGGCGCCGGCATCGACACGGCCCGCATGGAAGCGATCCGTGACGATTATCTCAAGAAAGCAACTCAGCTGTGGCAAGACGTCATGCTGGGCAAGACGCCCGAGCTGAGCGACCGGCGCTTCGCGGCAGCAGAATGGCGCGGCAATCCGCTGTCGGCGTTTTCGGCTGCCTCGTACCTGCTGAACGCCGAATGCATGATGGCCATGGCCGATGCGGTCGAAGTTGGGCCGCGCGAGCGCCAGAAGCTGCGCTTCTCGGTCCAGCAGATGATCGACGCGATGTCGCCCGCCAATTTCCTGGCCACCAATCCGGAAGCGCAGCAGCAGATGATCGAGACCCAGGGCGAAAGCCTGACCAAGGGTCTTACCAATATGCTGACCGACATGCAGAAGGGCCGTATTTCGCAATCCGACGAAACAGCCTTCGAAGTCGGCCGCAATGTCGGCAACACGGCCGGCCAGGTCGTGTTCGAAAACGATTTGTTCCAGCTGATCCAGTACACGCCGACCACGGCGAACGTGCACAGCGTGCCGCTGGTCATGATCCCGCCGTGCATCAACAAGTTTTATATCCTCGACCTGCAGCCCGAAAATTCGCTGGTGCGTTACGTGGTGGAGCAGGGCCATACCGTGTTCATGGTCTCCTGGCGCAATCCGGACCGCAGCCAGTCGCACCTTCGCTGGGACGATTACGTCGAAGACGGCGCGATCCGTGCGCTTGATGTCGTTGCCCAGATCACCGGGCAAGAAAAAGCGCACGTGTTCGGCTTCTGCGTCGGCGGCACTATCGCCGCGACGGCGCTGGCCGTGCTGGCCGCACGCGGCCGCCAGCCGGCCGCCAGCCTGTCGCTGCTGACCACGCTGCTGGACTTTTCCGACGCCGGGGTGCTCGAAGTATTCATCGACGAAACCCAGGTGGCGCTGCGCGAGCAGAAGCTCGCGGCCGGCGGGCTGATGCCGGGCCGCGACCTGGCAACGACGTTCTCGTCGCTGCGGCCGAACGACCTGGTCTGGAATTATGTCCAGCAAAACTACCTGAAGGGCAAGGAGCCGCCGGCCTTCGATCTGTTGTACTGGAACGCCGACAGCACCAATCTGCCGGGGCCGATGTTCTGCTGGTACTTGCGTAATATGTATCTGGAGAACAAGCTCAAGCAACCGGGCGCGCTGACGGTGTGTGGCGTGCCGGTCAATCTGGGTGCCATCGATGCACCGGTGTTCGTCTACGGCTCGAAGGAAGACCATATCGTGCCATGGACGGCGGCATTCGCCTCGATGCAGCTGCTCAATCCGGGCAACCCGAAAGCCAACCGCTTCGTGCTGGGTGCGTCGGGCCATATCGCCGGCGTCATCAACCCGGCCTCGAAAAACAAGCGCAGTTACTGGGCCAATGACAAGGGCGGCAAGTCGCGGCCCAAGACGGATGGTGCCTGGTTCGAGAGTGCTGCAGAGCACAAAGGCAGTTGGTGGCCGGAGTGGGCAAAATTTTTGGCGGAGAACGGCGGCGCGCAAGTGCCGGCTCCAGGCACCGCTGGCAGCAGCGACTATCCACCGTCCGAGCCAGCGCCGGGGCGCTATGTACAAGTCAGGGCCGACTAGCAGTCGCTGCGACGTATTGACATAAAAGCCATACTTGTGATGCATCTGGTAATTGCTGCAACCGCCACAATTGCATGGTAAGGTGTCTGTTATCCCCCACGGTCGCTCCGGCCGTGGGTCGGGTGGAGACGGGCCGGCCACGCCGGCCAGAATAATCATAAGTGCGCGGCTCACGAAGCAGCGCCGCAAACCATGGAACCAGAGATGAGCAGTGTGAAGAAGAGTGCAGAACGCCTGATCAAGAAATATCCGAACCGTCGTCTGTACGACACGCAGACCAGTTCCTACATCACGCTGTCGGACGTCAAGCAATTGGTGCTCGACGCCGACGATTTCACGGTGGTCGACGCCAAGAGCAGCGAAGACCTGACCCGCGCGATCTTGCTCCAGATCATTCTTGAAGAAGAAGCGAATGGCGTGCCGATGTTCTCGAGCTCGGTACTCTCGCAAATCATCCGCTACTACGGCCACGCGATGCAGGGCATGATGGGCTCGTACCTGGAAAAGAACGTCCAGGCCTTCACCGACATCCAGCACAAATTCACCAGCAACGCCGCCGGCGCCATCGAGGGCAAGCCATTCAGCCCCGAGATGTGGACCCAGTTCATGAACGTCCAGGGTCCGATGATGCAGGGCATGATGAACAACTACATCGACCAGAGCAAGAACCTGTTCATCCAGATGCAGGAACAGATGCAGAGCCAGAGCAAGGCGATGTTCGGCGTGTTTCCATTCCCGGGCATGACGCCCCCGCCGACCGACAAGAAATAAACCACCCGGTATTGGGGCAGCAGGGCCTCACCTTCGAGGCCCGGTTCAGGTACAATCGCGGATTGCCCAAACACTTTTCCGCTGCCCATGACTGAACTTCGTCGTAGTCCTTCCGCCAACTCTAGCAGCCTGGCTGCCGCAGCCAAGGCGCCTGGCGTCATCATTCCGGCACCGATGCCTGGCGTGATCGCGCCGAAGGTCGGCTTTGTCTCGCTTGGCTGCCCGAAAGCGCTGGTCGATTCCGAGCAGATCCTGACCCAGTTGCGCGCCGAAGGCTATCAAACCGCCAACTCGTACGACGGGGCGGACCTCGTGATCGTCAATACCTGTGGCTTCATCGACGCTGCCGTGCAGGAGTCGCTCGACGCCATCGGCGAAGCGCTGGCCGAAAACGGCAAGGTGATCGTCACCGGCTGCCTGGGCGCCAAGAAGGATGCTGCAGGCGACGACATCATCACCAAGGTGCACCCGAAGGTGCTGGCCGTGACCGGCCCGCATGCGCTGGCCGAGGTGATGGACTCGGTCCACCTGCACCTGCCGAAACCGCACGATCCGTTCATCGACCTGGTGCCGGACCACGGCGTGAAACTCACGCCCAAGCACTACGCCTACCTGAAGATTTCCGAAGGCTGCAACCACCGCTGCAGCTTCTGCATCATCCCGTCGATGCGCGGCGACTTGGTCTCGCGCCGCATCGACGAAGTGCTGGTCGAAGCTGAGAACCTGTTCAAGTCGGGCGTCAAGGAACTGCTCGTGATCTCGCAGGACACCAGTGCCTACGGCGTGGACGTCAAGTTCCGCACCGGCTTCTGGAATGGCCGCCCGATCAAGACGCACATGACGCAGCTGGTCGAAGCGCTGGGCCAGCTCGCGCGCCAGTACGACGCCTGGGTCCGCCTGCACTACGTCTATCCATACCCGCACGTCGACCATGCGATCCCGTTCATGGGCGATGGCCACGTGCTGCCGTACCTCGACATTCCGATGCAGCACGCGCATCCGGATGTCTTGAAGCGCATGAAGCGCCCGGCCAGCGGCGAGCGCAATCTCGAGCGCATCCTGAAATGGCGTTCGATGAACCCGGACCTGACGATCCGCTCGACCTTCATCGCCGGCTTCCCGGGCGAGACCGAGGCCGAGTTCGAGTATCTGCTCGACTTCCTGAAAGAAGCGCAGATCGATCGCCTGGGTTGCTTTGCCTATTCGCCGGTCGAAGGCGCAACCGCCAACCTGCTCGACAATCCGGTGCCGGAAGAAGTGCGTGAAGAGCGCCGCGCGCGCGTCATGCTGCTGCAAGAAGAGATCTCGGCCAAGCGCCTGCAGGCCAAGGTCGGCAAGACACTGCGCGTGCTGATCGACGAAGTCGGCGCCCGCGAAGCGATCGGCCGTTCGAGCGCCGATGCGCCGGAAATCGACGGTGTCGTGCACATCAAGCGGCCACTCGTGCCAGGCAAGAGCAAACTGGTCGTCGGCCAGTTCGCCGATGTCGTCATCACGAAGGCCGATGCGCACGACCTGTGGGCCAATCCCGTCTAATCGGCTGAGCTCATGAGCGCCAAGTCGATCCAGACCACGCTGGTGCATAGCGACTATGTTGCACCGGCGGGGTTCGATGCCTTCCCGCCGGCGACGCACCGCGCGTCGACCGTGCTGTTTGCGAACACGGCGGCGATGCGCGCGAGCCAGTGGACAGACAAGACCGCCTACACCTACGGCTTGCACGGCACGCCCACCACGTTCACGCTGGAAGGCAAGCTGGCCGAGATCGAGGGCGGCAACCATTGCCTGCTCACGCCGTCGGGCCTGGCGGCGATCGCGATGGTCGATTTCGCGCTGCTCAAAAGCGGCGACGATGTGCTGTTGCCCGAGAACGTCTACAACCCGAACCGTGAACTGGGCCGCTGGCTCAGCGCCGATTTCGGCGTCACTGCACGCTACTACGATCCGATGGTCGGCGCCGGCATCGCCGCGCTGATCCAGCCCAACACCAAGCTGCTGTGGGCCGAGGCGCCAGGCTCGGTGTCGATGGAAGTGCCCGATCTGCCGGCGCTGTGCTACGCGGCGCATGCCCGGGGCGTGCTGGTAGCGCTCGACAATACGTGGTCGGCGGGCCTGGCGCTGCGCGGGTTCGATCTTGGCGCCGACATCGTCATGCACGCGCTGACCAAGTACCAGTCGGGCGGCGCCGACCTGTTGATGGGCGCCGTGATCACGCGCGACCGCGCGCTGAACGACCGGCTGGCGCTGGCACACATGCGGCTGGGCCTGGGCGTGAGCCCCGACGATGCGTATCTCGTGCAGCGCGGCTTGCCGACGATGAAGATGCGCTTCGAGCGTCACGACGCCAGTGCGCGCGAACTGGCCACCTGGTTCAAGGGACGGCCCGAGATCGCAAAGGTGCTGCATCCGGCGTTTGAAGACTGCCCGGGCCATGCGTTCTGGCAGCGCGATTTTACCGGGGCAGGTGGCTTGTTCTCGGTGGTGTTCGACGCACGCTTCGACGAGGCGCAGGTCGATCGCATGGTCGATGCGCTGACGCTGTTCGGGATCGGCTATAGCTGGGGCGGTCCCAACAGCCTTGTGATGCCTTATCGGATCAACAGCTTGCGGGATCGGTGGGAGGGCGGGGTACTGGTGCGTTTCAATGTGGGCCTGGAAGACCCGGCCGACCTGATCGCTGATCTGGCACGGGCCTTCAACGCGTTATGACATAAAAATGGGGCCACTGGCCCCATTTTTTTACACCGGCATTGCGCGGTTGTTGTTCAAATCGATGAAGCCGCGGATCAGGCGATAGGCCTTCCAGATCCATGCGACGGGCCACACCACCCACGCGGCAGGAATGCCGATGATGGTGGCGAACAGCACCGCGCCAACCGCCATCCACACCACGTACCACCAGAACGAGCGGATCATCCACGTGTGATGGGTGTAGACCATCGTACCGGCCGTATCGGGGCGCTTGATGTAGTTGACGATCACCGGCACGATCGACAGCATGCCGAGCGAAAAGAAGAACGTCAGCGCATGGATCACATACAGGATGCGCGCCCAGTGCTTGTTGTCTTCGACGCCTCGTTCCAGAATCAGTTCTTGCGACATACCGTCTCCTCTTGCGGGGACATCCCCCTTTGTTGCCATTGTAGCAGCACCATCTGCGGTCGCTGGCGCGCCGCTTTACCCAGTGTGCTGGCGCACCCAGGCGGAGAGGCGCACCGCATCCATCGCGCCGGACTGACGCGCGATTTCGCGGCCGCCCTTGAACAGCGCCAGTGTCGGGATACTGCGGATCGCAAAGCGCGCCGACAGATCCTGCGCGCGCTCGGTGTCCACCTTCAGCAGGCGCACGGCCGGCTCGAGTTGCCCGGCCGCCTGGGCATACGCCGGCGCCATCATCTTGCACGGGCCGCACCATTCGGCCCAGAAGTCCACCAGCACGGGAATATCGTTGCGGCCGATATGACGGTCGAAACGCGCGCTGTCGACGTCCAGCGGACGTCCCGTGAACAGGGGCTGCGCGCATTTGCCGCAGGTTGGCGCGTCCTGCAGGCGCGACTGTGGCATGCGGTTGACGGCGTCGCAGTGTGGGCAAACGATGTGGGTTGGTTCGGTCATGCTTAGCTCCTCCGGTCGATACGATGTTCTTATTGTAAGCGGGGCCTGGTCTGCACGTCGCCTGCATGTCGCCATCGCTTCCATGCGCCGCGCGCTGCTTCGGCTCGCTAGAATGGTTGCAATAATATAAATGAGACGATCGTATGCCTGAGCAGAATATGCCTGGCCGCCTGCTGGTCGGTTGTGCCGGCTGGAGCCTTGGGAGCAAGGACTTCGCCGCGTTTCCGGCAGGGGGAAGCCACCTCGAGCGCTATGCCGCCGTGTTTCCGGCGGTGGAAATCAATTCGTCGTTCTACCGGCCGCACAAACCAGAGACCTATGCGCGCTGGGCCGCCAGCGTACCCGAACACTTTCGCTTTGCGGTCAAGGTGCCGCGTTCGATCACGCATGACGCCAGGTTGCGGGATGTCGATGCGTTGCTTGACCGGTTCCAGGGCGAAGCCGGCATGCTGGGCGACAAGCTGGGCTGCCTGCTGGTCCAGTTGCCGCCACGCTTTGGCTTTGATGACGTGCTGGCGCATGCGTTCTTCGGGCAAGTGCGTGAGCGTTTCGGCTGCAGCATCGCGTTCGAAGCGCGGCACGCGAGCTGGTTTTCGGAGGCCGCCACGGCGACGCTGCGCGAGTGCGGGATAGTGCGCGTCATCGCGGATCCTGCCGCCGGCCAGCCAGGGGAGCACGAGCCGACAAGCGACGCCCACGTCTACGTGCGCCTGCACGGCGCGCCGCGCATCTATTACTCGGCCTATCCGGGCGACGAGATCGCCCGCTGGCGTCACCGCCTTGATCGCGAGGTCGCGGCGGGACGCACGGTGTGGTGTATCTTCGACAATACAGCCGAGGGCGCGGCCGTGCCCAATGCGCTCGAACTGATGGGGCACGAAGTGGGTCCATCGGGCGACCGGGGCGGGGTAGAATCAGCGAATCCGAACGCCACCGCGCCATCCGAGTGAACTCATTCACCGCCGTCCAGTCAGAGCCGGGCCCGACTGCAGGCCCGCAGTCTGCCGCCGCGCCCATGAGGGTCGAGTGCCCGCCGGGCGCCTGCGTCTGCGATCGGGCGCGCGTGCTGGCCGACCCGCAGCTGGATCAGCGGCCATTGATGATCACGCGCCAGCAGGAACTCAAGCTAATCGAGCGGATCGAGCGGATCGATAGTCTCGCCGACCTGCAGCACGTGCAGGGGCTGATTCACAAGAACATCGGCGCAACGCTGCACATCGCACCGGGGCCGAATGAAGTGCGCAGCGTGCGCGGCATCGTGATCGTGCTCGAAGACCGCCCCGGTCTGTGCAAGAAGGTGCGGCAATCCGTGCCGGCAGCAGTGCGGAGGTGCTTGACCATGCGGCCCGAGATCGCCTGGGCCATCCTTGATGCGCACGATCTGTTTGGCAGTTAATCGCCGATCGCGGCGAGACAGTACGAAAGAGAGATGACATGTTCGACGAATGCACATGGCTTCACACGCCACCCGAATGCCAGATCGACCAGGACACGTTAAAGGTCATCACCAGCGAGAACACGGACTTCTAGCGCATCACCCAATACGATTTCATCCATGATAACGGCCACTTCTTTGGCAGGCCCGTCGATCATGCGTTCACTGCCCAACTGCATGTGCGCGCAGACTTTCAGGCCTTGTACGACCAGGCCGGCTTGATGGTGAGAATCGACGAGACCCGCTGGATCAAGATCGGTGTGGAGTACTCGGACGATCAGCTGATGCTCAGCACCGTGCTGACCGATGAAAAGTCGGACTGGGCGGTGATGCCTGCACCTCCCATCAACGACGGCTTCTGGATCCGCGTGACCGTCGGCTCTGGCACTGTCAGGGCGCAGTTTTCGGTGGACGGCGTCGTTTGGCCGATGCTACGCCTGGCACCGTTTCCCGTGGCGGATCGTTATTTCGTCGGCCCCATGTGCTGCACGCCACAACGAGGTGGGCTCGAGGTATTGTTCAGCAAGTTCTCGGTACAACCGGCACTGCAGAAAGATTTGCACGATTTGTCCTAAGCGCAACGCGGTGACACAGCCGGGGTCACAGCCGGGGTCAGGTCTGACATTCGGACACGACCTCAGCCTTAGGCACAGCCGGGGTCACAGGCACAGCCGGGGTCAGGTCTGACATTCGGACACGACCTCAGCCTTAGGCTAATCCAACGGCGTCTTGACAAGAATCAGCATAGCCCGTTGCCAGCTGGTTCCGCTTACCCCATTGTCGAGATCGTGTCCGAATGTCAGACCTGACCCCCGCTTTTTTGCACACGCCACAACGAGGTGGGCTCGAGGTATTGTTCAGCAAGTTCTCGGTACAACCGGCACTGCAGAAAGATTTGCACGATTTGTCCTAAGCGCAACGCGGTGGCACAGCCGGGGTCAGGTCTGACATTCGGACACGACCTCAGCCATAGGCACAGCCGGGGTCGCAGGCACAGCCGGGGTTACAGCCGGGGTCAGGTCTGACATTCGGACACGACCTCAGCCTTAGGCTAATCCAACGGCGTCTTGACAAGAATTAGCATAGCCCGTTGCCAGCTGGTTCCACTTACCCCATTGTCGAGATCGTGTCCGAATGTCAGACCTGACCCCCGCTTTTTTGCAGTGTCCGAATGTCAGACCTGACCCCGGCTTTTTTGCATGAAAAAAACCGGCATCGGCCGGCTTTGTTGGGGATTACCTGCGGTACGGGAAATGCGACCCGATATGTCCGCCCCAGCCACGGCCGCGATGACCGCGCCAGCTGCTGCGGCCGAAATCGAAACCCAGCCCGATCGAAATCGGCGGATACCAGTAGTTCGGCTGCTCGACATACACCGGCTGCGGCACGTAGACCGGCTGCTGTTGGATATACACGGGTTGCTGCTGAACATACACCGGCTGCTGCGGCGTGTAGTAAGGCGTCGAGTAGCTGGTCGCAGGCACTGGCGTCGAGGTGACGGTGGTGCCACCCGACGATGCCACGCGCGCCCCGGTACCGACCGGCACGGGCGTCACGGACACGACGCGCCACTGGCTCGGATCTGCCGGTTGGGCATAGCCTTGATTGCTGTAGTAGGGACCTGGCGCGGCGCAACCGGCCAGCGCGCCCAGAGACACGATAATGATGGCAAGATTTTTCATGGCGCTCCTCCTGATCAAGCCATCATACGAGCTTGCGGACAAGGCGGCGCACGGTTTTACACGCTGTTACAGCGCGCAAAATTACCGGTACACATGCCTAACTGCGCATCAGGCCAGAATCGTCAGCAACCCGTCCAGGCCGGAAAAGTTCAGTGCTACATCGGCCTGCGCGCGCACGACCGGCTTGGCGCGAAACGCCACTGACAGCCCGGCAATGCCCATCATGCTGAGGTCGTTGGCACCGTCTCCCATCACGACCGCCTGCGACGGCGAGATACCCAGTTCAGCGCACACACGCTCGACGGTGCGTTTCTTTTCTTCCGCATCGACGATCCCGCCAACAACGCGCCCGGTCAGCTTGCCATCCGCAATCTCGAGCACGTTCGCGTGGGTGTAGTCGAGAGCGAGGCGCGCGCCGAGACGCTCGGTAAAGAACGTGAACCCACCCGACACCAGCAGCGTCTTGATACCGGCCGCCTGCACGGCCTTGAGCATCGCCTCGCCACCTGGCGAAATGCGCAGGCGCTCGTCATATACCCGCTGCAGCGCGCCAGCGTCCAGGCCTGCCAGCAAGGCGACGCGGCGCCTGAGGCTTTCCGAGAAATCGAGCTCGCCGCGCATCGCCGCCTCGGTGATTTCGGACACTTGCGGCTTGAGGCCCTGCATGTCGGCGATTTCGTCGATGCACTCGATCGTGATCAGCGTCGAATCCATGTCCATCGCGACCAGACGCACATCGGCCAGCGAACGGCCGGGGGCGATGAAGGTGGCGTCCACGCCTGCCTCGAGCGCAGCGGCATCAATGCGCTCTTTCAGGTCAGCGCTGAACACCACGCCTTCACAGCGCAACGCATGTGCGCCCAGGTCCGTGGTGCGCTGCGGACTGGCCAGTTGCGCCAGTCGCACCAGTGTGGCGGGATCGGCCTGAGGGCCTTGCAGCACCAGATTCATCGTCGTGTTCATGCGAGTAGTTGTTTGATGGTCTGTTTGATCTGGTTCACGCGCGCCGACAGGTCGGGCATGCTGGCCGTGATGCGCAGCTTGTCCTGGCCGGCCAGCTTGACGTGGCGGTTCTTCTGGATCAGCGTGATGATCCTGATCGGATCGATCGGCGGCTTTTCCATGAACTGCAGGCTGGCCGCTTCGCCATGGGCGTCGATCTTGACGATGCCCACGGCCTTGGCGGCGATGCGCAGCCGGTGCGTCTCGACCAGCGCCTTCACGGGCTCGGGCAGCTTGCCGAAGCGGTCGATCAGCTCCTCCTGCATGCTGTCGATACGGTCCGCGCTTTCGCAATTGGCCAGGCGCTTGTAGATCGACAGGCGCTCGTGCACGTCGCCGCAGTAGTCGGCTGGGAGCAGGGCGGGCACGTGCAGATTGATCTCGGTGGTCGACGACAGCGGCGCGGCCAGGTCAGGTTCCTTGCCGGCCTTGAGCGAGCGCACCGCCTCGTTGAGCATGTCCGAATACAGCTGGAAGCCGATCTCCAGCATCTCGCCGGACTGGTTCTCGCCGAGAACCTCGCCCGCGCCCCGGATTTCCAGGTCATGCATCGCCAGGTAGAAGCCACTGCCCAGCTCTTCCATCTGCTGGATGGCGTCCAGGCGGCGCTGCGATTGCTTGGTCAGGTTCTGCACGTCGCTTACCAGCAGGTAGGCATACGCCTGGTGGTGCGAGCGGCCCACGCGCCCGCGCAGCTGGTGCAGCTGCGCCAGGCCGAACTTGTCGGCGCGGTGCATGATGATCGTGTTCGCGGTCGGCACGTCGATGCCGGTCTCGATGATGGTCGTGCACAGCAGGATGTTGAAGCGCTGCGCCACGAAGTCGCGCATGACTTTTTCCAGGTCGCGCTCGTGCATCTGGCCGTGGGCCACACCGATGCGGGCCTCGGGCAGCAGCTCCTGCAGCATCGCGCGGCGGTTCTCGATGGTGTCGACTTCGTTGTGCAGGAAGTAGATCTGGCCGCCGCGCTTGAGTTCGCGCAGGCAGGCCTCGCGGATGATCGAGCCGTCTTCGCTCCGTACGAAGGTTTTGATCGCCAGTCGCTTTTGCGGCGCGGTGGCGATGATCGAAAAGTCGCGCAAGCCTTCCAGCGCCATCCCCAGCGTGCGCGGGATCGGGGTGGCGGTCAGCGTCAGCACATCGACTTCGGCGCGCAGCGATTTCAGCGCTTCCTTCTGGCGCACGCCGAAGCGGTGTTCTTCGTCGATGATGACCAGGCCCAGGCGCGTGAACTTCACGTCGGGCGAGAGCAGTTTGTGGGTGCCGATCACGATGTCGAGCGTGCCGTCGGCCATGCCCTTGATCGCGTTGTTGATCTCCTTGCCGGTCCGGAAGCGCGACAGCTCGGCGATCTTCACGGGCCAGTCGGCAAAGCGGTCGGCGAAGGTCTGGGCATGCTGCTCGGCCAGCAGCGTCGTCGGCGCCAGGATCGCGACCTGCTTGCCACCCATGACGGCGATGAAGGCCGCCCGCAATGCGACCTCGGTCTTGCCGAAGCCGACGTCGCCGCACACCAGGCGGTCCATCGGGCGGCCCGACGTCATGTCCTTGATGACGTTGTGGATCGCCTCGGCCTGGTCGGGCGTCTCTTCGAACCCGAAGCTATGCGAGAAGTTTTCGTAGTCGACATTCGAATATTCGAACGCGTGGCCCTGGCGCAGCGCGCGCCGCGCGTACAGGTTCAGGAGTTCGGCAGCCGTATCGCGCACCTGCTCGGCGGCCTTGCGCTTGGCCTTTTCCCACTGGCCCGATCCGAGCGAATGCAGCGGCGCGTCTTCGGCGGCCGTGCCCGAGTAGCGCGCAATCACGTGCAGCTGCGACACCGGCACGTACAGCTTCGTGTCTTTCGCGTATTCCAGGTGCAGGAACTCGGTCTCGCCCTCGCCCAGGTCCATGCTGGTCAGGCCCATGTAGCGCCCGATGCCGTGGTTGATGTGCACGACCGGGTCACCGATCTTGAGCTCGGACAGGTCGCGCACCATCGACTCGACCTGACTCGTCGCTTCCTGCTTCTTCTTGCCGGCGCGCCGGCCCGAACCGGCATACAGCTCGGTCTCGGTAATGAAGACCAGGTGGCCGGCGCCCGCATCGAGCAGCTCGAAGCCGGCCTGCAACGGGGCCACGCCCAGCGCCAGGCGGGCATCGCTCGCGCGGAAGCCCTCGAAGCCTTCGACCGGCGTCAGATCGAGTCGGTATTCACTGAAGTACTGCTGCAGCGTCTCGCGCCGGCCAGCCGAATCGGCGCAGATCATCACGCGCGTGTCGCTGCGCTCCAGGTAGGTGCGCAGGCTGGCGAGCGGATCATCGAGGCGGCGATTGACGGCGACGTCGGGAATTGGCGCCGACAGTTCGGAGGCCGGTGCGAGCGGGTCGCGCGCGATATTCCAGCGGCCATGCGTCTTGATGCAGGTGAAGAACTGCTCGGCGCTCAGGAACAGTTCGGTCGGCTCGAGGATCGGGCGCTCACGGTCGCTTTTCAGGAAGCGGTAGCGCGACTCGGTGTCCATCCAGAAGCGATTGATCGCGCCCTCGATATCGCCGACCAGTGCCAGCGACGCGCCGTCGGGCAGGTAGTCCAGCAGCGTCGAGGTCGAGTCGAAGAACAGCGGCAGGTAGTACTCGATACCGGCCGCGGCGATGCCGTTGCCGATGTCCCGGTAAATCGGCGAGCGTGACGGATCGCCCTCGAAGCGTTCGCGCCAGCGGCCACGAAAACCGGTTCTCGCCGCTTCGTCCATCGGGAATTCGCGGCCCGGCAGCAGGCGCACTTCGCGCACCGGGTACAGCGAGCGCTGGGTGTCGGCATCAAACGTGCGGATCGATTCGATCTCGTCGCCAAACAGGTCAAGGCGGTAGGGCAAAGCCGAGCCCATCGGGAACAGGTCGATCAGGCCGCCGCGCACCGAGTACTCGCCCGGCGACATCACCTGCGACACGTTCGTGTAGCCGGCCAGTGTGAGCTGCGCCTTCAGGCGCACTTCGTCGAGGCGTTCGCCCTGGCGGAAGAAGAAGGTGTAGGCCGCCAGGAACGACGGCGGCGCCAGGCGCACCAGCGCCGTGGTCGCCGGCACCATCAGCACATCGCACTGGCCGTTACGGATCTCGTGCAGCGTGGCCAGGCGTTCAGACACCAGGTCCTGGTGCGGCGAGAACGCATCGTACGGCAGCGTTTCCCAGTCCGGCAGCAGGTGGCAGGCCAGCTTGCCATCGGCGAACCACGGGATTTCATCGAGCAGCCGCTGGCCATCGCTGGCATTGGCCACGACGACGGTGAGCATCTGGCCCTGGGCCTTGAGAGCAAGCGCGGCAACCGCCAGCGCGTAGGCGTCGGACGAACCATGAAGGAGCGGCAGGACGAAACGATGGCCTGCTTTGGGGAGGTGTTTCTCGAGGTCGAAAGGCATGCCGCGTGCTTGAGATATCCGTGAAAAATGCGCTGGAAAGTGGTGGCCAATTATAGTCGAACGCGTGCCCGCCCGCCGCGCTGCGTGGAGAGCGGCGGCTTGTTCTGAAACTGAATCACGGGCATGATTGCGCTAACATAAAAACAATGGAGATACGATGCGCCCTGCCTACACGGCCTTGCCACTGCTTGTTTCATACCTGCTGAGCGGAGCAGCCAGCGCGGCGCCGCCAGCGCCGGTGGTCCTGTTCGACAATACGCCGCGACCCGGCGTCGAGATCCTTGCGCTGGCGCCCGATACGACGCACCTGCTGAATGGCGAGAAAGTCACTGCTGACGCCGCGCTGCGCACGACCTTCCCGGATAGCTCCATCGAACTCGCGCGTAGCAAGCGGCCCGACGGCGGCGCCGCGCTCACGCTGCAATGGCGCCAGATATGGAAAAGCGGCGTGGCGCTGCAGACGGCGCCGCAGGACCTGCGGCCATTCCTCGCGCGCGGCACGCTGGCGTTCGACCTGAAGGTCGATGCGCTCGACGCGGGTGGCCTCATGGTCAAGGTCGGATGCGGTCCGTCGTGCGAACGCCAGGTGCCGTTCGTGCTGCCGGGGCGCGCCGCGCAGGGCAAGGGCTGGCAGCGCGTCGTGCTGGCGCTGTCGTGCTTCGCACGCGATGGCGACGATTTCTCGCAGGTCGCCAGGCCATTCACGCTGGAAGGTACCGGCAGCGGCCAGGTCAGCATCGCCAACGTGGCCATCGCACCGGGCGGCACGCCGAACACGGCGTGCGCGGACTGGCGCACCGTGGCCGTCACGCCCGCCAAGCTCGACGAAGCGTGGTCGATCGACTGGTGGTTGCCCCGCCATCGCCAGAAACTGGGCGAGGCGCAGCAGATGGTGCGCAAAGCCCGCAGCCCGCAACTGGTCTTCATCGGCGACTCGATCACGCAGGGCTGGGAAAAGGAAGGGGCGCCCGTCTGGCAGACGCACTATGCGAAGTTTGATGCGCTGGACCTCGGCTTTGGGGGCGACCGCACCGAAAACGTGTTGTGGCGATTGCAGAATGGCGCCGTCGACGGTCTCGATCCGAAAGTGGCGGTGCTGATGATCGGCACCAACAACACCGGCTTGCGCGGAGATTTCCCGGCCAGTACCGTGGCCGGCATCCGCCGCAATCTCGACGAAATCAAGCAACGCCTGCCCCGCACGCGCATCCTGCTGATGGCGATCTTCCCGCGCGACGCCACGCCCGAGAGCCCGCTCCGGCGCATCAACGAGGCGATCAATGCCCAATTGCCGGCACTGGCCGATGGCAACCGCGTCGTGTTCCTGGACGTGAACGGCGCGTTCCTCACGCCCGATGGCACGTTGAGCAAAACGATCATGCCCGACCTGCTGCACCCGAACGAAGCGGGCTACGCGATCTGGGCGAAGGCGATGCAGCCTGAACTCGACCGCCTGATGGCGCTGCCGCGGCTCTAGGGAATTGTGTCCGTGCGTTCGACGATGCGCCGGTTCGCGACGCCAAACGGCACGTGCACCATCGGGATGGTGCCGCCCGGGCCGGACTTCAGATGCGTGAGCTGGTCATCAAAAAAGATGTGCGGCTTGAACACCGACAGCACGCGCGCCTTGTCCATCCCGCCCAGGAAAAAGGTCTCGTCAGCCGAGACGCCCCAGCTGCCCAGCGTCGTCACGACGCGTTCGTGCGCCGGCGCGCTGCGCGCCGTGATGATCGCGATCCGCACGATCCGGCGGTAGTCCGGGTCGGCCTGCTGGGCGTCATGTTCCAGCTGCTGCAGCATGGCCAGCTTGCGAAACATCCCGGCCAGTGGGCCAGGCTGGTGCGGACGCGCCATGTGCAGGGTTTCGTGGGCGTGGAATTCGCCCAGGTCGTTGTTGCGCTTGTAGACCGTTTCGGATTCATCGTCGGCGATGACGCCGTCGAAGTCGAATGCCACCCGCAGCTCGATGTCGTCCTCCTCGTCGGCGATCGCCGACGGCAGCACGAGACCGGCCGGGTAATCGACCGCGATGGCGCTCTTGACGTCCTGTTCGTTCGCGGACAGGAACAGGGCGGTGTTGAATGCCGGCAGATACGGGTAGGGCGATTTGCCGCTCATGAACACGGCGCGCGAGATGTCCAGGCCGTAGTGGGCGATCGAACGCATCACACGCAGGCCCGTCTCGGGCGAATTGCGCGAGAACAGCACCACTTCAACGGGCGCCTGTTGCGGGAAGCACCGATTGAGGCTCAGGAAACGCCGGATGAACGGGAACGCGACGCCGCGTGCCAGGATCACGTCGCGCTGGCGCGCCTGGTGGCTGCGGTAGGCTTCCGGACCCTCGTCCAGATACACCTGGTGCGAGTCAGACAGGTCGAACAGCGCGCTGGAAGCGACGCCGATCACGAGTTTTTCTTCGATGGGAAAGGGCATTCAGGCGTCCTGCCGGTCGGCGTTGTCGGTGTCGTTGAAGGTATCGTAGACCTGGCGCAGGCCGGCGGGCAAGGCGGCCACGGCGGCCACGAATGCCGGCTGGCCGCCCCCGGCCAGCATGTGCAGCTTGGCCAAACGGTCGGCCTCGCCAAGCGCAGCGGGCAGACTGGTGGACATGGTGGCGGGGTCGCCCAGATGCGCGATGGCGTGGCCGATGGCCGCTGGCAGCTCCCACTGGCCGGCAATCCCGGCAGAGATCAGGCGCGCGGCGTGCACCAGGCGCAGGCCGAAGGCATCGCTGTCGGGCAGCCCGCCGGTGGGCAGCAGCCCATCGATCACACGCAGCGCCACGACCAGGCCGACATTGTGCATCAGCCCCGCCAGATACGCTTCGAACGGATCAGCGCCATGGTTTGGCGCCAGCAGGCTGGCCGCCTGCGCGCACTTCTCGGACTGATTCCACAATTGCGGCGCGACGAGGCGCGCCAGGCGGCTGGTCTGCAGGCTGATAATCCGGCGAAACGCCACGCGCGCCAGCAGCATGCGCAAGCCGTTCTGGCCAAGCAGCAGCAGGGCCCCTTCCAGGTTGCGCACGGGCGAACTTGGCTGGTAGTACGGGCTGTTGACTTCGCGGAGGACTTCAGCGACCAGTACGGCATCTTGCGCCACCTGGCGCGCAAGGTCGGCCGATGAAGCGGCGTCGCTGCGCAGGCTGCGCAGCACTTGCGGGATCACGGCCGGCACGCGCGGCACGAGGGTGCTTGCCGTGTGCGGATCGCGCACGAGGCGCGCCAGTTCATCAAGCACCAGGGTTTCGTCGCCCGCTGCGCCCGTCACATGCGGACCGGCCAGCCAGTGGAAAAATGCGAGATCCAGATCGAGCGCAGGCGAATCGTCGACGATCGGCGTGGTCACTGTATCGGACAGCGGCAAGGTAGACGGGGAGGGAGGTTGGTCGACAGGCCCTGCGGGCGCGGCACCAAACAGGCGTGCGAGCCAGCGCTTCATGGGGAGGATATTACAAGAGGTAGGGGCATGGAGCGATTCTACCGCGCCAGCCCGACGCACGACCGGAGACCCGGCCATGCGTGAATCAAATTACTTCCTGGTGTCCGAGCTGGTCGTCGTGTGACCAGTGTTGGTTGGGGTGCTGGCGGTGCCAGTGGCCATCGGCGCACCGGTGTTGGTGCCGTCGGTTGGGGTAATGCCCATCTGCGCATCGACCGTCGCGTTGCCAGTCGAGCCGGCAGCCGTCGTGCCCATCGAGGACGAACCGCTGCTGCTGCTGCTGGTGGTGCCCATGGTGTCGGTGGTGTTGCAACCGGCCAGTGCGAAGGCCATGATGCCGCCAATGAGTGCAGTGTGAAGAGTTTTCATAGCATTGCTCCTTGAGAGTGAAATGGCATGGTCAGGTGCGGCCACCCGGGGGTGACCGACTGACTAACCCACGCGCACGGTGGGCCGCTGTGGGTTCGTGCTTCTGCTTCTGCTTCTGGATCAGCGGCCGGTGGCCGAGTTGGTGACTGGCTCGTTGTTGCTGGTGGTGCCCGATGCGCTGTTCACGCCGGTAGCACCGGTGGCGCCCGAATTCCAGCTACCCTGGCCTGCGGTGGTGCTTGGGGTCTGCACCGAGCCGGTGGTCGACATCGTGCTGCTTGAGCCCGACATGCTGTCGGTCGTCTTGCTTGGCGTATCGCATGCTGCCAGGCCAAAAGCCATCATGCCTGCGATCAGTGCGGTTCCGAGGGTGCGTGTCATGGTTGTCTCCGTGATGATTAAGTTGTCTTATCATCAAGCAACCGCGGGTTCACACGAATAGGAACGGAGAGTTCATTCTTGTAGGACGACACGCCCAGCGCACGTCAGCGCAGGCGTCAGTGCACGCCTGAATTCAGGCCTCAATGCAGGTGTCAATGAATTTCCGCATCGTGCGTGGCCAGCCAGGCCAGCAGCTCGGGGGCTGGTAACGGCCTGCTGTAGAAGTAGCCCTGCACCTTGTCGCACAGGTGGTTGCGCACCACGTCCAGCTGCGACTGCGTCTCGATGCCTTCGGCCACCGTGGTCATCCCCAGGCTGCGGGCGACCTTGACGGTGGCTTCGATCAGCACGCGGTGATGGGCGCTGGTATCGGCCTGGCAGACGAACGAGCGATCGATCTTGACCGTGTCCACCGGCAGCAGGTGCAAACTCGACAGCGACGAATACCCGGTACCGAAATCGTCGAGCGCGAGCTGGATGCCCAGAGCCTTCAGGTCGTGCAGGCGCTGCTGGATGTCCTGGTCTTGCGCGGCCAGGCTTTCGGTCACTTCCAGCTGCAGGCAGCCCGACGGCATGCCGGTGTCGCGCAGGATGCGGCGTACGCCGTCGATCCACCCCGGTTGCGCCAGCTGCGCGCGCGACAGGTTCACGGCCATCAGGCCGGGTGCGCGCTCGCCCAGGCGCGCGCGCCAGTCGAGAAAGTCGCGACAGGCGCGTTCGAGCACGAAGTCGCCCAGCATGCCGATCAGGCCGCATTCCTCGGCCACCTCGATGAAGTCGATCGGTGGCACGATGCCGCGCACCGGATGGCGCCAGCGCACCAGCGCCTCGACCCCGGCGGCGTAATCGACGCCGCCGCACGGCAGCAGGCGCACGACCGGCTGGTACACGACGAACAGCTGTTCTTCGACCAGGGCCTGGCGCAGTTCGGCTTCGATGCCGGCGCGGCGCGCGGCGCGTTCGCGCATGCTTGGCGCGAATACCACGTGGCGGTTGCCGCCGGCCCGCTTGGCCTCGACCATCGCGATGCCGGCGTCGCGCAGCACGTCGTCCGGCTCGCGCAGTGCGATCTCCGGGTCGTCCAGGCTCCAGGCCAGGCCGACACTGGCGCCGCAGACAATGTCGTGGCCATCCACCAGATACGGGTGGGCCAGCGCGTCGAGCAGGCGCAGCGCGATGCGCTCGGCGTCGGCGCGCCCGCGCAGGCCGTCCAGCAGGACGACGAATTCGTCACCGCCCGTGCGGGCTGCCAGCTGGCCGGCCTGCGTGCCAGGTTCAATACGGCCCAGCGCCGGGCGCAGCGCACCGCGCAGGCGGTCGGCCATGTGCATCAGCAGATGGTCGCCCACGGCCTGGCCCAGGCTGTCATTGAGCTGGCGGAAGCGGTCGCAATTCAACGTCAGCACGGCGAAGCCGACGTCGGACACCGGCTGCGCCAGCAGGTGCTGCAGCGCGTCGCGTACCGCTTCGCGGTTGGGCATGCGGGTCAGGTTATCGGTGCGCGCGGCATTGCGCAGGCGGCGCGAGAGCACCTCTTGCTCGCGCTGCACTTCGAACGTGGCGTCGGCCACGGTCGCCATCAGGCGCTCGGGGTCGAGCTTCATCAGGTTCAGTGCCAGTACCTGCAGGCTGCCACTGGCCGCGTGCGGCACGCCCACCGGCAGGCGCAGGCCTTCGCAGATCATGCCGGACGGTTCCAGAAATGCCTCGACCATGGTTGCCAGGTGCGGCGCCACGGGCGCCAGCACGTCGAACAGGTTGTCCAGGCCCTGCGCGGTGGCCAGCGGCATCAGAAGGCGCGACGCCATCGGGTTGAGCATGTCGACCGTGCCGTCGAGCGAGGTCTGGGCCAGGCCGATCGGCGCCCGGTACAGGAACTGCACTAGCGCTTCGTAGGCATCGACCGCCTCGTGCTGCACTTTAGGCTCCATCGAGCGCCTCCTGGGAAGTAGCGACGGCGGCTTCGGGTTGCCAGGCCAGGGCGCGGTTGCGGCCCGCGCGCTTGGCCGTGTACAGGGCCTGGTCGGCTTGCTTGATGAGCAGGTCGACGCCGCCATGGCCGTCGAGGGCGACTGCCACGCCGGCGCTGATCGTGCACACGATCGCCTGGCCGTCGAAGCTCTTGGCGTCCAGCGCAACGCGTGCGCACAGACGTTCGGCCAGATCCAGCGCATGCGCCAGGTCGGTCGACGGCAGCAGCACGGCAAATTCCTCGCCGCCGATGCGCGCCACGACATCGACTTCGCGGAAGAAGTCGAGCAGGATCGCTGCCAGGTGCTGCAGCACGGCGTCGCCGCCCGGGTGCCCGTAGCGGTCGTTGATGGTCTTGAAGTGATCCGCGTCGAGGATGATCATCGCCGTCGGTCGCGGCGCGGCGCGGCTGCGTTCGAACTCCTGGCTGGCGGCGTCGAACAGCGCGCGGCGGTTCGCCAGGCCAGTCAGGTGGTCGCTGAACGCCTCGCGCCGGCGCCGCTCGGCGATGTCGCGCTTGTCGCTCACGTCGCGCAGGATCAGGCAGTAGGCCGGGCCCTCTTCGCAGGGCAGGCTCGGGGCGCCATCGGCGGCTTCGCGGTCGGCTTCCGGCAGCGGCGCGATCATCACGCTGCCCCAGAATGCGCTGCCGTCGGCGCGCAGCAGGCGGCTTTCGTCCAGCGCCCAGCCGTCGGCATCGGCTTCGCGCAGGCGGTCCAGCGCGCGCTCGGGCGTGATCGCATCGTCGGGATAGAACATCGTGTAACTCTGGCCCTCGGCGGTGGGACCGAAGCCGGTCACGCGGCCGATGCTCGGGTTCCATTCGCACAGGCGGCCCTGGGAATCCAGGCTGGCCAATGCGTAATCGGTGATGCCGGTCAGGACCGCATTGAGCCAGGCGTCGTTCTGCCGCTGGCGGCATTCGCGCCGCACCTGCTCGGTGATGTCGTCGATGACCGCCATGATGCGGCTGGCGTCGAGCCGGAGCAGCGTGATCGACAGGATCTGCGGCATGCGCTTGCTGCAGCCGCTGCCGGCATGCAGGTGCACGTGCATGCCGTCGCAGATCTTGCCGCTCTGGACCGTGCTTTGCTGGCACAGGTTGCGCAGGTCTGGCGCGATGTCCTCGAGCGCGACAAACAGGTTATCGAGCCCGCCATTGCGCGAGTGCGGCATCAGGAGCTGGGCCGCGATCGGGTTGATCATGGCGATCTCACCGTCGGCGTCGAGCTGTACCAGCCCAACCGGCGCGAGATACAGGAACTGGATCAGCGCCTCGTATTCCGCGCTGAGTTGGGCGAGGTCGTCAGTCATTTTGGCTGCCGCTTGACCAGAACGTAGCGCGTCGCGCTGCCCGGGGTGGACAGCAGGCGCAGCGCGACTTTGACCGGACGCATGCGCAGCGTCAGCACGTAGTCGATGGTTTCGTCGAGGGCACTATTTTGTTCCAGCGCGTCATCGAAACGCTGCGCCACCATGAAGTTGTTCATGCAAGGAGCGACGTTGGTGAACAGCGGCTGGCCCAGGACGCGTTGTGGCGACAGGCCGGCGGCTTGCGACTCGAACGCGTTGTAGCGGCTGACCTCGGTGTTCGCGTCGAAACCGATGACGCCGAAATCGAGCTGGTCCAGTTCTTCGGAAGAACACGCGTCGAGTCGGGTGGCCAGCTCGGGAAAGTCAAAGGCAAAAGTCATGAATTGGGTGCCGACGCGCGGCCATTGGATATTGGTCATCGATGTTGCCATGTGCAATAAACACGTGTCAATTGCCCACTTGCAACAATTCACTATTTAATTGCGAGAATGTGCCTTTCACCACAGTCCCCGGCAAATTGACAGCCTTGTGTTTCAACGTCACCATGCCTTCCTCTTCATGTTCTCACATTTCATGACACACAAACCGGATGATGCGGCCTGCTGGTGGCGCGACGGGACCGGCCTGCAGCGCCTGGTCGCCGACTTGGTGGGCGCCGAATTGGCGGCGCTGCGGCCCGGCAGGCAGACGCTGGCGCAGCCCTGGCCGGCGTCGCTCGATCTGCGCGGCGATCTGGGCGCCGATTCCCTCGAGCTGATGGGACTGGCGTCGGCGCTGGAAACCCAATTGCACCTGCGGGGGACGGCCGACGCGCCGTTGCTGGTGCAAACGCGCCTGGCAGACTGGCTGGACGCGGCGCGCGCCGGCCTGGAAGCTGACGGAAGTGCGCTGACGTTTCGCACCTCGGGCAGCAGCGGCGCGCCCAAGCCATGCACGCATCCGCTGGCCTTGTTGTGGCAAGAGGTCGAGGCGCTTGCCCAATTGCTGCCCGGCCGCCGGCGCATCGTCAGCCTGGTGCCGGCTCACCATATCTATGGCTTCCTGTTCACCGTCCTGCTGCCGCGCCGCCTGGGTATCGACGTGTGCGACCTGCGCGGCCATGCGCCGGCGGCGCTGGCGGCCCAGTTGAGCGCGGGCGACCTCGTCATCGGGCATCCCGATCTGTGGCGCGCGTTCGGCCAGGCTGCCGGGCCGCTGGCGCCGGACGTCGTCGGCGTGACGTCGACGGCGCCGTGCCCGCCCGAGGTGGCTCGCGCCGCGCTCGGCGCGGGGTTGGCGCGGCTGGTGCAGGTGTATGGCAGCTCCGAGACCGCCGGCGTCGGCTGGCGCGATGAACCGGAGGGCGGCTATACGCTGTTCCCGTACTGGTCGCGCACTGGTCAGGGCGATGGCCTGGTGCGCCAGTGCCCGGACGGGGCGCGTCAGCCAGCCTTGTTGCAGGACCGGCTGGCGTGGCGTGACGACGGGCGTTTTCAGCCGGACGGGCGCATCGACCAGGCGGTGCAGGTCGGCGGCGTCAATGTGTTTCCGGGCTACGTGGCCGATGTGCTGCGGCTGCATCCAGCCGTGCTGGAGGCCAGCGTGCGCCGCATGCGGCCTGATGAAGGCGAGCGGCTCAAGGCCTTCGTGGTGGTGCGTGACGGCGTGACGCTTGATGCCGGTCTGCAGGCCGGTTTGCATGCCTGGCTGAGCGAGCGCCTGACGGCGACCGAATGCCCGGCGGCGTATTCGTTCGGGCCGCGCCTGCCGCGCGGGGCGAGCGGCAAGCTGGCCGACTGGATCATCGACAGCGACGTCTAGCGGCGTGCGCGCGCCTACAGAGCAACGAAGCTCTCGAAGCCGCCGAAGAACATGCGCTTGACGTCGAACGGTACGCCGCCCGGTTGCATCATGGCGGCCAGGCGCGGATCGTTCATGACTTTTTCGTTGACTTCGTCGCGGTGGGCGCGCGATTCGTAGACGGTCCAGGCGAGAATCACCGTTTCGCCCTCTTTGAGTTGTACGCTTTGCGGGAACGACGTGTGTTCGCCGGACGGGACATCGTCGGCGATCCATTCGCGGTATTCGAGCGCGCCATGCTCGCGCCATACGGCGCCGGCCAGCTGCGCCTGGGCGCGGTATGTTTCGATGCTGGAGTTGGGAAGCGGAAGGACAAAACCATCGACATATGCCATGTGGATCTCCCTGGACGGTTGGATGCGCGGGGCGCGTCTGTGACCCACCAGTACACGGCCCACGAGGTTCCCGACGGTGGTGTCGGGAACCTCAGGCTACCACAGGCTGTTGTCGGGGGGCGGTGCTTGCGGGGGCTGTTGCGGGGGCAGCGCCGGTGCCTGCGGCGGTTGCTGGGGCGGCTGCACCGGTGCAGGCGGCGGCGCGGGCGGCGCCACGTGCGGCAGGGCCTCGAGCGGCGACGGTCCCTCGAGCGGCGCGTCGTCGAGCGGCTGCTGGAACTCGTCGACGGGCGCCGCTGGCGGCGCGAGCGCGATGTCGATGGTACGTGTCTCGGTCGCATCCGCGTATTCGGGATAGATCCAGTCGCGGCCATCGTTGACCAGGTCCTCCGGCGGTGTGCGCTCCTGCGGTGGCACCTTGGCCAGCGCCACGCGCATGTAGTCGATCCAGATCGGCATGGCCAGCGTCGAGCCGAATTCACGGCCGCCCAGCGAGCGCGGTTCGTCGTAGCCCATCCACGATACCGCCACCACCTTGCCCGCGTAGCCGGCGAACCAGCCGTCAATGGCATCGTTCGTGGTGCCGGTCTTGCCAGCGAGGTCGGTGCGGCCCAGCTGCTTGGCCGAGCCGGCGGCAGTGCCGAAGCGGGCCACATCGCGCAGCATGCTGTCGACGACGAAGGCATTCCTCGCCGTGATGACGCGGTTGGCTTCCTGCGGGCCCTGGGATGGCGGCACCTCGGCAATCACGCTGCCATTGCCGTCGACGATGCGCTGGATCAGGTAGGGCTTGACGCGGTAGCCGCCGTTGGCAAACACCGAGTACGCGCCGGCCAGCTGCAGCGGGGTGACGGCGCCCGTGCCGAGCGCCATCGTGTAGTTGCGCGGATGGCGCGCCAGGTCGAAGCCGAAGTGTTCGAGATACTGGTGCGCGAAATCGACCGACACCGCGCGCAGCACGCGCACGGTCGGCACGTTCTTCGACTTGACGAGCGCCTGGCGCAGCGTGACTTCGCCGTCGAACACGCCGTCGTCGTTCTGCGGCCGCCACGGATTGTCTTCGCTGGCACCGGGCAGTTCGATCGGCGCATCGAGAATGCGGGTGGTGGGCGAATAGCCTTTTTCAAGCGCAGCCGAATACACGAACGGCTTGATGCTCGATCCCGGCTGGCGCCATGCCTGCGTGACGTGGTTGAACTTTTGCAGGTTGTAGTCGAAGCCCCCGACCAGCGCGTGGTAGGCGCCGGTGTCGGCGTCGATCGCGACGAACGCCGCCTCGACCTGCGGCACCTGCACGATGGCCCAGTCGCCGGCCTTGTCCTTGCTGACGCGGATGACGGCGCCCGGCGTGATCCGCAGCGATTCGCGCGCCGCTGGCTGCAAGCCGGGGCTCGCGAATTTCAGGCCGGCGCCCTTGACCACGATGTCTTCGCCGGACAGCAGCGTCACCCGCACTTGGCTGGAGCTGGCCGCCAGCACGACACCGGCCAGCAAGCCGTCGCTGGAGCGGCGCGCCTGCAGCGCGTCGGCAATCGTTTCGTCGCGTTGTTCAGGCTCCGATGGCAGCTCGACGCGCGCCTCGGGGCCACGGTAGCCATGGCGGCCATCGTAGGCCAGCACGTTGCGCCGCACCGATTCATACGCGGCCTTTTGCTCGGCCGCCCGGATCGTCGTCGTGACCACGATGCCGCGCGTGTAGGCTTCTTCGCCGAACTGTTCGTAGACCGCCTGGCGCGCCAGCTCCGCGACATACTGGGCCGGCGTGTCGAATTTCTGGCCAGCGTCGCGCTTGACGCGCAGCGGTTCGGCCAGCGCCGCGGTGTACTGCGCCTGGGTGATCGTGCCCAGTTCGAGCAGGCGCTTGAGGATGGCGTGCTGGCGCGCCGCCGCGCGCTTTGGGTTCGACACAGGATTGGTGCGTGCCGGGTTTTGCGGCAGGCCGGCCAGCATCGCCGTCTCGGCCAGTGACAGCTGATCGAGCGTCTTGCCGAAGTAGCTGCGCGCGGCGCTTGAAAAACCGTACGAGCGCTGGCCCAGGTAGATCTGGTTCATGTACAGCTCGAGGATCTGGTCCTTGGTCAGCGAGCCTTCGATCTTGTAGGCGAGGGCGACTTCGGTCAGCTTGCGCGAGAGCGTCTTCTCGTTGGTGAGGAAGAAGTTGCGGGCGACCTGCATCGTGATGGTCGATGCGCCCTGGCGGAACCCGCCGCGCAGGTTGGCGCGGGCCGCGCCCATCGCGCGGATGAAGTCGATGCCGCCGTGTTCATAGAAGCGCGTGTCCTCGATCGCGAGCACGGCACTTTTCATCATCGCGGGGATCTTCGCGATCGGGACGAAGTCGCGGTGCTCGACCCCGAACTGGCCAATCAGCACATTGTCTTGCGTGTAGATGCGCAGCGGGATCTTGGGACGGTAGTCGGTGACGGCGTCGATCGGCGGCACCTTGGCGCTGATCGCGCTCCACACGCCGATGGCCAGGCCGGCCGCGATCAGCACCAGCGCGGTGAAAAAGATCAGCACGTACGCGTACGCGCGCTTCATGCCCAGCAGGGTTTTTCCGGACTTTTGGTTGGTCGCTTTCAATGCCGAACTCTCACTCTAAAACTTGCTGCGGACCACGTAGCGGGCCAGGATCGGGCGATTATAGTCCGCTTTCAGCGCGCGCTTTCTTTCCGTACGTGCATGTGCGATATTCCTGCTTTCGGTTCGTCCGCAGCGGCGAGCTACGCCCGCAACCAAGGACACCATGCCGCCCGATTCAAGCTTCAAACCCTATATTCCCGCACATGCCCAGCTGGCCGAAATGACGCCACGCGCCCTGATCATGGGCGTCGTCCTCGGCATGATCTTCGGCGCGTCGTCGCTGTACCTGGTGCTAAAGGTCGGCCTGACCGTCAGCGCGTCGATCCCGGTGGCGGTCATCGCCATCACACTGTTCGGCGTGGCGAAGCAGCTTGGCGCGCGCGAGTCGACGATCCTGGAAAACAGCATCGCGCAGACAGCCGGTTCGGCCGGTGAATCGCTGGCCTTCGGCCTGGGCGTGACGATGCCGGCGATCCTGATCCTGGGCTTTGATCTGGAAATCTCGCGCGTGCTGCTGGTGGGCGTGCTCGGTGGCCTGCTGGGCATCCTGATGATGATCCCGCTGCGTCGCACGCTGATCGTCGACCAGCACCGCGAACTGAAATACCCGGAAGGCACGGCCTGCGCCGAAGTGCTCAAGGCTGCGGCCACCGACGTCTCGCGCGACGCCGCGGGCGAAGTGCGCATCGCCGGCAGCGACGCAGCCCGCATCGCCAAGCGCCGCGCGCTGCTGATCTTTGGCGGCTTTGGCATCGGCATCCTGTACAAGACGCTCAGCGTGTCGTTCAAGGGCTGGCGCGACACGGTCAACTTCGAGTTCGGCGCGCCGCTCAAGACGGGCAGCATCGGCGCCGAGATCTCGCCCGAGCTGGTGGGCGTGGGCTACATCATCGGACCGCGCATCGCGTTTACGATGGCGGCCGGTGGCGTGCTGGCGTCGCTGATGCTGGTCCCGATGATCAAGTTCTTCGGCGAGCTGGCCAGCACGCCGCTCTCGCCCGGCACGATCCCGATTCGCGACATGACGGGCGACGATATCCGCAGCGCCTACATTCTCTACATCGGCGCCGGCGCCGTGGCCACGGGCGGCCTGATCTCGCTGGCGCGCTCGCTGCCGACGATCTGGAACGGCTTGCGCGGCGGCCTGGCGGGCATGAAGAACGGCAGCAGCGCCGATGCTTCGCTGCGCACCGACCGCGACATCCCGATGAAGTGGGTCGTCATCGGGTGCCTCGCGATCGTCGCCGTGATCTCGCTGGCAGCGCCGCTGCACATGAACGTGCTCGGTGCGGTGCTGATCCTGGTATTCGGCTTTCTGTTCGCGACCGTGTCGTCACGGCTCGTGGGCGAGATTGGGTCGTCGTCCAATCCGATCTCAGGGATGGCCGTGGCCACGCTGCTGTTTACCTGCCTGATCTTCTTGCTGATGGGCTGGACGGGCGGCCAGTACTACGTGACGGCGCTGTCGGTCGGCGCAATCGTCTGCATCGCCGCCAGCAATGCCGGCACGACGTCGCAGGATCTGAAGACCGGCTACCTGGTGGGCTCCACGCCACGCATGCAGCAGTACGCGATCCTGTGCGGTGCGTTTGCGTCGGCGCTGATCCTGGGACCGGTGCTGCTCAAGCTGAACGACGCGGGGACCGTCTACGTGCCGGCAGCGCAGGTGGCGCCTGGCCTGACGGTCGATGCGTCCCGGTTGACCGACACCGGCACGCTGCATGGCCCGCAGGCCGACATAGACAAGAACACCTATAAAGTCTGGCACAAGACCGACACGGTCGGCGGCCCGGCCGGCAAGTACTTCGTCGACAACGCAGGCAAGGCCGTGTACCTGGTCGACCCGGGCATCAACGGCCATCACAAGACGCGGCCCGACGGCACCGAAGTGAAGAAATACGATGCGCCGAAAGCCGTGCTGATGTCGTACATCATCAAGGGTATCCTGGACCGCGAGCTGCCATGGACGCTGGTGCTGTTTGGCGTGATGATCGCGATCGTGCTGGAAATGGCAGGGATCGCATCACTGGCATTTTCGGTGGGCGTCTACCTGCCGCTGGTGGCAACGCTGCCGATCGCCATTGGCGGCACGGTACGCTGGCTGGCAGACCGCCGCAACAACAAGCTGCCGCAAAACCTGGGCCTGAACGAAGAAGAGCGCCAGGCCGCAAACGACCGCAGCTCGGGCGTGCTGCTGGCATCGGGCTATATCGCCGGCGGCGCGCTGGCCGGGATCATCATCGCGATCACGGCAGGCGTCCTGACGGACTTCGACGCCGCCGCGGCGCGCTGGGCCGAGGCCTACAACCCGTTCTTCGCGGGCGACAGCGCCAACGTGCTGAGCATGCTGCCGTATGCCGTGATCGTGGGCCTGCTGTTCTGGGTGGCGCGTGAAAAGCCGGTGAAGTAGGGCGGACCGGGCCGCGCAGTCGGCCAAGGCAACAGCTGGGGTCAGGTCTGACATTCGGACACGGCCTCAGCTTTAGTCGCTTCCAACAGCTGGGGTCAGGTCTGACATTCGGACACAACCTCAGCCTTGGACACTGCCAAAGCCGCGTTGCCAGTATTAGCACGGCTATGGGCCAGCTAGTTCCGACTCAACGACTGTAGAGATCGTGTCCAAATGTCAGACCTGACCCCGGCTTTTGGTTGAGATCGTGTCCGAATGTCAGACCTGACCCCGCTTTTGCGCTTTTGACTCCAAAAGATGCGAGGTGGTTGAAACAGAAACGGCGGCCCGCAGGCAGCCGTTTTTGTTGGTGCGTAACGCGCTGTTACTTCACGCCGTGCATCAGCTTCTGGATCACAGACAGCTGGGGTCAGGTCTGACATTCGGACACGGCCTCAGCTTTAGTCGCTTCCAACAGCTGGGGTCAGGTCTGACATTCGGACACAACCTCAGCCTTGGACACTGCCAAAGCCGCGTTGCCAGTATTAGCACGGCTATGGGCCAGCTAGTTCCGACTCAACGACTGTAGAGATCGTGTCCAAATGTCAGACCTGACCCCGGCTTTTGGTTGAGATCGTGTCCGAATGTCAGACCTGACCCCGCTTTTGCGCTTTTGACTTCAAAAGATGCGAGGTGGTTGAAACAGAAACGGCGGCCCGCAGGCCGCCGTTTTTGTTGGTGCGTAACGCGCTGTTACTTCACGCCGTGCATCAGCTTCTGGATCACCGGTGCGAGCAGCACCAGCAGGATGCCGCCGCCCAGCAGGGACAGCAGGCCGAAGTTGTAGCCGTCGAGTGCCGATGCCACCGTCATGCCGGTTTCGCCCGAGACGTGCGAGGCGAAGATGCCCGACAGGTTGTTGCCGATACCGGTCGACAGGAACCAGCCGCCCATGCCCAGGCCGACGAGGCGGGTAGGGGCCAGCTTGGTGACCATCGACAGGCCGATTGGCGACAGGCACAGCTCACCCACCGACTGGATCACGTAGACCGCGAACAGCGTCCAGAACGGGATCTTGCCGTTGCCGTCGATCAGCTGCGACAGTGCGTAGACCAGCAGGCCAAACGCGATGCCGTTGAAGATCAGGCCCAGGCCGAACTTGCGGGGGATCGATGGGTTGGCGTTGCGCTTGCCCAGCCAGACCCAGACGGCGGCGATGATCGGTGCGAAGACGATGATGGCCACCGAGTTCACCGACTGGAACCAGGCGACAGGGAAGGTCCAGCCGTTCAGGTCGCGGTCGACGATGTTATCGGCCAGGAACGTGAACGAGCTGCCGGCCTGCTCGAAGAAGCACCAGAACAGGACGTTGAAGAAGAAGATGATCATCATCGCCCAGGTCTTGTCGCGGGCCACTTTGCCTTCGCGGATACCTTCGATGATCAGCATCGCGGCCAGGCCGATGAACAGGACCGTCAGCAGGATCTGCAGGTTGGCGGCGCCTGCTTGCAGCAGCATGTAGACGATCGGGATCACGATCAGCGAGCCGACGATGACCACGGCCAGGCGCTTCGGGCTGGCCAGTTCGCCGACCGGTGCGCCGATGCCCTGGAGCGTCTTGCGGCCGATGAAGAACCAGACCAGCGAGATCAGCATGCCGATGCCCGAGGCCAGGAACACGATCTTGTAGGCTGGCATGGCGGCAGTGCCGAACACTTTTTCAGCCAGCAGCTGGGTCAGGATCGGTGCAAAGAATGCGCCGACGTTGATGCCCATGTAGAAGATGGTGAAGCCGGAATCGCGACGGGTGTCGTTCAGCGCGTACAGCTGGCCGACCATGGCCGAGATGTTCGGCTTGAACATGCCGTTACCGACGATGATCGTGGCCAGGCCCAGCTTGAACACGTCCTGGTTCGGAATCGAAATCATGAACAGGCCGGCCGCCATGAAGATGGCGCCGACCAGGATCGAGCGTTGATAACCGATGACGCGGTCGGCCACATAGCCGCCGAAGACGGCGCCGGCGTACACCAGCGCGAGGTAGGAACCGTAGGTGAGGTTGGCACTGGCCTGGCCAGCTGCGTCGCCGGCATAGAACTGGCCGACGATGTAGAGGACGAGTGCCCAACGAATGCCATAAAAAGCGAAGCGCTCCCAGAATTCCGTCATGAACAGCATCCACAGCGGTGCTGGATGGCCCATGATCTGCTTGAACTCTGGAAGAGGTCCCCGAGCTGGGGTAGTAGCTGCACCGCTCATGCGGTTCCTCCCGAAAATGTAATGACAAGGTAATTGTTATATGGCGCTATTCGACGGGCGAACGTTCCAATAGGCACGCATTCTAGTGCATATCCTGCATCATACGAAGCTTTTTTCCCCGTGTGCCGACGGGTCCCGAACATGGTGCACTGCACCCTGTTTTGGGGCGCGCATGCGCCATCGGATTGGCGTATATTGCTGTACAGGACGGTCAGATTATTGGCAGTCCGCATCACAGAATCGAACGAGGACATCCCATCATGACGCAAGCAGCAAGTGAATTACCCGTAGTAGATACCGAGCTGTCCCCCGAAAGCCGGCAGGTCGTCGACACGCTGATTTCGCCGGAAGGCCAGCTCGAAGTGCTGTCCAAATCCGAAGTCAGCAAGCTGCTCGACACCGGCCGCACCGGCCTGTACGACGTGTTTCGTAAATGTGCGCTTGCAGTACTCAATAGTGGCAGCGACATCGACGACGGCAAGGAACTGCTCGAGCGGTACGCGAGCTTCGACATCAGCATCCTGCAGCGCGAGCGCGGCATCAAGCTCGATATCCGCGGCGCACCGGCCAGCGCGTTCGTTGATGGCAAGATGATTCGCGGGATCCACGAGCACCTGTTCGCCGTATTGCGCGACATCGTGTTCGTCAATTTCGACGTCACCGACAACCCGAAGTTCGACCTGACGCGCACTGACGGCATCACCGACGCGGTATTCCATATCCTGCGCAATGCCAACGTGCTGCAGGCGCAGCGCAATCCGAATCTGGTCGTGTGCTGGGGCGGACACTCGATCTCGCGCATCGAGTACAACTACACGAAGAAGGTCGGCTACGCGCTGGGCCTGCGCGAACTCGATATCTGCACCGGCTGCGGCCCGGGCGCGATGAAGGGGCCGATGAAAGGCGCCACGATTGGCCACTCGAAGCAGCGCCTGGCGGGCGGGCGGTATCTGGGCATCTCGGAGCCGGGCATCATTGCGGCTGAATCCCCGAACCCGATCGTCAACGACCTGGTGATCATGCCTGACATCGAAAAGCGCCTCGAAGCCTTCGTGCGCACCGGGCACGGCATCGTCGTGTTCCCGGGTGGCGCAGGGACCGCAGAAGAAATCCTGTACATCCTCGGTATCCTGCTGCATCCCGATAACGCCGAGATCCCGTTCCCGCTGATCTTCACCGGCCCGGCGTCGTCGCGTGACTACTTCACGCAGATCGATGCCTTCCTGGCGCTGACGCTGGGCGAGGCGGCGCAGAAGCGCTACCAGATCATCATCGACGATCCGGATGCGGTGGCAGTGGCGATGGTCAAGGGCATCAGCGAAGTGCGGGCCTTCCGCAAGGCGCACAGCGACGCCTACTATTACAACTGGCGCCTGAAGATCGACCACGAATTCCAGAAGCCGTTCCGCCCGACGCACGAGAACATGCGCAACCTCGACCTGCACCGGGGCATCCCGACACACCTGCTGGCGGCCAATCTGCGCCGGGCGTTTTCGGGCGTCGTGGCCGGGAACGTGAAGGAAGAGGGGATCCGCGCGATCGAGCAATTCGGCAAGTACGAGATTCGTGGCGAGGCCGCGATCATGGGGCCGATGGATGCACTGCTGGCGTCGTTCGTCGAACAAAGCCGGATGAAGTTGCCGGGCAAGGCGTACACACCTTGCTACACGATCGTGCAGTAAGCATAAAAAAAGGCCGCCCGAAGGCGGCCTTTTTCATGCGAGCGTCAACGCCCCGAGACTCAGTCTTCCTTGCGCAGGTGCGGGAACAGCAGCACGTCGCGGATGTTCGGCGAATCGGTAATCAGCATCATCAGGCGGTCGATGCCGATGCCGCAACCACCTGCCGGCGGCATGCCGTATTCCAGTGCACGGATGTAGTCGGCGTCGTAGAACATCGCCTCTTCATCGCCTGCATCCTTGGCCTCGACCTGCGCCAGGAAGCGCGCTGCCTGGTCTTCAGGATCGTTCAGCTCCGAGAAGCCGTTGGCGATCTCGCGGCCGACCATGAACAATTCAAAACGTTCGGTCACGCCGGCGCGGGTGTCCGATGCGCGCGCCAGTGGCGAGACTTCGGCCGGGTAGTCGACGATGAAGGTCGGCTCCCACAACTGCGCTTCGGCGGTTTCCTCGAACAGCGCCAGTTGCAGCGCGCCCAGGCCGGCGGTGGCGAATGGCTTGACGCCGAACTTCTTCAGTTCGGTCTTGATGAACTCGGCGTCGTTCAGCTGTTCGGGCGTGTAGCCCGGCGCGTACTTGTCGATCGCCTCGATGATCGTCAGGCGCTGGAACGGCTTGGACAGGTCCAGCTCACGGCCACCGTACGACAGCACGGCGCTGCCATGCGCGTCGACCGCGGCCTGGCGGATCACCTGCTCGGTGAAGTTCATGATCCACTTGTAGTCGGTGTACGCCGCATAGAATTCCATCATCGTGAATTCAGGGTTGTGACGGACCGAGACGCCTTCGTTGCGGAAGTTGCGGTTCACTTCGAACACGCGGTCGAACCCGCCGACCACCAGGCGCTTGAGGTACAGCTCCGGTGCGATGCGCAGGTACATTTCCATGTCCAGCGCATTGTGGTGCGTGACGAACGGCTTGGCCGCGGCGCCGCCCGGGATCGGGTGCAGCATCGGCGTTTCGACTTCCATGAAGCCGTTGTCTTCCATGAAGCGGCGCATCGACGACATCGCGGCGGTGCGCGCCTTGAACGTGCGGCGCGTGTCCTCGTTCATGATCAGGTCGACGTAACGCTGGCGGTACTTCGTTTCCTGGTCGGCCAGGCCGTGGAACTTGTCCGGCAGCGGGCGGATCGCCTTGGTGATCAGGCGCAGCTGGCTCACTTTTACCGTGAGTTCGTCGACCTTGGTCTTGAACAGCGTACCTTCAACGCCCAAAATGTCGCCCAGATCATAACTGCGCAGTTCGTCCATCGCGGCTTCGCCGGCGCTATCGAGCGTGATGTAGATCTGGATGCGGCCGCTGGCCGACGGGCCCGAGCTGTCCTGCAGCGTCGCGAATGCGGCTTTCTTGCCCGCTTCGCGGCGCAGCATCATGCGGCCTGCCAGCACCACCGGAACCGGCTCGGCTTCGAGTTCTTCGCGCGTTTTTTCGCCGTACGCCTGAACCAGGTCGGCCGCCTTGTGCTGAGGGACGAAGTCGTTGGGGAAGGCGACGCCTTTTTCGCGGATTGCCGCCAGCTTGACGCGGCGCTCGGCCATGATCTTGTTTTCGTCGGCGCCTGGCAAAGGTGCCTGTTCTTGGTTCTCGGTGGTCATAGTGGTTGTTTCTAATATTGGTTGAACGTGCCTGCGATGCATTCAGCAGTAGTTAGGACAGCGAGAGCAGCGCTTCAACGTCCAGCTGCGTGAAGTCGTTGACGATCGCAATGACGTTGTCGAATTCGGCAAATGCCTCGGCGGGCAGCGTGGTGGTGAGCACCACGGCGCGCATGCCGGCGCGGCGCGCCGCTTCCACGCCCAGCGGCGCATCTTCGAACACGATGCAGTGCGCCGGCAGTACGCTGCAGCGGTCGGCGGCCTTGAGGAACACGTCAGGGTGCGGTTTGCCGCGCGGGACGTCCACTGTGCCCACGACAACGGCGTCGAACTTGCGCTGCAGGTCCATCTCGTCGAGGATGAAACTTGCGCTGCCCGGCGAGGCCGACGTGGCCACCGCCAGGGCCCAGCCCTGTTCGCGCGCGAGGCCGATGAAGGCGTCGAAGCCGTCGATCGTGCGCCGGTGCGGGCCATACAGCTCGCGGTACAGCACTTCCTTTTCGTGGTTCAGCGTTCCGAGCGCATCGTCGTCCAGATCTGCGCCCAGATAGTGGCGCAGGATTTCCTTGCCCTGGCGGCCGGCCGTGTCGCGAAAGAACGCATCGGGCTCGATGGTTTGGCCCCGCCGCGCGAAGAACGTGATCCACGCACGGGTGTGGAAGTCCATATTGTCGACGATGGTGCCATCCATGTCGAAGATCAGTGCGCGGGCGGGTGTCGTCATGTGGGGTAAGCCTTTATACGTTTTGCTTCAGGGACGCCGAGATGAAATCATCGAGGTCGCCATCCAGGACGTTCTTGGTGTTGCCGGTCTCGAAGCCGGTACGCAAATCCTTGATGCGCGACTGGTCCAGCACGTACGAGCGGATCTGATGGCCCCAGCCGACGTCGGTCTTGGAGTCTTCGAGCTTCTGCTGCTCGCTCATGCGGTTGCGCAGTTCGAGCTCGTACAGCTTGGCGCGCAGCATGTCCCAGGCTTCGGCCTTGTTGCGGTGCTGCGAGCGGTCGTTCTGGCACTGGACCACGATGCCCGACGGGCCGTGCGTCAGGCGCACTGCGGAGTCGGTCTTGTTGATGTGCTGACCACCGGCGCCGGACGCGCGGTAGGTATCGATGCGCACGTCGGCCGGATTGATCTCAATCTCGATCGAATCGTCGACTTCCGGATACACGAACAGCGACGTGAACGACGTGTGGCGGCCGTTGGCCGAGTCGAACGGCGACTTGCGCACGAGGCGGTGCACGCCGGTTTCGGTGCGCAGGTGGCCATACGCGTACTCGCCGTCGACCTTGATGGTGGCGGTCTTGATGCCTGCGACTTCACCGTCGGACTGCTCGAGAATCTCGGCCTTGAAGCCCTTGCGTTCGCAGTAGCGCAGGTATTGACGCAGCAGCATCGACGCCCAGTCCTGCGCCTCGGTGCCGCCGGCGCCGGCCTGGATGTCGATGAAGCAGCTCGCGTGGTCCATTGGATTCGAGAACATCCGGCGAAATTCCATCGCTTCGATGATCTTCTGGATCGCATCGACGTCGCCCGCGACGGCTTCCATCGTGTCTTCGTCGCCTTCCTCGCGCGCCATCTGGAACAGGTCCAGGGCGTCGGCGAGATCGGCCTTGGCTTTCTCGAGCGTCAGCACGACGCCCTCGAGCGCCTTCTTCTCTTTGCCCATTTCCTGGGCGCGCTTCTGGTCGTTCCAGATGGCCGGGTCTTCCAGCTCCTGGTTGACCTGTTCTAGTTTCTCTGACTTCTTATCGAAGTCAAAGATACCTCCGAAGTTCGGCCTCACGACCCGTCAGGTCGTTCAGCAGGGCGGAAATGGCGTTGATGCGTTCGGCTTCCATGATATCGGCAGTCTCAATGTGTGTTGAATCGAACCGGGGATTATACCCGACGCGTAGCCCCAATGTGGCGCTATGGCTTGCCCGGCGGCAGGGCAAGGGGTACCATCGCGCGGTCTCGTTACCCGGATTATCCATGAACCGCTCCCTGCGTTATCAGATCAGCACCGCGCTCGTCACCACCTTCGTTCCATTGCTGTTCAATGCTCCCGCCTATGCGGCCAAAGCGCCCGCCGGCGCCACCGCCGTGCTGGCCGTGCTGGAAACATCCGACCTGCACGCCAACGTCGTGGGCTACGACTACTACAAGCTGGCCGCCGAGCCGTCGATCGGCGTCGACCGCACCGCCACGCTGATCAAAGCCGCGCGCAAGGAGTTCACCAACACGCTGTTGCTCGACAATGGCGACACGATCCAGGGCACGGCGTTCGCCGACTACCAGGCGCTGGTCAAACCGCCCGCCTGCAACGAGGTGCTGGGCATCTACAAGATCATGAATGCGCTGGGCTACGAAGGCGGCACGGTTGGCAACCACGAATTCAACTACGGCCTGCCGTTCCTGAACCGGATCACGGGCAGCCAGTTCCAGGTCAAGGGCGTCGACAAGGGCGCGCGCTGCGCCGGTCCGGCGTTCCCGATCGTGCTGGCCAACGTGAACAGCCTGCAAACGAAGGCGCCGCTGTTTGCGCCATACCGGATCATCGACAAGAAGATCACGGCGCGCGTCCCCGATGGCAAGCCGGTCGAGACGCTGGTAAAGGTCGGCATCATCGGCTTCACGCCGCCGGACATCATGGCGTGGGACAAGCGCTGGCTGGAAGGCCGCGTAGTCACTGCCGGCGTGCGCGAAACGGCTGAAAAATACATCCCCGAGATGCGCAAGAAGGGCGCGCAGCTGATCGTGGCGCTGGCGCACGGTGGCCTGGATGATGCCCCGTATTCGCCGGCCATGGAAAACGCCAACTGGCACCTGGCGAAGGTGCCGGGCATCGACGTCATGCTGATGGGGCACGCGCACCAGCTGTTCCCGAACGCCGGGAGCACGGTCCCGCAATTCAACCTGCCGGGCGTGGACAAGGCGCGCGGGCTGGTGCACGGCGTGCCGACCGTGATGCCGAGCCAGTGGGGCAAGCATCTGGGCGTGGTCCAGCTGCACCTGGCCTACAATGGCAAGACCTGGTCGGTCGACAAGGACAAGACCGTCGTGCAGACGCGCGCCACGCAGACGGGGCCCAAGACCTTCGTCGAACCGGATGCCGAGGTAGCCGCCCTGGTGCGCGCCGAGCACGAAGCGACGATCGCCTACGTGAAAACGCCGGTGGGACGCTCGGCGTTTCGCATGACGAGTTATTTCGCGGATGTGGGCGATCCGTCGGCGCTCGAAGTCGTCAACCGCGCGCAGGCCGAGTACGTGAGCAACTACGTCAAAACCAACCTGCCGCAGTACGCCGGCGTGCCGGTGCTGTCGGTGTCGGCGCCGTTCAAAGCGGGCTTTCCGAGCGTGACGGATTACACCGACGTGCCGGCTGGCGACCTGGCGCTGAACAATGCGGCCGACCTGTATCTGTTCCCGAACTCGCTGTTTGCGGTGAAGGTCGATGGCGCAGGGCTGAAGGCGTGGCTGGAGACGGCGGCGCAGCGCTTCAACACGATCGACCCGGCGCTGAGCGCGCCGCAGGAGCTGGTCAACACGCGCTTCCCAAGTTTTAACTTCGACACGATCACGTCGAAGGATGTCAGCTACGAGATCGACGTGACCAGGAAGCCGGGCGAACGCATCGTGAACCTGACGTATCTGGGTAAACCGGTGGCGCCGGCACAGGCATTCCTGGTGGCGACCAATAACTACCGCGCCAGTGGCGGTGGCGGCTTCCCGGGACTCGATGGCAGCAATGTCGTCATCGCGTCGCCCGACAACAACCGCGACATTCTGATCGCGCACATCCGCGCGGCGAAAGAACTGACGCGCGCGTCGCATGGCGCGGCGCGCAGCTGGCGCTTTGCACGGGCCGAGACGAAGGGACAGGTGGTGTTCCATTCAGCGCCGGGCCTGGAGGGGCTGGCGCGCGAGGCAGGGCTGGGCAATGTCAGCCAGGTGAAGGCCGATGATGGCAGCGGCAAGGGGACGGCGTTGTACGCGGTCGATCTGTCGAAGTAAGCGATTCGATTGCGATGAATGCCGGCCCTGGGGCCGGCATTTTTTCGGCGCAGTCAACGTTAAATAGAGGCTGGCTTTGAACTGACGAGCAGTCCAGTGGTCCAACTCCTGTCCCCAGCGTCAGGAGTCGATCATGAAAGCGCCACGTTTCAAGGGCTGGTTCGCAAAACTGCCTTCGTTGAACCAGCCGCAGCGTCGGCAAGTGCTCGATGCCCTGCATCCTGCAGTCGGGCTCGATCAGGTGGTTGCGCTCATTACTGAGGTCAGAGCGCCAGACCGCTGCTGCCCCAGATGCGGCAACGAGCACTGCTACCGGCATGGTTTCGCCAACGACTTGCAGCGCTACCGTTGCTGTTCCTGCGGCCGCACCTTTAACGACCTCACCGGCACGCCGCTGGCGCGGCTCAGGCACAAAGCCAAATGGCTCGCGTATTCGCAGGTGCTGCTCGATTCACTCCCTGTGCGCAAGGCCGCAGATCGGGTCGGCGTACACCGCAACACCGCCTTTCGCTGGCGACACCGCTTTCTGCATTGGGTCAAGCTCGACCGGCCCGCGCTCCTGAATGGCATCGTCGAGGCTGACGAAACATTTCTACTCGAATCACAAAAAGGTTCGCGCACGCTCAATCGCCCGCCGCGCCGCCGCGGCGGGCGCGCTGCCAAACGGGGCATTTCCGGTGAACTGGACTGCATCCTGGTCGCGCGCGATCGCGAGGGGCGCACGGTCGATGCCGTCACTGGCCGCGGTGCGCTCAAGACTGCGCAACTCGAGCGTGACTTGCTGCCCAGGCTCGACAGGCAGGCCTTGCTGGTCAGTGACGGCCATCCCGCTTACCGTGCCTTTGCACGCAAGCACAGGATCGCGCACGAGACGGTAAATCTGCGTGCCGGGGTGCGTGCGAGGCGGCTAGGCAGCCTTGCCATTCACGTGCAGAACGTGAACGCTTACCACCAGCGCTTCAAGGCATGGCTACAGGGCTTTCGTGGCGTGGCATCGCGCTACCTGTCCAATTATCTGGGCTGGCGCTGGGCGTTGGATGGAAAACGAGTGATTTCGCCGGAACAATTGCTTGGCATTGCTATCAGCGTCATCAACAGATAACGCTGACTGAGCCATTTTTTCTAGTGCACCGGCTTTTTCTCGTCCTGCACCAGCACGAACGGGCTCACGACCGATGCCCACAGCGTCGCATCCGTCGCCAGCCAGGCTTGCGCCTGCTCGTCGCTGACCTTGGCCACCTGGCCGTCGCCCATCCAGCGCGTGATGCTGTCACGGTCGTCGTGCGCAATGCGCAGCGCGACATCGATCAGGTCGAGCGTGCTGGAGACCCACACCACGCTCCCGCTGGCGAAGTGGCGTTGCAGCTCGCTCCATGCGACGCGGCCGGTTTCGCGGTTGATCTTGTCGTGCAGTTCGGTGTCGTTCTCGGGTTTGGTCTTCATGTGCATGGTCATCTGGTCAAAGGATCTCGACCGCAGGTTGCGGCGAACCCGCCCATGTTAACCGATAGGTGTGTGCCTTGCGCACGTTGCCCACCAGCGCCGGGCGGAAGCACGCCAGGCACGTCCCGCCGGGCTGGCGCACGCTGGGGAAGATCACGCCGAGCGAACCGGCGCCCAGCAAGTCGTTCGCCAGCGCCTGCGACGCGATATAGCTGGCCGGGTCGAGGCAGGCCTCGAAGGCAGCGATGCCGCGCAGGTCGTGGAAGGTCGCGCTGAAGTCGGCCAGCAGGCACTGGTAGCTGACGCTGTCATCGAAACGGTTGATTTCGGCGTATTCGACGGTCTTGTGAAAGATGACTTCGGCCAGCGACGTGGCCGCGTCGAACCCGCAGTACCAGGCGCCACGCTCGCCATCGTTGAAGCGGCTGCCTTCCGGGCGTGCATACGTAAATGCGGCGTTGATGATGCGGAAGTTCGGCACGCCGAATACCAGTTCGTCCATGCCGATGCCCGGGGCCTGACCGGATTCGGCGCGCAGGCGTTCATTGGTCGCGTTATCGAGGTCGAACAGATCACGCAGCGCATCGTCGCTGTCGGCCAGGGGTGCGAGCACCGAGTCTTCGACATCGGCGAAACGCGACGGGATCAGACGGCAGGTATCGAGCTGGCGCAGCAGCGTCAGCCGTGGCGTGACGGGCGAGCTCACAGGCCGCCGCGCCTGGCGTCGAGTAGCTTGCGCACGGTCTGCATCGCCAGCAGGCCGCCGGCCTGCATGAAGGCGAGCGGCGTGCGGCCGGCAAAAATCGGGTTGGTGTTGGGCAGGCGTACCCATTCGTCGGCGAGCTTGTCGCCATACAGGATGTGCAGGCTTTTGTAGATGCCGAGCA
Source organism: Telluria sp. BA11 (assembly GCF_056680305.1). Taxonomy (NCBI): domain Bacteria; kingdom Pseudomonadati; phylum Pseudomonadota; class Betaproteobacteria; order Burkholderiales; family Oxalobacteraceae; genus Telluria; species Telluria sp. BA11. Next base: position 4,893,080 of record NZ_CM155275.1, read on the forward strand.
GGTACGAGATGCGCGTGATGCGGTCGACTTCGAGCACCCGGTCGGGGTTTTTCTTCCAGTCGTAGAACGACGACGATGACAGGCCGCCGAGCAGCTCGCGCGCATCATCGTCGCGCAGGCCCCAGGCGGCGGCAAGCCGGAAAAAGCCGGTCAGGGCCGAGCGCGACAAACGTTCGCGCTCGGCCTTGGATGTCAGGTCGACCAGCGTCGCCGGCTCGAAACGGCTCTTGGGGTAGGCGTAGGCAAGGCTCATGATTCCTCCGGTTTTGGAGTATTTATACTCCAATTCGGGATCAATCGCAAGCCCCGTATGGCAGGCGCCCGATCGACTCAGTCGGCGCCAACCGCAGTGACAACGGCGCCAGCGCCGGCGCTGAGCATCCAGCCCGTCATCAAGAGATAGAACATCAGCAGCGTGAACAGCACCGAGACGCGGCGGGCATCCAGACCAGCAAACAGCGGCTTCTTGTCGTAGGCGACGCCAACGAAGTAGGCGCCAAACACGGTGGCGAGGTAGTGCACGGCGCCGAACGTTTCGCCCAGTTCGCCCTTGCGCGGATGGTCGATCAACAGGTGCGACAGGATGACCAGCACCAGGTACGGGATCGAGGCGGCCAGCGGCGGCAGGTACAGGCCGAAGCGCTCGACGAAGGTGCGCACGGCAGGGCGCTTGCGCGCCAGCAGCGGCAGGAACAGGTTGTGGATCAGGCCCGAAATCAGGATGACCTTGAGCAGCACGGCCTTGTGCAGGCTTTCTTCGCCAAAGCCCAGGTTGTGCAGATTGGTTTCGGCCTGGCGGTTATTTTGCAGGAAGAACTCGGGCGACTGGATCTGCAGGATGCGCTGGAACCAGCTGATTTCTTCCAGCGCAGCCACGGCCACTAGGCCGGTGAGGCCAAGCAGCACCAGCACTTCGAGCCGCATGCCGCCGTTCTTCCAGCGGTCGACCGCCACGTAACCGAGCAGGCCCGACGTGAGCGAGAACGCCAGGAACTGCATCCACTCGACGATGCCGTCTTCCACCAGCAGGCGCGAGAGCTCATGCGGATTGCCCGACCATGCCAGCGCCAGCAGCAGGATGAATGCATTGATGATGGTGGCCGAGATGATGACCGGATGTTTGTACCAGGGATGATTGACTGCTAACTTATTGACCACCAACTTGCTCCTTCAGAGACGTAAAATGTTCAGCCGCGATTGGCTGCAGCGCGGGGCCCGGTGCGGAATCGGGATCGCTATGACTTGATGGGCTGCGGTCAGTGACGCGGCGCCCCCTACGGCGCAGCGCGCCGACCAACAGCGCCGCAATGGCCCAGCCAAACAGCAGCGGGTCGAGCAGGGCGTCCCACAGATTCCCGCTTGGCAGGCGCAGCACCGAGAACAGGACGACCGCGCCCAGCACCGCTGCCGCAGTCCCGCGCGCGTGATGCCGCGCGATCGCCAGCGCACAGGCGCCGGCCAGGATGACCGCGACGAGCGGCGCCAGGACGCCGCCGAAACCGGCGTAATAGTAACCGCTCGTGAGAAAGCCGACTGCGTCGAGGTACAGCAGCGTCCCGGCCACGGCGAGCACGCCCGCCAGCGATGGCGGCATGGCCGCGCTGCGGCGGGCGCCGTTCCAGCGCTCCGTCAGACGTACCAGGCAGCAGCCCACCAGCAGGCCGCTGGGATACTGGAACGCCAGACCCAGGTACCAGGCGGGCGACAGGTTGCCGGGCAGCGCCATCAGGGCCAGTGCGCCGGCCAGGATGGCAGCCACCCCGGTGCGCGCGAGCGGCGCCGCGCCGCGCCACAGCGCGCAGACCACGGTGGCGGCGACAATCGCCCAGCCAATGCGGCCGTACACGATCTGGCTTGCGAGATCCGGCAATGTCATCTACGTGGAGCCTTCCGGTTGAATACGGTAGCGATGGTGCGCAATCGCCTGGCGCTGCCAGGTGTAGGTAATGTGCAGTTCGTTGCCGACCTGCTGCATCGAAGGATACGAAAATTCGTCACCGGCCGGCCCCTTGGCGATGTCGGCAATCGTGCGCCAGCTGCGCATGTCGTCCGAGATCGACAGGCGCAGGATGCTGCGCGCCGATGCGCCGCCTTCGACGTGATTATGCAGCATCAGGAACTGGCCGCTGGAAAGGCGTATCGCGGCGACCGACGTGCTGTAGTTGGGCAGGTCGAGCGCCGGCAGGTCGCGCCAGGTAGCGCCGCCATCGAGACTCGCTGCATGCTGGACCAGTTGTTGTTCGCTGTCGTCGCGCATCACGGCGCGCACCTCGTTCTTCGAGATGGCGACAAGGGCCGGCTGCAGCGTCGTGGTGCTGTTGCCGATGCGCGCCAGCGTGGTCGGGTTGCCGTCGGGATCGAACGCCATCAGCATCGGGTACTTGTTGCCGATCTCGAAATACACGGGGAGCCACCAGCCGCCATCGCTCAGCATCAGCGGCGCGGTGCGCACCAGCGCGCTGGTATTGAACAGCGGCGAGGTCGGCAGGATGCGGCGGACGTGGAAGGTGGCGCCCTGATCGTTCGACACCAGGTGCGCAATGCGCGCGGCGGCCCAGCCGCCCAGGCCCGTGGCCACGACATACAGGTGGATCTTGCCGGCGCGGTCGGTCCAGGCGACGGGGTTACCGATGCGGCGCACGCCGAAACCCAGTCCGGCGCCCAGCGTATCGCGGCTGGCGACCATCCTTGGCGCGCTCCACGCACCATGGGCCCAGGTCGAGGCAAAGACTTTGACATCCGGGCCGCTTTCACGGCTGCCGGCCCACCAGAACGCGAGCATGCGATTGCCTGGCAGGGCGGCGAGCGTGCTGGCGTGGGCCGATGGCATGCCGCGTGGCGCGGGGATGTGGGCGTGCGAGAGTTCGGTGAGCGTCACGCGACCAGGGCTGGTCGTGCTCATGGTGGGCATGGCAGCTGCACCAGATGCGCCGCGCCAGCGCAGCGCTTCCGCCGCGATCACGAGCACCAGCACGGCAAGCAGCAGGCCGCCGAGAAGGATCGCATGATGTCTAGGCGGCCGGGGGATCGCGGACTTCTCCATTCGCTTCCAGTCGAAGAACCCGGCAAGTGCGTTGCGCACGGGGTTCGGGCAATGAATTTTTCACCGGTAAAGTCATGCCAATGTCGCGGGCGCCAGCGTACGATCGTGACCGGGAAAAGGCGCTATCCTACCGTAAAGCTGCAAGAAAGAACATTGGGCGCTGATAAAAGACGCGTCGTTACGCGCCGAAACGACGCGGCGATTCGCATCCCCCGCGTCGTTGGTAACACCGCCTATACTGGCTTTTTCGACTCTTCTAGCATTGCCGCATGCGCACCACACTGACTCCGTTGCTGACTGTTTCCGTTCTTGCGTGCGCGCTGTTTGCGAGCGGCTGCGCGCACCGCAATCCGTATTACGACGCCGCCAAAACCCATCATCGCATCGAAGGCTTTGCGAACAATTATCCATCCAACCCTGCGTATCAACGGCCGCCGCGCGGCTTCTTCGAGGGCTGGGCTGCACGGATCGCCAACTGGACCGAGGACGCCGCCGTGCGTGCGCCGCTTGCGCCGATCGCGCCGGTGGCGCCCGACCTGGCCTTCATTCACGCCAACCACAGCGAACCGGCGCTGACCTGGATCGGCCACGCGACGTTCTTGTTCCAGAGCGGGACTGGCGTGAACATCCTGACCGACCCCGTGTTCGACGAGCGTGCCTCGCCGCTGCCGTTCGCGGGACCCAAACGCCATCAGGCGCCCGGCGTGGCGCTAGCCGACTTGCCGCGCATCGACGTCATCCTGCTCAGTCACTCGCATTACGACCACTTGTCGAAGGCGTCGCTGCGCGCGCTGTACCGCCAGCCGGGCGGGCCGCCGTTGCTGGTGGCGCCACTGGGCGTCGATATCTGGCTCGCGAAGAACGTGACGGGCGGCGACCGCTCGCGCATCGTCAAGCTCGACTGGTGGGAAAAGACGGTGTACCGGGGACTGGAACTGCACCTGCTGCCGGTGCATCACTGGTCGGCCCGCTCGCTGTGGGACCGCAATGCGACGCTGTGGGGCGGCTTTGCCGTCACGCGTCCGGGGTTTGCATTCTTCTTCTCGGGTGACCTGGGCTATTCGAAGGACATCGGCGACATCGCCGCGCGCTTCGGTGGCTTCGACCTGGCGGCCATCGGTATCGGCGCTTACCAGCCGCTGTGGTACCGCAATTCGCACGTGAGTCCCGACGAGGCGGTGCGCATCCACCTCGAGCTGCGCGTCAAGCACAGCGTGGGCATGCATTGGGGGACGTACCCGATGGGGCAGGAGCGCCTTGACCAGGCCCCGCGCGACCTGGCGCTGGCGCGTGCGGCGCAGGGCGTGGCGGACGACGCGTTCTTCGTGATGCGGCACGGGCAAACGTACAAGCCACCCACCGCGCCGTGAGTGGGGGCGGGGCGGTCGTACGCCCAGGTCAGGGCTGGGCGCGCAGGGTCAGCTTGACGATTTCGCCAGGTTGCCAGAGCCGCATGCGCGGCCCCCAGCCGCCGGCGCCGCGACTGACCACCAGCTGCATGTGGCCGATGCGGTACCAGCCCACCAGGTAGGGAAACTCGCGCTGGGCCAGATAGGTGAATGGCCAGACCTGGCCGCCGTGGGTATGCCCGGACAGCATCAGGTCGATGTCTTTTTGCGCGGCGCGCTCGATCAGGCCGGGATCGGGGATGTGCGCCAGCAGGATCGTGGCGCCGTCCAGCCGTTTGGGGAGCATGCGTTCGAGGCCGGCATTCACGTTGCGCCCGCCGCGCCTGGCGCGCCCGATATCGTCCAGGCCCGCCAGGTGCAGGCCTGGTGCGATCTCGACATGCTGGTCGCGCAGCCACTTGACGCCGCCGGCCGCGAATTCATGGATCGTCCCGCCAGCGTCGCCATAGTACTCATGGTTGCCGGTGATGGCCCAGACGCCCATGGCGGGCCGCAGCCGTTTGAGGACAGGTGCGAGCTGGGCGTCGTTGATCGGTTCGTCTTCGACCTGGTCGCCCAGCATCACGACGGCATCGGGATCGAGGGCATTGATCTGGTCGACCCGCTTGCCGAGCCACTCTGCGCGGCGCTGGGCGCCGAGGTGCGTATCGCTGATCGCCACCAGCACGGTGCCATCGAGCGCCTTGGGCAGGCCGGGCAGTGTGACTTCCTGTTCCACGATGGCCGGTGCGCGCATCGCCTGGAAGATCGCAAAACCGCTGACCGCCACACCCGCCATCGCGCCGAGGGCCAGAATACGCGGCGCCCAGGTCCGCAGCCAGAAACCGAAGCCCGTGACGATGTCGGCCAGCAGCAGATACTGCGTCATGCAGAACAGCACGCCCAGCCACGTCATCGAGAACTGCCCCGGCCACCAGCGCCAGTCGAGCGCCGCATCCCCGAGCTGCACGCCCCACAGATAGAACCCCCACAGCGCTACGGCGCCCACCCACCAGACACGCGCCGGCACGCGCGCACGAACCGGCCCCAGCGCATACAGGCGATGCGCCACATAAAGATGCATCAGCGAGCCAACGAAATTGATAATGATTGAAAACATGCATGCTCCCGCCGGCAACCAGCCAGCGCACAGGGAATGAGGGGGGAATGGCCAATCCGGCAAACCGGCTCATCATAGCGAACACGCCAGGATCATGTCGCCTGTAAGTATCCCGCCCGCAAACAGTTATCAAACAATTCGACTCTGACCCTAATTGTTACGTTTGCCGCAGAGCCCGCCTGACAATTAGGGTCAGAGTCGAATTATTGGGCAATTGCCTCAATTCGAGCGACCTCCAATTGGGGTCAGAGTCGAATTGTTTTGCAATTGCTCGGGGGACTTGCCCGGAGCGGTCAGGCGGATTCGGCGTGCTCGACCAGGAGCTGGACTTTGGTGACGCCGTTGTACTCGTTGGCGTCGAGGCGGAAGGCGACGCGGGCGCGGTCGCTCAGGCTGTCGGTGTGGCCGAACCAGATGGCGTCGTAGCGGCGGCCGTTCTTTTCCAGCTGCAGCTTCAGGTGGCGCTCTTTGAGAATGCGCTGACTGACGACGCGGAATTCGTCGCAGAACACCGGCGGCGCGAAGCCCTGGCCCCAGACCTGGCCGTCCATCAGTTCGATGAACTGGGTCGAGTAGAACTCGTCCTCGAGCGGCCCGTCGGTTTCGATGATGCGTTCGAGCTGCGCATCCGTCAGCCAGGCCTGGCCGACGGCTTCGAAGGCCTGGCAGAAGGTGTCGAAATTGTCGTGCCGCAGCGACAGGCCGGCGGCCATCGCGTGGCCACCGAACTTGTCGATCAGGCCCGGCACGCGCTTGGACACCAGGTCCAGCGCGTCGCGCAAGTGGAAGCCCGGAATCGAGCGGCCCGAGCCCTTGATCATGCCGTCGCCCGCTGGTGCGAAGGTGAACGTCGGGCGGTAGAATTTTTCTTTCAGGCGCGAGGCGACGATCCCGATCACGCCCTGGTGCCAGCCTTCGTCGAACACGGTGATCGTGCTGGCGCCGGTCGGCTCGAACGTGTCCAGGTGCAGCAGCGCGGTGTCCTGCATCTCGGCTTCGATTTCGCGGCGCTTGAGGTTGATTTCGTTCAGTTGCTGGGCGATGGCCCAGGCGCGGCCTTCGTCGTCGGTGGTCAGGCATTCGATGCCGAGCGCCATGTCCTGCAGGCGGCCGGCAGCATTCAGGCGCGGGCCGACGGCAAAGCCCAGGTCGAACGGCGTGGCGCAGCGCGCTTCACGCCCGGCCACCCGGAACAGCGCCGCCACGCCGGCATGCATGCGGCCAGCACGCATGCGCTTCAAGCCCTGCGCGACGAGGATGCGGTTATTGGCGTCGAGCTTGACGACGTCGGCCACCGTGCCCAGCGCGACCAGGTCGAGCAGGCTGTCGAGCTTGGGCTGCGTTTGTGCATCGAACACGCCGCGTCGGCGCAATTCCGCGCGCAGGGCCAGCAGTACGTAGAACACCACGCCCACGCCAGCCAGGTTCTTGCTCGGGAAGCCGCACTCGGGCTGGTTCGGGTTGACGATCACGCGCGCCGCTGGCAGCACGTCACCCGGCAAGTGGTGGTCGGTGACGACGACGTCGATGCCCAGCCCATTCGCCGCGAGCACGCCGTCGACGCTGGCGATGCCGTTGTCGACCGTGACGATGATGTCGGGCGCCTTTTCGCGCGCCGTGAGCGCCACGATTTCGGGCGTGAGGCCATAGCCGTATTCGAAGCGGTTCGGGACGATGTAGTCGACCTGCGCGCCCATCGCACGCAGCCCACGAAGGGCAACGGCGCAGGCCGTGGCGCCGTCGCAATCGTAGTCGGCGACGATCGTCATACGCTTGCCGGCGCCGATGGCGTCGGCAAGAAACGCGGCGGCGGCGTCGATGTGCTTCAGGCCGGACGGCGGCGACAGCGCTGCCAGTTCGCTCGAAAGCTCACGCGCGTCGAGCAGGCCGCGCGACGCGTAGATACGGGCCAGTACAGGGTGCACGCCGTCCTGGCGCAGCAGTTCGGAGGTGCGGAACGGGCAGGGGCGGGTGGAGAGTCGGGTCTTCAGGATCAATGTCTATCTCGGTCGAGTTGTTTCAGTGCGCTCACCAGTGTTCTCACTTCAGTGCGTCGAGCGTCGGACTGCGCCAGAATTTGCGCTGCGCCAGCGCGCTCGTCGTCGTCTCGAGCAGCCCTTCGCGGCTGCTCAGCACCAGCGTCAGCTTGCTTACGCGGCCCGCCTTCACGGCAGCCAGTAGCGGCGCGAACAGCGTATCTTCCAGTTGCCCCATCACCTGCAGCCAGACGCCCCAGTCGGATGCCTGCGCCGCTTCGGCCAGCGGGCCGACGACCAGCGTGCGGTCGGTCGACAGCAGATCGGCCAATCGGTCGAGCGTGTCGAACCGTTGATCACCGAGCGCGCCCAGCCAGCCCGGCACCGCAACACTGGCCAGCGGCTGCGTCGGTGCAGGCGCCGTCCGGCCCGCACCCCACATCCAGAACGCGTTCACGATCGGCAGCCGCTGCGTTTCGCGCGCGGCGTTCATCGGATGCGCGTGCCACGCCATCTGCACTTCGTTCTGCAGGCGCCGGTAGGCCAGCGCGGGCTGGCCCTTCGGCATGAAATCCGTCAGGTCCATGTTCACGACCGTGTCGGGCGTGGAGGTCTCGAAACCCGTCCAGTCGTCGGCGCGCAGGAACCACGTCTGCGCATCGCCGTAGCGCAGCGCATGGCCAATGCTTTCGCAGAGTTCGGCAGCCGTGGCGAACAGCGCACGGCTGTCGTCATCGGCCAGCGGTACCTGGCGCGTATCGGCCATCGTCAGGTGCGTGCGCGCGATCTGGATGTGGCCGGGACTGACGATGTACCAGTTGCCGCCATCGGGATCCAGCCCGAAGCCGCGCATGGCGGCAACGGCCACGTCAACCCCGCCCGCGGCGCCCAGGCCGAGCGCGCGCGCCAGCCAGGTTTCATGGGGCAGGGCGTGGGTATGCTCGGCCGTCCGCGTGCGCGTGGCGCCCGAGGTGCGTGAGAGCAGCAGTGCCAGCGCCGGCGTGTTCATCGCGCGGATCAGGTCGGGAGCAAATTCGGGAAGCGGCAGGGCGAACGGCAGGACGAGCGTAATATGAGCCATCCCGCTATTCTAGGGCAAATCGCCGCCGCCAGCGGATCACCATCCCGATTATGCCGCCGCATGCCCACTGGAATCCCCTAGTGGGTTTTTGATAATTGCGCCACAATCCCGGTTTGTCTGGCAAACTGCCGGGCTGATGCAGCCCGGCGCTGCGCCACCAATACAAAAATATAGCGGAACACAGCGGATCGGTCGACACGGACAGCATGAGCATCACCCACAAACTCCCCTACGAATGGCAGATCGGCCTGCGCTACACCCGCGCCGGCAAGCGCAGCGGCCGCAACAGCTTTATCTCCTTCATTTCGATGGCCTCCGTCGCCGGTATCGCCCTCGGCGTGGCCGCGCTGATCGTCGTGCTGTCCGTGATGAACGGCTTCCAGAAGGAAGTCACCAACCGCATGCTGTCGATGCTGGCGCACGTCGAGATTTTCGACAGCCGCGGCGCGCTGCCCGACTGGCGCGCCACCAGCCTGCAGGCGCTGCGCAACCCGCAGGTCAAGGCCGCCGCGCCGTTCATCGACGCGCAATCGATGCTGCTCGTCGACGGCGTCATGAAGCCGGCGCTGCTGCGCGGCGTGGCACCGGTCGAAGAAGCACTGGTATCGGACATCACGCGCCAGATGAAGGCCGGTAATTTCGCATCGCTGCGCGCCGGCTCATTCAATGTGGTGCTTGGCCGCGCGCTGGCCAAGTCACTTGGCGTCGACGTGGGCGACCGCGTCACGCTTCTCGTGGCCAGCAGCGGTATCCTGGGCGGCGCCAGCACGCCAGGCGAGAACCCGCTGCCGCGCACGCGCGCGCTGACCGTGTCCGGCATTTTCGAGGTCGGCCACTTCGAGTTCGATTCCACGCTCGCCCTGATCAATATCGACGACGCCCAGGTGGCGACGGGTGCCACGGCGCCGGCCGGCATCCGCCTGCGGCTGCAAGACCTGCACCAGGCGCCACGCGTGGCCTATGAACTGCAGCGCTCGATGCCGGGCGAATTGATCATGCGCGACTGGACCAAGGTCAACACGGTCTGGTTCGCGGCCGTGCAATCGCAGAAGAACATGATGTTCATTATTCTGACAATGATCGTGGCGGTGGCCGCGTTCAACCTCGTCTCGACGCTCGTCATGACCGTCAAGGACAAGCAGTCCGACATTGCCATCCTGCGCACGCTGGGCGCGTCGCCGCGCGCGATCATGAAAATCTTCATGGTGCAAGGCACGCTCGTGGGCCTGCTGGGCGGCCTGCTCGGCGTGGGCCTGGGCGTGCTGGTGGCGCTCAATGTCGACGTCATCGTGCCGGCCATCGAGCGCATCTCGGGCGTGCACTTCCTGTCGCAAGAGGTGTATCTGATCAGCGAGATGCCGTCCGAACTGCTGTGGGCCGACGTCGGCTGGATCGGCGGCGTGGCCGTGCTGCTGTCGTTCCTGGCGACGATCTACCCAAGCTGGGCCGCCTCGCGCGTGAAACCGGCAGAGGCACTGCGCTATGAGTAACCGCGCCCGTGTCGTTTGCCCCGATTCCAATCTGAAGCACGAAAATTCATGAGCATCATCCACAAACTGCCGTACGAGTGGCAGGTCGGCCTGCGCTACACGCGCGCCGGCAAGAGCAGCGGTCGCAGCAGCTTCATTTCGTTCATCTCGCTCATTTCCGTGGCCGGCATCGCGCTCGGCGTCGCAGCCCTGATCATCGTGCTGTCGGTGATGAACGGCTTCCAGAAGCAGGTCACCGACCGCATGCTGTCGGTACTGGCCCACATCGAGGTGTTCGATGCATCGGGCAGCATGCCGGACTGGCAGGCCAGGGCCAAGGAAGCGGCGCAGAATCCGGCCGTACTGGGCTCGGCGCCGTTCGTCGAGACCCAGGGCCTGCTGGTGCGCGACGGGATCATGCGTCCGTCGATCGTGCGCGGCGTGCTGCCCGGCGTCGAAGACAATGTGTCGACGGTCGCGAAGCAGATCCGCGCCGGCAGCTTCGATGCCTTGAAGCCCGGCAGCTTCAACATCGTGCTCGGTTACGCGCTGGCGCGCGCGCTGGGCGTGGGCATGGGCGACAAGGTCACCATGGTGCTGGCCCAGGGCCAGGTCACGCCGGCCGGCATGGTGCCGCGCACGCGCAGCTTCACGGTGGCCGGCATCTTCGAGGCCGGGCACTTCGACTTCGATGCGGCGCTGTCGTTCGTGCACATCGAGGATGCGCAGCGCCTCGAACGCCAGCAGGCGCCATCGGGCCTGCGCCTGCGCATCGCGAACATGCGCGAAGCGCCGCAGGTGGCTGAGGCATTGAAGCTCTCCATGAAAGGCGACCTGGTCGTGCGCGACTGGCCCAAGCTCAACGCCAACTGGTACGCTGCGGTGCAGACCGAAAAAAAGATGATGTTCATCATTCTGACGCTGATCATCGCGGTGGCCGCCTTCAACCTGGTGTCGAGCCTCGTGATGACGGTGACCGAGAAGCAGGCCGACATCGCGATCCTGCGCACGCTGGGCGCCTCGCCCGGCTCGATCATGAAAATCTTCATGGTGCAGGGCGCGGTCGTCGGTGTGCTCGGCACGCTCGCGGGCGTGGCCATGGGCGTGGGCGTGAGCAAGAACATCGGTGTCATCGTCCCGTTCATCGAACGCGTGCTGGGCGTGGAGTTCTTGTCCAAGGATATCTATTTGATCAGTACCGTGCCGTCCGAGCTGTACACGCCGGACGTCGTCACTATCGGCATCGTGTCGGTGGTGCTGGCCTTTGCGGCCACGATCTACCCAAGCTGGGCCGCCTCGCGCGTGAAACCGGCAGAGGCGCTGCGCTATGAATAATGTGAAGAACAATGCGATGAACGACGTGAACAAAACGAACGACGTACCCGTGCTGGCCTGCCGTGGCCTGGGCAAGACCTTCAACCAGGGCGATGCCATCGTGCGTGTCATCGACGGCATCGACTTTGCCGTGTACCGCGGCGAGCGCGTGGCGATTGTCGGTGCGTCCGGCTCGGGCAAGTCGACGCTGCTGCACCTTCTCGGCGGCCTGGATACGCCCAGCAGCGGCACGGTCAGCCTGCGCGGCGAAGATTTTGCGAGCCTGTCCGAATCCCGGCGCGGCGAACTGCGCAACACGGCGCTCGGCTTCGTGTACCAGTTCCACCACCTGCTGCCCGAATTCACGGCGCTCGACAACGTCATGATGCCGCTGCTGATCCGGCGCATGCCGCGCGCCGAGGCGCTGACGCTGGCGCAGGCCATCCTGGAACGGGTGGGCCTGGGCAAACGCGTCATGCACCGCCCGGGCGAGTTGTCCGGCGGCGAGCGCCAGCGGGTCGCGCTGGCGCGCGCGCTGGTTACGCAACCGGCCTGCGTGCTGGCCGATGAACCGACCGGCAACCTCGATCACACGACCGCGCAGATCATCTTCGACCTGATGCTCGAACTCTCGCGCACCCTCGGCACCGCCTTCGTGATCGTTACGCACGACATGGAACTGGCGCGCCGCTGCGACCGCGTGCTGCGCATGACCGAGCACGGGTTGCAGGCAGCGGAAGGCTGACGCCATGTGGATCGATACGCACGTTCACCTCGACGCCCGCGAATACGGTGGCGATGGCGCCGGCGTGGCGCGCAGGGCCGAAGCGGCCGGCGTCTCGATGATCGTCATCATGGCGGTAGAGCGGGGCAATTTCGATACGGTCGCGGCACTGGCGGCGGGCAGCCCGAACGCCTGCTACGCGCTGGGCATCCACCCGATGTGCGTGCCGCAGGCACACGATGACGACCTGGCCTACCTGCGCACGCGCGTCGAGGCGGCGATGGGCGATCCGCGCTTCGTGGGCATCGGTGAAATCGGGCTGGATTTCTTCATCCCCGAACTCACCACACCCGAGATGCGCGAGAAGCAGGCGCGGTTTTTCCGCGAACAGCTGCGCATCGCGCGCGACTTTGGCTTGCCGGTCATGACGCACGTGCGCCGCTCGCAGGACCAGGTGCTCAAGCACCTGCGCCAGATTCGCCCGCCAAGCGGCATCGCGCATGCGTTCAATGGCAGCTTTCAGCAGGCGCAGAATTTCATCGACCTCGGCCTGCACCTGGGCTTTGGCGGCAACCTGACCTTTACCCGCGCGTTGCAGATCCGGCGCCTGGCCACTGAGTTGCCGCTCGACTGGATCGTGCTGGAAACTGACTCACCCGACATCGCCCCTAGCTGGATTCATCCGGGCCGCAACAGCCCCGAGAATTTGCCGGGCATCGGCGCGGCGCTGGCAGAATTGCGCGGCGTGGACACGGATGTCGTGCGCATCGCTGCCCATCGCGCCTCGCTGGCCGCCATCCCGCGCCTGGCCGGCTTGTGCGCTGCCGTCTAGCCAGGCGGCCCGGCGAAGTTCCCGAAACGGCGCCTGGCATCTGTGACACCTGACAAAACGCCATCAGTACGGCGTGCCAAGATGTGCTTCCCCGAGAAACGCATTGGATGGACAGGAGATTCACGTGGACAACGCCAGCGAATTCCTGCGCATGCTGCAGAACGACCGTTCGCTATCGGGGGCGCACCGACCCATCCGGCTGCGTCTCGGTCACGCTGATCATCGGCTTGCCACCATCCTGTTGCCGCAGCGTGTTACGGGCAGCGAAGCCATTTGCGGCGGCGTCGAGTACACCGTCACCTGCGTTGCGTCCACACCGCGCCTGCCGCTCAAGGAACTGATCGCGCTGCCGGCCGAAGTCGCGCTCGTCACCGATCGTGGCGGATTGCGCGGCGTGTGCGGCATCGTGGCCGAAGCCCGCGCCGGCGATTTCGACGGCGGCCTGGGCGTGTACCAGCTGGTGATCCGCGACGCGCTGGCGATCATGGAAAAGCGCATCAACAGCCGTGTATTTCGCTACCAGAACGAACTCGAGATCGTGCAGGTGCTGTTCGACGAATGGCGCCTGTCGAACAGCGTGCTGGCCAGCGCCTTCGATTACGAACTCGATCCGCTGTTCGACCCGCGCCAGTTTCCGCCGCGCGAGCAGACCATGCAATACAACGAGTCCGACGCCGCCTTCGTGCGCCGCCTGCTGCGCCGGCGTGGCGTGGCCTGGACCTTCCGCCCCGGCCACGCGCGCACCAGGGCGAGAGCCAGCGAGCCTGACACATCACCCGCCCACACGCTGATGCTGTTCAACGATCCCAACACGCTGCCGCGCAACAGCGCCGGCGCCGTGCGCTATCACCAGGGCGGCGCCAGCGAAGAGCGCGACACGATCGTCTCGTGGTGCGCCGCGCGCCGCCTGCAGGCTGGCAGCACGACGCGGCACAGCTGGGATTATCGCAATCCGCTGGGCACCAGCTTCATGACGGCCACCGCGCGCGGCATGGCCGATCAGGGCCCCAGCGGCAATGGGCTTGCCGCCAGCCTGGACGACTACCAGGTCGAGATGCCCCATGCCGGCAATGACGTCGAAGACCACTGGCGCCTGGGGCAGCTGCGCATGAACCGGCACGAGCTCGACACCAAATGCTTTCATGGCGCGGGCACCGTGCGGGACCTGCGCGCCGGCGAGTGGTTCACCCTTAGCGGCCATCCCGAGATCGACACGCACCCGGCCGCCGAACGCGACTTCGTCATCACCGCACTGCACGTTGAGGCCGAGAACAACCTGCCGGCTGACGTCGCGCAACGGGTGCGGCGGCTGATGGGCACGGCGCTCACCGGCGCCGACAGCGCGTTTGCGGCGTCGGTGCTGGCGTCTGCGCCTGGGGCTGCGCCGGCGCATGCGCCCGCATCTGCGCTGACATCCTGCGCCATGCGGGTACGCGTTACCTTCGACGCGGTGCGGCGCGGCATCCCGCTGGCCCCAAGGTTCGATCCACGCACCGACCTGCCGCATCCGCAACTGCAAAGTGCCATCGTGACCGGTCCGCCCGGCGAAGAAGTCCATTGCGATGCACTGGGCCGGGTCAAGATCCGGTTCCCCGGCATGCGCACGGACGACCATCGGCATGCACATGGCGCCGGGGCGTCGGATACGCCCGCCGACTCAGCCTGGGTACGCGTTGCGTCCAACTGGGCCGGCGCTGGCGCCGGCAGCCAGCAGCAATCGGGCACGCTCGGTATGCCGCGTGTGGGCACCGAGGTCCTGGTGGCGTTCATGGGCGGCGATCCTGACCGGCCCGTCATCCTGTCGCAGTTGTACAACGAGCGTTCGCAGCCGCCCGCGCTCAGCCGCGCAGGTGGCTTGCCGGGCAATCGCTACCTGGCCGGCATGCGCAGTCGCGAAATTGGCGGCGCGCGTGGCGGGCAGTTGCTGTTCGACGATACACCAGGCCAGATCGGCGTGCAGCTGGCCAGCGACCACGCGGCTGCCGAACTCAATCTGGGCTGGCTGTCCGATCCTCGCTCGAATGGCACGGCCGGGGCACGCGGTGAGGGCGCCGAGCTTCGCAGCAGCAAGGCTGTTGCCGTGCGCGGTGGCGAAGGCATCCTGCTCAGTGCCGGGGGTAGCGACGCCGATGGTGGCGCGCAGCTCGAGCGCGGCGCGCTGGTCGGCATCGCCGAGGTGATGCACGGTGTGCTCGATGAACTGGGCCGGCTGGCGGGCGCGCATGGCGAAGAGCATGCGGCCAGCCCGCGCCTGGCCGAGCTCACCGAACGCCTGCGCCGCTGGCAAGACGGTTCCAGTGTGGCCCCAGGCCTGGCGCAGGGCGGCGCGCCGATGGTGGCGGTGAGCGCGCCGGCCGGGGTGGTGCTGGCCAGTGATGACGCCATCGCGCTGGGCGCGCGGACCAAGATCGACGTCGTCTCGACCGGTGACACCGAAGTGGCGGCCGGGCGCAGCTTGTTCCTGCGGGCGTCGCGCGCGCTCAGCCTGTTCGCGTATGACCTCGGCATGAAGCTGATTGCGGCGCGCGGCGACATCGTCGTCGAAACCCACAAGGGCGATATCGAGATCAAATCGTCCAACCGGATTCGCCTGATCGCCGCCGCCGGCATCGAGCTCGAAGCGCCGTCGGTCAAGGTGGTGTCGCAGGGGACGCAAACCGACTGGCACGGCGGCGCGATCACGCACCAGAGCAGCGGCAACCACGTCATCAAGGCCGCCAGCGTCGACTACCTGACGGGCGGTGGCGGCATGCCAGCCGGCCTGCGGCTGCCGGCCACCGCCCTCGAAACCGATGAGCGTGTGGTGGTGATCGACCGTCAGACGAATTTGCCGGCCAGGGGGCAGCGCTATATCGCACAGCACGAGGACGGCACCAGCATCGAAGGCATCACCGACGATGAAGGCCGCACCAGCATCCTGCACAGCTACGCCATGGGCGATATTGAAATCCGCTTGCTGGCCGATGACCAGTCCAGCGATCCGACGCCCGCCAGCACGGACACAGCATGAGCGAGCCAACCCGGCCGATCCACCAGCCCACCGTCGAGCGCGACGGCAGCCTGGTGGCCCATACGGTCGCCACGCCAGTCGCATTCAAGGTGCGCGCCCGCGTCACGATCGGGTCGCGTAAGGTCATCCCCGTCATTTTCGTTCCTGGCAGCATGGGCTCGAACCTGCGGGCGCGCGCCAATTTGAACAAGCGTGACGACGACGCGCTGCGCCCGGGCGAGCCCGCATGGCGGCCACCGAATCATCTCGCTGGCAAATACCGCGAGGCCGACGTGTGGGAAACACGCGCGCCTGCACTGCGCCAGCGCATCCTCGATCCCGCCATCCTCGAGGTGGACCCTGACGGCGAACTCGACTTCCCGCTCTGCGGCCTGGAGCCTGACGTCATGCGCGAACGGGGCTGGGGAGAAATCCACGCCGACTCGTACGGCGCGCTGCTGGTCGACCTGCAACGCAACCTGGACAAGACGTTCCAGCTCTCGCCCCAAGGCGCGCGCCTGGTGCGTCAGCACTGGAAGCGGGTCATGCAATGCGACCCCGAACGCTGGGGCGTGCGGCAGATCGAGCACGTCACCGAAGCTGAACTCGAACACTACGCCGGCTACCAGTATCCGGTCTATGCCTTCGGCTACAACTGGCTGGCGTCGTGCGACGTGGCGGCAAAACGCCTGCGCGCACGGATCGACGGGATACGCGCCTTCTGGACCGATCGCAAGCATGCATGCCGCCACGTGATCCTGGTGACCCACTCGATGGGCGGGCTGGTCGCGCGCGCCTGTGCGCGCCTGAGCGAGGACGCAGGCGGCGCCTCGGACATCGCCGGCATCGTGCACGCCGTGATGCCGGCGCTGGGCGCGCCGGTGGCATACCGCCGTATGGCCTGCGGCACCGAGGCAGGCAATTTCACTAATGGGCCACTGGCCAATTTTGCCGCATCCGGGTTCGCCGACATCGCCGGCGACACGAGCGCCAAGACGATGCCGGTGATGGCGGTGGCGCCCGGCCTGCTGCAGCTGCTGCCGAATCATCTTTATCCGGCGCCGTGGCTGGTGATCAAAACGTTGCGCGGCGTGAGCGCGCACGAGGATATGCGCGACATGGTGTCACTGCCGGCTGGCAATCCTTACGATATGTATCGGGACATGACGTCGTGGCACCGGATGATCGACCCGGGGTTGGTGGACCCGGCGCAGCGCTACGCCAAGCTGCATGGCGGCCCGGTCAAAAAAATTCTCGACGCAATCAACGAGGCGGAACGTTTTCACCGCCAGGTTCTGGGCGTCGAAGGGAAGGGCGGCAAGAGCACGCCGTACTATCACCGCCATTCTTACGCCTTCTATGGCGCGGACAAAACGCTGAAAGCGTACGGCAAGATTCGCTGGGTGGCGCGCATGCCCTCAACGTCGCCAGCAGTGCTCACGACCGCAAACGTGCGGGCGGCAAAGCTGGTCGCCGATGGTGAAAAAGGCAGTGCCGGCATGCGCGAGGTGGAAACCGCGAACGGTGTCCGGCTGCGCTTTGTCTTGTGGCCGCAGGACGAACAAGGCGATGAGACGGTACCGCTGCAATCCGGCGCAGGGGCGGCAGCGCACGTGCGCGGCGCGTTTGCGCCGACGGGTTTCCGGCATCAGGACAGTTTCCAGCACGAAGACATGCTGCTGCTGACGCGTCATCTCATCGTCAAGATCGTTCAGGAAGTCCGATGAAGCGGCTGAAGAGCCGCCATGTGCGTTGGGTCGGTATAGCGATGGCGTCAGCCCTGACGCTGGTGTCCTTTCTCGCGAACTCGTTCCAGACCGACGAGGATAGGCAAAAGGTGGCAAAGATGACCGGCACGATGAAGACCGTCTGCGTGGGCCGTTTCCTGATCGACCTTCCCGCCGAGGCGACGGTGCGTCTGCGACGTGGCTTCATCGGTGGTTACGATGTCGCCAGCACCGACCGTGAAACGGACGACGACTTCACGCAACGTCTTGACGCACTGGAAAATACGCTGCTTACCGGGAAAGACGAGTACGGCAAGCTGGAGTCGGCGAAGGACTTGCTGTCTGCGACGGGGCAGGGCAAGGTGTTCGTGCACAACCGGCGCCCGGCCCAGACCATCGAACACGGTCACATTGTGGCAATTGAGGACGTGGACGTGCATGGCCTGCTGAGACTACCCCACGTCAGCATTGACGCGCAGGCGCAGGGCATGGCGCCGGGCAGCGGGGACAGCCTGGCACGCGTGCTGCGGCGGTTTCGCGCCATGCAGCCTGGCGAGATTCCGCGCGAGCCGGGATTCTGTCTTGACCACGCCATCGTGCTTGACCCGTATGACGACGCAGACACTGAAAGCGTCGTGCTGTTCGCCGGCCTGCCGGGCCATCCTGACGTGAGTATCGTGCTCTCGTCGATGGCAGGGGTGACGCCCGCCCCGCGCCTGCTCGAACGGCATGCGATCACGGTCGACCGCCGTCCGCTGTTCATGCAGCTCGCGTTCTCGCATCTGCGCGAAGCGGCGCGCGCCATCAATGGCCTCGACGGCGATGAACTGGTCATGCGGGTGCGCGAGCCCAATTTCACGACCGGCTATTCGTTTCAGTGGGAAATGCCCGGGCGCCAGCTTGATGTGCATACGCCGTTCATGACACTGGAACTGGCCGCCGGCACCAATCCGGCGGGTGGCGGCAAGCCGGTGCAGTCGACGTTGTCCGAGCAGGCGCTGATCGATTTGTGGGACCGGATCGCCGGGAGTCTCCGGCTGCGGCCAACCGTAGCCCAGGCGCCGCCATCTGTTGAGCCGCCGGCCACTGCGCTCGGCACCATTGCGCTTGCCGGTGACAGTTGTCCGCACACGGGCTGGTGGCAATGTACCGAGGTCAACGCCCGTGTGCGCGTCTACAACGGGCAACGCCAGTTCATCGACGAAGGCAAGCGCATGCCGCAAGCGCTGCTGCTGCCGCAACCAACCGTGTGGCAGCGGGTCAGGGGTTTGCAGCCCAGCTATGAAAGCCGGAGCCCGACCCGGTGGCGCCTGGCGGACAAGCGCCACCGTCCGCGCTTACGAGTTCAGGCCGCACCAGCGCCTGCCGTGACCGGGTTAGCCGAGCCCGCTCGCGTGCCCGATCTCGCGTCCCTCGATGCGTATGACCTTGGGCCCGATCCTGCGACCGGTCTGGAGCATGATGTTACGTCCGGCGTGACGCCCGAAACGGACCTCATGCCACATCGCGACGCCCTGATCGGCAGCGTCGCGCAAAGCAGTGCATTCTGTCCGGCCAGCGGATGGTGGCGCTGTGACGACCGCGATGCGCTCGATGGCACGCGCTGGTTTGCCGCGGGCAGCTGCCTGCCACGTGCGTCGTTCGGACAACGCGTCCGCCGGCACAGCAGTTGGACACTGGTGCGGCTTGCAAGCGAGCCTTGAGTGCATCGATCCGATCCGAACAGCCGCTTGACGCGAGAACACGAAGGAGATGTCATGGACGGACCGGTGACGCGCCAGAAAGACTGGATGGTCCGCCTGACCGTAGTGGCGACGGGTAGGTGCTTCATCGCTGCAATGCCGATCGGGCACAAGTCGGGCATCAGCCGCCCGGCCGCCTGACCGACGTTGGTTCGCCAACCCATGCGCAGCGCCATCCTTGCCTTCGCTGCAGGCGCTGCCTGGCTTCAGACCCGGCCCGCATTGCCGGAATTAACCAGCCTCGCAGCCTGCGTGGCCACGGCCATCGTCGTTTGCGTGATCCTGCGCGGCTTGCCCCGCAAGTTGATTGCCGGCCTGCTGCTCGGCGCCTGCTGGGCAGCGTTCCTTGCCCACACTGCGCTGGGCGACGCATTGCCGCTTGCGGACGAAGGCCGCGAGATCGCCGTGACCGGCGTCGTCGCGAGCCTGCCGCACCGCTTCGACGGCGGCGTGCGCTTTCAGTTCGACGTCGCGCACGTCGACACGCCCGGCGCGACCGTGCCGCCCAAAATCATCCTGTCCTGGTATGGCGCCACCGCCGCCGATCCGGCGTTCGTGCACCCGGGCGAGCGCTGGCGCCTTGTCGTACGCCTGCAGCGCCCGCACGGCAACGCCAATCCGCACGGCTTCGATTACGAGGCGTGGTTGCTCGAACAGGGCGTGCGCGCGACGGGCTACGTGCGCCCAGCCGGCGGGCGCAATGCAAGGCTAGCGGCGTGGACTCAGGGCGCCGGCTATGCGGTGGAGCGGACGCGGGGCTGGCTGCGAAGCCGTATCCTGGCAGTCCTGGACCGCAAGCCATATGCGGGCGTGATCGTCGCGCTGGTGATCGGTGACCAGCGCGGCATCGACCAGGGGTCGTGGGACGTGTTCAACCGCACCGGCATCAGCCATCTCGTCTCGATCTCCGGCCTGCACATCACCATGCTGGCCGGCCTGGGCGCGTGGTCGATGTCGTGGCTGTGGCGCCGATCGTTCTCTACCGGTGCGAACCTGCCATTGCACCTGCCGGCCCAGAAGGCGGCCGCACTGGCGGGCGCCCTGGTGGCGCTGCTGTACGTGCTGCTGGCCGGCTTCGGCGTGCCGGCCCAGCGCACCTTCTATATGCTGGCGGTGGTCGCGCTGGCGCTGTGGTGCGGGCGCATCACCTCGATGTCGCACGTGCTGTGCCTCGCGCTGGGCGTGGCCGTACTGCGCGATCCTTGGGCGATGCTGTGGCCGGGCTTCTGGCTGTCGTTCGGGGCGGTGGCGGCGATCCTGTATGCGTGCAGTGGCCGCCTGGGCGTGCCCACGCGCGGCTGGCGCGCCGGCCTGTTGGTGGCGGCGCGCACCCAGTGGGCCGTCACGCTGGGCCTGGCGCCGCTTACGCTGCTGCTGTTTGGCCAGGTGTCGCTGGTCAGCCCCCTTGCCAACGCGGTGGCCATTCCCGTCATCAGCCTGTTCGTCACGCCACTGGCGCTGGCCGGCAGCGTGCTGCCGTCGCCGCTGGCCGATCTGGTGCTGGGCAGCGCGCACCTGGCGATCGTCGTCCTGGTGTGGCCCCTGACGTGGTTGTCCGCGCCCGCGCTGGCCGTATGGACTGCGCCCGCGCCGACGCCATGGATCCTCGTGCTGGCCCTGGCCGGCACTGCGTGGATGCTGGCGCCGCGCGGCTGGCCGCAGCGCTGGGCGGGCCTGGCCGCGTGGACGCCGCTGCTGACCCACATGCCGGCCGCGCCAGCGGCAGGGCGGTTCGACATCACGGCTTTCGATGTTGGCCAGGGCATGGCACTGCTGGTCGAAACGCAGCACCATCGTCTGCTGTACGATACCGGCCCGCTGTACGCTCCCGGCGCAAACGGCGCCACGCGCGTCATCCTGCCGTATCTGCGCGGCCGGGGTGTCGGCCGGCTCGATGCGCTGGTGATTTCGCACAGCGACCTCGATCACATCGGCGGCGCCGAGGCAGTGTTGCAGACGGTACGGGTAGGGCAGGTGATCTCGTCACTGCCGGATGGTCACCGGCTGCTGGGCAAGGCTGCGCACCCGGCCCGCTGCAGCGCCGGCCAGGCCTGGCACTGGGACGGGGTGCGCTTCGAGATGCTCGCGCCCGACAGCGCCAGCTACGCAAACCCGCGCCTGAAGGCCAACGCGCGTAGCTGCGTGCTACGCATCAGCGCGGGCGGCAAGGCGATCCTGCTGGCGGGCGATATCGAAGCGGCGCAGGAAGCCGCGCTGCTGGGCCTTGACGCCGACCGTCTGCGCGCCGACGTGCTGCTGGCGCCGCACCATGGCAGCGGCAGCTCGTCGAGTGCAGCGTTCCTGCAAGCGGTCGCGCCGACAGTCGGTATCTTCCAGGTAGGTCATCGCAATCGGTATCGCCACCCGCAAAAGCTCGTCTACGCGCGCTATGGCGCCATGGGCATCGAGCGCATTCGCACCGATGAGCGGGGCGCCGTCTCGCTGGCATTCGGGGCCACTCTCGACGTGACGACCTACCGCGCGACCCACGCCCGCTATTGGTACGGGCGCTGAGCCGCAGATTTCATCGTCCGGTCGCAGGCAGTGTGATCGTCACCTGCAAGCCCCCGCCCTCGCGATTGGTCACGACGATCTCGCCGTCATGCGCCTGGACCACGCGCTGCGCAATGGCCAGTCCAAGCCCGTGTCCGTCGACACCGGTGCGCGATGCGCCGGAGCGGAAGAACGGCTGGAAAATCGCCGGCAAGTCCTCGGGCGCGATGCCCGGCCCCCGGTCGCATACCTCAACCTTTGCCACGCCATCCACGGCGCGCACGGACACCGCCACGACGCCGCCCGGCGCGCCATGTCTGGCGGCATTGCGCACGACGTTCTCGAGCGCGCTCCAGAGCAGGTCCGGGTCGCCGCTGACGTTGACGCTGTCGTCGGCATCGAAGTCGACGCGCAGCGCCGCGCCGCGCTTGTCTGCGGCCTGGGCCTGGCCGGCCTCGAAGCGCGCATCGGCGACAAGCCCGTCGACCAGCTCCACCAGGTCCACCGGCTCGCGCCGCAGCACGTCGGGCGAGGCTTCCAGGCGCGACAGCGTCAAGAGTTCGCCGATCAGCTTGTCCATGCGGTTGCTTTCGCGCTCGATGCGTTCGAGCGTGATGCCGATCTTGTCCGGCTGCTGGTGCGCCAAGCCCAGCGCCGCCTGCATCCGCGCCAACGGCGAGCGCAGTTCGTGCGAGACGTCGTGCAGCAGTCGGCGCTGGCCATCCATCAGCGCGCGCAGGCGTGCGCTCATGCGGTCGAAGTCGCGGCCCAGGTCGACCAGTTCGTCGCCGCCCTTGGCGCCGGGACCGAAGCGCGGCGCCAGGTCACCGGCGGCGGCAGCTTCGAAGGCGCTGCGCAGGGCGCGGATCGGGCGCGAGAAATACCAGGCCAGCAGCGCCGCGAACAGCAGGCTGGCCAGCAGGGTGGCGCCGATCACAACGCTCTGGCCGATACGGCGCCGCGGGCCGGGACCGGGCCCGAGGCCAGGCGTCAGCGTATCGGGGCCGATACCGTCGCGCAGCCCGTCCTGACCGCCGGCGTCGCGGCCGATCTGGCGCCCGAAGTCACGCGACACGAAGGCGATGTACTGCTCGCCGCCCGGGCCGACCAGGCGCCGCGCGCCACGCCACACGGCGTTCTCGCCACCCTGGGCGCCGTCGCGCAGTTCACGTTCGACTGCATGCATCAGTTCAGCCGGCACCGCGCGGCCCAGCAGTTCGTGGCGCGCCCCGTCGAGCACGAACAATTGGGGGCGCCGCATGTCGGGGAGCAGGCTGCGCAGGGCGGGCAAGCCGCCGTGGCGCAACGTGGCGGCAGCGGCGTCCAGCGCGATCGCTGCCGGCGGGCCGCTGTCGAGCACGGGCGTCGCGCGCTGGCGCGCCTGGTCGCGTAGCCAGAATACGCCGCCCACGCCGATGGTCGCGGCCACCTGCGCCAGCAGGATGCACAGGAAGAACTTCCAGAACAACCGGCCCATGCTACTCCTTGATCAACTGGTAGCCCTGGCGGTAGATCGTCTGCAGGCAGGAGCGGCCGTCGGCCAACGGCCCCAGCTTGTGCCGCAGGCTGCTCAGGTGGACGTCGATATTGCGATCGAACCGCGCCAGTGGCCGGCCCAGGCCCTGTTCGGACAAATCGTTCTTGCTGACCGGGCGGCCGGCATTGCGGGCCAGGACTTCGAGCAGATTGAATTCGGTGCTGGTCAGGTCGAGATGCTGGCCATCCCAGGTGGCGCGGCGCTGTTCGGGCAGCATCGTCAGCTTGCCGACGCTGAGCACGACCCCGGGGCCGCTCTCGGGCGCGGCCTGGGTGCGGCGCAGGATGGCGCGCACGCGCGCCGTCAGTTCACGCGGCGTGCAGGGCTTGGCCACGTAATCGTCCGCGCCCAGTTCGAGGCCCAGGATACGGTCGGCGTCGTCACCGCGCGCCGTGAGCATCAGCACCGGCATGCGGCTGCCGGCGCGGATCTGGCGCAGCGCTTCGATGCCGCCCGCGCCGGGCATCATGACATCGAGGACCGCGATGGCGTAGCCGCCGGTCAGCGCGGCGCGCGCGCCGTCCTCGCCATTGTGCACGCAGGTGACGGGAAAGCCTTCCTGTTCGAGGTATTCGGCAAACATGCCGACCAGTTCGACGTCGTCGTCGATGAGCAAAACGTGATTCATGGCGACAGGATAGCGCAGCAGGTCGGCGCCGTCTGCGGTGCTTTACGCGGATTTACCTGGCTTAGACGCGCTTTACACGCCGCCGCCACACAATGGCCGCTTCCACGACAAGAGAGGTCCACGATGACACGAGCAGCTTCCCCGCGCCCCACACTATCCGGATTGCGCGCCGCGACCGCCTTCTCCGTCTGCCTGCTGGCCGCGCCCGCCGTCCTGGCCCAGCCGATGCCGCCACCGGACGGTCCGGGGCACGACGGCCCGCCGTTCGGTCAACGGTACGAGCGCGACGGCGAAACCGGTCCGTTCGGCACGCCGCCATTCCTGCGCGGCCTGAACCTGAGCGATGCGCAGAACGAACGCGTCTTCACGATCCTGCACGGCCAGGCGCCCCGGCGGCGCGCGCTGGACCTTGCCGGGCGCAGGGCCGACGCGGCGCTGCGCGCGGTGGCAGGTGCACCGGAGTTCGACGGGGCCGCAGCATCCGCCGCCGCGCAGGCGCTGGGCCAGGCGATCGCCGACCAGGAGCTGCTGCGGCTGCAGACACGCGCCATGCTCAAGGCAGTGCTCACGCTACAACAGCGTGCGCAGCTCGACGCGCCGCGTGGCAGGGGCCGCAAAGCTGATCATGAATGCCACGATACCCATGAGGGAGACAGCAGAAAATGAACGCAGTACGCCATCATCAAGACACCGGGCAGCACCCCGAGCACGATGCCGACCATCACCAGAGTCTGGGCGCCGACCTTGCCCGCATGCTGACCCGGTCGGCCACCCGGCGCCAGTCGCTGCGCTGGCTGCTTGCCGGCGCGGGCAGCGCGGTCCTGCCCCTCGCTGGGTGCGGCGGTAGCAGCAGCGCGGACGATGGTTTCGGTCTGTCCAGTTCCACCACCACGACGGGTGCCGCCGGCACAAGCGGCGGCAGTGCAGTCTGCTCGGTGATTCCCGAAGAAACGGGCGGGCCGTATCCGGGCGACGGCACCAATCGCAATGCCAATGGCGTGGCCAATGCGCTGGTCCTGTCCGGCATCGTGCGCAGCGATATCCGGACCAGCGTGGCCGGCGCCAGCGGCGTGGCGGCCGGTGTGCCGCTGACGATCCGCCTGAAGATCGAGAACGTGGCGCAGGGCTGCGCGGCCGCGGCCGGCGCCACGGTCTACCTGTGGCACTGCACGCGCGAAGGGGGTTACTCGATGTACAGCAGCGGCATCATCGGCGAAAACTATCTGCGCGGCGTGCAGGAAGCCGACAGCGAAGGCTATGTGACTTTTACGACCATCTTCCCGGGCTGCTACGACGGGCGCATGCCACACGTGCACTTCGAGGTCTATCCGTCGCTGGGCAAGTCGACGAGCGCCGCGAACCGCATCAAGACTTCGCAGTTCACGTTCCCGCTGGCGATCGCCAACGAAGCCTACACCAGCAGCGGCTACGGCAGCAGCGTCAGCAATCTGGCGCGCATGAGCTTTGCGCTTGATAACGTGTTCAGCGACGGCACCGCGCTGCAGATGGCGAGTGTCACGGGCACGGCCAGTCAGGGTTACAGCGCCACGCTGACAGTCGGCGTAAATTGGTGAATTCGTTCTAAACGTGCTCCCAAGATCGGGGCCGGGGCCGGAGACGCCATTACAATGGGCCGCATAATTTGGCCAAGATCCCCGGCCACCATCCCTGATAACCATCCCTGACCATGCCCAAACCGCTGCTGCACTTCGCCCACGGAAACAGCTACCCGGCTGGCACCTACAATCGCCTGCTGACGCATCTTGCCGAGCACTACGACGTGCGCACGCTGGACATGCATGGCCACGATCCGCGCTACCCGGTCGGCGATGGCTGGAACACGCTGACCGACGAGCTGATTGCGCACCTGGAAGGCTATGGCAAGCCGGCGATCCTTGTTGGCCATTCGCTGGGCGGCGCGCTGTCGACGATGGCGGCGCGGCGCCGGCCCGATCTGGTGCGCTGTGTGGTGATGCTCGATTCACCCGTGGTGGCCGGCTGGCGCGCGCTGGTCTGGCGCCTGGCCAAGCTGGCGGGGTGGGGCGCACGGCTGTCGCCGGCGCGCTTTTCGTACAAGCGGCGCGAGCACTGGCCGGACCGTGACGCCGCCTACCGCCACTTCCACGCCAAGTCGATCTTCCAGGCTTGGGCGCCGGGCGCGCTCGACGACTACATGGAGCATGGCCTGGCACCGCATCCCGATGGTGTCACGCTGCGCTTCCGGCGCGACGTCGAATCTGCCATTTACCAGTCCCTGCCGCACCATATGGGCGCCGTGATCCGCGCGCCGTTCCCGGTGCCCGTCGGTTTCATCGCCGGCACCGTGTCCGAAGAGATGCGGCAGGCAGGACTCGCCTCCACGCGCAAGCTGGTGGGCGAGCACCTGGCCATGATCGAAGGCGGCCATCTGTATCCGCTTGAAAAACCGGCCGAGACGGCGCGGCTGGTCCACGCGATGATCAAGCGTCTGCTCGGCGGCACCGAGGTGGGCGGCCAGTAAATCAATCATTGCCAAAGCATCACGGCCAGCGCCTTTTCGCGTAAAATCGCGTGATTTTCTCCCTGCTGGAAACCCACAAATGACTATCAAGAGCGACAACTGGATCCGCCGCATGGCGCAAAGCACTGGCATGATCGAGCCATTCGAGCCGCAGCAGGTGCGCGAGCAGGATGGCCGCCGGATCATCTCGTTCGGCACCTCGTCGTACGGCTATGACATCCGCTGCGCCGATGAATTCAAGGTCTTCACCAACATCAACAGCACGATCGTCGACCCGAAGAACTTCGACTCGAACTCGTTCGTCGACATCAAGAGCGACGTCTGCATCATCCCGCCGAACTCGTTCGCGCTGGCGCGCACGATCGAATACTTCCGCATCCCGCGCAATGTGCTGACGATCTGCCTGGGCAAATCGACCTATGCGCGCTGCGGCATCATCGTCAATGTCACGCCGTTCGAACCGGAATGGGAAGGCTACGTGACGCTCGAGTTCTCGAACACGACACCGCTGCCAGCGAAGATCTACGCGGGCGAAGGCTGCGCGCAGGTGCTGTTCTTCGAAAGCGATGAAGTCTGCGAAACGTCGTACAAGGACCGTGACGGCAAGTACCAGGGCCAGATCGGCGTGACGCTGCCGAAAGCCTGAGCCACTGCACCATCATTCTGCATTCAGTCGGGGCAGTGTGACCGCCGCAGAGCGGCCAGACCTGCCCCGTACACCACGGGCCTGACACCTTGTCAGGCCTGCACTGCCGCTCCCTCACCGCCAAGCCGCACTCCCATCTGCCTGCAGCACGCCGCGCGACCCGGCACGCCTGCGCACACCGTTTCGATCTACAATAAATCACACAGTGATTTTTGGTTTCGCTGTGCAAAACTAAAATCATGGAGACAGTGTTGATGAAAACGCAGCTTGCACCCTGCACGTCCCGCCGCATTGCGGCGCGGGTAGTACCGTCACTCATCGCCGTCCTGGCGCTATCCGCCTGTGGCGGAGACGACGATGTCGGCGCACCGCCGCTGGCGACCACGCCGCCGGTTGCCGTCCAGCCAGAACCACTCCGCCCGCAAGACGGGCGCACCTATGCGGTCATCGAAAGCAACCTGCCATTCAATAGCATGGCGAATGCGCCGGAGACCGACCGCTGGTGGGGCGTGCTGAACAAGGCGGGTTACCAGATCGAAGTGCCGAAGAACTGGAACGGCATGCTGGTCATGTACGCCCACGGCTACGGCGGCACGGGCCCGGCGCTGGAAGTGGCGCCGCCAGCGCTGCGCCGCCACCTGATCAGCCAGGGCTATGCGTGGGCCGCCTCGAGCTATAGCACCAACTACTATGACGTGCGCGCCGGCGTCGAAGACACGAATGCGCTGGCGCTGGCTTTCCGTGACATCGCCGGCAAGAACGGCCGCACCCTGGCAGCGCCGAGCAAAACCTACATCATTGGCAATTCGATGGGTGGCCATGTCACAGCCGCTGCTGTGGACGAGGAAAACATCGAGACAGCCATCAACAAGATCCGCTACAACGGTGCGGTGCCGATGTGCGGCGTGCTGGGCGACACGGAACTCTACGATTATTTCGCCGCTTACCAGACTGCCGCCATGGTGGAGGCCGGCATGCCGGCCACGCGCTGGCCGCCGGCCGACTGGGCAACCATCGGCCCGCAGGTGAGGGCGAAGATGTTCTCAAGCTTCCCGGGTGGCAGCACGCCGAACGCGCCGGCAGTGCCGACCACGCAAGGTCTGCGGTTGAAGCAAATTGTTGCCAACCTCAGCGGCGGCACCCGTCCGCTGTTCGACTACGCGTATGCCAGCGCGTACCAGGCCACGGTCTGGGGCACGTTCGGGCGCGACGGCAAGATGCAGGGCATCCTTCTCGATGACGTCGTGACGACCAATGACATCTTCTTCCAGCTCGATGCTGACCCGTCCATCAGCGCCGATGAAGTTGCCTACAATGCGAGCATCTTCCGCGTGCCTGCCGCACCTGGCGCCAACCGGCTGCGCCGCGACGGCTTGCGCTGGGTGCCGAAGACGAACGCGCGGATCACCGTGCCGGTGGTGACCATCCATACGCTCGGCGACCTGTACGTGCCGTTCAAGATGGAGCAGATCTACAAACGCCGCGCCGATGCACTGGGCACGTCGAACCTGCTGGTCCAGCGTGCCATTCGCGGGATCGCCCACTGCGACTTCACGATCGCCGAACAGGCATCCGCGTTCGACGCGATGGTCAAATGGGAGCAGCAGGGCGTCAAGCCCGAGGGTGACGACGTGCTGACGCCGTCCATCGTGGCCGATCCGCAGTACGGCTGCAAATTCACCGACAACACGCCGTCAGTGGACGACAGCCGTGCGTTGCTGGCCACGCGGGCCGCCTTGCCGCAGTGCGCGCCGCGCTGAACACGCACGCTTAACACGCACGCTTGATGCAACAACGCCAGCCGGTTGGCTGGCGTTGTTTTTATTACCTGGCTGGCCTGCCGGCGCAGCCTGCGGGATCAGTCGTCCTGCTGAACGCAGTCGACGAAGTAGCCGCGCTTGCCATCGACTTCACGCTTGACCAGGCCGTGCACATCGGTCTCGAAGCCGGGGAAGCGCTCGTTGAAGTCACGTGCAAAGCGCAGGTAATCGACGATCGTGCGGTTGAAGCGCTCGCCCGGGATCAGCAGCGGGATGCCCGGCGGGTACGGCGTCAGCAGGATCGCGGTGATGCGGCCTTCGAGTTCGTCGATCGCCACGCGCTCGATCTTGCGGTGTGCCATGTGCGCGAACGCGTCCGACGGCTTCATTGCCGGGATCATGTCCGACAGGTACATCTCGGTCGTCAGGCGCGCCACGTCGTGCGACTTGTAGAACGTGTGGATCTCGGTGCACAGGTCGCGCAGGCCGTGCATTTCGTAGCGCGGGTTGGCCGCGGCGAACTGCGGCATCGCACGCCACATCTGCGCGTTGCGGTCGTAATCGTCCTTGAACTGCTGCAGCGCCGTGACCAGCGTGTTCCAGCGGCCCTTGGTGATCCCGATCGTAAACATGATGAAGAACGAATACAGCCCGCACTTCTCGATGATGACGCCGTGTTCGGCCAGATACTTGGTGACGATCGAGGCCGGAATGCCGGTCTCGCCGAACTGGCCCGACAGGTTCAGGCCAGGCGTGACGATGGTCGCCTTGATCGGGTCGAGCATATTGAAGCCCGGGGCCAGATCGCCAAAACCGTGCCACGATTCTTCGGCGCGGATCATCCAGTCGTCCTGCGTGCCGATGCCTTCTTCCGAGAACTTGTCCGGACCCCAGACCTGGAACCACCAGTCGGTACCGAAGTCCTGGTCGACCTTCTTCATCGCGCGGCGGAAGTCCAGCGCTTCCAGGATCGACTCTTCGACCAGCGCGGTGCCGCCTGGCGCTTCCATCATCGCGGCAGCGACGTCGCACGAGGCGATGATCGAGTACTGCGGCGAGGTCGACGTGTGCATCAGGTACGCTTCATTGAACGCATCCTGGTCGAGCTTGACCGACTGCGATTCGCGCACCAGTACTTGGGAAGCCTGTGACAGGCCGGCCAGCAGCTTGTGCGTCGACTGGGTCGAGAAGATCATCGACTCTTTCGCGCGCGGACGGTTCTGGCCGATCGCGTGCATGTTCTTGTAGAAGTCGTGGAACGTCGCGTGCGGCAGCCACGCTTCGTCGAAGTGCAGCGTGTCGATTTTACCGTCCAGCATTTCGCGCAGCGTCTCGACGTTGTAGACCACGCCGTCGTAGGTCGACTGGGTGATGGTCAGGATGCGTGGCTTCTTGTTGACGGCTTCGCGGGCGAACGGATTGGCCTCGATCTTGCGGGCGATCGATTCGGGCGTGAATTCGGACAGCGGAATCGGGCCGATGATGCCCAGGTTGTTCCGGGTCGGCATCAGGAACACGGGAATCGCGCCGCACATGATGATCGAGTGCAGGATCGACTTGTGGCAGTTGCGGTCGACGACGACGATGTCGCCCGGCGCAACGGTCGAGTGCCACACCATCTTGTTCGAGGTCGAGGTGCCGTTGGTCACGAAGTAGCAATGGTCGGCGCCATAGATGCGCGCAGCGTTGCGTTCGGATTTGGCGATCGGGCCCGTGTGGTCCAGCAGCTGACCGAGTTCCTCGACCGCGTTGCAGACGTCGGCGCGCAGCATGTTCTCGCCGAAGAACTGGTGGAACATCTGGCCGATCGGCGACTTCAAAAAGGCGACGCCGCCCGAGTGGCCGGGGCAGTGCCACGAGTACGAACCGTCGTACGCGTAGTTCACCAGCGCGCGGAAGAATGGCGGCGCCAGGCTATCCAGATACGCTTTGGCTTCGCGGATGATGTGGCGCGCGACGAATTCGGGCGTGTCTTCGAACATGTGGATGAAGCCATGCAGCTCCTTGAGCACATCGTTCGGGATGTGGCGGCTGGTGCGGGTTTCGCCATAGATGTAGATCGGGATGTCCGCATTCTTGTGGCGGATTTCCTTGACGAAGGCGCGCAGGCCGACCAGCGCCGAATCAGTGTCCTCCAGCGAGCCGCTGCCGAATTCCTCGTCATCGATCGACAGCACGAATGCCGATGCGCGCGACTGCTGCTGGGCGAACTGGGACAGGTCGCCATAGCTGGTCACGCCAACGACCTCCATACCTTCTTGTTCCATCGCCGCCGCGAGGGCGCGAATGCCAAGGCCGGAGGTGTTCTCCGAGCGGAAGTCCTCGTCGATGATGACGATGGGGAAACGAAATTTCATGGACAGCTCCAAAGCGAAGCGCCGTGGGGAGCGGCCGCGCCACACCGGATCATTCCGAAGTGGAGCAGGGCCGCCGCGCACGGCACCGTAGAAAATGAGTAGCGGATTTTCGCAGAAATTGCGGGCTCCGGTGAGGTTTTTTTGCCAGCATTGATGCCAGCTTGTTTGCTACATTAACCACTCACGCAGTTCAGTGTCGCACCCTAGCTGTCCAGATGGCGCCCGGCGCGCCGAACCCCCTCGGTCAGCAGCGCGGCAGCCAGCGCCGCGCCCAGCGGCACGGGCGACAATGCCGTCGTGGACCCTTCCAGAAACGCGAACAGACCGAGCGTGATGCCGAAGGTGGCGACGGCGCCGGTCAGCGTCAGCAGCCACGTGCGGCGTGCCAGCAGCGTGATCGCGGCCAGTGAAATCGCGATCTGCTGCGCGACCGACGCTGCCGCCCACTGACGCTGGCGGTGCAGCGCTTCTTCGGAGCGCCGGTTCCAGTCGCGCGACGAAGCCTCCCAGCGCTCTGCTTCCTTGCGGATCACGTCTTTCTCGAGGCGATAGCGCTCGGCCTGCTGGGTGTAGCGGCCAGCATCGACGCCGGGCAGCGTGGCGGCCAGTTCGGCCAGATTCTGGCGGCTCGACTTGGCCTGGTAATGGGCCCAGGCGTTGGCCGCACTGGTCTTTTCCATTGCGGCCGTCGTCTTGAACAGGCTCGCGTCGTTGTGCGACGAGGTGCCGAGAAAGGCAAACAGCGTGCCGATCGTGGCCAGCACC
Organism: Telluria sp. BA11; assembly: GCF_056680305.1. Classification (NCBI taxonomy): domain Bacteria; kingdom Pseudomonadati; phylum Pseudomonadota; class Betaproteobacteria; order Burkholderiales; family Oxalobacteraceae; genus Telluria; species Telluria sp. BA11. Next base: position 4,925,171 of record NZ_CM155275.1, read on the forward strand.
GCGATCAGGACGGCGACGCGGCCGGCGAAGCCGTCACCGCCGCGCGAACCAGGGGGGCGGAGCGCGCTGCTCATGGCGCGCCCTTGCTGGCGCTGCGCTGGTAAGTGACGTAGGCGTAATCGAATCCGGGCGCGTCGTCGCGCTGCGGCTGATGGTGCGTCTCGCGCGCGGTCTCTATCCACACGGCAGGGTCGATCGGCGGGAAGAACGTGTCGCAGGTGAAACGGTGATCGATGTGCGTGACGATCATGGCGTCGGCCTGGTCGATTGCGGCGTTGAAGATCTGCGCGCCCCCGATGATGCTGGCCGGCGCACCGTCCAGCAGCGCGATGGCAGCATCCAGCGATGGGGCGCGCTCGGCGCCGTCATGCGACCAGTCGGCATTGCGTGTAATGACGATATTGCGCCGGCCCGGCAGCGGGCGGCCGATCGAGTCGAACGTCTTGCGGCCCATGATCACTGGTTTGCCGAGCGTGACGCGCTTGAAGTGCGCCAGGTCGTGCGGCAGGTGCCATGGCATGCGGTTGTCGATACCAATGCCATTGTCTTGGTCAATGGCAACTACCAGGGTCAGGTGCGCGGTCATGGCAGGGGGCGCGTGACGGTCGCGGCGTTGGAAACTGGCATCAGAGGGTCCTGTGGTGTCTGAAGTATCAAGACCTTGCATCATACCAATATTTATACCGTTAATCGACAGCAGGTGCAGCATTCTGCAAGGTATACGCTGTACTGACAACAGCTCGGTGTCGCGGGGAGGGTAACTATATCAAGCGGCTCTTGATTGATCGACCAATCCGCGCATGCAGGCTGGGTCGGGGAAAACAGTAATAAAAAGTAAGCAGTATGTACCGGCCCCGAGCGCCGGGGTAATGTCAGCGCCAGGTTGGCACCAGGCGCAAGTGGCGCATGGTGCGCACGTCTTTGCATGTGAAACCCCGGGTAAACAGTTGTCATCGACCATCCAGGTTGTCTGTCCAGAACAGCACGTGGACGCGAAACGAGGATGGTTTGCGAAGGGGAAATTTACGTTGCTAGTTGTAATTTATATATTTTGCTGCGTCGCGTCAAAACTAATGACTTTGAAGCTAAATTAGCATATAGTCTATTTATGTTATTGATGTGCATCAAATGATGCAAACTTAATTTTGCGTTGTTGCTTGATGAAGTCGATTTCATTTTTCTTTTTGAGTAGTACGCGTTACGCGGCGCTGCAGCAAACAATTGGATAGGGAAGCAAATCCAGCTTCTGCAGCACGCTTGGGGGCGGTGTTCGGTAGCCGCAGAGCTACCGGCGCAAGGAGGCCATCGCGCCTTTGTCGTGGTCGCAAGCGTTCTCGGTGGGTCGCACAAGGTGTACCTGCTGGCGGAAGTTGCGCACCTTATTCAATTCATGATGATTGGATCTGTCACGATGAAAAACTTCGACCCTGCTGCCGTTGTCGGCGAACACGATAAACATCGCTCGTCGGATGTCGGTGGCGACCTTGGTTCACTGCTGAAGAAGGGCAGTGCGCAATCGTCGGCCAGATACTGGCTGCCGTTCTTCATCAATCTGCTCAAGATCTCGGATATCGCTGTACTGCTGCTCGCCGGCTTTGGCGGCTTTTTCGTGCGCTTCGGGCTCGACGCCAGGCTGACGACGGCTGGCCACCTCTTTATCTACCTGAGCACGCTCGTCATCATCGTCTCGCTGCACTGCGCGCAGGCCTATCGCGAGCGTGAGATCCTGTCGCTCAATGCCCTCCTGAGTAAGTTGGGACTGGGCTTCTTCGGTGGTCTTTCGCTGATCATGATCGTCGGCTACCTGTCCGGTACGTTGCCGGAGTTTTCGCGCGTCTGGGTCGCAACCAGTGCCTGCGCCTGGTTCGTGCTGCTGCTCGCGAACCGTCTCATCCTCACGCGAATGATTTATCGTGCGCGCATGGCCAATATGCTCGACGAATCGATCATCATTGTCGGCGCCAACGAGCGCGCCGAACTGATCGTCAATGCAATCAAGCGTAACAGCCACGCGAACATCCGCGTGCTGGGCGTGTTCGACGACCGCGTCGAGCGGGGCATCCCGGAGACGCTGCGCCAGCACATGCTGGGTTCGACGTGCACGATGCTCGATTACATCCGCAGCAATCCCGTTGACCGTGTCGTGGTAGCGCTACCCTGGCTCGCGACCGAGCGTGTCGAAGCCCTGCTCACGAAGCTGCGTACTGTGCCCGTCAGGATTGACCTGGTGCCGAACAACGTCGTCTGGCAATTCCCGTCCATTAATATGGAGCGCCTTGCGGGCGTGCCGGTCCTGACGATTGCCAATAGCCGCATCGGCGAGCAGATGGGGAGTTTGAAGCGGATCGAGGATCTCGTGATCTCCAGCATCCTGCTTGCCCTCGTCAGCCCGGTACTGGCAATCATTGCGCTCGCCGTCAAGCTCGACAGCCCTGGTCCGGTGATCTTCAAGCAACGGCGCCATGGTTTCAACAACCAGGAATTCGAGGTCTGGAAGTTCCGCTCGATGAAGGTGGACGACTGTGCCAGCGGGGAGGTCAAGCAGGCGACGCGCTATGACAGCCGGGTTACGCGTGTTGGCGGCTTCCTGCGCCGCAGCAGCCTGGACGAGCTGCCGCAGATCTTCAATGTACTGTTCGGCCATATGTCGATCGTCGGTCCGCGGCCCCATGCCATCAAGCACAACCTGGAATTCGGCGCCATCATCTCCGAATATTACGCCCGGCACAACGTCAAGCCAGGCATTACAGGCTGGGCGCAGGTGAACGGATTCCGCGGCGAGACCGATACGCTGGACAAGATGCAGCGCCGCGTCGAGCACGATCTGCATTACATCGAGCACTGGTCGCTGATGCTGGACATGAAGATCCTCGTCATGACGGCGTTCTCAGTATGGTTCCACAAAACTGCCTATTGAATCAACGCAGTACGCGTCTTGAGGCCTGTCAGGCGCGTCCTGCCGGCAGTCACGCCAGCGGTCCATGTTGCCTCTGTACCGAACGATCTGACAGTCCTTATCGAGCACGCGTAACGAACAGGCGTTCGTGAGGTGGTGTAGTAGAATTGCAACTTATCCTGATAAAAAGACATGTTTGCCTGCCGGGTACAACGGGTCTTTGATGTACTGATTCAAGAAATGTACGGCGTGCGTGTGGGTTGCAGGCGAGCAGGAAGAAGCGTGAAAAAATATTATTTGGGATTGGATTCTTCTTGTACTTACTGCGAACCTGCGAACGTCATGTTGGGTCCGTCGCACCGCGATCACGACGCCGGCTGCCAGCCAGCCGTCTTTGCTCGACGCTGACGACGGCTGGATACGTGGCGCTGCTCTGTTCCCTAACGAGCATGCCCGCGTTCTCCGGCACCCTGCAGCCGTTCGTTACCGCCGGCGTCGAACATGACGACAACCTGTTCCGCTCATCGAATGACGAGGCGACACGGTCGGCGGCGCGTGGCGACACCTACCGCAGTACTGGAGGCGGCCTGCGCTTCGAGCGCCCCGTCAGTCGTCAGTTGTTGAGCGCGGTTGCAGACTTTTCGTCCGTGAAATTTGATCGCAATACCCAGCTCGATTATCTCCGCAAGGACATCCGCGGTGACTGGCACTGGTTCGTCGCATCACGTTTTGATGGGCATATTGGCGGCTACTACCGCCAGGAGCTCGCATCGTTTGCCGATTTCGACGTTGTGCAGCGCAACCTGCGGGTGAGCAAGAAGCGTTACGCCGATGGCCGGTGGCGGTTCCATCCAAGCTGGCAGTTGCGTGGCGAAGTCTCGAAAGAGGAGTACGCCTATGAACTCGCGTCGCAGCGCGCCAGCGATCGCACCGAGGATTCGCGGGTCGTGGGGTTTGATTATCTGGCCCGCAGCGGCAGCACTGCCGGCTTTCAGCTACGCCGGTTGGAAGGGAATTACCCGAACTGGCTCACGGTTGGCAACACCGGCACGATGATCAACGGTTACGAGCAGGACGAAGCGAAACTCAATGTTTTGTGGCTGGCAACGGGTAGCACGCAAATGCTGTTTCTTGGCGGCTGGGTGCAGCGCAAGCAGATGGGCCAGTCGACGCGCGACGACAGTGGCACCAATGCACGGCTGATCGTCAACTATACGCCGGCAGGGAAGGTGAAGGTCACCGGCCAGGCCTGGCGCGAATTTGCCGCCATCGACGGCGCGCTGATCGGCAGTGCATTGGCCAATGGCGCCAGCGCCCAGGTGACCTGGGACCTGTCGGCGAAGATTCAGGCCGAGGTGGATGTGCGGCACGAACAACGCGAATTCAAGCCGTTTGGTGGCGTAGTCCAGCCAGTGGTCGCGTCGGATCTGGCCAGCGATAGCCGCGACACACGGTCGGTGGGCCTGGTGTACAAGCCGCTGCGCAATATCACCATCAAGGCGCGGGCATTTCAGGAGCAGCGCTCGGGAAGCCTCGCCGCAGGAACGAACAGCTACAAGGCAAATGGCGCATCCATCAACGCCACATTGCAATTTAACTGAGGCATGGCGTTGGAACGGACTGGATCGGCGTTACGTGCTGCCGCAGTCATGAACGATCGATCGAATTGCACTATTGACACTTTGTGAATGGAATGAACTTAACATGAAACAAATCTTGCTTGGTATCTTCGCCGTCTTGCTGGCATGGAGCATGGGAAGCGCGCACGCCGATGAGCTGGTGCTCGGCGGCGGGGACGTCGTCAAGATCTCCGTGTTCGGCAACCCCGATCTGGCCGTGGAAACGCGGGTCAGCGAATCGGGCTTCATCACCATGCCGCTGGTCGGGCAGGTCGCCGTTGCCGGTTTGTCGAGCGCTGCGGCAGAAGCGAAGATTGCCAGCATGCTCGAACGCGGCAATTTCGTGAAAAAGCCGCAGGTGAACCTGTTGATCACGGCGCTGACGAGCCAGCAGGTGTCGGTGCTCGGCCAGGTCAAGAAGGCAGGGCGCTACGCGATCGACGGTCGCCGCAGCGTACTGGACATGCTGGCGCTGGCCGGCGGCATCGATACCAACGGCGGCGACATCGTCACCGTCGTGCGTACCCGTAATGGCAAGGTCATGAAGGACGCGCTGGATACGGCCGAACTGATGCGCACCGCTGACATGGCGGGCAACTTCGATCTGCAGGGTGGCGACGTCATCTTCGTCGAGCGCGCCCCCCGTTTCTACATCTACGGTGAAGTGCAGCGGCCGGGCATGTTGCGTCTCGAGCGCCAGATGACGGTGCTGCAGGGACTGTCGGCAGGCGGCGGATTGACTGCGCGCGGTACCGAGCGCGGCCTTCGCGTCAAGCGCCGCGACGCAAGCGGCAAGATGCAGGTCATCAGTGTGAAGGGCGACGATCTGCTCCAGCCCGATGACGTCGTGTACGTCAAGGAAAGCCTGTTCTGACCGTGCGCCATTGCCAAGACCAGAAAGCGCTGTACGTACGCGCGCCATTGCACCTTATTGAAAGCCAACCATGAACCCAAGCCTGTTGTTACTCGCCCTGCGCGCGCGCTACAAGATCGTGCTGCTCGCGCTCGGCGTGACCGTGCTCGCCGCCGTCGTCTTCAGCATGATGCAGCCCAAGAAGTACGAAGCCACCGTGGCGATGGTCGTCAATTACAAGGGCGTGGATCCGGTCACCGGCCTGAGCGCACCCGCGCAGCTGATGCCCGGCTACATTGCGACCCAGGTCGATATCATCAAGAGCAAGAGCGTGGCGCTGAAGGTCGTCGACGATCTGGGGCTGGCCAATGCGCCAGACGCGCAGGCGCGCTTCCAGAATGCCACCGGCGGCAATGGCGGCACGCTGCGCGAGTGGCTGGCCGATTCGCTGCGCGGCAATCTGGACGTGGTGCCGGCACGCGAAAGCAGCGTGCTGACGATTAACTTCCGTGGCACCGACCCGCAGTTCGTGTCGAAGGCGGCGAATGCGTTCGCCAACGCCTATCTCGACGTCAGTGTCCAACTCAAGACCGACCCGGTGCAGCGCGCCAGCAGCTATATCACGGACCAGATCAAGACGCTGCGCAACCGCTACGAGCTGGCGCAATCGCGCCTGTCGAAATACCAGAAGGACAACAACATCTACAGTGCGGACAACCGCCTGGACGTCGAGACCGCGCGCCTGAACGAGTTGTCGAGCCAGCTGGTGGTCGTGCAAAGCCAGAGCATGGACGCCGCCTCGCGCCGCAGCCAGGCCCAGGGCAATTCCAGCAGCTCGCCCGACGTGATGAACAACCCGGTGGTGCAGACCCTGCAAACGAGCCTGTCGCTGGCAGAAGCCAAGTTTGCCGACATCTCGCAGCGCCTGGCGTCCAACCACCCGCAGTACATGGCGGCCGCGTCCGAAGTGGCCAAGCTGCGCTCGAACCTGGAACAGCAGAAGCGCAATTCGTCCAGCAGCGTGGTGGCCTCGGCCGACATCAGCGAGCGCCGCGAAGGCGAACTGCGGGCGGCCCTGGCAGCGCAAAAAGACCGCGTGCAATCCCTGAACGGCGCCCGTGACGAATTCAACCTGCTGACCAACGAGGCGGAAAACGCCCGCCGCGCCTACGAATCGGCCAGCCAGCGCCTCAACACGATCAGCCTGGAAGGCGAGTCCAAGCAGGCCGACATCGCGGTGCTGAGCGCGGCAACGCCACCGCTGCAGCCATCCGGTCCGCGCGTCTCGCTCAACATCGTGCTGGCGATCATTGCCGGTACGATTCTCGGCCTGGGCGCTGTCCTGGTGCTTGAACTGCTGGACCAGCGGATCCGTTCGGCGTCGCACCTGGTCGATGCGTTCGGCCTGCCGATGCTGGGCGTGATCCAGCAGCCCCGCGTGTCCTCCAAGGGCAAAAAGCCGTTTTCGAAGCCGCCTGGCGCCAAGGGCACGGGCAACATGACGCTGCCAACGTAATGGCGCATCAGCATACTGACCAGCATGGAGCGTCCACGATGAATTCCACTACACCGGCCGTCGCAGTGACGGGCCATTCCGCACGTGGCGAGCGCGCCGCCAGCCACCAGTCGCACGATTCGATCGGCGCCATCCTGATCCGCAACGGGCGCCTGTCGGTGGCCGACGCCGACAAGGTGATGCGTGCCTCGATCGAACGCAATCTGCGCTTTGGCGACGCCGCTGTCGAAATGGGTCTCTTGACCGCTGCCGACATCGAGCTGGCCTTGTCGCGCCAGTACGATTACCCGTATCTGCTGGCCGGCCAGAGCGCCATCAGCGATGAGGTGGTTGCCGCCTACGAACCGTTCACGGCGCGTGTCGAATCGCTGCGCGCGCTGCGTAACCAGTTGCTGTGGCGCTGGTTCGAAACGGGCGACGAGCGCCGCGCACTGGCGATTACCAGCGCCGAATCGGGCGATGGCCGCAGCTTCCTGGCCGCCAACCTGGCCGTGGTGTTTTCGCAGCAGCACCAGCGCACCTTGCTGATCGACGCCGACCTGCGTGCGCCGCGTCAGCACGCACTGTTCGGGCTGGAAAACCGCGCCGGTCTGTCGGCCGTGCTGGCCGGCCGCAGCGGACACGAAGCGATCCAGCGTGTACCGGCGCTGGTCGACCTGTCGGTGTTGACGGCCGGCGCGCTGCCGCCGAACCCGTCCGAACTGCTGGGCTCCCCGGCATTTGGCCGCCTGCTGCGCGAACTGGGCGCCGATTACGACGTGATCCTGATCGACACGCCGGCCGGCGCCGAGTATGCCGATGCCCAGGTGGTCGCGAGCCGCGCCGGCGCCGCCGTGATGGTGGCGCACAAGAACCATAGTCACTACAAAAAGATGCGCGATCTGGTCGACCTGTTGACCGATGCGCGTGTGCATCTGGTGGGAACCGTGCTCAACGAGTACTGATCGATGATGACGATGCCCCGCCTGTTTATTTGCTGCGTGCGCCCTCGCGTGCCGACGTTGTCCCTGGTGCGCTGTGCCTTCCTGGGCATGGTGCAGGGTTGACCGTGCGCATCGCGTATCTGATCCTCGCGCACGACCAGCCAGCGCATCTGCAGCGGCTGGTCGCGCGCTTGAGCGCGCCCGGTGCCGCATTCTTCGTGCACATCGACGCGAAGTCGGACCTGGCCGCATTTGCCGCACTGGACCCGGTGGTCACATTCTGCGAGCGCCGCGTCAATGGTGCCTGGGGCGATATCTCGCTGGTCAAGGCAACGCTGGAATTGATGAAGTGCGCAGCGGCCGCGCCAGGCGACTTCGACCGCTACGTCTTGCTGAGCGGCGCCTGCTATCCGCTCTACACGCCCGCGGATATCGCGGCGTTTTTCGAGCGCCACCGCGGCACCGAGTTCATCGAGGCGTTTGCGCTGCCTGACACCAGGTATGGCAAGACGCTGGAACGCATCGCGCGTGTGTCGATCCGTAAGAGCAAGCCGCTCGGCCGCTTTCGCTGGCCGCTGCAGCATTTCCTGAACAGGGCGCTGCCGCTGCGCGACTACCGCAAGGTATTGAAGGGCGACCTGGTCACCGGTTCGCAGTGGTGGTGCCTGAGCGGCGACGCCGTCAAGTATGTGCTGGACGTGACGGCGCGCGCGCCGCAGGTGTACCGGTTCTGCAAGCTGGTCGATTGTCCCGACGAATTCTATTTCCAGTACATCCTGTGGAATTCGCCATTCAGATCCAGCATCAGCCACAGCCTGACGTTCACCCGCTGGTCGCCCGGCAAGACCGGTCCGGACATGCTCGATGCGGCTTATCTGCCCCAGTTCGCGGAGCCGGTGATCCGCGCATCGGAGTTCAAGAACAGCCCTGGGGAACAGCGCCAGGTGCTATTTGCGCGCAAGTTTTCCGCGGCATCCGCGCCCATGCTCGACGCGATCGATGCGATGGCGGCAGGGCGTCAGCCGGCCACGTGCGGCGAAGAAGAATCAGCTTTAACTAAGGTAAAGAATGGCTCGAATTGATATTTTATTGCCAGTGAAAAACGGCAAGGACTACCTGGCGGAAGCGATCGACAGTGTCATCGCCCAGACCTACACCGATTGGCGCCTGCTGGTGCTCGATCACGGTTCGACCGATGGCAGCGTCGAGATGGCCCAGGCTTATCATGCGCGCGACCCGCGTATCGAGGTCCATTCGTTTCCGCAGGCGAAAGGCTTGTCGGGCCTGTTAAATTGCGGCATCGACATTGCCGACTGCGAATTCATCATGCGGCATGACGCCGATGATATTTGCCTGCCGGACCGCATGGCGCTGACGCTGGCCGCGTTCGAGGCGCAGCCGGAATGCATCGTCGTCAGTGGCCAGGCCGACGTTATCGACGCTGCCGGTAACAAGCTCGACGATCTGCGCCTGCCGGTGGGCACTGCCCGCATCGGCGCGGCCAGCCTGTTCCGTAATCCGGTGTCGCATCCAGCCTCGACACTGCGCTTCGACCCGGTCCAGAAGATGGGTGTGCGCTACGGCATCGATATTCTGAAAATCCTGCCCGAGGATCAGCGCATCGATGTGCCGTCGCTGGCAGAAGACTATTTCCTCTTCGGCCAGCTCGCGATCCTGGGCAAGGTGACCAATCTGCCCCAGAAACTGCTGAAGTACCGCTGGCATGGCAAGAACGTCAGCATCACCAGCTTCACTGAACAGATGCAAGTCTCGCTGGCGATTTCGCGCTCGCTGACGCGCTCGTTCTGCACGATGCACAACCTGCCGTGGTTCGATCCGGCGCCGTTCTGCAACCACGGCGGCATCCTGATGGACGTTGGCGGCAAGCGCAACTTCGACGCGGAATTCGAGAACATGGCGCGCAGCGTCCGCAAGGTGTTCGGCGCAACGCCCGAGATCGAACGCGAACTGCGTTACCGCAAGGCGATCTCGACCCGCAACTGGGCGTCGCTGCTGTGGCGCTATAACCGTTTCCGTTCGGGCGATATCACCGAAACGGGCGAGTGGCACGCGGTGCGCGGCTGGCTCGTGCGCCGGTATCCTGGCAAGCGCCGCATCCGCGTCGCGCCTGAACTGGTCTAGTGGTAACAGGGAATGTTGAACAGATCAGTGCAATTGCTTAACTGGCTGAGGGAACCCTTCGGCGTTCCGACCTGGACCATCATGGCCCTGGTCGTTCTGAGCCTGTCCGTCGGCGCCGTGATTCCCATGTTTGGCGACAGCATGGGCTATCAGTTCGGCCGCCTTGCGGCGCTGCCTGCCTTGCTGTTGCTGGGTGTGCTGCTGATCTACGACTATAAAAAACTGGTGATGCTGATCCTGCTGTTCCGGTCGGTCGGCGACATGGTGCTGGAATCGACGCAGTTCGGTATCGGCAGCGTGCGCATGGGCATCGGCGGCTTGATCAACCTGTTCGTGATCATCATCGCGTGCATGATGGTGATGGAAAAGCCGAAGGCGTTTCCTGGCCGGCTGGCGCGTTACTGGTTGCCGTTTGTCCTGATGATGAGCGTGGGCCTGGTGCTGTCGTACGAAAAGACCAATGCGCTGAAAATGTACCTGGGCATCGTGTCCAACTTCGCGATCTTCCTGATTGCGATCTACACGGTCCGCTCGAACGAAGACTTCAACAAGGCCATCCGCCTGGTGATGTATTCGTCGCTGCTGCCCACGCTGTATGCCGTCGTCGATATCGCGCTGCATATGCGCGGCGGGGATTTTCGCCTGCAGTCGACGTTCTCGCATCCGAACGTGCTGGCCTTCTACCTGACGCTCGTGCTGGTGCTGGGGCTGTACATGCTCAAGAGCCCGCTGTACAACATCACGCCGCGTGGGCGCATCGCCGTGTGCCTGTATATGCCGATGCTGATGGTGCAACTGCTGCTGACGCAGACCCGCAGCGCCTGGCTCGCGTGCTTCCTCGTGTTCGTGCTGTATGCGCTGATCTTCAAGCGCAGCTATCTGCTGTACCTGCTGCTGCTGCCGTTGCTGCTGTTCGTGCCGTCGGTGAACGAACGCCTGATGGATCTGGGGCAGGGCAACGAAGTGGTGCGCAATGCCCAGCTCAACTCGTTCGCGTGGCGCGTGATGCTGTGGGAGTCGGCGATCGGCTGGATGGAAACGAAGCGCATGCTCCTTGGCTACGGACTGGACGGCTTCGGTTACCACGTGGGCACGTTCTTCCCGATGGACCGCACGGTCCGGTGGGATGCCCACAATGTCTATGTGCAGTTCTTCTTCGAGATGGGCGCCGTTGGCTTGCTGTGCTATCTGTGGCTGTACGCCCGCGTGCTGGGCACGCTGCGCACACTGGCCCGCATCGATCCGGTGTCCGGATTCCTGATGCTGGCCATCGTGATCCAGTATCTGATCGTGTCGTTCTCGGACAATATGTTCCGTTATCTGGTGTTCAACTGGTACCTCTGGTTCATCGTTGGCGGCGCGTGCGCGCTGGTGAACCTGCATACAGGTAGCAAGGCGCGCACGGCCAGGGCCGGCGCGGCACGCCACGGGGCCGGTCTGTCTGGCCTGCCGGGCAATCATGAAGGAAAAGTATGAACATCGCGTACCTGGTGAACCAGTACCCCAAAATCAGCCACAGTTTCATTCGACGCGAAATCCTGGCGCTCGAGCGCCAGGGCTACAAGGTGCAGCGCCTCGCCATGCGGGGCTGGAAAGACGAACTGCGCGACGAGGAAGACGTCCGTGAGCGCGCCGTGACGCGCTATGTGCTTCAGGACGGCGCGTTAGCGATGGCCATGGACGTCATGCGCATGGCCGTCAGGCGGCCGGTCCGGTTTGCCAAAGCGCTGGCGCTGGCCTGCAAGATCGGCTTGCGGGCCGACCGCCCGTTGCCGCTGCACCTGATCTACCTTGCAGAAGCCTGCCGGATCGTGCCGTGGATGGCGGCGCATGGCGCGCGCCATTTGCACGCCCATTTCGGCACCAATTCCACCGAAGTGGCGATGCTGGCGAGCATGCTTGGCGGGCCGGCCTACAGCTTTACCGTGCACGGCCCGGAAGAATTCGACAAGCCAGAACTGTTGTGGCTGGGCGAAAAGATCCGCCGTTCGGCGTTTGTCGTCGCCGTCAGCTCGTTCGGGCGCAGCCAGCTGTTCCGCTGGGCTGCTTACGCCGACTGGGCCAAGGTGCAGGTGGTTCACTGCGGCATCGACCCGGGCTTTCACGCAGTGCCGCCGCGCCCGAGCCCGGCTGCGCCGCGGCTGGTGTGCGTAGGCCGCCTGTGCGAACAGAAGGGTCAGATGCTGCTCGTGCGCGCGGTCCAAGCCGTGGTGGCCAAGGGGATCCCGATCCATCTGGTGCTGGCCGGTGACGGCGAAATGCGCGGCGAGATCGAGACGCTGATTGCCGCCAACAATCTGGGCAGCCACATCAGCATCACCGGCTGGATCAACGGCGACCAGGTGCGCGAAGAAATGCTGTCAGCGCGTGCCATGGTCTTGCCGAGCTTTGCCGAGGGGTTGCCGGTCGTGGTCATGGAAGCGATGGCGCTGCGCCGGCCGGTCCTGACCACCTACATCGCCGGCATTCCCGAGCTGGTACGGCACGGCGAGACGGGCTGGCTGTTCCCGGCTGGCGACGTGGATGCGCTGGCTGCCGCACTGGAAGCGTGCCTGGCGGCGGCGCCGGCACAGCTGGAGGCGATGGGCGAGGCCGGTCATCAGCGCGTGCTGGCGCGCCATGCCGTCGACACCGAAGCGGCAAAACTGGCGCATCTGATGCGCGAAACCGGGGCTTGAGGCCCACGCGCCCTGGCACGATGGCGCCGCTGGTGACGGCGCGCCATCGCTGATCCGGGCGATTACACCATTGACGCCGATTGCAGACGTGCCAACGGCAGTACTGCGGGCATCACATGAGGGAAGGCCGTTCACCGGCCATGACCGCAATTTTTTTGGCACTCCGAGAGCACGATTCATGATGAGCTGGACTAGAGATATCTACATCAAGCTGCGCTGGCGTTTGAACATGCTGGCGCTGCATACCAAGCGCGAACTGGACTGGCTGACCCGCGGCCGGCGCTATGCGCGCCGCCAGCGTGCCGGCACCGGCGTGATCGTTTCGCTGACGTCGTATCCGCCACGTTTCGGTACGCTGCACCTGACACTGAAATCGTTGCTGTCGCAGTCCCATGTGGCCGACCGCACCATTTTGTGGATCGCACGCGGCGACATGGCCGCGCTGCCGCCGGCGGTGACAAAGCTGCGCGCCGCCGGACTGGAAATCATCCCCTGCGATGATCTGAAGTCGTACAAGAAAATGATCCCGTTATTGCAGCAGGGCTGCAACGCGCCGATCGTGATTGCCGACGACGACGTCCATTACTGGCCGGAGTGGCTGGAGCAACTGATGGCAGCGCGCGACCCGGCTCGGCTCGAGGTGATCTGCCACCGGATGCACCGCGTGAAGCTGGGCGCTGACGGGCTGCCTGTCGCCTACAACGAATGGGAGTTCGAGACCGCCAATCGCGAGTCGAGCGCGTTGAATTTTCCGACCGGGATCGGGGGCGTCCTGTATCCGCCGAATGTCTTCGGTCCCGAAGTGCTGAATGTCGATGCCTTCACGGCCCATTGCCCGCGTGGTGACGATATCTGGTTCTGGTGGATGGCGCGTGCCAATGGCGCCACCTTCAGGCGCGTGCCCCACCAACAGGAATTTCATACCTGGGAAGGTACCCAGGAGGTCGCGCTATGGAAAGACAATCTGGGCGCGATGATGAACGATAACCAGATCCGGGCGATGATCGGTGCCTACGGTTTTGATACAGAAAGAAAAACAACGTAATGTCTGCAATGTCCAATGCGCGATGGCTGACGCTGTCGCAGGCTTCAAGAATCATCCTGCAGCTCATTTCGCTGACCATTCTCTCGCGGCTGCTGCCGCCTTCCGAATACGGTTTGCTGGCGATGGCAACTGTCGCCACCAATTTCGCATTTCTGCTGCGCGATATGGGCACCGGCGCCGCCGTCGTGCAAAAGGAAAACCTGACCGAGCAAACCACGAGCACCGTGTTCTGGCTGAACATGGCCATGGGCCTGTTCCTGACGCTGGCCCTGGTCCTCGCATCGCCATTCCTGGCGGCGTACTTCCGTATCGACCGGCTCGCACCGGTACTGTGCCTGTTGTCGATCGTGTTTCCGATCACGAGCGCCAGTGCCGTGCACCAGTCGCTGGTGGAACGCCGGTCCGGCTTCAAGACGCTGGCGCGCATCGAGATCGTGTCATCGGTCGTCGGCCTCACGGTCGCGATCACGCTGGCCTACCTGGGCTACGGCGTGTACAGCCTGGTGTGGAATTCCCTGGTCTCGGCAGCGCTCTCGTCCACGCAATTGTGGCTGGCAAGTCCCTGGCGGCCCAAGAAAATCTGGAGCGCGCCCGAACTGCGGTCCTTGTGGGGCTTCAGCGGCAATCTGACCGGTTTTAACTTCATCAACTTTTTCGCGCGCAATGCCGACAGCATGGTGATCGGCCGCGTGCTGGGCTCGGTGCAGCTGGGCATCTACGGCCAGGCCTACAAGGTCATGATGTTCCCGTTGCAAAGCATGAGCTACGTCGCTGGCCGGGCCCTGTTCCCGGTGATGAGCCGGCAGCAAGCCGAGCGCGACAAGATGGCGGGGTTGTATTTCCGCGCGCTGGCCATGATCGCCACCCTGACGGCGCCGATGATGGCGGGTCTGTGGGTATTGCGTGAGCCGTTCGTTGCCATCGCACTGGGCAAGCAGTGGGCGCAGGTTCCCATTGTTCTCGCCTGGCTGGCGCCCGTCGGGTTTCTGCAGTCGCTGATTTCGACGACGGGTTCGGTCTTCATGTCGACGGGTCGCACCGATCTGATGATGCGGCTGGGCTTGCTGGGCTCCGTCCTGCAGGTCGGCAGCTTTTTCATCGGTGTCAATTGGGGTATCGAGGGCGTTGCGGCCTGCTATCTGATTGCCAATATCCTCAACGGTCTTCCGCATTTCTATTACGCGACGCGGGAATTGCACACCAGCCTGGCCGGATTGCTGCGCGTGATCTGGCAGCCGGTGATGTTTTCGATGGCGATGGTCGCGGTCATCTATCCGCTGTATACCGTGGTGTCGAACGGCGGTCATGCGCCACAGACGATCCTGATGACCGTTACCCTGACGGGCGCCGTGATCTATGGGGCATTGATCATGCTGTTTTCGAAAGCCGTGGTACAGAGCTGCAAACAAATGATCGGCATGAAGACCGGGTGATCGTGCCCGGCATGTTGCGAGTCCCGCGCTGTTACACCTTATCGAGATCGACGACGTTCATATGGAAAACCTGATTACCGTTTATATACCCACCAAGAACCGCCTTGATCTGTTGAAGCGCGCCGTCAATTCCGTGTTGTCGCAGACGCATCGGCCGATCGAACTCATTATCGTGTCCGACGGTTCGACGGATGGCACCTGCGACTATGTGAACGGGCTGAACGAAAACGTCGCGATCACGCTGATTCACAACGACGCGTCGGTGGGCGCCTGTGCGGCGCGCAATCAGGCGATACAGGTGGCGCGGGGCGAGTTCATCACCGGTCTGGACGACGATGATATTTTTCTTCCGCACCGACTGGCGACCTTTCTGGCAGCCTGGCGCCGCCAGCAGGAAAGCGGCGTGCGCTTCTCGTGCCTGTTCGACCGGCGCATCATCAACGACGGCGACAGCGTGGCGCTGTGGGATACGCAAGCATCGGTATCGGCCGACGAGATCGTCCAGTCGAATGCCGTGGGCAATCAGGTGTTTACGACACCGCAGCGCATGAAGGACGCCGGCGCTTTCGATCCGGCGATGCCGGCCTGGCAGGATTGGGATATGTGGGTGCGGCTGATCAAGACCGGTGGCCCGGCGTACAGCATCCAGGCCAACACCTACATCATGGATATTTCGCACGAGTTCGAGCGGATCACCAAAAAGTCGTCCGAGAAAATCGTTCGCGCTGCCCACCTGTTTTATGAAAAGCACTGCCAGCCTGGCGACCGGGCCGGCTTGCTGTATTCGTTGGCAGGGTACGACCAGATACGGCTGACGCTCAGCGATCTGGGCATCATGCTGCGTTCAAAACATGCGAAATTCGCGTTGAAGAAAATCAGGGCCGGCAAGTTCAAGATGTCGCTGGCCAATTCGATCCGCTAAGCTAAGCCGGTCGACCGATCATTTTCTTTACCTGGCGCTTGATCAGCGCCTTGGTTTGCCCCTTGAAATGACGCACCTTGCCGACCACGGTCCAGAAGGTATTGAGCTTGACGATGGATTCTGTCAGCCGGTAATAGTGGGACGTGAAGAGCTTGGCGTGGCTGCGCTGATTCAGGATCGAATACACGAGGCCACTTTCGCGGCTATGTATGAGCCGGCACGGCTCGGTCGCGGTCAACGGATGAATCGCCAGTGTATAGGCGACCGGGCCGGTCAGCCTGAACGTGCCATGCGCACCGGTGTCGTTGCGCCATGGCAGATAGCGATCGATATTGGCCAGCACCGACAGGATCACGGCGCGCAAAAAAGGGTGGCCCGGCGCGCAGATGATGTGCCATTGCTGGTATTCGCCGTGGTCGATATGCGCGAGTTCCCGGTGCATGCCCCAGCCAAGGCGGTCCAGGTTATCCGGGTCGTCCCATTGCCCCAGCAGATAGCGATCCGACGGCGTAATGAAGTCGTCGAATGGGCGCGTCATCGTGCTCTTGATGTCCAGATAGGCGCCGCCGACTTTATACAGCAGCAGATAGCGAAAGAGGTCAGCGCGCGCTGCACCGTAGTTTGGATTGATGCGCTCGTAATAGCGCAGGATCTTCGCGCCGTAATGCTCCATGATGAATTGCTTCATCATGGGCTCGTCGTACCGGGTGTGCGTCCAGTCCGGATTGAGCCCCCTGATGAAGTCGACGTTGTTCGCCAGCTCCTCGGTAAACGTCCGCGCACCAAAAAAACATTGGTGGATCTGCTTGGGTATGGCGTTCCCCATCGCGAAGACAGGGAGGTCGTATTTCTCGGTGCGGTCAGCCAGTGCGTGCTTCGTATTCAACAAATCTTCTCCTGATCCGGTCTGCTGCCTTCAGGCGCAGCCATCCATTGCCTGCAACAGCGCATCGTCACTGTCGCTAAATTTGCGCGCGAACATCATTGGCCCACTGCCATAGACATCGTCGGCGCCAAATTGCGGTTTGCTGCGGAAGTAGTCCACGTGTTGTGCCGACATACTGGCCGGGCTGGCGCCCCCTGCGCTCCAGTCGGTATAGGTCAGGTTGCGCCTGACGTTTGCCATCAACGGTGAATTTCCCAGGATCGTGTGCAGGAACGTCTCGTCCGCATATTGGGTCCCCTTGAAAAACCGGACCAGTGCCGGATTGCGCCCGGTGTAGGCGACGAGGTATTCGCACGCCGCCCGCGTGAGGGCCCACCAGGTCGAGCCGCCATACGGTTTCAACGCTCCCAGCGCAGGCTGGTAATCGCGCTCGCGCGGGATGATGCGGGCTTTGAGCAATATGCGCAGGGTCAAGCGGTGCAGGGACGACAAGGTCGGGCGCAGCGTGTACGCGGTCAGGCGCGCCAGTGGTTTGCCGGCTGCTGCACAGGGCATCGGCACGAGATTGATGTATTCGGCGTCGGGCTGGCCGGCGAAGAACGCGTTGATGGACGCTGTCGGCCATAACGGATAATCGACGCCACTGAGCAACACGAAACGTGTGAAAGGACCTGCCGCCAGCGCCGTTTTCATCAACAGCAGAATTGCATCCACCTGAGAGAAGTCGCCCCAGTGCACGGCAACTGGCGCTGGCAACAGCGTGACGTCATCCGCCTTCAGGTGCGCAAATAGACGCTGGTCGGCTTTCTTGTCCACATGGATAAAGAACGCCGTGCCATCCGAGCGCAGGCGCGCTATCAACCGCTGCAGGTGTGCGGGGTTACCATGCGCCAGTAATAAATAAGCGATCAATTCTGTCTCCGTGTATTCCACGATGAAGTGTCCGTCCAGACGCGGCCGCAGCCGCAGGCACGTGTTTCAACTGCCGGCATCAGCTCAATCGCGGCGTGGCTGGCGATTGGCCAGCTGCGTCATCAATTCCGTCAGGCGCGCTGCAGCCGCCGGGAAGGTGAACTTGTCGAGCGACGCCTGGCGCGCATTGCGCGACAACGCATTGCGTAGTGCGGCATCTTCCCAGACCGTGCGCAGCGCGCGCACCATGGCCGGTACATCGTTCGGTGGCACCAGCAAGCCATCGACGCCGTCGACGACATAATCATCCGTCCCGGCGCAGGCAGTCGCGACCATGGGCACGCCGCGCATCATCGATTCGATGACTGTCACCTGGCCCGAAGGCGCGTTCACGTCCGCGATCGGAATGACATTCACGCGTGAGTACAGCGCCAGTTGATGGCATTGCGCCAGCGTCAGATTGGAGCGAAAGCTCACGCAGGGCGGTGCCTGGATATGGGCGGTGGCGTGCGTACCGGCGACGATGATCGTCTTGTAGCCCAGTTGCCCGGCAGCGTCGGCGAGCAGCGCGTAATCGCGGTTGGCGGTGCCCAGCGCGACGATATACGGGTCATCGACCTCGTCCGTCCAGATGGCGGAATCCGGCAATTCGGCGCTGAGCGGCACGAAGACAAAGCGCTCCCGCGGCAGCTGCAACCAAGTGCTGTAGATCTCGATTTCGGCCCGCGAATGGACCACAAACAGGTCCACCGCAGGCAGGCAGAAGCGGGCCAGCTTGCCCTTGATGCCGCCATAAGGCTGGGCCAGGTTGAAGCACCACGCAATCAGCGGCACGTTCTTGCGGCCACTGAGCGTCTTGAGCAGTGCGACGATGACGGCCAGCTGCGGAAATGCCGTGACGATCCCGGTAGGGTGCTTGCCGAATGTTTGCCTGAAACCCCGCCAGCCGTGGCGCAGGTAATCGAACCATTCGCGGCGCGACGACACGGCGCGCGAACGGTCGTGATCGTAATCGGCCGGCACTTGCCGGGTACGGTGCAGGCGCGCGTCGATGAACGGCATCAACCAGCCAGGCCAGGTAGTCTTAACGAACGGGGACAATACGAGCCAATCCATGCTGCACGATCCAATCAATTGAAAAACAAGGGTTGCCGGTATCAGGCAACGTGGCCTGGGAGGCCAAGGAGCAGGAAGTCGACATTCTGGTGGCGCATCGTGCGGCGCAGCGAAGCACTGTCGGTCGCCACGCTCAGGGCCATGCCCGTTCTGCTCTGATGCCCGTACAGCAGCAGCAGCAGGCCAAGCGCAGCGCTGTCGAGGCTGCAATCTGCGCGCAACGCGAGATGCAGCCGGCGTGGCTGCGCCGTGGCGCGCGCGAGCGCAAGCCGCAGTGCGCCGAGCGCCGCATCGCGCCAGGCGCCGTCCAGGGTCAGGGTGTACAACTGGCCATCGTCGCTTTCCTGCAGCACGGGCGCAGCCGTGGCCGCGCGCAGACGCCGCGCGTCCAGTGCCGCGGGCAAGGCGCGGGTGGTGAGCAGGCGCACGAGCGCCACGCCGTCACCCCAGTAGCGCCGCCACAGCGCCGGCTCTTCCTTGATGCGCCACAACCATTCCAGGCCGAGCCGGCCAACGAGGGCAGGCGCGCGGCTGACCGTGCCTGCAACGAAGTTGACCACCGCGCCCAGGTGGCTGACCAGCGGCGTGTCCAGCGCGGCCAGATTGTGTTCGATCCACGCCTGACCGCGCTTGGCGCCCAGCGACACGACGAGCAGGTCGGCATGGCTGGCGTTGATGCGTTCGATGATGGCGGGCGTGCTCATGTCTTCGATCGTCCCGAAGCCTGGCGAATACGCCCCCACGCACCGCATGCGACCCTCGCCAGCGTTGAGCACATCGGCGGCCTGCTGCGCGACGCCGTCCGGTCCACCGAAGAAAAACACACCCAGCGGCATGGCGCGCTGATCACGCAGGCGTTCGAAGACGGTCGCCCCCGCAACGCGGTCCGTGAACGGCAAGCCCAGCAATTTTGCCAGCCACACGACCGGCATGCCGTCGGCGAGCGACAGCGACGAGCGCAGCACCGAGTCACGAAACGCCGGATCCTGCTGGCTGGTGATCAAAAAGTTCAGATTCGGCGTCGAGAAGAAGCAGCGCTCGCCACTGCCGGCGCGTGCCAGCAGCAAGTCCACGGTTTGCTGCATGTCCAGCGCGTCGAACGGCAGGCCCAGCACGCAGTACACGGGGCGTGTGAAGTCGGTGACGACGGGCGCACGCTCATGCGGGGTCAGCACAAGATTATTCACTGTCACGTTTTGACCTCACCCATGCAACTTGACGACGGAACAGAAAGCGGAAATACAGCGGTATTTTCGCCAGGACGTAGACGACAGCCAGCGCCAGCTCCTTGCCGCTCAGCACGGCGCGGCCATGACGCCACCACGCCAGCAGGATCGCCACACCAAGCGCAGCGCCCGCCAGCACGCCCAGCAGCAGCGGCGCAACCGGGCCGCCGGCCAGGGCGAGCAGCAAGCTCAAGCCCGTGATCGCACAGACCAGCAGCACGAGCAGCGCCAGCGGCGGCACGCACAGGTCGAGGCCGAACGCGAACAGGCTGGCACTGCGGCGGCGGATGGCGCCAGACAGCGCAGCCGGGGCGGCGCTCGCGATGACACTGAGATGGCCATGCTCCCAGCGCGTACGCTGGCTTTGCACGCCTTCGGCGCTGCTCGGGAAATGGCTGTACACCAGCGCGTGCGGACAGAACATCGGCGGCGTGCCAGCCAGCGCCAGGTCCAGGCCGAGCTTCATGTCTTCCACAATGTGGCCGGTCGCGAGGTTGGCACTGCGGATCGTTTGCCACGGGAACGCCATGCCGGTGCCCATGAGCTGGCATGGCCAGCCGAGCCGGAACCAGCCCAGCGGTCGTACCTTGTTTTTCACGAGCCAGGCAAATTCGGCGATTTTTTTCAACGGTCCGCTGCCGGCCGGTGCATGCATCAGGTACAGCGCCTGCACTGGCCGGCGATGGTGAGCGGCCAGCGTTGCAAGGCGGGCAATTGCGCCTTCGCCCACGATGCAGTCGGCGTCGACAATCACGACGACGTCCGGTGGCGCGTCGGCCAGGGCGTTCACGCCGAAGTCCAGGGCATAGCCCTTGCCGCGCAGTTGCGCGTGGCTGCGCTCGATGACCTGGGCGCCGGCCTGACGGGCCACCTCGGCAGTGCGGTCGGAGCAGTTGTCAGCAACGACGAGAATACGGTCGCTCACACTCAGCTGGGGTTGCAGGCTCGACAGGGTGGCGAGCAAGCCTCCCTCTTCGTTATGGGCAGGGATCAGGACGGCAATGCTCGGACGCGGGCCGGGCGCCGGTGCTGCACTGCGCACAGGGCGCCATGCCAGCAGTGCCTGAGCCAGCAGGACCGTGACTGGCACCAAAATGATGCACAGCAACATCAGCAGGGCGATCGAAAACGCTTGAATCAAGGGACTGTTTTCCTAAAAGTGGATGGCCGGGGCCTGAGGCTGAACAGAGCGGCCTGCAACGGCAACGCTACCGGGCGGTAACACCGACAGCGACGAGGCTGGACGCGTTATTTACCGCTATTTTGATCAATAGCAATATCATAAGCGAAATTTCAGATGCATGAATGGTAACGAACGCACCTATGGATCGATGCGGCGTATCGACGAAAAAAAGCCGCGCACCCGGCGCGGCTGGACATTCAGACAGCAAACACTCAGGTTGATGGAACGAGTGTCGCGTTGACGGACGACGGCCCACTGGTCCCGCTGGACGCGATCAACACGATCGACGCGTTGGCTGGCCACAGGATGCGTACCGATCTTCCATCAACCAGGTCCCACGTGTCGTGCGTGAAGGTGTTGCCCGATTTTACTTGCAGGCGCAGTCTGGCGCCACCGGTGGCGCGCACCGTGAAGTTGACATAGGTGCCCGCCTGCGGCTTGGCCCACTTGACTGGCGTCAAACCCGTGTTGTTGGCGTTTACATAGACGGTCTTGGTCGTCGTCGCACCAAACGAGAAATTCTGCGTGAGCGGGTCGTAGGCGGCCGTGCCCGTGCCGGACTGCCTGTACCAACCGCCGCGCATCGACACGATGTTCATGTTTTGCTGCGGTGTGTTTCTTGCAGCCATCATGTCGCCGTTGCCGTCGACCCAGGCTTGCGCCGACGTCACTTGACGCAGCGCAGCGCGGATTTTGTCGAGCTGGTCCGCAACCGAGTTGTCCCAACCTTTTGGCATCAGGTTGAACCCGGAATCGTTTTCGGCATAGATCACGAACGGCGTGCCTGTATTGCGGTCAACGACGTAGGCGCCATACAACTTGAGCGTTTCGACGATCTTCCTCAGGTCGGGATTGACGATCGCGCTGCTGTCGAAGTTCGGTGGCAGCATCAACAGCGAGCCTTGCGGAATGGCGCCGGTGTTGGCCGATGCCGAATTGTCGGCCGCCGTCGCCGGGAACACATAGGCAGGGTGGCTGGCGCCGTTGGCCAGGCCGTTGAACGTCAACGACATCGCAAGCGCGTGCGGGTAGGCGGCAAGACCGTCCTTGATTTCATGTTTGCGGATCAGACCAGCCGATGCAGGAATGCCCACCGCGCGTGCGCCCTGGTAATAGTGCGAAGGATCGCCCCAGCCAGTCCCGCCCAGCTTGCTCCAGGAATACATCGCCGCGGTCCAGCGGCCATTCTGCTGCCTGAGCTGCCAGAACGAATGGACGATATTCGTGACCGGATCGACGATATCGGCGTGGCCATCGGTACCGGAAGCCGGCAACACGGCCGCAGGCCAGCGAGGCAATGTGATGACGCGGTTGGTCCCGCTGTCGGGGTCAGCGACACCGACGGTCTTGGTGGCGGTCGAACCCGGGCCGACGATGGTCATCGGTGCATCGGTCGCGGAAGCGAGGAAGACGCCGGTGGAATAGGCGCCGGAGGCGACGGTCGGGAAGTAGCTGGACTTCGGAATCTGGAACGTGCCGAAGACCGGGTTGAGGGGGCGCGAGTTCCACAGGGAATCTGCTGCATAAGGACGTAAATAGGTGCCAAAGACACCGTCGAGCGCGTTCGACGGCGTCGTTTGCGCCGCGGGCACCTGTGCCGAGGGTGAGACGGATGGTGTCGTCGAGGCTGGTACAGATGGGCTCGCCGCAGATGCGACGGGCGCGGTGGAGACCGAGCCGCTCGACTGGAGTGCGGGGGGCGTCACGCTGGTGGTCGGCATGACCTGTGCAGGCACGAGTTTGGCCGAGTCGCCGTTGTCGACGGTCGGCGCGGTCACGGTAGCGACTGGTGCGCCGATGGTCGACACGGTCATTGCTGCGGTGGCCGAATCGTTTTCAGCGCCCCCGCCGCCACATGCGGCCAGCGACGTACAAAGTAGTGTGGAGACGACCTTGACGGTCACCGTGCGTGAAAATAGTGTCATATGGGTATCTTCAATATCAGGGAGTATCGGATGCGGTATCAGGCTCTTCGCTCTCAGCCTGTCAGATGACGCCAATATTACGTTAGGGAAAGCAATTCCACACGGCAAAAAAGATTTTTATAGGAAACTATTGGGGATTTGCAACAGAAGATTGCCCGTCTTGCTATGGGCATTAAAAAAGTATTACCGGATGATGTGATCGAATTGAAACGACGCGATCACGACACTTGTGATTCTCATAAAGAGCGATTTCGAAACTTGAGGTCGGCCATCAGAAATCGTCATTACATTCAGCAGCATCCGTATTGACATGCAAGTTTGTTTTAAATACTTGAGGTCAAATCAAATGGCCATATCGGCATGTACGACGAGGCAGTGGCGCCCGAGGCGGTCGACCGGATCGTCTCGCCAGTGAACTGGCCAAAGCGGACGATTACGTGTGGAAGGTGACCGGGCGATTGAAAATTTTACATATCAAGCAGTTGATCTGCTCGGCGCCAGCCGACTACGAGGTGTACTGTGACTTCAGGGACGTGCCGCTCATCGGCGAATCGTTGGGTGGCAATCTCTGGATCCAATTGCGGACGTTTGCATTCCGTCGCGACGCCTGCGATCGTTATTTCCGCGGCGAGTTTTCCAAATCATTTGTGCTTGAAAAGAAATTCTTTCAAACCATGAAAGAGGAATTGGAAAAGCGGAATACCCAGATCATTCCGCGTTTTCGCTTGCAGCCGATTATCGATGGATATTCCGGGTATTCCAACGCCAATTATCGCAGTGCCAGTTACAGGGCAAAAGAGAAACTGCGTATGGTTGCCCGTACAATCGCGCCGGGCGGATGGTTGTGCGTGCGGTCGATCTCAGGGCAGCTTGACCAGTGACGCCTTGACCGTCGATGCGCCGCCGGCGCCGCTGGTCGCGGTCAGTGTCAACTTGGCGTTTGCAGGCCATACAAACCGCGTGGATTGCCCGTTCCCCAGGTCCCTGGTCTCTTCGGTCACGATGTCATTGCTCTTGACCTGCAGACGCAACGTGGCGCCGCCCGTCGCGCTGACCGCCAGTTCGACATGGGCTTTTTCTGATGGCTTCGCCCAGTTCACGCGGGTCAGCCCAGCGTTACTTGCATTGACATACACGGACTTGCCACTCGCCGGTTCGAACACGAGACGCTGTTCGGCCGTGTCGTAGGCTGCCGTGCCGGCGCCCGACTGCCGCGACCACGGCCCCCGCATCGACAGGATGTTCATGTTCTGCTGCGCCTTGATCGCCGCGTTGGCCGTGTTGCCGTTGCCATCGATCCAGCCCTGTACCGCCGTCACCTGGCGCAGGCTGGCGCGGATCTCGTCGAGCTGGCTGGCGACCTTGCCGTCCCAGCCCGTGGGCATCAGGTTGAATCCCGTGTCGTTTTCCACATAGATCACGAACGGTGTGCCGGTGTTGTAATCGACCACATAGGCGCCGTACATTTTGAGCGTCTCGACGATCTTCTTCAGGTCGGGGTTGGTGATCTCGCTGCTGTCGAAGCTGCGCGGCAGCATGAGCAGTGCGCCCTGGGGAATGGCGCCGGTATTGGCCGCTGCCGTATTGTCGGCCGAGGTGGCAGGGAACACATAGGCAGGGCTGCTGACCCCATTGGCCAGGCCATTCTTCGTCAACGACATCGCAAGCGCGTGCGGGTAGGTGGCCAGACCATCCTTGATTTCATGCTTGCGGATCAAGCCAGCCGACGCGGGAATGCCCACCGCCCGGGCGCCCTGGTAATAGTGCGCAGGATCACCCCAGCCGTTGCCCGACAGCTTGCTCCACGAATACAGGGCAGCCGTCCAGCGGCCATCCTTCTGCTTCAATTGCCAGAACGAATGGATGGTCTGCGTCACCGGATCGACGATGTCGGCATGGCCATCCGTGCCCGAGGCCGGCAACACCCCAGCAGGCCAGCGGGGAAGGGTGATGACGCGGTTGCCGCCGCTGTCAGGGTCGGCAACCCCCACCGTGTGGGCGTCGGTGGAGCCAGGCCCGACGATGGTCATGGGCTTGTCCGTCGCCGACGCAAGAAAGACGCCGGTCGAATAGGCGCCCGACGCCACGGTGGGAAAGTAGCGCGATCTGGGAATCACGAACGTGCCGAACGTCGGATTGACCGGACGCGCATTCCACAAGGACGTCGCCACGTAGGGGCGCAGATAACTGCCAAAGGGCGCAGGGTGCGCACTCGCGCTGGCAGATGTTGTCGCTGCGCTCGCGTGCGCTACTGTCGTGGCATGCACGGAGGGCCCGATGGTGCCGGCTTTTGCGTGCACCGACAGGTTGCCACCGCCTGTCGGCGCTGCATGGGACAGGCCGCCGTGCGGACTGGTCGCGGGACCGACGACATCGCAGGCGGCCAGCGCCGTACAAACCAGGGGCGCAAGCAGGCGCAGCATCGTTACGTTCGGTGGAAATGTCATGTCGATCCCGTCAGACTGCCACCGGCGCCTTGATCCCCGGATGCGGGTCATACCCCGTAATCTCGAAATCCTCGAAGCGGTAGTCGAACAGTGAGGCGGGCTTGCGCTTGATGACCAGTTGCGGCAACGCGCGCGTTTCGCGCGACAGTTGCAGGTCGACCTGCTCCATGTGGTTGGCGTACAGGTGGCAATCGCCCCCGGTCCAGATGAAGTCGCCCACCTCCAGGCCCGCCTGCTGCGCCATCATGTGGGTCAGGATCGCATACGAGGCGATATTGAATGGCACGCCCAGGAAGATGTCGGCGCTGCGCTGGTACAGCTGGCACGACAGTTTGCCGTCGGCCACGTAGAACTGGAACAGCGCGTGGCAGGGCGGCAGCTTCATCGACGGCACGTCGGCCACGTTCCAGGCCGAGACGATCATGCGGCGCGAATCGGGCGTGGTGCGGATCTGCTCGAGCACCTGCGCGATCTGGTCGATGTGTTCGCCCGTGGGCGTTGGCCAGTTGCGCCACTGGTAACCGTACACGGGCCCCAGATTACCGTCGGCGTCGGCCCATTCGTCCCAGATCGACACGCCGTTTTCTTTCAGGTACGCGATATTGGTCGAGCCCTGCAGGAACCAGATCAGTTCATGGATGATCGATTTCAGGTGCACTTTCTTGGTCGTCAGGAGCGGAAAGCCTTCCTGCAGATTGAAGCGCATCTGGTAGCCGAACACGGAACGGGTGCCGGTGCCGGTGCGGTCGGTCTTGGTGGCGCCATGCTGCTGGACATGGCGCATGAAGTCGAGATATTGGCGCATTGCGGATGGTGTAATGAAGGGACTGACAACCCGTCATTCTATCATCCGGTGCAGATGGGGGCGCCTGCGACGGCGGGCGCTGCCAGCCGCTCGGCAAAACGCTGCAACGCGAGGCGCAGTGCGTCGTCGGCCATCGCCAGCAGGTTGTCACCCACGTAGATTTCGACGACGCTGGTATCGGGCAGCGCGCCATGGGCAGCGCGGTTGTACATCCAGATACCATCCTCAATGGCCAGCGCGTCGCGGATTGCCAGCGCATGATCGCGGGATACGGGCAGGTGAAGGTGCAGCATATTGGCCTGGGGCGCGGCCGGGTTCACGCGGATCGCCGGGTGCGCCCGCAGCGCGGCATACAGAAACTGCGTGCGCCTGAAATAGTCGGGCATCGCCGCCAGGCGCGCGTCGAAGTCCATCGCGGCGGCCACCACGTACGGTGAGCGATGGATCACGTTGCCACCCTGGCGCCGGAACCATTCGGCGCAGCGCGCCACGAACTCGCGGCTGCCGGCCAGCATCGCGCCACCCAGGCCGCCCAGTCCCTTGTACAGCGACACATACACCGAATCGAAGCCGGCTGCGATCTGCGCCGCGCTGCGCCCGTACCCGGCCGCTGCTTCCCACAGGCGCGCGCCGTCCATGTGCAAGTGGATGCCGCGCTCACGGCAGCCGCGCTTGATCGCCTCGAGTTCGTCCCAGGGCGAGAGCTGGCCGCCGATTTCCCGCATGGGGATCTCCAGGCCCACGGCGCCCAGGCGGTCCGGCATGTCCAGCAGATCGCTGGCCGTCCATGGCCGGTGCCGGTCACCCACGGGCAGTGCCTGGAAGTGGTCCAGCAACTGGTAGTTGGCGCGTTCGTGGGCGAAGATGTGCGAGGTCGGGTGCAGCGCCACCATGCGGCTGGCGCGCTCAAGGCAGGCCAGGCGCAGCGCCGTCACCTGCGCCATCGTGCCGCTGACGCAGAACACGGCGGCCTCGAAGCCGAGCGTGGCCGCGACCTTGGCTTCAAAGGACTGGATCAGGTCGCCGTTGCCATACACGTCGTGATCGATGTCGTGCTGCTCGCACCAGGCCGCCATCGCTGCAAAATGTTCCGCAGGACGGCGCTGGCGATGGCCGGGGAAGATCGTGTGGCAGCGGCGCTGCAGGGCGGATGTTGACAAGGTGCACTCCGAAAGACAGGAACGCTACTCTACACCGCGCGGGGATGCTTCAGGAAGCGCCCGGCACGATGGCCGGGCGCGAGGCTCTTGATCGGCCGAACTTCAGCCGTGGGTCAGTGCCGCGCGGCGTGGCGTCGATGCAAGCGCATCGTGGCCGAGGCTGGGGCCGTCTTCAGCTAGGCGGAAGCTGCGCACCGAACGGGCGAGGGCGTCGGCCTGCTCGTGCATCGCCTGCGCCGCGGCGCTGGCTTCTTCGACGAGTGCCGCGTTCTGCTGCGTGGTCGTGTCCATCTCGACAACGGCGCGGTTGATTTCCTCGATGCCCTGGGTCTGTTCCTGGCTGGCGTTGCTGATTTCGGCCATGATGGCGGTAACCCGCTGCACGCTCGTGAGCACTTCCTGCATCGTGGTGCCGGCCTGCGCCACCAGCGCGCTGCCGGCGCCCACTTCATGGTTGGATGCGTCGATCAGGCCCTTGATTTCCTTGGCGGCAGCGGCCGAGCGCTGCGCCAGGTTGCGCACTTCGGACGCCACGACCGCGAAACCGCGACCCTGCTCGCCGGCGCGCGCCGCTTCCACGGCGGCATTGAGCGCCAGGATATTGGTCTGGAACGCGATGCCATCGATGACGCTCGTGATGTCCGAAATCTTGCGCGAGGCGACCGTGATCGAATCCATGCGGGCGACCACTTGCGACACCGTGTCGCCGCCTTTCTGGGCCACGTTCGATGCAGTCTGGGCGAATTCGTTGGCCTGGCGCGCATTGTCCGCGTTCTGGCGCACGGTCGTGGTCAGCTCGTCCATCGACGACGCGGTGGTGGCCAGGCTGGCGGCCTGTTCTTCGGTGCGGCTGCACAGGTCCAGGTTGCCGGTTGAAATTTGCTGCGACGCGGCGGCAATGTGCTCGGCGCCGTCGCGTACCTTGCCGACCACGCCCGACAGGCTCTCGCCGATGTCGTTGATCGCTACGGTCAGGCGACCGATTTCGTCATTGTTGCGGGGCGCGATCCGGGCGGTCAGGTCGCCGCCGGCGATGCGGCGGGCCACTTCTTCGACTTCGGCCAGCGGGCGCGTCACCGTGGCACGCACCAGCAGGTACAGCAGCGTGGCCAGTACGGCCAGCGCGGCAATGCCGAACAGGATGAAGCGGTTACGCAGCTGGGTGGCGGCGGCGGTGATCTCGTCGATATACGTGCCGCCGGCGATGACCCAGTTCCAGTCCTTCATGTGCGTGTACGCCGCAAATTTCTCGCGCGCGCCGGTCTCACCAGGGTTCTGCCAGTCGTAGCGGACAGTGCCTTCCTTCTTCTCCAGCATCTCCTTGACGAACTCGTGACCGTTGGCCGACTTGCTGTCGAGGATGTTCTTGCCTTCACTCTTCGGGTGCACGAGCAGGTCGCCGTAGGTCTTGCCGGGCGCTGCCGACAGCACGTAGAAGTAGCCGCTGTCGCCGACCTTGATCGCACTGATGCGCTCCTTGAGGAAGGCGATGTCCTGGCTGATGTTTACGCCCACGTAGAGTGCGCCGACGACCTTGCCGGCGGCGTCCCGCACCGGCTCGTACTGGGTGATGAACTGCTTGCCGAACAGGGTGGCCAGGCCGACATAGGTGCGGCCGGCGCGCAGCGCGGCGTAGGCCGGTGCGGTCTTGTCCAGGGCCGTGCCGACGGCGCGCTCGCCGTTCTCCTTCTTGACGGACGTGGTCACGCGCACGAAGTCGTCGCCGGCGACGGCGAACACCGTGGCGTTGGCGCCGGTGCGCTCGGTGAAGCTGTCGGGGACGGCGAAGTCGAGGTTCAGCGCCTTGCCATCGAGGCTCAGCGTCGGCACCTGGCGGCCGCCGATGTCCACGGTGGCCGCTTCGTCGAGCGCAAAGGCGCCCGGCAGACCGGCACTGAAGATGCGCCCGAAACTGACGGCCTGGCTCGACACGGTCTTGTTGAACAGTTCGACCGTGTTGGCCACGCCTTTGAGTTCACTGGAAACGCTCTCCATGGCGCGCTGTTCCAGCATGCTCGATGTCGACAGCGTGATCGTGCCGATCAGCACGGCGATGATGACCCCTGCCAGGGCGAAGGTGACGGCGCTGATGCGGGTGCCGACATTCCAGCTGGCTAAACTATATTTTTGGTTGCTCATGAAAGTCGAGGGATGATGGAGGGTATAACCCCGGATCATACGCCCCAACCTTTTCTCATGGCAATATTTAGTGAGTTTCGGCAGTCTTTACGGTGCCTGGATGCAACGGAATGTGACGGGAAGTCACGGTTGGGCCACCGACACCGGTAATACTCCCGACAATCCTGTCACGCTGCCACGGGTGCATGCGCCTGGAACTGCAGCGCGGCGAGGTTCGCGTACACCCCGCGCAGGGCGACCAGTTCGTGGTGCGTGCCCATCTCGACGATCCTGCCGCCATCGAGCACGACGATGCGGTCGGCGCGCTGCACCGTGGCCAGCCGGTGGGCGATGATGATCGTGGTGCGCCCGATCATGGCCGCTTCGAGCGCCCGCTGCACGAGGCGTTCGGATTCGGCGTCGAGCGCGCTGGTGGCTTCGTCGAGCAGCAGCAGCGGCGGGTTTTTCAGCAGTGCGCGCGCGATGGCAATGCGCTGGCGCTGGCCGCCCGACAAACGCACACCGCGTTCGCCCAGGAACGAGCGGTAGCCTTCCGGCAGGCGCTCGATGAATTCGTGGGCGGCTGCCATGCGCGCCGCCGCGATCACTTCCTCGTCGGTGGCATCGGGGCGGCCGTAGCGGATGTTTTCCATTGCGTCGAGCGAGAACACCACCGTATCCTGCGGCACGATGCCGACCGCACCCCGAAGCGTCTGCAGCGTCAGGTCGCGCACGTCGACGCCGTCCAGGCGAATGCTGCCCGACTGCGGATCGTAAAAGCGCAGCAGCAGCTGGAACAGCGTGGTCTTGCCGGCGCCGGAGGGGCCGACGACAGCCACCGTCTCGCCGGGCTGGATCTCGAGCACCAGGTGCGACAGCGCCGCTTCCTGCAGGCGCGATGGATAAGCGAAGGTGACCCCATCGAGCGTGACACGCGCGCCGTTGGCGGTGCGCGCGGGCAGCGTGGCCGGGTGGGGCGGGTCCTGGATGTCCGAGCGCGCGCCCAGGAGTTCGAGCAGGCGTTCGGTGGCGCCGGCGGCGCGCTGGGCGTCGCCCATCACTTCCGACAGGGCGCCGACCGAACCGGCGACGATGCCGGCGTACAGGATGAACTGTCCCAGTTCGCCCCCGGTCATGGTCCCGGCAATCACGGCATGCGCGCCCAGCCACAGCACAAACACGATCGCCCCGAAGATCAGCACGATGGCCAGGAGCGTGAGCGTCGCGCGCGCACGGATGCGGCGCATGGCGGTGGTGAACGCGCTTTCGACTTCGACGACAAAGCGCCCGGCCTCGTAGCCTTCGCGCGTGAACGCCTGCACGGTCGGCATGGCATTGAGAATTTCACCGGCGACGGCCGATGCATCGGCAATGCGGTCCTGCGAATCGCGCGACAGCTTGCGCACGCGGCGGCCGAACAGCACGATCGGCAGGACGACCAGCACCAGCAGGCCAAGAATGATGGACGTCAGACGCGGGCTGGTGATGAACAGCATGACCAGGCCACCGATGAACAGCAGCGTGTTGCGCAGCGCGAGCGAGATGCTGGTACCGACGATCGCCTGGATCAGCGTCGTGTCGGTGGTCAGGCGCGAGAGTACTTCGCCGGTGCGCGTGGTTTCAAAAAATTCGGGACTCTGACGCACCACGTGCCGGTACACGGCGCTGCGAATGTCGGCCGTTACCCGCTCGCCGAGCCACGAGACCATGTAGAAGCGCGCGGCCGTGGCCACCGCCAGCACGGCGGCTACGCCGAACAGCGCCAGAAAGGTCGCGTTGACGTTCTCGATGCCGCGCGCTGTGGCCGAGGCGCCGAAGCCCAGGTCGATCATCTGCTTGAACGCCGCCGGGATGGCCAGCGTGGCGCCGGCCGCGAACAGCAGCGCGATGCCGGCCAGGATGAACTGGCGCCGGTAGGGCGCCATGAACGGGATCAAGCCCTTGAGGGTCGAGAGGCTGCTCTTGCTCGGGATGTCTGCGTCGGGGGAGGCGGTGGAGCTGGTGGTACGCGTCGTCATCGTGTCTTCGTGGGATTCTTATAATTTCATCGGCTGCACATAGCCGGTCATTTCGAGGTAGCCGCGGCCGACGCGGCGCCCGTTCTGCTGGATCGTGACCGCGCCTTCCCAGTACACGGCGCCCGTCGAGCGGCGCGAATCGAGTTCCTGGTCGTTCTGCAGCGGGACGATCTGCCAGACCTGGTCGCCGGTGGTGATCGTGGTGGCGATCGGGTAGGTCGCCTGCGTGCGCGGGGACGTCCACAGCGTTTGCGGCGTGAACGTGATCTGCTCCGGCGCGTAATGCGTGACCTTGCCCGTCTTGTCACGCCGGGTGGCGTGCGCCCACAGTTTACCACCTTGCTTGTCGCGGATCTGGAAAGCCATCAGCGCACCGCCGTCGTCGAGGTTGGCGCCGACCCAGTTCCAGCCCACTGCGTCGGGCTGCAGGGCTTCGCTCGACCACTCGTGATCGAGCCAGGCGCTTCCGGTGACGGCCGTGGCGGCCATGCCGGCGCGGCCCACGCTGCCCGTGACGGCCAGTTGCGGTTCGCTGTAATAGTAGCTGGCATGCTGCGCGCTCGGGCCCTTGCGCGAATAGCCGCCCTGGCCCTGCGCCAGCACCGGCTGCGTGGGCCGCAGGCGCAGCTCCAGCGTCAGCTGGTTCGAGCGGATGGTCACGCGGTAGGTGCCGTCCTGGTCGCGCACCATGCGCCAGTCATCGAGTTTCAGGTCAGTGTTGCCGGGGCGGGCCCACGCCAGCCCGAAGCCTTCGCGCGCGCTGCGCTGGTCGTGCACCAGGCGCCCGACCGCCGGGTCAGACAGCGCCGCGTGGCCGATCACCAGCTGGCGCGGTGTGAAGTGGCTTGGATTGGCGCCGTCGACGCCCGTGCGGCTGCGAAAGAACGTGACCTGAAAACCCAGCGGGCGCTTGTCGGGCGTTTCGACCCAGCCCGTGACGTACCACCATTCGGTGCGAAACTCGGGATGCGCGCCATAGTCGCGCGGGAATGTCAGCGCCGCACCGGGTGTGACGGGGGCAAATACGGGCGGTTCGGCGCGCGCTGGCAGCGCCAGCAACGATAGTAGCGACAGCAGCGACAACAGTACACCCAGGATGAAACGCATTACCAATCCTCTCTGACAGCGCGCACCGGACCGCCCGACAAGGCCTGGCGGCCTGACACGAGCGCGGTGGCGACGGACGCGATCACCAGCACCGCTGCCACGCTGCCCAGCAGTGGCCAGGGCAGGTGCAGGCCCATGGTCCAGTGGAACGACTGCGGGTTGATCACGAATACCAGGATCAGGCTGATGGTCAGCCCGAGCACGAAACCGGCCACGACGCCCAGGCCGGTGAGCAGGCCGCCTTCAAAGGCGAGCAACTGCAAGACCTGGCGCCGCGTGACGCCGACGTGGCGCAGCATACCGAATTCTCGCGCCCGTGCCAAAGTCTGGGCCGAAAAACTGGCCGCGATGCCCGATAGGCCGATCGCGATTGCGATCGCCTCCAGTAAGTACGTGACGGCGAAACTGCGGTCGAAAATCTTCAGACTCGCGGCGCGGATGTCGCCCGGGCGCATGAAGGTGAGCGCCGCGCCAAATGGCAGCGCGCGCAAACGGGTTTCCAGCGCGGCCGCGTCGACCCCATCTGCGGTCCACAGCGCCGCGTCGGTGACAGCGCCTTCGCCCGTCAGCTTGCGATAGTCGGCCAGCTGGATCACGACCGAGCCGCTCTGGTTCGCGTAATCGCGCCAGGCGCCGGCCACAAAGAACGGCGTCTCGGCGCCGCCCAGCGGCAGGCGCAGCGTCTGGCCGACGCGCGCGCCATACAGGTCGAGCAGCGCCTCGGACACCCAGGCCGGCCGCGCGCCGGCAGGAATCGGCGCGCTGGTGCCCACCAGATACAACAGGCGCGCCGGATCGCGCACGTCGATGTCGCGCGCGATGACGACGACCGGCGGCCGCTCGGGTGCCAGCGACACGCGCCGCGTGCGCAGGAACTGGATCTGCTGCACGCCGGGCAGCGCGGCCAATGATGCCTGCTGCGCCGGACTCAGGTAACCGGTGCCGCCGGAATCCAGCGTGCGCACATACAGGTCGGCCGGCAGGATGTGGCCCATCCAGTCGTCGACCGAGACCCGGAAGCTCGAGACCATGATCCCCATGGCCACCATCAAACTGAAACTGGCCAAGATGCCGCCCAGCGCAATCGAGGCCTGGCCCGGCGCATTGGCCAGGCGCCCGAGCGACAGCGCCAGCACGGGCATCGGATGCCGTTTTTTGGACAGCAACCCTTCGAGCGCGCGGAACGTGACGGCGGCAAAGCGGGGCATCAGGCCGATGCCGCCAATCAGCAGCAGCGCGATCGCCAGGTAGCCAAACAGCGGCAGCTCGAACACGGGCGGCGCGAACGCGATCAGCGCGGCGATCGCCAGGCACGCGAGCGATGGCCAGACGCGCGCCAGGCGCGACAGCGGCGCTTCGTCGGCGCCGGACTTGATCGCCACGGCCGGCCGGGCGCGCGCTGCTTCCCACGCTGGTGCCAGGCAACCGAGCAAGGCCACGCCCAGGCCCAGGCCAAAGAAGACAATGGCCGCGCCCGGCGTGAATGCCACCTGCGGGCGAATGCCGGGGAAATAACCGGCGCCCAGGTCGCCGCCAAAGTAATGCAGCGCGGTGGCGGCCAGCGCGTAGCCGGCGCCGATGCCGAGCAAGCTGCCGGCCACGCCCAGGCTCGCGCCTTCGAGCAGCACCTGACGCAGCAACTGGCCCCGTTCGAACCCCAGCACGCGCAGCAGCGCGAACTGGCTGCGCCGGCGCATGACCGACAGCGCCTGGGTCGAGAACACGAGGAAGGCGCCGGTGAACAGCGCGACCAGCGCCAGCACCGTCAGATTGACGCGGTAGGCGCGGCTCATGTTGGAGGTGCGGCTTTCCTGGTCGGCGTCGTTCGGCTGGCCGACCGTGAAGCGGCCCGGCCAGGTGCGCTCGAGATCGGCTGCTAGAGCGCGCTGGAACGCGGCGCGGTCGACGCCGCTGCGCAGCTTGAGGTCCACGCGCGAGAGCTTGCCCACGCGTTCCAGGCGCCATTGCAAGGCGCCAATGTCCATGACTGCCAGGCGCTGACCGCTGCGCGCCCGCTGCACGGGGCCGGCCACGCGCAGCGTGATGACGCCGGTGCCGGCGCGCAGACTCAGTGAGTCGCCGCGCCGCTTGCCCAGCCACGCTTCGGCGGCCGGCGACAGGAACAGCGCATCGTCGGCCAGCACGTCCAGCATGCGGCCGTTGCCCGGCACGCCGGTCAGGTCGGGCGAGATGAAACCCGCGCGAAAGGCATCGATGCCGATGATGCGCAGCGGCGTGTCCTGGCCCGGCACGCCGGCCTGCACCTCGAGAATCGGCGCGGCCACCGCGACGTCCGGGTGGCTGGCCAACTGCGGGTATACCGCTTCGTCGAACAGCAGTTCGCGCCCCTGGACCTGGATATCCGCCTGGCCCGACAGGCTCTTGACGGCGGCCGAGAATTCATTGAAGGCTGCAGCGTTGATCAGGTGGATGGCAAAGCCCATCGACACGCCGACGGCAATCGCCGCAATCGCCACCAGCGCGCGGACCGGGTGCGCACGCCACTCGCCGAGCAGCAGCCAGCGCGTGAGCCGGCTCAACCCGGGCATTCGACCGCCAGTGTTTCAGACATGCGGCGCGCCTTGATGCGCGCGATGGTTTTTGCCTCATCGCTGCTGCGAGCCAGGTCTTCGTCAGCCCAGCGTGCCTGCAGACGCAGCTTGTCGCAGCGCTTGCGCAAGGCCAGCGCTGCGCGGCCGGCGCGCTCGAATTCATGGGCGTCACGCGCAGCCTGCGCGGCGCGTGCCCCGTCGCTGGCCGCCAGCGCGGTGCGGGCGGCAGCAAGGCGCGCGGCCTGCACCGGATCGGGCGCTGGGGCTGGCGGCAGCGCAAGCGGCGCACCGGCGCCAGGGCAGGGGCGGTCGGCGTAACTCACGTGCATTCCCTCATGACATTTGTAGACCGTGCCGGCCGTGGCCAGCCGGCACACGGCGCAGCACGTCGCGCACAATACAAAACACCACAGGCAACGCATGGCAGGCTCCCGGTCATAGTATTTTCCCGGGATTCATGATGCCCAGCGGGTCGAGCGCGGTTTTGATGGCACGCATCATGCCAAGTTCGACGGGCGACTTGGTGCGCGCCAGCTCGTCGCGTTTCAGCGCGCCGATGCCGTGCTCGGCCGAGATCGAGCCGGCAAACGCGACCACCGCGTCGTGCACGATGCGGTTCACGGCATCCTGCTGCAGCAAAAACGTGTCGTGCGCAACGCCCGGCGGCGGCGCGACGTTGTAATGCAGGTTGCCGTCGCCCAGGTGGCCGAACGTGACCAGTACGCAGCCCGGGAACGCGCGGTCAAGCGCGGCGTCGGTGTGCGCGATGAAATCCGGGATGGTCGAAACCGGCAACGAGATGTCGTGCTTGATGTTCTTGCCGGCCGCCGCCTGCGCCAGCGGGATGTGTTCACGCAGGCGCCACAGGCCCAGGGCTTGCTGGCTAGATGTTGCCACGACGGCGTCACGTGCGATACCGTCTTCCAGCGCAGCGCCGATGCCGGATTCGAGCAGCGCCTGCGCATGCGCCTCGGATTCATTGCTCGACAATTCGACGAGCGCATACTGCGGGTGGCGCGCGGCAAATGGCTGCGGCAGCGCGGGAAACTGTTGGGCAACCAGATCCATACAGACGGCTGACATCAGCTCGAAGCCCGTCAGCGCCGCGCCGCAGCGCGCCTGCAGCAGGTTCAGCAGTGCCAGCGCCTGGCGCGGCGAGTCCAGCGCCACCAGGGCCGTCAGCATGCCGCGCGGCGCCGGAAACAGTTTCAGCACGGCCGCCGTGATCACGCCCAGCGTGCCTTCGGCGCCAATGAACAGGTCGCGCAGCGCATAGCCCGTGTTGTCCTTGCGCAGCCCGCGCAGACCATCCCAGACGGCGCCTTCGGCATTGACGACTTCCAGGCCCAGGCACAGGTCGCGCGTATTCCCGTAACG
This sequence comes from Telluria sp. BA11, assembly GCF_056680305.1. Taxonomy (NCBI): domain Bacteria; kingdom Pseudomonadati; phylum Pseudomonadota; class Betaproteobacteria; order Burkholderiales; family Oxalobacteraceae; genus Telluria; species Telluria sp. BA11. Next base: position 4,962,030 of record NZ_CM155275.1, read on the forward strand.
CAGCACGGCGGTGCCGCCGGCATTGGTCGACAGGTTACCGCCAATCGTGCACGACCCTTCGGCGGCCAGCGACAGTGGATACAGCATGCCGGCCCCTGCGGCGGCGGCCTGGATATCGGCCAGGATGCAGCCGGCCTCGACCGTCATGGTGCGGTTGGCCGGGTCGATCGCGCGGATACGGTTCAGGCGGCGCAGCGACAGCACGATGGCGTCGCCCGACGTATCGGGCACGCTGCCCATGACCAGGCCCGTGCGGCCGCCTTGCGGGACGATAGGGACACCGGCGCTGGCGCACAGGCGCACGACGGCGGCAACCTGATCGGTGTCCAGCGGCAGCACGACGGCGCGCGCGCGGCCGCTGTAGCGGCCGCGCCAGTCGGCCAGGTAGCCCGCCATGTCGGCATCAATCGTGATGACGTGGTCGACGCCCACGATGGAGCGCAGCCCTTGCAGGAAGGCGGCCGCTGAGTGGTCAACCATGCGGGACTTTGACCTTGTCCAGCAATTCCTTGGCCATGCGCTGGGCTTCCTTCTTGAACGGGCGCAGATACAGCAGGGCGCAGACATAGAACACGACCACCAGCACGACTTCACCGATGGCCATCTGGCGCGACAGCGGGCTGGTATCGGCCCAGGCCCGCACGGCGCCTTCGGCAAAGTAAATCAGGATCAGCATCGACGACCATTGCAGCGTGTACAGGTCGCGCTTGATCACGCCGCGCAGCGGCAGCAGCAACGGCAGCGCTTTCAGTGCCAGCAACCAGCTGCCCGGCTGGAGCGGTGCGACGAACGCTTCCCACGCCACCAGCCAGCCGATCAGCCAGACGAGGCTGAGTACCGCGCCGATATGAAAGACTCTGCCTTTGCCCATTATTGACCTTCGTGCAGTTTGAGCGCCGCGATAGCCAGGCGGCGACCGAGCGCGATCGACAAGGCGCGCTCGTCCTCGGTGATGGCACGCTTGCCATCGACGCCGGCCCAGTGGGTGGCGCCATACGGGCTGCCGCCGCTGGCGGTGTTCATCAGTTCGGGATGTGTGTATGGCAAGCCCATCACGAGCATGCCGTGGTGCAGCAGGGGAATCATCATCGACAGCAGCGTTGCTTCCTGCCCGCCGTGGAGGCTGCCGGTGGACGTGAACACGACGGCCGGCTTGCCCGACAGCGTGCCATTGACCCATTCGGCGGCCGTGCCGTCGAGAAAATACTTCATGCTCGAGGCCATATTGCCAAAGCGCGTGGGCGAGCCCAGCGCGAGGCCCGCACATTCGGCCAGGTCGGCCGCCTCGACATATGGCGCGCCATCCTCGGGAATCGACGGTGCAGTGGCTTCCGCCACCGATGACACGGCGGGCACGGTGCGCAGACGCGCCTCGGCGCCGGGGACGCTGTCGACGCCCTGGGCGATCAGCTCTGCCAGCTTGCGCGTGGCGCCGTGGCGGGAGTAGTACAAAACCAGGATGCTCAAAGGGATCGTGTTCATCCTTGGTATTATAGTGCGCTTTGTTGAAGTGACATGCCCGGGTTGACGCCCAATTCGCGGCCTGAATCGGGTATTTCCATGGCCATGCCGAACCAACCGCCGCAGCATCCTTCCCACACTGCCAATGACAGCACCGACGGCAGCCTCGAACGTAGCCTGACCCGCGCCGAGGCCAAAGATCTGGTGCGCTTTGCGCTGCGCCGCCTGCGTGAAGAGCGCTTGCCGCAGGTTGCCGGCAGCCTGACGTTTACGACCACGCTGGCGCTGGTGCCGCTACTCACGATCGTGCTGGCCATTTTCACGATGTTCCCGGCGTTCGGCCAGGTGCGCACGATGGTCGATGCCTGGTTCGTGCAGAACCTGATGCCGCCGGCCATTGCCAGCACGATCAGCGGCAACCTGACCCAGTTCGCCAGCAAGGCCAAGGGCCTGTCGGCGCTGGGCGCGGTGGCGCTGCTGTTTACGACGGCCGCGACCATGAGCCTGATCGAGCGGGTCTTCAACCAGATCTGGGGCGTGCGCCAGCCCCGTCCCTGGACCCAGCGCCTGCTGGTCTACTGGGCCCTGATCACGCTGGGGCCGATCCTGTTCGGCGCCTCGCTCAGTTTCACGTCGCAGCTGGTTGACGTCACGGGCGGGCTGGACCGCGATGCCAGCGTGCTGGCCACGCTGGCCTTCACGCTGGCATCGATTGCCGCGACGACAGGCGGCTACACGCTGCTGTACGTGGCGGTGCCCAACCGCCATGTCGCCTGGCGCGACGCCTTCTGGGGCGCGCTCGCCGCCGCCATCGCGTTCGAAGTCGCCAAGCGCGTGTTTGGCCTGTTCATCCGCCAGTTTCCGACCTACGCGATCATCTACGGCGCACTGGCCGCGCTGCCGCTGTTCCTGGTCTGGATCTATGTGACCTGGATGATCACGCTGGTCGGCGCCTTGCTGACGGCGGCGCTGCCGGTCGTGAAATACGAACGCTGGTGGTACCAGGCCGCACCCGGCGGCGCCTTCGTCGACGCGATGTCGGTACTGAAGGTCCTGCACGGCAGCGCAAAGTTGAGTGGCACGGCGCTCGTGTCCGGCAGCACCATCCGCCATCACACGCGCATCGGTTACAACGAACTGGCGCGCCTGCTGCACCGCATGGTGGCCGAAGGCTGGGTCGGGCGCGTGCACGACCAGGCGCCCGCAAAAATCAGCTGGCGTCACACCAAGCGCGCCAGCCAGGAGCATTGGGTGCTGCTGGCCGACCCGGACACGCTGCGTCTGGCCGACGTGTACCGCCTGTTCGTGTTCGACTTCGCGGTGGAGGAGGCCGTGCAGCGCGAAGAAGAGGCCAGCCCCGATACCGTCCTGTCGCTCGACACCGGCGCGCTGGCGCGCCGGGTCGAAGAGGCGGTCGAGGCAGGGCTGGGCGAAACCCTGCGCGAGCATTTCGGCGACGCCGACGCCGACGCCGACGCCGACGCGGCTGCCGAGCCGGTCAGCTGATCAGTCGTTCAGCCTGCGCCAGCAGCGCGCTTGCTACCGCCTCGGGCGCTTCCTGCATCATCGCATGGCCCGTATCGACCGTGACGATGGTTGCATGCGCAATCGCGTCGGTCAGCAAACCAGCCTTGCGCGGCGGCGTCATCTTGTCCTGGGTTCCCTGCACGAACACGACCGGACAGGTAATGGTGGCGGCGGCCGTCATGCCGTTGGTGTACGCATTGCACGCGGCCAGATCGGTATGCAGCAGCGGTTCGTCGCTACCGGCGGCCAGCCGCCGCATCAGTTCGCGCGCCGCGTTGGCAATCGACGTGTCGCTCCATGCCGCATGCGACCAGGTCACGACCATGTCGATGGCCGCCTGCTGATCTTCGAGGGCAGTGGCGAGCAGGGCGTCGGCCACCTTCATCGGGAACGTGGCGCCCAGCAAGGCCAGGCCGGCGGCGCGCTGTGGCGACCGGGACGCCGCTTCCAGTACGACCAGCGACCCCATGCTGTGGCCGGCAAGCAGGGCGCGTTTCACGCCCGCCGCGTCCAGTAAGGACAGCAACCAGTCAGCCAGCGCCTCGACCGAGCGCAGGGCCGGCCCGCTGCTGCGCCCATGGCCGGGCAGGTCGGGCGCCAGCACGGCGAAACCGCGTGCGGCCAGCGTCCGGCTTTGCTGCGTCCACACCGAGTGATCATTCAGGGCGCCGTGCACCAGCACGATCGTGGGCAGTGCGGGGTCGAACGCGCTGTCGCCGGTATGGCAGAAGGCGGTATGGTCGCCAATCGTGAGTTGCATGTCAGATAACCTGTTTTGATGGAAGCCAGCCATCCTAGCAGCGATGGCCGTTTGCGCAATCTGCACTGCACCATTCTCCCGCCGCGTCCGCACCGTGAGGTGGCGCAATGCTGGATTTTTTACCGGGCATAGGCTACAGTCGGCGTTATGCCTTATACAAATTTATCCAACAGCAGTATTGACCGCGCGGGGGTGGCCAGCATGAAAGTTTCGGAAATCCTGCAAGTGAAAGGCAATATCCTGTACACCGTGACGCCCGACCAGCCCCTGGTCGAGGCCGTAACCACGATGTCCGAGAACGATATCGGCTCGCTCGTCGTGATGGAATACGGCGACCTGGTGGGCATGCTGACGTTCCGCGAAGTGCTCAAGACGCTGCACGCCAATGGCGGCGCGGTGGGCGCCGGCACGGTGCGCCGTCACATGGACGACAGCCCGATCACCGTCACGCCGGACACCGAGGTCAACGAGGTGCGCCGCATCATGCTCGAAAAGCATGCGCGCTACCTGCCGGTGATGGACGCGCGCACGTTGCTGGGCGTGATCTCGTTCTACGACGTGGCGCGCGCGGTGCTGGAAGCGCAAAGTTTTGAGAACCGCATGCTCAAGGCCTATATCCGCGACTGGCCAGCCGAGCAGAACGCCCCGGACTGACCACGCCAACGGTCACGCCGCGCGCGTGACCGACTCATCGGCCAGCCAGGCCAGCAGCGCCTCCGGCGACAACGGCCGCGAATACAGAAAGCCCTGGGCCAGCGGACAACCGAGATCGCGCAGGATCTGCGCCTGGCGCTCGTCTTCGACCCCTTCTGCAATCACCGACAGGCCCAGGTTGCGGCCCAGCTGCACCACCATCTGCGCGATGCTGCTGCCGCGCGCCGAGCCGGTAATCTCGGTGACGAACGTGCGGTCGATCTTGAGCCGGTCCACCTGCAGTCGCTGCAGGTGCGACAGCGATGAAAACCCGGTGCCGAAATCGTCGATCGCGATCGACACGCCGGTGCGCTTGACGTGTGCCAGCTTTTCGACGAGCGCAGCCGGCTCTTCCATGGCCATCGATTCCGTGATTTCCAGCTCGATGAAGTCGGGCGGTGCGCCCGTATCGTCGAGCGCGCGGCGCAGCATGTCGAGAAAGTGTGGATGCCGCAGCTGGACCTGAGAGACATTGACTGACATCGTAAATGCCGTGTGGCCGGCCGCGCGCAGGCGCAGCAGTTCGGTGCAGGCCTGGCGCAGCACCCATTCGCCGATCTCGACGATCAGGCCTGAATATTCGGCAATCGGGATGAAGCGGTCGGGCGAGACCAACCCGCCGTCCGGCTGGCGCCAGCGCAGCAACGCCTCGGCGCCAACAGCGCGGTTACTGGCCAGATCGATCTGCGGCTGGTAATCGAGGAACAGTTCGCCGCGCTGGAAGCCGCTGCGCAGCGCATGCATCATGCGCACCCGCTCGCGAATTTCGACGCCCATGCTGCGCGAAAAATAACAGTGGCCAGTGCGCTGCTGCAGCTTGGCGCGCTTGAGCGCGATGTCGCCATCCTTGAGTGCATCGGCGCCGCTGCCGTCGTGTTCGCGCAGGCGGACGAGGCCCAGTGTCGACGACACCTGCACGTCCTGGCCGTCGATGTGGAACGCGTCGAGAAACAGCGTCTGCAACGCGGCCGGGCGGACCACCTCGGCACTGCCCAGCACGCTGAAAATGTCGCCGCCGATGCGCCCGATATGCAGCGAAGGTGCGAGGCCCGGCGCCAGGCACGTGCACAGTCGCCGGGCGACGGCGGCCAGCAGCAGGTCGCCGAAGCGGTGCCCGAGCGCGTCGTTGGTTTCGGCAAAGTGGTCGATGTCGACCAGCGCCAGCACGGCTTCGTTGTCGGCCCCGGCAGCGAGCGTGGCATCGATCAGTTCGATCATGCGCGTGCGGTTGGGCAGGCCGGTGAGCGGATCGTGGAACGCCGACTTGTTCAGGTCGGTCACCAGTTCGCAATTGTCCAGGCTGACGGCCACCATGCTGCAAAACACCTGTAGCAGGCGCGTCTCGACGTCGCTGATCGCGCGTTCGAGCGGCAGGCAAGCCACGAAATCACGCCCGGCTTTGCCAGGGAAGAACAAGGTCAGCATGCCGTCGTCGGTCGTGCACCCGCGCTGGGCCAGCGTGCGCTCGGCGGCCAGCGCGAGCCGGGTCACGTACGGATCGTCGTACTGCGCGCCGAGTTCACAGCCTTCGAGATCGCGGCTGTCGCCGCTGGCGGCGACCACGCACAGCGGGCCGAAGGCGCCGGTTCCGGTGCCATCGCCAAACTCCCGCGTGCACAATATGCCATCGACCGGCTGCCCGACCAGGCCGGCAGCCTGGGCCAGGATGCCATACGCCACGTCGCGCACGCCGTGCAGCGCCATCAGTTGCGCGCAGGCGGCGACGATGCGCTCCATGCCGACCCGGTTCGCTTCGAGTGCGCAGAGTTGCTCGTACGAGCGGATGGCGGCAGCCACTGCGGTGTAGAGCTTGGTGCGGGTCAGTTCCGACTTGGTGCGGTAATCGTTGATGTCGTAGCCGCGGATCGCCTCCATCTCGGGCGCGTAACCCGGCTGGCCAGTGCGCAGAATGATGCGCACGTCACGCAAGCCCAGTTCGTCGCGGATGCGGCGCACCAGTTGCAGGCCGGCGTCGGCGCGCTCCATCACGACGTCCAGCAGAATGACGGCGATATCGCTTTCCCGACCCAGCAGCGTGAAGGCTTGCGTGGCCGAGTAGGCGTGCAGGAAAGCCAGCGGACGGCCTTGCATGACGACGTTGTCCAGCGCAAAGGTGGTCGTCGAATGGACATCGGCGTCATCGTCGACGACCAGGATGCGCCACGGCGGCCGTCTGCTGTCGTCGACGGCGTCGACTTCGTCGGCAAAAACGAGGTCATCTGTCACGGGGTCATCCTGCGTTGGATCGGAGGGCGGCGTCGAAGCTGGCATGTGCTACGTCTCCAGGGAGGCTTGGCATGTATACGTCAAGTATATAGGCATTTGTAAATTGGAAAGGAAACCGGCAGTTGCTTAAAAGAGAATATAACTTGGTAAATATATCCTGATAGAAACATTTTGGCGAGAGTGGATTGCAGATTGTCGGTTTCTGCTTGCCGGATCGCCTGTTAAAATGATCTTTCGATCAAATCGCACTCCCTCATATCCATGTCCGGCAATACATTTGGCAAGCTGTTTTCCGTTACCACTTTCGGCGAGTCGCACGGTCCCGCGATCGGTTGCGTCATCGATGGCTGCCCACCCGGCATGGCACTGACCGAAGCCGATATCCAGGCCGACCTCGACCGCCGCAAGCCGGGCACGTCGCGCCACGTCACGCAGCGCCAGGAGCCTGATCGCGTCGAGATCCTGTCCGGCGTCTACCAGGGCGTCACGACGGGCACCCCGATCGCGCTGCTGATCCGCAACGAAGACCAGCGCAGCAAGGATTACGGCAATATCGCCGAGAGCTTCCGTCCCGGCCATGCCGACTACACCTACTGGCACAAGTACGGCGTGCGCGATCCGCGCGGCGGTGGGCGTTCGTCGGCGCGCCTGACGGCGCCGGTGGTGGGCGCCGGCGCCGTCGCCAGAAAGTGGCTGCGCGAGCAGTATGGGACCGAATTCCTGGGCTGCATGCGCGCGCTGGGCGACATCGACGTACCGTTTGACGGCTGGGAGCACGTGCACGCCAATCCGTTCTTCGCTGCGACGGGCGACGCCGCGCTGCTGGCGCGCATGGAAGATGCCATGGATCAGCTGCGCCGCGATGGCGATTCCATTGGCGCGCGCATCGACGTCGTCGCGCGGGGCGTGCCGGTGGGCTGGGGCCAGCCGATCTACGACAAGCTCGACGCCGATATCGCCTACGCGATGATGGGCATCAATGCCGTCAAGGGCGTCGAAATCGGCGCCGGGTTTGCCTCGGTGGCGCAGCGCGGTTCCGAGCACGGCGACGAGCTGACGCAAGAAGGGTTTGTCGGCAACCATGCCGGTGGGGTGCTGGGTGGGATTTCGACGGGGCAGGACATCACGGTGTCGCTCGCGATCAAGCCGACCTCGTCGATCCGCGTGCCACGCCGCTCGATCGACAAGGAAGGCAATCCGGCGCTGGTGGAAACCTTCGGTCGCCACGACCCGTGCGTGGGTATTCGCGCCACACCCATTGCCGAGGCGATGCTGGCGCTGGTGCTGATCGATCACGCCTTGATGCACCGCGCGCAGTGCGGCGATGTGAAGGTCGCCACGCCCCGCTTGACGTAACCGTCGTGGACTGCAGCGGCGCGCTCAGGCGCGGGTCGCGATCACGTCCATCTGATGGCGGCGCTCGACCGTGCGCACGACCAGCGTGCGCAAGTCGTTGAGCAGCGCAAATTCTGTCTGGCTCAGGATCACCTGCGGATAGGTGTCGTCCCAGTCGCCATAAATGAAGCCGGCCGGCTGGCCGTGCGCGCACAGCGGAATCACGATGAAGCAGCGCGCCTCCGACAGCGTGTCTTTCCACCAACCCGGCAGCTTGGCCGCGAACTTGGCGTCGTGCGCATTCTCGATGAAGATCACGCGGTCGCTTGCCAGCGCGGCGTGGAACACGTTCGCCTCGTAGGTGTCGTCGAAGGTCAGATCCGGCTGCAGGGCCTTGGCGGTTTCGCCAAGCGCCAGGCGCGCCGTGTAGCGTCCTTCGCGCCGGTTGCGCACGAACGCAAACGAGCGCGAGAATGACAGCCCCTCGTGCATCGTTTCCAGTGCCAGCGACATCATCTGGCCGGCGGTCGCGTTCAGGCCCGCGTCGCGCATGTCGGCCACGCCGCCCATCAGGATCTGGTTGCCGGCAATGCGGTCGCGCCTGGCTGCGGCCAGGCGCGCGCGTTTCTCGGCCGGCCGGGCCAGCGGCGCGATCGACAAATCGGCCGCCGCTTCGATCCGGGCCTTGTCGATCGATGCCAGGATGCCCGCCGGCGAGATGCCCAGCATCGGTGCAAACTGCTCGGCCAGTTCGGCCACCTTGTCGGCACCGGCGTCATCGTCCGCCCACAGCGCATCGGCGGTGCGGGTCGACATCGTGCCCAGCGCCGCCAGCCAGTCATCGTGCTCGAAGCGTTCGCCCCGTTCTCCCGGTTCGACGCGGCGCATGCCGGCCACCAGGTTGCCGGGCAGGCCCCAATGGGCGGCGGTGGCGCGGCCGAGCTCTTCGAGGTGCAGACCAAGCACGTCACGGGCCGCTGCCGTGTCGTCGCCGCCGGCCGCGCTGGCCTGGATCAGGGTCCAGCGCTCGGGCATGTAGAACGTGACCATCATGCGGCCCAGCGAGTGCAGGATCGAGCAGACCACGGCTTCTTCGGGATTACGCACCTGCGCGCCGCTGGCCAGTTGCTGCGCCACCATCCCGGCCAGCACGGCTTTTTCCATCTCGATGTGCGCGATCTCGGTGTCCGGCGTGCTGCGGCCAAGTTCTTCGATCAGTTTCAGTCCCAGCGCCAGGTGGCCGATGCTTTCGGTGCCGAGCACCAGCACGGCCTTGGAAATCGTATTGACGTGCTGGCCGAACGCCGCGTACATGCTGCTGTTGGCCAGGCGCAGGACCTTCTGGGTCAGCACGGGGTCGGACAACACGGTCTGCGTCATCGAGAAATCGCGTTCGTCCTCGCCGCGCATCGACGCCAGGATGGCATTGATGGCCTTGGTAAAGCCGGGCATGTCGCCCTGGCGGCGGATGCGTTCCCACAGCAGGGCGAGAGTGGCTTGCGCTTTCGCCGAGCGCGCGGTGGTGATTGGTGTGGTCATGGTTTCCCTGTCCGGGTGTCGGCCGGCAGTAGAGCGGTATAGAGGTTTTCCTTGAGGGCCGTGACGGCCACGTTGGCCGGCATCGGCTTGCCCGTCAGGTAACCCTGGACATAGTGGCAACCCTGTTCGTCCAGCCAGGACAGCTGGTCTTCGGTCTCGACGCCTTCGGCCACGACGGCCAGGCTCAGGTGGCGGGCCAGGTCGAGCACGACCTTGCAGATGGCCGCGTCCTTGTGCGAGCCGGGCAGGTCCTTGACGAATGCACGGTCGATCTTGAGCACCGAAATCGGGAAGCGCTTCAGGTACGCCAGCGACGAGTAGCCGGTGCCGAAATCGTCGATCGCAATGCGTACGTTGCGCTCGACCATTTTTTCCATGACCGCTTCGGCGTGGACCGGGTCGACCATCAGCGTGCCTTCGGTGATTTCGAGCACCAGCTGGTGGCCCTGGGCGCCGGACATCGCCAGCGCGTCGTCGAGCACCGACAGGAAGCGGTCGCTGCGGAACTGGCGCGGGCTGATGTTGACCGAGATGTACAGCTCGCGGCCCGCCACTTCCTGAAACTGGCGGATCTGCATGCACGCCGCCTTCAGCGCCCAGGCGCCCAGAAGGTTGATCAGGCCGTTGTTTTCGGCGATCGGGATGAAGCGCACCGGCGGCACCATGCCGAGCGTCGGGTGCTTCCAGCGCATCAGCGTCTCGAAGCCTTCGATGACCTTCGTGCGGGCGTCGACGATCGGCTGGTAGTAGAGCAGGAACTCGCCTTCGCGCACGGCCTTGAACATGGCCGCCTCGAGCGAGATGTCGTGCTCGGGCGGGCCCTGGTCGCGCGGGCTGTAGACGACCGTGCGGCCCTTGCCGGTTTCCTTCGCGCGCGACAGCGCGGCGTCGGCCAGCGTTACCAGGCGCACTTCGTCTTCGGCGTGGTCCGGGTATACCGTCACGCCAATCGAGGCGCCCAGGTAGATCGTGTGGCCACCCGTCTCGAACGGCGATTGCAACGTGGCCATCAGGCGCCCGGTGACGAGCTTGATCTGGGCGTCGGTGAAGGTGCCGGGCAGCACGGCGACGAATTCATCGCCACCGACGCGCGCCAGCGTGTCGCTGTCGCGCAAGACCCGGCGCAGGCGCGTCGCGGCCATCTGCAGTACGGCGTCGCCCAGCGGGTGGCCCAGGCCATCGTTGACTTTCTTGAACCCGTCCATGCCGATCGCGACGACCGAGAAACCCTGGCCCGACCGACGCGCATTTGAAATCACCACGCGGATGCGGTCGGCCAGCAGCAGGCGGTTCGGCAATTCGGTCAGCGCGTCGTGGGTCGCCATGTGACGCAGCCGCTCCTCGGTCGCGTGCTGCGCCGACATGTCGCGCCCGATCACGAGGATTTGCGCATCGTCGCCCGTCGTCAGTTGGGCAATGCGCAGTTCGAACCAGATGTCACGCTCGCCGCTGCGAAAGCGCGCCTCGACCAGCGCCGCTTCGCGCGCTGTCGCGGCGCCGTCCAGTGCGTGGCGCAAGGCTGCCTGGTCGACGTCGTGCACGAGCGAGACCAGCGAACAGCCGGGCGCATACCCGTGCAGGCGCTGGGCACGGGTGCCCGCCGCGCGGATCGTTCCGCAGGGCGCGACCCGGAACACGGCGTCGCCCGCACTTTCCAGCAGACCGTCGAGCAGCGTCGCCGGTGGCAGGTGCGCCGTCGGCGGATGGGAAGCTGCGGAAGGTGGGGTCAGCATGGTCGGTCAGGGCTCTCGTGTCGCAGCATGTTCAAGCCATGCCGATATCATCTTGTTATCCGTGCCGGGCAACAAACCAGGAACGAGTCTATCACTGAAAAATTCCGTACTGCATCAGAATGAGCAACGTACGGTGCGTTCGCTTCCATGTCTGCGCCTGCGCACGTCCGGGCGCTGAGGCGCGCAACTGCCAAGGTTGTCACACGCTCGCCTGCCACCTGTGTATTGTCGCCGATTATTGCTGAGTAGAAAATATCTATCGCTCAATTTAGTGCCTTAATGCAACCATATTTGTGTCATCGTGACACATTCATGCGTTGGAGCAGGGCGCTTGCGTGATTCAGTGCGCCGGGGAAGGAGGCACGACGGCCGGCAGGCAGGCCGCTGCAGAGCGTCAGCGACTGCGCGTTGGGAGCGTCGACCAAGAATTATTTCGGCCAGGGCCGGGACAAACCACGTTGTGCCTGTGATAATGCTGGCTTACAAGCTTCATCGACCGTGTCGAGCCCCGCCATGAACCAAGATCCGCGCTTTCCGAACCTTTTTATCCTGAACCACCCGCTGATCCTGCACAAGCTGTCGCACATGCGCGAGCACGACACGTCGACGCGCACGTTCCGCGAACTGCTGCGCGAAATCACGCTGCTGATGGGCTACGAGATCACGCGCGACCTGCCGCTGACGACGCGCCAGATCCGCACGCCGCTGGTGACGATCGATGCGCCGGTCATCGCCGGCAAGAAGCTGGCGGTGGTGCCGATCCTGCGCGCCGGCATCGGCATGAGCGACGGCCTGCTCGAACTGGTGCCGTCGGCGCGCGTCGGCCACATCGGGGTGTTCCGCGATCCCGACACGCATGAGCCGGTCGAGTACATGGTCCGCTTGCCGGACACGACCGATCGCACGTTCATCCTGTGCGATCCGATGATTGCCACTGGCAACTCGGCGGTGCACGCGATCGACGTGCTGAAAAAGCGCGGCGTGCCGGACGAGCAGATCCTGTTCCTGGCGCTGGTCGCCGCGCCCGAAGGGATCCAGGTGGTGCAGGATGCGCATCCGGACGTCAAGGTCTACGTCGCTTCGCTGGACTCGCACTTGAACGAACACGCCTACATCATCCCGGGCCTGGGCGATGCGGGTGACCGTATCTTTGGCACCAAGTAAGGCCGGCATGACCATGACGCAGCCGGCTGATCAGCAATTCTTCGCCCGCCTGGCCGAACTGAACGACAAGTTCGCGGCGCGCCTGCCATCCACGTTCGGGCGCCTGGCGCAGTTGTCGCAAGAGCTCGCGCCGGCCGGCGCACCCGGGTTCGACCCCGCCGGGCCGGCGGGCGAGCTGCAGGCAATGCTTCACACGCTGGCAGGTTCAGCGGCGACCTTCGGGTTTCGCGGCCTGGGCCATCACGCGCGCCTGCTCGAACAGCGCCTGCGCGTGCTGCGTGCATTCGATGCCGTCGCCGCGGGCGAATGGCAAGCCTGGCGCGCCGAGCTCGACGACTACATAGCCGCCGCCCTGCGCGACCCCAAGGCGCTGACCTGAAACACGGGCAGCGCAAGTCGCGCGCGCAATTGTCGAGCAGACCGGAATTTGATTAAGCGCAAACAAATCAAACGTCCTTGCCTCTATTCTTTGCTGCATACCGGATTAAAAAATCGTGCTGTCAAATTTATTGACATTAGGAATCGTAGGGCTACTTACGTATTTTTATTCAACGAATAGGGCATGCGCGAGAAATATTCGGTATAATGTGGGATCGTTGGGTTCGAGGTAGTAGTGCAGTCTGTCTGTCATTTCTTTCTTGCTTCTTCAAACGATCTAAAACGGGCGCAAGCCCAACTAACCGAAATAGGAAATTGTAATGGCAACTGGCATCGTTAAATGGTTCAATGACTCGAAGGGCTTCGGCTTCATCACCCCTGATGAAGGCGGCGAAGATCTGTTCGCGCACTTCTCGGCTATCCAGAGCAACGGCTTCAAGTCGCTGCAGGAAAACCAGCGCGTCTCGTTCGACGTGACCACCGGCCCTAAGGGCAAGCAAGCCTCGAACATCCAGCCTCTGTAATCGCCTAACAGGCGTTGCGAGACCAAAATCCCCGGAACTGCCGGGGATTTTTTTCGTCCATACCTTTTGTTGCTACCCTTCTTCGCAGAGGGTGAGGCGTCAACGTTGGCGCCAGTAGTCGGGCGCCGCGTAACTGCGGCGCAGGAAGTCGACGAAGGCGCGGATACGCAGCGGCAGGTGGCGGCGCTGCGCGAACACGGCGTGGATGTCATTGCCGGGCGCCGCGAACTCGTCCAGCACAGTGCACAGTTCGCCACTGGCGATCTGTTCGCCCACTTCCCACATCGAGCGCCACGCCAGGCCCTTGCCGGCCAGCGCCCAGGCGTGCAGTACGGCGCCGTCGTTGCACACCATGTTCCCGCTGACTTTGTGCGTGACGGGTTTGCCGTTCTCGAGAAAAGTCCAGCCTCGCTGGCTGCCTTCGCTGCTGATTGCCAGACAGTTATGGCGCGCCAGGTCGCCCGGTGTGCGCGGCATGCCATGGCGCTTCAGGTAAGCGGGCGCGGCGACCAGCACGCGCCCATTGTCGGCCAGCTTCACGCCCACCAGGTTCGAGTCGCCCAGGCGGGCGATCCGGATGGCCACGTCGACGCCATCGCCGATCAGGTCGATGACGCGGTCGTTCAGGTTCAGGTTGACCGTGACGTCGCGGTGCTCGGCCAGGAACGAGGGCAGCAGCGGCGCGACGTGCTGGCGGCCGAAGCCGGCCGGGGCCGATACCGTCAGGTGGCCTGACGCACGGCCGCTGCGCTCCGAGATCGCCGATTCGGCCTCGTTGACCTCGGCCAGGATGCGCTGGCAATCCTCCAGAAACGCCACGCCCTCGTCGGTCAGCACGAGCTTGCGCGTGGTCCGGCGCAGCAGCTTGACGCCCAATCGCGCCTCCAGCGCGTCGAGCCGGCGCCCGATCATCGCCGGTGCAATGCCCTCGGCGCGCGCCGCGCCCGACAGGCTGCCGCGCGCCACGACCTCGACAAAGGTTGCCATCTGGGTGAACTTGCTCATGCAAACGGTCCTGTTGTGTAGTTTGATTTAATACAAAAACACACAGATGAAGTGCGTATTTGTCTCGTTTAGCGTTACGCGGGTGAATATACTGGATGCCAACAGGAACGCCAAGCAGGGCCCGTCCCGGCGCAGCGTCGCACGTGATTTTCATTCATTTTCAGGAGTCAATATGTCCCTCAGCATCCCCCAAGGCATGGAAATTTCCGGCGCGATCCAGCCGGCCTACGAGCAGATCCTGACGCCGGAGGCGCTGGCGCTGGTGGCCACGCTGACGCGCGCATTCGAGCCGCGGCGCCAGGCCTTGCTGGCCGCGCGCGCCGAGCGGGCAGCGCGCCTGGACGCCGGCGAACGTCCGGATTTTTTGCCCGAGACCGCGGCGATCCGCGACGGCGACTGGCGCATCGCGCCAATTCCGGCCGCACTGCATTGCCGCCGGGTCGAGATCACGGGGCCGGTGGAGCGCAAGATGGTCATCAACGCGCTGAACTCGGGCGCCGACAGCTACATGACCGACTTCGAGGACTCGAACACGCCCAACTGGGATAACCAGATCAGCGGCCAGATCAATCTGTTCGACGCGATCCGCAAGACCATTTCGCTCGAGCAGAACGGCAAGTCGTACCGGCTCAATGACAAGGTCGCCACGCTGCTGGTGCGCCCGCGCGGCTGGCATCTCGATGAAAAACACGTGCTGGTCGACGGCAAGCGCGTCTCGGGCGGCATCTTCGATTTTGCACTGTACATGGTCCATAACGCGAAAGAATTGCTGGCACGGGGCGCCGGCCCGTATTTCTACCTGCCCAAGCTCGAGTCGCACCTGGAAGCGCGGCTGTGGAACGACATCTTCGTCATGACGCAAGACCTGCTCGGCATTCCACAAGGGACGATCAAGGCGACGGTGCTGATCGAGACCATCCTGGCCGCGTTCGAGATGGACGAAATCCTGTACGAACTGCGCGAGCACAGCGCCGGCCTGAATGCGGGCCGCTGGGATTACATCTTCTCGTGCATCAAGAAGTTCAAGCGCGACAGCGATTTCTGCCTGGCCGACCGCGCCAAAGTGACGATGACGGCGCCGTTCATGCGCGCTTACGCGCTGCTGCTGCTCAAGACCTGCCACGCACGGGGCGCGCCGGCCATCGGCGGCATGGCTGCGCTGATTCCGATCAAGAACGATCCGGAGAAAAACGAGATCGCAATGGGCGGCGTGCGCAACGACAAGGCGCGCGATGCGACCGATGGCTACGACGGCGGCTGGGTCGCGCATCCGGGGCTGGTGGGTCTGGCGATGGAAGAATTCACCAAGGTGCTGGGCGAGCGGCCGAACCAGTTCGACAAGCAGCGCCCCGATGTTGTCGTGACCGCCGCGCAATTGCTTGACTTCAAGCCGGAAGCGCCGATCACGGAAGCCGGCCTGCGCTACAACATCAACGTCGGCATCCATTATCTGGGCGCCTGGCTGGCAGGCAATGGCTGCGTGCCGATCCACAATCTGATGGAAGACGCCGCGACGGCCGAAATCAGCCGCTCGCAGGTGTGGCAGTGGATCCGGTCCGCCAAGGGCGTGCTGGAAGACGGCCGCAAGGTCACGGCCGACATGGTGCGCGCGATGATTCCGGAAGAACTGGAAAAAGTGAAGCTGGTGGCGGCCGATGGCACGCATGCGAGCTACGAGCGCGCCGCCACCATCTTTGAAGAGATGTCGACGGCGGACGCGTTCGCGGAATTTTTGACGCTGCCGCTGTACGAAGAAATCTGACGCCGCGTCAGAACGTATTCTTCCACGCCCGCAGCGCCGTAAACACTTCGAGCGGCGCTGCACCTTCAGCCACACGCCCTGCGGCAATCAGGCTGCGCACGATCGGCGCGCTCGTCGTGCGCAGGAATGGGTTGGTGGCTTTTTCCAGCGCAATGGTCGAGGGGATGGTCGGCTGGCCGGCGGCGCGGCTGGCCCCATCAGCTTCCACGCGCGCAGCAAGCGCCGTGTTGCCGCCATCCACGGCCTGCGCAAACGCCAGGTTCGACATCGTGTATTCATGCGCGCAATACACCAGCGTCTCATCCGGCAGCGCCGCCAGTTGCGCCAGCGACGCATCCATCTGCGCCGGCGTGCCTTCGAACAGGCGTCCGCAACCGGCGCCAAACAACGTGTCACCGCAGAACAGCCAGGGCGCGTCCGCGCCGCGGCGCACATAGGCGATGTGCCCCAGCGTATGGCCCGGTACATCCAGCACATCGAGCGCTAGACTAATACCCGGCACGGTAATGCGATCGCCCTGCGTCAACGGGTGCGTCACGACATCGATGCCGTCGTTCTTCGGGCCGAAGACCGGCACATCCCATTCGGCCAGCAGGGCGGGCACGCCACCGATATGGTCAGCATGATGATGGGTGAGTAGAATGGCAGTCAGGCGCAGGTCGTGCGCGGCCAGCGCCGCGCGCACCGGTGCTGCGTCGCCCGGATCGACGATGGCTGCATGTGTGCCGTCGTGAACCAGCCAGAGGTAATTGTCTTTGAAGGCCGGCACTGTCAGTACCGACAGGGCCGGCTGCCGTGGAGGTGTCATGGTCATGTGTATGGTCAAGAGGTGGCATGGATAGCGCTGCCGAGAAATCCATTATAGCGCTCGACAACTGGCTCCAATCGCCAGCTGGCGCGTACGTGCGCGCGTTCGAACAGGCCTGCCTCGAAGAATTGACGGCCGATATTTTCGGCTACAACGCGCTGCAGATCGGCGTGCCGCAGCTCGATGCGCTGGCCGCCAGCCGCATGCCCAACCGGTGGCAGGTGGCCACGCGCACGTCCAATGCGGACGAGCTTGCGTTCGCCTCAAACGGCCGCCAGATCGCTGCCGCGGCCGACTTCGCCGAGCTGCCGTTTGCGTCGAGCAGCATCGATCTGGTCGTGCTGCCGCACGTGCTCGAGTTCGCTGCAGAGCCGCACCAGGTGTTGCGCGAAGTCGAGCGCATCCTGATCCCGGAAGGACAGGTCATCATCTGCGGCTTCAATCCGGCCAGCTTGTGGGGCATGCGTCAGGGCATCGGGCGTGTCACTCGCAATGGCTACTTGCCGGACACGGGCGAATTCATTTCTATGCCGCGCCTGAAAGACTGGCTAAAATTGCTCAACCTGAGCGCCACGCGCAGCCATTTCGGCTGTTACGCACCACCATGCCGCACCGCTCATTGGCTCAGTCGGTTCGCGATGATGGAATCGGCCGGCGGCCGTTGGTGGCCGTATCTTGGCGCCGTCTACGTCGTGCATGCGATCAAGCGCGTCAAGGGGATGCATCTGATTGGCCCCGCATGGAACAAGAAAACCAGCAAGCGACCGGCGGCAGTGCCGGCGGCAAACCGGATTGAACGAATTGAAAGTGAATAGCAGGGCATGAGCGAAACAATGCACGACGCAAAAAGCGAAACGAACAACCATACCAACCCGACCCGGGTCGAGATTTTCAGCGACGGCGCCTGCAAGGGCAATCCGGGCACGGGCGGCTGGGGCGCGCTCCTGGTGTCGAACGGGCACGAAAAGGAAATCTTCGGCGGCGAACCCAACACTACCAATAACCGTATGGAATTGCGCGCCGTGATCGAGGCGCTGGGCGTGCTGAACCGGCCATGCGAGGTCGTGCTGCACACCGACAGCCAGTACGTCCAGAAAGGCATTTCCGAGTGGATCCATGGCTGGAAGGCGCGTGGCTGGAAGACGGCCGCGAAAGAGCCCGTGAAAAACGAAGACCTGTGGAAGGCCCTCGACCTGGCCCAGCAGCAGCACGCCGTCGAATGGCGCTGGGTGCGCGGCCACAATGGCCACCCTGGCAACGAGCGGGCCGACGTGTTGGCCAACAAGGGCGCCGCATCGGTACGGCGGTAGTCAGTCCCGCGTCCCGAGTCCCGCGGCCCGCGGCCCGCGCTGCGCAGCACGCCGCCGCAGTTGTTATACTGCGCCCGCACCCACTTTGAAGAATTGCACCATGCGTCAGATCGTTCTCGATACCGAAACCACAGGCCTGAACCCCCGCACCGGCGACCGCGTCATCGAAGTCGGCTGCGTTGAAATTTTCAACCGCAAGCTGACCGGCAATAATTACCACTGCTACATCAATCCCGAACGCGAGTCGGACGAGGGCGCACTGGCTGTGCACGGCCTGACCACCGAGTTCCTGAGCGACAAACCGAAGTTCCACGAAATCGCGCACGAACTGCGTGACTTCATCCAGGGCGCCCAGGTCATCATCCACAACGCGCCGTTCGACCTGGGTTTTTTGAACGCCGAATTCACGCGTATGGGCCTGCCGCCGTTCGTCCAGTATTGCGACGGCGTCATCGACACGCTGGTGCAGGCGAAAGAGCTGCATCCTGGCAAGCGCAACTCGCTCGACGCGCTGTGCGACCGCTACGACATCTCGAATGCGCACCGCAAGCTGCACGGCGCGCTGCTCGACTCGGAGTTGCTGGCCGATGTGTATCTGGCGATGACGCGCGGCCAGAATTCGCTGACCATGGATGTGGAAGAAGAAACCAGCAACGATGGCGAGGCGCTCGAAATCGTCCCGCTGGGCGAGATTATCGTCGTGACGGCCAGCAGCGATGAACTGGCCGAGCACGATACGGTGCTGGCTGGCCTGGATAAAAGTGTGAAGGGCAACTGCGTCTGGCGGACTTACGGGGCCTGATGATGTGAGCTGATTACGCTGCGCAGGGGTGACGCCAAGAAAATTCTGTGCCATAATATGCCTCGCTTCGGGAGGTTAGCTCAGGGGTAGAGCACTGCATTCACACTGCAGGGGTCGCAAGTTCGAAACTTGCACTTCCCACCAAGAATTTGCAAGGCCAGCAGAGATGCTGGCCTTGTTCGTTTCTGCGCCGGTTGTACAGTGCGCCGCTCGCATGCACACAGTCGATTGCCATTTGGCATAATTTATCCGCTGTGGCATAATACGGCCTCGCTGGGAGGTTAGCTCAGGGGTAGAGCACTGCATTCACACTGCAGGGGTCGCAAGTTCGAAACTTGCACTTCCCACCAACGAATATGGTTGACCAAAAAAGGCTTGCACTTCACTGTGCAAGCCTTTTTGCATTGTGCCCCGATCAGCGCTGCTCAACGACCAATCGGCCCGCTTACCGTCACGCACATTTTTGACATGAGTTAATGTCAAAAAAACGCGGTTAAACAGGCCGCGAGACGGTCTGAATTCAATCGCGCCCTTCGTTTCGCCCTGTACACTTGTCGTACAACCACCCGGCATGTGCTGTGTCCAAGCACGTGCGGGCATTCGAAACACTCAAGCAGCGAAGCTTTCATGGTGAATGGGCATTACCAACCCTTGCTGGTCGTCGTCTCGATCCTGGTCGGCATACTGGCGTCGTACACCGCCCTGAGTCTGGTCATGCGCGTCAGGCAGGCGCGGGGACGCGCACGGTATGTCTGGGTGACTGGCGGGGCCATGGCCATGGGCAGCGGCATCTGGGCGATGCACTTTGTCGGGATGCAGGCGTTCCGCCTCCCGCTGCCGATCGGCTTCGACACGACGACGACCTTCGTCTCGTGGCTGTTGCCGGTCGTCGCGTCCGGCCTCGCGCTCTGGCAAGTACGGCACCGCACGGTCCGGCCACGGCATCTTGCCGCCGGAGCCCTGCTGATGGGACTCGCCATCAACGCCATGCACTACGCCGGCATGGCCAGCATGCAGATGCATCCTGCAATCACCTACTCGCCATGGCTGTTCGGACTGTCGGTCGCCATCGCGATCGGCGCTTCGGCGCTGGCGCTGCAGATCGGCATGCGCATGCAGGAGGGGGCTCGCTCGCGCGGCACGCTGCAACTGGTGGCCAGCGTCGTCATGGGCGGCGCGATCGCCGGCATGCATTACACCGGCATGGCCGCCGCCCGTTTCGCACCGGGCAGTATCTGTGGCGCTGCACTGGTGGGCGTCAACCAGGATTACCTGGCGGCGATGGTGACGATCACGACGGTGCTGTTACTGAGCATCACGCTGCTCGCGACAATCTTCGACGCACGTCTCGAAGAGCGCAACCAGACCATCGCCGCCTCGCTCGTGGCCGCAGCCGAGCGCCAGAAGCTGTTCCTGATCGAGCAGCAGGCGCGACTCGATGCGGAAAACGTCAGTCAGATGAAGGATGATTTCCTGGCCACCCTGTCGCATGAGTTGCGCACACCGCTCAATGCCATGCTCGGCTGGTCGCAATTGCTGCTGCAAGGCGGGCGCGACGATGCTTCGCTCAAGCGCGGTCTGTGCACGATCGAACGCAATGCACGTGCGCAGTCCGAACTCATCGAAGACATGCTCGACATGAGCCGCCTGCTGGCCGGCAAGGTGCGCATCGATAACGTGCCGCTGCAGCCCCAGGACTTCATCAACACCGCGCTCGACACGACGCGGCCCGCGGCTCTGGCGCGCCAGGTAACGCTGATCAGCGATCTCGACGCCGGGGCCGGGCCCATTCTTGGCGACGGCGGCCGCATGCAGCAGGTGATGGTGAACCTGCTGTCCAATGCCATCAAGTTCAGCGAGCCGGGCGGTGTCGTGACCGTGACGCTGCGTACCCTGGAAGATGCCAGTGAGATCACGGTGCAGGATACCGGCGCTGGCATCCCGGCCGCGTTCCTCCCATTTGTGTTCGACCGGTTCCGCCAGGCCGATGGATCGTCTTCACGGCGTCATGGGGGCCTGGGCCTGGGCCTGGCAATTGCGCGCCAGCTGATCGACCTGCAGGGTGGCGCGCTGAGCGTGGCCAGCGCGGGCGAAGGGCAGGGGGCGGCCTTCACGCTGCGCATGCCGCTGGCAAGCAGCTGTGCCCCGGCGCCTGCTGCAGCGGTGCCTGTGCCAGGGTTGCCGCTGACGGCGCTGGCGCTACAGGGCTTGACGGTGCTGGTGATCGACGATGCGCTCGACTCGCTCGAACTGGTGCAGGCGGTGCTGGCGCCCAGCCAGGCCAGGATCCTGACCGCCACCGGTGCCCAGGAAGCGCTGCGCCTGATCGCGCTGCATCGGCCCGACCTGATCATCAGCGACATCGGCATGCCGGTTGTCGATGGGTTCGATTTCATCCGCAAGGTGCGCGCCTTGCCGGATCGCCTGATCGCCAGTGTGCCGGTGATCGCGCTCACGGCGTTTTCGCGCAAGGAAGACGAGCAAAAAGTCCTGGCGGCAGGGTTCGATGAATTTCTCGCCAAGCCGCTGGTGCCGGCGGCGCTGCTGCAGACCGTGGCGGCGGTCAATGCGCGTCGCGCACCGGTGCCGCTCGCTTAGGTTCAGGCCGCTACACCCGGCAACACCAGGTCAAGCTGCAGGGCGCCTTCCGGGCGGCGCAGGCCGGCCACGATATACGCGCGGTTGCGGCCTGCTTCCTTACCCTTGTACATGGCGCGATCGGCCAGGGCGATGGCTTGCTGCCAATCCATCGATGGCGCCGGCGCTTCATCCTCACCCGCGGCAAACGGGAGTGCCACGGCGCCGGCCGTGGCACTGATGGCCAGCAGCGTGCCGTCGGCCAGCAGCACCGGCGCGCTGGCGAGCGCGTCGAGGATGCGCTGCACCAGCAGTGGCCGCTGCGCCGGCGTGACGCCCTGCGAATACACGAGGAATTCTTCGCCGCCCCAGCGCAGCACCATGTCCGATTCGCGCAGCGTGGCGCGCAGGCGCTTGCCCACCTCGACCAGCACGGCGTCGCCGGCGGCGTGGCCGTAGTCGTCGTTGATGCGCTTGAAATGATCGATATCGAGCAGCGTGAAGCAGTCTGCGGCATCCGGTTGCGGCGCCGCTTCCCCGGTGCGGCTGCGCATGCGGTCCTGGAACGAGCGGCGGTTGTGCAGTCCCGTGAGCGGGTCATGCGCCGAATAGTGGGCCAGTTCGGCGTTCAATTCCGACAGGCGCTGGCCCGTGCGTTCCGATTTGCGATACAGCCATAGCACGCCCGAGCACAGCAGCAGCGCCAGCGCGGCACCCAGCGAGGCGGCCGTCTGGACCAGCGTGCGGTGACGCAGTTCAGCATCCTTCGCGGCGTTTTCCAGGCGCAGGCTGTCGATCTGGGCAACGCGCTCGCGTGACTTGAATTGCTCTTGCAACGCCGAGATCGCCTTGTTGCGGTCATTCAGCGCCAGTTGCTGCATGACCTTTTCGCGCTCCCGCAGCGTGGCGAGGGCCTCCTTGAAACGGCCCGCCCGCTCCAGCGCCTGGCTTTTTTCGTCCAGGATGCGCCCCAGTGTGGACAGGGCGCCGGCCTGGCGCATGGCGGCGCTGACCTCGTCGACCAGGCGCATGCCTTCCTGATAGCGCCGCTGGCCGAACAGCGCAAAGCCCAGGTTCGCTGTCGCCATCTGCAGGCTGATCCTGTCTTCGCTGTCCCTGGCAGGGATCAAGGCGGCGCGCGCGGCTGTTTCGGCCTGGCCGTAGCGGCCCAGCTTGAGGTAGGCGTTGGCGATATTACCCAGCACATTGGCCTCGACTGACAGCAGTTGATGCGTTTGCGCCAGCCCGAGCGCCCGCTCGAGCGCGACCAGGCCGGCTTCGGGCTGGCCTTGCGTGATGAGCGCGCGGCCTTCAAGGAACGACGCCGCCGCATCCAGCCGCGGCGGCAGGCTTGCCTTGCTGGCGCGTACTTCGCGCAGCGTCTCGAGCGCGCGCACGGGATCGCGCGCATTGACATACATGCGCGCCATGGCCAGCAGGATGTCGGCTTTGCGCGGGCTCCACAGGTCGGGATGGTTGTTGACCAGTTCGAGCGCGGGCAGGAAGCGCTGCAGCGCGCGATCGTACTGGCCGACGGTGCTGAAGGCGGCGCCCTGCAGTGCATCGAACCCGGCCTTGAACTCCAGGCTGTCGAGATCACGGTAGCGGGCGCCCAGCGTTTCCAGCAAGCCCAGCGCGCCGGCGGGATCATTGTTTTCAATCAGCCGATACACGCGGCCCAGGCTGGCCAGCGCCAGGTTGCGCGGATCGTGCGCAGTCGTGGCCAGCTTGATGATCTGTTCGTTGGTCTCGTACGCTTCGCGGTAATTGCCGCCATCGACCTGCACCCGGCGCAGCAGGAACAGATAACGGATCCGCACCGCATAGGGCGCGCCGGCGATCAGTGCCGGGCCTTCCTGCACCAGCAGGGTGCGGGCCTGTGCATGATATTTTTCCGCGATGACGGCAATGTCGTCGAGGCGCGACGTCTGGATGGGCGCTGCCAGGGCGCCGCCAAGCACCAGGGTGAAGCCGCCGGCCACCATTGCGCGGCGCATTCCAGGCCGCAGTCCGGGCCACCTCGACGCGTGCGCGGGCAAACCGGTAATCAAGTGTCCTGGGGTGACATTCATGGCGGGGAACAGCGGTGTCCAAACGGCGGGAGGCGGCCCATACGAGCTGGGGCGGTGACTACCCCCCATTATCGAATGTTGCACTTGGGAAATCAAGGACGCTCGATGCCGGCGCGCTGTTTACGCAACGCTCCTTTGGATTTGCCAGCGGGCACGTAAATTGCACCCGTTTCAGCAGATTGCTTTGATTCGAGACAACATTCTGGTTATATTGGCACACCTGCGAAAAAGCTGGAGATGACAGGTACAAGCAGCGGCGGTTTCAGGTCAGGCAAGCCGGCCCACCAGGCAGGATCCCGGGAGTGCGCCCGCCCATCAGGCAGGCGCAGTAATGACAAGACGCGGGACCACACCATTATTTGATTGGAGAACACGTAGTGAGTATTTTTAGAACCAAGAATCTGGATGCGATGATCGCCGCAAGCGCCAAGCCGGGCGGCCTCAAGAAAGTGCTCGGCCCGACCGACCTGATCCTGCTCGGCATCGGCGCCATCGTCGGCACCGGTATCTTCGTGCTGACCGGCACCGGCGCCGTCACGGCCGGCCCCGGCCTGTCGCTGTCGTTCGTCATCGCGGCCATGGCATGCTGCTTCGCCGCGCTGTGCTACGCCGAATTCGCCTCGACCGTCCCGGTCGCCGGTTCCATCTATACCTACAGCTACGCCACGCTGGGCGAATTCGTCGCCTGGATGATCGGCTGGGACTTGCTGCTCGAATACGGCCTGGCCACCTCGACCGTTGCGGTCGGCTGGTCGGGTTATTTCCAGTCGCTGCTGTCGGGCTTCGGCCTGGTGCTGCCTGATGCGCTGACCGCCGCCCCTGGCGCGCGCCCTGGCGTCGAGACCCTGTTCAACCTGCCGGCGTTCCTGATCATGATGGCCATCACGTTCCTGCTGTCGCTCGGCATGCGTGAATCAGCGCGCCTGAACAACGTGATGGTGATCATCAAGATCAGCGTCGTGCTGCTGTTCATCGCTGTCGGTGTGGGCCACGTCAAGCCGGAGAACTGGCAGCCGTACATGCCATACGGCATGACGGGCGTGATGAGCGCCGCCGCGCTGGTGTTCTTTGCCTTCATTGGCTTCGACGCCGTTACGTCGGCGGCCGAGGAAGTCAAGAACCCGGCCCGCGACCTGCCAATCGGCATCATCGGTTCGCTGATCATCTGCACCATCCTGTATGTCGTGGTCGCTGCGATCATGACCGGTATCGTGCCGCACATGGACTTCAAGGGCGTCGACCATCCGGTGTCGCTGGCGCTGCAGGTGGCCGGTGAAGACTGGGTTGCCGGCTTCGTCGACCTGGCTGCGATCCTGGGCATGAGCACCGTGATGCTGGTGATGGCGTATGGCCAGACCCGTATCCTGTTCGCGATGTCGCGCGACGGCCTGATGCCGGCGCGCCTGTCGAAAGTGCACCCGAAATACGGCACGCCATTCTTTGCAACCTGGCTGGTAGGCATCATCTTTGGTCTGATCGCTGCCGTGGTGCCGCTGACGGTGCTGGCCGAGCTGGTCAATATCGGCACGCTGGCTGCGTTCACGCTGGTCTCGATCGCCGTGATCGTGCTGCGCAAGAAGCGTCCTGATCTGCCACGTGCGTTCCGTTGCCCGGCTGTGCCGCTGATCCCGATCCTGGCGATCATCTTCTGCCTGGTCCTGATGTCGTTCCTGAGCTGGCATACCTGGGTCGCGTTTGCGATCTGGCTGACCATCGGCGCGGTCGTCTACTTTGGCTATGCACGCAAGCACTCGCTGCTGAATAACACGCCACAGTAAGCTGTTTTGCGCCCCTGCCAGCGCGGGGGCTTCATGGTAGGCTCTCGTTGGCGACGCCGTCATGGCGTCATGTGAACGAATAGCAAAGGAAACAACCATGAGTGCCATCGTGCTGGGTGGGGGCGACGCCCTCCTGATCGTCGACCCGCAGGTCGACTTCCTTCCCGGCGGCAGCCTGGGCGTCCCGCAAGGCGACGCCGTGCTGGCCCCAATCAATCGCCTGATCGACCTGTACCACGCGCATGCGCTGCCGGTGTACGTGTCGCGCGACTGGCATCCTGCATTGCATTGTTCGTTTGCCGACCAGGGCGGGCCGTGGCCCGTGCACTGCGTCGCAGGCAGCGATGGTGCGCGCTTTGCCGAGGGGTTGCATCTCGATGACGTCGTGGTCGTCTCCAAAGCCACCACGGTCGACGTCGATGCCTATTCGGCGTTCAACGGTACTGGTCTGGCCGACACGCTGCGTGAGGGCGGCATCCGGCGCCTGGTCGTGTGCGGGTTGGCGACGGATTATTGCGTGCTCAATACGGTGATCGATGCGTTGGCGGCAGGGTTCGAGGTGTTGCTCGCAACGGAAGCAATACGCGCCGTGGACGTCAATACGGGTGATGGCGAACGCGCCCTGGCGCGCATGCTCGATGCCGGTGCAATGCCGGTACAACTATCAAACAGTGGTCTGGTTCCAGAGCAGGCGTTGGGCGCAGCAGCGTAAGTCACTGCGTCACTCGATAATATTTTTGTAATCCCTATCTTACAGGCCGACAGCACGCCTACCGATTCTCTCGACATGCCTGAGCACGGATAATGCGGTACCGTCCATAGAACGCATTTCAAGAATCGAGACATGAGCCCAATGCTGTTAGCCGACGCGCCAGGCGTCCACCACGCGCCACTGCCTACCGGGCAGGGTGCGCGGAATCTGTATTTCTCGCTGTATGCCGATCCGGCAGCGCAGCCCGACGTCGCCAGGGCATTTGTCGACGGGCAGCTCGCGCTCGCGCGCGAGCTGCCCGTCGACCTGCCATCGAATATCAATGACCTGCAGGCGTGGATCGAAGAGCGCGCCGACATCGTCGGGCAGGAATACCGCGAATACCTGGCTGCGCGCAAGAATGGCGCGCCGCGCCGCTACTTCAGCACTCGCGCCCATGCGCTGTACTTCATCAAGGGCGTGGCCCCGACCAAGCTGGTCGACGGCGCCTGGCTGTATGGCCTGGTGCGCCAGTGGGACGACGTTGCATTCCACCCGCTGATCAAGACGTATCTCGAAGAGCTGGGTGACGGCTTGCCGGACAAGAACCACGTGACGCTGTACCGCAAGCTGCTGGCCACGCATGGCTGCGACAGCTGGGCAGGCTTGAGCGACAGCCACTTCCTGCAGGGCGCACTGCAACTGGCGTTGGGTCACAACGCCGAACATTACCTGCCGGAGATCATCGGCTACAACCTCGGTTACGAGCAATTGCCGCTGCACCTGCTGATCACGTCCTACGAGCTCAACGAACTGGGCATCGATCCGTATTACTTCACGCTGCACGTGACGGTCGACAACGCTGGCAGCGGCCATGCCCGCAAGGCGGTGCAGTCGGTCCACGACCTGATGCCACGCGTGGGCGACCGCGATGCCTTCTGGCAGCGCGTCGTCAACGGCTACCGCCTCAACGAGCTGGGCGCGAGCACCACGTCGGTGATCGGCGAGTTCGATCTGCAAGAGGAACTGGTCGACATCATGGCGGCGAAAAGCGTCGTCGGCAAGAACATGCACTCGGACTATTGCCGTGTGGCAGGGCGTTCGGTCAACGACTGGCTGGCCGAGCCAGCGCAGATTCCTGCATTCCTGGCCGCCCTGGAAGAAGCTGGCTGGATCAAGCGCGGTGAAGAGGTCGAGCACAGCCGCTTCTGGCGCCTGGTCGAAGGCGAGCGCGCCGAGATGTTCGGTGTGTTCAATGCCTACGAGCTGCAGGTGCTGCGCGACTGGATCACGAGCCACCCGGATGGCGGGCAGGCTGCCGGCCCGCGCGTGCTGACCGCCCGCGCGCGTCAGCGCACGCTCGACCAGCATGGCCTGGGCACCGAGCGCGGGACCGCGTTCCCGGTGCGCGGCCTGATCCGCCGCCATACTGGCGCCGATGCGCAGGACACGGGCAACGAACTGCGTGTGCTGGAACAGCAGGTTGCTTCCAGCAGCGGCAAGCAGGAAGCGATGGCGCTGCTGACGCGCCTGCTGTCGCCGCAAGTGCACCACACCACGGTGGGCCTGATGGCCACCCGGATGTACACGCAACTGTTCGACGCCTGAGGCGTCCGCACAGTGCACAAAGCGGCCGGTACACGTAGAGAGCGTGTGCCGGCCGTCGCTTCATCAACACCATAACAAGGGAACACCAACGTGCAAATCCTGGAACAACGCTTTCTGCGCGGACCGAACGTCCACGCCGATTCCCCCTGCCTGCTGTCCGTCGTCGATCTGGAAGACCTGTACGGCCTCTCGACGCGGGATATCCCTGGCTTCAACGATGCGCTGCTGGGCCTGCTGCCGGCACTGCGCGGTGAGCGCCTGTCCGACGGCGCCCCTGGCGGTTTTGCGCAGCGCCTGGCAGCTGGCACGTACCTGGGCCGGGTGATCGAAACCGTCGCCCTCGAGTTGCAGTCACTGGCCGGCGCACCCGCTACCTTTGGCCGTACGCGCCCGGTGAATGGTCATCCGGGCCAGTTCCGCGTGGTCGTCGCGTACACCTGCGAAAAGCTGGCCGAGCCGGCATTCGATCTGGCCGTTGACCTGGTCACGGCGCTGGCACGCGGTGAAGCGTTTGCGCTCGAACCGCGCCTGGAAGAACTGGGCGGTATCGCCGGGCGCTATGTGATCGGCACCAGCACGGCGGCCGTGTTGGCGGCGGCGCACGAGCGGGGCATTCCGACCCAGCGCATCACCGAAGAAGCGAACCTGTTCCTGCTCGGCTGGGGCGTGCGGCAAAAGCGTCTGCAAGCGACGACCACGGGCGAGACCAGCTTCATTGCCGTGAAGATCGCCAGCGACAAGCAGTTGACGAAAGCGTTGTTGAAGGAAGCCGGCGTGCCGGTGCCCGAGGGCGATGTCGTCACCACCGTGGAAGCAGCGCAGCGCGTGGCGCGGCGCCTGGCGGTGCCAGTCACGCTCAAGCCGCTCGACGGCAACCAGGGCAAGGGTGTCACGGTCGCCTGCGCGACGCCGGAAGACGTGGCGCTGGCATTCGAGTTTGCCCGTGGCTTCGGCCGGCGCGTGATCGTCGAACGCCATGTCGAAAGGCGCGATTACCGCGTGCTCGTGGCCTGCGGGCGCGTAGCGGCCGCCTCATGCCGCCGCCCGGCGCACGTCGTCGGCGACGGCAACCTGACGGTGCGCCAGCTGGTCGAGATCGAAAACGCGAACCCGGCGCGTGGCGCGGGCCACGCGACCATCCTGACCCGCATCACGCTCGACGAGCACGCCAACGACATGCTGGCGCGCCAGGGCTTCGACGTGGACAGCGTGCTGCCGGTGGGCGTCACCGCCGAACTGCGCGGCAATGCGAACCTGTCGACCGGCGGCACCGCCGAAGACGTGACCGACCAGTTGCCGGAATCGACGCGCCTGCTGTGCGTGCGGGCCGCCGCCAAGATCGGCCTGGACGTCGCCGGCATCGACATTGTCTGCCAGGACATCGCGCAGCCGCTCGCAGCGCAGCGGGGCGCCGTCATCGAAGTCAACGCCGCGCCGGGCATTCGCATGCACCAGTATCCGAGCGCGGGCGAACCGCGCGATGCGGGCGACGCCATCGTCGAAGGCTTGATGGGCAATACCGACGGGCGCATTCCCGTCATCGCGCTGACCGGCACCAACGGCAAGACCACCACCACCTTGCTGGTGGCCCACGCGGCGCGCATGGCAGGCAAGGTGACGGGCGTGACGACGACCGAGGGCGTCTTCATCGACGGCAAACAGGTCGTCAAGGGCGACTGCACCGGCTACTGGTCGGCGCGCACAGTGCTGGGTGCACCGGAAGTCGAGGTCGCAGTGCTGGAAACGGCGCGTGGCGGCATCCTCAAGCGCGGTCTCGCGTTCGATCGCTGCGACGTGGCGATCGTGCTGAACATCGCCGCCGACCACCTCGGCCTGGATGGCGTCGACACGATCGAAGATCTGGCGCAGGTGAAAGCGGTGGTGGCGCAGTCGGCCTCGAAAGCCGTCGTGCTCAATGCTGAAGATGCGCTGTGCGTGCAGATGGCGCGCCGCGTCAAGCCGGGCGCCGAAGTGCTGTTCTTCTCGATGGATCCGGAAAGCCCGGTGATGCTCAAGCACCTGGAAGATGGCGGCCGCGGCGCGTATCTGCAGGATGGCGCGGTGGTGCTGGCTGACGGCCACAGCCAGCAAGCGCTGTTGCGGGTGGAAAGCATGCCGATCTCGTTCGGCGGCCTGGCACGCTTCAATATCGCCAATGCACTGGCCGCCGCCGCCGGCCTGATGGCCGCCAACTTCAACCATCTGCACATCGCCGCCGGCCTGTCGACGTTCGTCTCGAACGGCCGCACGAATCCACTGCGCACGAACATGTTCGACGTGCGCGGCGTGACGGTCATCGTCGACTACGCGCACAACCCGGCCGCCTACGCCGCCATGGCCGACATGGCGCGCGGCATGCTGCCTGGTCAATTGATCGGCATCGTGACAGCGCCCGGCGACCGCCGCGACACCGACCTGGAACAGGTCGGCCGCGTCTGCGGCGAGCGTTTCGACGAGCTGGTGGTCTACGAATCGCAAAGCCGCGGTCGCGAACCCGGCGAAGCGGTCGACCTGATCCTGTCCGGCGCCGAAGAAGTGGTGGGCATCAGCGACACGCTGCACCGCGAGCTCGACGTCGGCAACGCCATCCGCCTCGGCCTGAGCCTGTGCAACCCAGGCGACGTCCTGATCTTCGCCTGCGGCTCATCCCTGCAAGTGTTCATCGACGCCATCCGCGTAACCGACCCCGAAAGCGCCGCCCTGATCGCCGCCCAAACAGCCTAACCCCAAGATCCCGAACAATTAGGGTCAGAGTAGAATTATTGAGCAATTGATCCGGATTTAAACAGACTCAGCTAATTGAGTCCGCCCAATCTGGAAAAGTTATCAAACAATTCGACACTGACCCTAATTGTTCATTTTCTTTGGTTACAGTTGTGCTGCAATGATTAATTGGGGTCAGTGTAGAATTATTGGGTCATTGATTCGGAGCAATGACGGTGCGTAAAAAAACGGCCCTTTGGGGCCGTTTGTCGTTGGGGCTCAGATTGCGGCGGCTTCGATTTTATTCGCCAGGTCCGGACGGGTGGGGCGGAGGGCTTCCGTGAGTTCGGAGATCGATGAACCGCAGCCGAAGACGAGGACGTCGCCGGGCACGCAGCGTGCCAGGCCCAGGCGGATGGCGCAGTGGACGTCGTGCTCGATCTGCAGGTGGTCTGGTGCAATCTTTGCCAGCTGGGCGCCGCGGGCGATGAGTCTTGCGGATTCACCCTTTGCGCGGCCGCGTGCTTCGCTGTCGTAGACGACCAGTTCGTCGAAGCCGGCGGCGCAGGTGCGGCCGATGTCGATCAGGTCGGCGTCGCGGCGGTCGCCTGGTGCAGCTACGACACCGACCAGGCGGCCGGCCGTCATGGCGCGCGCCATCTCGGCCAGCGCGGCGTAGGCGGCGCAGTTGTGGGCGTAGTCGACGACCACCGTCACGCCGTCGACATCGTACAGGTTCGAGCGCAGCGGATTGTGCTTGCTGTCCGAGACGAAACCCCGCAAGCCGGCGGCGATGTCGCGGTTGCTGAAGCCGCTGGCCATCAACGCTGCCGCTGCCGCCATCGCGTTGGCGATGTTGTAGCGCGCAAGACCGCCCAGCGACACGGGCATGTCGCGCACATCGAGCAAGGCTTCGTGCCGCATGCCCCCGGCCAGCACGATTGTCGAATCCTGCAGGTACACGCCGCGGCCACCGTGTTCGATGTGCGGCACCAGGACCGGGTCTTCGGCGTCCAGCGCAAAATAGATGATCTCGACGCCGTCAGCCAGCGTGTCCGCCATCTTCACGCAATACGCGTCTTCGGCATTGAGCACCACCGCGCGCGTCGCCCTGGCCGCCACGACCGCCTTCACCCTGGCCAGATCCTCGATCGTGTCGATGCCATCGAGCCCCAGATGATCGGCCGAGACATTCAGCACCACCGCCACGTCGCAGCGGTCGTAGGCAAGGCCGCGCTTGATGATGCCGCCGCGCGCCGTTTCCAGCACCGCGAAGTCGACCTCGGGCGAACCCAGGATGCTGCGCGCCGAATGGTAGCCGGTGCAGTCGCCTTCATAGGCCAGCTGCCCGTCCAGGTAGACACCGCTCGTCGTCGTGACGCCGGTACGCAGTCCGGCCAGGCGCACCACGTGCTCGATCAGCAGGCTGGTGGTGGTCTTGCCGTTGGTGCCCGTCACCGCGACCACCGGAATGCGGCCATCGTCGTCGCCGAACAGGGCCCGGGCGATGGCGTCACCCGCATCGCGCGGCGCGCCGCGGCTCGGGTACTGGTGCATGCGGATCCCCGGCGCGGCATTGACTTCGATGATGCCGCCGCGCTGATCGCGCAAGGGCAGGGCGATGTCGTCGCAGATGATGTCGATACCCGCGATGTCCAGGCCAATGGTGCGCGCAGCGCGGATGCAGATGTCGCGCGTTTCTTGCGGCAGCAGATCGGTCACGTCTTCGGCGGTGCCGCCGGTGGACAGGTTGGCGTTGCCCCGCAGGTCGGCGCTGATGCCGGCCGTGAGCACCGTATCGAGCTCGTAACCCTGGCTGGCCAGTGTCTCGACGGCCAGTGCATCGAGCGGAATCTTGGTGAGGATATTCGTGTGCCCGTCACCCCGTGCCGGATTGCTGTTCTCGCGTTCGACCAGCTCGCGGATCGTCGAGTGGCCATCGCCCGTCACGCCAGGCGGGCGCCGCCACGAGGCAGCGGCGATACGGCCGCCAGTGACCAGCACGCGGTAGTCGCGTCCCCGTAAGTACTGCTCGACGATCACGCGGCGACCGTGCAGGCGCGCGTGCTCGAAGGCCCGTTCGACGCTGTCCGGCGTGGCGCAATCGACCGTCACACCCTTGCCCTGATTGGCGTCCAGCGGTTTGACGACCACCGCGCAGCCCAGGCGGCGTGCGACGCGCTGGGCGGCCGTGCTTGTGGTCACGACCTCGCCACGCGGCACCGGTAGTCCGGCCTGCGCGAGCAGGGTCTTGGTCAGGTGCTTGTCGCTGGCGATGCTCACCGCGATCGAATTGGTGGCGCCGGTGATCGTCGCCTGCAAGCGCTTCTGGCGGCTGCCCCAGCCCAGCTGGAACAGGTTGGCGTCATCAAGCAGCCGGCGCGATGGAATGCCGCGCCGGTGCGCCGCATCGAGCACGGCGCCGGTGCTGGTGCCGATCGCATGCTCACTTGCGATCTCGCGCAGCGCCGCCACAGCGGCATCGAGATCGAACGCTTCATCGCGCGTCAGCGCGGTCAGCAGCTTGACGCCAACCTGCAGCGCTTCGCTGGCGACCTGCTCGACGCCGTAACCGCACACGATGCGCCGGCGCTGTTCGTACCCCGTGACCGCCAGCGTCGCACCTTGCACGCCAGGGGCGCCCGCGAGGCGCTGCAGTTCCATGATCACGGGTTCAAGCGCGTCGATGGCCAGGGCGTCGTCAGACAGCCGCACGGCCGCCGCCGCTGGCAGCTCCGGCATCAGCGCCAGCAGGCGCGCACCGAAGCCACGTCCCTTCGTATTCAGATTGTCGACGACCGCCATCAGGCACGGCGTCTCGGCATACAGGTTCGGGCCCCGCAGCAGGCGCTTTTCGACGACCTTCATGAAAGAGGCGTGCGCTTCGTGACGATCTGCAGGAAGTCCAGCAGCGACGCCGGAATGCGCCTGCCCACCTGTTCATCGCCAATCGGCAGTGAATACTTGGCGCCAGCGGGGAGCAGGTGCAGGCGCACGTCGATCAGTTCCGGGATGGCCCGGTCCTTGATCTCGGCGACGTTGCTGCTCATCGAGCGGCCGTCGACGACGGTCACCGCGCCTTCGCCCAGCACCTCGATGCCCACGCCGCGCTCGATCACGAGCGCCGTGTCTTCATCGATGCCAATGCCTTGCAGGTACGGGTTCTGCGCGACGATCGACAACAGGCGCGACAAACGCTGGCGCTCCGAGAAATGCTGGTCGACGACGACGCGGTGCAAAAAGCCCAGACCCGCGCCCAGGCTGACCGAGCCTTTTTCGGGCAGCAGGTCGGTGCGGCCCTGCGCGAGCATGTGGCCCGACATCGCCGATGCACCGGCGCTCGTGCCGCCAATGGTGGCGCCGCGCACCTTCA
Organism: Telluria sp. BA11; assembly: GCF_056680305.1. NCBI lineage: Bacteria > Pseudomonadati > Pseudomonadota > Betaproteobacteria > Burkholderiales > Oxalobacteraceae > Telluria > Telluria sp. BA11. The sequence continues at coordinate 4,995,859 of NZ_CM155275.1, forward strand.
GTGCGGCGTGCATTTCCGCGTCCAGCGCCGTGCCACCGATCAGCGCGAGCAGGCGTTTCTGGTCGCCGCCCGTCATGAAGATGCCATCGGCTTCGGCGACCTGCCGCACGAAGTTCTCGTCGTTGGCGTCGTCGCGGCTCGTGATTTCGAGGTGGCTGTGCCGGGTCACGCCCAGTGCGCCGAAGGCATCATCGTAGATGTGCCACATCTCGTCGGCGATCTGGCTGGCGGCCGTGATCACGACGATGCGGGCGTCGATGCCGCCGGCCAGTTCGACAAAGCGCGACAGGATCTGCATGTCGTGCTGGCGGTCTTCATGGCCGCCAATGATGACGAGGTGGCCGTTGCGCGGTGCGTTCATTTCCTGGTTCATCGTTGTACCATTTTCGAAGTGGGCATATCGCTGTTGCTGAAAGCGCCGGCATCCGTGCGGCTCACCGCAATCAGGCCGACCTTGATGTCCGGGGTGAACAACGCCACACCGCGCTGCAGCGCGTCCGCCAGCGGGATGCCATCGGCAATCCAGCCGTACACGGTGCGCGCCAGCAGATGGCGCACGATCTGCTCACCGATGCCGGTGGCGGCGACGGCGCCTTCCGGGCCGGCAAAAAAGCCACTGCCGATGATCGGCGCATCGCCGACGCGGCCCAGCAGGGCCGGCGCCGAGCCGCCGCTCGAACAGGCCACGGCAAAGTGGCCATCGGCGCCCCGTACGACAGCGCCGACGGTGTCGCACGCCACGCCTTCGGGCAAGCGCATGGGGGTATTGTAATTCCAGTAGTGCTCGATCAGGTCGCGATCGAGGCCCGGCATCACCGGCATCGAGCCGGCCAGTTGCGCCAGCAGCTTGCGGTGCGCGGTGCGCTGGCGTTCCGTCACCGGGGCGGCGTCCGGCATGCCGATCGTGCGTGCGAAGCGGCTGGCGCCTTCGCCCACGAGCAGCCAGTGCGGCGTGTCGGCCACCGCACGCGCCAGGCGCACCGGGTTCTTCACCGACTGCACGCAGGCGACGGCGCCAAGACGGCCGCGCGTGTCCATGATTGCCGCGTCCATTTCGACTGTGGCGCCATCCAGGCCCAGCACCGAGCCGCTGCCGGCATTGAAGCGGCCATCGTCTTCCATCGTGGTCACGGCGCCGATGGCGGCGTCGAGTGCGTCGTCATTGATTTCCAGTTGCGCCAGGGCGCGGCGCGCGGCGAGCACGCAACCGTCTTCGTGGTCGCGCGACGTGCCGGCGCCGCCGTGAACAACGACAGCGCCAGCGTGGGGGGTATTGCTCATGCGGTCAATCTTTCTGCTTTATTGTTGTCGTGGCCAGCGTGCAGCACTGGCAGCGCATTGCCGGGCGATTATCCGGTGTTCACCCATGACGCCATATCGGTACGCCTGCCGCCTCCCTGTAAGAGCTTGCTTACAGCGGGAAGCGGGGGAGCGATACTTGACGGAATCTGTTACCATACCGCCCCTTCAAGATAAAGGTTCCTATGGTGCACGCTTGCGGCGTTGACTTCGGCACGTCAAATTCCACGGTCGGCTGGTATCGGCCCGGCATGATGCAATCCGCCCCGACGGCGCTGTTGACCCTCGAGGACGGCAAGCCCACGCTGCCGTCGGTGGTGTTCTTCAACGCCGACGACGACCGCGTCAGCTACGGCCGCGCTGCGCTTGCCGAATATCTCGAAGGCTATGAAGGCCGCCTGATGCGCTCGCTGAAAAGCCTGCTGGGCACGAGCCTGATCGATGGCCAGACCGAGGTCGCGGGCCGTTCGGTCTCGTTCCGTTCGCTGCTGGCCCAGTTCATCGGCGAGGTCAAGCACCGCGCCGAAAGACAGGCCGGCCAGCCGTTCCAGAGCGCGGTGTTCGGGCGCCCCGTGTTCTTCATCGACGACGACGCCCAGGCCGACCAGCTGGCCGAGGATACGCTGCTCGACGTGGCGCGCTCGGTCGGTTTTCGCGACATCGGTTTCCAGTACGAGCCAATCGCCGCCGCCTTCGATTACGAATCGCGCATCGACCGCGAAGAACTGGTCCTGATCGCCGACATCGGCGGCGGTACGTCCGACTTTTCGCTGGTGCGCCTGGGACCCGAGCGCGCCGGCCGGCCCGACCGCCGCGACGACATCCTGGCCAATGGCGGCGTGCACATCGGCGGCACCGATTTCGACAAGTACCTGAGCCTGGCGAGCGTCATGCCGTTGCTCGGCTACGGCAGCAAGCTGCGCTCGGGCGCCGAGATCCCGTCGAGCTACTACTTCAACCTGGCCACCTGGCACACGATCAACCAGGCCTACACGCGCAAGAGCGTGACGCAGCTGGCCGACCTGGCACGCGACGCAGCCGAACCGGCCCGCATCGCGCGCCTGCAGAACCTGATCGAAGACCGCGCCGGTCACTGGCTCGCAATGCAGGTCGAAGGCGCCAAGATTGCGCTGTCCGACACCGACATGGTCAACCTGCAGCTCGATCGCCTGTCGCCGCCCGAGTCGCTGGACATCGCGCGCGCGCAGTTTGAAGCGGCGATTGCGCAGCTGGTCGAGCAGGTCGCCACCACCGTCGGCAAGCTGTTCGCCGATGCCGGTGTCAGGCCGGCCGATGTCGATACGGTCTTTTTCACGGGCGGTTCGAGCGGCGTGGGCTTGCTGCGCGCGCGGATTGGTGCGATGGTGCCGGATGCGCGCCGCGTCGAGGGCGATCTGTTCGGCAGCATCGGCACCGGCCTGGCGCTCGATGCGCTGCGCAAGTTCGGCTGACACCCCGCTGGAACAGCACACAAAGGAGCAAGGATGAGTATGTACGACCGACCGCTGGTGATGCTCGACTTCGAGACCACCGGCCTGTCGCCCGACATGGGCGACCGCATCACGGAAGTGGCGGCGCTGCGCATCGTCGGCGGCGAAGTGACCGAGCGTTATGTCTCGCTCGTCAATTGCGGCGTGCGCGTGCCGTCGTTCATCACGGCCCTGACCGGCATCACGCAGCAGATGGTCGACAGCGCGCCGCCTTCGCACCAGGTTGTGCCAGAGCTGCTCGACTTCATCGGCGGCGACGTCCTGTCGGCGCACAACGCCAGCTTCGACGAAAAATTCTTGAAGGCCGAAGGTGCGCGCCTGGGCCGAACGACGCAGCACGTGGGCCTCGTGTGCTCGCTGAAACTGTCGCGGCGCCTGTTCCCGGGCCTGGTCAGCTACAAGCTGGGCCAGCTGTCGAGTCAGCTCGGCATTCCATTCGTCGGTACCGCCCACCGGGCCGAGGCCGACGCACAGGTCGCTGCCGACGTGCTGCTGCATGCTGCGCGGCATCTCGGGCGCACCTGCGGCATCGATCGCGTCGAGCCGAGTCTGCTGGTGTCGATCAACAAGGTCGCTGCCGCCAAGATCCCGGTATTTCTCGAAAAATACGCGGCCACCGTGCGCGAACGCCGGATGGCTGCCGAGGCGCATTGCGGCTGATCTCAGCTGATTTCGCCTGACGCCTGATTGTGCGCTCGCAAACCGCGCAGCGCCGATCTACTTAAACTTTTGGCAATGGAATCGGCTGCGCTTGCGGCCGTTCGCACGACTTGCCGAAAGGATCTGGATGAGCTCCGACCATGCCGCCCGCGCCGGCGCCGCGACGTTCTCCTGGTACCACCGCGCTGCCTGGCAAGGCAATCCCTACGCCCAGTTCAACCTGGCCCAGCTTTACCTGCGCGGGCACGGCGTCGAGCGCGACGATGTGCAGGCCGCCGCCTGGCTGGCGCGCGCCGCCTCCCACGGCCTGGCCTATGCCCAGAACCATCTCGGCGCCTTGCACTACAGCGGCCGGGGCGTGCCGCCTGACCACGCTCTTGCTGCGCGCTGGTTCCGCCGCGCAGCGCAGCAGGGCGATCGCTCGGCGCAATACAATCTCGGCCTGCTGTACCGCAAGGGGCGCGGCGTGACCCTGTCCCATCCCACTGCATTGAGCTGGTTCTACCGGGCGGCCGAGCAGGGCATGGCGCGCGCACAGGCGCAGCTGGCGCACGGCTATCTGCACGGGCTGGGCGTGACGGTCAGCCATCCGCTGGCGATGGCGTGGTACCGCAAGGCCGCTTTGCAGGGGCACGTGGCCGCGCAGGTTCAGCTGGCGCATATGTACGCGCGGGGCCTGGGCGTGACGGCCAGCAGCGCGCGCGCCCTGTACTGGTACCGCCATGCGGCAGGCGCGGGCAATGCCGTGGCCAGGCGCGCCCTTGGCCTGATGTAGCGGCCGCCGGCGGGCGGTTTGCACTGTTGTCGTTTCGCGCTATGATGCCCTGCGGCCACAAGCCGACCTCATCATTCACAGACCGAGAACAACATGCACATGAAACTTGCCACGCTTGCCGCCGTGTTGGCCACGACCTTCAGCGCCAATCCAGCGCTCGCACAAAGCTGTTCCACCAAAGGCACCGGGCCGACCTATCCGGTAACGAAGAAAGTCGACCAGACGGACAATTACCACGGCACCGTCGTCGCCGATCCGTACCGCTGGCTCGAAGACGCCAACAGCGCCGAAACGAAGATGTGGGTCGACGCCCAGAACAAGGTGACCCAGGCCTACCTGGCCGCAATCCCGCAACGCGAAGCGATCCGCCAGCGCCTGACGCAGTTGTGGAACTACGAGCGTTACAGCGTGCCGGGCAAGGAAGGCGGCCGCTACTTCTACACGCGCAACGATGGCCTGCAGAACCAGGCGGTCCTGTACACGTTGAAAAACCTGAATGACGAGCCGCGCCTGCTGCTCGACCCGAACAAGCTGGCCGCCGACGGTACCGTCGCCCTGGCCGGCACCGAAGTGAGCCCAGACGGCAAGCTACTGGCGTACAGCATCGCCGCGTCGGGCTCGGACTGGAACGAGATCAAGCTGCGTGACATCGAGACCGGCAAGGACCTGCCCGACCACATCAAGTGGGTCAAGTTCTCGAGCACCGCCTGGACCAAGGATGGCAAGGGCTTCTTCTACAGCCGCTACGACGAGCCGAAGGAAGCGACCAAGTTGGCCGACGTCAACTACTTCCAGAAGCTGTATTACCACCGCATCGGCACCCCGCAAAGCGCCGACACGCTCGTGTATGACCGCGCCGACCAGAAGGAGTGGGGCTTCGGCGGCCAGACCACCGATGACGGCCGTTACCTGATCATCACCACCACCAAGGGCACGGCGCCAAAGTACCGCGTGTCGTACAAGGATTTGTCGAAGCCTGACGCGAAGGTGGTCGACCTGATCGACAACTTCGACGCCGGCTACGACTTCATCGACAACGTCGGCAGCGTGTTCTACTTCAGCACCGACCGCAAGGCGCCCAAGAAGCGCATCATCGCGATCGACGTCAGCAAACCGGCGGAGTCCAACTGGAAAGAGGTCGTCGCCGAAAGCGCCGACACGCTGGCCGGCGCCGACATCGTCAACAACCAGCTGGTACTCGAGTACCTGAAGGATGCCCGCAGCGTCGTGCGCGTGGTCTCGCTCGAGGGCAAGCCGGTGCGCGAGATCGCGTTGCCGGGGATCGGCACCGTCGCCGGCCTGTCGGGCAAGCGTGGCGACACCGAGACCTTCTATTCCTATACCAGCTTCACCAGCCCGACCACGATCTACCGCCTGAACATGGCCACCGGCCAGAGCACCGTGTTCCGCCAGCCGAAGGTCGCGTTCAATCCGGCCGACTATGAAACGCGTCAGCAGTTCTACACGAGCCGCGACGGCACCAGGGTCCCGATGTTCATCGTGTCGAAGAAGGGCCTGAAAATGAACGGCCAGAACCCGACCTACCTGTACGGCTATGGCGGCTTCAATATCTCGCTGACGCCGGGCTTCTCGCCGGCCAACCTGGCATGGATGGAAATGGGCGGCGTGTATGTGGTGGCCAATCTGCGCGGTGGCGGCGAATACGGCGAAGCCTGGCACCAGGCCGGCACCAAGCTGCAGAAGCAGAACGTGTTCGACGACTTCATCGGCGCGGCCGAGTGGCTGGTGGAGAACAAGGTCACGTCGCCGCAGAAGCTGGCCATTGGCGGCGGCAGCAACGGCGGCCTCCTGGTCGGCGCCGCCACGACGCAGCGCCCGGACCTGTTCGCGGCGGCGATTCCGTCGGTGGGCGTGATGGACATGCTGCGCTTCCACAAGTTCACGATCGGCTGGGCCTGGACCTCGGACTACGGCTCGTCCGAGAACCCGGATGAATTCAAGGCGCTGGTCAAGTATTCGCCGCTGCACAATCTGAAGGCCGGCACCTGCTATCCGGCCACGATGGTGACGACGGCCGACCACGATGACCGCGTCGTCCCGGCGCACAGCTTCAAGTACGCCGCTGCTGCCCAGGCGGCGCAGGCCGGCAGCGCGCCGATCCTGATCCGCATCGACACCAAGGCGGGCCACGGTGCGGGCAAGCCGACGAGCAAGCAGATCGAGGAAGTCGCGGACCGCTGGGGCTTCCTGTCGCGCGAGCTGCACATGAATGACGCCGCCGTGACGGCCGCCGGCGCCAAGTAATACCGGGCACATGCAAACATGGCCGCCGGAGCGATCCGGCGGCCATGTTGTTTTGTACAGCCGCTGTCTGGTGCTTCTATTACCGGTGCACGACCACCAGCACCGCCTTGGCCTCGGTCTTGCCCGTATTGCGGATCACATGATTCTGGTCGGCCGGGTAGCGCGCCGTCGCGCCGTGGCGCACTTTTTTCTTCTCGTTGCCCACTTCCAGTTCCACGGTCCCCGTGATCACCGTCAGGTGTTCGCCCGTGCCGGGATCATGCGCCTGCGACGCCAGTTCGCCACCGGGCGCCAGGGTCAGCTCATACCATTCATACTTGCCAGCCAAATCCATCGGGCCGAGGATGCGCAGGCAATAGCCGGCGTGCGCGCCGGGCAGGGTGGGGATTTCGTGCGCGTCCACCAGCCGGATGAGTTCCGTCGGGCGCACTTCGGACGACAGCAGTTCGCCAATCTGCACGCCAAGCGCATTGGCCAGGCGCCAGGTGATGGCGATGGTGGGGTTGGCTTTTTCGCGTTCGATCTGCGACAGCATCGATTTCGATACGCCGGCAATGCGCGACAGGTCTTCCAGCGTCAGGCCACGGGCCAGGCGCAGGCGTTGCAGTGTGGCGCCGACTTCGGGCGGCGCGTTGTTGGTTGAAATAGTATTCATTGCCGCATAAGGTGTTGAGGACCGGCTTGCCAAGTCGATTGGGCAAGGGTAATATCCACTATATTGAATCTTTGTTCGATATACAGGATAAGTCTTCTACATCGAACAAACCCACGGTACAGCATCCGCCAACTGCCGGTCAAGCCGGACCATCCACGGAACAGGAAAAACACCATGAGCGACCAGACTTTCTACAGCGGCCTGCAGCAAAAACTCGACACCTTGCGTAGCGATGGCTTGTTCAAGCCGGAGCGCGTGCTGGCTTCGCGCCAGGGCGCCGAAGTGGTCGCGCAGGATGGCCGCACCTTGATCAATATGTGCGCGAACAACTACCTTGGCCTGGCGGGCGACCCGGAAACCCAGCAAGCCGCCGCCGCCGCGCTTGAAAAGTACGGCTACGGCCTGTCGTCGGTGCGCTTCATCTGCGGCACGCAGACCGTGCACAAGGAACTGGAAGCGGCGCTGTCGACATTTCTGGGCACCGAAGACACGATCCTGTACGCCGCCGCGTTCGACGCCAATGGCGGCGTGTTCGAGCCGCTGTTCGACGAGAACGACGCGATCATCTCGGACGCGCTGAACCACGCGTCGATCATCGACGGCGTGCGCCTATGCAAGGCAGCGCGCTACCGCTACGCCAACAACGACATGGCGGACCTCGAAAAGCAGCTGATCGCCGCCACCGAAGCGGGCAAGCGCCACAAGATCATCGTCACCGACGGCGTGTTCTCGATGGACGGCACGATCGCCCAGCTGGACAAGATCGTCGCACTGGCCGAGCAGTACGGCGCGCTGACCATGATCGACGAGTGCCACGCATCGGGCTTCATGGGCGCGACCGGCCGCGGCACCCACGAACACTGCGGCGTGATCGGCAAGATCGACATCATCACCGGCACGCTGGGCAAGGCCCTGGGCGGCGCGATGGGCGGTTTCACGTCGGGCAAGAAGGAAGTGATCGAGACGCTGCGCCAGAAATCGCGCCCGTACCTGTTCTCGAACACGCTGGCGCCGATGATTGCCGGCGCCTCGCTCGCGGTACTCGAGCGCATCTCCAAGTCCACCGAACTGCGCGACCGCCTGATGGAGAACACCGCGTACTTCCGCGCCGAGATCGAGCGCATCGGCTTTACGATCAAGCCGGGCACGCACCCGGTGGTGCCGGTGATGCTGTTCGACGCACCGGTCGCGCAGAAATTCGCGGCGCGCATGTTCGAGCTGGGCGTGCTGCTGTCGGGCTTCTTCTATCCGGTCGTGCCGATGGGCCAGGCGCGCGTGCGCGTGCAACTGTCGGCGGCGCATACCCGCGAACAGCTGGACGTCGTGCTCAAGGCATTCGAACAAGCCGGCCGCGAGCTGGGCATCATCAAGCAACAATAATAAATAAACACGCAAGGAATCACAGCATGGAACGCATCCTCATCATCGGCGCCAACGGCCAGATCGGCAGTGAACTGGTCAGCGCGCTGGCCGAGCGCCACGGCGCGCAGAACGTCATCGCGTCGGACATCGGCGAGAACAACCTGTACGGCGCCGCGCGCTACACCCGCCTGAACGTGCTGGACCAGGATGCGCTGGCAAGCCTGATCGCCGACGAAGACATCACCCAGGTCTACCAGCTGGCCGCCATGCTGTCGGCCACCGGCGAAAAAGCGCCACTGAAGGCCTGGAGCCTGAACATGGATGGCCTGCTCAACATCCTCGAGATCGCGCGCGAGCGCGGCGACGCCGGCAAGCCACTGAAAGTCTTCTGGCCCTCGTCGATCGCCGCCTTTGGCCCGAACACGCCGGGCGAACAGACGCCGCAGTTCACGATCATGGACCCGACCACGATCTACGGCATCAGCAAGCTGGCCGGCGAGCGCCTGTGCGAGTACTATCACAGCAAGTATGGCGTGGACGTGCGCAGCATCCGCTATCCCGGCATCATCAGCTACAAGTCGCCACCGGGCGGTGGCACCACCGATTATGCGATCGCGATCTTCCACGCGGCGCTGCACGGCGAGACGTACGAATGCTTCCTCGGCCCCGAGACCACGCTGCCGATGATCTACATGCCCGACGCCATCCGCGCCACCATCGAACTGATGGAAGCGCCCGCCGAACAGGTCGTGATCCGTTCGTCGTACAACGTGGCCGGCGTGTCGTTCAACCCGCGCGAACTGGCCGCCGCCATTCAAAAGGCGCGTCCCGGGTTCGCCATCGCCTACGCCCCCGACAGCCGCCAGCAGATCGCCGATTCGTGGCCGAAAAGCCTGGACGACAGCCGCGCGACGTCGGACTGGGGCTGGCAATCGCGCATCGGCATCGACGAGATGGTCGATTCGATGCTGGCCAATATCGATGTCGGCATCAAGGCGGCAGCGTAAGACCTCGCCTCAATAATAAAAAAGCAGGAGACACAAGATGGACATGAGCGTGTTTGATTTGTTCAAGATCGGTATCGGCCCGTCGAGTTCCCACACGGTGGGGCCGATGGTCGCGGCGCGCCGTTTTCTTCTTGAAAGCGGCATGCTGGACGAGGCGGTCGGCGTCGAGGCGCACCTGTACGGTTCGCTGGCGCTGACGGGCGTCGGCCATGCCACCGACAAGGCCGTGATCCTGGGCCTGATGGGCGAGACGCCGCAGGAGCTCGATCCGGCGTCGGTCGACGACAAGCTCGATCTCGCCGCGCTCGATGGACAGATCGCACTGCTGGGCATCAAGACGGTGCCGTTCGACGCCCGTGTCCACCTGGTCTGGCACAAGGCCTCGACGCTGCCCGAACACCCGAACGGCATGCGCTTCGTGCTGCAGCTGCGTGACGGCAGCATCATCGAGCGCATCTATTATTCGGTCGGCGGCGGTTTCATTACCGCGGCCGGCGAAGCGCAGGCGCGCACTCTCGAGCCCGTCGGCACGCCGGTGCCGTACCCGTTCGACACGATGGTCCAGCTGCTCGAGCACGGCCGCACGCACGGCCTGACGATCCCGCACATGCTGCGCGCGAACGAGCGCGTGCGCATGAGCGATGCCGATCTGGATGCTGGCCTGGATCGCCTGTGGCGCGTGATGCGCGACTGTATCTGCCAGGGCCTGAAGACGGAAGGGCGCCTGCCGGGCGGCCTCAATGTGCGCCGCCGCGCGGCAGCCCTGTGGAAGCAGGCGCAGGAAACCCAGCCACAGAACGCCTTGCCGCACGACGCCGTGCAGCAGGTCAGCCTGTACGCGATGGCCGTCAACGAAGAAAACGCCGCCGGTGGCCGTGTCGTCACGGCGCCGACCAATGGCGCCGCCGGCATCATCCCGGCCGTGCTGCGCTACTACGCCGAAGACTGCCGCCCGATCGATCCGCAGCGCGGCGTGCGCGACTTTTTGCTTACGTCAGCGGCGATCGGCATGCTGTGCAAGAAGAACGCATCGATCTCGGGCGCCGAAGTGGGTTGCCAGGGCGAGGTCGGCGTGGCGTGCGCGATGGCGGCCGCCGGGCTGGTCGCAGCGCTGGGCGGCACCAACGAGCAGATCGAAAACGCGGCCGAAATCGGCATCGAACACCATCTGGGCATGACCTGCGATCCGATCGGCGGGCTGGTGCAGATCCCGTGCATCGAGCGCAACGGCATGGGCGCGATCAAGGCGATCACGGCGGCGTCGCTGGCGCTCAAGGGCGATGGCGTGCACTTCGTGAGTCTGGACAGCGTGATTGAAACGATGCGCCAGACAGGCGCGGACATGCAGGTCAAGTACAAGGAAACGTCGCTTGGCGGCCTGGCCATCCACGTCGTGACGGTCAATCACGCCGCCTGCTGATTTACATCGGTTCAGCAATCGTTGGGCGGCCAGGGCATCGGCCGCCCAATCTTATTGGGTGACATGACTTTTTTGCAGCACAGCATACAATTTCTCTGGCTCCCACTATAATTGACGATCCACCCGAGCCAACTGGATCTACAACCGTATGCACTATGTGTCCACCCGCGCGACGAGCGCGTCCGCAGCACGCAATCCCGAGAATTTCTGTGACATCCTGCTCGGCGGCCTGGCCCCGGACGGCGGCCTGTACCTGCCGGCCGAGTACCCGCAGGTCACGAGCGCCGAGCTTGACGCGTGGCGCACGCTGTCGTACGCCGACCTGGCCTTCGAGATCCTGCGCAAGTTCGCTACCGACATTCCGGACGCCGACCTCAAGGCCATCACGACGCGCACCTACACGCCCGCCGTGTACTGCAACGCGCGTGCCGGCGAGTCTGCTGCCGAGATCACCCCGCTGCGCGTGCTGGAAGACGGCCGCAATGGCAAGCTGATCCTGCAGGCGCTGTCGAATGGCCCGACGCTGGCGTTCAAGGACATGGCGATGCAGTTGCTCGGCAACCTGTTCGAATATGCACTGGCCAAGAACAGCGATGAACTGAACATCTTCGGCGCGACCTCGGGCGACACCGGTAGCGCCGCCGAATACGCGATGCGCGGCAAGAAAGGCGTGCGCGTGTTCATGCTGTCGCCCCACGAGCGCATGAGCGCGTTCCAGACCGCGCAAATGTTCAGCCTGCAAGACCCGAACATCTTCAATATCGCCGTCAAGGGCAACTTCGACGATTGCCAGGACTTGGTCAAGGCCGTCTCGAACGACCTGACGTTCAAGGCGCGCCAGAAGATCGGCACCGTCAATTCGATCAACTGGGCGCGCGTCGTGGCCCAGGTGGTGTACTACTTCCGCGGCTACCTGGCAGCGACGACGAGCAACGACCAGAAGGTGTCGTTCACCGTCCCGTCGGGTAACTTCGGCAATATCTGCGCCGGCCACATCGCCCGCATGATGGGCCTGCCGATCGACAAGCTGGTGGCTGCCACCAACGAAAACGACGTGCTCGACGAGTTCTTCCGCACCGGCGTGTACCGCGTGCGCAAGGCGGCCGAGACGTTCCACACGAGCAGCCCGTCGATGGATATCTCGAAGGCGTCGAACTTCGAGCGCTTCGTCTACGACCTGGTCGGGCGCGACGCCGAACGTACGCACGCGCTGTTCCGCAAGGTCGACACGCATGGCGGCTTCGACCTGTCCGGCAAGCCGGGCAGCGATGGCGACGAATTCAAGCAGGTGGCCCGCTTCGGCTTCGCCTCGGGCCGCTCGACGCACAACGACCGCCTGGATACGATCCGGGACGTGGCCGACGACTACGACATCACCATCGACACCCACACGGCCGACGGCATCAAGGTCGCGCGCGAGCACATGGCGCCGCGCGTGCCGATGATCGTGCTGGAAACGGCGCTGGCCGCCAAGTTCAACGAGACGATCCTCGAAGCGCTGGGCACCGATGCCGAGCGGCCGGCCGGTTTTGACGACATCGAGGCGCTGCCACAGCGCTACGTCGTGATGCCTGCCGACGTCGCGCAAATGAAGGCGTACATCGCCGACCACACGGGGCTGTAGCATGAACGCACCAGGACAACGACCGCCGATGCTGACGGTGCGCGAGGCGCTGGACGTGCTGCTTGCCGCTGCGCGCCCCGTGACGGACATCGAAACGATCCCCACGCTGAACGCCAACGGCCGCGTGCTGGCAGAGGACCAGCTGGCTACCATTGACGTGCCATCGGCCGACAACACGCAGATGGATGGCTACGCCGTGCGCGCCGCCGACTGCGCGAGCGGCGAGGCGACGCTGCGCGTGGCCCAGCGCATCCCGGCCGGCCACGTCGGCCAGCCACTCGAACCCGGCACGGCAGCGCGTATCTTCACCGGCGCACTGATTCCACCGGGCGCCGACGCCGTCGTGATGCAGGAGCAGTGCGAGGCCGCGGGCGACAATGTGACCGTGCGCCATGCGCCGGCCGACGGCGAGTGGATCCGCCGCAAGGGCGAAGACATCGGCGCTGGCAGTGCGATCCTGACCGCTGGCACCCGCTTGCGCAGTCAGGAACTGGGGCTTGCCGCTTCGGTCGGCCTGGCGACGCTGCCCGTGCACCGGCGCCTGCGCGTGGCCGTGTTCTTCACGGGCGACGAACTGGCGATGCCGGGCGAGGTGGCAGCACAGGATCTGGCGCCCGGCGCGATCTACAACTCGAACCGCTTCACGCTGCGCGCGCTGCTGGAAAACTTCGGCTGCGAGATCACCGACTTCGGCATCGTGCCCGACACGCTGGCCGCGACGCGCGCCACGCTTCGCGATGCCGCGCAGGCGCATGACCTGATCATTACGTCGGGCGGTGTGTCGGTGGGTGAAGAAGACCATATCAAGCCGGCCGTCGAGGCGGAAGGGCGCCTGTCGATGTGGCAGATCGCCGTCAAGCCCGGTAAACCGCTGGCGTTTGGCATGGTGCGCCGTGAGGCCGAGGCCAACGCGGCTGATGCGTTCTTCCTTGGCCTGCCAGGCAATCCGGTGTCGAGCTTCGTCACGTTTCTGCTGTTCGTGCGGCCGTTCTTGCTGCGCCTGCAGGGCGTGCGTGGTCCGGTCGAGCCGCGCAGCTATCTGGTGCGCGCCGATTTCAACTTGCTCAAGGGCGACCGCCGCAACGAATTCCTGCGTGCGCGCTTCAATGCAGGCGGTGGCCTTGAACTGTTTGCGAACCAGGGTTCCGGCGTGCTGACGTCGACCGTGTGGGGCGATGGGTTGATTGATAACCCGCCGGGCAATGCGATTGCCGCGGGCGACCTGGTGCGCTTCATCCCGTTCGCCGAACTACAGCATTAGGATTGTCATGAAGATCAACGTGAAGTATTTCGCCGCGCTGCGCGAAGCAGTCGGTACGGGGCAGGAACAGCTGGACCTGCCCCCTGACGTGGCGACCGTGGGCGCCGTGCGTGAACTGCTGCGCGCGCGCGGCGGCGTATGGGCCGAGGCGCTGGCGCCCGAGCGTGCAGTACGCATGGCCCATCAGCAAGTGATGTGCGACGGCGCCACACCCGTGGCGGCCGGCGCCGAAGTGGCGTTCTTCCCGCCCGTGACGGGCGGGTAAGGCAGGTTTCTCCGCCCGTGACCGGCGGGTAAGTCCAAGCTCGACTAGATCGCGGAGATCGACTGCTCGGCCAGCGCCATCAGTTTGGCACAATTGCTGTTGCGGGCCGCGAAGTCCTTCCAGGCCGTATTGCGGGCGACTTCTTGCCAGCCGCGCAGCGCGTCGGGATTCAGGTCGACCACGCGCGCGCCGACGCCGCGGTACACGGTGGCGACTTCGGCATCGTCCATGCGCGCCGAATTCATCGCAAACTTTTCCAGATCGGCACCGACCGTCATCACCGCCTGCTGCTGCGCCTTGGTCAGGCGCTCGAACACGGTGCGCGACATCAGCAACGGCTCGAACATGAACCAGTACGAGCCGGCGCGCGCCGTCGTCAGCGAACGGGCGGTCTCTTGCAGGCGGAACGAGATCAGCGACGTCGATGACGTCAGCGCCGCATCGAGCGCGCCGCTGCGCAGGGCGTTGTAGATCTCGTTGGATGGCATGTTGACGACCGTGGCGCCGGCGTTTTGCAGCAGCATGTCCATCTCGCGCGAGCCGCCGCGCACTTTCAGGCCGCGCGCGTCTTCGGGCGTGATGATCGGGTCGCCGCGCGAGGCGACGCCGCCGGCCTGCCAGATCCAGCTGACGATGATCAGGCCCTGTTCGCGAAGGATGCGCGACAGTTCACGCCCGACAGGTGCGTTGCGCCAGCCATAGCCCTGTTCGTACGACGTGACCAGTGCCGGCATCAGGCCGATATTGGCTTCCGGCGCCTCGGCGCCCGCGTACGACAGCGGCACCAGCGCCATGTCGAGCTTGCCGCTGCGCAGCGCGCCGAACTGCGCGCCCGGCTGCATCATGGTTGAGTCCGGATAGATCGAAAACTTAACGCCGCCACGCGTGCGCTTTTCGACCTCGGAAGCGAACATGCGGCACAGACGGTCGCGGAAGTCGCCCCGCGCGATGCTGCCGCCGGGGAACTGGTGCGAGATCTTGAGATTGTTGGGCTGGGCCCACGCCGAGCCCATCCAGAGCGGGCTGGTGGCGAGCGCACCGAGTACTGTCCTGCGCGTAGCGAACGATTCGATTTCTACCGACATATACATCCTCCAAGATGTTGTAACGGACTGCCGGGCGAATCGTGGCGTGCCTCGTCGGTGCGGGCGTCATCGTTCGCAGCTGGCCACGACAAGAATATGCCTGCTACGCGGCATGTCAAGCAGAATATTGCAGATCTGACAAATCGAACATCGTGAAGGAATACTGTGGCCGGTGGTCGTCAGCGCACCTGCTCATCCTTGCAGACGGCGCAGCCGATCCCGCGGCTGGCCTGGCGCCAGCGCGAGCCGACGAAGATTGCCGCCGCCGCGGCGGACCAGCCCAGCGTCGCGGGCCAGGTGGCGGCCAGGCTGTCGCCGCGCATCAGGTCGACGGCGGCGAGCAGCAGGAACATGGTACCGGCGGCCAGCAGGAACTGGCCGATCCAATAGGTGACAGGGCGCATGGAAAACTCCTTATCAACGACGGTCGAAAAAGCGGCGCAGGATGCCGGCCAGGGCCAGCGGCTGGTCGATCATCAGGAAGTGCCGGGACGGCGCGATCGGTACCACCTCGACCGAGGGAATGCCCTCGACCAGGCTGCGGTAGTGCGCGACCTTGTCGTCGGCCGTCATGGTGTCTTGCGCCCCATCGTACTGGTAAAACGGCGCCACCACCAGCACCGGCGCGGTGATTTTTTCGAGGCCCGGGCGCAGGTCGAGCGCCAGCGCGTCGGCCACGTAGGCGCCGACGGCGGCGCGGTCGCTGCGCAGCAGCAGTGGCGTGATGTCGTCGGCCTTGCCGATGTCGAGCACGCCCTGGCCGCGCATGTACTGGCGCTGCTGGGCAGCCCAGGCGTTGGGGTCGGCGACGGCCATCGTGTCGCGCACCCGCTGCGCTGCTTGCGGGCGCTGTGCGGGCGGCATGTTTTCGGTGCCGGGGAACACCGGCAAGCCGTCGAGCGCCACGACGCCCCCGATGCCGTTGCCTAAATCCTGCGCCACGGCGTAGGCGAGCGTGCCGCCCAGGCTGTGGCCGACGAGGATCGGCTTATTGAGCTTGCGCTGCGCGATCAAACCTTCCAGTGCGGCGCGCGCGCCTTCGAAGGGTTCGCCAGTTGGGCCCGGGCGGCCGTCGAAGCCGGGCAGCGTCACGACATACAGTGTGAACTCGTCCTTGAACTGGCGGATCACGTCCTGCCACACCCACGGGCCGCTGGCCAGGCCAGGAATCAGGATCACCGGCCGGCCCTTGCTGCCATGGCGCTCGACCAGCAGCGCGCCGGATTCGAAGGTTTCGGCCGGCTTGATGCTGGCGGCAAAGCGGTTCGCAGTCTGGGGCGCCGGGGCCGAAGACTGGGCGGCGGCAAAGGGGGCGGCGCCAAGCGCCAGGGTCAACAACAGTGCAGCTTTCATGCGGTCTCCTGATCAGGTGTGAAGATGGCTTCGACCGGCAGGCCGAACAGCCGGGAAATGGCAAAGGCAAGGGGCAGGCTGGGATCGTACCGGCCCGTTTCAATTGCGTTGACACTCTGGCGCGAGACATCCAGGCGCTCGGCCAGGTCGGCCTGGCTCCAGCCCTGCGTGGCGCGCAGTTCGCGGATACGGTTTTTCATCGCGTCTGCAGCTTCTCGTACACCGAGCGTACCAGGCAGACGAGCATGGTCGCGACGCACAGCACCATCCACACGGCGAACATCGACATGCGTGGATAGCCGGCGGTCTCCAGAAAGCCGTAGCTGAAGGTGAGTCCGGCGGTCAGCCCGGAGGCCAGCGCGAACGATTCGAGCAAAAAGCTGCGAAGGTATTCGTCGACCCGGCCCAGATGACGGGCGATCGCCCACAGCGCCAGGCAAAAGCCGATCATCGGCGAGAGCAGCACCAGGATGCGCAGCAGGCCGTCGTCCATTGGCCTGCCGAAGCGGATGGAGGCCATCAGCAGCACAGCATAGACGAGGAACGCGCCGGCCATCTCGCGCAGATACGTCCTGTGAACCCGCTTCTCGTGCTTGCTCGCAGCCATCTGGTGCCTCTCGTGGTTAGTAAAGGATGCTTTACATCGTAGGCCCGTTATTTTGTGATGTCAAGCATCCTTTACATGATTTTCTGGGACCCGAAACCGACTACAATGCGGGTCCCGCTTTTTCTCGTTCGTCATCATGACCCAGCCCGCCAATCCTGCCGTTTCGCCCCGTGTCGTCGTGATCGGCGGCGGTCCTGCGGGCCTGATGGCGGCCGAGACGCTGGCGGCAGCGGGCGTGCAGGTCGACGTCTACGACGCGATGGCCAGCGTCGGGCGCAAGTTCCTGCTGGCCGGGAAGGGTGGCATGAACGTCACGCACTCGGAACCGTATGCAGATTTCGTGCAGCGCTACCGCGACCGCGCCGTGCACGTGAACGGCTGGCTCGAAGGGTTCGATGCCGACGCCGTGCGCGCCTGGATCCACGACCTCGGCATCGAGACCTTCGTCGGCACGTCGGGCCGCGTGTTCCCGCTCGAGATGAAGGCCGCGCCGCTGCTGCGCGCGTGGCTGCACCGCCTGAAGGACAGCGGCGTGCGCTTCCACATGCGCCAGCGCTGGCTCGGCTGGCAGGATGGCCGCCTGCGCTTTGCCACGCCGGACGGCGAACGGCTGGTCGAGGCCGACGCGACGATTCTGGCGCTGGGCGGCGCGAGCTGGGCGCGCCTGGGCTCGGACGGCGCCTGGGTCCCGCTGCTGCGCGAGCGCGGTGTCGAGGTGGCGCCGCTGGTGCCGGCCAACTGCGGGTTCGACACGGGTTGGAGCGCGCATTTCAGCAGCCGCTTTGCCGGCGCGCCGCTGTTGACGGTGGCGGCCGGCGTGCGCGGTGCCGACGGCGCCATCGCCTGGCGCAAGGGCCAGTTCGTCGTCACGGAAGGCGGCGTCGAAGGCAGTCTGGTGTACGCGTTGTCGGCACCGCTACGCGACGCGATTGCGCGCGATGGCAATGCCACGCTGTGGCTCGACCTGGCGCCGGATTACAGTGCTGAACGTGTGTTTGACGAGCTCACACGCGGGCGGGGTTCCCGCTCGATGTCCAGTCACCTGCAAAGCCGGCTCGGGATCAAGGGCGTCAAGGCGGGCCTGCTGCACGAGTGCCTGTCGAAGGCCGATTACGCCGATCCGGCGCGGCTGGCCGCTGCGATCAAGGCGCTGCCGGTGACCCTGCTCCGCACGCGCCCGATCGACGAGGCGATCAGCAGTGCGGGTGGCGTGCAATTCAATGCGATGGACGGCGAGAGCGCAATGCTGCGCGCGCTGCCCGGCGTGTTCGTCGCCGGCGAAATGGTGGACTGGGAAGCGCCCACCGGCGGCTACCTGCTGACTGCCTGCTTTGCCAGCGGACGCGCGGCAGGGCGGGACGTGCTGGTCTGGCTGGATGCTGCACAGCGGTGACATTCCGTGATCTAGTCGGGGCGCATGCTTGGTAAGATAAGCGCTTCATCAGCGTTTCGCGCCACGGCCCCTTCATGACTTCTTTTCGCGTACTGACGCTCGCAACCCTTCTCGCCGCTACGCATGTCGCCGGCGCCCCGAGCGCCCATGCAGACGTCGGTTGCGGCCAGCCGTGTCGTGGCCTGGTGCTCGAAGCGCAGGCGCTGGAGGGCCGCGCCCGCTACCAGGAAGCACTGGCGAAGTACAGGGCTGCCGAACAGGCCGATCCGACCGCCTCGATCCCACTGTCGCTGGCGGCGGGCCTGGTGCTGAAACTCTCGACGGTGGCGCCGCAGGACAAGGCGCCGCAGCTGCGCGACATGTCGCGCGCGCTGGCCGAGCGGGCAACGCTGCTGGCCGCCGACGATCCGGTGGCGCAGGAAGTCTTGCGCATGCTGGACGATCCTGCCCCACCACCGCTGCATCAGCCAAACCCCAGGGCGGCGAAATTGATGGCCGAAGGCGAGGCGGCGTTCGCGCGCCAGGACATCAAGGCCGCGCTGGCAAAGTACGAGGCGACGATGCTGGCCGATCCGCAGTATTCCAGCGCCTGGGTCGCTGCGGGCAACTGTCATTATGTGCAACGGGACTGGAAGGGCGCCGAGGCGCTGTTTCGCCAGGCGACCCTCATCGAGCCGCACAATTCGCAGGCCTGGCGCTACCTGTCCGACGCGCTGTTCTACCAGGACAAACGGGCCGCGGCCGAGGCCATGCTGTACAAGGCCATCGAGGCCGATCCGTCGCAGCGGCCCAACTGGAGCAAGCTGGCCAGGTACCGGGCCGGCGCCGGCTTGCCACTGAAGGCGCTGGGCTTGCGCCGCGGCGTGCGCGTGGCGGAGAATGCGGACGGGAAGTACGTGATCAGTCTCGATTCGAAAACGGATGCCGAGAAGACGCCCGATCACGCATTCCGGCTGGCGCTGGGTATGACGGAAGTAGCGCTGCGCACCGAAGACAAGGACAAGCGCCAGTCGGCGTTCGAGATCGAGCTCGAAACGTGGCGTCGGGCCTTGAAGATCGCCGACGAGGCCGAGGCCAATAGCGGCGAAGGCATCCTTGATCCGGGCCTGCTGCAGGTGCGGGCGCTGGCGCGCGAAGGGCAGCTCGAACCGGCGATCCTGCTGCTGATGTTCCGCCAGGCGTACCGGCCGGCGCTGGGAGCGTGGATGGTCGCAAATCCGGGTGGGGTCAAGTATTTCATCGACCGCTATGGCGTGATGCCTTGAGCATCCTGCAGCCGGGCGCTGGCATCCCGGGCTGGCAGGTATAGTCGACACCATGCCTTCTTCTTCCCGTTATCCGAATACGCCGGACGGCCGCTACTTCGTCGTCAAGGGGCGCCTCTGGCGCAGCAGCAATCCGCATCTGGCGCCGGAAGAGCGGCAGCAGTTGGTCAATGGGCTGATGGATGCAAGGCGGCAGGTCGGGGCGGCGCTAAAGGCGAACGATGATGCGGCCGAGCGTGCGGCCCGCGCCGGTGTCGACGAGGCCAAACGGGCGCTGGGAGAGCGCGGGCCGGTCTGGTGGACCGATGGCGCGCCGGATTACAACCGGCGCATGGTGGTCAATACGCCGTATGCGGTGTGGTATGCGGCGCTGGATAACGTGGAGTCCGAGACTTTGCACGCTTCCGAGTGACGTTCAGTCAGTAACCTTGCCCCGCAGTGCCTTGGTCTGGCTGCTGCGCGTCTTGCCGTCGAGCCGCCGCAGTTGCGAGCCGCGTGTCGGCCGGGTGGGGCGGCGGGTGACCGGCACGATCGCGGCCTTGTCGACCAGCTCCTGCAGGCGCCGCAGCGCGTCTTCCTTGTTCTGTTCCAGACTGCGCGACTGCTGCGCCTTCAAAACCAGCACGCCTTCATGCGAGATGCGCGTGTCGCGCAGCGCCAGCAGCCGCTCCTTGACCGGCTGTGGCAGTGATGACGCCGGAATGTCGAAGCGCGCATGGACGGCGCACGAGACCTTGTTGACGTTCTGGCCGCCCGGGCCCTGGGCGCAGATCGCGGTGAATTCGACCTCGGCCGGATTGATATGTGGAGTGATTGCGGCCATCTTGGTCCTGGTTTGGTCCTGATTGCATGATGCGCCGTGCAGGTTGGCAGCAGCTGGCGCATTGTAAGCGCTGACGCGCCGGCCTGCTGCCTGCCGTGTCTGCGGCGCGCAAAATGGGCGCGCGGCCAGCAACGATTGTCAAAAGCGACGACAATACCGGCCTACTTTCATTTGCACGGTCCCTGTCATGTCCAATTCTTCCACTCTGTCGATGCCGCCCCGTGTCGACCTCAATGTGCGCCCGCTTGGCGTGGCGTTGTTCCTGCTCGTGCTTGGCGCGTGGTATCTCGCACAGGCGGTGAGCGGCCGCCAGTCGGCGCTGTACATCGTCGGCGCGCTGCTCGGCGTGGCGCTCTACCACGCGGCGTTCGGCTTCACGTCCGCCTGGCGCGTGTTCATCGCCGACGGCCGCGGCGCCGGCCTGCGCGCGCAGATGGTCATGCTGGCCGTCGGCGTGGCGCTGTTCTTCCCGGCGCTGGCCGCCGGTACGCTGTTCGGCAACCCGGTGACTGGCCTGGTGCAGCCAGCCGGCACGTCGGTGATCTTCGGCGCGTTCATTTTCGGCATCGGCATGCAGCTGGGCGGTGGTTGTGCGTCCGGCACGCTCTACACGGTCGGTGGCGGCAGCACGCGCATGATCGTCACGCTGCTGTTCTTCATCATTGGCTCATTGATCGGCACCGCGCACATGCCGTTCTGGACCTCGATGCCGCAACTGGCGCCGCTCTCGGCCGTCAAGGAACTGGGCCTGGCGCCGGCGCTGGCGCTGAACTGGGGCATCTTCGCGCTGATCGCGTTCATCACGATCGTCGTCGAAAAGCGCCGCCACGGCAAACTGGTCCCGGCGCATGTGCAGCCGCCGCATCGCTCGCCATGGCTGCATGGCCCGTGGCCACTGCTGGCCGGCGCGCTCGCGCTGGTGGTGCTCAACTTCGCGACGCTGGCGCTGTCAGGTCGGCCGTGGGGCGTGACGTCGGCGTTCGCCCTGTGGGGCGCGAAAGCGGCTGCAGTGATGGGCATCGATACGGCCAGCTGGGCCTACTGGTCCACGAAAGCCAACGCCGCCGCACTGGCCTCGCCAATCTCGCAGGACGTCACGTCGGTGATGGACATCGGCATCGTGCTGGGCGCAATGCTGGCAGCGGCGCTGGCCGGCCGCTACGCCCCAGTCTGGCGCCTGCCGCTGCGCTCGCTGATCGCCGCCATCGTCGGTGGCCTGCTGCTGGGCTACGGCGCCCGCCTGGCCTACGGCTGCAACATCGGCGCGTACTTCAGCGGCATCCTGTCAGGCAGCCTGCACGGCTGGCTGTGGCTGGTCGTCGCCTTCATCGGCAACGTGGTCGGCACCCGCTTGCGCCCGTTCTTCGGCCTCGAAGTCGAGCGCCTGAAACCCACCGCTTGCTAAGCAAAAAGTAGGGTCAGTGTCGATTTATTGAGAAATTGATTAACTGAAGTTGTCAAACAATTCGACTCTGACCCTAATTATTCAAAAGGCAATTGCCCAACAATTGGGGTCAGAGTCGAATTATTGAGCAACTGATTTACTGAAGTTGGCAAACAATTCGACACTGACCCTATTTGTTGGGGGTTATTCTTCGTAGGTGACGCTGCCGCTGCCTGTGCGGCTGGTGCTGCGTTCGGCGGGGTTGCCGTAGACTTCGACGTCGCCGCTGCCGCTCAGGGTGATGCGGATGGTGTCGCGGGCTTGGACGACGCTGTCGCCGGAGCCGGTCTGGCTCAGCGTGACTTCGCTGGCGCGCAGGTGTTCGGCGTCGAGGCGGCCGGAGCCTGTTGTGTCGGCTTCCAGCGCGCGGGTGGTGCCGGAGACCGTGATGCTGCCGGAGCCCATCAGGCGGGTGTCGACGCGGTCCATGGCGGCGCCGCCATTGACGTCAAGGTCGCCGCTGCCCGTCAGGCCAACCGTGGCGTCGCGGTAGCGGCCATTGAAACGCACGCTGCCCGATCCATTGAGCTGGACCGCGATCGCGTCGCCCGAAAAGCCGCTGATCGTGCTGTCGCCGCTGCCTTCGATCGTCACCGACGTCAGCACTGGCAGCACCAGCTCGACCACCAGCGGTTCGCGGTGGCGCAGCACCATGCCGCGGATGCCAATCCGAAGGACCTTGCCGTCGCCGGTGACCTCGACGTTGCCCAGCATGCGCTGCTCGCCGCTCACCCGGAGCATTGGCGTGGCGCCGTAGCGCAGATTCAGGTCGATGGGGCCGTCGAGCTCGACGATCTCCACGCCGGCCGGCACCGGGCGCGTATCCTGCGCGACGGCGCGGCCTTCGGCGGCGCTGACTGTGCCGCTGGCCTTGAGCATGCTGTAGCTGAGCGCCACGAGCACCGCTGCCAGCAGCAGCAGGCTGAAACCCACTTTCATCAATGAGCGCATGGCGGCTATCCCTTCAACAACGACATGTTCATGTTCACGTAGCGGCGGATGCCGGCGATCGTGTACTTGCTGAACACCAGCGACAGCAGGAACAGCGCGATACCGCCGAGGATCAGCCCGCACCCGAGCACCACCTGCGTCGTGCGCGAATCGGGATCGAGGTCGGTCGTGATCTGAATGCGGCGCTCGGCCACCGCTTCGGCGCCGCGCAGCACGCGCGAGCGCTTGTCACGGTTGTCGCTGATGACGTCGGCGGCCTGTCCATCGTCGCCGGCCTCGGGCCGCAAATCCGGTCGCAGCACCGGCTCTTCGTACACTTGGATGCCATGCTCGCCGATCGACACCCGGGTCTGTGTTTCGCTTGCGCCGTCGTCGTTCGTCATTTCGAGGCGGCTCAGCGGGGCGCTCAGCACCAGCTCGTTCGAGCCGGCCAGGCCACTGGCGGTGACGGCAATGCCCGACACATAGACGCCAAACGCCGACATGTACAGCGCCATCAGCAGCGACGCAAACACCGCCGCCGGAATCAGCATGAACAGGTTGAACACCAGCAGGCCGAAGCCCGACACCATGGTGCGCGCCACGGAGCCCGCTGGCGGCGCCGGCTTGTGCGCCAGCTGCGCGAAATGGGCATTGGTGCGCAGCGTCAGTGCGACGTCGCGCGGGTCGCCCAGTTCGCGGGCGACATCCGGTTCAAGCCGCCCGAGCGCTGCGCCGTCGACGAAGCGCTGTTCGTACCAGGCGAGCGTCTTGGCCTGCACGTCGGGCGGCAGCCCCATCAACGCGCGCTTGAGAGCATCGAGGTAGTCGAGCTTGGAGAAAAAGTACGCCATACGATACGCGCCGGCCTAGTGGTGACCGAGGACCGGGATGGCACCGATCGCGCTGGCCGTGCCGTGCGCGGCGCCGCCGATCAGTTCCGGCATGACGAGTACGAGCGTGCTGGCCGCCACGAGAAGCAGCAGGGCGACCGTTCGCAGTCCGAGTCGGGGTGTCATGGTGGTGTCCATCAGGGGTGTTTCGATGGTGCTACTGTACGGCGCCGGCCGCCGCTGCACCATCGCCGTGCGACAGGCTGCGCTTTTCGCGGGGCAGGGCGCCGTAGGCGAGGATGGCCGTCGCTGCTGTCTGGCCGCTGCGCACCGCCGTCTCCAGCGTGGCCGGGTAGTCGCTGGCCGTGTAGTCGCCCGCCAGCACCACGCCCGGGAGTGGCGTAACGTTGCCTGGCCGGACCAGGCCGGGTGCGCAGGTGAACGTGGCGCGCTTTTCCGTGATCAGCTGTGTCCAGACCGGCGTGCCCAGTTCGGGCCGGCCAAAGTCGTGCGCCAGCTGCGCCGCAATGGCGCCCGCGAGCGCCTCGCGCGGCAGCGCTGCAGCCTCGGCGGCAGCGCTGACGACGACGGCGAACACGCCATCCTGGCCAGGATCGAGCTGGGCGCGGTCGAACACGAACTGGCCCCAGCGGCCCGCTTGCGGATCGTCCAGCAGTGCGTAGAACGGCAGGTCCAGGCGCGTGCCCGGTGCATATTGCAGGTAGCAGGTGGCAATCGGCTCGTAGGTGAAACCATCCAGTTGCGCGCTCAGTCCGGCGCAGTCGGCAAACGGCGCCAGCAGTGTAGCGCTTGTGCTGGCCGGCGTGGCCAGCACCACGGCATCAACCTGCTCGTCGCCCGCGCCCGTCGTCAGGCACCAGCCATCGCGATTCACGTTGCGCGCGAGCGCCGCAACCTTGACGCCAGCGCGCACCGCATGGCCTTCACGCGCCAGCCAGGCGCCGGTAGGCTCCGGAAACAGCGCACCCATCGCCACGCGCGGCAGCAGCATGTCGGATGCCGCGCGCCGGCTGGCGCCCAGGCTGTCGCGCAGCACGGCCAGGAACACATTGGCCGACGCGCGCTCGGGCGGCGTATTGAGCGCCGCGATGCACAGCGGACGCCACATCAGTGTGGTGAGTCGCTCGGTCTGGTCAAAACGTTCGAGCAGTTCGGCCACCGTGCAATCGACGTCCAGCGCCCAGCCCATCCAGCGGCCCGCGCTGTTGAAACGGGCCAGCGCGAGCTTGTCGGCGCGCGCCAGGCCCTTGGCGCGCAGCAGCGCGAATGCCAGGTGCAGCGGCGCGGGCAGGCGCGGCGCGACGAAATCCATGCCGGCGCCGCCGGGCGGATAGCGCATCTGCACCGGCAGGCGCAGCAATGCCGCATGGGGATCGACGCCCACCTGGCGCAGCATGCGCAGCGATTCGGCGTACGCGCCCAGCAGGATGTGCTGGCCGTTGTCCAGCGCCAGGCCGCGTACATCGACCCCGCGGGCACGCCCGCCAAGGGTGCGCGCCGCTTCGAACAGGATCACATCCGCGCCCTTGCGCGCCAGCGTCACTGCTGCCGCGCAGCCGGCCCAGCCCGCGCCGACGACTGCAACGCGCAGCCTAGGTGCGGACATACGTCTTCCACGCCAGCCACAGCTTGCGCAGCGGCGTGAGCGAGATGCGTTGATTGAGCACGTGGTAGCCGTCGCGCTGGATTTCATCGAGCAGCGTGCGGTAGATCGACGCCATCATGAGTCCCGGACGCTGGGCGCGCCGGTCTTCCTTCGGCAGCAGGGCCAGCGCTTCGTCGTAGATGGCTTGTGCGCGCTTGGCCTGGAACGCCATCAGCGCTTCGAATTTCTCGCTGTGCTGGAGCTTGAGCAGGTCGTTCGCCGTGACGCCAAACTGCTGGAGTTCGTTCACTGGCAGATAGATACGGCCCTTGCGCGCGTCGTCACCCACGTCGCGGATGATGTTCGTCAGCTGGAACGCGAGGCCCAGTTTTTCGGCATACGCCAGCGTTTGCGGATTGGTGTAGCCGAAAATGCTGGCCGACAGGATGCCCACGACGCCCGCCACGTGCCAGCAGTAGCGCTGCAGGCCCGGGTAATCGAGATAGCGGCTCTGGTCGAGATCCATCTCCATGCCGTTGACGATGGCCTGCAGGTGCTGTTCTTCCAGCTTGTAGACGGCGATATGGGGCTGCAGCGCCAGCATCACCGGATGCGTCGGCGTGCCCGCGTACATCTTCGAGACCTCCGTGCGCCACCAGGCCAGCTTGATGCGCGCGACGGAACCGTCGGTGGCTTCGTCGACGGTGTCGTCCACCTCGCGGCAAAAGGCGTACAACGCCGTGATCGCGCGCCGGCGTTCGGGCGGCAAAAACAGGAAGCTGTAGTAGAAACTGGAGCCGCTTTGAACGGTCTTTTGCTGGCAGTATTCGTCTGGAGACATGAAAATCGTCGTGGAGTGCTGGTTGGGCGGCTGCGGCACGGCTGTGCCGTCAGGCGAGCATTCTAGCAGGGTAGACAGCGCTGCCGGCGATGTGCGCCGTGACTTTTACATGCGCAGTGCGCCCCAGCCCACAGCAACCCAGTCCGCGGTGGCCAGCGTCGGGCGGTGCCTGAACACATCGTAACCGGCCCGCTCGATCCGGTCGAGGATGCGCAGGCCGCCCTGAACGATCATGCGCAGCTCCCAGCCGATGCGTCCCGGCAGCCGCCTGGCCAGCGGCGCGCCGGACAGCATCAACGCGCGAGCACGCTCGACCTCGAAGCGCATCAGGGCCTGGAAGGGTGCATCGACGACGCCCGCCTTCAGCGCCGTTTCGCTGACCTTGTACCGCGCCAGGTCTTCCAGCGGCAGGTAGATCCGGCCTTTCGTCAGGTCGATTGCGACGTCCTGGATGAGGTTAATCAGTTGCAGCGCGCTGCAGATCGCATCCGAGTCGCGCAGGTTGACCGTGTCGTCGGCCTCGTACAGGGCCAGCATCAGGCGCCCGACCGGGTTGGCCGAGCGGCGGCAATAGTCGAGCAGGGTCGCGTATTCCTGGTAGCGCGGCGTGACGACATCCTGCCGGAACGCCGACAGCAGGTCGCGCATCGGCCCCACCGACAGCCGGTACTGCGCCACGACATGCGCCAGCCGGGCGAACATTGGCTCATCGGGAACGCTGCCAGCCTCGATGCGGTCCAACTGCTGGTCATAGGCTTGCAGCGCCGCCAGCCGTTCGCCGGGCGCGGCGTCGCCTTCGTCGGCGAGGTCGTCGGCGCTGCGCGCAAAGGCGTAGATTGCCTCGACCGCCGGCACCAGGCGGCGCGGCATCAGGATCGACGCAACAGGAAAGTTCTCGTAGTGATTGACGGCCATATTTAGAGGGAAGACGCTAAAGTCGTCACATTGTCTATTTGCATGATTATAATTGCTGAATTACAAACTGGCGCCAGCGCAGCACTCCACGCGCCGCCAGCTTCGGCTTGAGACGCCGCATGCCCAGTCAAAGGATCACCACCGTGTTTGTCCGATTTTCTTCCCCAATCCTGCGGGCGGCCGTGCTCGCCTTCTGCGCCGCCGGCGCCCTGGCTGCATGCTCCAAGCCCGCGCCGCCGACTGAGGATATCCGTCCGGTGCGGGTGATCCAGCTGGTGGCAGATGCGGGCGCCGAGCGGTCCCAGTTTTCGGGCGACGTGCGGCCACGCTACGAGTCGCAACTGGGCTTTCGGGTGGGCGGCAAGATCATCGAACGCAAGGTGGACGTGGGCGCGACGGTCAAGCGCGGCACGGTGCTGATGCGGCTCGACCCGCAAGACATCAGGCTGGCCGAAACCCAGGCCCGCGCCACGCTGCGCGCTGCCGACACCGAGCGCGAACTTGCCGCTGCCGACTACCAGCGGCATGTCAATCTGCGCTCCCAGAATTTCGTCAGCCAGGCCGTCCTCGACGCCAAGCAAAGCGCGCTCAAGGCCGCCCAGGCCAATGTCGATGCAGCGCGCGCCGGCTTGCGCGGCCAGTCGAACCAGGCCGATTACACGACCCTGGTTGCCGACGTCGATGGCGTCGTCACGGCCATTGATGCCGAAGTGGGGCAGGTCGTTCAGGCTGGCACGCCGGTGGTGCGCGTCGCCCGAACTGCGGAGAAGGAAGTCGTCATCGGCATCCCCGAAAACAAGGTGGACGAATTGCGCCAGTCGGCCGACGTGGTCGTGCGCCTGTGGGCCGATGCAGAGCAGACCATCCCGGGCAAGATCCGCGAAATTGCGCCGATGGCCGATGCGGCGACCCGCACCTACACCGTGAAAGTCGCGCTGCCCGCCCGCGCCGATGCGCGCCTGGGGATGAGCGCGACGGTGGAACTGGCCACGGGCGCGGCCACCACCGGCGGCCTGCGTGTGCCGTTGAGCGCGCTGGTCAACAACAAGGGCGCGAGCAGCGTCTGGGTCGTCGAAAACGGCGCCGTCAAGCTCGTGCCGGTGCAGGTGGCCGGCCAGGTCGAGAACGACGTGCTGGTATCCGGCGCCGTGCGCGCCGGCCAGAACGTGGTCACGGCCGGCGTGAACCTGCTCAAGCCGGGCCAGAAGGTGCGCGTCCTCACCGCCGATGTCGCGCGCCGGGCGGACGCTGAAGCGGCCATGACGGCCAACGGCGGGGCCGCACGATGAAGGGCTTCAACCTGTCGCGCTGGGCGCTGGAGCACATCCCGCTCACGCGCTTTTTGATCGCCGCCTGCCTGCTGTTCGGCATCCTGAGCTACTTCGAACTGGGCCAGGACGAAGACCCGCCATTCACTTTCCGCGCGATGGTCGTGCGCGCCGTGTGGCCGGGCGCCACGGCGCTGCAGATGGCCGAGCAGGTCACCGATCCGCTCGAGCGCAAGCTGCAGGAAACACCCTACGTCAACACGATCCGCAGTTTCTCCAAGCCGGGTGAAACCACGATCCTGATCGAGCTGCGTGAATCGACGCCGCCAAAAGAGACCAGCGCCGCGTGGTATCAGGTGCGCAAGAAAATCGGCGACATCACCGCCACGCTGCCGCAGGGCGTCATCGGCCCGTTCTTCAACGACGAATTCGGCGACACGTACGGCTCGATCTTCGCGTTGTCGGGCGACGGCTTCACGTACGGCGAAATGCGCGACTACGCCGACTTCGTGCGCCAGCAACTGCTGCGCGTGCCGCTGGTGGCCAAGGTCGAGCAGTTCGGCGTGCAGAACGAAAAAGTGTATATCGAGTTCTCCAGCAAGAAATTCGCCCAGCTCGGGGTGCCGTTCGAGCAGATCGTGAACCAGATCGCCACGCAGAACGCAGTCGAGGCCAGCGGCGTGCTGGTCACGCCCACGGACAACCTGTCGGTGCGGGTGACGGGTGCGCTCGGCACGCTCGACCAGATCGAGGCGCTGCAGCTGCGCGCGGGCGGCACCACGTTCCGCCTCGGCGACTTCGCGACCGTCAAGCGTGGCTACCAGGATCCGCCGGCCGACAAGATGCGCTTCAATGGCAAGGAAGTCATCGGCCTGGGCGTGTCGATGGAAAAGGGCGGCAATATCATCACAATGGGCAAGGGGCTGGCCGACACGGTGACCCGCATCCGCGCGCAGTTGCCGGTCGGGATCGAGCTCGAACGGGTGGCCGACCAGCCGCAGGCCGTCAAGGAATCGGTCGGCGAGTTCGTCAAGGTGCTGATCGAGGCGGTCGTGATCGTGCTGGTCGTGTCGTTCCTGGCCCTCGGTCTGCACACGAAGCCTAAATGGCGCATTGATATCTATCCGGGCCTGGTGGTGGCGCTGTCGATCCCGCTGGTGCTGGCCATCACGTTCCTGGCCATGCGCATGCTCGACATCTCTCTGCACAAGATTTCGCTGGGCGCGCTGATCATCGCGCTGGGCCTGCTGGTGGACGACGCCATTATTGCCGTCGAAATGATGGTGCGCAAAATGGAAGAGGGCATGTCGCGCTTCGAGGCCGCCACCTTCGCCTACACATCGACGGCCATGCCGATGTTGACCGGTACCCTGATCACGGCGGCGGGCTTCCTCCCGATCGGCCTGGCCGAATCGGCCGCCGGCGAGTACACGTTCACGATGTTCTCGGTCAATGGACTGGCGCTGCTGATCTCCTGGGTGGTGGCGGTGATGTTCACGCCCTATATCGGCTTCATGCTGCTGAAGGTCAAGCCGCACGCCCATGGCGACAGTGGCCACGACGTCTTCGATTCCCCGGCCTACCGGCGTTTCCGGCGCATCGTGACCTGGTGCGTCGAATGGCGCAAGACCACCATCGCGCTGACGCTCGCCGTGTTCGCGCTGGGTATCTTCGGCTTCAAATTCATCGAGAAGCAGTTCTTCCCGGATTCGAGCCGGCCCGAGCTGATGGTCGAACTCTGGTCGCCCGAGGGCACGAGCTTTGCCGCCAACGAGGCGAACGTCAAGCGCTTCGAAGCGTTTCTGGCGCAGCAGCAGGGCGTGCGCAGCGTGACGAGCTATGTCGGCACCGGCAGCCCGCGTTTCTATCTGCCGCTGGACCAGATCTTCCCGCAGTCGAACGTCTCGCAGGTGGTCGTGCTGCCGGTCGATACCAAGGCGCGCGACGCGCTGCGCCTGAAGATTGTCGATATCTTCAAGCACGATTTCCCCGAAGTGCGCGGGCGCGTCAGGCTGCTGGCCAATGGCCCGCCGGTTCCGTACCCCGTGCAGTTCCAGGTGCTGGGGCCGGACATCGGCGTCGTGCGCGGGATCGCCGACCAGGTCAGGGCGACGCTGCTGGCCAATCCGAACACGCTGGGCGTGAACGATAACTGGAACGAATCGATCAAGGTGCTGCGCCTCGACCTCGACCAGGACAAGCTGCGCGCACTGGGCGTGACGTCGCAGGCCGTGCGGCGCGCGGTCAACACGACGCTCACCGGCACGGCGGTCGGCCAGTTCCGTGAATCGAACCGCCTGATCGACATGGTCGTGCGCCAGCCACTGGAAGAGCGCTCGACCATCACGCGCCTGTCCGAAACGCTGGTGCCCACCGCCAGCGGGCAGGCCGTGACGATCGGCCAGGTGGCGCGCGTGCGCTTCGTCTGGGAGCCGGGCGTCGTCTGGCGTGAAGGCCGCGAGTGGGCCATCATGGTCCAGGCTGACGTGGTCGACGGTATCCAGGGGCCGACCGTGACCGCGCAAGTCGACAAGCAGTTGGGCGCGCTGCGTGCCAGGCTGCCGGCCGGCTACGCCCTGACAATCGAAGGCGCCGCCGCCGACAGCTCCGAAGCCGAGGCCTCCATCGCAGCCAATGTGCCGCTGGTGCTGTTCATCGTGTTTGTGCTGCTGATGCTGCAATTGCACAGCTTCTCGCGTTCGCTGCTGGTGTTTCTGACCGGCCCGCTGGGCGTGGCGGGCGCCGCGATGGCGCTGCTGATCCTCGACCGGCCCTTCGGCTTTGTCGCGAATCTGGGCGTGATCGCGCTGTTCGGCATGATCATCCGCAATTCGGTGATCCTGGTCGACCAGATTGAGCAGGACATTGCCACCGGCAGCCATCCATGGGATGCGATCATCGAAGCGGCCGTGCGCCGCTGCCGGCCGATCCTGCTGACGGCCGCCGCGGCGGCGCTGGCGATGATCCCGTTGTCGCGCTCGACGTTCTGGGGCCCGATGGCGGTGGCCATCATGGGCGGCCTGATGGTGGCGACGGCATTGACGCTGTTATTCCTGCCGGCCTTGTATGCGGCGTGGTTCCGCGTCAAAAAGCCGGCAGGGGCGGGCGGCAAATGAATGCATCCACCCCCGCACTGGAAAAAATGATGCCCAATAGTGTCAGAAATTCCAGTAAAATAATCGATTGAAGTTGTAGCCCCTAAACAATGGAGTGCAGGGCGGCCGGGTTCTACTGTCGGGCGCCCTTTGTTTTTGAGGCGATATTGCAATCCTGAGCGAGGATGGCGAAATTGGTAGACGCACCAGGTTTAGGTCCTGACGCCAGCAATGGTGTGGGGGTTCGAGTCCCCCTCCTCGCACCACGAATAATTATTTTTTTGGACGATTTTTACAATGGCAACTGCAGTCGAAACCCTGGGTAAACTCGAACGTCGCTTGACGATCTCTTTTCCGGTCGCTGACGTCCGCACTGAAGTCGAGAAGCGCCTGAAACAGCAGGCCAAGACCGCCAAGGCGCCTGGCTTCCGTCCGGGCAAAGTGCCGCTCAAGATGGTCGCTGCCCAGTACGGCTACCAGATCGAATCGGACGTGCTCAACGACAAAGTTGGCCGCGCATTCAACGAAGCCGCTGTCGCCAACGAACTGCGCGTTGCCGGTTTCCCGAAAATCGAGCCAAAAGACGACGCCCCTGAAGGCGTCCTCGAATTCAACGCCACCTTCGAAGTCTATCCTGAAGTCGTCATTGGCGACCTGGCAGCCGTTGAAGTCGAAACCGTCGTGACCGAAGTGTCCGACACCGAAATCGACAAGACCATCGACATCCTGCGCAAGCAGCGCGTGCACTACCACACCAAGGGCGAAGAGGGCGAACACGGCACCGGCGGCGAGCCAGTCGCAGCTGAAGGCGACCGCGTCACCGTCGACTTCGTCGGCACGCTGGACGGCGTCGAATTCGACGGCGGCAAGGCTGAAGATTACGCGTTCGTGCTGGGCGAAGGCCGCATGCTGCCTGAGTTCGAAGCCGCAACGATCGGCCTGAAGGTCGGCGAAGCCAAGACCTTCCCACTGGCGTTCCCAGAGGACTACCATGGCAAGGACGTCGCCGGTAAAACCGCCGAGTTCACCATCACCCTGAAGGCTCTCGAGTGGGCGCACATGCCTGCAGTCGACACCGAATTTGCCCAGTCGCTGGGAATCGAAGACGGCTCGATCGAGAAAATGCGTGAAGACATCAAGGTGAACCTGGAGCGCGAAGTGCGCGCCCGCGTCAAGGCTCGCAACAAGGAAGCCGTGATGGATGCACTGGTCAAGGCCACCGAACTGGACGTGCCGACCGTGATGGTCGAGCAGGATTCCGAGCGTCTGGCCGAAATGACCCGCCAGGACATGGCACAGCGCGGCATGGACGTGGCCAAGCTGCCATTCCCGTCCGAGATGTTCAAGGACAAGGCCGAGCGCCGCGTGCGCCTGGGTCTGATCCTGTCGCAACTGGTTGCTGACAACGATCTGCAAGCCACGCAAGATCAGGTGAAAGCCCAGATCGAAGATTTCTCGCAAAGCTACGAAGATCCGAAAGAAGTCCTGAAGTACTACTTCAGCGATCGTCGTCGTCTGGGCGAAGTCGAAGCCCTTGTATTGGAAGAAAACGTCGTCAACTACGTACTTGGCAAGGCCAAGGTCTCGAACAAGACCGTCGCTTTCGATGAACTGATGGGCAGCGTCCCACAGGCTTAAGAAAAGCAGGCCGGCCCCTCGAGGCCGGCTTTTTTCAATGGCCCATTTGACCAACCCCTAACAAGGAACGAGACAGGTATGATGCACAATCCAGCACTGGATACACAGGCACTCGGCTTGGTGCCGATGGTCGTCGAGCAAAGTGGTCGCGGCGAACGCGCCTACGACATTTACTCGCGCCTCTTGAAAGAACGCGTGATTTTCCTGGTCGGTCCCGTCAACGACCAGATGGCCAACCTGATCGTCGCCCAGATGCTGTTCCTGGAAAGCGAAAATCCTGACAAGGATATCTCGCTCTACATCAACTCGCCGGGTGGCTCGGTCTCGGCCGGCCTCGCGATCCTCGACACGATGAACTTCATCAAGCCCGATGTCTCGACGCTGTGCACGGGTCTGGCGGCCTCGATGGGCGCCTTCCTGCTGGCAGCCGGCGCCAAGGGCAAGCGTTTCTCGTTGCCGAACTCGCGCGTCATGATTCACCAGCCATCGGGCGGCTCGCAAGGCATGGCCTCGGATATCGAAATCCAGGCCAAGGAAATCCTGTACCTGCGCGAGCGTCTGGCCCGCATCATGTCCGATAACACCGGCCAGAGCATCGAACAGATCCACCGTGACACCGACCGTGACCGCTTCATGTCGGCCGAAGAGTCGGTCGAATATGGGCTGATCGACAAGGTCCTCACGCACCGCGGTTAAGAAATTGCCCGAGCATCCAGCGTGATGTTGGAAAAAAACGCCCGGACGCGAACACGTTCGGGCGTTTGTTTTTTATTTCGGGTAGCATGTTCGCATGCGCACCAGTTGCGCCCTTGGATTCGCCCTTGTTGCGTTTCCGGTTAAGCGTTATATTCATAGCAATTCAATAGAGTCCTGCCCCCATGTCAGAGAAAAAATCCTCCAGCGGCGAAAAACTGTTGTACTGCTCGTTCTGTGGAAAGAGCCAGCACGAAGTCAAGAAGCTGATCGCAGGACCGTCGGTGTTCATCTGCGATGAATGCATCGACTTGTGCAACGACATCATCCGCGATGAAACCTCGAACGTCGAAACGGTCACGGGCGCCAAGTCCGACCTGCCGACGCCCCTTGAAATCACCGAACTGCTCGACCAGTATGTGATCGGTCAGCAAACGGCCAAGCGCATCCTGTCGGTGGCGGTGTACAACCACTACAAGCGCCTCAAGCACCTGGGCAAGAAAGACGAAGTCGAACTGGCCAAGAGCAACATCCTGCTGGTCGGTCCTACCGGCTCCGGCAAGACGCTGCTGGCGCAGACGCTCGCACGCATGCTGAACGTGCCGTTCGTGATCGCCGATGCGACCACGCTGACCGAAGCCGGCTACGTCGGCGAAGACGTCGAGAACATCATCCAGAAGCTGCTGCAGAGCTGCAACTACGAGGTTGAAAAGGCCCAGCGCGGCATCGTCTACATCGACGAGATCGACAAGATCTCGCGCAAGTCCGACAACCCGTCGATCACCCGTGACGTGTCGGGCGAAGGCGTGCAGCAGGCGCTGCTCAAGCTGATCGAAGGCACGATGGCATCGGTGCCGCCGCAGGGCGGGCGCAAGCACCCGAACCAGGACTTCGTCCAGATCGACACGACCAACATCATGTTCATCTGCGGCGGTGCGTTCGATGGCCTGGCCAAGGTGATTCAGAACCGTTCCGTCAAGAGCGGCATCGGCTTTGGCGCCACGGTCAAGAGCCTCGATTCCGGCTACAACGCCGAGATCCTGCTCGAAGCCGAACCCGAAGACCTGATCAAGTTCGGTCTGATTCCCGAGCTGGTCGGCCGTCTGCCGGTGGTAGCTGCCTTGTCCGAACTGACCGAAGAAGCACTGATCCAGATTCTGATCGAACCAAAGAATGCGTTGATCAAGCAATATTCGAAATTGCTGGAAATGGAAGGCGCCGAACTGGAGATTCGTCCGGCAGCGCTGCATGCAATTGCGAAGAAAGCACTGGCCCGTAAAACCGGCGCACGTGGCCTGCGTTCGATTCTCGAACATGCGCTGCTTGACGTGATGTATGAATTGCCAGGCCAGTCGAATGTCGTGAAAGTCGTGATTGATGAAAATACGATCACGAACGGCGCGAAACCTTTGCTGATTTACAGCGAAACGGCAAAAGCGTCGGGAGAAAACTGAAAAAAATCCGTCGGCGAGCGACAAATTGCTTGCCGCACGGATTCAACTCGGTACAATCAATCTCAATAAAAGAGCCCGGCTTCATTCGAAAAGCCACTCGCGGTACGCCGTGTGGTGGCTTTTTCATTTTCCGAGAGTCTTTTATTGGAACGGCTATATGCTCTGACAAGTAGGTTTTCTTTTACTTACAGAATATATTTTTGCCGGACGGTCTTGTGTTTTGGCTGTCCAGTGCCCAAGTTCAGAACACGCTTTTTATAAGGTATGCCATGACAACTTCGAAATTAACCGAGCAAACGACGCTGCCACTTCTGCCGTTGCGCGATGTGGTTGTGTTCCCGCATATGGTGATACCTCTGTTCGTTGGCCGCCCTAAATCGATCAAGGCTCTGGAAGCCGCGATGGAGCAGGGCAAAAGCATCATGCTGGCCGCCCAGAAGGCCGCCGCCAAGGACGAACCGTCCGCCGCAGACATCTACGAGATCGGCTGCGTCGCCAATATTCTGCAGATGCTGAAACTCCCGGACGGCACCGTCAAGGTCCTGGTCGAGGGTTCGCAGCGCGCCCGTATCGATACGATCAACGACGGCGCCACGCACTTCACGGCGCAACTGACGCCGGTCGAATCGGAAATCGGCGACGACTCCGAAGTCGAGGCGATGCGCCGCGCGATCGTCCAGCAGTTCGACCAGTACGTCAAACTCAACAAAAAGATTCCACCAGAAATCCTGGCGTCGCTCGCCGGCATCGATGACGCAGGCCGCCTGGCCGATACCGTCGCTGCGCACCTGCCGCTCAAGCTCGAGCAGAAGCAAGTGATCCTGGAGATCTTCAATGTCGCCAAGCGCCTCGAGCACCTGCTCGGCCAGCTGGAAGGTGAACTGGACATCCTGCAAGTCGAGAAGCGCATCCGTGGCCGCGTCAAGCGCCAGATGGAAAAGTCGCAGCGCGAGTACTACCTGAACGAGCAGGTCAAGGCAATTCAGAAAGAGCTGGGCGAGGGCGAAGAGGGCGCCGACATCGAGGAACTCGAAAAGAAAGTCGTCGCCGCCAAGATGCCGAAAGAAGCCATGGAAAAAGCCCAGGCCGAAATTCGCAAGCTCAAGCTGATGTCGCCGATGTCGGCCGAAGCCACCGTCGTGCGCAACTACATCGATACGCTGGTGTCGCTCCCATGGCGCAAGAAGTCGAAGGTCGCGATCGATCTGGCCAGTGCCGAAGCCGTCCTTGAACAGGATCACTATGGCCTGGACAAGATCAAGGAACGCATCCTGGAATACCTCGCAGTGCAACAGCGCGTCGACAAGCTGAAAGCACCGATCCTGTGCTTCGTCGGTCCTCCGGGCGTCGGCAAGACGTCGCTCGGCCAGTCCATCGCCCGCGCGACGAACCGCAAGTTCGTGCGCATGGCCCTGGGTGGCGTGCGTGACGAAGCCGAGATCCGTGGCCACCGCCGCACGTACATCGGTTCGATGCCGGGCAAGGTGCTGCAATCGCTGGCGAAGGTCGGCGTACGCAACCCGCTGTTCCTGCTCGACGAGATCGACAAGATGGGCGCCGATTTCCGTGGCGATCCATCGTCGGCCCTGCTCGAGGTGCTGGACCCTGAACAGAATCACACGTTCTCGGACCACTATCTCGAAGTGGACTTCGACCTGTCGGACGTGATGTTCGTGGCGACGTCGAACTCGTACAACATTCCGCCGGCGCTGCTGGACCGTATGGAAGTCATTCGCCTGTCGGGTTACACCGAAGACGAAAAGACCAGCATCGCGCTGCGCTACCTGTTGCCGAAGCAGTTGAAGAACAACGGCTTGAAGGAAGAGGAAATCAAGGTCGAAGAGACCGCGATCCGCGACATCATCCGTTACTACACCCGCGAAGCCGGCGTACGTTCGCTCGAGCGCGAAGTGTCGAAGATCTGCCGCAAGGTCGTCAAGATGCTGCTGCTGAAAAAGCCGGGCACGGGCGCCGACAAGCGCGTCATCGTCAACGGCAAGAACCTGGACAAGTTCCTGGGCGTGCGCCGCTATGACTTTGGCGTCGCCGAGAAAGACAACCAGGTCGGCCAGGTGGTTGGTCTGGCCTGGACCGAAGTCGGTGGCGATCTGCTGACGATCGAAGCCGTCAACGTGCCGGGCAAGGGCGCCATCATCCGCACCGGTACGCTGGGCGACGTGATGAAGGAATCGATTGAAGCCGCCCGCACCGTGGTGCGCAGCCGCGCCGCGCGTCTCGGTATCAAGAACGAGGCGTTCGAGAAGGCCGACATCCACATCCACGTGCCGGAAGGCGCGACGCCGAAGGATGGTCCGTCGGCCGGTATCGGCATGACGACGGCGCTGGTCTCGGCCTTCACGGGCATCCCGGTGCGCGCCGATGTGGCGATGACGGGCGAGATCACGCTGCGCGGCGAAGTCCTGCCGATCGGTGGTTTGAAAGAGAAACTGCTGGCAGCGCATCGCGGTGGCATCAAGACGGTGCTGATTCCCGAGCAGAATGTGAAGGACCTGGCCGAGATTCCGGACAACGTCAAGAACAAGCTCGAGATCGTGCCGGTGCGCTGGATCGAGAAAGTGCTGGAGATTGCACTGGAGCGTCAGCCGCAGCCGTTGGTGGAAGATCCAGCGGTGGCCGTCGCGCCAGCGCCGGTGGAAGCCAAGCCGGAAGTGGTCAAGCACTAAATAGTATCCAGCTGCTTGCAGCTTCCCGAAACAGGCGCCCGTGTGGCGCCTGTTTTTTTTGGCTCAGTCAGCGTTATCTGTTGATGACACTGATAGCAATACTAAAAAATTGTTCTGGCGAAAAAATTCGCGCACTATCCAGCGCCCAGCGCCAGCCCAGATAATTGGGTAGATAGCGTGACGCCACGCCCCGAAAGCCCTGTAGCCAGGTCTTGAACCGCTGGTGGTAGGCATTCACGTTCTGTACATGGATGGCAAGGTTGCCTGGCCGCCTCGCACGCACCCCGGCGCGCAAATTGACCGTCTCGTGCGCGATCCTGTGCTTGCGTGCAAAGGCGCGGTAGGCAGCGTGGCTGTCACTAACCAGCAAGGCCTGTCGATCGAGCCTGGGCAGCAAGTCACGGTCGAGTTGCGCAGCGGTGAGCGCTCCTCGGCCAGTGACGGCATCGCCCGTGCGCCCCTCGCGATCGCGCGCGACCAGGATGCAGTCCAGTTCAGCGGAAATGCCCCGTTTGGCAGCGTGGCCGCCGCGGCGGCGCGCTGGCCGATCGAGCGTGCGCGACCCTTTTTGTGACTTGAGTAGGAACGTTTCGTCAGCTTCGACGATGCCGTTGAGCGCCGCGGGCCGGTCGAGTTTGACCCAGTGCAGGAAGCGGTGGCGCCATCGAAAGGCTGTGTTGCGGTGTACCCCGACATGATCTGCGGCCTTGCGCACGGGGAATGAATCGAGCAGCACCTGCGAATACGCGAGCCATTTGGCTTTGTGCCTGAGCCGCGCCAGTGGCGTGCCGGTCAGGTCGTTAAAGGTGCGGCCGCAGGCGCAGCAGCGGTAGCGCTGCAAGTCGTTGGCGAACCCGTGCCGGTAGCAACGCTCGTTACCGCATCTGGGACAGCAGCGGCGTGGCGCTCTGACCTCACTGATGAGCGCGACCACCTGTTCGAGCCCGGCTGCAGGATGCAGGGCATCAAGCACTTGGCGGCGCTGCGGCTGATTCAGTGACGGCAGTTTTGCTATCCAGCCCTTGAAACGTGGCGCTTTCATGATTGACTCCTGACGCTGGGGACAGGGTTGGACCATTGGAGTGCTCGTCAGTTCAAAGGTAGTCTCTATTTAACGTTGACTGCGCCTTTTTTTTGCGTCGTCGGGATGGCGCATCTTATGCCACAGATGAACCTGCGTTGAAGCGGCCTCGCTTGACAGCGTCATGTTGCCCTTGTTTAATACGGCCTGCACTTTTGCAGCAGCGGCGCGTGTGCGTCACGAACGGGAAACGAGGGAACGAGTGAACAAGTCAGAACTGATCGAAGAAATCGCGAAGTCCGCGGACATTACCAAGGCATCGGCAGCGCGTGCCCTCGACGCCGTGATCGACGCCGTGACCGAAACCCTGAAAAAGAACGACAGCGTGACCCTGGTCGGCTTTGGCACCTTCACGGTCGGCGAGCGCGCCGCACGCACGGGCCGCGATCCGCGCACCAAGGAGCCCATCAAAATCAAGGCTGCACGCGTCCCGAAATTTAAGGCTGGTAAAGCGCTGAAAGATGCTGTAAACTAATGCCTTCTTCGCGGTGACAAGCGAAGGAAAGCAACAGGGGTGGTTGTGTAGTCCCTGATGTTTGTTGGTGTGTTTTTTGCTGGAGCGGTAGTTCAGTTGGTTAGAATACCGGCCTGTCACGCCGGGGGTCGCGGGTTCGAGCCCCGTCCGCTCCGCCACAAAAAACGCACAAACATTATGTCTGGAGCGGTAGTTCAGTTGGTTAGAATACCGGCCTGTCACGCCGGGGGTCGCGGGTTCGAGTCCCGTCCGCTCCGCCAGAATATAGTAGCAAGAATGCTCCCCCTGCGGGGAGCATGGCTTGGACGAGAAGGGATTTCCCTGTAGGGAAATCAGCGGCCTGCAGCATGTAGGCGAGTCCCGTCCGCTCCGCCAGAATTGCGTAAAATAGGGGTGGCTCGCTGAGCCGCCTCATGATGAGAAGAGGCGAACGCGAGTTCGCCTTTTTTTTTAACTTGTGCTGTTATTGCATTCTCAACCTTGAATGGCTGACCATGTTTGAATTTATTCGGAACAACAAGCGTTGGATGTACGGGATCCTGCTTCTTTTGATCGTCCCATCGTTCGTGTTTGTCGGGATGGAGAGTTACCAGAGTAATGATGCCGGGACCCACGTCGCCACCGTTGGCGGCGAAAAGATCTCGCGCCAGGAATGGGAAGATGCGCAACGTCGCCAGATCGACCAGGCACGCCAGATGATGGGCGCCCAGTTCGACCAGAAGATGTTCGAGACCGCTGAAGCCAAGAAAACGATCCTCAATAATCTGGTTGGCGAACGCGCCATCAGCACCGAGATCGCCCGCTCGCACATGAACGTCAGCGATGCAACGCTGCAAAAGACCATCATGGAGATCCAGCAGTTCCGCCAGCCGGACGGTGGCTTCGACATGGAAGGCTACAAGGCTGCTCTGGCAGCGCAGGGCATGACGCCGGCGATGTTCGACCAGCGCCTGCGCCGCGACCTCACCGTGCAGCAACTGACCGGTTCGATCCAGGCCACCGCCTTTGCACCGCGCAGCGTCGCAACGCGCCTGTCGAACATCAACGACCAGGAGCGTGAAGTGCAGGAGATCGTGTTCCCGATCGCGACCTACCTGCCGCAGGTCAAGGTTACCGACGCGATGGTCAAGGCGTACTACGACAAGAACGCGACGCTGTTCCAGATTCCGGAGCAGGTCAAGGCCGAATACGTCGTCTTTAACGCTGCCACCGTCGAAAACCAGGTGCAGGTGTCGGACGCCGAAATCAGCGACTTCTACAACAAGAACCTCAAGAACTACACGACGCCCGAGCAGCGCAGCGCCAGCCACATCCTGATCACGGTGGCCAAGGACGCCAAGCCAGCCGACCAGGCCGCGGCCAAGACGAAAGCGGAAGCCGTGCTGGCACAAGTGCGCGCAGCGCCGGCCAATTTCGCCGCGATTGCCAAGGCCAATTCGCAAGACCCGGGCTCGGCCCAGGCTGGCGGCGATCTGGGTGTGGTCGAGAAGGGTCTGTTCGTCAAGTCGGTCGAAGACGCGATCTATGCGTTGAAAGAAGGCGAAACGAGCGGCCTGGTGCAGTCGGAATTCGGCTGGCACATCATCAAGCTCAATTCGATCAAGCCGGCGACGCAAAAGTCGCTGGACACGGCCCGTGAACAGATTGCAGGCGACCTCAAGAAGCAGAAGATGGCTGCCAAGTACACCGAACTGGCTGGCGTGTTTTCCGAGACAGCGTATGACCAGTCGGACAGCCTGAAGCCGGTGGCCGACAAGCTCAAGCTGCAGATCCAGACCGTCGACAACCTGACCCGTACGCCGAATCCGGCGCTGGGCGATGCACCGTTCAACAACGCCAAGTTCCTGACTGCCCTGTTCAGCAACGACGCACTGAAGAACAAGCGCAATACCGAAGCGGTGGAAGTCGCGCCAAGCGTGCTCGTGGCAGGTCGCGTGGTTGAACTGCGTCCGGCAGCCAAACGTCCGCTGGCCGAGGTCGAAGCGCAGATTCGTCAGCGCGTGACGATCGAGGAAGCGGTGCGCCTGGCACGCCAGGCAGGTGAAGCCAAGCTGGCTGCGGCCAAGGCGGCAGGCGATGCGACCGGTTTCGGCGCACCAGT
Source organism: Telluria sp. BA11 (assembly GCF_056680305.1). Classification (NCBI taxonomy): domain Bacteria; kingdom Pseudomonadati; phylum Pseudomonadota; class Betaproteobacteria; order Burkholderiales; family Oxalobacteraceae; genus Telluria; species Telluria sp. BA11. The sequence continues at coordinate 5,037,526 of NZ_CM155275.1, forward strand.
GGTCGTCTCGCGCACCAAGCAGCCGACGATCAACCAGCCCGGTGCGATTGCCGTACTCAAGGCTGACGCCACCAAGCTGCCGGCGTATGTCGGTGTCGATGTGCCGGGCCAGGGTTACGCCGTCTATCGCATCAACAAGGTCTCGCAGCCGGCGCAGCTCGACGCGGCGCGCCGCAAGCAGGAAGCCGACCAGATCGGCAACATGATGGGCCAGCAGCAGATGGTCGATTACGTTGAAGCACTGAAGGTCAAGGCCAAGGCCAAGGTAACGGCCACGCCGTCGCAGCTGGGCACGAATACCGACGCGCAGTAAGTCGTCGCCTGTTCGGTCCTGATTGAAAAAGCCCGGTTGCGCAAGCAGCCGGGCTTTTTTGCGATGTGCTTAACCGACCCGGCGGATGGCATCTGGAACACTGGACGGATCAGCTACTCTCCATCATGAAGGGACCGTTCCAATGACCACTGCCACCACGAGCCGTCAGCGCGCTCAGGATCTCGTCGCGCGCATGACGGAGGACGAAAAGTTCGCCTGGCTGTCCGGCCCGATGGCCATTCCTCTGACGGACGAGCTCAAAGCGCAGGGCGCCATCGGTTCGGCTGCGTTCTACCCGGGCATCCCACGGCTGGGCATCCCTGCCATGCAGCAGGCCGACGCCAGTCTCGGGATCAGCAATATCGGCGGCGTTCGCCCTGGTGACCATGCGACGGGAATGCCCAGCTCGCTGCTGCTGGGCGCCACCTTCAATCGCCAGCTGGCACACGACAGCGGCGCCCTGGTCGGACGCGAAGCGCAGGCGAAGGGCTTCAATGTGCAGCTTGCAGGTGGCGCGAACCTGATCCGCGAACCGCGCGGCGGACGCAATTTCGAATACATCAGCGAGGATCCGCTTCTGACCGGCGTGCTGGCCGGCCACTCGGTCGCCGGCATCCAGGCCCAGCGCATCGTCTCGACCGTCAAGCATTTCGTCGCCAACGGTCAGGAAACCGGGCGCGTGATGGTCAGCGCGAACCTGGCCGAAGCGGCGCTGCGCGAATCCGACCTGCTGGCGTTCCAGATCGCCATCGAGATCGGCAAGCCGGGCGCCGTCATGCCCGGCTATAACCTGGTCAATGGTCACTATGCGTCCGAGAACGCCTTTTTGCTGCAACAGGTCCTCAAGGACGAATGGGGTTACGCCGGCTGGGTCATGTCGGACTGGGGCGCCACGCATTCAACCGTCAAGGCAGCACTCGCAGGCCTCGACGTGCAATCGGGCGCCAATCTCGACGATGCGCATTACTTCGGCCAGGCCCTGCGCGATGCGGTGCGCGAGGGCCAGGTGCCGCAGTCGCGCATCGACGATATGGTGACGCGCATCCTCACGAGCCTGATCGACGTCGGCGCGCTCGATGCGCCGCCGCTTGAGGGCCGCACGCAGCCGATCGACTTCAGCCAGCACAAGCTGATCGCGCAGCGCCAGGCCGAGGAAGGCATCGTGCTGCTCACGAACCGGAACGCGACGCTGCCGCTGCCGCAGCGCCTGGCCCGCGTGCTGGTCGTCGGCGCGCATGCCGACCATGGCGTGCTGTGTGGCGGCGGTTCATCGGCCGTAACGCCCATCGGCAGCCTGCAACTGCCCGGCACCAGCATCATGGGGATGGACGTGGCCAAGGTCGTTCAGCCGTCGTCGCTCGTCACCGCGATCAAAGAAGAAAGCGGCGCAGGCGACGTCGTGTTCGTCGACGGCACCGATCGGCAACAGGTGCTGGACGCCGCGCGCCACGCCGATGCGGTGATCGTGTTCGCGCAGGAGTGGCGCTCGGAGGGCCTGGACGCCGTGGGCCTCGCACTGCCCGACGACCAGGATGCGCTGATCGAGGCCATCGCCGGCGTCAACCCGGCGACGATCGTCGTGATCCAGTCGGGCGGCCCCGTCACGATGCCGTGGCGCGACAGCGTGGCCGCGATCCTGGCGGCCTGGTACCCGGGATCGGGCGGCGGGCCGGCCGTGGCGGGCGTGCTGTTCGGGCGCGTCAATCCCTCGGGCCGGTTGCCAGTGACGTTCCCGGCCAGCGAGGCGCAGTTGCCGCGCCCCGAACAGATCGATCCGGAAACCACGACGTCCAACCCGGCCACGCCGCGCAAGGGCGGCATCATCCCGCTCGATTACGATCTTGAAGGGTCGGATGTCGGCTATCGGTGGTTCACGCGTGAAGGGCATCAGCCGCTGTTCCCGTTCGGGTTCGGCTTGTCGTACACGACGTTTGCACTGAGCGGTCTGCGCGTCAGTGTGGATGGGATTTACACCGCGAGCGTTGAGGTGGCCAATACCGGCGCGCGTAGGGGTGCGGTCGTGGTGCAGATCTATATTGCCAAGCCCGGCGCCGACGGCTTCGTCAAGCGCCTGGCAGGCTTCACCAAAACGACGTTGGCGGCCGGAGAGCGCGTCAGCGTCGAGATCGACCTCGAACCGCGCATCCTTGCACGCTACCGGGTGGGTGGCGACGCGCCGGGCTTTGCCATCGAGCCCGGCATCTACCGCGTGTGGGCGGCGCAGCACGCCGGTGACGACGCGCTCTGGCAGGATGTCGCAATCGACGAGGCCCGCCGCATCGCCCCGTAGCCTCAGGCTGGCGCGTCGTGCAGGCGGCGCGCCGCTGCCAAGAAATCGCTGGTGCCGATATCGGCCAGCTCCACCACCTGCGCCTGCGGATACTGGACGAAGTTGCGGTCGATCGAGCGCAGGTAGGCCGGGTCGTAGTGCTGCACCAGCAGCTCGTCGACCAGCGCCGGCAGCGCGCCGCCTTGCGCCATCGCCTGCCAGTCGGCGATCTTGGCGCGGCCATGCACCAGCGTCAGGTGCACCAGTTGATCGGCCAGCACGGAAGGATCGGCGCAGAAGTGCTGGTAGTCTTCCATCAGCAGGCGCACGCGCGCGGGGCGCGCCAGTTGCAGGTCGATGCAGGGCGCGGCGCGCATGCGCACCATCACGGCATCCGGCACGCGCAGGTTGCCGACCTTCTTGCTTTCGGCTTCGACAAACACAGGGCGGGCCAGGTCGAAGCTGCGCAGCCTGGCCAGCACCAGCGTCTCGAACATCTTCTGGCTTGGCTGTGGTTCGTTCGGCAGGTGGCCCAGCACCGAGCCGCGGTGCGCGGCAAGCTGCTCCAGGTCGAGCACCTGCGCGCCGATGCCGTCGAGCGTTTCGAGCAGGCGGCTCTTGCCGCTGCCGGTCGGGCCGCAGACGACCCGGAAATCGACGGCAGGCGGCTCGGCCAGCGCCGCGCTGACCCAGGCCCGGTAATTCTTGTAGCCGCCGTCGAGCTGCGCCACCGGCCAGCCGATGCGCGCCATGATCAGCGCCATCGCGCCGCTGCGGTTGCCGCCGCGCCAGCAATACACCAGCGGACGCCAGTCACGCGGCTTGTCGTGGAACAGCGTGTCGATATGGTGCGCGATATTGCGCGCGATGATCGGCGCGCCGGCCTTTTTGGCGTCGAATGCGCTGGTCTGCTTGTACAGCGTGCCGATCAGGATGCGCTCGTCATTGTTCAGCACCGGGCAGTTGATCGCACCGGGAATATGGTCGAGTGCGAATTCGGCTTCGCTGCGCACGTCGATGATCGCGTCGAATTCACCGAGGCGCGGGAGCAGTGCGTCGAATCCTGCGACTTCCGGGTACTTCATGGTTGTTTCACCATTTTCTCGAACGTCGGCCAGATATTGTTCAGGATGATCGGATGCGCCTGCGCGGTCGGATGCAGGCGGTCTTGCTGGAACAGGGCCGGTTTGTCGGCCACGCCCTCGAGCATGAACGGCACCAGCGGCGATTTGGTCGACGTCGCCACGGTCTTGAACATGCCGAAGAAGCGCTCGGTGTAGGCGCGCCCGTAGTTGGGCGGCATGCGCATGCCCACCAGCAGCACGCGCGCTTTCTGCGCCTGCGCTGCGGCGATCATTGCGCGCAGGTTTGCCTCGGCCGACGGCACGGGCAAGCCGCGCAGGCCGTCGTTCGCGCCCAGTTCGATCACGACCAGGTCCGGCTTGTGCTGGCCAAGCAGGGCAGGCAAGCGCGCCTTGCCGCCGCTGGTGGTCTCGCCGCTGATGCTGGCGTTGACGACCCTCGCGTCGATTTTTTCGTTCTTCATTTTTTGTTCGAGCAGCGCGACCCAGCCGGCACCACGGGCGATGCCGTATTCGGCCGACAGGCTGTCGCCCACCACGAGGACGGTTTTTGGTGCAGAATAAGCGTTCGCCGTCGCCGCCAGGGACAGACTCAACCCCAGTGCAGCGCCGACAATTAATTTACCGAGAACTGCGTTCTTAAGAAAAGCAAGCATGCGTGATCATCCCGAGGCATTCAAAAATGACGTCACTGACGTCGGTGTAATGACAGGCCGGCCGCCCGCAATTGAAGTCAGCGGCTTGTCGAAGAAGGTCGCAGACGCCAGCGGCGAGCTGACCATCCTGCAAGAGATTGATTTTACCGTGCAACCGGCAGAGACGCTCGCGCTCGTCGGCGCTTCCGGCTCCGGCAAGTCGACGCTGCTTGGCCTGCTGGCAGGCCTGGACACGCCATCGTCCGGCACCGTGCGCCTCGATGGCACCGATATCTTCGCGCTCGATGAAGACGGCCGCGCCGCGTTCCGCAAGGCCAAGCTGGGCTTCGTGTTCCAGTCGTTCCAGCTGCTCACGCACCTGAACGCGCTCGAGAACGTGATGCTGCCACTCGAATTGCGGGGCGAATCCGGTGCACGCGAAAAGGCGGCCGACATGCTTGGGCGCGTCGGCCTGGGCAGCCGCCTGAAGCACTATCCCAAGTTCCTGTCGGGCGGCGAGCAGCAGCGCGTTGCGCTGGCGCGTGCTTTTGTCACGCAGCCGCCGCTGCTGTTTGCCGACGAGCCGACCGGCAGCCTCGATGCCGCCACCGGCGAGTCGATCATCGGGCTGATGTTCGAACTCAATCGCGAACGCGGCTCGACGCTGGTGCTGGTCACGCACGATCCGGGCATGGCCGCGCGTTGCGGCCGGACGATCACGATCGCCGCCGGCCGACTCGTCAAATAATCAATCAGCTGCCTGCGCGCACCTGCGCGTTGAGCACCTTGCGCACGGCCGCTGGCAGCTCACCTGCCGTCAGGCCGATCGGCCCCACGCCATCTTCCACCAGCGCGTCGGCCGCCGCGCCATGCAACCAGGCCGCCGCCGCTGCTGCTTCCTTGCCCGGCCAGCCCTGCGCGAGCAGGGCGCCGCAGATCCCCGCCAGCACGTCACCACTGCCTGCCGTGGCCAGCCCCGCGTTGCCCGTCGGGTTGATCAGCACCGCGCCATCGGGTCCGGCGATCACGGTGCCGGAACCCTTGAGAATCACGACTGCATGCATGCGCTGCGCCAGTTCGCGCGCGCTGGCCAGCCGGTCGGCCTGCACCACCGACACCGTCATGCCGAGCATGCGCGCCGCTTCCAGTGGATGCGGCGTGAGCACGCTTGGGGCGCTCCGCTGCGCCAGCCGTGCCTGCAGGTCGGGGCTGGCGCCGACCAGGTTCAGCGCATCGGCGTCGAGCACGAGCGGGCAGTCGCTGTCGAGCGCCTTGGCCACCAGCCGGATCGCGTCGACCGAATCGCCCATGCCCGGGCCGAGCACCAGCGTACGGCCAAACAGATCCAGGTCGTCGGCCGCGCGGAACATGATTTCGGGCTGGCTGCTGTCGTAGCCGGGCGGCGTGTTGAGCGCCGCGACATACACGCGCCCCGCGCCGGCATACAGCGCGCCGCGCGCGGCCAGCACCGGTGCACCGGCCATGCCATGTGCGCCGCCGATCACGGCGACGTCACCGAAGCTGCCCTTGTGCGAATTCTGGCGGCGCGCCGTGAAGCAGTGCGCAAAGGCCGGCAGCCCGTTCATGGCTGCCGATGCGGGCGTGGCGCCCGCATCCACGCCCAGCGTGTCCACGCGCACCATACCTGCGTGATCGCGCCCGTCGGCCGTGTGCAGGCCCGGCTTGTCGGCGATGAACGTGATCGTGTGCGTGGCGCGCACCGCGATGCCGTCCGGGCCGATGACGGCGCCCGTGTCGGCGTCCAGGCCACTCGGCACGTCCAGCGCCAGGATTGGACAGCGCACGGTATCCAGGCCAGCGACCACGTCGCGGTACTCGCCGGCGAGCGCGCGGGTCAGGCCGATCCCGAACAAGCCGTCGACGACGAGCGCCCACTGGCCATCGGGCGGCAGCATGTCGAGCCAGCCAACGGTACCCGAACGCGCACGTTCGTAGGCCGCGGCGGTTTCGCTCGAGGCGTCGTCGTTGCCCTCGCCCGGCAAGTGCAGCACGGTGGCGTTGACGCCGGCTTCGGCCAGGTTGGCCGCCACCTCCAGTGCATCGCCGCCATTGTTGCCGGGGCCGGCGAGCACCAGCACCGGCGCGCCACGCAGGCCATCCGGAGATGCACCCGCTGATTCGCGCAATAACTCGAGTGCATAGTCGGCGGCGGCCTTGCCGGCACGGGTCATCAAGGTACCCGGCGCCAGCGTGCTGCTGGCCGCTTGTTCGATGGCGCGCAGCTGCGCGACGGTGTAGAGAGGGTATGCCATGGTCGTTTGCGTGAATGAGAATGCGACCATTGTCGTGCATTCGCGCCAACGTTGGCGCGCCGTCCGCACTACAATGGCTGCCATCATCTGGTCAGCACAGGGAGTGAGTATGGATTGGCAGTTCTGGATCGACCGTGGCGGCACATTCACCGACATCGTGGGGCGCCGCCCGGATGGGCAACTCGTCACGCACAAGCTCCTGTCCGAGCACCCCGAACAGTACCGCGACGCGGCGGTTGCGGGCATCCGTCACCTGCTGGGCGTCGCCGCGGGCGCGCCGCTGCCGGCGTCCGGCATCGAGGCGGTCAAGATGGGCACGACCGTGGCCACCAATGCGCTGCTCGAGCGCAAGGGCGAGCCGACGGTGCTGGCCATCACGCGCGGCTACCGCGACGCGCTGCGCATCGCCTACCAGAACCGGCCCCGCCTGTTCGACCGCCACATCGTGCTGCCCGAGCTGCTGTACGCACAGGTGATCGAGATCGATGAACGCGTCGGCGCGCACGGCGACGTCGTGCAGCCGCTCGATGAAGCCGCCACGCGGGCCAGCCTGCAGGGGGCATTCGACGCCGGCCTGCGCTCGCTGGCCATCGTGTTCATGCACGGCTACCGCTACACGGCGCACGAGGCGGCCGTGGCCCGCATCGCGCGCGCGATCGGCTTTACGCAGGTGTCGGTCTCGCACGAAGTCAGTCCAATGATGAAGCTCGTCGCGCGCGGCGACACGACGGTGGTCGACGCCTACCTGTCGCCAATCCTGCGCCGCTACGTCGACCAGGTGGCCGACGAGCTGCCCGGCGTGAACCTGCAGTTCATGCAGTCCAATGGCGGCCTGACCGATGCGCGCGCGTTCCAGGGCAAGGACAGCATCCTGTCCGGTCCCGCCGGCGGCATCGTCGGCATGGTGCGCGCGAGCCGGCAGGCCGGCTTCGAGCGCGTGATCGGGTTCGACATGGGCGGCACGTCCACCGACGTGTCGCACTTCGCGGGCGAGTTCGAGCGCGTGTTCGAAACCCAAGTTGCCGGCGTGCGCATGCGCGCGCCGATGATGAGCATCCACACCGTGGCTGCCGGCGGTGGTTCAATCCTGCACTTCGACGGCAGCCGCTATCGCGTGGGGCCGGACAGCACCGGCGCCAACCCCGGCCCGGCCAGTTACCGGCGCGGCGGCCCGCTCGCGGTCACCGACTGCAACGTCATGCTCGGCAAGGTGCAGGCGGATTATTTCCCGCACCTGTTCGGCGCGCGCGGCGATGAAGCGCTGGACGTCGCCGCCGTGCGCCGCCGTTTCGACGCGCTGGCCGACGAGATTGGCGCGGCGACGGGTGACCGGCCCGCACCGGAAGCCGTGGCCGAAGGCTTCATCGCAATCGCGGTGGGCAATATGGCCAACGCGATCAAGCAGATCTCGGTGCAGCGCGGCCACGACGTCACCGACTACGTGCTCACCAGTTTCGGCGGCGCCGGTGGCCAGCACGCGTGCCTCGTGGCGGACGCCCTCGGCATGCAGACGGTGTTCATCCACTCCCTGGCCGGCGTGCTGTCGGCCTACGGCATGGGGCTAGCCGACCAGAGCGCGATGCGCGAACAGGCCGTCGAAGAGCGGCTGGTCGATGCGGTACTGCCGGCGCTCGCCGAACGTCTCGGCGTGCTGGGCGAGGCTGCGCGCGCGCAGTTGCAGGCGCAGGGTGTGGCGCCCGGGCGCATCACGCTCGTCGAACGCGTGCACCTGCGCTACGAAGGCACCGACTCGGCGCTGGTCGTGCTCGCGGGTGACATGGCAGCGATGACGGCGCAGTTTGAACAAGCCTATAAACGCCGCTACTCGTTCCTGATGCCGGCACGCGCGCTGATCGTCGAGGCGGTGTCGGTCGAGGCCATCGGCCAGTCCGATGCGCCGCCGGAGCAGTTGGTGGCCTCCACCGCGCAGGTCGGGGAACCGGCCCCACAGGACACCGCGCGCATGTACAGCGCGGGCCGCTGGCACGATACCGGTGTCTATGCCCGCGGCGCGCTGCAGCCGGGACATGCGGTGCGCGGTCCGGCGATCATCGCCGAAGACAATGCGACCACGATCGTCGAGCCGGGCTGGGAAGCGCGCGTGACGCCGTATGGCCACCTGGTGCTGCAGCGCGTGGAAGCCTTGCCCGAACGCCGCGCGATTGGTACCACGGCCGATCCGGTGATGCTCGAGATCTTCAACAACCTGTTCATGTCGATTGCCGAGCAGATGGGCCTGCGCCTGCAGAACACGGCGCACTCGGTCAACATCAAGGAACGCCTGGACTTCAGCTGCGCGATCTTCGACCACGACGGCAACCTGGTGGCCAATGCGCCGCACATGCCGGTGCACCTGGGCTCGATGGGCGAGAGCATCAAGACCGTGATGCGCGAGAACGCGGGCCGCATGCATGCAGGCGACGTGTACATTTTGAACGACCCGTACAACGGCGGCACGCACCTGCCCGACGTGACGGTGATTTCGCCCGTGTTCGACGAAGCGGGCGCCGAGATCCTGTTCTACGTCGGCTCGCGCGGCCACCACGCCGACATCGGCGGCACCACGCCCGGCTCGATGCCGCCCGACTCGAGCCACATCGAACAGGAGGGCGTCCTGATCAACAACTTCAAACTGATCGACGGGCAGGACGGCGTGCTGCGCGAAGAGGCGGCGCGCGCGCTTCTGGTGGGCGCGCGCTACCCGGCGCGCAATCCCGACCAGAACCTGGCCGACCTGCGCGCGCAGGTGGCGGCCAACCAGAAAGGCGTCGAAGAGCTGCACAAGATGGTGGCGCACTTTGGCCTGGACGTCGTGCGCGCCTATATGGGCCACGTGCAGGACAATGCCGAAGAAGCGGTGCGGCGCGTGATCTCGGCGCTCAAGGATGGCAGCTTCCACTACCAGCTCGACAACGGCGCGCACATCGACGTCGCGATTCGCGTGGACGCTGCCGCGCGCAGTGCAGAGATCGACTTCACTGGCACATCGGGCCAGCTGCCGAACAACTTTAACGCGCCGTCGGCCGTGTGCATGGCGGCCGTGCTGTACGTGTTCCGTACGCTGGTCGACGATGAGATTCCGCTCAATGCCGGGTGCCTGAAACCACTCAAGGTGATCATTCCGCCCGGCTCGATGCTCAATCCGCATTATCCGGCGTCGGTTGTGTCGGGCAATGTCGAAACCTCGACCTGCATCACCAATGCGCTGTATGGCGCGCTGGGCGTGATGGCGGCGGCGCAGGGCACGATGAACAACTTCACGTTCGGCAATGACCGCTACCAGTATTACGAGACCATCTCGGGCGGCTCCGGCGCGGGCGACGGTTTCAACGGCACCGACGTGGTCCAGACCAATATGACCAACTCGCGCCTGACCGATCCCGAAATCCTTGAATTCCGCTTCCCGGTGCGGCTTGAGCGTTATGAGATTCGTCCGAATTCGGGTGGGGCGGGGCGCTGGCAGGGCGGCAACGGCGGCGTGCGCCTGGTGCGCTTTTTAGAGCCGATGACGGCGGCGATCCTGTCGAACAACCGGATTCACGCGCCGTTCGGCATGGCCGGTGGCGGGGACGCAGAGCGTGGCCGGAACAGCGTCGAGCGCGCCGACGGCCGCATCGAGCAGGTGGGCCATATCGGCAAGATCGACATTGCCGCGGGCGACGTGTTCGTCATCGAGACGCCGGGCGGCGGCGGTTACGGCAAGCCGTAGGATGGGGCCGCATATTGTGGCCGGACCGATCGCCCTGTATGCTGCACCAGCATCGATTTTCAACACTACTACTACGAGAGAAACCATGAAACGTGTACTGACCTGCTCCGCCCTGGTGGCGGCAATGCTGCTGACGGTCACCGCCTGCAAGCGCGCCGAAGCACCGGCTACCCCTGCTGCTGCCAGCGCCGACAGCACCGTTAGCGCCACTGCGCCGGCCGTCGCCTCGCAACAGATCGACACCGTCGTCGGCACCGGCAAGGAAGCCACGGCCGGCGCGACCGCTGTCGTCAACTACACCGGCTGGCTGTACGAGCCGGCGGCGCCGCAGCAGCGCGGCAAGGAGTTCGATTCGTCGATCGGTCGCGAGCCGTTCAAGTTCCAGCTCGGCGCCGGCCAGGTCATCAAGGGATGGGATGTGGGTGTGCAGGGCATGAAAGTCGGCGGCAAGCGCACGCTGATCGTGCCGGCCGACATGGGCTATGGCGCCGGCGGCGCGGGTCCGATCCCGCCAAACGCCACGCTGGTGTTCGAGGTCGAACTGCTCGACGTGCTTTAATTCACAGCCGGCGCCGGTGCCTTTGCCGGTGCCGGTGCTTTCTGCAGCGCCGGTGCTGTCTCCAGTGCTGGCGCCGCTGTTAACGGCGGCGCCACCGTCGTCCGGCGCGGTGGCGTCGCCACCGCATCCTGTTTGGCTCCCGGCGCTTCGCGATCCCGGATCCGGTACCACGCCAGACCCAGCAGCTCATAGGTTGCATACCACGAGCGCCGCATCCCTTCCGCGCTTGGCAGCCACGCATCGAATCCGTAGTGCGGGTTGTAGACGAACATGGTTGGCGCCTCGACCACCTCGAGGCCTTCGCGCTCGAACACATTGCGCGCGCGGTGCATGTGCATCGCATCGGTCACGAGCAGAATTCGTTTGATCCCCGCCGGGCGCAGCAGCACATTGCTGTAGATGGCATTCTCGCCCGTGTCGCGCGAGCGCCGTTCGATCCACTTGACCGGCACCCCGAAATCCTCGCGCAGCGCCCTGGCCATGGCGTCAGCCTTGGTGTACCCCATGTCGATCCTGGCCGGATCGACGCCGCTGCCGCCATTGCCGCCCGTGACCAGAATAGGCAGGCCGGTGCGCCGCTGCAGGTGCGCGCCGTAGCGCAGGCGCGCCAGTGCGGTGTGGTCGGGGATGTCGCGGTTGTCGTATTCGCCCGCGCTGCGCAACCGGCCCGCTGCCAGGACGACGATGGCCTGGGCGCCGGCGCTTTCGGGCCGCGCCAGCGGCTTGGTCAGCTGCTCCAACGGTCCGACCAGGAAGCTCGATCCCGCGTTACTCGACATGAAGGTCAGCAGGGCGAGCCCGGTACCGGCGACGATGCGCCCGGCTCTGGGCCGGAAACGCCACAGCAACAAACCCAGCGCGATGATCAGGAACAGGCTGGTGGGAGGCAGGAAGAGGTTGCGGGGAAGGGCGTTGATTAGGTCGAGCAAAATGGAAGGCGATCGGGCCGCTGTAGTAACAATGACATCGACAGTAGACCGTAACTTGTGCAGTGCGTCAAGTTTGCGGGCCTAGACGCGATAGCCGGCGTTGAGCACGTACAGTTCGAGAGGCATGGCGACGATGGCGAGCAGCATGGGCAGCAGCCACACCAGCTTTCGTGTCCCGCTCATGCGCGGCTGCTGTTGCCGACGCGTGCGATACGCCCGATAACCTGCATACGCGCCCAGCGGCGGCAGGATGAAGATCGGGATGGCGAGCCAGAAGGTCAAGGCCGACAGCAGCGTCAGGGCGAGAGAGAGCAATGCCATGAGATGTGATCGTGGTCCGGTTGCAGGATCATTCGAAGCGCGGCTGCATTGCGGGGTCGGTCCTGCACCAGCGTTGCCGGCGTTCCCAAAGCGGCGGATGACTGTCGCGGGGATCCGCCACCAGCACCGCGGGCCGCAATTGTACATATCTGAGCACGGCGTCGCAGTTGCGCTGCGCAGCGGCGTGCTGGTACAGGGCAACCGCCAGGGCTTCCTCGCCGCGCTGCTCCAGCAACAGCCCATACCGGTAGAACGCGGTCGCGTGGCGCGCTCCCATGGCGCGCTCGTACAGGAGCGCCGCTTCATCGTCAGCCTGCGGCTGCGCGCGCAGCGTATCGAGCAGGACGCCGAGGGCAGTCTCGGCCCGCCCGTCGCTACGGCCCAGCGCCTTGCGGTACAGTGCTGCTGCCTCGACGTCGTCCTGCACATTGCCGAGCCCCAGCTCGTACGTGCGGCCCAGCAGGTACAACCCGGATGGGTCATCCTGCGCCGCAGCGCGCGCCAGCCAGCCGGCAGCGGTATGGCGTTCATCGTCGTTTACTGCGCTGCGCATCAGCATCGTGCCGAGTCGTACCTGGGCGTCAGGCAGGCCACCATCGGCGGCTTGCGTCAGCCAGTAAGTGGCCAGTTCGGGGTCGAGGTCGTTGCCCAGGCCATGCTGGTAGCTCCAGGCCAGGTTGGCCTGTGCCCAGCCATGCCCCTGTGCGGCCGCCTGTGCATACCACCAGGTTGCCTTCTGCCGATCGCGCGGTACGCCAGCGCCGCGCAGGTACAGGACGCCCAGATTGTTCTGTGCATGCGCATTGCCGGCCCGCGCCGCCCTTTCGTACCAGAGCGCGGCTTGTGCGAGATCGGTCTTGACGTGGGTGCCGCGCTCGTACCAGGTGCCGAGCCGGTTCTGGGCCGCCGGATCGCCGCCGGTCGCCTGCGCCATAGTGGCCGCCAGCAGCGGCGCGTCGGGTGCCGGGAATGTGCCGGTGTATGACCATTTGAATTGCGTCTTGAGCCAGCCGCTCGGCGCCTCGCCCGTGGACACCACTGCGTGATAGGTGCAACCGCGCGTGTTGTCGAGCGCAGCTTCGTCCAGGTCGGCCCGGCCCGCAGAACCGGTCACGCGCGCTTCGAGGAGATAGCCTTCTTCGTGGATGCGTAATTCGAGCGTGGTCGTGCCGCTGGCGTGCTGCGCCAGCGCGGCAGCGGGCCAGACGGGGCGCTGGCAGGCGTACAAATCGTATTTGAGTGCCGACTGCGCGTCGGCGGCGCGTGCCATGCCCGATCCGGTGATGGCAGTCGCGCCGATGGCAAGATAAAGCAGGACGGCTTGCATGCAGGTCATGAGCACGGCGTTCAGCCGGCCGCGATCCCGTACTTGCGCCGCGCTGCCTGGTATTCCTCGGTCAGCGTGGCCAGCCTTGGATGCTGCGCATCCTGGGCCCGGATGCCATCCAGCAGCCCGGCGGCGGTCTGGCCCAGGGGATGGTCCCAACCCAGTTCGTTGATCTGGCGCAGGATGCCGCCAGCGGTGGCAGCCATCACCTGCAGATTGCGCGGCGCCAGGTGCAGCGCTTCGCGCAGCGTCTGGACCGCGCCGCGCACGTCGCCCATATTGCGTTTTTCGTCGGCCACGCCCAGCAGGATCTGCGCCTGCGCCTTGAGCTGCTGGTCCATGTTCTCCAGCAAATCGGTGCGGCCGGCATTCACGAAGACCGTCATTGCCTGGTCGGGCGAGACCCCGCTGCTGGCGTCGTTCACCACGGTCAGCATCACGCCAGCGGCCTGCTCGTCGAGCCGGTGCGCCAGGCAGGCGCGCGCCAGTTCGAGTTTGAGGCTGGAGGACAGCGCATTGTTGGCGCGCACCGCCGACACGGCGTTCTGCAGGCCAGCCACGGCCGCGCCGCTGTTGCCGGTCTTGTCATGCAGGAGCGCGTTGGCATAGGCGTGGCAGGCATCGTAGCCCGGGGCCGCGCGCAGCGTGCGCTCCAGGTCGCGGATCGCGCCGCTGGCCTGCAGCAGGTCGCCGCGCGCCACCAGCGTCTTGACCAGGCTGACGTGGTCTTCGGGATCGCGAAACGCCGAGTAGCGCGCCTTGCCCACGACCTGGCGGAACGACGTCTCGGCCACGGCCATGTCGCCTGTGGTCAGCGCGAGCTCGCCCAGTTTGCGCAGGCGCCCCACGACGTGGGGCGAGATGGCCACCGCATCGGCCAGCACGCTCTGGGCCAGTGCCGGCTCGCCGTCCGCTTCGAGGCAGCGCGCGAGCAGGTCGTAGGCAGCCATCAGGCGCGGGTTGGCCACCAGCAGTTCTTCGAGGATCGCGCGGGCGTCATCAGGCTGATCCAGCGCGAGCATCGTGCGCGCCAGGCCCAGCACCGCCCAGCCCAGCGGGCGTTCGGTCAGCACGTCGCGGTAGACAGCGGCAGCTTCGGCATGTTCGCCCAGCGTCGTGTGTAATTCAGCGCGTACGCGCGCGAGGTCGGCTGCGAAGCGCGGCTGCGCCTGGGCGCCATTGGCGCACGCGAGGATCGCCTCGCGCAGCCTGCCTTGCGCCGCCAGCTGCCAGGCCGGGAGCAGGGCGCCGCGCCGATCGAGCGCGCGTTTGATGCGCGTGCTGATCAAGTCGACCGTGAACGGCTTGAGCAGGTAGTCAGTGGGAGCCAGTTCGGCGGCGCTGACGACCTTGGCGCGCTCGGCCTCGGAGGTGAGCATGATGAAGATGGTGGAGGGCGTAATCAGGCGATGCTGGCGCAGGTCTTCCAGCAGTTGCTGGCCGTCCTGGCCTTCGCCGGCGCCGCTAGCCAGGTCGTATTCGCACAGGATGATGTCAAAGGCGCGTTGCTGCAATTGGCGAATCGCCGTGTTGGCATTGACCGCGTGTTCGATCTTCGTGATGCCGGCCAGGCCCAGCATGTTTTGCAGGCTGGTGCGCATGCCCGGATTGGGATCGACCACCAGCACCGCCAGGTTCGCGTTTTCTTGCATCGTCGCTCTCGTCTGCTCTGGCCGCGTACGCCGGACGGCGCACATCGCAAGATTGTCCACCGTTAAGATACCGGCAAGTGCCGAATCGATCAAGGAAACCGACTCGCTGCGTGCGCGGGGTGCCTGCCGGTCGTCGATGGCGGCCCGGCCAGAGGGGGGAGGCTGTATAATACCGGCCTATCTTCCACCCTAGCAGCGACGCTGCATCAACCGACTGTCCAAGCCATGTTGATTCTGCCGGGTTCCAATGCCCTGTCCGCCTTCCGTAGCCAACGCCTCCTGAGCCAACTGCAAGCTGTCGCCCCGTCGATCGCCGCCGTCCAGGGCCGTTTCTACCATTTCATCGACACCAGCGCGCCACTGTCCATCGACGATACGTCGCGCCTGTCGGCCATGCTCACCTATGGCGAGCCTGCGCCGGAGACCCTGTACGAAGGCGTGACCGAAGCATTCTTCGTCATCCCGCGCCTGGGCACCATTTCACCGTGGGCCTCGAAAGCGACCGATATCGCGCGCAACTGCGGCATGGGCCATGTCCACCGCATCGAGCGCGGCATCGGCTACACCGTCGTGCTCAAGACCGGCATCCTGGGCAGCAGCTTCGGCGCGCCCAAGAAGCTGGCGGACGACGAGCTGCAGGCGGTCATCGGCCTGCTGCATGACCGCATGACCGATACCGTCCTGCGCAATGCCGACGATGCGCAGCACCTGTTCAATGAACTCGAAGGCAAGCAGCTCGAGAGCATCGACGTACTGGGTCTTGGCCGCGCCGCACTGGTGCGCGCCAACACCGAACTCGGTCTGGCGATGTCGGACGACGAAGTCGATTACCTGAACGACGCCTTCACGAAGGCGCAGCGCAACCCGACCGACGTCGAGCTGATGATGTTCGCCCAGGCGAACTCGGAGCACTGCCGCCACAAGATCTTCAATGCCGACTGGGTCATCGACGGCGAGAAGCAAAGCATCTCGCTGTTCGGCATGATCAAGAACACGCACCAGCTGAACCCGCGCGGCACCGTCGTCGCTTACAGCGACAACTCGTCGATCATCGAAGGCGCGACCGTCACCCGGTTCTTCCCGCGCGACGGTGAAGAGTACGGCCCGTCGACGGAGCTCGTGCACACGCTGATGAAGGTCGAAACGCACAATCACCCGACCGCGATCTCGCCATTCCCGGGCGCCTCGACCGGCGCCGGCGGCGAAATCCGCGACGAAGGCGCAACGGGCCGCGGCGCCAAGCCGAAGGCGGGCCTGGCCGGCTTCACGGTGTCGAACCTGGTGATCCCGGATGCCGTGCGGCCGTGGGAAAACGCGTCGGACGTGACGGGCCAGGTGCGCTCGGATGCTCTGTACGGCAAGCCGGAACGCATTGCCTCGCCACTGCAGATCATGATCGAAGGCCCGATCGGCGGCGCCGCATTCAGTAATGAATTCGGCCGGCCGGTCCTGGGCGGCTACTTCCGTACCTACGAACAGAATGTCGGCGCAGCCGGCGCGGTCTACGGCTATCACAAGCCGATCATGATCGCCGGCGGCATCGGCAGCATCTCGGCCGCGCACACGCACAAGGACGAGATCCCGGTCGGTAGCCTGCTGATCCAGCTGGGCGGCCCCGGCATGCGCATCGGCATGGGCGGCAGCGCCGCGTCGTCGATGGCCACCGGTACCAACACGGCCGACCTGGACTTCGACTCGGTCCAGCGCGGTAACCCGGAGATGGAGCGTCGCGCGCAGGAAGTCATCAACGGCTGCTGGCAGCTGGGCGCGCATAATCCGATCATCTCGATCCACGACGTGGGCGCGGGCGGCTTGTCCAATGCGTTCCCCGAAATTGTCAACGATGCCAAGCGCGGTGCGATCTTCAATCTGCGCAAGGTGCCGCTCGAAGAAAGCGGCCTGGCGCCGAAAGAAATCTGGTCCAACGAATCGCAGGAGCGCTACGTGCTGGCGATCGCCCCCGAGAGCCTGGCGAAGTTCGCCGCGCTGTGCGAGCGTGAGCGCTGCCCGTTTGCCGTCGTCGGCACCGCGACCGAAGAGCGTCAACTGCGCCTGATCGACGAAGAGCAGGCCGGTGGCCCGAATGCATCGCCCGTCGACATGCCGATGGACGTCCTGCTCGGCAAACCGCCGAAGATGACGCGCGACGTGCAGCACGTGCAGAACACGTTCCCGCCGGTGGACCTGACCGGCATCGAGCTGGTGGAAGCAGCGCGCCGCGTGCTGCAGAATCCAACCGTCGGCGACAAATCGTTCCTGATCACGATCGGCGACCGCACGGTGGGCGGCATGACGGTGCGCGACCAGATGGTCGGCCCGTGGCAGGTGCCGGTGGCCGATTGCGCTGTCACGGCGATGGCGTACGACGGCTTCCTCGGCGAAGCGATGGCGATGGGCGAGCGCACGCCGCTGGCCGTTATCGACGCCGCTGCGTCGGGCCGGATGGCCGTGGCCGAGTCCATCATGAACATCGCAGCCGCTGCGATCGACGATATCTCGGACATCAAGCTGTCAGCCAACTGGATGGCGGCCTGCGGCCAGCCGGGCCAGGACGCTGCGCTGTTCGACACCGTGAAAGCGGTCGGCATGGAACTGTGCCCGGCGCTGGGCGTGTCGATCCCGGTCGGCAAGGATTCGCTGTCGATGCGCACGACCTGGAACGACGCTGGCGAATCGAAAGCCGTGATCTCGCCGGTGTCGCTGATCGTCTCTGCGTTCGCACCGGTGGCCGATATCCGCCGCTCGCTGACGCCGCAACTGCGGACGGATGCGGGCGAGACCGCCCTGATCCTGGTTGACCTGGGCCGTGGCAAGAACCGCCTCGGCGCGTCGATCCTGGCGCAGGTCACGCAGCAACTGGGTGACTCGGTGCCGGACGTCGATTCGCCGGACGACCTGAAAGCGCTGTTCGGCGCGATCCAGGCGCTGAACAAGGACGGCAAGCTGCTGGCCTACCATGACCGTTCGGACGGCGGTCTGTTCGCGACGCTGGCCGAGATGGCCTTCGCCGGTCGCACCGGCGTGTCGGTCAACCTCGACATCCTGACGATGGAGAGCGGCCATGGCGCCGACTGGGGCGATGCCAAGAACTGGGCCGGCCAGGTGGCCGAGCGCCGCAACGAAATGACGCTGCGCGCGTTGTTCAGCGAAGAACTGGGCGCCGTGTTCCAGGTGCGCGTGGAGGACAAGACGGCGGTCATGAACGTGCTGCGCGAAGCGAACCTGGGCGCCTGCAGCCATATCATCGGCAAGCTCAATGACCGTGGCGCCATCGAATTCACGCGCGACGCGAAGGTCATCTACAACGAAAAGCGCAGCAGCCTGCACCGCCTGTGGAGCGAGACCAGCTGGCGCATCGCGCGCCTGCGCGACAATCCGGAGTGCGCGGACGCCGAATACGACCGCCTGCTCGACGAGCACGATATCGGCATGACGCCGAAGATCAGCTTCAACCTGGACGAGGATGTCGCTGCACCGTTCATCGGGACCGGCAAGCGTCCGCGCGTGGCGATCCTGCGCGAGCAGGGCGTCAACTCGCACATCGAAACGGCCTGGGTCATGCACCAGGTCGGCTTTGCAGCCATCGACGTGCACATGAGCGACCTGATTGCCGGCCGCGCCAAGCTGGATGACTTCCATGGCGTGATCGCCGTGGGTGGCTTCTCGTACGGCGACGTGCTGGGCGCCGGCGAAGGCTGGGCCAAGACCATCCTGTTCAACCCGCAGCTCTCGGACCAGTTCGCCCGCTTCTTCGCGCGCCAGGATACCTTCGGCCTGGGCGTCTGCAACGGCTGCCAGATGATGAGCAACCTGAAGTCGATCATCCCGGGTGCGCAGGCATGGCCGAAGTTCACGCGCAACAAGTCGGAGCAATTCGAAGCGCGCTTCGGCATGGTCGAAGTGCTGGACTCGCCATCGATCTTCTTCCAGGGCATGGCCGGCACCCACGCGCCGATCGCCATCGCGCACGGCGAAGGCTTCGCTGACTTCTCGCTGACGGGCGACTACGACGCATCGATCAAGGCAATGCGCTTCGTCGACAACCGCGGCCAGGCCACCGAAACGTACCCGTTCAACCCGAACGGCTCGCCGGGCGGTCTGACCTCGGTGACGACGGCCGATGGCCGCTTCACGGTCCTGATGCCGCACGCCGAGCGCGTGTTCCGCGCCTCGGTGCATTCGTGGGCCCCGGAATCATGGAGCGACGAGTCGCCATGGATGCGAATGTTCCGCAACGCACGCAAGTGGGTTGGCTGATCAGCTGACTGAAATGAAAACGCCTCCTCGGAGGCGTTTTTTTTGCGCCGTGGCACAGCCGGGGTCAGGTCTGACATTCGGACACGACCTCAGCTTTAGCCACTTCCAACACAGCCGGGGTCAGGTCTGACATTCGGACACGGCCTCAGCTTTAGCCACTTTCAACACACCCGGGGTCAGGTCTGACATTCGGACACGACCTCAGCTTTAGCCACTTCCAATGATGGCTTGTTCAGATTCGGCATGGGCGATGCCAGCTAAGCCGGACCGGTTGACTGTCGAGATCGTGTCCAATTGTCAGACCTGACCCCAGCTTTGCCAGCTTTGGTAAGTTGAATGTCGAGGTCGTGTCCGAATGTCAGACCTGACCCCGGCTTTTGCAGCTCTTGAAGTGAATTTGGACGCGCGGGTGGCGTCGCCACTCATCTTATGAGGCGTTGAGCACGAAGATGACGTCGTCGTTGCTTGACGGCGCAGGGCGCCAACCCAGTCGCGTATAGAACTGCGCGGCTCTGGTGCGTGCGCCCGTGCTTAGTGTCACGCGTCTGAAACCCAGCGAGAACAGCCACCCGGATGCCCGTGTCAGCAATTCCTTGCCCAGCCCTTGTCCCTCGAAACGCGGATCGACGAACAGGGCCCAGATTGAACCGTCGATCTTGTTGGCGTAGCTGAACGCGACGATCTCGTCATCGACCAGCGCCACCCAGCCGCGACCATCCTTTTCCAGAAAATCGGCATACATCTGCGGCGTGATTCGCGTGGGGTCGCGCAAGACATTCTCGGTCACCGCCAGGCGGATGCGGGTCATGTGCGGTATATCGTTGTACGCCGCTTCACGAAATACGGGATGCATAAACGCCAGCCTCCAAATAAAAAGAGCGCACCCTTGGGCGCGCTCTTTGCGGTCCAGCCAGGCAGCGAATTACTGCACTTTGGCTTTCTTGACCAGGGTCTCGCGATAGGCTGCCAGCTGACGCTGCTGCAGGCCTTCGGTGACTTGCTGCTTGACTTCTTCCAGCGCCGGCACCTTGGCTGCGCGCACGTCTTCCAGCTTGATGACATGGAAACCGAACTGCGATTTCACAGGCGTTTCGGTGATGGCGCCTTTTTGCAGGGCGACCATGGCTTTCGAGAACTCAGGCACATAGGTGGCCGCGCTGGCCCAGCCCAGGTCGCCGCCGTTCTGTGCGCTGCCGTCTTTCGACTGCTTGGCCAGTTCGTCGAACTTGCCGCCGGCTTTCAGCTTGGCGATGATGCCCTTGGCATCGGCTTCCGAATCGACCAGGATGTGACGCGCGTGGTATTCCTTGTCGCCGATCAGCGCTTTCTGCTTGTCGTACTCGGCTTTGACGTCGGCATCCTTGACCGGGTTCTTCTTGACGTAGTCCGCCAGCATCGCGTTGATGATGATGCTTTGACGGGCGTTGTCGATGGCCGACTTGACGTCGGCGCGGGCGCCGATGTTCTGCTTGTCGGCTTCCTGGATCAATACTTCACGGCTGATCAGGTCTTTCTTGATCGCTTCGCGCAGGTCAGGGGAGTCCGCAGCGCGGCCCTGGGCCACGACCTGCTTGACCAGCTGGTCGACCCGAGCTTGCGGGATTGCCTTGCCATTGACGGTAGCGGCGTTCTGCGCGAGGGCAGGCACGGCAACGACTGCAATCATGGCGAACAACAGGCTGGCTGGCTTCAAAATCATCGTTGAGATCCTATATAAACTCGAAAAGTATCGCCGCAGGCGACGAATGCCGGTGCGCGGTGTGCGCGCCGGCGACAGCACATCTTACTGCACCTTTGCCTTCTTGACCATTTGCTCCTGGAAGTCACGCAGCTTCTCTTGCGCGAGCGTCTCGGAGATCTGTGGCTTGACCTGCTCCATCGGTGGCAGCTTGGTCGCGCGGGTGTCGTCAAGCTTGATCACGTGGAAACCGGCATTGGTCTTGACCGGCACGTCGGTGATCGCGCCCTTGGCGAGCTTGGTGAAGCCGGCCGCGAATTCTGGCGGCATCGTGTTCGGGGTGACCCAGTCCAGATCGCCGCCGGTGTTGGCAGTGCCGGTGTCTTTCGAGGTCTTGGCGACGTCTTCGAACTTGGCGCCGCCCTTGATCTTGGCAATCGCTGCCTTGGCTTCAGCTTCGGTCGTCATCAGGATGTGGCGGACGTGGTATTCCTTGTCGCCCGTTTCTGCCTTGACCTTGTCGTAGGCGGCCTTGATCTCGGCATCGGTCACCGGGTTCTTGGCGATGTAATCGCGGGCCAGTGCGTTGACGACGATCGACTGGCGGGCGCTGTCCATGGCTTCGCGCACTTCAGGCTTCTTGTCCCAGCCTTGCTTGACAGCCTCTTGCATCAGCACTTCGCGGGCGATCAGGTCGTTCTTGACGGCTTCGCGCAGCTGTGGCGAGTCCTTGCCCTGGTTCTGAGCAACGACCTGCTTGACGACGGCGTCGGCGCGTGCCGAAGGAATCGCCTTGCCGTTGACCACTGCGATGTTCTGGGCAAAGGCCGGGGCCGATGCGATGGCAACGAGGGCTAACAGCAGGCGAGCAGGCTTAAAGGTCATGTGTATTCCTGTGACGGGTTTTAACTGGACGAGAGAAGTTCAGGTGGTGTACTTATCTGTTCGATTGTCGGGCAAATTTCTTAAAACTGCCTGAAAACCCGCTTTCAGGACAGCTCGGAAGGCGCGATGGCGTTGATGGCCAGAGCGTGGATTTCCGCCTTGTTGATCATATCGTGCACGGCATCATACACAAGACGATGGCGCATGACCAGCTTGAGGCCTTCGAAGCGCGACGACACGATTTTGACTGAATAATGGCTGCCGCCGGAGGCCGCGCCAGCGTGGCCCGCATGCAGATGCGAGTCGTCGCTGATCTCGAGCAGGGTAGGGGCCAGCTCGGCTTCGAGCTGGGCGCGCATGCGTGGTTCGCGATCGCTTTTGTCTGTCAGATTGGTCATGCGTCTTCCTCCTTGATGTATTTGTAGAGCATCATCGTTTGAATCATGATGAAGGCAAAGAATATGGCGGTAAAGCCGAACAGCTTGAAGCTGACCCAGGCACCGGTATCGTTATGGAAGACCACGAACGCCATCAACAGGTTCAGCAAACCCATGCCGACGAAGAACGCCATCCAGATGTAGCCGATGCGGTTCCACAGCGGCTCGGGCAGCTTCATGTTCGGTTCCATGACGGAGCGAATCAGGTTCTTGCGATAAAACACTTGCGCGATGAACAGACCCAATGCGAATGCCCAGTACAGGATCGTCGGCTTCCACTTGATGAACAGGTCGTCGTGGAAATAGATCGTGGCGCCACCGGCGACGAGGATCACGCCCAGCGTCAGCCACATCGCATTGTCGACCTTGCGCCCGCGCGCCAGCAGGTAACCGACCTGGCACACGGTGGCGATGATGGCCACGGCAGTGGCCAGCAGGATCGCCGACTGTGACGGCGGCACGCCGCCGCCTGCAATCAATGGCCCCAGATACTCGACGGCCATGCGATGCGCCCAGGCCTGGTTGCTGTCCCCATACTTATAGACGCCGAAGAACAGCAGGACCGGGAAAAAGTCGAACAGGAATTTCATCGTGCAATCACTCTCAGGCCGGGTCGAACCGCATCGAGGCGGAATTGATGCAATAACGCAGGCCCGTTGGTGGCGGACCGTCCGGGAACACGTGGCCCAGGTGCGCGTCGCAGACGCCGCAAATGACTTCGGTGCGCACCATGCCGTGGGTACGGTCGGTTTTCTCGATCACATTGGCTGGATCGAGTGCACGGAAGTAGCTGGGCCAGCCGCAGCCCGAGTCGAACTTGGTGTCCGACTCGAACAGTGGCGTATTGCAGCAGACGCAGCTGTAAATGCCATGCTCGTGGTGGTCCCAGAACTTGCCCGTAAAGGCGCGTTCGGTCGCCGCGTGGCGCGTGACTTCGTATTCCATTGGATCGAGCTGGTTACGCCACTCGGCGTCGGTCTTGGTGACTTTGTCGGTCATGATGTGGTTTCCTCGTGTCTCGTTGGTGTGTTTATGAAGAGCAGCTTACTTCGAGATGCGCGGCCCAATCGGGCGGCAGCTCGGCGTAGGCAGCATTGTCGGGTTGTTCGTCGAACGGGCGCTCGAGCACGGCCAGCAGCTTGTGCACGCCGCTGAAGTCGCCGTTCTGGGCCTGTTCGATGGCCGTCTGGGCCAGGTAGTTGCGCAGGATGTACTTGGGATTGACCAGGTTCATCGCCGCGCGCCGGGTCGCGTTCACGCTGTGTTCGCTGCGCAGGCGGGTGCGGTAGATTGCGGCCCAGGCGTCGAACGATGCGCGGTCGATGAACAGGTCGCGCAGCGGTTCATCCTGCTCGGGCGCATCCACCTGCAGGTCGCCCAGCAGGCGGAAGAACAATGTGAAATCGGCGTGGTTCGCTTGCAGCAGCTCGATCGTGTCTTCGAACAGCTTGGCATCGCCTTCCTGGGTCTCGAGCAAGCCAAGCTTGCCGTGCATCAGGATGTCCATCTGGCGGCCGAATTCGGGCCGGTAGACAGCCAGGGCTTCCTCGGCCACTTCGGGCTCACCAATCAGCGGCAGCAGCGCATTGCCCAGCGCATAGCAATTCCAATGCCCGACCGGCACCTGGTTGGCATACGAATAGCGCCCGCCCTGATCCGTGTGGTTGCAGATGTGGCGCGCATCAAACGCTTCCATGAAGCCGAACGGGCCATAGTCGAGCGTCAGGCCCAGGATCGACATATTGTCGGTGTTCATGACGCCATGCATGAAGCCCACGGCCTGCCAGTGCGCAATCATGCGCGCGGTGCGGCGCGTGACTTCGGCCAGCAGCGCCGCGTAGGGATTGGCTTCACCCGCGAGTTCGGGATAGAACTGCTCGATGACGTAATCCGCCAGCGTACGCAGTTCGTCCTGGCGGTCATGCGATGCCCAGTGCTCGAACGAGCCGAAGCGAACAAACGTCGGCGCCATGCGCGCCACGACGGCAGCCGTCTCGAGCGTTTCGCGGGCGATGCCTTGGGGCGAGCCGGTCAGGGACAGCGCGCGCGTCGTCGGGATGCCCAGTGCGGCCATCGCCTCGGAGCACAAGAACTCGCGGATCGACGAGCGCAGCACGGCGCGGCCGTCGCCCATGCGGGAATATGGCGTGCGCCCGGCGCCCTTGAGCTGGATTTCCATCGGGCCGGTCGGGGTGGCGATATCGCCCAGCGTGATCGCGCGCCCGTCGCCCAACTGACCCGCCCAGACACCGAACTGGTGGCCGGAATACACGGCGGCAAGCGGTTGCGAACGCGGCGCCACCTTGTTGCCGGTGAAGACCTCGACAAAATCAGGGCGCGCGAGATCCTCGACGGTCAGCCCGATCAGGGCGGCCGCAGGTTGGCTGGCCGCAATGAAATGCGGCGCAGGCAATGGCGTGGGCATCAGGCGCGTGTAAAACGCTGGCGGCAATTCGGCAAAGGAATTGTTCAGTGCAAGTTCGTCGGCAGTGATGGCAGTCCTCGTTGGCGTGGTCGGCAATGAAACGATTTTACCCGACCGCGATATTACGCGTGATCGGGCACGCCGGTTCGCGCGCGTTACACCCTGTAACGGCGCCGGTTCAGAAAGGCGTCATGACGCGCTGCATCATCGAATTGCGTTGACGCCGCGCCGCATCGCACACGACACTTTCGACGTTGCTGCTGAGCTTGATAACCCTTGAATCCCGGAGCCCACATGCCTGATTACCCGATGAGTCCCCTGCAAGGCCAGATGATGGATGCACCGCTGCTGGTTTCCGGCATCATCGAATTCGCCGCGCGCCATTATGGCGATGGCGAAATCGTCTCGCGCCGCGTCGAGGGCGACCTGCACCGCTACACCTGGCGCGACGCGGCCGCCCGCTCGCGCCAATTGGCCAACGCGCTGGACAACCTGGGCATCGCCATGGGCGACCGGGTGGCCACGCTGGCCTGGAACGGCTACCGGCACCTGGAACTGTATTACGGCGTCTCGGGCTCCGGCGCCGTGCTGCACACGATCAATCCCCGCCTGCACCCGGAACAGATCGCCTATATCGTCAACCACGCCGACGATCAGGTGCTGTTCTTCGACCTGACCTTCCTGCCGATTGTTGCCGCGCTGGCGCGCACCTGCACGGGCGTCAAGGCCTGGGTGGCTCTGTGCGACAGCGCGGCGCTGCCACGTGATACGGGCATCGACACGCTGCTGTGCTACGAAGACCTGATCGGCGCACAGAGCGACGACTATGCGTGGCCGCAGTTCGACGAACGCTCGGCCGCCAGCCTGTGCTACACGTCCGGCACGACCGGCAATCCGAAAGGCGCGCTGTATTCGCACCGCTCGACGGTCCTGCACGCGTACGCATCGGCCATGCCGAACGCGCTCAATGTCTCGTCGCGCGATGTCGTGCTGCCGGTGGTGCCGATGTTCCATGTGAACGCGTGGGGCTTACCGTACTCGGTGCCGCTGTCGGGCGCGAAGCTCGTGTTTCCCGGGCCGGCGCTCGATGGGCGCTCGCTGTACGACTTGTTCGAAGGGGAGGGCGTGACGTTCTCGGCGGGCGTGCCCACGGTCTGGCTGGGCCTGGTCAACCATGTGATCGAGCACGATCTGGCGTTCTCCACGTTCCGCCGCACGGTGATCGGCGGCTCGGCCTGCCCGCCGGCGCTGATGGACACGCTGATGGACCGCTTCGGCATCGAGGTCGTACATGCCTGGGGCATGACCGAGATGTCGCCGCTTGGCACGGCCTGCACATTGAACAGCGCGCACCAGGCACTGTCGCCAGAGGGGCAGCGCGCCGTGCTGCGCAAGCAGGGCCACGCCATCTATGGGGTCGACATGAAAATTGTCGACGACGCTGGCGCAGAACTGGTCTGGGATGGTGTGACGTATGGCCATCTGCTGGTAAAGGGGCCATGGGTCGTCTCCGGGTACTTCCGCGAAGAGGGCGGCAATGTGCTGGTCGACGGCTGGTTCCCGACAGGCGACGTCGCCACGATCGATGCTGACGGCTATCTGGCGATCACGGACCGCAGCAAGGACGTGATCAAGTCCGGCGGCGAATGGATCGGCACGATTGACCTGGAAAACGTGGCGATGGCGCATCCGGCCGTGCTGCAGGCGGCCTGCATTGGCGTCGCGCACCCGAGATGGGACGAGCGCCCATTGCTGGTAGTCGTGCGCCGGCCCGGCATGGACGTCACGCGCGACGCGTTGATCAGCTGGTTTGATGGCAAGGTCGCGCGCTGGTGGACACCGGACGACGTCGTCTTTGCCGACAGCCTGCCCGTCGGCGGCACCGGCAAGATCCAGAAGAACCGGCTGCGGGAAACGTACGCGCAGCATCGTCTGCCATCGGCGCAGAGCCGCGAAACATAGTTGTGCGACGCAGTTTGGGGCGGGCGGGTAAAGTTGTGTCACTTTTAACAATCTTCTACTCACAGGAATTCCCATGCGCCTGCTTATCGCCCTCATTTTCCCGTGGCTGACGTTCTTCACGATCGGTCGTCCTATTGCCGGCGTCATCTGCCTGATTCTGCAAATCACGCTGGTCGGCTGGCTGCCTGCCGCGATCTGGGCGGTGTACGCGCTGAACGAGTACAAGACCGACAAGAAGATCGTCGAGGCGAGCCAGCGCGGCCAATTCTGAACGGGTAATCACCATCCTGGCTTGCCCGAATAACACGTTCGTTCGTTTATTTGCGGTATAGTTGGCGGCTCGGTCATTCCCACTTTCAGGAGACGAAATCGACATGAGCGCCGACTACCAGGTGCACGGCAGCGTTGCCGTCATCACGCTGAACAATCCCCCCGTCAATGGCCTTGGCCTGGCTACCCGCACGGCAGCCGTTGCCGGCATCCGGCAGGCCGAAGCCGACCCGGCCGTCACGGTCATCGTGATCACCGGCGCTGGCAAGGCATTCTCGGGCGGCGCCGACATCCGTGAATTCACGTCGCCCAAGGCGCTCACCGAGCCCACGCTGCACACGCTGATCGCCACTGCCGAAGGCGCTGCCAAGCCGGTCGTTGCTGCCATTCACAGCGTGTGCATGGGCGGCGGACTTGAGCTGGCGCTGGGCTGCCACTATCGCGTCGCGGTGCCGGGTGCGCAGATCGCGCTTCCCGAAGTCAAGCTGGGCCTGCTGCCCGGCGCGGGCGGCACGCAGCGCCTGCCGCGCGTGCTGGGCCTGGAAAAAGCCCTCGACATGATCCTCACTGGTGCGCCGGTGTTGTCCGACAAGCTGGCCGGCACGGGGATGTTCGACCGCGTATTCGACGCGGGCGTCGACCTGCTGCCGGCCGCCATCGCGTTTGCCGAATCCATCGCCGCCGTCCGGCCGCTGCCGAAAGTGCGCGACCGCGCCGTTGCGCACCCGGACGCCGCCGGCTTCCTGGCAGCGGCCCGTGCGCGCGTCGATGCGACGGCCGGTCCGTTCCCGGCCCCGCGCGAGTGCGTCGAGACGGTCGCCGCGTCCGTCACCGCCGATTCTTTCGAGGCCGGTTTGCAGTTCGAGCGCGAACGCTTCATGTACCTGACCACGACGCCCGAATCGAAGGCGCTGCGCCATGCATTCTTTGCCGAGCGCGCCGCCGCCAAGGTGCCGGGCGTGCCTCCCGAGACCCAACCACGCCCGATTGCCAGTGCGGCCGTGGTGGGCGCCGGCACGATGGGCGCCGGCATCGCGATGAACTTTGCCAATGCCGGCATCCCGGTGACCATCCTCGAGATGAAGCAGGAAGCGCTCGACAAGGGCCTGGCCGGCATCCGCGCAGTGTACGAACGCAGTGTTGCCAAGGGCAAGCTCACGGCCGACAAGCTGGCGCAGCGCATGGCCTCCATCACCGGCACGCTGTCGTACGACGCGCTGGCGCAGGCCGACATCGTCGTCGAAGCGGTATTCGAGGACATGGACGTCAAGGAGCTGGTGTTCCGCGAGCTCGACAAACTGATGAAGCCAGGCGCGATCCTGGCTACCAACACATCGTCGCTCGACGTGAATCGGATTGCCGCATTCACGGGCCGGCCGCAGGACGTGATCGGCCTGCATTTCTTCAGCCCCGCGCATGTGATGAAGCTGCTCGAGATCGTGCGCGGGGCGCAGACTGCCCCCGACGTTCTGGTTACGGCACTGGCGCTGGCGAAAAAACTCAAGAAAACGGGTGTCGTGTCGGGCGTCTGCGATGGCTTCATCGGCAACCGCATGCTCGAGCAGTATCTGCGCCAGGCGTACGACCTGCTGGAAGAAGGCGCGCTGCCGGAACAGGTCGACCACGCGATCGAGGCGTTCGGCTTCGCGATGGGCCCATTCCGGATGAGCGACCTGGCCGGCAACGACATCGGCTGGCATATCCGCAAGCGGCGTGCGATCGAGTCACCAGACTTTGCCTATTCGAAGCTGCCGGACCTTTTGTGCGAACAGGGCCGCTTCGGGCAAAAGACGGGCGCCGGCTGGTACGACTACCAGGCGGGCGCGCGGGCGGCCACGCCCTCAGGCACCGTCGACGCGATGGTGACGCAGTACTCGGGCGAGATTGGTGTCGAGCGCCGCGCGATTGCGGACGCTGAAATCGTCGAGCGGCTCGTGTACGCGCTGGTCAATGAGGGCGCCAAAATCCTCGAAGAAGGCATCGCACTGCGGGCGTCCGACATCGACATGGTCTACCTGAGCGGCTACGGTTTCCCGCTGCACCGTGGCGGACCGATGCTGTATGCCGACATGGTGGGCTTGCCGGCCGTGCTGGCAGCAATCGAAGGCTTTGCGCGCGGGCGCAATGGGGAGGCGTGGACGCCGGCGCCGCTGCTGGTGCGGCTGGCCGCGGCGAATGGCGCGTTCAACGCCTGAACATAAAACGGCTTGATGCGTGGATGGCGCCGCCTTCCACGCATCAAGCACACAACAAAATTGCTAGTCGTTCGCGTAAATATTGTTGTCCTTGGTCTCCCGCACGAACAGCGCACCGATCACGAACGTGGTCATGGCGATGATGATCGGGTACCACAGGCCGTAATAGATATCGCCCTTGAATGCCACCAGCGCAAAGGCCGTCGTCGGCAACAGCCCGCCGAACCAGCCATTACCGATGTGATACGGCAGCGACATCGACGTGTAGCGGATCCGGGTCGGGAACATCTCGACCAGCATCGCCGCGATCGGGCCATACACCATCGTCACATACAGCACGAGGATGAACAGCAGCACGACCAGCATCGGCTTGTTGATCGCGGCCGGATCAGCTTTCTCCGGATAACCCGCGCTCGCCAGCGCCCCGGTTACCTCTTTCTTGAGCGCCGCTTCGCTGGCCTTGGAGGCATCGTTGAAGTTCAGGTTATCCGGCGTCATGACGGCGTTGAACGACTTGAACTCGGTCGTGCCGATCTTGATCGTGGCGACGGTGCCGGCTGGCGCGTCGATCCGGTTGTAGCTGACCGAGGCGGCCGTCAGCATGCGCGTGGCGATGTCGCACGATGACGGGAACTTGCGGGTGCCCGTTGCGTCGATCTGGAAGCTGCAGGTGGCCGGGTCGGCCACGACGAACACGGGCGCGGTGCGCAGCGCCGTTTCCAGTGCCGGATTGCCGTAGTGCGTGATGGCCTTGAAGATCGGGAAGTAGGTCGCCGCCGCAATCGCGCAGCCGCCCAGGATGATCCACTTGCGGCCGATCTTGTCCGACAGCGCGCCAAAGATGATGAAGAACGGCGTGGCCAGCAGCAGGGCGATCGCGATCAGGATGTTGGCCGTCGGGTCGGCAATCTTGAGCGTCTTGGTCAGGAAGAACAGCGCATAGAACTGGCCCGTGTACCAGACCACGGCCTGGCCCATCGTCAGGCCGAGCAGCGCCAGCAGGGCGATCTTGGCGTTCTTCGGTTTCAGGAATGCTTCCGACAGCGGCGCTTTCGACGTCTTGCCTTCGGCCTTCATCTTGGCAAACGCCGGCGACTCGTTCATCGACAGCCGGATCCAGACCGAAATCCCCAGCAGCACGACCGAGATCAGGAACGGAATACGCCAGCCCCAGGCCTGGAATTCTTCTTCGCCGATCAGCGTGCGGGTACCGAGGATGACCAGCAGCGACAGGAACAGGCCGATCGTCGCGGTGGTCTGGATGAACGCCGTGAAGAGGCCGCGTTTGCCATGGGGCGCATGTTCGGCCACGTAGGTCGCCGCACCGCCGTATTCACCGCCCAGCGCCAGGCCCTGCAGGATGCGCAGTGAAACGAGAATGATTGGCGCAGCAATGCCGATCTGCGCGTAACTGGGCAGGATGCCCACGAGGAAGGTCGACGCGCCCATCAGCAGGATCGTGATCAGGAACGTGTACTTGCGGCCGATCATGTCGCCCAGGCGGCCGAACACGAGTGCACCGAACGGGCGCACGATGAAGCCGGCGGCAAAGGCCAGCAGTGCAAAGATGAAGGTAGTGTTGGGGTCGCCAATGAAGAACTGCTTGGCGATGATCGTGGCGAGCGAGCCGTACAGGTAAAAATCGTACCATTCGAACACGGTGCCAAGCGAGGAAGCAGCAATGACCTTGCGCTCTTCCTTGGTCAGGCCAGCGGTGGTGGTGGTGGGTGGTACGGCGCCGACAGTGTTGCCGGGTGTGATAGCCATGGGTGGTCTCCGTTCATTGTTTTGTGTTTAAGCGGAAATGCTGATTGTTGGTCAGCCAACCCAATGTGCGCCTCGAACCTTACGCGAATCTTGCAAAATGGGTAGCCAGGAGCACCTGCTGTAAATATGTTTTTTTGTATGGTTTTGGCGAACGGTCGTGCGCTCGCTATACTGGTCGAGAAGGGCACGCAACGCTGCCCAAAACGCATACAACAGGAGCGCGAATGATCAAGCACATCGTCATGTGGAAGCTGAAGGAAGAGGCCGAAGGCGCAGACCGCGCGACCAATGCACGCGAGATGAAACGCCGGCTCGACGAATGCGCCGCGATCGTCCCTGGCATCATCACGTTCGAAGTGACACTGGCCCAGCCTGACCTCGAAGCCACCTACGACATCGTCCTGTATTCCGAATTTGCCGACCGCGCAGCGCTGGCGGCGTATGTCGCGCACCCGGTGCATCAGGCCGTGGTGCCCTTCATCGGCGCGATCCGCGAAGGCCGCCAGTGCATGGATTACGAAGTCTGACCGGAGGCTATATGCGCACTACGCAGGAACTGTTTTCACTGGAGGGCAAGACCGCCATTGTCACCGGCGGCTCACGCGGGCTCGGGCTGCAGATGGCGCAGGCGCTGGGCGAGCAGGGCGCCCGCCTGATCCTCACCTCGCGCAAGCAGGAAGAACTCGACGCCGCCGTGGCCCGGCTGCATGGCCTGGGCATCGAGGCGACTTGCTTTGCGGGCGACCTGTCCGACCCGGCGCACGCAACAAGCCTGGTCGAGACGGCGCTGGCGCGCCTGGGTCACGTGGATATCCTGATCAACAATGCCGGCGCCACCTGGGGCGCGCCGGCCGAGGATTATCCACTCGAGGCGTGGGACAAGGTCATGAACCTGAACGTGCGCTCGGTATTTCTCGTTTCGCAGGCGGTCGGCAAGCTGTCGATGATCCCGCGCCGCTACGGGCGCATCGTCAATATCGCGTCGATTGCCGGTCTGTCGGGCAACCCGCCGGATGCAATGCAGACCATTGCCTACAACACGTCCAAGGGTGCGGTCATCAACTTCACGCGCACGCTGGCCGGCGAATGGGGCCGCCATGGCATCACGGTCAATGCGATCGCGCCGGGCTTCTTCCCATCGAAGATGACGAAAGGCGTGCTGGCCGCTTATGGCGCCGAAGGCCTGGCAGCTGCAGCGCCGCTGGGACGGTTGGGCGACGACGAAGACCTGAAAGGTGCGGTGGTGCTGTTCGCCTCCGACGCCGGCAAGCACATCACGGGACAAATACTGGCGGTCGATGGCGGTGTCACCGCTGTCTGAACGTTCGGTCAAAGGACAAGACGATGGATGATTTCAAAGGCAAGGTCGCGGTCATCACGGGCGCGGCCAGTGGCATGGGCCGCGAGTTCGCCACCATGGCCGCCAGCCTGGGCATGAAGCTGGTGTTGGGCGACGTGCAGCGCAAGCCACTCGAGAAAGCTGCCGAGGAACTGATGGACGGCGGCGCCGAGGTCATCGCGATGGTGTGCGATGTGCGCAAGAGCGCGCACGTGCAGGAGCTGGCCGATTCGGCGATGGCGCGCTTTGGCGCGGTGCACCTGGTGTTCAACAATGCGGGCGTTGGCGCTGGTGGCCTGATCTGGGAAAATTCGAAGGAAGACTGGGAGTGGGTGCTGGGCGTCAACCTGTACGGCGTCGTCAATGGCGTTCGCGCGTTCATCCCCGTGATGCTCGAATGTGCGGCGAAGGATCCCGCCTACCGGGGCTATGTCGTCAACACCGCGTCGATGGCGGGCTTGATCAATTCACCGGCGCTGGGCCTGTACAACGTGTCCAAGCATGCGGTGGTGGCGCTGACCGAAACGCTGTATCACGACCTCAAACTGGTCGATGCGCCGATAGGCACGTCGGTGCTGTGCCCGTACTTCATCCCGACGCAGATCGCCCAGTCGCACCGGCACCGGCCGGATGAACTGCGCACTGATGAGATCATGACGGCCAGCCAGATGGCGGCGCAGGCACTGACCGAAAAAGCTGTGGGGTCGGGCAAGGTGTCCGCGGCGCAGGTGGCGCAGCTGACGTTCGACGCCATCCGCGCCGAGCGATTCTATGTGTTCTCGCATCCGCAGGCGCTGGGCACCGTGGCCGAGCATGCCGATGCGCTGGTACATGGCCGGCAGCCGCCCGATCCGTATGCGGCCACGCCGCACCTTCGCGACATCCTGAAAGCAGGACTCAAGGGACGGCGCTGAGCGGCCGACCCTTTATCAGGCTGCGGCTTGCTCGCCCGGGACAACGACGCGCTCGTGCAGGTCAGGCGCGCCGTTGAGGTATAGCTTGACCACCGTCGACGTGCGCGTGCCGTACTCCTCGGACTCGATGCAGACCGACGACAGCATCCGCTCCATCTCGAGCGGCACGCCGGTCTCGGGTAACCGCAGATCGGGTGCACGGGTCGTGTCGGCCAGCATTTCAAAGTACGCGTCTTCCGGCGCGCCCTGGCACAAGAGGCTCGCGAACTGCGCTTTCGTGCGCAGCACCTTCGGCCACGGCGCATCCAGCAAGCCATTCGAGATGCCGTAGATCCGGCCGCGCTCCAGCGGCTGACCATTGCGCGGGTCAGACTGCCCGCGGTTCGAGTACCAGTACAGCGTCTCGCCGTCGCCCAGCACCAGGTTGTAGCCGTTGTAGTGGTCCGGCTGCGCCGCGAGCTGGGCGACGTAGGCGCCCGCATCGAGCTCGCCCGCCAGGTAGTCGGCCACCAGTGCCCCGCGTGTCGGCGCATCGGGCTGACGTTCGCCCGGGCTGCGGATATTGGTCAACGCGGCAAATCGCGGGCCGTTCGGGCCCGTGAGTGACACGCCCATCCAGCTGCCGCCGCCTTGCAGGTCGCGTCCGGCGATCACGTGCGGATGCTCGGGCCAGGGCGCCGCGGGCAGGGCCGGGCGGTCATAGAATTCATCGCGGTTGGCGGCGGCGATGACGGGCACGCCAGGGACGACGTGCCATGCAAAGACGATCAGGCACATGGCGGCAACTCCGTAAAGACTTCGGCGCGGCGCGGGCCGGCGAGCAGGGATTCGAATCCGGCTTCGTCGACGGCACGCGCGAGCGCGGCGTCAAAACCGGCGGGGACGGACGGGTAGACTTCCATCCAGGTTTGCAGGCCATCCTGGTTGCCGGGCCTGCGCTTGAGCTGTACGCTCACGCCTTCGCTGGCGACGAGGGCTGCCTGCATCGCGCGCACCAGCGGGGCCAGTTGCGCGGTGTCGGCGTCGCGCACCTTGTAATACACGTACAAGTCAGAGACGGACAAATCGGCCATCGTCAGTCGTCGATCGCGTCGAGGCTGTACGGCATTGGCAGGAAGCTCACGCGTGCGCCGGTGGCCGAGCCCAGGCGCACTTCTTCCGTCAGCTGTGCCAGCTTGATTTCAACCAGCGCGTCGGCGCCGCCGATGCCGTTGGGCGCGACGTTGACGACCATGCCGCATGGCTGGCTCGGGTCGAGCAGCGAAAAGACTTCGTCGCCGGGGCGTGCGCCCGCGTCGTCAATACGGGCCAGCGCCGCGCGGCGCTTGATCTTGCCGAGATACTTGGTGCGCGCGACGATTTCCTGGCCCGGATAGCAGCCCTTCTTGAAATTGACGCCGCCGAGCAGCTCGAAATTGATCATCTGCGGGACAAACTGTTCCTGCGTCGCGGGGCCCACCTGCGGCTCGGCCGCGTGGATCGTCGCCAGTTGCCAGGCCTGGTCGCCGCCAACGGCGAGCTGCGTGCCCAGCGCCGACAGCGCAGCGCCTGCTGTTTCCGCCGACGTGAGCCACAGGTAGCGCGGCGCGCCGAACGCGTCGTTCAGGCGCAGCACAGTACCGAACGCGCCATCCGTTTTCGTCATCGGCGTGGCCGGCAGCGTCGGCACGATCTGGCCGAGCGCGGCTTGTGCGCGCGCGCCGCCCAGGCCCAGCACTGTGGCGAACGGCGCCGCATCGGTTGCATCGACGAGCTTGGCCTTGGAGCGCATGACGAACATCGACAGCCGTTTCTGCAGCGGCGCCTGGATGGCGCGCGGCAGTTGCAGGTAGACGGCATCATTGTTGCGCCACATCAGGAAGCTCGCCTGCAGGCGGCCCTTCGGCGTGCAGAAGCCCGCGAAGCGCACGTCCGTCGCCGTCAGGTGCTCGACGTCGTTGGTCAATTGCGTGTGCAGGAATTTGGCAGCGTCGTCACCGCTCACGGCGATCAGGCCCTGGTCGCGTACCGTCGCGATGAAGCCGGCGGTCACAGCGTCGAGCGTGAGCTGCGGGCCAGTGTCGATGGCCTGCGCGGCGACCGCGAGCTGGTCGTGACCGGATGCTGGCGAAGGCGTGTTCTGGATGTCTGTCTGGGTCGTCATCAAAATCCGCTTATATTTAGGCAATTAGGCTTTATCATTACGGCCTCATTATAGAGTTGTGTGGAAAATCGCGCCGGGCGCGGTCCATTTCGCACGTTGACCGCGCAAAGACATGGCACTGATAAAAAAATTACTCGTTACCGGCGTCATCGTTTCCGTCGCCGCCGCCAGCGGCTTTGCCTGGTGGACCAAGCAGGCCTTGCCTGTCCCCGGCGCGCCGATAGAATTTTCGATCAACCCCGGCAGCGGCGTGGCCGCCAGCGCGCAGCAGATGGCCGCCGCCGGCGTGCCCGTCAACCCGACGCTGTTCGTGCTGCTGGCGCGCCTGACCGGTGATGCGGGCCGCATCAAGGCCGGCAGTTATGAGCTCAAGCCGAACACGTCGCCGCGCCGCCTGCTGTCGCAACTGGTGCGCGGCGAGTTCGCGCAAGAAGCGGTGACGATCATCGAAGGCTGGAGCTTCAAGCAGATGCGCCAGGCGATCAGCAGCCACACGCGCCTGAAGCACGATACCGTCAAGCTGACCGACGCCGAACTGATGGCGAAGATCTCGACCGAGTATAAGGATCCGGAAGGCCTGTTCTTCCCCGATACCTATCTGTTTGCGAAGGGCTCGTCCGAGATCGAGATCTACCGCCGCGCGCACCAGGCCATGCTGGATCACCTGAACGAGGCCTGGGCAAAGCGCAACAAGGAACTGCCGTACAAGACGCCGTACGAGGCGCTGATCATGGCCTCGATCGTCGAGAAGGAAACGGGGCAGAAGAGCGAGCGCACGATGATCGCCGGCGTGTTCGTCAATCGCCTGCGCACCGGGATGCTGCTGCAGACCGATCCGACTGTCATCTATGGCATGGGCGACGCGTTCGTCGGCAAGATCGGCAAGAAGGACCTGCTGACCGACACGCCGTACAATACCTATACGCGCGGCGGCTTGCCGCCCACGCCGATTTCGCTGCCCGGCCTGCAGTCGCTGCAGGCGGCGCTCGCGCCGGCCGACACGCCAGCGCTGTATTTCGTCTCGCGCGGCGACGGCACGAGCCAGTTCTCCAGCAATCTGCCGGACCATAACCGCGCCGTGAATCGCTACCAGCGCGGGATCACCACCCAATGACAGAAGGTTGTTCCATGCAGGGCAAGTTCATCACGTTCGAAGGCATCGACGGCGCCGGAAAATCGACCCATATCGGTTTCGTCACCGATTTTCTCGCGGGCCGCGGCAAGACCGTGGTGGCCTCGCGCGAGCCGGGCGGCACGCCGCTGGGCGAAAAGCTGCGCGACGTGCTGCTGCACGAAACGATGCACCTGGAGACCGAGGCGCTGCTGATGTTCGCCAGCCGCCGCGAACATATCGCGCAGGTGATTGCGCCGCAGCTGGCGCAGGGCCACTGGGTGCTGTCAGACCGGTTCACCGATGCCAGTTTTGCCTACCAGAGCGGTGGCCGTGGCCTGTCGCGCGAAAAGATGGAAGCGCTCGAGGCGTGGGTGCACCCAGCGCTGCAGCCTGACCTGACGCTGCTGTTCGACGTGCCGCTGGAGGTGGCGCGCGAACGGCTTGCGGCCTCGCGCACGCTCGACAAGTTCGAGCGCGAGCAGGCCGAGTTCTTTGCCCGGTGCCGCGCCGAGTACCTGCGCCGCGCGGCGCAGTTCCCGGGGCGCTTCGTGGTGGTCGATTCGACGCGCAGCATCGAGGCGATCCAGCGCGAACTCGCAGATGTCCTGGAGCGCCTGCTGTGACGATGTATCCGTGGCAGGGCGCCGCCTGGACCCAGTTGCAGGCGCTGCGCGCGCGCATGCCGCACGCAATCCTGTTCCACGGCCCGGCCGGCACCGGCAAGGCCGACTTCATCGAAGCGTTTGCCCAGGCGCTGCTGTGCGAGAACGCCCGGCCGGACGGCCAGGCGTGCGGCGTCTGCGCATCATGCGGCTGGTTTGCCCAGCATAACCATCCCGATTACCGCCGCGTGCGGCCCGAAGCACTCGAGGACGAACCGGGCGCGGGCGACGAAGAAGGCGACGGCGATCGTAAATCGAAGTCGACCAAGGCGCCGTCGAAAGAGATCAAGATCGAGCAGATCCGGGCGCTGGCCGACTTCATGAATATCTCGACGCACCGCCAGGGCTTGCGTGTCGTGGTGCTGTATCCGGCCGAGGCGCTCAATACGCCGGCCTCGAACGCGCTGCTCAAGACACTGGAAGAACCGCCGCCGGGCACCGTGTTCCTGCTGTCATCGAATAGCCTGGACCGGCTGCTGCCGACGATCCTGTCACGCTGCCGCAAGTTCGCGCTGCCGATGCCGTCGCACGACGACGCGCTGGCCTGGCTCAACGCGCAAAGCGTGCCGGATGCCGACAGCTGGCTGCGCGAGCAGGGCGGCGCACCGCTGGCGGCGCTGGCCGCGTCGGCGCACGGCAGCCGTGAAGAACTCGACGTGCTGCTCGCATTTCTGGCGCGCCCGGCGCCGGATGCGGCGCTGCGCGCGGCCGACAAGCTGGCCAAGGCCGAGCTGCCGGCCCTAGTCGCCTGGACCCAGCGCTGGCTGTACGATGTGTTCTCGTACAAATTGTCGGGCAAGATCCGCTACTACCCGCGCTACCAGAAAGAGCTGGCAGCGCTGGCCGGCCGGGCGCGGACGAACAACCTGCTGCGCGCGATCAAGGCCATGAACGAGCGGCGCGGGGTGGCCGATCATCCGCTGTCGGCAAAATTATTTGTCGAGGACATGCTGCTTGAGTACACTGGCTGCTGTACATGAGAGGACCACGATGAGCGCCAATCCGCCAGATGCAACCGCAGCCCAGGCCCCGCGGCCGTCCGTGCTGTCGCTGGCGATCAAGGAGAAAGCGGCGCTCTATGCGGCCTACATGCCGTTCCTGCGCAATGGCGGCATGTTCGTCCCGACCAGCAAGCCATACCAGATCGGCGACGAGATCTACCTGATCCTGGCGCTGATGGACGATCCGAACAAGTACCCGATTGCCGGCACCGTCGCCTGGATCACGCCGGCGGGCGCCAACAACAACAAGGCGCAAGGCATCGGCGTGCATTTCCCGGCCGACGAATCAGGCCAGCGCGCCCGCCAGCGCATCGAAGAAATTCTCGGCGCCGCGCTGCGTTCGTCGCGCGCCACCCATACGTTGTAACTAACCAAATTCTGTAACTAACCCATTCCTGCTGCATGCCTTCCTACGTCCATCGCCTGGCACGACGCGACGACCTGCCGGTCATCGTCGATATCTATAATTCCACCATCGCCTCGCGCGACGTGACGGCCGATACCGAGCCGGTGTCGGTGCAGTCGCGCGAAGCCTGGTTCAACGAGCACACGCCCGACCGGCGCCCGCTGTGGGTGATTCACGATGCGCTCGACACAAGCGAACAGCCGGCCGTCATTGGCTGGCTGTCGTACTCGAACTTCTATGGCCGGCCGGCGTATTCGGGCACGGCTGAAGTCTCGATCTATATCGCGGAGAGTGCCCGTGGCCGTGGCCTGGGGCGCTACTGCCTGGAGCTGGCAATCGCGTTCGCGCCCGAGGTCAAGGTGCATACGCTGCTGGGGTTCATCTTCGGCCACAATGCGCCAAGCCTGGCACTGTTCGGTAAATACGGGTTCGAGACCTGGGCCAACTTCCCGCGCGTGGCGAATCTCGATGGGATCGAGCGCGATCTGATCATTCTGGGCAAGCGCGTGGCCTGAGCACGTGGCCTGATCATGACCGAGGCGGCCGTGCTGCGGCAGGGCGCCTCGCGTACAATGGCGGGATGTTTATCGATTCCCACTGCCACATCAATTTTCCGGAACTGGCCGCCCGCATGCCCGAGGTGCTGGCCAAGATGGCCGAGAACCAGGTCACGCATGCCCTGTGCGTGTCAGTCGACCTGCCGGACTTTCCGCAAGTGCTCGCGCTGGCCGAGCAGTATCCCCACATCTTCGCGTCGGTCGGCGTGCATCCCGACTACGAGGACACGCCTGAGCCGACCGTGCAGCAGCTGGTCGACCTGGCGGACCATCGGAAGATCGTCGCCATTGGCGAGACGGGTCTGGATTACTACCGCCTCAAGGGCGACCTCGACTGGCAGCGCGAGCGCTTTCGCGTACACATCCGCGCCTCGCGAGAGACCCGCAAGCCGTTGATCATCCATACGCGCGCCGCCAGCGAAGACACGATCCGCCTGATGAAGGAAGAGGGCGCCGGCACCGACGCCGGTGGCGTGGCGGGCGTGATGCATTGCTTCACCGAGTCGCTCGAGGTGGCGCAGGCGGCCATGGAGCAGGGCTTCTATATCTCGTTCTCGGGCATCGTCACGTTCAAGAGCGCCAAGGATTTGCAGGCGGTCGCGCTGGCCGTGCCGCTCGAGCGCATGCTGATCGAGACCGATTCGCCGTATCTGGCGCCGGTGCCGTTCCGCGGCCGCATGAACGAGCCGGGCTATGTGGCGCACGTGGCCGAGTACATCGCCACACTCAAGGGCGTGTCGCTGCGCGATGTCGCGGCGCAGACGAGCGAGAACTTCTTCAACCTGTTTCAGACTGCCAGGAGCTGACGCATGCGGATTGTTCGTTCGATGGCGCGCGTGTGCGCGGCGGGTGTGCTGGTGGCAGTGGCCGCCGGCTCTGTTGCAGCGGCGCCGCCGACTGACAAGCAGGTGTCTTCGTTCTTCCGTGCCGTGCAGATGGACGATGCGAGCACCGTGCGCAAGATGGTCGGCACGGTCGTCAACGCCAACGAACTCAATCCGCTGGGTGGCGAGCCAGCGTTGGTGCTGGCGATCCGCGAAGGCTCGGCGGCGGTCGTGCAGGATTTGCTGGCCCACCCGGGCACCGACCTGGAACGCAAGGCAGTCAACGGCAACACGGCGCTGATGATGGCAGCGTTCAAGCGCGATGGCGACACCGTGCGCGCGCTGCTGGACAAGGGCGCCAAGGTCAACCAGCCCGGCTGGACGGCGCTGCATTATGCGGCCGCCAGCGGTGACGCCGCGATCGCGCAACTGCTGATCGAGCGTGGGGCGAAGCTCGATGCACTGTCGCCACGGCCGTCGGGCGCCGTGACGCCTTTGATGATGGCAGCGCGCGAGGGACAGGACTGGATCGTGCGCCTGTTGCTGGCCAAGGGCGCGAACGTGGGACTGAAGAACACCGAAGGCTTCACCGCCGCCCAGCTGGCCAAGCAGGCCGGGCACGACAAACTGGCCGGGCTGCTGTCCGGCCGCTGATGGATGGCGAACGGCGTGCAGATTGAATTGGACGTTATTTGCCCCTCACCTCGACAGATTGCGCGCAGGAAAGAGTATCCATAATAGTCCTACGGTCCCACAACACAGGACGACGAGGATAATCATGCTGAACGAACGCGAAATCGAAAGCTGCTACCTGGGGCAGTTCATTCCAGTCCACTACCATCACAATATGCTGATGGACCAGAACCGGATGCACAGCTTCAAGTCCGCCATCCACTACTCGGTTTTCCCCGGCGCCAAGGTGCTGGAACTGGGCGGCGGCACGGGCGTGCTGTCGTTCTTCGCGGCGCAGAAAGCGTCGAAAGTCTATTGCGTCG
Organism: Telluria sp. BA11; assembly: GCF_056680305.1. NCBI lineage: Bacteria > Pseudomonadati > Pseudomonadota > Betaproteobacteria > Burkholderiales > Oxalobacteraceae > Telluria > Telluria sp. BA11. The sequence goes on from NZ_CM155275.1 coordinate 5,078,426, forward strand.
AATACAACCCGGACATGGTGCGTGAAGCCCGCCGTTTCCTGGCCATGAACCCGAATGGCCACAAGGTCGAAGTCGTCCACGCCGACGCATTTGATTACCTGCCGCCGGAGCCGGTCGATGTCGTCATCTGCGAAATGATCCACGTCGGCATGCTGCGTGAAAAACAGGTCGAAGTGATCGAGTCGTTCAAGCGCCGCTACCTGGCCAAATTTGGCGGCCCGCTCCCGCTGTTCATGCCGGAAGCCGTCATCATGGCCGTCCAGCCGCTCCAGCAGGAATACGACTTCGACGGCTTCTACGCCCCGATCGTCCAGTTCCAGGAAACGGGCGTCGTCCAGCCCGGCACGATCGAGCTGTCGCAGCCCGCCGTCTACAGCATCATCGACTTCGGCCAACCGGTCGACAGCCTGATCGCCTGGGAAGGCTCGGTCCTGATCGAACAGTCCGGCACCCTGAACGCCATGCGCTTCGTGACGAAAAACGTCCTGGCCATCGTGCAGGAACAAGCCACGACGATCGACTGGCTGAACCACTACATGACGCTGCCGCTCTACACGCCCATCACCGTCAAAGCCGGCGACCTGCTGCGCCTGTCCTTCGCCTACCGCGCCGGCGGCTCCATCCCGTCCCTGCAAGCCTCGATCCAGGCCGACGTTGTCACCCAGTCGGTCACCGAACAAATCCCCGAATACGCCTAACCCAAATAGGGTCAGTAACCCAAATAGGGTCAGTGTCGAATTGTTTGACAACTTCAGTTAATCAATTACCCAATAATTTGACTCTGACCCCAATTGTTGGGTCATTGCTCGATGGATAAATAGGGTCAGTGTCGAATTGTTTGCCAACTGCAGTGAATCAGTTGCTCAATAATTCGACACTGACCCTAATTGTTTGGATTTAGCCTTGTGGCTATTGCCGGAACCGTTTATCGGGGTGGGTGACTGTTCGAGCCAGGAAAATGACAGTGCGTCGGATGGGGGTGGTCTCTTGAAGATGGTGGCCGGTAAAGTGCCTTCCTGTTCAACGTGGAGGCGATATGCTGAGTTTTCTGGTGTGGGTGCTGTTGTTGATGGTGTGCTGGCCGATCGCGTTGCTGGCGCTGCTGGTTTATCCCGTGGTGTGGTTGTTGCTGTTGCCGTTCAGGTTGCTGGGGATCGGTGTTGATGCCATATTCAGTCTGCTCAAAGGCATTGTCATGCTGCCGGCGAGGGTGTTGGGGCAGCGGCCGGGCCATTGATAACGTTATGGCACGACTGAGTGTTGGGCAATTAACAGACGCGTCGAGCGCGATCTTCTACTGTGAAGATGCTCGCTTTCATTCGAAAGCAAACATTAAATAGAGGAAATAATATGCGCCTGGATATCTACCGCCGAGCTGAACATGATGGCAAGTTTTCTTACCTGGCCGTGCCGGAATCGAAAAGCATTCCTGAAGAAGCCACCAACACCGATTGGGAAGTCGAAGCCCAGGGCTACGAGGTGGAAGACAATACCGATGCCATCAAGGATTTCGACATTGAACACCTGAGCGACCAGATCGCCGAAAAAGGGTATGCGATCACGTCGGTGACGCACTAAGATTTCCCCGGCGGGCCATCAGGCCTGCCAATATCTCTTCATCGGCAAGCGCGCAATTCGCGCCTTGTCGATGCCCCGGCATCTCTCTCTGAGAACCTGGCCCGCCCGCAACGGCCCCATAGCCGTTGTGGTATTCTGCGTCCTCGATCAAGCAAGCCAGCCACGCGATGGACTGGGACGGAGGATGGTATGAAGTGGGTTGTCGTCGGTTTTTACGTGTTATCGATCCTGCACATCCATTTCCGCGGCCGAGTCCGTTTACCGTTTCGTCGTCAGATTTTTGATCACTCGTCATTCATGGCGCCGATCAATATCTTCATGCACAAGTTTTCGCGCGTACCCAATACGCCGTTTACGCCGCTCTCCGAATTCCCCGAACTGGCCCGTCTGCAAGAGAACTGGCCCATCATCCGCGCCGAAGCCGAGAGCATGCTCGCGCTCAAGAAGATCAAGGCTGCCGAGCAGAACGATGACGCCGGTTTCAATTCCTTTTTCAAGAATGGCTGGAAGCGTTTCTACCTGAAATGGTATGACGCCAGCCACCCGTCGGCCGAGCGCCTGTGCCCGCAGACCTACGCGCTGCTGCAGTCGATCCCGTCCGTCAAGGCCGCGATGTTTGCCGAGCTGCCACCGGGCGGCAAGCTTAATCCCCACCGCGATCCGTTCGCCGGCTCGATGCGCTATCACCTGGGCCTGGCCACGCCAAACGATGATCGCTGCTTCATCGAAGTCGATGGCGAACGCCACAGCTGGCGCGATGGCCAGGGCGTCGTGTTTGACGAAACCTATATCCACTGGGCGATCAACGGCAGCGACAGCGACCGCATCATCCTGTTCTGCGACGTCGAGCGCCCGATGCGCTATCGCTGGATGCAAAGTGTGAACCGCTGGCTCGGTCGCAACCTGATGACGGCCGCCGCATCGCCCAACGAAACGGGCGACCAGGTCGGTCTGGTCAGCAAACTGTTCCGCATTTCGTTCTACATGGGCCAGTATCGCCGCCGCTTCAAGGCATGGAACAAGACCGCGTACAACATCACGCGCGTGGCGCTGGTCATCGCACTGGCGGCATTCATTTACTGGATCTGACGCGCGCGAGTCAAACGCCGCCTTGCGCCGATAATCAGACGACACGACAAGCCATTGTAGCGAAACCGGTATATTTACCGATCTCGCTACAATGGCTTTTCTGTTTTCACCTATCGGAGAAGCCCATGGCAAAAGTACTGGTTCTGTATTACTCGACCTACGGTCACATTGAAACGATGGCCAATGCAGTGGCCGAAGGCGCGCGCGGCGCCGGAGCAACGGTCGACGTGAAACGCGTCCCCGAAACCGTCCCCGAAGACATCGCCAAGAACGGCCACTTCAAGCTGGAGCAGGCTGCGCCGATCGCCAAGGTGGATGAGCTGGAGCACTACGACGCGATCATCATCGGCGCGCCGACGCGCTATGGCCGCATGCCGAGCCAGATGGCGGCCTTCCTCGACCAGACCGGCGGCCTGTGGGCACGCGGCGCCCTAAACGGCAAAGTCGGCGGTGCCTTCACGTCCACCGCTACTCAGCACGGCGGCCAGGAAACCACACTGTTTTCGATCATCACGAATCTGATGAACCTTGGCTTGACCATCGTCGGCCTGCCATACAGCTACCAGCAGCAGATGACGCTCGACGAAGTCGCCGGCGGCAGCCCGTATGGCGCGACGACGATTGCCGGCGGCAAGGGAGAACGTCAGCCGAGCGAAATCGACCTGGGTGGCGCGCGCCACCAGGGCAAGCTCATTGCCGAGACCGCCGCCAAGCTGTTCGGCTGATCGGGCGAGCGCCATCACCATGACCGATCTCTCCGCATTCTCCATCACGCAACGATGGCCGGTGCAGCATCCGGACCGACTGCAGTTGTATTCGATGCCGACGCCCAATGGCGTCAAGGTTCCGATCATGCTGGAAGAGATCGGTTTGCCGTACGAAGTGCACAAGGTCGACTTCGCCAAGGATGACCAGCATTCGCCAGCGTTCCTGTCGCTTAACCCGAACAACAAGATCCCGGCGATCATCGATCCGGACGGTCCCGGCGGCCAGCCACTGCCGCTGTTCGAGTCGGGCGCTATCCTGATCTACCTGGCGGACAAGACTGGCAAGCTCTTGCCCCAGGACCCAGCCGCGCGCTATCAGATCATCCAATGGGTGATGTTCCAGATCGGCAGCGTGGGGCCGATGTTTGGCCAGCTCGGTTTCTTCCACAAGTTTGCCGGCAAGGATTACGAGGACAAACGTCCCCGCGACCGCTATGTCGACGAGTCGCGCCGCCTGCTGGGCGTGATCGAGGGCCAACTGGCGCAGCATGCCTGGATCGCGGGTGACGAATTCACCATCGCCGATATCGCGATCTTCCCTTGGATCAATGGCCTGCTGAATTTCTACGAAGCAGGGGACCTGGTCGGCATCAAGGACTTCCCGCACGTGTCGGCCGCACTCACTACATTCCTCGCGCGCCCATCCGTGCAAAAAGGGCTCAAGATCCCGGCATGATCAAGCCGGCAAATCCGGTTCAGTAAGGACTGGCCGTCGGCCGCACGATCAGCTCGCTGACATCCACGTCGGCCGGCTGATCGATCGCAAACCCGATCGCGCGCGCGATGGCCTGGGGCTTGATCGCCACCTTGCGAAAGTCGCGCATTGCCGCGCGCGCAGCAGGATCCGAAATCGACTCGGCCAGGTCCGACTCCACGACGCCGGGCGACACCAGCGTCACGCGGATCGTGCCGCCGACTTCTTGCCGCAAACCCTCTGTGATGGCCGCCACGGCAAACTTGGTTGCGCAATACACTGCTGCTGTCGGGCTGACCGCATACGCGCCGATCGACGCGATATTGATGATCTGACCGCTGCCACGCGCCTGCATGCCGGGCAGCACGGCGGCAATCCCGTGCAGTACGCCGCGGATGTTGACGTCGATCATCTGGTTCCACTCGTCGATCTTCAATGCGTCGAGCTTCGACAATGGCATGACGCCCGCGTTATTGACGAGCACATCGATGCAGCCATGGCAGTCGAGCGCGAAGTCGGCGAACGCGGTCATGCTTTCCATGCAGGTGACGTCGAGCCGGGCGACGTCGGCAGTGCCGCCTGCAGCGCGGATGGCGCTTGCCAGCGCGATCAGCTGCTCGACACGGCGCGCGCCAAGGACGACGCGGTGTCCCTGCGCGGCAAGAAAACGGGCGGTGGCTTCACCGATGCCGCTGCTGGCGCCCGTGATGAGGATGACTTTCGATGCGTGTTCCATGCTGTGCTCCCTCGTGTGTTGACAGTGGCGCAAGTATGGGCATCGGGCGTGGCGTTGCCCATGCCGAAACCTCGGCATCGATTGCACGATCCTCCGGAAATGAAGAACGGCGCCCGAGGGCGCCGTGTTGATGAAAGTCCGATGTCGCTTTGCGGTTTGCGAAAGTGAGTTGAACGCGTGGACGGCATAGCCGTCCACCCTACCTCATGGCAGGCAACGGTGGATCAGGCCCTTGGCCGCTGGCGATGGAACGTCAGCGGCGTGTACGACACGGCCGATGGCGGCGGCTGCTTCAGGATGTTCGAGCGCATCGCGCCCACCACGTGCATCTCGCACGGCTTGCAATCAAAGCGCAGCGTGTAGCGGTCTTCGCCGCTGACCAGCGTCATCGGCTCGGCCTTCACCTGGCCCTGCACGCCTTGCACGCCCTTGGCCTGCTTCGGGCACAGATTGAACGAGAAACGCAGGCAGTGCTTGGTGATCATCAAGGAGACTTCGCCGGCTTCTTCATGCGACTCGTAGGCGGCGTCGATCAGCTGCACGCCATGCTTCTGGTAGAACGCGCGTGCCTTGTCGTTGTACACATTAGCCAGATAGCTCAGCTGCACGTCCGGATACACCGGCGGCGGCGTGGTCGCCGACTTGCGTTCGGGCCGCTGCCAGGCCGCCAGGCGCGCCGCTTCGTGCGCGGCAATGGCGTCGCGCCGCAATGCATTGATCGCCGCGCTCGGCACAAACCACGGCTGGCTCAGCTTGAGCTCGACATGGCCCGCCTCAAACATGGTGTTGCCGAGTTTGGCAACGCTGGCGCGCAATCCCGCATCGGCCTGCGCGGCCTGCGTCGCCGGCTGCAGGGCAATTGCCGCTGCTGCATGCGACGCGATGCAGTCCTCGTCGATGATGTCCAGTCGCAGTCCATCCGGCTGTTCGCTCAGCACCAGTTCCAGCGCCACCTTGCGCTCGGACGATTTCTTGTTGAGCGTTGCTTCCCAACCGTGGTCGCGGTTGCGATGGATGACTGTGCCGACCTTCAAGCCTGCCAGCGTCTGCATCGGCTCGTTCGGATACACGCGCCAGCGCTGGCCATCGGCCTCGTCGCCCAGCTTGTCGGCCTTGTTGGCCTGAATGCCGACCGTGTCGCGCTTGTACATATAGTTCAGGCCGTCGCCGTTGGCCATCGGCGCACTGGTGACGACATCGAAGCTGTCGCCATTCAGGCGCGCCACGATGCCCAGTTCCACACCCACGTACTTCGGCGAATCGAACGCGCCGATATCGGTCAGGCGGCCCTGCGCGAAATACTCGGTATGGCCGCGGTGGAAGTTCTTGTCGACATCCGGCGTGAACATGACGCGCGTGCGGCCGCTCGAGGCGCGCACGAATTCCGGCCGCTGGTCCAGCAGTTCGTCGAGCAGCAGACGGTAATGGGCCGTGATGTTTTTCACGTACCCCATGTCCTTGTAGCGGCCTTCAATCTTGAACGAGCGGATGCCGGCATCGACCAGTGCGCCCAGGTTGCGGCTTTGATCGTTGTCTTTCATCGATAACAGGTGCTTGTCGAACGCAACCACGCGGCCCTGGCCATCGCTGAGCGTGTAGGGCAGGCGGCAATTCTGCGAGCAGTCGCCCCGGTTGGCCGAGCGGCCGTTGTCGGCGTGCGAGATATAGCACTGGCCCGAATACGCCACGCACAGCGCGCCGTGCACGAAGTATTCGAGCGGCGTGTCAGTCACCTGATGAATCTTGCGGATCTGCTCGACGGTCAGTTCGCGCGCCAGCACCAGTTGCGAGAAACCGACGTCAGCGAGGAATTTCGCTTTCTCCGGCCCACGAATGTCGCATTGGGTACTGGCATGCAGCTGAATCGGGGGCAGGTCGAGCTCGAGCAAACCCATGTCCTGGATGATCAGCGCATCGACACCGGCCTCATACAGTTGCCAGATCTGCTTGCGCGCCAGCTCGAGTTCGCTGTCGTGCATGATCGTGTTCATGGTCACGAAGATGCGCGCCCGGTAGGCGTGCGCAAACTGCACCAGCCCGGCGATGTCCTCGAGCGGGTTACTGGCATTGTGCCGCGCCCCGAATGCCGGGCCGCCGATATAGACGGCGTCGGCACCGTGCAGGATCGCCTCGCGCCCGATCTCGGCGGTTTTGGCGGGCGACAGCAGTTCAAGCTCGTGGGCTAGCAATGACATGGGGAATCCTTCGATGCGAAGACCGGGATTATAGCCAGTCGGCGCGCTGCCGTCATGTGCCGCGACGTTGCGGCTCCCGCCGAAGCGAGAGGATGTTAGCGCAATCCCAAGCGTTGCTGTGCTAACATCAAGACCATTTCCTTGGCCTTGAAAACAATCCTGACATGAGTAAAGTGACGCTCGACAGCATCCGTGAAGCGATGGAACACGGTAAGCCAACGATGGTGGACGTCGCCAAACTGGCCGGCGTGTCCGCCATGACGGTCTCGCGCGTCATGAACGGGAAAACCCTGGTGCGTGAGAGCACCCGGCGCAAGGTCGCCGATGCGGTCGCTGCATTGAACTATACGCCGAACCAGGAAGCGCGCAATCTGGCCGGTTCCAAGCCGATCCGCGTCGGTTTCTTGTACAGCAACCCCAGCGCCGCGTACCTGAGCGAATTTCTCGTCGGCCTGCTGAACCAGTCGGGCCTGAACAATGTCCAGCTCTTCGTCGAGAAGTGCGAGGCGGGCAACCACGAAACCGAACACACGCAGCGCCTGATCGACAATGGCCTCGATGGCGTCATCTTGCCACCGCCGCTGTGCGACAGCGAAGCCGTGCTGGGTTGCGTGGAACGCGCCGGCATTCCCGCTGTCGTCGTCGCCTGTGGTTCGCCCGCGCCTGGCCTGGGCGCCGTCAGCATCGACGACTACGATGCCGCCCACTACATGACGCGCCACCTGATCGCCCTCGGCCACCAGCGCATCGGCTTCATCGTCGGCCACCCGAACCAGAGCGCCAGCGCGCGCCGTCTCGACGGCTACCGCGCTGCGATCGCTGAAATGAACGCCGACGCAGCCGACGAACTGGTGGTGCAGGGGATGTTCACCTACCGCTCGGGCCTGGACGCGGCCGAGCAGTTGCTGGCCCTTGCCGAGCGGCCGACGGCGATCTTCGCCAGCAACGATGACATGGCTGCCGCCACGGTCGCCGTCGCCCACCGCCTGGCGCTGGACGTGCCGGGCGACCTCACCGTGACCGGTTTCGACGACACCGCACTGGCCACGACCATCTGGCCCGAGCTGACGACCGTGCGCCAGCCGATTGCCGAGATGGCGCGCGAAGCAGTGCAGGCTCTGGTGCGGCGCGTACGCGCAATGCGTGAAGATGAACCGGCCGAGCCGGAGCAGACGCGCATGGACTTTGTCCTGGTGCGGCGTCAGTCCGATGCCGCGCCACGCGTGCGTCCGCCGGCACGCCTGCCTGCCGCTGCACGGACCCTCTGATCAAGATACCGTCCTGGTCCCGTCCTGGGCCGGGACCATTACGCGGCACGGGTTTCTGTGCCACTCCCGCCTGCCTGCAAGCTTTCCAATAATTCGTTGACAACCGTCCGAGCAGAAGTTTAGACTGCAATGGTTGCGCTAACAATTCTGTTAAAGGATTGTTGTGACGCACATTAAAATAATCAAAAAGCATCAGGAGACGACCATGCCAGACCCGCACACCCGGCTGCCCGCCGGCGTGGCTGCAGCCCTGCTCAGCCGCGCGCCTTCCCGTCACACCTCCTGAGTACCGGTTTGTCCCGACCGTACGCGCCACGCTGCCTTGCATCCGTCTTTGCATTCGTCAGCGCGCCCGCCAGGACCCGTCACCACGAACGAGAGAAAACATGACCGCATCTTCCGTCAATGCGCTACCCGGCGCGCTCCCCGACGCGCTACCCGCTGACATCGCGTCGGCCCTGCTGGTTGGCCGTGTCTGGCGCCCGGCGCCGATCGACGGCCCGGCAGTCGTCGCCGTGCGCGCCGGCCGGCTGATCGACATCACCCACCACGCAGCCACCGTCGCCGACCTGTTCGAGCGCGATGCCGCCGACATGCTGGCGATCGTCAAGAGTGCCGCGGGCGACGACTTGGGCGACGCCGCCAGCCTGCTGCAAGCGGCGCTGGACGGCGGCCTGGGCGAGGGCGGCGTCCGGCTGCTGGCGCCGTGCGACCTGCAGGCCATCAAGGCCGCAGGCGTGACGTTTGCCGTCAGCCTGCTCGAACGCGTCATCGAAGAACAGGCCAAGGGCGATCCTGCCCGCGCTTCTGCATTGCGCACGGAGCTGCAGGCGACCATCGGCACCAACCTGGCGGAGATGGTGCCGGGTTCCAGCGCCGCCATGCGCCTGAAAACGGAGCTGAGCGCGCGCGGCCTGTGGTCGCAGTACATGGAAGTGGGCATTGGCCCCGACGCCGAAGTCTTCACCAAGTCGCAACCGATGTCGTCGCTGGGTCATGGCGCCGTGGTCGGCCTGCACCCGTCGTCGCACTGGAACAATCCGGAACCCGAGATCGTGCTGGCCGTGAACAGCCGCGCCGAGACCGTCGGCGCCGCACTGGGCAACGACGTCAACCTGCGCGACATTGAAGGGCGCAGCGCGCTCCTGCTTGGCAAGGCCAAGGACAACAACGGCTCGTGCGCCATCGGCCCGTTCGTGCGCATTTTTGATGGCGACTTCACGCTCGACACGCTGCGCAGCTGCGAAGTGAGCATGCTGATCGAGGGCGCGGACGACGGCTTCACACTGGCCGGTTCGAGCCGCATGCGCGAGATCAGCCGCGACCCGCTCGACCTGGTCGCCCAGACCTGTGGCGCCCACCACCAGTATCCGGACGGCTTCATGCTGTTTCTGGGGACGATGTTCTCGCCAATCAAGGACCGCGGCGCGGCCGGTGGCGGCTTCACGCACCACCCGGGCGACAAGGTCACCATCTCGACCCCGGCGCTGGGCGCCCTGGTCAATACGGTCGGCCGCAGCGACACCATCGCGCCATGGACCTTCGGCGTGCGCGCGCTGTACCAGAACCTGGCGCGGCGCGAACTGCTGGCAGGCCGTCCGTCATGACCCCACCTGACGGCGCGCCCCACGATTTGCTTTCCGATTCGCTCCAAGATAACCACGAGTTCACGATGCACGATTCAACACCAGATTCCACCCCCGCCGCACTGGTCTACGCGACTTATCCCGACCTGCGCGACAAGCGCGTCGTCATCACCGGTGGCGGCACCGGCATCGGCAGCGAACTGGTGACGGCGTTTGCCGGCCAGGGCGCGCAGGTCTGGTTCCTCGACATCGCCAAAGAAGCATCGACTGCGCTGGCCGATGCGCTGGCCGGTTCCGCGCACAAGCCGCGCTTCCTGCCGTGCGACCTGACCGACCTCGATGCGCTGGCCGCGACCTTTGCCGCCATCGAGGCGGAGGCTGGCGGCATCGACATCCTGCTGAATAACGCTGCCAACGACGACCGCCACGGCATCGACGACGTCACGCCCGACTACTGGGAAAGCCGGATGGCGGTCAATCTGCGCCACACCTATTTCTGCAGCCAGGCAGCAGTGGCGATGATGCGCCGCCAGGGCAGCGGCGTGATCCTGAATTTCGGTTCGATCTCGTGGTACCTGGCGTCAAACCAGCTGTCGCTGTACATGATGGCCAAGGCAGCGATCGAGGCGATGAGCCGCGGCCTGGCGCGCGACCTCGGGGCCGAGAATATCCGGGTCAATACCGTCATCCCGGGCGCCGTACGCACGCCGCGCCAGCAGGCGCTGTGGCATACGCCGGAAGAAGAAGCGCGCATCCTGGCCGGCCAGTGCCTGCCGCAGCGCGTCGAGATGCAGGACGTGGCGGCGCTGTCGCTGTTCCTGGCCTCGAACAACGCGCGCCGCTGCAGCGGCCGCGAATACTTCGTCGACGCTGGCTGGTACGGCGCATGACCGGCGCCGTGCACTGCCTGTGGGACGTCAAGGCCACGCTGGGCGAGGGCGCCCTGTGGGATGCGGTCCGGCGCAAGATCTGGTTCGTCGACATCAAGGGCCGCCGCATCCACTGCTGCGACGAAGACGGCGGCGCGCGCCAGAGCTGGGATGCACCATCGCAGATCGGCTTTCTCGCACCGAGCGACGATGGCGGCATGGTGTGCGGTCTTGAAGATGGCCTGTACCGCTTTGCCGAGAACGACGGCGCGTTCATCGCGCTGGCCCGCGTCGAAGCCGACCTGCCGGGCAACCGCTTCAATGATGGCCACGTCGATGCAGCCGGGCGCCTGTGGTTCGGCTCGATGGACAATGGCGAGAGCGAGGCTACCGGCACGCTGTACCGCTTCGACGGCGCCGGCCAGCCGGCGCGCGCAATGGACGCCGGCTACATCATCACCAACGGTCCCGCCATCAGCCCGGACGCGACCACGCTGTATCACACCGACACGCTCGCGCGCGCCATCTACGCCTTCGACCTGGGGTCAGACGGCACGATCAAGGGCAAGCGCCTGTTCGTCACGCACGAAGGCAGCGGCCATCCGGACGGCATGGCAGTCGACGCCGAAGGGTACCTGTGGGTCGCCGTCTTCGGCGGCTGGCGCATCGACCGCTACGATCCGCAAGGACGCAAGGTCGATGAGGTGCGCTTCCCGTGCGCGAACATCACCAAGCCGGCCTTTGGCGGCGACGATCTGCGCACCGTGTATGCCACCACCGCGCGCAAGGGTCTCAGCGAGGCCGACCTGCTCGCGCAGCCACTGGCCGGTGGGCTGTTCACGTTCCGCACCGACGCGCCGGGCCTGCCGCAACATGCGTTGCACCTGTAACGCGCACTGGAGAATCACCGCATGACCAAGCAATCCACCTTCCGCTTCCGTTCCCAGGACTGGTTCGACAATCCGGAGCGGATCGACATGACGGCGCTGTACCTCGAGCGCTTCATGAACTACGGGATCACGCCCGACGAACTGCGCTCTGGCAAACCGATCATCGGCATCGCCCAGAGCGGCAGCGACATCACGCCGTGCAACCGCATCCACCTGGAACTCGTCAAGCGCGTGCGCGACGGTATCCGCGATGCCGGCGGCATTCCGATGGAATTCCCGCTGCACCCGATTTTCGAAAACTGCCGCCGCCCGACCGCGGCCCTGGACCGCAACCTGGCCTATCTGGGCCTGGTGGAGATCTTGCACGGCTATCCGATCGACGCCGTGGTGCTGACGACCGGTTGCGACAAGACGACACCGGCCCAGTTGATGGCCGTGTCGACCGTTGACATGCCGGCCATCGTGCTGTCGGGCGGCCCGATGCTCGACGGCTGGTTCGACGGTGAACTGGTCGGTTCGGGCGCGGCGATCTGGAAGGCGCGCCGCCAGCTGGCGGCCGGCTCGATCGACGAACAGAAATTCATGAACATCGCCACCGCCTCGGCCCCGTCGGCCGGTCATTGCAACACGATGGGCACGGCGTCGACGATGAACGCCGTGGCCGAAGCGCTGGGCATGTCGCTGACCGGTTGCGCCGCGATTCCCGCACCGTACCGCGAGCGTGGCCAGATGGCCTACGAGACGGGCCGGCGCATCGTCGGTCTGGCGATGGAAGACGTGCGCCCGTCGAACATCCTGACGCGCGACGCGTTCCTCGATGCGATCGTCGTCAATGCGGCCATCGGCGGCTCGAGCAATGCGCAGCCGCATATCATGGCCATGGCGCGCCATGCGGGCGTTGAAATCACCACCGAAGACTGGATGACCTACGGTTACGAAGTGCCGCTGCTGCTGAACATGCAGCCCGCCGGCAAATACCTGGGCGAGCGTTTCCACCGCGCGGGCGGCGTGCCGGCCGTGATGTGGGAACTCGACCAGGCGGGCCTGTTGCGTTCGGATCGCCTGACGGTGACCGGCAAAACGCTGGCCCAGAACATCGACATGCACCAGACGATGGACCGCGAGATGATCCGCCCGTTCGCCGATCCGCTCAAGGAAAACGCGGGTTTCCTGGTTTTAAAGGGCAACCTGTTCGATTTTGCGATCATGAAGACGAGCGTGATTTCGCCGAGCTTCCGCGAACGCTACCTGGCCACGCCGGGCGCCGAGAACTGCTTCGAGTGCAAGGTCGTCGTGTTCGACGGCTCGGACGATTATCATGCGCGCATCAACGACCCGGAATTGGGCATCGACGAGCACACGATGCTGGTCATTCGCGGTGCGGGCCCGATCGGCTGGCCCGGTTCGGCCGAAGTCGTCAACATGCAGCCGCCCGATGCACTGATCAAGCGTGGCATCAACAACCTGCCGACGCTGGGCGATGGTCGCCAGTCGGGCACCTCAGACAGCCCATCGATCCTGAATGCGTCGCCCGAGAGCGCGGCCGGCGGCAATCTGGCACTGCTGCACACGGGCGACATCGTGCGCGTGGATCTGGTGCACGGGCGCTGCGACGTGGTGCTGTCGGACGCCGAACTCGAGGCGCGCAAGCTCGACACGCCGCCCGGGATCCCGCCAAGCCAGACACCGTGGCAAGAGATCTACCGCGCGACGGTCGGCCAGCTGCACACGGGCGCCTGCATGGAACTGGCCTTGCCCTATCGGGCCGTGGCCGGCGCGATGCCGCGGCATAACCACTAAACCGCAGTTTGTACGATGACTAAAAGTGGCATTAATAGCCATTCTTGAGCAGAATGTCGGAACTTCGCCTGGACCCTACCGTCCAGGCGTCGAAAATACACTGGAGACAAGCATGAAAAAACTCATCACGGCAGTCGGCATCGGTTGCGCAATGCTGTTCGCATCCGCCCCCGCCATGGCCGATGCCAAGAATCCGAAGATCGGCTTTTCGATCGACGACCTGCGCCTCGAGCGCTGGACCCGTGACCGCGACTACTTCATTGGCGCAGCCGAAAAGCTGGGCGCGAAGGTCTATGTGCAGTCGGCCGACGCCAGCGAGCAGCGCCAGATCGCCCAGATCGAGAACCTGATCTCGCGCGGCGTGGACGTGCTGGTCATCGTGCCGTACAACGCGACGGTGCTGAACAACGCGATCCGCGAAGCCAAGAAGGCCAAGATCAAGGTGCTGTCGTACGACCGCCTGATCCTCAATGCCGATGTCGACGCCTACATCTCGTTCGACAACAAGGCCGTCGGCGAACTGCAGGCGCAGTCGATCGTCGCGCTTAAACCAAAAGGCAACTACTACCTGCTGGGCGGCGCGCCGACCGATAACAACGCCAAGATCCTGCGCGAAGGCCAGATGAAGGTGCTGCAGCCGCTGATCGACAAGGGCGACATCAAGGTCGTCGGCCGCCAGTGGGTCAAGGACTGGAGCCCGTCCGAGGCGATGGCCATCATCGAAAATGCACTGACCGCCAACGGCAACAAGATCGACGCCGTCGTGGCCTCGAACGACGCCACCGCCGGCGGCGCGATCCAGGCGCTGTCGTCGCAGAAGCTGGCCGGCAAGGTCCCGGTCTCGGGCCAGGACGCCGACCTGGCTGCGGTGCGCCGCGTGATCGCAGGCACGCAGTCGATGACGGTCTACAAACCGCTGCGCAATATCGCCACCAGCGCCGCGACCCTGGCGGTGCAACTGGTGCGCAACGAGAAGCCCGCCTACAACGCGCAACTGAATAACGGCTTCAAGCCCGTCAACACCATCCTGCTCAAGCCGATCCTGCTGAACAAGGCCAACGTCGACATGCTGGTCAAGGACGGCTTCTATACGCAGGGCCAGCTGGCCGGTAAATAAGCCGGCGTTACCCTGCTACAGCGCCCGCGCCTGCGGGCGATCCGGCTGGCGAGCCTCGCCGGCCGGTGGTCCAACGTCTTGAAACGAGTCTTTCGATGGCCGGCTATCTGCTTGAAATGAAGGGAATCGCCAAGCGATTCAACGGGGTGCCTGCGCTCGATGGCATCGACCTGGCGATCCGCCCGGGTGAGTGCATCGGCCTGTGCGGTGAGAACGGTGCCGGCAAATCGACGCTGATGAAGGTCCTGTCGGCCGTCTATCCGCACGGGACCTGGGAGGGCGAGATCGTCCTGGACGGCCAGCCGCTCCGGGCGCGCTCGGTGCGCGAGACCGAGGACGCCGGCATCATCATCATCCACCAGGAACTGATGCTGGTGCCCGAACTGAGCGTGGCCGAGAACATCTTTCTGGGTAACGAAATCACACTGCCCGGCGGGCGCATGGATTATCCCGCCATGAACCAGAAGGCCGCGGAAATACTGCGCGGCCTGAAGCTGCCGGACGTGAACGTGGTGCTGCCGGTGAAGCATTACGGCGGCGGGCACCAGCAGCTGATCGAGATCGGCAAGGCCCTGAACAAGAACGCGCGCCTGTTGATTCTCGACGAGCCGTCGGCATCGCTGACGGCGTCGGAAATCGCGGTCCTGCTCGACATCATCCGCGACCTGAAAAGCCGCGGCGTGGCCTGCGTCTACATCTCGCACAAGCTCGAAGAAGTCGCGGCCATCTGCGACACGGTCGTCGTCATCCGCGACGGCAAGCATATCGCCACCACGCCGATGGAAGCGATGAGCGTCGAGCGCATCATCAACCAGATGTGCGGCCGCGAGATGAGCCAGATGTATCCGTCGCTGCCGCATCCGGTTGGCGAGGTGGTCATGGAGGCGCGCCATATCACCTGCTACGACCCCGAGCAGCCGGGCCGCAAGAAGGTCGACGACGTGTCGTTCCAGGTGCGGCGCGGCGAAATCCTCGGCATCGCCGGGATCGTCGGCGCCGGGCGCACCGAACTGGTGACGGCCATCTTTGGCGCCTATCCGGGCAAGCACGAGGGCGAAGTCTGGCTCGAGGGCCGCAAGGTCGATACGTCCGAACCCTTGAAAGCCATTCGCGCCGGCTTCGCGCTGGTGCCCGAAGACCGCAAGCACCACGGCATCGTGCGCGACCTGTCGGTAGGCGAGAACATCACGCTGTCGGTCCTGCCGCGCTTTTCGCACGCTAGCCGCATCGACGAGCACGAAGAAGCGGGCGCCGTGAGTGAGCAGATCAGCCGGCTGGCGCTCAAGACCGCCACACCAGCCCTGGCCATCACGTCGCTCTCGGGCGGCAACCAGCAAAAGGCCGTGCTGGCCAAGATGCTTCTGACCGGCCCGAAAGTGCTGATCCTGGACGAACCGACGCGCGGCGTGGACGTCGGCGCCAAGTTCGAAATCTACAAACTGATGCTGGAACTGGCGGCGCAGGGGATCGCGATCATCATGGTCTCGTCCGAACTGGCCGAAGTCCTGGGCGTGTCCGACCGCGTGCTGGTGATGCAGGAAGGGCGCCTGAACGGCGACTTCGTCAACCAGGGCCTGAACCAGGAAACGGTACTGGCCGCCGCGCTGGGCCAGACGGCCGCGGCGCCGTCGATCCCTCACCACGCATGACAACCACAATCACACAATGACCACGATGACGTTCAAACGAATTTTCACGCAGTACAAGATTCTGGCGCTGCTGGTGGCGATCGCGCTGATCTGGGCCTTCTTCAGCTGGAAGACGGATGGCGGCTTCACCTCGGCGCGCAATCTGTCGAACCTGATGCGGCAGATGTCCATCACCGGCATCCTCGCCTGCGGCATGGTGTTCGTCATCATCGCCGGCGAAATCGATCTGTCCATCGGCTCGCTGCTGGGTCTTCTGGGCGGCATGGCCGCCGTGCTCGATGTCACGCATGGCTTGCCGCTGCCGCTGTCCGTCCTCATCGTGCTCGGCGCGGGCCTGTTGTGCGGTTTCCTGAATGGGTATCTGACGGCGTATGCGGGCATACCGTCCTTCATTGTCGGCCTGGGCGGGATGCTGGCGTACCGCGGGGTCGTGCTGGGGCTGACCGGCGGCGCCACCGTGGCGCCCGTGTCGCCGGGCATGGAACAACTGGGCCAGGCGTATCTGCCGCCGCTGTGGGGCAGCATCCTGGGCATTGGCCTGTTCGTGCTCACCTGTGTGCTGGTCTGGCGCCAGCGTGCGAGCCAGGCGCGCCACAAGCTGCCGGTGATCCCGATGTGGCGCTCGGCGCTGCGGGTGGTGGTGGCGGGTGCGGTGCTGGCCGGGCTGATCTCGACCTTCAACAGCTACGAAGGCATTCCACTGCCGGTGCTGATCCTGCTGGTGCTGCTGGGCGTGTTCAGCTACATTGCACGGCAGACCGTGTTCGGCCGCCGCATCTACGCGGTGGGCAGCAATATGGAAGCGACGCGCCTGTCCGGCATCGACGTGCGCAAGGTGAAGCTGTGGATCTTCGGCCTGATGGGCCTGATGTGCGCGCTGGCTGGCCTGATCAACACGGCGCGCCTGGCGGCCGGTTCGCCGTCGGCCGGGGTGTCGGCCGAGCTCGACGTGATCGCTGCCTGCTTCATCGGCGGCACGTCGATGCGCGGCGGCGCCGGCACCGTGCATGGCGCGCTGGTGGGTGCACTCGTGATGGCGAGCCTGGACAATGGCATGTCGATGCTGGACGTGGATGCGTACTGGCAAATGATCGTCAAGGGGTTGATCCTGACACTGGCCGTGTGGCTGGATGTCGCAACGCGCGGCAACACGCGTTAAGCTTCATTGGATTCATCGCTGTCAGCGCACTAATTGTCCGATGTGAGCCACGCGCTTTGGCGCGTTTTTGATCGCTGTTAAATCGGGCAATCGTGCGCGCGCCATCCGCCGGATCTTTTCCTACACTCGACTGAACATGTAGCGTTTTTTGTTCAGTCGGGGGATGCGATGAAAACCCACAGTGGTACCAGGAGAAGGTTTTTAAAAACAGGTATTGGGGTCACTGTTTTACAGTGTTTTCCGGACCTGGCGGCGGGCCAGGCAAGCGGTGGGCCGCGGCTCGAATGGAAGCAGTTCAAGACCACCAGCCAGTATCCCGCCTTCGTCAACGCGATTGCGACGATGCGCGCCAACGCCAATCAGGCCAGCCCGGGCTCACTGTCGTACTGGTCCAATGTGCATGTGAACACCTGTCCGCACGGCGTGCCGTATTTCATTTCGTGGCACCGCGGATATCTGTACTACTTCGAGCAGCAGTTGCGCAGTGTGTCCGGCAACCCCTATCTGACGCTGCCGTATTGGGACTATTACTCGTACGCGACCTTGCCAGCGGAGTTTACCGATCCGGCGCCCGGCAATCCACTGTACGTTCCCAGACAAAGTTCAAACGTTCGCAGCGCACTGAGCCTGGCGCCATTCTCGTCAGCGGTGCGCAATTTTCAGCGTGGCAAGAGCAACGCGTTCGAGCCGAGCATCGAAGACGTTCACAATCCCGTCCACGATCTGATCGGCGGCGTCATGAGCACAATGCAGTCGCCGCTCGATCCCATCTTTTTCCTGCATCACGCCAGTGTCGACCGCTTGACGCATGCATGGTCGCTGCTGACGGGAAAGACCATGCCCAAGTCAGCGAATCCGTATTCGTCGACCAACAGCGATGTCTATTGGGCGGGCAACCATGTGTATGCGAACGGTCTGAGCATCGAGCGCTACAAGACCAGAATCCCCGGCTGGCTGGGCACGACGTATGCGTCCAACGCTGTACCGACGACGCTGCCACCGGTCCCTGCCGTTTCTGCCGCCCGTGCAGCGCTGTTGGAGCGACCGCCGTTCCAGTCGTTCAGGACGGTGGCGGGGCGCCGCCTGTCGAGCACACGGCGGTCAGTGAGTGGCGTGGCGCAAGTGCCTTTCGATGAGCAATCGGTGTCGGTGCTGCTGCGGCTGGGGAAAAGCGATGCGGCAGAACTCGCACGGGTCGTTGCGCTGTGCCGTGATGTTGGTGAGCTGGATTCCCGGTCCGAATCTCGTTCCGATTCTCGTTTCGATTCTCTTTCCGATGCTCGACAGATGCCGGGGACGATCAAGCTGGTGTTTGACAACTTGGCCGTCGGCACGGCCGCGAAGAAGGGCGGCTTTTTCTATGCGCTGTATCTCGACCTGCCGGCCGTGGTTGCGTCGCAGGCGGAGCGTGAGGCGTCGCTCATCGGCACACTGGGCGCATTCCAGATCGCCGCTGCAGCGCACCACGGCACGCCACGGATCGAATTCGATGTGTCGTACCTGCTGGCGCGGCAAGACCGCGTCAATTTCAGCGAGTTGGTGTTGTCCTGGGTGCGTGTCGATGGCGATCGTCCGCCGGCCGGCAAGGCCATCCTGGCCAACGAGATCCGGGTCGAACTCGCGTTCGCCCCGGACGATGCGCATATGCTGTCAGGGGATGCCGAGGATATCGAACGGCAGCATTTGTAGACGCAGACGCAGACGCAGACCAGCGCCGCGGTGTTGGTGCCGCAACCCTGGTCCGCGTTCGTGGTGCTTACGCAGGCAGCTTCAGCTCGCCATTGATCAGGCGGGCGATTCGCAGCGGATTGCCGTCCTTGAGTGCATCGGGCAGCAGGCCGGCCGGCACGTCCTGGTAGCACACGGGGCGCAGGAAGCGTTCGATGGCAGTCGCGCCCACCGACGTGCTGCGTGGATCCGTGGTGGCCGGGAACGGGCCGCCGTGCACCATCGCATGCGCTACCTCGACGCCGGTCGGGAAGCCATTGAACAGGATACGGCCGACCTTGCGTTCCAGCAGCGGCAACAGGGCGCCGGCCAGCGCATGGTCGCTCGCGACCGCATGCACGGTGGCCGTCAGCTGGCCTTCCAGGTGGCGCGTCACGGCCAGCAGCTCTCCCTCATCCTTACACGCGATCAGCAGCGAGACCGGGCCGAAGATCTCTTCTTCCAGCGCCGGATTGGCCAGGAAGGTGGCGGCGTCGCACTCGTACAGCGCCGCTTTCGCCGCGCAGCCCGCGCCCTCGCTGCTGCCGTGCGCGACGAGCGTCACGCCCGCGATGCCGGCGCGAATGCCCACCGCGTCCGTATAGGCGGTATGGATGCCTGCGGTGAGCATCGTGCCCGCCGGCTTGAGCTGAAGCGCTGCCGTTGCTGCAGCGCGGAACGCGTCGAGCTGCGGCCCGGCCACGCCGATCACCAGGCCCGGGTTGGTGCAGAACTGGCCGACGCCCATCGTCAGCGAATCAACGAACGCACCTGCCAGTGCGGCACTGCCACTGGCCAGGGCGCCCGGCAACAGGTAGACCGGGTTGATGCTGCTCATTTCAGCGTAGACAGGAATCGGCTCCTTGCGGCGGCTGGCGATTTGCGCCAGCGCCAGGCCGCCTGCGCGCGAACCGGTAAAGCCCACGGCGCGGATCGCCGGATGGCTCACGAGGTCGCCGCCGATCATGTTGCCTTCGCCAATCAGCAGCGAGAAGACGCCTTCGGGCATGCCGCAGTCGAGCGCTGCCTGCAGCACGGCCTTGCCGACCAGTTCGGAGGTGCCCAGGTGCGCATTGTGCGCCTTGACGACGACCGGGCAGCCGGCGGCAAGCGCCGACGCGGTATCGCCACCGGCGACGGAAAACGCGAGCGGGAAGTTGCTGGCCCCGAACACGGCGACCGGGCCCACGGGGATCTTGCGCATGCGCAGGTCCGCGCGTGGCGGCGTGCGCTCGGGCAGGGCCGAGTCGAGCGTCGCTTCGAGGAACAAGCCGTCACGCACGACCTTGGCGAACAGGCGCAGTTGGCCGACAGTGCGGCCACGCTCGCCTTCGAGACGCGCCGTCGGCAAGCCGCTTTCCTGGCTGGCGCGCTCGATCAGCGCCGGGCCCAGGTCGATGATGCGCTGCGCGATCGTTTCAAGAAAATTGGCGCGCTCTTCCAGGCTCAGCGCGCGGTACGGCTCGACGGCAGCGTCGGCCAGCAGGCAGGCACGGGCCAGGTCGTCGGTCGAGGCAAGACCAAACTCAGGTTCGAGTTCCTGCTTCGTGCCCGGGTTGTAGGCACGCACGGTGCCGGCTGCGCCGCGCACGATGCTTGCGCCAATGATCATTTCTCCGTTGATGTTCATGCAATCTCCTGTGTTGAATTCGTGTAGGTCGCCAATGTTATACGCAATCATGCCTGCGTGGAGATGTCGGGCGATATCCTGCTTCTCATCCTGTAAATTATTTGTTAGCGCGAACATTCTGCTTGCCAGCGTCGTCTGTATTGTTTAGCATGGTTTGCAGCAAGCTAATAGTCGCCACCCACAGGCGACACATAAGAACAATCAGGAGACACCATGCCTTCCACGTACGCGCGCCAGCTTGGCGTGTTCGTGGGCGCGGTCGCGGCCATCGTCGTCGGGGCCGCTGCCACGGCCACGGCCACCGTCACGAACACAGTGACCGCAGCGTCATCTTCGGGCGCTGAGGTATCAGCGACTGCAGCGACTGCGTCAACCATCGCCTATGCCTGGGACAGCGTCGCCATCGGCGGCGGCGGTTTCGTGACGGCCGTCTTGCCAAGCCGCAGCGAGCCGGACGTCGCCTATGCGCGCACCGACGTTGGCGGCGCCTACCGCTGGAGCGCAAAAGAGGGCCGCTGGTATCCGCTGCTCGACTGGGTCGGCGAAGACCAGACGGGTTTCCTGGGCATCGATGCACTCGCCGTTGATCCGCACAACGCCGGCAACATCTGGCTGCTGGCCGGCATCGCCTATCTGAACGGCGGCCGCACCGCCATCCTGCGCTCGACCGATTACGGCAAGACCTTCGACGTCGTTGATGTCACCGCCCAGTTCAAAACCCACGGCAACGGCTTCGGCCGGCAAAACGGCGAGCGGCTCGCCGTCGATCCGGGATCGAATCAGTCATTGAATACCCGCCTGTACCTTGGCTCGCGCCGCAATGGCCTGTTCACCAGCAACGACGCCGGCAAGACCTGGCAGCGAAACGAGGCGCTGCCGGTCACGACGACGCCCAACGACGTCGGCCTGAACATCGTGCTGCCCGATCCTGCCAGCGTAAAGGGTGGCCACGCGCGCCGCGTGTTCGTCGGCGTCTCGCGCTTCGGCAGCGTCGGCCCCAACCTGTACCGCAGCGACGATGCCGGCGCGAGCTTCCATTCGGTGACAGGCGGGCCGGCGGGACTGATGCCACAACGCGCCGCGCTCGATGGCGCCGGCAACTTGTACATCGCCTACGCCGACGGCGCCGGCCCGCATCCGGACAAAAGCGGTACCGAACCAATGCAGCGGGGCCAGGTCTGGCGCTACGCGCTTGCCAGCGGCGCCTGGACCGACGTCACGCCCGCCGGCTGGACGCGCCCGTTCGCCGGCATCAGCGTCGACCCGGCCAACCCGCGCCGGCTCGTCGTCTCGACCATCAACACGTTCATCCGCCAGGGCGACGCCAAGGGCGACCGCATTCTGGTGTCGACCGATGCCGGCGCCACCTGGACCGACGTGATCGCGCGCGGCTTCCGGCGCGACGCCGCCGGCGTGCCGTGGCTCGAAGGGCACGCCATCCACTGGGCCGGGTCAGTTGAATTCGATCCCCGCGATCCCCGCGCGGTCTGGGTCACGTCCGGCAACGGCATCTTCCGCACCGCGAACATCGATGCCGTCCCGGCCACCTGGACGTTCACGGTCAAGGGTCTGGAAGAGACGGTGCCGCTTGGCCTGGTAAGCATGCCGGGCGCGCCGCTGGTGTCCGCCATCGGCGACTACGACGGCTTCGTGCACGACGATCCGGCGCGCCATGGCCGCATCCACAAGCCTGAAATCGGCACCACGACGGGCCTGGACGCTGCGGCGCGCCGGCCCGGCACCCTGGTGCGGGTTGGCGACGCGATGCTGGTCACGCGCGACGGCGGCGCTACCTGGAAAAAGACGCCGGCGATGCAGGGCAAGCGGGGCCAGATTGCCATCTCGGCCGACGGCGCGACGCTCGTGCACACGCCGCAGGATTCGACGACCTCGTTCCGCTCCGGCGACACGGGCGCGACCTGGACGCCGGTCGCAGGCCTGACGGGCAACCGGATGCGCGCCGTGGCCGATCCGGTGCGGGCGAACGTGTTCTACGCGTATGATGACAACGCTCTGGTGGCCAGCAGCGACAGCGGCGCCACGTTTACGGCGCGCGCCAGTCTGCCTTCGGGCGGCTCGCGCCTGATCCGCGCGGCGCCCGAACGTGAAGGCGACTTGTGGGCCCCGCTCAAGCAGGGGGGCCTCGCGCGCTCGATCGACGGCGGTGCCAGCTTCAAGCCGGTATTCGATATCGACTATTGCGGCGCGGTCGGCTTCGGCAAGGCTGCACCGGGCAAAACGTATCCGACGGTGTTCATCTGGGGCAGTGTCAAGGGCGTGCGCGGCATCTACCGCTCGCTCGACACGGGCGCCACCTGGCAGCGCATCAACGATGACGCGCACCAGTACGGCGGCCCTGGCGACGGCCACTTCATCGTCGGTGACATGAACCGCTTCGGCGTTGTCTACATGAGCACTGCCGGACGCGGCATCGTGCACGGAAAGCCTGTTACCCAATGACCTTGAATCACACGCTGCGCCTGGCGCTTGCCGCCACCAGCCTTGGCTTTGGCCTGACTTTTGCCGGCGCCGCGCTGGCCGCTCCCGACCTCGTCCTGCGCTACCACGCGCCCGCGCAGGACAACGACACCGGCTGGGAGAAGGAAGCCCTCCCGATCGGCAATGGCCGCATCGGCGCCATGGTGTTCGGCCAGCCGGGCCGCGAACACCTGCAGTTCAACGACATCACCCTCTGGACCGGCGACGACAAGACGATGGGCGCTTTTCAACCCTTCGGCGATGTGCTGGTCGACCTGCCGGCCCATGCGACGGGCGTGACCAATTACCGCCGCTCGCTCGACCTGGTGCGCGGCGTGCACACGGTCACCTACACGCACGATGGCGTGAACTACAAGCGCGAAGCCTGGGCCAGTTATCCAGCCCAGGTGATCGTGTTGCGCCTGTCTGCCGACAAGCCGGGCCGCTATACGGGCAGTGTCGCGCTGACCGACCGCCACGGCGCCCACCTGGCTGTCAACGGCAACCGTCTGTACGCGGCGGGCACGCTGGCCGGCTTTGTGTTGCCCGACCAGGCGCCGAGCACCAATGTGATGTCGTATGCGAGCCAGGTGCAGGTGCTCAACGACGGCGGCAAGCTGGCCGTCGACGGCCAGCGGATCGGCTTTGCGAATGCGAACTCGGTCACGCTGGTGCTGGGCGCCGGCACCAGCTTCGTGATGGATCCGGCGCGCCGCTTCGAAGGTGGCCACCCGCTGGCGCGCGTGACGCAGCAGGTGAGCAAGGCCGCCGCGCGCCCTGTCGACGAACTGCGCGTCGAGCACGAGCGCGATCTGGGCGGCCTGCTCAAGCGGGTCGAACTCGATCTGGGCCCGACGCTCGCCGAGCGCCGGGCGCTGCCGACCGATGCGCGTCTGCTGGCCTACACGCGCGATGGCGGTGACCCGGAACTCGAAGCCCAGTATTTCCAGTATGGCCGCTACCTGCTCACCGCCAGTTCGCGCGGCTCGCTGCCGGCCAATCTGCAGGGCCTGTGGAACAACAGCTATGCGCCGCCATGGAATTCTGACTACCACACCAATATCAACGTCCAGATGAATTACTGGCCGGCCGAGGTGACCAACCTCTCTGAGCTGGCCGAACCGTTCTTCGGCTTCGTGAACGGCCTGGCGCCGGTCTGGCGTCAGCAGACGGCGCAGGAATTCAAGGGCAAGGATGGCGCCCCGATTCGCGGCTGGACACTGCGCACCGAGTCGAACCCGTTCGGCGCGATGGGCTACCTGTGGAACAAGACGGGCAACGCCTGGTACGCCCAGCACTTCTGGGAGCACTATGCATTCACGCGTGACGAACGCTTCCTGCGCGAGACTGCCTATCCGATGATGAAAGAGGCCGCCGCGTTCTGGCAGGACTACCTGAAGGTGCTACCCGACGGCCGCCTGGTGGCCCCGCAAGGCTGGTCGCCCGAGCACGGGCCGGTGGAAGACGGCATCGCCTACGACCAGCAGATCGTCTGGGACCTCTTCAACAACACGGTGGAAGCGGCCGGCATTCTGGACATCGATCCCGAACTGCGCGCCGAGCTGACCAATATGCGCGACCGCCTGGCCGGTCCGCGCATCGGCAGCTGGGGCCAGCTGCTCGAATGGCTGGACGAGAAACACGATCCGGTGCTCGATACGCCCCAGGACACACACCGCCACGTGTCGCACCTGTTCGCGCTGTTCCCTGGTCGCCAGATCGGACCGGTGAAGACGCCGGAGCTGGCCGCTGCCGCCAAGCGCACGCTTGAAGCGCGCGGCGACGCCGGCACCGGCTGGTCGATGGCGTGGAAGATGGCATTCTGGGCCCGCCTGCATGACGGCGAGCGCGCCCACCGCATGCTGCGCGGCGTGCTGGCAGCGCCGGGCGCCCGCGCTGCCGAGCAGGGCGGCATCTTCTCGGAACATAACAATGCCGGCGGCACCTACCCGAACCTGCTCGATGCGCACCCGCCGTTCCAGATCGACGGCAATTTCGGCGCCACCGCGGCGCTGGCGGAAATGCTCGTGCAATCGCATGCGGGAGAAATCCAGGTCTTGCCCGGGCTGCCCAAGGCGTGGGCCACCGGCTCGGTGAAGGGCTTGCGCGCGCGCGGCGGCTTTGAAGTCGACATCGTCTGGCGCAAGGGACTGCTCAAGCACGTCACCGTGCGCGCCCCGTCGAATGACGGCAAGGTCAAGCTGCGCTACGGCGCCTGGGTGACCGAAGTCGAGCTCAAACAAGGGCAGAGCCGCACCGTGTCTGCCTCGCTGTTCAAATAAAAAACGACACCACGAAGGAGACAACCCGCATGACGCTGAACCAGATCGCCCGCCGCCTGACGCATCTCGCGCCGCTGTGCCTGGCCTTGACGGCGCACGGCGCGCTGGCCGCGCCCGAGTTGCCGCGCCTCGAAAGCAAGGACGGCCGCCACGCCCTGATCGTCGACGGCGCGCCGTTCACGATGCTGGCCGGCCAGGCCCACAACTCCAGCAACTACCCGGCGGCCTTGCCGAAGGTCTGGGCCGCGCTGAAGGATGCAGGCGCCAACACGCTCGAGATGCCAATTGCGTGGGAGCAGATCGAACCGAAGGAGGGCAGCTTCGACTTCAGCTTCCTCGACACGCTGGTCAAACAGGCGCGCGACAACAAGATCCGGCTCGTGATCGTCTGGTTCGGCACCTGGAAGAACACGGGGCCGGGCTACCTGCCCGAGTGGGTCAAGTTCGACAACGCGCGCTTTCCGCGCATGAAGGACAAGGACGGCAAGACCGTCTACAGCCATTCGCCGTTTGGCGAAGAGACGCTGGCGCTGGATCGCCGCGCATTCGTGCGCATGATGGAACACATCAAGAAGATCGACAGCGCGTACCGCACCGTCATCATGGTGCAGGTCGAGAACGAGGTGGGCACGTATGGTTTCGCACGTGATTACGGCGCCCGCGCACAGGCCGCGTTCGCCCAATCGGTACCGGCCGCTGTCGTGGCGCGCCAGACACCGAAGGTCAAGGGCGTGACGAGTGGCACCTGGTCCCAGGTATATGGCGACTACGCCGATCAGTATTTCCATTCATGGGCGATCGCCAGCTACATCGAGTCGATCGCCAAGGCTGGCCGCGCGGTCTACGACCTGCCGATGTTCGTCAACAACGCACTGCGCGAACCGGCGCTGGCGGGTGAGCCGGCAGCGCCGTGGCAGGCCAACTTCGCCAGCGGCGGGCCAACCTACGACGTGCTCGATATTTATAAAGCGGCCGCGCCGCACATCGACTTCGCCGCACCCGACATCTACATGCCGGAATCGAAAAAGGTCACGGCGATCCTCAAGTCGTTCCAGCGGCCCGACAACGCATTGATGATCCCGGAGATGGGCAATGCGCCCGGGTACGCGCGCTACGTGTACCAGGCCCTGGGCATGGGCGCAATCGGCGTGGCGCCGTTCGGCCTGGATTATGCCGACTACAGCAACTACCCGCTGGGTGCCAAGCACACCGACAAGCGAATGGTCGAACCATTCGCCAAGGTGTATGGCGTATTCGCACCGATGACGCGCCAGTGGGCGCGCTGGGCGTTCGAAGGCCGTACCTACGGCGTGGCCGAAGGCGACGACCGCGCCGCACAGACCGTGGCCATGAAGGGCTGGACCGCAAACGTGTCGTTCCGCGAGTTCCAGTTCGGCGAGCGCCAGTACCTGAAGGACAAGAACGAATACCAGTCGGGTACCGAGCAGCCGGGTGGCGGCGTCGCGTTCGCGCAGACCGGCGACAACGAATTCGTCATCGTCGGCCAGCAGGCACGCGTCAAGCTCTCCGGCAGCGGCGCCAACGACGGCAAGCCGTCGATGCTGGCGCGGGTCGAAGAAGGGCGCTTCGACGCGAATGGCAAATGGGTCATGGAGCGCAACTGGAATGGCGACCAGACCGATTACGGCCTGAACCTGCCGGCCACGCCGACCGTCCTCAAGGTCCGGCTGGACACCTATACCGAGTAAGCATAACAATTAACAAGCATAAAAAGTACACAACAGGAGATCGACAAATGCGTATGACACAAGTGGCGGCCGCAGTACTGATGCTGGCGGCAACCGGGGCCGATGCAGGCACCTTCCAACAGACCGCAACCGGTATCGAGGTGCGTCCCGACAGCGGCGCCAAGGTGGTGCGGCTGAACCTCATGAGCGACAACATCGTCCAGGTGGTCAAGCTCGACCAGGCCGACAAGACGCTCACGCCATCCCTGATGACGGTCGCCAAGCCGTGCGCGAGCAGCTGCGCCTTCACCGTCACGCCGGGCAAGGACACGGTCCAGCTCAAGGCCGGCAAGATCGCCGCCACCGTCTCGCTCAAGGATGGCCAGGTCGCCTTCTTCGATGCGAACGGCAAGCGCTTCCTGGCGCAGGCGTCCGAATCGATGCAGCCCGTGAACGTGGGCGGCAAGCCGTTCATGGCGATCAAACAGGGCTTCAACCACGGCACGAAGGATGCGTATTACGGCCTGGGCCAGCACCAGAACAACCAGATGAACTACAACGGCGAAGACGTGCTGCTCCAGCAGCACAATATGATCGCCGCAGTGCCGTTCGTCGTGTCCGACAAGGGCTATGGCGTCCTGTGGGACAACAACTCGATCTCGCGCTTCGGCGACCAGACGCCGTACGATCTGATGTCGCGCGACCTGGTGCTGCGCGGCGCCGATGGCAAGAGCGAAGGCCTGACGGCCCGCTACTACATCGGCGGCAAGCTGGCGCTGACGCGCCAGGAGAAAGACATCGATTACCAGTACCTGAAGGACCTCGATGAAAACTGGCCGAAAGAGCTCGGCCCGCACAAGGACCTGAAGGACGTGCGCGTGGTCTGGGAAGGCACGATGAGCAGCGACAAGCCGGGCGTGCACAAGATGCAGCTGTACTCGTCGGACTACGCGACGCTGACCGTCGACGGCAAGCAGGTCATGGACGTCTGGCGCATGGGCTGGAACCCGTGGTACCACAACTTCGAAGTCAAGTTCGCCAAGAACAAGCCGGTCAAGCTGCACCTGGAGTGGAAGCCATCAGGCGGCATGGTCGCGATCACCCACAACAATCCATTGCCGGCGCCGGAGCGTCATTCGCTGACGCTGTCGTCCGAGATCGCCGAAGCGATCAACTACTACGTCATCAGCGGCGACAACATGGACCGCGCGATTGCCGGCTACCGCCACCTGACTGGCCAGCAGCCGATGATGCCGAAGTGGTCGTACGGTTTCTGGCAATCGCGCCAGCGCTACGAGACGCAGCAGCAGCTGCTCGACACGGTGACCGAATACCGCAAGCGCGGCTGGCCGCTCGATAACATCGTGCAGGACTGGTTCTACTGGCCCGAAGATGGCTGGGGTTCGCACGACTTCGACCAGAAGCGCTTCCCGGACCCGAAGGGCATGGTCGACGCGGTGCACAAGCAGAACGCGCGCATCATGCTGTCGGTGTGGGGCAAGTTCTACGCCAATACCGACAACTACAAGGAGCTCGAGTCCAAGGGCTATATGTGGACCAAGAACGTCGAGAATGGCTCGCGTGACTGGGTCGGCAAGGGTTACCTGAACAGCCACTACGATCCGTATACCAAGGAAGCGCGCGACATCTATTATCGCCAGCTGAAGACGAAACTGGTCGACCTGGGCTTTGACGCCTGGTGGATGGACAATACCGAACCTGATGTGCTGTCGAACAGCCGCCTGGAAGACTTCAAGGAGCTGATCGGCCCGACCGTGTATGGCGCCGGCGAAATCACGTTCAACCCGTACAGCCTGGTGAGCACGGGCGCGATGGCCGATGGCCTGGCGCGCGACCAGCCGGACAAGCGCCAGTTCATCCTGTCGCGTTCGGGCTTTGCCGGCATCCAGCGCAATTCGGTGGCGGTGTGGAGCGGCGACACGGTCGGCCGCTGGAACAATCTGTTCGACCAGATCGCATCGGGCACGAACATGTCGATGTCGGGCATCCCGAACTGGACCCACGATATCGGCGGCTACGCGCAGGAAGTGCGCTACCAGACGGGTGACGTGGGCTCGGCCCAGGAAAACCGCGTCACCTCGCGCGCCGAGGCGAATCCGGAAGACATGAAGGAATGGCGTGAGCTGAACCAGCGCTGGTTCCAGTTCGGCGCCTTCTCGCCGCTGTTCCGTTCACACGGTGAAGTGGTCAAGCGCGAGATCTACAATATCGCCAATGGCGACGACACCATGCGCGACAATATGGTGTGGTACCTGAAGCTGCGTTATCGCCTGATGCCGTACATTTACACGATGGCGGCCGATACGCACTACGGTTCGGGCACGATGATGCGTGGCCTGGTGATGGACTTCCCGCACGACGAGAAGGTCAAGAACATCAAGGACCAGTACATGTTCGGTCCATCGTTCCTGGTGGCGCCGGTGTACGCGTACAAGGCCACGTCGCGCCAGGTGTATCTGCCGGCGGGCGCGGACTGGTATGACTTCCATACGGGCGAGCGCTTCAAGGGCGGCGCCACGCGCACCGTGCAGGCGCCGCGCGAACGCATGCCGCTGTTCGTCAAGGCCGGCTCGGTCATCACGGCAGGTCCGGTGACGCAGTATGTCGACGAGAAGCCGGATGCGCCGGTCACGCTGTTCGTGTATGCGGGCGCCAATGGCGAAGCCACGCTGTACGAGGATGACGGCGTGACCAACGCCTACGAGCGTGGTGAAGCCAGCCGCATCCGCATCGCCTACGACGACAAGACGGGCGTCGTGCAGATCGGCGAGCGCGCCGGCCAGTACAAGGGCATGCCGATGAAGCGCGAGTTCAAGGTGCGCGTCATCAAGCCGGGCGTGTCGACGGCGGAGAACCTGGACGCGGCCGACAAGACCGTGGTCTATGAGGGCAAGCCGGTGACCATCAAGCTGTAATCACGACGGCGCTTATCAACAGCCGGGTGCCAGCGTGTACCCGGCTTTTTTCGTACTGACTTCCATGAAAAATCTCGCGTATTCACTCGCCCTGGCTGCCTTGCTGCACTTGGGGTCAACTGGCGCTGCCAACCAGATCGCGGCGGACCATCCGCATCTGGCCTACACGGGCCGCATCGACATGACCGATGCGAAGGCGCCGGTCCTGAGCTGGCCCGGCACGTCGATTGTCGCCAATTTCACGGGCACCTCGCTGGCGATCGTGCTCGACGACCAGAACGGCAAGAATTACTTCAATGTGTTCGTCGATGGCGACACCACGCGGCCCGTCATCCTGCAGCTGGAGAAGGGCAGCAAGACCTATCTGGTCGCCAATGGCCTGGCACCGGGCGCGCACCGTTTTCTGCTCACCAAACGCACCGAGGGCGAGGAGGGCGCCACCGTCTTCAAGGGCATCGAACTCGATGACAAGTCGACGCTGGCCCCACCGCCCCCACGGCCGACGCGCAGGATCGAGTTCTTCGGCGATTCGATCACGAGCGGCATGGGCAACGAAGCGCCCGACGACGGGCGGGACGATCTGGGCAAGGACAAGAACAACTACCAATCCTATGCGTCGATCGCGGCGCGCCAGCTCGGCGCCGAAGCGCACATCACGTCGCAAAGCGGCATTGGCGTCATGATCAGCTGGTTCCCGTTCACGATGCCGGATTTTTACGACCAGCTGAATGCCGTCGGTGACAACGACAGCCGCTGGGACTTCAAGCGCTGGACGCCCGATGTCGTCGTCGTCAACCTGATGCAGAACGACAGCTGGCTGATCGGGCGTGATCACAAGCTGCAGCCGGAACCGACGGATGCGCAGCGTATCGCGGCCTACCAGGCCTTCGTCGCCCGCGTGCGCGCGCTGTATCCGAAAGCGTACATCGTCTGCGCGCTGGGGAGCATGGACGCAACCCGCGCCGGCTCCGTGTGGCCCGGCTACGTCACGTCGGCAGTGGCGAACCTGCGCGCATCAGGCGACGCGCGCATCGACACGCTGTTCTTCCCGTTCACCGGCTATGGCCAGCATCCGCGCGTCAAACAGCATCAGGCCAATGCGGACTTGCTGACAGCATTCGTGCGAACAAAGCTGGGCTGGAAGCGGGCCGAATAACATGTAGCGCCTGTCAGGTCACGAGCGAGAACGTTGCACTCTCGCCGGCGCGGATCGTCGTTTGCAGATGCGTCGTTCACGCTTGCCGGCATCACTGGCGATCTCGGCGCGCGAATCGGCCGAGTACTGGTAGCGCAGGGCGCCAGCGTCAACGCCATCGTTCGCCTCGGCACAGCGCCCCACTAATTGGCAGCCCTGCGCGAACTGGGCGTCGACGTCAAGGCAGTGGAAATGCGGGATACGGCAGGGCTGCGCGCGGCAATGCTCGGGTCACGCTGCATCGTGTCGGCCCTCAATGGCCTGGCGCCAGTGGTGATCGATACCCAGCAAAATTTGCTCGATGCGGCAGTGGCCGAGGGCGTTGCCCGCTGTATCCACAGCAGCTGGATTTCACCAGCAAGGACGATGTCGCGACGTTTACCGCGGCTGCAGCGATGGACGAGGCGGCGCCGCGCATTCTTCGTATTGCCGGGGAGACCGTGTCGCCGGTTGACCTCGCCCGCATCATGACCAAAGTGACGGGCCAGCGCTACGCGACACTGCGCGTCGGGAGCATTGGCGCATTGTCGGCGATGATCGCGATTACCCGGCAGCTGTCGCCGGCAAGTGACGCGCCGTTTCCTGCGTGGCAAGGCATGCAGTATCTACGCGACATGATGAGCGGGCGCGGCAAACTGCACCCGCTCGATAACGATCGCTACGGCGTGCGCGCATGGACGGGCGCGCATGAAGTGCTCGAGGAAACACACGCGGGATGAATGCGCGCTGGCCATAGCCTTTGGGTGCAATGATTATCAGTAAAACAGTTTGCGTGGTTCGGGCGTGTGCACCCGGCTGTGGCCGGCTTGGACTTCCATCCTGCCCAGGCCGTATTTGCCAACGTGAGAGAGACGGAATTGCTAGTGCAACATTGATCGGTAGCGCGATCAGTGTGTTCAAGGATTGATAGCTTATCAAATGCGCTCCCTGGCCCGATCATACGTTTTTTGATCGTAGAGGATCATCATGGAAAAGCACATCAACAAGATTGCCCTGGTTACCGGTGCAAACAAAGGCATTGGACTGGATATCGCGCGCCAGCTTGGCACCAAGGGTGTCACCGTCATCGTCGGGGCACGCGATGCCGGACGCGGCCAGGCGGCAGTCGACCTGCTGCGCAGCGAAAATCTGAACGCCCACTTCGTCCAATTCGACGTCACGGACGCGCGCAGCATTACGCAAGCAGCGCTGACAATCCGGGCGCAGCATGGCCGCCTGGATATTCTCGTCAACAACGCCGGTATCAGTGATGCTGCAGACGGCGCGCCCAGCGCGGCTTCCATCGATGCCGCGCGACGCCTGTTCGAGACGAATTTTTTTGGCCCGCTGACGGTAATACAGGCAATGCTGCCATTGTTACGGGTGGCACCGGGCGCCAGGATCGTCAACATGTCGAGCAGTCTCGGCTCGATGGCCGTCAACGGTGATCCAGCCAACCGTTACTACACGGCACGCCTGATCGGCTACAACGCGTCAAAAGCCGCGCTGAACATGCTGACAGTGCAGTTGGCTGAAGAATTGCGTGACACAGGGATTGTCGTCAATGCCGCCTGTCCAGGGTACGTGAGCACGGATTTGAACGGACATACTGGTTACCTGTCGACTGACGAAGCAGCAAAGGTTCCGGTGCGCCTGGCCCTTCTCGCAGATGGCCAGGTAAATGGCAAACTCGTCGATGCGTGTGGGGCAGTGGCCTGGTAATCAGGCAGGTGTGCATGCCCCGGCGATCAGGTCGACAACTGCTTGCATTTCTGCCTAACCAACCTCGGATGAAGCGATTTTAAGGCGTTGCGGTCCAGCCCTTGAGGAAGTCGAGCAGTTCGGCATTCACACGCTCGGGTTGTTCTTCCTGCGGCAAGTGGCCACACTGCGAAATCGTCACTGTACGAAGGTTACTCGCCATACCGGCCAAGATCGCGGCCATGTCGAACATCTTGCCAACACCGTAAAAGTCGGCACCCCATGGCGAGGGTCAGGTCTGACATTTGGACTCGAACTCTTCCTTAGTACCTTTACCAAGAAAGCCATAAATAGACTTTTTGCTAAGCTCGTGTCTGAATGTCAGACCTGACCCTGCTCGTGCTGCTCTCTTCCCTAGTGCGTTCAACAAAGCACCCATCAACAGACTTCTTGTTAAGCTCGTGTCTGAATGTCAGACCTGACCCCGCTGGTGCTGTTTGACTGCACTCGCGCTGTTCTTTCCATGGACAGGCTAAGGCCAGCATCCCGCGTCAGGCATTTTCGCGTCAACTCAGCCCTGCTCATGGCGTTCCTCGGTCGCAAAATGAAATGGAAGCCGACCGCGCACAGCGGTGCAAGCGTGCCGTCGTGGCCAGCACAACATGCTAATATGACCACGTTTAATGGGATGTGGGTAGGCATGTGCGTCCCATCCTGTACCTCTTTACATGGTTGTGGAATGGCAAACGTCAAGGCTCTCGAATCGCAGTATGCAGTGGCGCCAGGTGTGGCGGGGCAGCCCGAAAGGCGCGTCCGTTCGCCGGTCCGGTTGTAACCGGGTGGACGCCACCGTCACGCAAGAGCGCCTGTTCCAGGTCCTCGACATCGTATCCACTCTGGCGGGCCTCGACAGTGTCGACGATCTGGTGCAGCTGTCGCTGAACCGCCTCCCCGGGATTCTGCCGCTCGACCCGTCCGCGCTGTCCTTGATCGTTCACAGGTTGGTCCAGCCCGACCAGGACGCGCCATCTGCGCAGCAGATCGAGCACGCCCTGTGCACCGGCGCCAATACGTACAAGCGCGCATTCACGTCGCACGAACGCGAACTGCTGCACCACGTCTGCGTCGCCACGGGCGCAGCCCTGGCACGCATTGGCCAGGCGCGCGCTGGCAACGCCTTGCGTGAACGAGTCGAAAGGCTTGATCAGCGCTGCGCCCCGCGCGCCCTGGCGCCGGACCGCGCATGGGCCGTGAGCCTGGAGCCGCTGTGCATCATCGATGCCAACGGCTATGTCGAGTTGGCCAATCCGGCGTGGCAGACGGTGCTCGGCTGGACCGAAGCCCAGGTGTGCAGCCAGCCATTTACGGCGTTCGTGCACCGCGATGACCTCGCGGCGACGGAGGAGGCCTGGATCAAGGCCAGTGAGCAGGGGCAGGCGGTCGTGCGTTTCGAAAACCGTTACCGCACGAGTGGCGGGGTCTGGCGCTGGCTGTCGTGGGTGGCCGTGCCGGAGGACGGCAAGGTGTACTGCGCCGCGCGCGACGTCACTGACGAAAAAATGCAGCGCGAAGCGTTGATTCTCCGCACGCGCGAACGTGACGTGCTGGCCGCGGTGTTCCAGGCCACCGATCTGCTGTTGCAGGTGATCGATGCAGATTACCGCTTCCTGGCGATCAACCAGGCCAGCATCGATGACTACTGGCGCATGTTCAAGCGCCGTGTCGCGGTAGGCGATCGCCTGACCGACGTGCTGGTCGACCGGCCAGTGCAACTGCAGGCAGCGCTGGCGCTGTGGGACCGCGCGCTGGGTGGCGAGGCGTTCTCGCTTCAGCAAACGTTCGGCCAGGCGCCGCCCGAACAGCGCACCTGTGAAATGCGTTTCGAGATCTTGCGCGACCACGACGGCAAGCAAATCGGCGCCTTCATGACGGCACTAGACGTGACCGAGTGGCATGTGCAGCAGCAAGCGCTGGTGGAAACGCAGGAGGCGCTGCGGCAGTCCCAGAAGCTTGAAGCGATCGGTCAGCTCACGGGCGGTGTGGCGCACGATTTCAACAACGTCCTGGCAGTGATCAAGTCGAGCATCGAGCTGCTGCGCCGGGTACAGCTAGGTGACGAGCGCCGCCAGCGCTTCATGGACTCGATTTCCAGCGCGGTCACGCGCGGCGCCCGCCTGACCGGTCAGCTGCTTGCCTTTGCACGCCGGCAGGCCCTGCAGCCGGCCGTGTTCGACGTCGGGAATAGCACGCGTGCGATCGGGGAAATGATCGGGAGCCTGACCGGCGTCGGGGTCGAGGTGGTGCTCGACTTGCCCGACCAGGCCTGTTTCGTCAATGCGGATCAGAGCCAGTTCGATACTGCGTTGGTCAATCTCGCCGTCAATGCGCGCGACGCGATGCAGTCGCGCGGAACGCTGTCGGTCAAGGTCGAATCGGTCGACGGCTTGCCGCAGCACGGCCTGCAGCCGGCAATCGGCGGCACGTTTGTGGCCGTGTCGTTGCACGACACTGGCGCTGGCATCGCGCCGGAAAATCTTGAAAAGATTTTCGAGCCGTTTTTCACGACCAAGGGCGTGGGCCACGGCACCGGCCTGGGGCTGTCACAAGTGTTCGGCTTTGCGCGCCAGTCAGGCGGCGATGTGCGGGTCGCGAGTACGCCAGGCGCAGGCACGACCTTCACGCTGTACCTGCCGTGTGCAGATCAACCGGTTGCTGGCGGCAGCACGCCGAGCGTCCAGCACACGCTGCCCGGCGGCGGCGGCCTGCGCATCCTGGCGGTCGAGGACAATCCCGAATTGCGCGCGATGGTCGAGAGCTCACTGCATGAACTTGGCTACGCGACGACCATCGTGACCAGTGCGGAGCAGGCTTTGGCATTGCTGCGCGATGATCCCGAACCTTACGCGGCAGTGTTTTCCGATGTTGTCCTGCCGGGCATGACCGGGATCGACCTGGGGCGCGCACTGGCGCGCCTGCAGATCAACATCCCCGTCGTGCTCACCAGTGGTTACAGCCACGTGCTGGCGCAGGAATCGGACCACGGATTCCTGCTGCTGCCCAAGCCCTACGCCCTGGACGATCTTGCGCGTCTTCTCCACGAGGCTGTGCTCCGCGGCTACCGCGCTGCAAGCGTTGCCAAGGTCAGTACGACGCATGCCATGGCCCTCGTCGAAACCGTCTTTGGCCAGCCTGCACGCGCGCCGGACGAAGGGGTCGAGCGCGTACGGCTGGCGGAGCTGGCGGCCCTGCACATCATGGATACCGAAGAAGAAGCGGCATATGACGAGCTGACGCACCTGGCCAGCACGTTCTGCCAGACGCCGATCGCGCTGGTCTCGCTGATCGACGACAAGCGTCAATGGTTCAAGGCGCGCGTGGGACTGCAGGCCCGTGAAACACCGCGCGAACACGCGTTCTGCAGCCACGCGATCGAGCAACCGGAGCAGGTCATGCAGGTCGTGGATGCGACGCTCGATGCGCGCTTCGTCGGCAATCCCCTGGTGACGGGCGATCCCGGCATCCGTTTCTATGCCGGCGCGCCGCTGGTGACGTCAACCGGTCAGGCACTGGGTACGCTGTGCGTAATCGATACCGAGCCGCGCAAGCTGACCGTCCATCAGCTCGACGCGCTGCGCCTGCTCGCTGCGCGCGTCATCGAGCGTCTCGAGGCCCGGCGCGTCGAGTTGAGCCTGGGCGCACCGCGCGACAGCGAGCGTTAACGCGCCGCCTCAAGTTGCAGCAGGTAGACATCGTTCTCGCGCAGCGCAGTGCAGTGCTGAAAACGCCATCGCGCCCGACCGTCACTGCTTGCTGCTTCAACGGCTTTCCGGTCGCCGTCGCTTTCAATGCAGCGACCTGCGGACGTGTCAGCTGCTTGGGCGACCCCATCCCGATATACGCAGTGAACGCATCGTTCTGCTTGTAGCCCACCTGCGATACCGTCATCGTGTAGGCGCCGGGCTTCAGGCCGCGCATCGCCACCTTCACCTGGCCTTTCGATTTCGCAGGCAAGTCCTTGATGAAGTACTGCTGGTTGTTGATCCCCGCTGGCAGCGTGTGCGAGTAATCCCACAGCAGCACCTGGGCGTTGCCCTTGTCGTCGAGCGTCGCCGTCGAATCCTGGTCGGCGTTCTTCAGTTCGCGATTGCCCAGCTGGTTGAGGAACTGGTAGGCAAAATAGGCCGGCTTCTTGATCCCCTGCGTATTCATCAAGCCGAAGCCCCCGTGGAAGGCTTCAAAGCGCGGCCCGGCTTCCTCGAAGATGTCGGTGAACACCCAGTACGACATGGACTGCACGGCACCTGTGCTCTGCTTGAGCTTTTTCAGGATGTAGGCTGGCTGGTGGTAGCTGTCGTGAGTCGGATCGGACGGCGTGTACGACGAGCTCCATTCGGTATAGTGCAGCTCGAGCTTCGGCATGGCCGACGCGTCGATCTCCTTGCGGTTCTTGAGCACATCGTGGGTCACGGCCATCGGGTCGGGACTCAGGACCGTGCCGGTGGTCCCGAATTCGTCGAGAAAGCCCTGGTTCACGCCGTACGAGTGGGTGGAGACGAAGTCGAGCGGGACGGCGTTCTTGCTGGCGTACCCGATCATCTCGGGAATCCAGGCAGCACCGGCAGTGCCCGGGCCGCCCACGCGGTACGATGCATGGACGTTCTTGATGGCGCGCGCGGCGTGCGCGTACAGCCTGAAATACTCGTCCTGCGAGCCGGCCCAGAAACCATCCAGGTTCGGTTCGTTCCAGACTTCGAAGTACCAGCTCGCCACTTCGGCCTTGCCATAGCGCTCGGTCCAGTGCACGGTCAGTGCCTTGATCAGACGTTCCCATTGTGCGTAGTCGCGCGGCGGCGTGACATTACCGCGCCACCAGAAGATGGTCTTGGTGCCGCTGGCCATCGCGGATGGCATGAAGCCCAGTTCCACGAACGGCTTGATGCCGATGCTCAGCAGGTAGTCGAACAGCGCGTCGACGTACTGGAAGTTGTACTGTTCCTTGCCCTGCGGGTCGATGCGGAACACGGCCATGTCGTCGCTCAGCAGGCCATGCATGCGGATGTAGCGAAAGCCGGTGTCCTTGCGCAGTTCGGCCAGCTGCTGCTGCCAGTCGGCGCGCAAGCCCTCGTTGGCGCGGCCGGCGCCGACGGACAGGTTGAACATGCGATCGAGCTTGCCCTTGACCTGGGTGACATCGACGTCGATGACACGTTGCTGCGCATGGGCCACTGCTGGCAGCGCAAGCAGTGCCGCCAGCGTCATGGTGGTAATCGTGTGCTTCATGGGGTCTTTTCTCCGGATGTGGGCGAGGGGCAGATGGGCGTGCGATGCGCTTGCGCCCGAAATGCCTTCGGTGTGCAGCCAAAATCGAGCTTGAACAGCTTGTTGAAGTACGAGACGTGGTTGTAGCCGACCGTATAGGCGATGTCGGTGATGCTGGCCGAATTGCGTTCGGCCAGCAGGCGCGCTGCTTCGGTCAGGCGCAACCGGTTCAGGTAACCGGTGAACGTGCAACCCAGTTCAGCCTTGAGCACGTCGTTGACCTTGTTGCGGTTCACGCCAGCGCCATGCGCAACCGCGCCCAGCTCGAGATCCGCATCGGCGAAACGGCTGGCGATCGCGTGCAGGATCGCCGACCTTTCGCGGTCGCGGTCGCGGTGCGGTCCGGGCGAGCGCTGCTGGCAGGGCACGGGCGGTCAGTCTTTCAGTCGGTGGTCGCGCAGGTCCGCAATCAGCGCGCCCCGGCGGCAAACTCGCGCGCCGGCAGACGCACGGTCACCGTCGATACCGGCGCATCGGCCGCCGTCGACAGGATCACGCGGTACTCGCCAGCCGCGATCTTCCAGCGGTTGCTGGCGCCGTCGAACACCGCCAGCGTGCGCGGGTCGATCGTCACTTCGCTGGTGCGGTTTGCGCCGGCGTCCAGTGCCAGCTTGTCCCAGCCACCGAGACGTTTCGGTGCTTCCCAGCCGGCGCCCACTTTCGACACGTACACCTGCGGCACCGCCTTGCCGGCGCGCGCGCCGCTGTTGGCCACGTTAAAGCGCACGCGGATGCTGCCGTTCGTCGCGTCGGCCTTCAGGTTCGTGTAGGTGAAGCTCGTGTACGACAGGCCGTGACCGAACGCGAACAGCGGCTTGTGGCCTTTCAGGTCGAACCACTTGTAGCCGACGGCGGCGCCTTCGATGTCGTAGTCGACGTCAAAGCGCGTGTCCTTCGGCAGGTCGATGCCATCGATCTTTGGTCGCGGCAGATGGTTCTCGGACAGCGGGAACGTCTGCGGCAGGCGGCCCGACGCATCGACTTCGCCCGTCAGCACGCGCGCGATCGCTTCGCCGCCGTTCGTGCCCGGATACCAGGCCTCGACCACGCCGGCCACATCGTTCACCCACGGCATCGTGACCGGCGTGCCCGTTTGCAGCACGACGACGGTGCGGGCATTGGCCTTGGCCACTGCTGCGATCAGCGCGTCCTGGTTGTTGGGCAGCGCCAGCGTCGGCACGTCGGCCGCTTCGGACGTCCACTGCGTCGCGAACACCAGCACGACGTCGGCACCCGCCGCAACTTTCGCTGCCGCAGCGGCGTCCTTGCCATCGTGCCAGGTGATTTTGGCCTTGGTGCGCGCTGCCAGCGCCTTCATCGGCGAGCCTGGGAGGTAGACCATCGGACCTGGCCAGGCGGCCGGGCCTTCGTTCGGCACGGCCATGCCGCCGCGCGGGTAGACCTGCGCCGAGCCGCCGCCCGACAGCACGCCCTTGTTGGCGTGCCCGCCGATGATGGCGATGCGCTGCACGTCCTTGGCCAGCGGCAGCACGTTGTCCTTGTTCTTGAGCAGGACGATGGCTTCTTCGGCGTCTGCCTGCGAAATCTTGCCGTGCGCCGCGTAGTCGATGTCCTTGGCCTGGACCTTGACCGGATGATCCAGTGCGCCGTGCGCGCCCAGTGCCCACAGGATGCGGGCCACCATGTCGTCCAGACGGGCCTGCGGCACGTGGCCGTTTTCGACGGCTTCCTTCAGCGCGCCGTCAAAGTAGGGCGACTTGTCGAACGGGTAGCCCGACTGCTGGTCCAGGCCCGCCAGCGCCGCCGGGATCGTCGAGTGAGCCGCGCCCCAATCGGACATCACGTAGCCCTTGTAGCCCCAGTCGCCCTTGAGCACTTTGTTGAGCAGATGGTCGTTCTCGCAGCCATACGGCCCGTTGATGCGGTTGTACGAGCACATGACCGAGCCCGGATCGCCCCGTTCGATCGCGATCTGGAATGCCAGCAGGTCGGACATGCGGCCCGCGGCATCGTTGATCTTGACATTGAGGTGGTTGCGGCCCGTTTCCTGGTCGTTGTACGCGTAGTGCTTGAGCGTCGAGACGACGTGGTTGGACTGCACGCCGCGAATCTGTTCGCCGGCCATGATCCCGGCCAGCAGCGGATCCTCGCCCGTGTACTCGAAGTTGCGGCCATTGCGCGGCTCGCGCGCCAGGTTCACGCTCCCGCCCAGCATCACGTTGAAGCCCGACAGGCGCGCTTCCTTGCCGATCATCGCGGCGCCTTCGAACGCCAGCTGCGGATTCCAGGTGGCGGCGGTGGCAATCCCTGCCGGCAGCGACGTGCGCTCGCGCGCCTCCTTGCCCGGTTGCGAGGCCACGCCGATGCCGGCGTCGGTCAGCCACTGCGGCGTGATCCCCAGGCGCTCGATACCCTTGATGAAACCGGCCGACTGAGGCAGGGCGCCTGCAGGCGCTTTCTGGCCCTTGAATTCGGTGCCGAAGTAGCCAAAGACCATGCCGATCTTTTCATCGAGCGTCATCTGGCTCACCAGTTTGGCGGCGCGCTGTTGGGCCGCATCCGGTGCAGCGGCGGGTGCAGCATGCGCCGCACCAAAGGCGAGGGCGGCGGCGAGTGCGATGGCCGAGCGGCCGAAGGGCAAAGATGGGTGCATGTGTATGTCTCCTTGAATTTTTTATATTGGTGTTGGCAGCGCGGCGACCTTACCACCACGCGCTGTAGATCGCGATCAGCGCGATGCAGATGACGGTCGCGCCGAACGCGAACCCCGGCTGCACCTTGAACATCGATGCTTCGACTTCGACGCCCTTGCTCTGCTCGAGGCCTGCCTTTGGCCACAGCTTGCTGATGATGACCATGCCGATGATGACGACGACGAACACGGTCGCCATCCGGTCGACGAATGGAATCTCGTAGATGCCGGCGCTGTTCGGCACGGCGAATCCGATCGGCGCCAGGAACGACAGGTCCATCAGGCCTGGCAAAAACTTGAGGATGATCGAGCCGAGGAAGCCGCCGACCGTGGCAAACATCGCGGCACTGGCCGTGGCTGGCCGCCAGAAGAAGCCCATCAGGAACATGGCCAGGATGCCGGGCGAGACAAAGCCCGTGTATTCCTGGATGTACTGGAAGCCGCCTTTCTTGTCGATGCCCATGAACGGCGCGATCAGCACCGCCAGCAGCATCGCCACAACCACGGTCACGCGGCCGATCCAGACCATGCGCTGTTCGGAGATGCCCTTGTTGAAGGCTTTCTTGTGGATGTCGAAGGTGTAGATGGTGGCGATGCTGTTGGCCTTGCCGGCCAGCGAAGCCACTACCGCGGCCGTCAGCGCGGCAAACGCGATGCCTTTCAGGCCCGTCGGCAGCAGTGTGAGCAGCACCGGGTAAGCGCGGTCCGGATTGACGTCCGCGCCCACGCCCATCGATGCGCCCAGCACGCCCTGCTGGTGCAGCACGAAGGCCGCGATGCCCGGCAGGACGACGATCACCGGCATCAGCAGCTTGAGGCCGGCCGCGAACAGGATGCCCTTGCGCGCCGTGTGCAGGTCGGCGCCCAGTGCGCGCTGGATGATGTACTGGTTGCAGCCCCAGTAGTTCAGGTTCACGATCAGCATGCCACCGATCAGGATCGACACGCCAGGCAGATCGAGGTAATTCGGGTTGTCACGCGTGAGTACCATGTCGAAGTGCTCGGGCGCCACGCCCAGCAGGTGATTGAAGCCGGCCATCACGCCGCCGCCGCCATTGTTCTGCGCGACCAGGTCGAGTGCCAGCCAGGTCGTCACCAGGCCGCCGAGCACCAGGCACAGGACCTGGATCACGTCGGTGTAGCCGATGACCTTCATGCCGCCCAGCGTAATGATGACGGCGAAGACGGCCAGGAACACCATGCAGGTCCAGACATCGATGCCGGCAATGGCGCCGATGGCCAGCGCGCCCAGGTACAGGATCGAGGTCAGGTTGACGATGACGTACAGCGACAGCCAGAACAGCGCCATGACGGTGGCAACGGTGCTGCCGTAACGCTGTTCGAGAAACTGGGGCATCGTGTAGATGCGGTTGCGGCGGTAGATCGGCATGAAGAACACCGCCACCAGGATCAGCGTGAAGGCGCCCATCAGCTCATAGACCGCGATTGCCATGCCCATCTTGAAGCCCGAGCCGCTCATGCCGATGAACTGCTCGGCCGAGATGTTCGACGCGATCATCGAGGCGCCGATCGCCCACCAGGTCAGCGAGCCTTCGGCCAAAAAGTAATCGTGCGAGGCGGAAGCCGAGCGCTGCTTGCGCTTGTAGACCCAGAAGCCATAGCCGGCCACGATGATGAAGTAGACAAAAAAGACGAACGTGTCCAGCGACGAGAAAGTCGAGCTTTGCATTGGTCGGGTTTT
The DNA here is from genome assembly GCF_056680305.1 of Telluria sp. BA11. NCBI lineage: Bacteria > Pseudomonadati > Pseudomonadota > Betaproteobacteria > Burkholderiales > Oxalobacteraceae > Telluria > Telluria sp. BA11. The sequence goes on from NZ_CM155275.1 coordinate 5,121,093, forward strand.
CCTGGAAAAGCAAAAAGCCCGTTGACCTGCCGCGCGGGGCGGCAGGTCAACGGGCGTCGGGATTACATCAGCATCGAGTTAGAACGACACGCCCAGACGCACGCTGTAGCGGGGACCGCTGACGAACCACGCACGGCCCTTGTCGCCGATGTGGTGCGTCATGATCTGCTTGTACTTCGCGTCGGTCAGGTTGGTGCCCTGGAAGTCGAGGCGGAAGTTCTCGTTGAACTTGTAGCTGACGCCGCCATCGAGCTGACCGTAGTCGTCGGCCCAGATCGGCAAGCCCCAGGCAATCACGTTCTGATTGAAGGTCGGGCTGTCCGGATTGGTGTCGACGCCATTGGTGCCGTTGGTGCCGTTGTTGTTGTTACCCAGGAGGCTCTTCGAGCGCCAGCTGTAGGCCAGACGCGCGGACCATGGGCCCTTGTCATACAGCAGCGCCAGGTTGTACGAGTTGCGCGACAGGTATTCCAGCGGCAGGTCGCCGAAGGTACGGCCGTCGGTATCGCAACCGTTCAGGTTCAGGTTCAGGTTGGCCGCGCCGCTCACGTTCGAGCAGTACTGCGAGTACACCGGGCTGTACAGGTCACGCTTGCTCTTCACGTGGGTGTAGTTGGCCTGCACGCCGAAGCCCGACAACCAGCCTGGCAGCCTGTCGAAGTACTGCTGGTATGCCATCTCGATGCCGCGTGCCGAACCACGCGCGCCATTGACCGGGGTCGCCACATTGAAATCGATTACACGGCCAGTCGAGTCGGTCAGCTGGTAAGCCGAATTCTGCTTGACGATGATGTCCTTCAGGCGCTTGTCGAACACGGCGAAGGTCAGCGAACCGGCCTGGGCGAAGTACCATTCGGCAGTCAGGTCCATATTGCGCGAGGTGACCGGGCGCAGCAGTGGATTGCCGACCGATTCGCCGGTATGGGCCACGGACGTCACGTTGGTGACCTGGTCGGCACCAGTGCCGCTGGTCGTGCTCTGCACGCTCTGTCCCAGTGTGGTGTAGGCCTGCAACTGACCGAAGTCAGGTCGCGACATGCCCTTGCCCAGTGCAAAGCGGAACTGCAGCTGGTCGGTCGCTTTCATGCGCAGGTTCAGACTCGGCAGCCAGTTGTGGTAGCTGTTCTCGTAATCCTGGCGGCCGGCGAATGGCGCGATGTTCGGTACACCCAGGCCGGTGGTGCCGCCTGGCGGGATGATGAAGGTCGAGTTGTACACGGTGTAGCCGAACGACTTGTTGTCGGTCTTCACATAGCGCACGCCGATGTTACCGTCGATCGGCATCTTCATGTCGTCGAAGGCAAAGCGCATCTGCGTATAGATGGCTTTGGTCTTCTCGGACTGCTCGTTGTCGCCCGATGGGTTCGCTTCGCCGAAGGCGGCCGCTTTCCATGGATCGCAGCTGTTGCCGGCCTGCGCGCACAGCACGTCGTGGTAGCTGTGCAGCTGGGCGTAGGTGCCCGGATAGCCGGCCACGAGCGACTGCGCAGGGAACACGACGGCAGGGACGCTGGCGTCACCGTTGAAGAAGTTCTTGAACTGGTTGACCGTCGTCGGTGCGCTGAAGCGCGGGTCGCTCAGCGTTGCCAGCTGGTTGATCTGCCAGGGCATCATCCAGCGCTGGGAAATGGCCGACCAGTTGTAGTTCGGGTTCGAATTGATGGTCTTGGCATCGCGGTCGGTGAAGCGCACGCCGACGCGGATGTCGCGCAGGATCGGGTGGTCAAAGTCGTACTTGACGTCGCCTTTCCATGCGGTCTGCTCGGTGATGCTGCGGTCGCGGTGCTCCTGGGTGAAGGCCCAGAAATAGTTGTTCGGGTCGCTCAGACCGGCGGTTTGGGCCGCATCGAACATCAGTTTCGGATAGCTGCCGGTCAGGTCCAGATTCTGCTGCTGCATGATCGTGCCCAGCGCCACAGTCGAATCGAGGCCTTCGGACTCGGCCTTGACGTGCTGGACGTCCGAGGTCAGCGTCCAGTTGGTGGCCGGCTTCCACTCGACATTCCAGGCGACGTCGGTGGTCGACGAATCGCGGTTCGAGGTGCGGGTATTGTTGCCGAACTCGATGCCGTTATTGGTCGGATTCGACAGGATGCCGCTCATGAACGCACCGTTGGCGTCATACACGCCGTTGGTGACGCGCAGATTGGTCGGATTGCCTTCGGCCGAGAACAGCGCGTTCTCGTCCCACTGCATCTTGTACTTCGACTTGAAGTAGGTCAGGTGGCTGCGCAGCGTGTTGTCCAGCTTCCACTGCAGCGCGGCGTAGGCGCCCTGGCGCTTGCGCTCGAAGTCCAGCGTCCGCCACTGCGCGCCTTTCGGAATCCATACCGTGCGACCCGGTTCGGCATTGGCCACCGGGTAGTACGGTTCGACCTGGAAGGCGTCGGTGCGGGTATTGCTTTCAGAATTGGCGTAGTTGACCAGCACGCCGAATTCGCCCATGTCGGTTTTCCAGCGGTTCGAATACATGAACGAGCCGGCCGGGTCCTTCTTCTTGTTCAGTTCGGTGTACGTGCCTTCGACGCTGCCCGAGATGCGCTGGCCCTTGATGTCGAACGGCAGCGCCGTGCGCAGGTTGACCAAGCCCGAGATGCCGCCTTCGATCTGTTCTGCGGACGGGTTCTTGTAGACGTCGACGCCGGCCATCAGCTCTGGCGGGACATCCTCGAAGCTCAGGGCGCGGCCGCCATTGGATGAGAACGAGTCGCGGCCGTTGAGTTCCGAGCGCACCCAGGTCAGGCCACGGATCGACACGCCCGAGCCTTCGACCGAGAAGTGTTCCGGGTCGGAGCGCGACATGGTGCGGTCGATGGTAACGCCAGGGATGCGTTGCAGGACCTCGGTGATCGACTTGTCGGGCAGTTTGCCGATGTCGTCGGCGACGATCGAATCGACGACCTCGTCCGAATTCCGCTTGAGTTGCTGTGCGCTGTTGAGTGCGGCGCGCTGCCCGGTGATTTTGACGACCTGCGCTTCGGCAGGGGCCGGGGCGGCTTCCTGGGCAAACGCTGCGGACAACCAGCACAGGTGTGCCACGCCCACGGCAATCGCCGATCGATTCAGATGCTTCATTCTGTTGTCTCCGTCTTTGTTGTGAAGAGCCCATCTGCCGGGACTCTCTGCTGGAAATACCGTGCTCGTCAGGGGCGTAGGGGCGGCGTCCATGCAAGCTGTAAAATAATATAACACTAAATGTTAGGCGCAACCATTTTTTGTTGAGGCTTGTTGGCAAATACCATTTTTGCTACAAAGCACTTGACGCGGCTACTTCGTTTGATGTGGATAGGGTAGGGCGGCCAGTGGGTCCGTGCCGCAGCGGGACCCTGGTTAATCGCACAGCAGGTGGCCGCGATTTGTACCGTGCGAATGGGAAATTTGACGCTCCCCTGCAACATGCGCGAAGGCAGGCTACACTAGCGCCCGCCTCGATACAAACCATCCGTCCGCCGGTCCGGCAGACGGGGGAAAATGTCGGCAAAACCGCCGGAGAGGCGGCCAGACAGTCTTTACACGCGCCTTTGGCGAAAATATTCGTCATATAAGCGGGTCAAAACTCACGGAAAATCACCTTTTGCGAACGGCTGTGCGTAAAATACTTATTCAAGTAGTTCCGCATTTCCGCTATATTTTCAGTTGTATCTCTAAGTCAATGGATATTGCAATGATTCACATCAAACAAACAGCGCTCACCCTGCGCAATGCAGCCATCGTGGCGACCGCCGTATTCGCGCTGGCCGCTTGCCAGAAGAAGGAAGCGACCGCTCCGGTGCAGACGCCGGATGTCGCTGGTCCGAATGGCGCTGCCATTGATCCGCACGCAGGCCTGAAATCCGAATCGGCCACCGCCGACGCGGCAGTGCCGGAAACCGGTCCTGCCGAAGGCGGTACCGCGATCGGCGGCATGGTCGCCGGCCAGGATGCAGACTCGAACAAACCCCGCGACAGCGGTGCTTCAGAACCAACGGGTGGCGATGGCGCCACCACGCAGGCAGCGACGCCGCCGGCAAAATAATTGCCGGCGGGTCCAACGGCGCGCACACCGGCGCATGGTGGCGCCGGTAACGGTCAGGATGGAAAGAAAGCCAGGGCGACGACCCTGGCTGACCCCATTCTGATGTGCGCAATCCATTACTAGCAGGAGAATCTAGATGGGCATGAACAGAAGGCAGTTCCTCCGCGCAAGCGGTGCGGGACTCGCCGCCTCCACCATCGTCGCGCTCGGCTTCTCGCCGTTGCCGGCGATGGCAGAGACGCGGCACTATAAATTGGCGAAAGCCAAGGAGACGCGCAACACGTGTCCGTACTGCTCGGTGGGCTGCGGCCTGCTGATGTACAGTCTGGGCGACGGCGCAAAGAACGTCACCTCGGACATCATCCACATCGAAGGCGACCCGGATCACCCGGTCAATCGCGGTACGCTGTGTCCGAAAGGCGCCGGCTTGCTCGACTTCGTCCATTCGCCGAACCGTCTCAAGTTCCCGGAAATCCGCGAACCTGGCACCAACGAATGGAAACGCGTTTCCTGGGATGAGGCAATGACGCGCCTGGCCGGCCTGATGAAGGCTGACCGCGATGCGAACTTCATTGCGACCAACGCCGAAGGCCAGCTGGTCAATCGCTGGACGAGCACGGGTATGCTGTGCGCGTCCGCGTCGAGCAACGAAACGGGCTACATCACGCACAAAGCGATGCGTTCGATGGGCATGCTCGTATTCGATAACCAGGCTCGCGTTTGACACGGACCTACGGTGGCCGGTCTGGCCCCGACGTTCGGACGAGGAGCGATGACCAACCATTGGGTTGACATCAAGAATGCCGATGTTGTACTGATCATGGGCGGCAATGCCGCCGAAGCACACCCATGCGGTTTTAAATGGGTCATCGAAGCAAAGCATCACAATAAAGCCAAGCTGGTCGTGGTCGACCCGCGCTTTACGCGTTCGGCCGCCATGAGCGACTATTACGCACCGATCCGCGCTGGCTCGGACATCGCCTTCCTGGGCGGCGTCCTGAACTATCTGCTGACCAACAACAAGATCCAGACCGAATACGTCCGGAGCTATACCAACGCCCCGTTCATCGTGAACGAAGGCTTTGACTTCCAGGATGGCCTGTTCTCGGGCTATGACGAAGCCAAGCGTCGCTACAGCAATGAAAGCTGGGGCTACGAAATGGGTGACGACGGTTACGCCAAGGTCGATCCGACCATGGAGCACCCGCGTTGCGTGCTGCAAGTGATGAAGCGCCACTATTCGCGCTATACGCCTGAGCAGGTCAGCAAGATCACCGGTACGCCGGTCAAGCAATTCCTGAAGGTCTGCGAATACATCGCGTCGACTGCCCAGCCGGGCCGTGCGATGACGATCCTGTATGCACTGGGCTGGACCCAGCACAGCCAGGGTAGCCAGATCATCCGTACCGGCGCGATCATGCAGCTGTTGCTGGGTAACGTCGGTATCGCCGGCGGTGGCCTGAATGCACTGCGCGGTCACTCGAACATCCAGGGTCTGACCGACCTGGGTCTGCTGTCGAACTCGCTGCCGGGCTATCTGTCGCTGGCAACCGATAAAGAGCAGGACCTGGAAACGTACTACAAGCCGCGCGCACTGAAGCCTTTGCGTCCGAACCAGATGAGCTACTGGCAGAACTATCCCAAGTTCTTCGTCAGCCTGCAAAAAGCCTGGTGGGGCGATGCCGCGACCAAAGAGAACAACTGGGCCTTCGACTACTTGCCGAAAATCGACAAGCTGTACGACGTGCTGCAAGCGTTTGAATTGATGGGTCAGGGTAAATTGAACGGTTACATCTGCCAGGGTTTCAACCCGGTCGGATCGTTCCCGAACAAGAAGAAGATCATCGCCGGTCTGTCGAAGCTGAAGTTCCTGGTGACGATGGATCCGTTGAATACCGAAACGGCCGAGTTCTGGAAGAACTTTGGCGAGTCGAACGACGTCGATCCAAGCAAGATCCAGACGACCGTGTTCCGCCTGCCGACCACGTGCTTCGCCGAAGAAGACGGTTCGCTGTCGAACTCGAGCCGCTGGCTGCAGTGGCACTGGAAAGGCGCCGAAGCGCCGTACGAGTGCAAGCCGGACATCGAGATCATCGCCGACCTGTTCTCGCGCATGAAGAACCTCTATCTGAAAGATGGCGGTGCATTCTCGGATCCGATCACCAAGCTGTCATGGCCGTACAAGATTCCACACAGCCCTTCTCCTGAAGAGCTGGCCAAGGAATTCAACGGCAAGGCGCTGGCCGATATCTATGATGCAAAAGATCCGACCAAGGTCATTCTGAAGGCCGGCGAACTGGTGCCGGGCTTTGGCGTGCTGCGCGACGATGGCTCCACGGCCAGCGGTTGCTGGATCTATGCCGGCGCCTGGACGCAGGCGGGCAACCAGATGGCGCGCCGCGACAATGCGGACCCGTACAACATCGGCCAGACGCTGGGTTGGGCCTGGGCCTGGCCGGCGAACCGCCGCGTGCTGTACAACGGCGCCTCGGCCGATCCAAAGACGGGCAAGCCGTGGAATCCTGCGCTGAACCTGATCTCGTGGAACGGTACGGCCTGGAGTGGTTCGGATATTCCGGACATCCGTCCTGACGCCGATCCGGCCGAAGAGAACCGTACGCAGCCGTTCATCATGACGTCTGAAGGTGTGGCGCGTCTGTTCGCACCGACCGGCATGGCCGAAGGTCCGCTGCCGGAGCACTACGAGCCGTTCGAATCGCCGTTCCCGGTCAATCCGATGCACCCGAAAAACCCGCTTGCCCGCGCCAATCCGGCGGCCCGCGTGTTCAAGGGCGACATGGAAGCGTTCGGTACGGCCAAGGACTTCCCGTACGTCGCGACCAGCTACCGCTTGACCGAGCACTTCCACTACTGGACCAAGAACGTTGTCTCCAACGCGATTATCCAGCCACAGCAGTTCGTGGAAATCGGTGAAGAGCTGGCCAAGGCCAAGGGCATCACGAATGGCGACATGGTCAAGGTGTCGTCGATGCGTGGCTTCATCAAGGCCAAGTGTCTGGTGACCAAGCGCATTCCGCAACTGAACTGCGATGGCATGAAGGTCGATACGGTGGGTCTGCCGAACCACTGGGGCTTTGTCGGTGTGGCCAAGCCGGGCTTCCTGGTCAATACGCTGACCCCGTTCGTGGGCGATGCAAATACCCAGACCCCGGAATACAAGTCGTTCCTGGTCAATATCGAAAGGGTCTAAACAATGTCTTCATTACAATCTCTCGATATTGCGGCGCGTTCGGCAACCACTACGCAGTCGCCGGTGGCCCGTACGCACAAGCCGGAAGTTGCCAAGCTGATCGACGTGTCCAGCTGCATCGGCTGCAAGGCATGCCAGGTGGCGTGCATGCAGTGGAACGATCTGCGCGATGAAATCGGCGAAAACCACGGTACCTACGACAACCCGATCGACCTGACGCCACAGTCGTGGACCGTCATGAAGTTCTCGGAAGTCGTGACCAAGTCCGAGGAAGAGGGCGATCGCCTGGAGTGGCTGATCCGCAAGGACGGCTGCATGCACTGCGACGAGCCAGGCTGCCTGAAGGCCTGCCCGGCGCCGGGCGCGATCGTCAAGTACACGAACGGTATCGTTGACTTCATCAGCGAGAACTGCATCGGTTGTGGCTATTGCGTTGCCGGTTGCCCGTTCGACGTGCCACGCATCAGCAAGGTGGACTCGAAGGCCTACAAATGCTCACTGTGCGCTGACCGCGTTGCAGTGAACATGGAACCGGCCTGCGTGAAGATCTGTCCAACTGGCGCCATCCGTTTCGGCACCAAGGAAGACATGATCGAATACGCGGGTGACCGCGTGATCGACCTGAAGGAACGTGGTTACCAGAACGCCGGTTTGTACAACCCGGCTGGTGTGGGCGGCACGCACGTGATGTACGTGCTGCAGCACGCGGACAAGCCGAACCTGTATGCCGGCCTGCCCGAGAACCCGACCATCAGCCCGACCGTGGCGCTGTGGAAGGGTATCGCCAAGCCGTTGGGTGTGGCTGCGATGGTCGGTGCTGCTGTTGCCGGCTTCTTCCACTACATGAAGGTCGGCCCGATCGAGACGCACCACGACGAACCCGATGTTCAGCCGACGCCTGGTCCCGACCAGCGCGACGACGAACGGGTATAAGGAGAAGACCATGTTTATCACTCGCTATCGCGACATGACGCGCATGAACCACTGGGCCGTGGCCCTGTTGTTCATCTGCGCCGGATTGACTGGCCTTGCCTTGTTCCATCCGTCGATGTTCTTCTTCAGTGTGTTCTTCGGCGGTGGGCAGTGGACCCGCATCCTGCATCCGTTCTTCGGCTTGCTGATGGTGCTGGGTTTCGTGTTCCTGTTCTTCGCCGTCGTACGTGACAACTTCTGGACCAAGACCGATACGGCCTGGGTCAAGAAGGCGCCGGAACTCCTCAAGGGTAACGAGCACGCGATGCCGCCTGTACACAAGTACAATGCGGGCCAGAAAGCCGTGTTCTGGATCTTTGCCGTGAGCCTGGTGCTGCTGCTCATCACCGGCTTCATGTTCTGGCAACCATGGTTCGCGGACTTCTTCCCGATTCCGCTGCGTCGTTTCGCGATGCTGGTGCACGCGGCTTCGGCCCTGGCACTGGTGCTGAGCGTGATCATGCACGTGTACGCCGCCATCTGGGTCAAGGGCTCGTTCCGCGCCATGACCCGTGGCACGGTGCACGAGGACTGGGCCAAGTCGCACCACCCGCTGTGGTACAAGGAAGTGGCAGAGGACGCCAAGCGCAACAAGCGCTAACGTAGTATTGTTGCTCTTCTGAGTCAGCTTCAAAACCGTCGTTCCCGCGCAGGCGGGAACCTCAGTGTGCATGCGGTTCGATTCGCCGACACACTTGGGTTCCCGCCTCCGCGGGAACGACGTTCTTTGGCAGCTTGAACCGTATTGCCGTTGCAAGAATTCAATAGGAAGCATCCTTTCCATGAGCATTACCAAATCCACCAAGCTGCTCAGCCCCGAAGAAATCGCTGTCCGGGCTGGCGAGCAAATGCCGTATATCCAACTCCCGGTGCGCCGCGAGTTGTTCTCCGCCCGTGCCACCCGTCTGCGCCAATTGGCGCCGGGGCACGCGATGCACGATTTCTTGCTGTTTGCCGCCGAACTGGCCGCCGTGCAGCACGAAGTGCTGCAGGATTACCCGACCGTCACGCTGCCGACGCTGGACGACCTGGCCGCCGCCGCGCGCGCCGCCCAGGCACCGGTCCCGGCGCCGCTGTGGCCGCGCGATCCGGTCTGGCGCAGCGCAATGCGCCGCATGCTGGAGCTCTTGGCCCCGCGTCTGGCGGGCAGCCCGGCGCAAGCCGCCGTGCAGGCCCTGCTGGCCGCCGGTGACGACCATCTCGAAGGCCAGGCCGAACTGCTGCTGCAGGGCGCAGCGGGTCTGGACATGAGCGCCGCACCGCTGGTGGCGGCCGGTCTGCAGGTGTACTGGACGAACATGGTCCTGGCGATCCAGGAAGCGTATGGCGCCGCGCGCCAACAGCCGTACGGCCGCACGCTCGACATGACGACCTGCCCTTGCTGCGGCAGTCTGCCGACATCGTCGATCACGCGCGTCGACCAGACCGGCAGCAACTTCCGCTATCTGCACTGCTCGCTGTGTTCGGCGCAGTGGCACATGGTGCGGGTCAAGTGCAGCCACTGCGAAAGCACCAAGGGCATTCACTACCATTCACTCGAGGCGCTGGCCACGGATGGCGCGGTGCAGGATGCGTCGCAGGCATCAGTACAGGCCGAAACGTGCGACGAGTGTCATCACTACATCAAGATCGTGCGCATGGAGCGCGAGCTCAATGTCGATCCGGTGGCCGACGACCTGGCCTCGCTGACGCTGGACATCCTGGTGTCCGAAGCGGGCTACGAGGCGCATGGCGTCAACCTGCTGCTGCTGTCTGGCGGTGAGGAAGCACCAAGCGAACCGGCCATCGCACCACCATCGAACCGGAGTAATTGATCATGTCGCTCAGCGAGTCCGTGGTCCACGGCTCGAAGGCGACAGTCAAGGAGCTGCCTTCGATCGATAAACTGCTGCGTTTGCCATCGGTGCAGGCGCAGCTGTCTGTCCACGGCCACACGCTGGTCGCCGGGCAGGCACGCGCGCTGGTCGATGACCTGCGCGCGCAAGCGCTGGCCGGCGTGCTCGCGGCAAGCGCCGTGACACCCGATGCGCTGGGCGGGGCGCTGGCCGAGCGCATCGCTGGCCGGATCGCGCCGCGCATGCGCCGCGTGATCAACCTGACCGGCACGGTCATTCATACCAATCTGGGCCGCTCCGTGCTGCCGGATGTGGCGATCCGCCACCTCACGGCCATGATGGCCGGCCCGAACAATCTAGAATACAACCTCGACACCGGCTCACGGGGCGATCGCGACAGCATCGTCGAAGGCCTGCTGTGCGAAATCACCGGCGCCGAAGCGGCGACGGTGGTCAACAACAATGCCGCGGCGGTGCTGCTGTCGCTGGCCGCCCTGAGCGGCGGGCGCGAAGCAATCATCTCGCGCGGCGAACTGGTGGAAATCGGCGGCGCGTTCCGCATGCCGGACGTGATGGACAGCGCCGGCGCGCGCATGGTCGAAGTCGGCACCACCAACCGCACGCACCTGGCGGACTACGAGCGCGCGATCACCGAGCGCACGGCAATGCTGATCAAGGTCCATACCAGCAACTATATGGTGCAGGGCTTTACCAGTGCGGTGAGCGAGGCCGAACTGGCGCCGCTGGCCCGTGCCCGCGGCGTGGCGCTCGTGTCGGACCTGGGCAGCGGCTCGCTGATCGACATGGGCAAGTACGGCTTGCCGCAGGAACCGACGCCGCAGCAGATGCTGGCGGACGGCTGCGACGTGGTCATGTTCTCGGGCGACAAATTGCTGGGCGGGCCGCAGGCGGGCCTGATCGTCGGCACGCGCGAACACATCGGGCGTATCCGCAAATTCCCCATGAAGCGCGCGCTGCGCCTGTCCAAGCTGCCTCTGGCGGCGCTGGAAGCGACCTTGCAGCTGTACCTCCAGCCCGAACTGCTCGTGCGCGAATTGCCGACGCTTCGCTGGCTGACCCGCACGCAGGAGCAGGTGGCCGTGGCCGCAAATGCGATCCTGGAACCGCTGCGCGCCGCGCTGGCGCCGCGCTATACCGTTACGCTCGAACCGATGCTGAGCCAAATCGGCTCGGGCTCGCTGCCGATCGACCGCCTGCCATCGTGCGGGCTGGCGATCGCGCCTGTCCTGTCCGGCAAACGTGGCATGGGCACGGCGCTCGACGCGCTGTCGGACGCCCTGCGCGGCCTGCCGGCGCCGATCATCGGCCGCATTGCCGACGACCGGGTGCTGCTCGACTGCCGCTGCGTCGACGATCCAAGCGAAGTCATCAATCAATTGGCTGGCCTGCGCCTGGCCATCATCGGAGAAGCCCCATGATTGTCGGCACTGCAGGCCACATCGACCACGGCAAGACAGCGCTGGTGCGCGCGCTGACGGGCATCGACGCCGACCGGCTGCCCGAAGAAAAACGGCGCGGCATCACCATTGAACTCGGTTACGCCTGGATGTCGCTGGAAGACGGGCGCCGCATCGGCTTCGTCGACGTGCCGGGCCACGAAAAGCTGGTGCGCACGATGGTGGCCGGCGCCAGCGGCATCGACTTCGGCTTGCTGCTCATCGCCGCGGACGACGGACCGATGCCGCAAACGATCGAGCATGCGACCATCCTGTCGCTGCTGGGCGTTCGCCGTGGCGCGGCCGTAATCACCAAGATCGACCGCGTCGATCCGGCGCGCGTCGCCGAGACCGAAGCCCGCGTACGCGCACTGCTTGCGAGCAGCGGGCTGGATGAGTATCCGGTGCTGCACGTCTCCAGCGTGCGCGGTGACGGCATCGATGCCTTGCGCGCGGATCTGGTCGACGCGCTGGCCGATGCGCCGGGCGACGGCGTGGAGGGCGCGGGTTTCCGCATGGGCCTGGACCGTGCCTTCACGCTGGATGGCGTCGGCACTGTGGTCGCTGGCAGCGTTTCGGCGGGCGGCGTGACGATCGGCGACGCGTTGTCGCTGGCGTCCACGCCCGACGACACGTACCGCGTGCGCAGCCTGCAGGTGCACAGCCGCGCGGCCCAGGCGGCGCAGGCGGGCCAGCGCTGCGCCGTGGGCCTGGCGGGCCTGGAACGCACGGACGAACTGCGCGGCCAGGTGCTGTGCGACCCGGCCATTGCGCTCTCCACGCAGCGGATTGACGTCTGGCTGCAGGTGGCCACCACCGAAGACAAGCCACTGCGCTCGGGCACGCTCGTACATCTGCACGCAGCGACGCAGGATTGTCTGGCGACGGTGGCCGTGCTGGGCCAGCCGTCGATCGCCCCGGGCGCCGGCGCGCCGGCCCAGCTCGTGCTGCACAAGCCGGCCAATGTCTGGCATGGCGACCGTTTCATCCTGCGCGACGCGTCGGCGGTGCGCACGGTGGCCGGTGGCCAGGTGCTCGATCCGCTGGGCCCCATTCGTTATCGCCAGACGCCCGAGCGCCTGGCCTATCTGGACACGCAGCGCGCCATTGATCCGCAGACGCGCCTGCTGGGCGCGCTGGCACAGGCGCAGTACGGCGTCAATGGCGCCACCTGGCTGCGCAGCAGCGGCCTGGCGCGCTGGCCGTTCGACCTGGCCAGCGTTCCCGACATCGTCGTCGGTGCTGGCGGCGAGTGGCTGATCGCCCGCGCGCGCCTGGACGAAGCCCAGGCCGGCCTGCTGGCGGCCTTGCGCGACTTCCACGATAAGTACCCGGATGAAATCGGTCCCGACGTGCAGCGCGCGCGCCGTCTGGCGGCGCCGCGCATGCCCGAGGCGCTGTGGCTGCAACTCACGGGCCACATGATCGAGGCCGGCGTGCTCGCCCGCCGGAATGGCTTTCTGCATTTGCCGGAGCACGGCGTCGCCTTGCGCGCTGCCGAGCAGATCGTGGCCGAGCACGCGCTGCCGATGCTGCGTGAAGGGCGCTTCGATCCGCCGTGGGTACGCGATATCGCGTTGCAGGCCCGGTTGCCCGAAGCGCAGGTGCGCCAGGTACTCGGCCGCATGGCGCGCGGCGGCGACGTGTATCAGGTGGTCAAGGACCTGTTTTATCATCCGGCCGTGATGCATGAGCTGGCGGCGCTGGCGAGGAAGCTCGCCGCGGAAGAGGCCGGTGGCCAGGTCACGGCGGCACGGTTCCGCGACCTGACGGGCCTGGGGCGCAAGCGCGCGATCCAGATCCTGGAGTTCTTTGATCGCATCGGATTGCTGCGCCGCGTGGGTGATGTGCACCTGCTGCGGCCGGGAACGTTGCTGTTTTCCGAGAAATCACCGTGAGCCTGACGCAATTTTTCCGGACAAGGTAAAATCGCGGCTCAACGGAAGGAAATCGTCCCTGGTGGGGCGGCTGGGCTTCAAACCCAGTTGGTGGCGCCATGCGTCGCCGGGTGGGTTCGACTCCCGCATCCTTCCGCCATTCTTTCTGTTTGACACAATCCTATGATCATCCTCGGCTTCGACTATCCGGACGACTGCTATTTCGACCTCGACAACGATATGTGGTGCCGCCCGCTGGATGACGGCCGCATGCAGGTGGGCGTGAGCGCATTCGGTGTGCAGATCAGCGGCAACCATTTCTACATGTGCCGCCCCAAGCCGGTGGGTAATGAGGTCGAGCAGGGCAAGACGATGGGTGTCGTAGAGCTGAGCAAGACGGTCGTGACGATCAAGACGCCAGTGTCCGGCATGATCGTCGAAATCAACACGGCGCTCGAAGAAACGCCGGAGCTGATCCACCAGGACCCGTACGGCGCCGGCTGGATTTCCGTGATCCAGGCCAGCGACTGGGAGCGCGACCGCGCGCAGCTGGCACATGGCGCCGACCTCGTTGAACAGGCCGAGCGGCGCATGCGCCTCGAGCCGGTCGATGACTGGATCAAGCCGTGAATCCAGCACAGGCGGGTCTGGCGATCATGGTCTGGTCGTGCGATCTGACCCGGCCCGAGGCACTGACGACGCCGTTCATGACGGCGCAGGCCGCAGCGGCGCTCGACATGCCTGTGAAGATGTTATTCACCAATCAGTCGGTCGCCTGGCTGCTGCGCGAACACAGCGCGCGCCTGACCGGCTTCGGCGATGACCGCTGGACGGTCGGGCGGCATCTAGACGCCACGGTTGACCTGGGCGTCGAGATCCGCGCCTGCAGCCAGGCGCTTAGCGCCCTGGGTGCAGACTTGGCTGCGCTGTCGCCGCAATGTGCCGGCGTCGAGGGCATGGTGACGTTCGTCGAGCAGGGCAGCGCGCCCGGCTGGCGCATGCTGGTGTTCTAAGCCTGCGCGTCCAGGTAAGGATCATCGCGGCTCTTTCTGGCTGCGGCGTCAGCACTGCTTAGCCATCTGCTCGGTGCACACACAGCCGGGGTCAGGTCTGACATTCAGACACGGCCTCAGCCTGAGCCACGTCCAATGGTGTATCGACCAGCCTTAGCATAGCCCGGTGCCAGCTAGTTTCGACTATCCGGCTGTCGAGTTCGTGTCCGAATGTCAGACCTGACCCCCGCTTTTACATGACCCCCGCTTTTACAGTGCAGAATATGCGAGGCAAAAAAAGCGCCGGGCTGTGAACCCGGCGCCTTCGTTACAGCAGAGCGAACATCACAGCGAGCGCAGGAACGCCAGCAACGCCTCGCGTTCCACTGTCGCGAGCTTCTCGAAGCGCTTGCGTGCGGCGGCGGCTTCGCCTTCGTGCCACAGGATCGCTTCGCTCAGCGTGCGCGCGCGGCCATCGTGCAGGTAGCCGACCTTGCCATCCTTGCCCATCACCTTGTCGCTGTAACCGATGCCCCACAGCGGCGCGGTACGCCACATGCTGCCGGTGGCCTGGCCTTCGACGTAGTTGTCTGCCAGTCCCGGACCCATATCGTGCAGCAGCAGGTCCGTGTACGGCCGGATGGTCTGGTCGCGCAGCTCCGCAAACTGGTGCTTTGCGCCGGTCTTCATCGACGCCGTGTGGCAGGCCACGCAGCGCATCGTCTCGAACAGCTTCTGGCCCGTGGCAACCTGGCGCGTGTCGACCCGGTGCTCGTCAAGTGGCGCGACGCCTTTCGGGAACCCGCTGGCCAGGCTGCGCTGGGCCGGCACGGCCAGCAGCGCCAGGTAGTTGGAGATTGACTGCAGCTCCGCTTCCGAGATCCCGCGCTGGCGGGGCGCCGTGGCGCATGCGGCCGGGTTGGCGTCGCAAGAAAGGCTCGGGTAGACGGGCGATGTCACCGCCATGTCGGCCAGCAGCGCCGATGCCGCCTGGTGGCGCAACGTGGCCTTCGACGCTTTCCAGCCGAAGCGGCCCAGGCGCACGGCGCCGGTTTCGGGATCGAACACGAAGTTGGCCGTACCGCGCACGCCGTCGCCGTCCGGGCTCGAGCGCACGCGCGCCAGGATGTCGGCTTCCGGAATCGCCTCGAGCAGGCCGGTGCCGATCATCGGCTGGGCCGCGCGCAGCGAGACGGTCTCCGGCACCGGGCCATCGAACGCGATTTTTGGCTTGCGCAGTTCGACGTTCGTGCCGTCCGCCAGTTGCACCACGCGGGTGTCGAACCCGGTCACGCGCACGCCGGTGCCCCAGTTCTGCGGGGTGCCGTTGCTGGAGACCGCATTCATCTGCACCGTCGTGCCGTAGGTCGGGTGCGGCAGTTGCTGGCCTTGCGGACCAACGCGCGCCACGCGCACCGCCATGCCATCGAGGCGCTGGTTGATTGCCGCCGGGGCCGGGCTGCGGCCATTGCCGACGTGGCAGGCGATACAGGCGGACTGATTGAAGCGGCCGCCCTGCAGACCCACTGCCGCCGCATACGGGTCGTTGCCCGCTTCATTGTGCTCACCGGTGGTGAAGTTGGTGTGCAGCAGGCGCCGGCCTTCGACGAAGCGCTGCATGTTCTGCATGCCGACGTTGTTGTGCGGCTGCTGGAACATGAACAGGCCATTGTCGCTGTAGTTGTACGACACCGACCCGAGGCCGCCGGACAGCACGTCGTCCGGCAATGGCACCGAGTTCAGGCGCGGCTGCACGCCGTACCATGGGCGCAGACCCTGGCCGACGACATAGCTCCATTCCTGCGAGTAGTAGCGGATGCCGCCTGTGTCGCCCAGCGCGCCCAGTGCCTCGCGCGTCGTGAAGTACGACGGCGAGACTTCGATGATGTCGCCCTTGACGAGCGGTCGGCCCGGCACGCTGCGGCCGGTCTTGAAGCCGTCGCTGTTGAGCTCGCTGTGGCCCGGATAATCCTTGACCAGCAAGGTGCAGCCGCCATTGATGCCGTTGGCGCTGGCCAGCCGGTTGTTCTGCGGATAGGGCGTCGGCTTGCAGATCGGGATATCGTTATTGACCAGTTCGCCGGGCCGCATCCAGCCGTAGCCGGTCGAATACGGCTCGTCGAACTGGCGGAAGAACGCGACGCCGCCCTTGAGGAAGTCGACCGTCGTGTACTGGTTCACGACCAGCATCGGTTGCGTGACGCCCGCGACGCGGCTGTTGTCGATGATCTCGACGCCCCAGGTACGGTTCTTGTGATACTGCGGCACAAACGTCAGGTAGTTGCCCGGGCCCTTGTCAACGGGCAGGCCGCTGGCCGGATCGATCGTGTCGTTCGGGCCGTAGCCGATCTCGTTCCACTCTTCGCCACGCTCGCGGCCATGCCGGGCCAGGCCACGGGCGCCGAAGCGCGTCACCAGCGTGCCGTCCGCAAGGGTGAATTGCAGCGATTCGATCGGCTCGGCCGTGCCCGGCAGCGGGCTCAGGGCGGCGCCATTGGGCGGGAAGGCCACGGCCGACGTCGGTGCATCGGGGAGCGTGTTGTCGCTGCCCGGCGTCTTGAACTCGACTTCAAACAGCGAGTAGCCGTATTGCGTGGCGCGCGCGACACCCTGCAGGCGCAGGTAGCGGGCCCGAAAACCCAGATTGAAGAATTCCTCGACGCCACCCTTGCCGGTGCCGACATGGCGCAACTGCGTCCATGCCACGCCGTCGTTCGACGTGAGCACCGTGTATACCTTGCCGTACGATTGTTCCCAGGTCAGCTTCATGTAGCCGATTGCGGCAGGCGCGCCGAAATCGAAGTTGATCCAGGCGCCGTCCTCGGGCCGGCTCGACCAGCGCGTGCCGGGCTTGCCGTCGATGGCCATGCCGGCCGCCATGCCGCCATTCTCCGGCGTCGACGACGTCGCAGCGACTGGCTTGATGGCGACGCCGGGACGGGTCAGGTCAACGGGCAGTTCCGGCGCCGGCTGGCTCGGGCTGGGCGTCGGTGCGGCCGGCGTGCCGGTAAACGCCTGGAGTTCGAGGATCGAATAGCCATATTGGCCGGCGCGCTTGACGCCCTTCATGCGCAGGTAGCGCCCTTTGCCATTCAGGCCCGTGAGATCCTCCGTGCCGCCGACGCTGTCGGTGATGCTCTTGATCGTGGTCCAGCTGCTGCCGTCTTCGGACACCTGCAACAGATAGGCGCTCGCATGGGCGGCTTCCCAGTCGATGCGTACACGGGTGATCGTCTGCGTCGCACCGTAGTCGAGCGTCAGCGATTCATCGTCAGTGAAGCGGCTGCCCCAGCGCGTGGTGTTGTCGTGGTCGATCGCTGCCTGGCCATCGAGATCGCCCCGCTCGGCCGAGCTGGCCTGGGCCCTGACCGGAGTCAGCGCCGTCTCGGTGCTGGCGAACATGCCGGCCACGGTCCTGGACAGGCTGGCGCTGGCGTTCTGCATGACGGCGACAGGCGACTCCGTCGTGCCGCCACCGCAACCCGCCAGCAGTAGCGGGAGCAGCAGGATAGGTGCAAGTGGCACGCCGGGCATGCGGATGCGGCGTGACGACTGCCCGCGAGGCAGTTGATCCATGGTGAAACTCCTTCGTATGAACGTCGATGGGTGAACTTCCAACTGCTTTCCGCATGCCCCGACCATGTACACCGACCGGGATCGTTATAATTGCTCTATGGCAATTATTGACCATAAGGTAACCGACCGGTTCAAGACGTGTCAAGGAATCTGCGCCGATGTGACAGTTCCACGCCGATCGTCCCCAATAAATACGGTCCAGGCCCGTCGCATTTCTCCAAAAACCAATCGTGCGCGACCTGCCAATTCGTACAATTGCGAATTAGCCCGTTCAACCGGGCAACAATTTTGTAAGCGGAGAGACGATGGGGCGATTATTTTTATGGGCGAAAGCGCGCCCGGCGCAGTGGGTGCTGCTGGCAGCACTCGTGGCCTGTTACCCCGTTAGCCTGCTCCTGCCAGTGTCGTGGGGCCGTGAAGCGGGCGTTCTGGAGAACCTGCAGGTGCTTGTCTTGCTGAGTGGCTTCGTGCTGGCGGTGGTCGTCTTCATGCGGCGTCGCCCGGAACGCACGGCGATGCTGGCGCTGTGGGCCGCGCCCGTCTGGTTGCTGCTGGCGGGCCGTGAGCTCAGTTGGGGCCGGGCCTGGCGCGCCGTGCCCGGGTTCGATGCGGCGGGCAGGGCGCTGCCGCCGGAGCCGCTGTGGTTCCAGCCGCTGGTCTGGCCCGGCGCGGCATTGCTCATCGGCTGGCTTGTCTACAGCGCCTGGCATTACCGCATCGATGAGGTGGTGCGCGTGGCGTTCGTGCGCAGCGCGCCGTGGCTGCTGTTGTTCGTGGCGCTTGGTGCCGCCGTGGGTTCGACCTGCGCCGAGGGGCATATGTCGTGCCATATCGATCTGATCGCGTCCCGGTCACAGGTCTTCGAAGAACTGGTCGAGCTGCTGGCCTACGTGGCGCTGTGCAGCCTGCAAGCAGTTGTCCTGCGGCACCGGGTGCCGGCCCTGGGTCCACGTCATGAGCACGGGGTCGATGCGCGCGCTGCTCGCACAAAAGAGGTGCGCTGAACCGGTGTTACTGGCGGCGCGCATGTAGTTCGCTTGGCAAGTAGGACAAATTGCCCGTTGGTCGTGCCGCCGTTTTCCTCTAGCATGACGGGTTCTGTGAAATGACCACCTGCCTGCAGCGGTCGCCCGATCATGTCGAATTCAAAAGTTGTCGAAATCCCGCCGGCCGCCCTGGCCATTCCTGATGTCGCTACTGGCGTCGTTGCTGGCGCCTCGCCCGCTGGTGGCCTGGCGCAGCGCGTCGGCCAGTACTGGGCGCTGACCAAGCCTCGCGTGACGCTGCTGACCGTGTTCTGCGCCGTGATCGGCAGCCTGCTGGCCACGGATGGCGTGCCCGCCTGGTCCGTGTTGCTCTACAGCGTCGCCGGTATCTGGTTGCTCGCCGGTGCCGCCTTCGCCGTCAATTGTCTGCTGGAAGCGCAGATCGATGCAAGGATGACCCGCACGGCGCGTCGGGCCACCGCGCGCGGCGACCTGGGGCCCGCCCAGACGGTCGTGTTTTCGCTGGTGCTGGGCGGCGTCGGCGCAGCCTTGCTGTACACGCAGGTCAATCCGCTGACGATGTGGCTGACACTGGCCACGTTTGTCGGCTACGCCTTCATCTATACCTTGCTGCTGAAACCGGCCACGCCGCAGAACATCGTGATCGGCGGGTTTGCTGGTGCGATGCCGCCGGCCCTGGGCTGGGCGGCGGTGGCCAATGGCGTGCCGCTCGAGGCTTGGCTGCTGGTGCTGATCATCTTCCTGTGGACGCCGCCGCACTTCTGGGCACTGGCGATGGCGCGGCGCGACGACTACGCGCGCTCCGGCCTGCCGATGCTGCCGATCACCCACGGCATGGCCCACACCGGCCAGCAGGTATGGCGCTACAGCGTGGCGCTGGCGATCGGGACTGCGCTGCCATGGGCGGTCGGCATGAGCGGGCTGTTCTATCTTGCTTGTGCCTGCGCGCTGAACGCCGTGTTCCTGCGTCATGGCTGGTTGGTCCACAAGCATTACAGCGACGCGGTTGCGCGCAAGGCATTTGCCTGGTCGATCGTGTATCTGGCGCTGCTGTTCGGCGCGCTGCTGGCCGACCATTACCTGACCTTGCTGTTGGCGGTTTGAGCCACGTTGGGTTCGTCATCGAACAGAAGCGGAGAACGCTAACATCTTAAGCTGTTGCCATGACAGCTCGATACCACTCCGCCCCCACGACGAGGATGCGCAGCAATCCGGCGCCTCTACCCCTTCCAACTTTTCCGGGCGAGCGCCGCAAGATCGCGCGCCCCACAGCCTTGCTGCCCGAGGACGTGCGCGACAGCGCCGACCTGGCCCGCCTGATCGACCAACTTGGCTGTGGCGACGACCTGATCGTCGTGTCCAACCGCGCACCGTGCGTCCATTCGCAGACGAGTGACGGCGTTCATGCCCAGCGGCCCGCCGGCGGCCTGGTGACGGCGCTCGAAGCCGTCCTGTCCAAAGAAGGCGGCTGCTGGATCGCCCATGGCAGCGGCACCGCCGACCGTGCCACGGTCGACGCCAACGACCACGTCCTGCCCGAGCATCTCGACGCGCCGTATCGGCTGCGCCGCCTGTGGCTCAGCGATGCCGAAGTGGCCGGCTACTACGATGGCCTGGCCAACGAGGCGCTATGGCCGCTGTGCCACCGCACCGGCGTCGCGCCGACCTTCCGCCTTGACGACTGGTCGCATTACGTGGCCGTCAACCGGCGCTTTGCCGACGCCGTGATTGCCGAAGCTTCGAGCGAGCGGCCGGTGGTGCTGGTGCAGGACTACCACCTGGCGCTGGTGCCGCAGATGGTGCGCGAGCAGTTGCCGGACGCCGTCATCATCCTGTTCTGGCACATTCCGTTCCCCACCCCGCAGGTACTGGCCACGTTCCCATGGGCGCAGCAGATGATGGCGGGCTTGCTGGCCAGCACCGTGATGGGCCTGCAAACGCCAGCCGATCTGACCAACTTCAGCCTGGCGCGCGCTGCCATTCCCGGGGCCCAGGGCCGCGGCGCGGCGCACGCCGGCGCCTATCCGATCTCGATTGCGTGGCCGGCGAGGGATGACGTGGCCACGCCCGGCGTGCGTGACGCGGTGGGCAGCCAGTTCGGCATCGCGCCCGGCGTGCGATTGCTGGTCGGTGTCGATCGCATGGATTACACGAAAGGCCTGAGCGAGCGCCTGCAGGCGTTCGAACTGCTGCTCGAGCGGCGGCCCGACCTGCGCGGGCAGGTAACGCTGCTGCAGATCGGCGCGCCATGCCGCTCGGCGCTGGCCGCCTACCAGACGATCACGCGCGACGTGGGCGCGCTTATGCAGCGGATCAACGCACGCTTTGGCAAGGATGACTGGCAGCCGGTCGTGCTGCATGCGCAGAGCGCGGATGCCGCCACCGTGACGGCCTGTTACCGCGCGGCCGACGTATGCCTGGTCACGAGTCTGCATGACGGGATGAACCTGGTGGCGAAGGAATTCGTCGCGGCCCGTACCGACCTGCGCGGCGCGCTGGTGCTCAGCAGCCAGGCTGGCGCTGCCGCTGAACTGCACCAGGCTTTGATCGTCGATCCGCGTGACATCGCCGGCATGGCGCGCGCCATTGAACGTGCGCTGGACATGCCGCTGGATGAGCAGACCCGGCGCCTGCGCGCGATGCGCGGCGTCGTCAGTCAATACACGGTGTTCCGCTGGGCGGCGCAGTTGCTGGTGGATGGCATGCGCATCGAGGCGAGCCGCAGGGTTACGCGCAGCCCGGCACACGCTTATTTGCGTTGATTGTTTGCGTTGATTATTTGCGTTGACCGGACAACCGCGCCCCTTGCCGACACTCAGGTTGTCGGCAGGGCGGTTTCCATCTCGCAGGTCACGGCCAGCAGCGTGTCGCCAAATCCGCCGCGCGCCCGCGCATCCAGTCTGGCGCTGGTGAACACGCGCGGCAGCGCGCTCCAGGCAAAGCGGGCTCCCGACAGTTGGAGCGCCCGCACCAGCAGCACGTCTTCATGGCAGGCCACTGCGGCAAAACCCCCGGCCGCCTGGTAGGCCAGCGCGCAGACACCCAGGTTCGCCCCGTGAATGTGACGGTGATCTTCGCGGTCATGGTAGGTGCGGGCGAAATGCTCGCGCAGAAGTTGCGCCTTGTCCGCATGGGGCGACCAGTCGTCGACCGCCACCGAACCACAGACGACGTCGGCGCCCAGTGTGACCTGCACGGCCAGCCATTGCGGCGAGACGCGCGTGTCGGCATCGGTGAACGCGAGCCAGCGCGCCTCGGCTGCGATCAGGTGCAGCGCGCCGGCAGCACGCGCGCTGCCGACCTGGCGCGCGGCGATTTCCAGTGCGTCGAGCCGGCAACCGGCCAGCGCAAACGCCGTCTGCCATTCGCGCACGATCGCGGCCGTGCCATCGTCGCAGGCGTCGAGCACCACGCATACCATGACTGGTTCGCCGGCCAGTTGCGGATGCGTCGCTGCCCGCAGGACGGCTTGCAGGCAGGCGCCGAGACACGCTTCTTCGTTATGGGCAGGGATGGCGACGCCGATCATGCGCGTTCTCCCTGTACTCCCTGTAGCGGCGCCACCGGGCGCCAGACGTCGAGCACGAACGCCTCGTCGCGATGGTGCAGCGAGCGGCGCAGTCCGGGCAGTCCGTCGGCGAGATCGTGCACCGTGGCCGTCGGCGTGATGCGGTCGTCGAAGTCGTGCAGGTAGTGGCACAGCACGAGTTCGCCGTCCGGTGCCAGGTTGGCCGCAGCACCCGCCAGCATCGAGGCAATCGCGTCTTCGTCGAAGTAATACAGCAGTTCGCTGAGCACGATCAGGTCGAACGTGTCGTCCAGCGGCCAGTCGGCCGGCAGGCGGCGTGTCTCGAAGCGGATCCCGCGCGTGGCGGCGTCGGGGACGCGGCGCCGTGCAGCGTCCAGTGCACTGGCAGCGCCGTCGCACGCCAGCAGGCGGTCGCAACGTTCGGCCAGCGCCACGCTCATTTCGCCGTTGCCGCAGCCCGGCTCGAACGCGCTGCGGTAACGCGGCTTGCCCAGGCTGGCGAGCAGGATCGCGCGCTTGCGCTGTTCATACCAGGCGCCGCGCACGTCCCACGGATCGTCCGATTGGGCGTACAGGGTTTCGAAATGGGCCAGGGGTTGTGTGTCACGCATGGTCAGGGAAGTAAATTTCAAAAGGATGCAGGACGCGTTCCATGGCAAACGCGGGCAGGATGGGCGCTGCGCCGCTGCTGGCGTCGCCCTCGATCTGGCTGTGGAAACACCCGAGGGCGGCGCGCTTGCGCGCCAGCGCGTCGGCTGGCACGGGCAGTTTGCGCGCCTGCGCCAGGGGCATGGCATCGTCGCCCGGCGTACTCCAGTGCCAGCCCCAGACCGGCGCCTGCAGCACGCGGGCGCCGGTCTGGCGGGCGACGGCGCTGCACGCCAGCGCCGTCGATTCGTGGTCCGGGTGGCCATCGAAGCGCCAGGTGGTGATGACGATGTCGCCCGGCGCGATGATCGCGGCCAGCTGGCGCTCGAGTTCGGGCGCGGCCGCCGTGACGCCGCCGTCCGGGATATGCAGGCGTCGCACGCGGCTGGCGTCGATGCCCAGGTGGGCCAGGGCGGCATCCGTTTCATCGGTCCGTGCCTGGCGCAGGCGTTCGGGCGGCCACGCAGGCGAGCCGGGATGGCTGGCTTCGCCATCGGTGACGGCCACGATCAGCGGCGCGTTACCGCGCGCTGCGACCAGTTGCAGCAGGGCGCCGCAGGTCAGGATTTCGTCATCGGGATGGGGCGCGACCACGACGACGCGCGTGCCGGGCGGGATCAGCGCATCCAGCGTGATCTGCGGAACTGCGGCCAGCGCAGCGTCGCGCGCCCAATCGTCTGCTGCCGGGCCGGTGCCACCAATATGACGTGATCTGTTCACAAGGTCCATGGCGCGTCCTCCATGGAGGCGACCAGCTTGCCGACGGCTTCCAGGTCGCGCTCCGCATGGCTCTGGCGCATGAAGACCGGCAGGTCCGCATACAGTTGCGCGAGCGCGCCATCCTTGCACAGTGGACCCGCGCCCAGTGCGCGGCCCACGGCATGCAAGACTGTGTTGGCCGTCGCTTCGACGCTTAGGCGGACTGTCATCGCCGTGCGCATGGCATTCGCGCCCGGGGCGCTGTCGATGCTTGCTGCGGCCTCGCGGATCAGTGCGGCGCAGCCTTGCAGTGCGACCGAGACCTCGCCCAACTGGGCCAGGCGATGAGGGTCGCTGCGCTCGGCCAGCCGTTCACGCAGCGCATCGGCCAGACGCGTGGCGGCGCCGAACCAGCATGCAGCCACGCCTGCGCCGCCTTGCCAGAAGCCAGGGCGCTCAACATAGAAGCCCGGGCCTGCCAGCGGCATGGCCACGGCATCATCGAACCAGACATCGACACTGGCCGTGGCACGCATGCCGACCGCGTTCCAGCCGTCGTCCGTGACGCGCACGCCAGGCTGGCGCAGGTCGACCGCCGCCAGCATCGGGGCGCCATTCACATCCCAGCAACTCACCACCGCATGTGTGACGCCATGCGCCCCAGAGCACCAGGCCTTGCGGCCGCGCAGCACATGGCCGTGATCGACAGCCAGCAGAGCCAGGCGCGCATCGGGTGGTTCCGCACACCAGGTGCCCCAGGTGGCTTGCGGAGTGTCGGCCAGCGCGTGCGCCTGAGCTTCGTGCAGGATGGCTAGCGCATCCGTATGACCTTCAAACACCTTCGCCAGGGGCAGGTCATGCGCGCCAACAGCGGCGAGCGCCTGCCAGCGGGCGAGCGTCGCACCGTGGCCGGGCAGCGGTAGGTGTGCATGGCCAGCGCGCACGAGTTCGCGCAGCGCCTCGATCGGGGGCATGCCGGCGAGGCTGGTCAAGCTGCTGCGCAGGGTGGTCAGTGCCGGGACGGTTGAAACAGGATTCTGCATGGCGATGTGTTTTTATGGCAACGATCTGATCCTAGCAGGCGAGGGGCGATTTCGCCTGTTCGGCACATCACACAGTCATGCACTATCCAGTCGGCGCGGCGTCTGTTCGACACGCGTGCTTTGCATTCTGTTGCTGCTACACTCCTGCCATCTTCCTTCTCACGGACAGCGTTGCAATGAACTTCCAGCTCGGCGATATCGGTCAGGTCATTCAGTTGGCAATTGCGCCCGTATTCCTGCTGGCTGGTGTCAGCATCCTGCTGATCGTACTGACCAACCGGCTTGGCCGCATCATCGATCAGATGCGCTTGTTGGAAGATCGCGCCATCAAGTGCGTCGATGCCGAGTGTGTGGCTGCGCTGAGCGGTCTGCACCGCCGCTCCAACCTGATCAACATCGCCATTGCCGCCAGCACGCTGTGCGGCCTGCTGATCTGTCTCGTGATCGCCATGCTGTTTCTCGGCGATGCCACCGGCCTGCCGCTCGTCCATCTGATTGCTGCCAGTTTCATCGGCGCGATGCTGGCCCTGACGACCAGCTTCATCTGCCTGATGCGCGAGGTCTCGATGTCGTACCGCCTGATGCGCGAGCAGCAGTTGATGGCGATGGCCATGTGCGCGGGTCGTGCGGCCTGACTGTCTGGCAGTCGATCTACTTCAATTGATACTGCTGAAGTTGCGCTTTATGCGCAGGCGTTAAAAAACCCGCTATGCCATGACGGCAAGCGGGTTGGTAGCGCGCTGGCGCTGAAAGACTGTCAGCGAATTACTGCATGCCGCCGCTGCTGATGAAATGCTCGCGTGCGTAGGCCAGCAACTGGCCTTCCGATGGATGATCCACGGTTTCGACGGACTTGATCTTGTCGGCGATTGCCGGCATCTTGCTCGTCAGGTAGGAGACGAACGCGGTCTTTTCTTCGGCCGGGCCCACGACCAGGATCTGCTCGCTGTCGGTCAGTGCAGCGGCGATGTCCTTGTAGAACAGCGTGTTGTCATCGCCGTTGACATGGTTGTCGCCGTGCTTCTGGTGCGGATGCGGGTGGGTCGAATGGGTTTTCATCGATTCGGATTCCGACGCATTCTTGTCGAAGTGGATGACTTGGGCTTTGGTGTGGTCTAGCCAGACGACGGCGTTATTCAGGGACATGGTTGCTTTCGTGATGTAGTGTGATTCGAGGATAGCGCATGTGCGGTGAAGGCTGGGTGCGCTACCACACGCAGGGGCATTGACAGTGCGCTAAACTGAAACTCGACGAATTGCATTCAACTGGCGGTGATATCGATACTCCTGAAGTTTCGGTATCATGGCGTCAGGAGGATCACAACGATGAGAGCAGATTTCAGACTGGCGCGCATGCTGCACGTCCTGAGCCATATTCACGGTCGCACCAACACCACGAGTTCCGAGGAACTTGCGGTCATGCTCAACACCAATCCCGTGCTCGTGCGCCGGATGATGGGGGGACTGCGCGCCGCAGGGTATGTGACGTCGACGTCCGGGCGCAATGGCGGCTGGGTATTGGCGGTCGATCCCGACGCGATCACGGTGCTCGATGTGTATCAGGCCCTGGAAGAACCCGTGATCTTCGCAATCGGCGCGAATGTCGATCATCCAGGCTGCCCGCAGGAACAAGCAATCAACGGGGCGCTCGAAGTGGCCATGGCCCAGGCGGCTGGCACCCTGCTGCGTGAATTCGGGCAGGTGCGCCTGTCGGCCTTCATCGCGCCTGCGGCGACGTGAAGAGGGCGTTCGTCCGATCGCTTGCCGCCGGCGCTGGCACCGCTACATGAAACCCGCCCAGCTGCCGGAATTGCTCCACCGTGAAGTCGATGAAGGTCTTCACGCGCAGCGGCTGATAGCGGCGAGACGGCGTCAGCACGTACAAATCCTGGTGGCCGGCGGCCCAGCCTTGCAGCACCTGCACCAGTGCACCGCGCGACAACAGATCGTGGACCAGCCAGTCAGGACAAACGGCAATGCCGCTGCCAAGCACGATCGCGTCACGGATCGCCAGCGCGTTATTGACGCGGTACCGGCTGCGCACCGTGACCTGGATCGCCTGATCGCCGCGATGCAGTTCGATGGTGGTGCCGGGTGTCCACGCAAAGCGCACGAAGTCGTGGCCATCCAGGTCGGCCGGCTGCCGTGGAACGCCGCGTTGCTGCAGATACGCGGGCGAGGCCGCCAGAAAGCGCGGGATCGTGGCCAGGCGGCGGCCGGTGACATCCGGCGGCAGCGGTCCACCTAGCCGGAAAGCGATATCGACGCCTTCGGCGACCATGTCGATGTAGCGGTCATCCAGTACCAGTTCGATCTCCACGCCGGGATGCGCCGCCAGAAAGCGCCCGACGATCGCGTTGAGCTGCAGCTGCCCCAGGCCGACCGGCGCATTGATGCGCAGGAGGCCCGACAGTTGCCCTGCCATGCCCTGGACAGTACCGACGGCAGCATCGAATCCGTCGAGCACCAGTCTGGCATCGAGATAGAACTGCCGCCCCTGTTCGGTCGGCGACAAGCCCCTGGTGCTGCGCTGGAACAGCCGCACTGCCAGATGCTGCTCGAGCTGGGCCAGCAACTTGCTGACCGTCGGTTGCGTGGTCCCCAGATCGCGTGCGGCCGCCGACAAGCTGCCCAGCTCGAGTGTTCGTACAAATGTGCGCATGGCCCGGAGGGTATCCATCGATATATTCTCGAATCGAATGAGTGATGTTCCAATCTACCATCTTCCTGCCGATATCCGAATGACCTACCGTGGGCCCATCACCAACAAGGGATCCCATGAACCATCACTTTCACACCGCAGCGATCTGGATCGCAATCACACTCGCAGGCAACGCGCATGCAGGAGAAGTACGAACGAACTGGGTGACGTCCTGGTATGCAGCGTCCCAACCCGGCTGGGACAGCACGTTCGTCTTGCCGATGAACGTCCCTGCATTTCTGGAGGATGAGACCGTACGTGAGTACGTTCGCATCAGTGCCGGCGGGGATCGCATCAAACTGGTCTTTACCAACCGTTATGGCAAAGTCCCGCTCGACATCGGCGCGGTCAGCGTGATGACGCGGGCGGTGACGTTCGCAGGCGCGCGGCATGTGATGATCCCGCCTGGCACGTCGGTCACGAGTGACCCGATCTCATTGCCCGTTATGCCGCTGG
Source organism: Telluria sp. BA11 (assembly GCF_056680305.1). NCBI lineage: Bacteria > Pseudomonadati > Pseudomonadota > Betaproteobacteria > Burkholderiales > Oxalobacteraceae > Telluria > Telluria sp. BA11. Next base: position 5,149,111 of record NZ_CM155275.1, read on the forward strand.
CGCTGCTGCACGTCACGACCTATCTGCCACGGCGCACCGCCATCACCGGGTTCCACTGGGGCGCGTCGCAACGTATCAGCGTCGCTGCCGGCAACGCCATGCAGCCGGCCGATTTCTCGAAGGCGGCGCGGGTGGAAGGGCGCTTGTTTCTCAGTGCCGTACTGGTCGATGCATTACCGGGTGGCCGCACGGTGGTGGCGCTGGGCGACTCCATTACCGACGGCAATGGGTCGACGCCGGATGCGGATCAGCGCTGGCCCGATTTCCTTGCGCGCCGACTGGCGCCGCATGGCATCGCCGTGGCCAATGCCGGTATTTCCGGTGCGCGGCTGCTGAAAGATGGCATGGGCGAGAGCGCGCTGGCGCGATTTGGGCAGGATGTGCTGGGGCAGCCCGGGGTATCGGACGTGATTGTCCTGTTGGGTATCAACGATATCGGCTGGCCTGGCAGTCCATTCGCGCCGGCTGAACCGATGGTCACGCCCGACGAATTGACAGCGGGCTTTCGCCGGCTTGCGGCCACCGCGCATGCCAACGGCATCCGCATCACGGTTGGTACGCTGCCGCCGTTCGAGGGGGCGCTGGAGGGAACGCCGTTTGCCGGGCATTACAGCCCGCAGAAAGAGGCATTGCGCATGCGCTTGAACGACTGGATTCGTGGCGCCGGCATGTTCGATGCGGTGGTCGACTTCGACGCTGTGCTGCGCGATCCAGCGCGACCGCAGCGCTTGCAGGCCGCGTTCGATTCGGGCGACCATCTGCATCCGGGCGATGCCGGGTATCGCAGAATGGCCGATGCCATTGATATTGGCGCCATCGTTGTGCGTGATCCGGGCGCTCGTCGTGAGGCTGCTTCGGCCCGGCCACGGTGAGCCGGTCCGATCATCCTTGGTCGTCGGTGTTGTCGCCTGGATCCGGCTTGACGCGCGTGAGCTTGTAATCGGCCGCAGAGCGCTCGAGCGCCAGGCCGAGCACGTCCTTGAGGTCGTCAGGACTCGCGCCGTTGTCGAGCTGTTGCTTGGCGAACGTGTTGCGCAGCGTGCGGCCGCCGGAGCGCGCCAGATCCATCCCGGCGCGCTCGAAGGTGGCGCGCATCTGCACATAGACCGTTTTCCTCGTCATCCTGGCGCCGGCTGCATTGGCCGGAAAGACGAACTGGCCAGGGATGGCCAGCGTCTCGCGCTCGGCGAGCCATGGCAGCAGCTCGTCGGCGCCGTCGCGGGGGAGGGTGATCGTGTGTTCGTGGCTGGTGTCATGCTTTTCGTCGGGCGTGATGGTCAGCACGATCGAGCCGTCAAGCGCCTGCTGGCGGCCGATCTCGGACATCAGCAAGCCGATCGCTTCTGATACGCGCAAACCGGCCAGGGCAATGACGACCTGCATGGCACGATCCCGGCGGCGCTTCCAGCCCTCGAACGGGGTACTGGTACGGCGCTGCGGCGCCTCGGCTGGCAAGGCCGCAAAGAACCGCACCAACTGCTCGTCAGACAATGTACGGCCGGCTTCATCGCGCGTCATGTGGGCACGATCGATGTTGAGGATGGCGAGCTGCGCCGGGTTGGGGTTGACGTCCAGGTGCTCGTAGCAGCGCTCAAGGAGACGCAGGTAGCGGTAGGCGATCTTGCTGTTGAGGATCAGCTTTCCCTTGACAGTGCGGCCGATGAAACGGGCCAGGTCGGCGTGCGTGACCGTGGAGAAGGTGAGGCCTTGCTCCAGCATCCAGCCCGCCACGTTGGCAAACATGAAGTTGTAGATTTTCGCCGATGCTGCAGACGGAATGCGCAACGTGCCGTCGGCGGGCAGGCGGCGGCCCGTCTCGGCGAAGTCCGTGGTGGCGACAAATGCCTTGAAGGCGTTGATGGGATCACGGTCCCATGAAGTTGGTGTGGGCATGAACAAACGGGTCGGATGGAGATGAATGAGAATACCATAAAAAGGTAACTAACCAACACAGAAATCACCCAAAGCCACCATAACCCCATGTTCGACTGCATTCAAGACAGCAACCCAACAACCAGCTTGCAGAAGGAAGGTTTGATCGTACCTCGACCGACGGGGAGAAGTCCGTAATCTGGTGGATCAACGCAGTTCACTTTAGACAGGCTGATGCAGGAGGAGGGAACAATCAGTGACGTATCTGGCGACGCGTGACTTTCTGTGAGGTTCGAGGGATTTTTGTGAGATACCATCGAATCGGAGCTTGCGTTCATCTAACTGGAGGAAATATGCATCGATGCCCTCAATGTCACGATCGCTCCATCTCCGCTTCTTCGACGTTATTTACGACGCTCGACAGCACCGTGGCGTGCCCGACATGCATGACGATACTGCGCATCAAACGAAAATCGACGAATCACCTGGTGATCGCATACATGTGTCTCCGGGCGCTCCTGTCATCATTGCTACCAGGGGGCTATCACGTCGGGATGTTCATGGAAGCGAGCGTGATCATTGCCTTGGCAGTGATGCAATTCCTGTTGATTGAATACGAAGTTGTCGACGGCAGAAAGTCGCCACTTTCTTCGCCGGGCTAGTCGCTCCGGGATCATCTGCCGTTGGTCCCGTAACAGTCGTCCACCTGCGGCGCTGAAGCGACAATGAACAGGCTGACAAAGGAATCTAAACCGGAACTCCAGCAATTACGGAAAATTTTGTCGCGCTACCCTTGATGGATGCTTTGATCATCCCGGTGCAAATACCCGTCGCTCTTGCACTGGAAAAGGCGGCATTTGTGCCGGCAAAAAGGGACTGAGAATCGGACGCAGCCCGGCGGCCAGCACCACTATCTTTTGACAGGGGACAGCGCGCCGTCGTGCGCGCTAGGGTGGCGGCATGGACAAAAACCGCACCGAGGCATTCAGCGACGGCGTCATCGCCATCATCATCACCATCATGGTACTTGAGCTGCATGCGCCTGCCTCCAGCAGTCTGGCCGCCATAGCCGATGCCGGGCCGGCTCTGGCGCGCTACCTGCTCAGCTTTGTGTACGTCGGTATCTACTGGGTCAACCACCATGCTCTGCTGGACCGGGTGCGGCGCATCGATGCGTCGGCCCTGTGGGCCAACCTGCACCTGCTGTTCTGGATGTCGCTGATTCCCTACGTGACTGCGTGGGCCGGCCAGTACCCGATGGATCCGGTACCGGTGGCACTGTACGGCGTCATTCTGATGAACTGCGCTCTGGCCTTCACGCTGTTGTCGTGGTGCCTGCAGCGCGGTAGCGGCGCTGCAGGCACTGCCTGGACCAGCCGCAAGAACCGCATCTCGGTGCTGATGTACGCATTGGCCGTCCTGCTGTCGCTGTGGTCCACGCTGGCCGGTGCCCTGATCCACATGCTGCTCGCACTCATCTGGTTACGGCCGGACGTTCGCCAGCCGTCCACGGAAGCGGCAGACAGGGCAGAGACCCGAAACAGATGAGGAGAACACTGTGCTCGACCACGTGGAAGCACAGGTCTCCGCCTGGGTCGAAAGGCTGCGGCTGCCGGTAGAGGCGCCCGGCGCACTCGTGATCGCCGCCCGGGTACTGGTCGCACCAGCCCCCGTCCGGGAAGCCGGCGCAGCGTGCCTCAAGCGCGTCAAGCCTTGATGAAGGCCAGCAGGTCCTCGTTGAGGCGGTGCTTGTGGGTGGTTGGCAGGCCGTGCGGCGCGCCTTCGTAGACCAGCAGGGTGGCGTTCTTCACCAGCTTCGCCGCCGCCTTCCCAGAGGCGTCGATCGGGACGATCTGGTCGTCCGAACCATGCACGATCAGGGTTGGCACGTCGATCTTCTTCAGGTCGGCGGTAAAGTCGGTCTCTGAAAATTGCTTGATGCAGTCATAGGCATTCTTCAGCCCACACTGCATGCCCTGCGCCCAGAACGTGTCGCGCACGCCCTGCGAGATTTTCGCGCCCGGACGGTTGTAGCCATAGAAGGGTAGCGTCAGGTCCATGAAGAACTGCGAGCGGTCTTCCACCACTGCCTTGCGGATGCCGTCGAACACGTCCATCGGCAGGCCGCCGGTGTTCGTGGCCGACTTGACCATCTGGGGCGGCACCGCGCCCACCAGCACCGCCTTGGCCACGCGTTGATTGCCATGGCGACCGATATAGTGTGCCACTTCGCCGCCGCCGGTCGAATGGCCGACCAGCACCGCGTTCTTGAGGTCGAGGTGCCGGATCAGTGCCGCCAGGTCGTCCGCGTAATGGTCCATGTCGTTGCCGTTCCATGGCTGGCTCGACAGACCGTGGCCGCGGCGGTCGTGCGCGATCACGCGGTAGCCCCGCGATGCCAGGAAAAACATCTGGTCTTCCCAGGCATCGCCCTGCAACGGCCACCCATGGCTGAACACGACTGGCTGGCCGCTGCCCCAGTCCTTGTAATGGATGACAGTGCCGTCCTCGACGGTCAGGTAGTTGCCGGCGCGCCCGCCCGGCATGGAGGGACGTTGTGGCTTGGTCGCAGCGGCGGCGTTGCCGGCCACCGCAAGGCCGGCGCCGATGGCGCCGGACGCAGCGCCCGCAAGGAGGCTGCGGCGCGACAGGGTAGCTTGGTTCGACATGATGGATCCTTTCAGGTTGGACAGAAGCCTGTGCTCGCAAGCCCAGGGCTGGCTCCAGTCTAAAGAAGCGGGCCTTGCCTGAACCCGGCCAGAAGGCCAGGCCACCGGGACTGGCCGAACGATACGGGCCGTCCCGCAGTCCGGTCGCTACCATGCTGCTGCATACCCCGGACCCTGCGGGCTCACGACATCAATTCAGGAAATCACATGCATACGCTTATTCCGGCAGCAACCCGGCAGCATGCGGCAGCGCAGACGCGCGGTGACATCATCCGCTGGTGCTGCCTCTTGCTGCTGTGTTCGGCCTATCTGCAGGGCGGGCTGCAGAAGGCGCTCGACTTCCCCGCTGCGGTGGCCGAAATGCACCATTTCGGACTATCGCCCGCTGCGCCTCTTGCGCTGGCGACCATCGCCGGTGAGCTGCTCGCGTCGATTCTGGTCCTGTCCGGCAGGATGCGCTGGGCAGGCGCCGTCTACCTGGCGGGGTTCACCCTGGCGGCGAACCTGGTCGCCAACCGCTTCTGGGACATGTCGGGCATGGCGCGCACGATGGCGCAGAACGGCTTTTGCGAGCACCTCGGCCTGGCAGGCGCTTTCCTGCTCGTGGCTTGGAACGACTGGACGCGTGACGACCGGTTCAGCCGGCATAGGCCCGCACGCCGGGCACCGTCAGCCTGATAACCGCGCCTGCGCCGCTGCCCGATTCGAGTTCCAGGATGCCGCCGATGCGATCGGCACGCTCGCGCATGCCGACCAGGCCCCAGCGGCCGTCGGCGGCGCCCTTGTGCAACACCGCTGCGTCGATGCCCTGTCCATCGTCCGTAACGGACAGTACCAGACGCTCGTGCTGATACTCCAGGTTCGCATCGACGTGGGAAGCGGCCGCGTGGACACAGGCGTTGTGCAGCGCTTCGCGGGCGATGGCGGCCACCTCTGCGCCGATTCCGACAGCAAGGCGGCGCCGAAGGCCGCTGGTGCGCAGGCCGATAGCGATGTCCGGATGCGCCACCCGCAACTGGGCAATGCTGTCCTCCAGCAGGTCCTCGGGCTGTTCGCTGCCGACTGAACGCAGCTCTTGCAGCTGTTCGCGCCCCTCGCCGAGCGCCCGGCGGGCATGGCCGAGCACCTGTTCGATCTCGCCGCGCGCACCCGCGTCCCTGGGCAAACCCGCGGCGATCGCATCCACACGGAACACCAGGCTCTGGACCGTCTGCAGGAAGGTATCGTGCAAGGTACGTGCAATGCGTTCGCGCTCGGCCATCTTCACGTGCATGCGCTCGGCCACGCGCCGGGTCAGATAACGTACACGGTAGCGATAGGCCAGGAACAGCAGGGCAGCTATCAGCGCCATGCCGAACAGTTTGAACCACGTTGTCTGCCACATTGTCGGTTCGACCGTAAAGCGCAGCACCGCCTGGGTCGCGCTGCGCACGCCGTCTTCGTTGATGGCGTGCAGGCGGAATACATAATGTCCTGGCTTCACATTGGTATACGACGTCGTGCGGCGCGTGCCGGCGTCTTGCCACCCCGAATCGATCCCTTCCAACAGATACTCGAAACGCACACGCTCCGGCATGCGCAGCGAGGGGGCGGTGAAGTCGACGCGCAAACGTTCGGTACCCGGTGGCAGAATCGCCGCGTTCCAGCCGGGCAGTCCGGGGGTGAACACGGCCTTGTCGCTCGACAGGGACAAGATCAATGGTGTCGGCGCAACGTGGTTACGCTTCAGGTTCGCGCTGTCGACGCGCATCACGCCCCCGGTCGCTACCAGCCAGAGCGTGCGGCCGTCCACGGTCCATGCGCTGCGCCAGCGACTTTCGATGACGGCCCGGCCGGGATAGCCGTCCAGGGCATTGAAGACTTCGTAATTCAGCGGCAGATCGGGATTGTCGATGCTGCGCTTCCAGTTTGCAGCTGTCACATGGACCAGTCCAGCGGCGCCGTTCAGCCAGCGGTCACCGTCGGCCGTGACGACGAAGCCCGAGACATTGCGCAGGACACTCGCGTCGAGAGCGTGCAGCATGCGCAAGGCGCCACCCTGTACGACACCGGTGCCGTTGTCGCCACTGAGCACGAGGTCGTTTTCTGGAAAGATCGCCGCAGTCATGCCGAGGGCACGGATATCGATGGGCGGGCGGGTGGCGTCGGTCGCGAGGTCGTAATGGAATAGCTCGCCGTTTCCGGTAGCCAGCCACATCTGCCCAGGCCCGGCCAGGGCCGACTGATAAATCTTGGCCGGCAGGCTGAAGTTCCTGCCAGGCTGCCATTTGCCATCTCGCCAGCCGATCAATCCGATATCGGCTGCTGCTGTCCACAAGACCTTGCCGTCGTCCAGGATACCGAACAACCGCCGGTCCATCGGCTTCCCGTCGGCCCCTGGGGGCAGTGGTATCTCCGCCGCACCTTCCGCATGATGACGCCAGATGCTGCGTTTTCCGCCCACCAGCAAGGCGCCGGCAGGGTCCCGGCCCAGTACCGTGACCGGATGCCGGGGCTCCACCGGCACTGCGCGCTCGGGCAGCAACTGCCACATCTTGCCCGTCACTGCATTCGCGGTCCACATCCGTCCAGCGCCATCGGCGACCGTGCTGTAGACAACGCCTTCTCCCTCCAGTTCGGTGGGAAGCACCCGCTTCGGGCGAAACCGGTCGATTCCGCCTTCAGACGTGACCCAGGTCGCGCCTTCGCGATCCACCAGGATCGAGGTCAGGGTCTTTCCTGACATCTGGATCGTCGCGTCGGCGGGCGCGCCGGCCGGCCGCGCCACCTTGTATCCGGGAGCGGCATGACGCGCGGCGCCTGGCACCACGCACGGCGGCCCGGAACAGTCGAGCATCCACAGGGCGCCGTCGTCGGAGAACTGGCCTGTGCCGAGCGCCTCCGGGGAACGCGGGACAGTGCGACGGCCGGGCGAGGCGCCGGCCGGCAGCGACTGCATCTCGCCTTCGCCGGAGATCAGCCACAGCCTGCCGTCGGGCGCGCGCAGCAGGTCGCCCCCCTTGTCCAGAATGCGCGAGAAGCGGCGGGTCTGCCGGTCGAGCCGCCAGATACTGTGATCCCTGCTGATCCAGAGCTGGCCTTGCCCGTCCAGCAGGAAGCCACGCACGTCGAGTGCATCCCAGTCCTCACCCGCTTGAACGGCCAGCCAGCGATCTCCTTCGAGGCGATAGACGCCCTTGCTGACCATCCAGACGCTGCCATCGGCATCGGCCGACAGGACGTCGATCATGGCGCCCGGGTCCGGCGCTGGGGGCAAGTCCTGCAAACGGCCATCGGGATGCAGCACGGACATGCCTTCGGCAGCCCGGCCCATATACAACTCGCCGCGGCTGCCAGCGTGCAGATAGCGGATCATGTTGCGGTTCAGGCCCAGGCCGGGCGGAAGTGGATAGCGTGAGAACTGCACACCGTCGAACCGGTACAAACCGTCCATGGTGCCGAGCCAGAGCCAGCCGTCGGAGGTCTGCGCCATTGCGCGGATCGCTTGCGGCGCGCCTTCCTCGGCGGTCCAGCGCGTGTGGTGGTAGTTGCGCAGGTTCGGCGCTGGCGACAGCGTCTCGGCGGCCCCAACGGCCGGCGCAAGCATGGCGATCGCCAGCAGGGGGAGGGCGCGCAGCCATGCGCCGGGTGAAATGAGTGCGCTTGTGACCACTTTGCCTTGAGCTTGTCTGTCCTGAGGTGAGTGCGATACTAATTGAAGAAAGACGAAAGTGCCAGTGGGATGTAAGGACGGCGCGACGCCAGCGGCCGACACCCGATGTGCTGGACGCTCAGCACTCCCGCCTCAGGCGGGAGTGCCAGGCGCATCAGCTGCGCAGGAAAGCCAGCAGTTCGGCGTTCAGCTGGTCCTTGTGGGTCACCGGCAGCGCGTGACCTGCGCCCTCGTACACTGACAGGCGGCCCTGCGGCAGCAGTTCGACGGCACGGCGCGCGGTGCTGGCCAGCGGCACGATCTGGTCGTCGTCGCCGTGTACCACCAGTGTCGGCATCGTCATTTTCTTCAGGTCTTCCGTGAAATCGGTCTCGGAGAACTGCTTGATGCAGGCGTAGGCGCTCTTCAAGCTGCACTGCAGCCCCTGGATCAGGAAGGTCTGCAGCTGGCCGTCGGAGGTTTTGGCACCCGGGCGGTTGAAGCCGAAGAATGGCACCGCCAGATCAAGGAAGTACTGGGCACGGTCGGTCTTGACGCCGTCCCGGATGCCGTCGAACACCGACATCGGCACGCCGTCCGGATTCGCAGCCGAGACGATCATCTGGGGCGTGACCGCGCCCACCAGCACTGCCTTGGCGACGCGGTTGGTACCATGGCGTCCGATGTAGCGTGCCACTTCGCCGCCGCCGGTCGAGTGGCCAACCAGGGTGGCGCCGGTGATGTCCAGCGTTTCGAGAAGTGCCGCCAGGTCGTCGGCGTACGTGTTCATGTCGTTGCCGTGCCAGGCCTTGCTCGAGCGCCCATGGCCGCGGCGGTCATGCGCGATCACCCGGTAGCCGTGCTCGGCCAGGAACATCATCTGGTTTTCCCAGGCGTCGCCATTCAGCGGCCAGCCGTGGCTGAACACCACCGGGGTGCCGTGGCCCCAGTCGGTAAAGTAGATGATGGTGCCGTCGTGGGTGGTCACGGTGTTGATGGTGTGGCTCATGGTGTTTCCTTTCAGGGAGGCGGCGCGATGCCCGCGGCGCCGGGTTGGCGGTAAAAAACTCAGAAGGCGAAGCAGCTGCAGCCGAAGGCGCCCCAGAATCCGGCAAAGTCCGACACCGGCACGTTCGACCTGCGCGCCCGGTCGTGGGCGTGAGCATGTACGCCGCAGGAACCCCGGCACTGATGGGGCAGGGCGGTCGGTGTCGCTTTCCGGTAATGGCCCGGCACGGTGTTTACGGGCGACCAGTCGGGCAGCACGGGAATCGGCGGTGGTGCGATCGAACTGAATTCAGACTGGCCGTAGACGATCTTGCCGCCGACCACGGTCAGCACCGACTCGATGTCCTTGATCGATTCTTCCTCCGCGCGGAAGAAGTCGCTGGACAGCACCGCCAGGTCGGCCAGCATGCCTTCGCGGATGCGGCCCTTCTTGCCCGTCTCGCTCGAGAACCATGCGCTGCCGCTGGTCCACAGCTCGAGCGCGGTTTCGCGCGGCAGGCGCTGCGCCGCGTCGTAGAGGCGCAGTCCGCCGACCGTGCGGCCTGATACCAGCCAGTACAGCGCGGTCCAGGGGTTGTAGCTGGCCACACGGGTCGCGTCGGTACCGGCGCCGACCGGCACGCCGGTCTCCAGCATGCGGGTGATGGGCGGCGTGGCCTTGGCCGCGTCAGCACCGTAGCGCTCGACGAAGAATTCACCCTGGAAGGCCATGCGGTGCTGGATGGCGATGCCGCCGCCCAGGGCCTTGACGCGGTCGATGTTACGCGGGGTGATGGTCTCGGCATGGTCGAAGAACCAGGACAAGCCGGCGAAGGGGATGTCGCGGTCGACTTTCTCGAACACGTCCAGCATGCGCGAGATCGATTCGTCGTAGGTGGCGTGCAGGCGGAACGGCCAGCGCTGCTGCACCAGGTGGCGCACCACCTTCTCGAGTTCCGCTTCCATGCCTTCGGCCAGGTCCGGGCGTGGCTGCAGAAAATCTTCGAAGTCCGCGGCCGAGAACACCAGCATCTCGCCGGCGCCGTTGTGGCGGTAGAAATCGCTGCCGTCGCCCGGCTTGACCAGCGCGGTCCAGCGTTCGAAGTCGCCCAGCTCCTGGCCCTTGTTCTGGGTGAACAGGTTATAAGCGATGCGCACCGTCAGTTGCTCTTCTTTGGCCAGCGCATCGACGACGGCATAATCTTCCGGGTAGTTCTGGAAGCCGCCGCCGGCATCGATCACGCTGGTCACGCCCAGGCGGTTCAGTTCGCGCATGAACTGGCGTGTCGAATTGACCTGCTGATCAAGCGGCAGCGTGGGGCCCTTGGCCAGGGTGGCGTACAGAATCATCGCGTTTGGGCGCGCGATCAGCATGCCGGTCGGGTTGCCTGCCGCGTCGCGCACGATTTCGCCGCCTGGCGGATTGGGCGTGTCCTTGTCGTAGCCTACCGCGCGCAGGGCGGCGCGGTTGAGCAGGGCGCGGTCGTACAGGTGCAGCACGAACACCGGCGTGTCCGGCGCGGCGCGGTTGATCTCTTCGATGGTCGGCATGCGCTTCTCGGAAAACTGGAACTCGTTCCAGCCGCCCACCACGCGTACCCACTGGGGATGCGGGGTACGCTCGGCCTGCGCCTTGAGCATGCGCAGCGCGTCGGCCAGCGACGGCACGCCTTCCCAGCGCAGCTCCAGGTTGTAGTTCAGTCCACCGCGGATCAGGTGGATGTGCGAGTCGTTCAGGCCGGGAATCACGGTGCGGCCATTGAGGTCGATCACCTGGCTGTCAGGCTGGCGATGACGCATCACCTCGTCGGTATCGCCGACTGCCAGGAATCTGCCGTCCTGAATCGCCACTGCGCTGGCTTGGGGATTCTGGCGGTCGACCGTGTGGAAGCAGCCGTTGAACAGGATCAGTGGGGCGCTGTGGGTAGCGGTGCTGGTGGATTGGCTCATGATGGGTAGTCTCTGTTCCTGGATGGTCTAAAAGGCTTGCAGCAGGCCGCGTTGCTGCGCCACGGATGCAGCCTCGGTGCGGCACGATACGTTCAGCTTCGACAGGATGTTGTTGACGTGGTACTTCACGGTGCCCACGCCAATGCCCGCGTCGCGTGCGATCAGTTTGTTGCTCTTGCCCGCGCTCAGGTGGGCCAGGATGTCCAGCTCGCGTCGCGACAGCGGACTGGTATGGATGCGCAGCGCCAGCTTGTCCGCCAGCAGGGCCGGCAGGTAGCGTCGGTGCTCCACGACCTGGCGCACGCAGCGCAGGATTTCCTCGAAGCCGGCCTGCTTTAGCAGGTAGCCCGCCGCCCCCGCCTGCAGGGCGCGGTGCACGTTCTCATCACCTTCGTAACTGGTAAGCATCACGATCCTTGCGTCCGGATGCATCCTGCGGGTCGCGATGATGGCTTCGAGGCCGCCGCCCGGCATGTTCAGGTCGACCAGCATCACGTCCGGGCGCAGGCGCTCATACAGCGCAACCGCCTCGGCCGCGCTGGTGCCCTGGCCGAGCAGCGCCAGGTCCGGCTCGGATTCGATCAGGCTGGCAAGACCGGCCAGGATGAGGGGATGGTCGTCGGCGATGACCAGTGAAATTGGGGACTTGTCCATGCTGGATGCTCCGCTGTCCGTAGTCTGATGGCCGCATTGTCGGCGTGGCCGCCATGACGGTCTAGCTATACCAATGGATAGGAGGGGCAGGCCGTAAAACTGGCCAAATGGGATGGGCGCGACGTCCCCCGGCTGCCTACGATGTCGGGCAGCGGTGGCCGGTAACCGATCGATTACCGTCCATCCACCACCCAACCTGGAGATTCGCATGAGCGAACCAACACATCACCGCACGCAAGGTTTGGCGCTCGGTTTCCTGGCCGGCTATGTCGACACGCTGGGCTTTCTCGCCCTGTTTGGCCTGTTCACCGCCCACGTGACCGGCAACTTCATCATGATCGGCGCTGCGCTGGCCGACCCCGGCCGCGAGATGGTGCTGTTGAAGTTCCTGGCTTTCCCGGCCTTCATCGCCGGCGTCGTCATCGCGCGCCTGTTGATCGTCGCGGTCGAGCGGCGCGGCGGTACCGCGCTACGGCCGGCCTTGCTGCTGCAGGTCGTGCTGCTGTCGGGCTTCATGGCCTGCGGCATCGCGGCCACCCCGATCGGCGAACACGCCGGGTGGCTGGCGATGGCGGCGGGCCTGCTGGGCACCGCAGGGATGGGGGCGCACAGTGCCACCAGCCGTCTGCTGCTGGCCCATCTGGCACCGACTTCCATGATGACCGGGAACGTTACCCAGATCGTGATCGACCTGACAGACGCCGCCCGCGGGGCCAACGATCCGGGCTTGACAAGCAGGTGCGCCAAATTCATCTGGCCCCTGGCGGCATTCGCCATCGGCTGCGCCGTCGCGGCCTTCGCTTTCCACCGGTTCGGCTTTGCCGCGCTGGTACTCCCCGTCCTGATCCTGCTCGGCCTGATGGCGACCGAAACGCCGGCAATGCCGGTGCAGGAGCGGGCGACCCCGCCGTAAGGCAGGTATACCTTTGGATACTGGTTCCACAGCAAGCCGTGTCTTACGATTACCACCATTGCGGCCCACATCACGATGGGCCGCCCGAGCAATCAATGGAGAACATCATGCCCAATCCGAAACTCGAAGTCCTGACCCCGCAAAACTCCCAGCTGATCTTCATCGATCACCAGCCGCAGATGGCCTTCGGCGTGCAGTCGATCGACCGCCAGGTCCTGAAGAACAACGTGGTCGGGCTGGCCAAGGCCGCCAGGGCCTTCAACATCCCGACCATCATCACCACGGTGGAGACCGAGAGCTTCTCGGGCCATACCTACCCGGAGCTGCTCGACGTATTCCCGGGCAAGGAAATCCTCGAACGCTCATCGATGAACTCCTGGGACGACCAGAAGGTGCGCGACGCGCTGGCCAGCAACGGCCGGAAAAAGGTGATTGTCGCCGGCCTGTGGACCGAAGTCTGCAACACCACCTTTGCCCTGTGCGCCATGCTGGAGGGCGAGTACGAAATCTACATGGTGGCCGATGCCTCGGGTGGCACCTCGAAGGACGCCCACGACTTCGCGATGCTGCGCATGGTGCAGGCCGGCGCCGTGCCGGTCACCTGGCAGCAGGTGCTGCTCGAGTGGCAGCGCGACTGGGCGCACCGCGACACGTACAATGACGTGATGGCAATCGTGCGCGAGCATTCCGGCGCCTACGGCATGGGCGTCGATTATGCCTACACGATGGTGCACAAGGCGCCGCAGCGCATCACCGGCAGCCACGAAACGCTGGCACCGGTGCCCGCCAAATAATCCGTCAGCGCGGTAATCCGGCAGGGCCGGCACGGTGGCGCCGTGCCGCCTTGCCGTTCTTTTTATGGAGAATCCCATGAAAATCTATGTCGTCGCGTTGGCGGCCGGCCTGCTGGTCGGCCTGATCTATGCGCTGCTGCAGGTGCGCTCGCCGGCGCCGCCGGTTGTTGCCCTGGTCGGCCTGCTCGGCATGCTGATCGGCGAGCAGTCGGTCCCGCTGGTCAAGCGCATGCTCGCCAGGGAACCGATCACGGCGAGCTGGCTGCGCACGCATTGCGTGGCCCAGATCACCGGCATTCCAGCCAGCCCCACCGAAGCTGGAACGCCCACGGGTCGCGCTGATGCGCCGACGACAGGCGAGCCACATGCGTGAGGCGGGACGGGCAACGGCATGAACCAGCAAGCGAGCGACGATGCAGCACCGGCGCGCATCTGCGTCGTCGACGACGACGCCGCGGTACGCCAGGCCATGGCCAACCTGCTGCAGGCGGACGGCTACGCGACATTCCTGTTCGAGTCCGGCGAAAGCTTCCTCGCATCGCCACACTTGCCCGACATTGATCTTGTCCTGCTCGACGTCAAGCTGCGCGGCATCAACGGCTTCACGACCCAGGAGCGCTTCGCCGCCTTGGGCCTGGCCATTCCCTTGCTGTTCCTGAGCGGTCACAGCGACCGCGACATGGAACTGCGGGCGTCCCGCGCTGGCGCGATCGCGCTGCTGCGCAAACCGGTCGACCCCGACCTGCTGTTCGAGCACATCGAATGTGCCCTCAGCACCCGCAAGCGGCGCGGATGACGGCGTCGCTCGATCCACCTGCCGTGCCCGACGTGTCCGGATTGTATGGCCGGGAGTGGCAGCTGGCACAGCTGGCGGCGGACTTTCGCCGGGTGCGCAGCGAGCGCACCTTCGGGGTATCGGTCGTGCACGGACCCTCAGGCATCGGCAAGTCGGCACTGTTGGCGCGCTTCCTGGCCGACCCCTCTATGCGCGATGCGACGGTGATCAACGCCCGGGCCGACCAATACGGGGGAGACGCACCCTATGCGGCGCTCGTGGACGGGATGCGCGCGCTGGTGGTGGACATCCTCGGGCAGAGTGAAGCCGCGGTGGCGCACTGGCGCGGCCGCATCGGCGCCGGGATGGTGGATCCCGAGCTGACGCTTGCGCTGGTGCCGGAACTCGCCCTGCTGCTGGAAGGCGCGACGCCGCAGCTGCCCCAGGCATCCCTGGGCGGAGGCGGCCGGTTGGCGGCAGCGGTCCTGCAGCTGTTGCGTGCCTTCGCGAGTGCCGAGCGCCCGCTCATTATCGTGGTCGATGATGCCCATTGGCTCGACCCCGCTGCGGCCACGCTGCTCGAGCAGATCGTCGGGATGGCCGCCGGGCTGCCGGTGATGCTCGTGATCGCGACGCGGCCGCGCGCCGGCGGCGCCCTCGATGCGGCCGCCGGCCTGGGCCGGCGCCTGGCCTCGCGCGCCGCCTACTACCGCGAGCTGGCGGTCGAGACCCTGTCAGTGGCAGACCTGGAGCAGATGCTGGCCGATATCTTCGAGGGCGCGCAGCCGCAGCTGGAACGGCTTGGCGGCCTGGTGCACCACAAAACAGGCGGGCATCCGTATTTCGTGCGGCAGTTCCTGCAGGGGCTGGCCGACGGTGGTCTGGCGCACTACGGGCAGAAAGGCTGGGAGTTCGACTTCGACGGGATATGGCGGCGCCCCTTCACGGACAATATGCTGGGCCTTGCCCTGCAGGGCCTGATCCAGCTGCCACAGGAACTGCATGAACTGCTCGGCACGATCGCCGCGCTGGGACGGGCGGCCGACCTGGCCCTGCTGTGCGACGTCTCCGGCGCCGAGCCCGGGGCGCTCGACGACAGGCTGGCGCCAGCCATGCGCGCCGATGTACTGGCACGACGCGGCGGGATCTACGTCTTCACGCACGACCGCCTGCAAGAGGCGGCCTACGCCATGCTCGAGCCTTCGCGCCGCGCGCGGCTGCACTACGCCGCAGCCACCGCCCTGCTGGCGCGCGCGCGGCTGGACGGACAGGACCGTACCTTGTTTCACGGGGTCGACCACCTGGCGCACGCTGGCGCACTGGTACCGGCGGCGCAGGCGGTCGAACTGGCAACGCTGGCGGCGCGCGCAGGCCGGCTCGCGCGCCGCGCCTGCGCCTACGCTGCGGCCTGCGGCTACCAGCTTCAGGCCCTGGAGCTGCTGACGCGGGCGCCGGTGCCCGTACCGGGCGCCGCGCTCGCGGTCGCGCTCACGACCGAGATTGAGCTCGAACTGGCCCACGGCCGCTTCCTGACCGGCCAGCTGGACGACTGCGCTGCACTGGTGCGCAAGCTGCTCGCGACGGTGCCGGACCGGTTCGTCCAGGCCCAGGTGCAGTGTCTCGCGGTCGAGCTGGCGGTACGGCGCGGCCGCTACCTCGAGGCGAGCACCATCGCACTCGACGCCCTGCTCGGATTCGGGATCGCCATTCCCCGGGAACCGTCAGAGCAAGCGTGCGACAGCGCCTACGCCGCGCTGCGCGAGCGGCTGGACGGGCTGGGCGCTTTGACGCCGCTGACGGATCCCGAAGCCCGGATCGTGGTCTCGCTGCTGGCCAGCCTCCTGGTTCCCGCCGCCTTCACGTCGTTGAATCTGCTGTTCATGCAGCTGTGCCACATGCTGGAATTGACCCTGCGGCATGGCATGACGCCGGAAGCGGCCGTGTCGCTCGCCTGGCTCGGCGTCGTGGTATGCGAGCGCTACCGCGCGTTCAACGACGGCTTCGCTTATGCACAGGAGGCGCGCGAGCTGGTCGGGCGGCATGGCTACGCTTCGCACGAGGCGCAAGTCCTGTTGGCGCTCGACCAGGCCAGCGTCTGGACCCGGCCGCTGGAATTCTCGCTCGATTGCGCCCAGGCCGGCTTCGAGGCTGCGCGCGCGCAGGGAGATTTCACGATCGCCTGCTTCGAAGCCTGCCATCGGACCTGCATCCTGCTTGCGCGTGGCGACCGGCTCGACGCGGTGCGCGAGGAAATCGAACGCGCGCTGGCCTTCGTCACCCAGGTCGGCTTCGCGGATGTGGAAGCGATCCTGTGCGTGCAGCGCGATGTCGTGGACAGCTTGACGGCGGTTCAGCCGGCCGGCAGCGAGCGACCAGCGTTGCTGTGCCGGCACGGGCGGCCCGGCAACGGCAATGTCGAATCCATGTCGACGCTGCGTTTCTGGCACTGGCTCTACATCGGCATGCTCGACTACCTGGATGGCGATGACGTGCAGGCCTTGTTCTGCCTGGAGCAGGCCGGGTTGCTGGCGTGGTCGGCGCCGGCGCATCTGCACCAGGCCGACTATCACCTGTTCAGCATCCTTGCCTTGTGCCGCGCACCTGGCCTGGCCGCTGGCGACGCTGGTGACGCCCGCGTCCGTGCGCGTGTTGACGCGCACGTCGCCCAGCTTGCAAGCTGGGCCGCCGGCTACCCGCGCGGCTTCGCCGACAAGCTGGCGTTGGCCCATGCCGCCGTCCTCGACCGCGGCGGCGAGGCCATGGCCGCGCTTGCGGCCTACGAACGCGCGGCTGCGCTGGCAGAGGAGGGTGGCAGCGCGCACATCGAAGGGATCGCGCACGAATGCGCGGCGCGGCTGGCCAGGCACGGTGGACTCGCCACGGCGGCGACCGCGCACGCCAGCGCGGCGTGCGCGGCCTATCGCCGCTGGGGCGCGCTCGGCAAGGTGGCCCGACTCGAGGCTGCCTATCCGGGTGTGGGTGGCGCGGCTCTTCCTGGCCCGCCCGGCGCCACCGGGGCGATCCGCGACATCGACGGCGTCATTCGTGCGACCCGCGCCCTGTCGGAAGAGATCCACCCGGCGCCGCTGGTCAAGGCCTTGATGAGCATTGCGCTCGACTATGCGAACGCCCAGCGTGGCGTACTCCTGCGCCGCGACGGCGACCGGCTGCTGGTCCAGGCCAGCGCGCGCCTCGGCGCCGACGGCGTCGACATCGACATGACGGAGGTGGCGCCGGGCGAACTGGATCTTCCACTCACGATCATCCATACCGCATTGCGCTCGCGCGCGGCGGTCAGCGTCAGCGACAGCCAGCGTCCTCCCGGCCATGCGCTCGATCCCTATCTGCGCACTCACCCGCGCTGCGCTGCGATTGCGATTCCCATGATCAAGCGATCGCAACTGGTCGGCATGCTGTATCTCGAGAACCGGCTGTCGGCCTGCGGCTTCACCGGCGAGCATACCCAGTTGCTGTCGCTGCTGGCGGCGCAGGCGGCCGTGTCGCTCGAGAATGCGAACCTGTATGCTGAGCTGCTGCAGGAAAACCGCGAGCGGCGCCAGGCCGAGCGCGCCTTGCGGGAAAGCCGCGCGACCCTGCTGCTGGGGGAAGGGATCAACCAGAGCGGGAGCTGGACCTGGGAGGTCGAGGACGGCGTGGTCAACTGTTCTCCCGAGTTCCGCCGCATCTTCGGGCTCGACCCCGAGGTGACGTGGATCGCCTTCGACGCCCTGATGGCGCGCATCCATCCGGGCGACCGCACCGGTGCCGCACAGCTGCTGGGCGAGGCCTCCGCCGCCCGCACGGCGTTCCGTTTCGAGCACCGTATCACGGGGGCCAAAGGGGAGATCCGCCACCTGTCCGTCATCGGGCAGCCGATGGCCGACAACGAGACCGACACCTACGTGGGTACGGTCAGCGACGTCACGCGCCGGAAGGCCGAGGAGGCTTCCCTGCGACGGGCCCAGGAAGAACTGGTACGCGGGGCCAGGCTGACCACGGTCGGCCAGCTGACTGCGGCGATCGCGCACGAGGTGAACCAGCCGCTGATGTCGATCTCGAGCAACGCAGGCGCCGGCCTGCGCTGGCTGCAGCGCGAGACGCCGGCGCTCGAGAAGCTGGGGGACCTGCTGCACGAGATCGTCGGCCAGAGCCAGCGCGCCGGCAAGATCATCCAGACCCTGCAGGCGCTGGGGCACCGCAGCCCCCAGTTCCGCCCGGCCGACCTGCATGCGATGATACGGGATGCGCTTGCGCTCGCGCGCGGCGAGCTGGACCGCCACGAGATCAGGGTGGTGCTCGACCTGGCTGCCGGGCCGGACCGCGTCGAGGTCGATGCGGTCCAGTTGCAGCAGGTACTGGCCAACCTGCTGGGCAATGCGATCGAGGCGATGGCGGCCACCGCGGGCCGTGACCGGATCCTGCAGGTGGCGACAGTCTGCGTCCGGGACGGCGTCGAGGTACAGGTGTCCGACAATGGCGTTGGCGGCTTTGAGGCCGGGCTGGAAGCGATGTTCGAGCCGTTTGTCAGCACCAAGCCCGGGGCAATCGGCATGGGCCTGGCGATATGCCGATCGATCGTCGAAGCCCATGGTGGCACCATCCGTGCGCAGCCGCGCGCGCCACATGGCTGTCACCTGGTCTTCATCCTGCCGTTGACGGCCGACATGAAAGGAGATTCGCCATGACGGCGCCAATGGTATTCGTGGTGGATGACGACGACGCAGTGCGCGCGTCGATCCTGAACCTGCTCGCGGCCGAGGGTTTCGAGGCGCGCGGATTCGCGGCCGGCGCGGCCTTCATCGGGGCAGCGCGCCCGGATACGGCGGCCTGCCTGGTCTGCGACATGAAAATGCCCGAGCTGGGCGGCCTGGAGGTGGCCGCTGAAATGGCGCGCCAGGGTAGCGGCATTCCCATCATCTTCATGACCGGGTTTGGCTCGATTCCGATGACGGTGCAGGCGATGAAGGCCGGCGCCATCGAATTTCTCACCAAGCCGGTCGCGCCGGAAGAACTCCTGCGCGCGGTGCGTGACGGCCTGCGCACCGACGAGGCGAATCTGGCGGCGCGCCGGGAAACGGCGCAACTGCGCCAGCGCCTGTCGAGCCTGACCCCGCGCGAGCGCGAAACCATGGAGCTCGTCATCGGAGGCCTGTTGAACAAGCAGGTGGCCGACGCACTGGGTGTGAGCGAGATCATGGCCAAGACCCACAAGCGCAAGGTGATGGACAAGATGGGTGCGCGCTCCTTGCCCGACCTGGTGCGCTACGCAGAGCGGCTCCAGATCGCAAGGGCGCGTAGCCGCTAGGACGGCTGCGCCGGGCCGGCTCAGAACGCGTGCCTGATGCCGAGCGCGGTGCCGCGCAGGTGGGCGCCGGCGACCGGATCCAGTCCGTTGATGGCGAAGTCGACGGCCCCGCGGTCGTCGTTGTGGAGCCGCGTGTGGAAGGCAAACAAGGTGGTGCGGGGCGACAGGGCCAGCTCATAGCCGATGGTGGCGTGGACCGCGCCGGTGTCAGGTCCTGCGCTGATGAAGCCGATCCGTTCGCTCGCCTTTCCCTGGCCGTCCTGCGCTTTTGCCACGCCCAGGCTCAGCGCATGCTGGCCCATCTGCCGGGTCGCGGACACGTACCAGGCGTCGCGTCGCAGCGCGCCGCTGCCGGTCCGGTAATCCAGGCGCTCGGCGACCAGCGCCAGCCGCGTCGGGCCGAAGCGGTAGGCCAGCGCCAGCCTGGTGCCACGGTCGTCGCGGCCCGGCCCGTGGTAGTCGCGATGGCGTTCATGCGCCAGTGCCACGTACAGCGGCCCGCGCTCCAACTGCAGGGCTGCCGAGTCCAGTGCCGGGCGGGCGCCGCCGGCGGGGCGCTCCTCGCTGAAGCCGTGCGCCAGGCGTAGCGACAGGCCCCGCCAGGACGGCGTCCAGTAATGCAGGCTGTTCTGCTGGCGCCGATCGAAGGAACTGATATCGGAAAGGTTGTCGCTGCTGGGCGCAGCGCCGTTGCCCATGATGCTCATGTAGCCTGCTGTCGTCACGTAGAAGGGATCGAGATCGGCCGTCGAGGCATTGTAGGGCGTGGTCCAGTTGCCGGCGAACAGGGTACCCCAGCGGCCTTCGAGGCCGACCCGGGTGTTGCGCGAGGCGAGCGCACCGGTGCCGGTGTCGGGCGCAACCGCGCCCTCGACCTGCCAGATCAGATGCAGGGCGCCGCCTAGCGGCGCGTCGCCGCGCAGCCCGATCACCGAGCGGTAGTTCGCCAGCCGCGTCAGGCGCGCTGCGGCAGGGGGCGAGCGGCCGGCAAGGCCACTGGCTTGCGCCGACTCCAGGCCGAGATTGAGACGCCCGTAGAGTTGGGTCGTGTCGGACTGGGCCCGCGCGGCCGAGCCGAGGCAAAAGGGAAGCATGGCAAGTATGCCTGCCGGGAGAAGTCGTGTTTTCATGGTCAGTCGATGCCGTGGTGATGAATAGCTGCGGACCATGGCTGCCTGGTCCGTAACGCCTATCCTACGGTGGCGCAGCGCAGCGCGACCCTGCCGAATGACGGGGGCGCGCTGCGTGCAAGGCAGACGGGTGCTACAGGGTGATGTAGCCGCGCTTGATGGCCAGGGTCACCGCGTGGGTGCGGTCGCTCGCGCCCAGCTTGACGAGCACGGTGCTCATGTGGCTCTTGACGGTGGGTTCGCTGATGGTAAGAATTTCGCCGATCATGCGGTTGGAATTGCCGTCAGCAGCAAGGCGCAGCACCTCCAGTTCGCGCGCAGACAGTTTGTCGGCAGGGAAGTGGCCATCGACCTCGTCCTGTGCCACCTTGGCGATCACGCTCGCGCCCTGGTAGACGTGGCGCACGGTATGGGCGAGTTCGGCTGCGGACACGTCCTTTAACAGGTAGCCGGTAGCGCCTGCCTTTAGTGCGGCGATCACGCGTGCGTCACCGCTGAAGGTGGTCAGCACGATGATGCGGGCATCGGGATGCATGGCGCGGATCGCCACAATCGCCTCGAGCCCATCCTTGACCGGCATCTGGAGGTCCATCAGCGTCACGTCCGGCCGGTGGCGAGCGAACTGGGCGATGGCCTCGGCGCCATTGCTGGCCAGGCCGACGATGTCCATGCCGCCCTGGGCGCGCAGGGTGGCGGCAATCCCGTCTCGCATCATGGGATGGTCATCGGCGATCATCACGCGGATCGGCTGGTCGGGATGGTTCATGTGTTCATGTCGATGTGGGCAAGCTGTAAAACGAATAACAGTCTGGCGCGGCTTTCAGCCCAGGTCAAGCCGGTCCGGGTGCACGGGAACGATGAAGCGGAAACAGGCACCTCGGGGCTGACCCGGCTCGTAGGCGATCCGCCCCCCGTGTGCGCGCACGATGGCCAGGCAGATTGCCAGTCCCAGGCCAGTACTGCCGGGCTTGGTGCTGAACAGACTGCCGAAGACGCGCTCGCGGTGGTGCAGGGGGACGCCGGGACCGTTGTCGCTGATGCGCACTTCCACCTCGTGGCTGCCATGCGGGCGCGTGGCGATGCTGATTTGTTTCGGTCCGGCCGGTGCGCTGGAGCCGGTCAACGCCTCGATCGCATTCACGAGCAGGTTGGTCATGACCTGCTGCAGCTGGGTGGCATTGGCGTGAATCGTCGTCTCGCCCAGGCCCAGCGCAACCTTCACGTCGATGCCTTCCTTGCGCATGCGGCGCTGCAGGAGCTGGAGAACGTCGCGCGCGGTCTGGTCGACCTTCACCTGCCCCATATCGTTATTTCGGTGCGCCGCTAGCCGCTGCATGCTGCGCACGATCTCGCCGGCGTGCCGCCCGGCGTCGCTGATCAGGGCGATCGATGAGAGGGCGCGTTCAATGTCCGGCTCAGCCTTGCGCAACCATTTCCTGGCCGCTGCGGCGTGCAGTGAAATTGCCGCCAGCGGCTGGTTGACCTCGTGCGCGATCGACAAGCCGAGTTCACCGAGGCCGGCCGCTTGGACCGCATGCGCCTCCGTCGGCAAGCTGGGCGATTCGCCCGCGTGGCCGGACTCCACCAGGCCCCACCGTGACCGCAGGCAGGCACGCCGGCCGTGGGCCCCCCAGTGGCCGTAGCTGGTAAGCGCGGCCTGCCGGAAGTGGCTGCTGACCGAGCCCAGGCCGCAAGCATGGGCCAGGTGCGCCGCTTCTTCCCATGCCAGGGCAGCCATCCAGTGCCGCCCCTGGCCGGTGGCCGCGTCGGCCGCCGCCTCATAACCGCGCAAGGCGGCCAGGACATCGCCGTTGTACCGCGCAAGCGCTGCATCGGCCAGCAGGGAAAAGCTGGCGGCGTTGGCCGGGTGCAGCCAGGCCATGCGGCGCAGCTCCGCACAATGGATGTCCGGCTTGCAGTCGGCGCCAGCGTCCATGTTGCGCGACGTGGCCAGCGCAGCGAACAGGTGGAAACTCATGCGCTCTGCCGGAGGCTGCGGTGCAGCGGCGATGGCGCGGGCGCGGGCGATGGCGTTCATGGCTTGGGTTTGGGCATCCGCATACCAGGCTGTTTGCAGGACGGTGAGCCAGTGGCCGAAGCGATGTTCAAGCATCGCGCCATCGGGTGCGGAAGATGCCACCGCTTCGTCGCCGACCAGCAGAATGTCCAGCAGCGCGGCGCGGCCGGCCAGCTCCGCCCGGTCCTGCGCGCCCGCGGGCCGGCTCCTAGCCTGGGCCAGGCGGCGCGCCAGCTCCGGCAAGGGCATGCCTGCCACAAACCCGGTACTCGCAAGGCAGAGCGCAGCGCAGGCCGGCGCTGCATCATCTTCGCAGATGGAAGCCAGTTCGCAGGCCGCCTGTTCCAGGCTGGCCGTGACTGGCGTGACCATGGCCGCCAGCTGCCAGGCTGCATCGGGCTTGCGGCTGACCGCGATTGCGCGAGATGACGCCGCATGTGGGTGTGGATCACGCAGGGGCCGGACTGACAGGGCAGTGTGTGGAACCTGGTTCATGGGATGGGACGTGCTTTCATCGAGTGAACTATCTGGGGCGGGGCGCAGAAGGTCGCCGCCGATTGATTATGGCTGCTTGCGTTGACATATCATTCATACGATAGTTCTATGCGCGCGTGTTTTTGCAGGGCCCGGACGCCCGAAGAGCCGACTGCGCTGCCGTCCGCCCCGGCAAAATGGCAGGGGCCGGCCAGGTGCTGCGCTGCTATGGTGAGAAAAGCATGCAGCTCGCTTGAAACCAACGAAAGAAGCGCCATGAACCACACCATTCCATCCCGTCGTACCGGCGTCCATGCGACGTTGCTGGCTTCCGGCCTGCTGGCTGCAGCGGCGGCCCAGGCCCAGGCCGATCTGATCCTCACCAACGGCAAGATTGCCACCATGGTCCGCGAGGGGGAGTTCGTTCAGGCCGTCGCGGTCAAGGACGGCAAGGTGCTGGCAACCGGCAGCAATGCCGCTGTGCTGAAGCACAAGACCGCGACGACCCGGGTAATCGACACCGGCGGGCGCACCGTGATTCCCGGCCTGAACGATTCGCACACCCATGTGATCCGCGAAGGCCTCAACTACAACATGGAGCTGCGCTGGGACGGCGTGACCTCGCTCAAGCGCGCGCTCGACATGCTGAAGGAGCAAGCTGCGCGCACGCCGGAAGGCGAATGGGTGAAGGTGGTGGGTGGCTGGAACGAGTACCAGTTCGACGAAAAGCGCTTGCCGACGCTGGAGGAGATCAATGCGGCAGTGCCGGATCGGCCGGTCTTCGTTCTCTACCTGTACGGCTTGGGCTTCCTGAACAGGAAAGGCATCGAGACGCTCGGCTATACGAGCGAGACGAAGTACAAGGATGGCGTGGTAGAGCTGGACGCCAACGGAAAGCCGACAGGGCGCCTGATCGCCAAGCCGAATGCGCTGATCCTGTACTCGACCCTGGCCAAGACCAACAAGCTCGGCCGCGAAGACCAGGTCAATTCCACGCTGCACTACTACCGCGAACTCAACAGGCTGGGCGTGACCAGTGTCATCGACGCCGGCGGTGGCTTCCAGAACTACCCGGACGACTATGGCGTGACGATCGGGCTGGCGCGCGAGGGCAAGCTCACCGTGCGCACCGCCTACTACCTGTTTGCCCAGCGTCCCGGCAAGGAACTGGAAGACTTCCAGCGCTGGATTGGGATGACCCACCCAAAGAAGAACGACCACATGTTCTATCCGAATGGCTTCTCGGCGGAAGGTGCGGGCGAGAACCTGGTCGCCAGCGCGGCCGACTTCGAAAACTTCCTGGAACCACGTCCCGACCTGCCGACCCACATGGAGGGAGAGCTGGAGCAGGTGGTCGGCCTGCTGGTGCAGAAGCGCTGGCCGTTCCGGCTGCACGCCACCTACGGTGAAAGCATCGACCGCGACCTGGCGGTGATCGAGAAGGTCAACGCGACAACGCCGCTGAACGGGCTGCGCTTCATTGTCGACCACGCGGAGACCGTCACCGACGCCCAGCTGGCGCGCATCAAGAAGCTGGGCGGCGGCATCGCAGTCCAGGACCGCATGCACTTCCAGGGCGAGAGCTACTGGAAGCGCTATGGCGCGCAGACGCGCCAGATGCCGCCGATTCGCAAGATGCTGGACATGAAGATCCCGGTCGGCCTGGGCACCGATGGCACAC
The DNA here is from genome assembly GCF_056680305.1 of Telluria sp. BA11. Taxonomy (NCBI): domain Bacteria; kingdom Pseudomonadati; phylum Pseudomonadota; class Betaproteobacteria; order Burkholderiales; family Oxalobacteraceae; genus Telluria; species Telluria sp. BA11. The sequence goes on from NZ_CM155275.1 coordinate 5,173,963, forward strand.
GGGTGTCGAGCTATAACCCCTGGCCGTCGCTGTATTGGGCCGCCACTGGCAAGACTGCTGGCGGCATGGCGACCTGGCAGGCGAGGGATGTACCAAGCCGCTATCAGGCCCTGAGGTTGATGACCACGGGTTCGGCCTGGATGAGCGGCGAAGAAAAGCTCAAGGGAACGATCCGGCGTGGCCAGTACGCCGACTTCGTGGTCCTGCCCCAGGACTACTTCACGATGGAGGCGGAAGGCATCAAGCGCCTGGAGAGCCTGTTGACCGTGGTGAACGGCACGGTGGTCTACGGCGCCGGTCCTTATTCGCCGCTGAATCCGCAAATGCCGCCGGTGTCGCCGGCGTGGAGCCCGGTGGCTGTTTACGGCGGCTATCAGAACCGCTGAAGGGTGGCAGCCGCGGTTCTTGCACGCATGGCGTCCTGCGCTCGCGAATGAAACGTCACAACGAACAGGGAGATATCAAATGGAGATCGTCACGCATCACGGCGAAGGCAAGCTGCAGCAGATTATCGAGGTTGGATCGCATCGCCTCACTGCGGATGCGTCGGTTGAGGCGGGAGGCGAAGCGACCGGCCCCGAGCCTCACGACCTGCTGGCGGCAGCATTGGGCGCATGTACCGCGCTTACAGTGACGATGTATGCGCGACGCAAGGGTTACAAGCTTGACGATGTGAAGGTGCATATCAGCCACGGTCAGCAGGACGGGTCCTATGCATTTACCCGGAGTATTCATTATGTCGGTGAATTGAGCAGCGAAGAGAGGGCGCGCCTTACGGACATTGCGAACAAATGTCCGGTGCATAAGACGCTCGTGGGAACGATACAAATCGTGACGAATGAGAGTTGAGCCTGCATGGCTTGTCGCATGTGTTTTCATCCGCATCCAGAGGTTCCAATTACACCTGTCTCATTACTTTCAGAAGGCTCACGCGCTTCATTGACAAAACTGTCGAAGCCAACTGACAGAACAATCTGGTGCTTGGGGAAAGTAACAGCGAGATCTCGGCCGCTCAGCTAAAACACCTGCGCCGTTGCGACCGAATTCCCCACTGGCTGCACCGGCGCGTATCAATGCGGAAACGATATTCCAGGCCGAATATTCGGCATTCGAGCCGTCGCGTTTGCGCACCTGGGAAATTAGTCGCTGTCTCTGACAGGCCGCCGCGCCCTCCTTGGTGATTGAGGCCGATTGACGCCGGGCGCTGAAGTGATGTGCCGGCGGCTTGCACGTGCGCCAGTTCCCGGGCAAGGCGCCAATTGCCGTGGTTGCCTAGTCAGTTTGACGGAGGCGGCTAGGCCGCTTGCCATTCGTATTCACCCTTCTTGCCAATTGGCGCGGGTACCCGCGCCCACTAAGCTCATGCGATCCCCAAGGCGTCAGGAGAATCACGTGGCAAGCAAAAGCAAGGCAGGGCAGGTACTGGCCAGCAGCACGATATCGTTCACGATCTGTTTCGCAATCTGGATGATGTTCGCGGTGCTTGGCATTCCCATCAAGACGATGCTGGGCCTGAACGAAACGCAGTTTGGCCTGCTGGCAGCGATGCCGGTACTGAGCGGCTCGCTGGTACGTGTACCGCTGGGCATCTGGTGCGACAAGTATGGCGGACGTATTGTGTTCTTCCTGCTGATGCTGGTATCGGTGATCCCGGTCTACCTGATCGGCAAGGCGACCGCTTACTGGCAATTTTTGGTGCTGGGCCTGATCGTGGGTATCGTTGGCGGCTCGTTCTCGGTCGGCACGCCGTATGTGGCGCGCTGGTTCTCGAAGGAGCGCCGCGGACTCGCGATGGGTATCTTCGGGGCCGGCAACTCCGGTTCCGCGCTCACCAAATTCGTCGCACCGGCGATCATCGCTGCCTACGGATGGCAGATGCTGCCTACGGTGTACGCCGTGACGCTCCTGGTGACGGCAATCCTGTTCTGGCTATTCAGCGCGACCGATCCCACGCACCAGAGCGGCGCCAGTGTGCCGTTCTCGGAACAGATGAAAGTGCTTAAAGACCCGCGCGTGTGGCGCTATTGCCAGTACTACTCGGTGGTGTTCGGCGGCTATGTGGCGTTGGCGCTCTGGATGACCAAATACTACGTCGGCGAATACGGGTTCGATCTGCGTCTGGCGGCTTTGCTGGCTGCATGCTTTTCGCTGCCAGGGGCGAATAGGGAAAACGGAAAAAATCGGGCGCTAAGGCGATTTGGCCGACCATATCGCCCGCAAACCATTCCGCGCGGCCGACTTGCAAACGCCCTGAGTCCATGCTGTATAGTCGTCATTTATGACCGGGGGCGGTCTTTGCTTGGAAAGATAAAAGATGTCGAACGCGCAGCTGATGGCAGTAGTCGAGGTAGACAAAGAAGATCGGATAATTTGTCAGCGCGACGGCTGTGGCCACAGCGTGTACAAACGCATCCACATCGTGCGGGAGAACGGGCGCTTCACCGCTCTCGGCTCCGAGTGCTTCAAGCTCCTATACGGCTCCGATGACACCGGGGCGGTGCCCCTTTATGGATCAAGCGCTGGCCAGCTTCTTACCGACGCCGAGCGTCAGGTGCTAATCGATAATACTGACCGCTTCATTGCAATGCTTGAAGCGCAGCGGCTTCAACTGGAACATGCCCGAGCCCTGGATTTACGCGCTAGACTAGAAGAACAGCGCGAGCGCGAGGAAGCTGCCCGAATTATCAGAGGCGCGTCGGATGCGCTGCGTGACGAAGAACGCAATGCTCAGTCGCTTGCCCTGGAAAACTGCCGCCGGCAATACCCAGGGCTCAATCTGGCCACACCAGGCTGGCAGGGCTTGGTTTATTTAGAGAAGCTAAGAATCTTGCGTGAGGGTCGTGGGAATCGATTCACGCAGCCGCGAACTGAATCCTCCCTCTTCTAGATTATTTCCTACTCTTGGGGCTTACGCAGCTCCCTGAACCCGCCTTCGGCTATACGCTGCTGGCGCCACACATAGTCCCCGGTCAGGTTGATGTGCTCCCAGCCCAGCGGCGACAAAAATTGCAGCATGCCGTCGTCGGGCAACTTGCCTTTCTCACGCAAGGCCTGCGTCGCCCGCTCCAGGTAGACCGTATTCCACAGTACGATTGCGGCCGTCACCAAATTGAGGCCGCTGGCGCGGTACCGCTGCAGCTCGAACGACCTGTCGCGGATCTCGCCCAGCCGGTGGATGAATACCGCCCTGGCCAGCGCATTGCGCGCCTCCCCCTTGTTCAATCCGGCGTGCACGCGCCGGCGCAGCTCGACGTTCTGAAGCCAGTCCAGGATAAACAGCGTGCGCTCGATCCGCCCCAGCTCGCGCAGCGCGATCGCCAGGCCGTTCTGGCGCGGGTAGCTGCCTAGCTTGCGCAGCATGAGCGACGCGGTGACGGTGCCGTGCTTGATCGAGGCGGCCAATCGCAGCACGTCGTCCCAGTGTGCGCGCAGGTGCTTGATGTTCAAGCTGCCGCCGATCATCGAGCGCAAGGCCGGGTGATCGCCCACCTTGCCCGGCACGTACAGCTTGGTGTCGCCCAGATCGCGGATGCGCGGCGCGAAGCGGAAACCCAGCAGGTGCATCAGCGCGAACACGTGGTCGGTGAAGCCGGCGGTGTCGGTGTAGTGCTCCTCGATGCGAAGGTCCGATTCGTGGTACAGCAGGCCGTCGAGCACATAGGTCGAGTCGCGCACGCCGACGTTGACCACCTTGGTGCTGAACGGCGCGTACTGGTCGGAAATATGGGTGTAGAACAGCTTGCCGGGCTCGGCGCCGTACTTGGGGTTGATGTGGCCCGTGCTCTCGGCCCGGCCGCCCGCGCGGAAGCGCTGGCCGTCCGACGACGACGTTGTGCCGTCGCCCCAGTGCGCAGCGAAGGTGTGCTTGAACTGGGCGTTGATCAGTTCAGCCAGGCCGGCCGAATAGGTTTCGTCCCGGATGTGCCAGGCCTGCAACCAGGACAGTTTCGCGTAAGTGGCGCCGGGACTCGATTCCGCCATCTTGGTCAGGCCGAGGTTGATGGCGTCGGCCAGGATCGCGGACATGAGGAACGTCCGGTCCTTGGCCTGCTCCCCGCTCTTGAGATGGACAAAGTGGCGCGTGAAACCGGTCCAGTCGTCCACGTCCATCAGCAGTTCGGTGATCTTGATCCGAGGAAGCATGCCGCTGGCGAAGTCAATCAGCGCCTGGGCCTCGTCCGGCACCACCGCGTCCTGTGGGCTGATCCTCAGTCCTGTCTCAGTAATGATCGCATCGGGCAGTTCGTTCGTCAGCGCGAGCCGGTTGACGGTGACCAGCTGCTGTTCGAGCAAGAGCAAGCGGTCGTGCAGGTACTGGTCGCAGTCCTGGTTGACCGCGATCGGCAGCTCGCGCGCTGATTTCATCGCCCCGAACTTTTCCGTGGGTAGCAGGTATTCCTCGAAGTCGCGGAACTGGCGCGAACCCTGCACCCAGATGTCCCCCGACCGCAGCGAATTCTTCAGCTCCGACAAGACGCAAATCTCGTAGAAACGGCGGTCAAGACCTTCGTCGGTGATGACCAGCGGCTTCCACCGCGCCTTCACGAATGCGATCGGCGCGTCGTCCGGCACCTTGCGCGTCCCGGTCATGTTCATCTCGCGCAGGACGTCGATCGCGTCCAGAACCGCTTGCGCCGCCGGCGCAGCTTTAAGCCGAAGCACGTCCAGAAACTCGGGCGAATAGCGCCGCAGGGTGCTGTACTGCTCGCCCACCAGGTGCAGGTGGTCGAACGTTTCGGGCTGGGCCAGTTCTGCCGCCTCGGTCACGCTTTGAGTGAAGTCTGTCCACGGCAGCACGGCCTCGATCGCGGCATACGGGTCCCTGCCGGATTCCTTGGCCTCGACCAGCGCGCGCCCGATTCGGCTGTACAGGCGCACCTTGTCGTTTATGGCCTTGCCCTGCTTCTGGAAGTCCTGCTGATGCTTGTTCTTGGCTGCGCTGAACAGCTTGATCATAATGCGGTCATGTAGATCGACCAGTTCGTCCGTCACGGTGGCCATGCCCTCGATGGCCAGCGCCGCCAGCGTGGCATAGCGCCGCTCGTCCTCGAACTTGGTCAGGTCGCGCGGCGTCATCTGCGCGCCCTCGCGGGCCATCTTCAGCAGCCGGTTCTGGTGGATCTGGTGGCCAAGCCCTTCCGGCAGGGCCAGCGACTGGAACACCTTGAGCCGTTCGATGTGTTCGCGCATGTAGCGGGAATTGGGTTTGAGCGGCGACTGGCGCAGCCATACCAGCCAGGTAATGCTCATGTCGGGCGCCACATTGAGCAGGTTGTCCAGGGAGCGCCTGTGGTGACGTTCCAACGGCTCAATCAGCGTGCGATAAATTCGCCGGTTCGCCCTCGTCACAGCCTCGGCGCAGGCCCGTTCGATGACGGTCAGCGTCGGCAGGATGATGCGCTTCTGGCGCAGTGTTTCGAGGGAATGCGCGGCGAGGATCATTGCCTTGTCGGTCTGCATGGCGAGGTCGGCCAGGCAGTGCACCAGCTTGCGGAAATCCGGCAAGCCGAACACGGACAGCCCCAGGTAGGCGCGTAACTCATGCAGGTGCTCGTTGCGCGTTTTTTCGCGCTCGCCATATTCCGGCCAGGCGCCGGCGTCGCTGCGCACCTGCTTGGCAATCCAATGGATCACCGGATCTGGCAGCCTAGTGTCGCTGGCCAGCGCCTGGCCAGGGTAGCGCAGCAAGCACATCTGAACCGCGAAGCCGAGGCGATTGGCGGCGCCCCGGCGCTGCCGGATCAACGCCAGGTCGGCATCCGTGAAACTGTATTGCTGGATTAGGTCATCCTGACTTTCTGGCAACACCAGCAGGCTGTCGCGTTCGGTATCAGAGAGGAGTGAGCGGCGCGGCATTCGATCGGACCCTTCGAGGATAAGCCGGGATAAAGCCAGTAATGGGACGAAGCGAAAAAGTAATTAAGGAACGTACTTTTCTTACTTTCTAACTAAGAAGCTTCTTTGTGCTATGCCAAGACAAAACCAGAACGGCACGACGAAGGTCAGCTCCAGCAGACTCAGGCATTCCCCCTAGAACACCAGCCACCCGACCAGTCCAGCCGCGAGGATCACGACGACTACGTTGAGTTTGTTCTTCCAAGCATAAAGGAATGCCAAGGCCGCGGCGAAGATCGATATACCCGCCGTCAACGACGGCACACGCTCGGCGGTGACATGCGCCAGGTCGACGGTGGTGGCGCCAATCAGGCCGACGACCCCGGCCGCGACACCATCCAAAAAGGCGTGCAGCTGCTTGTTCTCCACAACCGCCTCCAGCCGGTCATAGAAGATCAGCGAGAACGCAAAGGCCGGCAGAAAGACACCGACCGTCATGGCCATCGCTCCAACCGGACCGCCCGCCACATAGCCGACGAACGTTGCGAAGATGATGAGCGGCGCCGGTAATACACCGGAAAGCGCCAGCCCATCCAGGAACTGCCCATCCGTCATCCACCCGCGCCCGACAGCGTCGTTGCGAACGAACGGAATCGCGGTATAGGCGCCGCCGAATGTGAGTAAGCCGGCTTTTAGTCCAGCCACGAAAATGAGGAGCACGGAGGCTTGGCCTTGAATGACCGTTTCCACAAGCTTCGCGGTGGGCGCGGCCGACATAGCAACGGCCGTAGCCAACGCCATCGCCCCAAGTGTCACCAGAAGCGCAAACGCCCGACGATTCAACACGAGCAAAGCGTACACAAGGCCACTCGCCGGCAGGGTGATCCAAAAGTCGACCCCGCCACTGGCTGCCAGCGCGCAAACGATGGCAATGACCCACAGCCAGCGACTAAGTAGGATGTGCTCTCCGATGCGGTGCACGGCGCGCACGATCAGCGCGATTACGGCCGCTTGTACACCAAGGAATGCGGCACCCAGCGAAGTGCCGACAATGTCGATCTCGAAGTACAGCCAGGACAGCGCAAACATCAGCAAGAATCCCGGGAGCATGAACCCAAGTCCCGCCAGCAAGCCGCCCAGCCGCCCCTTTGCTCGGATACCCAGATGAACGCAGATCTCGTGCGCTTCAGGACCGGGCAGCACCTGCATCACCGCAAGCAGTTTGTTGAAGCGTTTGCTCGAGATCCAGCGTTCCTCATCCACGAGTTCGCGGCGCAGCATAGCGATCTGAGCCACAGGACCGCCCCAAGCGAGCAGGCCGAACTTGAGGAATCGCACGAAAAGCTGGAAGTAGCTCATGGCTGGAGGAACGGCTTCAATCGCGGCATCTGGCGCCTCGTTCGGGCGGTACGATGCATCATTCGGGACGTTCAAAGGTGTTCTCCTTGCAGTTCAGTATAAGTAGGTCGAATACGCTGGATGTCCTCCTCGGCAGTCAGGCGCACAATATTTGAGCTCCGACGTCTTGGCGATCAGTACATTCAGGTCGTGGCGGTTCCGTTGCCAAAGCTGGCCATCAAACCGTCGAACACGGTCGAGGCCGCGTCCAGCAGTGCGTCGTCCTGGGCAAGGCTTTCGCGCATCCCGGCCAGCACGCTTTCGATGCCGGCGGCCTCTGGCGGCTGCACACCCCCGACATCGAGGTAATGCACCAACTGGCCGATCCGCCGGATGGCAGGTTGATCCAGTCCAAAGCTTTCGGCCAGCACCTCGAAGGTGACGCGGTTGCCGATATGGCTGAATGCCGCCCCATCGAAATCGAAGCCGATGGCGTCCGATGGGCAGTCTCCAGGGCTGGCCAGCCATTGGAAGTAGGCGCGGCGGTCGATGAAGCGCCGGATCAGCCAGGCGCTAGCTAGGCGATCCACCCACGGCCGCTGCCGCGTCGCCCAGATGCGCCCTTGGTAGTCCTCACACCGCAGTCGGCCGATCTCTCCTTCAGCCGACTGCGGTTCATCCGGCGACAGGGTTCGGGCACAGGCGAGTTCAAGCTCGCGTAGTGCGCAATCGACCTGTCGCTGTGGCTCGTCGGGAAAGAAATCGATCGCGACCAGAGCTGCAAAGGACTTGCGCAGCTTGCGCGTCTGCTTGAGCGTCTCCTGCACGTTAGCGGAGTCCAGCTCGCTTCGCCTCTGTGTGATCTCGGGTAACAAGGCGGCGTAATCCTGGCTACGGTCAAACAGCCGAGCGTAGTCCGTGTCATCGGCGGCTTCGGCATTCAATACATATGCCGAACCTCCACCGGAGACCACCTCGGCAGCCACTGCCGCCAGCGTCGAATGGCAGGCTTGGCAGTGCGGCATCAAGTACACGCCGTCACGTAGCACGGTGGCGCCGGCCGCTTTGAGTGCCCGCCAGGCACGCTGGCGGACAGTGGCATTCTCGGTGGGTAGGGAGAGAATTAAGGCAATTAGTTGCATGACGTAGAGTATAAATCAATAAAGACTTATACTCTACAAACTTTATGACGATGGCTGATACGAGGGTTGCCAGGATTACGATTTTTCGCAAAAACATGCCCAACCCATTGTTCCAAAATGGGAAAGTTTTCAATCTCGGGAGTGCCGCTTTGCACAGCGCACCCGGCTCAGGTCAAAATGTCCGGTTGCTGGCGAAGGTGATACCGCCCTGCGCTCGATCGGCCGGTCCTGACGCCCGCCATTTTCGACACCAAATTATTCCCAAAAATATTCAAGCCGGCCCGGCGCTACGGCTTCTTGCGCCTGCCGCCGGCGTTCTTGCCCGCAGAGCCTTCGATTTGCTTCCGTAGCTGGGCGTTTTCGTCTTCCAGCTCGGTGACACGCGTGTCGAGGCGCACGTTCTCGTGCTCGGCCTTGTCCAGCAGATCGGCCCCCATCGCGGCGTCCATGTGCTCGCGGCTGGCCATCTCACGCGCGGCGCCCAGCTGCTCGCGCAAGGTGTAGACCTCGCCCAGGTGCTCCTTCGCCTCGCCATTGGTGCGCTCGACCTGAATCTGCAATCCCTGCTTCTCCGCGCGTAGGACGGCCACCGCCTGCTGGTGCTCCTGCAGGTAGGTGCGCAGCTGCTGGGCGTCGTGCTCCAGCGTGCCGATGCGCGCTTCGAAGCCCTGCCGGTCACTCTGCCGCTGCGCGGCCGCCTTCTCCTGGAAGTGATCGAACTGGTGCCGGGCCTGCGCCAGCTGGTCGGTCAGCAGCCGGACCTCGGCCGCCCGGTCCGCCAGGCGCTGGGTGAGGCCGTCGTTCTCTGCCCGCAGGGCCGCGATCGCTACAGCGCCGTGCTGCCGCTCGTCGCGCTCGTGCGCGAGCGCCGCCTTCACCTCGGCCACTTCGGCAAGGAGCGTGTCCCGCTCGGCGCGCAGCTGGCGGCCGCCGGCGCGTTCCATCTCCAGCTGCTGACCGTCTTCTTGACGGGCCTTGTCGTGCGCGGCGCGCAACTGCTCAACCTGCGCCTGCGCGCCGGCCTCCAGACGCTGATACACACCCTTGACGGCTTCCAGCAGGTCGGCGGGCAGGCCGGCGCCGGCGGCGGCCGTCTCGCCTTGGTGCTGCGCTTTCCACTGCTTGAGCATGGGCGCGATGGTGCCCTTGCTGCCGGTGTCGCCAAGCGCGGCGCGGACGGTGTCCACGGTGGGGTTGGTGCCGGCGGCCGCCAGCTGGGTGGCGGCCTTGACCACCTGGGAGAAAAGAATGCCTGCGCGCGCCATGGTGGGCCTTTCGCGAAATTAAGTAACGTATTCCATAATACGTAATATCACGATATATTACGCTGTGTGTTTTTCGCCGTCACGCGCCAATTTACGCTTCGATAATGTTCGTTACAGCAGGCTATACCACCGGCGGCGTGCTATGCTGGCCGTAATCCCGTTATGAGCGCGCAATTGCGCGACGCCCGCCATGGCCACCACGCCCGCCGTCACCGATATGCCCGATACCGGGTCGGCACCGGCTATCCGTACCGCTGTTACGCCGCAGGACGACCACAACCACGCCGCGCGGCACCGCGTCTTTCTGGCTGCCGCCACGTCCGACAACACGCGCCAGGCGTACCGCTCCGCAGTTAAGCACTACCTGGACTGGGGCGGCGTGCTGCCGGCAAACGAGCCAGCCGTTATCCGCTATCTGGTGCGCTACGCCGACACGCTCAACCCACGCACCCTGGCGCTGCGCCTGACGGCGCTCTCGCAATGGCACGTCCACCAGGGCTTCGCCGATCCGGCCGCCACGCCGACTGTGCGCAAGACCTTGGCCGGGATCGCGCGCACCAATGGCCGCCCGAAGAAGAAGGCCAAGGCGCTGCCGATCGAAGATCTGGAGCTGATCGTGGCGAACCTGGCCAGCCTGGGCACGCTGAAGGCGGCGCGCGATAACGCGCTGCTGCAGGTGGGCTTCTTCGGGGGATTCCGGCGCAGCGAGCTGGTGGGCATCAAGGTCGACCACATCACCTGGGAAGCGCAGGGGATCACGCTCACGCTGCCACGCTCGAAGACGGATCAGACCGGCGAGGGCGTGGCCAAGGCGATCCCCTACAGCGCTGGGCCGTGCTGCCCAGCGACGGCGTTGCGGACATGGCTGGACGCTGCCGGCGTGGCCAGCGGCCCGGTCTTCCGGTCGATCAGCAAGTGGGGCGTGGTGGGCGCCGATCGCCTGAATCCGGCCAGCGTCAACACCATCTTGGCCGGCGCCGCCCAGCTGGCCAAGCTCGGCTACGTGCCGGAACTGTCCAGCCACAGCCTGCGGCGCGGCATGGCCACCAGCGCGCATCGCGCCGGCGCCGAGTTTCGCGACATAAAGAAGCAAGGTGGTTGGCGCCACGACGGCACGGTTCAGGGCTATATTGAAGAAGCGGGGTTGTTCGAGGAGAATGCGGCGGGTAGTTTGTTGCGTTCGCGCACCAGGACCAGCGGCTGAACTGGCTGCGCGCCGGCGGCTGATCTCCGCTGGGATGCGTAAACTTACTATACAGGTATCGTAACTTTACCCATGCCGGCCTCTGGCCACCGGCTGACAGCGTCACACCCCAAGGGGAATGGCCGCATTTGAAATCAACGGCTTACGCGGTTCGACGGTAGCCAGAAGGGCTTAGCGCCCGATTTTTTCCGTTTTCCCTATTCGCCCCTGCCAGGCGGCGTGCTGCGTGCGCTAGGCGGCTGGATTTCGGACCGTTACGGCGCTTACAAGGTCACCTGGTGGGTGATGTGGGTGTGCTGGGTCTGTTTCTTCCTGCTGTCGTATCCGCCGACCAGCATGGCCATCAAGACCGTCAACGGCGAAATGAACCTGAGCCTGGCACTGACACCGTGGATGTTTACCGGCCTGCTGTTCATCGTCGGTACGGCGATGGCTATCGGCAAGGCGTCAGTCTTCAAATTCATCGGCGACGAATACAGCGACAACATCGGCGCCGTCTCCGGCGTAGTGGGTCTGGCCGGCGGACTGGGCGGCTTTGTCTTGCCGATCCTGTTCGGTGTGCTGCTGGACCTCACCGGTGTCCGGTCGAGCGCCTTCATGCTGCTCTACGGAACCGTCTGTGTATCGCTGATCTGGATGCACTTCTCATTCAAGCCAGATGCCGCTGTGGCGCCTGGCGCCGCAGCACTGCGCGCGGCTGCCTGACTTTCAATCGCAATCTGGAGATATTCATGAGCAAATATGTGATCAACGCCTGGGAGCCGGAAAATCCAGCGTTCTGGCACGACGGTGGCAGTGCAACTGCCAACCGCAACCTGTGGCTGTCCATTCCGGCGCTGGCACTGGCCTTCGCCATCTGGATGGTGTGGAGCGTGGTGGTCGTCAACCTGCCCGCTATTGGATTTCAATACAGTACCAATCAGCTGTTCTGGCTGACTGCATTGCCCGGCCTGTCGGGTGCGACGCTGCGCATTTTCTATTCGTTCATGGTGCCCATTTTTGGTGGCCGCAAGTGGACCACGATCTCGACAGCCTCGCTGTTGATCCCGGCCATCGGCATCGGTTTTGCCGTGCAGGATGTCACCACCGGCTACCCGACCATGCTCCTGCTGGCCTTGCTGTGCGGCTTTGGCGGCGGCAATTTTGCCTCGTCGATGGCGAACATCAGCTTTTTCTACCCGAAGGCAAAAAAAGGCTATGCACTCGGCATGAATGCCGGCCTGGGGAATCTGGGCGTATCGGTCGTGCAGTTCGTCGTGCCGATGGTCATTACCGTCGGCCTGTTCGGCGCTGTTGGCGGAGCGCCCCAGCAGGCGATCAAGGCCGGAACGACGAGCACGCTGTGGCTGCAGAACGCCGGCTTCATCTGGGTGCCATTCATCATCGCCAGTACCGTGCTGGCATGGTTCGGCATGAACGACCTGGCCTCGGCCAAGGCCTCGTTTGCCGAGCAGGCCGTCATCTTCAAGCGCAAGCACAACTGGCTCATGTGCTGGCTTTACACCGGGACGTTCGGCTCGTTCATCGGCTATTCGGCTGGTTTTCCGCTGCTGATCAAAACCCAGTTCCCGGATGTCAATCCACTGCAATATGCCTTCCTGGGGCCGCTTGTCGGTGCGCTTGCGCGGGTACTGGGCGGCATCGTCGCTGACAAACTGGGCGGCGCGCGCGTGACCGTATGGACGTTTGCCTGCATGATCGCGGCTGCCTACGGCGTGATCTGGTTCCTGCCAAACGCCGGCACGAACGGCGACTTCACCGGTTTCTTCTGGATGTTCATGCTGCTGTTCGCCGGCACCGGCGTGGGTAACGCATCGACGTTCCGCATGATCCCTGTAATCTTCCTGACCGAACACCAGCGTGCGGCCAAGGGCAAGAGCATCGCGCTCCAGCACCAGGCGGTTGTCGATGCGAACAAGGAGGGCGCTGCAGTGCTCGGCTTCACGTCGGCGGTGGCGGCTTATGGCGCGTTCTTCATTCCCAAGAGCTACGGCACCTCGATCGCTTTGACCGGCAGCGCCGATGCAGCCCTGTGGTGCTTCATCGGCTTCTATGTCAGCTGCATCGTCATTACCTGGTGGTGTTACGCGCGCAAGGACGCGGACATGCCATGTTGATGGCGCTATGGCAGGTTTCTTTGCTACCTCTGCAGCCACTGCCATTCGATGCGGAACTCGTGCGCAAGCCAAGGCAATCAGGGCCACGTTAAACGTCGTATCCGACCGCGACGACCCGGACTTTGCCAAGCGTGCATGACGACGCTATGCCGGCTGATGCAATTCACGCCACCAAGGAGAACGTCGGTGCACGATATTGAAAAGTTTGTACACGGTTTCACATGCTTCCAGCAGCAATACTTCAGTGAACCGCAGAACGTGCCTGACAGTTTGCGGGCCGGGCAGCGTCCAGCCACGCTGGTCATCGGGTGCTGCGATGCACGCGTCGATCCCATGCTGCTGACCGGCAGCCTGCCGGGTGAGCTGTTCGTGGTGCGCAATATCGCCAACCTGGTGCCGCCATGTACGCCGCAGGCGCCGCCCGGCGTCAGTTCGGCGATCGAATTTGCCATTTGCAACCTCGAGGTCGAGCGTGTCATCGTACTTGGTCATTCGCATTGCGGCGGAATCCGCGCCCTGATGGGCCCGCGCACGCCAGTGGCCGAGACGGATTTCGTCGGTCAGTGGATGCACATTGCAGAGCCGGTAGCGCGCCAGGTGATGCGCGACCTGGCGCACCGCAGCAGCGCCGAGCAGCACAAGGCTTGCGAGCTCGCCAGCATTCTGCAGTCGCTCGACAATCTGCTGACCTACCCGTGGTTGAAGCGCCGCGTCGAACAGGGACTGGTCAAGCTGCACGGGTGGTATTTCGATATCGAGGCAGGTGCGTTGATGGCCTATTCTGCGCGGCAGCAGCGATTCTTGCCGCTTGTGTGTCCGCTGGTGCCACGCCGCGATGCGCAGCTCGGCCAGGTGGACAAGAGCGATCTGCCGTGGACCGACAGCGAGGAGGCTGCGCGCGCCGCTTGAGCCTCCGGCGTAACGCCGCGTTGCCAGCGCCGCCGCGGTCGGTTGCAGGGCGCGGCGGGCATCAGGCGTAGCGCAGTACGGCGCCACCGCGGCCAAACACGGCAAACCGGTCCATCTGACCGGCCCGAATATAACTCACCATCTTCTCCAGTGCTGCGTCGGTGCGCCGGCTGTCTGGCAGTAGGCCACCAGCGCCATCGAGCGTGCTCACCAGCACGACATCCCAATGCACGCCCAACTTGCTGGCCTCCGCTTCGAGGTTGGCGAATGTATCGAGCTCCCCGACCTGCTTGGCCACGCACATGACCGGAACCAGAGTCTGGCGCGGTGCGGCCGCCGTGGGGCCCGGTTCGGCCTCTGACGTGGCAAAGGCCAGCAGCAACCGTTGTGGCTCGTCCTGCATGGCTGCTGCAACCAGCAACCCTTCGAAACTGTCGATATTCATCATTGATTCCTGTTGATCTGCGGCGCGCGGCAAAGTGACGGCACCCTGACCCTTATAGCCTGCCCGCCCAAGCCTGCCAATCGGTTGCAGTAACTAGTGCGGATAGTCCTTATGGCGCGGTGGGGTGGCCTAGTCACAAAGGCCTACGCCGGACTAGCCATCTCGCGCTTGGCGGCCCGCTTCTTGCCGATACCCGGAACAGGGTGCGCTCCGTAGACTGCTGTCATCGGCGGTCCATGCAGCGTGCGTGGGACCGAATTCATTTCCTGGCCCGGCACGCGGCGCCAGCGAGGAGGCAGCATGAGTCATTTTCTGGATCGACTGAAGTTTTTCAGCAAGACCACATCGACGTTCTCGGACGGCCACGGCGCCGTCGTCGACGAAGACCGCACCTGGGAGAACACCTACCGCCAGCGCTGGCAGCATGACAAGATCGTGCGCTCGACACACGGCGTCAACTGCACCGGCTCGTGCAGCTGGAAGGTGTATGTCAAGAACGGCCTGATCACCTGGGAAACCCAGCAGACCGACTATCCCCGCACCCGGCCCGACCTGCCCAACCACGAACCGCGCGGCTGTCCGCGCGGCGCCAGCTATTCGTGGTACGTGTATTCGGCGCAGCGCGTCAAGTATCCGATGGTGCGCGGCCGCCTGATGGAGATGTGGCGTGAAGCGCGCCTGACAATGGACCCGGTCACGGCCTGGGACTACATCAGCCAGGATCCGGAACGTGCGGCGCGGTACAAGTCGGTGCGCGGCCTGGGCGGTTTCGTGCGCGCCACCTGGGACGAGAGCAACGAGATCATCGCCGCCGCCAATGCGCTGACCATCAAGAAATACGGCCCCGACCGCATCGTCGGCTTTTCGCCGATTCCCGCGATGTCGATGGTCAGCTACGCAGCCGGCACGCGCTACCTGTCGCTGATCGGCGGCGTGGCATTGAGTTTCTATGACTGGTACTGCGATTTGCCGCCAGCCAGCCCGCAGGTCTGGGGCGAGCAGACCGACGTGCCCGAATCGGCGGACTGGTACAACTCGACCTATCTGATGGTATGGGGATCGAACGTGCCGATGACGCGCACGCCCGATGCGCACTTCTATACCGAGGTGCGCTACAAGGGCACCAAGACCGTGGCCGTATCGTCCGACTTCGGCGAGATGGCCAAGTTCGGCGACATCTGGCTGGCGCCGAAGCAGGGCACCGACGCGGCGCTGGCCATGGCCATGGGCCACGTCATCCTCAAGGAATTCCACGCCGAGAGCCAGTCGCAGTATTTCAAGGACTACGCCAAGCAGTTCACCGACTTCCCGATGCTGGTGTTGCTCACCGAGCAGAATGGCTACCTGGCGCCCGAGTATTTTCTGCGCGCCTCGCACCTGGCACACAACCTCGACGAGACCAACAACCCCGACTGGAAAACGCTCGTCATCGACGACGCCAGCGGCGACATTGTTGCACCGGCCGGCTCAATTGGTTTCCGCTGGGGCGAGTCGGGCAAGTGGAATCTGGAGATGAAACAGGGCGGCAACAGCCAGCCGATCGATCCACGCCTGTCGCTCATCGACAGCAGCGATGCGGTGGTCTCGGTCGGCTTCCCGTACTTTGGCGGCCGCGATGCGAATGACATGTTGCCACGCAATGTACCGGTCAAGCGGATCACGCTGGCCGACGGCAGCAGCGTGCTCGTGGCCACCGTGTTCGACCTGACGCTGGCCAACTACGGCATCGACCGCGGCCTGGGCGGCGGCAACGTCGCCACGAGCTTTGACGACGATGTCCCGTACACGCCGGCATGGCAGGTCAAGCATACCGGCGTGAAGGCGGCCGACGTGATCACCGTAGCGCGCCAGTTCGCGCAGAATGCCGACCAGACCCGCGGCAAGAGCATGGTCATCGTCGGCGCGGCGCTGAATCACTGGTACCACATGGACATGACGTACCGGGGCATCATCAATATGCTGATGATGTGCGGCTGCGTCGGCCAGTCGGGCGGTGGCTGGGCCCACTACGTCGGCCAGGAAAAGCTGCGCCCGCAAACGGGCTGGACCCCACTGGCCTTCGCGCTCGACTGGAACCGGCCGATGCGCCAGATGAACGGCACCTCGTTCTTCTATGCGCACACCAGCCAATGGCGCCACGAAAAGCTGCACACCGAAGAAATCTCGTCGCCACTGGCGGGGGATGACGTGGCGCCGATGAGTCTGCTCGATTACAACGCCAAGGCCGAGCGCATGGGCTGGCTGCCGTCCGCACCGCAGCTGCAAACGAACCCGCTGGATGTGGCGCGTGCCGCCCTTGCTGCGGGCAAGACACCGGCCGACTACGCGCTGGCCCAGATCAAGGCCGGCAAGCTCGAATTCTCGTGTGACGACCCCGACAATCCTGCGAACTTCCCGCGCAATATGTTCGTCTGGCGCTCGAACATCCTGGGCAGCTCCGGCAAGGGCCACGAATACTTCCTGAAGTACCTGCTCGGCACGCAGAACGCGTTGATGAGCAACGAAGACGATTGCATCAAGCCGCGCGACGTCAAGGTGCGGCCCGCCGCTGAAGGCAAGCTCGATTTGCTGGTGGTCCTGGACTTTCGCATGTCCACGACCTGCCTGTATGGTGACATCGTGCTGCCAACGGCCACCTGGTACGAAAAGGACGACCTGAACACGTCCGACATGCACCCGTTCATTCACCCGCTGTCCGAGGCCGTGCAGCCCTTGTGGCAGTCACGCTCGGACTGGGACATCTATAAGGGCATTGCCGAGAAATTCAGCGAGATCGGTGGCGCGCTGCTGGGTACCCAGCACGATCTGGTGCTCACGCCGCTGATGCACGATACCCCGGGCGAGCTGGGCCAGCCGTTCGATCCGAAGGACTGGCGCGCCGGCGAGTGCGAGCCGATTCCGGGCAAGACCATGCCGAACATGACGGTCGTGGAGCGCGACTATACGCAGATCTACAAGAAGTTCACGTCGGTCGGGCCGCTTCTCGAATCGGCCGGCAACGGCGGCAAGGGCATCGCCTGGAAGACCGGCCACGAGGTCGAGGTGCTGCGCGGCGTGAACCGCGTGGTGACGGAAGAAGGCGTCTCGAAGGGCCAGCCGCGCCTGGACACGGCGATCGATGCCTGCGAAATGATCCTGTCGCTGGCACCGGAAACCAACGGCCACGTGGCAGTCAAGGCCTGGGCCGCGCTGTCGGCGATGACGGGCCGCGACCATACCCATCTTGCGCTGCCGCGTGAGCACGACACGATCCGCTTCCGCGATGTGCAGGCCCAGCCACGCAAGATCATTTCATCGCCAACCTGGTCGGGCCTGGAGTCGGAAGAAGTCAGCTACAACGCCTGCTATACGAATGTGCATGAGATGATCCCGTGGCGCACGCTGACCGGCCGCCAGCAGTTCTATCAGGATCACCGCTGGATGCGCGACTTCGGCGAAGGCTTGTGTGTCTACAAGCCGGCGATCGACACCAAGACCACGGCGGCCATGCTGGGCGCCAGCCCGAACGGCAACCGCGAGATCGCGCTGAACTTCATCACGCCGCACCAGAAGTGGGGGATTCACTCGACCTACTCGGACAATCTGCGCATGTTGACGCTCTCGCGCGGCGGGCCCCACGTGTGGCTGTCCGAAACCGACGCCAAGGCGGCCGGGATTGTCGACAACGACTGGCTCGAGGTGTTCAACGTGAATGGCACGCTGACGGCGCGCGCCGTCGTCAGCCAGCGCGTCCCCGAAGGCATGACGATGATGTACCACGCCCAGGAAAAGATCATCAATGTGCCGGGCGCGGAAATCTCGGGCAAACGGGGCGGCATCCACAACTCGGTCACGCGTACCGTGACCAAGCCGACCCACATGATCGGCGGCTATGCGCAGCTGTCATGGGGCTTCAACTATTACGGCACGGTCGGCTCGAACCGGGATGAATTCGTCCTGGTCCGCAAGATGAACAAGGTCGACTGGCTGGAAGGCCCGTTGGAGCAACCGGCATGAGCGCGTCACCTTCAAGGAGCACAGAATGAAAATCAGAGCGCAAATCGGCATGGTCCTGAACCTGGACAAATGCATCGGCTGCCACACCTGCTCGGTCACCTGCAAGAACGTCTGGACCAGCCGCGATGGCGTCGAATACGCCTGGTTCAACAACGTCGAAACCAAGCCCGGCATCGGTTACCCGAAGCAGTGGGAAAACCAGGACAAATGGCAGGGCGGCTGGCGTCGCACCGCCGCCGGCAAGCTCGAGCCACGCCAGGGCAGCCGCCTGAAAATCCTGGCCAACATCTTCGCCAATCCGAACCTGCCGCAGATCGACGAGTACTACGAGCCGTTCACCTACGACTACGAGCGCCTGCAGAACGCGCCGTTGTCCGAGACGCCGCCGACCGCGCGGCCCATCTCGGTATTGACCGGCAAGACGATGGAAAAGATCGAGTGGGGCCCGAACTGGGAAGACGATCTGGGCGGCGAATTTGCCAAGCGCAGCCAGGATCAGCTGTTCAACAATATGCAGAAGGAGATGTACGGCACGTTCGAGAACACCTTCATGATGTACCTGCCACGCCTGTGCGAGCATTGCCTGAACCCGACCTGCGTGGCGTCGTGCCCGTCCGGTTCGGTTTATAAACGCGAGGACGATGGCATCGTGCTGATCGACCAGGACAAGTGCCGCGGCTGGCGCATGTGCATCTCGGGCTGCCCGTACAAGAAGATCTATTACAACTGGTCGTCGGGCAAGGCCGAGAAATGCACGTTCTGCTATCCACGCATCGAGGCTGGCCAGCCGACCGTGTGCTCGGAAACCTGCGTCGGGCGCATCCGCTATCTGGGCGTGCTGCTGTACGACGCGGACAAGATCGAAGAAGCCGCGTCAAGGGCCGATCCCCGCGACCTGTATCCGTCGCAGCTTGGCCTGTTCCTCGATCCGCACGACCCGGCGATCATCGCCGAGGCGCGCCTGCAGGGCATTCCGGACAGCTGGCTCGACGCCGCCAAGCGCTCGCCCGTCTACAAGATGGCGGTGCAATGGAAGGTGGCATTCCCGCTGCATCCGGAATACCGCACGCTGCCGATGGTCTGGTATATCCCGCCACTCTCGCCCATCCAGGCGGCCGCCGAATCGGGCCGCATGGGCCGCAACGGCATCCTGCCCGACACGCAGAGCCTGCGCATTCCCGTGCAGTACCTGGCCAACCTGCTCACGGCCGGCGACGGGCCGCCAATCGTGCGGGCACTTGACCGCATGCTGGCGATGCGTGCCTACATGCGCAGCAAGACCGTCGAGAAGGTCGTCAACCTGGACGTGCTTGAACAAGTGGGGCTGGACCAGGCCACGGTCGAGGACATGTACCACATCATGGCGATTGCCAATTACGAAGACCGATTCGTGATCCCGAGCAGCCACAAGGAGATGGCGGAAGACAGCTTCAACGAGAAGGGCAGTTGCGGCTTCAGCTTCGGTAACGGCTGCGCCGATGGCGTCAGCGAGCCGAGCCTGTTCGGCAAAAAGAAGCAGGGCTCGACCATCTTCATGGCGATGCCCCGTTCGCGCAAGAAGGCTGTAACCCAGGAACCATCATGAAAACCTACCAAGTCCTGTCTGCACTGCTGCAATACCCCGAGCGCGCGCTGTGCGAGGCGCTGCCCGAACTGAGCGCGGCACTGGTGCCGCACGAGGGCGCCCTGAGCCGGCTCGCCCCGCTGTTTGCGCACCTGGCGGCAACGCCGCTGATCGACCTGCAGCAGCAGTATGTGATGACGTTCGACCGCAATCCGTCGCACTCGCTGCACCTGTTCGAGCACATTCACGGCGAATCGCGCGACCGCGGCCAGGCGATGGTCGACCTGCTGGCCGAGTACAGCCGCCATGGCCTGCAGATGGTCGGCAACGACCTGCCGGATTTCGTGCCGCTGTTCCTCGAATTCATCGGCCAGCAGACCGATGACGAGGCGGCCCGCCTGCTGGGCGATGCGATCCATGTGCTGGCCCACATCGGGGGCAAGCTCGCCGCGAATGCAAGCCCGTATGCGTGCGTGTTCGCGCTGCTCGAGACGATGAGCCCGGTTGCCGCGGAAGTGCTCACCGAGCCGCCCGTGCGCGACATGGACGAAGCGCTGGAAACCTTTGGCCCCGGCGCAGACGGGGTCGAGCCCCTGCTCAAGACGATGACCGGCGGGGCCCAACCGATCAACTTCTATCCGAAGGCCGCTGCCACGCAGCGCCCTTGAAGGAACCGCCATGAACTACCTGAATCAATTCCTGTTTGGGATTTATCCGTATATCGCGCTCGTCGTCTTCCTGCTCGGCAGCCTGATCCGCTTCGACCGCGAGCAGTACACCTGGAAATCCGAGTCGAGCCAGACCCTGCACACGGGCTGGCTGCGGCTGGCCAGCCCGCTGTTCCACGTGGGCATACTCGGCCTGTTCTTCGGTCACGTCGTCGGTTTGCTCACGCCTGTCGTGGTCTGGGACACGCTCGGCATCGACCACGGCACCAAGCAGCTGGTGGCCATGGTCGCCGGCGGCGTCATGGGGTTGCTGACGCTGGTTGGCCTGCTGCTGTTGCTGGCCCGCCGGTTCTCGAACGACCGCCTGCTGCGGGTGACCACCTTCCGCGACAAGATCGTGCTGTTCTGGATACTGGCCACGCTGTTACTGGGGCTCTCGTCGATTTTCGCGTCGGCCTCGCATATGGATGGCCACATGATGGTCATGCTGATGACCTGGGCGCAACACGTGCTGACCTTGCGCGGCGACGCGGCCTCGTTCGTCATCGACGCGCCGCTCGTCTTCAAGCTCCACCTGTTCATGGGTATGTCGCTGTTCGTGATTTTCCCGTTCACCCGCCTGGTGCACGTCTGGAGCGGCTTTGGCGCCCTGGGCTACCTGGGCCGCGCCTGGCAACTGGTGCGCGCACGCTGATTCCGCACGCTGATTCGTCAAGGAGAACATCATGGGTATTGCTGTCAACGGCGTCGAACTGAGCGACGCCACCATCGCGCGCGAACTGGCGCACCATCAGGGCGCAGCCAACCCGCTCAAACAGGCGGTGCACGAACTGGTGCTGCGCGAAGTCCTGCTGCAGGAAGCGGCGCGCCTCGGATTGGACCAGTTAGAAGAGGACGACCGCATCGAGGCGCTGTTCGTGCGCGAAGTGCGGGTGCCGGAACCCGATGCACAGGCCTGCCTGCGCTATTACCAGAGCCAGGCCGCGCGCTTTTCCAGCGGCGCCATGGTCGAGGCGCGCCATATCCTGTTCCAGGTAACGGCGTCGGCGCCGCTGGACCTGGTGCGCCAGACTGCCGAACTGATCCTCGACGAGTTACGGTTACGCCCCGAGCGCTTTGCAGCGCTGGCCGGTGAATACTCGAACTGCCCGTCCGGCGCCGTTGGCGGCAGCCTGGGCCAGCTGGGACGGGGCCAGTGCGTTCCGGAATTCGAGGAGTTACTGTTTCGGCTCCAGCCGGGTGAGCTGTCAGGCCGCCTGCTGGAAACGCGCTTCGGATTGCACATCGTGCAGGCTGAACGCCGCGTGGAGGGGAAGCAGGTACCGTTCGACGCGGTGCACGAACAGCTTGCCGACGAACTGCGGCGGCAATCGTGGCAACGCGCACTGCACCAGTACCTGCATATCCTCGTGGGCCGTGCGGGCATCGAGGGCGTGGAACTGGAAGGGGCGGACAGCCCGCTGGTGCAGTAGCCACCGGGAGTGACTGAAGTTTCCATGCGTTCAGATACTGGGTATATACTCGGTGAGACATCCACTTGTTCTTCTACCGACGGAGCCGCCATGCGTCATGCTGTTCCAGGTCTTGCACCTTCAGGCCCGCGCGCAGTTGCGCCGTGCTGACCCCGCTCGTCATCTCGACGTGGCAGAAGCTGTCCACGCGCATTGTCGTCATGCTCGTGAGTTTTTTGTGCCTGGGCTTGACGGTCATCGGCTCGACCTTGCTGCTGACCTGGCAGCTCGAAGGCAGCGCCGGGGCCATCAACGTCACCGGCAGCCTGCGCATGAACAGCTACCGGCTCGGGATGCTGCTGGCGGCTGCGCCGGCGCCTGGCGACAGGCCGGTGCACCGGGCGAGGGTGCTTGCACAAGTCGGGCAGATGGACGAGACCCTTTCGCTGATTCGCAGGGGTGATCCGCAGCGGCCGTTGTTGCTGCCACCCGGGGCCGAGATCCAGGCCGGCTTTGGCCACGTCAACACGCAGTGGCACAACGCGCTGCGCCCGCAGATTCTGGCGCACCTGGACCGCTTGACCGCGTCGCAGACGGGGCAGGATGATCTGGAAGCTGGCATCGCCCAGTTCGTCAGTCGGGCCGACACGCTGGTGCGCCTGATCGAGCGCGACAGCGAGGCCCGGGCGTTCTGGCTGCGCGCGTCGCAATTGGCCTTGCTTGCACTGGCACTGATCGGCACGATTGCCGTGATTTATCTGCTGTTCAACATGATCATTGCTCCGGTCGAGCGCCTGCAAGGGGGCATCGAGCGCATGCGCAAGCAGGATTTCAGCGTGCGGCTGCCGGTCGACAGCAACGACGAATTCGGCCGACTGGCACAAGATTTCAATCTGATGGCCGATCGCCTGCATGGGCTGTATGGCAATCTGGAGCAGCTGGTCGAGACCAAGACCGTCGCTTTGGAAAGCCGGAATCTGGAGCTGTCGCTGCTGTTCGAGAGCGCGTCGTTCCTTCAGCATCCCCAATCGGCAGAAGCGCTGTGCGCCGGATTCCTCACCCGGATCCGCACGTTCTTCAACGCCGATGGCGGCTCGGTGCGCGTGCTCGATCCGACGCGCGGCATCCTGCACATGATGTGTCATCAGGGTATTTCAGACGAACTGATGGAAGCCGATCACTGCCTGAAAGTGGGCGATTGCCTGTGCGGCGACGCGGCCCTGAAGAAAATCTCGGTCGTGCACGATATGCGCCGCATGCCCGAATCGGTGCGCCTTGCATGTCATCGCCAGGGCTTTGCGACCGTGTCAGTGTTTCATATTTTTGCGCAGAGCCAGCATCTGGGCTTCTTCAACCTGCATTTTCGGGAAGCGACCACCTTCAATCCGCGCCAGCTGGCCCTGCTCGAAACGCTGGGGCAGCTGCTGGGCACGGCCATTGAAAACCAGCGCCTGGCCGAACGTGAGCGCGAGATGGCCATTTCCGAAGAGCGCAATCTGGTGGCACAGGGGCTGCACGACAGCATCGCGCAAAGCCTGAACTTTTTGAATTTGCAGGTGCAGATGCTGGAACAGTCGCTCGCGCAGAATCACTACGAGGACGTTGCCACGATCGTGCCGGCGCTGCGCGCAGGCGTCGAAGAGAGCTATCAGGACGTGCGCGAGCTGCTGCAGAACTATCGGACCCGGCTGCAAGAAGGGAATTTTGTGCAGTCGCTCGAAGTCACCGTGGCAAAGTTTCGCCGGCAGACGGGCATCGAGATCGCGTTGCAGGCCGATACCGACGGGGCGCCTTTCCCGCGCGAACAGCAGTTGCAGATGCTCTTCATCGTGCAGGAGGCGCTGTCGAATATCCGCAAGCATGCGGGCGCCCGGCACGTGCAGGTCCGCCTGCATGACCGGCACGACTTCTCGCTCAGCATCGATGACGACGGCGCCGGGTTCGATCCGGCGCTGGTCGGCGCCGAGGACGACGGCCATATCGGTATCCACATCATGGGCGAGCGCGCCCGCCGGATGCATGCGACGCTGGACATCACATCGGCGCCGGGCAACGGAACGCAGGTGCAGCTCAGTCTGGCAAGCGCGCAGCGGCGCGCTGCCTAGCCATCACGGAACAAGAAAAAACATGGAACAACCTACCGCCCCGGGCGCCGGAACAATCAGCGTGCTGCTGATCGACGATCACACGTTATTCCGTAGCGGCATACGCTCGCTGCTGCAGCGTCATCCGGAATTCACGGTGGTCGGCGAAGCCGCCGACGGTGTCGACGGCATCAAGCGCGCGCTGCAGCTGCAACCGCAGGTCATTCTGCTCGACCTGCACATGCCCGGCATGTCCGGACTCGAGACGCTCCACCTGCTGCTCCAGGATTGCCCGGACAGCGCCGTCGTGATGCTGACCGTGTCCGAAGATGCACTCGACCTGTCGGCCGCCTTGATTGCCGGCGCGGCCGGGTATCTGCTCAAGAATATCGATACCGATTTCCTGACCCGCGCGATCCGCCGCGCCGCCGCAGGTGAAACCGTCGTCGCCGAAGCCATGACAGCCAAGCTGGTCGCCCAGTTGCACGGTGGCGCGTTGCCCGTGGCCTCGGAGCTTGACAAACTGACCCCGCGCGAACGCGAGATCATCGGCTGCCTCGCCCGCGGAGAAAGCAACAAGGCGATTGCCCGCACGCTCGACCTGGCCGAAAGCACGGTCAAGATCCATGTCCAGAATGTTCTCAAGAAGCTAAAACTGACCAGCAGGGTGCAGGCGGCCGTCTTCGCCGTCGAACACGGCATCCTGAGCAGCAGTGCCCGATAGCGGGCGGAGCAGGGTGCTTGAACGGCATAAATTCGCAACAGCTGACATTGCAGTTACTTTCCCGGGATCTCTGTGAAATATAAAGACTACTACCAGACCATGGGCGTTCCGCGCACCGCCAATGCTGACGAGATCAAGCAGGCGTATCGCAAGCTGGCACGCAAATTTCACCCTGATGTCTCGAAGGATGCATCGGCCAAAGAGAAATTCCAGGCAATCGGCGAGGCTTATGCGGTCTTGAAAGATCCTGAAAAGCGCCTTGCTTACGATGAGCTTGGCAAGGCGCCGGAAGGCGCCGACGTTGCGCCGCCGCCCGGATGGCAGAACAACTTCAGCACGACTGGGGCCGGCTTCGACGACGCCGACCTTGCCGATCTGTTCGCCGCGTTCGGACGTGGCGGAAGGGGTGGTCAAGCACGTCGGCCAGCGTCCCTCCGGGGCCAGGACGTGGATATTTCTGCACCCGTCACGCTCGAGCAGATCCACGGCGGCGGCGAGATTGAAGTGCGTGCGAATCTGCCCGAGTCCGATGCACGCGGCGTGCAACATCTGGTCAGCCGCACGTTTCGCATCACGATCCCAGCCGGCGCGGCCAACGGTCAGCGGCTGCGCCTGGCAGGCAAGGGTGGTCCCGGCCACCATGGTGGTCAGCCCGGCGACCTGTACGTTGCGCTGGCACTGACGCCGCACCCGTTGTATCGCCTCAGCGGGCGCGATCTGTACATGGATCTGCCGCTTGCTCCGTGGGAGGCCGTGCTTGGCGCAGCGGTTCGGATTCCGACACTGGATGGCCACGTCGAGCTGACCGTGAAGGCGGGATCCACAGCGGGCCAGCAACTGCGCCTGGCCAAGCGTGGCTTGCGCGGGCCCGATGGTGCTGCCGGTGCGCTTTACGCGGTCATCGTCATCAAGGTTCCATCGCAAGTCAGCGATGCCGAGCGTACGCTGTACCAGCAACTGGCAGAAACGTCCAAGTTTCAGGCCCGTGCCAACTTCGGCTAAGGAGATTTACTCATGTCCATGCAAGTGACTCATGCGGTCTGGCTTAACGATACGGCGGTGTGTTCGATTGATCATCTGGTTGAAGTATCTGGTTTGTCGCCCGATGACATCAGGAATCTGGTCGAGGATGGCGTGATGGCGCCAGCCGATGCAGCGGATCCGGCGACCGGCTTCCATCTGGCGCACGTGCTGACTGCGAGACAGGCGCGCCGGCTGCGCGATGACTTTGAACTGGACCGCAACGGTCTTGCGCTGGCACTGACGCTGCTGCGCCGTATCGAATCACTTGAACAGGCGTTACACATGGCGCAATTGGGTCATGGGTTTGTTTTGCCGGTGGCCGGGAGCTTGGTTGGGAAAGACTGACTCCATAGCTGAATGGCGCAGATGTGAATCAGCCTGCAAGCACTTAAGCAAGAAACCAAACAGCGCATTCTTGGTAGTTTTGGGGCGGTGTCGCATGCATTCATATTCTTGGATATCGAATATTCCATTAATTCGTGTTGCGTTTGCAAACTACCCTTGAGCGTTGCGCATGCGCCGGTGCCGAACGCAACACCTGTCGCCTGAAATCCGTCAATTTCCAGCTGCGCTGTTGCGTGAAGCCATCCGCTTAGTCGAGCCTGTTCAATGAAATCCTGTTGCAGCGCATGAGCGGTCGGGGCATAGCCACAATTTCCGGCGCTGCGGCGGTAGAAAGTGTTTCCAAGACATCACTAGCTATCACCAGCCGCTTTTCCGAGGACCGCGGAGAACAGGCCATGGTATCCTTAAAAAAGAGCCTGAACGGTTCTCCCTCTGAATCCGTCTTCAATCCATCTTGTTCAGAGGTTCGCATGGCACAAGCCACATCGCTCCAGCCGGGGCAAATCCGTCACCTGCTTCGCGTAACAACGGCCTCCAGCAGGCATCCCGAGCGAGACACACTTGTCCTTTTGCTGGGCCTAACGGCCGGCATGCGCGTGACCGAAATCGTACAGATTGAAGTGCAGGACGTGCTATTCCCTTCGAATACGCGCTATGAAGAAATTAGTCTGTGCGCCGCGATCACCAAAGGATGCCGGCAACGCTGCATTTACCTGAGTCACACAAAGGCCATTGACGCAATCAATCAATATCTGAGCTACCAGGTCGTGCGGCGCATGCGAACGACCAGCGCTCCGAGCCGGTACCGAGGCCTTGAGCCGGCAAGCGAGCTGATCCTGACGCACAAGGGTTACAAGTTTCATCTCAACACGAAGCGCAGGGTCAGCAGGGCCAGCGAGCCAGTCGATTATCTGGCGTGCTTTAGCTTGCAATCGCACGTCACAAAGCTGTACAAAGACGCCGGCGTACGAGGCAGGTCCTTGCACAGCGGTAGGCACACGACGGCGTCTAGGTTTATTCAAGAGGGGTCAGATGTGGAAACCGTCCAGCTTCTACTGGGACACGCCGAACTGGACCAGGTTTGTCCGTATCTTCAGTTGTCGCAAAAGCGCCTAGAAGAGGAGTTCACCAACTTCCTTTGAGGCAGTTCTGCATCACAAGGCCAGTATCGAAACCAGCAGCCATATGGTTGCGATCACCGAGTGAAATTTCGTCAACTTTTTATGGACCAGACATGTATGCGGTTATAAAATTGCACAATTGAAATTCGCTTAGTATTGCCAAGCGCCTACTCTGGCCAGAACCTACTTAGGAAAAAAATCGGTAGGAGTACAGGACGGACCGAATCAACTGCAGAGTCATTTGTGCGAGGCTAGTCCGGAATTATAAAAACGCCGACTGACTGCGAAAAAAAAAATCGACCTGAAAGGTACACCATGTTACCAGTCCGCATGATGCTCATGTGCTTATTGCTGCTGCAGGCCGCCACCGCGGTCGCGACGCCCGCAATTGAAATCGACAAAGTAGAGCGCACCAACACCGGCATGACCATTCGCGGTAGCTCGGCGACCCTGCCGCCCGGTACTAAGCTATGGGCCACGACCATCAAGTTCGACGGCAAACCTGTTGGCGACGCCTTTGTGCTCAGCGACAATGAAGTACGACTTTCGCCGGACCGGAGATTCGTCGCCCACCTCAAGCGCAACAATAAATCGGCTTACCCCCCTGCACAAGGGAGCTACCAGGTCGAGCTCTACGCCATTTTCAATCGCGCATGGCAGGAAGTGACTGTCCTTAAGGCGGCTGGTGCCAAGCTCGACAACGAAGGACGCGCGCTCGATTCGGAGCCGCGTGCACTCCCTGCGTCGCCGGACTTGGTGAAGGAAGAACTCCTGGGCGAGCGTCCGCGCGTGCTGAGAGCGCGGCGCACCGTGCAACTGAAAGGCGTTGACGCCCCAGGAACGGTGGAACCCTATACCAAAAAGGTCATTGTCGAGATCCACGACATCAATGCCGACAACAATCCGATCCGGGCTTTCAACGCAACCGCGCTTACCGTGAATGCGGCGATCAAGAAGGCGCGGCCAGTCGGGAACGGGCGCGCCATGTCGGTAATTTGCAGGGGCGATTTTAAGGATGGAATGGGCCAGCGCTACCTTGCTGACGACCTGATTACGCCGGAGGGACGTCCTAACCCGGCATTCGCGATCAATGACTACGCCGTTATGATGGACATATGCGTGACCCAGGAAACGCAATATTCGGCCCGCCGACGCAAGTAGCCGAATGCTAAGAGATAGTCAGCCCTTCGCATCTCCCGAGCGGCTATATCGGCTCGCGCACGAAATTAGCAGCTCTATGGACTTGGACTTGGTAGTTGAGCGGTATAGATGCAGCCGCATCGAAAACGCGCGCTTTGTATGCGCCCGATAACTGGCCGGTGACCAACAAGGATGAAATATGACGAAGACTGGAGCTACTGTCGAACACTGGTAAGCGCCACCTGCGCACCGGCGCCCCACCTTGCGCTACGAGCTTTCGGCGTTTGATGGGAGCGAACTCAGCGGTGCTAGACTAATAAATTGGCTGAAGATCAAAATCCTCGCAAACAACTTTACCGGCCTTCCATTTATTATCAGGTCTAATTCCGAAAGGTTAGCGAATGTGGCAATCTCGTAGTCCACAAGTCTATCGATATTTAGAAAAAGCATTTGTTGAGAAATTTTTTGACACTGGTGCACTACGACTCAGCTCTTTCAGAAAATTTGGGCAACACGCCGATGAGCAGCGGCTTGATAAGGGTGAAGGAGTGGTTAGGGTAATTCACGAAAGTCAGGAGGGTGTGGGCCACACTTTATTCGGCGAGATCACAGCCGGCAAAGCCTCGTATGTACTCTGCGCTAGCCTTATTCCTTCTAGAGACTTAATGAGAAGTTTTGGAGTTGACTCCGCGATTGTGATTTACGATCCGATTGGTTTCGCCAACGCAGTTGCAGCACACGTGCCTGGCTTTCTGGATGGTATAGATGGGCCGTGCAGTTACCAAGGTGCTCCCCTAATTCTGAGATCAGGAGCCATACCGCCTTGTGCTCTTGAAGAGCCAGTCAATGCAGCTAAAGTTGGACGCTTTTTAGAGGATTTAGCAGGACTCCACCCCCATTTCTTAAAACACCATTCTTTTAAAGTCCAGAACGAGTGGCGGTTCGTATGGAGAACAAATGCATGGACGCAAGATCACTTGGACATTGTAGTACCCGAAGCCAGACACTTCTGCTCAATTTGGAATGACCGCCACGGAGAAGTAATGGCAGTCGAACAGAACCTTGTACGGTAGCGGCGTCCTCGCCGAAAGTGACCAGCGCTTTTGCAGAGAACAAACCCCTCCGTGCTACGACTAAACTAGCGGAAACACGCACAGCAGCATCTGCGGCTCGGATGACGGGCCTGGTGCATTGAGAGTCGGCTCAGTGCCGGCGAATGAGGAAACAGATGAGAAACCATACTATCGCCGCGCTGCTAATGGTGGTCACCCTTGTGGGATGCAACCGTTCGCCTGGGGCACTCGAAGGAACATGGATGGTCGACGGTTTAGTACCGATGACGATCACGTTCCGCCCTGGGGAAACAGAGGCGATGGGTGTGATCGAACAAGTCGACTACGCCACGAAAGGGAACGTGGTCAAGGTGACCTACAAGGATGGGATGATGAAGGGTTCCGCGATCGCGTTCACGATCGTGGACCGAAACACAGTGACCAATCCGATGTACACCCTTCGCCGCATTCAGTAATGGAAAAGCCCCAGCAGTACTCACGCCGCGCTTGACGCGGCTGTGGCATTGAAAGAGGTCGGGCGTGATTCCTGATCAGCGAGGAAGATATGCATCAGGACACAGAACTTGGGTACGCAAGAGATTTTTCCGGAAAGCTTCACAGCCTGCAAGGGAACACGCAAGCAATTCAGGATGCGCTGTTAGGCAGTCCAAGGACAAATGGCGTCGGCATCGTGCCGAGGGTACTGTTCGGCGCCATCAGAACCTTATGGTAGAGAGAACGGAAACGGTGCACAGCAGCATCCACGGCCCGCATGACGGGCAGGGTCTATTGAAAGCTGACACGATGTCGGCGTACAAAGAAATCCAGAGATGACTGTCACCCGACGCTTGCCAGTAGCCAATATAGTGAAAGAGGAACCGTATGTCGCCAGAGATGCACGCCGCCGTCACCGCCTTCAAAAATGAGTGTCCTAGGGGGTGTCAGTGCGACCCCAATCGAACCCTCTTTACACTCTAATCACCGTAGACGGTTGGCCGGCGAAAGTACATTACGAATTCCGCGACAACGCAGAAAGCCGAGAACTCTACGTCGAATTCCACATTGAGGATTCTCAATACGAAGGCATCAAGGAAACACTCAAGGCGATTGTCGCGAAGGTTGGCGAAATCAACGGGTTCAAATTCGAATATTTCGAGTCGCGCAGCTGGCCTAGTCGCAAGACGCGTCCATCGGCGAGCATTGCGGTGCTCAAAGACCTGGATGGAAGGATAGTGGCCGCAACGATGCGCAGTCTGATCGAAGCTACGCGTGGGCCGCTGGGCCTCGCGTTGCACGAGTACACCGCCTTGTAACAACCTTGAAAAAATGAACGACTTCACAACGCTTGATGATAAAGAAATCGTTGACTTCTTAATTGAACACTTCGACGACTTCACCGACGAGAAATCGCCAGATTTCCCGCGCAACATACGCCTGGTTTGGCGAGTAGCCGCTTGGTAATCCTTAGAAAAAACGAGGGTTTGCAGTAGTCGCAAGAAACTGCGGAGTAGGGTACCGGCCGGCCCATGCTGAGTTAGATTTCCTGTACACCGATCCCGAAGCGTGGGGGAACGGAGAAGCCAGCGCCCTGATTGAGCAAATCAAGCAGGATCCAGTCGTGGGCATGCCCTGATGGCGACGGTGTCTTTGTAATGTGGTATGGGCCTCCAGTAGCTAGCTGGCCAAGGAAAATAAGAGGCGAAAATTGGGAAGCGCGAGGCGTACCGTATAGCTGTCAAGATGGCTGCAGCGAATTTCGAGACGATGGATCTGGCGCAGGTTTTTGGCGACGACATTGTTGACCAGATTGACGCACAGCCGGGCCTAGATCAAATCTTGGATCAAGCGCACAAGAAAGCTGTGGCACGAATTCTCGCGCTCATCAAAGACCAGAATACGCCGTTCATCAACTAAACCGAAACTCCACGAATCACCGAAAAAAATGACACCTTATGCGAAATTGATAGCAGGCGGAGTGGCAGCAGCGATAGCTATCGCCTTGCTGGCCTGGACTATCTTAGCGAACCGACCTGAGACCCGCTGTTTGGACTTTTATCAAGAGAAGGTTGGCGCCACCCTGAAACTCGTATCAAGTGAGCGCATAGGTACGAGCACCTGGATCACGGTCGCAGGTGGGCCGGATGGGATTCGTTCGACAGCCGTTTGCCAGTTTCATTCTGACGGCAAAGTAGACCCAGTGGGGACGGACTTGGCGTGGATGACGAAGCTTACGGACGAGTCCATCGCCTGCCTCGATAGGAACAGCAGGCTATGGAATGCTGGGCAAATGAAATACCAAGGCCGCACACAAGACTGCGGAGAAGAGGCGATCAGTAGAAAAAGCCGGTGGTTACGCATATTCAACGACGGAGATATGAGCGCTACATTTGGCCGACGATGAGAAAGCGGAAATCCCGACCAGTAGCAACCACGGCGCGCATGACGGGCCTTATGCATTGAGAGCCGGCACGGTGCCGGCGAACGAGGAAAAACATGGAGCAGTTATTGTTCATCGACCTATTCTCGCCACGGCCCGATACTTGGGAATTGCGCGGCGATCCGCACCTATGGGATGAGCTCTCGACTTATCTCGCGGAGGTAGCGATGCCAAATTCGGCAAATGCAGTTCGCCAGATCATCGCGAGTGCTATCGAGACCCTGACGGGTACCGCCCTGGAGGGAAGTGACGTAGTTGCGGTCGATCGGTATCCCGACGACGGCGTGTCGAGCCGTCATGTGTCTCTGCGATACTGGAACCAGACAGCACTTCCGCTTCTTGTTTCCCGATTTCGAGGGCAGCCGCCGAAAACGAGAGACTACTTCGCAGAGCTCTACGTAGCAGGCCTGTTCGGCGACGCCGGCTGGGCTGTGTACTTCCCGAAGCGCGACGTTGGCTTCGACTTCGTCGTATCAAAGCAGGCGCCAGGTAGCGTCATACTCCGCCCGATACAAGTTAAGGGACTGTATCCGACGCCGGAGAAGCGGGACAGAGTTACATATGGATTTGAGGGCGTCCTCAGCGCTGTGCACCCTGAGATGGTCGTGGCTATGCCTTTCTTTTCAGCGACAGAGCACGCTGCTGCGCCGACGTGTGTCGCCTTCATGCCCTTGATTGCCATGCGGGACCGCGAACGTGGCGGCGTTCGCTGCGTTCCATGCAGCATGTTCCAAGGCGTGCCGCGGCCGCGCCCAAGCTTCCTTCATTTCATGGACCACGCGGGGATAAAGGCACTGGAAGATCCAGCTTGGAGCGCCTCGGCCCCGATCGGTATCGCTTCATAGGAAAACAGATGAGCGTCGACAGCTTCACCTTTGAAGAAGTACCGCAGCAGGAACGGTGCTGTTGGTTTGTCCGCTATGGCGCAAAGACGGTGTTCGACCGTAGGCTCCGCTCGAAGGATGAGGCAAGCAGTTGGTTTGACAATTTCGGGCGTCGCCTGGACTGGCGTGCCGGCTTCGCGGCCAGGCTGCGTGGCGATGACAAAGACATTGAGATCGTGGACAGTAAGGGCCAGGTCGCAACGGTAAAGGAAAACGACATGCTGAACGAACTCCTGCCCGACGTGCGCAAGCTGCTGCACCTGGTGCGCAAGCTGGAAAACTTTGACGCAACGGTAGCTGCTGCTCGCGCTGCTGGCGAGGCGATCGAGCCTGAACAATCTGCCCTGGACGAGCGCAAGCGCATAGAGAAAGAGTCCGTGTACCTGCGTGAGAAATGGGGCATCTAGCCCAAGGAAAACCGATATGACCATTGAAGCAGGCAAAACCTATTTTTTTACTAAGTCAGGCAACGAGGTTCGGGCCATGGCACCGACAACGCCGTATCGTGGGCCGGCGATGTGGCAAGTCGAGCGCACGACGGGCGCCAGTGCCGGTAAGCGCATGGACGTCTCTGCACGTGCCCTGGTAACGCAGCTGAGCTGACAAGGAAAAGTATGCATCAAGATACACAAGTAGGGTATGCCAGGGATTTTTCAGAAAAACTCGAAGGCATCCAAGGGAACACGCAAGCGATCCAGGATGCTCTTCTGGGCAGTCCAAGGACCAACGGTGCAGGGCTAGATGAACGCTTGGTCGATAGCTGGAAGATGCAAAAGCAGTGCTATGACCGGCTAGACGGGATACGCAATATCCTATGGGTCATCGCTTCCATTCTTCTGGTCCACACAGTCCACCATTGGTAGAGTGGAAAACATGGAACCGAAAAATCTGCACCCGGTCATGGAATATGCCACCCGCCAATCCAAGGCGATTGCATGTCTGCGGCAACAAGGTCACAAACAGGCCACCATCGTCTTGCTGTTCGCAGCGATCGATCAGATGGATTGCTTGGCGGACGAGAATGAGACTTTTGGAAAGGAGGGTTTCACAGCATGGGTGCGGCGCTGTATGCTCGATCAAAATCCTCATCTGCTATCTGGCGCAAGCGCGTTCGACCTATGGGGTGCCCGCTGTGGTGCTGCATACGGGCGCGCCTGATCAAATTAGTATCGCACCGGTAAAGCGAGACGAATTTTCTATAGCTCCAACTTGGGCCAGGTCGAAGTACCCGGCCTGGAGGTACTGGTTCTTTCCATTGAATGGATCGGAATGGCTTTTACCGCTGCGCTCATGTACGTCATTGAGGACTTGCAAGCGGACGAAGCGAAGGATGCGCGTGCGCGAGCAAAGCTGGACTGCATGCTTGTGGACCAAGTTCCGATTGCCAAGGGTTGAAAAAAGGCGGAAAGCATGTTTGCAAAATTTATCTGGTGGCTCACCGGTTATATTCCGATCCACCACGGTCCGACTGTCACCATTTATGAATTTAGTGGTGTTCAACAACGATGCTCCCGCTGCGGTAAAGATTTTGGCGATCGGCACTTTTGATAGCGGCTAAACCAAAACTCTACGAATCACGGAAAACACGTGCAATCAAGACTAATCTATAATTCGCGCAGAGAGCTGCCGGGAGCGCTACCCCGGATCTTTCTTGTCGTTGGCGCAGCTGGAGCCTTTGTGCTGCTTCTTTCGCGTTGCGCGGATGATGAGCCTGAGAAGAAGACAGTAAAGACGAACGCAGATTACGCGTTCGAACTCTGCACCGAAATGATGCTGAGGGACGGTAACGGCATCGTAAAAACGGCTGACAAATGCGCACGAATGTCAGGAAAATAGCACGGACGTTGTTTGAAGTGATGTGCTGCCTGTGTCCGAAGAATGGATCACGTCTTTCTTTGGCGCAGCCCAGTCTGCATAACAGCCAAGGAAATCACTTTGGTCAAAAACTACTCTTTAAGGTCGAAATGAAAGTCAAATATATTCATCGGCAGGAAGACTATCCTGCGAATAAAGCAGAAAGCGGCTTGGGTACTGTAGAGATGGACGATCCCACGTTTTACGAAGGACAACCAATCAAATTCGGCAAACACCAATATCGGGTAACTAACTACGCTACTACTTCCGGTAACGAGATGACCGTCTACGTCACCGGAAAACCGACGTTGGGCTAGGAAAACCATGATTAAAATAAGCACTATCGCGATGCTCGCAGTGGTTTCCGGAGTTGCTTTTGCCGGCCCGAAAGAAGCCGCGAAAGAAAAGAGACTACAGGAGCGGCGTGATACGCAAATGGTTGACGCCGCAAAGAAAAGGATCGCCTATTCCCTCACCGATCCTGATTCGGCTAAGTTTCGCGAAGTATTTGTAGCTCCAAACCAAGTAGCGGTTTGCGGGGATGTTAATGCAAAGAACAGCTTCGGTGGGTACACCGGCTTTCGTAAGTTTATATACAGCTCGTCGAAGCAGGGTATCGATGGTGACGGCTCCTATTTTGTTGAGGCTCGATGGGAAGATCGATGCATCAATGGCGTCATCCATAGTGACGACAAGCCTTGACTGCGTCCGAGGAAAACACATGAGCATTGAAACTACAGTGATCATCACCGGCGCCGTCGTGTGGTTCGCGCATGGATGGTACTTAAATGCGCGGCTGGTGAAGGTGCACGCGAAGCTTGACCGAGTCCTCGAGCAGTTCGACGGATTGCGTGCTTACCTTTACGAAATCGACTCACAGTTTGACGATGAGCGTGAGAGTCGACAGGTCTTCGAAAACGAAGAATCGGTGTTCGCCGGGGCTAACGACATGGATCTGTTGAGGCGCAAGAAGTCCAGTGGTAAGCGCACGTTGGACACTCCCTTTATTGATCTTGCTAACTGACCGGAAATCAAACATGCAGTCTGAGCCAATTTTAGCTCAAGATAGAGCATCCGCCATTTCACTGATTGAACGGCAGAAAAGTAGGGTGGTTGAGCTGGACTATCAATCTGGCGACGATGATTTTTCCAATCTTGCTCGCTGGGCTATCAACACGGTGTAACTGTGCTGTTTAGTCCTACGCAGGCAGTTTTGGTCGACAGCCTGGACGGACTGCGTCGAGGCCTAGAAGCTGAGAAGAACACTTGGCGTTCGCGCCAACTGCTCTGCCAGTTCGACCTGAATGCGATTCCTGCCGACGAAGCCAAGCAGCTCTGGGCCCGCGCATCCGAACTAGGCGACCTCATCGTACCCGCCAGCGGGATTAAGTCGCTTCAAGTTCACTGGAAATAATAGGTCGAAAGCCTAGGGAACGGCCGTTCAGCCGCTAACCAAAAC
The DNA here is from genome assembly GCF_056680305.1 of Telluria sp. BA11. Classification (NCBI taxonomy): domain Bacteria; kingdom Pseudomonadati; phylum Pseudomonadota; class Betaproteobacteria; order Burkholderiales; family Oxalobacteraceae; genus Telluria; species Telluria sp. BA11. The sequence continues at coordinate 5,210,020 of NZ_CM155275.1, forward strand.
TCTAGAGATTACCGAAAACAGATGAGCAAGCGTCCCCTACCTGGTCCGTTCTACGGAAACCTCGGCCAGCCAATCACTCCGGAGCACAAGGACTTCGTCGGGCGCCTTGGAGAAAGCGAGCTGCGCGCATGCATCCGCGCTGGATTCAAACACCGGAATGCTTCTCGACACTGTCAAAGTTGAACCGGCAGCTGCGGATCTGTCGTGCTGTTTTGAAAGCACAACGTAACGACGACAAATGATCGGAAAAATATGGATATAAAACTAGATTTGGAGCGTGCCCTTCGGGATCTGCAATCCGCCAAAGCCGCGCTAGTTGGGGAGCTAGAGAAGGGAGGTAATATTCCTCATGCATATGTGATGCTTAACGGTGCGGAGCGAAATTAAGGACGCGATCCGCAACTGCGACTAACGGAAAACAACATGAGCGCAATTGCGACTATTCTGTTCCAATTATCAGCATAGGTGGCCTGCTTGGCGTAGCACACGTCGAGAACATCAGCGGTGCCGGCCACCCTGCAATGAAGATTTTCTTCGTAGATGGCGTTGAGGTCACCGTCACACGGGCGCTCATCGACAAGAGCCTTTTCGATGTTTGGCTACCTTCCTGTCAACCAGGTTTTGCAGCTTCAGTCACGCTGGATGTTAAGCATGAAGCGGTCATGTCCAAGCTGAACAAGCTGGCGTCTGAAGCAGCCGCTATTACCTAGGAAGACGTTGTGATTAAAAATAGATACGTTACCCGGCTACTTCGTGCATATCCCGCGCAGTCAGATGCGCAATTACTTCGCACACGGCACGTCGACGCCGCCGCCGGTGCAGAAGCTGTCCTGGCCCGCTTTCACGACGCGACTGCTGACACTATCGGAAAGGGCATTGCGCTGGCTGTAATGCTTGACCAAGATGAGTGTGGCGAGAGTCCGTTAGATGCGTCCACTCGGGGAAGGGCAGAGCAACTTATCGAAGATATCTTCAGCTATTTGGCAAACGCCTGAACCAAAAGAACAATAATAAAATTGATTTTCAACCACTCGACTTTGAACGGAGCAATAGAACCGCGTCAGCGGTCATTCCAGGAGCACGGCCAAACAGTCAGCTGGACACGGCATCGTATTTCGCCATTCAAGCAATTTTCTATATTCGGCCATCGCAGACTTTTCTCCAAATGCCTTCGCGCTTGGACATGTCGATTACAGGCACTAAGCTCTCGGTCAACGTAAATTTCATATTCGAACAAGAAATCCCGGGAACGGACCAAATGTTGGTGAACACATGGCCGAACAAAAATACCTATCGAGCCGCCTCCATAGGCATGCTTGCGAACATGCTGGCTCACAGCAAATACGACTTGCCTTAGATCCATAGGACAAAAAATGCATACACACGTTTTTGACGACGCTTTTGATGCGACGATCCGGCCGGCGCGAAAGCTAGGCACAGAGCTGTTTAGTGTCGAGGTAAGTGTCGGCTACCGCAATGGTGGCGCTTTCTCGGGGTCATCGTTCACGGCAGAGGGTTCGACGGCTAAACAGGCCAAGACGGCAGCGCTAAACGGGGCCCGTGATTTGATCGCTGCTGGCAAGATCAAACGCAATGAATAATATGGCCTTCAAACGTTACTGTGGCCGCTGCGGGAAGCAGACCGAACACCATAAAGCTAAGTGCTCTTACCTAAAACTACTGACTGACTGTAATGCTAAGTCGTTGATTTCTAGACGGTTCAAATTGAAAGGCAAGTTTTTAGGTACATCGATCTGCGCCTCCCGCATAACAATGTACCTAATGATACTCACTGAGCGCGCAACAAAATAAATTTACCTAAACATGGCGACGCGGTGCCACTTGCCCTTCCGTGGCGTGTCAAAAGAGTATCAGCTTTGTCGATGGACGTCTTTTGGGAACGACAAGTCTGACTCACTAGTTCTAACCATGCCGATGTAAAAGGCGAGCGAAATAATCGATATCGACAACAGAACGTACAGCAGCGGCGTAGGGACGAAGTAGTTTTGCAAAATCGCTGCTGCAATCAGCGGTCCGGCGGCTTTCGCTAGCATCGACGGGCCGGCCATTGCGCCTGAAATGGCACCGTAATTTTTGCGGCCAAACATCGCCTGCGGGATGGTACCTCGCACGATCGTCAGGATGCCGTTGCTGAGCCCGTAGAGCACACAAAACATCGCAACAGCCCATGCTTGGCTACCAAAAAGTAACAGTGTTTTGCTGTGACCAGACCACAGAGATGCCGGCACCAGCAGAGCGAAGAATTGAGACCGGACGATCTGGAAACGAAGCGGTCAGTTCAGATCCTATCCTGTCTCGGCGGCTACGCTACGGCTTTAAGAACTGCAAACTATCTTGTACTGCAGTTCGGTAGTCGGTCCTAAAGAAGATTGACTCCAAAGCGTTTTAGTAGAAGTGCAAAGGCACCAAAACAGATTATCGTTATCAATGCAGACGCCCCCAGTGTCCACCAGAAACCAAATCGATGCAGCAGCCATGGAAAGGCCAGGAACATCGGAAGAGTTGGCACAACGTACCAGAACGTGTACCAAGCATGATTCGCGAGCTTGGCGTCGGGCTGGTTTTCGATATGCAGCCACACAAGGGTGAGCAGTGTGATCATCGGAAGCGCTGCGACGAACCCGCCGAAGCGGTCGCTCCGCTTTGCGGTCTCGGAGACCAGTACGACAACTGCCGCGGTGATCAGGTATTTCGTGATGAGCCACTTCATCATTAATCCTCAGTATGGTTCTTAAGGGACTTCCTTGAGGTTGGGTATTGGTGGCCGTGGAAACGGCCACCATGTGGTAGTTACTTGATGGAGAAGCGGACGCTGACAGCCTTCTTGTCTGCAAACGTGATGGCTGCCACTGCCTTGCTGCCTGGTACAAGTTTAGCGTCGCCCTTCACGACTAGCGTGTTGTTTGCGCCAGCTTCGAGCGGCACTTCCGTCTTTTCCGTGCCCTTCAACACAGTCAGGGTACCGGTTGCGCCTGTGGTTGGCAGGTCTTTGCCATGGTCGTCGACATAGATCGTGGCGCCGCCATCCTTAGTGACGAGCTCGAAAGCCAGGTCGCCCGCGCTTTGCACGATGCCACCATGCTTGGGCTTGGCCCCGTGTGCGAGGACGTTACCCGACAGGGACAAACTGGCTGCCAGGGCTACTACTACTAAGATCTTGTTCATTTTCATGTTCCAGAAAATTGTGGCGGCTAGGAATGGGCGCCGCCACTTGGCCCGAATTATCAATAGGTGTCGCCGCTTTTTTCAGACAGCAGCCGCTCCAACGGCCGTCGGCCTACTTTCCAGAAAATGAGAGGGGTCAGTAGCGAATCGAGCAAGGTGGAACTAATCAGCCCCCCGAAGATCACGACCGCAACCGGATGCAGGATTTCTTTGCCCGGGGCATCGGCGGCAAGCAGCAGCGGCGTCAATGCAAAGGCAGCGACGAGCGCTGTCATTAGGACAGGCGTCAAACGTTCGATCGAACCACGCACGATCATTGGCCACCCGAAAGTCTCGCCCTCGAACTTGCAGAGGTTGATGTAGTGGCTCACCTTGAGAATGCCGTTCCGAGTCGCAATCCCGGCCAGGGTAATGAAACCAACCATCGAGGCGACCGACAGCGAAACGCCAGCAATCCACATGGCGACGACGCTGCCGACCAAGGCGAACGGAATATTGCCCATAATGACGAATGCCAGCGTCGAGGATCGATAGCGCGAATAGAGCACCAGGAAGACCAATATGAGCGAAGCCAGAGACAGGCCGGCGATGAGCTGCTGCGCCTGTTCTTGGGCCTGGAACTGGCCCTCGATGCTGACAAAATAGCCGCCCGGGAGCTGGGTGGCGGACACCGTCTTGCGTACGTCCTCGATGATCCTCGACATGTTCGAGCCGTCCGTATTCGCGTAGACAACGATGCGGCGACGCCCGTTTTCACGGCCGATCTGGTTGGGCCCATCACCTTCTTCCACAGTTGCAACGCTTGACAGCGGGATCTGTCCTGCTGGGGTGGTGAGCATTACCCGCGCAAGATCCTGCGGCGAGCGATCGACATCAGCCAGCCGAACAACCAGGTCGAAGCGGCGCGCACCGTCGACCACTTGCGTAACGCGCGTGCCTTCCGCCAGCGACTGCAGCCCCTGGAGTACGTCACCCGCGGCCAGGCCATACTGCGCGGCCTTGCGGTAGTCAATGCGCACCTTGATCTGCGGGATCAGGACCTGGCGCTCGACCGAGAGGTCGACCAGGCCAGGCACAGCACGCAAGCGGCCCTGCAGGCCATCGGCCAGGCCACGTAGCGTGTCGATGTCGTCGCCGTAGATCTTCAGGGCGATCTGCGCGCGCACGCCAGACAACAGGTGATCCAAGCGGTGAGAGATGGGCTGTCCGATTGCTACCGATGCTGGAATGACAGAGAGCTGGTTGCGAATGCTGGCCATGATTTCTTCGCGCGACCGCTCGGATGATTTCAGGTCGACGTCGATCTCGGACGAGTGAACGCCCTCGGCGTGCTCGTCCAGCTCGGCGCGGCCAGTGCGACGGCCAACCCTTGTCACTTCCGGTACCTGGGCGATCAACGTCTCGGCCAGTGAACCCATGCGGTTCGCTTCCGCGAGCGATGTACCCGGCGTGAACGTCATGCCCATCACCAGCGAGCCTTCGTTAAACGCCGGCAGGAATGCACGCGGGAAGAAAGGCACGGATGCGGCGGCGGCCACGACAGCGACGAGGGCAATTGCCAACATCAGGCGAATGCGCGTGAAGGTCCAGTTAAGCGCAACGGTATCCCATTGCTTCATGCGGCGCACGATCGGGCTGTCACCACGATGCAGCGACTTCATGCGCGGCAACAGGTAGTACGCCAGGGCGGGTGTCACCGTCATGGAGACCAGCATCGAGGCCAGGATCGACGTGATGTAAGCAATTCCCAGCGGCGCGAACAACCGCCCCTCGATGCCGGGCAGGGCAAACAGCGGCACGAATACGAGCACCACGATCACGGTGGCATAGACGATGCCAGAGCGTACCTCGACCGATGCATGCCAGATCACCTCCAGCACAGACTGACCGTCTTCCTTGCGCTGCTTGAGCCTGCGTACGATGTTCTCGACGTCAACCACGGCATCGTCGACCAGCTCGCCGATCGCGATCGCCAGGCCGCCCAGTGTCATGACGTTGATCGACTGGCCGAGCAAGTGAAAGGCCAGCGCCGTTACCGCCAGTGAGAGTGGTATGGCGATCAACGAGATCAGCGTGGTGCGAACGCTGAGCAAAAAAGCGAACAGCACGATGGCAACCAGAATGGCGCCGTCCCGAAGAGCCTCGACAACGTTGCCAATCGAGGATTCGATGAAGTTGGCTTGCCTGAACAGGACCACCGGCTGCGAAATTCCGGCAGGGAGTCCCTGCTTGAGTTCCGCCAGAGCCGTCTCGATGTCGCGGGTCAGGCGGACCGTGTCGCCTGCCGGCTGCTTCTGGACGCTGACGATGACCGCGGGCTTGCCGTTCAGGCCCGCATCACCGCGCTTGAATGCCGGCGCGTAACGCACACTGGCAATCTGCTCGAGCAGGACCGGCGTCCCGTTGCGATAGGCAATCGCCAAGCCACTAAGATCTTCCAAGCGGTTGGTGCGGCCGAGGTTGCGAATCAAGTATTCTCGGTTGTTCAGGTCGACGAACCCGCCGCTAGTGTTGGCCGCGAAGCCGCGTAGTGCAGTGATGACCTGCTCGAGCGATACCCCAAATTGCGCCATACGTGCGGTGTCCGGCTCGACCCTCAACTGACGTACTTCGCCGCCAATTGGGATCACCTGAGAAACCCCTGGGATCGACAAAAGGCGCGGCCGTAACACGAAGTCAGCATACTCGCGCGCCTTCATCGGATCAGTTTTGGCGACGTCGATCGGCAACGCTATCAGCATGATCTCGCCCATGATCGAAGACACCGGTCCCATAATAGGCGCTATATTGCCGGGGAGTTGTTCCTTGACCAGAGTGATTCGCTCGGATACTAGCTGCCGGTTGCGGTAGATATCGGTGCCCCAATCGAACTCGGCATATACGATGGACAGGCCGACACCCGAGACAGAACGCACCCGCGTGACGCCGGGCATGCCGTTGAGCGAAGTCTCAATCGGAAACGAGACCAGCTGCTCGACTTCTTCCGGCGCCATGCCGCCGGCTTCGGTCAGCACGGTGACGACCGGCTTGTTCAGGTCGGGGAAGACATCCACCGGCGTACGCCATGCCGTCATCGCGCCGTAGACCATCAGCATCAGCGCTGCCGCCAGGACGAACAGGCGGTTGTGTAGGCTGAAGCGAACTATAGAATTAAACATGTGTGGTCACCGGATTTGGTTGATTAGGGAGGTGCCGACGACGACCACCCTGTTGTCGGGTGTGAGTCCCTTGGTGACGATGACAGTACCCGCGTCCAGCGCAGTTGCCTCCACCGGCAGGGCGATAAAACGCTGGGCACCGGATTTGATCCAGACCACCGTTTCATTGGCCGGATTGCGCGCCAGCGCCGCAGCTGGCAAAGCAATTCCCTTGACCTTCGTATCCAGCCTGGCCAACACCGTGACCGGCTGACCTACCGCTAGGTCGAGGTTCCTGCCGCGCGCACGGAAATTGATTGGCACCGCGCCGTCGCGCAGGATGCGCCCGCCCCCAAGTAGCGTCAGCTCGACATCTGGCACGTCTACGAGAGTCGCGCTGCTGATTTTGCGGGCGATGCCTGCGTCGGTGGACAAAGCCTCGATCACCATGCGCTGGGGATCGACGATCTCGAACAGCACGTCCCGAGACTCGACGATCTGGCCGTTAAGCACCGATGCACTGGCAATAAGTCCACCGGCAGGTGCAACAATAACTTCGCTGCCGCTGATCGACCTGGCCACCGCACGTTCCTGGCCGATCGTGCCGGTTAGTTCTGCCTGAGCCGCTTCAATTTCCTTTGCAGGCACCACACCTTCGAGCGATTGCAGGCGTGCGACCCGCTTGGCTAGCAAGCTTCTGTTGGCGCGAAGTTCGGCGAGTTCCGCGGCTTGGTTGCCACGCTCGATCGCGGCACCCGTCGGGCGCAGGCGAGCCAGGACCTGTCCCTTGACGACACGCTGACCCGCGACGGGGAGGCCATTTGGTCCCGGCGCAATTTGCCCGGCGAACGGCGCTTGTACCCGGCCCCCTGCGTTCGGGTCAATGCTTGCGCGACCGTTCAGGGCCACGCTGCGCGCAAATTCCCCTTCTTTGACCATGAGCGTACGTATACCCATGCGACGCTGAGCCAGTTTTGGCACGTTGACGCTGCCGTCTGGTAAACGGGCCAGACCACCGACGCTGGCCGTAGCTTGGCCATCCAAATGCTCGCCGTTCGGGCCGTGTGCGCCCGGTGCCGCAAGCAAGGAGGTCGCAAACATGCCAGCGACAAGGCTTGCAACAATTCGTTGAATAATCTTCATATCAAACTTCCTTGCGTTGATGGCGGCGGCGGGCGATGAATACTGCGACCGCTGCGAAGATGGCGGCAACAATCGCTGCCAGAAGCCAGCGGTTCACGCCATGGCCATGGCCGTGGTCTTCGGTTACTGCACTGACCGTCAGCGTGCCTTCGAGTAGATCGCTTTCCTCGCCGGCGACCAAGGTGAACAGCAGAGCGTGGGTACCCGGTTTAGCAATTGCGGCAAGGAATTTCGGATCATCGATCGCGTAGTCGCCGAGGTCAGCGTGAAACTTGGCCTTGGCCTTGAGGTCTTTGTACTGGACCTCGAGCGCGCCGTTCAGCACGGGTTCGTTTGTCTCGTAGCGATCGATCATGATCGACAGTTCGCCACCCGAGAGATGGCCGAGCAGTTCGAATGCTTCGGTAAAGGTCTCGATGCGGGGGACGGACACCGTGGATCCGGTCGTGCTGGCTTGCCCGTCGAGGTGTTCACCGTTCGGCCCGTGGGCGCCAGGGCTGGCGAATGCCGACGACATGACGAACATGGCGGCAAACAAAAGGTGCAGGTATTTCATGGAAGGATCCCTAAGGCTTGATTGAGTTGGGCATGGGCAAGCCCAAGTGCGACTTTTTGCTGTGCGACGGCAACGTCGGCTTCGTGGGTGAGTGCGCGTGAACGGAGTAGGTCGGCAAGGCCCTTTTCGCCCTGGCGAAACGCCTTCTCGAACAACGCAGTGTGTTCGTGCAGGGCGGTTGCACGCGCGGTGGCGGTCTGTATCGCAACACGTGCATTCGTAACCCGTGCCTTAGCGATCTCAAGATCGGCGTCGGCATTTGCTTGGACCTCCGCCGCCTCTGCAGTTGCAGTCGAGACTGTGGTTTGCGCCTGGGCTTCGGCAACACGGTTACGTCCCACAGTCCCGATTGGGATTTGCAGAGCGACGCCAATACTGTTGACAGGTTTTTGTAGCAGCCTCTCGTCCTCACGCCGAACCGACAAGGCAATGGTCGGCGGAGCGGACCTAGAAGCCGTGGCAAGTCGCAGTGCCGCCCACGCGCGTTGCTCGGAGGCCTGTGCGGCGGCAACCCGCGGATTGGCCGGAACGTTACTCTCAGAAAGCGGCTCGGGTTCGAGGGCAGGGAGGTCGGGCAGACCAGTTACGACGCGATAGCGTGCAAGTGCCTCAAGTGCGGCAGTGCGGGCATCCGACACCGCAATCCGTGCAGACAGGACTTCCTGCTCAGCGAGCAGTCCGTCGCTGCGCGCCAGATCGCCAGCCTTCACGCGTTGCTGCACCTCGTCAAGAAGCCCTTCGAGATGTTCCAGATGATCCTGTTTTTCCGACAGTCGGACCTGGGCGGCTGCAGCTTCCCAAACGTGATTTCGCACCAAGCCAGCAACTGCTAGGCGTTTGGCGCCGAGATGAGCAGTGATCTCTTCCGAGCTGCGCGCGGCCAGCGCTTCGCGGGCGCTCTTCTGGCCAGGCATAAAGAATGAAGACGAGACGGAAATCTCGGATTCTCGCTGATCACGCTCGGACGAACCTTGGTCGGCACGCTGCGACAGCCCGAGCGTCGGGTTGGAAGCAATCCAGGACCGAGCGATGTCTCGTGCCGCAGATGCTTCCACCTGGCGGGCGTCCAGCGTGCGGGCGGCGGGCGCGCGTTGCCACGCGCCTTCGACAGCTTTTTTTAATGTTGTGCCGGTTGTGGCCGGCATGGGCGGTGCTGCGTTGACCTGACATGGCAGGACGATGGCAGCACCGATAAGGTAAAAGGACAGGCGGCAGGTGCGCATGTGTTCTCCATCGGGTGAAATTTAGATTCACCGAGGGCGAGCACGTCAGCGCAACTTGCGTTGCGCCTTTATCTTCCGATTATGCGTGCAGCGATCCCCCGGCAGGGTGGCCGAGGGAGAAAGCAGGGGGTTTATGTGGCCCGTCGAGAAACGGTTCAGGAACCGTTTGGTCGATATACGGACCTAGCTCCGATACTGGATTTTCAGCAGGAAGTATGAAATGCGGGAGACCTAAGCCCGCCGGCTGAGAGGACGAGGAATGTTCGTGCGCATGATCGAGGGACTCATCCGATTCGTCGAAATGAATCGAGCCGTCGTTCTCGTGGTGGTGATGTTGGATGCCCTCGTCGTGCTCCATCTCGTGGGCGAGCGAGACCGTATCCTTGACAGGCGGCAAGCTGCCTTGCATGGCAAAGCCATACAGGGGCAAGCAGAACAGCAGGAGGATGTGGATGATCCGGCGCACGAGAATCACTAAGTAGATTTCTCAAAATTATATCAGCTGTCTCTAATGTCTCAGCGTCGGTGAACTAAAACTCACCGACTTGTGAAGCGAAAATACCACTGAACGACCGAAGGGGGCAGCGTTGGATACGGAGACGACCGGCCGGATTGGCCAAAACAGGCCGGTCGACAGCACCGAGTGTCGCTATGTCGAGAGCAAAGGCTAACGGCGATCTCACAAGAGCAATCGCTCGCAGCGGGTCGGGTAAATCCGATTTTACGCTTGCGCTCGGTCGTGAGTAGTTGTATACATGCCATCTATTCCTGTCCTCGGTCCACGGCCACTTTAGCCATGCGTCATCGTGACACCAACTTTGGCAGTGAACTCTTCGCCTTGCGGCGCCTCAAGGGCGCCACGCAAGCGAACATCGCTACGCGTGCCGGCATTGGCCGCGGCTACTATTCGCAGTTGGAGAATTCGAAGAAGGGCCCGCCTTCAGCCAAGCTGTTAAAACGCATCGTGGCAGCGCTCGATCCCAATGAAGAACAAGCCCGTCGATTGTTTGCCGTTGTAGCCGCCGACCGGTGCGAGCGCGCTTGTGAAAGTACCCAAGCCTCGAAGCATATCGCCATGCTGGTGAAGTCGCTTGTCCAATCCGCATCTCGCCTCACGGACGATAAAGCAGCGCGGATCGAAGCCATCTTGCTGGAGGACTGATCATGTAAAAAAGCGACGAACCCCTATAACTGAGATCCGCCGCTTTCTGGCCAAAGATAAATATCTTCGAACGTGACAATTCAAGATATCGCTCTCTGGCCGGACGGTCAACTGTTGTTTCCAAAAAAGCTGCATCCGTCTAGCAATGGAGGGTAGAGCAATGGTGCAATCAGTATCAAGCCTGGCAACCAATCATGGACACGGTCAGGAAGATGTCACGCCTTTGACTGCAATTCGCAAACGCGCGTCAAAGGTTTCGAACCTGTGGATTTTCGATTCCCCCAAGAACAGTAAGCGCCTGACCGTTTCAGGCGACGTGCCCTTCATGCACCTTGTGCTGCTGGAGGGCGACAGTAGCGTCGTCGGCTACGACTTCGTGGACGATCCATTCAACGTCAACTCTGACAGCCAAACTGGCTATGTTCGGGTTCGCAATCGCGACGGCAGTGAGCATTGGCTCGTTATCAGGCGCAATGGGCGAAAGCGCGTATCTAGCAGCGACTATGCTTGCGTACCGGAGGAACTGAGGGCGAATGCGCAGGCCGCCGGCGTCGAGGTACATAGACGCAGCGAACTCGAACTCGTTGGTAAGGATATCCTGCTGGATAACTGGCTGACGCTGTGCGCCATTATGACCAGGGCTCGCTCTTATTCGTCATACATTGAGACCGAACGATTCCTTGCAGTGCTGGCCAGGCACGATAGTTTCCGAGTCATCGACGTGCTCTCAACACCGGGCGTCGATCCCGCCATCATGCTTGCAGTTGTCGCAAAAGCACTCCAGAACGGGCGGGTACAAACTGATCTGGCCCGCACCTTCTTTGGGATGAATTCGCAACTTGTGCGGGTGCGTTCATGAGCGGGGCGCGGCGCCGGACCCTGATCCCGGCAGCGTTTTCTGATTTGTCACAATGGCCTTCGCCCGATGAGGAAGTCCTCGACGAAAATACCCTCGCGCCATATTTGGAGCGCAAACGCGCCGTTCAGATGTACGCCGACGGAATTGCCATTGAGAAGATCACAGCGACGACATCCGTCGCACGAGAAACGATCTTCTACCTGGTCAAGCGATGCATGATTGCCGGGCCGGACGGTTCTATAGCCGGCTTTCGCGCACTGGTGCCATGGGAGCGCCTCCGTGGCTACGAACGACAGGAGCCTGTATGGCATGTGCTTGGCGACGGTCCCGGTGGCTGCGCCGGCGCACTGACACAGCTCTTTAAACGGTTCCCAGAGGTCGAACAGCATGTCCGGAGTCGGTACCTCGGCACTGGCGGTCGAGGTCCGGAAGTGGTCAGGATCAGCTATGTCGAGTTGCACGGCGAGTTTCTCGATCAGCTGCGCGCGCTGAATTTCACAGACGACGATTGGCCATTCAATACAAAGAATTGTGGATACAAATCGCTACGGGCCTTTTGTCTTGGCTTGCTGACAGAGCAGGCTACGCGTTGGTTTGGAGCACGCGCTGGTGAGGAGGCCGTGCGCCGGCATGGCGTCGGCTCGGGGCAGCTAAGCGTGTTCCCGCAGCTGCGCGGTTACGGGGCCTGCCAACTTGATTTTCATAAAGTAGACGCCGCCTCGGTGATGATCCTCGAGACCGAAGATGGTGCCCGCCTGTCGGTGCCCGTGGCCCGTTGGCATATCGGCTTTCTTATCGAAGAACGGTGGAATCTCGTCCTTGGCGCATTTGTCGCCCTGGAACAAACGCCGAGCGGGGACAGCGTGCTGGAAGTGATCGAGTCGGCATTGCGGCCGCAGGATCAGGATAGCGAAGCGAGCTTCTGCCCACTGACAACTGACGGCAAAGTGCTACCCCTGCAGATCATGCCCGAGCTAGCTTTTCAAGGCTTTAGCGTACTTAAAATGGACAACGCTTGGTCGAACGCAGCAACAGAAGTGGTTGACAACATTATTCGAACGGTTGGTTGTGCAATCAACTTCGGCCCAGTGAAGGCCTGGTGGCGAAGACATCCTGTCGAGCGAATATTCGGCAAACTTACCGAGCGTGGCTTAAAACGGATGCCGTCGACGCTGGGCTCCGGCCCAAAGGACACCCGGCGCAACAAACCGATCGAGCAGGCCATGAGGTTCGAGATCACGATACGCGACCTCACGGACGTGATTCATGCGTGTATCCGGGAACATAACGAAGAGGGCAATGAAGGAAACAGTTTTGCGTCTCCGATGGGCGCTCTTGCGCATGCATTGGAAAAGCCCGCTTCCGGGGTGTTCCTACAAGCGCTGCCCAAGGCTGCCCAGCAAGATCTCAAGCTACTGTCGCATGTCGAAATTGCCACCGTGCGCGGTGACCGGGACAAGAACGTCCGGCCGCACGTGAGGCTGGGTCGTTGGAGATACACCAGCCCGAAACTGGCAAGCGCATACGACCTGATCGACCGCGACCTTGTCGTTTATTGCGACCGCCGAAATGTGCAGGTAGCCCAGGCGACGGTGCTCGATACTGGAGAACAGCTAGGCGCTCTACAGGCACCGTTCAACAAACGCGGCTTGCATATGTCATGGCGCAACCGGGCGTTGATGAACCAGAGTGGCATGTCTCAACGTCTACATGAGAACAGCACTTCTGCTACCTCTCAATGGTGTGACAAGAAGGAGGGCGAACTGCGTGAGCGCAGCAAGCTTGCCCGTCACAAGAAGCGGGCATCGAAGGAAGCGCTTGCACTGTCGAAGGTCCAGGCTGACCAGAAACGGATAGCGGCACAAGCGCTGGAAGAGCATGAGACCCCGTCCTCATCACCTCCCATCCAGCCTAAAAAAAGCAGCTTTTTCGATTTCGAAATACCGCTGAGCGGGCCGACCTGTTTTGGAGACTGACTTGAATACAATTGCTGAGTTATTGACCGTTGACCATCCTGCTTTCAAGCTAAATACCGTACTTGTAACGGAGCCGATCAAAGAACTGTACCAGATCACGCGTCACATCCTCCTGGTGCGTGAGAGCAGCTGCTGTTTCACCGGTCAGAGCGGCGTTGGGAAGACCCGGGCGCTAGTTTTGCTCGAGCATATGCTCCACGAACGCATGCCTGAGCTTGTCGTGATCCGCCATACCAGTTGGAACCAACAGGTACCCTCGATCCGCGCATTCTTCAAGCATTTCTTGACCGCCGTTGGACACCCTGAACTTCGCGGGGAAACTTTCGACCTGCGGCACCGGCTCGTTTGTCGTCTGATCGATCTTGCCCGTACGTACCAGTCGCCATTCCTTGTCTTGCTTATTGACGAAGCAAACGCCATGAAGCTCGAAGACTTCCTTTTTCTAAAGGATATTTACAACGACCTGGACGACGAAAATGTTCAACTCGTGACGATCATGATGGGACAGGACCCGGATTTTTCCGATGTGATCGCGATGCTTCGTGAGAAGGGGAGATCCGACCTTATCTCCCGTTTCGCTCGTAGGCGTCAGTCGTTCCGACCTTTTTCCAAAATCGATGACGTAGCCGGGATATTCAAGCAGTACGATACTGCCGTGTGGCCAGCTGAGAGCAACCAGACATGGACGCAGTTTTTCTTACCGGCTGCTTGGGATGCGGGTTTCCGCTTGGAGAAGCAAACGGCCGCCTTTTTTGACGCTCTTCAGGAGTGCTCTACTCATTCCGTTCAAAAAGTAGGTTTTCCAGCGCGTCAGTTCTTCACTGCTGTGCGCCGTTATTTGACTGTTCAGCATCACAAAGACGCGCCAGGAGTATGGCCGCCAGACGATGCGTGGAGTGAAGCCGTCGAATTCGCACTGCTGGCTGACGCCATGGCAGAGATGAAATTCGAGGTCAAACGTGCTCGGAGGAATGCGCGATGAACGCTTACGAGAGTTTTTGTCGACAATTCCCCGCCAATGCCGCACTTGACCTAATGCCCCTTCCGGGTGAATCAATGGTCTCCTCGCTTTGGCGCTTTTCCTGGCGCAACGGGCTAAGCACCAAAGAGCTCTTGAACTTCTGCACGAAGGCTAACGGCTACGATAAGGATGGGACAGCATATAGCCATACACGCTTTGACGCTGATGTATTCCTGGATGCCAGTGGCTGGATGTACCCGCCTCACGAGCTACAGATATTTGGAGAAGCTCGCGAACGGAGTAGGTCGCTGTGGTGGAGTAACAGTTTTCGCTATTGTCCGATATGTCTCGAACACCTGTACCACAGCTTTTGGCATCAATCGAATTTCCTTTCGCATTGCCCGATTGACGGTGCGCCACTGCTAGAAAAATGCTACTGCTGCGGCGAGTGCCTCCCGGCATACGGTTTTCATCGCAAGGTTTTGAGTAAGCCCTATGTTTGCTTGGCGTGCAAAAACGCGATCTCAGGGATCAAAGTTAGTCTGGAAGCAAGGCTAGCGATCCAGCGGCGCAAGAATGAGTTCAAACGTATTTTTGATGTTGTCGAGCGGTGGTGGATCGACTCAAGCGAAGCGCGTGCC